>NZ_VFIO01000009.1 GCF_007858365.1 Pseudomonas saxonica | reverse complement strand
TGTAACATCAACCACTTGCGCTTTCGATCTCTCGTTAGCGGGAGGCGAATTCTACAGCGTTACACGCTGCTGTCAACACCTCATTTCCTGCTTCGATGACTTGAAGCTGACACCGCCGAAAACCGTACAACTCATTGAATCTCAAGGAGTTTTCCGTTTCGACTGCGCCGGAAGTGGGGCGAATTATAGGCCGTTAGAATTCTGGGTCAAGCGGTAATTGTTAATTAAGACGCTATTAATGGCTTTTTCTTCTGGAGGCGCGGAATACGGCGCTTCACCGCAGGTATTCGTAGGGCTAGAAGACAACCCCCTATACATGCATAGACCGCCCACTCCTTAAGGTCTGCCCGCACAATCCAAAGCATATGCAGCAAGCCCAACCCCAAAACCAGATACACCAAGCGATGCAGCTTTTTCCATCGAGCTCCCAAGCGCTTTTGACTGTAACGATTGGATGTTACGGCCAGCGCAAGCAGACAGAGGAAGCCCAAGCTACCGACAATGATGTAGGGACGCTTGCGCAACTCCACACCTAGCTGCGACCAATCCAGCCCAAGAACAAAAAACAGGTAGGCACACAGATGCAGTACAACGTAGGTAAAGCACCACAAGCCAAGTTGTCGCCGTACAGCAATCCACCCTGACCAGCCAGTAAGCTTATGCATGGGTGTCATGCTTAATGTCACCAGCAACAGGATCAGTGTTCCAAGCCCCAGTCGATCTACGAGCACCTTTCCCGGGTCTGGCCCCAAGGCAAAACTCCAAGCCTCGTATAACCAATACAGCGGCCAGATGCACACAGCCATGAAAACGCAAAGTCGCCAAACCAAGAGTCGCATCAATAGTTCTTCCGCAAATCCAACCCACTATATAAAGAAGCGACTTCATCACCGTAACCGTTAAACATTTGTGTATCACGTACGTTGGGACTGAAAAGACTGCTCGGTAAGCGCCGCTCACGCGCCTGCGTCCAGCGCGGGTGGTCGACCTGAGGGTTTACATTGGCATAAAAGCCATACTCATCCGCAGCGATGCTCTGCCATGTGGTTTTCGGCTGCTCCTCGACCAGACTGATTCGCACAATCGACTTAACGCTTTTAAACCCATACTTCCATGGCACGACTAAACGCAGTGGCGCCCCATTCTGATTGGGCAGCTCTCGCCCATACATCCCCACCGCCAGTATTGCCAAAGGGTTCATGGCTTCGTCCAGTCGCAACCCCTCCACATACGGCCAATCGATCAACGCAAAACCAGAGCGCTGTCCTGGCATCACCTTGGGATCCTGCAATGTTTCAAAACGGATGTACTTTGCTTTGGATGTCGGCTCAACCTGTTTGAGCAAGGCCGATAACGGAAACCCCATCCACGGAATCACCATTGACCAGGCCTCAACACAGCGCAATCGATAAATTCGCTCCTCCAACTGATAGGGTTTCATGAAATCTTCGAGCGCATACCGACCAGGCTTGCCCACCTCTCCATCCACCACCACTGTCCAAGGCTCTGTTTTTAGCGCCCCCGCATTTTGAGCCGGGTCACCCTTGTCGGTGCCGAACTCATAAAAGTTGTTGTAGTGCGTTGCGTCCTTGAAAGGGGTAATCGCCTCATTTTTCACCGTAACGGCTTGCCATTTGGTTTGCGCAAGCTTGTCGACGAACCAGCTCGGCGCCTTACTCGGCTCGACATCGGCATAACGAGCGGCATCGGCGGCACTGGACCACCGCGGAAGCACGCCCACAGCCAAGCCTGCAAGCGAACTGCCCAATAATGCACGACGGGATAGATAGAAGGATTCAGGCGTTACGTCCGACTCTTTACTGTCGGACGCTTTAGGCAGTTTGATGAGCATGACAACTCCGTAGTATTGGAGGACTGATGCACCAATAGACTACGGAGTATGGGAGAAATTACATCACTCGCGGGTTTTGTTACGACGTAGATGCAGCAAATACTGGATAGGGCCCGATGCGGCATACGCCAAAAATGCGATCAGCAGAATACGCGGGGGATCGCTGAACACGACGGCAAACACCAGCACCACAGCAAGGATGGCTACAAACGGAACTCTCCCCTTCAAGTCCAACTCTTTAAAGCTGTTGTACTTGATATTGCTGACCATCAACATACCCGCTGCCGCAACCAGCAGGGCCACCAGGAAGGACATCTTGGAACCCTGGATACCATAATCACTGAATGCCCATACGATGCCCGCAACCACACCCGCAGCGGCCGGACTTGCCAAGCCAATAAAATAGCGCTTATCTGCCGTGCCAACCTGGGTATTGAAACGCGCCAGACGCAAAGCCGCGCCAGCGACGTAGATAAAGGCAACCATCCAGCCGACCTTGCCCATATCACCCAACGCCCAGCCAAAGGCCAGCAATGCAGGAGCGACGCCAAAGGCGACCATATCGGACAAGGAATCATATTCAGCGCCAAAAGCGCTTTCAGTATTAGTCATTCGGGCCACGCGACCATCAAGGCCGTCCAGCACCATCGCAACAAAAATAGCGATGGCAGCAAATGCAAAATACTTGCTTGCACCCGCAGCATCACCAGCACTCATGGCACTTTGTGCGCTCATTGAGTTGATGATGGAGTAAAAGCCAGCGAACAAGTTCGCCGTAGTAAAAAGGTTTGGCAGCAGATAGATACCACGATGCCGGACCTTACGGCCCTCAGCGTCATGCCCTTCTTCGACATGTTCATCGACAGGCAGCAGGCTATCGGCGTCTGAAGCCGCTTTTGGCTCTTCGGGACGTTCGCTCATGGACATTACCTTGCAACGATATGAAAAGTTTCGATAGAGGCTTGCGGCCAAGACTCACCCGCAAACGATCCTGCTTTATACCAGAAGCGGCCGCTGAAACGAAAAAACGCGGCCGAGGCCGCGTTCTTTTTAGGCGTAAAACTTAGTTTTTTGCTTTGTCGACGATCTTGTTCGCGCCGATCCAAGGCATCATCGAGCGCAGTTGCTCGCCGATAACTTCGATACCGTGGGCCGCGTTATTACGACGCTTGGCGGTCATCGATGGGTAGCCGGTAGCACCTTCAGAGATGAACATCTTCGCGTATTCGCCATCTTGAATGCGCTTCAGAGCATTACGCATGGCTTGACGGGATTCAGCGTTGATCACTTCCGGCCCGGTCACGTACTCACCGTACTCCGCGTTGTTGGAGATCGAGTAGTTCATGTTGGCGATACCGCCTTCGTACATGAGGTCAACGATCAACTTCAACTCGTGCAAGCATTCGAAGTAAGCCATTTCTGGCGCGTAACCTGCTTCAACCAGAGTTTCAAAGCCTGCTTTAACCAGCTCGACAGTACCACCACACAGAACAGCCTGCTCACCGAACAAGTCAGTTTCAGTCTCGTCCTTGAAAGTCGTTTCGATAATGCCGGTGCGACCACCACCCACGCCCGAAGCGTAAGACAGGGCAACGTTCTTGGCATTGCCCGACGCATCTTGGTAGATAGCGATCAGATCAGGAATACCGCCGCCTTTTACGAACTCGGAACGAACGGTGTGACCCGGTGCTTTCGGCGCGATCATGATCACGTCCAGGTCAGCGCGCGGTACCACTTGGTTGTAATGGATCGCGAAGCCGTGAGAGAAGGCCAGCGTCGCGCCTTGCTTGATGTTCGGCTCGATTTCATTCTTGTACAGCGAGGACTGGAACTCGTCCGGAGTCAGGATCATCACGATGTCAGCAGCAGCAACGGCGCTGGCAACGTCAGACACTTTCAGACCGTGAGCTTCAGCTTTGGCGACAGTCGGCGAACCTTTACGCAGACCAACAGTAACGTCCACGCCGGAATCTTTCAGGTTGCAGGCTTGAGCGTGACCCTGGGAGCCGTAACCGATGATGGCTACTTTTTTGCCCTGGATGATCGAAAGGTCGCAGTCTTTGTCGTAATAAACTTTCATGATTTTCCCTTATATATCCAGGCCACTCGGCCATGTACTACTTAATTGGAGTTAGATGCTGAGTACTTTGTCGCCACGAGCAATACCGGTGACGCCGCTGCGCACGGTTTCCAGGATCGATGCAGTGCCAATCGACTGAATGAAACTGTCGAGCTTGTCGCTGGTACCTGTCAACTGCACGGTGTAAACACTGGCGCTTACGTCAACGATCTGCCCGCGAAAAATATCCGTGGTGCGTTTAATCTCTGCACGCTGAGCGCCCGTCGCCTTGACCTTGACCAACATCAGTTCTCGCTCGATGTGAGCACTCTCTGACAAGTCCACCAGCTTGACCACTTCAATCAGCTTGTTCAGGTTTTTAGTGATCTGCTCAATAACTTCGTCATGCCCCACCGTAGTCAGCGTCAGACGCGACAAGGTCGGGTCTTCAGTCGGCGCTACGGTCAGGCTTTCGATGTTGTAGTTACGCTGAGAGAACAGCCCGACAACGCGAGACAGAGCACCGGGTTCGTTTTCAAGAAGCAAAGAAATAATGTGCCGCATGATTAAGTACGCTCCGTCTTGCTCAGCCACATGTCGCGCATGGAGCCATCTTTGATCTGCATCGGATAAACGTGCTCACTGGTATCAACCTGAATATCGAGGAACACCAGGCGATCTTTCATGGCGAAGGCTTCTTCCATCTTGGGCTTCAGGTCTTTCAGGTCAGTGATTCTGATACCCACGTGCCCATATGCCTCAGCCAGCTTGACGAAGTCAGGCAGCGATTCCATATAAGAGTGCGAGTGACGACTGCCGTAGTTCATGTCCTGCCACTGACGAACCATGCCAAGCACGCCGTTGTTCAAGCTGATGATTTTTACCGGCAGGTTATATTGCAGACAAGTGGACAGTTCCTGAATGTTCATTTGAATACTGCCCTCCCCCGTCACACACGCAACGTCAGCATCAGGGAAGTTCAGTTTCACACCCATTGCAGCCGGGAAACCAAAGCCCATCGTGCCCAGACCGCCTGAGTTGATCCAGCGATTAGGCTTGTTGAAACGGTAGTATTGGGCCGCAAACATCTGATGCTGGCCTACATCGGAAGTGACGTAAGCATCGCCTTTGGTCACTTCGCAGAGCATTTCGATCACAGCTTGAGGCTTGATCTTGCTGCCGTCACCTTTGTCATAAGGGAACAGACCGCGATCACCGCGCCACTCATCGATCTGCTTCCACCAACTGGCAACGGCCTCAGAATTGGGTTTTTCACCCATATCCTTAAGGATTGCGACCATTTCGGTCATCACGCTCTCTACAGGCCCAACAATAGGCACATCAGCCTTGATGGTTTTGGAGATGGAAGCCGGGTCGATATCGACATGAATAATCTTGGCATTCGGACAGAATTTGGACGGGCCGTTGATGACACGATCATCAAAGCGCGCACCAACGGCCAAAATGACATCCGCGTTATGCATGGTCATGTTGGCGGTAAAGCTGCCATGCATCCCCAGCATGCCGATGAACTGACGGTCAGTGCCAGGGTAAGCACCCAACCCCATCAGCGTATTAGTCACTGGCACGTTGAGCATTTTGGCCAACTCGGTCAGCGGCTCAGAACCACCACCCAGGATAACGCCGCCGCCCGCGTAGAGAACCGGACGTTTAGCCGCCAAAAGCATCTCAACAGCTTTGCGAATTTGCCCCGAGTGCCCGCGTACTGCCGGACTGTAAGAGCGCAACTTGGCTTTTTTC
This sequence comes from Pseudomonas saxonica, assembly GCF_007858365.1. GTDB lineage: Bacteria > Pseudomonadota > Gammaproteobacteria > Pseudomonadales > Pseudomonadaceae > Aquipseudomonas > Aquipseudomonas saxonica. The sequence continues at coordinate 171,291 of NZ_VFIO01000009.1, read as the reverse complement.
GGGAAGACGTACTCGAACTTCTCAGCCGGGTTGGTCATGTCTTTAGGGATATCGACAACGACCGGACCGGGCCGACCGGATTGTGCGAGATAGAAAGCTTTTTTCATTACCTCCGGGATTTCAGAGGCATGCTTGATCATAAAGCTGTGCTTCACGATCGGCCGGGAGATACCGATCATGTCGGTTTCTTGAAATGCATCGGTGCCGACCATGGTGCTAGGCACCTGACCTGAAATGACCACCATCGGAATGGAGTCCATATAGGCCGTAGCGATACCGGTAATGGCGTTGGTCGCCCCCGGCCCGGACGTAACCAGTACAACACCGGCTTTACCGGTGGCACGGGCATAACCGTCAGCCATATGGGTTGCAGCCTGCTCATGCCGAACCAGGATGTGGGTCACTTCCGGTTCTTTGAACAGCGCATCGTAAACATGAAGGAGAGCACCACCTGGGTACCCGTAGATGTGTTTGACACCTTCGTCGCGCAAAAAGCGGACAAGCATCTCACCGCCAGATAAAAGCTCCACGTTGTTCACCTCTAAAACGCCAGAATACCGTTCACAAAAATACGAACGGGTCTTAATAGGTTTACTTCTCAGCAGAGCATGAGCGACGGTAGTCGCCGACTACGTCAGCACTGACTGAGCAAGCATTGGGAACTCCCCAAGTGTTGCGGGGCTTTCCCACCCAGCGCGAGGTAACGCGTTGCGGGTGTAACAAGTCGGCGCGGGTGTGCGCCTCATGATCTGCTGAGAGGGTCTGCTTCTGGCAGTCCCTGTACAGCGGTCGTTGGATTCTTGTGTTTCAGCCTCTGCAAGTCAAGCAATAATTGCGCTTTTTTCCAACAAAGCGCATGAGAACTCATAATAAGCTGTCTTGATGAGGGATAAAACGCGCGCGAATGGCGCAAAGCGGTAGAAATATGCGCTCGACTGCCGGAAAAACCGGCAGCCAGGCAATTAACGAGCGTCGACGATCAGTTGATCGAACTTTTTCAGCGCCGTACGCAATCCAAGGCTCTCTAGCGGACGGTCGGCATATACCATTTCAGCCATTTCGAGGATCCCGGACGCGTTGGGCAAGGGAAGGTTGCATTCAAGAATCTGCTTCATTCTGGTTAGAAAAACCCACTGCAGCCATTGATGAAAATCCAGCGTATCCACTGAAAATGGCTCAACACTCGCCAAGGCTTCAGCACTGGGAGCTACATCATCCCACCAGCCCTGCACGCGCAATTCGCGCTCAATCAACAATAATTGGTCAGCCAGGGCCGCGATACGATTGTCCATCAGAGGCTTACCTTCGCTTTTTGACGCGCAGATGCAGCGCCGGCGGCATCACCTTGTTTTTCACGAGCCTGGGCAATCAGCCCCCATAGACTTGCCTGCAAGTCCGGGCGACCACTGGCGAAGGTCAGACCGCGGCGGGCAAATTGCTCCGCCTGTGCAGCATCCCCTTGAGCCAAGCGCACTTGAGCCAAACGATAAAGCACTTGCGGCTCACGAGGTGCTACTCGCTGCGCCCGCTCCAGGCTCGAAGAAGCGCCATTCAAGTCGCCACTGGATTGCTGTTGCTGAGCGGTTGTCAGCAGCGCCAGCACTGGCCCGTCCAATTGCTCATCGGCTGCCAGAGCACCACTGCTGGAAGGGATTCCGCTGGGGCTAACAGGAGCCGGGGCCGTGTAGGTCGTACTCGGTGTGTAGCTCCCCGTGCTGATGGGTGCGGAGGCTGGCCCAGGAGTAATCGGCCCCGGCGTAAAAGGCGCACTGCTTATAGGGGTCGAAACAGCCGCCCCGCCTCCCGGAATCATTACAACGACACCCGAGTCCTGAGGAATCGCCTGCGCCTGGGCTGCACGAGCAGCCGTCGCCTGCGGATAATTACTGGCTGTGCGCTGAGCCGATACACGCTCGTTATTTGACACAGGCACACCCGAGTCGACCACAGGGATTGAACCCTGCGGCACGCTCGCGCAACCATTAAGCAAAGCAAAGGCTGAAACAGCCGGAATCCACCACTTGTTCACGTCTAATCCTCTTTGCTTAATTCAACCAGCCCTTGACCCAATCCATCACGGCTTCACCCGGCGCAGGTTCCTGCGCACCACAACTGGCACCCGCTGGCGGCTCACTGCCGCGAATATACGGCATCTGCACTGCACCCGGGCAGTTGGCATCGGAACCTTGGCCGGTGTGCGGGTCAATCCAGGCTTGAACAATGTTATCCGGCTGCGGCATATCCAACGGTAATGGGTCCGCTTTTTTCATAAAGCTGGTCCACACCTGCAAGGCACCGGTAGCTCCCGTAAACGGCGTTTTGCCGTTATCGTCGCGGCCCAGCCAGACAACGGCCAGCACATCCTGACTAAACCCGGCGAACCAGCTGTCTCGTGAGTCATTACTGGTACCTGTCTTGCCCGCCACAGCGAGGCTTCTCGGCAACACGTTATAGACCGAGCGCCCAGTACCCTCGCGCATCACATGCTGCATGGCGTTCTGAATCAGAAAGATTGAAGCCGGGTCAAAACGCTGCTGGATCTGGAATGGATAGCGCTTGAGCGGCTCGCCCTCTGCCGTCAACACACTGCGAATACCGCGCATCGGCGTATTGAAACCGCCGTTGGCCAGCGTCTGATACATAGTCGCCACTTCAATAGGGCTCAATGCGCCAGCACCCAGCAACATGGACGGAAACGCAGGGAACTCACGCTCAACGCCCAATCGTGCAAGCGTTTTAAGCACATTGGGTACGCCGACTTCCTGCCCCAGTCGTACGGTGCCCAAGTTGTAGGAGTTCATCATCGACTGATACAGGAAAACTGTACCGTGCGAGCGGCGATCATAGTTTTGCGGTTTCCAGATCTGGCCATCCGCACCTTTAATCGACAGCGGCTCATCTGACAGCCAACTGGTCAACGTGTACTGGCTCGGACGCTCAAGAGCGGTCAAGTAAACCGCGGGTTTGATCAGCGAACCAATTGGACGCACGGCATCCAGTGCGCGGTTGAAACCTGCATACCCCTGCAGACGACTTCCAATCAGTGCTTGAACCTCACCCGTTTCAGGATTGGTCACCACCATTGCAGCCTCAACTTCATCCGAGCCTTTGCGCCCGGACAAACGCTTGAAGGTTTCACCGACGGCAGCTTCTGCCTTCATTTGCAGGATCGGGTCGAAACTGGTGAAGATTCGCAGCCCTTCCTCAGTCAAATCTTCGTCGCGATAATCCTCACGTAACTGGCGCTTGACCAAATCGAGGAACCCCGGGAATGAGCTGTCAGCCAAGCTGCCCCGCTTGGTCACACCCAAAGGCATTTTCTTGGCGGCAGCCACTTGCTCTGCCGTCGCGACACCTTGTTGTTCCAGCAAGTCGAGCACAAGGTTACGACGCTCCAGAGCACGCTCCGGATAGCGACGGGGATTGTAGGCCGAGGGCCCTTTTACCATCCCGACCAATAACGCAACCTGATGCAACTTGAGCTCAGCGAGCGGCTGGCTAAAGAAGAACTGGCTGGCCAGGCCAAAACCATGGACTGCTCGCTGACCGTCTTGACCGACGAACACTTCGTTCAGATACGCTTCAAGAATCTCACGCTTGTCGTAATGCAACTCAAGCAACAACGCCATCATTGCCTCGGTCAACTTGCGACTCAGACTACGCTCGTTAGTCAGGTAGAAGTTTTTGACCAACTGCTGAGTCAAGGTACTGCCGCCCTGGCGCATTTGCCCGGATGACGTATTGACCCACATGGCTCGGATGATCGACTTCGGCGACACGCCAAAGTGATGGTAGAAGTCCCGATCCTCAACCGTTACCAGCGTTTCAAGCAGGAACGGCGGCACTTGATCAATATTGATCAAAATGCGGTCTTCGAGGTTTTTAGGGTAAAGGCCGCCTACCAGCAAAGGTTCAAGGCGGACGACGGGCAATTTTGAACCGTTGGTCGACGAAAGTTCTGCGACGTAATCGCCCGAGAACCGCACCCGTACAGGCTGTGCTTTTTCGGCACCCTCATAAAATTGAAAACCTCGGGTATTGAGGTCAACTGTGTTGCCATTGACTGCTGCAACGCCGGGGCCATTGACTACGCTTTCGCGACGATAGCCGAGCGCATCAAGCTCAGTAAGAAAGTCATTTTTGGCCAGCTTCTGGCCGACGAACAGCTCCAACGGGCGAGCGTACACCTTGGCAGGAATGGTCCAGCGCTTGCCGGAGAACTTTTCCTGAACAATGGCATCGAGGTACATGGCAAAACCTGCCAGTACAACCAGGCCTACCAGACTGAGCTTAAGAGCCCAGCCCAGCCAGCGCCGAGGACCACCGGAAGGACGTTTGGAACGGGTGCGAGAAGATCGGGTTCGAGTCATGGCGCGAGATTATACGCACTTTGTTCATGTTCATCATGCGCAGCCCGGCGGTTTGCAGTACCGCTATCAGCAGCCATAATGGCGACCATTATTTTTCTAAACCTTGAAGGATCAACCGTGAGCCAGAACTTGATTGCCGCCCTGAAAAACCCGGATCTGTACCCACATGAAGTCGATGGATTTCAGGTTATCGAGACGCACATTTCCTGGGTCATCCTCACCGGCTCATATGCCTACAAGATGAAAAAACCGGTTAACTTCGGATTTCTGGACTTTACCGATCTCAGTGCCCGCGAGCACTTCTGCAAAGAAGAGCTGCGCCTGAACCAGCGCTTGACCGAAGGCCTGTACCTTGACGTATTGCCCATCACTGGCACAGCCGAGGCGCCTATTCTGGGTGGTGAAGGAACAGCCATTGAATATGTACTGAAAATGCGTCAATTCCCGCAAAGCCAACTGCTAAGTACGTTGCAAGCCAATGGCGAATTAAATGCCGCTCATATTGATGAGATGGCCCAGCAGATTGCACGCTTCCACGCCCATGCCCCTCATGTTCCTCTGGAACATTACCAAGGCACTCCAGAAGCGGTAATGGATCCCGTAATCCAGAATTTCGAGCAAATTCGCCCGTTTCTTTCGGACAAAGCTGACCTGCAACAACTGGATGCACTCCAGGCTTGGGCACAGGCGAGCTTTGAGCGTCTGAAGCCGTTGCTAATGAAGCGTAAGGCCGAAGGTTTTATCCGCGAATGCCATGGCGATATTCACTTGGGCAACGCGACCCTGATTGATGGCAAGGTGGTTATTTTCGACTGCATTGAATTTAATGAGCCCTTCCGCTTCACCGACGTATATGCCGATGCAGCGTTTCTGGCCATGGACCTTGAGGATCGTGGTTTGAAATCCTTGGCCCGACGTTTCGTCAGCCAGTACCTGGAGCTGACCGAGGACTACGAAGGGCTGGAACTGCTGAACTTCTATAAAGCCTATCGCGCTCTGGTGCGCGCCAAGGTCAGCCTGTTCAGCATGCCTGCAGAAGCCAGCCCTGTTCAACGGGCCGCCACTCTTCGCCAATACCGCAACTATGCCAACCTGGCTGAAAGCTACAGCACCATCCCTTCACGCTTTCTAGCTATTACTCACGGGGTTTCGGCTGTGGGCAAAAGCTCCGTTTCAATGCGTCTTGTCGAGTCGTTGGGAGCGATTCGTATACGTTCAGATGTAGTCCGCAAGAAGTTGTTTGGTAATCAACAGTCTGAAAATGCTGTAGGTGCAGGCATTTATAACGCTGAGGCTAGCGATGTTACCTACACCAAACTTCACGAACTGGCTGGAATCGTTCTCCGTGCAGGTTTCCCGGTTGTGCTGGACGCCACCTATCTCAAACGTGCGCAACGTGATGCCGCGGCCAAAGTAGCGGAAGCAACGGGTGTCCCTTGCCTGATTCTGGATTGCACCGCCCCCGATGCCGTCATCGAAGGCTGGCTGGCCCATCGCAGAGCCCTTGGCACTGACCCGTCCGATGCCACACTGGAAGTGGTCAAGGCTCAACAAGCTAGCCGGGAACCGCTTGGGGCTGATGAAATCTTGCACAGCAAGCGTGTTGAAACCCACAACAGCAAAAGTCTCGACACCCTGATTGCTGACATCCGTCAGCGCTTGCCAGGCCTGTAAGTGGACGGGGGCGCCGTTAAACACTGTGATTTAACGGCGCCCCCACAGCGATACTATAATGCCAGTATCGACCACGCAGGAGCCTCCCCATGAGCCACCCTTCATTACTTGCGTCAGCCCTCTACACACTGCTGCATGAAGACAACATCAACGGGTTTAATCAACAGCGCCCTGATGGGCCCGTCGATATGCGCGGGGGGGATTTTCGAGGTCTGGATCTACGTGAGCTCAATGCGAACGCCATTGATTTTACTGATGGCTACTTCCGCTCAGCTGATTTGCGCGGCCTGGACTTGCGCACTGCTTGCATCGAAGGCGCCAGCCTGGCTCACGCACAAATTTCGGGTGCGTACTTTCCCGTAGAACTGACAGCCGATGAAATATTGATGTCGGTTAATTTTGGAACACGGTTGCGCTACCGCACCCGGTAATACAAATACGACACTTCGCCGCTTAACCACATTCGGGAGTCAAGCGGGCAGGCATGATCGACGCAAGCGCTCTGCCTTCTGCATCCTCTGAGGTGCTTGCGGCCTCTTCTTTAGCTCAAAATTCATCTTATGGCACGGTTTGCTTGTTCCAAAAACGACTAATGAGCAGCGTTATTCCTACCTGCCGCTACACTTCAGTAAAAATCGTGTCGCCCCGTAAACGCTGAGCTCACGCCGTCGCAAGGAGAGCTGATGAACGATGAACTTCAGCATTTGAAGAATCTTGGTAAAACGTCAGCGCAATGGCTTCACGCTGTGGGCATTCATAGCGCATCGGACCTCAAGCGTCTGGGCGCAGTGGATGCTTACCGGGCAGTCAAAGCTAGAGGCTTCAGAGCCTCCAAGGTATTACTGTATGCCATAGAGGGTGCATTGCTGGATGTGCACTGGAACGATATTCCCGCCGAGCGAAAAGAAGCGCTTAATCGGCAAGTCGATCATTTGTCGACGTCGCGAAAAGGCTGAAACAACCGTTTACACGCTTTTGGATAAAGCTAAAAAACAGTTGTTGACATGGAAATGAGAATTGTTATGATTACGTCATCTGGTCGCGAGACCAGCCGATATTCTGAAAGGCCCTTGGTTCGGACTCTCAGAAAATCTCCTCATCAGGCTAATCACGGTTATTTGACCCGGCTCTTGCCGGGTCTTTTTTTGCCTGTGGAAAGCGCCCGCCAACCACTAAAGATTTTGTTTCAGCGCGCAATAATCAGCGGATGACCCAACTCAGGGTGCGGTTGCACCAGTACATCCAGACCGAAGACGGCTTTGAGCATGTCGGGTTTCAACACTTCCTGTGGACAACCCAATGCACTGGGGCGCCCCGCTTCCAGAAGCAACAAGCGATCGCAGTAACGTGCAGCCAGGTTCAAGTCATGCAAAATGATCAGCACAGCCGCCCCGCGATCTGCGAATGCTCGAATGGCTTTTAACGTCGTATGTTGGTGCAAAGGATCCAGCATGGAGGTGGGCTCATCCAGCAACAACGTTTGACCATTTTGCCCAGGCCATAATTGCGCCAGCACGCGCGCCAAGTGAACCCGCTGACGTTCACCACCTGATAACGCCAAATAGCTGCGACCCGCTAAATGTCCAACATCCGCAGTCTCCAGCGCCTCATGGATTATTTGTGCATCGCGCACGCGCCCTGTCTGATGAGGCAGGCGCCCCATACCCACCACCTCCTCCACTCGAAACGCAAAATCCAGTGTCGACGTTTGCGGTAAAACGGCCAATCGCTGTGCACGCTCAAGGCCTTTCCATTGATTCAGAGGTTGCTCATCCAGCCACACCAACCCCTCTGTGGGGGCAAGCTCCCCGCACAATGCGGCCAACAATGTACTTTTACCCGCGCCGTTGGGCCCAAGCACCCCAAGCACTTCACCCGCCCGCACCTCAAGACAGACATCAGCCAACACGATTTTTTCACCGCGTCGGATGTGCAAATTTTCTGTGCGCAGCATCAGTGGCGACCTCGCAGCAGTAAATAGAGGAAAAAGGGCGCACCAAGAAATGCGGTAACAATACCAATCGGCAATTCCGCCGGCGCTAAAGCAAGACGTGCAATCAGGTCTGCAAACAGCAGCAGGGTAGCCCCCGCCAATACAGACGCGGGCAGCAACACCCGATGATCTGGCCCTGCCAGCAGTCGTACCAGATGGGGCACTACCAGCCCGACAAAGCTGATCATTCCAGCCGCAGCTACTGCTGCGCCGACCCCTAGCGCCGTACACATCACCAGTTCGCGCTTGAGACCTTCCACGTTGATGCCAAGATGACTGGCTTCGGATTCGCCCAACAACAACGCATTCAGCGCCTTGGCGCGGCGTGGCAACCACAACGCAACACCCGCGGTGACAACCAGCAACGGCCATAACCGTGCATAGCTGGCACCATTAAGGCTTCCCAAGTTCCAGAATGTCAGCGTTCGCAACGTCGCATCATCAGCCAGATAGGTGAAAAAACCCACAATAGAACCTGCCAGCGCGGTCAGTGCGATCCCCGCCAGTAACATCACGCCTACATGGGTCTGGCCATTACGACGACCGACGCGATACACCAGCGCGGTGACCGCCAGCCCACCAACGAACGCACTAAACGACAATAGATAAGGACCTGAAAATTCAGGCAGCCCGCCCAAGGTAGCGCCTGCCACAATCGCGATCGCCGCGCCCAAAGAAGCACCACTGGACACGCCCACCAATGCCGGGTCTGCCAATGGGTTGCGAAATAGCCCCTGCATGGCCACCCCCGACAGCGCCAGCACGCCGCCAACCGCCAGTCCCAGCAAAGTGCGCGGCAAACGAATCTGCCCCAGTATTAATTCGGCCTGCTCCAGCCCTTGGCCATGAATGGGCACTCCCATCAAGCGTAATGCCGCACGCAAGGTATCAAATAAAGGCAGGCTCACCGGCCCCAAGGCCAGTGACAACCAAATACTCAGCACGCACAACGCGCCCAACCCAATAAACAATGAGCGAGGTTTAACCAATGTCCTCATGGGTTTGCCGGCGCCTTGGGATAAAACTCAGCGGTCAACTGCTTCAAACTGGCCGGTAGTCGCGGGCCAAGACCACCTACTAGCAGTGTTGGATCAAGCTCATAAATGCGCCCATCCTTAGCAGCCTTGATCGACGCCAAAATAGGGTTTTCTTTCATCAATGCCTTTCGAGCGGGTTCGCCTGTCAGTGCACGATCGGCAAACACCAACACCTCAGGGTTCAACCCTACCAGCGCTTCAACGGAAAATGGCTTATAACCCGAATGCGTCGCCAGGTTCTGCCCACCCGCCTGGGTCAACAGCCAGTCCGCTGCAGTGTCCTTGCCCGCAATCATCGGTTTACCGCCCGCGTGGCCCAACAGCAACAGCACTCCTGGCGCTTTTTGATTGGTCTGAGCCCGCTTGACTTGCTGCTGATGCGCTTGCAGTTGCTGCTGGTAATCCGCGAACAATTGCGCGGCCTGCGCCTCATCGCCCAACAGTCGTCCTAAATGCATAAGTGTCGCTTCAAGACTTGCCAGGTCGGGCTGGGCCGAGAACATCTCGACGGCTACCCCGGCCCCACGAATCTGCTCCAACACAGGCGGCGGCCCCATTTCATCAGTGCCTATCAAGACATCGGGTTTCAAGCTCAAGATGCCTTCTGCCGAAAGCTGACGCTGATAACCCACACTGGGTAGAGACTTGAGTGATTCAGGATGCTGACTGGTAGTATCGACCCCAACCAATTTAGACTCCGCGCCCAACTTACTGACCCACTCCGATAGCGCACCTCCGACACTGACCCAGCGTTGTGGTAACTCGCTGGCCAAACTCGCATGACTGATCACAAGGCCAGTACAAAGGGCAATCAGGTGGGTACTCAAGCGCATACAGAGATGTTCCTTGATAGAGAGGGCACAACGGGCAAGGTTAGTTTTATGCAGCCACACTGAACCTTGCAGAGCGAAACTCCATTTGATAATTGTTTGCATTTGCACGTCAACCTATTAACCCGCTCCACTGTAAGCCACGGCTAAACCCAGATGAGACTGCAATGATTTTTTTATGCCCTTCAGAGGCACTGCTTGAAGGTACTGCCCGAGGCTTTGAACACAACGACATGCGCCTGCTGGCAGTGCGCCGCGAGGGTCAGGTGTATGTTTACAAAAATCGCTGCCCGCATCGCGGCATTCCATTGGAGTGGCAACCGGATCAGTTTCTCGACGCCAGCGCCAGCTTGATCCAGTGCTCGACTCATGCGGCTTTGTTTTTGATTGAAACTGGCGAGTGCGTTGCCGGGCCATGCGCCGGACAGTCTCTGTCAGCCCTTGAATGCCGCGAGGATACTAAAGGGATCTGGATCATACCCTCTGTGTCAGAGGAGGACGTCTAAGCGGCGATCCACAACGATTGCCTCCGGCGTCAAGCTGACTCCGTACGCCAATACCTCGACTCCAGAGGCGACTGCCTCTCGCAACGCGGCAGCGTATCCAGGGTCTATTTCTTCAGCCGGGCGCACGGCGTCGATCCCAGTCAGATTGACGCAATACAACTGCACCGCCCGCACACCCTGGCGAGCCAGACTGGCCAGCTCCCGCAAATGCTTGGCGCCGCGCTGCGTTACGGCATCCGGAAATGCGGCTATGCGCGTGCCATCAAATCCTAGCGTCACGCTTTTCACCTCGACATAGGCAAAACCTTGCGGATACTCCAGGCGAAAATCAATCCTGCTATTTTCTTGCCCATAGGCAACTTCACGCTTAAGCGCCGTAAACCCCCTAAGTTCGGTGATAACACCTGCTAGCAACGCCTCCTCAATCAAGCGATTGGCACGCCCGGTGTTGACGCAGGCGAGCCTTCCTTGCGGTGTTTCGCTGATTTCCCACGTGCCTGGGAGCTTACGCTTGGGATCATTAGAACGACTGAACCAGACTTGCCCGCCTTCGACCATGCAATTGAACATCGATCCCGTATTAGGGCAGTGAATGGTCATCAACTCGCCGCTAACTGTCTCAATATCCGCCAAAAAACGCTTATAACGTTTAATCAGGCGCCCCTCTTCCAAGCCCGGAGAAAAGTGCATCACCCCCTCCAGCTTTTCAAGCCACGGGCGATCCGATCAACCGCCTCCTGAAGGCGATCCAGATTTTGCGTATAGGCAAAACGGACGTGATGCCCAGACTGATAACGACCAAAATCCAGCCCAGGTGTAATGGCTACGTGCTCTGTTTCAAGAAAATGCTGGCAAAAAGCGAAGGCATCGCCACCAAACGCGCTGATATCGGCATACAGATAAAACGCACCTTCGGGCTCGACGGCAATGCCAAAACCCAACTCGCGCAACGCCGGTAACAAAAAGTCACGACGACGACCGAATTCGGCTCGACGGGCTTCCAGAATGGTCAACGTCTGCGGCTCAAAGCAGGCCAGCGCCGCGTACTGCGCCATGCTTGGCGCGCTGATGTAGAGGTTTTGCGCAAGTTTTTCGAGGTCGGCAACCGCCTCGGGTGGCGCGACTAGCCAGCCCAACCTCCAGCCTGTCATACCGAAATACTTGGAGAAACTATTGAGTACAAACGCGCTGTCATCCACCTCAAGCACGCTTGCCGCATCGCAACCGTACGTCAGGCCGTGATAGATCTCATCCACCACCAAGTGCCCGTTACGTGCCTTGATAGCCGTCGACAACGAAGCAAGCTCATCTCGACTCAAAAGGGTGCCGGTAGGGTTGGCCGGTGATGCAACCAATGCCCCAACACTGTCCTGATCCCAATAACGCTCTACCAGATCAGCCGTGAGTTGATAACGCACATCCGGCCCTACAGGAACGAGCTGTGCCGCACCCTCCACAAGACGTAGGAAATGCCTGTTACACGGGTAGCCAGGATCAGCTAGTAGCCAATGTTTACCCGGATCGACCAATAAGCTGCTGGCTAAAAGTAGTGCACCGGAGCCACCCGGAGTGATCAGAATTCGCGAAGCGTCGATATTCAAACCATAACGCTGGTGATAAAACCCCGAAATGGCTTCACGCAGTTCCGGCAGGCCGCGAGCGGCTGTATAGCGCGTCTTGCCTGCCGCCAAAGCAGCCTGGCCGGCGGTAATGATGGGCTCAGCCGTGGTGAAGTCGGGCTCGCCTATTTCGAGGTGAATGACATCGTGCCCCGCCGCTTGCAACTCATTGGCGCGGGCCAACAACGCCATGACATGGAACGGTTCGATCGCGCGACTGCGCGCACTGTAAGACTGAGCCATGAGCCTGCCTTTGTGGGTAAGCAAAAGCCAGATTCTACCCAAGCACTGTCACAAGGGAGAATGAATTAGAGTCTTACACTGCACATGAGTAGAACCAAACGGTGCAAGCACGGGTCACAGCTCGACTAAAATTATTTATTCAGCCACTAATCTCAAGCATCACAGGCTCCAGACACAACCACTGGCGGCAGGCTAGACAACAGGGAGTAGCGCGGCCCGATTTGATCTGGTAAGTTCGCCCGCTTGCAGCCGCAGGGCCGGCAGGTGTCGGTGATGTTGCAATCCTGCGCAATGGATTAGAAGAATGAGAGGCGGTCCATTTCATGCCCACACAAGCTAAGCAACAGAATAGTCAACTCAGCGGCTTCGAACCGTACGTTGAAACGAAGGGTGAAGAGTACATGGGCGAGCGCATGCGCAAGCACTTCACCAAGATTCTGCAAAAGTGGAAACAGGACTTGATGCAGGAAGTTGACCGCACCGTTGATCATATGAAAGACGAAGCGGCGAACTTTCCTGACCCGGCCGACCGCGCTAGCCAGGAAGAGGAATTCAGCCTGGAACTGCGTGCCCGCGATCGCGAGCGCAAGCTGATCAAGAAAATCGACAAGACGCTGCAATTGATCGAAGACGAAGAATACGGCTGGTGTGAATCCTGCGGCGTCGAAATCGGCATTCGTCGACTTGAGGCCCGCCCTACTGCCGACATGTGCGTAGACTGCAAAACCTTGGCTGAAATCAAGGAAAAACAAGTCGGCAAGTAATCGCCGGTTTGACCAAATGGGGCGTGCGAACGCCCCATTTTTGTTTCTGAAATTAAGTCCTGCCGGTTGGTAGCTGTTGTACCGGCTGCGATAAGGACTGTAGGCCCTCCACACTACCGGGACTGCTGTCGCCCCCCATCGCAGCCTTCGGCAGCGGCTACAGGATCTTTGCCATGACGGCTTGTTCAACCCCCGCTTACACCGGGCGCTTTGCCCCAACCCCCAGTGGCCATTTGCACTTTGGCTCATTGGTGGCAGCCCTCGCCTCTTACCTTGATGCCCGATCAGTGGGTGGCCGCTGGCTGCTGCGAATGGAAGACCTCGACCCTCCGCGGGAAATGCCCGGCGCTCAAGCCGCCATCCTCGATGCACTGGAGCGGTACGGCTTCGAGTGGGATGGTGAACTGGTCCGTCAAAGCGATCGCCATGACGCCTATGCCCATGTCCTCGACCGTTTGTTCAGCCAGGGGCTGGCTTATGCCTGCACTTGTTCGCGCAAACAACTCGAGGGCTATAACGGTATCTATCCCGGTTTTTGCCGAAATGCCGGCCACTCAATCGAGAACGCCGCCATCCGTTTACGTGTGCCTGAACTGCAGTACGCGTTCAAGGACAGGGTTCAAGAGGAATTCCGCCAGCACCTGGGTCGCGAGGTGGGTGATTTCGTGATTCGTCGCCGTGACGGACTTTATGCCTACCAGTTGGCGGTGGTACTCGACGATGCCTGGCAGGGCGTGACTGATATCGTGCGCGGCGCCGACTTGCTGGACTCCACCCCGCGCCAGCTCTACATGCAGGAGCTACTGGGGCTGTCACAGCCGCGTTACCTGCACGTGCCATTGATCGTGCAGCCGGATGGCCACAAGCTTGGAAAATCCTATCGCTCGCCGCCCCTGACGGCCGATCAAGCCACACCGTTACTGCTGCGTGCCTTGCGAACATTGGGCCAGAAGACTGACGCAGGTCTTGAGCACGCCAGCCCGCGCGAAATCCTGAACTGGGGCATCCAACACTGGAATGCTGACCTGATCCCGCGCACGCTCACGCTGGCCGAAGCGCAATTACGCTGACACCTGTTGCAGGTTGTCAGCCATCCGTTACCATCGCCGCACGTTTCGAGCATGCGGCCAGTAAAAGAGAGGGCAGGATGTATATCTATAGATTGGTCCTGTTGCTGGTTGTGGGGATCTACCTGTTTTCACCCGCCATCATGGATTGGTGGATCGATGCGACAGGCGCTTGGTACAGGCCTTATCTGCTTTGGCTGATTCTGATTGTTGTGACCTTTATTTTGCAGAGCCAAAAAGATGCCGATGAGCTTTAGCCTCACCCAGATGATTCTCATCAGCGCCGCCTACCTGACGGTTCTGTTTGGCGTAGCCTGGATCAGCGAGCGAGGGATGATCCCGCGATCAATCATTCGCCACCCGCTGACCTACACGTTGTCTTTGGGGGTGTACGCCAGCGCCTGGGCTTTTTACGGCACGGTGGGGCTGGCTTACGAATACGGCTACGGTTTCCTGTCCAGCTACCTGGGCGTCTCCGGGGCGTTTCTTCTGGCGCCCGTGCTCCTGTACCCCATTCTCAAAATTACCCGCACCTATCAACTTTCCTCACTCGCCGACCTTTTTGCCTTCCGCTTTCGCAGCACGTGGGCCGGGGCACTGACCACGATTTTCATGTTGATTGGCGTCCTGCCACTGCTGGCCCTGCAAATTCAAGCTGTCGCCGACTCCATCAGCATCCTGACCCGCGAGCCTGTGCAACACCGCGTGGCACTCAGCTTCTGCGCATTGATCTCACTGTTCACGATTTTCTTCGGTTCAAGGCACATCGCAACTCGGGAAAAGCATGAAGGACTGGTGTTTGCCATCGCCTTTGAGTCAGTCATCAAACTTATAGCAATCGGTGGCGTGGGCCTCTACGCACTGTATGGCGTCTTCGATGGCCCGCAACAGCTCGAAGTGTGGTTACTGCAAAACCAGACTGCCCTCGCAGCTCTGCATACCCCATTACAAGAAGGGCCGTGGCGTACCCTGCTGTTGGTGTTTTTTGCGTCAGCCATCGTGATGCCGCACATGTATCACATGACGTTCACTGAAAACCTCAACCCGCGCGGGCTTGTCAGCGCCAGCTGGGGCTTGCCGCTGTTCCTGCTGCTAATGAGCCTCGCCGTGCCACTGATTCTATGGGCTGGGCTCAAACTGGGCGCCACCACCAATCCCGAATACTTCACCTTGGGTGTGGGTATTGCCGCCAACAGCAAATCACTGGCATTACTCGCTTATGTCGGCGGGCTGTCAGCGTCCAGCGGGTTGATTATCGTCACCACCCTGGCACTGTCAGGCATGGCATTGAACCACCTGGTATTGCCGCTCTATCAGCCACCTGCCGAAGGTAATATCTACCGCTGGCTGAAATGGACCCGACGTGCGTTGATCGTGGCCATCATTATGGCCGGCTTCGGTTTTTACCTGCTGATGGGTGCAGAGCAGGACCTGGCCAACCTCGGCATTGTCGCGTTTGTCGCCACCTTGCAATTCCTGCCGGGCGTACTGTCGGTGCTGTACTGGCCAACGGCGAATCGCCGCGGCTTTATTGCCGGGTTGCTGGCCGGGATTCTGGTGTGGATGGCCAGTATGCTGTTCCCGCTGATCGGCAATTTTCAGGGCTTTTACATCCCGTGGTTGAACATGATCTACGTGCTGGACGATACCAGCTGGCACATGGCAGCCATCGCATCACTCGCTGCCAACGTACTGATGTTTACGCTGATTTCTCTGTTTACCAATGCCAGCCCCGAAGAAGCCAGCGCCGCCGAAGCCTGTGCAGTGGATAACGTTCGACGCCCGCAACGACGCGAATTACACGCAGCTTCGCCACAAGAGTTTGCCACCCAACTCGCCAAACCACTTGGGGCGAAAGCGGCGCAAAAAGAAGTCGAACAAGCCTTGCGAGACTTATTTTTGCCCTTCGACGAGCGTCGCCCTTATGCCTTGCGCCGCCTTCGCGACCGTATCGAAGCCAACCTTTCCGGCTTAATGGGCCCCAGCGTTGCTCAGGACATGGTCGAAACCTTCTTGCCCTACAAATCAAGCGGCGAAAGCTACGTCACTGAAGATATCCACTTCATCGAAAGCCGGCTCGAGGACTACCACTCTCGCCTGACCGGACTGGCCGCGGAACTGGACGCCCTGCGCCGTTACCACCGTCAAACGCTGCAAGAGTTGCCGATGGGTGTCTGCTCGCTGGCCAAAGACCAGGAAATCCTGATGTGGAATAAAGCCATGGAGGAACTGACCGGCATCCCCGCACAGCGGGTAGTGGGTTCGCGCATGAGCACTCTGGGCAACCCATGGCGTGAACTGCTGCAGGGGTTTATCGACTTGCCCGACGAGCACTTGCACAAGCAACATTTGGCTCTCGACGGTCAAACCCGCTGGCTGAACCTGCACAAGGCAGCCATTGACGAGCCGTTGGCACCGGGCAACAGTGGTTTGGTGTTACTGGTCGAAGACCTGACCGAGACTCAAATGCTCGAAGACAAACTGGTGCACTCCGAACGACTGGCCAGCATCGGACGGCTGGCGGCGGGGGTGGCTCATGAAATCGGCAACCCTGTGACCGGCATTGCCTGCCTGGCGCAAAATCTGCGTGAAGAACGCGAAGATGACGAAGAACTGACTGAAATCAGCAGCCAGATACTTGAACAGACCAAGCGC
Organism: Pseudomonas saxonica; assembly: GCF_007858365.1. Taxonomy (GTDB): domain Bacteria; phylum Pseudomonadota; class Gammaproteobacteria; order Pseudomonadales; family Pseudomonadaceae; genus Aquipseudomonas; species Aquipseudomonas saxonica. Next base: position 154,533 of record NZ_VFIO01000009.1, on the reverse strand, counting down.
ATCTCGCGCATTGTGCAGTCCTTGATGAGCTTCGCCCACGCCGGCAGCCACCAGCACAATGACGAACCCGTCTGTCTGGCTGAAGTGGCACAGGATGCGATTGGTTTGCTGGCATTGAACCGGCGTAATTTTGAAGTGCAGTTCTACAACCTGTGCGACCCCGACCATTGGGTCGAGGGCGATCCTCAGCGATTAGCGCAAGTGTTGATCAACCTGCTGTCGAACGCCCGGGACGCATCCCCTGCCGGCAGTGCTGTCCGGGTCAAAAGTGAAGCCGGTGAGCACACCATTGATCTGATCGTAGAAGACGAAGGCACGGGCATTCCGAAGAACATCATGGACCGATTATTCGAGCCGTTTTTCACCACCAAGGACCCCGGCGAAGGCACCGGTCTGGGCCTTGCACTGGTCTATTCCATCGTTGAAGAGCATTATGGACAAATCACCATCGACAGCCCGGCTGACATTCAAAGCCAACGCGGAACCCGTATTCGGGTCACCCTGCCGCGTCATGTCGAAGCGACGTCCGCTGTGAACTGAGACCGTCGAGAGAACTGAATCAATGCCGCATATTTTGATCGTCGAAGATGAAACCATCATACGCTCCGCACTGCGCCGCTTGCTGGAGCGCAACCAATACCAGGTCAGCGAAGCGGGCTCGGTACAGGAAGCGCAAGAGCGTTTCAGCATTCCCTCGTTCGACTTGATTGTCAGCGACCTGCGGCTGCCCGGTGCCCCCGGAACTGAGCTGATCAAGCTTGGCCAAGGCAAGCCAGTGTTGATCATGACCAGCTATGCCAGTCTGCGTTCTGCCGTGGACTCCATGAAAATGGGAGCGGTGGACTACATCGCCAAACCGTTCGACCACGACGAAATGCTGCAAGCTGTGGCGCGTATCCTGCGTGATCGCCAAAGCACTCAAAGCACACCTGTCGAGCGCCCGGCCAAGGCCGGTAATGCGGACAAAAATACGGTCGATAACAGCAACGGCGAGATCGGCATCATCGGCTCTTGCCCGCCCATGCTGGACATGTACAGCAAGATACGCAAAGTCGCACCTACCGACTCCAATGTCCTGATTCAAGGCGAATCGGGAACGGGTAAAGAGTTGGTAGCCCGTGCTTTGCACAACCTGTCGCGACGCGCCAAAGCACCGATGATTTCGGTCAACTGCGCGGCCATCCCTGAGTCCTTGATCGAATCAGAATTGTTCGGCCACGAGAAAGGCGCCTTTACCGGCGCCAGCGCGGGACGTGCAGGCCTCGTTGAAGCGGCCGATGGCGGAACATTGTTCCTCGATGAAATTGGCGAATTGCCCCTTGAAGCACAGGCGCGTTTGCTGCGGGTGCTGCAAGAAGGTGAAATTCGTCGGGTAGGTTCGGTGCAATCACAAAAAGTGGATGTGCGCCTGATCGCTGCAACTCACCGCGACCTCAAGAGCCTGGCAAAGGTGGGTCAGTTCCGCGAAGACTTGTACTACCGATTGCACGTCATCGCCCTCAAGCTTCCCCCCTTGCGCGAACGTGGTTCAGACGTTAATGAAATTGCCCACGCTTTTCTGGCACGCCAAAGCGCGCGCGTTGGCCGTACCGACCTGAAATTTGCCCCGGATGCCGAACGTGCCATTAGCCAGTACTCATGGCCAGGTAACGTTCGTGAGCTCGAGAACGCCGTAGAGCGCGCCGTTATTTTGTGCGAAAACCCGGAAATCTCTGCCGATTTGCTAGGTATCGACATTGAGCTGGGCGACCTGCGTGACGATGACTTCATTGGTTTGGGCCCGCAGCACAGCATCAGCAGCGGTAACACCAGCCATGACCCAGCCGAAGACCTCTCTCTTGAAGACTACTTCCAGCACTTTGTGCTTGAGCACCAGGATCACATGACCGAGACCGAACTGGCACGCAAACTGGGTGTCAGCCGTAAATGCCTGTGGGAGCGCCGTCAGCGCCTGGGTATTCCGCGTAGAAAAACCGGGGTGACCACCGAAGGGTAACGCTCCAGGTAACACACAGAAATGTGAAAAAACTGTTACCGCACCTTAAAGACGTAACAAAAGCCGGGGCTTACGGTAACGAAGCTCCGGTTTTTTTTGGCCCAGAAAAAGGCTAAATCCCCGCAAAGCCCTTATTTTGCTGGCCCACGCAAAAGTTGGCACGCACCCTGCTATATGTATCCGTACAAGAACAATAAGAATCACAGCAGCACACAATAAAAATAAGACGTATCGGCTCACGCATAACAAGAACAACACGGCGGAGGCGCAGCTAACTGATTGTTTTGGAGAGGCGTTGTTATTGGGCCTAGCCCCACAACCCGGCAGAGAAGAACAAAAACTGCACTTAAAGCAGAACCTGAACTGGTTGGATCATTGATCACAGCAACACAGCGACCAAAGCAATCCGTTTGCTCTTATCTCCCGATTGGGAGGGTTACACAGGCAAAACCTTTGTAACCAGGGCACTTAACAAAAACAAAAAGCCCGCAATCAATAATAAAAATAGAGCACGCAATAATTTCTAGGGGAGCTTCGGCTCCCCTTGTGCTTGCTGAGATTTAGAAAAATCTTCCACCTGTCTAGTTCGCACCTCTTGCAGCTGTTTCTACTGGCCGCTTGCAGCTTCAGTCACAAGACCGCCTCAGCTTCCTACACCATCCCCTGACTAAATGCTAGAATCCCCGCCCATCATGCGGTCATTCTTCGTTTTGGCCGAACATTCCTTCAAACAGTGCATCCCATGCTGAAGAAGCTGTTCCAGTCACTCCGTACTCCCAAGCGTCGCACGCAACAACTGCGCAGCACCCCTGAAGTGCTCAATAGCAGCCAGCATTCGCTGCAACGCGCCCAGTTCAGCCGGTACGCGGTCAATATTGTTGAACGCCTGCAGAACGCTGGTTATCAGGCCTATCTGGTCGGCGGCTGCGTACGCGACATGCTGCTCAATATCACGCCTAAAGACTTCGACGTCGCCACCAGTGCAACGCCTGAGCAAGTGCGTGCCGAGTTTCGAAACGCGCGCATCATTGGCCGCCGCTTCAAACTGGTCCATATCCACTTTGGCCGCGAAATCATTGAAGTCGCGACATTCCGCGCCAATCATCCGCAAAACGACGAAGAGGAAGACAGCAATCAATCCTCGCGTAACGAAAGCGGACGCATTTTGCGCGACAACGTTTACGGCACCCTTGAAGAAGACGCCCAGCGTCGTGACTTCACGATCAATGCCCTGTACTACGACCCGGTCAGTGAGCGCATTCTCGATTACGCCAACGGCGTACACGACATTCGCAACCACTTGCTACGTCTGATTGGCGATCCTCAACAGCGCTACCAGGAAGACCCGGTTCGTATGCTGCGAGCCGTGCGTTTTGCCGCCAAGCTCAATTTCGGCATCGAAAAGCACACAGCTGCGCCGATTCGCGAACTGGCACCTATGCTGCGAGAGATCCCTTCTGCACGTTTGTTCGAAGAAGTCCTCAAGCTGTTCCTCTCAGGTAACGCTTCTGACACCTTTGAAATGCTGGTCGACCTTGAGTTGTTCGATCCATTGTTCCCGGCGAGTGCCGAAGCCTTGGAAAACAACCCGACGTACACCCACACCTTGATCAGTGAAGCCTTGCGTAACACTGACCTGCGGATCAAACAGGGCAAGCCTGTTACCCCGGCATTTTTGTTTGCCGCACTGCTGTGGCCTGCCCTGCCGGCTCGGGTTTTACGCTTGCAAGACCAAGGCATGCCGCCTATTCCGGCCATGCAAGAAGCCGCTCACGAGCTGATCAGCGAACAATGCCAGCGCATCGCCATTCCAAAACGCTTCACGATGCCCATCCGCGAGATCTGGGACATGCAGGAGCGGTTGCCACGGCGCAGCGGTAAACGTGCCGATATGCTCCTCGACAATCCGCGTTTCCGCGCCGGTTATGATTTTCTGCTGCTGCGCGAGAGCGCAGGCGAGCAGACTAACGGCCTGGGTGAGTGGTGGACTGACTACCAGGATGCGAACGAAAGCGGACGCCGCGAAATGATTCGCGACCTGAGCAATGCCAAAGACGAAGGGGGCGGTCCTGCACCCCGAAAACGCCGCCGTACCGGGGCTAACAAGCGTAAACGCAGCGCAGCCGACGAGTAAACGATGGAACGTACGTACATTGGAATGGGCAGCAATCTGGCTGACCCGGCTGAGCAATTACGCAGCGCAGTCGAAGCGCTGGCACAATTGCCGGACTCCCGCCTTGTGGATGTATCTGCGTTCTATCAAAGTGATTCACTGCTGGCGGGCCAACCCCGCTATACCAACGCCGTAGCGGCTCTAGATACGGCAATGACTCCCTTGCAACTGCTGGATGCCCTGCAAGCCATCGAACTGGGCCAGGGCCGCGAACGACATGAGCGCTGGGGGCCTCGCACACTGGATCTCGATATCCTGCTGTTCGGTGATCGACTGATCGACGAACCGCGCCTCAAGGTTCCGCACTACCATATGCAGGCACGGCCTTTCGTCCTCTATCCGCTGGCTGAAGTAGCCCCCACGTCGCTGATTCTGGCCGATGGTCGCTCCCTTTCTCAGCTCTTGAGCGAATGCCCATTTGTCGGGCTGGAACGTCTGCCCCCCCACGCTGAATCGAATCAATCACGCCGGTAACACTGACCCGGTAACACCTGTAATTGACTTCCAGTGTGCTCGTCACGACTATAGGCATCCCGCTGCCGTCCAATGGACGGCGCAATGTGAAAAGCAGGCGTTACAAACACCCCTTAGAAGTGGTGCTCCTGCTTATACGATGAATCACACGCGTTACTCGCAGTGATTGTCACACTGCCTGACGAGGATCCTTTTTCATGCCGGCTATCACCCTCACCACCCTGCAAAGCCTTAAGCAAAAAGGTGAAAAAATCACCATGCTGACGTGCTATGACGCCACCTTTTCGCACGCTTGCAATCAAGCCGGTGTGGAAGTGCTACTGGTAGGCGACTCCTTGGGCATGGTTCTGCAAGGGCATGACAGCACACTGCCAGTTACCACCGCCGAAATGGCGTACCACGTGGCCTGCGTCAAACGCGGCAACCAGGACGCAATGATTCTTGCGGACCTGCCATTTATGGCTAATGCCACGCTGGAGCAAACCCTGAACAACAGCGCACAGCTGATGCAAGCCGGGGCCCACATGGTCAAGGTCGAGGGCGCGGTCTGGCTTTCAGAGTCCATTCGCTTACTGACCGAGCGCGGCATCCCTGTCTGCGCGCATATGGGTCTGACTCCGCAAACCGTCAATGTACTGGGCGGATATAAAGTGCAAGGCCGTAACGAAGCCCAGGCTCGCCAAATGCGGGCCGATGCCATTGCATTGGAGCAGGCAGGCGCGGCCATGCTGCTGCTTGAATGCGTGCCGAGCGAGCTTGCCAAAGAAATCACTCATGCGGTCAAGATCCCGGTAATCGGGATTGGCGCCGGCAGCGACACCGACGGTCAGGTTCTGGTGCTGCATGACATGCTCGGTTTGTCCCTTACAGGGCGCGTACCCAAGTTCGTGAAAAACTTCATGGCGGGTCAACCCGATATTCAATCAGCACTCAGCGCTTATGTGACTGAAGTCAAAGCTGTCACTTTCCCTGGCACTGAACACGGATTCTCTGCATGAACACTGTTAAAACCGTTCGCGAATTGCGCGCGGCTGTCGCTCGCGCACGCCGCGAAGGCAAGCAAATCGCCCTTGTTCCCACCATGGGCAACCTGCACAGCGGCCATGCGGCCCTGGTTACCACGGCCGCGCAACAGGCTGACTTCGTGGTAGCGAGCATATTTGTAAACCCGCTGCAATTTGGCGCTAACGAAGACCTGGACACCTATCCACGCACGTTGGCCGCAGACCAGGAAAAACTTCTGCAAGCGGGCTGCCATTTGCTGTTTGCACCCACCGTTGAGGAAATGTACCCGAACGGCATGACCGGACTGACCCGCGTGACTGCCGCCCAACTGAGCAATGAGCTGTGCGGCAGCCGACGCCCAGGGCATTTCGATGGTGTGACTACGGTCGTCAGCAAGCTGTTCAATATGGTTCAGCCCGATCTGGCCATCTTCGGGCAAAAGGACTACCAGCAACTGGCCGTTATTCGCGCCATGGTCCAAGAGCTGAATATGCCCGTTCAGATCATCAGCGAACCCACGGTACGCGCCGAGGACGGTCTGGCCCTGTCGTCTCGCAATGGCTATTTGAGCGAAGAACAACGCGCTCTCGCGCCTGCGTTGTATCAACACTTGAAGGCAATGAGCCAAGCCATTACCGCAGGCGAACGTAACTATGGCGCGCTGATCAACCAGCATGTGGAGCAGATTCAAGCGCTCGGCTTTCGCCCTGACTACCTGGAAGTCCGCCACGCTCTGACCTTGCTTCCTGCACAAACCTCGGATCGCGACTTGGTGATTCTGGTGGCTGCGTTTCTGGGCAACACTCGCTTGATCGATAACGTCCATTTGAATCTCGACAGCGGGCTATAACAGCCAATGTGAGTCCGAGGCCCACTTAATAGCCTTCATCATGAAACACTGAAACGTTTCACCTTGAGTGACACTGCGGTGACAAAAGTTACCGCCAGGTGTCAGACAAAACCGAGACATAAGGTGGCACTAGGTTTACTGTTGTGGCCCGGCTTGTGATCAAGCGTAGAAACAGACTGACCGAACACCTCACCCATGCGTGAAGGTTTCGGGAGTTTCAGTGTCCAAAGGCAGTTCAAGCAAAAAGGATATTCGCAGCGATGGCGTACTACCGCACTCCTCATGACGTTACCGCTCTGCCCGCCTGGCAAGCGTTAAAACTCCACCGTGCCGACATGCAGAATTTCAGCATGCGCGATGCGTTCAACAATAATCCGAAGCGTTTTGAAGACTTCACGCTGAGCAGCTGCGGGTTGTTTCTGGATTACTCGAAAAACCTGATCACTGATGAAACCCGCGACTTGCTGGTTGAACTGGCTAACGAGGTCGATCTTAAAGGGGCAATCAAATCGCTGTTTGAAGGCGAAATCGTTAACGCCTCCGAAGGTCGCCCGGCCTTGCACACCGCACTGCGTCGCCCTGTAGCCGACAAACTGTCGGTGAACGGCGTCAACATCATGCCCCAAGTGCACAAAGTCCTGAACCAAATGACCGAACTGGTCGGGCGGATTCACGATGGCCTGTGGCGCGGCTACACCGAAAAACCCATCACTGACATCGTCAACATCGGCATTGGCGGCTCATTCCTGGGCCCTGAACTGGTGTCTGAAGCCCTGCTGTCCTACGCGCAAAAAGGCGTGCGCTGCCACTATCTCGCGAACATCGACGGCAGTGAGTTTCATGAACTGACCGCAAAACTGCGCGCTGAAACAACACTGTTTATCGTTTCGTCGAAGTCATTCAACACCCTCGAAACATTGAAAAACGCACAGGCTGCCCGCGCTTGGTATCTGGCGCAAGGTGGTTCGGAAGCTGAGCTGCATCGCCACTTTATCGCCGTATCGAGCAACAACGCGGCTGCGGTAGCCTTTGGTATCCGTGAAGAAAATATCTTCCCGATGTGGGACTGGGTAGGCGGTCGCTATTCGCTGTGGTCGGCGATTGGTTTGCCGATCGCACTGGCCATCGGCATGTCCAACTTCAAGGAGCTGCTGTCCGGCGCCTACAGCATGGACCAGCACTTCCAGAACGCCCCGTTCGAGCAAAACATGCCGGTGTTGATGGCCTTGCTCGGTGTTTGGTATGGCAACTTCTGGGGTGCGCAAAGCCACGCCATCCTGCCGTACGATCACTACCTGCGTAACATCACCAAGCACCTGCAGCAGCTGGACATGGAGTCCAACGGCAAGAGCGTACGTCAGGACGGTACCCCGGTGTCGACTGACACAGGCCCGGTGATCTGGGGCGGCGTGGGCTGCAATGGGCAGCATGCGTATCACCAGTTACTGCATCAAGGCACACAGCTGATTCCGGCCGACTTCATCGTGCCGATCGTCAGTTTCAACCCGGTGTCCGACCATCATCAATGGCTGTATGCCAACTGCCTTTCACAAAGCCAGGCACTGATGCTGGGTAAAACCCGCGAAGAAGCCGAGGCCGAGTTGCGCGATAAGGGCATGCTCGAAGAAGACATTCAAAAACTCGCACCGCACAAAGTGATCCCGGGCAATCGTCCGAGCAACACGCTTGTGGTTGAACGTATCAGCCCACGTCGCCTGGGTGCACTGGTGGCCCTGTACGAGCACAAAGTTTTCGTTCAGAGCGTGATCTGGGGCATAAATGCCTTCGATCAGTGGGGCGTGGAACTGGGCAAGGAACTCGGCAAAGGCGTCTACAACCGCCTCACCGGCAGCCTGGAAGAACCTGCCGACGACGCATCGACCCAAGGTCTTATCAACTACTTCCGCGGTCGTCATCGCGGTTGATTGATAGCCAGCCAGCCTCGGCATCCGGGACTGGCTGGCACAACCGAGGCTCCATGGAACTCATTCGCCGCCCCATCGAACGCCAAATCATGAGCCTGACCGGCCTTTCGCTCGGCCAGCTCGACCTTGAAAACCCCAAAGGCGATCCCGGTCTGTTTGGCCCGGACTCTATCAGTTGGCAAGTGCACGGTGACTTCACCAGCATGCTGATAGGCGGCATCAGCGCGTTGATGCTGCAAGCCTTGCACCCACTGGCGTTGGCCGGGGTATGGGACCACTCCAATTTTCGTCAGGACATGCTGGGACGACTGCGTCGTACAGGACAGTTCATTTCAGGCACAACGTTTGGCTCCACCCGGGATGCCGACTGGCTGATTGAAAAAGTACGTACCATTCACCTGCAGGTTACCGGTACTGGTCTTGATGGCAGACCGTATGCCGCCAGCGATCCGCACTTACTGACATGGGTGCATGTGGCCGAAGTCAGCAACTTCCTGGCCGCTCATCTGCGGTATCGCAATCCGCATTTATCCATCGCCGATCAAGATCGCTATTACGACGAAATAGCATTGGTCGCTGAGCGCTTGGGCGCCACTGACGTGCCACGCACACGCCAGCAAATAGCGGAATACCTCAACGATATCCGCCCTCAACTGCTGTGCGATGAACGCAGCAATGAGGTTATTCGCCTGTTGCTGAATGCACCCTCCCCCAGCCTTTTGGCCAAACCGTTTGGGGCACTGATGATGCAAGCCGGGATTGATCTACTGCCAGACTGGGCCAGTCATCAATTAGGGCTTTATCAGCGCCCGCTCACTCGCACGCTGGTAAGGGCCGGTGTTAAAAGCACCGCGCCGGTACTGCGCTGGGCCGTACGTAATGGTTCGGTGCAGCGTGCACGGCGGCGGATGGGGCTTGACTAAAACCCGAGCGCCATCAATTTATGCCACCATGCGTGCCTGATTCCGAGTACTACACACCAATAAAAATGAGGATTCGCGCGATGCAAGACGTCGTAATAGTTGCCGCCACCCGCACCGCCGTCGGCAGCTTTCAAGGTTCGCTAGCCCATGTTTCTGCTGTTGAACTGGGAGCAGCCGTCATTCGTCAGCTACTGGAACAAACCGGGCTGGATGGCGCTCAGGTCGATGAAGTGATCATGGGCCAAGTGCTCACCGCGGGTGCCGGGCAAAACCCTGCGCGTCAGGCGGCAATCAAGGCTGGCCTGCCTTTCGCTGTTCCGGCAATGACCCTGAACAAAGTCTGCGGCTCTGGCTTGAAAGCCTTGCACCTCGCTGTGCAGGCCATACGTTGTGGCGATGCCGACGTCATCATTGCTGGCGGCCAGGAAAACATGAGCCTGTCCAACTACATCGTCCCCGGTGCCCGCACGGGCCTGCGCATGGGCCACAGTCAAATCGTCGACACAATGATCAGCGATGGACTGTGGGATGCATTCAATGACTATCACATGGGAATCACCGCGGAAAACCTTGTGGATAAGTTCGGCATCAGCCGCCAGGAGCAGGATGAATTTGCTGCTCAGTCCCAACAAAAAGCCATTGCTGCCATCGAAACCGGCCGTTTTGTCGATGAAATTACGCCGATCGTGATCCCGCAACGTAAAGGCGAACCCGTTTCGTTCGATACCGATGAGCAGCCACGCGCAGGTACAACGGCTGAATCGCTGGCCAAGCTAAAACCGGCGTTCAAAAAGGACGGCTCTGTCACCGCTGGCAACGCCTCCTCGCTCAACGATGGTGCGGCTGCCGTGCTGTTGATGAGTGCGAGCAAAGCCAAGGCCCTGGGCTTACCGGTGCTGGCCAAAGTCGCTGCTTACGCCAACGCTGGAGTCGACCCGGCCATCATGGGCATCGGCCCTGTAGACGCCACCCGGCGGTGTCTGGCCAAGGCGGGCTGGAGTCTTGAACAGCTTGACCTGATCGAAGCCAACGAAGCGTTCGCCGCTCAAGCCCTGTCGGTAGGCAAAGAGCTGAATTGGGACGCGAATAAGGTCAACGTCAACGGCGGGGCCATTGCGATTGGTCACCCGATTGGTGCGTCAGGGTGTCGTATCCTGGTCACCCTGCTCCATGAAATGATCAAGCGCGATGCCAAAAAGGGTCTGGCAACCTTGTGCATCGGCGGCGGCCAAGGTGTAGCCATGGCCATTGAGCGCGATTAAACAAGCACTCTGTAGTCGCTGCCGCAGCCTGCGACAGCGACTACAAAAGCCCGTTTAGACTCTGTTCTGTTAAACTGCCGCGCCTTATCTATTCCCAAGGCGCATCGCATGTCTTCCTTGAATCAGGCGCTGCGCGCCGCCCTCGATAATCGTCACGATCTGCTGGCAGAACTGCATGCCCAAGGCACCGACTGCTATCGCCTGTTCCACGGCAGTCAGGAAGGCGCCGGGGGCCTGACCATCGACCGATACGGCCCACAACTGCTGGTGCAAAGCTTTCATCAACGTTTGGAACGCGATGACTTGCTGCAGTTGCATGACGCGATCAATCGTCATCTGGGGCTCGATTTGTTGCTGGTGTACAACGATCGCTCCCAAGGCAACTCGCGCATTGACCGTGACGACACAGTCTATCGCGCCGAGGAAGCGGCGCTTCAAGACATGGTGGGGCATGAATGGGGCCTTAACTATCGCGTCCGCGGCCGCCATGCAGGTCAAGACCCTTTGCTGTTCCTTGACCTGCGCAACGCACGCGGCTGGGTCAAACAACACAGCGCTGGCAAAAGCGTACTGAACCTGTTTGCCTATACCTGCGGGGTGGGCCTGAGCGCCGCGGCCGGAGGTGCCAGTGAAGTGTGCAACCTCGACTTCGCCGAGGGCAATCTTGCCGTGGGCCGTGAAAACGGCCTATTGAATCCTGAGTTGAAAAAAATGAAGTTCGTGCAGTCCGATTACTTTGCTGCCATCCGCCAACTGGCAGGATTGCCCATCGTTCAGCGCCGCCACAAACTCCCCGCCTATCCCCGCCTTGAACAACGCGAATATGATCTTGTGTTGCTCGACCCACCCGCGTGGGCAAAGAGCGCTTTCGGCACCGTTGATCTATTACGCGACTATCAAAGCCTGCTCAAACCCGCGGTGCTGACCACTGCCGCAGATGGCGTACTTATCTGCTGCAACAATCTGGCTAAAGTCAGCATGGACGATTGGCGTGAACAAGTACTGCGCTGCGCCGAAAAAGCCGGTCGCCCGGTGCGTGATTGGCAGGTGCTCAGCCCTGCGGCAGATTTTCCGTCGATGGATCATCAGCCACCCTTGAAAACGCTGATTCTACAGTTCTAGATCTTACTAACGATCTGGACAAATCCTGCAGATCACATGGCATCCGTCTCGGAACCAGAAACGCGTGCCATACTCAAAGGCACTCTGACTGAAATAGACGACACCCCACATGCTCAAAGGATTGATCCGCGCCGTTGTTGTTTTGCTGACGGCGACTGCCATTTATAGCCTGCTGGGCTTTTTAATATTGCCCGGCATTGGCCTGCGCATCATCAACCAGCAGTTAGCCAACTACGCCACAGTCCCCGCTAAACTCGATCGGCTCGAGTTCAACCCGTTTACGCTGGAGTTGACCTTGTGGGGATTTCGCGTCGGCGAGCCGGGTAAGGAGCAGGTGGGATTTGAGCGATTTTACGCCAACCTGCAAACAGACAGCCTGTGGACAAAAGCTTTGCATCTGGCGGATGTGCAGCTAGACAAACCCAAGACTGAGGTGCTGTTTAACAAAGACGGTACGCTTAACCTGACCCAACTGTTCAAGTTGCCGGCCAGTGAGCCGACACCCGCCAACCCCGACAGCAAACCTTTCCCGCTGCGCATTGACGCCATCAAACTGGCTGATGGCTACCTCCATTTCACCGATATGCGTCCCAGCGAGCCCATCGAATTTCTCTACGACTCGATGGATCTTGAGCTGAAAAATCTGAGCACCTTGCCCGAAGACAATGCCGACATGACGCTGGTGGCTAACGGCCCCGAAGGCGGTCGCATCGATTGGAGTGGCACGCTGAGCGTGGTGCCGATTGCCTCAAAGGGCACACTCAAGGTGACTGACGGCAAGATGAAAGCCTGGTGGCCTTATGTGCGTGATGAGCTGCCTCTGGTGCTCGAAGATGGCGTCCTGAATTTCAGCACGGATTACACGCTGAACCTGGCTAAAGACACGCAAATGGTGCTCAGCAACGCTACCGCCAGTATTGCGCCCTTCAACATCAATGCTCCAGACGGACGTCCATTGGCAAGACTCGAACGGCTGGATGTCAGCGATACCACCCTGGACCTGGCCAAGCAACACGTCGTGGTTGGCAAGATCAACAGCAAGAATCTGGAAACTTGGGTCACTCGGGAAAAAGATGGCCAGCTCGACTGGCAGAAACTGTTTGCCAGTCATCCATCCAAGGCTTCCAGGGCTTCACATAAAGGGGTTGACCCAGTCACCGTCGAGCCCCCTAAACCTGCTCCTGTGGCCCCGAGCAAGCCATGGCAAGTACTGCTTAAAGACGTGCAACTGCGCGACTATCGCGTTCATCTCGCCGATAAAGAACCCAAAACACCTGTGGCCCTGGATATGGGTCCGATCAATGTCGACGTACATAATTTCGACAGCCTTAACCAGTCACCTTTCACCGTCAAACTCGATGCAGGCATAGGCAAGCAGGGAAAACTTACCGCCAGCGGTGACGTGGATCTCAACCCGGTGAGCGCCAAACTCAAGGTCACCACCCAAGATATCGACCTGCGCGTTGCGCAAGCTTACATCGACCCGTTCATTCGACTTGAATTACGAAGCGGTATGCTCGACAGCGATCTGACGGTCGACCTCAACAGCATCGACCCCTTGGCCTTTACCGTCGACGGACGCGTGCAGATCGCCCAGCTGCACACGCTCGATACCCTCAAGAATCGTGACTTCCTGAAGTGGCAGCGCCTGGATCTGGAGGGTCTGAAGTACAAGCATGAAGACAGCCTGGCGATTGCCAACGTCAAATTTGCGCAGCCCTACGTGCGCTTTATGATCAACGACGACCGCACCACTAATATCGACGACCTGCTTATCCCGCAACCGGCTAATAGCGGCGCTAAAACAACCGCCAAACCGGCCACCACCAAGAACAAGCCGCTGGGCATCCATATTGGCGGCATTGCGATCAATGATGGCTCTGCCAATTTCGCAGATTTCAGCCTCACGCCTAACTTTGCAACGGCCATCCAACAGCTCAACGGCCAAATTGGCACCATTGATAGTCGCCAAGCTAAACCTGCCAGTGTGAATGTCGCCGGTAAGGTTGACCGATATGCGCCGGTAACGATCAAAGGTAGCGTCAACCCCTTTGATCCAATGGCGAGTCTCGACATTGCCACCAGTTTCAAACGGGTCGAGCTGACGACGCTGACACCTTACTCGGGTAAATTCGCCGGTTACCGCATTCGCAAAGGCCGCCTGAACCTTGACGTGCATTATCTGATCACCAAAGGGCAGCTCAAGGCTCAAAACAAGCTGGTCGTGGAGCAACTGCAATTGGGTGAAAAAGTCGACAGCCCGGACGCGGTCGACCTGCCGATCAAGTTAGCGATTGCCCTGCTCAAAGACACCGATGGAACGATCTCAATTGATTTGCCGCTCACAGGCGACCTCAACAACCCGCAATTCAGTGTGATGCCCATCGTCTGGCAAACTCTGCGCAATCTGGTGCTGCGCGCCGTACAAGCACCCTTCAAGTTTATTGGCGGACTGATCAATGGCGGTGGCTCAGAAGATTTGGGCACGGTGTCCTTTGCCCCCGGGTCGAGCGAGTTGAAACCTGATGCACAAAAAGCGCTCGACACGCTCGCCGAAGCGTTGAAGAAACGCCCGGCCCTGCGCCTGGAGATTGAAGGCACCGCGGCGCAAACCAGCGATGGGCCACTGATCGCCAAGGATCGCCTTGAGCGCGAATATCAGTACACCTACTACAAAATCCTCCAGCGTCGAGGCGAGAAAGTGCCCGCTCAGGCATCGCTGCTTAACGTACCAGACGATGAAAAAGCCCCTTTGCTTGAAGGTATTTACCGTGCCCGCATGAAGCAACAACCGCCTGCTGAATGGGCAGATCTGAGCCGTGAAGAACGTGCCGCTAAAATGCGCGATGCATTGATCGATTTCTGGAGCAAAAGCGAAGTATTGCTACGTCAACTGGGTCAAGACCGAGCCAGCAGCATCAAAGACTATCTGGTGGATAAAGGCGGGCTGGCAGATGACCGCGTCTACTTTATCGATGCCACGCTGGGTGAAGCCGAGAGCGATGGTCGAGTGATTACTCCCCTGCATCTGGACAGTGAATAGGGGCTCATCGTCCCAGGCTGTGGATCAGGGGCGCCCTCTCATGCTCAACACTCAGCGTTAGTCGGTCAAAGCAACAGTTTATGGGGCCGCACATAGAACAGCCCCCGACGCAGAGCGTCGGGGGCTGTAATGACCACATCCGTGTGGCCGTCGCATGAACCTGATTTGAAAGCCCGCAGGTTGAATCACCTGCTGCGACTTACTCTGGCTCTACGAGTCAGAACACTTACTCAGCTTTCAGGCCATCAGCCGAAACGGCTTTAACGCCCTTGATTTTCTTGGTGATGTCGACCGCAATCTTTTTCTGTGCGTCAGTGATAGCAACAGTGGACGACAGAGACACAACACCTTTGTTGGTTTCGACTTTGATGTCGCTACCTGGAATGCCTTTTTCGGTCAGCAGATCAGATTTAACTTTGGTCGTGATCCAAGTATCAGAAGTAGCTTCCTTGGCTTTATCAACTTCGCCTGCAGCCACGTTCATTGGTGCTTGGGTGGTTGCTTGAGCAGCAAATGCGGCGTTGGCCATGGTCAGGGTCAGGGTCAGAGCGGTGGCAGTTGCAGCAGCGATAGCAAACTTCTTCATACGAGTAACTCCTGTCTTCTTTAGAATCTGCGCTGTCTTGCAGCAGCAGGGTTATCAGTACTGTTGCAGGGCACGTGCCAACTTTTCGAAAACAATAAAAACCATATAAATCAATGACTTATGAAAAACATGCTTTTACCCGATCGTGCAATTTGCATGGCGCCATAAAAATCTGCATGCAAGTTGCGGCTTTCAACTCATGGCATATGGCCCTTTGGCGCTGGCTTAACTGTAGCCATAAAAAAAGGATCCCGAAGGATCCTTTTTTTAAAGCAGGCGTGGGGAGCGATTAAGCTTCCGATGCCTTGGCAGCAGCTACGTCCTTGATGGACAGCTTGATACGACCGCGGTTGTCCACGTCCAGTACCAGTACTTCCACTTCCTGACCTTCTTTCAGAATGTCAGTCACTTTCTCTACACGAGCATCGCTCAGCATCGAGATGTGAACCAGGCCGTCTTTGCCTGGCAGGATGTTTACGAATGCGCCGAAATCGACGATGCGCTCAACCTTGCCGACATAGATCTTGCCAATCTCTGCTTCTGCAGTGATCCCAAGAACGCGCTGACGTGCAGCTTCTGCGGCTTCTTTGGATTCGCCGAAGATCTTGATCGAACCGTCGTCTTCGATATCGATCGAAGCTTTGGTTTCTTCGCAGATCGCACGGATGGTCGCGCCACCTTTACCGATCACATCACGGATTTTGTCGGTGTCGATTTTCATCGCGATCATGGTCGGAGCGTTGGCCGACAGTTCGTTACGCGACTGACCGATGATCTGGTTCATCTGACCCAAGATGTTCAGGCGAGCATCCAGGGCTTGGCCCAGTGCGATCTCCATGATTTCTTCGGTGATGCCTTTGATCTTGATGTCCATCTGCAGCGCGGTAACACCTTTAGCGGTACCGGCTACTTTGAAGTCCATGTCGCCCAAGTGGTCTTCGTCACCCAGGATGTCGGTCAGAACTGCGAATTTCTCGCCTTCTTTAACCAGACCCATGGCGATACCGGCAACGGGTGCCTTCATCGGAACACCAGCGTCCATCAGCGCCAACGAAGCACCGCACACCGATGCCATCGAGCTGGAACCGTTGGATTCGGTGATTTCCGATACAACACGGATGGTGTACGGGAATACATCAGCAGCAGGCAGCATGGCCTGAACAGAACGACGAGCCAGACGGCCGTGGCCGATTTCGCGACGACCTGCACCACCCATACGACCACACTCACCTACCGAGAACGGAGGGAAGTTGTAGTGCAGCATGAACGGGTCTTTTTTCTCGCCTTCCAGGGTGTCCAGCAGCTGTGCGTCACGGGCAGTACCCAGAGTGGCAACAACCAGAGCCTGAGTTTCGCCACGGGTGAACAGAGCCGAACCGTGGGTCTTAGGCAGAACACCCACTTCGATGTTCAACGGGCGAACAGTTTTAGTGTCACGGCCATCGATGCGCGGCTTACCATTAACGATGTTTTCGCGAACGGTGCGGTATTCAATTTCGCCGAAAGCAGCTTTGACTTCGCTGGACGAAGGCTGGCCTTCTTCACCGGAGAACTTGGCTACAACCTGATCCTTCAACTCGCCCAGACGCGCGTAACGGTCTGCCTTGACGGTGATGGTGTAAGCCTGAGAGATCGCCTCGCCAAACTCGGCACGGATAGCGCCCAACAGTTCGGTGGCTTCTGGAGCAGCAACCCAGTCCCAGGTTGGCTTGGCAGCTTCGGCAGCCAGTTCTTTAACTGCCTGGATAACGACCTGGAACTCGTCGTGAGCAAACAGGACAGCGCCCAGCATTTGGTCTTCGGTCAGCTCTTTAGCTTCCGATTCAACCATCAACACGGCTTCAGATGTACCGGCAACAACCATGTCCAGGCTTGAAGCAGCCAGTTGCTCGTAGGTTGGGTTCAGCAGGTAGCCAGTGCTTTCGTGGTAAGCAACGCGTGCAGCGCCGATTGGGCCATCAAAAGGAATACCGGAGATTGCCAATGCAGCCGAAGTACCGATCATCGCAGCGACGTCCGGATCGGTTTTCTTGCTGGTAGACAGAACGGTGCAGACAACCTGCACTTCGTTCATGAAGCCTTCTGGAAACAGCGGACGGATCGGACGGTCGATCAGGCGCGAGGTCAGGGTTTCTTTCTCGGAAGGGCGACCTTCACGCTTGAAGAAACCACCTGGAATTTTACCGGCAGCGTAGGTTTTTTCTTGGTAGTGAACGGACAGAGGGAAGAAACCCTTGCCTGGATCAGCCTGCTTGGCACCGACTACAGTCACCAACACGCTGACGTCGTCGTCAACGGTGACCAATACTGCGCCGGAGGCCTGACGGGCGATACGGCCAGTCTCGAGAGTAACGGTCGACTGACCGAACTGAAATTTTTTGATAACCGGGTTCACGGTGTCCTACCTTCTTTGTGGCTCTTGGGGAACGGGTTTCTTGCGAAAGTCCTGTGCAACATCGGGTATTGACCCGATTCAAGATGCTTACGAAAACAGCCCGAGCGGAAAGTTTTCGTAAGAATCCGGGTAGCCCAGATAAAACTTGAGGCTGGAAGCCTGCCACGAGTCTGCGGGAAACCCGCAGACACACGACAGACAACCAGCCTCTAGCAACATCGCTATTAGCGACGCAGACCCAGGCGAGCGATCAGCGCTTTGTAACGCTCAACGTTTTTGCCTTTCAGGTAGTCCAGCAGCTTACGACGCTGGTTTACCATGCGGATCAGACCACGACGGGAGTGGTGATCTTTGCTGTTAGCTTTGAAGTGACCTTGCAGCGTGTTGATGTTAAAGGTCAGCAGTGCAACCTGCACTTCTGGAGAACCTGTATCACCTGGAGCTTGCTGGTAGTCTTTTACGATTTCTGCTTTGTGTTCGATTGTCAGTGCCATGAGGCATTTCCTTTCAATTAGGGGTCTGCTTGCGAACAAGACAGATCCAATAGGCCGAGGACAAATCCTCGTATTTAAAAATGAGATGTGACCGTGCCTAATAACAGCCACCCTCGTTTCAGTCCGGCCCGGGACAATAACATCCCGGCCCGGCCTGTTCCGGTCATTCCGACCGAATCAGTCGACGCGGCGCAATGCGCCCGTCTTCGCTCACTTCACCGATACCGATAAAGCGACCGTTGTGATCTTGTACCCGCACCATGCCGAACTTGGGCGCATCGGGAGCGCGTACTGGCTGGCCATTGAGCCAGTAAAACGCGCTAGCCTCCGAAAAGTGCAGTAACGGCCAATCAAGCAAACCGCTGTCTGAAGGCATCAGGAAACGATCCACCGCTTCGTTACCACCTTCGGCATGCACAGCTTCCAGCTCTTCCAACGTGACGGTTTGGGCCAGGCTAAACGGGCCTGCATGCGTACGACGCAGTTCTGCAACGTATGCACCGCACCCTAATTGCTCACCAATATCTTCCACCAGGGTACGGATATAAGTGCCTTTAGTGCAGTCGACGGCCAAGCGTGCAGTGTCGCCTTCGCTGGCCAACAATTCGAGGCGGGTAATAGTAACAGAACGCGGTTCACGCTCCACCACTTCGCCTGCACGTGCCAACTTGTAAAGGGGCTGGCCATCACGTTTGAGAGCAGAGTACATCGGCGGTATCTGACTGATTTGCCCGCGAAATTTCGGCAATACAGCTTCAATATCGGCGCGACCAACGGTCACCGGGCGCGTCTGTAAAACCTCGCCTTCGGCATCGGCCGTTGTCGTAGTCTTGCCCAATTGCATCAAGGTTTCATAACCCTTGTCGGAATCGAGCAGGTATTGCGAAAACTTGGTGGCCTCGCCAAAGCACAACGGCAAGACGCCGCTGGCCAAAGGATCGAGACTACCGGTGTGCCCTGCCTTTTCAGCATTGAGCAGCCAGCGGACTTTCTGCAAAGCCGCGTTGGAGGTAAACCCAAGCGGCTTATCGAGCAGGATGATGCCACTGACGTTACGACGGATACGCTTGACCTGAGCCACCGGTTACTCCTTGGTGTCTTCAGGAGCGGTGGCTTCAGGGTGCTGATTGTCTTCAGCCACTGCACGCTCGATCAAAGCGGACAGATGAGCGCCACGTACAACGCTTTCGTCATAGTGGAAATGCAACTGAGGAACACTGCGCAGCTTCATTTCACGCGCCAGTTGCATGCGCAGGAAGCCTGCAGCGGAGTTCAGAACCTTGATGGTCTGAGCAATATCTTCAGCGTTGTCCTGACCCATTACCGTAATGAAAATCTTGGCGTGACCAACGTCACGGCTGACTTCTACCGCAGTAATAGTGACCAGACCCACGCGCGGGTCTTTAACTTCGCGACGGATCAGCTGTGCCAGCTCACGCTGCATCTGATCGCCGATACGTTGGGTACGGCTGTATTCTTTTGCCATGTCTTGTTACCTGTTACTCACCCATGGGAAACCCATGCGTTCTGAAAGCGGCAAACGCCCGGCCAGACAAAAGCCGGACCGGGCGTTGCGTTTAGAGTCCAGACAGAGCGCACTGCATCTGCATGCTGCGGCTCGTCTTTGCTCTTGAGGTTCGCGGTTTACAGGCTGCGAGCAACCTGAACCTTCTCGAACACTTCGATCTTGTCACCGACTTTAACGTCGTTGTAGCTCTTGACGCCGATACCGCATTCCATGCCGGCACGCACTTCGGCAGCGTCATCCTTGAAGCGGCGCAGGGATTCCAGCTCGCCTTCGAAGATAACGATGTCGTCACGCAGTACGCGGATTGGACGGTTACGGTGAACAACACCTTCCAGCACCATACAGCCAGCAATTGCACCGAACTTAGGCGAACGGAACACGTCGCGGACTTCAGCAATACCCAGGATATTCTCCCGAACGTCGCTGCCAAGCATGCCGGTAAGGGCTTTCTTGACGTCTTCGATGATGTCGTAGATGACGTTGTAGTAACGCATGTCCAGGCCTTCTTGCTCGACAATCTTACGAGCGCCTGCATCAGCACGCACGTTGAAGCCGAACAATACAGCGTTGGAAGCCAGTGCCAGGTTAGCGTCGCTTTCGGTGATACCACCGACGCCGCCGCCCACTACGCGCACTTGCACTTCGTCGTTACCCAGGCCACTAAGAGCGCCCTGCAAAGCTTCCAACGAACCACGGACGTCAGATTTGAGGACGATGTTAAGCGTCTTCTTCTCTTCTTGGCCCATGTTCTCGAAGATGTTTTCCAGCTTGCCTGCGTGAGCACGCGCCAGTTTCACTTCGCGGAACTTGCCTTGACGGAACAGGGCAACTTCACGCGCCTTCTTCTCGTCAGTCATTACGCTCATCTCGTCGCCAGCATCTGGCGTACCGTCCAGGCCGAGAATCTCGACAGGGATGGATGGACCGGCTTCCTTGATAGGCTTGCCGTTCTCATCGAGCATGGCGCGGATGCGGCCGTAGTTGGAGCCGACCAGAACCATGTCGCCTTGGCGCAGAGTACCGTCTTGAACCAGAACGGTTGCAACAGGACCGCGGCCTTTGTCCAGACGGGACTCAACCACTACGCCACGGCCAGGAGCCGATGGAGTGGCTTTGAGTTCCAGAACTTCAGCTTGCAGCAATACGGCTTCGAGCAATTCGTCAACGCCGGTACCCATTTTCGCCGAGACCGAAACAAACGGAGTGTCACCACCCCACTCTTCCGACGTCACGCCGTGAACGGACAACTCGCTGCGGATGCGATCGAGATCAGCACCTGGCTTGTCGATTTTGTTCACTGCAACCACCAGCGGCACACCAGCTGCTTTCGCATGCTGAACAGCTTCGATGGTCTGCGGCATTACACCGTCGTCTGCAGCCACAACCAGAATCACGATGTCAGTCGCCTTGGCACCACGTGCACGCATTGCGGTAAACGCAGCGTGACCCGGGGTATCGAGGAACGTAACCATGCCGCGTTCGGTTTCAACGTGGTATGCACCGATGTGCTGAGTAATACCACCGGCTTCGCCAGCAGCTACTTTGGCACGACGGATGTAGTCGAGCAGGGACGTTTTACCGTGGTCAACGTGGCCCATTACGGTCACAACCGGTGCACGGGAGAACGACTCGCCTTCAAACTTCAGGGACTCGGCCAGGGAATCTTCCAGGGCGTTGTCGCTAACCAAAGTCACTTTGTGGCCCAGTTCCTCAGCAACCAGTTGAGCAGTTTCCTGATCCAGTACCTGGTTGATGGTCGCTGGCGTACCCAGCTTGAACATGAACTTGATGACTTCAGCAGCCTTGACCGACATCTGTGCGGCCAAATCGCCAACAGTGATGGTCTCGCCGATCTGAACGTCACGAACCACAGGGCCGGTTGGGCTCTGGAAACCGTGAGCGTTACGTTTCTTCAGCTTGCCCTTGCCACGGCCACCACGACGGAAGCTATCGCTTTCTTCATCGGAAGTGCGCGGAGCAACACGTGGCGTCGGTGCTTTTTCTTTAACCGAAGCACGATGCGGAGCGTTCTTGCGATCACCGTCGCTGTTACCACGACGATTGTTATCATCGGCACGTGGTTTGTCCGGGCGACGCTGTTCGTCACGCTTGCGTGCATCAGCAGGCGCTGGAGCAGGTGCCGCGCTCGGAGCCGGAGCTGCTTGCACAGGTGCAGGCGCTGCGGCTGCCGGGGCAGCAGCTTGAGCAGGCTGACGGCGCGCTTCTTCTTCGGCGCGACGCTTGGACTCTTCTTCAGCCTTTTGACGTGCAGCATTTTCTACTGCGCGGCGTTCATCCATCTCACGTTTGCGCTCGGCTTCAATTTCTTCCGGGCTGCGCTGTACGAAGACTTTCTTCTTGCGCACTTCAACGCTGATGCTTTTGCTGCCAGCAACACGCAGGGTGCTTGTGGTTTTACGCTGCAAAGTGATTTTGCGCGGTTCTTCCACTTTAGCCTTGTGGCTGCTTTTCAAGTGAGTCAGCAGAGCTTGCTTCTCACTGTCGGTTACATTCTGCTCGGCGGCGGTGTGCGGCAGACCTGCCTCACGCATCTGCTGCAACAGGCGCTCAACCGGTGTTTTGACCTCATCGGCCAGTTGTTTCACCGTGACTTGCGTCATGCATTTCTCTCCTCAGGCCGCGCCTAGTTACTCGAACCAATGGGCTCGGGCGGCCATGATCAACTTGCCGGCACGATCTGAGTCAATGCCGTCGATGTCGAGCAGATCGTCAATAGACTGCTCGGCCAGGTCTTCGCGGGTAATTACGCCGCGCACCGCCAGTTCCATCGCCAAATCCTTGTCCATACCCTCAAGCGAGAGCAGGTCTTCGGCCGGATGGGCGTCTGCCAGCTTTTCCTCAGTAGCGATGGCTTTAGTCAACAAACGATCCTTGGCTCGAGCGCGAAGCTCGTTGACGGTATCTTCGTCAAAGCCATCGATGTTGAGCATTTCCTCCACCGGTACGTAGGCAATCTCTTCCAGGCTGGTAAAGCCTTCATCAACCAGTACCTGCGCGAGGTCTTCATCAACTTCCAGCTCTTCGATGAAGTTACGCAGGATGTCGCCGGTTTCTGCTTGCTGTTTAGCCTGGATGTCCGATTCGGTCATCACGTTCAAGGTCCAGCCAGTCAACTGGCTAGCCAAACGTACGTTCTGACCGCCGCGACCAATCGCCTGGGCCAGATTGTCTGCGCCAACGGCGATGTCCATTGCATGGGCATCTTCGTCAACAATAATTGCCGCTACTTCAGCTGGCGACATTGCGTTGATCACGAACTGCGCCGGGTTGTCATCCCAAAGGACGATATCCACTCGCTCTCCGCCCAATTCGCCAGACACTGCCTGGACGCGCGAACCGCGCATACCAATGCAAGCACCTTGCGGATCAATGCGTTTATCTTTGGAGCGAACGGCTATTTTAGCGCGAGATCCAGGATCGCGGGAGGCCGCCATCACTTCGATCAGACCTTCGGAGATCTCTGGAACTTCAATACGGAACAGCTCGATCAACATTTCTGGCGCTGTACGCGACAAAATCAGTTGAGGACCGCGGTTCTCGGTACGAATTTCCTTGAGCAGCGCGCGAAGGCGTACGCCAACGCGGAAGGTTTCACGCGAAATGATGTCTTCACGGGCCAGCAACGCTTCAGCGTTGTTACCCAGATCAACGATCACATTGTCACGTGTCACCTTTTTAACGGTGCCCGAAATGATTTCGCCCAGACGCTCACGATAAGCATCGACTACTTGAGCACGCTCAGCTTCGCGGACTTTTTGCACAATGACCTGTTTGGCCGTTTGTGCAGCGATCCGACCGAATTCGATAGAATCGATTTTCTCTTCGATAATATCGCCAGCTACAGCGCCTGGCTGTTTCGCTTGGGCCTGGTCTACCGCCAACTCGATTGCTGGATCATCCAGATCTTCGTCTTCGACCACAGTCCAGCGACGGAAAGTCTCATAGTTACCGGTGTGGCGATTGATTTCCACACGCAGATCGACTTCGTCTTCAAAACGTTTTTTGGTCGCAGTGGCCAAAGCCAATTCCAGCGCCTCAAAAATAACGTTTGCCGGTACGCCCTTTTCATTGGACACCGACTCAACAACCAGCAGTACTTCTTTGCTCATCGTACGCCTCGCCTTTCGCAAGCCATTGGATCCGCGGGATCCGCGTCTCAGTCAAAACTGGGAATAATGTTGGCCTTGTCGATCATATCGATCGGCAACAGGAATTCATGGTCTTCAACCTGCACCACAATGTCCTGCTCTTCTACGCCGCGCAGAAGGCCCTGAAAGTTGCGTCGCCCTTCAAAAGGCGAGCGCAGCTTGATCTTCACTTGCTCACCGACAAATTGGGCAAACTGTTCGAGAGTGAACAGAGGGCGTTCCATGCCAGGAGAAGAAACTTCAAGGGTGTATTCAACAGCGATAGGATCTTCGACATCCAGAACGCCGCTGATCTGACGACTGACAATAGCGCAGTCATCCACCAGTACGCCGCCTTCCTTGTCGATATACACACGCAACATTGAATGGCGGCCTTGAGCCGAAAATTCAATACCCCAGCATTCATAGCCTAGGGCCACGACCACCGGGGCCAACAAGGCCTGCAACTCTTCTAGCTTGCTCGACACCTGAACCCCCTAGTGCATGTTTGTGCATGCTGTGCAAAATAAAAAAATGGGCGAAGCGCCCATCTCTGAAACGTCGTTGAATACCGACGCTATAAAGTGTCCAGTTAACAAAAAGCCCCTAATAAGGGGCTCCGCTAAAACTGGTTGCGGGAGCCGGATTTGAACCGACGACCTTCGGGTTATGAGCCCGACGAGCTACCAGACTGCTCCATCCCGCGACAAAGCTGGAGCGGAAGTATACGGTTGATCCTTTTCAGGGTCAATCCAACCTTCCACATACAAGAAAGCCCGCTACTGCGGGCATTCTTGATAATTGGTACCGAGAAGGGGACTCGAACCCCTACACCCTATGGGCACAACCACCTCAAGGTTGCGTGTCTACCAATTCCACCACCTCGGCAATACTGCATTTACATCATGAAACCCGTTTTACTTTTGCTCTTGAGCTGGAGGTACGTCAGTCGCAGGTGTTGCCGACTTTTGCTCTTCAAGCACCGGAACATCATCTGAAGCCGGCTTTTGCACTGGAACTTCCAACACCGCTGGATTTGGCAAACCTACTTGAGTCAGCTGTTCAGCTTTCTCTTTAGCAAAGTAACCTAACCCTAAGCTGGTTATGAAAAAACCTGCGGCAAGTATAGCAGTAAACTTACTAAGAAAGGTAGAGGAACCTTGGCTTCCGAACACAGTATTTGATGCACCTGCGCCGAAAGATGCTCCAGCATCCGCTCCCTTACCCTGTTGCAGCAGAACCAGGGCAATTACACCCAATGCTGTCAGCAGATGAAACACAGTTACGACGTTATCCAGCATTTCTCAGTTTCCTGCGGCACGAATGATCGCACCGAACTCATCTGCATTCAGGGAAGCCCCGCCAATGAGTCCCCCATCGATATCCGGCATGCTGAACAGTTCGACCGCATTGGCCGCCTTCACGCTGCCGCCGTATAGAAGCCGCACACCTTGTGCCACTTCAGAATTCTTTTGCGCGAGCTGTGAGCGAATGGCCGCATGCACATCTTGCGCTTGCTGCGGTGATGCGGTCAGCCCGGTGCCAATGGCCCAGACCGGCTCGTAAGCAATCACAGCATTTACAAAAGCATCAATACCAAACTCGTCGATCACGGCATTCAGTTGACGCTCTACCACTTCCAGCGTTTGTCCCGCTTCGCGCTGCTCAAGGGTTTCCCCTATGCACAACACTGGCGTCAAGCCAGAGGCTTGAGCTGCTGCAAACTTGCGGTTAAGTGTCTCATCCTGCTCACCCAGAATCAGGCGACGCTCAGAGTGACCCACAAGTACCAACTTGCAACCTGCGTCCAACAACTGACTCGAAGAAATCTCGCCAGTCAGGGCGCCCTGCTCCGAATTCACCGCAGCATCCTGAGCACCAACCGAAATCGGTGCACCTTGCAAGCCATTGATAACACGATCAATAAACAGCTGAGGCGGAAAAACTGCAACATCAACATCGTTAGGCAAGGCCAGACCACGCAGACCGTTGATCAGCGCATCGACGCTGGCGCGGGTACCGTACATCTTCCAGTTACCAGCTACCATCATGCGACGCATGCTTTACCTCATCGGTCAAAGTGGGCGCAGATGTTACCCAACCACATCCGCGCTGGCAAGCCGAATTCAGACACAAACTTCACTTACCAGTTTTGCCAGCTCTTCGGCGTATCCGCGAACCATGCTTTCGTCATCGCCTTCGACCATCACACGCACCAATGGCTCGGTGCCGGACTTGCGCAACAGCACACGCCCACGACCCTGCATGGCCTCTGTTACCCGCGCGCACGCCTCTTTGACAGCTGGGTGCTCCAACGGATTAACACCCCCGCCAAAACGCACATTGATCAGCACTTGTGGACATTTGCGCAAGGCTTGGCGCGACTGAGCCAGGCCTTCGCCACGACGGCGCAAAGCCATTAACACCTGAAGCGCCGCGATAATGGCATCACCCGTTGTGGTGTTCTGCAGGCAGAGGATGTGACCGGAGTTCTCACCGCCAATCTGCCATTCGCGCTCTTGTAGCTCAGCAATCACATAGCGGTCACCGACATTGGCGCGCACAAATGGAATCCCAAGATTGCCCAGCGCCAACTCAAGCCCCAAATTGCTCATCAATGTGCCGACGACACCGCCTTGCAACTTGCCGCGCTCGTGCAAATCTCTGGCGATGATAAACAACAGCTCATCGCCATCAACAATTGCACCCGTATGGTCCACCATCAAGACCCGATCACCATCGCCATCAAAAGCGATGCCCAGGTCAGCCCCCTCAGCCAGCACGGCCGCCTGCAATGACTCCATATGGGTCGAGCCGCAGTTATCGTTGATATTCAAACCATTAGGCTGAGCCGACAGAACCGTGACTTGCGCACCCAACTCCTTGAACACGCTAGGGGCAACTTTGTAGGTAGCACCATGGGCACAGTCGAGAACGATATTGAGATCACTGAAATTGGTGCTGGTAGGAACACTGCTTTTGCAAAATTCGATATAGCGACCCGGAGCATCATTGATGCGCGACACCTTGCCGAGCTTGTCAGAGTCAACGACCGTCATGGGAGCATCCAGCAACTCCTCGATCATCAATTCAACATCATCCGGCAGCTTGGTGCCATCGCCCGAAAAGAACTTGATACCGTTATCGTCATGAGGATTGTGCGATGCGCTGATCACAATACCCGCCTGCGCATGAAAAGTACGCGACAGATAGGCAATGGCAGGTGTCGGCATTGGCCCCAAGAGCATCACATCGGCACCGGCTGCAGACAGGCCCGCCTCCAGGGCAGACTCAAACATGTAACCTGAAATCCGCGTGTCCTTGCCTACCAGAATCCGGCAAGCCCCCTTACTGCGAAACGCCATGCCCGCAGCCCACCCCAACTTAAGCATAAAGTCAGGGGTTATCGGATAGACGCCGACCCGACCACGAATACCGTCGGTGCCAAAATACTTCTTTGTCATAACTACTCCATTATTCTTAGTCGGCAGACTCTACTGCTGCGATCATCCGTACCACATCAACTGTTTGGGCGACGTCATGGACGCGTAAAATGCGCGCCCCTTTATTCATCGCCAGTGCCGCAAGTGCCAGACTACCATACAGCCGCTCATCAACCGGGCGGTTAAGTGCCTGACCAATCATGCTTTTACGCGATACCCCTACCAACAAAGGACGCCCCAGCAACAGCAAGGCATCCATATGTTTGAACAGGCTCAGATTATGCTGCAAGGTTTTGGCAAAGCCAAAACCCGGATCCAGGATAATTCGATCAGACGCAATACCGGCCGCCGCACACTGCTGCATACGATCGGCCAGAAACGCAGAAACTTCGCCCACCAGATCATCGTAATGCGGATTGTTCTGCATATCTCCCGGTTCACCCAGCATATGCATCAAGCACACTGGCAAACCTGTCGCCGCAGCTGCCTGCAAGGCACCCTCACGACGCAGAGAGCGCACATCATTGATGAGGCCAGCGCCAAGACGGGCAACCTCAGTCATGACGACGGGAGCCGAAGTATCGACTGAAATAATGACGTCCAGTTCGCGACTAATGCGCTCCACAACCGGGGCAACACGATCGAGCTCTTCTTGTTGAGAAACTATCGGGGCGCCGGGTCGGGTTGACTCACCGCCTACATCAACAAGAGTCGCACCGGCCAGAACCATCAATTCAGCATGGCGCAATGCAGCGTCCAGCGCAGCAAAGCGGCCACCATCAGAAAAAGAGTCGGGGGTTACATTGAGAATGCCCATCACGTGCGTATGGGCCAAATCAAGAACCCGGTTGCCGCAAGGCAACCGGGTTGAGGGCTGAACAGAGGTCATTTCAAGCCTTATTGATCAGCAGCCGGGCCGCCGATAGGTGTTTCAGGACGTTCAGTCTTGTCGAGTTTCGGCGCTGTCGGAGTTCCCGAACCGCCATCTTCCCAATCACGTGGCTCACGCGGTGGTCGACCCGACATGATGTCATCGATCTGATCAGCATCGATCGTCTCGTATTTCATCAAGGCATCCGCCATAGCGTCCAGCTTGTCACGGTTCTCCGTGAGGATCTGCTTGGCCGTGTTGTAACAGTGATCAATGATGCTGCGCACTTCAGAGTCGATCAGCTTGGCTGTTTCCCCTGAAACATTCGCACTCTGACCACCGCCGCGCCCCAGATAAGACTCTTCATCCTCGGCATACATCAGCGGCCCCAGCTTCTCGGAAAGGCCCCATTTGGTAACCATATTCCGGGCAATCTGACTGGCGCGCATAATGTCGTTTGACGCACCCGTCGTCACACCATCAAAGCCCAAGGTCATCTCTTCAGCAATGCGACCACCGTAAAGCGAGCAGATCTGGCTGATCAACGCACGCTTGGACAGGCTATAACGATCCTCTTCAGGCAGGAACATCGTAACGCCAAGCGCGCGACCACGAGGAATGATCGAGACCTTATAAACAGGGTCATGCTCAGGCACTACACGCCCAACAATAGCGTGACCTGCCTCGTGGTAAGCCGTATTACGTTTTTCTTTATCAGACATAACCATCGATTTGCGCTCTGCGCCCATCATGATTTTGTCTTTAGCCAGCTCAAACTCTTTCATCTCAACAACACGCTTACCGGTGCGCGCTGCGAACAAGGATGCTTCGTTCACCAGGTTAGCCAGATCTGCACCCGAGAACCCCGGTGTACCACGCGCAATAACAGCCGGCTGGACGTCATCGCCCATTGGCACTTTGCGCATGTGGACTTTGAGGATCTGCTCGCGACCACGAATGTCCGGCAAGCCAACCACCACCTGACGGTCAAATCGACCTGGACGCAACAGCGCAGGGTCAAGCACGTCAGGACGGTTAGTGGCGGCAATCACAATGATGCCGTCATTCATCTCGAAGCCATCCATCTCAACCAGCAACTGGTTCAGAGTTTGCTCGCGCTCGTCATGCCCACCGCCCATACCGTTACCACGGTGACGGCCGACAGCATCGATTTCATCGATAAAGATGATGCAAGGTGCGTGCTTCTTGGCCTGTTCAAACATGTCACGAACACGACTTGCGCCGACACCCACAAACATTTCAACGAAGTCAGAACCCGAAATAGTGAAAAACGGCACCTTGGCTTCGCCGGCAATGGCTTTAGCGATCAAGGTTTTACCGGTACCCGGCGGGCCTACCATCAACACGCCACGGGGAATACGACCACCCAGACGCTGGAACTTGCCCGGATCGCGCAAGAACTCAACCAGCTCACCGACTTCTTCCTTGGCTTCATCACAGCCCGCTACGTCAGCCAGAGTCGTTTTGACCTGGTCTTCGGATAACAGGCGCGCCTTGCTCTTGCCAAAGCTCATCGGACCGCCCTTACCGCCGGCTCCGCCTTGCATTTGACGCATGAAGAACATGAAGACCGCGATGATCACCAGAATGGGGAAGCTCGCAACCAACAGTTGTGTCCAGATACTTTGTTGCTCAGGCAGTTTGCCCTCAACGGTCACATGGTTATCAACCAGATCACCGATCAAACCATTGTCCTGAATCGCCGGACGGATGGTTTTGAAAGAATCGCCATCGCTGCGTTTGCCGGTAATCACGTAGCCGTCAACGGCAACGCGCTCGACCTTGCCATCCTTAACTTGCTGGATGAAGTCGGAATAGTTGAGGGTTTGTGGCTCGTTTGGACTGGAGAAGTTGTTCATCACTGTCACCAGGACAGCTGCGATGATCAACCACAGGATCAGATTCTTTGCCATATCGTTCAATTAGCTACCCTCTGAAGCAAGCCCCGCTACTGAAGCGCGCTTCGCATGATATTCACCGGCATAACTTACTACATTGCCTACAACCCTTGTAGGCTCCGTCTGTAACCCTTTGTGAAGCTTGACTACACAATATTCTTTATGTCGGCTCTGTAAAGCGATACAAAAAAACCTATCAGCCTGTTCAGAGACGCTCATCGCTGGCAGAACCATCGATGCCACGGAAGCCACGCCCCAGTAAATACTGCTCGCGAGATCGGTCTCGCGACGACGAAGGCTTGCGCATTTGTACCTTATCAAACAGCTTGCGAATATCTTTGTGGTATTGATCGAAGCCTTCCCCTTGGAACACCTTGATCAGGAAATCACCACCCGGACGCAATACACGACCGGCAAGATCCAGCGCCAACTCGCAGAGGAACATCGCACGAGGCATGTCCACAGCTGCCAATCCACTCATATTGGGGGCCATATCAGAAATCACAAGGTCTACTTGCGTATTTCCGACCGCCTCCAGGATTTCAGCCAGTACTGCATCCTCAGTAAAGTCACCTTTGATGAAGGTCACATCAGGAATGCTGTCCATATCCAGAATATCGGACGCGATCAAACGACCCTGACCACCAATCAGACGACTGGTCACCTGAGACCACCCACCCGGGGCTGCCCCCAAGTCGATCACAGTCATGCCTGGACGGATCAGTCGATCACGCTCTTGAATCTCCAGCAATTTATAGCTCGCACGCGAACGATACCCGTCTTTTTGCGCCATTTTGACGTACGGGTCGTTGAAATGCTCTTTCAGCCAGTTAAGGCTAGTCTTGGAACGGGCCACGGGCCACCTCAAAAAATTTAAACGGGTCGTGATTAACCGGGCGGTCTCTGACTCGCTCGGGTAAACTGGCCGCCGCTTTTTACAAGATCAGACACAGGGGTCAGATTATGCCGCTCACTCAAGAGCTGAAGAAACAGTACAAGTCCATTGGCCACCATCTGAAACCAGTTTTGACTGTGGCTGACAATGGTTTGACTGAAGGTGTTTTAGCCGAACTCGAACGCGCATTGGGCGATCACGAGTTGATTAAAATCAAAGTCAACATCCTGGATCGCGAAGCCCGTTTGGCGGCCATTGCAGAACTTTGCAAGGCTGGCAAAGCGGACTTGGTACAGGTTATCGGTAAAATGGCGCTTCTGTACCGCAAAAACGTCAATGTGAACAAGCAACTGTCGAACGTCCATCGTTTCAAGTGATGCCGACAAGGGTCAAGGGTGCGCATGGCGCACCCTGACACTCTTGCCTTCAGACCTACCATGATCTCTGCCCGCGCAACGCATCAGGCAGCCATAGCATCCTGCGCTACATCCCCTCTCTACTCGCTGCACGACACACTCAGACACACGACCTGACATTTCGCCCAACATCACTGCCAGCCTGTCTTGACCAGCAGCGCCCAACAATTCTGTGTGATGCATATAAAGACCGCCAACCCGAGACAACCGGGTCAGCCGCCAAAGCAGTGCGCCCGCACGAAGCGGGCGCCTTTACTCAGATGTGACGCACTTCGACAATCTCGTACTCAATAACACCACTCGGTGTTTTCACCGCGACTACATCGCCTTCTTCCTTGGCAATCAAGGCGCGCGCAAGAGGCGAACCCACGGAGATTTTGCCAAGTTTGAAGTCGGCCTCATCCTCACCCACGATCTGGTACGTCACGCTTTCGTCAGTTTCAACGTTAGCAATTTCTACCGTAGTACCGAAAATCACTTTGCCAGTATGAGGAATAGTCGTGACATCAATGATGACCGCGTTTTGCATGCGGCCCTCGATATCACGAATACGCGCCTCAACCATACCCTGCTGCTCACGAGCAGCATGGTATTCAGCGTTTTCTTTCAGGTCGCCCAATTCACGGGCCGTACCGATGTCCTGGCTCAGCTTCGGTCGAACAACCTTGGTCAGATGAGCGTGCTCTTCTTCCAGGGCTTTGGCGCCCTGGACTGTCATTGGGTATTTGATCATGCCTTCAATCCTGCGTGTAGATCCTGCAAGCTGCGTACGGTTTTTTCAGGACCGAATTTAAGCGCTTCACAGATCGCTTCGCCAGCAGCAATGGTCGTTGTGCAGTAAATCTTGTGCTGCAGCGCGTTGCGGCGAATGGAGTAAGAGTCAGCAATCGACTGACGACCCTCAGTTGTATTGATGATCAAGCTAACTTCGTCATTCTTGATCATGTCGACAACGTGTGGACGACCTTCGGTCACCTTGTTCACGCGGCGGACTTTAAGACCGGCAGCCTCGATAAACTTGGCAGTGCCTACCGTCGAAACGATTTCGAAGCCCAGATTGATCAGGTCACGGGCAACACCCGCCACCAAAGGCTTGTCGTCGTCACGCACGCTGATGAACGCAGTTCCGCCAGTTGGCAGCACTTCGCTAGCGCCCATTTGAGCCTTGGCAAATGCTTCACCAAAGGTATCGCCCACGCCCATCACTTCACCGGTGGACTTCATCTCTGGGCCGAGAATCGGGTCAACACCCGGGAATTTGGCGAACGGGAAGACCGCCTCTTTCACACTGTAGAAGTTAGGAATGATTTCTTTGGTGAAACCAATTTCCTTCAGGGTTTTACCAGCCATGACGCGTGCTGCGATCATTGCCAGAGAAACGCCGATGCACTTGGATACGAAAGGAACGGTACGCGAGGCACGCGGGTTCACTTCAATGACGTAGATGTCTTCGCCTTGCAGGGCAAGCTGCACGTTCATCAGGCCGACAACGCCCAATTCCAGAGCCATTTTCTTGACCTGTTCGCGCATCTCATTCTGGATGTGCAGCGGCAAAGAGTAAGGCGGCAGTGAGCACGCGGAGTCACCGGAGTGAACACCTGCCTGTTCGATATGCTGCATGATCGCGCCGATGACTACATCCGTGCCGTCGCATACCGCATCAACGTCCATTTCGATTGCGCAGTTGAGGAAGTGATCCAGCAGCACCGGGCTGTCATTGGACACTTTCACCGCATCACGCAGATAACGCTTGAGCTCTTCTTCTTCGTAAACGATTTCCATCGCACGACCGCCCAACACGTAGGAAGGACGCACCACCAGCGGATAACCGATTTTGGAGGCTGCGCGAATGGCTTCGTCTTCGCTGCGCACTGTCGCGTTTGGCGGCTGACGCAGGTTCAGGCGCTCAACCATCTGCTGGAAACGCTCGCGGTCTTCTGCACGGTCGATAGCATCCGGGCTGGTACCGATGATCGGCACGCCAGCTTCTTCAAGAGCACGAGCCAGTTTCAGCGGGGTTTGGCCGCCGTACTGAACGATCACGCCTTTTGGCTTCTCGACACGAACGATTTCCAGCACGTCTTCCAACGTGACCGACTCAAAGTACAGACGATCCGAAGTGTCGTAGTCGGTGGAAACGGTTTCCGGGTTGCAGTTGACCATGATGGTCTCGTAACCATCGGCACGCAGCGCCAGAGCGGCGTGAACGCAGCAGTAGTCGAACTCGATACCTTGACCGATACGGTTCGGGCCACCACCCAGAATCATGATCTTGTCACGATCCGAAGGGTTGGATTCGCACTCTTCCTCATAGGTGGAGTACATGTAAGCCGTATCAGTAGCGAACTCGGCCGCGCAGGTGTCAACACGCTTGTAAACCGGGAACACTTCCAGCTTGTGACGATGGCGACGCAGGTTTTTCTCGGTCACACCCAGCAGTACAGCCAGACGTGCATCCGAGAAGCCTTTGCGCTTAAGGCGATACATCGCATCACGATCAATCGAGGACAGCGCCATCGTCTTGATCTTTTCTTCATCCTTGATCAGATCTTCGATCTGTACCAAGAACCAAGGATCAATCATGTTCATGCCAAAGATGTCTTCGACAGTCATGCCTGCGCGGAATGCATCAGCCACGTACCAGATACGCTCGGCGCCCGGAACAGTCAGCTCACGCTTGAGCACGGCCATGCTTTCCGGATTGCTCAGGTCGAGCTTTGGATCCAGACCGCTAACGCCCACTTCCAGACCGCGAAGGGCTTTTTGCAGAGATTCCTGGAAGGTCCGGCCGATAGCCATCACTTCACCCACCGACTTCATCTGAGTCGTCAGGCGCGCGTCAGCTTTCGGGAACTTCTCGAAAGCAAAACGTGGCAGCTTGGTCACAACGTAGTCGATGGACGGCTCGAACGAGGCCGGCATCGCACCGCCGGTGATTTCGTTTTGCAACTCATCCAGGGTGTAACCGATGGCCAGCTTGGCAGCGATGCGCGCAATCGGGAAACCGGTGGCCTTGGAAGCCAGCGCCGAAGAACGCGATACACGCGGGTTCATCTCGATCACGACCATACGGCCTGTGTTCGGGCAAATGCCGAACTGAACGTTTGAACCGCCCGTTTCAACGCCAATTTCACGCAGCACCGCCAAAGAGGCGTTCCGCATGATCTGGTATTCCTTGTCCGTCAGGGTTTGCGCTGGCGCAACGGTGATCGAGTCACCTGTATGCACGCCCATCGGATCAAAGTTTTCAATCGAGCAGACGATGATGCAGTTGTCCTTCTTATCGCGGACAACCTCCATCTCGTACTCTTTCCAACCAATCAGCGATTCGTCGATCAACAGCTCTTTGGTGGGCGACAAATCCAGACCGCGGGAACAAATCTCTTCGAACTCTTCACGGTTGTAAGCAATACCGCCACCGGTGCCGCCCATGGTGAAGGAAGGACGAATGATGCATGGAAAGCCCAGCTTTTCGAGAACCGCATTGGCCTCTTCCATGCTGTGCGCGATACCCGAACGCGGGCAATCAAGGCCGATGGACTTCATGGCTTTGTCGAAACGCGAACGGTCCTCAGCCTTGTCGATGGTGTCGGCATTGGCACCGATCATCTCTACGCCAAACTTCTCCAGAACGCCTTCACGCTCCAGATCCAGTGCGCAGTTCAGAGCAGTCTGGCCACCCATGGTTGGCAACAGTGCGTCTGGGCGCTCTTTTTCGATGATCTTGGCAACGGTCTGCCACTTGATCGGCTCGATGTAAGTTGCGTCGGCCATGTCCGGGTCGGTCATGATGGTGGCCGGGTTGGAGTTAACCAGAATGACGCGGTAACCCTCCTCACGCAGAGCCTTGCAGGCCTGGGCGCCGGAGTAGTCGAATTCGCAGGCCTGGCCGATAACGATCGGGCCAGCGCCGAGAATCAAGATGCTTTTAATGTCTGTACGTTTTGGCATGGGTTTGTCACTCAAATCCGCAGGTCAGTCGGCAAGCTGTCAATCAAGATACTGAAGCGCCCGAGGGGCCACCGAAGCTCGGGGCCACCATCGAACTGCAACGCAGCATTGATCAGCGGCGCTTGGCCATCTCATTGATGAAGCGATCGAACAGCGGTGCTACGTCGTTCGGGCCCGGGCTGGCTTCAGGGTGACCCTGGAAGCTGAAAGCGCTCTTGTCGGTCAGTTCGATACCCTGCAGGGTGCCGTCGAACAGCGACTTGTGAATCGCACGCACATTGGCTGGCAAAGTGGCTTCATCCACCGCAAAACCGTGGTTCTGGCTGGTGATCATCACAACACCGGTGTCCAGATCCTGAACCGGGTGGTTAGCACCATGGTGGCCATGACCCATTTTTACAGTCTTGGCGCCCGAAGCCAGTGCCAGCAGCTGATGGCCCAAGCAAATACCGAACACCGGTATCTCGGTAGTCAGCACTTCCTGAATCGCCTTGATTGCGTAGTCGCAAGGCTCAGGATCACCCGGGCCGTTGGACAGGAACACGCCATCAGGATTCAGCGCCAGTACATCACTGGCAGGCGTCTGAGCCGGAACCACGGTCACGCGGCAGCCGCGCTCAACCAGCATGCGCAGGATGTTCCACTTTACGCCGTAGTCGTAAGCCACAACGTGGTAAGGCAACTCGCTGGCTTCGATAGTCGGATGACTGTCGGTCGCCAGGTTCCAGACGCTGGAACGCCACTCGTAGGCTTTATCGGTCGTGACGACTTTCGCCAGGTCCATGCCTTTGAGGCCAGGGAAACCACGTGCAGCGGCAATGGCCGCTTCGTCAGAAATGTTGTCGCCAGCCATGATGCAGCCGTTTTGTGCGCCTTTCTCACGCAGAATGCGTGTCAGGCGACGGGTGTCGATACCGGCGATAGCCACAACATTGTTGGCTTTCAGGTAGTCAGACAACGACATTGTGTTACGCCAGTTGCTGGCAACCAGTGGCAGATCACGGATCACCAAACCTGCGGACCAAACACGATCAGACTCGGCATCTTCCGGCGTAGTACCGGTATTGCCGACATGCGGGTAAGTCAGGGTCACGATTTGCTGAGCGTAGGAAGGATCCGTCAGGATCTCCTGGTAGCCAGTCATTGCGGTGTTAAACACCACCTCACCAACGGTTTGACCGTCGGCACCAATGGCTTCGCCGCGAAAAATGCTGCCATCAGCGAGGGCGAGTATGGCTTGCTTAGTCAAGAAGACCTCCCGTAAATAAAGCCTGAAAGGGCGATCGCAGGTTGTAAAAAAGCGGAGTGACGTATGGACACGTCACCCCGCTTCTTCACTGAATAATTCTGCGCGCTTTTAGTGGACACACTAAAGCTGTAGCTTACAGAAAAAGGCTTTTTTGGTCTACCGCTAAAGAGCCGAAAAGACTGAGGAATGCGACAGCACATCGCTTAGCGGTTAAAAAACGGGCTATTGATTGCGCAATAGCCCGATATTACAGAGGTATTTCAACGCAGCTCGAGCACATCCTGCATGTCATACAGGCCCGGCTCGCTGCCCTCCAGCCATAGCGCAGCGCGAACCGCACCCTTGGCGAACGTCATGCGGCTGGACGCTTTGTGGGTAATCTCAAGGCGCTCACCTTCAGTGGCGAACAACACCGTGTGATCCCCAACTACATCGCCACCGCGAACCGTCGCAAAACCGATTGTCTCGCGCTCACGTGCGCCGGTATGCCCTTCTCGACCATAGACCGCAACCTTTTGCAGGTCACGCCCCAACGCATCGGCAATTACCTCACCCATGCGCAGGGCAGTGCCGGAAGGCGCATCGATTTTATGACGGTGGTGCGCTTCGATGATTTCGATGTCCGCATCCTCCCCCATCACTCGAGCAGCCATATCCAGCAACTTAAGCGACAAATTTACGCCTACGCTGAAGTTCGCAGCAAAAACGATCGGAATGTCTTTGCCCGCCTCGGCGAGCAATTGCTTTTGCACCGGACTCAACCCTGTCGTACCAATCACCATGGCCTTGCCAGACTGACGGCAAATCTCAAGGTTTTTCAGCATAACGTCAGGAAGCGTGAAGTCGATCAATACATCGAAGTCATCCGCAACCGCCTGCAAATTAGCCGACAGCGCAACACCAAGACGACCCAGGGATACCAATTCACCGGCATCTGCACCGATCAACGAGCTGCCCGGACGAACAATCGCAGCGGTCAGGCCGCACAGCGGCGAACGCTGCTGCACCGCATCAATCAGGGTTTTACCCATGCGCCCGGCAGCACCCATAACAGCTATACGTCGCATGTCCCGCCCCTTATAAGTCGCCGAAGAAGCGCTTCACGCCTTCGAACCAGCCTGTTGCGTTAGGCGAGTGACTGCTGTCACCTTCCAGCGTGGAGCGAAACTCTTCCATCAGCTCACGCTGACGTCGGCTCAACTTCACCGGTGTTTCAACAACCACACGACACATCAGATCACCAGCACCACCACCCCGCACAGGGGCAACGCCCTTGCCGCGAATACGGAACTGTTTACCGCTCTGAGTGCCCTCAGGCACTTTCAACTTGACTCGACCGTCAAGCGTCGGGACTTCAAGCTCTGCACCCAGCGCCGCATCAGCAAAATTGATAGGCACTTCACAGAACAGATGCTTGCCGTCGCGCTGGAAAATCGCGTGCTCACGCACCTCGATAACCACGTACAGATCGCCCGCAGGCCCACCCTGTACGCCAGCCTCGCCTTCACCCGACAGACGAATGCGATCGCCGGTATCAACACCCGCAGGCACTTTCACCGAAAGGGTTTTGTACTCTTCTACGCGACCTTCACCACGGCAGCTGTCGCACGGATCAGAAATGATCTTGCCCTGACCATGGCAGCGCGGACACGTTTGCTGAACCGCAAAGAAACCCTGCTGCATACGCACCTGGCCAATACCGCCACAGGTCGTACAGGTAACAGGCGAAGAACCCTTCTTGGCGCCAGAACCGTCACACGGCTTGCAATTAACCAGCGTAGGAACTCGAATATTGACCGTGGTACCGCGTACAGCCTCTTCCAGATCCAGCTCAAGCGTATAGCGCAAATCGCTACCACGCTGAGCGCCGCCCCGGGAGCCGCCACGACCACCGCCAAAGAAATCACTGAAGACATCACCAAAGATGTCGGAGAAGTTTTGCCCACCAAACCCAGCACCGCCGCCACCCATTTGCGGGTCGACACCGGCATGCCCGTATTGATCATAGGCAGCACGTTTGCTGGAGTCCGACAGGACTTCGTAAGCTTCGTTCGCTTCTTTGAACAGCTCTTCTGAAGCCTTGTCATCCGGATTACGGTCCGGGTGATGCTTCATTGCCAGACGTCGGTATGCCTTCTTCAACTCCACCTCAGTGGAAGTACGCTCGACACCCAAAATTTCGTAATAATCGCGCTTTGCCATAATTCTTTGCACTCTCAAGGACGTTCGGCAAAACCCTCCCGAGCCTCACCAAACCCGCCAAATCCGATAGAGACCAGACTCGACTCACGTCTTTTTCAACGATATTGGTTTCTGATTAACAGCCAATGCATTGGCTGACAGGAGCGGTTTCGTGCGGGCGGAACATAAAAACCTCCAAGCCCAACCGCCAGCATCCGACCTTGTCGCATGCTGTAAAAATTCCTCTACTCCAGACACGCCAACGCGGGAGCAAGCTCCCGCGCGGCGACATCCTACCAGTCACCGCAAGCGCGCGGTCAACCGGGCGACAAACAAGCTAATTACTTGTTGTCTTTTACTTCTTCAAACTCAGCATCGACAACGTCGTCAGCTTTTTCAGCCGAATCAGCTGGCTTGGCCGCTGCGTCTGCAGGGTTTGCTTGCTCGGCGTACATCTTCTGAGCAACTGGAGCAGACACTTTGGACAGCTCTTCAACCTTGGCTTCGATAGCCGCTTTGTCGTCGCCTTTTACAGCAGCTTCAAGAGCAACCACTGCAGCTTCGATTGCAGCTTTCTCTTCCTCAGTCACCTTGTCACCAGCATCGGCGACCATTTTGCGAGTCGAGTGAACCAGTGCGTCACCCTGGTTACGGGCAGCTGCCAGTTCTTCGAACTTGCGGTCTTCCTCAGCGTTGATCTCGGCGTCGCGAACCATCTGAGCAATTTCTTCCTCGGACAGACCGGAGTTGGCCTTGATCACGATCGACTGAGATTTGCCGGTCGCCTTGTCTTTCGCGCTCACGTTCAAGATACCGTTGGCGTCGATGTCAAAGGTTACTTCGATCTGAGGCACGCCACGTGGAGCTGGTGGAATGTCAGCCAGGTCGAACTTGCCCAACGACTTGTTCTGAGCCGCTTGCTTACGTTCACCTTGCAGCACGTGAATGGTCACAGCGCCCTGGTTGTCGTCAGCGGTCGAGAACACTTGCGATTTCTTGGTAGGAATCGTGGTGTTTTTCTCGATCAGAGCAGTCATGACACCGCCCATGGTTTCGATACCCAGAGTCAGCGGGCTCACGTCCAGCAGCAGAACGTCTTTAACATCACCGGCCAATACCGCGCCCTGGATAGCAGCACCCATTGCAACAGCTTCGTCCGGGTTCACGTCTTTACGTGCTTCTTTACCGAAGAACTCAGTCACCAGTTTTTGAACCAGTGGCATACGAGTCTGACCACCGACCAGAATCACGTCGTTGATTTTCGACACATCGATACCGGCGTCTTTCAACGCGATACGGCAAGGTTCGATGGTGCGCTGAACCAGGTCTTCAACCAGCGATTCCAGCTTGGCGCGCGAAATTTTCACGTTCAAGTGCTTAGGACCAGTGGCATCTGCAGTGATGTAAGGCAGATTCACGTCAGTCGACTGGCTCGAAGACAGTTCGATTTTGGCTTTTTCAGCAGCTTCTTTCAGACGCTGCATGGCCAGCGGATCACCTTTAAGGTTCATGCCGCTTTCTTTCTTGAACTCGTCAACCAGGTAGTCGATCAGACGGATATCGAAGTCTTCACCACCCAGGAACGTGTCACCGTTGGTTGCCAGCACTTCAAACTGATGCTCGCCATCCACTTCGGCAATTTCAATGACCGACACGTCGAAAGTACCGCCACCCAAGTCATAAACGATGACAGTGTGGTCGCCTTTCGCCTTGTCCATACCGTAAGCCAGAGCAGCAGCGGTTGGTTCGTTGATGATGCGTTTTACGTCCAGACCCGCGATACGGCCGGCGTCTTTAGTCGCCTGACGCTGGCTGTCGTTGAAGTAGGCCGGAACGGTAATAACCGCTTCAGTCACTGCCTCGCCGAGGTAATCTTCGGCGGTTTTCTTCATTTTCTTCAGAATTTCAGCCGAGATTTGTGGCGGAGCCATTTTCTGGCCGTTCACTTCAACCCATGCGTCGCCATTGTCAGCCTTGACGATTTTGTAAGGCACCATCTGAATGTCTTTCTGTACAACTTCTTCGTCAAAACGACGACCGATCAAACGCTTCACCGCGTACAGGGTGTTATGCGGATTGGTCACTGCCTGACGCTTGGCCGATTGGCCAACCAGAATTTCGCCATCATTGGCATACGCAACGATCGACGGCGTAGTACGCGCGCCTTCTGCGTTTTCGATAACTTTTGCTTTACCGTTTTCCAGAACCGAAACACACGAGTTAGTGGTCCCGAGGTCAATACCGATAATTTTGCCCATGTTTACTCTCCCTAAATTTGAATTTTTTTGCCGCAGCAGTAATGACCAACTGCGGCACTGCTTAACGCTTGACTTCTAAATGGGGGCCTTGCGGCCGATTTCAAGCCTGCTCGTCAATCGATGGCGAAACCGGCGCTGGCGCCTTGCTGACTACGACCATAGCCGGGCGCAGCAAGCGACCATTGAGCTGATAGCCCTTTTGAAACACCTTGAGCACACTGTTCGGCTCCAGGTCAGCGCTTTCCTGCATGGCCATAGCTTGATGATGCTCGGCATTAAAGGGTTCGCCGTGCGGATCAATCGCTTCCAGCTGATAACGCTTCAGGGTGTCCTGGAACATTTTCAGTGTCAGCTCAATCCCTTCGCGCATTGGGCGAATGTTCTCGTCATCCGGGCTGGACAGCTCAAGACCACGCTCAAGACTGTCAATTACCGGCAAGAGGTCGCCAGCAAACTTTTCCAATGCGAATTTGTGTGCTTTCTCGACGTCCTGTTCAGCGCGGCGGCGAACGTTCTGCAGATCAGCAGCAACACGCAAAGCCTGATCATGAGCTGCGGCCAGTTGCTCTTCAAGCGACTGCACGCGAGCGACCAGATCTTCGCCAGCGGCATCGGCGGCCTGATTTGCTTCTTGGTTTTGCGTATCCATAGTCTGTTCGTCTGCCATAGATTTCTCCTTTCAAACTTTGTCCGCGAGCTCGACTCGCGCTTCTGCCAAGGTATATGGGGTCGCAATTTTCAGGTTCAAGAGCCACAACGCACTAACAGTGCCTCTTTGTCCTGCCCTAAATCCCGCAAAAAAATCAAAACGCGCTAAAAATTCAGAAAAACAAAGCAAATCGTACTAACGACAGCCATTGTCAGCACGAAACAAAACACTGTATAAATAACCAGACATTACGTTTTGGAGCAGCTCCTATGCTGGTGCACCTGTCCGTTCATAACTACGCCATCGTTGAACATCTCGATCTTGAACTGGATCGCGGGATGAGTGTAATCACTGGCGAGACCGGTGCAGGAAAATCGATCATGCTTGATGCGCTGGGCCTCACCTTGGGAGACCGAGCCGATAGCGGCGTAGTTCGTCCAGGCGCCGACAAAGCCGACATTCTTGCCACCTTCGACCTGCAAGACATTCCCGAAGCACGTGCCTGGCTCGCCGAGCGCGACCTCGAAACGGATGGCCCGTGCATTTTGCGTCGTGTTATCACGACTGAAGGGCGCTCACGCAGCTACATCAATGGCACGCCCTGCCCACAAGGCGACCTCAAAGCCTTGGGCGAGTTGCTGATTGATATCCACAGCCAGCATGAGCACCAGTCGCTGCTAAAACCGGACACCCACCGTCGCCTTCTGGACGAATACGCGGGTGCCACCGACCTGTCCCGCCAGGTTCAACTGGCTGCACAAAGGTGGCGCCAGGCGCGGCAAGAACTCGAACACCTCTCCAACTCCGGCGATGAACAACGCGCACGTCATCAGTTACTGAGCTACCAGCTTGAAGAGCTCGAAACGCTGTCGCTGGGCGAAAACGAACTGGATGAGCTGGAGCAGGAACACAAAAACCTGACCAATGCCGAAACCTTGCTCACGATCTGCCGCCAAGTGGTTGAACAGTGCAGCGAAAACGACTCCGGCAACGTCCTCAATGCATTGACGGTCAGCCTGAACCGACTTTCAAGCATCAACAACAGCTCCGGATCTCTGAGCGAAGCAACCGACCTGCTGGCCAGTGCACAAATCCAGGTCGAAGAAGCCGTAGGCGAACTTAACCGGTTTCTTGATCACTTTGATGCTGACCCGGGCCGCTTGCAGTACCTGGAAGAACGTCTGGACACCATCTATACACTCGCGCGCAAACATCGTGTACAGCCAAGTGACGTTCCTGCGCTGCAGCAAAGACTGCTGGATGAGCTCGAAAGCCTCAATGCCAACGACGAATCCATCGAACGCCTGACCCACGAGCTGGCAGCCTATACACGCCACTATCAGGAATGTGCACGCGAACTCAGCAGCCTGCGTGCTCAGGCAGCATCGCGCCTGAGCAGTGCCGTAGAAGAAGAAATACAGCGCTTGGGCATGCCCGGCGGGCGCTTTTTGATCGAACTGCGCCCACAGGCCAGCGTCGACCCGATGCCACACGGGCTGGAGCACGTAGAGCTACTGGTAAGCGCCAACCCAGGCCAACCCCTTAAAGCGCTGGCGAAAGTAGCGTCAGGTGGCGAGCTGTCACGCATCAGCCTGGCCATCCAGGTCATCACCGCGCAAACCTCACGGGTGCCTACCCTGGTATTTGACGAGGTCGACGTCGGCATTGGCGGTCCTACTGCCGAAATCGTCGGCCAACTGTTACGCCGTCTAGGCGAGCGCGGCCAGGTACTGACAGTCACCCATTTGCCGCAAGTGGCTGCGCAATGCCATCAGCATCTATTTGTGCACAAGGTTCGCGAGAGCGACACCACTCGCACTGCCGTATCGAAACTGAGCAAGAAAGAGCGCATAGAAGAAGTTGCACGCATGCTTGGCGGCATCGACCTGACCAAAGAATCGTTGGCGCACGCAAAGAAAATGGTGGTTACTGCGAAAATTCTTGCAGCTTAGCGACGAACGGTAGAAAAAGCCGTCATTCAGACAGCACAAAGGCGACCCTTGGGTCGCCTTTGTTGGTTTCGCGAACCAGAAATTCGCGCTACAGACTTATTTTGTTTGCTTGCGCACGTACAAAACAAGATTGTGATCCACCAGCTCAACACCGTGTTTTGCAGCGATGGCGTGCTGCAGTTTTTCGATGTCTTCGTCGAAAAATTCGATCACTTCACCGCTGTCCACATTGACCATGTGATCATGGTGGCCACCGTCGGCATCGGCCAATTCGAAGAC
Source organism: Pseudomonas saxonica (assembly GCF_007858365.1). GTDB lineage: Bacteria > Pseudomonadota > Gammaproteobacteria > Pseudomonadales > Pseudomonadaceae > Aquipseudomonas > Aquipseudomonas saxonica. Next base: position 110,546 of record NZ_VFIO01000009.1, on the reverse strand, counting down.
TGCATGACCACCATCAAAATTGTGGCGGATCACCAGCCCTGCGGACTCAAACTGAGTCAGTACACGGTAAACCGTGGCCAGCCCCACATCCTCACCCGCGGTCATAAGTGCCTTGTAAACATCCTCGGCGCTCATGTGACGCTGCTCGGCAGAGTCAAGCATTTGCAGGATTTTGACTCGTGGCAGAGTCACCTTCAGTCCGGCTTTACGGAGTTCGCTATTTTCAACCATGGTTAGCTTTCTCGCGGAAGCCGCTTCGCAGCTTCTATTAATACGGGTATGATCGGCGTTTACGTTGTCCCAGCCAAGATAGTGGAAGTCGCCCACCGATGCAAAACACCAAGCTCTTGCTAACCAGTTTCACCTTTGTGGGACTGCTCGCACTCGCCGGTTGTTCATTCCCCGGGGTTTACAAAATCGACATCCAACAGGGCAATGTCGTCACGCAGGACATGATAAACCAGTTACGCCCGGGAATGACCCGTCGGCAAGTGCGGTTTATTATGGGCAACGCCCTGCTGACCGATACATTCCACCCTGACCGCTGGGACTATTTGTATAGCCTGCAGCCCGGCGGCGGCCAGCGCCAACAAGAACGCATCAGTGTGTTCTTCAACGAAAATGACCAGCTCGTTAGCTTGTCTGGCGACTTCAAGCCAGGCGTAAGCCGCGATGAAGCCATTCTCGGCAAGGACGGCGCCACTAACGTGGTTGAGCCGGCAGCGCCTGACGCTCCAGCTGAAGAGAAGAGCGACGTACCCGCCAAGCCGGGTTCACTGCTCGATCAAATCCAGAAGGACGTCGACGGCGTCGAAACGGTCCCCGTTCCGACTCCAGAGCCTCTGGATACCGACGACCAATAATCGTCCGGTACAAAAAAGCCCGGCATGCCGGGCTTTTTGTTGTCTGCGATAACGCTGTTACACCTGACTCTGACGCTTGGCCTCGGCCGCTTTAGCAGCGCGCTGACGACGTATCTCTTTAGGGTCTGCCAACAGCGGCCGGTAAATCTCGATGCGCTCCCCCGCCTGCAACACTCGGTATTGCGGGTCTGCCACCTGCTTGCCAAAGATCCCCACAGGGCAGCTTGTCAGATCAAGCTCAGGGAACTCCTTTCCAATGCCCGAAGCCAGCAGCGCAGCGCGCACGCTTGTGCCCTGCGCAACCGAAAATGCCAGCAAGCGCTGCCGATCAATCGCCGCATACACCACTTCGACGTCAATCAACGACTCAACCATAAAGCTGCTTGGCGCGCTGGCAAAAAGCATCCACTAACGTATTGGCTGCCTGATTGAACAAAGGCCCCAAGGTCGCCTTGACCAGCGGCCCGGCGTAATCGAAGGTCATGTCCAGGCTGATCTTGCAGGCCTTCTCACCCAAAGGTTTGAACACCCAAAGACCATGCAATTGTTTGAAAGGCCCCTCTTCCAGGTTCATTTCAATCGACTGCCCCGGCACCAGGGTGTTGCGCGTCACAAAGTGCTGGCTCAGCCCAGCCTTGGCCACGCCCAGACTGGCACGCATCAGCACATCGGACTTTTCGATCAGCTCGACGGAGGAACACCACGGCAGAAAGTCCGGGTAATGCTCAACATCGTTAACCAGGTCATAAAGCGCTTGCGCCGGATAAGGCAGCAAAGCAGAGCGTTGGATATGGGTAGTCATGTCAGCGTTATTTCCACAGCTGGGCGGCAAACACAATCAGAATGCCGAGTGGCGCCACATAGCGCATCAAAAAAAGTGTCAAGGCGAACAGCACCGGGCTACGCATCGACAACTCGTCGCGTACCGCACCACGCCCCATGATCCAGCCTGCAAAGACCACAAAGCACAGTCCGCCCAAAGGCAACATGATACGCGAGGTGAAGAAATCAACGACACCAAAGAAGTCGAGACCGCTCGCAGCGCCCCACTGATACAGGTGAAAACCTGAGTCTTCACTCACAAAGAACTTGGCTTGCTTCCAGATATTGAAGGAAAACACGGTGCCCAGCCCCACAAACCAGCAACTGAACGCCAACCAGAACGTCACCCACAGGCGTCGGATCTTGGTTCGCTCAACCAGATAAGCCACCATCGGCTCCAGCAATGAAATCGCCGAGCTCCAGGCCGCTACGGCCACCAACACAAAGAACACCACGCCCATCAGCTGCCCGAACGCCACATTGCCAAAGGCAAACGGCAAGGTCACAAACATCAGACCCGGCCCTTCACTGGGGTTCAATCCCGAAGCAAATACTATTGGAAACAATGCCAACCCGGCGAGCAATGAGACAAACGTATCGATCAACGCCACTCCGACCACAGTCCCGGAGATTGAGGCGTTCTTGGGCATATACGCACCATAGATCATGATCGATCCAACGCCCACGCTCAGAGAAAAGAACGCATGCCCCATCGCTGCCAGTAAGCCATCGAGCACCCGATCAGGGTTGAAGTCGAACATGAAATGCACGCCTTCCATAAAATGCCCCGTGGTCATGCTGTAACCCAGCAACACCAGCAGCAGCACAAACAGAATAGGCATCATGATCCGCAGACTGCGCTCAAGCCCCGCCACCACCCCTTTGGCAATCACATAGGCCGAGAGCAGCATAAAAGCCGTGTGCCAGAACGTCAGACGCCACGGGTCAGCGATCACACCCCCGAAGTAAGCACCGACCTGATCTGCCGTAGCGCCCTGAAAATCGCCCTTGCCCATATTGATGATGTAATCGAGCGACCAGCCGCCAACCACGCTATAGAAAGACAAAATCAGCAATGCCGTGATCATCCCGGCAAATGCGCCCCACGACCAACGCGCCGAGTGCCCGGCTTCGACCGCCAGCACTTTCAAGGCATTCGCTGGGCTTAGCCGCGCCCGCCGACCCATCAGGGTTTCGGCCAGCATGACCGGCACACCAATCAGCGCGATGCAGGCCAAAAACACCAACACGAAAGCGCCGCCACCATAGACGCCAACCATGTAAGGGAATTTCCAGATACTGCCCAAACCCACGGCGGAACCGGTCGCAGCGAGAATAAAGACCCAACGGCTTGCCCAACTGCCGTGGACAGAAACCTTGTCTGTCGACATCGTTACTACGCCCAACCACTAAAAAAAGAGGGCGCATTGTCCGGGAATCACCCTACCGGCTCAAGCGCGCTGTCCCGCACACGTAAACTCGTTGCATGACCGTAGCCGACACGCTCGCAACTGCCTATAATGCCGGCCCTATGGCTAAACAGAAGAAACACCCCACAGGGACCATCGCGCAGAATAAAAAAGCGCGACACGATTACTTCATCGAACATCGGTTCGAGGCTGGTCTGGTCCTGGCCGGCTGGGAAGTAAAAAGTCTGCGTGCAGGCAAGGCACAGCTGGTCGACAGCTACGTGCTACTCAAGGACGGCGAAGCATGGTTGCTCGGCAGCCATATTGCCCCCCTGACGACCGCCAGCACCCACGTTATCGCCGACCCTACGCGCAGTCGCAAACTGCTGCTTAACAAGCGCGAGCTTGAGAAGCTGTTTGCAGCGGTGCAACAAAAGGGTTACGCCTGCGTTTGCCTTTCTATTTACTGGAGCAAGCACTTGATCAAGTGCGAAATTGCCCTGGGTAAAGGCAAGAAGGAATACGACAAGCGCCATACCGAGCGCGAACGTGATTCCGATCGCGAGCTACAACGCGCGGTGCGCAACAAGGGCAAGGAAGACTAGTTTCCGAGCGCCCCTCGCACCTCGTAGCAGCTGACGAGCCTGCGAGGCTGCGTTCGGTCGCGAAGCGATCGTAAATGCTAGAAACGCGACCTGTCAGTGAGGTCGCATTAAACGGCAATACGACGACTTCGCCGCCGAACGCAGCCTGCGGCAGCGGCTACAAAAGAACTCACAACCCATTACGCCGCTCCGCCCGCGCCATGCGTTGCACCTCCTGACGCACCTCTTCCAATACTTCCTGCACATACATTAAATGTCGACTCGCCACTTCGCGCGCGTCTTCTGCACGCCCTTCGATAATGGCCAGATACAACTCGCGATGCTGACTGATCAGCATGTCGCGCGTTTCGCTGCGTTGTTTGTACATGCCGCCGATATTGGTCACCACGTTGCGCTTGAGCAAATCAAATAGCCCGCGAATCGTGTGCAGCAATACGGCGTTATGACTGGCCTCGGCAATGGCCAAGTGAAAGCTGGCATCTGCCTCGCCCTCCTCGGCCCGGCTCACCTCATCTACCCGTGCATAACAATCCTGCAAGCGCTCGAACGCCAGGCGCAAACGCTCGCGATCCATCTCCGTGGCGCGCAACGCTGCGTAATACGCGCAGGACGCCTCCAGCGTATGACGGAATTCAAGCAGATCACGTTGCGCTTCAGGGTTGCTTTCGAGCAGTTGCAGCAACGGGTCACTGAACGTCGAACCCAGCGAAGTCGCTACATAATTGCCCCCGCCCTGGCGACTGACCAGCAGGCCTTTGGCCGCCAGCTTTTGAATGGCCTCACGCAATGACGGCCGTGACACACCGAATTGTTCCGCCAACGCACGCTCTGCTGGCAAACGCTCGCCAGACTTCAACGTGCCCTCAAGGATCATTCCCTCAAGCTGCTCGACAATATCGTCCGACAAGCGGCGCTGACGGACTTGATCAAACCCCATAACTGCTCTCCATCAACCCGACCATGCGCCGAGGGGGCGCTATTCTCGCCTATTGCCGCGTCGTATACACGCATCAGAAACACCGCCCAACACCGCATCAGATGCTCCAACAACGAACAACCAGACGAAAGATTTAGCAGCGGCAAATTGACACACACCACACGAGGCTTCTAACCTAGCGAACAGTGATTGTAAATTGGTATTACCAATTATCCAATAGCACTAATGGCATCGACCAATAACAATTAGGGGCCACCCCATATGCAAACCTGGCAACAGCTCTATAGTCCGCTCGGCAGTCTTGGCTGGTCCGCACTCGCGGCCGTCATTCCGATTGTGTTCTTCTTCCTGGCTCTGGCCGTGTTCCGTCTGAAAGGACATGTGGCCGGCAGCATTACCCTTGCCCTGTCGATTTTGGTGGCCATCTTTGCCTTCCAGATGCCTGTCGACATGGCCATCGCGGCAGCGGGCTATGGATTTGCCTACGGCCTCTGGCCCATTGCATGGATCATTGTGGCCGCGGTGTTCCTCTACAAATTGACCGTGAAAAGTGGCCAGTTTGAAATTATTCGCAGCTCGGTACTGTCGATCACTGACGACCAACGCCTGCAAGTGCTGCTGATTGGCTTCTGCTTCGGTGCATTCCTTGAAGGTGCAGCCGGTTTCGGCGCGCCTGTGGCCATCACTGCCGCACTGCTCGTGGGTCTGGGTTTCAACCCGTTGTACGCCGCGGGCCTTTGCCTGATCGCCAACACCGCCCCGGTTGCCTTTGGTGCCCTGGGCATCCCGATCATCGTGGCAGGCCAAGTGACCGGCATCGACGCATTCAAAATCGGTGCAATGGCCGGGCGCCAACTGCCGCTGTTGTCATTGTTCGTGCCGTTCTGGCTGGTCTTCATGATGGACGGCCTGCGCGGCGTGCGTGAAACCTGGCCCGCAGCGCTGGTGGCGGGCTTGAGCTTTGCCGTCACTCAATACTTCACCTCGAACTACATTGGGCCTGAACTGCCAGACATCACCTCGGCCCTCGCCAGCCTGATCTGCCTGACCCTGTTCCTGAAAGTCTGGCAGCCAAAACGCACCGCAGGCGCCCAGATTGCTGGCGTCAGCTCTGACGTTATCGTGACCGCCAGCGCAGGAGGCTTCGGCAAACCGAGCAACCTGATGGCATCGCCTTACAGCCTGATGCAGATCCTCAAAGCCTGGTCACCGTTCCTGATCTTGACCGTACTGGTCACCATCTGGACCCTAAAACCGTTCAAGGCGCTGTTCTCACCCGGTGGCTCGATGTACGGCTGGGTATTCAACTTTGCCATCCCGCACCTGGACCAACTGGTGATCAAGACTGCGCCGATCGTCAACGCACCCACCGCCATTGCGGCCGTGTTCAAGCTTGATCCGATTTCGGCCACCGGCACCGCGATTTTCTTTTCGGCGCTGATCTCGATGATGATCCTGAAAATCGACTTCAAAACCGGTCTGACCACTTTGAAAGAGACTTTCTACGAACTGCGCTGGCCGATCCTGTCCATCGGCATGGTGCTGGCCTTTGCTTTCGTCACCAACTACTCCGGCATGTCCTCGACCATGGCACTGGTGTTGGCGGGTACTGGCGCGGCGTTCCCGTTCTTCTCGCCGTTCCTCGGCTGGCTGGGCGTATTTCTGACCGGCTCGGACACTTCATCCAACGCCCTGTTCAGTTCGTTGCAAGCCACCACCGCGCACCAGATCGGCGTTAGCGACACCCTGATGGTGGCCGCCAACACCAGCGGCGGCGTGACCGGCAAGATGATTTCTCCGCAATCCATCGCCGTGGCCTGTGCGGCCACTGGCCTGGTGGGCAAAGAATCCGACCTGTTCCGCTTCACCCTCAAACACAGCCTGTTCTTCGCCACCATCGTCGGCCTGATCACCTTGGCCCAAGCCTATTGGTTTACCGGCATGCTGGTGCACTGATAAGGACTATGGTTACTGCACGTTAAGGGTGCCGGGGCTCTCCCCGGCACCTGTAATTCACGACCCGGTCCACCTAAGTGGACATATAACCGGGACCACCCGGAGACGCCTGATGAGCGAGCTTTTTTACAACGCCGTGCCGAATGCGACCCGCGTCGCCCCGCCCTTGCCTGTGCCACGCCAATACCCCGCGCATAAACCGCGCAAGGTTTACCTGTTCGGCACCTGTGTCGTAGACCTGTTCTTTCCCGAGGCCGGGATGGACGCGATTCACCTGATTGAACGTGAAGGCATTGAAGTCGATTACCCCCAAGGCCAAAGCTGCTGCGGCCAACCGGCCTACACCTCGGGTTACACCGATCAGGCTCGGGAAGTCGCCCGCTCGCAACTGGCCCTGTTTGCCGAAGACTACCCGGTAGTTGTACCGTCCGGTTCTTGCGCCGGTATGTTGCGTGAGCATTACGAAGACCTGTTCAAGGACGAGCCCGAGACCTTGAAAAAGGTCCACGCACTGGCCGAACGCACCTTTGAACTCACCGAATTCCTGCTATTTGTGTGCAAAGTGCAATTTAAAGACCACGGTGCTCCGGTCAAGGTCGCCCTGCACACCTCCTGCTCTGCACGTCGCGAAATGAACACCCACCTGCACGGCCGCGAAATGCTCGCGCAACTGAGCAATGTCGAGCGGATCGACCACAGCCACGAGAGTGAATGCTGCGGTTTTGGTGGCACATTCAGCGTGCGCATGCCGGACATTTCCGGCGCGATGGTCGCTGACAAGACCCGCTCCCTGATTGAAACCGGCGCGCATCAAGTGCTGACCGCTGACTGCGGTTGCCTGATGAACATCAACGGCTCGCTGGAAAAACAGAAACAAGCCCTGCGCGGCCAACATCTGGCCAGTTTCCTGTGGCAGCGCACCGGAGGTGAACAATGAGCACCAGCACACTGATTCCTACCGTTGCAGTGGAAGAAGACTTCCGCGAGCGCGCCCATGAAGCGCTAGCCGACACGCAACTGCGAAACAACTTTCGCAGCGCTATGGATTCTCTGATGACCAAGCGCGCAGTGGCCTTCAGCGACGCCCATGAGCGCGAACATTTACGCGCACTGGGCAACGCCATCCGCGCCCGAGCCCTGTCCAAACTGCCTGACCTGCTGGAGCGACTGGAAGCCAACCTGACCCGCAATGGTGTGCAGGTGCACTGGGCAGAAACCGTTGAAGAAGCCAATGAAATAGTTATGTCCATCGCTCGCCGCCGCGCCGCCAAACAGGTGATCAAAGGCAAGTCGATGGTCAGCGAAGAGATGGAGATGAACCACGTGCTCGGCGCCCAAGGCATTGAATGCCTGGAATCCGACATGGGCGAGTACATCGTTCAGCTCGACAACGAGAAACCGTCACACATCATCATGCCCGCCATTCACAAGAATGCCGGGCAAGTGGCCAACCTGTTTCACGAAAAACTCGGCGTGGAATACACCAAAGACGTCGACCAACTGATCCAGATTGGCCGTCGCGTACTGCGTCAAAAATTCTTCGAAGCAGACATCGGCGTGTCCGGAGTCAACTTCGCCGTCGCTGAAACCGGCACGCTGCTACTGGTCGAAAACGAAGGCAATGGCCGCATGTCGACCACCGTGCCGCCTGTGCATATCGCCGTGACCGGGATCGAAAAAGTCGTCGAAAATCTGCGTGACGTCGTACCGCTGGTTTCGCTGCTGACCCGCTCGGCCCTCGGCCAGCCGATCACCACCTACGTCAACATGATCTCCGGCCCGCGTAAGCCCGGCGAGCTGGACGGCCCTGAAGAAGTACATTTGGTTCTGCTCGATAACGGCCGTAGCCAAGCGTTTGCCGACAGCGAATTGCGCCAGACCCTCAACTGCATTCGTTGCGGCGCCTGCATGAACCACTGCCCGGTGTACACCCGCATCGGCGGCCATGCCTACGGTGAGGTCTACCCCGGTCCGATTGGCGCCATCATCACGCCGCATATGGTGGGCCTGAACAAAGTGCCGGATCACCCAAGCGCCTCATCCCTGTGCGGCGCGTGCGGCGAAGTGTGCCCGGTAAAAATCCCGATCCCGGCACTGCTGCGCCGTCTGCGCGAAGAAAACGTCAAAGCGCCCGACACCGTACCTCGCATCATGCGCGGCCAAGGCAGCAAGTACTCACGCAAAGAGCGCCTGATCTGGAACATGTGGGCCAAGCTCAACAGCTCACCCGCGCTTTATCGCACATTCCTCAAAGCCGCCACTCGCCTGCGCGCACTCACGCCGAGCAAGGTGGGCCCGTGGACACAAAACCACAGCGCACCCAAGCCCGCTGCCCGTTCGCTGCACGACATGGCCCGTGAACATTTGGCGAAAAAATCGGGAGACTCGCGATGAGCGCTAAACAAAACATCCTCAACAAACTGCGCAAAAGCCTGACAGGCACCACGCCCGTGCCTGACAACTTTGATGAAGTGCTGGTGACCGAGCCGTGGACCTACACCGCCGAGCAGCGCATCCCGCAACTGCGCAAGTTGATGGAAGCGGTGCACACGGAAATTCACCTCAGCACCGAACAGGACTGGCCCGCGCTGCTGGCGCAATTGGTCACTGACCGCCAACTGCCCAGCCTGCTGATAGCGCCAACGACACCGCACGGGCAAAAAGTCACGGCTCATTGGGCGCAAAACCCTGCTTTACCCTTACTCAAAGCCTACGACCGGCCGGTTGAGGAGTGGAAACCCGAACTGTTCAACGACACCCCTGCCAGCCTGACCACCACCCTGGGCGCCATTGCCGCCACGGGCAGCCTGATCATGTGGCCGACGCCTGAAGAGCCGCGATTGATGAGCCTGGTTCCGCCGGTGCATTTCGCTTTGCTCAAGGCCAGTGAGATCCGTGACAACTTCTATCAAGTGCAACGAGAAATGAATTGGACTGCAGGCATGCCGACCAATGCGCTGCTGGTGTCCGGCCCGTCGAAAACCGCTGACATCGAGCAAGTATTGGCCTACGGCGCTCACGGCCCGAAAGACTTGGTGGTCCTGATTCTGGAGGATGCATGAGCCTGCCCAGCGCCTTTGTGCGTGACGCCGAACGGCTGATCCCGCAAGACCGTCGCTTCACCGATGCACTTTCTACGCTGGCCTTCGGCACCGACGCCAGTTTTTACCGGCTGATTCCCAAGCTGGTGATCCGCGTTGAGTCAGAAGACGAAGTGGTCGAGTTGCTTCGTCTGGCCCGTCGCGATCAAGTGGCTGTCACTTTTCGCGCCGCCGGCACCAGCCTTTCTGGCCAGGCCATCAGTGATTCCGTACTGATCGTGCTGGGCGACAACTGGAACGGCAAAGAAATACGTGGCCAAGGCACGCAAATCCGCCTGCAACCGGGCGTTATTGGCGCTCAGGCCAATGCATGGCTGGCGCCCTTCGGCCGCAAGATCGGCCCTGACCCGGCCTCGATCAACGCCTGTAAAATCGGTGGCATCGTCGCCAATAACGCCAGCGGCATGTGCTGCGGCACGGCACAAAACACCTACCACACCCTGGCCGGCATGCGCGTGGTATTGGCCGACGGCACCCGTGTCGACACAGAAGACGCTGCCAACGTCGCGGCCTTTCGCCAAAGCCACGCGGCTTTGCTCGATCAGTTGGCGACGCTGGGCCGCGAGACCCGCGCCAATCCTGAGTTGGCTGCAAAAATTCGCCACAAATACCGTCTGAAAAACACCACCGGCCTGTCGCTCAACGCCCTTGTGGACTTTGACGAGCCGCTGGATATTCTCAGCCATTTGCTGGTGGGCTCTGAAGGTACGTTAGGCTTTATCAGCTCGGTGACTTACGACACCGTGATCGATCACCCGAACAAAGCCTCGGCGCTGATTGTCTTTCCCGACGTCGAAACCTGCTGCAACGCCGTCACCGTGCTCAAAAGCCAACCCGTTTCTGCCGTCGAGCTGCTGGACCGCCGCAGCCTGCGATCGGTGCAAGACAAACCCGGCATGCCGGCTTTCGTACAGCAATTGTCGGCGAATGCCTGCGCTTTGCTGATCGAATCCCGCGCTGCCACGCAGACCTTATTGCACGAACAACTGGCACACATCATGGCCTCGCTGGCCAGCTTCCCGGTTGAGAAGCAAGTCGACTTCACCGAAGACCCGAAAGAAAACGCCAAACTGTGGGCCATCCGCAAAGACACCTTTCCGGCCGTCGGCGCGGTGCGCAAGACCGGTACGACCGTCATCATCGAAGACGTCACCTTCCCGGTGGAACAACTGGCCATCGGCGTCAATCGCCTGATCGAGCTGTTCGAAAAGCACCACTACGATGAAGCGATCCTGTTCGGCCATGCCCTGGAAGGCAACTTGCACTTTGTCTTCACCCAAGGCTTTAACAACCCCGAAGAAGTGGCCCGTTACCAGGCGTTCATGGACGATGTGGCGCAACTGGTGGCTGTCGAATTTGGCGGTTCACTCAAGGCCGAACACGGCACTGGGCGCAACATGGCCCCCTTTGTCGAGCTGGAATGGGGCAGCGACGCCTACCAATTAATGTGGGCACTCAAACGCCTGCTCGACCCCCAAGGCATTCTCAACCCCGACGTGGTGCTCAGCGAAGACCCGCACATCCACCTCAAACACCTCAAACCGATGCCTGCCGCGGACGAGATTGTGGATAAGTGCATTGAATGCGGGTTTTGCGAGCCGGTGTGCCCGTCCAAAGGGCTGACCCTCAGCCCACGCCAACGCATTGTCATCTGGCGCGATATTCAGGCCAAACAGCGCGCCGGGGTTGATACCCGCGAGCTTGAAGAAGCCTACGCCTACCAAGGCATTGATACCTGTGCTGCCACCGGGCTTTGCGCCCAACGCTGCCCCGTGGGCATCAATACCGGCGAGCTGGTGAAAAAGCTGCGGGCCCGCACCGCCACACACCTCAAAACGGCCGACTGGCTGGGTAATCACTTTGCCACAACGCTGCAAGGCGCCCGCTTCACGCTTCATGTGGCCAACGGTGCCCGCATGCTGCTGGGTGCACCGCGTCTGGCAAAAATTTCGTCAGCATTGACCAAGGCCAGTAAAGGCCGGGTGCCACTGTGGACCAACGCCATGCCTCAACCTGAGCGGGCGGTTCGCTTTACCCCGCCCATTGAAGATGCGCGCCCACGGGTGGTTTATCTGGCGGCCTGCGTATCACGGGTGATGGGCCCGGCGGCTGGCGACAAAGAACAAATGTCGCTGCTGGACAAAACCCGTGGCTTGCTTGAAAAAGCCGGCTACCAAGTGATCTTCCCCGACAACATGGACAGCTTGTGCTGTGGCCAGCCGTTTGCCTCCAAAGGGTATAACGAACAGGCCGAACACAAACGCCAGGAACTGATCGGCGCACTGCTGCACGCCAGCCGTGGCGGGCTTGATCCTATCTACTGCGACACCAGCCCCTGCACCTTGCGTTTAGTGCAAGACCTGGGCGAATCGCGCCTCGATTTGTACGACCCGGTTCGCTTCATCCGCACCCACCTTGTGGATAAGTTGAGGTTCACCCCTCAAACCGCGCCCATTGCCGTGCACGTCACGTGCAGTACGCAGCATCTGGGCGAAAGTCAGGCGTTGATCGACATTGCACGGCTGTGCAGCACACAAGTGGTCATACCCGAAGAGATTCATTGCTGCGGCTTTGCCGGGGACAAAGGGTTCACCACACCGGAGCTGAATGCACACTCACTGCGCACCTTGAAAGACGCGGTGCAGCATTGCAGCGAAGGCATCTCCACCAGCCGTACCTGCGAGATCGGCCTGACCCAACACGGTGGCATTGATTACCACGGGCTGGTCTATCTGGTGGATCGGGTGACCAGCTAAGGGGCTACTCCAACGAGCAATTTAACGCGCCTGTCGCCAAGCAGGCGCGTGCTGCTTAGTGCGTCGCCAAACCGTCCAGCGATTTATCGACATACGCCTTGGCCAGCTCCACCAAATGCGTCACCGACAACACCAAATCGCGCTGCAACCCGCTCAAACCCTTCCCCGCCTCACTGGCCGAAGCACCCGCGCAGCGCAACAAGTCTGACGCTTGGGCCAAAGCCGCTTCTAAATTGACACTGTCGGGGATGGTGTACGTGACCATGACCTCCTGCCGTGGAGGCTTAAAGTCGAGCAAGTAGTAATCAAGGGCGCGATCAGCAGCGGCACGGTCCAACGACTGTGCATCACACTGAGCAGCAGCGAGTGGGGTAAAGGCGGGTGGATCGGGGGTGATTTTTTTCATGATGTAACTCCAGATGCCTCAAAGGAGCTATCACACATCGCGACTAAACGAATGGGTGGCAGCCGTGCGCAGGTTAGTCGACCGGTGCATCTGGAAACCGGCGCGCCCGAAGGCGCCCTGCGCACGGCCACCATAACGCGGGGCCGAAAAAAGCGCCTCACGAAGGGTGGCGCTGATGCGCCAGATGACAATCCGGGCGACTAAACCCGACCGCTGATGAGCAGCGATGGGCCGAGACTATGCCCCGAAATGAACTGGCACAAGCGAGCGGGAGTTTCTCGGAAGTTTCACCAGATGGAAAGGGACTTTTCGTACGAAACGGCTGATTTTGAGGCGCACCCACCCACGTGTCACTGCCGAAGGTTGCTTTCTATATGGCCTCAGTACTCGCCCTGTTTTAGGGCGCAAAAAATAATCCTCAATGATGGCCCTCTGAGAGCAGAACTCCTGATCCCAGCTATAGTCAATTGGCTTAAGGCCCCGTATTTGGGGCATATAACCGAGCCTGGAGAAACCGGGCCTATCATGAGCACAAGGAGTTTTCCCCTATGAAACGTTCCGCATTGGCTGGTCTTTTCGTTTGCGCTGCGATGTTGGCTTCTCCGGTGTTTGCGGCCGAAACAACCAGTAACACTGGCAAGTTATGTTCTGACAACCTGCAAAGAATTAAAGATTATTTGTCGAGCATCCCGACAACCAGTGAAAACACCACCGACAACCTCAAAAAGGCCTACGAAACGGCGCAGGATGCACAGGCGAAGGGAGACAACCAGGCCTGTGTTGACGTGACCACCGCAGAGATCGCGAAAATTCAAAAACTCACCACAGGCGGAAACCAGTAAGTCGTTGTTGAGGTTGCCCTTGTGTGCGGGATTGGCGTAGACTCCGCAGCTTGCTGGTTGCATACAGCAAGCACTGGGGCCGTTTAGGATTCGACGCCGGTTGCGAAACTCTAGGTGCATGCCGAGTTGGTAACAGAACTCGTAAATCCACTGTTGCAACTTTCTATAGTTGCCAATGACGAAACCTACGAGGGTCAAGCTCTCGCAGCGTAAGCTGCCTTAGCCATCCTCCTGGTACCTTCGGGTCCAGCAATCACTAGGGGATGCCTGTAAACCTGAAGTGATTGTCATATAGAACAGGATCGCCGTGCAGTACGTTGTGGACGAAGCGGCTAAAACTTACACAACTCGCCCAAAGCACCCTGCCCTTCGGGTCGCTGAGGGTTAACTTAATAGAAACGGCTAAGCATGTAGTACCGACAGCGGAGTACTGGCGGACGGGGGTTCAAATCCCCCCGGCTCCACCAAATGATCAGAAAAAGACGTCCACGGACGTCTTTTTTTGTGCCTGAAATCCAGTGAATACGGGGGTTTCAGGGCCATCAACGTCCACGGACGTCGAAGAGCATCCACGCTTTATGGCATTCCAAATGGCATTCCAAGCCCAACAATACTAACTTTTGGAATGCCCATCTGGGATGCCAATGTGCGCACAAGCAGTTCGCCTCTCTGAGCTCAAAATCAAATCTGCCAAGCCTGCTGAAAAGGACTATGTCCTGTTCGACGGTGGCAGACTGTAAATGCGACCGAGAAGTAAATGATTCAAGCTATGGAACTTCAACTATCGACACCCAGTGATGACAAAGCGGATCAACATGGGCCTCGGGACCTTCCCATAAATATCGCTAGCGTAGGCACGAAAGGGCTCCGTGGCAGCGAGGGAAATACTTGCCCAAGGCATCGATCCTAAAGAACAACGAGATACCGTGCTGCAAGCAAAGCAAGCTGAAACCGAGCATACATTCCAGAGTGTCGCGACGGAATGGTTTGAACTGAAGAAGGACGCGGTCACGCCAGCTTATGCCGAGGACATCTGGCGGAGCCCAACTGGGTGAGTCACTTGATCGCCACGTGCTAGCCCACAACCTCTGCTTGCTCTGCGGTAACCGCTTTAACCTGCCGGCCTGATCTAGCAGTACCACACCTTTTATATCCATATCATCCGGACGGTGCTGCGCTGGGCGCGGCGCTTTATGCCGGCCTGCACCCAAAGGAATCTCAATCATGGCTCATCTCGTCGTAACTAAGGCCTATGCTGGCGCTGCACCGTGGCATGGCCTATGCAATCAACTCACTCAGAAACAACCCATCGAAGTCTGGCAACGCGAAGCCGGCATGAACTGGGCGATCCAGGAAAGCTCTGTACTCTTCAAATCAGAGATCATCGGCCGCCTGGGCGCGATCCATCCCTTCCAGACATTCAACAGAGCCCAGCAATTTCAAGTCTCTCAAAGTGAAACGCCCCTATGTTCCTGACGCGAAGCTTCAAGCGTTGATCGAAGAGTGCAAAAAAAGATTCGCCGATCCCGAAAAAATTGTTAATTGCGTCCTCGCAAAACTGCGACCTAAAGCGAAGTATGATTTGGACACACCTAGGCTTTAACTCCACCCGGAGCCCCCCCTAAGCGCTGCGACCAACGACAATTGGCACGGCTTGACTCCTCTTGCACCGTTCCACCCGGTGCTTGCACCGGGCGCAGGCCTACACATCACCGCGAAGAAAGCATAAACGTGTCGTATTCCAAATCCTGCAGCGTCGTGGTCAGTCTATGCAATGCAAGCAAGACGCAAATCAGGAGTGATAGGGTGAAGCCGTAACCGAAGAAGCTTGGGCCCAGATACATGCTTAGTAGCGTCAGAGCACCGTTCAACACCGCAAACAATACGCATAGCTCCAACACTACCGTTCGTTTGTCGAGGTAGAAGAACACGTTGAGTAGCGCCATAAATACCACCTGAATACTTACGCCGATCAGATCGATGTAGAACAGCGGCAGGTAGTAACTGGAGATGCCCAACCACTCAAGCAAGCGCGGGGCGAACAGAAACAGCAGCACCACCGTAAGCCCCTGCACTTTGCAAATTTCCAGCAGCCCCTGGCGAATCGACAAGGTCATCTCGGTTTTCAGCTGACCAATATGCTGCAAGGTTTCACCGTCGCGAATAGCCCGAAATAAACGGTCGTACCATTCGGCGAAGTCGGTTTCAATGCGCACTAGAAACACCGCCATGCCGGGGATGATCGCCAGGTAGGCGAGGAAGATCGGCAGGTCGTAAAGGATCGAGGCGCGCAATGGGCCAACGATGGCGTGGGAGGTACCGGGGTTGAACCAGAACAAGAATTTGTCGATCCAGATGCCAAAGTTGTAGAAAAAACCGGTGGCAAGCAGGCTGAGAAATACCTGGCGGCGCTTAAGGAAATCGAAGGCGATCAGTTTGTCCGCCCGGTATTCGCGCAAAATGTCGTAGAGAAACAGGAACAGCAGCGTGCTATGCCCGATCAACAACGCTAGCAGCAGGCCCGGCATTTGCAGGACGCTAAGTATGTAAGCGCTCGCCACCATCAGCGTATAGCCCACCAACATCACCAACAAAATACGGTTATAGGCTTTCATCCCCGAGAGGAAGATGATCACCAGCCACAAGTTGCACAACACCACGAAATTCGACAGTACCAACACTCTATAGATCAACGGCTGGTCGAAGAGCAGGCCCAGTACAATTATGCCCAGTACCCCGGCAGCAATCGTCACCAGCAAAAGAATGCCCAACAGGTTGGGCAGAATCTGGTCGAATTTTTGCTCATACAGCCGATCGGACACGAATCGGGTGAAGAACAACTGCAACCCACCTGTAAGGATCAGCGAGGTGGCCATCAGGTACGTCACCGTTACCAAAAATTGCCCAACCAGAGCGTTGGGCAACAGCAAACCCAGACTGATAACGCCCACCAACATAACGCTGATGATCGATAGCACCCACGGCCCGGAGCTGATCAAGCCGGCATACACGTAGGCGTGCAAGGTCGCCGTGTAGGAGTCGCGCGAAAGGATTTTGCGCAGTTCGAAGCCAATACCGGCCATTTAACTGTTCTCCATGGCAGCTTTATACAAGTCGCGATAACGCTGCAGCATCAAAGCTTCGGTGTAATAACGAGTGACTCGCAGTAAGCCGCTGGCTTGCGCGGCCTCCCAGCGTTGGGGGCTGCGTAGAAGTTCGAGAATGGCGGCGGACGTGGCTTGTGGATCAGCAATAGCCACCACGTTACCCGCAAGCCCGAGGTCGCGATCTTCAGCGCTGGCACCTTCGATCAATTCTCGGCATGAACCTACGTCACTGGAGACCACGGGCGTGCCTGCGGCCCAGGCTTCGAGAATCACCAGCGGTTGCGCCTCACTGATCGAGGTCAGCACCATCAACCCCAACTGGGGCAGAATGTCCTGAATGCGCTGAAAGCCAAGGAAATGTACCTTACCCTCCAAACCCAGACTGGCCATCAGGCTGCGACATTCGCTTACATATTCCGGGGCTTCTTCTTCGGGACCCACAATCCAGCCTTCCGCCTGCGGCATGGCGCTGATCACACCGCGCATTGCCCGCAGGAAAGTTTTGACGTCTTTGATCGGCACCACTCGCCCAATCAGGCCAACCACCGGTGCGATACCTGGCGCTCGGGCTTGCAGTGCCGCGGCCCATTGAGGCAGGTCGATGCCGTTGGGGATGACTTGCGTGCGGGCAGGGTTAGCGCCGTCTTTGATCTGCCGCTGACGGTTGCCTTCGTACAACGCGATGATCTTATCGGCGCTGTTGTACGTCAGTTGACCAATGCGTTCGAAGAAGCGCACCCACAATGTCCGAATGTAACCCGAGCCGGCATCCAGGCTGCTGTTCAGCGCTTGGCCGGAGCTGTCGGCGATCCAGCTGGCCTGGGCCAAGTCGATCTTGCGCTCCTTGGTGTAAATCCCGTGCTCGCTCAGCAGATAGGTGCATTTCCACCGCTGCTTGAGAATGCAGCCCAATAATCCGGCGTAACCGGTGGAAATCGAATGCAGCACTCGCGCCCTGGGCATGTTGCGTGATGCCTCGGCGAGCATCAGCAGCGGTGACTGCATCGAGCGCAGGGTCCAGAAATAATTGATGAAGGACGGATCGGCGCAATGCTGCCGATAACCTTCGCTCAAGACCTCCCAACTGGCTCGACTGCGCAGCACGTCGTCAAGGGTCATTTGACCTTGCGCAATGCAGTCGAGCATGCGCTCGCCCAATTTCGGGGGGGGCGCATCCGGGTGATGCAGAAAACGATACAAGTCTTCCAGCTGCTGTTGATCGGCCTTGCGGGGTGAACCCGACATTTGTGCCGGACGAGTGGCGTCTTCGAGGAACACCTCTTCAATATGCAAGACATTCGACGGCACTTCGTAGCGACGCTCTGAATACGCCGAACGTTGCCCGCCGATGAACATGACCGAAAAAGTTAAATCCGGCAAGCCGAGAATCATCTGATGAATCCAGCTCGATACCCCTCCGCGCACGTAAGGCCACGTACCTTCGAGCAGCAGACAGATGTCGGCCGTCGAGGCCTCTTCCTTGTGGTTCATGTCCAGCTCCTCACCAGCTCAGCAAAACGGGGACGCTGACGGGTTTTCTCGGGAAGTTTGGCGAGCAATTGGGGGATTTCATGGTAGCGACCGGCTTCGAACGCCAACTCCGCATGAAATGGGAGCACCTGAGCGGCGCCCATGCCGTTGTCCTGAGCCTGATGCAAAAGCACTTCGGCGCGTAGGACATCTCCTCGTTCCAATGCAATGCGCCCGGCCATCAAATACAGTTCACCGCCCTCACCCGCTTGTAACCCTTTTTCGGCATGTTCACTGGCCTGATTAAGCACGTGCTCGAGCACGCTACCTTGCGCGAGCCCGAGGTACGCCAGCTCCCAATACCAGCGCGCCAGCGTGGCATGCACTGCACCAGCGCTCTTGGCAGTCACGCCAGATAGCTCCCCAAGTGCATTTTGAATGCGCAAATTGATGTCGCTTTCCTGCTTGTCGAGCATTGAGTACGCCAGAAGTCGCACGTCATCGCTCGGATCACCCAGCGCCAGTTTAAGGATCGGCACCGCATCCTTGCCAGGCATACGCCGGGTCGCCTGTAATGCCGCCAGGCGCTGATCAGGGTCCGGCGCGTGACGTAGTACATCCTGCAAACCGCCATCGGAAAAAATGGGCGAGTGCTGCTGCAACTGCGCGCGAAACGGCAGGCTCGGGATCCCAACAGCTTGCCAGGCTTGCTTATCACGTTTACGCGGCAGGTACAGTGCGGGGAATATAGCCGCGACCACCCCGATAGTACCGATGACCGGCACAAAGAACGCCAGGCTGAAAATAAACAACGGGCTCCAGGGTAACGGTAAACGGTAGCGTTCCGGCAATAGCAGCCACACCGCGGCGCACAGCAAAACGCACGCCAGTCCATGGCTGAGGGTGAACACCAGCAATTGTTGTAACTCAGGCACCGCAAGCCACAAACTGGCCCAACTGCCCGCCTCTAATAACAAGGCACCGCTAAACAGCCACTTGCTGATCATTCAGGCCACACTCGTTGAACAGGAAGTTACGCAGCCCGTTGCGATCACAGCCGGGCTCCAGATTAAAAGGTAAGACCCGCACCCCGAGACTTTGCATGTCACTCTCAATCCCAAAGTGTTCATGCAACAACAAGCTGATGCGCGCCAGATAACCTTCGGTTCCTTGCGGGCTGGTCAACGGCATCAGCACCAGTATCAGGTGATTATCACGGTTGTTGCGCACCGGCAAATGTAAGTCCAGCCCCCGCTGGCTACGCTGAAACAGACGCGTCAATTCATCGTTTTGGCGGGTTAACTCAAATGCAAACAGCCCGGCTGGCAGTTTGTGTTGCTCAACATCCGCCAGTGATCTTTTGAGTTGCAAGGTGAATTGCTGGGCATCAGCGTCAGGCAGTTGCAGCACGTGCGGATCACGGCGCATCAAGTCGGCAATGTGTCCGGCCAGCAGCGCCAACAGACTCAGCGTACGTTCCTGAAAGGCGAAAAAGGGCATCTGCCTAACCGCCAGAATCGCCAGCAGGCGGCCTTCTGCGTCAATCAACGGAATGCATGCCTGCAATGATGAGAACTGCGAATAATTACCAGAGTCGATCAGTTCCTGATGCACGCTAACCAGTTCGCCGCGTTCAAGGCACAATTTGACCAGACCATCTTCGGTACCCAGCGGCCCCATCACGCCGATCATTGCCAAGGGCTCAGGCAAGACATTCTCTTCAAGCTCGTCAACACGGTACAGCCCGGCCACACGCAAGGCACCGTACTGCCCAAGTATTGTCACGATCGGTTCTGCCAGCGCGCTCAGTGCATCGCCCGCGTCCGGCAGCAAGCGCAGGTTTTCGCGCAAGCCCAGTAAGGAACTACGCAGGCTCTGGTCACTACCGGCCACGCGTTGTTCCAGCAAATCGTGGGAAACCCGCAGGATCTGGTGTGCGCGAGTGAACTCGTCCAGACGATACTGACGATATTCGTTGGCCATTTGCAGCCGCTCCAGACGGCGCATCCACAAGTCGCGAACCTCGCCCACCAGCATGCCGCAGACCAGAACGCCGACGATAAACGACGGTTCGAACTCTGCGTAACTTTCAAGCCCCCGGTAGCGCAGGACTAAAAGGGTCAACACCAGCAAAGCCGCGCTGACCAGGCCACGTACAAAGCCGTAACGCACACCAACCAACAACGGCGCCAGAATCGGCCAAGGAAAACCGGCGTGAATCTGCAACGGATCTTCAGGCGTCAGCCACAACCCGAGGCCGATGGCCAAACCCGTCACCAATATCGTTTCCAGCCAAGACACCGGGCCGCTGGCGCGTGGCGCCAGGCTGTAATCCATGTGTGGAGATTTCATTGCATTCACTCGAATCGAAGGGCGCCAACAAGTTTGTTAAGCACCGTTTGCGCAGTTCCCGCGAGGCTTTCACGGGACCAACCGGCGCGCGCGCCGCTTTTGCTCCAGAGCACTTGACCGGTGCGGGCTTCGAGCACACGCAAGCTGATGCCTACAGCTGGCTCACCGTCTAGACCGTTCTTGTATTGCCACTCTTCAACGCTACCGGCGACCACATAATCTAGTTTTTGCTGTCGCGCCCAATCGAGTGCCACTGCCAGACGCTCGTTATCATCCATCAACGCTTGCTCGCCTTGAGTGCTGGCCGGATAAACCTGAGGGCGTAGGCCGTGTTCGCTGAGCACACTGAGCAAAATCTGCTCGCTGCGCTCCCCCGCCTGCGGCGTCTGCGAATAGTTGACCATTGGCACAATGCCCCACTGCGCATCGCGCGACAGTTTCGGGCTGGCATCATTAGTGAAGCTGGCGCAGCCGGCGACGAACAGGACGGCCATGGCCAAGCCCAAATTACGAATTACTTGCATCTGTATTTCTCCCGTTGACGTTCCATGATCAGCGTCCAAAACGCACGCCGTAGCTCACACCCAGTGTGCCGCCAGCTTTACCGTCCCCGCCTTGTGGTGCGGATTGGTAGCCGAAGGTCAGGGCCAGTTCGTCATCACCCAGAACTTCGAAGCCGATCCCGGTGTTGATGCCGTAGTTAAATGTTTGATCAAACCATTGCCAGCCCGCAGTCACATCTACTAGCCAGGTGTACTGTGGCTTGGTGCGTACCAGCGCGCCCGGAATTCCCCGGCGCCAAGAGCTGCCGACGTACAACTGGCCGTAACGGCTTTGCAGCAGGTCGCTGGCGAGTACATTGACGGGATCATCCGAACCCTTGACGTTGGTCACCGCGCCGCCATTGTCAAAGGCCAGATAATCCAGCGTGCGGTTCTTCACATTGTTGTGCTGGTAATCGACACCACTGCGCACGGTCCAGTTAGGCCCGGCGAATTCCAGCGTATGGTTAAGTTCAAGTTTGAACGCCTGACCAGTGCCGAGATTATCGCCAGCCCGGGTTGAAAATGACTTTTGCGCCACTTCCCAACTGAGCTGATCGCGAGGGGTCAGGCCATGGCGTCCGCCAACCCACACCGCGTCGTGCTGGCCGAACGCGCGCATCAGACCGCTTTCCTCACTCTTGCGGTGCCAATCAAAACCGAGCTCGATGACATGACTTGGGGTCAATTGCCAGCTGCGGGAAATGCCTAAACCATTGCGGTCATCGTCTTTGCGCTGACTGGTATCGGCGAATAGTTTATAGCTGCCGTTTTCCACCGAGCGTTGCAGGGTCAGCGCAGCATTACGCTCTTCGCCAATGCGCGAGGACTCAATGGTGTCACCACTGTAATTTCCTTGCTCCACGTCCAGATTGGCATACCACCTGTCACCCAAGTTATGGGCGATCTGAATGCCTGGCCCGCTAAAATCGAGACCGCCGTAATCTTGTTCATGCCAAGACAACTGAGCGCCTTGTGGTGTCGCTTCATGGATTTCCACCGCTTGAAGCCGCAATTGCTCGCGCACCGCCAATGGCTGATTATCGCCGAGCTCGGACAAGCTGAGGTCAAGCGCCTCACCCAGACGTCCCAGACGGCTGAGCGCCTGCGCACGCTGCGCCGGATTCAGATCACTACTGGCCAACAAGGTTTCGATCTGCTGATTGTTGCGACTGCGCAAGGCCTCTTGGATCTGCTCGTAGCGCTCGATCTTCAGGCCCTGACCGCGCGCCCACTCCAGCCACTGGTCTTTCTGCGATTGCTGATTTGTTGCATCGAGACTCGCCAGCAAACGCCCAAACCACAGATTAAGCATGGCCGGCGAACCGTCCTGCCACTTCGACACTTCTCGCAGCGCTTTGCCGGGTGAGTAGCTGCTCGCCATCAGACGTAACCAGGTCGCGTAACGCTGGGACGACGGCTGAATGTTTTCACCCTCAGGGCTGCGCAACAATTTCAAGCGCAGACGCTGAGCGGCGTCCAGATACCCGGCGCTTTCGAGTGCATCGGCATAGGCAGCCTGCACAAGCCAGTCGTTCGGACTGCTCTTGAGGTACATCCGGTACCAGGCCAACCCTTCGCTTTCGAGGCCAAGCATCTGGCTGGCACTGGCGAACGGCAGCCACAAAAGACGGTCTTCACGCGCCTGCGCACGCCATTGTGTGAGCAATGGTTTGAGTTTGCCGATATTGGCCTGATCGATGTAAAGCCAGACCAGACGCTCGCGGAACAGGTTGTCGTCCGGGAAACGCTCCAAGCCCAGTAAATATAGGCGCTCGGCCTCTTCGCCCTGCCCTTCGTGGGCGGCCAACTCGCCGCGTATGGCCAGAACTTGCGACTGTTCATAGGCGTTCGGGTACTGTTCGGCATCCTTAAGCAACGCAACTACTTGTGGCCAGTCCTGCAACTCCTGCGCTTGCTGCAACGCTTCGACCAGACGTTGCGGATCTTTGCCATGCTTCCAACTGGCAACCATCAAAGCCAAAGCTCGTTGAGGATCGCTGACGCGATAAAGCGTGATGAGTTGGTTCTCGTCGCCACTGGTCAACTTGCCGTCGAGGGCGAGCATTTTTTCCAGGGACACGCGCAAGTCTTCATCGCGTTCCAAGTCCCACGCCAGAGAGGCCCTAGCGCGCCAGTAATCTGAGTCAACAATGTGTTCGTCGGCCGCTTGCACAACACCCCATGCCGCTTCGTTATCAAAGAGTTTCAGATAGGTGTTAGCCCAATCGACCTGCTCAGTGGAGGTCAGTTTGAAACGTTTCGAAAGATTCTGATAAACCTCTGCCTTGGCCGCGAACTGCCCGGTATTTTCAAGGCTCTGCAACAGGCGTGACCATGCCAGACGATGCATCGGGTATTTGTGCAGGTAGGCACGCAGCCAGGCTTGGGCCTCGACGGGCGTGCCGCGCGATTCATGACCGTAAATCAGCGCATCAAGCTCGACATCGGTGAGCATTCGCTGGTGCATGATGTCACCCAGCAACGGAATCGATCGTTCAAAGTCGAACTGCTGACTCGCCAGACGCCAAGCGTGTTCGCGAATCGCCGGCTCTTCTTTCAGCCCCAGCAGTTGAATCCAGTAATCCAGTGCCACCTGGTTATTGCCTTGCCACTCACCGAGATGAGCCATTTGCTCGAGCAGCGCCTGATCGTTGGGGTGATCAACCACTAGCTGCTGACCGGTTTCCCAGGCTCCAGCGAGATCGCCAATGGCCAGGCGCATGTGGAAATCTTTCAACGCGACATGTGGATTGTCAGGCTGCAGCACTCGCCATTGATTGAGTACGCGCTGCGCCAGAGCGAAATGCTTGCTCGCCACCGCGACATCGACACCCTGCTCCAACCAAGCCGCATCTGTTTGCGGGTTATTGAGCAGAGTCAACTCATCTGACAGCACTTGGGCGGCATCGTCCTCTCGACCTGCAGACAACAGGCCATTGAACGCCATTTGCGCGTATTTGCGCCGCTCGGCTGCATCTTGACTGTCACGTCTGAGCTGCAAATAGATCTGCGCAGCACGTCCCGGTTGCTCGCTCGCCATGTACCACTGTGCGGCCGCTTCGAGTGAATCGTTATGCAACTTGGGATCGCGGCCTGCAATCTCTTCGTAAACACCGGCGGCAAACGCCGGAGCTTGTAAAACTAGCGCTAGTTTCGCCAGCTTTTGCAACAGGGGGACAGGCAGCTTGCGATAGTCGACGCTGTTCAAACGATCCACCAACGCTTGCTGAGCAATCAGATCGTTGCTTTTTTCCGCGACCAATGAGGCCAGTTCAAGCCTGTAGTAAGCCTGGGTTTCCGGCTGCGGTTTCGGCCAGGCCTCCAAATATTGGCGTGCCTTGGTGTATTCACCCAAACGAATCAGCAGGTCGACCAGCTGTATACGCAAATGATCGTCATCCGGGTGGGCTGCCAATAGCAACTCTGCATAGTTGGCCGAGACTGCATCCGGCTCACGGCCATCGGGATGGAACACTTCTTCGCGCTGGAACGTCGCCCAAAGCAGGCCGCCTACCGCCACCGCCACCACTGCCAACGCCCAAGGGTTGAGCAGGCGGCTATTTTTAATTACAGACGAGCTGACCATTTCTCACCTGCTTCATGGGTAATTGAAAAGTCCACAAGCCTGCGGATGCCTTGCCTGCAAAACGCTGTCCATCCACTTCCACCCTGCAAGAATTTGCCGAGCGTACTGAGAAGGTCAGATCGAACTGACCCGCAAAGGAAAAGTTCACACGCTGATCATCCAGATAGCTCCATTCCAGTAACGGCAAATTTGCTTCCTCAAGCGCCGGTCTGTCGTCCCGATCGGGTCGCAGAACCAGCAGCGCGCGGTCGCTACTCAAGTGCACATAACGGCCTTGGGGCAGATCGCGCACACCGGCAATGCCTTGTGAACGCGATAGATCCGGCCAGCCCATTTGCGGGTCAATACGAACGGTACGAAGTGCGTCCATCCCGCGTATTTGCCACGCGCCGTCGGCAGTACGCGCCATACTGGCCTGGTACAAGCCGTGCAGACGATCGATGTAATCGCTCATCCACATGGACATAGGATGCTGCTCGCGCATAAAGCCGTAGATGTCGTGCATCGCCTTGATCGACGCCTGCTTTGTGCTCGAATAAAAGTGGTAATAGAGGTTCAGCCCGCGCAGACGACGTGGGCTGTCCGTCAGTTCAAAGGTGTCGATCACTTCATGGAACCCGTAGTACGGGCCTTTCCACAAATTGGTGTACAAGTTCTCGTTTATGATCGGCGCGTAGTATTGCAAGCCACCTTCGGTAGGTCGCAGCAGCGGGTTCAGACCGGTCAACGAGGGATTAGCCTTGGTCATCATGGTCTCGGCGCCATTGACGTTTTTCAGCCCGGCATCGTATGCCAGCTTCAACGTCGCCGCAGATGGCAAGGCGTCACCCGGCCAAAAGATCATCTTCACCGGTTTTTCCGTGGTAGTCAGGTTTTCATTGATGTAGTCTCGGGAGCCGAATACCTCCCGACGGAAATCAATTTTGTCGTAACCCGGTATCGCCATGTTCAAGCCGTATTCGGGTTTAAAATTCTCGCGTTTCTTGGCCTTGTCCGGCTGCATGAAAAACGGATGGCTAAAGGTGTGGGTAGCGACTTCGACTTTCGGGTTAGCGAAAATTTCACGGGCGATTGGCTCCAGCTCACGGGCCAGATACGGGTACATGCCGCGCGGCGAAATTTCCCCTTCGACGATCGATACCGAGGTGAGGAACGGGTTGGGCTTAATGAAGTCTTCAAGCGTATGCCGGCCAGCGTAGGGGGTGCCTCGCACCTCAGCACGAGACGGAAAACCGTCGCCATCAATATGAACCGTTGCGATTCGACGGCCATTTTCTGTGGTGGTGTCCGGACGCGGCTGCACCGGCAGACGCAAACTGGCCTGAAGAAACGCAAATGGATCAAGAATCCAGCGACTGCGCTCGTTGTTCACTTCAAGGATATAAGGGGCAAGCGCAAGTCCACCCCACTCGCCCACCACCACGGGGGTGTAAACCTGTCCCCCAGCGTTGGCCAGCGTTAATACTGGTGTTGGCCCATTTGGCAGCACTGAAACGGCAGTCAGGTCGCGCGACTTGGGAATCACCGGTGCTTCAAACGCACCGATCAGCGTCTTATCCTGATGGGTAATGGTCAATGTTTGAGTGCCTGGAGGCACATCTCGTATTAGACCCAGACGCTTGAGCAGAGCTTTGTCTTCAATGGGCAACCCGCCGAAGAACACCACCGGAACGTGTTCGTCGAGTCGCTGCCCAATCCAGCGGTTGAACGCCGAGCTGGCCTGTGGCGGGCCGCTGGTCATCCAGGTCACGACACCTGCATACAAACCACTGAACTGGTAGTTGGGCATGTTGCTGGTAGTGGGCAGGTAATCGACGCGATACCCCAGGTACTCCAGCAACCCCCCGAGCAAACTGTGGCCGGCGTTATCCGCTAGATCGCCTTCGCGCGGATCGTAAACCAGTGCAATGCGGCGAGGCTGAACTTCAATGCTGCTGACGCCCATCGAGTTCAGGTCAGGCGTGCCTATGTAAGGGATGAAGCCTTCCTCACGCAGACGCTTGGCCAGCTTGCGCGCTTCTTCACGACGTTCTGGTGGCAGGTAGTCAATGGCTACCAAAGGAATGCCTTTGGCACGCAAGGGTTGCAGATATGTCTCGAGCCATTGACGATCGGATTCAGAGACTGGACGGTAGCGCTTGGTGGACGCGTCCCAACCGGCGTGAATGGACTCAACCGCGACCGCTGCCGCTACCCCGTCGAGATCGGGCAGCACTTCAAAACCTCGATTGAAAAACAGTTTCAGCTTGGGTTCGCGCTGGTGCAGTTCACGCAGGAAACTCGCGAGGGCGACACGCTGTGACTCACGCGACGCCTCGGGCAGCAACTGAAAGCTGTCGAGGGTATCGAGGAACAGGCCGCTATAGCCCTGAGCCTCAAGATCCTTGGCCGCGGCGAATAAATGGTCGCGCCAGGCGGGCGCCGAAAGGTCCATGACTTGGCTGTCCCATGAGTCATTACGCACGGGGCTGACTGCCTTATTCAAGCCAGCCTGCTCAATGTCTGCTTTGGTGCCGCTGAATTCGCCTACGGACAAGTAAGCGAATGGCTGGCTCCCTAACTTGCGCAGGGTTTTGACGTCGTCACGGGTCATGTGCCCCGGCTCGACCACTGACCAGTCGAATTGAGCCAACTCGGGAATCGGAGGTTGGTCTGCGTACCAAAAAGCCACGCTGGCAGGTTGTGGTAATGATCCAGCCTGTACGGCCGGAACGCTGACAATCAGCGCCAATGCAGCTAACAGCCGTTTAGCGGCCGAGCGCATACGCGTCCTGCGAAAAAAAAATTCCATAACTCACTCTTGATAGGAACCGAAGCGGGACTACCCGCACACTGGAAGTGTGAAATTAGCGGGGTTACAAACTGCGTAAAAGCTGTGCTAAACCTTCGCCAATCGAGGTCGGAGCCGCAAGCGTGAAGCGGTCAAGCAAGCGAGTATTGTTGGCGCGTGAATGGCGGATGTCGCCCTGACGTGCCGGATGATTGGTCACTGCCATAGACGTGCCCATCACGTTTCCCAATTCAGCGATCAAGTCATTGAGGCTGGTAGAGCGACTGAGCCCGACATTCACGGCGCCGGGTTTAGGGTCGCTCGCTTCTACAGCCTGAACCAGGATACTTACTACGTCTTTGACGTAAACAAAGTCACGGGTTTGTTCGCCGTCGCCGAAAATCACCACAGGCTTTTGCGAACTCGCACGCTCTGTGAAGATGCTGATCACGCCAGAGTACGGGGAAGAGGGATCTTGACGCGGGCCGAAGATGTTGAAAAAACGCAGGATTACCGGCTCAAGACCATGCTCACGACGGTAGAAATCCAGATAGTACTCGCTTGACAACTTGTCGCTGGCATAGGGCGTCAATGGTGATTTAGGCGTGTCCTCGTCGATTGCGGAGCCTTCACCATTGTTGCCGTAAATCGCGGCGCTGGAAGCAAAAACCACACGCTTGATCCCGGCTTTCGACATGTGTTCGCAGACGTTGAGCGTGCCCACAAAATTGCTTTGATGGGTGGCGACCGGGTCGTCCACTGATGCTTGCACCGAGGCCACCGCCGCCAAGTGCACGACCGCGCTGCAATCGCGCATGGCCTCTTCGACAACCGCGCTGTCTGCAACATCTCCAACAATCAACTTTAAATTGGCGTTACCCATCGGCAGGTTGTCTAGCTTACCGGTCGACAAATTATCCAGCACACCAACTTTGTAGCCTTTGGCTAGCAATGCTTCAACGAGGTGAGAACCAATAAAACCCGCACCGCCGGTGACCAGAATTCGTCTATCAAGCATTAGTTTGTCCTGAAGTATCAGCGGATACTGTCGTAAAAATCCGCTGGCAGTGGCTATGTTAGATTGTTGTTAAGCCTTAGGGGGGGTGAACGCATATCGCTCTAATACGGCCATCAGGCCAATTGAACAGGCCGAAACACTAGAGAAAATCTGACTATATGGAAATAGGATTGATGGCTGTAGGCCACTAAACTCCCACAAATCATGTGAGACCAAGAAGAAACTGTCAATAGCTTGTCGAAATAACCGCCGTACGGTTCAAAACCTGAACACGCGTCGATTTTTTGACGCCAAAATATATTGATTATTGCTACCACTTTTATCGCTATAAAACAGTCCCGCTACTTGCATTAAGTCCACTGCAACTATCGATGACTTGATCTAATCGATATGCATTACCCAATAATTCCAATGCTCAGAAAGCTGTGAATTAACAGCCGTACTTTCTCATTGGACGCATCCTGCCCTACACAGTTTCATAAACCGCACTGGTTGCTACCAACAATGTTTGAGCATTAGTTAGAGCTAAAAATATGGATATCAACGATCTTACTCACAATTCCCGCCAGTACGCTAAAGCTTTAACGTTCATAGCCGATATCGAAATGCCACTACCACACGAATGATGCGTTGAAGGCTTAGTTCTAGCAAGCCGTGTAGAGCAGTTTTTTCCATACCAGCGTTTGCAATCTTGGTGAATCGATTTTGCACAATCACAATAAGGAGTGATGCATACGTGTCAACTAACCCATTTGAAAAAAAATTCACGGATGACTCTTTCTGGAAAAAGGTCACTAAATATGCGAAATCAGCAGGCGAAACTGCCCTCGAACCCGCCCTAAAAATGTATTATGCGGCGATTGATGCAGATACACCAATGTGGGCGAAAACAACTATTTATGGAGCGCTCGGATATTTCATCTCGCCAATTGACGCCATCCCGGACATCACTCCAATTGTAGGATTCACCGACGACATTGGTATTTTGTGCGCAGCATTAGCCGCAACCGCGAGCCACATTAAAGATACGCATGTGGCAGAGGCAAAACAAAAACTTAAACAGTGGTTCTCGTAATAGTAACGTGAACCCACATTCATCAATGCCCCTCAAAGGCTATAGTGGTTTTTCTGCATTTTAGGCAACCTGTAACGCGTCAGGTCGATTGACGGGCGATTCATATTTCAGTGATTCGCCCGCGATGCGCGTTGCGCTACAAGAAAGCGCCTACCACGTAACCGAAAGCCCCGTGCCAGCAGTTTTGCATCCGCTCAAGCCGTTGCGGATGCACTCCCTTGTCACTCAGCCGGAATCAGCTCCTGCAATCTCATCAGCTTTTTTTGCAACTGCTGAGTGTTGGCTTTTTCAGCGCGTAACGTCGAACGCAATTCTCGGTTCTCTGCCTCCCAAATACGCGCCCAGCGAGCATCTTTTCGGCAAGCGATCGCCATTTGCCAGATTTCGCGCACTCTCAATCCCTGATGCACGAGCACCAGCAAGATGCCCCCCATCATTACGATTGCCCCTGTCGATACCACTTCGGACATATTCTTCGCCCCTTCCTTTCGTGAATTCAATTCTTTTAAAGACGCTCACACGATATGTAGTATTTAACGACAGGTCTAGAATGTAGACTTATACAGGTAAAGTATTCGCGCACATGGAGAGGTTATGAAACGCAAACAGTCCATCGAACAGGTACGCTGGGACTTGGCACTTCGCTATCGTTTAATTGAGACGGTCGCCTGGTGGGAAGGCCGTTTAACCACGGGGCATTTGATGCAGAGCTTCGGCATCAGCCGTCAGCAGGCATCCAAGGACATCAATACCTACATCACAGAACATGCGCCTAAAAATCTTACATATGACAAAAAAATAAAAGGTTATGTGCCGAGTAATACGTTCGCTCCGCTGTTCATTGATGACAGTGCCAGCGCTTATTTACACCTGTTGTACCAGAACAATGAACGGGCCCCGCATATTGATGGGCTCGCTCTGGCCTACGCCCACACAAAGGTGCTGGAGGTTCCGGATCGCCCGATTCGACCAGAAATCCTGCGCCCATTGCTCAAGGCCTGTCGCGATGGCCTGCGCCTGGAAACCGAGTATGTGTCGCTGAACACTCCAAATGTGGAGGTCCGCCTGATAGCCCCTCATACATTGGTCTATACCGGGATGCGCTGGCACGTGCGGGCGTATTGCGAGAAGAACGGTCAATATCGCGATTTTGTTCTCAGCCGCTTGCGGGGGCAGCCGGACTTGCTCGAAGAATCGCAGAACACTCGTGAATTGGATGAAGACTGGAATACCGAGATTTCCGTCATTTTTGCAGCCGATGGGCGGCTGAACTCGGCGCAGAAGTCAATCATCGAAACCGATTTTGGTATGACAGATGGCCAACTGGTGGTGCCCAGTCGTAGAGCGCTTGTGAAGTATGTATTGCAACGCTATCAGATCGATCCAAGGAACCAGGCAACTAACCCCGAGGCGCAGCAAATCGTGGCAACCAACCTCAAGGAGTTGCGCCCCTGGCTGATGAATGACTGACGCGCATCCCCTTTTCCAAGATACTTCGTTCATGACTGAGTTTGAGTTAGCTGTCATCAAGGAAAGTCCACGTTCTGCCAGGGCCGAGGCACACTTTTAGCCAGGTTTGTCTGACCCTCAAATTGCTATGCACGACGTACAGGTGCGCTGATAACCGCTCTATATCTCTAAGAGCGCCCAGAGGCACGCACTGCCTTGTTACTTACATTATGAGGGGACTAGCTTCCAACCGCCGCAGTGCTGACTGAACGTCGTGCCGGAAGATGAGTTAACTATCAGCGACCGGACGGTGTTCTGCGCAATGCAAATCGATGTCTTCAAAACCCTGCATCCGCACTTGGACACTGCGGCAGGAAATTGCGATCTTTGAGACTTCATACCTGCCGGCGAAGCCGCCCCGGAACTGTGAACAAAGTTTACGGACGAACAACTGGATCAAATCCGCAACGACGACCACCCGGATATCACACCGTTAGAGGGGATACCTCCCGGGCATTGAATGCAGGTAATGCACTCTCGATAAATGCTTGGGCGGCAGGCGTCGGGGACGTGGACCATATTGCATAGACTCGTCGCATAGGAGCGTCGCTCACCGCAATCGTGACGAGCTCATGAAACCCTTGCGCAACTCTGGTAGGTACCAAGCCAATGGCAAGGCCGCCTCGGACGAACCTCTCCATCAAATCCATGCTGTCGACCTCGAACTGCACGCGGTGGTTGAGACCCTTCGCAGAAAAGGCTTCGTCGGTTTGACGACGTGCACTGCTGCCCGCAGGGAAATCGACCAAAGGCTGATCGACCAGTTGAGCCAGCGACACCAGTGTTCGCGACGCCAGCGTATGACCTGCCGGCACAACCACGGCTAACTCTTCCTCTGCCAGTAAACGCCACTGCACGCCTTCCAAGCGTTCACCTGGCCAGAAACCGACAAAAGCAATATCCAGACGACGCTGTCGCACATCATCTAGAAGTCTCTCGCTTTGGGCGACACACAATCGGATATCAACGTGCTGGTATCGCTGATGAAACTGCCCCAAAAAATCGACTAGATGGAGGGCGGTCAACGACGAAATGGTTCCGATCGATAGGTTTCCTCGCACCTCTCCGCAGGCTGCTGCAACCTCATGGGGTACGCGACATGCCGCCTCCACCGCGAGTTGCGCACTCCGCACAAACGCTTCGCCAGCCGGTGTCAACGTCACCCTGCGCGATGTTCGCTCAAATAGTTTGGCACCCAGTTGCTGCTCCAAGCGTGCAACTTGGTGACTCAACGCCGACTGCACCGTGTGGCAACGTTCGGCAGCTAACGTGAAGCTACCCGCTTCGGCCACGGCCAGCGCATATTGCATCTGCTTGAGATTCATCGATATCTCTTTTGTAGATTGTTCAGATGAGAACAATACATTGGTGTCATGAATAACCGTTATCGATACTGACTTCCTTGCCTAATATTTCAAGGAAATCCCTATGCTACACTCCCCCCCTTTATTAAGTCGCGGTTTGACGCTACTGATGGCGACCGCGACCGGCCTGACCGTGGCCAGCAACTACTATGCCCAGCCATTGCTTCATACCATTGCGGCTGAGTTTGGTCTGAGCTCTGGCTATGCAGGATTAATCGTTATCGCCGCGCAATTGAGCTACGGCGCCGGATTATTTTTCCTGGTACCGCTAGGTGATTTACTTGAACAACGGCGCTTGGTCGTCGCGATGACGCTCTTGAGTGCTGTGGGTCTACTACTGAGTTGGGCGGCCCCCAGTGTCGGATTGTTAATTCTGGGCACGTCCATTACCGGCGTGTTTTCAGTGGCAGCACAAGTCTTGGTACCCATGGCCGCAAGCATGGCCGAGCCTGAGCATCGCGGACGCGTAGTAGGCACACTGATGAGCGGCTTATTGCTCGGCATATTGCTTGCGCGCGCGGTGTCCGGCAGCCTTTCGGCCATTGCTGGCTGGCGCAGCATCTACCTGCTGGCAAGTGTCTTAATGCTTATCAGCGCAATATGGCTGTGGCAGGCATTACCACAGCGGCGGGGGTCTGTCGGAATGGATTACCCGCAACTGCTGGCGTCGGTACTGCAATTGCTCGTCGAAGAACCCGTGCTGCGCTTGCGTGCCCTACTGGGGATGATGAGCTTTTGCCTGTTCGCCCTGTTCTGGACGCCATTGGCATTTTTGCTGGCGAACGAGCCTTATGAATTTTCCGATGCAACGATCGGCCTATTCGGATTGGTGGGCGCAGTGGGCGCTTTTGCTGCATCGCTCGGTGGGCGCCTGGCTGATCGAGGCAAAGGTTACCTTGCGACATTAATTGGCTTGGCGGCATTGCTTTTGGCATGGATACCCCTGGTATGGGCCGAGCAATCGTTGATTGCCTTGCTTGTTGGGGTGGTGATCCTGGATCTGGCTGTACAACTCGTTCATGTCAGCAACCAGAACGCCGTATATGCGCTCCAACCGCAGGCGCGCAATCGCCTGAACGCGGGGTACATCACGTGTTATTTCATCGGCGGAGCACTGGGTTCGATACTCGGTTCACAGTTGTATCAATGGCAAGGATGGAGTGCCGTGGTGGTGTCGGGAATTTCCATCAGTCTATTGGCATTAGCGGTGGGAAGCATTGGCCTGGCCATCCAACGGCGTACAGACAGCATTTTAGATGCGCAGGCCTGCTATCTGGCGTAAATAAATAGGCGTGCGAAATGCGAGAATCACGAACGGAAGACTGACTCGTTACGAGTTCATTGAAATCGGCGGCCAGCGGGTCATGAATGTGCAGGCAGGCAACCTGATCGACACGTTTATTAACGTGGGTGATGACATTGCCATTGGGTGCGATAAAAGCTGGTTTGGCCCGCACAAGGTGTGCGCCATTCGCGAACCTAACGGGCGAATCACTAAAGAAAATCTGGCCGCCTTCATCATCGTGGCACTGATTATGTTCGGGTGCGGCATGGTGTTGGCGTTGATCCCCATGGTCCTCGCCTTCGGCTTTATGTCCCCTGCGGCTGTTTTGACCGTTTGGGTAGGTTTCGCCGCGGGTTTGGCCTGGCTGGTGACGAAAAACCTTTTCAAGGCACGTAACGCGTTAGACGCGCTGCCCAGCAAGAAACCCGTCGTTCAGACCGCCTGATCACGCTGAGCCGCCGAGGGCACAGTCTAACGGCGGCCATTGATGCTCTAACGCCCCCTCATTGTAAAAAACAGGAGGGGACGTTATGGGCTGCCAGAACCTACGGCCTTGCCGTGTCCCCCTTATGCCTGTGCGGCCTCTTCCTTCGTAGCCACAGCCTGCACCTCCAGTTCACGCACCAGCGGCAACACTCTGCGGCCAAAGTATTCGACTTCTTCCTGGCAATGCAGAAAGCCACTGAGCACCAGATCAACCCCTACCGCTTTGAGCGCCACGATGCGTTCTGCAATTTGTTGGGGGGTTCCAATCAGGTTGGTCTTGAAGCCATCGTTGTACTGAACCAGATCTTCAAACGTCGACTTGGCCCAGTTACCTTCACCTTCAGGGCTGGCAGCGCCGGCGCTTTTCACTTCGCGACTAAAGCCATTCACGGCGTCAAAGTCGGCCTTGGCAATGATCTCTTCCAGCACTGCCTGCGCCTCTGCCTCGGTTTCACGGGCAATGACGAACGCGTTGACGCCCACTTTGACAGAGTGACCATTGAGGGCCGCTTTGGCGCGAATGTCGTCGATCTGGGCCTTGATGCCTTCTAGGCTGTTGCCATTGGTGAAGTACCAGTCGGAAACGCGCGACGCCATGTCCCGCGCCGCTCGCGAGCTGCCGCCCTGGAATATTTCCGGGTGTGGCTGTTGCAGGGGTTTGGGCTTGAGGGTGTAGTCGTGAAACCGGTAGAAGTCGCCGTAGAAACTGAAGTTATCCTGAGTCCAGATACCTTTGAGGGCCCGGATGAATTCTTCGGAACGACGATAACGCTCGTCATGGTCGAGCCAGGGTTCACCGATGGCGCGAAACTCGCTTTTGAACCACCCCGATACGATGTTGACCGCGATGCGCCCGTTGGTGAACTGGTCGATGGATGCCAACTGTTTGGCCGCCAGCACCGGGCTCCAGGGGCCGGGCAAGATCGCGGCAATGACTTTGAGCTTTTCTGTGGCAGCCAGTAAGGCATGACTGATGGTCACTGACTCATGCTGGTTGTCTGCGCCGTAGCCGGCTGTAAAACGGATCTGCGACAAGGCGTATTCAAAGCCGGCGTGTTCGGCGATTTGCGCCAGCTTGCGGTTGTAGTCAATGTCCCAATGGGTGCGCTGTTCAATCTTGCTGACCACAAGACCGCCGCTGACGTTGGGCACCCAGTAAGCAAACTTGATGGGGGTCTGGCTCATGTGCGTACTCACTTCAGTCATGTTTGAACAGACTGGAGCAGTAACCGTGCCAGACTATTTATCCCTTTAAAATCAATCAGTTATCAATCAATTAAACGCGTCAGGTGTTGGTTGGTGAACAGTTTGCCTGGCAACTGTTGCCCAACCAACAGCCCTTCACCACACGTATTGCATTCGAAGCGTCCAGGTATTCACATCAGGCGAACCGCTGCGCTCAGCCACCGTATCGGAGTAGGCAATCAACCCGCCGAACTGGGGCGACAACATAAAGCCCAAGGTAGCGCCCACGAGCGTGTTCTCCTGTTTGTTGTTTTGGTTGACGCCGTTGATTTTGGTTTCACCCCCCGTGCTGTAGGTGGTGTCCAGCGAGGCCCACAGCGCCCGATTGAAGGTGTAGCTGTAGTGGCCTTCAATGGCATACAGCGCCTTCTGTTCCAGTTTGTTATCACCCAAATAGTCGTCGTTGTCGCCATACAGCGACACGTAGGTGTTTAGCTCTAGCCACGTGGGACCAATGGGTGTGCCGAACGCCAGTTCAGGCTTAAACACCCACCGATTCGCACCAATATTGATGACCCGATTTTTGTCGTAATCGCCGGTGGGGGTCGTCACCCACAATGCGCCCGTCAGAAACGTCTCTGGCTGCCAGTTGGCAAATTGTTCTTGGCTCAGCGCAGGCCCACCGAACACGTTATGCACCAGCACGACCTGAGTGTCGCCGGTTCCACCGTTATGCTTGGTGCCGTCGAAGAACCGGGCATTGTCAAAGGAAGCACTGACATCCGCGTATGGCTGAATGATTTGAATCGCTGAGTTACGGCCATCAACCGCAAACGAGCGGGCATAACGCAGAAGGTAAAGGTCGCCCTTGAGCGATAACCCATCGATGGGCAGCGAGGTGTCTATCGGTGTGTTGGAGTCGATCCGGTTGTAATAACCAAAAATCATGTTCAGGTCAGTCGGCAGGTTTTGCCAGTCGCGGGCGTTGTCCGCATGGACTGCGACGGATGACAAACCTACGGTAAAGCCAAGCAGCGTAGCGCTGCACGTGCGCGAGCGAAGGCCCATTGTGCGTCTCCCCAGTGCGTGTATGAGCAAACCCCGGCAACGGTTGCCGGGGTTTCAGTCAGTCTCAGGGAGTGACGATGTTGAACATGGTCGGGAAGGTATCCAGCAACCCCAGCAGTTCTTTGACTTTTTCCGGGTCGCCATCCACTTTCGCCTTGCCCGCTTCGATTTCCTTGTCCAGTGTCGCCCCGCCCATCATCAGCCCCGCAAATCCTTCTTTGCCTACGGTGAGGGTGGCATCCGGCTTATCGAAGACTTTGTCTTTGGTGTAAATCACCACGCCGTTACGCAGCTCTATCGCGTAGTTCTCGCCCTCAGGCTGCTTCCAGTTCAGCAACAGGTGTTTGCCGATCGCTTTGGGGCCATTAAGGCGCACACCCAGGTAATCGAGCATCAGGTCAGGACTCATGGCCGCCACCATGTCGGCGCTTGAGGTGGAGATGCCCTTCACATCTGGCACGCCGTTACGCAGCTCGTAAGCACCCATCAGATACTCGTTACGCCAGGTCGGGTTTTCGGTCTGGTAGCCCAGTTGCTCGAACGCATCGGCTTGCAGGTTGCGTGCTGTCTGGTTGGTCGGGTCAGCAAATACCACATGCTTGAGTACCTCGGCCGCCCAGCGGTAATCACCTTGAGCAATCGACTCCTTGGCCTTGGCGATAATCGCATCGGCACCGCCCATATACTCGACGTACTTCTTGCCAGCTTCTACCGGAGGCAAAGGATGCAGGTTGGCCGGGTTGCTGTCGTACCAGCCCAGGTAACGCTGGTAGACGGCCTTGGCGTTATGGTTCACCGAACCGTAATAGCCCCGGTCGTGCCACTGCTTGCCCGTGCTGTCCGGCAATTGCAGTTGCTCGGCAATTTCGTTCATGGTCAGCCCTTTGTTCGCCATGTTCAGCGACTGATCATGGATGTACTTGAACGTGTCGCGCTGATCACCCAGGAAACTGACGATGCGTTCCTGCCCCCACATTGGCCAGTGGTGCTGGGCAATGACCACTTCCACCTGGTCGCCGTGGGTGTTGATCGCCTCATTGAGGGTTTTCCACCAGTTAGCCGCGTTGCGCACTTGGGCGCCGCGCAAGGTGTAGAGGTTATGCAGGGTGTGGGTGGCATCTTCAGCAGTGTTGAGCATCTTGAACTGCGGGAACCAGATGAGCATTTCTGACGGGGCTTCGGTGCCCGGCGCCATCTGGAATTCCATCTCGACACCATCGACGGTGAGCTTCTCACCGGTCTTGGAAACGGTGTCGGTCGGAGGAATGAGTGTGAACGAGCCCATTGACGTGGTCTTGCCCAGCCCCGCATCCAATTGGCCGCGCGCACTGCGCGGCAACAAGGCGCCGTACTGGTAAAGCGTGCGTCGGCTCATGGCGTTGCCAGCCAGCACGTTCTCGCTCACGGCCTCTTCCAGGAACCCTTCTGGGGCAATGATCTTGACCTTGCCGGACTTCACGTCGTCTTCGCTGACGATGCCTTTGACACCGCCATAGTGGTCGGCATGACTGTGGGTGTAGATCACCGCCTTCACGGGTTTCTTGGGACGGTTTTTGTAGTAAAGGTCGAGGCCGGCTTTGGCCACTTCGGCCGTGACCAGCGGGTCGATAACGATCAGGCCATTGTCCGATTCGATAATGGTCATGTTGGAGAGGTCGAAACCACGAATCTGGTAGACCTTGTCGGTCACTTTGAACAGACCGTTATTCAAGTTCAGTTCAGCAATGCGCCACAGGCTGGGGTTCACCGTGTCAGGCGCTTCGCCCTTGATGAAGTCATAGCTGGTCAAGTCCCACGCGGTCTGGCCTTTGGCATCTTTGATGGTCATCGGCACTAGCGTTTCGATAAAGCCTTTTTTGGCGTCCTCGAAGTCTTGTTTATCCGCAAACGGTAACTCTTTATACACCGCGGCGTTGGCTTGTCGGGTTTGTTCGCTCGCGTCTTTCGGAGCCTCTTTGGGTGCCTCTTCAGCGAAGGCCAGCACACTGTTGAAACTTAACGCCAAGACCAATACGTGAGAACTGAACTTCATCGAGAACACTCCTGTGAGATGAATTCATACGACTCTTATTGCAGAAAACGCGTTATTACCGACGGCCGGAATCCACCGTGCGGTGGAGCATAGACACAAGATTTACATTTAGCAGGCGAGGCGGCGAACAAGACGCCGGGGGCAGGTAGAAAGCGGGGGCTGAAGCCCGGCAGGCCGGGCTTCAGATGTTGACGATCAGTTGGTTTCCAGGGTGTAGCTTTTGCTCACAAACAGCCCGGCGAACAAGGACTTGTCCTCCTTGAAGGTGTAGTCCTCAGTGAACTTGCCTTCGCTGACCAGTTTCTGGGCGATTCCGCACTCGGAGTCGTTGTGCTTTTTCGCCTTGGCACCGAAGTCGTTCTGGTAGTCAGAAAGCCCTGTTTGTTCACAGTAACCTTCGAAGTCCTGACGCTTGGTTGCGCTCTGGTATTCCTTGAAGCCATCTTCCAGCTGATCAAAACCTTTGTAGGTCAACGAGTAGTTGGCCACTTTGGCTTTGCGGGCAAAGTTTGCGGCTGCATCAGCCAGCACCGACTGCCCCATGGACGTGCTGTAGGCGCCCATGATGAAGCCGCTGTAGGCACCTTTGAGCAATTCCTGCACGTCATCGAGAGGCGGCAGGGTGGCAAATTCAGCGGTGCGAGTGATGCGACCGGTTTCGCTGCCATCATTGCGGTGCACCACGACAAACTTCATCGAGCCTTCACCGTCGTCCGAGCGTTTGAGGGTGAAGTCCAGGTCAACCTTGACCCCGACATCGCCCGTCGCGGTGCTCAGGAACGCACCTGCAAAAGGCAGGCGAGACACAATGTTGCTGCCCCACGAGTAGTTGGAGTTGACCACTCGACCATTGGCGTCCAGTTCGGCACGCGGCTGAATTTCATCCGCCACTTCCGAAACCAGCACCACTTCGGAACCCGCGTGAGAGATGTACGGGTTGGCCATGTCCAGACCTTTGAGCTGGACGCGAATTTCGCCATCCTTACTGTCACCGGAGCGGCTGATTTTCAGAGAGTCAGCCTTCAGGTAAACGCCACCCGCATTGCCACCGCCGGTGCTGGCGTTGAGCAGGTAACGCGACCACGCTGACAGCCCGGTTTCATTGGACGCACCGTTGGCACCGCCCAGCAACGACAGCATGCCTTTGAGAAAGCCTTGCGCGCCGTTGGTTTGCGCCGCGACCAGGCGGATTTCAGGCTCGTCCACGGTGAGGTTGCCGGAGAAGATGGAGTAGGAAACATCCCCCTCGTTGAGCACATCCGTAAGGAAGAACTGCTCTTTCAGGTCTTCGTAGTAACCCAGTGTTTTCTTTTTACCGGCGCTCGACATCATCGACGCCGTCACCCCGAAGACCACCACGACGGCGGCTGCCACGGCGATGATCGTTTGTTTCTTGTTCAGCGCTTTCATAGGGACGAGGCCTCAACTTGGGCAGATGCTTGCTGCCAGGCATTCACAAACTGCTGGGACACGTCAGGGGTCCAGCTAAAGTCGATTCCGGCATTTGGAAACTCCTTGGCCAGCACTACGCCGAAGGACACACGGTCGGCGCAGTGATCCTGTGCGCACGCCTCGGGGATGCCCGCCGAGTACACGCGGTAGGTCGGAATGGCACGGCCATCCACCAGCGGCACGTAAGGCGTCATGTTGGCGGCATAGAGCACGTACCACTGTTCTTCCAGATCGGTCTCAGCCTGCACGCGGCCTTTGCGCGGAAAGTCGATGTCATAGAAATCGCCACGTTTACCGGTGACGTGGATCATCATCGGCTCAGCGGATTTTGAGCTCGACGGGTTGAGCAGCACCATCGGTGCCGGGAACGCCACTTTGATACCGGCCATTTGCGCCAGCGCTTCCGTCTCGCGACCTTCAAACGCCTTCATGCCGTTTTTCAGCTGCTCGTAGCGCTCCAGAATGCGGGCGTGCAAGCGGGCTTGTTGCTCCAGCTGACGACGGGCTTCGCGCACGCGCAACTCTTCACGGCGCTGGCTGAAATTGGTGCCTTCGCGTACATCAAAATAGAACTCACCACGGTTTTCACCCATGCGCGTGCGCACGATTTTCAGGTCGTCGCTGGAGCTGTAACCCTCTGGGTAGAGCGTGTCCAGGTTCTTGGCGATAAACAGGTTGTTAACCCGCGCGGTGGTCGGCGAGAGGGTTTTGATCAGCTGAAAAATCTCAGTCACGGCCTGTTTGTACTGAACCGGGTCCAGGGCAAACGCTTCGTTCGTGGTGACCGCCACGTAATACGGGTCGCTGTTGAACGGTGTCAGCACGCGGTAGCGCGAGCGATCAAACGCCAAGTAGACCTTCATGCTGCGGGCCGGGATTTCACCTAACTCGAACAAGGCTTGATCGGCATTGGGGCTCAGGTACGACAGCGCCTTGCCCTTGACCACAGGGGCCGTCGACTGACTGAACATCAGGCCGCTCGGGTGGACGTAGGCACGGTTCCAGGAGTCGCCGCGATAGGTGTTGGGGATCGACCAACGCACCTTGTCGAACTCACCTTCGGCGTACCCGGAGGCTGCGCAGGGCATGGCCGGTGACGAGGCGAACGCGATACTCGGGTCGCTGGAATCCATGGCGGTTTTACTGAGCAGCCACTTGCAGCCTGCGCCGTCAGTGATCGTCATCAGGTTTTTGTTGCCCACAACCAGCGAGCGGCCGAAATCAGCCGTGGGGGCAGCGGCAATTGCCGCTTTTGGCGCTTGTGGCGCGACAACGGCAGGCTCGATGCTGACCGGTGTGACCACAGGTGCCGGGATCGGTGCTGGGGCGGCAACAGGAGCTGGGGCTTGAGCGACAACCGGGGGCGCTACTGCTGCTGGCGCTTGTGCAACAGGGGCGGCAACAACCGGTGCTGGCGCATCGACAACAACCGGTGCAGCGACCTGAGCCGGTGCTGGTGCTGCAACCGGCGCAGCAACAGGGGCCGGTGCTTGCGCAACAACTGGCGCAACCACGGGTGCGGGTGCTGGCGTTTCAGCCGCAACTGGCGCGGCAACCGGCGCTTCAACCACCGCTGGGGCTGCAGTCAAGGTCGCGAGGCCCATCTGGGTCGCCGTGCCGACGCCTGTGGCGTATACCGCCCCCTTGGCATCGACGGCTTTCCAGCTGACCTTGGCGCTCGGGCATTCTTGCCCAAGGATAAAGGGCAGCTTGCTGAGCAGGCCGTTCAAGGGTTTCTGATCATCCCAAACGGGACGTTGCATGGTGATGGCGATTTCAGGCTTGCACCAGTTGGTCGCGTCCCCTTCTACCAACACGTGGATCTGTTCAGACTTGGAGTACGCTAATTCATGTGAGTACGCTTGAGGCACAAGGCCGCAAGCACTCACCACTGCGAGAGCGAGTGCATGGTTCTTCATGGGGGTCCTTAAATGAGTTCCCAGGTGCCGTTGGCTTGTTTGCAGAACGTGTTGTTCTCTTGCTCGTTGTCACCGTTGGCCGCTTTGAGGCTGACGGTCACCGGGCGGCACGAGGTCTCTGCGACCACTTGCTGGGTTTGCAGCGACGGGATAGCGTCCAGGTCGAACGCTTTGGTTTCTTTGTCGGCTGAGACGTTCATGTCGTCGAGGTTGACCGCCGGTTTGATGTTTTTGGCCAGAGCCACCGAGGACGGTTGCACCAGATCCTTGTGCACGTAACCCACGGTCACGCCCTTGCGCCCTACCAGAATCCAGTCGCCCGTCGAACCCACGGCCGTGAACTCGGTGCCGGGCTTGAGGCCACCGACCTTGCTGGCATTCTTGTTGGGAGCCGAGCGCACGTTGGAGCTGCTTTTGGTCATGTACGGCTCGTTGATCAATTGCAGCGAAGGCACCGCTGCGATCTTCGGCGCGCGCTTCACTTCAACCGTTTTGCTCTGGGTGAACTCTTTACCCTGCACGATTTCGGCCGTCGCACCGGAGTGCGCAGAGGTCCACTTCACTGGCTGTGCAGACGCCGTAGTGGACTGGTTCAACGCTTGTTGAGTGCGCAGTGCCAGGGCTTGCTTGTCTTGTTCATCGAGCATGGCGCCGATCTTGTTGCCGATCAAACTACCGAGGGTTGTGGTCAGCAGCACCGCAATGATTTTGCCGTTGCCACTGCCGATAAACGATCCGGCGACAGCGCCCGCAACAGCGCCGATGGCGGTGCCGTATTGCTGCTTGTTGATATTGCCCATTTGGGCGCAGCCAGAGCTGGTCGCAATCGCTACAGCGAGCATGGATACGATGAACTTTTTACGCACGGTGACTCTCCCTTGTGTGTCGCATCACTCCGCTCTCAGCAGAGGTTTTGTAAGGTTGTAAAGCATGGCTTGCGAGGTCATGGCCCAGTCGAATACCGAAGCCACCAACACCGGTTGCCGCCCCTGACTTCTGAAGGCATCGCGGTAACCCGCGGAGTCGACGATGCCGTTGCTGAGCGCCAGCGGCACAACGACAATCACGGCTATAGCCAGGGGTCGCACAAAGCGGATACGGCGACGCAGCGGTCTCAAGGCTTCAATACTGGAGATGATCAAGACCACCAGACTGATGGCGCCGAAGAACAAGCCGCTCAATAAAGAAAAGGGGATGAACCACATGTTTTTGACCACATTTAGGCCTTCCAGCCCCTTGATGTCGGTGTGGGCGACATCAACGGCCATGTTGTCGGCAATGGCGGGCAGGTAACCCTGAAATTGCTCGCGGGTGGCGAACAGGTTCATCCCCTTCACATACAGCGGGCCCAATGTGGTTTGGGCCATATGGCGAATTTCGGGGGTGGCCATCAACGCGTCGCGACTGCGGATACCCGGCTGGATAGAGCGGGCGTATTCGTCAAGGGACGGCGTGTAGCCCAGATCGCGCCCTGCACGCGGCCAGGGGATCGGCTTGTGGTCGTTGCCACCTATCCCAGCGGCGCGCAGGCCTTCAAGTTTTGCGTAGGCCCGTATGATGTCCTCGGCCGAAGGGACAGCGTTTTCTGTCAGGCGCTCGTACAACGCCTCACCATTTCGCACGGTATAGCCCCGAAAAACGGCGGCGGCAAAACCCTGAAAATTCCTGTCGATACGTTCTACATAAGAACCCTGCACGCTCATCAGCACGCCAAGGTTGGCGATAAAGGCTTTGCCCTCGCCCCGATCCTTGTACGCTTTATAGGGCAACCCCTGAATAGTCAGCGAGTCGTAAAGCAGCCCTTTTTTAGTCACGTAGGCGTACAAGCTGCTGACCCGTAACGCGCCTGGGAATTGCTCTGCAATCCAGTCCGGCGCAGCGCCCTGGAACCACCAGGTGGCAGGCGTGACGATCAGCGTCGAGGCGGCCAGCCAGACCCACAACACCCGGCCTTTGTCTTTGAAACGGTGGTAGCACAGGCGCCAAACGAGCAAGCACATACTGGTCGAGGCCAACAGTTGGCTGAAGAGTTCCAGTGCTTCGAGTTGTTTGAGAGGGATGTCGGCCCCGGCCATATTCAACAGTTCTGCGTTGAACAACAGGCTGCAAATCAGATAGATCGCGTTCAAGACGACGAGTGCAACGAGCATCCAACGAGTCCTTGTCAGAATGGCGGCAGTGAGCGTTGGAAAAGAGGGGGTGCTCAAAACGGGGTAGCATATTGCCATCTCATTCCCTGAGACACCACTGCTAATCGAGGCGGCGCAAGTGTTGGCCCAGCAACAGCGCAGCAGCAATGCTGCTGATTCGTAGCAGCTGCCGCAGGCTGCGTCCGATTGCGTAGCAATCGCAAAACCTGCCCCGACGCGCGCGACGCAGCCCTTCAAGTCGCTGAATTTACGACGGCTTCGCCGCCGGACGCAGCCTGCGGCAGCGGCTACAGCAGGTGCGGGCACACTTATTGCTCTGACCCATTAAACGACCTTCACTGTGGAGTCATTCAATGGGTAATGTCCAAACCGCAGGCGCTGTGCCGCAGGCGTTGTGGCGCCAGGCACCGATCGGCGAGTTGGTCGATCTGGGGCAGATCTATCGCGGACCGCTGGCGCTGTTACGCCTGCAAAGCGCACCCAAGCGGATTTTGAGCCGTCGCGAGGCCGTGTTGCTGGGGCTGTTTGCCATAGCACTGCACGGCGCGGTGATTTATTGGGTAAGCCAGTCACCGGCCACCGTGTTGCC
Organism: Pseudomonas saxonica; assembly: GCF_007858365.1. Taxonomy (GTDB): domain Bacteria; phylum Pseudomonadota; class Gammaproteobacteria; order Pseudomonadales; family Pseudomonadaceae; genus Aquipseudomonas; species Aquipseudomonas saxonica. The sequence goes on along the minus strand of NZ_VFIO01000009.1, from coordinate 65,887 downwards.
CATCGTGCCGCCGGAAGTGCCACCGATGACCATCGAGTTTTCCGCGCCAGCGCCGGTAATTGAAACACCGCCCCCGCCGCCTGAACCTGTGGTACAGCCAGTCGTGGAGCCACCGCCGCCTGTCGTCGATGAACTGGCCGCCAAACCGACTCCCAAACCCAAACCCAAGCCCAAGCCCAAGCCGGTCATCAAGCCGGTGGCCAAACCCGTGGCCAAACCGGTCAAGCAACCTCCAGCGCCGCCCGCGCCGCCCGTTGCTGCACCCGCGCCCCCCGCTCCCGCTGCGCCCAAACCGGTGACCCCTGCCTCCGCCAACGCCGGCTACTTACACAACCCGGCGCCGGAATATCCGTCGCTGGCCATGCGTCGCGGCTGGGAGGGCACGGTACTGCTGCGTATACACGTGCTGGCGAGTGGCAAACCGGGCGAAATCCAGATCCAGAAAAGCAGCGGTCGCACCCCGCTGGATGACGCCGCACTGGCCGCTGTCAAACGCTGGAGTTTTGTCCCGGCCAAACAGGGTGATGTGGCCCAGGACGGCTGGGTGAGCGTGCCCATCGACTTCAAGATCAACTGATTACACCCCTATCGAATCCTGCGGGCTACCTGACAAAAGGCGCATCGCTACACACGACTCAATGCCTTGTTGGAGAGCCACACCATGAACCTGATCGCGTCCCCTTTTGAATCCATCGAACATGCGGTCATCTGGCTGCTGATTATTTTCTCCGTCGCCACGTGGGGCTTGGCCCTGCTCAAGGGCGTGCAGTTCAACCGCCTGAAACGTCAGGACAAACGCTTTCTTAAACAATTCTGGGGGGCCACCAGCCTGGACTCGGCCGCCGAGCTCGCCAACCAGTCGCCCGGTGCAGCAGCCCGCGTCGCCCAAGCGGGCTATGCAGCCATACAAGTAGGTGAAAGCACTCACGCCACCGATTTGAGCCACTCGATCAACCATCAAGACCGCCTCGAACGCTCACTGCGTCAGCAAATCGTGCGCGAACGCCGCTCGCTGGAAACTGGCCTGGCAATCCTGGCCAGTATCGGCAGCACCTCGCCTTTTATCGGCCTGTTCGGCACGGTGTGGGGCATCATGTCGGCGCTTAAAGGCATCAGTGCCGCAGGTTCCGCCAGCCTCGAAACCGTGGCCGGGCCGATTGGTGCGGCACTGGTGGCCACGGGGGTCGGTATTGCCGTCGCCGTGCCTGCCGTACTGGTTTACAACTACTTTCTGCGCCGTCTGAAACTGACCGCCGCTGACCTGGATGACTTCGCCCACGACTTCTACAGCCTTGCGCAAAAGAATGCATTCCGCGTGCTGTTGCACCCGGTGTTGAACAAGCCTGCGACCACCGGCGCCGGTCAAAACGTCAAAGAGGCTTCCTGATATGGCTTTCTCGACGCAAGACAGCGATGAAGTGATGAGCGAAATCAACGTCACGCCACTCGTTGACGTGATGTTGGTGCTGCTGGTGGTGTTTATCGTCACTGCGCCCCTGCTGACCAACTCGATCCCGATCAACCTGCCCAAGACCGAATCGGTAGCCCCGGTGGAGCAAAAAGACCCGTTGGTGGTGAGCATCGACGACACGGGCAAAGTGTTCATCAACAAGGACGAAGTGCAGCCGGACGTGCTGGAGTTCAACCTTAAATCGGCCAAAGCCAAAGACCCTGAAGTGCGTGTGCAACTACAGGCAGACAACGGCGTGAACTACGGCGAAGTGGCCCGCGCCATGGCCTCGATTGAACGGGCGGGCATCACCAAACTGTCGGTGATTACGGCGAAGTAAAACGGCTTCTCTCACGTAGCAGCTGCCGAAGGCTGCGTTCGACGACGCAGTCGTCGCAAATCCAGGAAGCTCGGTAGGTCGGTTGTACCGAGTTTTCAGTTTTACGATCGCTGCGCAATCGAACGCAGCCTTCGGCAGCTGCTACGGGCCTGGGTCCACTCAGGTAATCGGCGCCGGGTTGAACAGGGTTATGTCATTGTGCAGTTTGTGCTGTTCGGCCCAGGTGTGTTTTTTGCCGCTGGCCACGTCCAGGTAGTAATGGAACAGTTCCCAGCCGAGGTCTTCGATTGAGGCCCGTCCCGTGGCAATACGTCCGGCATCGATGTCGATCAAGTCGGGCCAGCGTCGCGCCAGTTCGGTACGGGTCGAGACCTTCACCACTGGCGCCATCGCCAGCCCATAGGGCGTACCGCGGCCTGTGGTAAACACATGCAGGTTCATCCCGGCCGCCAGTTGCAAGGTGCCACAGACGAAATCGCTGGCCGGCGTTGCGCAAAAAATCAGGCCCTTGCGGGTGACCCGCTCACCAGGGCCGAGCACGCCGTTGATTGCGCTGCTGCCGGATTTGACGATGGAGCCCAACGACTTCTCAACGATGTTCGACAAGCCGCCTTTCTTGTTGCCCGGTGTGGTATTGGCGCTGCGGTCTGCTTCGCCCTTGGCCAGGTAGCGGTCGTACCAGTCCATTTCACGCACCAGTTCCTGGGCGACGGTCTGGGTTTCTGCCCGCGAGGTCAGCAAGTAGATGGCATCGCGCACTTCGGTGACTTCGGAGAACATCACCGTAGCCCCCGCCCGCAGCAGCAAGTCTGAGGCATAACCGAGCGCCGGATTGGCGGTGATACCTGAAAAGGCATCGCTGCCACCACATTGCATGCCCAAAATCAGCTCGGATGCGGGCACAGTTTCGCGGCGGCGCTGGTCGAGTTTTTTCAAGCGCACTTCAGCCAGCGCCATGATCTGCTCGATCATCTCGGTAAATCCATGACTGGAATCTTGCAAGCGGTACATCCAAGGGTCGCTCAAATCCACCGAGGGATCGTTTTCGTGCATGACCTGCCCGGCCTGCAGTTTTTCGCAGCCCAGACCGATCACCAGCGCTTCCCCCCCCAAATTGGGGTTGCGCGCCAGATTGCGCACTGTACGGATCGGGATGTAAGCATCGGCCGCCGTGATGGCGACACCACAGCCATAACTGTGAGTCAGCGCCACTACGTCATCGACGTGGGGGTAGCGCGGCAGCAGTTCATCCTTGATGCGCTTGACCGCGTGATCGAGCACCCCGGTCACGCACTGAACGGTGGTGGTGATGCCCAGAATGTTGCGCGTACCGACGGTGCCATCCGCATTGCGAAACCCCTCGAAGGTATAACCCTCCAGCGGCGACGCGGCCTCAGGCACCTCGGTGGCCATGGGCAGGCTGTCCAGGGGCGGAGCAGTGGGCATTCGCAGTTGGTCTTCATTGACCCAACGGCCTCGCTCAATGGCTTGCAAGGCGTAGCCGATGGTCTGGCCGTAACGAATAACCTCGCCGCCTTGCGGGATGTCCACAAGGGTGACTTTGTGGCTTTGGGGCACGAAATCCAGTGTCACCAGACCATCGGCGAACACCGTGCCGGCAGGCACGCCTTGGTCATTGACTACCACGGCCACGTTGTCGCGCGGGTGCAAGCGGATCGAGCGCGGTGAGTCGGAATGTTCAATCAACGTCATGGCGCCGTTCCTTAACTATGGGCAGGTGAAAGCTCAACGATTGTTGGACCGCTGGCCGGTGGTTCTTTGAGGACTACGCGTTTGATCGGACCGACGATGACCAGGTAACTGAACACGGCGACCAATGCATTGCAGCCCACGAAGACCAGCGCCCACTTGAACGATCCGGTTGCGCTGATGATGTAACCAATGACAATCGGGGTGGTGATCGAAGCGATATTGCCAAACATGTTGAACAAGCCACCACTCAGGCCGGCAATCTGCTTGGGCGAGGTGTCCGACACCACCGCCCAACCCAGCGCGCCAACCCCTTTGCCGAAGAACGCCAAGGCCATGAAACCTACGACCATCCACTCAATGTCCACGTAGTTGCACGCCACAATGCTGCTCGACACCAACAGGCCAGCGATGATTGGCGCCTTGCGGGCGAAGGTCAGCGAATGGCCTTTGCGCAGCAGGTAATCGGAAATCACCCCGCCCAGTACGCCGCCGACAAACCCGCAGATGGCCGGCAATGAGGCAATGAAGCCGGCTTTGAGAATGGTCATGCCACGCTCTTGCACCAGATACACCGGGAACCAGGTCAGGAAGAAATAGGTGATGCCGTTGATGCAGTACTGGCCCAGATAAACGCCCAGCATCATGCGATTGGTCAGCAGTTGGCGTATGTAATCCCACTTTGGACCGTCAGCTTTTTTGCCTTTCTGGTCCATGTCGACCATGCCGCCGTTTTCCGCAATATGCTTGAACTCGGCCTCGTTGATACGTGGGTGTTCACGCGGGCTGTAGATAACTTTCAACCAGATACCCGAGAAGACGATGCCGAACATCCCCATCACGATAAACACATGTTCCCAACCGAAGGAGTAGACGATCCAGCCCATCAGGGGCGCGAACAGTACAGTGGCAAAGTACTGCGCCGAGTTGAAAATGGCGGACGCGGTGCCGCGCTCTGCGGTCGGGAACCACGCGGCGACAATGCGGGCATTACCAGGAAAGGATGGCGCTTCGGCCAGCCCCACCAGAAAGCGCAACATAAACAGCGCTACCACGGCAGTGGACATGCCGAACTCGCCGACAAAGCCTTGCAACACGGTGAACAGTGACCAGGTGAAAATGCTCAACGCGTAGACTTTTTTCGAGCCAAACCGGTCGAGCAACCAGCCGCCGGGGATTTGCCCGGCCACATAGGCCCAGCCAAAGGCGGAGAAGATATAACCCAGGGTGACGGCGTCAATGCCCAAGTCTTTTTGCAGGCTGGAGCCTGCGATGGCGATGGTGGCACGGTCGGCGTAATTGATCGTGGTCACCAGAAACAACATGAGCAAGATCAAATAACGGACATGCGTAGGCTTGGTCGCTTGCATGTAAAAACTACTCCCACTGATTATTTTTATACGCGGGTGAATCTCTTTGGGTGTGGCGGACTTGCGGGTGTGGCTTACGGTGGTGCAGCTGGCAAACGTATTCCTTTACGCAAAAAGCCGCTGATTTCTCAGCGGCTTTGATGATTGCTTACTGCGGACCCTGCTTGTCGATCAAGGCGGCCAGTGCTTCGTATTCTTCTGGTAACAAGTCGGTCAGTGGCGTACGCACAGGCCCGGCACTGTAACCGGCAATAGTCGCGCCAGCCTTGACGATGCTCACCGCGTAACCGGCTTTGCGGTTGCGGATATCCAGATACGGCAGGAAGAAGTCGTCGATGATTTTGCCCACGGTGGCGTGATCTTCGCGGGCCACGGCGTGGTAGAAGTCCATCGCGGTTTTCGGGATGAAGTTGAACACGGCCGAGGAGTACACCGGCACGCCCAGCGCCTTGTAGGCAGCTGCGTAAACTTCTGCAGTCGGCAAGCCGCCCAGGTAGCTGAAACGGTCGCCAAGACGGCGGCGAATCGAAACCATCAACTCAATATCGCCCAGGCCATCTTTGTAACCGATCAGGTTAGGGCAGCGCTCAGCCAGACGTTCCAGCAACGGCGCGGTGAGGCGGCACACGTTACGGTTGTAAACGATCACACCGATTTTGACTGACTTGCATACCGCCTCAACGTGGGCGGCAACGCCGTCCTGGCTGGCTTCGGTCAAGTAGTGCGGCAGCAGCAGCAGACCTTTGGCCCCCAGGCGCTCGGCTTCTTGAGCGTACTCGATGGCTTGACGGGTCGAGCCACCGACACCGGCAAGAATCGGCACGCTGGTGGCGCAGGTGTCGACGGCAGTTTTGATCACTTGCGAATATTCGCTGGCCGCCAGGGAGAAAAACTCACCGGTGCCGCCCGCTGCGAACAAGGCCGAAGCACCATATGGAGCCAGCCATTCCAGACGCTTGATGTAGCCCTCACGGTGAAAGTCACCCTGAGCATTGAAATCGGTCACCGGAAAAGACAGCAGGCCGGAAGAGAGGATGGACTTCAGTTCTTGTGGATTCATTATTCGAACACCCTGGGAGCTTGTTGTTATTAAAAAGCCAGCAGCGCTTGGCTGTGTCGTACGTCATCGTACAACTATAAAAACAATCGTCAATCCCATTTCTATCAATAGCCGCGAAATTGGCGCATCCAAAACCATAGATAGCCTGATCTAGAGCGCTTCAATCGCGAAACAAAGCAGAAAATTTAATTCGAAAACAGATCGTACGTCAGCCTTTACGACGGCTTTACCTCCGATCGCAGCCTCGCAACGATCGACAGCGCCTACACGTATTTGACCGGCCGACCGCTCAAACGCGCCAGACTCACCCCCGCGCTTCAGCCTCTTCGTGGGCGTGACGCAAACGCTCGCGGCTGTTGGTCAAGTGCAATCGCATGGCTGCACGTGCCGCATCGGAATCCTGACGGGCAATCGCGGTGTAGATTTCTTCGTGCTCACGGCTCAGGCGATTCATGTAACGCTGCTGGTCATCATGGGCCAGGCTCGCCGAATTAAGCCGCGTGCGTGGAATGATGCTGGTGCCCAGGTGGGTCATGATGTCTGTGAAGTAACGGTTGCCCGTCGACAGCGCAATCTGCAAATGGAACTGAAAATCCGAAGCCACTGCATCACCGTCGCGGGCGGTACTTTCGTTCAAGGCATCGAGTGCGGCACGCATCGCCGCCAGTTGCTCAGGGCTGCGACGTTGTGCGGCCAAGCCCGCTGACTCCACTTCGAGGCTGATGCGCAACTCAAGAATCGCCAGCACATCGCGCAAAGTGACAATGGTGGCAGGGTCAATGCGAAAGCCACTCGGGCTCGGCGTGTCCAGCACAAACGTGCCGATGCCGTGCCGGGTTTCGACCTGCCCGGCTGCCTGCAGCCGGGATATTGCTTCGCGCACCACCGTTCGGCTAACGCCATGCGCTTCCATGATCGCGGACTCGGTGGGCAGCTTATCGCCACGCTTGAGCAAACCGTCGCGAATCTGATCGGACAGTACCGTCACCAATTCCTGCGCGAGGCTGCGGCGTTTGCGAGGAAGGCGCGGTACGTCGTTTGGGTTTTCCATGGTGAATCTTTCTCGAATTCAGAGGCATCGGGGGTGAAACGTGCACACATGATAGCTCAAGGCGGTTGTACGATCACGTACGACGATCAGACCCGCCCAGCAGCCCTCCCCGCTACGTCCCTAGCCTCGTTCACGGCAGTAAACGTAGGAAAAAATGTATTCCCTTACAAAGGAACCAGAGGCGTCTGCCGCGCTATCCAACTGCGTCCGATACGCATTCTGTTGCAACTTCCCCACGCTCTTCAGAGGACATTATCCCAACGGAGCGTTACAGATGCCGAATTTGAAAATCCCTCCCCAGACACCCTTTACCTTGAGCCTGGTGGCAGGTTTGTGGGCCTTTGCGTCGAACGCGCTGGCGTATTCCGAGCAAGGGCGTCTGCACGACACGGCCACTTGGCGCAGCGATGAGTTCACATCAAATTGGGGGTTAGCGGCCATCGGGGCGGATGCAGCCTATGCCCGAGGATTAAGCGGCGATGGTGTTCGCCTGAGCCTTGCTGATTCAGGGACTGACCTGCGTCACAGTGAGTTTGGCGAAAAAGATCATCGTCCGATTCGCTTGGCAGATGAAGGCTGCGAAAGAGAAACCATGCCTGGCGCCACCCAGCCCGGTTGCTTCTATTCCGAAGGCGATCGGGCCAGTATTGAATACAACGATTTGCCCCCAAAAACGTTGGCCATGTTGCAAGACATGGTCGCAAACGGAACCCTGTCCAACCTGGAGTTCGATCGATACAAAGGCATGCTGGGAGCGTCTTACGACCCTCATGGCACCCATGTGGCGGGCACCATGCTGGCCAACCGCGACGGCAATGGCATGCACGGCGTGGCTTACGGAGCAAACTTGAGCCCGCTCCGACTTTTCAGTCACATCTATAACGATGCGCCCTACTCACTTGATCGAACCGTGACGGTTAACGCGAGTAACGAGGCTTACGCAAATGCGTATCAGCAAATGCAAGAACAGAACGTGCGTGTCATTAACCACAGCTGGGGCATTCCTGAAAAGCTCGACACTGTTGAGCAACTGGATGCCGCTTTGCACGTGCAGCGTTCATCTGTCGGCACGGTGTTGGGCAACATGTCTTTGGGCGGTGGTTTGTTACAAGTTTGGGCCGCGGGCAACTCCCAGAGAAGAAATCAGACGCCTGAGACGGCGCCCTTCGCTGACGCGTTGGCTTCGTTGCCGCGCGCCATGCCCGAACTGGAGCCTTACTGGCTAACCGTGGTCAATCTGAATCAAAACCTGACGCTTGATCCCAGCTCATTCCGTTGCGGCTACAGCAAAGAGTGGTGCGTGGCTGCGCCAGGTACCCGCATCACTTCTACTGTCGTCGATAGCCAGATCAAGGTCGAAAACATTTACGACAAAAATGATGAGGTGGAAGGATTCAAGGTAATAGATGAGCGCTTGGACTTTGATTACGACACCTATACGGGAACCTCTATGGCAGCGCCGCATGTCACCGGCGCGCTGGGGTTACTAATAGAACGATTCCCTTACCTCGACAACCCGCAAATCCGTGACGTGTTACTGACCACCGCGCAGGACTTGGGCGAACCTGGCGTCGATGATGTCTATGGCTGGGGTTTGATAGACCTGAAAAAAGCCATCGACGGTCCCGGCCAAATACGCGTCGATACCACCGTGGTGATGGATCGCCGTGCGGGCGGCGCCGTGGTTTGGCAAGGGCACGCCTGGGACGATTGGCGCAACAACATCAGTGGTCCCGGACGCCTGAGCAAAGCCGGTGAAGGTTGGCTCAGGCTCAGCGGTGACAACAGTTTTGCCGGTGCCACTCTTTACTCCGGCCTTTTGGAGCTGGACGGAAACAACCGCCTTACTAGCGATGTGACGATTCAAGGTGGGTTACTGCGCCTTAACGGCACCTTGCAGGACACCGATCTGAACGTAAAAGGGGGTATCGCACAGATCAATGGCAGGCAGCAGCAGGGGCTGACTCGAGTCAGCGTGGCCGGCGTGCTCAGTGGCGATGGCCAGCTCTCCGATACCCACGTTCAAGGCACTATTGTGCCCGGCAGTGAACAGCGTCCGCTGACGATCAACGGCGAGTATCGCCAGCTCGAAGGGTCAACCCTGATACTGAGCCCTGCCCTTAACCCGGCGGCAATCTCGCTACAAGTGCGCGGTTTGGCACACATTGAGGGCGGGACATTACGCCTGACACACCTGCCCGACGCCTTTGCGCTCGGTAAGCACTACGGCGTATTGCAAGCAGATGCTGGCATCAACGGTCAATTCACCTCGATAGACCATCGGCAGTTCTCACCATTTCTGAGTTTTACCCAGACCCGTGAGGCTCACACATTAGGGTTTGACGTGGGTCGAGGCCTGCCACTGGTTGCGGCGGCCACTAACGCCAACCAACGCGCCACGGCGCACGCAGCCGACGGGCTGGACATATCGCACACCCTGGCGCAGCGCCTGACCTCGCTCTTCCCGAATGAAGCCACCCGCGCGCTGGATCAATTAAGCGGCGACCTGCACCCCGGCATTCAGTCGGTGATGATCGAAGACAGCCGCGTCATACGCGAAGCTGCCTTGCAGCGGGCACGGAGCGCGGGGGACAACACCTCGCGACCGCCTGGCTCTGCGGGTCAAGCCGTATGGGTGCAGTCGATCCACAGTAACGGTCGGCTCGACGGTGACGGCAACGCTGCACGTATCAGCCATTCGCGCAAAGGCGTGATGATCGGTGCAGACCATGACTTCGAACACGGCACGCGTGCAGGCGTAGTGCTGGCGAGCACAGAAGGCAGCGTGACCAGTGCGAATGCAGGCAAAGCCACGATCGACACCTACCAGATAGGCGTGCATGCGGGTCACACGTGGGGCGCGTTCGGCCTGTATGGCGGGGTCGCCTACGCCCGGAACCCGATTCAGACCAAGCGTCGGGTGAGCTTCAGCGATATTGATGACAGCCTGTCCACCCGGTACGTGAATCACACACGACAACTCTTTACCGAAGGCAATTACCGCTGGGAGCTTGGCCCATGGGACGTGCAGCCCTACCTGCAATTTGCACATGTCAGCACGCGTAGCGCTGGCTTCAGCGAGACCGCAGGTATCAGTGCCCTGAAGGGCAAACCAGCCAGCCAGGCCGTTAACCTGAACACAGGCGGTGTACGCCTCAGTCTCGACATGGGCAAGACGTCCATGGGCCCGTCGTGGCTCAGCCTCAACGGCGGTGTTGCGTACACCCGCGCCAGTGGCGACTTGAGCCCGACAGTGGATGCTTCATGGCAAGGCGCCGGCAGCATGCGCATTGCCGGAGCGCCTTTGAACCGCTCAGTGGTGAACATGAATGCAGGCGCAGTGGCACGCCTCACCCGTGACAGCGCCTTGAGCCTGAGCATTACCAACCAGCGCGGCAACCGATCCCGGGAACAGAGCGTTAACGCGCAGTATCAGTTCGAGTTTTAAGCAAAGTTTCACAGCGGGTTTGCCTGCGCTAGCGCAGAGCGTTGTTGCGGGCAAGCCCATACCTCAGTGCCGTAGTGAAGCCTTACCGCTCACTGCGATACACCTCGGCATAGACCTCGGTAATAGGCTTGCGCGGGTAGCGTTTGATCAGGGCTTTGACCTTGGCGCTCAGTCGCAACAGTTCGCTGCTGGGCTTGGCCCATTGTTCGGGCGGCAACGGCTCGGACCATGCTTGCATGGCGGGCGGCAACGCCCGGCGGCCGACTTTGGCGATGCGTTTTATTTCCCACTCCACCAAATGGTTGGGCAGCGTCCACAGCGTCATCACGTGGTAGACGTACCAAAAGAAAGCGTAGATCCGGCCCACTTCCTTATCGCGCAAGCGCCGATGCAAACCGGCGCGGGCATTGCGGAAGGTGTGAAGGCCTTCGTGGGGCGGGTCGCCGGGCTCTTGCAGCCCGAGGGGATCTTGAAGGGTAGAGAGGTCGTGGAGTTCATATTCCATATAGCCGCGAACAGCCTCCCAGTTGGAAATTGCCAACTGCACACTGCCGCATTGGAATTCAACCCGGACTAACTCACCCTCGTGCTCAAACCCCATGCCCATGCCGTATTGGCGGATGACGCCATATTGGGTGGCGCCTTGTGCTTGCACGACCCATGCGGAGAGAGATTCCCAGGGGACGAATAAGGGTTCAGTAGCGCCATCGGGCATAAAACACACTTCGCGGCGCTGACGGTTGAAACGGGTGGGGATAACTTTTGTGAAGAGGTTGTGGTGGTAAAGCCAGATGAGGAAAAACATGGTTGAGAAAAAAAACCAAGCTATGAATGCGTAATGTCCAGACACCAAGAAAATCCCTTTAGCAGATTCCCACCCGTCCTGAAAGGTATCACCTAACATCAACATCAAAAGCCCACCTAAAAGAGGTACTCCAAAAGCTACGAGACAGGAAAATGTAAATGGCACTCCCAAGTTAAATTGATACGGAAAAACTTTCGGCTGCCCACCTCCGAAATCCAAGTGAATATCGTCATATCCACTGATATAGGGACAGAAGGGATGCTCACTGGTTGGTAAAGGCAAGGGGGCTAAATAAGATTGGCGACCTGAGGGGAAATATTCGACATCTCCTGCGCGTTGAACAACAGTTTTCTTAATCGGGCTCATTTGTCATGATTCCTGTATTCCGAATACCAGCCATCGACCCGCTTGCGCGGGCCGATGTTGCACAGGGCTATCCAGACTTAACTGGAAACCGGAGCACGCCAGTCGTCAAAACCGGAAGTGCCACTGATTTCGTGAGTCCACGTGATTTTGCGGTAGGTAAAATGCACATCTTCCAAGTGAGTGAAGTGCGAATTGGCAGGGTCTTGGCAGTTATGCATGTAGTCCTTGATATCAACGATAATCGCGTCTTCAAGTTTGGTGGTGTAGTAATGCTCCTGGGTGCCCGAAGCAGAGGTCCGAAACCACTGAATAACGACTTCAGTCATACGCTCACCGGACGTCAATGCTTGCAGCAGCAGCGGCGAAGCCTTGTCGAAAACCTTGGTGATGCACACGGGCTTGTGAACCCGCTGCCCGGTTGGCTGACCCGATTGAGGATCGCGCGGAATGATGACTTCGTGGGAGAAACCTTGAACCATGACCTGGTCTTCATGGCCTTCCTGATAAGTATTACCCACTGAGTCTGCGGTGAAGGCGCCTGAGGTGATCAAACCCTGTTTTTCACCGGTGACGGACATATACGCTGGCGTAGCCATGAATTTCTCCTTAAAGAATTGAGGTACACCCATGTGTCATTACACATGGGGCAACATCAACCATTCCAAGACTTATGCCAAGTTGTTAGCTGCCCTTATAAATCAAAGCCTGCACACGGATAGACCTCTTTATTTGTATCAACCCATTACTTAATTGGATAAAAGTGCGCAAGAAGTTGCGCAGTATTGCGCAACTTCTTGCGCATTCAGCTACAGCCCTTTTCCCATATAGCGTTCAGCCCTTTACCCACAGAAAAACCCCCTTTAAGTGCGCAACTTTTTGCGCACTTAAAGGGGGTCACGGTTAACCGGACTTCAAACGATGGGGCGTGTCTGATTCAACTTGTCTGAAGTGACACATCCACGTGTTCACGCTCATCGTTCAAGGATGGCAGCGGCTCCGGCACCCAAATCAAAAAAGGGTCCTTGGCGGGACGATTATCGTAAGGCCGCACCTGGTGCTCCTCATTCAACTCACCTGCACGGGGAAACCCGTACACCCTGCGGCGCTCCACATGAATGCTCGGCGCTGCCCCGGCGCCACTGGCGGGCTCGATATTCATCGCCTTCAAGGTGGCCATCAAGTCTTCCATGATCCGCGCACGATCAAGAGTGAATGCCGATGCAAAGCAACGCCAAAAACGCCAGCCCGCGCGTTCCAGAATACGCTGGCGACGCATGTCACTGTCCCAGCGGTCAGGCCCGTGGAAACGGTCGCCGTCGCACTCGATCGCCAGACGGCTATCGTTATCGCCCTCGACCACCATGTCGATGCGATAAGCGCCCACACCCACCTGCGGAATCACTCGATAACCCCGACGGGTCAGTTCGTCGTACATCTCGTGTTCAAAGCCGGACTCGCACAGTTCCCGCAGATCGCTGACCTGTTCCGCGTCCTGAGTGAAGGGGGTTTCGAAGTGTTCAATCAAGCCTCTGCGCAGGCTGTCCGCCGCACTGAGGTCGGTCAGTTCGACGCTGCGCACCAGATACATGCGGTCCCGCGCTCGCGACGCCGCTACGTTGAATCGCTGGGCAATCGAGTCGCGGCTGTTGGCAAAGCAATCGCCCGGCGAAGCCACCATCGATAGAAACATGATGTCGCGTTCCTTGCCCTGAAAAGTGCGTGCATCGCCGCAACTGATCTGGAACTGACTGATGACTTCTTCACCCAATTCTTTGGTCAGCATTTGCATGACTTTTTGCGCTTGCTCCGCCCCCAATAACGAGACAACGCCGATGCTGCGGCCCGCGATGTGTGGCATGGCAATCAGGCGGCGAATTTCCTCGACGATCACCTGGGCTTCACCGAGGTTTAATTTGCCTTTTTTCACCCCGTCCATCACCAGCAAGTCGACCAGAGGCGGGTCAAGCCGTTCGGTCATTTTGGGCAAGCGCAGCGGCTTGAGTTCGTGGTTGTAGAACTCGCGCTTGGAGTATTCGATGATCGGCGCCACACAGCGGAAATGCTCGCGCAGCATGGTGCCGCTTTTAGCAAAGACCACTTTGAACAGGTCATACAGCGAGCGCTCGGGGGACATCAAAGGCCGGTACAGCCCTACCTGATTGCCCAGAAAGCGCGTCATCATGTTTTGCACGCGCTCCTCTTCCATGCCGATGCCGTCCGGCGAGACTTGTTTGTCATCGCCTACCACCAGCACTTTTTTAGCCCGCAACAACGCCGGCAGGGCCGTCAGATCAGACTGCGACGCTTCGTCGATGATCACCAGGTCGAACGCGCCGTACTGTGCCGGCAAGCTTTCGCAAATGCGGTAGTGCGGCATGATCCAGCAGGGTATCGCCGAAATCGCCACATCGGCGGCCAACCGTGCATCCTGTCGATAACGGCCCGCCCGTACCCCAGTGCCTTTGCCAATTTTTCGAATCGCCGTGCGATACAGTTCAAGGGCCGCCCTGACACTCGGCGTGGCGTTTTCAGAAAGACGCAACCACGTGCGCTTAACCACCGCGTCCTGGTACAGGCGCGACAGACTCAGTTCCAGTTCGCTTCGAACGCTAAACAGACGCTTGAGATCCTCGCGTCCATCAATGCTATCGAGGTAGTTCGCCAGCCGGCAAAGGCGCCAGACGTCCAGACAGTTGTCCGGGAGCAACCCGTCTACGGGATCTGTATTGGGTTCTTCGCGCAAGCGGGCGGCCCAAATCATACCGCCACTGTGTGCGATCAGTTCCGTGACCCGTTGCACGGTGTCGAGCGCATCGGCCAATGCCAGTACCCGACGCAACTCGTCCATCAGCGAGGACCACTGCGCTTGCAGCTCGGCGGTGTCTACCTGCGGCTGGCCCAGAGTCAGATCCAAAAACCCTTGCAGGCGTGAACTGATCTCGCCACCACAACCGGCCAAGGCTTTGTTGAAGGTTTCTTTGATGACCCATGTGGCCGCCAAACGATGGCGCATCAAGTAATGGCGCAGGATAGTTTGCGCTTGGCCCAATACAGCCTCATCGATGCGCAACCGACTCACGTCAGCCCACTCTGGGAGCACGTGTTTCAGTTCGAGGCAGGCACGGTTTTCGCTCTGCTCTGTCAGCACTAGGGCATCAAATTGTTCGACAGCCCGCGCCGCCGCCATCAGTTGCTCAGTGTCCGCGGCCAACATCGGCAGCGGCATTTCTGCGGCCAGTGCATTCCAGCGCAGCAACAACGTACGGCTGTGTTGCTGCCAGCGCACAAAGGCTTGCACGTGCTGCCAGTCTTGTTCGCTTTGCGGTTTGCTGCCCAGTATCTCGATGACGTCCAGCAGCTGTTTTTGTGCACCCTTTCCGATCAATCCGGACAACCCGAACGGGCGTTTCCCTTCAGCCAAGTTGTCGATGGCCGTTAACACTTCGGGTTGCGCGTGCAGCTCGAACGATAAACTCACCGGGCGGGCGACAAAGACCTTACGCCCCGCCAATGCCTCTGCGATTTCAGCTTTGAGGCCGTCGAAAAGCGCCAGCACATCGCCGTTACCGACGCGCATTAGCCAGGCCTGCATCGGCGCAACCCAACTGTGCGAGGTTGTACTGATTTGCGTGCGCAATGCTTGCAAATGCTCTAGATGCTCAACCAGTGCATGTGCCTGCTCAAGCGTCTGCGGGCTATTGTCCAACAGACGAGGCACCTCGCCGGTGCTCTCCTTGAGCTGCAACTGGCTTTCCTGAGCCAGATCTTGATGCACCTGAATCAGCGTCTGAGCGTCTGGAAAATCAGCCAGCTTCGGTAATTTTTGGCCCAGATAGGCCAGCGAATCCTTCAGTTCAAGACGGGCTTCGCGCAGCACGACGATGTCTTGCAAATTGAAGCGCGGCCGATGCGCGTCACCGATCCCGATTTGATCGCCAAAAGCGCTGACCTCGGCGTGTGCCGCTGCGACCTGTAACGCCGCATGTGTGGGGCTAAGCCGCTCGCCGTCGATTTCAAGGTCTGACAGGTTGCGCTCAGCCCAGTGGGTAATCTCGCGATCGACACTGGCCATCTGACCGTGGAGGGTGTTTATTTCGTCATCAATTTGATCGATTTCTCGCTTATACAGCGCCCGATCAATGCGCTGCACTTCGGCCGAAATCTTTTGAATGGCGAACTCAAACTGCTTCATGCCGTCCGCTTCGCTACTCAGCAAACTGATCGCCAGTGGACGAATAGCTTCGGGAAGCTTTTCCTGCAACACGGCCAAAGCCGGGTCTTTCATCGATGTCACCAGCACACGCTTACCGTTGGCCAGATAGTGGCTGATGACGTTAGCAATGGTGTGAGTCTTGCCTGTACCTGGCGGGCCTTGTACCACGACCCCATCGTGCACTTGCAGCAGCTGGATGATCTGCACCTGCTCGTCGTTGTAAGGCTTGGGGAAATACAGCTCAAGAACCTTCGCGGCCGGTGCCTCTGCACGTTGTGAACCACTGACGTAGGACAAACCACGAAACGGAGGCAAATCCACGTCTTCAAGCACAGAAGACGGTTCAGTCAGAACGGCCTGCAAGGCTCCCGGCAGCACTTCGAGCCCCTCAATTTCACCCTCAAATCGACTCAGGTCTTCGATAAACATATTGCTGTCGCGCGCACGGGCGAACAGGCACCAAGTGTCGGTGACGCACAGGTGCTCTGCAGCTTTGGGAACTGAGCGATCCTGCGCGGCATTCGTCGCCGGCATAAACTGCCCTTGAGCATCGAGCAAGGTTGAGGCGGAGCGAATCACGGGTTCATAGCTTGAGGGGCTAAACGGGCTGAGACCCGCCGTCTCCTGCTTGAAAAAATCCTTGGCCAATGTTGCCAAGGGCCCAACACCGGCAATGTCCGCCGCCACATAAGCGTCCACTTCCAGACGCGGCTCAGCCGCCCGCGGGCGCACTTCAATCGCCATGCTGTCCGGATTAATGGCCAGCTCCACCAACTGACTGATCAAAGGGTAATGGATGACACCAATCTGGGGATGCTCCCACGTCGAAACACCCAGCCCCCAGACCAGCTCCAGTTGTGCATCTCCCAGATTGCCCTGCATCTGCTGCACTAGTAAAAACAGCTCGGCATACAGCTCAATGCTTTTGCGTCGCTGCTTTTCTTCAGCCGCCCACCGTCGCCATGCCGTTTGGCAGTAGGATTTGAACTGGACCTTGATCTCGCCCGCATCCAGGCAATCCTCCAGACTGACCCATTCATCCAGCAGGACTTCTTCGTCCAACTGCAAAGCATCTGGCGTGAGACGGGCCAACTCGGCATCGCTGAGTGCACCGCAGCCCAACAGCAGCTCGCGAGCCACCTGCAGTTTAAGGACTGGCTCGGTTTGCGGTGTGCTTTTGAGGTCTAACCACAAGCCCAACAACGGGCTGAGCGGTGCAGGCGGTTTGATCTCGTGCAAGCGCTCCAGCCGCAGCCAGACTTCATCTTCTTCGCCGGTTTGCACGTCCAGGCTAACACCGGGCAACGCTCGCAGTTTTTCTTCGCTGGCACTGAATGCACTGTGTTGGTTGACGGTTAGCGCAGGCCGCTTTTGCATCAGAGCGGTCTGTTTTACAAATTCAATCAGACCGGCGAGACGGGCACGTACTGTATCCATGTGTGAGCTGAACCACTTAGGTGATGGGATACTCCAGGAAAGTCCAGAAGCACCGAGTAAAAGCGAAAATTCTTACAATGACCAACACGATACAGCGGTTCACAAGGGATTCAGACACCTTATCGCCTTGAATTGATTATCCGCGCCCACAAAAAAAGGCCCTCCCCGAAACCGGGAAGGGCCTTTCGATTAACGCCGAGGGTTAGCCCAGGTTAACGCCAAAGTTCGATGCCAACGGTGCCAGACCGCCTGCAAAGCCTTGACCGATTGCCTTGAACTTCCACTCTTCGCCGTTGCGATACAGTTCGCCGAACACCATCGCGGTCTCGGTCGAAGCGTCTTCGCTCAGGTCAAAGCGCGCCAGTTCTTTGTTATCCGTTTTATTCACAACGCGGATGTAAGCATTCGACACTTGGCCGAAGCTTTGTTTACGGCCTTCAGCGTCGTGAATGGTCACGGCGAACGCCAGTTTTTTAGCGTCTTGCCCCAGACCTGCCAAGTTGACATTGATCTGCTCGTCATCGCCTTCGCCAGCGCCCGAACGGTTATCGCCTTGGTGCACAACGTGACCGTCCGGAGACGTCTTGTTGTTGTAGAACACGAAGCTGCCATCGTTCAGCACTTTGCCGTTCTCACCCACGATAAATACCGAGGCGTCCAGGTCGAATTCCTGGCCGTCAGTCACACGAGGATCCCAGCCCAGACCGACAATCACGTCGGTCAGGCCCGGCGCTTCTTTGGTCAGGGAGACGTTACCGCCTTTGCTCAGACTTACTGCCATGTTCGTAAACCCTTATATAAAAAGATGAATGGGTACGGATTAAAACTTCAGACCGAAGCTTTCAGCCAACGGCTTGAGACCACCGTTGAAGCCTTGGCCTACAGCGCGGAATTTCCACTCGGAGCCGTTGCGATACAGCTCGGCAAAAATCATCGCGGTTTCAGTGCTCGCGTCTTCTGCAAGGTCATAACGAACAACTTCGTTGTTGTTGTCCTGGTTGACCAGACGGATAAATGCGTTACGCACCTGACCGAAGTTCTGACGGCGGGCGTCAGCTTCATGGATGGTCACGGTGATGGCGATTTTGTCGACATCAGCAGGCACTTTGGACAGGTCGATCTTGATCGCCTCGTCATCGCCGTCGCCTTCACCGGTACGGTTGTCGCCGGTGTGCTCAACCGAACCGTCGGTGCTTTTGAGCTGGTTGTAGAAAATGAAGTCGGAGTCTGCGCGAACTTTACCGTCAGCCTTGAGCAGGAAAGCGCTCGCATCCAGGTCAAAGTCCTGACCGTCGGTGGAACGGGCATCCCA
The DNA here is from genome assembly GCF_007858365.1 of Pseudomonas saxonica. GTDB lineage: Bacteria > Pseudomonadota > Gammaproteobacteria > Pseudomonadales > Pseudomonadaceae > Aquipseudomonas > Aquipseudomonas saxonica. The sequence continues at coordinate 47,325 of NZ_VFIO01000009.1, read as the reverse complement.
GCCCAGACCCACAAGTACTTTAGTCATCCCTGGAGCTTCTTTGGTCAGGGACAGGTTGCCGCCTTTGGAAAGGGAAAGTGCCATGTGTAGTTCTCCTAAGTCCTTAGTAATCTGCGATCAAGCATTCGTGTCGTTTTTAGCAGGTTCTTCATCTTTACCAGGAAAGATGATGCTGGCCACGATACCTATGGCCAATACCACCAGCACGATTATCAGACTGGTGTTTGGATCAATTTCATAACCGTGGCCAAACAGGTGATCGGTTGCGTTCAGGGCCAGCTTGCCGGCGATAAAGAACAACAGCGCGATGACCGATTTTTCCAGGTGAACCAGGTAGCGCTTCAGGGCTTCAAGCACAAAGTACATGGTCCGCAAGCCCAAAATGGCGAACATCATGGCCGAGTAAACGATCAGAGGTTCACGGCTGACTGCAATCACGGCCGGTACGGAGTCGAAGGCGAACAGAATGTCCGAGACCTCGACCACCACCACACACAAAAACAGCGGGGTCGCGAACAACGCACCCTTGCCTACAAGGGTCATTCCCTTGTTCTGAGGCTTGGTGATCTCTTTTTCAAGCTCTGTGCGTGAAACAAAGAAATTATGACCATGCAGCTTTGGCCATACCGGGAACAGCTTCTTCGCGAAACGGTAGGCAATGTGCTGCGAATAGTCCTCTTCTTCGTCTTCTTCCTTACTGCGCAGCATCATCACTGCGGTCCAGGCCACGACTACCGCAAACAGCACTTCGACCCAAGGGCCAAACGCCAACAGGCCAGTACCGATGGCAACAAAGATCAAGCGGAAGACGATGGCGCCGATGATGCCCCAGTACAGCACGCGATGACGCAGCGAATCGGGAATCTTGAACCAGGCGAAAATCGCCATAAATACGAACAAGTTGTCGACGCTGAGCACTTTTTCCAGTGCATAACCCGTAACGAACAGGCTCGCCACGCTTGGGCCGTGGGCGTAATACAGGTAACCCGCAAACGCGAGCGAGATCAGTACCCAAAAGATCGACCAGATGGCCGCATTGGCCAAAGTGACCGGTTTATCGCTTTTGTGGGTGAACAGGTCGATTGCCAAGGCAATCACCGCCAGCGCCACAAATACAGCGATGGTCATTGGCGGAAAGCCAATTGCCGTATTTACCGTGTTTTCCATGATGTCCTCAGAGATCAAAATCGCCAGGGTTCAGCCCCAGCTCATTACAGATGGTGCGGCAAGCAGCCCGCTCACTTTCATCAAAGTTGCCGTCAGCGCTACCGATTGCGCAGCAAACACGCACCAGCAGACGCGCCGCATCTTCTTTTTTACGTAGCTGACCGATCGACTTCAGAGCTTCTGCACGACCGATCTGCTGATCAAACTCAAATTTCTCACAGACGGCATTGAAGGACTTGATAACGTCTTTGACGTCAAAGGCTTTCAACTCATTCGAGTTTTGAATAAACCCGACCATCTTCTGTTTTTCTTCGCTGCTGATAGAGCCGTCAGCCGCAGCCACCAGTGCGCAGCCGCTGACCACCGCTTCCATGAACTCGCGATTCTTGAACTTGCTGACTTCCGTCGAAAGCTTGTCGCGGGCAGCCGTTGCATTGGTTTTCAGCCATTCGAGCATTGGGTTCACCTTGTCAGAAATTGCGGGATCGGCGCCTGCCTCGGCAGGCGGCCACTTACAAAACGCTCATTTGGAGCCCGCTGACCAGCGCATGCCCCAGTTGTAGGCTTTGTCCATATCGGAATGGCCCTTGAAGAATTCGACCTTGCGGTTGACCTTCACGCTGCCGCCGATATTTTCGAGCAGGGCAATAGCGCACATACCCTTGGTGCCACCCTCTTCGCTCAGACGCACCTCAATCGGAGGCTCACCCGGGATGTACAAGGTGATCACACCATCAGTGGCCTGCCAGTTGGGTGCACCTTCGTAGATGAACGCGTACACCAGCACGCGGCGCATCTTGCGCCACTCCTTACCATTGATACGTAACCACTCGCCGTCGCTGACTGAGCCCGTGCGGTCATCGCCCATCAACTGGATAAACGGCTCGTCACGGAAATCGCCAAAGGCATTGCCCAAGGCTTGAACAGCGCCTTTACGGCCGTTTTCCATTTCGTAGAGACAGCCGACGTCCAGGTCGATACCGCCAGACTTACCGCGCAACGAAGCGAAGAAGCCACCACCGCCGCTTGGCGATGTACGGTTCCAGTTAAGGTTGATTTTGATCTCGCCAAAATCGCCGTCTTTTTTGTCGAGGCTGATGGTAGGGCGCTGTTTGTCGAGGGTAATTTTCGACAGGTTGATCTTGGGTGCAGGTGCCGCAGGTGGCGGCGTAGGCACGGGCGCTGGCGCTGGCGCTGGCGCCGCGGCGGGTGCTGGTGCTGGTGCTGGTGCTGGTGCTGGTGCTGGTGCGGCGATCTCAACACCAAAGTGCTGGGCCAAAGGTGCCAGACCACCCGCGAAGCCTTGTGCCACGCAGCGGAACTTCCAGGCACCCTGACGGCGGTAGAACTCGCCCAGAATCAGCGCGGTTTCTTGCATGCCTTCTGTCGGAATCGGCGCTTCAATGCCACCGGTCACCGACACGTTCAGCTGCGGGAAGGCGGCGAACTTGGCTTTATTTTCGTAAATGGTCGCGGTCAGTGCGACTTTATCGATGGCCGGGTCAAGGGCGTCCAGATTGACGCTGAACACGCTGCGACCAGCGGCCGACTCTGCCAGCTTGACCGCGCCATTGTTGACGCTTTGCTGACCAAAGAAACACATGTCGTTATCGCCACGTACCTTGCCCGACTCATTGAGCAAAAACGCCGAGACGTCCAGGTCAGCGCCTGGCACGGGCGTGTAGCTGATGGTGACGCTCAGAGTGCCTGAGGTGACGGCCGTGTTGGCGCCAGGGGTCAGAGTGGTCATGCACGCACCGCCTGGGCAGCTTCGCTGCTCAAGTCCTGGGCGGTACGGCCGTTGGCAACGGAGCCCACTGCGGTCAGGTCCCAGCCTGCCGATGTGCGGCTCAGGTAGGCCATGACCACGCCAGTATGACGACCTTTATCAGACAGGTTGAAACGTGCCAGCTCTTTGCCCGTCAGCTCATCAACAATTCGGCAGTAGGCATTTTCTACTGCTTCAAAATTTTGCCCGGTGAACGAGTTGACGGTAAACACTAGATGCTTGACCCCGGCCGGCAATTGCTCAAGGTTGACCAGGATCGACTCATCGTCACCATCACCCTCGCCCGTGCGGTTGTCGCCGGAGTGAACGATGGAACCGTCGCTGGATTTGAGCTGGCGGAACCAGACCAGATCCACGGGTTGTTTGCTGCTGTCTAGCAAGATGCAGGAAGCGTCCAGGTCAATGGCAGTGTCACTGTTCAGCAACTTGGCAAAGAAGCCGCTCGGCTTGACCGGGTCCCAGCCCAGGCCCATGCGGATTTTTTTGAGGCCGGTGCCGGCTTCTTTCTCAAGGGAAATGGTTTGGTTCTTGGACAGCGAAATGGCCATGTAGCGTCTCCTTGTCTGCACTGATGCACATTTAGGGTGTTGCTGATTATTGACGTGCTTTGCTTACGCCTTGCTTACAGTTCTTCACGCAAGCACACGTCAAGTGGCCGCTTGCGACGCCACAGCGCGTGAAATTCGCGCCAATGTGGCTCTTGAGCGGCGCCCAGCATTTGTTCATCGCCCCGGGTATCACCCCAGGCGCGCAACGTGTATTGGTCCAAAGGCCCGTATTGCGCCTCTAAACGGATGACTTTTTGTTCGCAACGACAGTTAGTGCCATCGATCTCTCCGGTCAGTACACCGTCGACCGAAGCCAGACGGGTACCAATGAGGCCGATACCCAATTTTTTGGCAAAGGGGGCAAGCACCAGCTCAGGCGACGCCGAGCAAATAGTGACAATAGCGCCCTGCTCCAGCTGGTTGGCGACAGATGTTAAGCCCAAAGGGCGCATGAGGCGCTGCCACGAAACGTCACAAAATGCTTCCGCACGCTCTTTTACCCACGCTTCCTTCGTACCGGTAAGGTAAACCGTGATCAACTTTTCCTTCAGATCATTACGCGATATCCGCCCCAGCAAGTAAGACAAGGTCGCAGGAATCATCCGAAGCAAGCGCATGGCGAACAATCGATTGCCGTACGCAAAGCGCAAAAAGGGCACGAACGAATCATGATATGTCAAAGTGCCATCAAAATCGAAAGCAGCTAAAACCTTTTTGCCATTACTCGATGTTTTCAAAACGTTATTCACCCCACTACTTCAGCCAGTCGCAGGCTGCCTCCAAAAATATCCGCTGAGCTGCATTCAGGACGAACTCCCTGCCAATGCGCTCGCTCAATCGTCTTTTGCGCCCAGGTGTAATGGGTCGCGGGTTCGCACATGGCGTCATTGAACTTGAACACCGCCGGTGCGGCCTCACTCACAATGTGGCGGGCGCTGGTGAGGTCTTCAAGGCTGACTTGCAGCGCGTTGTGAATAATGGCTATTTGTGACGGGTGAATCGCTGTTTTGCCCACTAGCCCGTGGGCCAGATCCAGCGCCAGCTCATGCTCCAGCAATTGCGGTGCATTGAGTTGTTCAAATACCGGCGCCGTCAGGGCAAAGCCCGCCGAGCCCATAATTCCGCAGAGCATCGGTATGACATAACTCATGGGCGTACTGTAGAGCGTCATCGCGGGGTTACGGCGCAAGCCCAGACAGCCCATCAAGTCGTTGCCGCCGATGCGCAGAGCAATGATCCGCTCGGGCAACAGTTCGAGCATGGCACCGCGCAGCTCAACCATGGCGCTGGGGTCATAAACCTCAGGCGTTTCCAAAGTAGGCATCAGCATCAATTCGTCGCGTGTTACCGCCTGTTGCCACTGGTGGATATTGCTCAACCGCAGTTTGGGCACCACAAACCCGTCGACATAACGCATCAACGACCAGTCGTTGAGCACCGCGGCCATGGCTGCATCGCGCGGCCGCACGAAGACCATCGGGCTGCCCGGCGGCCGACCGCCACGCGCATCAATCCCCAATAACAGGTTTTTCAGGTTATTGAGTGCTTGCTGCACATCGGTTTCGGCCACGGCGTCTTCAAGGCAGACCACCAGCGAACGCAAGCCATGAATCTTTTCGCCCATGACCACGTCAAGAATGTCGGGACGAGTAGCCGGCATATAAAGCGTGGCGCCCAAGGCATAGGCTGAATGCTTGATCATCAGCGTACACTCCTGATTACTGTCACTGCGCGATAAGGCCCCAACTCATCGCCGACTTCTTCGACCTCGATATTCGCCTGCCGGGTTAGGTGTAGCAGCAATTGCACATCCTGGTCGTCACGATTGCGCACCAGCACATGGTCTGGCACCCGACGCATCACGGCGCGGGTCGCTTCGGCGATGCCCGGTTTAACCCGGTTGGGGTTGGTCACGCCAAAGCGAGTAGAGATCCGTTGGACAGCCGCCACCGCCGAGTGTTGCAACGCTGCGGCCTGATCAGTCGTCCAGGGCTGGGCCGATGCCAGCGGGGCCAATTGCGCCCGCTCGGTTTCAATGCTGTGAATAAAAGGCCGGGTCACGTCATGTTCAGCCAGATGGCCATAGACCACACAGCCATGCAGGCCAGGCTCTTGTGGCCAGATTGAACGCGACACAAGGCCCGAAACCGTAGCCCCCAGAATACCGGAGGGAATCAGCCAGTCCTCGGCCGAAGCCGCAAGCCAGGCACGCCCACACGGATCGGCCAGCACCACCAGTCGAGGATCAACCGGAAAACGCGAATCGCCAGCCAGGCTCTCGCGAATCTGCCCGCTGATCGCACCTTTACCCGTCCAGCCATCGACAAAGACGATGTTGTCGGCGCCGTGGGTCTTGATGATCGCTTCGAGTGCGACGTTATCGATGCCTCGGTCGCGAATGATGCTGATGCCGTAATGCCGCGCATCACGCCCCAACCCGACTAGCGCCCGACGCAACAGCACGCCCAGCGGCAAACCGGCACGCACAAACGACACCAGCGCAATAGAGGCGCCTGTGTAGCGCTCGTTCAACGCCTGAGCCAGCGACTGCACATCAGCAGCCATTCGTGCACCGTTCTGCGCCAGCGCTAACTGATACAAACGCTTATGGGTGTCGGAGGGCGCATCTTCCTGGCTGATCATTTCAGAGTAGTGGCGCTGCTGAGTCTGGATCAGGCGCTCTTTTTCCTGCACGTCGGTGACTTCGATTTCCATGGCGCGCAGCAGAAAGTGCACGTCATCGGCGTCGTAGCTGCCACTGCCAACGGTGTGCAGCCCTGCAAAAGCATTACTCATCGATAACACTCGACATTACGTGACTGGCTAACTGCCCACGTTTGGGCGTGCCCCACCAGTCGCATTCGGTCATAAAGCCAAGGTCCGACACGCTATCGCCGAAGCCCAGTATCGGGCGTTTACCGTTGATCGCCTGATCGCGACGGATCCACTCACGCACCGCCACCTGCTTTTGCAAAGCATTTGGCAAGAAGGCCAGATTGTTGCCGTTGCCATGCACATACAGCCCGTCGAGCAACCCACGCGCCTTGACCTCATTCATAACGAGCAACAGGGCTTCATCGGTTTCGTTGTTGTGCTTGGTCACCACGTAATTGGCCAGCCCTTGTTCTTCTACGACCCAGCCGCGCAGGGAGAAGCCCAGCTCGGTGCCAATCGCCAGGGTCAACTCGCTTAATTGATGCAGGCGGGTTTGCTCCAGGGCCAATTCATCTGCCATGCGCGCATGCCACGGCGCGTCGAGCGCGCCCTGTGCATTGAGCATGACGCCACCGTGGGCGCAAATAGCTCCGTGGACAAACGGCAACTGCACGCGTTGATAGGCCTCAACGCTGCGGGCCGTTACCGGAACCACATCGGCGGTGGCCAGCAGCCACTCGACAAAGCTTTTTTGCGTCGCGCTCATAAAACCGTTGGGCTGACCGTCGACATCCAGCGTGGCCGTGAAACGCGGCTCGTCACCCATCTTGCGGGCAGTCTGAAACAGGGTGTCGTCAAGATCGACAAATACCAGCGGGCGATTAATGGCCATCGACGATTACCTGCGCATTCAAGGCGTTGAGCAGCGCCGGATCAACTGCAGCCGCCGGGGTTTCGCTGCAAATCAGCACCCGGTCAAACTGGCCGGGGGCCACGTTATAAAGGAAGTTGGGGATACCCAGACCGTAGTTGTCAGAAAACGACAAGGCATGGTCGATGGCGTGCCCCAGCGCAATCGGCGAGCGACTGGTGGAGCTGAAATGCACATCAGCGCCAGCCCGTTCCAGACGTTCGGCCAGCAGAAACGGCGGCCAGACAAACTCACTGGTGCCGATCACCAAAACGCGCTCACCTGGCTGAACCTGCAAGCCCGGCGCCAGCGTATCGGCGTGTTCACGCACGCCCATGCGCCCCCAGTCCCGGCTCGAGTCCAGCGGCCAGTCGCCTGGGGCCACGCTGCCCACTTCGGGCATGTCCGGCAGTTCAGCGGCTGGGTCTTCGGTGAACGTGTAGCAACCATCGAGCAAGGAAATACTGGTGACGTGCTCACCCATCGCATGGCGCACGGCACCCTGGGACCAGTCGGTCAGCGTCGCGGTGACGATCCGTTCAATCGAGTTCAACCCGGCCTCGGCCAATGCCTTGGTCAGATTGATAAAGGTATTGCCCGTGGAGGCTTCGTCATCCACCAGCACAAGCGATCGGGCGTTTAGCATCAGTTCGCGAGTGACCGTGTCTTGCGGCAGGTGCAATAGATGGGAACTGGCGTGACTATGCTCCTCTTCAAAACGGGCAAACAACTCTGTGCCCGTCGGGTGGCGGCTGCTGCACAGGTACACGCTGTCCTGGCGGGTCTGGCTGAGCGCACGATGCACTCCGGCGCCAAGCCCTACTGCAGTTTCAGCCATGCCGATGACCAGCACCGGGCCGGGCAGGTCGGCGGGAATCTTGGCGGCCAGCGCATTAAAGCTTTCAGCCATCAGCGACGGGCGAGCCGGTATATGACGGCCCAGCACGCGGGAAACGAATAAAAAAGCGCGCTTGGGGTTTCGGCGCTCGGCAAAACTGAACAATGCCTGTGGATCAAAAGTCGATGCATTGACCTCAACCTCCAGGCGACCGCGCTTAAGGTTTGCATGCAAAACCTTGGTTTGGGTCTTGGAATTACCGCTGCTCATCAATGTTTACTACCTGAACATACTTAAAATGGGGGGGACGATTAGTGAGACGGTGGTTTAAGACAAGGAAAAAATGGTTACTGGAGATGGCTGGCGTCAATCCGCCACAATCCGGATTGCGCCGCTCGCACCAATTCGGGCGTGCTCAATGAGCGCTCGCTGCGCCCACGCTGGGCTGGCACTCGGGCCGCCTCAAGAAACGCCAGCAGCAGCGCCGATTTGACGGCAAAATTCATGTTCTGCGCATCCGCCATGGTCGAGGTCACCAGACCGCTGACCAGACCTTGCGGATCAAACACCGGACTGCCGCTGGAACCAGGCTGAATCGGCGCGGTGAACTGCATCAGGCTGGCGTCATCGCGCAGGCCAAACAGGCCGGAGACCACGCCTTGGGAGACTTGTACGCCACCGCCCGCAAGCCCGGCCAGCGGGAACCCCAGCGTGACGACACTTTCGCCCAGCTCACAGCCCATACCCTCGCGAAACGTCACCGGACTCAAGGGCGGCGCGCCAATTATGCGCAACAAGGCGAGATCGTTCTTGCGATCGACCACTACCGGTTCCGCTTTGTATCGACCCTCAAACGAGGTGATCGACACGTGATCAAGGCCTTCAATCACATGGGCGCAGGTCAAAATATGCTGAGCGCTGACGGCAAAGCCTGTGCCCGTGGAGCCTTGACGCGCAGCCTTGTCGTCTGACGCCTCAGAGCCTGTTCGCAGGGGATGACGATCATCCAGAGTCAGCCCCATGCGTCGGGCAAACGCGCTCAACCCGTAGGCTGAAGCTTCAGCCAGTGCGCGGATTTTCCATTGATCGTTGCGCCGGTACACCTCGGCAATGACCATAGCGCCATCGCCGTATTCCTCCAGTGCCAGCCCGTGTTCGATCTGTTCGCCGACCTTGAGCTGGAAAGCGCCGAGTTCCCGTAAAGGCCCCAGAGCGCCAAACACATAGAGCACCAGCAATACCCGTTCGCAGTGTGCCGGCAATTGCTCCAGCGCAAGGCTGAAACGGGCCAGGCCGAGCGTGTCATGCCACACCACCCAAGGTTGCGGGGCATGCATTAACGCGGGTTCTGCAACGGGTTGGCGCTTGTCATCAACGGCCAGCAACGCCAAGCCCGCGTACTCGCCTAATGCCCCGGCTCGAGAGCAGGTGAGGCTCATTTCACAGCGCAAAGACTCAAGGGCCGCATTGGCGCCCGGCATCAATATCATCGCTTGTGACTCCCCTGTGCCCGCGACAAACAAGAGCCGATCACCTTAACAGTTCTTCTCCGCGAACCGAAACGACGGTGGTGATGGCTTTGACCTGGATATTCTCGCGCCAGACGCTGGCAGGTACAGGCAAGCCCAGGCGACGCGCAGCAAAGATACCCGGCAGGTTGACCCCTGCTTCACGGGTGTAACCAATGCCGCCGGAAAAGCGCAGATTGATCTCCAGCAAATGGGGCTGGCCGCTCGCGTCATCGCGGGTCTGCACGTTAATGATGCCATCGCACTTGAAGTGCCGTGCCGCCTTGATCGCCAGCTCCACCGCGGCACCGTCGCGTTCGAATGACTGCATCACCCCTTGCTTGCGCCGTCCCACATACGCCACTGCCTCGCCCGCCTCACACACCATGTCCACCGAACACTCGGTACCGGGCATATAAGGCATCACCAATAACGGCTTGGCTCTAACAGACTGGCCGTACGCCTGGGCAAATACAGTGACGTTCACTTCATGGGCATCTGCGTTGGCAAAGCTGCGGAACGGATCGACGTCCTCTGCCAAACGCCAAAAGCCCTGCCCGTAAATGCCGCGAGTAGGTTTTACACACACCTGACCATCACGGGACAGTTGGGCATAGGCATCCAGCAACTCAGCCTCAGTACGCACGGTCATCGCCGGAATGCACGCAAGCCCGGCGGCCAGCGCTTCGCGGGTGAACACCGACTTGTCATCGACCCGTTCAAAGGTGTCCAGATCCAGCGCGCCCGTCACCAGTTGCAGGCCCGCAGCCTCGAATTCGCTACGGTGGGCTTCATACACCTGCCCCACCCGACCGGCTAACACCACCTTGATTTGCTGCGCTCGCGCTTGCTCGATCACCCAGGCAATGCGCGCTTGATTATCCAGCGGCTCGCGCCAGGCGATGTCTGCAAGGCCAGTGATTTCAGGGCGATTTTGTCGGTGAGAAGCGAAGATCCGAACCGATTCGGGCAATGCCGCACGGGCACCGGCAATCACATCGCGTTGGCTGGATTGCCCTTCAAGAAACCAGATCATGAACATCCTTTGCGACAGAGAGTGAAGACGTACGTTAAGCGCGGCAGTCTAGCGGATGGCGCGGGTAGACGCTCTCAGACATTGTGCTCAGGGGCTTATGTAACGAAACATGAAAACTTTGTACTAAATAGTTCATAATGTGCGGCATCATGTCGCGCCCTCCGTAGAGCGGGCCTATTACGTAAAGGAGCACCCTTCGATGTTTTTCTCTTCCCGCGCCCTGCTGACCTCCGGCGTGTGCAGCGGTTTATCGCTTCTGGCCCTGTTGCCTTGTTATGCACAGGCCGACAGCGCCGATGACCTGATGCACCGCTCAACCCTGACGGGCGACTGGGGCGGCGAACGCCAAAAGCTGGCCGATAAAGGCATCAAGCTGACGGGTGACTACAACTCCGAGACGTTTTCCAACCTGCATGGCGGAATCAAACACGGCACTCGTTACTCACAACAAGTGCGTATTGGGGCCCAGTTTGACTTGAGCAAACTGCTCGACACTCCCAACGCAGGCCGGGTGCAAATCACCCTCAACGACCGTCGCGGCCACAGTGCGTCCGAAGACTTGGTAGGCAATCGCCTGCCGGTGCAGGAAAACTACGGCGGCATGTACACCCGGTTGTCCGAGTTCAGTTACGAGAACACTCTGTTTTCACCCGCACTGAACGCCAAGGTCGGTTTTTTGCCGATGGGCAATGACTTTGGCGGCATGCCCTTGCTGACCAATTTTGTGAACGCTGGCTTTTGCGCGCACCCGTTGACCATGTCCAACGGCAGCGGCTGGACCAACTACCCGACCGGGCATTGGGGCGGCGAATTGCGTTACACCGTCAGCCCGCAACTGACCCTGCAAACGGCGTTGTTCCAAGTGAACCCGGAGTACAACAGCCGCTCCTCCGAAGCCTTCACCATGACCACCAAAGGCACCACGGGCGCGATCATGCCATTGGAGGCGATCTTTAATAACAACGCCTACCTTAATGGCCAATACAAAGTGGGCTGGTACTACGACACGTCCAACACCACCAAAATTGGCAGCAGCGAGAAGGCCAACAATCGCACCGGTGCCTACGTGCTGATTGATCAGGCGATTTGGCGGGATGAGCAAGACCCGGACAGCGTGCTGCGCGCGTTCGGTCAGGCGGCCACCAGCAATGCCGCGACCTCGGCCATGCGCCGTTGGTACTCGGTGGGTCTGGTCAAACAAAAACCGTTTGCCAGCCGTCCGCACGACAGCATCGCCTTTGCCTATGGCCGAGCGGTGTTCAACTCACGTTCACGTGACGTCCAGGAAGCGGCAGCCTCTACGCCGGAGCAAGCCGACATGATCGCCAGCCTCGACAGCGGCGAACAGTTGCTCGAACTCAACTACGGTGCGCAAGTCACCCCGTGGCTGCTCGTGCGCCCGGACGTGCAATACATCATCGAACCCGGTGCGTTCTACGGCAAAAGCCGGGGCAATGCGTTGGTCGCAGGTGTACAGATCAAAGCGACGTTCTAACCGGCGACCTCGCTCATACCGAAACCCTTTAATCACGCGCACCTTAACTCTCAAGGACGTGCAGGTTGACCTGCGCGCCCTTTGCGGGCTCCGGGATTTGTGCGATGCCCAACGCATCAACCCGACGCTGGCCTTTCTGCCCATTGATGGTGGCGTAATAGCGTCGACTGGGCAGCACGTCCTCGGTAAAGCGGGTAATGATGCGCATGTGCTTCATTACTTCTTTAACCTGAGGGGGCGGTGACGCCAGCATCTCCATGACCCGCTGCTGCTTGAACGCTTCTTTGAACGGCGAATAGTCGAAGTAATAGGCTTCAGGTTTGATCAGCAGCCATTCACCATCTCTGACCTTATTCAGCACCTGATCGTCGAAATTCAGCGCCAGAAAGCTGCGCAAATGCGCCAGCCCATCCAACGCGATCCTGCCGTCCAGATGTTGTTTGACTACGCCTACCGCTTCTTCTGCGCTGTAAGCGTGCTTCAACTCGGTGGGTAAGGGGAATCGAGCGCAGATCAACTTCATCAGTGGCCCTCGTTTTGCCAAAAGTCATAGCCCGAGGTCCCTGCGATTTCATGCCGCCAGGTAATGGTCTGATAGGCAAACTGCACCGTTTCCAGTTGCGTGAATTGCGCGGTCTCCATGCTCTGACAATGAGGCAAAGCAATATCGACGCCGACAATCACGGCGTCACCCAACTCCATGGTGTAGAAATGCTCCAGCCCCGCACTGCCCGCAGGCCGGTACCATTCCACACGGCAGGTGGTGAGCATTTCAGCATTGCACAAGGCAATATTGATCAGAGGCGACGACTTATCGATCACCTTGGTGATGATCAAGGGCTTATGTATGCGCTGACTGGCTTTAGCGCCGCCAGGGACTGTAATGCCGTGGGTCAGCGCCTGAATCATGATCTGATCCTCGCGACCCATTTGCCAGGCGGTGCCGACGGACTCCTTGCCCAGTGCGCCGGCACTGATCAAGCCTTGGGATTTACCAACGAGGGTTAAAAAGGCGGGAGTTGGCATGGTGTGGTTCCTTTTTGGGTATGAAGAAGGCTAAAAGGTTGCAGAAGTAAAACTGTCATTTTGTCTTGATAGGAATCCAGGGCTTCGCAAGTTCTAAAGTAATTAGAAACCGCTCTTGATCAGGGTATCTTTTGTCTTTGAAACGTCCGATGTCCAACATGACTTGGTATTTATCGCTAGCCTGCCAAAATGTCCTGCTACCTAATAGCCCTCGAATCTTATTACGCCCCTGCGGGGTATCTGTGATGGGCGGATCATTACGTGGACTGCTAACAAACCATCCCTGCTGGAGCCATTGATCCTGTAAGTCCAATACGACTTTCAAAGCATCATCCAGTAACAGCGGTTCAATTTGGGGAGACATACGAACATCAGTTACACATTCATTTTTATAACCAATAGTCAAAAAACGCGCCAGTGGCGTCTCAAATCCATACTGAGGATCAATAAACCGTAATCTCGCATCTGATTTAGGCATACCGAACCAAACTCGACCAGGCAGTGCAGGACTGATTGCTGCACTTGAACGCTGGCGCATATCTTCCCAAGGCTCGCCAAGGCTCAAGGTGATTTCTGGGTCGTCAGATAAGACCTGTGTCGTAAAATGCACGATCGCAGTTGAACACAGCACAAGCAGTACAAAGAATAACCATCTTTTTTTCGACAGACAGTCATAAATTTTCCATTTCATTTTTTTGCAATAGCAATTTCATTAATTGACGACTCTAAAAATTTACGGCCATCCCCCTTTAATATTTTGTCAAATTTATCTGCCGCCCGAAGTACGAATGCCATCCTTTGCTCAATATCAGACAGATCGGCATTCGATTCTGAACTAAAGCCGATGGTGTGGTCATCTTGGACTGATTGGCACTGGCTAGTTAGGGTAAGCTCAATTGCGGGAGCCGCACCAGGGAGAATATCAGTCACATAAAAAAATTGATTACCACGAAGTAGAATTACAAAGTGCGCGTCTTTGTAAATTGCGGGTTGCAATATATTTCTTTGTTCGTGCGCTGCAAACTGCTCCACGCTCTCTGAAACTCGACCATCATCTACCGCTTTAAAAGCCTCCAGAATTTTCTCATGGGCGAGTCCAAACTTTACGATTTCCTGCCCCACCGGCCACAACACAGGAAATCTTGAATGATCATATATTTTTGCCCGCTCGTCTAAACACCCTTTCAACTCCGCCAACCCACGTTTTGCATAAAACTGATGAAGCGGATATATATCTAGAAACAGCGTGGTATTACCCAGCGCCAGCATATCGTGCACATATTTCAATTGCCTTTGAACCGCACCCAGTTTCATGGCCCCCACACGCACATCCACGGGAATAGGATTATCCGCATTGGCGGCCTGAAACTCTTCAAATGCGCTGACGACAGCATCGACCCTATCAACTGTGAGTTCTTTAAACTTATCGACAACCTGCTCTTTAACCTCTTCAAAGGTCAGCGTATTAAATCGCCCACCCAACGTTTTTAAATCATCAATGATGGATTTTATTTTTTCATCCGTCAGGTCATTCAAATCTTCGATACGAAACTCAGCAAAATCCTCAACGTTGAGTTTAGTCAGGTTATAGATCAACTCTATGAGATCGTTTTGCCTATAAATCCTACTCAAAAACGGAGTGATCTTCATGAACTTGGCGACGGCCTTGAGTTCCACCTCAAGTTTCTCCATCGACTCTGTGGCATGCAGCAATCCACACCCGACCTGCTTGGACGCAAAGGCTGCCAACCCGGCCCATTGAAAGCGCGAATCGTGCAACCACAAGCGAGCATAGGCCGCATTGATGGCGCGGTTACGTTCGATGGGGTCGGCAATCAACACGCCGCCAGGGGCCACGATTTCTTCGGCTTCTTGCTGGTAGATGCGCCACAGACAATCACAGGTCAGGATTGGAACGTCGGTGATCATCATCTCGACGCCCAAGACCTCCATCTTGTGAGTCTTGCATTCATCCAGAGGTTTGATGTTCTCGTTTAGCTTTTCGTTATCACTTGGATGGTCTTTAAAGCACTGAGTCATGGGCAGGATCCGACGGGAATGCCGCGACCCTACCAGCCCCTCTCCCCTCTGGATCATCACCGGGAAAATCAGGAGGAGTCCTACATTTAAAGGTCTTAAATCCCTCAGGTAAAACGCACCCAATGCCCATCAGGAACATGAAAGAAACCGCTGCCCATTTTCACGTTCTGTACAGGATTGCCCTTCTATACTCTCGCCCCTGCACATCCCCCAATGCCCGTTGGTAGACCCATGCGCCTGACTCGTCCCGCTCTACTGTTATTGCTGCTTACCGGTTTGTTGTTGTTTTTCGCCCTTGGCAATCACCACTTGCAAGGCTCTACCGAGTCACGGGTGGCGGGGATTGCCATGCAGATGCAGGTGAGCGGAGATTGGGTCACGCCTTCGCTGCTCAATGAGCCCTTTCTGGAAAAACCACCCCTAAGCCTGTGGCTGGACGCAACGGCCATTGACCTGTTCGGCGGCGAGTTGTGGGCCGTGCGGCTGGTATCGGCGTTAGCCGGGTTGTCATGTGTGATGTTGCTGTACGCCATGCTGCGCCGCATGGGCCGCCCTGTGGCGTTGGCCTGGACCGCCGCGGCGATGCTGGCAACCATGGCCAGCTTTTGGGATAACGCGCGGCAAGTCGGTGAGGACGCGCTACTCACATTGGGCGTTACGCTCGCCTTGTTGGCGTTTTATCAAGCCAGTCGCCACACCCGGCTGCACCTTGGCAGCTGGTTGATGTTTGCCGCGGGGATCGCCATCGCAACGTTGAGCAAAGGGGTACTGGGACTGGCGTTGCCGGGGGTGGTGATTTTCGTCTACCTGCTGTGCCAAAGCCTGATCGACAAGCGACTGGTGCTGCGCAATTGGTTGCGACCTGCGCTGTTTACCCTGCTGGGGTTGATCCCGCTGCTGATCTGGTTGTGCGTTCTGTATCAACGCGGGGGGCTGCACGCCGTTGGTGAGGTGTTATGGACCAATAGCGTGGGACGTTTCAGCGGGTCATTTGTGGAGGCAGGCCATTATGAGCCGTTTTATTACTACTTAAGAAAACTGCCCGAATCCTTCTTGCCGTGGAACCTGTTGACCTACTTGGGGCTTTGGCATTTCCGTAAACACCTGCGTAACAACCCCTACTTGCTGTTTTTCTGCGTGTGGCTGGTGGCGCAATTTGTGCTGCTCAATATCGCGTCCAGCAAACGCATCGTGTACCTGATGGCGCTGACGCCGGCAGCGGCCGTCGTCGCTGCGGAATATGCGGGCGTTGTACTGGCGTGGCTGCGCGCTCACAGCCAGCGCTCGGCCGTCGCCAAATTCCTCAGTGACTATCATCGCCCTCTCGCGGTGGCGGTACTGCTCGGGGTGGTGGCGACTTATCTCGGGGCGGCGCTGTGGGCACCCCGCGCTGACCGGGCCGAATCGTTCCAGCCGGTGGCCGCCCAGGTCATCCGTTTGCAAACCGAGGGCAAGCACGTTGCCTTGCTCAAACCCGACGAGCGTTTGGGCGCCGTGGTGTTTTATAGCCAGCAGTTGCAACACACGCTGGATTCAACAGCTCAATTGCAGGCTTTTCTGGCCGCGTCGCCCGACAATATTGCGGTGGTCGAAGATCCGGTAATACCGGGCCTGCCTGTGACGGTCGTGGATAAGGTCAGCGTCGGGCGGCATCACTTTTACTTTGTCAGCCTGGCCACACTTGATCCCGGACAATAGAACATCAGTTGCCGTGGCCGATCGCGTTCGATTGGCTACGCTCCCTGTGCTGGGTACTTTCCAGCCAAGGAGCCGACATGACCATCACCATCACCAGCAGCACGTTGAGCGACTATGACGCTCATCTGGCCGTCAATACGGCGACCGCCTTTTTACGCCAGTCTGATCTTGCCCACTATTTGATTGATCAACTTGAGCAGCAACGGGTAACGCTCACCCTGGACGTCAGCAGCGACCCGGGGCTGGCCAATAAAGATGCCTCGAACAAGGGCGAGATGGTATGGAGCCTGCACACCCGAGCGCTGCCAAACCCACCGTTGCCCGAAGCGACTCAGTTGATTAACCGTGCCCCGGCCGAGCAGCGGCCTTATATCACTAGCCTTTGGGTGTTGATGCATTTACTGGCAACGGCGTGTGAGCAACTCAACAGCCACCTCAATTTTCGCGATGCGGATGCCACATGGCCCTGGCTTGATGAGCAAACGCTCAGCGCCAGCGATATTGAACGGGTCGTGGCGCGTGAACTCAGCGAGCAATCACTGCCGCAAGATAACAACTGGGACCGCCTGCTAAACGGTGCTTAGAACTGCGAAGCCTCGATTGCATAGGGGCTCGGCGTGCCGGCGAGGGGGATAACCTTTGACCAATGTTCGGGCTCGATGTACCCCAACATCTGCGGCCCCCCTTGCGCGCCATCGGCGTTGATAAACAATGCAGTCGCATAACCGAACGATGTGTTCGTGGCGGCGTGCAGGTCGGACACCAAGGCATCCATGCATTCGCTGTGGGTGATCAGGACCAGATTGCGCCCCGCCACTTTGTGCTTGAGCGCATCGTGCAATATCGAACCCCGACAATCGAATAGCCAGTCTTGCGCGGCAACAGGCCGGGTAAACATGGCATTGGCGGTCTGCCGGGTCCGGGTCATTTGACTGCTGTAAATGTCGACCTTGTTGAGGCCCAGTTGTTTGAAGTCTGCGCCCACGACTTGTGCCGTGCGTACTGCTCGCTCGGTAATGCCGTCCAACGGGCCCAGACACGGTTTCGATGAACGGTCGCAGCGCTCGGCATGGCGCACCAAGGCGATCACATCGCCTTTTGCCCAACTCTGGGCCAGGTCCAGCGCTCGGGTTGCATTAACCGGCTGCGCCAGATTAGGCACCGCGACAGGCGCCAGCAGATGCAAGGTGAGCATCACCGTCAGCACACTGGCAGCGACCACCACCAATGTATTTCTATGGCGGATCAGACCGCTGCGCAGTTTGGCGCGCAGAGTCCCGGCCAACTGAAAATTTAGTATCACAAATTGCCCCCCACCTTTAACGCGACGATGACCCTGACTTGATGCGCAACCTTTGAGCTGCAAAAAGCCTCACACACCAATGGCGTCTGTTTGCTGAACCGCAGTCTAAAAAAAGGTGGGTCAGTGGGGAGTGAAACGGATGTGAAAAAAAGCTCAAGCGCGAAACGCTCACCCGGGCGCGGATGGCCTTTCATCGCGTTAAAAAATAAAACGTTTCAGCTCTGCGCTCAGCCGCCGATACAAGCCAACACAAGCACTCTGCTGGGCTAAATAACAAAAAACTCCAGCGAATTTCGATCCTGCGCGCACGTTCCTGGAGAACTGTATGAACCGTTGGCTGAACAACATCAGCGTCAATCTAAAACTGGCCCTGGGCTTCGGCCTGGTACTGGGCCTCACCTGCCTGATGGCAATCAGCAACTGGTTCAGTCTGGACAAACTGATTGATCGCAGTAACTGGATGAGCGACATCACACGCCTCAACACCGCGTTCACCAACCTACGGGTGACACGCTTGCAGTACATGCTCACCGATGGCGATGAGACGGCCGCGCAAAAAGTTCAAGACAGTATCAATGCGTTTCAGGACTTGGAAAAACAGCTGATCAGCACGTTCAAGAGCCCGGAAAATCTCAAACTGCTCAACGAGCAGCAAGACATCATTAGCCGCTACGAGGCCGCGCTGGTCGTCATGCGCAAAGCCTATATCGACTCCGCAAGCGCTCGGGCCACCATGGACCGTAACGCGCTGGTCGCACAGGATGCTATCGCCAACCTGCTGGCCCGCGCCCTGCAAGTGCCGGAAGGTGATGAGACACGTTTCGCCATGTATCAGGCAGTGTCTGAGATGCGCGAACAATTCCTGCTCTCGCGTTATCAGGTCCGCGCTTATATAGCGTCACCCACCAAGGCCACCGAGAAAGCAGCGCGCGACCAGTTGAGCAATACGGTCGCCAGCCTCGGCAAACTGAACACCTGGTTCGCAGCCAGTGCCGCCGACACCCTGCGCACACTGACCCAGACCATGGATCAGTACCAAGCCGCTTTGCAGGTGTACGCCGACACGGACAACACCATCATTGCTGTGCGCAAAGACATGACTGACTACGGCACCAACGTGCTGAGCCGCAGTGATGCGCTGTACAACCTTCAGCTGGAGCGTCGTGACATCGAAAGTGCGCAGGCCAACCGCCTGCAACTGATCACCACCCTGCTGGTCTTGCTGTTCGGTATTGCCGCGGCCGTGATCATCACCCGCCAGATCACTCGCCCGCTGCGTGAAACGCTGGACGTGGTCGAGCGCATTGCCAGTGGCGACCTGAGCCATGATCTGCGCGTGACCCGTCGCGATGAACTGGGGGTGTTGCAACAAGGCATTGCGCGTATGGGCACCACGTTGCGCGATTTGATCGGCGGCATCCGCGATGGCGTGACGCAAATCGCCAGCGCAGCTGAAGAGCTGTCAGCCGTGACGGAACAGACCAGTGCCGGGGTCAACAGCCAGAAGATCGAAACCGATCAAGTGGCCACCGCCATGCATGAAATGACCGCCACCGTGCAAGAAGTCGCGCGTAATGCCGAACAAGCCTCGCAAGCGGCAGCCGGTGCTGACGCCGAAGCCCGTGAAGGTGACAACGTGGTCAACCAGGCGATTGATCAGATTGAGCGCCTGGCGGTAGAAGTCGGCCGTTCGACCGAAGCGATGGCCGTGCTGCAACAGGAAAGCGACAAAATCGGCAGCGTGATGGACGTGATCAAGGCGGTGGCTGAACAGACCAACCTGTTGGCACTCAACGCGGCCATTGAAGCGGCCCGTGCCGGTGAAGCAGGACGCGGTTTTGCGGTGGTGGCTGATGAGGTGCGTGGTTTGGCACAGCGCACGCAAAAGTCCACTGAGGAGATTCAAACACTGGTAGCCGCCCTGCAAAGCGGCACCCAGCACGTGGCGTCGGTCATGAACAACAGCCGCGTGCTGACTGACAGCAGCGTGACGTTGACCCGTCAGGCGGGAACATCGCTGCAAGGTATTACCCGTACCGTGTCGAATATTCAGTCGATGAACCAGCAGATTGCAGCAGCGGCCGAACAACAAAGCGCGGTGGCTGAAGAGATCAGCCGCAGCATCGTCAATGTTCGCGACGTGTCGGAACAAACGGCAGCGGCCAGTGATGAAACGGCCAAGTCCAGTGTTGAACTGGCGCGTCTGGGCAATCAACTGCAAGAGATGGTGAGCCACTTTAAGGTGTGAAGCAGGTGCCCCCCTCACCCTAGCCCTCTCCCAGAGGGAGAGGGGACTAAAAGCAGAAGCAGATTTGCGCAACACCACACATCTGCCCCCTCTCCCTTCGGGAGAGGGTTGGGGTGAGGGGCCTTTGCTCAGCGGGCTAAAAACACCCCGGCACGCTGACCATTCGCGCCACCCTGTTGATAGCTCAACACACCATTGACCCACACCCCGTCTATTCCTTCAGCCGCCTGTTGCGGTGCGCTGAAGTCCGCCACATCGCGCACCTTTTCAGCATCAAACAACACCAAGTCCGCCCAATGCCCTTCGCGTATCTGCCCTCGCTCGGTAAGACCAAAACGAGTCGCCGACATACCAGTCATTTTGTGCACCGCCGTGTGCAGCGGGAACAGCCCCACATCCCGGCTGAAATGCCCCAGCACTCGGGGAAACGCGCCCCACAATCGAGGATGCGGGAACGGATCATCAGGCAAACCATCCGAGCCAATCATCGATAACGGATGCGCCAGAATTCTACGCACGTCGCTTTCATCCATCCCGTAATACACCGCACCCGCCGGTTGCAGACGCTGCGCAGCAGCCATCAAGGACACACCCCACTGCGCTGCAATGTCCTGCAAATCCCGCCCGCCCATCTGCGGATGCGGCGTTGACCAGGTAATGGTGATACGAAAGGCATCGGTCACTTGCTTAAGATCCAGCGTCGACGAACTGGCAGCATAGGGGTAGCAATCGCAGCCCACGGGATGATCCTTCGCCGCCTGCTCCAAGGCCGCCAACAGGTGCGGGCTGCGTCCCCAATTCCCGGCCCCCGCGCATTTGAGGTGAGAGATGATCACCGGCACGCGCGCGGTACGACCGATCAAGAAAGCTTCGTCCATTGCTTCCAGCACCGGCTCGAACTCACTGCGCAAATGCGTGGTGTACAGCGCGCCGAACGCGGTCAACTCTTCGGCCAGTTGCAGCACCTCGTCCGTGTCGGCGTTAAACGCACTGGCGTAGGCCAGCCCTGTGGATAAGCCCAGCGCACCCGCTTCCAGACTTTCTCGCAATTGCAGGCGCATGGCTTGAATTTCTGTGGCCGTGGCGGTGCGCTGCAAGTCATCCATATGGTTGCTGCGCAACGCGGTGTGGCCAATCAACGCGGCAACATTGAGCGCCGGTCGGGCCCCTTGCACCGCGGTGCGGTAGTCGGCAAATCGCGGGTACGAAAAGGCCGCCTTGTTACCCAGCAGGTTCATCGGATCAGGCGGCTCATTGCGCAAGGTCACCGGCGACGCGCTGATGCCACAGTTACCCACAATCACCGTCGTCACACCCTGACTGAGCTTGGGCAACATCTGGGGCTGACGAATGACCACGGTGTCATCGTGGGTGTGCACATCGATAAACCCCGGAGCCAGCACCCGCCCCGCCGCATCGATTTCGTGTGTGGCCTGCCTACCGCTCAAGTCGCCAATGCACTCGATACGCCCGCCGCGCAGCGCCACATCAGCGACATAACCCGGCGTATTACTGCCATCAATCACATGGGCATTTCTAATCAACGTGTCGTAGTTCATCTCAGTCCCCCAACGGCAAACCGTCGTCGCCGCCTCGATAATCATCCAAAGCCAGTTTGATCCGGCGCAAGCGTTCCTGGCTGGCTTCGGGCATCGACAGCGCCAGCTCAGTGGCCAGCACATCAATAGCCAGCAGCATGCCGTAACGGGCTGCCGTCGGTTTGTAGATAAAGCTGGTTTCCACGCCTTGCAACGCCAGCACCACGTCGGCCAAGTCAGCCAGCGGTGTATCGGGCCGCGTAATCGCGATGACTTTGGCGCCATAGTTACGGGCCAGCTGTACCGCCTTGATCAACTCGGGTGTCAGGCCGGTCAGTGAACACACTATCAACGCGTGTTGCGGGCCGAGCGTGGCCGCTGTCACCCGCATCATCACCCCGTCCCGGCAAGCCGCGATGGGATAGCCCAAGCGCACCAAACGCACTTGCAGCTCATCGCAGCACACACTGGAACAGCCCCCCATGCCGAACGCGTGAATCATGTCGGCTTCGCCGAGCAGCTTGACCGCATCCGCGAAATGCCCACCGTTGAACCCGGCTAAATGCTCATGCAGCGTCGATTCGATATCACTGACAATCTGGCGAAAAAACGCGGACTGCTCTGGCCGGCTGCCCGTGTCGAAAAAGCGCTTGCCCACCCCGCTGGCCTGCGCCAACTGCAGGCGCAAGTCACGCAAGTCGCGGCAACCGACGCTGCGGGCAAAGCGCGACAAGGTGGCGCTGCTGACGTCTGCACGTACGGCAAGCTCATCCAGGCTGGCACTGGCGGCAAAGCCGATATCGCTCAGTATCAGTTGGGCAATCCGAGCCTCAGCCGCGCTGAAGGTGTCCTGACGAACTCGAATTTGATACAGGATGTCCATTTAGATCAGCTCCGAGAGGACCAGGGTAAAACCGAACGCCACGACTGAAATCAAGGTTTCCAGCACCGTCCAGGTCTTGAAGGTTTGAGCGACCGTCATATTGAAGTATTCCTTCACCAGCCAGAAGCCACCGTCATTCACGTGGGACAAAATCACCGAGCCTGCCCCCGTCGCCAGCACCAAGAGTTCTGGATGTGGATACCCCATGCCAATGGCCACCGGCGCGACAATCCCCGAGGCCGTGGTCATGGCAACGGTCGCCGAGCCCGTGGCGATACGCATCAGCGCCGCAAATACCCAGCCCATGAATAACGGCGACAAATGAAATTCCTGCGCCAGCCCGACAATTTCAGTGGTGACACCCGAGTCAATCAAAATGCGATTCAAGCCACCGCCCGCGCCCACCAGCAAGGTGATACTGGCTGTCGGCGCAAGGCATTCATTGGTGAATTTGAGGATCGACTCGCGGCTAAAACCTTGTGCCAAGCCCAGCGTCCAGAAACTCACCACCGTGGCGATCAGCAAGGCCATGACCGAGTTGCCGATAAATTGCAAAAACTGATTAAAGCCACTGCCCGGTGTTGAGATCAGGTTGGCCCAACCACCGATGAGCATCAGCACCACCGGTAACAAAATGGTGGCCAGCGTCAGGCTGCAACTCGGCAAGCGTGTTCGCGGCTCACGGTTGATGAATTGCTGTTCCATCGGGTTAAGCGCTGGCAGGTGGATACGCGGCACAATAAATTTGGCAAAGATCGGGCCCGCGATAATCGCTGTGGGTATGCCAATCAAAATGGCATACATCAACGTTTGCCCAACAGACGCTTCATAGGCTTGTACGGCCAGCATCGCTGCCGGATGCGGCGGCACCAGCGCATGCACCACCGACAAACCGGCGACCATCGGCAAACCCACCATGAGCACAGACACCCCAACCCGGCGGGCGACGGTGAACGCTATGGGCACCAAGAGAACAAAACCGACCTCAAAGAACAGCGGCAAGCCCACCAGAAAGGCGATGCAAACCATGGCCCAGTGCGCATTGCGCTCACCGAAGCGATCAATCAGCGTGCGCGCCACCTGCTCGGCACCGCCTGACTCGGCCATCATCTTGCCCAGCATCGTGCCCAGCGCGACCACCAGTGCGATATGCCCCAGGGTTTTGCCAACGCCCCCTTCGTAAGCGCCAATCACACTGCCCGCCGGCATGCCCGCCATGAGGCCGAGCCCTACCGAAATCAGGGTAATGACAATAAAAGGATTGATCTTGTAACGCGCAATCAAAACGATCAGCGCAATGATGGCGATGGCGGCATAGAGCAACAGCCCGTAGCCCGAAGATGGCGTCATGCGATGTACCCTCGGCAATGTTTTTAAGTTCCTTTGAAACTTAAAAAGCATTACCGAGGCTATTTTTCAATCTTTCTGAAACTAATTTTCGTTTACCGGCATGTGCTGTCGCATTCAGGTATGAGCCAGCGCCCAAAATGAAAATCACCCACCTGTATTTTCATCCCCTGAAGCTACTCATCCGCAATGCGCGCCCGCTTGAGCAACTTCTTGCTGCGCGGCGACAAATGCACCACCCGCAGGTGTTTACCGGCCTTCTTGTAGCGCTCACGCAAGGTGTCGAGTGCGGCAATGGCCGAGTAGTCGGCGAAGCTCAAATGGCTGCAATCGAGGGTCACGTGGGCCGGGTCGTTAGCCGGATCAAATTGCTTGAGAAAGGCCGTGGTGGACGCGAAAAACAGCGTGCCGTGAACGCGGTACAGCTTGCTGCCATCGCTCTGCACCTCGGTGTCGGCATACAGTTGGCGCGCGTGTTGCCAGGCGAAATTAAGCGCCGCAATGATCACTCCGCACATCACCGCCACCGCCAGATCGGTGAACACGGTAATCACCGTCACCGCGATGATGACCAACACGTCGTTCAACGGCACTTTGTTCAGCACCCGCAGGGAGGCCCAGGCGAAGGTCTGCTGTGACACAACGAACATCACCCCGACCAAAGCCGCCAGCGGAATGCGCTCAATAAACGGTGACAAAAACAGCACGAACAACAGAATCATGACCCCCGCCGTAACCCCCGACAAACGGCCGCGACCGCCCGAACTGAGGTTGACCACGGTTTGGCCGATCATCGCGCAGCCGCCCATACCGCCAAACACGCCAGATACCATGTTCGCCGCGCCCAGTGCTACGCACTCGCGGTCGGGAAAACCTCGGCTTTCAGTGATTTCGTCAGTCAGATTGAGGGTCAGCAAGGTCTCAAGCAGACCGACCATTGCCATCACCAATGCATAGGGAGCGATGGTGCTCAGGGTCTCCAGATTCCACGGCACCTGCGGCAGGCTAAACGTTGGCAAACCGCCGGCGATATGGGCCATGTCGCCCAATGTACGGGTCGGCAAACCCAGCAGGTAAACCGCCAGCCCCACACCCAGAATCGCTATCAAGGCGGGCGGCGCAGCACGTGTCAGACGCGGCAGCAGATAGACGATGGCCATAGTCAGCGCCACCAGACCGATCATCAGGTACAACGGCATGCCGCTCAGCCAGGTGCCGCCGTCCTTGAAGTGATCGAGCTGGGCCAGCGCAATCACAATCGCCAGCCCGTTAACGAAGCCCAGCATCACTGAATGCGGCACCATGCGCACCAGCTTGCCGAGTTTGAGCAAGCCGAACGCCAACATGATCAGACCGCTCAGCAGCACGGTGGCCAACAGGTATTGCACGCCGTGTTGCACCACCAACGCGACGATGACCACGGCCATCGAACCCGCAGCGCCAGAGACCATGCCGGGCCGACCGCCGAACAGTGCAGTGAGGGTGCAGATGATGAACGCACCGTACAGCCCCATCAGAGGGTTGAGATGCGCCACCAGCGCGAAGGCGATGCACTCGGGCAGCAGGGCGAACGACGTCGTGAGCCCGGCCAGTACATCAGCGCGCAGACGTTTGAATTTCATGGAGTACCTAAAAGACAGGACAAACGGAGGGGAGTATCGAGAAACGGATGGTAACAAATCCTTACAGGGATATATCAACCCGTAGCAGCTGCCGAAGGCTGCGTCCGATTGCAAAGCGATCGTAAATTCTGCAATCACGGTGTACTGGTTACACCGCAATGGCTGAATTTACGACGGCTGCGCCGCCGGACGCAGCCTTCGGCAGCTGCTACGGGTGATGTGTGTGGAGGGTTACTTCACCACCTTACCCACTCCGCGACCACGGGGGTCGGAGGCGGTTTCGAGCTGGGTGCCGTTGACCCGGATGGCTTGAATATCGCCCATGTTCCAACCCTGATCTTCCAGGGTGTAGCCCATGGCTTTCAGCTCATCCGCCACTTTGCCGGTGATGGGTGCATACGCGTCGTAGTAGATCGTGTCTTTAGGCAGCAACTGATGATGCACACGCTGCGCAGCCACGGCTTTTTGCAGCGGCAGGTCATAGTCGTAGACGTTGTTCAACACTTGAAAGATCGAGGTGAAGATCCGCGAACCGCCTGGCGTGCCCAACACCAACGTAACGTTGCCGTCTCGCGTGACCAGGCTTGGGCTCATCGACGACAGCATGCGCTTGCCCGGTTCGATGGCGTTGGCGCTGCCACCCACCACACCGAAACCATTGGCAACGCCCGGTTTGGAACTGAAGTCGTCCATTTCGTCGTTAAGCAAGAAACCCGCGCCTTTAACCACCACCCCGCTGCCGTAATCAAAGTTCAGCGTGTAGGTGTTGCTGACCGCGTTGCCGTCTTTGTCGACGATGGAGAAGTGCGTAGTCTGATGCGGCTCAAGCCCCGCTTTGACGTTGGCCGTCGGCGAGATCGCCTTCGGGTTGATTTCAGCCGCCCGCTTGGCGATGTACACGGGGTCAATCAATGCGGCCACCGGCATCTTGCCGAAACCCGGATCACCCAGGTAGTCGGCGCGGTCTGCAAACACGCGTTTCTCGATTTCGGCGAGCAGGTGGATATACGGCGCGGAGTTCAGCTCAACGCCTTTGAAATCGGCAGCGCGGGCTTCCTTGATGCCGATCAGTTGCGCCAGCGCAATCCCGCCCGAGCTGGGCAGCGGCGCGGTGTACAAGGTATTACCGCGCCAGTCGACCCGCATCGGTTCACGCCATTGGGCCTTGTACTCGTTCAGGTCGTCCTTAGTAATCAGGCCTTTGTCCTGCTGCATTTGTGCAACCAGCAGGTCGGCGGTTTTGCCGTGGTAGAAATCTTTGGCGCCCTGGTCGGCGATGCGCTCCAGGGTTTCGGCCAGCTCAGGCTGCTTGAAGGTCTGACCATTTTTCATGCTGCCAAAGTAGTCAGCGAAATTGGTCGTGCCGTTAAACAGCTTTAACGCATCTTCGCGGTACTGGTATTGCTTGTCGGCCACCGTGAAGCCGTTTTTCGCGTAGCCCACAGCAGGGGTCAGCAGCTCACTCCAGGGCAATTTGCCAAACCGTTGATGCGCCTCCCACAAGCCCATCACCGTACCCGGCACCCCCGCAGCTCGCGCGCCGACCAAGCTCATGTTTTCGACAATCTCGCCTTTGTCATTCAGGTACATGTCGCGACTGGCCGCCTTGGGCGCCGTTTCGCGATAGTCGAGAAAGTAGGGTTTGCCGTCGATAAACAAGGTCATAAAGCCCCCGCCACCGATGTTGCCGGCTTCAGGGTAGGTCACGGCCAGTGCAAAAGCGGTGGCGACCGCTGCGTCAACGGCATTGCCGCCCTTTTTGAGAATTTGCTCAGCGACATCAGCGCCGTATTGATTGGGAGCCGCCACCGCGCCGCCTTCAAGCGTGACAGCAAACACGGATGAGCTGGCTGCGATAGCCGCCGTCAGGGCCAAGGTTTTAAACCACACAATGCGCATTCAACACTTCCTTTTATTGTTTTTAAAACGTGCCCAAACCTTGTCTCATTTCAGACACGTTTTCAAACAAGAAATAAAAATGCAGAACGGCGCGCCGGGTTCAGTCAGGCAAGCGAGTCTCGACCAGAAGCGATTCCACCAGACTGCGCGCCATCTCGACGCCATGAATGACGCTCCATAACTGTTCAGCGTCGTAGCCGTTGAGGTGAGAGCGGATGTCATCGGCCGTCAGCTCTGCGCCCTTGAGCAACAAAGAGGCGTGTGTGAGGGCGTCTTGCAGGGTAATGCCGGGGTTGGTGCTGAATAACGCGGTGCCCTTGTGGGCGCAGGTCAGCAGAGGTGGGTCAGGGACGATTTTGTTCATATCAAAGATTCTCAAAACGGGCGAATGGAACTGCTACCAATCCGCTGTCATTCGGAGAAGGTGGCAGTTGCGTGCAGGTGACAGACCGAAGAGAACCAGCAAGACTCGGCGCACTCGAAAGTGCCCTACACGCAACCGCCATAACACGTTGAAGTGTTCTAACGCTGTCTTAATGATTCTCAGCGGTCTGTCATAACCGGTCACTTTTGCAAGTGACTCGGCGAGACTATCCACGCTTTTCGAGAGCCGCAAGACGGTCAGGATTCTCTAGGAAACGTCGCTCAATAGAAAGGGAAGCGTCGGGTCAGACGTTGCCATATGTGTAGGCACGAGGGTTATTTTCGGCCGTCACATTCCGCGTAACTGGCCAGCTTGGTCTGGATAAAGTCCAGAAAGCACTGAATGCGCAGCGCCAACTGCGAGTTGCGGTAGTACACCGCATGGATGGGCTGGCGGTAGCCGCTGTTGAAATCAGCCAAGACCACCTGCAACCGGCCGGTACTGATGTCTTCATGGGTCATAAAGTGCGACAGGCAGGCAATGCCCTGCCCTTGCAACGCCAGATGACGCACCGTCTCACCACTGGAAGCGCTGATGGCGGGTTGAATCGCCCAGCGATCACCCTGTGCATAACGCAGGGGCCATTGGTTGAGGCCATCGTTCTGGGTAAAGCCGATCAGGGTGTGATTGGCCAATTCAGCCACGCTGGTGGGCGCGCCGTGACGGGCGATGTAGTCGGGGCTGGCAAGAATGTTTAGCGGGCTGCACCCCAACGAGCGGGCATGCAAGGTCGAGTCGGCCAAAGGACCAATGCGAATGGCAATATCTGTGCTTTGCTCCAGCAAGTCGATAATCAGGTCATTGCTGTTGAGCTCAAGCTGAATCTCGGGGTAGAGCGCACGAAACTCGGGGATGTAAGGCACGATGGCGTGCAGCACAAAAGGCGCGGCGGCATTGATCCGCAAACGCCCGGACGGCGTGCGCTGGTGCGAAATCAGGCGCTCTTCCAGCTCTTCCATCTGCGCCAGGATCACCTTGGCACGCTCAAAGAAGAATTTGCCTTCTTCAGTCAGGTCCATGCGCCGGGTGGTGCGATTGATCAGCGTGGTATCGAGCTTGGCCTCCAGCCGTGACAGCGTGCGGCTGACGGCTGAAGGCGTTTGCCCGGCCTGCTCGGCGGCTGAGGAAATGGACCCGCACTCAATCACCGAGACAAAGATTTGCAGCTCATCGGATCTGGCTTTCACACGTGCCCCTCATTGAATAACGACGTAGCGTAGTCGCTGAGGAGCGAAACGAGTGTAAATCTGCACCTTGGCGGCAATCTGTTAACCGTTCAGACCAAACACTTCAGCCAAGTGCTGCTCGTAACGAGCCGCGTCAACGTCTGGCTGCGGACGCTTCATGACGTCAACGCACAGGAAGGTCGGCAAACCGGTCATACCAAGGAACTCGTTGGCTTTGTGGAACGGGAAGTACACCGCGTCCACACCTTTGCCTTCAAAGAAGTCCGCCGGATCGTCAAACGCTTGCTGCGGTGCATTCCAGGTCAGTGACAGCATGTATTTTTTACCGTGGATCAGACCACCGCTTCCGTAGCGCTGCGAAGCGTCGGAACGGGTGCGCCCGTCGCTGGCGTAGAGCTTGCCGTGCCCTTGGGTGAACACTTCATCGATGTATTTTTTTACGATCCAGGGTGCGCCCATCCACCAGCCTGGCATTTGGTAGATCACCACGTCCGCCCACAGGTATTTTTCGACTTCTTCGGCAACGTCATAGCCTTCGTCGATGTGGGTGACTTTGACTTCAAAACCCTGGCGATCAAAAAACGCCAAGGCCGTGTCATGCATCGTCAGGTTGTAGCGGCCATCGGAGTGTGCAAATTTTTTAGCGCCGTTTAGTAGAAGAATCTTTTTCATCGTCAGCCTCATCAGGAGTTAACCCTCAGCGCTGTTGAGCGACTTGGGGCGTTAAAGGTTTAAATCATGAGAAGCAGGATATAGAGCCTTGCACCACAGAAAAACCCGCGCCCGGACAAATAGCTTTTGCCCTGTAGTCACAAATCAATATTTGATTGTTGCCAAAGTGACCTAGCCACCGTTCAGCAAATGCGGCCCCGGCATGGCCATGCCGATAAAGAACACCCGCTTGAACACCGTCGCGCTGATGCGCTGGCGCCGCCCCCGGGCTACGTAGGAAATTTCTCAGAGTCGTTTTCGCCTGTATGCCTGAATTTTTAGCCGGAGTAATATCCGGGGCTTCCCGCCACCCGGGGCGCGAGGCGCCGTGGGTGATTTGATCAACTACCGATAACAACAACGTGCAGGACACTTGATGGCTGACACTAACTCCCCCCCGGTCACACTCAAACGCGGTTTAAAAAACCGCCATATCCAGCTGATTGCCTTGGGCGGCGCTATCGGTACAGGCTTGTTTCTGGGTTCGGCGGGCGTACTCAAATCGGCCGGGCCGTCGATGATTCTGGGCTATGCCATTGCCGGTTTTATCGCCTTTCTGATCATGCGCCAGCTGGGCGAGATGATCGTCGAGGAGCCCGTCGCCGGCTCGTTCAGTCACTTTGCCCACAAGTACTGGGGCGGCTATGCGGGTTTTCTGTCGGGCTGGAATTATTGGGTGCTCTACGTGCTGGTGGGCATGGCCGAACTGACAGCAGTCGGTAAATACATCCAGTTCTGGTGGCCCGAAGTCCCTACGTGGGTCAGTGCCGTGGTGTTCTTCGTACTGGTCAACCTGATCAATACCTTGAATGTAAAAGTCTTCGGCGAGATGGAGTTTTGGTTTGCCATCATCAAGGTCGTGGCGATTGTCGGCATGATCGTTCTGGGCTGCTACCTGCTGATCAGCGGTACGGGCGGCCCGCAAGCATCCTTCAGCAACCTGTGGAGCCACGGCGGATTCTTCCCCAATGGCGGCACTGGGCTGTTGATGGCCATGGCCTTCATCATGTTTTCGTTTGGTGGTCTGGAGTTGGTGGGCATCACGGCAGCCGAGGCCAGCGAACCGAAAAAGGTCATCCCCAAGGCCATCAACCAGGTGGTGTACCGCATCCTGATTTTCTACGTGGGTGCCCTGACCGTGTTGCTGGCCCTGTACCCGTGGGATCAGTTGCTGGTCACACTGGGTGCGGGTGGCGATGCCTATGGCAGCAGCCCCTTTGTGCAGATTTTTGCCTTGATCGGCAGCGACACCGCCGCGCAAATCCTCAATTTCGTGGTGCTGACTGCAGCCCTGTCGGTCTATAACAGCGGTGTGTACTGCAACAGCCGCATGCTGTTCGGCCTGGCCGAGCAAGGTGATGCGCCTAAAGCGCTGATGAAACTGACCAAAAACGGCGTGCCTTTACGCGCACTGGGTCTGTCAGCGCTGGTGACGTTACTGTGCGTGGTGGTCAACTACGTGGCGCCGCATAAAGCGCTGGAACTGCTGTTTGCGCTGGTGGTTGCCTCGCTGATGATCAACTGGGCGTTGATCAGCCTCACCCACCTCAAGTTCCGCAAAGCCATGGCCGTGAAAGGTGTGACGCCTGGGTTCAAAGCGTTCTGGTCGCCGTTCAGCAACATTCTGTGCCTGGCCTTTATGGCCGTGATTATTGCGGTTATCTGGATGATCCCCGACGTTCGCGCCTCGGTGTACGCCATCCCGGTATGGTTGCTGATCATTTATGGGTTTTATCAGGTGCGCTTGAGCACCGGCAGGCCACTGTCCAGGCGCTAACGTCACATCAAAAGCCCCTCACCCTAGCCCTCTCCCAGAGGGAGAGGGGACTCAAGCAAAAGCGGATAGGTGTAGCACCACAGCTCAGCCCCCTCTCCCTCTGGGAGAGGGTTGGGGTGAGGGAACAAATGTCAGTGAACGCAAAAACCCGGGAAATCCGCCCGACGCGGACTCCCGGAAAAAACCCTATTCGGGTTTGCGATAGCTATTGATGATGGCCGAGAAGTCTTTACCACCCTCCCCGCGCAAACTCATGGCTTGATACAACTGCTGAGCCACAGCGCCCATCACGACAGGTTGGTGGGCCTGACGAGCCGCTTCCGTGGCCAGTCCCAAATCCTTGAGCATCAGTTCGGCACCAAAACCGCCGGTGTAACCCCGTGATGCCGGTGCAGTTTCGACAATACCGGGCCAAGGGTTGTAGACCTCGGAGCTCCAGCAACGCCCGGTAGAACTGTTGATCACCCCGGCCAGAACTTCGCTGTCGATCCCCAGCGCCGCGCCCAAGGCCATGGCCTCGCTGACGCCCACCATGGAAATCCCAAGCAGCAGGTTGTTGCAGATTTTAGCCACTTGACCGGTGCCCACATCCCCGCAATGGACGATGTTGCGGCCCATGTGCGCAAGTACGGGGTGCAGGGTGTCAAAGAGCGCTTGCGATGCACCGACCATGAACGTCAGGGTGCCCGCTTGTGCCCCGCCCGTACCCCCGGACACCGGTGCGTCGGCCATCTGTACCCCTTGCCGGGCAGCAGCGGCTGCAACATCACGGGCAGTTTGCGGGTCGATCGTGCTGCAATCCACGGCAGGCACACCTTCACCGATACCCGCCAGTACGCCGTCTTCCCCCAGCCATACACTGCGCACATGGGCGGCGGCCGGCAGCATGGTGATGACCAGCTCAGTGCCTTGGGCAGCCTCGCGGGGTGACTGACTGATGTGCCCGCCCAGCACGGCCAGCTCTGCCAGAATGTCTTTGTTCAGATCGAACAGGTTCAACGAATGTCCGGCTTTGAGCAGATTGCGCGCCATCGGTGCGCCCATATTGCCCAAGCCGATAAATGCGATATTCATGATCGTGCCCTCAACGAAGGTTGATGGTGGTGTTGACGCCATCATTCACGCTGTCATCGTCAAACCAGCGACTGGTGACGGTTTTAGTTTGGGTATAGAACTGCACGACTTGTTTGCCGTACGGGCCAAGATCGCCGAGTTTCGACCCACGTGAGCCGGTGAAGCTGAAAAACGGCACCGGCACTGGAATCGGAATGTTGATACCGACCTGACCCACATCAATTTCGGTCTGGAACTTGCGCGCAGCAGCGCCGCTTTGGGTAAACAGCCCCGTGCCGTTGCCGAACGGATTGGCGTTGACCAGCGCGATGGCTTGATCGAGGGTATCCACTTCTATAACCGCCAGTACCGGGCCAAAGATTTCCTGTGTGTAAATCTGCATGTCGGTGGTCACGCCCGAGAACAAGGTCGGGCCGATAAAGTTGCCCTGCTCAAACCCCGGCACGTTGACGTCGCGCCCGTCCAGTTCAAGCACTGCCCCTTCTTTGATCCCGCTTTCAATCAACCCCAGTACGCGCTCTTTGGCACGCTTGGAAATCACCGGCCCAACGTCA
Source organism: Pseudomonas saxonica (assembly GCF_007858365.1). GTDB lineage: Bacteria > Pseudomonadota > Gammaproteobacteria > Pseudomonadales > Pseudomonadaceae > Aquipseudomonas > Aquipseudomonas saxonica. The sequence goes on along the minus strand of NZ_VFIO01000009.1, from coordinate 14,048 downwards.
GTGCCCGCTTCGCTGCCGGCATTAACCTTGAGCTTTTGCGCCAGCGCCTTGAGGTCGGGCAGCCACTGCTTGGCCGCGCCCACCAGCACCACCACCGACGTAGCCATGCAGCGTTGGCCGGCTGCGCCAAAACCCGCACCGACCAGCGCATTGAGGGTTTGTTGACGATTGGCATCGGGCAGTACCACGGCGTGGTTTTTGGCTCCCATCATCGATTGCACCCGCTTGCCATGACGGCCCGCCAGGTCATACACATGGGTGCCCACGGCTGTCGAGCCGACAAAGGACACGGCCTTGATGTCAGTGTGCGTGCACAGGGCATCCACTACATCCTTGCCGCCGTGCACCACGTTCAGCACACCCGGTGGCACACCGGCTTCCAGCGCCAGCTCCACCAGCATCAGGGTCGACAGCGGGTCTTGCTCAGAAGGTTTCAGAACGAACGTGTTACCGCAGGCAATCGCCATCGGAAACATCCACAGCGGAATCATGGCCGGGAAGTTAAACGGCGTGATGCCCGCACAGACACCAATGGGCTGACGCAAGGTGTAGGTATCCACTCCGCCTGCAACGTTTTCGGCGAACTCACCCATCTGCAACGTACCGATGGAGCACGCGTGTTCGACCACTTCCAGGCCCCGAAAAATATCACCCTCGGCGTCGGCAATGGTTTTGCCCTGCTCAGCACTGAGCACAGTGGCAATACGCTTGGAGTGTTCACGGATGAGCGCTTGCAGCTTGAGCATGATGCGCATGCGCGCGCCAATCGGTGTCAGCTTCCAGGTTTGAAAGGCACGCTGGGCAGCAGCAATCGCCGCGTTGACTTCAGAGGCTGTCGCGAAAGGCACTTTGGCCAGCACCTGCTGAGTGGCCGGGTTGACGATGTCGTGCCACTCGGTGGTCTGCGACTCGATCCATTCGCCATCGATCAGCAAGCGGGCATTTTGATACGGGGTGTTAGGAACGCTCATGGAGGTCTCCGACATTATTTTTATGAGTACGTACGCCCGGATTGGTCGCAGGACAGTTTTTGGAGTATAGGTGTGCGTTCTTCTAATAAGAACGCACATATAAGCCGGTCAAACATGCAAAAAAACATCACCTCGTTAAGCGCTTTGAACTGGGACGACCTGAAGTTTTTTCTGGAGGTGGCCCGCACCCGCAAAGCCAGCAGCGCCGCTAAACGCCTGGCAGTCGACTACACCACCGTGTCGAGGCGGATCAGTTCGCTGGAAAGCGCGCTGGGTACGTTGCTCTTTGAGAAGTCGCGCACCAATGGCTTCACTCTGACCCCTGAAGGCCAGCGCTTATTGGGTTATGCCGAGTCGATTGAAAGCACGCTGCACATGGCTTGCGAACAAGTGTCAGGTTCAGGGGTAGCGTTATCAGGGCATGTACGCATGGGCTGTACCGAAGGCTTTGGCAGCTTCTTCATCACCCCGCAGTTAAGCCACTTTGTGGACACCTACCCGGCGATTTCGGTAGATATCCTGCCGCTGCCGCACTTCATCAGCCTGTCCAAACGCGAAGCCGATATCGTCATTGCGCTGGAGCGCCCGGAGCATGGGCCGTATGTGTGCTGCAAACTGTGCGACTACCGCTTGCAACTGTTTGCCACTCAGGACTACCTGGACAAACACCCGCCCATCCGCCGGGCGGCTGACTTGCAGGAACACCCCTTTATTAGCTACGTCGACGATCTGGCGTTCAGTTCAGAGCTGCTGTACCTGGCTAATGTGGTGCCCGGCGCCAGCGCCACCTTGCGCAGCACCAGCGTGATTGCGCAATTCGTGGCCGCGCAGCAAGGGCGTTCGCTGGCGATACTGCCGTGTTTTCTGGCGGCCCAGGACCCACGGCTATTGCCTGTACTGCCCAACGAAATCAACCTCACCCGACAGTTCTGGATGTACTGCCGGGAGGACCTGAGGAAACTCAAGCGGATCACCCTGCTGTGGGATTACATCCGTGAGGTGACTGAGCTGAATGCACCTTTATTGCGGGGGGAAACGCGGGAGCTCAAGTTTGCGGGCTCACCCATCGGTGTTAATCCGTAATCACCACAATGGCCACCCGCCGGTTTTCGGTTCGCCCGGCGCGGGTCTTGTTGGTCGCCACCGGTATGCTGCTGCCCAGGCCGAGGGTCTGGATATTTTCCGGGCGCATCCCCACGCTGATTAGCACGTTGGCCACACTGTTGGCGCGGCGCAAAGACAGCTGCTGGTTGTAGGAGTCTTTGCCCGAGCTGTCGGTATGACCTTCTACCCGCACACGCGGGATGTCTGCCGCGACCAAGGCAGTGCCGATGCGCTCCACGATGGCCTGACTTTGGGCATTGAGCACTTCAAGGTCACTGCCGAACAGCACCTTGCCCGACAAATCAAATGCCCAGCCTTCGTCAGTCAACTCAAAACCTTGTTGTTTCAACACCGCGATCTGCGCTGCAGTAAGGCCTTTAGGCGGTGTGGTCTGGCAACCGGTTAACAACACTGCGGCCAGTAACAGGGCAACGCTAAATAACTGCACATAACGCTGAGTCAACTCACGCATGGTGGAACAGCTCCTGAAGTATTGGGGGTTACGGAGCACTCCAGCTTCGCAACGTGTTGGCCGCCACGGGCGAGGCGTTTGGCATGGTACATCGCTGAGTCTGCTGCACACAGCAGCGAGTCCGGGTGGGTGCCATGCTCAGGGTAAGCCGCAATGCCGATACTGAAAGAGGTGACAACGCTGAATTGCCCCGGCAGAGAAATAGGCTCACGCATGCTGGCGATGATCTTCTCCGCAATACGCTGGGCGTCTTCGATCTTGTGCAGCGGCGTCAGTAAAATCGCAAATTCGTCCCCGCCCAGTCGCGCAACCACATCGTTTTCACGTAGCAAGGCGCGGATGCGGGCGGCCACCGTGATCAACACCACATCACCCGCCGCATGGCCATAGGTGTCATTGATGTCTTTGAAGCGGTCGCTATCGAGAAACAGCACAGCGGCTTTTTCATGGGTGGTGTTTAGAGAACGCAGCGTGCGCGCCAACTGTGTTTCAAAGTAGGCACGGTTGGGCAATTCGGTCAGTGAGTCATGATTGGCCTGATGCACCAGCGCCTGGTTTTGATGTTGCAGATGGCTTTGCCACGACTCCAGCTCATCGAGCAACGCGTTAAAGTCATTGCCCAGGCTGTTCAGCTCGGCAATCTGCGCCGCAGGCACGCGCTGATCGAATGCGCGCTCGATGCGTACCGCATGCGCCACTTCGGCCAGTTGTTGTAACGGGCCGGTTATACCGCCATGCATGCGCCGCGAAAGATGCAGTGCACTCCATACACTCAGCGCCGTGCACAGCAATACACCTAACAGTCCGCTGATCAAAAACCGCAACAAATTGGCTCCGTGGGTACGGATCCTCACTTCACCGATCTGCTGACCTTGACGCTCAATCGGAACCGTTACCGGCTGATTCAACAAGTGATCTGCCAGCCACATCTCTGCCCTGGACAACAACCCGTTTTCCGGACGCTGCCACTGCGCCAGTAACTGACCATTGGCCTTGAACACTTGAGCGTCAGCGACAGCGGCTGTGGAGGCAATCAAGGCCAGCGCTTCTGACGCAGCCGCCTTGTCATCGAACACCACTGCCGCTTCGACGGTGTAATTGATGGCACGCGCCAGCAAGTGCACGTTGTTGTCGGCGTACACCTTGAGTGCCAACGTGCCCAACAGCGTCATCGAGGTGCTGGCCAGCACGACGGCGACCAATGCCACGCTCAAATGCCCGCGGCGCAGCACCGAACGCAATTGGCGATGAACAGGCAGCCTTTTATCCCGGCTCATGTCTGATCACCCCGACGATGTGACAATTGCAACACCCGAGGGTGGATCCGCACGCCACTGCGGGCGACAGAATCGAGGTTGACCTCAAACGACACGTTCTCATCGCCCACCTTCAGGCAAAACAAACTGCCGACGCTGCACGAATCCACCTGTTCGCTAATGCTCAGGACCGCTTGGCCCGACAGTTGATCGAACACACTTCGCCGGTCTTCAGCGCTGAGTTTGCCTAAGTAGAGCGCGTTGCAATGTTTGATAAGCAAGGGATCAGTGACCAGCACTCGGCGCACCTGCAACGCCCTGCCGCTGGCCTGAGTCGCGCCTTTTAGCAGGTCATCGGCGTACTCGGTCGGGCCAACCACACACAGCTGCAAATACGCCGGTTCGATGGGCCAACGCGCATAGCTGAGAATGCCAAGCACCACTTGGGCGACATTTTTGGCACGTTGATCGACCTGATTCAGAAGCACTTCGGATTGAGCCAAGCAGGGGGTGCCTAGCAATAGGAGGTGAAGAGACAGGCGTTTCAGGCCGTTTCTCCAACCTTGTCGTATCGAGAAAACAGCCACATCCATGCAGGAAATCTCGGTAAACATTGTAGGAATAATGCCGGGAATGTATCACAGGCTTCGCATTAACTGTGACAGACTTCACATAACCGGCTATCCAAAAGTAGGTAACCGTACTGTTTATACACTGCGTTTAAAGGGTACCGCTTCCCTGCGCGGGCCTGCAAATGAGTCGTGTTGAGCTACCCGAGCCCCAACATTAACCCGCTCAGGCGTTTGACCTTGCGTGCGACGGCTTCCTCAAACACTCCAGCCCGCGGTTCTATCAGGCTGAACCAGTGCTTGGCCCGCGTGATGCCGGTATAGATGAGCTCTTTGGTCAGGACCGGGTTAAGGGCTTCCGGCAGCACCAGCGCGGTGTGCGAAAACTCCGAGCCTTGAGATTTGTGCACCGTCATGGCGTACACCGTTTCGACATCATTGAGCCGACTCGGCAGTACAAAACGAATACCGCCCTGCCCATCATTGCGGGCAAAGGCGACCCGCAGCACATGGCGCTGCTTGTCTCCATCACGCTCCGGCAGTTTGAGTGCGATGCCGATATCACCATTCATTAACCCCAGGCCGTAATCATTGCGGGTCATTAGCACGGGGCGCCCTTCGTACCACTGTTGATCACCGTCTATCAACTTGCGGGCAAACAACGTGCGTGTGATGCGTTCGTTCAAACCTTCCACACCCCAAGGACCTTTACGCACGGCGCACAGTACCTGGAACGCTTCGAATGCCTCCAGTACTTGCCCCGCCCAAACGGACCAGCAAGGGTCTTCAAGGCCTGCATCGGCTGATGGACGCCGGTCACGCAGTACCTCAAGGTAATGCCGATAGCCTTTGGCCTGCGCACCGCGCCCTTCCAGCGCCAGACGCTCGAACCCCCGGTCTTGCTCCCCCTTGAGGGGCAAGGTAAACAGATCCTCGTGATGGCCCGCGACCAGCAACGCCCGCGCGTCATGGGACTGTTGCCGGTTCACCAGACGAGAAAGCTGGCCAATACCGCTGCCTTCTCCAAAACGACGCGAGTGACGCAACATGACCACTTGTTGGGCGAGCGGATGAGTACCGTCCAGGTCTTGTTGCAAATCGCTGCCCGCAAGGTTTTCCCCACTGACCTGCTCCAGCCATGCCCGGGTCTGCGGGGTGTACCAGCCCGCTTCGGCATCGCGACACAAATCGCCCAGCACCGCGCCGGCTTCAACCGAGGCCAACTGGTCCTTGTCCCCCAACAGCACCAGCCGCGCATGGTCAGGTAATGCATCGAGTAAATTGGCCATCATCTCCAAGTCGATCATGGAGGCTTCATCGACCACCAACACATCCAGCGGCAGCCGATTGCCCGCGTGATGGCGAAAGTGCCGTGTACCCGGTCGGCTGCCCAGCAGGCGGTGAACCGTGGTGACATCACTCGGGATTTTTTGGCGAACGCTGTCAGCCACTTCCAATGATTTGACTTGCAGGCTGATGGACTCGGTCAAGCGTGCAGCCGCTTTGCCGGTCGGTGCAGCCAGACGAATTCGCAACGGCGCTCCGGCCTCCACGGCCGGGGCCTGCAGCAGGGCCAGCAGGCGCACTACGGTGGTGGTTTTGCCGGTGCCGGGGCCGCCCGTTACGATGCTGAAGGCCCCTCGGGTCGCTAAGGCGCAGGCCAGTTTTTGCCAGTCAATCGGTGCAGGCTGTGCCGGGCTGCCGAACAAACTGTTGAGGCGCGCCGGCAAATCCTCAGGCGTGACCTGCGGGGCAGACAGACGTTGGCGCAAAGCGCTGTCGATTCGCCGCTCATACGCCCAATAACGACGTAAATACAGACGGCGGTCGCTCAGCACCATGGGACGACTGCTCGCCTCTGAGCAGTGTCCTGCGTGCTCAACCAAAGCGCTGGCCTGCAAGGCAGCACACCACGCGTCACCCTCCAGCGCTTCGAGCAATTGCGAAGGCAGCAGCATGGCGCCCGTCTGCACATCGCCTTCAGGGGGCAGAGACAGTGCAAAGTCGGGCTCTTTCAGGGTTTCGAACAGATCCAGACAGACATGGCCGTGACCCAGTTGGTGGCTGGTCAGCGCCGCCGCCAGCAGCACCAACGGATCCCCTTCGGGGTCGCGCTCATGCAGGAAAGCGACAAACGCTTTATCCAGCGCCCGTAGCCACCCGCGCTCTACCCAACGCTCCAATAGCAGCAACAGATCATCGGCTCGCGTCAAAGGTTGTAAACGGGCAAGGCTTTCAGCCGTCAACGGCGTGGGCAACAGTTCGGCAAACGAACGACTCATAACAATTCTCCCTGTTCCCATGCCGGTTCAGCCTGCTGAGGCTGAGGTTTGCCCTGGAACATCAGGTCCAGGCTTTCGATCAAGTGTCTGGGCGGCCTCGTAAAGAACACCCCCTGCCCTTGGGAGCGAGTGCCCCGCAAGAATAAATACAACGCGCCGCCCATGTGCTGGTCGTAGTCGTAGTCAATCAGCCGCGCCTTGAGTTGACGGTGCAGGGCCAACAGGTACAACACGTATTGCAGGTCGTAGCGATTATCCAGGATCGAGGTGGTCATCGCCTGTTCGGTGTAGGCCGCATCGTCGATACCCAGCCAATTGGATTTGTAATCCGCGACGTAATAGCGCCCTGCATGCTCGAACGTGAGGTCGATAAAGCCTTTGAACATGCCATTGAGCAGGCTCGGTTCAGCCGCCGCACGTGGCGCACCGCCGTGGGTATGTTGGCGCACCAGTTTATCGAGTTGCAGCACGTCGACCTTGTGGCTGGCAAACCAGAATTCCATTTCGATCTGGTATTGATTCAAGCCGCTCAGTACCACTGCGGGTTGACCATTGTTCAGGCGCAGGGGTTCGTGTTGCAGATGCAGCAACCAGTCGCTCAAGGTCTCAATCCAGCCTTGCCAGCCACGTCGATTACAACGTCGCGCGACGGCATCGTTGACGGCGGTAGCGTCAGCCTTGAAACCTTCGCCGCCGGCCCATTCCAGCAGACCGTGCAAGAAGGTGCCGGGATTGGGCCCACGAGGGAAGCGGTGAATGTCGCCGCCGGTGAGTAACACGTCACGGGGCGCATCAGGATCGAGTCGCTCATCATCCGAGAGCTTTTGAGCCAATGCGCTTTCCGGTGCCTCGGCAGGGCTGAGGCTGTCGCCAATACGCAACGCGCTGTAGGACGCTATCCACCAGTTTTCGGCTGCGCGCCGAGCCGGGATCAACGGCTTGAGTAATGTGGCCTGGTTAATTGGCGGAACAAAGTACGCGGGGCTGGGCAATGGCACCGGCTGGCAATCAATGGCCGGGCAATCTTGCTGTGCGTCCGCCAGCCAGCGCGCAAGGCCTACGGATTCGGCCAGCACGGCGCCGCCCCCAAGCAAATAACCCAACGCAGACAGGTGCAGAGTCGAGCGATTATTGTTGCCGCGCTTAAGGTCGGCAACGCCCAGCCAGCAGGCATGCTGGGCACGGGTCAGGGCCACATAAAGCAAACGCAGGTCTTCGGCCAGACGCTCGTCATCGGCCTGAGCGATCAGTTCGGGTGTGGCTTTCAAACTGACCTGGGCGTTACCCGCCGCGTCGTGGTAATGCAGCGGCAAACGGCTGCCATCCACCGGCTTGGTCGAGCAAATAAATGGCAAGAACACCAGCGGGTATTCCAGCCCTTTTGACTTGTGGATCGTGACCACTTTTACCAGTTGCTCATCGCTTTCAAGGCGCAGGATCTGGTCTTCTGCGGCCTGACCCGACAAGGCCAGATGCTCGGCCAGATGGCGGATAAGCGCTTGCTCACCATCCAGCTCGGCAGCAGCCTGCTGCAACAGTTCAGACAGGTGCAAGACGTTAGTTAACACGCGCTCACCGTCCGGGCGGGCAATTAATGTGCGGGGTAATTCAAAGTCATGCAGCAGGCGTCGCAACATGGCCAACACGCCTTGTTTGCGCCAGATTTCGCGGTAACCCCGAAACTGCATAACACGACGTTCCCACGCCAGTTCGTCCTGATTCAGACGCTCTAGCTCAATTAGGGGCAGGTCCAACGTGATACAGGCCAGTGCGGCGCGCAGTGGGCGCTCGACATCCGGTTCGGCACAGGCTTTAAGCCAGGCCAGCACATCGTGGGCCTCCTGCGCGGCGTAGACCGAATCTTTGTCTGACAAGTAAACACTGCGCACGCCACGGGTCGACAATTCGCGCCGCACAGCCTGTGCTTCTTTACCGTCACGAACCAGAATCGCAATGTCAGCCGGCAATACTCCGCGCAGCGGATGTCCCTCCTGAGCAAACCCGCATCGACCTTGCTGGCCGCCATTGAGCAACTCGACAATCTGGCTGGCACACACGGCCGCCAGTTGCTGACGATACACCGCACCGGAAACGGGCTGTTCGGAGGGCAATTGCCAAAGGTTCATGGCGGACACCGGCTGCCCATCCAGTTGCAGGATTTCTTTTCGGCCCTGGGATTTAACCGAGACAAACGGCACAGGGTTTTCAGAGCCGTCACGGAATAAAAACGCACCGCGTCCTGTGTCGCGCTGCTCAGCTCGTGCAAACACGTGGTTCACCGCATCCACCATCGCGTGGCTGGAGCGAAAGTTGGTGTCCAGTGTGTGCAGTCGGCCTTGAGTGGCATGACGGGCGCGCAGGTAGGTGTAAATGTCGGCACCGCGAAAAGCATAGATCGCCTGCTTCGGGTCGCCGATCAGAAACAACCCCGTCTCAGGGCTGTTGTCTTCGATACGGTAAATGGTTTCGAAGATGCGGTACTGCACCGGGTCGGTGTCCTGGAACTCATCGATCAGGGCCACCGGGAACTGCTCGCGAATCAAGGTCGCCAGACGCTCACCGCCATCAGCCTGCAATGCGGCATCAAGCCTGAGCAGCATATCGTCAAAGCCCATCTCGGCACGGCGGCGTTTTTCTTCCTCAAAACGCGCGCTCACCCAACGCGCAGCATGCTCCAACACCGCAGCGTCAGGGCTGGGTAAAGCGTCCAGTGCGGCTTTCAGGCCGGCCATGGCATCCAGACCCGGATGCTGAGGCGGCTGCCCTTTCCAGGCTTCGGCCATACCGTCGGGTGTCAGACGCGTGAATCCCGTGCTCAGGTCCAACTGTTCCAGTGTGTCGTCCTCAGCCCATGAGCTGAGTTTCTCGAACCAGGGCTCAAAGTAACGCGCTTGCATCTTGCGACCGTCGACACTTTTACTGGCTACACCTTGCAGGCAAATGTCGCGCAGTTCCTGGGCCCATTGCAGCCACGGGGTTTTGAGCTGCGTGAGCACCTGACGGCGCTCCTGCAGGCACGTCTCGATAATCTGCGCGGGGTTTTGTGCGGGGTCTACGCCCGCCCGCGAACTGCCAAACAGCGCACGTATACGCGGCAACAAGGCATCAGGGCCACTCAGGTTTGCACGTACCCAGTTCAGCGCGTCACCGTGCATGGGGTAGCAAAACAGGCGCCAGTAATCGCGCACAACTTCGCCCAGCAAGTCGCTGTGGTCGGTTTCCAGTGTCTGAGTGAACAGGCTGCCACTGTCGAATGCATGCTCTCGCAGCATCCGCTGACACCAACTGTGGATAGTCGAAACGGCGGCTTCGTCCATCCATTGTGCGGCAATGTCGAGCCGACCTGCGCATCCTGGCCATTGTTCGGGCGAAAATTGGTCTCGCAGTTGCGCAACCAAAGCGTCCGGCGCCTGGATCTCGTCGCGGAAGAACCGCGCAGCTTCGGCAAGGCGGGTGCGGATACGGTCGCGCAACTCTTTGGTGGCAGCATCCGTGAAGGTCACAACGAGAATTTGTGGCGGTAACAATTCGCGGCCAAACCCGGCGCCCTGCGCTCCGTGCCCCAGAATCAAACGCAGATAGAGGGCCGAGATGGTGAAGGTCTTGCCGGTGCCGGCGCTGGCTTCGATCAGTTGGCTGCCGTGCAGGGGAAAGGCCAGCGCCAAGGGTTCTTTTTGCGCATTCATTAGCGTGCCACCTCGCTGGTCAGTGAACGCCAAGGGGCGTCAAACAAGGGGCGATACAGGGCGTCGCACCAGTCTTCAAATTCATGGGTGGCAATCAGCGCCGCATAGTCCGGGAACTGACGGGCGAGCGCAGCACTTTCGCGGCGCTCGCCATTACTGGTCTGCCCATCACCTTCGTAAGCTTTTTGTGCTGCCGCCTCTGCTTTGGCCGGATCGCTCTGGGCCAACCAGGCGAAGGCTGTTTTGACCGCGATAGGCAGCGGGCGACTCATCCCGACCTTCCAGGCCAGCAACAGATTGCCGAGAATGTCCCGGGCTTGTTGAGGCTGCATAGGCTCAAGCAACAAGGTGTCATCGCTGGCGACCAATGCAGTGGACATGGGCAAGCCGCTGGCGCAGGCAACCAGATGATTCACCCACGGACGGGTCAAGCGGTGCCATTTACGGGTTTTGATCGCGCCAATGCTGTTGGGAATCGTGGTGACGGAGAGTAGGCCGTTGTCACTTCGCTGATGCAGATTGCCGAGCCACCCTTCCAGTTTCAGCCCATGTTCTTCGAGGCTGACAGGCAAGGCGCTGCTCAGTGGCTTAGGCCAAAGCGTCAGCAACTGTTGATAGCGCTGCAATACGTCGGGCAACGGTTCTATCAATTCGTGCTGCAAGCACTCTCCAAACCCGGCCATCGGTAACAGGCCGCTGCCTTGCAGGCGCAGGGCGCGGTTGTGCAAGGCTTGCTCCAGTTGATCGGGCTGCGCCAAGGCGGCTTCGAGCAAGCTGTCGCTCAGGGTGTAACGCTGTAAAGCATCGAGGACGAAAGGCTCTTCATCCGCAAGAGGCACTTCTGCGGCTTCAAAGAACACTTTCAAACGTTGACTGAAGAAGTGGCGCACCGGATTGCGCAAAAAGTCCTGCAGTTGAGTCAGGTTCAGGGGTTCTTCTTGTTCGTGTGCCGTGAGTGACCCGGGTTGAGCCGGGGCATCCTGAAATTCGTGCAATTGCTGCCACTCACGGGCGTAGCTGAAGAGGCTGGGGTTACCTTCATGGAAATAGCGGGTGCTGAAAGGTTGCAACGGATGCTCTTGCGTCATGGCTTCAAGCAGATCACTGCCACCCTGATGTTTCCAGCCACTGGCGATATGATCGCGCAGTTGTCCGATCAGAACGCAGGCCGGGCGCTCGCTGTTGTCGCGGATACTGCGCCCTACCCAACTGATGTACAGCTGATCACGTGCCGAGAGCAGCGCTTCAAGCAACAAATAACGGTCATCTTCACGGCGCGAGCGATCGCCGGGGCGATAGTCACTGCCCATCAAGTCGAAATCCAGCGGCGGTTGCGCACGTGGGTAGTCGCCGTCATTCATACCGAGCAAGCACACCAGTTTGAACGGGATGGCACGCATCGGCATCAGGGTGCAAAAGTTGACCGCACCGGCCAGGAATCGCTGGGACAGTTTGCCTTGGTCGAGACCTGCCAGCCACGCCTCACGAACAACCGTGAGCGGCAACTCATCTTGCAGGCCAACCAACTCACAGGTTTCGAGCCAGTTCTCTCGAAGTTCTTCAAGCTGGGCCAGCAGGTAGTCGTCGTGCTCGGTTTCCGCCAGAAAGAAGAGTTGAACCAGCGCTTGCAGTCGTTCGCCCCATTGTTGAGGCAAGGCCGGTTGCGAGAGTTCCTGATGGGCAATTTCCAGCGCATCGAGCAGAGCCACCAGCGGGCCAATCAATACCGCATCCAGGCCGCCGATTTCATCGTAAGGTTCAATGCCATCACAGGCTTGACCACTGCCTACGGCATAGCCAAGCAGCATACGGCGCAGGCCGAATCGCCAACTGTTCTGCTCCAGTTGCGCCGGTAAGCCGAGGCCGGCGCGTTGTTGCGCATTCAATCCCCAGCGAATCCCTGCGCCTTCGATCCAGCGATGCAAGGTTGGTAGGTCGCGCTCTTTAACGTTGAAGCGTGCTCGTAGAGAGGGAACATCCAGAAGGTCGAGGATTTCGCTGACCGGGAAACGACTGTCAGGCAATTTGAGCAAGTGCTCGATGGCAATCAGCAGAGGATCACGGCCCCGCTGGCCTTGGTCGGCGAGGGTGTAGGGGATGAAACGGCGATCGTCGCGGTCAATCTGGCCAAATACGGCTCGAATATGAGGGGCGTAACTGTCGACGTCCGGCACCATTACAATCACGTCGCGTGGCTGTAACCCAGGATCTTCGCTGAAGCGGGCCAGCAATTGGTCGTGAAGGATTTCAACTTCACGCTGCGCGCTGTGGGCGATGTGAAAACGGATTGAACGATCCGTATCTAAATCAACAGCAGGCCATAGCTCACGTGTTTCATTGAGAGGACGCAGCTCAAGAATGTCGTCTTGTAGTTGGTTCAACAGGTTGAGTGGTTCTACTTCACTGAACAGGTCAATCCGTCCATCGCGAAAGGCGGCCCGATAACTGTTCGGATCGTCGTAACTGTCCAACAGGTTGATGTAGTCACGGCCCTGTTTGCCCCACGCAGCCAATAAAGGGTGAGCATGTTGATGCAGGATATCGACATCCAGCGCGGCTGGCATTCCGGCTTTGCGGGCTTGGCGTTTGTACTGGTGGCGCAGCAGATCTTTGTCCGCCACGATGTCAGACCAATGATGACGGCAAGGGTTGTGCACACACAGCAACACCTGACTAAAGCGGGCCAGACCTGCCAACGCTTCGAGTGCCTGAGCAGGCAACGATGAGATGCCAAAAACGATGACTCGGGCCGGCAAGCCGGGCGGCGCTTGTTCGAGGCTATTGATCCTGTCCATAAAACGCTGATGCACGCCGGCACGACTCTGCGACATGCCCTCTTCCCCTACGTCGAGCAGAAGTGCACGCCATAGCTCCGCTTGCCAGCAATTGGCCGGACTCAGGGCGGGGGTTTCGCCTCGTGCATTGCGCAGCTGGTGACGGCCTGCCGCCCAATCTTCAAGCCAATCAGCGCGATAAACCTGGTATTGGTCAAAGAGGTCGGCGAGGCGCTCTGACAATTGATAGCGCTTTCGCAGATCAGAGTCGTTGGTCAGAAACCGCTGCAACGGTTCGAAGTGCGGCTGATCAATAAGCGCAGGCAGCAAACGCATCAAACGCCAAGTGAGCGGGGCTTTATCAAGCAAGGATTTGGCGGGAATGTGCTCTGTGCCTAATACGATGCGATAGAGCTGCCACATGAAACTGCCGGGCAGTTGTACATCAACAGCGGCGGCAATCCCGCAGCCACCCAAGTCGTCATCCTGAGCATCTTCGGCCAGAGCGAGCTTCAGCCATTGAGCGATGCCATTACTCTGTACCAGTGCAATTTCGTTCTCCAGAGGTGCCAAGGGATAGCGCCGCATCCAGCTCACGACCAAGCCTCGCAATTCATCAAGGCGATTACCGTGAACGACCATAAAACCTGGATTCAGAGAAGTAGCGACCGGCATGAAGGCATCCTTAGGGAAGGCAATATCCAAAGACGAACCTTAACATTGCATGGGGGGGAGTTGCGCAAGCTGCAAGCGAACAGCGTGGGGCATGCAGAGGGTATTCAAACGTGTTGCTTGTCGATCGCTCGGGCTTTTTCGCGCACAAAAACAAACCCCCTGTCTGCGTGAGCAGACAGGGGGTTTGGAATTTAATCTTGACGATGACCTACTCTCACATGGGGAAACCCCACACTACCATCGGCGATGCATCGTTTCA
>NZ_VFIO01000008.1 GCF_007858365.1 Pseudomonas saxonica | reverse complement strand
CACGAATTGCTTGATTCAGTTGTTAAAGAGCGGTTGGTTAAGCTTTCGCTCAACCGAGGCGCGCATTCTACAGCAGCCCCTGTTGCTGTCAAGCGGTTATTTTAAGATGTTTTCAAAGTTTCCTCTGTAACATCAACCACTTGCGCTTTCGATCTCTCGTTAGCGGGAGGCGAATTCTACAGCGTTACACGCTGCTGTCAACACCTCATTTCCTGCTTCGATGACTTGAAGCTGACACTGCCGAAAACCGTATAACTCATTGAATCTCAAGGAGTTTTCCGTTTCGACTGCGCCGGAAGAGGGGCGAATTATAGGCCGTTAGAATTCTGGGTCAAGCACTAATCGAACTTATTAATAGAAGGCCTGCTTTATATAGAAGGACCGCATTTATTGCGCAGTATATTGCACACACCTACCAAGTTAAGCATGATGGTCGGCTTCAAGCACCCTCTCGCCTAGGCACTCTGCGTAATGACAAAGCAACCACATAGCCTTGCCTCTTCCCTGCTGCCCGTTGGCTTGCTTCTCATTGCCATGGCCTCCATACAATCAGGGGCATCACTGGCAAAAAGCATGTTCCCCATCATCGGGGCCCAAGGCACAACTACATTACGGCTCCTTTTTGCCAGCGTCATCATGCTGTTGATACTGCGCCCCTGGAGAGCCAGGCTCACAGCTAAATCACTTAAAACCGTTATTGTTTACGGGATCGCTTTAGGCGGGATGAATTTTCTCTTCTATATGTCACTGCGCACCGTTCCACTTGGCATAGCCGTAGCGCTGGAGTTTACCGGCCCTTTGGCCGTAGCTATTTATGCATCCCGTAGACCTATCGATTTCCTCTGGATAGGCTTGGCCATTACAGGGCTTTTGCTGCTTATCCCCACTGGAGCAAGCAATGATGGCATTGACCTGACAGGTGCGGGATATGCCTTGGGCGCAGGAGTATGCTGGGCTTTTTACATCCTCTATGGACAGAAGGCAGGCGCGGATAATGGGGTTCAAACTGCAGCCTTGGGCGTAATGATCGCGGCCCTATTTATCGCCCCTATCGGAATTGCTCACGCGGGCGCCGCCCTATTAACACCGGCCTTGATTCCCATAGCCATAGCCGTAGCAATATTGTCCACCGCTCTGCCTTACACGCTCGAAATGATCGCTCTTACGCGCATGCCTGCGCGCACCTTCGGCACCCTAATGAGTATCGAACCTGCTTTTGGCGCACTTTCTGGTCTTTTGTTTCTGCATGAGATTTTAACGTTCACGCAATGGATAGCTATTTCTTGCATCATCATGGCTTCGGTAGGCGCAACCTTGTCGATGCGCAATCATTCAAAGCCTGTAGTTACCGACAGCTCACCTTCAATTTGATACAGCTCTGGTAATTGACTCTCATTTAAGCGATGTTGGTGCGTTATAAGAGTTGTACAAGGGAGAACTCTGGATCTGGATAAGGACATTCACCTAAAACCATGGACAGATGGTTGGTCGATACCACACCCATGAATCCGACGCATACGCTTAAGGACAGAAATGAAACAAATTTTGATAGCTTTAGCCGTGCTTGCTTTAACCGGCTGCGCTGCAACCTCCGAAACTTCCGTTAAGCACGGCAAACGAGGCATGCATATCAATTGCTCTGGATTGTCCTCATCGTGGAATAAATGCTACGCCGAAGCCGAAAAGTCATGCGGCAAAAAAGGGTACCGGGTCATTGCCAAATCGGGCGACAGCGCTGAAGAACCGGGGGACTATCCTTTTGGTTTGAACCCGGCCGGTTATACCAGCCGGAGCATGATTGTTCTTTGCAAGTAGTCGACTCGTATGCACTGCCGCGCCCGTGGCTGAACTTGTGCGCGGCAGCACAGCATCATACGGTGGCTAAAAGCGGTTGGGTCCGGGCCTGCAACCATTGAAGAGCAGCGCCCTCAAGCAAAGGGCTCAAACGCTCACGCACTTGAGCGTGGTAAGCATCCAGCCACCTCAACTCTTCAACTGCAAGCTGCGACGGCTCGAGACAGCGTGTATCGATCGGACACAGCGTCAGCGTTTCAAAGCGCAGAAAAGCCCCAAACTCTGAAGTATTCGCTTCACGGTTCAACACAAGGTTTTCGATTCGCACCCCCCAACGCCCCGGACGATAGGTTCCCGGCTCGATTGAAGTAATCATCCCCACTTGCATCGCTGTTTGCGGAGCAGCCGCAGCCTGGTAGGCAATGACCTGAGGCCCCTCATGCACGTTCAAAAAGTACCCGACACCATGCCCTGTACCGTGACCGTAATCGACGCTGTCTGCCCAAATTGGTGCTCTGGCTATTGAATCCAGCAAAGGCGACAAAATGCCTTTGGGAAAATGAGCCCTGGACAAAGCAATGACGCCTTTGAGTACCCTCGTGCAGTCGAGTTTCTGCTCATCCGTGGGAACACCAACAGGGACCATGCGCGTGATATCTGTTGTACCGCCCAGATATTGACCACCCGAGTCGATAAGCAACAGGCCATCTCCCTCGATCACCGCATGCTCTTGCTCGGTGGCGTGGTAATGAGGCATCGCACCATTAGCATTAAAAGCAGCGATTGTGTTGAAGCTCAAAGATACAAAACCCGGGCGCTTCGCACGGGCAGCGGTCAATCGCTCATCAATAGTCAACTCGGTAATGCGTTCACTGCCAAGGGCGCTTTCCAGCCAGGCAAAGAATTCGCAAAGGGCGGCGCCGTCTTGCTCCATTGCCTGACGGATATGCTGTGCATCATCAAGACTTTTTTGAGATTTGGCCAAGGTTGTCGGATTCAAACCTTCTATCAGCGTCACATCACTGTGCAGATGACTCAGTAGCCCGCAGGTAACGCGTGCCGGGTCTATCAATAGGCTAGTAGACGGAAGCAGTGCTGCCAATGCAGCCCCTACTTCGCGGTACTCGCGCAGCACAACACCCTGCGTCTCAAGATGCTGTTGCAATGCCCTGCTGACTTTTCGTCCATCTACAAAGATCGTGGCTTGCTCAGACTCAATCAATGCAAACGAAACAAACACCGGATTAAATGAAACATCTGAACCTCGCAGGTTAAACAACCACGCGATGTCATCGAGCGTCGCGATAAAGTGTGCGTCAGCCTTGCGCTCAGCCAGTGTTTTGCGCAGCTGCGCCAGCTTATCTACACGGCTTACTGTCGCCTGCGGTGGCAAGTGTTCATAGACTGGCTTAACCGGCAGCTCAGGACGATCCTCCCAAACCTCATTCAGCAGATCAAAGTCGGTTCGCAGTGAAGCCCCCCGCTCTTTAAGCTTGCTTTCCAAGGTCCGTGCCGAGGCTAGAGCAAGTACGGCCCCATCAACCGCGACGACTGCGCCTTCAGGCGCTTGTTCGGCCAACCACTCCAAAGGGCCCGGCTGGCCCGGCTGTAGCTTGACCAACTCAATGGTGCTACCGGCAAGTTCTTTTGTCGCTTGCTCCCAGTAACGGCTGTCTGCCCATAGCCCAGCAAAGGTCGGGGTGACTATTAATGTACCCACTGAACCGAAAAAACCTGACAACCATTGCCGACCCTGCCAATAAGCAGGCAAATATTCCGAAAGATGGGGGTCAGCAGACGGCACCAGCAACGCCTGAATTGCATGGCGGCTCATTAACTCACGTGTGCGCGCCAAACGCTCTAACACCAATCCCGAATTCAACGACTGGGAACTCATACTGTCTCCTGCTCAACACGGCTATTTATTATTCGTTTCGGATAATGGATCAGCCGTCAGGACTGAGCAACCGCCCAAAAAGGAGCTGGCGTGGCAACTGCCGCCTTAATGGCCTGAACCGCGGCATCAATGTCCTGCTCGCGAGTGAAGCGCCCCAGACTCAAGCGAATGGTTCGTGCCGCATCTTCAGCATCAAGGCCTAGTGCAAGCAGTACGTGAGACGGCGCTTTGCTGGCCGAGTTACACGCAGAAGTCGCCGAATAGGCCAAGAAAGTACTCAATGCCGAGCTATTGAATTGCCCCTGACTGAACGTCAGGCTCAAAGTGTGAGGGATTCTTTGTGTAGGACAACCGTTACATCGCACTCCCGGAATATCGGCCAACTGCTCCAGCAAACGCTCACGCAAACGGCTGATATGATTGAGGTCTTCCGCAAATGACTCGCTGGCCAGCGCGAAGGCAGCACCCATGCCAGCAATTTGGTGGGTAGCCAGGGTACCGGAACGAAGGCCGAATTCATGCCCGCCCCCATGTATCTGCGCCTGCAAACGAGCCTGTGCTCGCGGCCCCACATATAAAGCACCAATACCCTTGGGCCCATACACCTTGTGACCCGAAAACGACATCAAGTCGACAGCCCAATTCTCCAGATCGATAGCGATCTTGCCTGCACCTTGGGCGGCATCAACATGAAATAACGCACCGTGCTCACGCACTCGCAAACCGATGGCCGGAATGTCATTAACCGTACCCAATTCGTTATTGACCAACATCAGAGACACCAGCAGCGTATCTTCACGTAAGGCCTCACCGACCTGTTGAACACTGACAAGGCCATTGCTGTCCGGGGCCAGGTACGTCACGTCAAAGCCGGACTGCTCAAGGAAACGCGCAGTATCCAGCACGGCTTTGTGCTCAATTTGACTGGTAATGATGTGCCCGCGCACTTTGCCGCTCGCATGCGCAACACCTTTCAATGCCAGGTTGTTGGATTCTGTGGCTCCAGAAGTCCAGATAATGTGCTCTGGCTGCGCGTTAATCAGTTCAGCGACTTGCTCTCGAGCACGCTCTACCGTGTGGCGGGCCTGTTGGCCAAACACATGGGAGCCAGAAGCTGGATTACCAAAATTGCCTTCAAAACCCAGACAATCAACCATCACCTGAATGACACGGGCATCCACAGGTGTGGTGGCGGCGTAATCGAAATAAAGAGGTCGTTTATTCATTTTACAAACCTACTGAGCGCGTTCCGGAACCAGGCTGTGCTTGATACCCGAAAAATGAAGCCACTATAGAAGCGACCATTAGGAATAACCGATTGAGCCAGAGGAATAAAGAGACTGACTTAAGAAATGCCGTAAGAGCTTTCCCAAAATTCAAAACTTTAAAATAATCCTCCCTTATAAAGCGCCTTTACCGCTCCCTTCGCAAGTCACATATGCCATAAGGATATATAAATATGGAATTACGTTAGTTTACGGAATATCTAAATAACTTTATAAAGCTGTCTCCGGCTTTCCTTTTGTGGACAGAGCCCCTGCAAAAAGGAGCTTTTAATGCAGCTTTTGACTTTACCTGCAACGCCAGCCCTCGCAACGTCTATCAGAGCCACCGCTCAGGTGTTCGAAGACCCGTCTTCGAAAGCATTACTCACCCATTTGCAGCAAATTGCCCCTAGTGACGCGAGCGTGTTGATCATTGGCGAAACTGGCACCGGCAAAGAGTTGGTTGCACGACACATCCATCAACTCAGCAACAGGAATCAGCAGCCATTTGTGGCCGTCAACTGCGGCGCCTTCTCCGAGTCGCTTGTCGAAGCCGAGTTGTTTGGCCATGAAAAAGGCGCCTTTACCGGGGCATTGGCAGCCAAGGCCGGATGGTTTGAAGAGGCCAATGGAGGAACCCTGTTTCTGGATGAAATTGGCGACTTGCCCCTCCCCATCCAGGTAAAACTGTTGCGCGTGTTGCAAGAGCAAGAAGTGGTGAGACTGGGCTCTCGCAAAAGCACACCGATCCATGTTCGTGTGCTGGCCGCTACCAACGTCAATCTGGAGCAAGCCATTGATGCAGGGCATTTTCGTGAAGACCTGTATTACCGACTGAATGTTGTGAGCCTGGCGTTACAGCCACTGCGGGAACGGCCGGGAGACATCCTGCCGCTGGCCAGGCACTTCCTCCAGACCTATCGGCAGCGTTTACAACATGGCCCCAAAACGCTGAGCCTGTGCGCTGAAGAGGTGCTCAGGGAACACTTGGCAAGGCAATATCCGCGAGCTGGAAAACGTCATACATCACAGCTTGCTTCTTTGCCGCAATCCGACCATCACCGCGAAGGATCTGCGCTTGTCGCACTCACGCGGCAGACGATCAGAGCCCGCGATCTTGCCGCAAAATACCCCGGATACCACACAGCACTTACTGCAACGCGCCTTCCACAAGCTCTTTGAAGAAGAGCCCGGTGCTTTGCACGAGACAGTTGAGGACAGCCTGCTGCGTGCCGCCTACGAGTTCTGCCATTTCAATCAAGTGCACACGGCAAAACTGCTCGGCTTGAGCCGCAATGTCACACGCACACGCCTGATCAAACTGGGCGCTCTTTCAGTCAACACGCGCCGCGTTGATACGCACGCATGCCCGGCGATTTAGCAAGCTCACATTCACAGCGGCAGATAGCAAACGAGGCACACGGTCTATCGCCGCTGCACTGAGTTATCGGTAAGATGGCGTCCTTCCTGCGCGTCAGCGCTGTACGTTCCGTCGAATTAAGCCGATCCCATGCCATTTGAACTCAGCGTAGATGTGACCACCCTCGCCATTCTGGCCGCCGTTGCTTTCGTTGCCGGTTTTATCGATGCCATTGCCGGGGGCGGTGGCTTGCTCACCACACCCGCACTGCTCACTGCTGGCCTGCCGCCCCATCTGGTGCTGGGCACCAACAAGCTCAGTTCAACGTTCGGTGCCGCCACTGCCAGCCTGACGTTTTACCGACGCAAACTGTTCCACCCAAGGGAGTGGAAGCTGGCGATTTTCGGGACCCTTGCAGGCGCATTGATTGGTGCGGTTGTCGCCCATTACATGCCCGCCGAATGGCTCAATAAAATGCTGCCGGTGATTGTCTTTGCCTGCGGACTGTACCTGTTGTTTGGTGGCACACCGAAAACCCCGATCGACAACGACGCACCGATCAAAAAGAAATGGCAACTGCCGCAAGGCTTCAGCCTGGGGTTTTATGATGGCGTGGCAGGCCCGGGGACGGGTGCATTCTGGACCGTCAGCAGCATGCTGATGTACCCGATAGATCTGGTGAAAGCCAGCGGTGTCGCCCGCAGCATGAACTTCGTCAGCAACATTGCCGCATTGACCGTGTTTATCATCGCCGGACATGTGGACTGGGTGATAGGCCTGACCATGGGGTTTGCCGTCATGGTCGGCGCTTTTTTTGGCGCACGCAGCGCGATCAGTGGCGGCGCCAAATTCATTCGCCCGGTATTTATCACCGTCGTATTGGGATTGACCGTACGGCTAGCTTGGCAGCACTGGTTCGGCATGGCCTAAGCGGCGCGCCACATACAAGTCGATAAGGTAGCGCGCAATTGAGCGCGACGCGGGCAAAGGCGGCAAGTGGTGCACATTGAACCACTGCGCATCCTCTATCTCATCGGCTTGAGGCACGATGTCGCCGCCTGCATATTCAGCATGAAAGCCCAGCATCATGGAGTGCGGGAACGGCCAGCACTGACTGCCTACGTACTGGATATTCTTGACCTCCAGCTGCACCTCCTCGCGCACTTCACGAATCAGGCATTCCTCGGCAGACTCACCCGGCTCGGCAAACCCCGCCAACGTGCTGTACACGCCCGGCACGAAGCGTGGCGAGCGCGCCAGCAACACTTCATCGCCACGGGTGATCAGCACAATCATACTGGGCGAAATACGCGGATAACTGCGTAAGTCGCAAGCCGCGCAGTACATGGCACGCTCCAGCGGAACTTGAGTCATTGCCTGGCCGCAGCTGCCACAAAACCGATGTTCACGCGACCACGTGCCAATCTGCGCCGCATAGCCCAGCACCTTATAAAGGGTGTGATCACCCTCAAGCATAAATACCCGCAAACCCTGCCAACGACACCCTTCAACCTGTGCCTGCCCTTCCAGCTCCAACAGGTATACAGGTTCGCCGTCCAGATACCCGATGCCGTGCTCGGCCAATACGGGCAGCGCCTGACGCTTGAGCCACTCACGCGCAAAGAGCGGCCCGTTGTCGTCCAGCAAAAAACCGTCAGGGCCGCGCACCACTGCCAAGCCGCCAGGTTGCTTTGTATCCAGTACTGCCGTGGTCCAACGCGGTGTCATCAAAGGATCCTTGGTCAGGGTGAAAAAATATCAATCCAGAAATTCAGGCTTTTGCTTGGTCATATGCGCCGTCATCGCCAAGCGCAGGTCGTTGGACTGGAGCATGGCTGCGTTCCAGGTCGCTACATACTCCAGGCCATCGTCAACCCGATGATCGCGCATATAGCTGATCATCTTCTTGGTCCCGGCGATGGCAATCGGTGATTTGCCGGCAATCTCCTGTGCAATCGCCATAACCCCGTCGAGCAAGGTCTGTTTATCCGCGAAAACCCGGTTGACCAGACCTATTGCTCGGGCCTCATCAGCAGCAACCATGCGCCCGGTATACGCCAGCTCACGCAGCATACCGTCCCCGATAATGCGTGGCAGGCGTTGCAGGGTGCCGACATCAGCCGCCATACCCATGTCAATTTCCTTGATCGAGAATTGCGCATCTTCAGCGGCATACCGCATGTCGCACGCAGCAATCAGATCGATGGCTCCACCCAGGCAATACCCCTGAATAGCCGCCAGAACAGGCTTTTGGCATTGATCGACAGCGTTGAAAGACGCTTGCATGCGCAGAATCTTGCGTCGTAGCAGCCGCGCGTTACGCCCCACATCTTTGCCCATCTCATTGGCAACAGAGGCAAGTAACATCAGATCAATACCGGCCGAAAAGTGTTTGCCCGCACCGCTGAGCACCACCACTCGCACGGCGTCAGTCTCATCGGCCCACTGAAAAATTTCAATGATTTCGGTCCAGAATGCCGCATTCATCGCATTGATCTTTTCAGGGCGATTGATCTGTACATGGGCAATATTGCCCTTTAACTCAACCTGAAAAGCCTGGTAATCGGACATAACCTGAATCCTTTTTGGAGTGCTGCAGCCGGTCAATTAAACGCGGACTATAACAAGCACTGCCGGGGTCAAGCAGGCCGTGATTACGCCAAAACTAGAGAATAAAACGGTCAATGGCCTGCGCAACGCCATCCTCCAGGTTACTGCCGGTCACCACGTGCGCCTGCGCCCTGACCTCCTCAGGAGCCTGGCCCATAGCTATCGAAAGGCCGGCACGATGAAACATGGCAGGATCATTGCCACCATCACCAATGGCCGCCGTGCGCGACAACGGCACGTTCAAAAATTCGGCAAGTGTCACAAGGGCATTGCCCTTGTTGGCTTGAAGTGCGGTGATATCGAGATAGCGCGCCTGTGAGCGACTGGCCACTGCCAAACCATTCAACAAAGGCTGCAAGCGCTGCTCAAGGTCCATCAATAACGGTGCGTCACTGCAGGTTGCAACGATTTTGTGTACCTGATGCAGATAAGGTTCGAAGCTCTCCACCACCTGAGGTGCATAGCCCAACCCCTCTTGCTCATGGGCCACCATTTCGCCGTGTGGGTCACGCAACAGCCACTGGTCATCGACGAACAGCCAGACTTCTACCTTGTGCTCAGCCAGAAGATCCAGTGTTTTACGTACGGCATCCGGATGGACATGATGGGATTGCAAATAGTCGCCCTGAGGGTTGACCAGCAAACCACCATTGAACCCCGCGAAGGGCAGTTTAATGTCTAACTGACTGATGATTTCGCGCATAGCCCTGGGAGGCCGTCCGGACGCCAGGGTGAAGTAAATACCAGCGGCTTGAAGTGATTTGACTGCCTCCCTATTTCGCGGGCTGAGCGTATGATCAGGCAAAAGCAGCGTGCCATCCATGTCACACAACACCAGCTCAATTGCGTCTTTCTTCACGTCTTTCATCCTATTTTCAGCCACACGCGGCCATCACGGGCAAGCAACTCCTTGGCCGCCTGCGGGCCATCCTCGCCAGCCTTGTACGGGTATACCTCGGTGTGTTTACGCCAGGCATCCAGAAACGGCTGAACACCGCGCCAGCCATTTTCGATGTTGTCAGCGCGCTGAAACAGGGTCTGGTCGCCGATTAGACAGTCGTAAATCAACGTCTCATAGCCGGTAGAAGGCTGTACCTCAAAGAAGTCCTTGTAGGCAAAGCCCAATTCGACATTGGCCATTTTCAGACCCGGCCCCGGACGTTTGGCTTGAAGGTCAAACCACATTCCTTCGTTGGGTTGAATCTGGATACGCAAATAGTTGGGCTGCAACCGCTCGACTTCAGTGTCACGGAACTGGGCATAAGGCGCAGGTTTAAAGCAGATCGCGATTTCGGTATCGCGAGCACTCATGCGTTTGCCGGTGCGAAGGTAAAACGGCACACCCACCCACCGCCAGTTATCGATCATCACTTTGAGCGCAACGTAGGTCTCGGTTGTGCTGTCGGGGTCAACGTTATTTTCTTCGCGATAACCCGCAACCGGCTTGCCGCCCGATTCACCCGCGGTGTATTGCCCACGCACCGAATTTTTCAGCGCATCCTCTTTTGACCACGGACGAATCGCACCAATCAATTTGGCCTTTTCACCGCGCACCGCATCTGCGCCAAAGGCGGCTGGTGGCTCCATCGCCACCATCGCCAGTAACTGAAACAGATGGTTGGGCAGCATGTCGCGCAAAGCGCCCGTATGTTCGTAAAAACTGCCACGTGTCTCGACACCGACGGTTTCTGCCGCCGTAATCTGCACATGATCAATATAATGATTATTCCAGAAAGCTTCGAAAAGCCCGTTGGAGAAACGACTGACCAAAATGTTCTGGACTGTTTCCTTGCCCAGATAGTGGTCAATTCGATAGATCTGCTTCTCACTCATCACGGTCAGCAAGCAAGCGTTCAATGCTTGAGCCGACTCAAGGTCCGAGCCAAAAGGTTTTTCAATGACTACCCGGCGAAACCCATTCGGGCTTTCCTTGAGCAATCCGCTGGCGCCAAGCCGCTGCACGACCTCACTGAAAAAGCGCGGTGCAGTGGCCAGGTAAAACACCGCATTGCCGGTGCCGCTGGCATTGATTTTCTCTTCCAGCGCTTTATAAGTGCTGTCATCCAGAAAATCGCCTTGAACATAGCTGATGTTTTTCGCCAGCGAAGCCCATAACTCGGGGTTTAAACCCTGGCCGTCAGGATGATCCACTTTGCTGGAGGCCTCATTGCGAATGAAGTCCTCCAACTTTTGGGCGAAGCCTTCATCACTGATTGCATTGTGGTCAACGCCCACAATGCGCAGACCATCGTCCAGCAAACCGTCCCGACTCAAGTTGTAGAGCGCTGGCATCAGCAGGCGCTTTACCAGGTCGCCGTGGGCACCAAACAAAAACAGTGTGGTGGGCGGCGCAGGGTGGGAATCGGACTTGCTGGACTGATCAATCATTTTTTAGACGTCTCCACGTGGCCACCGAAACCAAAGCGCATGGCCGACAGCATTTTGTCGCCATAGAGGCTTTGCTGACGTGAACTGTAGCGGGCAAACAAGGCTTGCGACAGTACAGGTACCGGAGTCGATTGCTCCATTGCAGCTTCAATAGTCCAACGGCCTTCACCGCTGTCTGCAACGGCGCCCGAGTAGCCATCCAATGCTTCGTCAGTAGCCAGAGCATCGGCGGTCAGGTCGAGCAACCAGGACGACACGACGCTGCCGCGACGCCATACCTCGGCGATATCACCCAGGTTGAGGTCAAAGCGCTGATCTTCAGGCAGGTTTTCACCGCCCTTCATTTTCATCAGGTTGAAGCCTTCGGCATACGCCTGCATCAAACCGTACTCGATACCGTTGTGAACCATTTTCACAAAGTGCCCTGCGCCTGCAGGGCCGGCGTGGATGTAGCCACGCTCAGCACGGTCGTCATCTGACTTGCGGTCTTTAGTGCGAGGAATGTCGCCCATGCCCGGCGCCAGCGCTGCAAACAATGGGTCCAGGTGTTTTACCACCTCGGTATCACCGCCGATCATCATGCAATAACCGCGTTCCAGCCCCCACACGCCACCGGACGTTCCGACATCGACGTACTGGATGCCTTTTGCAGACAACGATTGCGCACGACGAATATCGTCTTTGTAAAAAGTGTTACCGCCATCGATGATGATGTCATCCGCGTCAAGCATCTGGCTCAACGCCTCGATGGTGTCTTCGGTGGGTGCACCTGAAGGTAGCATCACCCACACTGCACGCGGTTTGGACAGGCCGTCGACCATCGCTTGCAGGTCGGCAACAGCGGTTGCGCCTTCCTTTTCCAGCGTGTTGACGAAGTCGGTATTGCGGTCAAAAACCACGGTTGTATGCCCATTGAGCATCAGACGCCGTGCGATGTTACCGCCCATACGGCCCAATCCAATAATTCCCAACTGCATGTACTGTTGCTCCCAACGACAAATAAATAGGTGTGCAGCACCTTACTGCAGCATTGCTTAAGGTGCCCGGCTTGGATTAGTCCTAGCGCATGGTGCGTAGTTTCGCACAAGCAGCCACTCAGATTCGCGATTCAATGCGTCCAAAAGACGAACGAACGTGCGCAGACAGCAAAAAATATAAAAGTTCCCTTCGCAAGCAAAAGAAATCAGAATTGGCGCTGACAGTGACCCACGACCCTAAATGGGTCGTTCGGGTACTTGATGAAGACACCAAGGGCTTAACGAACCATGAACACCGTATTGTCTGCACGACCTGCACAAACGCTGTATGTCACCATCCGCCGCGATGAACTGCGCCAGCTCAAAGACGAGCGAGCGCAACTGCAACTTCAGGTCGAACAGCTGCGCCAGCAGTTACTCATCGCCCAGTCAGGTTTAACGCCTTTGCGTTAAAGACCTTATCGCCTGCACCTCAGGCGTGGCCCGTTGCTATTTTTTGCGTCATCTCACTACAAAGTTTTCACATGGCCTTGGCAATAATGAAACACTTTGCGGCTGCTCATCATCGAAGCAGCCCTCATGTGTTGTGCCGGGCTATTCGGCATTAACAATTCAAGTTGTTATCAGCTGGAGCGCTGTATGGGGATGTTCAAACGCAGTCAAACGTCTGCGAAAGGTTTCGATTGGGCCGGGTTGGGCTGGCTGTTTCTGTTCTTCTGGTATTTTTCCGGCATCACCCAACTGCTTATCCAGCTGACAGGCACTTCCGGGTTTTCAGGCTTTCGCCAAGCGTTCATCATGAGCGCCGTCTGGCTGGCCCCGATGCTGATGTTCCCCAAATACACCCGCACAATGGCTGCCGTAATTGGCGTCGTGCTGTGGGCATGCTCCATGGCCAGCCTCGGTTACTTCTTCATTTATCAGCAAGAGTTCTCGCAGAGCGTCATCTTCATCATGTTCGAATCGAACATCTCTGAAGCGGGCGAGTACATGACGCAGTACTTCGCGTGGTGGATGGTTCTGGCGTTTCTTGCGCATACCGCTTTTGCAATCTTCCTGTGGACCCGCCTGCGCCCTGTTTACATGCCCCGCCCGCAAGCCTGGGCCGCAGCCATCGCCTTGCTGGTCGCGATTGTGGGCTACCCGATCATCAAACAGACGATTAAGCACGACACAATGGCAGCCGCCATGGAAAGCTTCGAAAGCCGTGTAGAGCCTGCTGTTCCTTGGCAAATGGTCGTCGCTTATCGCCGTTATCTTGAGCAACTGGACAACATGCAAGGCATGCTGGCCACTGCCAGCAAGATCCCGCCCCTGACAAACCTCAAGGACAACGAGGCCGGCAAGCCCGCCACACTCGTGCTGGTAATTGGTGAATCCACTAACCGGCAACGCATG
Organism: Pseudomonas saxonica; assembly: GCF_007858365.1. Classification (GTDB taxonomy): domain Bacteria; phylum Pseudomonadota; class Gammaproteobacteria; order Pseudomonadales; family Pseudomonadaceae; genus Aquipseudomonas; species Aquipseudomonas saxonica. Next base: position 225,638 of record NZ_VFIO01000008.1, on the reverse strand, counting down.
AGCCTCTACGGCTATCCTCGAAAAACCACGCCCAATCTCGACAAATTGCGTGATCAACTGGCTATTTTCGACAACGTTGTAACGCCACGCCCCTACACCATCGAAGCGCTGCAACAAGTGCTCACCTTTGCTGACGAAGAGAACCCTGACCTTTACCTCAGCACGCCGTCACTGATCAGCGTCATGAAGCAAGCGGGTTACAAAACCTTTTGGGTGACTAACCAGCAAACCATGACCAAGCGCAACACCATGCTCACCACATTCTCGGAACAGGCAGACGAACAGGTTTATTTGAACAACAACCGTAACCAGAATGCGCGGCAATACGACGGTGACGTGATTGAGCCGTTCAACAAGATCCTGGCCGATTCTGCCCCACGCAAATTGATCGTGATTCACCTGCTGGGTACTCACATGAGCTACCAGTACCGCTACCCTGCGACCTTTGACACGTTCACCGATCGAACAGGCGTACCCGCAGGGCTGACCGATGATCAGGTGCCCACGTACAACAGCTACGACAACGCTGTTTTGTATAACGACTTTGTTGTTTCCAGCCTGATCAAGGACTTTGCCAAAACCGATCCGAATGGCTTTCTGCTGTATCTGTCCGACCACGGCGAAGACGTATTCGACTCGGTGGGCCACAAAACCCTGGGCCGTAATGAGGCCAAGCCGACCGCTCCGATGTACACCATTCCATTTATGGTCTGGGCTTCACCTAAATGGCGTGAGGATCATGCGTGGAACTTCACCAGCGATCTTGACCGCCCTTACAGCAGCTCGCAGTTCATTCACACCTGGGCTGACTTGGCGGGCTTGAGCGCCGACGAGCTGGACGACAAGAAGAGTCTGGTCAGCGATCAATTTGTCGCTCGCCCACTGTTGATTGGTGACCCCTACATGCGTCCGCAGAAGGCTTTGATCGACTTCAGCCTGATCAAACCCAAGCATCCGGCTCCAGGCGAAGTAGCCAAGCAGTAAAACTGCTGCGGGAGAAACACCCGGAATCGAGCAATATTCTTGTTTGATTGGCCAGTGCCCTGGTCATGGTCATGGTCATGACGTTATCAATAACTTCATGACCATGACCAAGGACACATCTCAAGCCCTGAGTGAGACCAAAACTGCTTGCTGCGTGCAGATTTGATGGGCAACGCCATCAAAACCTACGACTCTCGCAAACACAGGTAACCCTATAAATACTTGTTCCAGAACAACATCCGCCCGTGTGCCGGATCGAGTTGCCCCTCACTAAAGCCGAATTTGCGATAAGAGCCTTGAGCGACCGGATTACCCTCCAGCACCTCAAGGGTGATCTTGCAACATCCGCGCTCACGAGCGATGTCCTCAACCTTGAGCAGCATCTTCTGACTCAGCCCCAAGCCGCGAAACGTGTTAACCACCGACACGTCGTGCACGTTGACCAAAGGCTTGCCAGCAAAGGTTGAAAAACCTTCAAAACAATTCACCAGACCTGCAGCTTTACCGCCAACAAACGCCAGCACGCTGAAAGCATGAGGACGCTTGGCCAACTCACCCGGTAGATGCTCAAGCACCTCTTGCGACAAGGCCTCACCACCCCCCATCGGGTCTTTGGCGTAGTGATTCAGTACATCTCTCAGCGCTTGGGCATGAATCGGATTTTTATAGTCTGCTTGCACTACCACGACTTCGGACATTGCTCGTTTTCCTCAACCACACAGGTCATTGGTGTCCATTTGTGACAACGCCAGACATTAGCGCGAGCACAGCGAGACAAACAAGACGTCGTTTCAAAACAGGCGGTTAAGCATCACTGGTGCAGCCCACTGCCCTGTTCGTAATGCTCCAGCACGTCCCCCAGTTGCTCCAAGAAAAGGTGTAACGAGTCGACATTCGCTGTAATCAGGGGTAAGTCCCCCAACCTGCAAGCTGCCTCAAGCTTCTCACAGCAGGTAAACAGCGCCTTTGATCTAATCATTCCGGCCATCCCCTTTACGGTGTGAGCTAACGTCATCAACCCCTCAAAATCGTCATTCACGAATAGCTCAATCAGTCGTTTCAAGTCTTGACGGTTACTAGCAGCCAGCTCACTTATCAGGTTTTTCACAACGGCATCATTTCCCTGACTTAGCTGCTTGAGATAAGTCAGGTCAATTCCATTGGCAGGACCTGGTATAGACGCGTCATCAAATTCTTCGCTGGAGTGCTCTGGCATTGCGCACGCCAGAGAAACACTTAAATCCTTGAGGCTGATGGGCTTGAACAAGCACTGATCCATCCCGGCCTCGCGACAGCGTTCGACTTCTTCAGGTTGAGCATTGGCCGTAAAACCAAAAATCTGCGACGGTTGCAGGCCGGACGCGCGCTCTTCGGCGCGTACACTCCGAGCCAGCTCATAACCGTTCATGACCGGCATGTTGCAGTCGGTGATGACCACATCGAAATCATCCGCACGCCATTTACTCAAGCCCATTGCACCGTTTTCAGCGTCAGTCACGCGGTGCCCCAGGTACGTTAACTGCTGGGCCAATAGCAGGCGGTTGGCTGGATAATCGTCCACCACCAAAATGTTCAGCGCACGGGAGTTTGCCCAAGGATTTTGTTCGTCAACATCGCTGGACGCTTCAGGCACAAGCCGTGGCACCTCCAGCATGACCTCGACCTGAGTGCCCTCCCCCAGCGTACTCACAAGAGTCAACCTGCCGCCCATCATTTCGCAGAGTGTACGGCTGATCACCAACCCCAACCCCGAACCACTTCGCGCCGACTGAGTGTTGTTGCTGGCCTGAACAAAAGGGCTGAACAAACGCTGTTGATCTTCCTGTGAAATGCCCATCCCGGTGTCTTCAACGCGCAAGCAGATCGACACATTCGGTTCATCGGGGGCGTGCGTCATGACCACTGACAGACGAACCTCGCCCGTGTCGGTGAACTTGATGGCGTTGCTCAATAGATTTGAAACTATTTGTTTGAAACGCATGGGATCAAGCAATACATCTGGTGCCGTCAAGGTAGAACGCAGATCACACTCCAGACTCAGACGCTTCTCACGGGCCAGCCCATCGAACATCCGTACCACAGACTCCACAAGCGTCTGAACATTGGCGCGCTTGGGACTTAATGACAAATGCCCGGACTCAATGCGCGCAATGTCTAAAATATCGCCAATCAAATCCAGCAGCTCGCGGGCTGAGCCCGATGCCACTTCAATTGCAAAACGATCTACGACACCTTCCTCGGCCTTTTTCATGGCCAACTCAAGCATGCCAATCACCGCATTCATCGGCGTGCGAATCTCATGACTCATGGTCGCCAGAAAGGTTGTTTTAGCCCGATTGGCCTCATCGGCACTTTGCTTGGCGACTTGTAATTGCTCCAATAAATGCTGGCGCTTTGCAATCGTGCGCCGCAGGTAGGCAATCCATCCCAAAGCGAACAGCAGCAGGGCTGCGGCAATGGCGAACCCCTGAACAATGGCGCTACGGTTTCGTAACCAATAGCTCTGCTCCTGCGTGTCATCGCGCCAGCGGCTGGTCAGCACACTCATTTCTTCTGGCGTAATGCTCAGCAGCGCTTTATCAAGAATCGAATTCAACAGCGGCACCTGGGGCGAGGTGGCAAAACCTATTTGAGCAGGCTGGGTACCCACTGTACTGGTGATCTGTAACTGCTCGCTGAAACGCCGGGAAATCATGTATCGCGCACTGATCAGCGCATTGACGGCGGCATCCGCCTTGCCCTGCGCCACCATGTCCATGGCCTGGGCTGCATTATCGGCCTCCAACAGTTGAATACGCGGATAATGCTCGCGGATAAACGCCTGCAACACATTTCCTTTGACCAACACCAATCGCTGACCGTCCATGTCATCCAAAGTCGCCGAGCTGGACGGGTGTTTACGTGTGACCAGCACAAAGGGGGTGGTGAGATAAGGACGGGTAAAGTGCAGATGGCTTTCACGATGGCTGCTGGGGGTAAAGGCACCTACCAAATCGGCGTCTGAACTGCCTACCTGTTTAATCATGTCCTCAACTGTGACGGCTTTCACTGCATCGAATGTGAGGCCTGTGAGGGTGCTGATTTTGTTCAGCACATCGGCACTGACGCCCTTGAAAACACCTTGCTCATCAAAAAAAGACAAGGGCAAGTATTGATCGTTAATCACCACGCTCAGACGCGGATGCGCTTCGATCCAGCGGCGCTCCTCGGGTGTCAGGTTCAATTGGGCATGGGTATTGACTTGCGGCCCTTCAGAACTCCAGCGACGCACAATCGTCATCCGCTCACTGGGCGGTATCGCCGCCAGTGCAGCATTAACAATCCGCAGCAATCGCTCATTGGGGCGCGATACGGCAAATGAGAAATGACTGACGTCAATACGCGAGAAGTCAGCCAATTGCACATTGTTGAGATAGTTTTTGTTGATCAGGTAACTGGCACTGATGAAATCCCCCAGATAGGCATCCGCCTGACCGAAAGCGACCGCGCCGATTGCACCTAATGTTGAGGAGTACAGCTTCAAGGTGGCTTTAGGGTAAAAAGCTCTGACGGTCGTCGGGGGTAAATAGTGATCAAGCATTGCCAAACGCTTGCCTGCCAGATCGATCGGTAACACCTCTCGATTATTACTGCGGGTCACTAACGTGGGCGAATCATCGGCATAGGCAAGCGACAGTTTCAACCTGGGGTCTTGTGCCTCAAAAGCGTTGGCGCTACTGAGAAAATCGAGTTCACCACGCTTCAGTGCATCCATTGCCAAGGGTCTGGAAGCGTACCGTCTGACCTCAATTTTGACCTGTAGCATCTCGGACAGGAGCCGCGCGTAATCCGCGGTCAGGCCTTCAAAGTCTTGCCCGTTGGCCGTTATGTCGAACGGTGCGTAATCGGGTGCGGACACCCCCAAATACAACGTTCCTTTTTGCCTTATCCATTGCCTGTCAGCAGGCTCAAGTACCACGCCATAGGCTTCAACACTTGAGCGCCCCAACAGTTTCAGGTGCTGCACCGGTGACTCAGAGTAAGCGTTCTGTTGCCCCAACAAGAGCAACAGCCCGAATACTATCTTTCGTGCGAGGGTGTTCAATTAGATCAAGTCGTTGCGCTTGGCAAAATCTGCCAAATAAACCACAGACTTCATATTGAGCTTTTCGATCAACCTGGCCTTATAGGTGCTGATGGTTTTACTGCTCAACGTCATGTCTTGAGCAATTTGTTTATTACTGGAGCCACGGGCCAACTGTTGCAGAATGCTCAGCTCGCGGGCGGATAAACCCTCGATCATTTCCATGTCAGTCAAGGTGATATCGCTGTTGCGCACTGAACTGATAGCCAGATTGGGAAAGAAGGTGTAGCCATCCATGATCAATTTGACGGCTCTGATCAACTCACAGAGATCCTGCCCCTTTGTGACAAACCCTGCCGCGCCAGCTTTCATGCATCGTTGCGAGTAAAACAACGGTGATTGAGAAGTCAGTACCAACACACGGCTGGTGACCCCGCTCGCTTTGAGCCGCCCAATGACCTCAAGGCCATCCAGGCCCGGCATGGTGATATCCAGCACAATCAAGTCAGGTACATGCTGACGTGCCAATTGAATGGTATCGATGCCGTTAACGGCTTCAGCCACCACCCTGTAGCCTTGGTTTTGCAGCAGTAATTTCACAGCTGACCGAATAAGCGAATGGTCGTCAGCAATCAGTACGTTAAACATTTGAGCCCCTGCTATAAACCTGAATCACAGTGCGCGCCAGGCGTAGACATGTCTTTTTGAATAGGTTAATCCAGCTAAAGTCTGCGAATGGATATCTCAGGAGCGCCAACGTAATTATAGGATATTTCCTACGTTCGACCTTTTCACACCCCCTACCGACCAATGGCAGCCTGCTGAAGTCCCGTTGAAATTTAGCCGCGAATAATCGCTACTAGACTGCTGCGCACAAGAAGGGAATGGTCTACAGAACTTGTAGGGAATTTCCTAAAGAAGCAGGAATTGGAATCAATACCTGCTTCCTCAGGAACAAAGCACCTTTCTCAGGCTTCTACGCCCGACACGTAGATACTCGTCACTGCCAGCCAAATTTGCGGATATAAAATCCTTTAACGGCTTGGGTCAGCGCCATGTACGCCAACAGAATCATGGGCAAAAACACAAAGTACAGCGGCGGTAATGCCTGCAATTTGAAGTAAGAAGCCAGCGGCCCCATCGGCAGAAAGATACCGACAGCCATGATCACGCCTGTCATGACCATCAACGGCATGGCTGCACGACTCTGCAAGAACGGTACTTTCGGGGTCCTGATCATATGCACGATCAGCGTCTGAGTGAGCAACCCCACGACAAACCAGCCTGACTGGAACAGGGTTTGGTGTTCAGGCGTATTGGCCTGGAATACATACCACATCAGACCAAACGTCAATATGTCGAAGATCGAACTGATCGGTCCAAAAAACAACATAAAGCGTCCCACCTCCGCCGGCTGCCAGCGCTGCGGCTTTTTCAGCATTTCCTCGTCGACGTTATCAAACGGGATGGCGATTTGAGACACGTCATACAGCAAGTTCTGAACCAACAGGTGCATCGGCAGCATCGGCAAAAATGGAATGAATGCACTGGCCACCAACACCGAAAAGACATTGCCGAAATTCGAGCTGGCGGTCATTTTGATGTACTTGAGCATGTTGGCAAAGGTACGGCGCCCTTCCAGCACGCCCTCCTCCAGCACCATCAGGCTTTTTTCCAGGAGGATGATATCAGCGGCCTCTTTGGCAATATCCACCGCGCTGTCGACTGAAATCCCGATATCCGCTGTCCGTAGCGCTGGCGCATCGTTGATCCCGTCTCCCATAAAGCCGACGACATGGCCATTGGCTTTGAGCAGCCGCACAATGCGTTCCTTATGAGTCGGCGTCAGTTTGGCGAAGACGTTGGTGGTTTCCACAGCCCGCGCTAATTCAGCATCACTCATGCGCTCAATGTCGTTACCCATTAACAAGCCCTGCTGCTCCAACCCCACCTCGCGGCAGATTTTTGCAGTCACCAGCTCGTTATCGCCGGTCAAGACTTTCACCGCCACACCATGCTCTGCCAGTGCCTTTAACGCAGGTGCGGTACTTTCCTTGGGCGGATCCAGAAACGCCACATACCCAATCAATGTCAGCTCTTGCTCATCCGCCAGGCTATAGGTATCACGCCCGGCCGCCATCGACCGTGCAGCGACGCCGACAACGCGCAGGCCTTCTTCGTTGAATGCTGCCGTGACCTGGCGAATGCGGGCCAGCAGTTCGTCGGTCAGGACTTCTTGCGACTCACCATGGCGAACGTGTTTGCACACTGACAGCACTTCTTCGACCGCGCCTTTGCAGATCAACAGGTGTGGCTGATCTTGCTGAGCTACCACCACCGACATGCGACGACGGGTGAAGTCGAACGGAATTTCATCCACCTTCTGGAACGCCGTCCCCACATTCAATTCGCGATGGACTTCAACGTGCTCCAGCACGGCCACGTCCAGCAAATTTTTCAAGCCAGTCTGGTAGTAGCTATTGAGGTAGGCCATTTCCAGAACGTCGTCAGACTCTTGCCCCCAAACGTCCACATGACGGGCCAGAAATATTTTGTCCTGCGTCAGGGTGCCGGTCTTGTCCGTGCACAACACGTCCATCGCACCGAAGTTCTGAATGGCGTCCAGACGTTTGACAATGACCTTTTTGCGCGACAGAAACACCGCCCCTTTGGCCAGCGTCGAGGTCACAATCATCGGCAGCATTTCCGGGGTCAGACCCACCGCCACCGACAAGGCGAACAGCAGGGCTTCAGTCCAGTCGCCCTTGGTAAAACCATTGATGAACAGCACCAGCGGGGCCATCACAAACATGAAACGAATCAGCAGCCAGCTGACCTTGTTGACCCCCATCTGAAACGAGGTAGGCCCGCGATCAGTCGCCCCTACCCGCTGCGCCAACGCGCCGAAATAGGTGCTGTTGCCGGTGGTCAGCACCACCGCCGTTGCGGCACCGGACACCACGTTGGTGCCCATGAACAAAATATTGTCCAACTCCAGTGGGTTGATGACTTCACAATTGCCCTGGCGTGCGAACTTCTCTACCGGCATCGACTCGCCCGTCATGGCCGCCTGGCTGACGAACAGATCTTTTGCGCTGAGCACTCTGCAATCGGCTGGGATCATATCCCCCGCAGACAGCACGATAAGATCGCCCGGCACCAATTGTTTGATCGGCAGCTCGACGCGCTGCGCGCCCTTGATACGCAGCGAAGTCCCATAAAACTTGCCGAAAATCGGTGCCGCATCGGCACTGAAATCCCGTCGCATTACCGTCGCGGTGTTACTCACCATTGCCTTGAGGGCATCGGCCGCCTTGTTTGATTTGGCCTCTTGCCAGAACCGCAACACGGTGGACAACACCACCATCGTACCGATGACGACAGCCGCTTGAACGTCATCAGTGGCCAGTGACACGGCAGCCAGCAACGTCAGCAACAAGTTGAACGGGTTTTTGTAGCAGTGCCACAGATGGACCCAGCGGCTGAGTGGCTGTTCGTGCTCAACCTCGTTAAACCCATGCTGCTGGCGCAGCGCATCAGCTTCGGTCTCACTCAAACCATCGGTATGAGTGCCCAACGTGTCGATCAACACCGCACTGTCGCAGTTGGCCGCGGCCACCAGCGTGTGGGCCAGCGTAGGCGGTACTTCTCGGCTGACGGTGGTATCCGTCAGGCTGTCCAGCACTGCGAGGCGTCGAAAGTGCCGGGCAATGTGGCGGTTACGCAGAAAGCCTGCGAAAAATTCTTTCAGGGTGAGCTTCATGATGGTTCTCCTGCGCCGCCTGCGCTCACCCTTCAGGGTTTACGCAGGCGGCCTTAATCTTGTGCCGTCATTCATGGTGATCAGTCTCGTGTGCGAGCCGGCTGGCCGCGTTCAATGGGCAATCGCACGCCACCCGGCAAGGCGGGACGATGTTGGCGGCGGCGGATTAGCTTGAAAGTGTGACCCATAGTCATTCCCCTGACGATTTGCATCAGCGGTGTTCCACAGCAGGTACAGTCGAGCACTGGGCCAAATGCCATTAAGGCAAGGCACACGTCTGCGCTCTGTTGCGACCACACCCTTGTCACAGGTGCAATCACACAGCTCTGAGTATCGATGAGAGGACTTCAAAGGTCGGGTCATCAGTGACCCGATCAGGATGCCGCTTCTCGCTGTTTGGCAAGAAAACGACAGGGGAATCTGCGCGTTAGCTTGCCGAGATGATGCCGGTTGTCAGAACCGGCCCACTACTGTCACTCGAACTGGTACCCACTGAGGGACTCCGCTATTGATTAAAACGTGGGCAGCTTACGCCCGACATTCCGGGGAGTAAACCGCAGAATGACGCCGACTTGAGGATTCAGAAGCGGCTTCAGGAAACGTTCAGTTTCACCTCAGGAATGCCGGAAAAACCCGGCATTCATGGGCGCATTTGCAGATTCAGCCAACATTGGCCAGTGCACGATCAGCCATTTCCAGAAGTTTGCTGCGGCTCTTGTCGCCGGCATACAGTGATGCCGAAATTTCCTCGGCGCGAATCGGCAACACGGACAACAGTGTGTCACTCAGACCATGGCTTGCCTGGCTGAAACCCTGCATGTAAATACCGGCCTTGCAGCGCGGATCGGTGACAATGCGGTAATCGCGGTCCACTTCAAAGTCACCCAAATATTCAGCCAGCGGGGCCAGCAGATGACGGTGCATTTGCCGTTCGTAGCCTGTGGCCAGTATCACCGCGTCGTAGTGCTGCTCGACCGACTCGCCGTTGGCCGTGTTACGTAAAGTCAACTTGATGCCCTGCCCGTCTGCCACTGCACGTTCAATGCGGGTGAGGCTGCGGAACGTATGACGTGCTATTCCCGACACTTTCTGACGGTAGAGAATGCCGTAGATACGCTCAATCAGATCAATGTCGACCACCGAATAGTTGGTGCTCTGATACTCGTTGATCAGCCGCTCACGCTCTAGCGTGTCCTGTGCGAAGACCAGGTCGGTGAACTCCGGTGAAAACACTTCATTCACGAACGGGCTGTCATCAGCAGGTTTAAGCGCCGAGCCACGCAGGATCAGATCCACCTGAGCAGATGGAAAGCTGTCATTCAAATCGATAAACGCTTCGGCAGCGCTCTGCCCGCCGCCAATGATCGCGATGCGCATGGGCTTGCCGCTCACACACGGCTGCTTGGCCATGCGTTCTAGGTATTGCGAGTGGTGGAAGACCCGGCTGTCGTCTTTGAAGGATTTGAACGGCGCAGGAATGCGCGGCGTACCACCGGCACTGACGACCACGGAACGCGTAGTACGAACGTGCTGCAACCCTTGGGTATCACGGGAAATCACGCGCAAAGCTTCAACCTGTTGCTGATGCAACACCGGCTCGATGGCCAGGACCTCTTCGCCGTAGCGGCTTTGCGCCTCAAAGTGCGACGCCACCCAACGCAGGTAATCATTGAATTCCATACGACACGGGTAAAAGGTCCCCAGATTGATGAAATCAACCAGACGCCCGTGAGCTTTCAGGTAATTGACGAAGGAATACGGACTGGTCGGGTTGCGCAGCGTGACCAGATCCTTGAGGAAAGAAATCTGTAACTCACTTTGCGTGACCAGTGTATTGCCGTGCCAGCGGTAGTCAGCCTGCTTGTCTAAAAACAGCACGTCCAACGGACCTTCGATTTGCCCGCGCTCTTCCAGGGCGATGGCCAAGGCCAGATTGGAAGGTCCAAAACCGATGCCGATCAGATCATGGACGACGGCCGAAGCGATTGCCTGTGTCATTTTCAGTGTCCTCTGGATTGCCCCTCAACAGAGGGAAGAAAAAGCCCATGACACGACCGCTCTATAGCAGGGCAGCCGATCACCTGTTGAGTAGGAACGAGGCTACAGAAATGAAATTTAGGCGTTGTCCCACAGCCGAATACGATTTCGGCAATGCTTCATGGCATTAACGATGTGCTTCTCAACCACACTGCGCGAAACCCCGAGGCGCTCAGCGATTTCGGGATGTGACAAGCCCTCCAGCTTGCGCAGCAAAAAACTCTCTCGACACGCCACCGGCAGTTCTGCCAAGGCCCGCTGAACCATTTCAAGGCGCTGACCATGATCCATCGATGCGTGGGGCGAAGGGCTGAAAAACCGTTCATCGCAATCCAGCACCTCAAGAGGTTCTACTTGGCGCAAAGTATTGCGCCGGTGACCGTCGATGACCAGATTCAAGGCCGTGCGATACAAAAAAGCACGAGGCTGCTCAATCGGGTCATCGGCGCTACGCTCCAGCACTCGCACGTACGCGTCATGCACCACATCTTCGGCTGCATGAGCATTGCCCATCCTGGCGCTTAACACGCTGACCAGTTCGCGATAGTAGTTTTCCAACATGACTCCTGGCCGCAATAACTGCGGCAACTTTCCATGAGCGCTGAAACATGGCCAATTGGCATAGCGGCATGATGATGGCACTTTTGCCGATGTAATTTATAGTAATTCTCATATAGATTTAACTTTCTTGGCGTAAAACATCCGAAAAAACTTACGAATTATTCAGTAACCCCCCAGCCTGACCCTCAGTAAATTCCTCGCGCACCGCTTCGTTTACTCAGCAGCTCCCCGTGTCTGTCGCTGCGTCGACAACGTTGTCTCTTGGGCTTTAAGTGCTCAACTGCTAAACGACGGGCCGATCCCTTTTGGCCGGAACCCTGCATGAAACGCCCCCGACAGACCCGCCGCGCGCTGCTCATTTGCCTGTTTTTACTGTTGGTTGCCAGCCTTGTAGCCTGGCTTTTACTGGCTCCCGGCCGCGAAGCGTACGACACGGTGCCGGTGACCCGTGGCGACATTGAAAACAGCGTAACGGCCCTTGGCACCCTGCAACCTCGGCAATACGTTGACGTAGGTTCACAGGCGTCGGGGCAAATTCATAAAATTCATGTCGAGGTCGGCGCCGAGGTCAAAGAAGGCCAGTTACTGGTAGAGATCGACCCGTCAACGCAAACGGCCAAACTCGATGCCAGCCGCAATGCCATCGATAACCTCAAGGCCCAGTTGCAAGAACAACGCGCCCTGCACGACTTGGCCAAACAGAAATATCAGCGCCAGCAAAACCTTGTCAAAGGTGGTGCCACGCGCGATGAAGACGTTCAAATAGCCTTGGCCGAAGTACGCACCACACAGGCCCGAACCGACATGTTCCAGGCTCAGATCCGTCAAGCACAGGCCAGTTTGCGCAGCGATGAAGCCGAGCTGGGCTACACCCGCATTTTTGCCCCGATGTCAGGCACCGTCGTGGCCATTGACGCGCGCGAAGGGCAAACCCTCAACGCACAGCAACAAACGCCTCTGATCTTGCGTATTGCCAAACTCTCACCCATGACCGTCTGGGCTGAGGTTTCTGAGGCCGATATCGGTCACGTCAAACCCGGCATGCAGGCTTACTTCACCACCTTGAGTGGGGGCAGCCGCCGCTGGAACAGCACCGTGCGGCAAATCCTGCCCGTGCCACCCAAGCCCCTCAACGAAGCCAGCCAGGGCGGCGGCAGCCCCGCCAGCTCAGGCAAAAGCGGCAGCGCCCGCGTGGTGCTTTACACCGTGCTGCTGGACGTGGACAACACCGATCAGGCACTGATGGCCGAAATGACGACCCAAGTATTCTTCGTCGCCGATCAGGCAAAAGACGTGCTGCTGGCCCCCATCGTAGCGCTGCAGGGCACTGCCACAGGGGATCGCCAGACCACGTATATCGTCGCCAAAAACGGCAAGATCGAACCCCGAGAAATCCGCACCGGCATCAGCGATCGCCTGCGCGTGCAAATACTTGAAGGGTTGAATGAAGGCGATCACCTGCTGATAGCCCCCGCCACCGGCAACGGAGGCTGAATGCCTACTCCCTTGATCGACCTGCAAGACATTCGCAAGGTCTACGGCGGCATCGACACGCCTGAAGTTCATGTGCTCAAAGGCGTCAGTCTGTCGATCCATGCCGGTGAGTTTGTGGCCATTGTCGGCGCCTCAGGGTCGGGCAAATCGACGTTGATGAATATTCTTGGCTGCCTGGACCGGCCTACCTCGGGCCGCTATTTATTTGCTGGCGAGGATGTCGCCCACCTCGACTCCGACGCGTTGGCCTGGTTGCGCCGCGAAGCCTTTGGCTTTGTGTTTCAGGGTTATCACCTGATCCCCTCGGCCTCAGCTCAGGAAAACGTCGAAATGCCTGCCATTTATGCCGGCATGCCCGCCGCCGAGCGTCACGCTCGCGCGGCCGCCCTGCTTGACCGGCTAGGTCTGGCCGAACGCACAGCCAACCGCCCGCATCAACTGTCAGGTGGCCAACAACAACGGGTGTCCATCGCCCGCGCCTTGATGAACGGCGGGCATATCATTCTCGCCGACGAACCCACCGGCGCCCTCGACAGCCACAGCGGCGCCGAGGTCATGACCTTGCTTGATGAGCTGGCCAGCCAAGGCCATGTGGTGATTCTGATTACCCATGACCGCGAAGTCGCAGCGCGTGCCAAACGCATCATCGAAGTTCGCGACGGCGAGGTCATCAGTGATAGCGCCAATGGCGACCCGGCCCCCACTGACAACCCGCAGGCGCTGCAAGCCCTCGACCTGCGCAAGCGCCTCGAAGAGGGCAGTGAAGCTCGTGGCGCGTGGAAAGGCGAATTGGTGGACGCAGTGCATGCCGCCTGGAGAATCATGTGGATCAACCGTTTTCGCACCGCCCTGACCCTGCTCGGCATTGTCATTGGCGTCGCCTCGGTGGTGGTGATGCTGGCCGTGGGTGAAGGCAGCAAGCGCCAGGTAATGGCCGAAATGGGCGCGTTCGGTTCCAATATCATTTACCTCAGCGGCATGTCCCCTCGACCACGAGCACCACTGGGCATCATCACCCTGAGCGATGTGGCTGCGCTGTCGACCTTGCCCCAAGTAAAAATGATAATGCCCATCAATGGCGCAGAGATTGGCGTGCGTTACGGCAATGTTGATCACACGATGTACACCGGCGGCAACGGTATCGATTTCTCGGCCATCTTCAACTGGCCTGTGGTGCAAGGCAGTTTCTTTACCCAGGCCGACGAAGATGCCGCCGCTGCTGTCGCGGTTATCGGAAAGAAGGTGCGCGATAAAGTACTCAAGGATGTGCCCAACCCGATAGGCCAATACATCCTGCTGGAAAACGTGCCGTTTCGCGTCGTCGGGGTTCTGGCCGAGAAAGGCGCCAGCTCAGGCGACTCGGACAGCGACACGCGCATCGTGGTGCCCTACTCCGCCGCCAGCGTGCGCCTGTTTGGCACGCACAATCCGGAATACGTAGTGATCGCAGCGGCAGATGCCAGCAAGGTCAATCAGACCGAAAAGGCCATCGAACAGCTGATGCTTAAACTGCACCACGGCATGCGCGATTTTGAAATCACCAACAACGCGGCGATGATTCAGGCCGAGGCCAAGACGCGCAACACCCTGTCATTGATGCTGGGCTCAATTGCAGCGATCTCACTGTTGGTCGGTGGTATCGGTGTCATGAACATCATGTTGATGACCGTACGCGAGCGCACCCGTGAAATTGGTATTCGCATGGCCACCGGCGCCCGCCAGCGCGACATCCTGCGCCAGTTTCTGACTGAAGCCCTGATGCTTTCGGTCGTGGGCGGCGCAGCCGGCATCGGCCTGGCCTTTGTGGTCGGCGCAGTGCTGTATCTGTGCGATGTTGCCGTCGCCTTTTCCTGGGTTGCCGTGCTGGGCGCATTCGCTTGTGCCCTGGTGACCGGCGTCATTTTCGGCTTTATGCCGGCCCGCAAAGCTGCCCGGCTTGATCCGGTCACGGCCCTTACCAGTGAATAAACGATTGATGAAGCCGTCTTTGAGTCTGTTGTCCCTGTGCATGCTGCTGGGCGCTTGCAGCACGGGGGTCACCCATGACAATAACCCTGTGATCGTACCGCCTGCCTGGCAGATGGCTCACGGGATGAGCCGCCAGCAAAGTACCCAGCAATGGTGGCAGCAATTTGGCAGCCCTGAGCTGGATCAACTGATCGCTCAAGCCAAAACCGGCAGTTACGACCTGGCGGCAGCTGTTGCACGGGTGCAACAAGCACAAGCCAGCGCCGTGATTGCCGGGGCGCCATTGATGCCCGAAGTCAAATGGGACGCTAGCGGCAATCGTCAGAAATTGTTGCGTGGCAAAGGCTATAGCCAACTGGATGCGACGGATGAGAACAAGGCGGTGGATTACTTTGAGGCCAACTTGACCGCCAGCTATGAAGTGGATTTTTGGGGGGGCAAAGCCGCCGCCCGGGACAGCGCCGAACAAGCGCTCAAAGCCAGTCAGTATGATCGCGACACGGTCGAGCTGACCTTGCTCAGCAGCGTCGCCAACAGCTATGTCCAAACCCTTGCTCTCAACGAACAACTGCGTATCGCCCGGCTTAACCTGAACAATGCACAGCGGGTGTTACATGTCGTGCAAACTCGCCATGACGCAGGCTCTGCTACAGCGCTGGAACTGGCTCAACAGAAAAGCCTGGTGGCTGCACAGCAACGTCAATTGCCGCTGATGGCACAGCAGGCACAAGATGCACGCATTACCCTAGCGGTATTACTGGGCAAACCGATTAACACCCTTGCTGCGAGTGATACCCCCTTCTCACGGCTGCGCTGGCCCGATATTGGCAGCGGCGTGCCCAGCGAGCTACTCACCCGGCGCCCTGACATCGCCAGCGCCGAAGCCAAACTGGCGGCGGCTCGTGCGGACGTCAGCGTCGCCCGCGCTGCCATGTTGCCCAGCCTGACATTAAGCGCCAGCCTGGGATCGGGAGCCGACCGGCTCAGCGATGTGTTACGCAGCCCGTTTTATAACCTGACGGCGGGATTGGCCGGGCCGATCTTCAACAACGGTCGCCTCAGTGCCGAGCGTGACAAAGCCACGGCGCGGCAACAGGAACTGCTACAAACCTACCGTTCGAGCATCATCAGTGCCTTTGCCGACGTCGAAAAAGCCCTGAACAGCGCCACAGGTCTGGATCAACAGCGGCAGTGGCAAGACGAAGAGCTCAAGCAAGCGCAGCAGGCTTTCGACATTGCCGAGCGCCGCTACAAGGCCGGGGCCGAGATGTTGCTGACCGTGCTTGAGACTCAAAGAGTGTTGTATGCGGCCCAAGACCAGCACGTACAACTGCGTATGGCGCGACTGCAGGCCAGCATCGCGATGTACAAAGCGCTGGGCGGGGGCTGGAACACCCAACCTTTGTAACCGCTCTATTCCTGTAGGAGCTGACGAGCTCTGCGAGGCTGCGATCGGCGGCGAAGCCGTCGTAGCACCTGACACACCGCGCTGGCCCAATCTTACGAGCGCTACGCGCTCGAACGCAGCCTCGCGCTGCTCGTCAGCGGCTACAAAATGTGTGTGTTGCGCTTGACCACCAGATGCCGCGCGTACCACGGGCGACGCGGTACGCGCTGAAACAGATTGCCCATCTTTTTTTCATCGCCAAAGGTGATACGCAGCGCGAGCTTCATCGTCTCGGGATCCATTTCAACGGTTTTTCCCGTCGCCAGTCCCGGCGTGGTACTACAACCGTGAGTCACTGGGCCCAGCCACGGATCTTCCACTTCCACCCAACGACCCGCCGCAAACCAGGGCACACCATTGATCTCTTCGCGCTGGAGCTGCCCGGGATGAAAACGCTCATGGGCACGAAACCAATCCTCTAAACGATCATCGATCCAGCCATGAAAGCTCCAGAACACCGGATTGACATGAGAGGAGAACGGATCGCCCAAAAAGTCATTTTCGGCCTCGTACCAACGCGCCGCGAAGTCGGCTGGATCACGGGCCATCGGCACCGGTGCGCCGTTTGAGGGATCTCGTGGCACCGAGGCCCAGCGCATATGCAACCAGTCATGCAGGCCCAGTTCAACCTCGGAACCGAACTGGCCCAACGTCAGCGTCGACAAATAACGCGGGTCGCGATAGCGCGATTCCCACACCTCGAAGTTGGAATGAAAAGTTTCAGGCTGTTTGATATCACTCAGCCATTGGGTATACACCGCATCGCCTTCAGCCAGCCACGTCGGCGGCAAGGCACTGCCGTCGTGATTGTCAAAGTAGCGGGCAAACCCGGCACGGTCGCGTTCAAGCTCAGGTTGAGGCAAAGGGAATGCCGTCCACGACGGTAGATCCTGCATCGAACGAGCGGCCCGCAACATATGCCGATGCATAAAGAAAAAATCGACCCCGGAACCATTTCGGTCCTTGCGTGGCCCTCGCGCATCCCGCTCCCGGTCTCTCTGGCCGGGTTGCCAGCCGAGTCCACGCAAGGCGTTGCGTTTGTCATCCGAGAGCTCATGCCAAGTGTCCCGCGAAGCGTGCCATAACTGATGGAATAAACGATGCTCCGGCGCCACCAGCCAGGCCAGTAAATCTGGATTTAAACCGATGCGCTCCCGCGCCTCCGGGAAAGTGCGCTTAATCGCAACAAATCGGTTGTCTTGTTCAGGCAGTGCCAAGGGCCGGTCCAGACGTTGCACAGTACCGCTGAGGGTGCCACTGCCAGCATTGCCGTACATACCCCAGACTTCGTCCAGGCTAAAACTGAACTCGTAATCCGCCTGACCGTTGGCAGAATCACTGCGGGTGATTCGCCAGTGCATCCTTTTAGGGTCGGGCTCGACCAGATCCCCCAGAATGCGGTAACGCGGCGTTTGCGTGCTGTTCAATACCGCGGCACTGTCCAGATAACCGCGAACACCTCGGCCACGCGGGGCTATGTCGAGCCACACCTCAAGGCCTTCTTGAGGCACCCCCTCCAGCCCGCCATCGGCGCCACTGAAAGAAATGCTCCAAAGCCCGCGTAATTGATCAGCCAGTTGCTGCCCCGCCGTGTCTGCCAACTCGACCGTTGCCTCACCCGGCGTGATGGGCTCGTCCACCCGCGTCAACTCGCGATGCCCATAGAACGCTGCTGGCGCTGCTGCGCCGGTAATCGCTAAACCAGCGATGAACCATCGTCGAGAAATCGTCATTGCCCTACCTGTCCCGGCCTGAATGCAGGCGTTATCCAAGCTAGAACGTACTGTGCGGGCTCAAATTTAGCCTGAGGGCCTCAGTTGAATTCATGACGTGCAGTCAAGACTGCTTTGCGTGAGCTACGGTGTTTCGTGCGGCTCAAGGCGAGGATACTCGACCTCATTCTTACAGCACTCCAGGAGTTATCCATGACAGTTCCAGCATTCGGTCTCGGTACATTTCGCTTACAGGGCCAAGTCGTTATTGACTCGGTCAAAAATGCGCTGGACGTCGGTTATCGGGTGATCGACACCGCGCAGATTTATCAGAATGAAGCAGAAGTCGGACAGGCGATTGCCGAAAGTGGCATCGACCGTGAAGCGCTGTATATCACCAGCAAAATCTGGGTCGACCATTTTGCCGAAGGCCAGTTGATCCCGAGCCTCAAAGACAGTTTGGCCAAGTTGCGCACCGACCATCTGGACCTGACACTGATTCACTGGCCATCACCCGACAACGCCGTGCCGGTTGCGGTGTTTATGAAACAACTGCTGGAGGCAAAAAAGCTGGGGCTGACCCACGCCATCGGCGTGTCCAACTTCACCATCGCACTGATGAAAGAAGCAATTGCTGCGGTCGGTGCCGAGAACATCGCCACTAACCAGATTGAACTGCATCCCTACCTGCAAAACCGCAAAGTGGTGGAATTCGCCAAGAGCCAAGGCATTCATATCACTTCGTACATGACGTTAGCCTACGGCGAAGTGTTGAAAGATCCGGTGATCAATCAGATTGCCAAGCGTCATGACGCCACAGCCGCACAAGTGACACTGGCGTGGGCCATGCAATTGGGTTATTCGGTCATTCCGTCCTCAACCAAGCGCGCCAACCTTGAAAGCAACCTCAAGGCGTGCGAACTGACGTTGAGCGAAGACGACATGGCGCAGATCGCAGCCCTGGATCGCGGCCATCGCCTGACCAGCCCTAAAGGCCTTGCACCTCAGTGGGATTGATTGTTGCGGGTGTGCAAAATGCCGCTGACGAGGAACGAAGGCTGCGATCGGCGGCGCAGCCGTCGTAAAACCTGGCACACCGAGTCGTCCCATCTTGCGACCGCTTCGCGCTCGATCGCAGCCTTCGGCAGCGGCTACAGGTTAACGTGTCGCTGTGAGCATGGCGCGTAGCAGCTGACGAGGGACGAAGGCTGCGATCGGCGGCGCAGTCGTCGTAAAACCTGACACCCCGAGTCGTCCCATCTTGCGACCGCTTCGCGCTCGATCGCAGCCTTCGGCAGCTGCTACAGGTTTACGTGTGGTTGTGAGCATGGCGCGTAGCAGCTGACGAGGAACGAAGGCTGCGTTCGGCGGCGAAGCCGTCGTAAAACCTGACACCCCGCGGGGTCCCATCTTGCGACCGCTTCGCGCTCGATCGCAGCCTTCGGCAGCGGCTACAGGTTTACGTGTGGCTGTGAGCAAGGCGCGTAGCAGCTGACGAGGGACGAAGGCTGCGTTCGGCGGCGCAGCCGTCGTAAAACCTGACACCCCGAGTCGTCCCATTTTGCGACCGCTGCGCGCTCGATCGCAGCCTTCGGCAGCTGCTACAGGTTAACGTGTGGCTGTGAGCATGGCGTGTAGCCGTCGTAAAACCTGGCACACCGAGTCGTCCCATCTTGCGACCGCTGCGCGCTCGATCGCAGCCTTCGGCAGCGGCTACAGGTTTACGTGTGGCTGTGAGCAAGGGGTGTAGCCGCTGACGAGGAACGAAGGCTGCGATCGGCGGCGCAGCCGTCGTAAAACCTGACACCCCGCGGGGTCCCATCTTGCGACAGCTTCGCGCTCGATCGCAGCCTTCAGCAGCGGCTACAGGTTTACGTGTGGCTGTGAGCAAGGCGCGTAGCAGCTGACGAGGAACGAAGGCTGCGTTCGGCGGCGCAGCCGTCGTAAAACCTGGCACACCGAGGCGTCCCCTCTTGCGACCGCTGCGCGCTCGATCGCAGCCTTCGGCAGCTGCTACAGGTTTACGTGTGGCTGTGAGCATGGCGTGTAGCCGTCGTAAAACCTGACACCCCGAGGCGTCCCATCTTGCGACCGCTTCGCGCTCGATCGCAGCCTTCGGCAGCGGCTACAGGTTAACGTGTCGCTGTGAGCATGGCCGCTGACGAAGAACGAAGCCGTCGTGCATGACTCGTCAGCGGCTACGAAACTGGATGCTGCCTATCAGACCCCGAACCGCTGCAACTGCATTTCTTGCAGGCGGCTCAGGGTGCGGCGAAAGGCAAATTCCAGATAGCCTTGTGTGTATAGCTGTTCCAACGGAACGTGCGCTTCAATCAAGACCGGGACCTTGCGGTCGTAGCACTCATCGATCAGGGCAATAAATCGCCGCACGCTGTCGTCGAAACGTGACAGCTGCGGTAATTCACGATCCCCTGCCTCAACTTTCACCGGGCCGTCTTCAGTCCCCCGCGCAATCTTGCCTTCACGTTGCTCAGCGCTCATACAGGGCACGTCACTGAGTAAAATCGCCTGATAGCGACCACAAAGGTCCATAAACTCGATGGCGGCCAGCGGCTGTTCGCACAATTCATGAAAATTGCACCACAGCACACGTTCACTGGCCCGCACCACGCTCAGTGATCGGTGCGCAACCGCAATCGGCTCATGAGAGACCGACTGCCCCTGGGCCAACTGCGCGAATACGTCCCCAAATACACTGGGCTGCCCCGTGGGTGTCACCCAAAAACGCTGCTGCGCAATCCCGGGGTGCAAACGGTGATCTTCAACCCCATCCACCGACACCACGTGCATATGCTCCACAATGGCGGTGATCGCAGGCGCAAAACGCTCCTTGTTATGGCCTTGGCTATATAACTGCTCAGGGGGCTGGTTAGAGGTACATACCAGCACCACGCCTTCGTCAAACATCACTTTGAACAATCGGCCGAGAATAATCGCGTCACCAATGTCATTGACGAACAGCTCGTCAAAACACAACACCCTCACCTCTTTGCTTAACGCTTTGGCGATCGTTTCAAGCGGGTCAGAGGTGCCGGTCAGTTGAAACAGTCGCTGGTGCACCCATTGCATAAAATGGTGGAAGTGCTGACGACGTGCAGGCACCCGCAGACTCTTGTAGAACTGGTCCATCAGCCAGGTTTTGCCCCGCCCAACCGGCCCCCATAAATACACACCCTCAGCGGTCTTCTGGGCTTCGTGCAGCTGCTCATGACAATGCTGCAACGCCTGTACCGCCCGCGCTTGAGCCGGATCGTGAACAAAACCGTGCTGCTCGATGGCCTCTTTCCAGGCATGGAGGGGTGACTCGACATTCATGCTGTTGACTGACTCCGGAAGGGAATTGGCAGTATGCCAGCAAGGCAATCGTCCAGCACCCCTTGAAAATCTCACGGGAGCCACCACATTGTTACCCGGGCGGTAATAGAGCATTTTGCCATTAGGTCTTTTTCGATGAAGACATCGGCGTATACTTGGCAGCATGTAAAAAGCTTTACCGAACACGGAATACATAATACGGAACTTCGTACGGCTACTTGATCATTGAAACAGGTGCCGTAACTTCTTCCCGCCGTTGGCAAATGAAGTCAGTCAGCTTTAACTCTTGATTACTTTAGAGGCCACCACAATGAAAACTTTAATTGCTTTAGTCCTGGCTGGTAGTGCATCGATTGCCTTTGCTGGCGAAACAACTGCCGCCACTTCAGCACCGGCTGTAGAACAATACTCTTATGGGTCGACACTGGACATCGCTAAAGTTATCAGCCTGTCCGACATCCCCAAAGTGTGCAAAGTTGTACCGGCGCAAATGACCTATGAAGACCATCAGGGTCAGCGCCACACGGTTGAATATCAAGTGATGGGTGACGGTTGCAGCACTCACTAACTCAACGCTTTGAGCATCAGGTTGCCCGCAAGGATGCGACCCCAGGCCCTCTCTTCGGAGGGGGCTTTTTAGTGAGGGTGCTGGGACAGATTAATTGTTACCGATTTGGAAAGACTTATTGTCAGTCTTTTGACTTCAATCATTGATTTAACACCGTATGATAGCGACATCCCTTACCAAACATTGAAACATTAAAACAGGGCACGGTACTTCGTGCGGCATCTTCCTTCGAGAACAACGCCGCAACTTCGACCGCCCACTGGGCAACTGAAGTCAGTGAAACGTGATTGTTTTGAGGTGTGAATAATGAACCGTTTGATTGCTTTTGCTTTGTTAGGCTTTTCTACATTGGCAGTGGCTGAAGAGGCTAAAGTTGCACAGGCTCAACCTGTTGTCGAACATTACACTTACTCCACTGACCTCGATATCGCTAAAGTTATTAGTGTTTCGCCCACCCAGGATGTGTGTGAAGTGGTGCCAGCGCAGATGACCTACGAAGACCATCAAGGTCAACGCCATATACTGGAATACCGCATCATGGGTAACGGCTGCTCGAACGGCTAATCGCCGCGCAGCCTTGCAGGAATGCCGAGCCCCCGTTTTTACGGGGGCTTTTTGTATGGCGGCTATTAAGGGTTAAGCTCAAAACCACATTCATGGCAAGGAGCGCCCGTTCATGCAACAACCTCCCACGCTCAAAACCTCACGGCTCTTGCTCGAACCACTGTGCATTGGCGACGCGCAGGCTATTCAGGAGCGCTTTCCCCACTGGGAGGTCGTGCGCTATCTCAATGCGTGTGTGCCTTGGCCGTACCCGGACAACGGAGCCCTGAGCTACCTGCAAGATCACGCATTGCCGGCCATGGCACTCGGCAAGGAGTGGCACTGGACGATCCGGCTGATCACAGAACCCGAGGACGTGATCGGTTGTATCAGCTTGATGGACCAGGACAACAACCGCGGGTTTTGGCTGTCTCCGCCATGGCAAGGCCAAGGCTTGATGGGGGAAGCGTGCGAGGTAGTGGACAGGTATTGGTTTCACACACTGCAGCGTGACTGCATGCGGGTGCCCAAGGCTGCACCTAATGAGGCTTCGCGCAGGGTATCGCAACGGGGCGGGATGACATTAATCAGCCGCTCACAGGCTGAGTTTGTCAGCGGCTCGTTCACCAACGAGATTTGGGAAATGACCCGTGAACACTGGTTGGCGCAACGAGGATAAAGGCGTTGAAAAAAGCCCGACTCTGCGCAGGCAAAGTCGGGCTTGAAGCGCTCAACGAGCGCTTCAGGTGCCGAGTATCAGTCTTTCTTCTCGGAAAGCACTTTGCCAGTGTGGTCGATTGTGGTTTCTACCTGAACTTCCACACCGTCGATTGTCTTCACACCTTCAGCTTTCCAGATACCGGTCGCCGGGTTTTCCAGCTCGATGCTCTTGATGGTTGTATAGCCAGCCTTGTTTTTGAAGACTTCGATCGCCTCCTTGGAAAACGCCCAGTTCGGGTCTTGTGGGGCTTGAGCCATCGCAGCCCCGGAAGCCAGCACAACAGCAGCGGTGATCACAGCAGCAAAAGTTTTCTTCAACATGTTCTTAACTCCATTAATTGATGTTGCGTCTGGTACTTGAATGCCGAGATAACCCTAGCAGAGAAAAATCACTTCAGAAGGCTAAATGACATGCTTTTGACATGGCTCATGTTCTCGTATCCCCAAGCGCAGGGTTAGAATGCATCGCACCAAGGAGAACTAATGAGCGAAACACGCCTCACCGAAGCCCAATACGATGCCATCACTGAGGCCGCTGCTCAGTGGTGCATGCGCGTGCACGAGCCTGATTGCACCGACCGGGAACGTGAAGCGTTCGCTGAATGGTTAAACGCCGACCCGCTGCATGCGTTTGAATATGAGGCCATGCTGGACATCTGGGACGTCAGCGAACACTTGCAGCAGCCCCTGCCTATGGCGGCTGGGGTGGTGCAAAAGCTGCCAGTGGCCCGCCGCAAGCGCTGGCAAACATTGGCCGTGGCAGCGGCCATCACCCTGATCGCAGCGCCTGTTGCGGCCTACAGTGGCTGGCAACTGGGGTGGGTACCGAGTTCCTATCAACGCCTGCAAGCCGACACGCAATTGAAAACGGTGACCTTGCCGGACGGCAGTGAAGTGGAACTCAACCTCGGTACGCAGCTGACATTTGCCAACTATAAAGACCAGCGTCGAGTCACCCTGAACAAGGGTGAGGCCTTTTTCAAGGTGAGCCACGATGTCACGCACCCCTTTTTCGTCAGGGCGGGAGAAGGCCAGGTGCGCGTCACCGGCACCCAGTTCAATGTGTGGACGTATGAAGATCAGGTCAAAGTGACGCTGCTGGAAGGTTCGGTGCTGGTGACCAGCAACAAGCGCCTGAGTGGCGAAGGCCTGCGCCTCGAACCGGGCATGCAGGCGCGTTACAAAGCGGGCGATTACGCCCCGCAGATCAACCAGACCTACGCCAACGCCCAAGATCTTGCCTGGCGCAACGGCAAGTTGGTGCTGGACAATCTGTCTCTGAGTGATGCATTACCGTTGATCAACCGTTACCTGGATACGCCGCTGGTTCTAGCCGACAGCGCAACCGGCAAGTTGCGCATTGGTGGTGTATTCAACACTCAGGACATTGATCGTCTGGTGACCTCACTGCCCAAAGTCTTGCCGGTCTACCTGAGCATCAGCCAGAACGGCAATCCCGTGATAAACGGGCAGCCACAGGGTTAAGCGCCCTATTTCGCAGCAGTTGCCGCAGGCCACGTCCGATTGCGAAGCGATAGTAAGGCTGCATCGCCGGACTCAGCCCGCGGCAGCGGCTACGGATGTTGGGACTTTATCTGCACACGCTGATAGCTCGGATCGGCCTTGATCTGTTCTTCGGTAAAGGGCAATTTTTGCCACTGCTTATTCGAAAAGGCCCGCGTTTGATCCTGTGAATGTGGGGACGCCGGATCACTGGAAATCGAGAACGCCA
This sequence comes from Pseudomonas saxonica, assembly GCF_007858365.1. Lineage (GTDB taxonomy): Bacteria > Pseudomonadota > Gammaproteobacteria > Pseudomonadales > Pseudomonadaceae > Aquipseudomonas > Aquipseudomonas saxonica. The sequence continues at coordinate 200,710 of NZ_VFIO01000008.1, read as the reverse complement.
ACACGCCCTGCGCCTGCGGCCCGTGCTCATCGAATGTGACGGTTTGCAAATAGCTGGTGCCGCTGACCACTTCGCGCTTTGCGCCCTCACCCGCAACACTTTGCATCGCGTTGTACACACCCAACGCCGCCGGGCCACCATGTATTGGCGTGTGCTGTGTACCCCTGCTGACTTGCTGAATATCACCCCACGTGACGTCTGCGCTCAAACCCGCTTCAGTCACCGCCGCTGCCGAAGCCAGCAATGCTGTACGCACCGCTTCACGCACGGCCGGTTGCTCCAGATCCAACCCACGTGGCGTGTGCTGCGGGTCGGACGGGTCAAACGGCACACGCCACACATTCTCGACCTCAAGCAACGGCACCATGATGTTCTGGAAATGCACCAGACCAATGCCACTGTTCAGATTGGCCTGTTGATCCCAATTCTTGAGGCTCGCGCACACCTGCGTCAGTGTGGGCTTATCCGCCGCAGAGGCTCCCTCGCAGACCTTGAGCAGGTCAGGCAGTACTTGCCCGGCCAGATACACCCGGTTATCCATCACCATGCCTTGCAAGTCGTTAATACTCAGCCGCCCCGGTTGTCCGAGCCGTTGCAGGGCAAAACGGGCACGCAGCCCCAATGGCTGGCTGTCTTGGCTGATCAACGGCGAAAAGCCGGTCTGCGGTGCATTGGGGTTGGCCATCCAGGCCGAGTCATTGGCATGCTGTACGTAATCATTGCGGCGCATTTGCGGCAGTTTGCTTGCCGGGTAGATCCCCTTTTGTGCCGCGCTCGGATCAATCGTCCACGCGCAGGCACTGCGACTGCCATCCAGCAAAATCATCTCAAGGCCTGCACGCGGATCGCTGCACGCCGCCAGCTTGGCCGCATCGACATAGGGCACCACCGACGCGTTCATGTACAGCGCTTGCCCCTGGTCATCCACCGCCAATGTATTGACCCATGGAATACCTTGAATCTTGCTCACCGAGGCTTGCAAGGCATCGAGGCTGTTCGCCTGATTCATCGCATACCACTGCTGCAGCACACGGTCGTTTTGCAGATTGGCATCACGCAGACTGAAGGCTGTGTGGTCATTCCAGTCGAGCTTGCCCGGCCACTGCACAACCGGCCCGAATACAGAGCTGTAAATCACCCGCGACACAGGCTGAACGCTGCCATCTGCCTGTTTCACATTCACCGTGACCGTCTGCTTCGTCAGGGGTGTTGACTGGCCGTCCAACAGATAACGTGTCGGGTCTTTGGGGTCGAGTTCGAGGCGATACAGGGTGAAATGCTTCGACGTATCGACCGTGTGAGTCCAGGCCATATGCTGGTTGAAGCCAATATTGATCAGCGGCAACCCAGGCAACGCCGCCCCCATCACATTCAGCTTGCCGGGTATGGTCAATTGCATTTCGTAGAAGCGCATACCGCCCACCCACGGAAAATGCGGGTTGGCCAGAAGCATTGCGCGTCCCGTTTGCGAACGTTCGCTGCCAATGGCCACCGCGTTACTCCCCCGGTCCAGCGCAAAGCGCTGCATGCGCTCAGCTGCGATTTCGAATTGCCCAGCCCGAGTCTCGACCTGTGCAGTGGCCTGGGGTGGCGCAGCAGCAACCAACGCTTCGGCAAACTGACCGACGCCACCTTCGACCAGCAGACGACGGGTCAACTTGACCAGATCCTGCGGTGTGAGAGGCCGAACGGAAGCGTTGTCGCACTCCGCGGGCAGGTTTTTACGCTCACTGAGCTGGCGGTTATACCCGTCCACATAACCTTCGATCAGGTCTCGCACCTCAGGGTTTTGTGCCTGCCAAAAAGCCGCGACCGCCTCGGGCGTGTTCAGCCAGTTGAAAAACACATCACTGGCCAGATTGTCTCGCTGCTCAAGGGTCAACGCCTGAGGCCCAAAGTATTTCGAACGTTCGCCATTGACCGTGACCACTTCGTTGGCCAGCAAGCACAGGTTGTCCTGAGCATAGGCATACCCAATGCCGTAACCCAGACCGCGCTCATCGGCGGCGCGAATATGAGGCACGCCAAACGTCGTGCGTCGAATCTCTGCACTGACATCACTGGCGACGGGCTGGGCCAAGGCTGAAACACTCAGCCCCAGGCACACGGCGCCAAGACACACTTTGCTAAATGGCCGGTAATTAATCACGCGTACTCCTGCTGGATCGAGGGATAAGCCAGGCAGCGTGATCGAATTGAAACCCACCCCCCGGCCCCCTTAAGACGAAGCCGGTGAAAAAAATTTAATCACGGTGTAAACGCCCGTATAGAAAGGGCCGGTGACGGATACAGCACTCGCCATAACAGAATTTCTACACGTAAGGGTTCATGATTTTCACCGCTCATACGTCTAGTTAACTGAGAGCATTTTTTATTTTCCTGATCAGGCTCTGAAAAGGAGTTTTTTGCATGCACAACTCGCAAATACCAACGGATGGTAGTCAACCACATTGCGAAACCGTGTTTCAGCCGAACTCAGGTTTGCTGAAAACGCTCACGCCTTTGCAAGGCAACGAACGCATACGCCACCTGCTTAAATATTTCGGGCTACGTACCAGCCTGGTGCGGCTCAAGGTCATTGATGCGCTGCTGACAGCCGCTGGAAACGATCGACGATTGGGGGTCAGGGGGATGCACAGCCACTTGCAGGCGCTGGATATTCCGCTGTCATTTCTGAGTGTGCGCGAAGTGTTGAAGCGCTTATGCAGCGAGGGTGTGGTGGTGCTCAACAGCGATAAAAGCTACAGCCTGCATCCGCAGGCCGAGGCTGTGCTCATGGGTAAAATCGAGGCTTAAATCTTGGTTTTACGGCGCATCACGCCATTGATCACAACAACCACTACCGCCACACCGATGGCGATGTACTGGAACATTTTCTCGGAGATCATGCCGTGGTTTTGCATGTACGAAAGACCAAACATGATCCCCAGAACCACCAGTGAGATCAGAATCGAGTATTTCAAGCGCTGCGAAGGGGTCATTACCGGTTCCTGAAAGTAAGGCTGAAAATATGCTGAAAAATGTAGCAAACATTTCGTGACTGCGAGTTGGCCCGCGTTGATTCGGGGGCCATGTTACACCGCAAAAAGGCTACAGGGTCTGTTCCCGTTTCATTGCCGCCGGGCGGTTTGCACTGCAAGGGGAACAGATCCTAGCTGGATTCAGCTCGACGAAAGCCGCTGGCTGGACGTGAACAGAGGTCCACCAACCAGTCTACAAACACCCGAACGCGCGGTGACAATTGCCGATGCGCTGGATACAGGGCGGTCAATGCCAGAGGCGGCGGCTCATGCTCGCTCAAGACTTCTTGCAAACGCCCTTCACGTACCAGTTGAGCCACGTGATAGTGCGGTGATTGCACCAGCCCATAGCCCGCCACGCAAGCCGCCAAGTAGCCTTCTGCGCTATTGACCGAGACCTGTTTGGGCAGATCGATCAAACGCACCTCATTGCCGAATTTAAATTCCAGCCCGTAGCGTTTTCCCGATGCGCTGGAAAAGTACTCCACGACTTGATGACCGCTCAACTCGTCAGGGGATTGCGGTATGCCGTGAGCGCGCAGGTAAGCCGGGCTGGCGCAGGTCACCTGATCCATCTGCACCAATGGCCGCGCCACCAGTGAATCATCCATCGTTAACCCGCCGCGAATGACGCAATCAATCCCTTCGCGGATCAAGTCCACGGGGCGGTCATTGAGGCCGATCTCGAGATTGATCAACGGGTAGCGCCCGGTAAATTCGGGCAAAGCCGGAAACACCACCAGCCGCCCAACCGCTGCAGGCATTTCAACCCGCAAGGTGCCCTTGGGTTGGTTGCTGCGAAACAATCCTTCGGCCTCTTCCAGATCGGCCAGCAGATGGACACACCGTTGGTAGTAGGCAGCGCCGTCCAGCGTGGGGCTGACTTGGCGTGTGGTGCGATGCAGCAACTGCACGCCTAAATGCGCTTCCAGTTGTTTAATCAGCACGGTGACCGATGCACGGGGCATTTGCAGGCTGTCGGCGGCTTTGGCAAAACCGCCCAACTCAACGATACGGGTGAACACCAACATCGCGTTGAATCGATCCATGAAAGCTCCACTGTCTGGGTTGGATGAACGCAGCTTTCAGATAAAAGCTTCGGACCTGTAGCTTGTAGGTAAGCGGCTGGCGAACACACCTTCCGACCCGGAGTATTAAGGACGATTATGTCCGCGTAAGCGGACACAATTACCATTAATCTCAGGATCGCCAGGTGCCAATGTAAGTCCTGTCCGAAATCCTTCAAGGCCCAAGTCGTTCAAGCGAGCGAACAGCGGATTTTATAGCACTGGGCCATTACACCGGCCTGAATCCCATAAACGCCTCGATCAACGCCTGCAGCACCGGCTTCAACCGCGCCACCCGCTGATCATCCAGCGCATACGGCGGCACTTCCTCCATGTAGCCACGCTGCGCCAGCTCCAGCTGCACGGCGTGCACGCCCTGCGCAGGGTTACCGTACGTGCGAGTGATGTAGCCGCCCTTGAAGCGATCGTTGAGTACGGCGGGCAGGTCGGGCATGCGTGCCTGGGCCGTGGCCAGCAAGCCTTGAGCAACGGCTGGGTCGCAGGAGGCGCCGTCTGCGGTGCCGAAGTTGAACACTGGCAACGTACCTTCGAACAGCCGCGGTATCACTGAGCGTATCGAGTGCGCTTCCCACAGCAGCGCATAGCCGTGACGCGCCTTTATGCGCGCCAGCTCTGCCTGCAGGGCGTTATGGTAAGGGTGCCAGTAGAGCGCCAGACGGCGCTGGATTTCGGCTTCATCCGGCTCGCAGGCTTCGCGGTATAGGGGTACGCCGTCGAAGGTGGTCAGCGGGCACAGGCCGGTGGTGTTCTGCCCGGGGTACAGGTTGGCACCGTCGGCGGGACGGTTCAGGTCGACCACGTAGCGCGAGCAGGTCGGCTGCAGGTACGAGGCGCCCAGGCCGATAGAGAAGTCGTAGAGTGCCTCGATGTGCCAGTCGGTGTCGTCGACTGCCAGCCCGGTCTCGCTCAGTTGCGGGCGGATGTCGGCGGGCAGATGAGTGCCCACGTGGGGCATGGAAATCAGCAGCGGGCCTGTGCCTTGCTGCAGGCTGAAAACTGTTTCGTCGTTCATGGGGCCTCCGGATTAAGCGCTTTCATTCAGTAGGTCGGCCAAGGTTGCGCGATACCCTGCGCGGGCCTGCTCTTGCAGGGCGTGCTGGCCGTTATAAATTACCTGCTGACCACCCACGAACACATCGCGTACCGGGTTGCCACCGTGCTCGCAGAACACCAGCGCCGACAGCAGCAGGCCGTGTGGCCGATCGCCGATATTCGGGGCGTCGCGGTCGAGCACTACAAAGTCTGCCCGCTGGCCGGCGGCCAGCCCTGCCACGTTTCGGCCGGTTGCCCGGGCGCCGCCCGCCAGTGCCTGACTGAACAGGCGGTCGGCTACCACTGGGGTGGCCTGGTCGGCCAGCACATTGCGCCGGCGCTGGTTCAGGCGCTGGCCATATTCCAGCAGGCGGAACTCGGCAAACGGGTTGACGCAGGTATTGCTGTCCGAGCCGACGCCCCATTGGCCGCCGGCCGCGAGGTACTGGCGGGCGTCGAACAGGCCGTCGCCCAGGTTGGCTTCAGTGGTCAGGCACAGCCCCACGGTGGCGCCGCTGCGGGCTACCGCGGCGTATTCACTGTCGTCCATATGGGTGGCGTGCACCAGGCACCAGCAGCTGTCTATCGCCTGGTGTTCCAGCAGCCACTGCACCGGCCGTTGGCCCAGGTTGGCGAGGCAATCATCTACCTCGCGGGTCTGTTCGGCGATATGGATGTGAATCGGTGCCTGCGGGTCAGAATGCTGCAGCCCTTCGACCAGTGCTTGCAGGGAGGCCTGTGATACCGCGCGCAACGAATGCGGAGCTACGCCATACCGGCGATTACCGTTTTCCGGCAAGGCCAGTTTCATGCGTTCGCGCAGGCCCAATATCCACTCGGGCGAGGAAATAAAACGCTGTTGATGTGCCAGCGGTGCGCTTTGGCCGAAACCGCTGTACTGGTAAAGCACCGGCAGCAGGGTCATACCGATGCCGACCTCCTCGCCGGCGCGCACGATCTGTTCGGCCAGCTCTGCCGGGTTGTCGTAGGGCTGGCCATTGGCGCCGTGGTGCACGTAGTGGAATTCACACACCGAGGTGTAGCCGGCCTTCAACATCTCGATGTACAGGTGCCGGCCAATGGCGTGCAGGTGGTGCGGCAGCAGGCGCTGGGCAAAGCGGTACATCAAGGTGCGCCAGCTCCAGAACGAGTCGGCCGGGTCACCCAGGGTTTCGGTCAGCCCGGCCATGGCGCGCTGGAAGGCGTGCGAGTGCAAGTTGGGCATGCCGCTGACCACTGGGCCGGCGGCTCTTGGCGTACCTACCGGGGCTGTAGCCCCCGAGCGGACTTCACACAGGTCGCCAGCATCGTCCCAGCGCAGCATGACGTTCTCTTGCCAGCCTCCGGGCAGCAGGGCGACTTCTGCGAACAGGCTGCGCGCGGTTGTGGTGTTGTGGGGGGCGTGGGTGTTCACGATAACCTCTGGCAATGAGCGATTCACTTCTTGTCGATATGCACCGCGAGCACCACGGCGTCGGTGCCGCACTGCAACTGCGGCCTTGCCTGGCCTTCGCCGAAGCACACCCGGTCACCCGCGCGCAGGCGCTGCATACGGCCTTCTGCATTGGTCAACAACGCCTCGCCCCGGGCAACGAACAGCAGGCTGGCATTGGCTGCCAGCAGCAATTGCTGCGGGCAGCTGTACACGGCGATGCTGCCGGTAGCGGCGCAGCGCCGTACCATCAGGTTGAAATCCCGAGTGGCCCCACCTTGCACCGTTGCCTGCACCTGCAACTCACCGGCGAAGGTAAACGGCTGATTGGCGCTGGTAAGCGGGTGCAGCAGCCCACCGGGAAGTTGTAGATGCAGACCGCTGCCGTTGAGCAAAACGATGGTGCGATCAATGCCGTCGAAGGTCGAAAACGCAGAGTCGGCCGCCACTTCGGCAACGCTGACGCGCCAGATGAATGTGTTCAGGTCACTGCCCGGCGGCTCGATACACAGCTCGCGGGTAATGCCGGCGTGGTTCTTCCAGGGCACAGCCGGGATGTCGGCAAGGGCCAGCACTTCAAATGGCATGGGACGCCTCGCGGGCCAGGATGCCCTGCAGGAAACTGCGCGTGCGCTCCTGCTTCGGGGCACTGAACAACTGCGCTGGCGGTGCGGCCTCGACGATAACGCCCTGGTCCATTACCACCACAATGTCCGCCACTTCACGGGCAAAGCCCATTTCGTGGGTCACGATGATCATCGTCATGCCCTCGGCGGCCAGGTTTTGCATCACTTGCAATACTTCGCCGACCAGTTCCGGGTCGAGCGCCGAGGTGGGTTCGTCGAACAGCATCACCTTGGGCTCCATTGCCAGCGCCCGGGCAATCGCCACGCGCTGTTTCTGCCCGCCAGACAACGTGCCCGGGTACACATCGGCCTTGTGCCCCAGCCCGACTTTTTCCAGCAGCTGCATGGCCTGGGCATGCGCCTGCTTGCGTGGCGTGGCGCGCAGCGACATGGGTGCCAGGGTGATATTTTCCAGTACGGTGAGGTGCGGGAACAGGTTGAAGGACTGGAACACCATGCCGACTTCGCTGCGCAGGGCGTCGAGTTTTTCTTCGCTCATCATGCGGCCCTGCTCGACCACGGTGTGCCCGCAGGCGACCAGAGTGCCGCCCTCTGCGGTTTCCAGGCCGTTCATACAGCGCAGGAAAGTGCTTTTGCCAGAGCCGCTGGGGCCGATGATCACCACCACCTGGCTGGGCTGGACACTGAAGTCGATGCCGCGCAACACATGGTGAGTGCCGAATGACTTGCTCAAGTTGCTGATATCAATAATGGGCGCGCTCATCAGACTCTCCCTTCAGCACGAAGTAGTTTTTCGGTGTGGCGCAGAATCAGCGTGGTGGTGCCGGTGAGCACCAGGTAAACCGCCGCAATGGCCAAGTACACTTCGAGGGAGCGGTACGACACGCTGATGATCTTTTCGCCCTCATGCATCACGTCGGCGATGGTCAGCAGCGACACCAGCGCGGAGTTCTTGATCAGTGCGATAAATTCGTTGCCCAGTGCCGGGATCATGCGCACAAATGCCTGCGGCAGGATCACCTTGCGCATCGCCATCTTGTACGGCAGACCGAGGGAGCGAGCTGCTTCCATCTGGCCTTTTTCCACCGACTGAATAGAGCCGCGAACAATCTCCGAGACATAGGCCGCGCTATAGATGCCCAGGCCGAAAATGCCGCAGACATAAGCCGGCAGCTGGATGCCGAAGTGCGGCAGGCCGAAGAACAGAATAAACAGTTGCACCAGCAGTGGGGTGCCGCGTATCAGCGTCAGGTACGTGGTGCACACGCCATAGATGATGCGGCGCTTGGGGTTGAGGCGGCCAAGGCCGATCAACAGCCCGAGCACGCAGCCGAGTATCAGCGCCGCCAGGGTGATTTCAATGGTAACGGCGGCGCCGGAAGCGAGCGCGCGCCAGCCATCCCACACCGGGGAAAAATCGAGATCCATGGTTTACTCCGCAGGTAGTGCTTCAGGGAAACACCGGGCGTAATCGCCCGCTGCCGTGGTTATTCCTGGGTACCAAACCATTTCTGGGTCAGCGCGGCGTATTCGCCGTTGCTGCGAAGGGTTTGCAACGCGGTATTCATCTGTTGCGCCAGTTCGGCGTCGTTCTTGCGCAGGGCGAAACCGTACAGCTCGGTGGTCAGGCCTTCATCCAGCACGCGCACGCGCGGCTCAGACTTGGCGAACTCGATGGCGGCCGGGCGGCCGGTCACTGCGGCGTTTACCCGGCCGATGGTCAGCAGGTCGAACATTGCCTGGTTTTTCTCCACCTCCACCACGCTGGCAGTGGGGTAGTTGTCCTTCAGAAACGAGATGGATTTGGTACCGACTTGAGCAGAGACTTTTTTGTCGCCGCTCAGGTCCGCCGGGCTATTGATGCTCTGGTCATCCTTGAGTACCACTACCGCCAGGCCGCCACGGAAATACGGGTCAGTAAAGTTGACGACCTTGCGGCGCTCGTCAGTCATGTAGATGGCCGACGCTGCCACATCGAAACGGTTGGAAATCAGACCGGGGATCAGCCCCTTGAAGCCGATATCGATCCATTCGACCTTCTTGTTCATCTGTGCGCCCAGCGCTTCGATCAGCTCTACATCGAAGCCGGTGCGCTTGCCGTCCTTGATGAATTCCATGGGCGGGAAGGTGGCATCGGTGCCAACCCGCATCACGTCACCCGCCGCGGTGGCAGCCATCGGGATGGTGGACAGCAGGGTGAATGCGGTTGTAACGGCCGCGAGCAGCCTGGAAAACTTCATAAGGTGTTCCTCGAGATTCTGAGTGGGCCAAATCGTGATGTAACCGGCAGGTTAGAATCGGTTGCAGATGCGGCTGGCCGCTTTTATTGTCATTTTTATAAGCTCTTCTTCCCTGGCGCCTACGCGTAGCGATGGCGCCATCAGGGTTATGGTTCCTTCCAGGCGTTCATTGTCGGAAATCAGCGGCACGCTGATCCCCCACACGCCCTGGTCCACTTCACCTTCGCTGGTGGCGTAGCCCTTCTTGCGGATCTCGGCGACCTGCTTTTCAAGGGCGTCCACGGCGACCGGGTCATGGCCCAGTTGTTCTTCGATCAGGCGTTTTTGCAGCAGACGGGGCAAAAAAGCCAGCAAGGCCTTGGCCGACGCCCCGTACATCAGTGAATGCGCACGGCCCTTGGTAAACGAGCAGCGCAATGACAACGTACTTTCTTCCATGGCGATGCACACCACTTGCTCGTTGGTGTACACCAGCAAGCCGACACTTTCGCCGGTGCGTTCTACCAGCGCGCTGATTTCGTCGCGGCTTTGGTTGATCAGGTAGGAGTTCTGGTCAAACCCCCTGGCCAGTAGCACCCCCGTAGCGCCGGGCTCGTACAGCCCCGTAGCCATGTGCTCCTGAACCAGGCCCCACTTTTTCAGCGCGCCAAGGTGCCGGTAGACGGTGCTCAACGGCATACCAACCTGGGCGGCGATACGTTTGGCGCCGATCGGATGGCCGGCCTTGGCGATACACACCAGGACATGCAATACGCGATCTACGATGCTTTTGTTTTCTGGGTCGGTCATGGCCGCACTATAGGGCATGATTCTCAGACTGTGGTTTTGATTCCCATCCAGCGAGAAAATTGACTGGTTTTTTCAAGGTTCGCAGTGTCAGGGCTCTTAATAGTTCCCTCGCTCCGGCCCCGCTCCGTGGGCACGCCGTGACGGCTCTCCCGATGGGGCGGTAGATCAAGATCAGACCCAAAAGCCAGATCAAGATCTACTGCAATTGCAGCTGTCTGCGCTGTGGTCTGTATGCAGTTTAAAAATCTTGAGTCCCGAATGGTGTCACTGCTGCTACCGATACAGTGGGCACAACACGGAGGCCCCTCACAGGAGGCTGAACGCCGGTGCTGTTATGGGGGGGACGAGGCAGGACGCCGAGCCAGCCTAGGCGAGCTCGGCCGTATGGTAGGGCAAGGACCTTTAGGTTCCTTTTGGGATGGTCCGACACTCAGCTGTTTGCCAAAAGGAACTCGCCGTAAGGGCGAAACCCGTAGAAAGAATTAACACAGCCAATGGATATGTACTCAGTGCTTCAGTTATATAAACCGCGTACATATCCATTTCATGTATCACGGTTTTCTACGGGTTACGCCCTTACGGCGTGTCACTTTGCAAAAGCGGCAAAGTAACCAAAACGCTTCCGCCCCCGCGTACGGCCCTCGCTTCGCTCAGGTGTCCCTCACTCCGGTCCCGCTCCGTGGGCACGCTGCGACGGGCCATCCATGGCCCGATCGCAGCTCTCCCGGCATCCATGCCGGTCGACCCACTCCGCGAAACCTCCATTCAGCCTCCCGAAGGGGCGGCAGATCAAGATCAAAAACCAGATCAAGATCTACTGCAACTGCAACTGCAACTGCAACTGCAACCGCAATCGCAACCGCAACCGCAACCGCAACTTCACGCTTTCGGCGTTAAAAATCGCGCTTGTAGAAAATATCCAGCGAGCTGGCTATCCCGCTCGCCACTTCCACATATACCCGTTTGCTCAATTTATAACGCAAGGCAATGGTGCTGGCCGGCTCAAAAACACCCACGCCATAGCGCACGCTCAATCGATCGTTGATCTTGCCACTGGCCACGACCGACGTGCTGTCTCCGCTGCCTTCTGTGTCCAGTTCAAAATCCTTGAGTCCCAGATGGTTCGCCAGGCTGGTGGTCACGCCCGAACTGCCCATCAGGCCTAACCCCAACGCAGCTTGTGCCAGCAAGTTGTCGTCTTCGCCACTGCCCGTCAGAGGGCGACCCAGAATCAGGTACGACAAGGCCTGTTCCTGACTCATGGCCGGTTCAGAGAAGATTTGCGTTGTAGGTTGCTCAGGGCTGCCGGTCAGTCGAATTCCGGCGATTACGTCATCGGTCTGGCGAATCGCTTCGATGTCCAGGTAGGGCTGATCTATCGGCCCGGTAAACAACAACCTCGCACGGCGAATGGTCAACCGCTGGCCATAAGCCCGGTAGCGACCGTTGTTCAGCCGTAACTCACCACGGGTGTCCATGTTGTTGCCAATGTGCACTTGCCCTGCGATGTCCGCGTTCAGGCCAAAGCCGCTGAAGGTCAGTAGCTCCTGCCCCACCACGACGTCGATGTCCATGTCGATCACCATGGGCGGCTCGCTCTCGGTCGCCTGCTGGCCAATAATGACGGTGTCATCCGACACCTTGACCGTCGATGGTGGTAATTCTCGTACGGTGATTTCACCTTTCGGGATGTTTACCTTACCCGCAACCAAGAGCGTGTTATCAGGTTTTAGCGTGATTCTCAGGTCAGGGGCTACGTCCAGTTTGGCGTAAGGTTCAACCGTTACAGGCAGGTTATTACCCTTGACCAGCACGTTAACGGACATCGCTTTGCCCCACGCAACGTCGCCGCTGATGCTGCCCTGCCCTTGTTTGCCGCTGGTCCAGCCGCCATTGAGCAGCGCTGTTTCACCGTTGATCACGGCGCTCAATTGCAAGTTTTCAAAGTTGGTCGGTAACTGTGGCCCGGAAATCTCACCACCGCTCAACGCGACATTGCCGTTGATATGGGGCGCGAGCAGTCCACCAGAAATAGTCCCTGAACCGTTCAACTGGCCGGTGAGTTTCTCGACCATCGGCACAAAAGGACGAATCACAGAAATATCCAGACCGCTCAGTCGGAAATTACCCGTCACCGGCTTGCTTTGGGGCAACGGATTAAGCCGTGCATTGAGCACCAGTTGGCCCAGTTTGCCGCCATTGAAGTTGAACTGAGTATCGACGCGGCTCGGGGTTAAATTGCTGGTGAGTTTCAAGGTCTGGTACGGAAAATCCAGCCACTGGCCTTTATCTTTAATCCGCAAGGTGCCACCGCTGGCATCGACCACGACCTGACCTTTCGGGCCACTGGCTGGCACGTCCAGCAGAAGGTCGGCGTTAAGTTGCCCTTGCCATTGGAAGTCTTTGGGGAACCATTGCGCCAAGCTGTCGAGAGGGAACTGCTTGAGGTGGAAGCGCAGCTTGGGATCCGGCATCAGCCGCTGATCTTCACTGCACAAACTGGCCGGGCCAGAGGTCCAGCATTGCGCGCCCAAATTGATTTTGCCATCGGCCAGTCGCTCCAGCCGCGCCGGGTTTTGCAGCACCCAATCTTGTCCACCCGCCTTCACGTCGCCGCGGGTCAGTCGGCCCCGCCAATTGTCGTTATCCAGTGCGCCTTCCAGCGCCAGCCCAAGTTGAAGCATCGGCCCTTGCAGCGCCAATTGCAGTTGCTGGCGTTTGATGTCACCGCTAGCCCCCACCGTCAATACACCCAGCTGGGTGTCACCCGCCTGAATACCGCTGCCCTTGAGGTCAAGCCGGCCACGCTGATTGCGATCCAGTATGGCGTCCAGCGTCAGGCTTTGCAGGCGATTGTCGGCAAACGCCAACTGCTGACCCTGCAGCGCTACTTTGCCCTCAGGGGCCTTGAGCGTGCCGGCCATGTCCACTCGGCCCTTAAGCTGACCGCGCAGGTCGGGCCATAACTGGCCCAAACGCGGCAGGTTCAATTCCAGCTGCGCGTTGAGTTGCTGATGCAAATTGGCCGTGCCATTGATGCGGTTATCACCCAGACGAATGTCCAGCGTGCTGACCGTCCATGCCTCCCCAGCGCCTTGCGCCTTGGCTTGCAGCAGTGCCGGCAACCCACGTAAACGCCCTTTGAGATCAAGGTTGGCGTCCAGTTCCAGCCGCTCATTTTTAAAGGAGCCTGTGCTGCGCAACGGGCCTGCCAATGTCCCCGGCAATTCAGCCACCCAATACGCCGGGTTGAGCGCACTCAAATCCAGCGCCGTATCCCACGCCACGCCGTCGGTGAACTTTACGTTAACGTGCCCCTCAGCCTTGCCCTGCCCTGCCACCAGTTTTAGCTCTGGCAGGAAGATTTGCCCCAGGTCACCACTGAATGGGCTGGCGACACTGAAAGCACCTGCCGGGCCATCCAGATCCGCCTTGAAGTTGCCCAGGTACTTGCCGTCGGTGTAAGACACTTCACCGTTGAATGTGCGCAGATCCACGTCCGGTTTGGCGATCACGGGGTACAGGTCATGCCAAGGGAACTCGAGCCAGTCGATCGTGGCTTCGGCGCTCAGCCCTTTTTGCCAATCCACCTTCCCGGCTAGCTTTAAACGCTGCTGAGCACTGGAGGTCAGGTCAAGCGCTGAAACCTGTGCGCCTTTGCTGTCCACTCGACCTTCAAGCAACACACTCACCGGGTTGTTTTCAGCAGGTAAGCTGGCCGTGCCCTTCAAGGCATAGCCGGTCTTGAGATCACCTTTGGCCGTGAGCAGCAATTGATTGAGTTGCAAGGTATCAGGCAGATCCGGGCTGGCCTTGAACGCCTCGGAGGTAATGCTCACCTGCGCGGGCAAGTTTTCCGCCAAGGGCTGAACATCGCCCTTCAGGTGGGCGTTGAGATAACCACTGCTGTCAGCCGTCAGGTTCAAGGTTGTGCGTAAATGACCCTCGACGTTCAGCGCCAGCGCCCAGGGCTGTTTGTCCGGGGATGGCAAATTGATCGTCCCCTGTAACGCCAGCGGCCAGTCACCATTGGGTTGCAACAACCCCGACAAGTTCACGCTCAGGTCTTCACGTTCGACCTTGACGGCGTCGATCTGCAAACCTTTGGCCGTCCACTGCGCCGCCATCTGCAAGCCTTTGAGCTGCTCGATACCGTTAAACAGCACGTTGCCGACTTTAATCACACCGACTTCAATGGCCAGGGGTAATTTCAGTTCCGGCAAGCTGACCGGGCCGCTGCTGCTGTCTTCGCTCGGCGGGAACTGCAGGCTGACTTGATCCGCCTGTAGCTGGTCGATGCATAAGGTCATACGAGTCAGGCAGCCAGGCGACCAGGCGAAAATCGGCCGGGTCACTTCTACGCGGCTGGTGCCTTGCTCCCACAACAGGTGATCGGCGCTCCACTGCGCACCCAGGCGGCCGTTAAAGTTGTCCACCTGCAGACCCGGTACTTGAGCCAACACCCAACGGCTGCCCGTTTGCGTACCCAAAATAACGCCGAGGCTGACAACGACCAGCAACACCAACACCAAGACGACAAAGCCGGCAATTTTCAAACCACGAATCACAGTTCAGGCCCCATCGAGAAGTGCAGTTGGATACCACCGTCATCGTCCAGCGCATGAGCCAGATCGAGTCGTATCGGGCCTATCGGCGAGATATAACGAATGCCCACGCCTACGCCCGTCTTCAAGCTGGGCAGTTCCAGATTATTGAATGCATTGCCTTGGTCAACGAACGTGGCCCAGCGCCATTTCTCTGCGAACTGGTATTGATACTCGAGGCTGCCCGTCAACATGTAACGCCCACCGATGCGGTCACCTTCGGAGTTCTTGGGTGACAGACTCTGATAGGCATAGCCCCGCACGCTTTGGTCACCGCCCGCAAAAAACCGCAAGGAAGGCGGTACTTGCTTATAGCCGTTGGTGGCGCTGCCGCCGAATTGAACTCGCCCCAGAAAACGGTGTTTTTCCCACAAGGTGGTCAACGCCTTGAATTGCACGTCACCGTGTAACAGGTTGGTGTCCGACATCAGCCCTTCTTTGGCCACTTCTATGCTGGAGGTCACGCTGTAGCCGTGGCTCGGGTCTATACGGTTATCACTGCGCACCACCGAAAAACTCACCCCCGGCAGCAGCAACGTGCTCAACCCCGAGTCATCCCCCAGGCGGTACTGTTCATGTTGCCAGCGCAGGAACACTACCCGCGTCCAGCCGTTGTCCATTTTGCTGTGCCATTCAGGGCCCAGGGTGAGCAACTTGCTCAACGTGTCGGTATTGGCGATTTCTTCGTATTGATAGCCTGCAGCAAAGCGCAATTTATCGGTCAGGGGCGGGTCAAGCGGGATGTCATACCAGGCCCCGACGTTCTGCTTGGGCTGAGAAATTTCGGACTCAAAACCATAACTGTCGCCACGGGGGTTGTCCCAATGGCGCGTCCAGCTGGCTTTGCCGCGCGGCCCCATGTCGGTCGAATAGCCCAGACCCAACGTCATGGTGCGCGGTTTACGGGTATACAAATCGACGTCAACCGGAATGACCGTACCGACGGCCGTACTTGGCGCGGCACCTACTTGTACCGTTTCAAAATAGCCACTGCTTTGCAGGTTTTGATTGAGCTCTGCAATCAGTTGGGAGTCGTAGGGAGTATCGGGTTTGAAAGGCACCAGCCGATCAAGCAAGGTCTGATCAAAGGGCGCATTGCCCGCAAATGTGACCTTCCCGAGTGTGTAACGGGGGCCGCTGTCATACACAAGGTTGATATCGGCAAACCCGCCTTTGGGGTCTACCAGCAATTCGTGCTTGAGGAATTTGCCATCGAAAAAACCATAGCGCAGCGCACGGTTGAGGATCATGCGCTTGGCGTCTTCGTAGTTGCCCTGATTGAGCACGGCGCCCGGTTTCAGGTCATCACTGGCCGGAATTTGAAAGGCCTTGAGTGATGAAGCCGGGCCTTCGACACGCACATTGACGTTGCGCAGATGCACCGGCTCGCCGGGATCAATGTTCAACTCCAAACGCGGTGGATCGCCGGCTTTAACCTCGGCATCAATGGTGGGTTGATAATAACCCAAGGCCTGGGAGGCTTTCAGGGCCTGCTCTATCGCGCCGCGCTTGAAGCGCAACAAGGCCTCCTCGTCGCGATCGCCGAGGCTGCCGATATAGCCTTCCACATTGGCCTTGAGGGCATTGTTTGCGGGTTTGACCCTGACCACCAGTTCGCTTTGGGCAAATGCCGCGCAACTGCTGATCAACAGGACAAAAGCACTGGTGAATCTTCCTGGAAACTTCATAGGCGCGGATGCTATCACGGACAAGGCTGGACTTAGAGCGCGCCACGGAGCATAAACGCGGGCTTATGCTGTTGCAGTGTGTAACACCTGAGGGTTGGCATGGAAAAATACATGCTCCACAACCGGGCCTATGGCCACCTCTCCAATCTGGACATAACCCTGACGCTTATAAAATTCCAGATAGTGTTCATTGCCGGTGTCGAGCACTACACCTTCGGAATGTTCATCCGCTGCGCACCAGTTATGAACGGCTTCCAGTAATTGCTCGCCATAGTGCAAACCCTGAAACTGCGGGTGAATTCCGAGCAGCGGTAACATATGCACGGCATCACCGGGAATGCACGCCAGCACGGCGTTATGGTAGTTCAGATAACGGCGCGTGCCACGCAGACCGGCCGTGAGCAACATGCGCAGTTGCCATGCCCAACTTTCAGTGATGCCCAGACGCCTCAGGGGCGGTGCAATCAAGGCAATACCCACCAAGCGATCATCGACCAAAAGCCCCAAGGCCGGTAAGTCCTGAAAGAAATGCTGTTTGACCAATGCCCGAATGGTTGCCCGCATCCGTCGTTCATAGCCCGGGCGACTCGCTTCGAACAGGTACTGAAACGTCGGTTCCTGACGATACGCCTGATACAGCAGCGCACGTGCTTCCTTTGAATAGCCGCTGTCCAGCATCTGAATCTGGCATGTGGCGTTCGACGCTTGTGTCATGAATGTCCCCTCGGTGGCGCCTGGATAGCGACACGTCTTAATGAGTACGAGCCCCCGAGGCGCATAACAGTTCAATCGGGGCTGCGAGTTTCCTACGTTAGCAGTGCATTTGCCCCACTGCACGCTGACCGCTAACATCGCAGTTTTATTCAGGACTGCCTGCCCATGAAAATCGTTTCATTCAACATCAACGGCCTGCGCGCTCGGCCACATCAGCTGGCAGCGCTGATCGAAAAACATCAGCCCGACGTCATCGGCCTGCAAGAAACCAAAGTCCACGACGATCAATTCCCCCTCGCCGACATTCAGGCGCTGGGTTATCACGTCTATTTCCATGGTCAAAAAGGCCATTACGGCGTCGCCCTGCTGTCGCGAAAAGAACCCCTTGAGTTGCACAAAGGCTTTGCCACCGACGAAGAAGACGCACAGCGCCGTTTTATCTGGGGCACTTTCGCCGACGAAAATGGCCAGCCCGTGACCATCATGAATGGTTACTTCCCACAGGGCGAAAGCCGCGACCACCCCACCAAGTTCCCGGCCAAACAACGTTTTTACAGTGACCTGCAACAACTGCTCGAAAGTCAGTTCAGCAATGAACAACCGCTGGTAGTTATGGGCGATATCAATATTTCTCCGCAAGACTGCGATATCGGTATCGGCCCGGACAATGCCAAGCGTTGGCTGAGAACCGGCAAATGCAGCTTCTTGCCTGAAGAGCGCGAGTGGATGGAGCGCCTCAAGGGCTGGGGCCTGGTGGACAGTTTTCGCTACCTGCACCCAGACGTCACAGACCGTTTCAGCTGGTTCGACTATCGCAGTCGTGGCTTTGAAGACGAGCCAAAACGTGGTCTGCGCATCGACGTGATTCTGGCCTCCCAAGGGCTGGTGCACCGCATCAAGGACGCGGGTGTCGACTACGACCTGCGCGCCATGGAAAAGCCGTCCGACCATGCACCTGTCTGGCTTGAATTGAGCTGAGTTGCAAGCACATTAACCTCCACCGTCATGCGCCGGTAACACACCTGACTTAAATTGCTGGCTCATTTCTGGCTCCAGGAAGGTGGCCGCTGATGCTGCGATTGATGGTGTGGATGGTGTGGATGGTGGTGTGTTCAATAACCGGCATGGCCTTTGCGAGCGACTTGCGCATTCAAGGGTCTAATACCATTGGCGCCAATCTCGGCCCGGCACTGGTGCGCGCCATGCTGGCCGAACAGGGCCTGCGCAACATTCACAGCGTGCCCGCCACGCCCCCTAACGAGCACAGCATTGTCGGCACCAACGCCTTGGGGCAGCAGGTTCGCGTAGATGTTTCGGCCCACGGTTCAGGCACCGGCTTCGCGGCACTCAACGCAGGGCTGGCGGATATGGTTGCCTCCTCACGCCCCATCAAAGACGCTGAACTGGTCGAGCTTGAGGCGCTGGGTGACCTGAAAAGCCCGGAAGCCGAACACGTCATCGCCATTGACGGCCTGGCAATCATTGTTCATCCCGGCAACCCGCTCAATCAACTCACGACAGAACAACTGGCCGACATCTTCAGCGGCCGGGTCAGCACCTGGGAAGCACTGGGTGGGGTCGGCGGGACAATTCATCTCTATGCCCGCGATAATCAGTCCGGTACCTGGGACACCTTTAAAGAGGTGGTGCTTAACCGCGCGAATCTGAGTTTAAGCCTCGCGGCGCAGCGCTTTGAGTCCAGTGAGCAGTTATCCGATGCGGTCAGCCATGACCCGCAAGCGATCGGCTTTATTGGCCTGCCGTACATTCGTGCGGCCAAAGCCGTAGCGATTGCCGATGGCCCTTCGCAACCGATGTTACCGCTCGACAGCCTGATCGCCAGCGAAGATTACCCACTGTCGCGGCGCCTGTTTTTCTATCTGCCGCCAAATAACCCGAATTCGCTGGCCCAGTCATTGATCAACTTCACCCAAAGCCCTCAAGGGCAAGCGATTGTCGCGCAGAACGGTTTTATTGCGCAGAGCGTGCAAGCCAATCGCGTAGTGGCCGGGGAACATATGCCCGAGGACTATCAGGCACTGACCAAAGAAGCTCAGCGCCTGTCTGTCAATTTTCGATTTGAAGAAGGTAGCGCGACACTCGACAACAAGGCCCGCCAGGATTTGGTCCGTGTAGTCGACTATTTGAGAACCCATGACAAGCTCACTCAACACATCACCTTGGTAGGTTTTGGCGATGCCAAAAACGACACTGAGCGCGCGCAACTGTTGTCGAAACTGCGGGCGATGACCGTGCGCCGTGAGCTGGTCAAAAGCGGCGTCGTATTACGTGAAATTCGTGGCTACGGCGCGCAAATGCCTGTGGCCGATAACGCCGAGGATGAAGGCCGCCTCAAAAACCGTCGCGTTGAGGTGTGGGTGTATTAAGCCCATGGGGGGTGGCTAAGTTTGACCCAGCGACGCGGCTTGCAATGAAACGGCAACAGACCCTAGGCGTACTTGTCCAGTTCCAGCTTGCCGACTGCTGCTCTGTGAACTTCGTCCGGGCCATCGGCCAGTCGTAACGTGCGCTGCATGGCATACATGTAAGCCAGCGGCAAATCCCCAGAAACCCCCGCCCCACCATGCATCTGAATGGCTCTATCAATCACCTTCAACGCTACATTCGGCGCGACCACTTTGATCTGCGCAATTTCACTGCGGGCGACTTTGTTCCCGACCGTGTCCATCATGTACGCCGCCTTGAGCGTCAACAGCCGCGCCATGTCGATCTCCATTCGCGAGTCGGCAATCTTGTCGATATTGCCCCCCAATCGAGCCAGCGGTTTGCCGAACGCATGACGCGCCAGCGAACGTTCACACATTAATTGCAACGCACGCTCAGCCATGCCAATCGAACGCATGCAGTGATGTATACGCCCCGGGCCAAGACGACCTTGAGCAATTTCAAAACCTCGCCCCTCACCCAGAAGTACGTTTTCGTACGGCACCCGGACATTATCGAACAGGACTTCGGCATGACCATGGGGCGCATCGTCATAACCAAACACCGGCAACGGGCGCACGACTTTTACCCCCGGTGTATCGACCGGCACCAGAATCATTGAGTGCTGTTGGTGGCGAGGGTTTCCAGGGTTGCTCAGGCCCATAAAAATCAGGATTTTACAGCGAGGGTCACAGGCGCCCGAGGTCCACCATTTACGGCCATTGATCACCCAATGGTCGCCATCACGCAGCGCCCGAGCGGCCATATTGGTTGCATCGGATGAAGCCACATCAGGTTCAGTCATCGCAAACGCCGAGCGAATGTCCCCGGATAGCAACGGCTCAAGCCACTGCTGTTTTTGCGCCTCACTGGCGTAACGCACCAGCACCTCCATATTCCCGGTATCAGGAGCCGAGCAATTAAATGGCTCCGAGCCGAGCATCGAGCGCCCCATGATTTCGGCCAATGGTGCGTATTCCAGATTGCTCAGTCCCGCCCCTGCTTCAGACCCCGGCAGAAACAAGTTCCATAACCCTTGCGCTTTAGCCTTGCGTTTAAGGTCCTCCATGATCGCAGTCGGTTGCCAGCGATCTCCCTCAGCCACCTGCTGTTCGAAAATGGCTTCTGCCGGGTACACATGGGTGTCCATAAATGCCGTCACACGCTCGCGCAACGCTTGAACTTTCGGGGAATAAGCGAAATCCATTGAGGGTTACCTGTTACCGGGAAGACTGGAATAAGTACTCGCCGATGCTAGATCAGCCTTGCTTCATTTGCGTTGTCTATTTACAGCGTGTATTACCATTCATAAGCAATATAGTTTTGCGACCTCGTATGACCCGATAACAAGAGCGAAGCGCCATGAACCTGAACAAGGTCGATCTCAATCTGTTTGTCGTCTTTGACGCGATTTACACCGAAGCCAACCTGACGCGCGCGGGCCAAATACTGGGAATTACTCAGCCTGCAGTGTCCAACGCACTGGCCCGCTTGCGCGAAAGCTTCAACGACCCGTTGTTTGTGCGCACCGCTCAAGGCATGGTGCCCACGCCTATGGCTCAGAACATCATCAGCCCGGTGCGCAGCGCATTGGCCCTGCTGCGTGTGTCGGTGCAAGAAAGTCGGATTTTCAATCCGTTGCAAGCCAGCAAAACATTTCGGATCAGCATGACTGACCTGTCTGAGGCGGTGATCCTGCCGCCCTTGTTTCAACGTTTGCGTCGCCAGGCACCTGCCGTCGTGGTTGATAGCTTCCTCGCCCACCGGCGCGAAACCACCAGCGATCTGGCCGCGGGGCGACTGGATTTCGCCGTGGATGCACCGCTCAATACCGACCCGCAAGTGCGTCACGTCAAGTTGATGGAAGATCGTTACGTGTGCGCAATGCGCCAAGGGCATCCATTTGCCGGCAAACCCAAAATCAGCCTCGATGAGTACTTGGCGCTGACCCACATCCACATTTCGACGCGACGTAACGGCCTGGGCCAAGTCGACCTGGCACTCGGAAAAATCGGTCGCCAACGCAAAATCACACTGCGCTCGCAACACTATCTGATGGCGACCAATGTGCTGCAGCAAACCGATATGGTGATGACAGTGCCCGAGCGCTTTGCACGGCGCCACGCCTTGCATTTTGTGGCGTTGCCCCTCCCTGAGCTGCCCAATGTAGAAACCCATTTGTACTGGCATGAAAGCACCGAACAAGACCCGGCCAATCGCTGGATGCGTGAGCAATTGATCGAGGTATGCCAGCAGCAGATTGCGCTGGAAAATAAATCCGCCAATGCCAGTGCGCTTGACGTAAACGTCAAGCAGCCAGTAGCTTAAGCCCAAGATGAATCAAGAGCGCGCCCATGAGCAGCCAGACGTACAGTATTTCCGACCTGGCCCGTGAGCTGGACATCACCACCCGCGCCATCCGTTTTTATGAAGAGCAAGGCTTGCTCTCCCCTGAGCGACGCGGCCAGGAACGAGTGTATTCGGCCCGCGACAAAGTCAGCCTGAAGCTGATATTACGCGGTAAACGCATCGGCTTTTCACTGGCCGAGTGCCGCGAATTGATCGAGCTTTACGACCCCGCCCAGGGCAATCAAAAACAACTGAACAGCATGCTGGCAAAAATTGCCGAGCGCCGTGAACAACTGGAGCAACAGTTGCTGGACATACAGCAAATGCAGCTTGAGCTGGACACTGCCGAAGAGCGCTGCCTCCAGGCATTGGAGCAGACCATTAAAAGCCAGGATGCAAGCTGACGGCACATGCAGCCATGTGCTGACCCACACCTCTCTCTGTCTACACGGTGACCCCATGAACCTCCCCACCCATGTGCGCCTGGTTGAAGTTGGCCCTCGCGACGGCCTGCAAAATGAAGCTCAACCCATTAGCGTGGCGGACAAGGTGCAACTGGTTGATGCACTGACGGAGGCGGGCTTGAGTTATATCGAAGTCGGCAGCTTTGTCTCGCCCAAGTGGGTGCCGCAAATGGCGGGCTCGGCAGATGTGTTCGCGCGCATTCAGCGCAAACCGGGCGTGGTCTACGGTGCTTTGGCGCCCAATCTGCGCGGTTTCGAGGATGCTGTGGCCGCAGGCGTCAAAGAAGTAGCCGTGTTTGCTGCCGCCTCCGAGGCCTTTTCACAACGCAATATCAATTGTTCAATCAGCGAAAGCCTGGCGCGCTTCGAGCCCATCCTCGAGGCTGCCCGCCAACAGGGTGTCCGCGTGCGTGGCTACGTGTCCTGTGTGCTGGGTTGCCCTTATGAAGGCCAGGTCAGCGCGCAACAGGTAGCGGCTGTTGCCAAAGAACTCTACGCCATGGGCTGTTACGAAGTTTCACTGGGGGACACTCTCGGTACCGGAACCCCAACGGCTACTAGGGCAATGTTCGAAGCGGTCACGGCATACGTCCCTCGTGAAAAACTCGCCGGTCACTTCCATGACACCTACGGTCAGGCGCTCGTCAACATCTACGCCAGCTTGCAGGAAGGCATCAGCGTCTTCGACAGTTCAATTGCGGGGCTGGGCGGCTGCCCTTACGCGAAAGGCGCCAGCGGTAACGTCGCCACCGAAGATGTGCTGTATATGCTCAACGGGATGGGTATCGACACCGGCGTGGACATGGACAAGCTGCTGCTGGCCGGAGAGTACATCTGCAAGGTTCTGGGCCGTGTTACGGGGTCACGGGTGGCCAAAGCACGACTGGGCTGAAAAGTGTGGCGCAGTGTTACCGCACGCGCCTGCAAACGAGTAACACGGAAACAAACCGGCCCACACAAAGGCCGGTTTTTTTTCGAAATTTTCCCAACCCATTGATTTTTATAGCTTTTAAAAAGTTGGCACGGCTCCTGCTATCTCTATGGCATAACAAGAATAAAAAATGCAGCAACACAATAAAAACAATACGAAACGACTCTGACATAACAAAAACAACACGGCAGAGACGCAGCTAACAGATTTTTTTGGAGAAGGTTTACTTTTCCGGGGAGCTTAAGAGCCACCTCGCAACCGGGCAGAGAACAATAAAACTACCCTCAGGTAGCACCCGTTCAGGTTGGATCACAGGTTTGATAGCCGGTGATAAAAGTGGATCAGCGCTCAAAAAAATACGTTTGCTCTTGACCCTGAATGGGGTCGCACACAACGCAGCAAAGGGTGAGTTCCAAAAACAACAATACACCGCCCTTCGATAATAAAAACAGTGCAAGCATCGACACATTAAAGGGGAGCTTCGGCTCCCCTTCGTGCTGAGTAAAATTCATGCACTGGAGGGAGCGAGCGCACGATAACCCCCCCCCACCGGGCTTAATAGGCTCTTAGCGAGTATTTACCGAGGTATTCATAACCCCAGCAAAATTCAAATAATAGCTTCCATCAATGCTATAAGAACGGATATCAGTCATGTGTGGAAACACCGTTACGGATTTATCACCAATATCGAACGTTTCGGCAGGCAACTCAAATAGAAATTCATCAATGTCGCCGACCACGTCTGTGACATTACTCACCATTGCGCCCCCAACTTCAGACGCAATCATTTTTGCCAAGCCCGGAATCAGGTTCTCATACAGAGCCGCCCACTGATTGTTTGCCACAAGATCAAAACCGGGGAAATGGGTCTCGTCGTACTTGATCCTGATTGTTTTATCTTCCGCCACGAACACCTTAAGACGCACATCAAGAGGCGCTTTAAAATCGACTGACCATTCAGGGTCAAATCCAGGTACGTCGGCTCTTACGCGGCCGCCCAATTCAACCATCAATGCAAGGTAATCATCCTCCATTTCCAGGTTAAAACTCAGCAGGCGAATAAGTGCACCCTCTTCAGCAAATTCTTTGGGCATCGGATCCCAGAACTTTTCTGTGATCACTGTCTCCAAAAGATGATGGCTTATTTGAACACGAAAAACATCATCATATTCACCTCGTTCTGACTCGACCGACTCGTGCAGCCCTAAGACACGCGGCTCATTATCGCCCAATGTGTGCTGGGCAATATTGTTGCGAAAATAAAATGATCGAAGAGCAAAACCGGTAGCCGCGGGCGCATTATATGGAAAAGAATGTATATACATCGGTGGCATTGTCGTGAAAAAATCAGGAACATTCCGAGGAATCAGGACTACAGAAAGAATTTTATTTATCACACTTATAACATCACTCATCTTGTTCTCGAGTACAATCAGCAGAAACTCGTCGTTAGGGAAAAGTTGAATGTATGGCGACCCAGAAAATTTCAGATAATACCCATTTGATTTTTCAAAGAAATACAAATGATCATGTAGGTAAACGACGGCACCTGCTGTCTTTTTACCCTCCACTTCCACACTGATAACCAAATAACATACCATCTCAGGCGAAGCTTTTGGACTAATTAATTCAGGTTCTTCAGACAACTCCCACGTCAGCGTAGCACCCAACTCTTCATCAAAGAGAGTGCCACGTAGCTCGGATTTAATTTTAGGGAAAATATCTGCAAAGCATCGATTAATAAATGCATTAGGCAACCTGATTGCATAATCCGCTGCGGGGTCATCTGATGCATGCACGACGGGTTGGTTGTCACACTGATTATCTAACATCTTATAATTCCTGACTTAAGGTTTGCTTTGGGTTCAATAAATCTACGTCAGGTCAAAAAATATTCTTAAAACGTCAGTACCAGTACTCTCAAGTAAGACAGTAAAAACAGAAATCTACTACAGCACTCACTACTCACTTCCCCCCCCCGCATTGCGGATCTCCCAAAGCCTCACTTCGAGAGGACCCGGTCTGCACATAACCCCTTTTCGGGCACAGCAGGTTTGATGAAGGCTCAGGTCAAGCAGGTCATCCTTGATCAATACAAACGTCAGGGCCACCCTTACTACTCCAGCGCCCGCTTGCGGGATGACGCCATCATCGACCCCGTCCAAACCCGCAAAGTTTTGGAACTGGGTTTGTCGGCTGCATTGAACGCACGGATAGAACCCACCCGCGTCGGTGTGTTTCGAATGTGAGTAGCACAGGGCTTTTGCTTGACACCCCAGGCATTAAGGGACGACGGACATGATCGAATTTACCATCCTCGAACTGCACGCCGACCCTAGGGGTTTCGCCACCTTGTGGCTGAGTCGCACGCCAAAGAATAATGCCTTCAATGCCGACATGATCCTCTAGCTGAATACCGTATAAAGCGATCCCCGCCTGCGTTTTCTGGTTTAGCGCGGACGGGCAAACATTTTAGCGCCGGTGTCGATCTGGCCTGATGCAGCAATCGCCCGAACTGCCTTAATAGGCTCTTAGCGTGTATTTACCGAGGTATTCATAACCCCAGCAAAATTCAAATAATAGCTTCCATCAATACTATAAGAACGGATATCAGTCATGTGTGGAAACACCGTTACGGATTTATCACCAATATCGAACGTTTCGGCAGGCAACTCAAATAGAAATTCATCAATGTCGCCGACCACGTCTGTGACATTACTCACCATTGCGCCCCCAACTTCAGATGCAATCATTTTTGCCAAGCCCGGAATCAGGTTCTCATACATACTCGCCCAGTCGTTGTTAGCCACAAGATCAAAACCGGGGAAATAGGTCTCGTCGTACTTGATCCTGATTGTTTTATCTTCCGCCACGAACACTTTAAGACGCACATCAAGAGGCGCTTTAAAATCCACTGACCATTCAGGGTCATACCATCCAGATACATCAGCTCTTACGCGGCCGCCCAATTCAACCAACAATGCAAAGTAATCATCCTTCATTTCCAGGTTAAAACTCAGCAGGCGAATAAGTGCACCCTCTTCAGCAAATTCTTTGGGCATCGGATCCCAAAACTTTTCCGTGATCACTTTCTCCAAAAGCTGATGGCTTATTTGAACACGAAAAACATCATCATATTCACCTCGCTCTGACTCGACCGACTCGTGCAGCCCTAAGACACGCGGCTCAATATCGCTCAATGTTTGCTGGGCAATATTGTTGCGAAAATAAAATGATCGAAGAGCAAAACCGGTAGCCGCGGGCGCATCAAATGGAAAGGATTGTATATACATCGGTGGCATTGTCGGGAAAAAACCAGGAACATCCCGAGGGATCAGGACTACACCAAGAATTTTATTTAGCACACTTATAACATCACTCATCTTGTTCTGAAGTACAATCCGCAGAAAAGGGTCGTCAGGGGTAAGTTCAATGTATGGCCCCTCATAAAATTTCAGTAAATACCCATTTGATTTTTCAACAAAATACAAACCATCATGTAGATAAACGACGGCTGATGCTGTTTTCTTACCCTCCACTTCCACACTGATAACCAAATAACATATCAACTCAGGTAAAGTAATCGGACTAATAAATTCAGGCTCTTCAGACAACTCCCACGTCAGCGTAGCACCCAACTCTTCATCAAACAGAGTGCCACGTAGCTCGGATTTAATTTTAGGGAAAATATCTGCAAAGCACCGATTAATAAATGCATTAGGCAACCTGATTGCATAATCCGCTGCGGGGTCATCTGATGCATGCACGACGGTTTGTTTGTCACACTGATTATCTAACATCTTATAATTCCTGACTTAAGGTCTGCTTTGGATTTAATAAATCTACGTCAGGTCAAAAAATATCCTTAAAACGTCAGTACCAGTACTCTCAAGTAAGACAGTAGAAACAGAAATTTACTACAGCACTCACTACTCACTTCCCCCCACATTGTGGATCTCCCAAAGCCTCACTGCGAGAGGACCGGGTCTGCACATAACCCCTTTTCGGGCACAGCAGGTTTGATGAAATAGAGTTGACGTTTACGTCAAGGTCGTTGACAGCACTCAGGTCCAGGCTTACGTTAACGTAAAGGTTATGAGCCGCATCGCTAACAGCTTTTTCCCACAAGAATAATGATCAAGGTGCCAAGATGAGCTACCCGACTTTGAACTTCGCCCTGGGCGAAACCATCGACATGCTGCGCGATCAGGTACAAGCCTTCGTCGCCGCAGAACTGGCGCCACGGGCGGCGCAAATAGATAAAGACAATCTTTTTCCGGCGGACATGTGGCGCAAATTCGGGGACATGGGCCTGCTGGGTATCACGGTTCCGGAAGAGTATGGCGGCACCGGCCTCAGCTACTTGGCCCATGTGGTTGCGATGGAAGAAATCAGCCGTGGCTCGGCATCCGTCGCTCTGTCCTATGGAGCCCATTCCAACCTCTGCGTTAACCAAATCAACCGAAACGGCTCACATGCGCAAAAGCTCAAGTACCTGCCTAAGCTGATCAGCGGTGAACACGTTGGCGCATTGGCCATGAGTGAGCCCAACGCGGGTTCTGACGTGGTGTCCATGAAGCTGCGCGCCGATAAACGCGGCGACCATTTTGTGCTGAACGGCAGTAAAACATGGATCACCAATGGCCCCGATGCCACTACCTATGTGATTTACGCCAAAACTGATATTGAAAAAAACGCCCACGGCATCAGTGCATTCATTGTCGAGCGAGACTGGAAAGGCTTCACCCGCAGCAAGCATTTCGACAAGCTCGGCATGCGCGGCTCTAACACCAGCGAACTGTTTTTTGACGACGTTGAGGTGCCCCAAGAGAACGTGCTTGGCACGTTGAACGCCGGCGTAAAAGTGTTGATGAGCGGTCTGGACTACGAACGCGTGGTGCTTTCGGGGGGCCCCACCGGGATCATGCAGGCGTGCATGGACTTGGTCGTGCCCTATATTCATGACCGCAAACAATTCGGTCAAAGCATCGGTGAATTTCAGCTGATCCAGGGCAAAGTCGCCGACATGTACACCCAGCTCAATGCCAGCCGTGCCTACTTGTATGCCGTCGCAGCCGCCTGCGAGCGTGGCGAAACCACCCGCAAGGACGCTGCCGGGGTGATTTTGTACAGCGCCGAACGCGCCACCCAAATGGCCCTTGATGCCATCCAGATTCTGGGCGGCAACGGCTACATCAATGAATTCCCCGCCGGACGATTGCTGCGTGACGCCAAGCTGTATGAGATCGGCGCGGGCACCAGTGAAATTCGACGCATGCTGATTGGTCGCGAACTGTTTAACGAAACTCGCTGAGGAGCGCGCGCATGTCCATTTTGCAGACGGTGATCAACTCGCGTTCTGCCGAGTTTCTCCACAACCGCAGCGCTATGCTTGAACAGGTCGAGCAGTTGCATACCCTGCTCGACCATGTGCAGCAAGGCGGCGGAATCAAAGCGCAAGAACGTCACACCTCACGCGGTAAATTGCTTGCCCGTGAACGCATCAATCGTGTGCTCGACAGCGGCTCGCCTTTTCTGGAACTCAGTCAGTTGGCCGCATACCAGGTGTACGACGAAGACGTGCCAGCCGCCGGAATAATCGCAGGCATTGGCCGGGTCGAAGGCGTCGAATGCATGATCGTCGCCAATGACGCCACCGTCAAAGGTGGGTCTTACTATCCCTTGACCGTCAAAAAGCACCTGCGGGCGCAGACTATTGCTGAACAGAATCGGCTGCCCTGCATTTATCTGGTGGATTCGGGCGGGGCCAACTTGCCACGCCAGGATGAAGTTTTCCCGGACCGTGAACATTTCGGACGAATCTTCTTCAATCAGGCCAACATGAGTGCTGCGGGTATCCCGCAAATTGCCGTGGTCATGGGTTCCTGTACAGCTGGCGGGGCCTATGTACCCGCTATGGCAGACGAAGCCATCATGGTGCGCCAGCAAGCCACTATCTTTCTCGCCGGGCCACCACTGGTCAAAGCCGCCACTGGAGAAGTGGTCAGCGCTGAGGACCTGGGAGGTGCCGATGTGCACTGCAAGGTGTCAGGGGTTGCCGACCATTACGCCGACAGCGATGAACACGCACTGGCGCTGGCACGGCGCTGCATTGCCAACCTGAACTGGCGCAAACTGGGCCACCTGCAGCAACGCAAAGCCTTGGCGCCTTTGTACGATCAGGATGAACTGTACGGCATCATTCCGGCGCAGGCCAAACAGCCCTTCGATGTCCGTGAAGTCATTGCACGACTGGTGGATGGCTCGGTATTCGATGAATTCAAAGCCCTGTTCGGCACCACACTCGTGTGTGGTTTTGCGCACTTGCACGGCTATCCCGTGGCAATACTGGCGAACAACGGCATTCTGTTTGCCGAAGCCGCACAAAAAGGGGCTCATTTTATTGAGCTAGCGTGCCAACGCGGTATTCCCCTGATATTTCTGCAAAACATCACGGGGTTCATGGTCGGGCAAAAATACGAAGCCGGTGGAATCGCCAAGCACGGGGCCAAACTGGTGGCCGCCGTAGCGTGCGCCAAGGTGCCGAAGTTCACGGTGATCATTGGCGGCAGTTTTGGTGCCGGTAATTACGGCATGTGCGGGCGTGCATATGACCCCCGTTTTCTATGGATGTGGCCAAACGCACGGATTGGCGTGATGGGCGCAGAGCAAGCGGCCGGGGTGCTCGTGCAGGTCAAACGTGAACAGGCCGAACGCAATGGCCTGCTGTTTACCGACGAAGAAGAGGCGCAGATCAAGCAGCCCATTCTTGATCAGTACGAACGCCAGGGTCACCCCTACTACTCAAGCGCCCGCTTGTGGGATGACGGCGTCATCGACCCCGCGCAAACCCGCGACGTTTTGGCACTGGGTTTGTCGGCCGCGTTGAACGCACCGATAGAACCCACCCGCTTCGGTGTGTTTCGCATGTGAGCTGCACCGCGCTTTGCTTCACCCCCAGCCATTAAGGACTGACGGACATGATCGAATTCACCACCCTCGAATTGCACACCGACCCTCGGGGTTTTGCCACTTTGTGGCTCAGTCGCGCGCCAAAGAATAATGCCTTCAATGCCGAGATGATCCGCGAACTGATCCTCGCGCTGGACGCCGTACAAAGCGATCCCCGCCTGCGCTTTCTGGTTTTGCGCGGACGCGGCAAACATTTTAGCGCCGGTGCCGACCTGGCCTGGATGCAGCAATCGGCCGAACTGGATTATCACACCAACCTCGATGACGCCAGGCACTTGGCTGAACTGATGTACAACCTGGCCAAACTCAAAATCCCGACACTGGCAGTGGTTCAAGGCGCGGCCTACGGAGGAGCGTTGGGCCTGATCAGCGCCTGCGACATGGCCATAGGCGCCGAGGATGCACAATTCTGTTTGTCCGAAGTCCGGATTGGCTTGGCACCGGCGGTCATCAGCCCATTTGTTGTGCAAGCCATTGGCGAACGTGCTGCACGCCGTTATGCCCTGACAGCTGAACGTTTCAGCGGGGAACGTGCTCGCGAGTTGGGTTTGCTCTCTGAGTGCTACCCCGCGAGCGAGCTTGAACAACACATCGCTCAATGGATCGACAACCTGTTGCTCAATAGCCCGCAGGCCATGCGCTCCTGCAAGGACTTGTTGCGTGAAGTCAGCCATGGCGCGCCGACCACAGCCATACGTCGCTACTGCGAGAATGCCATTGCCAGAATCAGGGTCAGCCCAGAGGGTCAGGAAGGCTTGCGCGCCTTTCTGCAAAAACGCGCACCCAGTTGGCAAAATGCAGTCTCACAGCAGGAGGTACGACCTTGAGCGCACCTCACCTGACCTCGATATTGGTGGCTAACCGCGGCGAAATTGCCTGCCGCGTGATGCGTACTGCAAAGGAACTGGGCCTCACTACAGTAGCTGTTCACAGCGCCGCGGATCGCGATGCACGGCACTGCCGTGAAGCCGATTTGTGCGTGGACCTGGGCGGTAGCAAAGCCGCTGACAGCTACCTCAAAATTGACAAAATCATCGCTGCGGCCAAGGCCAGCGGGGCTCAGGCCATTCATCCCGGTTACGGCTTTTTATCCGAAAACGCAGGATTTGCACGCGCCATCGAGGCAGCCGGGTTGATTTTTCTCGGCCCGCCCGCCTCGGCCATTGAAGCCATGGGCAGTAAATCCGCGGCCAAAGCCTTGATGGAACGCGCAGGCGTGCCTTTGGTGCCGGGTTATCACGGCGAAGACCAAGACCTTGAGACCTTCCGCGTTGCGGCTGAGCGCATTGGTTACCCGGTGTTGCTCAAGGCCACGGCAGGCGGCGGCGGTAAAGGCATGAAAGTGGTCGAGAACGTCACCCAACTGGCCGAGGCGTTGGCCTCTGCTCAACGTGAAGCGCTGTCCTCGTTTGGCGATGCGCGCATGCTGGTTGAAAAATACGTGCTCAAACCACGCCATGTCGAAATTCAGGTGTTTGCCGACCAACACGGTAATTGCCTCTACCTCAACGAGCGCGATTGCTCGATTCAGCGCCGCCATCAAAAGGTGGTAGAGGAAGCCCCCGCTCCCGGTCTAAACGCCGCGCAGCGTCAGGCCATGGGCGAATCCGCCGTGCGCGCGGCACAAGCCATTGGCTATGTCGGCGCAGGCACGGTGGAATTTTTGCTCGACGCGCGTGGTGATTTCTTCTTTATGGAAATGAACACGCGCCTGCAAGTCGAGCACCCGGTGACCGAAGCCATCACCGGACTGGATCTGGTCGCGTGGCAAATTCGCGTCGCCCGTGGAGAACCGCTTCCCATCACGCAGGCTGAAGTCCCCTTGCGCGGCCATGCAATAGAAGTGAGGCTGTATGCCGAAGATCCGGGCAATGACTTTCTACCGCAGACCGGACGTTTGCGGGTGTACCGCGAATCGACAGCGGGCACTGGACGACGAATCGACAGCGGGGTTAGCGAGGGTGACGAGGTATCGCCCTTTTATGACCCCATGCTGGGCAAACTGATCGCTTGGGGCGAAGACCGCGAACAAGCCCGTTTGCGGCTACTGGCGATGCTCAATGAGTTTGCCATTGGTGGCCTGAAAACCAACCTGAGTTTTTTACGCCGCATCATTGCTCACCCTGCTTTCGCAGCCGCCGAACTGGACACCGATTTTATCCCCCGCTATCAGGAGCAGTTGTTGCCACCGCCACAAGCATTACCGCCAGCTTTTTGGTCTGCGGCGGGTGAAGCGTTCAGACAAAGCCTCACACCACACGTGCGTGACGACGACCCCGACTCACCCTGGGCTACATCTTCGGGCCTTCGCTGCGGTTTGCCTGCACAGACACTGCTGGCACTGGAATCAAATGGTGAGCGACAGGTCGTCACACTGACCACACCCTCAACGGCTATGCGCCATGAGCAATTGATTGTTGAAGAAGACGGCGTGCAACGCCGGCATTTGGCTCTACGTCGTGAAGATACCCTGTACTTTTACTGGGAAGGTGAGTTGCACACTGTGACACGCTTCGATCCGGTGCTTGCCGTGGGCAGTGGTCACGACTCACAGGGCGGGCTTAGCGCCCCCATGAACGGCAGCGTTGTTCGTATCTTAGTCGTGCCGGGGCAGGCTGTGGCAGCTGGTACCGCGCTGGTGGTGCTCGAAGCCATGAAAATGGAACACAGCCTGCGCGCACCCCACGACGGGGTGGTGAAATCATTGTTTTGTCAGGAAGGTGAAATGGTCAATGAAGGCAGCGTGCTGGTCGCGCTGGAGTAGCGGCTGAAAAAAGCGGGGCTGGTGATGCGGCTCCGCTTTTTTCAGTATGGGCAAAAGCCTGGGTTAAAACTTGTAAGTGGCTTGCACGACCACCCCGATAATCCGGCAATCCTGATCAAAAACCGTCTTGGGATAGGTTGGATTCAGTGGTTTCAGATAACGCTGACCACTCTCTTCAATCAATTGGCGAAAGGTCGCTTCTTCTACCCCGGGAATACGGGCAATAACCATTTTTCCGGGCTCGGCACAAATGTCCGGATCAACCAATATCATCATGCCTTGCGCAACGCTGATGCCCACCGGTGCCGTCATGGCATCGCCCGTCACTTGCAGCCAAAACGCCGCACCCTTGGCGTAATGATCTGTGACCTCAAATATCATGCCCGGCGGGTAAGCCCCATCAGCCGATGGCTCGCTGACCTGCTCTGCCAGTGCCCAGTCTCTGACGGGGTAACGAAAGGCCGAAGTTATGTCATAGACGGGCTCATTGGCCGCAGAGTCATCGACATTTTCGTTACGCTCACGAACCACTACAGCGACTTCAAGGTGCTCCAGCCCTAAGGCTTTAAGCACTTTGTTCATCGTCTCCAGGTCTGGTTCACGACGTTTATTGAGCCAATGCCCCACACCGCCCTGGGATGCCCCGACGCGTTCTGCGAGTTTTTCTTGCGTGAGTCTGAGCTCGCGCAATTTGAGTCTGACTAAAGCGATCCATTTATCCATCTGCCGAACAATACGGATTGAAATTCAGGCAACAATACACATAACGTATTATTTATTCTCTACGTGCAAATACAATGCGTACTAATCTGGCGTTGGTTGATTCGATTAATCTCATAAACGCAGGTAAATCATGACTCCGATAACAAAAATCGCACCGGATAACGACACCGATATTGAGCTGGAGGCCCTCAAAGACAGCGCCGCTAGCCAGCGGGCACTCGACTATTATTTGAAACCAGCTGTTTCCCCGCACTGTGTGGAGAAAAAAATCTTCGTGGTCCGTAGCGATTTGAGCCATGAAGAAGCCTTGGTCAATGCGTGCGATTACCTGCGTTGTGCATTAGCTGTGGCGCTAGGCGGCGCCGAGAGTCAACAAGGTGCTCAACGCGACCTTTTTCTTGGGGTGGCTCACTTTGTTGAAAATGCCAAGATGTTGTTGGACAAAGCGCTGGACGCGCGATAACGCTTAATTTGGAGTCATGCGCACTGCAGCTGGAAAAAGCCGCGGCATGGAAATTGGTGGGGGGGGTGCAAAAAAGAGAGGTTAACCGAGGAAAACAGTTGACCTTCAAATAAGAATGATTATTATTGCATGCAGCTGGTCGCGAGATCAGCCGATAATTCAAAAGACCTTAGGTCGGTTTTTTGAATTACCTCCTCATCAGGCTAATCACGGTTATTTGACCCGGCTCATGGCCGGGTCTTTTTTTTGTGGCCAGTTATCTGGCTCAGCGTGCTTCAGGCTAATGAAGTCTGGTGTGCGGTCTTTCTGGGTGACCGCTACGATGCGGGCGATGATAGCAAAAGAACATCGACTAACGGAAGCCTGAAGACCGCGACTATGGCGGTAATGGCGATTTAGCACTTGAGAATCAATCGCAAGTTAACTATTCTTGCGCCGCGTCAGGGATGACGCCCCCCTTCTGTCTGCGAATTTCCTTACCTATCGATCCCCAAAATTCCGTATTGGCTAGTCGCCGTTGCGATGTAAAGTAGCGCCAATAATGATCAGATTCCGGAATTTTGACGATGACCGTGGCGCCCTCTTCAGTTCAAATCAGCAGCGACTTTGACAGCGGCAATATTCAGGTGCTGGATGCCAGCGATCCACTGCATATAAAGCTGGCGATCAAGCCGGATACCCGCAGTCAGCATTTTCAGTGGTTCCACTTCAAAGTGGAGGGTCTTGCAGCCGGCCAGACTCATCACTTCCAGTTAAGCAATGCTAGCCAGTCTTCCTACAACAAAGCGTGGGACGGTTATCAAGCCGTGGCCTCCTACGACCATGAACACTGGTTCCGCGTGCCCACCGAGTTTGACGGGACATCGCTCAACTTCCACATTGAAGCCGTGCAATCTCCTGTCTGGTTTGCTTACTTCGAACCTTACAGCCGTGAGCGCCATGAACAATTGATCGTGCGCGCCACGCAGCCTCAAGCCGGCTGTACCGTGTTAAGCATTGGTAAAAGCGTTGAAGGACGTGATATCCAATTGCTGCGCAAGGGCACGGGCGCCAGTCACAAGCGCAAAATCTGGATCATCGCCCAGCAGCACCCGGGCGAGCATATGGCCGAATGGTTTATGGAAGGGATTATCGACCGTCTGGAGCAAGGCAGCGATCCGCAGCTGCGTAAGCTGCTGGACTTCGCCGACCTCTACTTGATCCCTAACATGAACCCGGACGGCGCATTCCACGGACACTTGCGTACCAATGCCAACGGCCAGGATCTTAACCGCGCGTGGCAAAACACTGACCAGACTGTCAGCCCGGAAGTATTTTTTGCCCTTGAGCAAATGAACAAATTCGGTGTCGACTTGTTTTTGGATATCCACGGTGACGAAGAAATCCCTTATGTGTTCACCGCGGGTTGCGAAGGTAATCGTGGGTACACTGAGCGCCTGGCGAACCTCGAAGAGCGCTTTCGTACGCACCTGAGCCAATTGACCCGAGACTTCCAAACCCTTCACGGTTATACCCGCGACGAACCCGGCGAGGCCAATATGACGCTGGCCTGCAACAGTGTCGGCCAGCGGTTTGACTGCCTGTCGTTGACCCTCGAAATGCCGTTCAAAGACAACAATGATGCCCCCGACCTCCACTCGGGCTGGTCAGGCAAACGTTCGAGCCAACTGGGCAAAGACGTATTGAGCACCCTGTCAAGCATGGTCCGTGAACTGCGCTAAAGCAAAACAGGCGGGGCCCGGCGTACAGAGGGCCCCACTGACCACCCACTTTCAAGAGTATTAAAAGCCTGTTTATGGATACCCTCGCAAAACTGCGGGCTGGCCAATTGGCAGGCCTCACACGTTTGGACCTATCGTGCGGGCTGACTGAGTTTCCTCAGGAGATTTTCCAGTTGGCTGACTCGCTGGAAATTCTCAATTTGAGTGGCAACGCACTCACCCGCTTACCCGATGACCTTCACCGCCTGACCCGTTTGCGCATCCTGTTTTGTTCGGACAATCAATTCACCGAACTGCCCACGTGCCTGGGGCAATGCGCACAACTGAGCATGATTGGCTTCAAAGCCAATCAGATTGCGAGCGTGCCCGGCGAAGCGCTGCCACCGCTGTTGCGCTGGTTGATCCTGACAGACAATTGCATCAGCCAATTACCCGAAGAACTGGGTCAGCGCCCACGGCTGCAAAAGTTGATGCTGGCAGGTAACCGCTTGCACGATCTGCCGAAGAATCTGATTAACTGCGAGCGTCTGGAGTTGATTCGGCTAGCCGCGAACCAATTCACCGATTTGCCTGAAACCGTCCTGACGCTGCCCGCTTTGAGCTGGCTGGCGTATGCTGGTAATCCGCTGAACGACGATGCCAGCACGCTGCGCCCAGCCGACAGCACCCCTGACATCCAATGGTCGCAACTGGAGCTTGAACAAAAACTGGGCGAAGGCGCCTCAGGGATCATCCACCAGGCTCGCTGGGCCCGCCCCGGTCATGCCCCACAGTCTGTTGCGGTTAAGCTGTACAAAAGCAGCATCACCAGCGACGGCTCTCCGCTTAATGAAATGAATGCCTGCATTGCCGCTGGCGAGCATCCGAACCTGATTAAAGTGCTGGGCCGCGTCGCGGGTCATCCCGATAATCAGGCCGGCCTGGTCATGGAGCTCATCGACCCGTCTTTCAGCAACCTGGCGTCCCTGCCCAGCTTCGACAGTTGCAGTCGCGACGAGTACGCCGGCAGCACGCGCTTTACCTACGCCAGTGCATTACGCATCGCCCGCGGCATTGCCTCAGCTGCCAATCATCTGCATGCCCGAGGCATTTGTCATGGCGACCTGTATGCGCACAATATTTTGTACAACGCTGAGGGTGACTGCGTATTGGGGGACTTTGGTGCCGCATGCTTCCATGCCACCGACGACAGCCAGCAGAGCCGAGCCCTGCAACGCATTGAAGTCCGGGCCTTCGGGATTTTGCTGGGTGAGCTGCTGCAAAGAATCGATTCAGGCTTGAGCGATCAAGGACGAGACATGCTGCAAGACCTGCACAACCGCTGCATGCAGCCTGAAGTGCTGAAACGGCCAGGGTTTACAGAGGTTTTACAGTTATTGCATTAAGGCAGGCTAACTCTGTAGCCCCTGCCGCAGGCTGCGACGGGGGCTACAAAGTCGATTGCATCTCATGACTTCTTTATGTTTACTCCAGCGCCACAAACATTTCCTGCACGTCATCCTGCTCTTCAAGTTTGGCCAGAAACTCTTGAACTTCGGCCATCTGCTCATCACTCAAACCACTCACCGGATTTTTTGGCAAGTAACCCAGTTTGGCCGACAACACGATGAAACCCTGTTCTGGCAACGCCTTTTGCACAGCATCCAGGTCTGTAGGCTCTGTGATGAACAACGTTGTACCTTTTTCCTCGCCCTCCTCAAAATCCTGAGCGCCAGCTTCAATCGCTGCCATCTCAGGATCGGCGTCCGGGGTTTCTGGCTTCGCTTCAATCATGCCCACATGGTTGAAATCCCAAGCCACCGAGCCCGAAGCACCCAACTGGCCTTTACGGAAGGCAACGCGAATCTCTGCGACGGTGCGGTTGATGTTATCGGTCAGGCACTCAATGATCAGAGGCACTTGATGCGGGGCAAAACCTTCATAGGTCACGCGATGGTATTGCACGGCTTCAGTACCGATACCCGCGCCTTTATTGATCGCACGCTTGATGGTGTCAGCCGGCATCGAAGCCTTTTTGGCTTGCTCGTACACCAGACGCAAGTGCGAGTTCATGTCCGGATCGGCGCCGTTGCGCGCAGCAACCGTCAGTTCTTTGGCCAGTTTGCCAAAGATCTTGCCACGGCTGTTGGCGGCGTCTGCTTTGTGTTTAACCTTCCACTGTGCGCCCATTGCTTACCCTCTCAATCTGCTATATCGCGGCGGCGTCACCGCCAAATGGCCGCAAGTTTATACGCCAAGGACTCGCCAATCGACCAAAAAATAATGAGGCGCTTATTTTTATCATGGCGCCAACGTCATAAATGCATCGATCAGACGCAAATCGGCCCGACGCTCCAGGCAACCCAGCATGTGCCTGTTAATCAGCCCTTCCCCCTTGATCGGCAAAGCCTGAACACGGGGGTCATGGCTCACTTCGGCAGATGACACAATGCCGATTCCCAATTGGGCAGCCACTGCTTCGGTCACAGCTTCACGGCTGTCCAGTTCCAGTAATACCTTGGTCGTGACACCCGCGGTTTGGCAGGCCAGGTCAAACGTTCGTCGGGTAATGGAAGTGGGTTCACGCAGCACCATGATCACGTTATCCATCTGCGCAATATCAATGCCTTGCTTCAATGCCGACCATGGATGCTTGGCCGGTACCAATGCACAGATACGGGATTCATCAATTTGGCGCAGGGTTAAGCCTTTGCGGGGCTCAACCTCTGTCAGAACGGCCACGTCGACGTGCTCCGCAAGCAGCGCAGCCAAGGTCTCCTGAGCATTACCCAAGCGTAAATTGACCGTGACCCCAGGATATTGCGCGCGCAGTTTCGCCAACATGGGCATCACCAGATGCGGCCCATCGGCGGCCACTTCAAGACGCCCGGTGAGTAGCTGACGATTAGCCTCAAGCATCACCTGCGCTTCATCGACCAATCCGAAAATGGCCCGCGTGATGGCCGCCAGGCGGGTGCCCTCTTGCGTCAGCTCAACGCGCCGCGCCGTGCGCCGCAGCAAGGTGATCTGGTAGTGGTCTTCAAGCGCCTTGATATGCCCGGTCACGGCTGGCTGGCTAATAAACAATCGGGCAGCGGCACGGGTAAAACTGCCCTCTCGGGCAACGGCATCAAATGCCCGCAATTGAAATAAATTCATTCGTATAAGCCTCACTGATAGCTGGCATAACAACAAACAATTTGATTGATAACACCTCAAACTGCAATTTATGCCGTGTATTCAGTAGCCATCCACGCGTTTGAGGAACCACGAATGAGCACAGAAGCGCCGATCCTGCTGACCCCTGGCCCGCTGACCACCTCACCACGGACTCGCCGCGCCATGATGGTTGACTGGGGATCGTGGGATGACGGCTTTAACCAATTAACGGCCCGCGTGTGCCAGCAGTTGGTGTCCATCGTTAACGGCGCTGACAGCCATCACTGCGTGCCCTTGCAAGGCAGCGGCACCTTCGCGGTTGAAGCGGCCATCGGCACATTGGTGCCACGCGATGGCCATGTACTGGTACTGATTAACGGCGCTTACGGTAAACGCCTGGCGAACATCTGTGAGGTACTGGGCCGTCGCTTCAGTACCTTTGAAACGGCTGAAGACCAACCCACCACGGCCAGCGACGTTGAACGCCTGTTACGGGCAAGCCCAAGCATCACTCATGTGGCATTGATCCATTGCGAAACCAGCACGGGAATTCTTAATCCACTAGCTGAAATTTCTACTGTCGTTGCTGATCACGGTAAAGCCCTGATCATCGACGCCATGAGTTCCTTTGGCGCCTTGCCCATCGACGCACAAAAAATCCCTTTCGAGGCGCTGATTGCTGCGTCCGGCAAATGCCTGGAAGGTGTCCCGGGAATGGGCTTTGTCTTTGCCCATAAAACTTCGCTCGCCAACGCTGCCGGCCGTTCGCATTCATTGGCGATGGACTTGCACGACCAACAGGCCTATATGGCGAAAACCGGACAATGGCGCTTCACCCCGCCCACCCATGTGGTGGCCGCCTTGCATGAAGCGCTGGTGCAATACCACGAAGAAGGTGGTTTGCCCGCTCGTTACAAACGCTATGCCAGTAACTGCCAGACACTGCTCGACGGCATGGCCAGACTCGGCATCCGCAGCTTTCTACCCGGAGCGATTCAGGCGCCGATTATCGTCACCTTTCACGCCCCAAAGGATCCGCGCTATCAATTCAAGGCCTTTTACGAGCGAGTCAAAGCCAAAGGTTTCATCCTCTATCCAGGCAAATTAACCGAAGTCGAAACATTCCGCGTGGGCTGCATCGGACACTTCAGCCAGGACGATATGCAGGCCGCCGTGAACGCCATCGGCGAAGTTTTACATGACATGGAAGTGCAGCACTTCTAATCGCATTGCCTCTTGCAGGGGCATCTTTTTCCGAACAGCACAGCCCGCTCACACAGGACTTACCGACATGAACTACACGAACCCCAGCAAGCTTCAAGCTGCCATCCTCGACTGGGCGGGTACTGTGGTCGATTTTGGCTCGTTTGCACCGACACAGATTTTTGTCGAAGCCTTTGCCGAATTCGATGTGCAGGTTTCTATTGAAGAAGCACGAGGCCCCATGGGCATGGGCAAGTGGGACCACATTCGAACCCTTTGTGACCAGCCGCAGATTACCGAGCGCTATAAAAAAGTATTCGGCCGTGCGCCGACAGACGCCGACGTCACCGCGATCTACGAGCGCTTTATGCCGCTGCAGATCGAAAAAATAGCCGAGCACTCGGCACTGATTCCCGGCGCACTGGAAACCATCGCGGCACTGCGTGAACAAGGCATCAAAATAGGTTCGTGCTCGGGTTATCCGGCACAAGTGATGGCAAAAGTCGTCGAGTTGGCGGCTACTAACGGCTACATGGCCGATCACGTCGTGGCCACCGACGAAGTACCGAATGGTCGCCCCTGGCCCGCTCAAGCATTGGCCAATGTGATCACACTGGGCATTGATGACGTGGGTGCCTGCGTCAAAGTCGATGACACCGCGCCAGGCATCCTCGAAGGACGCCGTGCTGGCATGTGGACTGTGGCACTGGTGTTCTCCGGCAACGCACTGGGGCTCACCTACGAGCAGTACCAGGCGCTGGATGCCCAGACGCTGATCGCAGAGCGCAAGCGCATCCATGCGCTGTTCCAAAGCTCTCGACCGCACTATTTGATCGACACCATCACCGATCTGCCACGGGTGATTGCCGACATCAACAACCGGCTCAGCAATGGCGAAATGCCACAGAGCAGTTGACTTAAAGGGCCGCTACACGCTGCAAGTTCAAAGCCCACAGCTTGTAGCAGGCCCCTCAGCCCTTATGCTGGCGCTCAACCCACTGGGCGAATTCGTCGATGAATTTTTGTAGAAACGGGCGGGTTTTCTCTGACAATTTGCCTGATTCGTCAAAGGCTGCACCTGCACCGCCCAAATAAGCTTCTGGCTGCTGCATGCACGGCACATCGAGAAACACCAACGATTGGCGTAAATGATGGTTAGCCCCAAAGCCGCCGATTGCCCCCGGCGAAACGCTGATCACAGCACCCGGCTTACCACCGAAAACGCTTTGCCCATAAGGGCGAGAGCCCACATCAATGGCGTTTTTTAACGCAGCTGGCACGGAACGGTTGTATTCGGGCGTCACAAAAAGAACGGCATCGGCGCTGCGTAACTGATCACGAAAGGCGGTGTAAGCCGCTGGTGGTGGCGTGACATCAATGTCTTCGTTATACAACGCCAACTCGCCAATTTCGACGATGTGCAGTTTCAGAGAGGGCGGTGCCAGTTCAGCCAGCGCAAGGGCGACTTTGCGATTGATGGAATCCTTTCTCAAACTGCCGACCAATACGGCCACGCTGTAGACCTTGCTCATGAAATACACCTAGTCTGTGGTTGTAGGACGTTAGTTATAGATGATCGGACGCATTTCTTGCACCCCAATTCACCCGATCAGCCCACAAGCCTGTAAAGTAGCCAGACTATTTTTTTCACATGGCTAAACTTCCCCTACTGATCAACGGTCTACAGAACCGCAAATTGGGTGTTTATCTCCAGAGGTTCTCTACAAATGGCGGCAGTTCTAGTTGGGCAATTTCATGCAAGAGACGCGGAAGGTCGTGTCTATTCCGTGCATGAGTTCGAAAATACCGAAGCGACAGGTGAACAACCCGCAACAACCTACAAATTGGCCATTGGCGATCGTGTCAAAAAGATCGATGAGGATCATTACGAACTGGTTCAATCGGGCGTTAGCCTGATTCGTGACCCGGCTCCAGTGATCACGGCTTAACCAGTTTGTCCGGCATAGCGCTGAAGTCACAGGATGAGACTTGGGTCAGGCTTCGCAACGCTGAAACCTCATCTGCTGAACATGGACTTCACGCATGCGCTTACGCCATATCGAAGTGATTCAGGCTATTTTGCAAACGGGCAGCCTCGCCCATGCCGGCGAGTTGCTGCAATTGCCGATAGCCACCGTCAGCGCCACGCTGCAAGAGGCCGAGCAACAGCTCGGCCTCATGCTGTTCGCCAATGTCCGCGGCCGGCTTCAAGCCACCCGTGAAACCCTTCAGTTACAACCCCTTGCCAACCAGCTTTATCTGGATTTCGAACCTTTGCGCAGGCTTGGCGATGCATTGCGTCAACCTATGGAAGCGCCATTGCGCGTGGTCTGTAGCGAGACATTGACGCAACCCTTACTGCCTCAAAACATCGCTGCGTTAAGACGCCGTTTTCCTGATACCCCAACGAC
Source organism: Pseudomonas saxonica (assembly GCF_007858365.1). Classification (GTDB taxonomy): domain Bacteria; phylum Pseudomonadota; class Gammaproteobacteria; order Pseudomonadales; family Pseudomonadaceae; genus Aquipseudomonas; species Aquipseudomonas saxonica. The sequence goes on along the minus strand of NZ_VFIO01000008.1, from coordinate 157,932 downwards.
CCTAAGCAGTCAGCCACTGACTGAAATGGTACGCCGCCTGCTGATGGATGAAGCCGATGTCGGTTTTAGCCTCCATACCTGCGAGCATGCGGGCATCGACCATCACACACTGGCTCACGGCAAAGTACAGCTGCTGGCCCCCCATGGTTGGTTATCCCCCAAGAAAAAGTACATTGCCCTGCACGATCTGGCCGGGCAATCGATGATCGGCTTGCTTGAGCCCGATCCCCTGAGCCGTTTGCTCGATAGCAAACTGCACGCCTTGCACCCCGTGCCGGCGATCAACATTCGGGTCCAGAGCTATCAAATGGTACGCAGCATGGTAGAAGCGGGCGAAGGGCTGGCACTGGTTGACCCGTTTACTGCCGTAGGCGCTAAGAACAATGGGCTGGATGTTTGCCCGCTGTCACCCGCCATACCGGTGACCCTGTATGCACTGACACGCAAAGACAGGGTTATCAGCCCCGCCCTGTCAGCCTTGCTGGACATCGCAGGGCAAAAGGCAGAAAGCTTGCTGGCCGATCAGGGGCTGGTAACGCTTTGACATGCGAATGATGGCAAACACCAACCCATAGTCGCTGTCGATCAGCGCAAGGCTTCGATGGCTGCCGAATATAAGCTATTTCGGTGAGCGGCAAACCCGTGCCCGAAGAAGTAGAAGCAGCCTGCACAACCTTCATTTTTGCAGCGCTGAACGATCGATTCTGAATCAGCTCGAACTTTTAATTAAATTTCAGAATTTTCTTACAGCTCAGGTAATGGCCCATGAGTTAGCGTTCAACCTTAACTTAAGGGATGAACCAGCATGCCCTCCTTAACTTGGCCAACTTTATTTCAGCCTGAATATTCAAGGATGTTCACATGCCTTGCTGACCCTGTGGTTTATGGGCGACAAGGGGCACTCATGAACCGGACACTCAAAGTTCTGGGTGCATTGACCAGCGCAGCATTGTTGGCTGGTTGCACGTTAGGAAAGTCCGAGACATTCACCTTTACCGCTGATTTACCGCCGAATTTTTATTATCGAGCCTCTGCTGTCTATGTCCCTGCAAAAGGCGAAACCTGCAGCGTACCGGGAGGTAAAAACACGCGGGTGGGATACAACCGCCATTGGCCAAAAGATTACAAAAACGAGTCGATTGTTGCGTTATACCGCACCGTCAGTGGGTGCCCGCTGGTGATTAGTCGGCTAATAGTGGAACTCTACGGAAAGTATGGAGATGACTTTGGCGATTTTGGAAGCGACAGTGCAAATCTAGTAATACGTGAAGAATTACCCGATGAATACAGAGAGAAATTCAACCAGCAAAATGAAAGCGCTTTTTATGGACAGTGCGAATGGTTATTTAGAACGTCAGGAGGTAAACGCCGCATCGTCAAAATACTCGACTGTAAAGACGCCGATGCCAGCGGCACTCTGAATACAGGTCGTCCTGTCGCGGGTTATACGTTCGACCAACTGCCGGGAAAGACTGTCAAAATAATAATAACGTTGAACACTGATGAGAGACCCTATATGAAAGACACGTGGGTAAAGGTGCCGAATGGCTGGAAACGCTGCATGGGGAAATCTTTTAAAGATCAATCTGCGTTCTGCTACGGAAACTATAAAGACTTCAGTAGCTTCATGATGCCTGACGGAAAACAGTGCACCATTTACCCTGGCTGCACAGAATAAAAAGGGCTAACAAATGAGCATCCAAGACAGCCTGAAAAACATCAACTTTAAAGATCGCGTTTTAGCCTGCCCAGCAATGGGAAAGACAACCCGCTTTCAATTAGTCGATGAGTTCGGTTCAGGCGAGCCCTATGCCGGACTTGCTTTCGAAGTTACAGATTCAGAAGACCTAAAGTACAAAGGTTTTTTAAATGCTAACGGCACAGGCGAAGTAAAAAATCATTGCGCAGGGGCCATCGCACTTACATTCAACACGGCCTATCACGGAACCATTGAAACTTATACAAACCTGATGGGACGAGAGCACTATCCCCTTCCGATTACCGAGCTACAAGTCAGAGCTGAGCAGACTCGTTACTTTAAAAAAGACGGTTCACGCACCCATGTAAAACCTTTATCCATCAGCGGTACAGATGAATACTGCCAGGTCGAGGTTCGTCAGCTGGTCAAGCATGTGTCCCACCTGCCGCCTAAGGTACAGTGCCACTTCCCGTTGAACGTGGCGGATCGTCGGCTCATGGGCAGATTTGGCACCCAAGGTGTCTGTATCGCGCCGCAGCGCCTGACGGTGCTTGAAGTGCGGCCCTTACGGGCCTTGCGCCCCCTGCTTTCGACAACACCTGAGTTTTGCGCGCTTAATCTGTATCAACTGGCTCTGATGGCCACCTTGAGTTACTGCCCCTTCGGCCAGGAACCTGACGAGCAACCCGTGACCACACCCCGCGTCAGCTTTAAGCATGAACCGAGCGTGGGTAACTGGTTTGGGGACAAGCTGGCTGCCTTCATGGAGAACTGGCAAGTCAACCCGGAGCAAACCCAACCCTACTACCCATTCTATGAAGAGGTGCCTTACTCCGAGCGACTGGAGATCGTACCTTTCGACCCAGCCTTATACCCGCCCAACAATCCGTTATTGGGGCCGATTCAAGAAAACCCTGCCAGCATTCATTTTCTGGATGACACCCAAGAAGGCCGAGAGGGCACGGACACCCAAGCCTTCGTAACCCATAACCACAGCATCATCCTGATTGCTGTACGCGGCACCAGTGCCGCGCCGGACTTCTTGCGCGATGCCGATGCCCTTCAAGTGCCCTTCGAAGAAGGAGAAGGCAAGGTGCATCGCGGGTTTTATGAAGCGGCGAAAGTAGCATCGACTTTCATCTTGAAGTACCTCGACAGATTTCACACCGGCCAAAAAGTTTTGATCTGTGGCCACAGCCTTGGCGGAGCGATTGCGTTACTGCTCTCGCAAATGTTGCTTTGCCGTAAGGGGTTCGACTACGACGTGCTCCTCTACACCTACGGCGCGCCCCGTGCCGCCGATGCCACCTTTATCAACGCCGCCGCGTCCTTGGTTCATCACCGCATGGTTAACCATAACGACCCGATCCCCAGTGTTCCGGCCACCTGGATGAACACCAAAAGTGCCGTTTACGGCTCCGGCGCGGTTTTGGCCTTTGCCAATGCGCCTGCCGGCCTTTCATTGTTCGCCGCAGGGTTGGCCAATCTGACCGGCGAGCCCTATCAGCATCACGGCACGTTGCGTCACTTTATGCCGGTGGATTTTGGTCAGGGCACGGTCTCGCACATCATGTGGCAACCGCTGTGCGATACCGCCGTCCAGCACGCGGTGTGCAGTGTGGCCGTAGGCTACAAAGACGGGTTGCCCGAGCGCGGCACTTTTTTGCGCCAGCTATTCGACATGGCTCAGCACTATATGGTCGACAGTTACATCCCGCGCTGCTGGGCCGCATTGAAGCGCTACATGGAGGCTCTGGAAACCCAAAACCCGCTGGTAACCAGAGTTGAATACACCTTCGTATCCCGTGGGCTTGAGCAGATCCAGCGCGACTTGCGCGCCGCTTTTAAAGACTCACAAAATCGCCCGGACAAATACCGGGAGGCGCACAAAGACATGAATTTGCGGCTGATAAAAGAAGTCGAAAACATCACCCACACCGTCAAACGCTTGTACCCCTTGAGCCTTAAACCGGTGACCGGCGCCGATGTATACGGACACTTTGCCGAGCAGCCCGAGCACCTCAATGAGTGCGTGGAACGCTGGCTGGCTCACACTGAAAACCACCGCACCGAACAACTGGCGATGCTGCCAGAACCCCGTAAAGAGATGTTCAGGTTCTCCTCGCTGAAAGACCCGCTGCTTAACGCTGAAACTATAACGGGCTGTTTTACCGGCGACATTCTGGATTTAGGTTAGTGCGCGTTCACTCGAACAATAAATACCAAAAAATCGCCACCTCGCGAGTCTGCGGATCAATGCCTCGGTAGCGTAAACCATCAATACCGCCCACCTGATACCCACAACGCTCATACAAGCGACAAGCGCCAATGTTGTTGTTTTGGGTCTCAAGCATGATGCCGGGAAGGTTTTTCTTAAGGCTCCAGAACTTGACCACATCCAGCAATGACTTGGCCACGCCATGGCGGCGGGCACGGGCCGCAACAGCCAATTCATCAACATGGGCAAAGCCATTCCAGTTGGTGCTGACCACCACATGCCCCACCGCCTGATTGTCCAGATAAGCCATGAAAATCGCGCTGTCTGAACCACCGAGGTAAGCCGCAAATTCATCAGGGTCTATGCCGTAGCACTTGCGGTAAGGGGTGATCATCTCCAAGGGCCAATGTTCGACCTTTTTACCCTGATCAACCTGTGCATACGCTTTCACATCAAAGCTGAAATCGTTGCCCCACACATAGGGGGCAAACCCTTCATCTGCAAGCCGTACTGAAACCTCAGGGTCCTTAGGGTGCATAACGAGGTACATGAACAATCCTTTTCTGTCGCCAAACACTGCCCTGGATTCAGCTCAAGGCTATTGCAACGTTTGCCCTTTGGCTTCGAGAAGTTGAGCCCATAACGAAGGCGCACCCGCCGATTTTGCAATCACTTCGAGACGTGCCGCGTGCTCTGCCAGCTCCGCATCGCTTGCACGAATGATCCGGCCTGGCTGACGATCGGCCGCCAAGCGACGAATTTCGGTGGCCTGATTGCCCGAGCCCTCGCCAGAACCATTACCGTCAGAGGCGTTACCCGCCAGCGACAGGCTGGTCTGGCCGCCCGTCATGGTCAGGTAAACGTCTGCCAGAATCTCGGAGTCGAGCAAAGCGCCGTGCAGTTCACGGCCCGAGTTGTCTACACCATAGCGTTTGCACAACGCATCCAGGCTGTTGCGCTGCCCTGGGTGTCGCGCTCGGGCCATCATCAACGTGTCGAGGATGGTGCAGTGCTGAGTGAGGTCAGCGCGGTCGGTCTGACCGATCAGGGCAAATTCGTTATTCAGAAAGCCCACGTCAAACGCAGCGTTATGAATGATCAGTTGCGCGCCTTTGATGAAATCAAAAAACTCGTCGGCCACTTCGGCAAATCGCGGTTTACCCACCAGAAACTCATTGGTAATACCGTGAACGCCAATCGCACCCTCGTCGCTTTCGCGGTCAGGCTGCAGGTACACGTGGAAGTGCCTGCCTGTCAGGCGACGGCCCATCAACTCGACGCAACCGATCTCGATGACCCGGTGGCCGTCGGTAACCGGCATACCGGTGGTTTCGGTATCGAGTACAACGCTACGCATGCTTGATGCCCCTCATTTCGTCCACACCGCGGTTGGCCAACTGGTCTGCGCGCTCGTTGCCGTAATGGCCGATATGACCGCGCACCCACTCCCACTTCACGGTATGACGATTGACTTGCTCATCGAGCATTTTCCACAAATCGGCATTTTTAACCGGTTCTTTGGCGGCGGTTTTCCAGCCGCGTTTTTTCCAGTTGACCATCCACTCTGTGATGCCTTTCATCACGTACTGCGAGTCGGTTACCAGTAACACTTCGCACGGACGCTTGAGTTCCTCAAGGCCACGAATGGCTGCCATCAGCTCCATACGGTTATTGGTGGTGTTAGGTTCACCGCCCCACAGCTCTTTCTCGACGCCCTGACACACCAGCAAAGCCCCCCAACCCCCGGGGCCGGGATTACCCTTGCAGGCACCATCGGTGAACATTTCAACACTATTGCTCATTACAAACTTTCCAGAAAAGGCTGCTACGGCCTGCCAATCAAGGATCAGCAGCACCCGGGGCCGAGTGAATTCGACCCGACATGAAATTAGGGTTCAGTATGACGCCGAGTGACCTTGGCCATCGGCAGCGGAATCAGCTTGCCCATCGGCTCGCGGCGCATCGGGTTGACCGGACGCAGGCCCACCACTATTTTGCGCGCAACCAATACATAGAAGCCGCCACCGGCCAATTGCCAGCTTCCCGCCTTGCGCTCCCAGCCCGCCAAACGGCTTTGCCAGGCAGCAGATGCCAGCGGCGGACGATAGCACCCGAAGCGACGTTTCTCCAGCGCAAAGCCCAGCAAATTCAGCCAGTCAGCGACCCGAGAAGGCGAAATACAACGCGCCCTGGACAGCGCATCCTTGGCAAAAACATGCCTCAGGCCCCAACTGCTCCAAGGGTTTATGCCCACAATCAACAAATGCCCGCCAGGTCGCACACTACTGGCCGCTTCACGCAACAAGCCATGGGGTGACAGGCAAAAATCCAGGCCATGCTGCAACACCACGACATCGGCAGCATGCTCACATAAAGGCCAGGCCTGCTCTTCACAGATGATTTCGACGCCGGGCAGCGGCGCCCCCAAACGCACATTACGCTGTACTTGAGGGGCCTTGGGCGGGGTGTCGGCACCCGGGCCGTAATGCACCAGATAACCGCCGAAAAACCGCCCCAGTTCGTCCTCCAGCACCCGCTGCTCATCTTCGAGCAGCAATTGCCCGTGGGGGCCAGACAACCATTCCCGCGCCGAACTGATCAGCGCCAGCCATTCCGGATCGGCCTGAGCCAATACTTTATCGGTCATTGCTCCTCCAACTCGCCATGTGGGTATCACAGGACCTAAGATGCGCCTTTGTTTCAGACATTGGAATTGCGCCATGTTACAGATCGACGCCCTGCCCGCCTTCAGCGACAACTACATCTGGTTGTTACAAGACACAACGAATCAACGTTGCGCCGTGGTCGATCCGGGTGACGCCGCCCCTGTTCTGGACTGGCTGGCCCAACATCCGGGCTGGGAGCTCAGTGACATCCTGATCACTCACCACCACGCCGACCATGTGGGCGGGGTTTTGCCGCTGCTTGAACACACTAACGCGAAGGTCTGGGGGCCGGCACTTGAGAACATTGCGGGCCGACAAGTGGCGCTCAATGACAATGATGCTATAGAAGTGCTGGGCCTTAAGTTCGACGTACTGCTCGTTCCGGGCCACACACTGGGTCATATCGCCTATTACCACCACGATGCGTCGCCCCCCTTACTCTTCTGCGGCGACACCTTGTTTGCGGCAGGTTGTGGGCGACTGTTCGAGGGCACTCCCGAGCAAATGCATCACTCGCTTAGCCGCCTGGCGGCGTTGCCACCGCAAACTGCAGTGTTCTGCGCGCACGAATACACGCTGAGCAATCTGCGCTTTGCCCAAGCGGTAGAACCCACCAATACAGATATTGCAGCCCGAACCTTGCAAGTCCAACAATGGCGAGATCAGGGTCGTATCAGCCTGCCTTCTTCTATTGCACTCGAATTACGCACAAATCCGTTTCTTCGGGTTACCGAAACATCTGTTAAAGAAAAAGCTGACGAATGGAATAAGCGCAACAACAACTCGCCCAGTGCGGTATTTGCCAGCTTGCGAAGCTGGAAAGATAAGTTCTGATCAAGCTCGCGGTTAACCCTGAAATTCTGAACAGTTGACCGCGCCCCACCTGCTTTCTAGAATCGCCCGACATTTTTGCCCGAACTTTTCTTTAGCCAATGTCATCATTCAAAGGTAACTCCATTAATTCAGATGCATTGACGCGCTTGGTTAAAGCCATCGCGGTAGCTGTGTCCGCCACCCTCGCGGGCTGCCAATCCATGGATCACTCGGCCCAACCCTCCGAACGGGCCAGTCTCAAAATCACCAAACGTATTCCTCAAGAGCCCCTCTGGCTCAGCTCCAAACCGAGCCCCGTTGCGCCACAAGATGTATGGGAACGGATGCGTCAGGGTTTCAAATTGCAAGATGGCCAGAACGTTAACCCCCGCATCGAACAGCAGCGCCTTTGGTTTGCCAGCAACCCATCTTTTCTCGAAAATGCCGGCGAACGCGGCAGCCTCTATATCCACTACATCGTTGAGCGCCTCGAAGAACGCAACATGCCGCTGGAGCTGGCCTTACTGCCGGCTATTGAAAGCGCCTACAATCCGCTGGCTTACTCCCACGCCAATGCCGTCGGGTTATGGCAGTTCATCCCCTCAACAGGGCGCTACTTCAATTTGCGCCAGACCCGCGCCTACGATGGCCGTCGTGATATTACCGCCTCGACAATCGCCGCTCTGGACTACCTGAACCGCCTGCACGACATGTTTAACGGTGACTGGTTGCTGGCGCTGGCAGCCTACAATGCAGGCGAAGGCACAGTCAGCCGAGCCATTGAACGCAACGAAAAACTTGGCTTGCCGACTGACTACTGGAACCTGCCTTTGCCGCAGGAAACCAAAGATTATGTCCCCAAGTTACTGGCACTCTCCCAAGTGGTTCTGGCCCCTGAAGCCTATGGCATCAACTTGAACCCGATTGCCAACGAACCCTACTTTGAAACAGTAGAAATCAAACAATCGATGGACTTGTCGCGCGTCGCTGCGCTGGCCGAGATCGATGAAGACGAGATGTTTCAACTCAACCCGGCCTACAAACAACGTGCAACCACCGAGGGGCCACAGCTTTTGCTGGTACCCACGGCCAAAGCCCAACTGCTAACGGCCAGCCTGTCCAACCTCAGCTCCGACCAGCTAGTCAGTCTGCGCCCCAACAAACCGGTGTTCGACAAAGTTGTAAGCACATCGACCGCGCGATTGAACCGCAAGTACCGGGTTAAAAGCGGCGACAACCTGACCCTGATTGCGAAAGCCAACAAGGTCAACGTCAAAGACTTGCAACACTGGAACAAACTCAGCGGCAACAACCTCAAGGCCGGCCAGATTCTGGTCATGCAAGACACACGCAAGCCAACGGCCAAAAAACCTACACGGTACAAAGTTAAAAAAGGCGACTCGCTGTACATCGTTGCCAAGCGATTTAACGTTGAGATGCAACACCTCAAACGCTGGAATCCGAACAGTGCCAAAGCCCTTAAGCCCGGACAAATGCTGACGGTATCCAAACCGCGCTAAGCCGAAAGTTGGGCCCGCCACGGGTAAGTAGAGTCCTACTAACAAGCAGGACGCTACTTACCCGTAGTGCTTTCCAGTGCAGCCTTTTTCCTACAGATACAAGCTGTTACTGTACGGAAACCCTAAGCCCAATGCCTGGATCGGATCTCTGCCTTGATGCGTCCCCTCCTCCCGCTATTCATCAGCCTGGCCTTGAGCTTTCCCGCAAGCGCTGCCATCAGCGAAAGCCACGGCTATGCGCAGTTCGGCACACTCAAGTACCCGGCCACCTTTACCCATTTCGACTGGGTGAACCCCGACGCCCCAAAAGGCGGGACGTTGAAAGTCATGGCGTTTGGCACCTTTGACACACTCAACCCCTATACCTTTAAAGGCACAAGCCCGGTTTCGACTGCCAATTTCCTGCAATACGGGGTCAACGAGCTTAACGAAACCCTGATGGCCGGCACCGGACAGTACGCCCCCTCAGGTGACGAACCGACCTCCAGCTATGGCCTGATCGCACAATCGGTCGAATACAACGAGGACCGCAGTTGGGTGGTATTTAACTTACGTCCTGAAGCGAAGTTCCATGATGGCGCACCGATTACCGCCTACGACGTCGCCTTTTCATACAATCTCCTTCTCAAAGAAGGTCATCCTCAATACCGGACCAACCTTCAAGAAGTTCAGCGCGTGGACATTCTGGGGCCCAAGCGCATTCGCTTTGTATTCAAACGCTCGGGCAACCCGCTGTTGATTTTACGGTTGGGCGAATTACCGGTTCTGCCCCAGCACTACTGGGCAACGCGTGACTTCAAAGCCACTACGTTTGAGCCACCGCTAGGCAGCGGGCCTTACCGTATTACCAAGGTCACTCCGGGGCGACAGCTGGTTTTTGAACATGTTAAAAACTGGTGGGGTGCCCATTTGCCGGTCAATCGTGGCAAATATAACTTCAACCGTGTCGAAGTTGAGTTCTATCGCGACAGCGACGTGGCGTTCGAAGCGTTCAAGGCGGGTGAGTTCGACATCTATATCGAGCATCAGGCCAAGAACTGGGCCAATGGCTATAACTTCCCGGCCGTGCGCCGGGGAGAGGTCATAAAAGCTGAAATCACTCACCAGATTCCGACTCAAACCCAAGGGCTGTTTATGAATAGCCGACGCAGCACCTTTGCGCAGACAAAAGTCCGCGAAGCGCTGGGCTTGATGTTTGACTTTGAATGGACCAACCGTGCGCTGTTCAACGGTGCCTATAAGCGCGCCCTCAGCTATTACCCCAACAGTGAATTCTCGGCCAGCGGCCTAGCCCAAGGTCACGAGTGGTTAATGCTGTCGCCATGGCGTAGCCAACTGCCGCCCGAACTCTTCACCCAGGCATTTGCCTTGCCGCGTACCGAAGGTCAGGGCATCCCCCGTGAAACCCTGCGCCATGCCCTGCAACTACTGAGTGAAGGCGGCTGGAAGCTGTCACAGCAACGCTTGCTCGACAGCGACGGCAACCCGTTGCGTTTCGAAATACTGCTGGTAAATCCCAACCTTGAGCGCATATTGCAGCCTTACGTTGAAAACCTGGCCAGTATTGGCATCGATGCACGGCTGCGTACCGTGGATCGCGCCCAGTACAAACAGCGGCTGGATCAGTTCGACTTCGACATGATCCTGATGACCCTCGACCAAACCTTAAGCCCCGGGCTTGAACAGTGGCAGTACTTCCACTCAAGCCAGGCCAACGTCAAGGGCAGCAAAAATTATGCAGGGGTTGCGAATCCGGTCGTCGATCAACTGCTTGAACGCCTGCTGGCTGCACAAACCCGCGAAGAACAATTGGCCGCGGGCCGGGCGCTGGATCGCGTCCTGCTCTGGCAGCACTACAGCATCCCTAACTGGTATCTGAATTATCACCGCCTGGCGTACCGCAACCGGCTCGCCTTCGTGACTACGCCCCCCTATACATTAGGCCTCAGTGCGTGGTGGCTAAAGACTACGGAGAAAACCCAATGATGCCCTTGCGTACGTTACTCAAGCCGTTGAGTGGCCTGCTACTGGCCAGCCTTGCCTGTGCGGCACTGGCGGCCCCGCAGCATGCGTTGACACTCTACGATGAGCCGCCCAAATACCCGGCCAACTTTAAGCATGTCGATTACGTCAACCCGGATGCACCCAAGGGCGGAACCTTTCGAAAATCATCGCTGGGCAGCTTTGACAGCCTCAATCCGTTTATCAACAAGGGCGTGCCGGCCGACGATATTTCATTAACGTTCGACACCCTGGCACGGCAAACCCTGGATGAGCCATTCACCGCCTATGGTCTGATCGCTGAAAAAATCGAAAAAGCCCCTGACAACAGTTGGGTGCGTTTTTACCTGCGCCCAGAAGCCAAGTTCAACGATGGCCATCCAATCCGCGCCGAAGACGTTGTCTTCAGCTTTGACACCCTCATGAAAAATGGCTCGCCCCTGTTCAAGGGCTATTACAGCGACGTCGATCAAGCCATCGCAGAAACCCCACTGCAGGTGAAATTCACCTTCAAGCACACCAAAAATCGCGAATTACCGTTAATTCTAGGCCAGCTTCCTGTGCTACCCAAGCACTGGTGGGAAACGCGCGACTTTGCCAAGGGCAGCCTTGAAGTGCCGGTGGGCAGCGGCCCATACACCATCACCGAGATCAAGCCTGGACGCTTTATTCGGTATGAGCGCAACAAGGATTACTGGGGCAAAGACCTGCCTATCAACAAGGGCCTGTACAACTTTGACACGATCACCGTCGATTACTTTCGCGACAACAGCGTGGCCTTTGAGGCACTCAAGGCCGGGCAGTTTGATTATTGGCTAGAAATCAGCGCCAAAAATTGGGCCAGCGCCTACAACGCGCCTGCATTTACCCAAGGTCGCTTGAAAAAAGAAGAAATCCGCAATCACAACCCGACCGGCATGCAGGGTTTTGTGTTCAACCTGCGCAAGCCGATGTTCCAGGATGTGCGGGTGCGTGAAGCGCTTAGCCTGTTGTTCGACTTTGAGTGGGCCAATAAGCAACTGTTCAGCGGCGCTTACGCACGCACCGGCAGTTATTTTGAAAATTCGGAAATGGCTGCCAAGGCACCGCCCAGCGAAGCAGAGCTGGCGATTCTGGAACCTTTGCGCGGGCAGGTCCCTGACCAAGTGTTCACTGAGGCTTTCAAACCCAATGTCACCGACGCCAGCGGCATGATCCGTGACCAGCAACGTCGTGCTTATCAACTCTTGCAAGAGGCCGGCTGGCGCATCGTCGATGACAAAATGGTCGATGCACAGGGCAAACCGGTGAAAATCGAGTTCCTGTTGGCGCAAACCGAGTTCGAGCGAATCCTGCTGCCCTACAAACGCAACCTCAGCGACCTGGGTATTGACCTGCAAATTCGCCGGGTCGACACCTCTCAATACCTCAACCGTCTGCGTTCGCGCGATTACGACATGATTGTAGGCAGCTTCCCGCAATCAAATTCACCCGGTAGCGAACAACGTGAATACTGGGAGTCGCAGAGTGTCGACAAGCCCGGCAGTCGAAACTTCATCGGCCTCAAAGACCCGGCCATTGATCAATTGACTGAAGGCCTGATCAATGCCGAATCCCGACAAAGCCTGATCAACCATGCCCGCGCACTCGACCGCGTACTGCAATGGGGCTTCTACGTGATTCCCAACTGGCACATCAAGACCTGGCGCGTAGCTTATTCCAGCCACATCGGTCATCCCGAGATCACGCCCAAGTACGACATCGGTACCGATACCTGGTGGGCGAAACCGGATTCACAACCTGCGAAACCCCCTCAACCTGAAAGCGCGAGCCAGGAGCCTTAAATGCTGGCTTATATCATCAGGCGACTGCTGCTGATCATTCCGACCTTGTTCGGGATTCTACTGATTAACTTCATCATCATTCAGGCCGCACCGGGCGGCCCGGTTGAGCAGATGATTGCCAAACTCGAAGGCTTTGATGGCGCCACCAGCCGTATTGCCGGCGGCGGCTCCGAAGTCTCGGTGGCGGGGGCCAATTACCGGGGCGCACAAGGGCTGGATCCGGAGCTGATCAAAGAAATCGAAAAGATGTATGGCTTCGACAAATCGGCACCGGAACGCTTGTGGATCATGATCAAGAACTACGCGCAACTGGACTTCGGCGAGAGCTTTTTCCGGGATGCCAAGGTGATCGACCTGATCAAGGAGAAGATGCCTGTATCCATCTCGCTGGGTTTGTGGAGCACGCTGATCATGTACCTGGTGTCGATTCCGCTGGGCATTGCCAAAGCCACACGACACGGCAGCCGCTTTGACGTCTGGACCAGCTCGGCGATCATAGTGGGCTATGCGATCCCGGCATTCCTGTTCGCCATCCTGTTGATTGTGGTGTTTGCCGGCGGCAGTTACCTGGACTGGTTTCCACTGCGCGGTCTGACCTCCAACAACTTTGACGAATTGAGCCTGACCGGAAAGATTCTCGACTATTTCTGGCACTTGGTATTGCCTGTCACGGCGCTGGTGATCGGCAACTTTGCCACCATGACCCTGCTGACCAAAAACAGCTTTCTGGATGAGATCAACAAACAATACGTGGTCACCGCCAAAGCCAAAGGACTGACCAATCACCGTGTCCTGTATGGGCATGTATTTCGCAACGCCATGCTGCTGGTGATTGCAGGTTTCCCTTCCGCCTTTATCGGGATTTTCTTCACCGGCTCTTTGCTGGTCGAGGTGATTTTCTCCCTGGACGGTTTAGGCCTCATGAGTTTTGAAGCTGCAATCAATCGCGATTACCCGGTGGTATTTGGCACCTTGTTTATTTTTACGCTGGTCGGCCTGATCGTGAAATTGATCGGCGACCTTTCTTACACCTTGGTAGACCCGCGTATCGACTTCGAAAGCAGGAAGCATTGAGATGAAATTGTCCCCCCTCAATCGACGACGTTTCGAACGTTTTAAAGCCAACAGACGCGGCTGGTGGTCGTTATGGATCTTTCTTGTGCTGTTCGGGCTGAGCCTCGGTGCAGAACTGATCGCCAACGACAAACCCCTGGTTATCCACTACGAAGGCGAATGGTTTTTCCCGGCCCTTAAACGTTACCCGGAGACAGACTTTGGCGGCGAGTTCCCACTCGAAGCCAACTACAAAAGCCCGTACATTCGTGAACTGCTCGCCAAAAAAGACGCCTGGGTTCTGTGGCCGCCCATCCCGTACAGCTATCAGAGCATCAACTACGACCTGAAAGTCCCGGCCCCTGCCCCGCCTTCTGCCGAAAACTGGCTGGGCACTGACGATCAGGGCCGGGATGTACTCGCACGGGTTATTTACGGTTTCCGAATATCTATTCTGTTCGCTCTGACGTTAACAGTGCTCAGTTCAATAATTGGCGTGATTGCCGGGGCACTTCAGGGTTTCTACGGAGGCTGGGTCGACCTGGCCGGTCAACGCTTTCTGGAAATATGGTCCGGGTTACCGGTGCTGTATCTGCTGATCATCCTCGCCAGCTTTGTGCAACCCAACTTCTGGTGGCTGTTGGGAATCATGTTGCTGTTCTCATGGATGAGCCTGGTCGATGTGGTACGCGCCGAGTTCCTGCGGGGCCGCAACCTGGAATACGTGCGCGCCGCCCGAGCGCTGGGCATGAAAGACATGGCCATTATGTACCGCCATATCCTGCCCAACGCGATGGTGTCGACCATGACCTTTATGCCTTTTATTTTGACCGGCGCCATTGGCACCCTGACCGCACTGGACTTTTTGGGCTTCGGCCTGCCACCCGGAGCACCGTCATTGGGCGAACTGGTGGCACAGGGCAAATCCAATCTGCAAGCGCCGTGGCTGGGCATAAGCGCCTTTGCCGTGCTGGCCATCATGCTCAGCCTGTTGGTGTTTATCGGCGAGTCCGCTCGCGATGCGTTCGACCCGAGGAAATGAGATGACGCAGGACAATCTGATTCAAGTGCGTGATCTCTCCGTCGAGTTTGTCAGCGGTGAACACCCACATCGGGTGGTGAAAGGCATCAGCTTTGACATCAAACGAGGTGAAACCCTGGCGCTGGTCGGCGAAAGCGGCTCAGGTAAATCGGTGACCGCGCATTCGATTTTGCGCCTGCTGCCCTACCCGCTGGCACGCCATCCCACGGGCAGCATCCTGTATGACGGTCAGGATCTATTGAGCCTCAATGAGAAAAAGCTTCGGCATGTTCGCGGCAATCGCATCGCCATGATTTTTCAAGAGCCCATGACTTCGCTCAACCCGCTGCACTCAATTGAGAAACAAATCAACGAAGTACTGGGCATCCACAAAGGGCTGACCGGCAAGCAAGCCACTGCGCGCACCCTGGAGCTGCTTGAGCTGGTGGGCATACCTGAGCCTCACAAACGCCTTAAAGCGCTGCCACACGAGCTGTCAGGCGGGCAGAGACAACGCGTCATGATTGCGATGGCCTTGGCCAACGAGCCGGAACTGTTGATCGCAGACGAGCCGACCACTGCGCTGGACGTTACGGTGCAGTTGAAAATCCTCGATTTGCTAAAGGATTTACAAGCCCGCTTGGGCATGTCCTTGTTACTGATCACCCACGATTTGAACCTGGTTAGACGAATTGCGCACCGAGTATGTGTCATGCAGCGAGGTTCAATCGTCGAACAAGCATCGTGTGAACAGCTGTTCCGTTCACCGCAGCATCCGTACACACAGGAGCTGCTGAATGCGGAGCCCAGCGGAGACCCGGCCGCTACCGTGGCAGGGCCGACATTGCTGGAGGTCGACGACCTGAAAGTCTGGTTCCCGATAAAAAAAGGGCTGATGCGTAAAACCGTTGATTACGTGAAGGCGGTCGACGGCATAAACTTCAGTCTGCGTCAGGGTCAGACCCTGGGCATTGTAGGGGAAAGCGGATCAGGCAAATCGACACTCGGCCTGGCGATTTTGCGTTTAATTGCCAGCAAGGGTTTGATCCGTTTTGAGGACAAACGGCTAGACTGCATGTCTCAGCAAGAAGTCCGACCTTTACGTCGGGAAATGCAGGTGGTGTTCCAAGACCCGTTTGGCAGCCTCAGCCCACGCATGAGCGTCAGCGAAATTGTCGGTGAAGGCTTGCGCATTCACCGCATGGGCACTGCCGAGGAGCAGGAAACCGCAATTATTGAAGCCTTGCGAGAAGTAGGTCTGGATCCGGAAACCCGGCACCGCTACCCTCACGAGTTTTCAGGTGGGCAACGGCAACGAATCGCCATTGCCCGCGCACTGGTTTTAAAACCGGCGTTGATTCTGCTGGACGAACCAACCTCAGCGTTGGACCGGACCGTACAACGCCAGGTTGTTGAGCTTTTACGCTCACTGCAAGTCAAGTACAACCTGACGTATTTGTTTATCAGCCATGACCTGGCTGTCGTCAAAGCGCTGAGCCACCAGTTGATGGTGGTCAAGCATGGCCAAGTGGTCGAACAGGGTGATGCGCAAAGTATCTTTGCCTCACCGCAACATCCATATACACAACAGCTGCTGGAAGCCGCCTATTTGGCACCAGTGGCTGTCGATTAATCTGATAGAGGAACAACACATGGGTTTTCTCGCCGGTAAGCGCGTCCTGATCGTCGGTGTCGCTAGCAAATTGTCCATCGCTTCTGGCATTGCTGCCGCCATGCACCGTGAAGGCGCTGAACTTGCTTTCACTTATCAGAACGAAAAGCTTAAAGGCCGCGTAGAAGAGTTCGCAGCAGGCTGGGGCTCAAACCCTGAACTGTGCTTCCCTTGCGACGTTGCCAGCGATGAAGAAATCGCCAAGGTCTTTGAAGACCTGAGCAAAAAATGGGATGGCCTGGACTGCATCGTTCACTCCGTAGGTTTCGCTCCGGGCGACCAGTTGGACGGTGACTTCACCGACGCCACTACCCGTGAAGGTTTCCGCATCGCTCACGACATCAGCGCTTACAGCTTCGTGGCGCTGGCCAAAGCTGGCCGCCCAATGATGAAAGGCCGCAATGGCAGCCTGCTGACCCTGTCTTACCTGGGCGCAGAGCGCACCATGCCGAACTACAACGTCATGGGTATGGCCAAAGCCAGCCTGGAAGCCGGCGTACGTTATCTGGCAGGCAGCCTGGGCCCTGAGGGCACTCGCGTTAACTGCGTATCGGCTGGCCCGATCCGTACCCTCGCAGCTTCGGGTATCAAGAACTTCCGTAAAATGCTGGCGGCCAACGAAGCGCAGACTCCACTGCGTCGTAACGTCACCATCGACGAAGTCGGCAATGCCGGCGCCTTCCTGTGCTCCGATCTGGCATCGGGCATCAGCGGCGAAATCATGTACGTAGACGGCGGTTTCAACACCACCGCAATGGGCAGCCTCGAAGAGTAAACCCTTCGTTAAAGCCGCTTCTCAAAACGCCCGGTGCAGTCTATGCACCGGGCGTTTTGCATTTATCAGACAGTGAAACTGTTACTCCTCGTCCCTGCTACAGGAATAAGGGTAAAAGATAAAAGCATGCAAAAAAAATGGCCGCTCAAAGAGCGGCCATTTTTAGTGAAGCAGGCAGAACGCTTAGTAGCGCTCAACCTTGGCTTCGTTTTCCAACTGCTTGCGGTACGCGGCAAAATCTTGCTGACCTGCACGCGAGGAGAGATAGCGACGGTAGTCTGCTTTCTCTTCTTCAGTCGGCTTCGCAGCATCGTTGACGCCATTGAGGCGCAGTACAACAACGGTGCCATCGGCCAACGTCACACTGGCAAACGTAGGCTTGTCAGCGGCGACAGGCTTAGGCATACGGAAGACCGCCTGCAGTACAGCCGGGTCAATACCCTCCTGCCCACGTGCAGCTGCTTCCTGAACCTTCCACGACTGACCATCAACAGGCTGATTCAACGGCAGCTTGCCATCGCGCAGCTCTTTGATGATTTCATCAGCACGCGTTTTCGCTGCCGAGCTGGCGTGCTCCTTGACCAATTGCGCACGAATGCTTTCGGACACAGCTTCAAGAGGCAATTGCTCAGGCTTGTGATGCTCTTTGACACGCAACACTACGACAGTCTCAGGATCGAGTTCGATCGCGGTGCTGTTGGCACCCTCATCCATCACCTCAGTGCTGAAAGCAGCCTGGATGACGTCACGATTAGCTGCAATGCCCTTGCCGCCCTGACGACCAAACGGCTCGGAGGTATGCACGGTCAACTTGAGATCTTGTGCCGGCTGAGCCAGGTCAGACGCTTCAAACGCAGAGTCTTCCAACTGCTTGGTCGCATCCACAAAGAGGCGCTCAACCTGCTGGGTTTTCAAGTCACGCGTCAGCTTGTCTTTCAGGCTGGCAAAGCTTGGTACTTCAGGCGCTTCAACGCCCAGCAACTTGATCAGGTGATAGCCAAAGCTGGTGCGAACCGGCTCCGACACCTGATCCTGTTTCAACGCATAAACAGCTGCTTCAAACACAGGATCGTAAACACCTGTTCCAGCGAAGCCCAAATCACCGCCATTGGCAGCAGAGCCCGGGTCTTGCGAGAACTCTTTGGCCAGGGCCTCGAAGCTTTCACCCTTGGCCAGACGCTGCTGAATCTCAGCGATCTTGGCTTTGGCTTGTTCGTCGCTGACCTTGTCATTGACTTCAATCAGGATGTGCGCAGCGCGGCGTTGCTCAGCCAGGTTGGCAATTTCCTTCTGATAAAGCGCTTGCAGCTCATCGTCCTTGACCGCTACCTGATCAAAGAAGGAGGACTTCTTCAACTCGATGTAGTCGATCACGACCTGATCGGGCGTCATGAATTCCTTGGCATGCTCGTCGTAATACGCCTTGATTTCATCGTCGCTCACTTTCACCGCAGCCGGGTCGGCTTTGATGTTCAGCGAGGCGAAATCACGGGTTTGTTTATCGAGACGGGCAAAAGCGTTCACTTGCTCATCGGTCACAAACCCACTGCCGGCCAAACCGGCACGCAGTTGACCGATCAGCATTTCCTGGCCCAGCATTTCGCGGAATTGCAGACGACCGTAACCCAGCTGACGAATCACCTGATCAAATCGTTCAGGGCTGAACTGACCGTTCTCCTGAAACTCAGGCGTCTGCAGGATCACTTGATCCAGAGCCGCTTCAGAGAAGGAGAACTTCGCGTTATTAGCGCCCTGCAACAGCAGCTTGCGATCAATCAACCCTTTAAGGGCCGCTTCACGCAGCATTTTTTCATCGAGCAGTGAAGCATCGAAATCCTTGCCAAGCTGTTGCATCAGCTGACGACGTTGCATGTCGACAGCCTGACTCAGCTCAACTTGCGTGATCTCTTCGCCGTTAACCTTGGCCGCATCCTTGCTGGTTGAGGTGGCTTGAAAAATGGCATCGAAACCGGTCAACGCCATTAACGCGACGATGACTCCGATGATGGTCTTGGCAATCCAGCCTTGTGAATTGTCCCTGATATTTTGCAGCATGCTTCCCCCAGAAACGGTCTTGCACAATGAGCAACCGTGGAGCGTGGGTAGAGTCCGGATAGAAGAAAGGCGCATCCGAGGATGCGCCTTTTCTTAACTGGCGGAGCGGACCGGGCTCGAACCCGCGACCCCCGGTGTGACCTGCCAATGTTGCCATCGACTGCACTACCGCTCCGCTGCCAAGCCTGGCGTGCGCCTGACCCGGTTGGGTAAAAAGTGTTGCAGAAACTTAGTTAACGGCTTCTTTCAGTGCTTTACCGGCTTTGAAGCCTGGTTTTTTGGCAGCTGCGATTTTCAGCGCTTCGCCAGTCTGTGGGTTACGGCCCGTGCGAGCAGGACGATCAGTCACAGAAAAAGTACCAAAACCAACCAGTACCACTGAGTCGCCAGCCTTTAGAGCGCCAGTGACGGATTCGATTACTGCGTCCAGCGCACGGCCGGCTGCAGCTTTCGGGATATCAGCAGATGCAGCGATAGCATCAATCAGTTCCGACTTGTTCACTCTAAGTCCCCTTATATCTATTTGAGTATGTTTCTAAAGTTTTTGGTAAAAAGCAAGACGACTGCTGAAGCGCTTATTGAGACTGCATGAGCCGCTTTATAACAAGGGCTCTAAACAGCGTCAACAAGCCCTTCAGGCAAAGCCATATTAATGCGTGCTAATTCTTTCCTTAGAGTCAGACTCTCGCTTGTCGTCCTTGGCAACAATCTCGGGAGCCACATCCGGCAAGGGCTCCGGCGCGTATTGCAGCGCAATTTGCAGGACCTCGTCAATCCATTTAACCGGTTTGATCTGAAGATCCTGTTTTATGTTGTCAGGAATTTCCTTCAGATCGCGAACGTTTTCTTCAGGAATAATGACTGTTTTTATACCGCCTCGGTGAGCAGCCAGCAGTTTTTCCTTCAAGCCCCCGATAGCCAGAACCTGGCCCCGCAGCGTAATTTCACCTGTCATCGCAACATCGGCGCGTACCGGAATCAGCGTCAAAGCAGAGACTAAAGCGGTGCACATACCGACACCCGCGCTCGGTCCATCCTTAGGTGTCGCGCCTTCCGGCATGTGGATGTGAATATCGCGTTTCTCGTGGAAATCCAATGGGATACCGAGGCTTTTCGCACGACTACGAACCACAGTCAGTGCAGCGGTAATGGACTCCAGCATCACATCGCCAAGCGATCCAGTCTTGATCAACTGACCCTTGCCTGGCACAACTGCGGCTTCGATAGTCAGCAATTCGCCGCCAACCTGCGTCCACGCCAAACCGGTCACTTGACCGATCTGGTCTTCCTGCTCAGCCAAGCCATAGCTGAATTTTCTTACACCCAGGAAGTGCTCCAGAAGCTCAGGCGTCACCGTGACGGCGAAGCGTTTTTCCATAGCGTGCTCTTTGACTGCCTTACGACAAACCTTCGCAATCTGGCGCTCAAGACCTCGCACACCCGCTTCACGTGTGTAGTAACGAATGATGTCGCGGATGGCTTCGTTGTCGAACGCCAGCTCCCCTTTCTTCAGGCCGTTGGCCTCAATTTGCTTGGGTGCGAGGTATTTGACAGCGATGTTGATTTTTTCATCTTCGGTGTAACCCGGCAGTCGAATGACTTCCATCCGGTCCAGCAACGCCGGCGGAATATTCATCGAGTTCGAGGTACACAGGAACATTACGTCAGACAGGTCGTAGTCGACCTCAAGGTAATGATCATTGAAGTTGTGGTTCTGTTCCGGATCAAGCACTTCAAGCAATGCAGAAGCGGGATCGCCGCGCATGTCGCTGCCCATCTTGTCGATTTCATCGAGCAAGAACAGCGGATTGCGCACGCCTACTTTTGTCATTTTTTGAATCAATCTACCCGGCATCGAACCTATGTAGGTACGACGATGGCCGCGTATTTCGGCTTCATCACGCACGCCACCCAAAGCCATGCGTACGAACTTTCTGTTTGTTGCGTGGGCAATAGACTCTGCAAGAGAGGTTTTACCGACACCAGGAGGACCTACAAGACACAGAACCGGGCCACGAATCTTCTTCACGCGCTTTTGCACAGCGAGGTATTCGAGAATCCGTTCTTTAACTTCCTCCAGACCATAGTGGTCAGCGTCAAGAATGTCTTCGGCACGCTTGAGATCAAGGCGAACCTTGCTCTGCGCCTTCCACGGCACCTGTACCAACCAATCGATGTAGGAACGCACCACAGTGGCTTCAGCGGACATTGGCGACATCTGCTTGAGCTTGTTCAGCTCAGCCTGGGCCTTGGCCATGGCGTCTTTAGGCAAGCCTGCCGCATCGATTCGCTTTTTCAGCTCTTCGATTTCGTTGTGACCTTCGTCACCGTCACCCAGCTCTTTCTGAATAGCCTTCATCTGCTCATTCAGGTAGTACTCGCGCTGGCTGCGCTCCATTTGCTTTTTGACACGGCCACGGATGCGTTTTTCAACTTGCAGCAAGTCGATTTCAGCGTCGAGCAACGCCAGGACATGCTCAACCCGGGCTTGCAGGTCGAGAATCTCAAGGATTTCCTGTTTCTGTTCGATCTTCAGCGCCATGTGGGCGGCCATCGTATCGACCAGACGGCTCGGCTCATCGATGCTGTTGAGCGATGACAGCACTTCCGCCGGGACTTTCTTGCCCAGCTGCACGTACTGCTCAAACTGCGAGATCAGGCTACGGACAAAGACTTCGGATTCACGCTCAGGGGCGGCCACTTCATCAATCAAAGAGACTTGCGCGCTCAGATAGCCGTCAGCCTGACCAAATTGCTCCACAGCACCACGCTGCTCGCCCTCAACCAGCACCTTAACCGTACCGTCAGGCAGCTTGAGCAATTGCAAAACGGTAGCAATGGTACCGACACGATAGAGCGCGTCTTCACCCGGATCGTCGTCAGCAGGATTTTTTTGAGCCAACAGCAAAATTTGCTTGTCGCCCGTCATCGCAGCCTCAAGGGCCTCGATCGATTTCTCGCGTCCCACGAACAGTGGGATAACCATGTGCGGATAAACCACAACATCACGCAATGGCAGGAGAGGCAATTCGATGGTTGTCTTCATGATTTCGCCTCTACGGCGGCCATAAGGCCGTAATCAGATGGATATAAGCTTGAAGCCAAGATGGGGGCAGTTCCGAAAAAAAACAAGCGTTTAGCGACAGGAAAAACAAAGGGGCCCGTAGGCCCCTTCGTCAACACGTCACGTGCAATAAGCAGTAATACACTTACGCGTCAGGTGCAGCCTTTGCAGTCGCTTCGTTGTTTTCGTAAATCAACAACGGTTTGGACTTACCTTCAATAACGCTTTCGTCGATCACCACTTTACTCACCTCGGACTGCGAGGGGATTTCATACATGGTGTCGAGCAGCACGCCTTCAAGGATCGAACGCAGGCCCCGTGCGCCAGTCTTACGCTCAAGCGCACGCTTGGCCACGGCTTTCAAAGCGTCAGTACGGAATTCGAGATCAACACCTTCCATCTCGAACAGTTTGCCGTACTGCTTGGTCAGCGCGTTTTTAGGCTCAGTCAGAATCTGCATTAACGCTTCTTCATCCAACTCATCCAACGTCGCCAACACAGGGAGACGACCGACAAATTCAGGGATCAGACCAAACTTGACCAAATCGTCAGGCTCGACTTCACGCAGTGACTCGCCAACCTTCTTGCCTTCTTCCTTGCTGCGCACTTCAGCACTGAAACCAATGCCACCACGCGTGGAGCGAGCCTGAACAACTTTCTCAAGGCCCGAGAACGCACCACCACAGATAAACAGAATATTGCGGGTATCAACCTGCAAGAATTCCTGCTGCGGGTGCTTACGACCACCTTGAGGCGGTACGGAAGCCACTGTGCCTTCAATCAGTTTCAGCAATGCTTGCTGCACACCTTCACCGGAAACATCACGGGTGATGGAAGGGTTATCAGACTTGCGTGAAATCTTGTCGATCTCATCGATGTAGACAATGCCCATCTGGGCCTTCTCGACGTCGTAATCGCATTTCTGAAGCAGCTTCTGAATGATGTTTTCCACGTCTTCACCGACGTAACCCGCTTCAGTCAGCGTGGTTGCATCAGCAATGGTGAACGGTACATTCAGCAGACGCGCCAAGGTCTCTGCCAACAGGGTTTTACCCGAGCCGGTAGGGCCAATCAGCAAAATGTTACTTTTGCCGAGCTCGACGTCGTCGTTCTTCTTGTCGCGCTGGTTGAGGCGCTTGTAGTGGTTGTACACCGCTACAGCCAAAACCTTTTTGGCACGTTCCTGACCAATGACGTATTGATCAAGGATGCCGCTGATTTCTTTTGGCGAAGGTAATTTATGCGCGCTGCTTTCGGCCTGGGCTTCCTGCACCTCCTCACGGATGATGTCATTGCACAGGTCGACGCATTCGTCGCAGATAAAGACCGAGGGGCCGGCAATCAATTTGCGCACTTCATGCTGGCTTTTGCCACAGAAGGAGCAATAGAGCAATTTGCCGTTGTCCTCGCCGTTGCGGGTGTCAGTCATTCGATCGATCCAAATCCGATAGGCTTGCAACACAAGATGAAGGCAACTGCGGGCTTTTTCAAGCCCGCAGGTGGCCGGAAACCCCAACCACCTACATTTGAGCTACTTAAGCGGGCATTTGACGCTTGCTGAACACAGAGTCGATCAAACCATATTCGGTTGCACGCTCAGCGCTCATGAAATTGTCACGCTCGGTGTCACGCTCAATAGTCTCCAGAGGCTGACCGGTGTGGTGAGCCAACAGCGAGTTCAAGCGATGACGGATGTTGAGGATTTCTTTGGCATGAATGTCGATATCCGACGCCTGCCCCTGGAAACCGCCCAACGGCTGGTGAATCATCATGCGCGAGTTAGGCAGGCAGTGACGCTTACCCGGTGCGCCGCCAGCCAGCAGGAAAGCACCCATGCTGCAGGCTTGACCAATACAGATGGTCGACACGTCCGGCTTGATGAACTGCATGGTGTCGTAGATCGACATGCCCGCAGTCACCGAACCGCCCGGTGAGTTGATGTAGAGATGGATGTCCTTGTCCGGGTTTTCGGCTTCAAGGAACAACAGCTGCGCCGCCACCAGGTTGGCCATGTAATCTTCGACAGGGCCTACCAGGAAGATGATCCGCTCCTTCAGGAGGCGCGAATAAATGTCGTAGGAGCGCTCGCCACGGGCAGACTGCTCAACAACCATCGGGACCAGGCCGCCAGCGGCGTGGATGTCAGAGTTCTGCTGAATATAAGAATTGCGGGACATGTCCGGCAGTCACTCCCAAATAGTCTTGTCTGAAATACGCATAAGCCAGCTCGAGGCTGGCTTATGGTTGTGTTTTCCAACGAGTCAGAAATCAGTCGGCTTGTGGTGCTTCTACCGGCTTGACTGCTTCTTCGTAAGAGACCGCTTTATCGGTCACCTTAGCCTTCTGCAGAACAGTATCCACAACTTGCTCTTCCAGCACAACCGAACGAACCTCGTTCAATTGCTGATCATTTTTGTAGTACCAAGCTACAACCTGCTCAGGCTCCTGGTAAGCGGAAGCCATTTCCTGAATCATTTCGCGAACGCGATCTTCGTCAGGCTTGAGGTCGAATTGCTTGACCACTTCAGCCACGATCAGGCCCAGCACTACACGGCGCTTGGCTTGTTCTTCGAACAGCTCAGCCGGCAGCTGATCAGGTTTGATGTTGCCACCAAACTGTTGAACAGCCTGAACGCGCAGACGATCAACTTCGCTCGACAGCAGTGCTTTTGGCACTTCAATCGGGTTGGCAGCCAACAGGCCTTCCATTACCTGATTCTTGACCTTGGATTTGATTGCCTGGCGCAGCTCACGCTCCATGTTCTTACGAACTTCAGTGCGGAAACCTTCCAGACCTGTTTCCTTGATACCGAACTGTGCGAAGAACTCTTCGTTCAGCTCAGGCAGCTTAGGCTCGGAAACAGTGTTCACCTTAACAGTGAACTCGGCAGTTTTGCCGGCCAGATCAAGATTCTGGTAGTCCTCAGGGAAAGTCAGGGTCAGAACGCGCTCTTCGCCCGCTTTAGCACCCACCAGACCTTCTTCGAAGCCAGGAATCATGCGGCCCGAACCCAGAACCAGCTGAGTACCGGTGGCGGAACCGCCAGCGAAAACTTCGCCATCTACCTTGCCAACGAAATCAATGTTCAGTTGATCTTCGTTCTGAGCGGCACGATCAGTGACTTCAAAGCGGGTGTTCTGCTTGCGCAGCACGTCCAGCATTTTGTCCAGGTCGGCATCAGCCACTTCGGCGCTCAGGCGCTCGACAGCGATAGTGTCCAGACCGGTTACTTCGAATTCAGGGAATACTTCGAAAGTGGCAACGTATTCCAGGTCTTTGCCCTTCTCCAGCACTTTTGGCTCTACCGAAGGCTGGCCAGCAGGGTTCAGCTTTTGCTCAACAACGGCTTCGTAGAAGGACGCCTGGATGACATCACCCACGGCTTCCTGGCGCGCATCAGCTTCATAACGCTGACGGATCACGCTCATAGGAACTTTGCCCGGGCGGAAGCCCGCGATCTTGGCCTTTTGGGCAGTCTGCTGCAGACGCTTGTTGACCTGGGTCTCGATGCGCTCAGCTGGCACGGTGATGCTCATGCGGCGCTCAAGAGCAGAAGTATTTTCAACAGAAACTTGCATGGATATTCCTCGTTGCACAGACATTAGCCGGCCGTTTCCGACCCCATAATCAAGGGCATGCATTCTAGTGGGTCAAACTCAAGAAGTCACCCTACCGCATTCATACTCAGAAACAGCTGGCACATTATTAAGCGCAAGCAATGATTTGCTTAAACACCTCAATACACAAAAATCTTTATACAGCCCCCTTCAGAGCCTTTTCCCTCTTATATAGAAGCCGGAAAAAATGTCGCTATTTCGACAAAGGAAAAAGATCCAAGGCGCGCATTATCTTGCAACACAGTGACGCTGCGCGGCCGATAAACACCTGACCGACGAAAACGCACCCTTTTCGGGTGGTGCGCCTGCTTAAACAAGGGGACGGTAACTGGAGGGAGAACAGACAGAGGAGGCTTGAGCGCTCACTCTTCAAGACGCTGAAACCCAAATCCAGTGCGGCAACTCATCCCACTGCATCTGCATTTCAAATTTTTGATGCAAAAACGCCAGATTATTAATCTGGCGTTTTTTTAAATATGGGGTGGACGAAGGGGATCGAACCCTCGACAACGGGAGTCACAATCCCGTGCTCTACCAACTGAGCTACGCCCACCATATTGCATGAATCTTTAAAAGAACAAAGCCGCTATAGCGGCTCTATTCCGCGGACCTGTAACGTAAATAACGCTACAAACCCATATTTGGTGCGGACGGAGAGACTCGAACTCTCACACCTTTCGGCGCTGGAACCTAAATCCAGTGTGTCTACCAATTCCACCACATCCGCATTTCAAACACTTGAAGCAAAGACGCCAGATGATTAATCTGGCGGCCTTCTAAATATGGGGTGGACGAAGGGGATCGAACCCTCGACAACGGGAGTCACAATCCCGTGCTCTACCAACTGAGCTACGCCCACCATATTGCCTGTACCACTTTACTTGTGCCAAAGCTGCCTAATGGCGCACCCGGCAGGACTCGAACCTGCGACCATCCGCTTAGAAGGCGGATGCTCTATCCAGCTGAGCTACGGGCGCCTTAATAATCTGTACTCTGTGACGACTACAAACTAAGTGCTTTCAGTATCACCAAGCTGGACAACAACTTCGCTCCACTTTCATAACCAGTGCTAGGCTGTGCCCGACAAGTGCGACGAATCTTATAGACGACCCCGTAGGTCGTCAACTCTTTTTTAAAAAAAGTTCAGAAATATAAAGGAGTTAGGGGAATAAGCAGACCAAGCGCCTTTGCCCTCAGGCCACGGCATGCGAGAATGCTCGTCCTTTTTCCACCCTTTACGATGGTTAATCACGCGTAATGACTGCACAACTAATCGACGGCAAAGCGATCGCCGCCAGCCTGCGCCAGCAGATTGCCAAACGTGTTGCCGAGCGTCACGAGCAAGGCCTGCGAACGCCCGGCCTGGCAGTGATTCTGGTCGGCAGCGATCCTGCTTCCCAGGTTTATGTTTCGCACAAGCGTAAAGACTGCGAAGAGGTAGGCTTTCTCTCTCAAGCCTATGACCTGCCTTCAGACACGACACAGCAAGCGCTGACCGACTTGATCGACCGTCTTAATGAAGACGCGAACATCGACGGCATCTTGCTGCAATTGCCGCTGCCCGAGCATCTTGACGCCTCCAAATTGCTGGAGCGCATCCGCCCGGACAAAGACGTTGACGGCTTCCACCCCTATAACGTTGGCCGTCTTGCGCAACGCATCCCGCTGCTACGCCCCTGCACGCCAAAAGGCATCATGGCGCTGCTGGAAAGTACCGGTCAGGATTTGTACGGGATGGACGCGGTCATTGTTGGCGCCTCCAATATCGTAGGTCGCCCCATGGCCATGGAGCTACTGCTGGCAGGCTGCACCGTGACCGTGACCCACCGCTTTACCAAGGACTTGGCTGGCCACGTTGGCCGTGCCGATCTGGTGGTAGTGGCCGCTGGCAAGCCGGGGCTGGTTAAAGGCGAATGGATCAAAGAAGGCGCCATCGTGATTGATGTCGGCATCAATCGTCAGGCAGACGGCAAGCTGGTAGGCGACGTGGTTTACGAGACCGCCCTGCCCCGCGCGGGCTGGATCACGCCAGTTCCAGGCGGCGTAGGCCCGATGACTCGCGCTTGCTTGCTGGAAAACACCCTGTACGCGGCCGAAACACTGCACGACTAACGCGTAACGCCCGCACACAAAACGGCGCCCACGGGCGCCGTTTTTTTATGCGTGCAAACATTACCG
The DNA here is from genome assembly GCF_007858365.1 of Pseudomonas saxonica. Taxonomy (GTDB): domain Bacteria; phylum Pseudomonadota; class Gammaproteobacteria; order Pseudomonadales; family Pseudomonadaceae; genus Aquipseudomonas; species Aquipseudomonas saxonica. The sequence continues at coordinate 129,756 of NZ_VFIO01000008.1, read as the reverse complement.
GACAAACAAAAGCCCGCACGAGGCGGGCCTTTGTTCACGCAACAGACAACCTAGTCAGCCAAGCGCCAGGTTGTGCCACCTTTACCATCTTCAAGCACCACACCCATTGCTGAGAGCTGATCACGAATACGGTCTGACTCGGCCCAATCCTTGCCAGCACGGGCTGCCAAACGCGCAGCGATCAATCTTTCGACTTCAGCAGCATCCACTTTGCCTTCAGCGCCCGCCTGCAAGAAATCATCGGCTTCAAGCTGCAAAATACCCAGCACATCAGCGAGCTCCTTGAGACGCGCAGCCAAACCGGCAGCTGCTTGCACATCGCTGTCACGCAGACGATTGATTTCACGCACCATTTCGAACAGCACGGCACACGCTTCCGGCGTGCCGAAGTCGTCGTTCATCACTTGAGTGAAACGCTCAACGAACGCTTCGCCGCCCGCCGGGGCCGCTTTCGGCAACCCTTTGAGGGCGTGATAGAACCGCTCAAGAGCCGCTTTCGCATCCTTGAGGTTATCTTCGGAGTAGTTGATCGCGCTGCGATAGTGGCTGGACACCAGAAGATAACGCACCACTTCCGGATGATATTTCTCCAGCACATCGCGAATAGTGAAGAAGTTGTTCAAGGACTTGGACATCTTCTCGCCATTGATGCGAATCATCCCGCCGTGCATCCAGGTATTGGCGTAGGTTTTACCCGTCGCCGCCTCGCTTTGGGCAATTTCGTTCTCATGGTGCGGGAACTCAAGGTCATTGCCCCCGCCATGAATATCGAACGTCTCACCCAGGCAGCAGGTGGACATTACCGAGCACTCAATGTGCCAACCCGGACGACCCGGGCCCCACGGTGACTCCCAGCTCGGCTCGCCTGGCTTGACACCCTTCCACAGCACGAAATCCAGCGGGTCTTCCTTGGCCTCATCGACTTCAATGCGTGCGCCGATGCGCAGATCTTCGATCTTTTTGCGCGACAGTTTGCCGTAGCCCACGAACTTGGCGACGCGGTAATACACGTCACCGTTACCCGGCGCGTAGGCATAGCCTTTGTCGATCAGGGTCTGGATCATGGCATGCATGCCGGGGATGTGATCGGTGGCACGCGGCTCCATATCCGGCTTGCGGATATTGAGTCGGGCCTCATCCTCATGCATCGCGGCGATCATGCGCTCGGTCAGCACCTCAATCGCTTCACCGTTGTCACGAGCGCGATTGATGATCTTGTCGTCGATGTCCGTGATATTGCGCACGTAAGTCAAATCGTAACCACTGAAGCGCAACCAACGGGTCACCAGATCAAAGGCAACCATGCTGCGACCGTGGCCCAAGTGGCAGTAGTCATACACGGTCATGCCGCACACATACATACGCACCTTGTTGCCATCCAGCGGCTTGAAAACTTCTTTGCTCTTGGTGAGCGTGTTGTAAATCGTTAGCACGGCGGCTTCCTTTAAAACTTGATCACTGGCCCCAGGAGTCACGCAGGGTCACGGTACGGTTGAATACCGGATGACCGGGCTTCGAGTCCTTGATGTCGGCGCAGAAGTAGCCTTCGCGCTCGAACTGGAAGCGGTCTTCCGGCTGTGCATTACCCAACGAAGGCTCAGCACGACAACCGGTCAGCACCTGCAACGAGTCAGGGTTGATGTTTTCGAGGAAACCCGCGCCGTCTTCAGCCTTTTCAGGATTAGCCGAGCGGAACAGACGGTCATACAAACGCACTTCGCACTCGACGCTGGCCGCAGCTGGCACCCAATGCACCACCCCTTTGACCTTGCGACCTTCCGGATTTTTACCCAGGGTTTCAGGATCGTAGGAGCAACGCAGCTCGATAATGTTGCCATCGGCATCTTTGATGGCTTCATCAGCCCGGATCACGTAGCTGCCACGCAGACGCACTTCACCCGCTGGCTCAAGGCGCTTGTAGCCTTTTGGCGGCTCTTCCATGAAGTCATCACGGTCGATGTAGATTTCACGGGCGAATGGCAATACCCGCACACCCATGTCTGCTTTTGGATGGCAAGGCAGCTCAAGGTTCTCGACCTGACCTTCCGGATAGTTGGTGATCACGACTTTCAATGGACGCAATACGCACATTGCACGGGGAGCGCTGTGGTCCAGGTCGTCACGGATGCTGAATTCCAGCATGCCAAAGTCCACCACGCCGTCTGAACGGTTGGTGCCGACCATGTCGCAGAAGTTGCGAATCGATTTAGGCGTGTAACCGCGACGGCGGAAACCCGACAACGTCGACATGCGCGGGTCATCCCAGCCGTTGACGTGCTTTTCATCAACCAGCTGCTTGAGCTTGCGCTTGCTGGTGATGGTGTAGTTGAGGTTCAGACGGCTGAACTCGTACTGACGCGGGCGCGACGGTACCGGCAGGCTTTCGAGGAACCATTCATACAGAGGACGGTGACTTTCGAATTCAAGGGTGCAGATCGAATGCGTAATGCCTTCGATAGCATCCGACTGACCGTGGGTGAAGTCATAGTTCGGGTAGATGCACCATTTATCACCGGTCTGGTGGTGATGGGCATGACGAATGCGGTACATGATCGGATCGCGCAGGTTCATGTTAGGCGACGCCATGTCGATCTTGGCACGCAAAACACGCTTACCGTCTTCAAACTCACCAGCCGTCATGCGCGCGAACAGATCCAGGTTCTCTTCGACACTACGGTCACGGAACGGGCTGTTTTTGCCAGGCTCGGTCAAGCTGCCACGGTATTCCTTGGCTTGCTCCGGGGTCAGGTCGCAGACATAGGCTTTACCTTCTTTAATCAGGTAAATCGCCCACTCGTGCAGTTGATCGAAGTATTGCGACGCGTAGCGCACTTCGCCAGCCCACTCGAAGCCCAGCCACTTGACGTCGCTTTCGATGGCGTCGATGTATTCCTGATCTTCTTTTGCCGGGTTGGTGTCGTCAAAGCGCAAATGCGTCACGCCGCCGAACTCTTGAGCCAGCCCAAAGTTCACACAAATGGATTTGGCATGACCGATGTGCAGATAGCCGTTTGGCTCCGGCGGAAAGCGGGTCACGATCTGTGTGCATTTACCCGAGTCTAGGTCCGCCTGAACGATTGGACGCAGGAAGTTAGCCGGGACAGCAGGGCCAGTCTTTGAATTCAGAGTGGGGTCGACAGTGGGCTTGCTCATAGGATCCTTGAACGTAACAGGTGCGCGGCCTGGGTCGGCCGACTAAATCAAAGCGCCTATCATAGCCGATGCTGTCAAGTCCCTGACAGAGCAGGTGCTCAATCAAAGCGATTGAAATGCCGGCTTTTAACCCCCATATGGCAAAAACACCATCGAAATGCACTGCGAGCACGCTAAACTCCGCCCGCGGCTGTATCTACCCAGCCAGTCCGGGACCCGATGCGCGCATCCCCCAGACCCTACGAATTCCCTGATAGAGCGATATTGATCATGACCCAAGTAAAATTGACCACTAATCACGGCGACATCGTGATCGAACTCAACGCTGAAAAAGCACCGATCACCGTTGCCAACTTCATCGAATACGTGAAAGCCGGCCACTACGAAAACACCATTTTCCACCGTGTTATCGGCAACTTCATGGTTCAGGGCGGCGGTTTCGAGCCTGGCATGAAAGAGAAAAAAGACAAGCGCCCAAGCATCCAGAACGAGGCAGACAACGGCCTGTCGAACGACAAGTACACCGTTGCCATGGCGCGCACCATGGAGCCGCATTCGGCTTCCGCCCAGTTCTTCATCAACGTGGCTGACAACAGCTTCCTGAACCACAGCGGCAAAAACACTCAAGGCTGGGGTTACGCGGTGTTCGGCAAGGTTGTTGAAGGCCAGGACGTTGTAGACAAGATCAAAGGCGTTCAAACCACCTCCAAAGCCGGCCATCAGGACGTGCCTGTTGAAGATGTGATCGTCGAGAAAGCCGAGATCATTGAGTGATACTGCTGATTTCAGATTTGCATCTGGAAGAGGAGCGCCCGGACATTACCCGGGCGTTTCTGGATTTCCTGGCCGGGCGTGCGCGCTCGGCTCAGGCACTGTACATTCTGGGCGATTTTTTCGAAGCCTGGATTGGCGACGATGCGATGACACCCTTTCAGCGCTCAATCTGTGAAGCGCTGCGATCATTAAGCGACAGCGGCACTCAGATTTATCTGATGCACGGTAATCGCGACTTCTTGCTTGGCCAGGCGTTTTGTAAAGCGGCTGGCTGCACACTGATCAAAGACCCGAGCGTGGTCGACTTCTATGGCGAGCCGGTGTTGCTGATGCACGGCGACAGCTTGTGTACCCGCGATGAAGCTTACATGCGCCTGCGACGTTACCTGCGCAACCCTGTGACGCTGTGGGTGCTGCGCCATCTACCGCTGAGCACGCGCTATAAGTTGGCCCGCAAGCTGCGCAGCGAGAGCCGCGCGCAGACCCGCATGAAAGCCAATGACATTGTGGATGTGACGCCCGAAGAAGTGCCACGAATCATGGCGCACTTTGGTGTGCACACGTTGATTCATGGCCACACCCACCGCCCGGCGATTCACAAGTTGCAAATCGGCGAGCAGGCAGCCAAGCGAATAGTGCTCGGTGACTGGGACAAACAAGGCTGGGCATTGCAAGTGGATGAACACGGCATGCAATTGGCGCCGTTTGATTTTGCGCCGCCTTTGATGTTGCCGTCGGCCTAGAAGCCCCTCACCCCAACCCTATCCCAGAGGGAGAGGGGGCAGATTGGTGGCGTTGCTCGAATCTGCTTTTGCCTTTAGTCCCCTCTCCCTTTGGGAGAGGGTTAGGGTGAGGGTGACCCATCAATGCCCGCTCGCCGCTGGCCCCGCCTTCGCAGCAAACGGCGGTTTGGCCAGCCATACCAGCAAAATCAATCCCATAAATAGCCAACCCATCATGGTGAAGTAATCCACGGTGGAGAACATATAGGCCTGACTGGTCAGTATCTTGTCCATCTGCGCATAGGCCGGTGTACTGGCGCCGCCCAGACTCTCCAGCGTATGCCGAGTGACCGGATCATAGGCACTGATGCTTTCACTCAGGTAGGCATGATGCTGGTCCGCCCGACGAATCCAGATCCAGGTGGTCAATGACGCCGCAAAACTACCACCCAACGTTCGCAAGAACGTGGCCAGCCCCGCACCGTCGGCGATTTGATGGGGCGGCAAGTCCGACATCAAAATACTCAGCGTCGGCATAAAGAATAGCGCCACGCCAATCCCCATAAAGAGTTGCACCATCGCAATATGCTGGAAGTCCACCTCGCTGGTGAAGTCCGCACGCATAAAGCAACTGAGCCCGATCGCCAAAAATGCCAGCCCCGCCAGCAGACGCAAATCGAATTTGTGCGCGTACTTGCCCACAAAAGGTGACATCAGCACGGGCAAAATACCAATCGGCGCCACCGCCAACCCGGCCCATGTCGCGGTGTAGCCCATCTGAGTCTGCAACCATTGCGGCAAGATCAGGTTGATACCAAAGAAACCGGCGTACCCCAAAACCAGCACAATGGTGCCAATGCGAAAGTTGCGGTGAGCAAACAGCCGCAAATTGACAATGGGGTGCTTGTCGGTCATTTCCCAAATGATAAACGCCGCCAATGCCACCACCGACAATGCCGTGCCCAGCAAAATGAAGTTGGATTCAAACCAGTCGAGATCATTGCCTTTATCGAGCACGATTTGCAGCGCGCCAACGCCAATGATCAGGGTAATCAAGCCCACATAATCCATCGGTTGACGGGTAATCACCACAGGACGGGCTTTTAATTGCTGGCGAACCACCATGACCGCAAAGATGCCAATCGGGATATTAATAAAGAAAATCCACGGCCAGCTGTAACTGTCAGTGATCCAGCCACCCAATATGGGACCGGCAATGGGCGCCACCACCGTGACCATCGCCAGCAACGCCAATGCCATCCCCCTTTTTGCCGGCGGATAGACGGCAATCAACAGCGTTTGCGTCATGGGGTAAAGCGGGCCAGCCACCAACCCTTGCAGTACCCGAAAGCCCACCAACTCAGGCATGGACGTTGAAATACCGCACAGAAATGAGGCCAGTACGAACAGAATCGTGGCCCACAGAAACAACTTCACCTCACCAAAGCGCCGACTCAACCAACCGGTCAGCGGCAAGGCAATCGCATTACTGACCGCGAATGAAGTGATAACCCAGGTGCCCTGCTCTGAGCTCACCCCCAGATTGCCGGAGATAGTCGGCAAGGCGACGTTGGCAATAGTGGTGTCGAGCACTTGCATAAAGGTTGCCAGCGACAGGCCAATGGTGGCGAGGACCAGGCTGGGCGGAGTGAAAGACGCGTTTGTACTCATCGCTAATCCTTTAAAACCGGGTGTGCAGCCCCGCCTGTTAAGCAGGGCTTATGGATTGGCGAATCAGCGCTGGGCGGTAGCGGCGCTGTTGCTGTCAATCAAACGCGTGATAAGCGCTTCGGCTTCAGCCAATTGCTGTTCGTAGACATTGGTTGTGAACATGGCTTTTTGCGGCGGTTGCTGCGCCAATACCGGGCCACTCTGGTCATGCAGATTCACATCGACCGTAGTTGACAGGCCAACACGCAGGGGATGCTCGGCTAATTGGTCGGCATTGATATGAATGCGCACCGGCACACGCTGGACGATCTTGATCCAGTTGCCCGTGGCATTCTGCGCAGGCAACAAGGCAAACGCGCTGCCGGTGCCCGCACCGATGCTGTCGACCGTGCCGCTGTATTTCACGCTGCTGCCGTAAATATCCGACTCAATGTCTACAGGCTGGCCAATGCGCATCTGGTGCAGCTGGGTTTCCTTGAAGTTGGCGTCGATCCATAGCTGATTCAGCGGAATAACGGCCATAAGGGCCGTGCCCGGCTGCACACGCTGCCCCAATTGCACGGTGCGTTTGGCCACATAGCCTGTGACCGGGGCAATCAAGGTGGTGCGTGCATGCTCCAGATACGCCTGGCGCACTTTCGCAGCCGCGGCCATCACATCCGGGTGGCTGGCCACGGCGGTGTTGTCCACCAAGGCGCTGGTGGTATCGAGTTGTTGCTCGTTATTGCGCAAGGCGCTCTGCGCCGAGGCCAGATCATCCCGTGCATGGGACAGCTCTTCCTGGGAAATGGCCCCACCCACCGCCAGACTTTTACGACGGTTGTAGTTGTCCTGCGCTTTTTGTACTTCGATTTTCTGTGCAGCCACCTGCGCCTTGGTGCCGTTTACATTGCTGAACAGGCCGCGCACCTGACGCACGGTGCGCGCCAGATTGGCCTCAGCACTCTGCAAGCCCACCAGCGAATCGCTTGGGTCAAAATTGAGCAGCACCTGCCCTTCGTGAACCAGGTCGCCATCATCCGCGCCAATGCTCACCACGGTGCCAGTCACCAGTGGCGTGATTTCCACCACGTTGCCATTTACATAAGCGTCGTCGGTGCTTTCGCTCCAGCGGCCATACAGTTCGTGCCAGCCCCAGACGCCCAGACCAACGAGAATGACCAACAGCGCCAAAGCGCCCAGCCAGAGTTTGCGTTTACGCTGATTGCCAGCGTCCTGATCGTTTTGCGTTTGATTCGGTGTGTGTTCAGTAGCCATGACAAGTACCTAATTTATTCTGCCGGCGAGGCTTGAGTGGGAACGGCCGCAGCCGTGTTGCCGGGCTCATAGCCGCCGCCCAGGGCTTGCATCAGTTGAATCGAAAGGTCGATCTGCTCGGCATTCAGGTCAGCCAGCTGACGCTGGGCCTGAAGCAGTTGCTGCTCAATGCTGAGCACATCCAGGTAGTTGCCGATACCCGACTCATAGCGCTGCAATCCGGTGTTGTAGGACTCTTGAGCAATATCCGCAGCGCGCTGTTGAGTGCTGATTTGCCGACCCAGAGCACTGAGCTGATCAAGGCTGTCACTGACATCACCCAGCGCTGCCACCAAGGTTTTGTTGTACTGCGCGACGGCCAGATCGTAGTTGGCATCCTCGGCATCCAGCCCGGCGCGCAAGCGCCCGCCATCAAAGATCGGCAGCGAGACTGCTGGCGCAATATTGAAGAAGCGACTGGCTGAACCAAACAGCGCATCCCCCAACAATGACTGAGTGCCTGCTGCGGCAGTCAGGTTGAGGTTGGGGTAAAAGCGGGTTTTAGCTGCGGCAATATTCTTGCTCGCGGCTTCAACGCGCCAGCGCGCCGCGATCAGATCGGGACGACGGCCCAACAACTCGGCGGGCAATGTGCTGGGTACAGCGACCGCTGCAGGCAGCAAAACGTTGGGCCGAGCGATATCAGCGCCGCGATCCGGCCCCTTGCCCAGCAAAACGGCCAGTGCGATGCGTGCGCTTTTCAATTGCTTTTCAGCGTTGATCAACTGCTCCTGGGAGCTGGCTTCAAGGCTTTCGGTTTGCTGGTACTGATAGTGACTGTCGATACCGGCTTGCAGCCGACGCTGGCTGAGCTCAAGCATCTGCCGGGTGCGCTTCAAGTCATCATTGGCCAGATCGCGAACGCTATAGGCGTGCGCCAGATTGCTGTAGCCGCGCGCCACATCGGCCGCCAGCGTCAGCCGCGCCGCCTGACTGTCGACTTCAGCTGCTCGGGCCTGACCCAAAGCGGCTTCCCAGGTGTCACGCTGGCCGCCCCACAGGTCGAAGGTGTAATTGAACGTCAAATTCAGGTCACGCTCAGTGCTGTAACGCCCCCCCTGCCCCGCAGGATCTTGCGCGCGCGCCAGGCGCGAACGCGATACATCAGCCCCGGCGTCCAGCGTCGGCATACGCGCCGCATCCGCTGCACCCGCCGCCGCTGCAGCCTGATGGGCACGGGCGGCGGCCATTTGCATGTCCGGGCTGTCGCGCAAGGCCTCATCAATCAAGCCATCGAGCTGGGTATCACCCAAGCGACGCCACCAGTTCTTCTCGGGCCACGCGGCCGGCGTGATGTTGACGCCTTCGAGCGATTGACTCGCCTTGAGGTTTTTCTCGTCAAGGCGCTGACCTTCGGTGGTCAACCCGCTATAGCTGGCGCAACCTGCCAGCACCATTGACACAAACACCAGGCTCAGGCCTGTACTTAGCGTTTTGTTGCTCATTTTTCACCCAAGCGCATGATGGTGATGGGGTCACCCGCCGCCAGCAGTATTTTTTTGAGAATCTGTTCCAGGCTTTGCAGCTCTTCGGGGCTGATATCACCCGCCAACTGGTTCATGGCGTCAGCCCCTATTTGCGGCAGCAGGTTTGCCAGCGCTTGACCGTCTTCCGTGAGAACCAGACGTACCTGGCGCCTGTCGGCCTCGGAACGCTGGCGAACCAGCAGGTTCTTCTGTTCAAGCCTGTCGAGCATGCGGGTCATGGCGCCGCTGTCCAAAGACAGGTGACGACACAGCTCGGCCGGAGTATCCACAGCAAACTGAGCCATGATGATCAGCACTTTGAATTGCGCCGCTGTGATGCCGTAAGGCTCCATATGGCGGTCAATGATGCGATCTTTAAGCATTGCCGCACGGCCCAACAACAGACCCAGGGTGCAGTTTTGAAAATTATCGGGATGAAAGTGCTTCATCGGGTCACCAGAACGCTGCCCTGAGAGTAATGTTTCAAGATATTACTGCTTAGGCAGTTAATGTCAAGGCGAACATTAGCTTGCTATCTATTTGATTACGAATTCGGGGAATGGGGATCAATGCATAGCCGCCGAAGGCTACGTTCGAAGTAGCCTTCGTGAATTCGGGTTAGGCGATTGTTTCGCAACCGGACGCAGCCTACGGCAGCTGCTACGCGAGGTTAAGCGGCAGTGGGCACGCCACTGTGGAAACGGAATTCCACATCGGGGGATTCAATCAGTTCTTGCTCGGCAGCCCTCACGCGCTCGATCACGAGAGCTATGTCCTTGGCGTCACCGTACTGATAGGCCAGTTTCAGATAACCCTGAAAATGTCGGGCTTCACTTTTGAGCAAGCCGAAATAGAACGTGCCGAGTTCTTCATCCAAATGTGGCACCAGTGCTTCGAAACGCTCGCAACTGCGCGCTTCGATGAATGCCCCAACTACCAGGGTATCAACCAGTTTGACCGGTTCATGGTTACGCACCACCTTGCGCAAACCCGAGGCATAACGGCCTGCCGACAATTGGCGCAGTTCAATTTTGCGCTTCTTCATCAACCGCATGACCTGCTCATGGTGCACCAACTCTTCACGAGCCAGACGCGACATCATATTGATCAGATCCGCATGCGAGTGGTATTTGGCAATCAGGCTCAAGGCTGTACTGGCCGCCTTGAATTCGCAGTTCTTATGATCGATCAGCATGGTTTCCTGATCAGCCAGCGCAGCCTGAATCCAGCCATCCGGCGTGCGGCAACCCAAAAACTCATGAATTTCAGGAAGGTTCATGCGCACACTCCTGTCCATTGGGGGTTGCATAGCAGACAGGCAGTGTTTTGAGGAATCGCAGACATGAGGCTCACTAAGGCGGGAGAGAGGCGTGGCAAAAGCGGCTGATTATACGGGGGCATGGTGCGCGGCACCAACCGCCAGATTTGACCTGCATCAACATGGCATTTTGCACCGAACAACTATAGTGAGCGCCTGCACCTTCATTCTTGACGGAGTTATAGGTCATGCAAAACACTCGCAAGCTGCTAGTGGTGATAGACCCCAAGCACAATGACAGCCCGGCCCTCAAACGCGCCAAACAGATCGCCGACAAGACCAAAGCCCATATTCACTTGCTGATATGTGACAAAGATAACGATCATCTGGCGCTGTTAAGCCTGCTTCAGAAAGGGTTGGTGGAGAGCGGTTACAGTGTCAGCACTGAATGCGCCTGGCACGGTAGCGAGCACGAAACCATCATCAATATCCAGCAAGCCCTTAATTGCGGGCTGGTCATCAAGCAACACCTTCCCGAAAATCCGATCAAAGCCCTGCTATTGACGCCAGAAGACTGGAAACTGCTGCGTATGTGCCCATGCCCGGTACTGATAGCCAAACACAGCAGAGCCTGGGAAGGTGGCGTGGTATTGGCCGCAGTGGACGTGGGCAATACCGAGCCCGAGCACCGGCAACTGCACGAAAGCATTGTCGACAGCGGTTTCAATATTGCCAGCCTCATCAAAGGCGAACTGCATGTGGTCAGCGCTTTTCCACCCCCCATGCTGGCCACGGTCGATGCTGTCTACCCCATCGTCACCGACTATGAAGCGAGTTATCGCGCAGCCTGCAAAGAATTTCAGAGCACCAGCGACATCAGTGACAGTCGCCTGCACATAGAACAAGGCCCGCCTGACGTCATTATTCCGCTGCTGGCCGAGAAACTGAATGCAGTCGTGACCGTTTTGGGGACTGTCGCCCGCACGGGTCTGTCCGGCGCGCTGATTGGCAATACGGCCGAAGCAGTAATCGATGCGGTCGAAACTGACGTTCTGGTGATTAAACCGCAGGACAGAATTCAGCAGCTGGAAGCTGAGCTGAACGCAAAAATCTGATTGCGCAGCGACACACCGATCGCGTCGCAGTTGCGCTGAGCAACTGCGACGGCGCCAGCGTGCCCGAAAGAGGCGCTATTCGCCCATCACATCGCGCAGGAAACCCGGTGCGATATAGCGTTCGTAGTGAGCTTCGGACAGGAGGAAAAATTCCCGATCGATGGCGTCCCGAAGCTCAGGCAAGGGCCAACCGCGGAACTCAGGCAACAACACCATGCCGTACATTTCCAACTGGTTGATCACCCGTGCCCCGCGGGCAATCAATTGATATGCCCAGCAATATTCCGACTGATGCGGTACAAAACGGATTTTACGCATCACCAACTGGTCACGCAGCGCGGCCGGGTCGAAGACTTCCACCTTACCCGCCATGACCTGCACCAACAGTTGCTCAAGCCTCAGCCAGACAGCGCGCTTTTGCTCATCGTTGTAGCCATTCCAATGGATCACTTCATGATGGAAACGTTTGCAACCACGGCACACGAGATCGCCATAAACCGTTGAGCACAGGCCGATGCAGGGAGTCTTGATGGTTTGATTGGACATGGCGCAATAGAGCACTTGAGAACGAAACAGGCGCCCATGTTAGCCCTTTGTCTAACGCATATCACCCCTCAACCTTCAGGGCCTAACTTACCTTTAACAAGTTTTTACCGTAGAATCAGCCTGCCTTTTAAGGCGCCAATGTCCGTTGGAAGCTGTTTTCAAAGCGTCACGAGCACAGTTGATCCCCAAGAACGGTGTTGGTGATGGGCCTTTGTCATGCAAATGCCCACACCAACCTGCATCACCTCCCCGTTCCGAAGGCGTAAAACTTTGAAAACAGCTTCTGTTGGGAATCCTTGAAACTCTGGCTAAGCGGCTCAAAAAGCCCCGCAGCGCATGAGAACTTGGCATTCCTGGATGAGCGTCCCGGACACCCATTTGGGACCAATGATGAGGGTAATAACTGTGCTTGAAGCCTACCGCAAACATATCGAAGAGCGTGCAGCCCTGGGTATCGTTCCCCAGCCGCTTAACGCCGAACAAACCGCAGGCCTGGTCGAGCTGCTGAAAAACCCGCCAGCTGGCGAAGAAGCGTTCCTCGTTGACCTGATCACCAACCGCGTTCCACCTGGTGTTGACGAAGCTGCCTACGTGAAGGCCGGCTTCCTGTCCGCCCTCGCCAAAGGCGAAGTGACTTCCCCCCTGATCGACAAAAAGCGCGCTGTTGAGCTGCTGGGCACCATGCAAGGCGGCTACAACATCGTGACTCTGGTCGAGATGCTGGACGACGCAGAGCTGGCTCCGGTTGCCGCAACGCAACTCAAGCACACCCTGCTGATGTTCGACGCCTTCCACGACGTTGCTGAAAAAGCCAAAAACGGCAACCCGCACGCCAAAGCAGTTGTGCAGTCCTGGGCTGACGGCGAGTGGTTCAAGAACCGTCCGACCCTGGCCGACAAAATCAGCCTGCGCGTATTCAAGGTCACCGGCGAAACCAACACCGACGACCTGTCGCCTGCTCCAGACGCTTGGTCGCGCCCTGACATCCCGCTGCACGCCCTGGCCATGCTGAAAATGGCCCGCGACGGTATCGTGCCGGACGTGCAAGGCTCCATCGGCCCGATGAAGCAAATTGAAGAAATGCGCGGTCAAGGCTTCCCTATCGCTTACGTCGGTGACGTAGTAGGTACCGGTTCGTCGCGTAAATCGGCTACCAACTCCGTACTGTGGTTCTTCGGCGACGACGTGCCTTACGTGCCGAACAAGCGCGCTGGCGGTTTCTGCTTCGGCAGCAAAATCGCTCCGATCTTCTACAACACGATGGAAGATGCCGGCGCACTGCCAATCGAATTCGATGTTTCCAACATCAACATGGGCGACGTGATCGACCTGTACCCGCACGCTGGCAAGGTCTGCAAGCACGGTACTGACGAAGTCATCACCACCTTCGAACTGAAAACTCCGGTTCTGTTGGATGAAGTTCGCGCTGGCGGCCGTATTCCGCTGATCATCGGCCGTGGTCTGACCGAGAAGGCTCGCGCTGAACTGGGCCTTGGCCCATCCGACCTGTTCAAAAAGCCGGAAGCACCGATCGAAAGCACCAAGGGTTTCACCCTGGCGCAGAAGATGGTGGGCAAGGCTTGCGGCGTTACCGGCGTACGTCCGGGCACTTACTGCGAACCGAAGATGACCACCGTAGGTTCTCAGGACACCACCGGTCCAATGACCCGTGATGAACTGAAAGACCTGGCGTGCCTGGGCTTCTCCGCTGATCTGGTGATGCAGTCGTTCTGCCACACCGCGGCCTATCCAAAGCCGATCGACGTGACCACCCACCACACCCTGCCTGACTTCATCATGACCCGTGGCGGCGTTTCCCTGCGTCCGGGCGACGGCATCATCCACAGCTGGCTGAACCGCATGCTGCTGCCGGACACCGTCGGTACGGGTGGTGACTCGCACACCCGCTTCCCAATGGGCATTTCGTTCCCTGCAGGTTCGGGTCTGGTGGCATTCGCCGCAGCCACTGGTGTAATGCCACTGGACATGCCGGAATCGGTTCTGGTTCGCTTCAAAGGCGAAATGCAGCCGGGCATCACCCTGCGTGACCTGGTTCATGCCATTCCTTACGTCGCCATCCAGAAAGGCCTGCTGACGGTAGAGAAGAAAGGCAAGATCAACGAGTTCTCGGGTCGCATCCTGGAAATCGAAGGTCTGAACAACCTGAGCATCGAGCAAGCGTTCGAACTGTCCGACGCCTCGGCAGAACGTTCCGCTGCTGGCTGCACCATCAAGTTGTCCAAAGAATCGATCACCGAATACCTGAACTCCAACATCACCCTGCTGCGCTGGATGATCGGTGAAGGTTACGGCGATGCACGTACCCTTGAGCGCCGCGCTCAAGCGATGGAAGCCTGGATTGCCAATCCTGAACTGATGGAAGCCGATGCTGACGCCGAATACGCGCACATCATCGAAATCGATCTGGCTGACATCAACGAGCCAGTGCTCTGCGCGCCAAACGACCCGGATGACGCCCGTCTGCTCTCCACCGTTGCCGGTGAGAAGATCGACGAAGTGTTTATCGGTTCGTGCATGACCAACATCGGCCACTTCCGCGCTGCCGGCAAGTTGCTGGACAAGGTCAAAGGTCAGCTGCCAACTCGTCTGTGGCTATCGCCTCCGACCAAGATGGACGCTCACCAACTGACCGAAGAAGGCTACTACGGCATCTACGGCAAAGCGGGCGCTCGCATGGAAATGCCAGGTTGCTCGCTGTGCATGGGTAACCAGGCACGTGTAGAACCGAACTCGACTGTTGTGTCGACGTCGACCCGTAACTTCCCGAACCGTCTGGGTGACGGCGCGAACGTTTACCTGGCTTCGGCTGAGTTGGCGTCGGTTGCCTCGATCCTGGGTCGCCTGCCTTCCGTTGAGGAATACATGGCCTACGCGGCAGAGATCAACACCATGGCAGCGGACGTATACCGCTACCTGAGCTTTGATCAGATCGCCGAATTCCGTGAAGCGGCAGCCAATGCCAATATCCCGGTTATTCAAGCGTAAGTTGATGCTGTAACGAAAAAGCCCCGGCTGCGAAGTCCGGGGCTTTTTCATGTCTGGCGTTCAGTGACTCACAGCAGCGGCGCGACCGCTTGCTGCTCACGCGGCCAGGCGTCGAGTACGGCCTTGAACAAGGTCGCCAGCGGGATTGCAAAAAACACCCCCCAGAAGCCCCACAACCCGCCAAACAACAGCACGGCGCAAATGATTGCCACCGGGTGCAGGCTCACTGCCTCGGAGAACAACAACGGCACCAGCACGTTGCCATCCAGGGTCTGAATGATCCCGTACACCGCCATCAGGTAAATGAACTGATCGCTCCAGCCCCACTGAAACAGCGCGATCAACAGCACCGGCACCGTGACGACCACCGCACCCACATAGGGCACCACCACTGAAACCCCCACCAGCAATGCCAGCAAAGCCGCGTAATTAAGCCCCATCGTCACGAAAGCGATGTAGGTCACACCGCCGCAAATAAAGATTTCGATGACCTTGCCGCGAATGTAGTTGGCAATCTGGCGGTTCATTTCTTCGGCGACACGGGTAATCAGCGCCCGCTCACGAGGCAAGTAACCCCGCGCCCAACGACCAATCAGTGAGCGGTCTTTAAGAAAGAAAAACACCAGAATCGGCACCAGCACCAAATAGATCATGATGTTGACCAACAGTGGCAAGCTGGACAGGGAAAAGGTAAGGGCCAATTGACCGAATTTTCCTATTTCGCTGCGGGCCACTTCGATGGCTTGCAGGACTTGTTCATCCGATACCAAATGCGGGTAGCGCTCCGGCAACAGCAGTAACAGCGACTGCCACTTGGCAAGCATGCCAGGCAGCTCGTTGAACAGCGTGATCAACTGGTGCCACAGCAACGGCAACACCACCACCAGAAACACCAGCAACAACCCCATAAACAGCGCAAACACCAACCCGACAGCCGCCGCTGCGGGCACTCGCAGGCGCTCCAGCGCAACCACCAGCCCCTGCATCAAATAGGCCAGTACCATACCTGCCAAAACCGGCGCCAACATGCCACCCAAAGTCAGTACAGCGGTGAAGGCCAGCACCAGAAGTACCGCCAGCACCACGGCCTCCTCATCTGAAAAGTAGCGCTGAACCCAACCACGTAGCACTTTGAACATCAGTTTTCCTCAGAAGAACGCTGCGCAGGCTTCAAGCCTTTCGCAGCCAATAACGATAAGTGCCGGCATCGACATGTTCATGCAACATCTCATGCCCGGCCAAACGCACGAACGTACGAAAGTCGCGCACAGAGCCTGCGTCGGTAGCGATGACTTTAAGCGTCTGACCACTGAGCATTTTGTTCAGGGTCATCTTGGCTTTGAGCAATGGCAACGGGCAGTTCAAGCCTGACGTATCCAGCTCAACGTCATGGGCGAAGGTTTCATTCATGAAGGATTCCTCTGAAGTGGGCCTTTTGCGGCCGGCTAGAATACCCCAAGCCGAGCCGCTACTGGTCGCCAGCCACGTGTGCAGCTACAGTAAGCGCTTTACCGACCAGAGCTTTGTGCATGACTTTTCTGCGCCCGACCTTGTTGACGCTCGCTTGCCTGCTCGCATCACCGAGTTTCGCCGACGATTTACCGTCTCTGGGTGACGCCAGCTCGTCCGTTGTCTCCCCACAACAAGAGTACCAACTGGGCCGCGCATGGTTGAGCATGCTGCGCGGGCAGGTGTCACAACTCAACGATCCGCAGCTCAAGGATTACGTTGAAACCAGCGTTTATAAGCTGGTTGAAACCAGTCAAGTACAAGACCGCCGTCTTGAGTTCATTCTGATCAACAGCCCGCAGCTCAACGCCTTTGCCGCACCGGGCGGAATCATCGGGGTCAACGGCGGGTTGTTTCTCAATGCTCAAACCGAAGGTGAATACGCCTCGGTACTGGCTCACGAATTGGCTCACTTATCACAACGTCACTTCGCGCGCGGCGTGGAAGCCCAACAACGCATGCAGCTGCCGATGATGGCCGCCCTGCTGGCCGGGATCGTGGCCGCCGCTGCAGGTGCAGGTGACGCCGGCATTGCCGCTATTGCCAGCACTCAGGCCGCAGCCCTGCAAGAGCAACGGCGTTTCTCGCGACAAAATGAACAAGAGGCCGACCGCATCGGCCTGCTCAATCTGGAAAAAGCCGGCTACGACCCGCGTTCCATGCCCACCATGTTTGAGCGCTTGATGCGTCAATATCGTTTTGATTCAAGGCCGCCCGAGTTCCTGCTGACTCACCCGGTAACCGAATCGCGTATCGCCGACACCCGCAACCGTGCTGAGCAAGCCCGGCCCGGCGGTACGGAAGACAGCCTGCGTTACCAGTTGATTCGCGCACGCGTGCAGCTCAATTACGAAGAAACACCCGGCATTGCGGCCAAGCGCTTTCGCCAGCAGCTGGACGAAAATCCGAAGAACGATGTTGCCCGTTATGGTCTGGCGATCGCCCAAATAAAAGGCAGCCAGTTCAACGATGCGCGCGCCAATCTAAAGGTGCTGTTGGACAAGTCGCCCAACGACATCACCTACAACCTGGCGCAAATCGAGCTGGACATGGCCAACAACCGACTGGATGAAGCTCAGCAACGGGTTGATCGCATGCGTACGTTGTATCCGGGCAATTACCCGCTCAACCAGATGCGCGTAGATCTGTTGCTCAAGCAAAACAAACCGAAGGAAGCGGACAAGGCGCTGGAAGCCCTGCTCAAAAGCCGTCCCGACGACCCGGATGTCTGGTACTCGGTGGCTGAAACACGAGGTTTGTCGGGCAACATTATTGGCTTGCATCAGGCGCGGGCAGAATATTTTGCGTTGGTAGGGGATTACCGACAGGCCATTCAACAACTGGATTATGCCCAGAAGCTGACGAACAACTTCCAGCTGTCAGCAAGGCTGGATGCGCGCAAGCGCGAGCTGATGGATCAGGAGCGGGCGCTCAAAGAAATGATGAACTGACTGGAAAGCCCCTCACCCTAGCCCTCTCCCAAAGGGAGAGGGAACCGATTAGTGTTGATCTTAAGCCCCCTCTACCTTTGGGAGAGGGAACTGATTAGTGTCGATCTTAAGCCCCCTCTCCCTTTGGGAGAGGGTTGGGGCTCAGGCATTCCCCGCCAGTTTCAAACGAGCAGCCTGGGTAAAGTCCAACATCCGTTTAAGGGGTCGCACAGCATTCGGCACCAAGGCCGGATCGACAAATATCTCGTTTGTCCCCTGCTGCAGACACTCAAGCGTGCGCTCAAGGGTATTCATGGCCATCCACGGGCAATGCGCGCAACTGCGGCACGCTGCGCCATTACCGGCCGTGGGCGCTTCAATAAACACCTTGTCCGGGCACAGCTGCTGCATTTTGTAAAAAATGCCGCGATCCGTGGCCACGATAAACGTCTTGTTCGGCAGGTTTTGCGCCGCTGCGATCAACTGACTGGTCGAACCCACCGCATCAGCCAGATCAATGACCGCCTCCGGTGACTCCGGGTGCACCAGAATCGCAGCATCAGGGTACAACGCCTTCATGTCTTCAAGCTGCTTGGACTTGAACTCTTCATGGACGATGCACGCGCCATCCCACAGCAGCATGTCGGCGCCCGTCTGACGCTGGATGTAACGGCCCAAATGCTTGTCCGGGCCCCAGATGATGGTTTCACCGTTGTCCATCAGGCTTTCGACGATTTCCAGTGCACAGCTTGAAGTCACTACCCAATCAGCACGCGCTTTAACCGCCGCCGACGTATTGGCATACACCACCACCGTGCGCTCAGGGTGCTGGTCGCAAAAAGCCGAAAACTCTTTGACCGGGCACCCCAGATCCAGCGAGCACGTAGCTTCGAGGGTCGGCATCAGAATGCGTTTTTCAGGGGTCAGGATCTTCGCCGTCTCACCCATAAAACGCACACCGGCCACCAGAATCGTCTTGGCCGAATGCGCCGCACCGAAACGCGCCATCTCAAGGGAATCGGACACACAACCGCCCGTCTCTTCGGCCAGGGCCTGAATCACCGGGTCACAGTAAAAGTGGGCCACCAGCACCGCGTCGCGGGCTTTAAGTTCAGCCGCAATCGCAGCGCGCAGTGTGGCCTCTTGAGCCTCAGTCAACGGTTTGGGTTGCTTGGCATCCAGATGGGCTTGAACCAGAAGTCGTTCAGAAATTTGCGTCATGTTCGCAAGACCTGCAAGCGCTAGTGCGCGAAAGTCGAGTGTACCACCGGCTCTGGACCTTTCGAGTCCGGCCGGGAGAGTGTGTGTTATCAGGCACGGATGATCTATTGCGCGCGCAAGGCTACAGAATATGCAGGCGATTCAAAAGTTTAATGTGGTGTGGACGAAGGCTTGAGGGTCGCTGATGCCGACAGACGTCGTCGGCATCAGACAAAGGGAATGCAGATTTATGAAAGGGTTGCCAATACGAGGTCAGCCACGGCGCCACCCGAAGCAGGATTCTGGCCCGTCACCAAGCACTGGTCTTCAAGGGCAAACGGGGCCCACGGCTTATCGGCTTTTTGATAGTGAGCGCCGCGTTTGACCAACTCTGTTTCGGTCAAATAGGGCACCACTTTATCCAGCCCCACCAACGCTTCCTCTTCGTTGGAGAACCCGGTTACCCGCTTGTCCTTGATCAGCAATTGGCCGTCGGAGAGTGTGATATTGAGCAAACCGACAGCGCCATGGCACACCGACGAAACCACACCGCCCTTTTCGTAAATATGTCGACTCAGCGCCTGCAACGGTTCGTTATCCGGGAAATCCCAGATCACGCCATGACCGCCAGCGTAATAGATCGCCACGTAGTCGTCCGGCTTGACCTGATCAGGCCGCAGCGTCGCGCCCAGGCGATTCATGAAGGCTTTGTTGTGATACCACTCCCAATCCATTTCAGACGTCATGTCTTCGGCCAGGCTGTGCGGATCGATGGGCGTGTAGCCACCTTGCGGACTGACGTAATCGACCTCATACCCGGCCGCTTCGACCTTCTGCACAAAATGCACCGCTTCGCCCAGCCACAAGCCCGTGGGCCGCTTAAGGTCGGGGTATTTTTCAACACTGGTCAGTACCACGAGTATCTTCTTGCTCATCGTTAGCCTCCTGAGTTTCGGGTCTGATCCCGCCGAAGAGCCCACCGGCAGGTGTGGCTCTGGAGCATAGACCACCGGTAGACCCCACTCGGATATTGGCGTTCCCCCTGCCTGCCCACACAGACGCCCATAGAAGAAGAACGAAAGCCCTTCCAGCGCAAATGCAAATCTTGCGCAAATGGCAACAATTACTATTTACATGCGCGAATAAGTCTCTAGTATCGCCCTTCCCTCGTTTCCCTTTGCAGGCCTGCGCGATGCTCTTTCCCTTTACCTCTTCGTTGACAGGTGCTCTGGCACTGAGTTTCTCTGCGGCCGCTCTGGCGGCCCAAGACACGCCAAGCCCATTGACACTCGGTGAGGTGAAGATCAACGCCGAAAGCGGCGTTGCGGGAACAGCCACCACCGAGGGCAGTGGTTCATTCACCACGGGGGCCATGAGCACAGCGGTCGGCCTGCCGCTGTCAATCCGCGAAACCCCACAATCGGTCAGTGTGATCACCCGCCAACGCATGGATGATCAGGGCATGAATGACCTTAACGATGTGGTCAAGTACGCGCCCGGTATCACCCTGCGCAAGTTCGGCGGCGACCGCCAACAGTTTTTGGCGCGCGGTTTCAGCATCGACAACCTTATGTACGACGGGCTGCCCACCACACTCAGTTCCTTCACGCTCGATACGGTCGCCGGGGCAGATCTGGCGATGTACGACCGTGTGGAGGTCGTGCGCGGTGCCACTGGACTGATGACCGGCGCTGGCAGCCCCTCTGCAACGCTTAATCTGGTGCGCAAACGCCCTACCGCCACGCCGCAGGTCAGCATCACCACCAGCGCAGGCAGTTGGGACCGTTATCGCACGCAGGTCGATGCGTCTAACAGGCTCAACGAGTCAGGCACCCTGCGCGGTCGAATCGTGGCGGCTTATGAGGACGATAAAAGTTATATCGATGTGCGCGCGAAACAGCGGCAGACTTTTTATGGTGTTGTCGAGGCCGACCTGAGCGACGCCACAACCTGGACCCTTGGCGCCTCCAAGCAGCGAGACGATGCCACCTCGGACTGGGGGAGCCTGCCCGCAGGCCCGAATGGCGAATACCTGCACCTGCCGCGTTCAACCTTCTTGAGCAATGACTGGGCGTACTGGGACCGCGACAACGTAACCCTGTTCACCGACCTCACCACGCGCTTCGACAACGGCTGGACCTCAAGACTGGCCTTCGCCAAGGTGTGGGCCGAATCCAATACCTTTTCCAGCTACTTGAGTGCGGTCAAAGGCGGCGGGTTTGCCCAATCATCGGGGCAATATGACACCACCGATGTACAGACCAACCTGGACGGTTCTCTTTCCGGCCCCTTCCAATTGTTTGGGCGCGAACATGAGTTGACGGTAGGCGCGAGCCGTCGTCAGGAAAAGTTCGATCAAAAAGGGGGGTTCTGGTCCAAGGCCATTCCCATAGACATCTACAACTTCGATCCCGGCGTCATTCCCAAGCCGGACATTGCCGATCGCACCCCGTATCAAAGCCAGAATACGGCGACCGAAGAAGGCATTTATGCGGCAGCACGTTTCAACCCCTTTGACCCGCTGCACGTGATTATCGGCACCCGGCTGAGCTGGTACGACTACGACAACCGTTCAGGCGCAGGGGACTATAAAGTCACCCAGCAAGTCACGCCTTACGCAGGGGTTATCTACGACCTTAACGAGACTTACTCGGTCTACGCCAGCTACACCGAAATATTCAAACCACAAACGCAACAGGATGTCGCGGGTTCCGTGCTCCAACCCATGACCGGTGAAAGCTATGAAGTGGGCATCAAGGGCGAATACTTCGACGGCGAGCTAAATGCCTCGCTGGCGCTGTTCGACATGACTCAGGAAAACCGCGCTTATGCGCTTGATACCCAGCCCGCCAACTGCCTTGCAACCAACCGCACCTGCTACGAGGCCGCAGGCGAAGTGCGAAGCCGGGGCCTGGATGCAGAGATCAGTGGCGCCCTCACCCCGGACTGGCAAGCTTCAGCCGCTTACACACTGGTACTGAGCCAGTACGTCAAAGACAAGGCGTTTGACAAAGGTAACCTGTTCGCTCCCAACCAACCCAAGCATCTGTTCAAGGCCGCGACCACTTACCACTTGCAAGGCAACTTGCACAAAGCCCGCATCGGTGCGGACGTACTGGCTCAAAGCAAGACCTATGGTCGGGTCGGCAATGGCCATGCAGAGCAAGGTGCCTACGGGGTGGTTGGCCTCATGGCAGGGTATCGACTGGATGAGCACTGGGATGCACGGGTTAACCTCAATAACGTGCTTGACCAAAAATACTGGCAAGGCATCCCCACAGCCAGTGGCAGCGGGACCTATGGTGATCCGCGTAACGTGATGTTTTCGCTCAAGTGGACGCTATAAACGGATCAAACGCCTGAATCGTCCGGCACTCAGTGCGACAGGTTATAGCGCCCGGTATTTTGTCGAATATCGGGCTTGATCGGCCCCGATTGCTGACTGAACACAAAGGTGCCTCGCCGGCCGGTCTCACACACCAGTGTCAGGGTGTAATGCACAGGCTCGCCTTGATAGACCTCCTGCATGACCAACTGCCCCAGGTCATGGGCATATTTGCGATACACATAGTCACCGCTGGACATCACCTCCGTGCCCAGCACTTCGAGCTGGTAACGCCCCTCATCCAGCTTCAACCGCAGCAAATTACCGGCGTTAGGGTTACTGGGGGAGTAGTGAGGGTCGGCCACATTGATCATGGTTTTACCCACCAGTGAAGCCGGCACGTCGCAGTTGGCCGCTGCCTGTGAAGCGAGTGAAACCAGGAGTGAGCAGGTAATAAGGCGAGTTAGCATTGGAAAATCCCCACGGCTTGAAAAGAAGCAGCCTATGAGCCAACGCGACTGTCGTCGCGCTGGAAGTTTTTACCAATCGTAAAATCCCAAACCATTGCCCCCTGTGTTCAAGGCGCTATGCAGACTTTTGCGGCCGCGGGGTCTTTCGGCACAAACGAGTCCTGCGCGCCCGGTTTCAGCACCACATAGCCACGACGCCATGGCTGGTCGTCGACCATCTTCCAGCGATGGCCTGAGCCGGTATTGTCTTCGGCCACCAGCACCTCACCCGGGTGCAAGGTGAATGTCTCACCGCCGCGCGTCTCGAATGCCAACGTGCCCGATAATGTGATGACGTATTGCGGCTCGGGGTCGTTGTGCCAGTCATAGGCCGCATGCGCCGGGGTCTGCTTGAAGTGAATCGAGGTCACGTCATTGCGCATGTTCTGGTCAATGGTGCCCTCCACCACATGCGAGGCTTTATCAGCCCCCGTACAGAGTTTGAACGCCTTGATGGTGTCGGTCCCGGAGGGGGCCGCTTGAGCACCACTCAAGGCGGCAAAGGTGAGTGCGATAACCCCCGCCGTGCTCAGGCCTAACCGCTGAATGGAGAAATGCCGGGGCGAGTGTCTTAGTGGCTGCATGGGACGGGGTTGCCTCGTGTGTGGATGAATATTCGCTATCGTCGTCTCGGGCCAGTATCGGGACAACTAACAAATAATTCATTAAACGAAGTGTTCCGCGAGCGCCGGCATGGGCGCGCACAGACCCCAAGCTTGAATCGCTGACCAGGGCACGGTCGGTTGCGCACCCGGCATCGATTTCAGCCCAACAGTTCAGTAATCCACCGGGCCTGTTGAGCAACCTCGTGCACTTTCACGTCTGGCACGGCCTGCCGCGCCTTGGCGAACTGCGCCAGGGTCTGCTGTTTATGGCGCAATATGCGCTGCCACTTGCTCAGAAACACAGGGCTACGCGCCTGCATCTGCAAGGGCCCGAAGTACAACTCCTCGGCGCTATACACCACCGGCCCGGCACGCTCGGCGACGATGATTTCGTAGTAGAAGCTGTTCTCACTGAGCAGTTCTTCGCTAACGATGCGGTAACTGTTTTCCATCAACCATTGGCGCAAAGGCTGCTCGCCGCCGTTGGGCTGCAGGATCAAACGCTCTTGGCCGCTCAGACGCGCTTTGCCGTTTTCAAGGATGTCGCGGATAGTTTCACCGCCCATGCCGCACAGACTGATCGCCGTAATGTCGTCTTGCGGCTCAATCGCCTCAAGACCGTTGGCCCTGCGCACAGTGATCTGCTTTTCGAGACCGTTGTCGCGCACGGTGCGCTGCGCTGCGTGAAACGGCGTCAAAGCCACCTCCCCTGCCACCGCCGCCGCAATCAGTCCCCGGCGCATTAAGGCCACCGGCAAATAGCCGTGATCCGAGCCGATATCTGCTAACCGCGCACCGGCTGGCATATGTGCCGCCACCCGCTCAAGGCGCATGGACAAGGTGTGTTGATTCACAGCAAATCCTTAATGTTCACGAATGTCTGACATCACCACCATCACTTCAGCGTCAGCCCCGTCGTCACTTTCTGACAGGTAAATATGGCCAATGGCGCTGTTGAAATAAGCCGTTTCACGGTTACCGATGCTGACTGACTCTCCGGTTTCGAATTGAATGCGCACTCGCCCGGCAAGGACAACGGCAAACTCTTGCCCGGGATGACGGATGAAGTCCTCGAATTGCGTCATATCCCGGGCACTGATCCGCGCATACATGGGCGTCATCGTGCGAGCCGGAAAATCCCCCGCCATCGGGTAATAGTCGTAAGTCCCCGTGCTGTAACCCGCCGCGCTGTCGATGGTCGAGCAGACCACTGTCGGCTGTGCGGCCCCTGGCGCCAGCTGAATCGGGCTGAAGAGCTGAGCAATATCAACACCCAGGGCACGTGCCGCTGCGGCGAGCTTTTCGTAACTGACCGACACTTGCGCCAGTTCCATTTTCGATAAGGTCGACAACGCTACGCCGCAGCGCTCGGACAATTGCTTGAGCGTTAATTTCTGATGTTTACGGATATCGCGCAATCGCGCACCGACTTGCGTGCGATCTATCGGTGGCTGGGCCTGATGGCCCGAAGCGGACGAGTTTCGATCAGAACTCATACGAACTCTCCAGGGTAAAAATAGCCGCACAGTATATAGCCGAACCGGCGCGGGCCGCATGACCTAGGGATAAGGGTTGACTGGATAATTCTCATATCTTACATTTCTCTCATATGAGAATTTAAGCGCCTACCCGTAATCTTCTTCTTGCCCCCCTACCCGAAGGAAATAGTTGGCATGCATGACAGCGAGTGTTTCGATTTCGCCGTAATCGGCGCCGGTATCGCGGGAGCCTCAGTGGCGTATCGCCTGGCAGCCCATGCCCGTGTTGTGGTGTTGGAGCGCGAAAGCCAGCCGGGTTATCACTCCACCGGTCGTTCCGCTGCGATGTTTATGGAAAATTACGGAACGCCGCAAGTCCAGGCATTGACCCGCGCCAGCCGGGGTTTTTATGAACAGCCACCGGCCGCCTTTACTGAGCACGCCCTGCTGGAGCCACGCGGCTGTTTATATATTGCCGGCGCAGAACAACGCGACTTATTGGACAAGGCTTACCAAGCCAGCAAAGCCCGAGCAGGCAAGGTGTCATTGATTGATACCGCCCAAGCATTGGAGTGGGTTCCGTGCCTGCGCCCGGAAGCCGTCGTCGGCGCGATGCTGGAAACCGAGGCCCGAGACCTGGATGTAGATGCGCTGCATCAAGGCTTTTTGCGGGGCATGAGCCGTAGCGGCGGTGTGTTGCAGTGCAATGCACAACTGACTGGCGCTATCCGGGCCAACGATCACTGGCAATTGACCCTGGACGATGGCCGTCAAATACGGGCGCGTAATCTGGTCAATGCCGCAGGTGCCTGGGCCGACCAAGTGGCCGTGCTGTGTGGCGTCAAACCCGTGGGCTTACTGCCTTGTCGGCGAAGTGCTTTTACTTTCGACGGGCCTGAAGGAGTGGATTTCTCGCGCTGGCCGGCCGTCATAGGGATCGACGAGAGCTTCTACTTTAAGCCCGATGCCGGTCAGCTCCTGGGTTCCCCCGCCAATGCCGACCCCGTGGTGCCACACGATGTAATGCCCGAAGAGCTGGACATTGCCACCGGAATTTTCCACATCGAAGCCGCCACCACCTTATCTATCCGCCGGCCTCGACACACATGGGCGGGGCTGCGCTCATTCGTTTCCGACGGCGATCTGGTAGTGGGTTGGGACAATCACTGCGAAGGTTTCTTCTGGCTGGCCGCACAAGGCGGCTACGGCATCCAGTCTGCGGCTGGGGTTTCGCAACTGGCGTGCGCCCAACTGCTCAATCAACCCCTGCCGCAAACCCTGCGCGAACACGGGGTCGACCCGCAGCGCATGGCCCCTGCCCGACTGCGTTAACCATTCTTTCTAACCGAGGCTCATCACCATGTCTGACCATCTTCAGCGATTCCCTAGCCACCTGCCTTACCCGTTTTCCAAAGCGATCCGGGTGGGTGATTTCCTCTTTCTGTCCGGCCAAATCCCCATGAACCCCCAGGGCGAGGTCGTGCATGGCGACATCGGTGAGCAAACCGAAGCGGCAATGGCGCGTATCGGAGAAACCCTGGTCGAGTGCGGCGCGGGGTTTGATCAAGTGGTCAAGACCACGGTATGGCTATCGGACATGAAGCATTTCGCTGGTTTCAACGAAGTTTACAAGCGTCACTTCCAGAATGGCTTCCCGGTGCGCTCCACCGTCGGTGCGCAACTGGCGCTGGGGGTCGATGTGGAAATCGAAGTCCAGGCGTGGGTCGGCACGCGCTAATCCTCTTTGCCCATTTGCCATTGCGATGGCCCGTGGCGCTGCAAGTCCCCACAAAAACAACTCAAGGGCAATCGCATGAAAGACAGCGTGAAAATAGCCGGCGCATTCGTCGGTGTAATCGTCGGCGCCGGGTTTGCATCCGGCCGCGAGTTGCTGTTGATGTTCGCTAACTTCGGTGTTTGGGGATTGCTCGGCGCAGTGGTCAGCGCTGCGCTGTTCACGTTCCTCGGCATGGCGCTGGCGGGTATGGGCAGCCGGCTGCGAGCCCAGTCACATAAAGATGTCGTGTATGCATTGTGTGGACGCCACCTGGGCGCCGGCGTCGACATCATGATCACCTTCTTCATGTTTGCGGTGACGGTGGTCATGCTGGCTGGTGGCGGCGCCTTGCTGGAGCAGCAATTCGCCATTCCCGCCCTCTACGGCAGCGTGGCGGTCACAGTGATCGTGGTCACTATCGTGTGCCTGGATGTGCACAAGGTCATTGGCCTGATCGGCGCGGTGACACCGTTCTTGATTCTCACGGCAGTGGCTGTAGCGCTATATGGCGTGGCTACTCGCGACCTGAGCCTGAGCGCCCTGAATCAGCTGGCAAGCCAACAAGAAGCAGGCGCAAGTCATTGGTTGCTGGGGGCGTTACTGTACGTGTCTTATAACATCGTGGCCGGGGTGCCTATTCTGGCGATCATGGGCGGCGCGGCTAAATCCGAGAAACAGGCCGTCTGGGGCGGACTACTAGGCGGGGGGCTACTGGGGCTGCTAATGCTTGTCATGAGCCTGGGATTATTATCGCGCCTGGACAGCGTGGCAGACTTGCCGATGCCGATGCTTTCAATCGCCACTGAAGTCTCCCCGATCCTTGGCCTGATCATGGCTGTGATCATCTTATTGATGATTTTGAACACGGCGGTCGGCACCCTATATTCCTTCTCGGCCAGACTGCTACCGGCTGGCACCCGGCAATTTCGCATCGGCACAGCAGTCGCAGGGGTTCTGGCGTTTGTTGGCAGTCTGGTGGGCTTTATCAGTTTGGTCGGGCAGGTGTACCCGTTGTTCGGTTACCTGGGATTTTTTCTGATTGCCGCAGTCGTCGTGGGGTGGCTGCGCGCAGGACGCTTGGCTGAAAAAGTATCCTGCACCTGACCACTGCAGGTATTGGCTCGCCAAAATCACCAGCCCGCTGGCGCGTGAATACCAAGGAGAAGGCAATGAGCGGTTAACGATCATTGCCTTCTCTCGATACAAATACGGGGCAATGTTTCAAACTGTTATGATTTGAGCCTTAGCAATGCCGGACAGCACACATGAATCGCCGTAAAAAAATCACTCAGCTTCTAAAAGCTCACGCCAAAAAGGCCAGCGCCAAACTGGCGCCAAAAAACAAAGTGAAATACATCAGCAAAGCAGACCGCTTAAAACTGGCCGTTGAAGCTGAGCCAGAACAAACGACACCCACCCAGAGCTGATCGTTACTGCTGGGGGATCAGCCCCGGGGGTACGTCGCAGTGGCTTACAGCAATACACCGCGGATGCGGGCGCCCAGGCGCCAGCACCGCTGCGCGATTAGCCCGTCATGATCGCTGAAACCTGACCTTGTGGGTTTGCTCCCCTCACAGCCAGTACCACCACCAGCATGCCAAGGCCGCATACAGCAGCCGAGATGACAAAGGCCACGTTGTAACCACCGCCATACTGCACAACCAGCCCCGTCAGCGAGGGCGCGATGATGCCCGCCAGATTCGCCAACAGATGAACAAAGCCCCCAGTGCCGCCGACCCGATTCTTGGGCACGATGTCCTGAATCAGAGCCCAGCAGATTTGCGGGGTCACAAACAGGAAAACGCTCGACACCGTGATACAGGCAACGGCCATGCCCAATGAGGCCACTTGGGTGGTGATCAGCACACAGATCGCCGCCACCCCCAGCCCCACTGTGAGCATGATCTTGCGGGCCAGAATCACGTTATTGAGCTTTTTCGCCAAGGCGTCAGTCAGGAAACCTCCCCCAAGAAATCCCACCGCAGCGCCCAACCAAGGCACCATCCCGACGATGCTCATGCTTTTGATATCCAGGTGCTGGTAGTCCATCAAATAGCTTGGCAACCAGGTGAGGAAAAAATACAGCACGTAGTTAAAGCAGAAAAATGCCGTCGCGACGGCCAGCACCGGGGCGCTGAAAATATAACTGACCAGGCTGCGACCTTCCTCAACATGCTCAACCAGCACCTCCTGACGGCTGGAGCGAATCAATTCACGCTCAGCCTCGCTGACTTTAGGGTGTTGCTCGGGGGTGTCCTTGAAGATCATCAACCAGGCCACCAGCCACAATGCTCCCAGCGCAGCGATGACCAAAAACGAGACTCGCCAGCCAAAATTGAAGGCCACCAACCCCACGACCGGCCCCGCCAATGCCGCACCCAAGGGTTGACCGCAATTGGTAAAGCCCAATGCACGGCCCGCTTCTTCTCGGGGAAACCAGTTGGTAATCGCCTTGTTGGTCGTGGTGCCCATCGGCCCTTCGCCCATGCCGAACAACACCCGAAACACCAACAACTGAACGTAACCGGTGATGACTGCGGTTAAACCGCAGAACAACGACCAGCTTCCTGCTGCCCAGGCAAACACCCTTTTGGGGCCGTATTTGTCCGCCGCCCAACCGCCAATAAAGCACAGCGCGCAGTAACCAATAAAAAAGGAGCTGAAGATAAAGCCCATTTGAGCGTCATCAATATGCAACTCGGTTTTGAGCAGCGGTGCGACCACCGAGAGCGCTGCACGATCCAGATAATTAAGCATGCCGGCAAAGAACAACAAGCCTGCAATGCTCCAACGGTATTTGCCTTTCATTTTTATATGGCCTTTTTTATGAGTGGGTACAACTGAGGGCTTACTCGATCAACGCGCGGTCTACGCAATAATCTTCAATCACCTGCACATCCGGACTGAAACCCAACCCGGCACCACGGGGCAGCTCCATGCTCGGTTTAAAAGCCAGTGCCGGGTATAGCAGCCGCTCGAACTCAATAAAGGGCACTTCCAGAGCCACGTCAGGGGTGAGTAATGTGCACAGGTGCGCCACCGCCAACAGCCCCGGGCCAAAGTAAAAACAATGCGGCACAACCTTCACCCGATGGTGTTTAGCCAAGGCAAATACCTGGAGCATGGCGCCGATGCCGCCGATTTTCGCCACGCTAGGTTGTACGATGTCGATCGCTTGTTGCTCAAGCAACGCCTTGATGCCTTCTACCCCCGCCGCATTTTCACCGGCGGAGACAGGCACGCCCACGCGTCGAACTTCAGCCAGCCCGGCCACGTCATCAGGCGGCCAGACGGGCTCCTCCAGCCAGGTCAACTCAAGGTTAAGCAAGCGTTCTGCGATGCTCTGCGCTTGGGCCACAGACCACGGACAGTTCACATCCACCATTAACTCACCCGCAGACACAGGCAGCGCCTCACGGGCCGCCTCAATGGCTTCAACGCGGGTTTCGTGGAGTTTGATTTTGCGAAAGCCCTGCGCGCGGGCGCGGGCAACCTGACGGCGAACTTCGTCAGGATCGTTGCCGTAACTGACCAGGCTGGCGTAAACCTCAAGCGTTCGCCGGGTACCGCCGAGCAGTTGATAAAGCGGCATATCGGCGCTCTGAGCCGCCAGATCCCACAAAGCAATATCAATGCCCGAGAGTGCATAGACCATCGCTCCAGTGGAGCCAAAACCATGGACGGCACGACGCGCCTTTTCCAGGGTGAGCTCACGGTCTTCAAGCCGCGTGCCGATAAACAGAGGCGCGACGACGCTCTTCAACGCCTCAAATGTCACCCCATTGCTACCATGCCCGAACGCTTCACCCCATCCCACCTTTCCTGTGTCGGTGGTGACTTTCAGCATCAGGCTTTGCATCGTGCGATGACTTGGCGACGCCGCATTGAAGGCGTCATCGTCCTTTGCCTGATTGGGCTGCTGTGGCCGCTCAGAGCCAGCCGTGAACGGGATACTAAGGCGTAAGATTTCGATACTGCGAATATTCACAGGTCGGTCCCCCCATTATTATTGGATGTGCGGGTCTGCCGAAAACACAGGTACGTTATCGTACAACATCAAAAATCCAGGGTGAAACAATTTATAACAAGTTGCGTTCACAACCTGCTGCACCGGCTGGTTTTAACGGGGGTTGCAGGTCAGCCCACCGGGGCCGGCTGACCGTATAGGGTTGCCCTTCAGATCGACCGCTGATTGACACGGGCCATCAGTTGCTCAGCCGTTTCCTTGCGCTCTGAGTAACGGTCCACCAACGTTGCCTGCTGATCACGCAACAACAGGGTAAATTTAACCAGCTCTTCCATCACATCCACGAGCCGGTCGTAAAACGGTGATGGCTTCATCCGGCCGCTGTCGTCGAACTCCATATAGGCTTTGGGTACCGAAGACTGATTGGGAATAGTGAACATACGCATCCAGCGGCCCAATACACGCAGTTGGTTGACCACATTGAAGGACTGCGAGCCACCACAGACTTGCATCACCGCCAGGGTTTTGCCCTGTGTGGGACGAACGGCACCCATCTCAAGCGGTATCCAGTCAATCTGTGCCTTGAAAACGGCCGACATTGCGCCATGCCGCTCCGGCGAGCACCAAACCTGACCCTCCGACCACAGCACCAGCTCGCGCAGCTCTTGTACTTTCGGGTGCTCAACCGGGGCATCGTCGGGCAACGGCAAGCCCGAAGGATTGAAGATGCGCACCTGGGCACCGAAATGCTCAAGCAAACGGGCGGCCTCCTCCACCATCAGACGACTGAAAGAGCGTTCGCGGGTTGAGCCGTACAACAACAGAATGCGTGGCGGGTGCTCAGGCCCGGCCGAAGTCGGCCGGCCTTCGAAAAGGGATACATCGAGGTTGGGCAGGTGTTCTGACATGGCTCCTCCTGAAGAGCGTCAAGCATTAAACAGGCGGCGAATGGGTGGGCTCGTCAGCAGCGGGATGCTTCACGAACCGGGCGGCCTTTCATGTGTTGCAGCCGCGAAGTGTTGTCCTCAAGCCATTGCGTATTGGCTTCAAACGTTACGTGCAGCACCTCGCGAACCCACTCGGGAAGATCCGGATTGAGACGGTAATAAACCCACTGACCTTGACGGCGATCCAACAAAAGGCCGCTGCTGCGCAGCTGTGCGAGGTGACGGCTTATTTTGGGTTGGCTGTCGTCAAGCGCGCACATCAGTTCGCACACACACAACTCACCTTGATGAGCTATCAGCAAGGTGGCGCGGGCGCGGGTTTCATCGGACAAGCTCTTGAATACATCGCAGGGTGTGATCATCAGAGGCTCTTTACATGCGGATAACCGAATATACGGATATCCATATATATCTGGCAACCCCTGCGATTCAAACCCCTAGTTCGAACAGACGATGTAGCCCATAGCATCGCCCAGCACAGTTTCTTCATCTATTCGCCTGCCCTTGCAGCGAACGACTGATGACGGAGACAGCATGGGAACGCTTGAAGACCGAGTGGCTATTGTGACCGGCGGCGCCGCGGGCATTGGCCGCGGCATGACACAAGCCTACGCTCGCGCAGGTGCGTATGTGCTGATGGCTGATATTAATGTGGCGGCGGGCGATGAGTGCCTGAGCAACTTGCCTGCCGAGCTGCGCAAGCGGGTCAGTTTCATGCAGGTGGATGTCTGCGATAAAACGCAGGTACAGGCGATGGTGGCTCAAGCGGTCAGTCGTTTTGGGCGCCTGGATATTCTGGTCAACAATGCATGGCGCGGCTCGGGGTTTGCTCGCCTTGAAGAGCAGACCGACGAACAACTGCGCGGTGCTTTTGACATGGCTGTGATGGCGGCCTTCTGGGCCATGCAAGCCGCTCTCCCGCATTTCAAGCAGGCGGGTGCAGGGCGAGTGATTAACCTGTGCTCGCTCAACGGTGTGAATGCACACCTGTACAGCGCCGATTACAACGCCGCCAAAGAGGCACTGCGTACGCTGACCCGTACCGCTGCGCGTGAGTGGGCGCAGTATCAGGTGTGTTGCAACGTTATCTGCCCAGGTGCAGCCAGCGACGCCTATCAACGCTTTGCCCGTCACCATCCTGAGAATGCAGCCGAGATGGCCAAGGCTAACCCCATGGGGCGAATAGGTGATCCGCTGACCGACATTGCTCCGGTGGCGGTTTTCCTCGCCAGTGACGACAGCCGCTACCTCACCGGCAATACGTTGTTTGTCGATGGCGGCGCGCATATCAATGGGGTTCAGTGGGCGCCAAAGCTGGCGTGATACAGGCGGTCGAGATTCACCTGCCGCGTAGCCGCTGACGAGGAACGAAGGCTGCGATCGACGATGCAATCGTCGCAAAAGCTAAACCCCGTCAATGCGAGCATGCCTGATGTACCGAATTGAATGAATTTGCGACGGCTACGCCGCCGATCGCAGCCTCGCGGAGCTCGTCAGCTGCTACACGGACTTAGCACATCCTGACGTGGCTACCGACACAAATAGATACCTGTTTCATTGAACTTTCGCCAACTCACCACGATCCGTTCCTTAGCACGTTAGCGCGACCTTAAGGCCAGTGCATACGCACTGAAACCGGCGGGTCGTACAACAACAAGGAGCCGTCGTGACCGTTTCTACCCCCCTTACCTTCCGCTGTACGCCCTCGCCGCTGCACGCCACTCTGCTGGCCGGGACCGTGCCGCTGTTTATGGGTGCAATGTTCAGCGACATTGCCTACTTCAATTCCTTTCAAATTCAATGGAGTAATTTCGCCGCTTGGCTGATCGCGGGAGGATTGTTGTTTGCCGGCCTGGCCCTGCTGTTTTCCTTGGTCAATCTGGTCAGGGCGCAGCCCAAAAGCGGCCGTCCGGTGATCTATTTTCTGTTGCTGCTGTGCACCTGGGTGCTCGGGTTAGTGAACGCGTTTGAACATGCCAAGGACGCCATGGCGACCATGCCGTATGGCTTGCTTCTTTCAGTCATTGTCACCGTGCTGGCCTGTGTGACCACGTGGGTCGGCCTGACCGGTCTGCGTTCGGGAGAAGCGAAATGAAGCCTGAAAATGCACTCACAGTGATCGCCATGGCGGTGTTGTTAAGCGCCTGTGGCGGTGAAGCCGACAGTAAGCTGGCGGTGGGCCCGAATCCTAATTTGCCCGAGCCACAACGTGGCCTGTTGCCCAGCATGAAAATTGCCGAGCCGGTGCAATGGGCCGAGCAAAAGCCCACCGTGCCCAAGGGCTATTCGGTCACGGCGATTGCCACTGATCTGAAAATCCCGCGTCAAACCCTGGTCTTGCCCAATGGCGACATTCTCGTGGCTGAGGGGCGTGGCGGTAATGCGGCCAAACTCAAGCCCAAGGATGTGATTGCCAGTTACATTAAGGCGCAAGGCAACACGCAGGTCAAAGGCGGCAATCGCTTGACCTTGCTGCGTGATGCAGACGGCGATGGTGTCTACGAGGTCAAGTCGGTCTTCGCTGAAAACCTCAATGCGCCCTACGGACTGGCCTACGCCGATGGCAAAATCTACGTTGCCAATCAGGACGCACTGGTGCGTTTCGATTATGAAGACGGTCAAACCAAGGCCAGTGGCCCCGCCATCAAGCTGACTGACCTGCCCTCGGCCATCAACCACCACTGGACCAAGTCACTGACCATCAGCCCGGATGGCCGCTCGTTGTACGTGGGTATCGGTTCCAACAGCAACATCACCGAACGCGGTCTGGAGGTCGAAGCCGACCGCGCGCAGGTGTGGCAGATCGACGCCCAAACCGGCGCCCACAAACCTTATGCCACGGGGCTGCGCAACCCTACCGCGCTGACCATCGAGCCCAATACCGGCAAGCTCTGGGTTGTGGTTAACGAGCGCGATGAGTTGGGCCCCGACCTGGTGCCGGACTACCTGACCTCGGTGCAGCAAGGCGGTTTCTACGGCTGGCCGTATAGCTATTGGGGGCAGCACGCAGATCCGCGCGTGCAGCCGCAAAATCCGCAAAAAGTGGCCGCTGCCATCAAGCCTGATTACAGCCTGGGTTCACACGTGGCTGCACTGGGCGTGGATTTTTCCATCCCGCAACTGGGCACGCAATTCGCTGAAGGCGCCTTTGTGGGTGAACACGGCAGTTGGAACCGCGATAACCCAGTGGGCTATAAGGTGATTTTTGTACCCTTCAAAAATGGCAGCCCGGCGGGTGATCCCGTCGACTTTGCCACGGGCTTTCGTGACGCTGACGGCAAAACCCGCGGGCGACCAGTCGGCGTGACGGTTGATCCAAAAGGCGCCTTAATCATCGCCGACGACCTGGCCAATACGGTGTGGCGCGTTACGCCTGATAAATAATTGATGCACCGGCAGGGCGGACTGGGCCGCCCTGCTCTGGTGAACTCAGGTGGCTTTTTTACGGGCCGGGCTGCGCCGATTGGTGGCGGCCACCGGTTTTTTCTTGCTGGGTGCCGAGGTTTTCCCGGCCTCACGGGCAGGCGATTTTTTACTGTTCAAACTTCTTTTCAGCAGCTCGGTCAAGTCAATCACATCGGCCGATTTCTGCTCATCTGCATCCCCCGGCGTCTCGACATTCTCGATCTTGCCATCCCGCGCTTTGGTTTCAACGAGTTGCATGATCTGGTCTTGAAACGTATCGACGTATTCCTCTGGCTGCCAATCAGCCGACATGTCCTTGACCAGTCGCTTGGCCATATCACGTTCACTTTTGTTGAGTGTGACCTCGGTAACAGCCTCGGTCAGCTCGAGCGTGTCCAGACTGCGCACCTCTGCTGGCCAACGCAGCAGAACCAATACCAGCGCCGATTCAACCGGCATCACCGCTGCGAGATGTTGCGTGGTACGAATGACGACATGAGCCAAAGCGACTTTGCCAGTGTCTACCAAGGTTTGTCGCAACAACGCATACACCTTCTCACCTCGCTTCTGCGGCGCCAGGTAATAAGGCGTATCGATGTTCACCAAAGGGATTTGAGCACTGTCGACAAAGGCAAAAATATCAATGGTCTGTGTTGAATCGGGGTGCGCAGCGCGTATCTCTTCTTCGCTGATGACCACGTAACGACCTTTTTCAAAGGCCACACCTTTAACGATATTTTCCTTGGTGACTTCCTTACCGGTCGCTTTGTTGATGCGTTTGTAACCGACCGGGTCCATGCTGCGCTTGTCCAGCCAGTCGAAGTCCACACCTTGTTGGGAGGTGGCAGACACCAGCCCCACGGGGATGTGAACCAGTCCAAAGCTGATAGCGCCCTTCCACAGAGTTCTCATCATCACGACTCCCTTATTCGTCCAGACCGATGGTTTTACGCATGTTTTTGGTGATCATCTGCCGGGTCTTTGCGTAATCGGCCCAGGGGTCCTTTGAAAGCGATGCCAGCCGTTTGGGCAACGTTTGAATCGTCCACGCATTGGCGCCCTTGATGTCGCTCAGTTCGTCTTTGGCAATGGGCACCGACACGGGCAAGCCCTCCCGTGCCCGAACGGAATAAGCATTAACAGTGGTTGCCCCTTTGCCGTTGCGCAGGTAATCGATAAAAATCTTGCCCACCCGGTTTTTGGGCCCGGCCACCGCCGAAAAGCGCCCCGGCATCAGCTGAGTCATGTACTTCACCAGCTCATGGGTGAAGGTTTTAACCCTCTCCCAAGGGTCTCTGCGCGTCAGCGGCACCACGATATGCACGCCTTTGCCGCCGCTGGTTTTAATAAACGAAGTCAAACCCAGTTCATCGAGCAGGGTCAGGATCAGTTGAGTCGCTTCGACCATGCTTTTCCACGGCAAAGCCGGGTCAGGATCCAGGTCGAGCACAAAGCGATCGGGACGCTCAAGCTCAGGCACTTTCGCATTCCAACTATGGAACTCCACCGTGTTCATCTGCACCGCCTCAAGAAGCGCATCAGCGTTGTTGATGACCATCACAGACTCGCCCTGGGGAGCGTCGACACTGGACAGAGGCAAACCGTGGGCGTTTTTCTGAAAGAATAATTCTCCTGCGATGCCCTCCGGCGCGCGCACCAACGCCACCGGGCGATCTTTTAACGTGGGCAGGATCCAGTCCGCCACACTGACGTAGTACTCCGCCAACTGGCGCTTGGTCGCGCCACTGCTGGCATCGATGACCCGCTCTGGATGAGTGAGCTTGGGGTGATTGCCCGAAGGTGTGGGTTTGGCGACATCGCGGGTGATGTTTTTGACCGGCTTGTCATGGCGCAGCCCTTGAAATACCGCATGGCGAACAGCGCCATCCTGAGTGATTCCTGCGTAGGCGATTTGTGCCAGTTGTTGCGGTTTTAACCAGTGAACCCCCTTTGCCTCAAACCCGGTCGGCGGGTTCACAACACTGGGTTTTTTAATTTCCAGCGGCTTGAGTTGTGCATGCACCGATTGCAGGGTCTTGCCATCAAATCCCGTCCCCACTTTGCCGGCATAGCGCAGCTCACCACTGTCCTGGTCATGCAGCCCCAGCAGTAAAGCCCCAAAATACTGGCGACTGCCTTTGGGCTCGGTGAAGCCCACCACGACGAACTCCTGCCCTTGCTTGCATTTGAGCTTGATCCAGTCGTCCGAACGCTTGGACACATAAGGGCTGCCCGCGCGCTTGCCGATCAAACCCTCCATATTCATTTGGCAGGCACTGCGCAGCAGGCTTGGGGCATCTTCGCAGAAATCGTCGGAATAACGCAGGGCGGTATTTTTATTGCTTTTGAGCACTTTTTGCAGCGCTGACCGACGCGCTTCCAGCGCCACGTTGCGCAGGTCTGCTCCATTGAGATAGGGCATGTCGAAGAGATAAAAGATGATGTCGCTGCTTTTATCAGCGTCGAAGGCATTTTGAAGCTGCTGGAAATTGGGGACGCCCTGACTGTCGAGTACGACCACTTCACCGTCAAGCCAGGCTGACTCCAGTTTCAACGTCGCGATGGCCTTGGCCAGCTCGGGCAACTTTGCAGTCCAGTCATGGCCATTGCGGGTGAATAGCTTGACCTCACCTTTATCGACCCGGGCCAACATGCGATAACCGTCGAATTTGATTTCGTATAGCCAGTCGCCAGCGGGCGGGTGTTCAACCAGCGTCGCCAGCTCAGGTTTCATGCTGTCAGGCTGCGGGCCGGCTGTGGCGCCAGTCAGTTGCCCAGTTGCGATGGGCTTGGCAGGTTTGGACGCAGGTTTGCTGGCCTTTTTTTTGCTCTGAGTAGCAGCCGCCTTGGGCTTTTTCTCACCAAGGGTACGGTCGCTGAGCACTGAATCTGGCATTGCTTGGGTCACGTCAAACTCAGACGCCGGCCTGGCCGCATCGTCCTGATGCTTGATCAAAAACCACAGTTGCTTTTTGCCCTCCTGATTAGAGCGCACAAGATTCCAGATGCCCTGAAGTTTCTCGCCCTCCAGCTCAAACTTGAGCCTGCCTTTTTTAAGCAGCGCCACCGGATCACCGACAGGCTTCCACACACCACGATCCCAGACGATGACATCGCCCGCGCCATAATGCCCCTCGGGAATATGCCCCTCGAAAGAGGCGTAATCCAGCGGATGGTCTTCAACTTCCACTGCCAGACGTTTGACGTGAGGGTCAAGGCTCGGTCCTTTAGGCACCGCCCAGCTTTTGAGGGTGCCTTGCAGTTCGAGGCGAAAGTCATAGTGCAGATGGCTCGCATCATGCTTCTGGATACAGAACTGCAGGGCATGCCCAGATGATGTTTTCTTGATCGCGCCGGACGGCTCAGGAGTCGCCGAAAAATTGCGCTTCTTTTGGTAGTCGTCCAGTGCGTCAGTCATACGCAATCCTCACGTTGTAAGCGTGTGAGGGTCGCAATGGGGCAGGAGTTCCTTCTATTTCACCACCGTTATAAACGGTGATCAGCTGTACTCAGCAACCCCCCAATACCAGCTTCTTCCGTTCGGGCCCAAAGAAGAATGGCCGCAGACGCACGCCCACGCTGTTGCCGATAAATGCAGCCACCAACCACACCCAACCATGCAGGCTGCCTGAAGCGATGCCACTGAAATACGCGCCGATGTTGCAGCCGTAGGCCAAGCGAGAGCCATAGCCCAGTAGCAGCCCACCCATCACCGCTGCGACCAGCGAGCGGGTGGGGATCTTCAGGCTGGGGGCGAAACGTCCGGCCAGCCCTGCGGCCAATAGCGCGCCCAGCACGATACCGATATCCATGACGCTGGTGATGTCTTCCCAAACAGGTGCCGCCAGGGCCTTGGCATTGCCCGGCATCTGCCAGAAACCCCAACTGGCGACATCGACGCCCAGACCACTTGCCGCCTTGGCGCCCCACAGTGCAAACGCCGAGGTAATGCCCCACGGCCGCCCCGCCAGCGCCAGCGTGGCGTAGTTGAGCAACGCCAGACCGATCGCCCCCCACACCAGCGGCCACGGCCCGCGCAAGAAACGGCGCACACCCTGATAGTCACTGGTCACACCCGCTTCAAGCGTGCCATGACGCGCTTTCTCCAGCCGTACGGTCACCGCCGCGATGATCGCAAACACGGCCAGGCTCATCAGCAAGGCTGGCACGACACCCAGCGTCTGGACAATGGACGTTGCCGGGAACGAGGGCAACGCGAACCACCAGTCGACGTGGTGAGTGGCAATCAACGACCCACAGATAAAAAAGAACAGCGTCACCAGCATGCGCGCATTGCCCCCGCCCACGGTGAACAGCGTGCCGGATGCACACCCGCCGCCGAGTTGCATGCCAATGCCGAAAATAAACGCACCGAACACCACCGACACCCCGATTGGCGCCACCAGCCCGACAACGGGTTGGCCAAACAGCGTCCCCGCCCCCAGTGCGGGGAAAAACAGGACCACCGCCACCGCCAGCATCACCATTTGCGCACGCAAACCGGCGCCCCGGCGATCATTGATAAACACCCGCCAGGCCGAGGTAAAACCAAAGGCGGCGTGATACAGCGTCAAGCCCAGCGCAGCGCCGACGATCAACAACAGAACTTGGCGCGAGCCGACGCTGTTTTGCAGAAATACAGCGCCCAGCAACAGAAGAACAAAAGCCAGCCAGGGCGCGAAGGATTTGCGCTCAGGTGACAGAGTAAGAGAACGGCTCATGAAGAATCCCGGTACGGTTGATTGGGTGTAATAGCGAAGGTGCGCAGTATACCGATGAGCGAAGCAATCAGAGCGCTTGCAGAGCTTTGCGGTACGGCAGTGCAACATAGGCTGCAGCGCCCAGGAAGAAAACATCGGCGGTGCTGACGTAGTACTCACCCAGGTCGACCTCACAGAACCCAGCGACGTTCACGCGGGTCATACCTGAAATTTCAGCTTTACTCTGCTGCACTTTCCCTTAGGAGCACGCTTATGAAAATCACTCGTGTCGGTTCGACCCCTTCGCAAAAAGGCCCCGCCGACTGGTTCACCGGCCACGTGCGCATCGACAGTCCTTTTCAGGGCGAAGAACCGGCACGTATTGCCGGCGCTATCGTCACGTTCGAGCCGGGCGCACGTACCAACTGGCACACGCACCCTCTGGGGCAGACGCTGATTGTGACTCAAGGCAAAGGATGGACCCAATGTGAGGGGGGCCCAAAAGTGGAAATTGCGGCGGGTGACATCATTTGGTGCCCCTGCCAGCGACGTCATTGGCACGGCGCCACAGCAACCACCGCCATGACGCATATCGCCATTACCGAGTACCTCGACGGCAAGAATGTCGACTGGCTGGAGCCCGTCAGTGATGACGAGTACCTGGCTGACGTGTCTCAAGACCGTTCGTAATAGCGGATTGTGAGTGCGAACTCCGGGGAGCGGATGCAGGTAACGCCCCCGGAGTCGCAGTAACCTTGTGTGTCAGCCAGCAGAACAAAACTTAAAGAAATAGCCTTCAGCGCCGATAGTGCCTTCCAAGTAACTCACCCTTAACAATGGAAGGTATAGATGGCCACCGCCAAGGAAAAGCAAGATAACGCTCGCGCGATATGTTTACTGGTGGGATTTGTTGTATTTATCCCCTTGATGATTGTTTCGTTTTTCCGGTATCAAACATTTAAAACCACCTACACCGAGAATGAATACTCGCAACGCATTTTCGATATTGGCAACTTGGCCCCAGCCTTCATTACCGCCGGATCATTTCTGTTGCTGGCCTATATCGTGTGTGCATATTCATTCGGCTCACCCATAGGCTATGTACTTGGCCCTATTGCCTTGATCGGCACCGGGCTGATCTGC
Organism: Pseudomonas saxonica; assembly: GCF_007858365.1. Taxonomy (GTDB): domain Bacteria; phylum Pseudomonadota; class Gammaproteobacteria; order Pseudomonadales; family Pseudomonadaceae; genus Aquipseudomonas; species Aquipseudomonas saxonica. The sequence goes on along the minus strand of NZ_VFIO01000008.1, from coordinate 88,754 downwards.
GTAAAAATTGCCCAATCCATCGCCGCCACCTATTTCGGTGTCTTCGTGGACGCCTTCAACAATCGCGTACTGTTACCCAAAGACATGGCCAACTACTCAATCAGTGATTACTTCAACCTGAAATTCATCACTGACTTGGGCACTCTGGAACAAGTGCCTCTGGACCAAATAAGAAAGATCACCCGACAAGGTGGTAAACAGCTGTTTATCCATGGCCGATTTGGCTCGCGCGGCATGAGCTTTTCAAATAAACAGAAACGCGATGAATGCATTTCTGCCATTGAAGATGGGGCCCGAGTGTCCGCGTCGCTTGAGTTTGAAGACGCAGCTTAAACCTTCCGGGTGCGGGGTCTACCTGATGGGCACGTCACCAACTGCCATAGGGAATGCCCCAGCGCTCGACGTAGCGTTTGGAGTTTTCGTCGATGGGGTAAGCGTAACGTCCTTGATTTCGCCCTTGATCAGGACCTAACGGCTCCACTTGAGCCTGACCCTGGTCGACCAAAACAAAGTTCGAGCAATTATCCTGCACCCAGACCCGAATCACCCCGCCTGGCGCCAAGCCTAAAGTCAGTGATGCGTAATAACTGGCTTGTTGCTCAGGCCAGGCAGGGCATCGGCGGGCTGTAGAGCCACGCATGATGCTGCGAGCGTTTTCAGAGATATTGACCCAACCGCTGTAGGTAGTTTGTTCAATGATGGACTGCCATCGTACGTAAACAATTTTGGGTAGATCTGCTCCGGTCATGGTGTAGACATTACCTATATTTGTGCGCCATCCCCGTGCGTATTCCTCGTCCAGCCCCAGATTATTAGAACCGAGTCCACCACCACTCGGCCCCCTGATTAATCGTCCTTTGATGTCTGCAACGGTGATTTGCTCAATCCAGCCTTGCATGAAAGACGGACTTCTGTAGTCAATGCTCCAGGTATCGCTTTTAGGGTCGTCAGCCCCGGACAGCGGGTCGTTTTTGCAGGCAGACACCATTAATAGGCTTACCAACACGAGAGCTGTTTGGAGTCGTTTCATCACGCTACCTTTGTTCGCACATAGGAAATGATGGGGGCCAAGGTATAAAGCAGTGAGCAGATGCCCTGATGGGCACATCACCAACTGCCATAAGGAATGCCCCAGCGCTCGACGTAGCGTTTTGCGTTTTCATCAATGGGGTGAGCGTAACGTCCTTGATTTTTCCCTTGATACGGGCCTAAAGGTTCAACCTCGGCCTGTGCGCGTGCGATCTTATGAGGAAGAATGCAGTGATCCTCTACCCACACTCCAATAACACCTCCGGGAGCAACCCCCACATTGATCGAGGCCAGTGTATTCAGTGGGCGACCAGGAAATTTAGTGCATTTACGTCGCACAGAGTTGTACATCATGCTGCGAGCTTCCTCGGGAATTTCGATCCAGCTCTTATAGGTCTTTTGTTCAATGATGGACTGCCAGCGCACGTAAATACGTTTTGGCAAATCAGCGCCACTCATCGTATAAACATCCCACCCACCATCCCTGTACCAGCCTCTTGCAACTTCTTTTTCAATGTGTTCATCGCCCGTTCCGAGCAAGCCCCTTGGGCCAACAGATCGCCTGCCTTCAACATCCTCAGCAACGACCAGCTCAACCCAACCCTGCATATAAGGCGGACTGAACACAATAAGACTCCAGTCTTTACTCGGCACAGAGCTATTACTGAGAAAGGAGTCGTTTTTGCAGGCTGTCAGGGCTAACAGACTGAGCAGTAAAAATACTGTTTTAAGTGGTTTCATAATGCTCACGTTGTTCGCACATGGGGATGGCGAACGCGTATTCCGTTCTCCATGGGGGAGTTGATATAAAGCAGCGTGATGGCTTTGCCTCTGGCTTTGGCCAAGGGATGGTTCCAATGGGCTGAGGTGTGAATATAGCGGCGTCGCAACAGCCTTTCTTCTGTCGGTGTAACGGAGTAATCACCCGCAACAAACCGTTCACACAGTGGCTCAAGCTCCTCGGGTATCAAATATTCAGGTTTATCTTCGATATCTTTTAACGGTACTTGCTTGGCCTTGGCCAACGCATGCATTACTCGAAAATACACCAGAGATAATTCACCTCGCACTTCCCTTCTTATTTGCAAGCCCGCATAAACCCGTTTTCGTAGCGGGGCCATACGGTCCTCACTGTCTGGGGGGAGTCGCTCTGCCTTGGGTGTCACTATATGCAGCGCATCCGCGGGCCAGCCCTCAGCTATCCAACGTGCTTTAGCTTCCACGGCATCACGATAAATCGATGTGTCGGTGACGTCCTGATCCAGCGTTACCTCAAGCGCTTGCAGAGGCGTGACCATCAGCTCTTCTTCCAACAGTGCTCGATAGCCCCCGCCGATGTCCGAGTGCACGCCCGGCAACTTTATATCGAGATGGTCGGGGCCAACTTCACTTAATGCGAAGTTAAAGCGCTTTTCATCACGGGCGACCAATTGCACCACGTTATTGATCCGGTTCGGCCTTAAGTACAGTTGCAGAAGAGGAATATGCTTGCTGCTTAAATTGCCCAGGTTGTCCCACCCCACAATGGAGGCGACAGTATCAAACAGGCCGACAAACCCCAGCTGAACATCGGTATAAGGCGCATAACAAGCACTGAATTTAAGCTGGGAGCGATCCATGAGTTCACGCCAATACCCCTGAGTACCACTGGTAACTTGGTTAACAAAGTGACGAGCAGCGGCTGCACCCCGGCTAAAACCAAACACATCAAAGGTCACAGCGCTGATCTCGGCGTCCAGATGTAAACCACTAAGGCTTTGCATCCATCTGAGAAGCTGCTGAAACATTTTCCCCACGCGCTCCTCGACTCCGGTCTCGCCACGCCCCGTACCCGAACCGATCCAGCTGTCCTCTTCACCCCGCACAGTGCCAATACCGTCCACGTAAAATCTGCGTTGCAGACTTCTGCTCTTACCGCTGCCTTTCAACACTTCATCTGATTTATACAAGTCCCATAACCGCGCCACATTACTTAGATCATTCCCATAACTGCTCTCGGGATCAGCCATATACGCTTTGCAGCTACCGTCCAGATCCTCCGCCCGCACAGGGTAATGGGCCCCGCAGCGTTTGCCGTCGAAGGTATTACTGGCGTTGTTGCCGGTGCCGTCAAAGAACACACCGATGCGCAAGCGCAGATCGAACTTTTTGGCGCGCTCTTCGCGCTGTTTTTGCTCGTAATAGTCAAAGCACTTTTGGTGGCTGGCCGCATCGGCCGCCATGACAGGGTCATAGCTGCGGTTTATAACCTCTTGATCAGCCATTTCTTTGGCGGTCATGTCGTCGAGGTATTTATAGCCCCCCTCCCCCCCTACATGGCGCCAAATTTTGCGGGGTGCATTTTTATTAGCCATGCGCGTCCTTTAGCCGCCGTAAAAGCCTGAACTCTAGGTAAGTGACGCGAAAACTTATGTAGGAGCGAACTAATAGATTACGAAAGATGAAGACTTTTTTGTCGTAGGACATACCGCAGGCTGTAAGCTTTTAACGCCACCCGGGTGCGGTGCTTGATCGCACCTGTGCTAATCATCGAGCACCGCTACCGACGCTCGGCTTCGTCCGATTCATAAGGGTGTAGTGAGCGAAAAAGGGATACGCATGTCTTCCACAGGACCTGTATCCCGGCCGCACATTTCGTCGTGCACGCAGTGCTGCACCAACACGCAAGGAAATACCGGCACGGTCTGCAGCAAATCACGCAGTTGGGTGATCGAACGCAAGTGCATCGGCTTGGCCGTATCGTCAAGCAAGGTGAACAGGCCGTTATCCAATCGGATCCGTGCCACATAAAAACCACCTTCGAGAGACAGCAACTCCAGTTCCTGAATTTCGCTATTAGTCGCACGCTCCATAAGGGCCTTCAGGTTCATGCTTCACTCCTTACCTACCAGGGTAGGCGTTCTCCATCGTAGGCAAAGAAATGGCCGCTGTCGGCCGGCGTCAACTGGTCAATCAAGGTCAGTAATTGGTCAGCGGCAACGTCTGCCGGGCGGGCATTGGAGGCGCCGCGGAAAGGTTGCGACAACCCGGACACAACCGTGCCGGGGTGCAGACTGAGCAAGCGGCTCTGCGGGCAAGTGCGCGCCAGTTCGATGGCGGCGGTCTTGATCAACATGTTCAGCGCAGCCTTGGAGGCGCGATAGGCGTACCAGCCACCCAAACGGTTGTCGCCAATGCTCCCGACCTTAGCCGACAGCATCGCCATCGCTCCCTTGGAATCGAGCAGCGGCAGAAAATGGCGCAACACCAATGCGGGCCCCAGTGTGTTTACTTGAAACACGGCCTGCAGCGCCTCCTGCTCGATCGCACTGAAGCTTTTTTCCGGTTTGATCCGGTCGCGATGCAGCAGGCCGGCAGCGTGTACGATCAGTTGATACGGCGCTTCGGTTGCCAGTTCGGTGGCGGCGCTGGCAATCGTTTCGGGTCGTTCAAGGTCCAGCTCGGGAAGGGTATGACGCCCCAGCTCGCGAACACCGGCGCAGCGCGGATCCTGTTTGAGTTGTTGGCAAAATGCCGTGCCGAGGGCGCCACTGGCGCCGATCACCAGCGCACGATAACCGTCGCCCAGCGAAGCCATGGTCCATGCGCGGTTCATTGGCTCTCTCCGACGCCCTGGCGCTGGAAGAACAACGTCACCTGGCCGACCTCTACCCCAAACTTGGACATGCTGGTGCGGTTGATCAACGTGTCCTCGTCCATCAAATACATCCAGTCGTCCATGCTCATTTCATAGGTAGAATCGTCGACCGGCAGGTTCAGGCGATAGCGCCAGTGCAACGTGTTTCCAGCGACTTGGCCTTCGGCGACACCCACCACATCATCCGCGCGACCGCTCCAGCGCCCCTGCCCCTCGGGCGTGAGGGTCCAGACGCGGCGCTGGCGGGTACCGTCGCTGTACACAAAGCGCTCGTCGAGAATCAGGTTGTTGCCTTCGTGGCGGCTAACAATATTGACCTCGAAACGCTTGGCCACCTCACCGTTACGCTTCTGAAACATCCCCCAGGCTTTGACGGGCTGGCTGAAAAAATGCTCCAGATTCAATGCCGGTTGCTGATCCGCATATCGGGCGACATCCACACTGGCGCAGCTCGCCACGCCGAATACCAGTGCCACTAACAGCAGAAATCGTGTCATTGCCATACTCCCCAAGAACCCAGACGATGGGTTGAGTGTCGACCCATGAAGTTATACAGCCTGCATAATATGTATAGGTTATCGACGCCTGATGAGCTGAAGGAATTCATGCAGAGCCCTGGAACTATCACGCAAAGCGCCCAGCATGGCGGAGGATGTCATGACCGGATTCTGTTCCCTTTAACCTGAGACAGTACGGTGGGGTTGCCTTCAAGGCTGGCACGACTCAGATTACGCACAAGGATGTAACTTCTGACTTTCCAAGGTGGAATAGATGTTGAACAAAGCCCTGAAACGCAACACCCTCCTCGCCCTTCTCTCTGCTGCCTTGGCCCCTGTGATCATGGCTGCCACACCTGAAATGCCCAAGGGAATGACGGTCAAAGAGCTCATGCCCAGCGAACCCTTCCCATCGACTTACCCCGGATTTGAAAGTCAGAAAAGCAAGTTTCCGGCGCAACTTGAAGGCAGCGGCGAGTTCGAGGTCACGCGTATTGCAAGCGTCTGCGCCGATCCAGATACCCCGATCAATTTCGCGATGGAAGCTGAGCATTTCATTCGAATGGGTAACAAGCCGGTGGCCGCCGTGCTGGAAAAACGCAACATCGATTGGGAGATGTGTGACGCCTCGGTGGTTGGCCAAAAACTCAAGGTGGTTCGTTTGCAGCTCTTGGGCATGGGCTGTGGCTTTCCTTTTGTGGGCCAACAAAAGATCCCTGTTGACCAGATCAGTCAACATGCCTGCTTTTACTTGCCCGTGGTGGAGTACAACGGCAAGGAGCAACTGATGGCCAGCGATGCGCTGCAAGGTTTCGAGGGTTTTGCTATCGAGCGTCTGAGTGCTTATTTGAATAAGTAAAGACCAGCACATTGATCGACACGGCCCAAACATACCTACATGATTTGAGCCAATCGAAGTGCCACAACCACCGCCTGCTCGGCGCTGATAATATTCGTGAAGCCGAGTACCAGCCCATGCCTGGGCTTGCCTTCCAAGTACCACTGTGAAAGCGGTTCAACAGCGATGCCAATGGCATGGGCACGCTGAGCGAGCTCACTATCATCACCTTCGCAAAGGCCTGCGACCAGATGCATGCCGCCCAATTGAGGGTTGATCTTCAAGCGGTCGCCGAATTGTTGATGCAGTGCATCGACCAGCCATTGACGGCGGCGCGCGTAGAGGGTTCGCATTTTCTTTAAATGCCGACCGAAATGCCCCTCGTTGAGAAAAGCGCTGACAGTCGCCTGAAGCAGGTGTGGGCAGTGGTTGTGCAGACGATCCGCCTGACGGGCGAATGCTTGGCTCTGTTCGGCTGGCACAACCAGGTAGGCCAAACGCAAGCCTGGAAACAGTACCTTGCTGAAAGTGCCGGTATAAAGCACGCGGCCCTGCTGGTCGAGGCTCTTGAGGGCTGGCAAGGGCTTGCCTTGATAGCGGTATTCACTGTCGTAATCGTCCTCAATAATCCAGCTACCCTCGCAGTTGGCCCAGTCCAGCAACGCCAACCGGCGCGGCAGTGATAGCGATACGCCCAAAGGGCTTTGGTGGGTAGGAGTAACCACTGCGAAGCGGGCATGCGGAGCACGGGCTATACCTTGCGCGACATCCAGGCCCTGGTCGTCTACAGGAACCGGCACCAACTGTGCGCCAGCTTCCAGTAGGGCGTTCCTGGCCATGAAATAGCCGGGCTCTTCAAACCAGCATGTATCGCCCTGGCGCATTAACGTGTGGCTAATCAGGTCGAGGCAGGCGCGATAGCCGGCGCACACAAAAACTTGATCCGGGTGGCAGGTGATACCCCTCGAAATCCCCAGATAAGACGCGATGGCTGAGCGCAACGGTGCATAGCCTTGAGGGTCCGGGTAGACGAGGCCTTCGAGCCCAGTCTGGCGCAGCTGACGACCCGCTAATCGTGTCCAGAGCTTGCGGGGAAAAGCATCAAGCGCGGGAAGACCCATCTGCAGTGCAAGCGGAAGCGTCCCGGAATGAGTGGCCTGGTACGTCGGCGAAGCAACCGGGGCGCGAAGTGTTGTCGATGGAACAGGCGCCAGTTGTGGTGTGACAAACGTCCCGGCTGCGCCGCGAGCAATCAGGTAGCCCTCGCCAATCAGTAACTGATAGGCCGCTTCTACAGTACCGCGCGCCAGATTCAGCTCCGCCGCCAGCGCGCGAACTGCAGGTACCCGATCCCCTGGGCGCAGGCGGCCGTCAGCGATGGATTCACGAAATCGCTGATAAAGCTGGCGATAAATCGGCGCAGGCTGGCTATGGTCCAACTGAAAGGAAACGATCATGGCCTAGTCATTTATGCATTTTTTGGCCCTGTAGTTTAGGCCATTACGCCCCTAAAGTGGCCCATCTCTCTTCAACGGACGACGGATATGCCTTACACGCTTCAACATCTCGAGAGCGAGGAAGCCTTTCAGGCCAGTTTCGACCTAATGCGCGTCTTGCGGCCCCATGTCGCCAAACCGGCTACCTATGTGGCGCAATTGGCTCGGCAGACTGAGCAGGGCTACCGTCTGCTAGCAGCATGGGGCGGTGAGCACATCGTCGGCCTGATCGGTTACCGCGAGCTGGAAAACCTGCTCTACGGGCGGTTCATCTACGTCGATGATCTAGTGGTGAGTCCCGACTTTCAGGGCAGAGGCCTGGGAGAGCGGCTGTTGACCGCTGTTCGCGATGAAGCCGTGCAACGCGACTGTGATCACTTTGTACTGGATACCGGATTGCATATGCCGTTGGCCCAGCGCTTCTATTTTCGCCAGGGGCTGCTGGCGCGTGGCATGCATTTCACCGAGAGCCTACGGGCAGGGAGCCTGGCATGAACAATGTCCTGCTGATCAACGCCAGCCCGTTTGGGCAGGATTCCCATGCGAACCAGTTGGCACTGGAGCTGGTGACATCCTTGCGGTACCGGCATCCGAAACTTGAACTGGTTGAGCGCGACCTGGGGGCGGATCCGTTGCCACCGCTTGGTATGGACTACGCCCAGGCTCTGACCACGGTCACGCCTTTCGACTCGCCGGTGTTTGAGTGTTCCGAAGTGCTGATCGGCGAGTTGGAACGCTGCGATATCCTGCTCATTGCCACCCCGATGCACAACTTCACGCTCCCCGCCGCGCTCAAGCTCTGGATTGATTACGTTCTGCGCATACACCGGACATTCAGTACACATTCAGAGGGCAAGACCGGTCTGTTGAAGGACCGCGCTGTGTACGTATTGGTTGGTTCCGGTGGCTTTCACCAGGGCGAGCGGGCAAGCCAACCGGATTTTCTAACGCCTTACCTCAGCCAGGCCCTCAACACCCTCGGCTTGCTCAACCTGAAATTCACGTATCTCCAAGGGTTGGTGTTTGGTGAAGAGGCGGTCCAGGCAACAGTAAAAGATGCCCGAACCCAACTGTCACTGGATCCGCTGTTCGACAACCTCGTTGACGTCTAATCACTTTTTCTACACAGGATTTTCACCATGAGCCAACTGAGGCTGCCATTTCCTTCCCTGTCGCCTGCAGCCTACCAAGGCCTGCTCGCCACCAATACGGCGCTGGCCACGAGTCCGTTAGGCTTGCCGCTGCTTGAACTGGTGTATTTGCGCATCTCGCAGATCAACGGCTGCGCTTTTTGCCTGGGCACACATTCGCAGACCCTGCGCGAATGTGAGGTGCCGCAAGAGAAGCTGGATTGTCTTGCAGGCTGGCGAATCAGCGAACACTTTAACGAACGCGAACGCGCTGCGCTGGCCTGGGTCGAGACACTCACCTACATCAGCGAGAAAGGCGCGCCAGATGAGTTATACGATCCTTTGAAAACGCACTTCTCCGACGCCGAGATTTCCGATCTGACTTTAGCAGCGGCCTTGATGAATGCCTTTAACCGGCTGGCGGTGGGGATGAATCTCTAAGAGAAAGAGAGGGCTGGCTGAATACGATTATGAGTCGTATGAATGTTGCCCTTACTCCACTCCCTATTTGACCCCGTTCACTTCCTGGCACTTATTAACCAATCTGAAGACCGGGCTATCGCCCTCGTAAAGAGGCATTGGTTGCCATGGAACAGAAGATTCTGGGTAATAAGCCGTAGGTGAACCGTTGGGGTGGAACAGTACAACAACACGCGGTTGCACTTTAAGTACCCCAGCGTTAACCTTTCGACTTCGCTGCACATCAGCGAACGGGTTTGACGGCCCGATCAACAATAGGCGCACAGGCGCCCCCATTACGATTGCAGGCGCTTTTTTTTGCGTCTGCATCTTCGTCAATGGCGGCTGTGCGTGGGAGACCTTCGGGTCTGCCGGGTTTCCTATTGTCCCGGTCCGTCAACCTGCGCACAGCTGCCACCCTAAATCGTTTGACGGCGGTTAGTGGTAGCTCCTCAACAATAGGAGTAATGCCAGATGCACGCTCTCAATCCGTTCAAAAAATGCCCGACGCCTACTGTCGCCCTGCTCAACGTCCAACCCCTCGACGCAAAACGAGGTGCGCTATGAACATCTCACCGTTGATCAAAACCGTTGGCGGCGCCACCTTTGGCACCTGCAACGCAGAGAACCAGCGCCTGTTCAGCGTCATTGCCGGTGTCTCGGGCGAGGAAGCCCTGCAACACGCCTCTTTGCTGTTGAACTGCGTCAACAGACTCTCGTACCTGGGCGCCATGGACGATGGCCACGAAACCATGCGTTGGGCGTCGCACTACCTCAGCGAGATGGCGAAGGCGATCATTGATGACGTGACCCTGGGGCTGCAAGACATTCCCTAGCGGTGCGGGTTGAGCTCAAACCACGTGGGCAACCCTATCGCTACAAGGTGGGGTGGCGCCCTGCGGCTGACTAAAGCCTTGGCCGGTTACTAAACACTGATCACACCAGATTTGGCGGACAGTAATGGATCAGCAATAAACGGCGGATATCGACACTACCTTCACGGGGATCAGCGCCACCATTAAGTGTTGCCAGCGCTCCCTGGAGGTTGAGGTCTAGTAGCGCTGTGTGAGCAGAGCTGGATTGAGTACGTTGTAACCGCGCGCCTGCAAGACTCGAGGCAAAGTCCGCTCAATCGGGGTATCGGTGAGCAAAGACTGAGCGACCGCTGCCGCAATCAGTTTTGCTCTGGACTGGCCGTGACTACTCGAATCACCCTCAGCTGTCTCAGAGTACGCAATGCCTTTGCCCACTCGGTACATGCCACTGGGGGTATGCTCAAGAAAGGCGGGTTCCGCCAGCAGCTCACTAAGCTTTTTATCGATCTCCTGGGCATGTTCCACTCCAGCACTGGAAAGGTAGATCACCGCCTGGTCAGTACGACTGCCGAGGTTTTTCGGGCCCATGATCTTGGCCTGATGAAGCCACCCTCGATTGTCGTCACTGAACAACTGGGTCAGCGCCTTGGCAAGCTGATTAAAGTGCGCCTTATTGATATTGATGGTTAACCGCGCGCCCACTTTGGCGCGCGCAGCGTGGCGTTGTGCGAAGTCCTTGGGCAATACGCGAAAGGCTACAGCTCTCTGCAAAACGCTATCGGATTGCGAGGACAGGGCCACGGCCTCACTACCTTGCACCAAGATGTCGACGTTCTCAGCGCTAGTCGCCAGCGCCTTGATGTAGTCCACAAACTCCCGCTGTTCATTTTCATTCAGACCGCTGACATCGGCAGGCTTGTCGTGGCTGTAACGCATGTAAGCGAATTTCTCCACCCTATCTTCCAACAACTTCTGATAGCCAAGCGCCTCAGGTGTCCACCTTTTACCGTTCTCCCGGTAATTTCTTTTAATATCCTGGATCAGCACCTGTGCAGCAGATCGGCTGCTGATGTCTTTAAATGCTCCTTGCGCAAGAAGTAGCAACGATTGATAGCTATTGTTAGACGTCGGGGTGTTAAGCGTCGTGGGGTGTTTTTCCGGCAGTGCCGATCCTGATGGCCGAAGCTCAGTTGTGCTGTACGTTGTCTGTCGCGGAACGCCCAATGATTCTCCGGAGTTCATCACTGGGTTATGAAGAAGTGACGGGGGTTTCGCAGATGAAGTGATATTTAGATAGGCTGTTCCTAGATCCAGTTTCGTCACGCTCGACGAGTTCGCGTCCGCGAAATCTTCTCGTGATGCCTCGTGATGCTTGGCCCTCTTACGCTTATCCTGTGACTCATACACGTAGCCTGACGACGATATGATTCGTTTCACGTAAGCCTCCATTCGTTCGGTCGCACCACCTGGCTTCGACGTTTACTGCCGCGCCGCAAGTCAGGGACGATATCGAACCACGGCTGAATTCCCGGAGGCGTTGAACAATTCATCGGCTCACGCCTTTCATTAAAAACTAGCCTAGATTCCGTATTCTGCCCAGTCAGTCACAATGACTGACTTGACGCTACGCCACAGGGCTACGTTGAAACTGATTACGAGGTAAGGGACTTATAACGAATGAGTCGAAGCGTGAGGGATAAATATTTTCACCCTTGATCTGCAGATCCACTCTAACTATATTTGAATCTGCAGACTCATCATCAGGAGAGAATAATGACCACCACTCACTATGCCCAAGCCTTCACCAAAGATCAGTGCGTGGTCGGACTTCGAGTGGCTGTGAATATTCTCGAAAAATGGCAGGCATCGAGTGAACAGGCCTGCCGTATTTTACGAATCTCTCGCAGCACCTATACCCGTGCCAAACAGCGCGACGCAGAGTGGTCTGTGGGGCTGGATTCAGATCAAATGCAGCGGATCAGTTTCGTACTGAATATTCATGCAGCACTTCGCCTTGTCTTCGATAACCCCGAGAACGTCTATGGCTTTCCAGCCATGGCCAACAATAATGACTTTTTCAATGGCCGCACCCCGCTGGAGATCATGTCACAGGGAGACATGATCTCTCTGTACGAAACCTTTCGCCGGATTGATGTGCTGCGCGGTTCGCAATGGTGATTTTGAGTGAGTTGGCGAATCTTCACACAGAGCAGTTGCAAGCCTATCGTTTGGTCAACTCAAAATTCCCGCCCATTGCCCTGTTCGACGATGTTGCCGGTGCTGACGAATTCGATGCCCTCTATCAGATTCAGGCGTTGACCAATCCCAGGCTGCAAAATGAGATCGGTCGTATCGAGTTAATACCGCGGGCAGAGATTCCGTTTGGTATCACGGGCTGCTCTTATGCGACTGCTCCGTTCACTCATGTCAACCCGCAGGGTTCACGCTTCAGCAATGGCAGCTTCGGTGTGTTGTACCTTGCAGCCACGATGGAAGCGGCACTGGCGGAGGTCCATTATCACCAGGATAAATATTGGTCCAACGTCCATGGCCTCAATTACGAGCGCTTCGTTTTTCGGGGACTTCGCTGTTCGTTTACTGAGGAATCAATGAAGGACGCGACTTCGCTCCCTATGAGCGATCCAATCTACGACCCTGACGATTACACGTATGCTCGTTCTCTGGGCAAGGCCGTAAAAGACGCCGGATACAAGGGGCTTCGATACAACTCTGTACGCTCGCAAGGAAGCTACTGCTGGGCGCTCATGACCCCAAAAACTGTCTCATCGATTGTTCAATCAGCCCATTACGAGATGATCTGGAATGGGCAAATCACGAGCGTAAACAAAGTCAGCGAAGCCTGAGCGCATTACAAACAACGAAGCCAGGTGCAGCGCGACCTTCCCCCTCCCCTGCTACAACACCTTTGGCACAGACTCAATGTCCTTCTTAGCAGTTATGCATTAATGCTGGACCTTCACTCGCCTGTAAATAGAGGCTGAGTTGAACATGAATAGGCCACGCCTGAGACACAGCCACCCATTCGTTTGATCGAACAATCGCCAGAACTCCAAGACGTCTGCACGTCTGCAAGGAAATGAACGGTTTAAAACCGCACGTCTCGCCAAATCTCAGGCACAAAAAAGCCGGTAAACCCTGAGGATTTGACCGGCTGTTTTGGTGTAGCGATATGGTGGGTCGTGTGGGATTCGAACCTACGACCAATTGGTTAAAAGCCAACTGCTCTACCAACTGAGCTAACGACCCGCTTCGTTGTGGGGCGTATAATACTGATTTTTAAGGATAATTCAACACTTTGTTGGATTTAATTTCGAAAACCTTCAAAAGTAACGGGTAGGATCGGCGATTCCTGCGTCTGCAAAGCCTTGCGCGCGCAGTCGGCAGCTATCGCATTTACCGCATGCACGGCCTTGCACGTCGGCCTGGTAGCAAGAAACGGTCAATGAATAATCCACTCCCAGCTTTGTACCTGCCGCGACGATTTGCCCCTTGCTCAGGTTTTGCAGCGGCGCCTGGATGCGAAAACCATTGCCCTCTACACCCGCTTTGGTCGCCAGATTCGCCATGACTTCGAACGCTTCAACAAACTCGGGACGGCAATCGGGGTAGCCCGAGTAATCCACCGCATTAACACCGATAAAGATATCTCGCGCTTGCAGGACTTCTGCCCAGCCTAATGCCAGCGACAGGAACACGGTGTTACGTGCCGGCACGTAGGTCACCGGAATGCCCTCACCCAAGGTTTCGGGCACATCAATTGAGCTGTCGGTGAGCGCAGAGCCGCCAATACCATCAAGGTTGAGGCCTATCACTTTGTGCTCAATGACGCCCAGGTCGCGGGCAACTCGCGCAGCAGCCTCAAGCTCGGAGCGATGGCGCTGCCCGTAGTCAAAGCTCATGGTGTAGCAGCTGTAGCCTTCAGCACGAGCCATGGCTACAACCGTGGCCGAGTCAAGGCCGCCTGACAGCAGAATGACAGCGCGTTTTTGCGTAGTAGCAGTTTGTTCAGTCATATCAGCGCCCCGGCTCGTCGTTCCAAAGATATTTGTGCAATTGCATTTGCAAACGCACTGGCAAGTTATCCGCCACGATCCAATCAGCCAGATCGCTGGCTTTCAAATCATGGTGACTGGGCGAAAATAGGACTTCACCTGCTCGGCGCTCAAGACCATATTCAATCAGCTTGGAAACCGCCCAGTCGTAATCCTCGCGCGAGCAAATCACGAATTTCACCTGATCATTTGCAGTCAACAGGCCGATATTTTCGTAAAGATTGCGATGGGACTCTTTTGAACCCGGCGTCTTAAGGTCGAGAACACGACTCACGCGGGTGTCGACTGCCGATATGTCCAATGCTCCGCTGGTTTCAATGGACACCTCATAACCGGCGTCGCAGAGCTGTTTGAGCAAAGGAATGGCATTGGGCTGCGCCAGGGGCTCGCCGCCGGTTACGCACACGTAACGCGGGCGGAAATCGGCCACTTGCTCAAGAATGCTGTCGAGGGTGCGGACTGTGCCGCCACTGAACGCATACGCACTGTCGCAATATTGACAGCGCAGAGGGCATCCCGTCAGGCGTACAAAAACGGTAGGCAGGCCAGCCGTTCGCGTTTCACCCTGCAAGGAGTAAAAAACTTCGGTAATTCTTAATGTGTCTTGCATATCCGCCACGGGCGTAACAGCTAAACAGGCTGTCCGCCTCCGTCAGGCACTCCAAAGAATCTGCCTACGCAGGACTCAAAAGAGCGTATTTCATAAAAGGGCGTGGATTCTAACGAAAAAACCCGCGATAAGCGCGGGTTTCTCGATGAAAGCCAACTACAGGTTACATGCGCTGCAAGTCACGCTGCGCCAATTGGGCAGCAGAAGTACCTGGGTACTGGGCTACAACTTGCTGCAAAATGCCTTTCACCTTGTCGGTATGACCAAGACGGCGCTCGACATCAGCCAGCTTGTAAAGGGAGTCAGGCACTTTTGCATGTTTCGGGTAAAGCTGGCTTACCTTGGCGAACGCTTGGCCAGCGGCTTGAAGATCGCCTTTGGCCAGGTTCACTTCGCCCAACCAGTATTGGGCATTGCCCGCATACTGGCTATTAGGGTATTTGCGCAGAAAGGCTGTAAATGCCTGACTGGCCTTGTCGAAATCCTTGGCTTTGATCAAGTCGAAAGCAGCATCGTAATAGAGCTTTTCTTTCGCCGGATCGCCGGGTTCCGAGCTGGCAGCCACCTGAGGCGCAGGCGCTGCACTATTGCCGGCGGTAGAAGCACCACCCGCAGAAGAATTATCAGGAGCGGCGGCAGGAGCAACGCCAGATCCAATGCGACGATCAAGTTCCTGGTATCGCTCCAGGTTTTCTTGTTTCATGCGCGAAACATCATTCTGCAGAACTTCGATCACACCCTGTTGGCGCGCAATCTGCTCCTGCATTTGTTGCAACTGGTTGAACAGCTCGCCCTGTGCCGAGACAGGGGCCGAAACCCCTCCCCCGGCATAGGCGCCGCTCGCACCGTAACCCGTTGACGGATAACTCCCCCCGCTATTGTTATAGCCAGAGTTGTCATCGACCACAGGAACCGCAGCCCATACCGCTAGCGGCATGAGGCTGAGAGTCAGAATAGTTACAGCACGGCGGCACGTTCGCATGACGAATTACTTACGCAGTTCGACGCGACGGTTTTGAGCCCACGACTGTTCGTCGTTGCCAGTAGCGATTGGACGCTCTTTACCGTAGGACACCAGCTCCAGCTGTGCTGGAGAAACGCCTTGCAGAACCAGGTAGCGTTGAACGGCTTTCGCACGACGCTCGCCCAGTGCCATGTTGTACTCACGAGTACCACGGGCGTCAGTGTTACCTTCCAGAACAACGCGAGCGCCGTTAGCTTTCAGGTCTTTCGCGTGAACATCCAGAGCACGCATTGCTTCTGGTTTCAGGTCCGAAGAATCGTATTCGAAGTAGAAAACAGTGATAGCGCGCAGAGCAGCTTCTTCGCTCAGGGAACCATCAACAGCGCCAGTGTTTGCGCCGTAACCAGCGTTTGGATCAACAGCAGCGCCTTCACCGGCATTGTCGCCGCCTTTGGACGAGCAACCTACAGCTACAGCCATGGCCAGTGCCAGCGCAGCGAATTTACCAAACTTCAGCATTTCCATCGTAAAACTCCTAATGAACCCCAAGTGTTATATGCAACGTACAGCTATCACCACGTCAGTTCAGGTAAGGGGACCAGGAAGGTTCTCTGACTTCGCCTTGAGCGGTAGGAAGAGGGAGCCTTACGCGTCCGTTAATAGACACGAGCATCAAGACTCCCCGGCCCTGATCACGGGTGGCGTAGATTACCATGGTGCCGTTGGGCGCAACAGTAGCTGACTCGTCAAGGTTGGTATTAGTTAGGATTTTTACACTTCCACGCTGCAAATCTTGCGCTGCAACTCGGAAATTAGTGAAACCATCCTGACGGTGGATCATTACCAGGGTCTTTTCGTCAGCCGAAAGCTTCGGACTGGCGTTGTAGTTACCAATAAAGGTCACTCGTTCCGCGTTACCGCTACCGACGGTAGTTTTGTAGATTTGCGGCTTACCGCCACGGTCAGAGGTGAAATAGATGGTGTTGCCATCTTTACCCCAGAACGGTTCAGTATCAATTGCCGGGTTATTGGTTACGCGTGTGAGTTGGCGCGAAGCCAGTTCCATGACGTAAATCTCGGCGTTACCGTCTTTGGACAATACAAATGCCAGTCGAGAACCATCCGGCGACCAGGCAGGTGCACCATTTAGGCCTTCGAAGTTGGTGATCTGCTCACGCTTACCGGTATCAATGTTTTGCATAAAGATACGCGGACGCTTTTGCTCGAACGACACATAAGCAATACGTTTGCCATCAGGCGCAAAACGCGGCGACAGGATCGGCTCACGCGATTGCAGCAATGTTACGGCACGCGCACCATCGTAGTCCGAACGCTGCAGGGTGTAGCGGGTGTTAGTTGCGCTGGAACGCTCAGCCGTTACATAAAGTAGACGAGTTGAGAACGCACCTTTAATACCGGTCAGCTTTTCAAACGACTGATCAGAAATATAGTGCGCCATGTCACGCAACTGCTCAGTAGTACCCGACACACTGCCGGTCAATACTGGCTGTTCGGTCGCCACGTTGAACAAGGCATATTGCACCTGCAAACGTCCGCCGGCAGGCACAATGTTACCGACCATGACGTACTGGGCACCCAAGGCTTTCCAGTCACGGAAAATGACTTCGCTGGCCTGCGTCGGCATGCCAATCATGTTCTGCTTTGGAATCGGCGCGTAATAACCCGAGTTACGCAGGTCATTACCGATAATTTCAGCCATGTCATCAGGCAGAACGGTACCGCCCTGCCAGCCGAACGGCACTACTGCAATGGGTGTCGCCCGGTCGCTGCCACTGGTGACCAGAATGTTCTTTTCATCTGCCACTGCCATCCCTGCCAAGCAGCAGACAACAACCAACAGTCCTCGAAAAAGTTTAATCACAAGGCTAGATCCTCAGGTGTGAATGTCATCTTGAACGATCGATAAGGATTAAAATCGCTGGGCTTCATACCCTGCATCTCCGTTAAACGGCCAATGTTCTTGACCGCTGCCACAGCCGAACTGTCAAACGGACCATCACCACTGGACTTGGCAACTGTGACTGACGTTACAGTGCCATCCGGCAACATGCCGATTTGAAGAACAACTGTCATGTTCTTGCGAGCCGATGGCGGACGAGCCCACCCTTCTGCTGCACGAGCCCGAATCAGGTCATCGAAACTTCCGGCAACCTCATCACCCTGCTCATCGGCCAAAGCCTGCTGACGCTGCGGTGTATCGGAAAGCAAATCTGCCAAGGCCTGGGCCTTTTTCTCTTCGGTCGATTTGCGTGCTGCTTCTACGGCCTTTTTCTTGGCTGCATCGGCAGACGCTTTTTTCTTCGCATCTTCGGCGGCTTTCTTTTTCGCTTCGTCTGCTACGGCCTTTTTCTTGGCATCCTCAGCTGCTTTCTTGGCATCGTCGGCTTTCTTCTTCGCATCGTCGGCCGCTTTCTTCTTGGCGTCCTCAGCAGCCTTTTTCTTGGCTTCTTCTTCCGCGGCCTTCTTGGCCTCCTCCTCGGACTTCTTCTTGGCTATGTCCGCGAGTTTTTTCTCTTCGGCTTTTTTGGCTTCTGTTGCCTTTTTGGCATCATCGGCTTTTTTGGCGTCATCAGCCTTCTTGGCCTCATCCGCCTTTTTAGCTTCGCTCGCTTTGGCTTCGTCTGCCTTCTTGGCTTCAGCTGCTTTTTCAGCAGCCTCTTCTTTCTTTTGTTCGGCGGCTTTTACGGCTTCCTGCTCAACCTTTTTCTGTTCCATTTGTTCAACTTCAGTCTGGCGCGCGGCGGATTTCTTCGCCTCACCCGCAATCTTTTGATTGGTCTGGGTGGTCGCCCGACTTTTAGACTTCAATTGGTACAGGGTCGCTTGAACAATCGGCTTGGAGGGCGGCAGCTCTGGTGTCATGGCAAAGCTGGCGAACAGCATGCCAAAAATCAGAACGTGCAAACCTACCGCCCAGACTGTAGGCCAAAAATAATTTTCAGAGGCGGACGGCTCCCGCTGTTCGCGCATCAGGGAGCCTCGGTTATCAAGCCAACATTCCCGACCCCGGCTTTCTGCAAGCCGCCCATGGCACCCATCACCGCGCCGTAATCAACGGTTTTGTCGCCGCGGATAAAGACCTGAGTCTGCTTGCCACCTTCATTGCCTGCGCGAATGATTTTAGTCACGGCGTCAGTCATCTGCGGCAAGGTCATGGCCTTGTCCATCTGTTTTTCGGTGTCAACTTCGCTGCCAAGGTTCCAAAAGTAGGTCTTGTCAGCTTTGATCGAGATAGTCAGAACCTGAGTGTTGTTGTCCTGCGGCAAAGCCTCGCTGGAGACCTTGGGCAGATCAACCTTCACACCCTGGTTGAGCATCGGTGCCGTCACCATGAAAATGACGAGTAGCACCAACATCACGTCGATGTAGGGCACTACGTTCATTTCAGCGACCGGCTTGCGCTTTTTGCGAGCTCGAGCGATTAAAGCCATTGGAAATTACCTGCTTATTCTTCGCTGGTGTGCACTTTACGGTGCAGGATCGCCTGGAATTCATCGGCGAAGGTGTAGTAGCGGCTGATCAGGGTTTCACTGCGGGCGGCAAAGCGGTTGTAAGCGATTACCGCCGGGATGGCAGCAAACAGACCGATAGCAGTCGCAATCAGGGCCTCGGCAATACCGGGAGCAACAGTCGCCAACGTGGCCTGCTGTGCGGTAGCCAGGCCGCGGAAGGAGTTCATGATGCCCCATACCGTACCAAACAGACCGATGTAAGGGCTTACGGAACCGACAGTGGCCAGGAACGGCAAGCTCTGCTCCAGCTTTTCTTCTTCACGGGAAATCGCAACGCGCATGGCCCGTGCGACTCCTTCCATTACCGCTTCCGGGTCGACACCCGACTGCTGACGCAGACGAGAAAACTCTTTGAAACCGGCGCGGAAAATTTGTTCAACGCCCGAATCAGGGTCCGGATTGCTACCCGCTTGACGATACAGCTTTGACAGATCGATACCCGACCAGAAGCGCTCCTCAAAGCTTTCCAGGGCACGTCGACCGGCGCGCAACATAGTGCTGCGCTGAAAAATCATGACCCACGAGGTAACCGATGCGGCCAGCAGGGTCAACATTACCAACTGCACTACAATGCTGGCATTGCTGACCAAGCTCCACATGGAGGAATGGTCGACGACGTTAGCTTCCACGCTGTATCTCCTGCTCTAAATGTTTACCCGTGCCGCTCACGTCGGCAAAGGCCGTACGTAAAGCTTCGGGAATGGCCCGGGGCTTAAAACTATCGGCGCGCACACAGGCCACCAAAAACTGCCCTTCACAGAGCAGCGTTGCATCCGCCGCTCGCCACACCTGCTGCTTGAAACGCAGACTGGCCCGGTTGAGTTCTATCACTTGCGCGCTAATCAACAGTTCGTCGTCCAGTCGCGCCGGTGCGTGGTAACGCGCCTCGCTGGAATGCACGACAAATAACAGGTTCTCGCCTGCCAGCTCGGACTGGGAAAACCCCAATTCCCGCAGCCTTTCAGTTCGAGCCCGCTCCATAAACTTTAGGTAATTTACGTAATACACGACGCCACCCGCATCGGTGTCTTCGTAATAAACGCGACATCGATGTGCGAACGGCTCAAGCCTGTTTTGCGCGCGCATACTCTAGTGCTTACTCCTCAGGTTGCCAATCCGCCAAACCACTGTTTTTTACGCTATTACGACTTTAAGACCGAAGATTTCAAGCGCCAGACCTTAGGACAGCAGAAACCCCAAAAAAATCGACTTTAAAATGCTTATTAATCGTCAGAAACGTTTAGAAACTCGTCTGCGACAGGCATGTCCCCCAGGCGCGACGGAATGTTAAGACCGAAGTGCAAGTAGGCATGCCGGGTAACCACCCGCCCCCGCGGCGTACGCATGATGTAACCCTGCTGAATCAGATACGGCTCAAGCACATCTTCAATGGTATGGCGCTCCTCGCTGATTGCCGCCGCCAGACTGTCCACACCCACCGGGCCACCATCGAACTTCTCAATCATAGTCAACAGCAAGCGTCTGTCCTGATGATCGAAACCATGCTCATCAACGTCCAGCAGGTTCAACGCCAGGTCTGCCACCGGCTTGGTGATGTGCCCCTTGGCACGTACCTCGGCAAAATCGCGCACCCGACGCAACAAACGGTTGGCGATTCGCGGTGTACCACGCGCGCGGCGCGCTATTTCATAAGCGCCTTCAGGGTCCAGGGGCAAACCGAAGATACCCGCTGAACGACTGACAATCGTCGCCAGATCGTCAGTGCTGTAAAACTCCAGCCGCTGCACAATCCCGAAACGGTCACGCAACGGGTTGGTCAACATCCCCGCACGCGTTGTTGCGCCTACCAGGGTGAACGGAGGCAGATCAAGCTTGATCGATCGCGCTGCGGGCCCCTCACCAATCATGATGTCCAGCTGGAAATCTTCCATTGCCGGGTACAGGACTTCTTCAACAATCGGCGACAAGCGATGAATTTCATCAATGAACAACACATCGTGCGGCTCAAGGTTAGTCAGCAATGCAGCCAGATCACCCGGCCGTTCCAGCACTGGCCCCGAGGTGCTTTTGATCGACACCCCCATTTCCTGAGCAATGATGTTGGCCAGCGTGGTCTTGCCCAGCCCTGGCGGGCCGAAAATCAAGGTATGGTCCAATGACTCTGAACGCCCGCGAGCCGCTTGAATGAACAGCTCCATTTGCTCTCGCACGGTGGGCTGGCCAATATAGTCGGCCAGACTCAAAGGCCTGATCGCACGATCCTGGACTTCTTCCCGGTCCCGTCCACTGGAAGCGGTTATCAAACGATCAGCTTCAATCACTTAAATCATTCCCTTAAGGGCGCGGC
Source organism: Pseudomonas saxonica (assembly GCF_007858365.1). Lineage (GTDB taxonomy): Bacteria > Pseudomonadota > Gammaproteobacteria > Pseudomonadales > Pseudomonadaceae > Aquipseudomonas > Aquipseudomonas saxonica. Next base: position 67,365 of record NZ_VFIO01000008.1, on the reverse strand, counting down.
GAATCATGTCTTCACTGCTCAAAGTCTTGTCTTTGATGGCAGACACCGCCTTGCTGGCTTCCTGAGGCTTATACCCCAAAGAAATCAGGGCACTGACTGCATCACTTTCTGCGCTGGCCACTTGAACCGGCGAATCCGGCTGATTGGGCACCAGCGCAAACATGCTCGGCACTTGCTCCCACGCCTTAAAGCGATCCTTGAGTTCGACCAAAAGGCGCTCGGCCGTTTTCTTGCCGACACCCGGCACTTTGGTCAACGCAGACGTGTCCTGAGCCTGAACACAGCGTACAAGCTCATCCACTTCAAGACTGGACATCAAGGCCAACGCCAACTTGGGGCCCACGCCATTTAGCCGGATCAGCTCACGAAAAAAGTCGCGCTCGCGCTTACCAATAAAACCATAAAGCAACTGTGCGTCTTCGCGAACGACCAAGTGAGTATGCAGGGTGAGCGGCTCACCCAAGGACGGCAACCTATAGAGCGTGGTCATCGGCACTTCAAGCTCGTAGCCCAGGCCATTTACATCAAGAATCAGGTGCGGCGGCTGTTTTTCAGCCAAGGTGCCGCGCAAGCGTCCAATCACGTTTCAGATCCTTTTCTCTGGCCAGTACATTGGCTGACACCTAGAAGGACAAGGCTGCATCATTACGCAAAACACCCTGTCGGCAAGCTTAATAACATTAAAAACAGCTTCAAAGACGAAGGCGACCACCACGGCTGCGCGCCGCCCCAAGACCGTGAGGCAAAAGACTGGAGCGGGTATGCGCATGACACAGCGCGATGGCCAGAGCATCCGACGCATCGATCTGCGGCTTGGTGGTCAGCTTGAGCAAATGCATGACCATCATCATCACCTGCTCCTTGTTAGCCCCCCCCGTACCAGCCACTGCCTGCTTGACTTGAGTGGCGGAGTACTCTGCAATTTCCAGACTTTCTTCCGCGCCTGCCACTATAGCTGCGCCCCTCGCCTGCCCCAGTTTTAACGCTGAGTCGGCATTGCGGGCCATAAAAACTTTTTCGATGCCCATCGTCACGGGTCCGTAGGTCTGAATAACCTCTCGAACGCCGCGATAAACAATTTGTAACCGCTCGTGCAGTTCACCACTGCCTGTACGAATACAACCCGACGCCACATACACACAGCCACGGCCGGTGTCGCGCACCACGCCATAACCGGTGATTCGGGAGCCAGGATCAATACCAAGAATAAGAGTCATAACGCCTACAGCTTATGAAGTGACGCCCACCGGCACATACCCGGACAGCTTAAAGGCAGAAGCCGGAGGTGCACAGCGCCGCGATCATCGCGACGGTGCAGCTCCGGCTTTCAGGATCGGGAACAGCCCCTGGTATCAGGCTAGCTGTTCCAGCACCGCGTCAGGGATTTCAGCGTTGGAGTACACGTTTTGCACGTCATCCAGGTCTTCGAGCATATCGATCAACTTGAGCACTTTTTCGGCGCCCTCCAGATCCAGCTCGGCACTGGTGGTCGGCAGCATCACGATTTCGGCGTCTGCCGGCTTGAACCCTGCCGCTTCCAATGCATTACGCACCGCATAGAAACTGGTGAACGAGGTGAACACATCGATGGAACCGTCTTCATTAGTCACCACGTCGTCGGCATCCGCCTCCATCGCAGCTTCAATCAAGGCATCTTCATCTACACCCGCCACGTAGGAGATCTGGCCCTTGCGCTCGAACAGATAGGCCACTGAGCCATCAGTGCCCAGATTGCCGCCACATTTGCTGAATGCATGGCGGACAGCAGCGGCTGTGCGATTGCGATTGTCGGTCATGCACTCGACCATCACCGCAACGCCACCCGGACCATAGCCTTCGTAGCTCAGCTCGACCATATCATCAGTATCGGCGGCACCCGCACCACGGGCGACCGCACGATCAATAATATCGCGGCTCATGTTCGCACCAAGGGCTTTGTCCAGTGCCAGACGCAGGCGCGGGTTGGAGCCAGGATCGGCACCGCCCTGACGGGCAGCAACCGTCAGCTCACGAATCCACTTGGTGAAGATTTTGCCTTTTTTGGCATCCTGACGCTCTTTGCGGTGCTTGATGTTCGCCCACTTAGAATGACCTGCCATAACCTACTCCGAATCCTTTATGAAACCTTGCCGGCCCGGCACATGCCATGACCTGCAATAAAAATTCTCGACCCAATGACAAAGGCGCATCCGAAGATGCGCCCTTGGGGTCAGTCTTACTCAGCCTTAGGCTGTTCACGCAAACGGATATGCAGCTCGCGCAACGCTTTAGCGTCTACCGCGCCAGGCGCCTGAGTCATGACACAGGCAGCGCTTTGGGTTTTCGGGAAGGCAATCACTTCACGAATAGACTGAGCGCCAGTCATCAGCATCACCAGACGATCCAGACCGAAAGCCAAACCACCGTGCGGTGGAGCACCGTATTTCAAAGCGTCCAACAGGAAGCCGAACTTCTCTTCCTGCTCGGCTTCATCGATACCCAACAGACGGAACACAGCTTGCTGCATTTCCTTGCGGTGGATACGGATGGACCCGCCACCCAGTTCAGTACCGTTCAATACCATGTCGTAGGCACGGGACAGCGCGGTGGCCGGGCTGGCTGCCAGCTCTTCAGGGGAGCATTTTGGCGCAGTGAACGGGTGATGCAAGGCGCTGAAACTGCCGTCGTCGTTCTCTTCGAACATCGGGAAGTCCACAACCCACATCGGTGCCCACTCGCAGGTCAGCAGGTTCAAATCGTTACCGACCTTGATACGCAGTGCGCCCAGGGCTTCGCTAACGATTTTGGACTTGTCGGCGCCGAAGAACACGATATCGCCGTCAACTGCACCGACGCGATCAAGGATCACGTTGAGGTTCGCTTCCGGAATATTCTTGACGATAGGCGACTGCAGGCCTTCTACGCCTTTAGCGCGCTCGTTGACCTTGATGTATGCCAGGCCTTTAGCACCATAGATGCCAACAAACTTGGTGTAGTCGTCGATCTGCTTGCGCGGCATGCTCGCTGCGCCCGGAACACGCAGTGCAGCAATACGGCATTTAGGGTCATTGGCCGGGCCGCTGAACACCTTGAAGTCGACATCTTTAAGCTGATCGGCAACGTCCACCAGTTCTAGCGGGTTACGCAGGTCAGGCTTGTCGGAACCGTAACGGCGCATGGCTTCTTCAAAGGTCATGTGCGGGAATTCACCGAATTCCAGATCCAGCACTTCCTTGAACAGGTTGCGGATCATGCCTTCGGCCAGGCCCATGATGTCTTTTTCATCGAGGAAGCTGGTTTCGATGTCGATCTGAGTGAACTCAGGCTGACGATCGGCACGCAGGTCTTCGTCGCGGAAGCACTTGGCAATCTGGTAGTAACGGTCAAAACCGGCCACCATCAGCAGTTGTTTGAATAGCTGCGGCGATTGCGGCAGTGCGAAGAACGAACCCGCGTGGGTACGGCTCGGCACCAGATAGTCCCGCGCGCCTTCAGGAGTAGCACGGGTCAGGATAGGGGTTTCGACGTCCAGGAAGCCGTTTTCGTCGAGGTAACGACGAATGCTGGTAGTCATGCGCGAACGCAAACGCAGCTTTTCGAGCATCTCAGGGCGACGCAGATCGATAAAGCGGTAGCGCAGACGCGTTTCTTCGCCCACGTCAGAAAATTCGTTCAGCGGGAACGGTGGGGTCTCCGCTTCGTTCAGTACTTCAAGTTCATAGCCCAGCACTTCAATCATGCCCGATGCCATGTTGGTGTTGCCGGCACCGGCAGGACGCAAGCGCACCTTGCCCGTCACTTTAACTACGTATTCGCTGCGCACACGGTCGGCAGCGGCGAAGGTTTCAGCGCGGTCCGGGTCGAACACCACTTGGGCCAGACCATCACGATCACGGATATCGAGGAAAATCACCCCACCGTGGTCACGGCGACGATGAACCCATCCGCAAAGGGTAATTTCCTGGCCGTCCAGGCTTTCGTTCAGTTGGCCGCAATAATGGCTGCGCATCATGGTAGTGGTTTCACTTCTCGTAATTCGAAATTCGATGGAGGTCTTGCGCACCGTCGGTGCTGATAACACTGCAAGAGCCCGCTTGTGTTCAGACTGCCTTCGCCCGACCTCAGTCGGACTTGTCGCCACCTGCCAGATTCTTTTTCGAGCCTGTCTTGAAGTCTGTTTCATACCAGCCGGTGCCGCTTAAGCGAAAACCTGGCATGGACAGCATCTTCTTCAGCTCAGGAGCCTGACAGGCAGGACAATCAACCAGTGGCGAGTCACTGATTTTTTGAATGGCTTCCAGCTGATGACCGCAGGAAGCGCATTGGTAATCGTACATAGGCATCGGCGTATCTCGACAATCCGTTAGCGGCAACCCTATAGACAGAGGGCCACACAGCAAAGCGCGAGATTATATCTGGTAAATCGAGCTATTGCAGCCGCAGGAATCGCCATTGCGCTTCAAATGCACCATGAAATTCGAAAGAATACAAGCCATCGAACATCCCGGCTCGACCTGACACACCGGATCAAACCATAAATACCTGTCTAGGCGTCGCACTGTGCGAAGCGCGCGCAGCCTTCAGCAGATGCATGACGCAGACGACACGAATGAGGCCGCTAAAATTCTTAACACCGCCATGTCGCAGATGAATCTCTCTGTCGATGTAGGACAGCAGCGCGTTTATTGAGCACTCGTTACTTCGCGAAATGTCGGACAAGACATCCCAATAGACTTCCTCAAGCCTTAAACAGGTGGCGAAACCATTCAACCTTACCGACCTTGAAAGTGGCTTTGCCAAGGTCAAACCAAAATCAAGAATAACGGGATCTATTCTAACTCTCTGCAATAATCTGCCCCCTGTACTTTCCTGCCGCAATAATCGTCCCATACCAAAAATACTCCATTGCTACGCCATTAAAGTTAGTTATATTTTCCAATTGGACACACCTCATAAAACATTATGTAAAGGTTCTTATCCAGCAGACCTCACCCTCAAGACTGTAGGAGAGCTCTGGGTCAAACAGCAGAATACAATCACCCCGCACCTAGCCAGCGAAAGCCACCTACAGGGACACTCCAATAGAGAAAATGGCAGGCGCCCATCATCACGAACGCCTGCCATGGCGCTACAGGACAAACGTTGGACCTTGCTCTTCATTGGTTACTACCCTGGCAACTTTATTCATCACAACCCAGGTCCAACCTGCTGCTGTCTATATCTCTCTATTTCGCGGGGGTTTATTCGCACTAAAAGGCAGGACCATCACGCTCATCTGGCGCCGACACGATACAAAAACGACCAACGGTAATTATCCCTATCGAACCGACACTCATTCTCATAACCAAAGCGCTATCAACGGATTACCCAGACACCCGCAAAATGGAGCAAAACCCCTCTAGAACGGGAGCTTCCTCGAATAAGTGTCGACTCTGCCTGTAACCCGCGCGCACTCCCGAACACAACCCCGCCAATGCACTTAATTTGAGAAGGACTTGGCTTTGCTGTTAAATAGGCAGCGTGTCGCTCTCGCCAAGTCTCTGGCGACAGTGCATAGGCTGAAACCCGCACGTGCCTGACCTCTCCATTTTTTTCAAAACGAACCGTGCGCAATCAGCTCTTCCTTGCGATCCGTCTTAATGCGAGTTAATTGAAATGTTGAAAATCGTTCACCTGATAACGGGCGCAGCTGCCTTGCTGCTGTCCTTCATTCCTGGCCTTCAAGCCGACGCCGTACCTTACCTGCAACACAACGATGCTCTTTATCTGGCTTTTCTTGGCCTGCTCAACCTGACACTGGCTCCGGTCATTCCGTACTGGAACAAAGGCCCACGTCATCAACTGCAAAATTTGGTAAGCGCCCTGCTGGTGCTGTCTGTTGTTCTGCAAACGCTGACTTTGTTCGGCTTGCTGCTGCCGATCGGCGAACAACCGGCTGTCTTGCTTAGTCTGGTTCCTGCCGTGCTTGCCGTTGCACTGCACCTGATCATTAACCTCTATAAATCGTCGCCTGCTTCATCCTCGCAAAGTTATGACATGACCAACCGCGACACCGGGACTGTGAAGTGGTTTAACACCTCCAAGGGTTTCGGCTTTATTTCCCGAGATTCCGGCGATGACATTTTTGTCCACTTTCGCGCCATTCGCGGCGAAGGCCACCGAGTACTCGTGGAAGGACAACGTGTTGAGTTCTCAGTCATGAACCGTGACAAAGGCCTGCAAGCTGAAGATGTGATTGCGGCCCTGCCGCGCCGCTGATTCAAGCCTGAAAAAAAACCGCGACCAGCCCAGCTGGATCGCGGTTTTTTATTGCCTGCTCAAACACTCAATAATGTGGGGGCGGAGCCTCTTCCTCAAACGACTCAAACTGCCCGCCCATTTCTTCCTGACGCTTAAGCAAAACGGCCATCTGCGCCTGCAAACGGTCAACTGTGTTCTGCTGTTTTACCAATACATCATTCAATGCCTGAATGGTGTCATCTTGAAAAGCCAAGCGGCTCTCAAGATCCATAACCCGCTCTTCAAGCGTCACGACTTATCCTCCAAAAAAGTGAAAGCCTGTTTTAACTTGCTGCGAATTTCGTTCACCTGAGCTTCTGCGTAAGGCACTGCCGGGCGTTTGCCCCACACTGGGTCGGGCCACGCTGCATCGGTTCGATAACGCACAATCACATGCATATGCAGTTGACTCACCACATTGCCCAGCGTTGCTACATTCATCTTGTGCGCACCAAACAGCTCTTTGAGCACTCGCGCCACGTCTGTGGTTTCGCCCCACATCAGCTGCTGATCACTGTCATCCAACTGAAACAATTCACTAATACCCTCACGCCGCGGCACCAGGATAAACCACGGGTAATTCGAATCCTTGGACAGGAGCAATCGGCACAAGGGTAGATCCCCAATCAGCCAAGTGTCTTGGTCAAGACGTGTATCCAAAGTAAACACTGCGTGCTCTCCTGATTATCGGGGATATGTGTTCGAACTTGCACCCTGGGGTGAGGAGGTGCCAGTTCATGGACCGAAAGGATACCCTTGATTGCTTTGCATATCACGACACCTGCCTGGGGCCGTGAGTGGAATGCAGGTCAAAAGGATTATCAACAGAGGCCAGGCATTTGTGCACCAAAACTGAACAGCATGAGTGATTGAGTGCCCCCAAAACGTCACCGACCACCCCAACAAGTGTTAACCGGTAACGCTTTGCCCACTCACATCTCGCAAGGCTTGGCTTGCCGAGGAAAATAAACCCGAACCCAGCTTGCACAATTTACGACCCATCCGAGCGGTGTCTGGAGCTTTTTCTGAATCTGAACACCCGAAAAAAAATTTTCACAGGGCCTGCCTATTTTGAGCATGCTTGTTGCATAACCTCTGGATATAGCCGCACGGCCTGCGCTAAACGCAATGGCCAGATGACAAGCAACAGGTCACTCAACGGCGCACGATACTTCTGAAATGGATGCAGAGTATTTTTTTATGTGTCGCGGGTACTCATGACACAAGAAAAATAGCTGAAATACTGTTCACAGCTATGCTGTTGCGGCATCGCTGTAAAGAAACTGGAAGCTTATGAGAGCAAGTATCGCCAACATGGCCGGCGTGATATAAGTTTTCGCCGACACAAAAAGAAAGAGCCGCCCCAGATAAAAATTAAGGTGGGAGCGGCAGTACTCTTCCTAAAACCAAAGGAGCAAATCACGATGCGCGTGATGAAGTGGAGCATGATCGCACTGGCTGTTTCAGCCGGTACTACGCAGTTCGCAATGGCCTCGTCCCAGGACGAATCCAAAGGTTTTATCGAAGACAGCACCCTGACTTCCAAAACTCGCATGCTGTACATGAACCGTGACTTCCGTAACGGTGCCAGCAACCCTACCAACGGCGGCAAAAGTGGTTATCGCGAAGATTGGGGTCTGAGCGAACTGCTTAACTACGAGTCCGGCTTCACCCAAGGTACCGTTGGTGTAGGTGTGGATGCGTTCGCCATGGGTTCTCTGCGCCTGGACGGCGGCGCTGGTCGCCAGGGCAACGGCCTGTTTGGCAGCAAAAGCGATGGTTCTCCGGAAGATACTCAATCGAAAATCGGTGGCGCTGTTAAATTCCGCCTTTCCGATACCGTGTTGAAATACGGCAACCAGTTCGTGGCAAGCCCAGTTTTCTCGACCGATGACAGCCGCTTGCTGCCAGAAGTCGCCACCGGCACATTGATTACCAGCAAGGAAATCAAAGGCCTGGAGCTGTCTGCAGGCCGCTTCACGGCTCTGAGTTCGCAAACCGGCATGGCACGCGACAGCATCAACGGCCCGCATGAGCCAGGTCTGACCGCTGCAAACATTGCCGGTGCGACTTATCAGTTCACTGACAACCTTGTGGGTGGCGTAGCCGCATCCGACGTTGATGATTACTTCAAGAAGCAATACATCAACCTCAACTACACCCTGCCAATCGCTGAATCTCAAGCGCTTAACTTCGACCTCAACGGCTACAGAACGTCGAGCCAGGGTGAAGAGCGCGCAGGGGATGTCGACAACAAAATCTGGAGCTTGGCAGCTGCCTATAGCATCGGCGCCCACAAGTTCACCATCGCTCACCAGCGCTCCACCGGCGATAGCGGTTACTACTACGGCGTAGATGGCGGCGGCACTATTTTCCTCGCCAACTCCGTGCAGTACTCCGACTTTAACGGCAAAGACGAACGCTCCTGGCAGGGTCGCTACGACCTGAACATGGCTAGCTACGGCGTACCAGGTCTGAGCTTCATGGCTCGCTACGTCAAAGGCGACAACATCTCCACTGACACTGGCGAAGGCAAAGAACACGAGTTCGACTTCGAGAGCAAATACGTGATGCAGGAAGGCCCGGCAAAAGACCTGTCTTTCCGTCTGCGTAGCGCAATCTACCGCACCACCAGCAACTATGGTGCGGACACAAACGATGTTCGTGTGATCGTTGAGTACCCACTGAACATCTTGTAAGCAATGCCCTAGGTATTCGCTACGCAATCAATGTTTTGTGAAAGCCACGCCCCAGTTTAGGGACGTGGCTTTTTTATTTGCTTGCACCCTTATATATATAGCAAGCTAACTATCATACTCAGACACAAGACTTCTACGTTGCAACTTGGCTGTCGTGTATGAAGCTGAAACCACCTTTATGCAGGTACAAAAACAATTAAAGAGGCCTCGGCCCCTTTAAATGTTTGTTCCAGCATTGCTCACTGTTTATTGAGCTGCCACTTCCTGAACAACCCGCACAACACGCTGAGGAAATGGAATATCCACACCCTCGGCCTTCAAACGGTCACGGGCGTGCTCGTTGAACATAAACAGCACATCCCAGTAATTCGGGGTATCGACCCAAACACGCAAAGACATGGTAATAGCGCTATCACCCAGCGTGGTCACCACCACCACCGGGGCTGGGTCCTTGCGCACACGCGGGTCATCGGCCAGAGCCAGCAATACCTCACGAACCTTTTGCAGGTCTGCTTCGTAGTCGACGCCGACATCAAACACGACCTTGCGGGTAGGCTGGCGGTTGTAGTTGGTAATGATGCCGTTAGACAGATTACCGTTTGGCACGATGACGGTTTTGTTATCACCGGTACGCAAAACGGTATGGAAGATCTGAATACTGTCAACGGTACCGCTTACGCTCTGCGCCTCAATCCAGTCACCGATCTTGAATGGACGAAACAACAGGATCAGTACCCCACCCGCAAAGTTTGCCAGGCTGCCCTGCAAGGCGAGACCGATAGCCAAACCGGCAGCACCTATCGCAGCGACGAACGACGTGGTCTGGATACCAATCATCGAAGCAACGCTGACGACCAGTAAAATCTTGAGAATGATATTGGCCAGGCTACTGATAAAGCCTTGCAACGCCAGGTCAGCCTTTCTCAGCGCCAGCAATTGCCCAATCTTGACGGTCAACCGGTTGATCAACCACCAGCCTACCGCCAGGGTAACCAATGCCAGCAGCACACGACTGCCATATTCCATAATCATCGGGACCCAAGCCTGAGAGGCCTTGATCAACTGGTCAACTTCAGCATTCAAATCCACGTACTTCTCCTTACCTCATTCCCTGCGACGATTTAGAGCTACGATTTAAGCCTAGTCGTTTATGCAGTGCCCAGGAAATTCGGACGTCGACAACGCCCATAGGTTCCCGGGCCTGTTATCAGTCGCGGAAATTGTTGAATTGCAGCGGCAGATCAAATGTCTTGGCCCGCAGAGCCGCAATTGCCTCTTGCAAGTCATCGCGCTTTTTCCCGGTGATGCGCACTTGCTCACCCTGAATTGCTGCTTGAACTTTAAGCTTGGCGTCCTTGACGTGAGCCACTATCTTCTTCGCCAGTTCTTTGTCGATGCCTTCTTTAAGCACCACTTCCTGCTTCATCAACTTGCCCGACGCATAGGCATCCTTGATCTCAAGGCATTGCGCGTCGATCTTGCGCTTGATCAGCGCCAGTTTGAGAATCTCGATCATGGCTTCCAGCTGAAAGTCAGCCTCAGCGGTCATGTTGACGGTGAGGTCTTTCTCTTTGAACTCAAAAGAGCCTTTGCCTTTGAGGTCATAACGACGATCCAGCTCCTTGACGGCGTTCTCGACTGCGTTGGTGACTTCGTGCTTGTCCAGTTCGGATACCACGTCGAACGACGGCATGTGATTTTCTCCAATAACAAAGGGCGCACTCAACACAGATGGAGCGCGCCGGGTATGACAGTTAAAATGCGCGAGCATTATAGCGGTTCTTAAGCATCATTCACTTGCGAGCACACATGCCCCACTCAACCTTGCACCCTACCTCACTCCCAATGACCGATCAGGCTCAAGTCACCTGGCACATTCTGGGTGCCGGAAGCATGGGCATGCTGTGGGCGACGCGACTGGCCCGAGCCGGCTTGCCTGTCATGCTGATCATGCGTAACGCAGAGCGCTTGCGCACGTATAAAGCAGCGCAAGGTTTGACACTGGTGGAAGGCGAGCACTCGCAGCAATTTGCCATTCAGGCTCAAACCCCTGACAGCGACGGCCCCATCCAGCGCTTGCTGGTGACGTGCAAGGCTTATGACGCTGAACACGCCGTCAGGCAAATCGCCGGGCGATTAAGACCCAATGCAGAGCTGATTCTGCTGCAAAACGGTCTTGGTAGCCAACAAGCGGTCGCCAACCTTGTACCACAGGCACGCTGCATTTTTGCCTCTAGCACGGAAGGGGCTTTTCGTGAGAGTGACTGGCGAGTGGTGCATGCCGGTCACGGCCACACCTGGCTGGGAGACAGTGATCAGGATTGCCCCCCAACGTGGCTCAAAGAGCTTCAACAAAGCGGAATAAGCCACGAGTGGAGCTCAAATATCCTGACACGCTTGTGGCGCAAGCTGGCTTTGAATTGTGCAATCAACCCTCTGACAGTCCTTTACAACTGCCGTAATGGCGACTTGCAACGGCACAGCGACGAAGTCAACGTACTGTGCGTTGAGCTGAGCAACTTGCTGGCACACTGCGGACACGCTGAAGCCGCGCACGACCTTATCCCGGAAGTTAACCGCGTAATCCAGGCCACTGCCAATAACTACTCCTCCATGCACCAGGATGTAACCCAAGGCCGTCGTACTGAAATCAGCTACCTGCTGGGCTACGTCTGCGCTGCTGCCCGTGACAGCCAATTTACTGCAATGCATTTGCAGGCGCTGCACCAGCGCCTCAGCGAACACTTGCAACAGCACGGATTGCCCTGCGCCTGAGGCCCGCGCTACCCTGCTGGCTTGTTCTTCTGCAGATGACAACACCATGCCCTTGCGCCAGCGCCTTGAAAACCTTCCGGTAGGCCAGAAGCTTCTGGCCGCCCTTCTCGTCTTATTGGCCACGGTCTTGCTGGTTGCCAATCTGACGTTTATTAGCGCCGCTTACTGGATTTCCCACGAGAGCACGGCACCTCAAGCCCTGCAGACCCTTGGTCAGTTGGCATCAAAACCGGGCCTGATCGCCAATGCGCTTGATTCCGAGCAAAGCGCCCGGGCCCTGCTTCATGAAATGGGCACCTATGCCCCCCTGCGCGCCGCCGCTATTTATGATGGCGCTGGTGATCTTCTGACGCAGTTGCAACATGGCGAACATCTGGATCTACCCAAACACTACGCTCAAATCGAAGCCTGGCGCCTGACCGAGTTGCGCAGCACTCAGCTGACGCGACTGCCTCATGGCGATGCCCCTCCCGGTCATCTGTTGCTGATTGCCAGCAGCGAGTTACCAATGGCGTTTTACACCGGCACCTTGACCGCCAGCCTGGGCATTCTGATTTTCAGCGCCCTGCTCTGGTTTGTTGTGGCCCGGCAGATCAAACGCTTGATTACCCAACCCATACACCGCCTTGAAGAGCTGTCTCGGCAAGTCACGCGAGAAGAAAATTACGCATTGCGAGCTGCGGCGGGTAACAACGACGAAATTGGCAGTCTGGCCGAGGCATTCAATACCATGCTGTCGCGCATTGAAGCGCGCGAACAAGAGCTCAAACGCGCGCGCGATGAAGCCCAGGCGGCTTACGATCAGGCTCAGGCGCTTGCCGAGGAAACCCGACATACCAATCGCAAGCTGGAGCTGGAAGTCCAGGTTCGCAGTAAGATCGAGAGAAAACTCACCGGATTTCAGAAGTACCTGAACAGCATTATCGACTCTATGCCTTCAGCGCTGATCGCTCTGGACGAACAACTCTATGTCACTCAATGGAACCAGGAAGCCAGCGCCCTTTCGGGAACGCAGCTGGATGAAGCTCTCAATCAGCCGATCTACCTTGCCTTTGAGCCCCTTAAGCCTTTTTTGCCGCAACTTAAAGACACCATTGAGAACCATCGGGTGGTAAAGATAGAGCGGGTCACTTGGGGTCAGGGCGAAGAGGCCCGGCATTACGCGCTGACCTTTTACCCGCTGACTGGAGGGGGCGGACGCGGCGTGGTGATTCGAATCGATGACATCACGCAGCGGCTTTCTCTGGAAGACTTAATGGTGCAATCAGAAAAAATGCTCTCTGTGGGCGGGCTGGCGGCCGGCATGGCCCATGAGATCAACAATCCGCTCGGCGCCATTTTGCATAACGTACAAAACATTCGTCGACGCTTATCCAGCGAGCTGCCCAAGAACGTCGAACAGGCACAACAGGCCGGCATCGACCTGGAGGCTATCAACCGCTACTTGCAGGCCCGCGAAGTTCCAAAATTGCTCGACGGGATCCAACAGGCTGGCGCACGCGCAGCAAAAATCGTCACCCATATGCTCAGCTTCAGTCGGCGCAGCAATCGACAAATGAGCCCCTGCGATTTACCCGCACTGATTGATCAGGCGCTGGACATCGCCAGCAATGACTTTGACCTGACTATCGGTTTTGACTTCAAAGGCCATGCGGTAACACGCCAGTTCGACCCGCATCTGGGGCCCGTACCCTGCATTCCTAACGAGCTTGAGCAGGTGCTGCTGAATCTCCTGAAAAATGCCGCGCAAGCGATTCACCAGCGCCCTGACAAGCAACAGCCGGGGCATATCATCCTGCGCACAAAACTCAATCCGCCTTGGGCTGAAATTCAGGTCGAAGACAATGGTGTTGGCATGCCGGAGCACGTGCGCAAACGGATTTTCGAACCCTTTTTTACCACCAAAGAAGTCGGACAAGGTACCGGCCTTGGCCTGTCAGTGTCGTACTTCATTATTACCAATAACCATAAAGGCCAAATGGAAGTGCACTCAACACAGGGGCAAGGGACCTGTTTTACCCTGCGCCTGCCGCTGGCTGTCAATCCGATGCCACACGAATCAACCACAGTGGAATTGTAACCATGGGCTTTCGCTTATCGAAGATTTACACCCGCACCGGCGACAAAGGTGAAACCGGCCTGGGTGACGGCCGCCGCGTGCCCAAGGATCATCCGCGGGTAGAAGCCATTGGCGAAGTCGACACACTCAATAGCCAAGTGGGTTTGCTACTGGCAGGACTCGTCGAACAGAGCGCTGAATTCCCGGGATTGAACGAGTTGATCGAGGTACTGGAGCCCTGCCAGCATCGACTGTTTGACCTCGGCGGCGAGTTGGCCATGCCGGTGTATCAGGCGCTCGACAACCATGAGATTGAACGACTGGAAGCGGTGATTGATCGTTGGAACGAAGAAGTGGGGCCACTGGAGAATTTTATTCTGCCTGGAGGCTCCAGCCTGATTGCCCAAGCCCATGTGTGCCGAAGCGTGGCACGCAGCGCTGAGCGGCGATGCCAGCAGCTAAATGCGTTGGAACCGTTGGCCGGTGTGGGCTTGGCGTACATCAACCGACTGTCAGACTTGCTGTTTGTAGCGGCGAGGCTGATTGCCAGGCGCCAGGGTATTGCAGAAATACTCTGGCAGGCCGCAGCAAAACCTTAATAAATAGTTAAAGCCTGTAGCCGCTGCCGAAGGCTGCGATCGCGCGCGAAGCGTTCGCACAATGGAACACCTCGGCGTGCCAGGCTTTACGACGGCCTTGCCGCCGGATCGCAGCCTTCGTACCTCGTCAGCGGCTACAACAAATGCATCAGCCCTGATTCTGTGGCCAGAATGCGCGGATCCCGGCTACCCCCTGAGCACCCACCTGCCACGCCTGTTGACGATCATCAGGGCCCAGGCCACCCAACAGAAACACTGGCCTGCTGAAGTTCGCGATCAGTTGCTGCGCCTGCTGCCAGCCCAATGGCTGCGCATCAGGATGAGTTTGGGTCGGCAACACGGGCGAAAGCGTCACGAAATCCACATCCATTTGCTCAGCCAACGCCAGTTCTTCAGCGCTATGGCAAGACGCTGCCAACCAGCGATCTTTTGCAAGAGGACGACCTTTGGCGGCGTACTTGCGTAATTGATCAGCCGTTACGTGCCAGCCTGCGGAAGGAAAATCCCCCAGCCACTCAAACGGCCCTTTGAGCATCAACTGAGCCTTGCCTGCGCACAGCCCGGTCGCATCCACCGCCAAGTCGCGGTATTTAGGGTCATAACCGTTGGGTGCGCGTAACGAAACCAGTTTGATGCCGCCCGCGATGGCCTTCTGCAAACCGCGCAAAAGCTCAGGCGTTTCCAGCCCGTCCGGCGTGATCAAATACTGATCGGGCAAACGGGCAGCCGCCACAATCGGCTGATTGGCCGCCGGGAATTCATAGCCAGGCAAGTCGCGCGCAGACACCCAGGCCAGTGGCTGGCCTTCAACACCTCGAGGCTCGCCGGTAAAGGCCGAGACCTCCCAAACATCCAGCAACACCTGCTTATCCGGGTAATCGTGCTGAACCTTGATCAAAGGCCGCGCAGCGCTCACTAAAATGCCCAGCTCTTCTTGCAGCTCGCGCGCAAGCGCAGCTTCTACCGATTCGCCCGCTTCAACTTTGCCACCCGGAAATTCCCACAAACCGCCTTGATGCTGAGCGTCAGCGCGACGAGCGATCAGAATTTTGCCGTCTGTGCCTCGGATAACGGCCGCAGCCACATGAACTCGTTTCACTCTTTTGCTTCCTCCAGTCAGGTCGATCGTCGGGTTTACATACGGGCCAGTCATACAGACTCAACAGAATGGCCCGTCATGTCGAGACGACTTAGGTACGGTATTCGGCGTTGATTTTCACGTATTCATGAGACAAGTCTGTGGTCCAAATAGTCTCACTGCAATCGCCACGGCCCAACTCGATACGGATCGTGATTTCTTCACGAGCCATCACGGCCGACCCCTGCTCCTCAGTGTAAGTGGCCGAGCGCGCGCCGCCGCTGGCGATGCACACCTCACCCAGGAACACGTCAATTTTGCTGACATCCAGATCAGGCACACCGGCACGGCCCACAGCCGCCAGAATACGACCCCAGTTCGGATCGGAGGCAAACAGTGCAGTCTTGATCAATGGCGAATGGGCCACGGTGTAACCCACGTCCAGGCATTCCTGATGGTTACCGCCGCCATTCACTTCAACGGTCACAAACTTGGTCGCACCTTCGCCGTCTCGCACGATCGCTTGAGCCACGTCCATGCACACGTCCAATACCGCTTGCTTGAGTGCGTTGAACAGCAGGCCATTGGCTTCGGTGATTTCAGGCAGCGCTGCTTTGCCCGTGGCGATCAACATGCAGCAATCGTTGGTCGAGGTGTCGCCATCGATCGTGATGCGGTTGAAGGACTTGTTAGCGCCGTCGAGCAGCAGGTTTTGCAGCACCTCGCGGGATACTTTAGCGTCGGTTGCGATATAGCCCAGCATGGTCGCCATGTTAGGTCGAATCATGCCCGCGCCCTTACTGATACCCGTCACAGTGATGGTCACACCCTCGTGCTCGAACTGACGGCTGGCACCTTTAGGCAGGGTGTCGGTGGTCATGATACCGGTGGCCGCTTGCGCCCAGTTGTTCTCGGACAAATCATCCAGGGCTGCTTGCAAGGCCCCTTCGATCTTCTCGACCGGCAATGGCTCGCCGATTACGCCCGTGGAATACGGCAGTACCGCGCTGGCATCTACGCCCGCCAGCTCAGCCAATTTGGCACAAGTGCGGGTTGCAGCCACCAGACCTGGCTCGCCTGTGCCCGCGTTGGCATTGCCAGTGTTGGTCAGCAAATAGCGAATCGGGCCTTGTACACGTTGTTTGGCCAGAATCACAGGCGCAGCGCAAAAGGCATTCAGTGTGAACACCCCAGCCACGCTGGAACCTTCGGCGCAACGCATCACCACCACGTCCTTGCGACCCACACGCTTGATACCGGCTGAAGCGATACCCAGCTCAAAACCGGCTACCGGGTGCAAAGTAGGCAAAGGACCAAGACCAACAGCCATGACGCGCTCCTCAAAAAGTTCTATGCGCCGCCACAAAGGGGCGGGAATTCAATGGTAAAACGCCGCGACGGCTAATGCCGGTCGCGGCGCAGGTGTTTCAGCAGTTGAAGCGAGCGTTAGTTGATCTGCCCGTGGCAATGCTTGTATTTCTTGCCCGAGCCGCAGTAGCACAGCTCATTGCGGCCCAGCTTCTGCTCGTTACGAGCAGGTTCGGCAGGCGACACAACATCTTCTACGCTGGCGCCTTCGAGCACCTGAGCCAACGCTTCAGGTTCATCAAGACCCGGCGCTTCGGCATGTTCGAACTGCAACCGCGAAGCCAGATCTTCGGCTTCCTGGCGCAGACGGGACTCTTCTTCTACCGGATCTTCGCGACGAACCTGGACGTGGGACAAGACGCGGATCGAATCGCGCTTGATCGAATCCAGCAACTCGGAGAACAGGTTGAACGACTCGCGCTTGTATTCCTGCTTCGGGTTCTTCTGGGCATAGCCACGAAGATGGATACCGTGACGCAGGTGATCCATGGTCGCCAGGTGATCTTTCCACAAGTCGTCCAGCACGCGCAGGACAATTTGCTTCTCGAAGGTGCGCAACGCTTCCGGGCTGGCCTGCTCTTCTTTCTCGCGATAAGCCTCAAGCAAAGCGTCCAGCAACTTCTCGCGCAGGGTTTCTTCGTACAGGTGATCGTCTTCGTCGAGCCATTGCTGGATCGGAAGTTTGACACCAAAGCCGGTTTCGATCGCTGCTTCCAGCCCTTTAACGTCCCACTGCTCTGGCAACGACTGTGGCGGAATGTGGGCGTTAACGGTGCTTTCAAGCACGTCTTTACGGAAGTCCGCGATGGTTTCACCGATATTGTCGGCGGCCAGCAACGTGTTACGCATGTGATAAATCACTTTACGCTGTTCGTTGTTGACGTCATCGAACTCCAGCAATTGCTTACGGATATCGAAGTTGCGGCCTTCAACCTTGCGCTGAGCTTTTTCGATAGCGTTGGTCACCATGCGGTGTTCAATCGCTTCGCCAGACTGCATGCCCAAGGCCTTCATGAAGTTCTTCACCCGGTCAGAGGCAAAGATGCGCATCAGGCTGTCTTCCAGCGACAGGTAGAAACGGCTCGAACCCGCATCCCCCTGACGACCGGCACGACCGCGCAACTGGTTGTCGATACGGCGCGATTCATGACGCTCGGAAGCGATCACATGCAGGCCACCCGATTCCAGCACTTGCTGGTGGCGTTTCTGCCAGTCAGCCTTGATCTGGGCGATCTGCTCAGGGGTCGGGTTTTCCAGGGAGGCCACTTCGACTTCCCAGTTACCGCCCAACAGGATGTCAGTACCACGACCGGCCATGTTGGTGGCAATGGTCAGAGCACCCGGACGACCGGCCTGAGCAATGATTTCAGCTTCTTTTTCGTGGAACTTGGCGTTCAGAACCTTGTGCTCGATACCTTCCTGCTTCAACAGGTTGGACATGTGCTCGGAGGTTTCGATGGTCGCTGTACCCACCAGGACTGGACGGCCTTTGGCCATGCATTCCTTGATATCAGCCACGATGGCCGCGTATTTCTCTTCGGCGGTCAAAAACACCAGGTCGTTGTAGTCTTTACGTGCCAACGGCTTGTTCGGCGGAATAACCATCACCGACAGACCGTAGATCTGGTGGAATTCGAACGCTTCGGTGTCAGCCGTACCGGTCATGCCGGACAGTTTGTTGTACAGACGGAAGTAGTTCTGGAAGGTAGTCGAGGCCAATGTCTGGCTCTCTGCCTGAATATTCAGACCTTCCTTGGCTTCGATGGCCTGGTGCAGGCCCTCGGACAGGCGACGGCCCGGCATGGTACGGCCGGTGTGCTCATCAACCAGCAGCACCTGACCGTCTTCAACAATATATTCAACGTTGCGGTTGAACAGCTTGTGAGCGCGCAGTGCTGCGTACACGTGAGTCAACAGGCCCAGGTTGTGTGCCGAGTACAGGCTTTCGCCTTCTGCGAGCAAACCGATCTGGGTCAGCATCTCTTCAACGAACTGGTGACCGGCTTCATTGAGTTCGACCTGACGGGTCTTCTCGTCGATGGTGTAGTGACCCTGCTTGGTCACCTCGCCTTCAACTTCTTCAATGTGCTGTTCAAGACGCGGGATCAGCTTGTTGATTTCGATGTACAGCTTGGAGCTGTCTTCAGCCTGGCCGGAGATGATCAGCGGTGTACGGGCTTCGTCGATCAGGATGGAGTCGACTTCGTCGATCACGGCGAAATTCAGCTCGCGCTGGAATTTCTCTTCCATGCTGAACGCCATGTTGTCGCGCAGGTAATCGAAACCGAACTCGTTGTTGGTGCCGTAAGTGATGTCGGCCGCGTACGCTTCGCGCTTTTCCTGAGGCGGCTGGAACGGCGTAACCACGCCGACCGTCAGGCCCAGGAATTCATAAAGCGGACGCATCCAGTTGGCATCACGACGTGCAAGATAGTCGTTCACGGTTACAACGTGTACGCCCTTGCCGGACAACGCATTGAGGTAAACACCCAAGGTTGCGACCAAGGTCTTGCCTTCACCGGTACGCATTTCTGCGATCATGCCTTCGTGCAAGGTCATGCCACCGATCAACTGAACGTCAAAATGGCGCATGCCCATGACGCGCTTGCCTGCTTCACGACAGACCGCAAAGGCTTCCGGCAACAGTTGATCGAGGGTCTCGCCTTTGGCTATGCGGGCCTTGAACTCTTCGGTCTTGGCGCGCAATTGCTCATCGGTCAGAGCAACCATTTGCTCTTCGAGTGAGTTGACGATCTGTACCGTCTTGAGCATGCGTTTAACTTCGCGCTCGTTCTTGCTTCCAAAAAGTTTCTTTAACAAAGGCGCAAACATATCGGCAGGATCTTCCACACATAGGGATGGAGGGCGGCCCCGTGAGTCGCCCGAGCAGCCCTGATGGCCGCATGCGAGCGAGCATTCTACCCGGAAACGTCGGTGAGGAAAGTGGCGTTATTCCACGATACTGGTGCAGCGTTGTGACGGGGCCTCTCTAAAATAAGGCCTTTTGGCTGAACTTCAACCCATCAAACGCATAAGTTACTCATTGATTTCACAAATATTCTTCATCAAGCCCTGAGCATGACGAGTGATTCGGGTGGTTTCTGCTAAGATTGCGGCTCTGTTCTATCAGGTGTCTGCACATGGCATTTCGCCCACACCCGGCACGGGCACCCTCCGTTCTGCTGCGCGAGGCCAAGCCTCTAAAAGCTATTTTTGGCCACGCAAAGCGTCTGGCGCACTTGCAGCGCCTGCTTGAAAGCCAATTACAGCCGGCTGCCCGCGAACATTGTCACGTGGCTTCATGGCGTGAAGGCAGTCTTTTGCTAATCGTGACTGACGGACATTGGGCCACTCGCCTGCGTTATCAGCAAAAGCGTTTGCAGCGCCAACTTCAGGCATTTGACGAATTCGCCAGCCTGACCCGCATTCTCTTCAAAGTGCAGCCGCCAACAGTGCAGGCCAAAGTGGCCGGCCATACACTCGACCTTTCAGTCGATGCAGGCCAGACCATTCAGGCGACAGCCGATGGCATCAGCGACCCGGCGTTGCGAGCCGCCCTTGAGCGGCTGGCCAGTCACGCCAAGCCCAAAGGCTCCTCACAGACCTGAGGGACGCGCCCTGCGATAACCAGCAACATGCGCAGCGATGGATTATTTACGCTTGCTGCCGCCCAATAGCGACCCCATTAAGCCACGTACCAATTGTCGGCCCATCTGACTCGCAGCCTGACGCGCCATTGACTGCAATGCCTTGCCCGCCGTGGTACCCAGAAAGGCCCCCGCCTGATCAAGAAGCCCCGGCTCGGACTTGGACGGTTCAGCGTTTTGTGGTGCCTGGCCCTTGCGAGCCATGAGCACTTCATAGGCCGACTCCCGATCAATCGGTTTGTCGTAGCGCCCTTGCAGGGGCGAGGTCGCTATGAGCGCAGCGCGTTCTGCTTCCGTCAGCGGGCCGATTCGCGACTGCGGCGGCGCAATCATTACCCGCTGCACCATGGCCGGTGTACCTTTTTCCTCAAGCATGCCGACCAATGCCTCGCCCGTGCCCAGCTCGGTCAGTACCGCCAACGCATCGAACGCCGGATTAGGGCGAAACCCTTCTGCCACAGCCTTCAGCGACTTTTGTTCCTTGGCCGTGAACGCCCGCAGCCCATGCTGAATACGCAAACCCAACTGGGCAAGCACGGCATCGGGCAAATCCGCGGGCGACTGCGTGACAAAATAAACCCCGACTCCTTTGGAGCGTATCAACCGAACCACTTGTTCCAGACGGTCTTGTAACGCCTTGGGCGTTCCGGCAAAGAGCAAATGGGCCTCGTCAAAAAACAGCGCCAGCAAAGGTTTATCGGCATCGCCGCGCTCTGGCAACTGCTCAAAAAGCTCAGCCAATAGCCACAACAGGAAGGTGGCATACACCTTGGGCGCTTCATGCACCAGGCGACTGGCGTCGAGCAGGTGAATCCGACCGCGACCATCGCTGGCAGGTTGCAGAATGTCCTCAAGTTGCAGAGCAGGCTCACCAAACAGTGCCTCAGCACCCTGCTGCTCAAGTGTTGAGAGGCGACGCAACAACGCTTGACTAGACCCCGTAGTCATCAAGGCCGCGTCGTCGCCCAACACTTCAGGGTTGTCACGCAGATGATTAAGCAAGGCTTTGAGATCTTTTAAATCCAGCAGCAACAACCCTTCACGATCAGCCACTTTGAAGGCTGCATACAGTGCCGACTGCTGGCTATCGGTCAATTCCAGCAGACTGCCCAGCAATAACGGCCCCATTTCGCTCAATGTTGTACGCAATGGATGACCCGTTTTACCGGCTATGTCCCACAACGTTACCGGATACGCCTTAGGCTGATAGTTGAGCCACGGCATTGTGCCTATGCGCTCGGCGATTTTGCCCTGCGGGTTGCCCGCTGCACCCAGCCCACACAGGTCGCCCTTTATGTCAGCGGCAAATACGGCCACTCCGGCATCACTGAACTGTTCAGCCAAGCGTTGAAGGGTGACGGTTTTACCCGTCCCGGTGGCCCCCGCGATCAAACCGTGACGATTTGCCAGGCGCAACGATTGAGCAATCGGCTGACCGGCAAGGTCAGCGCCAAGTTGAAGAGAAGACGAGTCAGGCATATTGCCACCTTTTATTAATCTTTCGCGATCCAGCGTCGATATAACGTTAATGCTAGACCAGAAAAAAACGGATTTTGTACGGATAAACTCGCCACCGACAAATCTCGCCTCCGATTTTGGCGGCGGTTCAGACAGTGCGCTTTTTTCCAGGGTGTTGGCATTACATTTTTCTTTGCGGATTCTTCAAGCCATGAATAAAAACCTTCGTTTCAGCCACAAGATCCTGCTTGCCGCGTCCTTGATCGTGATCGCCGCGTTTTCGCTCTTTACGGTGTACAACGACTATCTGCAGCGCAACGCCATCAGCAACAACCTCAACAGTTATCTGCATGAAATGGGCAGCGTGACGGCCAACAATATTCAGACATGGCTGGGTGGACGCACCCTGCTGGTTGAAAACCTTGCCGAGTCCATTGCCATCAACCCTGAACCTGCCCAACTGGCCAGCCTGCTTGAGCAGAAGGCGCTGAGCAGTACCTTTATGGCCGTTTACTATGGCGACAATCAAGGCGGCTTTACCATGCGCCCCGACAGCAAGATGCCGGAGGGCTTCGACCCGCGCACCCGGCTTTGGTACAAAGGCGCACTGAACAGCAATACGGCAAGCCTGACCGAACCCTTTATAGACGTTGTCACCGGGCAGATGATTATTTCAATTGGCGCCGCGGTGAAAAAAGCCGGTCAAACCCTAGGCGTGGCGGGCGCGGATCTGAACCTGCAAACCATCAGCGATACCATCAACGCCCTGAACTTCAACGGCATGGGCTACGCCTTCTTGATCAACGCTGACGGGAAAATTCTGGCTCACCCGGACAAATCCCTGATCACTCAGAACCTGGCCGACATTTACCCGGATAACACCCCGCCAATCAGCATTCAAATCAGTGAGACCCAGCTAAACGGCAGCCCCCGAATTGTGACCTTTGCGCCGATCAAAGGGCTGGGTACGGTCAATTGGTACATCGGCCTGTCGATCGATAAAGATCAGGCCTTTGCAGCACTGAGTACTTTCCGCACTTCAGCGATCATTGCCACAGCCGTTGCCGTGATTTCGATCATTGCCCTGCTTGGCTTGCTGATCCGCCTGCTGATGCAACCGCTGCACGTGATGACCCGCGCCATGCAAAACATTGCCGAGGGCGAAGGCGATCTGACCCGCCGCCTGAGCATCGAGTCCAATGACGAATTCGGCACGCTGGGGAATGCGTTCAACCGTTTTGTAGAACGCATTCACACCTCCATGACTCAAGTGTCGTCGGCAACCCAGCAAGTCAACGAAGTGGCCATCCGCGTTGTCAGCGCCTCCAACTCATCGCTGCTCAACTCTGATGAGCAAGCCAGCCGCACCAACAGCGTCGCAGCCGCTATCAATGAGCTGGGTGCTGCGGCGCAGGAAATTGCCCGCAACGCAGCTCAAGCGTCACATCAAGCCAGCGATGCGCGCGGCCTGGCTGAAGAAGGCCAGCAGGTGGTTGAGCGCAGCATCGGGTCGATGCAGCAGCTGTCGCAGTTGCTCGCCACTTCCAGCAGCCATATCGAGTCGTTGAATGCCAAGACGGTCAATATCGGGCAAATCCTTGAAGTGATCACCAGCATTTCTCAACAAACCAACCTGTTGGCGCTCAATGCCGCCATTGAGGCAGCCCGTGCAGGCGAAGCCGGGCGTGGCTTTGCCGTGGTCGCAGACGAAGTGCGCAACCTTGCGCACCGCACCCAGGAGTCGGCCCAGCAAGTGCAAAGCATGATTGAAGAGTTACAGATCAGCGCGCGGGAGTCGGTCAGCACCATGGAGCAAAGTCAGCGCCACAGCCAGGACAGCGTGGTGATCGCCAATAGCGCAGGCGAACGTCTGGTCAGTGTGACCCAACGCATTGGCGAGATTGATGGCATGAATCAGTCTGTCGCGACCGCCACCGAAGAGCAGACGTCAGTGGTTGAGTCCATCAATATGGACATTACTGAAATCAACACGCTGAATCAGGAAGGCGTTGAAAATCTTCAGTCCACCCTCAGAGCCTGCACGGATCTGGAGCAGCAAGCCGCGCGCCTCAAGCAACTGGTGGGCAGTTTCCGCATCTGATCACGCCTCGCAGCACACCGCTTGACTGCGTCATGAGCAGTCAAGCGGCATTTTGACCGGCCAAAAACTTGCGAACATCTATCATCCAATAAGGGCACCCCTCAGGACGCTGGATATTCAAAGGATTCAAGGCCGTGCATATTGCTGACATCACGATGTTCTACGCACCCGCCAGTGGCGGTGTGCGCACTTACCTGGATGCCAAACACCGACGCCTGAGCCGCTTGCCAGGGATCCGGCACAGCCTTTTGATACCGGGCAGCGACCGCACCGTTCAGGATGGTATTTATCAGGTTCCCTCCCCCGTCCTGCCCTTTGGCAACGGCTTTCGCTTCCCGATCCGTTTGGCGCCCTGGTGCAATATTTTGCAAGGCCTGAAACCCGACGTGATCGAAGTTGGCGACCCCTACCTCACCGCATGGGCTGCACTGGATGCGCGCCGTCAGCTAGACGTCCCGGTCATCGGGTTTTATCACTCGGATTTGCCACTGCTGGTACGCAACCGCATGGGCAACTGGTTGACCCCCAACGCTGAAGCGTATGTCAGCCGCCTGTACAGAAATTTTGACCGGGTGCTGGCCCCGAGCCAGATCATGGCAAATAAATTGATCGAGCTGGGCGTCGACAATGTGTTCGTACAAGCACTGGGCGTCGATTTACAGACGTTTAACCCCCAACACAGGGATCCCGACTTGCGCGCCGAGCTAGGCATAGATCCAGACACCCACTTGCTGATTTTTGCCGGGCGAGGCTCCAGAGAGAAAAATCTGCACGTCCTGCTGGATTGCATGCGCAATCTCGGTAAAGCCTGGCATCTCTTGCTGGTCGGCTCGCAAATGCCGTC
This sequence comes from Pseudomonas saxonica, assembly GCF_007858365.1. Classification (GTDB taxonomy): domain Bacteria; phylum Pseudomonadota; class Gammaproteobacteria; order Pseudomonadales; family Pseudomonadaceae; genus Aquipseudomonas; species Aquipseudomonas saxonica. The sequence goes on along the minus strand of NZ_VFIO01000008.1, from coordinate 42,479 downwards.
ACAGGTGCCGGATAACGTGACCGTTGTCGATCATTTTTGCCCAGGCGCACAGGTGGCGCGCTATATGGCCAGCGCCGATGCATTGGTGCATGCCGGCGATCAGGAAACTTTTGGCTTGGTGATTCTTGAAGCCATGGCCAGTGGCATTCCGGTGGTCGCCGTCGACGCCGGTGCATTCAGCGAGCTGGTACACGATGAAGTGGGCCTTCTGTGCCAGCCGAACAACCCGCAAGCGATGGCCGATGCAGTGCGTGAGCTGTTCACCCACGGCCCGGTGCAGCACGGCCGTCTGGCACGCCAGCATGCCGAGCGGCATTACTCCTGGGATCGTGTCGTACAGGACCTGCTCATTCATTACCACGCCGTGCTCGGCACTGAGCAACCTGTGGTTGCCCATGTCTGACCTGTCTGTTGCACTCGTGCTGCATGATGTGGCACCACAGACCTGGCCCGATTATCAGCCGTTTGTCGAGGCTGTGGACGCACTGGGCTCGATCCCGATCACATGGCTGGTGGTGCCCGATTTTCACCACTGCGGCTCACTGAACGGAGCCGATGCATTTCGACAGATGCTCGACAACCGAGTCAACAAAGGCGATGAGTTGGCGTTGCATGGATATTTTCACGCCGATGACCAGCCCGCTCCGCGCACACCCTACGATTGGTTTATGCGCCGGGTGTATACCTGGGAGGGTGAGTTTTATACGTTATCCGAAGCACAGGCATTGAGCCGATTGCAGCAGGGGCTGGAGCTGTTTGAACGCTATCAGTGGCCCGTGCAGGGGTTTGTCGCCCCGGCATGGCTGATGAGTGAGGGCACGCGTCGCGCCTTAAGCAAACTACCTCTGAGCTATACCAGCGACCCACAGAACCTCTACCGTCTGCCGGATTTTTCTGCCGTCAAAGCACCAGGTCTTGTCTGGAGTGCGGGCAGCGCATGGCGGCGGGGCCTGTCAAAAGCAGTGAGTAACGTGCGTGAGCAGCGTTGGCAAGACGCCCCCCTGATAAGACTGGGGTTGCATCCGGTCGATATGCGCCATCGTTTTTCCCGCAACTACTGGTTCGAGACCCTGCAACGGCTGATTGCCAACGGCCGCAAGCCCGTGACCAAGAGTACCTGGCTAAGCACCGGACTTACCCGAGAAAGGCTCTGAGGGGCTGCCGAGCTCATCAGGCAACGGCGGATTGAGCGTTAACCACAAGGCACGCGCATCGGCAAAGTCGGTGCCATCCTCCGCGCTTAAGGCTTGGGGATCGTAGCGGCTTAAGCAGCCCTCCCCAAGCGTCGGAGGCGGCGTTGAAGTGGCTTTATCCAGAGGGTCAGTCATTTCGCACATCCTCGCCGCTTACACTCAAACCACAACAGTTGCCATCGGCTGCACCCTTTGCAGTGGCCGTTAAAACTGGTTATCAGTCATTACGATCGCTTCGCAATCGGACGTCGCCTGCGGCAACTGCTACGAATTTACAGCTTTGCAGCAATCAGAACACGACCGTTTTGTTGCCATGTACCAGAACGCGATCTTCAAGGTGGTAGCGCAGGCCACGGGCCAGCACCATCTTCTCGACGTCACGACCAAAGCGGACCATGTCTTCAATGCTGTCGCTGTGGCTGACACGCACCACGTCTTGCTCAATGATCGGGCCCGCATCCAGCTCTTCGGTTACGTAATGACACGTTGCCCCAATGAGCTTTACACCGCGCAGCGATGCCTGGTGATACGGCTTGGCACCGACAAAAGACGGCAGGAAGCTATGGTGGATATTGATCACCTGGCCTGCGTATTCGCGGCACAGTTCCGGTGGCAGGATTTGCATGTAACGCGCCAGCACCACCACTTCGGCATCATGATGCTTGACCAGACGCGAGACTTCAGCAAACGCTGGCTCTTTGTCTTTCGGGTCAACCGGTACGTGATAGAACGGGATACCGTGCCATTCGACCATGCTGCGCAGATCATCATGGTTAGAAATGACACAGGAAATATCGCAGTCCAATTCATCGCTGTGCCAACGGTGCAGCAAATCAGCCAAACAATGGGATTCGCGACTCGCCATCAATACCACGCGTTTCTTTTGCGCTGTATCGGTGATGCGCCACTGCATCGAAAACTCTTCGGCTATCGGGGCAAACGCTTCACGGAAGGCTTGCAACCCGAAGGGCAGAGAATCGGCACGAATTTCGTGACGCATAAAGAACCAACCGCTCTGATCATCAGAGTGGTGGCTCGCTTCAGTGATCCAGCCATTGTGCGAAGCCAGGAAATTACTGACCTTGGCAACAATACCGACGCCGTCGGGGCAGGCGATCACCAACCGAAAAGTGCGCATGAGGGAAAAACTCCAGAAACTTTACTAAAGCCGCCATTCTAGCGAGTGCGCAGCAAAACTGCAGTAATCCTTAAGGGTGGTTTGCCTGCATCACGATGACGAGCAGACAGACCTTCATCAGTCAAGGATGAGAAACGTGAAGTTTTAACCTAAACAGGCAGGGTTTATTAATCATTCTTAACATTCCCCTAACACCCATTATTTAATAGCGGTGATATAGAACATCACCGGCATTAATACTTATTTTTTAAATTAATTGCCCGCGCAGGTTTACTTGTTGTAACGGCCTGACTATTATTGCCCCCACTGTATCCCTGCAAGCCCTTTTCAACATAAGGTTATCCTCATGTCCTTGATCAACGAATACCGCGCAACAGAAGAAGCTATCAAAGAACTGCAAGCTCGCCTGAAGAACCTGTCGGAAGACGACAAACTTCAAACCGAGCTGGAATTTGAAGGCAAACTGCGCACCCTGATGGGCGAATACCAAAAGTCGCTGCGTGACATTATCGCCCTGCTGGATCCAGAATCCAAAGTAAGCAAAGCACCGCGCGGTGTTGTTAAAACCACCGGCACCAAACGTGCCCGCAAGGTTAAACAATACAAAAACCCGCACAACGGCGAAGTGATTGAAACCAAAGGTGGCAACCACAAAACTCTGAAAGAGTGGAAAGCCAAGTGGGGCGGCGACGTAGTAGAAGGTTGGGCAACTCTGCTTGACTAAGTGACACCGCGTGCACCTTGGGTGCAACGCCATTAAAAAACGCCAGCATGCTGGCGTTTTTTAATGCCTGGTATTTACCCGTGATCCTGCCCTTGCAGAGCCAGCCCAAGACGACGGCTCAGCCGCACCGCATAGCGCTGCCATTCATCCAACAGCTTAAGCTGGGCAGGCGTAGCACTACGGGACAGTTCTTGTGCGGCCATCATGAAGCCGTCCAGCGTCAACGGGGCGCCTTTGGCCGGGTCTGACAATCGCTCCTGGCAGAATACTTGCCAACGCTGTTGCTCTGGCACACTCAAGGTATTGGGAAAGTTCCGCGCACGGTACCGAAATAATAATTCGGGTAAACGCGGATCATCAAAAGGCCATTCATCTTTGCCTAATTGCTCCGGGTCACTGAGCCTGACACGTTCGCATAATTGACGATCGCGCTCACCCAGAAAGCCGTCATACAACTGTTGCTCAGGGTCTTCACTGGGGGTGAAGTCTTCACTGGCATAAATAGTCGACAACTTGTCTTGCCAAACTTGAGCAGCGTCAATTAGCCGCGCGGCGTGCACCTGATACTGAGGCATGTCCAACTGCAAACGCGCTTGATCCTGTGCCCGCACAACATTCATCGGTGCCACCACCGGGCATCGATTAACGTGTATCAGCTTTAGCCCAATGGGTAATTGACCGGCCGGTAAATCTTCGCGGCGCGTATAAAGCAGTTGGCGCAATGCCCCGGCGTCCATATCCATTAAAGGCTGAGGGTCATAATGCAGGTCGTACACAATCAGCGCATTACGATTTTTGGGGTGCCACGCCAAAGGTAATACCACACCCAAATAATGCCTGGCCGCAGAAAAGCGGCCAGATATATGCACCATGGGCTGCAACAAGCGAACTTGATCAAGTACGCGTTGTTTGGTTCGCAAATTGAATAGCCACTCATACAACTTGGGCTGCTTGTCACGGATCAGTCTCGCCAGGGCGATCGTTGCCCGCACGTCGGATAACGCATCGTGCGCCTGGCCGTGGTCGATGCCATTGGCCGCCGTGAGACGCTCGAGCTTGAGTGTCACCCGCCCCTCTTCCTCAGGCCAGACAATCCCCTCAGGGCGCAGGGCATAGGCGGCACGCACCACATCAATCAAATCCCAGCGCGTGTTACCGCCCTGCCATTCGCGTGCGTAAGGATCAAAGAAATTTCGATACAAGCTGTAGCGCGTGACTTCATCATCGAAGCGCAAGGAGTTATATCCCGCGCCACACGTCCCCGGTTGCGCCAATTGCGCATGCGTGCGGGTCATGAACTCGGCTTCGCCCAAACCTCGGTCTTCCAGACGCCCGGGGGTGATGCCGGTTATAAGGCAAGCCATGGGGTGAGGAAGAATATCGTCGGCGGGTTGGCAGTAGAGGTTAAGCGGCTGATCAATCTCATTAAGATCGGCATCGGTACGGATACCTGCCACTTGCACAGCTCGATCACAGCGCGGATTGATGCCGGTGGTTTCGTAGTCGTACCAAAAAATAGAGGTCACGGGGTGTTCCTGAACAGTTGACCTGTTCAGTCTAGGCGCTCAAGGCAGATCAAGACCAGCCCCACGCACGGCGCTCAAGCAGAAGCCTGAAACGGCTGAAAGCTGAAATATTGGCGCAAAGAACGAATCAGCAACCGGTATTCACCCGGGGGCTCATACAGTACAAAACCCGAGTCATAGTGATTCGGTGTCACATCCTCATGGCACCACAGGCTACGCGCCTTCAGATCGACGGTCTCACCAGGCAGTTTGAGGCGAAGGTCAAAATTGGCATCTACCAGAACCGGCAGGTGACTGAACAGCATCAAGCCACCTTCTGAAACCCCTCCCAAATAGCCTATGGATTTATCCGTAAATCGATTGAATACGTTCAAAAAAAACGTCAATTGATGACGCTGGATACCCCGTTCAATAATCATGGCGATTTCACTAATAGAAAGACATGGAAGCAGTGCCACACCGGCGTAACCCCCCCACAACAAGGATTAAAGGTATGCAGCGACTCTCTTTGTAGGTGTTTGAACCTGTAAACTTTTTGAGAATAGCCGATTGATGGCCATTAGCCAGATCAACCTGCACCTCCCTTAAATCGTAGACGGCAGCGTGGTAATAGCTTGATTGTTTGCCGGGCCGGGAATGAACTTGAGAATACGCAAGGTCTCAATTCGCGCCTTGGCCCGGTAGGCCCATTCGCTCTTCGGAAATTCGGTGATAATCCATTGATAGGTCTGGCCAGCATCCAGATAAAACTTCGTACGTTCCAGACACAGCCCGCGCATCATCGCCGTTTGCGGCCAGATATAAGGACGGTTCCGGCTTTCGCGATCGACTTCGGACAGCTCCAGCATGACCGCCTCACAGTTGCCCTGGTCATAGGCACGATAAGCGCTATTGAGATGGTGATTCATCGACCACCGTGTGCAGCCGACCATACTGCCGGCGACCAGCAAAACGAGTAATAAACGCATGGGTATCTCCTGTTCTAAACATTCTATCGACCCCACGGGTAAATTCTTGACGGCTGGAAAGGAACGCGACAAAACTTCCACAGACCGTATGCACCACAACTTAAGCCTAAAGTAGTGCAGAGGAACAATGACTACAGCCAAAGACCATAGTAGCCTTTGGCAGCGCTTGAACTCAGGAGTCTTTGCATGTCTGTTCGTCGAACTAAAATCGTTGCCACCCTTGGCCCTGCCAGCAACTCACCGGAAATGCTGGAGCAGCTGATTCTGGCTGGCCTGGACGTTGCCCGTCTGAACTTCTCCCACGGCACTCCCGATGAGCACAAGGCCCGTGCCAAGCTGGTGCGCGACATCGCCGCCAAACATGGCCGCTTCGTCGCCCTGCTGGGTGACCTGCAAGGCCCGAAAATTCGTATCGCCAAATTCGCCAACAAAAAGATCGAGCTGAAAGTCGGTGATCAATTCACCTTCTCCACCAGCCATCCGTTGACCGAAGGCAACCAACAAGTGGTCGGTATCGACTACCCCGATCTGGTAAAAGATTGCGGCGTCGGTGACGAACTGCTGCTCGATGACGGCCGCGTGGTGATGCGTGTCGACACTGCCACTGACGACGCACTGCATTGCACCGTGCTGATCGGCGGCCCGCTGTCCGACCACAAAGGCATCAACCGTCGTGGTGGCGGTCTGACTGCACCGGCCCTGACTGAAAAAGACAAGGCTGACATCAAGCTGGCCGCAGAAATGCAGGTCGACTATCTGGCTGTGTCGTTCCCACGCGACGCTGCAGACATGGAATACGCCCGCCAGCTGCGTGACGAAGCCGGCGGTACTGCCTGGCTGGTGGCAAAGATTGAGCGCGCCGAAGCGGTAGCCGACGACGAAACCCTCGACGGCCTGATCAAGGCAAGCGACGCCGTAATGGTTGCCCGTGGCGATCTGGGTGTTGAAATCGGCGACGCTGAACTGGTCGGTATCCAGAAGAAAATCATCTTGCACGCACGCCGCCACAACAAAGCGGTGATCGTTGCGACCCAGATGATGGAGTCGATGATCCAGAACCCGATGCCAACACGTGCCGAAGTGTCCGATGTTGCCAACGCCGTTCTCGACTACACCGATGCCGTAATGCTTTCAGCTGAAAGTGCTGCCGGTGCTTATCCGCTGGAAGCGGTGCAAGCCATGGCGCGTATTTGCGTCGGCGCTGAAAAGCACCCGACCAGCAAAACTTCCAGCCACCGTATCGGCAAGACCTTCGAAAGCTGTGACCAGAGCATTGCGCTGGCGGCCATGTACACCGCCAACCATTTCCCGGGTGTCAAAGCGATCATCGCCCTGACCGAGAGTGGTTATACGCCGCTGATCATGTCGCGTATTCGTTCCTCGGTGCCGATCTACGCGTTCTCCCCGCACCGTGAAACCCAAGCGCGCGCAGCCATGTTCCGGGGCGTTTACACCGTGCCGTTCGACCCGGCTTCGTTGCCGCCAGAACAGGTCAGCCAGGCCGCCATCGACGAGCTGCTCAAGCGCGGCGTCGTTGAAAAAGGCGATTGGGTCATCCTGACCAAGGGCGACAGCTACCACACCATCGGTGGCACCAATGGCATGAAGATTCTGCATGTCGGCGACAAAATGGTTTAAGCCTTAACAGGCCGTAATCAAAAGCCCCGTCTGAGTGATCAGCCGGGGCTTTTCCATAGATACAAGATGACTTATGCCTTATTCATAAAGCCCGACAGTGCCGCCACCGCCTCGGGTGAGCTCAGCCGTTGAATAAACAGCCAACTCTCATCTTCTATCACCTGACGTATTTGCGCGCGCCCCGCAGCCTTCATCAAACGCTTACTGTCCTGTACCGCCGCCGCAGGCATACGTGCCAGGTTGTGCGCCGCTTCGCGGGCTTTTTCAATAGCGGCAACACCCGTGGGCAACGCCCTATTGGCCAGCCCCCAGTCTGCCGCCTGCCCACCACTGAAGCCTTCGCCCAGCAACAGCAACTGCGCTGCCCTCACCGGCCCAACCACCTGCGCCAGCAATAGACTTGAACCGAACTCAGGGCTTAGTCCCAAGTTAACGAAGGGCATGCGTAATCGAGCATCTGCGCTGACATAGACCAGGTCGCAATGCAGCAATAAGGTTGTACCAATACCCACAGCAGCCCCTGCAACAGCCGCCACTACTGGCTTGCGACATTCCAGCAGGCTGCGCATAAAGCAGAACACCGGGCTTTGCATGTCCACCGGCGGCTGCTGCAGAAAATCACCAATATCGTTGCCACTGGTGAAACACTCGGCGGAGCCGGTCAGCAGCACTGCATGCACCGACGCATCGGCATCGGCCTGCTCCAGTGCCTTCGCCAACGCGCTGTACATCTCGCGGGTCAACGCATTTTTCTTGTGCGTGCGATTGAGCTGTAATGTCAGCACCGCACCTTCGCGTTCGATAACGATGTCTTGCGTCATGCCCGCCCTCTCCTTCTGAAAACGGCGCTCAACTGCGGGTCAGAAAAGCATCCGCCAGCAGTTGATTGCGCCCCAGCCCGGCCAGAAATAATTGCTTGGCAAATGCCTCGACACTGTCCGGATGACCACAGACTAGAGCGTGGGTTTGACGGCTGACAAGACGCATGCGGACTAGAAAATCAGGCAACTGCTTGCGCTCAAGGAATTCAAGTTCTAGGTTGGAGTGGGCGTGCGCCAGGGCCAGTAATTCATGCTTCAGGTAGTGCTCCTGCTCATCGCGCGCCACATGCACCACACGGATCGTGCCTTGATGATCCTGTCGCAATGCCTCACGCAATACGCCAAACAATGGCCCCAGTCCCGTACCGGAGGCCAGTAGCCAAAGGGGCTGCTCTTGCCAGTCAGGATCGTAGCGCAACGCGCCGCCCCGCAACTCGCCCAAACGCACGGCATCACCCACGTTGAATGCTCTGGCCGCCTGGACGAACTCACCGGGATGGGCGCAATCGATGTGAAACTCCAGAAAGCGATCCTCATCCGGCAGGCTGGCCAGCGAATAAGGGCGCGCAATGTGGTTATCGGCCCACAAAACCACATGCTGGCCCGCCCGGTAACGCAAGGGACGTTGCGGCGCCAGACGCAAGCGCAATACCGTGGGACTGAGCCAGTCGAGCGACTGCACTTGCGCGGGCACGCCATCACGACGCGGATCAAACACCTCGATGTGCAGATCGCCGACCAGCTGACACTGACAGGCCAAACGCCAGCCCTGCTCTCGCTGTGTCCGGCTCAACGCTTCGGGCTTGAGGTCAGCCGGTTCACCCTGCACGCAGCGCACCAGACACGCATGGCAACTGCCCGCGCGGCAACTGTAAGGCACCGCTACACCGGCTTGATTCAAGGCATCGAGTAAATTGCTGCCGTTTGCAACTGGCCAGCATTGGTCGGCAACGTGTAGCTTGGGCACTCTGGCCTCCTGATTCGTAGCAGTTGCCGAAGGCTACGTTCGATTGCGCAGCGATCGTAAGAACTGAAAGTGCGGTCTGAATGAAAGTCCGCGATGGCTGATTCTACGACGGCTTCGCCATCGGACGTAGCCTTCGGCAACTGCTACGGTTGATCCGCTCCACACCCCCCTACCTTCGTTTGACACCCGGCGGGTGTATCACGGGCTATGCCGGGTTATACTGCCGCGCCGTTTTTGTACCGGTCATGCGTGCCGGTAGGCCTAGCAAAGATGTTTTCGACAGACCGATGCACCAAGGTCGCAAACACCTTATTGATTGTATGTTCCCGTCTTATAGAGGAGCGCGACCCATGACCGTGATCAAGCAAGACGACCTGATTCAGAGCGTAGCTGACGCCCTGCAATTCATTTCCTACTACCACCCCGTGGACTTCATCCAGGCCATGCACGAAGCCTACCTGCGCGAAGAATCGCCAGCGGCCCGTGACTCGATGGCGCAAATCCTGATCAACTCGCGCATGTGTGCCACAGGCCACCGCCCGATCTGTCAGGACACCGGCATCGTCACCGTTTTCGTGCGTGTGGGCATGGACGTGCGCTGGGATGGCGCCACCATGGGCCTGGACGACATGATCAATGAAGGCGTGCGTCGCGCTTACAACCTGCCTGAAAACGTCCTGCGCGCATCGATTCTGGCCGACCCGGCCGGCGCTCGCCGCAACACCAAGGACAACACCCCGGCCGTCATCCACTACTCCATCGTTCCGGGCAACACCGTGGAAGTGGACGTAGCCGCCAAGGGTGGCGGTTCCGAGAACAAATCGAAAATGGCCATGCTCAACCCGTCCGACTCGATCGTTGACTGGGTGCTCAAGACCGTTCCGACGATGGGCGCGGGCTGGTGCCCACCGGGCATGCTGGGTATCGGTATTGGCGGCACGGCGGAAAAAGCAGCGGTGATGGCCAAGGAAGTGTTGATGGAATCCATCGACATTCATGACCTGATCAAACGCGGCCCGTCCAACCGTATCGAAGAGATGCGTATCGAGTTGTTCGAAAAGGTTAACCAACTGGGTATCGGCGCTCAGGGCCTGGGCGGTCTGACCACCGTGCTCGACGTTAAAATCATGGATTACCCGACCCACGCCGCGTCACTGCCGGTGTGCATGATCCCGAACTGCGCTGCCACCCGTCATGCTCACTTCGTGCTGGACGGCTCCGGCCCTGCCTCCCTCGAGGCACCACCGCTGGACGCTTACCCGGAAATCGTCTGGGAAGCTGGCCCGTCGGCCCGCCGTGTCAACCTCGACACCCTGACTCCGGAAGACGTACAGAGCTGGAAGCCGGGCGAAACTGTCCTGCTGAACGGCAAAATGCTGACCGGTCGTGACGCTGCGCACAAACGCATGGTTGAAATGCTGAACAAGGGTGAAACCTTGCCGGTGGACCTCAAGGGGCGCTTCATCTACTACGTTGGCCCGGTTGATCCAGTGCGTGACGAAGTGGTTGGCCCGGCAGGCCCGACTACCGCTACGCGGATGGACAAGTTCACCCGCCAGATTCTCGATCAGACCGGCTTGCTGGGCATGATCGGCAAATCCGAGCGTGGCCCTACCGCCATTGAAGCGATCAAAGAACACAAAGCGGTGTACTTGATGGCCGTGGGTGGCGCAGCGTACCTGGTGGCTCAGGCCATCAAGAAATCACGCGTGGTGGCCTTTGCCGAATTGGGCATGGAAGCGATCTACGAGTTTGATGTTAAAGACATGCCTGTGACCGTGGCAGTCGACAGCAAGGGCGAGTCGGTACACATTACCGGCCCGGCCATCTGGCAGAAGAAAATCAGCGAAAGCCTGGCGGTAGAAGTGCAGTAAGCACGGATACGTCGGACACGAAAAGGCCGGGTTAATAGCCCGGCCTTTTTTTGCTTGTCAAAAACACCCTCACCCTAGCCCTCTCCCAGAGGGAGAGGGGACTAAAAGCAAAGCAGATATCAGACCCCTCTCCCGCCGCAAAGAGGGAACCAAAAGCAAAAGCACATGTGCGCAACACCTCAGATCAGCCCCCTCTCCCTCTGGGAGAGGGTTGGGATGAGGGAGCGTTATCAAATCAAAACGCATTCCGGAAAATTTCTTCAATCTGCCCCTGATCTGCCTTGCGCGGATTGGTAAAACCGCACGCATCCTTCAGGGCATTGGTCGCCAGCAACGGAATATCTTCCACTTTGGCCCCCAAATCCCGCAGGCCCGCAGGAATTTCAACATCCTTGGCCAACGTTCTGATCGCCGCAATGGCCGCTTGCGCGCCCTCTTCCGGGCTCAAACCACGCACATCGGCTCCCAGGGCATGCGCCACATCGGTCAGGCGAGACGCACAGACACTGGCATTAAACGTTTGCACATGGGGCAACAGCACCGCATTACATACGCCATGTGGCAAGTCGTAAAAACCGCCCAGCTGATGCGCCATCGCATGCACAAAACCCAGCGACGCATTGTTAAACGCCATCCCGGCGAGGAACTGCGCGTAAGCCATATTCTCCCGCGCGGTTAAATCCTTGCCGTCATTCACGGCTTGACGCAGGTTCTGGCTGATCAACTCCATCGCCTTGATTGCACATGCGTCGGTAATCGCCGTGGCTGCCGTCGACACATACGCTTCAATGGCATGGGTCAAAGCATCCATACCCGTCGCCGCGGTCAGCCCTTTAGGCATGGCCACCATCAACTCAGGATCGTTGACCGACAGTAACGGGGTTACGTTACGGTCAACAATGGCCATTTTTACGTGCCGCTCCTCATCGGTGATGATGCAAAACCGCGTCATCTCGCTGGCAGTCCCTGCCGTGGTGTTGATCGAAACCAGCGGCAGCTGAGGCTTGGCCGAGCGATCAACCCCTTCATAATCGCGAATATGCCCGCCATTGGTGGCGCACAGCGCAATCCCTTTGGCGCAGTCATGGGGCGATCCACCGCCCAGCGACACAATAAAGTCGCACTGATGCTGCTTTAGCACCTTCAAGCCCGCTTCGACGTTTGCAATGCTCGGGTTCGGTTTGGCACCGTCGAAAATAACCGAGTCTATGTCCTGCTCTTCCAGCTTTTTAGCGATCAGAGTGGCAACACCCGCCTTGGCCAACCCGGCGTCAGTCACGATCAAGGCTTTGCGAAACCCATAATTGCTAATCGCAACCATGGCTTCATCAAGGCAACCGTTACCCATAATATTTACGGCAGGAATAAAGAAAGTGCTGGTCATGGCGAGTCCTCTTGGCGGGTCACTGGCTAAATCGGTCCTCACAGCTTCCCCCAATCTGTATGCACCAATGTTGATCTGGCTCAACACATGAGCGTGATAAAGTCCTACATCGCCCACGCCCTGAGACCCTATTAGTGATGACCCCTTTTCAGGAATTTGACGCCCAACTTGAAGACTGGAATGCCCTGAGCGCCAGCACACCGTGCAGCGGGCTGCTACTGGGTAACGGTGCAAGCATGGCCGTATGGCACGACTTTTATTACGAATCGCTGTTTGAAAAAACCAAAAGCATTGCCGAAAAGCCCCTGAGCCAAACCGAACTCAGCGTATTTGAGGCGCTGAGCACACGAAACTTCGAGCAGGTGCTGAGCGCCCTTAAAACGGCGAGCAAGGTCAACAAAGCACTGGCTATCAACTCGGCCTCACCGCGCAAACGCTACTACGCCATTAAAGAAGCGCTGATCAACAGCATGCAGGACGTGCACATCCCTTGGCGCTTGATGCAGCCTGAGACGCTGACCTGCTGGAACACAGAACTGGCGCGGTATGCCACGGTGTACTGCTCCAACTACGACCTGCTCACCCCCTGGGCCCTGATGCAGGCACCGAAAAATTTCAACGACCTGTTCGACACGGCCACCGCCACCTTCGAACTGAACACCGCCCTGACCAAAAGCAAGGCCACCCGTGTGCTCTACCTGCACGGTGCACTGCATCTGGTCAAAAATCAGGAAGGTAAAGCCCGCAAGCTCACTGGCTCGCAACCCACGTTACTGAGCAACTTTGCGATCAATCACTCAATCAGTGCGCTGGACGATGTGCCACTGTTTATCAGCGAGAGCAGCAGCGACGACAAACGTAAATCCATACGTCAATGTGACTACCTGTCTTTCTGCCATGAACAATTGATGGCTCACAAAGACGCCCTGTGCGTATTTGGCCACAGTCTGGGCGAGCAGGATCAGCACCTCATCGACGCATTGCGCCAAGCCCCGCTGAAAACACTGTGCATCTCTATTTACCCGCGCAGCGAAGCCTTTGTTCGCTTCCAGAAAAACCACTACGCGGCACTATTTGCAGACAAAAATCTGACATTACGCTTCTATAACGCCAAAACTCACCCATTGGGCTATCCGCAACATTCAGTTCCGTTAGAGGTTTAATCAAACCCCGCATGACGGGATCACGCATAATCAAGCGAGACAGATAGCAATAATTCTCGATATCATTCGCGACTTATTTGCATCGCAGCACCCACAAGGATCTTCATGTCTCGCTTCAAACCCGACCCGCTGGTGGCCGAAGCCTTTCGCGAGCTCTACACGCCGATTCTGCACTTCCTGCGCAAGCGCACAGATAACGCCAGCGATGCCGCTGACATGACACAGGATGTGTTCACGCAGTGGCTGGGTTATCAAGACCGGGCCAAAGTCGAGCAGCCACGGGCGTTTTTGTTCCAGATGGCGCGCAACCTGCTGCGCGACCATTGGCGCCGCCAACAGGTGCGCCACTCCGTACACAACGGGCACATCGAGAGTGAACCCGAACCGTTGAGCGACGAGAAGGATGATCCGATGGCCGCTGCGCAACGTCTGCAACGCCTGGAACAACTCAAAGCGGTGTTGGCCCAGCTCTCGCCCCGACGCCGTGAAGCCCTTATGCTGCACCGTTTTGAAGGTTTGAGTCAGGCGCAGATTGCCGACCGCATGGGTATCTCCGTCAGCATGGTAGAAAAGCACATTGCCTTCGCCTTGTTGCACTGCAAGCAACACCTCCAACGGGACAGCGGCAAGGAGCAGCCAGAATGAGCCCTTTTCAATCCATTGATAACGACAGCATCGACGCGCAGGCGGCACGCTGGTTTGCCCGTAATCGCAACGAACACAGCGCGCGCACCCGTGAACAATTCGAAGCCTGGCAGACCAACCCGGCGCATGCTCAGGCGTACAACGAATTTGAGAGCCTATGGGCTGATTTGGGCGAATGTGAAGAACTGCACACCCCGCAGACCTTTGCTGTAAAAAAACCCGCCCGGCGTGCGGCGGCTTTTGCACTGGCGACCGCCGCAGCACTTGTGTGCGCGCTGTTTGCCGTCAACCTCGGCACGGCGCAGGCGCTGTATCAACAGCAGGTCGCCACCTTGGGCCAAGGTGCCAAAACCCTACGCCTGCCCGATGGCAGTACCTTGAACGTCAACGCCAACACCCGGCTACGCATCGACTTCAACGCTCAGCAACGGGATATTTACCTCGATCAGGGCCAGCTCTATATCGAAGTCGCTGCCAACAAAGAACAGCCGCTGGTGGTGCATGCCGGTGATGCCCGAATAAAAGTCGTGGGCACAGGGTTTGACGTACGCCGCAGCGCACGCCTACTGGTGGTCAGTGTCGCCCACGGCAAGGTCGCCTTTGCTCCCGCTCCCAACACCGCTACGCTGCTCGGCGCACAACAACGTGCCACCTATGACTTCGCCCAAGGCACGTTGCAAGAGCACACCCTCGCAGCCAATGAAATCGCCAACTGGCGCAGCGGCCATCTGGCCTTTCGCAATCGCGAACTCGCCAGCCTGGTGGATGAACTGGATCTGTACCGACCCGGCGTGATTCAACTGGCCCAAGGCCCACTGGGCCGGTACAAGGTTTCGGGCAATCTTGACGTCAATGATCCGCTGGCATTGGTCAAAGCGCTGCCCGCCCTGATTCCGGTCAAAACCGTACTGCTGGAAAGCGGCAAAATCCGCATAGAACCTCGATAAAATACATATGCGAATATTTTACATTCGCATATGTGGTTTTTCCCCGGTGCCGCGTCTTCCTCTGGTCTGCGTTGTTAGCGCATGTCTTTTTGGCCTTTGTTGCCGCACTGGGGGATTTCATGTTTCGCGCACCACATCACTTCTCACACGTATGCACACGCCCTACGCTGCTCGCCGTGTGCATGGCTATCAGCGTGCAAGCCCAGGCTGACGCAATCCAGTGGCAACTGCCGACGCAGTCACTGGCCAGCTCCCTGAGTGACGTGGCGCAGCAAGCCAATATCCAGTTGTTATTCGATGAAGACCTGTTGCGCAATGTGCAAGCGCCTGCCCTTAAAGGCACCTACAGCCCCCAGGAAGCTATCCAGACGCTGCTCCAGGGCACCGATTTCAGCTTGATTCAAGTCGACCGCACCTACGTGGTGCGCCCCCGGGAAGAAGGCACTACCACCAGCAACAGCCTGGAGTTGAGCGCGTTGAGCGTGGTGGGTAATGGCAATGAAGTCGACTCCAGCAACGTCGGCAAATCGACCATGACACAAACTGAAATCAACCGTTACCAGTCCAACAACATCCCCAGCCTGTTGGCCACGTTACCGGGCATCAACTTGGGCGGCTCGCTTAAACCCGGTGGTCAAACCATCAATATTTGGGGCATGGGTGAAGCCGAAGACATCCAGATGACCGTGGACGGTGCAACCAAAAGCGGCTTTGAGCGTTATATGCAAGGCACGATCTTTATCGAACCTGAGCTGATCAAACGCCTTGAAGTCGAGAAAGGCCCGCACGATATTCACACCGGCAACGGCGGGTTTGCAGGGGCCGTGCACATGGAAACCAAAGACGCTCCGGACTTGCTCCAAGAAGGTAAAAATACCGGCGCCATGCTCAAGTACGGCTACAGCAGCAACGACCATCAACAGGTCTACAGTGGCGCCGTCTATGGCCGCACCGACGATGGACGTGCCGATGCACTGGTGTATTACACCAAACGCGATGGCGACGACATGAAACTGGCCGGTCATATGCCCGACCCTAAAAATGCTTACCCGGTAAACCCCAAGCGCTTGCCCAATACCGCTCAGGATCTTGACGCACAACTGCTCAAACTCAATGTGCACCTGAACGATGAACACAGCGTCGCCATGTCGTATTCACGCTCGAACAACTACCTGTGGGTGCCTTTTTCGGCGATCAGCTATCCCGCCCCGCCGAGCCAGGCCAACATCGACAAGTACGGCTATGACGTGGCGTCCCGGCGCTACTTGTCCAACCGTTCGACCATCGACACCACCTGGTCAACCCAATACAAATACGAGCCGATCGATAATCCGCTGGTGGATCTGGAGGTGAAGTTCTCGCACTCCAATACCGAACAAACCGACACCCGAGGCGAACAGGCTTACTTCCAGCCTTCCACGGGCGGCCGCAAGATGGAAACAGGCTATACCGACGACATGCTCCAGGTCGAAAACATCAGCCTGTTTCCCACAGGCCCTTTAGACCATGCAGTCACCACCGGTGTGCAGTTGCGCAAGCATAAGCGTGACGTCGACATGTGGATGCCGGGCAAGTCCTACGAAGTAGAAAAATACAACTACGGCCACTACCAGCCCAACTTCATGCCCAAGGGCAAAGTCGATACCAACAGTTTCTACGTCCAGGACGCGATCACCCTCGGCAACTTCACTCTGACGCCGTCCCTGCGTTACGACCATGTGCGCAATCGTGGCGAGGAAAACGACGCGCCGTATTACAACCACCCCGAACTAGGTCACGATTACAGCGATAAAACCTACACCGGCTGGTCGCCGCGACTGTCTGCTTTTTGGACAATCACGCCGAAAACCGCGTTGTTTATCAACTTCAGCAAAACTTGGCGCGCCCCGGTGATTGACGAGCAGTATGAGCTTCAGGGTATCGGTAGCCGCACGGCCACCAGCCTGAATTTGAAGCCCGAAGAAATTACCGGCTGGCGTGCAGGCAACATCACCAACTTTGATCAGATTTTTGGGGATAACGACCACGCACTGATCCGTACGACGTTGTTTCAAAACACCGTCGACCATGAAATCTTCAAGGCCACGGGTGTAGGGTGTGCCGCTCAAACGCCCGCAGGCAGCGTGTCCAAAGACTGCGGCCCGGGCAACATCCCGAACTACCGCAACATTGGCAGCGTCACCATCAAGGGTTTTGAGGTTGAAAGCTTCTACGACTCGACGTACATCTTCGGCTCCCTTTCATATGCATGGATGACCGGGAAACATGAAGGTGCTTACACCAACCCGTGGGGGCCCAATGTCTGGGCACGTGATATTCCGGCGCCCAAGTGGATTGCCGTGCTAGGCACGAAAATACCGGGCTGGGATGCGAAGGTGGGCTGGAAAGGCGAATTTGTTCGCAAGACCGACCGACTGCCGAGCGACAAGTACGGCAGCAATCCGCTAAGTGCCCTGGGCGACAGTTACTACGACCAATTCGCCAACGACGGTTATAACGTGCAAGGCCTGTTTGCCAACTGGACACCGCAGCAGCGTTACCTGAAAGGCACGGAGGTCAATTTCACCGTGGACAACCTGTTCAACAAGAGTTACCAGCCGATGCTCAGTGGTGATAACGCCTACAGCCAAGGGCGCAATGCCAAGATCAGCGTGACGCGGTTCTTTTAAAAGCACCCTTTAGAAGCACCCTCACCCTAGCCCTCTCCCAAAGGGAGAGGAGACTAAAAGCAGCCACTACTCAGCCCCCTCTCCCTCTGGGAGAGGGTTGGGGTGAGGGCTGGCGCGACACCACACTCAATACGGGCACCTGCCCCTGGCGCTGACTGAGATAGCGGGTGCAACTCACGCGCAGAAACGAGGCAAAGTTCACCACTTCACCCCGGTAATCCATCACTTCTTCATACAGCTTGGCCACCAGTTGATTGGTGGTCATGCCGTCTACTTCGGCGATCTCGCTGAGAATGTCCCAAAACTGGTTTTCCAGACGCAACGTGGTGACCACGCCACAAATACGCAATGAACGCGAGCGCGACTCGTAAAGAATCGGATCGGCTTTGACATACAGTTCGCACATGGTCACGTCCTCTCGTTACAAAACGATCTTAGTACCGAGCAACACCAGAAAAGCCGCTAACCACGCCGGGTGTGCCGGCCAGGCAGGCGCCGTCGCCAAGTTGCCCTGTACGTGCGCCTTGGTCACATCGATATCAATAAAGGTGCCACCGGCCAGACGCACTTCAGGTGCACACGCGGGGTAAGCGCTGCACTCGCGACCTTCGAGCGTCCCCGCCGCGGCCAACAGCTGCGCACCGTGACAGACCGCGGCAATGGGTTTACCCACTTTGTTGAACTCACGCACCAGCTCCAGGACTTTCTCATTCAACCGCAGGTATTCCGGCGCACGACCACCCGGCACCACCAGTGCGTCGTAAGCACTGGCCTTGACCTTGTCGAAATCAAAATTCAGGGCAAACAGGTGACCCGGCTTTTCGCTGTAGGTCTGATCGCCTTCAAAGTCGTGAATAGCCGTGCGCACGGTCTGACCCGCCGTTTTACCCGGACACACTGCATGCACGTGATGCCCCACCATCGACAGGGCCTGAAACGGCACCATCACTTCGTAGTCTTCGACGTAATCGCCAACCAGCATGAGGATTTTTTTCGCTGCCATTGTGCGTGCTCCTGTGGGGGTAGAACCTTGGGCCTATAAGAGTAGCCAAGGTACGCCCTGTGCGCCCGTGCGGGTAATAGCCTGGTACTACGTACCCGCCAGACGCGACTTACAGGATTATTTGAGCAAACCATCCGCTTGCAGCAGCGTTTCGAGGCAATGCTCCTGAATGCTGTAGAACGCCTTCAACGCCTGAATCTTTTCCAGCAACTGCGTCGGGTCCTGGGGTTCAGCACGCTTGACCGCCAGAATCATTTTGTTTTTGTTGGTGTGTTCCAGCGAGATGAACTCGAACACTTTGGTTTCATAGCCACAGGCTTCCAGGTACAACGCACGCAAGCTGTCAGTAACCATTTCGGCCTGCTGACCCAAGTGCAGGCCGTACTGCAACATTGGCTTGAGCAACACCGGGCTCTGAATTTGCAGACGAATCTGCTTATGGCAGCACGGCGAGCACATGATGATTGCCGCTCCCGAACGAATACCCATATGAATGGCATAGTCGGTGGCAATGTCGCATGCATGCAGGGCGATCATCACGTCAATCGGCGTCGGCGCAAAACTGCGCACATCGCCATGCTGGAACGACAAACCGGGGTGTTCCAGACGCTGGGCGGCGTTGTTGCATAAGGTCACCATGTCTTCACGCAGCTCAACACCGGTCACCAGCCCTTCGGCTTGCAGGCTGTGGCGCAGGTAATCGTGAATGGCGAAGGTGAGATAGCCCTTGCCCGAACCGAAATCCACCACCTTGACCGGCTGATCGAGTTTGAGTGGCGAGTTGCTCAGGGCGTGGGAAAACACCTCGATAAACTTGTTGATCTGTTTCCACTTGCGCGACATCGCCGGGATCAGTTCTTGCTGCTTGTTGGTGACGCCCAGATCCGCCAGAAACGGCCGCGTCAGATCCAGAAAACGATTTTTCTCGCGGTTGTGCTCCGCTGACGGCAACTCACGGTCTTGCTGGCCTTTACCTTTAAACAGCGAGCTTTTGCCCTTTTTGCTGTATTCCAGCTGCACTTCGTCGGTCAGAGTCAGTAAATGGGCATTCTTGAAGGCTTCAGGCAACAGCGCAGCAATGTGGGCCACGGCCTCTTCGAGCGGAAAGTTTTTGGTGATGTCACGGGTTTTGTAGCGGTACACAAATGACAGGCAAGGCTGATCCTTGACCGTAACCTGCTTGATGATAATACGCTGCAACTCAGCCTCAGGGCCCACGTACTTGGCCAGCACCAGCTTGATAAAGGAATTCTGCGCCAGACTGGTTTCCAGCAGGCTCAAAAATTGCGCACGGTGGTCCGGCGCAGACGGGGCGGTGGTAGCAGTCGCTGACATTGAAAAAGGTGCCTCGGGGGGTGCAGGAGGGAATATCAAAAAACAATGGCGGCTATTTTAGGCGTGTTAGCCGCCAGGAGCACGGGCTTATTTCATACGGCCACGCTTACAAGAGCACCAGGCGATTGGGCAATTGGTTGCGCGGCTGGGTTCTGGGCACGTGCTTTTCCAACAACTCTGCGCAGGCATCGATGCAGGTAATAAAGCCTTCAGCCGTATGCCCAAGGGCCACACGGCGTGTGAAATCGCTGACGATCGTGCCCCAGTCGCTGTTATCCAAGTGCCGGGAGATACCTTCATCCACCAGGATTTCGACGTAACGCTCAGCCTCGCTGACAAAAATCAGCACGCCCGTTCGCCCTTCGGTGTGATGCAGCTTTTGTTCAAGAAACTGACGGCGGGCCAGGTTGCTGGCTCGCCAATACCGTACGCGAGGCGGGATCAAGCGGGTGGTGATCGCGGGAATACGAAAGATCAGACTGAGAAATACAAAGGTGGCCCACTGAGCCATCAGCAAGGAATAGATGGCCATGCCACCGTTCAGAATATGCAGCACCGCAGGCACCACCAAGGCGACCAAGCTGGCCCAAAGCAACGGGATATAACTGTAGTCATCCGCACGCGGTGCCAGAACCGTGACGATCTCTGCGTCGGTGCGTTGCTCGGCGCGGGTCACCGCCTGCGCGACCTGCTGTTGTTGCTCTTGCGTCAATAAAGCCATAAGGGTCAATGCTCATTAAATAAGTGAGTTACCAGCCGCCTGAAGCCCCGCCGCCGCCAAAACTGCCGCCGCCACCGCGAAAGCCCCCGCCTCCACCGCCCCCGAAACCGCCACCGCCACCGCCAAAGCTGCCGCCGCGGGTTCCGCCGCCACCCGAAGTGCAGATGCCATAGAACTGACACGCCGCCATGGCAAGCACGAACAACACAAATAGCAGGACGACAATGCCGGGGTGTTCGCCCACAAAATCAGTACCAGCGCCTTGCTCGCTGGCATACGCCACCGGCAAGGGATCACCGCCCAGCACCTGGAGAATAGCCGCCGTACCGGCGCTGATGCCTTGACTGAAGTTTCCGGCTTTAAAGGCCGGGGTGATGACCTGATTGATGATGACCGAAGACTGGGCGTCGGTGAGGCGGTCTTCGAGACCGTAGCCGACCTCTATACGCAGTTTGCGGTCATCGCGGGCAACGATCAGTAAGGCACCGTTGTTCTTATCCTTTTGCCCGATGCCCCATGCTCGACCTAATTGATAACCGAAGTCCTCGATGGGAACGCCTTGCAGATCCGGCACAGTGACCACGACCACTTGCTCGCCCGTGGCTTTCTCGTGAGCTTCAAGGGCTTGAGCCACCTGCTGACGCGTGGCGGGGTCAAGCATCTGCCCCTCATCGACCACTCGACCGCTGAGCACCGGAAACGTCAGCGCCTGCGCTGTGGCCAGACATAACCAGAGCAACAGGCCAAACCCCGTTTTAGATAAGCGCATCAGCACCTCGAAGGTTGAAGATAAATCACATACTTCGTAGCAGTTGCCGAAGGCGACGTCCGATGGCGCAGCCATCGTAAAATCAACGATCGCGGCCTTTCAGGCACACCTCGCTTCGACAACTTACGACGGCTGCGCCCTCGAACGCAGCCTTCGGCAGCTGCTACGCGACAGCGCACGGCGACCTAAAACTTCACTTCAGGGGCTTTGTCAGCGCCCGGCGTAGTGGCTTCGAAGGTCTGGCGAACCGGCAGGTCGCTGTACATCACCGCGTGCCACAGGCGACCCGGAAAGGTACGGATCTCGGTGTTGTAGCGTTCAACGGCCAGAATAAAGTCGCGTCGGGCCACGCTAATACGGTTTTCCGTGCCTTCCAGTTGCGATTGCAACGACAGAAAGTTCTGGTTGGATTTCAAGTCCGGGTAACGCTCCGACACCACCATCAAGCGGCTCAGCGCGCCCGTCAGCTGGTTCTGGGCATCCTGGAACTGTTTGAGTTTTTCCGGATTGTCCAGTGTACTGGCGTCAACCTGAATCGACGTAGCTTTGGCCCGGGCTTCAATAACAGCGGTCAATGTTGCCTGTTCTTGCTTGGCTGCACCCTTGACGGTTTCGACCAGATTGGGGATCAGGTCAGACCGACGCTGATACTGATTCTGAACTTGTGACCACGCCGCTTTAACCTGTTCGTCCAGGGTTGGAATGGTGTTAATCCCGCACCCGCTCAGCACGCTGGCCAATACCATCACAACGATGGCCTTCCAGCCCAAGGCTTTAACGCTCTGAATTCCCATGCTTGTGTCGCTCCGCACTGACTACATTGAGTTCATAGACACCGTTTATCCCGCAAAAACTCCTCAACCTGCACGCAAAATCTCCGGACGGCAGTGGATTGCTCGCCGCGAATCAGATAAAAGACTGGCTGTCTTGTAGGAATACTTAATCTAAAGATAGGGCAATTTCCTGCTTTGGGTGTTCTACATCCCCCACCAGAACAATATCGCTTCGACAGCGCAGGTTACCTTCGCTGTGATGAAAGCGGCCGCGCAGAAGAAACCAATGAGAAAGATGTGTTTGTTGGGCATCGCCATCAGCCTGTCCAGCCCGTCGGTATGGGCACAAACCCCACCGTCTCCGCTCCCGCCTAAAGACGTATTTGTGGCTGATTTGCTCAAGCAGATGACCGTCGATGAAAAAATCGGCCAACTGCGTCTGATCAGCATCGCACCCGATATGCCCCGCGAGTTGATCCGCAAAGAAATCGCTGCAGGCCGCATCGGCGGCACGTTCAACTCCATCAGCCGCGCCGAAAACCGTCCCATGCAGGACGCAGCCATGCGCAGCCGACTGAAGATTCCGATGTTTTTCGCCTATGACGTGATTCACGGCCATCGCACCATTTTCCCGATCAGCCTGGCGCTGGCGTCAAGCTGGGACATGGACGCCATTGCCCTGAGCGGTCGGGTATCGGCCCAGGAAGCCAGCGCCGACAGCATCGACCTGACGTTCGCGCCGATGGTCGACATTGCCCGCGACCCGCGTTGGGGCCGTACCTCCGAAGGCTTTGGTGAAGACACTTACCTGGTCTCACGGATCGCCAAAGTGATGGTTAACGCCTATCAAGGCGTTTCCCCTGCCCTGCCCGGCAATATCATGGCCTGCGTCAAGCATTTCGCCCTGTATGGCGCGGTAGAGGGCGGTCGTGACTACAACACCGTGGATATGAGCCCCACACGCATGTATCAGGACTACCTGCCGCCTTACCGTGCTGCGATTGATGCCGGCGCCGGAGGCGTGATGGTGGCGTTGAACTCAATCAATGGCATCCCTGCCACCTCCAATATGTGGCTGATGCAGGACCTGTTGCGCAAAGACTGGGGCTTTAAGGGCGTTGCCGTCAGCGACCACGGCGCCATTATCGAGCTGATCAAGCACGGCGTGGCCAAAGACAACCGCGAAGCCGCGAAGCTGGCCATCAAAGCCGGCATCGACATGAGCATGAACGACAAGGCCTACGGCGAAGAGCTCCCCGGTTTGCTGAAGTCAGGTGAAGTACCGCAGAGCGACGTGGATAACGCCGTGCGCGAGGTGCTCGGGGCCAAATACGACATGGGCTTGTTTGCCGACCCCTATGTTCGCATCGGCAAGGCCGTAGACGACCCGGCCGAGCTCAATGCCGAAAGCCGCCTGCACCGTGCTGAAGCACGGGATGTCGCGCGCCGCAGCCTGGTGTTACTGAAAAATGAGGCGCAAACCCTGCCATTGAACAAGCAGGCACACATTGCATTGGTCGGGCCGCTGGCCAAGGCACCTATCGACATGATGGGCAGTTGGGCAGCCAACGGCCAGCCCGCGCAATCGGTCACAGTGTATGACGGCTTGCGCACTGCGCTCGGCGAGCAAGGCCAATTGGTCTACGCCCGTGGCGCCAACATCACCGACGACCAGAAGGTTGTCGACTACCTGAACTTCCTCAACTTCGATGCACCGGAAGTGACCAACGATACTCGCCCGGCCCAGGTGATGATCGACGAAGCGGTCAAAGCCGCCCATCAAGCCGACGTGGTCGTCGCAGTCGTGGGCGAGTCGCGTGGCATGTCCCATGAATCATCCAGTCGCACCGAACTGGATATTCCGGCCAGCCAGCGCGCCCTGATCGATGCCCTCAAAGCCACCGGCAAACCCTTGGTGCTGGTGCTGATGAACGGCCGTCCACTGACCATCGACACCCAGCAGCAACAAGCTGATGCGGTACTGGAAACCTGGTTCAGCGGCACCGAAGGCGGTAATGCCATTGCTGATGTGCTGTTTGGCGACTACAACCCGTCGGGCAAACTGCCCATCACTTTCCCACGTTCAGTGGGGCAGATTCCGACTTACTACAATCACTTGAGCATTGGCCGGCCTTTCACACCCGGCAAACCGGGCAACTACACCTCGCAATACTTTGATGCGCCAAACACGCCGCTGTACCCATTCGGCTATGGCTTGAGCTACACCAACTTCAGCCTGTCAGACGTCAAGCTGTCGAGTAAAACCCTGGCCCCGGGCACGACGCTGACCGCCAGTGTGACGTTGAAAAACACCGGCCAGCGTGACGGCGAAACCGTCGTGCAGCTGTACCTGCGCGATGTCGCGGCCTCCATGAGTCGCCCTGTCAAAAGCTTGAAAAACTTTGAGAAGGTCATGCTCAAGGCCGGAGAGCAGAAAGTGGTGCAGTTCACCCTCAGCGAAGACGACCTCAAGTTTTACAACGCCGACTTGAAGTACGTGGCTGAACCGGGCGAGTTTGAAGTGCAAATAGGTCTGGATTCACAAAACGTGCAGCAAAACAGCTTTCAATTGCTGTAACTGTGCGCTATCGCCGCAAAGGTCTGCCACGACCTTTGCGGCCCGTGAAAGCAGCAATTTGAGCTTGACCTTTCCTATCTTTGCACGCGCCCGAAAATGCGTTCGGACAGCGCTGTTTTTTATGTTAGGGTTCGCGCCCTCAAAATCCAGCACGACGGATTTTCTCTCGCCATTTGCAGTGACAAACGGCGAAAGGCCGGTGCCGTGCGGCCTACATGGATCTTCAGCGTTTCACACACAATTTACACACAGAGTTATCCACAGGCAGCACGTTGCACAAGGCCTATAAAACGCATATCTTGTATCCCGTCGGTAAAAAAACCCCATATGTAGGGTTTCAAGCTCAAAACCCAACACAACTCAGACGAGAATTTCAAGTCCTTTTCTCGCGCCTGTCGGGTTAGATCAAACGCAGTTATCAAAGTCCAAACCGCTCATGCGGATGGCAGCTGTTTTCCGGTGCTAAAGCAGGAAAGCGGCCCGGGTGTTGCAGTACACATACTGTCACCCGACAGGAATACGGTATGTGGCGGTATGCACATCCCAAACTTCGGCACGGAAGCGGTATTAACCCCCCTTTCTGTACGTCCCGAAGTGGTTATGCCCGGTTCTGTTATCGGTTGTAGTGCTTCAGGACGTCACGGTGGGCACCTAAACGGTGCCCAAACAAACATAGAGAATGTGGAGACACCCCATGCAAACCGACACGACTCGCGAGAACTCGCAGGGTACTGATTCAACTCTGGATCTGTCTGCGACCGCGCCAGGCCAATTGCGCGTGATCAAACGTAACGGAACCGTGGTTCCTTACACCGATGACAAGATCACCGTCGCCATCACCAAAGCGTTTCTCGCAGTTGAAGGCGGCAATGCAGCTGCCTCGTCGCGCATTCACGACACCGTTGCGCGCCTGACTGAACAAGTCACGGCAACCTTCAAGCGTCGCATGCCATCGGGCGGCACTATTCACATCGAAGAAATCCAGGACCAGGTTGAGCTGGCCCTGATGCGTGCCGGCGAGCAAAAAGTAGCGCGCGACTACGTGATCTACCGTGACGCCCGCTCCAAGGAGCGCGCCACCCGCGCACCGGCCGAGACTGAAGTTCAGGCTCACCCGTCCATCCGCATCACCCGCGCCGACGGCACTTTCGCCCCGCTCGACATGGGCCGCCTGAACACCATCGTCACCGAGGCCTGCGAAGGTCTGGCAGAAGTCGACGGCGACCTGATCCAGCGCGAAACCCTGAAAAACCTGTATGACGGCGTAGCCCTGAGCGACGTCAATACCGCACTGGTAATGACCGCCCGTACGCTGGTTGAGCGCGAACCGAACTACTCGTTCGTGACCGCTCGCCTGCTGATGGACACCCTGCGTGCCGAAGGCCTGAACTTCCTGAACGTAGCCGAAAGCGCTACGCATCACGAAATGGTTGACCTGTACGCCAAGGCATTGCCGGCCTACATCGCCAAAGGTATCGAGTTCGACCTGCTGAACCCTGTGCTGGCCACCTTCGACCTGGAAAAACTGGGCAAGGCGATCAATCACGAGCGCGATCAGCAGTTCACCTACCTGGGCCTGCAAACCCTGTACGACCGTTACTTCATCCACAAGGACGGCGTACGTTTCGAACTGCCACAAATCTTCTTTATGCGTGTGGCCATGGGCCTGGCGATCGAAGAAAAGCAGAAAGAAGACCGCGCGATCGAGTTCTACAACCTGCTGTCCTCGTTTGACTACATGGCGTCGACTCCGACCCTGTTCAACGCCGGTACTCAGCGCCCGCAACTGTCCAGCTGCTACCTGACCACCGTGCCGGATGACCTGTCGGGCATCTACCACGCGATTCACGACAACGCCATGTTGTCCAAATTCGCAGGCGGCCTGGGCAACGACTGGACACCGGTTCGCGCACTGGGTTCGTGGATCAAGGGCACCAACGGCAAATCCCAAGGCGTGGTTCCGTTCCTCAAGGTTGTGAACGACACCGCCGTGGCCGTGAACCAGGGTGGCAAGCGTAAAGGCGCCGTGTGCGCTTACCTTGAAACCTGGCACATGGACATTGAAGAGTTCATCGAGCTGCGCAAGAACACCGGTGATGACCGTCGTCGTACCCACGACATGAACACCGCTAACTGGGTGCCTGACCTGTTCATGAAGCGCGTCTTCGATGATGGCCCGTGGACCCTGTTCTCGCCATCCGAAGTACCGGACCTGCACGACCTGACCGGTAAAGCATTCGAAGAGCGTTACGAGTACTACGAAGCGCTGTCCCAGTACCCGGGCAAGATCAAGCTGTTCAAGACCATTCAGGCCAAAGACCTGTGGCGCAAAATGCTGTCCATGCTGTTTGAAACCGGCCACCCATGGATCACCTTCAAAGACCCGTGCAACCTGCGTAGCCCGCAGCAGCACGTGGGCGTGGTCCACAGTTCGAACCTGTGCACCGAAATCACCTTGAACACCAACAAGGACGAAATCGCGGTCTGCAACCTGGGTTCGATCAACCTGCCGAACCACATCAAGGACGGCAAGCTGGACACCGACAAGCTGAAGCGCACCATCGACGTGGCTGTACGCATGCTCGATAACGTGATCGACATCAACTACTACTCGGTGCCGCAAGCGCGCAACTCGAACTTCAAGCACCGTCCGGTCGGTCTGGGCATCATGGGCTTCCAGGACGCGCTGTACCTGCAGCACATTCCGTACGCATCGCAAGCCGCTGTAGAGTTTGCCGACAAGTCGATGGAAGCGGTCAGCTACTACGCGATCCAGGCTTCTTGCGACCTGGCTGACGAGCGTGGCGCTTACGAGACGTTCCAGGGTTCGCTGTGGTCCAAAGGCGTATTGCCACTGGATTCTCAACAAATCCTGATCGAGCAGCGCGGCCAGAAGTACATCGACGTTGACCTGAACGAATCCCTGGACTGGGCACCGGTTCGTGCCCGTGTACAGAAAGGCATTCGTAACTCCAACATCATGGCCATCGCACCGACCGCGACCATCGCCAACATCACCGGCGTATCGCAGTCGATCGAACCGACTTACCAGAACCTTTATGTGAAATCGAACCTGTCGGGCGAATTCACCGTGATCAACCCGTACCTGGTTCGCGACCTCAAGGCTCGCGGTCTGTGGGACTCGGTCATGATCAACGACCTGAAATACTACGACGGTTCCGTGCAGCAGATCGAACGCATTCCGCAAGAGCTTAAAGAGCTGTATGCCACTGCATTCGAAGTCGACACCAAGTGGATCGTTGACGCGGCCAGCCGTCGTCAGAAGTGGATCGACCAGGCTCAATCGCTGAACCTGTACATCGCCGGTGCTTCGGGCAAGAAACTGGACGTGACCTACCGCATGGCTTGGTACCGTGGTCTGAAAACCACTTACTACCTCCGTGCCCTGGCCGCGACCAGCACCGAGAAGTCGACCGTCAACACGGGCAAGCTCAACGCTGTATCGAGCGGTAAAAACAGTGAAGACGTCGCTGCAGCGCCAGCCGGTCCAGCACCGGTGCCAAAAGCCTGCGCAATTGACGAGCCGGATTGCGAAGCTTGCCAATAAGCTGAGCTGTCAGGCGGGTTAACCGCCTGACTCAAAACCCCCGTTTAAACCCTGGTAGCAGTTGGGTTTAAACGGGGGTTTTTTTGTGGGGGTAAAAAGGTCAATGACTTATACGAAGCGATGCAGCCTCGTACCTCGTCAGCGGCTTACAGGGGTGGTGATACGACTATCGCGCCAGCAGGCTAAAACAGTGCACCAACGCCTCAAAATGAATCATTCTGCACATTGAATCCCCACCTTTTTTAACGGCTATGTGCATATTGCACATCCTTCCTCATGCCCCCTGCCCGCTTTTTCGTGCCGCAGAGCCCTCCCCGAAACGGGCCCGCTTATTGCTCTTGTCCTCTTGTGCCATTGACCACGGCCCTATCTATTTGAGGCGCAGGAATAAAACATGAGTACTTCCGACGAGTTTCCTTTGAGCGAAGCCCCGCGCACAGCGCGCAAAGGCCTGCTGTCCATTTCCATGGTGTTGTTCAGCTTTACCTTCTTCACCGGCACTATGTTTGCGGGTGGCAAGCTGGGCATGGCATTCAACTTCGTCGACATGCTGTGGATTGCCGTCATAGGCAATAGCCTGCTGGCGCTGTATGCCGCTGCTCTGGCATTAATCGCCGCACGCAGTGGCCTGAACACGGTACTGATGGGACGGTTTTGCTTCGGAGAAGCCGGCAGTCGCTTGTCTGATTTCTTGCTCGGTTTTGCCGAACTGGGCTGGTACGCCTGGGGCACCGCAACGGTGGCCATCGTGCTGGTGAAAATGCTGGGCCTGACCGAGGGCTTCACCACACCGCTGATGATCCTGTTCGGCTTTGGCTTTAGCATCACGGCACTGATCGGCTTCAAAGGGCTCGACGTGCTGTCGCGGGTGTCGGTACCGCTGATGTTTATTCTGCTGATTGTGTCGATGTACATCGCCACGCAGCATGTCGGCGGCTTCAAAGGGCTGGCCGCCGTGATCCCGCATGAAACCATGACCTTCTCGGCCGCCATCACCATGGTCTTCGGCACTTTCGCCAGCGGCGCCACCCAAGCCACCAACTGGACGCGACTGTCGCGCAGCGGGCGCGTAGCGGTTATTGCCAGCGTGGTCAGCTTTCTGCTCGGCAATGGATTGATGGTGGTCGCTGGCGCCTGGTGCGCCATCGTCTACCAGCAGGCCGATATCGTTGAAGTCATGATGCTGCAGGGTTTGTCGTTCGCCGCCGTGATTATGCTGTGCCTGAATTTGTGGACCATTCAAGGGCCAACCATTTACAACGTATCTGCCGCCGCCTGCCATCTGGTGCGCAGCGAACGTCGACGCAGCATGACACTGATCGCTGCTGCCATTGGCGTAGTACTCGCCATCGGCGGCATGTATGAAATGCTGATTCCGTTTCTGGTGTTGCTGGGCTCAATCATCCCGCCCATTGGTGGCGTAATCATGGCGGATTTCTGGTATCGCCATCGCGGCCAGTACCCAACGCTGGCCAGCGTCACCCTGCCGCGCTACAACCTGCTGGGCTTGTCGGCGTATGCCGCAGGGGCGGTGCTGGCGTATAGCTCGCCCTGGATCGCGCCGCTGGTGGGCATTGGAGCTTCGGCAGTGTGTTATGTGGCCCTACTCGAAATCAGCCGTCGCCGCGCCGTATTACCCGTCGCCCAGGAGGACATTTGAGCCTTACCCTGGAAGAAATCCTGGCCCTGCCCGGCCTGGAAGAAATGCGTCTGCGTGCCGGCTCACAGAACATGCACCGAACAGTGCGCTGGTCCTACGTGGCAGAAAACGAAAGCATTGGCGAGTGGGTGATGGGCGGCGAGTTGGTGTTTGTCACCGGCATCAACCACCCGCGTGACGAGGTCAACCTGCTGCAACTGGTAGACGACGGGCATACCAGTGGTATTGCCGGGCTGGTAATACTGACCGGCAGCGCATTTATTCAGCGCATCCCTGACTCGGTGATTGCACGGGCACACGCCTACGGCCTGCCGCTGATCGAGCAACCGTACTTGCTGAAGATGGTGATCGTCACCCACCTGATCGGCACGGCACTGGTGCACATGGCTCAGACCAAACGCTCGCGCCACGATATTGTGGCGCAGTTGCTGAGCGGCGATTACCCCAGCCTGGCCACGGCCCGTCAGCGCGCCAGCCACTTGCAACTGCCGCTCGACGATAGCCGTCGGCTGGTGGCGCTACGCTTATCGGCGGTCAATGTATTATTTGATCGTCATCCACCTGACGAGGCTGAGCGACGCTTGCAGCACATCCGTCAAGCGGTACAGGATCACCTGGACGCCTGGAACCGAGCACTGCCAGACGCCTTGCCGGTGATCGTGCAAGGTGATCTGTTTATTGTGTTGCTGCCCGAGCACGAAGGGATCCGCCTGCAACTCGCCGAGCTGTATCAGCAGTTGCACGCCATGATCGGTGAGCTGGCCCTGTTTATGGGCATGGCGGGGGCGGTCCAGGGGTGTGCCGGCTACCGTCAGGCACTCAACCAGGCACGTCAGGCGCTCGAAGTAGCGGAAAACCTGCGGCCGGCCACAGGGTTGTGTGACTTCAATGAACTGGGTGTACTGCGCCTCTTACAAGCCATTGGCGACCGCTCGGTGATTGACGCTTTCGTCCAGCAGACCCTCGGCCAACTCATTGAACCCCGGCGCAAACACTCTCACAGCCTGATTGATACCCTGGACGCACTGCTTCAGGAAAACGGCAATGCGCTCAAGACCGCCGAGCGTTTGAATCTGCACCGCAACACGGTTACACAACGAATACAACGTATCGAGCAACACAGCGGACAGTCGCTCGATGATCCACTTTTCAGAATGAATGCTTCGGTTGCCCTCCTCGTGTGGCGCATGAACGAAGCTCAACGACAGGAACGCCCATGAACATCATCAATGCCACCTTGCGTAAAACCTCAGGCCTGCACACCGTCACCTGCGATGGCACACGTATCAGTGCTATCACCTTGCAGGCAGGCCATGTTGCGCCAAAGCCGGGCGATATCGACGCACAAGGCCAGCTGCTGATCGCGCCCCTGGTTGAGCCGCACATACATCTGGACGCGGCCCTGACCGCCGGCCAGCCCGAGTGGAACCAGAGCGGTACGCTGTTCGAAGGTATTGAGCGCTGGGCCCAGCGCAAGGAAACCATTACCCACGAAGACACCAAACAACGTGCCCACACCACCATCCGCATGCTTGCCGAGCATGGCATTCAGCATGTGCGCACCCATGTCGACGTGACCGACCCAACGCTGGGCGCGCTCAAGGCGATGATTGAAGTCCGCGAAGAAGCCCGCCACTTGATTGACCTGCAAATCGTCGCCTTCCCGCAAGAAGGTATCGAGTCCTACGAGGGCGGGCGGGAATTGATGACCCGTGCCGTGGAGCTGGGTGCCGATGTGGTGGGCGGCATCCCGCACTTTGAAAACACGCGGGATCAGGGCGTCAGCTCAATCAAGTTCTTGATGGACCTGGCTGAACGCACCGGCTGCCTGGTAGATGTACATTGCGACGAGACCGACGATCCGCAGTCACGCTTTCTCGAAGTGCTGGCCGAAGAAGCACGGGTGCGCGGCATGGGCAGCCGGGTCACCGCCAGCCACACCACCGCCATGGGCTCTTACGACAATGCCTACTGCTTCAAATTGTTCCGCCTGCTCAAAATGTCAGGCATCAACTTTGTCTCTTGTCCAACCGAGAGCATTCACTTGCAGGGACGTTTTGACAGCTTTCCCAAACGCCGTGGCGTGACCCGCGTGGCAGAACTGGATCGCGCCGGGATGAATGTGTGCCTGGGTCAGGATTCAATCAAGGACCCGTGGTATCCGCTGGGCAACGGCAACATTCTGCGCGTGCTGGATGCCGGTTTGCATATCTGCCACATGATGGGCTTTGAAGACCTGCAACGGTGTCTGGATCTGGTCACTGACAACAGCGCCCGCACCCTCAACCTGGGTGAGGGTTATGGCATCGCGGTAGGACGACCGGCCAATCTGGTGATACTGGACGCCGACAGTGACTACGAGGCCGTGCGCCGTCAGGCCAAGGCCCGCGTATCGATACGGGGTGGCAAGGTACTGATGACACGGGTGCCTGAGCGCGTTGAATTCACCGCTGCCTGAGCCGGTTCCTCCGAAAACAAAAAAAGCCCAATAGGGCTTTTTTTGTTATTCAGTCCCGCAATCAGGTCATCTGAATGATGGTCTGCATGATGGTGCTTTGAGTCGAGATGGTTTTGGCGTTGGCCTGGTAGTTGCTCTGCGCCTTGATCAAATCGACCAATTCGCTGGTCAAGTTGACGTTGGAATCTTCCAGCGAGCTTGAAACAACGGAACCCAGGGTGCCCACTTTCGGCGCGTCGTAACCTGCCTGACCTGACGCATAGGTTTCTTTCCAGGCGGTGCCGCCCGCAGGCTGCAAGCCCTGCTCATTGGTGAAGCTGGCCAGCGAGATCTGACCGATAGCACGACTCTGGCTGTTACTGAAGTTAGCGAACAATACGCCTGAGCCGTCGATGCTCAGGTTGTTGATCTGGCCGGTGGCGTAGCCGTCTTGAGTCGGCGGATTACGCGAACTGTCAGTGTTGTACTGAGTGGTCTTGGCCATGTTGATGGCAATCCCGTCACCATTCGCTGCAGCACCGTTGGAGACCCAGTTGCCATTGACCGTGGCGCCCGGCATCCAGTTGCTCACGGTCAAGGTGCTGCTGACGATGTCAGGCTGACCGGCCACCGGGTTGGGCGTGGTCACGCTGGTCAGCGCACCGGCCGAGTCGAACACCATGGTCGACGGCACGGGGGCTACAGCATTCGCACCTGTGACCGCAGTACCGTCAGGGTTACGCCCGTCGATCAGGGTATAGGTCTCCCAGGTATTGGAACCTGTCTTGACCATGTACTGGTCCATCGGGTGCGCATTGCCCTGGGTGTCGTAAATAGTGGTGCTGAATTTTTTGCTGTAGCTGGCGGTTTCGTTCGGATCGAACGCATTCACGGTCTGATCAATCACCTCAGAGGTGGAGTTCAGGTTGATGGTGGACTCAACCGTGCTGCTGGCTTTGGGCGCCAGGTTGGACGTATCGATACGCAGGTCGGTCAACACGCCGTTGATGACCTTGCCGTTAGCGTCCACGCCATAACCCTGCAAACGCTGGGTACCATCGGAGCTGGTCACGTAGCCATCTTTATCGGCCTTGAACGTGCCGGCACGGGTATAGCTCAAGGCGCCGTTGTCGCTCAACACAAAGAAACCGCTGCCTTGAATCCCCATGTCCAGCAGATTACCGGTGTTGTTGATCGCACCTTGACTGAAGCTTTGCGACACATTGGCCAGGTTGACACCGCTGCCGATGGTCTTGCTGCCGACACCCAGCTTGCTGGCCGAGTACACGTCGGCAAATTCTGCACGGGAGGCTTTGAAACCCGTGGTGGCAACGTTGGCAATGTTGTTGCCGGTCACGTCGAGTTGTTTGTTTGCCGCATAGAGGCCGCTAAGACCGATGTTGAAAGACATGTATATCTCCTTGAAGCGTAAGGGTCGGCTTAGGGCCTAGAGGCCAATGGTCTGAACTTTGGACATGCCAATACTGCCCAGACCCGCGAGGTTCAGCATGATTTCGCCACCGGTCTTGCTCAGCGTCACGCTGTTGACCGTAGCCGGCAGGTAGGTAGTGAGAGCCGTGCTGCCGGTGTCAGTTTTGCTGGCTGCCGTAAAGGTGTAAGAACCTTTATCCAGCAGTACGCCCTCATCATCCTTGCCGTCCCAGGTAAATTCACTGTTGCCGGCTTGCTGTGTACCCAGATCCAGGGTTCTGACCACTTCACCGTCAGCATTGGTAATGGTGACCGTCGGCGTGGAGTTGGCATCAGCAACCACGACCGTGCCGTTGAATGCCTTGCCACTGGCCGGGTCAACATACGCTTCGCTGGTTTGCACGATCACCGAACGGCCCACCAGGGACGAAGCCTGCAAGGCTTGCGAGGACTGGAAGTTACCCGAGATCGAGTTCACCGTGTCATTGAGGGTGGTGATGCCTTCCAGGCTACTGAACTGCGCCAACTGCGCGACAAACGCGGTGTTGTCCTGCGGGTCCAGCGGGTTCTGGTTTTTCAGCTGGGTGACCAGCAATTGCAAAAATGCATCCTTGCCCAGCGATGAGCTGCCGGACACCGCCTTGGAAGCTGCTGCCAGACTGTTGTCAGTCGTGGCGGTCTGGGCGGAATTGGCGAGTACCTGGTTGAGGGTCAAGCCGCTAGTGGAATCGGTCACACTCATTTGCGTTGCCCCTTATCACTGACCGAGCGTCAGCACCTTCTGCATCATGGTTTTGGCGGTGTTCATCATTTCCGCGTTGGTCTGAAACGAACGGCTGGCGGAAATCATGTCAGCCATTTCTTCAACCACGTTGACGTTGGGGTAATAGACATAGCCCTTGGCGTCGGCAGAAGGATGGTTGGGCTCGTAACGTGCTTCAAGGTTGCTCTGGTCTTCGACCACACCCAGCACCTGGACGCCTTGGCCTGCGGCATCCTGGTTATTGAACAGCGAATCGCCGGTGCCGTTTTGCGCACCCTGAAACATCGTGGCAAACACAGGATGACGAGCGCGGTAGGTCTGATCGAGGCTCGACGAGACGGTGTCGGCGTTGGCGATGTTACTGGCGACGGTATTCAGACGCGTGGTCTGGGCACTCATGCCACTGCCGGCAATATTGAACACACTGGCTAGAGACATGAATTACTCCCCGCGCAGGGCTGACATCAGCCCTTTGAATTTACTGTTGAGCAGGGTGAAGCTGGCCTGAAAGTTGACCGCATTCTCTGCATAGTTCGACTGCTCAAGCTGAGCGTCCACGGTGTTCTGGTCGATCGAGGGTTGCATCGGCGTGCGGTACTGAAGCGTTTCGTCGCCCATGCTCAGGCCTTGGGCTTCGATATGGCGGCTGTTGGTCTTGTTCAGGGCAAACGTGCCGTTCTGGTTCTTGTCGTTCTGTGCAGCGAGCACAGAGGCAAAATCCAGATCCCGCGCTTTGTAATTCGGGGTATCGGCGTTGGCGATATTGTTGGCCAGCACTTCGGCACGTTGTGCACGAAAGCCCAGGGCTTGTTCATGGATACCGAGCGCTTTATCGAAGCTGATGCTCATGTCGGGAAACCTTTGTCAGCTGACCTGAAACGGATTCAGGTGTGGATGACAGGTACAGAGCAAACCTCGTGCCAGATTGAACAACCGCCTGTTTCAGGGCTTTGCGCAGGGAGTGGGCGGCGGCAATGCCAGAAAAGCGGCAAAGGCTGACCGCTGACTGCCGCTTTTCTGCCGCCCGGTCGCACGTACTCCCTCGTAGCAGCTGCCGAAGGCTGCGTCCGATTGCGCAGCGATCGTAACAATGAGCACTCAGCTTTAGCGCTCAGCGACGACTGCGTCGCCGAACGCCGCCTTCGGCAGCTGCTACGGGTTAACGCAAGTCTATTTCGCCTGATAGATGATCCCGGGGCTGCATTGCACCATCTGGTAATGGTCGGGCAAACCATTGAGGGCTTCCGACGCGCCCAGAAACAGATAACCACCCGGCTTCAACGTGCTGTGGATTCGCAGCAAGATGTCTTTTTTCATCTCGGCCGAGAAGTAGATCAACACATTGCGACAGAACACCACGTCAAACTTGCCAAACGCGGCGTAGCTGTCCAACAGATTAAATGAACGAAATTCCACTCGATTCTTGATCGGCGCCTTGATCACCCAACGCCCCGGCCCCTTGGGTTCGAAGTAGCGCTGCAAGCGCTCCTGCGACAAGCCTCGGCCAATCGCCAAATTGTCGTACTCACCGGTTTTGCACGTATTGAGCATCAGACTGGACAAATCAGTGGCAAAGATCTGTGCGCCCGCCTTCAATTGCCCGGGATTGCTGCGTTCAAACTCGTCAATGCTCATCGACAGCGAATACGGTTCCTGCCCCGATGAGCACGCGGCCGACCAGATACGCAAACGCTGCCCCGCATTGGACTTGATAAATTCAGGCAAGACTTTGTTCTTCAACACTTCAAACGGGTAAGTGTCCCGAAACCACAAGGTTTCATTGGTGGTCATGGCATCCACCACCTGCTCACGCAACCCGCTGCGAGGCTGGCTTTGCATGCGCTGAATCAACTCACCCAGCGACTTGATGCCCTGCTGCTCCATCAGCTTGTTAAGGCGACTCGAAACGAGGTACTGCTTGTTCTCACCCAGCACAATGCCACAGGCTTTTTCCAGGAAGCCCCGGAACTGTTCAAAATCCAAATTAGCCGTCGACAAATGATCCTGCCTCTTAAATCGTGTTGACCGCCAGGGGCTGACCCTGGCTCTGGTCTGCTGCTTTAATCCGGTCAACTACCCGGGATGCCAGGTCATCGGGCCGAAACTTGGCCAGAAAGTCATCAGCACCGACTTTCTTGACCATCGCCTGATTAAAAACCCCCGACAAAGAAGTATGCAGAATGATGTGCAAATTTTGCATGCGTGGATCGTTGCGGATCTCGGCTGTCAGGGTGTAACCGTCCATTTCCGGCATCTCGATGTCCGAGATCATCATCAGAAATTCCTCGGCCGGGTCTTTCCCCTCCTCCACCATCTGGCGCAGATAGTTAAGCGCCTGACGGCCGTCGTTCAACGAGACCACCTCGACCCCGACCGTTTGCAGGCAACGGGCAACTTGCTTGCGCGCCACCGATGAATCGTCAACGGTCAGCACCCGTAAAGACAAGGCTCTGGTCTGAGTGTCGACATCCACCACTCCCTGAGAAATGGTTTCAGGTGTTGGCGACACTTCAGCCAGCACTTTTTCCACATCGATGATCTCGACCAACTGCTCATCCATGCGCGTCACAGCCGTCAGGTAATGGTCACGGCCTGCACCCTGAGGGGGCGGATGAATGTCTTCCCAGTTCATGTTGACGATGCGTTCGACCGAGCGAACCAGAAATCCCTGAGTCTTGGTGTTGTACTCCGTGATGATGACAAACGGGTTATCCCGTTCTTTCAGTGGACCCGCGCCGGTGGCCATTGCCAGATCAAGAATTGGAATAGTCGCGCCGCGAATGCTTGCCACGCCGCACACCACCGGATTGGATCGAGGCATCATTGTCAGCTTGGGGCATTGCAGCACCTCCCTGACCTTGAACACATTGATCCCGTAAAGCTGCGGCCCGTCCAGACGAAACAGCAACAGCTCCAGACGGTTTTGCCCCACCAATTGAGTGCGCTGGTTAACCGCATCCATCACCCCAGCCATACTCAGCTCCTTTTAAAACTTTAAGTTACGACACTCGCCGCCCGGTAAACGGCACGGGCTTTGCTATTTATCTTTCATGAATACCAAAACGACAAATTCCTGCCGCGAGTCCAACGCCTTCAGCCTGCGCCGTCGATGCTTGAGTCTGTTGGCAGTCGCGTGCCTGATTAGCGTAGGCAAATATTCCTACGCTGATGGCTTTACTTCTCCTACGCAACTTATCGGCGTCACCCAAGGCTTTCTTGAGTTCACCGTCGAAGACTACCTTGCCACTGGTCAGATAGAAGGCCGCTATGAGATTCAAGTAAACAATCTCGACCCACGCCTGCGTCTGGCCGAGTGCGACAGAGAATTGACAGCCACCCTTGAAAGCCCGGCTCAACCCATGGGCCGAGTGATCGTGCGGGTTCGCTGCGAAGGCGCCTCACCCTGGACCATCTTTGTCCCCGCTCAGGTCCGGCTTTTCCGCGATGTGATCATCGTCACCCACCCTCTGAAACGCGGCATGCTTGTGGACTACGCCGATGTCGCCCTGCGCGAACGTGACGTCAGCCAAATCAATCAAGGCTATATGACCGCGACCGAATTGGCCGTGGGCCAAAAACTGCTGCGTCCTGTGGTGACAGATCAAGTGTTGACCCTGACGCATCTGGAACAAAACGCCGCTGTTCGAAAAGGCGACCATGTGGTTATCAGTGCTCGCAGCGGCACATTAAGTGTCAAGATGCCCGGCGAGGCGCTGTCGGACGGCGGCCTCAGCGAGCAGATACGCGTAAGAAACCTGAACTCCAAACGTGTGATCAAGGCGCGGATCACAGGGCCCGGTCAAGTCGAGGTGGCACTGTAAGCTTTTCTGGCATCAGTCTTGTGACTTTCCTACACTGTCACCTGACTTAGATCAGTACATGCTCAGCCACACCTATGATTAATCAAGCCTAAAGTTTTTCCGGGTATGGCCGAAAACATGGCAAGCGTCCAAATACCCAGAGGTTTTTCGTTATGGTTATCGACTTCAGTCGTCTCAACAGCGCCCCGCCAGTTGCCGGCAGTACGCGCAGCAACGCCAATCAGGAAGCAGGCAGCGCCACGCAAGCGGCCCCTGTGCAAAGCCCTGAAGCTACAACCATCGCCCCGAGTGGTGAATCGGTAAGCTTGAGCCCGCAGGCTCAGCAGCTACAAAAAATCAGTGACTCATTGCGCGATCAACCGGTGGTTAACAGCGATCGAGTCGCCGAGCTGAAACAAGCCATTGCCGACGGCAGTTATAAAGTCGACAGCAGCCGGGTCGCCAGCAAACTGCTCAACATCGAAGCCCAGCACTAGCCCTCGGGGCGGGTGCCAGGCTTTTGGACGCTTAACTCCCAGAGCCCGCCATGCACGACGAAAATTTGCTGCAACTGATCAATGACGACCTGGCACCTGCTGAGCAACTGCTCGGCTTGTTGCAGGAAGAGTCCATCGCCCTCAAAGGGCGCGACATGGTGCACCTGGAATACATTCTGGCGCGTAAACATTCGTTAATCATTCTGCTCGATCAACATGGTCGCAAGCGCAGCGAGATTTTGGCCAGCCTGGGCCTGACCACCAATCGCAAGGGGCTTGAAAGCCTCGCCAGCCACTCCAGCGTAGGTAAGCAGTTGCTCAGCCAAAGCGATGCCCTGAACCAGTTGCTTGCTCAGTGCCATGCCGCCAATCAGCTCAACGGCCAATCGATTCAGACGCAACAGGCGATTACCGCCAACCAACTGCGCATCCTGCATGGCGGCGAAGTGCCCTCTTTGTACACCGCACGCGGCACCACATCGATGTTGAACAAGCCTCGCGCCTATAGCCAGGTGTGACCCCTAGTCGTCATGCAGCCTAGCGAGAAGCGCAACATGATGGCAAAATGCCGCACTCTTGTGTTGCTGTACTTTGCCTGGAGACTGATGAACCGTGTTCGATGCCCAAGATGCTCCGCAGCCGCCCAAGGTGCTGGCCACGCCGTTGGAAATAGCTTCCAACCTGCGGTTGCTACAAGAGAGTCATGACCCGCTGATCATCACATTCCAGGATCGCACCCAGCGTTTCCAGAGCTATGTGGTGGATGTAAACCGTGAGAACAACAGCCTCACTCTGGACGAAATGATTCCAAGAGAGGGTGAGCGTTTTCTTGAAGCGGGCGTACCTTTTCGGGTCGAAGGCTTCCATGACGGCGTACGAATTGCCTGGGAATGCACAACCTCATTGACCATCGATGACGTCAACGGTCATCGCTGCTATCGCGGTGCACTCCCGGGCGAAGTGGTTTATCACCAGCGCCGAAACGCCTTTCGCGCGGCGTTGAGGTTGGCCAATCTGGTCAATGTCGAAGTGGCGGGTGAGAAGCTCAAAACCCCAATCAAAGGCAAATTGCTGGACGTCTCCGCCACAGGCTGCAAGCTGCGCTTTGAAGGGGATATCAGCCAAAGCATGCAATTGGGTCAGGTGTATGAACGCTTTAACGCGGCCCTGCCCTTTGGTGCCATGTCGACACCGGTCGAGATGCGTTACCTGCATTTTGAAGAGCGACTGAACATTACATTTGCTGGCATGCGCTTTCACAATATCAGCGGTGCCGTGCAGCGCCAGGTCGAACGTTTTGTCTATCAACTGCAACGTGAAGCGCGACAGTTTGATAAAGACGACGATTATTGATTCGTCCGCCACCCGCATCGCTCAGAGGCCACGTTAATGTGGCCTTTTTTATGTCCGGAATTCTCTTCAAATCTCGATTCATGTAAGAGACTGCCGACACCAACCAGTAAGCCGTCTCACTCAAAACACGCTTCAAACCCCTCTCAGCTATAGACCCGTCTTACAGCCATTCCAAGTATCGCCTTGCACACTTGCGCCACCGTAAAAGCCCTGATTGCTGAATGACCTCAGGTGCTCTCCAGCGTAAGGAAATAGGTCAATGACTGACAGCATCCAGCCCGATGTACCCACCCTCCTGTTGCAGCTCAGAGACTGCCTGGCCAATTACCGTCAGCTCTCCACAAAGTGGTACGGCGGCATGCTTGCCGCCGAACAAAAATTCAGTGCCGGCGACAGCGCCATCACCCGTCCCATCGAAAGCAAGGGAGCCGTTACGCGCTACGCCCTATGCAAGAAAGACGGCACGCTGACCCTGATTCACGCCTTTGAATCCGCGCACTTCGTGCCGATTGGCAACACCCCTGTCCGTCTGACGCCTGTAGCTGCTACTTCCTCGCGCAGCAAACTCATCAGCAGGGATTATCAGGACCACGTCAGAGCCGTCGAAAGCTACGGCGAAGACATCAACACCTTCATCGACGACAGCGGCATAAAGCTGCTCGAAGGTTGCAAACCTGATCAGCGCTACCGCGTCACCTTCTACCCTCAGACCACACCGCAACAGATCGACGCCTATTTCGACTCCTACCAAGACCTGCTCAACGAACTCGGCGCATGGCTCTCGCAGCAATGGAACAGCGAATTCCAGCCACTCTGGCGCGCCTATGACAACGCCACTAACGCAGAGCAACTGCTGCTGCATGCACAGAGCGCCCTCAAGGGTTTTGGCGATACGCTGATCGGACTTTGGGACAGCCTCGTCAAACTGTTCGACCTCATCACGCACCCGAAAAAGAATTTCGAAAAACTCGCAGAGTTCCTTAACCCGACACAACTCGACGACCTCATAAACGCCTCGGCCCAATCGCTGCAAACCCTCTATTTAATCGCCAGTGACGAACCGCTGCTGTGGGCGTACTTCTGCACCTTCCAAGCCTGGCTGCAATTGCTGCCGCCACTCCTATGCACTGAAATGGTTACGCGCCTGGGCAGCGAAGTGCTGATCGACATCCTGATCGGTGTTGTTCTGACCGGCGGGATGGGGCTGGCGGTGAAGTACACCGCCAAGGCCGTTAAAACGATGACCGTCACCGCCAAAGCCACCCACCTGCTGGACAGCTTTATTGACCTGCTGCTGCGCACCAGCAAAGCCCGCGCAACCCAGCATGCACACATCAGCAAACCCATCCTGCTGCACGCCGACGCGCCGCTGAACACCGGCACAAAAGGCAAGGTCGACATCACCCCTCAACCCGGCGACGGCCCCGACCAGTCACTGCTCGACACCACCCTGATGGTGCGCGGCAAACCCCAGACCTACACCGAAATCGTGCAAGTCCAGCACGTCGATGACGTCCCGGCGCAATCGAAAAACCTCAACGACCAGCCCGCCGAACCGGCTGACAAAACCTGCACCCAAGGCTGCCCGGTGTCGATGGTCACCGGCGAAGAACTGCTGACCCTCACCGACACCGTGCTCGACGGCGTGTTGCCCTTCGAGTGGACACGCCTGTACCGCACCAGCGCCGTCGAAAGCCAAAGCAGCCTGGGTTTCGGCTGGAGCCACAGCCTGAACCATCGCCTGCAAGAAGACGGCGACGAACTGCTCTGGACCGATCACGAAAACCGCCAGACCCGCTTCCCGTGCCCCACAGCACAACGCCCGGCCATCACCAACAGCCTGGCCCGCGCCGCGATCTACCTGGGTGAAAAAGACGGCGAACTGATCCTCGCCCAAGCGGGCAAAGCCCGCCGTTTCTACCACTTTCAAGACTTAAAACTGATCGCCATCAGCGACGCCTACGGCAACCGCCTGACCATCACCCATCGCGACGGTCGCCTGCACCGCATCGAAGACAAGTTTGAACGCGCCCTGATGCTGCGCTACCACAACAACCGACTGTGCGCCGTCGACTACCAGTACTACGACCACAGCCGCGAATTCATCGAACGCTCCGACGAGCACTACGCCAAA
>NZ_VFIO01000007.1 GCF_007858365.1 Pseudomonas saxonica | reverse complement strand
TTCGACTTGGTCGACGACCGACAATTTAAAGGTCAGCGTGTAGTCTCGCTGACTACGCCTTTTACTTGTCTCCATTACGCCCTCCTAAAATAGATCAGAAGGTGTAAACCTTATTCAGGACGGGACACAGGCAACAAAAAAGGGCCCACCTTTCGGTGAGCCCTTCTAGACCGCCCAGCAGAGCGGATTTTGTTTGGTAGGCGCGATTGGACTCGAACCAACGACCCCCACCATGTCAAGGTGATCAGATACGGGCACTAAACGTATGATTTATATAGGTTTTTTTAGATTCTCTCACAGTCTAAAATCGCTGCATCAGCCTATATAAATCAATAACTTAGCGTTGTATTTTCATACAGTAGTCAGGCTTAACACTGAGGTATCACAGCTGCAGGCCTGAGGCGGATTTGCAATCCGATAGCAAAACTCAAGCCGGCCGGGA
This sequence comes from Pseudomonas saxonica, assembly GCF_007858365.1. Classification (GTDB taxonomy): domain Bacteria; phylum Pseudomonadota; class Gammaproteobacteria; order Pseudomonadales; family Pseudomonadaceae; genus Aquipseudomonas; species Aquipseudomonas saxonica. Next base: position 268,545 of record NZ_VFIO01000007.1, on the reverse strand, counting down.
CTTCTAGCGATGTTCCTTTCCGAAACTTAGGCTGTATAGGGCCTCTGAAAAACACGTAGAGTACGGCTTCTATTTTAAGTTTAGGAACTGTTTTTCACTCTTCTCCCGGTGTCCTGCCGACCAAACTCATCCTATCTGTTTCAGAAAATCATCTGGTTTGTATCGGCGCAAGCTTGGCCTGAAGGGCGCCAATCGGCCAACAACGGAAGCCCACGAAAGACTACTTCCGACCCAGAGGTAGCAGATGAAGCCTTATATAATGCTAAGGCAATGGGACGCATCAGTTTTTGATAGGTTATTTTTGATATGTTTATAACCAAATTCTAATTATTATTAATTCGAAATAGCTCTGCCCTTTCGGCGCTGAGAAATAGCGATCTGAGGTGCTGCGGTCTTGGTATCGGACGGTAGCTTTATGCAGATGCTGAACCCTAATTTGTAGAGCATGTCTATCATCGCATCTATCGAGAATTTCTCAATTTTACCTGTGGCAAGCTCGGAAATACGAGACTGGTTGACGTTTAACTTTTCCGCGGCCTCTCGCTGTTTGAGGTTTAGATTTTTAATGTGCTCTGTAATGAAAATAGAAAGATCCATTTTCATTGCCATTTTGCTTACTGTTTGTTCGTCGCGCGTAACGTGGGCTGGGCTATCGACAAATTTAAGTGCCATCTGAATTCCACCTTCAGGTTGGTATCTAGAATTTAAGATAAATATTTAGCTCATGCTACAAGCATATGCAAATCAATAACTGTGTGGTACATCGGGTCATGGAGGAGCGAAACGCTTATCTCATTTTTGCTGATACATCGCGCAATCTGCCTTGCACAATGCCTCTTGCCTCTGGGTAAACTCGAGATTAACCATACAAAGTCCTCTATTGATCCCAGACGGACAAGGCTATCTGGCGCGCACTTTGCCTCAAACAGAAACAAGAAAGGAAAGCAATAGCCTAAACCCTTGATTCCCTTACAGAATATGGTCGGGACGGAGTGATTCGAACACTCGCCCCCTAGCACCCCATGCCCGCTGGAGCATGGCAAACCCTTTAAACATGGCTACTTTCTCTGGCGCTCGCTGCAACCGAATAGCCATAGATGCACATAGGTGCGTAAGAGAGTCACGCAAAAGTCACGCAGCCTATTTACTCCTTCCTCCGGCGTTCTGCCGAACCAGAACCAAACCTTATCGAATATGGCTTCGCACTGTATATGTGATCACACCCCAGACTGAGAACTCATCCCCTTCCAAAATGTGCCTGTCGGGAAACTTGGAGTTCTCTGACCTCAGGATTATGGATTTATCCCGGATAACCAGCCGCTTGCACAGTGGGTCGTTATTCAATATTCCTACGACGACATGACCATGAACTGGTTCAATAGCACGATCCACCACGGCCAGATCGCCTGCAAATATGCCGGCACCCTGCATGCTGTCGCCATCAATCTTGACCAGGTACACGCTCGGCGCACGAATACTCAGAAGCTCGTCGAGAGAAATTTGCTTCTCAATGTGATCCGCCGCCGGGGACGGGAAGCCTGCCGGCACTTTGAAAGAACACAGGGGCAAGCGCACGCCGCCTTCGGCTATTGGACCTAGAGAAGTGAAGCTCATGACGCACGCCTTTTGTTTAGCTGTATGAACGTACAGTTAACTGCGTAGGAGATTTCCGGTCAATTCTTCTCTAAGAGATTTCGACGAAGGGATGCTGATGCGGGCTAAGCTTCGAGCAGTGCTCTATCGTGAGGAGGTCATCAGGATGTGCGGGAGATTTGTACAGTACCAGGGCGTTGCGGATTATTTGAAGGTGCTGGGCACCGACAGATTGGTCGTCAGCGGTTATGACAATCAACCCATCGCCCGCTACAACGTCGCGCCCAGTACTCGAGTCAACATCCTCCATAATCAGCAGGACGACTTACGGGTTGATCCTGTGCGTTGGGGCTGGGCGCCCTTCTGGGCCAAAGGCAAAAGACCAGATCCTATCAATGCACGAGTGGAGACCGTCACGACCGGCAAGTTCTTCAAGCAACTATGGCCAGATAGCCGCGCCTTAGTCATGGCTGACGGTTGGTATGAGTGGGTCAAGGATCCTGATGACCCAAAAAAGAAACAGCCATTCTTCATTCGACTAAAAAGCCAAGCGCCCATGTTCTTTGCGGCATTGGCCGAGGTGCACCCAGGCTTAGAGCCGCATGAAGGCGATGGCTTCGTGATTATAACTGCTGCCAGTGATCAGGGGATGGTTGATATTCATGATCGACGGCCCGTGGTTCTTGCACCTGAGCATGCGCGGGAATGGCTTGATCAGTCGCTTGAGCGTGAAAGAGCTGAAGAGTTGTCGCTGGAGTGCTGCCAACCGACAGAAGATTTTGAGTGGTACCCAGTGAGTAAGGCCGTGGGAAATATTAAAAATCAAGGGCCGGGCTTAATGACTCCACTGGAATAGGCACCCTGTCGGCTTCGTGCGACATCACATGCATCATTCTATTCAGATTTACCTTGGGGAAAACCTTGAACACTCATCGCTGGTCGCGAATGCCTTCGCGCGGTCGGTGCCCATAGGCCTCAAGTACTACGAAGCGTCTTCGCGTTTAACATCATCGATCATTCTGGCGCTATGCCAAACGGCCCTCCCAAGGTGGCCGCCTCACATGCGTATGCTGCCGCCTCTTGCGGCTGTAGTGCTCCAGCGCTGACCACAGCGTTTAACCAGTCCCAGAGCCGAGTAACACAGCGCGCTTGTTGCTGAGCGACCTCCTGTAAGTGATCCATAAGCTGAGCCTCCAGGGTATCAGAGGAAGTGCTCAACACCTCTGGCTTCAGGTCTGAAGCTATGCGTTTGGCTAGTTCAGCAGTGGCTGGGGAGAGCGCTCGCAAATCGAGTAAGCGTCGCTCAAAGTAGGGCGTGGGAGGTAGCGACATTAGAGGGCGTCCTTTTTTGAGCATGTATTCATGGCGCTTGTAAAGGCAGTGGGAATTCCATTCCCCAAGGTAGCCTTTTCTCCGACTGACTTTAGATGTTTTTTTTCGTTTGTCAGATTCGCCTGTCGGGTTGATTTACCACGCAGGGGATTCAGCTCTTGAGTTGCAAAATATTGCTAAGAGTGCGACGACAGGGCTGAATGGTGAAGCATTAACGGCCGATCCTTTCCGTTTAATTTGTGCCAGATATTGCTTTTGCGTACATCTGACAGGCCTGTAACGCGATCAGTCCTTGATCGCCGTCGCTGGTGATTCCGATAATTCGTTGAGCATGCGCTCGGTCAAGTTGGGCTCGATAGGTTCCATGAACCACGCGGCCGGGGCCGGTGGTGGCTTGCATTCCGTCACTACCATTTGTGCCGGTGGCGTCGAGTAGGACTGACAGCCGCAAGTCAGCAGTAGCAAGGCGATCACGCAGACGGGCTTGATTGATTTTTGCATCGGTGAGCACTCGGTAATGGACTTTGTCGCTGGCTGCCAGCCATTGCTCCAGTGCAAAGCGTTTGTTCTGCTCAGCAAGGATCAGCGCTGAATTAGCATTGGCCAGATCGGTCAGGATCGTTTGATGGGCTGTTTCCTGTTTGGCCAGTTGTTGACCATAGGCGTTGGCCTGCCAAGTCCATGCGGCCCAGGCACTGACAGCCATAAGGCCGAACATCAACAGCAATGCCCCGCCCCACTTCACCGCATCGAGCTTCACGCCAACACCTTGAGGGCGCGGGCATACAGCGCCTGACGGTCTGCTGCGCCGTTCTGACCGCCGTTGATGCGGCGGGTGATGGCCTCGAACTGGCCCGCATCGGCCAAGGTGTTGAGCCCCCTGCTCGCCCAAAACCATGCCGCTGACATGCACGCGTGCTGAGGCTTTTCCAGCAGCTCGGGTTGGTTGATCAGGTCTAGGGCCAACGCTTCGCCGCACATCATGTAGTTGGCCCGGCCGGTGATCTGGATCAGGCCACGGCCGCGATATTTGGAGCCGTCACCCGGTTGGGTGTTGCCCAAATCGGCACGGCCTTCGTAGCGGGTCTGAGCAGCGGTTGGCCCCCAGATTTCTTTTACGTATTTGAGCTGGCCAGATTCGTGACCAATCTGCGCGATGAAGGCCGCAACGCGCTTGGTGCCGACGATCTGGAATCGGTTCATGGCGGTGTTTAAGACAGGTACAAAAACGCCGGCTACTTGGCCGGCGTTCGGGAGGATCAGCAGCAATTGCTGCACGGTGATGGGCATAGCTTTCTCCAGGCAAATAAATACCCGCACTCGGCGGGGTTCTGGGTGATGCTGTTTTTAGCTGGGCCGTACTGGCCGTTTCTCTGCTTCCGGGAATCCTTCGGCGCCCTCTTTCCAGGCGCGTACTTGAATGCGGTAGTCGCGCCATTGACGCTCGGTGCCGGTAAGGGCTATAGGATCATCATCTTCGATTGCTAGTAGTTGTTCCGCAATAACCAGCATTTCCGATTCTTGCCACAGAGCCTCCTTTTCTGCGTATGCAGCCTCAAGAGCCTTACTTGTTTGGGCGCCTTTCATTTCACTTGTTATTAGCATATCCCAGTCGATATTGCTCAATCTGTTACTCCTTGGCCGAAGAAGTCCGGCAATTCTGGCAGAGGTTTCGGAAGGTCTACAACTCCATCGGGGACATCGCTTATGGGCTCGGGAAAAGCCTGATCATGGCTATAGTTCCATGGGTTTGGCATTACCAGAGTTACGATTAGTTCCCCGTTTAGCTTTTCAACCGGGCCTGCAAACCACTCGCTTTTAATTGCCTCTCGGGGAAGGGTGTCACCATCTCCCATTCTTGAAAAGCTGAATGCCTCGTCATTTATGAAAAGGGTGGCCCCTTGCTTTACTATTTTTAGAGTGTCCTCGCGCCGTTGGGGGCTTAGTATTATTTTCATTATTTCCATCTCCCCATCGCCAAGCATTGAACCGTGTTCTGCGAGTCTACGGTTGAAGTAAAGTTCCACACTCTAGGATTACCCGACCACATGGACCAAGTTGTATCGTATCGACTGCTAGGTACCACGGTGCCCGCTATGCATACCTGAACACCTTCCACGAAAGGGGCTGCAAAAAGATATTCTATGGTTCTATTTGCTATATAGCCTGAGAATGAACCCCAGCAGATCTGAGTCCCGTCCGCAAATCGGGTGTAGCCACCGTTTCCGTTTACACCTCGCTCAATTATCGCGCCCTCTAGATTGGTGCCTACAGTCTTTGTGCCAACGATAACCCAAGGCCCCCAGCTGGCTAAGCTGAGCGCCACCCGTCTGTAGGTAGTGTTGGGCCTCTTAAATTCCTGCTGAATACCATCGCCGCCGGACATTTCAGACCAGTGAACACTGCTCTCTAATACGCCGTATACACCGGCCCCATTGGCACCCGGGATACCTAAATCATATCCATCCGCAAATCCAAGACAAGTTCCCGAAGATATAATGTCAGAGGGTATGCCCCTTGTGTATAACGTGGAACGGAGGTCATTTTGTATGCCAATCCCATTAAACCCAGCTATCAATACCTCCCCTGAAGCGGCTTTACGTGCAGTTTGAGCTCCACGCGAAGCTGCCGTGCCGAGCGCTGCATTTTTTTCGTAGAGCTCCTGGGTCATCGCGTTGATTTTCATACTTGCTGTTCGCGGTGGATCACCGCCCAGCCCCGCAGGGGGTGTGCCTAAGATAATTTCTTGCCGTGCCATGCTGTTCTCCAGCCGAAAAAAATACCCGCGTCTGGCGGGTATATCGTGACAAATAAGTGAAGTGTTATCCCGTGATCAAGAACCGGGAAGCCTTGCAAACACGGCGCCCGGCGCACCGATGTCATACCAGTTGGCGCGAGACCCGATTGCGTAGAGGGACAGCTCGTTGCTCGCGTAAACCCAGCGTATCCCCGCGTTCATCGATGTGACGTTGTTGGGGGCCAGCATGGTTCGGGAGAAGGGGTTGATCATGAAGTACTCATCTTCAAGCAGTGGCCCGCTGGCAATGTTGCACTTGTAATAGGTGGCTGTGCCGATGGGGCCTTGCTGCCCATAACTGACGTAGCTCCAAGAGTTACTGGCCCGTGTAACGGTCACAGGTGTAGCACCTGAGTCATACACCAACTGGCCGTTCGCGCCCCAAATGCGCATGCCGTAATTACCGTTAGCCTTGGTTGCAAACACGGCGGCAAACCACTTTCCAGTAGGTCTGGAGTTTATGTTGTTTGCCCAGACCTGAAACCCGGTCCAACTCCCGGGCGATCCAGTCAGGATGGTTTGCGTGTAGACATCGTTCGGCGCGGTTGGCGAGTTCCGGATGAAAATACACGGCGGTTCGGGTGAGGTTATTGCTGCCGGGAAGGTCACGATGGCTACCCGGCTTCCTGCCGAGTAGGTACCGTTGTAGAGGCTGCAAAGCCTGGGCGTGTCAGAGTCGATCTGCACATACGAATTACTGTTGACGACCCGCAGTCCGTAGCTCAATTTTTGAACCTCATCACCAGCAATCTGAACTGGATCGTCGAACCGTTATTCGCGTCGGGCTCCATCGGGTTCTGCGACATGACCACGACCTGACCGTTAGCAACGCTCATGTAGGGCATGGCGTCGTAACAGCTGTTGTATGAAGTATTGGGCGGTGTAATGGGCAGGATCGTTGCCACGCAATTGGCCGGGGTGAACCCGGCGATGGGCACTGTGATCACCGCCCGCAGCGTCAACTGGTACACCTGATTGTGAATCACCTGATAGGTGAACGTATCTGTGTCCAGCTCCAGCACGCCCTTAGCGTTCCACGTCCTTAATCCATAGCTCATAGCGTTAGCTTCCCGACTTGAGTACGCACCACACCGCCTTCATCGGTCACGACCAACCCATCGTTGTTCAAGGTTGAAGAGCCACCGGCCCCTGCGCTGCGCAAGGTCAACAATCCCGCCGGAATGTTGATTTCCAGCAACGGCTGGCCCTTGGCGTTGACCGCACTGGAACGCAGCGTCATACCCAGCACCAGGTTCTGAATAAACGCCGTATCGATCATGGCGTAGTTGATAAACACCTGACCGCCCGAGACCACAAACGGTGCACGCAACTGGCCGGTGACTTCGTCGATGATGGCGAAGCGTTGAGCGAAGGCCAGAATCTCAGAGGTGTCCCCTGCCGCTACCGACAAGCCAGCCATCACAGTGCGACCGCCTGCCGTGGTCTGGGCCTTGATAGTGGTCTGTGCAGTCACCTTGCCGTTCACGTCCGCAACGGCTTGGCTGACTTGCTGCACCGACGCCGTAACATCACCGACTGAGGCTTGCACCGTGTCCACTCGACGTCCCATCGCGCTATCTGCATTCGTCCGGGCCGTAACTTCTGCCTGAATGGCGGCTGCGTTGTTCTGCGTTTGGGCTTGGGCTGTCTCGATGCGGCTGCTCAGCGCCCTGTCTGCATCTGCGAGCGCCGTGGTTTCCGACTTGAAGGTGGCTGCGTTGGTGTCGACCTTGGCGCTGAGCTGAGAGACGCGGGATGCTACTGCTGAGGTGGCATCAGCGGCGGCCGTCGAAACATCAATGATCTTCGCAGCATTGTCCGCAACCTTGGCTTCGACAGTGTCGGTGCGCACTGACTGCGCAAAGTCACGCTCAGCCACGGCTGACATGATCGACCAGGCACCGGCCGATGACGTGGCGTCACCCGCGCTGCCGCTGGTGTCGCGTGCCGAGTCGGTTTTGACCAGCGCATACACTCCGTCGACTTTCTCCGATGTGGCTTTGACTTTGCCGTCGAGGGTTTCGACGGTGCTGGTCAATGAGCTCAACCCGTTGGCCGTGGCCACCAGCCCTGTTTTCGGGTCGGTGACTTTAGCGTCGATAGCGCTGATCTGTTTGCCCTGCGCGGTGATCTTGCCGTCCTGCTCGATGATGCTGGCCGAGTTCTTTTGCACTTGCAGCACCAGGGCATTGGTCGTTTCGGCCAAGGTGCCCATGTCGACCCAATAAGTGGCGTTGGGCGGCGCATGGCCGGTGGTGGCGGCAATGGCCTGGAACAGCCGATTGCCCAAGCGCACGATGTCGCGTACAACGTAGGCTTTCTTGTTGTCGTACTCCAGCGCGTCAGTGATTTCGCCAATCAGGCCTTCCAACTCCTTTTTGGCCGCATTGAGCCGGTCATTGACTGACCCCGGCCCATTGCCGTCAATCAGGGCGATTTTCTCAATCTTGCTGAGCAAGGCCTGACCAAAGGCTGATTCTTGAATCTTGCCGACAAAGTACTTCTCGTAGGCAGTTTGTTCCGAACTTGGCTGGCCATTGACCCCGAGCTTTTCAGGAAACCACGGCCCGACATTGCCGGTGCGATCCACTAACCGCGCCCAAAAAAACAGGCTGGTTCCGGGAACGATGTTTTGCAGCTCATGCCGCGCCTGCGGGTAGGCGAAGTCGCCCAGTTTGGTAGCACCGGCCAAGCTGTTGGCCGTGCTCTGCCAGAGTTCGGTGCGCTGGGTGTCTTCGGCACCCGGTGGAAAGCCCCAGTTGATCCCGATGCCGTAGACGAGGCTTTCGGTGGTCAGGTGCTTGACGGCAGGTGGTAACCCTTCCTTGCCCTTCAAATGGGTAAGCTGCGACGACTTCCAGATCGAGGAAATATCGAAGGCACTGACCGCGCGTACCCGAGCCAAATAAGCGCCAGCGTAAATACCAGATACCTCAACACTGGATGAGCCAGTGCGCTGCACCTTGATCCAGTTGCCATTGTCCTTGCGCCACTCCACGTCATAGGCGACTGCGCCGGGTACCGACGCCCACGCAATGGTCATGGTGGTCACGGCCAAGCCTTGGGCAACCGACGAACTCGACGTCAGTGCCACGCTGGCCGGCGCCGGAACCACAGTGATTGGGATTACGCTGATCGGACGCTCTTCCAGTCGGGCCCCGGTGTCGATATGCGCGAACTTGCTCGGGTCGTACTGCACGGCCGAGATTTCAAATACGCCAGGCTCCGGCCGCGACACGCTGGTAACCCGGTAAAGCGGTACCGCCAAATCATCGGCATCCAGGCACCAGACCAGCTCGGATTCAGGCGCAACGGAGTAAGCCGTGGTCACCGTGAGTTTGCGGCCGCTGACCAGTTGAATGGTTCGGCCCTCACACTTGCCGTCGGGAAGGTTGAGAATCAGACGGTCGCCTGGCTTGGCCGAAGTGTCGCGATCCAGCGTGATGACCTTGCCTGCTACAGCAGACACAAGCCCGCCAACCGGCCGCCCGGCAATCAACTCGTCTGCAATCGGGATGACATAACCCGGCAGCGGAATGCGCCCGGCCAAGCCGGTCCTGAACGTAACGGCGCGGTCTTTGGCATTGGTCAGCAGCGCCCACTTTCCACGACGCTGAGCCTCAGACTCGCGAGTGCAACCAATGGCGCTGATCTCCAGCGGATTGTCGCCGTAGCGGCGCTGTAACTTGCTGTCGGTTACCGCCGTGACGTCAGTGTCGTAATTGTTAGCCGGGTTGTCGTAGCTGATCAGTGCCCGGCTGTAACGGGTGCGCTCCGAGGCGCTGGCATAGGTGAACTTGCCATCGATCACGTTGGCGCGGGTGTAGGCGAAGTCAAAGTCAGTGGAACGCGGCATATCCGACAGCGAAAACACCTGGCCCTGCGCCCAGTAGGTCATGCCTCGGTAAATCGCAGAAATATCCCGCAGCAACGTCCAGGCATCCACCTTGCCTTGCAGGTTCAAGTTGCAGATAAAACGCGGCTCCGTCCCGCCTTTGCCGTCTGGTACCAGTTGGTCGCAATACTGAGCAATGCGGTACAGCTCCCACTTATCGACCTGCCATGGCTTGATGCGCCGGCCAAGGCCGAAGCGGTCGTTGACGGTGATGTCGTAAGTCATCCAGACCGGGTTATCGGTCCATGCCTGTTTGAACGTGCCGTCCCAAATTCCGGTATAGGTCCGGGCTCGCGGATCATAATTGATTGGTACCGACATCTTGCGTGCATCACATTCAATCGTGACCGCCGGGATGTTGCGGAACTGCTCAGCCGAAAACTCAATGTAGAGCAGCGCGGTGTTCGGATAGCGCAGCTTCGCGTCGATAACCTCGGTGAAGCCCGCGATCTGCATGGTGTCGGCGATTTTGTTGTTGTTCTGGTTGGCGGTGAGGCGCGTGATCCGCAGCAACCAGCCGCTCACAGCTTTGGGCAAGTCGATGCGCCGCGTGCGCTCGTAAACGCTGGTGGTCTTCCCATCTACCGCTTCATTCAGCACCTCTTTGTAAGCACCGCCATCGGTGGCCACTTCGATCTTAAATTCGATCCGGTAACCGTTGATGTTTCCACTGGCATCAATCGATTGCAGCATTGGCCAGGCAAAGCGCAGACGCACAGCAGAAAGCTGGGTATTGCTGATCGCCCTCACCCACGGTGTACCGCTGCGCAGCTCAATGCCCAAGGTGGTCTCATTCTCTACCGAGGGAATGCCGGGGATGTAGGATTGCTCAACGGAGCCAGTACGCCACTCCCACTTAACATTCGGGAAGTTGAGATTGCCTTGCTCGTCCTGCAGCGGGGTATTGTCGAGAAAGATGTTTTTGGCCGTAGGCGTTCCGTCAAATTCGCCCTCGCCCACAGCAATCAGCATTTTCGCCAAGGCAATAGAGCGCAGGCTGTCCGGGGCTTCGGTTGGGGTCTTCGGCTTGTCTGATCCGCCCTTGGCGCCGTGGATATCGATTAACTGTGCTGCGCCCATGCTTTTCTCCAGGCAATAAAAAACCGCCTCATGGGCGGCGTGGCGTTCGGTAGTGTCTACATCTGGTCTTCGGCATAGATCGCAGCACTGATGATTGCCCCACCCCAGCGCCGACGGCCGTAGCACAGTGAGACCGGATTGCCGGAGGCTGTGGTGTTTTTGGCGCTGCCGAAGGCATAGCCGGGGGTGTTCTCAGGCGCTGCGCTGGTCTTCAAGCCGCCGGCTTGGGGGCTGAGCATTTGGATTACGCCGCCAAGCGCAAGAGAAGCACCCATCATCATCATTCCAGAAGTAAACGGTGTGGCAGTACCGCCAGAGGCATAAGTCAATACCGCCCCTACCGCTAGCAAAACAACACCCACGACTGTTTGAAGCACGCCACCACGCTTACTCCCGCAGATAACCGGAGCAATACGAATATCTCCAGTTCCGCCGTAGCTAAGCTCTTTTTCTTCGAGATTCTTGCTTCCGCGAAATATAGCGAACTCGATGCCTCTCGATTTTGCATTTGAGATGAATCGCTCAAAACCAGGAATCTGGACGCAAAGAGCTTTAATTGCCTCGGCGGGCGACCTGACGGAAAGCCTGAAAGATCGCCCAAACTGGCGGAGCTGCCCATACAACAAAATCGTAGTCATGGGCTGATATTCGATAACGAGTGCGGCCATTACTTTTCTCCAGATAATAAAAAACCACCCGAAGGTGGTCTGCATGCCTGATCTAGCGGTCACATGGATGTCGGCCTGATATCAAGGCCGACTTGGGTGTCACCGCCTATCCTGAATTTTTTAACGCTTCCGTCCTGAACAATTGTTGACTGCTCCTTTCTCAAACTACCCCAGCCGCACGTTCCTCCGCTGCGCTCATCACCAGACAGCCCAATTAGGTGCTCTCCGGATGGGACGTACAAGCGAACCACCTCTCCAGTATCGATGCGCGCTGAAAACTTACCATCGACTAATACTCCTACGTAGCACGCACCACCTACAAATCCTGTATCTCGCGTGACGATAACCGTCCCGTGCGGTCCAGATGGCTTTTTCGAGAATGCCAAAACCCTATCAGCCGGCACAGGCTTGGCCTTGTCCGCCGACACTTGAGATGTCGAGCATCCGGCCAACGCAATCAAGGCCAGCGCCCCTACGAATAATTTCATGTCGCTCAGCCTCGTCATTGGTACTGCTCATAGACAAACCGATTGGAAGATGGCTGCGGCTTGTCATAAGCCTTTTCCCAGTCCCTGGCATACGAGGGAAATCTATCGATTCGCGATATAGCCCACCCACTGTCGGCATCCTTCCGCTCGAGTGTGTACAGGTATGGTTCTCCCTCGGCCTTCGCTTTGATGTCGCTGTCATCCAGGACGGCGCCAGCCTCTGGAGGTGTCGCATTTTTGATAGTCGCTTTGACTACCGCCCTGGTGTCTGACTGGATTTCGACCCTAGTGATTACCCGATCAAAAATAAATACACCGCCATCGCACGGTCTGTCGATCGGGATATCTGAGGTAGCAAGTTTGTACAGCTTCTCGCTTGCGGGAGCCTGAAAGCGCACATATTCGAAGCAGATTTGGCTATCAAGGCGCATGGCAGCGTCTTTGGCTGCCCACCACGACTTCACCGTTAGGTCGGGGGAGTTATTGGCAATGCTCAGCTCCTTGGCTTCCTTCGTTGCCTGAACAAGCCCTTCCGGCACCTTCCCCTGATCCAGGCACCCAGCCAAGGCCATTAACGCAACAGCTCCCACAATCAATTTCATGTCGTTCCCTCTTTGGTTTGGCGGGACTGTAGCACTGAGGGGCGTACGCAAAAAGCCCAGCACGTGGCTGGGCTAGATTTAATGAGCATACAACTTGAATTCTCTATCGATCCATACGACATGGAATATTCGGCCTTTTCGGTAACCAACCATTGCAACTAGGTCGTATGCCCGAAACGCTAAAAGCCTAACATCAGCCGTCAAAAAAGACGGAATGCCAACCTTCAAAATTCCGCGATCAATGGTTTCTGTACCGTACGCATGACGATCCTGCTGCCGAATATCTCGCCAAGAAATCTGGCTAATTCGTCGCAGGCGATCAAGCATCTTCGAACGCTCTTCCTGCTGGCAGTCGTGTATACACCAGCCAGTCTGAAGATACTCAAACGAAAAAACGGGAGGCTTTAGGTCTGAGTCATCCACCTCAGGCACGGCATCTCGCGTCTTTATTTTTGGATTTTGAGCAGCCCTGCCCTTTATTCGTCCCATTTTCAGTTAACCAAATTGTCTCTGAAATACTTCTGCATTTCCTCAGGCGGGATCTGCTTGCTCGAAACACCCTCTTCGTAATTATCCTTCCAAGGGTCCTCTTCATGAGTCAATTGACGCAGCTTCCACGCCGAATATTGCCCATATACCTCGTAGACATCACCGAGCAGTCGACGCTGCTCTCTGCTGAATATATTTGCGTCGAATTGTGCCGGAGCAGGGATCGAACTTGATCCATGATGGCTGTAACGATGATAAAGGTTGGCAACTACTGGGCCATGCATCCACGCCTCAATCGGCTCATCGAAAAGTGGCTCATCAAGAAGGGCTAAGCTAAAACCTTGCGCGTAGTACACCAATTTCTGAAGTTTCAGATTCGAGATTTCTCCCTCATCACCTTCGACAGAAAGAAAGTATTTAGCTACATCGTGGCTCGTTGGCACGACCGCCTCCTTTTTTGCCGATGCAATTCCTTCGCATCGATCCAGATCAAAAATGAGGCGCGAGTCTGCACAAGTCAAGAGACTTCGTCAATTTTTCATTGACTTTGTCATACCATATTCGCTAGGAATTCGAATTCCTCCAGCCTGTACGAATCCCCAGTGGCGCCAAGCTTCCTGGCCAGGCATCCAGCGTGGATGGAATGCCAGTGGCGCCCTCCAATCGTTCAGTAGTAGCTTTTGGTCTTCTCAAAACCAAGGAGCGGTCATGTCAATTAGAAGTATCGCGCAAAACCTACCGGTAGATCCGGACAACAAAGGCTGGGTATTGGGCTGGGCAGTCCTGAGAGAAAAGCCTGCTTCTTGGCATTTGGTTGATGTTTACGCAAGTAAAGCCATAGCTGAGGCTGCGGCATCACGCCTAAGCGAAGGATATGTCGTCAAGTATGGCTCTCATCGTCTTGGCTCAGATGACTTCATCAGCGGACTGACGCCACCGGCGTGACTTCAACTTTCTCGAACAGAATTCGACCAGGCCCCGCGACGAGCGAAGCAGTAAGCCCAGGCTTTCCAATGTAGGCGCGGCTGTAACCATCCTTGCTCTGGCACTTGCCGGAGAACTTCATGCGATCGATCTCGACGCCACCGTCCAGAATGGCGACCTCGGCTTCGACACCGCAGAGAGCGCCGTCGGAAATGGTGAATAGGTCGTGAATGGTCAGCATGTAACGCTGGTTTGGCTGCATACAGCCCTCCTTCTGCCGGGTGGGCAGCGAGAAATGAATAGAAGGATCCCCCCAGTCCTTCGCCTGCAAGCCCAAGGACTGGGGTTGCGCCAATATCGGCGCGTTTATTGAAGGAGCGAAACATGCACCCTGGTCAAACTCGATTCCCGTACATTCTCATCACTGACAGCGCTGAGGTTGTAGCAAAAGCAGCAGAAATTTCATCTGGAGGAACCGAAGAAGCTCGTGGAATCATCTCTTTTCAGTCGGACTTAGCATTCTCCGACGTGGCGGCCGCACTCAAGGCTACCGGCGGCGAAGTGGGCCTCTTGCAAATTGAGAACAGCCAGGCGGTGAAGGTCAAGGGTGACGTAGCCAGGCTCCTTGGAAAGCTCACTTCGGCATAGGGGCGCCGCTGCTGTAGAGCACTTTGCCGTTGACGACTTGGATAGAGGCGCCTTCGGCCATTCGGTATGGGCCGCTGAGCAGATATTCAGCGCGCCCATCCTGGACATCAATTTCGACAGGATCGCGCTCAGGATTGGCGAAGTCTCTGCGCCAACCGATGGCAGGGGAAAACGGGTCTGGCTTAATCATCAGATATCTCCTGCGGCCCTGCCGCGTCATATTGGTTGTTTTGCGTCTTTGTGCCTGAGGATCAGGCGCGTCCGGTCATGCCAAGGGCCGCCGTAGACGATGATCTCGGAAGGCCTGCCGTACATGTGGTGCAGCAGAAATGGCCCAGGGCCAAATGCGCCTGACTCTTCACCCGGTAGCGCCGGATCAGTGGCCAAGTAAACCCCGGCATGATTCGGGTAAGCCGTTCGCCCAATCGCCATAATTATCAAATCTCCGCGCTGCGGCTGATCGACCCGCAAAAAGCCCGACGCCTCATAATTGGCCTCATAAAGACTGGTGTTCTCCGCACTCTCCCACCAGCCATCTACGCGCTGGAATGCCTCGAACTCCAGCCCCCATTCACGCTTGTACCAATCCGCACAGACCTGCCAGCAGTCCCAGGCCCCATGAACAAACGGACGCTTGAGCAGCGGCGTGCTGCCCGTTGGCGTGATCGTGCGCATGTCGCCCTCCGGCCACGACAGAATGTGCCAGGGTAAGGCAGTGGCCTCGCACATGGCCAGATCGCGCGGAGACGGGCGACTGGTAGCGTCCGGGTGGGAGTGAACAATGCCGATTACTTCGCCCAAGTCTTCCGCAGCCGCGTAGTCCTCAGGATCAAGGCGAAATTCTTCGTTTGGCTCGCTGGCAATGTTCAGGCACGGGAAGTACTGCTGCTTGCGCCCAACTGCCAGCAGCAGACCGCAGCTTTCTTTGGGGTACTCGGCAGCCGCATGCGCAGCAATCGCGCTCAGTATGTGTTTGCGCATGATCAGCTCCGGGCTATGAGGGACACAGCGGGGAATCCACCGTGGGGAAGCTCTTCGTTTTCGCCGAAGCGTAACTTGCAGGACGACAGGCAGCCTTTGCAGATGTCCTTGCTGGGATCATCGGTCGGGACGTCCTCGTCGTCGAACATCTGCCTGCCGGTGTAGCCACAGTTCGGGCCACGATAGCCGCCGGTCATTGCCCAATGGCAGAAAGTCGTCATTTGGCGCCCGGGCAAGCCGTGGTTGTCGATTTCGCCAGGCGAGGACAGTTCCCATTGCACCTGTTCGCCGTCTTCACCGGTTTTCTGGTCGATAAACCAGATTTCCAGTGCTTCTTGCGTCGGGTCGGCCGTGGGATTGCCTTCGGGGAAGTTCTCGGCATCCAGGTACTGCGCCAGTGTCTCGCGTACGGTGAGTTTGAACTTGAGCAGGTCTTCAAAAGCCAAGCACAGCGCCGTCACCCGGCCGTTGATGTTGCCTGCTATGAACGTAGGCCGAGTGGCTGTGCCGTCGCTGTCAGAGCCAATTCCTTCAATGTTCACGGGCCACGCAGCGTATTCGTTGCCCTGCCAGAAAATCGACTTGGCAGGCAGATCTTCGTCAGAGCCTTGATAGGCCAGCAATTCATCCGGGGTATGTGGAATGGCATGCCCATGAAAGCGCAGGTAATCCGCGCCGTATTCAGTCCCGTCGATTTCGAACAGGCGAATTTCGCCGCCGGGTTCCAGTTTCTGGATGTCCGTGATTAATGCCATGTGAGGATTACCTTAGGGGTGAAACACTTGCTCGAAGGTGGCCGACAGGGAGTAGGTCAGCCCGCCACGGGGTGAAGGCTTGTAACCGTTGCACTTGTAAAGACCCAGCTCGCCCAGTGGCGGTGTCCAGAGGAAGGCTTTCGCCCCTTGGTGCCGATCCAGAAACGCCATAATGGCCTTGATTCTGTCCTTGGGGCCGGTGTGCATAAACGGCCAGGACTGGGATTTGTTGTTGATCCCGTCCGTAGTCGTCTGCGCGTAGCCGTCGCCGAATTGCTTGGTGCGCACGCGCTGTTTGATCTCGCCTTCGCCCTTTTCGGTTTGCCAGGTGAATGTTTCGATTGCCATAAATCATCCTTTTACGTTTCGGCTGCTGACCCCGCCTTGGCGCCACGACTTGGCAATTTCTTCCTTGGCCACGACGCGCATCCGGTCTTGCATGTTGCGCTGGAAAGCTTCGGTATCGAGTTCAGCCCCATCCGGGCGGCCTGACTCTTCGTCGGTCATCACCATTAAGGGGATATTGAGGCTGATCGAAGTTCCACTGCCGCCACCAACCGCCATAACACCGAGCTTGCCACTCGCGGTGCGGGTCAGCGGCATGATGGCCTCTTCCCCTGCTTCACCCATGACCCCGGTTTTGCCGTTGGCCATACCGAACGCGGTCGGTTTGCTAACGATGGAGTTAGTGAAGGCGCCGCCATCAGCAAACATCTGTACGCCCGCATGCCAAGCCCCGCCTTTGGCCTGCTGGATGCCTGACCAACCGTCCATGATTTCAGGGCTGTATCCGGCCTGAGTAGATCCGGCGGATGCAGTACCACCGCCGAAATAAGCGCCAGCCGCCGAGACGCCAACCCCTACCAGAGAACTTAGAATCCCTGAGGCTGCCTGCCGTGATGCAATGCGCGCCATGTCCGCCAAAATCGACTTGGTGAAGTCCGCAAACGAAAGCTTCCCGGTCATGGCGAAGTTAACGACCGCATCTTCCATCGAGCTGAACGCGTTGCTGAACAGGCTTTTCGTCTGTCCGGAGATATCCCGTGCCGATTCGAGGTAGTTCTCAAACGCCGAAGTGGCACCGCTGCGCCAGTTGCCCTGGGCTTCGGAAATCTTGTCGTAGTTACCGACGACCGTGTCTCGGTACTTATTCTCGGCGGCTTCAAGGCTTCCAAGGTCCCGCTTGTAGTCTTCCTCGCTGTATTTGTCGGGAGCGGTCTTGCGGCGATCTAGTAGCTTTGCGCGCTCATCGTTGAACTTGTCGGTGACGCCATCCAGGTCACTTTGCAACCCTGCCTGACGACCCCCAAATCCCAGCGCTGCCGCGGCGCGTGTGCCAGAGTTATCAAGTGCGGAACGCTGCCGCTCCAGTTGGGTGACATAGGCCTCAGAAGCGATCCTTAGCTGATCAAGTCTGCCTTTCTCTGCGGTTGCCAACACTTTGAGCTTACTGTCCGCGTCCTGCTGAGCTTTAACCATGTCAGTGCGGGCATCGGCGATCTTTTTGTCGAGTTCGATCGCTTGCGCAGCCGAGGTGGTCTTTCTGGCCTTGGCTGACTCAAGAGCTGCAATCTCCGCTTCATACGCGTTGGTGATTTCATCCTTCTCGTTGCCGATCAGACCTGCGCGCTTCCAGCCGTACTCTTCCTGCGAAACCAAGCCCGCCTTTTGCAGTGCGTCCAACTCTTTCTGCGCGTTCGCGTACTCGGCCAAAATGGCTTTGATTGCGTTTTGGGAGGCGTTGAATTCCGTGAGATCAACTGCACCGGTGGAACTACCTTTAGGGTCTTTGAACCTTGCATTGATATTCGCGATGTTCTTGTCGATAACGCTCTGATTCAGGCGCGCATCGTCAGGGTTCGCCCTGCGAATAGCTTCAAGCTGCTTTCTATACTCCTTTAGCGCCTCAGTCCTTTTTTGCTCGTTGGTCCAGGACGACTTGGTGAGCGCATCGACTTTGATCATCGCACTCAGAGAATCATCCTGAATCTTTCTCTGCTCACCCAGATAGGTACTTTTGGCTTTCTCGGCGTCGATCTGCAGCTCAAGGTAAGCCAGAGCAGCCCGGTCCTTGGCTGTGTCTCTGGTTTCAAGCCCAAGTGCTGCTGCTCGCCCGCGTCGACCCTGATTGGTTGCGAGGCGATCCCGAATGACCTGCGCCTGCTGCTCCATGGTCAGCACCCGACCGATATTTAACGTCGCATCCAGCGCGCCGGCAGCCGCATCCTTGATCCCTTTCCATGCCAGCTCAATCGTCCCGAGGTTGTCGGTAATCTGCCTGGATCGATCTTGAACCGTTTCGGCGTAGGTTTTGGTGAGAAGGTCGGTCGCTGCCGTGGTATCGCCCTGCTCCTTCAGCGCGACAATTTGCGAGTAAACCGAGGCGGTCAGGAAGTGATATTGGTCATTGAGTTCTTTTGCTGCCGCCACCGGGTCCTTTGCGATTTTGACGAACTCGGCAATGGTTGCATCTACCGACCTGCCAGTAGCGTCTTCCATTGCTGAGGCTGCATCAGCTATTTCCTTGAAGCTGCTACTTGCAATCACACCACTACCTGCGAGCTTAGCCAGTATGGCTGCCGCATCGCCGATCGTGCCATTGGTAGCGCTGACCTGCAGTGCCAAGTCAGCCAATTGCCCGGCGCTGGTTCCGGCATAGTTACCGGTGAGGATCAGTGCCTTGTTGTACTCATCAGCCTCCTTGCTCCCCTGGCTATAGCCATAGATCAGTACGCCTACCGCTGCCGCTGCGGCAAGTACGGCGAGCGCCATCCCTGCCGCACCAAGCGTCACGCCACTCATTGCTGGGCTGATCGCCCCTACGGCTTTCTGTGCGTTCTCAGCGGCCTCCGCTGCTGTGTTCGAGCTTTCAGCCAGATCAGAAAGACTCTCGCCAGCTTCGCCAGCACTCTCAGCCAAATCTTGTGAGTTCACTGCCATGCCGGCCAAAGAAGCCCCTAAATCAGCGGCGCCGGAGCCACCTGAAAACAGCGACCGAAACTTCTCCTTGAGCACGGTCAGGGTGTTATCAATGCCTCCAAACGAGTCCTTGATCTGCCCGCCCTGTTGGATCAACACCATCAGCGGGTTTTGCCCGCCTGCCAGGCTGGTAAATATATCGGTGAACTGAGCTGGTAATTGACGCAGTGCCGCCTCGGTTTGCTTCGCACTCAGGCCGGTTTTCGACAACCCATCGTCAAACCCGCCAAGGCTCTTGCGCATCGAATCGATGCGCGTCGAGTAATCCTTGAAGGTCTCTGCATCAATCAGTCCGGCCTTGCGGTATTGCTCGAGTTTGGCCTGCTGTTCATCAAGACGCCCCAGCGCTGCAGCGGCAGGATTGATTTGCCCCAGAAGCTTGGCCAGACCGTCGGCCTGCGCTCCGGTCGCCGCTGCTGCTTGGCGGGTGGATTGTGTTTGTTGGTCTACCGTTCCGACCAATGCATCAGCATCCGCCTTAAGTCGCCGGTTCAGTGCAGCAAAGTCGGTGGTGGTGGCTCGGGCCGCATCCATGGCGGCGGTATTGGTGTTTACGCTTGAAGCCAGGCTCTTCAGATACTCGCTTGAGTCCAGAGAAGCCTTGGCCATTGCAAGCAGGCGAACCTTGGCATCCTCCGTGGTTTCAGCCAGCTTGGCTTCAGTCCCCGACAAACCAGAAGCCGCCGCCGAGGCCTTGCCGAAACCCTCGCTGATGCCTTCTGCTGCCTTTTCGGCTTTTTCACCTACCTGAACAAGCTTTTCAAGCTCTGTACTGGCCTTGGTTACTTCGCCGGTCTGGACGGCAATCCCAAGGCTCGCAATCTCACCACTCATGCCGTCATCCTTTGTTCATTTGCTCAGACATGGCGAGCATGGCTTCGGCTTCCAAAACCCGAAGGTCAGGGAAGAGCTTAATCGCGTGTTTTTTGGTAAGGCCCGAAAGGCTGGCGGTGTCGTAGATCGCTGTGTAATCGAGGCCGGTGGCGCCACATGCCCCCACCCGCCATTGCGTAGACATGGCTTCAAAGAGACGGAATGCCTGCCAGTTGTCAGGCCAGACCTCGACAGTGTCGTCGTAGTCCGTCGAAGTCAGGCCGAACAGGCTGAGCTGCTCGGTTGACACGGATGGCTGATACAGAGCGCGACCGACCTCGATCAGTTTCCCAGGCGGGCCGCTTCAAAAGCGCCCTGATAGGCCTTTACGATTGCATCCCCGGCACCGGCCGAGGTTTCCACCAGCTCGCGAATGGACTCTTGGCTGAGCTTGGTGTCATAGCCCCAGCCAACAACCAGTGCTTCGACCTGGCTGACTTGGCGCTCAATGTTGGCCTCGGTCAGCACAACGATGGTCAGCTCAGCCCCCATCTCCTTGAAGCGTTCTTCATCCGCTTTATAGGCTTCCTGCCACGACAGAAACAAAGCTGCCAAAGATTTGCGATCCCGGTACTGGAACTCAAAAGGAACCTTGTCAGGCTCGGCACCCACGCGAGGGATTTCAACATCGACCTTAAATGTCGGATTTTGCTGAATTTTGAACTTGGCCATTAAGCCTCCTTACGCCAGATAACGGGTCGGTTCGGCCTGAAGCGCCAAGTTGACGGTGCGGGTCAGCACGTTGCCGCGCGAAACCGTCGGCTGCTTGGAAAACGAGGTGTAAGCACCGTAGTAAATAGTGTCATTGCCCGGCAGGTTCAGGCGAGCGGCTTCGACTTTGCGCCCAGCATCCGCGGCTTCCAGCACCTTCACGAACGGCTTGCCCGGATCGTCGGCAATGGTCAGCACCATACTGGCCGCCGATTTGTCGGTGGGCACTTGGCGGCCTTGCTTATCTTCCAGAAAAACCACGTCCGTGTACTGCTGCTCGCCGCCGGAAAACGCCACGTCGGTGATTTGCGGAATCTGCACCCACGTTTCGATCTTCTTGAGGGTGCCGCCACCGGAGCCCGCCGGGAAGCTTTGCGTGTCAGAGGTGTCAATATCCTCTAGGGTGATCGACACTGCTGTTGCCGCTTTGACACGAACGACTCGACCATTCAGGGTGCTCCAACCCGACTCAATCAGCACAATGTCGCCAACCACTAGATCCGCATCCACCACAGTGGCCACCGCCTCCGTTGCGTTACTGACCGAGGTGAACGCCAGTGCAGCGGCATAAGTGGCGGCGTGCTGGAACGTGCCGCCGTTGGGGAGTTTGTAGCCCATGGTTTTTACCTCTCTCAGAAATAACAAAACCCGCTCAAGGCGGGTTCGGGGTTTGCCCAATGGGCGGGATTAGTTGGTGTCGGCGCGATATGAAAACGAAACAGGTACCGTGTAAACGGAATCGCCCGTGATACCTGGGCCCGGATCAACGGGCGACATGGTGATCACAGTGACTTCAGCTTTCGTATTTCTGGCATAGAGCGGAAACAGGTTTGTCAGCGCAGAAACGAGTGGATTGGTTTCAAACTTCCCAGTGCCCGCCGGGGCAATGATGCTTACCTGAAACACGCCGGTGTAGAGCCGGTGATCGCCACCGAGCGTGTTGCTCGCGGTATCACCCGGGATCGTGAACGCGCGAAGGTAGGTCTCACCCGCCGCCGGCGTGTAGGCCTTGTTCTCGAAAACAATCTTCAGCTTCTCCGACCTGGCAGCGTTCCAGGCGATCAGCTTTTCCTCATAAATCGTGGCGATGATTGCGTGACTCATACCTGATTGTTCCTGATAGCCTCCAGCACGATCTGCTGGAAGCGGGCCACGGTTACCCGGACCATGCCGCCGGGTGCCTGGGTCGAATGGCCAAACTCCAGCGGGATCGCGTATCCGAGACTGTTAGTTATGTAGCAGGTATCGCCTGCTTTGAATTCGATAGTGCCGGCGGTAATACGCGCCGTCGACTTGGCGCCGCTCGGGTCGATATCTTCGGTCGTG
The DNA here is from genome assembly GCF_007858365.1 of Pseudomonas saxonica. Lineage (GTDB taxonomy): Bacteria > Pseudomonadota > Gammaproteobacteria > Pseudomonadales > Pseudomonadaceae > Aquipseudomonas > Aquipseudomonas saxonica. Next base: position 246,404 of record NZ_VFIO01000007.1, on the reverse strand, counting down.
GCGCTGTCGGGGGCGCCGATGCTGAACATCCAGTTCCCGCGGAACCGGCCACCGACGTAGCCTTCAGGAGCGACGATATCCATGCCGTCGTGCACCTTGCGCCCTGGTCGAAGCCTGCCCGCCTTCGTCAGGTTGGCTGGATCACTACGCAGCGTCGTGTTGTGCTCGTAAACGGCCTTGTTGTACTGGGTCGCCACAGCGTTCTGCGTCCAGATCTCCGGGTTACCCACGGGAGACATGCGGATCAGGCTGTTGCCGACCTCAATGATGATCTCGCGCAGACTAGCGTCGATGGCTTCCGTGGCCTGGGCGGCAAACTCAGCCAGGCTCAGGGCGAAACTACCGGACTGGCCGGCACCTGCCCGGCTCACGACCGCACCTGCAGCTCATACAAGATCGGCGTGCCAGCGGGGTTGATCTCTTTCAGCGGTGGCACGATTGACCAGGCGCGGCCCTGAACGACCACCTTGTCCAGCAAACCCGGCACCCAGGACAAGCCCTGCGCGGCGATCTTGAGCTTCTTGTCACCCTGCCGGATGAGACTGTTGTTTTGAAATTCTTGGCCGGTGAAGTCGAGCAGGATGCCCTGGGCGATCTGTTCGACAGTTGCCCCCGGAGCTTCGCCGCCCGTCTCTGGGTCGTACTCACCCGGCTCCGTCTTGCTGATGGTCACGGGCTGGCCGAACTCTGTGATCATCTCCAGAGCCATCACGGCCATTTCGTCGTAGAAGGTGGCCATAGTGGTCTCCGTTGCTGCTATGCGCGGATTGCGAACAGCCCGCGCTTTTGTAGGTAGTCGGCAAACTGGGTAGCGCTCGGTCGATCCGGCGCCGCCGGCAACAGTCGACCGCTGGTGTTGGAAATCGTGGCGTACTCGCGTGTTACCGCGCCTTCGACACGCTCCAGAGTCACAGCACCCTTGCGCTTCTCCACCGGGTCAATGTCGTCCTGATGGATCTCGGTGGCCAAGGCCATCTGTCCGTACTGGATCCGCGCCGGCAGGTAGTTGTCTGGTTTGATCTGGCAGTCCAGCTCAACACCCCGACGCGGCCAGGCCAGCGCCTGCTCGCTGCTCATCTTGCGGCCTTTCCAGGTCTTGCCATCCATCGCCAAGGCGGCCCGGCGTAGCAGGGCCTCCTGCTCGGGGACGCCCGCCGGGATCACTGCGCCGAACTTCACGGCATACAGGGCCAGGTCATCGGCGCTCGCGTAGCTTTCGGCGTCAGGCTTGCCGGTGCCGTCCTCGATTATGAGTGTCATGCGTTAACTCGCTGGAATGGTTTGAGATCGGCCACCGGGTCACCGGCAGCCAGCATTATCAGCCCTTGGGCAGATCAGCGACGAGCTTTTCCAAGGATTCTTTCGAGGCGTTGGCACGGTACGGCACCTTCGCTTCATCGAGCTTGGCCTTCAGGTCGGCGATTTCCTTCGCCTCGGCATCCATCTGGCCGGCTTTGTCGACCTGCTGGAGAAGACCATCTACCTGCAGTTGCAGAGCGTTCACCTTCTCGACTTCACCGTCACGCTCGCGGATGAGGCTTTCCACACCGGCGTTTACCGCTTCGAATACCTGAAACAGGCGATCAGCGATCGGGCCAAGATCACCTTCGGGGCGCACCAGCGCTTGATCGGCGAATGACTCAACGATCAGGCCGACAGATTCGAGCTCGGCGCGAAAGGCGTCGATATCGATGCTGGAACTGCCACCATCTATCAGCAGCACCTTCGGCAACTCCTTGACAGTCACGTCAGGCACTTCGTCGGCGGCATCTTCACGACTTTCGGTAACGCTTGCGTCGACGATGCGCAGGCCGCTTGCTTTGGCGAGTGCCTTCACGTCTTCCTGGTACTGATGGAACGGACCAGGCAGATACCAGATGTTCTTGTTGCTCATGATCATGTCCTCGCCAAGCCGGGCGCTAGGCCCGACTCAGCTTTCAGGGTTACTTGGAGGCGTCACCGATCAGAGCCACACCGGCGGTGTGCTTGATGCTGGTGGCGGTCTTGTCCCAGTTGGTACCGGTCGCCAGTTCGGCGTCGGTTGGCGACTTGCCGCCGGTGGTGGTGTCCCAGGTGTAGCCCTTCAGGCCCAGGCCGAAGGTGTAGTCGGTCTGGAGCGTGGTTTCGATACGCTCCTTGCCGTTGGTGGTCTGGACGTTGCTGATGATGTCGCGGCCGTCGTGAACCAGCGCAGCACCTTGCACCAAGGACAGGATGATTTCTTTGTTCGGGGTGCCGGCCTGCATCAGCGCCGGGGCATCCGTCACAACGGAGATCTTGCCCAGAATGTCGATCACGCGAACGTTACCGGCCTGGAACAGCTGGTTCTGGTTTGCCAGGTTCTGGCCGACCAACTTGTGGTAGCTGGTGCCCTGCATCACCTGGGTTACCAGGTTCTGGCTTGCGTCGCCGAACTTCGCGTGGGCGTTGTTCAGGCCGGCGTAGGTGATGCCAGCGGTAGCCGACACATCGTTGACCGCGGTGGACTGGGCGGTGATTGCAGCAACCAGGGCAGCGATCGCGGTGTTCAGCTGGTCCTTCAGGAGGATTTCAGCGAACGCGCGGCTGGCGACTTCGATACCTTGCGCGGTTGGGCGCTCCAGCCAGGTCATCTGCGACGGCTCGTAGCGGATCGGACCGAAGCCGCCGGCTACCTTCACAGAAGTGTTCTTCAGCTCGGTCAGATCGGTTGCAGCGACAGTAGCGTTCGCGCTGTAGCGATCCACGCGGCGCTGGGCAGCGGCCAAGGTCTGGAAGAACGACTCTTGGAGGAAGTCACCAGTGAAGCCGTCCGGAGATAGCACGATTGCACCGCGACTGGCGGCGTTGAAAGCGGCGAGATACTGATCCAGCGTCTCGAGAGTCGCCGGCATGATGTATTCGTTGAAAACCTGCATTTGCGACAGGGACATGAGTTATTTCCTTACGATTGTGGGAGATCCGGGAACCGGCTCGCGATTGCGGCCGTACGTTCCTCTTTGGTGCCGCCGATTTTTCCTTTTGCGGCCCCGCCGCCACCTCCAGCACCAGCAGCCCCGCCGCCAGATGCCTTACTACCCGCGATCAACGGCGCGAAGGCCGTGTCGTTTGCGAATTCTGCTTTCAGCTCATCCAGCGTTGCCGCCGAGAGCTTGCCCTGCTGGTCGAGGACGACCACAACAGGCTTCCCGTCGCGCTGCTCGACGCTCAGACGGCGCTCGATGTGCGGCAACAGGGCTTTGGCGCTGCCTGGAATTGCCAGGGCAGACGCGATGTCAGTAGCGGTACGGCCGACAGTCAGATCCCGGATCTGAGTGCTCAGCGTTCCACGCTCCTGTTCCAGTAAGCCGTTCAGCTCAGCTTCGCGGCGGTTGAATTTTTCCGACCAGGACTTTTCAAGCTCTTCGACGTTGCCGGACTTGCGAGCGTTTTCTTCACGCTCCAGGCGGGCCTGGTCTTCGGCATCCTTACGCGCCTTGTCGGCGGCCTTCTTCTCGTCCAGCAACTCTTGGACCTTGGATTTCAGGCCAGATACGTCTTCTGGTTGCGGCAGGCCTTCGATACCGAGGACAAACTTTCCTTCCTTCTCGGTGTAGAGCGATTTAACGGAGTCATCGAGACCGTCAAGAGTGTCCAGCTGATATTTCAAACCCATTTGCTTGTCTCCCAGAGACGATTTGCAGGCCCTGCCCGCAGACATGAAAAAGCCGGCTCATGGCCGGCCTGGTGATTCGGTGTTCGGTTACTTGGCTTCGTGCAGTTGCTGTTTGAGCGCGTAGCCCATCAGCGGCCATACCTTCTGCTCGGCGTTCTGGCGGGCGATCTTGCGGCCCACCTCCGCGTCGAAGTTCTCAGGGCTGGCGCATGCGCTCTCGCCGGTGACGGTGAAGCCGTTGCGCAACACCAGGACGCAGAAGGTCAGCAGATCCAGCGACTTGTCGGTGTATTGCGCCAAATGGGGGTCGCTGCCATGCACGCCGTCTTGAGCGGTGAAGTAGTGGCACCCCTTGATATTGGCTTGCAGGTCTGCCGGAGTGATGCGCGGCGCAGTCAGGCCCTTGGCTTGAATCTCTTGCTCGATTGCTTTGTCGTTCATATGGATCTCCAGGTTATTTGATGCCCGCCCGCTCGAACGCCAGAGGCTCAAGAGCCTTCATCTGCACAAGGGTCAGAGGTGAAAAGTTGCGATCAAGCTGCAGCTCGGAGAATCGTTCGATACTCAGGCCGCCTTCGCGGAACAGCTTGGCGCGGACCGGACCGATGGCCTTGTCCTGAAACGCTGCTGGCTGCTGCTGGAGCCAGTCGTAATAGCTGAGGTCTGCCCTCACCTGCTGGGCACCGCCGTCGCCGATGGATGCACGCGTGGCGTCCTTGGCGAACAAGGCGCTGAAGCGCGTCACCGCAACCACCGTGGAGCGACAGTTGATGTGGATCGGCGGCCTGGGCCCCTCAGTCAGCTTGAATCGTTGCTTATCCAGCGTCCGACACTGACTGGTGGTCTTTGAATCAAGGGTGCTGACCCACTCCACCGACTGCACGACGTCGGCGTTCTCCTTCAGCGTCTCCATGCGCGCCTGGGTGGCGACATGCTGCACCGCCGTTCGCACGATGGCGCCGGCGTTGCGGTTCGTCGTAGCCAGGATGCCGTCGTTGTACTGGAGCGCCTTGGTGCCCCGGATATTCTTGATGATCTGGAAGTTGGTTTGGCCTTCGAAGAAGCCCTGCCTGATCGCGCCTGTGAGGCGTTGCCGCTCGGTAGCGGTGAAGCCATCAATGAACGACTTGAGCAGCTTTCCGCCGTCGGCACCGCGCACGCTGAGCGTATTGGTGAAGATCGCCGCCCTGATTGCCGCCGCACCAGGCACAGCAGCATCGAACGACACGCCCACCGGCGCCGCCCGAGTCAGGCTGGTTGCTTCAAACTCGGCCTCGTAATTGGCGATGTCCACCAAGTCGAGGTTCAGCTTCTCGCTGTACCGGTCGAAGATACCCAGCAGCAGGCTATCAACCTCGCTCAGCAGCCGCTCCAGGCGGGCGACGGTGTAGTCCGTCAGGTCCGCCCGCGTCAGCCGCTCACGAATCGAGCGGTCGATCTCCTTGAGGAAGGGGGCGAACTTCGCAACCTCCCCTGATTTCAGCTGCTCCAGGAACACGGCATGCCGGATGGTGGCGTCAAGGATTGCTTGGTTTGCCGTCATTCGGAATTACCTCGGTGTCGTCCAGGGCTGGCCCAGTGCTTTGTGCCTCTAGCTCATCCCGGATTTCGTCGTCCGTTTTCTCCGGGTTGATCACGCCGCGATCGCGCAGGTACTGCCAGAAGTCGCCCTCGGGCAGCTTGCCGCCCTGCACGGCATTGAACAGCGCCGAAAGGATCGTTGCGTCCAGAGTGATCTGGCTGAAGTCTTGGTTGAGCTTGTAGACCACCTCGCCGGTGGCATTCACGAACTCGGCCATCCAGACCAGGCACTGGCTGTACGCCTCGCTTACGTTGCTGACCACCAGGGAAAGCACGCTGTGTTCGGCGGCGCTGTCGTTGTCGGCTTGGGTAGCGGTCTTCACTGCGCTGCCGCGCTCGATCAGCCGGGCTCCGAGCGACACCATGTCCTGTTTCTTGGCGTCCATGGCCTCCTTCACCAGCGTATTTGGTTCTGGCTGGGCAAACCCACACGACCCATTGGCAGGAAGCGTCAGCGGCGCCCTGGAGCCGACATAGATGCCGTTGGCCTCAAGGTGGTCGCGCCATGCCTCGTCAAGCCCTGAAATCCAGAACTGCGGCTGCCCGGAAAACCACACCGAATCCTCGTAGTCCGCACTGTTGCAGTAATGACCGATGTTCAGCACCGCCATGTCGTACAGCGGCGCGTCGTCGATGCTGGTGTCGTTGTTCTCGCTGCCGAGAAAGTGAAACGGGATGATCCGCCAGGGCTGGCCCGCACCGTTGAGTGGAGTGAAGGGGGGGATGATCATAGCCGTTTGGCTTGAGCTCTCTTCCCACACCTCCTGGGTATAAACGCCGACATCGTCCAGGCGTAGCACTCGGTATTGGGTAACCTTTTCGCTACCGAAGCCATCATCGGTATCGACATCCACGGATTCCTGCAGCACCACCAGACTCAGCAGGTGCTGGCCACCGACCTTACGGGTCTTCCAGTTCCTGATCGACTCAGCAGGGTAGCTCGCAACACTCGCACGAGCGCGACCCGCCTGTTCGTCCGCCTTGCTCACCGTACCCGCCTGCACTGCGGCGTAATCCACCAGCAAGCCGTGCCGGCCAACTTCGAGCAGGTGCCCGATGACCGATTGAGACTGCTGGTAGACGCTCACGCCCTGCCCGTCGATATCCGTGGCCACGTAATCAAGCGCGCCAGGCACGGTCAGCGTTGGCCAAGTGCGAAACACCGCCCCCACCAGACTGTGCTTCGTGCGGCCGGTAGCGTTGTAGAGCACGGCCCGCTGCTTGTACGACTTGTACCGCTCAAGGTTCTCAGGGCTGGTGTCGTGTTTGTTGGGCCTCGGCAAGTAAACATCGCCGCGCCCCTTTACCGTCTCGGAGCCCTTGCACACGTCGCGCACCAGCCGCCAACGGGACTGTGCCGCGTCGTACTCCGGGCGGGTGTATGTGACGTCTGCCATTAGCGTGCGAATCCCATTTTGATTGATTTGACCGGCTTCCGGGCGCTCTTGGCGACAGCGAAGTACCGGAATGCATCGGAGCCGTGAGACGTCCAGTCATGCAGCGGCTTGTCTTTCCAGCAGCCCTTCTTGTCGTCCCACTCCTTGCGATAGTTCTCAAGGCAGGCAATACCCTCTTCGCACTTCGATTCGTCGAAGGCGCACTTGGACAGAATTTCACGGGCCTGCTCGATGCCGTCGTCCACCCCGATCTTCGGGACAACCTGGAACGTCATCCGGTAAACCTGGCCATCGATCTCGTAGCCCTCTCGGGCGATGTCCTTGCGCGTCTTCGCATCACTGCCGAACTCGCGGTTCTCGATGTCATGTGGCCCCCAGTGCTCGGAGTACGTGTAACCCTTGTCCTTGAGCACCTTCATGTAATGCCGCAGGCCTTCGCCTGAATTCTCGTAGTAATCGATGACGTGGTATTGCTCGCCAACCTGTCGCACGAACCAGATGGCGGTGGAGTCGCTCACACCGATGTCCCAAATGGTCATCACCGGCAGGTGGCTGTTATCGGGCAGAGTGCCGATGCGCTGAGCGGCATACAGCTTGGTGAACTGCTGCGCGTAGTAGGCGCCCTCGACCGACTGCTGGAAGGCTTCGACGGGGATTGAGGGGTACTCCCGCTTCATGTCGTCGCCGAGTGTCTTCTCCTTGGCCGCATACCAGGCACGCTGGCCGTCGTTGGTGACGATCCCGTGCTTGGCGCGCAGTTCGTTGAAGTAGTCGGTCAGGCGCTGGGGCAGTACCACGTCGGTCGAGTCAAGGCTGTAGGCCTTGTTGTTCCACCAGCTGAAGAAAAAGAACTTCCAGTCGAGCAGGCCCAGTGGCACACCAGCCAGTTGCTGGCGCTCTGCTGACTGACTGTAATCAAAGAAATACCCGGCCCGACCTTCTGCCGTCGACTCGATGGTGACGAAACACTCAGCAGCGACAGCCTCGAAAGCACCGGTGACGATCTCCCGCGCCTTGTGCGGGAACTTGGCGCAGATCTTCCCGAACTCGGACACGTGCAGGTATCGCAGCGTGCCGCCCCGGAACGAGGTGGAAACGTAAAGCGAACCACCCTTACTGAACACCAGCTCGCCGGCAGCGTCGTTCCGCGACGGGTTGGCGGCACGCAGCTCTTTCGGCAGGTTGTCGTAGGCGTACTTCACCTTTTCCCGGAAAAGGCGCTTGGCATCGTTCAGGGTGTGAGCGATCAAGGCGCACTTCGCAGCCTCGAACAACGCCGCATCCAGCTGGACGATGCACACCAGCGTCGTGAAGCCAAGCTGACGAGCCTTCAGGATGATGTTCCTGGTATGCATCCCCTGGAAGTAGTCGATCTGCTCCTGCGTCATGCGGAAGCGAACCTTTTTGCCCTGCTTGTCGGTGATGAAGTAGAGATTATTCAGTCGCCAGAACCGATCCCGAAGCAGCTTCATGTGCTCGGGTTTCATATCAAGCGTCCTGTGATAGTTCGTCCATCATCTTCGAGATCTCGTCGGCGTCGTCCGTCTTCTCCTTCTCGTCCAGGCTGAATGCCTGACGCTCCAGAACCTGCAGGTTCTTCATTGCAGAGGAAAGCTGAAACAAGGTTTTGGAATTGCTGGGTAGCGCGACAGCAGCGAGCATCGAGGCCCGGCGCATACCGTTATTGTCCTCGCCCGTCTCATCGATGATCGCGTCTTCGATCTCTTCGCGGCGCTGGATGGTATTGAGCAGGTCATCCATCAGCAGGTTCGCAAGGTTCGTCGCCTTCCGAATGTCTCGGCGATGGCTGCGAACCACCCGGGCCCCTTCTTCTGCGGCCTCTTCGATGATCTCTGCGTCAAGTTCGCAGTTCGCGCCTTGGTCGTTGCGAACCTCTCCGCGAACCAGCTTGCTGCGAACCTCTTTGCGCACCTGGTCGGAAAGGTCTCTCGCCCATCCTTGAACCTTGGCTTTCTTACGAATCGCCGTGTCACTTACGCCTTGGCGCTCTGCGATAGTTCTGATGGAAAGCGAACCAGCCCGGTAGGCACGTTCGATTGCCTCCCAGTCGGGTTGCTTGGTTGTCATGGGGAATCCTTGATTATTGGAACCAGCCAGTGGCCTCTGTGCCGCAACCACGGCAGTACACCGCGCCATTGGCCTGCTTGCCCCGGCGCATGATGAAGAAGCCTTCGGAGCCGCAATTGCACTGGTAGCCCTCATCGCCTTCGGACGGACCATAGGGCCACTTGAATACGCCTCGGTGCGAACTACAGGCCGGGCACTCAAGATTCCGCTGGCCAGCAGGCGCTACAGCCACCCATTCATGCTTGCAGTGGGCGCAGATGGCTTCACCGGACGAGTGAGGATCGCCGGGGCGCTTGAACTCCAGAACCTTGACGGTCATTCGATCACCATCTGATGAGTCTGTGCGTGGGCATGGCCGTGGAGCAGTCCAACGATCAGGCCTTGAGGCAATCCGGCAGACTTGGCTGCGTCCACGGCTTCGGCAATAGCCTTGTCGAGAGCGCTCACCGCGAGGTTGATGTCCTGGCTCAGTGGGAGCGCGTGGCGCAGGCGGGTGACGTTGCTCATCTGCAAAACCTCGCGCCACGTTTTCGAATGCGCCAAATCGTGGCGCGGATTACTTGCCCCGGCGATCTATACCGCCTGGCGCCTTGTCACAGTGCAGGCAGTGCTCGCAGTTGAGTGTCCGGCACAGCCAGCCCTTCACCCGCTGCCAGTACGTGACCATGAAGATGTGGCGGGCACCGGCCAGGGCCAGGGACACATGCAGCGTCAGACCGGCAGTGGTCGGCCCGAAGAAGATATTCTGGTTGCGCGCCATCACGACAAATCCGCTGATAGCGATCGCCGAATAGATCAGCTTACCGAGGATGCCGTCTCTGACCTTCCCACTCAGTACGCACCAGGTCGCCCAGGCCGCGATAAGGCCGCAGGCAATGGAGTTGATCAGTTCAAGATTCATGGTGGATTGCCTCCCCCGAACCTCTGACGGATAAGCGCCCAAAGGTCGGCAGCTTTAATAGCTCGATTGATCGCTGCCAGGAGCGAGCCGCCGAACGTGCCCAGCAGAAAGCCAATGCCAGCGACAATGCTTGGCTCAGTTACGCCCAAGTAAGCACTCACCATTCCTGTCAGATATAGCGAGCAGGAAACCCCAGTGATCAAGAAGATCATCCAAGCCCGCCAATCGGTCAGGTCATCTTTGTGCCACCAACTTGCGACGATCACCCCTAATAGACCCGCTATCAGGAGGTCGAGCCTGTCGAGCAGGCGGTGCAGAAAATCCATGCGCTCGACTCCGTGGGGCATGATTAATAAATGATCCGGGGCAAGCAGAGCTTGGATCTTTAGGTCAAAAGCGTCGCAACCCAAATATGAATGAATTATGAGCGCTGCTGATTGTCGGACAATTAAAGAGACTAAGACGTCAAAGCCGTCATCAGCTGGAGCTGGAATCGACATGAGTCAAGAGCACATTTTCACCATTGAATACAAACTTCATGGAGCTCCCAAAAAACTTTTAATCCGGGCATTGCACCTGACTGATGAAGATGCGTGGCAATGGGCAGGCTGTGATGCCGGTGCAGTGCCCATCCCCAAGCCTGGGAAGCCTCCACTCAAGCTATTCTCAAAGCCAATGGCTGAAAGACTCGGTATTACCGAGGTGCATTGGCGCGGTCCTGGATCTGTCCACGGGTGCAAACCACATGAACACAGTTAGATTTAGATTCGCGAAGAATGAATATTGGGAGGCGCAGATCACTCTCAATGCCAGTCTCTTTTTCGAAGCTGATAGGCTCGAGGCTGCTGCCTACGTGATCATCGCCGATGGTTTTGATAGCCCTGAGGTTTGGAAGCGATTTACAGAAGCCAAAAAAGCCGCTGAAGAGAAGCGTCAAGTGGCGTGGCTGGATTGGATGCGCATCCAACAAGCTTGGAAAGAATAACGTTGGCAGCCCTGTGTTGCTCCTCCTTACAAGCCTCAGAGGTTAGGGTGCGCAGGATATCGGTGCTTGTCCGGAGCAACGCACATCCGGCTCATCATTGTCCAGACGCCCCGAAGGCTGCTCTGGCTGCAGTGGATCGGCTTTTTCTGGGCAATAAAAAACCCGACGCAGTGGCCGGGTTTTCAGAGCAAGTTGCCGTAGGCAAAATACTAACTATGGCGAAATGATGCCGTCAGCCGGGCGGGAAGTCAAGCGGCCTCTTTCATCTGGTAAATAACCCCGCCAATTGGGCACAAGGCTTTAGCATCAATGTCATAGCAAGCATCGAAGCACAACTGCACAAAAGGCTCCCAATCTCGCCCCCAGCGATCCGAGATCAGTCCAATATCGTACTCAGCCTTAAGCCACGCCCGAAATACTTCAGGCTTGCGCATCGGATCAGGATTCGCCGATTGCCCACCCTGATGCATATACCGATATCGGCGGAACACCCCCTTGGCCACATACTCAGCACGCTCCCGCTTACTAGTCGTCATTCGCTCCACGCGCGAGCACGCCAGGTTGAACACGGCTTGCTCTGCATCCTCCACGTCATCGGCGCATGGCTCGGCGGCATACATGGCATTGCCGAATGCGCGGAGCTGGAAGTGCAGGCGAGCAATTGCTGACTGGATCTGCCCGGCCAAAGCCCCGTGCACTGCGTGATTAGCTGTAGGCCCGCGTTGAGTGCCCTGCACTACCACACCTAACTCAGCTGCATCGGAGGTCTGGCCCGGGGCCGGGTTGTAATTGCAGTCATGCCAAGCCTGACGTGCCGAGTCAATTCTCATGCTGCTGCCCTCTTCAGTTCTCTGCTCTTTGCGCGGTAGTCGGCCTTGATGACCTTTATCTCGTCTACGGTGTACTTGCGGGCCGGATGAGGCCCTTCCAGCCAATCCACCTTTTCGGCGCCGATGCGAAGCACCAAGCGGATGCGGTACTCAACGGCGTTACCTGACAGGTTGCGATTGCACCTCACGCACTGCCGGTGGATGTTCAGCAGCTCAAAACGCAGTTCAGGGCAGGCGCCCACAGATCGGTAATGCCCGGCGTCCCATCGACTACCCGTCATGAGGTCGTTGTCGCTCGGCGTCGAGTCGCAACTGATGCACGGCAGGTGTGCGTCACGCAGCCGGATGAACTCGTTCACCGCGGCCTGAGCCTCCCGCAAGTGATCCGCCCTGCTCTTCAACTGTTCCTTGCGGACCTTGATCTCCCTGCGCCCAACCTGGGCCAGCGACTTGACGGCCCGGTCCAGATTCTTTGGAGCATCAAGAATCGCGCAGGCCGGACTGCACACTGCTTGGCCAAGGCGCGCAGGGACGAATGAGGCCCCGCATTCAGCGACCCGGCACTTCTTCAACTTGCGTTGCTTGATCGCGAGCATCAGTACCGCCCTCCCCACACATCCTGGGCAGACCACTTGACACCATTTTGCGAGCCAAACGCTTCCACCCAAGTGATCAGGCTTGCGCACTGCTTAACGCTCAGCTTTGACGTATGCTCGAAAATCATGTCGATACCGTGGCCGTCCAGCGCCGGTACCAGCATTGGAGAGTGTCCGTCCTCCCTAAGCCATGCGGCGGTACACAAACGCTTCCAGACGACGACAGAGAGCTTTTGCCCGTGCCATTCCACTTGGGCGGCAACCTGAGTCAGCAGCTTGTGGAGCACTTTGTTCTGCTCTCCATTGCGGTCTTGATCGACGATCGCCAATTTCTTGGGCTTGGCCAGGTCAAGACCATGCAGGTATCCAATAGCGCGAGTTCGGTCAGATTCGTTGCGGAGCATGAGGTCAGTCATGGCTGCTCTCCCTTGTCCATGGCGGCGCTCTCTTCTTCCCACGGGAAAGGACTGTATGACTCCAAGTTAGTCTCCCAGTGCGCTGGCTCCGTCATGCCTACGTTGTCGTAATGCGCCTGACAGTGGTCACACCTGAAAATGTAAAGGCCTGATCCCTTCTCGAAATAGTCCTCCCGATACTCAAGGATCTCGGCCTGAATCAAGACCAACTGTTCGACGGTGATCTGGCCGCTGATAGCGCTAATGAACGGATCATCGCCATCGCTGTTAAAGACCTCGATCCAAACCGACTCTTCGCCATTTCGCCAAGCGTTGGCGTCGTACTCTTTCTGTTCAAGATCATCGCGCAGCTTCTCAACCTCAGCCTTCAACTCCGTATTAACCAGCTCGTAGGCCTCGAAGCCAGTCTTGAGCCCAGCGTTCTCGGCGCGGTACCTGTCTATGCTCACTTCCTGTCGGCGGATACGTGATGCAGCCGCGAGCAGAACGATGGCAAACGGATCGCTCTCACCATGATCCAAGTTGTCTTGAAAGGACTGGGCGTTGTCGACGAGCTCCTTGATCAAGTCTTCCGCCAGCCAGTCATGCGGCCCCTTTAGTGCTTCGTTCTCAGCGATCAGGGCCATTAGCTGTGGCAACGCATTGACGACAGCTACTGCCAGCCATGAATCGCGCTTGAAGCTGAAGTGAGCCCACGGCTCTTCCTTGGCCCAAGTTTTACCAATTTGAAACGGCTCGCCAGCACAGCAGATGCCACCCATGCTTTGAGCTGTCTCAGCCCATTGCCCCGGCTTGTGTTCGGCCTGCTCGATAGCGCGATTCAGCGACTCAGTCAGCCTCTTCAACTCGGAATGCTCAGCCACGACGAACACCTCGCAGTTTCAGCGCAGCCCGCTCGGCGCAGGTAATGCAGTCCCGAACACCCGGAACTGCCAGGCGACGACCTTCGGAAATTTCTTCGCCGCACTCGCATTCATGGGCGCTTTCGCCACTGTAAATCACGCGAGCAGCAAGGGCTGATGCCAGCTCTTTCTCGATACGCGCTTCTGCAAAATCAACGTCATCAGCCATTAAAAAATCTCCTTGCCGCGGTGTGATTCCCAGTTGAACGGAACAACGATCAGGCCACCCTCGCGCAAACGATCCACGCAGCGCTCACCCATAGCGCCCGGCAACTGCCCAGCGGAAAGGTTGGTAATCACCACTGTTGGGCGCTGCTGCTCGTAACGTCCGTTGATGATTGCGAACAGGGTGGTTAGCTCGAAGTCGCTCGGCTGCTCTTTGCTAACGCCGATTTCATCCAGAACCAGAAGATCGGGGTTGACCAGGCTGGACAGGATGTCTGATTCACTTCGCTCGCTTTTGCGGTCGAATGTCGCCTTGATAGCCTGCAGAACTGCACCGACGGTGCGGTACACGGCTGTGCGGGAGGTTTTGTGCAACAGCTCGTTTGCGATTGCTGCGCCCAGATGGGTTTTGCCAGTACCTGGCTTGCCAATCAGCACCATGCAGCGCCCGGACTCGTACATCCGGTCAAATTCGGCGACGTAGTGACGGCAAAATTTCAAGGCGTGACGTTGTTCGCCATGCTCGACCACGTAATTTTCCAAGTTACTGCCTTGGAAGCGCTTCGGAATCAGTGCATCCCCAAGCTTGCGGGTCAAGGACAGGCGCAGTTCGTGCGCGGCAGCGGCTTGAGCGCTCGCTTCACGCTCAGCGGCAGCGGCTCGCATGCACTCAGGGCAACCACCCTTCAGCTCACGACTCAGGATCACAGTTACCTTTTGCTCGAAAGGCCCGTGCTTCTCGCAGTCTGCTGGTTGGACGCGAACGTTGGTGCTCGTAACGGCATCTGTGATTTGAACGATTTTTTCAGAGCGCATAGGTGCCATCCTCTCGTTGAATCAGGTCGGCGGTGTAGTCGCGCTCGGCAAAGCCGGTGTGGCGGGACGGGGTTTCACGCTTCACGAACTGGCGGACGTTACTGGCGCGGTTCTTGTCGTCCTTGACCCACTTCACCAGCAGGGATACCCATTTGGATTGAGTGTTCAGGGTTCCAGCCGTTTCGTGGTGAGCCGTGAACGGGGCAACAGCCTCTCGAGTGAATAGGTCAGTGGATACACCGAAATGCACGCAGTAGGTCTTCAGGAGATTGGTGTCAGGCGTCCAGTCCAGGGTCATTTCAACCGGGGCCTTTGGGTTGACAGGTTCCGGAGCAGGCTCTGGCTCAAACTCAATCTGCGGAATTTCTTCGCCCGCGTTGAGAGAGTGGTGTTGATCTTTTGGTCCTTGGTTAGTGGTTAGTGGTTCTTGGTTAGGTGGTGATTCGTTCACGACTGGTGCACGCTTCGTGCTATCGCCTGCACGCTTCGTGCGTTTATCCGCCTCTCGCTTCTCGGCAATCTCTCTATTTTTCAAGGCCATTGCGTGATAAGCATTGACCTCATCTTGAATTCGAGCTTGAACGTAGCGACCGCCAACCAGCTCAAAGAACTTACTCAGCACGAAGGTTACAGCTGAAATTTCTTCTGGTGACCTGGCCCAACACCAGTCAATAGCCTCCTCCATAGTAGGGAAGCGTTCCCGGTCATAGCACGCATCAAGCAGAAGCGTGTACGCACCGTGCTCCACCATAGAGAGACGGCCAGCCTTCTTGTGGTAGTCGCCGATATTGCGTTTGAAGTAATGCATTACAGCTCCCCCTCAAGGTTGTATTGCGCCCACAACCCAGCCACCCAGTTGACGCCCTTGGGGGTGAATTTGGACTGGTTGTAGGCATGACCGCTGTCACTGGTGCCGGCTTTGACTTCAAAGCGCTCTGCGTCGATATGAGGCTGATAGGCCTGCCACTCACCACCCATGCGGTACATGATTTTTTTGTCGAGCAGAAATTCACGAAAGCGGGATTCGTTGGCCTTGAGCAGTTTGGCGGTTTGGCGAAAACCTTTAAGGCCGGTCGAGTCGACATAGCGGTCTACAAACTGAATTTTTGGGGCGGCCTCAATCAGGGCCTGGCTGGCTTGTTGCTGAAGCTCAAACTGTTCTGCCCAGGCGCGAGCCGCAGCTGCGGGGTTGGAAAAGTCAGGAAGGGTCGCAATCACCCGCGGGCCTTCGAGCTTCGACTGCAGCTCGTTGAGTCGACGGATCACTTTGTGGCGAAGCGGGATGCTGTAACCGGTCAGGAGCGTTTCTGTCAGTTCTTTATCCAGCTCGAAAAGCGTCGTGTACCCGCGCCCGTCCTTTGTCTCTCGGACATGGATCAGATCTGAGCCATCTTTTTGCAGCTCGGCGAGCATCTCGCGAATGTCACGGATAACGTTCTTGTGAAGCTTTCCTGTCAACTCGGCAATCTCCGAGCTGCTCATGGTCACGGTGCGCGACACGTTTTCAGTTTCGACAAAACGTGTCGCGACACGTGAAGGGGTATTGACGAGATTCGATTGTGGATTCATTATTAACTCGCAGATTTAGCAATGAGCCGGGCCGTAATCCCGGCTTTTTTGTGTCTGAAATTCAGGCGACCTTCACTGACTCATCCATCACATCCAGGCTTTCTCGGATGTGGCTGATTTCGCGGCGAATGGTGGATTTGTCGAATTGGCACACCCGACCGTCTTGCAGGGCTTCGTGCACAGCGATGGTCAGGTCGGCAAACTCTTTGCCGACGCCAATCATTGATTTGGTGAGTTCTTGAGGTTTTGGAGCGTTCTTCGCGATCAAATCAAAACCAAACTCATGGGACAGAGCTATCAGCGGACGCATGTCGCCTGTGTGCAGCAAGATCCCGTACAGATGCTCAATCGTTAGGTGATGGGCATCGTTATCCGGGTTGGCACGCTGAAGTAGGCTCACATGCGCAACACCCATCTTTGCCGCCAGCGTCTTCGCCTCGTTATCCAGAACAGCGCCCTGGCAGGCCCGCAGAAAATCTTCCATTCGTAAAACCTCAATTCTGTTTCCGTGGCGCCCTGCCAAGGAGTCGGCGAAAATTTGTTCCGCAGCGCAGCTGTAGGAGTTGCTTTAAGCGGCGGTTTTTTGGGACGGAAACGGACGCTGCTCCAGCGCCGAAAGACTCCCGTCTTCGTTACAGGTCACGACTACATCGCGACCGACTCGGATAGCTTTGCTCAGAGCACCCTGGGTGCAGCCAAGCATCTGCGCAGCCTTGGTATGGCCGTGCTCTTTAGCGAAATCAGAAAGCGGGATACGACGCATGGCGACGCCCTCAACGTAATTACTAGCCATCAGTATGACCTCCGGTATTGTTTACAGTCAATACCGCCGATATTGGCTGGTTGAATACCGCAGGTAATAAGATTCACTAATGACTAAAGACTCTCGAAGACTCCCTCTTGCCGATTGGCAGCTGGAAGACAGTGACCGCCTGAAAGCAATTTTTCAGAAAAAACGCGGGCAGCTAAAACTCACCCAAGAAAAGATTGCGGCCGAGCTAGGCGACGGAGTGACGCAGGGTGCAGTGAGTCATTTCATGAACCGGCGGACAGCCTTGAGCCTGCGAGCTGCAGCAGTATTTGCTCGCATGCTTGAGGTTCCAGTGGCCGACTTCAGCCCTGTTTTGGCTGAGCAGCTTGAAAAGTTGAGTTCGTCCTTGACGCCTTCTCAGGGCTCATTCCCGCACAAAGATTCAGCACTAACTGCTCCCGCCAACACCCCCTTCCCTGCTGGTGATGATGTCGAGGCCGTAGAGGATAAATACGCCTTCATCCCTCAGTACGATGCAAGCGCAGCCGCTGGTCTGGGGAGTGAAAACCCGCACGTTGAGATTCGCACCACTCTTGCCTTCAAGCGTGACTGGTTGAGAGCGAAAGGGGCAAACCCACAAAACCTAATGGTCATCTACGCCGAAGGCGAAAGCATGTGGCCCACCATTAGCGATCGTGATGTGATGCTGATTGATAGGTCGAAAGTCGAGCCTACCAACAAACAAATTTATGTTCTGGTTGGTGCGGAAAAAGGCGCGATTGTGAAGCGCCTAATACAGACGCCAATCGGCGACTGGATTCTCCGCAGCGACAACAATGAATGCGGCGAATACCCAGATCGCGTTATTTCTCGAAGCGAGTTTAATGAGCATCGCATCCTCGGCCGAGTCATCTGGCGTGGCGGAGACTTGTAGGAGGCTCCATGCCCCTCACCAAGCCCAATCAAGAACTCAAGCGCGACCTGCGGGGTATCGCCTCAGACCTGAAGTGATCCGCCGCAAAGCTGAAGATGTGCGCCGTGTTTCAGGCTGGGGGGGATCGGCTGGCGGGGTATGCGGATGAGGTGAAGCCGGGAGGAATTATGCGCGCGGGAGGCTGACTAGGTAGCTTGAGCGTCTCAAAAAACGAATATTGGCCAAGACATTTTGCATAGATAAGATTCCTTTAAAGGTTTTTATTTTCCCATCAAGCAACACCTGCTTTCCAAATGCCATATCACTGCACTCAGCAGTTCATGGATGCGTCAAAGAAACAATTGTTGTGGTCGGCAGTCTAGTTGTAGTTCGCTTCGTTACCTGTGCCAGCTCTATCCACGGTAACTCATTCGATCCTAGGTACCGAAACAATGAGCATGGCTTATTGCATCATACAAATGCCGACGCCGTGCAGTCTGCATGAGTGCCAATAGCCACTATTACACCTAACGCTCTGATTTATAAGAATTTAGTACTCCCTCAACAATGGCACAGTTAATGCGAGACCTACGCAGACCTCGCCGACAGAGATTGGCGAAAAACATCCGTGATAGTGAGGCAGCAAATGAACGCCATTGATCTTTTGAAAGCCGACCATGAGAAAGTTAAAGCCATACTGACCCAGTTGAGCGAATCAACTGATCGCGCAGTCAAGACACGCTCCGATCTTCTAAAAAAACTTGAGATGGAAATTACTATTCATACTCAACTTGAGGAAGAAATCCTTTATCCAGCTTTTAAAGCAGCCGGCGGTAAAGACGAAGCGGAGATGTATTACGAGGCAAAAGAGGAGCACCGGACAGTCGATTCACTTGTGCTTCCCGACCTTAAAGAGACCGATCCAACATCACCTGAATTTGCAGGACGAGTAAAGGTGGTAAAGGAACTGCTTGAGCATCACATCGAAGAGGAGGAAACAGACATGTTTCCCAAAGCCAAAAAGCTATTAGGTCAGGCGAAACTCGAAGAGCTAGGTGAAGAAATGGTGACTATGAAAGCCTCTCTAAAAAAGACTCTTGCAGCAGCGTAGGTAATACTTATACAGAAACAACTCGAACATATGAGCCCGGCCCATCGCCGGGCTTCTTGTATCTCCCTTGCAATCCTCCACGCCCCGCCTAGAATCCAAACACCAAGTAGAGGGTCCAACCTCTCGGTGTTAGCCCGCCTGTTGCGCAGACGGGCCTTTTCTATGCGACAGATGCCCAGCCCGCCAGTTTCATGTTTCTGCCCTCAACCTCGACAGCGTTTCGCGCCTCTTGTGCGGAGACACCTCAGCTCACAAGCACAGCTCTACCCTGCTGAATCCATCGGACTTAGTGCGCGAGTACATAATTTTCTGCGCACTCATTAAAGATTCAAATGGTCTGTCCGACACATATAGTGGCACTTAGCCGTAATCTCGGGGAGCAGTAGATGGGAATCGTTCTGGCCATTTTGGTCGGCCTGTTTGGCCATAAATTGTTAAAAACAAATTTATTCGCTGGTAGATACACAGTAAGCCAAGCATTTTGGGGGTTTGGCGCGATTGGCGGAATTATTGTGCTCGGTATCGCCGGTTCCTACGTGTCGTATGTGTTGAGCGGGGACCAAAGCAGTGGCGCTGGCTGGACTTTGGCAGCCATTCGCGGCGTAGCCGTTCCGGTAGGTCTCTACGCCTTTGTCACATTCGTAGGGATATGGCGATCAGCCGCGAACTGTGAGACTTGGGTAAAGATCGTTGTCCGCTACTTCTCCGTATTCTTTCTCAGTACTGCAGCCGCTTGCGTGATGTGGGGCTGGTTCAATTTCCTCATTGCTGGCGGAGTTTACTGGTTGATGCAACGCTGGCAACGCAATCGCACCGTCAGCGTGACGTCGTAAAGCATTAAGCTCAAACGATTATAAGATCCTGATCAGAGCCCGCCTCGGCGGGCTTTTGACTGTCTAGCAGTTCTTGACCCAAATAAGCATCCTCCGCCCCCCCCCCACTCAATGGTGGCTGTGCGCCACGAATGGTAGAGTTCGGCATCACTTTAAGGAGCGGCACAATGAAAGGCTTCGGGATTTTCATTCTGATAGCGGGTTTCTGCTGGATGATATTCGCGCTGAACATGGATGTATCCGTTTCCACTGGTATGGGCAGAGTCAATAACCTCGGGCTTATGGCTGATCGCCAGGTACATACGATTGTGGGGGGAATGATTGCCTTGGCGGGCATCATGATGGTGATTTTTGGCGGCAAGGTATCGGTCTCGCCCGCTTCAATACCGGCTCAGACGGACACCCGACCCTGCCCTCTGTGCGCCGAAACCATCAAGAATGCAGCCATCAAGTGCAGGCATTGTGGCGCAGATATCGAGCAGGCTACGCGCTCAATTCCTGCTACAGGCTGGACAGTCCGCATACCTTGCCGGCCAGGTATGGAATTCGATGCAACACAGAAAATCGTCAGCGACGAAGGCCTGCCCTGCGAAAACCCTGATGGTGCAGTAGTGGTTATCGGCCCCTACGAGAAAAAAAATGAAGCCGTTGAGGTGCTAAAACTGATCAGAGTGAACCACTCCTTTTTTGGCGAGCTCTCATACAAAGGCTGATTTAGCCCAAAACAGACAATTCAAATTGCAGCCCGCTCAGTGCGGGCTTTTTTACGCCCGCTCAAAAATATATGACCGGAGGTATTGACCGGCATGCAATACCGGCGGTATTGTTTCTTCCATCGCAGCAGCACACCGCAGCGACCCGCTCTTTAACAGCCTGCGCAAGAAACGTAATACCAATAGACCGCATTGCCTCTACCGGCGACCGGCGATTAGACGGGTCAGATAGCCCGCCCACGACAGGAACACCCTGTACGGCTGATCGAAGGCGAAATGCCTTAACCGTATGAATGACCCGGCAAGCAGTGCGCTCCGCTCAATCCGGCGGTAATGGGATGGAATTTTTCACTGCTGCACCTGGGCAACCGGGTGCATTGGGAAAACCACCAACAAGGAGAAGGACCATGTTGATACTCACCCGCCGCGTAGGCGAAACCATCCGCATCAACGACGACATCAGCATCCAGGTGCTGAGCGTTAGCGGTCAGCAAGTGAAGATCGGAATCGTCGCGCCGGAAGATGTTGCGGTGCATCGGGAAGAGATTTGGAAGCGGATTCAGACGGAGCGCGAGACTGAAAGCGCGGCCTAAGTAGCAACAAAAAACCAGCGCCAACGACAGCCTGTCGCTAACTGCCCGATCCCTCACGGGAGGTCGCATCGATCTGAAACGCAGGCCGGAAGGTTCCCCGGACAACCGGCATGCCGGAGTAAGTTTAGGCAGATCACGCTCCGATGCGACCATTCATCAATCAAGGTTGAAGAAAATTTGAATTAGTAAGCGGCTAGCTCAGTCAAGAATTATGAACGCAGTAAATCTGACGAGGTAACAGCAATGACTATCCAAGCAGAGACACTCGTACAACTGACCGAAGAGTTACAAAAGCATGGCCTACAACTGGTTTCAGATGTCCATTTCACCCGCGCCCCGTATCGACAAAATCACCGCTGGATCTGCATCGTTGAGTAAAGCTTCATTTCGCTGACGGACTGGCTTGATAGCCAGCCGTTGGCACCTTAGCGAAATATTCCTTCCGCCCTACCCCCGAAATCACTCGCATGCATTCACTTCCGCGCCTAATGGCAACCAGCGGAACAGATGGGTGCATCCGAAATTTGTTGAATTCATACCGCCACTCTGGAGGCGACCATGCATCAAAGTATTCAATCGCGCCGCGACATTGTCGACGGCTTGCATCAGCGATCCCGCATCGCCACTAACGATTTCTTCAGGCTGATTGGGCGGCCGGCGCCGGTGGTCCCCTACCGGATGACAGTGAAGCCGGCGGGACGCGACTTCTTCCATGTGGTGGACAGCCGTACGGGTAAGGTCATGGGATTTCGCCGCCACCATAACGAAGCCTGCGCACTTGCTCGACGCCTGGAAGGAAGCGAATCATGACTGATTTTCTCGATACGCCAGAAGGGCCGGATTGGCTCCACGATGCAATCAATTCGCTGATCTGCGGCGACAATGTCACGGCGCCCCGAGCGCATCGCAAATCAGTTGCCCTGGTCACTCCGCAGTCGTTGTGGGAAGCGCTGGCCGAACACCTTGGCGCGCAGGAACACATCGCTCCGCTGCTGACCGACAACCGTGAGTATCCGATTGAGCGAATGATCTGCGAAGTCATCGCCGATGGCCGTCGAGCGCGCAGCCTAATTTATGACCTCGCCATTGCAGCGCTTGGACAGCCTAAAGGGAACCATCCAACTGCATTGCACGACGTCGCTGAAACGCTGATCCGACCTCACGCAAATGAGTATGGTCGGGCTCGCGCAGAAGAGCTGGACTCTGATCGCGCCGCTGACCTAGCGGAACAGCGTAAGGCAGATGCAGCATGACAGTCCGACAACGCGCCAGACGCTTCGTATTCTGGCGCAGCTCTTTCTTCGCACTCGGTACCTGCACCGCACTCATGTTGTTCGGCGCCCTCTCGGCGCCAATCCCTCAATAGCACAAATCTTTCGAAAGCTGCGCCAGTGCGCGGCAAGGAACTGTCATGTCCGCACAAAGCGTGGCGCCGGTGGCGCACGAACAAACCTTGCACATTCTCCCTAATGCTGCGACCAGTACCAGCGCTCTGGTGCTCGATGGCGACAGCTTGGACAAGATGATGCGCCTTGCCGACGTCATGGCCACCGGCCGCGCCACGGTACCGAAGCATTTCAACGGTAACTCGGCGGATTGCCTGGCGGTCGTCATGCAATCAATGCAGTGGAAAATGAACCCCTTTGCAGTTGCGCAGAAAACGCACCTGGTGAATGGCGTGCTCGGCTACGAAGCCCAGCTTGTGAATGCAGTTATCACCACCTGCGCACCGGTTCTGGATCGCCTGCACTACGAGTGGTACGGCACTTGGGAAAAGGTGATCGGCAAGTTCGACATCAAGACCAATAGCGAAGGCAAACAATACCGTCAGCCAGGCTGGAAACTCGAAGACGAGGAAGGCCTGGGCGTCAAAGTTTGGGCCACCTTCCGCGGCGAAGATGAGCCCCGCGTTCTTGAGTTACTGCTGGCACAGGCCCGCACCCGCAACAGCACGCTGTGGGCTGATGATCCTCGCCAGCAGCTGGCCTACCTCGCCACCAAGCGCTGGTCGCGCCTGTATTGCCCTGATGTGATACTCGGCGTGTACAGCCCGGACGAACTCGAAGAAGCCGCCCCGGTTATCCGCGATGTCTCGCCGCCTAAGGGCCGGGCCACCGCAGAGCTTCCACCCTACCCCGACGACAAGTTTGCCGAGAACCTGCCCAAGTGGCGCGTAGCGGTCGACTCCGGAAGGTCAGCACCTGACCACCTGATTGCAACCGTCAGCAGCAAATTCACACTGAGCGAAGAACAGATCGCAAAGATCAAAGCGCTAGCCCCCATTGAAGGAGAGCAAGAATGAAAATCCATAACGTCGCTCAGGGCTCCGAAGCCTGGCATGCGCTCCGCTCCAACTACCTCACCGCCTCCGAGGCGCCGGCCATGATGGGTGCTTCGAAGCAGATGAAGCGCACCGAACTGCTCAGCGCCAAAAAGACCGGCCTCGACCGCGATGTGTCGTGGTGGGTGCAGAAATACCTGTTCGACAAAGGCCACGAAGCTGAAGCGATGGCTCGTCCAATTCTGGAAGGTCGGATCGGCGAAGACCTGTTCCCCATTGTCGGAACTCACGGCGACCTGCTCGCCTCGCTCGACGGCTGCACCATGCTCGGCGAAACGCTGTTCGAGCACAAAATGTGGAACGAACAGCTCGCCGCCGATGTGCTGGCTGGGAACCTTGACCCGCACTATTACTGGCAGCTCGAGCAGCAGCTGTTGGTGAGCGGTGCCGAGAAAGTGATCTTCGTTTGCTCCGACGGCACAGAAGACAACTTCGTGTCGATGGAATACACGCCAGTGCCCGGCCGCGCCGCGACACTCGTTGCCGGCTGGAAGCAGTTCCAAGCCGATTTGCTCGACTTTACTCCGACCGAGGTCGTGCCCGAAACGGTTGGCAAGAAGCCGGATAGCCTTCCAGCGCTACGCATCGAAGTCACCGGCATGGTCACCGCCAGCAATCTGGAGCAGTTCAAGGTTCACTCGCTGGCTGTCTTCGCGTCGATTAACACCGAGTTGGAAACGGATCAGCACTTTGCCGACGCCGAGAAGACCGTCAAATGGTGCGGTGACGTCGAAGAGCGGTTGGCCGCGGCCAAACAACATGCGCTGAGCCAGACCGAAAGTATCGACGCCCTTTTCCGAACCATCGACGAGATCAGCGCCGAGGCGCGCGCAAAGCGCCTTATGCTCGACAAGCTGGTGAAGGCCCGCAAGGTGAGCATCCGCGAAGATATCGTCATGATTGCCGCGAAATCGTTGCAGGCGCACATAGACCAAATCAACACCTCGCTGGACGGAAAGGTCCGCATGCCGGTCGTTCCTGCCGACTTCGCCGGCGCCATCAAGGGTAAGAAATCGATCAGCAGCCTGCGCGACGCCGCCGACTCTGAGTTGGCACGGGCCAAGATTGCCGCCAGTCAGATCGGTGACAGCATTCGCGCCAACCTTGCCAGCTATGGCGAACTCGCCGTAGACCACACGTTTTTGTTCAATGACCTCCAGCAGCTTGTGTTGAAGGCCAACGACGATCTTGTGGCGCTGATAAAGGTGCGAATCGCTGACCATCAGAAAGCCGAACAAGTGACAGCAGAAGCCACTCGGACGAGGATTCGAAACGAAGAGCTGCAACGGATCGAGGATGAAGCCAAAGCCGCCGCCGTCGTCGAACCTGTAGTTCAGTCTGCACCTGTCGCGACGTCGGCCCCGACCAGAGCCGCTCTGGTATCACAGGCAGCCCAGAAGCCCACCGCAACGCAAACCACTCAAACTGTAGCGATGCAGGCTGACGTCTACGACTTAGATGCTTTGATCAAGGCTGTCGCCTTCGGCCAAGCCCCAATCTCGATGCTGAAAGTGGATTGGGAAAATCTCGACGCCCTTGTCACGGACCTGGGCGCCGAGTTCAGCATGGCCGGCGTGAGGCTGGTGAAGGTGGCCGCATAATGAGTAAACGTAAACCGCATAACCTCAAGGCCCGGATCGACCGATCATGCCGAGCACTGCTGGCCGCCAACCACGTCGCAGTAGTGAGCATCGACCCCAGCGGCCGCCAGGGCATGATCAATTACAAATCGCTGAAGAATATCGCTCCTGGGAAAATTGGGCAGGCTGTGTGCGGCATCGCCCACCGCTGGACGATCTACCTCAGCGCTCTCTGTATTGATGCTCGCGGTGAACGCTACAGCAAATCCATTGAGGTGGCGCCTGATGGTGTCTATCTCTCCGACCATCTGGAGGACGTAATCGAGCATTGCTACAAGCAACTGCGAGACGCAGCCAACCAAAACCAGATGGTGGCCTCGGGGTGGATCGCTATTCCAGAGTCGATATCGCTCGAAGAAGATCACGCAGCGCGGATCTTTGAAGCAGTCGGCGCCTGGAGCCAGCAAAAGGTTGCGGCATGAAACGCATAGTCCGCATCCAGCAACGCAAACGTCAAACATGGCTGGCACTGCCGGCCAGCGGAATTGAAGAGGTAGGCCATGGCCAAAACGGTACAGGAGCGCTCTGCCAAGGCTGCGCAGAAGCGAATAGCAGTACAGGAAGAAGAGCTGAGGCTTCGTGTCCGACCGGGTACTCGCCAAGCACTCGCTGACCTGATGAATTGGTCAGGCATTACTGAACAGGGAGAGGCTATGACGCTGATGATTCATCACCTCCATGCGCTGGGTTCCGCCAGTTGCCTGCCTCTGCTAAGCCCGCCGCGCCACGAAATCGAAATTTCGCAAAACGTGGCGCGGGAATTCCGCAATAAAAGCATGCTGGCCCTTCAGAAAGACCGTGGTGACGAGATCATCGAGCCTGACTAAACAGCTAGAGACCCTTTTCGAGCCTGCTCGAAAGATATTGCAAGTGGCCGGCCCTCTGCATTTCTGCCCAGTTATCGAAGTCAGTATTTGCATTGATGAACGCATCCCATTGGTCATCGGGTATTGCGGCAAAATCATCTGGACTATGGATTTTGAAACCGGACGCCGCAAAAAGAGAGTCGAGATCATCAAATTTGCTGTGAGCTGATACGAACTCGGGATTCAGCACATCGACCATCTTTACTTGATGCTTGCCGTCCAATTCCTTTGCATTTTTGATTAGTCGGTCGAGGCCACTGCGATCTATTTTTATTGGCATTTTTTCTCTCCTTGATCCGGCTCCATGCCGGTCACCCGTAATACCCCATATCAACGAAGCACGCCAGCCGGCGAGGTGCAGAAATGGTCGCTTACTACAACGAAATTGATCCATACGCCGCCCAGTGGCTATGAAACCTGATCGATGCCGGACACATTGCGCCCGGCATCGTGGATGAACGGAGTATTGAAGATGTCCTTCCAAACGAACTGCGTGAATTTACGCAGTGTCATTTCTTTGCAGGCATTGGTGTCTGGTCCCTCGCCCTTCGGCGTGCAGGCTGGTCAGATGATCGACCTGTTTGGACCGGTTCCTGTCCTTGCCAACCTTTCAGCTCGGCAGGCGCTGGATCTGGGTTTGAGGACGCACGGCACCTTTGGCCAACCTTCGCCTGGCTCATTAAGGAGTGCAAACCTGCAATCGTCTTTGGAGAGCAGGTTGCGAGCAAGGCTGTCGAACCTTGGGTCGACCTTGTACACGCTGACGTGGAAGCCTTGGGTTACGCCTTCGGGGCCGTCCCGTTTCCGTCTGCGAGCGTCGGTGCGCCGCATATCCGCGACCGACTCTACTGGGTGGCCGACTCCAAAAATGACCGATACGAATGGCCCGGGAAACTCAGCCAATCGTCAGGGCGGGATGGCCCTTCACACTTGCGCGCAATTGGGGGGGTGGCATACGCCAGTAGTTCGGGATCACAAGAACAGTGGGGGCAATGGAACGAATCCTCGGGATCTACCGCGACAGGTTTATTTAGCGGGCTGGAACACTCCCGACTCGACAATGATGCAAGCCAAGTCGAAACCGCCGGTAATTGGAAATCGAAAGCCGACAGATCCACAGATATCACTGGCGGATCAGGCATTCCATCTCGCGGGCTGGCCTACCTGCACAGCGACGGACGCGACCAAGGGCGGCAGTGTCAGTCCTCGACCGGGAATGATGGGGCTGAGCGAGACGGTGCCGCTGGCGGGCTGGCCGACACCAACTTGCAATGTGAAGAATCAGCCAACAACCAAACGGGGGCTGGAAACACTCGCGCGAGTGGCCAAGTCGTCGGGCCCAGCTCGACTAACGGCCTTTGGGCTAATGCTGACTGGCTTTTCTGCCGGGATGGAAAGTGGCGGGCAGTTGAACCCGGCACATTCCCGCTGGCTTATGGGGCTACCTCAAGAGTGGGACGATTGCGCGCCTACGGAAACGCCATCAATGCTGAAGCGGCGACGCAATTCATAGCTGCTTACGTAGAAATCTGAAAATCATCTTTCACTCTGCTGGGCATGACCCGGCACAGGACGAGTCATGCCTACAGAAAACCTGCCTGAACGCACGTTCATCGTGCTGAGCCTCAAACACACTCACCGCCGCCACAGGGCAATAACCCTCTGGCGCGCCAATGACAGCGGGTATTGCTGGCCGCTGGAGCGTGCCGGGGTCTACCCAGAATCATTGGTTCTGGAGCGATTGGGCTATTACAACAGCGGGTGTTCAAACATTGCGGTACCCACCGATCTGGTAAAGCGCTTGGTGGGCGACATTGAGTACGACACCAAAGAGTTCGGAATCTGCCTGCCCAACAAAGCCAACACGTGGAAGCAATTGCTGTCGGCAGTCATTCGCAAGCCAGTTTATCCGTCACGCCCAGAGTATCGCGGCGTTCGATATGCCAAGGAGGCAGCATGACGGCTTTACGCCGAACCGCCCGTTTAAACGGCGGCCCCATGCGGCCGCTGGATCTGCAAACAGTCTGCGACCAATGCAATAAGTCACGCGCCCACGGCAACCACACCAAATGCAGCAAGTTGCGTCAGGCCGAAGCGGTTGAGCGGCGCGCACGGGAGAAACAATGACCGCAAAGAACATCGGCGAGCGCATCGACGCCCGCTGCACCCGTTGCGGTGGCCGCAATATGCAAATCACCGAAGAACTTATCGGCTCAGGACACTACGAGGTACAGGCCGGCAAGATTAGCGCCGTGGCCTCTTCCGACTCACTTCAAGCCACAGGCCGCCTCTTTGGTCGTTGTCGTCAATGCGGTCACGACTGGGTATTCCGTAAGAATCCACTCACCTCTTAACTCTCCCAGCGCCCCGCACGGGGAAAGGAATCAGACATGGCAAAAGTTATTGCCCAGATCACTGCCCGCCTCCCTCGTTTGATGGAGGTAAGTGAGTACCGCAAATTACGTTACGCCGGGGGCAAGCCCAGCGTTCAACAGTTGAAAAAATGGATTGAGGAAGGCGAAATGCTGGGAGAGGTTAAAGGCGGGATGTATTTCGTCGATCTGCAAGCAGCGGTCATTGGTTCAACTGACCCGCTTCTGGCGAAGATGATGGAGGTGAGCTGATGGCTCCCCCGCGCGCGAGGACCTCGAAGAATCGCGATCTGCCTGCCAATTTGTACCCTAACGGCAAGTACTGGCAGTACAAAAACCCGGTAACTGGCAAGAAAGTCAGCATCAACAAGCCTATGAATGAGGCCATCCGCCTAGCCAAGGCCGCCAATGCCAAGCTGCTACCTCTGCTGACTGATGACGGGGCCTTGCTGGCCCTGCTCACGGGCGACACCGCCTCGCGCTTTGACAACCTGCTGGACCGTTTTGAGAAGGAATGGGTGACCAGTCGCGGCTATGCCGATCGCACTCTGCGAGAAATCCAGTTCAAGCTCGCACGTTACCGCGAAGATATGGGTGGGCTGCTGATGGGCCAACTGGATGTACTAACGATTGCCGAGTACCTGGACGGTTTTGAGAATAACGCTTACACCAAGCATCGCGGGCTACTGGTCCAGATTTTTGCTTTCGCGGTAGCCAAAGGTTTATGCGAGCGCAATTCGGCAGAGCTGACGCTGGTGAAGAAGGAGGCCGAGAAAAAGCGACAACGCCATACGTTGGATGGGCTGAACACAATTCTGAACTACAGCGGTACCCGGCCCTGGCTCAAACGAGCCATCCGCTTAGGGCTGCTGAGCCTGCAACGGCGCGAAGATATTGTGACGTGGCCGAAAACAGCCGTGGACCTTGAGCGAAACACCATCAAGGTATCCCCCGGGAAGACGCAGAACTATGGCACGCCAATTCACTTGGAAATCGTCATGGGACAAGCCCTTCGCGAGGTTGTATTGGAATGCGTCACCTCACCGGTGGTTTGCCCCTACTTGATTCACTACATCCCCAAAGCACGCAGGCGTAAACAGCTCGATACCAAACTGCACTGGAACGCGGTGACGCCGGACTATTTGACCAAGGCATTTAGCCAGGCGAGGGACGACTCAAAGGCTTATGACCACATTCCAGCAAATGAACGGCCGACCTTTCATGAGATTCGTGCGCTGGGTGCTTGGCTGTATGAGCAACAGGGATTTGCTCAGGATTACATTCAGGGTTTGATGGGTCATGCGGATGTGAAAATGACTGAGCATTATCAGTCTGGGCATGGGCCAGAGGCGGTGATTTATCACAAGGTCAAAGCCGACCTGAAACTGTAGCTCGGTGGTGGTTTGCCCAATGATTGCCCAAAGTTTTCCCAAACGAGAACAACAAAAAAGGGCCCACCTTTCGGTGAGCCCTTCTAGACCGCCCAGCAGAGCGGATTTTGTTTGGTAGGCGCGATTGGACTCGAACCAACGACCCCCACCATGTCAAGGTGGTGCTCTAACCAACTGAGCTACGTGCCTGCTGTGGGGTCGCATTCTATAGATTTGCGGAGGGGTGTCAACACCTTTTTTGCAGCTAACTCTATGAATAGTCGAATTATTTGTTTGAAGCGCAAAAAACCTCAATGGACAGTGGCTAGCCGCTGGTTTTCTTCTCAGGTAGCATCGGCCTCACTCGTAAAAAATATAAAACAGAGGCTGCAGAATGTCGAACACCCCCTACCCTCAGTCTTACTACGCGGCCTCGGCTAATTCGGCCCCTGAACGCCCTTTTTTGCAGGACGATATCGAAACGGATGTCTGTGTCATCGGTGCAGGCTACACCGGCCTCTCTAGCGCGCTGTTCTTGCTGGAGAGCGGTTTCAAGGTGACGGTGCTGGAAGCTGCCAAGGTGGGCTTTGGCGCTTCGGGTCGAAATGGCGGTCAGATCGTTAACAGTTACAGCCGCGATATTGATGTGATTGAGCGCACGGTAGGGGCTCAGCAGGCGCACTTGCTTGGGCAGATGGCATTTGAAGGCTCCAGGATTATTCGCGAGCGTGTCGCCACCTACAACATTCAGTGCGATCTGAAAGACGGCGGCGTCTTCGCAGCGATTACCAGCAAGCAGATGGGCCATCTCGAAGCGCAGAAAAAACTCTGGGAGCGTTACGGCAATACACAGCTGGAACTGCTGGACCAGCGCCGTATTCGTGAAGTGGTGGCCTGCGATCAGTACCAAGGGGGTCTGCTGGACATGAGCGGCGGCCATATTCATCCGCTGAATCTGGCGCTGGGTGAAGCCGCTGCGGTCGAGTCATTGGGCGGGACGATTTATGAACAGTCGCCCGCGGTGCGTATCGAACGCGGTGCCAGCCCGGTGGTGCATACGCCACACGGCAAGGTGCGCGCCAAGTTTATTATCGTTGCGGGCAATGCCTATCTGGGCAATCTGGTGCCTGAGCTGGCGTCCAAGTCCATGCCCTGCGGCACTCAAGTGATCACGACCGAGCCCTTGAGCGAGTCAGTGGCCAATAGCCTGTTACCGCAAGATTACTGTGTCGAGGACTGTAATTATTTGCTCGATTACTACCGTCTCTCGGGTGACAAGCGCCTGATTTTCGGTGGCGGCGTGGTCTATGGCGCACGAGACCCGGCCAATATCGAGGTAATCATCCGGCCGAAAATGCTTAAAGCCTTCCCGCAGCTCAAGGATGTGAAAATTGACTATGCGTGGACAGGTAATTTCCTGCTGACGTTGTCACGGCTACCTCAGGTCGGCCGCATCGGTGACAACATCTATTACTCGCAAGGGTGCAGCGGTCACGGGGTGACTTACACCCACCTGGCCGGCAAGGTGTTGGCTGAAGCCCTGCGCGGACAAGCTGAGCGGTTTGATGCCTTTGCAGACCTGCCGCACTACCCCTTCCCCGGCGGGCAACTGTTACGCACACCGCTTACAGCGCTGGGGGCGTGGTACTACAGCTTGAGAGACAAGTTCGGCTTCTAGGCAATAAGGGCTGGCGCACGTTGCGCCAGCCTCCGGTTCGTTATTGTGCAGCGCTGGTCAGCGTTTTGATGGCTTTGGCACCGGCCTGTTCCTGACCCGCACGGGATAAATCGTTGGCTGCCTTCAGCCAGCGTGCTTTATCTACCTGGGCAGGCAACTGATCAGGCGACAGAATCAGCACCGCCCACCCACCTGCGTCCTTCCAGGCGGACTCGAATGTATTGAAGTCCATCAACCGCCGACGCTCCATGCCTGCACGCAGCAGCACGGTTTGCTTGGCGCGGTTGTAGCCCACCAGCATCGCGTAACGCGGCTCGGACCACACGGTGCCGTCGCTAAAACGCAGCATGACCGGATGACCGGCTGCCACTTGGGTCAACAGCGCTTCGAGTGAGGTGTCCAGTGGATACACCACCAGCCCATAACCAGTGGCCAGTTGCTCCATATTGCCTTGCAAAGACGCCTCTGCGTCCGGCAGCTTCAAGGGCTTGACCAACAGGCCAGGGGTGACGCTGATCCGCTGTTCGCCGAGCATGCTGGCTAACACGTGCGGGCCGCTCTGATGAGCATTGCCCCGGTAAAAGGGCACGCCGTTGAGCTCGACCCTTTCAGGCAAATGGCGAATGCCTGGCGGCTCGACACTGGCGCATCCCACCATAACCAACGCAATTAATGACGCCAGCCAAAGTCGCACCGATCTCAATCCCGTCACTGCCTGCATGTTCCCTCGCTTTGAATAAGCGCCAGACCTGCGATCCGGCATGGCTGCAGATCATAGGACGGCCAACGGGTGAGGTATAGCCTTATAGGGCAGAGATTATGACGCCATAGAGCAAATCAGTTGGTGCAGCACGACCTTTGGTCAATAGACTGCAACACCACCCAAGCTAGACTGTCTCTTGCTTAATGTGTGTGCCCATTGGGGGCGAAGGAGGCACTGATGAGCCCGACATTAACCATTTTTTTGCTGATCTGCGGCTGGTTAAGCGTTGCCGGCGCGATGCTGTGGGGTTTAATGCGCATCAGCCGCCATCATCACCCGCAGGTGCAGCCAAAACCGAAAGTCAGCCTTGAAAAAGCGCCCGCCAGCCCGATCAACGCGCATTAAAAATGCCGTCTTCTGAGAGCAGTGCACAGGTCCCTACATTACGCTAGATCCGACAGCTGGATTAACGACTGCTCTGATGCCGGACGTAGCTTCGCGGAGCTCGTCAACTGCTACGGATCTTTATCGCGACCGCGTGATTTTGGGGCCCCCTTAAACCACGCGGGCCTGTGTGAGGGCACCAAACCGATCGCCGCCGTCGTTCCTCGTCAGCGGCTACAAGGGGTTCGTCACAGCAGCCTGACGTTTTTCACGTACCCGACGGGCCAGTATGTTCAGCGTTTCAACCGTCGCAGAGAACGCCATCGCCGCATACACATACCCTTTAGGGACGTGGGCACCAAAACCTTCAGCGATCAGCGTCATGCCAATCATGATCAAGAAAGCCAGAGCCAGCATCACCACGGTCGGGTTGTCATTGATGAACTTGGCCAAGGGCTCGGAGGCCAGCAACATCACCAGCACCGCCACGACCACTGCAATCACCATGATGGGCAAGTGCTCGGTCATACCCACCGCGGTAATAATACTGTCGATGGAGAACACCAAATCCAGCATCAGTATCTGACCAATCGCCGCCGCAAAGCCAAGCGTCACTTTTGACGACACACTCTCGGTTTTTTCTTCCGATTGCGGCGTCATGCTGTGATGAATTTCACTGGTGGCTTTCCAGACCAGGAACAAACCACCGGCTATCAAAATCATGTCCTTCCACGAGAAGGCCTTGCCCATCACTTCAAAGACAGGCGCGGTGAGCTGCACGATGTAGGCAATGGTGCCCAGCAGGCCCAACCGTAGAATCAGCGCCATACCGATACCGATTCGGCGGGCTTTGGTACGGTATTGCTCGGGCAACTTGTTGGTCAGGATCGAGATAAAGATCAGGTTATCGATGCCCAGCACGATTTCCATCACGATCAACGTGGCCAGCGCGACCCAGGCGGCGGGGTTCGTCGCCAGCTGTAAAAGATAGTCCATAGGTGTGTTCTGACTCTGGAGTGCAACAGGTTAAATGGCGTTCGAGGTTTCTTGGCTTTCGGGCTCAGGCTGCTTTTTTTCGATCAACCCGCCCGTTGCGTCGCTCAACGCCTGTTCCGCAGCCTTGTGGGTATCATCAATGGCCTGTTTGGCCGTTTCTGCGGTTTTGCTCAGCATCTGTTGCGCCGCTTTTTCAGCCTGATCACAACCACTGATCAGCAATAAGCCAGCGACCAGCAGGACCGCGACAGCTGTATTTTTAATGTTCATGGGGGTTTCCTCTTCAAAACGGCGGCCACTAGGGTGGCTCGCTAATAACGCGCGATTCTAGAGAGGCAAACAGTTCAGGAAAATTCGTATTTTCAGGCGCTATACTTCGTTTTTTACGAAGTGTTGTCCGTCCGATGCTCAATTACCGTCAACTCCATTATTTTTGGGTCGTTGCCAAGACCGGCAGCATTGTCCGCGCCTGCGAACAATTGAACCTCACGCCGCAAACCATCAGCGGGCAAATCAGCTTGCTGGAAGAGACCTACGGTCTGCCGCTGTTTCGTCGGGTCGGACGTCAACTTGAACTGACTGAAACCGGGCGCCAAGTGCTGCCATACGCCGAGCAGATCTTCCAGCTCGGTAGCGAACTGGAAACCATGCTGCGCATGGCACCCAAGGAGCAGCAGATTCTGTTTCGGGTCGGCGTGGCTGACGTGGTGCCCAAATCGATTGTCTTTCGCTTGATTGCACCGACCATGGCGCTGGATGAGCCCATTCGTATTACCTGCCGCGAAGACAAGCTCGACAGGCTACTGGGAGACTTGGCGATTCAACGTTTGGACCTGGTTATTTCCGACAGCCCGATGCCTTCTCACCTCGATATAAAAGGCCTGAGCCAAAAGCTCGGCGAATGCGGCATCAGCTTTTTTGCCACTGCGGCGCTGGCAGCTTTATATACGCAGAACTTCCCCCTCAGCCTGCAAGGCGCTCCCCTGCTGATCCCCGGCCCGGAAACCGTGCTGCGTAGCCGCCTTTTGCGCTGGCTGGCTGAACAAAAGATCCAGCCGCGTATTGTCGGCGAGTTCGATGACAGCGCCTTGATGCAGGCATTTGGGCATTCAGGGATCGGGGTCTTTATTGCCCCCAGCGTGATCGCTGAAGAGGTCATGCGCCAGTTCAACGTTGTACTGATCGGTCAGACCGACGCGGTGACCGAGTCGTTTTATGCCATCACCGTAGAGCGTAAAATCAGGCACCCCGGCATCATTGCGATTACCGAAGGTGCCCGGCGCGAGCTGTTTACGGATTAAGCGCAGGCGGCGGCGTGGGGTTTTGCCGTCATCAGCCACAACGCGAGCACAATCGACACCAGGATGAACCCCGCAGCGGCGAAGCCCAGATTGCCCAAGCCGTAGCTGTCGATCACGCGCCCGCCCACCATCGCGCCCAGGCCAATGCCAAAATTGGCCCCGGCAATGTTAAGCGACGCCGCAAAAGCAGGCGCATGCGGTGCGACTTTCATCAGGCGCACATGGCTGACCAGAAACAGGGCTGACTGGGTGATCCCCCACACGGCCATCGCGGCCGCCAGCCCCAGCGTTGAATGAATACTCGGTACCAGCGCGACCATTCCGCCGATCAGGAAAGCGCAAAACACCATCGAAGCGATCAGCGGGTGACGGTCGACCATGCGCCCGCCCAGCGAGTTGCCGATCAGGCCGACCGCACCAAAGCCCATCAAGCACCAGCCCACCACATTGCCGTCGAAACCCGCCAGCCGCTCAAGGATGTCCGCCAGATAGGTGTAAGCGGTAAACATGCCGCTGAACACCAACACTGACAGCACAATATGGCCAATCATCAGGGGACTGCGCAGCATGCCGAACTGTGAGCGCAAGGTAACGTGCGCTTTGACCACCTGAGTGGCGGGCAAATACATCCACAAAAGCAGTGCTTTGGCCAGCGCGACCACGGCCAGAATGCCGAACGCACTGCGCCAGCCCCACGCATCAGAAATCAAGGTGCCCACCGGGATACCAAAGACCGTCGCACAGACAATGCCAAAACCGATTTTGGCAATCGCACGCCCCGCATACTCGGGGCCTACGATATCCACCGCCGTTTCGCTGGCCAAGGCCCAGAACACCGGCAAACCCAGTGCCGGCAGTAACCGCGCGAAGGCCATGACCCAAATATTCGGGGCCAGTGCGGCCACGGTATTGGCGAAAGCAAACATCAGCAAAATCGCGATGAACAGACGCTTGCGCGGGAAGCGGGCGAAGTACGCTGTGAGAAACGGCCCCAATGCCGCCACCGTAAAAGCAAACAATGTAACCAGCAAACCCGCTTGGGGCACGCTGACCTCCAGGTCGCGGGCAATCGCCGGCAACAGGCCGACGATGATGAACTCGGTGGTGAGCACGGTGAAACCGGCCGCAGACAGCAGCAGGATGGGCAACAGCATGAATAACTCCAGAAACGGCGCTGCCAGCGAATGCCGAAAGGGGCTCGCTGACGAAGGTAAGAATGGATACGCGCAATAGTAACAGAATGATTCAACGCAAGAACATGCACTAAAAGAAGATCGATGGCAGGTGTGACAGATTGACTGCTGTAGGAATGCCCCTACATCACTATGTTAAAGTCCGCCCCCAAACATGAACGTTGTCACACTGACGCGCTCAGCGCACACGACTATCCTCGTCCGCTGACTCTGCTTTACTCAAAACGTTTTCCCAAGATCTGCGTGCATCAGCCTGCTCGTTTTGCTGATTCCCTGAGGTATTGCCATGCGCTATCCAAAACAACTAGAGATGCCCTTATGAGTGATGTTGCACCTACCCTCCTGCAAAAGCTGTCACGCACCAGTCTGGTCACCCAGATCGTGATCGGCCTGATCGCCGGCATTGTTCTGGCCTGGCTGGCACCGGCAGCGGCTCTGTCTGTGGCTTTTATCGGCAAACTGTTCGTCAGCGCTTTGAAGGCCGTGGCACCGATTCTGGTGTTTGTGCTGGTCATGGCCTCGATTGCCAACCACAAGCACGGCCAGGAAACCCATATCCGCCCCATTTTGGTGCTCTACCTGTTCGGCACCTTTGCCGCTGCCGTTGTGGCGGTGATCGCCAGCATGATGTTCCCGTCGCATCTGGTGCTGGCCACTGAGAACGTGACTATTTCCGCCCCGGGCGGGATTGGTGAAGTGCTGCAGAGCCTGCTGTTGAGTGTGGTCGACAACCCGGTCAGCGCACTGATGAACGCCAACTTTATCGGCATTCTGGCGTGGGCAATCGGCATCGGCATTGCCATTCGCCATGCCGGTGACACCACACGCACCGTGCTCAGTGACCTGTCCAACGGCATCACCCTGATTGTGCGCGTCATCATCCGCTTTGCACCCGTGGGCATTTTTGGTCTGGTGGCATCGACCCTCGCCAGCTCAGGCTTTGGCGCCCTGCTCGGCTACCTGCACCTGCTGGTGGTTTTGATTGGCTGCATGCTGTTTGTGGCGCTGGTGGTCAACCCGCTCATCGTGTTCTGGAAGTTGCGCCGCAACCCATTCCCGCTGGTATTTCTGTGCCTGCGTGAAAGCGGGATCACCGCATTCTTTACCCGCAGTTCAGCCGCCAACATTCCCGTCAACATGGCATTAAGCGAACGTCTGGGCCTGCATGAGGACACCTACTCGGTGTCGATCCCGCTGGGTGCCACCATCAACATGGCGGGCGCAGCCATCACCATTACGGTGTTGAGTCTGGCGGCCGTGCATACACTGGGGATTTCAGTCGATATTCCTACCGCCATATTGCTCAGTCTGGTGGCGGCTATCTGCGCCTGTGGCGCATCGGGTGTGGCAGGAGGGTCGTTGCTGTTGATCCCGCTGGCGTGCAGCCTGTTCGGTATCCCGAGCGAGATTGCCATGCAAGTAGTGGCAGTGGGTTTCATCATCGGTATTTTGCAGGACTCGGCCGAGACCGCGCTCAATTCGTCCACCGACGTTCTGTTTACCGCTGCAGCCTGCCTGGCCAAAGAAGAACGCAACTGAGGGTGTAGCGGCTGGCGAGGTACGCCGTACCTCGCCAGCCATTGCGAGCTAAATCAGAACGCGCCCATGTAGTCACGTTTGCCGATTTCGACGCCGTTGTGGCGCAGAATCGCGTAAGCAGTGGTCACGTGGAAGAAAAACTGCGGCAGGCCGTAGGTCAGCAGGTACGACTGGCCAGTGAAGCGTTTTTCTTTGGGTGTGCCCTGACGCGTGATGATTTCGATACCTTCCTTGCCGTCGATTTGCTCGGGCTTGATTGCATCGACAAAAGCCAACACCTTGCTGATCAGCGCTTGCAGGTCGGCAAAGGTCACTTCAGCGTCGTCGTACTTCGGCAGTTCGATTTCAGCCAGACGCCCCGAAACACCCTTGGCAAAATCAACCGCGATTTGCACCTGACGCACCAACGGGAACATGTCCGGCGCCAGACGCGCTTGCAGAAATACGCTTGGCTCGATGTTTTTGGCCGTCGCATGCGCTTCGGCCTTGGTCAGAACACCGCTCAGGGCGTTGAGCATTTGCTTGAACACAGGAACAGAAGCAGCGTACAGAGAGATAGTCATAAAGGTCTCGACAGTCTGTGGGCAGGAATGGAATGTGCGGCGATTATAGACATGCATTCCAACTTCTGGCGCACCGCTCTCCTCTCATCCTCCCATCTTTCATTAATCTCCGGTTCGCCTGACGCCTGACCTGGCCCCAGCCGCGGCATCACCACCCGCGCACCGGGCCGGCGATAGGCCGAGCCTTCAACCCTGATCACGGTGGCCAGTACCACCTCGTCCTTGTTACTGTCGGCCTCGTCCAATGCCTCGAGTACGCCACATAGTCACTCATCGCCGCCGCCCCCAATGTTTTTTAAGTGAATTGCCGTACCATCGACGGCAGTTTTTCCGCCATCCACCGCGCTACGCGTAATCGTGAAGGACAACAGCGTGAACAAAAAAACCGGTGTCCGGGCTCATCAGGCCGATCAGACCAAGGCGCGTATTCTCAAGGCTGCCATCACCGTGTTCGCCCGGGATGGCTACGCCGGTGGGCGCATCGAGCAAATCTCCAAAGAAGCCGAGTCCAACGACCGGATGATTTATTACTACTTCGCCAGCAAGGAAAACCTGTTCCTTCACGTGCTGGAACACACCTACGAAGCGTTCAATCAGGCCGAAAGCGGGCGCCGTCCAGACCTGAGCAAACCGGTGGAAGCCTTGCGCCAACAGGTGGGATTCTTTTGGGATTACTACGTGGCTCACCCCGAGTTCGTGGCCATTCTGACGATCGAAAACCTGCACAAAGGCAAGCACGCCAAGCAATCGCGTGAGCTGAGCCGGCTTTCGGCGACCACCGTCGGGGTGATCAAGCCGATTATCGAGGCAGGTCAGCAGCAAGGCCTTTTTCGCCTGGACGTCGACATCAATCACGTCTACTTGATGATCGCCTCGCTGTGCTACTTCTATAACTCCAACCAGCACACGCTCTCCTCATTTCTGGGCCAGAACCTCGCCGATCCTGGCCAGCAGCAAGACTGGCTGGCGTTCATCAGCGATCTGGTGATACGCGGTGTCAGGGTGCTGCCAATAGACACCGCCGATCAGTGAGTGCCAGGGTTGGCACGCAGGTGCGCAACCCTTTGTTCCAACCCTTGCCACGCGGGCTCGGCCGGGGCGAATCGCTGACGCAGATACGCCACCAGCTCACTGAGCTGGCGATTCGACAGACTGTCCTTGAAGGCGGGCATATAACCCAGGTCCGCCGTTGCCGGAACCGGAATGCCCTGCATGATGATTTTGAGCAGGTTGTCAGGCAGCGCGCTGTGCACATTGCTGTTATTGGCCAGAGACGGGCTGACCCCAAACAGCGTTGGCCCGGCCCCGTCGGCGTGACAGGCCTGACACGCCCCCTCGAACACTCGCTGGCCGTTGCTTAGCGACACGGCTTGCGCACTCGCCTGCGCTGCTTGCGGGGTCTCGACCGGCTCGGCCTGAGCCTGATCAGTAAGCGACGCCAGGTAAACCGCCATCGCCCGCCGATCGGTATCGGGCAGCTTGGCCAGCTCAGTGACCACCGGCCCCATCGGCCCAGCGGCCACACCGTGAGCATCGGAATAACCCGTGCTCAGGTAGGTAAACAGTTGATCCTCGGTCCAGGGCGTTGGCGCTTTGGACAAACCGTTCAGCGCTGGCGCCTCCCAACCATCCACCGTACCGCCAGCCAAAAATGCCTGACCGCCCTTTGCTGCGCCCATGAAATTGCGCGGCGAATGGCAGGCCGCGCAGTGGCCCAA
The DNA here is from genome assembly GCF_007858365.1 of Pseudomonas saxonica. Lineage (GTDB taxonomy): Bacteria > Pseudomonadota > Gammaproteobacteria > Pseudomonadales > Pseudomonadaceae > Aquipseudomonas > Aquipseudomonas saxonica. Next base: position 206,946 of record NZ_VFIO01000007.1, on the reverse strand, counting down.
GCCATTGACCAGATACGATCCGCGATTCCATTGCGCGCTGCGCTGCGGTTGCGCCTTGACCTCCCCCGAGCGCAGAAAAATCGCATTCCAACCCGCCATCAGCGGCCGCATGTTGAACGGGAATTGCATGTCGTTAGCCTTGGCTGGCTGACTCACCGGGTCTTGTGACATCAAGTAGGCATACAGGGCCTGCATGTCGGCATCGTCGATATTTCTGAAAGACGTGTATGGAAAAGCCGGATAGAGATGTTTTCCGTCCCGACTGATGCCCTCGCGCATGGCCCGCTCGAACGCCGTGTATGACCACTTGCCAATGCCTGTTTCCGGATCGGGGGTGATGTTGGTGCTGTACAGCGTGCCGAAAGGCGTTTGCATCGCCAGCCCGCCCGCATTGGTGACGCCGCCCGGCGTGGTGTGGCACACCGCGCAATCCCCCACCGCCGCCAGCAAACGCCCGCGCTCCAGAGTTGCGGCCGACCAGGTGCCGAGCGCCGGTGGCGCAATGGGGGCGATTTCCGCCCGCCACGGCAACGCCGTTGCCGCCATCCCGATCAGCGCACCGAACCCCGCCACCACAGGTGCAAACCACCATTTTGAACGCTTGGGTTTGGCCGCTTCAGGCGCTGGAGCCGCTTCACCTTCTGATTGCTTGAGTGCCGCCAATACCCGCTCGGGGGTGATCGGCAGTTCGCGAAAGCGAATACCGGTTGCATCGAAAATGGCATTGGCAATGGCCGCCGCACTGGGCACACCGGCCGATTCCCCGGCACCCATCGGTGGCTCCTGTTGACGCGGCATCATCATCACATCGATCTTCGGCACTTGCTTGAAGGTCAAAATGGGATAAGCGCCCCACTCTTTGCTGCTGACCGTCGACTCTTCAAACGTCACACGCTCTTTCAGCACGCGACTGGTGGCCTGAATGACATTGCCGTGGATCTGATGCTGCACCCCCGCCGGATTCACCAATATGCCCGCGTCATGACCGATCACCACCCGGGTCACCGAGACTTCGCCGCTGACCCGGTCGACCGCCACATCCGCCACCCACGCTGCCCACGCCGCGCCAAAGCCGGGGAATTTACTGTGGATATAGCGCGCGTACGCAAAGCCCCGACCGCGCAAAATAGTGTCTTGGCCGGGTGTCTGCATCGGTTCGGTGCGTGCTTGCCAACCAGCGCGCGCAGCCGTGGCCTTGACCAGCTCCGAGGCGCGCTCATCGTGCAAATAGCGCAAACGGTATTCGACCGGATCGACCTTGGCGGCAAAGGCCAGCTCATCGATATACGACTCGTGGGCAAAGGTATTGGGCAACGCCGACACACCGCGCATCCACGACGCCCGCACCATCGGCGCCATGTCGTTGATGGTGACGCGCATGTGTTCAAAGTCATAGGGCGGAATCGACGTCCGATCGCCCATTTCAAACATCGCCGCCACCGGCTCGACCCGCCCGGTCAGCAGCAAAGCCAGGGTCGGCGCACCATTGGAGGGATAACTGGTCTGGAAGTCATAGCCCGCAACCCCACCATCGGCATTGAGACCACCATCCACTTCCATCAATTGCGCCGAGCCTTTGGGCTCCCACACATGTTCCTGTTCACGGGTCAGTTGCACCCGCACGGGCAAGCCCACGGCGCGTGACAACAACACCGCATCGGCACACACGTCATCGGCACAGTTGCGCCCATAACAGCCGGCCGCTTCCATGCGAATAATTTCGATCTGTTCTTCCGGGTACTCCAGCAGCCAAGCCAGATCTGCGCGCAACAAGTGCGGGTTTTGCGTGCCTGACCATACGCGTATGTGCTCCGGGTGATAGTGCGCCAGCCCGCAGGACGGGCCGATGGAACCGTGAATCTGATAGGGCCACAGGTAGCTGCGAGGCATTCGTTCAGTGGCCTGCTCCAATGCCTGCTGCACATTGCCCTTGTCCAGAACAACACGCTGGATACGCGGGTTGTCACGAATGGCCTGCTCGACATCCGTCATGTCGGGGAGTTTTTGATTCCAGGGTTTCCACGTCACCGTGAGTGCCTGTGCGGCTTTTATAGCCTGCTCTTCACGCATCGCCACAACGCCCACAAAGTCGCCGATCACCACCACTTTGACCACGCCGGGAATATGCGCAATGGATGACTCGTCCACGTGCAACAAGCTTTTACCGACAAAGTCGCCACTGTCCAGCCCGGCATAGGGCGGGCGAATCACCCGCCCGTGAAGCATGTCGGGCAGGCGCATGTCATGCACGTAGGTCAACTCGCCAGTGGCCTTGGCGGGAATGTCTACCCGCGCCGAAGATTGGCCCACCAGCCGATAATCGTGCACTGACTTGAGCGGCGCATCGCCGGTAATACTCACCACGTGGTGCTCGCCGGCTACCAACTCGGCAAAGCTCAGGTGACGGCCATCACTGCTCTTGACCACACCGTTTTCAATCTGCAATGACTGCGCTTCGACACCCCACAGCCGGGCCGCTCGGGCCAGCAGAAAACGGCGTGCTTCAGCCGCCGCATTGCGCAAAGGCACGGCGGTAATTTGCAGCGTGGCACTGGCGATGGTTGCCCCCTGATTGGGTGCATTGTCCGTGTCACCCAACATCATGCACACCTGTTCCAGCGCCAGATCCAGCTCCTCCGCGACGATTTGCGCCAGCGCTGTGCGGACCCCCGTGCCCAGATCGACGTGGCCATTAAAGCCATACACCTGACCGTCATCGTTAACCGCAATAAATAGCCCCTGCTCCTTGGGCTTGAGCACCGGTACGCCGCCTTTAGCGACCGGCCCGGAAGGCGGCTGAATCTGATCCACCACCAGCAAAACGCCAGACTTGGCCAACAACTGATCACGGGTGAGCGTGGTAAGGGTCATAGTCATTATCCGTTCAAGGCTTTTGACGGGCGGCACGCATGACCGCTCGAACAATTTCGATATGGGTGCCGCAACGGCACAGGTTGGCTGACAGCTCGTTCAGCACCTGCTCTTCGCTGGGATGGGGATTGCGATCAAGCAGCGCCTTGGCCGTCATGATCATGCCGTTCATGCAATAGCCGCATTGCGCGGCCTGCTCATCGATAAAGGCTTGCTGAACCGGGTGCAGCCGCTCGCGACTGCCCAGACCTTCAAGGGTGGTAATCATTCGGCCTTCGGCACCCGACAGCGGGAACACACAGGAACGTGCGGCTACCCCGTCGATGATCACTGTGCATGCCCCGCACTCACCCAGGCCACAGCCGTATTTAGGGCCATTGAGCTGCAAATCGTTGCGCAATATCAGCAATAACGGTGTATCGGCCATGGCACTGACGACGACGCGCTGGCCGTTGACGTCGAGTGTTACCGTTTTCAGCGGCGCAAGGGTTTGATCGCTCATTCAAGGCTTCCCCAGGTAGCAATGTCCGCGCTGTGTTGTGCGGATCTTATTAAGTGTTTACTTCATGAAACGGGCGGAACAAAGCGCTGCACACGCAGAGACAAGAGGTTTATCGGTTTGATGAAGTAACTACTTAATCAAACCGGGAGCAAGAACGATGCCAAGCACGTCAATCAGCTTATTCGCTGCCGTCATCGACCATTTTTCGCAGTAGATACAGCATGGCGACCCGCTCAGCGGGGTTGAGGTTGGCCATGGTCAGTTCGCTCACTTGCAGTGCGTGGGGCTGGGTTTCGCGCACCAATTGCTCGCCGTCCTGAGTGAGGCTGACGATTACTTTGCGTTTGTCGTGTTCGGCAGGCGCCAGACTGATCAGATTGCGCGCCTGCAAACGCTCGACAATGCCGCGAATCGTGGCCTGGTCGACCGCAGTGGCTTTGATCAACTCACTTAATGAGCTGGGGCCGTGATTGTGGACTGCACACAGGGTAATGAACTGCACGGCGGTCAATTGTGAGTTGCCAATGTTCTGCTGAAAAATGGCCATATGGCGCTGGTAGGCTTTGCGCAATAAATGGCCCACCTGCTCGGAAAAATCGTAATTCATGAGGCTCTCAGGTTGCATGTCTGTTGGGAAATGGGGTGTGACCTTAACCTGCGCAGGCTCCTGCACATAGTGCGTAGCAGCTGACGAGCTCTGCGAGGCTGCGTTCGGCGGCGCAGCCGTCGTGAAACCGCTCAAGCCCAAACGCCAGGCAGATACAAAGCCCGGGCTTGGGAATTCAGATACATCGCGCGCATAGATCTTGCGACGATTGCATCGTCGAACGCAGCCTCGCAAAGCTCGTCAGCTGCTACGAGATTTGCGGTCGCGGCATTGGCATCTCGTTAACCACCCCGCCCGTGACCACAGCCACGTCATCCAGATACACGTCGCAATGACGCAGCGGAATGTCGAGGTGACACGGGGTTTTGCGGGTGCCACCCACTTCGGTATTGGGCCCGGTTGAAAACAGAAAATTACCTTCAAATGCCCGTGCGTCCATGCACATGCCATCATTTTTGTCGTGCAACCCCATGGCGGTCCATTGCGCACGCGGCTGCAAGCCCCAACCAATGTGGGAGATGCCATACACTTCAGGGTCATTGAAATACTTCAAGTAATCACGCAGGTATTCGGCTTCGAAGCCTCCGTGGATAGACGTAATGAACCCCTTGTCGATCTCCAGCGTTATTTGCTCGCGCGAGTAGTTTTTGAACGGCAGCACAATGTCGCCCACGTCGATCACCAGCACGCCCTGGGCGGTCTCTTCGTTGGGCCAGGAAAACAGAAATCCGCTGGGCCAGTGATCCCAACGGCCCGGCTCATCGGCAAAGCCATACTCAGTCACCGCCGGGTACTGACCCAGCAACGCCTTGAAGTCACTGCCCGCCCTGGAGCGCACGTGGATGGAGCGCGCTTGTTTGAGCAGCTTTTCAGCCGCCAGCACACGGGCCTTGTCCGCCAGGGTGGGCAACATGCGCGCCAGCACTTCCGGCGGCTCAACTGCCAGCAAGATGCGTGTGCCCGTCTTGAGAATCTGCTCCTGCTCCGGCGAATGCAGCAGCATCATGGTGTCCACGATCAGGTCTGCCGCTTCCAGCGCCCGCTGGGCGGCTATGTTGCCTGTCAGGGCCGTATCGCCACAGTAGGCCGTCATGTCATTGCCCATGGCCATTGGATGGTTGAACGAAGGCAGCTCCACGGCATACACCTTGGCCCCCAGCCGTTGAGCGGCCTCCATCGCCGCCCGCACGGTGCGCGGGTTGGAATAATGACTCTTGAGCACCGCAACGCTTTGGGTCGCATCCACTTTTGACAGTGACAACACGTGCTCAAACATTTGAGTCAACTCGCAGTCGCTTACCGGCATTCACTCATCCTCTCAATTGACTGGCTGCATAGGGCAACACCCTCACTCGCTCGCTCCGCAGAATTCAAGCGAGACGTTAGCCCCTCGAAACTAGAGCGTACACGCTATTTATGACTTCACGTAAATTATTTTTCCCTCTGGATTCAAACCCAAAGACTCCAGTAATTTCCTGCATTTAAAGGCTTTCACCCATTGAAAAGCTGGCGACTCAGTCAACATTTTTTTATCGAAGGGTCTATGCAGAATAAAAATATATAGCGTATACACTGTAAATATCTGGACGAAGCCGCACGCCTAGCGCCAGTCATTTTCAGAATAAAAGGAAGCCTTGCATGCCCACACAACAGAAAATCGCCATCGTCGGCGCCGGCCTGGGCGGTGCTGCCGCCGCCACGCTGCTGCAGAAAGCCGGATTCCAGGTCGATGTTTATGAGCAGGCCCCGGCGTTTTCCCGCATCGGTGCGGGGATTCACATGGGCCCCAACATCATGAAGATTTTTCGCCGTATGGGCATTGAGCAACAGCTCAGCGAGATGGGCTCGCACCCTGACTTCTGGTTCAGCCGGGACGGCGCCAGCGGCGACTACCTGTCGCGCATCCCGCTGGGTGAGTTTGCCCGCAAGGAATACGGCGCGGCCTACATCACCGTGCACCGGGGTGACCTGCACGCACTGCAAATGTCGACCATCGCCCCCGGCACCACTCACTTCAAAAAATGCCTGACCCGCCTCGAAGAAACCGACACCCACGTCAACCTGTTCTTCAGCGACGGCACCCGCACCCAAGCCGATATTGTCATCGGTGCGGACGGCATCAATTCGAAAATTCGTGAAGAGTTGCTCGGCGCAGAAAAACCGCTGTACAGCGGCTGGGTCGCCCACCGCGCCCTGATTCGCAGCGAAGACCTGACCCGCTACAACCTGAACTTCGAGAACTGCGTTAAATGGTGGAGCGAAGACCGCCACATGATGGTTTACCACACCACCGCCAAGCGCGATGAGTACTACTACGTTACCGGCGTTCCTCACGCCGCCTGGGATTTTCAGGGCAATTTCGTCGACAGCAGTCGCGAAGAAATGTTTGACGCCTTCCAGGGTTACAACCCGACCGTTCAGGCTCTGATCCACTCCAGCGAAAGTGTCACTAAGTGGCCGTTGCTCAATCGCAACCCGTTGCCGCTGTGGAGCCGTGGCCGACTGGTACTGCTGGGGGATGCTTGCCACCCGATGAAGCCACACATGGCCCAAGGCGCCGGCATGGCCATTGAAGATGCCGCCATGCTCACCCGCTGCCTGGAGGAAACCGGGCTGAGCGACTACCGCACCGCCTTCAACCTGTACGAAGCCAACCGCAAAGACCGCGCCTCGCGCGTACAAGCCGTCTCCAACGCCAACACCTGGCTGCGCACCCAGGAAGATCCGGCCTGGGTCTATGGCTACGACATCTACAGCCACGCGCTTGAATCGGAAGTGGTCGCATGAGCACGTTTATAGAGGGCGGCAACGTTCAGGCCAACGGCATTCGCCAACACTACTTGCGCTACGGCGGCCAGCAGAATGGCGCTAAACCGGTTCTGCTGCTGATACCCGGCATCACCAGCCCGGCGATTACCTGGGGGTTTGTCGCTGAACGCCTGGGCGCTCAATTCGACACCTACGTGCTGGATGTGCGCGGGCGTGGGCTGTCTTCAAGCGGACCTGAACTCGATTACAGCAGTGACGTGTGCGCCGACGACATCAACGCGTTTGCTCACGCCATGGGCTTTGACCACTACCACCTGGCCGGCCACTCGATGGGCGCGCGCTTTGCGGTGCGCAGTGCAGCGCAGCACCCCGCAGGCGTGAAAAGCCTGGTGCTGATCGACCCGCCGGTGTCCGGGCCGGGTCGTCGCGAGTACCCCAGCAAACTGCCGTGGTACGTGGACTCGATTCGTCTGGCTCAACAAGGCATGGACGCACAGGCCATGCGCGCCTTCTGCCCAACCTGGACGCTGGAGCAATTGCAACTGCGCGCCGAATGGCTGCACACCTGCTATGAGCCTGCCATTGTTCGCGCCTTCAATGACTTCCATGACGTGGACTTTCATCAAGACTTGCCCGCACTCACCGTCCCGACGCTGTTGATGGTGGCCGGGCGTGGCGGCGTGATTCAACCCGAAGACGAAGCCGAAATACTTGACCTGCAACCGCGAATCCAGATCGCACGCGTCGAAAACGCCGGGCACATGATCCCGTGGGATGACCTTGAAGGGTTCCTGACTGCCTGCATCGCCTTCCTCGCCCACCCTCAAAGGAGTCACCCGTGATCAAGCCTTACCGTATCGGCCAGATTGTGCCGAGCTCCAACACCACCATGGAAACCGAGATTCCGGCGATGTTGACCGCGCGCCAGTTGATCCGCCCCGAGCGCTTTACCTTTCACTCCAGCCGCATGCGCATGAAGCAGGTCCGCAAAGAAGAGCTGGCCGCCATGGACGGTGAGTCCGACCGTTGCGCCATCGAACTGTCCGACGCCCGAGTGGACGTACTGGGCTACGCCTGCCTGGTGGCAATCATGGCGATGGGCCTGGGTTATCACCGTCAATCCGAGAAGCGCCTGACCCGGGCCACGGCTGAAAATGACGGCAACGCCCCCGTGATCACCAGCGCGGGCGCCCTCATCGACGCACTGAAGGTGATGGGCGCGAAAAAAATCGCTATTGTCGCCCCCTATATGAAACCGCTGACCGAACTGGTGGTGGACTACATCCGCGAGGAAGGCTTCGAAGTGGTGGACTGGCGTGCGCTGGAAATCCCCGACAACCTGCAAGTGGCCCGGCATGACCCGGCCAACCTGCCCGGCATTGTCAGCGGCATGAACCTTGAAGGCGTGGACGTCATTGTGCTGTCGGCCTGCGTGCAAATGCAGTCGCTGCCCGTGGTGCCGCAAGTTGAAGCGCAAACCGGCAAGCCCGTACTGACCGCTGCCATCGCCACCACTTACGCCATGCTTAAGGCCCTCAATCTGGAGCCGATTGTTCCGGGTGCCGGGGCATTACTTTCAGGCGCGTATCAATAGGAGCTGAACATGTCTGAAGAGCTTAGTGCCGACGCCAACTATCAGGGCGTATGGGGCCAACGCATCGGTTTCGGTAAAAAATCGGCGCTGCTGATGATCGACTTTATGCAGGGCTACACCCTTGAGGGCGCACCCCTGTTCGCTCCCGGTGTGGTCAGTGCCGTAGCCGAAAGCGTCGAACTGCTGGCTTGCGCCCGCGATCAGCAGATACTGGTGGTGCACACCAACATTCGTTATCACCCGGGGCATTTTATCGACGGTGGCATCTGGGTTAAAAAAGCCCCGGTCATGAAAGACATGGTTGAGGGCAATCCACTGGCCGCCTTTTGCGAGGCCGTGCAGCCCACCCCGGACGAAATAGTGATCAGCAAGCAGTACGCCAGTTCGTTTTTCGGCACCAGTCTGGCATCCCTGTTGCACGCTCAAGGCGTCGACACCGTGGTGCTGGCCGGTTGCTCGACCAGCGGCTGCATCAGGGCCACGGCGGTGGATGCGGTGCAGCACGGATTTCGAACCATCGTTGTGCGCGAATGCGTCGGTGACCGTCACAGCGCACCTCATGAAGCCAATCTGTTCGATATCGACAGCAAATACGGCGACGTTGTCAGCAAGCAGGAGGCCATCAAGCAATTCAAAGTCAGCCAATAGATTGACCGGCGGACAGGGTAGTCCGCCACAGAACCGGGCCACAGAGCACTGGTCGCCACTACTGAGCAAGGGCCTGATTCTAGGCCTGCCCAGTCTTCTGACTCTGCCTTTGGAAGCCGCAGTACGAGCCTGCCAAAGCACTGATCGCGGCTACATACCATAACAATACGTCACCGCCAGGAGACACACATGCCCTCTGCAAATGCTGGTACTACCCTTGCGACCCCTGTTGCAGACCCGCTACAGGTGCTCTATCGCAAGATCACCTGGAAGCTCATTCCCTTTCTTTGCTTTTGTTATCTGGCCTCTTATCTGGACCGGATCAACATTGGCTTTGCCAAGCTGCAAATGCTCGGCGACTTGCAGTTCAGTGAAACAGCGTTCGGCCTGGGTGCGGGCCTGTTCTTTGTGGGCTATATCCTGTTCGAAGTACCGAGCAACCTGGCCCTGGAAAAAGTCGGGGCCAAAGTCTGGATCGCCCGGATCATGATCAGCTGGGGCCTGCTGTCAGCCTGCACCATGCTCGTCACCACACCGACCCAGTTCTATATCGTGCGCTTCCTGTTGGGCGCGGCAGAAGCGGGCTTTCTGCCGGGCGTGCTGTATTACCTGACCACCTGGTTTCCGACCCATCGGCGCGGGCGCATCATTGCCCTGTTCATGATCGGCATGCCCTTGTCCAGCGTCATCGGCGGGCCGCTGTCGGGCTGGATCATGGGGGCGTTCGACAACACGGCGGGCCTTCGCGGCTGGCAATGGTTGTTTATCCTCGAAGCGGTGCCCACCGTACTGCTAGGTATCTTGACGTTCTGGGCATTGCCCAACAGTCATCACTCGGTCAAATGGTTGAGCCCCGAAGAAAAGACCCTGCTCGAAACAGAGCTGCGCCTGGACGACGCCGAAGGTAAACACAGCAAACACAGCTTTCGCGACGGCTTCTTCAACCTGAAAGTCTGGATGCTCGGCGGTATCGATTTTTCCATTCTGCTCAGCGCCTACGCGATGGCCTTCTGGATGCCCACCTTCATCCGCAATGCGGGTGTGGCGGACAACTTCCATATTGGCGTACTGACTGCCCTGCCCAGCGCTGCCGCCGTGATTGGCATGCTGATGATCGGCGCCAGTTCTGACCGGCGCCGCGAACGCCGTTGGCATATCATCGTGCCGTTCCTGATTGGCGCGGCCGCGATGGCTGGCACCACCTTTTTCAGCCATAACGTGTTTGCCACGGTGTTGCTGTTCGGCATTGCCTCGGCGGCCATTATCGGCGCCGTACCGGTGTTTTTCAGTTTGCCGGCGACCTTCCTCAAAGGCCGCGCCGCAGCCACCGGCTTTGCCCTGGCCTGCTCGCTGGCCAATATTGCCGGGCTGGTGAGCAACTCATTGATGGGTATTGCCATCGACGTCACCGGCAGCGGCAACGGCGCGTTGTGGTTCTTCGCGCTCTGCCTGCTGCTGAGCAGCCTGCTGGTAATCGCACTCCCGGCGAAGCTGGTTAACCGTTAACCCAACACGCAAAAACCTCGTAGCAGCTGACGAGCTCTGCGAGGCTGCGTTCGGCGGCAAAGCCGTCGTAAAACCAGTAAGCCCGGTACGTCAGATGCAAAACGGCCAGCTTTTTTGCTATTCGTTACTCCGCACCCGCAGATCTTGCGACGATTGCATCGTCGAACGCAGCCTCGCAGAGCTCGTCAGCTGCTACGAGGCGACGAGTGATGTTATTCAAGTGCATGACAGTCGCTCTGGCGCACAAAAAACTCCACAATGGCCGCTGGCTATAAATGGAGAAGAAAAAATGGAAGCCCCTTCAAGTCAGTCCTCAGACAGCACCCTCCTCGACGACCTCAGCGAACCCCGGCTCGACGCCATCGAAATTCGCATTCTCGGCGCTCTGATCGAGAAACAAGCCACCAATCCTGAAACCTACCCACTGACGCTCAACGCGCTGGTACTGGCGTGCAACCAGAAAACCAGCCGCGAGCCGGTGATGAGCCTGACCCAGGGGCAAGTCGGACACAGCTTGCGCGCACTGGAAGGTCGGGGTTTTACCCGACTGGTGATGGGTAGCCGGGCAGACCGCTGGGAACATCGAGTCGACAAGGCGCTGGAGCTGGTGCCCGCACAAGTGATCCTGCTGGGCCTGCTGTTTCTGCGCGGCCCACAAACCCTCAACGAGCTGTTGACGCGCAGTTCGCGCATGCACGACTTTGAAGACACCGAACAAGTGCAGCACCAGCTCGAACGCTTGATCGCGCGCGATCTGGCACTACTGGTGCCACGCCAGAGCGGCCAGCGCGAAGATCGCTACATGCATGCACTGGGCGATCCGGCGGATATCGACACCCTGATGGCTGCCCGTCAGCAACCTGCAGAACGCAGCAGCGGCTCAAGTGTTTCGCTGGAGCGTTTTGAAGCGCTGGAGGCGCGCATTGCCGCACTGGAAGCGCGCCTGGCAGAGCTGGAGTAAACCTGCGAACGGGCGAGGAGACTCGCCCGCCACCTTGTCAGCTGCGAGCAAAGGCCACAGCCGCCTGAAACTGCTCAGGGGTGGGGCGAACGCCGGTATACAGCACAAACTGCTCTAGCGCCTGAATCGCGATCACTTCCAGACCGGTGATTACCTGCTTAGCCTGTGCACGCCCGCGCTTGATCAACGGTGTTTCGACAGGAATTGCCACCACGTCGAAAACAATCTCGGCGCGGTCTACCGCATCCTCCCCAAAAGCCAAATCATTCGCTTCAGCCCCGCCCGTCATACCCACCGGCGAAACGTTGATCAGCATTTGCGGCCTGTGTGCGCCCAATTGCGCCTGCCACGGGTAGCCACAACTCGTCGCCAGCGCGGTCCCGGTCTGCTCATTGCGTGCAACCACCAAACCGTTGCGATAACCGCCATCGCGCAAGGCGCTCGCCACGGCCTTGGCCATGCCGCCGCTGCCCAGCAGGGCAAAGGTCGTTTCTTTGGGTACCTGATGGTGCTCAAGCAACTGCGCGATAGCGATGTAATCAGTGTTGTAGGCCTTGAGATGCCCGTCGGTATTGACGATGGTGTTGATCGACGCAATCGCCTGCGCTGAGGCGTCCAGTTCATCCACCAGCGCGATGCAGGCTTCCTTGAATGGCATGGACACGCCGCATCCGCGAATCCCCAACGCCCTGATACCGGTCACGGCCCCCGTAAGGTCCTTGGTGGTAAAGGCCTTGTAGTAAAAATTGAGGCCCAGTTGCTCATACAGATGATTATGAAAACGCAGTCCGAAGTTACCCGGTCGACCCGACAGCGATATGCACAACCGGGTGTCTTTATCCGGATTCATTTGCATGCCCATCTCCTTTCTGAATGTTTTTCAATGATAGGGTTGGCTGGTACGTGAGGTGCAGCGCTTAAACGTGTCAGCCCCGCAAGACCTTACACAAAATTTACTCACGGGCTTCGCAGTTTTTTCCAAAACCGCTGTCTGATGGTTATCCCCGCACGCTTTATGCGGGCCGTGAAGTTCGAGGAATCGTCATGATGCGTACTCTCCCCGCAGTCGCTTTACTTATTGGCGCATTGGCTGTCACAGGCCCGGCTTCAGCCCATGGCGGCTGGGGTGCCGGCCCGGCCATTGTCGGCGCAGTAGTCGGTGCTGCCGTCATCGGCTCGGTGCTTGCCGGCCAGCAAGAACGTCCGGTGTATGTACAACAACAACCCGTCTATGTTCAGCCGCAACCCGTGTATGTGCAGCCCGCGCCCGTGTATTACCAGCCACAGCCGGTGTATGTACAAGCGCCGCAGCCGGTCTACTATCAAGGTCATTACGGTCGGCCGCAGCCGATGTACTACGGCCCGCCACGGGGCTACTACGGCCCACCACCTCGCTGGTAATCGGCTCGCGGGCTGAGGGCACAAATTCAACAAACTGGCATGAAAGTCGCTTGTGAATCTGCTAACCCGCTGCAAATGCGGCATTAAGTAACGCCCTGCAGCGGTATGCACCAAGACCACGACACGCAATAAAAACAAGGACGCCTGGTATGCCAACTCAAAACCCGCACCGCATTGTAGGCTTGTGCACCTCCAACAAGGTCTACAACACCCTGACGGAACTCAAGCAGCTGGAAGGCCATCGCAACGCAAAAATGTTGTCCCTGCTGGCCCAGCATCTTGTCCATCAGGGCCTGTTGAGCGAAGAGGACGTCATGCACATGCTTGACCAAGTGGTCGACTGATCCACACTGACATCAATGGCGACTATCACCCGCAATGATTTTTTGCACGGTGGCCACCGCCGTAAGCTAACCCCATTGTTAGCCGGAGGTGTCTATGCCCAACGTTCATGTCATGTCAGTCATTGGCAGCGCTGTTCCCGCCCCACTCAGGGCTGACGGCCTGCTCGCCTGTTGGTACGTCGTCAGCGATGGCGTTACCGTCAGCGGCCCCTTCTCTACCCGTGCTGCTGCCGAGGTCATAGCCACCAGCGAAACAGGTAAAACAACGCCACACTTAACACGACACTGAGCAACACGTTGCGGGTCCAGAGCATCAGCCCTATCGCGCATAGCCCCGCCAGCAGATAAGGGTTGCCTGGACTCAGGTTCAAGGTGTGATCCTTGATAAAAATGATCGGCCCGCAAATCGCCGTCAGCATTCCTGGTACAGCAAACCCCAGGAACTCCTTGACCCCGCGATTCAGGCGAATCGGCAAGCGCGGCTCCAGAAACAGGTAGCGGTTGAAAAACAAAATCAGTGTCATCCCGCCAATAATCACCCAGATCATGCCAAGTACCCTCCTACGCGCTTGCACACATAGCCCGCGCTCATGCCGGCAAGGCCCGCCAGAACAATGGCCGACTCCCAATGCCAATGGCTGAACAGCACCACGCACAGCAGTGAAACCGCCACGCACACCACCGTGGGAAGGTTGCGCACTATCGGGGTAATCAGCGCAATAAAGGTCGCCGCAATCGAGAATTCAAGTCCCAACTGATCCAGCCCCGGAATACTTTTGCCCAGCACCACACCCAGCAAAGTGAAAATATTCCAGCCTACGTACATGCACAGGCCCACGCCCAGCGCGTACCAGCGATTAAAGGTCTGACGGTCAAACGGGCTGACCAGCGCAAAAAACTCGTCCGTCAGCAAGAAACCCAGCCCTAGACGCCACTTGCCAGACAGGGGCGCCACCAACGGGCGCAGGTGCATGGCGTACAACAGGTGTTGCGAGGTCAACAGCAGCGTGGTCACCAAAATCGAAATCACACTGGCGCCGCCCTTGATCATGCCAATGGCCACCAACTGGGCAGCGCCGGCAAACACGAACAAAGACAAGCCCTGACTTTGCATCGGGGTCAGTTGGGCATCAATCGCCGTCGAGCCTGCAAGCAAGCCCCAGGGCGCGCACGCCAACGTTAAAGGAAGACAGGCAATCGCACCGCGGGTAAATGCAATGCGAGGAACAGTAGTAGGCATCTAAAAGCATCCGGGCAGTCAGCAGCGTCAAAGGGTCGCAGTTCGAGTGAAAAAAGTCTTGAACGATCGTGTTATTTCGGGAGTCGATGAGTGTAACCGCTGAGGTGCAGCGGTCTGACAGGTTTGACGGAAAACTGATCGTGGTCTTTAGTCAGCGGGCATACCCCACCTGTTTTCATTCACAGCCATCACGAGGAACCACCATGAAAGACCTGAAATCCGCCAAGGAAAGCAGAAAGGCCGATCTGCGGACACCTACGGCGCTGAGCGAAGAAGCCTGCATCAATATTGCGGCTGAAGTGAATGCTCTACTGGCAGACACCTTTGCCATCTACATCAAAACCAAAAACTTCCACTGGCACATGTCCGGCCCACACTTCCGTGACTTCCACTTGCTGCTGGACGAACAAGCCGACCAGATTTATGCCACAACCGATGCCATTGCCGAGCGCGTGCGCAAGCTGGGTCGCACCACCATTCGCTCGATCGGCCATATCAAACGACTTCAGCGCCTGCTGGACAACGACGCCGACTTTGTAACCCCGGAAGACATGCTGGCAGAGCTGCGCGAAGACAATATCCAGCTGGCCGGCTACATGCGTGAAACCCACGACATGTGCTCCGAGCTGGGCGACGTCGCCACCACCAGCCTGCTGGAAAACTGGATCGACGAAGCTGAAGAGCGCGTCTGGTTCCTGTTCGAGTCGTCACGCACCAAGTAACACTCGATTCGTGTAGCCCTGCGCGTGCGCCAAAGGCCTTCAGCAGCGGCTACACACATGAAATTTGTTTCACAGTCTTTGCAGGTAACGCGCGCTATATTCGCGTTGCTCATTTAATGAACCCTTCGCCCGCACCCTCCCCCGCGGGCTTTTTTTTGCCTGTCAAATGCCCTGTTTGAATACCAGTGCCTTCAAGCCGCACTCAGCATCGGCGTCAGGAAATTCCGGCGGGTTGTCCAGACGCTGTACAAACCTCAAGGCGGGGGCATCGACGGTGATGCCTTCAATCAGGAAGTCCGAACCCAACGCCGGATCATTCATGCAAGCCAGCACCGTGCCGTTCTCCGTCAGCAGTTCGGGCAAACGGCGCACCACGCGCTGGTAGTCCTTGGTCAACAGAAAGCTGCCTTTCTGAAAGGACGGCGGATCAATGATCACCAGATCATACGGCCCCATGCTTTTGACCTTGCCCCAGGACTTGAACAGGTCATGCCCGAGAAAGCTCACCTTGCTCATGTCGTGCCCATTGAGCCGGTGGTTATCACGACCCCGACTCAGTGCGGCGCGAGACATATCGAGGTTGACCACATGCTGAGCGCCCCCTTCGATGGCCGCGACCGAAAAACCGCAGGTGTAGGCAAACAAATTCAAGACTCGCTTACCCTCGGCATGGGCCCGCACCCAATCGCGGCCATAGCGCATATCCAGAAACAAGCCGTTGTTCTGCTTGCGGCCCAGGTCGACGCGATAACGCAACCCACCCTCGGTCAGCGTCCACTCGTCAATCGCCTCCCCCACCAACCATTCGGTATCACTTTGCAGGGTATAGCGATGCTGCATGACCAGCGTGTGCGCGCCACTGGCTTGCCACACGGGCTGCTGTGCAAGGTCAAGCAACAACTGCTTCAGCGCTTCAAGCTGCTCAGGTTCGGGCTCTTTGAACAGCGAAACCAACACCACGCCTTGCAACCAGTCCACCGTCAATTGCTCAAGCCCCGGCCAGCAACGACCACGGCCATGGAACAAACGCCGGGTTTCTGCCGGCGCAGCCTCCAGCGCGGTCGATAAATGCTGGGTGAGAGTGCTTAACGCTTCAGGAGTCATCGGTCGGGCCGGTCAATTCAAGGGGCCGGCATTTTACACAATTGCCAGGCACTGAGTGTTGCACGACCTTTCAGCGCCCGTTCAGTTAGCGCTCAGGTTCAGACTGCTACCCTTCTACCGCGCCGCCGTCTGTGCGAGAAACAGCCATCGGCTTAACGCCCAAAAAAAGATTATTTACATCAAATACATCGTGTAAACCCCCGCAAATACAGGAATTTCAAGCAATCTTGGTCCATACTCGGCAAATGTAACCCGATGTGTAAATCAACCTTCGGGTAGCAGCACTCACCCACCCTTTTTGAGTCAAACTGCGTGAAAATTCATCTTTCTATGTTAAGCCTGATTCTTGTTCTGACAGGCACCGCCGCTTCTTCAGTTGCCGCAGCGACTGAAAGCACATTAGCGCCCCGCGACACTTCACAACTGCACATTGCTTCAGGCAGCGCCATGCTGGTTGACCTGCAAACCAATAAAGTCATATTTGCCAGCAACCCCGACGTCGTCGTCCCCATTGCCTCGGTCAGCAAGCTAATGACCGCCATGGTGGTGCTGGATGCCAAGCAGTCGATGGACGAGTACATCTCAGTCAATATCAGCGACACGCCGGAAATGAAGGGCGTGTTTTCCCGCGTCAAGCTGGGCAGCGAGTTGTCGCGTCATGAAATGATGCTGATCACCTTGATGTCTTCGGAAAACCGCGCCGCCGCGAGCCTCGCCCACCACTACCCCGGTGGTTATGTGGCGTTTATCGCTGCGATGAATGCCAAAGCCAAGAGCCTGGGCATGATGAACACTCACTACGTAGAACCGACCGGCCTGTCGATGCACAACGTGTCCACGGCTCGGGACTTGAGCAAGCTGCTGTCGGCAGCCCGCAAATACCCGATGCTGAGCCAGTTGAGTACCACCAAAGAAAAAACCGTGGCGTTCCGCAAACCCAATTACACCTTGGGCTTTCATAACACCGACCATCTGGTCAACAAAGACAAGTGGAACATCAAGATCACCAAAACCGGCTTTACCAATCAGGCAGGCCACTGCCTGGTACTGGTCACCGAAATGGGTAACCGCCCGGTGTCGCTGGTGATTCTGGATGCCTTTGGCAAATACACCCACTTTGCTGATGCAGGGCGTATTCGTAACTGGGTAGAAACCGGGAAAAGCGGCAGCGTGCCCGATGTGGCCCTGCGCTATAAAGCGGATAAAAACCTGAAAGCCCGACACGAAGCCGGTAAATAAAAAAGCAGGCACTCGCTTTGGGGAGAGGGTTCAAAGCAAATGCCTGCGTACTGCTCTTTAGTGCGTCTCGGGCCAGCGCCCGGACGGGTTGAGAAGAACCCCGTCCAAGGACGGGGTTCCTGTCAGACGCTCACTCAGATCAGTTTTCCAGAGTGGCTTGTTGACCCCCATTGATAGGGATGCGTTTTGCTTTCGCTTCTTCTGGCACGACCCTCTGCAAGTCAATGCTCAGCAAGCCGTTGCTCAGGTTTGCGCCTTTGATCTCGATATGGTCATCGAGGCGGAAGGACAGTTTGAATGCCCGTTGCGCAATGCCCTGATGCAAGAAGGTCACGCCTTCTTCACTGCTGGTGTCGCGTTTGCTGCCGCTCACGGTCAGCACACCTTTCTCTACTTGCAGATCCAGGTCTTCTTGCTGGAAGCCTGCGGTGGCTACGACGATGCGATAGCTGTCTTCACCGCGTTTTTCAACGTTGTAAGGTGGGTACCCACCGCTCGAATCATTGCGAAGCGCGGTTTCAAACAAGTCACTAAAACGGTCAAAGCCGACAGAATTACGGAACAGTGGCGCCATGGAAAATGCGTTGCTCATAATTTAGCCTCCTGATTTCAGCGAGATTTTGTTTCTGCGACCCGGTTTCGGCATCGCTTAACCCCTAAATAGGGACCACCAAATCCATTTCAAGGGCTTTTTTTCAATTTTTTTTAATTTTTTTTTGCCCGCCTCAGGCAGCGTTCTGGGGCGGATTGTTGACCATATGACGGACTTTTTCGCAGTCGGTTTCACGGCGCATGGCATTGAACAACACCACCGCTTCGGGGTAGTTGCGGGTCAACATCGCCAGCCACTGCTTGAGCCGGCCCGGCGCTGACCGCGGGGTCAATTGCGCCTCGGCCTGCGCCCAGAAATCACGAATCATGGGCTGCAAATCGGCCCACGTCATCGGCACCACCTCTTCACCGGCACGTGCCGCCGCAATCTGGCGAGCCAGATCGGGGCGCGACACCAGACCACGACCCAGCATGATGTCTTCGGCCCCACTGATTTCGCGGCAACGGCGCCAATCTTCAACCGACCAGATATCACCGTTGGCAAATACCGGCACTTTGACCGCGTCTTGCACTTGGGCGATGTACTCCCAATGCGCAGGCGGCTTGTAGCCATCCATCTTGGTTCGCGCATGCACCACGATCTGGCTGGCACCGCCTTCGGCAAGGGCAATTGCACATTCATTAGCGCTGTCAGGCGTGTCAAAGCCCAGACGCATTTTCGCCGTGACCGGAATATGCGCAGGCACGGTGCGGCGCACTTGCAGCAAAATGGCGTGAAGCAATTCCGGCTCTTTGAGCAACACCGCACCGCCGCGGGATTTATTCACCGTTTTGGCCGGGCAGCCGAAATTGAGGTCGATCACCTCGCTGCCCAACTGGCAGGCCAGCGCTGCGTTATCGGCCAGACACGCTGGATCGGAACCCAGCAACTGCACGCGCAGCGGCACACCGGCGCGGGTTTTGGCACCGTGCTGCAACTCAGGGGCAAATTTGTGGATATAGGCTTCAGGCAGCAGCCGCTCGGTGACGCGAATAAATTCGGTCACGCACCAGTCAATACCACCGGTGCGGGTCAACACATCACGCAGGATGTTATCGACCAACCCTTCCATCGGCGCCAAGGCAATTTGCATGGGGACTCTCATAAAAAACGTGCGGCAGTTTACGGGGTTCTGCCGCGATTCGGAATCAGCGACTTGCTCGGGTCAGCGTCCTACGACAGCCGGCCCGTAGCCTTCCAGAAACTCGGCCGGTAAACGCTTGGCCTTGCCGCTGGACAATTCGATGCAAACAAACGTGGTTTGTGCCCGCAGCAAAGTTTTAGCGTCGCGGGGGCGAATCAACTGAAAGTGACGGGTCATGCGCAAGCGCCCATCGCATTCAACAATCCAGGTGGCCAGTTGCAACTCATCGCCCTCATAGGCGCTGGCGAGGTAGTCGATCTCATGGCGGGCCACGGCCATGGCGCGATCCAGACGCCGGTACTCGCTCAGGTCCAGCCCCAGGCGCTGCGAGTGACGCCAGGCGCAACGCTCAAGCCAGACCACATAAGTGGCGTTGTTGGCATGACCAAATCCGTCAATGTCCTCGGCCTGCACTTTCAGGTCAATGATGAACGGTGTTGCCAAGTCCCAGCTCATACCCTCTCTCCACATACCCATAAAGCGCGCAGTGTAACGCACACGGTCTGCGCAAAGGCACAGGGCATCTATTGATCAAGGGAAAGGGTCATGCAGGACGTAAACGACAGACAAACAAAAGGGCCATTCAATAATTGAATGACCCTTTAAAATCCCGCAAAGCGGGTAATCGTGGCGTCCCCTAGGGGACTCGAACCCCTGTTACCGCCGTGAAAGGGCGGTGTCCTAGGCCACTAGACGAAGGGGACACAAACCCTTCTAACAGTGATCAGCGCTGAGTGCTGATCGATTCAATGCCAGTGTGGCCCGGCATTGAACTGTAAATTGGTGGAGCTAAACGGGATCGAACCGTTGACCTCTTGCATGCCATGCAAGCGCTCTCCCAGCTGAGCTATAGCCCCGATTTATCGCCTGGCGGCGGAGCAACATCGAAATGCTGCTTCTGTGAAACTGGCGTCCCCTAGGGGACTCGAACCCCTGTTACCGCCGTGAAAGGGCGGTGTCCTAGGCCACTAGACGAAGGGGACATAAACCTTCTAACTGATCAGCGCTGAGTGCTGATCGATTCAATGCCGGTGTGGCCAAGCATTGAACTGTAAATTTGGTGGAGCTAAACGGGATCGAACCGTTGACCTCTTGCATGCCATGCAAGCGCTCTCCCAGCTGAGCTATAGCCCCAAACAGTCAGTGTTGCGTGTTGCTGTGTGGACGGGGCGCATATTAAGACCGGATCGGTAGGCTGTCAAACTTATTTTCAAAGTTTTTTGAAAAAAATCATCGTGAGAACAACCACTTACCCTCACACCCCCGAAAACACGGACTTTCGCAGACCTACTCACCCGTAGCAGCTGCCGCAGGCTGCGTCCGATTGCGCAGCGATCGTAAACCCTGAACTCGCGGACTTTCAGTAAAACTCCGGAATTAGAACTTACGACGGCTAAGCCGCCGGACGCAGCCTGCGGCAGCTGCTACGGGTGTTTCAACGCGTATCAGCCGATTGCGTTGAACAGCTTTTCCCACTCTTTGTTTTCTTTCTTCGACACGCCACCCAGCAGGTCAAGCGCCTGACGCAGACGGAAGCGGGTCAGGTCCGGCCCCAGAATCTCCATCGCGTCCAGTACCGACACCGAGCTGGCCTGACCCGTGATCGAAGCGAACATCAGCGGCATCGCATCGCGCAGCTTCAACTCAAGAGACTCAACCACCGTCTGAATACAGCCGGTGATGGCGTCTTTTTCCCACTGACGCAAGCTCTCCAGCTTCCACAAGATCAATTGCATCAACTGACGCACTTGCTCGTTGGACAGCTTCTTGTGCTCAAACAGCTTGGCATCCAGCTGCAAGCCACCCGAGAAGAAGAACCCGGCCAGCGGGGCAATCTGGCTGAACGTTTCGACACGGCCCTGCACCAGCGGTGCGATTTTCATCATGTACTCAGGGTTGAGGGCCCATTGCTGAACGCGGCTGGCGAACTCGTCCAGCGGCAAATCACGCAACCACTGACCGTTCAACCACGACAGCTTCTCGACGTCAAAGATAGGCCCGCCCAGCGACACACGGCTGAGGTCAAAGTTATCGACCATTTCCTGCAACGAAAACTTCTCGCGCTCGTCCGGCATCGACCAGCCCATGCGGCCCAGGTAGTTGAGCATTGCTTCGGGCATAAAACCCATGCGCTCGTAGAACGTGACCGATGTCGGGTTCTTGCGCTTGGACAGCTTGCTCTTGTCCGGGTTACGCAGCAGCGGCATGTAGCACAGCTGCGGCTGTTCCCAGCCAAAGTATTCGTACAGCAGGATCAGCTTGGGTGCCGACGGCAGCCATTCTTCGCCACGCAATACGTGAGTGATGCCCATCAAATGGTCATCGACCACGTTGGCCAGGAAGTACGTCGGCAAGCCGTCGGTCTTCATCAGCACTTGCATGTCCATGCGATCCCACGGGATCTCAACGTCACCACGCAGCAGGTCAGGCACCACGCAAACGCCCTCGGTCGGCACTTTCATGCGGATCACGTGGGGTTCGCCTGCCGCCAGACGCTGGGCAACTTCTTCTTTGGACAGCAACAAAGCACGACCGTCGTAACGCGGGGTTTCGCCCTTGGCCATTTGCTCGGCGCGCATCTGGTCAAGCTCTTCGGCCGTGCAGAAGCACGGGAAGGCGTGGCCCATGTCAACCAGTTGCTGGGTGTACTTTTTGTAGATGTCGCTGCGCTCGCTTTGACGGTACGGGCCGTGCGGGCCGCCAACATCCGGGCCTTCGCTCCAGGTAATACCCAGCCAGCGCAAGGCGTCGTAGATCTGCTGCTCGGACTCACGGGTCGAACGCAACTGATCGGTGTCTTCAATACGCAGAATAAATTCGCCGCCATGCTGCTTGGCAAAGCAGTAGTTGAACAAAGCGATGTAAGCGGTGCCGACGTGAGGGTCGCCGGTAGGCGATGGCGCGATGCGCGTGCGAACGGTGGTCATGGGCGGTCTCGAACTGGAGATAAAACAAAGGGCGAATGGTAACAGGCCGACCCGGCTTGGCTCCAGCGTGAGACTTGACCCAACTGCCACACGGTTGAAAAAAGCAGAAATAGCGTACTTGTATCGAGTTGATACAGGGAAAAGCTGCCGACAGCAGTGTTAATCTCAGGCCATTCTCGACTTTTCTTGGCTGGAGATAGGTATGTCCCGCGTTGTGCTGGTGCTGGTTGAAGCGGTAAACGATTACTTGCCCCTGCTGGAGCAGGCCGGTTTTGAACTGATTCGCGCGCCGACCCCGGCCAGTCGCGCCGAAGCCATTGCTACCCAAGGCGAGCGTATTGACGCCGTACTGACCCGCGGCCCGCTGGGCTTGTACGCCGCTGAAATCGCCGCCCTGCCCCACTTGAAAATCATTTGCGTGATTGGCGCCGGTTATGAACACGTCGACTTGCAGGCCGCCAGCAATCGCTCAATCACCGTGACCAATGGCGCGGGTGCCAATGCCCCGACGGTTGCTGACCATGCAATGGCGCTGCTGCTGGCACTGGTGCGCGGCATCCCCCAGGCGGACGCCAGCGTTCGACGTGGCGAATGGCTCAAGCCCATGTGCCCTACCCTTGAAGGCAAGCGGCTGGGCATTGTCGGCCTTGGCGCCGTGGGGCTGGCCATTGCCCGTCGTGCCGCCAACGGCTTTGACATGAGCGTCAGCTACCACAACCGCCAACCCCGGCCCGATGCGCCCTACACCTACCAGCCCAGTGTGCGCGAACTGGCAGCAGCGGTAGATTTTCTGATCGTGGCTGCCCCCGGTGGCCCGGCGACTCACCATCTGGTAGACCAGCAGATACTTGAAGCGTTAGGCCCACAGGGCTACCTGATCAATATTGGCCGTGCCAGCGTGGTCGACACGCACGCACTGGTTGCAGCCTTGACCGAAGGCCGCATCGCCGGTGCCGGACTGGATGTATTCGATGACGAACCGCGCGTGCCCGACGCGCTCAAACTGCTGAGCAATGTGGTCTTGACCCCACATATCGCCGGACAGTCGCCGCAAGCGGCCCAAGACACCGTGCAACTCGTGGTATTGAACCTGCAAGCGTTCTTCAGCGGCCAACCGCTGCTCACGCCCGTGCGCTTACCCGCCCCTCAGTAACGGAGCACGCGCTTGAAATTCAGCCTGCCGAAAATCGCCACCGCGCCCTTCTGCCCTCCCGAAGTCAGCGGCAGCATCCCTGTCGACCCCAGCGCGCCATTCTGGAAACGCGTTCTGCGCTTTGCCGGGCCGGGCCTGCTGATCAGCATCGGTTACATGGACCCCGGCAACTGGGCGACGGCGATCGAAGCGGGATCGCGCTATGGCTACAACCTGCTGTTCGTCGTACTGCTCGCCAGCCTGGCCGGCATGACCGTGCAATGCCTGTGTTCGCGACTGGGCATTGCCACCGGCCGCGACCTCGCGCAACTGTGCCGCGAGCGCTACAGCAAGCGCTCGGCGCGGGTGCAATGGCTGCTGGCAGAGATTTCGATCATCGCCACCGACCTGGCCGAAGTGCTCGGCTGTGCACTGGCCTTTCACTTGTTACTCGGGTGCTCGATGACCTTCGGCATCGCCCTGACAGCCTTCGACACCTTGCTTATATTGGCCTTGCAAGGCAAAGGCTTCCGCCGCCTGGAAGCCATTATGCTGGCGCTGGTACTGACCATCGTCGCGTGTTTCTTTGTCGAACTGGTGCTGATCAAACCGTACTGGCCGGACGTGTTCCAAGGGTTCAAACCCTCACTGTCAGCCATCAACGACGCGGCGCCGCTGTACATCGCCATCGGCATCATTGGTGCCACCGTCATGCCGCACAACCTGTACCTGCACAGCTCCATCGTGCAAACCCGCCTGACGGGCAAGGACTACGCCAGCAAACTGGACGCCGTGCGCCTGTCGCGCATCGACACCATGGGTTCACTGGCACTGGCACTGCTGGTCAACGCCTCGATCTTGATACTGGCGGCCGCCGCCTTTCACCACACGGGCCACACCGACGTTGTCGAAATTCAGGACGCGTACCGCATGCTCGACCCGCTGGTAGGCGGGGCCATGGCCAGCATCTTGTTCGGCGTGGCGCTGCTGGCCTCCGGACAAAGCTCGACCTTCACCGGCACCATCGCCGGGCAAGTGATCATGGAAGGCTATCTGGACTTGCGCATACCCTGCTGGCAGCGGCGCTTGATTACCCGCGGGCTGGCGTTGATACCCGCCTTTGTGGGGGTATGGCTGATGGGTGACGATGCCGTGGGCAAACTGTTGATCCTCAGTCAGGTAGTTCTCAGCCTGCAACTGCCCTTCGCGCTGTACCCGTTGATCCGCATGACCAGCGATAAAAAACTGATGGGGCCGTTTGCCAACCGCCTGCCAACACGGTTATTGGCGTGGTTTCTGTTTGCCGTGATCAGCACGGCCAATGTGTGGTTGATTGCGCAGATAGGTTCGATCTAAGGCCCTGAAAAGGCCGTTCTAACCCTCTCCCTCCGGGCATAGGTATCGACACATTTTTAGATACCTGACGATTAATGTGCCTGGAAGCTGATGAATGCTGCGGTATTGGTGTTTGCCAGATGGATCCGGTATTCAGAAGACGTAGCCTCGCGGAGCTCGTCAACTGCTACGGATCTCGGGATCTTGCGCGATCTGTTGACCTGGCTTTTGATCTATCAGCCCCCTTAAATCACGCTGGCCACACACAGGTTTTGCGCATTGACGCACCAAACCGATCGCAGCCTTCGTTCCTCGTCAGCGGCTACAGGAACTGCATGCGCAGCCAGGCTGTAGTCCATCAGATACAACTCGCACAATATCGAGCAACGTACTACATCAGGATTAGAACTTACGGATAGACCTCTGAGCTGACAATTCTTCTTACTGATGTGCCCTGCAACCTGGGGCCATATAACAACAAGAGGTGTCAGCGATGAACCCAGCTATCAGTCCCGTACGTATTGCCGTTGTGCAGTTCGACCCACAAGTGGGTACACAACACTGCCAAACCAATCTGCAAAACAGCCTGCAACTGGCCCAGCAAGCCGCCAAAAACGGGGCGAATCTGATTGTGCTGCCGGAACTGGCAAACACCGGCTACCTGTTCTCCAGCCGTCAGGATGCTTTCAAGCATGCCGAGGTGGTGTCTGATGGCCCAAGCGTGCGTGCCTGGATCGACTTTGCCAGGCAACATCAGGTGTATCTGGTCGCAGGGCTGGCCGAGCAGGAGGGTATGCAGTTGTTCGATACCGCTGTTCTGCTCGGCCCGGACGGATTTATCGGCAAGTACCGCAAAGCCCATTTATGGAACAAGGAAAAACTCTGGTTCACACCCGGCGATCTCGGCTTTCCTGTGTTCGAAACACCCATCGGGCGTATCGGCCTGCTGATCTGTTGGGACATCTGGTTTCCCGAAGTGCCGCGCCTGCTGAGCCTGCAAGGCGCCGACATTATTTGCAGTCTCAACAACTGGGTCTGGACACCCCCGCCGCTGTTCGATAACGCCGGAAAATGCATGGCGTCCTATCTGACGATGACCGCAGCCCACGTTAATAATGTGTTTATCGCCGCCGCCAACCGTATCGGCGAAGAACAAGGCGAGCGTTATCTGGGGTGCTCGCTGATTGCCGGCACCAATGGCTGGCCTATCGGCGAAGTCGCACCCGCCGATGAGCAAACGATTCTCTACGCCGACATAGACTTGTCGACCGCCCGCAGCGCGCCGATCTGGAACAATTTGAACGATTTGTGCCGCGACCGACGGGTGGATGTATATGAGTCGATGCTCGGTTATCACCAGCATCCTTGCTTGCCGCGTTGATGGGGGTGCAACCATGCAATCCTTATCTGAGAAAGCCCCCTCTGTATCGCCCTCTCGTTTACTGACCCTGTGGATTGTCACTGTATTGATGGTGGCGCTGGCGACCACATGGGTCGCATTGAACTACTCAAACAACGGTGCAGGCTATTGGCCCGGTTACAACGACATGATGGCGAGCCTGCCTTCACCCTTGGCCTGGTTGCGCTGGGTGCTCGGTGACATCAGTGAAGTAGCCTTTTACAAGCATGAACTCGCGTCGCTGGGCCTGTTGCTCGGCGGTGCGTTGGGTTACTGGGCCAGCCGTTACGCAGGGGCGTGGCAAGGTTTTAGCATCTGCTACGGCACAGGCCTATGGCCTTGGCTGGTCAGTAGTTCGCTGCTGGGGCTATTACTGAGCAATGCGCTGTGGGGCTGGACCCTGACCGCAGACACGTGGCAACCCACCTTTGCCGCTTTTGTGTCACTGCCTGCCGCCATGGTGCTGTTCTTTGGCGGCGGCTGGAAAGTCACGATCAACGGGGCAATCCTCGGTGCCTTGCTGGTCACACCGGCGTGCTTGCTCATCGTCAACTTTGTGTGCTTGCCGCTTGGCCTGCCCGTAGTGGTCGGTAATGTACTGGGCATGGCGGTGGGCAGCGTCTTGGCCTTTGTGCTGTGCCGTGCTGTTCCAGCTCTGGTCAGCCCCCGGCCGCACGTGACAGCAGACCCGCCTGCTATTTCCGAAAAAGCGCCTGACTACGGGGTGATCTGGACGATACGCCGCGTTCTGGCAGACTTTTCCGAAGCCCCGTTCTTTGGCAATGAGTGGGCCAGCCTGGGCATGCTGGCAGGTGTATTGATCGCGTGCGCATTGAACCCGCTCAGCCCTGCCTATGGTTCGGGCCTGCTGCTGCACATGGTCGCCGCTCAAGCCTTGACCTCGTTGGTCGGGATCATTGTGTGGCGTCATCAATGGCGAAAGCGCGGCTGGTATCCCACTTACGTGCCACTGGTCTCAGTGGTGCCCGCTGCCGTGTTGACCTATGGTGGCAGCGCCAGTGTCATGCTGTGCAGTGCGGTACTGGGCGCTTTGATAGCCCCGCCACTGGCGTGCGCCATCGCCCAGCGGCTGCCTTCATACCTGCACCCTTATATTGGTAATGTCCTGTCGATGGCGATCAGCACCTTGCTGATTATCCCCCTGATCGGCGTACTGATTGGATAAGCGTTAATCACCCTGCGTGGCAGGTTATGCCTGCCACGCCGCTGACCTGTGAGAACGAACATGTTGCGAGCAAAAATGTCCATTGCCACCTTGGGTGGCACCCTTAGCATGCAACGCACCACGCCTGGCGCAGGCATCACACCCGTTCTTGGCGGCGAAGCCTTGTTGGCTTCAACCCCAGCGCTCAAAGAGCTGGCAGATGTGCATGTCGAAAGCCTGAGCCTGCTCCCCAGTGCATCGATGGACTTTGACTTCCTGCTGACCGTTTTGAGCTGGGCCAAACGTCAGGTCGCACAAGGCGCGCAAGGCGTGGTGATCACTCAGGGCACCGATACGCTGGAAGAGACGGCCACTTTTTTTGAGTACCTGTGGGACCTCGACCAGCCCTTAGTGCTGACCGGTGCCATGCGCGGAGCCGACCAACCCGGTGCAGACGGCCGGGCTAACGTGCTGGATGCCTGCCGCGTCGCCCTGAGTGAAGACAGCGCAAAACGGGGTGTACTGGTGGTGATGAATGCAGAAATACATCAAGCCCTGACCGTTCGTAAAACCCACAGCCTGGCCTTGCAGGCTTTTGCCTCACCCAACGTCGGCCCTGCGGGAATGATCATCGAACATCGCGTCCACTTTTCAAGGCCTGCCGCTGCCCGCAAAACGGTGCCCTGGCCCGTGCGCACGACGCAAAAAGTCGCCCTGCTCGAAGCCGTACTCTCGGCCGACACCACTCTTGTTGAGCAGCTTGTACCGCTGGGTTATGAGGGTTTGGTCATCGCAGGGTTTGGTGCGGGGCACGTCAGCGAGCAATGGAGCACCGTGCTTGAACCGATTGCCGCTCAAATGCCCATTATCGTCAGCACACGCTGTGGTGCCGGGTCGACCGCATCCGATACTTATGGATTCAAGGGCGGCGAAATCGATCTGATCAACAAGGGCCTGCACATGGGTGGGTGCTTGTGCCCGCGCAAGGCCCGAATTCTGTTGTGGCTTCTGATTGGCAGCGACAGCGCTCACGAACTGTCGCGCTTTGTGTAATTACGGCTTCAGCAGCTGCTCATCCAGCCACCCCGCCACCCGCCCATGAATGCCTGCCACTTCCTCCAGCAGCCCGCTCATGCGCATGAAGTCGTGGGTCATGCCGGGTTCTTGCAGCAACAACACCGTATTGCCCGCCGCCATGAGTTTGTCGGCATACGCCAACCCTTCGTCATACAACGGGTCATACCCTGCCAGGTAGACCAGCGCCGGGGCCAACCCGCTCAGGTCTGGCGCCAGCAACGGCGAGATGCGCCAGTCATGCAGGTCAGCTTCATGACGGGTGTAGTGTCGATAGAACCAGTCCATGCTCGCGGTTTCCAGCAAGTAACCTTCTGCAAACGCGGCATGGGAGGCGCGCTTGCAGCTGCCATCGGTTACCGGATACAGCAGCACTTGCGCACGCGGTACGATGGCCACTTCCTGCGGGTCTCGCACTGCCAGAATCGACAAGACGGTACTCAAGGTGCCGCCCGCGCTGTCACCAGCAAAGGCCACCCGCGATGCATCCAGCCCATGTTTGGCGCCGTCACGCAGGAGCCAGTTGACCGCATCGCAGGCGTCATGCACGGCGGTGGGAAACACCCACTCCGGAGCTAGACGGTACTCCACGGCCATCACGGCAAACTGCCCCGCTGCGGTTAACCGGCGGCACAAGGCATCATGGCTGTCGAGACTGCCGATCACATAGCCACCGCCGTGGAAGTACACCACCACCGGCAAGGGGTTGATCTCCAGATCGGGGCGCCGATACAGCCGCGCCGCCAGGCTGACGTTGTCCCGCGCCGGGATACGCACGTCGTAGCTGTCGATCTCGGGCACCGGCACGTCAAACACGGGCGAGCTGAGTTCAAACTCGCTGCGGGCCTGTGCCGGGGTCATTTCATGCATCGGCTGGCTCTTGCCAGTCATGCGGCTGAATTCAGCCAGTTCCAAAAACGCTTCCAGTTCGGGTAATACCGACATTTCGATTTCCTTGTATTCAATGCAGCGCGCAGCCGTCGTAAAACCATTCAATCCGGTGCTGCCTGGCACACCGTGCTCTTAGCGTTTGCGACGATTGCATCGTCGAACGTAGCCTCGTTCTACTCGTCAACGGCTACAACAGCAGACCTGTGCGTCCAATAACACACATCCTGTAACCGCTGCCGAGGCACGAAGGCTGCGATCGGCGGCGCAGCCGTCGTAAACGGTGCTTGCCTGACACACCGTGCTCTTAGCGTTTGCGACGATTGCATCGTCGAACGTAGCCTCGTTCTACTCGTCAACGGCTACAACAGCAGAGCTGTGCGCCCAATAACACACATCCTGTAGCCGCTGCCGAGGCACGAAGGCTGCGATCGGCGGCGCAGCCGTCGTAAACGGTGCTACCTGCCACACCGTGCTCTTAGCGTTTGCGACGATTGCATCGTCGAACGTAGCCTCGTGCTACTCGTCAACGGCTACAACAGCAGAGCGTACGTCCAATAACACACATCCTGTAGCCGCTGCCGAGGCACGAAGGCTGCGATCGGCGGCGCAGCCGTCGTAAACGGTGCTACCTGCCACACCGTGCTCATAGCGTTTGCGACGATTGCATCGTCGAACGTAGCCTCGTTCTACTCGTCAACGGCTACAACAGCAGAGCGTTCGTCCAATAACACACACTCCGTAGCAGCTGACGAGCTCTGCGAGGCTGCGTCCGGCGGCGCAGCCGTCGTATATCCAGCACCTCTGTGTATCAGACGAACAGAAGGCTACGGATTTACAGGCGTTGCCCGTTCGCAGCCTTCGTGCCTCGTCAGCGGCTACGAGGATTGACGTTCAACCGCGTGTACAGCCAATAAGTCATCCAACTCCCCCAGTAAGGTCGTGTTACGCAGCAGGTCGTAATGCCCGCCGCTCAACACACCATGACTGGCACCCGCGCCGATTTGCGCCGCATGCACCCGACGTTCGTCTTCACGCCCGGCTACCCACCAGTGGTGCGCCGCCACTCGTGTGTGCGGCAAGGCGCATTGCCCCAACGCTAATTGCTTGAGGCGGGTGCCCACGGCGAATATCTGGCTCAATTCGGCCGCATCCAGCAGCCCGTGTTCGCCCAGTTGGCTGCGCGGCTTGGCCATTGCTGCGGCAATGGCCTCTTCGGCCCCCGTTTCGTCCACCACTGTCTGCGCTTCGTCTTGCGACAGCCCCAGCACAAAACGCAAGAAATCCTGCAAGTCTTCGCGCTCATCACTGGCTTGCGCGGTGCCCGCCACGTAGCTGTCGACCAAGCCGGCAAACGCAACGGTCTGGCCCTGGGCCTCCAGCGCTTGCGCCACCAACAGGGTCAACGCCCCGCCCAACGACCAACCCAGCAGGTGATACGGCCCACTGGCCTGTTGCTGGCGAATGCGTTCAGCGTATGCCTGCGCCATTGCCTGCAATGAGTCGTCCTGCCACTGCGGGTCGAGCAACATGCGGCATTGCACGCCATAGACGCTGCGGCGCCCGTCAAGTCGACGCGCCAGCGGCTCATAATCGAACACCGTGCCAAAGCCGGCGTGCAGACAGAACAACGGCGGCACATGGTTGACCCGGCTGTTGAGGGCCAACAAGGGATCAGGTGCCTGCGCACTGATCAGCGGCTCAAAACCGCTGAGTTCGGCAATACAGGGTTTTTGCATCAGATCGCGCAGTTTCAAGCTGATACCCAGCTGCGGCTGATTGCGCACCCGTGAAATCACCTTGAGCACCTGCAAAGAGTCACCGCCCAGTTCGAAGAAGTTATCGTCGATGCCCACCTGCTCCAGCCCCAACACCTCTTGCCAGATAACGGCCAAGGCGTGTTCCAGCGCGTTACGCGGTGCCCGGTACTGACCCTGCGCAAGCTGCGGCTCGGGCAAGGCCCGACGGTCGAGCTTGCCGTTGGCCGACAGCGGGAAACGGGCCAGCACAACGATCTGCGTCGGCACCATGTAATCCGGCAATTGACCTTGCAGGTGTTCTTTCAGCACCCGCTCCAGTCCGGCATTCGGGGCCGCCACCACATAGCCCACCAACTGTTTGCCGGTGACACCTTCCAGCACCTTGACCGCGGCATCCTGCACGCCCTCGCATTGACGCAAGCGCGCTTCGATTTCACCCAGTTCGATCCGGAAGCCACGAATTTTCACTTGCTGATCCAGTCGCCCCAGGTAATCGACCAAGCCGCACTCGCGCAGGCGCACCCGATCTCCGGTGCGGTACATGCGCCCGCCTTGGGCGTTGAACGGATCGGGCACAAAGCGCTCGGCACTCAACCCTGGCTGGCGGTGATAACCACGGGCCAGGCACTCACCGCCCAGATACAACTCGCCGCTGACGCCCACCGGCAACGGATTCATGTCGGCGTCCAGCACATACACGCCACGCCCGGCGACGCTGCGGCCAATCGGCGCGTACGCCGCCTCGCAGCATTCAGTCACCTCGGCACGCCAGAGCAACGGCGTGACCACGGTTTCAGTCGGGCCATAGCCATTGATCAGACGCTGAGGTTGCAGCGCTCGCTTGACCAGCTCAAAGCTGGCGTCCGGCACCGCATCGCCGCCAAAGCAGTAGGTATGAACCGCAGGTGGCGTGCCCTGTGTCAG
The DNA here is from genome assembly GCF_007858365.1 of Pseudomonas saxonica. Taxonomy (GTDB): domain Bacteria; phylum Pseudomonadota; class Gammaproteobacteria; order Pseudomonadales; family Pseudomonadaceae; genus Aquipseudomonas; species Aquipseudomonas saxonica. Next base: position 175,098 of record NZ_VFIO01000007.1, on the reverse strand, counting down.
CGCCACTTCGGCCAGTTGTTGCAAGTAGGCCGGCGGGAAGCACGCCACCGTCACCCGGTGCTCATGCAAGACCTGCAAGGTCTGCTCCGGCGTCCACAGCGTGTCGTCGCGAATCACCAAACTGCCCCCCGCCAACAGCACACTGAGCCAGCGCTCTTGAGCGCCGTCGAAGGCGAACGACATAAAGTGCAGCTCGCGGCTGGCCGAGGTCAGTTCATACAGATCAATGATGCCTTGACAATGCCGCGCAATCGGCTCGCGGGCCACCGCAACACCTTTGGGCTGGCCGGTGGAACCGGAGGTGTAAATCAGATACGCCAGCTGCCCGGCCAGTGCCTGGACTCGCTGCGGCTTGCCCTGAAGGTCGGTGAGTTGATCCAGCAACAGACGCGGCGTATCCGCGCTAAAGCGGACACGCTGATCCACATCACTGTTGCACAGCAGCAGGCTCGCGCCCGAGTCGTCGAGCATGAAGCCCAAGCGCTCGGCCGGGTAATCGAGATCCAGCGGCAGGTACGCCGCACCGGCCTTGAGCACCGCCAAAAAGGCCACGATGGTCTGTTCGGAGCGCGGCAAGGCCACCGCCACTATTTGCTCTGGGCCAATACCCTGCGCCTGCAACTGCATCGCCAGCGCATCGGCTTGAGCGTCAAGCGCGGCATAGCTCAGTTCGCGGCCGTCACAGAGCAACGCCGGGGCCTGGGGTTGGCGCACCACCTGCGCCGCAAAGCTGTGCAGCAGATCACGCACAGGCGCGGTGTCCTGCGGCAATTGAACCTGTGGCGCCGGCAGGCCGATATCACCGATCAGGCACGCGGCGTCCAGCGGCAATTGCGCCAGCAGGCCTTCCAGCTGGGCACGAATACGCTCCACTTGCTCGGCTGTAAAGCGTTCACGCAGGTACAGGTATTCCACCTCCAGCCCTTGCTCGGTAGCGCTGACCATCAAGTCCATCGGGAAGTTGGTCACGCCGCCACTGCCGACTTCGGCAAACGTCAATTCGCCGTCCTGCTCACCGCGCAAGGCGCGGTCAACCGGATGGTTTTCGAACACGATAATGCTGTCGAACAGCCCTTGGCCGCCCTGCCCGGCCCAACGCTGAATGTCCGCCAGCGGTGTGTGTTCGAAGTCGCGAATCGCCAGGTTGTAGGCCTGCAACTGACGCAGCCAGTCTCCCAGCGCTTGCTGCGGGTCGAGGGTCTGGATGACCGGCAAGGTATTGATAAACAGCCCGAGCATGTCCTGCGCTCCGGCCAGCTGGGTCGGTCGCCCGGCCACGGTTGCGCCGAAAGCCACGCTGCGCTGCCCGGTGTGACGCTGCAACAGCAGCAGCCATGCGCCCTGAATCAGCGTGTTAAGCGTGACCCGCTGACTGCTGGCAAAGCGCTGCAAACCGCGTGTCGCGTCGCTGTCCAGGTAGCTGTACAACACCCCGTGGCCGCTGCCCTCGGTATTGGCCGCATTGGCCAGAATCGTCGGTGTTTCAAGTCCGCTCAAACGTTCACGCCAGAAGCCTTCGGCGCTGCTCGCGTCTTGACGCTGCAACCAGTCGATATAGTCGCCATAGCGCCCGGTCAGTTCCGGCAGGCGTTGCTTGCCATACAGGCGCAGCATTTCACCCAGCAGGCGCGAGGCACTCCAGCCGTCCAGCAACAGGTGATGGTAGGTCCAGATCATCTGGAACTGGTTGTCGCCCAGACGCACCAGAGTAAAGCGCATCAGCGGCGGGCAGCTCAGATCAAAGCCACGGGCCTGATCGTCTGCGGCCAACGCCAGCAGCGCAGCCTCGGGGGCCGTGTGATCACGCCAGTCCAGTTCAACAATCGGTAACTGTGCGTGTCGATACACCGCTTGCAGCGGATCAGCCAAACCGTCACGCCACATAAAGGCGGCGCGCAGCACTTCGTGGCGTGCCAGCAGTGTGTCCCAGGCCGCGCGGAAACGCTCGACCTGCAAGCCCTCCACCGCCACGCTGAGCTGGTTGACATAGAGGTTCAGTTCCGGCGACTCGATGCAGTGGAACAACATGCCCTGTTGCATCGGCGACAGCGGGTACAGGTCATCCAGCTCGCTGCGATCCACTTGTACCGTCACCGGCACCTGCGCAAACGGCGCGGTGGCCACGCGGGCCTGCGCTTGCGGCTCGGCATTGACTGCCACGGCGGCCAACCCACGGATGGTCTGCGTCTCAAACAATTGCTTGGGGGTAAAGGCCAGCCCGCATGCCCCGGCACGGCTCACCGCTTGCAACGAGATGATCGAGTCGCCGCCCAGCTCAAAGAAGTTTTCGGTCACACCAATCGTGTCCAGCCCCAGCAGTTCCTGCCAGATGCCCACCAGCAACACCTCAGCCGGTGTCGCCGCTGGCACCCGATCCGCCACCTGACGATTGGCTTCGGGTTCAGGCAGTGCCTGCCGGTCGAGCTTGCCATTGGGGGTCAGCGGCAATGCCGCCAGGCACATCAGATGCGCCGGCAACATGTGCGCGGGCAAGCGGCTGCGCAGGTGGGCGATCAAGGCTTCGCGCAGTTGGGCCTCGTCGGCCAACGGATCGCGGGCCACGATATAGCCCGCCAATTGCCGGCTGACCGGGCCATCACGATCCACCACAAAGGCTTCGCGCACCCCCTCATGCTCCAGCAGGCAGGCTTCGATTTCGCCCAGTTCAATGCGGAAACCGCGAATCTTCACTTGCTGGTCGATGCGCCCCAGATACTCCACCACACCGTCTTCACGCAGCCGCGCCAGATCGCCACTGCGATACAACCGCGCACCCGGTACAAACGGGTCGGGTACAAAGCGTTCGGCGGTCAGCTCCGGGCGCTGGTGGTAGCCCCGGGCGATGCCTTCGCCACCCAGGTACAGCTCACCGGCAACCCCCACCGGCAGCAGTTGCAGGTTGGCGTCGAGTACATAGGCGCTGCGCTCGCCGACCGGACGGCCGATGGGCAGAAACGCCGAATCAAATTGCGTGTCGGGGTACGCGCACCAGATCAGCGGCGTGATCACGGTTTCGGTCGGGCCGTAGCCGTTGATGATGCGCGGCGGCTGCAACACCCGCTGCACTTCATCAAAGGCATGTTTGGGCATGCCTTCACCGCCTACGGTGTACGAACGAATCGGCAGAGTGCGCCCCGCTTCGCCGATGTAATCGGCCATCTGCAGCAGGTAGCTGGGAGTAAAGCAGGCAATGGTGATGCCGTGGCGCTGGATCTCTTCGCAGGTGCGTTGCGCGCTCCAGACTTCATCGTCACGGGGCATCAGCGCCGAGCCGAACACCAGCGGGGTCAACCAGCGCTCGTGGGCACCGTCAAAGCTGATGGAGGCAAATTGCAGTTCGCGGTCGTCCGGGGTCATGCCGTACAGCGCGCCAATCGACAAGCAATGCATGGCCAGCGGGCCGTGGGCGACGCTGACGCCTTTGGGCCGGCCGGTGGAGCCAGAGGTGTAAATCAGGTAGGCCAGATTGCGGGCATCGGTCAGGTTGACCGGGTTGCTTGAGGGCAGATGCCCCACCGCTTCGCGGTCCAGTTCCAGCACCGGCAAGCCGTCGATCTGTGGCACGGTATTGCGCAGCCATGACTGGCTGAGCAACAGCGCAATGCCGCTGTCCTGCATCAAATAGCTCAGGCGCTCGGCCGGGTAAGCCGGGTCGAGCGGCACATAGGCGCCCCCCGCCTTGAGAATCGCCAGCAGGCCAATAATCATCTGCGGTGAACGTTCCACTGCCAGACCGACCCGCACCTCAGGGCCAACACCCAGCTCTCGCAGGCGATGAGCCAGACGGTTGGCACGCTGGTTGAGGTCAGCGTAGGTGAACTGCGCGTGATCAAACATCAGCGCCAGCGCCTCGGGCCGGGTCGCGGTTTGCGCCTCGATCAGCTGATGCACGCACTGCTCGGTGACGGCCCCCGGCGCGGGGTTCCAGTCGTGCAGTTGGCGGGTTTGCTCCACAGCGCTCAACAGCGGCAATTGCCCGAGACTGACCTGCGGCGCGGCCACCATAGCGTGCAGCAGGCAGGCCAGATGCTCGCTCATGCGAGCAATGGCGGTCGGCTCGAAATGGCTGAGCAAAAAGCTCCAGGTCAGGCTCAGTTGACCTTCGCTGACCGCCGCCAATGTCAGCGGGTAGTTGGTGCGCTCATGATTGTCCGGCAGCGAGAAGCTCAAACCGTCCGGTGCGCCTTGCTGCAAGGCCTCGCTGATCGGGAAGTTTTCAAACACCAGCAGGCTGTCGAACAGCGGCTCGCCCGCACGACCGGCCCAGCGCTGTACATCGCTCAGGGCACTGAATTCATGCTCGCGCAGTTCAAGGTTGTGCGCCTGCAAGCGGCCCAGCCACTGGGCCACGCTTTCGGCCGCCTGCGGGCGAGTGATCACCGCCAGGGTATTGATAAACAGGCCCAGCTGGGTTTCAGCCCCCGGCAGGTCCACCGGGCGGCCTGACACCGTGGCACCGAACACCACGGTGTGCTGACCGCTGTAACGTTGCAACAACAGCGCCCATGCGCCTTGTACCAAGGTGTTGAGGGTGATGCTGTGCTGGCGGGCAAAGCGGTTAAACGCCTCGCTGCTCGCGGCATCGAACACCTGCCGATGATCGGCGTAAGCGCTGTTGTCCGAAAGCGTATGGGGAAGACTTTGGGCCAGCAGGGTCGGGTTCTCCAGCGTCGCTAACTGCGCGCGCCAGAAGGCTTCATCCGCCTGTGCGTCCTGCTCTTGCAACCAACCGATGTAATCGGCGAAGCGGCCTTGATGAGGGGCCACCTCGACGCCGGCATAGCGCTGCAGCACCTCGCCCAGCAGCAAGGCGTTGCTCCAGCCATCCAGCAATAAATGGTGGTGGGTGTAGATCAATTGCTGGCGCTGTTCGTCGAGGCGCACCAGCGCCAGACGCAGCAACGGCGGGTGGGCTGGGTCAAATTGCAAGCGCTCGCTGCGGGCCAGCAATTCCAGTTCGGCGGTCTGATCGGCTCGGCCGCGCCAGTCGAGTACGGTCAGCGGCAATTGCAATGAACGCTGCACCAGTTGCAGCGGTTCGCTGGCCCCTTGCGGCCAGTGGAAACCGCTGCGCAAGATCGGGTGGGCATCCAGCGTGGCTTGCCAGGCGCGTGCCAGACGGGCAGCGTCCAGGCCGGTGGCTTCAACGCTGAGTTGATTGACGTAAGCCCCCGCCTGCGGCTCATACAGGCTGTGAAACAGCAGGCCGTTTTGCATGGGTGACAGCGGATACACATCCTCAATCTGGCGAGGCGTGACCGGCAGTTGATCGAGCTGGGCCTGAGTCAGGCGGGCCAGCGGGAAGTCGGCCGGGGTCACGCCGCTGTGTTGCGGGTCAATGCAGTGCGCCACCAGCGCCTGCAAGTGCGCTTGAAAAGCCGCCGCCAGCGCTTCAATCACGGGCTTGTCGAAACAGTCCTGACTGAAGCTCAGGTCCAGTTTGAGTTCGCCGCCAAACACCTGACCGTCCACCGACAGCCAGTTGGCCAACGGTGAGTCCAGACTTTGCGCCGCGCCGCTGGCCTGCTGTGCCGGAACAAACAGCGCGTCGTCGCTGAAGCTCTGATCGAACTGCCCCAGGTAGTTGAACGTCACACGGGGCGCGGGTAACGCCGCCAGGCTGGCTTGCACCTCGGCATCGCCCTGAAAGCGCAACACGCCAAAGCCCAGGCCTTTGCCGGGAATGTCGCGCAATTGCTGTTTGATCGACTTGATCGAGGCGGCCATGTCCGCCGCCGGGGTCAATTTGACCGGGAACAAGCTGGTAAACCACCCCACGGTGCGGGTCAGGTCGAGGGTTTCAAAGACGTCTTCACGGCCGTGGCCTTCGAGTTGAATCAGCGCTGACGCCTCGCCACTCCAGTCGCACAGGGCGCGGGCCAGCGCCGTCAGCAACAGGTCGTTGACCTGCGTGCGGTACGCTGCCGGTGCGTGTTGCAGCAAGTGGCGGGTCTGCTCACGGTCCAGACCGAGGCTGACCACCTGCCGATGACGCAGCGCCTGACTGCCGTTTGCACGGGCATCGGGCAACGCGCCGCTGACGTCGTTCAACTGCTGCTGCCACCACTCAAGCTCTGCCGCCAGTTGTTCGCTGCTGGCGTAGGCGCTCAGTTGCGTCGCCCAGTCTTGCAGGGCGCTGGTTTTTTCCGGTAACGCCTGATCGGCGTAGGCTGCTTGCAGGTCTTCGAGCAGCACCCGCCACGACACGCCATCGACCACCAAATGGTGGATCACCAACAACAACCGCTGACCGCCGTTTTCATGGTCGATCAGCACGGCGCGCAGCAACGGGCCGTCGTGCAGCGAGAGGCTGCGCTGGGCTTCATCGCACAGCCCTTGCAAGGTGTCGTCGCTTTGCACCTGCGCCGTCCACAGCACATCCGTGGCGGCGGCGCTGTCCAGTGGCACATAGCGCGCCGTCCACTGCCCGTCCTGCTGGCGGAATTGCAACCGCAGGGCATCATGCTGTGCCAGCACTCGTTGCAGCGCGGTTTGCAGGCGCAGCAAGTCCAACGGTTGGCGCACGTCCAGCAACACCGACTGATTCCAGTGTTGGGGCTGCACGGTCTGGTTGGCAAAAAACCACTGCTGCACCGGGGTCAGGGTTTGCGTACCCACGACGGGGCCTTGGGCAATCTGCGGCGCGGCCTGCTGGCTGACCACAGCGGCCAGTGCGTGCAGTGTCGGTTGTTGAAACAGGTCGCGGGGCTGCAAGCGCAAACCGGCGCGACGGGCGCGGCTGACCACTTGAATGGAGATGATCGAATCCCCGCCCAGCTCGAAGAAGTTGTCCTGCCGACCGACCTGTTCGACACCCAGCACGTCTTGCCAAATGGCTGCCAGTTGCCGCTCGTTGTCGCTGCGTGGCGCTTCAAAAACACGCTGGCTGACGCTGACCTCAGGGCTCGGTAATTGCTTGCGGTCCAGTTTGCCGTTGGGGCTGAGCGGCATGTGGTCGATCAACATCAGGTGCGTCGGCACCATGTAGTCGGGCAAGGTGTGCAGCAGGTGCGCCTTGAGTGCTTCGCGCCATGCCGGCAGATCAAGCACGGCCTCGACCGGCACCAGATAAGCGACCAACTGGTTGCCCAGCGCCAACACCACGGCTTCCTGCACCTGCGGGTGTTCTTGCAGGCGCGCTTCGATTTCGCCCAGTTCGATGCGCAAGCCACGGATTTTTACTTGGTGATCAATTCGCCCGCAGTACTCGATGGCGCCATCGGCACGATAGCGGGCCAGATCGCCGGTGCGGTACAAACGCTCACCACGGCCAAATGGATCAACCACAAAGCGCTCGGCGGTCAGCGCCGGACGGGCATGGTAACCCCGCGCCAGCCCGGCACCAGCCAGGTAAAGCTCGCCGATCGCACCGCTGGGCAAGGGCCGTAATTCGGGGCTGAGGATATAGGTGCGCAGGTTGGCGATGGGGCGGCCAATCGGCACGTTGTCGCGGCCCTCTTCTACGCAGGTCCAATGGGTCACGTCGATGGCCGCTTCGGTCGGGCCATACAGGTTGTATAGCCGGGCCTGCGGCAGGCAGTTGAAGGTCTGGCGCTGCAAGGTCATCGGCAAGGCTTCGCCACTGCACACGATGCGTTGTAAGGACGTACAGCGAGCGGCTTCGTCGGCGCTGATAAAGGCTTGCAGCATCGACGGCACAAAATGCAGGGTGGTGATCGCTTGTTCGACGATCAGGGCCGCCAGTTGTTGCGGATCGCGGTGGGCGCCAGGGGCTGCGACCACCAAAGTGGCGCCGTGCATCAACGGCCAGAAAAACTCCCACACCGACACATCAAAACTGAACGGGGTTTTCTGCAACACCCGGTCTTCGGGAGTCAGGTCATAGGCCTGTTGCATCCACGCCAGACGGTTGTACAGCGCGCCGTGACTGTTGCCAGCACCTTTGGGCTTGCCCGTGGAACCGGAGGTGTAAATCACATAGGCCAGGTTTTGTGCGCACGCGGTGTTGGTCAGGTTGTCCGCACTGACATCGCTGAGCCAGTGGGCTGACGACTCAAGGCACCGGTGTGCCAGCCCAGCCGGCACAGGCAAAGCGGCCAGCAGGTGCGCTTGAGTCAACAGCAGGCTGATACCGCTGTCGTCGAACATATAGGCAAGACGTTCAGCCGGGTATTCCGGGTCCAGCGGCACATAGGCACCGCCTGCCTTGAGAATCGCCAACAGACCGATCACCAGCTCCAGCGAGCGCTCACAAGCAATACCCACCCGCACTTCGGGGCCGACGCCCTGCTCGCGCAATGTATGCGCGAGACGGGTGGCCCGCTGATTCAACTCGGCGTAAGTCAGGCGTTGCCCGGCAAATACCAGCGCGCAGGCATCCGGGGTGGCCGCCGCTTGTGCTTCGATATGCAGATGCACGCACTCGGGGCCGTGATAGTCCTGTTGTGTGGCATTGAGGCCATAGAGCGTGGCCTCGCTTTCGCCCGCCGAGAGCATCGGCAACTCGCCAATGGCGCACTCGGGGTTGGCCACAATCGCGCCCAGCAGGTTGCGCCAGTGGCGGGCCAGGGTGTCGATGCGCGCGGCGTCAAACAGGTCGGTGGCGTAGGTCAGGCTGGCCAGCAACCGCTCGCCTTCTTCGTGGGTGTCCAGTTGCAGGTCGAATTGAGCGGTGCGGCCTTGCCACTCCAGGCTTTCGACTTCAAGACCGGCGAGCATCCCGCCCAGCGCGCCGGGACGACTTTGCTGGTGGTTGAACATCACCTGAAACAGAGGGCTGTGACTCAGGCTGCGCTCGCCTTGCAGGGCATTGACCAGACGCTCGAACGGCACGTCCTGATAACCTTGGGCATCCAGCGAGCGGTCGCGGGTTTGCTCCAGCAAACGGGCAAACGGCAGGCGCCCGTCCAGCTCGGCGCGCAGTACCTGGGTGTTGACGAAAAAACCGATAAGGCCATGGGTTTCGGCACGGTTGCGGTTGGCCACCGGCACGCCGATACGCAGGTCGGTCTGGCCGCTGTAGCGATGCAGCAACGCCTGAAAACTGGCCAGCAACAGCATAAAAGGGGTCACGCCGCGTTGGCGCGCCAGCGTCATCAAGCCCTTGGCCAGTGCGGGCTCAAGCGCAAAGTCCAGCCGCGCGCCATGCTGGGTCGGTTGCGCGGGGCGCGAACGGTCGCCGGGCAGTTCAAGCACGGGCTGTTCAAGCACGGGCTGTTCCGTGCCCAATTGCGCGCGCCACCAGTCCAATTGGCGCTCCAGCTCGCCTGCCTCCATCCAGCGCCGTTGCCACAGCGCGTAGTCGGCGTATTGAATCGGCAAGGCCGGCAACTCGGCGCTGCGGCCTTGGGCATGGCCGGCGTAGAGCGCAGAGAACTCTTCGATCAGTACGCCCATCGACCAACCATCGGCGACGATATGGTGCAGGGTCAACACCAGCACATGATCGTCGTTGTCCAGTTGCATCAGGCTGACGCGCAGCAACGGGCCGTGTTGCAGATCGAAAGGTTGGGCGATGTCCTGCTCGACCTGACGCAACGCACAGGCCATGCGCTCTGGCGAGGGTTGATCGCGTAAATCATGCTGCGTTAAGCGCAAGGTCGAGCCGTGCAACTGTTGGCGCACTTGCCCGTCTTCTTCGGTGAAGCCGGTGCGCAAGCTGTGATGACGCTCCAGCAGCGCGTCAAAACTCTGTTGCAAGGCCTCGACGTTGAGCGTGCCGCGCAACCGCAGGGCGGCGGGGATATGGTAGGCCGCACCCTCGGGATCAAGCTGCCACAAAAACCACTGGCGCTGCTGCGCATAAGACAGTTCGCACGGCTCATTGGCGGGTGCGGTGGGCGGAATCGGCAGTTGACCAAAACTGACGCCCTGCTCCTGCATTTTTTGCAGAAATTCGCGGCGCTGCTGCGGCGCAAGGCTGGCGAAACGGTTGGCAATGCGCCAGGCGGTTGCGTTTTCCATCAGTTGATCTCCATCTCGTCGAGCAGCGATTCAAGCGCGCTCAAACGAACAGCGTTATCCGCAGGCGTTTGGGCCTGTGCCAAAGCGGCATAGGTGTGCAAGTCAGTGGCCTCGAACAGCGCACGCAGCGCCAGTTCGATGCCCAATTCAAGTTCGACCCGGGCACTGGCCTGAGCCGCGAGCAACGAGTGCCCGCCCAATTCAAAGAAGTTGTCGTCACGACCGACACGCTCGACCCCCAGCACGCTGGCCCAAATCGCCGCCAGTTGGGTTTCCAGCTCGCCCTCCGGGGCCCGGTAAGGTCGCTGCCATACCTCGGCGTCGGGCAGGGGCAAGGCTTTGCGGTCGAGTTTGCCGTTGCCGGTCAGGGGCAGTTCGTCGAGCAGCAGCCAATGGCTCGGCACCATGTAGTCCGGCAGGTCGACTTTGAGCGCCGCCCGCAGTTGCTCGCGCCACAGCAGCGGATCGACCGGCGTGTGATCCGCCACCACGTAGGCGCACAGCTGGTCTTGGTGCACGCTGAGTACCGCTTCGGCCACGCCGATTTGCTGCTTGAGGCAGGCTTCGATTTCACCCAGCTCGATACGGAACCCGCGAATTTTCACTTGCTGGTCGATGCGGCCCAGATACTCGATATTGCCGTCCGCCCGCTGACGGGCCAGATCGCCGCTGCGGTACAGGCGCTCACCGGCCATAAAGGGGCTGGCGACAAAGCGCTCGGCGGTCAGCCCGGCACGCCCGTGATAGCCCCGCGCCAGACCGGCACCGGCGATATACAGCTCACCCGCGCAGCCTTGCGCAACGGGCTGCAGCTGACTGTCGAGCAAGTACCAGCTGAGGTCGTTGAGGGGCCGGCCAATCGGGCTTTGCACCTTGGCATCAAGGTCGCTCGGGCTCAGCGCACGGAAGGTCACATGCACCGTGGTTTCAGTAATGCCGTACATGTTGACCAGGGTGGTCTGATGGCTGCCAAAACGCTCATACCACGGGCGCAGGCTGGACACTTCCAACGCTTCACCGCCGAAGATCACCCAACGCAACGCCAGCGGTTGCGGGCTGTTGCAGGCAACCGGCAGCAGTTGGCGGAAAGCGGTGGGTGTCTGGTTGAGCACCGTCACCTGTTCGTCGCACAGCAACTGGTGAAACGCCTGCGGCTCACGGCTGATGTAGTACGGCACGATCACCAGACGCCCGCCGGTGCACAGCGCGCCAAACAACTCCCACACCGAGAAGTCGAAAGCGTAGGAATGGAACAGCGTCCACACATCGCTCGGGCCGAAATTGAACGACCCCTGTGTCGCGCTGAGCAAGCGGGTGACGTTGGCGTGGCTCAACAGTGCGCCTTTGGGCCGACCCGTAGAGCCGGAGGTGTAGATCACATAGGCCAGGTTGTCGGCGTGGGTCAGGTTGCCAAGGTTTTGTTCGCTGAAACCGTCCAGCACCAGATGCTCCAGGCACAGGGTCTGCACGCCCACCCGTGGCGGCAGGTTTTCCAGCAAGTGCTCTTGGGTCAGCAACAGGTGAATGCCGCTGTCTTCAATCATGTAGCTCAAGCGTTCCGCCGGGTACTGCGGATCGAGCGGCACATAGGCGCCGCCCGCCTTGAGAATGGCCAGCAGGCCGACCACCAGCGGCATCGCCCGTTCGGTGGCAATGCCCACCCGCACGTCCGGGCCTACTCCCAGTTCGCGCAGTTTGCGCGCCAGCCGGTTGGCTTGCGCATTCAGCTCGCCGTAGCTCAGGGACGCGTGCGCACAACGCAAGGCCACGGCCTGCGGCTGTAGCGCCGCCTGTGCTTCAAACAGCTGATGCAGGTTGAGGCTTTGCACCTGAGGTTCCAGCACCGGGTTCCAGTGTTCGATCAAGCGAAGTTGTTCAGCGCTGTCGAGCAGCCCCAGTTCGGCAATTCGCTGCTGCGGCTCACTGACCACGGCGCGCAGCAGATTGAGCCAATGCCCGGCCAGACGCTCGATGGTGGCCGCGTCATACACGTCACGGGCGTAGGTCAGGCTGGCGCGCAGATGCTCGCCCTGCTCTTCGGTGTCCAGCGCCAGGTCGAACTGGGCGGTGTGCTGCTGCCAGTCCATGCGCTCCACGGTCAGCCCTTCGAGCACCCGTTCAACGCTGTCGCCGATGGCCCGCTGATGGTTGAACAGCACCTGAAACAGCGGGCTGTGGCTCAGGCTACGCTCGGGTTGCAAGGCGTCTACCAGTTGCTCGAACGGCAGGTCTTGATGGGCCTGTGCCCACAGCGACGAGCGCTTGACCTGCTGCAACAGGCTGGCAAAGGTTTGTTGGCCGTCGATCTCGGCGCGCAGTACCTGAGTGTTGATAAAGAAGCCGATCAGGCCTTCCGTTTCAAGCCGCCCGCGTCCGGCATTGGGCACGCCGACATTGATGGTCGACTGGCCGCTGTAGCGGTGCAGCAGCGTCTGATAGCTGGCGAGCAGCAACATAAACAGGGTCACATTGTGCTGCTGAGCCACTTGCCGCAGCCCGGTGGCCAACGCCGGTTCCAGCGCCAGTTCCAGACGCGCGCCGCGCTCGCTGCGAATCGCCGGGCGAGTCAGTTCGCTGGGCAGTTGCAACGGTGTGTGGTGAGTGCCCAGTTGCTCGCGCCAGGCGCTGAGCTGACGCTCGCCCTCGCCCGCTTGCAACCACTCACGCTGCCACGCCGCGTAGTCGGCATAGCTCACGGCCAAGGCTGGCAACCGGGCTGCCTGCCCTTGTACATGGGCCTGATACAGCGCACTGAATTCATCGACCATCACCTGCATCGACCAGCCATCGGCGGCGATATGGTGCACGGTCAGTACCAACACATGCTCGTCGGCCGCGACCTTGAGCAACAGCACCCGCAGCAGCGGGCCATTGCGCAGGTCAAAGGGCTGACGCATTTCTTCGGCCACCTGCGCCTCGATCTGCGCCGCGTCGGCGCTATCCAGCGTCAACTCACGCAGGGCCAGCGGCAGATGGGCGTGCAGCACGCCACGGGCCTGTTCGCCGTCCTGAACAAAGGTGGTGCGCAACGTGGCATGACGCGCTTGCAGGTCGTTGAAACTGTGCAGCAAAGCGTCGCGATGCAGCGTGCCCTTGAGGCGCAACGCTGCCGGGATGTTGTACGCGGCGCTGTCCGGGTCCAGTTGCCAAAGGATCCACTGACGTTGCTGGGCGTAAGACAGCACACCGGGATGGTCCGCCGCCAAGCGTTGCAACGGCGGTTGGCTGACGGCGCGGGGCTGCGCCGCACAGCGCGCAGCAAACTCGCTGAACACGCTGGTTTCAAACAGGCTACTCAGGGGCAATTCAATGGCCAGTTGCTGACGCACGCGGGACACCACTTGCGCCACCAGCAAGGAATGGCCACCCAGCTCGAAGAAATTGTCGTCGCGGCTCACCGCCTCCAGTTTGAGCACTTCCTGCCAAATCGCCGCCATCACGGTTTCGACCCCCGGCTGCGGGGCAATCACCTCGCGCTGCCAGTCTGCCGCTTGGGCCTTTGGGAGCGCCTTGCGATCCACTTTGCCGTTGGCATTGCGCGGCAGGCCGGGCAAGGCCAGCCATTGCAGCGGCACCATGTACTCGGGCAACTGGGCTTTTAGCCCGGCCTTGAGGTGTTCACGCAATGCGCTCCAGTCGCGGGCGTCATCGTCGGGCACGACAAAGGCCACCAGCGCTTTGCCGGTCGGCCCGTCCTGCACCACAACGGCGGCTTCGCGCACGCCATCCAGGTCACGCAGGCGCGATTCGATTTCTCCCAGTTCGATGCGGAAACCGCGCACTTTGACTTGCTGATCGATACGGCCCACGTATTCCAGTTGGCCGTCGACCCGGCGCCGCGCCAGATCGCCAGTGCGGTACAACCGTTCGCCCGCCTGTTGCGCAAACGGGTTGGGCAGGAACACCGCCGCACTGCGCGACGGGTCACTGAAATAACCGCGACCAACCCCCGTGCCGGCGACATACAGCTCACCCACCACGCCCGCAGGCACCGGCGACAAGCCGCCGTCCAGCACGTACAAACGGTTGTTATCGGTGGCCAGACCAATCGGCAAGTAAGCCCCGGCCGCCGACTCTGCATCCACGCGAAACAGCGCCACGTCGTCCGAACACTCTGCGGGGCCATAAGCGTTGACCAGACCGATCTGCGGGTGGCGCTGCAACCAGCGCCGCGCCAGTTCCGGCGGCATGGCTTCGCCGGTCGGGAGCATCCAGCGCAAGCTGTGCAATGAGCCATGCGCCTCGTCGAGCAGGCTGTGAATCAGCGACGGCACGCTCTCCAGCACGCTGATGCCGCGTGCGTCGACATGGGCCAGCAAGGCCGCCGGATCATGGGCGATGGCGTTGGGCACGATGTCGACCTGGGCGCCAAACAACGGCGCGGCGAGGAACTGCCACACCGATATATCGAAGCTTTGCGAGGCGGTCTGGGCGATCACGTCAGCGCTGGCGAGGTCAAAGTACGGCTTTTTGCTCAGTTGGTTATTGAGCATGCCCGCCTGTTCGACCATCACCCCTTTGGGCGTGCCGGTGGAACCGGAGGTGAAGATCACATAGGCCAGCGCGTTTGGCGCGGTATAGATCCCCGGCTGTTCGACTGAACAGGCACCGCTCTGCACCTCGTCCCAGACCAACAGCTGAGGACGCTGCGCCGGTGCCAGCAGCGCCAACATCTCCACAGCCTGATCGCGGCAGGCGCTGCTGGCCACCAGCGCAGGCACCTTGCCCAGTTGCAGCAGGTCGAGCAAACGCTGGGTTGGCAATTGCGGATCCAGCGGCAAGTACGCCGCACCCGCCTTGAAACTGCCGAGCATCATGCCGAGCAGCGTCAGGCTGCGCTCTGTCAGCAAGGCCACGGGCTGATCAACGCCAATTCCGACGCTTATCAAGGCCCAACCAAGCCGGTTGGCGCGGGTATCGAGATCGCTGTACGTCCACTGTTGCTCAAGGCAGGTGGCAACCACTTGGTCAGGATGGGCCGCCACCTGCTTTTCAAACAAGCGCACATAGCCCTGTTCCAGCGGGTAGTCACGAGCGGTGTGGTTACCCGCTTGCAACAAGGCGTCGCACTCGGCACGGGCAACTACCGGCAGGTCTGCGAACTGGCCCTCGGCATGTTCACCAATGGCCAACAGCAGGCGCTTGAAGTCAGCCAGCAAGCGCTCGGCGGTGGCGTCGTCGAAGAAGCGTTTGTCGTACGACAGGTGCAAGCCGAGCGCATCGCCGGGGTACACCACCACGGTCATCGGGTAGTTGGTGTGGGTGCGCGCGCTGTCTGACTTGGCGTTGATTTGCGCGGCGCCACTGGCCACGGCGCTTTCCACCGGGGCATTTTCATACACGAACAGGCTGTCGAAAATGTTTTGGCCTTTCTCCAGCGCGCTGCACGCCTGAATGTTCAGCAACGGCAAATGCTCGTGCTCACGCAGCGCCAGATTGTGCTCGAACAGTCCTTGCAGCCATTCACGCACGCTGACGTTCTGACCGGCACGGGGCAAACGCATCCGCAACGGGATGCTGTTGATAAACAGCCCCACGGTGTCCTGCATTTCCGGGCGATTGATCGGGCGACCCGCCACGGTAACGCCGAACAGCACTTCATCCAGACCGCTGTAACGCTGCAACACCAGCGCCCACGCAGCTTGAGTCAGAGTGTTGACGGTCAACTGGTAACGCTGGGCCAGTTCACGCAGGGCTCGGCCTTGCGTCACTTCCAGATCGGCATACACATCGCCGATCTCGGAAAAACCGCCCTGACGGCGCAGTGCACGGTCAAACGGCAGCGGCGTCGGCTGCTCAAAACCGGCCAGCTCGATGGCCCAGGCGTCCAGCGCCTCACGCTCGCCTTGCTCTTGCAGCCACTGGATAAAGTCGCGGTAGCGCGCCGCCGGGGCCAGAGTGCGTTCGCCGCTGTACAACGCGAAGAAATCTTGCAGCAGCAGCGAGCGGCACCAGGCATCAATCAGGATGTGGTGATTACTGAGGATGAACCAGTAATGCCCGGCGCTGCGTCGGATCAGACGCAGGCTGAAAGGCGGCGTGTCAAGCAGGTCAAAACCCTGCGCCCGGTCTTGCGCCAGCAAGGCTTGCAGCGCGGCCTCGTGTTCCGCTTCGGGGCGTTCGCTCCAGTCATGCACCTGCACCGTGGGGGCGGCGTCACGGTGGATGATTTGCAGCATGCGGCCGTCATCGTCGAGGCTGAAAGAGGCACGCAGGGCATCGTGCCGCTGGGCCACGGCGTGCCAGGCCGCCGTAAAGCGCGGCAGGTCGATTTCACTGTCGATGATGTAGCGGTCTTGCATGAAGTAGATGCCGGAACCGGGTTCCAGCAAGGTGTGCACCAGCAGACCTTGCTGCATCGGCGACAGCGGGTAGATGTCTTCGATGTCGCGGGCCGGCACCTTGAGCATGTCCAGTTGGGCCTGGGTCAGTTGCGCCAGCGGGAAGTCGGACGGGGTCATGCCGCCCTGTTCATGGTTTACGCAGTGTTCGATCAAGGCGCTCAGTTCACGCTGGTAGTCATCGACCAGCGCCTGAATAGTCGCCGCGTCGTACATCTGCTCGCTGTACGTCCATTGCAGGCTCAACTCGCCGCCATACACCTGCCCTTCGATGCTCAGCCAGTTGGCCAGCGGCGCCTGTTCATCCTGTGCCCGCCCGGCGCTTTCGGTGGCCGGGGTGAACAGCGCCTGCTCGTCAAACTGACGGTCAAACTGGCCCAGGTAGTTGAAGGTAATGCGCGGTGTGGCCAAGGCAGCCAGTTGCGAACCCACTTCGGCGCCCGCCAGATAACGCAGCAGGCCATAGCCCACACCTTTTTCCGGGACGCTGCGCAGTTGTTCCTTGATCGATTTGAGCGAGTCACCAAGGTCTGCGGTCGGGGTCAGTTGCACCGGGAACAGACTGGTAAACCAGCCCACGGTGCGTGACAGGTCGAGGTCGGCAAACAGCTCTTCGCGGCCGTGCCCTTCCAGCTGAATCAGGCTGCTGGCCTGCCCGCTCCAGCGGCAGATAACCCGTGCCAATGCGGTCAACAGCAGGTCGTTGACCTGGGTGCGATAGGTCGCCGGGGCCACTTGCAGCAGTTGGCGGGTCAGCTCGTGATTGAGCTTGAGTTCGAGGGTGCGACCGTCACGGCTGTGCAATCCGGCCTCGGCCCGGTCTTGGGGCAATGCGCTGGAGGCACCGACCAATTGCTGTTGCCACAGCGCAAGCTCATCCACACGGGCCTGTGCGGCGTCTGACAGGCGCGCCGTCCAGGCTTGATAGGCGCTGGTTTTGGCCTGCGGCGGTTGAGCGGGTGAGCTGTAAAACTGTTGCAGGTCTTCAAGCAACACGCGCCATGACACGCCATCGACCGCCAGGTGATGCACCACCAGCAGCAAACGCTGACTGTGATCCGGCAGATCGACCAACAGTGCGCGCAGCAACGGGCCGTTTTGCAGGTCGAGGCTGCGCTGGGCTTGCTCGCACAGACTGTGCAGTTCATCACTGGAGGCTGCCTGTTTATGCCACAACAGGGTATCGCCCGGCAGTTCGGCATAGGCTTGCTGCCAGCGGCCGGCGTGCTGCTCGAAGCGCAGGCGCAAGGCGTCGTGATGGCTTAACAGGGTGTGCAGGGCCTGCTCTAGCTGAGCCGCCTCAATGGGCTGACGCGGGTGCAGTAACAGGGACTGGTTCCAGTGCTGGCGAGCGGGCATCGGCTGGTCGAAAAACCACTGTTGCACCGGGGCCAATGCCACAGCACCGGTGGCGACTCCCTGATCAATCTGACTGTGGCTGCTCAATTGAGCGACACGGGCCAGGCTGCGGATGGTCTGGTGCTGGAACAGATCACGCGGGCTAAAGGCGATACCGGCCTGACGCGCACGGCTGACCACTTGAATGGAAATGATCGAGTCGCCCCCCAGGGCGAAGAAGTTGTCATCAACGCCGACCTGCGCCACGCCCAGCACGTGCTGCCAGATGTCGGCCAGGCACTGTTCCAGTGTGTTGTTCGGTGCCGCATAGCCTTGCTGCACCGCACTCAGGTCGGGCCGTGGCAATGCTTTGCGTTCCAGCTTGCCGTTGGGTGACAGCGGCAAGCGCTCAAGGCTGACCCAGTGACTGGGCACCATGTATTCCGGCAGCCCGGCTTGCAGGTGAGCGGTCAGCGCCGCTTGCCAATCCTCGGCGCTGGCCGGGTCTTCAAGCACTACGTAGGCCACCAGTTGCTTACCGTCGAGTACCAGCACCACGGCCTCGCGCACGGACGGCTGTTCGACCAGCCGCGCTTCAATTTCCCCCAGTTCAATGCGCAAACCGCGCAATTTGACCTGATGGTCGAGACGGCCCAGATACTCAATCACCCCGTCGACCCGCTGGCGCACGAGGTCGCCGGTGCGGTAAAGACGCTGCCCCGGATTGAACGGGCATGGCACAAAGCGCTCGGCAGTGAGTGCCGCGCGACGGTGGTAATTGCGCGCCAGCCCGGCACCGCCCAGGTACAACTCACCCGCCACGCCCACGGCCACCGGCGACAGGTCGGCGTCGAGCACCAGGGTGCGCAGGTTGGCGATCGGCAAGCCAATCGGCACGCTCGCGCTGCCTTCGTCCACACAGGTCCAATGGGTCACGTCGATGGCGGCTTCGGTAGGGCCATACAGGTTGTACAGCTCAGCCTTGGGCAACTTGCCGAACACCTGTTGCTGCGCATCCACCGGCAGCGCTTCACCGCTGCACACGATGCGCCGCAGACTGTGACACTGCTCGACGCCCGTCTCGTGAATAAAGGCCTGCAACATCGAGGGTACAAAGTGCAGCGTGGTGATGCGTTGCTCGCGAATGGTGTCGATCAGGCGCAGCGGTTCACGGTGCTCCCCAGGTTGCGCCAGCACCAGCCGTGCGCCGGTCAGCAACGGCCAGAAAAACTCCCACACCGAGACGTCAAAACTGAACGGGGTCTTTTGCAACACCGCGTCTTCGGCGGTCAGCGTGTAGGCCTGCTGCATCCAGCTCAGGCGGTTGACCAGCGCCGCGTGGGTGTTGCCTGCGCCCTTGGGACGGCCCGTGGAGCCGGAGGTGTAGATGACATAGGCAAGGTGCTGCGAATCCTGAGCAACCACCAGGTTGTCGTCGCTGTAAGCGTCGAGCCATTCAGTGTTCTGATCGAGGCAGATGACCGTGACCCCGGTCACCGGCAATTTTGTCAGCAGCGCAGTCTGGCTTAACAGCAGGCCAATGCCGCTGTCTTCAATCATGTAAGCCAGCCGCTCCTGCGGGTAATCCGGGTCGAGCGGCACATAGGCTCCGCCCGCCTTGAGGATGGCCAGCAGGCCAATGACCATCTCCAGCGAGCGCTCGACCGCGACACCCACCAGCACATCCGGGCCAACGCCCTGCTCGCGCAACGCGTACGCCAGTTGGTTGGCGCGGGCATTGAGCTGGGCGTAGGTCATGGCCTGTGCGCCAAATATCAGAGCGCTTGCCTCAGGCGTACGGGTGACCTGTGCTTCGATCAGCTGTTGCAGGCAGGTGTGGGTCGGGTAATCGACCTGAGTGCTGTTCCAGTCGTGCACCTGAGCCTGTACTTCACCGGCATCAAGCATCGGCAATTCGCCGACACGGCGCTCGCTGTTGTCTACCAGTGCGCGCAGCAGGTTGCTCCAGTGACGCGCCATGCGGGTGATGGTGCTGGCGTCGAACAGATCATTGGCATAGGTCAGCGCCGCGTGCAGACGGCCGCCTTTTTCGTAGGTGTCCAGGCTCAGGTCGAACTGCGTGGTGCGCCCTTGCCACTCAATCAGCCCCAGCTCCAGGCCCGACGCCGTGCTCACCGCTTCTATATCCGCCACGTTTGGCTGGTGGTTGTACATCACCTGAAACAGCGGGTTGTGGCTCAGGTTGCGTTCAAGCTTGAGGGCTTCGACCAATTGCTCGAACGGCAACTCCTGATGCGCCTGAGCACCGAGTGCGGTTTCTTTGACGGCGCTTAACAGCTCGGCCACTGAGGTCTGCGCAGTGAGTTGGGTGCGCAGCACCTGGGTGTTGACGAAAAACCCGATCAGCCCTTCGACTTCACGGCGATTGCGGTTGGCAATCGGCACCCCGACACGCAGATCACTCTGGCCGCTGTAGCGGTGCAGCAGAATATTGAAGGCCCCCAGCAGCAGCATGAACAGGGTCACTTGATGCTGCTGTGCCAGTGCTCGCAGTTGTTCGACCAACTCCGGCGCCACGGCGAACTCATGACGGGTGCCTTGATAACTTGGCATCGCGGGGCGCGGGTAATCGGCGGGCAACGCCATGACCGGGTGTTCATCACCCAACTGGGCTTGCCAGTACGTCAACTGCCGCGCCTGCTCACCCGCCTCCAGCCAGCGGCGCTGCCACAGGGCGTAATCGCTGTATTGAATGGGCAAATCAGCCAGTTGCGGGGTATGCCCGCGCTCAAAAGCGTCATAGCTGCGGATGAACTCGTCGATCAGCACATTCATCGACCAGCCGTCCGAGACGATATGGTGCAAGGTCAGCAGCAGTACGTGCTCGCACGGGTCCAGCTTGAGCAGCTTGATGCGCAGCAACGGGCCGCTGGCCAGATCGAAGGGTTGCAGCGATTGCTGCTGAGCCTGAGCGGCAACTGCCTGTTCGCGCTCGATCACGGGCAACAGGCTCAGATCCACCTGTTCGACCACAAGCGGGGCACTTAACGGCGCCTGTTCGAGGCTGTCATCCGGGTTCTGGCGAAACACCGTGCGCAGGGTTTCGTGGCGCTGCACCACGTGGGTGAAGGCTTGCTCCAGCGCGGCAATGTTCAGCGCACCCTTGAGGCGTACCGCACCCGGCAGGTTATAGGCGCCGCTGAGTGGGTCGAGCTGCCATAAAAACCACATGCGCCGCTGCGCGTAGGACAAGGCATGGCGGTCGGCCTGTGGCACATCGGCCGGGATGGGGAACTGCGAAAAGTCGATCCCTTCCGCACGCAGACCGTCGAGGAATAACTGACGTTTTTCCAACGGCAACTCGATGAACCGGCGGGCAAGTTTGAGGGACTTCTCAGCATTCATCTGGGGGCTTCCGTAGGTATTGGCTATCGAGCTTTGGCTCGGCTATCCCTACGGAACGGATGGGGTGGGGGGAAAATTAAAGCAATGCCCCCGTAGCAGTTGCCGAAGGCGACGTTCGATTGCGCAGCGATCGTAAAACCTGCGTGCGCGGTTTACCTGACGCACCGAGCGCTCTGGTTTTACGACGGCTGCGCCGCCGGACGTCGCCTTCGGCAACTGCTACGCCTTAAATTCAGTGCAACCTCACGACCCGGTGTATCAGATACATCGAGCGTCCAGCGCTTGCGACGACTGCATCGCCGATCGCAGCCTTCGTGCCTCGGCAGCGGCTACAGAGATCGCCCGTGAGTGTTCTTGTTCGCCTTAAATTCAGCCCTCGGCTTCTCGTTATACCAAGTGAATCCTGCCTATTTAGGTATTGTTTATGTCTGCCGCCGCCACGCTGGTCAACCACCTGCGCAAACGCCTGAGTAAACCCTCCGGTTATCAATTGTTCGACATTCAGCTCAAGCAACGTATTGCCTTGAGCCCTACCCTGACGCGCTTTGTGTTTAACGGCAAGGATGTGCCGCTCATGCGCACGTTGGCGCCTGACCAGCGCGTGAAGCTGTTTTTCCCGTCTGCCAGCGGCGCCCCACCCCAGTTGCCCAAACACGGCGACTGGCAGGCCGCACGCCGTGGCTTGAGCCCCGAGCAGACACCGGCGATGCGCACGTACACGATTCGCGATCTGCGCCCCGACACCGGGGAGCTGGACATCGACTTTGTCCTGCACGGCGAAACCGGCCCGGCCTCGCGCTGGGCAGTTCACGCCACACCGGGCGACTGCCTGCAAATCGTCGCGCCCAACGCGGCTTATCGCGATGATCCAGGCGGTTATGAATGGCTGCCCCCACAGGGCGTACGCAACGTGCTGTTGATCGGCGATGAAACGGCGTTGCCGGCCATCGCCGGAATTCTCCAGCAGTTGGCCGGCCAGCCCGATGCGCCTCAGGTGCAGGCCTTTATCGAAGTGCCTGAAGAGTCCGACTGCCTGCCCTTGATCTGCGGCCTGAATACCAAGGTGCACTGGATGCCACGTGCCAGCCTGAGTCAGCCACACGGCGCGGGCATGATCATGGCCGCGCGCGAACTGGCCAGCTTGCCTCCCACACCTGAGCAAATTCGCAGCGCCATCGCTCTCGACGTGCTGGACCTGGACACCCAGCGCCCCTGGGAACTGGCCAGCGCCAAGCAAAGCGAGTTTTATGCCTGGGTGGCCGGCGAATCCTCAGCCGTCATGGCCATTCGCTCGTTTTTTATCAATGATCTCGGGCTGGACCGCAAAGGATTGACCTTGATGGGCTACTGGAAACGGGGCCGTTCGCTGGAATGAATGTATCTGGAAACACTTCTTTACAACTCCGTCTTCGGGTTTTGTCTGTCTGATTCGTCCTACATGGATAAGCAATCGCTTCCCATTGGCGATTAGACACCCGCTCAGACGTGAGTTTGCCGTTCCCCATGTCCAAAAAGTCCCGTTCAAAGCTTTGGTTTCTGGTGCACAGCTGGCTGACACTGCCCATCTGGTTCTTTGTCTTGATTGTCTGTGTGACCGGCACACTGGCGGTGGTCAGTCAGGAAATCGTCTGGCTGGCCACCCCGCAAGCCCGTGCCACGCAGCCCTCTGATGATGCCCCCTTGCTGACCTATGATCAGGTGCTCAGCGCGATTCACGCGGCCGAGCCCAAGCTTGCGGTGCAGTCGATCAGCCGCCCCGACGAATCGCATTTTGCGCTGGTGGCCGACGTGGTGTACCCGGACGGCCGCTCGCCGTCGCTGTATATCAACCCGTACACCGGGGCGATTCAGGGCGAAAGCCCCAGCTTTGATTTCAAGGCTTTTACCCGCGCCCTGCACGGCTGGTGGCTGGTGCCGTTTACCAATGGCTATAGCTGGGGCTGGTACCTGGTGTCATTCCTGGGCCTGCCTTTACTCGGCTCGCTGATTACCGGGCTGGTGGTCTACAAAAAATTCTGGAAAGGCTTTTTTAAACCCAACTTGCGCTTTAAACACGGCGCGCGGATTTTTTGGGGCGACTTTCACCGCCTGTGCGGTATCTGGTCGATCTGGTTCATCGCCGTCATTTCCATCACCGGCCTGTGGTTTTTGATTCAGGCCATCCTGTTCGACAACCAGATTTCAATCTCCACAGCAGGCAATCCGCCGGTGGTGGCCCGTCAGGATGTACCGATCATGCCGGACGGCAAACCCGCACCGCAGATCAGCCTCGATCAAGCCGTGAACATCGCGGCTCAGAACATCCCCGGCCTTGAGGCCAGTTTTGTCAGCCTGCCGAGCAATGCCTACGGCCATATCGAAATCGGCGGCCCCGGCTGGTATCCGCTGCTGTACCAAACTGCCGATATCAACCCGTACAACGGCGCCATTGAAGGTTCGCGGATGATCGCCGACCGCTCCGGGCTGGAGCTGGTAACCGAATCGATGCGGCCGCTGCACACCGGCGATTTTGGCGGGTTGTGGGTCAAGCTGATCTGGTTCTTCTTCGGCCTGATCCTGAGCATGATGGTGCTCAGCGGCCTGCTGATCTGGACCAAACGTACGGCGTTGGCCACCGCTCACGCGCTTAAGCGCAGCCACAAACAGCCGCTCGTCCATAAACAAACGGTCACCGCCCGACACGAACACACCGAAGAGGCCAATGTATGAGCAAGGCAGTGACGGCAGCTCCCGCTTCCCGACTGGGCCGGCTGTGGCACAAATGGCGCTTTCACATCAACATCCTGCTGCTGCTGGTGCCGCTGGGTTTTATGCCCAAGTACTTTGCCGATGCCTCGTTATTTCGGGGCGACAGCGGCCTGGGCGAGCGCGACATCGGCACCGTGCAGGTCGGCCCCTGGAGCCTGCAACTGGCCGAAATGCGCAACGAAGCGCCCACCCCCGATGGCCCGGCCGGCTATATGAAAAGCTTTAACGCCGCGCTCTGTGAGACCTGTATCGAACAGGTCAAGGCCGCGTATCTGCGCATCGGCAAGCCGCGCAGTTTACGAGCCGCCGGGGTGATTTTCTTCGGCACGCCCTATCGCCTTGGCGCCACCTTGCCGATCCCGGAGCGCACCCAGGCTGACGCCGAACTGTGGATCACCCTTGAAGGGTGGGACGGCTCCATGCACCAGGCATCCATTCCCCTGAGTCAGGCGTCACCGGCCACGGTCGCCTGGCTGGCTCAACGAGGAGGCAAGTAATGCGTTCACACCTGTTTAAAACCCCTGTCATAGCGGCCGGGATGATTGCATTGATCGGTTTCAGCGCCGGCGCACTGGCCCATAACCCCATGTGTGAGTGCAAGGACATCGGCGGCGGTTTGATCCGTTGCTCCGGCGGCTTTTCAGATGGCAGCGGCGCGCCGGGGGTGACGCTGGATGTGATCGGCTACGACGAAACCATTCTGGTGGCGGGCAAGTTGGGCACAGATTCCAGCCTGACCTTCAAGCGCCCGGATGCCGAGTTTTATGTGCTGTTCGATGCGGGCCCCGGCCATATCGTTGAAATCGACCAAGCCGATATCGAGGGCTCATGAGTACTCATGTCGTGCGCCCGGCCGGTGCCGGGCATGAAACCCTGTATGTGCTGCTGTTATGCCTGTTGATTCTGTGCGTCGCCGGGTCAATTGTGGTCTGGCGCCATGAATCCGCGCAGGTGACGTCAGTGGCCGACCATCAACTGGATGCGCGCCGCGACCTGAACGCCGCCGAGCAAGGCATTTACGCCGATCTGCGGGTCACGCTGGATGAAATCCAGTTACTGCGTGAAGAGTCGAACATCCTGCCGAGCCCGGTGCAACTGGCCGAGGAGGGTTTTGCGCCGTTTGCCAGCGATGCCAGTTCGATCAGCCGGGGCAATCACGCCTGGCAGTTGCTGGGCGAGCAGGCCTATCTGGGCATCAGCCCCAATCCTGAGGTTGCGGGTTCTTTTTTGATGCGCCTCGGCGCTCAGCCCGACGTCTGGCTCAATCGCCAACCAGGCGTTAGCCCGCCCGCTGATTTAAGCGATGCCGCCTTGAGCCAGCACGGCTGGCAACAAGTGATCGCGCAATTCGATGCCGGAGTGACTCGTCAGCACCGGCACTGAACCCCTTTTTTGACCTGAGAGAAGACTGCTCGCCATGTCGATTTCATCTGTTGTGCGCCGCCGCACCCTGTTGCTGGCCGCCCTGCTCTGCGCCTGCCTCTGCCCCCTCGCATTTGCCGACACCCCGGCAGCACTGGCCAAGCCGCTGCGCATTGGTATCACCTTGCACCCCTATTACAGCTATGTGAAAAACATCGTCGGCGACAAGGCCGAAGTGGTGCCGCTGATTCCCGCAGGCTTTAACCCGCATGCCTACGAACCGCGCGCAGAAGACATCAAACGCATCGGTACGCTGGACGTCATCGTGCTCAATGGCGTCGGCCATGACGATTTTGCCGACCGCATGATCGAAGCCAGTGAAAAACCTGATATTGCCGTGATTGAAGCCAATCAGAATGTGCCGCTGCTGGCCGCCACCGGCACCGCCGCCCGGGGCGCAGGCAAAGTGGTTAACCCGCACACCTTTCTGTCGATCAGCGCATCCATTGCCCAGGTCAACAACATTGCCCGCGAACTGGGCAAGCTTGACCCGGCCAATGCCAAAACCTACACCGCCAATGCCCGCGCCTACGGCAAACGTCTACGTCAGATGCGCGCCGACGCCCTGGCCAAGCTGACTCAAGCTCCCAACGCTGACTTGCGTGTCGCCACCGTGCACGCCGCGTATGACTACCTGTTGCGCGAGTTCGGTCTGGAAGTCACCGCAGTGGTGGAACCGGCGCACGGGATCGAACCCAGCCCCAGCCAGTTGAAAAAAACCATCGACCAGCTGCGCGCACTGGATGTGAAGGTGATTTTTTCGGAGATGGACTTCCCTTCGACCTATGTGGAGACCATTCAGCGCGAATCAGGGGTCAAGTTGTACCCGCTGTCGCATATCTCCTATGGCGACTACAGCGCCGACAAATACGAAAAAGAGATGACCAACAACCTCAATACCGTGGTCAAGGCGATTCAGGAGTCCGGCGCATGACCGCTGCCGAATCGCTGTGTGTGAAAGCCTGCGGCCCCGCTGTCGAGTTCGATCAGGTGACGCTGACGCTGGGGCGCACGCTCATTCTGGATCAGGTCAGTTTCAGCATTGCCCCCGGCTCAGTGCATGCGCTGGTCGGCCCGAACGGCGGTGGTAAAAGCTCACTGATCAAGACCCTGCTGGGGCAAATGCCCCATCAGGGCCGCTTGAGCCTGAACTGGCCGGGCGAACCCGGGCTGATCGGGTATGTGCCCCAAGCGCTGGAGTTTGATCGCGGGTTGCCGATGACAGTCGACGACTTTATGGCTGCCATGTGCCAGCGTCGCCCGGCCTTTATGGGTTTGTCACGCAAGGTGGCCCCGGCCATCGGCGAGGCATTGGAACGCGTGGGCATGCAAGACAAGCGCAAGCGGCGCATGGGCGCTTTGTCCGGCGGTGAACGCCAGCGTGTGCTGCTGGCCCAGGGTCTGATCCCGGCCCCGCAATTGCTGGTGCTGGATGAGCCCATGTCGGCGCTGGATGAAGCCGGGGCACAGGTGTTCGAGCGCTTGTTGACTGACTGGCGTAACGCAGGCGTGACCGTGGTGTGGATCGAGCATGATCTGGCGGCGGTCAAACGTCTGGCCGAGCGCGTCACCGGGCTTAACCGCAAAGTCTTGTTCGATGGTTCACCTGAGCAGACCCTTAGCCCCGAGCGTTTGCTCAGCCTGTTCTCTACCCATCCCAAGGCCCTCGCAGGTGTTTACCCATGAGTTATGAAGCCTTTCGTTTGATGATTCAGGGCTGGGCCAGCGCCGGGTATCTGCCCGAGATTCTGGCCTATGGCTTTGTGGTCAACGCGCTGATCGCGGGTGTGATGATCGGCCCGGTGCTGGGCGGGCTGGGCACGCTGGTGGTGGTCAAACGCTTCGCGTTTTTCTCCGAAGCCGTGGGCCATGCCGCACTGACGGGCGTGGCCATCGGCATCCTGCTGGGCGAACCCTACACCGGGCCTTATGGCAGCCTGTTTGGTTACTGTCTGCTGTTCGGCATCTTGCTCAATTACCTGCGCAATCGCACCGGCCTGGCGCCGGACACCTTGATCGGCGTGTTTCTGTCGGTGTCGCTGGCGCTGGGTGCCAGCCTGCTGCTGATTCTGGCGGGCAAGATCAACGTGCACATCCTTGAAAACGTGCTGTTTGGCTCGGTGTTGACGGTCAACGGCAACGACTTGCTGGTGTTGGCGATTGTCGGCGCACTGGTACTGGGCCTGAGCCTGCCGCTGTACAACCGCATCATGCTGGCCAGTTTCAATCCGCAATTGGCGGCGGTGCGCGGGGTGGCGGTAAAGACTCTGGACTATCTGTTTGTGATTCTGGTCACGCTGATTACCGTGGCCGCCGTAAAGGTCATCGGGGCGATTCTGGTGGGTGCGTTGCTGGTCATTCCCGCGGCGGCGGCCCGTTTGCTCAGTCAGTCATTGAAGGGGTTTTTCTGGTTGTCGGTGCTCATCGCCACGGTCAGCACCCTGTGCGGGATCTTGCTGCCCATCGTCTTCGACCTGCCGATTCCGTCCGGTGCGGCAATCATTTTGATGGCGGGTATCGCCTTCGCCTTTGCTGCCATCGCCCGTGGCGTGGTGCCCAGCCTGAAAGGGAATATTGGATAAATGATCACTCTGCGCAAGTTGACCCTCGCTCTGGCCATCACCGGCCTGCTAAGCACACCGTTGCAGGCGGGCGAAACCACCCTCCTCGCCAGCCTGCCGATTACCTATGGCTTGAGTGACCTGCTGCTCAAAGACAGTGGTGTGAAGCTGCAACGTGCCGTACCGGCCAACCTGCCGGGCAGCCGCCAGAGCGCCTATTTCAGCGGTCGCGGCGCGCCCGCCCTGCACACGCTGGCGCAAAACGCCGATGCGGTGGTAGGCGTGCGTTCGCTATGGAGTGACGACCCGCTGTATCCGATGGCGCGGCGCAGCAATATCCGTATTGTTGAAATCGACGCCGCCCGCCCGGTAGACGGCAGCTTGCCGGGTATCGCTGTGCAGCCGGGCGCCAACCGCGATGGCCTGAACAGCCAGCCGTGGCTGGCGAGTAACAATATGGGGCGCATGGCGGATGTGATTGCGGCTGATCTGGTGCGCTTGGCGCCGGATGCAAAACCCAAAATCGAGGCCAATCTGGCGGCCCTCAAGCAACGCTTGCTCAAGCTCACGGCCGACAGTGAGGCGCGTCTGGCTCAGGCCGATAACCTGAGCGTGGTCAGTTTGTCAGATCGGCTGGATTATTTGATTGGCGGGTTGAATCTGGAGCGGGTTGAAGTGGCACACAAAGGCGATGAGCCGTGGACGCCGCAGGCGCTTGAAGCGTTGACCCGGACGCTGAAAGACAATGAGGTGGGGTTGGTGCTCGATCATCGTGAGCCGAGTGCTGAGGTGAAGGCTGCGATTACCGAGGGCGGTGCTCAGTTGGTGGTGGTAGGCGCGGAGGGGGAAGATCCGGTGGCTGAATTGCAGGGCACGATTGATTCAATCGTTAAGGTGTTGAATAAGGGTTGAGCTTGAAAAGCCCCTCACCCTAACCCTCTCCCAGAGGGAGAGGGGACTGATTTTGGTGAAGTCTCAGATTTATGTACTAACGCAAATCGGCCCCTCTCCCTCCGGGAGAGGGTTGGGGTGAGGGCCAACACTTAATGCGCAACCACCGCATCCATCTTCTGACGCAGGCTCAACGGCCTCATGTCCGTCCAGACTTCTTCGATATAGGCCAGGCACTCAGCCTTCAGGCCACTTTTGCCCACCGCGCGCCAGCCTTCTGGAATGGCCTTGTAATCCGGCCAGATCGAATATTGATCCTCGTGGTTAACCACCACTTGAAAGAGGATGTCGTCGCGGTCAAATACTGAACTCATGTGCGGGTCTCCGTCGCAGAAAGGGATATACAACTAACGTTTGGCCGGGGCCCGGAATTACAGGCGAGCAAGCGCCGCGGACAGCGCGTTGCCAAAAATGGCCGCAACTTCGTCGATTTCGCCTGCGGTGATGATCAGTGGCGGCAGGAAGCGCACCACGGCACCCTGTCGGCCGCCCAGCTCCAGAATCAGCCCGCGCTTAAGGCATTCGCGTTGCACCAAAGGCGCCAGACCCGCAAACACCGGTGGATGGCCCAGACTGTCAGGCGTGCCCGCCGGATCGACCAGCTCAACACCCAACATCAAACCGCGCCCGCGAATATCACCCAATTGCGGGAAGTCACGCTGCAAGATGCGCAGGTGCTCACTCAGGCGCTCGCCCATGGCTGCCGCGTGGTCGGCTACGTTGTGTTCCTTGAGGTAGCGCATCACCGCAGAACCCGCCGCCATCGCCATCTGATTGCCACGGAAGGTGCCGGCATGGGCGCCCGGCAACCAGGTATCGAGCCATTCGCGGTACACCACCACCGCCAACGGCAGGCTGCCGCCGATGGCTTTGGACAACACCACGACGTCAGGAATAATGCCCGCATGCTCAAAGGCAAACATTTTGCCGGTGCGGGAAAAACCGCTCTGGATTTCATCGACTATCAAGGCCACACCGGCCTGTTCGGTGATGCGGCGCAGGCCGCGCAGCCAATCCAGATCGGCCGGAATAACACCGCCCTCGCCCTGCACCACTTCTACAATCACCGCAGCGGGCAATTGCACGCCCGCTTCCGGGTCGGTGAACAGGGTTTCAAGGTAATGCAGGTTGGCCTGCACGCCCGCCTTGCCCCCCAGCCCGAACGGGCAGCGGTAATCGTAGGGGTATGGCATGAACTGCACGCCGTTGTTGAGCAACGCGGCGAGGGGTTTTTTCGGCCCCAGACTGCCCATCAGGCTCAAGGCCCCTTGGCTCATGCCGTGATAACCGCCCGAAAACGACACCACGGTGGTACGCCCGGTGGCGGTGCGCACCAGTTTTAGCGCCGCTTCCACCGCGTCGGTGCCGGTAGGGCCGCAGAACTGGATTTTCGCTTCGCGAGCCAACGCTTCGGGCAACAGGCCAAACAGGTCCTGCACGAATTGATCTTTGACCGGCGTGGTCAGGTCGAGGGTGTGCAGCGGCAAGCCGTCCGCCAATACCTGCTGGATCGCCTGGATCACTACCGGGTGGTTGTGCCCCAGCGCCAGGGTGCCGGCGCCAGCCAGGCAGTCGATAAAACGACGGCCTTCCACGTCTTCGACATACAAACCCGAAGCGCGCTTGAGCGCCAGCGGAATGCGGCGCGGGTAGCTACGGGCGTTGGACTCCTGACGGCTCTGGCGGGCCAGCAGCGCGGACTCTTCGAATTCATACAGGGTGTCGGCCGGACTGATCCTGACCGGCTGATCTTCAACAAGGCTGGTGGCAACTGACATTCCCGGGACCCTCAATACGCTGATGAGATTGACCAAAACTTTCCTGCTTTGGAAACGCATCAGCGCACTGAGGATTTAGCCTTGCGGGCAATTACCGCCCTGAGTCGGCCTGTAACTTGCTCTTGCGCACCGAACGGTAAGCCAGACCCAGCACCGCAAACCACACCGGCACCATGTACAGCGCCTCACGGGTGTCATTTTCCAGCGCCAGCAAGGCCAGGATGAACACAAAAAAGCCCAGGCAAACCCAGACCATCACCTTGCCACCCGGCATTTTGTACTTCGACGCGCGGTGCAGGTGATCGCTCTTTTTGCGATACGCCAGGTAGGACAGCAGGATCATGGTCCACACAAACATAAACAAGGTGGCCGAGACGGTGGTGATCAGGGTGAAAGCTTCCATCAGGTTGGGCACCAGATAGATCACCAGGGCACCGGCCAACAAGCAGATGCAGGAAAAAATCAACCCGTTGGACGGCACGGCCTGCTTGGACAGATGCTTGAATTGACGCGGGGCATCGCCCTCCACCGCCAGCCCGAAAAGCATACGGCTGGTGGAAAACACGCCGCTGTTGGCCGAGGACGCCGCTGAAGTCAGCACGACAAAATTGATGATGCCCGCCGCCGCTGGCAGACCCGCCAGCATAAACAACTCAACGAAAGGACTTTTATTGGCCACCACGTCGCGCCAAGGGGTCACGGCCAAAATCGCAATCAACGCACACACGTAGAAAATGATGATGCGCAGCGGAATCGAATTGATCGCCCGTGGCAAGTTGTGTTCCGGGTTTTTGGTTTCGGCGGCGGTAGTGCCCACCAGTTCGATGCCGACAAACGCAAATACGGCAATCTGGAAACCGGCAAAGAAGCCCATCAGACCATGGGGAAACATACCGCCGTCATTCCACAGGTTGCTCAGCGATGCGGTGTTGCCGGTCGGTGACTGGAACGACGTCACGACCATATACAGCCCGGTGCAGACCAGCCCGCAGATGGCGATGATTTTGATCATGGCGAACCAGAATTCCAGTTCGCCGAACATTTTCACGGTCAGCAAGTTGAGCGACAGCAGCACCGCCACACAGCCAATAGCCGGCATCCACAAAGGAATGTCGGGGAACCAGAACTGGGTATAACCGGAGATGGCAATGACATCGGCAATACCCGTGACGATCCAGCAGAACCAGTAGGTCCAGCCCGTAAAGTAACCGGCCATGGGGCCTAGCAGATCAGTGGAGAAATCAATGAAAGACTTGTAGTTGAGGTTGGATAACAGCAACTCGCCCATGGCCCGCATGACGAAAAACAGCATAAACCCGATGATCATGTAGACGAAGATGATCGCAGGGCCAGCCAAACTGATGGTCTTGCCTGAGCCCATAAACAGACCGGTGCCGATAGCACCGCCAATGGCAATCAGTTGGATATGACGGTTGGACAGACTGCGCTTAAGCTCCGGTTCATCCCCATCAGAATGGGGAGCAAGTGGTGCGTCATTCATTGTTTTCATACCTTGCAATGACTTTTACAAAATGTCATTAAACAGAAGGCATTGAATTAAAACCAGAAAAACGAGCGGCCTAAACGCCGCAGGGGGCAACGGGAACCCGTAGCAGTTGCCGAAGGCGACGTCTCCTGAGTCCTGAATTCGCGACGACTGCGTCGCCGGACGCAGCCTTCGGCAGCGGCTACGAGGGGGACGACAAGGGCATGCGCAGCTCCACCCGCAAGCCATCCGGCTGGCTGTCAAATTTCAATTCGCCGCCGCAGCGCTCGACAATGGCCTGCACGATCGCCAATCCCAACCCACAACCGTTGCTGTTGCCATTGCGCCAGAAGCGCTGAGTCATGTGCTGCAAGGTGTCTGGTGAAATACCCGGCCCGTGGTCGCGCACCACAAAACAGACCTGGCGCCCTTCCATGCGCACCGCCAGCTCCACCTGAGTCTCGGCAGGGGCATGGCGCAACGCATTGTCCAGCAGGTTACGCAAGGCCGCGATTGCCAGCACCGACGGCACCTCCAGCGGCGTTGTCGGCAAATCATCCGGCAGGCTCAAGGTGACCCGCTCGGCCGCGTCACTCGCGGCATCGTGTATCGCCAAACGGGCCACTTGCTCGGCCGAACATTGCACGCCGTCGTCGAACGACAGGCTACCTTCGACCCGGGCCAGTAACAGTAACTGCTCCAGGGTGCGGTGCAGGCGGTCGGCTCCGGCTTCGGCGTGGGCCAATGATTGTTCACGCGCTTTGCCGTCGGTCATGCGCGCCACTTGCAGGTGGGTTTTGATCGCGGTCAGCGGGCTGCGCAACTCGTGGGCCGCATCGCCAGTCAGGCGCCGCTCACGTTCAAGGGCTTTGGCGATACGCGCCAACAGTTGGTTCTGGGAGTCGAGCAGAGGTTTCAACTCGCTGGGCAGCGGGTCTATCTGCAAGGGTTGCAGCGAATCGGCATCACGTCGCATCAAGGCATCGCGCATGCGTTTAAGCGGCGCCAGCCCTTGGCCGATGCCCAGCCACAACAGGAACAAACAGACGATCAAGGCCATGCCCACCGGCACCGACGCGGCGAGCAGTACCGACAGGTTCAATGCCTCGCGTTCCACCTGGCGGTCAGCCGTGGTGATGCGTACATCGCCACGATCCAGCGTAAAGGTGCGCCACACGGCGCCATCAATCACTTGATCATGAAACCCGGTGGCTTCTGATTGCATCGGCTGGTCGGGATGGTTGTGACTGCGCGCCAGGATTTCACCGCGCAATGAGCTGACCTGACAGGCCATGCCGCCTGGAATGGTCAGTTGTTCGGCGCTGAAATGGGTGCCCTCGCCTTTTACCGGCAAAGGTGGCAGTTGCTCCAGCAAGCCCGCGACCATGCGCGCCGAAGCGACCAGCCGCTGGTCGAGGGAAAACATCATTTGCTGGCGCAAGTCACTGAGCATCCAGGC
The DNA here is from genome assembly GCF_007858365.1 of Pseudomonas saxonica. Taxonomy (GTDB): domain Bacteria; phylum Pseudomonadota; class Gammaproteobacteria; order Pseudomonadales; family Pseudomonadaceae; genus Aquipseudomonas; species Aquipseudomonas saxonica. Next base: position 141,724 of record NZ_VFIO01000007.1, on the reverse strand, counting down.
CGCCGCCAGTGCCCAGACGAGCACAAAGGCCGAGCCGATGGTCAGGCTTAAACGCAGGCGCATGCTCATGGTTGAGGAGGCTCAGTGCCGTCAGCATGACCGAGGCGATAACCCAGGCCGCGCACGGTCTCGACAATGCCGTTACCCAGCTTGCGCCGCAGGTGATGGATATGAACGTTCAGGGCATTGCTCTCCAGTTCGTCGCCAAAGCCATAAATGCTGTCTTTGAGTTGTTCGCTCGACAACACACGCCCGCGGTTATGCAGCAAGGCTTGCAACAACGCTTGTTCGCGGCGAGACAAGTCTACCGGTTTGCCCGCCAGCTTCGTCACCCGACTGCTGGGGTCATAGCTCAACGCGCCATGTTCGATCAAGTTGACGCTGCGCCCCGCTACGCGACGCAGCAAGGTGTGCAATCGGGCAGCAAGCTCACGCAGATCGAAGGGTTTGAGCAGGTAATCGTCAGCACCGGCTTGCAGGCCATCGACCCGGTCAGTCACCGAGTCCCGGGCCGTCAGCACCAATACCGGCAGATCAAAGCCTTGTTGACGCAATTGTTGCAGCAGCTTGAGACCGTCTTCATCGGGCAGCCCCAGGTCAAGCACCATGACATCGAACTGTGCGGCCTTGAGCATGGCCCGCGCCGCACTGGCGGTGCCAACATGTTCAACGGTCAGGCCCTGGGCGGTGAGACCGGCCACAATACCGCTGGCGATCAGTTCGTCGTCTTCACAAACCAGTACATGCATGCTGATACCCGCGTAAATGGCCCGATTAAAAGGCGATGGGATTAAGGGCAGATTATGCCGCCAATAGTCCGATAGTAGGACAGCGGACGCGTCAGGGGTTAATGATCGGTTAATCGCTGGCTTGCACTGTGGCCGCACTTGTTTTTGTTTAAGGTTGTTAAACATGCGTGTGTTGTTGACCTTGCTGCTGGTATGCCTGGCCAGCCTGGCCCATGCCGGGAGCGCGGGCGACCCCTTCGGCCAGCCAGATTTCCTGCCCGTCAAGAAAGCCTTTGTGTTCACCTCCCAAGCGCTTCCTTCGGGCGAAACCCGCCTGCACTGGAAAATCGCCGATAGCTACTACCTCTATAAGAAGCGTTTCAAGTTCGACGGCCTGGATCCGGCCCATCAGCCTGAGTTGCCCCAAGGGCTTGAGCACAGTGATGAGTTCTTTGGCGCTACACAGGTGTATCGCGATCAGGTTGAAGTGTTGATTCCGGCCGGCGCCAGCGGTGAGGTCAAGGTCAGCTGGCAAGGCTGTGCGGATGCCGGCCTGTGTTACCCGCCGCAAACTCAAGTGGTGGATCTGGGCGGCACGCAGGCCGGAGCTGCCACCGGGCAGGCGCAAGACCAGTCGCTGGCGTCCAGCTTGCAGCAACGCTCGCTGGGCTGGAGTTTATTGCTGTTCTTCGGCTTGGGCCTGTTGCTTGCCTTCACCCCCTGCACCCTGCCGATGTTGCCTATCCTGGCCGGCCTGGTGGTCGGTAGCGGTGCCAGCGCCGGTCGTGGTTTTGCCGTCGCGGGCAGTTACGTGGTGAGCATGGCATTAGTGTATGCAGGGCTTGGCGTGCTGGCCGCGATGCTGGGTGCCAACCTGCAAGCCATGTTGCAACAACCCTGGCTGCTGGGCAGTTTCGCGGCGCTTTTCGTGGTGCTGGCCCTGCCGATGTTTGGCTTTTTTGAGCTGCAATTACCCTCTGCCCTGCGTGACCGCCTTGAAACGGCCAGCCGCGGACGCAAGGGCGGCAGCTTGCTGGGCGCGGGTATTCTCGGCGCGCTGTCCGGTTTGCTGGTCGGCCCGTGCATGACCGCGCCATTGGCTGGTGCCCTGCTGTTTATTGCCCAGAGCGGCAATGCGCTGCAAGGCGCTCTGGTGTTATTCGTCATGGGCGTCGGGATTGGCGTGCCGCTGTTACTGCTGGTGACGGTGGGCAGTCGCTTCCTGCCCAAGCCCGGCGCGTGGATGGACTTGATGAAAGGTCTGTTCGGTTTCCTGTTTCTGGGCACTGCCTTGCTGTTGGTGCGCCCGGTGCTCGATGAGTCGCTGTGGGTCGGTTTGTGGGGCGTATTGCTACTGGTACTGGCCAACAGCCTATGGCAACAATCGACTCAATTTTTGCGCGCCAGCCCCCTGTTTAGACCGCTGAGTTTGCTGGCGGGTCTGTGGGGCGGCCTCTTAGTGGTAGGCGCGGCCGGTGGCAGCGCCGATGTCTGGCAACCGTTGCAGGTGTACACCGCCAAAACAGTCGCGGGCAGCAACGCAGCAACGGCCCACGATGCGTTTATCACCGTCAACGACCCTGCCAGCCTTGAGCGCGAGTTGAACACCGCCAAGGCGCAGGGCCAATGGGTACTGCTCGATTATTACGCCGACTGGTGCGTGTCATGCAAAGTCATGGAGAAACAGGTCTTTGGTCAACCGCAGGTGATGGACGCTTTGCAGGGTGTACGCCTGTTGCGTCTTGACGTGACCACCGATACTGTCGCCAGCCGCGAATTGCTCAGCCGTTATCAGGTGCCAGGGCCACCGAGTTTTATCTGGATCGGCCCCAACGGCGTTGAGCGTCGCGCGCAGCGGATTACGGGCGAAGTCAACGCCCAGACCTTTTTGAATAACTGGAACGCCACCCGGGAACGCCTCTGAATGCTGACACTGACCATCGGTTCGTTTGCGCTGGCAATCAACCATTTGCTGATGATACTGGCCCTCGCTCTGGCGACGCTGGTGGGCTGGCGAGTGGCCAAACGCGGCGGCGATAATCCGGAGTCAGTGCTATTCGGGCTGTTTATGCTCGGGTTAGTGGTTGCCCGCTGCGCTTTTGTTATCGCGTACTGGCACTTGCTCAAGGATGACCTGCTGCAAGTGCTCGACGTGCGAGACGGCGGTTTCCTGCTGTGGCCCGGATTGATCGCGGTGGTCGTGGGTGCGCTGATCATCGGCTGGCGTCGTCCGGGACTGCGCCGCCCACTGAGCTGGGGCCTGATCAGCGGCCTGGCGTTCTGGCTGCTGGCAACCTTCTCTTCCAGCCTCTATGAACAGGGTACGCAAATGCCGGAAATGGTATTGCGTGACGCCAATGGCGAGTCCGTGGAACTGAGCAGTTATCAGGGCGGCCCGTTGGTGATCAATTTGTGGGCAACCTGGTGCCCACCGTGTCGACGTGAAATGCCCGTGTTGCAAAAGGCACAGACACAGAATCAGGACATAACCTTTCTGTTCGTCAATCAGGGCGAAAGCATGCAAAGCGTCAGCACCTTCCTTGAAACACAAGGTCTGAACCTCAATAACGTGTTATTCGATAGCGGCGGCCAACTGGGCCAAAAAGTCGGCTCAATGGCCCTGCCAACCACTCTTTTCTATAGCCCGCAAGGCCGCCTTTTGAGCAGCCATCTGGGCGAATTGTCCGAAGCCAGTCTGGCCCGTGCGCTGGAAAGCTTTGACGCCCTTAATTCGAGGAATCTGCAAAAATGTTCAACCGCAAACTGCTGACCCTGGGCATCACCACCCTGCTTGGCGCGACCCTGTTGCAATCGCCGCTGCTGCACGCTGAAGAATGGCCGGCACCGATCAAAAAGATCGAAGCCAAAGGGGCAAAAATCATCGGCAGTTTCGACGCGCCGAGCGGCATGCGGGGTTACGCTGCGCAGTATCAAAACCGTGGCATGGCCTTGTACCTGACCCCGGACGGTAAAAACGTGCTGGTCGGCAACCTGTATGACGCGCAAGGCAATGACTTGAGCCTCGCTCCGTTGCAAAAGCTGGTGTACGAGCCAATGGCCAAGCAAGTCTGGGGTGAAATGGAGAAGAGCAACTGGATCGCGGACGGCAAGAAAGATGCACCGCGTATCGTCTACTTGTTCAGCGACCCGAACTGCCCTTACTGCAACATGTTCTGGGAGCAAGCGCGCCCTTGGGTCGATTCAGGCAAAGTGCAATTGCGCCACATTATGGTCGGCATCATCCGCGAAGACAGCCCGGCCAAATCCGCCGCGTTGCTGGCCGCCAAAGACCCGCAGCAAGCGCTGCATGACCATGAGAAAGCCGGCAAGGCCAGCACACTCAAGGCCCTGGACAAAATTCCGGCCGACGTTCAGGCCAAGCTGGACGCCAATGCGCAGTTGATGACCGAACTGAATGTGGCCGCGACCCCGGCGATTTTCTATCTGGATGAAAACGGCAACTTGCAGCAACAGCAAGGTGCGCCATCGCCGGATAAATTGGTGAAGATTTTGGGGCCCAAGTAAGGGTAAAGCGAAGATCAAAGCGAAGAGCACCCTCACCCTAACCCTCTCCCAAAGGGAGAGGGGACTGATTGGGGGATGTTGACTATCGGCTTCAACCTCAACGCCAAGCGCTGAATCCAAAACCACCCCAATCAAGCCCCCTCTCCCTTCGGGAGAGGGCTGGGGTGAGGGGCTGCTGACTATCGGCTTCAACCTCAACGCCAAGCGCTGAACCCCAAACCACCCCAATCAAGCTCCCTCTCCCTATGGGAGAGGGTTGGGGTGAGGGGCTGCTGACTATCAGCCTCATCCTCAACGCCAAGCGCTGAATCCAAAACCACCCCCAATCAAGCCCCCTCTCCCTCCGGGAGAGGGTTGGGGTGAGGGGCTGCTGACTATCAGCCTCAACCTCAACGCCAAGCGCTGAACCCGAAACCACCCCCAATCAAGCCCCCTCTCCCTCCGGGAGAGGGTTGGGGTGAGGGGCTGTGACTATCGGCTTCAACCTCAAAGCCAAGCGCCGAATCCCAAACCACCCCCAATCAAGCCCCCTCTCCCTCCGGGAGAGGGTTGGGGTGAGGGGCTGCTGACTATCAGCCTCAACCTCAACGCCAAGCGCTGAATCCCAATCCACCCCAATCAAGCCCCCTCTCCCTCCGGGAGAGGGTTGGGGTGAGGGGCGGTTGATTTACAACCCTTCCAGCTCCGCCATCAGATCACTCAGGCGATCGACCTTCTCCTCGTTGATTTCGCTGCTTTCCAGCCCTTCGATATAAAGCGCCAATTGTTCGACACAGCTGCACTCAAACATCGCCCGCAGCGGCACGTTGCGTTGCAATACCTTTTGCACCCGTGACGCGATTTGCGTGGCCAGTAAAGAGTGTCCGCCCAGTTCAAAAAAGTTGTCCCTCACCCCCACTCGCTCGACGTTCAATACGTCCGACCAGATGTCAGCCAAGGTCTGTTCCAGCGGCGAACGCGGCGCCAGATAGTCGTCACGTTGCTGTTGACCGATTTCTATCAACGGCAACGCCCGGCGATCCAGCTTGCCATTGGCGTTCAGCGGTAAACGCGCCAGCCACTGCCAATGCAAGGGCACCATGTACTCCGGCAGCTCAGCGCGCAGCCGCTGCTTGATGTGCTCCAGGCACTCGCTCTGACCCGGATCAGCGACCGCCGCCACCAGATAACCCACCAGGTACTTGCCGTTTGGCCCCTGCTGCACGCTGACCGCGGCATCACGTACCCACGGATGATCGTGCAGGCGCGCTTCAATTTCCCCCAGCTCGATCCGGTAACCGCGAATCTTGACCTGATGGTCGATGCGTCCGACGTACTCCAGCACACCGTCCATGCGGCGCCGCGCCAGATCGCCAGTGCGATACAAACGCTCACCCGGTGCGCCGAAAGGATGCGGCACAAAGGCGCTCGCAGTACGCAGCGGGTCACTGACATAACCCCGGCCCACGCCAGTGCCAGCGACACACAACTCCCCTGTCGCACCCAGCGGCACCAGTTGCAATGCCTCATCGAGCACGTACAAACGGTTGTTGTCAGTGGGCGTGCCAATGGGCAAATAACTGCCTTGGGTCGACGCTTTATCAACCAGGAAGAACGCCACGTCATCGGAGCACTCTGCCGGGCCATAGGCATTCACCAGTCCCATCTGCGGGTAGCGCAGCAGCCATTGCTGGGCCAGTTCGGGCGGCATCGCTTCGCCGGTAGGCAGCAACCAGCGCAGACCGTCGAGTGGCACGGTGTCTTCTGCCAGCATGCCCTGAATCAGGGACGGCACACTTTCCAGCACGCTGATACCGTGGGCATTGACGTGTGCCAACAAGGCCTGCGGATCATGGGCCAGGGCGTTGGGCACGATGTTGACGCTGGCACCGAACAAGGGCGCAGCAAGGAACTGCCACACCGAAATATCAAAACTTTGCGACGCCGTCTGCGCGATCACATCCCGCTCGCTGAGGTGCAGGTAAGGCACTTTGCTCAACTGGTTATTGAGCATGCCGCGCTGTTCGACCATGACCCCTTTGGGCAGGCCGGTAGAACCGGAGGTGTAGATCACATACGCCAGATTGTCCGGCTGGCTATACACCTGCGGATCGTGCTCGGCCAGCGTCTGGTCTTGTACCTCTTCCCAGACCAGCAAACGCGGACGGTTCGCGCAACCCGACTCATCCAGCAAGGCCTGGGCCTGCTCGCGGTAAGCCGCCGTACACACCAGCAATGGCGTGCGGCTCAATTCGATGATGCGGCTCAACCGCGCTTCAGGCAGGCCCGGGTCGAGCGGCAAGTAAGCCGCCCCGGCCTTGAAGCTGCCGATGATCATGCCCAGCAGTTCCAGGCCGCGCTCGGCCAGCAGCGCGACCGGCTGATCCGCTTTGATATCCGCGCCAAGCAAGGCATGGCCCAGTCGGTTGCTGCGCTGGTTGAGGTCGGCATAGCACCACTGCTGATCCAGACAGCGGGCTACCGTTCGTTGTGGGTGCGCCGCCACCTGCGCTTCAAACAGCTCGATATAACTTTGCTGCAACGGATAGTGGCGCTGGCTCTGGTTGCACCCGTCGAGCAAGAAGTGCCGCTCGGCTTCGCCCAACAAGGGCAGTTCAGCCATGTCGCCTTCGATGCCTGCCATCAAGGCCAGCAACAGGCGTTTGAACTCGGCCAGCAAACGCTCGACGCTGTCGTGCTCGAAGAAGCGCTGGTCATACGACAGGTGCAGACCCAGGTCATCGCCGGGGTAACACACCGCCGTCAACGGGAAGTTGGTGTGCGTGCGCCCCGAATCCGAAGTCGCGTTCAGGTGCTGGGCACGGTCCATCACCGAGATGTCCACGGGTGCGTTTTCAAACACAAACAGGCTGTCGAACAGCGGCTGCCCCTTGGGCAGCTCACTGCGCTCCTGAATCGTCACCAACGGCACGTATTCGTATTCGCGCAGCTCCATATTGTGTTCGAGCAACCCGCTCAGCCATTGCCGAACCCCCAGCGCCTGACCGTCTGCGGGCATTTTCACGCGCAGGGCCACACTGTTGATAAACAAGCCAACGGTCTGTTGCATCTGTGGCAACTCGACCGGCCGCCCGGCCACGGTGACGCCGAACAGCACATCGCGCTCGCCGCTGAAACGGCGCAGTACCAAGGCCCACGCTGCTTGCGCGAAGGTGTTGATGGTCAGCTTGTGCTGCTGGGCCAGCTCCCGCAGGCGCACGCCGTCTTGCACCTCAAGCCGGGTGTAGCAGTCACCCACCCGCATGCCGCCGCTGTCACCCGCGTGTTCACGCAGGAACGGACGGTCGCTGGGGATGTAGGTGGTCTGCTCGAAACCCTGCAAGTTGCGCTGCCACCAGGCATTGGCCTGTTGCAAATCCTGATGTTGCAGCCAGCCAATGTAGTCGCGATAGCGCGGCGGCGCGGCCAGTTGCGCGGCGCGTTGCTCGCCCAGCGCGCTGTAGATTTCGAAGAAGTCACTCATCAGCAACGAGCGGCACCAGGCATCAATCAGAATGTGGTGGTTGCTCATCATGAACCAGTAACGGGCTTCATCGACACGGATCAAGCGCAGGTGGAACGGTGCCTGATTGAGCAAATCAAAGCCGGCTTCGCGCTCCTCCTTGAGCAACGCTTGCAGACGTGGCTCGTGGCTGTCCTGTGGCTCGCCACGCCAGTCAAGGAAGTCGATGGCGGCGGCACCGGGCCGATGGATGATTTGCAGCATCTGTTCGCCGACATTCCAGCAGAACGACGCACGCAAGGCTTCGTGACGGGCAATCACCGCCTGCCACGCCTCGGCAAACCGCTGCGGGTCGAGGTCGCTGTTGATGCGGTAGCGGTCCTGCATGAAATACAGCCCGGTGCCGGGTTCGAGCAGCGTGTGCACGAGCATGCCCTCCTGCATCGGCGTCAACGGGTAGAGGTCTTCAATCTGTTGCGCCGCCACCGGCAGCGCGTCCAGTTGCACCTGACTGAGGCTCGTCAGCGGGAAGTCGGACGGGGTCAAACCGCCCGCGTCAGCGCTCAGGCAATGCGCAATGAGTGTTTCCAACTCGCTGATATAAGCGTTGGCCAAGGTGGCGATGGTCTGCGGAGTAAAGCGCTCGGCACTGAAGGTCCAGCGCAACTGCAATTGGCCGCCATAGACCTGACCGTCAATGCTCAGCTCGTTGGGCAAAGGGGCCAGCGGGTCGTGGGCGGCTCCCGTGGCTTCATCCAACGGGCGGAACAGGGCGTCAGCGCCAAAGCTCTGGTCGAACTGGCCGAGGTAGTTGAACGTCACCGCCGCTCCTGGCAGATCCGCCAGCGCCTGACGGGTGGGGCTATCGGTCAGGTAACGCAACACGCCGTAGCCCAGCCCTTTGTGCGGGATGCTGCGCAGTTGTTCTTTGATGGCCTTGATCGAAGCGCCCTGCCCGCCTTCTGCCTGCGGGGTCAGGCGCAGCGGGTAGGCACTGGTAAACCAGCCCACGGTGCGGCTCAGGTCGATGTCGTCAAACAGCGTTTCGCGGCCGTGGCCTTCGAGCTGGATCAACGCCGAAGGCTGCCCGGTCCAGCGACACAATACCCGCGCCAGAGCGGTCAATAACAGGTCATTGACCTGAGTGCGGTAAGCGCTGGGTGCTTGCTGCAACAGTTGCGTGGTGCGTTCAGCGTCCAGGTGCACGCTGACGGTATGGCCATGGCGATTTTGCCCGCCGCCGTGCGGGTTGTCACACGGCAAGTTCACCGGCGACCCGCTGAGTTGTTGTTGCCACAGGCTGAGTTCTTCGCGCAGGGAATCGCTGCTGGCATAGGCCTGCAACCGCGTGGTCCAGGCCCGCAAGGCGCTGGTCTTGCCCGGCAATGACGGCGGTTGCTGCTGCGCCAGTTGGCGATAAAGGGTTTGCAGGTCTTCGAGCAATACGCGCCAGGACACGCCGTCGACCGCCAAGTGATGGATCACCAACAACAAGCGTTGCTGACCCTGCGGGGCGTCTACCAGCACTGCACGTACCAGCGCGCCTTGCTGCTCATCGAGGCTGCGCTGGGCCTGCTCGAACAGGTCGAGGCTGTGTTGCAGATCCGTCACGGTGGCGTGGCTCAGCACGTTGCCTGCCCCATCCGCGCGGTAGTCGGCGCGCCATTGGCCGCCCACCTGATGGAAGCTCATGCGCAAGGCGTCGTGCTGCTGCAGCAAGGCGTTCAGTGCTTGCTCCAGCAGCGGAGCCTCCAGACGTTGCACAGGTTCGAGCAACAGGGTCTGGTTCCAGTGATGACGCTGCGGTATGGCTGTTTCAAAGAACCAGTGCTGGATCGGCGTCAGGCCGACCTCGCCGGTGAGTACCCCCTGTTCAGCGAGGGTCTGTTCGGTAAGGGTGGCGACACTTGCCAGCGCCTGCACGGTTTGATGCTGGAACAGATCACGCGGGCTGAAATGGATACCCAATTGGCGTGCGCGGCTGACCACTTGAATCGACAGAATCGAGTCGCCACCCAGCTCAAAGAAGTTATCGTCCAACCCCACCTGGCTCAGGTTCAGCACGTCACACCACACCTGCGCCAGACTCTGTTCCAGCGCATTGCTTGGGGCCACGTACTGTTGACGGTTGAGTTCAATATCGGGCGTCGGCAAGGCGCGCCGGTCCAACTTGCCGTTGGCGGTCAGCGGCATGCTGGCCAGCAACACCAGATGGGTCGGCACCATGTAGTCGGGCAGCTGGGTTTTGAGCTGACGCTTGAGGTCATCGCGCAAGGCTGCTTGCGCCTGCTCGTCGTGCTGCGCCGCGCTGCACACCAGGTACGCGGCCAATTGCTTGCCCCCGGGCATGTCCAGCGCCAGCACCACCGCTTCGCGCACCGCAGGGTGATCGAGCAGGCGGTTTTCGATTTCCCCCAGCTCGATACGGAAACCGCGAATTTTCACTTGATGGTCGATGCGTCCGACATATTCGACCAGCCCGTCAACACGCTGGCGTACCAGATCGCCGGTGCGGTACAGGCGCCCGCCGTTGCCGGCAAACGGGTCGGCGACAAAACGTTCGGCGGTCAGACCGGCACGCTGGTGATAGCCCTGAGCCAGACCGGCGCCACCGATGTACAACTCACCGACAGCCCCTTGCGGCACCAGCGCCAGGCCGGCATCGAGGATATACGCGACCCGGGCACCAATGACCTGTCCGATGGGCACACTGGTGGCGCCATCTTCCAGTTGTGCCGGGGCCAGACTGGCCAGCGGCATGACCACGGTTTCGGTCGGCCCGTAGGCGTTGAAAAACACCTCGGGGCTGAACGCGGCGCGAATGCGCTGCAAATGCTCCCCGGTGAGCGCTTCACCGCCGGTGATGCACATGCGCACGGGCAAGGTCTGCTCGCGACTGGCCAACCATTGCGCCAACTGGCTGCCATAGCTGGGCGTAAAGCCCAGAATGCTGACCTGTTGCTCGTCGATCAATTGGCAGATTTGCTCGGCATCCCATTGCCCTTGGGCTCGCAGCACCACCCGCGCGCCGCACAGTAAAGGCGCCAGCAAGCGCTCGGTGGCGGCGTCAAAATTGATCGAGTAAAAATGCAATTCGCAGTCATCGCTACGCATGCCGAAGCGCTCAATCACAGCTCGGCAATGCATGGCAATTTCGCCGTGGGACACCATCACGCCTTTCGGCTGCCCGGTAGAACCCGAGGTGTAAATCAGGTACGCCTGATGCTGTGCCAGGCTGATAAACGGCACTTCGCCGGTCGGGTAAGCGGCCAAGGTTTCTCGATCATCTTCAAGACAGCCGCGCACCACGCCAGCAGGCAACTCGCCCAAGGCTTCGAACAATGCGCGATGGCTTAGCAGCACGCCAATACCGCTGTCTTCGATCATGTAATGCAGGCGTTCGAGCGGGTACTCCGGGTCCAGCGGCACATAGGCGCCACCGGCCTTGAGGATCGCCAGCAGGCCGATCACCATGTCCAGCGAGCGCTCCAGCGCCAGCCCCACGCGCACCTGCGGGCCGACACCGCGTTCACGCAGCATCCAGGCCATCTGATTCGCGCGGCGGTCAAGCTCGCCGTAGCTCAGGTGCTGCCCGGCAAAAGTCAGGGCGATGGCGTCAGGGTCTGCCTGCGCTTGGTCGGCAAACAGACGGTGAATGCACAGGTCAAGGTCATGCCCGGCCGCAGATGGCGCCAGCCCGTCAAGCAAGCGCTGTTGCTCGGCGTCTCCCAATAACGGCAATTCACTGAGGCGTTGTTGCGGGTCGCCCAGCAAGGCTTCCAGCAGATTGCGCCAATGCTCGGCCATGCGCGCAATGCGCGGTTGGTCAAACAAGTCGGTGCTGTAGGTCAGGCAACAGCCCAGGCGATGGTCGAGGTCGGTGACTTCCAGATTGAGGTCGAACTTGGTCGCCCGCGCATCGTTGGGCAGAAACTCGACGGTCATGCCCGCCAACTGGCGGCTTTGCTGGAACTCCCAGCGCTGCACGTTGCACATCACTTGAAACAACGGGTTGTACGCGGCACTGCGCGGCGGTTGCAGCGCGTCGACCAGATGATCAAACGGCAAGTCCTGATGGGACTGGCCCTCGATCACGGTATTGCGCACTTGCTCGAACAGGTCGGCAACACGCATCTGCCCGTCCAGCTCACAGCGCAGCACCTGGGTGTTGAGGAAGGCACCGATCAGCCCTTCGCTTTCCGGGCGAATGCGGTTAGCCACGGGGGCACCGATGCGCAAATCGTTCTGACCGCTGTAGCGATGCAGCAGCACCGCCAATGTCGCGGTCATGGTCATAAACAGGGTCAGGCCGTGCTGGGCATTGAACGCCCGCACGCGCGCGGCCAGGTCATCGCTGAGGTCGAAACGGTACAGTTCACCCTTGTGGCTTTGCACCGACGGCCGTGGTCGGTCGGCGGGCAGCTCCAATAGCGGATGTTCGTTGCCCAGTTTTGCCATCCAGTAATCGAGCTGACGCTGACGCTCGCCCGACTCCAGCCACTGACGCTGCCACACGCTGTAGTCCAGGTATTGCACAGCCAGCGGGGCCAGCGGCGACTGGCGATCATCCAGAAAGGCTTCGTACAGTTCGGCCAGTTCGCGGGCGAAGATGTCCATCGCCCACCCTTCGGTGACGATGTGGTGCAAGGTCAGTACAAAGTAATGCTCACGCTCGCCCGCCTTGACCATGCAGGCGCGCAGCAACGGCCCGCTCTCAAGATCAAATGGCTGGTGCGCTTCGTGATCGGCCAGCGCGTGCAGGCGCTGCTGACGGGTCTGCTCGTCGAGGCTGCTCAAGTCCAGCCAGGCCATGTCCACACCGGTTTGGGCCTGGACGGTTTGACAGGCCACGCCGTCCACACTCGGAAAGGTGGTGCGCAGGGTTTCATGGCGCAGCAGCAGGGCTTGCAAGGCCGCCTCGAAGCGCCCGACATCCAGCAGGCCTTTGAGGCGCGCCATGCCACCGACGTTGTAGGCCGGGCTGTCGGGCTCCATTTTCCAGAGAAACCACATGCGCTGCTGGGAGTAGGACAAGGGCACCGGCTGGCTACGGTCAACGAGGCCGATCGATTGCTGGGTGTTGCGCTGCCCCGCCGCCTGAATCTGCGCGACCTGAGCGACAAACGCGCCCAGTTCGCTGGCTTCAAACAACGTGCGCAGCCCCAGCTCCACGTCACAGGCCTGACGCACACGGGAGACGATTTGCGTGGCCAGCAAGGAGTGCCCGCCCAGGGCAAAGAAGTCATCGCGCAGGCCGATGTGCGTCTGCCCCAGCACGTTGCGCCAAATCGCGGCGATCTGTTGCTCAAGCTCGGTGGCCGGCGCCACAAACTCGCTGACCTGCCACTGCGGCTCGGGCAAGGCGCGGCGATCCAGTTTGCCACTCGGGCTCAACGGCATCGCGTCCAGACGCAGTAACTGCGCCGGCACCATGTAGTCGGGCAATTGCGCGGCCAGTGCGGCCTTGAGTTCGTTGCTCTGCGTCTCTTCGGCCAGCGTGCACTGCAGCGCTGTGTAGTAGCCGATCAGTTGTGGCCCTGCGCCAGTGTCGCGAATGACCACGGCCGCCTGTGCCACGTGTGGCAATGCCAGCAGGCACGCTTCGATTTCCTGTGGCTCGACCCGAAAGCCACGCAGTTTGACTTGCTGATCGAGCCGCCCGAGGTATTCCAGCACGCCTTCGGTGTTCCAGCGCACCCGGTCACCGGTACGGTACAGGCGCGCGCCCGGTTCGCCCAGCGGGTCGGCAATAAAGCGTTCGGCAGTCAGCCCCGGACGCGCCAGATAGCCGCGCGCAAGGCCGCTTCCGCCAATGCACAATTCGCCCGGCACACCGATGGGCAGCGGATTGAGCTCGCTGTCGAGCACCCGGCACAACACGTTGCCCAAAGGGCGGCCGATCGGTGAGCGCTCACCGTCTTCAACACGGCAATGCCAATGGGTGACATTGATCGCGGTTTCGGTCGGCCCGTAACGGTTGTGCAACTGCGCGTTCGGCAGGTGCTGCAGGACGCGATTGCGCAGCTCGGCCGGCAATGCTTCGCCGCCGCTGAACACCCGACGCAAGCTGGTGCAGTGGACGCTCTGCGGTTCATCGACGAACAGGCTTAACAAGGGCGGCACAAAGTGCAAGGTGGTCACGCCAAACTGTTGCACCAACTGCGCAATGCGCTGGGGGTCGCGATGCTCACCGGGGCCGGCCAGCACCAGACGGCAGCCGGTAATCAGCGGCCAGAAGCACTCCCACACCGACACGTCAAAACTGATCGGGGCTTTTTGCATCAGCACGTCATCGGCTTGCAGCGCGTAGGTGGTTTGCATCCATTGCAGGCGCTCGCTCAGCGCGGCGTGAGTGTTGCCCACCCCTTTGGGCTGACCAGTGGAACCGGAGGTGTAGATCACATAGGCGAGGTTATCACCGTGCAGGTGCAAACCCGGTGCGTGGCTGGGCCAGTTATCGAGCTTGAGACAGTCCATCGCAATGGCGCTGACGCTGCTCAGGTGCGGCAAGCCGTCCAGCAGGTGGCTTTGCGTCAGCAACAAGGTGGCGCCGCAGTCTTGCAGCATATAGTTCAGGCGTTCTGGCGGGTAATCCGGGTCCAGCGGCACGTAGGCACCGCCCGCCTTGAGAATGGCCAGCAAACCGATCAGCAGGTGCGGCGAACGCTCGACTGCAATGGCCACGGGTACATCCGGCCCCACGCCCTTGTCCCGCAAGTAATGCGCAAGGCGGTTGGCCTGTGTGTGCAGACTGGCAACGTCGAGGCTGCCACCGTCCCAGACCAGCGCGATGCGCTCAGGGGTCAGCTGCGCTTGCTGCTCGAGTAAGTGCGGCAGCCAGTGCTGGGCCGACTCACAGGGTGCAGCCCCCCATTGCTGCTGTTCGGTTAACTGCTGCGCGCTCATCCCTTGTAAATCACCTAGGGCCTTCTCGCTGTCCTCGCTGACTTGGCGCAACAGGCTGACAAAGTGCTCGGCCAGTCGCTCAATCGTGGCGGCCTCGAACAGTTCATCGGCGTAATCAAAGGACAGTTTCAGGCGGCCCTGATGGTCTTCTTCGCTGTGCAGTTGCAGGTCGAACTTGGCTTCGCGGCTGTGCCAATCCAGCTCATCGGCCAGCAGGCCCGGCAAGCGGCGCAAGGCGCTGAGGTCGCGCTGTTGGTGGTTGAACATGACTTGGAACAGGCCATGCTCGCGGGCCTGGGGGAACGCTTCGAGCACTTGCTCAAACGGCACGTCCTGATGGCCTTGGGCATCCAGGGTGGCCTGACGGGTTTGCGCCAGTAATTGGGTGAAAGGCAAACGGCCGTGTAACTCCGCGCGCAGCACCAGGGTATTGATGAAGAACCCGATCAGGCCGTGGGTTTCCTGACGCCCACGGTTGGCGCTGGGCACGCCGATACGAATATCGCACTGGCCCGTGTAGCGATGCAGCAATGTTTGAAAGGTCGCCAGCAGCAGCATGAAAGCGGTGCTGTCGTGGGCCTGCGCGGTCGAACGCACGGCGTCGCACAGCGCGGCATCCAGTTTCAAGCTGTAGCGTGCCGCGCTGCGCCGCTCTAGGGCGGAGCGCGGATGGTCAGTGGCTAACGAAAGTACCGGATGCTCATCGCCCAGTTGTGTTTTCCAGTAATGCAGTTGGCGCTCCGCTTCACCTTGCGCCAGCCACTGACGCTGCCAACTGCCGTAGTCGGCGTACTGCAGCGCCAGTGGCGTCAGCGCCAGCGGCTGGCCGAGGCAGGCCGCAGCGTACAACCGGGAAAACTCGTCGATCAGCACGTTCAGCGACCAGCCATCGGCAATGATGTGGTGCAGGGTCAGCAGCAGTTGGTGGTCTTCATCGTCCAGCTTGAGCAGCATGACCCTGAACAGCGAACCGTTGTCGAGATTGAATGGAACCTGTGCTTGTTCTTCACGGATCTGTTGCGCACGCAGCTCACGCTCAGGGGCTGGCAGGTCGCGAAGATCGATGACGTGCAGGTCAACCTCTGCGGCCTTGTCGACCCGTTGCAAGGCGTGCTCGTCACGCTGATAAAAGCCGGTACGCAGGCCTTCATGGCGCTCAATCAAGTGCGTGAAGCTGCTGCGCATCGCGGCTTCATTCAGCTCACCGCGCAAGCGCAACGCGCCGGGGATGGTGAAGGCGCAGCTGTCAGGGGCCAGTTGCCACAAAAACCACAGACGGTTTTGCGCCAGCGACTGTGGCAGTTCGTCCTGCCGGTTCAGGTGCGGGATATTGCCTTGGGCCAACCCGCTGTCCTGTTGCAGTGCGCCGACCTGCGCGACGAAGGCGCCGAGGGTCGGCGCTTCAAACAACAGACGCAGATTAAGTTCGAGCTTGAGTTCTTCCCGCAAGCGGGCGATCACTTGGGTGGCCACAATCGAGTTGCCGCCCAACAGGAAAAAATGGTCATCGGCGGCCACTTGCTCGACGTGCAAATGCTCGCACCAGACCCAGGCGATCAGCGCTTCCAGATCACTGGCGCGATGCTGCGCAGCGGGCAGCGAGTCCGCTGGCTGCGGGGCCGGAAATTGCGCGTAAGTGTCGAGACTGCCATCGGCCAGCCGGCTGCGGCAGGCCGAGCGCTGCAGCTTGCCGCTGGAGGTCTTGGGCAGCGCACCGGGGTTGAGCAGCACGACCACGCTCGGGGCTTGCTGGCAAGCGTCGGCCACGGCCTGGCGAATGGCAGTGATCAGCGCTTCGGCAGGCAGTATTTTTTGCACGCTGCGGCTGATTTCTGCGGCGATACCAATGCCCTCCTCACCTTTGACATTGACCGCAAAGGCCGCCACCCGGCCTTTGCGCACGACGTCAACTTCACGCTCAATGACTTTTTCAATGTCTTGGGGGTACAGGTTGTGGCCGCGTACGATCAGCAAGTCTTTCAGGCGACCGGTGATGAACAGCTCGCCGTCACGCATAAAGCCCAGATCGCCGGTTCGCAACCAGGTTTCGCCGTCACGTTTGACGAACGTTTCGGCGCTGGCCTTCGGGTTACGCCAGTAGCCGTGGGCGATGCTCGGGCCGCTGGCCCAGACTTCACCGACAAGGTTGTCTGCCAACGCGTTAAGGCTGTGCGCGTCGACAATGCGTACCGCATGTTCTGGCTGGTGGGTGCCGCAACTCATGACCGCGCAGCCTTCGCCCGGCACGATACGGTTGTTGGCCAATTCCAGTTCGTTCAGGCACAAGGCCGGGATGCCCTTGCCACGCTGCCCGCCGGCAACAAACAAGGTGGCTTCGGCCAGCCCGTAGGAGGCGAAATAGCTGTCCGGGGTAAAACCGCATGGGGCAAATTTTTCGGCAAAGCGTTCAAGTGTGTCCTGGCGGATAGGCTCGGAACCTGAATAGGCCACCCGCCAGCGGCTCAGGTCCAACCCGGCCAGAGCGGTTTCACTGACTCGTTCGCTGCACAGCCGATAGGCGAAGTCCGGGCCGCCACTGATGGTGCCGCCGTATTCACTGATGGCTTCGAGCCAACGCAGTGGGCGGGTAAGGAAATACGCCGGGGACATCAACACGCACGGCACACCGCTGAAGATAGGTTGCAGTAAACCACCGATCAGGCCCATGTCGTGGTACAGCGGCAACCAGCTGACAATCACGTCATCGGGGTTAAGGTCGATGCCGAACCCCCGGCGGATCAGCACCTCATTGGCGACCAGATTGCCGTGGGTCACTTGAACGCCTTTGGGCAAGGCGGTGGAACCCGAGGTGTATTGCAAGAAGGCCACGTCATCAGCCTGCAAGGTAACCGGTCGCCAGGCCTGCACGGCTTCGGGTTCGATTTCGTCGACACAGAGCAAGTGCGGGGCATCGGTCGCGCAGAGCTCGCTCATCTGCAACAAGGACTGGCGCAAAGTGCTACAGGTCAGCAGCAGGCGCGGTTCGGCATCGTCGAGGATCGACAGCAAACGCTCTTGGTGATGACGTTTGCTCGACTCGGGTGGATACGCCGGCACGGCGATGATGCCCGCATACAGGCAAGCAAAGAATGCCGCGACGTAGTCCGGGCCGCTGGGAAACAGCAGCACCGCCCGATCACCCACTGCCGCATGGGCCTGCAAGGCGGCGGCGATGGTACGCGCCCGAAGGTCCAGGTCATGGTAGGTGAGCACTTGGTTGGCCGCCGGGTCATCGGCCAGAAAGCGCAGCGCCTGACGATCAGGGGTCAGGGCTGCACGTTGCGCAAGGGCTTGAGCCAGAGTGCCGGGGAGTTCGAACGCGTCCATCATGGGGTTTCCTGCCTGGGGTCGGCTTGAAAGAAATTCGGTGTGTTTGTAACGGCGGGTGGCGCTTACACAGACAGGCGAGCCTGTTGATTGCGCCAGCGCGTCAAATGCTCTTCGGCATAACGGCGCAGGCAGCGCAGCAGCGGCAATTCTTGCTGCACCAGAAAGAAGTGATGCCCTTCAAACAGGTCGAGGGAAAACTTGCTGCTGGTATCGGTTTGCCAGTCCAGCAATTGCTCGGCACGCACACTGTCCTGCTTGCCGCCAAAAACGTGGATGGGCATGGGCAACGGCGCACGTTGGCCGTAGCTGAAACTGCCGCACAACAGGAAGTCGGCGCGCAGAATCGGCAGCATCATCTGCATCAATTCGGCATTGGCCAGCACCTCTTCACCGGTGCCTTTGAGTTCGCGCAGGCGCTCGATCAATTGCTGATCGGTTTTAGCCACTGCGTATTCGCTGACATCGCGCCGCGACGGCCCGGCGGTGGCCGAAGCAAACAGCGCAAGCGGCGCAGGCAGCCCTCGCTCGCGCAGTGCATGAGCCAGTTCAAACGCCAGCAAGCCGCCCAGGCTATGCCCAAACAAGGCATAAGGACGGTCAAGTTCGGCACTGATTTCGTCCGCCAGTTGCGCCGCCAGACGGCGTATGTCGCTTTGCAACGGCTCGTCCATGCGCATGCCGCGACCGGGCAGTTCGAGCGGTCGCACGTGCAACCATTCGGGCATTGAACGACGCCAGCGGCTATAGGCCATGGCACTGGCGCCGGAGTAAGGCAGGCAAAATAAGCGCAGCATGATGGGCTCACTCATCCGCCATTGCTCCGACACTTGAATGCCACCTGTCCACGATCAAAAACATCCCGCCCTCCTGTGCCCACTCATTCGTCACCGGCTTGCATCACCGGCTGTAATCCATTGAGAACGGTTAACTCAGGCAAATAATTAGTCAGGGCAATAGTGGCATTTTGAATCTGGCTGAGACGGATGTGAGGCATGTCTCAATCTTCTGTCAGACACGGCATTAGTTCTTTTTCTCATTTGACAATCATTATCATTCAACCTAATTTGTTGCCAGCTGTGTAGGTGGCCTCACAAGGGCCCGCACTCATTCATTTGCAGCAGGTGATCTCCATGACGGAACAAGTGTCGACAAGCAGGTGCGACTCACCCTTACTTCAGGCCTTTGTTGATAATCGGATTATTCTGGTCAAAATCGCGGCACGCATTACCGGCTGCCGATCCAGGGCAGAAGACGTGGTGCAGGATGCTTTTTTTCGCTTGCAGTCGGCGCCGCAAATCACTTCTTCGTTCAAGGCTCAACTGAGTTACCTGTTTCAGATCGTGCGCAACCTTGCGATTGACCACTACCGTAAACAAGCCCTGGAGCAACGCTACTCGGGCCCGGAAGAAGAAGGTTTGAATGTGGTCATTCATGGCGCGTCGCCCGAGACTTCACATATCAATTTTTCGACGCTGGAACATATCGAGACTGCGCTGAACGATCTGCCCAGCCGTACCCGCTATGCGTTCGAGATGTACCGCCTGCACGGCGTCCAGCAAAAAGACATCGCCAAGGAACTGGGCGTTTCGCCTACGCTGGTGAATTTCATGATTCGCGATGCACTGGTGCACTGCCGCAAGGTCTCAGGCACGCAGGCGGATACCTTTGCCCGGCGCTGAACACCCGCGCCACCGAAGCGCTTTGGTCAGCGACTTGGCAAGCAATCATCGCTGACCAGCCACTCGCACTCAGCCCAGTACACGCCCCTCAAAAAAATCTTCGCGACTCTGCATCATCAAGGCCGCGCGCTTGTGCGGAAAATCGAATTCCTTGACGCAGTGATAGCCCTGCGATTGCATGTAGCTGATCATTTTGTCGTTATCGGCACGCGGTTCAGCCACCACGCGCTGGGTGCGCGGCTCATCCTCGAACAGGTAATGGGTCAGGGCCTGCATCCAGCTGGCCACTTTGTGCGGCCCCCGATGGGCCTGCTCACCCACCAGCATATGAATGCCCCGGTCGTAATCGCCTACGTCGTAGAACGGCGCAATACGATCTTCCTTGGCCCAATACGCTTCGAAATAAGCAAACGGCTGGTCATCGAAGCAGCCGATCAGGGTCAGCGTATGCGGGTCTGCAGCGAGTTTTTCGAGGTAGTGGCGATGTTGTTCCAAGCTGCCGCCCTCCTCCCAGAATGCCATTACCCGCGGGGTGTTTTGCCAACGGCTGAAGCGCTCAAGGTCGACGGCGATATCCAGCGTACGCAACGAGACCCACGCGCCGAGCTGCGGATCAAAGCGCCGGTACACTTCGCCTGCTGGTTTGGCCGGTCGCTGAGGGTGGTCGGCCCCTGAACGGGCAGTGGCTGGCAGTGGTGTCGATGAGGGAGATGTCATGGGCAAGGGCTCGCATTAGTCGTCAACAGATAGGCTGTGTGACGTGGGCCGCGCCTTGAAATTTAGGGCACCCTAGCGCCTGCGGTTGGCTCGGGTGTCACAACTTCGATTTGGTAAGGCGCAAAAATGGCCTTCAGTTGACCATTGTTGCGAAGAATTTCCATGAGCTGAGCAAACTGCTGGCCCTGGATCGGCGCTTGAGGTCGTAGTAACGCGTAATGGTGATAGATGTGATCGACGCGGTCAGACACCAAGACCTGGTTGCTGAATTGCGGTTTATTGTTCAGCAAGTCAACGAGGTGGGAACGGGTGATCAAGGCAATGTCCACACGCCCGCGCATGACCATCTGCAAGTTGCTCAAGTGGGAGTACGTCAGGCTTACATTGAATGTATCGGACAGGAATTTCGGATCGGTGTTGTAGCCGGCAAAGGCATAGTGATAACCGTTGAAGAGCGCCAGTCGTTTACTGCCCGGGTTATCAAAATAACTTTGCTGACGCCCCTCTTCCTGCTTGGCGACAAATACTTCGGCATCTCTAAGGCCCATATCCACAGGCGTTTGCGCTATTCCCTGCCATCCCCAGGCGGGATTTTCAAACAACACCATGTCCATTTTGCCTTGCTTGAACTCACGAAAGCGGCGCGCATTGGACGTAGGCACAATGACGAACCGAAAATCGCTTTGCAACGCGTTCAGGGCGGCCAGCAGTTGCGGTAACAGGCCGGTATCGACACCGATCTCGGGCCGGACCGTATACGGAGGGAAGTGCGCAGCTCCAACCCTGACTTCCTGGGCAGCCCAGACAGGTGTCAGCAGAGTTGCACCAAGAACCATCACTACGCCGCGGGCCATCCACATTGGCAGACACTTCAAAGCCGTGTACCTCTGGGGGTTGCCCATCACTGAACTTATTAATTGGCACACGACCAGAGAGTTGTGTGCCGAGGTAATTTAAGCGGGCACAGAATATCAAGCAAGCACTTGGCTGGCACACTGCAAATTAAGTAGGTGCAAGTCGATGCCTTGGCTACTCTCCACCACCAACGCCAATGCTGTTTAAGGAAGCTGCACATGCCTCACTGGCTGGTCATTGACCTGGAAGCGACAACCGATGATGGCGGCTGGCCTTTATCCGATATGGAAGTGATCGAACTCGGCGCCAGCGTGGTCACTCGCTCGGGTCGGGAAGTGGATCACTTCCAACGGTTTATCCGCCCCCAGCGGCGGCCGCTGCTGACCCCTTTTTGCCGTCAGTTGACGCGCATCAGCCAACCAGACATTGATAGCGCCGCCCCGATGCTGAAGGTGTGGCCGCAATTCGAACGCTGGCTCGGTCAACACCTGCCCAAGCTTGAAGGCTGGGCCAGTTGGGGCGACTACGACCGCAAGCAACTGGAACAGGAGTGGCAGCAAAAAAATCTGGACAGCGCGTTGGCCCGGCTGCCGCACATAAACCTCAAGCAGCAGTTTGCTCAGGCCCGCCAGCTAAAGCATGCGCTGGGACTCAACAGTGCATTGCAACTGGCCGGCATGCAGTTCAACGGGCAACAACACAGGGCGCTGGAAGATGCCCGCAATACAGCCCGTTTATTACCACTGGTTTTCGCGGTTTAGGCTCAAGGGCAAGCGTTATAAAGGGCGTGACGGGATATACCGGCTTCTGCATACTGGCCAGCCTTTTTGAGTCCATTGCGAGGAAGCGCCATGTTTAAAGTCAACGAATACTTCGACGGTACCGTCAAGTCGATTGCCTTCGCACAAGCCGATGGCAGTGCAACTATTGGCGTCATGGCCCCGGGTGAATATGAGTTCGGCACAGCAGAGCGTGAAATCATGCATGTGGTGTCGGGTGAACTGAGTGTGAAGCTGCCAGGCAGCGACGCGTTTGAAACGTTTAAAACCGGCAGCCAGTTCAATGTGCCCGCCAACAGCAAGTTTCAGCTCAAAGTGGCTGTTGATACGGCTTACCTGTGTGAGTACCGCTGAGAATTCCGACCCCTCCAGTACCTTGAGCAGACCATAAAAAACCCGGCTTTCGCCGGGTTTTTTGTGAGTCACGATAACGTGTTACTCAGCCGCAGGGGCTTCTGGCTTGCGGCGCTTGAGCGGCGCCATGCCGTCTTTGCTGACCAGCGACAGCGCGTCGGTCTTTGGACGGTTGGCGATTTTGCGCTTTGTCGGTGCCTTGGCGCCGGTCTTCTTCTTGGCGCCTTTGGCGTCGGTCTTTTTCTTCTTGACCCCTACCGCTTTACCCGACGCTTTGACGTTTTTAGGGCCGCCGTAGACGCCTTTGACTTCCTTGATCACGCGGCGCTCGAAGCTCTGCTTCAAGTAACGCTCGATGCTGGACATGAGGTTCCAGTCACCGTGACAGATCAACGAGATCGCCAGGCCATCATTACCGGCACGGCCAGTACGGCCAATACGGTGAACGTATTCGTCGCCGCTGCGGGGCATGTCGAAGTTGATCACCATATCCAGACCTTCTACGTCCAGACCACGGGCAGCCACGTCTGTGGCCACGAGGATTTTGACGCCGCCTTGCTTGAGGCGGTCAATGGCCAGCTTGCGGTCCTTCTGGTCTTTCTCACCGTGCAAGACAAAAGCCTTGTACTCCTGCGCCACCAGACGACCGTAGATACGGTCAGCCATGGCACGGGTATTGGTGAAAATAATGGCCTTCTGATAAGTCTCGTTGGCCAGCAACCAGTTCACGATTTGTTCTTTGTGCTGGTTGTGGTCGGCGGTGATGATTTGCTGACGCGTGGTGGCGTTCAGCTGGCTGACCTGATTGAGCTGCAAGTGCTCAGGGTTGGTCAGCACCTTGCCGATCATCTCGCGCAGGCCGGAACCACCGGTGGTGGCCGAGAACAGCATGGTTTGCTGACGGTTCGGGCATTCGTCGACCAGACGCTGAACGTCTTCGGAGAAGCCCATGTCGAGCATACGGTCGGCTTCGTCCAGCACCAGCACTTCAACCTCTTTGAGGTCAAGGTTGCCAGCGTTCAGTTGCTCCAGCAAACGGCCGGGCGTACCGATAAGAATGTCCGGCACCTTGCGCAGCATGGCGGCCTGAACCTTGAAGTCTTCACCGCCGGTGATCAGACCGGACTTGATGAACGTGAACTGCGAAAAACGCTCAACTTCTTTCAGCGTTTGCTGTGCCAGCTCGCGGGTCGGCAGCAAAATCAGCGCTTTGATGCTCACGCGAATTTTGGCCGGGCCTATCAGACGATTGAGGATCGGCAGGACGAAAGCAGCTGTTTTGCCGCTCCCGGTTTGAGCTGTAACCCGCAGGTCACGCCCTTCGAGCGCGAGCGGGATGGCCGCTGCTTGCACAGGCGTAGGCTCGACAAATTTAAGCTCGGCCACAGCTTTAAGCAGGCGTTCGTGCAGGGCGAAATCGGAAAACACGGGTGCTACCTCGAAGAAATACAAAAAATCAGCGGCATAGAGTAACGGTTTCGAGCGCGCAGGCCGAGTTACTTTGCACGAACGGCATGAAACAAATGGTTTTTTAGGCTCTTTAGTCCAATCGAGTGCCCTAAAACGCCCTGAAGTGCTCTAATTCCATCGTCATTTATTACTGAGATAACGTTTTAGCTTATGGATACTCAAGCACTCTGGGGCAAAATCCAGGACCTGTGGGCCTCTTTGGATCAACATCCCTGGATCACGGCCTTGATGGGACTGATCGTTCTGGTGGGCGTTGCCCTGCTCGCAGGCCACGTCGCACGCATCATTATTTTGCGCGTGACCAAAATCCTCGCTCG
Source organism: Pseudomonas saxonica (assembly GCF_007858365.1). Lineage (GTDB taxonomy): Bacteria > Pseudomonadota > Gammaproteobacteria > Pseudomonadales > Pseudomonadaceae > Aquipseudomonas > Aquipseudomonas saxonica. Next base: position 117,622 of record NZ_VFIO01000007.1, on the reverse strand, counting down.
CCAGCCAGCCCTGCACTGGGTCAATGATCTGCGCGAGCACAAGGTTTTCGATCGCCTGGCGCAAATGACACCTTCGCTGATGGTGCAGTTTGGACGCAACCTTGTACCGGACATGAGCGACACCGGCCGGCACTTCTTGGGCAACCTGGCACTGGCCATCACTATTTTTGCGCTGACACGGGTTATATCGTCCCTGCTGGACGCTTTGCTCGACATCTATTCGCGCACCAATTACGCCAAGACACGCCCGATCAAGGGTTATATCCAGCTGGCTAAAATGCTGCTGTATGTGTTTTCGGCCATCATTATTGTCGCCACCCTGATCGACCGCTCGCCCATGTTGCTGCTGTCGGGACTGGGTGCCATGTCGGCGGTGATTTTGCTGGTCTACAAAGACACTCTGTTGTCGTTTGTGGCCAGTGTGCAATTGACCAGCAACGATTTGCTGCGGGTGGGTGACTGGATCGAAATGCCGCAGGTGGGTGCCGATGGTGACGTGATCGATATCACTTTGCACACGGTCAAAGTGCAGAATTTCGATAAAACCATTGTGTCCATTCCAACCTGGCGCTTGATGTCCGAGTCGTTCAAGAACTGGCGCGGCATGCAGCAATCCGGCGGTCGACGCATCAAGCGCAGCCTGTTTATCGACGCCGGCGATATTGGCTTTTTAAGCGATGCACAGGAACAACGTCTGGAGCAGGTACGCCTGTTGAGCGATTACCTGGTGCGCAAAAAAGTTGAGCTCAAGCACTGGAACGAAGCCCAGGGCAATGTCGCCGCCCTGTCCGCCAACCGTCGGCGCATGACCAATATCGGCACCTTCCGCGCTTATGCACTGGCGTATCTGAAGAGCCACCCCGATATTCAGCCGAACATGACCTGCATGGTTCGCCAACTGCAAGCCACACCACAAGGCGTGCCGCTGGAGGTGTACTGCTTTACCCGCACGACGGTATGGGACGAATACGAGCGTATTCAGGGGGATATTTTTGACTACCTGCTGTCACTCTTGCCAGAGTTTGGCTTGAGTGTGTACCAGCAACCCAGCGGCAATGACCTGCGCCAGGGCTTGCAGGCCAAGTCTCAAGCGCCGTTGGTGGTGACTGAACCGGTAAGCGAAGATTCTCGTAGCAGCTGACGAGTAATGCGAGGCTGCGTTCGACGATGCAATCGTCGCAAGGGTTAGCGACGGCTTCGCCGCCGATCGCAGCCTTCGTGCCTCGTCAGCGACTACAGAGGCACAAAGGCTGCGATCGACGATACACGAATAAAACCAAGTTCCCGTCTTCTAGCTGTTGAACTGGGGGTCGCCTGTCAGTTTGAACAACAGCTCAATCCCTTCTGGCCAGGCACCCACGCCACCCTCGGCATTGATGTGGCCAGCATTTTCCAGCCACACCAGTTCACTGCCCCACGCATCGCTAAAGGCGGTAGCCCGTTCGCGGCTCACGTAAGGGTCATTGGTGCTGGCCACGGTAATCGCATTAAAAGGCAGTGTTTTCAGCGGCATGGGGGTAAAGCCCGTGGTTCCAGCCGGGTAACTTTGCGCTTCGGTGTCACTGGGTGCCACCAGTAAAGCGCCGCGAACATGCTTGGTTTGCCCGGGGTACTCCTGCGCCCAGCGGGCAATCAATGCGCACGCCAGACTGTGCCCCACCAGCACCACCGGTCGCTCGCTTTTGCTGATCTTTTTTTGCAGGTTATTTACCCAGTCGGTACACACGGGGGTTTCCCAGTTCTCCTGTTTAACCCGGTGCAGCCCGCTGTAGCGCTTTTCCCAGTGAGATTGCCAATGCTCTGTTCCTGAATTGAACAGACCCGGCAAGATCAACACCCTGACTGTCATTCCGTCTCTCCTTGAAGGTGGTTGCTCGACTGGATTGACCTTAGACCCTGATAGCTCTGCGGTCTAGGCGACTGATCCAGACCGCCAGAGCAATCACCAGACCGCCAATCAGCAAACGCGCCAACGGCTCGTGCTGGTTCCAGATCAGCAGGTTGAGCAACAACCCTACCGGTACATGCAGGTTATTCATTACCGCCAGCGTTGCGCTGCTGACCATGCAGGCACCTTTGTTCCACCAATACATCCCCAACGCTGTCGACACCAGGCCCAGAAACACCAGCACGCCCCATTGCAACGGCGCATCGGGCAGAAAGTTGGCTTTGCCAAACAGCATGAAGGCCGGCAACACCACCGCCAGCGCACCCACATAGAAGAAGCCGAAACGCCGGTAGTGCGGCACGTCACTCGGGTAACGCGCCACCAACCTGCGGTACAAGACCTGACCGGCGGCATAGGTGAAGTTGGCCAGTTGCAACAGCAGGAAGCCCTTGAAAAAATCCGGGCTGATGCTGTCAAAGCGAATCACACCCGCCCCCGCTACCGCGACCAATGCTGCCACCAGCGCCCAGGGATTGAACCGACGGTTGAGTGCGTCCTCGATCAAGGTCACGTGCAATGGCGTAAGGATGGTGAACAGCAACACCTCTGGCACTGTCAGGACACGAAAGCTCAAATACAGGCACACGTAGGTGATCCCGAATTGAAGCGCCCCGATCAGCAGCATGCCGCGCATAAAGCCGGGTTCAACCTGTCGCCAGCGAGTCAACGGGATAAACACCAACCCTGCCAGCACCACCCGAACCAGTACCGCAAAGTAGCTGTCGACGTGACCCGCCAGGTACTCGCCAATCAGGCTGAAGGAAAACGCCTGTATCAGCGTGACAAATAACAAATAGCCCATGGATTTTCGTCCGTAAGTAGCGCAGATCGCGCGGCGCAAGCACCGGCGAGCCAAAAGGAATGTGCGCGACCTTAGCGGTTTTTGACGGCCAGTAAAATGATCGCAAAAAAAAACCCGATTCAGCGCAGGGGCTGATCGGGCAGGAGCACTCACTTAAAGTGCAAAGGGAGGTTCGATGCGCGAACCGCATGCTTGAAGGAGCAATGGACTGATTAAGCCAGCGTTCAATTATCTCCCGATTAAATAAGTGCTTAACTGATCAGAAATTTCGACATTCTGATTAGGAATAATCGCGGACTGATACAACTCAATGAGGCCTAGGCTATAGGACAACGCCTCGATAAAAAATACTGAAATTCTGCTACAACCTATCAAGAAAACTGTTTATAAAGTCACCACACAACAGGCAACCCCAGAGGATTCCATCGTGAAAGCGCCCCGTGTGACCCTTGATCAGTGGCGCACCTTACAAGCCGTGGTCGACCATGGCGGCTTCGCCCAGGCCGCCGAAGTGCTGCATCGCTCGCAATCGTCTGTCAGCTATACCGTGGCTCGCATGCAGGACCAGCTCGGTGTGCCGTTGCTTCGTATCGACGGGCGCAAAGCCGTGCTGACTGAAGCCGGAGGCGTCTTGTTGCGCCGCTCCCGACAACTGGTGAAGCAGGCCAGTCAACTCGAAGATCTGGCCCATCATATGGAACAAGGCTGGGAGGCCGAAGTACGGCTGGTGGTGGATGCCGCCTACCCCAATGCCCGGCTGGTTCAGGCGCTGACCGCTTTTATGCCGCAAAGCCGGGGCTGTCGTGTCCGCCTGCGCGAAGAAGTGCTTTCCGGTGTCGAAGAAGTCCTGCTTGAAGGCGTGGCTGACCTGGCCATCAGCAGTTTCAGCATCCCCGGTTATCTGGGGGCCGAATTGAGCGCTGTGGAATTTGTGGCGGTGGCTCACCCTGATCACCCGTTGCATAAACTGCAACGCGAGTTGCACTTTCAGGATCTCGAAAGCCAGTTGCAGGTGGTGATTCGCGACTCGGGTCGCCAACAGCCACGCGACATGGGCTGGCTGGGCGCAGAACAGCGCTGGACCGTTGGCAGTCTCGCCACTGCCGCCGCCTTTGTCAGCAGCGGGCTGGGTTTTGCCTGGCTGCCCCGCCACATGATCGAACGCGAGCTTAAAGACGGCACTCTCAAACCCCTGCCGTTAAATCAGGGCGGCAATCGCCATCCGCTGTTTTTCCTGTACTCCAACAAGGACAAGCCGTTAGGCCCGGCCACCCAAATACTGGTCGAGTTGCTGCGCACCTTTGATACCGCGCCGCTGAAAACCTGATCATCAGCTCTGTAACTATCACAAGGGTGGGCAGGAACATCGATCACGAATATCCTGTCCAAGGTTCGCCGGCTTGTATTGGCTGGCTCGTGAATTCCTATTTTCGTCGTGAGTGAGTTTCCTCACCCCGTTGCAACCACTGTTCAGGATTACTGACCCATGTTGAAAAAAATCGTCCTCGCTGCCGCAGGCCTGATCTTCGCTGCCAACCTGATGGCCGCCCCTGCGGTTAAAGCCCCGCACGTTCTGCTGGACACCAGCTTTGGCAAGATCGAAATCGAGCTGGACCCGGTCAAGGCGCCGATCAGTACCAAGAACTTTCTGGAATATGTCGACAGCGGCTTTTACACCAACACTATTTTCCACCGTGTGATCCCGGGCTTTATGGTTCAGGGCGGCGGGTTTACCAAGGAGATGGTCCAAAAACCGACCCGCGACCCGATCAAGAACGAAGCCAGCAATGGCCTGCATAACGTTCGCGGTACGCTGGCGATGGCACGCACTTCAAACCCGAACTCGGCCACCAGCCAGTTCTTTATCAACGTTGCCGACAACGCCTTTCTGGACCCGGGCCGCGACGCGGGCTACGCCGTATTCGCCAAAGTCGTGAACGGCATGGACGTGGTAGACCAAATCGTCAACTCGCAGACCACCACCAAACAAGGCATGCAGAATGTGCCGATCGACCCGGTGCTGATCAAGTCCGCCAAGCGTATCGACTGATAAGCCGAGTTTCGCAAGGAGCACGACCGGCCCAGCCCCTCACGGCCCTGTTAACGGGCCGGTCATACCACTAAAGGAGAGTCCGCGCAGCGGGCGTCAGTGAACATGCTTTATCGTCGTTTTGAAAAACTGATCGATATTTTCCGCGAAGCACCCACCGCCGCCCCGCCCAGCACTGTCTGGGCGTTTTACCTCTACTACCTGCGTCAGGTGTGGCCCATCTTCGCCGCCTTGCTGGTAGTAGGTCTGATCGCGGCCTTGATTGAAGTGTCACTGTTCAGCTACCTGAGTACGTTGATCGACCTGACTCAGGGCACGCCCAGTACCGACTTTTTCAAAGTCCATAGCGGTGAACTGATCTGGATGGCCGTGGTGGCGTTGATCATCCGCCCGGTGTTCTTCGGCCTGCATGACCTGCTGGTTCACCAGACCCTGAGCCCGAGCATGACCAGCATGATCCGCTGGCAAAACCACAGCTACGTGCTCAAACAAAGCCTCAACTTTTTCCAGAACGATTTCGCTGGCCGTATTGCCCAACGCATCATGCAAACCGGCAACTCATTGCGCGATTCGGCGGTGCAGGCCGTGGATGCCCTGTGGCATGTAATGATCTACGCCATCAGTTCGCTGGTGCTGTTTGCCGAAGCCGACTGGCGCCTGATGATTCCGTTGCTGACTTGGATCGCGTGCTATGTCGGCGCGCTCTATTACTTCGTACCGCGGGTCAAAGAGCGCTCGGTGGTGTCGTCCGATGCACGCTCCAAACTGATGGGCCGTATCGTTGACGGCTACACCAATATCACCACGCTCAAATTGTTCGCGCACACCAACTTCGAGCAGCAGTACGCCCGCGAAGCGATTATCGAACAAACCGAAAAAACCCAGCTGGCCAGCCGCGTTGTGACCAGCATGGACGTGACCATCACCAGCCTTAACGGCCTGTTGATTGTCACCACCAGTGGCCTGGCCTTGTGGCTGTGGAGCCAGTCATTGATCAGCGTGGGGGCCATTGCACTGGCCACCGGCCTGGTGATCCGGATCGTCAACATGTCCGGCTGGATCATGTGGGTCGTCAACGGTATTTTCGAAAACATCGGTATGGTCCAGGACGGTTTGCAGACCATTGCCCAGCCCGTGGCCGTGAATGACCGTGAAGGTGCACCGCGCCTGGAAATCAAACACGGCGAAGTGCGTTTCGAGCATGTCGACTTTCATTACGGCAAACGCAGCGGCATCATCAGCGACCTCAACCTGGTGATCAAACCCGGTGAGAAAATCGGTTTGATCGGCCCTTCGGGTGCTGGCAAGTCCACGTTGGTGAACCTGCTGTTGCGCCTGTATGACGTGCAAGGCGGCAGAATTCTGATCGATGGCCAGAACATCGCCGACGTGACACAAGAAAGCCTGCGCGAGCAAATTGGCATGATCACTCAGGACACCTCATTGCTGCACCGTTCGATTCGCGACAACTTGCTGTATGGCAAGCCGGACGCCACCGACGAAGAGTTGTGGGAAGCCGTGCACAAAGCCCGCGCTGACGAATTCATCCCGCAGCTGTCCGACGCTCAAGGCCGCACCGGCTTTGACGCGCATGTCGGCGAGCGCGGGGTCAAACTGTCAGGCGGGCAACGCCAGCGCATCGCCATTGCTCGCGTGCTGCTTAAAAATGCGCCGATCCTGATCATGGACGAAGCCACCTCGGCGCTGGACTCCGAAGTGGAAGCAGCCATTCAGGAAAGCCTGGAAACCCTCATGCAAGGCAAAACCGTTATTGCCATCGCCCACCGGCTTTCAACCATTGCGCGAATGGACCGCTTGGTCGTGCTCGAAAAAGGTCATATCGCAGAAAGCGGCACCCACGCAGAACTGCTCGCCCACGGCGGTTTGTATGCACGTCTGTGGCAGCATCAAACGGGCGGTTTTGTCGGCATAGACTGACAAAAGTGCGAGGGTCAGGCCTGCCGGTAGGGCAGCGCCGCCCTCGCCTCTTCGGCATACGCCAGCACACCGACCCGCTCACGATCCAGAAAATCACTGACCGCGGCTTTCAACCCTGGATGGCGCAAGTAATGCCATGAATGAGTGATCACCGGCTCAAAACCGCGTATCAGCTTGTGCTCACCCTGTGCGCCCGCATCAAAACGCTGTAGGCCGTGCGCAATGGCATAGTCCATTCCTTGATAGAAACACGTTTCAAAATGCAGCCGGTCAAACTCCCCCAGACAGCCCCAGTAGCGACCATAAAGACTGTCGCCACCCAACAGGCTAAATGCCATTGCCACGGGTGTTGCGCCTTGTCTGGCCAGTACCACACGAATGGACTCGGGCATGCGTTCAGCCAGCAGGCTGAAAAACGCTCGCGTCAGATACGGGGTCTGGCGGCGCACCGCATAGGTATTGGCATAACAGGCGTAGACGAAATCCCACTGCGCCTCACTGACCTGCTGACCTTCGAGCCACTCAAACTCAAAACCCTGCCCCGCCACCTGCTCGCGCTCCTTGCGCATCTGCTTGCGCTTGCGTGAACTCAGCGCATCCAGAAAATCCTGAAAGTCGCGGTAATCGCGGTTCTGCCAATGAAACTGACAGCCGATGCGTTGCAGCCACCCGGGTTGTTGCGCCAACGCTGTATCGGCCAAAGGGTCGGTAAAGTTGATGTGCGCACTGGATAAGCCTTCGATCTCCAGATAGCCCGGCAAGGCCGCCAGCAACTCAAGGCCGTCCTCGCTTCGCGCTGCCAACAACCGGGGCCCGCTGACCGGGCTAAACGGAACGGCCGTCAGCAGTTTGGGGTAATAGTCGATACCCGCCCGCTCACACGCATTTGCCCATTCGTGGTCGAACACATATTCGCCGTAGGAATGCCATTTACGGTAACTGGGCAACGCCGCGAGCAACTGACCGTTTTCATAATGCAGGAGGTGCTCGGGCTTCCAGCCCGAATGCGGGCCAAGGCTGCCGCTGTCTTCCAGCGCACTGAGGAAGGCGTGACGCAAAAACGGTTGTGCCAGCGGCACCAACGCATCCCATTCCTGGGCCGAAATGCCAGCAAGACTGTCCAGACGGTGTAACGGCATTGAAATCCCCAACCCACGCACAAGAGCGGCGATGGTAGCACCAGAACCCCAGAAGCCGATTGCGCCGCCTGCAACTATCGCGAAAACGACTCTTCCAGAGCGTTCGAATGCTGTCACAGACTTGCTATCAGATTGCCACTTTTTTGTCATATCCAGCCGCGATACTGGCGCCGCTTCTTAGAAGACAGGGTTATGAGCGGTCAGCCTGCCAACACGCTAGCGTCACGCTCAACCCCTTATTAGCGAGCCCATCAAGGGCCGATTGTTTCTGCGGTGGCCAAGGCCATCTCACTATTGGGAGATTCATATGCGTCTTGTTTCTACACGAGTTGCGGCGGGACTGTGTGGCACACTGGTATTGGCCATGAGTGTTCCGGCCAGCGCTGGCGTCGATGCAAAACTGCTAGAAATGCTCAAAGCCAACGGCTCCATTTCACCTGCTCAGTACGCCGAGCTGCAAACCGAGCTGACCAGCGAGAAACAAGCTCAACAAGAAGCCGCCGCAGATCAGGTGAAGAAATCCGACCTGAGCGCGTTTGAACAAAAAGTGGCCTGGGCCGCCAAGACCGAATTCAAGGGTGACGTTCGGGTACGCCACGAAAACGTCAAGATCGACGGCGAGTCCGACGGCAAGAACAAGGATCGCCAGCGTATCCGTGCTCGTCTGGGCGCCTACACTGAAATCAATCCGCAAGTGAACACCGGCATTCGTATTGCTACCGGTGGTGGTGACGATGCCCGCTCAACCAACCAGGACCTGGACAACTACTTCGACAAGAAGCAGCTGTGGCTGGATCAGGCCTACATCGACTACCACCCGACAGCGCTGGCCAACCTGCACCTGATCGGCGGCAAGATGCCACAACCGTGGGTCAGCATGGGCGATGTGATCTGGGATAGCGATATCAACCCGGAAGGTCTGGCGGCGACCTATAAACACAACTTGGGTAACTCGGGCGTAGAAATGTTCGGCAGCGCCGGTTACTACACCCTCAAGGACAACGTCGACGGTGAAGGTGTGCAGTTCCGCCACGACCTGCGTCTGTATGCGGGCCAACTGGGTGCCAAATTCGCCCCGACTGACAGCCTGAAAGTGACCTTGGGCGGCAGCGTTTACAGCTACGACAACGACAAGGACAGCAACTGCCCGACAACTGGCACCAAGACCACACCCTGCGCTCTGGCGGTTAACGGCAACAGCACCGACGAATTCCGTCTGTACGAAGGTTTTGGTCAGGTTGATATTGCCAACCTGCCCGTTCCTTTGTCGCTATACGGCCAATACGTGCACAACGCTGCCACTGACAGCGATCAGGACGACGCCTGGCTGGTGGGTTTCAAAAGCAAGCTCGACGCGTTCAGCCTGGACTACAACTACCGCGATATTCAGCGTAACGCGGTGGTGGGTGCCTTCACTGACTCCGACTTTGCCAACGGCACTACCGGTTCCCGTGGACACAAGTTCAAAGTGGGTTATGAAATCGACAAGAACTTCGGTGTGGGGGTGACGTACTTCCTGACCAAAGCCGACTATGCAACCTCAACGCATAAAGATGCCGACGCCAATACCCTGCAGTTGGACGTGGAAGCCAAGTTCTAAGCACTACGGTTCCCGGAAATAAGCAAAACGCTGAATCAGCAGCTTTTTGTGTGTTACCTGCAGAGCGTGGAAACCTTCGGCCCCCTTCAAATCCACCGAAGGTCTCCACGCTTTGGACTTACTTGCGCCGTTCGCGCATCATCCGCTCCACCATCACCTCCACATCACCCGGTAACGGTTCATCAAGTGCTTTTACGGTCGCACCCAACACACGCATTTGCCGGGTAAATCGGCGGCAATTAGGGCAAAAAAGTAAATGATGACGCGCGACCAAGCGCTGTCGAAAGGTCAACTGGCCATCCAGATAATCACTTGACTGCGCAACGTACTGTTTGCAGGTCAACATTCTCCTGTTTCCTCAAAATGCTCCACAGTGGCGAAGACTTTGAGCCTCGCCCGGTGCACCAGCACCCGAGCATTAGAGAGCGATATTTCCAGAAGATTACAAATCTCTTCCAGTTCCAGTCCTTGACGTTCGCGCAACACCAGCACACTGCGCTGTAATTGCGGCAGGCTGAGCAGGGTGTGCTCCAGGCATTCGCGCAATTCATCTTCAGTCAGCAACGCTTCCGGGGTGTCCTGATGCCAGGCAAAGGGCGCCAGCAGCCAATGACCATCGCTGGCGAAGCGGTCATCGTCAATGCGGCCATGAGGCGAAGGCAAGTCGTCGAGCAGGACTTCGCGCCGGTTCTGCTTATATCGGTTTTTTGCGGCATTGGCGGTAATGGTCAGCAACCAGGTTTTCAGGCTCGAACGGCCCTCAAAGGACGACAGATTGCGCACCACCGACAGCCAGGCATCCTGCACGACCTCATCGGCATGGCGGTTACCTACAATTGCGTAGGCAACCGCCTGCATGGCACCTTGATAGGTACTGACCAGCACCCGAAACGCCTGCTGCTCACCTGCCAACAGACGCTTGAGCAAATCGGTGTCGTCAGCTGTCAGCATTCGCACCCCGCAAAGTAGCGATATTTAACGCTTGCGCAGAATCACACTGCCGATTGAATAGCCGGCACCGAACGAACTCAGCACTGCCAGCGCTCCGCTCGGCAGATCGTCCTGGTACTTATGAAATGCAATCACCGAACCCGCCGAGCTGGTGTTGGCGTAAGTATCGAGAATGACCGGTGCTTCTTCGACTGACGCTTCACGGCCCAGCAGGCGTTTGACGATCAGGTGGTTCATGCTCAGGTTGGCCTGATGCAGCCAGAAGCGTTTAACGTCATTGACGTCAATGGTGTTTTCCTCAAGATGCTGACCGATCAATTCGGCCACCATTGGGCACACATCGCGGAAAACCTTGCGACCTTCTTGCACAAACAGTTTGTCCGGGCTGTCGGCGGGTGTATCCGAGGCGCGATTGAGGAAGCCGAAGTTATTGCGGATGTTGTTCGAATAGGTGGTCAGCAGTTTGGTGCTGACAATATCGAACTGGTGCGCAGACGTGGCCAGGTCGGCACGTTCAACGACCACCGCAGTGGCGGCATCACCAAAGATAAAGTGGCTGTCACGGTCACGGAAATTCAGGTGGCCGGTGCACACTTCAGGGCTGATCAGCAGTACCGCACGGGCCTGGCCCAATTGCACACTGTTGCTGGCTGTTTGAATGCCAAAGGTTGCCGAAGAACAGGCCACGTTCATGTCAAAGCCAAAACCCTGAATGCCCAAGGCATGTTGCACTTCGATGGCAATGGCCGGGTACGGACGTTGCAAGTTGGAGCAGGCGACAATAACCCCGTCGATATCGGCGGCTGTTTTGCCCGCACGTTCCAACGCCTGATGGGCTGCGCCCACCGCCATTTCGCAGAGCACCGACATTTCGTCGTTGGAGCGCTCCGGCAAGTGCGGGCGCATGCGTTGCGGATCAAGAATGCCTTCCTTGTCCATCACAAAGCGGCTTTTGATTCCTGACGCCTTTTCAATAAAGGCAGCGCTGGATTCTGCCAATGGCTCAACATCGCCCGCCTCGATGGCTGCAGCGTTGTCGGCATTGAACTGCTGTACGTACGTATTGAAAGATTGCACCAGCTCTTCGTTGGAGATGCTGTTGGCCGGGGTGTACAGGCCTGTGCCGCTGATGACGACGTTATACACGGTCGTTCCTCTATTCTGATCAAGCAGAAAATACTGGTACGGTCGTACCAAGTCATAAAAAGGCTGACCCCTGATAGAGAGAGGAAAAGCCCGAACTACATTCGCTTAAGGTATTTATAGCCGCGAAGTCTGCCATAAACGCCAGCATTTGGCCTTCTTTAGCAGAAGAAAGTCCTTTACGGAATTGAGCAGCATGCCTGCCTGAAGCATTTCTGTGGATACTGTCTTGATCCTCAGAGCACAACCAGTTGCTCGTATGGGGAGGTTTGGGCTTGAGCTTTTAGCTTCTAAAACAATCCCCCTGCCGCCACCGAAACTATGAAACCAACACTGGGGCCCATCACAGGAGGCTGAACGCAGGTGCTGTTATGGGGGTGGCGAGGCAGGACGCCGAGCCAGCCGCGATCGGGCCAAGGATGGCCCGTCGCGGCGGGCCCCCATAACAGTGCCGGAGTGAAGGCACCGGGCGAGCCTAGGCGAGCTCGGCCGTATGGTAGGGCAAGGACCTTTTGGTTCCTTTTGGGGCTGTTTGCCAAAAGGAACTCGCCGTAAGGGCGAAACCATAACTTCAACTAGACGCTAGTAATGGATATGTACTCGAAGCTTTTAATAGGCCCGTGTACATATCCATTGAATGCGTTAAATCTATCTACGGGTTCCGCCCTTACGGCGGCTCACTTTTGTCAAACAGCCACAAAAGTAAGCAAAAAGGCCTTGCCCCTGCGTACGGCCCTCGCTTCGCTCAGGTGTCCCTCACTCCGGTCCCGCTCCGTGGGCACGCTGCGACGGGCCATCCATGGCCCGATCGCAGCTCTCCCGGCATCCATGCCGGTCGACCCACTCCGCAGAACCTCCACTCGGCCTCCCGACGGGGCGGCAGATCAAAAGCCAAGTCAAAAACCAGATCACAAGCCAGATCAAAAACTCGTTGGCGATCATGCTTGCGCTGACGAAGGCTGCGATAGAGCGCGAAGCGATCGCAAAACAGAGCACCTCAGAGTGCCAGGTTTTACCGCGGCTTTGCCGAAGATCGCAGCCTTCGTTCCTCGTCAGCGGCTACACCTTACCTGTAGCCGCTGCCAAAGGCTGCGATCGAGCGCGCAGCGGTCGCAAGATGGGACGACTCGGTGTGTCAGGCTTTGCCGCAGGTCGCAGCCTTCGTTCCTCGTCAGCGGCTACAGCGTTGGGATTGGTTCGCTAAGCCTCCACCACACTCCATTGTTTGTTCAATCGTTTGTCCGATATCGGCACCTTGGTGCCCAGTTGCTGGCCAAACAGCGACACGCGGTACTCCTCAAGCCACCAGCGGTACAGCTCCAGTTGCGGATCACGCTTGCCTTCCTGGGCATGCTTGGTGGCCCGGGCCTGATACTGCGCCCACAGGCCACTCAGCTCGCCACTCCAAACACGATCCTTCTGCACCTGACTGGGCAGTTTTTCCAGCCGCAATTCAATCGCTTTCAAATAACGCGGCAGCTCCTTGAGCCACATGGCCGGGGTTTCGCGAACAAAACCCGGGTAAACCAGATGGCTCAACTGCTGCTTGATGTCATTCAGGGCAACCGCCTGAGCCAGATCAATCTTGCCCTTGAAGCGTTTTTGCAGGCCATGCCACAGCTTGAGAATCTCCAGCGTCAGCTTTGCCAGTTTTTCAGCGTGTTCGGTCCAGGCTCCGCGTTTACGCTCAGCCAGGGACGCCAGTCCGGCACCGTCACGTGGCAGGCTCGCTTCACCTTCGAGGATGCACGAGTCCAGGCTGGCCAGCAGAATGTCTTCAACCAGACTCTCAACCCGTCCCAACTCACGGTACAGCAAGCCCAACTCGGTCAGACCCGGCAGTTTGCCGCGCAAGAACTTGGCGGGTTCGGCCAGTTGCTGCATCAATAAGCGCTGCAAGGCACGGCGGTGTTGATACTCCGCTTCAGCCGGGGTCGAAAAACGCCCCTCCTTGACCGTATTGCCTTCTTCCACCAGCGCCGGGTAAACCGTCATCGACAAGCCAGCGATCTTCTGCTGGGTTTTTTCTGCCACAGGGGCGAACACCTTGGCCTCGACCGGCTGCTGGCTTTTTGCCGTTTGCGGCACAGCAAGAGCCGCCTGACTGGCTTGCGCAAAGCGCGCCGTCAACTCGGCCAAATCACGGCCTTCGCCGAGAAACTTACCTTCGCCGTCGACCACTTCAAGGTTCATCTTCAGGTGGTTTTCGACCTGCTGCGCGGCTTCGGCCCAGGCGTCATCGCTGACCCGAGCACCGGTCATGCGCAACAACTCGCGACCCAGTGCCTGAGGCAACGAACCTTCGGCAAACGTCATGCGCTGCAAGGCGGCTTTGACAAAGTCCGGCACGGGTACAAAGTTTTTACGCAACGCCTTGGGCAGACTGCGCACCAGTGCAATGCATTTGGCCTCGATCATGCCCGGCACCAGCCACTCAAGACGCTCAGGCGGCAATACCGGCAATAACGGCGCTGGTACTTTGACCGTTACCCCGTCGCGCGGGTGGTTCGGTTCAAAGTGATAGCTCAGTTCAAGGGTCAAATCGCCCAGATGCAGGGTGTCCGGGAAATGCTGGGCGGTGATTTCGGTGGCTTTACGCGCCAGCACATCCTCCTCGCGCATGATCAGCAGTTGCGGGTCTTTCTGACTGTTGACGCGATACCAGCTATCAAAGGTCGCCGTCTGATGGATCTCAGCCGGAAGCCGCGCATCGTAAAAGGCGTACAGGGTTTCTTCGTCAGCCAAAATGTCGCGGCGTCGGGCCTTGGCTTCCAGTTCGTCGAGCTGTTCGAGCAACTTGGCGTTGGCCGTCAAACACTTGGCCCGTGACTGAATCTCGCCCCGCACCAGGCCTTCGCGGATAAACAGCTCGCGCGACAATACCGGATCAATCGGCCCGTAATGTACGGCACGGCGACCAACCACGATCAAGCCGAACAAGGTGATTTGCTCGTAGGCCACCACTTGCCCGCGCTTCTTCTCCCAGTGCGGCTCGAAGTAATTCTTTTTGATCAAGTGCCCGGCCAGCGGCTCAATCCAGTCCGGTTCGATTTTGGCGACCATACGCGCATACAGTTTGGTCGTTTCAACCAGCTCGGCGGTCATCAACCATTGAGGGCGTTTTTTGCCCAGGCCCGATGACGGATGAATCCAGAACCGGCGCTGACGCGCGCCAAGGTAATCGCCATCCTCAGTTTTTTGCCCGATCTGACTGAGCAAGCCAGACAACACCGCCTTATGCAGTTTGGGGTAATCCGCGGGCTCTTTATTGACGGTGAGTTGCATGTCGCGGCAGATCAGACTCAATTGACGGTGCGAGTCGCGCCACTCGCGCAACCGCAAGTAGTTCAGGAAATTCTTGCGGCACCAGTTACGCAACGGGCTGGCCGTCAACGCCTGACGCTGCTCTTCAAAGCCACGCCAGACATTGATCAGCGCGGCAAAATCGGAGTCGACATCTTTCCATTGCGCGTGCGCCTGATCTGCGGCTTGCTGACGCTCGGGCGGACGTTCACGCGGGTCTTGCACCGACATCGCGCTGGCAACGATCAACACTTCCTGCAAGCTGCCCAACTTGGCCGCTTCCAGCAGCATACGCCCCATCCGCGGGTCGACCGGCAAGCGCGCCAACTGGCGACCCAGTGGCGTCAGCTGATTCTCACGGTTAACCGCCGACAACTCTTGCAGCAGGTTAAAACCGTCAGTAATGGCCTTGCCATCTGGCGGCTCAATAAACGGAAACTGAGTAATTTCGCCCAGACGCAGGTGCAGCATTTGCAAGATAACGGCGGCCAGGTTGGTACGCAGAATCTCCGGATCGGTAAATTCGGGGCGCCCGTTAAAGTCTTCTTCGCTGTACAAGCGCACACAAATACCCGGCTCAACCCGACCACACCGACCTTTACGCTGGTTGGCGCTGGCCTGAGAAATGGCCTCAATGGGCAAGCGCTGAACTTTGGCCCGATAACTGTAACGGCTAATGCGCGCGGTGCCGCTGTCGATCACATACCGGATGCCTGGCACCGTTAGCGACGTTTCGGCGACGTTCGTCGCCAGCACCACACGGCGACCGGCATGGGACTGGAAAATCCGCTGCTGCTCGGCCGGTGTCAGTCGTGCATATAAAGGCAGGATTTCGGTGTGCTTGAGCTGGGCTTTGCGCAGCATGTCAGCGGCGTCACGAATTTCGCGCTCGCCGGGCAAAAATACCAGCACATCGCCAGGGCTTTTGCGTTCGCTGCGCTCGAACGCAGCGATTTCATCCAGGGTCGCAAGAATCGCCTGATCGACGCTCAAGTCCTCCTCGACGCTGTTGCCCTCCTCGTCTTGCTCAGAGGTCAGCGGCCGATACCAGGTTTCAACCGGAAAGGTTCGACCTGACACCTCAACAATCGGTGCATCGTCAAAGTGCTTGGAAAAGCGCTCAAGATCGATGGTGGCCGAGGTGATGATGACTTTCAGATCGGGGCGTCGCGGCAGCAGGATTTTCAAATAACCCAGCAGGAAGTCGATGTTCAGGCTGCGTTCATGGGCTTCGTCGACGATGATCGTGTCATAGCGTTCCAGGTAACGGTCGTGCTGGGTTTCGGCCAGCAAGATGCCGTCCGTCATCAGTTTGACCAGCGTATTGGAATCGCTTTGATCTTCGAACCGCACCTGATAGCCGACCAACGCCCCCAGCGGCGTGGCCAGTTCTTCCGCCACCCGACTGGCGACACTGCGTGCTGCAATGCGTCGCGGCTGTGTGTGGCCAATCAGGCCATGCTGGCCACGGCCGATTTCAAGGCAGATTTTCGGCAATTGAGTGGTTTTACCCGAGCCGGTTTCACCGGCCAGAATCAACACCTGATGCTTGAGCAGTGCCGCCTTGATCTCGTCACGCTTGGCGGCAATCGGCAGATTTTCGTCATAACGAATCAACGGCACGCTCACCGCCCGCGCCTTGACCTGTTCGCACGACGCCTGCACGCGCTCTGCCCATGCGGCCAACTTGGCGTCATCAGGCTTTTTGCGCAGTTCATGCAATTGCCGGCGCAGCTTATGCCGGTCGGCAATCATGGCGTGATCAAGATTTTTCAACAGTTGCTCGATAGCAGGCGATTCGTCAGTCATCAGGTGCGCAGTAGTCTTGGTAAAGGCAGGGGGCGGATTGTCGCAGATTTAGGCGCTTATGCACGAATCTGTAGGGATTGATGACACCTGATTGCGACTCGACTCACATGATCATGCTCAGCGTAGCGGTGAAAATCCGACTCACCTGAATCGCGGCATCACTTACACTGCTCGGCTTGAACTTTGTAGGGATACTGCCGTGAGACTTGTCGATATCGTCCGAATGCTGTCATTGGCAGGTATTTGGGGCGCCAGCTTTTTGTTTATGCGCATCATCGCACCGGTTCTCGGGACTGTCCCTACTGCGTTTTTCAGGGTTTCCATTGCGGCCACTGGCTTGCTGGTGATACTGGCGCTGATGCGGGTGCGTTGGAATTTTGACGGTAAATTCAAGGTTATTTTAATCCTCGGGGTCATCAACTCCGGGGTTCCGGCCACGTTGTACTCGGTGGCGGCCCAGGTATTGCCCGCGGGTTACTCGGCTATTTTCAACGCGACTACGCCACTGATGGGCGTATTGATTGGCGGTCTGTTTTTCAGTGAAAAACTGACCCTGACCAAAATGGCCGGGGTGTTTCTGGGGCTGCTGGGTGTGGGCGTTTTGACCCGTGCCGGGCCGGTAGCCTTCGACCTGGACTTGCTGATGGGCGCCCTTGCCTGCCTGCTGGCCACGACGTGCTATGGCTTTGCCGGTTTTCTCGCGCGCCGCTGGCTGGACCAGCAAGGCGGCCTTGACCCACGATTGTCAGCGCTGGGCAGCATGCTGGGGGCTACGTTGTTCTTGCTGCCGCTGTTTGCACTGAGCGTGGTTAATCAGCCTCCTGTCAGCTGGGGCGGGATGAGTGTCTGGTTGTCGTTGTTGGGGCTGGGGTTGGTGTGTACGGCATTTGCGTACATTCTGTATTTCCGCTTGCTGACCAGTATTGGCCCGGTCAAGTCGATGACGGTGACGTTTATGATTCCGCCGTTTGGCGTGCTCTGGGGGGCGTTGTTCCTGGGCGAGCCATTGTCGATGGCCCATGTGTATGGCGGGGTGTTGATTGCGGTGGCGTTGTGGTTGGTGCTTAGGCCGGGGGTGGTTACGAAGGGATAAAGTCTGGCGGCAAGCCTCTAGCCTCTAGCCTCTAGCTTCTAGCTTCTAAAACAATTTCACTGCCGCCACCGAAACAGTGGGAACGACGCTGGGGCCCATCACAGGAGGCTGAACGCAGGTGCTGTTATGGGGGGTGGCGAGGCATGACGCCGAGCCAGCCGCGATCGGGCCAAGGATGGCCCGTCGCGGCGGGCCCCCATAACAGTGCCTTCGTTCTGGCACCGGGCGAGCCTAGGCGAGCTCGGCCGTATGGTAGGGCAAGGACTTTTTGGGTACTTTTGTGGCTGTTTGACAAAAGTGCCTCGCCGTAAGGGCGAAACCTTTATTGCAGTTAAAAGCATGTAATGGATATGTACTCGAAGCTTTTAATTGGCCTGCGTACATATCCATTGGATGTATTAAGACTTTCTACGGGTTCCGCCCTTACGGCGGCTCACTTTTGTCAAACAGCCACAAAAGTAAGCAAAAAGGCCTTGCCCCTGCGTACGGCCCTCGCTTCGCTCAGGTGTCCCTCACTCCGGTCCCGCTCCGTGGGCACGCTGCGACGGGCCATCCTTGGCCCGATCGCAGCTCTCCCGGCATCCATGCCGGTCGACCCACTCCGCGAAACCTACACTCGGCCTCCCGACGGGGCGGCAGATCAAGATCAAAAGCCAGATCAAGATCAAGATCTACGGCAACAGCAACAGCAACAGCAACAGCAACAGCAACAGCAACAGCAGTTGCTGTTAATTATCCAAACAACCAACGCACCAATAGCACCAGCACGATAACCGCCAATACCGGGCGGGCTACTCGGTATAGCTTGGGATGACGGCGCTTCCACTGTTTAACCACACCACTGAACCGGTCACTGAAGGTTTTGCTCCAGGCATAGGCTTTGTTGATACCGCCTACACGCTCATCGTCGGTGTTTTGCGGTGCAGTCGCTTTGCCCAGTTGAGCACTGACCCAGCGGTTGATGCGGGTCATCAGGCGGCTGGTCAAGGGCCGCTCAATGTCACAGAACAGGATGACGCGGGTAATGTCGGTTTCGTTTTTGACCCAGTGAACGTAGGTCTCATCGAACATGACGTCTTCGCCATCGCGCCAGCTGTATTCTTCTCCGTCAACAAAGATGCGGCACGCATCGGAGTTGGGCGTGGTCAGCCCAAGGTGGTAACGCAACGAACCAGCAAACGGGTCGCGGTGTGGGTTGAGGTGGCTGCCACCCGGTAACAGGGCAAACATCGCTCCCTTGACGTTCGGGATGCTGTTGACCAGTTCAACTGTTTTAGGGCACAGCAATTCGGCCGATGGCAGCGGCTTGTCGTACCACTTGAGGTAAAAACGCTTCCAGCCTTTTTTGAAGAACGAACCGAATCCAGCGTCGTTGTTTTTTTCCGCCGCGCGAATGTAGCCTTCGTCGAACAGGTGCATGGCTTCTTCACGAATGACCTGCCAGTTGTTCTTGAGCACATCCAGCTCGGGGAACTTGCTGCGGTCCAGGTAAGGCTTGGACGGCACAGCAGAAAACAGGTACATCAAGGCGTTGTACGGCGCAAAGAACGCGGAGTGGTTGACGAACTGACGCAGCACGGGCAAACGCGCTTTACCGCGCAAATGCACGTATAGGATGCTGGCAACAAACAGCAGTATCAGCCCTGCCTTGATGGCGAAGGATAAGGTCATGCAACAACTCCTCGAAAATAGGCAACCTGCAGCGGGTCGGTCACGCAGCGTGGCAGCCGGTCATGATAAACATTACCGGCGTAGGACAAAACCCGCGTCTTCCATCATTCAGTGTTAAGGAACAGGTAATAAACGATTAATTATGCATAAGCGTAAGGGGACGCTGTTTGATTTGAGTCAGGCAATAAAGGGTAGCCGCTGTTGCAGCGGCTACCAGGCATCGATTTACTGATGCAATTCTTGCTCGCTGAAGATGTCGCTAAACAGGAAGCTCGACAGGTAGCGCTCACCCGAGTCAGGGAGGATCACAACAATGGTCTTGCCTTGCATTTCCGGGGTCTCGGCCAGGCGCACCGCTGCGGCCATCGCCGCTCCGCACGAGATGCCGCACAGAATGCCTTCTTCATGCATCAAGCGCAGGGCCATCGCTTTGGATTCGTCATCGCTGACCAGTTCCACTTTGTCGACAATCGACAGGTCGAGGTTTTTCGGTACGAAACCGGCACCAATGCCCTGGATTTTGTGCGGCGACGGTTTGATTTCTTCTCCCGCCAGCGCCTGGGTAATAACCGGCGAGGTAATGGGTTCTACCGCGACTGACAAAATCGGCTTGCCCTGGGTGTGTTTGATGTAGCGCGAAATGCCAGTGATGGTGCCACCCGTGCCCACGCCCGATACCAGCACGTCCACGCTGCCGTCGGTGTCGTTCCAGATTTCCGGGCCGGTGGTCTTTTCGTGAATGGCCGGGTTGGCAGGGTTTTCGAACTGTTGGGGCATAAAGAAGTTGTCCGGGTCAGTGGCCTGAATTTCAGCCGCCTTGTCGATCGCCCCTTTCATGCCTTTGGCCGGCTCGGTCAGTACCAGTTCAGCTCCTAACGCCTTGAGCACTTTGCGTCGTTCAAGGCTCATCGATGACGGCATGGTCAGCATCAACTTGTAACCGCGCGCCGCCGCGACAAAGGCCAGGCCAATGCCCGTGTTACCCGACGTCGGTTCAATGATGGTCATACCCGGCTTGAGCACACCCCGGCTTTCTGCGTCCCAGATCATATTGGCGCCAATGCGGCATTTCACCGAATAGCCGGGGTTGCGCCCTTCTATCTTGGCCAGGATGGTCACGCCACGGGGCGCGATGCTGTTGATCTGGACTAAAGGCGTGTTTCCGATGGATTGGGCGTTATCTGCAAAAATGCGGCTCATGACGGGATCCTTATGCACCTTCTGGAAAGGCCTCAGGGTAGGCTTCGTGTTCTCAGGCGTCCAGTCATGCGAACGTCTGGCGCGCAGTGCAGTCCATTTTGTACTGAGGGAGGCAAGATCATGAAAGCGCGATACAGATGGCCATTGTGTACGGTAGGTGTGTTGGTGGTACTGCTGGTGGTGGCTCACATCGCCCTGCCCTATGTGGTGCGCAACTACTTGAACGACAAACTGGCGCATATGGGTGACTATAGCGGGCATGTCCATGACGTGGATCTAGCCTTGTGGCGCGGTGCCTATCGGATCAATGACCTGGAAATCGTCAAGGTGTCAGGCAAGGTTCCCGTGCCTTTCGTCCAAATTCCGACGCTTGAGCTGGCGGTCAGTTGGCACTCACTCTGGTACGACCGCGCAGTGGTCGCCGAGGCCGTGTTTGTCAGGCCGCACATTAATTTTGTCGATGGCGGCGTTAATAAATCTGCCACGCAAACGGGTGAAGGCACCGACTGGCGCGAACAATTACGCAAATTACTGCCCATCACCCTCAACGAGGTGCGCATCCAAGACGGGCAAGTCACCTTTCGCAACTTCAATTCCAAACCGCCCGTTAACCTGAGCGCCACTGACATTAATGCCAGCGTGTTCAATTTAACCAACGTGGTGGACGTCGAAGGCAAGCGCGATGCGCGCCTGGAGGGCAAAGCCCTGTTACTGGGACAGGCCCCCATGGAAGTCAGCGCGACCTTCGACCCGCTGAGCAACTTTGAAAACTTTGAGTTTCGCCTGCGCGCCACGAATATTGAATTAAAACGCTTTAACAGCTTCGCTTCGGCCTACGGCAAATTTGACTTTAATGCCGGCAATGGCGACTTGGTGATTGAAGCTCAAGCCGATAAAGGGCGTTTAAAGGGCTATATCAAACCGCTGTTACGCAACGTGGAAGTGTTCAACTGGCAGCAGGATGTCGAGAACAAAGACAAGGGGTTCTTTCGTTCTATCTGGGAGGCCGTGGTGGGCGGCACCGAGACGGTGCTGAAAAACCAGCCTAAAAACCAGTTCGCGACTCGGGTCGAACTGAGCGGCAGTGTGCATCGCCAAGACATCAGTGGGTTTCAGGCGTTCTTGCAGATTTTGCGCAATGGGTTTGTCCAGGCATTCAATGCCCGTTATGAACAACCCGCGCCCAAGTCAGAGTGAGTCAGTTCGTGACGATCCATTCATAATCTGAATAAAGCGCTTACGTTCCCAGCCTGCGGCGCGTCGCGTTATAGTCGGACATACTTTTTCTCCCGCCCTGCCCTCGCAGGCCACGGGCCATGGCTTGAGGATTTACCGATGAAGTTTGAAGGCACCCGCGCCTATGTCGCCACCGACGACCTGAAACTGGCGGTCAACGCGGCCATTACCCTTGAACGCCCATTGCTGGTCAAGGGTGAGCCGGGCACCGGCAAAACCATGCTGGCCGAACAATTGGCCGAATCCTTTGGCTGCAAGTTGATCACCTGGCACATCAAGTCCACCACCAAAGCGCATCAAGGCTTGTATGAGTACGACGCGGTAAGCCGCCTGCGTGATTCACAACTGGGCGTCGATAAAGTCCACGATGTGCGTAATTACCTGAAGAAAGGCAAGCTCTGGGAGGCTTTCGAAGCTGATGAGCGGGTGATTTTGCTGATCGATGAAATCGACAAGGCCGACATTGAATTCCCGAACGACCTGCTGCAAGAACTCGACAAGATGGAGTTCTACGTTTACGAGACTGACGAAACCATCAAGGCCAAAGTCCGTCCGATCATCATCATTACGTCGAACAATGAAAAGGAATTGCCGGACGCTTTTCTGCGCCGCTGTTTCTTCCATTACATCAACTTTCCGGATCGCGTCACGCTGCAGAAAATTGTTGATGTGCACTTTCCAAACATCAAAAAAGATTTGGTCAGTGAAGCGCTGGACGTGTTCTTCGATGTGCGCAAAGTGCCTGGCCTCAAGAAAAAACCTTCAACTTCCGAGCTGGTGGACTGGTTGAAACTGCTGATGGCCGACAATATCGGCGAAGCGGTATTGCGCGAACGTGACCCCACCAAAGCCATTCCACCACTGGCGGGTGCTCTGGTGAAAAACGAGCAGGACGTGCAGTTGCTTGAACGTCTGGCCTTTATGAGCCGTCGCGGCAATCGCTGATTTTTCGAGAAGGCGATAAGCATGTTGCTTAATCTGTTCAATGAAATGCGGGCGGCCAAAGTGCCGGTTTCAGTGCGCGAACTGTTGGACTTGATCAACGCATTGAAAAACCGTGTGACCTTCGCCGACATGGATGAGTTTTATTATCTGGCGCGCACGATTCTGGTGAAGGACGAGCGCCATTTCGACAAGTTCGACCGTGCGTTTGGTGCGTATTTCAACGGTTTGCAAAACCTCAATGAGCATCTTGAAGCATTGATCCCAGAAGACTGGCTGCGCAAGGAGTTCGAGCGATCATTAAGCGATGAGGATCGCGCTCAACTCCAGACGCTGGGTGGGCTGGACAAGCTGATCGAAGCCTTCAAGCAGCGCCTTGAAGAGCAAAAGGAACGCCATGCCGGTGGCAACAAATGGATCGGCACCGGCGGCACCAGCCCATTTGGCTCGGGCGGCTACCACCCTGAAGGCATTCGCGTGGGTGATGCCGGCCTGCGTCAGGGCAAGGCGGCCAAGGTATGGGAGCAACGCGAGTACAAGAACCTCGACGATCAGGTTGAATTGGGCACACGCAATATCAAGGTGGCGCTACGACGCTTGCGCAAGTTTGCGCGTCAGGGCGCAGCCGAAGAGTTTGATATTGATGGCACCATCGACCAAACGGCACGCGATGGTGGCTTGCTGAATATTCAGATGCGTCCCGAGCGCCGTAACAACATCAAACTGTTGTTGCTGTTTGATATTGGCGGCTCGATGGATTCGCACGTGAAGATTTGCGAAGAGCTGTTTTCGGCCTGCAAAACCGAGTTCAAGCACTTGGAGTATTACTACTTTCATAACTTCATTTATGAATCGGTATGGAAGAACAACCAGCGCCGACAGGTTGAGCGTATTTCTACCCAGGATCTGCTCAATACCTATGGGGCTGACTACAAGGTGATTTTCATCGGCGATGCGTCCATGGGGCCTTATGAAATCACCCACGCGGGGGGCAGTGTCGAACACTGGAATGAAGAGCCGGGTTACAAGTGGATGCAGCGCTTTATGGAGAAATACAAAAAGCTCATCTGGATCAATCCGTATCCCAAAGACACCTGGCATTACACCGCTTCGACAGGGATTGTCAGGGATCTGATTGAAGACCGCATGTACCCGCTGACACTCGACGGGCTGGAAGAAGGCATGCGGTTTTTGGCGAAATGAGCGTGGGGGCTGGCGACCCTCACCCTAGCCCTCTCCCAAAGGGAGAGGGAACTGATCAGTGGTGAGCACAAAGCCGCGTGCGGTCAGTCCCCTCTCCCTCTGGGAGAGGGTTAGGGTGAGGGGCTTTCAAATTGCCGCACATACCCCACATGCTGACGCTGCGCCGCCTCCTGCGTAACAGGCCGCAAGTACACCTGCTCTCCCGGCAAACACTGCGCCAGCCGCGCCAACGCCAGCGGGGTCAAAGCTCCCAGCCTCGGGTAACCGCCAATGGTCTGGCGATCATTGAGCAACACAATCGGCTGGCCATCTGGCGGTACTTGAATCGCCCCTAACGGGATGCCTTCCGAAATCATCGGCGCGCCCTGATACACCAACGCAGGTCCCAGCAAGCGAATGCCCATGCGGTCTGCCCGACTGTCCAGCGTCCACGGGCGATTGAACGCATCAAAGGTACTTTGGCCACTGAAGGCACCGAGTTGCGCCCCCATGACCAGGTCAAGCCGTGGATTGGCGCTGAACACAGGCTGCATTGGCACTTCCAACTCACGCAAAGGCGCAGCCACACCGTCGTAGCTCAACTCATCACCGGCCAGCAGCGCTCGACCCAACCCGTCCGGCCCACCCAACTGTTCACGCACCACCGTTGCGCAGCTGCCCAAGACCTGCGGCGCCGCAAACCCGGCTGGCGCGGCCAGGTAAGCCCTCGCCCCGGTCAATGGCTGGGTAAAGGTCAAGGTTTGGCCTTTGCTCATCGAAAAACTGCGCCAGGGTTTCAGCGGTTGCCCGTCTATTGCCGCCGCTAAATCGGCGCCCGCCAGTGCCAGTGTGCAATCGTCCTGGGCCACCACGGTCAATCCGCCGAGGGTGATTTCAATCACTGCAGCACCAGGCGTGTTACCCAGCAGACCATTGGCCCTGGCCATTGATAACCAGTCTGCCGCGCCGCCCTGCGTCACCCCCAGATGGCGGACACCAAACCGCCCTGCGTCCTGCAATTGGCACAACGGATTGCTGGCCTGAATCAATAAACGGCTCATGCCAAGGCCTCCTGAGGGGTATCGTCGCCGCCCAGGCGGATGAATTCTGCATGAGAAACGGCCACGAACTGCACGGTATCGCCGGGTCGCAGGAGGCTGTAACCCTCACGATCCCGGTCAAACAAGGCACTCGGGGTGCGGCCGATCAGGTTCCAGCCTCCCGGCGACTGCGCCGGGTAAGCCGCCGTCTGACGCTGCGCAATGCCAACGCTGCCCTTGGCCACCCGTTTACGCGGTGTATTTAGACGGGGCGCGGCCAATGCTTCTTCGACCAAACCCATAAAGGCAAAACCGGGGGCAAAACCCAACGCGAACACTTGATATTCATGCTCGCTATGACGACGAATGACCTCACTTACCGATCCACCCGTGCGTTGGGCTAACAAGGTCAGCTCAGGGCCAACGCTCAAGTCATACCACACCGGTAGCAGATGACGCTGCCCACTGTTTTGAGTGTGCGGGCGCAGGTCTGTCAGCGCTTGGGCAATCCGCTCGCGCGCTTGCGCCGGGGTCAGCGCCAGCCCGTCGTAGTGCACCATCAAGGTGGTGTAGGACGGCACCAGATCCGTCAGGTGCTCAGCAAAACAAATGCGCAGCTGTTCGCTGGCGGCGAGCATCCACGGCATATTGGTTTCGGCAATGTCATCGAACAAACGCACCATCAGGGCGTCGATGGCCACCACTTCGATACGCACCTTCATGCCTGAGCCTGCAGGTTCAGGGCTTCACGGATACGCTGTACGGCGTTCACTGAACTGGCGTTGTCGCCATGCACGCACAAGGTATTGGCGTGTAAATACAAGGCGCTGCCGTCGTTGCTTTGCAACGGCTTGCCCGCTGCCAGGGTCAGCGCCTGTTGCACGATAACGTCGGGGTCGTGATGCACCGCACCTGGCAGTTGCCGTGATACAAGCCGACCAGCACTGTCATAAGCACGGTCAGCAAAGGCTTCGAACCACAAGGTCACGCCGAACTCATCGCCAATGGCTTGGGCTGCACTGTTGTCCCGTGTGGCCATCAGCATCAGCGGCAAGTTGCCATCGTAGGCGGCCACGGCTTGCACCACCGCTCGCAATTGCGCGGGGTTGGCCATCATGTCGTTGTACATCGCCCCGTGGGGTTTGACGTAGCTGACGCGGGTGCCTTGAGCGCGGCAGATGCCGTCCAGCGCACCGATCTGATAGTGCAGCAGGTCTTGCAGCTCTTGCGTCGAATAGGCCATTGAGCGTCGACCAAAACCGGCCAGATCCTGATACGCCGGATGGGCACCGATTTTGACGTTATGCGCCAGTGCCAGCGCCACGGTGTTGCGCATGATGCCCGGGTCACCCGCATGAAAGCCGCAGGCAATGTTGGCGCAATCAATAAACGGCATTACCTCGGCATCCAGGCCCATGGTCCAGCTACCGAAACTCTCACCAATATCGCAATTCAATAACAGGCGGCTCACGGTCATGCTCCTGTGGTTTTTTTGTAGTGTAGGTGGCGAGCATTTTTCGACAGGCACAGGCCCTTCGTCCAACTAATAAAAGCCGGACTCGGACATAAGAAAAAGTTGATTGCTTAAATGTTAAGCCAAGGCAGCGGCTTAGCTGTAGCGTTCACGCCGGGCAATACGTTCGCGCTGACGTTTGCCCCCCAGCACCACCCAGTCCACCAGCCGCACAAAGCCTTCAATAATGAAGGAGAACAGCAGCGCACCCGCCATTGCCCAGCCGATAGCCACCGGAGAAAGCAGTACCTGATAGGTGTACGTGTTGTAGGTTTCTTCGCGAATAGCCGGGTCGGCGGCATAGGCCACTTGCAGGGCACGCATGTACCACGGACCTTGCATGGCCTGGAACTGCTCATCGAGCAGGCGCTGACGGTCCAGCAAGGTGCTCAGGCTGTTGGCATCGCTGCGAAAGACCGGGTCGTCGCTGGCCTGATAATGCGCCACCAGGGCTTGCAGGTCGCCCTTGAAGAACTGATTGGCGGTGTTCTGGAAACCCGCCAGCCCGGTCTGGGCTTCAATAAGGTGAGCCTCGACGCGATTGGCGTAGTCATTGATGAACCCCGGCACTTGTACGCCGATCAACAAGCCCAAAGTGAACAACACCAACCGCAGGTAGCTCAACCACATATTCGCCCATCCTTATTCGGTTGTGCCCTGACTGACGCATTCGCCACGCCGCCACAGGCTCCATTGGCCGGGCTCGTAGCGAGTCCAGGTTTCGTTTTCGGTCAAGGGTTCGGTGGCAATGACTGTGACGACATCATCCGGCGTGGTTTCAGACTGAAAATCGACGATAACGTCGACATCTTTCAAGCGTGCCGGGCCAAACGGCGCGCGACGGGTGATGTGCGCCAACTTGGTCGAGCAATAGCAAAATAGCCAGTCGCCATCACTGAGCAGGCAATTGAACACCCCTTTGCTGCGAAATTCGGCACAGGCGGCCACCAGCACCGGCAGGATACGCTCCACCTCGACCGGCTCCGGGAAGGCTTCGCGTACCCGGTTGAGCAACTCACAAAACGCCGCTTCACTGTCGGTATCACCTATGGGGCGATAAAAACTCGCGCCCGGCGCAAAATCGGCCAGTTGACCGTTGTGGGCAAAACACCAGTTACGGCCCCACAGTTCCCGGACAAACGGATGAGTGTTGGACAGGCATACTTTGCCGACGTTGGCCTGGCGGATGTGGCCAATCACCACTTCGCTTTTTATCGGGTAACGCTGTACCAGCAACGCCACTTCGGAATCGCAGCTGGCCCCAGGGTCCTGAAACAAGCGCAGGCCACGGCCCTCGTAGAAGGCAATGCCCCAGCCATCACGGTGCGGGCCGGTTCGTCCGCCACGCTGCATCAGCCCGGTAAAACTGAACACAATGTCAGTCGGGACATTGGCGCTCATGCCCAATAATTCACACACGCTCGTACTCTCGCATTCAAGCCCAACGTAAAAGGGTTACAACCGCGGCTCTACACGTGAAGGGGCAGCCGCACGGGGCGGGACGCGACGACCATAACGGTCATCGCCTGCCGAGCCGAAAGGCTGGTCATCTTCAGGATCACCGCCCTGTGATTTTTCAGCGGCAGCGATTTTTGCCAGACGCGCCTTACTGGCACGCTCGATGGGCCAGCGGATCAGCACAAACACGGCATACAGCACAAACGCGAACAGCGTGTACATCAGCAGGTCTGATACGGCACGCCAGGCGTTGTTGCCCACTTTGAAGGCCAGGTCCAGTGCGGTGATCGCCATGGCAGGGGCAAATTTTTCTTTGACCGGGTCGATGATGGTCGGGCTGAACAGCAGCACGGCCATCAAGACACGCAACGGCTCACGTAACCAGCGCCACATGAATCGGGTCAGGCGGCACCACACCAGCAGGCAGCCTAAAGCGGCAAAGGCGTAAAGGCCCCAGGCGATCAGATAGTCGTTCTCGGTCATGGTATCCATGGTCGGCAGGCAATGAAGCGCTATGATAACGGCTTTTAGACAGTGCGGCTGCCCCGCCTTCAACCTCCCTTCTTTTCATTCAAATCTTCGAGAACGCTCAATGACCGAATCAGCCTACGCAAACAGCGCACCTATCGCACACAGGGTGGAGGGTTCTGACCCCTACTCATGGTTACAAAATCGCGATAGCGAAGAGGTCCTGGACTACTTGAAAGCGGAAAACAGCTATCAGGAAGCGCAGCTGGCCGATCAGGCTGAATTGCGTGAGACGCTGTTTCAAGAGATCAAGGGCCGTATTCGCGAGACTGATTTGTCACTGCCCTCCCCTTGGGGGCCGTACCTGTATTACACGCGCACGGTGGCGGGTGATGAGTACGCCCGCCATTTCCGCTGCCCGCGTCCGGCTGATGATAGCCAGCAGGTCGACGAAAGCGCCGAGCAATTGCTGCTCGACCCCAACGCCTTGGCCGAGGGTGGTTTCATTTCGTTGGGCGCTTTCAGCATCAGCCCCGATCACCAGCGCCTGGCTTACAGCCTGGACACCAGTGGCGAAGAGACCTACCGCCTGTTCGTCAAAGAGCTGAGCAATGGCACTGTGACCGAACTGCCGTTTGAAGACTGCGATGGCAGCATGACGTGGGCCAATGACAGCCAGACGCTGTTTTTTGCCGAGCTGGACGACACGCACCGTCCACACA
This sequence comes from Pseudomonas saxonica, assembly GCF_007858365.1. GTDB lineage: Bacteria > Pseudomonadota > Gammaproteobacteria > Pseudomonadales > Pseudomonadaceae > Aquipseudomonas > Aquipseudomonas saxonica. Next base: position 88,414 of record NZ_VFIO01000007.1, on the reverse strand, counting down.
AGCTGTATCGCCACACGCTGGGTGAAGTTTCGGCAAACGAGGTCTTTCATGAGCCGGACGGACGTTTTTTCCTGCACTGCTACCGCTCCAGTTCCGAGCGCCATCTGATTCTGTTGCTCAACAGCAAGACCACCAGTGAGAGCTGGGTACTGGATGCCGATCACCCGCAACAGTCGTTCAACTGTCTGGCACCTCGGGTTGAGGGGCACGACTACAGCGTTGACCACGGCTTGTACGAAGGGCAATGGGCCTGGTTTATTCGCACCAATCAGGACGGGATCAACTTCGCCTTGTATTACGCGCCGGGCGATGTCCCTGCCCGCAAAGACTGGCAGTTACTGATCGCGCATAACGATCAAGTCATGCTGGAGGGGATGAGCCTCAACGCCCATGCCCTTTGCCTGAGTTTGCGCGAAGGTGGCCTGCCGATCATCGAAATCCGACCTAATGGCCTGACACCTTATCGCGTGCAATTGCCCGATGCGGCCTACAGCCTGTATGTACAAGACAGCCTGGAATTTGACAGCCCGTATATCCGTCTTCGCTACGAGTCACTGAACCGTCCGGCTCAAGTTCGCCAACTGACGCTGGCGACCGGCGAGCAAAGCGTGCTCAAGGAAACCCCGGTGCTGGGGCCTTTCGATGCCGACGACTACGTCAGCCAGCGCTTGTGGGCCACCGCCCCTGATGGCACCCGCGTGCCCATCAGTCTGGTGGTCAAACGCTCAGCACTGGGCAAGCCTGTACCGCTTTACCTGTATGGCTACGGCGCCTATGGCGAAAGCCTTGACCCGTGGTTTTCCCACGCCCGCCTGAGCTTGCTTGATCGCGGCGTTGCTTTTGCCATTGCCCATGTACGCGGTGGCGGCGAGTTGGGCGAAGCCTGGTATCGCGCAGGCAAACAGGAAAACAAGCACAACACCTTCAGTGACTTCATCGCTTGTGCCGAACACCTGATCGACACTGGCCTGACGCGCTCCGACCAGTTGGTGATCAGCGGTGGCAGCGCAGGCGGCTTGTTGATAGGTGCGGTACTCAATCAGCGCCCGGAACTGTTTAAAGCCGCGATTGCTGAAGTGCCCTTTGTGGATGTGCTCAATACCATGCTCGATCCCGACCTGCCGCTGACGGTGACCGAGTACGACGAATGGGGCAACCCGCAAGAACCAGAGGTGTACGCGCGCATCAAGGCGTATGCGCCCTATGAGAACGTCACGGCTCAGGACTACCCGGCGATGCTGGTGATTGCCGGTTATAACGACAGCCGCGTGCAGTACTGGGAAGCCGCCAAGTGGGTGGCTAAATTGCGCGCCACCAAGACTGACGATCATCTGCTGTTGCTCAAGACCGAACTGGACGCCGGCCATGGTGGCATGAGTGGCCGCTATCAGGGCCTGCGTGACGTGGCCCTGGAGTATGCATTTGTGTTTAAAGTGCTGAACATCTGATGCGCCAGACGTATCGTTGACCACGCGACGGAACAAGCATTTCGTAGCAGCTGTCGAGTCATGCGAGGCTGCGTTCGACGATGCAATCGTCGCAAGCTTAATGCCTGCGGGGTATCTGAAACCCCGCACCAGCGATGAGCCTGAAGCCTGGGACTGAAAGGTTTCACGACGGCTGCGCCGCCGAACGCAGCCTCGCGGAGCTCGTCAGCGGCTACAGGTAAAGCGTCTTAATCAGTCTTGAGGCTGGCTTTGGGCTCTTTGACGTCAAGGCCCGGCAGCGGCTGGTCTTTGGGCGGCTGCGGCAAGTTGATCGGGGGCAATGGCAGCAGACTACCATTGGCAGGCGGCCTGGATACCGCACGGGGGGTGATTTGCGGATACGGCGTGGGCGTGGCAGTGCCTGGTGAACCCGGCGCGGGTGTTACCGGCACCACAGGCACTGGCGTCAGCTCAGCGGCATGAACCGCACTTATCAGGAGCGCGCTGTACCCAATGACCGTTAGAATAGTGCGTTTCATCAATCACTCCGTTGCCAGACCGGCTCGTCAGGCCCTCAGGCTACTCGTAACTCGATGATTTTGTCCCCTTCTATGAGATACCCATGAAACGTTTTGTTTTGCTCGACACCACCCCTATCCCGGAAAATGGCGGTGCCTTGTGCCTGTTCGAGTACGGCGAAGACTTCGTGATCAAAATTCAGGGCGGTGACGGCGGCCAGCTTATGAACACCCGCATGCACGGCTCCGAAGATGCACTGGCCGAGATTCCTTGCCGTAAAGTCGCCGGCCGTGCGCAATCGCGGGTGCTGATTGGCGGCTTGGGCATGGGTTTCACGCTGGCTTCGGCGCTAAAACATCTGGGTAAAACCGCAGAAGTGGTGGTCGCAGAGCTGGTTCCGGGCGTCGTCGAGTGGAACCGTGGCCCGCTGGGCGAGAAATCGGGCAACCCGTTGCAGGACCCGCGTACGGTGATTCGCATGGAAGACGTGGCCAAGGTGTTGCAGGCTGAACCCAATGGCTTTGATGCAATCATGCTTGATGTCGACAATGGCCCCGAGGGGCTGACCCAAAAGGCCAATAGCTGGTTGTACTCCGCGGGTGGCTTGAGCGCTTGCGCCAAAGCCTTGCGACCTAAAGGCGTGCTGGCCGTATGGTCGGCCAGTGCCGACAAACAGTTTTCTGAAAAACTGCGCAAAGCCGGCTTCAAGGCCGAAGAAGTTCAAGTGTTTGCCCACGGCAACAAGGGCACGCGTCATACCATCTGGATTGCTGAAAAAATCAAAGGCTGATCAACAGCTAAACTTCACACGACCTGACCGTCATTTGTCTTAAAAGGTGAACCCATGAGTTCGGCTAACCCACCGTCCCACACCGCCAAACTGGATCGCATCCTGGCGGATGCCCAGCGTGACCGCGAGATGGGCTATCGCGACAAAGCGCTGAAAATGTACCCCCACGTGTGCGGCCGTTGCGCCCGTGAATTTGCGGGTAAACGCCTGAGTGAGCTGACCGTTCACCACCGCGATCACAACCATGACAACAACCCGCAGGACGGCTCCAACTGGGAGCTGCTGTGCTTGTACTGCCATGACAATGAACACTCGCGCTACACCGACCAGCAGTACTTTTCAGACAGCTCCACCAGCAGCCCTAAAATCGCCAAAGCCACTCATAACCCGTTTGCCGCATTGGCGGGGCTGATGAAAAAAGACGACTGAGCCAACGCCACCCAGTGTGTGGCGCGCTTCAATCAGTCTTTTTGCGAATCCAGTACAGATAGGTGCCCGCCTCCTCTTGTTGCCCGACCAGTTCGTGGTCCAGGAACACACAAAACTTGGGGATGTCGCGGCGGGTTGATGGATCGGTCGCGATCACTTTCAACAGGCCACCGGGCACCAGATCACGGATGTGCTGGTGCAACATCATCACCGGCTCGGGGCAATTCAGGCCGGTGGCATCCAGGGTGCCGTCAACCGGCAAATCGGCAAAACTCATCAGTAACTCCTGAATCAACGAGATTTAGGTTTTTTCACGTCCAGTCGACGCAAATGGCAGGTGACTTCTTCACGGTCGTGGTACAGCTGCTTACAGCCAATTTCAACTTGAATACCGCGTGCCTTGAAGCCATCGGCAATTCGATCCAGCAAACGACGCACTTCGGCGTAGCGCTGTTTCATCGGCAACTTGAGGTTGACCACCGCTTCGCGGCAATGCCCTTCGCCAATCCACTCTTCAAGCATGGCCGCGTTACGGGCCGGCTTTTCGACAATATCGCAGACCATCCAGTCCACAGGTTGCTTGGGCTTGAAGGTAAAGCCGTCCGCCATCAAGTGCTGCACCAGCCCCGTGTCCATCAGGCTTTCGGCCATTGGCCCATTGTCGATGGCAGTGACAATCATGCCGCGATTGACCAATTGCCACGTCCAGCCACCCGGAGCTGCGCCAAGGTCGACGCCGGTCATGTCGCTGTGCAGGCGCTCATCCCATTGATCACGGGGGATAAAGTGGTGCCAGGCTTCTTCCAGTTTCAGGGTTGAACGGCTCGGCGCTTCACGCGGGAACTTCAGGCGCGGGATACCCATGGGCCACATTGCCGAATTGTTCGACTCTGCCAGCCCCAAAAACACTTCACGGCCACTTTTGAAGGTCAGCAACAGACGGGGTTTATCGGCGTCGTCTTCCACCAACTTGCCAGCGTTGATAAGCGCTTTGCGCAGGTGCGCATCAAACTTCTTGCAGAAGTTAGAAAGCTCTTTGCCATCATTGGTGTCGACCATTTCCAGCCACAGACTGCCGCATACCGGGAAGTCGGCCATGTGTTCAAGAATGACGCTAATACGGTCAGTTTCCGGCAGCTCGATAAAACCACCCCGCGCCCATTGACGCGGAAAGATCAGGTCGGCAAAACGCAGGCCACGCATCAAGCGCTGGGCGCCGCCCTCTTCGGTACACACAAACTCGGCACAGGCAGTGCTTGGTTTGGCCTTGGCATAACCGGCCACATTGAGACGGGCGGCATGTTCGGCGATCTCCGAACAAACTTCACCTTCAAAACCCGGCCGGCAGTGCATAAAAACGGTGTTCATTGAATTACTCCTGGGCAACTGGCAGGGATTGGCCAGCTGCGCATCCTTGATTTGGCGCAAGGACTGTCACGAAAAGGCCGGCATGATAGCCGAGTTCGGAACCTTGAACCCGTATAGACAGTCCAGTTATTAGCCAGAGCACCTTTTCAGGTCTAGGTTAGAAGCTCTACCCGTGTACTACAGGAGTCATTTCATGTCCTCCCTTGATAGCCTGAACACCCTTTGCACCTTAAAAGTCGACGACAAGACTTATCACTATTTCAGCCTGCCCCATGCCGCCAAGACTCTGGGGGATTTGAGCAAGCTGCCGATGTCACTCAAAGTATTGCTGGAAAACCTGCTGCGCTGGGAGGACGGCAAGACCGTTACCGAACCTGACCTCAAGGCGCTGGCCGCCTGGCTCAAAGAGCGGCGCAGCGATCGGGAAATCCAGTACCGCCCGGCACGCGTATTGATGCAGGATTTTACCGGCGTGCCCGCGGTCGTCGACTTGGCGGCCATGCGCGCAGCGATGGCCAAGGCTGGCGGCGACCCGCAACGCATCAACCCGCTGTCTCCGGTCGATCTGGTGATCGATCATTCGGTCATGGTCGACACCTTCGCCAGCGCCAACGCCTTTGAGCAAAACGTTGACATTGAAATGCAACGTAACGGCGAACGGTACGCGTTTTTACGCTGGGGTCAGGATGCGTTCGATAATTTCAGCGTCGTACCCCCCGGCACCGGTATTTGCCATCAGGTGAATCTGGAGTACCTGGGCCGCACCGTCTGGACCAAAGAAGAAGACGGTCGCACCTACGCGTTCCCCGACACCCTGGTCGGCACCGACTCCCACACCACCATGATCAATGGCCTCGGTGTGCTGGGCTGGGGCGTCGGCGGGATTGAAGCCGAGGCAGCGATGCTCGGCCAACCGGTGTCGATGTTGATCCCGGAAGTCATCGGCTTCAAGCTCAGCGGTAAACTCAAGGAAGGCATTACGGCCACCGACCTGGTGCTTACCGTCACCCAAATGCTGCGCAGCAAGGGCGTTGTGGGCAAGTTTGTCGAGTTTTATGGTGACGGGCTGGCTGAGCTGCCGCTGGCCGACCGCGCGACACTGGCCAATATGGCCCCCGAATACGGCGCCACCTGTGGTTTCTTCCCGGTGGATGACATCACGCTGGATTACCTGCGGCTGTCCGGGCGCCCGCACGCCACTGTCAAACTGGTCGAAGCGTATTGCAAGGCTCAGGGTCTGTGGCGCGAACCGGGTCAGGAACCCGTCTTTACGGACACACTGGCGCTCGACATGGGCACCGTGGAAGCCAGCCTCGCAGGCCCCAAACGCCCGCAAGACCGCGTGGCATTGCCCGACGTCGCGAAAGCGTTTGATGACTTCGTGGGCCTGCAATTCAAACCCGTCAGTAAAGAAGAAGGCCGGCTTGAAAGCGAGGGCGGTGGTGGCGTCGCCGTGGGCAATGCCGACCTGATCGGCGAAGCGGAGTACAGCTACAACGGTCAGACTTACCGCCTGAAAAACGGCGCCGTGGTCATCGCTGCCATCACCTCATGCACCAACACCTCCAACCCCAGCGTGATGATGGCTGCCGGGTTGGTGGCGAAAAAAGCAGTCGAAAAAGGCCTAAAAAGTCAGCCTTGGGTGAAAACCTCGCTGGCGCCGGGCTCCAAAGTGGTGACCGACTACTACAAAGCAGCGGGCCTCACTCAATACCTTGACCAACTGGGCTTTGCCTTGGTCGGCTACGGCTGCACCACCTGCATCGGTAACTCCGGGCCATTGCCAGAACCGATTGAAAAAGCCATCACCCAGTCCGACCTGACTGTGGCCTCAGTGCTGTCGGGCAACCGCAACTTTGAAGGCCGTGTTCACCCCTTGGTGAAAACCAACTGGCTGGCCTCGCCGCCCTTGGTAGTCGCCTACGCCCTCGCGGGGACCGTGCGCATTGATATCAGCCGGGAACCGTTGGGTGTGGGTTCAGACGGTAAGCCGGTGTACCTGCGGGACATCTGGCCCAGCCAAAAAGAAATCGCCGACGCCGTCTCACAAGTGACCACCGACATGTTCCACAAGGAATACGCCGAGGTGTTCGCCGGTGACGAACAGTGGCAGGCCATTGAAGTGCCAAAAGCCGCGACCTATGTGTGGCAAGCGGATTCCACCTATATCCAGCACCCACCGTTCTTTGATGACATCAGCGGGCCATTGCCGGTGATCAGCGACGTTAAAGGTGCCCGGGTGTTGGCGTTGCTGGGGGATTCGGTGACCACCGACCACATCTCCCCTGCGGGCAATATCAAGGCGGACAGCCCGGCGGGTCGCTATCTGCGCGAAAAAGGCGTGGAACCCCGGGACTTCAACTCCTATGGCTCGCGGCGTGGTAATCACGAAGTGATGATGCGCGGCACCTTTGCCAATATCCGTATTCGTAACGAAATGCTCGGCGGTGAAGAAGGCGGCAACACGATTTACATCCCCACTGGCGAAAAAATGTCGATTTACGATGCGGCCATGCGCTATCAGGCGGCGGGCACGCCTCTGGTGGTGATTGCCGGACAGGAATACGGCACGGGTTCCAGCCGCGACTGGGCCGCTAAAGGCACCAACCTGTTGGGAGTAAAAGCCGTCATTGCCGAAAGTTTTGAGCGTATTCACCGCTCCAATCTAGTGGGCATGGGCGTGCTTCCCTTGCAGTTCAAGCTCGATCAGAACCGCAAAAGCCTGAACCTTACCGGCAAGGAAACACTGGATATTCTCGGTTTGACCAACACCTCGTTGCAGCCTCGCATGAACCTGACGCTGGTTATCACCCGGGAGAACGGTCAACAGGAAAAAGTCGAGGTACTCTGTCGGATCGACACCCTCAATGAGATTGAATACTTCAAAGCAGGCGGGATTTTGCATTACGTGTTGCGCCAGTTGATTGCCTCTTAAGAGGCGTCTTCCTACACATTCTGCCAGTCATTTCTTTGTCGATAGATCGTTATACTGGCCAGCCCCGAACCTGTTTCGGGGCTTTTTTATGCCGCCAACAAGGAATGACATGCCCGTTTTGCCCTGGCCCTATCTGGCCCTTCTAACCCTCGGCTACTGCCTGGCCCTGAGCTATGGTCAACTGGGCGTTCAAGCCATTGCCCCACTGCTGGCGCTGGTCCTGACCGGTATGGCGGCCTACCCGTCGCGCCCTCAATGGTTGCGCTACACCGCTCACGCCGTGTTTATTTTGCTGGCCGTTGCCTTAGCCCTGCACGGGTTGCCCGGTTTCAATAATGGTCGCGCCATCGCTCCGGAACGCATCACCGCCGATGCCGTGCCTTTTTCGATGTACCTCAATCTCGACAAGCCTTTGATAGGTTTTTGGCTGCTGCTGGTATGCCCCTGGATCGCCCCGCGCTTTGCCTGGCGGGTGACGTTGAGAGCCACGCTGATGGCGCTGGCGCTTGTGGCCCTTGCCGCACTGGGCGGGGCAATGATGCTGGGCATGATTGCCTGGGCGCCAAAATGGCCAACATCCGGCTGGATATGGATGCTCAATAACCTGTTGCTGGTCACCGTAGTCGAAGAAGCACTGTTTCGAGGCTATATACAGGGCGGCCTGAGCCGCTGGTTCAAGGGCTTGCCTTATGGTCGGGCGTTGGCACTGGTGATAGCCTCGGTGCTGTTCGGTCTTGCCCATATGGCTGCAGGCTGGCAGTGGGTGTTACTGGCGGGTATTGCCGGGCTGGGTTATGGCCTGGCCTATCGATTCGGCGGGCTAGGTGCAGCGATTGCCACGCACTTTGGCCTGAACCTGCTGCACTTCGTGTTTTTCACCTACCCCATGCTGGCTTAGGTCTCCTGCGGTTCTTGCCGCCGACGAGGAACGAAGGCTGCGATCGGTTGGATGCGCCATTGCGATGAAGCGCCGCACACCATCCCGCTCGGTTTTTTTGGGTGTAAATCCGTTGCTCATTAAAGATGGGTAGACGCCAGGATTTAAATTAAACAAATCCTCAGGTCCGCCGACACCCTGTCAAAGCCTTGCGGATTGACATGACATGCGTAACAACCAGCCCATCACCCAGCGCGAACGGACGTTCCCCGCGCAACAACGGTTGATTTCCACGACTGATGCCAGAGGCGTTATCAATTACTGTAACGACGCCTTCATGGAGATCAGCGGGTTTTCTCGTGACGAGCTGATCGGGGCGCCGCACAACCTGGTGCGCCATCCCGATGTGCCTTCTGCGGTGTTCGAACACATGTGGAGCACCCTGAAAAAGGGGCAGCCGTGGATGGGTATCGTCAAGAACCGCTGCCGCAATGGCGACCATTACTGGGTCAATGCGTACGTGACGCCGGTGTTTGAGAACGAGCGCGTGGTGGGCTATGAGTCGGTGCGCATCAAGCCGACGGCCGAACAAATTCTGCGCGCAGAAGGCCTTTACTCCAGGTTGAACCGCGGCAAACCGGCCGTACCGCGCCGTGACCAGTGGTTGCCGGTATTGCAGGACTGGCTGCCGTTTATTCTGGTTAGCCAGTTGAGCTTCATGATTGGTGTTCTGCTTAATTCCAGCTGGGGGTTTGCCTTGGCCGCCCTCCTCTCGATTCCACTGGGGTTGCTGGGCCTAAGCTGGCAACAACGCGGCATCAAGCGTTTGCTGCGACTGGCCGAGCAAACGACCTCCGACCCGCTGATTGCCCAGATGTACACCGACAGTCGTGGCCCGCAAGCGCGCCTGGAAATGTCCATCCTGAGCCAGGAAGCTCGTCTCAAAACCTGCCTCACCCGCCTGCAAGACACCGCCGAGCACTTGAGTGAGCAAGCCCGGCTATCGGATTCTCTGGCGCACAAAAGCTCACTGGGGCTGGAGCGCCAGCGTGTTGAAACAGAGCAAGTGGCCACGGCGGTCAACCAAATGGCCGCGACCACTCAGGAAGTTGCCAGCCATGTACAGCGCACGGCTGACGCGACCCAAGAGGCCAATCGTCTGACCAGCCGGGGCCGTGACATTGCTGGTGAAACCCGCGAAGCCATTGAACGCCTGTCTGTCGTTGTCGGTGAAACCGGAGCCACGGTGACGCAACTGGCCAAGGACAGTGACGAAATAGGCGGCGTAGTTGATGTGATCAAAGGCATTGCTGACCAGACCAACCTGCTGGCCTTGAACGCGGCCATTGAGGCGGCCCGGGCTGGCGAAATGGGTCGCGGTTTTGCCGTGGTCGCCGATGAAGTCCGCCAACTGGCGCAACGCACCAGCACCTCGACCGGACAGATTCACAGCCTGATTGCCAAGCTGCAACAAACCGCCTCAACCGCCGTGCAAACCATGGACGCCGGCCATCGTCAGGCACAGGAAGGCGTGGCGCGGGTGATGGAAGCGGATCAAGCGCTGGTGGGCATCAGTGAAGCGGTGGCGAACATCACCGACATGACGACCCAGATTGCCGCGGCCACCGAGGAACAAAGTGCCGTGGCTGAAGAAATCAGCCGCAACATCAGTACCATCGCCGACCTGGCTGACCAAACCTCTGAGCAAGCTCAGCATTCAGCGAAACTGAGCGAAGAACTGACCCAAACCGTGAACACTCAGTATTCGCTGGTGGAGCGGTTTAACCGCTAAGGCGAGCGGCGGCTGTCGCCGCTTTGGCCTGCTCGATCCACAGGCGTTTTCGCTCCTCAAGCTCCTCGGCTTCCAGCAAGCGGCGTTTATCTTCCGGTGTAAGACTGGCCTGGTACGCCGCCTCTTCTTCGGCTTTTCGCACGGCCGCCGCAGCAAGCGCGGCGGCTAACACTTCTTGCAGGGCTGGGGTGGTCGCGGTGGTTTCGTCGAGGGCTGGCGGTAAAGGCAGTGAATCCAGCAGTTTCAGCTTGCTGCCCGTCTCCTGAGTAAAGGCGCGAACGCCCTGGGTGTCTTCCAGCATCGGCAAGGCTATGCCGGTCAGGGTGTCGATGGCGCTGAATTCAGGCGCCCCGACTTTGCCGCGAAACACCGGAAGGCCCAATGAAGGCATCAACAGCCCGACCAGATAACGCGGGTCACGCCGCTTGATGCTCAAGCCCACACTGGCAATAGCGACGGCAACCCCCACCACCTGCCCGGCCCGGGCCAGCAACGACAGCGCCTTGTTGCTCTCGTCGTCGAAGAAAATCGTGCGGTAGCGAAAGTAGTCGCTGAACGGTTCACGCTCGCCCAGCGATGAATGCATAAACCATGCGCGGGAATCGTGCACATAGTCATCGAACAGCGTCAGCACTTGCCTGGCCTCATCATTGAGCGGTTGATGGTCCTCGGTGAACAGCCGGAAGTAGGACCAATAGCCCGCCCTGCGCAGGTCATTGTACTGCTGGGCTTCGTCCTCTTCGTTGGTCAGATACACCAGCCCGCCGGCGGCCATATTGACGAACCGGCCCCAACTGAACATCTCGGAGTTTTCCGGCAATTGCCATTCGGTCAGGTAATCAATGCGGAATTCGTTCATGGCGGCCCTCAGCTGGGTATGGTCCAGCGAGGGCTCAAAAACTTTGGCGGTGTTGATGGCCGTGGGGGTGGACGCACCGATGCGCTGTTCGAAGGCCAGCTTGGTCTTCTCATGCTCCACACGCTCTTCGCGCTCGCTGTCCGACCATTCGGGTAACGGCTGGCCGGAGCGAGCGGCCTGATCTTCTGCCAGCTGCATCCCGTGCAACGCCTCGAATGCCTCGCGCTCTTTAGCGGTCATGTCGGGGCTTTCCCCAGGGTACTTACCGGAGACATGAGAGAAAGCGGCTGAATCCTCGAACCAGTAACTGGCGTAACGGTGGATGCGCCAACCGGTGATCAGCCCGGCCTGATGTTCCATGGCGGTTTCCAGCGGGCCAGGAATCAGGGTGGCGCGCCAGGTGTTGAAATATTGGATGAGGGTTTCGGAAACGTCGTAGGACTCCAGGGTTTCATCCTCCATGATCAACCAAGGGCTGCGCTCCCGTTGGTCAGCGTGAAGCGCCTCTCTGGGGGCCTGCAACGGCGCACCTACTTTGTAGGCTTCACTGAACATATGGTGCAAGGCGATTTGCGACAAAACGTCCTGACTGCCCTCCCGTGATTTGCCCTGATCCCCCGGCGGATAGCCGCCGCCTACATCCGAGTGCATGCCTGGGTACAGGTATTCAATGGTGCCATTGCGGTAGGTCGAGGGGCACAGCGGATCGTCAGGTCGCGCTTTGCGCCGTATCGAATCCAGTGGGAAACAGGCGCGCTGCTCATGGGCCGAAACCAGATGCACGCAGCGCTCCAGAAACACTTCCGAATCCGACAGCCGCAGCGAGTCGTCAGCCCAGCCCATATGCCCGCTGGCAAACGGCGCCAGATACGCCACCCCCACTGACGCCACCGTATCGAACAGCCCCATAAAGGCAATGCTGATGGGCAACCCGGCAAACAGGTAGCAGGTTTCACCCTCGACCTCGACCTTGGTCAACGCCTCCAGCCAATTGGCAAACGCCCGCGCTTCGGCAGCACCACGAGAAAAGCCGTACACGTACAGGCGCATGGCTTTGATCAGCGGGGCGGTTTTCAGGCGGTTCTGCAATTCGACCTTTTGTTGCAACTCGCGAATCGGCGCTTCAAGAACTGCCTTGCGGCGAGCATAACCGTCGCTGACAAGTGAAGCCCCCAAGGCATCCATGCCCACAGACGTGCCCATTTTCTGGATAAGTGCGTAGGCAGCTTTGGGGAGAAGAGGTCCTTCATTACAAGCGACCTTCAATACATCCAGCAGCCGGGTCAGCCCCCAGTTAATACGATTTTCGCCTCCGGTGGCCATGCTCAGCCCCGAATCACTCGGCCCGAACTCATGGATTTCCTTGAACTCAGTCCCGACCCCGGGGATGTAATAGCGAAAGAAAGCCTCATCGCTGACAGGGGTTGGGGGCTGACCTTCCATATCACCCAGGCTGGCGTGAAATAAACGCGCCACATTGCTGGTCGTGGGTGGCTTACTCAATTTATCTGACGGCTCATGGTTATTGGTGCCGTCAAAGCACAGCGTAATGTTCAGCACATCCATACACGGCGGACCAACATAAAACCGGCGTGCAGCCCGCGCAGCCCGCTCGGTTTCAATCGCGATCTGACGTTCCACTTTGCGCTGCGCGATGCCGTTATCGGCCACCTGCTGAGGATGCGAAGGTAACAACCCCTTTAAGGGGAATTCCGGGGTCATCGCCAGAGGTTCCGCTGGCGGGCGTTTATGGAGCGTGTTTAAGGAGTCGGACATGTGCTGGGCACTTCCATTCGGCGGGGAAAGTTATAGGGGTGATCCCTGAGACCTTCATAGGTCGGGCTGGCAGAAACCTTGACCTGATCGCATGGCAAGAAATGCACGGTGACCAGCCCCAGTTGTTTGTAAGGCGCTACTTCAACAACGGCTCGATGGCGAGTGTTTTTCTTCCTCATTTCCTTCATTCGTACACGCCAAGCATCAGTAAATAAGGGCTCTGACAAAGAGGCGTAATCGTAAGGCGACGGATCCTTCTCCCACTCCACCACCACCGTCAGCCCTTCGCGCCATTGCACTGGCAACATCGCACAGCACATCTGGCTACGCGGGCCACCGCCGAAGGGGCCGATATTCGGTCCGCCACCGCCGTTTACGCTGAAATGATTGATGGCGGCTGAAGTGTGGTTAACCCCAGAAATCGAAGCCCCCAACATCGTCGGCTGCGACTCGACACAGCCTTGCAACAACAGGCTGGCCGCCAGCATCCAGTGGCCTGCGGCTGTCATGACGAATGCCCGTAAGCAGCTTTGATCGGGCGCCTAAAAAAGAGGAGTGACGGCAAGAAAGCAGGCAGAGAGTGGGCATCCATTTCCCTCAATGTAATGGCTGTGAGGGAATGCGGTACTCGAATCCCCCGTCATGGCTGACAGGGAGGAATTAGATGAGAATACAAAACTCTTGTATGTCGGACTGTTCCGTCTGAGACGACAGAAGCATGCTGTTTTGTTGAAACTCGTCTCTGACAAAAGTCGCTAAGGCGCGAGCGCTATTCCAGTGTACGCGGGGAGAACGTCAGTCCCCGTAGCAGCTGACGAGTCGTGCGAGGCTGCGTTCGACGATGCAATCGTCGCAAACGTGATCAACACCGTGGACCTGAAACACCCAGGCTGAATGGCTTTACGACGGTTTCACCGCCGAATGCAGCCTTCGGCAGCGGCGACACGACTCCTGACGCCGCCGATAGTGCGAAAACAGCACGCTACACAAACCGCGCAATGTGATCGGCCGCCGCATCCCGATGCTGTACATGGGTAAAGCCCGAAGCTTTTAGCGGCTTCAAATCATGATCGCCCGCCACCAACCAAAACAGTTCAATGCTCGGCGCCAGCGTGTAGGCCTCAACCGCTTGGCGGTTGCCCAATGCATCGCGTTCGCCCTGAATAATAAGCGTCGGTGTGTGCAGTTCAGCCAAATGCGCCACACGCGGTTTTTCCGGTTTGCCCGATGCGTAAAACGGATAGCCCAAACACACCAGTGCATCCACCCCCAGTTCGTCCGCCACCAGACTGGCCATTCGCCCACCCATGGATTTACCGCCAATGGCCACGCGCCCAGCGACATGCCGTCGCACCTCGGCGTACACCTCACGCCAGCACTCGAGCAACTTGGCCTGTTGGTTTGGCGGCCTTTTGCCACCCTCGAGTCGACGCTGCGCCATGTAAGGAAACTCAAAGCGCAGCACGTTGAGCCCGCGCGCGGCAAGGCGTTCAGCCATGCCGGTCATCCAGTCGCTGTCCATCGGTGCACCCGCGCCGTGAGCCATTATCAGCGTGGTCGGTTCGCCCGTTTTGTGCACGTCAGCCGCTGCATTCCATAACCAGCCCCGATCCTGCACGCACTGCACCCATTGATCCCCGTCAATACCGCCGCCCCTTGCTACGCCCATGCTTGCCTCGCTTTTAGTCTGCCAATAACTCCAGGCGTGCACATGTACTCGCCTGAACCGTGGATGGGGAACCATGAACACTTCAATCAGTACCGCCTACAACTATAAGGTGGTCCGCCAATTTGCCATTATGACGGTGGTTTGGGGCATCGTCGGTATGGGGCTCGGGGTTTTTATCGCCGCGCAGTTGGTCTGGCCCGAACTCAATTTCAATTTGCCCTGGACCAGCTTCGGCCGTCTGCGCCCGCTGCACACCAACGCAGTGATTTTCGCCTTTGGCGGTTGTGCATTGTTCGCGTCCTCCTTCTACACGGTGCAACGCACGTGTCAGGCCACGCTGTTTGCGCCCAGGATTGCGGCCTTTACCTTTTGGGGCTGGCAGTTGGTCATTTTGCTCGCCGCCATCAGCCTGCCCCTGGGCTTCACCAGCTCCAAGGAATATGCCGAGCTGGAATGGCCGATCGACATTTTGATCACCATCGTCTGGGTCGCTTACGCCATCGTGTTTTTCGGCACGATCATGAAGCGCAAGACCAAACACATCTACGTGGGCAATTGGTTCTTCGGCGCGTTTATCGTGACGGTGGCGATTTTGCACATCGTCAATAACCTCGAAATCCCGGTCAGCCTCACCAAGTCCTACTCGCTCTACGGTGGGGCAACGGACGCGATGGTGCAGTGGTGGTATGGCCATAACGCGGTAGGGTTTTTTCTGACAGCGGGCTTTTTGGGGATGATGTACTACTTCGTGCCCAAACAGGCCGAGCGCCCGATCTACTCGTATCGCCTGTCCATCGTGCACTTCTGGGCGCTGATTACCCTGTATATCTGGGCCGGCCCGCACCACTTGCACTACACCGCGCTGCCGGACTGGGCGCAGTCACTGGGCATGGTGATGTCGCTGATTCTGCTGGCCCCCAGCTGGGGCGGCATGATCAACGGCATGATGACGCTCTCGGGCGCCTGGCATAAGTTGCGCAGCGACCCGATCCTGCGCTTTCTGGTGGTGTCGTTGGCCTTCTACGGCATGTCGACTTTCGAGGGCCCGATGATGGCCATCAAGACCGTCAACGCCCTCTCCCACTACACCGACTGGACCATCGGCCACGTTCACGCCGGTGCTCTGGGGTGGGTGGCGATGATTTCGATTGGTGCGCTCTACCACATGATCCCGAAAATCTTCGGGCGCCCGCAGATGTACAGCATTGGCCTGATCAACGCGCACTTCTGGGTGGCCACCATCGGCACCGTGCTTTACATCGCCTCGATGTGGGTCAACGGCATCGCTCAAGGCCTGATGTGGCGCGCAGTGAACGAGGACGGCACGCTGACCTACTCCTTCGTCGAAACCCTGGTGGCCAGCCACCCGGGCTATGTCGTGCGCCTGATCGGGGGCGCGATCTTCTTCAGCGGCATGCTGCTGATGGCTTACAACACGTGGCGCACGGTGCGTAACGCCGAGCCCGCTGAAGTCGTTGCCGCCGCGCAGATGGCCTGAGGAGTTCGCCATGAAACATGAAGTGATTGAAAAAAATATCGGCCTGATGCTGTTGCTGATGATTCTGTGCGTGAGCATCGGCGGCCTGACGCAGATCGTCCCGCTGTTCTTTGAAGACGTGACCAACACCCCGGTTGAAGGCATGAAGCCCTACACCGCATTGCAACTGGAAGGTCGCGACATCTACATCCGTGAAGGCTGCGTGCAGTGTCACTCGCAGATGATTCGCCCGTTCCGCGCTGAAACCGAGCGCTATGGCCACTATTCGGTGGCCGGTGAAAGCGTGTGGGATCACCCCTTCCTGTGGGGTTCAAAACGCACCGGCCCGGATTTGGCACGGGTGGGTGCGCGCTACTCGGATGACTGGCACCGCGCACATTTGTACAACCCGCGCAACGTGGTGCCGGAGTCCAAAATGCCCGCCTACCCCTGGCTGGTCGAATCCCCGGTCGACAGCTCCCACACCGAAACCAAGCTCAAGGTGATGCGCACCCTCGGCGTGCCTTACACCGATGAAGACATCGCCAACGCCAAACAGTCCGTTCAGGGCAAAACCGAGATGGACGCACTCGTGGCCTATCTGCAAGTGCTCGGCACTGCCATCAAGAGCAAGAGGTGAAGGATGGTTCTGGAGATGAGTAGTGGAATGATTCGCGGCCTGGGCACGTTGCTGGTGGCCGTGGCGTTTATCGGCCTGGCACTCTGGGTGTTCAGCCCGCGCCGCAAATCCGAGTTTGAAGACGCCACATTGCTGCCCTTCAAGGACGACCCGCAAGCCCTGAAACACGTCGAGCAAGAGCAAGCGTCGAGGAGTGACAAAGCATGACGACTTTCTGGAGTATCTATATCTGCGTGCTGACCATCGGCACGCTGATAGGCCTGACGTGGCTGCTGGTGGGGACACGCAAAGGCGAAAATAAAGGCGACACCGTCGAGACCATGGGCCATAGCTTTGATGGTATTGAGGAATACGACAATCCCCTGCCCCAGTGGTGGTTTATGTTGTTCGTCGGCACGCTGGTCTTCGGCGTCGGCTATTTGATCCTCTATCCCGGCCTTGGCAACTGGAAAGGCCTGCTGCCGGGTTACGAGAATGGCTGGACAGGGGTTCACGAGTGGCAAAAGGAAATGGACAAGGCGGATGCCCGCTTCGGTCCGATTTTCGCCAAATATGCCGCCATGCCCGTGGAAGAGGTGGCACAAGACCCACAAGCGCTGAAAATGGGCGGTCGCCTGTTTGCCTCAAATTGCTCGGTGTGCCACGGCTCAGATGCCAAGGGTGCCTATGGCTTCCCTAACCTGACTGACAGCACCTGGCGTTGGGGCGGCGACGCCGACACCATCAAGGCTTCCATACTGGGCGGGCGCATTGCCGTGATGCCCGCCTGGGGGCCGGTATTGGGTGAAGACGGGGTCAAAAACGTCGCCGCTTACGTGCGTCACGATCTGGCCGGTTTGCCATTGCCCCAAGGCACCTCGGTCGATCTGAATGCAGGCAAGCAAGCCTTCGAGACCACCTGCGTGGCATGCCACGGCGCCAACGGCAAAGGTATGCAGGCGATGGGCGCCCCGGATTTGACAGTGCCCGAAGCCTATATCTACGGCACCAGCCTGGGGCAATTGCAGCAGACCATCCGCCACGGCCGTCAAGGCCATATGCCGGCGCAAAACGAACTGCTGGGCAACGACAAGGTGCAGTTACTGGCCGCGTATGTGTTCAGCTTGTCACACGGTAATAAAGAGGAAAAAAACGCCGAATAATGCCTGACTCGCTATAGAAGCATCCGTGGGGTGCTTCTGTAGAGTTGTATACAACTCTGTGAACAATCTCTGGACATTTGTCCCCGCCTCTTTTACTTTCCTCCCCAGTATCGCCCCGCCAATAGCCTTCGCCATTGCCCTGAATGCGACGTGTCTTAGAGGTCGTCTTGACCTTACTCACCGCATGAAAAGGCCGCAGGACCTGCGTTGGCGCTCAGTCGACGATGCTACGTTGCGTTGCAATACCCCTATGCTTTACCCATACTTGCGCCGCTTTTTTACCCCTAAAAAATATAAAACCGTGGAACCTTAGAATGAGCACAGCAATCAGTCCGACTGCTTATAACTATAAGGTAGTCCGCCAGTTCGCCATCATGACGGTGGTCTGGGGAATCCTTGGCATGGGGCTCGGGGTCTTTATCGCGTCACAGCTCGTGTGGCCTGAATTGAACTTTGGCCTGGAGTGGACGACTTTCGGCCGCCTACGTCCGCTGCACACCAACCTTGTGATTTTTGCCTTTGGTGGCTGTGCTCTTTTTGGTACGTCTTATTACGTCGTACAGCGCACCTGCCAGACCCGCCTGATCTCTGATTCGCTGGCCTCGTTCACCTTTTGGGGGTGGCAGGCGGTCATTGTCGGCGCGATCATCACCTTGCCCCTGGGTTACACCACCACTAAAGAATACGCAGAGCTGGAATGGCCTTTGGCGATTTTGCTGGCCATCGTTTGGGTGGCTTACGGCATGGTGTTCTTTGGCACCATCACCAAGCGCAAAACCAAACATATCTACGTCGGCAACTGGTTCTACGGGGCCTTTATTGTGGTCACGGCGATGTTGCACATCGTTAACCACGCGTCGTTGCCAGTCAGTTTTTTCAAGTCCTACTCCGCATACGCCGGTGCGACCGACGCCATGATTCAGTGGTGGTATGGCCACAACGCAGTAGGGTTTTTCCTGACAACAGGCTTTCTGGGCATGATGTATTACTTCGTGCCCAAACAAGCTGAACGTCCGATCTACTCATATCGCTTGTCCATCGTGCACTTCTGGGCGCTGATCACCCTGTATATCTGGGCCGGCCCGCACCACCTGCACTACACCGCGCTGCCGGACTGGGCTCAATCGCTGGGCATGGCCATGTCGATCATCCTGCTGGCACCCAGCTGGGGCGGCATGATCAACGGCATGATGACCCTGTCGGGGGCCTGGCATAAGTTGCGCACCGACCCGATCCTGCGCTTTCTGGTGGTGTCACTGGCCTTCTACGGCATGTCGACCTTCGAAGGCCCGATGATGGCCATCAAGACCGTCAACGCCCTCTCCCACTACACCGACTGGACCATTGGCCACGTACACGCGGGGGCATTGGGCTGGGTCGCAATGATTACGATCGGCTCCATGTACCACATGATCCCGAAAATCTACGGCCAGAAGCAGATGTACAGCGTCGGCCTGATCAACGTGCACTTCTGGCTGGCGACCATTGGTACCGTGCTGTATATCGCCTCGATGTGGGTCAACGGCATCACTCAGGGGTTAATGTGGCGTGCGATCAACGAAGACGGCACGTTGACCTACTCATTCGTCGAAGCCCTGCAAGCCAGCCATCCGGGCTTTATCGTTCGCGCACTGGGTGGGGCCATTTTCGCCAGCGGCATGCTGTTCATGGCGTATAACGTCTGGCGCACCGTCCGGGCATCGAACCCGGTAGAAGCAGAAGCAGCGAGCCAGATCGCTGTCGTGGGAGCCCACTGATGAAGCACGAAGCAGTCGAGAAAAATATCGGCCTCATGGCGTTGTTGATGGTCATTGCCGTCAGCATCGGGGGCCTGACCCAGATTGTTCCGCTGTTTTTCCAGGACGTCACCAATAACCCGGTCGAAGGCATGAAGCCGCGTACCGCGCTGGAACTGGAAGGCCGCGATGTCTACATCGCCAACGGTTGTGTGGGCTGTCACTCGCAAATGATACGGCCGTTCCGAGCCGAAACAGAACGCTATGGCCACTATTCCGTGGCCGGTGAAAGTGTCTGGGATCACCCCTTCCTGTGGGGCTCCAAGCGCACCGGCCCAGACCTGGCCCGTGTCGGTGGGCGTTACTCCGATGACTGGCAGCGAGCCCACTTATACAACCCGCGCAACGTGGTGCCGGAATCGATCATGCCGGCTTACCCGTTTCTGGTGGAACGCACCCTGGACGGCAAAGACACGGCCAAAAAAATGGAAGTCTTGCGCACCCTGGGCGTGCCTTACACCGACGAAGAGATCGCCGGAGCCAAGGATGCCGTCAAAGGGAAAACCGAAATGGATGCGCTGGTGGCCTACCTTCAGGGCCTGGGCACTCTGATCAAAAGCAAACGGTGATCTGAATGGATATCGGGATGATTCGTGGCCTGGGCACTGTGGTCGTGATGGTGGCTTTTATCGGTTTGGCCTTGTGGGTATTCAGCCCCAAGCGCAAATCGGAATTCGATGACGCCACCCTGTTGCCGTTCAAGGACGACCCTGAAGCCATCAAGCACATCGAACAAGAACAAGCGTCCAGGAGTAACAAAGAATGACTAGCTTTTGGAGCTGGTACATCACCGTCCTCACGCTGGGCACCATTTTCGCGTTGACCTGGTTGTTGCTGGACACCCGCAAGGGACAACGCAGCGAGCAGACCGATGAGAAAGTCGGGCATGCCTACGACGGTATCGAAGAGTTCGACAACCCGCTGCCCAATTGGTGGTTCTGGCTGTTTGTGGGCACCATCGTATTCGCCTTGGGGTATCTGGTGCTCTACCCCGGCTTGGGTAACTGGAAAGGCATCCTGCCCGGCTATGAAGCGCTGGACACCAAAAATGACACGGCGTTTGCCAATGGCCAGACCGGCTGGACGGGCGTGCATGAGTGGGAAAAGGAAATGGCCAAAGCGGATGCTAAATACGGGCCGATCTTCGCCAAATTCGCCGCCATGCCCATAGAAGAGGTCGCCAAAGACCCGCAAGCCCTGAAAATGGGCGGTCGGCTGTTTGCCTCCAACTGCTCGGTGTGTCACGGCTCCGATGCAAAAGGTGCCTATGGCTTCCCCAACCTGACCGACGCTGACTGGCGCTGGGGCGCTACCCCCGACAAAATCAAGGAAAGCATCATGGCCGGGCGCCATGCAGTAATGCCTGGCTGGTCAGAGGTCATTGGTGAACAGGGTGTCAGCGATGTTGCCGCGTATGTATTGACCCAGCTCGATGACCGCAAACTGCCTGAAGGGGTGAAGGCTGACCCGGCCAAGGGGCAAGCTCTGTTCGCCACCAACTGCGCGGTTTGCCACGGCCCCGAAGGTAAAGGCAACCCACTGATGGGCGCGCCAGACCTGACGCATCCGGGCGCTTTTATCTACGGATCAAGCTTCGCTCAATTGCAGCAGACCATTCGTTATGGCCGTCAGGGTCAGATGCCTGCTCAAGCGCAGTTACAAGGCAATGACAGGGTTCACCTGCTGGCGGCCTACGTCTACAGCCTGTCTCATGGCGAAAACGCCAAAGCCGAAGAGTAGAAAGTCAGTTATCGCACTGAAAACGGCTCCCCGTTGCGGAGCCGTTTTGTTACAGGCTGCTTTTTCAGTTGCAACACAAACGTTAAGAGTAGTAACGTTTCTACATTATCAGCTTAGGGAGGTTTTCCTCATGGCTATCACCACCATTTCAAGTCGCGAATTCAATCAAGACACAAGCGGTGCCAAAAAAGCCGCCCAGCAAGGGCCTGTTTACATCACCGATCGTGGCCGCCCTGCTCATGTACTGCTATGCATGGAGGAGTACCAACGACTGACCGGCCTGAATACCAGCATCGTCGACCTGCTTGTCATGCCTGATTCGGCGCCGGTTGAATTTGAACCCGAACGCGCAGCCATCACGCCGCGCTCCCTGGATTTTTAATGTTCTTACTCGACACCAATGTGATCTCGGAGCTTCGTAAACCCCAGGCTGACCCGGCAGTGGTTGCCTGGGCGCATGGCGTTGAGGCGTACAAACTGTATATATCCGCCATCACCTTGCTTGAAATCGAAACAGGCATATTGCGCCTGGAACGGCGCGACACAGCGCAGGCAGCCATCTTGCGTACCTGGCTTGAAGGTCATGTGATTCCCGCCTTCGCAGGCCGTGTGCTGTCGATTGACAGTCATGTTGCGCGCCGTTGCGCCCGCCTGCATGTCCCGGACCGCGGCAACGAGTGCGATGCCCTGATCGGCGCCACAGCACTGGTTCATGGCATGACCCTGGTCACTCGCAACGCCAAGGATTTCTGCTTCGAGGGCGTTCGCGTGATCAACCCCTGGGAGCTTTGAATCAAGCCTTTCGACCCTCGGTCAGTGCACGAAGTCAATTGATCCACGTCATCACTTTGAGCAATCGCTACACCAAACTTGCACCCCCGTGAACGCGACCAAAGGTCGCACCCCTGCACTGGATTCACGCAGGTATCATTACGCCACTGCACCACCTTCTGACCGCGGTTGGCATGTACTGACCGAGGCATTTTCCACTGCCGTGGGACGACCCAATGAGCAACCAGATTCCTGCCAACGATGTCACTGCATCTGCTGAAAAAACACCGCAGACCGTCGACCTTTACGCGCCCCGAGAGAAGATTTATACCCGAGCCTTCACCGGTTTCTTCCGCAATCTGCGCATGGTCGGTGGCGCATTTCTGTTCTTGCTGTATTTCGGCACGGTCTGGCTGAACTGGGGCGGTCACCAGGCGGTGTGGTGGAACCTTCCCGAGCGTAAATTCTTTATTTTTGGCGCAACGTTCTGGCCACAGGATTTCATCCTGCTATCGGGCCTGCTGATCGTCGCCGCCTTTGGCCTGTTTTTTATTACGGTGTACGCCGGGCGTGTGTGGTGCGGCTATACCTGCCCGCAAAGCGTGTGGACATGGGTCTTCATGTGGTGCGAAAAGGTCACAGAAGGCGACCGCAACCAGCGTATCAAGCTCGACAAGGCGCCCATGAGCGCCAACAAGTTCCTTCGCAAACTCGGCAAACACAGCCTGTGGCTACTGATCGGCTTTGTCACCGGCATGACCTTTGTCGGCTACTTCTCGCCCATTCGCGAACTGGTCATCGAATTCTTCACCGGCCAGGCCGATGGCTGGGCGTATTTCTGGGTCGGCTTTTTCACTCTGGCCACTTACGGCAATGCCGGCTGGCTGCGCGAACAGGTGTGCATTTACATGTGCCCCTATGCGCGTTTCCAGAGCGTCATGTTCGACAAGGACACGCTGATCGTCTCGTATGACCCACGGCGTGGCGAGCAGCGCGGCCCGCGCAAAAAAGACAGCGACTACAAGGCCCAGGGTCTGGGCGACTGTGTCGACTGCACTTTGTGCGTGCAAGTCTGCCCTACCGGTATCGACATTCGCGACGGCCTGCAAATTGAATGCATAGGCTGCGCGGCCTGCATCGACGCCTGTGACAGCATCATGGACAAGATGAACTACCCACGCGGGCTCATCAGCTACACCACTGAACACAATCTTTCGGGGCAGAAAACCCACACACTTCGCCCACGCCTGATCGGCTATGCCGTGGTGTTACTGGCCATGATGGGCCTGCTGGCTGCAGCATTTTTCACCCGCTCGCTGGTCGGGTTTGATGTCAGTAAAGACCGGGTGCTCTACCGCGAAAACGCACAAGGCCGGGTCGAAAACGTCTATAGCCTGAAAATCATGAACAAAGACCAGCACGACCATACGTACGTGCTGGAGGCCACAGGCCTGCCTGATCTGAAACTGCAAGGCAAACGCGAAATCCAGGTCGCAGCCGGCGACATTGTCAGCCTGCCGGTCGAGCTGTCGGTTGCACCCGAGCAGCTGCCGTCCAGCACCAACGAGGTGTTTTTCATCCTCAAGGATGCCGACAACCCCGACATCTACGTCAAAGCCAATAGCCGCTTCATCGGCCCACTCATCAGATAAGAGAAACTGTCATGCCCGCAGCAAACGGCTCCAGCCCTTGGTACAAGCACATTTGGCCGTGGATCATCATTGCCATTCTTGCCTGCTCGGTGACCTTGACCCTGTCGATGGTGACGATCGCCGTCAATAACCCGGACCACTTGGTCAACGACAACTACTACGAAGCCGGTAAAGGCATCAACCGCTCATTGGATCGCGAGATGCTCGGCCAGACGCTGCAACTGCAAGCCAAGCTGCGTCTGGACGAAATGACCGGAGAAGTGGTGTTGCTGCTCGAAGGCAACAGCCACCCAGCCATGCTGGAGCTGAACCTGATTTCACCGACACAACCGGAAAAAGACCGCCGCATCAGCCTCAAACAAAGCCCTTCGGAGCCGGGGCGCTACACCGGCCAACTGGATGACAAGGTTGAAGGGCGCCGCTTCGTTGAATTGCTGGGTGTCGAGAATGGCAAGACCTGGCGCCTGTTCGAAGAAGAAGAGGTCGATCACGACAAAGACCTGATGCTGGGTGATGAGCCGATTCAAGGCGCCGAAGTTCATCACTAACAACACCCCATCGCGAGCCTGCTTGCGCCCCCCTTTCGCGAAAGAGCGCCATGACCACTCCTGTTACCTGCTACCACTGCGCCCTGCCTGTTCCATCCGGCAGCCAGTTTACGGCTGTCGTATTGGGCCACATTCGCGAATTTTGCTGCCCGGGCTGCCAGGCTGTGGCCGAAGCCATCGTGGCTGGCGGACTCGAAAGCTATTACCAGCACCGTAGTGAAGCCTCTGCCAACCCTCAAGCGCTCCCCCTGCAACTGAGCGAAGAACTGGCGCTGTACGATCGCCCCGAGGTGCAACAGCCCTTTGTGCGACACACCGATGAACAGGCCGAAACAACCTTGCTGATGGAGGGCATCAGTTGTGCCGCCTGCGGCTGGCTCATCGAAAAAGACCTGCTGCGTCTGCCCGCTGTCAGCGAGGCGCGGCTTAACCTGACCAATCACCGCCTGCATGTGCGCTGGAATGACCGCCAGTTACCACTGAGTGAAATACTCCGCGAGCTGCGCCATATCGGTTATGCCGCGCACCCCTATCAGGCGGATCGAGCTACCGAGCAACTGGCCAGCGAGAACCGGCGGGCCTTGCGCCAGCTGGGGGTGGCCGGGCTACTGTGGTTTCAGGCAATGATGGCAACCATGGCCACCTGGCCCGAATTCAACACCGACCTCAGCCCCCAGATGCACACCATCCTGCGCTGGGTGGCGCTGTTTCTCACCACACCTATCGTGTTCTACAGCTGCGCGCCCTTTTTCAAAGGCGCGATGCGCGACCTGCGCACCCGGCACCTGACCATGGACGTCTCGGTTTCACTGGCCATTGGCAGCGCCTATATCGCGGGTATCTGGACCGCGATCACCGGGGTCGGCGAGCTGTATTTCGATGCAGTCGGCATGTTCGCCTTGTTTTTGCTGGCCGGGCGCTATCTGGAACGCCGCGCCCGCGAGCGCACCTCGGCGGCCACCGCACAACTGGTTAACTTGCTGCCCGCTTCTTGCTTACGCGTGAGCGAAGACGGCCAGAGCGAACGCATCCTGCTGAGCGAACTGAACGTCGGCGACACCGTATTGGTTCACCCCGGAGCGACGCTGCCGGCCGACGGCAAGATTCTCGAAGGCGTGACCCGCATTGACGAATCCGTACTGACCGGCGAATACCTGCCGCAACCCCGTGGCGCAGGCGATGCCGTGACCGCAGGCACGTTGAATGTCGAAGGGGCCCTGACTGTTGAAGTGTTGGCACTGGGTCAAGACACTCGCCTGTCGGCCATTGTGCGCTTGCTGGATCGCGCCCAGACCGAAAAACCACAGCTCGCTGAAATTGCTGACAAAGCTGCGCAATGGTTCCTGCTGTTTTCGTTGATTGCGGCACTTGTGATTGGCCTCCTGTGGTGGCAGCTCGATCCCACGCGAGCCTTCTGGATTGTACTGGCCATGCTGGTAGCCACCTGCCCTTGCGCCTTGTCCTTGGCGACTCCGACCGCCCTCACTGCTGCCACTGGCACCCTGCATAAACTGGGGTTGCTGCTGACCCGCGGGCACGTGATCGAAGGTTTGAACCAGATTGATACGGTGATTTTCGACAAAACCGGCACCCTCACCGAAGGCCGTCTGGCCTTAAGAGCCATCCACCCCTTGCGTGAGCTGGACAGCGAGCAGTGCCTGAGTCTCGCCGCAGCCCTCGAAAACCGTTCCGAACACCCTATCGCCCGCGCTTTTGGCCGCGCCCCGCAAGCCGCCGAAGACGTGCTTAGCACACCCGGGCTGGGCCTCGAAGGCCGGGTCGGTGAACAGCGCTTGCGTATCGGCCAGCCGGCGTTCGTCTGCGAACTGAGCCACGACGTCGTACCGGCCCTGCCAGATGAGCCCGGTCAATGGCTGCTGCTGGGCGACACCCAGTGGGCCCTGGCCTGGCTGGTGCTCGATGACCGCCTGCGGGCTGATGCACCTGCCCTGGTAGCGGCGTGCAAGGCCCGCGGCTGGCATACGCTACTGCTCTCCGGGGACAGCTCGCCTATGGTCGCCAGTGTGGCCAACACGCTGGGCATTGATGAAGCACTGGGCGGGATGCGCCCCGATGACAAATTACAGGTACTGCAACGCTTGCATGCCCAAGGCCGCAAAGTTCTGATGCTGGGTGACGGGGTGAACGATGTGCCCGTGCTGGCGGCTGCCGACATCAGCGTAGCGATGGGTTCAGCCACTGACCTGGCCAAAACCAGCGCCGATGCAGTGTTGCTGTCCAATCGTCTGGAGGCGTTGGTGCAAGCGTTCAGTCTGGCTCGGCGCACGCGCCGGGTCATCATCGAAAACCTGCTGTGGGCCGGGCTGTACAATGGCCTTATGCTGCCCTTTGCAGCGCTCGGCTGGATCACCCCCGTCTGGGCCGCCATCGGCATGTCGATCAGTTCGTTGACGGTTGTGCTCAATGCCTTGCGCCTGATCCGCCTGCCGGATCAGGCGCCCACCGGACCCACCGCAGAGGCCCGCCCGCAAGCGGCCTGAACCCGTAGCTTGGAGCCTCTATGCCAGCGCTTTACATCATGATTCCGGCGGCCTTGTTGATTGTCGCCATCGCGATCTACATCTTCTTCTGGGCGGTGGACAGCGGCCAGTACGACGACCTGGACAGCCCGGCGCACAGCATCCTGTTTGATGAACAGGACCCCCAGCACACGGCGGCTGTCGAAGAAGCCAGGCGCCAGCATCCTGCGCCCGCTCAGGACAACGACACCTCAGCGCCACCCCATGCTTGATCTCGGTCCCCTACTGGTATCGGCAGTGATACTGGGGCTGCTGGGCGGCGGCCATTGCCTGGGCATGTGTGGTGGCTTGATGGGCGCTTTGACAATGGCCATTCCCAAAGAGCAACGCAGCCGACGCTTCAGGCTGTTGCTGGCGTACAACCTGGGCCGAATTCTCAGCTATGGGTGCGCAGGTTTGCTGCTGGGGCTGGCCGGGTGGGCGGTCGCCAACAGCCCCGCAGCCCTGTTCATGCGCCTGCTGGCCGGGTTACTGCTGATCTGCATGGGCCTGTACCTGGCCGGTTGGTGGAGCGGACTGACCCGCATCGAACGTATGGGCCGCGGCCTGTGGCGACATATTCAACCCGTGGCCAACCGGCTGCTGCCGGTATCGAGCCTGCCCCGCGCCTTGTTGCTGGGTGCACTGTGGGGCTGGCTGCCGTGCGGGTTGGTGTACAGCACCCTGATCTGGTCAGCCAGCCAAGGCAACGCGATGGATAGCGCCTTGCTCATGCTCGCGTTCGGCCTTGGCACATGGCCTGTGTTGCTCGCCACCGGGCTTGCTGCCGAGCGGGTCACGGCGCTGTTGCGCAAGCGCAGCGTACGCATGGCCGGAGGTTTGCTGGTCATTGCCTTCGGTATCTGGACCCTGCCCGGCCCACACCAGCATTGGTTGATGGGCCACTGATACACATCAGCCGTTGATGCATATCAAGGCCTGACCCATTTCCAGCCCCTAGAATCCAGAGCATTGACAGCCATCCCAGGGGAATGCCCGCATGCTCGACGCCATTCGTTGGGACTCAACTTTAATTCGCCGCTACGATATTGCCGGGCCCCGCTACACCTCATACCCGACGGCGGTGCAGTTCAATAATCAGGTCAGCCCCTTCGACCTGTTGCATGCTCTGCGCGAAAGCCGCAAGGCGCTGCGCCCGCTGTCGCTGTATGTGCACGTGCCCTTTTGCGCCAATATTTGCTACTACTGCGCCTGCAACAAGGTCATCACCAAAGACCGTGGTCGAGCGCAGCCTTACCTGCAACGACTCGAACAAGAAATCCAGAAAGTCGCCTGCCACCTTGACCCCAGACAAAAAGTCGAACAGTTGCACTTTGGCGGGGGCACACCGACGTTTCTCAGCCACGATGAGCTGCGCCAGCTGATGCTGACATTGCGCAAACATTTCAACTTGCTGGATGACGACTCGGGCGATTACGGCATCGAAATCGATCCGCGAGAAGCTGACTGGTCAACCATGGGCCTGTTGCGCGAGCTGGGTTTCAACCGCGTCAGCATCGGCCTGCAAGACCTCGACCCGCAAGTGCAGCGCGCCGTGAATCGCCTGCAAAGCATGGAAGAAACCCGCGCGGTCATCGACGCGGCCCGCACCTTGCAGTTTCGCTCGATCAATATTGACCTGATCTATGGGTTGCCCAAACAAACCCCGCAAGCCTTCGCGAATACCATCGAAGAAGTGATCAACCTGCAGCCGGATCGTTTGTCCGTATTCAATTACGCGCACTTGCCCGAGCGCTTCATGCCACAGCGGCGGATCAACCCTCTGGAGCTGCCCTCACCTGCTGAAAAGCTACAGATGCTTGAGCACACCATTGAGCAATTGACCCGCGCCGGTTACCGCTACATCGGCATGGATCATTTCGCCCTGCCGGACGACGAACTGGCCATCGCTCAGGAAGAATCAACACTGCAACGCAATTTTCAGGGTTATACCACCCACGGCCATTGCGACCTGATCGGGCTTGGCGTATCGGCCATTAGCCAGATCGGCGACCTGTACTGTCAGAACAACAGCGACCTGACGCAGTACCAGCACGCCCTGAGCAGCGGTCAGCTCGCCACCAGCCGCGGGCTGGTGTGCAATCAGGATGATCGAATTCGCCGCGAGGTCATTCAACACATCATCTGCAACCTGCACCTGCCGTTCGCCCCTGTAGAACAAGCCTTCAACATCGACTTTCGGGGTTACTTTGCCCCGCAGTGGCCCGCCTTGCAGCGAATGGCAGCCGATGGCTTGATCGCCCTGGACGCTGAACAATTGACCGTGCTGCCCGCAGGCCGGTTACTGGTGCGTTCTGTGTGCATGGTCTTCGATGCGTACCTGGAAAAGGCCAATCGAGAACGATTTTCGCGAGTGATCTAAGTGCTTTTAACGTTCATCAACCTGTTAATCCTGCGTGATGCCGCCATGAGACTTAGGTCGCGGCACCGCTATGGTGCACTGGCCTCGACCTCGTGGCTGAGTTACCCTTGCAACTTATGTGTGTTTTCCCACAAGGATTGAAGAAATGTCCGAGCCAGTAAAACTGCGCGCTCATAGTCAGGCCAACTGCAAGGATTGCAGCCTGGCCCCTCTTTGTTTGCCACTTTCGTTGAATCTGGAAGACATGGATGCGTTGGAGGAAATCGTCAAGCGCGGTCGTCCCTTGAAAAAAGGCGAGTTTCTGTTTCGCCAGGGCGATCCATTTGGCTCGGTCTACGCGGTACGCTCCGGGGCACTGAAGACATTCAGCCTGAGCGACTCGGGCGAAGAGCAAATCACTGGCTTTCATCTGCCCAGCGAGTTGGTGGGTTTATCCGGCATGGGCACAGAGGCGTACCCCGTCTCCGCACAGGCACTGGAGACCACACCTGTATGCGAAATACCCTTTGAGCGTCTGGACGAACTGTCCGTACAACTGCCGCAACTGCGCCGCCAGCTGATGCGCATCATGAGCCGCGAAATTCGTGACGATCAGCAAATGATGTTGTTGCTCTCGAAAAAGACCGCCGATGAGCGGATTGCCACCTTTTTGGTGAATCTGTCGGCGCGCTTCCGGGCTCGCGGCTTCTCTGCAAACCAGTATCGTCTGAGCATGTCGCGCAATGAAATCGGTAACTACCTGGGCCTGGCCGTTGAAACTGTTTCTCGCGTGTTTACCCGCCTGCAAGAAAACGAGTTGATCCAGGCAGAGGGCAAAGAAGTCCATATTCTTGACCCGATCAAGCTATGCGCCTTGGCCGGTGGTTCACTGGAAGTCTGAATTCGTCACGGTCCGGGTTATACTGACGCGCTTAACGCACACCAGGATAGCCCGACCATGGTCGCCGACGATTTTTGCCTCAAACCCTTGATTCGCCCTGTAGTTGACTTCCCTAAAAAGGGCGTCATTTTCCGCGATATCACGCCGCTGTACCAATCACCACGCGCCATGCGTGTCATCGCCGATACCTTTATCCACCGTTACGTCGAGGCTGATTTCAGCCACATCGGCGCAATGGACGCGCGCGGCTTTCTAATCGGTTCGGTGCTCGCGCATCAGCTCAACAAACCGTTAGTTCTATTTCGCAAGCAAGGGAAGTTGCCTGCTGACGTATTGGCCGAAGGCTATCAGACAGAATATGGCGAAGCCTTTCTTGAAGTGCACGCTGACAGCTTGTGTGAAGGCGACTCGCTGCTGATCGTCGATGACCTGATCGCTACGGGCGGCACACTGATCGCCGCCGCCAACCTGGTACGACGCATGGGGGCGCAGGTGTTTGAAGCCGCCGCCATTATTGATTTGCCAGAACTGGGCGGCTCCAAGCGCTTGCAAGAGATGGGCGTGCCCACCTTCTGCCTGACCGAGTTCTCGCTCACAGAATGATTGAAGGCACCTTCACTCTCGTGCTCAAGGCATACAGTACGGTTTCTTGTGTTTGCCGAGAGATCCCCCAGGCAGGAGACGTAGCCTCGCGGAGCTCGTCAACTGCTACGGATTTCGGGATCTAGCGCGCTTTGTTGATCTTGATCTGGCTTTTGATCTATCAGCAACCACGCTGGCCTCACACAGGTTTTGCGCAGCGGGTGACCCCAACGCAAAACGCCCATGGCGTATCAGGCCATGGGCGTTTTGATCGTACCGCTTGAAGCGTGAAGCCTGTTCTTTACGGCCGATAGATAATCGCCGAGCCCCACGACAAGCCCACACCGAAGCCGCTGAGCGCAACGCGCTTCCAGGTGGCGTTCATCACGTGTTTTTCCAGCAGCAGCGGAATGCTCGAAGACACGGTATTGCCGGTCTCGACCATATCCTTGATGAACTTCTCAGGCTCACCCTCAAAACGACGGGCGACCGCATCGACAATCGCCGCACTGCCCTGATGGATGCAGAACGCGTCGATGTCTTGAGAGGTCAAGTTCGACTCTTGCATCAGCTCATGCAAGTGCGCAGGCACTTTAAGCAGCGCAAAATTGAACACCTGACGACCGTTCATAAAGAACACGCCATCTCTGACCTTCAAGTGCGGCGCCCCGGAGCCGTCGGTGCCGAACTTGGCCTTGCCCAACTGCCAGGGAGCGTCTTCACCCATCCAGGTAGCCGTGGCGGCGTCGCCAAACAGCATGGTGGTGTTGCGGTCTTCAGGGTCGACGATTTTCGAATACGGGTCGGCAGTGATCAGCAGGCCGTTTTTAAGGCCTGTGGCTTCCATGAAGCCTTTCATCGCGTAAATGCCGTAGACGTAACCCGAGCACCCCAGGGAAATATCAAAGGCGGCGACGTGGGTCGGCAGACCGAGCTTGTCTTGAACGATGGCAGCGGTATGTGGCAAGCCTTCTGCATCACCGTTTTGGGTAACGACGATCAGCGCGTCGATGGATTCGCGCTTGAGCTGCGGATTGTTGGCGAACAGCGCATTGACAGCTTCGACACACAGATCCGAGGTTTCCTGGTCAGCACCTTTGCGCGGCAGGAAGGCCGAGCCAATCTTGCCCAGAATGAATTCTTCGTCCTTGGAGAATTTCGCGCCTTGAGCGTAGTTGTCTACGCCGTCTGCAGGCACGTAACTGGCGATGCTTTTAATGCCAATCATTGTGGCTTCCCAATACTGAATAGCTGGAGATCACCGCTCGAACAATCGAGGGGCGTTAACAATAAAAGGGCTTGAATGGGCGCCTGAAAATACAAAAAATAGCCCGTAAATGGCTCGGCACCCGCCCGTATGCTGCACACGATACAGTGAGATGCGCGTTGTGACTCACAGGTCACGCTATTTTGTATGGTTTTTACAAAACATTTCGCGCGATCCCTGGCGATTCGTAGCAGCTGCCGCAGGCTGCGTCCGATTGCGAAGCGATCGCAAAACCTGCCAGATGTGTGCGACGCACCCTTCAAATCGCTGAATTTACGACGGCTTCGCCGCCGGACGCAGCCTGCGGCAGCTGCTACGTATTTGAGTGCGTTAGAGCTGGTTAAACAGGCTCAACTGGGCGATTTTGACGAACGCCAGTTGCGAGGCTTCCAACATGGCTTTCTGGAACGCCAGATCAACCGACGCACTGGCCATATCGGTATTGCCAATGGCCGACATGGTGGTGTCGTTGGCCAGCCCCATGCTGGTGTTGGCGTCCGCCTGAATATCAATGGCATTAAGGCGCGAGCCAATGGAACCACGCGCTATGTCCACGTGCTCGCTGGCATTGCTCAAATTACCGATGGTAGCGCTGAGCACATCGCGCTGCTTGAGCTTGGCCACCGGATCATTATCGGTGGGTACCAATAGCGCCTTGCGAATCTCGCTGAGTGTGTCCAGAGCACTCTGGTTTTTGTGGTTATCAGCACTCACCACAAATTGGTCGCCCGCCTTGGGCGCATCTGAGAAATCAAATTTAACCCCGGCCGCCGTCACCGAAGTGCCGGTCATGGTGCCTTCGGCCAGCGGCTTGCTGTTGGCGCTCAATGGCTGCGCAAACACTTGATATTCGGTGTCGCTGGTGAATTTGATCACCGCCCCGCTGCTGGGGAAGCTGTCACTGTACTTTTTCGTGTCAGCGATACTCGCACTGGTCAATTGCGCCGTAGAGGTATTGCTCGGGGTGCGTGACACATTGAAGCTGTCGGGCTTGGCTTCAAGCGTAAAGGCCTTGTTCTTGGCCAGTGCATCCTGAGCCACAGTGTCTTCAGCGCCGCTGAAATCCATGCCGATATCAAACTGAACGCCGCGCAAGTTGACGCTGTGAGCGCCTTCTTTGGTTGAATCGAACGTCCCGTTACCGGCTATTTCAGAGGTAATGTCCTTACCCGCGCCATCAGTCAAGGTGAACTGATTGCTGCTGGTGAACGTCAAGGTGTAGGGCTGACCTGCCGTAAACCCCTGGTCATACACCGCCGTTGAAGTCACCGTGCCCGCTGTAATAGACACCTTGCCGTCATTGACCGCCGGAGGCAGCAGCGTTGCTTGAGTGCGCCCGGTATTCGGGGAGCCTTCCAGAAAACTGCGGGCAGTGTCACTGCCGGCCATCGTGATGGTGTCCGAGACCTTCAGGTTCAGCTGAATGTCATCGCCCTGGTAGGTATAGGTGCCGTCATTGTTGCGCGCATACGGCGGCGTTGAGGTTTTGGAACCCGAAAACATGTAGTTGCCGTCGGCATCCTTGCTGTTAAGCAAGCTGAAGACTTGTTCTTCGATGCCGCCAATTTCATTGGCAATAGAAGAACGGTCGGCATCACTGATAATGCCACCCGCCTGAATGGTCAGGTTTTTAGCCTTTTGCAGCGCCGTATTGATGCTGTCCAGAATGCTTTCCTGATTGTTCAGGGAAGCCTTGATGGTATTCATGTTGGTGCTGTACTGCCCCAGCATGTCTTTTTGCTGCTGCAACAATAACAACTGCGCAGCACCGGCCGGGTCATCACCTGCGGACTGGATGCGCACACCCGAGTCAATCTGGGTCTGGGTTTTCACCACCGACGAAAAATTGTTCTGATAGGTCGCGCTGGTCGACTCATAAAACTGGGATGTGGAAATGCGCATCGTCGAAGGCTCCCTTAAAGGCTGTTGATCAGCGTGGTGAAGGTTTCTTGCGCCGCTTTAATGATCTGCGACGAGGCGGTGTAGTACTGCTGAAACTTGACCAGATTGGACGCTTCTTCATCCAGGTTGACCTGAGACACCGAGTTGCGCACTTCCTTGGCATAGGACAGCGCCGCCGTGTTGGCCGTGGCATCCACTTTCGCCTGGCTGGCCTTGCCACCCACCGATGAAACCAGTTGGGTGTAAGCCCCCGTCATGCTCACCCCGCCGCCCCCGGCAGTCACCCCAACGGTGGCTTTGGTTTGCAGGTCCAGCAGCAAGTTGGCGTTGGTGTTGTCGGCCTTGGCGTCCTTGTTGAACTTGATGTCAAAGCTGTCGCCCTTGCCCGGCGAGCCGCTGAAGGTGGTGTCAAAAGCGATCTGGGTCTTGGTGCCGTCAGCATTGGTGACGGGCACATTGATCGTTACTTTGTTGCCTTGGCCCGGCACGATGGTGCCCGTGCCGATCTCATCGCCTTTTTCATTCAGTACGCGGTAGCCCTGCGTGCCATTGACCGCTTCGTCAAAGGCAATGCGAACCGGCATTGCGCTTTCAATCTGCGACTGCTTCAGCCCCAAAGCTGCCCCGCCGTAGATATCCAGCGCCGCAGACAGGCTCGGCGTGCTCACAGCGCCGGTGCCGGTGTTCGAGCTGCCTACACTGGCCACCAATGGCGCAGCAAAGGCCAACTGACTCGAATCGGTCATTTGCACGCCGATGGCGCTGGCGCCATTACGGGTGGGGCTGACTTTGAACGTATCGCCCTTGC
The DNA here is from genome assembly GCF_007858365.1 of Pseudomonas saxonica. GTDB lineage: Bacteria > Pseudomonadota > Gammaproteobacteria > Pseudomonadales > Pseudomonadaceae > Aquipseudomonas > Aquipseudomonas saxonica. The sequence goes on along the minus strand of NZ_VFIO01000007.1, from coordinate 53,866 downwards.
TCAAATCCCCGCCATTGAGGGTCATCGTAAAACCGTCGATCACGGCGGCCGGTTTTTGATCCAGCTTGAACGAGCCCATGCTGGTGCCGTCCGAGCGCTTGACGGTGTAGTCGTTGTCGCTGCTGAACGTGACTTGATAATCGTAGGTGGTCAGCGCACCGCTGTCGGTAATGCTCACGTCCAGGTTGCCAGAGTTCACATTGTTGCTGGACGAAGCCAGGCTGCGCTGGCTGATGGCCTGCGCGCTGTTGATGTTATTGAACAATGACGAGCCAAACTCGCCATTGGCATCCAGCCCCTGACCCAACTGCGTGTTGATCGCGTCGGCCACCACCATCGCGGTGCGCCCCAGATCATTCATGGCCGGCGCCAGCACGTCTTCGCGATAGCGCAACAGACCGCCGATCTTGCCGCCACTGATCACCGAGGTCACATCGGAGGTGGACTGCGGGTAGTTGATCTGAATGGTGAACTGGCTCTTGTCGACTTTGCCCGGTACCGCCGAAATCGTGTTGGAGGTGCTGCCCTGCACCAGCGACTGGCCCGTCCCCAGCGTCACGTCGTAAACGTTGTCGTGCTCCTGAACTGTCACCCCGACCAGCTCATTGAGGCTGCGAACGGTTTCGTTGCGCGCATCCAGCAGGTCGTTCGGTGTATTGCCGGCGGTGGTCGCCTGAGCAATCTGCTTGTTCAACGAGGCAAGGGTCGCCGTGTGCTGGTTAACCAGAGAGGTCAACGTATCGAGCTGACTGTTGATGCCCTCGTTCTGCTGGTTGAGCTGGGACGAAATCGAGTTGAAGCGGTTGCTCAACGTCTGCGCACTGGTTAGCAGCAACTGGCGTGACGAGGTATTGCCGGGCGCCGCGGCCGAGGTTTGCAGGGCGGTAAAAAAGCTGCTCAACGCGGCCGATACGCCGGTGCTGGAGTCAGACAGCAACTTGTCGACCGAGCCAATCTGATCGAGATAGGCCTGAGCGTCGCCGTTGAGCGAGGTGGTGGTTTGCAACTGGGCGTCGAGGTAGGCGTTGTACACACGGCGCACATCGGCCAGGGTGGTGCCGGTGCCGATAAACACCCCGCCCACTTGCTGAGAGGCCGCCGTGCCCTGCACGATCTGCTGACGCGAGTAGCCCGAGGTATTCGCGTTGGCAATGTTGTTGCCCACCGTCGCCAAAGCCCCCTGGCTGGCATTGAGCCCCGACATCCCGATGTTGATCAAACTCGCCATGGTTCAAACCTTATAAATTCGTTAAAGAACCCGTCGAGACGTAGCTCTGGTAGGTCTTCATTTGCTTGGCTATCTGCGAAATCTTGCTCGCATACTCGGGGTCGGTCGCGTAACCGGCCTTTTGCAACTCTCGAACAAACTGCTCTGGTTTATCGGCCGAGCTCAGCACTTCTTTATAACGATTGTTGCTTTGTAACAGCGTGACCAGATCGTGGAAGCTGTCTTGATATGAGTCGTAGGAACGGAAGTCCGCCGTTTCCTTGACCATCTGCCCACCCTTGAATTCGCTGGTGATGGCTCGCGCCTGCGCGCCTTGCCAGTTGCCCGTGGCTTTGATGCCGAACAGGTTGTGGCTGCTGCTGCCGTTTTGCTGGCGCATCACCGATTTGCCCCACCCGGTTTCGAGCGCGGCCTGGGCCACCAGATACAGCGGGTCCACGCCGATACGGTCGGCTGCCTGTTGCGCCATCGGCAGCATCGTGGCGACAAAGGCATCCGGCGACTCGAACGCTTGCTTGGCCGGCGCCAGCGGGGGCTGCGCCACGGCACGCCCATAAATCTGCATACGCCCTTGCACGCCGTTGGCACTCAGCATGGGCTGGCGACTGCCTTTGAGCACGGCGTCCAGACCCGGCGAGGTACGCCCCGGCACCGTGCCGGTATTGAGGGTCGAGCGCGCCGGGTCGGCAGAAGGCACGATGCCCGCCAGCAGACGATCGGTCAGCTTGCTCGGCAAGGCCAGGCGGCGCTGATTGATCTTGACCATGTCATTTTGATGACCCCCTTCGGCCGCAGCAGGCGCGGCTACCCGCGCACTCCACAAGGCACGCTGCCCCGAGGCGCGAACGAACGGGCTGGTGGTGGTCGCCGCCGCCGTCGTTGGCGCAGGTGTTTTGGCTTCGTTTGTCAGCGCCGTGGTCACCACGGCATCGCCCGGCGCAGTGGGCTTGTTCTTAGACATCTGGCGCATCAAGACGTCGGCCAGACCAATGCCGCCGCCCTGTCGGGATAACGTCACCGACAATTGCTGGTCGTACATCTCTTGATACTGCTTGGCGGCCGGGGTATTGAGCGGGTTGTCCTTGCCCAGCACCTCGTTGGCCGAGCGCATGGACTTGAGCATTTCATTGAGGAACAGCGACTCGAACTCCTGCGCCACCTTGCGCATATTGCTGTCGCTTTCGCGATCACCCACTTTCAGGCTGTTGAGCCGGTTCAGGTCGGTAAACGCCCCCGAATCGCTGCTACTGACGCCGCGCTTGCTCAAGTCCATAACGTCAGCCTCAAATCACGATCAGGTCGGCTTGCAACGCACCGGCCTGTTTAAGCGCTTCGAGAATCGCCATCAAATCTCCTGGCGCCGCACCCACCTGATTTACCGCCCGGACAATTTCGTCCAGGGTGGTGCCCGGGCCGAACTTGAACATCGGCTTGGCTTCTTGCTGAGCGTTGATGCGTGAACGCGGCACCACCGCCGTCTCGCCGTTGGACAGCGGGCCGGGCTGGCTGACAATCGGATCTTCGGTAATGGTGACGGTCAGGCTGCCGTGCGTCACGGCGGCCGGCGACACTTTGACGTTCTGGCCAATCACGATAGTGCCGGTGCGTGAGTTGATGATGACCTTGGCCACCGCCTGCCCCGGATCGACCTCAAGGTTTTCCAGAATCGACAGGTAGTCGACCCGCTGGCTTGGGTCCAGCGGTGCGGTCACGCGCACCGAGCCTCCATCAATCGCCTGCGCCACACCGGGGCCGAGCAAGTCGTTGATTTTGTCGACAACGCGCTTGGCCGTGGTGAAGTCGGAGCGGTTAAGGTTCAACGTCAGGCTATTGCCCTGATTGAAACCGCTGGGCACGGCCCGTTCAACCGATGCACCGCCCGGAATACGCCCGGCTGACGGCACGTTAACGGTGATTTTCGAGCCGTCGCGGCCTTCGGCATCAAACCCGCCCACCACCAGATTGCCTTGCGCCACGGCGTAAACATTACCGTCAATGCCCTTGAGCGGTGTCAGCAACAGCGTGCCGCCGCGCAGGCTTTTGGAGTTGCCGATGGAGGACACGGTGATGTCGATCACTTGACCCGGCTTGGCGAAAGCGGGCAAGTCGGCGCTGATGGACACCGCCGCGACGTTTTTCAACTGCACAGTACCGGTGCCTGCGGGCACCTTGATGCCGAACTGCGACAGCATGTTGTTGAACGTCTGCAAGGTGAACGGGGTTTGCGTGGTCTGGTCGCCCGTACCGTTAAGTCCGACCACCAGGCCATAACCAATCAATTGGTTGGAACGCACGCCGGAAATGCTGGCAATGTCTTTCAACCGCTCGGCGTGAACACCCAGTGAGGTCGATAACAGCAATAGCGCTGCCAGCAAATGCTTGAGGTTGGACATGGAGGCCATCACCTAGAACGGGAACAGTGGGCTAAGGAAGAAACGGTCGAACCAGCCCGGCTGGCTCGCATCGGCAAACGAACCGGTGCCCGAATAGGTAATGCGCGCATCGGCCACCCGGGTCGAAGACACCGTGTTGTCGGTGGCGATGTCATCGGCGCGCACCAGCCCGGCAATACGCACCAGCTCGTCACCGGTATTGAGGGTCATCCACTTCTCACCCCGTACCGCGATGATGCCGTTAGGCAACACATCGGCCACGGTCACGGTGATTGAGCCGGTCAGGCTATTGCCCTGCCCGGCCTTGCTGTCGCCCTTGGTCGCACGGCTGCCGCTGTAACCGGCATCCAGGCTCAAGTCACCTCCGCCCAGCGGGTTGTTAGTGGTCAGACCGCCACCAAACAAAGACGTCAGGCCGATGCTGGTGTTGCTGTTTTTACCAATGGCCGAGTTGGCGTTTTTGCTCGCCTGAGTTTTCTCGTTCAGGGTAATGGTGATGATGTCACCGATGCGAAACGCCTTGCGGTCGCTGTACAGGTTCTGTTCAAAGCCTGCCTGGTAAATCGAGCCGTTGTTAGCCGCTGCCGGCAGCGGCGTGCGCGGCAGTACAGGGGCATAGTACGGATCGTTAGGGCGTGGCGGCGGGCTGACACAGCCTGCCAGAAATGTGACAGCACCCAGTGCCAGAACAGAATACAAGCGCTTCATGACCTCTCCCGCTTTTACGTAATTACAGATTTTGCGTAACAAACGACAACATTTGATCGGCGGTGGAAATCACTTTGGAGTTCATCTCATAAGCACGCTGCGTGGTGATCATGTTGACCATCTCTTCCACGGTGCTGACGTTCGAGGTCTCAAGGGTGCTCTGCATGGTCAAGCCAAAACCGTTGAGGCCTGGCGTACCGATTTGCGGCGCGCCGCTGGACGCGGTTTCAAGGAACAGATTGCCGCCCTGAGCCTGCAAACCGGCCGGGTTGATAAAGTCGGCGGTCTGCAAGTTGCCAATCACCTGTGCTGCCGGGTTGCCGGCAATGGTGACGGATACCGTGCCGTCCTGACCGACCGTAAAGGTCTGGGCATCCGCCGGCACCACAATCGCCGGCTCAAGGGCAAAACCGTTGGCAGTCACGATCTGGCCATTGGAGTCCAGATGGAAGGTGCCGTCGCGCGTGTAAGAGGTTGTACCGTCAGGCTGCATGATCTGGAAAAAGCCCCGGCCATTGATCGCCATGTCCAGCGGCTGGTCGGTGGTTTGCAGGCTGCCCGTCGAGAAGTTCTTCTGGGTACCGACAATCCGCACCCCGGTGCCCACTTGCAGGCCGGACGGCAGTTCGCTGTCCTGGGTGGACTGAGCACCCGGCTGGCGTTTGATCTGATACAGCAAGTCCTGAAACTCGGCGCGATCACGTTTGAAACCCGTGGTCGAAACGTTGGCCAGGTTGTTGGAAATTGTCGTCAGGTTGGTGTCTTGTGCAGCCAAACCGGTTTTTGCAACCCACAGTGCTGGAAGCATCGTGCTCTCCTCGCGCGCCAGTTTTTCGGCGCAGCGTTTAAGTTATTAGCTCATTGCCAGGACGCGGGTCATGGCTTGATCGTCTTCTTTGGCGGTGTTCATCATTTTGATGTGCAGTTCAAACTGCTTGGACAAGGCCAGCACCGAGGTCATCTCATCGACGGCATTGACGTTGCTGGCCTCCAGAAAGCCCGACACCACCTTCACATTGGCATCGGCCACCGCCGGTTGACCGTTGTTGGTATGGATCAGACCATCAAGGCCTTTGCTCATGGTCTTGAGGTCGGGTTGAACCAGCTTGATACGGTCGACCTGAGCCATGACCTGCGGGCCTTCACCTTGGGCACGGATCGAAATGGTGCCGTCTTCGCCGACTTCGATTTGCTGCTGGGGCGGCACGGCAATAGGCCCGCCATTGCCCATGACCGGCATGCCATTGCCCGCACGCAGAATGCCCAATGCATCGACATTCATGCTGGCCGTTCGCACATAGGCTTCACTGCCATCGGGCGCCTGTATCGCCAGCCAACCGTCGCCAGAGACCGCCACATCCAGATCACGACCGGTTTCGACCATTGCACCGGGGCTGAAATCGGTGGCCGGCCGTTCGCTCAAGGCGAAGGCACGTGCCGGGAAGCTGTCGCCAAACACCGGCATGGAGCGCGCTTGCTCAAGGTCGCGTTGAAAACCGTTGGTCGAGATGTTCGCCAGATTGTTGGCATGCGCCTTTTGCGCCAGTGCGTTCTGACTGGCGCCGGTCATTGCCACATAAAGGTACTTGTCCACAGTCTTTCCTCTGTCTGACGGACGCTTGCCGCCCACCGCTGTACTACAGAGCGTCTAGCAATTTGCGCACCAACTTTTTTTTGACGGTAGTAAAGGCTTGTGTGGCGGGGTTATGGCGGATTGTGCGAGGCACGGAAGGCAGGTCAAAGACAGAAAAACGGCGGGGTTATGCCGGTTGCGGCAAGGGATGTCCTGGTGGAGACCGCTAAACCCTCACCCTAACCCTCTCCCAGAGGGAGAGGGGACTGAATTGTGGTGTGGTCACGATTAGCGACTCGCCTCGATCAAGCCCCCTCTCCCTCTGGGAGAGGGCTGGGGTGAGGGTCTCGGGTCATCACTCCCTGCCCGGCTTGATAATCTCGTGCTCGCGCAATTTATTGGCGATGGTCGTATGCGACACCCCCAGCCGCTTGCCCAGCAGGCGACTGCTCGGGTGCTCGAGATACAACTGCTCAAGTACCGCTTTTTCAAATCGCCCGACTATCTGGTCCAACCCGCCGTGCAGCGAAAACTCACCCAACGGCTGCTGCACACCGTAATCAGGCAGGCGTATATGCTCAGCCTTGACCACCCCGCCGTCGCACAATGACACCGCCTGAAACAGCACGTTTTCCAGCTGGCGGACATTGCCCGGCCAATGGTAATGACTCAGGCGTTCCATCGCAGCAGGCGCCAGACGCGGCAGCGGGCAACCAATCTGGCGACTGGCCTGATCCAGAAAGTGCTCGACCAAAGGCTCCAGCCCGTCCAGGCAATCACGCAACGGCGGAATGTGCAGCGACAACACATTAAGCCGATGGTAAAGATCCTGACGAAATTCACCGCGCGCACACAGCTCCGACAAATCAACCTGGGTGGCGCACATCACCCGCACATCGAGGTAAACCTCTTCGTCGCTGCCGACCCGGCGAAAGCAACCATCCTGCAAGAACCGCAAGAGTTTGACCTGCAACCGCGGGCTCATTTCCCCCACACCATCCAGAAACAGCGTACCGCCCGCTGTCAATTCCAGCAGCCCCAACTTGCCTTCTGCCCGCGCACCTTCAAAGGCGCCCGGCCCGTAGCCGAACAGCTCGGTTTCGGCCATCGACTCCGGCAACCCCGCGCAATTAAGCGCCATCAGCGGCGATTGCCCGCGCGGGCTGGCCAAATGACAGGCCCGGGCCAACAGCTCTTTGCCGGTGCCGGTTTCGCCTTCTATTAACAGTGGCGCATCCAGGGGTGCCATGCGCCGGGCTTCACGCACCACCGCCGCCATGACTTTCGAGCTTTGGAAAATACTGTCGAACCCGCGCAATTCCTGCTTGCGCACGTTATAGATCTGCTCACCGACGCGGTCAGCGCGGTGCAACGTCAACACCGCACCCGCCATCGCCTCGCTTTCGTCGTGCTCCAGCTGCAAGGGGGCAATGTCGGCCAGAAATACCTGCCCTTTGATTTTGACGCGCAAGCCATTAATCCGCGATTTATTGGCGCGCACCAGCTCGGGCAAATCAAAATCTTCGGCATAGCGCGACAGGGCAATGCCCGGCACTTCATCCACGCGCACCCCGAGCAACTGCGCAGCTGCCCGATTGGCCGCGACGATGGAGCCGCCCATATCGATGGACAACACCGGAAACTCCAGCGCACCAAGCAGCGCATTAAGCTCCATATGCCTGCGTTCGCTGGGCATCAAACCCACCCGCTTGACCCCAAACACACCGGCAATGGTTTCGAATTTGGGACGCAATGCCTGAAATTGCAGATTGATCAGGTTAGGGCAGAACAGGTAAATCGCATTGCCTTGATCACCGCCCACCTCCCCGCGCTTGACGTTGATGCCATAGGCAACCAACAAGTTAAGAATGTCGCGAAGAATGCCAATCCGGTTTTGGCAGTGGACTTTGATACGCATGGGGCATGGCTCGGGTGAATAGATAAAGGGTCGGGCATTAATTACAGCGTGAATCTGTTGCACCTTGTTTTTAAGCGGCACGATTTTTTGACAGTAAGTGTGGCTGAATTCGCAAGCACACCAACATAACGGCGCATTCGTAACGAAAACTTTACGCCATAACCGCATCATCCCAGCATTCAAGGCTTTAGGCCAGCTGCACGTCACCAAGACCTGAGGTATCAATAAGGCATCGCACACCACCGAATAATAAGAACGATTGCCTTGCGGAGAGCCCCATGAAGCAAACGAAATACGTCGCTCGCGAGCCGGATGCCAATGGCTTTATCGACTACCCCGCCGCTGAACACGCGGTGTGGAATACCTTGATTACTCGCCAGTTGAAGCTGCTGAACGGTCGCGCTTGCCCGGAATACCTGGAAGGCATCGAAAAACTCGCCCTGCCCCACGATCGCATTCCCCAGCTCAGCGAAATCAATGAGGTGCTGGCCGCTACCACTGGCTGGCAAGTGGCCCGTGTGCCCGCGCTGATCCCTTTCCAGACCTTCTTTGAATTGCTGGCCAACAAGCAATTTCCGGTGGCAACCTTTATTCGTACCCCCGAAGAACTGGATTACCTGCAAGAGCCCGATATTTTTCACGAGATTTTCGGCCACTGCCCATTGCTGACCAACCCGTGGTTTGCCGAGTTCACCCACACCTATGGCAAGTTGGGCCTGCAAGCGAGCAAGGAGCAGCGCGTGTACCTCGCCCGCCTATACTGGATGACCATTGAGTTTGGTCTGGTCGACACCCCCGAAGGCAAACGCATCTACGGTGGCGGTATTCTTTCGTCGCCCAAAGAAACCATTTACAGCTTGTCCGATGAACCCGAACATCAAGCCTTCGACCCGCTCGAGGCCATGCGCACGCCTTACCGCATCGATATTTTGCAGCCGCTGTATTTTGTCCTCCCTGACTTGAAGCGGCTGTTTGATCTGGCTCACGAAGACATCATGGGCATGGTCGAGAAAGGGATGACCCTGGGGCTGCACACCCCCAAGTTCCCCCCTAAACCCAAAGCCGCTTGAAACGCTTTCAACTCATCAATAAAAAACGATTTCAGGAATACATCATGAACGCACTGAACCAAGCCCACTGCGAAGCCTGCCGCGCTGATGCTCCACAGGTCAGCGATGAAGAGCTGCCTGTCCTGCTCAAGCAAATACCAGACTGGAACATCGAAGTTCGCGACGGTGTGATGCAATTGGAAAAGGTATTTGCATTCAAAAACTTCAAGTTCGCACTGGCCTTTACCAATGCGGTGGGCGAGATCGCCGAGGCTGAAGGCCATCACCCGGGCCTGTTGACCGAATGGGGCAAAGTCACCGTGACCTGGTGGAGCCATTCAATCAAAGGCCTGCACCGCAACGACTTCATCATGGCCGCACGCACCGATGAAGTCGCCAAAACAGCCGAAGGCCGCAAGTAATGCACTTTGCAGCGATTGGCCGAGTACCGGGCGATCCGATTCTGGGGTTGATCGACGCTTACAATCAGGACCCGAATCCGGACAAATTCGATTTGGGTGTGGGCGTGTACAAGGACGCGAAAGGTCAGACGCCGATTCTGCCGTCAGTCAAGCGAGCCGAGCAACGCCTGGTCGATCACCAACAAACCAAAACCTACATCGGCGGCCATGGCGACAGCCATTTCGGTCAACTGATCAGTGAGCTGGTGCTCGGCAGCCACTCGCCTCTGCTGGCCAGCAAACGCGCAGGCGCCACACAAACACCCGGCGGCACCGGTGCGCTGCGTCTGGCCGCGGACTTTATCGGCCACTGCTTGCCGGGGCGCGGTATCTGGTTGAGCGATCCGACCTGGCCGATTCATGAAACCATTTTTGCCGAGGCCGGCCTTAAAGTCAGTCACTACCCGTATGTCGGCAATGACAACAAGCTCAATGTCGCGGGCATGCTGCAAGCGCTGGAAGCAGCCCCCAAAGGCGACGTGGTGCTGCTGCATGCCTGCTGCCACAACCCGACCGGTTTTGACTTGGCTCAGGCTGACTGGCTGCAGGTGCTGGAAGTGGTACGTCGGCGTCAATTGCTGCCGTTGATCGACTTTGCCTATCAGGGTTTCGGTGACGGCCTGCAAGAAGATGCATGGTCCACACGCCTGTTCGTACGCGAACTGCCAGAAGTGTTGATCACCAGTTCCTGCTCGAAAAACTTTGGCCTGTACCGTGAACGCGTGGGTGCATTGATTGTGTGCGCGGGCGACGCCGAAAAACTGACGGACGTGCGCAGCCAATTGGCCTTTCTGGCTCGCAATCTGTGGTCCAACCCGCCCGACCACGGCGCTGCTGTCGTCGCCACCATCCTGGGCGATGCCGAATTGAAATATCAGTGGACGCAAGAAGTCGAGACCATGCGCACTCGTATTGCGCAACTGCGCAGCGGTTTGGTCGAAGCCCTCGCCTCATTCGGGCTGGCCGAGCACTTTGCCCATATCAATGAGCAGCGCGGCATGTTTTCTTACACCGGCCTTACCGCCGATCAGGTCAAACTACTGCGTGAGAAACACAGCGTGTACATGGTCGGCTCTGGTCGAGCCAATATGGCCGGCGTGGACGGCACGCGCCTGAATCAACTGGCCAAGGCGATTGCGCAGGTGTGTACCCGCTAAAGGCATAACCCGTCATCGCTGCCTGCAACAGCGATGACATTCAGGCGGACAACATAAAAATGAAAAGTTCGACATAATTCCTGCCAGACGCAAGAAAAAGACAAATTGTCACACTCCCTCCTGTATCCTTAGCCAGCTACTTAATGCACAACCAGCGAGGAGCGCGACGATGCACGAAATCCCAAACCTCCCCTTCCCAAGCCTGCACGAACCCGAGCAGCCAACCCCGCAACACACCAGTGGCGAAAACCCCGCACTGGATGAGGCTCAAGACAGCCTCAAAGCCGACAGCGAAGACTGAACGCTTGCCTATCAGGCGGTGCGAAAAGCCAACGGTTTTTCACACCGTCTGACACAATTGCTGCCCGTTCCCTCCAGGATTTAAGCGTGACCGATACTTTCAGTGAAACCCAGGCCAGCGTTCTGATTGGCACAGCCGAACAAATGATTGAGCTCTGGGAGCGTCTAACCCCCGAGAAACAGGCTACTCTGCTAAAACGTTTTGGCACCCAAGAGAATGCTCTGGCGGCCTTGATCGCAACCCGCCTGGTTGCCCCGCTTTAACCTCGCACCCGCAGGACCTTCGCCCCATGCCTGAAACACAACGTCCACTGGCGGTCACACTGCAAGTGGTGTCCATCGTTCTGTTTACCTTTATCGGCTATCTGAATATCGGCATCCCGCTGGCTGTACTGCCCGGTTATGTACATAACCATCTGGGTTACGGCACGGTCATCGCAGGTCTGGTGATCAGCGTCCAGTACCTGGCGACATTGCTGAGTCGCCCTTACGCCAGTCGCATCATTGACACCCAAGGCAGCAAGCGGGCCGTAATGATCGGACTGGCCGGCTGCGGCTTGAGCGGCGTGTTCATGCTCGCCTCCAGCTGGCTGACCGCCGTCCCTGCACTGAGTCTTGCCAGCCTGTTGATCGGTCGCCTGGTATTGGGCAGCGCGGAAAGCCTGGTAGGCTCGGGCTCCATCGGCTGGGGCATTGGTCGGGTGGGCGCCGCCAACACCGCCAAGGTCATTTCCTGGAATGGTATCGCCAGTTACGGGGCAATTGCCGTTGGCGCGCCACTGGGCGTGGTGATGGTCGCCCATCTGGGCATGTGGAGCTTGGGCGTAAGCATCATCGCCCTTGCAACACTGGGTTTATTGCTGGCATGGCCCAAGCTGGCGGCACCGATCGTCAGCGGCGTACGCTTACCGTTTCTGCACGTCCTGGGCCGCGTCCTGCCCCACGGCACAGGGCTGGCGCTGGGCTCAATTGGCTTTGGCACCATCGCGACCTTTATCACGCTTTACTACGCGACCAACCAATGGGAAAACGCCGCCCTGTGCCTGAGCGTGTTTGGTGCCAGCTTTATCAGCGCGCGCTTACTGTTTGGTAACTTGATCAACCGCATTGGCGGCTTTCGGGTCGCCATTGCTTGCTTGAGTGTCGAAACTCTCGGCCTGCTGCTGCTCTGGTTGGCACCCAACCCGCAATTGGCACTGGCCGGTGCGGCACTGAGCGGCTTTGGTTTCTCACTGGTATTTCCGGCATTGGGCGTGGAAGCCGTCAATCTGGTGCCCGCCTCAAGCCGGGGGGCGGCCGTTGGCGCGTATTCGCTGTTTATCGACCTGTCTCTGGGGATTACCGGGCCTTTAGTGGGCGCGGTTGCAGCGGGCTTTGGCTTTGCCTCGATCTTTCTGTTCGCGGCTCTGGCTGCGTTTAGCGGGCTGCTGTTGAGCGTGTATCTGTATCGGCAAGCCAACCGCGCAAGGCTCAGCCCTCACCCCAACCCTCTCCCGGAGGGAGAGGGCACTGAATAGCGTCTGGCCAACTCGTTCGAGTCCCCTCTCCCTCTGGGAGAGGGTTAGGGTGAGGGTGCTTTGACAATTAAAAATCCACTTTCCCACGCCCGGCCTTAATACTGCCGCGCTTGGTCTTGGATTCCAGTCGACGTTTTTTTGAGCCCAGCGTCGGTTTGGTCGCACGGCGTTTCTTTTCAACCTTGGTGGCGCTGAGAATCAACTCGGTCAGCCGCTCCAGCGCATCGGCCCGATTCTGCTCCTGTGTACGGTACTGCTGGGCTTTGATGATCAGCACCCCCTCACTGGTGATGCGACTGTCACGCAGCGCCAGCAAGCGCTCCTTATAAAAAGGCGGCAACGACGAATTAGGAATGTCGAAGCGCAAGTGCATGGCACTCGAGACCTTGTTAACGTTCTGCCCGCCCGCACCTTGCGCCCGAATCGCTGTCAGCTCGATCTCGGCATCGGGAATGTGCACGTTATTGGAAATCACCAGCATTGAAAATCAGTCCTCTTCAAGGCGTGCAGGATACCCCACAAACAACAAACCCGGCGCAATGGCCGGGTTTGTGGGTCTTTCGCTGCGCTTACTTGGTCGCTGAACTATAGCTCGCTACCGAAGCCTGCCCGGCGCGCTTGTTTTTGATCAGATAACACACCCACATAAACACCACCCAAACCGGAATCGCGTACACCGACACACGAATACCCGGAATCATCAGCATGATGATCAGGATAAACACCACGAACGCCAGGCAAATGTAGTTGCCGTACGGATACCACAGCGCCTTGAACAGCGAGGTTTGCCCGGTTTTATCCATGTGCTGGCGGAACTTGAAGTGCGAAAAGCTGATCATCGCCCAATTGATAACCAGAGTCGCCACAACCAGCGACATCAACAGCTCCAGGGCATCGTGGGGCATCAGGTAGTTGAGCAACACGGCAATCACCGTCACCGCAGCCGACGCCAGAATCGAGTTGACCGGCACGCCACGCTTGTCGATTTTGGCCAACACTTTCGGCGCATCGCCCTGTTGAGCCATGCCCAGCAGCATGCGGCTGTTGCAGTAAGTGCCGCTGTTGTACACCGACAACGCAGCGGTCAACACCACAAAGTTGAGGATGTGTGCCGCGGTATTGCTGCCCAGCATCGAGAACACTTGAACAAACGGGCTGCTGCTGTAGCTGTCGCCACCGGCATTAAGGGTTTCAAGCAGCGCATCCCACGGGGTCAGAGACAACAGCACCACCAGTGCGCCGATGTAGAAAATCAGGATCCGGTAGATCACCTGGTTGATCGCCTTGGGGATCACGGTACGCGGCTGGTCCGCCTCGGCAGCTGTGAAGCCGAGCATTTCCAGACCACCAAAGGAAAACATGATAAAGGCCATCGCCATCACCAGCCCGGTGATGCCGTGAGGGAAGAAACCGCCGTGCTCCCACAGGTTACTGACTGAAGCCTGAGGGCCGCCGCTGCCGCTGACCAGCAAATAGCTGCCCAGTGCGATCATGCCAACAATGGCAACGACCTTGATGATAGCGAACCAGAACTCAGCCTCGCCGAACACTTTGACATTGGTCAGATTGATCACGTTGATCAAGACGAAGAAGGCCGCGGCCGAGGCCCAGGTCGGGATCTCGGGCCACCAGTAGTGCACGTATTTACCGACGGCCGTCAGCTCTGACATGCCCACCAGAATGTACAACACCCAGCAGTTCCAGCCCGACATGAACCCGGCGAAACCGCCCCAATACTTGTGCGCAAAATGGCTGAAAGAGCCAGCCACAGGCTCTTCGACGATCATTTCGCCAAGCTGGCGCATGATCATGAACGCGATAAAGCCGCAAATGGCATAGCCCAGAATCATCGACGGGCCAGCAGACTTAAGCACCCCGGCCGAGCCAAGGAACAAGCCAGTACCAATCGCGCCACCCAGGGCGATCAGTTGAATATGACGATTTTTCAGGCCGCGTTTAAGCTCGCCCGAATGCGAGGAATTTGCACTCATTGAAAAAGGTCCCACACAAGGTTTGATGGCGTTCAGTGCGATGTAGCTTGAGCACCAGAGGCAGTGATCGAAGGGTCTACAACACAAATCAAACCCCAGCGCAGACGCCAGGAATCCAAGGTTGTTTCACGAGTCATGCGTCACCTGTTTGTTTTTATCTGTGACGGAATCGAACCCGCAATGCTTGTGGCATCACGGAATTGGCAAGGCGGATATGCCTTCGAGTTCTGGCCGATCAACGCAGCATGAGCGGCGCAGAAGGCGCGGGTACGCCAATGAGTCACAGTTAAAACGCGGCGCATTGTACACCCGCACGCAAGCAAGATCCCATCACACCGCTGCTGGCAAGACGAAACAAGCCAAGAAATCCGTAGGAAGCGTCCAAAAAGCTGAATAAGCGGAAGTATTTCATTACAGATGGCAGATATAGATCGTATTTAGCCGATAAGTGCTTGAATTTGTATAAAATTATTTACGAGCCGTAAAGAAATCTTTCCGCTTATTTAAGCGCTAACTTGTAGCCGCTGCCGCAGGCTGCGCCCGGTTGCGCAGCAAGCGCAAATCCTGAGTGCGAGGTCTTTCTGATTCACCGCGATAAATGATTTCACGATTGCTTCGCAACCGAACGCAGCCTTCGGCAGCGGCTACACCGCAGGCAAAAAAAAACGCCAACCCCTGGGGGTTGGCGTTTTTTGGGTGACGCTAAAGCCTGTTATGGCTTGCGACGACCGAAGCCCGGACGCTGGCCGGAACCGGTCGGTGCGCCACGACGCTTGCCCGACGGTGCATCGTCAACCAGCTTGGGGCCCGAACGGCTCGGCTTGGTTGGACGCTTGTTGATTTCGCTCGGACGCTCGGCCACAGGTGCACCGCGACCCGCAGGCACACGGTCGGTACGACCCGACGGTTTGCGCGCAGGACGTGCAGCTTCATCACGGGCCGGACGACCAGGGCGCTCGCCTTCGATGTGTGGCTGACGCGCTGGACGCGGAGCCAACGGAGCACCTTCGGCCGGACGCAGGGTGCGTGCAACGCGATCAACGCGAGCCACCGGACGCGACGACTTGCGCTGCATACGCTCAAGCTTGTCTTTGCTCTTGGCATTCATCTCCGGCATGGCAACTGGCGTCAAGCCAACTTCAGCACTGAGAATGTCGACTTCGTACTGGCTCATTTCGCGCCAGCGACCCATCGGCAGGTCGGAGTTGAGGAATACCGGGCCGAAACGCACGCGCTTCAGGCGGCTAACCACCAGCCCCTGGGACTCCCACAAACGACGCACTTCACGGTTACGGCCTTCCATCACCACGCAGTGGTACCAATGGTTGAAACCTTCGCCGCCCGGTGCTTGCTTGATGTCGGTGAAGCGCGCAGGGCCGTCTTCCAGCACTACGCCCGCCTTGAGGCGCTCGATCATCTCGTCATCCACTTCGCCACGCACACGCACCGCGTATTCACGGTCCATTTCGTAGGAAGGGTGCATCAGGCGGTTAGCCAGCTCACCGTCAGTGGTGAACATCAGCAAGCCAGTGGTGTTGATGTCCAGACGACCGATGTTGATCCAGCGGCCTTCTTTTGGACGCGGCAGCTTGTCAAATACGGTCGGACGGCCTTCAGGGTCGTCACGGGTGCAGATTTCGCCGTCAGGCTTGTTGTACATGATCACGCGGCGAACCGACTCGGCGGCCTCTTCACGCTTGATCACTTTGCCATCGATGGAAATGGCGTCATGCAGGTCGACACGCAGACCCAGAGTTGCATCTTTGCCATTGACCTTGATGCGGCCCTGGCTGATCCAACTCTCAACGTCGCGACGCGAACCCACGCCAATACGGGCGAGAACTTTTTGCAGTTTTTCGCCTGCTGGGCCAATTTCCTGGCTGTCTTTAGGGTCTAGATCTTTCATCTGGGCACCTCCCGGTGTGTCGATTCAGGCATAAGCCTGAGGTCTTAAAAAGGGTCCTGGCGCTCGAACGAGCGCCGAAGGGTCGCGAATCATACGCTGATGTAGCGCTTTGCGCATCAACGCTTACTTCTTTTTCCGCCGGCCGGTGGCTTGCAGCGCGAGCAAGCGCAAGGCCGATTCCGCCACTACAGTTCGCTTCTCATCCTTGTCGAGCGACTTCCAGGCTTTGACTTCACGCTTGGTCCGCCCGCACCCCAGACAAATATCGTCGGCGAATTTGCAGACGCCGATACAGGGGTCTTTGATTGAACTCATGGTTAACCTCCCAGATGCCAGGATCGCAAACTTCGTAGCAGCTGCCGCAGGCTGCGTCCGATTGCGAAGCGATCGTAACTTCGCCCCCCAAAATGACCTGTCATACGCCAGCGCTTGAATTTACGACGGCTGCGCCGCCGGACGCAGCCTTCGGCAGCTGCTACGACGTACGGCGGTCAATCTTCCAGCTCGCGGCGCTCCTGTTCGATGGCGTCGGCCAACGCCCGAGCCTCAAGCTCTTCGTCACTCAAAGCGGCTCGCTGCTCAAGGGCATCCACGGCTGCGCGCAACCGCTCGCGGGCCAGCTCGGCCGCAGACGGTTGCTGCGGTTGTGGCTGTGCCTCTGGTAGTGATTGAGCCTCTGGCACAGGCATTGGTTCATCACTTGCCACTTGCGGCTCATCACTGGCAACTGGATCGCGCAGCAGGTCATCAAAGTCGGTTTTAAGACCTTCTTCCATCGAGTCCAGTTCCGTCAGCAACGTACGGAAACTGGTCTCGTCTTTCGGCTCTTCCGGCTCCGCACTTTCGTCGGCCAACGCCTGCAAATGGGCCGGTACCGGGGCATCGTCGAAGTCGAGGATGGGGTCCGGTTCCAATTCGCGCAGCTCTGCCAGAGGCGGCAAGTCGTCGAGGTTTTTCAGGTTGAAGTGATCCAGAAAGCCCTTGGTGGTGGCAAACATCGCCGGTCGCCCCGGAACTTCGCGGTAACCCACCACACGAATCCATTCACGCTCCAGCAGGGTTTTGACGATGTGACTGTTAACCGCCACACCTCGCACATCTTCAATCTCGCCACGGGTGATGGGCTGACGGTAAGCAATCAGGGCCATGGTTTCGAGCATCGCGCGCGAGTAACGCTGCGGGCGCTCTTCCCACAGACGGCCTACCCACGGCGAATACTTTTCGCGGATTTGCAGGCGATAGCCCGACGCAACTTCTTTAAGCTCAAACGCCCGCCCCTCACAGGATTTACGCAGTAATTCGAGGGCTTTCCTGAACACGGGCGGCTCAGGGCGCTCGCCCTCTTCAAACAGCTCAAACAGGCGTTCAAGGCTTTGCGGCTTTCCCGAGGCCAACAAAAAGGCCTCAAGCAAGGGGGCCAGCTCGCGGGATTCAGTCAAATTCATGGTTTCAGCTCTTTATTCGGCTTTCGCCCGCACATGGATCGCCGCATAGGGCTCGTTCTGCACCAGTTCAATCAGTTGCTCTTTGACCAGTTCCAGAATGGCCATAAAGGTCACAACGACGCCCAGCTTGCCTTCTTCGGCCGTGAACAGCTCAACAAACGGCACAAAACCGCCGCCTTTGAGGCGTTCCAGCACATCACTCATCCGCTCACGGGTGGACAATGCCTCTCGGCTGACCTGATGGCTCTCAAACATGTCACTGCGGCGCAACACGTCAGCCATGGACATCAGCAACTCTTCGAGCGCCACATCCGGTACCAGCTTGCGCGCTCGCGCTTCGGGCGCATCCAGTTTGGGCACAATAACATCGCGCCCTACCCGGCTTAACCCGTCCAGACCTTCTGCGGCGGCCTTGAATCGCTCGTACTGCTGCAAACGCCGGATCAATTCAGCACGCGGGTCGCCTTCGTCTTCTTCGACTTCGGCTGAACGCGGCAACAGCATGCGTGACTTGATTTCCGCCAGCATGGCGGCCATCACCAGATATTCGGCCGCCAGTTCCAGACGCACGGTTTTCATCAGCTCGACATAACCCATGTACTGACGGGTAATTTCTGCCACCGGAATATCGAGGATGTTGATGTTCTGCTTGCGAATCAGGTACAGCAGCAAATCAAGCGGGCCTTCGAACGCATCGAGAAATACCTCCAGCGCATCCGGCGGGATGTACAGGTCCAGCGGCATCTCGATAACGGCCTGGCCGTACACCATTGCAAACGGCAGTTCTTGCTGGGCGCCCGCTTGATCGTGCTCAACGGTTTCTACGTCAGACATCAGGCCTCAACCATAAACGGCGTTGGATCACCGCACCCGACACGCACGACATAGGGATCATCCGCATCCACCAGGTTGATGACCGTGGAGGCCTTATGACCACCAAAGCCACCATCAATGATCAGGTCGACCTGCTTGTCCAGCTTTTCACGAATCAGATCCGGGTCTTCCAGCGGCTCCGTTTCGCCCGGCAGAATCAGCGTGACACTCATCAGCGGCTCACCCAGTTCCTCCAGCAACGCCAAGGCAATCGGGTGATGCGGCACCCGCATGCCGATGGTGCGGCGCTTGGGATGCAGCAGCAAGCGGGGTACTTCGCGGGTAGCGTTGAGGATAAAAGTGTAAGGCCCTGGCGTATGGGCTTTGAGCAAGCGGAACACGCCGGTTTCGACCTTGGCAAACAACCCCAGTTGCGACAGGTCGCAGCACATCAGGGTGAAGTTATGCTTGTCGTCCAGATTACGCAGGCGTTTGATGCGGTCGATGGCGTGCTTGTCACCGATCTGGCAGCCCACGGCATAAGACGAATCGGTGGGATACACCACCACCCCACCCTTTTTGATAATTTCAACGGCTTGTTTGATCAACCGCGGTTGCGGATTTTCCGGATGAATCTGGAAAAATTGGCTCACAGTGTTTCCCTGTTCAGACGTTGGCCACGGGCGGTTCTAATTTGAATCGACGCCACAAGGGCGGCAAATCTTCCGGAATGGGGCGGTACTCGCCGATCTCGGACCATCCACCCGGGCCATGAAAGTCACTGCCGGCACTGACCAGCAGACCGAACTCACGCGCCAGGATCGCCAGACCACCGACTTGTTCTGCCGGCTGGTGCCCGTTGACCACTTCAATCGCGTGACCCCCAGCTTGAATATAGTCGCCAATCAGGCGACGACGCTTGCTGCGGGTGAAATCGTAGTGCGACGGGTGCGCCAGGCTGATCCACGCGCCCGCCGCACGCAAGGTGGCAACGGTGTCTTCAAGGGTCGGCCAGTGTAATTTGACGTCGCCCAGCTTGCCCGCGCCCAGCCACTTGCGAAACGCTTCGGCACGGTCCTTGACGTAACCAGCCTCGACCAGAAAGTCCGCGAAGTGCGGGCGGGCTGGCGCATTGCCGCTGTCACCCAAGGTTTGCTGGATGGCTCGCGCGCCTTCCAGTGCGCCGGGCATGCCTTTGAGCGCCAGCTTGCGGCTGATTTCTTCAGCCCGCAGCCAACGGCCGTCATGAAGCTTGGCAATAGCCTCGACCAGCGCCGGCGCATTCACGTCAAAGCCGTAACCGAGCACATGAATCGTTGCACCGCCCCAGGTGCAGGACAATTCAACGCCATTGATCAATGTCATGTTCAACGCCAGCGCGGCTTCGCGGGCCTCGTCCAGACCTTCAAGTGTGTCGTGATCGGTCAGGGCCAGGACTCGCACACCTTTCTCGAACGCACGCGCAACCAGTACGGCGGGCGCCAACGCGCCATCAGACGCTGTGCTATGGCAATGCAAGTCAATTTCCACGGGAATTTAATAACCTCTAGCTGACACTTTCGCTGTCATTGATGTTTGTTATTATGCCGCCACATCCTGCTTCTGGCTGCCACTGTGAAACAATTCATCGACTTCATCCCGCTGCTACTGTTTTTCATCGTTTACAAAATCGAACCACGCATCGTCGATATTGCAGGCCACAACCTGTCAATCGGGGGCATTTACAGTGCCACGGCCATGCTGATCATCAGTTCCGTGGTGGTTTACGGCTTTTTGTTTTTCAAACAGCGCAAGCTGGAAAAAAGCCAATGGCTGACGCTGATTGCCTGCCTCGTGTTCGGCAGCCTGACGCTGGCTTTCCACAGCGAAACCTTCCTCAAGTGGAAAGCTCCGGTGGTGAACTGGCTGTTTGCACTGGCGTTTGCCGGTAGCCACTTTATCGGCGACAAATTGCTGATCAAACGCATCATGGGCCATGCATTGACCCTGCCCGATGCCATCTGGACTCGCCTGAACCTTGCCTGGATCGGTTTTTTTCTGTTCTGTGGCGCGGCCAACCTGTTTGTGGCCTTCACTTATCAGAGCATCTGGGTCGACTTCAAGGTATTCGGCAGTCTGGGCATGACCGTGCTATTCCTGGTCGCTCAGGGTATCTACTTGTCTCGTCACCTGCATGACGCCGATTCTGCACCGACCAACTCAAAATCCGAGGACTGACATGCTCTACGCAATCGTTGCCACTGACGTCGCCAACTCGCTCGAAGCCCGTATGGCTGCGCGCCCGGCCCACCTTGAGCGTTTGCAACAGCTTAAAGCCGAAGGCCGCATCGTGCTGGCGGGCCCGAACCCGGCCATCGACAGCAATGATCCAGGTGCAGCCGGTTTCAGCGGCAGCCTGATTGTGGCCGAGTTCGAGTCCCTGAATGCAGCCCAAGCGTGGGCAGATGCTGATCCTTACGTTGCCGCGGGCGTTTACGCTTCTGTCAGCGTCAAGCCTTTCAAGCAAGTCCTGCCGTAGTCCGCGGCCTCCCTGACGGCGCCTGCGTAATGAACGCGGCGCCGGCTGAATTGAGTACGCCATGAGCGACCTGTTACTGATAGATGATGACCAGGAGCTGTGTGAGCTTCTGAGCAGCTGGTTGAGCCAGGAAGGCTTCCAGGTCCGTGCTTGCTACGATGGCCAGAGTGCACGCAAGGCGTTGGCTGAAACCAGCCCGGACGCAGTGGTATTGGATGTGATGCTGCCGGACGGCAGCGGTCTTGAGCTGCTCAAACAGCTGCGCAGTGATCACCCCGACTTGCCCGTGCTGATGTTGTCAGCCCGTGGCGAACCGCTGGACCGTATTCTGGGGCTGGAACTGGGGGCCGATGACTATCTGGCCAAGCCCTGTGACCCCCGCGAGCTGACCGCCCGCCTGCGCGCCGTACTGCGCCGCAGTCACCCGCCCGCCGTGTCCAGCCAACTGGAGTTGGGCGACCTGTGTTTCAGCCCGATGCGTGGCGTGGTCACGATCAACAATCACGACATTACCCTGACGGTTTCCGAAAGCCGCTTGCTTGAGGCGTTGCTGCGTCAACCCGGCGAGCCACTCGATAAACAGGAGCTGGCACAAGTCGCCTTGGGCCGCAAACTGACCCTGTATGACCGCAGTCTGGACATGCATGTCAGCAACTTGCGCAAAAAGATCGGCCCGCACGCCGATGGCAGCCCGCGCATTGTGGCGCTGCGTGGCCGTGGCTATTTCTACAGTGCGTAACCGGTGTAAAGCCCTGGGGTGGCACCAAAGGGTCTGGGACGCCAGCGCAACGCATTGTAAATTCAGAAAAAATCCTCTTTACATAACCTTTACGCATGATTGACAGCGGTTGACCTTGCGCGCTC
The DNA here is from genome assembly GCF_007858365.1 of Pseudomonas saxonica. GTDB lineage: Bacteria > Pseudomonadota > Gammaproteobacteria > Pseudomonadales > Pseudomonadaceae > Aquipseudomonas > Aquipseudomonas saxonica. The sequence goes on along the minus strand of NZ_VFIO01000007.1, from coordinate 32,025 downwards.
TACACTGAGCACATCCGGATTCACCGGAACCGTACGAAAGGAGACACACCATGCGTAAGACTCTAATTGCTCTGATGTTTGCTGCAGCACTGCCAACCGTCGCAATGGCCGCACCAGGTGGTGATTGCCCAATGGGTCCACGTCACGGCGGTGACCACCACGGTCGCGGTGACGCCCCTTACAGCCAGCTTGACCTGACCAGTGAACAGCGTCAGGAAATTCGCAAGCTGATGGGCGAACAAATGCACGACCGTAAACAACTGGTCGAGAAGTACCTGGAAAAACTGCCAGCGGCAGATCAGAAAGCCCTGAAAGATGAAATGAAGGCCAAGCACGACAAAACTCAGAGCGAGATCCGTGCCTTGCTCAAGCCTGAACAGCAAAAACAGTTCGACGAGATGCAAAAGCACCGTGCTGAGCGTCAAGCCGAGTGGAAAGAGTTTAAAGACTGGAAAGCATCGAAAGCCCCTAAAGCGCAATAATCCCTGCGCTGACAAAGCCCAACGGCCTCCGGTCGTTGGGCTTTACTCGTTTACGCCCATGACCTGAGAGGAATTACCGTGCGATCACTGTTCTGGCGCATTCTGGCCAGCTTTTGGCTGGCAATAGCCTTGGTCGCAGGGCTTTCGATCCTGTTAGGGCACATGCTGAACCAGGACACCTGGATTCTCAGCCGCCACCCTGGCATCGCCAATCTGGCGCAACAATGGACTGAACGCTACGAAACCCAAGGCGCCGATGCGGCGCAAGCATTTCTCGAGCGGCGCAAGCATCACTACCACATCGACGTACAAGTACTGAACGAAAGTGGCGATCCGGTGGTGCGTGGCACCTTCCCGCGCCGTGCGGCCGCATGGGAAGCCCGCCAGCAGCCGGGCGAGCAGCAATTGCCCTGGCGCCGTCTGACCGTTGAATACACCAGCCCGAAAACGTCAGAAACCTATTTGCTGATTTACCGTATCCCAAACCCCGAACTGGACGCCTGGCATCGGCAAAGCCTGATCTGGCCACTGAGTGCGCTGGGTATTGCGTTGGTGGTGCTGACGCTGTTCAGCTTGTTGGTCACACTGTCGATCACCCGTCCGCTGAGCCGCCTGCGGGTAGCCGTGCATGATCTGGGGCAAACCACCTACCAACAAAACAGCCTGGCGCAATTGGCGTCGCGACGCGATGAGTTTGGCGTACTGGCCACCGACTTCAACCGCATGGGCGCACGCCTGCAAAGTCTGATCGGCAGCCAGCGCCAGCTACTGCGTGACGTGTCCCATGAGTTGCGCTCGCCTTTGGCCCGTTTACGCATCGCGCTGGCCCTGGCCGAGCGCGCCAGCCCTGAGGAGCGCGAAAAGCTGTGGCCGCGACTGACCCGCGAGTGCGACCGCCTGGAGTCATTGATCAGTGAGATTTTGACGCTGGCGCGGGTCGATGCTGATCAAGCGAGTGCTGAAGCTATTGACCTCAACGGGCTGCTCAATACCGTGCAAAAAGACGCCTCGCTGGCTGCGCCTGAACAACGTGTTGAACTAAACGCCGAACCCGGCTTAAGCCTCACAGGCTGGCCGACCATGATTGAACGCGCGGTCGATAACCTGCTGCGCAACGCGCAACGCTTCAACCCGTCAGGCGAACCGATTGAGTTAACGGCATTGCGTAAAGGCGAGCACATTGAGATCCGTGTGCGCGATCGTGGGCCGGGGGTGGCTGAGGAGTATCTGACGCAACTGGGTGAGCCGTTCTTCCGTGCTCCCGGCCAGACGGCTGCGGGACATGGCCTGGGGCTGGCAATTGCACGCCGCGCTGCCGAACGTCATGGCGGGCGACTGGTGCTGGGCAATCATCCAGAGGGCGGCTTTGTGGCTACGCTGGAACTGCCGCTAGAGCCTAACGGTAGCGTTTGAGGTCAAAACCCTCACCCCAGCCCTCTCCCAGAGGGAGAGGGAGCTTATTTGTGTGCCGTTACACCTATCTGCTTTTGCTTTAGTCCCCTCTCCCTCTGGGAGAGGGTTAGGGTGAGGGAATCAAGGCTTACACCGACCACGCCTGCACAAACTCAGCGATTTCAACCTTCGGCGCCGTGCGCAGTTCATTCTGCGGTGTGCCCAGGTACAAGAACGCGACCACTTCCTCTCCTTCGGTCAAGCCCAGACCTTTAGCCACCAACGGTGCATACGACAACTCGCCCGTACGCCATACCGCACCAATGCCCTGAGCATATGCGGCCAGTTCAATGGCATGGGCGGCACAGCCCGCCGTGATCAATTGCTCCGACTTTGGCACCTTGAAATGATCCTGCAAGCGCGCGACCACTACGATCACCAACGGCGCACGCAATGGCATGGCGCGGGCCTTGTCCAGCGCGGCCTGAGTCACCTCCCCCGCTTGCGCCTGCACCGCTTGCGCAAGGATTTCACCTAACTGATGACGCGCATCGCCTTCTACCGTCAAAAACCGGTAAGGCCGCAATTGACCATGGTCCGGAGCGCGCAAGGCAGCCGCAAACAGCACTTCACGTTGCTCAGCGGTGGGCGCTGGATCGAGCAGGCGCGGGGCAGAAACACGGTTGAGCAAAGCGTCGAGAGCCTCCATGGGCTACCTCCTGAAGAAAATGTGCAGCTATTCTAACGGTAACTCCTCACAGGCAGGCGGTTTACATAGCCCACCTCACAGGTAGAATGGCGCCCCACTTCAATCCCGAGCTGAATTCATGGCGTTGCCGACCTTACGCATCATCGGTTTTATCATCGGCATCTTCCTGATTACGCTCGCCGTCAGCATGTCAGTGCCAATGCTGACGCTGGTCATTTTCGACCGCATGGGCGACCTGCCCTCTTTTCTGTGGGCCAGCCTGATTACTTTTCTCGCCGGTCTGGCCCTGGTACTCCCCGGTCGTCCTGAACAGGTTCACCTGCGCCCGCGGGACATGTACCTGTTAACGGTGACAAGTTGGGTTGTAGTGGGCATTTTTGCCGCGCTGCCGTTTTTGTTGACTCAGCACATCAGCTACACCGACTCATTCTTCGAAAGCATGTCCGGCATCACCGCCACCGGTTCCACCGTACTCAGCGGGCTGGACACCATGTCCCCCGGCATTTTGATGTGGCGCTCAATGTTGCACTGGCTGGGAGGCATCGGCTTTATCGGCATGGCCGTGGCCATTTTGCCGCTGCTGCGAATCGGCGGCATGCGTCTGTTCCAGACAGAATCGTCTGACCGTTCCGAAAAAGTCATGCCCCGTTCGCACATGGTGGCTCGCCTGATTGTGGCCACGTATGTCGGCATCACCATTATGGGCAGTCTGGCGTTCTGGTGGGCCGGCATGAGCGTGTTCGACGCGATCAACCACGCCATGTCCGCGATCTCCACCGGCGGCTTTTCGACCTCGGACCTGTCGTTGGCCAAGTGGTCACAACCCGCCGTGCACTGGGTCGCCATCGTGGTGATGATATCGGGCAGCCTGCCCTTTACCCTGTATGTCGCAACACTGCGTGGCCATCGCCGGGCATTGATCAAGGATCAACAGGTGCAAGGGCTGCTCGGCCTTCTGGTGGTGACCTGGTTTGTACTCGGCACCTGGCTGTGGTGGACCACTAACATGCCGTACTGGGACGCCTTCCGCCATGTGGCGCTGAACGTCACCTCGGTCGTGACCACCACCGGCTTTGCCTTGGGCGACTACAGCCTGTGGGGCAACTTTTCGCTGATGCTGTTCTTCTATCTGGGGTTCATCGGCGGGTGCTCGGGTTCGACGGCGGGCGGAATCAAGATTTTCCGCTTTCAAGTCGCTTATATTCTGCTCAAGGCTAACCTTAACCAACTGATCCACCCGCGTGCCGTGATCAAACAGAAGTACAACGGCCACCGCCTCGATGAAGAAATCGTGCGCTCGATTCTGACGTTCTCGTTCTTCTTCGCCATCACCATCTGTGTGATTGCGCTGGCGCTGTCGCTGCTGGGTCTGGACTGGATGACCGCCCTGACGGGCGCGGCCAGTACAGTGTCAGGTGTTGGGCCGGGGTTGGGCGAAACCATCGGCCCGTCTGGCAATTTCGCCAGCCTGCCGGATGCGGCCAAATGGATTCTGTCACTGGGCATGCTGCTCGGACGTCTGGAAATCATTACCGTGTTCGTGCTGTGTATACCGGCGTTTTGGCGGCACTAATTCAAGGGCGGCGAGATCACCATGGGCTCAATACTGTCACTGCGCAATTACCGTCATGACGTTTTAACCCACAGCCATGAGCATGCGCAGGTGGTGATCAGTCTGTCCGGCAAGCTGGATTTCGAGGTGGAAGGTCGCGCCAGCGTGCTGCAACAGCAACACCTGATGGTCATCCCCGCAGGCGCTCACCATACCTGCGGCAGCCCTCAAGGCAGCCGCTGCCTGGTGCTCGATGTGCCAGGCGAGAACTGGCTCGGTCAATCCCTGGGGGCCCATGCGCAGGCCAGCCGCCGCCTGCTCGATACCCCCGGCCACTTGCCCCTCGATCATGGGCAACACACGCTGGTCAACTGGCTCGCCAGCAGCCCGGTAAGTGATCCGCTGATTGCCCGCCAAGGCGCGATTCTGTTGCTGGCCAGCCTCAACAACCTGGCCACTGAACAGGCGCAACCGAAACGCCTGCCCTTTGCCGCGCTGGATGCCTACATCGAGCAAAACGCCGCTTACCCCTTGCAGGTCGCTGATCTGGCCCGTATTGCCGGCTTGTCCTGCGCCCGCTTACACAGTCGCTTTGTCAGTGAATGCGCGCAAACACCCATGGACTACCTCCGTCAGCGCCGCCTGCGCAGCGCCTTGACGCTACTGCGCCAGAGCACACTGCCCATTGGTGAAGTCGCCAGTCGGGTCGGATACGCTTCGCAAAGCGCCTTTGCTGCGGCCATGCTGCGTGAGTTCGGGGCCTCGCCCAGCGTGTTGCGCCGCGAGTCTGGCGACAACTGACGCCAGTCTCGCGACAGACAGCCGCCCTCCCCGCGCTTTAGACTGCTTGCCTTGCCTGTATCGATTTAAGGATTGCAATGACTCCCCGTACCGCACTGGGCGCCCTGCATATTGGCGCGTTGATGTTTGGCCTCACCGGCGTATTCGGCAAACTGGCCGCCGCCTCAGCCTCGATTATTGTGTTTGGTCGCGCCGGGTTCGCGGTACTGGCACTGGCGTGCTTTGGCGCACTGGCCAAACAGACGCGCTGGCAAAGGCCATCACTGCGCGATGCTCGTGGCTTGCTGATCAGCGGGCTGTTGCTGGCCGGGCACTGGGTCAGCTTTTTTGTATCGGTCAAAGTGGCCGGGGTGGCCATTGCTACCTTGGGGTTTGCCAGCTTTCCAGCATTCACCGTGGTTCTTGAAGGGCTGATTTTTCGCGAACGCATCCGCGCCAACGAAATCCTGCTGGTGCTGGCGGTCAGTGCCGGGCTGATTCTCGTCACCCCGACCTTTGACATCGCCAGTCAGGCCACTGAAGGTCTCTTATGGGCCGTGGCTTCAGGCCTATTGTTTTCGCTGCTGTCGCTGAACAATCGCGCCAACTCGGGACGTTTGCCTGCCGTGCAGGCAGCCCTGTGGCAAAACGCCGTGGTTGCGCTCTGCCTACTGCCCTTCGCGGCACCCGGCCTGACAGAGGTGCGCCCTCTGGACTGGGTGTGGATAGGCTTACTCGGCGTCTTTTGCACCGGTGTGGCCCATAGCCTGTTTGTCGCCAGCCTGGCGGTGATCAAGGCGCGCACCGCCGCTGTCGTATTTGCCATGGAGCCGGTGTACGGCATCACATTAGCCTGGTTGTTGTTCCACGAAACCCCGACTGTACGCATGCTGCTGGGCGGCGTGCTGATCATTGCAGCCATTGTGGCATCGAGCCGCATGGGCAGCGGCGCGCCTGCCAAACCGGTGCTGGACGCTGGCGCTCACTGAACCCGGTCGTTGTGCCCAAGGTCACGCTGTGGGTCTATCTGGTCGCGCACCCGCTGCTTGAGCACCTTGGCTTCAGGGAAGCCACCATCGGTTTTGCGCTCCCAGATTTGCACACCATCACAGGTAATGCGAAAAGCTCCGCCCGTCGCGGGTTCCAGCGCGACCCGGCCCAAGTCTTCGGCAAAGGTGCTAAGCAGCTCCTGCGCCAGCCAGGCCGCACGCAGTAGCCATTGGCACTGGGTGCAGTAGGTAATCACGATTTCGGGTTTGCTCACGGGCATCATTTCACAGGCTCCTGAAAGAAAGGCGCCGCTATAATAGCCGCCTTTGTCGCTTGCCCAGAGATTCATGATGCGCCGCCTGCTGAGTTGCCTGCTTCTGTGTTTATGCCCTATGGCACTGTTTGCCGTCGAAAAGCCCCAGCCGAAAATCGGCCTGGTGCTCTCCGGAGGCGCAGCCCGTGGTCTGGCCCACGTCGGCGTGCTCAAGGCTCTTGAAGAGCAAGGCATCCGTGTCGATGCCATCGCGGGCACCAGCATGGGCGCGGTGATCGGCGGCCTGTATGCCTCGGGCTACAAGATTGATGAACTGGAAAAACTCGCACTGGGCATCGACTGGCAAGAAGCCCTGTCAGACGATCCGCCTCGCGAAGACATTCCCTTCCGACGCAAGCAGGATGACCGCGACTTTCTGGTCAGGCAAAAACTGAGTTTCCGCGACGATGGCAGCCTCGGCCTGCCATTGGGGGTCATTCAAGGGCAAAATCTGTCGCTGTTGCTTGAAAGCTTGTTGGCCCACAGCAGTGACATTCGCGACTTCGATAAACTGCCCATTCCCTTTCGTGCCGTAGCGACCGATATCGTCAACGGCGACAAAGTGGTGTTCCGCAAAGGTCACCTACCCCAAGTGATAAGGGCCAGCATGTCTATTCCTGCGGTGTTTGCGCCGGTGGAAATAAACGGCCAGTTACTGGTTGACGGCGGCATGGTCGACAACATCCCGGTGGACGTGGCCCGCGAAATGGGGGTAGACCGAGTGATTGTGGTGGATATCGGTACCCCGCTGCGCCCGCGCAAGCAACTCACCACGGTATTCGACATCCTCAACCAGTCCACCACCTTGATGACCCGCAGCAACTCCGAGGTTCAACTGGCCTCGCTGACGCCTGACGATATTTTGATCCAGCCGGCACTGAGCAGTATTGGCGCGACAGACTTTGGCCGCTCGCAAGACATCATCAGCGCCGGTTATCGCGCGACACAGGCGCTGGCACCGCGCCTGGCCGATTTGCGTCACCCGGCTGACGTGCAACTCGACATTGCCCGCACAGCGGAAGAACGCACCCCGGTGATTACCCAGATCAAGATTGAGAATGACTCGAAAATCGACGACGCGGTGATTCGCTATTACATTCGCCAACCCGTGGGCGAACCGCTGGATCTGGGCCGTTTGCAACGGGACATGGGCACCCTGTACGGCCTCGACTACTTTGATCAGGTGCAGTACCGCGTCGTGCACAAGGGCAAGGAGCGCACGCTGGTGATCAGCGCCCGGGCCAAACGCAGCGGCACCGACTTTCTGCGCCTGGGGCTCAACCTGTCGGACGACATGCGCGGCGACAGTGCGTTTAACCTGGGCGCCAGTTACCGGGTCAATGGTATCAACCGGCTCGGCGCAGAGTGGCTGACGCGGGTGCAGATCGGCGACAAACAAGAACTGTACAGCGAGTTCTATCAACCCCTGGATGTGGGTTCGCGCTACTTTGTGGCGCCGTACATCAATGCACAATCACAGAACGTCGAATCCATCCTCGACAACGACCCCATCGCTGAATACCGGCTGGAGCGTTACGGGTTCGGGTTGAATCTGGGACGCCAGATCGGCAATAGCGGTGAGATTCGGGTGGGCATTGGCGAGGCGTGGGGCAAGGCCGACGTACGCATTGGCGATCATGATTTGCCGAGCACCAGCTTCAATGAGGGGTTTTATGACATCAAATACTCATTCGATTCACTGGATAACGTCTATTTCCCGCACTCGGGCTATGACATCGGTCTGAGTGTGCGCCAATTCGACCCGGCGCTGGGTTCCGACGACCGTTACCGACAATGGGAATTTCATCTGGACAAAGCCTTGAGCTACGGCCCCGACACCTGGATTCTGGGCGGCCGTTACGGGCGCACGCTGGACAAGGCCGAAGTCGTGACCTCCAGCTTCCTGCTGGGTGGCGCACGGCAGCTGTCAGGGTTCAGGCAAGACGCAATCTCCGGACAAAACATCAGCCTGATGAGGGCCGTGTATTACCGTCGCCTGACACCGCGTTCATACCTGCCGTTTGATTTCCCGTTGTATGCCGGGGCCTCACTGGAACGCGGACGGGCATGGAACAACGATAACGACTTCGACAGCGGCTATATCAATGCGGCGAGCATTTTTATCGGTTTCGACACACCGCTGGGCCCGCTCAATTTCAGCTACGGGTTCAACGATGATGATCAAAAAGCGCTGTACCTGAATTTGGGCCAGACGTTTTAATACGGCTTGATGTGCGCCGCTCTTGCCAGAGCGGCGCTGGCTTGCAGCAGCCGATCAATGCTTTTCGAGGTTTTCCAGAATGCGCTTGTGAACACGCTGGCAGATGCGCTGTTCTTCTTCATCAACGCCCACAAACAGCTCTTCACGCAATGCTGAAGCAATGGCTTCGATCTGGGCGATCAAAGGCCGCGCGGAATCACTCAGAACGATTTTTTTAGCGCGGCGGTCTTCAGCCACGGCATGACGCTGAACCAGCCCCTGAGCCTCAAGGCTGTCGAGCAGGCGCGCCAAAGTCGGGCCTTCCACCCCGACACTTTGTGCCAGCTCACGCTGAGTCGGGGCTTCTTCAAATCGCGCAAGGTGCAACAGCACTAACCAGCGAGCCTGCGACAAACCCAGACCGGCTAGACGTCGATCGAGTTCGGCACGCCAGCCACGGGACATTTGGGCCAGCTGCATGCCAAAGCGGTGTTGATCGGTTAAAGGCATAAAAAACTCAATGATTAGACTAAAAATTGATTGAAACTAATTATTAGCCAGCTAAGCATGGAGTTTGTTCATAGGCAAGTCCCGCAAGTCAATGATTCGTTACAAATCACTAAATCATTACATCTCAAACTCGGCTTGCAGGGCAGCACGCACGCAATACAGCACACCTTCCGGTACGCGCCCCTTGAATTGCTCTGCAATGCTGGCAACGCTTGGCAGTTCACCCTCCCCATCCAGGAAGGCATCTTGAACTTCAGCCATCAGCTCTTCCGGCAAGTCCAGCGCCTGTTCCAACGACAACTCCTGACGCCCGATGGCCTCAGCCAACATCGTGTAAACGTTCTTTTCAGAACACTGCAATTGCCCGGAAATTTGCAGGGGGGTCATACCGGCGCGGGCCAGGCTGATCAATTCGTGACGGATATCGGCCACGACTTTCGGCGTTTCGGCCTGACCGGCCAGCACTTCGAGGAACGCCTCGCCGTATCGTTCCAATTTGCGCGCGCCCACACCGCTGACGGTGGCCATTTGGGACAGCGTGCCGGGTTGGCTGCGCAACATTTCGAGCAAGGTCGAGTCGGGGAAGATGACGTAAGGCGGCACGCCGTGCTCTTCGGCCAGCTTGCGGCGCAAGGCGCGCAGGGCTTCCCATTGTTCGCGCTCTTCACCACGTACCAGCTGGCTGGCCGGGCTGGCGGAGGTGCTTTTAACCGATGTTTGCGGTTTAAGCTCGCGGCGCAGCTCAAGGCTGACTTCGCCGCGCAGCAACGGCCGGCAGCTGTCGCTCAGGCGCAAACCGCCATAGCCTTCTATATCAATATCAGCCAGACCGCGGGCCACCAACTGGCGGAACAAGGTGCGCCACTCACCTTCCGCACGAGCTTTGCCAACACCGAAAACAGCCAAACGCTCATGGCCCATGCTGCGGATTTTTTCGTTTTCGCGGCCCAATAACACGTCGATCAGGTGGCCGGTGCCATAACGCTGACCTGTGCGGTAAACCGCTGACAATGCCTGACGCGCCGGTTCGGTGGCGTCCCAGGTCTGCACACCGTCAACACAGTTGTCACAATGGCCGCAAGGTTGCGGCATTTCTTCATCGAAATAGGCGAGCAAGGTCTGACGGCGACAGCGGGTCTCTTCGCACAACGCCAGCATGGCATCGAGCTTATGGTGCTCCAGGCGCTTGTGTCGCTCGTCGCCTTCGGAGTTTTGCAGCATTTGCTTGAGCATCACCACGTCTTGCAGGCCGTAGGCCATCCACGCATCGGCGGGCAAGCCATCACGCCCTGCCCGGCCGGTTTCCTGATAATAAGCTTCAAGCGACTTGGGTAAATCCAGATGCGCAACAAAGCGCACGTTGGATTTGTCGATGCCCATACCGAACGCAATGGTGGCCACCATGATCAGCCCTTCCTCATTGAGGAAGCGCTTCTGGTTGGCCGCACGGGTTTCGCTGGGCAGGCCTGCGTGATAAGGCAACGCCGGGAAGCCCTGGGCGCAGAGAAATTGCGCCACTTCGTCGACTTTTTTACGCGACAGGCAGTAAACAATGCCCGCATCGCTGCGCCGCTCCGACAGAAAAGCCAGCAACTGTTTGCGCGGCTGCTCTTTAGGCACGATGCGGTAAAAAATATTGGGACGGTCAAAGCTCGACAAAAAGCGCTCGGCGTTTTGCAAGTGCAACCGGGTAACGATTTCTTCGCGGGTACGCTTGTCGGCGGTAGCGGTCAGGGCGATACGCGGAACCGTGGGGAAAACCTCAGCCAACTGGCCCAGTTGCAAATACTCAGGACGGAAGTCATGCCCCCACTGAGACACACAGTGAGCTTCGTCGATGGCGAACAAGGCAATATCCAGGCTCTGCAAAAAAGCCATCATGCGCGGTTGCACCAGACGCTCGGGCGCCAGATAGAGCATTTTGACTTCACCGCGCTTGATCCGGCTGGCCAGGTCACGCTGCTGTTCGGCACTCAGGGTCGAATTCAAAGCGGCCGCAGCCACCCCCAACTCTTCCAGCGTGGCCACTTGATCGTCCATCAAGGCAATCAGCGGCGAGACCACGACGGCCAGGCCGTCGCGCAACAGCGCCGGCACCTGGAAGCACAAGGATTTGCCGCCGCCGGTGGGCATTAACACCAAGGCGTCGCCACCGTTGGCCACGCGCTCAATGATGTCACCCTGACGGCCACGGAAACTGTCGTAGCCGAAGATGTCTTTGAGTACGCGTTGAGCCTGTTCGAGCATAGAAACTCCAGAAATCGCCGAAACACCCCTGCAAACAGGCGACCCGGCCGGCCGCAAGCCCTGTTAAAAGCTCGGGCACGAGACGCGGGGTATGCCGGATTGATCGCAGGGCATCACAAAACGCGGCAGTATACCCGAGCGCTCCTGCGTGCAGGGCGCTGTAATTGCCCTGCCGATCGCCGGGAAGTCACAGCAAATGTGCGCTGCGACTGGCTTGAACGCTCAAGAAAGCCTAGAATTCGGCATTGTTTATTTACTAGGTAGTCCTTTAATGTCCTTCGCTGAGCAACTAACCCGCCTGCAAGTCTTCCTCGACGCCGACGAGCTGCATGACGAGGCGCTGGACTACGTGGCCACTCACGGCTTCCTGACTGCCTTGTCCATCTGCTCTGAAGAAGTGCCGGAGCGCGAGTGGATTGATGCAATCTTCTCCGAAACCCCGCACTACAAAGACGACGCCCAGCGCGAAGAGATCGAAGCGACCCTGATTCAACTCAAGGCGCACATTGCCCGTCAATTGGCGGCGGACGAAGAGTTCGAACTGCCGTGTGACCTGGATCTGGGCGACGAGCCGGATGACTCCGACCTGCGCGGCTGGTGCATCGGCTTTATGGAAGGCGTATTCATGCGCGAAGCCGCCTGGTTTGAAACCGCTGAAGAAGAAGTCAGCGAAATGCTGCTGCCAATCATGGTGGGTTCGGGCCTTTTCGACGATCAACCTGAGTTCGCCGACATCGCTCAGGACGCCAACCTGATGGACGACATGATCGTGCAAATCCCTGAAGCGCTGACCGCCCTGTTCCTGCTGTGCCAGGCACCTGACGAGAAGCCGGCGATCCTCAAGCCACGTCACCACTGATTCTGTGGCACCGCCCTCTCCAGGCAACCGTTCGCGGTTGCTGCGTTACGTTCTGTTTGCCATCGGCTGGCTGAGCGTAACGCTGGGGGTGATTGGCATCTTCCTTCCGGTTTTACCCACCACCCCCTTTCTGTTACTGGCCGCCGCGTGTTTTGCGCGCAGTTCGCCGCGTTTTTATCAGTGGCTGGTCGACCACCCGCGTCTGGGCCCCTGGATCCGCGATTACCTGGACGGCAATGGCATCCCTCTCAAGGGCAAGGTCTATGCCATTGGTCTGATGTGGCTGAGTATCGGGCTGTCTTGCTATCTGGTGCCGCTGTTATGGGCGCGAGGCTTCATGCTGACCAGTGCCGTGTGTGTCACGATCTACATCCTGCGCCAGAAAACCCTCGAAAAGCCTTGACCCTCCCCCATTCGTAGCAGCGGACGAGTGAAACGAGGCCGCGTTCAGGTGCGAAGCAGCCGTAAAACCTGTTTCGCAGTTTTTCAGCTCTGACTCGACCCTGTGCATCACGAGGACTTCGTCCTCGAACGCAGCCTCGCAGAGCTCGACAGCTGCTACGGAAATAACGAGCTATTAGGCTTTATCGCCATGATTGCGTTCATAAGTCTCAGCGCCCATGGCCTCAATCTGACCCTCGATCAACGCTTCAAACGGGCGCAGCAGCGGTGCAAACGACGTCGGCGCTTCAAGGATTTCCAACGCTTGCACGATTGCTTCCAGCGTCGACAGCGCACCCGGCCCTGGTGCCTTGCGCAGCCGATAACGCGACACCGCGCCTTGCGGCAACGTGACCCGAGGCAACTGCGCCAGCAACGGGTTGAGGTGCAGCAGCTTGCGCACCTTACGCCAGGTGCCATCAGGCACCACTAACAACAGCGGCAGGCTTGCCTCAGCTGATTCATGCGCAGGGAGCACCTGCGCGTCATCACCCGGAAACAGCAATCGCGCCTGATACCCCGGCACGTTAATCAACTCATCAAGATCATCGAACACTTCGCCAACGCGCAATTGCGCATTGGTTAATCCCAATGCGGCCAGTCGCGCCGTGTTCAGCGCATGACTGACTTCACTGGGGTGCTGCAACAGCAACACCCGTGTGCGGCTATCCAGTTGCGGGATCAAGGCACACAAGCAGTGAGTCTGCGGGCGCATGCAACGAGAGCATTGAGCTCGGGACATGGGAGTAAAACTCTCGATCAAAGTGGGTTGAGTTGCGCTTTCAAAAGGTCGCGGAACGTCTGGATCAGCGGCTCACGGCTACGGCCTCGGCGCACGATCATTGAAAACGGCGCCTGATAGCCAAAGGTCGCAGGCAACAGCACGCGCAAGTCGCCCTTTTCTACCCAAGGCTCGGCGTAGTGTTCGGGCAAGTAACCGATATAAGCACCTGACAGCACCAAAATCAGCTGTGCTTCCATGCTGTCGACCGTGGCGGCGCTGTGCTTGAAACCATGTCGCGCCAGCTCGGCCTGACTCCAGTAACCCCGGCCGACCATACGCTGCTGGGTGATCACGGGTTCGGGGATGCGACGCTCAGTAAACAGCGGATGCCGCGAACTGCAATATAACCAGTGCTGTTCGCGGTACAGCGGCTGATAGACCAGCCCGCTCATTCGCGACGAAAACGCGCCAATCGCTAAATCCAGGCGGTTGTCCTGTACCCCCAGTTGCAGCTCATAGGGGCTCATCACCGACAAATGCAGGTGAACGGCCGGGTGTTCCTGGCTGTAGGCACCAATCGCCTGAGCAAAAGGCAACGCTTTGTCGCTCACCGTTGAGTCGATGACACCCAGGTTCAACGTGCCACGCAGTTCGCCCTTGAGCGCCGCCGCGTACTGTTCAAAGCCTTCCAGCTCGCCCAACAGGCGCAAGGTCTCCTGATGGAACAGCTCACCTTTGCTGGTCAGACTAAAGCCACCCCGGCCACGATGGCATAACACCAGACCCAGACTGGACTCCAGTTGACTCATGTAGGTGCTGATGGCCGAAGTGGACAAGTTGAGGGCCTGCTGTGCATTGGCAAAACCCTGATGGCGAACAACGCTGGTAAATATTCGCAATAGTTTCAAGTCGGGCAAAGCGTTGGCCATAAGGGCTCCGGGCTTATTTCAGTTCGGCGGTGTGGCTTACCCTCTCCCAGAGGGAGAGGGGGCTGATTTGAGGCGTTCTTGAAGCCGCGTGCGGTCAGTACCCTCTCCCTCCGGGAGAGGGTTAGGGTGAGGGCAAAGGCGCAAAGTCTACCCAGATCCCGCCCATTAGTTTAGAAAAACCTGAACTAAGTATTTGCCCACAGCGATTCTTTCCGCCTCGTACCTTTCGCAGAATCGGCCGCCATAACCACAACAAACGACGAGGCCCTTACCGTGGACAAAATTCTTCATCAACCACTGGGTGGCAATGAAATGCCACGCTTCGCCGGCATCGCCACCATGATGCGTTTGCCTCATTTGCAATCCGCCGCCGGGCTGGACGCTGCCTTTATCGGTGTGCCTCTGGACATCGGTACGTCGCTGCGCGCCGGCACCCGCTTCGGCCCCCGCGAAATCCGCGCCGAATCCGTGATGATCCGCCCCTACAACATGGCCACCGGCGCCGCCCCCTTCGACTCGCTGTCGGTCGCCGATATCGGCGATGTGGCCATCAACACCTTCAATCTGCTGGACGCCGTGCGCATCATCGAAGAAGCCTACGATGAAATCCTTGAGCACAATGTGATCCCGATGACACTGGGCGGAGACCACACCATCACCCTGCCGATCCTGCGCGCGATCCATAAAAAACACGGCAAGGTCGGGCTGGTGCACATCGATGCCCATGCCGACGTCAACGACCATATGTTTGGCGAAAAAATCGCTCACGGCACCACCTTCCGCCGCGCTGTGGAAGAAGGCCTGCTTGATTGCGACCGTGTCGTGCAAATCGGTCTGCGCGCTCAGGGATATACCGCTGAAGATTTCAACTGGAGCCGCAAACAAGGCTTCCGCGTGGTGCAGGCCGAAGAGTGCTGGCACAAATCCCTCGCCCCACTGATGGCCGAAGTCCGCGAAAAAGTAGGGGACGGCCCGGTGTACCTCAGCTTCGACATCGACGGCATTGACCCGGCGTGGGCCCCAGGCACCGGCACCCCGGAAATCGGCGGCCTGACCACCATCCAGGCCATTGAAGTGATTCGCGGCTGCCAGGGCCTCGACCTGGTGGGCTGCGATCTGGTAGAAGTCTCGCCGCCTTACGACACCACCGGCAACACCTCGTTGCTGGGGGCCAATTTGCTCTACGAAATGCTCTGTGTGCTCCCCGGCGTGACGCACCGCTGAGGGTTGAACATGAGCGATCGCGATGAGGTGCTTGGCGCTGCGGCTGATTTGGTTTCAGCGTTTGCGCGCAACGACCGCGAAGCCTATTTCGGCGCGTTTAGCGCCGATGCCAGCTTCGTGTTTTACACCCTGCCTCAGCCTTTGCTGAACCGCGACGCCTATCAGGCACTGTGGGACAGCTGGCGTCGGGACGAGGGCTTCGAGGTGCTGAGCTGCACCTCGAGCAACGCCTTTGTCAGCCTGCACGGGGACATGGCGGTGTTTGTGCATGACGTGGCCACCGAGCTGCGCATGCACGGGGAGCAACTTTTTAGCCAGGAACGCGAGACCATTGTCTTCAAGAGACAAGCATCGAGCGCACAAGAACAACAAGGCCTGTGGCTGGCCTGTCATGAACATTTATCCGCAATGCCGGAAGGGCTGCCGCCCCATTAGCCAATGTGATCGGAGCTGATCATGAATAATAAAAATAACCATAAGAATGTGCGTCAGATAGAAACCCACGGGGTCGAACAGATCCCGGACAACGAGCGCAGTGCCGGACCGGGCGATTTGTTTCGTTTGATTTTCGGCGGCGCCAATACCTTTGCCACAGCGGTGCTGGGCAGTTTTCCCGTGCTGTTTGGCCTGTCGTTTGAAGCCGGGCTCTGGGCCATTCTGCTCGGGGTGGTGCTGGGCTCGCTGATACTGGCGCCGATGGGGTTGTTCGGCCCCCTCAATGGCACCAGTAATGCGGTGTCTTCCGGGGCGCATTTCGGCGTACACGGGCGCATTGTCGGCTCGTTCCTGTCGCTGCTGACGGCGATTGCCTTCTTCTCACTCTCGGTGTGGAGTTCAGGGGATGCCTTGATCGGCGGTGCCAAGCGCATGGTCGGCCTACCTGAAACCGATCTCAGTCTGGGCCTGGCCTATGGCGTGTTTGCGATCTTGGTGTTGACCGTCTGCATCTACGGCTTCCGCTTTATGCTGTGGGTCAACCGCATTGCAGTGTGGGCCGCAAGCCTGCTGTTTCTGCTGGGGATTTTCGCGTTTGCTCCGGCTTTCGACAGCCATTTCGCTGGCAGTGTCGCTCTCGGTCAAACCGGTTTTTGGGCCGCCTTTATTGGGGCTGCACTGGTAGCCATGAGCAATCCGATTTCCTTCGGTGCGTTCCTCGGCGACTGGTCACGCTATATACCCCGCCACACACTCAAGCGCCGCATCATGCTGGCAGTGATTGCAGCGCAGCTCGCAACGCTGATCCCGTTTGTGTTTGGACTGGCCACCGCCACCATCGTTGCCAGCAAAGCCCCGGACTATATCGCCGCCAACAACTACGTCGGTGGGCTGCTGGCTGTGGCGCCGAGCTGGTTCTTTCTGCCGGTGTGCCTGATCGCGCTGATCGGCGGCATGTCCACCGGTACAACCTCGCTGTATGGCACCGGGCTGGATCTGTCCAGCGTGTTCCCACGGCTGCTGTCGCGGGTAAAGGCGACGCTGCTGATCGGGGTGATGTCGATTGCCTTCATCTTTATCGGCCGCTTCGCCGCGAATCTGGTGCAAAGCGTCTCGACCTTTGCCGTCTTGATCATTACCTGCACCACACCGTGGATGGTGATCATGATCATCGGCCTGATCACACGGCGCGGCTTCTATTGCCCGGATGACTTGCAAGTGTTCACCCGTGGCGAGCGCGGCGGGCGCTACTGGTTCAAGCACGGCTGGAACTGGCGTGGCCTTGGCGCCTGGGTTCCCAGCGCGCTGGTGGGTCTGTGCTTCGTCAACTTGCCGGGCCAGTTCGTCGGGCCGCTGGGCAATCTGGCACAAGGCATCGACATCAGCCTGCCGGTCACCCTCGGTTTGGCATCGTTGATGTACCTGGCCCTGCTCAGCCTGTTCCCGGAACCCGGCGCAGTGTTTGCGCCTGAAGATCCGCGCCGTCAGCGCACCACTGCCCTGGAACCTGCCGTGATGCCTCGCATCGCCTGAGCGCCTCATAACAATAAACTGGAGACTCGCCCCCATGGCTTTAGATCTACTGGTCGTTCTTATCTACGCTGCGGCAATGCTGGTGCTGGGTTACTACGGCATGCGCAAGGCTAAAACCCACGAAGACTATCTGGTGGCAGGTCGCAACCTGGGCCCGACGCTGTATATGGGCACCATGGCCGCCACCGTGCTGGGCGGTGCTTCAACGGTCGGCACCGTGCGCCTGGGTTATGTACACGGGATTTCCGGCTTTTGGCTCTGCGCTGCACTGGGCTGCGGGATCATCGCGCTCAACCTGTTTCTGGCCAAGCCGCTGCTCAAGCTCAAGATTTTCACCGTCACCCAAGTGCTTGAAAAGCGTTACAACCCGATGGCCCGCCAGGCCAGCGCAGTAATCATGCTGGCCTACGCACTGATGATCGGCGTGACCTCGATTCTGGCCATCGGCACCGTGCTGGAAGTGCTGTTCGGCCTACCCTTCTGGGCGTCTGTTCTGCTGGGCGGCGGCGTGGTCGTGGTGTACTCGACCATTGGCGGCATGTGGTCGCTGACCTTGACTGACATCGTGCAGTTTGTGATCAAGACCGTTGGCCTGATGTTTGTACTGCTGCCTATCTGCCTGTACCGAGTAGGCGGCTGGGATGAACTGGTAAGCAAACTGCCCGCTTCCAGCTTCAGCTTTACCAGCATCGGCTGGGACACCATCATCACGTACTTCATGATCTACTTTTTCGGCATCCTGATCGGGCAAGACATCTGGCAGCGCGTCTTTACCGCCAAAACCCCAAAAGTGGCCCAATATGCCGGCACCGTGGCAGGCCTCTATTGCATTGTGTATGGCCTGACCTGCGCCTTGATCGGTATGGCCGCCCACGTGCTGATTCCGGATCTGGGCAACGTCAACAACGCCTTTGCCGCCATCGTCAAAGTGTCGCTGCCGGACGGTATTCGCGGGTTGGTCATTGCTGCTGCACTGGCCGCCATGATGTCCACCGCCAGCGCAGGTTTGCTGGCGGCTTCCACGGTGCTGACCGAAGACCTGCTACCCAAATTGCGCGGCGGCAAGCAATCGAGCCTGGCCATCAATCGGTTGTTTACCTTGTTGACCGGCTTTGTCGTGCTGGGGATCGCACTGGTGGTCAATGACGTGATCAGCGCCCTGACCCTGGCCTATAACCTGCTGGTCGGCGGTATGCTGGTGCCATTGATCGGGGCGATTTTCTGGAAACGCGCCACCACTGCCGGCGCCATTACCAGCATGGGCCTGGGCTTTATCACGGCCTTGGTGTTTATGTTCAAGGATGGGCTGGAAGCCAACACGCCGATTTATTACAGCCTGGGTGTGGCTTTGGTCAGTTTTGTACTGGTCAGCCTGATGGCTCGACGGCCTGCCACGTTGGCAAGCGCGGTCTGAAACTCAACCTGCAGGAGCAACCGGGTGTTGCTTCTGCAGGAGGGTGCCAACTTAGCGACGACGTTGTGGCCGGCGGCGCGGATCTTCGACCGGAATCGGCACAGGCTGCATGGGCGGCTCGAGCAAACCCAAGGCAACGCCGAGGTCATGGAGCCAAGTTTGCAATTTGTCTTTCATATTTCCCCCTTGGGGTCACGCTGGCGACGTTAATTCTGCGATCGCTTCAGACAGATAATAGCCCTAAGTCCTACAAGATGCTTGCTTAAGGTCAATGAACTTTAGGCTAATCTCCTACATATAGGCGCTACACCGAAACGCCAGGTTGCAACGCTGAAACGCTGTCGGGCCGTGCCTGCTGGAGCTCGATCCAGGCGTTCAGGTTGGCGCCAAGTCGCCCTTTTCGCCACATCAGCCACGTGGTGGCGCTGGCAAAAGGTTGTTGCAAAGGATGTACACGCGCATTTTCGCGCCCCGGCAAGCTGGCCAGCATCGACGCGGGCATCAACGCGACCCCTGAACCGGCTACCACACACGCCAACATACCCTGATAAGACTCGATTTCCATGACCCGGCCCATCGCCGCCCGATCGCTGGCATACCAGGCCTCAAGGCGTGCCCGATACGAGCATCCCTGGCGGAAGGCAAACACCTCGCTGCCCTGTACATCCAGAGCACGGGAAATCGCAGGGCGGTCAAGATCACTGATCAAGACCAGTTGTTCCTGGCAAAACTCGACGCCATCCAGACCAGCCAACTCCAGCGGGCCATCGACCAGTGCAGCATCCAGTTCTCCGGTCAGTAGGCCCGTGAGCAATTCGCCACTGGGTGCTGACTGCACCTGCAGGTTCACCGCCGGATACGTCCGGTGATAGTGCGCCAACAGGCTGGGCAGATGAATAGCCGCCGTGCTGTACATCGTCCCCAACGTAAACGTGCCGGACGGCACACCCCCTTGAACGGCACTCAAGGCCTCATCGTGCAGGGCGAAAAGACGCGCGGTGTAATCCAGCAGCACTTTACCCGCGGGCGACAACTGCAAGCGTTGCCGTTCTCGCACAAACAGATCAACGCCCATCTGCTCTTCAAGTTGCTTGAGACGGGTCGACAGATTAGAGGGCACACGGTGCAAGCGCTCAGCCGCACGGGTGATCGAGCCTTCTTCGGCCACCGCCTGAAAAATCCGCAATTGGCTGAACTCCATTGCATTCTCCAAAACTGAATAAGTCACTCACTATTATTCATTTTTAATGAAAGTCAATGCTCGATAGCCTGACGGTCATTGTCTTCAGTCAGGAATCAGCAACCATGTCTCCCCTCTCACGCTTGATCGCAAGCTTTATCGCGCTCGTTATGGCGATGGGCATTGGCCGTTTCTCACTCACCCCACAACTGCCCCATTTGATCAGCGAAGGCCAGATTGACCTCACCGGTGCCGGCCTGATTGCAGCCGCCAACTACCTCGGGTATTTAGTCGGCGCATTGGATGCGATGCGCGCTAAACGTCCCGATCAAGTGCGCGCACGCTTGCACACCGGCTTGTGGCTGTGTGTCGGGCTGACGCTGGTGTCATTCTGGGCGCACGGCTTTTGGCCTCATCTGCTGCTGCGCTTCGGCGCGGGTATCGCCAGTGCCTGGGTTATGGTGATGATCACCTCACTGAGCCAGCAACTGGCAGTCAGTGCCAATCGCCCCCGCCTGGGTGCACTGGTGTTTGCCGGGCCGGGCGCGGGTGTATTGCTCACCGGCCTGCTGGCGCTGGGATCTAACCTGCTCGGACAAAGCTCGGCCACGTTGTGGCTGATTTACGCTGCGGCGGCGCTGATCATGGTGCTGGGTATTAGTCCTTTATTGCCCAAACCGGCTGTGCTCCCCACTCAGGCGCAGGTGCACTCCCACGGCGCCCGCCAACCAGGCATCAGCCGGCTGGGCGCCATTTATGGGCTGTATGGGTTGGGCTATATCATCCCCGCCACCTTTTTGTCGCAGATGGCCAGCGCACAGTTTCACGGCCAGTGGCAAGCCGACTTGTTTTGGCCCGCCTTTGGGTTGTGCGCAGCGATTGGGGTGGTGCTGATCAGTCTGCGCCGCCCTCATCCGGGCACCACCCGCTGGTGGTTAATGGGCGCTTTATGGGTTCAGGCGCTGGGCGTGTTGGCCTGCCTGCTGCCGAGCAGCGCCGGGCTGGCGCTGGGTGTGATCCTGTGCGGCACGCCATTTTTAGCCTGCATGCCGCTGGTGATGCAAAGCTCGCGAGAGTTGGCACCCCACGCCACGCAGCGCAATGCCGCTCTGCTGACCGCTTGTTTCGCCGTCGGTCAACTCTGCGGGCCATTGCTCGCCGCCCTCAGCAGTCATTTCAGCGGCGGGTTGCAGCCGGCATTGATGATCGCCGCCAGCGGACTGGTGCTGGCCGGGCTGCTGGCCGGACAGCGTGTCAACGCTCCAGTAACGCTCGCACCTTGCGACGGATCCACTGCTCGGCGCTGACACAGGTAATACCCAACAACACCAATACCGCGCCCGCTATGAAGTTGGCGCTCAAGGGCTCTTTAAGCACCAGTACGCCAAACGTGACGCCGAACATAGGCGTCATAAACGAGAACACCGCGAGGTTGGAGGCCATATAACGCTTGAGCAGCCAGAACCACACCAAGTAACTGAAAAATGACACCACCAGCCCCTGAAACAGCACGCTGGCGACCGCCACACCGGTCAGGCTGACATGGCTGATCTGACCGGTGATAGCAGCAATCACCAGCAGCCCGATAAAACCGACCATCAATTGGTAAAACAACGTCAGCGTGACCGGTGCCTCAGACAAGCGCGAGCCCCTCACCACCACGGTGGTTGCGCCCCACGCCATGCCCGCCAGAATCCCGCAGGCATCACCCAGCAACATGTTGCGATCCATATCAGCAAAAGACATCCCCCCGGCAAACGAGAAGGCGATGCCTACAAACGCTAGAAAAATCCCCAGCCACTGCAACGGCCGCAGGCGTTCGCTGGGCAACAGCCAGTTGACGCCAAGGGCGGTAAAGATGGGCGCGGTGTAGAGGAACACCGACATATGGGCGGCGCTGGTCAACGCCAGGCCTTGAGCGATAAAGAAGAACTCCAGACCAAACAACGAACCCGCCAGCAAACCTGCGCGCCAGGTGGCGGGCACTTGGTCCCAGCCACCTTTCCAGCAGATCAGCCCGGCCACCAGCAGCGCGGCGATGCCGGAACGCGCGGCTGCTTGCATCACCGGCGCGATGTCTGGGGCTGCAATTTTGATAACGACCTGTTGCACGCCCCAGATAAGGCACAGTCCCAACATGACCTGCAGTGCGAAAGCATCCGGTGCTCGCCGCGAAACACTCATAGTACTACCTGAAAAAGCTCAACAGCTCAGTTGTAAACTGGGAGGGATTAAAACGGATCAAGCCGCCATTTTGCGAGCGGTCCAATAACCCGAGAGTGAGGCGAGACAGGTCAATAAACCGCCCCATGCCATATCCATCAAGGCCAACTGGGCCGACCAGCCTTGCAGCGTCGCCCAGTTGGTCATGTCGTAAGTGCCATAGGCCACCAACCCAAAGAACGCACCGCCCAGTGCAGCTCTGCGCGCACTGCCTCGGCTCAGGGCCGGGAGTACCACAAAATACACTGCGCCCAATACGTACATCAGGTAGAAGACAATGGCTGGCCCCCACTTGGGCTGGGCCAGCATCAGTGGACCCAGCAGCTCTTTATAGGTAGAGCTCATGAGCACACCCAACCACAGGCCGTCGAGCACCAGAAAAGCCAGTAACGCACCGCTATACGCCCACACTGCCTTGCTCATGCCGACCTCCTTGGGTTGTATTCAGATCAACTCGATGCGGTCCGGGTGGATCGCGATCTTGCCTTCCTTGTAGAGCGCACCAATGGCTTTTTTGAAGTTGCCTTTGCTGACACCGAACAGATTGCTGATGACCTCAGGCGCACTTTTGTCGCTGACCGGCAACACGCCGTTGTTGTCACGCAACTGGCTGAGGATCTTGGAGTTCAAGCTGCTGGAGGCTTCTTGCCCGACAGGCTGCAAGCTCAGGCTGATTTTGCCGTCAGCACGAATCTCCTTGATATAGCCTTTCTCTTGCTTGCCCGCACGCATGAACTTGAAGATTTCGTTCTTGTGGATCAAGCCCCAGTGCTTGTTGTTGATCACGGCTTTAAAGCCCATGTCCGTGGCTTCTGCCACCAACAAATCCACTTCCTGGCCCACTTGATAGTTGGCCGGGGTTTTGTCCAGGTAACGGTCAAGACGAGCCGTCGCGGTAATGCGGCGCGTGTGCTTGTCGAGGTAGACGTGAACCACGACATATTCGCCGGCGGTCATCTGGCGTTTTTCTTCGGAGTACGGCAACAGCAAATCTTTCGGCAGGCCCCAATCCAGGAACACGCCAATGCTATTAACTTCCACGACTTTCAAGCTGGCAAATTCACCGACCTGAACTTTAGGTTTTTCAGTGGTGGCAATTAACTTGTCAGCACTGTCCAAATAAACAAAGACGTTAAGCCAGTCTTCATCTTCACTTGGAATATCTTTAGGAATATATCGGTTAGGCAACAGTATTTCGCCGTCTGCCCCACCATCCAGATACAAACCAAAGTTTGTATGTTTAACCACTTGCAAACTGTTGTAGCGACCGATTAAAGCCATGTCCAATACCCTCATTACGTGGGCGCATTCTACCCGAGTTTAGGTGGGCACATTGGCGCGGTGCCGCCCGGCCATCAAAAAAACGCTGAGACGCCTGATATATCAGGACTTTTTGTCGCACCCTGGATGCCATTCGTCAGTCAAAGGCCGGTCAGCAAGGGTTGAAGCCAGCCCCGCCAGCGTCTGAAAAGTGATGGGGTTATGAATTAAAACAGCGAGTTATAGAACTCTCAGGTGGACGACTATATGTATTCACTGCGCGCCCCAGTTATTTTAGAAAGATATTTAACAAGCATTTGTCAAGCCTTTCAGGTACTATCACCGACCTAGTTATTTTCTACAGGTCAATAGCCGCCATGCGCGTAAAAGCATCCGCCAGCAAAGCAAAGCCAGCTCCCGCTGTTGAAACCAGTGATTCCATCAATGCTCAAATCGAAGCATTCTTGAAGTCCGGCGGCGAAATCCAGCAAATCAACAAAGGTGTCAGCGGCCAAACTTTCGGCCCTTCCAAGCAAATTACGCTCGGCAAAAAGTAACACTCCCCGCGTCATCCGGTCCTTATGCGCTTTGCCCCCCAAGGCGCTAGGACTCTCGCCTGACCCTGTTTATTTCGCACAAAACCTTCTGATCACACAAAAAACTGACGAACGGCGTTCGTCGGCCGGCATTCATCCGTATGCTCTGAAGCGTCTAAATCAAGCCTTCCAGCTGCCAAGGAGGTCACTATGCTCACAAAGGCGTTACTGCTGACCGGCACGCTGCTGGCCAGCACGGCAGTGAATGCGCAAGTGTTTTCCCGCGAGCTGGGTGATTTCGACCTCAAGCTCGCCACGCAACCGACCCGCAGCATGGCCCAGGGCCTGGTGAAGCCCACCAGTCCCGGCTCGACCTTTCACGGCGGCCTGGATGTGACCCATGAAAGCGGCTGGTATGTGGGGCAATGGGCCCCGACTATGGGCATAAAACCCGGCAGCAACCTCGAAGTCGACTCCTACCTGGGCTACAAACACCCTTTCGACCAAAGCCTGAGCTACGAGCTGGGGTTGATTCATTACAGCTACCCCAAAGTTACCTCTCTCGACAGCCAGCAGATTTTTGCCGGGCTTACCGTGCTGGGCACCCGCTTTGGTGCGGCCTTCAGCAATGACCCGGACCGGCACGACAGCACGCTGTTTGCCGACCTGGGCGTCAATCAGCCGTTCGGCGTCGGGGTGCGCATGAAATACACCACCCACCAACTGGGCACCCCCGTGTCCATCGCCGAAGGTGGCAGCGTGCGCGCGTTCAATGACTGGTCGGTGACCTTCTCGCGCCCGTGGATGGGCATTGACCTGAACTTGATCTACAGCGACTCCAGTCTCGATGGCGCCGAGTGTTCCGCCTATTCAGGGCAAAACAGCCAGTGCGACGGACTGCTGACCTTCAAGGCCGAGCGTACCTTTTACTAGGCGTCAAAGCCTGTTCACGGACGCTTTGGCCTGCTCAACCCACTGGCATTTGCTTTACTCAAGCTGCTCGGCCTTCAGCAAACGGCGCCTATCTTCCGGGGTCAGACTGGCCTGGTAAGGCGCCTCGTGCCTCTCCTCGGAATACGAAGCAGACATGCCCTGCTCCCCGTCAGTTTTGACTGGGGAGTTATTAGATAAGGCAAAGAGCATCAATGTAGCCGCTGCCAAGGCACGAAGGCTGCGATCGAGCGCGAAGCGGTCGCAAACGATGCCACTTCGCAGTGTCAGGTTTTTAAGACGGCTCTGCCGCCGATCGCAGCCTTCGTGCCTCGTCAGCGGCTACAGGTTGTTATAGGTGCCTGCAGCTGCTTATACGCTTTCTGCCACCCCGCCATTAAATTGCAACGCCGCCAACCGCGCATACAGCGCATTACTGGCGATCAACTGGGTGTGGGTGCCAATGGCGACCAGCTTGCCTTGGTCCATGACCGCAATCCTGTCAGCGTTCTGCACTGTCGCCAGACGGTGGGCAATGACCAGCGTTGTGCGACCTTTCATCAAGCTGGGCAAGGCTTGCTGGATCAAATGTTCGCTCTGAGCATCCAGCGCACTGGTGGCTTCGTCCAGCAACAGTATCGGTGCATCCACCAACAGCGCCCGGGCTATCGCCAACCGTTGACGCTGCCCACCGGACAAGCCCTGACCGCCATCACCCAAATGGGTTTGATAGCCGTCAGGCATTTGCAAAATAAAGTCATGGGCATGGGCGATACGCGCCGCGGCTTCAACTTGGTCGGCGCTGGCGTGAGCATTGCCATAACGGATGTTGTCTTCGATGGTGCCAAAAAATAACGCCGGGGTTTGCGACACCCAGGCAAAACAACGCCGCAGGTCTTGCGGGTCTAGCCGGGCGATGGGCAGACCTTCGAGCAGAATCTGGCCACGCTGCGGGTCATAGAAACGCAGCAGCAAATCAAACAAAGTGGATTTACCCGCCCCTGAAGGCCCGACCAGTGCCAGAGTTTCACCCGCTTTGATCGTTAAGCTCAGCCCTTCAATCGCATGGTTGTCCGGGCGAGAAGGGTAGGCGAAATACAGGTCTTCAAGCTGCAAGTTGCCCTGCACACGCTCAGGCAAAACCTGCACATCACTCGCGGGAGGCTCAATCAGGCTTTTCGATTGCAACAACTCATCAATCCGTTGAGCCGCACCGGCTGCCTGCTGCAATTCGCCAATCACTTCACTCAGGGTGCCAAACGCACTCCCCACCACCAGGCTGTAGAACACGAACGCCGCCAATTCACCGCCGGTTATACGCCCGGCAATGACATCCATACCGCCGACCCAGAGCATCACCCCGACCGCACCAAGCACCAGCAAAATCACCAGAGTAATCAGCCAGGCCCGCTGCACGATTCGCTTGCGTGCGGTGGCAAAAGCGCTTTCTACAGTGGCTGCAAAACGCTGCTGGTCTTGCTGCTGATGGTTGTAGGCTTGCACCGTTTTGATCTGGCCCAAGGCTTCGGCCACATAACTGCCAACATCAGCGATCCGGTCCTGACTCTGGCGCGAGAGGTTGCGTACCCGTCGACCGAAAATAAGAATGGGGGCCAGTACCAGCGGCAGCGCCACCACCACAATGCTGGTGAGCTTGGGGTTGGTAACAAACAGCAGCACCACACCGCCAATCACCATCAAACTGTTGCGCAAGAACAAGGACAGGGACGAGCCAATCACCGACTGCAACAGTGTGGTGTCGGTGGTCAGGCGGGACTGGATTTCGGAACTGCGATTGTTCTCGTAAAACCCTGGATGCAGATCGATCAGGTGGTTAAACACCTGTCGCCGAATATCAGCAACAACCCGCTCACCAATCCAAGACACCAGATAGAAACGCACAAACGTCCCCACCGAAAGCCCCAAAACCAGCAACAGAAAAAAGCCAATGGACTGATTGAGCAAGTGCGGTGATTGGGTCATGAAACCCTTGTCGACCATCAGCTTGATGCCCTGTCCCATTGACAGGGTGATACCTGCAGTGACGATCAGCGCCAGCAAGGCACCCACAGCGTGCCAACGGTACGGCGATACAAAATGAGCCGCCAGACGAATGGCACGGCGTTGACGAGATGAAAGCATTCGGGGCATCCAGAGGGTGAATGTGCGTGAAAAGTCTAAGGCCTAAGTCAGGGAATATTTCTCACTCGCTTTGAATATGACCCATGACAACCAAGCCTAGGCCTTAATGTTCTAAAGTGAGGGTGGAAGTTTCAGGATATTTCTGTTGGACTGGGTTGGCCGCCAAGTTGTGTCACAACCTGGTCACTAAACGGAACTACATTAGCGCTACACCCTGATGAGGAGACAGGCCATGGATTTGCAACACAATGCTCAAGCGATTCCAGTGATTCGAACCCAACCACAGCAGTCACTGGGGTGCGCGATGATTGATGAACATGGAAAAGAAATTCTGATCACGGAAAAAATGATTCAGGACGCCTGCCACGAACTGGACAAGCGCTTGGTCAAGCCTTTTGGTAAAGACTGATTCTCATCTAACGCTGTGACGGCCCTCACCCTGACAGTGGCTGCCGTTACAGCGTTCGTTTCACCTCACACCAGCACAGCCCCCAAGGCCTTGACCAATTGCTTCAAGGCGACTGACTCACCTTCGACGTGCACCCTCAAACCCTCGATCTCACGACGTACCGGGTAGTTTTTGCGCAAAGCATCAAAGGCCAGTTTTTGCTCTTGGGCACTGCCCACGAGACTGCGGCGAAAGTCTGCATCGTCGCGACGCGGGTCGTAGACTCCACGACACAGCATGGCCAGCGCCCAAGCCGGGTCGCTGTCGGCACTCAAGTGAACACTCGCCAACCACGGTGCGGGCAGCAAGTCGACAAGCTGCACCTCTGCGGGCCGAGCGAGAAACTCACACAGCGCTTTATACACCTGCGCCGTTCCGCGCTGCTTGCCATCAAGGCTATAGCCCGCAATATGCGGGGTTGCCAGCACACACAAGTCCGCCAGCTCGACATCGACCTCAGGCTCACCTTCCCAGACATCCAGAACGGCTTGCAGGTCATCGCGCCGGGTCAGCACATCACGCAATGCGCTGTTATCCACGACAGCGCCGCGACTGGCGTTAATCAGCCACGCACCGGGCTTGAGCTGATTCAAGCGTTCAAGATCCAAGAGATGCCAGGTTGCATCACTTGCGCTTTTAGTTAAGGGGGTATGCAGGCTGATCACATCACACTGCTCGATGATGTGGGCCAAGCTTGCAAAATCGCCGCCTTCCTCTCTCTGACGCGGCGGATCACAGACCAGTACCTTGAAGCCCAACGCGCGTAGCACCTCGACCAGACGCCCGCCAACCTCACCGGCCCCCACCACGCCATAAGTACGCTGTACCAGGTCAACGCCTTCGATTTCGGCCAATGTCAGGAGGCTGCCGAGCACATAGTCCACCACGCCACGGGCATTACAACCCGGAGCACTGGCCCACTGAATGCCTGCCTGATCAAAATAATCCAGCGCCAAGTGATCGGTGCCGATGGTGCAGGTGCCAACAAACCTCACCGCGCTGCCTTCCAGTAACTCACGATCGACTTTTGTCACCGAGCGCACCAGCAGCACATCCGCATCATGCACATCGGTGCGGGTAATCTGGCGCCCCGGCAACCGGCGTATTTCACCGAATCCAGCAAAGAACGCTTCGATCAGCGGAATATTTTCGTCAGCAACAATCAACATGGCAGGCTCCTTTCGCGGAGAAGCAGTGTAGGCCTTGTTGTACGTCATGAGCCAGCAGGCTGTGGCTCATATGTTTCGCATGAAAGTTGATTAGTCCTACGCAACTACCGTTATTAACCTTGAAATCACGGGACGCATCCTACATCCAGAATGTAATCAGGATTGTTACCTTTCGCGACTCATTGTTCTGACGCGAGTCAGTTCGCCTTCGCGTAAGGAGTCGCTCATGGCAAGCGTTCTACCCCGTTTTCACTTCAGCCTAGACGGCCTGACCGACGACTTGCACGTACTGGCCTTCCAAGGCAAAGAGGCCATCAGCGCACCCTATTCCTTTGACATTGAACTGATCAGCGAAAACCCTAGCCTGGACCCTGAAGGCCTGTTGCACAGACCGGGGTTTCTGGCTTTCGGGGCACCGGGCGGCGGTATTCACGGGCATGTATACGCCGTTACCTTCAGTGATGAACACGCACCTCTGACGCACCTGATCATCACGCTGGTGCCGCAACTGGCCTTACTTGATCTGCGCACAAATCAGCGTATTTTCCAGCAACTTACGGTTGAGCAAATCATCAGTCAGCTGCTTGAAGAACATGGCATTTTCAGTGACGCTTACGCGTTTACGCTGGATGTGCAGTATCAACCGCGTAATTACTGCGTGCAGTATCAGGAATCCGATCTGCACTTCATCCAGCGCCTGTGCGAAGAGGAAGGCATTCACTACCACTTCCAGCACAGCCCGCAAGGCCACCGCCTGGTTTTTGGTGACGGCCAGAGAGCGTTTCCAAAACTTGATGAGCCTGTGCTTTACCACCCTGACAGCGGCATGGTTGCCGAAGAGCGGGTGGTCAATAGCTTCAAAGTGGCGCTGAAAACCCGCCCGACTCGCAGCACACTGCGCGATTACAACTTTGAAACTGCCAGTCGGGAGGTAAAGGCAGACAGCCATCCTGACAACCAACGCCGTGGCCCGGACTTGGAAGACTATGTTTACCCCGGCCATTTCAAGCTGCAAACGCGCGGCAGACTGCTCAGCCAGCGCACACTTGAACGTCACCGGATCGACTGTCGCCAGGCCACCGGCAAAAGTGATCAGCCGGCCTTCGCAACCGGCCATTTAATGGCGCTAGGCGGGCATCCCAACACCCTCAACAACAACCTGTGGCTGCTAAACGAAATCACCCATCAAGGCAAACAGCCTCAAGTGCTGCGCGCCTATGGCACGTCCGCAGCCAAACCGTCTGCGGACGGCTTTGATCAGGGCTATCGCAACGACTTTATCGCCACCCCGTGGGACGTGCCTTTTCGCCCCGCCTTAAAACACCCGAAACCCCGCGTTCTGGGTATGCAAACCGCCCGCGTGACCGGCCCGCAAACCGATGAGATCCACTGCGATGAATATGGCCGGGTGAAAGTTCAATTTCACTGGGACCGCCAAGGGCAATACAACGATCACAGCAGTTGCTGGTTGCGGGTGGCCTCGTCTTGGGCCGGTGACACGTTTGGCGCGGTCACGGTGCCGAGAGTCGGCATGGAAGTGCTGGTTTTATTTTTGCAGGCCGACCCTGACCACCCGGTCATCAATGCGTGCCTGTCAAACAGCTTGACCCCCCCGCCCTACCCATTGCCAGCCAACAAAACCCGCAGCGTATTGCGCAGCCGCAGTACCCCGGACAGCACCGGTTATAACGAACTCCACTTGGAAGACCGCAAAGGCCAGGAACGGATCTACCTGCATGCCCAGCGCGATATGGAGCAACGTATCAACAACGATTGGCGCGAGCAGATTGAGGGCGAACGCCACCAGCTCATCACCGGCAACAGCGTGTTGATGCTCAAAGCCGAAGATCAACTCACCGTGAGCGGAGATCGCAAGGTGCAACTGCTGGCCAACGACCATTGCGAAGTCGCCAACAGCAGTCATACCTTGGCCGGCAAGCTCATCGCCATCGAAGCCGGCCAGGAAATCACCCTCAAATCAGGCGCCAACCTAGTGGTGACAGCAGGCGCCACGCTCACATTGATGGCCGCAGGGCAGCACATTGTGATCAATTCAGGCGGCATATTCAGCAGCACACCGATTCAGTTGGGAGGTGCTCCTCTACCGGGCACTGCCGCCAACCCTCTTACGCCCATGACCGTCGAAGCTTTGGCCAGCGTACTGCAGCTGCCGCTTTCAACCCCGTCTTCTCCGTTGAGCGCCCTACCGGGCCAAAAGACAGGCAAAAGTACGTTTAACTCAGAGAAGAATCAGGGGTTGAGTATCAACCTCAGACCGATGCCCGACTTACCGGGGTATGAGAGCGAGCCTTACCGACTGCTGGCTGACGGAGTTCAGATACAAGAAGGCATAACCGGGCCTGACGGGCTCGTCGAGTTCAAGCCGGTCGCCAACTGCGTGACCTACAGGGTTGAGCTCGACAACGGCCATCATTTCAGCATGAGCCTCGACTCCCCATCCATAGAGTTGCCGGTTGATCCGTACTTGGCCCAACAAGGCCATCGCGCTTATCCGACGAGCGCCGATCCTCAGCATAGAGCCCGCAACTTGCCCGAAGACTATAGGGGGCACGCCGCGCTACCCGGAAAACCTAACGAGGAGCCGGACGCATGAGCTATCCCTACTCCCCCGAATCTTTCAAATTCGATCCCAACCAACCTATCAACCTGACGATGGACTGGTTCGCCAACACCTCCTATTACCCGCCCCGCGCCGGAGTGCTCACCGAGCCGCTGGTCA
Organism: Pseudomonas saxonica; assembly: GCF_007858365.1. GTDB lineage: Bacteria > Pseudomonadota > Gammaproteobacteria > Pseudomonadales > Pseudomonadaceae > Aquipseudomonas > Aquipseudomonas saxonica. The sequence goes on along the minus strand of NZ_VFIO01000007.1, from coordinate 663 downwards.
ATGGCCAAGCTGCCTTTGGCGCGGTTCATGACGCCATCGAGAACGCCCGGCACAGTGTCGACATCATCACCTGGGGCTTTGACCCAGCCATGCGCCTCAAGCGCCCCGGCGGCTTGCGAGTGGGTGACTTACTGGCGGCCAAAGGCAAGCAAGGCCTCGCTGTGCGGGTGCTGGTGTGGCGTAATGTGCTGGCCGATTTCGTTGAAAAAACCCTGCCCGGCATCGGTCTGGGCGGCTCAGGCGGCACCGCTTTGGGCTCGGGGATCATGAACGGCACCGCCGCCGACAACGAAGTGTTTCGCCTGGATAAACGCCGCACCCAAAATCTGCAAAAAATCGGCCTGCTCGGTCAAGACCTGCTGCTGGCTGAGTACCTGCGCAAAAACAAATCCCCCAGCTACGACCCGGTTTTCGTGGCAAAAGCCGCCCTGCGCCTAAAGGAATGGCAAGACGAAAACGCCGAAATAAACCGCCTGGCGGAAGAACAGGAAAGCGCACAGGGTTACAACAAAATCTCCGGTTCCGGCGGCACCCAACACGACCCCTGGGGGCAGATCTACACACGAGACTGGTTCAAGAACGTCAATAGCTCGCGCATGAACAACGTCGAGTTCCGCACCCGCGACTTCGACAGCACCACCGAAACCGTCATGAATGACGAGC
>NZ_VFIO01000006.1 GCF_007858365.1 Pseudomonas saxonica | reverse complement strand
CGCCGCGACGGGCCATCCTTGGCCCGATCGCGGCTGGCTCGGCGTCCTGCCTCGCCACCCCCATAACAGCACCTGCGTTCAGCCTCCTGTGATGGGCCCCAGTGTCGTTCCCACTGTTTCGGTGGCAACAGTGAGGGACGTAGGAAGCTGCTAGCTAAAAGCTAAAAGCTAAAAGCTAAAAGCTAAAAGCTAAAAGCTAAAAGCTAAAAGCTAAAAGCTAAAAGCTAAAAGCTCGTTTCCCCTCACTTGAATTCGGGATGTTTCGTACGTGTTTGCCGATTGCGGGGCAGACTTGGCGACGCCTATAGTCAGCGCTCGCTTAACGGCGACCGGGTTTGGCGACTTGGAATAATCTCGATTCAATGCGTGTTTGGCGACGAAAACAGATGACCAAAAATCCCAACTCCTGAGTGTGACTTATGAACCCGTCTCCGCTTATCCCGATGACCGCCATCGACTGCCTTATCCCCGCCATATTGATAGACCGTAACGCCCCGCCTGATGTGCTCCATGCCAATGCAGCAGCCCGCATACTGGCTGCGACCCAATTGATGGAAACCCTGGCCCACCGTGACCTTGAGCTGGCCGATGCAGTCGACCTCAAACAAATCGCCACCGTTGCAATGATTTTGCTGCGTGATGGCTGCGACTTGCTGGATGTACTGGGCTGGCGTTTACGCCCCGAGTAGGCGCCGACTCGCTCTGCGAGGCTGCGCTCCACGGCGCAGCCGTCGTTTCGGAAACACCGCGCTCAACGACCTGGCGACGATTGCATCGTCGAACGCAGCCCTCGCTCCTCGGCAGCGGCTACAAGCCCCCCCAAAAAAACACCACCGGCCCTCAGCTAGGCCATATGGACGATGTGTCCATGACCGACCAGTCCGATTATCCAAGGCAGGTTCCCGCCACCTCACCGCCGAGATGGCTCGAGCATCCACGATAATAAAAAGAGGACTGGCCGCATGTCTTTTGCCCAGCAATTGCCTCCCGTCGCGAGGTGCCGACCATGCGCTCGATGATCGGATACCTGGTGTGCCTGATCGTCGCGGCAACCATCGTTTTCACCTTTACCCCTCACAAAACTCAAGACGTCGCGTCCGCTCAGTTGCGCCCCGATCGCTTACAAGTCAATGGCATGCTCTACCTCGATCAACGGGTCGTGGCAGTGGGGGAGCGCGGCAATATTTTACTCAGCGATGACCAGGGTTCGTCATGGCAGTCAGCGGTGGTCACGCCTCAACGCGATTTAACCCTGACCGCGCTCGTCGCCCTGGCCGACAAAAGTCTTCTGGCAGTCGGTCACGATGGCTGGATTCTGCGCTCCGAAGATGAGGGCGCTCACTGGACTGAAGTGCGTTATGACGCCGAGGTGGCCGAGCCTTTGCTCGGCATCTGGAATGCTGGCGGTAAACGCGTGATGGCGTTTGGCAGTTTTGGCAAGTTTTATCAGTCCGAGGATGACGGCCGTACCTGGCAAACCCAACCGCTGGAAGTCGACAGTGCGCACCTTAATGGCATGGACGGCGGCAGCGATGGCCGGCGCATGCTGGTGGGCGAGCAGGGGCTGGTAATGCGCAGCGCCGATGGCGGTCATAACTGGGAGAAGCTCCCGCCTTTTTATAACGGCTCGCTGTTCGGTGTGGTGCGTCTGAGCGCTGATCGCTGGGTCACTTACGGTATGCGCGGGCATGTGTTTGTCAGTCAGGATTTCGGCAAGAACTGGTCTGCGGTCGACGTGGGTAACACGCTGCCCTTGTATGGCCATGCATTACTGCCCAATGGCGCCGGTTTGTTGATTGTCGGTGCAGGCAGTTCGTTGGTGCGGCTGGACGGTAACGGCCATCTGGTCAACGTGACGCGCTTGCCAGGGTTGGGCACGTTGACGTCAGCAGTATTGGCGGGTGCTCAACGCTTGCTGGTGGGGGGCGAACGCGGTGTGTTTCAAGGCACTGACGGCAGTGTTTCCGCGCTAGGAGGCAGCCGATGAGTAGTGATAAAACGGCGACCACTCGCGTGGTCGAGCGCATGGCTGACCTGCTGATTGAATGGCGCAAAGGGTTGTTGGCTCTGTTTGTCGTATTGACCGTCGCGCTGGGTTACAGCGCGACGCACACCCAGCTCGATCCGGGCTTTAACAAGCAGATCCCGGTGCGCAATGCGTTTATGGTCAACTTTCTCAATTTCAGCCAGTACTTCACGGGGGCCAACCGCTTCCTGGTCAGCGTGAAGTGGAAGGGCGAGGGCGATATCTATAACCCGGAGTACCTCGATACCCTGCGCAAAGTCACGGACGATGTGTTCTTTATCAATGGCGTCAGCCGCGCCAGTGTGGCGTCGTTGTTTACCGCCAATGTGCGGTATATCGAGATCACTGAAGAGGGCTTTTTTGGTGATGTGGTGGTGCCGCCACGCTTCACCGGGTCTCAGGATGATTTAGCCCAGGTGCGCAGTAACGTGGCCCGCTCGGGGCAGGTCGGGCGCCTGGTTGCCAACGATTTAACCTCGTCGATGGTGCGTGCCGATTTGCAGGATCTTGACCCGCAAACCGGCAAGTCGGTGTCGTATGCGGACGTCGCCAAGCACCTTGAAGACATTCGCGCCAAGTACAGCAATGCTGATATCGAGATCAATATCGTCGGCTTCGCCAAGCTGGTGGGCGATGTGATTGAAGGGTTGACCACGGTCATCGGCTTTTTTGTGATTGCCTTTGTCATTACCGGGGTGATGCTGTGGTTTTACTCGCGCTCCTGGCGCCTGACGGTGGTTGCGCTGTTGGTGGCGCTGTTGCCCGTGGTGTGGTTGCTGGGCCTGCTGCCGTTGCTGGGCCTGGGCATCGACCCGATGTCGATTCTGGTGCCGTTTCTGATTTTCTCCATCGGCGTGTCACATGCGGTGCAGATGACCAATGCCTGGAAACAGGATGTACTCGCCGGTAGCCCTTCGGTGCAGGCGGCGCACACGGCCTTTTGCAAGATTTTCATTCCAGGTTCGCTGGCGTTGCTGATGAACGCATTGGGCTTTGGCGTGATCATGCTGATCGATATTCCCATCGTGCATGAGCTGGGGGTGACGGCGTGCATCGGGGTGATGCTGATGATCATCACCAACAAGCTGATGCTGCCGATCATTCTTTCGTATTTGCAGCTTGAGCCCCGGGCTTTGGCCCAAGGCCTTAAAGCGGCGCAAGGCAAGCACGCGTTGTGGTGGAGATTGTCGGCGCTGGCCGAGCCCAAGCCTGCGTTGGCAGTGTTTGCGATCAGCTTGTTGCTGCTCGGTGTAGGCGCCTATAAGGCGCGGGATCTGGCCACCGGGGACATAGGCGCCGGTGCACCGGAGCTGCGTGCTGACTCGCGTTACAACCAGGACAACCAGAAGATCATCAACAGTTACTCGATCGGCCTGGATGTGATGTCGGTGTTTGTTCAGGTCAAGGGCATTGAAGAGGGCTGTTTGGCGCCGCAGGTGATGCGCGCCATCGAGTCATTTGATTTTCAAATACGCAGCGTGGCGGGTGTGCAGTCGGTGCAGAGCGTTGCCGGCATGGGCAAAAACGTGATTGCCGGCAACAACGAAGGCAACCCGCGCTGGTCGGCCATTCCAGGCTCCGAACGCGGCTTGAGCCAGGGCGCGCGTGCTTACATGCCGGATGACGGGCTGGTGACTGAAGGCTGTCAGCGCATGCAGATTCTGGTGTTCCTGACCAATCATGAAGGGGCAACGGTCAGCCATGTGGTGAACGAGACCCAGCGCATCATCGCCGGGCTGCAGAGCAATGAAGTGCAGTTCTTGATGGCGGGCGGCAATGTCGGGGTCATGGCGGCGTCCAATGAGGCGGTCAAACAGGCCGAAGTGGTCATGCTGGCGGCGCTGTTCGGATCGGTCGCGCTGTTCTGCTGGCTGACGTTCGGCTCGTTCCGCGCAGTGCTGTGCATCCTCGTGCCCTTGGCGATTGTGGCCATCTTGTGCAATGCCTTGATGGCGACACTGGGCATCGGCCTGAAAGTGGCCACCTTGCCGGTGATGGCATTGGGGGTCGGTGTCGGGGTGGATTACGGGATTTACCTGTATGAGCGGATCGCTCACGAAATGCGCGACGGCAAGGACCTGCGCCATGCTTTTTATGAGGCAATGTGTCAGCGCGGAACCGCAGCGGTATTCACCGCGCTGACCATGTCCATCGGTGTGTGTACCTGGGCATTTGCGCCCCTCAAGTTCCAGGCCGACATGGGCGTATTACTGTCATTTATGTTCCTGGTCAATGTGTTAGGTGCGATCTTCCTGCTGCCCGCGTTAGCCGCCTGGTTCAACTTGGGACGGCCGCTGGTCAAGGTAAAAGTGCCCCTTAAAAGTGCATCGGCCGGTCACTACCCGCTCAAACAGAGCGTGGCCGCCAAAGACGCGTCAAACCGTTGAAATAGAGGGCTTGACGGAGTGGAGTGACAAGCAGCATAAAGACACGCTTGGTTTTTTTCGCACAGCTGTTAAGGAGTTTTCTTACGCTGTGAGCGCGAGTAATAAGAACAATAAAAAGGGCAGGCCATTGAGCCTTGCCCGTTGCGAGGGAAAGTCCGTGGATAAAGTGACCTTGAATCACCAAACCCTGGCCAGTCTGGGGCTCGAATTGTCTGACTACGATCAAATGGTCGGCAATTTTTATGATGGCGCACTGGACCCGAAGGTGATGGGTCGGACCCTGTGTGCCGTACGCAGCATGTTTGCGGCGAACTACGCGACGTTGATTTTGCGCGTGCCCGATCAGCCTGATTTGGGTCTGATGATCGTGGCAGGTGATATTGAGGGTGAAGGTGAGCTGACTTACCAGACGTACCCACAGACCAACACGCCTTTTATTGGTCAGGCGCTGGATCAGGTGTTCACGGTCGAAGACATCATGACCGAGACTGACTGGGTGCAATCGGCTTACTTCAAAGCCTACTGCGGCCCGCAAAACGTATTTCATGTGATGGGCGCTGACATCTCCACGCCGGACGGCGGCAAGTTGCGCTTTCGCATCACCCGGCCAAAATCGTCGCCTAAATTCTCTGATGCAGAGCGCGCCTTGTGCGCCATGTTCCTGCCGCATTTGCGTCGGGCCTTGCACTTGCACAACTTATTGGACCGCAGTGAGTCCATGAGCGAGCTTTACGCCCAAGCCATCAATCGGCTCTCGGTGGCCACCATTGTGCTCGACGAGAGCGGCAAGGTGCTGCGCCTCAATCCTGTCGCCGAAGAAATGCTTAAAAGCGCCGATGGCCTCAAGGTGGTCGGTGGCCGTCTGGAAGCCACCTACCCAAGTGACAACCGCGAGTTGCAACGCCTCATCAAGCACGCTTTTTGTCCTGAAGTGCGCGATGGTGGGGTGACGGCAGACGCCATGTCTGTGACCCGGCCTTCGGGTCAGGTCAGTCTGGGCCTGGTGGTGGAAGCGATTCCCTCACTGGAATGGGCCGAGGGCAAAAGCAAACCTGCGGCTGTGATCTATATCCGCGACTCGGTGGGCAAATCGCTGGCCAGTGAGGTCGTCACCAAGCAATTGTTCAACCTCACCAAAGCTGAAACCGCATTGGCCATGGAGCTGGCGAACGGTTTGTCCCTGGAAGAAGCAGCGGAAAACCTGAACATACGCCGCAACACGGCGCGGGCTCATCTACGCTCGATTTTTTCCAAGACCGGGGTGCGTCGTCAGACCGAACTGGTGAGGATTTTGCTGAACAGTGTGGTCGCCTTGGGAAAGCCCAAGTGCGCCTTGCGCGCAGTTGAGTCGGTGATTGTGCCGGCGCCACAGTTGGCGCGCTCGGCTCGTCAAAGCGCTTAAGCGTTGTCTACTGGCCCAAGGGTGCCCAGCACCCTGTCGGTCACTCGTCAGTCAGGCACGGATCGTGTCTGCATCATCAAGGAATGTCTTATGCCCGTTACAGCTGTCAGCGGTTCTGCGTCTGGAATCGGCGCTGCGGTGTGTGCCCAATTGCGCGCCGCAGGCCACCGCATCATTGGAATAGACCGCGCCAATGCCGAGGTGGTCGCGGATCTGTCGACCCGTGATGGCCGTCAGGCGGCGGTGGCTCAGGTACTTGAGCAGTCCGGCGGGGTGCTTGACGGGTTGGTCTGTTGTGCCGGTTTGGGGGTGACGGCCACGTCCAGCAGTCTGGTGCTGGCGGTGAATTATTTTGGCGTCACTGAGTTGCTTGATGGTTTGGCCGATGCCTTGGCTAAAGGTCAACATCCGGCCGCTGTAGTGATTGGCTCGGTGGCTGCCACCCACGCCGGTGCAGACCAGCAACCGATGGTCGGGGCGATGCTCGCCGGCGACGAGGCGCAAGCACTGACCCTGGCCGACACACTGGCTCAGCCGCACATTGCCTATGCCAGCTCCAAGTACGCGGTGACCTGTCAGGCGCGGACCAAGTCGGTGCAATGGGCCGCTCAAGGCATTCGCTTGAACGTCGTTGCACCGGGTGCCGTAGAAACGCCCCTGCATCAGGCGGCCAAAGATGACGCGCGGTTTGGCAAGTCGGTACGTGAGTTTGTGGCGCCCCTGGGCCGTGCCGGGCATCCCGAAGAAATTGCCAATGTGGTGGCGTTTTTGCAATCCGCACAGGCCAGTTTTGTCACCGGCAGCGTGGTGTTTGTCGACGGTGGTATGGACGCAATGGTTCGCGCACAGCGTTTCTGACTTATTAAGGACGACACATGAGAAAAGTGGCATTTATTACCGGCGCCAGCCGGGGCATTGGTCGCGAAACCGCCTTGGCTTTTGCCCGTGCGGGGTTTGATGTGGCCATTAGCGCCCGCAGCCTGGACGAGGGCCAAAGCCATGCTCACGGCCTGCGCAACCCGGACGGCACGGCGCTGCCCGGCAGCTTGAACGGAACCGCTGCGGCGGTTCGCGAACTGGGGCGCAAGGCGTTGGTGGTGCCGATGGACTTGCTGGACAGTGACTCCGTTCTGGCGGCCAGTGAGGCAGTGTTTGCCGAGTATGGCCGGGTTGATGTGCTGGTCAATAATGCGATTTATCAGGGCAGTGACCTTAATTTGCCCTTTATGGAGTTGCAGCCCGAGACGCTGGAGCGGGTGTTCCAAGGCTATGTCATGACTCCGTTTCTGCTGACCCGCGCCGTGGTTGCCAAGATGCTGGAGCAGGGCGGCGGAGTGGTCATCAATGTCACCTCGGGGGCCGGTGAAAGCGACCCGCCGGTAGCCGCGGGCAAGGGCGGATGGGGGTATGCCTATGGCGCGGGCAAGGCGGCCGTGTCGAGGTTGTCGGGTATTTTGTCGATCGAGTTGGGCGACCAGGGTATTCGCGCCTACACCCTCAATCCGGGTGTGGTGACCACTGATGCCTTGCGCGCCACTATTGGTGACAAAGGGGTGATTGCCTTGCGAGGAGGGTCGGCACCTCCTGAAGTCCCGGCGGCGGTCATGCTCTGGTTGGCTACCGATGAGGCTGCGGTTGATCATCAGCGTAAAACCATTCACTGCCAGCCTTTTGCCCGTGAGCACGGGATCGTGGCTGATTGGCGGTGAAGGGGCCTGTTGCTCGCCGCTGACGAGGAGCGAAGGCTGCGTTCGGCGATGCAATCGTCGCACGTGCCAGGCGTGCGGTGTGCCTGATGCACTGGATTGAATGTAGTTGCGACGGCTTTGCCGCCGGACGCAGCCTCGCACCACTCGACAGCTGCTACGAAGATTTTTCGGTCACGTGATTATCTAGTCCAAGTGAACGATGAGCGCGCTTGTCTCCTCGGGGAAGATCACTCAGGCAGGCGCCCTGGCCCTTTAACCTGAGGAATAATAAAAATGACTAAACTCGCTGAAATCCATGTCGAAAATGCCTTGGCTCCGCGCTTTGGCCGTGGTTGGCATTGTTTGGGGGATGCAGATGAGTACCGTGATGGCAAGCTGCATACCCTGAATGTGTTCGGCACCCGTTTACTCGCTTTCGCCACGTCCAAGGGTGAGATCAGTGTGCTTGATGCCTACTGCCCGCACATGGGCGCTGACCTGTCCCAAGGCACGATCGAAAACGACCGTGTGGTGTGCGCGTTCCACCACTGGCAGTACGACGCCAGTGGCAAATGCGTTGAAATCCCCTACTGCAAGCGCATTCCGCCCAAGGCCAAAACCCGTGCCTGGCAGACCTGTGAAGTGAATAAACTGCTGTTTGTGTGGAACAACCCAGAAGGCAAACCGCCTGCTGATGATGTGGTTATTCCGCACCTGCCTGAGATGGACAGTGACGAGTGGCTGCACTCCTGGCACATGGACAAGCTGATCATCAACACCAACCCTCGCGAGTTGGTCGACAACCTGGTCGATGCCCAGCATTTCGGCCCGGTTCACGGCACCCCGACCAAGTACTTTCACAATATTTTTGAAGGGCATATCGCCCATCAAATTTTCCATGGTGACTCTGAGCGCCTGGGCGGTGATTTGGTCGCAGAGTCAGCGTATTTTGGCCCGGCCACGCACTTCACGCGCATGAGCGCCATGTTTGACGGGATAGAAATCAAGTCGATCCTGCTCAACTGCCATATACCCATCGGCCCCAATAGTTTTGAACTGCGTTTCGGCTGCATGGTGAAAAAAGTACCGGGCTGGACGGATGACCAAAATGAAGCGTTGGCCATCGACTACGTGCAGCGCAACCGTGACTCGTTCTATCAGGACGTGGACATCTGGACTCACAAAGTTCGCATTAATAACCCGGTGCTGGCGGAAGGTGATGGCCCGGTCTATCAGTTGCGCGAGTGGTATCAGCAGTTTTTCACCGATGAAGCCAGCGTGCCGTCGAGCATGGCCGAGCGCCGTGAAATCACCACGGTGGATAATCGCTGATTGAGCCACGAGGCTCTACAGTGCTGGCTTTTTGATCCGGGCCTTTTAAGATGAGCGGCATCTGCCGGTCAAGGGCTTGGATCAAGGCCAATGTTGAATAAAGACACCATCTCCATGCATCTGGTGCGCGAAGCGCTGCTGCACAGTTGCGCGTCACCGAGTATCAGAGACGACGTGCTGGTCGAGGTCGGGATCGCCCCGGCACTCTTGAATCAGCCGGATTGCCGTGTGCCGGCAACCGTCTATGCACGGCTGTGGCGACTGCTGGCGCGGCGTCTGGACGATGAGTTCTTTGGCATGGACCCGCGCAAACTCAGGGCGGGCAGCCTTGCATTTATGTGTCGCGCGGCCATGGCCCAGCCCACTCTGGCGCAGGGGTTGGACGTGATATTGGGTTTTTTGTCGTTGATGCTGGAGCGTCTGCCCGCCCATTTGGTTCGTCAGCAAAGCCTGGCAGAGATTGTCTTGCACGAGCCTGAGACAGACCCCAACCGTGCCTTCACTTACTTTACCTACTGGATGATTGTGCACGGTGTGGCCTGCTGGTTGGCCGGGCGGCGGATTCCGATTCTGGCTATTGAGCTGCGCTGTGCGGCCCCTGATTACTGCGATGACTACCGGGTGATGTTTTCCGAAAACCTGCGTTTTGATCGCCCGCGCACCCGTATGATTTTCGCGGCTGAGTGTCTGGATGTGCCCCTCAAACGCAGTGCCCTGGAGCTGCAATGCTTTCTGGCAGAGGCTCCGGCTAACATTCTGGTCAAGTACCGTGATCCGCTCAGCTTGGCCAGCCAGATCAAACAGGACTTGCGGTTGTTGCCTGCCGACCAGTGGCCGGAAACAGAGGGCGTGGCACAAGGGCTTCACATGTCAGCGTCCACCCTGCGTCGGCGTTTGGCCGACGAGGGGCAGACCTATCAAGGGCTCAAAGACGGCGTGCGCAAGGAGCTGGCGATCCAGTGGCTGGGCGAACCGCAATTGAGCTTTGCCGACATTGCCCAGCGTTTGGGTTTTGCCGACACCAGCTCGTTTTACAAAGCCTTTCGCAAATGGAGCGGGTCTAACCCGGGTCATTACCGCAGTTTGATTTTGGGCAGCCCGCACACCGCCCACCTGTAGCCGCTGCCGTAGGCTGCGTTCGGCTGCGCAGCAGTCGTGAACCTGACACACCGCATTCTCCGGATTGACGACGGCTGCGCCGCCGAACGCAGCCTTCGTGCCTCGTCAGCGGCTACATGCATCAAATGGAGCGGGTCTAAACCGGGGCATTACCGCCCACCTGTATACCACCCACCTGTAGCCGCTGCCGTAGGCTGCGTTCGGCTGCGTAGCAGTCGTGAACCTGACACACCGCATTCTCAGGATTGACGACGGTTACGCCGCCGAACGCCGCCTTCGTGCCTCGTCAGCGGCTACATGCATCAAATGGAGCGGGTCTAAACCGGGGCATTACCGCCCACCTGTAGCAGCTGCCGTAGGCTGCGTTCGGCTGCGTAGCAGTCGTGAACCTGTCACACCGCATTCTCCGGATTTACGACGGCTGCGCCGCCGAACGCAGCCTTCGTGCCTCGTCAGCGGCTACATGCATCAAATGGGGCGGCTCTAAACCGGGGCATTACCGCACACCTGTAGCCGCTGCCGTAGGCTGCGTTCGGCTGCGTAGCAGTCGTGAACCTGACACACCGCATTCTCCGGGTTTACGACGGCTGCGCCGCCGAACGCAGCCTTCGTGCCTCGTCAGCGGCTACATGCATCAAATGGAGCGGCTCCAAACCGGGGCATTACCGCACACCTGTAGCAGCTGCCGTAGGCTGCGTAGCAGTCGTGAACCTGTCACACCGCATTCTCCGGGTTTACGACGGCTGCGCCGCCGGACGCAGCCTTCGGCAGCTGCTACGCGAGAGTCTCTTGCGCAGGGGCCGAGCCTATGCCCGTGGTTGTTCGCAAGCGCCCCTCCAACCTGCGTTTGAGGCCGCGAGGTTCGATCATCAATTTAGACCCTTTGGCCGCATTGGCCCGGCCCCACTCTTCAAACAGTTCAAGGCAGGCGTGGTCGATGTAGCTCAGGTAGTTGAGCGGCACATGCAGGGTGCTTCCAGCAGGCACCTTCGCCAGTATCTGGGTCAAGGCTGGCACTTTGAGGAAGGTCGCAGCACCGTTCAAACGTAATTCCATTTCGTCTGCCTGCGGCAAGTCAACCAGGCTGATTTTGAGCCTCGATGCCTTCCACGCCAGTTTTGCCAGCGTCAGGCCGAACCCCACCAGAACGCCGGTCAACAAGTCGGTGAAGATGATTGCCAGCGCTGTGGCAGCGTAGGTGAACATCGGCATGCGCCCATAGCGTGCCAAACCGCGAAAGGCCTTCAGGTCGACCAGCTTGAAGCCGGTATAAACCAATACCCCCGCCAGACTCGCTATTGGAATGCTTTGCAGCACACTGGACAGCAGCAACACAAAGGCCAGCAGCCACACGCCATGAAAAATAGCGGATAGCCGCGTGGTTGCCCCCGCCTGAACATTCGCTGAGCTGCGCACGATAACCCCCGTCATGGGCAGCGCACCTACAATGCCGCAGAGCATGTTGCCCACGCCTTGGGCGGTCAGTTCTTTGTCGAAATCGGAACGTTGGCCGTTGTGCATGCGGTCTACCGCTGCCGCTGATAACAGGGTTTCGGCACTGGCGATAAAGGCGACCGCGAAGGCTGCGACAAGCAAGCTGGGGTCGGCCAGGTTCAACAGGTCGGCAGGGCGCAACCAGTCAATCGCTTCTGCCAGATTTTCCGGGACTTCAACCCGTTTGACCTGCAAAGCCAGCAGCAAACTGACCCCGGTGGTCAAACCCACGCCGAGCAAGGCTCCCGGCACAAAACGCAACGTCTGGGGGCGCCATTTATCCCATGTCCACATCACCAGCATGGTGCTCAGGCCCAGCAGGCCGGCTTGCCAGCCAAGGCTTGGAATGGCCTGGGCGACCGCTGCCGGGAAGCCCGAGAGGTTGTCCAGTCCTGACGGTTTGGGCACTCCGTCGAGCATCACATGCACTTGCGACAAGACGATCAACACACCAATGCCGGCGAGCATCCCGTAGACAACCGCCGGAGCGGTCACGCGAAACCAGCAGCCCAGACGAAGCCGCCCAGCCACCAGTTGTAAAAACCCGGCCAATAGCAAAATAGGCCCGAGCATGGCGATGCCATGTTGGCGCACCAACTCGAACACCAGCACGGCCAGGCCGGCTGCCGGGCCACTGACTTGCAGGGGCGAACCGGCCATCCAGCCCACTACCAGGCCGCCGATGATGCCGGTGATCAAGCCTTTGGCCGGTGGCATGCCCGAGGCGATGGCAATGCCCATGCACAAGGGCAGGGCGACCAGAAACACAACCACAGAAGCCAACAACTCCCGTGGCAGTACTGCTTTTAATTGGGAAGCACGCATGATGATTCTCCCTAAGGATTGTTGAGGCGCAGCGAAACCTGGCGGCTGTTACAGCGGCCACTGCCTTAACCCGTGGGTGATGGTTTAGAAACGCGCTTTAGGTGTTGCGCAAGGGATTGCCTGTGCGTTGTCCAGCGGCAGGAAGTGCCCCATTTCTGCGTCGTAGGCTTTAATCTGGCTGGTCTCGATGTTGTAGACCCAACCATGGATAAACAATTGACCGTTGGCGATGCGTGACGCCACTGAGGGGTGAGTGCGCAGGTGCTGCAATTGAGCGATCACGTTCTCTTCAGTCAGCGCGTGCATGCTGTCCGCTTCAGTGGTGCAGTTGCAGTGGTCTTGCAGCATGCTTTTGGCGACTTCGGCATGGCGCAACCAGGCTTTGACGGTGGGCATTTTGCTCAGGCTTTGTGGGTTGAGCACGGCGCGCATGGCGCCACAGTCAGAATGCCCGCAGACAATGATGTGCTGAACACCCAGCACCAGATTGGCGTACTCAATGGCCGTGGAGACGCCGCCATTCATCTCGCCATAGGGCGGCACCACATTGCCGACGTTACGGGTGACAAATAAATCGCCGGGAGCGCTTTGGGTGATCAGTTCGGGAACGATTCGGGAATCGGCGCAGGCAATGAACATGGCCCGAGGGTGTTGCGCCGTCGCCAGCTTTTTGAACAGGTCTTTCTGTTGGGGAAAGACCTCGTGATGAAAATGCAGAAATCCTTCTACGATCTGCTGCAGCGCTGCGTCGACATGCTCCGTTGCGGGATGGGCAGTTGCTGCAGCCTGCGGCTGTGTGACTTTATGATCCATCATTCATCCTTTGTGGCAGAGCCAGGTGAGTAAGTTCGAGTCAGGGGTGACTCAAGGCCACAGTAGCGGGCCAAACTTAACTAAACCTTAATTAACCGCTCTGGCACGGGCGTTTGATGGTGGCACAAAGCAATCGTACGAGCCTTTTCCGAGAGACGAAAACCGCTGGCAACGACCCCGGCCGAGGTGTTTCATCAGTCGGATTTGACGGTGGCTACATCATCGGCCTTGACCTTGATGTGCTTGCCGGCAATGTCCACAAACTCGTAAAAACCATCTTTGTTGGTTGTCGTGGGCAGGTCTTTGGTCAGGTATTGCGTGCCATTTTGCAGGGTCACCAGTGTAGGGGTGGCGCAGCCCGCCAATGCCAATGCCGCCACCATTAACCACGACAAACCTATAACGTTGAGCTTCATGCCAGTCCTTGAGTCGTTCGCAAATAAGTAGGGGTTGATCGTGCCAGGCCCAGTACAATAACCGTCTGGAACAGTAATTGCCGGGTATGACAGCGATTTTTCCAAAGAGTGCGTCAGAGTGTGGGCGTTTTCATGTATGAATTCAAAAACTGTGAGTGCGTTGATCAGGTCGGACAGGTCTGCGTGCCATGATCAAGGCCTTGCTTATCAAGGCGGCTGACCAGCGTGGCCTTGCCGTCTTTCCAGGTCAGGGTCAGCACGTACAGTGAGTCAAAGTCCTCGCCAGACCAATCTTCGGTCAATGTGGTCTTTTTACCCAGAGCCTTGCCAGCAACGCTGTTGATCAGTTCGGGCAAATAACCGTGGGACCACGCGGTGTAGATAGTCGAGTTGTGATACTTGTCGTCAGTCAATTCGTTCGCAAGGGCGCGCGTGTCGTTGGCGGAGAATTGCAGATTGACCGGCAAGCCCAATTTTATGGCACTGGGGTTGATGGTCATCAATGGGCGCACATAACTGTACGCGTCATCTGCTGCGCCTTCTTCGACTTCCCGCGAGGGGTTGGCGGCAAATACATAGTTAGCGCTGCCGTAGCGCTGTGGCAGCAAGGTGGCAAGGTCGATGGCCCGATTCAAACCCTGGCAATTGAGTTGCCCAAGGCCATCGGCCGGTTTTTCAGCGTGACGCATAAATACCAGGGTTTGCACGCCATCGACCGGCTGAGCAAAGACTTTATCGGCATGTACGGCGAGGGTGGTTGCACCTGTGATCAGAAACAGCGAGCTAAGCGCCAAAGCATAAGGTTTGAGTCGAGGTTTGATCCAGACTGACAGGTTCATGGGGTTCTTCTGTGTACTGCTATTAGGGCCGACCGGCCTGGCACATCGAACGGGGTGCGTCGAGTGTTTGTCCCTGTCGTTAACGCAAGTCCTGTTGCTTTCCTTCCTGTTAATGAAGTGTTTATTAGACGCCTTTTCCAACATTGGTTCGATTCTACTTACGTCAAATGACGATTTGACCTACGTGAGGAGCTAATAACAGCTGTTTTTGTGTGACCAAATCATTCGGCTGCTTTAAATCATCCCGCGATGCAAAGCCGTGCCACCTAACCCGAATGGTCGATACGCAGGGCAGGGGCTCAGCGTTATGGTGTTGTGTCTGTACTCACAGGACCTATCGGGGGACGAAACAATGAAGGTGCTGGCCTGTATCAAACGCGTGGTCGATTACAACGTTAAAGTTCGCGTCAAAGCGGACAACTCCGGCGTTGACCTCGCCAACGTCAAGATGTCGATGAACCCCTTCTGCGAAATCGCCGTGGAAGAAGCCGTACGCCTGAAAGAGAAGGGTGTTGCGACTGAAATTGTCGTCGTCTGCATCGGCCCGACCACCGCTCAAGAGCAACTGCGTACCGCGCTGGCTCTGGGTGCCGATCGCGCCATTCTTGTTGAGTCTGGCGAAGACCTGACGTCGCTGGCCGTGGCCAAGCTGCTCAAGGCGGTGGTGGACAAGGAACAGCCTCAACTGGTGATTCTGGGCAAACAGGCCATAGACAGCGACAACAACCAGACTGGCCAAATGCTGGCTGCGCTGACCGGCTATGGGCAGGGCACCTTTGCTTCGAAAGTTGAAGTGGCAGGCGACAAGGTTGCTGTTACCCGCGAAGTCGACGGCGGCGCGCAGACGGTTTCCCTGAAACTGCCTGCGATCGTCACCACCGACCTGCGTTTGAACGAGCCGCGTTATGCATCCTTGCCAAACATCATGAAAGCCAAGAAAAAGCCGCTTGAAGTGCTGACGCCTGACGCGTTGGGTGTTTCGACGGCATCGACCTACAAAACCTTGAAAGTCGAGGCGCCCGCAGCACGCAGCGCAGGCATCAAGGTCAAGTCGGTGGCTGAACTGGTCGAGAAACTGAAAAACGAAGCGAAAGTGATCTGACTATGACTATCTTGGTAATCGCTGAACACGATAACAAAGTACTGGCTGGGGCCACTCTGAACACCGTGGCTGCTGCTATCAAAATCGGCGGTGATATTCACGTGCTGATTGCAGGCCAAGGCGTAGCCGCCGTGATTGAAGCCGCTGCGAAAATCCCTGGCGTGGCAAAAGTGTTGGTGGCTGATAACGCCGCTTACGCACATCAACTGCCAGAAAACATTGCCCCACTGGTGGCTGCTCTTTGTTCAGAGGCGGGGGGTAAAAGCTACAGCCACATTCTGGCTGCCGCTACCTCGAACGGCAAAAACATCCTGCCGCGCGTTGCTGCCCAGCTGGACGTTGATCAAATCTCCGAAATCATTTCGGTCGTCAGCGCTGACACCTTCACCCGCCCAATCTATGCCGGTAACGCCATTGCTACCGTGCAGTCGACTGCTCCGGTCAAAGTGATCACCGTGCGTGCCACCGGTTTCGACCCGGTTGCCGCTGAAGGTGGCTCGGCTGCCGTTGAAGCGGTTGCAGCGGTTCACGATGCAGGCAGTTCGTCGTTCGTCGGTGAAGCGCTGGCCAAATCGGACCGCCCTGAGCTGACCGCTGCCAAAATCGTCGTGTCTGGCGGTCGTGGGATGCAGAACGGTGACAACTTCAAGTACCTCTACACGTTGGCCGATAAAATGGGCGCTGCAGTGGGGGCTTCCCGTGCGGCCGTTGACGCAGGCTTTGTAGCCAATGACATGCAGGTTGGCCAGACCGGCAAAATCGTTGCGCCACAGTTGTATATCGCGGTCGGTATTTCTGGCGCGATTCAACACTTGGCGGGTATGAAAGACTCCAAAGTGATTGTCGCGATCAACAAGGACGAAGAAGCCCCGATCTTCCAGGTGGCTGATTACGGTCTTGTTGCGGATTTGTTTGAAGCGGTGCCTGAACTGGAACTTGCTGTATGAATAAGTCCTTAGGCGTAGACGATTTTTGAAACAATGCTTTTTGTAGACTGTGCTGTGCCTTCTTAAAGTGATGTGTACATTCCCGGGGGTGTAACCCAGTTGCACCCAATCACTTATTTAGAGGATGAGACATGTCGGGAATGATTCTAAAAACAATAATTGCCGCTTCTGTAACCACGCTGTTATCCCTGACCGGGACTGCTCATGCGGCGGTGCCTGACCCTTTGCATATAGTCGGTAACTATAAGTGCACAGGCTTTGACAGCCATGATGGCTCATTCAACGGCGACCTGACGTTTACGCTCAATGACACGGTCAGCCATTTCGACAAAAGCTTTGGTGCCTACACCTTCAAACTTGTTGTGGAACTGGGGGGCGAGAAAGCGACCTACAGCGGATATGCAGCGGCTCAAGGCCAGTTGTTGTCCATGTTCTTTGCCAACGACAGCGCAGAGGCACCCACGGATCGGGGCACGGGGATAGCCGTCATCACCCACGATCAAGACAGCGAGGGTAAGTACATCACCACCTTGCACAAATCGTATTACCTGCCCGACTACAAGGGCGGTGGGCGCGGCACTGAGAGCTGCATTAAAACAAGCACACGTTAATAATAAAAAAGGCCCTGGAGAGTCTCCAGGGCCTTTGAATAACCGCTTGATCAGCTGTAGCTATTAACCTTGACCAGCGTTGATTCGCTTTGAGCTTGTTTCCAGCTCAGGGACAACGTTTGCAATACACGCTCAAGGTACTCTTTATCGGCTGCGGCCTTCTTGCCAACATAGCCATGACCACGGCGGTACATTTTCAGGCGGGCACGCATTTGCGGATGTTGCTCTTCGAATCGGGTCTCTTCTTCGCCGCAAGGTAGCGGGTCCAGATGTACATCACCGGTTTCGTTGATCCACAGAATATGATTGTCCAACGAGTCTTTACGAGTGGCGAACAGTTTAGCCAGCGCATTAACAGACGGTTGATTATTCAGGTTCATAGCTAACTCCTTGACCACGCGTTGATCTGTCTAATTGATTCGCGCAACTGCACGTGCAGCGCTACGTAGTGTTTATCCAAAGCAGATCGGGTCTTGAGTTCGTCAACATGTAGCCGCTGTAAAAAGCACTACATCTACAGCGTAAAGCGAGGGAGAGCAGCGTGAACCAGGATGCCTGAGTGACATGATGCATCAGCCACAAGCTTCTTGAGGACGTTTCGCTAGCACCTCACGCCACTAAACGTGGACGATCAAGCCAGGTCAGCTTCATCAATTCTGCCTTGTGGGCAGTACCTATCCCGGAACAGCCCGACAGCTCGTCGAGCATGCTTGCAACAACCCTTTCCAGCGCTTCCGGTGGGGAAGACGTCTGCATAATGCGTCGGGAAAATCGGGTCGTCAAGACATATGTAGTGATTATTTTAAGGCACTACATATGTGACTTGGCAGTCTCTTTTCAGCCTTCCGGTCACCCGTTGCCAGACGGTTCATTGGCCAAAACAGTCAGCCAGCTTGCGCGGTTTGGCCATTGTGGCAACGGCTCTGCAAGGCGAATATCAACGGGATGTTTCACGGTTCCCATCCTAAAAACAAAGACCGAGGGATTCTGTTGATGCGTGACTATCTGACCGCGATGAATGACTTCGAATACCCGCGTACGGTCATGGAGACCCTTCATGGCCAATTGACTGCGCTCAATGCCTGTGTCGAGTGCTGTGATCGCCACGCCTTGCCGGGCAGGATTGCGCTGTTCTGGGAAGGGCGCGACGCCAGCAGCGCGACTTACACCTTTACCGAGTTACAGGATAAAAGCGCCCGTTTTGCCAACTTTCTGTTGGCTCAAGGGGTCACGCAGGGCGACAAAGTGGCGGGTTTATTGCCCCGCAATGTTGAGTTGTTGATTGTGGCATTGGCCGCCTGGCGCATTGGTGCGATCTATCAACCGCTGTTCACCGCATTTGGTCCTAAAGCCATTGAACATCGACTGAACAGTTCAGGCGCGGCCGTGGTGATCACCGATGGCACCAATCGCTCCAAGCTGACCGAAGTCAGCGACTGCCCGCCTGTCGTGACCGTTGCTGGCGCAAAAGGGCAGGGCCTGGTGCGCGGTGATTTCAGTTTTTGGGCCGAACTGGAGAATTACTCACCTGTCTGCGACCCCGTCATGTTGACCGGCGAAGATCCTTTCCTGCTGATGTTTACTTCAGGTACAACCGGCCCCGCGAAGCCGCTGCTGGTACCCCTCAAAGCCATCGTTGCCTTCAACAGCTATACCCGCGATGCGGTGGATTTGCGCCCCGAAGATGCTTTCTGGAATCTGGCCGATCCGGGGTGGGCCTACGGGATCTACTTTGGCATCACCGGCCCGCTGTCGATGGGGCATCCGATCACGCTTTACGATGGCCCGTTCACGGTCGACAGTACCTGCCGTGTAATCAAAAAGTACGCCATCACCAATCTCACCGGCTCACCCACGGCTTATCGCCTGCTGATTGCCGCCGGCGAGGCGTTTTCAAGCAAGATCAAAGGTCAACTGCGCGCGGTCAGCAGCGCTGGCGAACCGCTGAACCCGGAAGTGATTCGCTGGTTCGACGAGCAACTCAACGTCACCATTCATGATCACTACGGCCAGACCGAAGTCGGCATGGTGCTGTGCAACCACCACGGGCTTACTCACCCGGTTCACAGAGGGGCCGCAGGGTTTGCCTCGCCGGGCCACCGGATTGTCGTGCTTGATGACAACCATCAGGAGTTGCCTGTGGGCCAGCCGGGTATTTTGGCCGTTGATCGCAGCCAGTCGCCGATGTGCTGGTTTGGTGGCTATCTGGGGATCAAGACCAAGGCCTTCGTCGGCGATTATTACTTGAGCGGTGACACCGTTGAGTTGAACGCAGATGGCAGCATCAGCTTTGTCGGGCGCAGTGATGATGTGATTACCACGTCCGGTTATCGCGTGGGCCCTTTCGATGTAGAAAGCGCCTTGCTTGAGCACCCGGCAGTGATTGAAGCCGCTGTGGTGGGCAAGCCCGATGCCGAGCGAACCGAGTTGGTCAAAGCGTTTGTGGTGCTCAGTTCGCACTACGCGGGCGATGCTCAATTGGCTGAAACCTTGCGCTTGCACGTGCGCCAGCGTCTGGCGGCCCATGCCTACCCACGAGAAATCGAATTTGTCAGCGAATTGCCGAAAACACCGAGCGGCAAGTTGCAGCGCTTCATTTTGCGCAATCAGGAAATCGCCAAGGCTGAAATGGCCGCAAGCGCAAAAAGCACCGCCTGATATTTTTTTAATGACGTCGTTCAGGACATTCCATGCAGATTGAGAACAAGGTTTTTATCGTCACTGGCGGTGCTTCGGGGCTGGGGGCCGCTACGGCTGAAATGCTGGTGAAGGCGGGTGCCAAGGTGATGCTGGTCGACATGAATGCCGAGGCCGTCGCGGCACAAGCACGGGCACTGGGCGAGCAGGCAAGCAGCGTGGTTGCCGACATCAGTCAGAGTGAGGCGGCGCAAGCCGCAGTGGACGCTACCGTCACGCAGTTTGGCGGGGTTAACGGGCTGATCAACTGCGCAGGGATCGTGCGCGGCGAAAAGATTCTGGGCAAAAATGGCCCGCATGCACTGGAGAGCTTCAGTCAGGTGATTAACGTCAACCTGATCGGCAGTTTCAACATGTTGCGTCTGGCAGCTGCCGCGATGGCTCAAGCGCCGGCCGATGCTGAAGGTGAGCGCGGTGTGATTATCAACACCGCGTCTGTTGCCGCGTTCGATGGCCAGATAGGGCAGGCGGCCTATGCCGCCTCCAAGGGCGCCATTGCCAGCCTGACATTACCGGCGGCACGGGAACTGGCGCGCTACGGGGTTCGGGTCATGACCATTGCCCCGGGCATTTTTGAAACGCCGATGATGGCGGGCATGACCCCCGAAGTGCGCGAGTCGCTGGCCGCTGGCGTGCCGTTTCCGCCGCGTTTGGGCAAGCCTGCCGAGTATGCCTCGCTGGTACGCCATATCATTGAAAACAGCATGCTCAATGGCGAGGTGATCCGTCTCGACGGTGCCTTGCGCATGGCTGCCAAATAAGAGGTGAGAAATGACTGTCAGCAATGACCCGATCGTGATTGTGAGCATTGCCCGTACGCCTATGGGGGGCTTTCAGGGTGAGTTGAAAGGTCTGACCGCGCCGCAACTGGGCGCTATTGCGATTCGTGCCGCGGTTGAGCGCGCAGGTGTGGCGTTTGAGGGGGTTGAAGAAGTGCTGTTCGGCTGTGTGTTGTCAGCCGGCCTCGGTCAGGCGCCTGCCCGGCAAGCGGCCTTGGGGGCAGGGCTGGACAAGGGAACGCGTTGCACCACGCTGAACAAGATGTGTGGCTCGGGCATGGAGGCAACCATTCTGGCCCATGACCGGCTAGTGGCAGGCAGTGTCGATGTAGTGGTCGCGGGGGGCATGGAAAGCATGTCCAATGCGCCGTATTTGCTCGACCGCGCGCGCAGTGGCTACCGCATGGGGCATGGTCGGGTGCTCGATCACATGTTTCTTGACGGTCTTGAGGACGCCTATGACCGTGGACGCTTGATGGGTACCTTTGCTGAAGATTGCGCCCAGGCGCATGGTTTTTCACGTGAAGCTCAGGATGCGTTTGCCGTGACTTCGCTGACCCGTGCCCAGCAGGCCATCAAGGACGGCCGTTTCAGCGATGAAATCGTGCCGGTGCCGGTCACTGTCGGCAAGGAGCCGCGACTGATCACGGATGACGAACAGCCGCCCAAGGCCAATCTGGCAAAAATCCCGACCCTCAAACCCGCTTTCCGTGAGGGCGGTACGGTGACCGCTGCCAATTCCAGTTCGATATCCGATGGCGCGGCAGCCTTGGTGTTGATGCGCCGCTCACACGCGCAAAAGCAGGGCTTGCAACCCTTGGCAGTGATACACGGCCATGCGGCGTTTGCCGATGAGCCGGGCCTGTTTCCGACGGCCCCAGTGGGTGCCATCAAGCGTTTGATGAGCAAGACCGGCTGGAGCCTGAGTGAGGTTGATTTGTTTGAAATCAACGAGGCGTTTGCAGTGGTCAGCCTGGTCACCATGGGCGAATTGGACATCCCGCATGACAAGGTCAATATCCACGGGGGTGCCTGTGCGTTGGGCCACCCTATTGGTGCGTCGGGTGCACGTATTTTAGTCACACTGATTTCGGCACTGCGCCAACAAAAGCTCAAACGGGGTGTTGCGGCGATCTGTATTGGTGGCGGCGAGGCCACGGCCATCGCCGTGGAGTGCCTGTAACGCTTCACCAAGGCGTGCCAAAACGTTGCAAACCCTTGGCGGTTATGGCTATTTGAATGACTGCTCGCTGGAGCGGATCTAGCACAATATTCAGCGCAGGTTCATTTCGCGCAATTTTTGAATCGAGGACGTTTTCGATGAGCTACGAATGCATTTTGTTGGACATTCACGGGCATGTTGGCCTGATTACACTGAACCGGCCGCAGGCGTTGAATGCCCTCAATGCGCAGCTGGTCAGTGAAGTGAATCACGCGCTGGATGTGTTGGAAGCCGATAGCGCCATTGGTTGTATCGTCATCACCGGTTCGAAAAAAGCCTTTGCGGCGGGTGCCGACATCAAGGAAATGGCCGACCTGACGTACCCGCAGATCTATTTGGAAGACCTGTTTTCAGACAGTGATCGTGTAGCGACACGGCGTAAACCCATCATTGCGGCTGTGGCCGGCTTTGCCTTGGGCGGCGGCTGCGAGTTGGCGATGATGTGCGATTTTATTTTGGCCGGTGACAACGCCAAATTTGGTCAGCCTGAAATCAATCTGGGCGTACTGCCGGGTATGGGCGGTACCCAGCGTCTGACCCGTGCCGTGGGTAAGGCCAAGGCGATGGAAATGTGCTTAAGCGGACGTTTGATCGGTGCTGAAGAGGCTGAGCGTTCCGGTCTGGTGGCGCGTGTAGTGCCGGTGGATGAATTGCTGGACGAGGCGCTGAAAGTGGCGGCGCTGATTGCCAAAAAATCCTTGCCGGTCTTGATGCTGACCAAGGAAAGCGTCAACCGTGCGTTTGAAGTCAGCTTGTCGGAAGGCGTGCGTTTTGAGCGCCGGGTGTTCCATTCTCTGTTCGCAACTCAGGATCAGAAAGAAGGCATGGCGGCGTTTGTCGGCAAGCGTGAGGCTGAGTTTAAAAACCAGTGAAGGTACGCGATAGGTAGGATTAACGACTGCTTTGCAGTCGGACGTAGCCTCGCGGAGCTCGACAACGGCTACGGATCGTGGCCGCGATTGGGGTGTTTGATCTTGGGGCCCCGTTAAACCACGCTGGCCGCAGGCGGGTATTGCGCAGTGGGTAACCCGGCAGGACGCCGGGTTAGCCGCGACACGGCCATGGATGGCCGATCGCGGCGGGCCCACGGAGCAATGCCTGCCTGCGGGTATGCCGAGCCACGGCGAGGCACCGAGTGGAGGGGCAAGGACCTTTTGGTTCCTTTGGGGTCCTTCTAAAAGGGACGCGCCGTAAGGGCGCAACCTTAAGTAGCCGTTACCGAAGCAATGGATATATACCCAAATACTGCGGTTACTGGGCGCGTCATACCCGCAAAATCCGCCCACTGATGGCCACGGCAACTAGCAGTGTGGCAATTAACAAAAAGGCGGTGCTCAAACTGCTGGCATGGGCAATAAAGCCGATGGCCGCAGGTCCAGCCAGAATGCCCGCATAGCCCAATGTCGTAATGGCCGGTACGGCAATGCTTGCGGGCATCAGCGTTTGTTTGCCCACGGCGGTATACAACACCGGCACGATGTTGGAACAGCCCATGCCAACCAGCCCGTAACCGACCAGCGCAACCTGCCAGCTTGTGGCGAGTGTTGCCAATATCAACCCGGCGGCGGCTAACAACCCACCCACGATAATGACCCGGCGTGCCCCCAGATGGCTGACGATGGTATCGCCCAGCAACCGTCCTGCGGTCATGGTCAGCGCGAAAGCGGCATAACCCAGACCTGCATAAGCCTCATCAATCTGCTTGTCGGCGGTCAGAAACACCGCGCTCCAGTCCAGCATCGCGCCTTCTGCCAGAAACACCACAAAGCACAGTAAGCCGATAAACAGCACTACCCCGTGCGGGACGGCGAAGGCCGGGCCGCTGCTTTCACTGCCATAGGGCAACAGATGCGGTGCCGCTTTGATCAGGGCGGCGAGGATCAGCACAATCACCACTGCAATCGCCCACAGGGGCGTCAACCCTAGCGCCAGCAGGGCGCTGACCCCGGCGGCCCCGGCAATCCCGCCGACACTGAACAGGCCATGAAAACCCGACATCATCGTGCGTCCGCTGGCGCGCTCGACGATGACCGCTTGCAGGTTGACGGTGGAGTCAACTGAGCCCAAACCTGCGCCAAACAAAAACAGGGTGGCGATCAACAAGGGGACTGAGCTGACCGTGGCCAGCAACGGCAGGGCCAGACAAATCAGAACCGTGCCTGCGCTGAATACGCGGCGACAGCCGTAACGCGTCGCGAGAATGCCGGAGATGGGCATGGCCAGAATGGAACCGGCACCCAGGCACAGCAGCAGCAACCCCAGCGTGGCTTCATCCAGCCCGGCACGGGCCTTGGCGTATGGCACCAGCGGTGCCCAGGCCGCAATGCCAAAACCGGCAATGAAAAAGGCAATACGGGTGGACATTTGTTCGAGACGGCCGGGAACAACAGGCGTCTGGGTGTTGATGGCGGTCATGGGCGTCCTTGTCGATATACAGTGTGCAAAAACCAGTAGGAGCTGACGAGTAGTGCGAGGCCGCGATCGGCGGCAAAGCCGTCGTAAAGCATTCTCAAAGGCCCTGCGACGATTGCATCGTCGAACGTAGCCTCGTACTACTCGTCAACTGCTACGAGAGTTTTCGCGATTCTGCAAAAATAAATAAAGCCTGTTGCGATAGGGCGCCCCAGGTCAGACCTGCAACAAGCGCTCCCTGAGCTTGCCGATTTCATCACGCATTTGCGCCGCTGCCTCGAATTCCAGGTCGCGGGCCAGTGCGTACATTTTTTCTTCCAGTTGGCGAATACGCTTGCTGATCTCGCTGGGCGAGCGCAGTTCGTTTTCGTACTTGGCGCTTTCTTCGGCGGCCTTGGCCATGCCTTTGCGTTTTTTGCTGCGCGATCCGGGTACAACCGCGCCTTCCATGATGTCAGCAACATCCTTGAACACGCCTTTAGGCGTGATGCCGTTGGCCAGGTTGAAGGCGATCTGTTTCTCGCGACGTCGCTCCGTCTCGCCAATGGCCCGTTCCATCGACCCGGTGATACGGTCGGCGTACAGAATCGCCCGACCGTTGAGGTTTCGCGCGGCACGGCCAATGGTCTGGATCAATGAGCGCTCCGAACGAAGGAAGCCTTCTTTGTCGGCATCCAGAATCGCCACCAGTGACACCTCGGGCATGTCCAGGCCTTCACGCAGCAGGTTGATCCCCACCAGCACGTCAAATACCCCCAGACGCAGGTCGCGGATGATTTCTACGCGCTCCACCGTGTCGATGTCCGAGTGCAAATAGCGCACGCGCACGCCATGATCGGCCAGGTAGTCGGTGAGGTCTTCGGACATGCGCTTGGTCAGCGTCGTTACCAGCACGCGTTCTTCCAGTGCCACCCGTTTGGCAATCTCGGAGAGCAAATCGTCCACCTGCGTCAACGCCGGGCGGATTTCGATTTGCGGGTCGACCAGACCCGTAGGGCGCACCACTTGCTCGACCACGCGGCCCGAGTGTTCGGCCTCATAGTTGCCAGGTGTAGCCGAGACGAAAATGGTTTGCGGGCTGATGCGCTCCCATTCATCAAAGCGCATGGGCCGGTTGTCCAATGCGGAGGGCAGGCGGAAGCCGTATTCCACTAGAGTTTCTTTGCGCGAACGGTCGCCTTTATACATGGCGCCGACTTGCGGCACGCTGACGTGAGATTCATCAATGACCAGCAGGGCATCAGCCGGCAGGTAATCAAACAGGGTGGGCGGTGGTGCGCCGGATTCGCGACCCGAGAGGTAGCGCGAGTAGTTTTCAATGCCGTTGCAATAACCCAGCTCCATGATCATTTCCAGATCGAAACGGGTGCGCTGTTCCAGGCGCTGGGCTTCCACCAGTTTATTGTTGGCGCGCAGGTATTCAAGGCGCTCCTGAAGCTCTTGCTTGATGCCTTCTACCGCATCGAGCAAGGTCTCGCGCGGGGTCACGTAGTGGCTTTTCGGGTAGAAGGTAAATCGCGGCATTTTGCGGATGACTTCGCCGGTCAGCGGGTCAAAGGCGCTGATGCTTTCGACTTCATCATCGAACAGTTCGATGCGCACGGCTTCCAGGTCGGATTCGGCCGGGTAGATGTCGATCACGTCACCGCGCACGCGGAAGGTGGCTCGGGCGAAGTCCATGTCGTTGCGGGTGTATTGCAGG
Organism: Pseudomonas saxonica; assembly: GCF_007858365.1. Taxonomy (GTDB): domain Bacteria; phylum Pseudomonadota; class Gammaproteobacteria; order Pseudomonadales; family Pseudomonadaceae; genus Aquipseudomonas; species Aquipseudomonas saxonica. The sequence continues at coordinate 272,667 of NZ_VFIO01000006.1, read as the reverse complement.
TCAGCCAGACGGCGCAGCAGTTCGCGCTGGTCGAGCTTGTCGCCGCGATCCACGTGCAAGACCATTTTCAAATATGTTTCCGGGCTGCCCAAGCCATAGATGCACGACACGGTGGTGACAATGATGGCGTCTTTGCGCTCCAGCAGTGCCTTGGTCGCGGACAGACGCATCTGCTCGATATGGTCGTTGATCGACGCATCCTTCTCGATAAAGGTATCCGAGGAGGGCACATAGGCTTCGGGCTGGTAGTAGTCGTAATACGAAACGAAGTACTCCACCGCGTTGTTCGGGAAAAACGCTTTGAATTCGCCATACAACTGCGCGGCCAGCGTCTTGTTTGGCGCCAGCACCAGCGTGGGCCGGTTCACATGGGCAATCACGTTGGCGATGCTGAAGGTCTTGCCCGAGCCCGTTACACCGAGCAGGGTCTGGTGCGACAGACCGGCTTCAATGCCCTCGATCAATTGGCGGATGGCTTCGGGCTGATCGCCTGCGGGCTCAAAGCGGGTAACGAGTTGAAAATCGGACATATCTGACCTCTGGGTTCGCCTCTCTACATGCATTGACCGCAGAGAAACGCGAAAGACTGCATACGACGCACGCCGCAGGAAAAAACAGGATACGGCTTTATATGGAGCCTATGGCTGATTGTTTCAAGGCAAGCGTCTGACACCCCACGTTGGCCGAGAAATGCAATTAGACCAGTGGCCTGTCAATAAATTGAAATACTTGGGTAAAAACCGACATTAGTCTGTTGCCCGATTCGCGATCGGCCTTATACTTGCTCCCCGTTTGTGCACCGCTCTAGTGCAATCGGCTGGAGCGTTGTCACCCCCTCCATACTCCATTCAGAGCCGCCGTAATAATGAGCCTGTTCTCCGCTGTCGAAATGGCACCACGCGATCCTATCCTGGGCCTCAACGAAGCATTTAACGCCGATACTCGTACCAGTAAAGTCAATCTGGGGGTCGGTGTTTATTGCAACGAGGAGGGACGAATTCCACTCTTGCGTGCCGTTGTCGAAGCCGAAACGATCCGGGTTGCTCAGCACGCCTCGCGCGGCTACTTGCCAATCGATGGCATCGCTGCCTACGACCAAGCTGTTCAGACGTTGCTGTTCGGTGCGCAGTCCCCTTTGTTGGCGGCTGGCCGAGTGATTACCACGCAAGCCGTTGGCGGAACGGGCGCGCTGAAAATCGGTGCGGACTTCCTCAAGCAATTGCAGCCAAACGCTGTGGTTGCCATCAGCGACCCAAGCTGGGAAAACCACCGTGCCCTGTTTGAAACGGCGGGCTTCGCAGTACAAAACTACCGTTACTACGATGCGGCCAGCCATGACGTCAACCGTGTCGGCATGCTTGAAGACCTCAATGCCTTGCCAGCCGGTTCCATCGTGGTGCTGCACGCTTGCTGCCACAACCCGACCGGCGTTGACCTGACCCCGGCTGACTGGCAGAACGTGCTGGATGTGGTCAAGGCCAAAGGGCTGGTGCCGTTCCTTGACATGGCCTACCAAGGCTTTGGCGACGGTATTGATGAAGACGCCGCGGCGGTGCGCCTGTTCGCTGAGTCGGGCCTGAGCTTTTTTGTCTCCAGTTCGTTCTCCAAATCGTTCTCGCTATACGGCGAGCGTGTGGGCGCACTGTCGATCATCACCGAATCCAAAGAAGAGAGCGCACGCGTTCTGTCCCAGGTCAAACGTGTGATCCGCACCAACTACTCCAACCCGCCGACCCACGGTGCAAGCATTGTGGCAGCCGTGCTCAACAGCCCTGAGCTGCGTGCCCAGTGGGAGGCCGAGCTGGCTGAAATGCGCTTGCGCATTCGCGGCATGCGCTTGCAGATGGTTGAGCTGTTGGCCAAGAAAGCCCCTGAGCATGATTTCAGCTTCGTTGCCCGCCAGCGCGGCATGTTCTCGTACTCGGGCCTGACCGTTGAACAAGTGGCGCGCCTGCGCAGCGAGTTTGGTATTTACGCGCTGGACACAGGTCGCATCTGCGTGGCTTCGTTGAATCAACGCAACATTGAAGCGGTTACCGACGCCATTGTTCAGGTGATCTGAAAACTGCAAAGAGAAGTCATTCGAAGTGTTGACTTCTCTTTTTAGATCAGTAAGATAGACGCCATTCCGCGATAGCTCAGTTGGTAGAGCAAATGACTGTTAATCATTGGGTCCCTGGTTCGAGTCCAGGTCGTGGAGCCAGACGTTAAAAAAGCCGCTAGCAATAGCGGCTTTTTTTTTGCCCGCGATTTGAGCGCTGCATCACTGATCATCATGGGCAACGCCTTGCTCTTGAAAGGGCTGGGCCGGTATTGTGCTGAATCCTTTTTTGTCATCCACGTCACCGGCTTTGGCTGAGCGACCTCAATGGATCTGTTGTGATGAATGCTGCGCGTACGGTTGTTCGCCCGATCAAGGCGGTGATTTTCGATATGGACGGGTTGCTGCTGGACACCGAGGGGATTTACACCGAGGTGACGCAGATAATCGCCGAGCGTTATGGCCGCACCTACGACTGGGGTGTCAAACAGCACATCATCGGGCGCGGTGCACTGGATCTGGCCCAGTTTCTGGTCAAGGCGCTGGAGCTGCCGATCACGGCGCAAGAGTTCCTGACGGTACGTGAGCCTTTGCTCAAAGCGCGTTTTCCCTTGGCGCAGTCGATGCCGGGGGCTGAAGCACTGGTGCGGCATTTGAAGGCGCATCACATCCCGATTGCCGTTGGCACCAGTTCATCGGCCCATTCCTTTGAGCAGAAAACCACCCTGCATGGCGAGTGGTTCGGGTTGTTTGACGCCATCGTCACGGCTGACGACCCCGAAGTGGGGGCCGCGAAGCCCGCGCCGGATATTTTCCTGACCGCTGCCCGCCGCCTTGATGTAGCGCCCGAAGATTGCCTGGTATTTGAGGATTCGCCCTTCGGTGTGACCGCCGCCAAGGCAGCCAACATGAGGGCGATTGCTGTGCCGGATGAAGCCATGGCGGACAGCAAGTACCACCACGCGGATCAGATTATCCGCAAACTGGAAGACTTTGATCTGGCGGCACACGGTTTACCGCCACTGCGTTGAGCCTCGACCTGCAGTCGCAGCCTTGGTCAGCGACTGCGGGTGTTTACCGGGGAAGCTTGGCCAGTGCTTCACGCAACTCGTCAGCGTTGGTAAATTCTTTTTGCGCTGTTACAACCCCGTTGTCGAGTTGCAACCACAGTACGTTGTCTTCGGCACCGGGGTATTGCGCGGCGATCTTGCCGTCACGGTCGAGTACAACCCGGTAGTTGTAGTCACGCATGGCCGGGATGGCGATGAGTTTGCCGATCAGAGAAGGCATGCGCTGAATGTCGGCCAAAAACACGACGTGACGTGACTCCAGGTAATCTTTGGGTTGATCTTGCAGGGCAGCCTTGACCAGTTTGGAACCGTCCATGTTGCGCGCCACCAGCAGAACGCGGGCTTGGGTATCCAGTGTGTAGGGCTGGTCGTGCTGGTCGCTGAGCGTCCAGGGTGCCAAGCGATCGCCGATGTTGGCCGCCTGAGCCGTCAGGGTGAGCAGGCTTAATAGCAATAAAGTGGCAATTCTCATCGTCAGGGTCTTCTTCAGTGAGGGGGGGCAGGGATGTCTGCAGGTGGGGATGTGGGACTTAACAGCCTTGCAGACGAACGTGCGCAGGTTTTAGCAGTCGTATCGCAGGCAGTGTTTTAGCAGAGTGTTGCGGCCTGCTCTAATATTGATTCAGCCTTTTAACAAGTTGTGACAAACAAGGTGCGTGTGAAATGGCCAATTGGCTTCGGTGTGAAGGTTTGATGGCTGACAAAATCAGAAGCCATGATTGGGCGAGTACTTCGCTCGGCCCTTTGCACGCTTGGCCGGATGTGTTGAAAACCACGGTTTTATTGATGCTCGACTCGCACTTTCCCAAGTCAATTGTCTGGGGCCCTGAGCTAATCACGATTTATAACGATGGCTTCTTGCCCATTCTGGGCGACAAGCCTGAAGCGCTGGGGCGGCCATTCAGTGATGTCTGGGAAGAGGTCTGGGATGAAATCAGGCCCATCGCCGATGCGGCCTTTGCCGGGCATGCCACCTATATCGAGAACTTCCCACTGGTGATTCAGCGCACTCAAGTGCCAGAGCCTGCCTATTTCACCTTTTGCTACAGCCCGATCCGTGATCCCAACGGCAACGTAGTGGGCATGTTGGACACGGTCACTGAAACGACCACCACTGTTCTGTTAAGCCAGCGTCTGGCGGTACTCGATGCCATTGCCACCGCGGTCGTCAACCTCACCGAGCCTGAAGGCATATTGGCCGCCACCATGCGTTTGACGGCTGAGTACTTGAAGGTGACGCATTGCGCCTACGCCGATATGGAGCCCGACGAAGATGCGTTTTTCATCCGTGACAACTGGACCGTCCCAGGCACGCCCAGCATTGTGGGGGCTTACCGTTTAAGCGACTTTGGCGAGATGGCGGTCAGTCGGCTGCGTGCGGGTCAACCTTTGGTCATTAATGACCGGGCGAAGGATCTTTTGCCGCAGGCCGCTGCCACTTTCGCAGGGATGGGCATTGCGGCCACGATTTGCCTGCCTTTGATCAAAGGTGGGCGTTTGACCGCCTTGATGGCTGTTCATGATCAAACACCGCGGTTATGGACACCCTTTGAGCTGGGGTTACTGAGCGAGGTGACCGAGCTGTCATGGGCGCATATCGAAAGGGCGCGGGCCGATTCAGCAGTGCGCGACGGTCTGGCTGAGCTGGAGCTGCTCAATACCACACTGGAGCAACGGGTGGAGGAGCGCAGTGCGCGTCTGTTGCATACCGAGGCCGCGCTGCGCCAGTCGCAAAAGCTCGAAGCCATCGGCCAGCTCACCGGCGGCGTGGCTCACGACTTCAATAACCTGCTGACTATCATTCGGGCGTCGGTGGACTTTCTGCGTACGCCCAACCTGTCCGCTACGCGTCAGGCGCGCTATATGAATGCCGTCTCGGACACCGTGGATCGGGCCAGCAAGCTGACCAGCCAACTGCTGGCCTTCTCCCGGCGCCAACCGTTAAACCCGCAGGTCTTCAATGTGGGAGAGCGCATCCGCTCCATCGGCGAAATGCTCGATGCGCTGACCGGCGCACGCATACAAGTCAATGTCGAGCTGCCGGGCCAGCCCTGCCATATCAAGGCGGATTCCAGCCAGTTTGAAACGGCATTGGTCAATATTGCCCTGAACGCCCGCGATGCTATGGAGGGGCATGGCCAATTGGTCTTGCGCCTTGAGCAGGGGCTAGCACTGCCCTCTATCCGCGGGCATGCCGGTTCCAGTGGAAAGTTTATTGCGGTGTCATTGCATGACACGGGGGCAGGTATTTCGGCGCGTACCCTTGAACATATCTTTGAGCCCTTTTTTACCACCAAGGAAGTGGGAAAAGGCACCGGGCTGGGCTTGTCCCAAGTGTTCGGGTTTGCCAAGCAGTCGGGTGGCGATGTGGATGTGTCGAGCGTGATCGGGCAAGGCTCGGTCTTCACCTTGTACCTGCCGCAAGTGGAGGTTGAAGCGATCATTCCCACTCCGGGCGATGTGCATGAAGCCGCTTCGCTAACAGCCGCGCAGGGCCAATACCGGGTACTGGTGGTGGAAGACAACCTGGAAGTGGGCGGTTTTGCCAATCAAATCCTCCAGGACCTGGGCTACGAAACCGCCTGGGCTGCCAATGCCGAAGAGGCATTATTGATGATTGGGCCAGAGGCGATGGCCTTCGATGCGGTATTTTCAGACGTGGTCATGCCCGGCATGACCGGAGTGGCGTTGGCCGGGGAGTTGCGTCGGCGCCGCGCGCAACTGCCGGTGATTCTGGCCTCCGGTTACAGTGAAGAGCTGGCTGAGGACGGATATTCTGCGTTTGAGTTTCTGGCCAAACCCTACTCTGCGGATCAATTGGCGCGGGTCCTTGCCCGGGTGCTGGGCAAGGACTGAGGCGACAGCACGTTTCGTTTTCAGGTATACAAGGGGCACCATCTGCTGTCAGAGGATCTGCCCCGATGCCACGTCTAACTGCGAAAGACTTTGCTCCGCAATTGCTGGAGCTATACGACTACTACGCTCACGGGCGCATCAGCCGGCGCGAATTTCTGGACCGGGCAGCGGTGTTCACGGCCGGGGTCAGTGCCTTGTCGGTGTTGGGTGCGCTTAGCCCCAACTATGCCCTGGCTGAGCAAGTCGCGATCACTGATCCGGATATCGTGGCCGAGTACATCACCTATCCCTCACCCAAAGGGCATGGTCAGGTTCGCGGTTATCTGGTTCGACCGGCGAACGCCAAGGGTAAGGTGCCGGCGGTGGTGGTGGTGCATGAGAACCGCGGCCTTAATCCTTATATCGAAGACGTGGCGCGGCGTTTGGCCAAACAGGGCTATATGGCGCTGGCTCCTGATGGCCTGTCGTCCGTGGGTGGGTATCCGGGCAATGATGAGGAGGGCGTCGCCCTGCAACAAACCGTCGACCCGCAAAAGCTGATGAACGATTTTTTTGCGGCCATTGAATGGTCGATGCAGCATGAGGCTAGCACCGGAAAAGTCGGGATTACCGGTTTTTGTTATGGCGGCGGAGTGGCGAATGCGGCGGCGGTGGCTTATCCCGAACTGGGCGCGGCTGTTTCCTTTTATGGTCGCCAACCCGACGCTGGCGATGTGAGCCGCATCAAGGCGCCCGTCATGGTGCATCTGGCTGAGCTGGATACACGCATCAATGAAGGTTGGCCAGCTTATGAGCAAGCCTTGAAAGCCAATAATGTCACGTACGAGGCTTATATTTACCCTGGCGTGAATCATGGCTTTCACAACGATTCCACACCTCGCTACGACGAGGCCGCGGCGACGCTGGCCTGGGACAGGACGCTCAGCTGGTTTGGCAAATACCTGTCTTAAGCGTTCTTTTTCTGAAGGCTTTTAAGACGAGCCGTCGCGCGTTGCACGGCGGCCATTTTTTCAGGCCGCTTCATGCGCTTCCATTTACGGATGTCTTCTTTGTTGCGCCCGCAACTGATGCACAGGTCGCCGCTTAGCTGGCACACGGCGATACACGGGTTTTCGATGTCCTTGGCCATTCAGCGTTTATGCGACAGGCGTTTGGGCCAGTCGCCGCCACAGGCCCGCTGGCATTCTTCTTCGGAATCGAAGTACACGTGGGCGGCGGCCTTGCGCACGTTGACTTGCGCATTCTTCAGTGCTTTTTCAGTCAGTTCGGCCATATAACTGGCTTCCCCATCCGCCAGGGCGAAGTCTTTGCTGACCTGAGTGTCGAACACCCATACGATTTTGAGGCTGGCAGGGAAGGCGGCGTAGTCGACCACGTGGGTCAGCCAGACAAAGCCGTTGATTTGCCCTTTGGCCTTTTCGCAGGCTTCGGTCAGGGATTTAACCAGGCGTCGTTCAATTTGGGCCTGATTACGGGTACTTAAAGACATGGGTGAATCCTGTTGGCGGGCGGGGCAAAGCCGCGATTATACCCATATGCTCGACGACAAGCGTTGCCCGCGGTTAATCACGACCTTGGTGTAATTGCGTTTTCGTCAAAAGTCCCACCTGAGGTAATATGTCGCGGCCTTGCGCTGGGCGCCTTGGATTTCAAGGCTCGCGCACGTGCTCGGCAGGGAGTTGAGCGTGGCTGCAGCGCAATGGAATTGCGTGATCCACAGCATAAATGTCACCCAAGTAGCTGAAGCCAAAACCAATAAGAGATCAGCGCCCAAGGTACATAAAAGCGAGGCCCGGAGTGTGTAGGGGCCTCTTATGTCTGCCCAGGGTATCGGGCAGGCGGCGTTTTATCTTAGGTATGACAACATGTTAAAAAAAATGAATAAGGGGCTACTGGGCTTGGCGCTGAGCATGGGGCTTAGCTCCGTGCACGCTGCCGAAACCAAACACGTTGATGTCTTGCTGATCGGCGGTGGCATCATGAGTTCCACCCTTGGGGTCTGGCTTAATGAGCTGGAACCGGGTCTGTCCATGGAGATGATTGAACGTCTCGATGGCGTTGCCCTGGAAAGCTCCAATGGCTGGAATAACGCGGGTACGGGTCACTCGGCACTGGCCGAGCTGAACTACACCCCGGAAGACAAGAACGGCAATGTTGAAATTCCGAAGGCCATTGAGATCAATGAAGCCTTTCAGATTTCTCGCCAGTTCTGGTCTTGGCAGGTCAAAAACGGCGTGCTGAAAAACCCGCGCTCGTTTATCAATTCCACGCCGCACATGAGCTTTGTGTGGGGCGATGACAACATCAAGTTCCTCAAGAAGCGTTATGAGGCACTGCAAGCCAGCCCGTTGTTCGCGGGCATGCAGTACTCCGAAGACCCGGTTCAGATCAAGAAGTGGGTTCCGCTGATGATGGAAGGGCGTGACCCGAACCAGAAAGTGGCGGCCACCTGGTCGCCGATCGGCACTGACGTGAACTTCGGCGAGATTACCCGTCAGTTTGCCGCTCACCTGCAAGCCCAGCCTAACTTCTCGCTCAAGTTGTCGAGTGAAGTCCAAGACATCACGCGTAACGAAGACGGCACTTGGCATGTAGTGTACAAAAACCTGAAAGACGGCACTGAAACTGCCACTGACGCCAAGTTTGTATTTATCGGCGCAGGCGGTGGTGCTTTGCACTTGCTGCAAAAGTCCGGCATTCCTGAAGCCAAGGAGTACGCAGGCTTCCCGGTAGGCGGCTCGTTCCTGGTGACCGATAACCCGACCATTGCCGAGCAGCATTTGGCCAAGGCCTACGGTAAAGCGTCGGTTGGCGCGCCGCCGATGTCGGTTCCGCACCTGGACACCCGTGTGCTCGATGGCAAGCGCGTGATCCTGTTTGGCCCGTTCGCAACGTTCTCGACCAAGTTCCTGAAACAAGGTTCGTACTTCGACCTGCTGACCAGCACCACGACTCACAACATTTGGCCAATGACCAAAGTCGGTATCGAACAATACCCGCTGGTTGAATACCTGGCCGGTCAGTTGATGCTGTCGGACGAAGACCGTTTCAATGCACTGAAAGAGTACTTCCCGAACGCCAAGACTGAAGACTGGCGCCTGTGGCAAGCCGGTCAGCGCGTGCAGATCATCAAGCGTGACGAAGAGAAGGGCGGCGTGCTGAAACTGGGCACCGAAATCGTCAGCGCCAAGGACGGCAGCATTGCCGGCCTGTTGGGCGCATCGCCAGGTGCCTCTACCGCTGCGCCAATCATGCTGACCGTGCTCGAAACCGTGTTCAAGGACAAGGTGGCGACGCCCGAGTGGCAAGCCAAGCTGCACCAGATCGTACCGAGCTACGGCACCAAGCTGAACGGTTCGCCTGAGCGTGTTGCACAGGAGTGGGCGTACACCGCCGACGTTCTGCAACTGACTCCGCCGCCGGTTATCCCGGCTGCAACGGCTGCCCAAGAAGCACCTGCTGAGCAGGCCGCGCCTGCACCAAGCAATCCAGCGGCCGACATGGCGCTGTAAAAAAACAGCCCCACCTGACGCTGTCGGGTGGGGCTGCTTTTAGCGTATGACCTCGCTTTAACGCCTCGCATTACCTCCCCTTGATTCACTGGGTGCCGAACAAGGCCGTCCAGTAAATCCCTGCGTCACTTTTTGGGTCTAGCGCATAGGCCGCGCCCAGCTCGCGAAACTGCGGGTTCATCACATTGGCGCAATGACCGGGGCTGGCCAGCCAGCCATCAACGACCTTGCGCGCGGTGTCTTGACCGGCGGCGATGTTCTCACCGATCTGTTGGCCACTGTAACCGGCCAGCTCGGCACGATCGCCCGGCGTGTGATTCTCGCGGTCTTTGTGATCAAAGTAATTGTTATTGGCCATATCCCGTGTATGGGTCTCGGCGGCGGTTGCCAATGTAGCGTTCCAGGTCAATGGCGTCGTGGCAACAAAAGCCTGAGTGCCGCATTGACGGGGTTGATTGCGGGCGCTGTTGATCTGTTCAAGCACTTTCTGGCCCTCAGCCTGTGCGTCGCCTAAACCGTGGGCGAGCAGAGGGCGAGCCAGTACGATGCGCCAGTCTCGTTGATCGTGGCTGATGCCAATATCGACAAATTGCGGGTCGAGCACGACGCGGCAGAAGCTTTCTTGAACAGCCTTCATCGCGGCTTGCGCATCACGCGGGCCGGACAGGCTAATGGCCTGCACGCTGACCATCGGATAGGCGGCTTGCTTGAGAGCGTCCTGCAAATTACCAAAGCCCGTTACGGGCAATATCAGGCGTGTGTCCGCCGTCAGTGGCGGCAGTTCTTGCGAAGACTGGCCTGCGCACGGTTGGCTCTGGCTGCGCCAGGCGTTGATCGATGAGATGAGTTGCGATTCTTCACTGGCCATTGCTGGAGCGGCAAACGCCAGCGTCAGGGTCAAGACGCAAAGGCCAGTCAGGGGGGTATAACGCATAAAAGAGTCCTTTTGAAGCAAGGCGCCTATCATGCGTTATTTCACCCTGGCAGGGGCAAGGGCTTTTTAGCCTTGACGCTCGGCCACAAAGGCTTTGGCCTTGGCGGTCAGCTGATCAATTTGCCGATCACGTTTCTTTTCGGCATCGAGCATGGCTTTTTTGCCGTTGCGTTGCAGCAGGTACGTATGAATCTGCCGCACTTCGGTCGAACTGTAGATCGGCGCGACATCGAGGACGCCCATCAAGCCGTCGCTGCTGTGGTCGAGGGTGTTCATCAATACTTGCGGGCCGCGACTGCCGATGACTTGAAAACCCATGGCTTCGAAAGCGCCGACTTTGCTTACGCTACACGTCAGTTCAGTGTGCGGGTAACGGCGCACGACGTCGTTGACCAGTGCCTGAAGGACACCCAGGTGTCGGTGGCTGGCGCGCTCGGCCATGTAGGCAATGCCGCAGGCGTGTGGATCGTCCTTGACCGGTAAGTACAGGGCAAAGCCGGTCACGGTGTCGGGGTCGTGTTCGTCGGTGGCGACAATCAGCTCGACCGCGATGCCCTTGGCCCCGCCGAGCGCTTGCAGATACAGATGCACTTCAAAGCCGATGGCATATTGGTAGATGCTGTAGAGCAGATTGCTCGGCGCAATTTCCATCGCACTGATGTCGGTGAGGTGATCGACCACCAGTTGCAGGATCTGACTGTTGATCGCCTCGCCCGGTGGCGTATTGAAGTGGGTAAGGGTGCTCATTTAGCGCTGGCTCATCCAAAAGCTGTGCAGCGCCAGTGCAGCCGGTGCCAGGGCTGCAACCCGTTGCTGGTGAGCGGCCACATCCAAGTCATGCGGCAATTCAAAATTGTCCTGCTCGGCGCAGTCGCTGATGGCTTGCAACAGTGCCGCCTGTTCTGCGGGCAGGGGTGACCAGTTGGCCACCGCGACACCACGCAAGTAGCCGAAGCACCATTCTTCAGCGAGTGTGACGGTTTGCCCCAAATGCTCGGTTTGTTCAAAACGCGGGGTAAAGGCACTGCGGTGTTCAGCCAACTGGCGGGCCAGAGTGTTGATATGGCGCACGCTCAACTCAATCAGTTGCTTGGCATCGTCTGTGGTTTGCCAGTCTGGGTTCTGTCCACCCCAGATTCCCGGGAACCATTGGGCAATGTCCAACTGTGTCGGGCTTGAAACCAACGCGGTGAAGTAGCCGTCAAGCTCACACGCGTTGAGCACAGAATTGTCGTCGCCGTATTTGAGCAGGGTTTCGTCGATGAGGTCGAATTCAGCGGCGTTCAGGGGGAGATTTTGCATGGGCGGTTTCCTTGGCGCTGCCTGTCATAAAAGCAGAGTCGGGTGGGCGTCGATCAGTCAACCTGAACGATAGAGTCGACCACAAAGTATTTATAACCGGCTTTGGCCAGCGCCTTTTTGGCTTCCTGCTCGGCATCAAAGCGGCTTAACAATTTGGAGTCGTGCACGAACAGGGTTTCTTCGCCGTCGAACACTTTACTGACCTGCATACTGACGCGCAGCACAGGGCCGCGGCGTTTTACCGGTGCACGAGGTGCGGCTTTGGCGATGACAGGTGTCTCGACGGTGGGTGCAGGTGGGGCAGCCGGGACAGGGGCAGGTGCAGAAGGGGCCGCAGCAGGTAGATCAAGGCCCAGTGCTCTGCGCATTTCGTCCTCGGTGAATCCGGTACTCATGTGTTGACTCTATTTGGTTTGAAAACCGGGCTTATAAAGAATTATTGGGCGCAAGACAAGACATTGTTGAAAACGGGTGCTGGCTTCGTCGATAAAATTGCCGAGGGAGAGGGCATGGAGTAGCTGACTGCAGATCATCCGCCTGCCTGCGGCGTTACAAGAAAACCACCTGCACTCTGAAATCGTTGCCCGGATTTATTTGGTTGAGATCGCTATAGATATAAATTGCTGGCTCATAGCTTGGAACAACTCCGTAAACTTTTTTGCCCCCGTTGATATCATATGTCTTGAACTGACCGGCAACGATGCTCGATGGGCGTAGAGCGGCGTTGTTAAACTCTATCTTGTTCATGTCTACGTTGATTGCATTGGCGATGTAACGTGACATCATGGAGCCGCGAAAGCGGGGTGGTATTTCATAGATTTTTTCAAAAACAAGAACGTCGCCATTGTACAGGCTTACCTTGGCGCGGTTGTCACGTGTGAGTGTGGTGACACCACCGTTTGCATCTGTTGCGGCAATGATCATTCCTATCTCATCAAAATGCTTGGCTTTATTGTCGATAATGGTAGTGGCTTTGTAGCCAAGCTTCACTCGGCCAAGAATGTTGTCAATATCTGCATCCATATAGCGGATAGCTATTAACCATGCAGCCAGTTCCGGGCGTACGTTGCATGTGTTTATCAATCTGTTTTTGTCTGATTCAAAACGGCCTGCCATGGATAAGCGGTGCAAGCCATCATCGTTAACGACGAACTTCAATGTGTTGAATACACTCTCCGTCAGGGTGCGCAAAAAGATTGAAATTTCTTTGCCGGAGAAGGGAGATGAGCCGGGAGCAATGGTGATACTGCTCTCATTGGCCGTCAGCATGTAGGCGAGTACTTCAGCGATCGGTTGACTTATGGACAGCTCATAAAATTTCGCCTCTATTTTTCTGCGGCTGACGGGGGACTTTAAACCCTCAGGGTGTTTGATGGCATGATATTTAAGCAGAAAGTGCACGATGTCCAACGCTGTGGGATTGTATCCGGTAGCAAAGTTTTTTGCAGACATGTACATGCCGAAATAATCTATCAGCTTCTCACCTTTTAAAGAACGCAGCTTATGATCATAAATCCCATTCTCAGAAGGGATGCCCAAGTTAAGAACCCCATATTGCAAATTCCCCGTCCATACCAGAGATGCCTTATCGATGATTGAGCCTGTAGCAAGGATCCGGTTCTGGTTACCTGTGGAAATCTTATAGGTGCAATTGCCCGCAGTGAGGGCGGTCAGTATTGCACCTAGGTTGTCCAGCACACCCTCCATTGTGGAATGTACCTTACGGCCCTTGCGGTCCTGGGGTGGCCCGGTATTAATTGACCATTCAAGTGACCAGCGGTCCGCGGCAATAGGGTCTTTAGCAGTGAGGGTCATGAAGTTTGAGGCAGTGTCGGCCAACTGCATGCTTCCGGAATCATCCAGAGCCTCAAATTGAGAAAAAGCAAGGCCATTTAACCACATGTCTTTTTTCTGCCATATATCCTTTATCAAGGGCCCGGCGATGATTGTAGTGTCTCGCTCATTAGCCGCTTGTTGTGCGGCGCGGTTGCGGTTCGATTCATCGATGCTTAAAGACGTGTCCACCCGAGACAAGGTGACTAAAACTCGAGATACCAATTTAGGTTCCGACCCCGTTATGTCGTACGTATTTTGATGGCCTTTAAGGACGTACGAAGCACCACTGTTCTGACCCATAGGGTTGTACGAATAGGTGGTTGAGGGGCGACGAGATCTACAAAATACAGCCGTTACTGTTTGCGGTGGTACGGGTAACTGCCGCAGTTCTGTAATGACACTCGAAAACAAAACGGGTTTAGACGATGGGTCAACGGTGAGATAGTCAGTCTTTTTGATATTAGGGGTATTCAGTAACAAGAGTTCCCGATTCAAGGCAATATTGGCCATAATGTCTTGAGGCTTTTCTTGAGGGAAATGGCTCAAGGAGTAATCCATAATTTCACCCGGTTTCGTTGAGCCCGTAGCGTCATACAAGAAAGTGTTATGGGTATGTGGAACGAGGGGTTTCAGCGCAGAATCGGACGCTTTATAAGGACTGAAAACAACCGTGCGCCCTCCATCGGAGACAATTGAGTGAGGGTTCATGCCACTTTGAACATTAAAAAATCCGGTGCCGCCAGTATTTTGAAGTGCCCTGTTATGTGGACTCAGAAACGCCAGGCTCATGTCTGTCGGAGCCTTCATGGTAGGGCTCCTGGGTGTGTACTCAGCGTGGCTGCTGACAGAAACTGCAACTCCCGGATCATTAACCACTGAATAAAGCGTTGTATTGTTATTCAACTGTGTCACGGCTATTTGGTATTCACGGTTATTAAACAGAAACTTTACAATTGTGGTCCGCGCAATTGAGTTCGATGAGAAGGGGGACTGTGCAGGATTTTTTGATGGTGAGGAAGGGGCAGTGCCGACTCGCAATGCCTCAGCTCTAAAATTATTCAAATTGACGGCCCCCGATTGTAAATCCAGTCCGCCCAGCTTCCCTTCTTGCATCGACCTGTAGAGTTGCTCAGCTGTTACGATAGTGTTTGCATGGGGTAAATCAGGGCTCAGCGTGCTCAGGCCAGAGGTGGCGAACTTTTCATTTCCGAGACTTAGCATTAGGTGGCTGGCGTAGGAGTCGCTCGAAGTTGCAGCCATAATATAGCCTTTTGGAACGGATTTTAATGCCTGTAAGCTCGTCAGTTTTTGCGGGTTATTCATTATTTTATCGAGGGTTATTCTACTGCCTTGAATGGATGGGTTCGCTAAATCGGCGGCTGCATTTTTGAACGCCTGCCCTTGCTCGTAAGCCAGATCGCCTGACAGTTCAAGCGTTCGGCTAACGTATTGCGCGCTTGATATATCTGTGTCGACAATTCGAGCAGCGGTAGCTGCCGCTTCTGTAAGCGATGGTGCATAAGGTGATCTATAACCCATTGGAAATCCTGCCTTGATCTCTAACGTTGGTGCGCCGGGTGCACTCCCTGCGCGGGTTAAACCAGCCGAACCAATGGCCCCGAATTGTTCTGCATTTATAATGCCTTTTTGATCTCCTAGTGCCGGGTCGATTATGCTGTTTTGCGCGCCGGCGAACCGCCCGTTGCCCAAGCACGTTACGATATGTACAGGTTGAAGTTCTGCGGCGGGCGCACCGGAGTTAGCCTGCATAAACACCACTAACTCACCTTTTTTGATACGCAAAAGCCCCTCTGCTGTATTTACAGTGCGGATGTCTGACAGCAGATTATCTATGCGTCCGGAATTCCCTAACCCTCTGTTATTGGAAGCCTCTATTAAACCTTCAGTCAGTTTTCGCGCCTGAGTGGCAGTGAGCACATCAGCGTCGCGCAGTACATCAATCGCATAGTCCCAGCGGGCATTGGAACTGGTGCTTGCATTAAGTGCTTGAGCCGCATCGCTCACGGCATTACTGCCATAAACGAGTTGACTCAAAGGTTGTGAGTTGCTGTTTGGATTCCAGTGGGTAAGGGTTTTGTACCATTGAGGCATAGTGAGCAGGACCCCATCCTCTATCACGTCACTGGGGGAAAATAAACCCGGCATGCTTCTGAATGAGTTTGTGGCACTGTCTGGCGCATTAAAGTCTTTATATTTTATTAACTTTCGGGTGGTGGCATTTGAGTATTTTTGCACCCAGTCAGCCTCTTTGAGAATCAGCGGGCCGTCGAGATCGGGCATACCTTTGTTGTGGAATTGAGCAGCCGATAGGTCGAAAACGTATCGTTCTCCATTTTTAGTTCCCAGCACGACGAAATGATTGCTGGGAATTATTTCCATCGCATTGTTCCAAATAAGTAAGCCTCTGTACTTGATATCCGTCATGCCAATGTCTGCTTGGCTGATTCGAGGGCCTACAATACTGAGCAAATTAGCGCATTTTCCGTCTGGTTGATCGATGCCATTGAGAATAGTATTGTTTTCTTTGAGCTTGGTGAGGTAGTGCTCTGTGCCCGCTTCAATATTGTTAATTTTGCCTACGGCTGAATGACGATAGGGTTCAAGGCGCAGAGGCGCAGCGGGCGTTGGCAGACCAGATTTTCCGGGTACTGGAGGTTTGATTTTTTTCGAAGTGGCTACCTTTATGATTTTTTGCACGGGAATTTTCGACAACCCGCCCGCCACCACTCCCGTCCCTAGTTCAAACGCGGCGTTGATAGCGGCGTTGATGGCAGTTTCTCTAAACTCTTCTTTTGTATCAGCGATTGCCAATTCGCCGAAGGGAACTGCTGCAAGCCCTGCCGCTATGAGGAATGTCATAGGGCCGGTAATAGGGTAGGTTAATACTCCGATCAATGGCGCAGCGATTTTTTCGAAGAATTCAAATGCACGGTGGGCGTATAATTCAGAATCTGATTTTAACCACGTGTCGATATTGCTATACAGACTGGACATGAGATGATCGAATGCAAGGTCAGCCACGCGATCGGCATTTTCCGTTTCTCTGGGGTTCACGCTAGTTATATAATTCCGGCCGGTATTTTTTTCTACATAATAATCTTCCTGGTGTTCATTTAGCCATGTATAAAATTTGTGATTTTGCTGGGCGGTATCAGGCCGTGTCTGCGAGGTTGAATGAGTAGGGGTACTATTGCCGGTGCTGTTTTCTGTGCTGTTTTCGGTACTATTGTCTAGGGTATCCAGCGCCCTAATTAAATCTCGAGAAGTGTCAAATTTCCAGACCGTTGGGTTGAAGATCGAATGAAGTTCAATACTTCTATTTGGGTGGACAATTTTATAGACGCCCGGCACGCCTACACTATTAAGTTGGATCGTATTGACCCGACTCCCCGCAGTCGCGTTAATTTTTTTAGAGATGAGTGGGCTAAAAACCAATCGCCAATCATCCTTTAATTGCTGGTTGTTGCGAAGTTTATCGACATCGGCCTCGAGCTTACGTTGCCAGTCTATTTCTCGTAGTGCCTTGATGAATTCTTTGGGGTATTTGCCTTCCGTATCGACTTGCATTGTATTGTAATCCCACATTCCGCTGTACTTAGCTTCAGGCGCCTTGCCCATCACTTGTTTAAGTGTGTATGTCTGGTTAACGATCAGCGCGGGATCGGGCCTGAAATCAGGGTTCACCAAAGAGTCGCTCATTAGCACGTCAGTTAGCACTTCGACGTTGCTTATAAAATATTTCGGTAGTGGATAGAATCTGACATTCACCGTGTCACTTAAATTAATGGGGCCCTGTTTTTTCAATGCAGGTGACTGTTGGGCCTTGATCTTATCAAGGCCTTGCTGCAATGCGGTGTCGATCGTTGGGATATTAATACGTTTGGAAGCATTTTCGGTTTCGAGTCCTCTCTCGAGGGACTTACGATACCGTGTGCACTCATTGATCAGCTTATTCAATAGCGTGTCATTGGCCATAAGGCCACTGGGCCACTCGACGGTGGAGGAATTGACTGATGCGCCCCAACGTAAGTGTTCCCCAGCGAGTATTCGTTTAAAGGGCATAGAGATGTGATTTATTTGAGAACCTTGTGTGAGGGCAACACTGAGAAGCGATTGAGGTGTTAATTGACTGAGCTGTGGGTGATCTTTAAGAGGGTTTTGGTATGTTTTTTGTGTCCACAATTCAGCGGCAAAGTCTTCGACCTCTTTGTCAAACAGCGCTTCACCGTTTAGGCTTTCGGCTTCAATGCGTTCGCTGTCGCCCTGTTTTTGATGAAGTGCGCTCAGTGTCTTTATGAGTTTTTCTATTTCTGATTGATAATCTTGCTGCCAATCAGGGGCGTTGGAAAGTAGATCGCGTTGTTGTTGATAGTGGACGATTCGTGCCTCGACGCTGGCAATGGCGCGATTAATAACGTCGCTTTCAGTGAACCCAATGGGTGTTCCATTGTTTTCGAATATAAGATCTTGCCAACTATATTGCGTAATTAATTCACTGTTATTTAATACGTCATCACCGGAGTACGTTTTGATTTTCTTGTCGTACGCTTCAATTTTCTGCGCTCTCAGTTGTTCCAGTCGTTCATTTAATTCCGCGATTGCCCGTTGGCCCGCGGTATAGTTATGGGCGAAGCCGGGTGCATTGAGCAATGCTTTCATGAGAGGGGTATAGTGCTGGGGCCAAATAACTTCCTCAGTTTCGTAAGGGTCAGCATACTCAGCGTTTGCGAACTTTTGCGTAAAGTAATCGTCGAGCGTCAATTTAGTTACCCGGACAGTACCTGTAGATTGCTCCATGGGGTTTTTCGGATGAGTTCTCACTGTCACTTCATCAGTCATGCTGGGCATCCTAACGGGAACGCCCGCGTGAGATTGGAAGCGCCCTATTTGTAGTTCTTGTGTTTTTGTCCAGTTTCCAGGAATGTAATGGGCTGTTCCCGAGCGCAGTTGTTGAGCCGCCGCAGTGTCCTCGTGCTCTGCCGAGAAAGTGTATGAGCCATTGGCCCCTAGTGTCGCCAGTTTGGTTTGGATATTTCCATTCAGAAAGTCTATCAATGGGGCTGAAGCTGTTCGTGATTGCCCCTGCGTGTTCTGATAGTTAAATACGATGTTGCTATAGGGCGCAAATCTACCCCACAGTTGATAGTCCTCTTCTGAATAATAGGATTTCATTTCAGCAAGCAAGTAGTAGGCGTATACTTCGCGATTAGTAAGCAGCTGTCCACTGCTGTCGGGAGTCAGTTGTGAAGTGAAGTCGCGCAGTGCGTTGAGTTGTAGCTTGACCTCGCCGAACCGTCCGTACAGGTAAGCCAGATCGTGTTGGGTTTTGCCTTCGGCTGTACGCGCTATTATTGTTTGGATAAGGAGCTGGGCCTCTTTCATCAGCGGCAGTACATTATCGATGCCGAGTGCTGGGTTCAGACCTTCTGGTGTGCTCCGGCGTACTCTGGCTGATGTCTTGAGTGAGTCGTTATAAGCTGCCGGGTCGGGTAAAGCGTTCTGAGCACTCTGCTGTTGGTATGCCTTGTGCGGTGGCCTTGGCATGTTAGATGCCATCTCGGGTGCTGCATTAGTTGTCGGTGGAACGGTGACATCATCGAAGCTTTCAAAGGTGGACAGGGTTTCAAGGAACTGAGTCAAATCGTCCGATAACGTGTGCGTGTTACCCGCATAAAAGTCCTCGCGAGCTTTAACTTCCAGTGCTTCAAGTCTATTAATTTTTTCGCGCACGGTGTTATCTGCAAGCGCGCTCTGAGTTTTCCATAGCGAGTAAGCACTGGCGCCAAACATCAAGCTGGCCATGGCCGTCAGTGCGCCTGTTTTCTTCCAGTGGGAACTTTTTTGTTTCAGTAAAACAGACGTCGGTTTATATGGACTCTCATTGAGACGCTGTTCTTCTGTCGCAATCGATTCTGAGTTTTCCACATTTTGAACGTTATTAGCCCCACCCATAAGGCTGTCCATTTCAACTTCCGTTTGGGGCGGCGTTTGATTGCCCTTGCGGAAATTTTTATAGGCAAAGTAAGTAAATAGAATGCCGCCTAAAAAGGTTGCTCCTGCTCCCGTTCCCCATAATTTTGGTGCGATGTTCTGCGTTGTAGTGCTGATTGGCTGTTGAGGATAACTATCGGGCAGTACGGCATAAAAAGTTGTCAGGTCTCGTAAATATGCTGGACGCTGGCGACCGGATATTTGCACCCCTGCAGGATTCAGGGCGGCTTGTATGCCGCTCATGACATCCACGCCTTGCAGGGTGTTCGTAAGGCTGTCAAAGCAATCAGCCATATAAGACGCCAAGCCTTGTAACTGAACGGCCCGGGTGAACATCGGGGTGAGGTCAAATCCGGGTTTCGACTGGATCTCTTCCACGATGGCGTTGCCCAGCAAGGCCGCCGGAATGTTCCCCAACCATTGCTCTGCCTTGGCCTCAATCTGTTCGCGTACCCAGATAACGTCCTTGTTGGTCTGTGCCTCGGGGAGGCTGTACAGGCGCATTAGCACGTTCGCCAGCCATTGCACGCGCTGGCCTTCTTTTATCGGCTCCAGATTGCCCAGCACCTTGTACAAAGGGGGCAACATGGGCAGCCAGATCACCGCTTTATCAAACGCCCAGGCGGCGTTGTCCCCGGCATATTCCTCGATCGCCTTGCGTATCAGTGCCAGGGTTGCTTCACCCAGGACTTCGTCGTCTGCTTTTGCTTTCCACACGGCGTGCAGCATGAGTAGCCGAGAAATACCCTTGGCGGCCCATAAGCCTATGTCGAGCAGCGTTTGCACATAGGTCGGCAGCAACTGGCCATGTTTAACCAGTACGGCGAGCAGATTTTCAATTGACCCCGTCACCTTGGGTAAAAACTCAGCCCATGAGTCATTGCCCCATGAGCGACAGACCTTGGACACTTCTGTGAACACCGTCTGTATGTGTTCGCCGGGTATGCCGCTGGCGGCGGCCAGCGCGAGAGCCAGTTGTGATTGTTGGTTTTGCGTATCACGCAACGCGGTGTCGCTGATCAGTGCAGGTAATTCAGCCCAGGCGGCCGTTTTGTAGTGCGCCCAAAAGGTGTCGTCCAGTACGGCGTAGAGCGCCCTGATAGCTTGGGCTTGCCATGCGAAACGGCTGGCAAACGAAGCCCCGAGGTCTTGGACCTGTGGCAGGAGCAATATTTCTCGAGAGCTTTCCAGGACGAAATCCGTCCAGGTTTTTTTCGGGTCGCTCAAGCCCAACAGCAGGTTGAACGCCGCTTCTTGACTGGCTGACCCCCTAAGTGCAGCGCGTACATTGCGCAGAGGCTCGGCCATCATTTGGCCGACGGCGCCGGCCTCGCTGCCCAGTCGGTCGATAAAAGGCTGGCTGGTGATGTGCTCCATGCTGAGCAGGGTGGTGCGCAGGCCAGTGGTGTCCTGCTCACCGCCGTCTTGGATGGCATGTTTGAGCAGGGAGTAGACTTTCAGCGAATCCCCCATAGCCGCAGGGGCGTATTGCTCGATCAGCCCCAGCATCTGTTCGTCGAGCAGCAGTGTGAGCAGCGCGGCAAACTTGGCTTGAGTGCCAGTGGCTTGATTGAATTGATCAAGAAGCCCGCGCAGGCGTTGAAGCTGTTCCCCCTTGTGTTTAATCGCGGTGAGCTGACGGCTCAGGGTTTCGTACAGCCTCTGCCCTTGCTCGACGATCTCTGTGACCCACGGGGGCAGGGCGCCGCTTTGCAGCAGGCTGTCGGCGAAAGCTTGAGGGGAGTCCCAGGACGCATTGCTCAAACGTTGTAACGTCTGGGCCCAGCCCAGAGCGCCGATTAACAGATCGCGGACAGGCGAAAGCGTGTCTTTTCCCGCCATCTGTTGGGCTGCCGGTAGATCAAGCAACGCCACCAGGTTGCTCAGGGTATCGATGCCACGTTTGATGACGCCCGAGCCTGGTTGTTGTAGCCCACTGAGAATGGTTTTGAGATGGCGGGCAACGTCGAGATAGGGCCTGATTGTGGCGCCGATGAACGAGCTGTTTTCGAGCACGTTGAGCAGGGCTGTGCATTTGGCGGTGAGAGATAGCTGCGGATCCAGCAACTGGCTGGAAAGGGCACGAGCGATTTGCAGGTTTGTGAGCTGATCTGCGTAGCGTTGTTCAAACGCTTTCCAGCACCAGTCGAGCAGGGTTTGACCGACGTGCTCCAGCATGGCCTGGATCATCGGCTGCCCTATCATCGCCACGGGTGCGGTCAGGTCAGATGAGGCTGTGTGGTTACGCGTTAGAAGATGTAAAGGTTCTGGGCCGCCCTGAATATTCTGCCTCGCTGAATCAGCCATTGGCGCAGTGACCGGCTGTGCGTGGCTGTCGACAGGTTTTTCGAGCGCAAGCTTTTCCATCGAAAACGACCTGATCAGTGGAGACTGAATGAATAGGTAGTTTTAAATGTAGGGTATTTCTCTTACTGAAGTGAGCTGTCTAGTACATATTTGAACAAATATGATCAGTGGTTTTTAAAGCGGGTGCTCGGAACATCATCAACGACTGATTGTTCACGCAAGTACTGAACCTGTTGGCCGGCGCAACACGAAGTTGAGACAGGTTCATGCAGGAATGAGGGGGAGCCTTCAGGTATCGCGCAGCAGGTCGTGACCGTCGAGCAGTTTCCAGGCGATCTCGGGGCGTTTCTCCAGCGCCCTGCGGATGGCTGCGGGGATGGCTTGACGGGTTTTACGGCACAGCCCCGGCTGTTCGGCCACGTTGATGGCGATGCCACGCATGGTGCGTACTTCATTGAAACCCGGCTCGATGACCACTTCTATGCCTAACTGATCGCGCATGCGTCGCTGCATGTGCTCCAGATCGCTGAGGCTTTGAATGTTTTCCAATCGGTCAATCAGCACTTTTTCAGCCCGGCGATCGAGGCTCAAAATGCGCAGGTCGGGGTCAGACGCGTCCGTCAGGCGCTCGCGTTCGCAGATGCAGGCTCCGGGCGGGCAAGGCTGGCGAATCGCAGGGGATGGGCTCATGGCCATGAGCATAGCGATAATTGCCGGATCATACAGGCCCTATTGTTGGGGACGCAGGTACGCCAATGTCCGATGAGCGTGTTCAAGCCTGTTAAGACTTTTATGTGCGTTTGCGCGAGCAAGCAGTACAATCGCGCCCTTTTAACGGGCATGCAGGCTAATCGCCACATGCTCAAGAGAACGCTCATGGTTTCTGCTTCTTACTCCCCCGCGCTGGTTTTCATCTCTCTTTGCGTTGCCATTCTGGCCTCTTACACTGCCTTGGATCTGACTGGCCGTATTGCCACTGCGCGTGGCCGCAGTGTGTACCTGTGGATCGGTGGCGGCGCACTGGCCATGGGTTTTGGCGTGTGGTCGATGCATTTTATCGGGATGCTTGCGCTGGAGTTACCGATCACGCTCGGCTACGACCTGGGGCTGACGCTTTGGTCATTACTGGTGGCGATTCTTTCCTCAGGCTTTGCCCTCTGGCTGGTCAGCCAGCCACGCTTGCCCGCGCTGCAGTTGTTATTGGGTGCCTTGATCATGGGCTCAGGCATCAGCGCCATGCACTACAGCGGCATGGCTGCGTTGCGCATGCAGCCGGGCATTGATTACGATCCAGCGTTATTTGGTCTGTCTCTGTTGATCGCGGTGGGCGCTTCGGCGGCTGCACTGTCGATCGCTTTTCGCCTGCGCAAACAGATGCCTTATGTCCGTCTGGCGCGAGCTGGGGCTTCGATCATTATGGGGCTGGCCATTGTTGGCATGCACTACACCGGCATGGCGGCGGCTAACTTTCCAGAGGGCAGTTTTTGTGGGGCTGCCCTCGACGGTTTAAGTGGCAAGGGGCTGGACACCCTGGTGTTGATCAGCAGTCTGGCAGTATTGGTCATTGCATTGCTGACCTCGATTTTTGATGCGCGGCTTGAGGCACGTACGGCGGTTTTGGCCACTTCCCTGAGCCAGGCTAATGAAGAATTGACCCAGTTGGCGCTGCACGACACGCTCACAGGGTTGCCCAATCGTATTCTGTTGGCCGACCGGATCAGCCAGGCGATGGCTGAAACCACTGAGCAAGGTGGTGTGTTCTCCTTGATGTTTATCGATCTTGACGGCTTCAAGCCGGTCAACGATGCCTTCGGCCATCATTTGGGCGATCGCCTGTTGCGCGAAGTCGCCTTGCGTTTACGTGAGCAACTGCGCAGTCAGGACACATTGGCGCGCATTGGCGGCGATGAGTTTGTGCTGCTGGTGCGCTTGAGTGAGCCCGACGATGCCCCGCGAGTGGCGGCACGCCAAGTCAGTTTGTTGTCAAAAGCGTTCCGGGTGGATGAGCATGATTTGCAGATTTCGGCGAGCGTGGGAATTGCCTTGTTTCCCGGCAATGGCTTGACCGCTGAAGAGTTGTTGATGAACGCCGACGCGGCCATGTATCACGCCAAGGGCGCGGGTAAAAATGGCTACAGCTTTTTCGATGTGTCGATGAACACCAATGCACGCAAGCAACTGCAACTGCTGCAAGACTTGCGTCAGGCGCTGGAGCACAAGCAGTTTCGCTTGCATTACCAACCCAAGTTTGACGCCGGCAGTGGCCAGCCCGTGGGCGCCGAAGCGTTATTGCGCTGGGAGCATCCACAGCAGGGGTTATTGCTGCCGGAGCACTTCATAGATTTGGCGGAAAAAACCGGACTGATCATTCCGATTGGCGAATGGGTGCTCAATGAAGCCTGCCGCCAGATGCGGCTTTGGTTCGATGAGGGATATACCCACTGGCGTATCGCGGTCAACCTGTCTGCCTTGCAGTTTTGCTATGCGGGGCTGGTGGACAGTGTGGTCTCGGCGTTGGAGCGTCACCAGCTACCGGCCAACAGCTTGACCCTGGAAATCACCGAAACCACGGCCATGAGTGATGCCGATGCGAGCATGACCGTGTTGCAACGGCTTTCGCAGATGGGGGTCGACCTGTCCATCGATGACTTTGGTACGGGCTACTCCAGTTTGATGTACCTCAAGCGCTTGCCGGCCAATGAGCTCAAGATTGACCGAGGCTTTGTGCGTGACCTGGAACATGACAGCGATGACGCGGCCATCGTCTCGGCGATTGTGGCGTTGGGCCAGGCGCTGGGGTTGCGGATCGTGGCTGAAGGCGTTGAAACCGACATGCAGCAAAGCTTTTTGACCACGCTGGGGTGTGATGCCTTGCAAGGGTTTTTGCTGGGCGAACCCCGGCCTGCCGAGCAATTCATGGTGGATATTCATCGTGCGGAACATACGTCCCACAGCAAATTAACGCCTTCCTGACAAATCAAAGCGTTCGCGGTTATTCTGGTGGCCACATTTGCACCGTTGATGAGGGAGCGCGTATTTATGGACAAAGTCATCGTGATCACCGGTGGCAGCCGTGGCATTGGCGCAGCCACCGCAGTGCTGGCGGCGCGGCAGGGCTACAAGATTTGCATCAACTATCTGGCTGACGATGCAGCAGCCCATGAAGTGCTGGCGCAGGTGCGTGGCTTGGGGGCCAAAGCCATCGCCATACGCGCCGATGTGAGCGACGAAGAAGACATCATCCGCCTGTTTCTTGAGGTCGATGAGCAGTTGGGCCCGGTCACTGCGCTGGTCAACAATGCGGGCACCGTGGGCCTTAAATCGCGGGTTGATGAACTGTCTGAACTGCGGGTCATGCACACCCTGAAAACCAACGTGCTGGGGCCGATACTGTGTGCCAAGCATGCGGTGTTACGGATGTCGCCCCGGTACGGCGGGCAAGGCGGCAATATTGTCAATGTCTCGTCGGTTGCTGCACGACTGGGATCGCCCGGCGAATACGTCGATTACGCGGCCTCCAAAGGTGCGCTGGATACCTTCACCCTGGGCTTGTCCAAAGAGTTGGCGGGAGAGGGGATTCGAGTCAATGCGGTGCGGCCGGGCTATATCTTTACCGACTTTCATGCGTTGAGTGGTGATCCGGGTCGCGTCAGCAAGCTCGAGCCGATTATCCCCATGGGCCGGGGCGGGCGCCCGGATGAAGTGGCCGAAGCGATTATCTGGCTACTGTCGGATAAAGCGTCTTACACCACGGGCACTTTTCTGGATCTGGGGGGCGGGCGCTAACACACCAGCGGGAGGTGAACTCGTCACTGACTGCGAGGGTTTTGCTCACGTTGGAGAGTGGGTGCTGCGAAGGCTCCTTTAACGCACGCGAGATTGCATTTTCTGTTGATAGGCTGATAATGCGACTTATTGCTATTTGAGTCTGATTATTATCGTGCCTATCACTCTGGAATCCGACACCGCGCTCACACGTCACGATTGCCCTCATGATGCGGGGTGGCGCGGCGGCCTGTCTGGCGAAGACTCCCGCTTGATGCGCGATGCGATTGAAGAGATCGACCGCGCACTTGCAGGCTTGCCTTTGCGGGTCAAACGTTCGTTTTTGCTCAACCGTCTGGAAGGGCTGACGCAGCAAGCCATTGCCGACCAATTAGGTGTTTCGTTGAGCACCGTCGAACGTGAGTTGCGCAGGGCTTTTGCGCAGTGTGTGTCGATGGGCAAAGCCAGACTTGATGCGACGACGCAGGCCGCCATTGATTGGCTGTTGCGACTGGAGTCCGGGCATGCCTGCCCTTCGCAGCGTCAGGTGTTCAAGGCCTGGTTAGTTGAAAACCCCGAGCATTTGGCTGCCTGGCAGCGGGTTGCCGGGGTGTTGAAGGCCCCGGTAGCGACGTTGCATGCCGTCGCGCTGCACCGTTCAGGGCAGCTCGAGGCCGCGCAGCAAGTACTGCTGGGCAGCCCCTGTACTTTTCACAAAAAAATGCTGCAAGGCGGTCTGTTTTTACTCTTGCTCGGCCTGTGATTCAGCGACGCAATTTCAACGCACTGGCCAGACTGATAGCCAATGGCAGGCGCGGCAGCAACGTGGCCTGGTAAGCGTGGTACAGATCAGGCTTGCCGGGCCAGATCGTTTCAGAAGGCAGGTTGTCGTGGTTCAGCTCGTGATGCCAACTGCCATACTGGCGGTCAATCATGTGCAGGTCGATGTAGTCCCAAAAGCGTTGGTACCAGACTTCGTATAGGGATTCACCCGTACGTTGCAATAGTGCTGCCGCGGCTACCGAGGCTTCGGCCAGCGTCCAGTGCAGGCGTTCGCGCACCACCGGGCGGTTGTCCCAGTCCAGGGTGTACACCACTCCGGGGTTGCCATCGACATTCCAGCCAAACTGGCACGCGCTGGCGAACAACTGGCGAGCATCGCCCAACAACCATTCAGGCACGGGCAGACCGCGCTGCAGGCGTGCTGCCTCAAGGTGCAGCAACAGGCGGGCCCATTCAAACGCATGACCCGGTGTTTTGCCGAAGGGCCGAAAACCGTCCGCGGGGTTGTCCCGGTTATAGTCGGGCAAAGGGTGCCAGTGTGCATCGAAATGCTCGACGGGCAAGTAGTCGGCGTTAGCGGCGTGCTGGTGAATCACCCGTTCGGCCATGCGCAGGGCGCGGTCCAGCCACAGGTCTTCGTCAAGCACATCGGCCAGAGCCAAAAACGTTTCGGTGCCATGCATATTGCTGTTGGCGCCGCGATATTCTTCGCAATCGCTCCAGTCGCGAGTAAAGCTTTCGCGCAAGGCGCCCTCGTGCTCGGCCCAGAAGCGGTTCTCAAGAATGGCCACCGCATCGCCCAGCAATTCAGCGGAGCCACCGCGTCCAGCCACCGCTGCGGAGCTGGCTGCCAAGGCAACAAAGGCATGCAGATAAGCGGCTTTGCGGGTGTTTCCGTCCTGCGCGTGAGGGCTGGCAAACCAGCCGTCGTGTTCGGGGTCACGCAGAGGACCGGCCAGTGCTGCCAGCCCATGGTCGATCAAGGGGGCGCAACCCGGCAGGCCTTGAATATGGGCCAGCGAGAAACTGTGGACCATGCGCGCGGTGGTGATGGTGTCGGCTGGGGCCGTGTCTGCGCGGCGGCCAAAGCGGTCGAGCTGGGCAAACCCGAGGGGCACGCGCGAGGCTTTGGCGAAGTCCAGCAGTGTCTGCCCCTGATCGTGCAGCCACTGTTGATGGGGCAAGGATGTCAGCCAGCTGTCGCTGGCCCGAGTAAGGTCGGTCATGGGCCACCTGTATTGTTTTTGTGCGATGTTCTGCGCACGCAGACTAAGGGATCAGCCGCAAAGCTGAAAGCTTTCATCTGTGTCAGATACGCTTAAATTTCGGCCCCCCAGCGCTGTGACCAATCGCTGTCGTGCTTGACCCTTTCGCGCAATAACACGATGGCCTGCTGCAAGGCGGGGCTGTCGCGTTCGCGTGAATACACCAGATAGGTCGGATAAGTGAATTCGGGGGCCTTTGGCACGCGCTCCAGAGCGCCGCTGGCCAGGTAGCTTTCAACCACCCGGGTACGAAAGTAACCGCTGCCGCCGTTATCCAGAATGTAGTGCAGCGCCACCGGCCCCAGATTGAAACTGATGGCGGCACGGGCTTTGTCGGGCAGGGCGGCATCGTGTTGCTGACGGAACTCGTCACCCCAGTCCACATAGACGTAGGGTTCAGGAAGATCGGGACGACGTATCTGGATCAGTTTTTCTTCCAGCAACTGCTCCACTTGTACACCCGGCCAGTACGCTGGCTGGTACACCAGCGCCGCGTCCAGCAGGCCCATTTCCACTTGGCGCAGTAACTGTTCGCAGTCGCGAATCTGCACGCGCAGGGCATGGGTTGGCAGGTGTTGGCGCACGGTTTTGGCCCAGTCCAGTATCAACGGGTTGCACAGGCTGACTTCACCGCCGATATGCAGCATCTGGTGCAAGCCTTCGGGGCGAGGTAAATCGCGCCGGGCTGCCTCCCAGGTTTGCAGCAATTGGTTGGCGTACACCACAAACGCTTCGCCGTCGGGGGTCAGTTTGGCGCCGGCGCGGTTACGCACGAACAGCGTCACCCCGAGCAGGCTTTCGAGCTTTTGCACCCGTGCAGTAACGGCCGTCTGGGTGACGTGAAGTTTTTCGGCCGCGCTGGCGAGGCTGCCGCTACGAACGATTTCGAGGAAAGTACGGGCCAGGTCGAGGTCCATGATCGCGCCATTGTGCAAAGAAGCCAGTGTAGTGGGATTTGGTTTGACTCACTAATACTCGGCTCTGATAGCCTTCAGGGACTTTTCTCGGATGTGTGCCGCCAATGGACTACTTTGCTGCCTTGAACGCTTTTGTCGAAGCGGCCCACGCCAATAATTTCTCCCGCGCCGCTGAAAAGCTGTCGATCAAAGCCTCGACGGTGTCGCGCTACATCAAAGACTTGGAGCAGGATCTGGGCATTGCCCTTTTCAACCGTTCAACGCGCACGCTGCATTTGACGGAAGGCGGTGAAACCTTCCTGCTTCACGCCCTGCGTGTGCTGGACGAGCTGGATCAAGCGCGACAGGCGACGTCCTCGCTCAATCAGCGCCCACGGGGTGTGCTCAAACTGACTGTGCCGCCCGCGTTTGCCCGGCATCACATTGTGCCGCTGCTGGGGGCTTTTGCGGCTCGGTATCCAGAGGTGCACCTGGAACTGACCCTGGACGAACACCACGTCAACCTCATCAGCACCGGTGTGGACCTGGCATTACGCATTGGCACCTTGCCCGACTCCAGCCTCAAGGCGCGCAAACTGGCCAGTGAGCACACGCTGGTGTGTGTCAGTGCCGCCTATGCGCAACAGCATCCCGCCCCCGATACCCCGCAAGCATTGGGGCCGGTAGTGCTCAATGGCAATCTGCCCAACGAGGTTTTTTTTGTCGCGCACCAAGGCCTTGCCCCAGCCATGCAGCGAGTCGCAATCAACGGCCCGCTGCGTATCAATGAGCTGGATGCGCAGTTACTGGCCGTTGAACAGGGCTTGGGCGTTGCGCTGTTGCCGGACTGGTTGGTGACCGAAAAGCTGGCGCGAGGCGAGTTGGTCAACTGGCTGCCTGATTGGCGGGTGCAGGCGACACAGGTGCCTGCGGCGCTGTGGCTGGTATATCCGCCCAAGCGCACTGTGTCGTCCAAAGTGCGCTGTTTTATCGACTTTATGGTGGAGCAGGTGGGCAGCCCGGCGTTTTGGCAGCGTTAGCTGAAGCGGATATCCAGTGCGCGCAGATAGGTTTGCAAGCCCGCATCCTGAATCGGGATCAAGAACGCTTCACTGTCGGATTCATTGAAATGCGCATGCCAGTAACCCGGCGGGGTGACAAAGGCTAACCCCGGTGCCCAGTCCACGCGGGTCGGGTTGCGAATCTGGCCATTTTCATCAATCTCGCTGCCGACCAGTGTGTAGCAGCCCGCAGGGCAGTCGATGATGAAGTCCAGGGCGATGGATTGATGGCGATGGGGTTTTTGCACCGAGCCTGCGGGCAAGATGCCGTACATGGCCCAGAGCACATGCGTCACGGTTCGCGTCTGCGGGAAGTGCCGGTTGCCCAGCAGGATGCTGACACGGCTGCGATCTTGCGCGCGGGGATCATCGGCGGCTTCGCGCAGTTTGGCGTTGGCTTTCTGTGCGGGGTACAAGGTCGCGCTAAAGGATTGCCGGGTGGGTGCCACGCCCAAGTAGCGCAACAACGGCTCGTCATGCACGTAATAGAAGCGGGCATCTGCGCTGGCCGTGAGTTGCACCGACTCCATACCCGGCAGGGCGATAAAGCAGCCTTTTTCCCATTCAAACGAACAGCTGCCTTGCCCCAGCGAGCCTTGGCCTGCGATCACGTACAGCACTTGTGAGGTGGCAGTGGGGGTCAGGCATAGGGTGTCACCGGCATTGAGGCGGATAAAACTGGCCAGTAACCCTGGCCCGGTCGCCGGGCCTTCGCAACCGAGTGCTTCGCTCAAATCCAGCGGCACCACACGGCTGGGGCCAGAGTCATACAAAGAAGACGGAAAGTTCTGGTAAGGAATACGGGAAATCAATCCCGCACTGATGGGGTTGGCTGCCTTGCTGTACTCAAAGTACTCGGCGTCCCGTTCGGCATTTATGACATCGATGTTTTGCAGCGGCGCAGTCAGGCTGTTCATCAGGATTTCTTCTTGTGGGTGATCTGAAGGCCACTATACGAAGCGCTGTTGCTGAGGTTAAAGCCTGAACGGGAACAGCAGTTATGCGCAAAAGGGCGTTCATTGATGGCCCAGCGGTTGAACTCCTGCGCCCGTGAGCCGGTCAGCAGTCAAGGCCCTCCCACAAAACAGGCACTGGCAATCATGCACATATCTCTTGCTCAACAGGTCGCTCTAGTCACTGGCGCAAGCTCCGGACTGGGAGCCGCCAGTGCCCGCGCACTGGCTGGCGCAGGTGCTGCGGTGGTGCTCAATTACCATTCACAGGCAGCCCCCGCCCAAGCGTTGGCCGATGAGATCAATCAGTCTGGAGGCAGGGCAATCGCGTTGCCCGGTGACGTCTCCAAAGAGGCGGATGTCGAGCAACTGTTTGCCCAGACCCTGGATGCGTTCGGCTACCTCGACATCCTGGTGGCCAACTCCGGCTGGCAAAAAGATGCGGCGGTGGTCGATATGACGCTGGAGCAATGGAATGCGGTGATCGGGGTCAATCTCACCGGCCAGTTCCTGTGTGCACGTTCCGCGTTGCGGATCTTCAATCGCCAGGGCATTCGCCCCGGCGTGTCCTGTGCGGCGGGCAAGATTATTCACATGAGCTCGGTTCACCAGCTGATTCCCTGGGCCGGGCACGTTAACTACGCGGCCTCCAAGGGCGGCGTCGAGATGCTGATGCGCAGCCTCGCGCAGGAGGTCAGCCATCAGAAAATCCGCATCAATGGCATCGCGCCGGGAGCCATTCGCACCGCGATCAACCGTGAAGTCACTCAGGGCGCTGCTGAGCAAGCATTGTTGAAACTGATTCCTTATGGTCGTGTCGGCGAGGCTGACGATGTGGCCAACGCTGTGGTGTGGCTGGCCAGCGACGTTTCTGACTATGTCGTCGGCAGTACGCTGTTTATTGACGGCGGTATGAGCCTTTATCCGGAGTTCCGTGGCAATGGTTAAACTTTCTGAGCAATCGCAAAGCGCTATTGAAGCCCACGGCATCATTGGTGACATGCGCACCGCTGCGTTGGTCAATGATCGGGGCAGCGTGGATTTTTTCTGCTGGCCCGAGTTCGACAGTCCTTCCATTTTCTGCTCACTGCTGGACACCCCCCAGGCCGGTATTTTTCAGTTGGCACCGCAGTTGCCGGATGCTCGCCGCGAACAGATGTACCTGCCTGACAGCAATGTCCTGCAAACCCGCTGGTTGGCGCAGGAAGCGGTGGTCGAAGTGACGGACCTGTTACCCGTTAGTGACCATGAGGATGAGTTGCCCCTGTTGATGCGCCGGGTGCGCGTTATCAGCGGCAGCGCGACTTTTGACCTGCGCTGTGCCGTGCGTCATGACTATGCACGGGCTGGTACTCAAGCCATTGTGGACGGTGCCGATGTGTGTTTTCAGGCACAGGGCCAGCCGACCCTGCGACTGGCCTCCACCCAGCCCTTGAACATTGAGGCTCAAGCAGCCTGTAGCCGCTTTACCTTGAAAGAAGGCGAAAGCGCGGAGTTTGTACTGGGCGCGGGCGACGATCCACGGGTCAAAGTCGGCGAGGGTGATTTGGCCTTGCAGCGCACCCTGCATTACTGGCGCCGCTGGATAGCGCAATCGACTTATCGAGGCCGCTGGCGAGAAATGATCAATCGCTCGGCGCTGGCCCTCAAGTTGCTCACCTCTCGTGATACCGGCGCGATTATCGCCGCGGCTACCTTTGGTTTGCCGGAAACCCCCGGCGGCGAGCGTAATTGGGATTATCGCTACACCTGGATTCGCGACGCGTCCTTTACAGTGTACGCCTTTATGCGTCTGGGGTTTGTCGAGGAGGCCAACGGGTTTATGCGCTGGTTGCGCGGTCGAGTAGGGGAGTGCTGCGCTGAACCGCTCAAACTCAAGATCATGTACGGCATTGATGGGCGCACCGACTTGGCCGAAACCACCCTGGGTCATTTATCTGGCCACGGCGGGTCGGTGCCGGTGCGCATCGGCAATGGTGCCGTTGAGCAAGTGCAGCTGGATATTTACGGCGAGTTGCTGGACGCGGTGTACCTGACCAATAAATACGGAGAGGCGATCAGTCACGAGGGTTGGCAGCATGTGACCCAAATCGTGAATCACGTCTGCGACACCTGGAATCAGGCCGATGTCGGTATTTGGGAGATGCGCGGTGAGAAACATCACTTTCTGCATTCCCGGTTGATGTGCTGGGTAGCACTCGACCGGGCTATTCGTCTGGCGTCAAAGCGCTCACTGCCCGCACCATTCGCGCAGTGGAACGACACCCGCCAAGCAATTCACAGCGATATATGGGCTAATTTCTTTAACGCCGAGCGCGGTCATTTTGTTCAGTACAAAGGCGGCACGGCACTGGACGGCTCAATGTTGTTGATGCCATTAGTGCGTTTTATCGGCGCCACAGACCCTGCGTGGCTGGCCACGCTGGCCGCCATAGAAAAAACCCTGGTGCGTGACGGCATGGTCTATCGCTACCGCAACGAGGACAGTGGCATGGATGGCCTGCAAGGCACAGAAGGGGCCTTTGCCGCCTGTTCATTCTGGTACGTGGAATGTCTGGCCCGGGCCGGGCAGGTTGAAAAGGCGCATCTGGAATTCGAGCAGTTACTGCGCTATGCCAACCCGCTGGGGTTGTACGCCGAGGAGTTCGACAGTCACGCCCGTCATTTAGGCAATACGCCTCAGGCCTTGACTCATTTGGCGTTGATCAGCGCGGCGAGTTTTCTGGACCGAAAGCTGGATCACCAAAAGACTCAGTGGCAACCCTGAAATGCAAAAGCCCCGGATCATTGAGCCGGGGCTTTTGTGTTGAACACTTATCCGTTTAGAACGTGTACTTGGTGGTCAGCATCAGACTGCGAGGCGCGCCGTAGTACGTGGTGTTGAAGTTGCCCAGACCTGACAGGTACTTCTTGTCGAAGACGTTGTCGGCATTCAGGTTGAAGGTCAGGTGTTCATTGTATTCGTACCGGGTCATCAGGTTGACCAGCGCGTAGCTGTGTTGCTCGATGATGTCGTAATCGCCCTTGGGATCGTTGTAGATCTGGCCGTAGAACGGACTTTGCCAGTTCACACCACCGCCCACGGTGACTTTGTTCAGCACGCCCGGCAGACGGTAGGTGGTGAACAGTTTGGCGACGTTTTCCGGTTTGGTGGTTTGCAGCGGGTAGCCATACACCCGTTCGCCATCATCGGAACGGGTCTGGGCGTAGGTGTAACCGGCAATTACGTTCCAGTCGCGCATTATTTCGCCGGTCAGCTCAAACTCGATGCCCTTGGTGGTAGCACCATCCAGGGACTCATAGATGCCCTCGTTGGTATTCGGGTTGGTGCCGACCTGAATCGGCAGTTTTTTCTGTTCAGTGCGGAACGCTGCAACGCTGGCATTCAGGCGGCCATCGAAGTACTCGGCCTTCAAGCCCAATTCGTAGCTGTTGCCTTCTGTAGGTGCCAGCGTGGTGCCGGAAATGCTGCGGTCAGTGACTGGTTTGTAGATCGAGGTGTAGCTGGCGTAGGCCGAGTAAGTGTCGTTGATGTCATACACCACACCCGCATACGGTGTGACACGACCGTGCTGTTTGGAGGTGGTTTTGTTATCGCTGAACGTGCTCGATTGCACGTAGTACTTGTAGGTGCTGTTGTACTGGAAGTCGCTGACGCGGGTGCCCAGAATCAGCGACAAATCGTCGGTAGGCTTGAAGCGCGCAGCCATGTAGGCACTGTTCTGGTTCTGGTTGGTTTCGTATTTGCCGTTTTTCGGGAAGTCCGGCTCCGGGTAATGGCCGTTCCAGTCAAAGATGCTCCCGGGCACCATTTCGAACAGGCTACCGTCGAAGGTTGCGCCGGTTTGGCGGGAGTCTTGCGAGGTAACGCCCACGACCAGTTCATGCTCGCGGCCGAACAGCGTGAACGGGCCGCTGGCATTGATATCGGCAGTGGTTTGCACGCGATGGCCTTCCCACTTGCCCCAGTAGAAGAACATGCCGTCACCGGTGACTGGATTGGGCGTGCCGCCACTGGCTGAGCCCAATTGGGTGTCATGGTCGTTGGTTTGCTGGTTCAGCGTGCCTTTGATTTTCCAGTCATTGGCAAAGCGGTGCTCAAGGGAGGCAAACGTGGTTTGCGCCTGAACATCGCGACGGCTCCAGTCGGTAGCCGGGTTGAACGAGCGGCTGAAGTCAGTTTTGCTGTAGTCCGAGAAGTAGTACGGGTTACCGGTCCAGGACGAGCCGCGGGGCTTGATGTTCTGGTAATCCATGCCAAACGTCAGGGTCGTGTCCGGGGTCAGGTCGGCCTCGATGATGCCGTAGAACACGTCATTCTTTCGGGAGTAGTGGTCGATATACGAATCAGCATCCTGATACACCCCGACCAGTCGTCCACGCACGCTGCCATCGTCATTCAACGACCCGGAAATATCGCCTTCGGTGCGGTAGTTGTCCCACGAGCCAACGCTTCCGGTAATTGACGCCTTGAATTCTCGGGTCGGTTTTTTACGGATCATGTTAACGGTCGCCGAAGGTTCGCCGGAACCGGACAGCAGGCCGGTGGCCCCTTTGACGATATCAACGCGGTCATACAAGGCCATGTCGACCTTGGTGGCGCCTTCATCAAACACGCCGTCATACATCGAGTTGACGCCGTCGTATTGGTAATTGGTGATGGCATAGCCACGGGCCGAATATTCCATGCGGTCACTGTCATAGGCCTGGGTGGAAATACCCGGCGCATTGCGCAGTACGTCGCCAATGCTTTGAGCACCCTGATCGTCCATGTTCTGACGGGTGACCACCGTAACGGTCTGGGGTGTTTCGCGAATCGACAACGGTAGCTTGGTGGAGCTGCTGGTGGCCCCCGTTGTGTATGAACCGGTGTCTTCCGTGGTCAGCGAGGTGCCCAGCCCTTGGCCGGAAACGGTGGTGGCTCCCAGCTCAAGGCCCTGGCCCTGAGGCGCGTTCAGAATCACCGTGTCGCCATTGAGCTGATACGAAATGCCGCTGCCTTGCAGCAGGGTTTCCAGTGCCTTGACCGGCTCCAGCGAGCCCGAAACGGTACGCGACTTGATTCCCTGCACCTGATCCGGGCTATACAGCACTTGCAGATTGGCTTGTTTGCCAAACTCATTCAACGCGCTGGCCAACGATTGCGCTGGAATGTTCAAGGCAACCGGAGCCGCCTGGGCCATTGAAGACCCCAATAATACCGAGGCAACCAAAGCACTGGACAGCAAGGTTTGGCGAACCGTCTGGCGTTGGGTGGCAATCGAAAGGGGGGTCCGGCTCAAGTGTGGTCGTTGCATTGCGTGCCTAGGCTCCAAAGGGGGAATTATTATTTGTTAATGGGAATAGTTATTAGACGCAGCGCGATTAAGAAACCGGAATGAAGTTCCTGTATTTGTGAAATTTAATTTTTGCAGCCCCGGTTGCCGCTACCACAGGCTGTGGCAGCGGTGCCGATATCAGGCTGTTTCCAGTGCTGTAGAGACTTTGCCGCTGTCCATGCGCACCAGTTGATCGGCGACGTCGAAATAGCGGTCGTCGTGGGAGATCACGATGATGGTTTTGCCCAGTCGCTTGAGATCCGGCAGCAGCTCGGTATAGAAAATGCGCCGGAAGGTGGGGTCCTGGTCGGCCGCCCATTCGTCAAACACCAGCACAGGGCGCTCTTCAAGCCAGGCGTTGACCAGCGCCAGGCGCTTGCGCTGGCCAGTGGAGAGGTCGGTGGTGCTGAACTGACCGTCGGTGATGCTGACCTTGTGCGAAATTTCCAGACGCTTGAGGTATTGCTCGGCGTCCTGAGGGATTTTCATGTCGCCCTGCACCACGTCGTCGAACAGGTAGTAGTCGGCAAAAATGGTGGTGAACAGCTGGCGATAGTCGTCACGGGTTTGGGCGTCAACGGCCTTGCCGTTGAGGCGAATCTCACCCTGTTGCGGTGCGTACAGACCCAGCAGCAGTTTGATCAGGGTGGTTTTGCCGCAGCCGTTTTCGCCAACGATAAACACAATGTCACCCTGATTGATCTTCAGGTTCACCGGCCCCAGTCGAAACGGTGCGCTGCCTTCAACAGCGGCGAAGCTGTAATTGACGTCCACCAGCTCCAGGCTGTTTACGGTCTTGTCGGGCGTGCCTTGGTCATTGAGCAACAAATGCGGTTCGGGTGAGTTGAACTGTTCAGACAGATCAGCAATACGGCGGAAGGCAATTTGTGCGCGGCTGATGATCGGCAGGGTGCTGATCAAATGCTCCAGCGGGCCTTTCATGTACAGCAGCACCAGCACAAAGCCGCTAATGACGCCGGGGTTATTGCTCGGCCACAGCGACTGCATGGCCAGCGCCAAACCGATGACGACGAAAAACAGCATTGAGCCCAGGCTTTTGGCGATCACGAAGGTGTTGATCGAGCGGACCTGAATGTCACAGATTTTTTGCGCGGTGTGGGCAATGCCCGAGTTGAACATGCGCTGGCGGCGCGGCCGGTGAATGCGCAGCTCCTTGGCGCCCTCGGCAATGGCGTTGTAGTGCTTTTGCAGCTCGTCTTCGGCTTCGCGGGCTTCAGAGAAACCGTTGAGGCCATACCCCCGGGCGATGTACTGAATGATTGTGCCGATGACAATCGCCACCAGCATCATCAGAAACATCGGCCATGACAGCATGGCCAGATAGCCCATGCAGCCAAGGGTTACGGTCAGTGAAATGGCCAGGGGGGCGAAGGCGAAGGCGAAGTCGCTGATGGTGTCGACGTCGTGGGTCAGCACTGGGATCAGGCGGTGACTGCGGTAGCGTTCGATTTGCGAGATGGGTGCCGAGAGCACTTTTTCGCCGAGTTCCTTACGCAGTCTGGCAATGATGTGCTGGCCGACATAGTTGCTGCCGATGTCTGAGCAAATGGTGCTGAGCAGGGCCAGTACACACAGCCCGGCAAACACCGCGACCACATTTTGGGTGAGGCCACCTTCGGCATGCAGCGCGTTATTGATGGTTGCCAGCAGCACCGTCACGCTTAACCCGCCGATCATGCCCAGCAGGACCGACAGGCAGACGATAAGGCGGAACGGCTTGAGCAGGGTTAACAGCTCTCGAAGAACCCCCGGTGAGGTTCGGGGTGTTGCGCACTGGCTCATAAACAAGAGTTCCTTGGATCAAGGGAAGACGGTCTCTTGTGAACGAGTGATTGGGCGGTGGATTTAACGAACGACCCTCACCCTAACCCTCTCCCAAAGGGAGAGGGGACTGATTTGAGTTGTTCATGAAATATCATTCGCCGCGTACAAGCTCCCTCTCCCTTTGGGAGAGGGCTGGGGTGAGGGGCTTTTGATCCCTATAGATCGCGCTGAACCCGAAATCCGATCCAGTCGCCGCGAGTCTGGGGGTAGATGTCATTGCGATTGCCCGAGCGCGAAAATACCGGCGCTTCACCCCAGTCATTGCCACGAATCTGGCGCAGCTCACAGGTGCTGCCCGTCACCCACGCGCTGCCATCGGTTGGCGCGCCTGCGTAGTCACTGTGTTTGCAGTCTTCAACAAACTCATACACATTGCCGTGCATGTCATACACGCCAAAGGCATTGGGCGGGTAACTGCCCACTGGCGAGGTATAGCTGTAGCCATCCGCAGGCCCGTAGGTGTTGGCATGTTGGGCGATGCTGTAACCCTTGCCTTCGTCCATCGGGAAGGGGAACGGGCCGGTTGAGCCTGAGCGCGCTGCATACTCACGGGTGGCTTCGCTGACCATGCGATACGGCTTACCGGTTTTCTCCGAAATCCACGCCACATAGTCTTCAACGTCCTTGAAGTCCATGCACACCGCAGGCTGCCGGGGCCCTTGCGGGTAACGCGGTTTGCTGGCAATACAGGCGCGACCGGGACGATCATCACCATCGGCAATCTTGACCCCGGTTTCTTTGATATAGGCGTCAAACTCAGCCGCCGTCACTTGAAAACGACTGATGGCTACTGGCGTGCTGAAGGTCACCTTATGCATCGGGCCTTCATCGGGCTCGCGGCCGACTTCATCTTCTGGCGTACCCATCATAAAACTGCCGGTGGGCAGTACGACCATTTCCGGACAATGCTTGCAGTCTTTGAAGACGGTGCCAGGTGCATCGGCATGGGCTGCAGGCGCGCCGAGCAAGGCGAGCAAAGGCAGGTAGTACAAGGGTTTCAACGTAGGCATGGTTATTTCACTTAATCAGTAGACGTTGGCTTGGCGGCTTTTTGGACGCTGTCCCAGACCCGAAGAAAATTGCCGCCCCACAGCTTGGCAATATCACCCTCGGAGTAACCGCGTTGCAGCAGTTCGGCAGTGACGTTGCGGGCTTCGCTGACATCCTTCCAGCCGTCCAGACCGCCGCCATCATTGAAGTCGGAGCTGATGCCGACGTGATCAATGCCGATTTTCTTTACGGCGTAATCAATGGCATCGCCGTAATCCTTGAGGGTGGCTTTGGGTTCTTCGTCGACAATGCCGTATAGGCCGCTGGCGTATTGGCCGAAGCGCTGTTCAGGCCAGACGGTGATAATCGGGTCACCCGGCATCAGCGCCATTTCGAGGTTGTGCAAAGGCGGTAAATCGAACTGGCTGCGCAGGGCGTTGAGTTTGTCCTGACTGTCTTGGCTCAAGGGCCGCAGATACGTGCCAAAGCCAACAATTCGCACCACGCCACCGCTGGCCTTGATCAACTGCATTTCCTTGTCGCTGAGGTTGCGCGGTATATCCACCAGCGCCCGGGGCGCCGAATGCGATGCCACGAGCGGTGTGCGGCTCAACTGGCTGACTTGCTCCAGCGCCTTGCTCGACATTTGCGACACATCAATGATCACGCCCAGATCATTCAAGCGCTGCACGGCCTGTTTGCCGGTTTCTGACAGGCCATTGAGTGCGTCGGGTGTGTCATTGAAGAAGGGCAGCGGGCGCGAAGAGTCAGACCAGTCGTTGTTGCCGACATAACTGAAGCCAAACATGCGCATGCCACGTGCGGCCCATTTATCCAGTTGGTCGATATCGTTACCCAGCGGGTAGGCATTGAGCATGCTGATAAACACCGCAAACTTGCCCTCGCCATGCAAGCGTCGGAAGTCGTCCGGGGTGTAGGCAATTGCAACTTGATTGGGAAAGTCGCGCACCATCGTGGTGATGATCCGGTAGCGGGCTTCCTGTTCGTTGCGTGCGGCTTCGACGAAACCCGCCGTGGGACGGTGCGGGGCGTTGGGGCCATTCCATATTTCCGGCCATCCAAAAATGGTCAGCGCCGCCCCGGACAAACGACCTTTTGCCGCCTTGACCAGATCAAATTGCCCAGGCCCGTCTTTGTCGGCCTCATTGCCTGCGGTGCCGAATTCAAGCGGGACTGTGATGTGGCTATCGAACGACAAAAGCCGCTCTTGAAGCTCGTCGGCCTGTTTGACGATTTTCAACGGGTAACCGGGGTTGCCTTTGTAAAACGTGTCCCAGACCAGAAAACCACCTCCCAGGGCAGCAACCAATGCCAAGGGGATACCTATCATCAGAGCTTTTTTTGTACGGGGTTTAGTCATTGCCATCTCAGTCAGAATCCGCCGTCAAGGGGCCGGCGCACGGCCTTTGCTATCAGGAGAGAACGAGGGGCAGGGCGCAGGATTTAGGCTGGCGAGGCGCTTGGGTACACGGTCGGATGTTCTATTTTTGGAACGATGAGTTTCAAAATGAGTATCTACTCTCTTTGGTGGTGCGAATCTATAGTGTCGGCATGAATTTCAGGAGGTGCTAGATGAAAAAAATCCTAGGTGTATATGCGGCTCCACGTGGCCATTGGGTCGGTGATGGTTTTCCGGTACGCACCATGTTTTCCTACGACAGCATGGGCAAATATGTCAGCCCGTTTCTGTTGCTGGATTACGCGGGGCCAGC
Source organism: Pseudomonas saxonica (assembly GCF_007858365.1). Lineage (GTDB taxonomy): Bacteria > Pseudomonadota > Gammaproteobacteria > Pseudomonadales > Pseudomonadaceae > Aquipseudomonas > Aquipseudomonas saxonica. Next base: position 232,188 of record NZ_VFIO01000006.1, on the reverse strand, counting down.
CGAATTCACGCCCACCTCAGAGCGTCGTGGCGTAGGTCAGCATCCGCATCGCGGGTTTGAAACAGTGACCATTGTCTATAAAGGCGAAGTGGAGCACCGCGACTCCACCGGCAATGGCGGTGTAATTGGCCCGGGGGATGTGCAATGGATGACCGCAGCGTCGGGAATCCTGCACGAAGAGTTTCACTCTGAGGCCTTTGCCCGCAGCGGCGGGACCCTTGAAATGGTGCAACTGTGGGTCAACCTGCCCGCCAAGGACAAAATGGCCGAACCGGGCTATCAAGGTATTCTGGATCGTGACATTCCAGATCTGGAACTCAAGGACGATGCCGGTCGGTTACGCTTGATTGCCGGCGAGTTCGACGGCCAACGTGGCCCTGCGCGTACCTTCACACCGATCGATGTTTGGGATGTGCGCTTGAATGCAGGCAAATCGGCCGCCTTTGATCTTCATCAAGGTCGCAACACGGCATTGGTCGTGTTACGCGGCGCGGTGGAGGTCAATGGTCAGGAAGTCGTGCGTGAAGGGCAGTTGGCCCTGTTTGGCCGCGAGGGTTCCAGCATTCGTCTTGAAGCCAACAACGACGCTGTGTTGTTGATCTTGAGCGGTGAGCCTATCGACGAGCCGATTGTGGGTCACGGCCCGTTTGTGATGAACACCGAGGCCGAGATTCAACAGGCCTTTATCGACTTCCAGTCCGGTAAATTTGGGCGGATGCCCGGATAACTCCGGGCTGGCGCTCAGACCCGCTCGAAAATCACCGCGATGCCCTGACCGCCCCCAATGCACATGGTGGCCAGGGCATAGCGGCCTTTTATCCGTTGCAGTTCGTGGAGCGCTTTGGTGGCGATGATCGCACCCGTAGCGCCCACCGGATGACCCAACGCTATACCCGAGCCATTCGGGTTGAGCTTGGCCGGGTCAAGTTCCAGCTCTTCCATCACCGCACACGCCTGCGCTGCAAAGGCGATGTTGGCTTCAATCACGTCCATATCCTCAATCCGTAAACCCGCACGCTTGAGGGCCAGACGTGTGGCCGGTATGGGGCCCAGGCCCATCAGTTCAGGTTCGACCCCGGCATGGGCATACGCCACCAGACGCGCCATAGGGGTGAGGTTTGAGGCCCGAACGGCATCACCACTGGCCAGTACCAGGGCCGCCGCGCCGTCATTCAGGCCCGAAGCATTGCCCGCCGTCACGGTGCCGTCCTTTTTGAACGCCGGTTTCATCTGCGCCAGTTGCGCAAGAGTGGTCACACGCGGGTGTTCATCGACATTGAACAGGCTGATGCCTTTTCGACCGGGCACCTCGACAGCCGCAATTTGCGCGGTGAAATAGCCTTGGGCGATAGCGTGGGCGGCCCGTTGCTGGTCGCTAAACGCCAAGGCGTCTTGGGCTTCGCGACTGATGTGATTGCGTTGCGCGACATTTTCAGCCGTGATGCCCATATGCATGCCCTGGAACGGATCGTGAAGAATCCCGAGCATATAGTCCTGCATCAGTGCATCCCCCATGCGCGCGCCCCAGCGGGCGGACGGCATCAGGTAAGGGCCACGGCTCATGGATTCCGCGCCGCCGCCAATGGCGAAATCGGCATCGCCCAGTTGCAGGGTATGAGCGGCAGAAATGATCGCCTGCAAACCGGAACCGCACAGGCGGTTCACGTTATATGCCGGTGTTTCTTTGGGAATACCCGCGTTGATCGCGGCGACCCGCGCCAGGTAGGCGTCCTTGGGTTCAGTGGCAATGACATTGCCCATGACCACGTGCCCGATGCGCTCGGCCTCGACTTGACTGTCGATGAGTGCGGCCTTGACGACCGTGGTGGCCAGATCGCAGAGCGGCATATCCTTGAGTGCGCCGCCAAACGTGCCGATGGCCGTTCGCCGGGCGCTGAGAATGAAAATTTCAGGGGCTTGCATGGCAGGTCCTTATTCTTGTTATGGGTTGAAGTGAAGCGGATTATTTCATGCTGCCGGGTCGAAGGGATTAGTCCGTTTGAGGGCTTCCTGGCCTTTAGCCACGGTGGGCTTGTCAGTCATTCGGGCCCTTGAGCATCGCCTGAAACTGCGCCAAAGGCACCGGTCGGCTGTGCAGATAGCCTTGGTAAAGATGGCAGCCCAGGCTCTGCAAGAACTCTAACTGGCTCTTCTGTTCCACACCTTCAGCGACCACGGTGATCTTCAAGCTGTGTGCCATTGCAACAATGGCACGGATAATCTCGGTATCGTTTGGGTCATTGATGGCGTCGTGGATGAACGATTTATCAATCTTCAACGTGTCCACCGGCAGACGTTTCAGATGGGTCAGCGACGAATAGCCCGTACCAAAATCATCCATCGCAAAGCTCACGCCCAAGGCCATCAGTTGGCGCATCGTGCCGATGGTGTCTTCCAGATTCTGAATGACGATGCCTTCGGTAATCTCAAGTTTGAGTATCGAAGCCGGCAGCCTGTGAGTGCTCAGACTGGATTGGACCCGCTCGACGAAGTCGTTTTGGCGAAACTGCCGTGGGCTGATGTTGACGCATAATCTGAAGCTGTTCGGGTCAATCAAGTCTTCATCAAGTAACAGGCTTAATGATCGACAGGCTTCTTCGAGCGCCCAGGTGCCGACGTCAACGATCAATCCGCTGTCTTCAAGGATGCTGATGAACTCGGCCGGGGCTTGTGCACCCAGGTGCGGGTGTTGCCAGCGCAACAGCGCTTCGGCCCCGACGATGCGGTTTTCGCGGGCGTCGACTTGTGGTTGAAAGTGCAGGCTGAACTCGTTGCGGGCCAACGCAGTGCGCAAATCGCTTTCGATGCGCATCCGCTCTGTGGCGGCGGCTTGCATAGAGAAGTCGAAGAGCTGGACGGTGTTGCGACCGCAGTCCTTGGCCCGGTACAAGGCTATGTCGGCACGCTTGAGCAGGTCGGCAGGCTGTGTGCCGTGCTCAGGCAAGATAACCATGCCAATGCTGGGCGTGACTTGCAGGCGCTGGCCGTCCAGAAACATGGGCTCGGCCAGCAACTGGCGCAACGCATCCGCCGTATTGCGTACCGAGTGTGTGACCTCCTGCAGCGTCCCTTTGAGGCCGGTCAGCACCACGACAAACTCGTCACCGCCCAGGCGGGCCACTGTGTCTTCACTGCGTACGCTGGTTTCAAGGCGGGCCGTGATGATGCGCAACACCGAATCGCCCACGGGATGGCCCAGAGAGTCATTGATGTGCTTGAAATGGTCCAGGTCAAGAAACAGCAATGCGCCGCGCAGTCCATGGCGGTTGAGCAGCAAGGTTTGCTGGCTCAGCCGGTCCATCAGCAGGGCACGATTGGGCAAATTGGTGAGCGGGTCGTGGTAGGCCAGGTGCCTGACTTGCGCCTGAGCAAGCTTTAGCTGACTGATGTCGCGGGCCGTCAGCAATATGCACGGCGTTTCGTTAAGGGTGATCGGCTCGATGGAGACTTCAAGGTGGAGCACGTCACCACTTTTGGAGCGACCCACGATTTCTCGGTGGGTGATACGGCCCTTGTCGTGGAGTTCATCAATCAATGCCTGACGTTTTGAGCCGTCACCCCAAATACCCAGCTCATAAGGGCTGTGCCCAATGGCTTCAGTGCAGCTATAACCCGTCAGTCGACTAAACCCCTCATTGACTTCCAGATAGCGACCGCTCACAAGTTCGCTGATGGTGATGGCGTCAGGGCTGGAGTGGAAGGCCTTGGCAAATTTGTCTTCGGAAACACTCAAGCGTTCACGTTGAAACGTGACTTCACGGATGACGCCCAGCATGAGAGGTCTGGCGTCTTGGGTGTCGATGAAACTCCCTCGCACCTCCAGCCAGTGCAGGCTGCCGTCTGGCCAGCGGATTCGGTGGTGGACGAATTTCTGCCGAGCAGTTCCGTTTCTCACTTCCTGGAATGCGCGCTGTGCCTTGGGCCAGTCTTCGAACGAAAGACTGCCCAAATTATCGAGATTGTCAGGCAATGGCTGTCCTGCATCCAGGCCGAACAACGCGTGGACGCCTTCTGACCAACTGATCTCGCCGCTGTCGAGATCCCAGCTCCAAGTGCCAGATTGTGCGGCATTCAGGGCTGCGAGCAGGTAGCTTGCGTCGTTCCAGCATAGCGCCTGAGTGCGTAACGGTTGCTCTTCGTCCGTGGGGTTTGCCATGTACTGCGATCCTTGAGCACGAAACCAGGTGTCGGATTCAGGACGGCTCGTTGCAAGGGGTTGAGACCTGACCATCGAGCAATGTCATGAAAGCGTGTGCGGCATTCGACAGCGTTCTTTCAGTATGTACGATGTAGCCCAGTTGTCGGGTCAATTGAATGCCGGGCAAACTGATCGAGGCGACTTGTTCGTCCAGCATGGTGCGTGGCAGCACACTCCAGGCCAGACCAATGGACACCATCATTTTGATAGTTTCCAGATAGTTGGTACTCATGGCGATGTTCGGTGTCAGCCCCTGTGCTTCAAACAGACGCTGCACAATATGGTGGGTAAAAGTATTGCCCCCCGGAAACACCGCTGGATGATGCGCAATGTCAGCCATATTGACCACAGGTTGACGGGTGAGAGAGTGCTCGGGGGCGACCACAAAGTCCAGTGGATCATCCCACACCGATACGGCGCGAATCAGCGAGTGAGGTTCCGGGGCCAAGGTGATTACGGCCAATTCTGCGCGGCCATGAAGGATTTCTTCGTAGGCCACTTCGGAATCGAGAAACTGAATATCCAGCGCGACTTTCGGATAAAGACGCGTGAACTCGCGCAGCAATGGCGGCAGGCGGTGCAGGCCAATGTGATGACTGGTGGCCAGGGTCAGTCGGCCGCTGACTTCACCATTGAGGTTGTTCAGGGCCCTGCGGGTGTCATCCAGCACATTGAGAATCTGATAGGCGCGCGGCAGTAGCGCTCGTCCTGCTTCAGTCAAGCTGACTTCACGGCCCAAACGGTCGAACAAGCGGAGTTTGAGTTGCTGCTCAATGCTGGCAATGCGTTTGCTGATGGCGGGCTGAGTCAGAAACAGACGTTCGGCTGCCCCGGAAAAGCTTCCGGTTTCAGCAATGGCAATAAAAGCATTGAGATTGGCGAGATCCATCTGTTCGAATTCCTGTTGGTTATCCAAAGCATGAAAATTATGAATTTGAGTTATTCACTGTAACCTCATAGGATCGACCTCACAAGCCAAGTGGTTATTGGCACAGAAAAGTAGCTGATGAGGAAACCGTCTGATGGCCGGCAAAACGCTCTACGACAAGCTCTGGGATTCGCATTTGGTCAAGCAGCGCGACGATGGCTCGGCGCTGATCTACATCGACCGTCACATCATCCATGAAGTGACCTCGCCGCAAGCCTTTGAAGGCCTGCGTCTGGCCAAGCGCAAGCCATGGCGCATCGATGCCAACATCGCCACCCCGGATCATAACGTACCGACCACGCCAGAGCGTAAAGGCGGGATCGAAGCGATTGCCGACCAGGTTTCGCGTTTGCAGGTGCAGACCCTGGACGATAACTGTGATGAATATGGCATCACTGAATTCAAGATGAATGATGTGCGTCAAGGCATCGTTCACGTGATCGGCCCGGAACAGGGCGCGACCTTGCCCGGCATGACCGTCGTCTGTGGCGACTCCCATACCTCGACCCATGGTGCCTTCGGCGCCTTGGCCCACGGTATTGGCACTTCCGAAGTCGAGCACGTGCTGGCTACGCAGTGCCTGGTCGCCCAAAAAATGAAAAATATGCTCGTCTCGGTAGAGGGCCAGTTGCCGTTTGGCGTCACTGCCAAAGACATCGTGCTGGCGGTGATTGGCAAGATCGGCACCGCTGGCGGCAATGGTCATGCGATTGAGTTCGCGGGCAGCGCGATTCGCGACCTGTCGGTTGAAGGCCGCATGACGATCTGCAACATGTCCATTGAAGCCGGTGCCCGCGTTGGCTTGGTGGCTGCGGACCAGAAGACGGTGGATTACGTCAAGGGCCGTCCTTTCTCGCCCAAAGGGGCTGAGTGGGATTTGGCAGTAGAGGCGTGGAAAGACCTGGTGTCCGACGCTGATGCGACGTTTGACACGGTGGTCGAGCTGGATGCTACGCAGATCAAGCCACAAGTCAGCTGGGGCACGTCGCCTGAAATGGTGTTGGCCGTTGATCAAAACGTGCCGGACCCGGCGCAAGAAACAGATCTGGTCAAGCGTGGTTCTATTGAGCGTGCCTTGAAGTACATGGGTTTGAGCGCCAATCAGGCCATCACCGATATCCAGCTCGATCGCGTGTTTATTGGTTCGTGCACCAACTCGCGGATTGAAGACTTGCGTGCGGCGGCTGTGATTGCCAAAGGCCGCAAAGTAGCGTCCACCATCAAGCAAGCGATCGTGGTGCCGGGTTCCGGGCTGGTGAAAGCTCAGGCTGAGTCCGAAGGCCTTGACAAGATTTTCATCGAAGCCGGTTTTGAATGGCGTGAGCCGGGTTGCTCGATGTGTTTGGCGATGAACCCGGACCGCCTGGAGTCGGGCGAGCATTGCGCATCGACCTCCAACCGCAACTTCGAAGGCCGTCAGGGTGCCGGTGGTCGTACACATTTGGTGAGCCCGGCCATGGCCGCTGCCGCCGCTGTTAACGGTCGTTTCATCGACGTCCGTGAATTGATCTAAGGAGCGCAACATGAAAGCTTTTACCCAGCACACCGGGCTTGTCGCACCTTTGGATCGTGCCAACGTCGACACCGACCAGATCATTCCCAAGCAGTTCTTGAAGTCGATCAAGCGCACCGGTTTCGGCCCCAATTTGTTTGACGAGTGGCGTTATCTGGATGTCGGGCAACCGTATCAAGACAACTCCAAACGCCCGTTGAACAAAGACTTTGTGCTCAATGCCGAGCGTTATCAGGGCGCCAGTGTATTGCTGGCCCGTGAAAACTTCGGTTGCGGCTCCAGCCGTGAGCACGCGCCGTGGGCGTTGGAAGAGTACGGCTTTCGCAGCATCATCGCGCCGAGCTACGCCGACATCTTCTTCAACAACAGTTTCAAAAACGGGTTGTTGCCGATCATTTTGAGCGACGCCGAAGTGGATGTGTTGTTTGCTCAGGTTGAAGCCGAGCCGGGTTACCAGCTCACGATCGACCTTGAGGCGCAGACGGTAACCCGCCCTGACGGCAAGGTTCTGAGTTTCGAAATCGATGCATTCCGTAAGCATTGCCTGCTCAACGGCCTCGACGATATTGGGCTGACCTTGCAGGACGCTGATTCGATTGCTGCATTTGAACGCAAGCACCGCGCTAGCCAGCCGTGGCTGTTTCGTGACGCATAACTGCATTAGAGCTTCGTAGCAGCTGCCGCAGGCTGCGTCCGGCGACGCAGTCGTCGTGAAGTCAGAGAATACGTTTTTTCAGGCTTTGCGATTGCTTCGCAACCGGACGTAGCCTTCGGCAACTGCTACAGATTTGGCGTTACCTCAAAAGGAAGTTGTCATGACCAGCACCGCCCCGCACAGCCAGGTTGTACAAAAACAGTTCGGCGAACAGGCTTCGGCCTATTTGAGCAGCTCCGTGCACGCCCAAGGCACTGAATTCGGCCTGCTAAAGGCCGAGTTGGCCGGCAAGTCGCAGGCGCGGGTGCTGGATTTGGGATGCGGGGCAGGTCATGTCAGTTTTCATGTGGCAGCACTGGTAAAAGAGGTGGTGGCTTACGACCTCTCGCAACAGATGCTCGACGTGGTCAGCGCGGCGGCTATTGATCGGGGGCTGGCCAACATCAGCACCGTCTGCGGTGCGGCTGAACGCTTGCCGTTTGCCGATGGTGAGTTTGACTACGTGTTCAGCCGTTACTCGGCACACCATTGGAGCGATTTGGGCCTGGCGCTGCGCGAAGTGCGGCGGGTGCTCAAGCCGGGCGGGGTGGCGGCCTTTATCGATGTCATGTCGCCTGGCAGTCCGTTGTTCGACACCTATTTGCAAACGGTCGAAGTGCTGCGTGATACCAGTCATGTGCGTGATTATTCAGCCGGTGAGTGGTTGCACCAGATCAATGAGGCCGGTTTGCAAGTGCGTAGCACACAGCGTCAGCGTTTGCGTTTAGAGTTCGCTTCCTGGATCGAGCGTATGCGTACGCCGCTGGTCATGAGCGCGGCCATTCGCCAGTTGCAACAGTCAATGGGCACTGAGGTGCGCACGTATTTTGAAATTGAAGCCGATGGTTCGTTCAGTACTGATGTGCTGGTGCTGTGGGCCGAGAAGTAACTCCGACTATTAAAAGATGCGCCTGCGGGGGCATCCACTGACATTAAAAGAGGAACCCATGAGCAAGCAGATTCTGATTCTCCCAGGCGATGGCATCGGTCCGGAAATCATGGCCGAAGCGGTCAAGGTGCTGGCGCTGGCCAACGACAAGTTCAACCTGAACTTCGAGATGACCCATGACGTCATCGGCGGTGCAGCTATCGACAAGCACGGCGTGCCGCTCGCTGATGAGACTCTGGAACGTGCTCGTGCCGCTGACGCGGTGCTGCTGGGAGCAGTAGGTGGCCCCAAGTGGGACACAATCGAACGTGATATTCGCCCTGAACGGGGTCTGCTGAAAATCCGTGCGCAATTGGGTCTGTTCGGCAACCTGCGTCCGGCCATTCTGTATCCGCAACTGGCGGACGCATCGAGCCTCAAGCCGGAAATCGTCTCGGGTCTGGATATTCTGATTGTTCGCGAGTTGACCGGTGGCATCTATTTCGGCGCGCCGCGTGGCACCCGTGAGCTGGAAAACGGCGAGCGTCAGGCCTACGACACGCTGCCTTACAGCGAAAGCGAAATTCGCCGCATTGCCCGTGTCGGCTTTGACATGGCCCGTGTACGTGGTAAAAAACTGTGCTCGGTCGACAAAGCCAACGTATTGGCCTCCAGCCAACTGTGGCGTGAAGTGGTCGAGCAAGTGGCCAAGGACTACCCGGACGTTGAATTGAGCCACATGTACGTCGACAACGCTGCCATGCAACTGGTGCGTGCACCCAAGCAGTTCGACGTGATCGTGACCGACAACCTGTTCGGCGACATCCTGTCTGATGAAGCGTCAATGCTGACCGGCTCCATCGGCATGCTGCCTTCGGCCTCGCTGGATGCCCACAACAAAGGCATGTACGAACCGTGCCACGGTTCGGCGCCGGACATCGCAGGTCAAGGCATTGCCAACCCGCTGGCAACCATTTTGTCGGTCTCGATGATGCTGCGTTACAGCTTCAATCAGCAGGCTGCAGCTGACGCCATCGAGAAGGCCGTAAGCCTGGTTCTGGACCAGGGACTGCGTACCGGCGATATCTGGTCGACGGGTTGCACCAAGGTCGGAACACAGGAAATGGGTGACGCAGTAGTCGCGGCGCTACAGAATCTGTAATCTCTCGGGCCCGTTACTTCCTGTAGGTGGAAGTAACGACCCCACTTTTTGTTAAAGGTGTAGTTGCGATGAAACGTGTAGGTCTGGTCGGTTGGCGCGGTATGGTTGGTTCCGTGCTCATGCAGCGGATGCTGGAAGAGCAGGATTTCGATCTTATTGAGCCGGTGTTTTTCACTACCTCCAATGTCGGTGGACAAGGTCCGTCCGTGGGCAAAGATATTGCCCCGCTGAAGGATGCTTACAACATTGAAGAGTTAAAAACCCTCGATGTGATCCTGACTTGCCAAGGCGGCGACTACACCAATGAGGTGTTCCCCAAGCTGCGTGAGGCAGGCTGGCAAGGTTATTGGATTGATGCAGCATCGAGCCTGCGCATGCAGGATGACGCGGTCATCATTCTGGACCCGGTCAACCGCAAGGTTATTGACCATCAACTGGATGCGGGCACCAAGAACTATATCGGCGGTAACTGCACCGTCAGCCTGATGCTAATGGGCCTTGGCGGTCTGTTTGAAGCCGGTCTGGTGGAGTGGATGAGCGCGATGACGTATCAGGCGGCCTCGGGCGCCGGCGCGCAGAACATGCGTGAACTGATCAAGCAAATGGGCGCAACTCACGCCGCGGTTGCCGATCAACTGGCTGATCCGGCCAGCGCGATCCTCGACATCGACCGTCGTGTGGCTGACGCCATGCGCAGCGACGCTTATCCGACTGAAAACTTTGGCGTGCCATTGGCCGGCAGCTTGATCCCGTGGATCGACAAAGAGCTGCCAAACGGTCAAAGCCGTGAAGAATGGAAAGCTCAAGCCGAAACCAACAAGATTCTGGGTCGCTTCAAAAACCCGGTTCCGGTGGACGGTATCTGCGTGCGTATCGGTGCGATGCGCTGCCACAGCCAGGCGCTGACCATCAAGTTGAACAAAGATGTGCCAATCGCTGACATCGAAGGCCTGATCAGCCAGCACAACCCTTGGGTCAAGCTGGTGCCAAACCATCGTGACATCAGCATGCAAGAGCTGAGCCCGACAAAAGTGACGGGCACCCTCAATGTACCGGTTGGCCGTCTGCGCAAGCTGAACATGGGTTCGCAGTTCCTCGGTGCCTTCACCGTGGGCGACCAGCTGTTGTGGGGCGCGGCTGAGCCGTTGCGTCGCATGCTGCGGATTCTGCTGGAGCGTTGATTCGCTGATGCACTACAAAAACCGTGTTTTCTGCAAAGAAACACGGTTTTTTTGTGCGTGCCCGGGCATCGCTACACGTTCTATCTCAAGCGCGACATGACTGATATATCCATCTAACACCTTGCCTTGCAGTGTCCGAGGGTAAATGCGTGATCAACCCCACGATTGATCACCATTTTACGAGGACTTTGTATGTCAACGCCCACTCCACCAAACCCATTCGCTATAACGATCAATGCAGTCAGGGCACAGTTTGCCGATCGCCCGACCTTGGAGCGTGTCACCCGGCAGATGCTGGCTGCGGCATTATCCCAAAAATACCCCACCCTGAAGATTGACTTGGTGCGCACCCGACTGGCCATGCCCCGGGTGGGCGGGGGCTGGGAATTGCAGCCGTTCCTGGAACGGGTCATGGACTACCTGGCCAACGGCAATGTATTGAATTTAGAGCAGGTCAATGGTCAGTCCTACTATCTCTGTGATGACGCCCCCAATTGGCTGGAGCCTGATCTGCTTGATATGAAGGTCATTGACACCCTGGTAAGGGAATTGACCTGGACGGTGCCCGTCGGCTATCAAAATGCGCTGGCTGAATATTGGTCTGGCCAGGCAGATACGGGTGTCAGCCGCTGGCGCTGGTTCAGCGATGTGCTCAAGGACACCATGAGCATGGGTTTGATTCGCCAAGACGATCTGAGTGACTTGGCTCGCGAAACAGTGAACCAGGTGATTCTGTGCCCTGATCGAGAAGCGCGAATAAGCCGCTACGGTGAACAATGCGCACAGGTTTATTGCCTTGAGTCGACACTTATTGGTGCGCAACTCAGCAGTACCCGGCTGACTTCATCCCTCGTGCTGGTACGTGACAACCTGATTCTTTTGTGTCGGCCCAATGGCACAATCAGATCTTTTCCCACTGTCGACGCGGTCATCAAATATGGCGGGCAGCGCATAGGCACAGCCTATTTGAGTGATGAAATCCGTATCAAGCGCTACGAGCTCGAGGGCAATGTTTTCGACGTGCAAGCCGCGATCATCCTGGGCAGGCAACTGGAGAGCCTCGGAGCTCTGAAATTGCCTTCACGCGTGGGTGTCGAGACGCTGCAGACGGTATGCCTTACCCTCAGTGACCCGGCGCAGTACATGCTCACAGGCCCTGCGCCAGATGAGCCTGCGGTGGGTACTCTTAAAGCACAGTTACCTGACTGGTTGAAACACGCGTCTGCTGCCGATCAGGCCCAGTACCGTCAATACAGCCTGGCCTTGGCGCGCGCCAAGAAAACCAGCCAGGGCCGTACCTTCCTTAGCGGTATTGCAGATATTCGCTCATTTGCCATCGATGTCTTGACGCAGCAATTGCAGCTTGACCAGATGCGTCTGGAACCTGATTCATCCCGTCATGTTTCTGTCGAAGCGTTTAACCCTGACCATATAGAGTTGACATTTTTTTCTGCGGCGGGCTTTCCCAATGCAATCCCTGTCACCGAAGAGGTGACCATGAGCCTGACCGATCTTGCCCTGAAAAACCTGGTGGGGCGGCCGCAGGGGGTGCTGAGCCTGAAGCATTTACACGGGTTGGCATTGCCTGTTTGGCTGACGCCCAGCTACATCATCAGCCGCAACGGCCTGATTGAGCGAGCGGACATCGGCAAGGTATATCCAGAGAGGCTCCAGAGTTTACTGTTGGGCGCAACGGGCGATGCACACAAGCGTGAACAACTGTTTGCGGATCAAATCAGTGCGTATTTGCCCTTGCAGGCGCTGGAGCTCAGTCTCAAGAAAGAAAACGGCCTCACCCCACGCGGCGCACGCTACGTCGCGGCCTTGATGCAGAGCAATGCTGTCGACCGTCAAGTCGAAAGTGCGCCGGTGGTCATTCGGCATCTGGCACTGGTGCGCAGGTCTGGCGCAGCCCCGGATGTGGTCAACAATATGTTCATCATTGAACCCGCTGACATGACAGTCGGCCCGCACGTGCTATATCGGCCGTTCTACCCTCAATCGCTGCATGAGTTCCCGACTCGCGCCGCACTGTTGGAGGCTATTGCCCGGCCGGGAGAGCTGCAAACCAGTGTGCTGGTCTGGTTGAGCAATGTCGCCCGCCCGATTTACGACAATGGCGGTTTTCAGGAGCCCCATTACGTACGCTTTGGACAGGGCAGCGATTTCGCTCCCATTGAATTGCCTCGACCTGCCACGCTGTCCACTGATGGCGTCAGTGACGAGTTGTCGCAATATTTGCATAACGGCAAGTTGATGCAATTTCTGTATATCAGCAATGCAAGTGCGCTGGTGAGTCAGGCCCAAAGAAGCTCCGTATCCAACACCGAGAGTCGCTGGGGTGTATTGCTTGAACAAACCAACCTGATATTCAACCTCGTACTGCTACCTTTTTTGAGCGTGCCCACTCTGCTCACAGTAGGGCTGTCTGTCATGTTGCTGGCTGCCATAAAGGACATTCCGGCACTCAACAGTGAAGACCCGATCACTCGCGAACTCGGATTGGTCGATCTGCTGCTCAACCTGACCATGGTGCTATTCCCGCCGAGACCGCCGATTCTTGCGCGTCCACCGTTGGCCAATGGTGTCAGGGATCAAGTCGTGAGGCCGCGAGCGCCGTTGCGTATCGCTGACCGGTGGCCCGAACAACCCGCTCCTAAACTCACCATGGGCGCCGTTGCCTTGCATGGTGAAATGCCGGATCTGGACAGCACGCCCCTGGATTTCAGCTTTGCCAGCGCCCGTAATCGTTTGACGCCAAGTCAAAGCAATAGGTTGGCCCGTTTTGAGGTAAAAGCGCCCACTCCGCTGCCTGAACCGATACGCCTCAATCCGAGTGCGGATGTGCCGCGTAAAGGGCTGTACGTGATTAACAACAAGTGGCATGCCTTGGTTGAGGGCGCGTTGTATCAGGTCAGTGTGGAGCCGGAAGGCGTCATGATTGTGGACCCCGCGGACAGCAAAAATGTTGGCCCTTATTTGAAATCTGATGGGGACGGCCAGTGGTCACTTGATCTGCGTCTGCGTTTGTCGGGTGGTATGCCCAATTCTCGAGTGGAGGCTTTGCGCAAGAAACAAGACGCGCGAAGAGAGGAGATGCTTGCTCAGTGGGTAAAGCTCAACGAGCAGACGCCCAAGATGAATGCACTGTTCCAGGTGTCGATATCGGTGATGGAGCGCGCCGAAAGAGATCCGCGTTTTTCCGAGCAGCAACGTAGCGTTTATCGCCGCAAAGCAGAGAGCGCCACTCAAGAGTTGATCGATTCATACCTCCTTCTGCTGAAGAACCTCGACGAGTTTAAAAGTTTGTTCCCGGATGTGAAGAAGTACGATATTGATGGCCGGATACTAGCCTTGGCGACGGAGTGCAATCATCTCTTGGCTATTTATGACTACGACTTGAAAGGGGTTCCTTTCAGAGCCGTTGATGTGGGCGCCGAGCAGGGGCATCTCCGCTTTGATCAAGTCATGAAATATTACATAGATATCTATGAAAAGATGATTGCTACGCTTGAACTCAGAACACGCTATCTGGATCGCCTGGATCAGGCGGGCATATCGAGGTATGAAAGTTCTCTCGAAAAAGCCAGCCTTGAGAAGGCTAACGTCGACTTCTTTGATGTCCCCATTAAAAACTCGTACTTAAATTGGCTGATAAAACCCAGCGTAAAGGAGTGGCACAGCAATCAGGCGCTGGTGAAGAGCCTGGAGTCTCTCGTGCAGCCTGTTAGAAAGCTGATCAGTACTCATGCAGAGCTAAGCACCTTTGATTTCAGCAGCGGTGAAAGCCTTGAAGTCTTGAGTAGTCTGGTGGAGTCCTACGCTCAATCGCTGGATGCCTTGCGAGGCTTGGGGATTATCAGCGCAGATGAATTGGATAGCACATCGTTCAATAAAATCATCACGCTGCTGGATGGTCTTTACCAAGACGTCACAAAGAAAATGGCGGCTGAAATAAAACCAGGGGCAAAGGGCTTTGAATTGCCGGTCAAACCCAAGCGGGCGCCTGTGGCGCATGTTCAAAAAAGAATTATTAAAACTCGCAACAGCGGCCAGTTGATTGGCAAGGTAATTCCGGCGGGGGGGGAGTGGCCGATTGAAGTAGTCGAAGTCCGATCTGAGGACAACGATCAACTACTCGGTACTTATTCAAAACACGGTGAGGTTTGGGACGAGATAAAAGATGCTGCGCCTCTGGCACCTGTCGCTACACGGCCCCTCGACCTTCTCAAAGGTGAAGCGCGCAAACGTTATGCCGATCTCGACAAGCATCTGCGCAAGGCTGATGAATATAAAAAGATTTCCAGATACCCGCAGGAGGTTGAAGAGGTTCTTCAACACGAGGCTGATCGCCTGACTCAGTTGGCAGCAGATCTCAGCAAGGCCATTGACGCACAGCCCCTGGACGCGATTGTACAAACCGATCTTGTTCTTGCGGACAACCTGCGCAGTGGCGCCGCGCGGTTGACAGACAAAGGTAAAGAGCTGCGTACCCAGTTAAGTCTTGAGTTGCCGCCGACTCACGGCAACCTTAGCTATCTGCTCGATCAAGACCGTGTGCAGATAGCCTGCCTGGGTGATCGTATAAAGCTGGCGGGTGAGCGTCAGGATTTCATTCAGGAATACGCGATCAATGACAAGAAAGGCTCCCCGCTCTGGTACGCCCACTTTCACTACGCTGCAGCCGATACACCGAAAGAAAACTACGGCATGGCTCACTTGAAACTCAAATCCCAGCGCAGAGAAAGCTATTATTCGTTGCTCAAGAAAACGCAAAGCCCTCAAGCAGCCGTCAACGTTCACCATGGCGTGATTGGAAAAGAGCTGGCGCAACGCTGGTTCCTGCCGCTTGATCGTCACTGATGCGCCACGGCTTTGGGCTGAACATCAGTTGAAAGGCTTATAGCGTCAACCTCGCACCTTGCTTTAATTGCCTGACTCACCCCAGGCAGTTAAAGTGCGCCTCCCCACGTTTCGCCTGAGGCAGATCCATGAACCAGTCCTTTGATATCGCCGTCGTCGGCGCCACCGGCACTGTCGGCGAAACCATTGTGCAAATCCTTGAAGAGCGCAATTTTCCGGTAGCCGACTTGCACCTGCTGGCCAGCATCGAGTCCGCCGGAAGCTCGGTACCTTTTCGGGGCAAAAACGTCAGAGTGCGTGAAGTCGATGTGTTCGACTTCAGTAAAGTTAAGGTGGTTTTCTTTGCCGCCGGGCCTGCGGTGACCTCCAGCTACGCGGCGAAAGCTTCGGCTGCGGGGTGTACCGTGATTGATTTGTCAGGTGTTTTACCTGCCTCGCAGGCGCCGCAAGTGGTGCCCGAGGCCAATGCACAGGTCTTGGCCGGTTTGCCCAAGCCCGTGCAAGTCAGCAGTCCAAGCCCGTCGGCGACCGCTCTGGCAGTGGCGCTGGCGCCATTGCGCGGCTTACTCGATTTTCAGCGCGTCACTGTGACGGCCTGCCTGGCCGTTTCCGCTCAAGGGCGTGAAGCTGTTTCCGAGTTGGCGCGTCAAACCACGGCGCTGCTGAACCTGCATCCGCTTGAATCAAATTTCTTTGACCGTCAGATGGCTTTCAACTTGCTCGCGCAAGTCGGTACGCCCGATGCACAAGGCCATGTTCCGCTGGAAAAACGTCTGGTCACGCAACTGCGTGAAATATTGAATTTGCCGACACTTAAAGTTTCAGTCACGTGCATTCAAGCTCCGGTGTTTTTTGGCGATAGCTTTAGTGTGTCGGTACAAATGGCGGGGCCAGTCGATCTGGATGTTGTTAATGCAGCGCTTGAGGCCGCAGACGGTCTTGAGTTGGTTGACGCAGGCGACTATCCGACGGCAGTGGGCGATGCTGTTGGCCAGGACGTGGTTTATGTAGGGCGTGTTCGCCATGCTGTGGACGATACTTCTGAACTTAATCTCTGGATAACTTCAGATAACGTACGTAAAGGCGCCGCCTTAAATGCCGTGCAACTGGCTGAGTTGTTGATAAAAGACTTGCCGTAAAAGATACTTGGCCTCAATTTCCAGCAGGGTTCAAGAGCCGCTCTGGGGTCATGTGTCTTAAGGCGCAAGTCTTGGGCACAATCTTCGGGCAGTAGCTATTCGGATCTCGCAGGACGAGGTCTGTACCAATAAGGAAGAGGCGATGCTTCAGGTTCGCAAATTAGTGTTAGCAATAGCTGCTGCTTCGGCGCTGTCATCCGGTATGGCGCAGGCACTTGGGCTCGGAGAGCTGACTCTGAAATCGACTCAGAATCAGCCTCTGCTGGCTGAAATCGAGTTGCTGGATGTCAAGGATCTTACGGCTGCAGAAGTGGTGCCGAGCCTGGCGCCTGCGGACGAATTCACTAAGGCGGGCGTGCCACGGCCGGCTTTTTTGGATGAGTTGCGTTTTACTCCGGTGATCAATGCCGACGGCAAGAGTGTGCTACGCGTTACGTCCAGTCAGCCGCTGTCCGAACCCTTTGTAAAATTTCTGGTGCAAGTGATGTGGCCAAGTGGTCGCTTGCTGCGCGACTACAGCGTCATGCTCGACCCTGCGAAGTTTTCGCCTCAAACCGCTGCGGCAGCCTCAGCTGCGACTGTGCCTGCCACTGCCGGCGCGCCTGCGCAGTACACCACTACGCCACGCGACACCTTGTGGGAAATCGCGGCAAAGGCGGCCAATGGTGGCTCGGTCCAGCAGACGATGCTGGCCATTCAGGCGCTAAATCCTGATGCGTTCATCAATGGCAATATCAATCGTCTGAAAACCGGTCAAGTATTGCGTCTGCCTGATGCCTCGCAGAGTGTTCAGTTGCCGCAGGCCAAGGCGCTCAGTGAGGTGGCTTCACAGAACGCCGACTGGCGTAATGGCCGCCGTACGGTGCCATTGCCTCAGCAGCTGGATGCAACACGACGTCAGCCAGCAGAGGCCCTGCGTCCAGCCAAGGCTGCCCGTAGTGACAGCTTGAGCCTGGTCGCGGCACAGCCGGCCAATGGTAAAGGTGCGGCAGGGGACGCCAGTAATATCGCTGCACAGCTGGCGATGGCTCAGGAAGGTCTGGATTCAAGCCGTCGTGAAAATACCGAGCTGCAAAGCCGGATGAACGATTTGCAAAGCCAGCTGGACAAGCTGCAACGCTTGATCGAGTTGAAAAATGATCAACTGGCCAAGCTGGAGGCGGGCGGTGCCGCTTCCGGCGACCCTGCTACAGCGATCCCGGCTCAGTTGGCCGCACAAGCCGTAGATGCTCCAGAGTCGGATATCGAGCCTGCGCAAGAAGGTGCGCCAGCCACGGCTGTACCGCCCGCGCCCGCGCAGGGCGTGAATCCTGCCTCTGCGGGTGAGCGCAGTCTTCACAATCTGCTTGGCAGCCCAATGCTGATGGGCCTGGCAGGCGGTGCCGCCGTTTTGCTTTTGTTGCTGTTACTGCTGCTGGCCCGTCGCCGCAAGGCCTTGCAAGCGGCGCAACGGCACGAGCGCATGGCACGGGAGCTGGAGGATGATGCGCATTTTGCGTCTGATCTGGACCTGCCAGAAAGTAACTTCGCTGGCCTTGAAGTGCCGCCGCCAAGCCCTACGCTCGATGAAGCTCCAGCTCCAGCTCCAGCTCCAGCTCCAGCTCCAGCTCCAGTTATCGCGCCCGTCATTGGCGCTTTGTCACTGGCCAAGCCTGGAGACGATGTGCTGGTGCAGGCAGAGCAACTGATTGCGCTGCAACAGCTGGACGAGGCCGTCACGCTGCTCAAAAGTGCAATCGAAAAAGAGCCTCAGCGCAGCGACTTGCGTCTCAAACTGATGCAGGTATACGCCGAGCAGGGCGAGCGTGAAGCTTTTATTGCTCAAGAGCGTCAGTTGGTGGCCAACGGCAAGAACCACGCTGAAGTCGAGCAACTCAAAGCGCGTTATCCGGCCATGTTGGCAGCGGCTACAGGGATCGCCACGGCTGCAGTTGCCGCACAACTTGAAGAGCAGTTCGTTGATGAAATGCTGCGTGACGAGAGTGCGGTCGAGCCTGAGTTTGATCACGACTTCGACCTGAGCCTTGATGAACTGGAAACGGCGTCACCCTCCGAACTGTCGCCTGCACAACCACTGGATCAGCCAGCGCCAGGCAGTGAGCAAAGTTTTGAGGAGGTGCTCAAGCAGCAAGCTGAGGCTCAGGCACCCGGTGATGAACTGTCAGACCTTGATTTAAGCCTGCCGGCTGATTTTGATCTGTCGTTGGCGGCGGAGAGCGCAGAGGCTGAAGCAGACGCTGAGCCCGACAGCTTTACCATTGAGCTGGACAAGGTCAACGCAGAGTTGCAGCGCTTGTCGCAAAGTCTGGAGCAACCGTCTCTTGAGTCGGCGTTTGCCGATGATCCCGAACCCGATTTCTTGTCGGGTACCGATGAAGCGGCCACCAAGCTTGATTTGGCGGAGGCTTACATTGATATGGGTGACGATGAAGGGGCACGAGATATTCTGGCGGAGGTCATCGCTGAAGGTAACCCCGAACAGCAAGCTGAAGCCCTTGAGATGCTAGCTCGACTGGTCTGATGGTCTGAGCCCGGAAACTCCAGCGGCAGCCTTTATGGCTGCCGTTGTTGTCAGTGGCACCCGGATTTGTAGCGCGCTCATCATTTGTTTCATGGCGTCTGGCCGGTGTCGCCTTATAATGGCCGACTTTGCGTTAATCAGCAGGCTGTAACTCCTTGGCAAATATAGATAACCCAGCTGCCGAAATGGCCGCCGAAGGCTTTTACCGAATCGCGCTGGGCGTTGAATACAAAGGCTCGCGCTACAGTGGCTGGCAGCGTCAGGCCAATGGCGTATTGACCGTTCAGGAAACCCTTGAGAACGCGTTGTCAAAAGTTGCCGCATCGCCGGTGTCCTTGATGTGCGCGGGTCGCACTGACGCAGGTGTGCACGCCTGCGGGCAAGTGGTGCACTTCGATACTCAGGCCGAGCGCTCGCTTAAAGCGTGGGTCATGGGCGCCAATATCAACTTGCCCCATGACATCAGTGTGACGTGGGCCAAAGTCATGCCGGCGGATTTTCATGCGCGTTTCAAAGCCATCGCCCGCCGTTATCGGTACGTGATTTACAACGATCAGATCCGCCCGGCACATTTGAATCAGGAAGTGACCTGGAATCATCGTCCGCTGGATGTTGAGCGCATGGCTGAGGCCGCCCAGTATTTGCTGGGCGTTCATGACTTTAGCGCCTTCCGGGCCGGCCAGTGCCAGGCCAAGTCGCCGATCAAGGAAATGCATCATCTGCGAGTCACCCGTCATGGGCGAATGATTGTGCTGGATATTCGCGCCAGTGCTTTCTTGCACCACATGGTGCGCAATATTGCTGGGGTATTGATGACCATCGGCTCAGGCGAACGGCCGGTTGAGTGGATTAAAGAGGTCCTTGAAAGCCGCGCTCGTCGTTCTGGGGGCGTCACGGCGCATCCTTATGGTCTGTATTTGGTTCAGGTTGAGTATCGGGATGAGTTTCAGTTGCCCGAGCGTTACATTGGCCCACATTTCTTGACGGGTTTTACCGAACTCGACGGCTGACGCCCGGATAAGCATTTGTTACCATCCTGGGCTTTCGCGCTCAAGTGTCGGGGTGTTATCGAGATGTCCGTTGTTCGCAGCAAGATCTGCGGTATTACCCGCATAGAAGATGCACTGGCTGCGGTTGCGGCCGGTGCTGACGCCATCGGCTTTGTGTTCTACGCAAAAAGCCCTCGGGCTGTTACCGCAGTGCAAGCGCGGGCCATCATTGCGGCGCTGCCGCCTTTTGTGACAACGGTCGGGTTGTTCGTTAATGCAAGTGCTTGCGAGCTCAATGAAACACTTGATGCCGTACCACTGGACCTGTTGCAGTTTCACGGCGATGAAACCCCTAAGCAATGCGAGGGTTATCACCGCCCTTACATCAAAGCCCTGCGAGTTAAGGCAGGCGACGACATCGCCGGTGCTTGCCATGCCTATGCAAGTGCCAGCGGTATATTGCTCGATGCGTATGTCGAGGGCGTGCCTGGGGGAACTGGTCAAGCGTTTGACTGGTCTTTGATACCGCAAGGTTTATCCCGCCCCATCATCCTGGCGGGCGGCTTGACAGTCGACAACGTCGTACAGGCCATTGCTCAGGTGCGTCCTTATGCCGTTGATGTCAGTGGCGGGGTCGAAAAGAGCAAAGGCATCAAGGATCACGACAAGATTCGTGACTTCATGCGCAAGGTGCGTGCAACAAACTGATACGTGATGTGACGGTTGGCAGTCTGCCACCGTCCATCAATACCGCTGTGAAAAGCAGACGGGCCCTGTGGTTTGACGGGCAAAAATTAACATGGCAGCCGCTCTGGAGCGTGTTGTCGGGAAGGCTGAGGGTTTCTTGGGGGTTATGCTGGTTTGCCCTGTGCTGACCGCTGCCTTCGAGCATCATCGCCGTACATCTATTGAAATTAGCTCAAGGGCATACACGGGGCCTGAACCCAAGTGTTCAGGTCGCCGGTACTGGAGAAAAAAAGCATGAGCAACTGGTTGGTAGACAAGCTGATTCCTTCGATCATGCGTTCCGAGGTCAAAAAGAGCTCGGTACCTGAAGGCCTGTGGCACAAATGCCCGTCTTGTGACGCTGTGCTTTATCGTCCTGAGCTGGAAAAGACCCTGGACGTTTGCCCTAAGTGTAATCACCACATGCGCATTGGTGCGCGTGCCCGCATCAATATTTTCCTGGACACCGAAGGTCGCGAAGAGCTCGGTGCTGACCTGGAGCCTGTTGATCGCCTGAAGTTTCGCGACAGCAAAAAGTACAAAGACCGTCTGGTCGGCGCGCAGAAGCAGACCGGTGAGAAGGACGCACTGATCTCGATGAGCGGTACGTTGCTGGGCATGCCGGTGGTGGTGTCGGCGTTTGAGTTCTCCTTCATGGGCGGCTCGATGGGCGCGATCGTGGGTGAGCGCTTTGTTCGTGCCGCCAACTACGCACTCGAAAACCGCTGCCCGATGATTTGCTTCGCGGCCTCGGGTGGTGCGCGTATGCAGGAAGCCCTGATCTCCCTGATGCAAATGGCCAAGACCTCTGCGGTGCTGGCGCGGCTGCGTGAAGAAGGTATTCCGTTTATTTCGGTATTGACTGATCCGGTGTACGGCGGTGTATCGGCCAGTTTGGCGATGCTCGGCGATGTGATCGTGGCTGAACCCAAAGCGCTGATCGGCTTTGCCGGGCCGCGTGTTATCGAGCAAACCGTGCGCGAAAAGTTGCCTGAAGGCTTCCAGCGCAGTGAGTTCCTGCTGGAGCACGGCGCAATCGACCTGATCATCGCCCGTCAGGAGCTGCGCCCACGTCTGGGTAACTTGCTGGCACAAATGATGGGCTTGCCGACCCCGGTATTCGTCGCGCCGCCTGTTGAAACCATCGTAGTACCGCCGGCGCCAGCCAACCTATGACCCAGCGCACCCTTGGCGAGTGGCTCGCCTATCTTGAACAGTTGCATCCAGCGGCCATCGACATGGGTCTGGATCGCGCGCGCGAGGTAATGATCCGCATGGGCTTGCACAAGCCCGCGCCTCGGGTGGTGACGGTTACTGGAACTAACGGTAAAGGCTCAACCTGTGCGTTTGTAGCTTCAATGCTGCGGGCGCAAGGCCTGAAAGTTGGGGTTTACAGCTCGCCGCATTTGTTGCGCTATAACGAACGCGTGCAAATCGACGGTGCCGAAGTCTCGGATGAACAGCTCTGCGAGGCGTTTGCGGCCCTGGATGTCGGGCGTGGCGAAACCTCGCTGACGTATTTTGAGATGGGTACGCTGGCAGCCTTCTGGCTATTCGAGCGTGCACAGTTGGACGCCGTGGTACTGGAGGTCGGCCTGGGAGGGCGACTGGATGCGGTGAATCTGGTCGATGCTGACATGGCGTTGATCACCAGTATCGGTGTTGATCACGTGGAGTACCTGGGTAATACCCGTGAGTCAGTGGCGTACGAAAAAGCAGGCATCATGCGTGCTGGCAAACCAGCGCTGTGCGGCGATCTTGCACCCCCTCAGCCCTTGCTTGATAAAGCTGGTGAGTTGGGCTGCCCGCTATTCTTGCGCGGGCGTGACTTTGACCTGACTGTGGCTGGGTCGGTCTGGCACTGGAAAGGGCAGAGTGCTGCGGGAAGCGCGCTTGAGTTGCGAGACTTGCCGTTGCTGGATTTGCCAATGGAGAACGCGGCGCTGGCCTTGCAGGCTTATGCCTTGACGGACTTGCTCTGGCAGCCTGAACGGATCGTTCAGGCCTTGCTGGCTACGCACGTTACCGGGCGCCTGGATCGCCGACGCTTTACCTGGCAGGGTAAAACTCTGAATTTGCTGCTTGATGTGGGCCATAACCCCCATGCAGCGCACTATTTGCTTCAACGCTTGCAGCAGCGTCCGGTGGCAGGAAAGCGCCTTGCGGTATTTGGCTTGCTGGCGGACAAGGACCTTGATGGCGTAGTGTCAACGCTTGCGCCTGTTGTTACCCACTGGGCCGTGGCGCCGCTGGACACTGGGCGCACACGTCCGGCAGAGGAGCTTGAGGCTGCGCTGCAACGCCTCGGGGCTTCGGTTCTGGCGTATGACAGTGTTGATGCTGCACTTCAAGCGCAGTGCGAGCGTGCTACACCGCAAGACGAAATTTTGTTGTTTGGTTCATTTTATTGCGTCGCACAAGCGCTCGAATGGCTGGAGCGGCGCGCCACGGAGGAGTCGGCAAATGGCTTTGCTGGATAAGGTATACAAGCAACGGATGGTCGGTGCCCTGGTGTTGGTGGCGTTGGCTGTGATTTTTTTGCCGATGCTGTTCACCCGTGAAGATGAGCAACGGCAAATCCAGGTGGATGCACCCACGGCGCCTCAGGTGCCGGTGATGCCTCAGGTTCAGGTAGAGCCTGTTGCCGTGCCTGAGCCGCAGCCTATCGCCGAGGAGCCAGCCCCTCCAGAGGAAGTGGCTCAAGAGCAGGTTGCTCCGGCGCCTGCGGCACCGGCACCTGCTCCTGTGGTGAGCAAACCGGTTGCGGCAGTCAAACCACCGGCGGTCACTCCGGCTCAGACGGTTGCACAAGCGCCTGCCAAGCTCGATACCACGCAAAAGCGTGTAGACGCCAATGGCCTGCCCGTCAGCTGGTCGGTTCAATTGGTGAGCCTGTCTAACCGTGCAAGTGCGGATAACCTTCAAAAAACCCTTCGTAATCAAGGTTATAACGCATACGTACGTTCTTCAGGCGGAATGAACCGGGTTTTTGTCGGCCCTTTGCTTGAGCGCGCTGAGGCCGATCGTCTGCGTGATATGCTCGGCAAGCAGCAAAATCTCAAGGGTTTTGTCGTGCGCTTCCAGCCAGAGCGCGGTTAAGAGCCATCAAAGGTTCAATCTGATTGCGAGTGCGGTGATAAATCGGCTTACCTGAGTGGCGGCGCTCTGCTAAAATGCGCCGCCTTATCTGACCGTAGGCTGAACCGTGCCATTTACCTGGGTTGACTGGGCGATCGTTGTAATTGTCGCCATCTCCGCTTTGATCAGCTTGAAGCGCGGCTTCGTTAAAGAAGCATTGTCGCTGTGCACCTGGGTCATTGCCGGGGTCGTTGCCTGGATGTTCGGTGGGTCACTCTCGCAGTATCTGGCCGCCTACATCGAAACACCTTCCGCCCGCGTCATCGCTGGGTGCACCATCATGTTTGTCGCCACCTTGCTGGTTGGCGCAATGATCAATTTTCTTATCGGCGAACTGATTCGCGTCACCGGGCTTTCCGGGACCGATCGGTTTCTCGGCATGGCCTTTGGCGCTGCACGCGGTGCATTGCTCGTGGTTGTGGCGGTCGGGCTGCTTAGCCTGGGGCCGGTACAGCAAGACTCGTGGTGGCAGGAGTCGCGGCTCGTGCCACAATTTCTATTGGTTGCCGACTGGTCCAAAAACCTCATTTTGGGGTGGAGCAGTCAGTGGCTCGCCAGCGGAATCAGCGTTCCTGCTGATATTCCGTTCAAGGAGCACCTCTTGCCGGCTACCCAGCCCAAGTGAGCGGTGTTCAGTTCAGATCCATAAAGTAGGGGTTGCGTCGCATGTGTGGCATCGTCGGTATCGTCGGTAAGTCGAACGTCAATCAGGCGCTGTATGACGCGCTAACCGTCCTTCAGCATCGCGGCCAGGATGCTGCCGGTATTGTGACCAGTCATAACGGCCGGTTATTTCTGCGCAAGGACAACGGGCTGGTGCGTGATGTGTTTCATCAGCGTCACATGCAGCGTCTGGTCGGCAACGTGGGCATTGGTCACGTGCGCTATCCAACCGCTGGCAGCTCGACTTCAGCTGAAGCACAGCCGTTTTATGTCAACTCGCCCTATGGCATTACGTTGGCGCATAACGGCAACTTGACCAACGTTGAACAACTGGCCAAAGAGATTTACGAATCTGACTTGCGCCACGTCAACACCAACTCCGATTCGGAAGTTCTGCTTAACGTTTTCGCCCATGAACTGGCTCAGCGCGGCAAGTTGCAGCCGACAGAAGAAGACGTGTTCGCCGCAGTGACCGATGTTCACAACCGTTGCCGTGGCGGTTACGCCGTAGTGGCGATGATCACCGGCTACGGCATCGTAGGCTTCCGCGACCCTAACGGTATTCGCCCGATTGTCTTCGGTCAGCGTCATACCGATGAAGGCGTCGAGTACATGATCGCTTCCGAAAGCGTGTCCCTCGACGTATTGGGCTTTACCCTGATCCGTGACCTTGCGCCAGGTGAGGCGGTCTACATCACTGAAGATGGCCAGATGCACACCCGTCAGTGCGCGGTAAACCCGCAATTGACGCCGTGCATCTTCGAACACGTATATCTGGCTCGCCCCGATTCGATCATCGACGGTGTGTCTGTGTACAAAGCGCGTCTGCGCATGGGCGAAAAGCTGGCTGACAAGATCTTGCGCGAGCGCCCGGATCACGATATCGATGTGGTAATCCCGATTCCGGACACCAGCCGTTGTGCAGCGCTGGAGCTGGCCAACCACTTGGGCGTCAAGTTTCGCGAAGGCTTCGTTAAAAACCGTTACATCGGCCGTACCTTCATCATGCCGGGCCAGGCTGCGCGTAAAAAATCCGTGCGCCAGAAGCTCAATGCCATTGAGCTTGAGTTCCGTGGCAAGAACGTGATGCTGGTCGATGATTCGATCGTGCGTGGTACCACGTGCAAGCAGATCATTCAGATGGCCCGCGAAGCGGGCGCCAAGAATGTCTACTTCTGCTCGGCAGCCCCTGCGGTGCGTTACCCGAACGTATACGGCATCGACATGCCAAGCGCTCACGAACTGATCGCCCATAACCGCACGACCCAGGAAGTGGCTGAGTTGATCGGTGCTGACTGGCTCATCTATCAGGATCTACCTGATCTGATTGATGCGGTAGGTGGCGGCAAGATCAAGATCGACAAGTTCGATTGCGCGGTGTTTGACGGCAAGTACGTGACAGGCGATGTCGATGAAAACTACCTGGATCGAATCGAGCGTGCGCGCAACGATGCCTCCAAGGTGGTTGCTCAAGGTGTCGGTGCGACGATAGGCTTGTACAACAACTAAGTGTTTACCAAACCGGCCCTGATGGGCCGGTTTGCATTTGCATACAAAGCAATCAATACAAGCAAGGAGTGGGCAGCATGAGTCAGGATTGGGATGCCGGTCGGCTGAATAGCGACCTTGAGGGCGTAGCGTTCGACACCTTGGCTGTGCGTGCTGGCCAGCACCGTACGCCAGAAGGCGAGCACGGTGATGCGATGTTCCTGACATCCAGCTACGTATTCCGCACCGCTGCCGATGCAGCAGCGCGGTTCTCGGGCGAAGTGGCGGGCAATGTGTATTCGCGGTACACCAACCCCACTGTGCGGGCTTTTGAAGAGCGCATTGCAGCGCTTGAAGGGGCAGAGCAGGCCGTCGCGACGGCGACGGGCATGGCGGCCATTTTGTCGGTGGTCATGAGCCTGTGCAGCGCGGGCGACCATATTCTGGTGTCGCGTAGCGTATTCGGTTCCACCATCAGCCTGTTCGAGAAGTACTTCAAACGGTTTGGCGTAGAAGTCGATTACGTGCCGCTGGCCGAGTTGTCGGGTTGGGATGCAGCCATCAAGCCCAACACCAAGTTGCTGTTTGTCGAGTCACCGTCCAACCCGTTGGCCGAGTTGGTCGACATTGCCGCATTGGCCGAAATTGCTCACGCCAAAGGCGCGCTGCTGGTGGTTGATAACTGCTTCTGCACGCCGGCCTTGCAGCAGCCGTTAACGCTGGGCGCAGACATCGTGGTGCATTCGGCGACCAAGTTTATCGACGGTCAGGGTCGCTGCATGGGCGGGGTGGTTGCCGGGCGCAGCGAACTGATGAAGGAGATCGTGGGTTTCCTGCGCACTGCCGGGCCAACCCTCAGTCCGTTCAATGCCTGGATCTTCCTCAAAGGTCTGGAAACCCTGAATCTGCGCATGCGTGCCCATTGCGCCAGTGCTCAGGCGCTGGCTGAGTGGCTGGAACAGCAGGACGGCATCGAGAAGGTTCATTACGCTGGTCTTCGCAGCCATCCTCAGTATGAGTTGGCGCAGCGCCAGCAGCGGGGCTTTGGCGCGGTGGTCAGTTTTGAGGTCAAGGGCGGTAAAGAGGGCGCCTGGCGCTTTATCGACGCGACCCGCCTGATTTCCATCACGGCTAATCTGGGCGACAGCAAAACCACTATCACTCATCCGGCCACAACCTCTCATGGCCGTCTTGCGCCTCAAGAGCGTGAAGCCGCGGGCATTCGGGACAGCCTGATCCGCATTGCAGTGGGACTGGAAGATGTCGGCGACTTGCAAGCCGATTTGTCGCGGGGTCTGGCAGCACTGTGATCGAGATGACTCTACAGGCGCCAGTTGCCGGTAATGGCCGGGTTGCGCTGGTGACCGGTGCCGCGCGCGGGATTGGGCTGGGCATTGCAGCGTGGCTGATCAGTGAAGGTTGGCAAGTCGTGCTGACCGATATTGACCGCGCCCGCGGTTCGAAAGTGGCCAAGGCGCTGGGTGAAAACGCCTGGTTTGTGGCCATGGACGTTTCGGTCGAGGCGGATGTTATCCAGTGCGTGGCACAAGTACTGGGTCAGTTTGGGCGTCTTGATGCGTTGGTCAGCAATGCTGCGGTTGCCGACCCACACAATATGACCCTTGAAAGCCTCGATCTCGATCACTGGAATCGGGTGCTGGCGGTGAATTTGACCGGCCCCATGTTGCTGGCCAAGCACTGCGCACCCTACTTGCGCGCGCATTGCGGCTCGATCGTCAACCTGGCCTCTACCCGTGCCCGCCAGTCTGAGCCTGATACCGAGGCTTATGTGGCGAGCAAGGGTGGCTTGCTGGCCTTGACCCACGCGCTGGCGATCAGCCTTGGGCCGGAGATCAGGGTGAATGCGGTCAGCCCAGGCTGGATTGATGCGCGAGACCCCTCCACAAGGCGTGCAGAGCCGTTGACCGATGCTGATCATGCACAGCACCCGGCAGGTCGGGTCGGCACGGTGGAAGACGTGGCGGCGATGGTCGCCTGGCTGCTTTCGCGTAATGCGGGTTTTGTCACGGGGCAGGAGTTTGTGGTCGACGGCGGTATGAGCAAGAAAATGGTGTACGGGGAGTAGGCATGTTCCTCTGGTTGAGGTCGGATGTTTTTTTGCTGTTTTTGAAAAAAACTCAATCTTGTCCTTGACTTAGGTTCAATACCTGCGTAAATTTCGCGGCCTCAACGAAGCAAAGGGTGATTAGCTCAGCTGGGAGAGCATCTGCCTTACAAGCAGAGGGTCGGCGGTTCGATCCCGTCATCACCCACCACTTCTTGAGTTTCTCGAAAGAGAAGGGTGTTCTGAAAAGAGCAACCAACCGACGCGCAGCGGTAGTTCAGTCGGTTAGAATACCGGCCTGTCACGCCGGGGGTCGCGGGTTCGAGTCCCGTCCGCTGCGCCATATTTGTACAAGTCAGGCTTGCCTGGCTTGCGATTGAACAGCACCGAAGCTGCTCAGTCACAGGTTTTAAAAGTTTCAAACGGGCGTAAGTCCGAGCGATACGCAGCGGTAGTTCAGTCGGTTAGAATACCGGCCTGTCACGCCGGGGGTCGCGGGTTCGAGTCCCGTCCGCTGCGCCATATTTGCTTCAGAGCCCTTGAACTCTCTGAAGCTGCAAAGAAAGCGACCTTAGGGTCGCTTTTTTTGTGCCTGTAAAAAATTGCGCACAGGCTTCATCCTGTAGCAGCGCACGAGCCTCCCATGGCTCATCAGCTGCCAGGTAGGGCGCGTTCTCGAGATTGGCGCGCCCGATTAACACGAACTGATGCACAATGCGCCCCGTACCGTTCTTTTCAGGATCATCAATGTTTAGGTCATTTCCCTTGCGTACCGTCGTGACAGCCCTTGTGCTGGTGGGTATCGCAGGTTGTGCATCGAAGAAAGCAGCCGTTTACGAGAATGAAAACTTCGATGATTCGGGGACGTTCTCGCGTAACTACCCGGTTACCGACAAAGCCTCGTGTGAGGCTGCCCGCCGGGCGCTGCTCAGTCAGGGCTATATCATCACCAGCAACGATCCGAAAATGATCAGTGGCCACAAGAGTTTCCAGCAGACGGGTGAAAGCCATCTGGAAATCAGCTTTAACATTGTCTGTGCTGACGATGGCGGTGCGGCGCATCACTCCACCATGTTTGCCAACGCGTTGCAGGATCGCTATGCGCTGAAGAAGGTCAACAATTCTGCCAGCCTGGGTGTGGGTGTGCTGGGTTCGGTATCGATGCCCATTGGATCGTCTGATGACTCTATGGTTAAAGTCGCCAGCGAGACGGTGTCTTCAGCGCAGTTCTATGACCGCTTTTTCGCCCTGGTCGAAGTGTTTTTGCCCAAGAACGTGAAGAAAGAGGCGCACATTCCGGATAAGCCAAAGGCTGATCTGGGTGTGCCAGAGGTCGCGCCTGCCAAAATCGAGACGCCCCCTGCGGCGCAGTCCATCGCTCCCGCCGAATCAGCTCCCGTTGTTGATCCCGCACCTGCACCTGCACCTGCACAGCCTGAGCCTGAGCCTGTGATCAGTGAGCCTCTCGGCTCACAGCCGGTCGTGCCGCCCGTGGAAGCTGCGCCCATTACGCCGGTCGTGCCGCCCGTAGAAGCTCCGGTAGTGACGACAGAGCTGCCACAGAGCCTGCCTGAGTCAGAACCGGCTGCAACCCCTGCACCCTCTGTCGTAGAGCCTTCGTCCGCTCAATAAGGCAGGGCTAACCCGACAAAGGTCTGCTAGGTTTATGGGGGCGGAGTGAAAGTGCCTGTGAGCCTGTCATGTTTTCTTCATGCGGGCACTTTAAGCTCACCTGCAAAGCCGCTCAGGCATGACGTAAACGAATAGACCTAAAGAGGATATAGCCATGGATGACTATCAAGAAGAACTGCTCGAGCTTCAGGCTTTCGAGCTGGATCCGCTGGAACCTGCTGAAGACGCTACCGAGCTGTAATCAAGGGCTCGTGTGTTTCAGTCAGGTTGACGCTGGCGACGGCGGAACTCTCCCGGAGTTTCCCGGTTCCAGCGTTTGAATGCCCGCTGAAATGCCTCTGGAGAGGCAAACCCCAACAAAAATGCGATTTCGCCGAAGGCCAATTCCGTATCACGGATATAGGTCATGGCGAGGTCGCGTCGTGTGTCATTGAGAATCGCCCGGAACTGCGTACCTTCTTCAGCCAACTTGCGGCGCAGGGTCCAGGTGGGCAGCTTCAGGCGTGCTGCAACTTCTTCGAGTCCGGGCTCATGGCCACCGTTGAGCAACGGGCCCAGCAGTTGTGTAATGCGCTCGCGCAGACTGCGGGTGCGGGTCATTTGCTCCAGCTCGCGTTCGCATAATTGCAGCAAGTGCGCCCACGTGCTCGGGCAGTGCACAGGGTTGCGCAGGTCGAGGGTGGCATGGTTCAGGCGAAGTTGATTGGTCTGTGCGCCAAAGTTGATCGGTGCGTGACTCATTGCGCTGTATGCCTGGGCGTATTCAGGTTCAGCAAACTCAATGTCAATGTGCTCGCTGAGCAACGGCTCGCCTGCGACGCAAGAAAGCTGTTGCAACCAGCCGGCGATAATCGAGTCGACCACAAAGCGGTTGTAGTCGTTGTACGGGCTGATCGAATAAAAGCGCAGCCATGCACCCTGAGTGTCTTCGTGCAAGCTCGACTGGCCCCGATAATTGGAACCGTAAAGTGGTTCAAAGCGAATCAAGGTACGGGCGGCTTCACGCACGGTCGGAGCTTGCGCGGCGGTGACACCGGCCAGCCCTGCGTGTGGCAGCTGGTTGACCTGGCCCATGCGCAAGCCCAGTGCGGGTTCGCCGGTGAGCATAATTGCCGCGTGCCCCAGGCGCATGTAACGGGGAATCGACAAGCGCGCCAGTGGCTGTGCAAGGCGCGACGGGTCCAGACCGTATTCAGTCAGTAAAGGCAGTGGGTTGTAACCATAGCTGCGCACAGCGTCTGCCAGGCAATCGACAAAGCCTGTCGACAAGTCACCCAGACGAATGGTTAGCGGTTTCACGGGCTTACAACCAAATGTTCAACAGTCGGGCGCCTTTACCGGGGATGTCCGGGCTGGTCTGGCCATTGCGGCTGATGAACCCGTTTCCAACACTGCGTTTGTCCCAGAATTTGCCGCGATGAAAGACCGTGATCCCGGCCAGGGCCGTGCTGCTGGGAACGCTGCTGGTGAGGGTCAGGCGATGCCAAGCTTGACCTTCGCTGACCTCGCCGGGCTTGAGGCTGATTTCGCTCGGTGTCGAAACGCTTTTATAGCCCCCCCACGGCTTGTGCCAGGTGTCTTGGCCAATGATAAAGGCCGGCACTGCAATCAGCTGAGCCCCTTTATCGTTGAGGGTGCGGTAGTTTTCCGGGTACCAACTGTCACTGCCCAGCAATATACCCAGCCGGCCCGCAGGGGTGCTGACCACATTCAGCTCGTGGTCGGGGCTGGGCTGGATATAGCTTTGCTCTTCGTAGGTGGGCAACAGTTGCGGTTGCGGGGTGCCGAGGGGCGTTCCATCGCGACCAAATACCACGCTGATGTTGTATAGCGGCCCTTTGCCGGGCAGCAAGGCGCCGTTTTCCACGCGGGGCTCGGGCAGGGCGATACTGCCCGCCACCAGAGTGACGCCGTATTCTTTGGCCAGCCCGCCAAACAGGGTCTGATAATCGCGGGCCATGCTGGCAGCTTTCATGCGCAGGTGCGCGTCGTTGGTCCGGCTTTCACCGTCAGCCCGCAGCCATGCGTTGGCAAAGTCCAGTGGGTTGCTAATAGCCAGCCAGAGCATGGCGTCATTTAGATTGGTGGCCTGATACAGCTCATTCTTTTCACCGCGAAATACCAACCAGGTGCCGATGTGTTCAGGTAGCACCACAATGGTTTTGTCATTGATCAGCCCGGCCTCGCGGGCACTGTTCAAGTAAGCACCCAGCTTCAGGTGAACGAGGTCCAGGCTTTGATAATCACGAGGTGACAGTTCCGGCTCAATGCCCAGCAGATTGCCGCGCTCTTGATTGACGCCGTCATTGATGGCGACCTGGATTCGCAGATCGGACAGGTAATGGCCGACGTCACGTTTTTGGGTCCACACGCCATAACCGGCGGCAGCGGCCACAAGGGCAATAAATAAGGTGAAGCCAATTAATTTGCGCATGAGAAATAGAGCGACAGCCGTAAGCAGAGACAGGGCAGTGGGTTCAGGTTTGGCTCAAGGGTAACGTAAAACCACACTTTGGCCGGTTTTTTTCCTGACAAGCCGCTCTGCGTGGGCCCGTGGCCGTTGCCTGAGACTGTGCGGGGGCGGGCGGTTGGTTGTGCAAGTCGTGAAAACAAGAATCCTGTCGAGCCTCTCAGGCGGCTGGTTTTTGGCTTTTCAATGTATTTTAAATTCTAAAAAAACATTGCAATGGCGAAAGCAGGCTGCAATTATGCTCTGGCGATTATAAAAATACATATCCGCTTGGTGTTAAGCCATGTTGGAGCTGAGCGCATTCACTGCGCCGGATCGACTTTCAAGAAGAACAACAATGAATTCAGCGCTACCCCTAACGCCGGCCCTGTCCATGGCCTTTGCCACCGTCCGGATCTCCTTTTGTGGAATGGAGTACTTCTCCCGTGCATAGCATTGTTAAAACAGCGTTGAGCGTCAGCGTGCAGGCTTTGAGTCTTTACGCCCTGGCGACCACGGCACAGGCGGCTGAATCGCCGTCAGTCATCAAAGTCGGCCTCAATGCCGATATCCGCAGCACTGAGCCGGGTGTCAATCGCGACGAGAATACAGACGCAGTGGTCATGCATATGGTCGAGGGGCTAGTGGCCTATCGTGAAGATGCATCTGTAGGGCCGCTGCTGGCTAAAAGCATTGATCTCTCGCCCGACGGCATGACCTATACCTTTGCGCTGCGAGATGGCGTGAGGTTTCAGAACGGCGCATCGTTGACTGCGGCTGATGTGAAATGGACCTGGCAACACTACCTGAACCCGAAAACCCAATGGCGTTGTTTGCCTGAGTTTGATGGGCGTGGCGGGGCCAAAGTTGTCGATATCACTACCCCTGACCCCCACACTGTGGTCTTTCAACTGGACCAGCCCAATGGCTTGTTTCTAGCGTCGATGGCGCGTCCTGACTGCGGCGGCAGTGGGATTTTGCACCCTGATTCAGTGGCCGCGGATGGTACGTGGAAAGCCCCAATTGGCACCGGCCCGTTTCAGTTGGGTGACTGGCAGCGTGGGCAATATGTGGAGTTGAACCGCTTTGCCGGGTACAGCGCGCGCAGCGAAGCCACCGTTGACGGCTACACCGGCAACAAACAACCGTTGGTGGATAAAGTACGCTTTGTGGTGATCCCGGATGTGGCATCGGCCAAAGCAGCCTTGTTGGCAAAGGGCGTCGACCTGTTGCCTGATGTCACTGCGCTTGATGCCGAGGAACTCAAGGCCACGCCCGGCCTGAACATATCGGTCAGCCCGATCATGGCCATCTGCGGGCTGTTATTCCAGACCCGTGATCCCTTGCTGCAAGACGTGCGTATCCGGCGTGCCATTGCCTTGTCGATGGATTACGTGCAGATGGTGGCGGCATTGTCCAATGGCTTGTCTACGCCAAACAACTCGGCCATTCCCCAAACCAGCCCTTACTACGATGAGGTGGCTCGCAAGGGCTACACCTATGACCTGGATAAGGCGCGGGCGTTGCTTGGCGAGGCCGGTTATCACGGTCAGCCAATCAAAATGCTGGTCAACAAGCGCTATCAGCAGATGTTCGACATGGGCGTGCTGACTCAGGCGATGGCCCAGGCGGCAGGGTTGAATATCCAGATGGAGACACTGGAGTGGGGCACCCAGCTGGAGCGTTACCAGAGCGGTAATTATCAAATGATGTCGTTCTCCTATTCGCCGCGTTTTGATCCGGCACTGAGCTTTGACACTGTGATGGGTGACAAGGACAAGGAGCCCCGCAAGGTCTGGGACAACCCTCAGGCTCAAGCCATGCTGCGCGAGACCGACACGGCCAGGCGTCAGAAGCTGTTCGATGCCTTGCACGCGATGATGATCGAAGAGGTGCCGATGGTGATCATCTACAACGGCACCACCATTGGCGCCTATCAGCAGCGCCTGGAAGGTTACCGCTCGTGGCCTATTGCCAAGCCTCGGCTGTGGGGCGTGCAATTGGTCAGTCAACCGTAGGGGGGCGTTATGTTTCGTTTGATTTTGCAGCGGCTCGCCATGGCCGTGCCCACCCTGTTGCTGATTTCGGTCATGGTGTTCGCCTTGATCCGGCTGATTCCGGGCGATCCAGCGCTATTGATGCTGGGCGATATGGCCGACCCGCAGAGCCTGGCGGACATGCGCAGCTCTCTGGGGCTGGATCATTCGCTGGTGAGTCAGTACCTGATTTGGATCAAGGCCGTACTCAGTGGCGACCTGGGTTTTTCCATCACCAGCCAACAAGCGGTGCTGCCGCTTATTTTTGACCGGTTTACGGTGAGTGCGCAGATCGTACTGGTCTCGGTATTGCTGGCCACGCTGATTGCCGTGCCCGTCGGCATGCTGGCCGCATGGAAGCAAAACAGCGCACTGGACCTCGGTCTGGTGGCCTCGGCAACGGTGCTGCTGTCGATTCCCAGCTTCTGGCTGGGCTTGCTCTTGCTGTATGTCTTCGGCATTCAACTGGAGTGGTTACCGGTGGTGGGCTACGTCAGTTTTGGGGACAACCCGTGGCTGGCGCTGACCTATCTGGTGTTGCCGATTGTGACCCTCACGCTGGTGGAGTTTGGCTCCATCGCCCGTATGGCAAGGGCCAGCACGATTGAGGTGCTGCGTCTGGAATACATTACCCACGCCAGAGCCAAGGGGTTGTCGGAGGGCGCTGTGTTGTGGCGCCACGCGCTGCGCAATGCCTTCGCGCCGACTTTGACATTAATCGGCCTGATTCTGGGCAACTTGTTGGGCGGCATTGCGGTACTGGAGACCGTGTTCACCCTGCCGGGGATTGGCCGTTTGATGGTCGACTCGATCTTTGCCCGCGATTACCCCGTGCTTCAGGGCTGCCTGCTGCTGATTACCGGCATCTATGTGTTGGTCAACTTGTTGGTGGATTTGCTCTATCCGCTGTTTGATCCGAGGGTGAAATTATGAGTGCCAAGTTACCTGTGGCGCCGCCTGTCTCTGTGCCTGCCACCGATGCCGAACCTGTCAGCCTGATGCGCCGTAGCTGGCGCTATCCGCCAGCCAACGCGCTAATAGGGGGCGGTTTGTTGCTGTTGCTGGTGGGCATCGCACTGCTGGGCCTGGTCTGGACACCCTACGATCCATTGCGTCTTGATCTGCTGGCACGCCTTAAGCCACCGTCAGCGGTGCACTGGCTGGGCACCGATGAATTTGGCCGTGATGTGCTGAGTCGCCTCATGATCGGCGCGCGTACCAGTCTGTGGATCAGCTTGCTTTCCGTCAGTGTGGCGGTCGTTGCCGGAACCCTGATCGGCCTGCTTGCCGGCTACATGCGCGGCTGGACAGACCGTTTGCTGATGATGGTTAACGATGCCTTGCTGGCATTCCCCGGCATTCTGATGGCGCTGGGCATCATGGCCATTATCGGTGCAAGCCAATACGGCATTGTGCTGGCGCTGGGTATTGCTTACACCCCCTCGGTGGTGCGCGTGGTACGCGGCAGTGTGCTGTCTTTGCGCGAGCTGGAATTTATCGAAGCGTCCCGAGTGATCGGCAATTCGCAGCTGTACACCTTGTTCAGGCATATCGCGCCCAACTGTCTGGCGCCGCTGTGCGTGCTGGCTACCAGCATGTTCGGTTGGGCCTTGCTGTCTGAAAGTGCCTTGAGTTTCCTCGGGCTGGGCGTGCCACCGCCTGCGGCAACCTGGGGCAATATGCTTGCCGCCAGCCGTCCCTACATCGCCTCTGCCAGCTGGCTGGGGCTGTTCCCGGGCCTGTTCATTTGCCTGGCCTTGCTGGCGATCAACTTGTTTGGCGATGCCTTGCGCGATCGTCTCGACCCGCGCATGAGGAAGTGAGCATGACTGAGCCAACCACACTCTTGTCCGTAGAGCACCTGAGCATCCGTGTCGGCAGCGATGGCCCGCTGGCGGTCGATGATCTGAGCTTCAGTGTTGCCCCTGGCGAAATCGTCGCGCTGGTCGGCGAGTCGGGCAGTGGCAAGACCATGGCCGCTCGCGCCGTTATCGGCCTGCTGCCCGCGCCCATGACCGTGTGTGCAGGGCGCATTGATCTGCAAGGCGTGGATCTGGCCACGCTGGGCATTGAGCCTCTGCGCAAGATCCGCGGGGCTACCGTAGGCATGGTCTTTCAGGAGCCTATGGTCTCGCTTAACCCGGCCCTGACGATTGGTCGGCAGATGAGTGAAGCCTTGCGACTTCACACCTCGCTGAACAAGCAGCAGATTCATGAGCGCTGCGTGCAGATGTTGGAACGTATTGGCATCCACGATGCCGAGGGCTGCCTGCTGTCTTACCCGCATCAATTTTCAGGCGGGATGCGTCAACGGATCATGCTCGCTTCGGTGATGCTGCTGCGCCCGGCGCTGTTGATAGCCGATGAGCCCACCACGGCGCTGGATTGTCTGGCGCAACTGGACGTGATCGAGCTGATGCTCGAGTTGACCCGTGAGCAGGGCACCGCCATTTTATTTATCAGCCACGACCTTTCGCTGGTTGCGCGTTATGCCGACAAAGTTGTGGTGATGCGCCACGGTCGTTCGGTGGAGCAGGGCAGCATTGAAGACATCCTGCTGGCGCCCAAGGCGCAATACACCCGTCAGTTGCTCGAAGCCTTGCCTCTGCGCGGCACTCTGCCTGTGCTGCCAGACGCAGACAGGCCTTTGCTGGAAGTCGACAACGTGTGCATAGAACACCCCGGAGCAAGGAGTTTCTGGGGCACGTCACAGCCCAATCGCGTGGTGCATTCGGCCAGCCTGAGCATCGCCCGGGGCGAGACACTTGCGTTGGTGGGGGGCAGCGGTTCAGGCAAGACCACTTTGGGCCGTTCTGTGGTCGGGTTGATCAAACCGTGCGCGGGCAGTATCCGTTTTGAGGGGGTGGACATACTCAAGGCCGCTAACCGAAGCCATCGTCTTGAGTGTCAGATGATTTTTCAGGATCCGTTTTCATCTTTGAATCCGCGCATGAAAATCGGTGACATCCTTATCGAGCCGCTGCGCCATGAGCCGGGCATGAGTGCTGCCAGCCGCGCCGAGCGGGTGCGTCAAACCCTTCAGGACATTGGTTTGGCCGAGCACTTCACCACGCGTTTCCCGCATCAGTTATCCGGTGGTCAACGTCAGCGGGTAGCCATTGGCCGGGCCTTGGTCAGACGGCCAAAACTGGTGATTGCCGATGAACCCATTTCCGCCCTGGACATGACCATCCAGAAGCAGATTCTCGAACTGTTCGAGCGCTTGCAAAGCCAATACGGTTTTGCCTGCCTGTTTATCTCTCACGACCTGTCTGCGGTGGAGCGCATTGCCCATCGGGTGGCCGTCATGAGCCGTGGCAAGGTGGTCGAAATCGGCACGCGTGAAGCCGTGTTCGATTCGCCGCAACATCCCTACACCCGACAACTGCTGGCCGCGGCCAGCCCATTGGAAAAAATCGAAGGCGGTGGTTACCGAATCAGACCGGGCGTTGTGCCCGGGGCTCTTTAGCACCCTCGATGCGTTAAACCCCAGGGCATGAAGCGTGCGCGGATCGCTGATCCGCGTGATGGGCGTAGCCATGTCCGAAGAAAACAAAAACAACTTATTAATCATCTTCTGCCAGGAGCCAACAGCATGAAAATACCGATGAACCACGCCGTGACGGGGGCCGGTCTGATCGGCGCAAGTCTATTGCCAGGTCTTGCTCACGCAGACTTTATTGGCGACAGCAGCGCCGCGCTGGAATTGAAAAACTATTACTTCAACCGCGACTACCGCGAAGACGCCGGGCAGTCCAAACGTGAAGAGTGGGCGCAGGGTTTTATCCTCAAAGTGCAGTCGGGCTACACCGAAGGCACGGTAGGGTTTGGCCTGGACGCCATCGGCATGCTGGGGCTCAAACTTGACTCCAGCCCTGATCGCTCCGGCACCGGCATTCTGGCCCGTTCCGGTACATCCGAACCGGGTAAGCCCAGCTATGCACGACGGGCTGAGGACAGTTATTCAAAGCTGGGCGTCACTGGCAAGGTGCGGTTCGCCAAGAGTGATCTGAACATCGGTTACCTGGTGCCCGACATGCCCA
Organism: Pseudomonas saxonica; assembly: GCF_007858365.1. Lineage (GTDB taxonomy): Bacteria > Pseudomonadota > Gammaproteobacteria > Pseudomonadales > Pseudomonadaceae > Aquipseudomonas > Aquipseudomonas saxonica. The sequence goes on along the minus strand of NZ_VFIO01000006.1, from coordinate 193,892 downwards.
CGCTGCAACCCAACGGCAGCCGGTTGTTTGCCCAAAGTTTCCAGGGCACGGCCTTGAGATCCAATGACATCAAGAACCTGGCTCTGGCGGCTGGTCAAATAGATCAAGTGCAACAACGCGACTCGATGGACTATGAAGACATGGGCCTGACCAGTCAGTACGGGGCGTATAAGAGCACGGCAAAAAGTGATCAGTTTCGCTACGCCGGCGGGGATTACAAGCTCACTCCCGATATGACCGTGAGTTACCAGTTTGCGCAACTGCAAGACCTCTACCGTCAGCACTACGTGGGTGTGAAGAACAGCTTTGCGATGGGTCCCGGCGCACTGAAAACCGATATCCGTTACTTCGATGCCGGTAAAGATGGTGCAGGGCTGGCCGGGAAGGTTGATAACCGTGCGTTGAGTACGCGAGTTGCCTACAGCTATAAAGGCCATACCCTGGGTGGCGGGTATCAGGGGCAGTACGGTTCAACGCCGTTTACCTACGTCGATGGCACCAATACGTTCCTGTTTACTGAGTACCAACTGGGTAACTTCTCCCAGACCGGGGAGCGCAGCTGGCATGCGCGGTACGATTACGACTTCGCGGCACTGGGGGTTCCGGGCCTGACCTTTTCGACCCGCTATGCCAAGGGCGACAAAGCAAAGGTGATCGGTTTTGCGGGGGAGGGGCGTGAATGGGAGCGTGATTCAACGCTCACCTATCTTGTGCAATCAGGCACGTTCAAGAACGTATCGCTGCGCTGGCAGAACGCTACCGCGAACAGCAACTACACCCGTGACACCGATGAGAATCGGGTGATTATTGGCTATAGCCTGGCGTTGTGGTGACAGCCACCAGCGGAAGTTGCGCAGCAACTGTCGAGTAATGCGAGGCTGCGTTCGATGGCGCAGCCTCCACCCATTATCGGGGCTTGCAATCGCTTCGCGACCGAACGCAGCCCCGCGCGGCTCGTCAGCTGCTAAGAGGTTTGCATTCCGGTGCTGCGGGCTACACCCATCTGGCTGGCGACTTCCAGATGGCGCTTGAGCAGCGTGGAAGCCCATTGGTTATCACCCTGTTCGAGTGCGTCCAAAATGGCCAAATGCTCCCGGCAAGAGGCTTTTACTCGTTCTACGTTATTGACCGAGTGAAATTCGGTCAGGCGCCGCAAGCGGTTTTGTTGCTGAACCGCTTGCAGAATAAACGTGTTACCCGACGCCGCCGCCAGCAGTTCATGAAACTCGGCGTTGCTTTCAAAGAAGCTTTTGTTATCGACCCGGCCCTCGAGCAATTCGACCTGCCGCTCACGGCAACGTTGAAAATGTTCTGCATTGAGCTTGAAGGTCGGCTCCAGTAATCCCGCTGGCTCCAGCAGCATGCGAAAGCGATAGCTTTCAAAGCGCTTCTCTTTGGAGCTCAACGTGGGCAAGAAAATCCAGCCGTGGCCATGTTTGCGCTGCATCACCCCCTCATCGGACAAGCGAAGCAGGCAGCGGCGCAGTACGCCTTTGCTGACGTCATAGCGGCGCAACAAGTCGCTTTCCATGATCTGGTCGGGCAGTTGCTGGTTCAGGCGATCATCAATCAGGCGTCGATACAGTTCTTCGTCTTCCCCACGCAGTTGCTGCGCTTCGAGTCCGATGTTTTTGACGGCATTGAGCGGGACGCGGAAGCCTTGCTGGGCCAGCGGCTCAATCAGCTGTTGTTGCGCAAGCCAGACCAGCGCACCGCGCACGGGTGAGCGGGACACACCGAAACGTTGGGCAATCTCCACTTCCTTGAGATGGGCACCGGGCTGCAAGTCGCCTGACTGAATGGCATTAAGAATCTGCCCGGCGACTTTGGTTTGCAGTGATGTGAGCTGACTCATTGTCGTTAAGGTTCCAAAAACACAATGGACACAAGGATACCTGAATCCAGCAGTCGTGCATGTGCCGTATTTACGGGGTTTAAGCCATGAGGGCTGTGCATGCGGCGTGATTTATTTTGCATTTAAATACATTGGAAGTCTTTTGCTGGTCTTTAATTGTGTATTATTGGTCATCTAAATACATTGCCGGGACAGGCTCAGGTTCCCCGGTTCCAAGTGAGATTACGTGAATGACAGACATGCACTTGCCCAGAGCGTTGCCTTGCGAAAAAGGCGTCGATGCTCGCGGCATCAGTGACTTTATCGAGGCGGTCAATGCTGCGGGCCTGGAGTTGCACAGCTTTATGCTTTACCGCGCCGGAGCTGTAGTCGCCGAGGCTTACTGGTCGCCGTATCGCGCTGATCGCCCGCATGTTCAGCATTCCGCCACCAAGAGCTGGGCCGCAACCGCAGTAGGCTTGTTGGTCGATGACGGGTGTTTGTCGCTGGACGATAAGGTGGTGGGATTTTTTCCGGATGATTGTCCGTCCGTGATCAGCGACAACCTGGCGGCGATGACTATCAGGGACTTGCTGACCATGCGTACCGGGCATCAACGCGGCATTTCCGGTGGTGCCTGGCGAGGTCTGCAAGACAGTTGGGTCAGGGCGTTTCTCGCTGAGCCGGTAGCGGACAGACCGGGCGAGCACTTCATCTACAGCAGCGGTTCGAGTTTCATGCTCTCGGCAATTGCCACACGGGTATCGGGTAAAACCCTGCATGAACTGTGTACCGAGCGCTTGTTCAGGCCGATGGGCATGGGCCGTATCGACTGGGACATGGCCCCCGGCGGCTATAACACTGGGGGCAACGGGTTGACCTGTACCACCGAAGATTCACTCAAATTCGGTGTGTTGCATTTGAACCGCGGTCAGTGGCTGGGCCAGCAACTGCTCTCTGGTCAATGGGTCGATGAGGCCACCCGCAATCATGTCGAGCATGTGTGGATGGGCGAGTTCGACGGCAAACGGTTCCTGGGCCGTGAAGAAGGCGGGCAAGGGGCCGTGGCCAAACGTGATGGCTACGGCTATCAGTGGTGGATGACCCGTCACGGCGGTTATTACGCCTCCGGTGTATTTGGGCAGCAATGCATTGTGTTGCCAGACCAGCAGACGGTGATTGCCTTCACCTGTGGTTTACCCCTGGGTGAACGGCGCTTGCATACGCTGATGTGGGAGCATCTGTTTCCTGCGCTGGATACTCCTGTTCGGTTGCCCGGCCTTGCTGAACAACAGCTGCAGGCATTGATCAAGCGACTGCAGTTGCCCGAACTCGCAGGCGCGTGCGAATCCCCGGCGCGGTCTCTGTTGCAAGGGCGGTTCGCTATTGAACCCAACGAAGATCAGGTCACGCATGTCAGCTTCGACTTCAGCGCTGGCGCCTGTGAATTCACCCTGAGCGATCATCGCGGCACCCATCGAATTGCGGTCGGGCTGGCGCAGGGCATTGAAAGCCAGACCAGCATGACCGGCAACTATCTGCATCATCAATATCAGCCGGACCTCACGCCTGTCGTGGCTCAGGGACGCTGGACTGCAGAGCATGAGTTCACCATGAACTGGCGTTTTGTCGAGACGGCCTTTAGTGACCGCGTGGTGTGTCGCGTGGAGCAGGGCCAATTGTTTCTGGACCGCAGCGTCAATGCCAATGCTGGCCCTTTATGGCGTCCTACGTTGACCGGCACGCCCGTTCAATAGTGCCTTCATTCCCCCCCGTTCAAGCACACAGGAGTTTTTATGACTGACCTCGCCCACCTTGAGAGTGGCCGCGATTCAATGGCCTTTTGGGCACCTTTCACGCCCATGCGTCAGTTTAAGCAGCAGGCCATGATGTTCAGCTCGGCCCAAGGCATGTACTACACCACCACGGACGGCCGTCAGGTGCTGGATGCCATGGCCGGTCTATGGTGCGTGAACGCGGGCCACGGTCAGGCAAAAATTACCGAAGCCATTCGCGAAGCCGCCGGGCGTCTGGATTTTGTGTCTTCCTTCAAAATGAGTCATCCCGCCGCTCTGCAAATGGCCGAGCGCTTGATCGACGTTGCCCCGGCAGGCATGGAGCAGGTCTTTTTTACCAACTCGGGGTCGGAGGCCGTGGACACCGCCCTGAAAATCGCCCGCGCTTACCACCAGGCCCGTGGTGATTGCCGCCGAACACGCTTTATCGGCCGTGCCAAGGGGTATCACGGTATGGGCTTTGGTGGCCTGTCCGTGTCGGGTATCGGTCGGCAGAAACGTGATTTTGGCCCTTTGCTGGGTGAGGTTGCTCATCTGCCGCTCCCTTATGACGCGAGCATGCGTTTCAGTGCCGGCCAGCCGGAAGGTGGTCTGCAGTACGCCCACGCGCTTACTCAATTATTGGAGATTCAAGATCCGGGCACTGTGGCGGCAGTCATCATTGAGCCCGTGACCGGCTCCGGCGGTGTTTACCCGCCGCCTGTTGGTTATCTGCAAGTGTTGCGCGAGATCTGCGACCGGCACGGCATTCTGCTGATCTTTGATGAGGTCATCACGGGTTTCGGCCGACTGGGCAGCAGCTTTGCCGCGCAGGCATTGGGCGTTACGCCGGACATCATGACCACGGCCAAGGGCTTGACCAATGGTGCAGTGCCCATGGGTGGGGTGATCGTCAGCGCAACGGTGTATCAAGCGTTTATGCAAGGCCCCGAAAATGCCATCGAGTTGATGCACGGCTACACGTACTCGGCCCATCCACTGGCTTGCGCTGCGGGGTTGGCCACGCTTGAGGTGCATGCCGAGCAAGGCATCAACGAACAGGCCCGGGCTATCGAGCCGCTTTGGCAGGCCTGTGCATTGGCCTTGCAAGGGGTGCAATGGGTTGTCGATGTTCGGGCTATTGGCCTGCTCTGCGCGGTTGAGTTGGCACCGCGTGAAGGTGCCGTTGGCGCTCGCGGTGCAGCCGTGGCGCAAAGCTGTTTCGAGCACGGCGTGCTGGTGCGTGGCTCAGGTGACACCATCGTTATATCGCCGCCGCTGGTGATCACCCGTGATCAGGTTGCACAAATTTTCGAGACGCTGCGCAGTGCGATCTTGGGCGTTGCCTGAGACGACTGAAAAGAGGAGGCAAAAATGGATTTGCTCACGTTCTATATCGACGGGCAATGGTGCGCGCCTTCAGGTCAGCAGACGCTTGAGGTAGTCGACCCCGCGACTGAACAAGTGATCGGGCGTCTGGCTCTTGGTGATGCCGAAGACGTGCAGCGTGCCGTGCAAGCGGCACGCATGGCGTTTTCAACGTGGTCAGTGTCTGCGCGGGCGGATCGGCTGGAGGTACTGGCGGCGATCATCCAGGGGTACGAGCACTGTGCCGAAGAGTTGGCTCAGGCCGTTCACCTGGAAATGGGGGCGCCCCTGTCATTGGCTCGCAGTGCCCATGTGCCCGCCGGCAAGGGGCATTTGCAGCGAGCATTCGAGGTATTGCGCGATTACCGTTTTGACCAGGTCTGCGGGTCGACCCTGATCACTCGCGAGCCGATCGGTGTGTGTGGCTTGATTACGCCCTGGAATTGGCCGCTGAACCAGATGACGTGCAAAGTCGCCCCGGCAATGGCCGCAGGCTGCACGGTGGTGCTCAAACCCAGCGAGCGTGCGCCTTTGTCGGCGCTGATTTTTGCCCGGATTCTGCACGAAGCCGGTGTACCCAAAGGTGTCTTCAACCTCATCAATGGTGAGGGGCCGGTGGTTGGCGAGGCACTCTCACGTCACCCCGGCATTGACATGATGTCTTTCACCGGCTCGACTCGCGCTGGTGTAGCGGTGGCCAAGGCGTCCGCCGATACGGTCAAGCGCGTGGCGCAGGAGCTGGGAGGCAAATCGCCAAACATCATCTTGCCCGACGCCGACCTGACCGCGGCGGTTCGCCACGGCGTGCTCGGTTGTCTGCGCAACAGTGGGCAATCGTGTAACGCCCCGACGCGCATGCTGGTGCCCAGAGCATTACAGGCTCGGGTGATCGAGATAGCCCGGCAAGTCGTCAGTGAAGTCTGTTTCGATGATTCAAATCCGCTCACGGCCCTGGGCCCGGTGGCCAACCACGCACAATTCGAGCGTGTTCAGGCGCTGATCGGCGAAGCGATCAGTCAAGGCTCACGCTTGGTTGTCGGCGGTATGGGGCGGCCAAAGGGCTATGAGCATGGGCTGTATGTGCAACCGACGATCTTTGCCGACGTAGAGCCGGGCATGCTGATCGCTCAAGAAGAGGTATTTGGCCCGGTGCTGGCGATCATGCCGTATGACAGCGAAGCCCACGCCATCGACATGGCCAACGACACGGTTTACGGGCTGTCGGGCTATGTGACGGCGGGCAGTACCGAACGTGCATTGCAAGTGGCCCGTCAGTTGCGTACCGGCATGGTTCACCTCAATGGCAGCAAGGCAGATAATTCGGCACCGTTTGGCGGCTATAAACAATCCGGTAACGGTCGTGAGTGGGGGCGCTTTGGCTTTGAGGAGTATTTGGAGGTCAAGTCAGTATTTGCTGCCTACCCTGAACCGGAATGAGGGGAGGGCGGTGTGCAGTAAGGTTATTATTTTGTCACTTTGGGGCATTGAGCGAGCGGTGTCAGGTCTTTAATGTGCCTGATATTCAACGACGGGGGCCGCAGAGCCTCCTCGTTCCGTGAACGATTTGTTGTGGAGCGACCTGATGATTGCCCAGCCTTACCCGCATTTGATGGCCCCGTTGGATTTGGGCTTTACCACGTTGCGCAACCGTACCCTGATGGGCTCGATGCACACCGGTCTGGAAGAAAAGCCCGGCGGCTTTGAGCGCATGGCGGCTTACTTTGCCGAGCGGGCCAGAGGCGGCGTCGGCCTGATCGTCACAGGCGGCATTGCGCCTAATGATGAGGGCGGTGTGTACAGCGGCGCGGCCAAGTTGAGCACGGTTGAAGAAGCAGAAAAACACGTGGTCGTGACTCGCGCGGTACATGATGCCGGGGGCAAGATATGCCTGCAAATCCTCCACGCCGGGCGTTACGCTTACAGCCCGCGGCAAGTAGCCCCCAGCGCGCTTCAAGCGCCCATTAACCCGTTCACTCCCAAAGAGCTGGACGAAGCCGGTATCGAGAAGCAGATCAGTGACTTCGTAACCTGCGCCAAATTGGCTCAGAGTGCGGGCTACGATGGCGTTGAGATCATGGGTTCTGAGGGGTATCTGATTAACCAGTTTCTGGCGGCTCAGACCAACCATCGCACCGACCGCTGGGGCGGCAGCTACGAAAACCGCATGCGTCTGCCGGTGGAAATCGTGCGTCGTGTGAGAGAAGCCGTTGGCCCGAACTTCATTATCATTTATCGCCTGTCGATGCTCGACCTGGTCGCCGGTGGCAGCGTCTGGGAAGAAATCGTGCAGTTGGCGCAAGCGGTGGAGCAGGTGGGTGCCACGCTGATCAACACCGGCATTGGCTGGCACGAAGCGCGTATTCCGACCATTGCCACCAAGGTTCCCCGGGGAGCTTTCAGCAAAGTAACGGCCAAGCTGCGTGGCGCGGTTCAGGTGCCGTTGATCACTACGAACCGTATCAACACCCCGGAAATTGCCGAGCAGATATTGGCCGAGGGCGACGCGGACATGGTGTCCATGGCCCGTCCATTCCTGGCCGACCCGGAGTTCGTCAACAAGGCAGCGGCGGGGCGCAGTGATGAGATCAACACCTGTATTGGCTGCAATCAGGCCTGCCTGGATCACACCTTTGGCGGCAAGCTCACCAGTTGTCTGGTCAACCCGCGCGCGTGCCATGAGACTGAACTGAACTACCTGCCGACCGTGGCGGTGAAGCATATCGCCGTGGTCGGTGCTGGCCCTGCGGGCTTGGCGGCGGCTACCGTGGCGGCGGAACGTGGCCATCAAGTGACACTGTTTGATTCGGCCAGCGAGATTGGCGGGCAATTTAACGTGGCCAAGCGTGTGCCGGGCAAAGAAGAGTTTTTCGAAACCCTGCGTTACTTCAAGCGCAAGTTGCAAACCACCGGCGTAGAGGTATGCCTCAACACCCGCGTCAATGTTGAGCAATTGCTGGAGGCCAACTATGACGAAGTTATTCTGGCCACTGGCATTGCCCCGCGCACACCGGCGATTGCGGGCATCGACCATCCTAAAGTGTTGAGTTATCTGGATGTCATCCTTGAGCGCAAGCCGGTGGGTACCAAGGTTGCTGTGATCGGTGCGGGCGGCATTGGTTTTGATGTGTCCGAGTTCTTGGTTCATCAGGGTGTTGCCACCAGCCAGAATCGCGATGCGTTCTGGAAGGAGTGGGGCATTGATTGCAAGCTTGAAGCCCGTGGCGGTGTTGCCGGTATCCAGCCACAAGTGCCAGCACCGGCACGCGAAGTGTTTTTGCTGCAACGCAAAAAAACCAAGGTGGGTGAAGGGCTGGGCAAGACCACGGGCTGGATTCATCGCGCAGGGCTCAAAAGCAAGCATGTGCACATGCTCAACGATGTTGAATACCTGAGCATCGACGATCAAGGTTTGCATATCAGTATTGGCGGTGGTGAGCCACAGCTGTTGGCGGTCGATAACATTGTGATCTGTGCCGGGCAAGATCCTTTGCGCGAGTTGCAGGACGGTCTGGTTGCGGCAGGGCAGAGCGTACACCTGATTGGCGGTGCGGATGTGGCGGCTGAGCTGGATGCCAAGCGCGCGATTAATCAGGGTTCGCGTTTGGCGGCGGTTCTCTAAGGAAGCATCTACAGCGTTCAAAATGCTGTCGTCGTTGAAAACCCGCATCACGCACTGCATTAAGCAGGACGTGATGCGGGTTTTTTTGTCGCCGGCAATTCAGAGCATTCGCTTACCGCCAGCAGGAGCTTTTTAGCGGGATGGCGGTTAGCATGGCGCCAACAAGTAAACGCATCTAAATGCGTGATCGCCCACCTCAGAAAATGGATCGGATCTTGACCGAGCGACGTCAATTCAGCGGCGGCATGCAGGGCAAAAACCTGCGCTTTGTGAAAGACACACCCAGCACAACGGGCCCGCTGGTACGCACGGGTTTTGTGTTGCTTGAACATTTTTCGCTGCCCGCATTTACCCAGGCACTGGACACGATTATTACTGCCAACTTGCTGCGCGCCGGGCTGTTCTCATCGCGTACTTATGGATTGAGTGATGGCGAGGTGGTGAGTGACTTGGGGCTGGTGATCAGACCGGATGCGCGGATTAGTCCGGCGATGGTGAACGAACTGGACTTGCTGGTTATTTGCGGTGGCTACCGCACTGAATTGAAAACCAACGACGAACTGACGTGCCTGCTCAGGGCGGCTGCACAGGCCAAGGTCAGCTTAGGCGGTTTATGGAACGGCGCCTGGTTTCTGGCCTGCGCCGGACTGCTTGACGGTTACCGATGCGCCATTCATCCCGAACACCGTCCTGCATTGGCGGAAGTCGCCAAGACCGCACAGGTCACCAGCGAGTCTTTTGTGATTGATCGTGATCGACTGACAGCCTCAAGCCCCACGGGGGCCTTTCAGATGGCGTTGGCCTGGATCAAGGGGCTGCATGACAAGGCGTTGATCGAGGGAATTGAGGATATTCTCGCGTTCGAAGAATCACGCTATCGGCGCATCAAACCTGCCGAAAATATTTGCGTGAGTGCGCCGTTGCGTGAAGTCGTCAAGTTGATGGATGCCAACCTGGAAGAGCCGCTGGAGCTGGAGCAATTGGCTGTCTACGTGGGGCGTTCTCGACGTCAGCTCGAACGTTTGTTCAAAGAGCAGTTGGGCACTACGCCACAGCGCTATTACCTGGAACTGCGCATCACGGAAGCGCGGCGGTTGTTGCAACACACTGAGCTGTCGCAGGTCGATGTGTTGGTGGCCTGCGGGTTTGTTTCACCCAGTCATTTCAGCAAATGCTACAGCGCGTACTTTGGCTATAGGCCGTCCAAGGAAGTGCGCCTGACCAAGTAGTCTGCGCCGGGTGAGTGTGCTTGACCCGTATCAAGGCCATTGCCTCACTCTTAGCCTATGCTCCATGCGTTTTCAGGGATCAGGAGAAGGCCATGAACGCCCCCACAACTACACCGCAGCCATCCGCGGCAAAAATGAAGCTGCCCTTGGGCCTGGTGATTGCCGTATTGGTGATGGTGGGGGTGCTGCTCTTGCCATTGCCCGCCGACTTGCCCGTTGCCGGGCATCGCATGCTGGCAATTCTGGCTTTCGCCGTAGTGGTGTGGATCACCGAGGCGGTGTCCTACGAAGCCAGTGCGATCATGATCACGTCGCTCATGGCGTTCTTGATTGGCATGGCCCCCACATTGCAAGACCCGAGCAAGCTGTATGGCACCAATGCCGGCATCACCATGGCCTTGACCGGGTTCTCCAATGCCGCGCTGGCGCTGGTAGCCGGCGCCTTGTTCATTGCCGCCGCCATGACCCATACCGGACTGGACCGGCGTATTGCGTTGGTGACGCTGTCGCGTATCGGCACCAGTACCCGGCGCATTTTGCTGGGCGCCATTGCGGTGACTATCCTGCTTAGCCTGGTGGTGCCCAGTGCCACTGCTCGCAGTGCGTGTGTGGTGCCAATCATGATGGGCGTGATCCTGGCGTTTGGCGTGGACAAACGCTCCAATATCGCCGCAGGCATCATGATTGTCGTGGCTCAAGGCACCAGCATCTGGAACGTCGGGATTCAAACCGCCGCTGCGCAGAACCTGCTGACCGTGGGCTTTATGGACAAAATGCTCGGCGAACGGGTGAACTGGCTCGACTGGCTGATTGCAGGGGCGCCGTGGGCCATCATCATGTCGGCGGTGTTGCTGTTTGTGGTGCTTAAGATGCTGCCACCGGAAAGCGACAGCATTCCCGGTGGCAAGGAAGCGGTTGAACAATCGCTGGCCGAATTGGGCCCGATGACGGCGCCGCAGAAACGCTTGATGGCGGTCTCCATCGCCTTGCTGCTGGCATGGGCCACAGAAGGCAAACTGCACAGCTTTGACACCACCTCGACGACCTACGCTGGGTTGGTGTTTTTACTGTTGCCGCGCTACGGCGTAATGACCTGGAAAGACGTTCAGTCGCGTATCCCGTGGGGCACGGTCATTGTGTTCGGGGTCGGGATCAGTTTGGGTACTGCGTTACTGACCACCCAAGCCGGACAATGGTTGGGTGCTCAGGTAGTTGAAAATACCGGGCTGGATCAGGTCGGGCCGTTGGGGATTTTCGCCATTCTGGGCGCGTTTCTGATTCTGATTCACTTGGGCTTTGCCAGTGCAACGGCCTTGACCTCGGCGCTGTTGCCGATTTTGATTGCCGTGCTGCAAACCCTGCCGGGGGAATTCAATCGGTTAGGCATGACCATGTTGCTCGGCTTTGTGGTCAGCTACGGATTTATTTTGCCCATCAATGCGCCACAAAACATGGTCTGTCTCGGTACGCAAACCTTTACCGCCAAACAGTTTGCCAAGGTTGGGCTGATTGTTACGGCGGTAGGCTACTTGCTGATGTTGTTGTTTGGCGCGACGTACTGGAGTTGGTTGGGCTGGATGTAGAGCTGTACGGGGGCTAAAAATTTTAGCTCCCGCCTTCATTGCCCCCGCCACTGCTGACTTCCGGCGGTACATCTTCGCCAGCCATGCGCTTGCGAAACAATGACGTTCGGGCCAGTAGCAACGTCGTCACGGGTACCGTGATCGCCAGTAGAATCGGGATCAGCCACGCGTGCAGCACCAACGTCGACTTGAGCGCCGAGAAGTACAGGATTGAAGCCAGTGCCACGCACCAGGCGCCCAGGGTCGATGCCAGTGCGGGTGGGTGCATGCGCTGGAAAAAGTCTTTAAGACGCAGCAATCCGATAGCGCCGCACAAAGCAAACACACTGCTCAACACCAGCAGCCCGGCCACCGGGATTTCGATCCACAGTGATAACTCGCTGATTGAATTCATTCGATTACCTCGCCTCGCAAGAGGAATTTGGCCAGTGCAAACGAACCGACAAAGCCGAACAGAGCAATCAGCAGTGCGCCTTCAAAATAGGTGTCACTGGCGTAACGGATGCCCAGCACGAGCATCATCAGCATCGCCAGTATGTACAGGTAGTCCAGGGCCAGTACCCGATCCTGAGCAGACGGTCCCTTGAACAGCCGGATTACGGTCAGCACCATGGCCACGCTAAATATAAACAGACTGAGCAAGATGGCATTGGAGAGCAGGGCACTCATTCAAAGATCTCCATGAGGGGGCGTTCGTAGGCAGTTTTGAAATGCTCGATAAACGTCACTTCGTCATCCAGGTCGAACACATGCAACAGAAGAACGCTGCGATCCAACGCCAGCTCTGACCAGATAGTGCCCGGCACCACTGTAGTAATCATCGACAAGGCAGCCAGCCCGTTGGCATCGCGCAAATCCAGCGGAATTTTTATAAAACGCGAGCGCGGCGGATGGTGCCCCGCCCTGAGCACGCCCCAGGCCACGGCAATGTTCGACATGACAACGTCACGGCCCACCATAAAGAACAGCTTGATCATCACCCCGGGGCGGCGAATACGGATGGGCAGCGGTCGCAGCGGCGCGAACATCAGTGGCGCGAGAAAGCCCAGCACTGCACCGAGCAACAGGTTACCGGCACTCAGTGAGAGATTGAGCAGTAGCCACAGCACCCATAACGACAAAGACAACCATGGCGCGGGAAAAAGACGCTTCATGGCTGTACCTCCAGCATCGCCGCCTTGGCTTCAGGGCTCGGTATGGGGCGCGTGCCTATCACCGACATGACGTAATGCTCGGGATTATTCAGGCTGTCGGCAGCGGCTTGTGTGTAGTTCAAAACGGGCTCGGCCTTGAAGGTCAACACCACGGTCAAACCAAGCAGCAGCACAATGGGGATGTACTCATAGCGACGCAGCAAGGGCGAGGGCCGCTCAAGAGGTGTCCAGAAACGCTGAATGCCCATTCGCGAAAACGCAATCAAGGACGCCAGACCTGAGAGTATCAACAGGGCCACAAGGCACCACGCGGCAGTCGAGATCGGTGCGTCGGGTGCATTTCCCAACCCGGAAGGGTTGAGCAATGCGTTGAGCAGACTGAGCTTGCCGATAAAGCCGGAGAGGGGTGGCATGCCAATGATCAGCAGTGCGCAAGCGATAAAGCTCAACCCCAGAAGGGCCATGGTCCAGGGAATGATCTGCCCGACGACGGCTTTTTGCTCGTCATCCAGATTGGTGCCCCTTGGTGGGTTCAATGATTCCATCAGACTTGGCAGTTGACCGACATCGTCCTCCAGCATCATTTCGTTGGAAGAGCGTGAGCGCTCAATCAACTCAGCCAGCAAGAACAAGGCACACAAGGCCAGCGAAGAACTGATCAGATAAAACAGTGCTGCAGCGGTCAGGTTGGGTTGGGCGAAGCCGATCGCCGACAGCAGGATGCCTGCGGACACCAGAATGCTCAGACTGGCCAGGCGCTCCAGACGCTGGGCCGCAAGAATGGCAATGGCGGCGCAGACAATAGTGGCCATGCCACCGTAAATCAGCCAGTCACTGCCAAAGTAGGCCGAAGCCCCGGCCTGCCCTGAAAACAGCAGTGTCCATAGCCGCAGCAGGGTATACACCCCGACTTTGGTCATGATCGCGAACAAGGCGGCGACCGGTGCGCTGGCAGCCGAATAGGCAGGGACCAGCCAGAAGTTAAGGGGCCACATGCCTGCCTTGGCCAGAAAGGCGATGGCCAGAATGGCCGCGCCAGCATGCAGCAGGCCGCGATCGGCTTCCGTAACCAGCGGAATTTTAAGCGCCAGATCCGCCATGTTCAGCGTGCCAGTGACGCCGTAAATCAAGGCCGCACCGATCAGGAACAAAGAAGATGCCAGCAGGTTGATGGAGATGTAGTGCAGGCCCGCGGACACGCGTGCTTTGCCTGAACCGTGAAGCATCAATCCATAGGAAGCGGCGAGCAGCACTTCGAAGAACACAAACAAATTGAAAATGTCTGCGGTCAGGAATGCGCCGTACAGGCCCATCAGCTGTATCTGGAACAGGGCATGAAAGCTGGCGCCGGCCCGGTCCCAGCGCGCCATGGCAAACAGCAGTGCGCAACTGGCCATGATTGAGGTCAATACCAGCATCAAGGCGGATAAACGATCGACTACCAGGGCAATCCCGAACGGAACATTCCAGTTGCTGGGCAGGTATACGCCGATCGCGGCTGGCGCTGATTGTTGTTGAGTCCAGAGCAGCAACAAGGCCGCAATGCCCACGCCCGTCAAGGTGGAGATCAGGTTGATTCGGGCCTTGAGCGGGCGACGCTTTTCACCCAGTAACAGCATGCATGCCGCTGTGAGCAACGGCAGCAAAATGGGCGCGACGATCAGATGGGGCATCAAATTCATTCTTTAGGCTCCCGGCCATCAACGTGGTCGGTACCGGTCAGGCCTCGAGAGGCCAGCAAGACCACCAGAAACAAAGCGGTCATGGCAAAACTGATGACGATGGCGGTCAAAACCAGAGCCTGTGGCAGCGGGTCTGTGTAATTGAGCAGGTCTTGTGGCACGCCGTCCTTGATCACCGGCTCTTTGCCGATAAACAGGCTGCCCATGCTGAAGATAAACAGGTTGACCCCGTAGGACAGCAGGCACAGGCCCATGACCACTTGAAAAGTACGCGGGCGCAGGACCAGCCAGGTCCCGGACGCCGCGAGTACTCCAATTGCAATTGCAATGACTTCTTCCATCAGGCGGCTCCCGTCTTGGGTTGAGCGCCAGGCTGATTACCTGGGCGATGGGCGCGAACAGACTGGTGCGCCAGTGCCGTGAGGATCAGCAAGGTGGCACCGACTACGACGGCGTAAACGCCTATGTCGAAAAACAGTGCGCTGGCGACGTGGATATCGCCCAGCAGTGGCAAATTGAAGTGCGCGGTATGGGTTGTCAGGAACGGATAGCCCAGCGGGATCGAGCCAACCCCGGTCAGAGTGGCGCACAGCAGGCCTGTGCCCATCCAGCGCAAAGGTCGCAAACTCATCTGCGCTTCGACCCACTGCGTACCTGCCACCATGTATTGCAGGATAAACGCGACGCTCATCACCAACCCGGCGACAAAGCCGCCACCTGGCTGATTATGGCCTCGCATAAACAGATACATCGACACCATAAAAGCAATCGGCAGCAGCAAGCGCACCAGCACGGCAGGCACCATCATAAAGCCCAGGGCGGTATCGCTGGCGCTGCGCGGGTTAACCAGGTCAGTGACGACGTCCTTGGCCAGCAGGCGCTGTTGGGCGGGCAATTGCATGCTCTCTTTTGGAGGGCGGAAGCGACGTAACAGGGCAAATACCGTCAACGCCACAGCGACCAGTACGGTGATCTCACCCAGCGTGTCGAAACCCCGGAAGTCCACCAGCATGACATTGACCACATTGCTGCCGCCGCCTTCAGGCAAGGCGCGACTGAGGTAAAACGAGGAAATATCGTTTGGGGTCTGTCGCGTCAGCATGGCGTAAGACAGCAAGGCCATTCCGCCGCCTACTGCAGCGGACAGCAACAAGTCGCGCAGACGACGGATACGCGCTCTGCGCAACGTGCCGGGCAGTGGAGAGACCTCTTCGATACGACGAGGCAGCCAGCGCAGGCCGAGCAGAATAAGCACGGTGGTCACCACTTCGACCACCAATTGGGTCAGCGCCAGATCAGGCGCCGAGAACCATACAAAGGTCACGCAGGTCATGAGGCCGCAGACGCTGACCATGGTCAGCGCTGCCAGACGGTGATACTTGGCTTGCCAGGCAGCGCCCAATGCACAGGCAATTGCCAGCAGCCACAGGGTCACGAAGACGATCGACCCCGGTATTTTCGGCCGATCACCCCAGCTCAGACCGCCGTTGTACATGGGAATCAGGCCTGCAATGACCGCGACCATGATGAGCAGGAATAACTGGCTTTGCAGGCGATGAGTGCTGATGCGCCGCTCAATGCGCCGTGCCCCGCGCATCAGTACCACCACGCTGCGCTCAAAGAAGCGCTTGCCATTGAAGAATCTGATCAGTGGGGGCAACGCATAACGGCCCAGCTTGAGCTGTTTGCGCAGTACTACATACAGCAGGATGCCGCCGGACATGGCGATCAGGCTCATGATCATCGGTGCATTCAAACCGTGCCAGATGGCAAGGCTGTATTCAGGCAGTTCACCCCCCACCACCGGTTGCGCAGCAGCGGCCAGTAATGGGCCTACGGTATGCGCTGGAAAAATACCGACCATCAGGCAGGTAAACACCAGTAGCTCAACCGGGGCACGCATCCAGCGCGGCGGCTCGTGGGGTGTTAGCGGCAGGTCGGTGGGCGGTGGGCCGAAGAACACGTCCACGGTAAAGCGCAGGGCGTAGGCAACGCTGAAAGTACCGGCGATGGTAGCAATCACCGGCAAGGCGATTTCAACCCAGGCGGTGGAGTTGATAAACACTGTTTCGGCGAAGAACATCTCTTTGGAGAGGAAACCGTTCAGCAACGGCACGCCTGCCATCGAGGCACTGGCAACCATGGCCAGCGTCGCGGTGTAGGGCATTAGCTTGAACAGACCGCTGAGTTTGCGGATGTCCCGGGTACCCGTCTCATGGTCGATGATGCCCGCGGCCATAAACAGTGACGCTTTGAAGGTCGCGTGGTTAAGAATGTGGAACACCGCAGCGACGGCGGCCAAAGGGCTATTAAGACCAAGCAGCAACGTTATCAGGCCCAAGTGGCTGATGGTCGAATAAGCCAGCAGGCCCTTGAGGTCGTTTTGAAACATTGCACAGTAGGCGCCGAGCACAAGGGTGCAAGCGCCAGCCCCGCTGACGATCCAGAACCACTCCTCAGTGCCCGACAGCGAGGGCCAGAGGCGGGCGAGCAAAAACACACCGGCCTTGACCATGGTTGCCGAGTGAAGATAAGCCGAGACGGGTGTCGGTGCCGCCATGGCATGGGGCAACCAGAAGTGAAACGGGAATTGCGCACTTTTGCTCAGGGCGCCGATGAGGATGAGAGGGAGCAGAATCGGATACAGGCTGTGGGCGCGAATTTTGTCGCCTGCTGCCAGCACGGCATCCAGATCATAGCTGCCGACGACATGGCCAAGCAGCATGACCCCCGCCAGTAAGCACAACCCACCCGCGCCTGTGACCATCAACGCCATATAGGCGCCGCGTCGGGCATCTGAGCGATGGTGCCAGTAACCAATCAACAAGAAAGAAAAAAGGCTGGTGAGCTCCCAGAAAAACACGATCTGGATCAAATTGCCTGAAATGACCAGGCCGAGCATCGCCCCCATAAAGGCTAGAAAAAAAGCAAAGAAGCGCGGTACCGGATCATCAGGGGACATGTAGTAGCGGGCATACAACGACACCAGCGTGCCAATACCCAATACCAGAATCGAGAACAGCCATGCGAACCCGTCCATGCGCAGGACGAAATTCAACCCAAGACTGGGCAGCCACATAAACTCTTCACGAATCACGCCACCGTGTGCGATTTGTGGGTAGAGCAGGGCAACCTGGATTGTACCGATCAGAGCAATCAGACCGGCCAGCAGGGATTCACTGTTACGCGCGTTGTGCGGCAAAACAGCCGCCAGACAGCTGCCTACAAAGGGCAGAAGCAGTAGAACTATCAGGGACATAGGCTTCTAATCTGCAGGAGTTTGTGAGCGATCATACGTGGCGGCAGGTCGATCACCAATAAGCAAGCTGGAGATGAATCCTACAAAATGTGTGCAAAGAGTCAGTGACACTGCTCAATTACCTCCCTGTATATGCGCATTAGAGTGTGGGGTTGTGCCTAGAGCATCAGTCACAGGCTTTATTATTAGGCTTCGCCTCCGTATCACCGAGAGCTTTACCCTTGAGTTTTAACTCACTCACGATGACTGCCGCAACAATCAGCACCGCACCGAGTAAGGCAATGGCGGGTAGGCGCTCGCCGGCCAAACGCCCTGCGATCCCCGCCCAGACCGGTTCTCCCGCATAAATAAGCGTGGCTCGGGTAGGCGAAACACTCTTCTGTGCCCAGTTCATGGCAACCTGAATCACGGCACTGGCAGCACCCAACCCCAGCGCGCTGGCTAACAGAAGCCATGAGAAATCAGGGATGGCCTCCTGTGTGGGAACTGTCATCAAGAACGCCAATAGAGACGCCGTACTCAGTTGTATGACCGTGACTCGGCGAACATCGACCTTGCCAGCATAGGCGCTGATGAGGATTATTTCTGCGGCGATGGCAATAGCGCTGATCAGCGTTGTGATTTCACCTGGGCTGAAGTTCAGCGATGCGCCGCCAGGGCCGGACAACAGCATCAATCCTGAAAATGCCAGAACGATCCCTATGCTCGGCATCAGACCTGGCCGGCGCCCCAGTACCAACCACTGTAAAAGTGGTACGAAAGGGACATAGAGGGCGGTAATAAAAGCTGACTGACTACTGGGAATGGTTTGTAAACCGATGGTCTGCAAACCGTAACCGAGCATGATAGCCACGCCGATAAACACCCCAGCCTTTATTTCCAGCGCCGTGAAGCCGCGCAGGTTGCGAATCGAAAACAAGGCCACGAACAGGGCAGCAGCAGCAAAACGCAGGCCGACAAAAAACATCGGACCGCTTGACGTCAACGCGTTCTGGACGAGTAGAAATGTCATGCCCCAGACCACAGTAATGAGGATCAGAACGCACTCGGCCTTGCTGAAACGGGACGTAAGAGATAACAGTTTGGAATGTTTCAACATCGTCATTGCCTTGCACGCTGCCGGTGGTGGGACGCACAATGCGCCAAAGCTGAGCAGTATACTGCGCAGCCCCACAAGGTGAGCAATATAGTGCCCAAAGAAAATTCACAGCGCGCATCGGTTTTACAGCATGTCAGCCAGAACGTAAGACGTCTGAGACTGCTTGCGCACATGAGCCAGAGTTCATTGGCCGAAGTGTCGGGGGTCAGTCGTCGCATGTTGGTGGCTATAGAAGCGGGCGAGAAAAATGTCAGTTTGAGCACCCTCGATCGTGTAGCCGAAGCGTTGGATGTCGCATTCAGTGACTTGATACAAGCACCGGGGGCCGCTGATACCAGTCGTATCAATGAAGTGGCCTGGACGGGTTCAACTGCACGAAGCAAAGCCGTGTTATTGGCCAAGGCTGTGGCCAAAAAAGAAGTGGAGTTGTGGGAATGGACACTGGAGCCGGGGGAGCAGTATCAGTCTCAGGCAGATGCCGAAGGCTGGAGCGAACAGCTCTACGTATTTGAAGGCTGCTTGACCTTGGTCATTGACGATCAAGTACTGCTGGTAGGTGCGAACGAGTTTTACATGTACCCCAGTAACAAGCCTCATGCTTACCGCAACGATGGTGATGTGGTCCTGCGCTTTATCCGCAATGTAGTGATATGAGGGCAGGTGGCGGGACATGAGTCCCGCCGAACCAGGCTGCTGACAATAGGCGCTCGCGGCTTTTGCAGGTCATCAGCTGAGACTGCGCAAGCGGGGTATGTACTGACTGGGGGAATCAGCCCGAGAGCCATTTGCACAGCAGACTGGAGCATACAATCACTTAGCGAATGTTTTTGATGCTGCCTTTATTGCCGGTCACGGTCACATTCACCTTTTTGAAGATGAAATAGTCTTCAACAGACACGGCATAGCGCGGGGCAACGATCAAATCAGAGCCTGAGCTCTTGACCGCTTTGTACGCAGCGGCGGCTTTGGTCGCCGATATTGGATCTGGCAGGCTGAAAGCTGGAGCAGGGCCGCCATAGGTCACACCGTCTGCGAACTCGCTGTCGCCACTGATTTTCAGCACGCCAAACAAAATGTTTGAAGTTGACTGGCCAGTAATTTCCCCGCCTACGTCAATGTTTGCCTTCAGGTCGGCAGTTACAGTGCCTGCTATCGGAGCGTTAGGCTGGCTAACGTTGTGGCTCATGCAGCCTGTTGTAGTCAATACCACTACAGCAGCAGCTGCAGACATCCATAATTTGTTCATTGCAAAGCTCCAAAAAAGTGCGTCAGTCCGTTCGTTAACGGCGGCGAGACTTTACGTCAGCACTTAGTGGGTGGAAGTCGGCCAACGTCTAAAGAGGCTGTGGGCAAAAGTGACGCGTTTAGTAGGACAGGCAGATCCACCTTGTAGATTGATGCGAGCCTGCAAAATCGGGAGGGTAATGACGTGAGACAGCGGGCTGGGTGATCTACTAAAAATTATTAGAATTCAGGGGGTTGCCAGCATCGTTCTTCTCGTACATAATGCGCGCCATCAGCTAAGGGCAACCACCTGAATGACTGAAGATTCATAGGCTTGAGACGATTTGATCGTACGAGCAAGATTTTATTTTTGATCTTGAATATCTGAGTTCAAAAATCTTTGGCCGAATAGCAAAATGGTTATGCAGCGGATTGCAAATCCGCCCACGCCGGTTCGATTCCGGCTTCGGCCTCCACATTCGAAAGCCCCGTAGATCAAGGTCTACGGGGTTTTTTTGTGGCTGAGATTTGAGGATCAGTTCCGCAACTTTTAGGATCGCTTCCGCAAGTAGTCACTTCAATCCTTAAATTGGAGGACTTTCGTCGTTACCTAAGGGGCTGAAACAACGTTGCCCACCCTGCGGCATCATGCCGGCTGATCTACCTGCTGCCGAAAAAGTTGAAACTTTCCCAAGCCTTCTCGGTTTACCAAATTGCACTTATCCTCGCTCACTTCGAATGGAAGAAAAATTTCATGGGGACAGTTCAGTGGCGGCCGTATATGCACTTCACGGCTCAGTCAACAGCACTGCAAGCCTTCTACCTGATGATTGGCCGATTGAAGAAAGGAGAGCTGACTGAAGGAGAATACCCCTGTGTCGTTGTGTTCATGGCCTTTTCCATCGAGGCTTACGTCAATACCCTAGGCTCTCGTCAGATCTCGTTTTGGGACGAAATTGAAAGGCTACCTTGGCGCAAAAAGATAGAAATTTTGCATAGCGCGGCAGGTGCGCAGGCGAATTGGGCTCAAGGCCCCCTACAGTTCGCCGTAAATATTTTTAAAATTCGAGACAAGTTGGCACATGGAAAACCTGAAAAGATATGCGGTCCGTGGCGGCCTGGTAAGCCCGACGTCACCCACAAAGACAGCTTTCCCAAGCTCAAGCCGACACACCTGGCATCAATAACCTCACAGTGGCTCCTGGATTCAGCAGGAAACCTTCGTATTTTGATGAGTTATCTCGGTGAATTGTTCGACCATCCTGAGTCAGACCACCTAAGCGTTGCAGAAGGCGGTTTCGATTTCGATGATGGCGTTGACTGAGATTGGTTGCGCACTTGAATCAATGACAGCAGCACTGGCAGCATAGCTTTGAGCAGGTGGCAGCGCAGGGTCGATAGTTGCCGGCCTTAAGGGGCTGCTTTCGAACCAAACCGGTCATTTAGGTAGTCCCGCTTCCCATTCCGAACGGAGCATGCTCATGATTGCGGTGTCCCATCTCTCGTCACCAACTTTGGCAGACGACCGCCTCACTCCCTCGTGAAAAAAGCCTACTTTGTTGTAGGTTCGGATAGCGGCACTGTTCCAGCTATATACGTTTAGCTCAGTTCTTTCAATTTCCGGATGAGAGAATGCCTGTTGCAATGCCGCTTCCAGCAACGATTTAGCGAGTCCTTGCCCCCGCATTGTTGGCGCGACCATGACGCGTCCAATCCTTGCAACGCCATTTCTCCAGTCCACAGCAAGTTGGATATGGCCTACCAGAGCTTGAGTGGCGTTAACAGCCATCCAAGATAGGCGCTTTGGTGGTGCCGTTGTCCCGTCGATGATCATCTGTTCAAGCTGATCGTCGGTGAGCGGATAAGTCAGCTCAGGTCCGCCCCACTGCACCACATCGCGCTCGCTGCTGAGCCAACTGCGAAGGACCGGGAAGTGCTTTGTTTCGAAATCGATTAAATTCATCATCTGCTCATTACAAATCTAAACGAGATTAAGCATTTGGCTTCAGGCATCCACAGCGCAATGACCGCTATTGGCCCAGAGTGTGTAAAAACACTTTCGTAGCCTGGGTTCCTCACCCCAGTGCTCCTGGGCTAGGCGGTTTCTCGAGCATTTGCCATGATCAGCGTCGGTAACGCGCCAGAGCGGTTATGAAGCGCTTGGGCACCTCTTAGAGCAGCAAAAGCTGGGCTTTTTACGCCGCCATCGCCTTCAACAAACCTTCGGTGCCGATGATTTTCATCACGCGTTTCAAGTTGTAGGCGAGCACATTCAAGCTCATCTTCGCACTCACCCCGTTAAGTTTTCGAGTCAGGAAGTGCGTTGCCCCCATCCATTGCTTGAGCGTCCCGAAGTGATGCTCAACAGTCCTTTTTCGAACCTTCATCATCTCTGGCGCGCGGTTCAACCGGCCCTGCACTTCCTCCAGCACAGCTTCATGTTCCCAGCGCCTTACTCGACGATTTGTGCTTGGAGTGCACTGGATTTTCAGCGTGCAACTCTGGCATTTTGAACTCCAATAGCAGTGCATATTCATACCTTTCTCGACGCTGGAGAAACGCCAGATCAACGCCTCTCCAGCCGGGCAGGTGTATTCGTTTTTCGTTGCGTCATAAACGAAGGCATCTTTGTTGAATCGACCTTCAGCCTTGGCGCTTGAGGTCATCGGCTTTGGCACGTAGGCGGTGATGTTTGTGTTGTGACATGCCAGGATTTCTTCACCCTTGAAGTAGCCTCGGTCCGCGACTACCGACAACGTTTCTGCGCCGATGGCTTCACGAGCCTGCTTCGCCATTGAACTGAGTGGGTCACGGTCGGAACCGCTGTTGGTGACCTCGTGGGCAACGATCAAATGGTGCTGCGTATCGACCGCCGTCTGCACGTTGTAGCCGACGATACCGCTGCCGCGCGTCATCATTGAGCGGGCATCCGGGGCGGTCAGTGAAACCTGTTTGTTTGGCGATTCGTTCAGCTGAGATTCAATCCCCTGAAGCTCTTTCATCTGCGCTTTGAGCTTGGCGATTTTATCTTCCAGGCTCGCAGTGTCTGGCGCGCAGGCGCTAGGTATTTGCCGATCAGCCGCATCTAGCGCGGCCAAATAGCGGTTGATGCTCGTCTCAATCTCTTCCATGCGCCGCTTCAGTTTGGCGCTAGTGAAATTGCGGTCGCGGTTATTCATCGCCTTGAATTTGCTGCCGTCGATAGCGACCAAATTTTCGCTAAACAACCCCAACTGCTGGCAGAGCAAAACGAACTGGCGGCAGACGCCGCGAATCGGCCAAAAGCAGTCATCCATAATGCCCGTTGTTGACTATGTCAGAGCGCTTTAGATGCGCTATGAAGCAAGCCACCGCTCAATATGAAGTCGCTACGTATTCTGGGGGGCGGATACCAGCTACAGCGACTTCTGTATGATGTTTTGCTCGTCAATCTGTATCTAACACTGCCCCTTAGGCTTCACTACTATCACCCGCTCCATCCAGGTGCATACCATCAGAGATGGCGAAAGCCGTTTTATGCTGATTTAGCGAAGCATTCGATTCGTTATTTCTTCCTAGGAGTTACGCCATGCCCGAACTGTCAAACCTGTTTGCCTTCGGCCTGATCTCACTTGGCATGGTGCTGACTCCCGGCCCAAACATGATCTATCTCATCTCGCGGTCGATCTGCCAGGGACGAATGGCTGGACTGATTTCCTTAGGCGGCGTGGCATTGGGTTTCGTCGTCTATATGCTTTGTGCCGCATTTGGCATCACGGCCTTGGTACTGGCTGTTCCCTATGCGTATGACGCCCTGCGCCTGGGCGGCGCGCTCTATCTGCTCTACCTCGCCTGGCAGGCGGTCAAGCCCGGTGGCCGTTCTCCGTTTCAGGTGCGCGACCTTCCCAAGGACAGCCCGCGTAAATTGTTCATGATGGGCTTTGTAACCAACCTGCTGAATCCAAAAATCGCGGTAATGTATTTGTCGCTGTTGCCCCAGTTCATTAGCCCCGTCAGCCACGGCAGCGTCCTGGCGCAATCCATCGGGCTTGGCTTTACGCAGATCGTCATTAGCGTGAGCGTCAACGCGCTGATTGCCGTGATGGCTGGCTCTATCGCGATATTTCTTGCAAGCAGACCCTCGTGGCAGATCGTGCAGCGCGGGCTGATGGGGACGGTTCTCGCGGGCTTGGCCGTGCGCATGGCTGTCGAATGGAGGCGCTAAATCGTGAAGGTCATGGTAGACGCCTTAGATGTTGCGGCAGGGACGTGAGTTGAACAATATAGAATCTCCTCCAACTCAAGCGACCGATATGATCCGGCTAGCCGAAGCAGACGATGAGCCCGAGATCAGAGATTGTGCCGAACAGGCCTATGCTCGTTATGTTCCAATGATCGGGCGCAAGCCAGCTCCGATGGTCGCCGATTTCGTCACTCAGATAGCGGCAGGAATGGTGTACGTGGCGACGGATGACCAAGCCATCTTTCATGGGTTCATTGTGTTCTATGCCGAAGAGGAGCATATCTTGCTGGAAAACGTGGCCGTCCTGCCCAGCGCAGCCGGACGCGGTGTAGGCAGGGCGTTGATCAGCTTTTGTGAAGATGCTGCTCGGCAGCGCGGCATGAACGGCGTACATCTCTATACCAATGAGAAGATGACCGACAACCTCTCGATTTATCCCAAGCTTGGGTATGTGAAGGTGGCACAACGTACGAAAGACGGGTTCAAGCGCGTTTACTTCGAAAAAACCCTCACCTGACCAAGTGCGGCTTGACCCAGATTGGCGCTACTTTTCCAGCGTCGGCGGCGAGGCGCTGTATTTACTCCGGCCACGGCCTGCAACAGGCAAGGCGTCTGTTTGCTGCGCTACCCGTTACGGCAACTCAAGTGGAGTCAACTCGCTAAGTCAGGATGAAGAATACCGGTGTACTAAAAGTTGCTCGGGTACTTCGGTCTACTCATCCATAGTCGAGTATTCATTTAATCGTAACAACGACCTTGCCTTTGGCTCGTCCCTGTTCGACATACTTTAACGCCTCGGCCGTTGATTCAAACGGGAAGGTGCGGTCAATCACCAACAGAGTCGACCAAAAGCAGGCATTCAGAGCTTTCGAGTTTTCGGCTCTGGGTATCGACCTTGGACATCAGCTGCGCAGCCAGTGTGCTCAGTTGTTCGGCGGTCATTTGGTCGAGATCGGGCAAGGAAGTCCCCCGACTGCTACCAGCACGATACCGACGCCGTCAGCTTTGATCATTGGATCAAGAGGGTAGGCCGGCTCGAAACAGATCCACCAGCTCACGAAGACCAGGCGGCATTTGCCGACGACCAGGGTAGTAAATATAAAACGCCGGTTCGATGGGAGCCCAGTCCGGGAGCACAATTTGGAGCTCCCCGCGAGCCAAGTGCCCACTGACGCGTTCTTCGAGGCAGTACGTGATCCCTCGATCTGCAAGCGCCATCTCAATTCCGAAGGTCGTTTCGTTCACGCACAGCTGTCCAGGGACATCAATGGTTTGGTGATCACCCTCTTTTTCAAAATCCCAGCGGTAGATGACTCCGTTGCCCGTTCGAATCTGAATGCAGTTATGGTTCTTCAAGTCTTCAGGACTCAGGATGCGAGCGTTAGCATTTAGATATCTAGGGGAAGCTACTGCCACCCAACGCAACTCCTCGCTGAGTCGAACGGCAATGTAATCCTCGGGGATCGTGTCGCCGAAACGAATGCCTGCGTCGAAGCCCGCAGACACAATATCTACCATCCTGTCGTCAACTGCGACTTCGACTGAGACTTCAGGGTAGGCCTCCAGAAATTGAGGAAGAAACTTCGTAAACAGTAAACGTGCGCCATCAGCCAACACGTTGAGACGGAGTCTGCCCGAAGGCCTATCTCGGTGACGATCCAGCGCCGCCAGAGCGCCGCTTATCTCGGTGAAACCCACGGTCAATCGCTTGGCAAGAGCGGCTCCTGCATCGGTTGGATATACCGTCCTGCTTGTGCGATTCAACAGCCGAACCCCAAGCCGACTTTCCAGATTGCGGATGGCATGACTCAGCGCGGAGGTCGTGATACCGAGTTCGACTGCCGCATGGGTAAAACTTCGCATCCTCTCAACTGCGAGAAAGGAATTTAGATCGGCGAGGTCTGCACGAGATAGCCGTGTGGTGGGCAGTACAGGCATGACGCATCCATGGTTGAGCTGAATTCAATGGCTGATGCAATCTCGCTAATCAATCGCGGGATTCATCTCGGTTACTATTAATTCCACTCAACGATTACCGCGTCAACCCACAGGGTGGTGTTTTAACTGTGTTCCATATCTACCTGACAGTTGCCTACCTGTACGTCCTATGGCGCTTCGTCGCTCCGCTGCCTATCGGTCGCGGTTGGCGTGTGCTTTTGGCGGCAGTGCTGCTCATCATTTCAAAGTATCACCTCGTTCTCATCGCAGTTTACGGAACGATGTTTTCGCCTGAGGTGCCGCGAGCGATTGTCTTGGTTAATGGCTGGCTTTTCTGCGCTTTTGTTCTGGTGCTGGTGCTCACGCTGTTAACTGATGGGGTCAGTGGCATTGTCGCTGCCTGTCGCAAGGTGCCTTGGAAAAATGTTGTTGGTGGACGACTGCGTACCGCTATCGCAGTTTCGGCGCTGGTCCTGTCGGCAGTGGGTGTTTATCAAGCGGTGCAGTTGCCAGGGGTCCGACGCATTGATGTGACGGTGGAGAACCTGCCTCGATCTTTTGATGGACTGCGCATAGTGCAGCTCACCGATCTGCACATCAGTCGTCTTTTCCAGGCTGACTGGGTAGAGGGTGTTGTGTCGCGTGCCAATGAACTCAACGCCGATGTGATTTTTATCACTGGAGATCTCATTGACGGCACCGTCGACGCCCGGAAGAAGGACGTGGCGCCGCTGAGCAAACTGACTGCTCCCTTGGGTGTCTTCGCTGTTCCCGGAAACCACGAATATTACTTCGATGCCCACCGATGGATCGCGGAATTCCAGCGTTTGGGTATGCGCGTTCTGGTGAATGAGCACGCCATTCTTCGTAAAGGCGCAGATCAGTTAGTGGTGGCAGGAGTGACAGATGAGGTTGCTCCAGCTTACGGCCATGAGGGCCCTGACTTGGTCCAGGCGCTTGATGGCGCGCCGAAGGGTACCGCGACGATTCTGTTGAAACATCGCCCGGCGGGTGCGTCGGCGTCGGCTGCTGCTGGGGTTGGTTTGCAGCTCTCGGGACACACCCATGGCGGCATGATCAGTGGTTTGGACTTGGTAGCTGGGTACGCCAATCAGGGCTTTGTTTCGGGCAGCTATGACGTCGGCAAAATGAAGCTCTACGTCAGCAACGGCACTGCATTGTGGAATGGTTTTCCGATCCGCCTCGGTGTCCCTGCCGAAATTACGGAGTTTGTACTGCGGGCCAGTCCAACTCTTAACGAACATACAGCCAGGAGAACATTCCTATGAATCATCCAGCCATTCGCAAAGGTGCCGTTGCGATCATTACCGGGGCAGCCGTTGGTATTGGGTACGCCATTGCACGTCGCGTTGCCCGTGAGGGGATGAACATCGTTCTTTTTGATCGCGATGCCGTTGCATTGGACGTTGCGACCCATGCACTACTCAACGAATTCCCTGACATGAAGCTGCTGGCGATCGAGGGCGATGTCACCTGCGAAAGCGATCGTCACCAACTCTATGAGAAATCATGTGAGTTTGGTGAGGTGTCTCTGTTGGTGAACAACGCGGCCATCATCAAGGGCGCCGGCCCATGGGACGGCATATCCAAATGGCGAACGCTGATGGATATCAACTTCTGGAGTGTGTTGACGCTTCAGCAGCTTTTCGTGGAAACGATGTTTTCCCAAAGTGGGGCTGCCGCCATCGTCAACCTTGGCTCGAAGGAAGGCATCACTACTCGCCCTGGAAACGCGGCGTACGCGCTCTCTAAAGCGGCGGTCAAAGTCCTCACTGAACAACTGGCGCACGAGTTGCGCGAGAAGGTTGGTGATCGTATTTCTGCGCACCTCCTGATACCTGGGTACACGTTCACTCCTATGAACTTCCCTGGCATGACTCGTGATACGCAAAAGCCGCACAGCCCCTGGACTGCTGATCAAGTCGCGGATCGTTTGGTCAAGGGAATGGCGGAGGGGGATTTCTATATTTTCTGTGAAGACAACGAAGCTAGCTGGGAGCTTGATCAACGCCGTATGCAATGGGCGGCAGACGACATGATCCAGAATCGTCCAGCACTGTCCCGCTGGCACGATGGGTATTCGGACAAGTTCGCTGATTACATTGCAGATATTGCCGACAAGTAGGCGCAGGTAGCGTGCGCATAAGCCCATTGTTGGCACCTCCATTAGGTAGGTGCCATTCATCTTCATTGTTATAGGGTGCCCTCGGTACCGCTTCATCGCAGGCATAGTTGATGACCAGTCAATGCAGAATCGATACAAACATTTCGCAATCCCAGCCGGCCATCGACGTCCCGCATGGCACAGGTATGGCCATCACGATGCTTGGCCTGGGAGGCTTATTCATCGGGACGGGTGAGTTCGCGTCCATGAGTTTGCTTCCGGGTTTGGCGTCGAGCACAGACGTCTCCGTACCCGTTGCGGGCGGTTACATCACTGCCTACGCACTTGGGGTCGTGGTCGGTGCACCGCTCATTGCGATTCTCGCCGCACGTTGGCCGCGAAAGGCACTGCTGATCGCGCTCCTTGCGCTATTTGCAGTTGGATACGGAGCCAGCGCATTGGCTTGGAACTACACGACATTGCTGGGAGCACGTTTCCTGGCCGGTCTGCCGCATGGAGCCTATTACGGCGTCGCCTGTCTAGTGGCCGCGACCATGGTGGCTGAAAACCGAAAAGCCCAAGCTGCCGGCTATGTCATGGCGGGGTTGGCAGCGGCCAATGTCGTCGGTGTACCTGCTGCCACGTGGGTTGGTCAGCTTTTCGGATGGCGAGGTGCGTTCGCGGCTCTCGCTGCGGGAGGAGCCATTGCCATTATCCTGTTTTGGATATTTATCCCAACCATCCCTCGCGACGAATCGGCGAGTCCTGAATCTGAACTCAGTGGCCTCAAAAAGCCTCAGCTTTGGTTAACGCTGGCCGCCGCTTCAATCGGCTTCGGCGGTATGTTTTCTGTGTATAGCTACATCACGCCGACGCTTACCGAGCTCACAGGCTTCTCATCCGGCCAAGTACCTATGGTTCTGGCACTCTGGGGAATCGGGATGATTGTGGGCAACCTGATAGGCGGGTGGTTGGCAGACCGCGCTCTAGTACCTGCAATCTTCTACATCATGATTTGGAATGCGGTGTTCCTGGCGGGCTTCTCTATCTTTGCATCCTCTGGAATTGGCACGTTGGCTGTACTGTTTCTGATCGGTTGCGGATTCGCATTGGTGCCAGCCCTTCAGGTGCGCCTGATGAATGTCGCTGGTGAAGCTCAAACCCTGGCCGCTGCCCTCAATCACAGTGCATTCAATATATCTAACGCCGTCGGTGCATCGCTAGGCGGACTCGCCATCGCTGGTGGGCTCGGGTGGGCATCAACGGGATGGGTTGGCGCCGGTCTGGCCATTCTCGGCATCATCTTTTTCGCTATATCCATCGGTGTTGAAAAGCGTTCCATGTCGAACAGCGCTGCAATTTCGTAAGTGCGAGGGCGAGGCATGACCCGGTGAATTCAGAGCGTCTCATCGTGCACGGTTCAAATTCAGGAGATGGGTTCACGGTAAGCCTGAGCTGACCAGGCGCAGTATGTGAAGGTGACGCGCAGGAGTTGATATCGGCAGGGTTTTGAACGCTGCCGGTATCGCTTTAGGCCAGCTCAGTAACTGCATGCGGGCGCGAGGCAGGGAAGCGTGGCGCGATGGTTAGATGATTCTCTGTATCGTGCCCGCTGCTGCGCTATTTTCAACGCTCCGGAAGTTTCCAGCGATCCTTGTAAAGCTCATATTGCGCCACAGGCATTTGTACCAGCAGCGGGTTTTTCTGAGGGTTCAACCACGTGAACAAGAGCTGGATATTCTGCGGGTCCATGGCGGTGCAGCCAGTAGTTGGGGTGCTGCTGGATTGCCAGATGTGCATGAAAATGCATGAGCCGCTATTGGCTGCTGCTGACGTGTTGTGTTCCACGACAATGCCTTGGTGATATAACTCGTCCTTGCGGTGCATTTGCTCTGAGCTGTTCCAGTCTTTGCTCACGGCTGAGCTGTCGACCAACGTGTTGTAGTGACTCGATTGGCTGTCATCCACACATTCTCGGGCGTCGGTGCTGACGGTGTAGGGCAGCCGGGTATTGGCCGTAGGTTCATACCCGAACGCGCTGCCGAAGGTAAATATGCCTGCAGGCGCCTTACCGTCGCCTTCACGTTTTACGGGTTGTTCGCCGAGGCCGATAGGCATGATGCCGCTGCCCCAGGCTAACCCGGTTTTACCCACCACAATGGGGAACGCGTCACCGACTTTCTGAAAGTCCTGGCCATTGCGCTCATAGCGCTGTGCCTTGCCTTGAGTGGCGTCCCAGTCGGAAGTGGTTACCACGACCAGTTGGCTACTGGTTTCGGGGATTTGTGCCAACGCCAAGTTTGAACACAGCAGTAGCAACAATGAGCAACTCTTGATGAGTGGGTTCATTAGTATGGGTCCTTGACTGATAAGAGGAATAGCATTGCTGGGGGTATTGGTAGTTATCAATTTAAACGTGCGCGGATTAATACGGCGCACTAGATCGATATATATAAAATGGTTATTTCGTTATTTAGTGTGTTCGGATGAAATTATCAGTCACTGGGAAAGGCGGAAAATGCTTATTTATTAGGCGATCATTCACTCTCGATATGTTGCAATTAGGGCGCATGCCGCGCACCTTAATTGACCTTGGCAACCCCCGGCGGGGCGGTGTGGTAAGGCATGAACAACCATCGCTTAGTACTTGGCTGCACTAAATGGGTGCCCCCTGTTCTTGCGAGATGTATTTAAAGTCAGGGGGCGATATTATATGCGCGTCGGATTTTATAAGGGGGCTATTGTTGGCAAGTTATCCATGCTTTCAAGGGTCACGCTCACGCCTAGAGTGGCTAGTTGTTTGGCGAGCAGGGATATTTCTAATTGCAAGGATTCAGCGAAATGTTGCTGGAAGGGAGTTGGAGAGCGGTAAAGCGGTTTAACCAGACTGATCTGGAAGGGCAATGAAAAGGCAAGAGGACGAATATTGACACCTTGCCCCTGAAACATGATCGCGGTCAGGGGATTGAGAATCGCAATACCCAGCCCCGCTTGTACCATCGAGCACACTGAAACGGCGCTGTGGGTTTCCACTTGGATAAATCGATCGATTCCCGCGTCCTTGAACATGACATCAAGCACTCTCCTGTAACGATCCCCCTTGCTAAAACTGACGAACGTTTGATCCCTGATATCTTCCAGCGACAGGACATGTTTCTCAAGCAAAGGGTGGCCATCAGGCAAGATGCATACTTCGTCCACGCTCATCAGAAGTTGCAACTCAGTGCCGGGCGGGGCTTCATCATGCTCTGTGAGTCCGGCATCGTGGCGCTGAAGTGTCAGTTGTTCCTCAAGCCAGGGCGACTCCAGGGGCGCTATCTCGACACTGACACCCGGATGGTTGGCTATCAGGTTTTTACAAACCTGAGGGAGCAGCGCATGAGAAAAGGCGGGAATACAGGCCACAGAAAATGCGCCCTGTGAAAAGCGACTCAGGCTCTCTGCGAACGAGACGATGCGGTCCAGGCCAATGAACGCGAGCTCTACCTCCTGGAACAAAACCACTGCCCGTGCCGTTGCGTGCAAGCGGCCACGCCCGCGTTCAAACAGTTCGAATCCTACGAGGTACTCCAGGCGCGCCAACTCCCGGCTGACGGTGGGTTGGCTGGTGTGCAGCATTTGAGCGGCGTTGGTGACACTTCCCGCCGTCATAATGGCGCGGAAAACTTCGATATGTCGCAAGTTGATCATAAAAGCGCTCTAAACCAGCGATATGCATTCGTAACCTTCAGAGGCAGGATACATTCCAACCTTTCACTACATCTCCCCAAAGTTTTGATATCTGCAAATAGCTCCGCAAATATCACTTTTCTGGGACCGAACTCGGTTATTGCTGTTGTGGTCCCGTGGTCACTGCTTTTCATAGGGGTTAATTTCTCTCTTCCAGTGCCAAGAGCTCCTCCACTCGCTGACGACGGCGGATCAGTACATCATCGGCCCCTTCGATCAGCACCTCTGCGATCAATGGGCGGGTGTTGTAGTTCGAAGACATCGAGGCACCATAAGCGCCGGTATCGCGAATGGCGATGAGATCGCCCACTTTGCATTGGGGAAACAGTCGGGAGAGTACTGTTCCGTCCTCCGCTTGCGTGAAGACGTCACCTGCTTCACACAACGGCCCTGCAACCACGCTGGCTTGCAGGGGGCGCCCGGATGCATTTGCATCCAGCAATTCGATACCGTGATAACTGCCGTACATGGACGGGCGCATAAGCTCGTTGAAGCCTGCGTCCAGAAGTACGAAGTGATTGCTGCCGACCTGCTTGGTGGCGCGTACTTCACTCAAGAGGCAACCTGACTGAGCCACCAGATACCGTCCGGGCTCGATCTCCAGACGCAGCTTATTACCCAGAATGTGCTCGGCTTTCTGGCGCGCAGCGTCCCACAGGCTGAAGTAGTGGCGGGTATCGAGTTCCGGTTCATCCGCGGTGTAAGGGACCGACAACCCGCCGCCTGCTGACAAGGCGCAGAGGGTTGCTTTTGCGTCTTTGACTTGCTGCACGAGATCGAGCATGGCTTTGCTGACGCTGGCCAGGTGCTCATAATCCACCCCGGACCCTATGTGCATGTGCAACCCGATTAATTGCAGGTTGTGCTTGCGGACAACCGATAGCGCCGCACCCAGATCGGTATGCCAGATGCCGTGCTTGCTGTGCTCGCCCCCTGTGTTGGTCTTCTTGCTGTGGCCATGGCCGAAGCCCGGGTTGATTCTCAGCCAGACTCTGTGCCCAGGTGCGATGGCGCCCAGTTGCTCGAGCATATCGATCGAACCGGCGTTAACTGGAATGGCATGCTCCACCACGGTGGCTAACGTCGCTTCATCGATAAGGTCTGCGGTGAAAACGATGGCTTCTTCGTTGTCCTGACACGAATATCCTGCGGCCAGTGCTCTAAGGATTTCTCCTCGAGAAACCGCATCTACCTGGACACCTTGCTCGCGCATGAGCTTGAGGATGTTGATATTGGAGCAGGCCTTTTGTGCAAAACGAATGGTATCGAACTGGCGTAGATCATTGATGCGGTCACGAATGGTCTGGGCATCATAAACCCACAAGGGCGTGCCGAATTTTTCGGCCAGGTACTGAAGGCGCTTCACGGGTACGGTTTTCATAGGCCCAACTCAAGAAAAATAGTGTGTCTCAGATCCTGCTTTTCGATCCGGACTGAAAATAAGACTGGCGCGTATCGGGTGATTGGTTTTATCGGTGTTCGAGGGCGCCAAAGCGCTTTTCTGCCAACTTCGAAAGGTAGAGAAGCGGGTAGCAATAGGCGAAATAGAGCAGGGCGATCACGCAGTAAATGAACATCAGGT
Source organism: Pseudomonas saxonica (assembly GCF_007858365.1). Taxonomy (GTDB): domain Bacteria; phylum Pseudomonadota; class Gammaproteobacteria; order Pseudomonadales; family Pseudomonadaceae; genus Aquipseudomonas; species Aquipseudomonas saxonica. Next base: position 160,470 of record NZ_VFIO01000006.1, on the reverse strand, counting down.
GTTGTGGCATGCGGACAATTAAAACTTCGCCCTGGCGCGTGAGTTCAGTGATGCCGATGATGGATAAAATCGCGGTGCTTTTGATGATATTTACATACACGCTTCCCAGCGGCGGCAGTGTCAGCGGGATGGCCTGCGGTAATACGACGTGAAACAGCGCCTGAAATTTGCTCATCCCGACTGATCGCGCCGCTTCAACCTGGCCATTGGGTACAGTCAGAATCGCGGAGGCCACTATTTCAGTCGCATAGCTCGACGTGTAGAGCGTCAACGATACGATGGCGGCGGTGTAGGCATCGAACTTGAATATCTCAAGCCCCGTAGCAGGCAGTACAAAATAGATGATGTAGACCTGCACCAGGTATGGGGTACCCCTGAACAGGTGCAAGTACAGGCCAATGATATTTTTGAAGAAAAACTTGCTCTGTGAGCGGATGACCCCTAACACGATCCCCAACAATACGCCGAGTGCAATGGAGATCAGGGATATCTGTACGGTCATCCACAGCCCTTTGAGCATGAATGGCAACAGCGCCTGTAGCACTGTTGCTTTGGTCATGATCCACTCCATGATTATTTGATCCCCTGCCGAGTTTGCCAGTTGGTGCCGCATTTTCGGCGCACCAGGTGAGAGAGCAGTAGCAGCAGTACATAGATAAACAGGTAGCATGCGGCGGTGGTCAGGTAACTCTCGGTCGCCACTACCGAGTCCGAAAACATGTACAGGCCAGCGCTCATTAACTCGGTTACCGCGATGATACTCAGCAGCGACGTATCCTTGATCAGGATGGCTGTCTGTCCTAATAGGGGGGGCGTTACGTTCGCCAGTGCCTGAGGCAGCACAACGTGGAACATCCGCTGAAATGGAGTCATGCCGACGGACATCGCGCCTTCGAACTGGCCGCGGGGGATCGATTCGATACCGGCACGAATAATCTCTGCCATGTAGGGGGTCGTGTGGATCGTCAGTGCGATAAGGCCAGTCTGTAGTTCATTAATGTGTTTGCCGAACGCAAACAGAGCCGGAAGACCGTAGTAAACCAGGTAGATCTGCAACAACAGCGGTGTGGCGCGGATAAACTGTATATACGCCGCCGCCGGCCGCCACAATAAACCGTTTTTGGACATGCGCATGAGTGCTACAAATATGCCAAAAAACACCGAAAGCAATAAACAGACGGATGCTATTTCAATGGTTGTCAGTACGCCGTTTAAGAATGTATCCCGGTATTTGTAGACGATGCCAAAGTTGAAACTATCCAGTGCAAAACTCATTACGACGTAACCTCATCCAGCAAGCCGAACTCTTTTGTGCGCGGTAACAGCACGCAGCAGGCCGCCCGGTTGAAAGGACGGCCAGCTTCACCGCGCTCTAACGTTTACTTGTGGTCAGCTTCCCATGCCGTAGAGTTCCACCAGTAGTCAGTACGCTCTTTCAATCGTCCGTCGATTTCGATCAGACGAATATAGTTATTGAGTGCCAACAGCAAGTGCACAGAGTCTGGGCGGGTGGCGAAGCTCAATGGCTCTTTCGTCATGGTTCCGTCGAGTACTTCCAGTTCAGGCGTGGCGTTAACGAAGGTTGCGATTTGCGCTCGGTCCGAGATGCCAGCATCCGCACGGCCGGAAACAACCGCCTGAACCGTCTGGGCGTTGCCACCGCCGAATTCCTTCAACTGCGCTTGAGGCAGGAATTTTTTAGCCGCATCCGCATAGCTGGAAGCCTGGGTCGCGCCCACGGTAATTTCAGGATTGTTGAGGGCTTGCCACGATTTGAAGTGCTTGTCTTTGTTGGCGAATGCCACTGTCTCCAGATAGAAGACGGGATTGGTGAAAAGCACCTGCATGTTGCGCTTTGCAGACGGTGTCATGTCAGCGGCGATAAGATCGGCCTTACCTGACGTCAGTGCTGGAATGAGGCCTTTCCAGTCATAGTCCTGGATGACCAGTTTGACGCCCATGTCATCGGCGAACATACGGGCAATATCAATCGCCAGGCCAGCACGCTCACCGTTTTTATCAATAAAACTAACGGGAGGGCCCTGGGTTTGCACGGCGATCGTAAGTGTTCCATTTTTGTTGATGTCGTCCATGGCGTCGGCCTGTGCCAACATCGGCACGGTCGCTAATGCAGAAGCGACAAGAACATTTGCCAGAAAGCTTTTCAATAAGTACATCGCAATATGCCTTTCTTTAATTGTGATTAATCGGCAGTTTATTGGGGCGAGCTATCGTTCATCTCAGTGCGCCTTCCTCGGCGTCTTGTTTTCGTTGCGGCGGTTTACATGCACGGTGCTGCTGACACCCGGCCCAGGAAACTTGCAACCCGATCACTGGGGGCAGCGAAAAACCTGTCAGCCGGAGCCTCATCTACAATCTGTCCGGCCTCCATGAAAATCACCCGGTCCGCTACGTCGCGAGCAAAGCCCATTTCGTGAGTGACCACGACCATGGTCATCCCTTCGGCGGCGAGTTCCTTCATCAGTTGAAGTACTTCACCCACCGTTTCTGGATCCAGTGCTGATGTGGCTTCGTCGAACAACATGACCTTCGGGTTCATCGCCAACGAACGCGCAATTGCAATGCGCTGCTGCTGGCCCCCGGAAAGTTGATGCGGGTAGTTATTGGCACGATCCGGCAGTCCTACTTTTTGCAGTAACGTGCGTGCGATACCTTCGGCTTCTTCTTTCGATCGTTTCAGCACGATTGTTTGCGGGATGACAATATTTTGAAGCGCTGTTTTATGGGCGAACAAGTTGAAATTCTGGAACACCATGCCGACTTCTGCGCGCAATTTATTAATGTCTGTTTTGCGATCGGTCAAACTGACGCCATCAATCCAGATCTGCCCAGAACTGATGGTGTTTAACCCGTTAAGTGATCGCAGCAAGGTACTTTTCCCTGAACCACTCGGGCCGATGATGACGACCACTTCACCCCGGTTGATGTGATTGTCCACATTTCTAAGTGCAAACACTTCCTGGCGACCATTAATGCCGCTGAAGACTTTCGAAACCGATTCTATTTTTATAATGCATGACGACATGCGTTCATCAGCCATTTTAAGCCTCGTGTGTTTCCAGCAAATGTCCAGCAAACGCAACGACAGTAGGCCCCGTGAGAATGAGTTGCCCCATATCGTCTTGTTCGATTGTCAGGGCTCCCCCCGGCATATACACAGTCACAATACTGGACTGAATAAGCCCCTTCGCTCTGGCCGCGGCCACGGCGCAACATGCTCCGCTACCACAGGCCTGGGTAAGAATGCCCGGCCGCTCCCACACGGTCAGGCGCATGGCTGTTTCGCCTATGATCTGAGCAACGCCTATATTGGCGGACTCTGGCAGGAGTGGATCCTGTTGGGCCTGGGCGGCATAGCGTGGGATATCGATACTTTGTAAATCATCTACAAAGAACACCAGATGCGGGTTGCCGATATTCAAGGCAACTGCCTGTTGAAGCGGCCCGTGATTCATTCTGACATTCAGGGTGTCAGTGGCTTGTGCCAGTGGGATGGAATGCCATTCCAGATTGACTGTTCCCATCGCAACACTTATCTGACCTGAGGCTTCGTTGCGCCAGCATCGCAGGTTCCCACCGCCTGTTTCGATCAAAACCTGGTCTGCTTCACTTTCCTTTAAAAGAAGATCAGCAAGACAGCGCGTGGCATTGCCGCAAGTTTGCACTTCGCTACCATCGACGTTGTAGATTCGCATGCGAGCATACGCACCCAAGGTCGCAGCACTTAAGGTCGCAGGCTCAATAACGAGCAACTGATCCGCGCCAACACCTGCGTCAACGCTGCAGATTTGCGCAATGACGTCAGGCGGTGGGGCAAAGGATCGTTCACGGCCATCGACAATAATGAAATGGTTCTTCAGTCCGTGCATTTTTAGAAATGGACGTCCGAGCTTGAACATGTCAGACCAGACCGCCACGGGCAGATTTGCAGTCATCATGTAGAAATCTTATTTCACGGAAAGTTGATGTAGATGAAGCTATCAGCCACTGCAACATCCGGTAAATACTTATTTTGTCAGAGGTTATTCATTTCTGATATGCCATGATTCGTTGCGTTCTGCGCACCGTTAGTGACCACGAACAAGTTCAACAGGTTAACGCCGCGACGCAAAAGCATTTGATGATCACCGTGGTTACGCACTGCTATGGGGCTTAAGTTATTTCTTGCGCAGCAGATCTGATACTCGTATTCGGGCTAGTTAAATTGAGTAATTATTGATTCAGCATTTTCTGCACGGCTTTGCGTAAGGCCGATTGATTACACCGATAGGGCAAAGACGCAGTTCCGCATCCTTGATTTCATCAATGAACATGTGGTTGGGCAGAATGATCCGATAAATACGGGCAAGGCCTTAACCGGCCCATTGGGGGATAGTGACGTTATCGCACTGGTGATTTTCCAGTGGTCTACGACACCCAAAGCAGTGTCTTGTGAATTCTGGTGGTGCAGTAGGGCAACGTTGAGAAGTCTAACGGTAATTGACAGCGGCCCAAAAAAACGCCCCTCATCAAGGGGCGTTTTAACTTGGCCTGCAACGAGCAGGCCTCGTTGGGACTCAGTATTAGTTGTTTGAACAACCGTTACCCATTACTCGGTATTCCATAACGTGTTGCTGACCTTGATGGTCCAAATAAGTCATATGTACTGGAACCACTTCACAGACATCTGGGACTGGGTCCATGTGAATCACTTTGGCGATGTCGAGGTGTGAGCTGTAGCTGTATTGCTCAACAGCAGGTTCATCGGCAAAAGCCATTTGACTGCCTACCATGATAAAAGAAGCGGCAATCAACGTTTTAAACAGTTTCATTTTAAATGTCCCAACGATGCAAACGATTTATGTCTTCAGTCGCAATCTGTAAGGCCGAAGGCTCTACGAAACGTGGGAGGGTGGTTTGCTTGGACCCTGCTGGTTCTGCGTTTCGTGGCTTTGTTTGGAAGCTGTGTTTAGTTTATGCCTCTGGGGTTTTTGATAAATCCCAAATACTGGAAAGCATTGTTGGAAGAACAGTAATAATCGGTGGCGGCGATACGGCTGGCTGTTGGCGTGGCTGAGTGCGAATAACGGCGTTTATAGTAAATCCGGCCATGACTTGGCCCTGGCTCGTGGCGGACTCCAGACGAGGCAAGGTCACGCTCAAGTCCGGGTGAATCGGCACGCGTCATTGGTCTGTGGTGGTTAAACAGATACAGCCGCTTGTGAGCGCTCCCAGAATTGTGCGAGGATCAGCTATGAATCAATTCATTGAAAGCAATCGCCGTCATCACCACGGACCTCACTTAGAGTGCCGCGGTTGCTCACGCTCATCGAATGCTCAGAATTTTAAACATTCATTCTGACCAATCAATGAATCAAACCAAGGCGCCAATGGCGCCTTTTTTATTGCCTGTAAAATGGAGATCTATAAATGACCATGCTTCGCGGAACTCGAATAGTGACAGGGAAAGAAGCTGCAACCATGCGTGAGATAGAAGGCAGATTTCGGAGCTACCTTCATCGATGCCGGGGCTGAGGAGGCCATAATTCCTGCATTGTGGGGCCAAGACACGTTTATTGAGAAAGCCGGTGGAAGTGAAGTCATTGGACAAATGTGGGCATTTGATGACAAGGCCGGGCGTCCTTGTTGTCTCATCCCAGAAGCAACCGCGCTTTTTCAGGAGCGCAACAACGCACTTCTCGGGTCACGAGACGAAGCGATGTTTTTCTACGTGGCGCGATGTTATCGGTATGAGCGACCTCAAGCCGGTCGGTATCGCGAATTCACTCAGCTGGGACTTGAAATTCTTAGTTCCACACCCGCGCAGGCATTGCAGCGTAGCCAAGCAATTTGCACCGGCTTTCTTGACTTGCTGGGGCTGGAATATGAACTCAATCTCGCAGTGAAGCGTGGCCTGAGTTATTACCTTGAGGGGAATGGTTTTGAGGTGCGTTGCCCTGTGCTGGGGGCACAGCAGCAAGTTGTCGGCGGCGGAGCTTATCGCGAAGGTGCTGGTTTTGGTATCGGGCTTGAGCGACTGGTGCTTGCCTCTGAGATGGCTCGGAGCCTGTGATATTCAAGGCGCTTGCGGCAGGGAGCGCTTTCAAACAAAACAGGCTGAAATCGCCCGGGGCGAAACTGAGCAAAAAGGCGAACCAAGCAGGCCAGAAGCTGGCGGCCAATTGAGCAATGCAAGACTTCAAGTGTCGACCTGCCTGTCTTATCCGCAGGTGTGAGCTTGAATCAGGTTTGTGCAAACGCCAGCTTCAAATCTTCCATTAGGGCGAGCTGCGCCTCAGTAGGATTGCGCCCGCGATGGTTGGCTAAATGAAATTGCACATTGAACCCCAAAGTTTCCGTACCAAGCGGTTGCACAAAACCGCGTGCTTGCCAGGGCTCGGCAATGTGGCGGGGCAGGTATCCGATGTGGGCGCCCGAGAGAATAAAGGTCAAGGTGCCTTCGATTTGTTCCGTACGCGCAGTGCTTTGACGCGGGAGAAAAGGTTCGGCCGGGACACTGAAGCGGTAAGGGTGATGGACTCCGTCGCATGCCTCCAATTGAGACTGGTCTGGGCTTTTCACGCCAAATAACGGGTGTCCGTTGGCGCAGTAAAGGCGTTGCTGCTCATCGAACAGGGGTTGGTAATTCAAGGCTTGTTGATGCCCCGAAAAATAGCCGATCGCCAGATGCAACTGGTCTTGAAGCAGGCGTCTCTCCAGCTCGGCCGGCATGGCGCTGATCAACTCTATCTGGACCGCTTGCCGGCGCTTGCGAAAGTTGCCGATGGCATTGGCTACCCGCTCAAGCACATGTGAATCCAGTGCTTCCGATAAACCGATGGACAATTCGCCCAGCAAGGTATCGGCCATGCCTTGGGATGGTTTGCCTCTACGCGTCCCGGCACAAGATCAAGGTGTGAAGCCAAGAAGTATCCCTTTTCATTGTTCTATTTCAGCAGGATACGTTGAGCGTCTTTCTGCGGGCAGGTGAAAAGGTAGCTTCTGGCCACTCAGTTCGCGTCACAACGTACTCAAGGTCGCTAGCATTTGCTTGCGCACCCATAGGTGCGCGGCGGAGCTTGAATGCTGCTTATTGGATAACAAGCCAAGCGTGTAGCGCGGAGCTTCGAACGGTGCGGGAAGAACTACCAACGAAGCAGCACGGCTGAATGGAATGACTGCCCGGCGGGGCAGGGTGAAAAGGAAGTCTGTACTGGCGACTATGTATGGAGCAGCCAATACACTGGGCAGTTGCACCGCTAAATCGCGTCGAAAACAAGCAGAAGATTCAGATCAAGGCGGCGGAGAATGGAATGCATGAACTTCATTACAACCTGAGTAAATTGCAGTACCTGCATTCTGCGCTTTCTCTAACATAGTGTCTCTCGTCTCCCTCAAGCCACTCAACATCAGGAACTGAAATGTCCACGCTCAGCTTTCGTAATGCCGCACTGTCAGACGCTGCCCGCTGCTACCAAATCGAGTCTTGTGCATACGAAGGCGACGAAGCCGCTACTCAGGAGAAGATCACGACACGCATTGCTCAGTATCCGCATGGCTTTTTGATTATGGAAGATGCTGGTGAGGTCGTCGGTTTTATCAATAGCGGCTGCGCCCACGAGGTGGTGATGTCCGATGAGGCCTTCAAGGAACTGGTGGGTCATTCGGCCGAGGCGCCGAACGTGGTGATCATGTCAGTGGTGATTGATCCTGCGAAGCAGGGTAAGGGTTACTCAACACTGTTGATGCGCGAGTTTGTCCGAGGCATGAAAGCGCTGGATAAGAAGACCATCCACCTGATGTGTAAGGAGCACCATGTGGGGCTGTATGAGCGAATGGGCTATCGCTACGTTCAGCCCTCGCCTTCTAACCACGGTGGAATGTCCTGGCATGAGATGGTCATGGCGCTCTAGCGCCAGAGTCGGGCGGCAAAGGTGTTCCATCACTTATTCATTTTGTGGGCTGTGCGATGGCGCCGACACGTCGGAAAACCCGTTCCGTAATCCCTTCTATTTGAGTGCCTAAGAAGTGCGCTCGCCTCTTAAATATCTGCAATTTACGACACGGTAGTTGCCCTGATATCACGACGCTGAAATGGCATGATCCGCGTTGCTTTCTCTCCAATTCGGCGGCCAGCAGGCATGTGGTGTGCCAACGATTGCGCTGCCTGATTTGGTCAAGCCACAGCCCGAGGAGGCGAGCGCTAATTGAATGTCGTCGCGCGGATTTAGAGGTTGCTTGGTGGTGCGCGCTGTGGGCTCGGCTAGGCGTTGGGCATCGTGGGGTCAACGCCCGTCATTGCTGTGGCTTGCAGCTCTGACAAACCTAAGGTTCCGCAGAGTGGAACCATATTCGATTGCCCTCGTGCGCGACTCGCGGTTATCTGGCGGTGAGCGCGACCTGCCTTTGATGTGCCGCGAAATTACTGCGAATAAATAGAACGGGAATTCACCCGACCCAAGGAAATCGTCATGACTCGACATCAGCACATTTTTGCCTGGCTTAGCGATGTGGCCAGCGATCTGCACGCCACCCGCCAGGACATTCACGCCCATCCGGAACTCGGCTTCGAGGAAAACCGTACCTCGGCGCTGGTGGCCAGTTCACTTGCGCAGTGGGGGTACGAGGTGCACACCGGAATCGGCAAGACCGGCGTGGTCGGTGTTCTGCGCAACGGCAGCAGCACGCGCAAGCTCGGGCTGCGAGCAGACATGGACGCGCTGCCGATCATCGAGAATACCGGCGTTGCCTATAGCAGCCAGCATCAGGGTTGCATGCACGCCTGTGGGCATGACGGCCACACGGCAATGTTGTTGGGCGCGGCGCGTTATTTGGCGGCAACCCGTCAGTTCGACGGCACCCTGACTCTGATTTTCCAACCCGCCGAAGAAGGCCAGGGCGGCGCCGAAGCGATGCTCGCGGATGGTCTGCTGGAGCGTTTTCCGTGTGATGCGCTGTTCGGCATGCACAACATGCCGGGCTTGCCGGCAGGGCACTTGGGGTTTCGCGAAGGGCCAATGATGGCCTCGCAGGATCTGCTCACGGTCACCATTGAAGGCGTCGGTGGCCACGGCTCGATGCCGCATCTGGCGGTGGATCCACTGGTCACTGCGGCCAGTGTGGTCATGGCCCTGCAAACCGTGGTCGCGCGCAACATCGATGCGCAGCAGGCAGCGGTGGTAACAGTCGGCGCGCTGCACGCCGGGGAGGCGGCCAACGTTATTCCGCAGCAGTCCATCCTGCGCCTGAGCCTGCGGGCCTTGAACGCTGAGGTGCGCCAGCTGACCCTCGAGCGTGTTCGCTCGATCATCGAAACCCAGGCCCAGAGTTTCGGTTGTACCGCACGCATCGAACATCGTCCGGCGTATCCAGTGCTGGTCAATCACGCTGCCGAAACCGAGTTCGCTCGCCAGGTCGGCGTTGACTTGCTGGGTGAGGAGGCGGTGGATGGCAATACACCCAAACTCATGGGGAGCGAAGACTTCGCCTGGATGCTGCAACGCTGCCCAGGCGCCTACCTGTTCATCGGCAACGGCGTGTCGCGGCCGATGGTGCACAACCCCGCTTACGACTTCAACGACGACATTCTGCTGACCGGTGCGGCGTACTGGGGCGCACTGACCGAGAGCTGGCTCAAGCCGGCCTGATTTTCTCGCTTTCAACTGCCGCTGAACCGGGCGCGCTATCGTGCCCGCCGTCGCCCAACAGGTTTCCGGAGAGTTCCCCATGCAGACTTCGAGCACTGGCGTTTCGCGTACCCGGCAGGTGGTTGCCGCCGTCATCGGTAACGCGTTGGAATGGTATGACTTCATCGTGTACGGCTTTCTGGCGAGCATCATCGCCCGGCAATTTTTCCCGTCCGAGGACGAATACGCATCCTTGCTGATGGCCCTGGCGACCTTCGGTGTCGGGTTTTTCATGCGCCCGGTGGGTGGCATTTTGTTGGGCATGTACTCGGATCGAAAAGGTCGCAAGGCGGCGATGCAGATGATCATCCGCCTGATGACCGTGTCCATTGCACTGATCGCGTTCGCGCCAAATTACGCCGCCATCGGCATGGGCGCGCCGCTGTTGATCGTGGTTGCGCGGATGCTCCAAGGTTTCGCCACCGGTGGCGAATACGCCAGCGCCACGGCATTCCTGGTGGAAAGTGCACCGGCGCACAGGAAGGGTTTGTATGGTTCCTGGCAACTGGTCGGGCAATGCCTGGCGGTATTCTGCGGGGCAGCGATGGTGGCGTTGATCACGCACCTGCTTTCCCCTGAGGCGCTGGACAGCTGGGGCTGGCGGATTCCGTTTGTGCTCGGTTTGTTGATCGGCCCGGTCGGGTTGTGGATTCGCAAGCACATGGAAGAACCGGAAGAGTTTCTCGAAGCGCGCAAACATGCCAAAGGCGCGAGCCCGAGCCTGCTGCAAGTGATCCGCGAACATCGGCGCAGCATTCTGGTGTCGATGGGCCTGGCCTGTGGTGCGACCGTGTCGTTTTATGTAGTGCTGGTGAATATGCCGACCTTCGCCCACAAGAATCTCGGCCTGCCCCTGGATCAGGTGCTGCTGGTGCAGATGCTTGCTGTGGCGCTGATGACCGTGGTCATTCCGCTGTCCGGCGCGCTGTCGGATCGCCTTGGCCGACGCCCCGTGTTGATGGCCTTCACCCTGGCGTTTTTCCTGATGGTGTATCCGCTGTATGTATGGATTGCTGCGGCGCCGTCGATTGAGCGCCTGCTGGTGATGCAGTTGTTGCTATGCAGTGCCATCGGCGGTTTTTTCGGCCCGGCACCGACCGCGCTGGCTGAGCAGTTTCCAATCGAAGTGCGTTCCACCGGGGTTTCGGTGGCGTACAACGTTGCCGTCATGGTGTTCGGCGGTTTCGCCCCGCTGATCGTCACTTGGCTGAGCAATGTGCTGGCAACACCGGTGGCGCCCTCGTTCTACGTGTTGTTCGCGTGCGTGCTGACGCTGCTGGGTACTTACTGCATGCAGGAAGCCCCCCGGGCCAAGAGACCCGTCGAACTTAACCTGGGGGTGAAGCTTTGAGTGTCAATTCGATTGTTGAAATGGATGCCAATGCGTTGTCTTGTGCCATTCATGCGCGGCAGGTGTCGTGCCGAGAAGTGATGCAGGTCTATCTGGCGCAGATCGAGCGCTTCAATCCTCAGGTCAATGCGCTGGTGTCCCTGCGCCCGGCCGAGGAACTGCTGGCTGAAGCCGACACCTGCGACCGACAACTGCACCAGGGTCAGTCCCGTGGCTGGATGCACGGTATGCCGCAAGCGATCAAGGACCTCGCGGCCACCGCCGGTTTGCCCACCACCATGGGGTCGCCACTGTTCGCCGGGCAAGTCCCGCAACACGACGCTTTCAGCGTGGCGCGGGTTCGCGACTGCGGGGCGATCATCATCGGCAAGACCAACGTGCCGGAGTTCGGCCTCGGTTCCCAGACCTACAACCGCGTGTTCGGCACCACTACCAACGCCTACGACCCGTCGCTGATTGCTGGAGGCAGCAGCGGCGGGGCGGCGGTGGCGCTGGCATTGCGCATGTTGCCGGTGGCTGATGGCAGCGACATGATGGGTTCGCTGCGCAACCCGGCGGCTTTCAACAACGTCTTCGGGTTTCGCCCGTCCCGGGGCCGCGTGCCGTTTGGCCCGGGGCCGGAGGTATTCGTCCAGCAACTGGCCACCGAAGGGCCGATGGGCCGCACCGTCACGGATGTCGCCCGCTTGCTCGGAACCCAGGCCGGTTATGACCCGCGTGCGCCGTTGTCACTGACGCAAAATTCGGAGGTTTTCCACCAGTCGCTGCAACGGGATTTCAGCGATGTCCGTCTGGGCTGGCTGGGCGACTACAACGGCTACCTGCCGATGGACCCAGGCGTAATGAACCTGTGCGAATCGGCGTTGCAGGACTTTGCGACACTGGGTTGCAAGGTCGAAGCCTGCCAGCCGGATTTTTCCATGGAGCGTCTGTGGCAGACCTGGCTGGTGCATCGCCACTGGTTGGTGCAAGGCAGCCTGGGTGGGCTGTATGCCGATCCGCAGAAACGCGAGCAGCTCAAACCCGAAGCTCAATGGGAAGTCGAAGGTGGGCTGCACCTGACGGCGGCGGATGTTTATCAGGCTTCAGTCAGCCGCAGCGAGTGGTATAGGGCCATGAACGAATTGTTCGAGCGTTACGATTTTCTGCTGTTGCCCACTGCCCAAGTGTTTCCTTTTGATGCACAAACCCCTTGGCCGCGCGTCGTTGGCGGGCAGGGCATGGACACCTACCACCGCTGGATGGAAGTGGTCATCGGGCCGACCCTGGCCGGTTTGCCGAGCATGAGCGTACCCGTAGGCTTCAACCCGGCCGGTTTGCCGATGGGCCTGCAAATCATTGGCCCGGCCCAGGCCGACCGCGCGGTGCTGCAACTGGCGTATGCCCATGAACAGCTGACGCAATGGGTCAAGCGTCGGCCGCCGGGTTGTCTGCAAGACGCGTGAGCACGGCGCACAGGCCTGAATCTTGCTGCATAAAGCGATCATCCATCCGGGTTATTCGATTCGGGTTTAGGGAGGTCGTACACATGGATAGCAAGACAGAAACCGGCAGCGTACGTTCCGTCGCGCGCGCCCTGGCGATCGTCGAGTTGCTGGGTGAGCATCAGGCTCTGGGCCTGGAAGAGTTGCACTACCTGACGAGCCTGCCCAAGGCCACGGTGTCGCGCATGTTGTTGACCTTGCAGGAGCAGGGTTGGATCTATCGCGGCTTGAGCGACCGGCGTTACCGCTTGTGCGCCAGGCGCCTGTTTGGCGACAGTCAGCAACGCTTCAAGCGGCGTCTGGTCGAAAATACGGCGCCGTTGCTGCAGGCGTTGAGCGAGCGCACCGGGCTGGTGGCCGACCTGTCGTGCTTTGACGGCGAGCGAGTGGAGGTCCTGGAAAGCGCGATCCCCACGGTGTTGCGCAAGCGTTATCCGAACAACTGGCAGATCGTCGGCCAGCACGCCAGCCTGTTTCATTCGGCCATGGGTCGGGCTTGCCTCGGCGAGCTGGAGAGTCATGAAGTGGAGCGCCTGGCTGGCCGTGAACAACTGACCGACGAAACACTCTTCAACGCCACTGAGCAGGTGTTGCACCAAGGCTTTGGTCAGCGTACCGAAGGCTATTGGGAATACCCGGTGCGCCTGCCGTTCCTGATTCGCGCGGTAGCTTTGCCGATCCATGCCGATGGCCGACTGGTCGGCAGTATGGCACTGCAATGGCCGATGGATGAGGCGCCGGTAGAGCGGGTGCTGAGCCTGCACTTCAACAGCCTGGCCGCGACTATTGGCGATGTGCAGCAGGCGATGGCCTGAAAGCTGTTCAGAACACCCTGTAGAGGCGATCTCTTTCGTTCACGGGTTCCTTCTGGATTATCTGATGCAGCGCTCCCAAGGCTTGCCAGCAGGAGAAAGCAGTTTGGTTTTGCTCGCTTGGTCGCGCGTGGGATAAGGGTGAATTTATTTACCGAAGGTGACATTGATCCCGGCGAAGAGGGTGAATTGCGCAAGGCCCTCACCTTTTCGGTCCACGGTCCATTGGGGCTCCACAAAAGCGTTAAGAATATTGCTCCCGGATTTCCACGCCTTGCCAACGCCGAATCCGATGGGAATGTAATGGGTGTTGTTTTTTAGATCGAACGTCCAGGTGCCTGTGGAGCGCAGGTACCAGCCTTTGGGAAGGTTGTGAATGATGAAGGGCTGGAACGTTGCGCTCTCCACATGCTGACGGTCGCTGTCACCTGCAAAGGAGCTTTGATATTGAACCAAGGCACCCAGAAGACCTCTGGGTGATGAATCTATTGCAACTGCTGCAAGGCCAGCCTGCCATTTGCCCGTACCCAATTCATCGTGAGCAGCTGTGGGCGCTGTAATTTGTGGCCCGATACCCAATTGCACGCCCTCTGTTTTCAACAGGAAGATATCGAACAGATTCAAGTCGCCTATGCCAGTGGAGTATCCGCCGTGAGGATCCGGGCGTGTACTGATAGGCAACGTGGCTCTCAGTAGTTGCGGTACTCCAATAAAATCGTTCGGGGCAACTGGCAACGTCCCACGCAGTAACGTGTCATTGGTATGGATATTAGTGTCGTATAGCTGGGGCGTGTAATAGTCCTGGATATTAAGACCGGGAGCTAGGTTCAAGGGGTTATTACTTTTATTGGCGGTGTCCGCATTGTCTGCAACGCTGGTTTGCATAAACGCAAGAGACAGAGCCACTGTCAGAGTATTACGAAAAGAAATTATTTCCATATTTAAGGATTCTCGTCCGATACTACTTTTCGAGCAAAGAGCTCCAAGGATGTACGAACGTTAGCAGCAAATGACTAAAGCACAATAAACCAGACGGGGATTGAAGGTTTGTAGTCAGCTGTTGACTCTCCTGACAGATCAAAATATAGCGTTAAGCGCTTGAATTTTCAGTCTGCAGGACGCTGCCTAGGGCGTAAATCTGTATTGCTCGTCGCGGCTTGCGGCATCGGCGCAACCTTGGGTTCAGCGGGCATTGAGGGCGCAGAAAGGTATCCGTACGCTGCAAAAAGAGCGGGCAGGCCGCAATCGTTTAATTGCGGCATCCCAGTGAGTTATGCTCAGTGTCTGTCATGCCGTGTTCACTGAACTAACTTGATACTTGTAGCAGTAGGTTGATCGATAAGCTTGTTAGGGTTTGGGCTGACTGTATACGAAACTCGCTGTTCGGGGGAGAGTGCGTTATCAGCGACCGGGCCAGCAATCAATGTTCCGTCGCTGTCGTCGGGTAAAATAAAGCAAACGCCGTTTTTAATAACTTTTACAGTTCCTGTGGGCATTTTTTATACCTCAAGTTATCTTATGCCTGAGTGTTTATCGTGAGATGACTTGAGCTGAATCACAACTGAGAGAAATGACAGGTTGAGGTTCCGTCGATCGGGAAATACAAACAGCGAGCGGTTCTACGTTCAACTCAGGGCTCAGCTGAGTTTGGGTGTTTTTTGTCTGAAAAAAACTGTGCCCATTTTGCTTGTGAAGGCAAGTTTGAAACCATCACTCGACCCATCAATGACGACGTAAATGGGTTGGCAGAGACAGCTGTGGTAATCAAGCAATCATCGCCATCACAAGGCTCTGATCCTTGTTCCAGCGAGCGCCAATCATGTCGTCCCGCCCCTGTTGTTCAATGATTCTGCCGCCTTTGGAGAGCTCGTTCATAGGCCATTCCAAAGGGTGTTCAGCTACATCCAGGGCCGCAATAGTCTTGACAGATCTCCCTCATTTTATTTAAGGTCAATTTAATCAATAATAACCGCACTAAATGAAAGTCATTTACACTTGGAGGCCGTTGCAAACGTTAAGCCGTATATCACGTGCCTATCAAACATTCATGTTCACCTGGGTATGTGCTCAGGTCATAAAGTGTGGGTGTGCAGAAGCAAGGAAAACTGAACGCGTTTGTGAACGCAGTGTACTGGCAGGTTGGCGATGACTGTCGCATGAGTGGTTTTTCTGGTTGAAGTGGGTAGATAGTTAGTAAGTGGAAGGTCTGAAAAATATTAGGTAAATACTTGGAAATGGTGGCGATTATCATTTGCCTGGGTTGAACCTGTTTTTTTTCGTTGCTGATTTTAATGTCTAACGTGGTTTTGGATCGGCTTTTGCGTTAAAGATACAGTGCTTTAAGTGACTGGTTTCATTAAGGAAGGTGTATGCATTGCTGTAAGGCTAGAGCGTCAAAGTGTGAACTTTATGGGACGTGTGAGTGTGATGGATCAATTGAGTCTTCGCTGATTGAAATGCTAAAAGGGTTGAAGGCTGAAATAAGTGCTGCCAGTGACAGGCTTAAACTCGATGAACTTTATGGTAGGGCGTCAGGTTATATCGAGGCGTTGTATGATGCTGGACTGCTTGAGGGTAATGAAGCGGCTGATTATCTTGAGGGTGTCATTGCCCTGTATCGCCAGGTGGCTTTCTTTTTGGTTTAATTTTTTAGTGGGTGCAAGGTGGATGTGTGAGCAAGAACATTAAAAAAAATAATTTCAAACCGGTGTGTTTTGTTGTGTGTTGTGTTTTTTTCTTTCTTGTTTTCAATTGGAATCAATCGTTGTGACTGCCTTGTCTTGGGGGCGGGCAAAGAGAGATTCATAAGTAAAAATGACGTTGTACTGGCTAAGTACTTTCGGTGCTGATTCTGGCAGAGTATCGTGAATTGCTCAGGGCAAGTTAACTGGCGATCATATCACCGCTACGTCCAACGTCTTTTGCAAGAGCCCCGATGACGGGCACAGCTGTCGTGCTATCCGAGGGACGGATGATGCTGTATCTGAGTGCTTTTCCCGCACGGACTGTGGCATCCAGGCTGTATAGCTGCACTACACGCCCGGCGTGTTTACGGTTGAGCGGCATGTGCGTGGCAAATGGGTCTGCGATGACTGCTAAACGCTGATCCAGGCACCGGTTCCTGCGCAGCGGCAAACGGGCGGCGGCGATCATGAGCTTGATCCAGTCGGCGCGGCTCAACGGGCATGATCCGTATGCTTATCTCAAAGATGTGCTGACGCGGCTGCCGATGCAGCGGGCAAGTGAGATTACCGAGTTGCTGCCGCATAAATGGGCGCCCGTTCAACCGCCCACAGTATGTTGGGCAGGTGCGGACAGCGCTGGTACCGGGGGTGCCGGAGCAGCGGGTCGGCTCATCGCTAATGTGACGAGACGTACATAGATGGTGTGGACGGCGCAGGCAGTGCGTAAGTCGCCTTCATCCATTCGATCTCTGCCTGGGGCGTGCGCCCAAAGAAACGTTTGAATTCGCGGCTGAATTGCGAGGCGCTTTCGTAGCCTACATTGAACGCCGCCGTCGATGCGGTCATAGCGTTGCGTAGCATCAGTAATCGCGCCTGGTGCAAGCGCGTCGACTTCAGGTATTGCATCGGCGACGAGTCCGTCACGCTGCGAAAGTGCAGATGAAAATTGGGCACGCTCATGCTCGCTTCTTTGGCAAGGGACACCACATCCAGGCGCTCCTGGTAGCAACTATGGATCTTGCGGATCGCACGAGTGACCTTACCAAAGTGACCCTGGCGATTGAGCGCGGCGCGCATCGAGCCCCCTTGCTCGCCGGCTAGGATGCGGTAGTAGATCTCCCGCACCAGCGACGGCCCAAGTATTTGCGCTTCGCCCGGACTGCTCATCGCCTCAAGAAAGCGTAGCGTCGAGGCGCGCAGCAAATCGTCCATTGGCGAGGCATACATGCCCTTGGGCTGGGCATCACTTGGCCCGAGAGCTTCATCCATTTGCAGTATCAAATCGCTGGCCATTTGTAAGTCGAGGCGCATGTAGACCGCCAGCATTGGCTGCGCCTCGCTGGCATCGGTCTCCATGGTGAAAGGAACTGGGACGGACACCACTAGATAGTGCTGGGCGTCATAAACGTATACGTCATCGCCCAGATAGCCACGTTTGCGCCCTTGGCACAGGATCACGATACCCGGGTCATACAGTACCGGAGTGCGAGTCAGTGGCCGATTCGAACGCAAAAAGCGGATATCCTCTAGCGCGCTGAGGTTGTAGCCCTCGACCGGCGCGAGGGTTTCCATCAAATGCACCATGCGCGAGGTGCGTGAGTCGGCCCGATTCATTGATGTCCCCCTCTGCTGGCCGCTCAACCGTCGGTGGTAAGGGTCAGCGCTTCCCATTGATCAATCTCCCTGGCCGTGCGATTCAGCTTGTCACGTACCAGCCCCAGCGCGTCACTGCCCAATAATAAGTGTGCCGGTGGTATCGGGCTGGCAATAACCTGCAGCATCGCTTGCGCCGCTTTTCGCGGGTCGCCAAGCTGTTTGCCGCTCTTTTCTTCGCGGCCCTTACGTACCGGGTCGAAACTGGCGTCATAGTCAGCAATGCTTCGTGGGGTGCGCTGCATCGAACGACCGGCCCAGTCAGTGCGAAACGAGCCAGGTGCCACGGCGGTCACGAAGATGTTGAAAGGTAGCAGTTCTTTGCTCAGCGTATCGGAGATACCTTCGAGAGCAAACTTGCTCCCGCAGTAGTACGCGATGCCCGGCATCGTGATGGTGCCGCCCATAGAAGTGATATTAAGAATATGACCCGTGCGACGCTTGCGAAAGTAAGGCACGAAAGCCTTGGTCACCGCTACCGCGCCGAACACGTTGACGTCGAATTGGCGACGCATTTCCTCCAGCGGCGACTCTTCAAAGATACCCTCATGACCGTAGCCGGCGTTGTTGACCAACACGTCGACTGGGCCGTGGGTTGCTTCAATAGCAGCTACTACGCTGTCGATCCGGGCGAAGTCAGTGATATCCAGAATCACCCCATGTGCATGATCCACGGAGAGCGCCTGAAAGGCGCGCAAGGCGGCTTCACTACGCACGGTACCTATGACACGGTGGCCCGCTGCAAGAGCTTCTTGCGCCAGCGCGTTGCCGAAGCCACTGCTCACCCCCGTGATGAATATAGTTTTCCTGCTGTTCATGGCGACTTCCAATAAGTAGGGACGAGGCCATGGTATCTATCGAAAACTCGGTCACCTATGCCGGTTTGTCTTAGAGCATTGCCTATTCCTATCAGAAGTTAAATGCCAAGCGACCACATCAGTAATGGGTTACGGATGTGACGGAGTTTCGGGTCGGCGGGCAGAAGCTTTACCTCTCACCGATACTTGATCTCGACAACGGCGAAATCATCGCTTTCAAGACAGGCAGGCGCCGTCGTCATGGAGGATGGAGGGATGAGTGTCCCCACTGGCGCCTGAGAGGGCCTAATTCTGTCACTTACACCGTGTTAACCGACTGGGCCTGCGATCCTGTTCATGTGATTGGTTGATCTGGTTGCATCAACGACAAGGGGCCTTGGCCAGACGCTTACGCAGGCCTAAGCGCTAAGCTTGCCTGAAGCCGTCATACACCATCATCCGTACCCCTTTGTAATGCGCTTGCTCAACGAGCTGTGAGCATTACAAAGCGGTGGCGATAATTAATAAGCGCTTAATTATTAGGTCTAAGCACCTTCGAACTTGAAGGCGGGTGCTGTTTTGAATTGACTCGATACTTCCCCTGAATAAATCGTGCTTTGATTGGGGCCTAGATCCAGCTTCTTGACCACTCCTGTGGTTTTTGAAAAATCCAGTTTTTTGAGATCCACCCAAAAAGTGTTGGGCGTTATAGCCGATTCAAAAAAGTAGAGACCCTGCTTGTGATCAATCACCGAGCGCCAGCGCGTTGAAGATATATTTGGCTCCCCTGGTGTTGTGATGCCATAGGGTACAGACACGTTGCGAATAACACTGAACACACTGGCTAATGACAGGCGTTGATCCTGTGATTGAGGAACAGCGTTCACGTAGAAGGATGCACGAGCGAATCGATCAGCCGAACGATTGGTGCCAGGCAACATGACTGTTCCGCCAATGGATTGCCAGTAGGCGTTCATCGCCAGCTGGTCCGCGAAAGCAGGGGAGTTTGTCATCACTTGGTAAGTGCGGTTGTGGTGAATGACTTGCTTGCCATCAATGTATTCAATGATAGCGCTATCGCCAGAGGCATCCGACATTGATAGATGCAGTGTGGCGAGACGACTCTCGCCCGGCACCGCTGCAGTCACGACATTAAAAGGTTCAGTTTTCAGAACCTCTACGGCTTCAGCCACCGTGCTGAAATTATCAAGTACATACTGAGCCCACGCCGCAATACTCAAGCCGGGCTTGCCCTTTGTGAGGGGTGGGTATTCTGACTCAACGAGCCACAGTAAATTCGCAGAAAGCCCTGCTTCGTTTACGCCGTCTGTTGTTGAGATATCGTAACCGGTGGCAATGACGCTGCCGTATTTGGACGTCCATTTAACGGAGTTTGCGCCCACTTCTCCATTGCGTTGCATACCCTGAGGGAAAACCCACAGGTTGGTCCCCACATCAGATTTCCAGTCCATGGACCGGGCGGTGATCACATTCTGATTGTCACCCAGGTAAACCAACCGTGTGCAGGCATGTGCCAGCTGTGCAGAAGTCAGTAGGCCTGCCAAAGCCAACGTCATAACTTTCAGATGCTTTTTTTTCATTCCCTTGCTCCTTTATCAGGCGTTAAAAACGTATGGACACACCCAGTACAGGCCCGCGCTGAGTGACATCGTATTTGAACGTCTTGCCTGTAAAATCCTTAGTTCGATAGTCTTGCGCCAACACTCGATAACCCAGACGAATTAATGTCGGATGCTCCATCAGATATAGCCTGTACCCGAGATAAGCCTGCCCGTTATAAGTTTTTTTGGAGGACGTATCGAACCCTCCCGTGTCGACAGCGCCAGACAAGGTCCATCTATCATTTAAATCAACTTGGCTGCGCAGTCCCACAAAAGGGTCAGTCCAATGGGTTTTTTTATGGGTGCTGAAACCCAGAGAGTCCACATCGACCGTGGTGGTCAGTTTTGTCCAGCGTACCCCGAGCATGGGTTCCACGCGCCACGTTCGAGGTTCATTAAAAACGGTGGTCCCCCCCAATTCGTACTGGTAGGCACGGTAGTAAGCGCCCGCCGCGAAAGTTGTTTGCGTGATTTCGAGGCCAACTTTGCGGCCTAAGACTCTATCGGACTGGCTGGTCTTGGCGTAAACCCCATCGATGAAAAAACCGACTGTACGATTGGTGACTTCAACATTGCCCATGAAAACAGAGTCCAGATTATGAAGGATCTCGTTTGCACTGAGGTCTGCCTGGGTATGCACCCCACCGAGTTCTACGTTCCCCTTCATCGATGGCCCCCACGCAAATGGACTCACCAACACTAACCACTGGCTATTTTCAGGGTTTGAATCAAGTGACTTTTCACTGGCATTAGCCGTTTGCAAAACACTTAACAAGGTGAACGCTGACGCCATTACTTTAACCAATGACGCTATAGCGGTTGAGGGTGCTGACATTGATGAAGTCATCCTGACCAATACGCGATAAATAACAAACTCGATTTAGCCTAGACGATAGCGTCAACGGGTTCATGCTCCATTGCGATTTATTGGCGAACCCGTCACAGGATTTGCATTAGCCGGAGTAATGCTCAGGGGGTTTTTACCCATTCGTGCGCCGGCTGTTGGCTCGCACTCAAGCCACGATAGGAATCAGCGGGTCCGCTGCTGCCCACGCCGCTTCGCGACTGGCCGCTGGCGGGTATATCCAAACTGTGTTGATCTGCGTTTTGAGCGCCTTGGCTTCTGGGCCAGTCAATACGACCTGGCGATCCCAGCCCTCGGTATACACTGCTCCCCAGCCGCCCAGATCCAGACAAGTAACGTACTTGGGCTGACGGTACATAATCGGTTCTTCACCCAACATGTGTGCGGCGACGTTATGGCCTGCGTGGCGGCCCAAAACGATGGCATGCTGACAAGTCATCAATGCGTGGTTGCCAAGGTCATCGGTGGCGGCATAAGCAACATCGCCAGTCGCAAAAATATCCGGCTGACCCATTACTTGAAGGTTGCCGTCCACATGTAAGCGGCCAAGGGAGTCGCGCTCGCCAGGGATTTGGCCAGTTAATGAGCTGGCCCGTACTCCGGTTGTCCAGATTACGGTATTGGCTTCAATGCGCTGGCCGTCACTGAGTGTCACGCCGTGCTCATCAACGGCCACCACGGTTGTCTGTAAGCGCCATTTTACGCCCAGCGCTTCGCAGGCCTGAGCAATCGACTGAGCGATTTCAGTGCCTAACGAGGCGCCAACTTTCGATCCACGGTCGACAATTATGACTTCGACTTCGGCGTTTTCACCCAAAACTGCACGCAGGCGAGCTGGCATTTCGGTCGCGGTTTCAATCCCGGTGAATCCACCACCCGCCACCACGACGGTATTGCGGGCTTTGCTCTCTGGCAAATCAACCAGGCGCAGGAGGTGTTGCTCCAGTCGCATGGCTTGCTCAATCTGGTCCACGTCAAAGGCGTATTGCGTAACACCCGGCGCATTGGGCAGCGCGAGCCGACTGCCAGTCGCCAGTACCAGCTTGTCGTAGGCAAGCGTCTTCATGGCCCCCAAAGCATCATGGTAAGCGACCGTTTTATGCTCAACATCAATGCGTTCAGCTGTGCCTGTGATGAAGTTGACGCCCACTGCATTCAATAGCTCGCCAATAGGCGCAAACAATTGATGTGCATTCGGCTCATAAAAACGGGGTCGTATGCGCAGCTCCGGCTGTGGCGCCAGCACACTCACTTCGACATCGTGACAGTCATGAAGGCTGAGTAACCGAGTGGCGCTTAACGCCGCCCACAATCCGCCAAAGCCCGCACCAAGAATCAAAATCTGCTTTTTCATGTGTTACTCCAGGCCGTAACCCGTGGATGTGTGAGGGCGCCTCGCATGGGGAGGACGCACGAGTTGCTGGCGCAAGGCAGTGGTGAAAAGCATTTGTCCTTCACGCCAATGAACGGCGACTATATTGGTCGTAGTTGTTCGGCGCAAGCGTTTTCCTGTGCTGCTGAGGTAGGGCGCCACGAAATTCGCACCTGATAAGGCGCAAGTGCGCGGCCAAATGGCCTTGAGGCGCTGATGGAAAATTTGATCCTTTTACGAATCGCAGCTAGTATTTGCGACTAAATTAGTCGGAGATACCCATGTCCTTTTACAGCGCTGGGGTTGAGTACGGAATTCACTGCCTGATATTTCTGGTAGGGGATCGGGGCGAGAGTCGAGAGGCAAGCGTGCGAGACCTTGCTGAGTTGCAAGGGGTGCCGCTGGATTATCTGGCGAAGATATTCACAAAGCTGGCCAAGTCCACGCTCGTCGTTGCCACTGAAGGTGTTCGCGGGGGATTTAAATTGGCCCGGCCTGCCGACGAAATCAGCTTGTTGGACATCGTCAATGCCATCGACGGGCAGAAGATGATTTTTGACTGCAAGGAAATTCGCGGTCGTTGTGCACTGTTCGAGGGGGCTGCGCCTGATTGGGCGCTAGAGGGGCATTGCTCGGTTCACGCGGCCATGTTGACCGCGCAAAAACGCATGGAAGAAGCCTTGGCCCAACAAACGATTCTGGATCTGGCCAGAAAGGTTGGGCGCAAATCACCCTCTGATTTTCCAGCTCAAGTGGATCAGTGGATTAGCCAGCGCCGAGAGAAGAAAGTCAGCGCTCAGGCTTCCAGCGGCCGACATATCCCGCTATGCGATGTCACGGACTGAGCCTTTGCGGACAGGGATTTTTTCTTTTGCTTGGCGGGCAGAGCGCATCAGTGGAGTGTTTTCACCCGACGATGTTCGCCAATCCTGATTCTATCCAGTGCTCGATTCAACGCATCCAGGGCGTCGAGCAACGCTTTGGCCTCAGCTTCTCTGCCATCCCCCCACAGACGCTCTGCCATCGTGTTCAAGGCCTGGATTGATCGTTCTATATCCGCAGCTGTCGCGGGACCAGACTTTTCAGGTGGTTGTTTCGGCATGGTCAAAACGTCTTGTCCGAGATGTTCATAAGTCGCCACCGCGTTACACGGCACTCATTGATTATTGGCCACATGCTATCGCAGTGGGCGCAGATGCTCTTGGGGTTTTTCGTGTTGATGCCTGCAGGCATTGAATATTGAGTGCCAGAGTGACTCGATGGGTCACCAGGGGGCTCGCAAAAAACGGGTGCCCCCAAGGCGACTGGTCTGGGCCGGCCCAGCAGGGACGTTCAGCGCCTGAAGGCCCAGCCTCAGAAGGCTAATCTCAAGCCTTGGCTATTTCCGGCGTCAGCAACCATTCAGCACTGTCATTCCAGACGTCCATGTGGGTGATTTTGCCTTCACGCACTTCAAAGCGATCCAGATAGCGGTTGCCAGAGAAGCTACGGCCATCCGACCACTCGCCGTACAGCGTTCCGTTGGAATACACCACAGTGTGGTCGCCGCGGTCCATCCAGTCGAAATTCCCCAAGGCTTTTTTGACCCAGGCGTAGCGTGAGCCATTGAACGCAGTGATGGCCTGAGGGTCGGGCATGGATCGTCCGCCGGTGAACGTGATTTTCACGTTGTCACTCATGAAGGTCGCTGCTCGAACGGGATCCGGGGCCATGGAAGCCTCAAGAAAGTTGCTAACAATTTCTACATCTTTATTGATTTCTGGCATGGCTATTACTCCTGATGGGGTAGGGGAGGCCTTCATGAAAATGCCTCGGTATAGTGCGGTCTGCCTTCAAATGGCGCGTAAAAAGACAGAAATTGCCGCAAACACTGTTGTTTAAAGCCTGGCGGTGACTGGCATCCTACTTGCTAGCAATAATTATGCAACTGCTAGCAATCATGAGGATTAACCATGGCAATCCGGCTTTTAAACCTGCAGCGTCTGCTGTTTCCCGTGGCTGCGGCAGTCACGCTCAACCTGGCGATGTTCAGTGGCGCGCAAGCGGCTGAGCCGCCGATCAAAGTCGGTCTGGTGGCAGCACTGTCCGGTCAGTCGGCCAAATCCGGTGAGGCCCTGACACGGGGTTTGACCATGGCCATCAATGAGGTCAACGCCAGTGGCGGGGTGCTCGGACGTCCGTTGGAACTGGTGCGCCGCGATGACGAAAGTAACCCGTCCAAAGGCATGCTCGCTGCACGCGAACTGATCCAGCGCGAAAAAGTCGCGGTTCTGTTCGGTGGCCTTGATACGCCGGTTTCGCTGGCCATCGTGCCGCTGGCTAATCAGATGAAAGTGCCGTTCATGGGCATTTGGGCTGCGGGTACGAAAATTACCGAGAACGGAGCTGCCGATAATTACGTGTTCCGGGTTTCAGCTGTAGATGAGCGGGTGGATGAGGCGCTGGTGAAATACGGCGTCGATAACGGCATGAAGAAGCCGGGGATGATTCTGATCAATAACCCTTGGGGCGAGTCCAACGAGGCGGGCTTCAAGCGCGCACTGGACAAACGTGGCCTGAGCAATGCCGGTGTCGAGCGGATCCAGGACAGCGACCTTGATGTGGTACCGCAATTGACCCGGTTGAAAAACGCCGGGGCCGATACCTTGCTGATGGTCGGTAACGTCGGGCCTTCGGCCCAAGTCGTCAAATCACTGGACCGAATGGGCTGGGATGTACCCGTGGTCTCGCACTGGGGGCCGGCCGGCGGTCGTTTTGGCGAGCTGGCGGGGCCGAACGCCTCTCGCGTGCATTTCATTCAAACCTACGTCTTCACCGAGCACAACGGTGCCAAGGGCGATGCTCTGCTGGCCGCGCTGAAAACGGCCTACCCACAGATCAAGACGCTGGCGGATGTCACGCCGGCTGTGGGCATTGCCAATGCGTATGACGCCCTGCATCTCACGGCTCAAGCCATAGAAAAAGCCGGCAGTACTGACGGTAAGGCCATACGCGACGGGTATTACGCGATCAACGAGTACGACGGTTTGATCAAACACTACAAGCAACCGTTTAGCGCATCCGTCCATGACGCGCTGGGGCCTGATGACTATCAGTTCACTCACGTGGTCAACGACCAGATAGTGCCGCTCAAGCCTGAGGAGTAAGCCATGCTCACCGCCGCCATTGTTACAGGCCTTGGCCTGGGCAGCATGTACGCGTTGCTGGCGTTGGGGTTTCACCTGACTTACGTCGTTTCGCGCACCGTCAACTTTGCCCAGGGCAGTGCCATGATGGTCGGCGCCGTGCTGGGTTACACCTTTTGCATAACGTGGGGCTGGTCATTGTGGTTGGCCTTGCCGCTGACCCTGTTGCTCTGTGCCTTGTATGGCTTGGTGATTGAACGCTGGCTGGTTCGACCCTTTCATAGTCGTGGGTCGCAGGCGTGGCTGATGGCAACGGTGGCGGGCGGCATTTTGGTGGATAACCTGGCGCTCTTTACCTTCGGCAAGGAGCCACGCCAATTTGAAAGCAGCCTGCTCAACCTGAATGTCGATGTGTTTGGCAGCAGCGTTGGCGCACTGCAAGTACTGATTCCCTTGGTCGGTGCCGCGATTGCCCTGGCGTTGTATCTGGTCAGGCGCTACACACGGCTGGGCAAAGTGCTTGAAGCCTGCGTGCAAAACCCCCGCGCGGCGATGTTGATGGGGATCAACGTCAACCGTGTAGTCGCCATTGCCTTTGCGGTCTCCACCGTATTCGCCGGGGTGGCGGGTTTGCTGATTGCGCCGTTGTTCAGCGTGAACGCAGAAATGGGCATGCTGTTCGGCCTCAAAGCGTTTGCAGTGGCCATTCTGGGTGGCATCAGCAGCGCGGGCGGTGTGTTCGCCGCAGGGCTGTTGTTTGGTCTGACTGAAGCGCTCATTACGTTGTATTTCGGATCCGCATTCACTCAGATATTGACGTTTTCATTGGTCATCCTTGTGCTGGCTATTCGTCCCAATGGTCTGTTCGGCAGTCAAGCAGTGGTGAAAGTATGAAAAAGCTCAACACCCTGGCGGCTCCTGTCTTTCTTGCACTGCTTACCGTTGCCTGTTGCGTGATGGCGTTCACGCTGGACAGCTACTCACTGCTGGTTTTCACCCTGTGCGCTCTGGTGACGGTGGTCGGTGTGGGTCTCAATGTCTTGATTGGCTTGAGTGGCCAGATTTCCTTCGGTCATATCGCTTTTTACGCGATTGGGGCCTATATCACGGCCTTACTGACCCTGGCGGGCTGGCCGCTGTGGTTAGCCCTGCCAATTGCGGGTGCGGTTGCAGGGCTGGTTGGTGCGCTGCTGGCGATTCCCGCCCTTCGGGTCAGCGGCCCGTACCTGGCGATGATCACCATTGCCTTTGCCTTTGTGGTTCATCACGGTTTGATTGAGTGGCGGGACGTGACAGGTGGCTCCAACGGTCTGATGGGCATCCCGCTGCCGGAAGTTGCCGGTCTTGATCCCGCCGTGTTGCTGGCACTGCTGGCTACGGCGCTGATGATCGGTGCGCTGCTGTTTTATCAGCGCCTGTGCCGCAGCAGTTGGGGCAAGGCGATGCGGGCCGTTAAAGCCTCGGAAATTGCTGCCCGTTCACTGGGTTTCAATCCGGTGATCAGTAAAACCCTGGCGTTTGCCTTGTCTGCCGCATTGACCGGGTTGGCGGGCGGCTTGCTCGCGCCCTTGCTGATGTTCATCAATCCTGAGTCGTTTCCTTTCTCTCAGTCCATTTTGTTTGTGCTGGCGGTGATCGTGGGAGGCAGCGGCATGCTGTTCGGGCCGCTCATTGGCGCATTGCTGATTGTGCTGGTACCGGAACTGCTGTCGGATTTTGCCGAATACCGCCTGCTGATGTTTTCCGTGCTTTTGCTATTAGTGCTTTGGGGCGCACCCAACGGCCTGCTGGGTGCCGTCGCTCGACGCTGGATCAAACCGACCCGGTTGCTGGCGCCCACACACATCAATCAGGAGCGCATCGCCGCTCACTTGCGTAGTCGCGGCGTGTCCTCAGGCTTGCGGGTCACTGACATAGGCATTCGCTTCGGCGGTGTGCAGGCTGCGCAACACGTCAGTCTGTTTGCGCCTGCCGGTAGCATTACCAGCATCATTGGCCCGAACGGTGCGGGTAAAACCACGGTTCTCAATATGATCAGCGGTTTTTATGCCCCGGACAGCGGCCAGATTGAACTGCAACAGCCGCTGGCGGGTTTGTCGTCCTGGAAAAGTGCCCGAGCTGGCATCGCCCGTACGTATCAGACCACCTTGCTGTTCGGTGAGATGACGGTCCTGGATAACCTTCTGGTTGCGATGCAGAAGGGGCGTCTGGGCCTGCCGTTCAGTCTTGCGACGGATGAGCAGCGAAGTCTGGCGCTGGATTTGCTGGCATTGGTGGGGTATCGCGGCGAAGTCAATATTGCGGCTGAGGATTTGCCCCATGTGGATCGCCGGCTGGTGGAAATTGCCCGCGCATTGGCCACGGCCCCAGCCGTTTTGCTACTCGACGAACCGGCTGCGGGGCTGAGCCGTCGCGATACCGATGCGCTGGCCGTGCTGCTGCGCAAATTGGCGGGCTTTGGTCTGACGGTGATTTTGGTCGAGCACGACATGGCGCTGGTGATGTCGGTGTCTGAGTCTTTGTTGGTACTCGACGCCGGCAAGCCTATTGCGTCGGGTCCGCCTGCAGCAATTCGTCAAAATCCGCAGGTCATCGCGGCGTATCTGGGCGGTACCGAGTATCAGGCCACGCCTCGTGAGCAGCTGTGGGATGGCAGCCGCGATGCGCGTCTGTACGTTAAGGATCTGGTCATCGACTATGGTGCGGCGGCGGTGGTGGACAAGGTCAACCTGCTGGTCAATCCCGGCGAACTGGTGGCCATTCTCGGCGCAAACGGCGCGGGTAAATCGAGCATCCTGCAGTGTCTGGCAGGCCTGCATCGCGCCAGCAGCGGCAGCATCCTGCTGGACAACGAAAACATCGAGCAGGCCGACGCCAGCACAGTAGCGGCCAAAGGTCTGGCGCTGGTCCCGGAAGGTCGTCAGGTATTCCCGTATCTGAGCGTGCGCGATAACTTGTTGCTCGGCGGGTATTCACGGCGCGAAATCTTTGATGCCGACGCTGAAATCGAGGCCATCCTCAAGCGCTTCCCGCGGCTGCGCGATCGTATCAACAACCCGGCCGGGCTGCTTTCCGGAGGTGAGCAACAGATGGTTGCGGTGGGCCGCGGCCTGATGGCCAAGCCAAAAATCCTGTTACTGGATGAACCCTCTCTGGGCTTGTCGCCTGCCATGATCGGTGAGCTGTATGACGCACTGGCCGTACTGCGTGACGAAGGTGTGACCATACTGCTGGTGGACCAAATGGCCAACCTGGCACTTCAAGTGGCGGACCGTGCGTATGTGCTGGAAACCGGCACTATTGTCAAAGCCGCCAGCTGTGCCGCGCTGCGCGATGATAAAGCGCTGGCTGCTGCTTATCTGGGTGAAGGGGCCATTGCATGAACGCGTTGAAAATCATTAATGCACGGTTGGGAAGCGATAACCGCGAGACTGAGCTGTATGTCGAGAACGGTCACTTCGTTGCCCGCTTCAGTGCCCACGTAAACCATTGGCAAACCCTGGACTTGCGTGGCCAGCTCTTGATGCCGGGCCTGGTCGAAACCCACATTCATCTGGACAAGGCCTGCATCATGCATCGCTGTCATCTGCATGAAGGCACGTTGGCCGAAGCGGTGGCTCAAACCCGAGCAGCGAAAGCCGAGTTTACCGAGGACGATGTGTACCGGCGCGGTGCTCAAGTCCTCGACAAAGCAATCGTTCAAGGCACCACGCACATGCGTACCCATGTTGAGTTGGACCCGCAGGTTGGCATGACCGGCTTCAATGCCGTGCGCCGTTTGCAAGCCGATTATGCCTGGGCCATCAGCCTGGAAATCTGTGTATTTCCCCAAGAGGGGTTGCTGAATAATCCGGGTACTGAGGCGCTGTTGTGCCAGGCACTGGACAGTGGCGCAACCGTACTCGGTGGATGCCCCTATATGGACAGTGACCCGAACGGGCAGATCCAGCGCCTGTTCGAGCTGGCTGTGCGCTATGACTGTGACCTGGATTTTCATCTGGATTTCGACCTCAACCCCGAAGGCATGACCGTCATGGAAGTGGCTCGCTGTACGCAGGAGTACGGCTGGGGATCGCGCGTCACCATCGGCCACGCGACCAAGTTGTCGGCCTTGCCCATAGAGCCACTGACGGCGCTGGGCCTGCACCTGGCGAAAGTGGGCGTGCAGGTGACCTGCCTGCCCAGTACCGATTTGTTCTTGATGGGTCGTGAGGCGTTCCACAACAAACCCAGAGGGCTGGCGCCACTGGCACACTTGAGCGCGTGCGGTGTGACCTGTTCGGTCTCCACCAACAACATTGGCAACCCGTTTACGCCCTATGGCGATGCTTCATTGGTCCGTCAGGCCAATCTGTTCGCCAACGTCAGTCAAATGGGTACGCCGGCGCAGTTGCTGCAATGTCTGGCGTGGGTGTCAAGCGAGGCCGCCCGTATGCTGCGGTTGGCCGATTACGGCCTGCTGCCCGGCTGTCGCGCCGATTTCATCGTGTTCGACGCGCCTTCGCCCGCGGCGGTCATTGCCGAAATAAGCGCACCGTTGATGGGCTTCAAAGGCGGTAGGCAGACGTTCAGTCGCCCGGCGGGGCAACTGATGAAACCGACTCCAGCAGGTTAATCAGTCAGCGCCTGCTTGAGGTTGAACTCTTCAGGCGCACTTTCTTCCAGTGCTAACTGGCTTTCAAGTTCCTCAAGGTGTTCGAGCATGACCGCTACGGCTTTTGCGTGATAGCCGTTCTCCAGTGCGGTAATGATCTCCTGATGCTCATCTGAAGCACAGGAGGGCACATCATTACGTTGATACAGCGCCACGATCAATGAACTGCGAACCATCAGATTGGCCAGGATGTCACTGAGCACGGCATTCCCACTGATCTCGCCCAGCAGCAGGTGAAACTCGCTCAGTTCACGGACGATGGCACGTCGATCTGTGTCACTCGTGGCTTTGCGTTCGTTGTTCATGTGACTGGCGATGCGCTGGCGATGTTTACGCATGGCTGCAGGGGTGATGGCCTCGACGATTGCCCGCTCAATCGCTCGGCGGGCGCTGAAAATATCGCGTGCTTCCTTTGCCGTCGGTTGGGCCACCATGGCGCCGCGATTGGCTTCGATGGTGACCACTTTTTGCATCGCCAGACGCTGTAACGCTACTTGCACGTGATTGCGGTTGGCGTGCAGGGTCTCGACAATCTGCGCTTCGATCAACCGTGTGCCAGGCGGCAGGCGATGCTGGGCGATCGCCTTGAATAGCGCATCGACGATACGTTGCACCTCAAGCTGTTTGGCGGTGACAGTGTTCAAGCCCATCCTTTCCTCTGTTGTCCAGACGCCTCATGCCGCACCACAAACCTGTGGAGGGTGGACGATCGGCGGCATTATCCGCCAGCAGCCAGAGCCCGGCAAATGCCTGCTTCCAGCGATCAGTGTGGCTGAGCGAGGGCTGTGCCTTCACCCCGCGGGTCATGCATGGCGCTGCGTTGGTTATTGGCATCAATGGCGATGATCCCGGCGTGGCCGGTCATCGGGCTGAGGGCAGGGATGATTTCCACCTCATGGCCCAGCGTTGCAAGGCCTTCAATGGTCGAGGCGCCCATGTCCCTTTCCAGTTTCAGATTGTCAGTGCTGTCGAAAAAGCTGCGGCCCAGCAGAAAACGCGGGGTTTGCAGGGCCCGATCAATGGGTTGCTGGTAGTCGATCAACTGGGTCGCCAGCACCATCTGGGTTTGCGGTTGACCATCGCCCCCTTGGGTGCCGAAGAACCAGCGTCGGCCATCATCTGCCAGGTAGCAGGACGGGTTGAGGGTATGGGCCGGACGCTTGCCCGGTGCCCAGGCGTTAACGTGCTCCGGGTTGGGGTTGAACCCGGCTGCGCGGTTCTGCCACAGCACGCCGGTGTCACCGAGAATGCAGCCTGATCCAAAGTCATGAAAAAGACTTTGGATCAGGCAGGCCGTGCGGCCCTGGGCATCCGTCGCAGCCATCCACACCGTATCGGCGGGGCGGCCCGGCTCGTTCCACGGTGCAGCCTGCTGGTCATTGATGGCGTCGGCATAGGCTTGAGTCTGCGGGTTCTCCAGAGTGGCCGCAAAATCCCAGGGCCTGCTCAGCGGATCGCACAACTGAGCATTGCGCCGCAGCAGCCCTTGCTTGATGGCTTCGACCAGCGAGTGATAGTAGCGCGCGCTGCCGTTGTCGATGTGCGCAAGCGGTTTGTGTTGCAGCGCGGCCATGGCTTGCAACGTGTATAAGCCCTGGCTGGGTGGCGCGACATTGTAGAGTCGGCCTTCGCGGTAACGTACCGAAAGGGGAGCGACTTCGAGCGCGCGGGTCGCGGCCAGATCAGCAGCGGTCAAACCACAGCCGAGGCGATCAAAAGCGGCCCCAAAAGCCTGGGCCAGTTCGCCGTGGTAAAAATCGTCGACGCCGTTTTTCGCCAGATGCTGCAGGGTATTGGCCAGCTCTGGCTGGCGCAGGGTGTCGCCTTCGCGCAGCCAGCGCCCTTCGGTCTTGCACAGACGATGCAGGTCCGGTAATTGCTCGATCAGTGGCTGGCGCAGGGTTTGCCAGAACAGCTGCGATTGCGAAACCTTGGCGCCTGCCTGCGCCACGTACGCGGCGTCGGTTAACAGATCGGCCCAGCCCAGTCTGGAGCCCCACTCATGGCGACTGATGTTCGCTGCGCTCTTCCAGCTCGCCATTGCGCCCGCCGTGCTGGCAACCGAAGCTGGCCCGCGCAAGGTGATGGTTGCACCCTCAGGCAAACACTGCCCGGCCTGACCAATCCCCACGATGGTGCGCACCTTGCTGTCGTGGATCATCCATAGGGCATCGCCGCCCAAGCCGGTCATGTGCGGGAAAACCGCTGCAAGCATGGCGCTGGCTGCCAGCATCGCGTCGATAGCTGTTCCGCCCGCGTCGAGAATTCGCATGCCTGCGGCGCTTGCATCGGCATGGGGGGTACAGATCACGGCACGACTGGAGGTAGCGATCATGGTTAAAGACTCACTCTTTGCTAGCTATCGGTATGTTGATTGTTAGCAGAGCAAGATGTGTGCCTTTCAGGTGTTGCAGTCTTAGGCAGAGGAATTGCTATACCTGAGAAACAGGTGAGGAGCCTGCACCTTGATGTCTGTGCAACTGGCCGAGCGCCTTGCCATTCGGGAGAGGGGTTTGCAGATCTTGCACCAGGCAGTAACCACAGTTGCGCACGGACCTGAATAGGCGTTCGCCAAAGGCATCTTTGAATTTATGTTGCAGGCGGCTCAAGCACATCTCCAGGCCGCTATAACGGTGTATGTCTTTGTCGATACCCAGAATGAGCTCCTGTTTACTGCAAATTCTTGAGTGGCTGTGCATCAGCGTTTTGATCAGCAGGGATTCGGTCGAGGTCAGGTGAATGCAGATGTGCGTTGTACGCAGTTCTCGGGCGGTAAAATCGAATACCCAATGTTCAGGTCGTGTGCTTAATGCGGTGTCCATATTTCAGCGCTTCCCTGCGTGAAGAGTTATTGGGTGAAGACCTGTACCGTGAATGACGGCATCAGGTGTGCTTAGTGTCAGTACACGCTTGAGCGGCGCAGTCGATAGCCAAAACTGCGAACACTGGAGATCAGTTTGAGCTGATGCGCGTTTTTTATCTTTGTCCGGAGTCGACTGATGGCTTTCTCCAGGGCTCTAGGGTCGTAAAAGACAATGGTCGCGGCCAGCGCTTTTACGAGGTGTTCATAACTCATGACCTGATGCGGTGCGCGCAGCAAGGTGTCGAGAATCATCATCTCGGTGTGTGTGAGTTCGAGTGTGCGGGTGGCGCTGCACAAGCGTAACTTCGTGCGGTCAAGCCTTAGCTGAACAGGGGCGTAGTTCCAGCGAGACTCGTTAAGTGCGCGCACTAATAAGCGTGTTTTATCCTGTTCATTACCCGGTAACTTTATGCAGTAATCGGCGCCGGCAATATGATAGTCAACGTTTGATAACGTACCGGGATGCGTCACCAAAACAAAGATGCAGGCCCGTTGATTGACTGTGCGAACCTGTTTGATTATTTCAAGACTGTCGTCCAGGTGACTGGCTATACCCGCTTCGATAAAAACAGCTTTGACGCTGTTCAAATCATAGTCCATGTCCTTTGTTTTATTAAACGTGCCCAGCGGCATAGTGTCTGGGCTGATAACTGTTCTCAGGTGATTCAGCAGCGCTTCGTTTTGCACGAAACTGATCGCCGAGGGGGGGAATATGTCAGTTCGGTATATTGAAAAAAGCATACGTCCCACCTCACCTACCGAGGGGCGGCCTTTTTAGGCATTACCGCCTGCGCTAAATTCATGAATGACGAGAGTGTAATGTCATATTTCATGACTGAACAGGGATGTTGCTGTTTGTCGTGCGGGCCCAGTGTTTATAGTTGTTATGAGCGCCCGTATTTATCCTCTAAGCGGACGATGTCATCTTCACCCAAGTATGAACCCGATTGAACTTCAATGAGTTCCAGAGGGTTGAGGCCCGGGTTTTCCAGTGCATGCACCTGTCCAATCGGTATATAGGTCGATTGGTTCTCGCCAATAAGATAGGTTCGCTCGCCATTGGTCACTCGGGCTGTACCGCTGACCACGATCCAGTGTTCGGCCCGGTGCCGGTGCATTTGCACAGACAGTTTGGCACCCGGTTTTACGGTAATGCGCTTGACCTGATAGTGATGCCCATTGGCCACGCATTCATAGATTCCCCAAGGGCGGTACACGGTGCGCTGGTTCAAGTGCTCGGTGCGTGAGCTGCTTTTGAGTTGCTCGACGATGTGCTTCACCTCTTGCACATTATTTTTATGCGCCACCAGCACCGCATCCGTTGTTTCAACAATCACCAGGTCTTCAAGGCCCACTGCCGCGACGAGTCTGCTGTCGGCATGGACATAGGTGTTGCGCGACTGCCGATTCAGTACGTCACCCTTGAACACATTGCCGTGGTCGTCCTTGTCACTGACCTCCCAGAGCGCCGTCCACGAGCCAATGTCGCTCCATCCAGCGTTGAGCGGCACGACCACCGCATTAGCGGTTTTTTCCATCACGGCATAATCAATCGAGTCTTCCGGACAGGCTGCAAAAGCGGCTTCATCGACGCGTGTGAAATGCATATCGCGCGTGCTACCCGCCAATGCCGTTCGGCAGGCGGCCAGAATGTCCGGGCGATAACGTTCGAGCTCTTGCAGGTAGCATTTGGCGCGAAACATAAACAGGCCGCTGTTCCACAAGTAACCGCCCTGGGTCAGGTACTCGCGTGCTGTGTCGTGGTCTGGTTTTTCCACAAAGCGCTTTACGCGAAAACCTCCCGCGCCAATGGTTTCGCCTTTTTCGATATAGCCGTAGCCGGTTTCAGGATGGCTGGGAACAATCCCGAACGTCACCAGTTTGCCCGCCTGTGCCAAAGGCAGGGCTGTGTGAATGCTGGCCTCAAAGGCGGGTACATCTTTAATCAGGTGGTCAGCTGGCAGTACCAGCAAGAGGGGGTCTGCTTGTTCACTGCACGCCTGCAGGGCCGCCAGCGCAATGGCCGGCGCGGTATTGCGGCCCACCGGCTCCAGCAAAATATTGGCCTGCTCAAGACCCAGTTGGCGCAGTTGCTCGGCCGCTATAAAGCGATGTTGCTCGTTGCAGATCAGTTGCGGCACCGCGGTATTGAGCCCGCGTAATCGCTCCAGGGTGACTTGCAGCATCGACAGCTCACCCGTCAAGGGCAGAAACTGCTTGGGAGTGAGTTGGCGCGAGAGGGGCCAGAGCCTGGAACCTGAGCCTCCAGACAGAATGACAGGCAAAATTTGGGTCATCATTAGAGCGTCCTGAGCTGGAAAAATCTAAGGACTTTTCTTCCACGAATACGTTGGTCTGAGTGAAGTCAACAGCACTCATCAGGCTGGCGGATAGTCAGCGGCGCTCAGTTGAACTCAAATCCATTTTTTTTTACAGCGCCTTCTATAGAAAGGCCGCCTGTCAGAAACATCTGTCAGAAGAATTGACCGGATGCGTCCTACAAAGTTAACTGTATATTCATACAGTTAACTGGAGGGCGCGTATCATGGGCTTCACTCTTTTGGGTCCCCTTGCAAGTGGGGGGATTCGCTTGCCGCTGTGTGCGTTCAAGATTCCTGCCGGGTTTCCATCGCCCGCGACAGATCATATGGAGAAGCAGATCTCGCTGGATGAGGTGCTGAACGTTCGAGCCCCGCATGTCTATCTGGTGACCATCGATGGTGACAGCATGCAGGGGGTGGGGATTTTTGCCGGTGATCTGGCGGTGGTTGATCGCTCAATCGAGCCGGCACATGGGCATGTCGTCGTGGCGCTGCTCAATAATGATCCGCTGTGCAAACGCCTGTGCCTGCGCGGCAAGAGCGTCATATTATGCTCGGAGAACCCCAGATACCCGGACCGCCATGTGATGGAAGGCGACGACCTGTCGATTTGGGGGGTCATTACCTACAGCGTGCGCAGCCATGGGCATTAAGGCATCGCCGGTGTTTGCCCTGATCGACTGCAACAGTTTTTATGCCAGTTGCGAGCGGGTGTTTCGTCCCGATCTGGCCAAAACCCCGATTGTGGTGTTGAGCAATAACGACGGTTGTGTGATTGCCCGCAGCTATGATGCCAAGCCCCATATCAAAATGGGCGAGCCGTACTTTCAAATCAAAGACCGGTTGGCGCAACTGGGCATTGTGGCGTTTTCCTCGAACTATGCGCTGTATGGCGATATGAGTGAGCGGGTGATGAGCGTGATCGAGTCGCTTGTGCCTGCCGTGGAGGTCTACAGCATTGATGAATGCTTTGCTGACTTGACCGGCATTGATGATGTCAATGCACTGGGCCGTCACTTGCGTCACATCCTTGTGCAACGCACGGGCATTCCGGTAGGGGTGGGAATTGCCCATACCAAAACCCTGGCCAAACTGGCCAATCATACGGCCAAGCGGTTGCAGTCGCAGACCGGCGGCGTGGTCAACCTGTGCACCGAGTTTCAGCGCCATTGGGTGTTGCGCAATACGGCGGTGAGCGAGGTGTGGGGGATAGGGCGACGCATGACAGTTCACTTGCAAGGCATGGGCATCAGTACGGCGATGGACCTGGCGAGCGCTGATCCGTGGATGTTGCGCAAGAAGTTCAGCGTCGTCATTGAGAAAACGGCCCGGGAGTTGGCCGGCACCCCTTGCCTGGAGCTGGACGAACCCGATCCGCCCAAGCAGGAGATCTGTTGCAGTCGCATGTTTGGAAAACGCTTGACCACGGTGGCGCCCATTAAAGAGGCCGTGGCGACGTACATGATGCGCGCTTCGGAAAAACTCCGTGCGCAGCAGTCTTATTGCCGCAAGGTGAGGGTCAGTATCCGCACCGGCATGTTTAACCCCGACGAAGCCAAATATGCTCAGGGTGTCGTGGTGACGTTGCCATACCCCACGGATGACGTGCGGTTGCTGACGAAAGTGGCGGTGGATGCGGTGGATAGCGTCTTTCGGCCGGGTTTCAAATACAGCAAGGCTGAGGTGATGTTGCTCGACCTGCGCCAGCCCGGCGAGTTTTCGGATGACCTGTTTGCCGTGAACCAGCCAGCGGAGGCCTCGCGAGTAATGGCAGTGCTGGATGAAATTAATGGGCGCTGGGGGCGGGGCACGTTGAGAGCAGCCAGTGTGCCAGTGAACCCGGCATGGAGCATGCGCCGGGAATTGATGAGCCAAAGCTATACCACTCGGCTTGACCAGCTATGGCGGGTTTCGTGAGTGGCCCCTCAGGGACTGTAAAGTTAGGTAAACCTTTGCCTGTCGCAATGCAGGCGTTGATATAAGGGCGACGTTTTTTCTGTTGAAAGTGAGTGCGCAGTAATGATGTTGAAGTCTTTGGTGAAAGCCCTTGTTGTAGCGATGGCGGTATCGTCGTTGTCGGGCTGCTGGATGTTTATGCCACCCGGTGGTGGTCATGGCCATGGTGGCGGCGGTGACCATGGCGGCGGTGGTGGCGGGCACTACGGCGGTGGCGGCGGCGGACACTATGGCGGTCAACGCTAATAGCGGTTCTGCGGCGGACGCTGTAAAGCATATGGGCCGGTAACACTGGATTGCACCGTGCAGGCAAGCCCGCGTCGACAAGAGCGGTGGCTCGCTTGCATGGTGCAATCCTTATAAGAGTGCTTTACTCAAACCGCGTGTTTCAGTACCCACCGTCCTATGCCAGCAGCCTTTTAGACGAGGGCTTTACATGTCCGCTACGCCCGCCACGCTGTTGATCGTTGATGATGATGTGAATGTTCTCCAAGTGCTCGAAGCGTCCTTGCAGAGCCAGGGTTATCTGACCGTGACAGCTCGCTCGGGCGAAGAAGCGTTGGTCAAGGTCGCGCAGCAAACGCCTGATTTGATCCTGCTCGATATCATGATGCCGGGCTTGAGCGGCTACGAAGTGGCCCGCCAGCTCAAAAGCAATTCCTCTACCGCTCCTGTTCCGATCATCATGCTTTCGGGGCTGGGTGACCCCGGTGCCCGCATTCTGGGGCTTGAAGCCGGTGCCGAAGACTTCCTCAATAAGCCGGTGGCCAGTGACGAACTGTGGCTGAGGGTGCGTAACCTGTTAAGGCTCAAAGCCTTTGGTGATTATCAGAGCGATCACACTTTGCAGCCAGGCGCCCCACGCGTTGATCAGGAACGGGCGCGTTTGGCCCTGGAGTCCGAGCAGCAGCGGCTGCAAATGGCTCGTTACGACACGCTGACCGGCTTGCCTGATCGAAACTTGTTTTACACCACCCTGCACATGGGGCTGACACAGGCGGAGCTTCGGGGTTGGCACTTGGCCGTGGTCATGATCAGCCTCAACGAATACAAACCGGTCAACGAGAATTGGGGGCCGCTCAAAGTCGATCAGATGCTGGTGGAGTTGAGTCATCGCCTGATCAACTGCCTGAATGTCAGTGACACGCTGGGACGCATGGACGGTGACGAATTCGCCATGATCCTGATACTGCGCGAAGGCCAGCCTGACGCACAGCAGATGGTTGATCGAATCCGTGAAGCGCTGCGCGAACCCTTCGATGTGCTTGGGCATGATGTGCCCATGACGGCCAGCCTGGGTATTGCCTTGTTCCCCAATGACGGGGCCGATGCCCATCATCTGGTCAAGCAGGCCAGTACTGCCCTGAGCCGGGCGAAGGAGGTGGGCAGGGACACGTACCGTTTTTATACCCCGCAAATGAACGTCGAAGCGTTGGCACGCCAAGAGCTGGAAAACATGCTGCGTGCTGCGGTATACAAACAAGCGTTCGAGTTGTTCTATCAGCCCAAGATTGGCCTGAGTGACGGCCAGATATGCGGCGTTGAGGCGTTGTTGCGTTGGAACCGGCCAGGGTTGGCGCCGATTTCCCCGGCGCTATTCGTGCCGGTTCTGGAAAGCCTGGGGCTTATTTCAAAAGTAGGCCGTTGGGTCATCGACACGGCCTGCCGCCAAATCGCTGATTGGCAACGTTCAGGCTTGGGGCTGGTGCAGGTGGCGGTCAATGTCTCGGCACTGCAACTCGCGCAAGACGATCTGAGCCAGGAGATTGAGCGCTCGCTTAAAGAGCATCAGGTGCAAGCTCAATGGCTTGAGCTGGAGCTGACGGAAAGCTCGTTGATGGTGAGTACCCCGCATACCATTGCCAGTTTGCTGGCGTTGAAAGACATCGGGGTCAAGATCTCGATTGATGACTTCGGCACGGGCTATTCGAGCCTCGCGTATCTGAGCCGTTTTCCGATCGACAAACTGAAAATCGACATCGCGTTTATCAAAATGGTGACCCACAACCCTCAGGACGCCGCCATTGCCCGAACCATCATCGAGCTGGCGCACAGTCTTGATTTGCAAGTGATTGCCGAAGGGGTGGAGACCCGCGAACAGCTGGAGTTTTTGACCGACAACGGCTGCGATCAAGTGCAAGGATTTCTGTTCTGCCGCCCGTTGCCGGCTAAGGAGCTGGAAAGGCTGCTGCGTGAACCTCGCAGTTTTATCTGACGTGGTGTGTGTAACCGCTGACGAGGAACGAGGGCTGCGATGCCGCCGATCGCAGCCTCGCGGAGCTCGTCAGCGGCTACAGGGGTTTTGCCCGCCGTAGCAGTTGACGAGTAGTGCGAGACTACGTTCTACGATGCAATCGTCGCAGAACGCTCAAGCCCGGTAATGGGGGGCGCTGACGCACCGAGGCGTCCCATTTTGCGAACGCTTCGCGCTCGATCGCAGCCTTCGGCAGTGGCTACACGTCAACGTGTGGCATCGCGTTGCGGGTAGTTAAGTACAAACTGCACGTGAGCTTTCACGCCGGTTGCCAGCGTTGCGTCATCGGCAGTGAAGTAGGGGCTGTGATTGTTTGGCGCTTTGCTCATGTCTTGATCGGCGGGGGTAGCGCCGAGAAAGACGAACAGCCCCGGGACTTTTTGCGCGTAGTACGAGAAATCTTCGCTGGGCGACAGCGACGCCGGCAACTCCTCCACCTTGCCCGGTGCAGCCAGCTCCAGTGCTTTAACCATTGAGCGGGTCAGGTCAGGGTCATTGGTGGTGACGGGGGCATGGTTGACCACCAGCACATTGGCTTCGGTCTCGTAGGCCGTAGAAATACCTTGCACCAGTGGCGGCATTTTTTTCAGCAAGGTGTCGCGGATGGCCGGGCTGTTGCTGCGAATGGTCCCGGTCATTTCCACCGTCTCGGGGATGATATTGCTGGCCGCGCCACCGTTGATGGTCCCGACACTGATCACGCCCATACCTTGAGTTAAATCGGCGCGACGACTGACCAGCGTTTGCAGGCCGTTAACCACAGCGGCACTGGCTACAATCGGGTCAACGCCGCTCCAGGGGGCCGAACCGTGGGTCTGCCTGCCCTTGAGGGTGATGCGAAAGCCGTCACTGCTGTTGAGCACGGTGCCAGCTTTGTAATACAGATGCCCCGTGGGGTAACCCGCCATTACGTGCACGCCGAAAATGGCCTCGACCTTGGGTGTATCCAGCGCACCGTCACGGATCATGGCCTGTGCGCCGATCAGGGTGTCAGTCTGGAAGTCGTCAACGTCTGCCGCACCTTCTTCGGCGGGTTGAAACAGGAAGACCACGGTGCCGGCCACTTGATCGCGATGTTGGGCCAGCACCTTGGCTGCACCCAGCAGCATGGCCGTGTGAGTGTCATGCCCACAGGCGTGCATCACCGGTACGGTTTTGCCCAGGCGTACACCGGTGGCGTTGCTGGCGTAGGGCAGGCCGGTCATTTCTTTGACAGGAAGCGCATCCATATCAGCCCGCAGGGCGACTACCGGGCCGGGCAGGCCGCCTTTAAGCACGCCCACAACTCCGGTTTTGCCCACCTGAGTGCGCACCTCAATGCCTAAGGCCTTGAGTTGGTCGGCGACCAATGCCGCTGTTTTAACCTCCATATTGCCCAACTCCGGGTTTTGATGAAGGGTGTGGCGCCAATTGATGACTTCTTGATTGACTTGGGCTACAGCGGGGTCGACCCAGTTCAAGTTTGCCGCGTGGGCGAGGTTGGCAGTCAGGGCTGCGAATAGGGCAATAGACAGGGGCGTGGCACGAAAGCGCTTGGACATGAGCGGCTCTTAGAGTTGTTTGGATGTGGCAGGGTAAGTCGGTGCGCTGCGACGACAAAGGGTGGGCAGCATAATAGTGTTCGGTTATCGGGCACTGGACGCGTGGCTAATTGATATGGCAACGGCTACATGGGTACTCTTGCTGACGTGACAACCACAATAATTAAAATATCGATTGAGTGCCTTGCCGATGGAAAGCCACCTGCTGAGTGAACGCAGTAGCGTGTTCCGACACGCAGATCCCCATGCCGTGTCCGACTATGTGAACCAGCATGTCGGGCAACATTGTATTGGCCTGACTCGCACGACCCGTCCGCAGGCCAGTCTGAGCCACCGTAAATTTGCCGAACTGGATTTGTGCCGCATCAGCTATGGCGGCAGCGTGCGCGTGACCTCTCCTGCGCTTGAGAGCATTTTCCATTTGCAAGTCCTGCTTAACGGGAATTGCCTGTGGCGCGGGCCCACCCGTGAGCACCATTTGTTGCCAGGAGAGCTTTTAGTCATTAACCCGGATGATCCGGTCGACCTGACGTACTCGCAGGATTGTGAAAAATTCATCCTCAAACTGCCAGTCAAACTGCTCGAAGCCGTCTGTGACGAACAGCGTTGGCGGCGGCCGGATGGGGGCGTGCGCTTTATGCGCAACCACTATCGACTGGACGAGCTGGAAGGCTTTCTTGGTCTGCTGGGCATGGTGTGCCAAGAGTCTGAGGCCCGCGACCCTGTACTCAAAGTGCAGGAGCATTACACGCAGATTATCGGCAGTAAATTGCTGACCCTGATGCAGACCAACATCAGCCGAGAGAACCTGGCCTCGGCGAGCGTTAGCCTGGAGCGCATCCTCGATTACATAGAGCGTAATCTCAAGCACGAGCTCAATGCTCAAGACCTTGCGGTGCAAGCCCGCATGAGTCAGCGTTCGTTGTATACGCTGTTCGAGCGCCAACTTGGCGTGACGCCGCTGCATTACATACGCCAACGCAAGCTGGAACGAATTCACGCCTGCCTGAGCGATCCCAGCTGTACGGTTCGCAGCCTGACTGAACTGGCGCTTGATTATGGTTTTTTACATTTGGGGCGTTTCTCTGAAAGTTATCGTGTGCAGTTTGGCGAGTTGCCCTCCAGCACGCTTAAACGACGGCATTGACGGAATTGTGCGGACTGGGCCGGGCAAAATACGTTGGCCAGTGCATGCGCGCTCGTTGCTGAAAGTACAGTACGCCACGGCTGATGGATCACAGGGCACCTCTTGTACACCGCGCGGTCAATGGTGTTATGGGCACATGATTGCCCTTTAAGGAGGCTCGCCATGAGCGATGTGCTGCCTGCCGATCTGCATTATGTTGATGACTCGCAGCCCGGCATTACCCGCAAGAAACTTCGCAAGGGTTTCAGCTACTTTGATCCTTCGGGAAACCGCATAACCGATTCGGATCAGGTCAAGCGCATCAACGCGTTGGCCGTACCACCGGCTTATACCGATGTGTGGATTTGCCCGGACCCCCGTGGCCATTTGCAAGCCACCGGGCGTGATGCCAAGGGCCGCAAGCAATACCGCTATCACGCGCGCTGGCGTGAGGTGCGTGACGCCACCAAATACTCGCGGTTGAGAGATTTCGGCCTGGCATTGCCTAAACTGCGCAAACACCTGGACGGGCTGATGGCAACGCCGGGCATGAGCCGCGACAAAGTGATGGCCACGGTAATCACCTTGCTGGATGCCACGTTGATCCGCGTAGGGAACAGTCAATACGCACGCGATAACCGCTCGTATGGCCTGACCACTCTGCGCAGTCGCCATGTTGCGGTCAGTGGTACGACTATCAAATTTCAGTTTCG
The DNA here is from genome assembly GCF_007858365.1 of Pseudomonas saxonica. GTDB lineage: Bacteria > Pseudomonadota > Gammaproteobacteria > Pseudomonadales > Pseudomonadaceae > Aquipseudomonas > Aquipseudomonas saxonica. Next base: position 117,591 of record NZ_VFIO01000006.1, on the reverse strand, counting down.
TGGCAAAAGCGGAGTAGAACACTGTATTTCGGTCAAGGATCGCCGGATGGCGCGAGTCATCAAACGCTGCCTGGAAATTCCCGGTCAGAGCCTGTTTCAGTATCTGGACGAAGAAGGCGTGCGCCACTCAATCAGTTCTTCTGATGTGAATGCCTACCTGCATGAGCTGACAGGTGCCGACTTCACTGCCAAGGATTACCGCACTTGGGCCGGCAGTGCGCTGGCCTTGTCAGTGCTGCGCGAGTTGCACTGGCAACCCGAATCCGATGCCAAGCGGCATGTGGTCGACATGGTTAAAAGCGTCGCTAAACAGTTAGGCAATACGCCGGCGGTTTGCCGCAAGTGCTATATCCATCCGGCCGTATTGGACGGTTTTGTGGCGGGGCACTTGGCCAAGCTGCCACGACCGCGTGTTCGCAAGGGGTTGAAGGCTGAGGAAGTGGCGCTGGCCATGTTTCTTGAGCAAATGATCGCTGCCGACCAACCTTCTGGGTCTGCTTAAAGAAATGGAACGATCCGGCTACCTGAATTGTCCATTGTGTCTGTAGTAAATCGCCGGCCTCGTGGCCGGTAACCAAGACGAGGTGATTATGCGCAATGTTATTTCTGCATCAATAATGGCGTGTTTAATGTGCGCCGCACCCTTTGCAGCTCAAGCCGCCAATGAAGCCCCCAGCGACTGCAAAGCCGATCAGATACTGGTGAAGTCGATGGACAAATTCAGTTGCTACGGGGTCGGTGACAAGGCTCCGGATCAATTTATTCGTGATAAAGCAGCGATAAAAGACTGGAAATCCAAAAATCTGACCGAACCGGTTAAAGACGAACAATGGGTGCAAATAGACAACCATTACGTATTGGTCAACGGGGTCAATAATGTGATCAAGGAAATCCGCGCCAAGAATGGAAAAGTAGTCAGCGAGTAAACTGAGGCTCGGCGGATCGCCCCCATACGATCCGCTTTGCCTGGCAAGGCAACTCAAACGCTGCAGGGATCGTTTTGTGAGACCTGTCGCGGTTTTGGCAATCGGTTACCCACAGCGACATGAGACCGGACTAGTCTGGGGCTCTACCTGTTCAATTGTACGAGCGTGGTAGACGCTACTTCCCTGTCATGGACCGAGGCCTCTCCCTTATGCAGTTGTCACACATAAGCATCGCCACAGCCACTCTGCTGGGGCTATGTGCCAGTGCAACCACTCACGCCGCTGAAAGTGCTCCCCAACAACTGCTCTCCCAAGCACAAGCCGAGCAACCGGCTTATCTGCAAACCTTGAAAACGCTGGTGTCGGTCGATACCGGTACAGGCACCCAAGAGGGGCTTGAGCAAATCAGCGCACTGCTGGTCAAGCGCCTTACCGATCTGGGGGCCAAGGTTGAAACCCGCCCGGCCACGCCTTCGGCGGGCAATAACATCATCGGCACCTTTAAAGGTACAGGCACTAAAGACTTCTTGCTGATGGTGCACTACGACACCGTTTTTGGTCCTGGCACCGTGGCTAAACGACCGTTCCGCACAGAGGGCGACCGTGCATACGGCCCCGGTGTTGCCGATGCCAAGGGCGGAGTTGCGATGATCCTGCACGCGATCAAGCTGCTTCAGGACCAACAGTTCAAAGGCTACGGTGCGCTAACCGTGCTCTTCAACCCGGACGAAGAAATGGGCTCGGCCGGATCGAAAAGCATCATCGCCGAGCTGGCGCGCAAACATGATTACGTCTTTTCTTACGAGCCACCCGATACAGACGCAGTCACTGTGGCCACCAACGGGATCAATCAGGTCAAACTGGAGGTCAAGGGCCGCTCCTCACATGCCGGTTCCGCACCCGAGAACGGCCGCAATGCCCTCACTGAGTTGAGCCATCAGATTATCCAACTCAAGGACCTGGGTGACCCGGCTAAAGGCACCACCGTCAACTGGACCCTGGCCAAAGCAGGTGAGAAAGCCAACATCATTCCAGATCTGGCCACCGCTGAGGCGGATATGCGCTACTCGGACGTCAGCGAGAATGCCCGGGTGATGGCCGACGCCGAGCGTATTTCCAAAAACAGTCTGATCCCGGACACACAGATCACCCTCACCTTGAATAAAGGCCGGCCGCCGCTGGCGAAAAATGAGGGTTCCGAAAGTTTGGCTAAAACCGCCCGGCAGCTTTATGGCCAGATCGATAAAACCATTGAGCCTATCGCCATGCGTTTTGGCACGGACGCCGGCTACGCCTACGTACCGGGCAGTGCCAAACCGGCGGTGCTGGAAACCATGGGCGTCGTGGGGGCGGGTTTGCATGCGGACAACGAATACATTGAACTCAGCAGCGTAGCTCCACGGCTGTACCTGACCGTGGCCATGATCAGGGAGTTGTCGCAGTAAGCTTGCTGTGTTCTGCAGGTGTTATGACAAAAAGCCGCCATCCACATTCAATGCAACACCGGTGGTGTAAGTGGAGGCATCACTGGCCAGGTACAGCACCGCCCCAGCCATTTCGCTGGGAGCGGCCACGCGCTTAAGCGGGATATGTTGCAGTGCCGTCTGCAAGATGGCGTCATTGCTGACCAGCGCTGAGGCAAATTTAGTGTCGGTCAGGCCTGGCAACAAGGCGTTGCAGCGGATACCGAACGCCGCGCACTCTTTGGCGAACACTTTGGTCATGTTGATCACGGCTGCTTTGGTCATCGAATAGACACCCTGGTATTCACCCGGGGATACGCCGTTGATTGACGCGACGTTGATAATGCTGCCGCCACCGTGGGTGCGCATCAGCTTGCCGGCTTCCACCGACATGAAGAAATAACCGCGAATGTTCACATCAACCGTTTTCTGGAATGCACTCAAGTCGGTGTCCAGTACATGGCAGAACTGCGGGTTGGTGGCGGCGTTGTTGACCAATATGTCCAGGCGACCGAACGCTTCGCGAATGTGGGCAAACGTCTGGACGATCTGCTCCATCTCGCCAATGTGACAGGCAATGGCAGTGGCTTTACCGCCTTCGGCGATGATTGCATCGGCGACTGGTTGGCAACCTTCGAGCTTGCGACTGGAAACAATCACGTGGGCGCCTTGCTGGGCCAGCAGTTTGGCGATGGCTTCACCGATGCCGCGACTGGCACCCGAAACAAATGCAATTTTGCCATCGAGGTCGAACAGTTGAGTCTTGGTCATGCTGATTCCTTGCAGATGGCGTCATTAAAGACTGGACTGGGCAATGACCTTGAGGCTCATGTGCTCCAGCAATTGATTCATTTTTACGAACGCGGCAAACCGTTTATCCCGGGTTTGGCCGTGGTAGTAGCGAAAGTAGATCTGCTGAACGATACCGGCCAGGCGGAACAGCCCATAGGTGTAGTAAAAATCGAAATTGTCGATCTGTATCCCGGAGCGTTCAGCGTAATAGTCGACCCATTCGCGGCGTGTCAGCATGCCGGGTGCATGGCTTGGCTGGCGGCGCATTAGTTGCACGGGCGCGGGATCGTCCGCCTCGATCCAATAGGCCAGGCTATTGCCCAGATCCATCAGAGGGTCGCCAAGGGTCGTCAGTTCCCAGTCCAGAACGCCGATGATCTTCATGGGATCGGCGGGATCAAGCATCACGTTATCAAAGCGGTAGTCGTTATGAACAAGGCTCGGAGCAGGGGAGTCGCCTGGCATATTGGCCTTTAGCCAGTCCTTGACGAGTTGCCAGTGCGGTGCATCCGGGGTCAAGGCTTTATCGTATCGTTCGCACCAGCCACTAATCTGTCTTTGCACATAGCCCTGCGGTTTACCCAAGTCGCCCAGACCGCAGGCGTTGTAGTCGACCTTGTGCAGTTCAACCAGCTTGTCGATAAAGCTGTGGCAAAGCGTACGCGTGCCTTCAACGGTGAAATTCAGTTCGGGGGGCAGATCTGAGCGCAGGATGATCCCCTTAACGCGCTCCATGACATAGAACTCGCTGCCGATGACCGATTCGTCAGTACAGTGGGCATAGGTGCCCGGGCAATAGGGAAAGGCCTCCTTGAGCTGGTTGATGATGCGGTATTCGCGACCCATGTCGTGAGCCGATTTGGCTTTATGCCCAAAGGGCGGGCGGCGCAGAACCAGCTCTATACCGGGGTATTCGATCAGGTAGGTCAGATTGGAGGCACCGCCCGGGAATTGGCTGATCACGGGCTTGCCGGTCAGACCTGGCACCTTCGTTTTGAGATAGCCATCGACTGCGCCGGCATCAAGTTCTTCTCCGGTGCGGATACGGGTGGATGAGTCGGTGAGCGCCATGATTATCTCTTCTACTTATAGTTGGGGCCGGACAACATGGGCTAATTTAATAGGCGCTTAGTGCAGCTACAAGCCAGTCTCGGCCTTTATAGACACGGTAGTTAGCAGGCAATCAGCGATCTTGATAACCCTTGAGCGAAACGCAGTGCAAAAAAAACCGAAGCGCGTGGGCTTCGGTTTTCAGTGTGGCGTATAGCTTACGACGGGAACAGTTCGCTGAGTTTCATGGCCAGCATCATGTCGCCTTCAGCGCGCAGCTTGCCGCCCATGAAGGCTTGCATGCCATCGGTCTCGCCGCTGACGATGCCTTCCAGCGTTTCGCCGTCCATGACCAGCGTCACTTGGGCATCCGGGTTTTCGCCTTCTTGCAGCTCGCAGGTGTTGTCTTTAACAATCAACGAGAAGTTTTTGGTGTCATCAATGCGAAAACCAAATACCAGATCCAGGCCCTCAGCAGCGGCTGGGTTGAATTTGGCTTTCATTGCTTGAACGGCATCAGCTACAGAAGTCATGGTTCGATCCTTTTAGGGTGAGTTACTGCGACCCGCAGGTCACGGTTGCCAGCGCTCATCGGTAAGTGATCAGCGATGGCATCTTCAACAGTTGTAAATGCACATGACTGTTAAAGGAAGCCAGAGTGACCTCGCGGCCACGAAACTTGAGTTGGCTAAGCGAGGTATTAACAATTTGCCAGGTCAGCTTGAAGGCCTCGCTGGCAGGAATTTGGGTCAGCAAGTGGAGCAGGGCAGTGATGCTGCCGCCGGAAGTGAACACGGCAATGTTTTGATGATGGCTGGCGAGGTCGAGAACACGGTTCAGGCCTCCTTGCACACGCTCGACAAACCCCAGCCAGCTTTCTAGCTGCGGGGTGTCGTAAGTGCCGCTGATCCAGCGCGCAATGATCAGATCAAAGATGCGCTGGAATTCTTCCGGATCATGCGCGGCATTTTTCAGCGTGTTCAGGGCTTCTGGTTCTTGTGGCAAGAGGCCCGGAAGCAACGCATCAAGCACCGCGAAGGCATCGAACTCATTGAACGCCGGGTCTATTTCCAGTTCCGGCGCAGTGAGTCCTGCGGCAGTGAACTGGGCGAGCGCATGCTGGGCGGTATCTTGTTGGCGTAGCAGATTACCCGACAGGCAGCGATCAAAACGCACACCAAGATCAACCAGATGTTGGCCGGTGATTTGAGCCTGGCGCACCCCCAGAGGCGACAGGACGTCATAGTCGTCTGCACCGAATGAGGCTTGGCCATGTCTGATCAGATAGATGCTGCCCACGTCCGCTTTATCCCGGTACGCTGAAAGTCTGGCGAGGTTAGGAGGTAGGCAAGAACCTGTCAATGAAAAAACATACGCTCGTTTGAATCGTCCGTATGGGCGTGCTGGGCATTGTGTTTCGTGGCTGGCAGGTCGAAGGTCGCGTCGGTATGCTGGGCAACATTACGCGGCCCGAACTCAGGGCCACTCAGAAATTTAAGGAGAGGCTGTGGAATTTCTTGCCGATTACGCCAGTTTTTTGGCTAAAACCGTAACCCTGGTAATCGCCATTGTGGTGGTGCTGGTCACTGTCGCCGCATTGCGTGGTAGAGGCCGTCGCACGACCGGGCAGTTGCAGGTCAACAAGATGAATGAGTTTTACAAAGGGCTGCGCGACAAACTCGAACAGACCTTATTGTCAAAAGCTCAACTCAAGTCTTTGCATAAGCAACAGGCCAAGACTGATAAAAAGTTGAAAAAACAACCGGAAGATAAACCCCGGGTTTTTGTGCTGGATTTCGACGGTGACATCAAAGCGTCTGCTACTGAAAGTTTGCGCCATGAAATCACAGCCTTGTTGACCCTCGCCACACCCGCTGATGAAGTGGTGCTGCGCCTGGAAAGTGGTGGCGGCATGGTTCACAGCTATGGTCTGGCCTCGTCGCAACTGGCGCGTATCCGCCAAGCGGGAATTCCGCTGACGATCTGCATCGACAAAGTGGCTGCCAGTGGCGGCTATATGATGGCCTGCATTGGGCAAAAAATTATTAGCGCACCTTTTGCGATTCTCGGTTCCATTGGCGTTGTGGCGCAGTTGCCGAATGTGCATCGTCTGCTTAAAAAGCATGACATTGACTATGAAGTGCTGACGGCGGGTGAGTACAAACGGACGTTGACAGTGTTTGGCGAAAACACCGAGAAGGGCCGGGAGAAGTTTCAGCAGGATTTGGACATTACCCATCAGTTGTTCAAGAATTTTGTCGCCAAATACCGCCCGCAACTGGCGATTGACGAAGTGGCCACTGGCGAGGTCTGGCTGGGCGTGGCCGCAGTTGAAAAACAATTGGTTGATGAACTGAAAACCAGTGATGAATACCTGTCTGAACGCGCTAAAAACGCTCATCTCTATCACGTGCACTACGCGCAGCGTAAAAGTCTGCAAGAGCGTGTCGGGCTCGCGGCAAGCACCTCGGCGGAACACGTAATTGATTCGGTATGGCGCCGTCTGACTCAGCGGTTTTTCTGACAAGCCACTCCCTGGCGCGACAGTGATGTCTCGCCAGGGGCTGTTGGCAAGTAACTTCTTTACATGTTTATTTTGTGCGGTACATGTTTGTTTTCTAACGTTATATGCTTGCTTGAATAGGCATGTGACTGATCAACTAATTGACTCAATCAGTCTGGGTTATGACTATAAGCTAATGCTTCTATGAATAACTCAGGTTTGTTTTATGGAAAATCCTGTAGAGGCACTAGAAGCGGATTCCACCGCATCTAAAACACTCAGTGCGCAGGAACTGGCCAATACAGAGGCCACTAATCTGCATGAACTCTTTATTGGGCCCCTGCTGCCATCGTGGTTCAAGGATGCGCCCTCGTTTGTTCGTGAAGCATTGCGTGAAAGTATCAGGCAGGGGCAAGTCACTCAGCAGGCTGTCTCGCAAGTTTTGTCGCAAATAAGGCCCATTGAAATTTTTTGCGAGCCGTTATTGAATTCGGCATTGGCTGCACACGGGTGGGGGGCTATAACACCTCGAGCGCATGGTCTTAAAGAAGTTCACCTGCTGAACAATTTGCTGGTTTTTTTGAGTCAGCAACAGTTCAAGCTGGCTGACACGCTCATCCGGTTGCTGTTACCTGACTTATTGGTACCCCAAAGTCTGGAAGTTAATATCGTATCGAGCATTACACATCAAAGCCTGCTACAGGCAGCCATGCAAAATTTTGAGGCCGTTCAGACCGAGGTAAATGGTTTTGCCCAGGGATCATTGATTTATAAAGTAGAGGGCGCTTCTGCGCGCATTGCTTCATCTCTGAAACCAGAGGTATTTGCCAGGATTTGTCGCAATCTGGATTTGGGTCAACAGTATCAAACTCACCTGAGTAATATTTTTGCCCCACCCGATGATCGATGGCCCAGTGATGACCCAAGGTCGACACGTTATAAACTAAATTACCTGTTCAGCTTGAATCAACAACATATGTTTGCGTCAGCATTGCATCTTGCCTACATGAAGAAGCAAATGAGTCCGACGAACTATATGTTTATGGTTGATCTGCTGGCCCTTACGAAAATTTCTGCTGCGCAAGGCCATCCCCGGCACAGTACTTTAAAAATAATGGGCTTTGAAATTCCCGGAATTATTGTGATGTGGCCGGAACGCAAACCCACCGCACAGGTGCAACGCTGCCTGGTGTACTTGCCGCAGGCCCCCGGCCAGTCATTTCATTTATTTCAAACGTTCACGGCCTTCAAGGAGCAATTGCGAGGGTGGCTCCAGGAACCCGGTTTCACGCGTTACTTCGCAAGGCTTGTGCCTTTGCGCCACCGTAGCGAATTCATGCGCAGAATCGACACCAAAAACCTGACACTGGATTCGCTGTTGATTCGACGGCCGCCCATTATCGATGAACCGGCATTGTTTCTAGAAACTCAACATATTCCTCAAACACAACCGCCATTTGAAGTCGCCTGGCGCTTGCAACTTGAGCAAATGAAGGATGATGCGCGCGTATTAGTTGTACCTACAGACGATGAAGACACTAAAAGCCGTGTTACCCGTTTGGCATCGTATTTAAATCTAGGCGTCAGTTTGCTCGGTATCGCTCTGGGTTTTGTACCCATACTGGGTGAGGTGTTATTGGCCGTCAGTGTGGCTCAACTGGGGACCGAAGTGTACGAAGGCATCAAGGCCTGGCGGCGGGGTGATCGTGTACAGGCACTTGAGTACCTGTTTGATATCGTCCAGAACCTGGCCTTGGCAGCGGGTACGGCTGGCGCGGCTAAAGCGTTGAAGCCTTCTGCGGTGGTGGATGGATTAATACCTGTGACGACAGTACAAGGACATAAGCGGTTGTGGGTGCCGGACTTGAAGCCCTATGAGGTGAGAAACATATCGCTTGGGGGTATCAAACCGGATGCTCAAGGCGTGTATTTTTTTGAAGGGCAGTCATATATCAATCTGGAGGGCAAGGTTTACAGGATCAAGGCAGATCCCCTGAGTACACAGAGCTATATCCAGCACCCCAATGATCCCCAGGCCTACACCCCAAAATTGCACCATAACAATCACGGCGCCTGGACTCACGAACTGGATAACCCTCAACTGTGGCGTCGTGAGCAGTTGTGCAGGCGTTTGGGGCCTGATGCACAGGTGCTCTCAAGCCATTCCATGGACGCTGTGTTGCAGGCTTCAAATACAACCGACGACATGCTGCGTGCATTGTTTACAGATAACTTGCCCCTTCCTCCTTTACTCGCGGACAGCATAAAGCGTGCAGGTCTCTGCGAAAGAGTCGAACGTTTTATTCTGCAGATGAAGCAAGGCGTTATTACCGGCTCTGATAATACTGACTTGCAACTGGAACTTCTGACCGAGCTTGCAGGGTGGCCTTCCGGTCAGGTGCTGCGTGTAGTGGATGTAAAAGGCGGGACTGTCAAAGAATACGGCAGTGAACTTGCAGCCATGCACCCACGGATGCAGATAACCGATGCACAGATCAATAACGGGGACTTGCTCAAGACAACACTGGAGTGTCTTTCTTCAGAACAACGTGCCCAATTATCAGGCGAGGATGTGGTCGGTGTCGACGAGCAGGTTCAGTTGTTGGCACGCACATTGGGCGATCATGCTGAAACGGTAAAACAAAGGTTGGTGACCCGGTTGTACCACGCCAGCGAACCTGTCACGCCGTATGTGAATGCAATCACTGATCACTTTTCCGGGTTGCCGGTTTCTGTGATGACTGAGTTGATGAGTCATCTTGCACCTGGCGAAGTGTCCGTTCTTGAACAAACCAACCGCCTGCCGTTGCATGTTCTGGAAGAGGCGCGCAGTTATGTTCAATTCTTGCGTCTGAATCGCGCGCTGGAAGGGCTTTATTTTGAAGGTTTGAGCAATGTTGATACTCAAAAGCTGGCTTGGCACACCATGCAACGTTTGCCGGGCTGGCCAGAGAATTTGAGGCTTGTGATTCGCGACAAGACCACGGGTCAGGAGTTGGACCGGTTGGGTCATGCGTCAGCCCCAAACCGAGTGGAACTTATCAAAAACGCTGACAATTATGAGTTTTTCAGCACGGTCTCTGAAGACACGTACAGCAGCCCTCAACTCTTGAAGTGCGTCGTAAGAGCGCTTTCGCCATCGGCGCGGGCGGCCATGGGCATGCCGGAGGCTAATGCCGGGCAGGCATTTGCCCATAAAGTGGCCACACTGGCCGCTCATGAGCGCATCAATAGCGCCCAAAAGCTAGGCTTGCAGACGATAAAGCCCTGGTTAAAACCCCCCATGCGCCTGGCGGATGGTCGTATAGGCTACACCTTGGGTGGCCGCTCGGGGCATCTTGTGGATGAAAACAAATCACGGTTACTCAAGAACCTTGTGCTGGAGCTTTATCCCTTGATGACTGAGGTTCAAGCAGGGCAGTTTTTATACCACTTGCGGCTCAGTCCGGCTCTGGCAACCCGGGCCCTCGCGGCGCTCAAGACTCAATTACAGACCTTGCGCATCGACCTCGAACAGTGGGCCTCAGGCCCTGTTTGGAGTCAGCCACACACAGGCCCCAGGGTGCTCATGTCCGCTGCTGAAAAACGTGCAATTGGCCAGCGATTGATACTGGCCTGGAGACGGCAAACGCCCACGATCAATTTTGGCGATCATGTCGGGCATGTACTCGATCTCAATAGTTGGCCTGTCGATAGCTTGCCGGTGTTGTCAGCCGATTTCAGCCATATAAGTGCCCTGCGATTGGCCGACTCTCCCAGCGGCAACCTGCCATTTCATTTTCTGCAACGCTTTCCCAACTTGCGCGTGCTGTCGCTCGAAAATAATCACCTGCGCGAGTTACCCTTATCACTGGCCACGCTGGCGCACCTCACAGAACTGAATCTTCAAGGTAATCAGGTAGCATTGAGTTCTGATGCCGTCACGATGTTGTCAGGGCTGAACAAACTTAAATCGCTGAACCTGACGGGCAATCCACTGGGGCGACGAATTTCAGTGGGCCAACTACCGGATCTGGAGGCCTTGCGACTGCGGCATACCCAGATCAGTGAATGGCCTGAAGGTGTGGAAAATCTCACGCGTTTACAGGTTCTGGATTTACGAGACAACGCAATTATTCATATACCCAGCGAAGTATTGACGCCTCAAAGAGCTGTAATCAATCGTGTGACTAACCTGCATGACAACCCATTGAATGCCGATTCGATTCGCCGTCTTGATATTTATCGGCGTGAACAGGGCATCAATTTAGGTGTTGAAGTGCTTCATGCGCATGCGAGGTCGGCCAGAGGCATACTGCACTGGGCTCGCCAGCCGACACTTGATCAAACGCGAATTTGGAATGATTTATCGAGCTTGAGGCAATCAAGATCGTTTTTTCGGGTGCTGGAGGATATGAGTGAATCTGAGCAGTTTTTGCGAACTCAGGATGATCTCACCGAGCGTGTCTGGACAATGCTCACAGCCATGCATGAAAACAGCGAGTTGCGGCGCCGGTCATTCGACATTGCGGCTAACCCGCGAACCTGCCGTGATGGGAGCGCAATGACGTTCGCCAGTCTGGAGTTGCAGCGTCACGTAAGTACTGCTTTGCGTCAGTCCGGTACAGAAGAAGAACTCTTGAAATTGGCACGTGGGCTCTTTCGCCTGGAGTTGCTCGACAAGCATGTCACAGAGGTGATCAATGCTCGTCATGCAGTCATCCTCGCCGAGCAACAGGAGTACGTTGAACAACTGCAAGCACTTGTTGACGCCGCAAGCCCTGACTTTGCGCCCACTCCCTTGCGTGAAATGAGTGCTGAAGAACAACAAGGTGTTGCCTATCGATTGGGCACACCCGAGGCCCTGAGGTTGGCGCCGTTACTCAGTGCAGCAGGATTGCGCAGCAGGTTGGCCCGACACGACCCGCTGGAGATACAAATGTATTACCACATCCAGTTGGCCAATCGTCTGGACTTGCCCGCGCGGCCAACCAGCATGCGTTTTGCACAAATTGCCCAAGTGACGCAGGCCGAGGTTGAAACCGCCCGTGCGTCTGTCGCGCGTCAGGAAACACCTTCGGCATTGAAAGCTTCAATCGAAACACGAGACTTTTGGTACGAATTCTTAGAGAAAAAATACCCAGAGGCGTTCAGTCTGTCTGACGAACCTTTTGCACAGCGTCTGGATGTTTTGTTTTCGCAGCGGCAGGGCCAATCTAACGGCGCCTATCTTGAGAGTTTGAATGCGATCAGAGAAGAGCGTAATCAAGCCAGGCAGGCGCTGATTACCAGGTTGACCACCTCAGAACTGCAGGCGCATCCATTGGCAGGGGCCGTAAATGAGGCTGAGGCTCAGGCAGGGAATTAAGTAAAAGGTTCTGGATCTTCCGACCCAGAACCTTTCAAGGTCTCAACGACGGCGGAACAGTGGCATCGGCTCGTCGGTAGAGGACTGGTAGGTCACCGAAAAATCCTTCAGGCCTGCCAGTGCTTCATACGGGTCTTTGTCGGCACGAATGGCAAAGGCGTCAAAGCCGCAGCGGTGCAGGTAGAACAATTGGTCGCGCAGTACGTCGCCAATGGCGCGTAGTTCGCCTTTGAAGCCGTAACGGTCACGCAGAAGACGGGCGTTGGAGTAGCTGCGTCCATCAGTGAAGGCCGGGAAGTTCAAGGCAATCACCTGGAAGTTCGCCACGTCTTCGCCAATTTCTTCGGCTTCTTCATCGCTGTCCAACCACACACCCAAGCCGCCATCGCGAGCCTTGAGGGCGTGGCCGTGTTCACGCCACATCGCCAGCGGGACGATCAGATCGTCGCAGTTGGATATTTCGTCAAAGCTGGTGTCCTTTGGCACCAAGTGCCAGGTTTCATCAATGACTTCGTTGTTCTTAATTATTCGCTGCATAGACGCGCTCCTTGAAAGGGTCAATGCCGATACGCTGATAAGTGTCGATGAAACGCTCGTCTTCAGTGCGTTGTTCAACGTACACGTCGATCAGCTTTTCGATGACATCCGGCATGGCGTCCTGAGCAAACGATGGGCCGAGGATTTTACCCAAGCTGGCATCGCGGCTGGCGCTACCGCCTAATGAGACCTGATAGAACTCGGCGCCTTTTTTGTCGACACCCAGAATGCCGATATGACCGACGTGGTGGTGACCACAGGCGTTCATGCAACCGGAAATGTTAAGGTCCAGTTCACCAATGTCGAACAGGTAGTCGAGGTTTTCAAAACGACGCTGGATCGATTCGGCAATCGGGATGGATTTGGCGTTGGCCAGCGAGCAGAAATCGCCGCCGGGGCAGCAAATCATGTCGGTCAGCAGGCCAATGTTAGGCGTAGCGAAACCTAGCTCGCGCAACTCACCCCACATGGCGAACAACTGGTTCTCTTCAACATCGGCAAGGATGATGTTTTGCTCGTGGGAGGTGCGCAATTGGCCGAAGCTGTAGCGATCCGCCATGTCGGCAATACCGTCCCACTGCTTGTCAGTCACATCACCCGGCGCAACGCCTGTAGGTTTAAGCGACAAGGTTACGGCGACATAGCCCGGCTTTTTGTGAGCCAAGGTGTTGCGCACGCGCCAACGGGCAAAGCCTGGATGCTGCTGATCGAGTTCAGCCAGTTCAGCGCCGAAGTCGGGCAGGGTTTTGTATTCCGGGTCGACGAAGTGCTTGGCAATGCGTTGGACTTCGGCTTCGGTCAGGGTGTTTGAACCACCACGCAGGTGAACCATTTCGGCTTCAACGCGCTCGGCGAACACTTCTGGTGTGAGCGCTTTAACCAGAATTTTGATCCGCGCCTTGTACTTGTTGTCACGACGACCATAGCGGTTGTAGACCCGCAAGATGGCTTCGAGGTAGCTCAACAGGTCAGGCCACGGCAGGAATTCGTTGATAAAGGCCCCGATCACCGGGGTGCGGCCCAGACCGCCGCCGACCAGTACTCGGAAGCCCAGTTCGCCGGCATCATTGAATACGGGCTCAAGGCCGATATCGTGAACTTCAATCGCGGCACGGTCAGACGCGGAGCCGTTGATCGCAATTTTGAACTTGCGCGGCAAGTACGCGAATTCAGGATGGAAGGTCGTCCACTGACGTACGATTTCACACCACGGACGCGAATCGATCAGTTCATCGGCGGCAACGCCTGCAAACTGGTCGGTGGTGACGTTACGCAGGCAGTTGCCGCTGGTCTGGATAGCGTGCATTTGCACGGTAGCGAGCTCTTCCAGAATGTCCGGAATGTCTTCCAGCGCTGGCCAGTTGAACTGTACGTTCTGGCGGGTACTGATGTGGGCATAGCCCTTGTCATAATCGCGAGCAATCTTTGCCATCATCCGCGCCTGGCGCGAAGTCAATTGGCCATAGGGCACAGCGACCCGCAGCATCGGAGCGAAACGTTGAACATACAAGCCATTCTGCAAGCGCAGAGGGCGGAATTCTTCTTCGCTCAGCTCACCGGCCAGATAGCGTCGGGTTTGATCTCGGAACTGCTTGACGCGGTCCTCGATGATCCGCTGATCGTACTCGTCATATACGTACATATAGGTCCTGTTCTCAGGCTGCTAACAGCTTATCTGCGCGCACGGCCGCGCACTCCCCACGGAGCTGGGCACGATACCAGTTTGTAGTTATGCGCAAAAGTGATGTTTAAGCATATGGACAGAACGAAAACGACTATAAGCGACTGATTCTAAATCCCTTACTTGTGAGAAGGGCATTGCTGGGCTTAACTCAGTGGAGTCTTGAAGCATTCACCCATAAAACCGAAAAAAGGCGATGCGATGAGTACTCCAGTCAAAGTGCGTAAAAGCGACAGCAAAGTCGATGCGTGGGCCATACTTTTTTTGATAATTCTGGTCGTGGCGACAGCCGTGTACTGGGTGAGTCATCAATAGTCAGACCCCCGCGAAATACAGCACCAGCTTGACGATTGCGAACAACGTCAGGGCAAATACCCCGGTAAACAGCAAACCCAGCAGCAGGAACTGGGCGGGTTTGCCGTGGGTGAAATCGCGTGTCCTGTTTTTTGAGCTTTGCACGCCAAAAGCGGCAGCCATCACGCTGTGCAGGACTTGCCAGAAGGTAGGAGGTTTGTTGTCAGCCGGGTCGCTCATGTCACTCACTCGCGCAGATGGCAGTGGCATGAGTGTAGTTCAGGGCACTTATTGCTGTAGTCGCTGCCGCAGGCTGCGATGGGGGCGTAGCGACTCTGTTTTGACAGAGTCTGCGGCAGCGCTCATGCGTTACGTGGCGGGGGCTTAGTTGTCATACCCCAGGTTCGGGGCGAGCCAACGCTCGGTGACAGACAGGTCCTGATCTTTACGTGCTGTGTAGCTTTCGATTTGATCCTTGTCGACTTTGCCCACCGCAAAATATTGCGCTTGCGGGTGTGCGAAGTACCAGCCGCTGACCGCTGCGGCCGGGAACATGGCGTAGTGCTCAGTCAGGAACACGCCACTTTGGCCTGCACGCATTTCTTCGGCTTCAGGGTCGAGCAACTTGAACAGAGTGGCTTTCTCGGTGTGATCAGGGCAGGCCGGGTAGCCGGGAGCAGGGCGGATGCCGCTGTATTGCTCTTTGATCAGCTCTTCGTTGGCCAGTTGTTCGTCCTTGGCGTAACCCCAGTAGTGGGTACGAACTTGCTGGTGCAGCCACTCTGCACAGGCCTCAGCCAGTCGGTCTGCCAGCGCTTTGACCATAATCGAGTTGTAGTCGTCGCCTGCGTCCTGATAAGCCTTGGCCACTTCTTCGGCGCCGATCCCGGCCGTGGTAATAAAACCACCCACGTAGTCAGTGATGCCGCTGTCTTTTGGCGCGACAAAGTCGGCCAGCGAGAAATTCGGCTTGCCATCGGTCTTGATGATTTGCTGGCGCAGGTGATGCAGTTTGGCTAACGGCTGGCCGTTGTCGTCGTACAGTTCCAGGTCGTCGTCGTTGATCTGATTGGCCGGCCAGAAGCCGAAGACCGCGCGGGCGCTGATCAGCTTCTCGTCGATCAGTTTTTTCAGCATTTCCTGTGCATCCGCATACAGCGCAGTTGCGGCTTCGCCGACCACTTCATCGGTGAGGATGCGCGGGAATTTGCCTGCCAGATCCCACGAGATAAAGAACGGAGTCCAGTCGATGTATTCGGCCAGCACCTTGAGATCGATGTTATCCAGCACCTTGGCGCCAGTGAAGGTGGGCTTGACCGGCTGGTAGTTGGCCCAGTCGAACTGCGGCTTTTTGGCGATAGATGCCGCATAGCTCAGGCGTTCGGTTCGGGCGCTGCGGTTGGCCGTACGTTCGCGTACTTCAACGTACTCTTCGCGGGTCTTCTCGACGAATGCCGGTTTGAGCTCTTTGGACAGCAACTGTGTTGCCACGCCCACAGCGCGGGAGGCGTCGGTGACGTAAATCACGGCGTCGTTCTGATACTTGGGTTCAATCTTGACTGCCGTGTGGGCCTTGGAAGTGGTCGCGCCACCGATCATCAGTGGCAGGTGGAAGCCCTGACGCTGCATTTCGCGGGCTACGTGAACCATTTCATCCAGTGACGGGGTGATCAGGCCGGACAAGCCAATGATGTCGCACTTCTGTTCCTTGGCCACTTGCAGGATTTTCTCGGCCGGCACCATAACGCCCAGGTCAACGATGTCGTAGCCATTACAGCCCAGCACCACGCCAACAATGTTCTTGCCGATGTCATGCACATCGCCTTTGACCGTGGCCATCAGAATCTTGCCTTTGGCCTCGGGCTTGTCGCCTTTTTCCAGTTCGATAAACGGAATCAGGTGCGCGACCGCCTGTTTCATCACGCGGGCGGATTTAACCACTTGCGGCAGGAACATTTTACCGGCGCCAAACAGGTCGCCCACAATGTTCA
The DNA here is from genome assembly GCF_007858365.1 of Pseudomonas saxonica. Taxonomy (GTDB): domain Bacteria; phylum Pseudomonadota; class Gammaproteobacteria; order Pseudomonadales; family Pseudomonadaceae; genus Aquipseudomonas; species Aquipseudomonas saxonica. Next base: position 101,007 of record NZ_VFIO01000006.1, on the reverse strand, counting down.
TGCCTGACATCAGCGGGCCTTCGATCACTTCGATCGGGCGCTTGAAGGACAGGCGTGACTCTTCGGTGTCTTCCACAATATGGGTGGTGATGCCCTTGACCAGCGCATGCTCCAGACGCTGGTTGACGTCCCAGCTGCGCCACTCTTCGGTCTCGGCTTCTTTGACGCTACCGTCGCCTTTGTACTTGTCGGCGATCGCCAGCAAGTTATCAGTGGCATCGGGGGTGCGGTTGAGCACCACATCTTCGACAGCATCGCGTAGTTCAGTCGGGATCTGGTCGTAGATTTCCAATTGTCCGGCGTTGACGATGCCCATCGTCAGACCGTTGCGGATGGCGTATAGCAGAAACACCGAGTGAATGGCTTCGCGCACCGGGTTGTTGCCACGGAACGAGAACGACACGTTGGACACGCCGCCGGAGGTCAGTGCATAGGGCAGTTCGTCGCGGATGTAGGCGCAGGCGTTGATAAAGTCCACAGCGTAGTTGTTGTGCTCTTCGATGCCGGTGGCCACGGCGAAGATGTTCGGGTCGAAGATAATGTCTTCCGGCGGGAAGCCCACTTCATTGACCAGAATGTCGTACGAACGTTTGCAGATTTCCTTTTTGCGCGCTTCGGTGTCGGCTTGTCCTGCTTCGTCGAAGGCCATCACGACCACGGCGGCGCCATAACGCTTGCACAGTTTGGCGTGATGGATGAACTGCTCGACGCCTTCTTTCATGCTGATCGAGTTGACGATGCCCTTGCCCTGAATGCACTTGAGGCCGGCTTCGATCACTTCCCATTTGGAGGAGTCGATCATGATGGGCACACGGGAGATGTCGGGCTCGCCGGCGATCAGATTGAGGAAGGTGACCATCGCCTTCTTCGAGTCCAGCATGCCTTCGTCCATGTTGATGTCGATGATTTGCGCACCGGCTTCAACTTGTTGCAGAGCCACTTCCAGGGCTTCGGTGTAGTTGTCTTCACGGATCAAGCGGGCAAATCGCGCAGAGCCGGTGATGTTGGTGCGCTCACCTACGTTGACGAACAGCGAGTTGCGATCAATGGTGAACGGCTCCAGGCCCGAAAGGCGGCAGGCCTTGGGAATGTCCGGGATCTGGCGCGGTGCATAACCGGCCACGGCGTTGGCGATGGCCTGGATATGCCCTGGCGTTGTGCCGCAGCAGCCGCCGACAATGTTCAAAAAGCCGCTTTGGGCGAACTCTTCAATGACCTTGGCGGTTTCGGACGGCAGTTCGTCGTACTCGCCGAACTCGTTGGGCAAGCCTGCGTTGGGGTGCGCCGAGACGTAGGTGTTGGCCTTGTTGGACAGTTCTTCCAGGTAGGGGCGCAGCTCGCTGGCACCCAGTGCACAGTTCAGGCCCACCGAAATCGGCTTGGCATGGCTGACCGAGTTCCAGAACGCCTCGGTAGTCTGGCCGGACAGGGTGCGGCCGGAGGCATCGGTAATCGTGCCGGAAATCATGATCGGCAGCTCGATACCCAACTCTTCAAATACACCTTGAACGGCGAAGATCGCGGCTTTGGCGTTGAGGGTGTCGAAAATGGTTTCGATCAGGATCAGGTCGGCACCGCCTTCGATCAGGCCTTTGGTGGCCTCGGTGTAGTTCTCCACCAGTTCATCGAAGGTGACGTTGCGGTAACCGGGGTTGTTGACATCCGGAGACAGTGAGCAGGTGCGGCTGGTTGGCCCCAGAACGCCCGCAACAAAACGAGGCTTGTTTGGCGTCTCAAGGGTTTTGGCATCGGCCACCTTGCGTGCCAGACGTGCGCCTTCTACGTTTAGCTCGTAGGCAAGGGCTTGCATGCCGTAGTCGGCTTGAGAAACCTGAGTGGCGTTAAAGGTGTTGGTTTCGAGAATGTCGGCGCCAGCATCCAGATAGGCCTTCTCGATAGAGCCAATAACGTCCGGGCGTGTAAGGACCAGCAGGTCGTTGTTGCCCTTGATATCACTCGGCCAGTCAGCGAAGCGTGTGCCACGATAGTCGTGTTCCTCGAGACGGTAGCTTTGGATCATAGTACCCATGCCGCCATCGAGAATCAGAATGCGCTCTTTGAGGGCTTGCTGAAGTGCTTGGAGACGAGCGCTGCGGTCAGACATAGGACTACCTGTTTAGAGCCATGCAAAAGATGCCAAAGCATAACAAACCTGCGTGGTATTTGATCACTCGCCGATTTACATGAATTTTGCTCATGTTTAGGCGGGCGCTCCATGGGTAGAATTGCGACACTCTAATATCAGGACAATGGCACATGTTTTTTCGCCTACTCACCGGCGCCGTGACGCTGGTGATGTGCAGTACAACGTTTGGGCAGGTCCCGCTCGTCAGCCCGGCTATTTCGTATACCCGAGATATTCAACCGATCCTTACTGAAAAGTGCGTTGCCTGCCACGCGTGCAACGACGCTGCCTGCCAACTCAACCTCGGCAGTGCCGAAGGGGCTACACGGGGGGCCAGCAAAGTTCCGGTTTATAAAGGTGACAGGACCACCCCGGTGCCGCCGACGCGGATTTTTTATGATGCCAATGGCCCGACTGAGTGGCGTAACAAAGGCTTTTACTCAGTGCTCGATGCTCAGGGCGCACAAGCGGCTCTTATGGCGCGCATGCTGGAGTTGGGGCATAGCGCACCGTTAACGCCTAACGCCAAACTGCCTGAAGAAATCGTGTTGGGCCTGAACCGTGAGAACTCATGCCCGGCACCGGGTGAGTTCAATGCCTACGCACAAAGCCATTCCAAAGAAGGCATGCCGCTGGCAGTGACCGGGCTGACAGATCAGCAATACAGCACATTGCAGGGCTGGCTGGCTGCAGGGGCTCCTGTTGATCAAAACGCTATCAAGCCAACGGCGGGCGAAGCCGCACAGATTGCCGAGTGGGAAGAGCTATTCAATCGTCCGGGCTCAACCGAAGCGCTGGTCGCGCGCTGGTTATACGAGCACTTGTTTCTCGCGCATGTTTATTTGGACAACGGCGTACCGGGCCATTACTTCCAGTGGGTACGTTCGCGTACGCCCAGTGGCCAGCCTGTCGATCTGATCGCGACACGTCGTCCGAACGATGACCCGGGCACTACGTTTTACTATCGCCTGATGCCCGTTCAGGGCGTGATTGTGCACAAAACCCACATCACCTATCCGATGGGGGAGCGCAAACTGGAGCGTGTCAAAGAATTGTTTTACAGCGGTAATTGGCATGCCTCGCGTTTGCCTGGCTATGGCCCGCGCGGTCGCGCCAACCCGTTTGAAACCTTTGAAGCCATTCCAGCCGTGGCGCGTTATCAGTTCATGCTCGATAACGCTGAATACTTTGTGCGGACCTTCATTCGCGGGCCGGTCTGCCGTGGGCAAATTGCTACGGACGTGATCCGTGACAACTTCTGGGCGGTGTTCCAGGAGCCCGCGCGTGATCGGTATGTGGTGGATGCCGCGTATCGAGGTGAAGCAACGCCTTTGTTGGCGATGCCCGGCCAGATCGACGACGTTGGCAGCATTATTACCCTGTGGCACAACTACCGCGACAAACGTAACGACTATGAAAAGTTACGTCAGGACGCGTATGCGAAAATGCCACCGCCCAGCTGGTCGACACTGTGGGCGGGTAACGATAATGCCTTGCTGACCATCTTCCGCCACTTCGACAGTGCCAGTGTCACCAAAGGTCTGGTGGGCGAGGTGCCGCAAACCCTGTGGCTGTTTGATTATCCTTTGCTGGAGCGCACCTATTATCAGTTGGCGGTCAACTTCGATGTGTTTGGCAACGTGTCCCACCAAGCGCAAACGCGGTTGTACTTTGACTTGATCCGCAACGGCGCCGAGGTCAACTTCCTGCGTTTGATGCCGGCGGACTCCCGGGCCGCGATCCTCGGCGACTGGTATCAAAACAGTGGCAAGCTGAAAATGTGGATGGACTACCAGAAAATCGACACGGACACCCCGACCGGGATGAAGCTCGATCCGGTAGACCCCAAGCGTGACTTTGCTCTCAAGCTGATTGAGCGCACCGGCACACTGAACGCTCGCCCCGATCCCATCAACCGTTGCACGGGTGCTTATTGCTCGCGGCCCAATATCGCTCGGGAGTTCCAGTACGCAGAACAGTCCTTGAGTCGATTGACTTCGCGGCCTGCTGCGGGGCTGGTGGTCATCAACCAACTGCCGGAAGCAACCATGCTGCGCATCGAAGGCAGCGATGGCAATCGTGAGATGTACAGCATGCTGCGTAACCGCGCGCACACCAACGTGGCGTTTATGCTGGGCGAGGAGTACCGCTTGCAACCGGGGTTGGACACTCTGACCATCTATCCGGGTGTGCTGAGCAGCTACCCCAACTTTATGTTCAACATCCCCGCGGGCGAGGTTGAAGCCTTTGTTCAGGCGATGGAGAAGTCCCAGGATCAAGCGTCTTTCGATGCCATTGTCGAGCGCTGGGGTATTCGTCGCAGCAATCCCGAGTTTTGGCAGTACTTCCATGATATTGGCCAGTACATCAATGAAACCGACCCGGTAGAGGCGGGCGTGCTGGACATGAACCGCTACGAAAACCTGTAATTCATGACTCGTGGGGGCGGATTTCCTGACAAAAATACTAGGACTTTGTCAGGCGCGCCGATTGGCGTAAACTGCCCCCATGTCTGTGAGGAGATTCCATGAGCGCCATAACGATTACCGACGCCGCCCAAGATTACCTGGCTGATCTGCTGTCCAAGCAGAACTCCCACGATATTGGCATTCGCGTCTTTATCACCCAGCCGGGTACTCAGTACGCTGAAACCTGTATTGCTTACTGCAAGAAAGAAGAAGTGAAGCCTGAAGATACGGTTCTGGGCCTGAAAAGCTTTACGGCCTATATCGATCAAGTCAGCGAGCCGTTTTTGAAAGATGCCGTGGTGGACTACGCCACTGATCGCATGGGCGGACAACTGACTATCAAGGCGCCGAATGCCAAAGTGACAATGGTCAATGATGACAGTCCGATCAACGAACGCATCAACTACTACCTGCAAACCGAGATCAATCCAGGGCTCGCCAGCCATGGTGGTCAAGTTAGCCTGATCGAAGTGGTTGAAGATGGCATTGCGGTGTTGAAGTTCGGTGGCGGTTGCCAGGGCTGCGGCCAGGCGGATGTGACGTTGCGCGAAGGTATCGAGCTTACGTTGCTGGAGCGTATTCCTGAGCTTAAAGGCGTGCGTGACGTGACAGACCATTCGCAGAAAGAAAACGCTTACTACTGAGTTGCCTCAGTAAAAAAGCGTTCGCTGCCAGTTGCATGGAAAAACGGTGCCCCGTGAGCACCGTTTTTTTATGGGCGCCGTTTAAGGTTGCCCTCATTCACGGGCGATACACGTGGGCATGTCCGGCACGATAGAGTGACGAATCCGAGAACGTATCATTACCCAGTACCCGGCCTACCAGAATCAGCGCTGTACGGGTAAAACCCTTGGCCTGGACTTTCAGTGCAATGTCCGACAGCGTGCCGGTTACCCAATCCTGATCCGGCCAACTGGCTCTATGGATGACAGCGATGGGGCAGTCGCTGCCGTAATGCGGAGACAATTCGCGAACGATGCTTTCAAGGTTTTTGACACCCAGGTGAATGGCCATGGTCGCTCCATGTTGCGCCAGACTGCTCAGTTCTTCTCCGGGCGGCATCACGGTTTTTTCCGCATAGCGTGTCAAAATGACGCTTTGCGAAATGTCCGGCAATGTCAGTTCTGCCCCCAGCAGCGCAGCACAAGCTGCCGTAGCGGTGACTCCGGGAATGATCTCAAAGGCGATGCCCAGCGCTCGCAAGCAGCGAATTTGCTCGCCAATGGCGCCGTAGAGGCTCGGGTCCCCGGAGTGCACGCGGGCGACATCGTGACCTTCGTCATTGGCGGTTTTGATCAACGCAATGATTTGTTCTAGATGCAACTCGGCACTGTTGATGACGCGTTCGGCGTGATGCCCCTGTAGTACCGCTTCAGGAACAAGCGAGCCGGCATAAATAATCACCGGGCAGCTACGGATCAGGCGCTGGCCTTTGACGGTAATCAGCTCTGGATCGCCAGGCCCGGCACCGATGAAATAGACAGTCATGGGAGTCTCTTGAAAGGGTCGTGATAGAGCTGTTCGTGAACATTGCTCATAGTGAGGCGGGGGATTATCGCGGCTTTTGCTCTGATGAAGCTAACGCAAAGGTAGCGGTTGATGATTTTTGCAGGGTGATCAACAGGCTGGCTGGCCATGTGCCGAGCTGTTCCGAAAGGGCCAAAGACGCGCTTTCGGCTATGCCAAAACACCCCGTATGTTCAAACGCTATTGTGGAGTGGTGGCTGAGCCTTGACGTGTACGGCGCCAATTGCTCGGCGCTGAAGACCTCAAGCCTGAGATTGAGGTGTGCAGCCACTTGCAGTAACCCCGGCTCATGCTGTTTGGTGTCGATGCTGGCCAAAGCGCTGATCTCGCTGAGGCTGATGCCGGCTTTGCCCAGTGAGTGTTCTATCAGCGCGCGTAAATGTTCAGCGCTGCATCCTTGTCGGCAGCCAAGGCCAATCACCAGAATTGGCCCTGTGGCTGCCTCCCTCACGCTGAATACTGGCCGTCAGGTTTGCGACGGAACAACCAGGCGCTAATCACCCCCAACGCCAGCCAGAAAACGAAGTTGGTCAGTTGTGCGGCTATTTTAAACTGGGACTCAAGTGCTTGCGGTGCCAGGCTTGAGTGAACCAAAGGCTGAGGTGCGCCAAAGAGATGCGGCACCAGCAAAATGGCAACCCCAAGTACCTTGAGCGCCCAATGTTTGCCGAAGACCAGCAGGGCAATGCCCACCGCTGTGGATGCGGCCGTGGTGACCCACCAAAGCTGGCGTTGCAACAAGTCGGCGGCGGCAGTGCCCGGCAGTTCCGGCGGCAGTCCCATTGTTGGAGCCAGACAGAACACTGCATACCCCGCCAGCCCCCAGAGCAGGCCCTGAGAAGTGCGGGTGGGGGCACGCAAGGTATACAGGCCCGCCAGCATCAAGGCGAAACCGACTGCAACCACCAGATTTCCACCTGTGGTGGATAGCACGCGCTGCCAGCCATCTTCCGGCTCCCAGGCCTCGGCGTTATGCTCGTGGGCGGGCATGTTCATGTCAGCGTGGTCATGGGTTTCGCTTGCTGCCGGTTTTTCAAAGGTTTCTGCTTGCAGAATCAGTGGGGCAACCCAAAAACTTTGCAGCAGTGTCAACAGCAGGGCTGCCAATAAGCCGGTGAAACCCGCGGTTTGAGCGATACGCTTAATCATGGCAGGCACTCTCAATGGCACGGAAATGCAGAGCTGTGACGGGTGTCATGGGCTGCGTTGTGAACTGCATCGATGTGTGAGAAACCAGCAAAGTAAACGAGGAAAACCCCCAGCACGGCGGCGCTGACAGCGGCTACGATGCGTTGGCTTTGCGTGGTAGGAGTAGCAATGGCATGGGTGCTGCTGGTGCGAGTGGACATGGCGCTTGCCTCGGGGCTGGCAGCGGGCATGAGAGCGCAAGAAAACCCCGCGAACGAGGCTCGCAGGGTTCAACAGCGCCCGCCCACCGCGGGTTTGTTATTCAAAAAGAACCAGGCCGGTCTCCGGGCTTGCGAGGGGCTCAAAGGGCTTGAGCCTGTAAACATCTCCTTCCCACGCACGAGGCGCAGTGGCTTTGATGTTTCTCTCGCTTACCGTTGCGGGGGCAGCGCCGGACTTGTCAGCCAATAATGCCTGACGCACCGGTTTCCCGTTTCACCCTGTGAAGGGCACCTGATACAAGGTGCTTAGGAAAGCACAGCTCTGCGGGGCAGGTCAAATCAAGTCAGGGCAAACCTCAGGATCAAGAATACTTTTAACCTTGTCGCGTAACTGATCAATGGAAAAGGGTTTGCCGATCAAATACACACCATCGGAAAGCTCCAGTGTTTCGGCCAGGCCGCTGGCAACCAGAACAGGCAAGTTTGGGCGCAAGTGCCGGGCTTTGCCTGCCAGCTCCTGACCGTTGAAACCGGGCAGGCTAAAATCGGTCATCAGCAGGTCTATGCGCTTGTCCAGATTCTCAAGAGAAACCAGAGCCTTTTCAGCGCAATCAGCATCAATCACGTTGAACTCCAGCTCTTCAAGCACGTCTACGATCAGCATTCTGACAATGCTGTCGTCTTCAACCACAAGGATCGTGGAGGTTGTTGCGGGCATAGTCATGATCTCTTCAAGAATTTGAACGTTGGGCTCATTCAGTACCGCTTGAGTCTCAACAATGTGGGCAAGAATAGCCTTGTGAAGGTTTAAATTGAATTATTTTGTACGAAATTTCTCTCTTGTCTGTAAGAAGATGGAACTGCTCGTCGCTTATCCTGCAAACTCTCGTTTTTGCCTCCAGTACGGACTCGACACATGAAATCCCCCGCATCCATTGATGAGCGAAGCTTTCGCAAGCTTTTAAGTCGAAACGTAGGCTTGCCCTTGGCCGTTGGCGTGCTCAGTGCCGTGCTATTTGTGGTGATGATCAGCTATCTGTTGTCGGTGATCCGCTGGGTCGAACACAGTGATCGTGTCATTAGCAACGCCAATGAAGCCGCCAGGCTCACGGTTGACCTGGAAACAGGGATGCGTGGCTACCTCATCACCGGAGACGAGCACTTTCTTGACCCTTATGTCGTTGCCAAGCCGCAAATAGTTGCGCAATTACAAAGCTTGCAAGAACTGGTCAGTGATAATCCGCAGCAAGTCGATCGACTCAAGCGCCTTGAAGCTTTGCAGAGAGAATGGGCGCTGTACGCACAGTCAATGGTTGATTTGAGTCGTCAGAACGGTGATTACAAAGCCGCGGTGCAGTCCGGCAGAGGCAAACGTCTGACGGATGAGATACGTAAGGAATACGAAGAGTTCATTCAAACAGAGCAGCAATTGCGGGTGGCCCGCAGTGATCAAGTCAGCCAGACGACTGTCATCAGCATCAGCCTTTACCTGATATTTATCCTCGGCCTAAGCGGGTTTCTGGCCTATGTAGGACGTCGTGATTTAGTAAACCTTTCAAATAGTTACAACGAAAACTTCGAGTCTTATATCAAGACGGCGGAACGTTTGGAGCGTCAGGCATGGCTGCGTAACGGCCAGACCGAGCTGGCTGAACAGGTATTGGGGCGTCTGACCCTGAATATGCTGGGACGCAATATTCTTCAATTCTGCGCCCAGTATCTGGGCAGCGTGGTGGGCGCCGTGTATGTGCGCGAAGATCATGGCGGCCTCAAGCGCGTGGCTTCTTATGGGTTTTCCCGTGAGCAAGAGGCTAAGGATCAACTGGTTCACAATGATGAAGGGTTGGTCGGCCAAGCCGCTCAGCAGGACCAGCTGATTCGCCTGGACAATGTGCCTCAAGACTATTTCTTTAAAGTCAGCTCCGGGTTGGGCGAAGGCGCGCCGCGCAGTGTGCTGGTGGTGCCAACCAGCGATGATGATCGGGTCAATGGTGTGATTGAGTTGGGTTTTCTCAGGGCCTTGACTGAGCGTGATATTGAATTGTTTGAATTGATCGCCGACAACATTGGTACATCGATTGAGGCTGCTCGTTATCGTCAACGTCTGCAAGAGGTACTGGCTGAGACTCAGCAGCTAAATGAAGAGCTGCAAGTGCAACAGGAAGAACTCAAGACCGCCAACGAAGAGCTTGAGGAGCAATCGCAGATCCTTAAAGAGTCGCAGACTAACCTTGAGACCCAGCAGGCGGAACTGGAGCAGACCAACGAAGCTCTGTCCGGTCAGCGCGATGCGATGAACCGCAAGAATATCGAGCTTAATGAGGCTCAGGTTCAGTTGGAAGAGCGCGCTCAGGAGCTGCAACGGTCCAGCAAGTACAAGTCCGAATTCCTTGCCAATATGTCCCATGAGCTGCGCACGCCCCTCAATAGCTCATTGATTTTGGCAAAACTGCTGTCTGAGAACCCTCACGGAAACCTTTCAGGTGAGCAGGTCAAGTTCGCCGAGTCGATCTATTCGGCGGGCAATGACTTGCTTAACCTGATCAATGACATTCTGGATATTTCAAAAGTCGAGGCTGGCAAGCTTGAAGTCTTGCCCGAAAACGCCAGCGTAGCGAGGGTGGTAGAAGGCTTGCGCGGGATGTTTGAGCCATTGGCCGCGGACAAGGGGCTGACACTCAAGGTTGAAGTGCAACCCGGCACGCCGCCCATGCTCTACACCGATAGCCAGCGTTTGGAGCAAATCCTGAAGAACTTGCTGTCCAACGCGATCAAGTTCACCGAAAAAGGTCAGGTCAGCCTCACCGTTGCGCGGGTGCCCGGCGAAGGGGTTGCCTTCACAGTGAAGGATTCCGGTATTGGTATAGCCCAGGATCAGCAAGAAAGTATCTTTGAGGCGTTCCGTCAGGCTGACGGCACCACCAATCGCCGCTATGGCGGTACCGGCTTGGGGTTGTCGATTTCACGTGACCTGGCGACTTTACTCGGCGGCTCCATCAGTATCAGCAGCACGCCGGGGCAGGGCAGTGAGTTTACGTTGATCATGCCTGAGCAATTTGTCGAGCCTGCCGAGCCGATGACGCCCAAGGTCGCGCCATCGCCCCGGCCCGTACCGGCCAGCACTGTGTTGGTGCCCGTTGAGGTTGCGCCTGTACACATTCCCCGTTTTGCCGATGACCGTGAAAAAGCACCGTTCAGCACTCGCTGTATTTTGGTGGTTGAAGACGAGCCGAACTTTGCCCGTATCCTCTTCGATCTTGCGCATGAGCTGGGGTATAACTGCCTGGTGGCCCACGGCGCGGACGAAGGCTTCGGGCTGGCTGCTGAGTTCATTCCCGACGCTATTTTGCTGGACATGCGCTTGCCTGATCATTCCGGGTTGACAGTGCTGCAACGCCTTAAAGCGTCAGCGCCGACCCGGCACATTCCGGTACACGTGATTTCCGTTGAGGACCGTGTAGAAGCGGCGATGCACATGGGCGCAGTGGGTTATGCGGTGAAACCGACGACCCGTGAAGAACTGAAAAATGTGTTTGCACGACTTGAAGCCAAATTGACCCAGAAGGTCAAGCGAGTGTTATTGGTCGAAGACGATGATCTACAACGCGACAGCATCGCCCGCCTGATCGGCGATGATGATATTGAAATCACCGCAGTTGGCTTCGCACAGGAAGCATTGGATCTACTGCGCAGCAATATTTACGACTGCATGATCATCGACCTCAAACTGCCGGACATGCTCGGTGGTGATTTGCTCAAGCGCATGTCGACTGAAGATATTTGTTCTTTCCCGCCGGTCATCGTCTATACCGGACGTAACCTGACCCGCGATGAAGAAGCCGAACTGCGCAAATACTCGCGCTCCATCATCATCAAAGGCGCGCGTTCACCTGAGCGTTTGCTCGATGAGGTGACATTATTTCTGCACAAAGTGGAATCCCAGTTGTCTCATGAGCGCCAAACGATGCTCCAGACTGCTCGCAGCCGCGACAAGGTGTTTGAAGGGCGCAAGATTTTGCTGGTGGATGACGATGTACGAAACATCTTTGCCCTGACCAGTGCGCTTGAGCATAAAGGTGCCATCGTGGTGATTGGCCGTAATGGCCGTGAAGCCATTGAGCGCCTGAACGAAGTGGAAGACATCGACCTGGTGCTGATGGACGTCATGATGCCGGAGATGGATGGTTATGAAGCCACTATTGAAATTCGCAAAGACCCGCGTTGGCGCAAGCTGCCGATCATTGCCGTAACAGCCAAAGCGATGAAGGACGATCAGGAGCGTTGTCTGCAGGCAGGCACCAATGATTATCTGGCTAAACCGATTGATCTGGATCGCCTGTTCTCTCTGATCCGGGTCTGGCTACCGAAAATGGAACGACTCTAAGTGCATCGAAACACCGACATTGAATTGAGGTTGCTGATCGAAGCGATCTACCTCAAATACAGCTATGACTTTCGTGACTACTCCGGTGCTTCGGTGAAGCGCCGTGTCCATCACGCAATGCGTCAGTTCGACTGCAACACTATTTCGGCCTTGCAGGAGCGCGTGCTGCATGACCCGACTGTGTTTATGCAGTTGTTGCAGTATTTGACGATTCCGGTCAGTGAGATGTTTCGCGATCCTGAGCACTTCCTGGCGATCCGCCAGGAGGTGGTGCCTATTCTCAAGACCTACCCCTCGCTGAAAATCTGGATCGCCGGTTGCAGCACCGGCGAAGAGGTCTACTCAATGGCCATCTTGCTGCGGGAAGAAGGGCTGCTGGACCGCACCATTATTTATGCCACCGATATCAATCCGCGTTCGCTGGAAAAAGCCAAGCAAGGCATTTTCTCGATGGAAAGCATCCGCGGCTACACCAGCAATTACCAAAAGGCGGGAGGTCAACGCTCGTTTGCCGATTACTACACGGCGGCTTATGACTACGCCATCTTTGACAAGAGCTTGTGTGAGAACGTCACGTTCGCCGACCACAGCCTGGCGACCGACAGTGTGTTTTCAGAAACTAATTTAATTTCGTGCCGTAACGTGTTGATTTACTTCAACAAAAATCTTCAAAACCGAGCGTTTGGTTTGTTCCATGAGTCACTTTGTCATCGCGGTTTTCTGATGCTGGGTAGCAAGGAAACTCTCGATTTTTCGGATTACAGCAAAGCGTTTGCGCCGGTGCTCAAGCAAGAACGGATCTACCGAAAGCTATGACCACCGAACTCAGGGCTGTAGACGCTGTGGTCATTGGCGCCTCCTCAGGTGGCGTCGAGGCATTGCTGACGCTTTTTGCCAACGTTCAACCAGGCTTTCGGTTGCCGGTTATTGTGGTCTTGCATATTCCTGATGAGCGTCGCAGCCAGCTGGCCGCTGTGTTCAACAATCGTTTGTTATTACCGGTCAAGGAAGTCGACGACAAAGAGCCTATTGCCCCGGGGACCTTGTACTTTGCGGCCCCCGGTTATCATGTCTCGATAGAGCACGATCACAGTTTTTCATTGAGCCGCGAGGAGCGGGTGCACTATTCCCGCCCCTCCATTGACTACCTTTTTGAGTCGGCAGCCGATGTGTATCAATCGCGTCTGGCTGCAATATTACTGACGGGGGCTAACCAGGATGGTGCCCAAGGGTTGCTAACGGTCAAACAGCAAGGCGGTTTGACCATTGTGCAAGACCCGACCGAAGCCCTTGTGGCCACCATGCCGCATGCAGCGCTTGAACGCTGCCAACCGGACTACATCCTTCCTTTGCACGGCATTGCCCGTTTGCTCGTCGAGCTGGAACGAATCTAATGCTACTAAGTGAAATTCAAGCCAAGTTGCTGATCGTTGACGATCTGCCTGAGAACTTGCTGGCGCTGGAAGCGTTGATCACACGCGAGGATCGCACGGTTTACAAAGCCCTGTCCGCGGACGAGGCGCTGTCGCTATTACTGCAACATGAGTTTGCGATGGCCATTCTTGATGTTCAGATGCCGGGTATGAACGGCTTTGAACTGGCCGAGTTAATGCGCGGTACTGAAAAAACCAAAAATATCCCGATCGTGTTTGTCAGTGCCGCCGGGCGCGAGATGAACTATGCCTTCAAGGGCTACGAAAGTGGTGCCGTGGACTTTTTACACAAGCCACTGGATATCCATGCGGTCAAAAGTAAGGTCAATGTGTTTGTCGAGTTGTATCGACAAAGCAAGGCCATGAAGCATCAGGTTGAAGCGCTGGAACAGAGCCGCCGCGAGCAAGAAACCTTGCTGGCACAACTGAAAGTTACCCAGTGTGAGCTTGAGCATGCGGTGCGTATGCGCGACGATTTCATGTCGATTGTTTCTCATGAAGTTCGTACGCCACTCAATGGACTGATTCTTGAAACCCAGCTGCGCAAAATGCATCTGGCCCGCGAAAATGCCGCTGCCTTTACCATGGACAAAATGCACGCCATGGTCGATCGCGACGAACGCCAGATTCAGAGCCTTATCCGCCTGATAGAAGACATGCTGGATGTGTCGCGCATACGCACCGGCAAGTTATCGATTCGCCCCTCGACGTTTGACTTGTCGCAAACTGTGGCCAATCTGCTCGAAAGCTTCGCAGCGCAAATCAGCGCAGCACAATCGCGAGTCGACTTTACCGTTCGCCAGTCAGTGATAGGTCAGTGGGATGAATTCCGAATAGAGCAGGTAGTGTCCAACTTGCTGACCAACGCATTGCGCTACGGTGCCCGCAAACCGGTGCAGGTTTCTGTTTATGTTGAAGGGGCGAGTGCCATCATCGACGTGAGAGACCAGGGTATTGGCATCAGTGAAGAAAACCAGAAACGAATTTTCCATCAATTCGAGCGGGTTGCCGGGAGTGACGTTGTGAGCGGGCTGGGGTTGGGGCTGTTTATTTCTGAGCAGATCATCGCCGCTCACAACGGTTCTATCAGCGTACACAGTACGTTGGGCGAGGGCGCTTTGTTCAGGGTCAGCCTACCGTTGGTGCAAAAGTCATGAATTGGCCGCAACCTCTCGCTCGGCGTGAGGTCGTAATGGCAGCGATAGTACGGATTAGGGTTTCCCATGAGTGAAGATGCGCAAGATGTTGTTTTGATTGTTGAGGACGATCCCTCGATCCTGATGGTGTTAAGCGCTTATCTGTCGGGTGTAGGCTATCGAGTGTTGCAAGCGGAAAACGGGCAGCGGGCCTTTGAAATTTTGGCGAGCAAGCCGCATCTGGATTTGATGGTCACTGATTTCCGACTGCCGGGTGGCATTTCAGGGGTTGATATTGCAGAGCCCGCAGTTAAATTACGGCCGGATCTGAAAGTGATCTTCATCAGTGGTTATCCGGCGGAAATTCGTGAAACGGGCAGCCCGATTACCCGCAAGGCACCGATTTTGGCCAAGCCCTTTGACCTCGATACCTTGCAAGAACAGATACAGGAACTGTTGAAGTGAGGTGTGTCCCCCTTGCTCGCTAAGCGTGCCGGGACGTGCCGGGAATGGGGCGAACTTACCGACAGCAGGCATGATGGTTTTTAATGGCAGCGCTGATGACCTTTCGCTTTTCGCCTACGCGTCTGGCTTAGTTTAATGGCTGCACTTAAAACCCATAAAAAAACATGCCATGACCCTAAACGTTAGTAACTTTCGTCAAGAAGTCTCTAAGTTCAAACTGTCAAATAATGCCTTCAATGAATTGTTGGCGGCCCAAGATAAACTGGCCCCTGATTCTTTGACACACCGGATCGATGTCACGCCGGCTCTCCTTGACTCCCAGTGCTCAGGCGCCCTGCTTGAGGAACTGGGCACTGTCAGAAACATGATTGATCACGAACGTCATGTACTGCTCATCGACGGTTTCAAGGTTGATACGCTCGCCCGCTTTAAATCACTGATTTGGACATTCGGCTCTCTGTTGGGTGTACCGATGGTGCAAAACCATTTGGGGCATCACATGATCGAGGTCTATGACCGGGGAGGCAAAAGCATTGAGGAGGGCGCCAGATATCATCAGACCAAACAAGGTGCCTACGTACATAACGATGGCGTGAGCGACCCAGTCCCTATTGATTACCTGATACTTGCTTGCGGGCAAAAAGCGCTGCTGGGCGGTGAAAGTATTCTGATAGACGCCAGCGCGGTGTATGTCGAATTAACGGCATTTCCAGAGATACTCGAAGTGCTTAAAGGGGATTTCCTTTTCGAGAATCGGGGGATGGCTGAGGAAGAACAGTTATTCAGGGCTCCAATCCTGAGTTTTTCCGATGAGGGTATTCCTCAAATCAGATATTTCCGGGTTTACATTGAATCGGCTCACCTCAAGGCTGGCCAACCGTTAACCGCTCTTCAAGTGCAGGCGCTGGACTTTCTTGACACCGCCCTGGATCAATCCAGCGTGCAGCATCGAATTTTGTTGGAGCCCGGCCAAGTACTGGTTTCGGCGGATAACAAGTTCTTGCATACACGAACGCAATTTATTGAGCAGCATGCTCCCCGTGCAGAAATCAGTGACAGCGACTGCCTGGCCACCCTTAACCGTTACATGTTGCGTATGTGGTTACGCAAACCGTCGTAGCTCCATGAAAGCGGCCGTCTTTCATACTCTCTCATCAAAAAAAGCAGAGCCCATGGATAACTCCGATATCGCAATCACGCTCGTCTTGATTTCAGCGTTTATGCACGCCACCTGGAATGCGGTGGTTAGAGCGGGAAGCAGTCGCTTCATGACGTTAGCCATGGTCGATGCAACGGCTTTGGTGATCTGCCTTGCGGCATTGCCACTGGTTAATGTGCCAAGTCTGCACGTTGCAGGGTATGTGTTGGTTTCAGTCGTGCTCAACACGGTGTATCGACTGTTTTTGATCAAGGCCTATGAGACAGGGGACTTCGGTCAGGTCTACCCGATTATGCGCGGAGTACCGCCGGTGCTGGTGGCGCTCTTTTCCTATTTCCTGCTGCATGAGCATTTATCCTTTCAGGCAATGGCAGGTGTTTTATTGATTTGCGCGGGCATTATCAGCCTGACGTTTGTGCGCAAGATGACCGCTCATTTGCTAAAGCCCATCATGATGGCTATTTGTGCGGGGGTCTTTATTGCTGCCTATACGGTGGTGGACGCCAAAGGGGTCAGGGCCAGCGATACCGTGTTGCAGTACATCATCTACCTGACAGTCTTTCAGAGTATTCCGATTCCGCTGCTGGCATTTTGCAAAGAGCGCTCGGCGCTTGCTCATGCGGTTCGTCGTCACTGGCGCGTCGGCGTGTTGGGAGGGGTGTTTTACCTGACGTCTTATGGTCTGGTGCTGTTTGCACTCTCTCTGGATGCCGTGGCCAAGGTGTCAGCGCTGCGAGAAACCAGTGTTATCATCGGCGCAATCATTGCTGCCTTGTTTTTTCATGAGCGGTTTGGCTGGAGGCGACTGCTCTCGGCGTTTGTGATTGTGTGCGGGATTATCTTGATCAAGGTGAGTAACTAATGCCCCAACGTCCGCCGCCAACCCCCATGCTTCAGGCATTCGTTTGCGCGGCCCAAACCGGTAGTTTTGCTCGTGCCGCCACTGAATTGAATCTGACCGCGAGTGCGATCAGCCATCAAATATCAGGCCTTGAAGAGTGGTGGGATGTGCAGTTGTTTGAGCGGCACTCGCGTGGCGTCAAGTTGACAGCCGCTGGCGAGGCGTTGCTGCCCGTTATTCATTCATTTTTTACGAACCTTGACGAAGTTTTGCATTCACTCAATCGCGGCAACTCGTCTCCATTGCATCTCTACTGTACTTCGTCATTGTGCTCCGCCTGGCTGATCCCCAGGATGCATGCCTCTCAGAGTGACGCTTGTTTGAACCTGGATCTGGTTTTAACAAATGCCGATTTAAGTGCCACCAACCTGGACGCCACTCAATACGATGTCGCCATTGTAATGGGGTACGGTCACTACCCCGGCCAACACGTAGAGCGATTGATGCGCGACGCGGTATTCCCCGTATGCTCGCCGGAGTTTCGTCGCCGTAACGGTGACATCTCCTTGATGGATATCGCTCGGTACCCTTTGATACATCGGGTCGATGACCCGTTGTGCCCCGGGTGGGAAAGCTGGTTCGCTTTTCAGGATTTACCGGCGCCAACTTATCACCAGGGCCCTCGATTTCCTGACTCCAGCCTGGCAATCAGCCTGGCAGTCAAGGGTGGGGGAATAGCATTGGGGCGAACCGCGCTGGTCTATGACCTATTAGAGGAGGGAAGTCTGGTTGCTCTAAGCGGGGCTGCAATGATATCGCCAGCGACTTACTACATTATCTGCAAGGAAGGGCGTCAAACAGAGCCTGATATAGCCAGACTGATGGACTGGATAAAAGCGCAAGCCGCCGACTTTGTTCAAGCGGTCAGTTCGCAGTACCCGGCACTCTCCGGCCCTGCTACAGGAAGTTGAGTCCAGTGGAGCAATAAGGGCCGCTGAGTATTTATTTTGGGGCCTTCACTCGCTAACAGCCTGCTTGATCTGTTTGGAAGCCGACCAGATGCGATAGCGCACTTCTATGTCCTTGGGCACATATACCACAATCGGCAACTTGCTGTTGTAACGCAGCATAAAACCTTCACCCACCACCGGAACAAACTCAGGATGGGCTTTGCCTTGCGGGCAAGCCATCATAGTACTCGCCGGGCCCGTCACCTTATTCAGGCGATACATCGGATAACCCCAGCCTTTGAGGGTTTTTTCTTCCAGCTTGCCGCCCAGTCGTTGCTGATTACAGTCCACTTGCAAGGTTTTACCGGCAATGATTTGAACTTTGTAATCGTCTTCATTCTTCTGCTTGGGCAGATAGATGACCTGGCGGCTGAACCCGGTTTCGGCTTTGGGGTAGGGGGCCACGTCTTCCAGTTTGGCCGCGTGGGCTACGCTGCACAGCGCACTCAGTAAAAGTGCTGCGCTGATGACGAATGGTTTCATGCGGTTTCCTTATTCCAAAACATAAATAGGTGTCGACTTGAAAGATGCGCACTGAACGCGGGTGTATTCTCGTCGTCGTGGCGCAATCAGACAACGACAAGTCTATTTAAGTGCAAAATCGGCCCGTTGTCGGGATAGATTGCTTCTCGCCAATGTCGAAGTGCCAGTAAACTGTTTTTTTTCCTCCGAATCATTATTTCCCGAGGTTTTTGCATGACACTCAGTCCTCTTGCGGGCAAACCGGCTCCAGCTCAACTGCTGGTCGATATACCGCGACTGGTGACCGCTTATTACACCGGTCAACCCGACGCTGCCATTGCCACACAGCGTGTTGCTTTCGGCACGTCGGGGCACCGCGGCAGCTCGTTTGAGCTGAGCTTTAATGAGTGGCATGTGCTGGCTATCAGTCAGGCTATTTGCCTGTACCGCCAGATGAAAGGCATTAACGGTCCGCTGTTCGTCGGCATCGACACCCATGCGCTGTCGACCCCGGCGGGTGCCAGCGCACTGGAAGTTTTTGCGGCCAATGGCGTCGAAACCATGATTGCGGCGAACGATGAATACACACCGACACCCGCCATCTCCCACGCGATCATTTGCTACAACCGTGGCCGCACTTCGGGCCTGGCCGACGGCGTTGTGATTACTCCGTCGCACAACCCGCCAGAAAGTGGTGGTTTCAAATACAACCCGCCAAACGGTGGCCCGGCTGATACCGATGTAACCAAGTGGATCGAAGCCAAAGCCAATGAATTGCTGGCTGCCCGGCTCTCGGGCGTCAAGCGCATCAGTTATGAGCAAGCCTTGAAAGCGGGCACCACGCACCGTCACGACTACCTTAATACCTATGTTGGCGATCTGAAAAACGTCATCGATATGGACACCCTGCGCGGTGCCAATTTGCGTTTGGGCGTTGATCCGCTGGGTGGTGCGGGTGTGCGTTACTGGTCAGCCATCGGCGAGCACTATGGGTTGAACCTTGAAGTCGTCAACACCTCGGTAGACCCAACGTTCCGTTTTATGTGCGTTGACTGGGATGGGCGCATCCGCATGGACCCGTCTTCCAGCTATGCGATGCAAGGCTTGATCGGGCTCAAAGAGCGCTTTGACGTGGCATTCGCCTGTGACCCAGACCATGATCGTCATGGCATTGTCACGCCATCCGGTGGCTTGCTGGCACCCAACAGTTACCTGGCGGTGTCGATTGATTATCTGTTCAACAACCGCCCGCAGTGGCGTGCAGATGCAGCCGTCGGCAAAACCGTGGTTAGCAGTGGCTTGATCGATCGGGTGAGTGCGCGCCTCGGACGTCGATTGTATGAAGTACCGGTGGGCTTTAAATGGTTCGCAGATGGTTTGTTCGAGGGTTCACTGGGGTTTGGTGGAGAAGAGAGCGCGGGAGCTTCGTTCTTGCGTCTGGACGGCAGCGTCTGGTCGACCGACAAGGATGGCTTGATCCCCTCACTTCTGGCCGCAGAAATGACCGCCCGTACGGGTCGTGACCCTTCTCAGCTGTATCAAAAAATGACTGAAGATCTGGGCCGGCCGTTCTCGACCCGTGTCGATGCCCAAGCCACCCCGCAGCAAAAAGCCCTGTTGAGCAAGTTGTCGCCTGAGCAGGTCAAGTCGACTCATCTTGCGGGCGAAACCATTACCCAAATCCTCAGCCATGCGCCCGGTAATAATCAGGCCATTGGCGGTTTGAAGGTGATGACTGAAAACGGCTGGTTCGCGGCACGACCGTCAGGCACTGAAGACATTTACAAGATCTACGCCGAAAGCTTTATCGGCGATGAGCACCTCGCCCGTCTGGTCGACGAAGCTCAAGTGCTGGTGGATGCGGCCATCTCGTAACGCTGTGACTCAGCCTGTGCCTGGCAACAGGGCAGGCTGAGGTCGTCTGGCCGGGTCGGTGACTACCGGTAAGTGCATGCAATGGAAAACGGCCATGTTTGCATTAAGCGCACTTTCAGTGCTCGCAATCGATTTGCGCGCACTCGCTTTAGTGCAACTGACGGATCGTCCAACAGATGCTGGCTTGATGGCCGTCAGTTCAGGCAAGTACCTGATAGTTCTACCAGCTATACATATTTGGTAAACGAGCAGATTCTTGTGTTTCGGTCGCTATTACCTTGAGCAAGGCACATAAACGCCGAACGCAACTATCGCTAATCCCTATCTGTACGACCCGTCGAAAGGATCTTTCTACTTATTCAGCATCAGGGACAAACTTGAGGACAACAACATGGCTTTGTTCAGTGATGTACAACTTGCCTGCTCGCGCTTGGCTCCGCACGGCTGGCACTCACTTCTGCTCCAACATGGCTTGGACATCACTGCGCCAAACTTGCAGCAGGAACTGAGCAAACCATTGTCTGTTGACCGAGCCCTCAAGGGCTTTGAAGACTTTTCTCCCGCTGGGGGGCGTGGCATCGAAGCCGGTCGGCCTGCAGAAAGTTTGTTGTATCACGCGTTTGCTTCGCCGAATGTGTTGAGCACCGCCGATGGAACCCAACTGACGGCTTTCCCTACAGCGCTTGAAATTGAGCAGTTACTGAATTTCGTTTACGGGTTCAACCCACCCAGCATGGAGATGTTGAGTGCATACGCGGGCTCAGCGCCATTGGCCATAGTCGTGTTTGCTTATGAGTATCGGCCACGCCCGGAAACCGTACATAAAGCCAAGGCAGACCTGTGTTTCTCCCGTACCGGCGTGGCCCGAATAGGTACCGCACCCGCCTTGTATGATGCCGCACGGCGTGGCTTCCTGCCCTTTGTAGAGGCCGATACGCAGCAGATGCGGGTCATTCCGGCCCGTTATGGCGCGTACATTGCCATGCAAAAAAACGGTGATAGTGAAAGCTTCGGTCCTATGAGTTTTCAATCACCCTCTGACGCAAATTTGAGTTTTTGGGTGCCGATACACAAATTATTCAATGGCAAGGAATGCCTGCAGGGCCTGGACTTGACAGTGCATCTGGAAAACTACCAGATCAATGAGAAGATCCGGCAAGTGCATATGATGTACAGCGCAACGGGATGGCAAGAACCAGACATCCTGAATTATCCATTTGTCATTACCGAAGGCCTGTGTCATTGGGCTGAACCCACTGACATGGGTACTGGGCTTTTGGTCCCGGATGCCAAGGAGCGGTTGGTTGAGTTGGCCCACTATCAGGGGCAACCCTTGTCATTTACGATGCCAGCGGGCACGGGTGGGCTCTTGCATGGTCGCCATCGGGTCCTTGACGACGGCACGATCGAAGATCTGAATAACGTCGAAGGTGTTGATGCGATCGTCAGGCAGGGTGGCTATCGCACGCTGCACTATCAGGATGCAATGGCAGACGGCTGGGTCCGGGCACGTTGTCCAGAATTAGAGTCCTACGGCCTGGACAAGGACAGCGTCGCAGCCTATTCGATCATCGGCGCTCCCGACTTCTTCCCGCTGTGTGGGCAGCGCGAGCTGAAGGCGTGGTCAAATGATCCGAATGTATTCCCTTGTCCTGCGCCGCCGTGCCCCGAGGTTTGGCACGCCCGTGTTAATCCATTGTCGGACGTTCGTTACTCGATCAACCCGGCTTTGGAGGGCAATTACTTTGCCGAGGAAGATCGCGGTGTCACGGCCATTGTCTCCTTGCCGCTTGGTGAATCAGTGTCTGCCCAAGCTTTGACAGCACCTGAAGTAGCCTTGGCGCAACGCCAGTCTTGCTTGCCCGACTTCGCAAGTGGCGTGTTCGGACCCGGCTGGGAGATTGGTCGAGGTTTGATCGATAAACCTTTCAAGGAAGAACTTAATGGTTACATGCTAGCCAGTCCGTTTACTGAAGATGCGCGGATTTGCGCAGCGTTGGGTTCCTATTGGCCTGGCGTGGCACCTGATTCAACCCGTACATATGAACCGCGTACCGTCGCCTCTTCGGTCATTCCCATGACAGACGCCGAAATCGGTTTAAGTGATGCGCCCTCATGGGACGGCCTGAAAGGTCCTGTTTTGGTTGAACTGGAAGGTCGTCAGGTCGTTCAGTACCAAGCCTACGAGTACAGTGATTACACGTCGGCAGCATTAAAAGGACAGCTTTCACTGGCTGTTACGGGGCACATTAATACTGAGCAGTACCATCGGCGAGTCCTGGCCATGCATCGCGCCTATAAAGCGGTTGGAGCAACCGAAAAGGCAGAGAAAAGGCTGTGGTCGGTACTGTCCTTCTCGATCGTGCAACAGCCTGACGAGCAACTGGACGCTGCCGAGCAAGAGGCAGGGCATAGTCTGGAGGGGGAGGTAATGTACTTGTTCCTTTACAAACACGGTGCAATCAGCACGCCAGCGGATGATTTCAAGCGTCGTCATGTGGAGATTGATACGCGAGTGCAAATGTATGTCAGCCAGAGCGCCCTGATAGCCAAAGAAGACGACACACCGTGGCACTTACGTGACGAATCAATATGATGTGATTGTGGTCGGTGCAGGGCCTGCCGGCTGTGCGACAGCGATCGCGTGCGCACAGCATGGTATGCACGTGGCACTGCTGGAGCGCGATTCATTCCCGCGCCATCGCCCCGGCGAAACCTTACACCCGGCCATTGAGCCGCTGCTTGGCCAACTGGGGATACTGCGCGAGCTGACCGAACTCTCTGGTCTACGGCATCATGGGCACTGGGTGCATTGGGAGGGAGTGCCGCGTTTTGTCGAGTTCGGTGGTGATGCGGCTGGCCCTTGGCGAGGCTTCCAGATTGAGCGAGCAGCCTTCGATGTTCAACTCATGAACAGAGCGCGTGCTTTGGGGGTGCGGATTATCCAGCCCTGTGCAAGCCCAACGATCATTCATGATGGCAACAGGGTCGCAGGGGTCACCTTAGGGCAAGACCGGCTTCTGGCAGCCTGTGTAGTCGATGCTTCGGGAGGGCACGGATGGCTTCGGCGGCAATTGCCGATCCAGTGGCAGGCATTTTCACCGCAACTGATTGCTCGCTATGGCTATTACCAAGACGAGCTCGAGCGGATTTATGACACTCCACGGCTTATCGCGGTCAGTAATGGTTGGCAATGGATCGCTCGCCTCGACACTCATCACCTACACTGGACAACCTTGAGTTTTGACTCAAACAGCATGCCGATAGCCGGTTCGCCCGATGCGCTCAAGTCCTTGACACCGGTTGGCCCGGTACGCGGCGCAGACGTCTCCTGGCGCCTATCCGAGGCACCCATGGGGCCCGGCTACATACTGGTCGGTGATGCAGCGGCGATATTGGATCCTGCTTCGTCGCACGGCGTGCTTAAAGCGCTGATGTCCGGCATGCAAGCGGCCCAGGCCATTGCCGACTGCCGCGCCTGGCCAAGTGGCGAGCACGTAGTTCACCAGCATTTCAAAACCTGGTTGAACAATCAGTTCAACGCTGACATCAATGCTCTGCGTCAGTTTTACCGCGTGCATCCTTACCCGCCGATGTGGGTCTGATCAATTGTCGTTGTAGTTACCTGCCATCATCCTCGTCGACTTGCAGTCTATAGGGGACTGCGATTGTTCATCTGCCTCCCCGATTCAAGGCGCATCAGGAAAGACTCTGGAATCAATAGAAGAGGGTGGCGCACTGTCAATGCGCCACCTGTGTCGCGGTATCAGATATCCAGCACGATTTTGCCGAAGTGCTGGTTGGTTTCCTGATATTTGAACGCTTCAACAATGTCGGTCAGCGGGAAGTGACGGTCAATGATCGGACGCATACCGTTGGCATTAATGGCCCGAATCATGTCTTGTTGCTGGGTGCGGCTACCGACCAGCACGCCTTGCAGGCGCACCTGCTTGACCAGCGCGGGAACAAAGTCCATTGATCCGGATACGCCACTCAAAATGCCGATCACCGAAATATGCCCGGCAACCCGTACGGCAATCATCGACTGTTCAAGGGTCGAGGGGCCGCCCACTTCGATGACATGGTCAACACCGCGGCCACCGGTGAGTGCGCGTGCGGTCGCGCCCCATTGGGTGTCTTTGCGATAGTTGATGACGTGATCAGCGCCCAGCGCTTTCAGGCGCTCAAGTTTTGCATCGCTGGAAGAGGTCGCAATAACAGTGGCGCCCGCCATTTTGGCGAATTGCAGGGCGAATATCGAAACCCCGCCCGTGCCCTGGATCAACACGGTGTCGCCCGGCTTGAGGGAATCATCGGCCATCAACGCACGCCAGGCAGTCAAACCCGCCGTGGTCAGGGTTGACGCTTCGGCGTGGCTGTAACCCACAGGTGCCAGGGTGAAGGCGGTGGCTTTGGCGGTGACTTGCTCGCGGGCATATCCGTCGATGCCGTCGCCAGGCACGGTCACGAAGCCTTCAACCAGCGGTGTGCCGTCGATCCACTCGGGGAAAAAGGTGCTCACGACTGAATCGCCAACCTTGAATTCAGTGACGTCGCTGCCTACCGCAGTGACTTCGCCCGCACCATCCGCCATGGGGATCCGCTGTTCGGTTGGCCCCCACATACCGCTGACTACAGCAAAATCATGGTAGTTCAGGGAGTTGGCGTGTAAGCGTACGGTGATTTCACCACTGGCAGGGGCGCGCACTTCGCTGCTGCCCACGACAACATTGTCATAACCGCCACCAGGTTTAACGAAGATAGTTTTAGTGCTCACAATATTTCCTCTGTTTTTCACAACGCATAATGATCATTTCGTTAAATAACGAAATGATAGGGTAAAAATTACAACTCGATTTTCAGCCTAGCCGCAAAGTCATCGATCGCCTGCTCATTGCGTCGGTAGTACGTCCATTTGCCAATGCGGGTGCTCAGTACAAAACCGGCCCGTTGCAAGATGGCCAAATGCGCAGAAGCGGTGGACGGTGACAGGCCGGCCTTGTGCTGCAAATGGGTGACACACACACCGATAGCAGGATCACCGTGATCCTGAGGCGGGAAATTACTGAGTGGGTCTTTGAGCCACTCCATCATTTGCATGCGAGTGTCATTGCCCAAAGCTTTGAGCTGTTCGAGTATCATGGGCAGTGATGCTACGCTTTTTTACGAAATGTTCAACGGCCCTGTCGTGCCCCGTGACAACGGGCCGCAGGCAGGGCGGATATTTTGCATTTACAGGTTCAATCCTGTATTTGTTGCGCCATCAAGCCTTCAACCTGCCCATCAGGAACCATGATGCCTAGCCAGTTCCCTTCTGTCCGTCCCCGCCGTCTGCGTCGTACACAAACACTGCGCGACCTGTTTCAGGAAACCGAATTCAGCCTGAACGATCTGGTGCTGCCGATCTTTGTCGAAGAAGAGATTGACGACTTTGTACCCATCACCAGCATGCCGGGTGTGATGCGCATCCCCGAGTCGAAACTGGCCGGTGAGATTGAGCGTTATGCCCGTGCCGGTATCAAATCGGTGATGGCCTTTGGCGTGTCGCACCATCTGGATGCCACCGGCAGCGACTCATGGCGCGAAGACGGGCTGGTCTCGCGCATGGCCCGTATCTGCAAGGATACTGCGCCTGAAATGATCGTGATGAGTGACACGTGCTTCTGCGAGTACACCTCCCACGGCCATTGCGGTGTCATGCACGATCACGGCGTTGACAACGATGCCACCTTGATCAATTTGGGTAAGCAGGCGGTTGCGGCAGCAGCAGCGGGGGCCGACTTCATCTCGCCGTCGGCCGCGATGGACGGTCAAGTACAGGCCATCCGCAGCGCGCTCGATGCGGCCGGTTTTATCGATACCTCAATCATGGCGTATTCCACCAAGTTCGCATCGGCCCTCTATGGCCCGTTCCGCGAAGCGGGTGGCAGCGCATTGAAGGGCGATCGCAAGTCATACCAGATGAACCCGCTCAACCGTCGCGAAGCCATTCGCGAGTCGCTGCTGGATGAGCAGGAAGGCGCAGACGTACTGATGGTCAAGCCGGCCGGTGCTTACCTGGACATCATCCGTGACGTACGCGAAGCATCGCGCCTGCCATTGGCGGCGTATCAAGTGAGCGGTGAGTACGCGATGATCAAATTCGGTGCGTTGGCCGGCGCTATCGATGAAGCCCGTGTGGTGCGCGAAACCCTGGGTTCGATCAAGCGTGCGGGTGCGGACATGATCCTGACCTACTTCGCAATGGATCTGGCGTTGCAGGGGATCTAAGCTCCCCACGCCCAATGTGCCGGGTCATCGACGATGGCCTGGTGCATTTCCAGCACTTTGGGTATCTCCTGCTTCAAGAACTCGACCCACGTTCGCACTTTGGCATCCAGAAAGCGGCGAGAAGGGTAGAGCGCAAAGATGCTTTTTTCGTGCAGTCGGTAGTGTGGCAGCACGCGTACCAGTGAACCTCGCTGATAAGAATCCACGGCCACATAATCGGGCAACAAGCAGATTCCCAGGCCGGCTTGCGCCGCCTGTGCCATGGCCTCGGCGACGTTGACCTGAAACACATGCCCCGGACGAATTGACTGCTCGCCGTGTTCATCGCGAAAGGTCCAGCTGTCAGTGAAAAGCGGATCAACAAGATGCAGGCATCGATGCTGGCTCAGGTCTGCGGGCGTTTGTGGCACTCCGTGACTCTTCAGATAGGAAGGGGCTGCGCAGATCACGCTGCCGATGCTGCCCAGCGGCTGGCCAATCATTTCTGAATCGGGCAGATCCCCCGACAACGTGATCACTACATCGTGGCCTTCTTCCAGCAAATCGGGTTGGCGTTGAGAGAGCGTCAAGTCAATGTTGACCTGCGGGTAGAGCTTCACATAGCGGGCCACCAAGGGCGCGAGTAGTTGTATCCCCAAGCCCGTGGTCGATTGCACACGCAAATGCCCGCGCGGGATCAAGTGAGCGCCTGCAGCTTCGGCATTGGCATCCTCGATTTCGCCGAGAATCAAACGGCATCGCTCCAGGTACCGTGTGCCCACCTCGGTCAGTGCCAGACGTCGGGTGCTGCGTTGCAGCAAACGCGCCTGCAACAAGGACTCCAGCTCCGAGAGCAAACGTGAGGTCTGCGCTGTGGAATAGCCAAGCGCCTGTGCCGCAGCCGTGAAGCTGCCGGTCTCGACTACGCGTACAAACACGCGCATCGCCTGGTGAATGTCCATGCTGATAATGACTCCGCACATTAGCTATTGTTTTGTGGCGGCGATAATTACACAGACTGTAGAAAGATGCCGCTTTCCCGAGAATGTTCTTGCACTGTTTCAGTGCAAATTGGCGCGCGGCCGCATGATGAAGTGCAGACGAATGCTTAATGGATCACAACTCGAATGTGTGCGTGTAAGAAAATTCTACTGCACGAAAAAGCCTTAGCGTGATCAAGCACTTATTTATAAAAAATACCCTAAATTAGGGTAGGAAATGTCATTGAAAAATGTGAGATTAAGACTTTAATTAACCAAGGGTGATATCAGTATGATATTGCCCGATTGTTCAGTCAGGTGATTGATTTATTAAGGCGGGGACTTTTTTAGCTGTTTCCCTGTCAGACATGTACTTTAATTTGCTTGCCCTTTTCTTTTCCAGAACAGCCAAGCTCTGAACGTGCCAAAACGGTTCACACACAGGGAGCTATTTTTGAAGACTACTGAACATCCGCGTGCTGACGCAGAAATTGATGTGCTTGACCTGTTTCACTCGTTTTGGCAACAAAAGGTATTGATAGCAGTCACCACGGCCGCCGTGGCGGCCATTGCTGTGGGCTATGTGCTCGTCGCGCAACCCGTCTACCAGGCCAGTACCCTGCTGCGCCCGGCAGCGATCAATGAGCTTGATGCCCTGAACCGCTCTGAGGTGTACACCCTTCCTCCCTCAGACGCGTTGCTCAAAGTGGGCGCAGCACTGGACTCATACGAGACGCGTCTCAATTACTTTCGCGCTCACCCGGAGTTGTTCGAGCCGCTGCAAAAAAAGGGCATGACGCCTGAGCAAAGCTTTGAGATTTTTAACCGAGATGCCATTAATTTGATTCGCCCTGACCCCAAGTCAGGCGACTTGAGTTCTTTTTTAAAGTTACAGCTGACTTACCCGGATTCTGTTAATGGCCCGCAGATCCTTAACGGTTTTGTTGAATACGCGATCAATAACCAGCGTGCGCAAATCAGTGCGGATCTAAAAGTCATTATTAATAACCGATTGCGCGAACTGGATGAAAAAATCAACGCTGCACGTTCTGCCTATCGTTCGGACAAGGACGCCGAAATTGCCGGTCTGGTAGAAGGCGACACCTTGCAAACGGCAAAGCTTAAAGATGAGCTAAAGGCTCTGCGACTGCAGTTACGGACTGAACGGTCAGATCGTATCGCACAGTTGCAAGAGGCTATCGCTATTGCCAACTCGTTGGGTATTACCCAGCCGACGACGCCATCCGCGATGGCCGCGGCTACACAAGGTACTTCTTCACGGGGTATGCGTACCGAGATCACCTCACAAGCTCTGCCCCTGTACTTTATGGGCAGCAAAGCCCTGGAGGCCGAGCGTGCAGCTTTGCTCAAGCGTACCTCAGATGACTTTACCAACGAAAAAGTGTCGGATATCGCCAAAAAATTGCAGATGCTAGAGGTCAACCGCCAGGTTGAAATGCTCGGTAAGCGCACGAACGAAGATCTGTTTCTTAAAAATATCGAGCCGCTGCGTGCGGAGGTTGCCCGTCTGGGTGGCCTGAATACGGACATGAGCCGGTTGGGTCTGGCCAGCATTGATCGCAAGGCGCAAACGCCGCTGGATCCGATCAAGCCGAAAAAGGGCCTGATAGTCGGATTGGCCGTGGTACTCGGCTTGCTGTTGGGTTTCGGTATTGCAACCGTGCGCTATTTTGTCAGGCAGCGCCGCGAGACCCTGTAAGCCATAGACTCAGACCAACACTGCTGCCGACTTGACCTGTGCCCAGAGCGTTTGGCCTGGGTGCAGGCCGAGTTGGTCGCGCGAGTAACGGGTGATACGCGCCAGTAGCGCACTGCCATCGACGTCCAGGCGAACCAGCACGTGGGCCTGATTGTCTGTCCCCGTTTCGCTGATGACAGTGGCCTGCAAGCTGTTGAGAATGCTGCTGTGATCAATGCGATCAAGGCTCAGGCTGATATCGCGCGCTTGTATTTTGATGCGCATTGATTGCCCGATCGCCAACCCCTCGTGCGCAACTTTCAGCTGCTGGGCACTGTTAGGCAGTTGCAGGGTCAGCAAGTGATAGTGCGCATCAAAGGCCGCCACTGAGCCTTGAACGACGACGCCAGCGTCATCATCTAGCGCGAGAGGCAAGTCCAGTCGCGCCAATGTTTCGCCTATAGGGCCGCTGGCCAACGCCTTGCCCTGACTGAGCACGACAATATGATCTGCCAGGCGTGCGACCTCATCCTGCGAATGACTGACGTAGAGCACAGGAATTTCCAGCTCGGCGTGCAGGCGTTCGAGATACGGGATGATTTCGCGTTTGCGTTGGCTGTCCAGTGCTGCCAGCGGCTCATCCATGAGCAGCAGCCTGGGGTTGGTCAGCAGGGCACGGGCGATTCCGATCCGCTGGCGTTCGCCGCCAGATAAATGCGCCGGCGTGCGTTGCATCAGGTGTGCGATGCCGAGCAACTCGGCCGCATGATCGAGGTCAACCTTGCGTTCATGTCGTGGGATACGCTTGAGCCCGAACTCCAGGTTGCCCCGCACGGACAGATGCGCGAACAGACTGGCCTCTTGAAAGATGTAGCCCAAGGCACGTTTGTGTACGGGTACAAACGTGCGCTGTTGAGTGTCTTGCCAGATTTCACCATTGATCTGCACCAATGCGTGCCTGGCCCGCTCAAGCCCGGCGATGCAGCGCAAGCAGGTGGTTTTGCCCGAGCCTGAGTGTCCGTAAAGCGCTGTGACACCCTTGCCAGGTAGTTGCACGTCGATATCCAGCTCAAAACCGGGGTAATTCATTTGCAGCCGAACGTGTATCTGCGACGTCATACTCAGCTCCAGGTGCTCTGCGATTTGCGACTTGAATAGAGCGCCAGCAGCACCAGAAAAGAGAACACCAGCATTGCTCCAGCCAGCCAGTGCGCTTGTGCGTATTCAAGCGCTTCGACGTGATCGTAGATTTGCACGGAGACTACCCGTGTTTTCTCGGGAATATTGCCGCCTATCATCAGCACAACACCAAATTCACCCACCGTATGGGCAAAGCCCAAAATGGCGGCCGTGACAATGCCCGGTCGTGCCAGCGGCAAGACGACGGTAAAAAAGCAGTCCCACGGGTTGGCCCGTAACGTTGCCGCGACTTCAAGCGGCCTTGGGCCGATGGCCGTAAATGCATTTTGCAAAGGTTGCACGACAAAGGGCATGGAGTAGATGACCGAGCCAATGACCAGCCCGCTGAAGCTGAAGGTCAATGTTCCTAAACCCAACATTTGCGTCAGTTGCCCGACGTAACCGTGCGGGCCCATTGCCAGCAACAGGTAGAAGCCGATGACGGTAGGCGGTAGCACCAGGGGCAGAGCGACGATTGCGCCGATCGGGCCGCGTAAGCGTGAACGGGTGTGTGCCAGCCAAAGGGCGATTGGAGTGCCGACCAGCAACAAAATGACGGTGGTCAAAGACGCCAGTTTGAAGGTCAGCCAGATCGCAGAAAAGTCGGCACTCGAGAGCGGCATTTACAGTTGATAGCCGTAGGATTTGATAATGGCAGCGGCTTTAGGCCCTTTCAGATACTCCGTCAGCGCCTTGGCAGCAGGGTTGTTCGCGCCCTTCTTGAGAATCACTGCATCTTGCTTGATAGGATCGTGCATGGCCTCAGGGATGATCCAGGCGGAGCCGCTGCTGACCTTGCCATCCTTGTAAATTTGCGACAGGGCTACAAAACCCAATTGCGCGTTGCCTGTCGATACGAACTGATAGGCCTGCGTGATGTTCTGGCCTTCAACAATCTTGTCTTTGACCTTCTCGGTCAGGCCCATCTTGTCCAATACCTGCGTGGCAGCCAATCCATAAGGGGCTGCTTTGGGGTTGGCAATAGCCAGGTGCTGGTAGGTGCCATCTTTGAGCACATGACCCGCCGGGTCGACGAAGCCGTCCTTGGCGGACCACAAGGCGAGGGTGCCCACGGCATAGGTAAAACGTGAGCCGGGGACGGTGTCGCCTTCTTTTTCAAGTTTCTCGGGGGTGCTGTCATCGGCTGCCAAAAACACCTCAAAGGGGGCGCCGTTTTTTATTTGCGTATAAAACTGGCCGGTGGCGCCATACGCTGCGATCAGCTTATGCCCGGTATCTTTTTCGAAGTCGCGGGCAATGGCTTGAATCGGTGCCGTGAAGTTGGCTGCCACAGCCACTTGCACGTCATCGGCGCAGGCGGTGCCAACTGTGAAGCTGGTGATCAGTGCCGCAAGCACAGTGGGGGCAAACAGGCGAGCGCGAACGTGCATGACAAAACTCCATGTAGAAAAGAGGGCAGCCCGGCGTTATTGCGTTGTCGGGGCGCTAGGAAGATAAACGGTATAAAAACAAATTTATAGCGTTTTGCGCCCTGCAAGCTGCAGCGTGCGACTCAACCTGCCTTGCGCAGGGTGATATTGAGTCGTTGCTCACCCAGCAACGGATGATGGCCGGTTTTAACCGGCAGTACACCGTGATAGCGCAAGCGGTCGACACCGCCCCACACCACAATGTCGCCGTGAAACACCGAGATGCGTTGAGCCGTATCGCTGCGTGAAAACCCGCCGAACTGAAAGACAGCGGGTAAACCCAGAGAAACTGACACGATAGGGGCGTCAAAGCACCGCTCGTTCTTGTCCTGGTGCAAAGACATTTTTGCCCCCGGACAATAGGTGTTGATCAGGCACGCGTCGGGCACAAAGGTGTTGAACCCTGCGGCACTGGCTGCAGCTTCAGCCAGTGCCAAAAAGACCTCAGGCATGGCTGGCCAAGGCTGTGCGGTCAACGGATCAACAGAGCTGTAGCGATAGCCCTGGTGGTCGGTTGTCCAGCCCAGGGCGCCACAACTGCTAAGGCGTGCCGACATCGTGTAGCCACCGGGTGTTTGCATCTGCCGAAAAGGCGATTGGCGCAGCACCGGTGTCAGTGCCGCCAGCAATGAGTCGACCCATGGCAAAGCAAACCCGCGCAAAACGACGGCTTGCTCGCCGATACGATCAAGCCGGTCAGGTTGCTGCAGGTCATGATCGGCAAACAGGTCGAACGTCATGTTCAGAGAGGCTTGCTGACTTTTACATCAGTGATCTTGTCTTCAGGGGCGTGCATGCGCTCAAGCTTTGCACGCGCTTCTTCATCACATTTTTGGCTCAGCTGCACAAACTCGAAACGACGTTGGCCGTTGAGTGTGTATTTGATGACGTATTTTTTTGTCTCGGAAGGTGTGTTCACGCTATTTCCTGTATTTAAAGGCTATGGGCGTCAGGCTTAGCGTAGCTTTGAGCTGGAGCGACGGACGATTTTAATGGTCGGCTGGAAGCTAGGCTTGCGGGTAACGCTGATCGCACGGCTGGTGACGGTGTCGATGGTAATGTTCCAGAAACCTGTGCTCGGCGCCGTGATGCGGGCCGGGAAGTCCTTGAACGCACCACCGTGATACGAATGACGCCCGCCATTTTTGAAGCTGCGAAAGTGTGCGTCGCTCATCAGACGAATGTTGCAAGGCTGGGAGCATTCGATGACGACGATGTCGTCCTCGTTCAAATGCTCGCGCTGGTGGATAAACTTCATGGGTGCTCCAATAAGGGCTGCTGTCGCTAAAAAATCAGCAAGATAACATGTGCTTTAGTACTAACAGGGGTCTAAAGGCGCTTATTATGCCGCGATGCGATATTTCTGACGTAAAATCCGGACAAATCGCCACAGCAGAATCTTTATTCCCTCTATCAGGGAGAAAATTCGGGAATTTACGGTCGTAAGATCTTTAACGGAGGACATGTATGAAGTGGGGCGTTTTGCTGGCGATGCTGGCTTTGGGTGGCTGTGCATCAGTTACGGATATTGAGCAGACGTTACCGACCATGAGTGTGATTTCAGGCAAGAAGCCTGATGCGTACGCTCAGTGCCTGGTGCAACAGTTGTCGAAGACACGTAAGGCACCGCAGATTGAACCGCATAAAGAAGGGTTACGAATCATCGTCCCGCAAAAGTTGACTTCCAATCCGACCGCCGTGATTGATATCGAAGAGCGTTCGGGTGGCAGCAGTATCAAGGTTTACGAAAGCATGTCGAATGTACCTGTTCGACCAGGTGACATTCGCAAAGCCGCAACGCACTGCATTTCTGGTTAACCAGACCGCCATCAAGCTCTGTCAGGGCTTTGAGCCTGACGACTGCGCCACGCAGCGTCAGGCATGCCTGATGACCCCGTCTTTACTTGCACACGACAACAATATTTCGGCTGTTGAAATTCCCTACATCAACGCCGAGGGTCTTGTCGCTTTCCTTGACCGCAGGTGAGCCGTCTGTCCCGACAATTGAATAACCGGTGCCTGCGCAAGACGCGTCAGCTTTTTCGTAGCACTTGGCCCACGACATGGCTTCGCCAGAACAGTCTATGCTCAAACCTTGTTTGCCATCGGCCAAGTAGGTGTTAGATGCAGTGGCACAGCCGCCAAGCGCCAGAAGTGCGAGTAGTGTCAGGGCTTTTTTCATTGAGGGTCATCATCAAAAGTGAGAGGTCAGGATTTACTTTTGCCTTTGCGGGCGGGTGCTGCGGGCTGATCCTGAAACACAGAAGCCACCTCGATGGCGGACTGTTCTGAGGTAAAAGGGCCGGCCACGTTTTCATCTGAAGCATCGGCAATCCACCATTGGTCATTGCCGTCTTTCTTGATCAGGTAACCATTGATGGTGTTAGTTGGAGCTGACATGGAGCGTAGGCCTTATTGACTGGGAAGTTGAAGCAATAATAGCGCCAATTACTCATCGCAGGCGGCTTATATGGCAGGTTGCCCGTACCGATGAGCAGACCGGGGGGCAGCGTCATAGGTTCAATAAACCCGTCCTGAAGATGAAAAATATGTAATAAATGAACTAACTGGCACTAATTTTCTCTATGAGGGATCAGTTTGCTATCAGGGGCCATTGTAACGCTGCAGCCGCCTGATTAGACTGCGCCAAATTCGAACGTACAGCCCTTTAAAGGACTCATATGATCAAGAAATGCTTGTTCCCAGCAGCCGGTTACGGCACTCGCTTTTTGCCAGCGACCAAAGCCATGCCTAAAGAAATGCTGCCGGTGGTGAACAAGCCACTGATCCAGTACGGGGTTGAGGAAGCACTGGATGCCGGTCTGAACGAAATCTCCATCGTGACAGGGCGCGGCAAGCGGGCACTCGAAGACCACTTCGACATCAGCTATGAGCTGGAAAACCAGATCAAGGGTACTGACAAAGAAAAGTACCTGGTCGGCATCCGTCGTCTGCTGAGCGAGTGCTCGTTCTCGTATACCCGTCAAACTGAAATGAAAGGTTTGGGTCACGCCATTCTGACTGGCCGCCCGCTGATCGGCGACGAACCCTTTGCCGTCGTATTGGCCGATGACTTGTGCGTTAACCTGGAAGGCGATGGCGTGCTGACGCAAATGGTCAAGCTGTACAACCAGTACCGCTGCACCATCATCGCCATTCAGGAAGTTGATCCGGCAGAAACCAACAAGTACGGCGTTATCGCCGGCGATTTGATTGGGGATGACCTGTATCGCGTACGCAACATGGTCGAAAAACCGGCACCGGAAGATGCGCCTTCGAATCTGGCCATCATCGGTCGTTACATTTTGACCCCGGACATCTTTGAGCTGATCAAACAGACCGAACCGGGCAAAGGTGGCGAGATCCAGATCACCGACGCCCTGATGAAACAAGCGCAAAACGGTTGTGTCATTGCCTACAAATTCAAAGGCAAACGTTTCGACTGCGGCGGCGCTGAAGGCTACATCGAAGCGACCAACTTCTGCTTCGAAAACTTCTACAAAACGGGCAAAGCTTACTAACACCGCCTGTGTTGAGTGTGTTTCAAGACTAAGCCACCTCCGGGTGGCTTTGTCGTTTGTTAGCCTTCGGCAAGCCCGGCGCTGGTGAATCGCGCCGGAGCGATTATGCTGTTGGACTTCCTGGGAGAGCGAAATGGCCTACGAATTTGATTTGTTTGTAATTGGTGCCGGTTCGGGCGGCGTGCGTGCGGCTCGTTTTGCAGCGGGCTTCGGTGCAAAAGTCGCTGTGGCAGAAAGCCGTTACTTGGGCGGTACGTGCGTCAATGTGGGTTGCGTGCCTAAAAAACTGTTGGTGTACGGTGCCCACTTCGCTGAAGACTTCGAGCAGGCGTCGGGTTTTGGCTGGAGTCTGGGTGAAGCGAACTTTGACTGGGCGACACTGATCGCCAACAAGGACCGTGAAATCCATCGCCTTAATGGCATCTATCGCAACCTGCTGGTCAACAGTGGCGTTACCTTGATGGAAGGGCATGCCAAGATCACCGGCCCGCATGAAGTGGAAGTGAACGGCCAGCGTCATACCGCCAAGCATATTTTGATTGCCACGGGCGGCTGGCCGCAGATTCCCGAAATACCCGGCCATGAGCACGCGATCAGTTCCAACGAGGCATTCTTCCTTAAAGAACTGCCCAAGCGAGTGCTGGTGGTAGGCGGTGGCTATATTGCCGTGGAGTTTGCCGGGATTTTCCACGGGCTGGGTGCCAAGACGTCCTTGCTGTACCGCGGCGAAATGTTCCTGCGTGGCTTCGATGGTGCGGTGCGCAAACACTTGCACGAAGAACTGACCAAGCGCGGCATGGATGTGCAATTCAATGCCGACATTGCACGCATCGACAAGCAGCCTGATGGCAGTTTAAAAGCCACGCTCAAAGATGGCCGTGAGTTGATGGCCGACTGTGTGTTCTATGCAACCGGACGGCGTCCGATGCTGGACAACCTTGGCCTGGAAAACACCGGCGTCAAACTCGATAAGCGCGGTTTTGTTGAGGTCGATGAGCTGTATCAAAGTGCTGAGCCGTCCATTCTCGCTATCGGCGATGTGATTGGTCGCGTACAGCTTACGCCGGTTGCTCTGGCTGAAGGCATGGCCGTGGCACGGCGCCTGTTCAAGCCTGAGCAATACCGTGCAGTGGACTACAAGATGATCCCGACAGCGGTGTTCAGCTTGCCCAACATTGGCACAGTGGGGCTGAGTGAAGAGCAGGCCATCGAAGACGGGCACAAGGTGCATATATTCGAAAGCAGTTTCCGCCCCATGAAACTGACGCTTACAGAGTGTCAGGAGCGCACCTTGATGAAACTCGTGGTCGATGCCGACACCGACAAAGTGCTGGGCTGCCACATGGTTGGGCCAGAGGCGGGCGAGATCGTGCAAGGTTTGGCGATTGCCTTGAAAGCAGGTGCCACCAAGCAACACTTCGACGAAACCATCGGCGTTCACCCCACGGCCGCCGAAGAGTTCGTGACCATGCGTACACCGGTCAATCGTTAATCCTGAACAGGCAGTGTGTGTGTCCCCTGGTGTGTCAAGGGGACATACGCCACGCTATTCCATTCACGGCGATGCACTAATCGGTCGCCGTTGTCGGGCTGGCTGACAATCACTTGATGATCCACGCTCAGGTAACCCAGGGGCAGGGGATCACCACTGCGATATTGAGTGAATATCAATGTGCGCCGGGGGTTGAAATGCTGGCCACTGGTTTTATCCAGCCAGGCCATAAAGTGCGCACTGTCTGTTCCCTGGTCAGGTACCGTCCCGGCTTCAACAAAATAGAACGGTTCGCCCTGATTCTGCACATACAACGGCAGCTTGTTATCAACGTCGATCATCACCATGCGCCATTGATCCCAAGGCGCTAGCTTTGATGCTTGTGCCTTGACCTGCTGCCCGAACACGGCTATTCCGCCCCCTGCATTGGACCATGGGTAAAACCCCGCGAGTACAGCCAGCACGAGCGCGCTGGCTGCGCCAAGACCTATCTTCCAGCCCTTGGTCAGCCCTGTGCGCTGCGTTACCCACCAGGCCGCCAGAAGCAGGGCAAAGGGCACCAGCGGCAGCACGTAGTAACTGCGCCGACTGCCGCTGGCCGTAAAAAATACAAACAGTAGCAACAACGCCCACACCAGCCAGCGAGCATTGGGCTCCAGGTGTCGCCATTGGCGCACCGCAGCCCAGAGGCCGACTAACCAGAAAGGTGCCCACGGCAAGGTGTAGACCGGCAAGTAAATCAGGTAGGTGTAAACAGGTCCCAAATTGTCGAAAGGCTGGAAAAATCGCACCACGTTTTCACGCAATACCAACGCCAGGCCGCTTTGGCCATAGGTCGCAGTGCCATAGACGTGTGAGAGCACAAACGGCAAGAGGTAGACTGCCGCGGCCATCACCACGGCCATGCCCAAACGTCCGTTGAGGTGGCGCTTCCAGCGTTGTTCACTGAGTAAATGGGGCAGCAACACAAGGCCAGGCAGGATAAAACCGATCAGGCCTTTGAGCAGAGATGTGACCGCCAGTAGCAAGAAGAACACGCAGTACCGGCTCAACCGCGTGTCATCAGGGCCGCGCCAGTACCACCAAATAGCCGCCAGCAACCCGCATACGGTCAGGATGTCGGCTGTCGCGACCCGCCCCCAAAACACAAAGTAAAACGTGCTGGCCAGCATCCAGCCTGCGATCAGGCCGGTGTCTTTTCGAAACAGACGCTCGCCTATCAAGTACACCAGCCAGATACTCAGCCACGCAGCGATGACTGAAGACAAACGCAGCGACCAGTGATTTAAGCCACCCGTCAGCCCTGCTGCGGCGGTGATCAACCAGTACGAGGGCAATGGCTTGTCGTAGTACGGCGAACCCATGAGATAAGGGTCCAGATAGTCGCCGCTCTGTATCATTTGCAACGCGATATTGGCCCAGCGTGTTTCCGGCCCCCAGAGTTCCCGTGAACCCAGCCCCAGTAACAGCATCAAGGCCGATACGCTTAACAGGAGCAGCAAAGCGTTGTGTTCATGGCGCCAATGTTTGATTGCGTTCATGCCGCGCACCGTAGGGCTTAACAACTGTTTTTCTTGCACGAGAAGGTATCCGTCCTGACCTGACAGTGAGCTGAATCGAGTTCGCCTTGCACCCTAGAGGGCTCTCTGTAGATGACGGGTGATGAGGATGTGAAAAATACGCAGGTCTTTAAGTCGCATGAGACGATTTGTCGCATGCCGCTCGCATTGCCCGGTTTTACTGGCTGTTAGTAACGCGACGCACTAAATAAGGGCA
Source organism: Pseudomonas saxonica (assembly GCF_007858365.1). GTDB lineage: Bacteria > Pseudomonadota > Gammaproteobacteria > Pseudomonadales > Pseudomonadaceae > Aquipseudomonas > Aquipseudomonas saxonica. Next base: position 62,447 of record NZ_VFIO01000006.1, on the reverse strand, counting down.
TACCCGCCGTGCGGTAAGTTGTTGAGAGTGGTAAATTCGCCCCCCATGTAAAGGTCTACCCCACAGCAATCGTACGCATTAGCCCCCTTGGGTCGAGCCGCGTACACGCCTGCCGCGCATTGCGCAGGTTCAAGGCTTCTGAATGCAGTCGAAGTCGCTTAGAGGAACGATGACATGAACGAATTACTGACTCGCCGCCACGTGCTTGCAGGCCTTGGCGTGCTCAGTCTTGGTTTACTTTCGGGCTGCGACATGGGCAGCGGTTTGTCTTACAAGTACGCAAAAGATCTGAGCAACGAGATTCTCGGGCGCAAGTTCAAGCTGCGTGACGTGGATGGCAACGAAGTGATGCTGGGCAGTTTCCGCGGAATGATGCCGATGATTTTCTTCGGTTTTACTCAGTGTCCGGCGGTCTGCCCGACTGCACTGGCGCGTGCGGCACAAGCCAAGAAGTTGATGGGCCCGGACGGTGACCGCTTGCAGGTGGTGTTCATCACCCTGGACCCGGAGCGGGACAAACCTGCCATGCTCGATGCTTACGTAAAAGCCTTCGATCCGACCTTTATCTCGCTGTCCGGCACGCTGGAAGAGACTGCTGCCACGGCGAAGGAATTCAAGGTGTTTTACGAGAAGATCCCTACCGGTTCGTCGTATACCCTATCGCACACGGCCACCAGTTTTGTCTTTGATTCCCGTGGTGTATTGCGCATGGGCTTGTCGCCATCGCTCTCCGCCAAGCAGTGCGCCGAAGACCTGCTGACGGTGATGTCAGTCTGCTGATTTAACGTCCTTTGAATGAGCCAATACCATGAAAACTGTTAAGTATCTGATGTTGTCGTTACTGGGCATGAGTCTGCATGTGTCTGCACAAACCGTGGTTGATGATGCGTGGGTGCGCGCTACGGTGCCCGGCCAGCCGTCCAGCGGTGCCTTTATGCACATTACTGCCAACACTGACAGCAAGCTGGTAGAGGTCAAGTCGCCAGTCGCCAAAACCGTGCAAATTCATGAGTCGAAGATGGTAAACGACGTGATGAGCATGCAGGCTGTTCCTTCAATCGCTTTGCCGGCGGGTAAAACCGTCAACATTGAACCTGAGGGTTATCACGTGATGCTGATTGACCTCGTGGGCCAGATCAAAGAGGGCGATCATGTACCGCTGACCCTGATTGTCGAAGACAGTAAAGGGGCCAAGGAATCGATAGAAGTCCAGGCGCAGGCGCGTGCTTTGAACACCATGCCGATGCATGACCATCAGCACATGCACTAAGGCGTGACGCCGGGATTGTGTAGCCGCAGACGAAGGCTGCGATCGAGCGCGCAGCGGTCGCAAAATCAGACCACTCGCAATGTCAGGATTTACGACGGCTTCGCCGCCGGACGCAGCCTGCGGCAGCTGCTACAAAGTTCTGCGCCGAGTCGCTGGCTACAGGATTGATGTGCTACATGATCACGATTGAACAGGTCACTTCAGCCGACGTCCCGCAAACGCGGGCCTTTGTGCTTCAGGCCCGTGCCGCGCTGTTTCCCAAGTTGAGTGCCAGCGGTATGCCTGCCGATCTGGCTCATTTTGAACAGACCTATCTTCAGGGCGAGGGCTGCTTTCTGATTGCGCGTCAGAGGGGTCGCATCGTCGCCTCGATTGGCTATGTGCCCTATGACCATCGTTTCGCACAACTGGATTACCGAGATCTCAAGGTGGTTGAGGTGGTGCGCTTGTTTGTGCTGCCGCAGTGTCGCCGTTCAGGGGTGGCTAGAGCGCTCTACGATGCATTGAAAGCCCGTGCAGTCGAGGCCGCAGTCGAGCTGATGTATCTGCACACCCACCCGTTTCTGCCTGGCGCCATCGAGTTCTGGCGTCGACAGGGTTTAACCGTAACGGATGTAGAGGACGATCCGCTCTGGCAAACGACCCATATGCAGTGCCGTTTGCCATAGCCCGTCAGAAACGGCCGGTTAGCGGGTATTCAATGGCCAAGCGAATCTGGTCCGTGTCCAGTTCCGCTTGCGCGGTATTACCTCGATGAACGTTGTGCCGCAGTGAAATGACGGCACCCTTGGCGCTACCGCTTTGCACCACATAACGCGCCTCCAGATCACGTTCCCAGTGTTTCCCATCCTTGCCATAACCTAAATACGCATAGCCGCCTTTGGGGTCTACATGGCTGCCGTCGATATGGCTGCCGCGCACATAGGCTGCGCTGAACACCAGCCCGGGCAGGCCCCACGGGGTCATGGCCAGGTCGTAGCGAGCTTGCCACGATTGCTCGTTGGGCCCGTTGAAGTCAGACAATTGCACGGCATTGGTGATGAAAATTGCGCCCCGTGTCACGTAGTCAAAGGGCGTGTCGCCGTGCACTTTCTGGTAGCCGAGGCTGAAGTTATGCGGGCCGTGGGCGTAGGTGCCAAGCAAACTCCAGGTGGTGTTATCGATAGTGCCTGACAACGCCTTGCCTTCATCGGTGGTGCGATACAGGTTCAGATTCAGCGAAAGGGACTGGTTGTCATTGATGGCCTGACTGAACACGGTGCCCAGGTACTGCTGGTTCCAGGTGTCTTCATAACGAGACGTGTACAGGCTGGCCGTCAGGTTTTTGGCCGGGGTGTAGACCACTCCGGCAAGGTCAAATGCATCACCTTTTGGCCCGTTCGAATAGTTCACCACAAAGCCCTGATTGTGGCTGCTGGCGTTGCGGTCAGTGCTCTCGGTAAAGTGCCCGCCAACCATTTTCAGGGCATTGAACTCGTTGCTGGTAACAAATACGCCGGTGGCTGTCTCGGGCAGCAGACGGCTGTCGGACGAGCTGAACACCGGGGTTTTGACGCGCTGCTCACCGTAAGACACCACCGTGTTGGACAAGCGCAGCTTGACCGCTGCGCCGCCCCGGCCGTAATTGTCTTTGGGGTAGCCGTCGTTATCCAGCCCCAGCAGACGGGCCTTGCCCGCACGGCCGCCACCGCTGTCCAGTTTTAGTGCCAGATAGCCGTGAGCATCAATACCGACACCGATAAGCCCTTGGGTAAAACCTGATTGCAGAGTGCCCATTAATCCGTAGGCCCATTCCTCGGCATACCCGTTGCGCTCGGAGCGTGGCTTGTAGGCATTGCGTGAGCCACTGTTGCGGCCACCGTGGCGATATTCGCGATGGTCATACACCGTGCGGTTTAGCACGCCCCAGGTGCTGTCTTCGATAAAACCCTTGGCTTGCTCCTGTGCCGACTCAGCCAATGCCAAGGGGCTGGCAAGGGTCAGCAGTAGCGCGGAGCGTGAGTAGAGGCCGGTCATTGAGCCGCCTGCTGTTTATGCAATGCAGCGGTCATGCGGTCCAGTGCACGCTTGGGCAGGGTTGCGGGCAGTTGGGGGGCTTGTGCGGCCGGTTCGCCGACCTGAATCAGCATCACCATGCCCATCGCCAGGTGCGGAATGCATTGGATGCCATAAAGCCCCGGGACGGTAAAAGTCTGTTCAATTTCCTCGTTTATTTTGCCTTTGAACGCTTGCGCCCCTTCAGGCAGTAGCCCCGGCAAAGTGGCGGCGTTATGGCCGCTCTGTGTGGCGACGAACTTGACGGTATCGCCGGGCGCTATCTGTAAGTAATCCGGCTCATAGACCATGCCGGCTGTTGCGCTACGGGTGAGCATTTTCACTTCATGGGTTTGGGCCAGCGCAGATGAACAGAGCAGGGCAGCACTCAACAGCACAACAAGGGAAGAAATACGCATCGTGGTTTATCCATAAAAGGTTCAAGAGGGGCGCAAACGCAGAATCTTGGCCCCGTCAAAAGGGTCCGTTAAATAATGGGCGTGCACGCCAAATGTGGCGTGCACGCGTTGAGGGGTCAGCACATCACAGGGTTTGCCCAGAGCCACCAGATGCCCCCGTTCCAGCACCGCCACCTGGTCGCAACTCAGTGCCTGGTTAAGGTCATGGAGAGCGATCAGTGTGGTGACGGACAACTTCTGCACGGCTTTTAAAATAGACAGTTGATGCAGGATGTCCAAATGGTTGGTGGGTTCGTCCAGCAGCAGAATGTGCGGGCGCTGGGCCAAGGCCCGGGCAATGTGAACGCGCTGACGCTCGCCGCCCGAAAGATCGCGCCAAATCCGCTTGCGCAGGTGGCTAACATCCACATCGCGCAGCGCTTGCTCGACGATGGCAGTGTCTTCGACCGACCAGGGGCGCAGGGCCGACAGCCAAGGTGTGCGGCCCAGTGCAACGGCATCGAACACACTCAGCGCGTCGTGGGTATCGGCCTGTTGCTCGACCACGGCCAGTTGCTGCGCAATACACCGCCGGGCCATTGCCCGCAGTGGCTGTCCGTTCAACAGCACCTGGCCCTGACTGGCTGGCCGTAGATTGGCCAGCAGTTTGATCAGGGTCGATTTACCCGAACCGTTCGGGCCGACAATGCCCAGCGTCTCGCCAGCGCGAACCTTCAGATTGATACCCTTTAGCAGCACGCAATCGCGCACCGCGTAACTCAGGTCGTGGCAACTCAGCACCGTACGCTCATCCGTCATCGGGCACTCCTGCGGCCTATCAGTATCAACGCAAACACCGGTGCGCCCACCAGTGCGGTGACGACACCGACGGGGATCACCTGCCCCTTGATCAGGGTGCGCGAAAGAATGTCTGCCGCGATCAGAAACAAGGCGCCACCCAGTGCGCTGGCAGGCAACAGCCGGCCATGGCCCGTGCCCAACAGCAGGCGCGCTGCGTGGGGGATTACCAAGCCGACGAAACCGATGGAGCCGACAATGGACACCATCACGGCCGTGATCAGCGCCGCACAGCTGATCAGCAGGAACTGCACGCGGCGCACCGGGATACCCAGTGAGGCGGCGGAATCACTGCCAAAGGCAAAAGCATCCAGCGCCCGGCGATGCCACAGGCACACCGCCAGCCCGACCACAGCCACGGGTACGGCCAGCCACACCGAAGGCCAGCGCACGCCGCTGAGATTGCCCAGTAACCAGAACATAATGCCGCGCGCCTGTTCGGCACTGGCCGATTTGGTGATCAGAAAAGCGGTGATGGCGTTGAACAGTTGTGAGCCCGCGATGCCAGCCAGGATGATTTGGCCGGTTCCGCTGGCGGGGCCGCTGGCACGGGCCAGCAAAACCACCAGTGAAAAAGCGGCTATGGCGCCAGCAAATGCCCCCACCGACAAGCTGATCGCCCCGGCACCCAAGCCCAGTAAGGCAATCAATACTGCACCGGTTGAAGCGCCGGCAGAAATGCCGAGCAGGTAGGGATCGGCCAGAGGGTTGCGCAACAGTGACTGCAGCACCACCCCGCAGGTGGCCAGCCCGGCACCGCAGGCGGCCGCGACCAGCGCACGGGTCAGTCGGTAGTTCCACACAATGCCTTCATCGATCGGGTCCAACACGTACCCGGCGCCCCACATCTTGTTGGCCAGCACTCGTACAACCACGCCCGGCTCAATGGCGGTTTCACCAATGGCTACCCCGGCAAGGATGGCCAGCACCAGCATCGCCAGGGACGCACACCAAGGCATCAACCTCACACTCATTGGGCCGCGTTGCTGTTATGGATAGCGTTTGCCAGTGTTTCAAATCCATCAAACAGTCGCAGGCTGGCCTGCATGGCGTCAGCATCGAGAATGATGATGCGATTGTTTTTAACCGCATCCATGTTGCGAGTCACTGGATCAGAACGCAGGAATTCGAGCTTTTTCTGATAGTCGTCCGCGGGGAAGCGACGGCGATCCATGCGTGCGATGACCACAAAAGTCGGGTTGGCCTTGGCCAGGGTTTCCCAGCCAACCGTTGGCCATTCCTCGTCGGACTCCACCACATTGCGCACGCCCAGCGTATTGAGCATAAAGTCAGGGATGCCCTTGCGACCCGCCACATAGGGGTCGATGTCGAGGTCTGCGCTGGAAAACCAGAACAGCGCGCTGGTGTGCTTCAGGTCTTTGCCCTTGATCGAAGCCAGGGATCTTTCCAGACGCGCGTTGAGCACTGCGTTAAGTTCCTCACCGCGATCCTGTACATCGAAAATCTGCGCCAACTGACTGATGCTTTTGTACAGGCTGTCGATACGGAAGGGTTGCAGGCGTGTGCCATCAGCACCGACCAGATTGTCTTTGCCTTCGCAATCCGAGGGCATCAAATAGGTCGGGATGTTCAGCTCATGAAACTGCTCGCGAGTGCCGACCACGCCTTGTGGTCCGACCATCCACTCCAACTGCACGGCGACCAGTTCAGGGCGCTTGCCAATCACTGCTTCGAAACTGGGGTCGTTGTCTGCCAGCCGCTCAACCTTGTCGTTCTGGGCCTTGTACTGGTCAGAGACGTCGTTGAACCATAGAGATGTGCCGACCAGCTTGTCGCCCAACCCCAAGGCATAGAGCATTTCAGTCCCGGCCTGGCCGATGGTCACGGCGCGTTGCGGGGCATGCTGAAATGTCAGCGCGGTGGCACAGTTTTCTATCGTCAGTGGATAGTGGGTGGGGGCGGCCTGAGCCAGGGCAGGCACGCCCAAGGCGGTGGCAAGTGCGGCAACGCGGAACAGCAGCATGATGCAATCTCCATTTGGATCGTACACAGAGCGGGAGCGTACGGCCTGGAAACACATCGTTGAGCACGGTTTTTTCAGCCGGGCAAGGACGGTCAAGTGAATGACACGCGCAGCAAAGATGTCCTTCCCGGGCACCCCGCCGGTCAGTAGGTGTTGCTGTGCCGGCAGGTCTCCTGACTGATGCGTCATCGCCCGGCTCCAACCTTCCCGGGGGTGACCCAGTGGCGTTCAAGGAGCAGGCTCAGCACCTACAGTTGCGGGGGCAGTTCCGTTTGGCGCTTTGACAGCACCTCGGATTCCCTTTTAATCCCGTTGGGGGACCGGCGGCGGCATGTTAGACGAACACGTCGCGGATAGGGGAAAAACTCATTGTCAGAAGTATTTCAGCCATGACACATCTCGACGCCGGTTTTTGAGTGCTGCAAACCAGCGCACGGGCACGTAAAGCGCCGCAGCCAGCAACACAGCCATCAGCCAGACGGTGACGATACTGTCGAATCCAAAGTAACTGCCCTGATTAAGACCGAACACCGCGACGCCGATCAGATAAAGCACTTTCAAGGCGTATAGATGGAGCAGATAGAAAAACATGGGCGCCGCACCAAACACCGCGAGGGTGCGAACCCAGGCACGCTGCTGCGCTCGCTCAAAGGCCAGTAACAGCAGCAGGCCTGCACCCAGCGTCAATGCCAGGAACAGCAGGGAAGGCGGGTACTTGGTGATGTTGAAGAAGCTCATCAGGGTGGCCAGCCAGTGTTCGTGCTTCACCCACGCAGCCTCGCCATACCCATTGAATAATCGCAACAGCACAAAGCCGAGCAGGGCGCCCAAACCTGCCCGCAACAGGTATTGCTGACGCTGGCTGGCCGAGGCGCTGCGTGCGAACCACGGGCCCATGCAGTACCCCAGCGCGATCACACCTATCCATGGCAATAGCGGGTACGACGTGCGCAGTCGCAGGTTCTGCGAGAACTCGATCCAGCCGCGATCATGCAGCACCGCCCACGGCACATGCAGGGCTGAACCCTGCGGGAAATGGACTGAATCGAGCAGGTTGTGCCCGCCAATAATGATTAACGCCACGAGTAACAGCAGCGGGCGCGGCAACCATACCAGCGCCGCCAAAGCCATCATGCTGACGCCAATGGCCCAGATCACTTGCAGGTAAATCACTGTGGGGGGGAATTGAAAGGTCCAGGCGAAGTTGACCAGCGTGAACTCCAGCACCACCAGAAACAGCCCGCGCTTGAACAGAAAGGCCGAAACGTCGCGAGTGCCCTGATATTTTTCGCCGAACAGGTACGCCGAAAGGCCCGTCAGCAATACGAATACTGGCGCGCACAGATGAGCGAGGGTGCGGCTGAAAAACAGGACGGGGTCGGTGAGTTCAATGTTCATCGGGTCTGCGACCTGGCGATGTAAAAAGAATGTTTCGCGCACATGGTCCAACAGCATAAACAGAATCACCAACCCGCGAAGGGCGTCGATGGACAGCAAGCGCTGGCTTGAAGGCGGGGCATGGAGAGTGGTTGTCATTAGAGGGTCACAAACAAGGGGAAGGCGGAAAGACTGTTACCTTATAACATCTCAGATGCGATTGTCATCCCGTTAACAGCGATGCAGGAAATGGATAGCGATGCGCAGAAATCGGCTAGAGGCATGCAAACCCCCTCCCTATGCTGCTTAAACCTGCACGTGCAGCGACCACAATAAAAACAAGAGTGACGACGCCATGCGAGAGATAGACGTTCATCAGGTGATTGATAACGCACGTTTTAGCCGCTTCCACGGCTCAGTGGTGGCGCTGTGTGCGCTGCTACTGATTTTTGATGGCTACGACCTGCTCATTTTCGGCGTGGTGCTCCCGTCCATCATGCTGGAATGGGGGCTAACCCCCTTGCAAGCGGGTGCACTGGGCAGTTATGCGCTGTTCGGGATGATGTTCGGGGCATTAGTGTTCGGCACGCTGGCCGACAAAATCGGGCGCAAAAAAGGCATCGCGATTTGCTTCTTGCTGTTTTCCACCGCCACCTTGGTCAATGGTTTTGCCAGCAATCCGACGGAGTTCGGCCTATGTCGTTTCATCGCCGGTTTAGGTTGCGGCGGGCTGATGCCCAATGCCGTGGCGCTGATGAGCGAGTATGCGCCCAAGCGCTTGCGCAGCACGCTGGTGGCAATCATGTTCAGCGGTTACTCACTGGGCGGTGTGCTTGCGGCGGGCGTGGGTATCTATTTGCTGCCGCAGTTCGGCTGGCAGTCGATGTTTTTTGCAGCAGTGGTGCCGCTGTTGTTGCTGCCGGTGATTCTCTGGCTGTTACCAGAGTCCGTGGGCTTTCTATTGCGTCAGGGGCAAACCGGAAAAGCGCGACGCATCCTGCAAAAAATCGACCCGGCACTGGCAGGTGGCGAGCATGACACTTTGTTCATGGCAGATACCAAGGGGAGAGGGGCTGCTGTTCTGGAGCTGTTTCGTGACGGTCGGGCCCTGCGTACGCTGTGTTTATGGGTGGCGTTTTTCTGTTGCCTGTTAATGGTCTACGCCTTGAGTTCATGGCTGCCGAAAATGATGGCGAGCGCAGGCTATAGCCTCGGTTCGAGCCTGTCATTTCTGTTGGTGCTTAATTTCGGCGGCATGGTCGGGGCCGTGTTTGGCGGCTGGCTGGGAGACCGTTTGAGTTTGAGCAAAGTGATGGTGGTGTTCTTCCTCGTCGCCGCCGTGACAGTCACCTTGCTGGGGTTCAAAAGTGCGCCCTTGTTGTTGTATCTGCTGATCTTTGTGGCCGGTGGCACCACAGTCGGTACGCAAATCCTCCTGTATGCGGTCACGGCACAGAGCTACGGCCAGTCGATTCGCTCCACCGGCCTTGGCTGGGCCTCCGGTATTGGCCGCAATGGCGCGATTCTCGGACCGCTGCTGGGGGGCGCGCTGATGGGCATGAACCTGCCGCTGCAACTCAACTTTATGGCGTTCGCCGTGCCGGGGGCAGTGGCTGCACTGGCCATGTTGCTGTTCACCTTCAGCCCGCAACGGCGCGTGGTCGAAGCGGTGGCTTATCCATGAAAACGGTGTTCAAGGACTGCTCGTTGTCCGCGCTGATTGCCGGAGTGATCGCCACGCTGATTTCTTATGCCGGGCCGCTGGTGATTGTGTTTCATGCGGCGCAAAGCGCGCAGTTGTCACCCCGGATGTTGTCCTCCTGGGTGTGGGCCATCTCTATCGGCAGCGCTGTACTCGGCGCTGCCTTGAGCCTGCGCTATCGCGTGCCGGTCGTGATCGCCTGGTCCATTCCGGGGTCTGCTCTGCTGGTCGGGGCGCTGCCACAGATCGGTATTAATCAGGCGGTGGGGGCGTATCTGGTGGCGAATGTGATCTTGTTGCTGATGGGGGTTACGGGGGCATTCGATCGCATCATTAAACGCTTGCCAGGTTCAATTGCCGCCGGCATGCAGGCAGGTATTCTGTTTGCCTTCGGGGTTGAGGTGTTTCGTGCATTGCCCGTGCAACCGGGGTTGGTGCTGGGCATGTTCATCACCTATATCGTCATGCGCCGCTCCTGGCCGCGCTATGCCGTTGCGGGCGTGCTATTGGCGGGTGTCGCTATCACGTTATCAAGCGGGAATTTGCGCGCCGAGGCGTTGGTGTTCGAGTGGGCGACCCCGCAGTGGATCAGCCCTGAGTTCAGTCTGTCAGCCACCTTGAGCCTTGCGTTACCGCTGGTGCTGGTCGCACTCACCGGGCAGTTTGTGCCGGGTATGGCGGTGCTTCGCACAGCGGGGTACACCACTCCGGCCAGTCCGATCATCAGCAGTACGGCAATCGGTGGTTTGCTGCTGGCCCCGTTCGGTTGTCACGGGCTTAATCTGGCGGCCGTTACCGCCAGCTTGTGTGCCGGCAAGGAGGCCCACGAAAACCCCCGGCGCCGTTACATTGCGGCATTGTCGGGCAGTGTGGCTTACCTGCTGTTCGGCATTGCAGGGGCGACAGTGGTGTCGGTGTTTGAGGCTTTGCCAGCGGCCTTGATCGCCGCATTGGCGGGCTTGGCCTTGTACGGAGCCATTAGCGCTGCGCTGGTGCGCAGCCTGAGCGAACCGCAGGAGCGCGACGCCGGGTTGTTCACCTTTTTGGTGACGGCCTCGGGTGTGTCCTTTTTAGGGTTGTCCGCAGCATTCTGGGGGTTGCTGTTCGGCCTGTTGGTCCACGTGGTGACCATTGCGAGGCGCCCTGTAGCCGCCCCCGTCCCCGTAGCTGCTGACGAGTAGTGCTGCTACGGGTCCTGAGCCTTACACCACGCTGGTCAGGCCGCATAATCCTTCATCGACGCACGACGCTGAATGCGGGCGTAATTGAGCAAAATATTGACGCGCCGGCTCTGCGACAAAGCCGTTGATCGCCGTGAAAGACATCCTGTTCTCCCTCTACATCAGTAGTTTAACGGTGGCAGATACCGATTGGGTCACACAGATTGGCCAGATCCATCCCTTTTTGGCCGGTCTGCCACTGTGATCCGGCAAAGTGCTCAGCAAGAATCAAAACCACTGACACTCTAATAAGAAAATAATAGATGTGCCCTTGGCCATTTGCAGGCCGCTGCCGTGTACAGAACCTGGCGATCTCACGCCACTTTGGGGAACTCCTTCATGGTCTCGATAAAACATTTACTGGGCGCAGCCGTGTGCTCGCTGTCGCTGCTGGCCGCTGCCGTGCACGCTGAACAGCGTGAGCTGCGTGTTTATAACTGGGCGGATTACATCTTGCCGTCCGTGCCCAAAGACTTTGCCCGCGAGACGGGCATCCGTGTGATATGGGACACGTTCGATACCAATGAATCCCTTGAGGCCAAGTTACTGACCGGCAACTCGGGCTATGACCTGGTGGTGCCGTCCAATCAGTTTCTCGACACCCAGATCAAAGCCGGGGTGTTCCAGAAGCTCGACAAGTCCAAACTGCCCAACTGGCAGCATCAGGACCCGGCCCTGCTCAAACTGTTGGAAGCGAATGACCCCGGCAACCAATACGCTGTGCCGTATATGGTCGGCACCGTGTTGATCGGCTTCAACCCGGCCAAGGTCAAGGCAGCGCTGGGTGACGACGCGCCGGTGGACAGTTGGGACCTGGTGTTCAAACCCGAGAACATGGAAAAACTCAAATCCTGTGGCGTAGCGATGCTCGACTCGCCGTCAGAAATTCTGCCGGTGGCGTTGCACTACCTGGGTTTGGACCCCAACAGTGAAAACCCGGCCGACTATGAAAAGGCCAAGGCGCTGATGCTGAAAATCCGCCCCTACGTCACCTACTTCAATTCCGCCAAGTACATGACCGACATCGCCAATGGCGATATTTGCGTGGCCATCGGTTACTCGGGCAGCTTTTATCAGTTTGCCAATCGTGCCAAGGAAGCCGGTAACGGCGTAGTGGTTGACTGGCGCTTGCCTAAAGAGGGGGCGCCCATCTGGTTCGACACCTTCGCGATTCCTAAAAGTTCGAAAAACGTCGAAGAGGCTCACCAGTTTCTGAACACCTTGCTGGAGCCAAAGGTGATTGCCGGGATCAGTGATTTCCTCGGCTACCCCAACGCCAACAAAGACTCGCTGGCGTTGATCAACAAGGACATTACCGACAACCCCAACCTGACACCGACGCCTGAGGCCTTGAAGTCGTTGTACATCGTCAAACCGCTGCCGCAGAAACTGGAGCGGGTGCGCACCCGCACCTGGACCAGTATCAAGTCGGATAAGTAAGTCGATCACAGGGACCGCAGGTCATACGCGCTAGCCCAAGGTCCCGACTATGTTAACGCTGACGTTTTCCGGTATTTCGTTCTGCGACAGCACGTGCAGCCCCGGGCTGAACACTCGGGCATAGCGGGCCAACAGCGGGCGCAGTTGCGGCATGACGGTCAGCACCGGAGGGTGGCCGTCCTTGCGCAGTTTCTCTTTGACAATCGGCATGGCATTTTGCAGCTGGTTAAGCAGATTCGGCTCCACCGCAATGCTGTCCAGGCTCACCGGCCCGGCTTGCTGGGCAATGCTCAGCGCGCCGAGCAAGGTGTTCTCAAGGGCGTTATCCAACACAAAGACACTGACTTCGTCGCGGCGCCCGGTAATGCTGGCCACGATATTGCGGCGCAATGCATAGCGCACATCCGCCGCCAGCAGCACCGGATCCTTGGTGTTTTCACTGCTTTCTACCAAGGCGCTAGCCACCGTGACGATGTCGCGCAGTGAGATGTTTTCGGTCAGCAACTGGCGGTACACCTTGTGTTGTTGGGTGTAGTTGAGCTGCGCTTTAAGGTTGTCTGCCAGCTTGGGCGCCACTTCGCCGAGGCGTTGCATCAGATGGTCGACATCGTCGTGTTTGAAAATATCGGCCAGGTGATCGCGAATCACTTTGTTCAAGTGTGTGGCCACCACGCCCGCGCAATCCACCACTTGATAACCGAGGTTGAGCGCCCGACTTTTATCGGCAGGCTTGATCCATACCACCGGCATTTTATAAGCCGGATCAATACCCAGGATGCCATCGATTTCGCCATACAACTGCGCTGAGGCAATCGCCATCAGGTGGTCTGCATGCACCTCGGCGCCCTCGATCTGCTCGCCGTTGATATGGATCGCGTAATAGGCCGCTTTGAGTCGCAAACTGTCGCGCATGTGGATTTCAGGCAACAGAAACCCCAGGTTTTCTGACAAAGACTGGCGCAACCCGCGCACCCGGTGTGTCAACGGTGCGCCCGCTGCTTCGTTGACCAGCCCGACCAATTTGTAGCCCAGAGACACTGACAGCCGTTCAACGTGAGGAATGTCTTCCCACGCCAAAGTGTGGGCACGCTCGTGCTGCATGGATTCGCTGAGTGCGCTGACCGCGTCGAGTTCTTGCGCCTCTGTCGGTGATTGATAGCGCGAGACACACCACGCCAGCCCGGCCACCACCGCGGCAAAGCTGAGAAAGGCCAGATGCGGCATGCCCGGCACAATGCCCAGCACCAGCAGAATGCCGGCTACGGTGTACAGCAGACTGGGGGATGCCAGCAACTGTCGGCGCACCTGGGTGGTGATTTCGGCGGACTCATTGATACGCGTCACGATCAGGGCTGCGGCGGTTGACAGCAGCAACGCCGGGATTTGCGCCACCAGACCGTCGCCGATGGTCAACAACGCGTACTGTTTGAAAGCCAGCCCGGCAGGCAAGTCGTAAACGAACATGCCAATGGCAAAACCGCCAAACAGATTGATGGTGAGGATCAGGATGCCAGCGATCGCATCACCGCGTACAAACTTCGAAGCGCCGTCCATTGCACCGTAGAAGTCGGCTTCCTTGGCGATGGTCTGGCGGCGCTGTTTGGCTTGATCCTGGGTAATCAGACCGGCATTGAGGTCGGCATCGATCGCCATTTGCTTGCCGGGCAGGGCGTCCAGGGTGAAGCGCGCTGTTACCTCGGAAATACGCTCGCCGCCTTTGGTCACCACCATGAAGTTGATGATCATCAGGATCACAAATACGATCATGCCGACAATAAAGTTGCCGCCGATCACCACCTCACCGAAGGCCTCAATCACTTTGCCGGCTGCGCCCGTGCCCGTATGGCCTTCGAGCAGCACAATACGGGTAGACGCTACGTTAAGGGTCAGGCGCAACAGGGTTGTGACCAGAATCACGGTGGGGAACAGCGAAAAATCCAGCGGGCTTTTCGAGGACACGCTGACCATCAATACCAGCACCGCCATGGCAATGTTGAACGTGAACAACACGTCCAGCAGCAAGGGCGGCAAGGGCAAGATGATCATCGCCAGAATGGACAGGATCACCACCGGGATGCCGATACGTCCGCTGCGAAGTGTCGGCAGGAGGGTGTGCAGTACGTTCATGATTACGCCTTGTTCGCCATGCGTTCTGGAATAGGGAGGTTGTCGGGCAGTTGCGGCTTGGCGCGCAGGCCGCTTTTGTAGGCTTTTAGTTGCAGGATGTAGGTCAGCACGTGTGCCACGGCGGCATACAGCGGGCTCGGAATCTGTTGGTTGATCTGTGTGCTGAAGTAAATCGCCCGGGCCAGCGGCGGTATCTCCAGCACCTCCAGCGCGTTGGCGGCCGCCATCGTGCGGATGTACAAGGCCATCTCGTCGACGCCTTTTGCCACCACGTAAGGGGCCTGGGCTTTTTTGATGTCGTATTTGAGCACCACGGCGTAGTGCTGTGGGTTGACGATCACGGCGTCAGCGGTCTTCATCACGTGGCTGACCTGGCGCTGAGAAATCTGGCGCTGAATCTGTTTGATCCGCGCTTTGACCTCGGGACGGCCTTCCTGATTTTTATGTTCTTCCTTGCGCTCCTGCTTGGTCATGCGCAGCTTTTTAAGAAAGAAATACTTTTGGATCGGGATGTCGATGGCGGCGAACACCACGAAGATGCCCATCAGCGCCAGCAAGGTATCAAACAGAATTCTGAAAGAGGTGCCGATGGCGGTCAGCAAACTGGTGCGTTGCAGCGCAATCAGGTGCGGCACGGCATCACTGATCAGCGTCCAGGCCACGGCAATCAACAAGGCGATCTTGAGCATCGACTTGATCAGTTCAATCCAGTTCTGCTTGGAGACTATCCGGCCCAGCCCGGTAACAGGATTGAGCTTGCTGAATTTTGGCGCGAAGTTTTTGGCCACAAATACCCACCCGCCCGGGACCAGCGAAAACACCACCACCAAAACGCTGGTGAGCAGCAAGGGGGCGAGCATCTGGATAAACAAACCGAGGTTGTGAGCCAGTATCAGGGTGAGGTCGTGCTGGGTGATCTCGCTCCAGTTGAGGTTCAAAAACGAAATGCGAAAACTGTCCTGAAACCCCTGATAAAAGCGCTCAAAGGTGAGCCTGAGGATAAACAGCGTCACCAGCAGCGACACCGTGGTGGAAAGGTCCTTGGAGCGCGTGACCTGGCCGTCCTCGCGGCTTTTGCGCAGCTTTTGCTGCGAGGCTTCTTCGGTCTTTTCCTGGGTGCTGTCATTGGCCACCTTGACCGTCCTCCATCATCAGGCCGATGTTGTCCAGCAACTCGCGGGTCAGGTGCAAGTAGTGTTCCGGCAGGTTAGGGATGGTCATGTAAATGCACAGCAGGCCGACCACAATGGTGATCGGGAACCCCAGTGAAAACAGGTTCATGGACGGGGAAATACGGTTCAGCAGGCCAAAGCAGAACTGCACCAGCACCATGCAGAACACCATCGGCAGGGTCAGTAACACGGCGGCGCTGAACACCCAGGCAATGGCTTTGATAAACAGGGTGTAGCTGTGATAGTTCAGGCCGCTGCCCACCGGCCAGTGACTGAAACTTTTGAACAGCACACTCAGCACCAGCAGGTGCCCGTCAATGGCCAAAAACAGAAAGGCCAGCAACACGAAATACAGTTGGTAAACGATGGAGGACGAGGACACCCCGTTTATCGGGTCGTTGTAGCGGGCCATGCTCATGCCCATTTGCGACGACACCACCTCGCCGACCACGCTGAACACTGTGAACACCAGTTGCAGGGTCAGCCCGAGCATCAGGCCGAAGGCGATCTGCTCCAGGGCGGTCATCACACCACGGGCAGACAAGGGGTCAATCTGGGGCACTGTCGGCAACGCGGCGCCCACGGCCGCCGTAATGACCAGTGCCAGCAACACACGGATTTTTCGCGACATGGCCTTGTGATTGAACAGCGGCGCCATGCTGAACACGGCCATCAACCGACAAAAAGGCCACCAGTAACCCTGCAAGGCCTGCAAATACTGACTGGCCTGGAACAGCGGCTCAGTTGCGTGCATGGTCAACCCACCAATGTTCCGGCTTGCTTGAAGGTTTCGATAAACAGGTCGCTGAGGGTACGCAAGATCCAGTTGCCGCCCCAAATCAGCATCCCGAGGGTGATCAGCAGGCGCGGCAAGAAGCTGAGCATTTGCTCATTGATCTGGGTCGCGGCTTGAAACACGCTAACCACCAAGCCCCCTAGCAGGCTCGGTACCACCAGCACGCAGACAATCAGTGCGGTGATCTGTATCGCATTGCTGACAAGGCCTGCGGCGATTTCCGGGGTCAGCATCAGCCACCTCCAAAGGGTTGAATACTGGAGGTCAGGGTGCCCACCAATAGCGCCCAGCCGTCGACCAACACAAACACCATCAGCTTGAAGGGCAGTGAAATCATCATGGGCGAGAGCATCATCATGCCCATTGCCATCAGTACACTGGCCACCACCAGATCAATCACCAGAAACGGCAAGAAAATCATGAAGCCCAGTTGAAAAGCGGCCTTGACCTCGCTGAGCACGAAGGCCGGGAGCAGCAAAGAGAAATCCAGGGTTTCCAGGTTTTGTGGCAAAGGCTCGTTGGCCAGCGCCACCATGGTTTCAAGCGATGCCTTGTTGGTTTGCGCCAGCATGAAACCGCTGATGCTCTTCTTGGCGACTTCGAGGCCTTGTTCCATGGATATCTGGTCGCTTTGAAAAGGTTCATAGGCCTCGCTGTAGATCTCCATCCACACGGGGCGCATCACCAGCATGGTCAGGCACAGGGCAATGCCGATCAAAATCTGGTTGGGCGGGCTTTGCTGCAAGCCAAGCGCCTGGCGCAAAATGGCCAGCACGATGATGAAGCGGGTAAAGCTGGTCATCATCATGAGCATGGCAGGCAGAAAACCCAGCAGGGTCATCATGATCAAGATCTGCAGCTTGATGCTCAGCACCTGGCCTGTTTCGCTGTCATTGAGGCTGAACAGCGAAATGTCACCGCTGGCGGCCACGGCGGGCATCGGCATCAGCACCGTGAGCAGCAACAGGCAGCACCGGGCGACCTGCTTGAACCGGCTCATCCGCTCAGATCACTGAGGGTTGAGCCACACAGCTCAACAATCCTCAGGCCATAGTTGCCATTGACCACCACCACCTCGGCCTTGGCAAAGAGGGCGCCGTTGACCTTCACGTCCAGCGGCGCTCCCGCCAGTTTGTCGAGGGCAATTACGCTACTGATGTCCACGTCCATCAACTCGCGCAACGTGATGTCGGTAGAGGCCACCTCAAGGGTCACGTTGACCGGGATCTTGCCGAAGAACTTCAAGTCCTGCTGGGGCAATGGTTCACGGGCAGGAGGGGCGGGCAGGGCAGGCCCTTGCTCGAGGTCAAGCTGAGTATCATCGAGCAAGCTGTCCAGTTCGGTATCGCTAAGGGAGGTGTTCATGGGCTTTTGACACTGTCCAGTGAGGTTAAATACAAGGCCCCGTCATCTTCGGCGAGGGTTGCGTAGAACAACTTTTGCTGCTTGATGTGCACCTCGCAGCGCTCCAGCAAACGCACCATCACAATGTCATCGACGTTCAACGCCAGAACGCTGACCAATGGCATTTGCAGGCGGGCCAGTACGCAATCCAGGCGCACTGGCAATTGGCTAATACGCTGTTCGTCGGGTTGCGCCGTGAGTGCCGGGGCAGGTTCGCTGAGATGGCGGGTCAGTTCGTCAACGGCGTGGGTGTCGAGAAACAGATGGACCGAGGCGTCGACCCCCGCTTCCAGGTTGCCAAACACAAACTCGACGCAATAGCCCCAGTGAATCTCTTCATAGGTACTGACCGCGTCGTCAATGTGCTGCAAGGGTGTCCCCCCGTTGAGCATCCGCGCGCATATCCGGCAAAGGTCGATACCCATTCTGGCGAGCAGGCGGGTTTCCGACGCACTGACCGGAGGGTCATTCTGGCTGGTCGGACTAATGCCGCCGTAATAACTTTCAAGTAACTCGGCCAACAGAGGGCGATCAATACTAAAACCTAACGTGCCGATTTCAGTGTGATAGCGACAATCGGGCGCCCGGGTAAAGTGTTCGTGAATACGCACGTGCTGCAAATCACTGTTGATTCGGTACTGGCTCAGAAAATAATCAGGAATAACCCGGGCATACTTGTTAGTCATCCCTTTTATATAGTCAGGCACTTTGTGGTAGTGCCGCCCGAGTTTCTCAGGCTTTAAAAACGTGAGCACTTCAACGGGCACCGAGTGCTGAACTTTTGTGTGAGGCGTCATGGTGATTGCAACATTCTCTGAGTACCGCCGGGAGGGTCACTGAATGTGGCAAAAACTAACGCTTATGGGCGGGGCAGGCTAATCAAAAACTATCAAAAGGCCTATTTGACAAGGGCTTGATAAGCCCGGCGAAGATTTGATGATTCATGATTTTTCAGCGCTTGGGGGCTCGGGGTAATGTTTGCCAGCGTCGTCGCTGTCAAACACTCATCTACCTGTTCAGTACGGCGCAGCGCAATAAAAGTGTCATGAATCTGCCTTCGGGCATGTCTGTCAGCCGCCTGAAGCACGGCGATTTATAGAGCAGGGACTTACGGTGAGATCAGTCAATAGTGCGTTGAGTTATTCCAGTGTTGGGCACTCTAAAACAGCGACACAGTCGTCGGCTGTCATTGTTGTCGGGCACCCGGAGTGCCGTGGCTATTCAAAACTGGTCGACAGTTTGACACAACTACAGTGCACGGTTGAGTGCCATGAAAGTTGTGAGCAACTTGCGCCGTCCTCGCTCACAAGCGCCACGTTGGTGTTTATTTTGGTCAGCGGTTATAACCCGCAGTTATTGCAGGCCGATGTGGTTCATTTGATTCGTCGCGCAGCGCATATCAGTGTGATTCCCGTTGTCGAATATGCCGAGCAGGACAGGGCGGCGGCCTTGATGGACAGCGGTTGTGTCGATTACCTGTTAGCCCCGTTCTGTGCGTCTCAGATAAAGGCTGTGCTGGAGCGTCAAGCCGCTTCGGCCAGTGTGCAGGACAGTTTTGTCTCCTGTTCAACGGCCAGTCGACGCCTGTTGGCGATGGCCCAGCGGCTGGCGGGCACCCGGGCGCCGATCCTTATCACGGGCGAAACGGGCACCGGAAAAGAGATGTTGGCACGCTACATCCATCGGTTTTCCTCCGCTGACAGTGCTCCCTTTGTGGCCGTCAATTGCGCTGCCATCCCTGAGCAAATGCTCGAATCGTTGTTGTTTGGCCACGAGCGCGGAGCCTTTACCGGAGCTGTCAGCGTGCAGCCGGGCAAGTTCGAAATGGCCAATGGCGGCACGCTGTTGCTGGATGAAATCGGTGAATTGCCCTTGGGTTTGCAAGCCAAATTGCTGCGCGTGCTCCAGGAACAGCGGGTCGAACGGCTCGGCGGACAAAAGGAAATCGCTCTGAATGTGCGCATTATTGCCGCCACCAACCGTGACCTTGGCGCTGAAGTGGCCGCGGGCCGGTTTCGTGCCGACTTGATGTTCCGCCTGGATGTGCTCCCCTTGCATATCACCCCGTTGCGTGAGCGCCAAGAGGACATTCTGGCCTTGGCCAGACGCTTTATTGACCAGTACGCGGCGCAGGAACATCGCGATGACCTGCTCACTGACGAGGCGTGTCAGGTGCTCTTGCAGCACGACTGGCCGGGTAATGTGCGTGAGCTTGAAAACACGCTGCAACGCGCGTTGGTGTTGCGCAAAGGACTCTTTATTCAACCCCGCGACCTGGGGCTTTGCAGCCCCTTGCAAAACACCGTTGCCGCTTTGCCCGACAACCCCTTGTCCCACGGCAAGGCCGCCTTGCGTGCAACGGGTAAATGGGCCGAATACCAGCATGTGCTGGATGCCATCCGCAAATGCGACGGCCACAAAAGCAAGGCCGCGCAAAGCCTTGGCATGACCCCGCGAGCCCTGCGATACCGCCTGAGCGCCATGCGCGATCAAGGCGTACGGGTGCCGGTTTGAGCCTTCCCTTTACATTCAACTTCCCTTGGCCATAGCGATGGAGACTTTCCTCATGACCTCAATCCAGAGCGTCCAGCAACAGAT
The DNA here is from genome assembly GCF_007858365.1 of Pseudomonas saxonica. Classification (GTDB taxonomy): domain Bacteria; phylum Pseudomonadota; class Gammaproteobacteria; order Pseudomonadales; family Pseudomonadaceae; genus Aquipseudomonas; species Aquipseudomonas saxonica. The sequence goes on along the minus strand of NZ_VFIO01000006.1, from coordinate 42,067 downwards.
GTTGGGCCAGATGGAACAGGCCACAAGCCTGCTGCACACCCCCGTCATCCAACCCTCAGCCGTGTTTGATCAGGGCGCTGAAACAGGCATTGGCCTGGCCTTCGATCAGGCACTGAAAGCTGTCGACGCACAGCAGCATGTGGCGAGTAACGCGATGGCCGCTGTGGACAGCGGGCTGAGCGACAACCTCGCAGGCGCGATGATAGAAAGCCAGAAAGCGAGCGTAGCGTTCAGTGCGTTGTTGCAAGTGCGCAATAAATTGACCACGGCATTTGATGACGTGATGAGAATGCCGGTGTAACGACAATGAGTGCTGACGTGCTGCAAACAATCAACGAAAAATTCAAGGCGCTGCTCGCCGGGTTCAAACTTGATCCGCGAGTTGCGTTGGGTTTGATGGCCGGTGTCGCGGCGTTGCTGGCGATCAGCGCGGTGTTGTACCTGTGGCGCGACCAGGGCTCATTGCGCCCGCTCTATGGTGCGGGCGAAGCGTATCCTGCGGCACAGGTGATGCAGGTGCTGGATGCCGATCAAATCGCTTACCAGCTGCATCCGCAAAGCGGCCAGATTATGGTCCGGGACACTGACCTTGCCCGTGCGCGCATGTTGCTCAGTGCCAAAGGTGTGCAGGTGGCAGTACCGGTCGGTTACGGTCTGTTCGATAAGGACGAGCCGCTGGGCACCAGCCAGTTTGTGCAGGATGTGCGGCTCAAGCGCAGCCTGGAAGGCGAGTTGGCCCGCACCATCATGAGCCTGAAGGGGATTGATAGCGCGCGCGTTCACCTGGCGCTGCAAGAGAGCAATTCATTCGTCATCAGTAATCGTGACCCTGCCAAGGCCTCGGTGATGGTGCAAATGAACGCGGGCAGCAAACTCGACCCTGAACAGGTCGGTGCGATTGCCCGTCTAGTGGCCAACAGCGTCCCCAAGCTTGAGGTCGCAGACGTGAGTGTGGTGGACCAGTACGGCACGCTTTTATCCCGTGGCCTCACGGAGGGCGATACCGGGCCGCAGCAGAGCCGCCAGCAGGTCGAGGACTATCAGCAGCGGATCACGGGCAATGCCGAACAGGTGCTGGCGCCTATCTTGGGTAATGGCAATTACCGGATAAGCGTGGCTGCCGACATCGACTTCAGCCAGAAAGAAGAAACCGTTCAGGCGTTCGGTGCTACCCCACACGTGCGCAACGAAGAGCTGCGCGATGAAAGCGTGCTCGACCAGTTGGCGCTGGGCGTGCCCGGGTCGCTCAGCAACCGCCCGGTCCCGCCTTCCGGCGGGGCGGCGTCTGCGGTCGGCACACCGCCGGCAACTGCGGACAAGGGCGCCACTTCACTGCGCAAAGAGTCGAATCGCAAACTGGATTACGACCAGAGCGTCACCCACGTCAAACACGCTCCCTTCAACGTGCGCAGCCAAAGCATTGCCGTCGTGCTCAATGGCAGCACTGAGGCGGATGGCGGCTGGCCGCCTGCCGCCCGTGCAGAGCTGGAGGCGATGTTAAAAAGTGCGGTGGGGTTCAACGCCGCCCGCGGCGATGTCCTGACCTTGAGCGTGTTCCCTTTTGCAGCGTCAGACCTGTCTGTCGCTCCTCCCGTCTGGTGGCAGCAGGAGACGTTCCTTGAGCTGGTCAAACTGGGCGTGATCGCGCTTGTCAGTTTATTGCTGCTGTTCCTGGTGGTGCGTCCGGCACTGTCCCGCTTGATGGGGCGCTCGCAGGCGCAAAGCCTGCAGGGGCATGACCCGCTGAAGGTGGGCAGCGAGAGTGCTGAACGGGCGCTGCCTGCAAGCCTGGCTGCCGAGAACAGACCCAGCATGCTGGGCGAACTGAACCCGCTGTCTGAAATTCAACTGCCTGCGGCGGGATCGGGGCTTGAGTTACAGGTCGAACACTTGCAGATGCTGGCTGAAAATGACCCCGAACGCGTGTCGGAAGTGATCAAACAATGGATAGGTCGCAATGAAAGCAGTCTCCCCTCGTCCAACTGACGTCATGCAGGAGCTGCGCGCACGTACGGCGCAGAACCGCAGCATGAGTTCACTCGAACAAGCGGCCATTCTCATGCTGAGCATGGGTGACGGCGTGTGTGCGGGAGTGCTCAAGCATTTCTCCCGCGAAGAAATTGTGATTATCAGCCAGGCGATGGCCCGCCTCAGTAATGTCAAACAACCGATGGTGTCGGAAGTCATCTGCCGGTTTTTTGATGACTACAAAGAGCAAAGCAGCATCAAGGGCGCCTCGCGCAGCTACCTGTCGGGCATGCTCGGCAAAGCCTTGGGCAGTGACATCACCCGCAGCCTGCTGGACAGCATCTATGGCGAAGAAATACGGGCAAAAATGGTCAAGCTGGAATGGGTTGATCCCAAACAGTTCGCTACCCTGATCGCCAATGAACATGCGCAAATGCAGGCCGTTTTTCTGGCCTTTCTGCCGCCGGGCATGGCCAGCGAAGTGCTTGAACACATGCCGGACTGGCGCCGCGACGAACTCTTGTATCGCATCGCCAACCTCAGCGAAATCAACAGCGATGTGATCAAGGAACTGGAGCAACTGATCGAACGAAGCCTGTCGGTGCTGTCCACCCAAGGCTCCCAAGTTCGCGGGGTCAAGCAGGCGGCCGATATCCTTAACCGTTACAAGGGCGACCGCGAGCAGATGTTTGAACTGCTGCGTGCTCAGGACACAACGCTGGTGGAGCGCATTGAAGATGAGATGTATGACTTCTTCATCCTCTCCCGGCAAACCCAGGACGTGCTGCAAACCTTGCTCGAAGCCATCCCGTTGAGCGAATGGGTGGTTGCGCTCAAGGGTGCAGAACCGGCATTGGTCAAGGCGATACAAGGCGCGATGCCGCGCCGCCAGATGCAGCAGATGGAAGCCCAGACCCGCAGGCAGGGGCCGGTGCCCCGCAGTCGCGTAGAACAAGTGCGCAAAGAAATCATGGCCATTGTCCGTGAAATGGCGACTGAAGGCGGTTTGCCTGTGCAGTTATTCCGTGAGCAAACGGTTGAGTGAGGGGTAGCGCGTGTCGATCAAAGTGGTAAAAGGCGCCAGTGTTGAGTGGCGGCCATATCGATTTTCGCCTTTGCCTGACCTTGAAGCGCAAGCGCTGATCAATGATCCGATTGCGTTTCAGCGGGCCATCGCCGAGGGTTTTCAGGAGGGCAATGAAAAAGGCTATCTGGAAGGTCTGGCACAAGGTCGTGAGTCAGGCCATCAGCAGGGCTTCACTGCGGGCCATGAGGAAGGGCTCAAGCAAGGGCTGGTTCAAGGGCAACGCGATGGCCGTCTGGCATTCGATCAAGCCAGTGAGCCGCTGCAAGCGACGAATAATCTGTTGCGCACTTTTATGGCCGAGTTCGAGCGCAAACGCCGTGAAGAACTGCTGGCACTGGTGAAGAAGGTCAGTGAACAGGTGATCCGCTGCGAATTGACCTTGAGCCCCATGCAACTGCTGACCCTGGCCGAAGAGGCGTTGTCAGGCATGGCGCTGGAGTCTGAAGACGTGCACATCCAGTTGCACCCGCAAGAATTTGCCCGCATCAAGGATTTGGCGCCCGATCGCGCCGCCGCCTGGCGTCTGGTGGCCGATGACACCCTGGCCTTGGGCGAGTGCCGCATCGTCACCCCTCAAGCGGAGGTCGATGTCGGCTGCCAGCAGCGGCTGGATGCCTGTGTGTCGACCCTCAGCGAGCACCTGCACCTGATTGAGGAATAACCTGTGCTCAAACGGTTCAAGCTGGATGAGGCGTTACGCTCATTGGACGCCGTGCAACTGGCCAAGGTCAGCGGCAGGCTGGTACGCATGTCGGGCATGTTGCTCGAAAGCATTGGCTGCCAGCGGGTGACGGGTCAACGCTGCTACATCGAACAGGCCGATGGCAGCCTGCTGGATGCGCAGGTGGTGGGTTTCAATCGCGACATCACTTACCTGATGCCCTTTAAAAAGCCCTTGGGCTTGAGTTCCAGTTCGCGCGTGTTCCCGGCCCGTGATGATGCCGCCTTGCAAATTGATGAGTCCTGGCTGGGCCGGGTCCTCAACGGGCTGGGGGAGCCGATGGATGAGGGGGGCAAACTGAGCGGGCGAGATACCCTCACCACCGAGCTGCCCAAGGTCAGTCCGCTCAAGCGCCAGCCGGTTACCGAGCCCTTGGACGTGGGTGTGCGCGCAATCAACGCCTTGCTGACACTGGGCAAAGGTCAGCGTGTGGGCTTGTTTGCCGGTAGCGGTGTGGGCAAGAGCGTATTGCTGGGCATGATCACCCGGCAGACCAAGGCTGATGTAGTGGTGGTCGGGTTGATCGGTGAGCGGGGTCGTGAAGTTCAGGAATTCATTCAGCATTCGCTTGGTCCAGAGGGGTTGCGCAAAGCCGTGGTGGTAGTGGCTCCGGCCAACGAGTCACCGTTAATGCGCCTCAAAGCCGCCGAGTTGTGCCACAGCATTGCGGCTTACTTTCGTGATCAGGGGCATGACGTGTTGTTACTGGTGGACTCCCTGACGCGCTATGCCATGGCTCAGCGTGAAATTGCCCTGGCGCTTGGCGAGCCGCCTGCGACCAAAGGCTATCCGCCTTCAGTGTTCGGGATGCTGCCCGAACTGGTCGAAAGTGCAGGCAACGGCGAGTGCGCGACAGGCAGCTTGAGTGCGCTCTATACCGTGCTGGCCGAAGGCGATGATCATCAAGATCCGATTGTCGACTGTGCCCGTGCCATCCTCGACGGTCATATTGTGTTGTCGCGCAAGCTGGCTGATGTCGGTCATTACCCGGCCATTGATGTGGCGGCTTCCGTGAGCCGTTGCATGAGCCAGATCACTGACCGAAAACACCTCAACGCCGCCCGCCAGTTCAAGGAATACGCCAGTCTGTATGACGGTATCAGGGAGTTGCTTCCGTTGGGTGGCTATACACCGGGCATGGACCCCGGCACGGATCGTGCGGTGAAACTGGCGCCCAACATCGAGCGTTTTTTGCGTCAGGACGTAGGCGCCAGCGCAGAGCTGAAAGCCTGCATCGAAACGCTGCAAAGCATTGTCAGGTAAGGCATGGGTAGGGGAGTGCGTCAGGCATGAAGGACCGCATCAGAGTGCTTAACCGGCTGGCTGGGTTGCGAGCCCTGCAAGTGCGTCAGGTGATGGGCCGGGTGACGTATCAGCAAAATCTCTGCCAGCGTTATCGCAATAACATTGCCGCGCTGACCCGGCTGTGCGACGTCAACAGTGTTACCAGCACGCCCTTGCAGCGCCATAACGTGCAGCAATACAAGGCGACTTTGCATGCCATGAATAACTTGCAGGTGCGTGAGTTGAAGCTGGCCGAGCAAAACCTTGATCGCATCCAGCAAGAGCTCTTTGCCGTGATGCGCCAGGAGAAGGTACTGGCGCAGGTTATCGATGAAAAAATGCGTGTGTGGCAGGCATCGTTGGCTCTTCAAGAGCAGAAGATACAGGACGGTCTGGCCAGCCAGGCGTGGTGGAGGAATTCGGTAGATGCGGTGTTGCCGGTCAAAGGGGAAGAAGGGCATTCACGCAGTCGCGGATAAGCACTGAATGCCTTAACTCATCTGTGCGGTGCACGGCCGGGAATCGGATCGTGAGTGTAACCATGATATTTCCCGGGCCTAGATATTCAAAAAGATTGCTACTGATCTGGCTTCCAGTTCGGTCTGTCTGCTTCATAACCCTGGGTTGGGTTGGGTGGGGTGGGAGGGGGTGGTCTTTAATAAGGTCTGGGAATTTAAGCTCGGGGTTTGCCAGGAGCTTTAGGTAGTAGTCGTTATAAACCTCATACAAGTCGTCGTTTGGCATGTACCACATAGCTTCATGTGGGGGTGTAGTTTTGCAGAACAGGTTTTTCATTGTTCGCGCTGAACTATCATTGCCAAGTGATAAGCCTTTTTGGTAGTTATTAAGGGCGATGGGAAAGTTGCTTTTGACGATTTCGTAATAAGAGCCTAGCTCGTAGTAGGCTTGTCCATACCCTTGATCTGCAGCACATTGCGTATATTCTAGTCCGAGCGCGTCTTTATTGCCTATATATATGTATTGCTTGCCGAGTTCTGTAAGTGCAGCCGGATTGCCCATTCTCGCGGCCTTGTCCAAAAATGTGAGGCCATCTGTGGCTGGATTTTTAACTCCAGCTCTGTTCCCAATCATAGCCCCCATATTATAAAAACCTTGTGGGATATCAAGATCAATCATGCGCTGGTATAGGTCGATAGCCTTTTGGGTGTCTTTTTCTACACCTCCGGGCCAACCGGTGCGGTATAGAGCTGCGAGGTTATGCATAGCCTTCCAGTGATCGCGCTCAACTGCTTTGCTATAAAGTTCAACTATGCGATCCCAAGGTCGTAAAGTGTCCGGCTTTGCTAACAGTACGGCTTCTCTGTACCAAGCATCTGCCAAAGGGTCAAGTGAGGGTAAGTTGTCTTTTTCATGGGCGCATATAAAAGTTTTAGGGTCGGCCATCACTGAAACTCCGGAAGTCAAAAACAAAGCTAAGGCAATACTAATTAATGCGCGCATTAGTCCACCGTAAATGCAGGACTATAGGGTGTTGTTATGTCCCAGAAGCGCTGGAGATGTGACTTGAGGGGCGTGCCTTTTATCCTCGCTTTCCAGTTTTTATCCATTTGATCATTCCAATACTTGAAATTCTCACTCGCAGATAACTCAATTTTGTTGGCATGCATCCCCCACAACTCTCGTTTGCGAAGGGCTGTGCAGGCGGTTGTTCGAGCGGGGATGTAGCTTTCGGGATGAATGGAAGCCGGGACAGTGAGCGAGGCATAGAGATTCCTTGCGCGAGGGAGGTCTGAATCGGGTCAGAACTCAGTAGGTCGCGAAGGTAACAACCACAGATGCACGCTGGATGTAGGACACCTCTGGTGATTCAAAGGCCAAGAGCGGGAGTTGCGTAGGATTAATCGAGTATTGGATGGGGTTATTGAGTGATTGGCGATGGATTTATGACGTCAGCGCCACCGATCGCAGCCTTCGTTCCTCGACAGCGGCTACAAGAGCAAGGCAAGAGCAAGAGCAGGAACACTGCACTTGCACTTGCGTTTTACCGTTATGCCAATACGGCGTCCACCGCCCGTTCTGGCACTTTCAAACTGCTGGCTTGCAACAACTCCCGCGTATAGGGATGTTGCGGGTTTGCAAAGATCGAATGCGCATCCCCTTGCTCCACCACTTTGCCATCCTTGATCACAATCATGTCGTGAGCCAGTGCATGCACCACGGCCAGGTCATGGCTGATAAACAGGTACGTCAGGCCATGCCGGGCTTGCAGGTCTCGCAGCAGGTCAACCACTTGTTTCTGTACCGTGCGGTCAAGCGCCGAGGTGGGTTCGTCCAGCAAGATCAACGCCGGTTCCATGATCAACGCACGGGCGATTGAGATCCGTTGGCGCTGGCCTCCGGAAAATTCGTGGGGGTAACGATGGCGACTCTCCGGGTCGAGCCCCACTTCCTGCAAGACACGAATAACCGCCGCCTCGCGTTCTTGCACGGTGCCTATACCGTGGGCCAGTAAGCCCTCGCTGATGATTTGCTGCACAGACATGCGCGGGCTGAGGCTGCCAAACGGGTCTTGAAAGACCACCTGCATTTGCCTGCGTAAAGGACGCAGCAGGTTCTGGTTGAGCAGGTTCAGGTGTTTGTTGGCGAAGCGAATGTCGCCCTCGCTGTCCACCAGCCGCAATATCGCCTGACCCAAGGTGGATTTGCCTGAGCCAGACTCCCCGACGATGCCAAGGGTGCGGCCTTTTTTTAGTTCAAAACTGACCCCGTCTACCGCTTTGATGTATTGCCGCTCACGGCTGAACAAAGGCTTGGGCAACGGGAACCAGACTTTGAGGTTGTCAACTTGCAGCAGGTTATGTCGGTATTCGCTGCTGACCGGATGACCGCTGGGCTCGGCTTCGATCAACATGCGGCTATAGGGGTGCTTGGGCTCACGGAACAGGTTCTGGCAACTGGCTTGCTCGACAATTTCGCCACCGCGCATCACGCACACGCGCTGGGCGATTTTACGCACCAGGTTAAGGTCATGGCTGATCAGCAGTAACGACATGCCCAGACGCTGCTGCAGGTCGATCAGCAGCTCAAGAATTTTCTGTTGCACGGTCACGTCCAGCGCCGTGGTCGGTTCGTCGGCGATTAACAGTTCCGGCTCGTTAGCCAGCGCCATGGCAATCATCACCCGTTGCCGCTGACCACCGGACAGCTGATGCGGGTAGGCGTTGAGGCGTTGTTGCGGGTCACGTATGCCGACCAGTTCCAGCAGTTCAAGGGTGCGGGCGCGAGCAGCGCGGTTTTTCAGCCCTTTGTGGGTGATGAGAATTTCGCTGATCTGTTTTTGCACGGTGTGCAGCGGGTTGAGCGAGGTCATCGGTTCTTGAAAAATCATCGCGATCCGGTTGCCGCGCAGGCTGCGCAATTGGCTATCGCTGGCCGTCACCAAATCTAACCCGCCATAGCGGATACTGCCTTGTGTCTGCACATCCTTGCCGGGCAGCAGGCGCAGGATTGAGTGCGCGGTCACGGACTTGCCGGAGCCCGACTCACCCACCAGCGCCAGGCACTCGCCGCGGCGGATGTCGAGGTTGATGCCGTGAACCACTTCCTTGCCGCCAAAACCAACCCGCAGGTCGCGTATTTCAATCAGGTTTTCGCTCATTTCAGTGCTCATTATTCAAGTCCGTGGGTCGAAGGCATCGCGGCAGGCTTCACCGATAAATACCAGCAGCGACAGGATCAATGCCAACGCACAAAACGCGGTCAGGCCTAGCCACGGCGCTTGCAGGTTGCGTTTAGCCTGACCGATCAGTTCGCCCAGCGAGGCGGTGCCCGGTGGCATGCCGAAACCCAGGAAGTCCAGGGCGGTGAGGGTGGCGATGGCGCCAGTCAGAATGAAGGGCAGGTAGGTCAGGGTGGAGGTCATGGCGTTGGGCAGAATGTGCCGTCGCATCAGTGCGCCGTCGGTCAAGCCCAAGGCTCGCGCGGCCTTGACGTATTCCAGGCTGCGGCCACGCAAGAACTCGGCGCGCACCACGTCCACCAGCGCGAGCCAGCTGAACAGCGCCATGATGCCCAGCAACCACCAGAAACTCGGCGCGACAAAGCCGGACAGAATGATCAGCAGGTACAGCACCGGCAGCCCGGCCCAGATTTCCTGCACCCTTTGGCCAAACAGATCGACCAGCCCGCCGTAGAAACCTTGCAAGGCGCCGGCGGTAATGCCCACCACGGCACTGATGGCAGTCAGGATCAAGGCAAACAGGATGGAAATGCGCGCACCGAATATCACCCGTGCCAGCACGTCCCTGGCCTGATCGTCAGTGCCCAGCCAGTTGGTGGCGCTCGGCGGGCTGGGGGCGGGTTGCGTGAGGTCGTAGTTGACCGTGTCGTAGCTGAACGGGATGGGTGCAAATAACATCCAGCCGCCCTGATCGGTAATCAGCTTGCGCACATACTCGCTGCTGTAGTCAGGCTCGAAGGGTAGCTCCCCGCCAAAGTCGGTTTCGACGTAGTTGGAAATGATCGGAAAGTACCAGTGGTTTTTGTAATGAACCACCAGCGGTTTGTCGTTGGCGATCAGTTCGCCGCCCAGGCACACCACAAACAATGCCACGAAGATCCATAACGACCACCAGCCGCGGCGGTTGGCTTTGAAGTGCTTGAGGCGGCGTCGGCCCAGAGGAGAGAGGGTAAACATCAGGCAGTCCTCGCCGAGAAATCAATACGGGGATCGAGCAGCGTGTAGCACAGGTCCCCAATCAGCTTGATCAACAGGCCGAACAGGGTGAACAGAAACAGGGTGCCGAACACCACCGGGTAGTCACGTGACACGGCGGCTTCGTAGCTCATGCGCCCAATACCGTCGAGGTTGAAGATGGTTTCGATCAGCAAGGAACCGGCAAAGAACACTTCGATCAGCGCCTGTGGAATCCCGGCCACCACCAGCAGCATGGCGTTGCGCATCACGTGGCCATACAGCACACGGCTTTCGGTCAGGCCCTTGGCTCGGGCAGTGACCACGTATTGGCGGCTGATTTCGTTGAGGAAGCTGTTTTTGGTGAGGATGGTCAGCGTGGCAAACCCACCAATCACCAGCGCTGAAACGGGCAGCACCATGTGCCACAGGTAGTCGCCAATCTTGCCGAAAAAACTCAGGCTGTCGAAGTTTTCCGAGACCATGCCCTGTACCGGAAACCAGCTGACGTAACTGCCGCCAGCAAACACCACGATCAGCAAAATGGCGAACAGGAACGCTGGCATGGCGTAGCCGATGATGATCGCGGTGCTGGTCCAGACATCGAACGCACTGCCGTTGTGGATGGCTTTGCGGATGCCCAGCGGGATTGAAATAAGGTAAGTGATCAGGGTGGCCCATAAGCCCAGTGAGATGGACACCGGCAATTTTTGCAGGATCAGGTCGGTAACCTTGGCCCCGCGAAAGAAGCTGGTGCCGAAGTCCAGTTGCGCGTAATTCTTGAGCATCAGCCATAGACGCTCATGCATGGGCTTGTCGAAGCCGTAGTGCTTGGTGATTTCTTCAATCAGCGCCGGGTCCAGGCCACGGCTGCTACGGCTGACGCCACTGCTGCTGGCACCCATGTCGCGAGAGCCACCGCCCGCGGTGGCGCCGCTAAAGCCCTGCAAACGAGCAATGGCTTGTTCCACCGGGCCGCCGGGCGCGGCCTGCACGATCAGAAAGTTGACCACCAGAATGCACAGCAAGGTGGGGATGATCAGCAGTAAACGTCGACTGATGTAATGCAGCATGTCATTGAGCCTCCGACGTTGTACCGCTCACCGCGGCGTTGGTTTGCGCGGTTTTGCTGACTTCCCACCAGGTGTCCAGTCCCTCATCGAACTTGGGGCCAGAGGGTGGCATGCCGAAACGGTTTTGGTACACGGTCGGGGTGCCGACCGAGTAGTAGTTGGGAATCATGTAGTAGCCCCATTGCAGAACGCGGTCGAGGGCCCGTGCGTAATGCACCATGTCGTCACGGCTGTTGGCCTGCACCAGCCCATCAATCAAGCTGTCCACCGCCGGGTCGCGCAATACAAAGGCGTTGGAAGCACCCACTTGGGTAGCGCTGCGCGAGCCGTACATGTCGTACATTTCACGCCCCGGCGAGACGATAGGCTGACCGTTGCGAGGGAAGCCGACCACGATCATGTCGTAGTCGCGGGCGTTAAGGCGGTTGATATATTGGGCCGAGTCGATCTTGCGGATGTCCATCGTGATGCCGATCTGCGACAAGGTGCGCTTATACGGCAGGATCATGCGGTCAAAGCCGCCCTGACCGTCTAGGAAGGTGAAGCGCAGTGGCTCGCCCTGCGCGTTGACCAGCGTGTTGTTATGGGCCGTCCAGCCGGCTTCTTTGAGCAGGGCCAGCGCTTGCAGCTGTTTGTCACGGATATAGCCACTGCCATCGGTTTTGGGCGCGGCATAGATCTGGGTGAAGACTTCATCCGGGACTTTGCCGCGCAACGGTTCGAGGATCTGCAATTCGCGGGCATCGGGCAGGGCGGTGGCGGCCATTTCGCTCTTCGGCCAGTAGCTCTGCTGGCGCACATAAAAATTGCGCATCATCTGTTTGTTGGTCCACTCGAAATCCCACAGCAGACTGAGCGCCTGACGCACCCGGCGGTCCTGGAAAAAAGGATTTTGCAAATTAAAGGCGAAGCCTTGAGCTGCACCCGGTTTATCTTTGGCAAAGATGCCTTTTTGCAGGCGACCGTCTTTTAGCGAGGGGCTTTCATAGCCGATGCTGAAACCGGTGGCCGAGAATTCGCGGTTGTAATCAAAGGCACCTGCCTTGAGCAGTTCGCGGGCCACGTCGGTGTCGGAGTAGAAATTCACGCTCAGGCGGTCAAAGTTGTACAGGCCCTTGCTCACCGGCAAGTCTTTGCCCCACCAGTTCTTGTTGCGTTCAAAGGTGATGCTGCGCCCCGGGTCGACCCGTGACACGGTATACGGGCCACTGCCCAGCGGCGCCTCAAAGCCGCCGCCATTACTGAAGTCACGGCTCTGCCACCAGTGTTGCGGCAGAATTCGCATGCTCGCAAGGTCCAGCGCCAATGTACGGTTCTGGTCACTCTTGAAGTCGAAGCGCACTTGCAACGGGCCTTCAATGACTACGTCTTTGACCTCGCCATAGAGCATGCGATAGCTCAGGCTGCCTTTGGTCATGAGGGTGTTGTAGGTAAAAGCAACGTCTTGCGCGGTGATGGGGGTGTCGTCGGCAAAACGGGCTTTGGGGTTTAGGTAAAAACGCACCCACAGGCCGTCAGGATCGCGCTCCATCGTTTGCGCCACCAGCCCGTAGACGGTGTAAGGCTCATCCAGTGAACGGAACGCCAGAGGCGAATACACCCACTGATCAATCCCCGCGACACCGGTACCTTGATCCACATAAGGGCTGATGTAGTTGAATTGGCCGATTTCCATGGACGATCGAGTCAATGAACCGCCTTTGGGCGCTTGTGGATTGACGAAATCGAAGTGCTGGAAATTGGCTGGATATTTGGGCGCTTCACCATAGACCGTCATGGCCTGGCTGGGCGCAGCATTAGCGCTCAGGCACACGCATGACAGCACGGGTACCCACAGAGAGCGGAGCAGGGGCAGGAAAAATGCAGACATCATGGGGCTTCCTTGTACCGCGTGTTGAACCGTTGACTGCCTGGAAAAATCCCCGCCGCAGTGCGCGTTAAACAGCGGCAGGGTCGCGATTTCGCAGTTAAACCGTTGCTGGCAGGTGTCTGCCAGCAACGGTGCTCACTCAGAAATGGTAAGTGGCACGGGCGAAGAAAGTACGGCCCATTGGATCGGCATAACGTGGATCGTATCCGGTCTGGAAGTTGTAGGTTTGATTGGTGAACGGCGGGTTGCGGTCAAACATGTTTTTGATCCCCACGTCCAGGTCCACGGTTTTGTCGAACGTGTAACCGCCGGAGATGTCCCACAGCGTGTAAGACGCTACACGGGAGTGAGTCTCGGTGTCGTAGTCGTCATAACCGCTGGTGAAGCGGTTGACCAACGAGGCACGGTACGCGCCCAGGTTCCAGGTACCGCTCAGTACGTGCTTCCAGCGTGAAATTACGCCCGTGCCTTCAAACGCATCGGCGCGGTCGGTGTACGAACCGCCAATGGTGGTCTGGTAGTCGTAGCGCGAGACATACGTGCCCTGCAGGCCCAGGCCGAACTGGCCGTAAGGGGTGTTGGGGAATTTGTAGTCCATCGACACGTCGACACCGCTGGTTTTAACCGCACCCAGGTTGGCCAGGCCGGTCTGCACGTAGGCCAGCGAACCATCGGCGTTGCGCACAAAGCGGTCGGCGTACGTACCTGCCTCGTCGAATACGGTGGACTCAGGGAACTCCTCAATCTGGTTGGCGATATGAATCCACCAGAAATCAAGCCCCACCGACAGGTTGCGCACCGGCTGATAGACAAAGCCTACGGTCACGTTACGGGCTTTTTCGGGTGACAGTTGGGTGTTGCCGCCGGTGCGGTTGAGAAATTGCTGGCCGCAGTCACGTCCGGCGTTGCCGCCGGGCTGTACGACACCGCCTGCGCACAGTACTGGGTCGTTATAGCTGCCTTGGGTGTAGGTGGTATAGGGCGTGTTGTACAGCTCGTAGAGTGACGGTGCACGAAACCCTTCACTGTAGGCGCCGCGCACCACCAGTTCTTTAACAGGCTGGTAGCGGAACGAGTATTTGGGGTTGGTGGTGTTGCCGAAGTCGCTGTATTTGTCGTGACGCACGGCGGCAGACAGTTCGAGGCTGTCGAGCACTGGCACGTTCAGCTCGGTGTACACCGCCTTGACAGTGCGATCGCCCTGAACACTGGCCTCCGAGGTGACGCCCAGGCTGCCGACGTCGTCGAGGAAAGGCTCGTAGTTCTGGTGGAACTTCTCCTGACGGAATTCGCCACCGATGGCCAGGCCTGAAGGCCCTGCGCCGAACCAGTCGCCGACTTCACGGCTCATGCGACCGTCCAGGCCCGTCACGCGGCCTACGGATGAGGAGTACTGGCCGTGGTAACGGCTGGAATCGATCAGCGCCTGCCCGGCAGCTGTTTGCGGGCCGAACGGGTTGATGATGCCGTCAGCGATGCCGTCGATCATGGCGGCGTCGCTGATATAGCCGTTGGTGAGGCTGGATACAACTTTGTTCTGGTTATACGACGCGCCGACGTTGTAATCCCAACCCTTGGCCACACCGTCGAAGCTCAGCACCAGACGCTGGCTGGTGTTCTGGTCTTTGGATTGGCGGGCGCCGGCAGCGGTTTCGCGCCAGTTCAGATCAATGGGTTGAGTCGGGTCGAAACCGGGGATGGTAGAACCGGGCGTCACACCATTGCCGGGGTAGTAGGGTGAGGTCGGGTCCATGGTCAAACCGCTCAGGGGCGCAGGGCCGACTGACGTGGCATTGTTGTTGCGCGCAAAGAAGTACTCGAGGTTGACGTTGTCTTCATCGGTAATTTTGCCGGTGGCTCGACCAAAGAATGAGGTTTTTTCGGTCTCGGGAATCAAGTCGATGTACTCGCGCGTGCTGAAGCGGCACACGCCTTGACGCGACACCAGGCCCGGCCCGTCGCAGTTGCTGCCCGCCAGCGGATTGGTGTTGACCCCGTTCTGGCCGTAGTTGGCCGGGAACGCAGTGCCGGAGGTTCCGTCCAGGCCACGGCCGGGGTCGTAGGCGCTGGTAAAGGTACGGTCCTTGGCCCGCAGGCTGTCCTGCTTGTTGTAACCCACCACGCCCATGACATTGAAGCGGTCTTTTTCCAGGTCGCCATAACCCCAGCTGGCGTTGAGGTCGTGGCTGCTGCCACCCCCGCTGGCATCCGCGCCTTCACCGCCCAGCGACAGCGTACCGTCGGTCATCGATTTTTTGGTGATGAAGTTGATCACGCCGCCAATGGCGTCGGTGCCGTACAACGCCGAGGCGCCGTCGCGCAGCACTTCGACGCGGTCGATAGCGGCGAACGGGATGGTGTTCAAGTCAACCGCGGAACCGTCGATGGCGTTGTTGCCTAACCGTCGCCCGTTGAGCAGCACCAGGGTTTTATTGGCCCCGATGCCGCGCATGTCGGCAAAGCTGGCACCGCCGGTTGAGCTGCCTACCGACCTAGCGGCGTTTTGCAGGCTTTGGTTACCGGTGACGCGCTGCATGATTTCGGCGGTGGTGGTCACGCCTTCATTGCGCAATTGCTCGACGCGCAGAATGGTGATGGGCACCGCGGTTTCGGCATCAACCCGGCGAATGGCCGAGCCAGTCACTTCGACGCGATCCAGTTGCGTAGTGGCAGGTGCGGCAGCCGCGTCTGCGCTCACGGCGACGGCGCTGGATGAGCCCTCAGCGTCTGTGGCTTCAGCAGCCTGTAACTGACCTGCGCTAATCCCCAACGCCATGACGTACAGAGGCACGAATCGATGCCGTTGCAAGCTGGCAACGAGGGGCTTGAGGGTAAAACCTGAACGCTTCATCTGCATGGTTACTTCCGACTTTTTTAGACGTTTATTGGAATGGCCTTATGGGCCCTCATGACTCCAGATGGGTTGTGTCGACCCGGGCAAAACACTTTCTTCAAGCAAGCCGCTCCCCTGCATGGGCTGAAAGCCCTTGCGCGGCATGTGTATCGTGTGGTGTTAAAAACCCCTCACCCCAGCCCTCTCCCAAAGGGAGAGGGGGCTAAAGGCAGAAGCCTATTTGCGCAACAGCACTTATCAGCTCCCTCTCCCTTTGGGAGAGGGGTGGGGTGAGGGCCTCATTTGGCGGTCATCACGGAAATCTTGCTGATCCCCGAACGCTCAATGGAAGCCATGGCCTTGGCCACCTGGCCGTAGTTGACCCCTTCATCCGCCTGCAACTGCACGCGTACTTCCGGATCCTTGGCTTTCACTTCCTGAAGGCTTTTTTCCAGCAGCTCAGGGGCCACTTCGTTCTTGGCCAGAAAGAACTTGCCGTCCTGATCAACACTGACCACCACCGGGTCTTTCTTTTGCTCCGACACCACGGCGTCGGTCTTGGGCAGGTTGATCTTGATGGCGTTGGTCATCATCGGCGTGGTGACAATAAACACCACCAGCAGCACCAACATCACGTCCACCAGCGGGGTGACGTTCATTTCACTGAGGACTTCGTCGCTGTCCTGGGTTGAGAAAGACATCAGCTCGCCTCCCGCACAGCGGTGCGCTTATTGGAAATGGCCTGGCGGTCGATGGCGAACGCGCTGCGTTGGGCGAGTGCATCGAAGTCGTGAGCGAAGTCGTCCATATTGGCCGAGGCCAGTTTCAGACGGCGCAGGAAGAAGTTGTAAATCAGTACCGCGGGTACGGCGACGGCAATGCCCACGCCGGTGGCGATCAGCGCATGACCGATAGGGCCGGCCACCGTTTCAAGACTGGCAGATCCGCTGACACCGATACTTTGCAGCGCTTCCATGATGCCCCACACCGTACCGAACAGACCGATGAAAGGCGCGGTGCTGCCAATACTGGCGAGAATGGCCTGACCGCTTTCCAGCGAACGACGTTCCTTCTGAATCTGCTGGCGCAGGTTGCGCTCCAGACGGTCGGAGCGGTTGATGGTGTGCGCCAGTTGTTGGGTATTGCGTGGTGTGTCATCGACGATCATGGCCTCAAAGCCACTGTTGGCAATGCGCGCCAAAGAGCCTGGGTACTGGCTGGCGTGTTCCGCGGCAGTGAGCAGGTCGGGAGCGGCCCAGAAGGCTTTGCTGAATTGGTTATTCTGCGATTTCTGACGCAGGTACTGCGATGACTTGATGAGCAGCAAGGCCCAGCTCATCACCGAAAACAGTACCAGTGCCCACAGCACCCCAGGGACAATCATTGAAGACAGAGATTCGTTCATGGCTACACCTCGCACAGTGTCTAACTAAGTAAGTGTCGGTAACCGACAGGGTTATTCCGGTAATTTGAAAGCGATGGTCTGGGTGGCAAAACCTTCAATGGGTGTGTCGCCGCGTTTGGCCGGCACAAACTTCCAGTTGCGAACCGCTTCTACAGCCGCGTCATCCAATGCCTGCTTGCCGCTGGACTTGGTCACTTCCACGGTGCCGGCACGGCCGTTGGGCAGCACTTTGATGCGCAACACCACGGTGCCTTCCCAACTGCGGCGCAACGCCAGAGACGGGTATTGCGGCGGTGGGTTGCCCAAACTCGCCAACCCGGATACGGCTGCGGTTTCTTTAACCGGGCCGGGCGCTGCGGCGGGCGCTGGTGGGGCGGTTGGCGCCGTTGGTGCTGCGGGTGCAGCCGGTGCCGGTGGTGCAGGTTTGACCGGCTGTGGCTTTTGCACCGGTTTAGGCTTGACCACTGGCTTGGGTTTTTCGATGGGCTTGGGTTTCTCCACCGGCTTGGGCGGTTCCTTGACCGCATCCTCATCCACCTCCGGTGTTTCGGGTTCGGGCGGTGGTGGGGGCGGCGGCGGTTCTTCCACCGGAGGGGCCGGCGGCGCGGGGCTGGTCAGCTCAACGGTCATTTCCGGTATTTCGGGTGGGGTGATCAACGGTTCAGCCTTGGCCTGCTGGAAAAACCACCAGGCGCTGGCGTGCAGCAACACCACCGCGCCAATCAACATAATGATCTGCGGCTTGCCCAAACCCCCCGGCTGCGAGGTATTGGGCACATGTTTGATGTGCGTCCACTGTTTAATCCGTTCAGCATCTAGCACTGGCGCTGGGCGGGTCTGGTTTTTTACCTCGTCACTCATTAACAGTCCCTCGACTAAATGAAGGGCAATAAGGCTCCGTTCGCCCTTGCACGCAGGGACGAGAATGGTCGGTTCAGTCGTTCGATAAGTGAGGTTTCACTTATCTCTAGCGTTAAGGGCTACGTGGCAAATACTTCATCTTGGCTCCCGATAAATCGGTGATAAGTCAGTGCCTGAAGCACGTGTAGTTTTGTTAAGTTAAGTAAAGCAACGGCTGTGCCAAGAACGTCAAAGTTGGGTGCATGGCAGGATAAATAAGTACGGCATTTAGAGTGTTTTATAAACAGGGTTAGTGCCTATGTTGCAGGCCCCTTATTTATAAATTACTCGCGACTAAGTGGGGTATTAAGATTGTTGGACAATCTGACACTAAAGCATTGCTGTCCTGAATAAGTGCACCAAAGTGACAGGAGTGTGCCAAGTATTAGTGCACTTATTTGTTCAGTTTATTCGGTAAAACGGTTTTAATTTAAAGCGCTGGGTTTGACACGTGTGTTGAGCATCAGGCAGTTGTCAGCGTGGGGTCGGTTTCGCTTAATGCCCCCTCTGATTGATGCTGCCATAGCCGGTAATACAGCCCGCGGCGCTCCAGCAATTGGGCATGGCTGCCGTCTTCGATAATGGTGCCCTTATCCAGTACAACGATGCGGTCCAGATGGGCAATGGTCGAAAGGCGGTGGGCCACGACCAGCACCGTCTTGTCCGCCATGATGTCATCCAGGCTGCCCTGGATGAGGCTTTCAGTCTCTGAGTCGAGGCTGGCAGTGGCCTCATCAAGGACCAGTATCGGTGCGTTTTTAAGTAACGCACGAGCGATTGCAATGCGCTGGCGCTGGCCACCCGACAGTTTGACCCCGCGTTCACCGATCAAGGCGTTATAACCGTCCGGCATTTGCAGGATAAAGTCATGGGCATGAGCACGTTTTGCGGCCTGCACAATATGTGCGTCACTGGCGAGTACATCGCCATAGCCAATGTTTTCTTTTAAGGTGCGATGAAACAGACCGGGCTCTTGAGGAATTAAACCAATATGACGATGTAATGACTGTTGAGTCATATTCTGGATGTCCGTACCGTCAACTTCAATGGTTCCACTTTGCGGGTCATAAGAGCGCAGTAAAAGACTCAGCAGGGTGGACTTTCCAGAACCTGACTGGCCAACAATACCGACCCGTTGGCCTGCGCGAATGTGCAAATTGAAGTTTCTGAAAATCGGCGCGCCGGGGTTATAGCTGAAGTTGACATTACGAAACTCAATCACGCCTTTGTTGATAACAGCCGGTTGGGCTTTTTCCCGGTCGGGCATTTCATGAGGTTGCAGCAGCGTATTGATGCTGTTTTCAATGTTGCCGACAAACTCGAACAAGTGCATGAACTGCATGCTGAGAAAACTGCATTGCGCCACAATCATCAGGCCCAGAGTTGCAACCATGACCAATTGACCGACATCGATTTTGCCCAACTGCCACAAGTACAACGCCAGGGCCACCAGACCGACCCGCAACAGGATCGATAAACTGTCCTGCAACAGGCGGATTTTTTCCTGATAGAAGAAGGAACGCTGGGCGGCTTTCTTTTCTTTGGCCTGAAAGCGGGTCAAGTAGTCGAGTTCAAAACCCTGGCGGGCAAACAGGCGGATGCTGCTCAGGTTGCCTACCGCATCAACAATCTTGCCGGTGGTGACACTGCGTGTTTGCGCATGTTCATGGGCGAGTACTTGAGCTTTACGCGACAGCGCGTACGCCAACAGGGAGTAACACATCACCCACACCAGCAAGCTCAGGCCAAGCCACGGCGAGGCCAGCGTCAACAGCACGAGACTTGTGATCAACACCGCCAGAATCGGCAGCATCTCCACGATCAATACCCACGTGGTGTCCAACAGACCAATACTGCCTTCACTGATCCGTTGGGCCAGACTGCCAGCAAAGTGCTCGCCGAAATAACGCGGTGAGTGTTGTTGCAGATAGGCAAACAGGTCACGGGTGATGCGCACTTTCTGATGCGGGCGAACCATGATCATGCAAAAGGTAGCGCCCCGGGCACAGAGCATCTGCGCGACCCCAAGGCCCAATAAAAGACCGAGTGCAGGGAGACTGGCCTGTAGCAGGTCGCTCTGATCCCATAATCCGTCACTCACCGCCCCGGTAATGCGGCCAATGGCATAAGGCATCAAGGTCGCGGTCATGGCGGCGCCGATTTGCAGGAGTGCAATGCCCCAGTACCAGCCGGGATAGAGGCGGATGTAGTGCCACACGAAGGCCCACGGCCGATCAGGAGGAACGGTAATAGCGTCAACTTCAGACATGACTGACCTTTCTTGGATAAGGACAAACGAGTCGATGTGGCAGCACACACGGCGCCGCCAGGCACGCAGGTTGTCGATCACGGAGTACGTCTAGCAAACGCCCAGCGCACAGAGCGGGGCGTCACAGCGCGGGTCGGGCTATGTGTCGGTGCCCGGAGAACAAGGGCGCAGAGGCAGGGGGCGCAAAGGGGTCGTGCGGCGAGGCATGGTTGGCATAAGGCACACTAAGCACATCGTGAATATTCCTTTATAACAGCGGGTCTTGGACCTGACTTTTGGCCAGTCCTTGCACTGAATGCGGACGTGGATGCCGTCCCTGCTCGCAATGGGGGCGTTACAGCCACCCTGGGCGTTGTGTGCCCGGCCTGAAGATTACGAACGAGAAATGACAAGAAATATTTGTGCCAAGTTGTAACTTTTGTTCTGTAAATGTTCAGATTTGTTGGTTTGGGTAAAGATTTCGAGGGCGAGCGGGGGGTGTGTGACGGGGGATTTGCGTTTTTGGACGATGCGGGTACTGTGTGGCCCGGTTCACATTGACCAGGGATACCCATGCGCAGAGAGATAGGCTATTGGCACCGCGAAGGCCGTGAGTTGTTCTATTACCTGGAATTCAAACCGGACACCGCCGAGTTTTACCTCACCTGTGAGCACACGCCTGCAGAAGGCGAGGGCAGTGTGCGTTCGGTGTTGCTCAGTGAAGCGCGGGGCGAGCGCTATTACGAAGATGCACTGTTGATTATCAAGGAGGAATTGTTCAAACAGTGCATCGTGTGACACAGCGGTGTTGGTTTAAACCGGTGTGTGGGTTGTGTTTAAAACGCGACTTCACTGATCTGTAACACCCACGCAATGGCCTGCTGCTTGTCATCCCAGACATAACGAAAGTGCGGGCCTTGAACCGGCAGCGACAGGGCTGGAGGGCGAAAGGCTGCTACGCATTCGTGACCTTTGAGCCGCACGCTCTTGTACAGCAGCCCCCAGGCACCGTCTTCGCGCAAAGGGCGGGCGAAGGCCTGGCAGGTGCCATAGGTCTCGGGCGAGGGGTGGTGCAGCGCTGTTTTTCGGCGCACATCGATCATCGGCTGACAGATCTGATTGATGTAGGTACGCAGAGTGATTTCGATACTGGCTTCGCACGTGGCGCGCCAGAATTGCTCCTGATGAAAGCAGGTTTCGGCAATCGCCGCTTCAACGCTGCTGGCGCAGTAATACACGCCATAGCTGCCATCGGTAAAACGGCTGGCTCGACCTATATGGGTGAACGCAGCCATCACCGGGGTGGACCCTGCACCACACAGGCGGTCTTGCGGGCTAACCCGGGTGATCAAGCCCGCCTGATCGCGCAGGCGGTCATTGGTCAAACTTTCAAGCGCAAAGGCGATATCAAGGTCTGCCGGGTCAAGGGTGTCTTCAAACACCGAGATGGGCGGGAACGCGCTGTTGATGATTCGCCATGCGTTGTCCCATGCGGGCAGCACCGCCCGCATCAACCACGTACGCCATCGAGATAGCGTCGCACGTCAGCCAGATCGACCACTTGACCGCCCAGCATGTAACTCAATGCACTTTGGCCGTTGAATGGCGCTGCGGTATTGGGCTTGTGCACCCAGCCGTAGGCGCGTTCCGGCTGATTGCTGAACAAAATGCGCAAGGATTTATGGATGCCCATCAGGTAGGAAATACGTTCAAGGGTATCGTGGGGCAGGCGCACGACGGGCAGCTTTTTATATTTGAAATAGGTGGTATTGCCGATGGCCCCCAGTAAGGTGCATTGCTGATCCTTGGTGCAACCCCAATGTTGCATCAGGTTGAAGAAAAAGGTCAGCGCAACGCGGCCTGCCTCCGGGCTGTTGATGTCGGGTTCGATGTGTCGGGCTGCGAGTCCCATAGGATTGTCCTTGGAATGATTAGGATCGACACTACTCCACATCTGGTGTTTCTCAACTGAATTGTTCGTATCTGAATTTATCATAGGCTTGGCTGCGCTTTAGCCCGGTTCATACAGCGTTGCCGCCGTTCATCGACACGCTGGGCAAACCAGGCAGTCGTCAGATTACGGGTGATTTTAGGGCTTTGCAGGGAAATACCCGGCAATACGGCGCGGGGCAGTGGCTGGCCATTTTTGCGGTCTGCGAGGGCATAGACGCGCTGGTAAACCGCCGTGTCGTTTAAGTCCAGGCTGTTGCCTTTGAGCAGCTGGTTGCGAATGGCGTTTTCGCTGAGATCCAACTGTTTGCCTAATGCGCGAACGGCTCGTTCGGTGGCACCGACCGCATAGGAATCAGGAATGGTCAGATCGCCATCCAGTGCCAACGGGATACCGGAAGCCTTGCTGACAGCATTTTGGAACGCAGCATTACGACTGGCGTACCAGCCGGCATTGAAGTCGGCGAAGCGGTACAGTGATCGTGGGTAATCCACCGGATACCCCAATAAGTGAGCAATGCCGAAATACATGCCGCCACGTCGGGTGAAAACCTCATGACGAATCGACTCGGTGACTGGATACGGATAATCGCGTGCCTGTTTTTGTGCAAAAGCGATGCTGACCTGCATCGGGCCGCCGGTGTGTACCGGGTTCAAACTGCCAAACAGGGTTTTACCCAGCGGTACCATGCCAATGAAATCATCGAAAATCGCGCTCAGTTGGCCCTCGGTTCGGGCCGTATCCAGGCGCTGGTTATAGGTCTTGCCATTGGGCGAAGTGATATTCAGCGCACTGCGCAGCACAAATTCCGGGATATGCAGCTTGCTGGCGCGCCGGTTGATTTCGCTGCGTGCGATTTTCGCCAGACCCGGTACGGGTGGGTCTGCCTGAAAGGTCGACTCTTGCTCAGTGACGGCCAGCACCGAGCAAATGTTTTCATCTGTCGGGTCCAGTTCTTGGACGGCAAAGGCGGTCTGTATATCAGTCGCCCAACCTTGACGGTCCTGCACGGTGCTCGGGAGCAGTTGTACGATCCGTGCACGTATTTGATCCGGCGAGCGCACCGGTTGCGCTGGCTGAGTGCTACAACCCGCCACGGTTATGAATAGAGCAAGCGTCAAAAACCGCATGAAGAATCGATTCACTCGCGCTTATCTCCTGAAAATCATCCTATTTATGACGCGAGCTCAATCGTCGCGCGTCAGCACTTCCAGCAGTTCGATCTCAAAGGTCAGGTCTGAGTTCGGCTTGATATGGGCGCCCATGCTTCTTTCACCATAGGCCAGCTGTGCGGGCACCAGCAGTTTGCGTTTGCCACCCACCTGCATGCCCATCAAACCGATGTCCCAGCCCTTGATCACGCGACCGGTGCCAATGACACACTGGAACGGCTTGCCACGTTCGTGAGATGAGTCAAACACCGTACCGTCTGCCAGCCATCCAGTGTACTGCGTGGTGATCAAGGCGCCTTTAACCACGGTTTTACCTTCGCCACGGTGCAGGTCGATTATTTGGAGTTCTTGGGTCATGGGGGCAAGCTCAAAAGAGGGACGTTAAGTCAGGTTGATAATGCGGTGTATTTCAGCTGTTTTACATTTTGTAATGAAATTAATCTGCAGGAATAGCCCATAGAGACTGGGAAACTGCAATCTCGCAAATGAGTAGCAGTATCATTTGCGCTTTACTCTTAAATGAGATTCTTTATCATTGCGCGTCTCGCAGTGCCGGGAATAGCTAGACACGTTGTGCCCTTTGGGCCTGCGCGAGCGATTTCCAGCCTATGGCCTGCTGAGCATTCTCCCTGGTTAAGGATCAACTGGACATGCCGTCTCGATTTAAACGCAGTCATTTCTCACTGGCTATCCTGGCCGCTCTGACGTCGCCAACGTTACTGGCTGACACGCTGGAACGCGAACGCGATGAAGTGCCGATAGAAGCCAGCGACCTGCCGGTCGACGGGACGAGACAAGCACTGCAACTTGAAGAAACCCGTGTGCTGGGCACCGCCGCACAAGAATTGAAACAGGCACCGGGTGTCTCGATTATCACCGCAGAAGACATCAAGAAGCGCCCACCCGCGAATGATCTTTCCGAAATCATCCGCCGTGAGCCGGGGGTCAACTTGACGGGTAACAGCGCCAGTGGTGCTCGTGGCAACAACCGCCAGATCGATCTGCGCGGCATGGGCCCGGAAAACACGCTGATCCTGATTGACGGCAAACCGTCTGCTTCACGCAACGCCCAGCGCTATGGCTGGAGTGGAGACCGTGATACCCGTGGCGAAACCAACTGGGTGCCGGCCGAAGAAGTCGAACGTATTGAAATCCTGCGTGGCCCGGCCGCCGCTCGCTACGGTTCCGGGGCGATGGGCGGGGTGGTGAATATCATCACCAAGAGGCCCGCCGACAAACTCAGCGGCTCGCTGACAGCCTATTACCTGTCACCTGAAGACAAGGCCGAAGGCATTAGTAAACGCACCAACTTCAATCTCAGCGGCCCGATCACCGAAGATCTGGTATTTCGCGTGTATGGCGGTGTGAACAAGACCGATGCTGACGATCCCGGCATCAACACGGCCGCGCAAGCGTCACCCGACAGTGTGGTGGCCGGCCGTGAAGGGGTGCGCAACAAAGACGTCAATGGCTTGCTCAGCTGGCAGTTCACCCCTGAGCAGAGTCTCGATCTGGAGGCCAGTTACAGTCGTCAGGGCAACATCTTTGCCGGTGACACCATGCTCAACAGTGGCGGAGATTTTGTTAACAGCCTGACCGGTAAAGAAACCACTGTGCTTCAGCGCAGCACCTTTTCCGCGACGCACAATGGCGTGTTTGACTGGGGCTCAACCAAAGCGTCGCTGACGCACGACCTGACCCGCAACTCACGTTTGAATGAAGGCCTGGCCGGTTATGGTGAAGGCGCACCTTCTGAAAGCGCCGGCTCGTTTGAGTCACGCTTGCGCAATACGCGGGCCACAGGTGAATTGAACCTGCCGTTGCACATGGGCACAGAGCAGGTGCTGACGGTGGGCGGCGAATACCTTTACGAATCGTTGAATGATCCGGGCTCGTTGCGTCCGCAAAGCTGGGACCCTGGCGCGGATGGCACTCCGGGGCTGCCAGGCACCGACCGCACACAAACCAAAACAACCGCCAACAGTTATGCGTTTTACGTTGAAGACAACATCGAAGTCGGTGCCAAAACCATTGTCACGCCGGGGGTTCGATTCGATCACCATAATGAGTTCGGCGGCAACTGGAGCCCGAGCCTCAACGCGTCTCATCAGATCACCGATGAACTGAGCATCAAGGGAGGTATAGCCCGTGCCTATAAAACCCCGAACCTGTATCAATCCAACCCCAACTACCTGTTGTACAGTCGCGGCCAGGGTTGCAGTTCCGTCGAGGTGAACCTCGGTGGTTGCTATCTGGTGGGTAACCCCGACCTCAAGCCGGAAATCAGCATCAACAAAGAGATTGGCCTGGCGTTCGACAAAGGAACGTGGCGCACCAGCGGTACGTATTTTCGCAACGACTATCAAAACAAGATCAACGCCAGTAACGAAGCAGTATTCCGCTTGCCCAACGGGCGTCGTGTCCTGCAATGGGAGAACAGTGGCAAGGCCATTGTGCAAGGGATCGAGGGCAACCTGTTTGTCAGCCTGCGCGACGATCTGGACTGGAACACCAACCTGACCTACATGATCGAAAGCAAGGACAAGGAAACCGGTGATCCGTTGAGCATCATTCCAAAGTACACCTTGAATACGATGCTCGACTGGTACGCTACAGAAAAACTGTCCTTCCAGGTCAGTGGCACCTACTACGGCAAGCAGGAAGCGCCCAAGCGCAACAACCGGGCTAACGAAGAACTCGACAAGTCGGTACAGATTCCGCTCGATCCCTACGGTTTGGTAGGCGTGAGCAGTGGTTATGAGTTCAATAAGCACCTCAGCGTGCGCCTGGGCATCAATAACCTGTTCGACAAGCACTTGTACCGCAAGGGCAACTCGGATGAGGCCGGGGCGCAGACCTACAACGAAGCGGGCCGTGCTTATTTCGCCTCGGTGACCAGTTCGTTCTGATCCTCTGGTGGGCCCTGTCACAGTTGGCTGTGCGGGCATTTATGGCGTGACATCTGAAGTAGCGGGTGTCGCGCCGTTGTCGCATCTGGCGCAGGCAAAAAAACAGAGCATGTGAAGGATTGAACCCATGAAACTTGCAACCTCGGCCTGGCTGCCGATCCTGTCCCGCACACTGGCAGCACTGGTGGGCGGCTATGTCTTTACCTATGCCTTTACGGCGGCTTTGGCGCGGGTATTACCGCTGGACAATGTGGACTCGCTGATCGTTGCCAGCCTGCTGTCTTTTGTGATCTACACCCTGGCTATTTTGTGGGCCTTCGCTGCCCGTCATCAGTGGGCTGCCTGGATGGGCCCGGTATTGGCGGTGCCGTTAGCCACAATCGGTTTTTGGCCGCAATGGCTGGAGCGTCTTGGATGAAACAGACCCTGACCCAATCAATGGCCTGGCTGCACACGTGGGGCGGCTTGATTGTCGGCTGGTTGTTGTTGGTGATTTTTCTGACCGGCAGCCTGGCGGTGTTTGATCAGGAACTCGATAACTGGATGCAGCCGGAGTTGCCTGCGCACCACCTGAGCGATGAGCAGGCAGTGCAATTGGCGCTGGGCTATCTGAGTGAACACAAGGCCGATGCCAGGCAGTGGGGTATCAGCTTGCCCAACGAACGTTCGCCCCAGCTTCAGGCTTCAACCGGCGGGCGCCGTGATGGCGTTTCGGTGAGTCTGGACCCCGACACCGGCGAGGTCTTGCCGGTGCGTGAAACGGCAGGCGGGATGTTCTTTTTCGGTTTCCACTTCACCTTGCACCTGCCGCGCATGATCGGCATTTATCTCGTGGGCGCGTTGGCAATGGGCATGCTGGCTGCATTGATCAGCGGCATCGTGATTCATAAAAAATTCTTCAAGGAGTTCTTCACCTTCCGCCCGGCCAAGGGGCAGCGCTCCTGGCTAGATGCCCATAATGCGAGCGCTGTGCTGTTGCTGCCGTTCCACCTGATGATTACTTACAGCGGTCTGGCGATATTTTTGATCATCTACATGCCGGCCGCGATGGACGCGTTGTTTGATGGCAACCGTGAAGCCTTTTTCAAGGCCCAAGATGCAGCGCCTGCGGTGCGCGAAGCTGCACGCGGAGTACGAGCCGAACCTGCTCCTCTGGTGCAGATGGCTCCGCTGCTGGCCAAAGCCCGTGAGGTGATGGGGCCCTTGGGAGGGGTGAGTATCAGTAACCCCGGGCAGAGCACTGCCGAAATCCAGATTCGGCCACTGCTGGGCAACCGCATCGCCCTGACCAAGGGCCAGGGTATGCGGTTTAACGGGGTCACTGGCGAACAGCTGTCCGGGCCGACAGACATGCGAGCCAGCGTTCTCACGCACCGAGTTATTTCCGGGCTGCACTTCGCTCAATTTGGTGGATACCCGATGCGCTGGCTGTACTTTGTGTGCGGTTTGATCAGCACTGCCATGATCGGCAGCGGCCTGGTCTTGTTCACGGTCAAGCGTCGACGGAAATACGCCAGTGAAGGCCGGGTAGGGCAGGTGCTGTATCGGCTGGTTGAAGCAATAAACGTGGCCGTCATGGCTGGTTTGTGTCTGGCTTGCATCAGCCTGCTGTGGGCCAATCGGTTGCTGCCTGCGGGCATGACAGACCGCGGGGCGGCCGAACTGAATGTGTTCTTTTGCATCTGGGCGTTGAGCGTGGGCCATGCCCTGTTTCGTTCGCGGATGCAGGCCTGGCGTGAGCAATTGGCGGTGGCGGGGGTGATGTGCCTGACATTGCCGTTGCTCAGCGTATTGACGGTCAACGCCCCGTGGGCACTTCCCAGCCGTGCAGGTGTGGAACTGACAGCGATGGGCCTGGGGGCTTTATTGCTGTGGGCCAGCTGGAAAGTCTCGCAACCGGCGGCGGTGCGTATGCCGCGTCGTAACAGTGGTGCAATGGCTGAGGGCAACTGATATGGCGGGTCATTTCTTTGCAGCGCTGGCCTGTGCCTACATCGCCATGCTGGCGTTGTGTCAGGGGCTTGAACGCCACTACAAACAGGTCTGGCATACCGCGCCGTCGCCACGACTGCGTCGGTTATTACGTGGTGGCGGCTGGTTGAGTCTGGCACTGAGTTTTTACTTCAGTGGCCAGGCGTGGGGATGGGCGATGGGCCCGGTTGGCTGTTTCGGGCTGATCTCGTTAAGTGGTTTCGCGCTGCTTATGCTGCTGCCTTACCGGCCACGGCTGGCGGTGTGGTTGCCGGTGAGTTTTGCCCCGATGTGGGCTGTAGGGGTGATGCTGTTGTAGCTCGGTTGGGGACACTTGAGCGCAGCGAGGGCCGTACGCGGGAGCGGAAGCGTTTTGGTTACTTTGTCACGGTCCGACACTCGGCTTTTGCAAAGTGACACGCCGTAAGGGCGTAACCATTACTTCAGCTAGACGCTAATAAATGGATACGTACTTGCAGCTTTTAATCGGCCTGTGTACATATCCATTTCATGTATCACGGCTTTCTACGGGTTCCGCCCTTACGGCGGCTCACTTTTGTCAAACAGCCGAGTGTCGGACCACCACAAAAATAAGCAAAAAGGCCTTGCCCCTGCGTACGGCCCTCGCTTCGCTCAGGTGTCCCTCACTCCGGTCCCGCTCCGTGGGCACGCTGCGACGGGCCATCCATGGCCCGATCGCAGCTCTCCCGGCATCCATGCCGGTCGACCCACTCCGCGAAACCTCCACTCGGCCTCCCGACGGGGCAGCAGATCAAGATCAAAAGCCAGATCAAAAGCAGATCAAAATCTCGGTGGCGATGAGGGTATCTATAGCATTCGCAGTGCTTACAGGTTATTGATCAAACTCTGCCGACAGTGCAGCGTCAACCAGGCACCGCCGTTGTCGCGGTTACGCACCTCCAGTGTAAAACCATGCAAACTGACAATCGCCGCCACAATGGATAACCCCAGCCCGAAGCCTGCATGGGTGTCATCACACCGATAAAAACGCTGAAATACCGCCACACGCTCAGCCTCCGGAATACCCGGCCCGGTATCCAGCACTTCAATACGCGGGCTACCTTCATCGTTGACTGCACGCAAAATCACCTCACCACCAGGCGGGGTGAATTTGATCGAATTGCTCAACAAGTTGCTCAGCGCTTCAAACAATAAGGCACGGTCGCCGACCAAGCTTGGGAGCGGTTCGGCAGCATCGAGAACCAACGTGATCTGGCCTTCTTCTGCCAGTGGCAGATAAAAGTCGTACAGTTCCTGAAGTAAAGGCAAGGGATCGAGTTGCAAGAAGCCCGAGCGACGCTGGTGGTCTTCCAGCTCGGAAATCCGCAACAACCCGCGAAAGCGCGCCATCAGGGTGTCAGTTTCACCGATCACTTCTTCCAGTTGCAGGGCTTCAGGGGAACCTTCTGCCGCTTGCTGTTGAATCCGGTACAACTGAGCTCGCAGCCGGGTCAGCGGGGTGCGCAGGTCGTGGGCGATGTTGTCGCACACGCCTTTGACCTCATGCATCAACAGCTCAATACGGTCGAGCATGGCGTTGACAATCGCGGCCAGCATGTCGAGCTCATCGCGTCGATCCGACAGCGGCAGGCGATAGGTCAAGTCACCCGCGACGATGGCTTCGGCGCTGGCCTGAATCGCGCGCACCCGTTGCAATGGGCGTCGGCGCAATAAGTGCCAGCCAGCAATGCCGGGGATGATGGTCAGCGATATACCCCACAACAGCGCGTGAAGAATGATCCGCGTCACAGCAAACAGTGAGCCGTTATCGCGCACCAGCACCAGCCAGCGACCATCGTGAGTCTGCGTGGCTACGGCGTCGCAGCTGTCTTGCGGCAGGTTGGGGTCATCGGAAACGATGCAAGTGCTCAACTCATGGATTTCACCATCCAGCGGCAGGTCTTCAGGAATGCTCTGGATGGGGCCGCTTAGCGGTCGCTTTTGCGCATCAAACAGCCCGTAAGCATCCACGGTGCGCATATCGAACGTCAGGCTGGTGGCCAGCGCTTCGTCCAGCTGCTCGCCCTGAAAGCGTGAAAACAGGTGCTGGCGTTGCATCAATGAGTGCTTGGCCAGGTTGCCCAGATAGTCCGACACTTCGTAATACAGCACCCCCATGAGGATGCAACTCCAGGCCACGAACAAGAAGCTGTACAGCGCCAGCAGTCGGCTGCTGGAGGAGCGCCAGCCCTTAGAGGGGTTCGGCAATGACATAGCCGGAGCCTCGAACGGTGCGAATCAATGGCACCAGGCCCTGAGGATCAATTTTTTTGCGCAGACGGCCAATGTGCACGTCGATCAGGTTAGTGCCAGGGTCGAAGTGATAGCCCCAGACTTCTTCAAAAATCATCATGCGCGAGAGGATTTGCCCGGTGTTGCGCATCAAAAATTCCAGCAGTTTGTATTCGGTGGGCAGCAGGCTCAGTTGCTGC
This sequence comes from Pseudomonas saxonica, assembly GCF_007858365.1. Classification (GTDB taxonomy): domain Bacteria; phylum Pseudomonadota; class Gammaproteobacteria; order Pseudomonadales; family Pseudomonadaceae; genus Aquipseudomonas; species Aquipseudomonas saxonica. The sequence continues at coordinate 11,568 of NZ_VFIO01000006.1, read as the reverse complement.
TCGGCGCGACTGGCTTCGCGGGTGATCAGGTTCAGCTCCAGATCGGCCACACGCAACGAGGTTTCGTGTTTGTCGACCGGGCTTTTACGGCGCAACAAGACTTCAACCCGGGCGGCCATTTCGTCGCTGGCAAAGGGTTTGGTCAGGTAGTCATCGCCACCGGCGCGCAGGCCACGAACACGTTCATCAACATCGGACAGGGCGCTGATCATCAGAATCGGTGTGCTGACGCCGATGGTGCGCAAGGTGGTCACAATGGCCAGACCGTCGAGTTCAGGGAGCATGCGGTCGAGGGTGATCAGGTCATAATCACCGCTGACGGCGCGTACCAATCCTTCGCGGCCATTGGCGACCCAATCGACTTCCAGTCCGTGGCTGCTTAACTCAGCCACGATCTCTTTTGCCGTTACGGCATCGTCTTCGATGGTCAAAATGCGGGGCATACCTTCACCTGAGTGGGCTTTTTGTCGGTGAGCACATTTTGCCCACAAAAAGCTGAAACGTTTCTTAAGAAAATTTCATGTTCAGCTTAGCGACAGTAAAGGCTAGCCGAAATCCCACTCGGTGTTTGAATCAGGTTACAGCCCGCTGCTGCTTCAGGCTTCGCGGCCGGCTTTATGGCCCGCGCTGATCGCCCCCTCGATATAACCAATACTGTGGCAATCACCAATGCTGCTGGCGGGTAATCCCGCCCGGCTCAGTTCATCCAGTAAATCGGTATTGGGCTGAGCACCGATGGCCAGCACCACCGAGTCGGCTTCACTGTACGCAGCTTGTCCATCAGCCATTTGATAATGCACGCCCTTGCCGTCAATGGCCGTCACACTTGCGCCGGTCTTGAGATCGCCACCGTGCACACGGATTTCATGCAGCACCCGCCAGCGCCGCACAATGGCCAGTTCGCGGCCCAAATGTGTGCCGCTTTCGAGCACAGTCACCTGTCGGCCTCGGGCCAGCAGAAATTCGGCCAGTTCCAGCCCCACCAGTCCGCCGCCGATGATGGTCACGCGCTTGCCCAGGGGCATCCACATCCGCGACAGTTTTTGCAAGGCTTCGCTGCTGTCCGTCACACCGGCCAAACTGCCGGCTTTCATCAGGGTGCGCTGGGTGAAGGACAGTTTACGTTTGGCAATTTCATCCGCGCGGTCGCCGGTCATCAAACGGCGCAATTCGTCCCCGCTCCAGACATGGTCCAGCTCGGCGCCGGGAATGGCCGGGGCTGAACGTTCGGCACCCACCGCCACCAGCACCTGATCGGCAGCCAAGTCGCGCAACAGGGCAGGGCTGGCCGTGGTGTTGAGGCGAACATCAATCGAAGATAGCTGCACCTGCACCTTGAGGTTGTCCAGCAGCCGGGCATTTTCGGCATAGGCCAGGCCAGCAAAGAACAGGGTGCCGCCCAGACGGTCGCTGCGCTCCAGTAATGTCACCCGATGCCCGCGCAGGGCCGCGACACGAGCCGCTTCCATGCCGGCAGGCCCGGCGCCGATGATCACGATATGTTTGGCTGTGAGTGCCGGGCTGATGACGTATTCAAATTCATGCCCGGTCATGGGGTTGACGGCGCACTTGACCCGTTCGTTGATAAAGATCTGGCTGACACAGACATAGCAGTAAATGCACGGCCTGATGGTGTTTTCCTGGCCATTGATCAATTTGTTCGGCAGCTCAGGGTCGGCCAGCAGCTTGCGGGCCATGGCGATAAAGTCACAGTCGCCGCGTTTCAAGGCGGCTTCGCCTGACTGCGGTTCAATACGGCCCACCGCAATCACGGGCAGATTGATGCTGCGCTTGATCGCCGCTGTCCATTCCAGAAAGCCGTCGGGCTTTTGCACCAGTGGTGCTTCGGTAAATACCACGCCGCTGATGATGCGCGCGCTGGCCGATACGCTGACCGCATCCACGCCAGCGGCCTCAGCCATGCGCGCCACGGCCTGAGCGTCCTGCAAACTGATGCCGTTGGGGGTGTGCAGTTCTTGGGCATCGAGCCTCAGCCACACGGCAAATTCATCACCGACCTTGGCCCGCACGGCGGCGATGATGTCCAGCAGCAGGCGGGCACGGTTTTCCAGCGAGCCGCCATAATCGTCTTCACGCTGGTTGTAATAAGAGGACAGGAAACCGGCAATGATGTAGCCGTGGGCCGCGTGTATTTCGACACCGTCGAACCCGGCTCTTTTGGCTCGGTCGGCTGCCATGGCAAACCAGTCGATCATTTGCGCGATGTCGGCGTCGTCCATAACCCGGATCGGCGAGCCTTCAGCGCGACGTTTCATGGAGCTGACAAAGTTGTTCAGCTCTTCGGGTGTCAAGGCCGCCATCATGTCGCTTTGCAGCACTGGTGGTACTGAGGGCACCCACAGCTGCCGACCTTCAGCCATGTCACGCACCGAGGTCTTGCCGGCGTGTTGCAGTTGCATCGCAATTTTCGCACCGTGTTGGTGAACACGTTCAGCGAGGCGGCTGAGACCGGGGAGGAATTCATCGCTGGACACCCCCACCTGAAAGGGCTCCGCGGTGCCGGCCGGAAACGCCACCGAGCACACGCCCATGATCAATAAACCGGCGCCGCCTCGGGCGCGGGCTTCGTAATACGCTTGAATGCGTTCACCACAATGACCATCGGCTTCAGCGAAATTGGAACCCATTGGCGCCATGATGATGCGGTTACGCAGCTGGAGTGAACCGATGCGTCCGGGTGCCAGCAACTGAGGGAATTTTGTCATTGTTATTTCAGTCCGAGCTCAAGTGATGGAGATGAAGCTTCAGGCCTCGGTCAGCTTCGCAGAAAGTCCAGGCAGGCCTTGTTGAACAACTCGCGGTGCTCGACCTGAACCCAGTGGCCGCAGCGATTGAGCATGATAAAGCGGGCATTGGGTGCATGCTTCAGCACTTTCAGGGCGCCAGAGGCAGGGTTGAAGTTGTCATCAGTGCCCCAGAATCCGAGGATCGGCGCTTGCAGCTCTTCGAGGCGATCAGTCATGTTCGGAACCATCATGGTGGCGAACAGATTACGTGGCTGGTGGATGGCCACGGCCACGCGTTCGGCCAGCAGGTTGTCGTCCAGTTGCGAACTGTCGAACAATTGCAAACTCATAATCCGCCGCATTTGTTCAATGCCCAGCGGCCCGGCGCTGTACAACTCGACCATGCGCTGGATGCCGATCATCTTGAAGTACGTTTCACGTTCTTCCACGCCCCCCGGTGCCATGAGAATCAACTTCTCTACACGTTCGGGCTCTGCCAGCGCCAGGCCCAGCGCGATCGCGCCGCCCAGTGAGTTACCGAGCAGAATCGCGCGTTTGACGCCCACCGCCTTGAGAAACCCGGAGATGGTTTTGACGAAAAAGTCGAGATCGTAGTTCACGTCTTCGGGTTTGTCCGAGCGCCCGAAACCCGGCAAGTCCACCACCAGATTGCGAAAGCCGGCGGCGACAAATTGGGGGTAGTTGCCTTTGAAATTGCTGTAGCCGCTGGCGCCCGGGCCACTGCCGTGCAACCACAGCACGACCGGTCCGCTGCCCTCGTCGAGAAAGTGCAGGCGCAGGCCGTTGTCGAGGGTGACGAAGTGGCCGATCGGCAGTGGCAGGTCTTGTTCAGTCATTACAGGCTCTCCAAATATCAGGCGCTGACAGCGTTCGCCAAAGGGGCGGGCGACGGCGCGATGTGGTTCAGGTGATTACGGTAGCGCGGCAAGGCCATGGCCAGGAAAACCGAGGCCACTACCAGCAGCGATACACAGGACGCCAGGGCATAACGCAGGCCTTCGCTGCCCAGTCGATGGGCGAAGCCGTCACTGAGCATGCCAATCAACAGCGGGCCAACGCCGACACCGAGCAAGGTCATGGCCATCACGAAAATAGCGGTCGCTTGCGCCAGTCGAGTCGCCGGGAACAGATGCGAGATAGCCCCCAGACACGGCGTTGCCCACCACGTACCGAAGAAACTGAACACGCTGTAAAACAGGAATGCTGTGGGCACTGGCGTGTTACCGATTGAAAACGCAGTGCCGACGGGCCAGAGGAAGTAGGCAAGGCCAAACGGGATACTGATCAGCGTGCCAATTAACGGCACACCGATTTGCCAACCCTTGTCGCGGCGCGCCAGACGGTCGCAGAGAATGCCGCAAGTGAGTGTGCCCAACGTCGCCCCTGCGCCTCCGGCCACCCCTGCCAACAACCCTGCATCTTGCAGGCTTAAACCGTGGGAACGGATCAGGAAGCTGGGGCTCCAGGTGCCGATGGCATAGCCGGCGATGGCCGCTGATCCCCCGGTCAGTACCAGCCACAGATAAGACGGAGTTTGAAACAGCTCGCGGATAGTCTTGGCCCAATGTGTTTGCACAGCTTGCCGTGGATTGACCAGCATCGTCGGTTTGGGCGCCCGCACGGTCAGCATCAACAGCAAACCGAGGAAAATGCCCGGTGCGCCGATCACCACAAAGGCAGTGCGCCAGCCGTAGTGTTGAGCGATCCAGCCGCCCAGCCCCAAGCCAAAAATAGCGCCCAGGCTGGAGCCCAGCATCAGGACAGAAAGGGCGGTTGAGCGCCGTTCTGGTGGGTACAGATCGGAGACCATCGCCATCGACGGCGCGGTGCCTCCGGCCTCACCGATAGCCACCCCGATGCGGGCGACCACCAGCATCGTGAAACTGGCGGCGAGGCCACAGAAAATCGTCATCAGGCTCCAGGCAATGCAACTGAGCGCGATGACGGGTTTGCGCCCGATACGGTCGGACAGGCGCCCCAGCGGAAAGCCGAACACCGTGTAAAACACCGCGAACGTCACGCCTGAAAGCAGTCCGATACCGGTGTCGGAAATGCCGAATTCAGCTTTCACTGGTTCGATCAAAATCGCCATCAGCAGCCGGTCGATGTAATTGAACACGTAAATGGCAGCCAATACGCCTAATGCGTAGTGAGTTCGCCAGGTAGGGCGCACAAATGAATTCACAACGGGTTCTCCCGGTTTTGTTCTAGTTATCGAGTTATTCCACGGACAGGGTCGTGGGTACATCGTCCATTTAGACCAGCTACCGGGTTGGCAGGGAAGAACAAAGCGGAGCAGATTTTTTTTGAAAAATTATTTAAGTACGAGCTGCAGTGCGTCGCCTTGGGTTCTTATACCTCCTGGTTCTGGAACCCATCATGGAAATTACCCGTCAGCCGGCTACTGGTTTTAGCCGATGTGCCGAGCCTGCGGGCACCGGCAAAAGCCCGTCTGCCACAGACAAAGCCGTCGCTGCGGTCAGCGCCCCGACCAGTGTCAAACCAGGCCTGGAACAGATCCAGTTAGTTTTGGGGCAACTGCCAACGCTGGACCTGGACAAAGTCGCAAGCCTCAAATCCGCGTTGGCGGCGGGTGAGTTGGTCACTGACACTGCAGCATTGGCGGCAGCAATGCTTGTTTATCATCAGGGTGATAGTCGTTGAGTCAGCGTGATCAACTGCTCAGCATCATTGAGCGGGATGTATTGGATGACGTCACGGATTTTGCCCTGCTCAATGAGCAGATGACCCGTCTTCACGGGCTATTACTGGCCCGTGACACGGATGAAATCAACGTGGCCAATGAGAGCATTCTGCTGTTGCTTGATGCTGTACGCGGGCGTGCTCGTCGTCGCAGCAAAGTGTTGGCTGCCTTCCAGCTAGGCGCAGGGAGCCAGGCAATGGATACCCTGATAGGTTACTTGGCGCCCGTCAGGCGAGCACGGGTACACACTGCGTGGAAAGAAGTGGTGAGTGGTGCAGAGCGATGCCTTTTGCTGAATGAGCGCAATGGCAAACTATTAGCTTTGCAGAGCGATATAGTCCAGCGGTTACTGGACCCGCAGGCGGGGGAGCTTTACGCGCCGGAGTATTGAAATAATCAGTGGCAGAGTGATCCAACATCCGGAGGTTGCAGGTGCAGGGGATAGCAGTTCCCAGGCAAGTTTCGCCTGCAATCAGTTGCTGGTAGAGGCTCGTAGCAGCACACTCTGTCTACTTGCCCCACCTAAAGGAGACGAAATTATATGAAGGATCAATCCAGCCCTATTCCCCTTGTTATCCTTGACGTTCAGGATGCCATTGATCGCCCGAATTGGGATGGCAAAAATAATCCTGAGTATGTGGTAGTGATCCAACGCCTTCTCGATCACTGGCGATCAAACGGCTGGCCAGTTCTTTACGTGAAGCACGATGAACAGACTCCTACATCCAGCTATTACGTCCATGGCCCCTGGAATGGCATCAAGAAAGACGTTGCCCCGATAAAGGGAGAAACCGTCATCATCAAACAGGAAAACTGCGCCTTCATTGGCACCGAACTGGATGCCATTCTTAAAGGGATGCAGGTAAAGCGTTTGGTGCTGGCGGGCGTTGTCATTCATAACAGCATGGACGCTACAGTCCGTGCGGGAAAAGCACTCGGATACAGCATCATCCTTCCCTCAGACGCCACGACAGCCGTGCCCGTCGTCGGGGCGCATGGAAAGTCCTGGGACGCCACAACCGTTCATGAACTGACCTTGGCAATACTCGGTGATGAGTATGCCGATGTTATGTCATCGGACGAAGTGCTCGCACAGCTCACCCTATGAAGTTATGTAGGCACCCACTGACGCGGTAGCAGGTGACCTATTTCACTCGCCCGTTGCGTCGGCAGGCGCGTGAGGACGTCCTTCAAATAAGCATATGGATTATGCCCGTTGAGCCGCGCCGACTGGATCAAACTCATGATCGCCGCCGCGCGTGCCGGCACTGAGACGGCATTGGCCAGAATGGTCGCGGTGTTCGGTGCGGCAAAGCCGCACTGCGCTTACCTTTTTGCCAACCGCCGGGCGAACCGGATGAAAGTCCTGGTGCACGACGGCGTCGGTATCTGGCTGGCGGCACGGCGCTTGAACCAAGGTAAGTTTCATTGGCCCGGCATCCATCGTGGCACGGACGTCGAACTCGACCCCGAACAACATCAGGCGCTGGTGCTGGGATTGCCTTGGCAACGAGTCGGTGCGGGCAGCGCAATTACATTGCTTTAAACGCTGCCTTTCAGCTGTAGCACTCAGGCTGCTTTGGTAAAATCCACGGCATGACTTCCTTGCCCGATCTCGACCAAATGCCCCCTGAACAACTGCGCACGCTGGCTGCGCAGTTGATATCCAAGGTCGACACCCAAAGCAGAAAGATCCATCGCTGAAACGATCATCGAGCAGCTCACCCACGAAATCGCCATTCTCAAGCGGCACAAGTTCGCCAAGCGGAGCGAGCAGATCAGCCCGGCGCAAGGCAGCTTGCTCAATGATCTGCTCAATACCGACCTCGAAGCCATCGAGGCGGAGCTAAAAGCCCTTCATCCCCCACCTGCGCAGACAGAGCCACGCCAGCAACCCAAGCGTGCGCCATTGCCGCCGCAGTTCCCGCGCACCGTGATCCATCACGAACCTGACACCACTCAGTGCGCTTGCGGCTGCCAGCTTCAGCGCATCGGTGAAGACGTCAGCGAGAAGCTGGACTACACGCCGGGCGTGTTCACCGTCGAGCAGCACGTTCGGGGGAAATGAGCGACAAAGATCGCTGGCGATTACGCCAGGAAACAGCAGCGCCCATCGCCGAAAAACTGCATGAGTGGATGCTGACCCAACGCGAACTTGTGCCCGAGGGTTCGGCCACGGCCAAGGCTCTGGATTACAGCCTCAAACGCTGGGTAGCGCTGACGCGCTACTTGGAAGATGGTGCTGTGCCCATCGACAACAATCAAATCGAGAACCTAATCCGGCCGTGGGCGCTTGGGAGGTCGAACTGGTTATTTGCCGGGTCGCTGCGCAGCGGTAAACGAGCTTCGGCAGTCATGAGTTTGATACAGTCGGCTCGCATGAATGGGCATGATCCGTATGCCTATCTCAAAGATGTGCTGACGCGGTTGCCGACGCAGCGGGCGGGTCAAGTTACCGACCTATTGCCTCATAACTGGCAATCGATTATTCCCAACCGAGACGCCCATTCACTCGCGTGTATTGGACGCTCCAATACAGAGAGCAGTTGAATGCCTGAAGCACAAAAGATAGCTATTCGCGATGCGACGGATCAAGACGCTCTGTGTATCGCAGTACTTGGCATGCAGGTGTTTCTCGACACCTATGCTACAGAGGGAATTCGGGACTCTATCGCAAAAGAAGTCTTGGAATCATTCTCTCCAGACAACCTGTCAAAGATAATCGCTAAGTCGGACACTTTTATTATCGTCGCAGAGGTTGATGACCACCTAGTTGGGTTCGCGCAGGTAGCTATGAGCACTGGTCATGATCTGATTTCTCATCCAAATTCGTCCGAGTTGCAACGGCTTTATGTACAAGAAAAATTCACAGGAAAAGGAGTCGGATATAGATTGGTCGAAGAGGCTGAGAAATATGCCTACCTTCGCGGCGCATCTCTACTCTGGGCCACCGTCTGGATTGGGAACAATCGTGCCCTCATGTTCTATCCACGGCAAGGTTATGAGCACCTAGGATCGCCCTCGTATACATTTCAAAACGAGACGCACGAGAACCGGTTATTTGGGAAAATTTTGGGCTAGGACAATTCCCTTCGCCAATTCAGCTTTACACACTTGGGGTTTTCGGCTGCCTTTTTTTCAAAAAGCGGCAAGAGCAGCGACGCGTCAGAGGGGAAAGCATTTACTCCTTACATGCCTACATCGTAAGCGTCTGCCGAAGTCACCTTGCATAAGCTAGAGGGTCATTACGAAGAGCTTCACGGATAGCAGTTCCCAGGCAAGTTTCGGCTGCAATCAGTTGCTGGTAGAGGCTCGTAGCAGCACACTCTGTCTACTTGCCCCACCTAAAGGAGACGAAATTATATGAAGGATCAATCCAGCCCTATTCCCCTTGTTATCCTTGACGTTCAGGATGCCATTGATCGCCCGAATTGGGATGGCAAAAATAATCCTGAGTATGTGGTAGTGATCCAACGCCTTCTCGATCACTGGCGATCAAACGGCTGGCCAGTTCTTTACGTGAAGCACGATGAACAGACTCCTACATCCAGCTATTACGTCCATGGCCCCTGGAATGGCATCAAGAAAGACGTTGCCCCGATAAAGGGAGAAACCGTCATCATCAAACAGGAAAACTGCGCCTTCATTGGCACCGAACTGGATGCCATTCTTAAAGGGATGCAGGTAAAGCGTTTGGTGCTGACGGGCGTTGTCATTCATAACGGCATGGACGCTACAGTCCGTGCGGGAAAAGCACTCGGATACAGCATCATCCTTCCCTCAGACGCCACGACAGCCGTGCCCGTCGTCGGGGCGCATGGAAAGTCCTGGGACGCCACAACCGTTCATGAACTGACCTTGGCAATACTCGGTGATGAGTATGCCGATGTTATGTCATCGGACGAAGTGCTCGCACAGCTCACCCTATGAAGTTATGTAGGCACCCACTGACGCGGTAGCAGGTGACCTATTTCACTCGTCCGTTGCGTCGGCAGGCGCGTGAGGACGTCCTTCAAATAAGCATACGGATTATGCCCGTTGAGCCGCGCCGACTGGATCAAACTCATGATCGCCGTCGCCCGTGCCGGCACTGAGACGGCATTGGCCAGAGTGGTCGCGGTATTCGGTGCGGCAAAGCCGCACTGCGCTTACCTCTTTGCCAACCGCCGGGCGTGTTCACCGTCGAACAGCATGTGCGTGGAAAATGGGCCTGTCGGCAATGCGAGACACTGATTCAGACCCCGGTGCCGCCGCAGGTGATCGACAAGGGCATCCCCACTGCCGGCCTGCTGGCGCACGTGATGGTGGCCAAGTTCGCCGATCACCTGCCGCTCTATCGACAGGAGAAGATCTTCGGCCGTGCCGGCTTGGCCATCCCTCGCTCGACACTGGCGCAGTGAGTTGGCCAAACCGGCGTGCAGCTTCAGCCTCTGGTCGATGCACTGCGCGAAGTGGTGCTGGCCCAGCGCGTGGTTCACGCCGATGAAACGCCAGTACAAATGCTAGCGCCCGGCGAGAAGAAAACTCACCGCGCTTACGTTTGGGCCTACAGCTCTACGCCGTTCTCGGCCCTAAAGGCTGTGGTATACGACTTCAGCCCCAGCCGCGCCGGTGAACACGCACGCAATTTCCTGGGCACCTGGAACGGCAAGCTGGTCTGCGATGACTTCGCCGGCTACAAGGCCAGCTTCGAGTCGGGTATCACCGAAATCGGCTGCATGGCGCATGCTCGTCGCAAGTTCTTCGACCTGCACGTGGCGAATAAAAGTCAGTTGGCGGAACAGGCGTTGCACTCGATTGGCGCGCTGTATGAAGTCGAGCGGCACGCCAAGGACATGAGCGACGAAGACCGTTGGCGATTACGCCAGGAAACAGCGGTACCCATCGCTGAAAAACTCCATGAGTGGATGCTGGCTCAACGCGAACTTGTGCCCGAGGGTTCGGCCACGGCCAAGGCCCTGGATTACAGCCTTAAACGCTGGGTAGCGCTAACGCGCTACCTGCAAGATGGTACTGTGCCCATCGACAACAACCAGATCGAAAACTTGATCCGGCCGTGGGCGCTTGGACGTTCGAACTGGTTGTTTGCTGGGTCGTTGCGCAGCGGCAAACGAGCGGCGGCGATCATGAGCCTGATCCAGTCGGCGCGCATCAACGGGCATGATCCCTATGCTTATCTCAAGGATGTGCTGACGCGGCTGCCGACGCAGCGAGCCAGCGAGATCGAGCAACTGCTGCCGCATCAGTGGATATCTGCATAGCTTGAAAAGGGGAGTTTTTCGTGGACGATATATCAATAATCCAAGCGCTTATTTCAGAAGATCCCATCCGCTGGCGACTACTGAAAATGGTGCGTTCCCTCAATTTGCCAGACTGCTGGATAGGAGCAGGTTTCCTCCGAAACGCGGTTTGGGACTATTTACACGGGCGCAGTCCTTCTCCTGTATCAACAGACGTCGACGTCATTTGGTTTGATCATAAACGTTGCTCTCCAGAGGAAGATAAAGCCTTGGAGATGCTCCTCAGAGGGCTAGACCCGACTGCAATGTGGTCTGTAAAAAACCAAGCCAGAATGCATGTTCAGAATGGGGATGAACCCTACCTTTCAACGACCGACGCAATGCGCTACTGGCCGGAAACCGCAACAGCGGTAGCCGTCAGACTAGGAGAGTCAGGTTCATGCGAGGTCGCAGCGCCATTGGGCCTCGATGATCTGTTTGGGTTGGTTATCAGACCAGCAGGGAAGTTTGCCACGGAGAAAACAAAGATCTATCAAGAACGGTTCAAGTCCAAAAACTGGATAGATATCTGGCCACTTCTCACGCTTGCATCAGCGCCTTTACCTTCAATCCCTTGCGTCAAGGCGACTTAACCGGACGCTTACGGTGCAATTGCTCTTGCTCTTGCTCTTGCTCTTGCTTTTGATCTTGATCTTGATCTGCCGCCCCTTCGGGAGGCCGAGTGGAGGTTTCGCGGAGTGGGTCGACCGGCATGGATGCCGGGAGAGCTGCGATCGGGCCATGGATGGCCCGTCGCAGCGTGCCCACGGAGCGGGACCGGAGTGAGGGACACCTGAGCGAAGCGAGGGCCGTACGC
>NZ_VFIO01000005.1 GCF_007858365.1 Pseudomonas saxonica | reverse complement strand
TGTAACATCAACCACTTGCGCTTTCGATCTCTCGTTAGCGGGAGGCGAATTCTACAGCTTTACACGCTGCTGTCAACACCTCATTTCCTGCTTCGATGACTTGAAGCTGACACTGCCGAAAACCGTACAACTCATTGAAACTCAAGGAGTTTTCCGTTTCGACTGCGCCGGAAGTGGGGCGAATTATAGACAGTTGCGCTTTCGAGTCAAGGGTTAATTGATCAAACCTATCAATTAACCCTGAACCAGCCTTACTCCGCTTTTAGCGTGATGCGCGCAAAAGCCTTCTTGCCGGCCTGACACACATGAGTCGAGCCCAGTACATATATATAGGTGCGATCAACAACCTCACCATCTATACGCACACCACCCGACCCCAGCAGGTCTCGCGCCACGGCAGAATTCTTCACCAGCCCCGCCTTATTAAGGACGGCGGCAATCGGCATATCCTCAGAAGCAGTCAGCTCAACCTCTGGCAGATCATCAGGCAGCTCGCCATCTTTCATGCGATTGCCGGCACCACGGTGCGCATTGGCAGCAGCCTCTTCCCCATGGAAGCGAGCCACAATTTCTTCAGCCAGCTTGATCTTGATATCACGAGGGTTAGCACCGGCGTCGACCTCAGCCTTGAATGCATTGATTTCGTCCATGGAACGAAAGCTCAACAGTTCAAAGTAGCGCCACATCAGAGCATCAGGTATGGAAACCAGCTTGCTGTACATCACACCTGGCGCCTCCTGGATACCGACATAGTTACCCAAGGACTTGGACATCTTCTTGACGCCATCCAACCCTTCAAGCAGAGGCATTGTCACAATGCACTGTGCTTCCTGGCCGTAGCCACGCTGCAGCTCACGCCCCATCAGCAAGTTGAATTTCTGATCCGTACCACCAAGCTCCACATCTGCCTTTAAAGCCACAGAGTCATAACCCTGTACAAGCGGATAAAGGAACTCATGAATAGCGATAGGCTGATTAGTGGTGTAGCGCTTATCAAAATCGTCGCGCTCAAGCATACGAGCAACGGTGTATTGAGAGGTAAGACGAATGAAGTCTGCTGGCTTCATTTGATCCATCCAGGTGGAGTTAAAAGCCACCTCGGTTTTGGCAGGATCAAGAATCTTGAATACTTGGGTCTTGTACGTCTCGGCATTATCGAGCACTTGCTCTCGCGTCAACGGCGGACGCGTAGCACTTTTCCCGCTTGGATCGCCAATCATCCCGGTGAAATCCCCTATAAGGAAAATCACGTGATGACCCAGCTCCTGGAACTGACGCAGCTTATTAATCAGTACGGTGTGCCCCAAGTGCAGATCCGGTGCTGTAGGGTCGAATCCAGCCTTAATACGCAACGGCTGACCGCGCTTGAGCTTCTCAACCAATTCAGACTCGACCAGTACCTCTTCGGCACCACGCTTTATTAGCGCTAGCTGCTCTTCTACCGACTTCATATCAGACCCGTAAGGCTCAAATTCAAAGGGAACCAACATACAAGATCAGAGACTAATTACAAGTTTTGACCGGCATACGGCCCACTATCCGTCGGTGAATAGCTCGTAGACTTGCTTCAAGGGTGATTTGGTTATATTTTATACAGTTATTTCATCTTCACCGTGCCAGTCATCTTTTCCAATTCATCCTTTATTCAAAGTCAAATTATCTATGACCAGTCAGCCGCCTAAAGCGCCACCGCTTTATCCGAAGACCCACCTGCTCGCAGCAAGTGGTATCGCCGCCCTTCTAAGCTTGGCTTTGCTGGTATTTCCTTCCAGCGAAGTTGAAGCCAAAAGAACGAACCTCAGCCTTGAGCTGGAAAGCCCTGCTGAGCAACTGACACAAGAACAAGACGCTTCCGATCTCGTTCAAGCCACAAATGAAGTGAGTCCGACTCCATTTGCCGAAATTGACCCGCCTCAAAACTCCACGGTTAAAGCTGAAGAAGACAAATCTCCCAGCCACCGCGAAGTCCTCGTAGCCAAAGGCGATACGCTCTCTACGCTTTTCGAGAAAGTCGGCCTGCCTGCGTCTGCAGTGCATGAAATTCTGGCCAGCGACAAGCAAGCCAAGCAGTTCAGCCAATTGAAACACGGGCAAAAGCTCGAGTTCGAAATGACCCCAGACGGCCAGCTGAACAACCTTCACAGCCAAGTTAGCGACCTTGAAACCATAACCCTCAGCAAAACCCCTAAAGGCTATTCATTTCGTCGTGTAACGACATTGCCGACAGTACGCTCTGCTTATGTGCACGGCGTCATTACCAGCTCCCTTTCTGCATCTGGCCAACGCGCAGGATTACCTCACAGCCTGACAATGGATATGGCCAAGGTATTCGGCTACGACATTGATTTCGCTCAGGACATTCGCCCTGGCGATCAGTTTGAAGTGATCTATGAACAGAAGGTCGTCAACGGTAAAACCGTAGGCACTGGGAACATTCTTTCTGCCCGTTTTACCAACCGCGGCAAAACCTTTACAGCAGTGCGCTATACCAACAAACAGGGCACAAGCAATTACTACACCGCTGATGGCAACAGCATGCGCAAGGCCTTCATCCGCACACCTGTGGATTTCGCCCGAATCAGCTCGCGTTTCTCAGCAGGTCGCAAACATCCAATTCTTAACAAGATTCGTGCTCACAAGGGCGTCGATTACGCAGCCCCACGTGGCACGCCAATCAAAGCAACCGGTGACGGCAAGGTACTCCTGGCGGGACGCCGTGGCGGCTACGGCAACACCATCATCATTCAGCATGGCAATACTTACCGTACGCTTTATGGCCACATGCAAGGCTTTGCCAAAGGCGTGAAGACGGGCGGCTCCGTGAAGCAAGGCCAAGTGATTGGCTACATCGGAACAACTGGACTTTCGACTGGCCCTCATTTGCATTACGAGTTCCAGGTCAACGGCGTACACGTTGATCCTCTTGGCCAAAAGCTACCCATGTCTGATCCGATAGCGAAAGCAGAACGCACGCGCTTCCTGCAGCAAAGCCAGCCATTGATGGCTCGCATGAATCAGGAAAAGGCCACCCTCCTGGCCTCGAGCAAGCGCTAAGCAATGGCTCTCTATATAGGCGTGATGTCCGGAACCAGCCTGGACGGTATGGACATCGCGCTGATTGAACTCGGGGCGAACATTACACTGCTGGCCACTCATTACATCCCTATGCCCGAAGACCTCCGCAGCGAGCTGCTGAGTCTATGTACCAGCGGGCCGGACGAAGTGGCACGTAGCGCCATTGCAGAAAACCACTGGGCAAGGCTAGCTGCCCAAGGGGTCAATGACCTGCTCGCGCAGCAAAAACTCGCCCCTGAACATATCCGCGCCATAGGTAGCCACGGTCAGACCATACGTCACGAGCCCGCCCAAGGCTGGACAGTGCAAATTGGTAATCCCGCTTTACTGGCTGAGCTAACAGGCATAAGCGTGGTCAGCGATTTTCGGCGCCGAGATGTCGCCGCCGGCGGACAAGGAGCACCTCTTGTTCCTGCATTCCATGAAGCCCTGTTTACACATGGATCCGCTAATCGTGCGGTATTGAACATTGGCGGCTTCAGTAACTTAAGCCTGATAACAACAGAAAACCCTGTCGCAGGATTCGATTGCGGCCCAGGGAATGTTCTGCTTGATGCCTGGATACAAGATAAGAAGGGTGAGCTGTACGACCGCAGTGGTCAGTGGGCAGCCAGTGGCGATATAGAACCACTGCTTCTTGAGACTCTGCTGCGCGACCCTTTCTTCCAGACCCAAGGCCCAAAAAGTACCGGCCGAGAAGTATTCAACCTCAAGTGGCTGAAACAGCATCTACTGGCTCTGCCTAGCTTTGCCGCTAAAAACGTCCAGGCAACCCTCCTTGAGCTCACCGCATTGACCATCGTGCAGTCACTGCAAGCGGCTCAGCCACGCACAGATGAACTCCTTGTTTGCGGTGGAGGCGCTCACAATGCGGCACTCATGACTCGCTTGAAGCAATTGCTCCCGGACACTGAGGTCAATAGCACAATGGCCAGAGGTGTTGATCCTGACTGGGTTGAAGCCATGGCTTTTGCGTGGCTTGCCCACTGCTGCCTTGAAAACATCCCCACCAATCGCCCCAGCGTTACGGGCGCACACGGCCTGCGTGTATTGGGCGCGATCTATCCTGCCTGACACCGTGCCCACTAAAGGCCAGTTAGCAAAACGCCGCGAATCTACGCGGCGTTGAGTGTGACACCTACTCTGTGCAATCAGATCGAAAACGAAGACCCACAACCACAAGTAGTGGTGGCATTAGGGTTTTTGATTACGAAACGAGAGCCTTCCAGACCTTCCTGATAATCCACCTCGGCACCTGCCAAGTATTGGAAGCTCATTGGGTCAACCACCAAGCTAACGCCCTCGCGCTCAACAATGGTGTCGTCATCGGCTACTTCTTCATCGAAAGTAAAACCGTATTGAAAACCGGAACAACCGCCGCCCGTTACGAAAACTCGCAACTTCAGACGATCATTACCCTCTTCATCGACCAGGCTCTTCACCTTGTGCGCAGCACCTTCAGTGAATTGCAAAGCCATGGGGGTGAAGGATTCGACGCTCATGCTGACTATCTCCCGGCGCTGTGCCGCCATAATGCGTGATGACGCGCATTATCCGCTTCTCCCAGAAAAGCGGTCAACTATTTGAAGAGCAGCGGCAAGTTTTCAGCAACAAGCTGCAAGCTAGAAACCGAAAATTCTCTTCCCTAGCAGCTTGCAGCTGCTTCTAAGGCAACATCCCTGCATGAGAAAGGCCAAGACGCTCGTCAAGACCGAACAGGATATTCATGTTCTGAACAGCCTGACCCGAAGCCCCTTTGACCAGGTTATCGATAACCGACAGCACGACAACCAGATCTCCTCCTTGCGGACGATGTACCGCAATCCGACATACGTTGGCACCCCGAACACTACGGGTTTCCGGATGACTGCCCGCAGGCATCACGTCGACAAAAGGCTCATTGGCGTAGCGCTTCTCGAACAAAGCTTGCAGGTCGACAGCATGGTCAACCACCGTCGCGTAGAGCGTGGAGTGAATACCACGGATCATCGGGGTCAAATGCGGCACAAAGGTCAAGCCGACATCCTTACCGGCTGCACGGCGCAAGCCCTGACGAATCTCGGGTAAATGCCGATGCCCTTTAACGGCGTAGGCCTTCATGCTCTCTGACGTTTCGGCATATAACGAACCCACGCTGGCACCACGTCCTGCGCCACTTACACCGGACTTACAGTCAGCAATGAGCATGGAGGTATTGGCCAGCCCTGCTTCCAGCAATGGCAGGAAACCCAATTGAGTTGCCGTTGGATAACAGCCCGGCACAGCAATCAATCGAGCTTGCTTGATTTGCTCGCGATTAACCTCTGGAAGACCGTAAACCGCTTCCTTCAACAACTCAGGTGCACCGTGCGGCTGACCGTACCACTTGGCCCACTCATCCGCGTTCTGCAAACGGAAATCGGCGGAAAGATCGATTACCTTGGTGCCTGCTGCCAGTAGTTCACCTGCCAACGCATGGGCGACGCCGTGGGGCGTGGCGAAAAACACAACATCACAGGCAGCCAGCGTTTGTGTATCCGGGACACTGAAAGCCAAGCCGTCGTAATGACCGCGCAGGTTGGGATACATATCGGCAACTGGCAGGCCCGCTTCAGATCGAGAAGTGATGACAACCACCTCAGCCTGGGGATGCTGAGCCAGCAAACGCAGTAATTCGACTCCGGTGTAACCCGTGCCGCCGACAATACCGACCTTGACCATAACCTGCCCTCAACGAAACAACTGGAAAGCCTCTGATAATAGGGACAGAGCGCCCATGCGACAACTGCCAAGGTGACTCCCGGGCGCTCTACTACTACTATTTGCCCTACCGTGAACCTGGGAATAACTAAAAATGCTTTATCTATGGCTCAAGGCCTTTCATATCATCAGCATCGTCTGTTGGTTTGCCGGGCTGTTTTACTTACCACGCCTGTTTGTTTACCACGCTCAAAGCGAAGACTCTGTCAGCAAAGAGCGATTCAGCCTGATGGAGCGCAAGCTGTATCGCGGCATCATGGGCCCAGCAATGATCGCCACACTCATCTTCGGCGGCTGGCTGCTCTACCTTGCTCCAGGCTTCCTCAGCCAAGGGTGGATGCACGCCAAACTGACGCTGGTATTTCTGCTCATCGGTTACCACCACATGTGTGGCGCACAGGTAAAACGCTTTGCCCGTGGCGAAAACACTCGTAGCCATGTGTTCTATAGATGGTTCAATGAAGTACCGGTGCTGTTCTTGATTGCTATCGTCATTCTGGTGGTGGTCAAACCGTTCTAACCCCCCCCTTCTGCGAGGTCTTCAATGTCACTGCCCGTCCAGCTTGAACAATGCTTGCGTCTGCCGGTAGTGGCAGCCCCCATGTTTCTGATTTCCAACCCAGAACTCGTGCTGGCCTGTTGCGCTAATGGCGTTGTAGGCAGTTTCCCTGCACTCAATCAACGCGAGGGCAGTGGTTTCAAGGCATGGCTGGAGGAAATTGAAGCGGGACTGGCCTCATTGAAAAATCCAGCGCCCTACGCGGTTAACCTGATTGTGCATAACAGCAACCCGCGCCTACAGGCTGATCTGGCGATCTGTATCGAGCACAAAGTCCCCATTGTCATCACCAGCCTGGGTGCAGTGAAAGAAGTTGTAGATGCTGTTCACAGCTATGGTGGCCTGGTGTTCCACGACGTCACTACCCGACGCCATGCCGAGAAGGCCGCTGAAGCAGGAGTCGATGGCTTGATCGCCGTGGCGGCAGGGGCGGGCGGACATGCAGGCACATGGAGCCCTTTTGCCCTGGTGGCTGAAATTCGCCAATTCTTCGACAAAACGGTGTTGCTTGCGGGTTGTTTGAACCATGGCCACGAGATCTTGGCGGCACAAGTCATCGGGGCGGATCTTGCCTACTTAGGCACGCGGTTTATAGCTACACAAGAAAGTCATGCACCTGACGAATACAAACAAATGGTTCTGACATCCCGAGCAGTCGACATCGTTCACACTGCTGCCGTTTCGGGTGTACCGGCAAGTTTCATGCGCCAAAGCCTCGAAAATGCAGGCTTTGACCTCGCCACATTGCAAGTTAAAAGCGAGAGCAGCACCGGTACCCGGCTCAAACCACTCAACGACGAAGCAAAAGCATGGAAGACCGTTTGGTCTGCTGGCCAAGGCGTAGGTGCCATCAATGATGTGCCTACTACGCAGCAGTTGATCACTCGACTCGATACGGAATACCGCGAAGCTATAAAGCGGGTGAATCGACTTCCTGATTGCTAAGCATCTTATTGAGACTCTGAGCCCGCCCTTTAGGCGGGCTTTTTTTTGAACGATAAATCTCCCCCAGTAACAAGGAAGCCTAGATGTCAGAACATGACCTGCAAACGCCCCCTGAAGTGCAGTACGCAAAACTGGAGTTTCTTGGCTTTGAAGCTCGGATAGGACGTTTACGCCTTATCGTTTGGCAACTGGGCTTGGCATTAATTTATCTGTCCTTATGCTCAGTTGGTCTTTTGATGGGATTGCAGTCGCCGATCATTTCTCTCGGGATTATCGGGGTCGGATCTATTCTTTATGTAATATTTAGCATCAGAATTACCGCTCAACGCTTGCACGACTTAAATTATTCCGCGTGGATGTTGCTATTCCAACTGGTGCCTATCGCCAACCTGATCTTCGGAATCATGGCGGTAGTGATGCCTGGCACCCCAGGCTCGAATCGCTTTGGAGCCCCTCCTCCGCCAAACAGCCGGACAGTTAAAATCGTAGGCTCGATTTTTGTCTTCATCTACTGTGTATTCATTGCCGGCATTGGTGCAATTGCAACCTCTCCACTGGCCTACATTTTCATCAGCGCAGTGAACAGCTTGAGCCTGTAGACTCTGTTTCTTTAAGAACGCGTTAACGCCAGGGACGTCATTGTCACCGGACAGCACCGTTGCGATGGAGAACAGCATGACCCGTTACGCTTTAATCACTGGTGCTTCCAGCGGTATCGGCCTGGCCTTGGCTGAAGCCTTGGCACGCCGTGGCCGCAGCCTGATTTTAGTGGCTCGCCAACGTGACGCACTCGAAAGCATTGCGCTCGAGCTGACCCAACGTTTCGGCGTCGAGGTGTTGTTCCGGGCCTGCGATCTGGGCGAACCGTTGCGTCTCTCGGGCTTTCTGCTGGAACTTGAAGAAGGTGATCGTCAGATCGACCTGCTGGTCAATTGTGCTGGCATTGGCACCTGTGGCCCCTTCCTGGCGCATGACTGGAGCGCGGAACAAGACCTGATCGAACTTAACATCCTCGCGCTTACCCGGTTGTGTCACGCAATCGGCAATATGATGGCGGTGCAAGGCGGTGGGCAAATTCTCAATGTGTCTTCCATCGCGGCCTTTCAGCCTGGTCCGTGGCTGAGCACGTACTACGCAAGTAAAGCGTATGTCCTGCACTTTTCCGAAGGTTTACGTGAGGAAGTAAAGAAAACGGGCATCAAAGTATCGGTGCTTTGCCCTGGCATTACCCGTACTGGCTTTTTTGAAGCGTCCAAGATGAATGCAGAGGCGATCAAGCAAAATTCCGCTTGTATGACCCCCGAAGAAGTTGCGCTTTACACGGTGCGCGCGCTGGAAAAAAACAAAGCACTCATTATTCCGGGTCGACGTAATCGCTGGCTAACACGCATCCCGCGTGTGCTGACACGATGGATGACACGAAAAATAGCGGCCTCTGTGAACAAATCCTATTGCCCCCGTTAACGCGACTGGGCGTAACTCGCTCTGCTGAGTACACTCAGACCGGACTTCACTCACGGAGACACTGCTTTGGATACCCTGTTTACCAAGATTATCAACCGTGAAATACCTGCAAAGATCATCTATGAAGATGATCAAGTACTCGCTTTTCACGATATAGCTCCACAAGCACCGATTCATTTTTTGGTTATCCCCAAAAAACCAATCCGTACCCTCAACGACCTGACCGAAGAGGACAAGCCACTGGCAGGGCATATCCTGTTCACTGCCCAACGGCTCGCCAAAGAGCTGGGCTGCGAAGACGGGTTCCGGGTGGTAATGAACTGCAATGAAAAAGGCGGTCAAACGGTCTACCACATCCATATGCACGTTCTGGGTCAACGCCAGATGAACTGGCCGCCGGGCTGATTGAACGCTACGCCATACCGTGGGTGCACTGCTGCGCCCACGTCTGCAGAACATCCCGTGCAGCCCCTTGCACCTGGATTGGGGTAAACTGGCCTCCGTGATTTTTTCCGGAGGTAAGCATGACTACCCAACGTCACTACTCGCCGATTGACCGTCTATTGTTACAAGCCGATACCGCGATGCGCACATTGCTGCCCTTCAGTGGCCAACCTCACCGCCCGTCGCCCGCCATTGTAAAACCCGAGCACCCGCTGGATGACAAGGCAGCACGCCATGTTGCCGGATTAATGCGCATTAACCATACCGGCGAGGTCTGCGCCCAAGCGCTGTATCAAGGCCAGGCCTTGACCGCCAAGCTGCCACAGGTACGCGAAGCAATGGAGCACGCGGCCGAAGAGGAGATCGATCACTTGGCGTGGTGCGAGCAGCGTATTCGCCAATTAGGCAGCCACCCTAGCGTGTTAAACCCTCTGTTTTACGGCATGTCTTTCGGGATTGGCGCAGTGGCGGGTTTGATTAGCGACAAAGTAAGCCTGGGGTTTGTAGCAGCGACCGAAGATCAAGTGTGCAAACATCTTAATGAGCACCTTGAGCAACTCCCTGCCGAAGACGAAAAGTCTCGCGCGATTCTTGAGCAAATGCGCATAGACGAAGCCCACCATGCTGAATCCGCATTACAAGCCGGTGGCTTCCGCTTTCCCGCGCCAGTCAAATTTGGTATGAGCCTGATGGCCAAAGTCATGACTAAAAGTACCTACCGCATTTAACGGTCAGGCATTATCTGTCGCGCCAGAAGCAAAAAAGGCGACTACCTTTCGGTAGTCGCCTTTTTAATGGCTGAAATTTTACGCCATGTTCCTGGCGTAAAAGATTTCGAGCATTTCATGCTTCACGCGCTCGGTTACCTGAGCCCGTTGTTCAACCGATAGATTGCTGGTCGCATCGCCGAACAAGTAGTTGTCCAGCTCAAAGTCTTTAAGCAACATCTTGGTGTGGAACAAGTTCTCTTGGTACACATTCACGTCGGTCATCTGATAACCGTCACGGGTGTCTTCAGAAAGGTAATTCTGAATTGAATTGATCTCGTGATCGATAAAGTGCTTTTTACCTTCAACGTCACGGGTAAAACCACGCACGCGGTAATCGACAGTCACGATATCTGAATCAAACTGATGGATCAGATAGTTGAGAGCTTTAAGCGGTGAAATAACGCCGCACGTCGACACATCAATATCCACACGGAACGTCGCAATCCCATCGACCGGATGAATTTCCGGATAGGTATGCACCGTGATATGACTTTTGTCGAGGTGAGCCAGAATGGTCTCGGGCAGCGGACCTGGGGATTCTTCAATTTGGCTTTCGGTCGGAATCACCGGCTGCTCTGAAATCAGAATTGTCACGCTGGCGCCCTGGGGATCGTAATCCTGACGAGCGATGTTCAGGATGTTGGCACCAATGATATCAACCACATCTGTAAGGATCTGCGTCAGGCGTTCTGCATCGTACTCTTGATTGATGTACTCAACGTATGCCTGCTGGTCTTGCGGGGTTTCCGCGTAGCAGATGTCATAGATGTTGAAGCTCAAGGTCTTTGTCAGGTTATTGAACCCGTGGAGCTTGAGTTTGCTTTTCACCGTTATAAAACTCTCTATGTCGATGCGGCTCGGCCGCGTGATCCAGCATGCCCGTCAAGTGCGTGGACGCACCTGCGTAGGACGGTTAACACCTCTTCGCGATGGCGATTTTGGTTATCTGTTCGGGCATGTGACCGGAAATATTCCCGGCCACGACCCTTAAAAAAGTGGCGCATTATGCAGACCTCGGCGACCGTTCACCAGAGCCTGCAATGCATTTATGAAAATTGAATGATCACTCAGCCCAATTCAACAATTTCATAATCGTGGCTAATGGCTACACCCGCAGCGCCCAACATGATCGACGCAGAGCAATACTTCTCCGCTGACAGTTCAATGGCACGTTTAACCTGAGCTTCTTTAAGACCACGACCTTTAACGACAAAGTGCAGATGGATCTTGGTAAACACTTTCGGGTCTTCAGTGGCACGTTCGGCTTCAAGGAACGCTTCACAACTTTCAACGGCCTGGCGTGATTTTTTGAGAATGCTGACCACGTCAAAGTTGCTGCATCCGCCAAGGCCCAGCAGAAGCATTTCCATCGGTCGTACACCTAGATTACGACCACCGCTCTCGGGCGGCCCATCCATCACGACGACGTGGCCGCTGCCTGACTCGCCCAGAAACATGGCTTCGCCAGCCCATTGAATGCGTGCCTTCATCACCCAGACTCCACTGCTTTAAAAGGGGCGCCAGCTTAGCACAGCGTCCAAAATACAGGGCTGACCACGCATATACCTTTAACCTACACGATGTAAGGAAAATTCTGCCTACCGGACAGAATCTGTCTGTTAAGCTGGCGCCAATTCACTGGCGCCAGCCAGCCAGCGCTCTCTATAAAAATAGATCCAGCCCCTACTGTGCATGCTTTTGGGAAACAACCATGGTTGCTTTTACCCCCCTATCCAAGATCAAAAACCTAGACAAATTTTTGACTCAATGCCAACGCAAACGCTATGCGGCCAAGAGCAACATCATTTGCGCGGGCGAACAGTCACACACACTGTTCTTCATTATCAAAGGCTCGGTAACCATTGTGATCGAGGATGATGGCAATCGTGAAATGATCATCGCCTACCTAAATTCGGGTGATTTCATTGGTGAGCTGGGTTTGTTTGAACACGCCGGACAGATACAGAAACGCAGTGCCTGGGTTCGAGCGAAGACCGAGTGTGAAGTTGCGGAAATTAGCTATGCGAAATTCAGAGAATACGCACAACAAGAACCGGAAATTCTTTTCGCTATAAGCGAACAAATCGCACAGAGATTGCGAAACACCACGCGCAAAGTGGGAGATTTGGCATTCTTTGACGTCACAGGTCGAGTGGCACGCTGCTTACTTGAGTTGTGTAAACAACCCGACGCCATGACTCACCCGGACGGGATGCAAATTAAAGTAACCCGACAGGAAATCGGTAGAATTGTGGGCTGTTCGCGAGAGATGGTGGGGCGTGTGCTCAAAGATCTGGAAGAGCAGAATCTGGTGAGTGTCAAAGGTAAAACCATGGTGGTATTTGGTACACGCTAAAGGTCGAAGACAGGCGCCAGTATTTGTTGGTAGCTGGCGCTCAACCGCTCAAAGAAATCGGGATTATTAAACACTTCGTGTAATGCGATATGGCTTTCGGCCCGACAGTTTGGCTCAAGGCCGCAGCGCTCATTGAAACGATTGACGGCAGCCACCATCGACTCTCGCTCGTTTTCTACCAGTAATGCCCCGTGAACCAGACCGACAGGCCGCTGACCGCCTTGGCTCTGACGCCAGCGTTGGGCCGTCCCCACCAGCTTGCGCCCATTAAGATTGACGTTGTAGCGACCGTCACAAAATGCGCCCGCAACTTCGCCAACAGAAGCCTGCGCACCCAACTCGGTCAGTAATTCACAGAGCGGATTGCACAAACGCAGATAAGCCGTCTCAATGCGGGCACGATCGTCCTCACTGCGAGGCGGCGCGTAAACCAGAGCGATATTGACTGTTGAAGGGGATTGCGGCACAGGTTCGCCGCCCGTCTCACGCAACAGAATCGGCCAACCACTAGCCGCCAGTTCAACGCTGGCTTGCTCAAAGTCGGGTAAGCGACTCAAACGACGCGGCATGACTAACGCCCTATCAGTGGGTTGCCAGAACAGCAGGCCCGCACGGCGCTCCCCTGCACACACCGAAGCCAACAAATCCTGCTCTGCTTTAAGCCCGGCTTCGACGGTGAGTGCCTGGATGAGCGTCATAAACATCCCTGATAGATACCAACAGGCGCGGCCCAAGGGGCAAGAGAAGATACCCTGACGCAGGCTCTTTCAAGCCTGCGCCAGCGACTAAAAAACTGCGCGGCGTATCAATCCAGCGTAGAACCTGTGATCTGGATGTTGCGCTCAGGGAAGAATAAACGTTGCAACTCGTTCCCCGGATTTTCAGCACGCATAAAGGCTTCACCCACCAGGAATGAATAAACGTCACTGATTTCCATCAGCTCAACATCCGCCCGATTGAGAATTCCGCTCTCGGTAATCACCAGCCGATCACGCGGGACACGTGGCAACAGGTCAAGAGTGGTTTCCAGGCTGACATCAAAGGTGTGCAAATTACGATTGTTAATCCCCACCAGCGGTGTATCGAGGATTTTCAGTGCCCGTTCCAGCTCAGCGCCGTCATGCACCTCAACCAGTACATCCAGACCCACACCTTTGGCAACCGACGCCAATTCAGCCATTTTCACGTCATCCAGCGCGGAGACGATCAAGAGCACGCAGTCAGCGCCCAACGCACGGGCTTCGACAATCTGATACGGGTCAATCATGAAATCTTTGCGGATAACAGGCAGTTTGCAGGCTGCACGAGCTTGTTGCAGGTAAACGTCAGCACCTTGGAAGAAGTCAATGTCAGTCAGCACGGACAAACAGGTCGCACCGCCGGCTTCATAGCTTCTGGCAATGTCGGCAGGCACGAAGTCCTCGCGAATGACGCCTTTGCTAGGGGATGCCTTTTTAATTTCGGCAATCACCGCAGGCTGCTTCAACTTGGCCTGCGCCAATAGAGCCTTGGCAAAGCCGCGTACAGGGTCAGCCTGAGCTGCCATACGTTCAAGTTCAGCCAGACTCACCCGCGCGCTGCGCTCGGCGACCTC
Source organism: Pseudomonas saxonica (assembly GCF_007858365.1). GTDB lineage: Bacteria > Pseudomonadota > Gammaproteobacteria > Pseudomonadales > Pseudomonadaceae > Aquipseudomonas > Aquipseudomonas saxonica. The sequence continues at coordinate 289,166 of NZ_VFIO01000005.1, read as the reverse complement.
CTGAACTTTTCGCGCCAGAATTTTTTCCAGAACGGTAGGCACACTCATGCTTCATTCTCCTGTTTGAAAACAGCGGTAAAGGCACCCAGCTCTTCAAGTTTCTCTCGAGCCAACCCGGTATGCAGCGCATCGTGTGCCAACGCCACACCTTCTTTAAGTGTGTAGGCAAGGTCTGCCGCATAAAGCGCAGCACCGGCATTGAGCACGATCATGTCGGCTGCTTTTTGTCCGGCCTCTGTTTTACGGCGCCCCAAGGCGTCACGAATCAGCTCCAGAGATTGTTCGGGGCTGTCGATCACCAGACCAAACAGGCTCTGACTCTTGATACCAAAATCTTCGGGCTGAACCCAATACTCAGTAATTTCGCCTTTACGCAGCTCTGCAACATACGTTGGCGCTGCAAGGCTGAACTCATCCAGGCCATCTTGCGAATGCACCACCAGCACATGTTTGCTGCCCAAGCGTTGCAACACTTCAGCCAAGGGACGGCACAACGCCTGATTGAACACCCCGACCACTTGATGCACAACGCCGGCCGGATTCGTAAGCGGGCCAAGCATATTAAAGAGTGTGCGCATGCCCAAATCGCGTCGGGCAATGGCCGCGTGCTTCATTGCACCGTGATGGCACTGGGCAAACATAAAACCAATACCCACGCTGTCGATGCAGCGAGCCACTTGAACCGGAGTCAGATTGAGGTAGACGCCTGCTGCTTCAAGCAAATCAGCGCTGCCACTTTTACCCGACACTGCGCGGTTGCCGTGTTTGGCGACCGTGCAACCAGCGGCTGCGATAACCAATGCAGAGGCTGTAGAGACGTTGAAAATATTCGCACCATCCCCGCCGGTGCCGACAATATCGACCACACCGTCGAGGGTTTTGAGTTCAACCTTGTCTGCCAACTCGCGCATCACCGTTACGGCACCGACAATTTCGTCGATGCTTTCACTCTTCATGCGCATGCCCATCATGAAGGCGCCAATCTGCGCTTCGGTGCATTGACCGGTCATGATGTCGCGCATCACATCGCGCATCTCTTCAGTGCTCAGATCGAGATGTCCGACGATGCGGGTCAGGGCTGTCTTGATATCCATAAAAAGTCCTTAGCGCATGCCGCCGGTTTGTTTGAGGAAATTGGCAAACAGCTCATGGCCTTGCTCGGTCAGGATCGACTCAGGGTGAAATTGCACCCCTTCGATGTTCAGCGTTTTGTGCCGCAAGCCCATGATCTCGTCTACCGAGCCATCAGGTTGCTGCGTCCAGGCCGTCAACTCCAGGCACTCGGGCAAGGTATCGCGCTTGACCACCAAAGAGTGATAACGGGTCACGGTCAGCGGGTTGTTCAGCCCTTGAAATACGCCCTTATCAAGGTGATAGACCGGGCTGGTTTTGCCGTGCATCACTTCTCTGGCACGCACTACATCGCCGCCAAAAGCCTGGCCGATGGATTGATGCCCCAGGCATACACCCAGAATCGGCAGCTTGCCGGCGAAATGCTTGATGGCTTCAAGCGAGATACCCGCCTCATTCGGTGTACACGGACCCGGCGACACTACGATGCGCTCTGGTTTGAGTGCTTCGATCTCAGCCACGGTCAGTTCGTCGTTGCGCACCACCTTGACGACGGCACCCAGCTCGCTGAGGTACTGCACTACGTTGTACGTAAAAGAGTCGTAATTATCGATCATCAACAACATGGCAAAGCTCCTCAGGCGTCAGTCGTGGGGGTTTGTTCAGCGAGCGCTACCGCGCGAAACATCGCACGGCGTTTGTTCAGCGTCTCTTCCCACTCCAGCGCAGGCACCGAGTCAGCCACAATGCCGCCACCCGCTTGCACATGCAGCTCACCGTTTTTGATCACTGCGGTACGAATGGCAATGGCCGTGTCCATGTTGCCATTCCAGGCGAAATAACCCACTGCCCCGCCATATACACCACGCTTGACGGGCTCCAGTTCGTCGATGATTTCCATCGCCCGAATTTTGGGTGCCCCGGACAAAGTGCCCGCGGGCAGAATGGCACGCAGCGCGTCCATTGCCGTCAGCCCGCTTTTAAGCTGACCCGTAACGTTGGACACAATGTGCATAACATTGGAGTAACGCTCGATTACCATTTTCTCGGTGAGCTTGACCGAGCCGGTTTCAGAAACGCGCCCCGTGTCGTTGCGCCCAAGGTCAATCAGCATCAAGTGCTCGGCGATTTCCTTGTCGTCACTCAACAGGTCTTTTTCCAATGCCAGATCGGCTTCTTCGGTCGCACCCCGAGGGCGCGTGCCGGCGATCGGTCGCACGGTAATCAGGTTGTCTTCTACCCGTACCAGCACTTCTGGCGAACTGCCCACCACGTGGAAGTCACCAAAGTTGAAAAAGTACATATAAGGTGTCGGGTTGAAGCAGCGCAGCGCACGGTACAAATCGATCGGCGCAGCCTTGAAGTCGATGGACATGCGTTGCGACGGCACCACTTGCATGCAATCACCCGCAAGGATGTAGTCCTTGATGGTGTCGACAGCTTTTTCGTAGTCGTCCTGCGTGAAGCTGGAGCGAAACACCGGATCAGCCGCTTGCTGGCGGGTGAAATCCAGACCGCGTCGAGGTGCCATCGGCTGACGCAACTGTTCAAGCAGCGCCTCAAGACGGGCCTGACCTTCTTCGTAAGCGTCTGGCTGAGCAGGATCAACCAGCACAATCGCGTGCATCTTGCCGGCCAGGTTGTCGAATACCACCACTGCATCCGACACCATCAATAGAATGTCCGGCACGCCCAGTGGATCAGGGTTCGGGCATTTACCCAAACGCTTCTCCACATAGCGCACACAGTCATAACCGAAGTAACCCACCAGGCCACCATTGAAACGCGGTAAACCCGCAATGGTCGGTACGTTGTAACGGGCTTTGAAAGCTTCGACAAACGCCAGTGGGTCTTCGGATTCGTGTGCTTCGATTTCTACACCATCCTGGGTCACCCGGATCTGGTGCTCATGCACACGCAACACGGTGCGGCACGGCAAGCCAATGATCGAGTAACGGCCCCACTTCTCACCGCCCTGCACCGACTCCAACAAATAGGAGTTGGGCTGATCAGCCAGTTTCAGGTAGATGGACAGCGGCGTGTCGAAGTCGGCCAGGGTTTCGCGGGCCAACGGGATACGGTTGTAGCCAGCAGCGGCCAAGCGCAGGAATTCTTCGCGGATCATGAGGTGCCTCGTGGTCTGAGGGTAAAACGGTCAGGTGTGCAAACGTGCCGACTCAGCGGCCAGATTCAAGTCAGGCGCGCCAACGCCAACGGGCCAGGGCCTTGATAACTTTCATCCAGAGTTTGCGAGTGACCACCACGATGGAATCTCTTCGAGAGGGGTGAACGGAATTGCCCAACGTTATATCAGGTGCAGAATCTAAGCAACCGGCTATCAGCTCTTGCAGGTTGTCGATGACCATATCCGGCGACTCTTCTTCAATCGGACGACCGTGATTGTAGCCATAACTCAGTGCCACGCAGCGTACGCCAGCGGCTTTGGCAGCCAGCACGTCATTGCGTGAATCGCCGATAAAAAGTGATTCTCGTGGTGTCACACCCGCCATTTTCATCACAAATAACAGCGCAGCCGGGTCGGGTTTTTTTTGCGGCAGGGTATCGCCGCCGATTATCCAGCGAAAAAACCGTCCCAGCTTGAGTTCATCCAGCAAGGGGGCGACGAAACGCTCAGGCTTGTTGGTGATCAGGGCCATTTCAACGCCCTGTTTTTGCAACCACTTGAGGCTTTCACGCACCCCCGGATAGACCGTGGTGTGTCCATGACCGCCCTCGTAGGCCGTCATGAAAATCTCCAGCGCTTGCTCGGCTTCGGCGTCATCAACGCCCGATGCCTCGATATTGCCCGCCAGTGCGCGGCGCACCAACATCGGTGCACCGTTGCCAATCCATATCCGCACGTTTTCTATACCGGCGGGTGGGCGACCGAGCGTGTGTAGCATCGTCTCCACAGCAGCGGCCAGATCCGGCACGGAATCAATCAGGGTGCCGTCCAGATCGAACATCACCAGCTTGGGCAGTTGCCCTTTAAGCAACTGCTCGAAGCGACTCATGGGCGCGCCAACGCAAGCTCGGCGCGCATTTTCTGGATGACTTCTTCGTAGTTCGGGGTGTTGAAAATCGCCGAACCGGCGACGAACGTATCAGCACCGGCCTCTGCGATTTCACGGATATTAGCCACGTTGACGCCGCCGTCGATTTCCAGGCGAATATCACGGCCCGACGCATCGATCAGTGCGCGCGCTTCACGCAGTTTGTTCAGCGTGCCGGGGATAAACTTCTGCCCGCCAAAACCTGGGTTAACACTCATCAGCAAGACCATGTCGACCTTGTCCATTACGTACTTGAGCACGTCCAGCGGCGTGGCTGGATTGAACACCAGACCGGCCTTGCAGCCACCTTCGCGGATCAATTGCAAAGAGCGGTCGATATGCTGGGTCGCTTCTGGGTGAAAGGTGATAAAGGTAGCGCCGGCTTCGATAAAGTCGCCGATGATGCGATCAACGGGGCTGACCATCAGATGCACATCGATGGGTGCGGTGACGCCATACTTGCGCAGGGCCGAACACACCATCGGGCCAATGGTCAGGTTGGGGACGTAGTGATTGTCCATGACATCGAAATGCACGATATCAGCGCCAGCGGCGAGCACATTGTCGACTTCTTCGCCAAGACGGGCGAAATCGGCAGAGAGAATCGATGGGGCAATAGCGAAGGGCTGCATAACGCACCTTTAATGAGCAAAACACGGTGGCGCGCATTGTATACCGCCGACCCGTTCGCGCTATACATTTCCCCCCGTAGCAGTTGCCGAAGGCGACGTTCGGCCGCAGGCCGCAAACCCTGAAGATACATATTTCGTGACAGGTTTGTATCACCCATTTCACGAGCGCTGCGCACTCGGACGCAGCCTTCGGCAGCTGCTACGAGGTGGTGTAATACTTGGTCAAGGGTTGCTTCAGTGGCAAGTATGTAAGTGATCTAGGTTAAGAAAACCAATCACGGAGGGCAATGGATTGCCAACGTCAAAGAACGCTTACCGCCTGCGTATCGGCCGCCACTCTGAGCAGGGCCGCCTTTATCTTCTAACCAGTACCACCCAACAAAGACGGCCCATTTTCAAGGACTTTCATTTAGGCCGTCTTGTTGTGGAGCAATTCAGGCAGGCGCATGACGAAGGGGTCGTGACATCCAAGGCTTGGGTTGTGATGCCTGATCATTTCCATTGGCTGATCGAACTTAATGATAAAACGCTCGCAGAAGTGATGTGCCGCGTGAAGTCGCGCAGCAGCGTAACGGTTAATCAGGCTTGCCGGTCATCCGGCCGACTGTGGCAAAAGGGTTACCACGACCGAGCTTTACGCGATGAGGAGGATATAAAAGACATCGCCCGCTACATCATCAAAAACCCGATCCGCGCACGATTGACCACGCGAATCGGTGATTACCCCTTATGGGATGCTTGCTGGATGTAAGCCTTACGCCTGCGCCGTGCGCAGTTTCTCACTGCGACCGCGCAACCATTCCAGCGTGAGCAATAACACGACCGAAAAACCGATCAACAACGTCGCTGCCGCAGCGATGGTAGGGCTGAGGTTCTCGCGGATACCGCTGAACATCTGCCGTGGCAAGGTCGCTTGCTCTGGCCCGGCCAAAAACAGCGTTACTACCACTTCATCAAAAGAGGTGGCAAAGGCAAACAGCGCACCGGATATGACACCCGGCGCAATCAGCGGCAATGTCACCCGGCGAAACGCTGTCAGCGGTGAAGCGCCCAAGCTCGCCGCCGCTCTGACCAGGTTGTGGTTGAACCCTTGCAAGGTCGCTGACACGGTAATGATCACAAACGGAACACCCAGCACGGCGTGCACAACGATCAGCGAAAAATAACTGTTGCCCAACCCCAACGGGGCGAAGAACAAATAGCTGGCCACACCGATAATAACCACCGGCACTACCATGGGCGAGATCACCAGCGCCATGACCAGCGCTTTGCCGGGGAAGTGCCCACGGGTCAGGCCGATCGCCGCGAGCGTACCGAACACCATCGCCAGTACCGTCGCAGCAGGGGCCACGATGACGCTGTTTTTCAACGCCCGCATCCATTCCGCAGAACCAAAAAAGTCCTGATACCAATGCAATGAAAATCCTTGCAGCGGGTACACCAGAAAACTGCCCGAGTTGAATGACAGCGGGATGATCACCAACACCGGCAAAATCAGGAACAGCAAAATCAACCCGCACAGGATGCGCAAACTGTAAAACCAGACCCGCTCAATCGGGGACATGTAGGGACTCAGCATCGCAACCTCCTCAGCTCAAACGCAGGCGGGTGGCGCCTACCAGCCAGTTGTAAATCAGGTACAGCACCACGGTCGCCAGCAGGAGCAAGCCGCCTAACGCTGTCGCCATCCCCCAGTTGATGCTCGTGTTGGTGTAAAACGCCACGAAGTAACTGACCATTTGATCATTCGGACTGCCCAACAACGCCGGGGTTATGTAGTAGCCAATCGCAATGATGAACACCAGCAAGCAACCCGCGCCAACACCCGCGTAGGTCTGCGGGAAATACACCCGCCAGAAGCTGGCAAATGGATGACAGCCCAGAGAGATGGCCGCGCGCATGTAGGTGGGAGAAATGCCTTTCATCACGCTGTAGATCGGCAAAATCATAAAAGGCAGGAGGATGTGCACCATCGAGATGTAGACCCCGACCCGGTTGAACACCAACTCCAGCGGTTGATCGATCAGGCCCATGCTGATCAACGCGCTGTTGATCAGGCCGCCCGATTGCAGCAACACAATCCAGGCCGCGACCCGCACCAGTACCGACGTCCAGAACGGCAACAACACCAGAATCATCAGCAAGTTGCTTTGACGCGCCGGCAAGTTAGCCAACAAATACGCCAACGGATACGCCAGCACCAGGCAGATGCAGGTAATCACAAACCCCATCCAGAAGGTACGGGCAAAAATATCGAGGTAGATCGACTGATCCGGCGTCGCCTGAGCGATTTCGCCCAGATCATCGATACGGTGATCGACTGCTGCCAGCAGGTAAAACGGTGTGACGCTTGAGATGTTGCGCTTGATGGCCTGCCAATACGCCGGGTCGCCCCAGCGCTCATCAACATTTTCCAATGCATCTTTATAAGATTCGGGGGCAGTCTTGAACGGTAAAGCCTTCGCGGTTTTCATCAGCAAGCTGCGGTAGCCGGCCAACTCCATGTTCAGGCGCTTGGATAAATCCCCTAACACTTGATTTTTGCGCGCCTCAGCCAAGTCTTCGCTGAGTGCCCGGTAAACCGGCTCCGCCGGTAAGCCTTTACCGTCCCAACCCGCCACCGCCACGACCGTGCGCGGCAATCCCTCAACCACTTCAGGGTTACCGACGCTTTTGTAGAGCAGTGCTGCGATCGGTACCAGAAATACCAACAGCAAAAAAATAACCAACGGCGCAATCAGGGCCTGTGCTTTCCAGCGGTTCACGCGCTCGGCATGCGCAAGACGCTTCTTCAACGTGGGGCTGGAGACCTCGTTCAGGGGAACGGCGATGGCCATGGCAAACTCCGGAAATCTTTAAACGATGGCGGCGCGATCCTTGCGGGCGCGCCGCGTATCAGCGCTGCTTACTTGGCAGCCCAGGCGTTGAAACGCTGCTCCAGTTGCTCGCCGTTATCAGCCCAGAAGCTGACGTCAATCTGCACTTGGTTGGCAATGTTCTGCGGGGCGGTCGGCATCTCGGCTTGAACATTTTCAGGCAGTAATGCCATCGCATCCTTGTTCGCCGGGCCATACGCGATGTTTTGCGAATAAACGCTCTGCTGTTGCGGTTGCAGGGTAAAAGCCATGAACTTCTTCGCGGCCGCGGCCTTGTCAGCACTCAGGCCTTTAGGAATAGCCCAGGCATCGAAATCATAGATGCCGCCATTCCAGACAATCTTGAGGTTGCTCTCTTTTTGCACGGCAGCGATTCGGCCGTTGTAGGCAGAACTCATCACCACGTCACCAGAGGCCAGATATTGCGGCGGCTGTGCGCCCGCTTCCCACCATTGAATGCTTGGCTTGAGTTCATCCAGTTTTTTAAAGGCGCGGTTCTGGCCATCTTTACTGGCCAATACGGTGTACACATCCTTGGGTGCAACCCCGTCCGCCATCAGCGCGAATTCGAGGGTGTACTTGGCACCTTTGCGCAGGCCACGTTTACCGGGAAAGGTTTTGGTGTCCCAGAAATCAGCCCAACTGGTGGGGGCGGTTTTTAGCTTGTCGGCGTTGTAGGCCAGTACGGTCGACCACACAAAGAAGCCGGCGCCGCAGGTCTGGATGGCACCTTTTACGTACTGCTCCGGATTACCGAACAGCGCCGGGTCCAGCGCTTCAAACATATCTTCATCACAGCCACGGGACAGTTCAGGCGATTCAACCTCGACCAGATCCCATGAAATACTTTTAGTATCAACCATGGCCTTGATTTTGGCCATTTCACCGTTGTACTCACCGGCGATGATTTTGCCATCCCCTTTGGCTTCCCAAGGGGCATAGAACGCTTTGACCTGTGCGGCCTTGTTCGCACCGCCAAACGAGACCACGGTCAGGTCGGTGGCCGCCAGTGCATTGGCGGCGAACAGCAAGCCCAAACTCAGGGCCGTTAACTTAAAGGTTGCTTGCATCGTTACTCTCCACAGGGTTGGTGAAGCCGGGGCGATTAATTCGCCTCTATGAGGGGGTCCAGCGCACGTACGTGTTCAACATGCCAGCCCAGCGGTACGACATCCCCAACCGCAAGGGTCGGGTCCAGCTCGGCAATCGGTTGTTTCACAAAAAAATCGGTCTTGCCGCAGACTTCCATCCGTACCCGAACGTGGTCGCCCAGGTAGATAAATTCTTCGACCCTGCCCGAAAACCGGTTAGCGCAGGACTGGCTGGAGCCGTTGAGACTGATGCGCTCGGGACGAATCGACAACGTCACCGGATCGCCCGTACGCCCGACATTCACCGCCAACGCCTGGACCTTTTCACCACGGCTCAATTCGATAACGCAGCGATCACCCTCCTGACTGTGCAAGCGGCCATTGAGGCGGTTGTTTTCGCCAATGAAATTGGCCACAAAGGTGTTTTTCGGTTCCTCGTAGAGACTGCGCGGCGGAGCGATCTGCTGGATTTCCCCCTGATGGAACACCGCCACCCGATCCGACATGGTCAAGGCTTCACCCTGATCGTGGGTCACGTACACCACGGTCACGCCTAGACGTTGGTGCAGGTGCTTGATCTCCATTTGCATGTGCTCACGCAGTTGTTTGTCCAAGGCACCCAAGGGTTCGTCCATCAACACCAGTTGCGGCTCGAACACCAATGCCCGCGCCAGCGCCACCCGTTGTTGCTGGCCGCCGGACAGTTGAGCCGGATAGCGCTGAGCAAAGGCATCGAGTTGAACCATGCTCAATACGCGCTTGACCCGCTCACTGATGTCCGTTCGATTGAGGCCGCGCACCGACAAGGGAAACCCCAGGTTTTCGGCCACGGTCATATGCGGGAACAATGCGTAGTTCTGAAACACCATGCCGATGTCACGCTTGTGCGGGGGCACGTTATTGATCGCACGCCCTGCCAGCAAGATTTCACCGGCGGTGGGCGTTTCAAAACCGGCCAGCATCATCAGGCTAGTGGTTTTGCCCGAACCGGAAGGCCCGAGCAAGGTCAGGAACTCGCCTTTGCGAATGTCCAGATTGAGGTCTTTGACGATCAGGTTTTCGCCGTCATAGCTTTTTTGCACGCCACGAAAGCTGACCAAAATATCATTCGACCCAGCGCTTGCACCGACCTCACCCATAGCCACACCTTCTGTTTTGGACTGCTGTGGCTCAAGCCTAAAGAAGCCGTCAGCCCACAGAAATCGGGGCACAGGAGAGAATGTCATCAGCAGGATGGAAGGGTTGTTGTAGGGGATCCCCTACAGGAATGTCGTAAATGGAACGCTGGATACAGCCGCGCTCAACAATAAGGCTGAAGATCGTGTTCAAAGGGTCGTAAATAGACACGCAATATCGAATCCACAGTCCCCGTAGCAACTGCCGAACGCTGCGTCCGATTGCGTAGCGATCGTAAAACGGAGTACACGGGCGTCCTGACACAATGCGCCAGAGGGTGTTTTACGACGACTTCGTCGCCGGACGCAGCCTGCGGCAGCTGCTACGAGAACAGGTGTTAAACCAGCTTATGCTCCATCGCGTATTTCACCAGCTCGGCCAGTGAGGTGATGTTGAGTTTTTGCATTAACCGCGCTTTGTGGGTGCTGATGGTCTTACTGCTCAATGCCAATTGTTGGGCGATGTCGTTGACGTTGGCGCCTTGAGCCAGTCGCTCGAACACTGAAAATTCACGTTCGGACAGAGACGCGTGTAAAGGGCGTTCATCAGTCAAGCCCACCTCGAAAACCATGCGATCCGCCAGTTCCGGGTCGATATAGCGCCCACCGGCTGCCACTTTTCGAATCGCCGTCAGCAGTAACGCCGGATCGCTGTCCTTGGTCGCATACCCCGCCGCCCCGAACTTCAGCGCCCGGGCAGCCATTTGCGCCTCGTCATGCATCGACAGCACCAAAATGGCCGGTGGGTTGTTCAACGCGCGTATACGCGGAATGGCTTCCAGCCCATTAACGCCAGGCATGGAAATATCCAGAAGCACCACCTCACAAGGCACATGGCGCAGGGTTTCCAGCAATTGCTCGCCATTACTGGCTTCACCCACCACCAACAAGTCTTTGGCCAGGCCAATCAATTGCTTGATGCCCTCGCGCACGATGGTGTGATCTTCAGCTACCAGTACACGAATCACGGCTACTTCCTTATCAATGATCACTAAAGGCGTTGGGTTAACGGCACTCGCACACTCAACAGGGTTCCCTCACCGGGCTGGCTGTGCAGGGTCAAGGTGCCTCCCAGCATCAATACCCGCTCGCGCATACCGACCAAGCCAAAGGAGGTCGGGCGGTCGTTCACGGGTATAAACCCCCGACCGTCATCGCTGATGCTCAGGCACAGCGTTTGCCCCTCAACACACAAGGTCAACTCAACGGTATGCGCATGCGCATGGCGCATCACATTAGTCAGCGCCTCCTGCAAAATTCTGAACAGCCCGACTTCTTTGGCAGCACTGAGCGGCGGCAAATGCTCAGGCACCTGCACCAGACAGGGAATGTTCGTACGCGCCTCAAAGCGTCTGGCCTGCCACTCAATGGCAGAGCTGATTCCGGCATCAAGAATGGGCGGCCGCAGCGCGGTAGCTACGTCTCGCACCAGCTGAAACAACTGGGCAATCAGTTTTTTCATGCTGTTGAGCCGCTCGCGCAACCCCGGATCAAGGTCGGCATAGGCCAATTCGCACATCGAGGTTTCCAGCTTGAGTACGGTCAGCATCTGACCCAACTCATCATGCACCTCGCGGGCAATCCGGGCCTTCTCTTCTTCGCGCACGCTTTCGAGGTGGGCCGACAACTCACGCAATTGACCGCGGGAACGGTCCAGCTCCAGCTCGATGCGTTTGCTGTCGCTGATGTCCCAAACGATGCCATCCCATACCACGGTGCCATCGCCAAGACGCCGGCTGATCGCTTTGATCTCAGCCCAGCGTTGCTGGCCTTGACGGGTCACAATCCGCCCTTGCCACGACCAGTCACTGTCACTGTCCACCGCTATGTCCTGCACTCGATGGTAATCCGCCTTGTCATCCGGATGCACCAGACTGCGTAAACCCACCTCACGCTGACGTAACGTCGCAGGGGAATAGCCCGCCAGGTTTTCGCTGCCTTCGCTGATATAAGGAAAATCCAGTTCACCGGTTAGCAAAGAGCGCTCTAAACGGAACACCAACCCCGGAACATTGGCGGCGATCCCTTGCAAGCGAGCATCGCTTTCCTGCAGAGCCGCTTGTACACGGCGCCGCTCGGTCACGTCATTGAGGTACACCACCAGGTATTCCGCATCCTTGAAACGCAGAAAGCTCAAGGTTACGTCGGCCGGGAACTCACTGCCATCGGCCCGCACGCAATGCGTTTCGAAGCGCTGCACAGCGATGTCATCGGCGCGCGCGCGGCGCCATAACGTCAACCAGCGATCCATCGTCAGGCCGGGTTCAAAATCCTTCAAAGGCCTGTCCAGCACCGCGCCCGCCGAGCAACCCAACAGGTCTTCGGCGGCCTTATTGGCGTAGCGAATGTGACTGTCCCAGTTGACCCAGAGAATACCCACCGGGCTTTGATCAATTGAAAACTGGGTCAAACGCAAGGCTTCAGCGCTGGCGGCACTCTGTACGACCTCTTCACGCGCCTTCAGCAAAGAATGCTCCAGCGCACTCTGTTGCCGGCGCTGCCACACCACAAGGGTGAGGCTCGCCAGCAACAGCGCACCGATGAGCATACAGAGGCTCTGCCAAAAGCCGGGCGACTGACCCGCATGCGGGTATTTAGGTTGTAGCCACTGGCTGTGTAGTTGTTCCATATCGCGGGGAGGAATCGCATGCAGCCCACGTTCCACAATGGCAGCCAACTGCGGCCAGTCCTTGCGCGTGGCTACTCGCAGCAGTTGCGGAAACCCTACATCGCCCACCACCGCCAGACCTGCAAATTCGGGCTCTGCCGAAAGGCGGGCCAATTGAGCTTCGTCGATCACCGCATAAGTGGCCTGCTGACTCAGCAACAACTGCAAGGCCTGACGCTCCAGCGGGACGCCTTGTAAATTGAGCCCCGGGTAACTGGCGCGTAAAAAGTCAGCCGTAACACCGGGCATGCGCACTGCCACACGGGTTTGGCTGTCAATGCGCTCAAGGTCAACCGTTCCACCGCCAGTACGCTCCCCGACAAGCAACTGTGGAACTCGCATATAAGGATCGGAAAACAGCCACAAATGTAAGCCTGCCGGGGTCTGTGTCAAACCCGGTGCAAGATCGATCTCACCTCTACGAGCGGCCTGCTCAAGCTGTGCAAGATCAGGATAGTTACGCCAGACCAGCTCGATGCCCAAGCTCTGCGCCAGCCATTTCATCAGCTCTACATTCGCCCCGGACAAGCGCTGCATGCGCTGGTCGAATTTGGCATAGGGCGCCTGCAACACCAGCCCTACGCGCAACTCTTTATGCTGCGCCAGCCACTGCTGTTGTTCGGTATCCAATTGCGCGGCAGGTATGGACGCAGCCTGGCCTATCAAGGGCAGCGATAACCAGCCGATAACCAACAGACAGCAAAAACGCTTCATCTGAATACTCACACCCTGACAAATACTGACCAACCCATTAGGGTCTGTTCCCGTTTCATTGCAGCCACGACGCGGCTTGCAATGAAAAGGGAACAGACCCTAGGCTACCGGGATTACTCCTGGCCTGGACTAACCGATGTCTTTTTACCGCCTGGCACTTGCAACCGTGTCTCTGTCGTTGATGCTGCCCTGCGCACTCCCTGTGCTGGCCGTCGATGGCCCCCCCGAAACCGAACCCGCGATTGCCGAGCCAGAAGTTCGCCCATTGCTGCAAGAACGCAGTCAAGAAGACGCAGCCGCCCTTGAGCGGCAAGTGGCGCAAGACGAGCAGCAACTGTTGCAAGCAGGCCAGGACAGCTTTCTTGCACTCTGGAAGCCGGCCAACAGCAGCGAGCCCAGTGGTGCCGTGATCATTGTTCCGGGTGCCGGCGAAAACGCTGACTGGCCCGTCACTGTCGGCCCATTACGACGCAAACTGCCGGACGCCAACTGGGCCAGCCTGAGCCTGAGCCTGCCCGACATGCAGAGCACCGCCAGCCAGCCTCGTCCTGTCGAGCAAGAGAAACCTCCTGCAGAACCCGCGCCGAACAGTAGCAGCAAAGACGCCAGCACCACAGCCAAACCCATCGAGCAAGCCGCCAGTGCTGGCACCGACAGCACCGCGACACCCTTGCAAACAAGCGAGTCATTCAAGGCCATGAGCACCGCCGATGCTGCGCGAATCTACGCACGCATTGACGCGGCCCTGGCCTTTGCCCAGCAACAAAACATGCGCACGGTTGTGTTGCTGGGCAACGGCACCGGCGCTTACTGGGCAGCCCGTTATATCAGCGAAAGGAAACCGCCACAGATCGCCAAGTTAATCCTGGTGGCTGCCGCAACGCCTGATCAGGTGAAGCCAGAATTGAGCCAACTGACTCCCAACCTCACGGTGGGTTTACTCGATGTCTTCTATAAAGACACCGTGCTGGCACGCAAGAGCGCTTTGCAACGCCTGCAAGCGAGCAAGCGAGCGAACCGGCAGAATGTTGTTCAAGTAGGATTGATCGCCATGCCCGGCAACCGGGAAGCAGAGCAAGAGCAGTTAATGCGCCGAGTGCGAGGCTGGCTCAGCCCGCAGCCAGCCGCTAACGAAAGCCACGCTGCTCGCGAATAAGCGCGTAAGCGTGATGTAGCTCACGGGTTGTTTCCGTGGCCTCGCGCACTTGAGCTGCGCTGGCCCCGCTGCCGGCCACTTTGTCCGGGTGGTGACGACTGAGCAAACGCCGGTACGCACGCTTGATTTGAGCCGGCTCGGTGTTGGCGGTCACGCCAAGTAACGCCAGCGACGCTTGATAGGTGCCACCCCGAGTTGCCGGTGGCCTTTTCTGGGGGCCGTAATCCGCGCCAAGGGCCTGCACTTGTTGAGCGCTCCACCCCAACCATCGTCCCCAGAGCAGAATCAACTCACGCTCTTTTGGGTCGACTCGGCCGTCCGCCCACATCATCCGGAAACAGGCACGCAGCACACCTTCAGCCGCATGCGGCTGGCCGCTCAACCGCCGCAAGTACCCACGTAGAGAGTCGCTTGCGCTCTTGCCCCGGTTGAATGCGGCAATCGCTCTTTGCTGCGCGGGGCCGCTCATGTCGAGCAAGCGCATTTCCTGACGCGCTTGCTCGATATGCTTGTCCACCACCCGCCCACCGCTTTTTGCCAGACGCCCCAGCAGCACAAACAGCAGCTCATCATTACGCAGCGCTGGCCGACCGCCCAGGCGCTCTCGCAAATGCGCCCAACTGTGCAGCTGCAGACGACGGTCCAGCGTCTGCCCCAATAAAGCGCCCAACATGGCCCCCGGAATGCTGGCTATTAAATAGCCGGCACCGGCTCCGATCAGAGTCCCTGGCCACAGCATCTTAGTCCTTGCCCTTAATCAACGATTCAACCTCAGCTAAACGCTCATGAGTGCCTACATCCACCCAATGCCCCTGCATACGCTCGCCTGTCACGCGCCCGGCCGCCATGGCATTGCGCAGTAACGGTGCCAGTTTGAAGGCACCCGCCTCGGCACCTTCGAACAACGCCGGGCTCAGTACGGCAATACCGCTGTAGGTCAGGGTGTCACTACCCGGCTGGGCATCGAGCACTTGTGTACCCGCAAGGCAGAAGTCGCCCGTGGGGTGGTGCGCCGGGTTGTCGACCAGCACCAGATGCGCCAGCCCCGTCAAAGGCGTGCGCAGACCGGCGAAGCTGTAGTCGGTCCAGATGTCACCGTTGACCACTGCAAAAGGTTTATCGCCCAACAGTGGCAATGCTTTAAAAATACCGCCGCCGGTTTCGAGCGGTTCTCCTTCGGCCGAGTACCGAATGCTGACGCCAAAGCGCGAACCATCGCCCAGGTGGTCTTCTATTTGCTGGCCCAGCCAAGCGTGATTGATCACGATCTCGGTAAAACCCGCCGCCGCGAGTGCTTGCAGGTGGTACTCGATCAATGGCACGCCGCCCACGCGCACCAGTGGCTTAGGTGTGTGCAGGGTTAAAGGACGCAAGCGTTCGCCCTTGCCCGCGGCCAAAATCATCGCTTTCATTGCACGGCCTCAGGCGACGCTGGCAGGCTGGCGAACAACTCAGCCAGCTCGGCCAATTCCGGGCGGCGCGCTACAACGGCTTCTATATAAGAGAAGAAGCGCGGCACATCGGCCAGATAACGCGGTTTGCCGTCGCGGTGGCAGATGCGGGCAAAGATACCGATCACTTTCAAATGCCGCTGCACGCCCATCAGATCGCTGTCACGCCAGAACGCGTCAAAGTCGTCGCCCACGGGAATACCCAGTGGCGCTGCCAGTTGCCAGTAATCTTTGAGCCAGGTGTGCACACGCTCCTCTGGCCAGCTGAGAAAGGCATCCTTGAACAGGCAAGTGATGTCATACGTTACCGGGCCATACACCGCGTCCTGAAAATCCAGTACGCCGGGGTTAGGAATACTGAGCATCAGATTGCGCGGCATAAAGTCGCGGTGCACCAAAACTTGGGGCTGCGCCAGCGCACTGTCGATCAACAGCGTGCTAACCCGCTGCCAGAGAGCCTGTTGCCGCTCATTGAGCTCAATGCCCAAGTGGCGACGCACATACCATTCGGGGAAGAGCTCAAGCTCTCGGCGCAGCAAGGCCTCGTCATAGCAAGGCAACGGCGCATCCATCGGCAACTGCTGGAAGGCCAGCAACGCCTCAATGGCGTCCTTGAACAAACCTTCAGCGTTGTCGCTGTTGATCACGTCCAAAAAGGTTTTATTGCCCAGATCGTTAAGCAACAGGAACCCGCGTTCCAGGTCTTGAGCATAAATTTTCGGGACATTTATCTCGCTGATTCGTAATAAATCGGCAATGTCGACGAAAGGTTTGCAGTTTTCCTGGGGGGGCGGCGCATCCATCACAATAAAACTGCGGCCCTCGCCCTCCCAGCGAAAATAGCGCCTAAAACTCGCGTCACTGCTGGCGGCAGTCAACGTGGCCGGGGGTACAGCGCCCCAACCCTGCGTCGAAAACAAGGTTGCCAACTGCTCATCGAGCCAAACTTTCAGGTGTTGCAAGCGTACATCTTGGTCAGGCATTACAAGGGTCTCCGACGGCGCTAGCCGTCAAGCGGGTCATGCTTTATTATCCAGAATCTTTTCCAGACCATCGATAGGCGTGCGGTCCCCCACCGCGGGCTGATGGCACGCAGGAAGCCCGGACTAATAAGATGGCATTGAAATCCCCCGCGTTTCGTAAAAAATTTCCGTTGCTGGTAACCGGCAGTTTGCTGGCCATGCAACCCCTAGCCATGCCGTTCGCTGTTGCCGAGGAGCAGTATGACTGTTCCGTGTCGGCTTCGGGAGGCTGGGATTGCACGCCGAAAACGACGGCTGCGCAATTACCGCCCCGTCCAGCGCACAGCACTGCTGTGGCCGATGCTACAGGCGAGGTGAGCGAGCAAGAAGCTCCTGTCCCGCTGGTAACGTCAGCCAAGGGCCGTGGCCTGCAGGCACGCAGTGCCGACTACAGCCACCTTGACTGGGTGCCTCGCGACAAGCTCACGCCTGCACAGCTGGCCGAAACCGGGCCTTATTGCTCGGGTTCGTATGTCGAGCCTATTCGTCCGGGCATGAATGACACCACCAGCAAAAGCGACTCGCCGACGTTTGTGGGCGCCAAAGCCTCCCGCTATGAGCAGGAATCGCAGGTTGCAACCCTGGCCGGTGACGTTGTGATGCGTCAGGGCAGCATGCAGGTCGAGGCCGATGAAGCCAGCCTGTATCAGGCAGAAAGCCGCGGCGAACTCAATGGCAACGTCCGTCTACGTGACAACGGTGCACTGATCGTCGGCGATCACGCTGACGTTCAGCTGGACACCGGCGCTGCCAAGGTCGACAACGCCGAGTACATCTTGCACAAGTCGCGCATCCGCGGCAGTGCGCTGTATGCCAAGCGTGCTGAAGACGCCATCATCCGTCTCAAGGACGGTACGTACACCACGTGCGAGCCGAACAGCAATGCCTGGCAGCTCAAAGGCAACAACATCACGTTGAACCCGGCCACCGGTTTCGGTACGGCCACTAACGTGACGTTACGGGTTAAAGACATTCCGGTCTTCTACACCCCGTATATCTATTTCCCGATCGACGATCGCCGCCAGTCCGGTTTCCTGCCGCCGTCTTTCAGCAGCAGCACCGACACCGGCTTTACGCTCGTGACCCCGTACTACTTCAACCTGGCGCCAAACTACGATGCCACGTTGTACCCGCGTTACATGACCAAGCGCGGTCTGTTGATGGAAGGCGAGTTCCGCTACCTGACAGAGTCCAGTGAAGGTCAGTTTGGCGCCGCGTACTTGAACGACGACGAAACCGAACGTAAGGATCAGTCGGATTACACCGACAAGCGCTACATGCTCAACTGGCAGCACAAGGGTGGCCTGGATTCGCGTGTATTGACGGAAGTCGACTACACCAAGGTCAGCGACCCGTACTACTTCCAGGATTTGCAAACCGATCAGATTGGCGTTGAAAACCGCGACTACCTGAACCAGCAAGCGGCCGTCAGCTACCGTGGCGACTCTTACACAGCCAGGCTGAACGTGCACGCCTACCAGTTGTCGACCGTGACCCAGATCACGCCGTACAACCAGATGCCGCAGCTCACCTTCAATGGTGCCCTGCCGTATCACCCGGGTGGCGTGAACTTCAACTACAACACTGAGCTGGTGCGGTTCGAGCGCGATCTGGAAAATGGTGATTACACCAACGAAGATGGCACTGTAGCCCCACGTCTCGATAACAACGTCAGGGGTCTGGCACGCGCCAACGGCACCCGTCTGAATCTGGCACCGTCCATGAGCTTGCCGATGACGGCTAGCTACGGCTATGTGACGCCGACCCTCAAGTACATGTACACCCAGTACGACCTTGACTTGGATAGCAAGGGCAAGAGCACGCTGGCTGCTGGCGACAAATTCGACAGCTCGGTCAACCGTAGCGTCCCTATCGCCAGCGTCGACAGCGGCCTGTACTTTGACCGCAACACCAACTGGTTCGGCACCAACTATCGCCAGACGCTGGAACCGCGTGCGTTCTACCTGTATGTCCCTGAGCGCAATCAGGAAGACATCCCGGTTTTCGACACCAGCGAAAGCACGTTCAGCTACTCCTCGCTGTGGCGCGATAACCGCTTCTCCGGCAGTGACCGTGTAGGCGATGAAAACAAACTGTCGCTGGGCTTGACCAGTCGCTGGATCGAAGACAACGGCTTTGAACGCCAGCGTATCAGCATCGGCCAGGCGTACTACTTCAAGGACCGCAAGGTTCAGTTGCCGGGTATCAGTGCAGATCGCTCGGACTCGACCTCCAGTGTTTCGCCATACGCGCTTGAGTATGCCTACCGCTTTAACCGCGACTGGCGTGCAACTGCCGATTACAACTGGGACCCGGAAACTCACAGCCCGCGTTCTGGCAGCGCGATGATGCACTACCAGCCTGAAGACAATCCGAACAAGATCGTCAACCTCGGCTATCGCTATCGCAACGACCAGGTTCGCTATGACCAGTACACCGGCAAGTGGACCGTGGGCGGTGGCGACTACGGCACCAAAGGCGAGCCGGGTTACATCAAGGATTACTACAAAATCCAGCAGCACGACTTCTCGGTTATCTGGCCGATCGTGCCGCAATGGAGCGCTATCAGCCGCTGGCAGTACGATTACAACCGCAACCGTACCCTGGAAGCCTTTGGTGGATTCGAGTACGACAACTGCTGCTGGAAACTGCGTCTGATCAGCCGTTATTGGGTCTCCAACGACGAGTACACCCAAGAAGCCCCTCAAAACGAGAAGGGCGATCATGGTCTCTTCCTCCAAGTTGTGCTGAAAGGTCTCGGTGGCGTAGTCGGCACCAAAGTAGAGAGCTTCCTCGACAAAGGCATCCAAGGTTATCGTGAACGTGAAGATCAAGCTTTCTGAGTGTCTGCGCCCGCTATTGCTGGGCGCGTTGTTCCTGGGTACTGCGGCTCACGCCGCGGTACAGCCCCTTGACAAGGTCGTGGCCATCGTCGACAACGACGTGATCATGCAGAGCCAACTCGACCAACGGGTCAAGGAAGTTCAGCAAACCATTGCTAAGCGTGGTCAGGATGTCCCTCCTGCCAGTGTTCTGGATCAGCAGGTACTTGAGCGTCTGATCGTCGAAAACCTGCAATTGCAGATCGGCGAACGCTCTGGCATCCGCATCACGGACGAAGAGCTGAATCAGGCCATCGGTACCATTGCCCAGCGCAACAACATGACCGTTGACCAGTTCCGTCAGGCACTGGCCCACGATGGTCTGTCGTATGAAGACGCGCGTGAGCAGGTGCGCCGCGAAATGATCATCAGCCGTGTGCGCCAGCGCCGAGTGGCTGAGCGCATCCAGGTGACCGATCAGGAAGTGAAGAACTTCCTCAAGTCGCCAATGGGTGCCATGCAGCAGTCCGACGAGTACCGTCTGGCTAACATTCTGATTCCAACGCCTGATCGCGCGAGCTCGGAAGATATTCAGGCAGCAGGCAAAAAGGCCGTCGATATCTACAACCAGCTCCAGCAAGGCGCGGACTTCGCCAAACTGGCCATCGCTTACTCCAGCAGCGACAACGCGCTGGAAGGCGGCGACATGGGCTGGCGTAAAGCAGCTCAATTGCCACCGCCGTTCGATGAAGAACTGAGCCGGATGAACGCAGGCGATGTAACCAAGCCTGTCCGTATCCCGACGGGTTTCATCATCCTCAAAGTGAACGAAAAACGCGGCGGTAACACGGTTGTGACGGACGAAGTTCATGTTCGCCACATTCTGGTCAAACCGAGCGAAATTCGCACCGAAGACGACACCAAGAAGCTGATCGACAAAATCTACGACCGCGTCAAATCGGGTGAAGATTTCGCGACTCTGGCCAAAACTTACTCGGAAGACCCAGGCTCAGCCCTCAACGGCGGCGACCTGGACTGGATCAACCCGCAATCGCTGGTTCCAGAGTTCCGCGAAGTCATGGCAAACACTCCGCAAGGCGTGCTGTCCAAGCCATTCCAGACTCAATACGGCTGGCATGTACTGGAAGTACTGGGTCGTCGCGCAGTCGACAACACCGCCAAAGCCAGCGAGCAGCAAGCCATGAACACCTTGCGTAACCGCAAGTACGATGAAGAGCTGCAAAACTGGCTGCGTCAGATCCGTGACGAAGCCTATGTAGAGATCAAGTTGCCAGGCGCCGACTCGCAAGAGAGCGCTAACCAGGCAGCTCAGTGAAAACACAGCGTTTTGCACTGACACCCGGAGAACCGGCAGGCATAGGTCCCGACCTGTGCCTGCTACTCGCCTCGCAACGCCAGCCGCACCCCCTGATTGCCATCACCAGCCGCGACCTGCTCCTTGAGCGGGCTGCGCAACTGGGTGTGTCGGTCAGTCTGCTGGCGGTTACGCCCGCTGACTGGCCTGATGAGCCTGCACCGGCCGGTAGCCTGTATGTATGGGATACCCCACTTCACGCCCCGGTCATCGCAGGCACGCTGGACAAGGCCAATGCAGCCTTTGTATTGCAAACCTTGACCCGTGCTGCACGTGGCTG
Source organism: Pseudomonas saxonica (assembly GCF_007858365.1). Taxonomy (GTDB): domain Bacteria; phylum Pseudomonadota; class Gammaproteobacteria; order Pseudomonadales; family Pseudomonadaceae; genus Aquipseudomonas; species Aquipseudomonas saxonica. The sequence goes on along the minus strand of NZ_VFIO01000005.1, from coordinate 267,780 downwards.
TGTCGAAGGCGATTTCGCAGGCATGATCACCGCGCCTGTCCATAAAGGCGTGATCAATGAAGCCGGGATTCCGTTCTCCGGCCACACTGAATTTCTTGCAGACCTGACTCAGACCGAGCAAGTCGTGATGATGCTCGCCACGCGCGGACTGCGCGTGGCGTTGGTCACCACTCACCTGCCCCTGCGTCAGGTCAGCGATGCTATAACCCCCGAACGCCTGATGCGGGTCACCCGCATTCTGCACGCGGATCTACAACAAAAATTCGGTATTGCCCAGCCGCGTATTCTGGTCTGCGGGCTCAACCCCCACGCCGGTGAAGGCGGCCATTTGGGCCATGAAGAAATCGACATCATTGAACCTACACTTGAGCGCCTGCGCAGCGAGGGCATGGATTTGCATGGCCCGCTGCCTGCCGACACTCTGTTTACCCCAAAATATCTGGAACACTGCGATGCAGTGCTGGCGATGTACCACGACCAAGGCCTGCCCGTGTTGAAATACAAAGGCTTTGGTGCCGCCGTTAACATCACGCTGGGCTTGCCGATCATCCGCACGTCTGTCGACCACGGCACAGCCCTGGATCTGGCGGGCAGCGGCAAAATCGATACCGGCAGCCTGCAAGTCGCGCTGGAAACCGCCTACCAGATGTCCGAGACCCGTTTATGACTGAGCAATTCCAACACAAAGCGCGCAAACGCTTTGGTCAAAACTTCCTGCACGATGCAGGCGTAATTGACCGCATTTTGCGTTCCATCAACGCCAAAGCGGGTGATCGCCTGCTGGAAATCGGCCCGGGCCAGGGCGCCTTGACCAAAGGTATTCTGAACAGCGGCGGCCAACTGGATGTTGTTGAACTCGACAAAGACCTGATTCCAATCCTCAACCAGCAGTTCGCGGGCATGAGCAACTTCACGCTGCATCAAGGCGATGCCCTGAAGTTTGACTTCAAAAGCCTCAACGCCGCGCCCCGCACGCTGCGCGTAGTCGGCAACCTGCCCTACAACATCTCCACGCCGCTGATTTTTCATCTGCTGAAAAATGCCGATCTGATTCGCGACATGCACTTCATGCTGCAAAAAGAAGTGGTTGAGCGCATGGCAGCAGGCCCTGGCGGTGGAGACTGGGGCCGCCTGTCGATCATGGTTCAGTACCACTGTCGCGTCGAACACCTGTTCAACGTTGGCCCGGGTGCGTTCAATCCGCCGCCAAAAGTCGACTCGGCGATTGTCCGTCTAGTGCCGCACGAAACCCTGCCTCATCCAGCCAAAGATCATCGCCTGCTGGAACGCGTCGTTCGCGAAGCCTTCAACCAGCGTCGCAAAACCCTGCGCAACACGCTCAAGGCCCTGCTCAGCAACGATGAAATCGAAGCCGCTGGCGTCGATGGCAGCAAGCGTCCAGAGCAACTCGACTTGGCCGCCTTCGTGCGCCTGGCCGACAAACTCTGCGAACAACCCGTCCCAGCGCCCGCTGCCGACTGATCGCCGAGCACCCTAGCGGTACCAGCCTAAGGTCTGTTCCCGTTTCATTGCAGCAGCGACGCGCATTGCAATGAAACGGGAACAGACCCTAGACTCAGGCATCAGTTAAATCCCGAACTGTGTCTTCGCTTTCAAGTAAGGCCTCTCGCATGTCCGATCCCCGCTATCAGATCGACGTCAGCGTCGTCACGCGTTACCTGTCAGAACAGTCCCAGCCAGACCAACAGCGCTTCGCCTTTGCCTATACCGTCACGGTGCAGAACAATGGCTCGCTTCCCGCACAATTGCTTTCCCGCCACTGGGTAATTACAGACGGCGACGGTCATGTGGAAGAAGTCCGCGGTGCTGGTGTTATCGGTCAACAACCTCTGATCGCCGCAGGTCAGCAGCATGTCTATAGCAGCGGCTCGGTCATCGGCACTCGTGTCGGCAATATGCAAGGCAGCTTTCTCATGCGCGCCGAAGACGGAGAGCAGTTCAAGGCGCTTATTGCGCCTTTCCGCCTTGCGATGCCCGGAGCCCTGCACTGATGGCGGTCTATGCTGTTGGCGACCTGCAAGGCTGCCTGCAACCGCTCAAATGCCTATTGGCGCGCGTAGCGTTTGACCCTGCCAAAGACACACTCTGGCTGGTGGGTGATCTGGTCAATCGTGGCCCGCAATCACTGGAAACCCTGCGTTTCCTGTATCAAATGCGCGAATCGCTCGTGTGTGTGCTGGGCAATCATGACCTGCATCTTCTGGCCGTGAGACACAATGTCGAACGCCTGAAAAAAGGCGACACCCTGCGCGAAATCCTGCAGGCACCCGACTGCGACCCACTGCTGGACTGGCTGCGCCAGCAACCCTTGCTGCATTACGATGTGGCACGTAATACCGCTCTGGTGCATGCCGGAATTCCGCCGCAGTGGTCGTTGAAAAAAGCCCTCAAATACGCCAACGAAGTCGAACAAGCGCTGCGCGACGATAACCTGTTGGGGCCATTTCTAGACGGCATGTACGGAAACGAGCCGGCAAAATGGGACAACGACCTCAGCGGGGTCACACGCCTGCGAGTTATTACCAACTATTTCACACGCATGCGTTTTTGCACCCGCGATGGCAAACTCGACCTTAAAAGCAAAGAAGGTGTCGGCACTGCACCGCCTGGCTATGCACCGTGGTTCAGTTACAAAGAACGTAAAACTCAAGACCTCAAAATCATTTTCGGGCATTGGGCTGCACTGGAAGGCAACTGCAAGGAGCCCGGGATTTTCGCACTCGATACCGGTTGTGTCTGGGGTGGCTCCATGACCCTGCTCAACGTCGACACTGGCCAGAAACTGAGCTGCGATTGCGATGACCTCGGCCTTGCTAATACGTTGCCCACCCCACCCTCTCTCCCCTTGGGCGCCGGCTAAGCCCGCCCGCTGTCAGGCTACAGGAACTCTACATGAACGAATTCAAACGCATCCCGCCTCAAGAAGCCCAAGCCCTGCGCGAGAAAGGTGCTGTTGTGGTGGATATCCGTGACCCACAGGCTTTCGCCGCCGGGCATATCAGTGGTGCCAAACACCTCGACAACCACTCCCTGCATGATTTCATTGCCAAAGCCGATCTGGACCAGCCACTGATCGTTGCCTGCTATCACGGTAATTCCAGCCAAAGTGCTGCGGCGTACCTGATCAGTCAGGGCTTTAGCGATGTCTATAGCCTCGATGGCGGATTCGAACTATGGCGTGCAACTTATCCACAAGAAACGGCCCAGGATTCAGCCGAGTAAAATTTTTATTAACGCCAAGCCCGCGTGATCAGTGGGCTTGCGCCATGCCTGACCAACGGTCAAGCCCAACAAATCACGCATCTCTCCTTGACCTCTCCAATTACCAACTATCCTTTACCTCAGGCCATCCAAATCTGGGGAGAGCCGGTACACCGGTGAGTGGATTATCAGTAGTAATTTCAACGGGTTAGACCCATTGATGGTGTCCTGGGGGGTACACAGCAACTGCAATGTTGCTGCATGCCAGCACTCGAGCTGACCGATCAATCGCCGACTCCACGTATCGAGCGAGGTGACGTCATGAGTATTTTTAGCCACTTCCAACAACGCTTTGAATCCACACGCCAGGAAGAGCTCACGCTCCAGGAATACCTTGAGCTGTGCAAAAACGATAAAAGCGCTTACGCCTCAGCCGCTGAAAGGCTGCTGCTGGCCATCGGTGAACCGGAACTGCTGGACACTTCGACCAACTCTCGCTTGTCGCGAATCTTCTCCAACAAAGTGATTCGCCGTTATCCGGCCTTTGAAGACTTCCACGGGATGGAAGAATGCATTGACCAGATTGTTTCTTATTTCCGCCATGCTGCGCAGGGCCTGGAAGAGAAGAAACAAATTCTCTATCTGCTGGGCCCGGTGGGCGGCGGTAAATCATCACTGGCCGAGAAACTGAAACAACTGATCGAGAAAGTGCCCTTCTATGCGATCAAAGGCTCACCCGTCTTCGAATCGCCACTGGGCTTGTTCAATGCCACTGAAGACGGCGCCATTCTCGAAGAAGACTTCGGTATTCCAAAACGCTACCTGAGCACCATCATGTCTCCGTGGGCGACCAAACGGCTGGCAGAGTTTGGCGGCGATATCAGCCAATTCCGCGTGGTCAAACTCTACCCCTCGATTCTTAACCAGATCGGCGTCGCCAAAACCGAACCCGGTGACGAAAACAACCAGGACATTTCAGCCCTGGTCGGTAAGGTTGATATTCGCAAGCTCGAAGAATTCCCGCAGAACGACGCCGATGCCTATAGCTACTCGGGTGCTCTGTGCCGGGCCAACCAAGGCCTGATGGAATTCGTGGAGATGTTCAAGGCGCCGATCAAAGTTTTGCACCCGCTGCTGACCGCGACCCAAGAGGGTAACTACAACAGTACCGAAGGCTTGGGCGCGATTCCGTTTACCGGCATCCTGCTCGCCCACTCCAACGAATCGGAGTGGCACACCTTCCGCAACAACAAGAACAACGAAGCGTTTATCGACCGGATCTACATCGTCAAAGTGCCGTATTGCCTGCGCGTCAGCGATGAAATCAAAATCTACGACAAACTGTTGTTCAACAGCTCGCTGGCCAAAGCCCATTGCGCGCCCGACACCCTGAAGATGCTTGCGCAGTTCACGGTCCTGTCACGCCTCAAGGAGCCGGAAAACTCCAACATCTACTCCAAGATGCGGGTTTACGATGGCGAAAACCTCAAAGACACCGACCCGAAAGCCAAATCGATTCAGGAATACCGGGACAGTGCGGGCGTCGACGAAGGCATGAACGGCCTTTCAACCCGTTTCGCCTTCAAAATCCTGTCCAAAGTGTTCAACTTCGACCCTCACGAAATTGCAGCCAACCCGGTGCACCTGCTTTACGTGCTGGAACAACAGATCGAGCAAGAACAATTCCAGCCTGAAACCCGCGAACGTTACTTGCGCTTCCTGAAGGAATACCTGGCCCCGCGTTATATCGAGTTTATCGGCAAGGAAATCCAGACTGCTTACCTGGAGTCGTACAGCGAGTACGGGCAGAACATCTTCGACCGCTATGTGCTGTACGCAGACTTCTGGATTCAGGATCAGGAATACCGCGACCCGGAAACCGGAGAAATCCTCAACCGCGTAGCCCTCAACGAGGAGCTCGAAAAAATCGAAAAACCGGCTGGCATCAGCAACCCGAAAGATTTCCGCAACGAAATCGTCAACTTCGTGCTGCGTGCTCGCGCCAACAACAACGGCAAAAATCCGACCTGGCTCAGCTACGAAAAACTGCGGGTGGTCATCGAGAAGAAAATGTTCTCCAACACCGAAGACCTGCTGCCGGTTATCAGCTTCAATGCCAAAGCGAGCAAAGAGGATCAGCAAAAGCACAACGACTTCGTGACCCGAATGGTCGAACGGGGTTACACCGACAAACAAGTACGACTGCTCTCCGAGTGGTACCTGCGGGTCAGGAAATCGCAATAAAAGCAGCAGCAAGCTCCTAGCTTCAAGCTGCAAGAGAACAGCGCAAACCCGGGTACCCGGAAACCGCTTCTACTTGCAGCTTGCAGCTCACCCCTTGAAGCTGCCCGGAGGGCCCCATGAGCTATGTAATAGACCGACGCCTGAATGGCAAGAACAAGAGCACGGTAAACCGTCAGCGCTTTCTGCGGCGCTACCGTGACCATATTAAAAAGGCCGTTGAAGAGGCCGTAGGTCGCCGGTCCATTACCGACATGGAACATGGCGAACAAATCAGCATTCCAGGGCGGGATATTGACGAGCCCGTGCTTCATCACGGCCGCGGCGGCAAACAAACCGTGGTACACCCCGGCAACAAGGAATTTACCAGCGGCGAACACATCCAGCGCCCACAAGGCGGCGCCGGCGGGGGCGGTGGACCTGGTAAAGCGGGTAATTCCGGCGAGGGCATGGATGAGTTTGTGTTTCAGATCACCCAGGAAGAATTCCTGGAATTCATGTTTGAGGATCTGGAACTGCCGAACCTGGTCAAACGCCACCTCACCGGCACAGACACCTTCAAAACCGTGCGCGCGGGCATCAGCAACGAAGGCAACCCGTCACGCATCAACATCATTCGCACTCTGCGTTCAGCCCACGCGCGCCGCATTGCCTTGTCCGGGAGTAGCCGGGCCAAACTCAAGGAAGCCAAAGCCGAACTGGAGAGACTCAAACGCGATGAGCCCGACAATTTTGGCGATATAAAAGATATCGAGAGCGAGATCGAGAAGCTCAGCGCACGCATCCATCGCGTTCCGTTTCTAGACACCTTTGACCTCAAGTACAACCTGCTGGTCAAACAACCCAACCCCAGCTCAAAAGCAGTCATGTTTTGCCTGATGGACGTTTCAGGCTCCATGACTCAGGCCACCAAAGACATCGCCAAACGCTTTTTCATCCTGCTGTACCTGTTCTTGAAGCGCAATTACGACAAGATTGATGTCGTGTTCATTCGCCATCACACCAGCGCCCGTGAAGTCGATGAAGAAGAGTTTTTCTACTCAAGGGAGACCGGCGGCACCATTGTTTCCAGCGCCCTGAAACTGATGCAGGAAATCATGGCCGAACGCTACCCCACCAATGAATGGAACATTTACGCCGCCCAGGCTTCGGACGGTGATAACTGGAACGACGACTCACCCATTTGCCGTGACATTCTGATCAATCAAATCATGCCGTTCGTGCAGTACTACACTTATGTAGAAATAACCCCACGCGAACATCAGGCTCTCTGGTACGAATACGAACGCATCAGCGATGCGTTTTCCGACACCTTCGCACAACAGCAACTGGTCTCGGCCGGCGATATTTATCCGGTCTTCCGTGAACTCTTCCAGCGCAGGTTAGTGACATGACCGCCAAAGAGAATAAACGCCAGCCCCTGTCCACCGGCTCAGAGTGGACCTTTGAACTGATCCAGGCCTATGACCGGGAAATCGGTCGCCTGGCCGAGCGCTATGCGCTCGATACCTACCCCAACCAGATCGAGGTCATCACTGCAGAACAAATGATGGATGCCTACGCCTCTGTGGGCATGCCTCTGGGCTATCACCATTGGTCCTACGGCAAACATTTCTTGAGTACCGAGAAATCCTACAGCCGTGGCCAAATGGGACTGGCTTACGAGATCGTCATCAACTCCGATCCATGCATTGCCTACCTGATGGAAGAAAACACCATCTGCATGCAGGCACTGGTAGTGGCCCATGCATGCTATGGGCATAACAGCTTCTTCAAGGGCAATTACCTGTTCCGAACCTGGACAGATGCCAGTTCGATCATCGATTACCTGGTATTCGCCAAGCAGTACATCATGCAATGCGAAGAGCGCCACGGCATTGATGCGGTCGAAGACCTGCTCGACTCGTGCCATGCGCTCATGAACTACGGGGTCGACCGCTACAAGCGCCCCTATCCGATTTCAGCTGAAGAGGAGCGTCGCCGGCAGAAGGATCGTGAAGAGCACCTGCAAAAGCAAATCAACGATCTGTGGCGAACTATCCCCAAAAGCGCTGACAAGTTCAGCGAAAAGGACAACATGCGTTTTCCTGAAGAACCCCAGGAAAACATTCTGTATTTTATTGAGAAACACGCCCCGCTGCTGGAACCGTGGCAGCGCGAAGTCGTGCGCATCGTGCGCAAAATTGCCCAGTATTTCTATCCACAGCGACAAACCCAAGTCATGAACGAGGGCTGGGCCACGTTCTGGCACTACACCTTAATGAACGACCTCTATAACGAAGGCCTGGTGACAGAAGGCTTCATGATGGAGTTCCTGATTTCCCACACCAGCGTAGTCTTTCAACCGGGCTTTGACAGCCCGTATTACAGCGGCATAAACCCCTATGCGCTGGGGTTTGCCATGTATTGCGACATTCGCCGCATTTGCGAAAACCCCACCGAAGAGGACCGCCGCTGGTTCCCCGACATGGCGGGTAGCGACTGGCTGTCGAGCATCAAATTCGCCATGAGCAGCTTTAAGGATGAAAGCTTTATCCTGCAATACCTGTCACCCAAGGTGATCCGCGACCTGAAATTGTTCAGCATCATGGATGACGATCAAAAGGACGACCTTCTGGTGCCGGCCATTCACGATGAGAACGGCTACCGGATTATTCGTGAAACATTGGCCGCCCAGTACAACCTGGGCAATCGGGAACCCAATATACAAATCTGGAGCATTGACCGGCGCGGAGACCGTTCATTGACCTTGCGTCATCAACAACATGATCGCAAACCCTTGGGCGAATCGACCGACGAAGTCCTCAAACACCTGCACCGCCTGTGGGGTTTTGATATTCATCTCGAAACGGTACAAGGCGATCAAGTCATGAAAGTCCACCATGTGCCCCCTAAAGGAGACGCAGGCATCGGAGATTATGGCCGTCTGGATATGAGCGCTATTCACCTGTAACACACGGAGCCTCCGTTAACGGCGTACAGGGGCTATCCTGTGCCGCTAACGGAGGTTTTTTATGCAGATTTATAAAGTTGGCGGCGCAGTACGTGATCGCTTGCTGGGCAAACCCGTAACAGACATTGACCGGGTCGTCGTAGGCGCAACCGCCGAGCAGATGCTGGCCCAAGGGTATCGCCCTGTAGGCACTGACTTCCCGGTGTTCCTTCACCCTAAAACAGGTGAAGAATACGCACTGGCGCGTACTGAAAGAAAAAGCGGGCGCGGCTATGGTGGATTTGTTTTCCACGCCAGTCCCGACGTTACGCTGGAGCAAGACCTGATACGTCGAGACCTGACCATCAACGCAATGGCCGAGGACGACGCGGGCAATGTCATTGATCCTTATCACGGCCTGCGCGATCTTGAAGATCGAGTTTTACGCCATGTTTCTCCGGCATTTGCCGAGGATCCCTTGCGAGTGCTGCGGGTGGCCCGTTTTGCGGCCCGCTATGCCGGTCTTGGCTTCAGCATCGCACCTGAAACCCTGGAACTGATGCGCCAACTGTCGCGCTCAGGCGAACTGCAAGAACTGACCCCAGAGCGCTGCTGGAAAGAAATCTCCCGAGCCTTGATGGAAGATCAACCTCAGGTATTTATTGAAGTGTTGCGTCGCTGTGAGGCGCTCGAAGTGTTGTTGCCTGAGGTCAATGCACTCTTTGGCGTGCCACAACCACCGGCACATCACCCCGAAATCGACAGCGGCCTTCATACCCTCAGCGTGCTTGAGCAGGCGGCCTTGCACCGTCAACCCCTCACTGTGCGATGGGCTTGCCTGCTGCACGATCTGGGCAAAGGATTGACACCCGAGGACCAATGGCCCCGGCATATTGCCCACGAACACAAAGGGTTACGGCTGATCACTGCAGTCAATGAGCGCTACAAAGTGCCGCGTGACTGTCAGGAGCTGGCGCTATTGGTGGGCGAATACCACACCCATGGTCATCGCGCTCTGGAACTCAAAGCGTCAACACTGCTGGAACTGCTTCAACGTTTTGATGTGTACCGTCGACCACAGCGCTTTGAAGAGTTTATTGTGGCGTGCGAAATGGACGCCAAAGGACGTCTGGGGATGGAAAACCGGCCTTATCTGCAGGCTGATTACCTGCGCGGTGCGGCACGGGCCGCTCAGGCTGTGGCGGTTCAGCCGCTGCTGGAGCAAGGATTCAAAGGCCCACAGCTGGGCGAAGCGCTCAAACATGAACGGCTAAAAGCACTGCAAACCTACAAAGAGACCGCAAAAGCTCAGGCGGGAGAGCCCCACTCCTCGTAATCGCTGATAAAAGCTGCGATCAAGCGCCAAACGGTCGCTAAATAGGGCACCACCTCGTGTCGCTTCTGCGAGCCCTGGTCGTCGATCGCAGCCTTCGTACTTCGTACTTCGTCAGCGGCTACGCTTCGTCGACAGCATCGAGCCTGGCGTCAACTGCTCGCCCCGCCATTCAAAAGCGGCTGGCGCAAGTACTTGGTCTATCTGGGCCTCTGCCCAAATCTGGGCCAGGGGCTTACCCTCAACCGGATGAATCTTTTCGGGTGCGATCAATGCCAGTGGCCACAGTACAAAAGCGTTAGTCAGTATCTCTGCCCGGGGCAAGGTCAACCCATCAAAATTACCGACCAGATTGCCGTAAAAAAGCACGTCGATATCCAGCGGCAAACCTTTGCGATCCTGGGCATAACGCCCATTATCTGCCTCGATCAGCTTCAAACGTCGACTAAGCTCAAACAATGGCAAATCAGTTTTGGCCGCCACCACCAAATTGAAAAAAGGCCCGCTTTTGATACCCACAGGCTGACTTTCGAACACCGGCGAACAGCGCATGTCCTGCAAAAAACCAGCAAGTGCATCAAGCCCTGCGCATAGATTTTTTTCACGCTCGACATTGCTGCCCAGGCCAAGGTAAACCTGAGTTAGCGACATCCGCGCTCAATCTCCACACCCACACCTGAAGCCGCTGCAACTGCACCCGGCTTGGTCAACTTAAGGCGCAACCACGGAATATTGAACTCGCTCATCAATACCTCAGCCAAACGCTCGGCAAAGGTTTCAACCAACTGAAATTGCGCCTCTTCAGCAAACACCTGAACACGCGTGGAAACACTGGCGTAATCCAGGGCAAGCGTCAGGTCATCACCCGCTGCAGCGGGGCGGTTATCCCACGCAAAACTCAGATCAAGCCGCAGGCATTGGCGGATGCCACGCTCCCAGTCATAAGCACCAATCACGGTGTCAACTTCCAGGCCTTCGATAAACACTCTGTCCAAGCACTCTTCTCCGCAGCACGACAAGGGCGCAATGCGCCGTTAGAATCAGGGCATCCTCGCCCGGAATAGTTAGCATGTTTTGGTTACTGGCGATCCTCGCCTACCTGCTTGGCTCTCTGTCCTTCGCCATTTTGCTCAGCCGCCTGACGGGCAGTCCCGACCCGCGAATGAGCGGCTCAGGCAATGCCGGCGCGACCAACATGTTGCGTCTGGCTGGCAAAAAACTCGCCATCCTGACCTTGCTGGGCGACCTGTGCAAAGGCCTGCTCCCCGTCCTGTTGGCCAGCCAGCTCGGGCTTTCAATGCAGCAACAAGCCTGGATCGGTACCTGCGCCGTGGTGGGCCACATGTACCCGCTGTACTTCCGCTTTCGTGGAGGCAAGGGGGTCGCCACTGCCGCCGGCATGTTGCTGGGGCTTTACCCGCCAGCGGCATTAATGGCGGTCACCGCATGGCTACTGACCTTCCAGCTGACCCGCACCAGTTCACTGGCGGCACTGATTGCCACCCCGCTGACCCTGCCCTTGTTCGCCTGGCTAGCACCCACAGCCCTGCTACCCATGAGCGCGTTGACGGCACTGATCGTGTGGCGACATCGCAGTAATTTACGCGACCTTATGGCTGGGCGCGAACGGCATTTCTGAATCAGACAAATGAAAAATACCCAGCTTCATCTGCCAACCCTGACTCACAAAGGCTTCAACTGCTCCATCGGCCAGCGCGCCTGTACGCTGATCGCCAGACTTTCGTGCTGTCCCGCCTGCAAGCGCTGACAACCGGCAAACGCAATCATGGCACCGTTATCCGTGCAGAACTCCGGGCGAGCGTAGTAAACATGCCCATTCATGCCACCGAGCATTTTTTCGAGTGATTCGCGCAACGCCTTGTTTGCACTCACTCCGCCCGCAATCACCAGACGCTGCATGCCAGCTTGCTTCAATGCGCGCTTGCACTTGATGGTCAGCGTCTCGACCACCGCTTGCTGGAAAGCCAGGGCGATGTCACAGCGAGCCTGATCAAGATCATCGCCCGCCGCGACACAGCGCTGCCACGTATTCAAGGCGAAGGTTTTAAGACCGCTGAAGCTGAATGCCAGCCCTGGACGATCTGTCATTGGCTTGGGGAACACAAATCGCCCCGCAACACCCTGAGACGCCAGACGCGCGATCTCTGGCCCGCCCGGATAGTTGAGCCCCATCATCTTGGCTGTTTTGTCGAACGCCTCCCCGGCAGCATCATCGAGGGTTTCACCGAGCAACTCATATCGGCCGATACCGTCAACACGCACCAACTGGGTATGACCACCTGATACCAACAAAGCGACGAACGGAAACTCCGGCGGCAGCTCTTCCAGCATCGGAGCCAGCAAGTGGCCTTCCATGTGGTGTACGCCAAGGGCCGGAATACCCCAGGCAAAAGCCAGCGCCTGAGCGCAAGAGGCCCCAACCAGAAGGGCCCCGACCAATCCAGGGCCTGCTGTGTAAGCGATGGCGTCAATCTCTGTAGGCACACAATCGGCCTCAGCAAGAACCTGACGAATCAAAGGCAGCATGCGACGCACATGATCGCGTGAGGCAAGCTCGGGAACGACACCGCCATAAGCGCGGTGCAGATCAATCTGACTGAACAGTGCATCGGCCAAAAGCCCGCGTTCACTGTCGTAGAGCGCGACGCCGGTTTCGTCGCAGGAAGTTTCTAATCCCAGTACTAGCATGGGTTTACGCCTTGTAGAGGCTAAATTCGAAGGCGCGCATAATAGTCGCCACTCCCGCCCCCGGCTAGCGGTTTTCGATCAGAGGCTTTGCATTCCGGGCGATGAGGGGTTAACATCCGCAACCCTTAAAAACCGACGTCTTCCAACGCGATTTTGCCTTGAGACGTTGACCCCGGTAATGAATGAAGGTAGCTCTGGATGCCAGCCGTCAAAGTAAAAGAGAACGAACCCTTCGACGTAGCTCTGCGTCGTTTCAAGCGCTCCTGCGAAAAAGCCGGTGTTCTGGCTGAAGTTCGCAGCCGCGAATTTTACGAGAAGCCGACTTCTGAGCGTAAGCGTAAAGCAGCAGCTGCTGTTAAGCGTCACGCGAAGAAAGTTCAGCGCGAGCAGCGCCGCGCCGTTCGTCTGTACTAATACACAGACGTTCGTTGCATGCTTCTGCCAAGCCCGGCCTAAAGCCGGGCCGTAGGCAGTTGCAGCAAGTTACACGCAACACTGTCAAGGCCGCAGATGCGACCGCGACAAAACGCTTTTTCACGTCAGACCTGGCCTAATAGCCAGCGGTGCACGTCTTTACTGACGAGCCTTCCAAGGCTACCGACGAGCACACCCCTCTGATTCTCCTCAAAGACGATCAGCCCAAGGCACTCCTCACGTGCCTGCTTATTGAGCTATCCGAGGCCAGCCATTGGCCAACAGCGGAACTCAGAGCGCTACACCTACCGAAGCCATTTACACTGATTACTTAATGATCAGCGGTGTTTCGACAGATACACTTCCCCCACATGATTGAGCAGACGTCTTGCAACCCGGCAAAGCCCTTGCCTGCACGCTTTGATGACCACGCCTTTTATGCAGGTTAATGCTGCGCAGTGATGACGAGAACGCCATGGCCGGGCTAATTCCCCAGAGCTTTATTGACGACCTTCTGAACCGTACCGACATCGTCGATGTCGTTAGCTCACGCGTGCAAATGAAGAAAGCCGGCAAAAACTACACCGCCTGCTGCCCCTTCCACAAAGAAAAAACGCCGTCTTTCAGCGTCAGCCCGGACAAACAGTTTTATTACTGCTTTGGCTGCGGCGCTGGCGGTAACGCCCTCGGCTTCATCATGGACCACGACAACCTGGACTTTCCCCAGGCCGTCGAAGAACTGGCCAAAGCCGCGGGCATGGAAATCCCCCGAGAGGAGAGTGGACGCCCGCACAAACCGCGGCAGCCCACTGACTCTCCGCTGTACCCGCTCCTTACTGCTGCGGCTGAGTTTTATCGCCAGGCCTTGAAAAGCCACCCCGCCAGAAAAGCGGCCGTGGACTACCTCAAAGGCCGTGGCCTGACCGGCGAAATAGCCCGCGATTTTGGGCTAGGATTCGCACCGCCAGGCTGGGACAACCTGTACAAACACCTGAGCAGTGACACCCTCCAGCAAAAAGCGATGATTGACGCCGGCCTGCTGGTCGAGAATGCCGAAACCGGCAAGCGCTATGACCGCTTTCGTGATCGCGTGATGTTTCCAATCCGCGACAGCCGCGGGCGCATCATCGCATTCGGCGGCAGGGTGCTAGGCGACGACAAACCCAAATACCTGAACTCCCCTGAAACCCCGGTCTTTCACAAAGGCCAGGAGTTGTACGGGCTGTTCGAAGCGCGCAAGTTTAACCGCAGCCTCGATGAAATCATTGTGGTCGAGGGCTACATGGACGTCATCGCACTCGCCCAGCAAGGCTTGCGCAATGCCGTGGCCACGCTGGGTACCGCCACCAGCGAAGAGCACATGAAGCGCCTGTTTCGGGTCGTGCCCAGCGTACTGTTCTGCTTTGACGGTGATCAGGCGGGTCGCAATGCCGCCTGGCGCGCACTTGAAGCGACATTGCCATGCCTGCAAGACGGCCGACGCGCCCGGTTTCTGTTTCTGCCCGAAGGCGAAGACCCGGACACCCTCGTGCGCTCTGAAGGCACCGATGCATTCAAGGCCCGAATCAACCAGCACGCACAACCCCTGGCCGATTACTTCTTCCAGCAACTGACCGAAGAGGCCGACCCGCGCTCGCTCGAAGGCAAGGCTCATATGGCCACCCTGGCAGCACCGCTGATCGATAAAGTACCCGGCGCCAACCTTCGAACATTGATGCGCCAGCGCCTTAGCGAGATCACCGGCCTGACCAGCGAGACCGTCAGCCAACTGGCACAAAAAGCCCCCGCGCCGTCCCAACCCGCCTATGACCCGGGCATCGATTACGATGCCATGCCGGATTACAGCGACTTCCAGCAACCGGACACGTACCTCCCCCAGCAGGAATGGACACCCAAAAAAACCGGTGCTGCCGGCAAGAAATGGGAAAACAAACCCTGGGACAAAAAAGGCAAACGCGGCGGGGAGCGTGAACAAGCCTGGATTCCTGTCGGGGTTGAACCCCCTACGCTAACGGCCTTACGGACTTTGCTGCACCATCCGCAATTGGCAAAAAAAGTTGAAGATGCGGGGCACTTTGCCGCAGAAGACCAGACAAACAATCAACTACTGATTGCTCTGGTAGAGGCCGTACAGAAAAATCCTAAGCTAAGCTCCATACAGTTGCTGTCCCGCTGGCATGGGACAGAACAAGGCCGATTACTACAAAGGCTGCTGGAAAAGGAATGGCTAATTGATGCCGACAACCTTGAACAACAGTTTTTTGACACCATAACTAGCCTGTCAGCTCGCCAACGCGAGCGAAATCTAGAGCAACTTCTTCGAAAAGCACGTCAAGGCGAGCTCAGTAGCGAGGAGAAGCAACAGTTACTTGACCTTCTGGGTCGTAACAATTGCGCAACAAACCCGACCTCAACTGGCGCGTGAGGTCATAGCTAAGGTATAATCCTCGGCTTGTTTTTTTGCCCGCCAAGACCTTCAGTGGATAGGGTGTTATGTCCGGAAAAGCGCAACAGCAGTCTCGTATCAAAGAGTTGATCACCCTCGGCCGTGAGCAGAAATATCTGACTTACGCAGAGGTCAACGACCACCTGCCCGAAGATATTTCAGATCCGGAGCAAGTGGAAGACATCATCCGCATGATTAATGACATGGGGATCCCCGTACACGAGAGTGCTCCGGATGCGGACGCCCTTATGTTGGCCGATGCCGACACCGACGAAGCAGCTGCCGAAGAAGCAGCTGCAGCGTTGGCGGCTGTAGAGACCGACATTGGTCGTACTACCGACCCAGTACGCATGTATATGCGTGAAATGGGCACGGTAGAACTGCTGACACGTGAAGGCGAAATTGAAATCGCCAAGCGTATCGAAGAAGGCATTCGTGAAGTGATGGGCGCTATCGCGCACTTCCCTGGCACGGTTGACCATATTCTCTCCGAGTACACTCGCGTCACCACCGAAGGTGGCCGCCTGTCCGACGTTCTGAGCGGTTATATCGACCCGGACGACGGTATTGCGCCGCCCGCAGCTGAAGTACCGCCTCCTGTCGACCCTAAGGTTAAAGCCGAAGGCGATGACGAAGAGGACGACAAGGAAGAGAGCAGCGACGAAGAGGAAGAGGTCGAAAGCGGCCCTGACCCGATCATCGCAGCACAGCGCTTCGGTGCCGTCTCTGACCAGATGGAAATCACGCGCAAGGCACTGAAAAAGCACGGTCGCGACAGCAAGCAGGCAATTGCCGAGCTGGTTGCGCTGGCTGAGCTGTTCATGCCGATCAAGCTGGTCCCGAAGCAATTCGAAGGCTTGGTTGAACGTGTTCGCAGCGCTCTGGAGCGCCTGCGTGCACAAGAGCGTGCCATCATGCAGCTGTGTGTACGTGATGCACGTATGCCGCGTACTGATTTCCTGCGCCTGTTTCCAGGCCATGAAGTCGACGAAAGCTGGAGCGAAGGCCTGGCCAAAGGTAAAAGCAAATACGCTGAAGCCATTGGTCGCCTGCAACCGGACATCATCCGTTGCCAGCAAAAGCTGTCTGCTCTGGAGGCTGAAACTGGCCTGAAGATTGCCGAGATCAAGGACATCAACCGTCGCATGTCGATCGGTGAGGCGAAAGCCCGCCGCGCGAAGAAAGAAATGGTTGAAGCCAACTTGCGTCTGGTGATTTCCATCGCCAAGAAGTACACCAACCGTGGCTTGCAGTTCCTCGACCTGATCCAGGAAGGCAACATCGGCTTGATGAAAGCGGTAGACAAGTTTGAATACCGTCGCGGCTACAAATTCTCGACTTATGCCACCTGGTGGATCCGTCAGGCGATCACTCGCTCGATCGCCGACCAGGCCCGCACCATCCGTATTCCGGTGCACATGATCGAGACGATCAACAAGCTCAACCGTATTTCCCGCCAGATGCTGCAGGAAATGGGCCGTGAACCGACCCCGGAAGAGCTGGGCGAACGCATGGAAATGCCTGAGGATAAAATCCGCAAGGTATTGAAGATCGCTAAAGAGCCGATCTCCATGGAAACCCCGATCGGTGATGACGAAGACTCCCATCTGGGCGACTTCATCGAAGACTCGACTATGCAGTCGCCAATCGATGTGGCCACCGTTGAGAGCCTTAAAGAAGCGACACGTGACGTACTCGGCGGCCTCACAGCCCGTGAAGCCAAGGTACTGCGCATGCGTTTCGGTATCGACATGAATACCGACCACACCCTTGAGGAGGTTGGTAAACAGTTCGACGTTACCCGTGAGCGTATTCGTCAGATCGAAGCCAAGGCGCTGCGCAAGCTTCGCCACCCGACGAGAAGCGAGCACTTACGCTCCTTCCTCGACGAGTAAGACCAAAACCCCCGGCCCTGCCGGGGGTTTTGTTTTATGCCTGATACCCCTCCCCGCGCTACAGTCCAACTACACTCCTCGCTTTGGAGTGTATTTCGAGAAGCGCATGCCACGATCGCTTGCTGTCCTGTTCCTGTCATTTATTGCTTGGACGACTGAAGTTGGCGCATTAACGCTCACCGATGAAGAACAGCACTGGCTCAACGATCACCCACAACTGCGTCTTGGCATCGATGCCTCATGGCCGCCATTCGAGTTCCGCGATCAGGATGGCCTCTATACAGGTCTGGCCGCTGACTACGTAACGCTGATCGAAAAACGTTTGGGCGTAACAATCAAACCGGTTGAACCCCATAGCTGGACCCACGTACTTGAAATGGCCAAAGCCAAGGAAATCGATTGGCTATCGGGCATCATGTCCACCCCCGAACGCCAAAAAAGCCTTGCCTTCACCCGCCCTTATCTCGACTTCCCCATCGTCATCCTCGCCCACAAAGACGGACCAGCGCCTCACAGCATTAAAGAGCTGTATGGTCTCAAAGTCGCCGTGGTCGAAAACTATGCACCCCATGAATTGCTTCAAGCCCAGCATCCCGACTTGAACATTGTCGCGCTTCCCAACGTAAGTTCCGCTCTTCAGGCGTTAGCCACCGATCAAGTGGATGCCATGGTCGGGGACTTGGCCTCCAGTGTTTGGAGCATGCGCCAACTCAAGCTCAACGGCCTTTATGTGAGTGGCGAAACGCCCTATCGGTACCAACTGGCCATGGCCACCCCGAAAGACGAGACCCTATGGGCAGGGATTCTCGACAAAGTACTGGCTGACATCACCCCCGCCCAGACAGAGGCCATACAAGAGCGCTGGATAGGCTCAACAAGCGACTACTCCCCGGTGTGGCATACCCTGCTGACCTATGCCCTGCCTGGCGTATTGTTACTGATGACCGTGCTGATCGTTGTCATTCGTATCAATCGCCGCTTGAGCAGCGAAATCTCTCGACGCATTGCCCTCGAGCAAGCGCTACGCAGCAGCGAATATCACTACAGAGGCCTGATAGAAAGCCTTTGCGCGATTTCTTGGGAAGTACGTTTGGATAATTACAATTACAGCTACGTGTCTCCACAGGCAGGAGCTTTGCTCGGCTATCCGCTAAGTGACTGGCTACTTGAGGGTTTCAGGAGCCGTCTTGTTCACCCCGACGACCTACCGTGGGTTCACGCTTATTGCGATGAGGAGATCAGTAGCGGACGCGATCACAGCGTTGACTATCGCGTCATAACCGCCCACAGAAAAACCTTGTGGATAAGAGACATTGTCAGCATAACGACCCACAACCAACAGCCCGTGCTGCGGGGCTTGATGATCAACATCAGCCAGTCAAAAGAGACCGAAGAAGCGCTACGCCTTTCTGAAGAAAAGTTCGCCAAAGCCTTTCATGCATCGCCTGATGGTCTTTTACTGACCCGACAACGCGATGGCCTGTTAATCGAGGTCAATGAAGGCTTCAGTCATATCAGCGGTTACTGCAGCTCAGACGCCCTGTACCGCTCAACACTGGAGCTAGGGTTGTGGGCCGACCCGCAGCAGCGTATCGAGCTGTTGGCACTCCTTGATCAACAGGGCTTTGTACGTGATTTCCAATGCAGCGTGCGGCATCGGGACGGACGCACATTGCTCTGCGAAATATCCACTCGACCTCTGATGATTGGCAACGAAAACTGCATGCTGACCATCGCCCGCGATATCAGCGAAAGCCAGCTCATGCAGGAAAAACTACTGCAAACGGCAACGGTTTTTGACAGTACGGCTGAAGGCATCATCTTCACAGACCCGCAGCAAAACATCACTGCGGTCAATCGCGCCTTTACAGAAATCACCGGTTATAGCGAGCGTGACGCTTTGGGCCAGTCATCACGCTTAATGGCGTCAGGGCAACATGACAGCGCTTTCTATGTCTCGATGTGGCATCAGCTGTCCAACGAAGGGCACTGGCAGGGGGAAATCTGCAACAAGCGTAAAAATGGCGAGACTTACCCCTGCTGGATGACCATCAGTGCGGTATACGACAGTGACCACAAAATCACCCACTTCGTGGCCGTTTTTGCCGATATATCCAGCCTCAAACACGCACAAGACCGCCTCGATCATCAGGCACACCATGACCCGCTGACTAACCTCCCCAACCGCTTGCTGTTTGAAAACCGGTTGCAACAGGCGCTCAGCGAACCCGATCGGTATGGCCAACAAGGTGCCGTATTATTTCTCGATCTGGACCGTTTCAAAAACATCAACGACAGCCTTGGCCACCCCATTGGCGACCTGTTGCTAAATGCTATCGCTACCCGCCTGAAAGAGCAGTTGCGGGACATCGACACCGTGGCCCGCCAGGGTGGTGACGAGTTCATCATCTTGCTGCCGGCACTCAAGAACCCCAGCGATGCCGAGCTGATTGCCAACAAGCTACTGGCCTGTTTCAACGCCCCCTTTGTTGCAGGTGAACATGAGCTTTTTATCAGTGCCAGCATCGGCGCCAGTATTTACCCCGATGACGGAACCGACGTCGCCACACTGGTCAAAAACGCCGACGCGGCGATGTACCGCTCAAAGCTTAAAGGGCGCAACCGTATTGAACGCTACACCCATGACCTGACTGCCCAAGCCAGTGCGCGAGTCCTGCTGGAACAAGAACTGCGCCGTGCAATGGAGCGCGGCCAGTTGTCCTTGTCTTACCAACCCAAAATAAGCCTGAAAGACCATAGCCTGGTGGGGGCTGAAGCACTGATTCGCTGGAACCATCCTGACCTGGGAAACATCCCGCCTGATCGCTTCATCGTTCTGGCCGAAGAAAACGGCATGATCATTCCCATCGGCGATTGGGTACTTGAGCACGCCTGCCAACAATTAAATGCATGGAAACAACTGTATGAGCCCTTCGGGCCCGTGTCCGTCAACTTGTCGGGCACACAACTGCGCCAACCCGCGCTGCTGGCACGCATTCAAGAGCTGCTCAAAAGTTACTCCCTTGAGCCAGATGCATTACAGCTGGAGATCACCGAAAACTTCATCATGAGTCAAACCGAAGAAGCGCTGGACGTCTTGCATAAGCTCAAGCAGCTTGGCGTGCAACTGGCCATTGATGACTTCGGCACCGGGTATTCCTCCCTCAGTTACCTCAAACGTTTACCGCTCAACACGCTGAAAATCGACCAGTCATTTATCCGCGGGCTCCCGGATGATGCCGATGATGTCGCCATCGTCCGCGCCATCATTGCACTGGGGCGCAGCATGCAACTGACCATCATCGCCGAAGGTGTAGAAACCCAGGCACAACAGGATTTCTTGGCTAAAGAAGGCTGCGAACAGATACAGGGATACCTCGTCAGCGTGCCGTTATCTGCGGAAGAGTTCGCAGCTTCCTTTCTTCGTATGTCTATTTCAGACTTTTCGGATAGCACTGACGCTAAACCATCGTTATAATCCGCGACCTACTGAGGGCCTATAGCTCAGTTGGTTAGAGCAGGGGACTCATAATCCCTTGGTCGTAGGTTCGAGTCCTACTGGGCCCACCATACTCAAAGCCGCGCACTGCGCGGCTTTCGTGTTTCTGAGAATAGATCCAAGGATCGGCTCACCCGCTGCAAATCTCCAATAGCGTCCACAAAGCGTCCACACCGCAAAAAACCTCAGAAAACCGCCAGATAACGGCGTGCAATCCAACCCTCTATCTCCTCACCGCCAATCTCCACCCTCACATGAATCCAGGCCTCAGCATCATCATGCAAATTCTCCACCCAAGTATTCATAGGCAGGCGTCCAAGCTCAGGTGAGTTTTTATCAGCCCTAGATCGGAGAATGACATTGCTACCAGTGACAACGCTGTAACCGGCAAGAATCTCGCGACGGTCTGCATGCACGGATTTCACTACATGACGAATCTCTTCCGATGAAGTAGCTTTCTCTAAATCGGCTTGGGTACAAGATAGAATAGAGCTGATTGTGATAATTACAGAAGCTTTACTCAAGGCATCCCAAAGAAAGGCCCA
This sequence comes from Pseudomonas saxonica, assembly GCF_007858365.1. Lineage (GTDB taxonomy): Bacteria > Pseudomonadota > Gammaproteobacteria > Pseudomonadales > Pseudomonadaceae > Aquipseudomonas > Aquipseudomonas saxonica. Next base: position 246,544 of record NZ_VFIO01000005.1, on the reverse strand, counting down.
GTACTTTATAAAATACTTTCTAGCCTCAACAGAAAGCTCTAAAATATCTCGACCAAATTTAATATATTCGACGAGCTCAATCTCCAGCTCTCGTCGAACCTCAGGAATCTCCTCCCAAGTAAATGAGTCAACACTAAACAAACTGGACTCAAAGCTTTCTTGCATACGGGAAATTACAGCACTTTTATCTGCATCTGCGCCCGCAAGATAATTATATAAAATAGAATCCTTTTGTTTTTCAAGCCAATCTGACTCTTGCGAAAAACCTCTAATACTATCTAACAACTTCGAATATGTATCACCTGATATGATACTCGCAAGATCCGCATACTTCGCTGCACTCTTAGCTGCGTTGGCATAGATTGAAAACGCTGCGGTATTTTCAAATGCATTAACGTAACCAGACTTAGCAGCGGCAGCTGCTTGAGCAAGTGACTCACTTGTTAATACAGAAGATCTGAACTTATCTGTTATTAATGAATCGCGGAAAGCGCTTATTTGCTTCAGGTAATCCACATTTGTGACCACACCAGCTGCACCAGTCATTAGCGCTGCATGGCTAGCTGCGCTGATACTTAGAGTAGCTTCTTGTGTTTTCCTAAGCTGTTCAACGTATCTAAGCTGTTCAGCGTATCCACCAGACAGTAGTTGTCCAGCAGCTGAGTTCTTATAGTAATCCTGCAACTGCTTCAACGAAGTGGTAGCTTCATCATTCTTATTTTTTCTAACCATTATCTCACTAAGCCCTTATCAAATTTAATTTTGGCAACAGGATTCAAATTTACCACTTCCGCCATATGTCCCGGGCTAAAATGCGCATACTTCTGAGTCATAGATAAAGTTGCATGCCCCAGTACTCGCTGCAGGGTCAAAATATCCCCACCATTCATCATGTAATGACTAGCAAAGGTGTGACGTAGGACGTGAGTCATTTGTCCATCAGGAAGCTTTATCCCAACGGACTGAATTGAACGACGGAAAGTGTTATATGTAGATACGAAGGGTAACGATATACTTAAACGCTTTTCTAAATCTTCAGATATTGGCACTGATCGATTTTTACTAGACTTAGTTTTGCTGTAATGCACAAGGCAATTGCGTACTTGATGTAACTGTAACACCTCAGCCTCCCCCCATCTTGCTCCAGTAGCCAGACACACTTCAGCAACTAGAGCAGCGTCGGAGCCCCGTGACTTCAAATCCTCTAGTAATGCCTGAATCTGTTCAGGTAGCAAATAGACCATCTCGGTCTCGTCAAACTTCAACTTGCGAATATTCCCTAAAGGGTTATCCCCTTCCCACTCCCCCAGCCGTGTCAGCTCGTTAAACACTGCCTGGAGATAGGCCAGTTCATGGTTGAGCATGTTTGCGCTGATCGGCTTCGGCTGCCCCCCATCTTTTACAAAGCCATTACCCGGGGTATTTCGAGCATATTTCCCCTCGGCTCGCTCGGCTCGGTACTGAGCGAAATCAGCAGCACCGAACTTCGAAACTTTGGGATTCCCCATCCGCTCAACCATATTGTTAAGCAGGGACAGCCTCTGTTGACCCGTCTTGAGGTTTTGGCCATGAACCACATACCAACGCTCGACTAAATCTTTAAGCGTGCGCGTGTCGTGCTTGGGAGCTTTTTCGAAACTGCCCGTCGCCCCCTCCCCCATTACCCGGTTCTGAAATTTCTGAGCTTCATTTTTGCTCTTGAAAATCTTTCGCAGACGCACGCCATATCGACCGTCTGGACGGCAATCAACCTCATAACGGCCTTCGCCTAATTTGTTTATGGCCACTAATTTTTACAGGGCTGGTTCGCCCGGCCTCCGGTGTTGCCAGACACTCCATAAACCAGATAAAGCGGAGTTGGTTCGCCAAACTTCATTGACCGATTACCGGACTGATCTGGCCAACCTCCGGCGCGACTTCGTCAGTCACAAGCCATAGCGCATATTTTTTGAAACGAGGGTGCATGGTGACTTTGAGCAGCTCTACTGAACTGACGGACTTACTGCGCCCGTACTCGTACCCCTTCCACGTGTCCATTTTGACACCCGTGATCTCGCACATTTCAGCCTGAGTCAGACGCTCTGTCAGACGTACTTCCTTGAGCTTGCTTCCTAAATCCATCACGGCCTCTTGATTTTGTGTAGGTACATACATATTCTGTGCATGCAGACACACATCTGCTGCATATATACCCACGGAGCTTAGCAAATGCAGATCACTATCGACACGCCATACACCACAGTTCGCGAACTTTCGCGGCGATCGGGGCAGTCAGAAAGGGCCATTCGAAATGAGATTGAACGCGGTCGGATTTTGATCCGAGAAAAAAATGAAGGCTCAAAAGAAGCGGTGTTGGTCAACATGCTGGCTTTGGCTATCGAAGCCGCAGAGCAAGTTGAGCGGGTCGCGAAATCGCATACCGCAGCTAAGCGCTGAGGTCGGTTATGCAATTCGAAGATATCTACCGCCTAGAAGTGATCGACGCTCTGGAAAAAGACCATGAGCTGGACTTCAAGGACATCCGTAGTGGCAAGTACCTGCAAAAGGGCATCTGCCCAAGCTGTGGCGAACGTACGCTCTACATCGCCCGCGACAAGCCTTATCAACTCAAGTGCAACCGCCTCAACCAATGCCAGCATGAGGAAAAGACTCGCGAGCGTTATAGCTACCTGTTTGAAAATCTCAGTGAGCGTTTCCCACGATCGGAAGCAAACCCGAACGCAACAGCGGACGCTTATCTACAGCGCAACCGCGGATTCGACGTCAGTAAAATTCAAGGCTGGTATGAGCAGGGCCGCCGCAAAATGGCTGATGGCCAATGGGCTGATACCGTTCGTTTCCCGCTTTGCGATGGCTACTGGGAGAGAATCATCGACGCGACCATGGTGGCGGCGAATGGCGGCGACAAGGCCGGTATCAAATACAAAATGAGCTTTAAGTCCGATGGCTGGATGCCTAAAGGCATGACCATCGAGAAAGGCGACAGTGTCTATATCGTCGAAGGTATCTTTCACGCCATCGCGTTGCACCTCGCTGGTTACAAGGTGATTGCCTCAATCTCGGCCAACAATTTTCCATGGGATGTGGTCGAGGCTCATAAAGGCTTAAAAGTCCGCTGGGTCATTGCCCTGGACGACGACAAGGCCGGGCACCTGGTTATCCCCAAGTATCGTCGCCAATTGCAGGCGATGGATGAAATCGCGTGGGTTGCACTTGCTGGCAAAAACCGCGATTGGGACGACGTGTACCGCGATGGCCAGCTGGACGACGTGTTTATGACAGAAGCCAGCTATCAAGGCCGCTTGTTCGTTGCTCCAAACCCGTCGAAAAAAGCTTTCTTGCTGCACCTGAAAAAGCCTCTGAGCTTCTTTCTACTTGAGTTCGGGGAGCGCCTGTTCACCGCCAAGGTGAACAGCGATGAACTAAACCGGGAGCTGAACAAGGATTCAGACGAGGGAACCACTCCGAAATCCCGGGAAGAGATTTTCGACAAATATTGCGACATCAAACAGGTGGCCAACTGCATTCCTCACTTCGAATACATCCAGCGGGATGCGTTAAGCGGTGATCAACAGTTTTTCTTCCAATTCAACTTCCCGAACCCGGCTCAGAACTGCAAAGAGCCACTGGCTCCGAACTCAATTGGCGATCCCCGCAGTTTTTCCAAATCACTCCTTGAGCGCACACCTGGTGGAAACTTCGAGGGTGGGGAGAAGGTGCTTTCTATGCTGCGCAGTAAATGGCTGGAGAACGCCCTGACTGTGCGCGCGCTCCCATTTGTAGGCTATGACGCAACGAGCAAGACCTACTGTTTTCAGACCTTCGGCTTTAACAATGGCCGCGAGTACATGGCCAACAGTCATGGGTATTTGGAGATAGGTAAAAGCGGGCTGAAAACGTCGCTGAGTAGCCTGGCACTTACTCGCGGGAAAGATGAGGAACCTGACTGGTTCGCTGACTTTCTTGAAGTCAACGATATGAACGGATTAGCGTCACTGGCGTGGTGGACGGCCTCTCTGTTCACGCAGCAAATTCGGTCAAAGCAGCATTCATGGTTGTTTTTTGAACTGACGGGCGATGCCGGTGCGGGTAAATCTAGCTTGCTGCGTTTCTTGTGGCGGTTGTTTGGTCGCCCGAACTACGAAGGGATGAAACCCAACTCAACTGGGGCTAGTGCCATTGGCTTGACCCGTGCTCTGTCTCAAGTGAGCAACCTGCCGGTGGTGCTGATTGAGTCAGATAGCCAAATTGTCGATGCTCAAGGCCGTACCACAGTTAGCCAGTACAACTGGGAAAATTGGAAATCTCTTTATGACCATAACGCCACACTTCGTACTGTGGGCGTGAAGTCATCGAGCAATGACACCGACAGCCTGATTTTCCTGGCTGCGCTGCTTATCTCTCAAAACGCCAGTGTCGATGGATCCGAAGCCATTCTGACGCGGATCGTGCATATGCACGCCACACGTACAGGGCACACGCCTGCACGTAAAGTAGTCTCCGATCGCCTCTACGCTCTGCCGGTTGAGGATCTGTCTGGATACTTGCGTCGATGCTTGGGCCAAGAAAAGCAGTGGCTGGCACGTTACTTTGAAGCCTTCGATCACTACGAACAGCGACTCCAGGCAAACACCATCATTCAGCATCAGCGAATAGTGCATTGCCATGCTCAAGTCATGGCTGCAGCCAAAGCCACCCAAATGCTTTTCCCGGGCTGGTCTGACCAACTCATGGAGAAACTATTCAAGCATGTTGAAAGCCGCGCTATCGAGCGTCAGCAGCGCGTTAGCAGTGAGAACCCCACAGCTGCCAGGTTCTGGCAGATCTATCACTACCTGAATGAAAAGGTGATCACATACACGGACGGTGAAGGCTCGCACGATGAAACACGGGAAACCTTGAATCACAGCCCTGACAGGACACTGATCGCTATCAACATCGAGCACTTCCACAACGCCTGTCGATTAGCTGGCCAGGAAGTGATTCACGCGACACAGCTGCACCGTGCATTACCGCAAAGCAGCTCTCACACCTTCATTGAGATACGAAAAGTTCGATCGGCCATCGAGAAACGACCGCTCAATTGCTGGGTCTTTCGCAAGAGCGGTAGGGAGTGATGAAAGTTTGTGTGAAGGACTTTCGTATGGGCCTTGGTTTAAGGCTTTTTGGTGAAATGCGTGTGTGTCCTCTGTCTTGCCGGAACAACCGGAACACTATCTATAACTTAAAAAATATCCATAAAAAACAGATAGATAACAGGCATCACCTCGCAGTCACTCCCGGAACACAAAGGAACACGCCGGAACAATCTTTCAAAAGCTGTTCTGAAGTTGTTCCGGCAAGCCATTCAGGCGGAACAACTCGCAAACCCTTACCGTTCAAGGGCTGCACGGTTTTAGCCAGAAAACATGTTCCGGAATGTTCCGCCTCAGTATTTCAAGGTGCTGGGCCAGCCAAAACCATAAGGGCCAGGGGAAACAGCCTTTTAAACCATGTCTGTTCCGGTTGTTCCGCCGAACGTATGGCGACACACATTTTCTTTTGCATTGAAGTCTCTGGAGAGACCGCACGATGAAAATCCTTTACTGCGCGAACACCCTACCCGGCAGCTTACATATGCCAGTTCAATTCGTTGAAAACAGCACAGCCGAACAGTTGGCTGAACTGGCTGCCGCAATGCATTGGAAAGATCACCCGGAGGACTGCCCAACAGTCATCACGGCCATACACCTGGCTGATGTCGAGGGTAGTGATCTTGGGTTGTTTGAAGTGCGCTGCGAAATGCAGCCGATATTCACAGCCACGCTATTGCAGCTGGCCTGATTAAAACGGCGTCGAGGAGTTCGCACCTCCTCGACACCAACCACCGCAAGAGGAGCAACACCATGCAAGCACAGCACCCAAGCAGCAGTGAACGTAAGGCTACCACAGCACCGAAACCAAACAGCCAGATCTTTAAGCACCCTCGCCCACTGCTGGCCACGGCCATGATCGGCGCGGCGCTGATTGGCTACATTGTCCACAAGACACCAGACGCTCGCCAGAAACTTGAGAGCCTGGCCGAGATGGCACAAACCTTGGGCGAGCTATCAGAACGTGACGCGGCTGTAGTTGCACAATTTTTGGCCGCCACAGCTTTCAAGGAGCTGACTCATGAATGAATCACGCGAACTGGATAAATTTGTTCTTCGCTTACCCGAGGGGCTGCGCCCTGAAATTGCTGAAGTCGCTCGTACGAATCAGCGCAGTATGAACGGTGAAATAATCGTACGGATTCAGCGCTCTCTTATTCAAGACCAACTCAAAATCGAGCAAGACAAACTCATTGCTCAACTATTGAAACGAATCGAGACACTCGAAGAAAAAGGACTACCCCATGTTTATTGACGGCCAGTTTGTTTCTTTAAGCAACGCTCAATATGTGGATGCACGTAGACAGCTTGGGCTTCCACCTACCTTTAATCTAGTTGAAGCTACTGGCAAGTTATTTCATGAAACTGGCAACCGAACAATTAGTATAAATCTGCCATCTGGATTGCTTGTAGCCGCTTTTGAAAATACGTCTGGAGTACGCTCTTATGGTGTTATCAGAATTTAAGCAATAGCGATATAAAAGACCAAACTCAAAGTCACTCCAACATCAGGGCGCTTCTGCGCCCTTTTTATTAAGTGAAAAACAAACCTTAACTTTTTAAGTCACCGCATACTACGATTTGATGTTGTAACGCTGTAACGCTGTAACGCTGTAACGCTGTAACGCTGTAACGCTGTAACGCTGTAACGCTGTAACGCTGTAACGCTGTAACGGCTTAGCTGAACATACAGCCATGACAAAACCACAATAAACCTCTAAACAAAAAGAATAAAAAAACATCTACATCAAAAAACTTCACACTAGCAAACACAAGGTGTAGTGTCGCTTTATCGGCAGATTATTTCCAACCTGAAATAATTAATAAATATTTGACAAGCCGAAAATGCAACACGTAAAGTGCACTCATCTGAACAGCAGCAAATGGAACTACGGAAATGGAACAGCGCACCATTACAACTACGCGAGACATTATAGAGGAAGTTGCAAAAGTCATTATCAGTTTAAGCGTCTGCGTAGGTGCAAGGGCACTTAATGAGGATGAAAGTGAAGGAGTAGTAGCTACAATGATGTGGTCGCACGGCCGTTTGCTGGAGTGTTCCAGCAAACTTGGCACTGTTGTTATTCAAACTGGCAAAGAGTTAAGTTGATCAAATAACTGCTGCTGACAGCTAATAGGAAGCGTGCGAAGTCGATCGAAGATTAATTGGTCGACCGCTGCCGCCGAAGGCCGCAAAGCATGGGAATAAGAGAGATCCATGACAAAGGAATGCCCGCAATGGGGATTTAGGCACTGACAATATAGCTTGGCGTACCCAGCATTCATATTTTCTCTAGACCCAATCCGAGCCCTACCGGTGCATTCCTTACATGTAATCCGCATTATGCCTTCCCCAAAAGTGTGCGTACGCACACTATTTTGCCACAGGACGGAATGTTCTCAATCAATTACGGCCTGTGCGTCACAAGGCCGCTTCTACCTTCGGCTCTTCCCGCCACCCAATCCACCTATCCTCCCGTAACACATCATTCACCTGGTTAAACAACTGGCAGATCGGCCGTATCTCATTGCTGGTGTAAACCCGGTCAATCTTTTCAATATCACCAAAGCCACCGCTGTTTTCCGGGATGATGCCTGCCAGTGCCGGGTTCATTCGCCATGCCGCGATCACGTCGTTGCGGGTGATGTTCTTAACCTTCTCCAGTTCGTCTTTGGCTTGAAAGTCGCCCACGGGGATGATCTGAATTGCTTCTTTAGAACCGCCCGGGATATTGACGAACATAGATCGAAAGTTACCCACACCCTTGCTCGCGGTGATTTGGGCGCGCAGTTCTTCTTCGTCTTCTTCGGTCAGGTTTGGGTCGTTGGTGTAGAAGATATAGCCCGCGTGGGCGCCGTTGCTGTAGTAGCGGCGGCGAAACAAGGTCGCGGCTTCGTTCAGCAGCAAGGCTTGCAGACCGCCCAGATAGTCAGGCACCCCGTAGATATTCTGTTCTACGTCGTAGTCTTTGATATGGACTATTTCGTCTTGGTCAAACTCATCCTCTTTGCCGTCCGGCAATAGCATCACGTACCCGCCTTCAACTTTTACCCGCATGTTGATCGTGGGCAGATGCTCCAGCTCCAACACCTCCCCGAACACGTTGTATTGTTTGAGCAGGTAGGCTTCGCCAAACACCATGAAGTCCAGACCTGCACAGCGCATGGTGTGGACACTTAGGCCGTCAGAGGGAATGAATTCACGCAACAGCAAGTTGCGCTTGAAGCCTGGAATGGCGCCGTGGTGCGCGTTGGCGCGCAGCAGTTTGGCCAAGCCTTGGCGCGACACTGGCGGTGTGTAAAGGCGCCCGTCGTTGCTGGCAAATATTCCCAAGTACTGCCCGATGTTTTCGCTGAGGACTTGTTCCGGTGCCCCGAACGAAAACGCTCGCGTGCGCCCTAGTTGTGCTTTGGGTTGCTGCTGCTTTTTTTGCCGGGCCATTGCTGTTCGATCCGCTGAGTGCGTAGCGACTGCGTCGCTGCTTGTTGGTGTTGAGAGGTTCGTTCTGTAGGGCGTGCATGACCGCCCATGCCACGTCGGCGTGGCCGGTGGCATCGGTACGCGATGCGCTGTAGGTGACTTGTCCGCTGTTGGTAGTGCCGCGTTTGATCGTCAGGAAGGCTTGGGCAATGTCAGTCCAGCCCGCATCCCATTCAATACGGCTGCCTTGAATCGTGTCCTGGGCTTTGAGTACCAGGGTGTTCTTGGCTTCGAGGCTGTAATGAATTGGGGTCGCACGCGGGAAGAAGTCCCGCACCAGGTCGAACACGCCGTAACCGATGCCGGTGGTATCAATACCGATGTGCTGCACATTGAAACGCTCGGTTAGTTTCTTGACCTGGGCTGCCTGGAAGGTGAACGAGTGGCCACGCCAACTGTGTTTTTCCAGAATCCGGAACTTGGCACCGGGTTCAAGCGGCGGAGCAATGACTACACACGTGGCGTCGTCACGGGTGCGGCTTGGGTCATAGCCCAGCCAGACCGGGCTGTTGCCGTAAGGTCTGGCGTCGTCCGGATCGTAATCTGTCCACAGGGCCAAGTCGGAATAGCAGCGTTCCAGATCGGACAGGGCAAAGGCGCTCATGGTGCTGTCAATGAATTTGCAGCGAAACAGTTGCTCAAACTTGTCTTCGTCGTACTCCAGCTGGAGCTGTGCGAGGTCGAACAAGTCACAGCCACCGGCTATGGCGTCGTCAATGGTGATGATCTTGCGCCACTGCCCATCCGGGCACAGGGCGCCTTGGGCGATTGGTTTGTCTTTCGGCCAGTCAGCAGCGAGTTTTTTACCGCGCTTGCTGTTGCGGAACACTTCGCCTGTCCAGAACGGATACGCCTGATGCGTGACCGCACTCGGTGTTGAAAAGTAGGTCTTGCGCCACTTTTTGTGCGTGGCCATGGCACTGGCCACGGTATTGAGCTTTTCAAAGTCGCGGATCCAAAAGTATTCATCCACGTACACATGGCCGTGATGGCCCTGTGCGGTGCTGCTGTTGGTGCTCAGAAAGCGCAGCTCGGCGCCGTTGCTCAACTGGATCGGGTTGCCGGTCAGCTCAAGGCCAAACCACTGCTGGGCAAACTGGATGATGTAGCTACGGAAAATCTCGGACTGGGCACGACTGGCCGACAGAAATATCTGGTTGTCGCCGGTGAGCACGGCGTCCATAAACGCTTCACCCGCGAAGTAGTAGGTCAAGCCTACTTGGCGGCTTTTGAGGATGTTGCGGATGCGGCAATACAATGGATTCTGTTTGGCGGCGAAGAGCTCTTTTTGGTAGCCGTACATACTGCCGATGAACTTATCCAGAAAGTCCACTTCGGTCAGGCCGCTGACATCGTTCTTAATCTTTTTCTCACGCTTGCCCCCGCTTTTGTCTGCGCGCTCCCCCCGCTCACGGCGGCGGCCTTCCCGAGGCTGGCCAGCGTCTGCCGGTTGCTCTCCGGTCGGGGCCGGGACCGGCTTTGCGCTTTGCTTTAACAGGCGCTCGCGCACAGTGGTCAGGCGGTCGAGCTCGTCCAGATCCCCCTTTGTCAGCGTGGTCTGCTTGTCGAGGATCAGGGTGATACGACGGCCAACTGCGGTCAGCGGCTCCTCATCCGACAGCATGTCTTCCCACCCGCCTTGGCGGATCCAGTAATAGACGATCCGAATGTTGGGCAGGTTGAGTTGCGCTTGAATTTCTTTGGCCTTACAGCGGCGCAGAAACAGGCGTTTGGCGGCTTCTTTAATTTCTTTTGAATAGAACATGGGCCGCAGTCTAAGCGGCGAAAACGCGTCGAACGCGGTGTTAATTTCCGCGTTCCTCCTAGATCGTGAATATAGGAGAAGATCGGAAAGCAATCGTTTGTTTGAGCGGCGTCGGCTCCCTATCGTGGCGGCTCAACTCACCGATTGAGCGCAGTTAGCACCATGCCCCGTTCCCTTGTTTCAGTTTGGAAACGTGTCGCCACCAGCGGCACCACCGCTGACGGTCGCGAAATCCTTCCCCAGGAACTGCGCGACATCGCCGAGACCTACAAGTCGTCGCGGTACACCGCTGTTATTTGGTGCGAACACGAACGCTGGCATGGCTCCCACGGCACTGTGTTTTCGGTGCGCTTGCTGGAAGACGCTGAGGATCTGGAGCCAGGCCAAATCGCCCTTGAAGCCCAGTTAAAACCCAACGATCAACTGCTGCGCCTCAATGACTTGGGCCAGAAGCTGTTTACCAGCATCGAAATCACCCCGAACTTCGCCGGTAGTGGCAAAGCTTATTTGACCGGACTTGCCGTGACGGATGAGCCGGCCAGCCTGGGCACTCAAGAACTCTACTTTTCCCGCAAGACCAATAAGACCTCGTATTACGCCGCGTCTGTTGCGTTGGGGGAGTTGGTCGAGGAAGAGCCTAACGGCGAGTTCACCAAGTTGGCCGCCGTGTTCAAAGGGCTTTTAAAGCACTTCGGCGTTGAGTCAAAGCCCGACGAAACCCCAACCCCCACCGAGAGCAAAATCCCAATGGATGAAGCAACAGCCAAGGCTGCACAAGCCCTCATCGAGCAGCTATTGATTGTGGCTGCCGGTCTCCAAACACTGGTTCCAGCTGTCACAGAAGAGGTCGATCAGACCCTGATTGATGATGTGCAGGACTCCGTCGAGACGATTCTGGATGACGCGGACAAAGACCGTGAAATGTCCCGTCGCCGCAAAGGCCAAAGCGCGCTGGAAAAGCGTCTTGAAGAAATGGACAAGAAGTTCAGCAAGCTTTTGAACACGGCCCAAACACGCCCAGTTGCGCGCACCACTGGCGTAAACACCCGCAGCAACAAGCGGAGAGCGGTGTAAATGGCCCAGTCTCTTAGTGCTCACGGCCAGGATCAATTTGCGCTGCTGCAAGATGATTTGGGCGAAGCGTACAACGTCAATGATGTTTCCCGTCAGTTCGCCGTTGAACCCAGCGTGGCTCAGGAACTGAACGATCGAATCACCGAGAAAGCCGACTTTCTTGAGCGAATTAACGTCGTGCCAGTGACTGAAATCAAAGGTCAAAAGGTGATGATGGGGGTGAGTGGCCCGGTGTCGAGCCGCACCAACACCAAGACCACTGATCGCGAAGCTAAAGACTTTAGCGACCTGTCAGAGATCGGTTATGAGTTGTTCCACACCGAATCCGACGTGGCGTTGTCCTTTGCCAAAATCGATAGTTGGGCCAAATTCCCGGACTTTGCCGACCGCTACACGGCTGCTGTGCAACGTCAGATTGCCCTCGACCGGATCATGATCGGTTTCCACGGTACGCACGCGGCACCGCAAACCGACATTGCTGCGTTCCCCATGCTTCAGGACGTGAACAAAGGCTGGTTGCAAATTGCCCGTGAACAGATTCCGGCGCAGGTGCTGAAAGAAGGCCAGGCCGAAGGCAAAATCACCCTGGGTGTGGGTGGCGATTACGCGAACCTTGACGCCCTGGTGCATGACGTCAAACAGATGATTGATCCAGTGTTCCGCGATGCGGGCGACTTGATTGCAATCATTGGCAGCGATCTGTTGGCCAGCGACAAGGGCAAGCTCTACGCCAAGCAAGGCGACACTCCGACCGAAAAAGAGCGAATCGAAGGCGCCCAGGTGATTGCGACCTATGGCGGTTTGCCGTCTTTCGTAGTCCCGCACTTCCCGGCCACCGGCCTACTGGTCACCAGCTGGGACAACCTGTCGATTTACTTTCAAGACAGCAGCTGGCGTCGTCATGTTCTCGAAAATCCGAAGCGCTCCCGCGTCGAAGATTACAACGGACGTAATGAGGGCTATGTGATCGAGCAGCTGGAAAATTTCGCGGCAATCGAAGCTGGCAACCTGGAGCTGATCTGATGAGCCTCGCCTTGGCCCACAAGCGGCGTGTACTTGCGCAAGGCCCTGCGGTCGAGGCGAAAGCTGTGCCCTACAGCTCATCGACCGCGCTGGCCAGCCCGGCTAACGCGCAAAAGCATCTCAAGCTGATGGAAGCGGCACTGGCTGTTGATCTGGAGCGCGTCAGCGCGATCAACAGCCGCGAAGCTCGCCAACAGCTCAAACGTGACGAGCTGCTGCCCAAGTACCAGGACTACGTCACGCGCTACATCGACAGTGGTGTTAATCACGCCAATCCGGTGCTGATGCAGGTGGTGGTGTGGCTGTTCGACACCGCGCAGTTTGAAGAAGGTCTGGGGCTTGCTCGCTTCGCTATGAGTCAGGGTCAAGAAATGCCTGAGCGATTCAGGCGAGACATTCCGACCTTTGTGGCTGACGAGTTGATCGAGTGGGCCGAGGCCGAGCACAAAGCCGGTCGAAGCCCTGAACCATACCTGTCGGATCTGTTGCCGTGGGTCGATGGTGAGTGGCAGTTGTTTGAACGTATTCCCGCGCGCTACCACAAGTTGGTCGGGATTCTGGCCATCGACACCAAAGAGTGGGCCAAAGCCGCTCATCACTTTGAGCGTGCGGCGGAGCTGTACCCGGAAATCGGCGTAGGGACGCGCCTGTCTGGTGTGCGCAAGGCACTGGAAAAAGAACAGAAAGAAGCGGCCGTACCGGCCACCGAATAACCGACTACCCCCCCAGCGGGAAACTGTGGATGAGAGTTAGCCATTTATGGCCTGCCTCCCTGAAACAGTTCTCCCGCCCTATTTGAGCGCCCAGCAATGAGCTTTTCAGGCAAACCCACCACGTTGGTGGAACAGCAAATCGACAATGACGGCTTTTGGCCCGACTTGTCGGTGAGCGAGTTCCAGAAAGGCTATCGCCTGCCGGGTGAGTACCTGGGCGACATGCTGGTCGTTGATTTGACCACGGCTATGTTCGAGGTCAACGCGGACTTGGCCCGTTGTAAATCCCGGTGGCAGTCCGCAGGCGTGAGCTGTGTGAAATCTGCTGATACCAGGGTGCTGCCCGAACGTACTTTTCACGTAGCGACTTACAAGCGCGCCGTTTACTCCCGCGCCAAAGCCAGCCTGTTGACCCAGTTTGCCACCGTGACCCGCCGTGACAGCGCCGAAAACACCGGCAAAGAAGCCCCGGAACGCGCCGAAACCTTTTTGTCTTTCAGTCAGCAGGCTGTGCGCTCGCTGCAAGGCCGTGGGCGTATGACGGCGGCGTTGTTATGAACAAGCTTAAAGCGCTGACCACGTATTTGATCGAACGCAATCTGGTGATGCCCGAGCAGCTGGATAGCTGGGCCAATCAGGTCACGTTGGATTTGATCTGGAAGCCGGATGTGAAGGGGCTGCACTTCGCGGACATGCACTACAGCGCAACGATTGTGCTGGAGCGTTTTGCGGATGATCCGGGGCGGTTGATGGCCTTGCTCGGCAGTTGGCTGGAGAACCACGACCGCGACCGCGACGGGCTGCCGTCGATGACGTTTGCCATCGACATGCTGGACAACGATCTGGCTGACGTCGAAATCACCGTGGAGTTTGTCGAGCCGCAGTACCTGGCCGAAGACCCGGACGGCGAAATCGAGGCGTTCGGTCAGACCTGGTCATTTATCCCGTTTGATCTGTGGATCGCGGAAGAAGGCGAGGTGGGCAGTCATGGCCGCTAGTCCGCTCGACCTCGATATTCGCGGTTTGCTCAATGTGGACGCGCAGCTGGCATTGCTGGATCTGCCGCCGCAGTTGCGCCGCCGTCTGTTGAATAACGTGACCAAGCGCGTGCGCTCGATGAGCCGCAAGCGGGTGCGTGAGCAGAAGAACCTGGACGGTTCGCCGTTCGCTGAGCGCAAAGGTTCAGCCAAGGGCAAGAAGAAGATGGAAGCCGGGTTGGCCAAGCTGCTGCAAGTCACCCGCGTCAGTCCGAATGAGGCCGAACTGGGCTGGAAAAATGCCCTGACCCGTTGGGTCGCTTCGCAGCAGCACAACGGGGTCAGTGAGCGCCGTACCGCGGCGCAGATGCGCCGCTGGAACAAGGTGCCGCCCGGTATCGCCTGCACCGACAAGCAAGCCAAGCGCTTGCGCCGTCTGGGCTTTCGTACCCGTCAGAAGGGCAAAAAGACCTTAACCCGACCTTCGGTGGCATGGATTCAGGAACACGTGAATTACGCCAAGGCCGGTCTGTTGATCCGCATTTTGAATGATGAAAGAGCCGAGTCCTCGGGCGCGCAAAGCTGGGACATCACCCTGCCCAAACGTCAGTTCCTCGGCGTCAGCAGCGGCAATGAAACCCGCGACCTGGTTAACCAGGTGTTTGAACAAATCCTTAATTCACCCCGCTAACGAGGCACCACATGGCACTCGGCAAAGTCAGCGTTAACAACCTTAATTTGGGTCAGGGGGAAGTGACCGCGATCGAGCGTTATTTCCTCTTTATTGGCCCCTCGACCAAGAACGTAGGCAAGTTGTTGGCCCTCAATACCGACAGTGACCTGGACAACGAGCTGGGCATTCCGGCCAGCGACCTGAAAACCCAGATCACCGCTGCACGCTTGAACGGTGGCGACCGCTGGGCTTGTCTGGCAGCGCCTGTCAGTGCTGACGGTGAGTGGACGACGGCGCTGGAGAAGGCTCAGCAACAAGGCTTTTCAGTCGAGGCGGTGGTGATCACCACGCCGGTGATTGATGGCGTCGAGCTGTCGCAGATGAACGATGCAGCGGTGGCGTTGAACAACGTGTATGGCCGTCGCTCGTTTGTGATGGCGTCTACTGCCGGTATTAGCGCCTTGCAGCCGTGGTCGCAGTATTTGACCGAACAGAAGGCCATTACGGCGGACGTGGCCGCACCCCGTGTGTTGGTGGTGCCGCAGTTGCACGGTAACGATTTGGGCGTGTTGGCCGGTCGTTTGGCCAATGCGGCAGTGAGCATTGCAGACACGCCGATGCGGGTGGCCAGCGGCGCGGTACTGGGCCTTGGGCCGGTGCCGGTGGATGCCGAAGGTGTGCCGCTTCCGTCCGCGATCCGCGCCGAGCTGGACAAGGCGCGGTTCTCGGTCTCGCAGACGTACCCGGATTATCCCGGCGTGTACTGGGGCGAGGGCAATCTGCTGGACACCCCGGCGAGTGACTTTCAGGTGATCGAGCATTTGCGTCTGGCTGACAAGGCGGCACGTCAGGTGCGCCCGTTGTTGATCCGCCGCGTGGGCGATCGCCGCCTGAACAGCACGCCCAACAGCATGGCGGTGAACATCAACGCGCTGATGGCGCCGCTGCGTGCCATGGCCAAGTCCGTGACGTTTGCCGGTCAGGTGTTCCCGGGCGAAATCGAGACCCCGAAAGACGGCGACATCGTGCTGGTCTGGAAGAGCAAAACCGCCGTAGAGGCCTACATCAAGCTCAAACCCCACAACTGCCCGAAAGACATCACGGCCAATATCGCCCTGGATCTTTCCAACGACGCCACGGAGTAACCCTTTATGTCACGTATTGGCGGCAAGAATTTTGACGTGAACCTGGGCGACCTGCTGGTTCACGTGGAGAGCTGCACCCTCGATGTCACCGACAACAGCGCTGTGGCGCAGACCCGTGGCGTGCCCAATGGCCACGTGGATGGCGATGTGTCGGCCAGCGGTGAGTTTGAGCTGGACAGCTACAACTTCGGCCTGCTGATGGATGCGGCCCGTACCGCTGGCAGCTTTCGCCAGTTGGAACCCTTCGACACGGTGTTTTTCGCCAAGACCGGCGATGAGGAACTTCGCATTGAGGCCTTTGGCTGCAAGTTGAAGGTGTCCAGCCTGTTGAGCATCGACCCCAAAGGCGGCGAGAAATCCAAACACAAGGTGCCGTTTGACGTCACCAGCCCAGACTTTATCCGCATCAACGGCGTGCCGTATCTGGCTGCTGCTGAGACTGAGGGGCTGAGCTGATGGTCTGCCCGTTCGATCGCGCCCAGGCGCTGGAGCAACGTCAGCGCGATCAGGCGATTGCCGCCCAGTTGGCCACTGCGCGCCCGACCGGGCCAAGCCGCACTGAGTGTCTGGACTGTGGGGGGCAAATCCCCCCGGCTCGGCAAGCGCTGGGCGGGATGCTGCGTTGCGTGCCATGCCAGTCACTGTTTGAGAAAGAGGGCCGCCGATGAGCACAAATCAGGCCGCTCAGGACACCGCCATGGCCATTGTGAAGGCGTCACCGGCCATCGGTGTGGCGGCAACCGGCGCGACCGGCGCTGTCGACTGGTCGGCGGTGGCCTACATGCTGACCGCCCTTTATATGGTGCTGCAAATCGTATTGCTGGCCCCCAAGTACCGCCAGATGCTGCGTGACTGGAAGGATAAGTTATGACCCTGCGCCACAAGATTGCCACTGGCGCGATTGCCTTGACCAGCGCTGCGTTGATCGCCTTTCTGGGCGAGTGGGAAGGTGAAGGTCAGCACGTGGTGTATGCCGACAAGTTGGCCCGTGGCCTGCCCACGGTGTGCAAGGGGATTACCCGCCATACCAGCCCTTATCCGGTTGTGGTGGGTGATTACTGGTCAGCGGCCCGTTGCGCCGAAGTTGAGCAACTGGTGATCGAAAAGGGCCAGCTCGCCCTTGCTGACTGCCTGACCAACCAGCGGGTTGCCCAGAACACCTTCGATGCACTGAGCAGCCATGGCCATAACGTCGGTATGCCCAGCACCTGCGCCAGTCGTGCGGTGGGCCTGATCAACGCCGGACGCATGGCCGAAGGCTGTAAAGCCTTGGCCTGGGCGGCGGACGGCAAAACACCCGTGTGGGCTTATGTGACTGACACCCAGGGCCGCAAGGTGTTTGTCCCGGGCTTGCATGCGCGGCGGTTGGCGGAAGTGAAGCTGTGCGAGGCGAGCCTGTGAACGGGATCAGTTCGACCTTGCTCTGGCTGTTGGCGGGCGCGGCGATGTGTTTGCTATTTGACCGCCTGATGGATGAGCGCAACGACGCCCGACAGGCGTTGGCCACCGCTCAAACCGAAGTCACCGGCCTGCGTGAAGCGGCCCGGATCAGCGGCGAAATGCTGGCTGACCGTGAAGACATTGACCGCACCCGAACTGAGGCACTGAGCCATGCACTTTTTGAAAACAGCGAGTTGCAGCGTGATGTTGCTGCTGGCCGTCAGCGGCTGCGTGTCAACGCCGTGTGCCGTGCCACCGACCCCGAACAAGCCCGCACCGGCCGCGTGGCTGATGCAGGCACCGCCGAACTCGCAACAGACGCTCGACCGGATTATTTCACCCTCCGCGATCAGCTTGCCCTGAGTAAAGAAATGATCCTGGGGCTGCAAGACCACGTGCGCCGGATCTGCCTGCGCTAACCCCAATCACCCACTTTTAAAATTGAACGGAAATTACCTATGTCTGAATGTCGCGAAATCACCCTGGAAGTAGGCGAAGCCGAATTCACTTTCGACCTGACCCCGCAGGACGTGACCAAGTACTTCAACGCCTTGACCCAAACCAACAAGGTGGCCCCGGCCAACAACCTGCTGGTTAGCACGGTTAAACAGGAACAGCGCGCCACCCTGAAACCGCTGCTGGCCAACCCGGTGCTGGTCATGCAACTGGCCGGCACGTTGCTGGAGGAATACAGCCCGGACGTTGAGATCGCCGTAAAAAAGCCCTCGAGCACGCCGAACGACTAAGCGAAAACGGCTTGGGCCAGTTAGTGGCCTTGGCCAACCGCTGGCTACCCGGTGCCGAACCCACTGCCGAGGTGATGGGTACGGCCAAGTGGCTGGAGGATGAGCACTGGCGAAGGATGGAAATCGCCGTGGCCAATGGCATTGCCTACGCATTGAACGGATAAATTCACATGGCAGATCGCAGCGCCCGGCTGGCTTTTATCTTGAGCCTGACCGACAAGATCACCGCGCCCCTGGGCCGGGTCAAGACCAGCTTTTCGGACTTGGCCGAGCAGGGGCAGAACAACATCAAGACCATGGGCCTTGGGCTTGCGGGCATGGTGGGTGCGGGCGTTGCGATCAGTCAGTCACTGGAACCGGCGCTGGAAATGAACCGCGCCCTGGGCGAAGTCCGTTCGCTGGGCGTGGCCGAAGACGCGCTGGATGCGCTGAACCGCAAGTCGCTGGAATTCTCGGTGGCCTACGGTGAAAACGCCCGCGACTTTGTGGCCTCGGCGTACAGCATTGAAGGTGCGATCAAGGGCTTGAGCGGCAGCCAACTGGCCACGTTCACCAACACCAGCAACCTGTTGGCCAAGGCCACCAAGACCGACGCCGACACCATGGGCGCTTACGTCGGCACGATGTACAACCTGTTCAAAGATCAGGCCGACGCCATGGGTAAAAGCCAGTGGGTCGAGAAGATGGGCGGGCAAACCGCCTTGGCGGTGCAGTTGTTCCGCACCGACGGCGCCCAGCTCAAGGATGCGTTCAAGGAAGTGGGCGCGATCGCGACCACGGCGGGTGTCGACCTGGCCGAGCAGTTCGCGGTGATCGGCACGCTGAGCAGCACCATGGAAGGTGGCGACGCCGGGGGCATGTACAAGGCGCTGTTTGAAAACATCGGCGCTGGCTCCGAAAAATTGGGGATGAAGTTCACCGACCAGAACGGCAAGTTGCTGCCGATGCTCGACATCCTGGACAAGCTGCAAGGCAAGTTTGGCGATCTGACCACCGCTGCGGCTGGCACGGCGTTGACCGATGCGTTTGGTGGCGAGGGGGCACGTGTGATTGGCGCACTGGCCAAGGACACCGGGCGTCTGCGCAACGGCATGGAGCAGTTGGGCAACGTGCGCGGGCTGGAGAGCGCCGACAAGATGGCCCGGGCCATGGTCGATCCGTGGCAGCAATTCGGCGCCGCTGTGCAGGCGTTGCGCATTGCCTTCGGTCAGGCGTTGATGCCGATTCTTGAACCGCTGATGGCCAAGCTGACCGGCATTGCCCAGACCCTGACGCGGTGGTCGCAGTTGTTCCCCAACATCACCCGCGTGGTGAGTATCGCGGCGTTGACCATCCTCGGTATTACGGTGGCCATGTCGGCGTTGACGCTGGTGGTGGGGCTGGGGAAAACGGTCTGGCTGGGCATGATTACCGTCTGGAAAATACTCACCTGGACGGGTTTTCGCAGTATCGCCATGTTCCTGATGCATGTGGTCATGGTCACTACGTTTGTGTTGAGCATGGCGGCCATGGTCGCGTGGATGGGCCTTGTTCGTGGCGCCATGTTGCTGTGGCAAGGCGCGATCTGGCTGGTCAACGCAGCACTGCTGGCCAACCCTGTTGTGTGGGTGGTGGTCGGCGTGGTTGCGCTAACTGCGGCCGTGGCGGCGGCCGTTTACTACTGGGATGAATGGACAACCGCGTTAATGAACAGCGCGGCGTTCCAGTGGGTCAGTGACCAGCTCAAAGGCTTGAGCGACTGGTTCAGCTCCATGGGCGGCTGGACAGGCATGGCCAAGGCGGCATGGGACGGGATTACCACCATTTTCAAAAGTGCCATCAATGGCCTGATTGCGATGCTGAACAAGATCCCGGGCGTGCAGATCGATGCCGCCTTTGGCGACTTGCCAGCGCCGCCGAAAGTGCCGGACTTGGGCATCCCGAAGATTCAGGCACAGCCCGCGCCGCCGTTGGTGATGGCGCAGCCGCCGCAAGCCGCGCCCAGCATGTTGACGCAGATGCAGACCCCGTTGAACCGGGTGCAACAACCGGCGCCGCTGGTCATGGCGGCCAGTCAACCGTTGGTTCCGTCTTTGCTGGCAGCGCCTCAGGTTCAAACCCCAAAAGTCACGCAAATTGATGCGCTACAACCGCCGCACCAAGCCCCGGCACTGGTGATGGCAGCACCGCCGCAGGCCAAGTCTGAGCAAAGTCAGGAACGTCTCAACAGTTCACTGGGCAGCCTGTCGCCGTCGCGGCCCAACGCTGTGCCCAAGGGCGGGTTGTTGAGCAGCATCCAGAACAACAATCAGACCCAGAACAAGGGCACCCATGTGGAAAACCTGAACATCACCAACACCAAACCCATGAGCCCGCTGGAGCTTGAAAACATGATGAGCATGGCGGTGGGCGGATGAGTGACTACATCGACCTGCTGATTGTGGACAACGACCTGTCGCTGGATCCGTCGCGTCAGCCGTTGCTCATCGATGACCGCGCCAGTATCGCCCAGGACATTGCGCACATGATCCGCGAAAGCGGCTTGTTGGTGACGTTGGTGGCCGAACGCAGCCGTCTGCGTCAGCGCGACTGCATTCAACAACTGGAGCTGCTGGTGGAGGCGGATGTGCGCCTGGTACCGGGGACGGCGTTGATTGAACCCTATGACTCGGGCAAGTACCTGGTGACGGCTAAGACCCTTAAATTCGGCGCGATCGAGGTGTATGTGTGAGCGAGGTAGATTTTAAACAGGCGCTGACAGACGCCGGGATTCCGACCACCGAAGCCGGGTTGCGTAAAGCCTGGGAAACCGAAGTGGCGGCGCAAGGCAGCAAGCTGAGCAACACCAGCGCCTATTCGCCGTTCTGGCGGTTGATCACCGCACTGGTGACCAAGCCCGTGCTGTGGCTGATCAGTTTTATCAGCGACACCGTGTTGCCCAACTTCTTTGTCAAAACCGCCGGGGATACTTGGCTGGACATGCTGGCCTGGGCGGTAAACGTCGAACGCAAGGGCGCGACCAAGGCCACCGGCATGATGCTGTTTACGCGCATTGCCGCCGGTGGGACGCTGGAGCTGCCTGCGGGCATCGTGGTGCAGTCCGCCGCCATCAATGGCCATATCTATCAGATGGTCACGACCACACCCGCGACCTTTGCCGATGGGCTGTTGCAGCTCGAAATCCCGGTCGAAGCGCAGGAAGAGGGCAGCGGCTACAACTTGGCGCCGGGTTACTACGCGATCTTGCCGGTGCCCTTGGCGGGCATAGCTCAGGTGGTGAACACCGACGGCTGGCTGATTGCGCCCGGGGCGGATCCGGAACCCGACGACCAGCTGCGCTTGCGGGTGCGCAATCAGTTCTCGGCGGTCAACCAGTGGCACACCGATGCGGTTTATCGGGCGATGATTTCGGCCTTCCCGGGCGTGCGTCCGGACGGCGTGTATTTCCTGCACGGCGCACCCCGTGGCCCGGGCAGTGCCAATGCCTATGTGTTGTTTGAAGCCGACGTGCCAGCCGAGACCTATCTGGAGCAGATCAACGCCCATATCCGTGACCAGGGCAACCATGGCCACGGTGATGATCTGGTGGTGATGGTCATGCCGGAAACCCAGCACGCCATCCGCCTGACGCTGTGGCCACGCGCCCTGATCGGCAATGAAAAGCGTGACAGCCTGCGCGATGACGTGGCGTTGTTTGTGCGAGCGGCGTTCCGTGAAAGCACAGCCACGGACTTTCAGCCGACCCTGACGTACCCCCAGTCGCGGTTTTCGTTCAGCCGACTGGGGGAAGAGCTGCACCAACAGTTCCCGGGTATCGAGTCGCTGCACTTTGATAATGCCGACATCGTTTCCGAACTGAGCATCCCCCGCATCAACAGCCTGGTGGTGACGCTCGCATGATCAAACTCAAGTTGCCGTTCTGGCTGGACGGCCCGCAGCTGACCAAACTCAAGGCCGCAGGTCAGTCCTGGTGGGACAAGGTGGAGGGCTGGTTGCAGTGGCCCCTGCTGCAAATGGACGCCGAAACCTGCCACCTGACTGTGCTCGATCTGCTGGCCTGGCAGCGCGACATTAGCCGCTTCAAGGGCGAGCCAGAAAGTTTGTACCGGCTGCGGGTCAAGTTCGCTTTTATCAATGCCGTGGACGCGGGCAGTACGGCGGGCCTGAAACGCATCCTTCAACGCTTGGGCGTCGGTTACGTCGAGATCGACGAGCGTTTGCCCGATCGGGACTGGGACGTGGTGCTGCTGCGCCTCTCCGACTCGCAACTGTCGCAAAACCCGGAGCTGATGCGCGTGCTGATCCAACAGTACGGGCGCACGTGCCGCCGTTATGACTTTGTGACCATTACCCCTGTGTCGCTGCGCATCGTCGCGGTGGACTTTAACGACGACCAGCAAACGCTGGTTGCCAGCCTGTAGGAGCCTCCCGTGGGTGCCAGCATTACCCTTGCAGGCGAAAGCCTGATCGCGCAGAAAGTCGGCGCACAACAACCCCTGATCGTCAGCCGCTTTGTGCTGGCCAACGTGCCGGGCCTTAATCCGAACGGCCCGGTAAACCGTGGCGCGGCCAAACCGCCCGTGGGCCAGATCGTGGCCACCTACGACGTGACCCAGAAAGGCTTTGTGAACCCCAATCAGGTGGTTTACAGCCTGATGATGGGCAGCGACATCGGGGACTTCGACTGGAACTGGATAGGCCTCGAAACCGCCGAGAACGTGTTGCTGGCCGTGGCGTACGTACCGGTGCAGCAAAAGCGCCGCAACATTCCGCCGCTGCAAATCGGCAACAACGTGACCCGCAACTTTCTGGTGGTGTTCGACGGCGCCCAAGCGCTGACCGGCATCACCATTGACGCCAGTACCTGGCAGCACGATTTTACGGTGCGCCTGAACGGGATCGATGAGCGTGAGCGTTTGAGCAACCGCGATATTTTCGGGCGTGCGTGCTTCTTCGGTACGGGCCTGCAATTGGAAAAGGTCGGGGCGGGCTATCAACTCAAGCCGGGGCTGGCCTATGTAGAAGGTGTTCGTCTGCATTTACCTGCGGCCAAGCCGGTGGCGGTGCCCTCGGTACCGAACAAAGTCTGGCTGGATGTGGTGTTGCAACGCGAACTGAGTGATGTGGTGAGCACGTTTACGGTGGTGTTCGGCGCTGACAAGGCGGATTACAGCGACAGCAGCGGGGCGCGGCATTACCTGGTGCCGTTGGCGGATCTGGTGAGTTCAAGTGTCACTCAGGATCTGCGCGCTGTTGAGCCGATCAATACTGAGCTGGTGAAGCACTTTGCGGCACGCACGGGTGACTATTCAGGCTTGCGGGCACGGGCGACCACGAAAGGTGATGTCGGTCTAGACCAGATCCCCAATGCCATCAGTGACGACGACAACAGCAACAGCAGCTTGATTCTGGCGACTACCAAAGCTGTGAATGTGGTGCGCAATGTCTTTACCAAAGCCCTGTCAGCCCTGGGCGAACAGCTGCAAAAGAATATCAATGGCAAACCTGACCGCGACTTCATCACGGCAGTGGGGTTGGTCGCGGGTGACACGCGTTATCCGTATGTACGGGTCGAGGCAAGCGGCGAACTGTTGCATCTGGCCCGGGGCGATCATGGCCACAAGTATTCGGATCTGGGCGATAAACCGACCACCCTTGGCGGCTACGGCATCACCGATGCCTACACCAAAACAAAGACTGACGAGTTGCTGAATTTGCGGGTGTTTCGCGACAGCATTAGCTATGTCGGTCTTGCTTCGGGCGATGTGCGCTATCCGTATATGCGCGCCGATGGCAGCAATGAGCTGGTCGGTCTATCACGTTCTGATCATGGGCATAACTACGCTGACCTTGGGGGCAAGCCCACCACGCTGGGCGGCTTTGGCATCACTGACGCCTACACGATGGCGCGAACCAATGAATTGCTTAGTCAACGGCTCACTCGCGATCAGATTGTGGCGGCAGGGCTGGTCGGGGGCAATCCGGAACTTCCTTACTTCCGGGACGAGAAAAGTGACGGGCTCATTTATCTGTCCCGGAGAGATCATACCCACCCGGACATGCTAGCCAGCATTGCTTTGCGGCCTGTCGCTGACCAAATCTCGTACGTAGGCGTGATTAGCAACAATCAGAACATGCCGTATATGCGACATGCTGAGACGCAAAATCTTATTCGATTAATTGCTGAACCCATGCTGCCACGCAACACGGCGGTGGTCGGTCTTCCCGGATGGTGGAAATGCGCCGACACCGGGGAGATACGCCAGCGAGTGAGCATTTTGATTGGAGATTGGGGGCCGATACAGTCCGTCGCATTTTCTTTAATCATTGAAGCGGTGGGGAACTGATGAACAGCACCTATTTTCACGCTAAAACTTTGGGCTTTTATCTGGATGAGGTTCACGGGCCACGCACGATTTTGGTGGACGATCCCGCCTGGAAGCGCCCGACCAAGCTGGTTAAAAATCCGGAATGGCCCGATCGGCAAATGGTCGCGCCACAACTTGAAGTGCCCGATGAAAGCGCCTATGCGCCCCAGGTAGAAGCATCCAACCCGATGTGCTCTTTACCGCCTCGAAATGAGCTGGTGGAAATCACCGGCGCCTATCACCAAGAGTTGTTGCAGGCGCAGGCACTGGGCAAAGTCATTCAAGCCAATGCGAAAGGGTTTCCCGTCGCCAAAGCACCGCCACCCTTGACCAAAACTGAACTGGCGGTGCGTGAGCGGGCATGGCGTGACAGTGTTCTGCTGACCACGGACGCGCTGGTGGTTCGCCACCGTGATGAGCTGGAGGCAGAGCGTCCCGCCTCATTGTCCGCTGATCAGTACCGCGAGTTGCAGGGTTTCCGTCTGGCCCTGCGCGACTGGACAGAAGCCGCGAGCTTCCCGGATTCAAGCAAACGACCTGTCGAACCGGACTGGCTTGAAAACGGTCAGGTCAAGGCGGCAACAGCATGACGTGGGCACCCGTAACCCTACGCTGGCCCGAGCAAGCCACCCAATGGATGGGCCAATTGAGCACGGCCAAGGATCTGGCCAGCGGCGAGTTAGTCAGCACGGCGCTGCGCTTGAGCGGGCTGGACGGCATGACCAGTACCAACCCGGGGCCGGTGGGTGCGGCGGCCCAAGGCGCGATCGATGCGGGCCGATCGGCGCTGACCCAACAGATGGGTGAAGCCCCGGCCTGTCTGGTGGTGACGCCGTTTCAAAGCGGCGTGGGCCAAGGCACGGGCTACCAGCGCTTTCTGTCAGCACCGAACCTGGTGCAGCAACTGGCGAACAAACTGGCGGATGTCAGCGATGCCAGCCGCCCGGATGGGCCGCAGTACGCCTTGTGCTTGATGTTTCTGGCGACTCGTCTCGATCAGTTAGCCGAAAGCTTGTCCCGGTTCAATGCGTTGCTGCCGATGCCTGACCTGGTGCGCGCCGAACGCCGGGCGCGGCACCTGTCAAAACTGGAAACCGAAAAGTGGGAATTGCCCAGCGCCGGGACATTGCCGCGCTGGCAGGCGTTGCCGTTGGAGCGGTGCACGTTGCTCAAGGCCGCCAAACAATCCATGTCTGGCCAACTGGCGGTGTTGGAGAGCTACGCGGCTGACAGCTCGCCAATGAGCGATCTGGTGGCACTGGCCAAACGCAAAGTGGCGCAGCAGCAAGGGCGCGACCAGCAACTGAACGACCTTAAGGCCTTGCTCGCCAGCGGCCATGCCGACAGCAGCCTGCGCGCGCGGATGATCGGCCCGGGCACAGCCAGCGACTTGCGCCGGGATCTGTTGAAGGAAGAAGCCCCAGGGCATGAGTGGGTGCTGTGTGCCGGTGTGTTGCTGGTGGGGTCGGAACAGGGCTTGAGCTTTGTGCGCGAACTGGTGGGCCTATGACGCTGCTACTCGATGGCGAACAGGTGCGCGGCAAAAACCTGAAAATCACAGCGAATATGCGGATTGAAGCCGCTGACATGTCGGGCCAGACCAGCAACACCGAAACCGCGCACAAGGGCTTTAAGCCCAAGACCCTGACCGCTTCGATGATGATTCCCTACGTTGACCAGGTGCAACTTCGCGATCTGATGCGGATGGCCGAAGCCACTGAAGGTGGTGGCCAGCTCAAAACCTATCGGGTCGTGAATGACACCGCGAGCGCTTTCGGCATCCGTCAGGTGGAGTTTTCCGAAGGCGTCAGCGCCCGGGAAGACGACACCCTCAGTGCCTGGCGGATTCAGTTTACCCTGAGCGAAAAAGTCTCCAACCCGCAGAAAGTCGAAGGGCGGCGCCCGGCCAATGGGGTCAAGGCGCAATCCGGCCCGGGCGCTACGGTGGGAGGTGGCGGCGGTACCGGCGCCGATTCGGCCGAAGGCGAGCAACCACTGACAGGCTTTGAAGCCACGTTGAAAAAGGTCGATGGTTGGTTGGGCGGGGTGAGTGGCGCATGAAACTGCACAAGATACTCAGCATCAACGGCGAGCCGGTGGCCTTGGTCAAAGACGAGGTTCGGCTGGACTTGAAAAGCCCGGGCCGGGCCACGTTCACCATTCAAGCCGCTGCCCCCGTGAGGGGGCTTGTCACACTCGACATCGGCTACAACGAAAGCACGCTGCAACGCCACTTCATCGGCTACGTCGAGCGCTGCACCGCTGCTAACAGCGTCCAGCAAGTGCTGTTCTGCCGTGAGATGGCCGCGATCCTTGCCAAACCGCTGCCGCTGAACCTGCGTCACGTGGATCTGCGAGCCGTGCTGACCGAAATCAGCCAACACACCGGCCTGCGTTTTCGTGTGCCGGCACAAGCGTACGCCAGCGTAAAAGCCCCGTTTTTCTACAGCCTGGCGGCGGGTTATCAGGCGATGGACAGCATGGCCCGCGTGTTCAACATCCCCGACTTCATCTGGCAGCAGCAAGGCGACGGTGAAGTGTTTGTGGGCAGTTGGGCCGACAGCTTCTTTGGCGTGCGAGCGCCGCTACAACTGCCTGCCGAGCTGTTCGACGGCTACCAGGGCAATCAAAGCGCACTGATCGCGGCCCTTCCCGGGTTGCGACCAGGTGCAACAATCAATCAAGGCGAGCGCATCACCAGTGTGGCCCTCGTCGACAACCAAATGGCCATCCGATGGACGACGCAATCCGCCGTAGCGTAGAACGACAATTCCCCGAACTCTCAGGCGGTTACCACCTGCCGCGCTTTGCCCGGGTCGTGGCCGTGGCCGATGCCCCTAGCGGCGCCGGGATCTGCGACGACTTCCGCCCGCGCTACGCGGTCGACATCGAGGTCATGGGGCCAGATGGCGAGCCAGACACCCAACTGCCAATCTTGGCCGGAGTCCCGCTGCCATTGCCGACTGGCGGCGAAGAAATGGGCATCTACGCCTTCCCCGAAGAAGGGACTCAAGTCGTGGTGTGCTTCGCCTACGGCCTGCCGAACAAGCCTTACATCCAAACCATCCTCCCGCACGGCCTCAGCATGCCCAAAGTCCCGAAAGGGGATCAGGTGTGGCAGCACAGCGAAGCGTGCCAGCAACGGGTCGATGCCGACGGCAACTGGCTGCGCCAAACCGACGGCAAGATCCAGGACAAAGCGATCGAGCGCGAAGTGGAAGCCCTGGATAACACCGAGACCTTCCAAAACCACACCATGACGGTGGACGATCATTCAACCGAGTTAGTGGGTGGGATCAAGAAAATAGAAGCGCTGGGCGCGCTCAAGCTGCTGTCGGGCGGGGCTGCGAGCTTGGCGGCTGTGGATGATTTGCACCAAGCGACCGGGCGGGACTTGAACTTGGTCGTGGGGCAGAAGCACAACGCCATGGTGGGCGGGGATATGGAGGAGCGAATAGAGGGCATGAAGACGAGTATGGCTGCGATCAGCCAACGGTATGTGTCGCCCAAGACATGGTTGGGCTCCGAAGGTGTGAATGTTTTGCAGGTGCTGTGTGATTTACTTGAGTTGGTGCAGGAGATGAATGTGCAGCTGGCGGGGCATACGCATGGGCCGACGCCAGTACCCAGCAACGCCGCCGCTTTCATCAGTTGCGCGAAGTCAGTTTCAGAACTCGCAGAAACGCTTCAACCAATTACTCACTAATCATTAGTTTGTTTTTGGTGCGCGGCATGTCGAATAGATTATTTAAAATCATCCATGAATGTGTAGCAGTCGCTCGTAACAACTTGATTTAAATCTGAATCAAGTATCTCAACGAACAATGAGTTAGCAGAGCAGAGAGTTTGGACTTTTTCTCTCAAGATGCAATTGGCAAGGCTATCTTTTAATCCTAAATTTGATTGATGAGCCTCGTAGTGCGTAGTGCGGAGTTGTGCACTTTTCTTGGCGGGGATTGGAGATAAAATTATCTTGTTGATAAATGAGCTCATATTCTTGATTTTCAGCTCAACGCTTTTTTTATCATTTACCGTGCTCTGTTGATAAACATAGCTGAAGCTGATGTCGCTTCTATCCGGCCATAGCATGAGTCGAACTTCATTTTCATAGCTGAAATGCCGGGCTTTTGAAAAGAAAGGTTTGGTGCTCAGCTCGTGAGCCTCAAATTTTATTTTCTTATGGTCGATATAATCAACCTTTTGGATTGATAGGTTATAACGCTCATCTAGTTCTAAGTTGTCTAAGATAGCGCCTATTGTAGTTTCAATGCATACGGACATTCCATGAGTACTTTCACATTGTGGACAGCATTCGACATGATTGCATCCCACTCCGGTAATACCATAAAGAGACCACATTGCGTCGCATTCATGATCAAGATCAGTCCAGCAGTTTGCGTATAGCCAAGAGCTGACCAGTTGTAGGTAGGAGTCGCCATCCAGTTTTTTTTCGCTACCAAATATTCCTTCGAAGGTTTCATTGTTTATTTCATTGATTCTTTTTTCGGCCTGTGTCTTTTCAGGGGATGCAGGATCGCTGGCCCTATAATTAATTGTTAGGTCAAAAAGCTCAGCAGAAACACTGACGTCTGGATAGTTCTGGCTACTTATTCCCCCCTCTAGCTTGTCTGTAAAGCGATCGAATCGGGAAAAGTATAAGCTTCCTGAGTTGATTAGACTTTCAAATTTCCCAAGCGACATATAGCGTTTGACTACCAAGTCTCTATCAACGCCAACTGATATTTTTCCCATATGCACATCCATATTATAAGCATTAGATAGGATCCTACTGCCAGCCTTAGGAGCAATAGAGGCATCTATGACGGCGCAGCTCTAACCTTACACCTGATTGGTTCTCTAGGTAAAACTGCGCCCCTCAAATTTTCTTTTCCAAAAAAAACTGTTGAGAAAAGCACTTATCCCCCTCCCGCCGACGGGCTTTGCGTAGGTTTTTTGTGCAAACAGACGAGTACTGAAAACAAGGCGTTGAGCTAGACCCGCTGCAGGGCCTGTAAGGGTGGGAGAGTTTGCACAAAGTGAAAGGGTTTTCAGCAGCGTGCAAAGAGGTGTACCGAGACCGTCCACAAAGCGTCCACAGCAGCGGGAAGTGTATCCGGCACATATGAACAAAAAACGAATAAAAGCCTGATTTTATTGAAGACCATCAATGCTTAATGGCCTTTTATACGGGCTCATAATCCCTTGGTCGTAGGTTCGAGTCCTACTGGGCCCACCATACTCAAAGCCGCGCACTGCGCGGCTTTCGTGTTTCTGGAGTGGTCACTGTCTTTACAGTCCTACGCTCCACCCCTACCAAGCAGGCAAAGTGCCGGTTCGCCCCCCCCCCGCAATCCCCTCCCCTATGGCTACACCTCAACCGTCCTTCCATGCCCGGCGTGATGCGCAGGACAGGTCTCGACGTCCCTGTGCACACGGGAAAAAAATACAAAATAGGCTAGAGTTCAACGCTGCGCAGCGTTCGCACATGGGGTGGATAGCGGACGCTGCACATGGCCCGCAGGCCCTCAGGCTTAGATATCGGAAGCTACAGAAGCGGCCTTTGGGGTTACGGGCCTTGAGAAGTGATTTGCACAATGGCCTACCACACAATCACATATGACGTTTTCCGGCCTCGGACTATAAGTGCCTGGCATGGGTCAGGCATAAAGCGGGCGCGGAACCTAAAGGAGATGGAATGAAAAGCAAAGTTAAAAAGGGACATGTGTTTTTGATTATTTTTATTGCGTTTGCTGTGTTCAGTTTCTTGATGACTAACTGGGATCAATCGTTGTGAGTTCCTGAATTCCACGTAAGGGGAACTTGGCAGAGCTTGCCTGCATAGGCTCGCTCAGCTGCAAAGCGCAATCACCGACAGCCCTGTACCATGAACATCCACATCGCTCATGCCACAGGAATCCCCCTTGTCCGATACTCGCCCACCCGCGCTGGATGAAATCGACCGTCAATTGATTGCCGCCTTGCAGCTCAATGCCCGTGAAAGCGTGGCGATGCTGGCTCGTCAGCTGGGCATCGCGCGCACAACGGTGACCTCGCGCTTGGCACGACTGGAGAAGACCAAGGTGATCACCGGATACGGCGTGCGTTTGGGCCAACGCCTGATCGATGGCGGTTTGCAAGCCTATGTAGGGATCACGGTGCAGCCCCGCTCCGGCAAAGATGTGGTGCGACGCTTGAGCGCAATGGCTCAGGTGCAACAGCTATGTGCGGTGAGCGGCGAGTTCGACTATGTGGCATGGCTGCGCAGCGACTCCCCCGAGCAACTGGATCAATTGCTCGATCAGATCGGCAGCGTAGAGGGCGTCGAAAAAACCACGACGTCGATCATCCTCAGCAGCAAAGTGGATCGTAAATAACGCATTACGACTACCAACCTCGTCATATTGACTAAAATAAAGCCATTCCGACGACAGTTTGCGTCTTATTAACGAGTTCTACGCTCCCTATCATGGTGCCTGTCTTTTCCTATACTCAGCGTTAAGCGCGGGTCGCCAGCAAGGTCAGCCATGAATAAGAAGAATCGTCACCCTCTGGACGGCAAAAAGCCCGTCACCATTTTCGGTCCGGACTTCCCCTTCGCGTTTGATGACTGGATCGAACATCCGGCGGGCTTGGGCAGTATTCCCGTTGAGAAGCTGGGTGCTGAGGTGGCCATTGTCGGTGCGGGCATGGCCGGCATGGTGGCGGCGTACGAATTGATGAAACTGGGCCTCAAGCCCGTGGTGTATGAAGCCTCGAAAATGGGCGGGCGTCTGCGCTCACAAGCCTTTGAAGGGAGCGAAGGGGTAATCGCTGAACTGGGCGGCATGCGCTTCCCGGTGTCCTCAACGGCGTTTTACCACTACGTCGATAAGCTGGGGCTGGAAACCAAACCTTTTCCCAACCCGCTCACCCCCGCGTCAGGCAGCACCGTGATTGACCTTGAAGGCCAAACCTTCTACGCCCAAAAACTCTCGGACTTGCCTGCATTGTTCCAGGAAGTTGCAGACGCTTGGGCCGATGCACTGGAAGCAGGGTCACGCTTTGGCGATATTCAACAAGCTATCCGTGACCGTGACGTGCCTCGCCTGAAAGAATTGTGGAACACCCTGGTGCCGCTGTGGGATGACCGCACGTTTTACGACTTCGTTGCTACGTCAAAAGCCTTCGCCAAGTTGTCGTTCCAGCACCGCGAGGTGTTCGGTCAGGTAGGGTTTGGCACAGGCGGCTGGGACTCTGATTTCCCAAATTCCATGCTCGAAATTTTCCGCGTGGTCATGACCAACTGCGACGACCATCAACACCTGGTAGTCGGCGGCGTAGAACAGGTGCCACTGGGCATCTGGCGTCACGCGCCTGAACGCTGCGCCCACTGGCCCGAAGGCACCAGCCTTAGCTCGTTGCACCATGGAGCACCGCGTACCGGGGTCAAAAGCATCAGCCGCAGTGCAGACGGTCAGTTTTCGATCACCGACAATCTGGGTGTCACCCGCCCTTACGAAGCGGTTCTGGTCACCTGCCAAAGCTGGCTGCTGACCACACAAATTGAGTGCGAGGAGTCGCTGTTCTCACAAAAAGTGTGGATGGCGCTGGACCGTACGCGCTACATGCAATCGTCGAAAACTTTCGTCATGGTCGACCGTCCTTTCTGGAAAGACAAAGACCCTGAGACTGGCCGCGACCTGATGAGCATGACGCTCACAGACCGCCTGACCCGCGGCACTTACCTGTTTGATCACGGCGATGACAAACCGGGGGTTATTTGCCTGTCGTACTCGTGGATGAGCGACGCTCTGAAAATGCTGCCGCATCCTGTCGAAAAACGCGTCAAGCTGGCGCTCGATTCCTTGAAGAAGATCTACCCTAAGGTGGATATTGCCAGCCGCATCATTGGCGACCCGATCACCGTGTCATGGGAAGCTGACCCGCACTTTCTCGGCGCTTTTAAAGGCGCGCTGCCGGGCCACTATCGTTACAACCAGCGTATGTACGCACACTTTATGCAGCAGGATTTTCCACCCGAACAACGTGGTATTTTTATTGCCGGTGATGATGTGTCCTGGACACCTGCGTGGGTCGAAGGCGCCGTGCAGACCTCATTGAACGCGGTATGGGGCATCATGACCCACTTTGGCGGCAGCACTCACGCCGCAAACCCCGGCCCTGGCGATGTGTTCAATGACATAGGCCCCATCGCCCTGCCGGATTGATCGCCCCACAGCAGGAGCACTTTATGCGCGTCGCGCTTTATCAATGCCCGCCTTTGCCACTGGATGTGGCGGGCAATCTGCAACGACTGCACACCATCGTCTTGCAGGCCAAAGACAACGTAGACTTGCTGGTCCTGCCCGAAATGTTTCTAACGGGCTACAACATCGGCGCCAAAGCCGTCGCCGAACTCGCGCAAGCGCAGGACGGCGACGCCGCACAGCAGATTGCCGAATTGGCGAAAGCCAATAACATGGCCATCGTTTACGGTTACCCCGAACGCGCCGAGGA
This sequence comes from Pseudomonas saxonica, assembly GCF_007858365.1. GTDB lineage: Bacteria > Pseudomonadota > Gammaproteobacteria > Pseudomonadales > Pseudomonadaceae > Aquipseudomonas > Aquipseudomonas saxonica. The sequence goes on along the minus strand of NZ_VFIO01000005.1, from coordinate 213,532 downwards.
CGGGCACATTTACAACAGCGTGCAGCTGATTGATGCCCAGGGCCAAAGCCTGTGCAACTATCGCAAAACGCATCTTTTCGGTGAGTTGGATCGCTTGATGTTCAGCCAGGGGCCCGATGCCTTTCCGGTCTTCGATCTGGAAGGCTGGAAGCTTGGCTTGCTGATTTGTTATGACCTTGAGTTCCCGGAAAACGCCCGCCGTCTGGCCCTGGCGGGTGCTGAGCTGATTGTGGTGCCCACGGCCAACATGGCGCCTTACGAGTTCATTGCAGATGTCACTGTGCGCAGCCGCGCCTTCGAGAATCAGTGTTATGTGGCCTATGCCAACTATTGTGGGCGCGAGGGCGACATTCAGTACTGCGGCCATAGCAGTATCGCAGCGCCTAATGGCGTACAGATCGCACTGGCCAACGACGAAGAAATGTTGATTGTGGCCACGCTGGACAGTCAGCAATTGCTCGATGCCAAAGACGGTAATTTTTACCTGGCCGACCGTCGCCCTGAACTTTACAACGAGCTGACCAAGCGCTGATCCGCTAGCATAGGTACTTCTCTGTTGCGGAAGTGCCCATGCCTGCGCTGAACCACCCTCACACCCAACGTTTGACCCTGAATAACGGTCTCACCCTTTCTGTGCGCCAAGAACCGCGCCTCAATCGCTGCGCAGCCGTTTTGCGCGTAGCAGCAGGCAGCCACGATGTGCCCGCGGCTTGGCCTGGGCTGGCGCACTTTCTGGAACATCTGCTGTTTCTCGGTACAGAGCGCTTTGCCGCCCAAGACAATCTGATGGCCTACGTGCAGCGTCACGGCGGCCAAATCAATGCAAGAACCAGCGAGCGCCATACCGACTTCTTTTTCGAACTCCCGCCCAGCGCTTTTGCGGGTGGCCTCGAACGCTTGTGCGACATGCTCGCCCACCCGAGCATGAACAAAGAAACGCAACTGCGCGAACGCGAAGTGCTGCACGCCGAGTTTATCGCCTGGACCCGTGAGCCATCGGCCCAGCGCCAACTGGCGCGGCTGCAAGCGCTGAACCCGGCGCACCCGCTCAGGGCTTTTCATGCCGGTAATCGTTACAGCCTGCCGATCCCCCGCCCAAGCTTTCAGCAGGCCTTGCAGGATTTTTATCAGCAGTTCTACCAAACCGGGCAAATGACCCTTAGCTTGGTTGGCCCGCAATCAGTGACGGAGCTTGAAGCACTAGGCGAGCATTACAGCGCCGTCTTGCACACCGGCAAAGCTGTACCGCAGATCGCCCCGCCCGCCCTGATGAGCACAGGTGAACACGCCTATCACCACATTGACGGGCAGCACCTGAGCCTGATGTTTGCCTTCGACCCGTTGCCGCCCGAATCGGCTCAGGCATTGGCGTTTCTCTGCCACTGGATCAACGCCGACAAACCGGGCGGACTCGTCGCAGCGTTACGCCAGCAACACCTGATCGACACCCTCAAAGCCAGTCCTGTTTATCAGTTCGAAAGTCAGGCACTGCTGCAAATCGAGTTCACTGCTGCCAGCGACATTGCTGAACACGCTTCCAGCATTCGGGACACGTTTTGCGACTGGCTGTCGTTCTTCAGTGCTCAAGCCGAATGGCCGACCCTGCGCGACGAATACCATCGGCTGCAACAGCGTCAGCAAGCCGTGAGTGGTGCATTGGAACTGGCCCGCCGCGACGTAGAGCAACACACTCTCCAGTTGTCGGATCAAGGCGTCACCGCACTCAAAAGCGCACTGCAACAGATGCAACCCACAGCGCGTCATGGGTCAGCACACGACTGGCAATTGCCAGCGCCGAACCCGTTTCTCAAGGTGCCGGATGAACCCGTCAGCGCAGGCTTGATTCGTGGGCAGACCAGCGCGCATCGAGGCCTGCGTACCTTTGCTCAAGATCGGTTGCGAGATCGACGCGCCCCGTCTGCCATGAGCTTTAGCTCAGCCATTGCTGCGCACAACACAGAGGCGTCGATTTATCTGCGCTGGAGCCTGCCGGGGCAATTGGACGATGTGCTGCTGGTACGTCTGCAAAGCAGTTTGCGCTCACTGCAACAGGATGCGCGCCAGGCGGGAGTTGAGTTGGTGCTGAGCGCATCAGGGACACACCTGCTGCTCAAAATGCAGGGCTTTCACACGCCTATGCCCACCATTCTGGAGCACGCTCTACGCTCACTCGTCGCGCCGGGTACATACGACGCTGCACCAACGCCGACCCTGATGCCCATTCGCAACCTGCTTAAGCGTCTGCCCGAGATTCATCAACAGGGTACAGCGCCCAAGGTCAGCGATCTTGAGCAGTGCTGGGCAACCGCGCAATGGGAAGGGTTAGCCGTCGCCTTGCCCGCATCGACCCAAGCTGTAATGACAAGTGTCTTGAGCAAAGTTCCTGGCACGCCAAAGGCGCAGCATTCAGAGCCGCCAGCATGGCGGCACACTTGGCACATCGAACCCGGCGACTCCAGCGAACAGGCCCTGTTGGTGTATTGCCCGGCCCCCATCGGTCATCTGGCTGACGAAGCCGCGTGGCGGTTGCTCGCGCACCTGGCCCAAACACCGTTCTATCAGCAACTGCGAGTTGAGTTGCAACTGGGCTATGCCGTATTCAGCGGTCTGCGGCAAATTAACGGCCAAACCGGCCTGCTGTTCGGCGTGCAATCACCTCACGCCTCGGTGGCTGAAATCCATGCGCACATCGAAGCATTTATCACCGCACTGCCGGCATTGATCACCGCGCTGGATGAAACTTCTTTCACGCAGGCGCGCACCTCCTTGGCACAACAATTTTCGAGCGCGTCACTGGGGGCGCTCCAGGCCGCAGAGCTACTGTGGCACGCCAAGCTGGCCGGCCATCCGTCGGATTACCTGACAGCCCTCTACAACGCGCTTATGACGCTGGATCAGGCCACTACACTGTCTGCAGCACAGCGCATTGCCCAAGCCGAAAATGGCTGGCTGTGTTTAGCAACACAAGCAGCGCCTGAAGCGTTTTATCAAGGAAAAAGCTGATCGTTACCAACCCTGCAATGAGCTTTCTTCCACATCAGGCGTTCAAAAAGCGTCAAATTTAGTAACATAGCCACCTAAGCTTTTGAACAGCCCCTCCGGGAGCTGGACTAATCAAGAGACACCCATTCACCCACCTGCTGAAGGAGTCACGAAATGGCTTGGACTAAACCTGCTTACACCGACCTGCGTATTGGCTTTGAAGTCACCATGTACTTCGCAAGCCGTTGATCTGTTTTGGCTCTTCCATAGAGAGCTGAGCAGAGCAACCCAACGCCTCGGTTCGCCGGGGCGTTTTTATTTCCAGATTTGCAAGAGAACACGCCATGTTTGTCCAGATTTTAGGTTCCGCCGCTGGCGGTGGTTTCCCGCAGTGGAACTGTAACTGCGTCAACTGCGCGGGTTTTCGCGATGGCACGCTGAACGCCAAGGCACGCACCCAGTCATCGATTGCCATCTCCGATGACGGCGTCAACTGGGTACTGTGCAACACCTCGCCCGACATCCGTGCGCAACTGCAGAGCTTTGCCCCGATGCAACCGGGCCGCGCTCTACGGGATACCGGGATCAGCGCCATCATTTTGATGGACAGCCAGATCGATCACACCACCGGCCTTTTGAGCCTGCGAGAAGGATGCCCGCACGATGTGTGGTGTACCGACATGGTGCATGAAGACCTCAGCACCGGCTTCCCGCTGTTCAACATGCTCAAGCACTGGAACGGCGGCCTGAACTGGCACCGTATTGAGCTGGAAGGCTCATTCACCATCCCCGCCTGCCCGAACCTGCGCTTCAGCCCGTTGCCTTTGCGCAGCGCCGCGCCGCCGTACTCGCCGCACCGCTTCGACCCGCATCCGGGCGATAACATCGGCCTGATCGTTGAAGACCTGCGTACCGGCGGCAAACTGTTCTACGCACCGGGCCTGGGCAAAGTCGATGCGCCGTTGCTGGAAATCATGGCCGGCAGCGATTGCCTGCTGGTGGACGGCACGATGTGGGACGACGATGAAATGCAGCGCCGTGGCGTTGGCACACGCACTGGCCGTGAAATGGGTCATCTGGCCCAAAACGGCCCCGGCGGCATGCTCGAAGTGCTCGAACAATTGCCTGAGCAGCGCAAGGTGCTGATTCATATCAACAACACCAACCCGATCCTCGATGAAGACTCTGCCGAGCGCGCCGAACTGGCCCGCCGGGGTGTTGAAGTCGCCTTTGATGGCATGAGCATCGAGCTGTAAACAAAACGATTCGTAGCAGCTGCCGCAGGCTGCGTCCGGTTGCGAAGCAATCGTAGAAAGGCATATCCGGGTTTAACTGATAAACCGCGCGGTCTGATTTCAGGACGGCTTTGCCGCCCAACGCAGCCTTCGGCAGCTGCTACGAAGGCAAAACCAATTAATTTGGAGGCACCATGACCCAAGCCCCACTCTCCACCGCCGAATTCGAAGCAGCCCTGCGCGCAAAAGGCGCGTATTACCACATCTATCACCCGTATCAGGTGGCGATGTATGAAGGCCGTGCGACCCGCGAGCAGATTCAGGGCTGGGTCGCCAACCGCTATTACTATCAGGTCAACATCCCGCTTAAAGACGCCGCCATCCTCGCCAACTGCCCTGACCGGGAAGTGCGCCGCGAGTGGATTCAACGCATGATCGACCACGACGGCGCTCCCGGTGAAGACGGCGGCATCGAAGCCTGGCTGCGATTGGGGCAAGCCGTTGGCCTGGACCCGGATCAACTGCGCTCTCAGGAACTGGTCCTGCCGGGCGTTCGTTTTGCGGTGGACGCCTACGTCAACTTCGCCCGTCGCGCCACCTGGGAAGAAGCCGCCAGCAGCTCGCTCACCGAAATGTTCGCGCCGCAGATTCACCAGTCACGACTGGACAGCTGGCCGCAGCATTACCCGTGGATCGATCCGGCCGGTTATGAGTATTTCCGCACGCGTCTGGGCCAAGCCCGCCGCGACGTCGAACATGGTCTGGCGATCACTTTGCAGCACTACACCACCTACGAAGGCCAGCAGCGCATGCTGGAAATTCTCCAATTCAAACTGGACATTTTGTGGAGCATGCTCGATGCCATGACCATGGCCTACGAGCTGGATCGCCCGCCTTATCACAGCGTGACCGACCAACGTGTCTGGCACAAAGGAATCACCCTATGAGCTTCGATCGCAGCAAAATCCCGACCTGGCGCCCCGGCTACCGCTTTCAATACGAGCCAGCGCAAAAAGGCCACGTGCTGCTATACCCCGAAGGCATGATCAAACTCAACGACAGCGCAGCCTTGATCGGTGGACTGATTGATGGCCAGCGCGACGTTGCCGCTGTCATCGGCGAACTGGACAAACAGTTCCCCGGCGTACCCGAGCTCGGCGCAGACATCGAGCAATTTATGGAGGTCGCTCGTGCAGAGCACTGGATCGAACTTGCCTGAGAGCCCGATGGCGCTGCCACCCAAACCCGAAGTGGGTCTGCCGCTGTGGCTGCTGGCCGAGCTGACGTATCGCTGCCCGCTGCAATGCCCGTACTGTTCCAACCCGCTGGACTTTGCCCAGCAAGGCAAAGAGCTGACGACTGAACAGTGGATCAAGGTGTTTCGCGAAGCCCGGGAAATGGGCGCAGCGCAGTTGGGCTTCTCCGGCGGCGAACCCCTGGTGCGCCAGGACTTGGCCGAATTGATCGCAGAAGCCCGCAAACTGGGTTTCTACACCAACCTGATTACCTCGGGCATTGGCCTCACCGAGCAAAAAATCAGCGATTTCAAAAAAGCCGGGCTGGACCATATCCAAATCAGCTTCCAAGCCAGCGACGAGCAGGTCAATAACCTGCTGGCCGGCTCAAAAAAAGCCTTCGCGCAAAAGCTCGAAATGGCCCGCGCCGTCAAAGCCCACGGCTATCCGATGGTGCTGAACTTTGTGACCCATCGGCACAATATCGACAAGATCGACCGCATCATCGAGCTGTGCATCGCCCTTGAAGCCGACTTCGTGGAACTTGCCACCTGCCAGTTCTACGGCTGGGCACAGCTGAACCGCGTCGGCTTGCTGCCGACCAAAGAACAGCTTGTCCGGGCCGAGCGCATCACTAACGAATACCGGGCCAAACTTGAAGCCGAAGGGCATCCCTGCAAGCTGATATTTGTCACCCCTGACTATTACGAAGAACGCCCAAAAGCCTGCATGAACGGCTGGGGCAGTATCTTTTTGACAGTCACCCCTGACGGCACAGCGCTGCCGTGCCACGGCGCACGGCAAATGCCGGTCGAGTTCCCCAACGTGCGCGACCACAGCATGCAGCACATTTGGTACGACTCGTTTGGCTTCAACCGTTTTCGCGGTTATGACTGGATGCCCGAGCCTTGCCGCTCGTGTGACGAAAAAGAAAAAGACTTCGGCGGCTGTCGTTGTCAGGCCTTTATGCTCACGGGCGATGCCAGTAACGCAGACCCTGTGTGCAGCAAGTCGCCACAGCATGACCTGATTCTCAAGGCGCGCGAAGAAGCTGAGCACGCCACTCAGACCATCGAACAACTGGCCTTCCGAAATGAACGAAACTCCCGTCTCATCGCCAAAGGCTGAACCTTTCAGCGCCGCACTCGCCGTCGCCGCGGGGATCGATTTCGCCGAGTTGCGGGTCGGCTCTGCTGGCCTGTTCTGGAATGAATACCGGCCCCAGGACGCGGCTTGCCGCCTCTGGCACTGGAGCGATGGCCAGGCCCACTGCCTGACGCCTGCGGGCTTCAGCGTGCGCAGCCGAGTGTACGAATATGGCGGCGGCGCCTTCTGCCTGAGCGATGACGGTGTGGTGTTCGTCAATGAGGCCGATCAGCAACTGTATCGTCAGGCACTCGATGGCAGCGCACCACAGGCGCTGACCACGGGGACGTGCCGCTATGGCGATGTGCAATGGTCTGACGGACGGGTAATGGCGGTCGAAGAACAGGCCGATCAGCACCGGCTGGTCAGCATTCATGCCAGTACCCTTGAGCGTCAGGTACTGGCCGAGGGCGCTGACTTCTACGCAGCGCCAACCTTGAGCCCGGACGGTCAGCGTCTGGCCTGGATCGAATGGAGCCGACCGCACCAGCCCTGGACCGCCACACGCCTGATGCTGGCCGAAGGGCAAATCGACGGTCAGTGGAATGCCGCTCACTGTATCGCGGGCGACTTAAGCGAAGAGTCGCTGCAACAGCCACGCTTTGACGAACACAATCGTCTGCATAGCCTTACCGACCGGGCGGGCTTCTGGCAGCCTTGGGCTGAGTCCGGCGAAGGGCTTGTTCCTGCCCCCGCCAGCGCCGCCGATCATGCGCCTGCACCTTGGCAATTAGGGGCCAGCACCTGGTTACCGCTGGGCGAGCAGAGCTATCTGGCCAGTTGGACAGAAGCCGGATTCGGACACCTGGGTCTGCGTTTAGCCGACGGTACCGTTGAAGACTTCACGGGAGAGTACAGCCGCTTCCGTAGCCTGGCGCTGGATGAAACGTTCATCTATTGCATTGCTGCATCGCCCATCAGCCCCTCGGCCGTCATCGCCATTCGTCGCAGCGACAAACACATGAGCGTTCTGGCCGGCGGCGTTGCGCCTCTGCCTGCCGATCAGATCAGCTACCCGCAAACCCTGCATTACCCTTCTGCGGGCGGCGAGGCACACGGCTTTTTCTACCCGGCAATGAACGTACAGGGTGCGCCGCCGCTGGTGGTGTTTATACACGGCGGCCCTACCTCGGCCTGCTACCCGATGCTCGACCCACGTATTCAGTACTGGACGCAGCGCGGCTTTGCCGTGGCCGATCTGAACTATCGCGGCAGCACCGGTTATGGCCGCGCCTATCGCCAAGCGTTGCACCTGAAATGGGGCGAAGTGGATGTAGAAGACGCTTGCGCCGTTGTCAGTCATCTCGCAGCGCAGGGTTTGATTGATGCCAGCAACGCCTTTATTCGCGGGGGTAGCGCGGGGGGATACACCACCTTGTGCGCCTTGGCATTCAAGAACGTGTTCCGTGCAGGGGCCAGCCTTTACGGCGTCAGTGACCCTGTTGCTTTGGCCAGGGCTACCCATAAGTTCGAAGGCGATTACCTGGACTGGCTGATCGGCGACCCGCAACGCGACGCCGAACGTTATGCAGCCCGCACGCCTTTGCTACACGCCGATAAAATCCGCGTGCCGGTGATTTTCTTTCAAGGTGAGTTGGACGCAGTGGTTGTGCCGCAGCAGACCCGCGACATGGTCAAGGCACTGCAAGACAACGGCATTCCGGCTCAAGCGCATTACTACCCGGACGAACGCCACGGCTTTCGAAAGGCCAGTAATCAGGCTCACGCGCTGGAGCAGGAATGGTTGTTTTATTGCAATGTCATGCAAAACCGGTAGCCGCTGCCGCAGGCGGTCTTATCGTTTAGCGATGATGTAAACCGCGTGCACAACGCCCGGGATATAACCACAGAGGGTCAACAGAATATTCAGCCAGAATGCACCGGCGAAACCCACTTGTAGAAACACACCCAGTGGTGGAAGCAGGATGGCGATGATGATTCTTATAAAGTCCATATTTTCAGCTCCCCAAAATAAAGTGGGCTCATTCAAGCCCGACCGTTAGTCGACTCCGGGCGCGGTTAAAAGGTTCAGTGCCAACTTATCCCCAGGCAAAAAAAACGCCCCATGCCGAAAGAAACAGGCATGGGGCGCGCGGGATACCGCGAGACGGTTCGTTAAATTCTGTGGAGTGGGTGCGATCAGACCGCAACCCCTCGACGGCACTGCAATTGCGCAGTGCGAACGCGGGCAAAGGCCCGGGCCAGACGCAGCAGCATCTCGTCAATATTGCCTTTGCTGACGCACAGCGCAGGCGTAAAACGCAAGCAGTCAGGCTGCGGAGCGGTGATCAGCAAGCCCTCATACAAGGCCGCCTTGACCACGGCATCTGCCGAGTTGTCTGACAGGGTCAAACCCCAGAGCAAACCTTGGCCGCGCAGTTCACCCTGTGCATAACTATTGGCCAGGCGACCCAGTCCTTCACGCAGGTGATGACCGGCTTCGCGAACGTCTTGCAGGAAGTTCTTTTCCAGCAGCGTGTCGAGCACGGCAACCCCGGCGGCGGTCATCAAGGCATTGCCATGATGGGTGCCGCCCAACTCACCCGGCTCCAGGCAACACGCCTTGCCTCGCGCCAGCAATGCCGCCAATGGCACGCCGCCGCCCAAGCCTTTGCCCAAGGTCACAATATCGGCTCGTACGCCGTAATTTTGCTCCGCCAGCAGGGTGCCGCAACGACCCATACCGGTTTGTACTTCATCGAGAATCAGCAAGATGCCCAATTCTCGACAGAGCCGCTCTACGCCCTTGAGGTAATGCTCGGTGGCAGGAATCACCCCGGCTTCACTCTGCACAGGCTCCAGCATGATCGCCACGGTCTGCGCATCAACCGCCGCATGCAACGCGGGCAAGTCATTGAACGGCACATTGATAAAGCCCGGCAGTTGCGGCTCGAAACGGTTATCGAACGTGCCGCTGCCAGAAGCCGACATCGCGCCAAAACTGCGGCCGTGGCAGCTGCGGGTTGCCGTGATGATGCGATGAGCGCCACCGCGATGCAGCTGGCCCCACTTACGCGCCAGCTTGATCGCGCCTTCGTTGGCTTCAGCCCCTGTGTTCAGAAAATGCACCTGATCGCTGCCCGTGCTTTCACACAGGCGCTGGGCCAAGGTCAACATGGCACGGTTATAAAAACCGGCTCCCGGGTTCATCAACGACTGTGTCTGATCGGCCATCGCCTTGATCAACACCGCGGGACTGTGCCCCAGACTGTTCACCGCACCACCCTGCGTGAAGTCGAGATAGGCGCGGCTGTCGCTGTCCCACATCCAGGAGCCCTGACCGCGCACAAAGACCTGCGCCGGGCGCTCTACGCTGGGCATCAGATAGTTGACTGGCATAGAGGTGCTTTCTGGTGGACGCACAGCAACAGCCGCCAGTTGATCAAGACTGGACGTTTGACGACGCAGGTTAAACAGGTTCATGCACGCAGACCTTGTGACCATAAGCAGAGTTAATATGCAACTGTCCTGGTTCTAGCAGGAGCCTTTAACCTCTAACGGGTTTTCAGCTGCGCCTATGTAAAAGAACCTGTTTCAGGTCTTGGATATCAGACCATTCGGCTCGATCAGCCCAGCGCAATGGGCGTAGACTAGGGGGCAACGGCCTTTTCAGCCATTTCGATTTTTAAGCATTTTCGATAAGTATTACTTATGGATTTCAAGCAACTGCGTTATTTCGTCGCGGTCTATGAAGAAGGCCACGTAGGCCGTGCTGCCGAACGCCTTTCAATCTCGCAGCCAGCCCTGTCCCAGCAGATCCGCCAACTCGAACATAACCTTGATGTCAGCCTGTTTGAGCGCAGCAGTAAGCGCCTGCTGCCGACCCTTGCGGCCCACACGCTGTACAACCACGCGTTGCCACTGCTCGACGGTTTGCAACGAACCAAAGAAGCGCTCAGCAATTTCCGGGGTCAGGCGTTGCGCACCCTGGCGATTGGCGTCTTGCAAACCGTGCACACCAGTTTGGTGCCACAGATGCTGGAACGGGTACGCAAGGCCCAGCCTCATTTAGTGGTGCAGATTTACGAGCTGACCGGCATCGAGATTGAACGACGCCTGCTCAATGGCACGCTGGATATAGGCATCAGCTACCTGCCGCCCCGTCAGGGCGGACTGCACGGCTTGGTGTTGTATGAAGACGAACTGCAATTGGTGATACCGGCTGATCATCCACTGCGTGAATTCAAGAAGGTGTCTGTGACACAGGCTGCAGAGCTGCCAATGCTGTTGTTGGGGGAAGAGTTCCAGGTGCGACAAATCTGGAAAAACCAATTGGCCAGCTTAGGCCGTCGCCCCCAGGTGCAGGCTGAATTGAACACAATGGCGGGGATTCTCGAAAGTTTGCCGCACACCAAGCTGGCTACAGTGCTACCGGGCCGCTCTCGTCATGAACATGATAACCAGGCACTCCTCTGGAAACCCCTGAGTGAGCCGCGTGTACCGCTGACGGTAGGGCTGGTGTGTCGCGATGTGCAACGCCAGCAAGCCACACTGGGGCTACTGCGCACACTGCTTGAAGACGTGATGCATGACAAAGAAGGTGTGTTGTAGGCGCTGCTTAGGGCCGTCCTAATTGCGCACACCGGTTTTACGACGACCTTGTCGCCGCTTCGGCAGATATTTCTGGCGCGCAAAAAAGAAAACCCCGCCGAGGCGGGGTTTTACAGACTGTTTCCCTGACATCCATTTCACTCCGCCGTCCTGGCAGAATCCTACGTGTCCGTGTTGTTTCTTTGAGCTTCCTGCTCTACGTCCATGGCAATCAGATTACCTGTGGATCCAATCTGGGGATATGGGAGATTGGCAGTGCGTAATGTAAGCAAATGCTTACATTGTGGTAAACATTTTAAAAATGTGATTCATCCAACAGATAAAGCGACTCGCTGCCAGCCCTTACTGAAGCACTCAAGGAGTGAATACGCGGCAGCAAACGGGCGAAGTAGAAACGCGCAGTACCCAGCTTGCTGACGTAAAAATCCCCATCGGACTCTTTGCCCACTGCAGCTTTCGCCATCATTGCCCACATGTAGGCATACGCGGTGTAACCAAAAACGTGCAGGTACTCAACCGAAGCTGCACCGATTTCATTCGGGTTGTTTCCCGAGCGATCCAGTACCCAGGCTGTCAAGGCGTCAAGTGTGTCCAGAGCTGAGGCCAAGGGTTGGGTGAACTCGCTCAAGTCGCTGTGGGACGAGGCGATAAACTGACGAATTTCGTCGGCAAATAAACGGTAATAAGCCCCGCCATTGGCCACAACCTTGCGACCGACCAGATCCAGCGCCTGAATACCGTTGGTGCCTTCGTAGATTTGCGTGATGCGCACATCGCGCACCAATTGTTCCTGGCCCCATTCGCGAATATAGCCATGCCCACCAAAGATTTGCTGGCCATGCACCGTTGTTTCCAGACCAAGGTCCGTCAGGAAAGCCTTGGCCACCGGCGTCAATAACGCCACCAGCGCATCCGCGCGCTCACGCGCCGCCGGGTCTTCACTGAACTTGGCGATATCCAGTTGGTTGGCCACATAGGTCGAAAAGGCACGACCGCCTTCGTTGCTGGCTTTCATGGTCAGCAACATGCGACGCACATCGGCGTGGACAATGATCGGGTCAGCCACTTTGTCTTTGGCTTGAGCGCCGGTTGCTGCGCGACCTTGCAACCGGTCGCGGGCGTATTCCACGGCGTTCTGATACGAACGCTCACCCGAGGCCAGCCCCTGAATGCCAACGCCCAGACGTTCGTAGTTCATCATGGTGAACATCGCCGCCAAACCACGGTTAGGCTCGCCGACCAGATAACCCACCGCTTCGTCGAAGTTCATCACACACGTTGCCGAGGCCTGAATCCCCATCTTGTGTTCGATAGAGCCACAGGTGACCGTGTTACGCGCACCCAGGCTGCCATCGGCATTCACCATGAACTTGGGCACCAGAAACAACGAAATGCCTTTCGGGCCTGCCGGGGCATCTGGCAGTTTGGCCAGCACCAGGTGGATGATGTTTTCGGTGAGATCGTGTTCGCCACCGGTGATAAAAATCTTGGTGCCGCTGACTTTATAAGAACCGTCTGCCTGCGGCTCAGCCTTGGTGCGGATGATCCCCAGATCAGTACCGGCATGAGGCTCAGTCAGGCACATGGAGCCTGCCCATTCGCCTGAGTACATGTTCGGCAAGTAAGTCGCTTTTAATTCTTCGCTGGCGTGGGCATTGATCGACACGCACGCGCCGGAGGTCAGCATCGGATACAAGCCGAATGCCAGGCTGGAGGAATTAATCATTTCTTCGACTTGGGCCGATACCGACTTGGGCATGCCCATGCCGCCGAACTCAGGGTTACCGCCCACCCCCACCCAACCGCCTTCGGCGTAGGTTCTATACGCGTCGACAAAACCGGCAGGCGTTGTGACCACGGTGTCTTGCCAATGACAGCCTTCTTCGTCCCCACTGCGGCTCAAGGGTGCAATGCTTTTGGCCGTTACCTTGCCTGCTTCTTCAAGAATGGCTTCTACCGTTTCAGCATCAACAGACTCTGCCAATGCAGGCAGTTGCGCCCAAAGAGAAGCAACCTCAAAGACTTCATTGAGGACGAAGCGCATATCGCGCAGGGGCGCTTTGTAATCAGCCATGGCAAACCTCGTGATAGTTAAACGGTAAAGCCCTAAACGGACCGTTGTGCGAAGGTAGCAGTCTAGCTTAACGACGATAGCGATACATAGGGTCAAGCCGTGACTATTAATTAAAACCCAGTCACAACCCTGTGGTCGCTGCTAGCCAAAAAAAAGCCGCGTCCCCCGAAGGAGAAGCGGCTTTTGCAGATCAAGCGCCGGAGCTTAGTAGCCCAGGTCGAAATCTTCTTCTTTCATGTCCATCAGGTTGGCAGCACCCGACAGCATGGTCGCAACGTGTGCACGGGTGCGCGGCAAGATGCGCTGGAAGTAGAAGCGCGCCGTTTGCAGCTTGGCTTTGTAGAAGGCTTCTTCCGAAGTGCCTGCAGCCAGTTTTTCAGCCGCCAGGCGGGCCATGTCAGCCCAGAAGTACGCCAGGCACGCATAACCGCAATACATCAGGTAATCGACGGAGGCAGCACCCACTTCTTCACGGTTTTTCATCGCCGCCATACCGACCTTCATGGTCAGCTCGCCCCATTCCTTGTTCAGTGCAGCCAGCGGGGTGACGAACTCCTGAACAGCTTCGTTGCCTTCGTTGTTCTGGCAGAATTTGTGCACGATCTTGGTGAAACCTTTCAGGGCTTCGCCTTGGGTCATCAGCACTTTACGGCCGAGCAGATCGAGAGCCTGAATGCCGGTGGTGCCTTCGTACAGCATCGAAATACGGCTGTCGCGTACGTTCTGCTCCATGCCCCACTCAGCGATAAAGCCGTGGCCGCCGTAGATTTGGACGCCGTGGTTAGCGGACTCAAAACCGACTTCAGTCATGAATGCTTTAGCGATAGGAGTCATGAAGGCCAGCAGTGCGTCGGCTTTCTTCTTCTCTTCTTCATCAACACCGTACTTGACGATGTCAACTTGCTTGGCGGTGAAGTAAACCATCGCGCGGTTGCCTTCGGCGAACGCCTTGGTGGTCAACAACATGCGGCGTACGTCTGGGTGAACGATGATCGGGTCAGCGGCCTTTTCAGGGGCTTTAGGGCCGGTCAACGAACGCATCTGCAAGCGATCACGGGCGTATTTCAGACCGCCCTGGAAGGCGATTTCCGCATGAGACAGACCTTGCAGGGCAGTGCCCAGACGCGCGGTGTTCATGAAGGTGAACATGCAGTTCAGGCCTTTGTTCGGCGGGCCGATCAGGAAACCGGTGGCGCCGTCAAAGTTCATCACGCAGGTGGCGTTACCGTGAATGCCCATTTTGTGCTCAAGGGAGCCACAGGACACGGCATTGCGCTCACCCAGGCTGCCATCGGCATTGGCATTGAACTTGGGCACGATAAACAGCGAGATACCTTTGGTGCCCGCCGGTGCATCAGGGAGGCGAGCCAATACGATATGGACGATGTTGTCAGCCATGTCGTGTTCACCGGCCGAGATGAAAATCTTGGTGCCGGATATTTTGTAAGAGCCATCAGCCTGAGGTTGGGCTTTGGTGCGCAGCAGGCCCAGATCGGTACCGCAGTGCGATTCGGTCAGGCACATGGTGCCGGTCCATTCGCCGGTAACCAGCTTGCTCAGGTAGGTCTCTTGTTGTTCAGGGGTGCCGTGCTCGGAGATGGTGTTCATCGCACCATGAGACAGGCCAGGGTACATGCCCCACGACCAGTTGGCCGCGCCGACCATTTCGCTCACGGCCAGGCCCAAAGACTCAGGCAAGCCTTGGCCGCCATGCTCTACGTCGTGAGCCAGACTTGGCCAGCCGCCTTCAACATATTGCTTATAGGCTTCTTTGAAGCCGGTCGGGGTTTTAACACCGGACTCGCTCCAGGTGCAGCCTTCAATGTCACCCACGCGGTTCAGAGGTGCCAACACCTGCTCACAGAACTTGGCGCCTTCTTCAAGAATGGCGTCAACCGTATCTGGAGTAGCGTCCTGGCAAGCCGGCAGGCTTTGATAATGCGCTTCGTAACCGAGCAGTTCGTCACGAACGAAGCGAATATCACGCAAGGGGGCCTTGTAATCAGGCATAGCGATAAACCTCTGCTGATGAAACCTTGGATGAACAACCGCGTGGATTTGTTATAGCGGTCAAACAGGTGTTTGAAACATACGTTTACGCCTATTTATTGTCAAGCAGCGCGATGCCGCCGTTCGTCTCGGATATCAGAATGAAGGCGTCGAAAAAAGCTGTAGCCGCTGGCGCAGGCTGCGTCCGGCGACGGTGTCGTCGTAAACCCAATGCCTGCGATTTGTCAGATAGATGGAAGGCTCAGGGTTTACGATCGCATTGCAATCGGAGGCAGCGGCTACGGGTGAAAGACGGGTTAGTCCAGCAAATCCAGTTGCAGATGCTCAGCCACCGCTTTGGCGCTGGCGGACTTCAAACGCGGCACGCGACCCAAACACGGTGCAGGCAAGCGCTCAGCTAACGTGGCGAGGTTTTCTTCAAGGCGTGAGGTCTTCGGGTCAATAATATTAGCCACCCAGCCGGCCAGTTGCAGGCCGTCTCGGGCGATGGCTTCAGCGGTCAGCAAGGCATGACTGATGCAGCCCAGGCGCACACCCACCACCAGAATGACCTGTAAATTCAGCGCTTGGGCCAAGTCCGACAAACTGTCTTGTCCGGACAGCGGCACGCGCCAACCGCCTGCGCCCTCTATGAGGGTAAACTGCGCCTGCTTGTCCAAAATGGCCTGCATGGGGACGAGCAGCGAGTTTACGGTGAGCGTCACACCCACTTCGCGTGCAGCAATATGCGGCGCAATGGCCGGCTCAAAGGCCACTGGATTCACTTCGTTGTAAGTCAGCGGTATCGAACATTCGGCCATCAGCGCCAACGCATCGGCATTGCGCAGCCCCTTGGACGTATCTTCACAGCCTGAGGCCACCGGCTTGCCGGCTGCCGTGGTCAGCCCGGCTTCGCGGGCGGCAAACAACAACCCGGCAGCCACCGTGGTCTTGCCCACATCGGTGTCGGTGCCTGTAATGAAGTACGCTGGGTTCATCGCGTTTTCTCCAAAATGCCGTAAACCACCTGATAGGTTGCCGGTAGCCCTAAAGGCTGCCGAAATTGCTCATACGCGCCCACCAACTTCTGAATACGTGCCCGAGTGGTCAAGCCTTCCGGACGCCCAGGATTGAGGTTGTGCGCCCCCAATGCTTTGAGTTCATGGGTCAGTTGGCGTACTTGCGGGTAGTGCAGCACATGGGGCTGAATCTGCAAGCCGAGCACCTTCAAATGGCTGTCGGCGCAGACCCGTTGATAGGTTTCAAGCTCGCGAAAACGATTGACGTGGACCTGCCCGTCCACGGCCCGCCAGCTGTCTCGCAGCTCACCCAACGTGCCGACACACAAACTGGAAAAGGCCAGCACGCCGCCCGGTCTGAGCACACGATGCGCCTCGCTGAGCACAGCGTTGAAATCAGCACACCACTGCAGCGCCAGACTGGAAAAAATCAAATCGCAACTGCTGTCTTGAAGGGGCAGGCATTCGGCGTCACCGGCAATAAAGTGCTGCGCCCCGCCCAACGGCCGCGCGTAAGACAACATACCTTGGGCGATATCCAGCGCCAGCCCTTGACTATCCACAAAATGCTCATTTAAAGCGCGGCTGAAATACCCCGTGCCACACCCCAGATCCAGCCAGCGCTCAGGCACGAAGTCTGCAGGCAGGCGGGCGATCAACTCATGACCCACAGCACGTTGCAACTCCGCTACTCGGTCGTAGCTGCTTGCCGCACGGGAAAATGAAACCGCTACCTGACGCTTGTCAGGCAAATGATTGGCCAAGTTCGCACTATTCAAATCAGTCATCACCCAACTCATGTAAAAAAGCCTGAATCGCCGCCGCCAATTCGTGGGGTGCTTCCAGTAAAAAGGCATGGGAGGCCTGCTCAATCAGGCCCACTTCGACATCCGGCAACAACGCCAGCACCTGCGTCGCTACTGTTTCTGGCACCAGCGCATCCAACCCGGCGAACAGGTGCAATTGCGGCCCGTTGAAGGCCTGCAAGGCTGCACGCGTATCCAGCCGGCCCAACAATTCAAGCGCCGCCACCAGCTTATTGCGCGGCACTGTGGGGGCACCGGCCAGCAGTAAATCGGCAAGCTTGCGCGCATCCACAGCGCCTTGGCTGCACAACCGGCAGAAGCGTTTCAAAAGTGTATTGGGGGCGTCCTGAAAGCTGCTCAGGAACGTGTCGAAAGTGGCGACAGGCATCGCACCGGGCCAATCGTCACGGCAAACAAAATTCGGATTACTGGCCAAAGTCACCAGCCCACAGCAACGGTCGCCTCGCCGTGCGGCCAACTCACTGGCCAGCATCCCGCCCAGGGACCAACCTCCCAGCCAGACGTTGTCGGGCAGTGTGGCATCCAGCTCGTCGAGCCAGTCGTTCAGCGTGGCCGAATCCAGCATCGGCAGCGGCTCGATTTCCACCCGCAGGTGTTCGTCCAGGCCACGTAATGCCGACGCCAAGGGTTCCAGAGGTGAAACCCCCAAGCCCCAGCCCGGTAACAGAATCAAGCGATCACGCATCGTCAAACTCCAGCTCGCGCCAACAGTCGTCCAGTACTGATAACAGTAGCTGCACCTGTGCTTCTGTGTGCGCAGCGGACAAGGTGACACGCAAGCGCGCGCTGCCTGCCGGTACCGTTGGCGGGCGAATCGCTGTCACCAATACGCCACACCCACGCAGCCTCTGCGACAGAAGCAGCGCCCGGGCACTGTCACCCATCAGGATGGGCTGGATCGGCGTAAAACTGTCCATCAGTTGCAATCCGATTTGCTCAGCACCTCGGCGAAACTGCTGTATCAAGCGATTCAAGTGCTCGCGCCGCCAGTGTTCAGTGCGCAACAGCTCAAGGCTTTTAAGCGTGGCGCACGCCAAGGCGGGTGGTTGGCTGGTGGTGTAGATGTAGGGCCGGGCGAACTGAATCAGGCTTTCGATCAGTTCCTCACTGCCCGCCACAAACGCGCCGCTGGTACCAAAGGCTTTGCCCAAGGTCCCCATGAGGACCGGCACCTGCGCCACGCTCAAGCCGAAATGTTCGACAACTCCGCCACCCTTGGCGCCCAAAGCGCCAAAACCGTGAGCATCATCGACCATCAGCCACGCGTCTTTCGCTTTGGCTTCGCGGGCCAAGGCAGGCAGGTCGGCCACATCGCCGTCCATGCTGAATACGCCGTCAGTGACCACCAGCGTATTGCCACATGCCTTGGCCAGACGGGTGGCCAGGCTGGCCGCGTCGTTATGCAAATAGCGATTGAACCGTGCACCGCTCAACAAGCCTGCGTCCAGCAAGGACGCATGGTTGAGACGGTCTTCGAGCACCGTGTCGCCCTGCCCCACCAGCGCGGTCACTGCGCCCAGATTGGCCATATAGCCATTACTGAACAACAGCGCACGCGGGCGGCCGGTAAATTCGGCCAGCGCTTCTTCGAGTGCGTGATGCGGGGTGCTGTGGCCGATGACCAAGTGCGATGCACCGCCGCCTACGCCCCAGCGCGCTGCACCGTTTTGCCAAGCCTCGATCACCTGAGGATGATTGGCCAAACCGAGGTAGTCGTTATTGCAAAAAGCCAATAAAGGCTGGCCGTCGACCACCACCTGTGGCCCCTGCGGGCTGTCGAGCAAGGGGCGATGACGGTACAAATGGTCGGCACGACGCGCAGCCAGACGGGCGTTCAGATCAAAAGACATGCTGGCCTCGATAAGCGTTGCGTAGCCACTGCCGCCGGTGCGTCAGTGGCTACGGTAATAGCGGGTTAAACCGCAGCGTCGTAGAACTGCTCGCTGGATTTCTGATCCCGCAGCGCATGCTCAATGGCTGCCTGATGAACCTCGTCGGCGTGGTCCTCATGGGCTTCAGGCAAGATGCCCAGACGCGCAAACAGCTGCATGTCCTTGTCGGCCTGCGGGTTGCTGGTGGTGAGTAATTTGTCACCGTAGAAAATCGAGTTGGCACCCGCCAGAAATGCCAGCGCCTGCATTTGCTCGTTCATCGCCTCGCGCCCGGCGGACAAGCGAACATGGCACAGCGGCATCATGATTCGAGCCACCGCCAACATGCGGATAAAGTCGAACGGATCAACGTCCTCGGCGTTTTCCATCGGTGTGCCGGCCACTTTCACCAGCATATTGATGGGCACCGACTCTGGATGCTCAGGCAGGTTAGCCAGCTGGATCAACAGATTGGCGCGGTCATCCAGCGACTCACCCATGCCCAGAATCCCGCCGGAGCATATTTTCATGCCCGCATCGCGCACATAGCTCAGGGTCTGCAAGCGCTCGCTGTACGTGCGAGTGGTGATGATTGAGGTATAGAACTCTGGCGAGGTGTCGAGGTTATGGTTGTAGTAATCGAGCCCCGCACCTGCCAGGGCCGCGGTTTGCTCCTGATCGAGCTTGCCCAGCGTCATGCAGGTTTCCAGGCCCAGCGCTTTCACCCCTTTGACCATTTCCAGCACATAGGGCATGTCTTTGGCTGAGGGATGCTTCCAGGCCGCGCCCATGCAGAAACGCGTAGCGCCGATGTCCTTGGCTCGCTGTGCTTCTTCAATCACCTTTTGCACCTGCATCAACTTCTCTTTGGCCAGGCCCGTGTTGTAGTGGCCCGACTGCGGACAATATTTACAATCTTCCGGGCAGGCGCCGGTTTTAATCGAAAGCAGCGTTGAAACCTGCACCCGGTTGGCATCGAAATGCGCGCGGTGAACGGTCTGCGCCTGAAATAACAGGTCATTGAACGGCTGAACAAACAGTGCACGGACTTCGGCTAAAGACCAATCGTGTCGCACGTTGGCAAAGGTGCTGGCGCTCATCGGCGTTTCTCTTGTTTATGCTGGACTTGATCCTGAGGCAATCGCCCCAGGCACGGCACGGATGCCCGGCATGTTTAAGGATGCGACATGAACTGTCAACCACATTGGATAAGAGTGGTTTACAAGTGGTTATTTAATGATCAGTACTGTTTATTGTGTGATGAGCGTACCGACACCTCACTGGCCGTATGCACAGCCTGCGAGTTCGAACTGCCCTGGCTCAATGAATGCTGCCAGCAATGCGCCTTGCCCCTGCCGAAAACGGACATGAGCTGCGGCTACTGCCTCAAACAACCTCCCGCCTTCGAACGTGTGCATGCCCCCTGGTTTTATGGCTTTCCCATTGACACTTTGATCGTTCGTTTCAAGCACAACAGTAAGTGGCCCTACGGACGACTTTTAGCCGAACTTCTAGGCCAATCGCTGCTTGATCACTTCAATGCCGGCAATCAAAAGCCCGACTTCCTGTTGCCGGTGCCCTTGTCCATTCAACGCCTGCGCCAGCGCGGCTATAACCAGGCGGCAATGCTCGCGGGCTGGCTCAGTCAGGCAGTGGCAATCCCTTGTCACGAACAGTGGTTAGTTCGCATCCAGGACACACCGGCACAGCAAGAACTGGATGCTAAAACCCGTAAACGTAACTTGTTGAATGCATTTTGCCTGGCCTCAGACGCACGGGTTCAGGGCGCTCATGTGGCGTTGGTGGATGATGTGCTGACGACCGGCGCCACAGCACAAAGTTTGGCGCTGTTGTTGCGCAAGGCCGGTGCACGGCGGGTGGATGTGTATTGCCTGGCCCGCACGGCAAAGTCCGAGGGGCCATCACAATCGCGGCTTCGCGAGCGGTGAAACATTCCTGTCATACCGGCTGATTAAGGTGACTGCAAAAATCGTCTAAAGCCGAGACTGCCATGAACCTATTAGAAGAAGACCAACCCACCGACCTTGAGCAGCTCATCGGCCTCAGCCGACGTGGTTTTATCGGCGCCGGTGCCCTGTGCGGGGCGGCCCTGTTTTTAAGCGGCGGGCTGCTCAGCCGCAGCGCGCTGGCAGCCAGTGTCAGCGCAGCTTCCAGCCAGTTACTGGGTTTTGACAGCATCAAGGCCGCGACCACCGATAGCATCAGCTTGCCGCCTGGCTATCGCTCATCGGTGCTGATCAGTTGGGGCCAGCCCCTGCACATCGACGGCCCGGCCTTTGACCCCAGCGGCAAAGGCACGGCCAGCGCGCAAGAAGTCCAGTTCGGCGACAACAATGACGGCATGAGTCTGTTCGCCTTCCCTGATGACCCCAACCGCGCCTTGATGGCAATCAACAACGAATACACCAACTATCGCTACCTGTACCCCCATGGCGGCATGCCCACCTCTCTTGAAGAGGTGCGCAAAGCTCAGGCCAGCGAGGGAGTGTCTGTCATTGAAATTCAGCGTAAGGGGTCAGGGTGGCAGTTTGTGCAGAACTCGCCCTTCAACCGCCGCATACACGGCAATACGCCGATCCGCCTCAGCGGCCCGGCTGCAGGCCACGCCTTGTTGCGCACGCCAGCCGACAACACAGGCACCCGTGTGCTGGGAACCTTCCAGAACTGCGCCAACGGTAAAACACCTTGGGGCACTTACCTGACCTGCGAAGAAAACTTTACCGATTGTTTTGGCAGCACCGATCACAAACAAAGCTTCAACGCTGCACAGAAACGGTACGGCGCGGTAGGCACCAGCAAAGAGATCAACTGGCACCCCCACGATCCGCGCTTCGATTTGGCGGTCAATCCAAATGAGTTGAATCGCCATGGTTGGGTCGTAGAAATCGATCCGTTCGATCCGCACTCCACCCCGGTAAAACGCACGGCGCTAGGCCGCTTCAAGCATGAAAACGCTGCCCTTGCGCAAACCCGGGACGGCCGCGCAGTGGTCTACATGGGCGATGATGAACGTGGCGAATTCATTTACAAGTTCATCAGCCGCGACAAAATTGATCACGCGAACCCCAAGGCCAATCGCGACTTGCTGGATCACGGCACGCTCTACGTTGCCCGCTTTGACGATGGTGACAAAAACCCCGATCGCCCCAAAGGCAAAGGCCTGTGGGTTGAATTGAGTCACGGTAAAAACGGCCTGGACGCCAGCAACAACCTAACCAGTCAAGCCGAAGTACTGATTAATGCTCGTCTGGCCGGTAGCATTGTCAACGCCACGCGGATGGATCGCCCGGAGTGGATTGTGGTCAGTCCCAAGGACGGCCAGGTGTATTGCACCCTGACCAACAACGCCAAGCGCGGCGAAGACGGGCAACCCGTCGGCGGCCCCAACCCGCGAGAAAAGAACGTCTACGGGCAGATTCTGCGCTGGAAAGCACACAACGGCGATCACAGTGCAGACACCTTCGATTGGGATCTGTTTGTGGTCGCAGGCAATCCGGTGGTTCACGCTGACCAACCAAAAGGAGGCTCGGCCAATATCACCCCGCACAACATGTTCAACAGCCCCGACGGCTTGGGCTTTGACGATGCCGGACGTTTGTGGATCCTGACCGATGGCGACGCCAGCAACAGCGGCGACTTTGCCGGTATGGGCAATAACCAGATGCTCTGTGCCGACCCTGACAGCGGGGAAATTCGCCGCTTTATGGTCGGCCCTGTCGGCTGTGAGGTGACGGGCATCAGCTTTTCTCCGGATCAGAAAACCCTGTTCGTCGGCATCCAGCACCCGGGCGAAAACGGCGGCTCAACCTTCCCGGAACACCTGCCCAACGGTAAACCCCGCTCCTCGGTGATGGCCATCAGCCGTGAAGACGGCGGTATCGTCGGCACCTGACCCTCGCCAACTCCGGCATTAAGTCGCCGCCCCGCGACCGGTCTGCGCTAACATGCATGGCCGGACGCGGCAGCCTGCTGCGCGCAGGAGTCAGCATGTCTCATCCGTTTGCAACACTTACCCCAGATCTGGTGCTCGACGCCGTCGAAAGCATCGGTTTCCTCAGCGATGCCCGCGTGCTCGCACTCAATAGCTACGAAAATCGCGTGTACCAAGTCGGCATCGAAGACTCGGAACCGCTGATTGCCAAGTTCTATCGGCCTCAGCGCTGGACCAACGAAGCGATCCTTGAAGAACACCGTTTCACCTTCGAACTGGCCGACTGTGAAGTCCCGGTCGTTGCCCCCATGATTCACAACGGCGAGAGCCTGTTTGAGCATGCAGGTTTTCGCTTTACCCTGTTTCCTCGCCGGGGTGGCCGTGCGCCTGAGCCTGGCAATCTCGACCAGCTGTATCGCCTCGGGCAACTGCTGGGCCGCTTACACGCGGTAGGTGCGACCAAACCGTTCGAGCACCGCGAAGCGCTGGGCGTGAAAAACTTCGGCCACGACTCATTAACCACGTTGCTCGAAGGCAACTTCATTCCGCGCAGCCTGCTCCCGGCCTACGAATCAGTGGCCCGTGACCTGCTAAAGCGTGTAGAAGACGTGTACGCCGCCACACCGCACACCAACATCCGCATGCACGGTGACTGCCACCCCGGCAACATGATGTGCCGCGACGAGGTGTTCCATATCGTCGACCTGGACGACTGCCGCATGGGGCCTGCAGTGCAGGATTTATGGATGATGCTCGCCGGCGACCGCCAGGAATGCCTGGGCCAATTGTCCGAACTGATGGACGGTTACAGTGAGTTTCACGATTTCAACCCGCGAGAACTGGCGCTGATCGAACCGCTGCGCGCATTGCGCCTGATGCATTACAGCGCCTGGCTGGCTCGCCGCTGGGACGACCCGGCGTTCCCCCATAGCTTCCCGTGGTTTGGCACCGAACGGTATTGGGGCGATCAGATATTGGCCTTGCGCGAACAATTGTCGGCGCTCAATGAAGAGCCGTTAAAGCTGTTTTAACACCACGCCCCGTAGCAGCTGCCGTAGGTACGAGGCTGCTTGCGGCGGCGTAGCCGTCGTAAAATCAGCTCACTGGGACTCTGAAAATCAGGAACTCAGTATTTACGGTCGCTGCGCAATCGTACGCAGCTACTGAAATATTTATAAACAAGGACCCCTGCATGCAAACCGCCAACCCGCGTCGCGGGTACATTTTAGGCCTCAGCGCCTATGTCATCTGGGGACTGTTCCCGCTCTACTTCAAACTTCTGGCCAGCGTACCGGCGGCCGAGATCATCGTTAATCGGGTGCTCTGGTCCGCCCTGTTCGGCTCCTTGATGCTGCTGGTGTGGAAACACCCCGGCTGGTGGCAAGAGTTGCGCGACAACCCTAAGCGCCTCGCAGTACTGACCCTCAGCGGCCTGCTGATTGCAGTCAACTGGCTGACCTACGTGTGGGCCGTGAACAATGACCGCATGCTCGAAGCCAGCCTCGGCTACTACATCAACCCGCTGGTGAACGTGTTACTGGGCATGCTGCTGTTGGGTGAGCGTCTGCGCCGCCTGCAATGGCTGGCCGTGGGCCTGGCAGTGATCGGCGTGGCCCAGCAAGTGTGGCAAGTCGGTAGCCTGCCTTGGGTTTCACTGGTGCTGGCGCTGAGCTTTGGTTTTTACGGGCTGATTCGCAAACAAGCGCCGGTCAAAGCCTTGCCGGGGTTGGTGATCGAAACCTGGATTCTGGTGCCCATTGCCATTGTCTGGTTGCTGATACACCCCGAAGCCAACAGCGCACACGCCGACTTCTGGGGCACCTCTGAAGCCTGGCTGCTGGTGGCTGCTGGCCCCGCTACCTTGATTCCGCTGGTGTGTTTCAATGCTGCGGCGCGGCATTTGCCCTACACCACGTTGGGCTTTATGCAATACATCGCGCCTACGCTGGTATTGATTCTGGCAGTGACGGTGTACGGCGAGCATTTGTCGGCGAGTACCCTGATTGCCTTTATGTTTATTTGGGCCGGTCTGGTGGTGTACAGCATTGATGCGTGGTTGACCCTGCGCCGACGCTAATCCTCGGTGTTCAGCTTGAGTTCAACCAGTAACTCATCTGCCAGGGCTTCGAGACTCTTTTGCAACACCTCCAGCGAGTGCGTCAGCGGCACCGCCAAAATGGCTTCAGCGTGAAACAGCGGCTCGTTGCTCATGGGCGCGGGCCGCACATCCGTCACCAACCGCTCCAGATTGATCCCTTGCTGGGTCAGCACCCGCGAAATATCGCGCACGATGCCGGGGCGGTCATTGCCGACCAGCTCCATGGCGATGGGCTTCCAGGTGCAGGATTGCTCGATGCCACTTTCGGCGAACATCACCTGAATCCCTTCCAGATGCTTTAACGCGTCCAGCAGCTCTTCGTAAGTTTCGGCTGGCACACCCACGCGCAAAATCCCGGCAAACTGCCCGGCCATGCGCGACATGCGGCTTTCCAGCCAGTTCCCGCCATGGGCGGCGATGCAGTCAGCAATGCGCTCGACCTGCCCCGGTTTGTCCGCAGCAAAGACCGTAATCACGAGATGATTCATGGCTGGACTCTCTTATTAAGGGTCGGTTGAGTATAGGCCGCCTTCCACTACCTGTAGCCGCTGCCGCAGGCTGCGATAAGGTCCGCAGAACCTTCACCGGCACTCAGCCCATCACAGGCTCGTTGCTGCGTATCGAAATGCGCCAGAACACAAAATTGTGTACTGTTTTTAGAATTATCTGGAACAACCTGTGTATTTCTTGAGAACATCCTGTTCTTCTGCGTGACCGATAGCGTAAAAATGGTCGCAGAACGACGTGATCAGTCTGATTTTCACATCGCCAATTGATCATGTAGTATGCCTCGGCAAGCACTACATAACTGGCAACACCGCCCGCCAAGGCGTCTGTTTTAACCCGCACGACCCCGCAAGCACGAGCTAACGCAGTGTCAGGCTTTAAATAAAAATGAGTGAGGCAAGCAATGACTGAACACGTTCACGTCGGTGGCCTGCAGGTCGCCAAAGTCCTGTTCGACTTCGTCAACAACGAAGCCATTCCCGGTACCGGCCTCGACGCCGACCAGTTCTGGGCCGGTGCCGACAAGGTTATCCATGACCTGGCCCCCAAGAACAAAGCACTGCTCGCCAAACGCGATGATTTGCAGGCGCGGATCGACGCCTGGCACCAGGCTCAGGCCGGCAAGGCCCATGACGCCGTGGCTTACAAAGCCTTCCTGCAAGACATTGGCTATTTGCAGCCAGAAGCGGCCGATTTCCAGGTAACGACGCAAAACGTCGATGACGAAATTGCCCGTATGGCTGGCCCACAGCTGGTGGTGCCGGTCATGAATGCACGCTTTGCCCTCAACGCCTCGAACGCCCGCTGGGGTTCGCTGTACGACGCGCTATACGGCACCGACGCGATCAGCGAAGCCGATGGCGCTGAAAAGGGCAAAGGCTACAACAAGGTGCGCGGCGACAAGGTGATTGCCTTCGCCCGTGCTTTCCTCGACGAAGCAGCACCGCTGGCTCAAGGGTCTCACGTTGATTCAACCGCCTACGCCATCATCGGCGGTGCCTTGCAGGTCACCCTCAAAGACGGCGCCAGCACTGGCCTGCGCGACACCGCACAACTGATCGGCTACCAGGGTGATGCGGCGGCACCCACCGCCGTGTTGATCAAACACAACGGCCTGCATTTTGAAATCCAGATCGACGCGGCCAGCCCGGTCGGCCAGACCGATGCCGCCGGCGTCAAAGACGTGCTGATGGAAGCAGCCCTGACCACCATCATGGACTGTGAAGACTCCGTCGCCGCTGTCGATGCTGACGACAAGGTGGTGATCTATCGCAACTGGCTGGGCCTGATGAAAGGCGACCTCAGCGAGCAGGTGTCCAAAGGTGGCCAGACCTTTACCCGCACCATGAACCCGGATCGTGAATACACCGCGCCCAACGGTGGCACGGTCAGCCTGCACGGCCGCTCGCTGTTGTTCGTGCGCAACGTGGGTCACTTGATGACCATCGACGCGATCCTCGACAAAGACGGTCACGAAGTCCCGGAAGGCATCCTCGACGGTCTGCTTACCAGCCTGGCCGCGATGCACAGCCTGAACGGCAAGGCCACGCGCAAAAATAGCCGCACCGGGTCGGTTTACATCGTTAAACCGAAGATGCACGGCGCAGAAGAAGCGGCGTTCACCAACGAGTTGTTTGGCCGCATCGAAGACGTGCTCACGCTGCCGCGCAACACGCTCAAAGTCGGCATCATGGACGAAGAGCGCCGCACGTCGATCAACCTCAAGGCGTGCATCAAAGCGGCCAGCGAGCGCGTAGTGTTTATCAACACCGGCTTTCTGGACCGTACCGGCGACGAGATTCATACCTCGATGGAAGCCGGCCCCATGGTACGCAAGGCCGACATGAAGTCCGAAAAATGGATTTCAGCCTACGAAAACAACAACGTGGATGTCGGCTTGAGCACGGGCCTGCAAGGGCGTGCGCAAATCGGTAAAGGCATGTGGGCCATGCCCGACCTGATGGCCGCCATGCTCGAACAAAAAATCGCTCATCCGCTGGCGGGTGCCAACACCGCCTGGGTGCCCTCGCCGACGGCCGCCGCCTTGCACGCGTTGCATTATCACAAGGTAGACGTGTTCGCCCGTCAGGCCGAACTGGCCAAGCGCGCTCATGCTTCGGTGGACGACATTCTGACTATCCCGCTGGCCGTGAACCCGCAATGGACGCCCGAGCAGATCCAGAACGAACTGGACAACAACTCCCAAGGCATCCTCGGTTACGTGGTGCGCTGGATCGATCAGGGCGTGGGCTGCTCCAAAGTGCCGGACATTCACGACATCGGCCTGATGGAAGACCGTGCCACGCTGCGTATTTCCAGCCAGCACATCGCCAACTGGCTGCGTCACGGCATTGTCAGCCAAAGCCAGGTGCTGGAAAGCCTAAAGCGCATGGCGCCGGTGGTGGACCGTCAAAACGCCAACGATGCGTTGTATCGTCCATTGGCACCGAACTTCGACAGCAACATCGCCTTTCAGGCGGCCGTCGAGCTGGTGATTGAAGGGACGAAGCAGCCGAACGGCTATACCGAACCGGTCTTGCATCGCCGTCGCCGTGAGTTCAAAGCTAAAAACGGGTTGTAATAGCGCAGCTCATTAAATGCCCCTCGCTGAGGGGCATTTTTTTGTCTGGATAATCCCTCAGACCTAAACGAGTGCAGTTCGTCAGCTCATTAATGCTTTAACACCGTATGACTACAAGGTGGACTATTCTGATTTGAAACCAAGTAATTTTAAAAACATAAACGTTTGTTAAAAATACTTATGAGTGTGAGGGTCATATGGGGAAAAATATCATTGTGAGTGGAGCAGAGTTTATTTACCCCACTCAGTTCGGGACCATTATAGTCATTATTCCTGCCAAAAAACTTTCCGGGACCGGCCATGCGACTGTCAATGGATCAAAGGTGTGCCATGCGGGAGATGAAAAGCAAGCCGACGTGCTATCTGTGAGATATACGACAAGCACGGCGACAACCCCTGGGGATGCCAAAATTACCATTACAAAAGCGGAGACGGCTTCTGTTGTTACAAGCACTTCACCCGTAATCATTGGTGAAAAATGGACGGTGCTGTGCACCCCTCTTACCCCTGCCCATATTCCGGGTTTCGCACCCACACCGGTCCAGCCCCCAGCGTCGTCCGCAGATGGGTCCATCACCAACAACCCGAACTTATTTGTCACCGCCGAATAAATAGGGCTTGGTGGGAAGTTAGTTAAACCCCCAACTCCTGTGCAATCAACTGAAGCAGCTTTTGGGTATCAATCGGCTTGAGCAGAAAATCCACCACATTCAGGTGCATGGCTGCAATGGCATCTTTTACCCCGGCATCACCCGACATGATGATGATCGGCAGGCTGGCGCGTGTTGAAGCGCGGACCTTGCGGATCAGGTGCAAGCCATCATGGGGCACCATGCGCAAGTCGGTCAGTATCAGCCCGACCGAGTCGTCGGACGCGAGCAATGCCAACGCTTGCTGTTCATTGCTGGCGGTCAGGCATTTATAGCCTTCCTCCGTTAAAAGCTCTGCCAGCAGCTCGCGCTGTAATTGATCGTCTTCAACGATCAACACACTTTGCCGGGCGATGACCGGGGTGTGCATCACCTCGTTCAAGGCCTTGCGCTCTGCGTCGGTCAAAATATCATGTTCAGTCATGCCGCTCTCTACAGAACCCTGTCCGCTATTTTCTCAGCAGCGTAGTCGTTTATCTCGCGACCACGCCTCCTGTTCACTCAATGCGCTTATACCAAAGCCAGTGGCTTCAATCATCAAGTATCAAACCACACAAATGCCTCTAAACATTCAACATGTTAGCCCCCCTAGACTTACGTCCAATGGGCACCCGCGCGCAGACAAACGAGCATGAGGGGGTAGCAGCACCCTGGGCCGGCACACCCCGCCCCGTCATAACAACAAGGGTTAACCACCTACAACGCGGTAACGGTCATGAGTAAATCGGATGCGTTTCTCCAGGCGGGTAAAACAGCTGTATTGCAGAACATTCACGGCACTATGCAGTTCTTGCAGCGTTTTCCGCCCTTCAACCACATGGAAAACACCCACTTGGCGTTCCTGGTGGAACAATGCCAGCTGCGTTTCTATGGCCCCGGCGAAAGCATCATCCGACCAGCTGACGGGCCGGTAGAACATTTTTACATCGTCAAGCAAGGCCGGGTCGTGGGTGAACGTACTCATCTGGGCAGAGGCGATACCGAAACCACATTTGAAATTACGGCCGGGGAGTGCTTCCCCCTCGCAGCACTGTTGGGCGAGCGTGCTACCCGCACGGAACACCGTGCTGCTGAGGATACCTTTTGCCTGCAACTGGGCAAGGCCGCGTTCATCAAACTGTTCGCCCTGTCCGACGACTTCCGCGACTTTGCGCTGCGTGGTGTCAGCAGTTTACTCGACAAGGTCAACCAACAGGTTCAACAGAAAGCGGTACAGACCCTGGGGACTCAGTACTCCCTCAACACCCGCCTCGGCGAACTGGCGATGCGCCATCCCGTAACCTGTTTGCCCGGAACTTCCCTGCGCGAAGCCGTGCGCCTGATGCATGAACAACAAGTCGGCAGCATTGTCGTCGTCGATGCCGACAAAGCGCCGCTGGGCATCTTTACCCTGCGCGATCTGCGCCATGTAGTGGCCAGTGGTGTTGAGGACTTCGCCCAGGCTATCGATGTATTTATGACCCCGGGCCCGTTTTACCTGACCCCCGATCACAGCGCCTTCGATGCCGCCATCGCCATGACCGAGCGGCATATCGCCCACGTGTGTCTGGTCAAAAATCAGCGCCTGTGCGGCGTCGTGTCCGAGCGGGATTTGTTTTCATTGCAACGGGTCGATCTGGTGCATCTGGCTCGCACCATTCGTCACGCACCCAAGCTGGAGAACCTGATCAACCTGCGCGGCGAAATTGGCCAGTTGGTGGAGCGAATGCTGGCCCACGGCGCGTCTTCGACGCAGATCACCCACCTCATTACTCAGCTTAATGACCACACGGTGTGTCGCGTCATCGAGTTGGTGCTGGCTGACCGCGGCGACCCTGGCGTGCCGTTCACGTGGCTGTGTTTTGGCAGCGAAGGGCGACGCGAGCAAACCCTGCACACCGATCAGGACAACGGTATTTTTTTCGAGGCTAAAGACGCCACAGAAGCTGCCGAAATTCGCCAGCGCTTGCTGCCCATCGCTCAGCAAATTAACCAGCACCTGGCCGCCTGCGGTTTTACCCTGTGCCAGGGCAATATCATGGCCGGCAATCCTGAGCTGTGCTTGTCCCGTGCCGAATGGGCTCGACGCTTTGCAGCCTTTATCCGCGAAGCCACTCCCGAGAATCTGCTGGCCTCCAGCATTTATTTTGATCTGCGCGCCGTCTGGGGAGACGAACAAGGCTGCCAGCAGTTGCGCGCTGGCATCCTCGACCAAGTGGCCGACAATCGCCTGTTCCAGCGCATGATGGCTGACAACGCTTTGCGCCATCGCCCACCCGTGGGGCGCTTTCGGGAGTTTGTGCTGGAACGCAAAGGCAGTGACAAAGCCACACTGGACCTCAAAGTTCAGGGCCTTACGCCCTTTGTGGATGGCGCCCGCCTGCTGGCGCTGGCCCACGGCATTGAAGCGACTAACACCCTCGAACGCCTGCGCCAGCTGGTGTCGCTGGACGTCATCGAAGCGCTGGACGGTGCCGCCTATGAAGAGGCGTATCACTTTATCCAGCAAACCCGCATGCAACAGCACCAGTTACAAACCCGGGAGAACCGTCCGTATTCCAACCGGGTGGACCCCGACAACTTGAACCAGCTCGACCGGCGCATCCTGCGTGAGGCCCTGCGTCAGGCACAACGCCTGCAAAGCAGCCTGGCGTTGCGGTACCAGCTATGAGCTTCTGGTCGTGGTTTTTACCCGGTAAAAAACCGCTGCTGAGCCTTGAGCAACAACAACGCTTGCTGCAACTGCGGCCATCACCGGGGCTGAGCGAACGTTCATTGCGCCAACAGCGCTGGGTCGTGGTCGATCTGGAGACCAGCGGCCTGAATCTCAAGCGCGATCAAGTGCTGTCCATTGGCGCAATGGTGATTGAAGACGGCGCGATTGATCTGGGTCAGGCCTTTGAACGCACGTTAATGCGCACCCACATGCCGCTCAATCCCAGCGTATTGCTGCACGGTCTGGGCCCGAGTGCGATTGCCGCCGGTTGCGACCCTGTCGACGCCCTGCTCGACTTTATGGAATTTGTCGGTGACAGCCCGCTGCTCGCCTTCCATTCCCCGTTTGACCAACACATGCTCGGCCGTGCCCTTAAAGAAAGCCTGGATTATCGCTTGCAGCATCCTTTTATGGATGTCGCGGCACTGGCGCCCATGCTGTGCCCGCAGATCAACCTGCGCGAAGCCGGATTAGATGCGTGGATCAACCACTTCAACCTCCAGGTTGAAGAACGCCACAATGCTAGCGCCGACGCGCTGGCCACCGCGGAACTGGCCCTGATCCTGTTCAGCCGCGCCCGCGCCCAACACATCGACAGCCCCCAAGCCCTGCAACAGCAGCTAAACCAGTGGCAACGACGCAAACAGGTGCACAGCTTTTAATAAGTACCCCTGACCGTAGCCGCTGACGAAGGCTGCGTCCGGCTGCGCAGCAGTCGTGATACCTGTCACAGCGGTATACCGACAATACCCATACTCAGGTTTTACGACCGCTTCGCGCTCGAACGCAGCCTTCGGCAGCTGCTACGTATCCAAACAGCAAATGCCCTTTGCCATCCGATGAGCGTCAATTGCGCATGACCAATGGCTCTGACACAATCGCGAATAATTATCGTTAGTTAAAACTTGTATTCGGTGATGCCCTTGTCGTCAGTCCAAAATCCCCACAGCGAACTGGTTGGATCGCTTTACCGCGACCATCGCGGTTGGCTGCTGGCGTGGCTGCGACGCAATGTGGCCTGCCCACAGCGAGCCGAAGACCTGAGCCAAGACACCTTTGTGCGACTGCTGGGGCGCACCGACCTCAAGGCGCCCCGTGAGCCGCGGGCCTTTTTGACCGCCATCGCCAAAGGCCTGCTGTTTGACTACTTTCGCCGCGCTGCGCTGGAACAGGCTTACCTCAACGAACTGATGCAGGTTCCCGAAGCCGAACAGCCCTCGCCCGAAGAGCAGCAGTTGATCCTCGAAGACCTCAAGGCCATCGACGCAATGCTGGGCAAACTGTCGAGCAAGTCTCGCGCCGCCTTTCTTTATAGCCGCATAGAGGGTCTGAGCCACGCTGAAATTGCCGAGCGTCTTGGCGTATCCGTGCCCCGTGTGCGTCAGTACCTGGCCCAAGGTATCCGCCAGTGCTACATCGCTCTGTATGGCGAACCGGCATGAGTGCAGTCAGCTCAAAACCGGTGAGCGCCAAGGTTCTGGACGCCGCCATCGCCTGGCAATTGTGTCTGGACTGCGGCAACGGCAGTGCTGTGGAGCAGGCTGAATTCGCGGTCTGGTATGCCGCCAGTGAAGAACACGCCCGGGCCTGGTTGCAACTGGGCATGCTGGATCAACGTTTCAGCAACACCAGCATCCCGGCGCGCAAGGCGCTGTTGGCTCCTCGCGACGGGGTGCAGCAGCGGCTCCGTAAAATCAGCGGTGGGTTGGCCAGTGTTGCGCTGGTGTGCGGGCTGGCATTGTTCGCGGGTAAAAACTACCTGCAACTGGATTACTGGATGGCCGACCAACGCACCGCAACCGGGGAGCAGCGGCAATTACGTCTGGCCGATGGCACCGTACTGGACCTCAACACCCACAGTGCAGTTGACGTGCAATTTGATGCCAGCACCCGGCGAATCATCCTGCAAGAAGGTGAAATCATGGTCGAGACCGGCCATGGCGACCCCCGCCCTTTTATCGTACAGACCCGCGATGGCAGCCTGCGCGCCTTGGGCACCCGGTTTCTGGTCAAACGCGAAGACGACGGTACGCGGCTAAGCGTTTTGCAGTCGCAAGTAGCAGCGCAGCCTGAAAACAGTGGCAATGAAACGGTCTACAACGAAGGCCAGCAAGTGCTGATGCAGCGCGACAGATTGGGCCAGATGCTCGCGTTGAGCCCCGGCGCAGATGCCTGGACACGAGGCATGCTGGTGCTCGACAACGTACGTTTGGCCGACATGGTGAGCGAACTCAATCGCTATCACCGTGGGCATCTTGGCGTCGATCCCCAAGTGGCTGACTTGCGTATCAGTGGCAGCTTCGCACTGAACAACGTCGAACTGGCCCTCAACGCCCTGCAACCGACTTTACCGGTCAAGATCGAACAGGTGACGCCGTGGTGGGTCACTGTCAGCCCTGCCCCTCAAAATGCTGAATCGAAATAATTTTCAACACGCCCTATCACTTTTCGAATGTCATGCGGCAGATAGGCATTGAGAAACATTTCCATTCAGGAATACGCCGAATGTCCCGCACCCTCGACACGTTTTTGCGCCCCGGCCTGTTGGCCGCTGCCATTGCCCTGAGCGCCCCGTTGGCCAGCACCTCGCTGATGGCCGCCGAACAGACGACTGCTCGCACCTACAACCTGCCTGCTGGCTCGCTGTCCACGACCCTGAACCAGATTGCCAGCCAATCAGGCATCACCCTGGCGATTGACCCGACGCTGGTCGCAGGCAAAACCTCGGCCCCCGTCAGCGGCACATTCGAGGGCAGCACGGCATTGCGTGAAGCGTTACGCGGGACGGGGTTGCAGTTAGTGCCCGGAAGCGGTGGCAGCTTTACCCTGATTACCATCCCACAAGGGGTCGTGGCACTTGAAGCAACCACTATCAGTGGTCAAGGCAGCTATGAAAGCGCATGGGGCCCCGTAGACGGCTACCTCGCTCAACGTACAGCAGCAGGCACCAAAACCGACACGTCTCTGCTTGAAGCCCCGCGTTCAATCTCCGTTGCCACTCGCAGTCAGATGCAGGATCGGGCAGTACAGAATCTGGATGATGCAGTGCGCTACATGCCGGGTGTCACGGCCAGTAGCTATGGGAGCGATAGCCGTTCGGAATGGCTGAAAGTGCGCGGCTTTGAACCGACTCAATTCCTTGATGGCTTACCGTTACCTAAAGGTTCTTACACCATGCCGAAGCTGGAAACATGGGATCTAGAGCGTGTCGCTCTGCTCCGTGGCCCGGCATCTTCGGTATACGGCCAGACACCTGCTGGCGGCTTGTTGGACATGGTCAGTCGCCGCCCCCAAGAAACTTCCAGCCACGAAGTACAGATTCAAGTTGGCAGCTATCAGCGCAAGCAGATCAGCTTCGACAGCACCGGCCCAATTGATGACGAAGGGCGTTTCCTGTATCGCGTCAGCGGTGTTGTACGTGACAGTAATACGGCTATCGATCACAACGAAGACAAGCGCTACAACATTGCGCCCAGTCTGACCTGGAACATCGACGAAGACACCAAGCTGACGTTCCTCAGTCAGTTCAACCGCGATGACACTGGGATTACCAGTCAGTTTTTGCCGATTCAGGGCACAAAAGTAGACTCACCTGCCGGCAATGTGAAATACCACGAAAACTTGGGTGATCCGAAGTGGGAGTTCTATGACAAAACCTATTACGCTCTCGGCTACGCTTTTGAGCATCGTTTCAATGATGTCTGGCAATTCAATCAGAACCTCCGTTACACCAAAAGTGACTTGTCCTTTCAAGGCATCACCGCAGGCGGCTACTACGGCTCGGTTGCCGACGATGGCACCGTGCAGCGTGGGGCCAACATCGTAAATGAAGACATCAGTCAGTTCGCCGTGGACAACAATTTCCAGGCCGACTTCAACACAGGCAAACTCCAGCACACCGTACTGATCGGCCTAGACCATCAACGCGTCAACACCAATTACAAGTGGGAATACGGTGCCGCACCGCCCAGCAACATCATCAACCCGATTTACGGGCAAGATTTCAGCAACGTCAAATACACCGCTTACAACGATTACAATCAGAAAACACGAGATACCGGCCTTTACCTGCAAGACCAAATGGCACTTGATAACTGGCGGTTGACCTTGGGTGGGCGTCAAGACTGGTTGCACACCGATACTACGTTCTACAACGAGAATAATGCTCGCGACAAACGTGACGACACCGCCTTCACCGGCAATGCCGCGCTGAGTTACGTATTTGATTCCGGGTTCACGCCTTATGTGTCATATGCCGAATCGTTCCAGGCAGAACCGGGTGGTTTCGGTGGCAAAGCGTTCAAGCCGGGAACCGGCAAACAATACGAACTGGGCCTCAAATACCAACCACCGGGCAGCTCAATGCTGTTTACTGCTGCGTTGTATGACCTAACCCGCAAAAACATCGTGTTGAGTGACACATTGGGTGTCAGCCGACCGCTGGGCGAAGCCAATGTTCGGGGTGTAGAGCTGGAAGCAGTCGGCAACGTGACAGACAACCTGAAACTGACAGCCGCCTATACCTATGCCAACACCAAAATGACCAAAGTGTCCGACCCGCTGGACAAGAACCGTCCCTTGCCGCTGACACCTGAACATCAAGCGTCGATCTGGGCGGACTACACATGGCACAAAGGTACGTTGGAAGGGTTTGGTGTAGGCTTTGGTGCACGCTACATCGGTGAAACCGACAATATCGCCATAGGTAGCATGGCCTACGTGCCGGATGCCTCATATGGTCATACAGACGCCTACACCGTCTACGATGCAGCGGTGCATTACGACCTCGGAAAAATCAACAAATCGCTTAAAGGCGCAACAGTTTCGCTAAACGCCAACAATGTTTTCGACAAGGAATACTTGTCGACCTGCGATGGTTTTTACTGCTACTACGGCGACCGCCGCAACGTGATGGCCAGTGTAAATTACACGTGGTAAATCGGTTTCTTTAGCTGCTGA
Organism: Pseudomonas saxonica; assembly: GCF_007858365.1. GTDB lineage: Bacteria > Pseudomonadota > Gammaproteobacteria > Pseudomonadales > Pseudomonadaceae > Aquipseudomonas > Aquipseudomonas saxonica. The sequence continues at coordinate 177,161 of NZ_VFIO01000005.1, read as the reverse complement.
CGCAGGCTGTGACGGGTTGCCCGCAATCCATTGTGGAGGTCCTCAATACCTTCTTGCAGCCTTCGCCAGAGGCTAAGAGTCAATGCACACCTGCGTCAACTTTGGATTTTCATGAAAAGCAAAACGATCCGTCGCTGGTCTTTTATTCACACTTGGACCAGCCTGATTTGCACCGCGTTTTTGCTGATGCTGGCATTGACCGGCCTGCCCTTGATTTTTTCCCATGAAATCGACCACGTGCTGGGCGACAGCCCCGAGTTGCGGGAGATGCCGGCCAATACGCCGCACCTGAACCTGCAACAGCTGGTAGACGCGGCCAAAGCCCATCGCCCCAATGACGTGATGCAGTACTTCGGCAGTGACGACGACGACCCCAACGCGGTGTTTGCCATCATGGCTGCAACGGCCGGCACCGAACCGAATTCGTCGCACACCTTCATGCTCGATGCCCGCACCGGCGAAGCGCTGGAAGTGCCTTCGGCCAACGGCGGCCTGATGATGTTCATTCTGCGCCTGCACGTGGACATGTTTGCCGGTTTACCGGGCAAACTGTTGCTGGCCTTTATGGGTATTTTGTTTGTACTGGCGATCGTCTCCGGCACGGTGCTGTACTTGCCGTTTATGCGCCGTCATGAATTTGCCACGGTGCGCACTGACAAATCCAGGCGCCTGCGCTGGCTCGACCTGCACAACCTGCTCGGCGTGGTCACCCTGACGTGGGCGCTGGTGGTGGGCGTGACCGGGGTGATCAGCGCCTGCGCAGACTTAATCATCGATGCCTGGCGCAACGATAGCCTCAACGCGATGATCGAACCCTATCGCGATGCGCCGCCGCTGACCCAACTGGCACCCGCCACCCGCCTACTGGATATTGCCAACCGTGCGGCGCCCGATATGCGCCCGGATTTTATCGCCTTCCCTGGCACACGGTTTTCCAGCGAGCACCATTACGCGGTCTTTATGAAAGGCAACACGCACCTGACCGCCCACTTGCTGACCCCGGTTTTGATCGACGCCAGCACCCTTGAAGTTACAGCCGTGGGTGGTCGCCCGTGGTACATGGACGCGATGGGCATGTCACAGCCGCTGCACTTTGGCGACTACGGTGGCATGGCAATGAAAATCCTCTGGGCGGCACTCGACCTGTTGACCATCGTGGTGCTCGGCAGTGGTTTGTATTTGTGGTGGGTACGACGCCGCGCCGCCAGGGAGAACGCACGATGAGACCGCGTCAGTCGAGCTTCTGGAAAGTGTTTTCCATTCCACTGGCGATTGGTCTGGTCAGTCTGATGGGCCTGTTCAGTGCGCTCCTGGGCGATGGTGCCTGGGACGTGCTGAGCTGGATTGGCCTGGGGATACCGGTGTGGATAAGCGTTCAGGGGTTGCTTAAGCGCTGATTGAGCCCTTTACCCTCACCCCAACCCTCTCCCAGAGGGAGAGGGGGCTTAATTGAGGGTGCCGTCAATTATGTGCTCACTGCAGATCAGCTCCCTCTCCCTCTGGGAGAGGGGGCTTAATCGGGGGTGCCGTCAATTATGTGCTAACTGCAGATCAGCTCCCTCTCCCTCTGGGAGAGGGGGCTTAATCGGGGGTGACATCAATTATGTGCTCACTGCAGATCAGCTCCCTCTCCCTCTGGGAGAGGGGGCTTAATCGGGGTGACGTCAATTATGTGCTCACTGCAGTTCAGCTCTCTCTCCCTCTGGGAGAGGGGGCTTAATCGGGGGTGCCGTCAATTATGTGCTCACTGCAGTTCAGCTCCCTCTCCCTCTGGGAGAGGGTTGGGGTGAGGGCTGACTTGATCAACAATCAGGTTTGTCCGCCGTATACCGACGCGCTGGGTTGACCGCTGCGCCAAACTCACGCAAGGCCTTTGCACCAATCAACAGCGGGTAGTTGAAGCTGCTGCGGTCGGTGAGGTTGACCTCCACCGTGCGCTTCACATTGCCCAGGCACATTTCCAGATCGACCACCGGACGTTTGGCACTCACCGCTTCGTCCTTGTCTTCGTCTTCGTCTGCGCGGCTTTTGATTTTGCTGATACGCGACACTTTGTGTTCATACACTTTGCTGCTCGCGCCATCAGTCGCTAATTGAAAGCTCACCCACTCATCACCGTCGCGGGTGAAGGTCTTGATGTTTTTGGCCGACAACGAGGCGGTCAACGCACCGGTGTCCATCTTGGCCTTAAGGGTTTCGCCGATCTCCGGCAGCTTGATGTACTCGTAACGCCCATAGAGGGTCGGCTCGGCAGCCATCACCGGCAACGCCAACAGGGACAACACGGCGAGAACAGACTTCATAGGGCAGTTTCCTTTAAAGAGTGCTGGTTAGACCCCAAGAATAAATTAGGTTCGCAGCCAGCGGCAGTGGTTACAACAGCAACATAACCGAGCAGCCGTGAAACATTTGTCGGCTTGTCTGATTTGGCGTTCGCCGCGTGTCTGCTTATGATGGCCAGTTCCTAATCGCTCAAGAGTTCTTTATGCGCCGCCTGCTCACCGGCTGTCTGGTCACCCTGTTATTGCTGTGCAACACCCTGATCCTGTTCGGGCCATTGATGCTGTTTGCCTTGCTCAAACTCATCTCACCGGGGCGTCTGCGCGATTACAACTCGTGGGCCGTGATGTGGATTGCCGAAACCTGGTCAGAGATCGACAAACGTATTTTCGCCCTGTGCCTGCCCACACAATGGGATATCCGTGGGGCCGAGGGTTTGAGCCGCAACACGTCATATCTGGTGATCAGCAACCATCAGTCGTGGGTGGATATTCCGGCGTTGATGCAAGGGCTGAACCGACGCACGCCGTTCTTCAAATTCTTCTTGAAAAAAGAACTGATCTGGGTGCCCTTTCTGGGGCTTGCCTGGTGGGCGCTCGATTACCCGTTCATGAAGCGCTACTCCAAGGCGTTTTTAGCCCGGCACCCTGAGCTCAAGGGGCAAGACTTGAAAATCACCCGGGCGGCCTGCGAGTTGTTCAAGCGCCAGCCCGTCACCATCGTCAACTACCTGGAAGGCACACGCTTTACCCCGACCAAACGTGCACAGCAACAATCGCCCTACACCTATCTGCTCAAACCCAAAGCAGGTGGCGTGGCCTTTGTGTTGGCTGCGATGGGCGAACAGCTGGATGCCGTGCTCGACGTCACCGTGGTCTATCCGCAAGCAAGAATTCCGGGGTTTTGGGACTTGATCAGCGGGCAAGTGCCCAAGGTCATCGTTGATATACAGACGCGCGAATTAGACCCGGCGCTGTGGAAGGGTGACTACGAAAACGATCCGCAGTTTCGTGAGCATGTCCAGAGCTGGGTCAACCAGCTCTGGATCAAGAAAGACCAGCGCATCAGCACCTTGCGTGCCGAGCGTGATTAGCCTTTAAACGCCCCAGGCGCTGCTTAGCTTGCTCAGCAGCGAGGTGCTGACGTTCTGCCCTTTGAAATAGTCCAGCAACACCGGCGCAAACTTGGCAACCATGCCGTCTTGCATGCCCAGGGCGCTAAACGCAGCGTTCAATTGGTCGGTGTTAGCCACGTTGCTCACAGCGTTGGTAGCAGTCTCGGACACACCGCTGGACTTGCCCAACAGGCCGCCCAATTGGCTCAGTTGGCCCAAGGCACCGTTGCCCGCCAGCTTGTTAACGCCAGGCACTTGCTTGGCCAGCTCGGAATAGTCGCTGGTCGTCAGCTGGTTTTTTGCCAGGCTCAACATCGCACCAACACCACCGGCCGCTTGCTCAGGCTTAACACCCAGCTCATTGACCTTGCTCAGCAACTGAACAGCCTGCGCCGACTTGTCAGTCGTGGCGCCATTACCATTTGCACCTTGCACCTGAGCAGCGATACCCGCCACGTCACTCATGCTGAAACCAGCAAACACCGGGCTTGCAGCCACGGTCATCAAGGTTGCCAGTGCTACGCCGCTCAATTTTTTCATCGTAAAAGCCTCTAGAACCAAAAAGCCGCCCGCAAACCAAAGAGCGACAAAACTGTGAGTTTGACCCAAAACACCGGCAGATGTTCCCAAATGCCACTATTGGATCAAACGGCGCGCAATCTTAAATGAAATACACGGAAGCTGCGGCATGCCCGCCCATCAGTCCTGCCAGCTATACACATGGCAGGCGCCAGTGAATGCTAAACGCCCTCTGGACCTGCATTTCGGAACGCCTTATGTCCCCTCTCAGCCAAAAAACTGTCCGCCGTTTTTTCTACGATCCTCTGGATCGGTTCGTCAGCACTAATGCCACGCTGCTCTTCTACAACCAAACCCGTCTCGCAACCGAGGTTGAAGGCGAACGTACAAACCGACTGTTTGAATACGACGCGCAACCGCTGGCGCTTCAACAAAACGGTACCACTTGCACATTACTGGCCACAGACATGCAAACGTCTGTGCTGCAGAGCGTCCGTACGGACTGCTCTCAACAGGCACTCGCCTATACACCCTACGGCCATCAAAAGGATTTAAAAACGCTGCCCGGCATGTGTGGCTTCAACGGCGAGCGACCTGACCCGTTGACCGGGCATTATTTATTGGGCCAGGGTTATCGAGCGTTCAACCCGGTATTGATGCGATTTAACAGCCCCGACAATTTAAGTCCGTTTGCTGAAGGCGGGATCAATGCGTATGCGTATTGCGGGGGTGATCCCCTCAACAGGGTCGACCCTACAGGGCACTTTTTTTCTAAAATTAATCGACTAATTGACATTGGCATTATTAAAGCCAAGGCTGCTTTGACGGGCGGCCACGTCAAGAAAGTCCATAAATTAACGCGACTGTCCGAAGGCATCATCGCGTTTGAAGACACTTACAAGAATATGCCGAGAATGAATTTTGCAGGTCACAGTCAACGTAGCGAAGGATCAGTGCGCTTAATATTTGATGAGTCTCAATCCATCGACGCAAGATCGCTGGTGAATTTGGCAGCCAACAAAGGTATTGATGTCAAAAACTATAATTACTTACGCATTATTATGTGTCATTCCGCCAAAGGAGACAGCAGGTCATTTGGCGCTACTTTGCACACCATAACCGGCCGCCCTGTTAAATCCTATATGGGGACTGTCTCAACCAACTACCCCGAGTTGCTCGTTCCAAAACTGAAGATTGGGGAAACCTCCACTAAAAGCAGCATCATACACACCCGTAAAAATAAGAATCTGTGGAGATATCTACCCAAGGGTTTAAAAAAAAACTATCAGCCTGTCACCTTTGGTACAGCAATCAGAACCGCCTAGCGCATTACCGCTATCGACCTAATGCCCCTGAAGTCAACTAACTCAAATCCTCTCAACATCAACAGCTATACAGCCAAGATTTTGCGATAGAAGCTAAAAGCATCTCTCCTATAAATAGACTATGCACATGCCTCCTAAAAAATATTCGCGCCTATTTTTATATGATTCATTAGACAGAGTGACAGGCGTCAACGCCACGCAGCTCTTCTACAACCAAACCCGTCTCGCAACCGAGGTTGAAGGCGAACGTACAAACCGACTGTTTGAATACGACGCGCAACCGCTGGCGCTTCAACAAAACAGTACCACTTGCACATTACTGGCCACAGACATGCAAACGTCTGTGCTGCAGAGCGTCCGTACGGACGGCACTCAACAGGCACTCGCCTATACACCCTACGGCCATCAAAAGGATTTAAAAACGCTGCCCGGCGTGTGTGGCTTCAACGGCGAGCGACCTGACCCGTTGACCGGGCATTATTTATTGGGCCAGGGTTATCGAGCGTTCAACCCGGTATTGATGCGATTTAACAGCCCCGACAATTTAAGTCCGTTTGCTGAAGGCGGGATCAATGCGTATGGGTATTGTGGGGGGGGATCCCATCAACAGGGTCGACCCAACAGGGCATTTTTTTTCTAAAGTTTCTCGGCTATTGAATCGTGGGTTTTTGAAAGCAGACGCTTTTTTTACGGGAAGCCATGTCAAGAAAGTTCATAAATTAACCAGACTCTCCGATGGCATTATCGCGTTTGAAGACACCTTCAAGAACAAGCGGAGATTGAATTTTGTGGGCCACGGCCAAATGAGCAATGGAAAAGCGCGAATGCTGTTTGATGAATCTCAACCCATTGACGCTTGGTCGCTTGTAAACTTGACAGGCAACAATGGCATAGAGGTGAAAGATTATAGTTACTTGCGTACTATTATGTGCAATTCCGCCACCGGCGACAGCCAGTCATTTGGTGCCACCCTGCACGCCATCACCGGCCGCCCTGTTAAGTCTTTTAAGGGAATAGTAAATGCCTCTGACCCCGACAAACTCATTCCACCCCTGAAGCCGGGGGAAATGTCCACTCACAACAGCCTAATACAGATCGGCAAAAACAAAAACCTGTGGAGGTATGCCCCAAAGGGTTTAAAGGATAATTATGAGCCTGTCACCTTTGGTACAGAGATCCGAACAGCCTAGTGCAATGCCTCCATATACCTCATCACCATGAGCACATAACAACTTCAAATACTCTCAACATCAACAGCTATACAGCCAAGATTGTGCGATAGAAGCTAAAAGCATCTCTCCTATAAGTAGACTATGCACATGCCTCCTAAAAAATATTCTCGCCTGTTTTTATATGATTCATTAGACAGAGTGACAGGCGTCAATGCCACGCTGCTCTTCTACAACCAAACCCGTCTCGCAACCGAGGTTGAAGACGAACGTACAAACCGACTGTTCGAATACGACGCACAACCTTTAGCGCTTCAACAAAACGGTACCACTTGCACATTACTGGCCACAGACATGCAAACGTCTGTGCTGCAGAGCGTCCGTACGGACGGCACTCAACAGGCACTCGCCTATACACCCTACGGTCATCAAAGGTATTTAAAAACGCTGCCCGGCGTGTGTGGCTTCAACGGCGAGCGACCTGACCCGTTGACCGGGCATTATCTATTGGGCCAGGGTTATCGAGCGTTCAACCCGGTATTGATGCGATTTAACAGCCCCGACAATTTAAGTCCGTTTGCTGAAGGCGGGATCAATGCGTATGCGTATTGCGGAGGTGATCCTGCAAACAAAGTTGATCCGACGGGACATATTCCAATACCACCAAAACTTTCAAAACTTATAGTCCGTTTAAAAACACCGGCATGGACAACAAGAAACAGCGTGGTCACGCTTGCGAATACTCAACCTTTATCAAGAGTCGGCTCAAACACGTCGTTAACTGAATTTGGTTCCCGGTCACTTTCGAACTCACCTTCCGGCTCACTTTCAGATGTTTCACTCGATACGATTACCCCTCGCACAAGTCAGAACTTGATAGAGCCTTCAGGGTCCGTACCCAATACACCACCCGTTCAACGCCAAAGGCGTGCAGGCATAAATCTTCAACCCGGTGACGAGATGTATGAAGCCCTCAGGGCTCATTTTGGGGTGACCAACCGCGCTTCAACCACGAGTCAAAATAGTATTGCCCGCCAACAATCGACACCGCGCTGGCAGCAACAGAGTCTACCGCCACCCTCTTATAATGAAGCCACCAGCCCACCCAGTTACTACAATGCCGTTATATTATCGCCTCATTCAAATCGCCCCAAGCCGCCTTTATCTGAGGGCAAGCGTGACAACATTAGAGCCGTCGACTAAACAAACGCCCTTCTGTGAGTAAATTTTCATCTCAAATTTTCAGCACTCCGCTCGTCCCGGAGTGCTGTTTTTCAGCGGCTCTTACTGACTGAACAACCGGTGCGGATCAATCACAAACTTCTTCGGCACCCCGGCATCAAATTCGCCATAGCCGCGCGGCGCATCGTCCAGGCTAATCACTTCGACGCCGACAATATCGGCAATCTTGATCCGGTCCCACATGATCGCCTGCATCAGTTGGCGGTTGTACTTCATCACCGGTGTCTGGCCCGTATGGAAGCTGTGGGACTTGGCCCAGCCCAGTCCGAAGCGGATGCTCAAGCTGCCCATTTTCGCAGCAGCGTCCACGGCTCCCGGATCTTCAGTCACATACAGCCCCGGAATACCAATTTTGCCCGCCACCCGTACCACACCCATCAGTGAGTTGAGCACAGTGGCGGGCGCTTCGTGTTTAACCCCGTCATGGCCATGACCACGGGCTTCAAAGCCCACCGCATCAACCGCACAATCTACTTCCGGCTCACCCAGTAACTCGGCAATTTGCTCGTGCAACGGGGTGTCTTTGGACAGATCGGCAATTTCAAACCCCTGCGCCTTGGCGTGGGCCAGACGGATCGGGTTCACATCACCGACTATCACCACTGCCGCGCCGAGCAAGCGCGCCGAAGCCGCGGCAGCCAGCCCAACCGGGCCGGCACCGGCGATATACACCGTGCTGCCCGGCCCCACGCCCGCAGTCACTGCGCCGTGGTAGCCGGTGGGTAGAATGTCGGAGAGGCAGGTCAGATCGCGGATTTTTTCCATCGCTGCATCGCGGTCAGGCAGTTTGAGCAGATTGAAATCGGCATACGGCACCAATACATATTCAGCCTGGCCGCCGACCCAATCGCCCATGTCCACGTAACCATAGGCGCCGCCGGGACGGGCCGGGTTGACGGTCAGGCACACGCCAGTGTTTTGCTCCTTGCAACTGCGGCAGCGCCCGCACGCCACGTTGAACGGCACCGACACCAAATCGCCGACCTTCAAATGTTCCACATCACGCCCGGCTTCAATCACCTCGCCAGTGATCTCATGGCCCAGCACCAGCCCGGTTTGCGCCGTGGTGCGCCCCCGCACCATGTGCTGATCGGAACCACAGATATTGGTCGACACCACACGCAGAATCACGCCGTGGTGAATGGGTTTGCCTTGAGGGTTTTGCATCTTCGGAAAAGGAATGCTCTGCACTTCAACCTGGCCATTGCCCAGGTACACCACACCGCGATTGTCAGCCATCGAGTTCACCCTTGTTATTGTTGGAGGGGGGATCGACAGCGGTACGCCGCAAGCCGATCTGCCTGCAGCTTAGAACCTGTGCCGGTGATCAGAGGACCACCGTACGACCTCCATTTAGGAAAACGCGCCGTTCGATGTGATAACCCACTCCTCGTGCCAAGGTCTGGGCTTCAATATCGCGGCCTTTGGCGATCAAGTCTTCGGGGTAGTGGCTGTGATCGACCACCTCAACGCCTTGCGCAATGATCGGGCCTTCGTCCAGGTCGTTGTTGATGTAGTGCGCGGTCGCCCCCACCAGCTTGACCCCTTTCTCGTAGGCCTGGTGATAGGGCTTGGCACCCTTGAAGCCGGGCAGCAGTGAGTGATGGATGTTGATCGCTTTGCCGTCCAGCTTGCGGCACAGCTCGGGTGACAGCACTTGCATGTAGCGCGCGAGAATGACCAGTTCGGCGCCGGTGTCTTCGATCACTTGCCACACCTTGGCCTCTTGCGCGGGTTTGTTGGCCGGGTCGAGGGCAAAGTGGTGGTAGGGAATGCCGTGCCATTGGGCCAGGGGTTCGAGGTCCGGGTGATTGGACACCACGGCCACCACGTCCATCGACAATTGGCCGATGCGCTGGCGGTAAAGAAGGTCGTTGAGGCAGTGATCGGCCTTGGACACCATGATCACCACTTTAGGGCGATGGTGCGGGGGCGTCAGTTCGAAGGTCATGCCGAAGGCCTGGCTACGCTCCTGCAAGCCGGCGCGGAACTCACCTTCGTTGAACCCGTCAGGCTGGCGGAACTCGACCCGAATAAAAAAGCGACCGGAGCGCTGGTCATCAAAGGAATGGTGCTCGGTGACGTAGCAACGGTGTTCGAACAAGTAACGCGTCACCGCATCCACGGTGCCCAGCATGCTTGGGCAATCGGCGGTGAGAATCCAGGTGTCGGGGGCACGGCTCATGAGGGAGTCCCTTGTAGTTTTGATATGAAACGCAAAAGCCCCTCACCCTAACCCTCTCCCAGAGGGAGAGGGGACTTAGAGCAAAAGCAAATGTATGCAACGCCACACATTAGCCCCCTCTCCCTCCGGGAGAGGGTTGGGGTGAGGGCCGGCCTTCACTCAGGCCTCAACGCTCAGCCCAAACTCAGCTGCCGCATCCTGCAACCATAGCCACCAATACTCCGAAAAGCTGCGCCGAATCAGCAGCTCCCATGTGTCTTCAGCGGTGTGGCGAATCACCAACTGCGACTTGGCAAACACCGTGCCCACTGCTTTACCCACCGCAAAGTTGTCCGGGTGCACGTCATAACTGGTGGACTTCATCAGCACCTCGCGCACCTTCGGCCCGCTCAGTTCCAGCAACTGCTGGCCGCCACTGACGTTGACCACAGAAATATGCAGTCCCGCCAGCGCCGCCCGCAGCGCTTGCTCCGCGGCAAACTCTTGCCCACCGGGAACGATCAGCAACCATTCATCAGGCCCCATCCATTGCAACGAAGAGTCACCTTTAGCCACCAAACTCAAAGCCACCGGTAATTCCAGGCCCAGCGCCTTGTGCACACCTTCGGCAAAAGCCGGGTCCTTGGCATCGCCGCGCAGGGTCAAATGGCCCAGCAGTTTTTTCTCGCGCACCGTTACACCGGGGTTTTGCCGGCCTTTGCCGATCAGCTTCGAAAGGTCGGTGTGGTGCAACGACGATTCGGCTTTTGCACCCGGCTCCGGGCGTTGTTGGTAAACATTGGCTGTGGTCATGTGATCACCCATTCAAATATTCTGCCGTTCGCCTTTCGGGTCGAAGAACACCGAAGACACAATTTCAGCTTCGATCACGCTGCCATCCACTTGAGGCGAGAACACCCGCTCGCCGATGCGCTTGAGCCCACCCTTGACCACACCCATCGCAAACGAATACCCCAACGAGTTGTGGGCGTAGCTGGATGTCACGTGGCCGACCATCGTCATCGGGATCGCTTGTTTGGGATCGAACACCAGCTGCGCGCCCTCCGGCAGCCATTTGCCCGGATCAATCGGCTTGAGGCCCACCAGTTGCTTGCGCTGCTCACGTACACAGTCTTCGCGGTTCATGCCGCGCCAGCCGATCCACGAAAACGGTTTGGTGCGGCCCACACACCAGCCCATGTTCAAATCGTCCGGGGTCATGGAGCCGTCGGTGTCCTGACCGACGATGATGAAACCCTTCTCGGCACGCAGCACGTGCATGGTTTCGGTGCCATACGGCGTCAGGTTGTACGCCTTACCCGCCTCGACAATTTTCTCCAGCACGCCCATCGCGTAGTCAGCCTGGATATTGACCTCGTAAGACAGTTCGCCGGTAAATGAGATACGGAACACCCGCGCCGGCACACCGCCGACCAGGCCTTCTTTCCACGTCATAAACGGAAACGCTTCACGGTCCAGATCAATGTCAGTCACTTCGCTCAGCAGCTTGCGGCTGTTAGGGCCAGACAAGGTCAGCGTCGCGTAATGGTCGGTGACAGAGGTGAAATACACCTTCAACTCCGGCCATTCGGTCTGTTGATAAATTTCCAGCCACTGCAACACACGGGCCGCGCCGCCCGTGGTGGTGGTCATCACAAAATGGTTGTCGGCCAAACACGCGGTCACGCCGTCATCGAAGACCATGCCGTCTTCTTTGCACATCAGCCCGTAACGGGCTTTGCCCACGTCGAGTTTGGTCCACGCGTTGGTGTAGACACGGTTGAGAAACTCTCGCGCATCCGGACCTTGAATGTCGATTTTGCCCAGTGTGGACGCATCCAGAATGCCGACGCTGTCACGCACCGCCTTGCATTCGCGCTGCACTGCCGCCTGCATATCTTCGCCGTTGCGCGGGAAGTACCACGGGCGCTTCCATTGGCCGACATCTTCAAACTCGGCACCTTGCTTGACGTGCCAGGCTTGCAGCGCGGTGTAGCGCACCGGCTCAAAGATATGCCCGCAATGACGCCCCACAATCGCGCCAAACGTCACCGGCGTGTAGTTGGGGCGGAACATGGTGGTGCCCATTTGTGCAATGGTCACGTTCAGCGAGCGAGCGGCAATCGCCAGCCCGTTGACGTTGCCCAGCTTGCCCTGATCGGTGCCAAACCCCAGCGCGGTATAGCGTTTAACGTGCTCCACCGACTCAAACCCTTCACGGGTCGCCAGCTCGATGGCCGCTGCGGTGACGTCGTTTTGCAAGTCGACAAATTGCTTCGGTGCCCGCGCCGTGCCTTTTTCATGGGGCACATGGAACAGCGCCAACGTCGCTTCTTCGTAATGATTCAGGGCCTTGGGCAGCACGCCCTCGACCGCCTTGAACCCCGCTTCGCTGGCCGCACGCACACCGCCTTCAAAGCCATCGGCCAGGCTGTCGCCCAAGCCATACACGCCGTTGATGCCGCCTACACACACGCGCTTTTGCGGCGCGTCGCCGGGGACAAAACCGAGAATATCTTCACGCCAGGTCGGCTTGCCGCCCAAGTGAGAAGCCAAATGCACCACCGGGCTGTAGCCCCCCGACGTGGCCACCAAATCGCACTCCAGCCATTCGCCGGGGCTGGTCACGCTGTTCTGTTTAAGATCAATCGCCGCCACCCGCGCAGCGGTCACGTGCTTACTGCCGCGCGCTTCAATCACTGCACTGCCGGTCAGAATGCGGATGCCCTTGGCCCGTGCTTCTTCGACCAGCGCACCCCGTGGATTACCCCGAGCATCGGCCACTGCCACCACGTTTCGACCTGCATCGAGCCAGTCCAACGCCACGCGATAGGCGTGATCATTGTTGGTGCTCAGCACCAGTTTTTTGCCCGGTGCCACGCCATAGCGACGGACATACGTCGACACCGCCCCCGCCAGCATATTGCCCGGCACGTCGTTGTTGCCGTACACCAGCGGGCGCTCACACGCCCCCGTCGCCAGCACCACGCGCTTGGCGCGCACCCGGTGCAGACGCTGACGCACCTGGCCAATCGGCGCCCGGTCACCCAGATGGTCAGTCAGGCGTTCGTGAATGGTCAGAAAGTTATGGTCGTGATAGCCGTTCACCGTCGCCCGAGGCAACAGCACTACATCCGGTAGCGCTGTGAGTTCAGCCATCACCTCAGCCACCCAGTCCATCGCCGGTTTGCCGTCCAGGCTTTCACGGCTGTCGAGCAGACTGCCGCCAAACTCCTCCTGCTCATCCGCCACGATCACTCGCGCACCGCTGCGAGCCGCTGCCAAAGCCGCCGCCAACCCGGCAGGCCCGGCGCCGACAACCAGCACGTCGCAATGGTGGTTCATGTTGTCGTAGGTGTCAGGATCATTCTGGGTCGGCGAGCGGCCCAGCCCGGCCGCCTTACGGATGTACTTTTCGTATGTCATCCAGAACGACTGCGGGTACATAAAGGTTTTGTAGTAGAAGCCCGGCGGCATCAATTTGCCGCCGACCTTGCCAAGAATGCCCATCACGTCATTGTTGACGTTCGGCCAGCCATTGGTGCTGGTGGCCACCAGACCTTGATACAAGGCTTGCTGGGTGGCGCGCACGTTGGGGATTTGTGTCCCTTCAGTGGCGCCAATCTGCAGCACCGCATTGGGCTCTTCAGCGCCTGCGGCATAGATACCCCGGGGGCGGGAGTATTTAAAGCTGCGGCCGATCACGTCCACGCCATTGGCCAGCAATGCAGCCGCCAGTGTGTCGCCTTCGTAGCCTTTGTACGATTGGCCATTGAAGGTGAATGTCAGCACTTTGGTGCGATCGACGCGGCCGCCGTTGGGCAAGCGATGGGTCTGAGTCATACCTTTTCTCCCTGCTCGCGGGTGGCGGTTGGCGCGACGGGCGCGGCCTGTTCGGTGAACTGCGGCTGGGTGCCGATCAGGTAGGTTTCAAGAATCTCGTACGTCACGGTGTTGCGCGTGGCGTTGAAAAACTGACGGCAACCGGCCACGTGGTTCCACAGCTCGTGATGCAGGCCACGCGGGTTATCGCGGAAGAACATGTAATCGCCCCACTCCTTGTCGGTGCAGGCATTGGGATCGAGCGGGCGCGGAATGTGCGCCTGGCCACTGGCGTGAAATTCTTCTTCGGAGCGCAGTTCGCCGCAATGAGGACAGAAGATATGCAACATGGGTGATTCTCCTGTTAGTGCGCGACCGCGGCAGCGCCGTGTTCGTCAATAAGGGCGCCGTTGTAAAACCGGTCAATGGAAAACGGTGCCGCCAGCGGGTGCATTTCGCCTTTGGCCAAACTGGCGGCAAACACGTTGCCCGAGCCCGGTGTGGCCTTGAAGCCACCCGTGCCCCAGCCGCAGTTGAAGAACAAATTCGGCACCGGGGTTTTGGAGATGATCGGGCAGGCATCCGGGGTGGTGTCGACGATGCCGCCCCATTGGCGGTTCATGCGCACGCGGGACAACACCGGAAACATTTCCACAATCGCCTGAATGGTGTGCTCGATCACCGGGTATGACCCGCGCTGACCGTAGCCAACCCAGCCGTCGATACCGGCACCAATGACCAGGTCACCCTTGTCGGATTGGCTGATATAACCGTGCACGGCGTTGGACATGATCACGCTGTCGATAATCGGCTTGATCGGCTCAGAGACCAACGCTTGCAGCGGGTGCGATTCAATGGGCAAACGAAAGCCGGCCTGACGCGCCATATGCCCCGAGTTACCGGCCGTGACCACGCCCACGCGCTTGGCACCAATAAAACCCTTGCTGGTTTCAACACCGATGCACACGCCGTTTTCTTTGCGAAAACCCAGCACTTCGGTTTGCTGAATCAAGTCCACGCCCAGTGCATCCGCGGCACGGGCAAAGCCCCAGGCCACGGCATCGTGTCGGGCCACGCCGCCGCGCCGTTGCACAGTGGCGCCGATAATCGGGTAGCGGGTATTTTTGGAGCAATCGAGGTAGGGAATTTCGTCCGCCACTTGCTTGCCATTGAGCAGCTCACCGTCCACCCCGTTAAGGCGGTTGGCGCTGACCCGGCGCTCGGAGTCGCGCATGTCTTGCAAGGTGTGACACAGGTTGTAGACACCGCGCTGGGAAAACATCACGTTGTAGTTCAAGTCTTGCGACAGACCTTCCCACAACTTCATCGCGTGTTCGTACAGATGCGCCGACTCGTCCCACAAATAGTTGGAACGCACGATGGTGGTGTTGCGCGCGGTGTTACCCCCGCCCAACCAGCCTTTTTCGACCACGGCCACATTGGTGATGCCGTGCTCTTTGGCCAAGTAATAAGCCGTGGCCAACCCGTGACCGCCACCGCCGACAATGATCACGTCATACACCTTTTTCGGGGTCGGTGTGCGCCACATCTTCTGCCAGTTTTCGTGGTGGCTGAGGGAGTGTTTGAAGAGGCCGAAGCCTGAGTACCGTTGCATAGGGATTACTCCAAAACCGCGCTCAGCGATAAACCGGAAAGTCTTTGCACAGCGACGTCACCTGACGCGCCACATCGGCCTCGATATCGGCATCGCCGAGGTGATCGAGGATGTCGCACATCCAGCCTGCCAGCTCCGTGCACTGCGCTACTTTGAAACCGCGGGTCGTGACCGCCGGGGTGCCGATACGCAGGCCCGAAGTCACAAACGGCGATTGCGGGTCGTTGGGCACTGCGTTTTTATTCACCGTGATATGGGCCCGGCCCATTG
The DNA here is from genome assembly GCF_007858365.1 of Pseudomonas saxonica. Classification (GTDB taxonomy): domain Bacteria; phylum Pseudomonadota; class Gammaproteobacteria; order Pseudomonadales; family Pseudomonadaceae; genus Aquipseudomonas; species Aquipseudomonas saxonica. The sequence continues at coordinate 161,641 of NZ_VFIO01000005.1, read as the reverse complement.
CGGCGTCAGCGTCTTTGCCGGTCAGGCCCTGACGGATCAGGCTGACCAGAAACAGATGGTTGTCCGTGCCGCCCGATACCACGTCATAGCCGCGTTTGATAAACACATCGGCCATCACCTGAGCATTGTCGATGACCTGTTTTTGATAGGTTTTAAAGCCTGGCTCCAGCGCCTCTTTAAAGCACACCGCCTTGGCCGCGATCACGTGCATCAACGGGCCGCCCTGCCCGCCGGGGAACACCGCTGAATTGAATTTCTTCTCCAGCGCTTCATTGGCCTTGGCCAGAATCAGCCCGCCGCGAGGCCCGCGCAGGGTTTTGTGGGTGGTGGTGGTCACGACATCCGCGTAGGGCAGCGGGTTCGGGTACAGGCCCGCCGCCACCAGACCGGCAACGTGGGCCATATCGACAAACAGATAGGCACCGACTTTGTCCGCAATCTGACGAAAACGTGGGAAGTCGAGGGTTTTGGAGTAAGCCGAAAAGCCGGCAATGATCATCTTCGGTTGATGCTCGACGGCGAGTCGCTCCACCTCGTCGTAATCAATCAAACCGGTGGCGGTGTCGATACCGTACTGCACCGCGTTGTACAGCTTGCCGGAGAAGCTGACACTGGCGCCGTGGGTCAAATGCCCGCCGTGGGCCAGACTCATGCCCAGCACCGTATCGCCCGCATTCAGCAATGCCAGATACACCGCCGCGTTGGCCTGACTGCCGGAGTGCGGCTGCACGTTGGCGTAATCGGCCCCGAACAACTGCTTGGCGCGGTCGATGGCCAACTGCTCGACTTTATCCACATGCTCACAACCGCCGTAATAGCGCTTGCCGGGGTAGCCTTCGGCATACTTGTTGGTCAGGCCGCTGCCTTGTGCCTCCATCACCCGCTGACTGGTGTAGTTTTCCGAAGCGATCAACTCAATATGGTCTTCCTGACGCTGATCTTCGGCCTTCATCGCGGCCAACAAAGCGTCGTCGTAACCCTGAATCTGATCCTGCTTGCTGAACATGACGATTCTCCCAGCGCCAGCGCGCCCTTGGTCTGTGGGGCTATAGCCCGTTGAGACCGATGGTAGGGCGGGTGCGCAAGCATCAAATGCCCACGGACGCCACGCAATGGTGCGTTTACGACATGGCCCACCTGTGCGCCCTCTTCACACACTCAAGCGCTGCGCGGCGGCTTTGGCTCGTTGCGATACACCTCGGCATAAATCTCAGTAATCGGCGTACGCGGGTAGCGTTTGATCAGGGCTTTGACCTTGGCGCTCAGTCGCAACAGTTCACTGCTGGGCTTGGCCCATTGTTCGGGCGGCAACGGCTCGGACCATGCTTGCATGGCGGGCGGCAACGCCCGGCGGCCGACTTTGGCGATGCGTTTTATTTCCCATTCCACCAAACGATTGGGCAGCGTCCACAGCGTCATCACGTGGTAGACGTACCAAAAGAAAGCGTAGATCCGGCCCACTTCCTTATCGCGCAAGCGCCGATGCAAACCGGCGCGGGCATTGCGGAAGGTATGAAAGCCTTCGTGAGGCGGGTCGCCGGGCTCTTGCAGTCCTAGGGGATCTTGAAGGGTAGAGAGGTCGTTGAGTTCATATTCCATATAGCCGCGAACAGCCTCCCAGTTGGAAATTGCCAACTGCAAACTGCCGCATTGGAATTCAACCCGGACTAACTCGCCCTCATGCTCAAACCCCATGCCCATACCGTATTGGCGGATGACACCGTATTGACTCGCGCCTTGTGCTTGTACGACCCACGCGGATAGCGATTCCCAGGGGACGAATAAGGGTTCAGTAGCGCCATCGGGCATAAAACACACTTCGCGGCGCTGACGATTGAAACGGGTGGGGATAACTTTGGGGAAGAGGTTGTGATGGTAGAGCCAGATGATAAGTAACACTACTGAAAGGCATAGTCCCATCCCTAACGCTTGCGGCCACATTACATGAAAGAATTCCAATGCAAATTGAAAACTATCCCTGACATTAGTCTCACCAACCATAAGAATAATGAGAAAGGTTAATAACGGAAAACCGAATGCAACCAACCAGACGAATGTAAATGGAACTCCCAAATTAAATTGATAAGTGAATACTTTAGGCCCGCCGCCTCCAAAATCCATAAAAGTGTCGTTATAAGCACTGATATAGGGACAGAAGGGATGCTCACTTGTCGGCAAGGGCAAGGGGGCTAAATAAGTTTGACGACCAGAAGGGAAAAATTCGACATCGCCCGCACGTTTAGCCCCGGATTTACTTTTAAGTCCGACTGTCATTGCGATACACCTCGGCAAAGATCTCTGTAATAGGTGTGCGCGGGTAGCGTTTGCACAGGGCTTTGACCTTGGCGCTCAGTCGCAACAATTCACTGCTGGGCTTGGCCCATTGTTCAGGCGGCAACGGCTCGGACCATGCTTGCATGGCGGGCGGTAACGCCCGACGGCCGACTTTGGCGATGCGTTTTATCTCCCATTCCACCAAACGATTGGGCAGCGTCCACAGCGTCATCACGTGGTAGACGTACCAAAAGAAAGCGTAGATCCGGCCCACTTCCTTTTCGCGCAAGCGCCGATGCAAACCGGTGCGGGCATTGCGGAAGGTGTGAAGCCCTTCGTGAGGCGGGTCGCCGGGCTCTTGCAGTCCGAGGGGATCTTGAAGGGTAGAGAGGTCGTTGAGTTCATATTCCATATACCCGCGAACAGCCTCCCAGTTGGAAATCGCCAACTGCACACTGCCACACTGGAACTCGACCCGGACTAACTCACCCTCATGCTCAAACCCCATGCCCATGCCGTATTGGCGGATGACGCCATATTGGGTGGCGCCTTGTGCTTGCACGACCCATGCGGAGAGAGATTCCCAGGGGACGAATAAGGGTTCAGTCGCGCCATCGGGCATAAAACACACTTCGCGGCGCTGACGATTGAAACGGGTGGGGATGACTTTGGTGAAGAGATTGTGGGCTTGGAACCAGACTAAAAGGAATATAAAAGTTCCTAGCAGCCACATGACAACTGCATATCTCCAAGCTGCAAAAAAACAACCAATTATCGCATGGTAAATCTCCTCAGCATTGCTCCCCAATACAGCAAAAAGAAAACCAGCAAGGAGTGGAAATCCAAAAGCAACGATACATGCACCAGTAAACGGTACCCCCAACCACAACTGATAGGAAAATACATTGGGCTCCCCTCCTCCAAAATCTAGAAAGGTCTCGTTATATCCACTGATATAGGGACAGAAGGGATGCTCACTTGTCGGCAATGGCAAGGGGGCTAAATAAGTTTGGCGACCTGAGGGGAAATATTCGACATCGCCCGCACGTTTAGCCCCGGATTTACTTTTAAGCTCTACTGTCATTGCGATACACCTCGGCATATATCTCAGTAATCGGCGTACGCGGGTAGCGTTTGATCAGAGCTTTGACCTTGGCGCTCAGTCGCAACAGTTCACTGCTGGGCTTGGCCCATTGTTCGGGCGGCAACGGCTCGGACCATGCTTGCATGGCGGGCGGTAACGCCCGACGGCCGACTTTGGCGATGCGTTTTATTTCCCATTCCACTAAATGGTTGGGCAGCGTCCACAGCGTCATCACGTGGTAGACGTACCAAAAGAAAGCGTAGATCCGGCCCACTTCCTTTTCGCGCAAGCGCCGATGCAAACCGGCGCGGGCATTGCGGAACGTGTGAAGGCCTTCGTGAGGCGGGTCGCCGGGTTCTTGCAGTCCGAGGGGGTCTTGAAGAGTTGAGAGGTCGTTGAGTTCATATTCCATATAGCCGCGAACAGCCTCCCAGTTGGAAATTGCCAACTGCAAACTGCCGCATTGGAATTCAACCCGGACCAACTCGCCCTCATGCTCAAACCCCATGCCCATGCCGTATTGGCGGGTGACGCCATATTGGGTGGCGCCTTGTGCTTGCACGACCCAAGCTGACAGGGATTCCCAGGGGACGAATAAGGGTTCAGTAGCGCCATCGGGCATAAAACACACTTCGCGGCGCTGGCGGTTGAAACGGGTGGGGATCACTTTGGTGAAGAGGTTGTGGGCTTGGAACCAAACGAATAAACAAATGGCTGAGGATAGGAGCCACATTCCCAATGCTGATTCCCAACACGCCAAGAATATGCCAATCATCGACTGCCAACTTTCGCTTACGCTGTCCCCTAGTATTAGCGTCAAAAAACCACCTAATATAGGCCCCCCGAAAGCAACTAAAAATGAGCAAGTAAATGGCCCCCCCAGCCATATTTGATAGGAAAAAACATTAGGTTCACCTCCGCCAAAATCTAGAAAGATCTCGTTATATCCACTGATATAGGGACAGAAGGGATGCTCAAATGTCGGCAAGGGCAAAGGGGCTAAATAAGTTTGGCGACCTGAGGGGAAATATTCGACATCGCCCGCACGATTATTAGAAGCGCTGTTTTCTACCGGCCCACTCATTGCGACACGTCCAATGCAGTTACTTCCACACCAACCAGCGGTGTCTCTGGAACAGTTATTGAGTATTCCGCTGAAGGAAAGCGCCCCTCCTCCAAAATATTGAAACGGATACAGCGTGTCTGCTCCATCACTTGTTCATTCTCATCGAAATATTGCAGATTAATCACCAGCAATAATTCTTCTGAAAATTTGCCAAAAACAGGTTCAGGATTTCGCGGATAGATTAGTTTCAACATCAGTGACTCACCATCCCCCATCTTTTTTTGATTACTCACCACCAACTGCAAACCCAAGCACACTTCATCACTGATCACTTCCCGCTGCTCCGCAGGACGTTCACGACCGCCATGCATTATTTTTGTAATACGCTGAGCACCTATAAATAATTTATTCCTTATTTTCCCCTCCAGTGAAGCGTGGAAATCCGCAACACTTAAACCTGGAACTATCAGAAAAATCTCACCAACCTTGGTGTTGGGCAAGAGACTAAGCCAGAACGAATCCCCAGAAACGCCCTTAATCTGCACGAACGGGGCCTGTAAAAGTTTGGTTAAATGGTTCTGAAACTCTATAAGAGTCAAGCTTCTACGCTTATCTGCATCGCGACTCCATGGCGTGCTTTGTAACCACTCATCATGAGGGGTGGTGTTGTAGCGGTTATATAACCAAGTTCCGCCCAACTCCAAGAGAGTGAACATTCCACCGAACAAATTGGTCCGAAAAAACACTGTTGCCAGACGTGTGCCTGAAGCAACCCACGCAGCTTCTCGGGCTGCACCTTTAGCGGCCATCAGTACGTTAAGGCTTGCTCTAGTGGTGTTATACAAACCATAGGTATTGCTAAGTGCTAAGCCTCCTGAACCAATCATCGACAAAACAGCACCCTGCTGTGCGCCACGATTGCCACTACGCACCGCTTGTAACCATTGGCCGTGATAGCCTTTGAAACTAACGATCGCTGCAATCAAGCCAAAAACATAAGTTCCAAACCCCAACCCAACATGCAACTTACCTATTGTGACTAGCAAACCAAGGAGGGTATTCGATTTCAGACTGACACCCAAAGCTTTTGCCTGCGCACTAAGTGCCGTATCAAAAACACCCTGCGCGGCTGCAAAACCTTCCGCTGCTGTCGCAATAAGAGCACTTCTAAATGCACTCCAATCCCTGTCACTTACTGGGAATGCCCTTGTATCATTTACCACCTGCGCCAAATTCACCGCCTGCGCCACAAACAGCAATAACGCCGCCCCATCCCCCAGCACATTCAATGCCGGCGCATTTTTCACGCCATCGCGAAAGTCCCTCATCAAACTGGCGGCTTGCCGTTGGCCTTCGTTCGGGAAGATCACCGTCAACCCGGCGCGCTCTGGGGTTGCGCCGAACAGCCGTGCATGTTCATCCGGCAGTTCCACTATCGGGCTGATACTCGCTGCCAGGCGTTTTTCGCCCAAATCCAGTTGCCAGTTCAGATAATTAATCTTCTGCTGAGCTTCTACCGACTGGGCTGATGTATGCCCCTTTCCCCCCTTGCTTCGCGCATTCCTGATGGCTTGTTTACGCTCGCGCTTAAGCTTCTTCATTTCTTCCCGTTGTTTGCGTACTTCTTCCAGCGTGTAGCGCAGGCTGGCTTTTTCTTCAGGTGTGGAAAATTTAAACGTCACACCTTCGGTTTTAGCGGCCTGCAAAATTTTCGATTTCAACGCAAAGGGCAGGTTGCGAAACAGTTGATCAAGGTCGGGCATGGGCTGCCCTTTGAACACCTCAGCAAACTCGGCCACCAGTTTTTCCAGCCCGCGATTCAGGGCTGGCGCCAAGCTATTTTGCGCGGCGTTGGCGACGATACGCTTGCTGTCAGGCAGATCGTCCAAGGCCGGTAAACGCCCATGTTCAATGCTGCGCAGCTGCTCGATCAGCCCGCGTGTGTTGTTAAACACGGTCATGCCCGCCGCATTCAAAAAGGCGTATTGCACCCACAAACCGGTTTGTTCGCTGTAGGGCAAGGTGTAGTACAGCGGGCGGCTAAATTGTGGATGGCGCTTGATGAATTCATACAGTTGATCGCAGGCTTCGTCGCTGCGGCAAATGTCTTTGAGGCAGGCATATTCAAGGGTGAAGGCAAAACCTTCCTGCTGACTGAGTTTCGGGTCGAGGTACCAGGCGTTGTTGTGAAAGCCGCAGGTGGTGGTCAGCGCCACGCGGTCGGCGGTGATGCGCTCAAGCAGGTCATTCCAGCGAGCGAGCCCGGTGCGGTGAGCCAGCAGGTCCCGGTCCATGGCTTCCCGGTCGATCAGATCATTAACGCCACGTTGGCCGAATTTGGCACCGTACAAAATCTCAGTAATTCGTTTGCCATGAAGTTTGCCAAGCGCAATTAGAGCCTCGAAATGCTTCTTGATATAAAACTCGGGGGATAAACGAAAGTGCGTAGGCGTGTAATAACGTCTATCTACATCTTCAAGCGCACCGAGTGCATGCTCATAGACCGCACCACCTGAATGAGCCGCGCCTATCGCCTGCGCCTCTGCCCTTTCGCGCAACACCTGCAAATCCGCCGGCACCGGGCTTCCCGCTGGCGGGGTCATCAGCCCGCCTTTGTTGACGTATTCCAGCATCGCCGCTTTGGTCACGCCTCGGTCCGGCTCAGGCATGTTTTCCAGCTCGGCAAACATGGCCTTGATCGCCGGGTCATCGGTTGCTCCGGCCAGCACCGACACATCGGGGTCACTCAATTGGCTGAGGGATTCGATGTAGCAGGCCAGCAGGTAATCGCGTTCGTTGTGGCCTTCCTGCTCGCCGTCATTGCCGCCGCCATTGGCCCAGTCACCGACCCAGCCTGCGACCTGATCCTGATAATTAGCCAAGTCGCGCAAGACGCCCAAGGTGTCATCGAGCACCAGGTACAGCGTGTCGAAGTGGTACTGCGGCTCAATAGCGCCTTTTAGACGAGCAATGGAGTAGTAGCTAAAACGCGGCGGGTTTTCCCACAGGTAGGGGCGACGTTCATGCTCGGGTAGCTCAGCCTGCAAACGACGCCGCTCACTGAAGGCGGCGTGTTCTGCCAGTGAAGCATTAGCCTCCAATTGATCCTGCTCATATTCCAGCTGCTGAGTGGCGTGCTCTGCCAGCCATCGATCGACCATCGGTTCCGTGAGCAAGTGCTTGGCGCCTTTGATGCAGTCAGCCCGGCTCAGATCCACGGCCTGCATAAAGTGATTGCGCTCGGCGGGGTCGTTAATCACTTGTCGGCATTTGTTGGCCGACCATTGCACCTCGGCATACCCAACATACAAGGTGCTGGTTTTAGGGAAGATCAACGTCGGCGATTTGATCGGATCTTCGCGCTCGTCCTCGACCACCTCCTTACCCTGAAACAGCATCGACTCCACCACGCCGTTATAGACCCGGTATTCAGTTAACTCGCCGTTGCCGTCGTCGATCACATAGAGCCAGCCATCGCGCAGCAGGCGAATGCCCAACGGGCGACTCTTCAGGCTGTAAGGCATGGCGATTTCAGCGGACGGGTCGAGCGCCGGGTTATCCACCAGCCCGTAACGCAGGGGCAGCAGTTGAACGGTGCTTTTCATTAACGGGCAAACACCCAACGCCACTTTGGCATCGGTGCGTCTGAGATTGAGGTCGTTGGGGTTTTGTAGAGGTCGCTTGATCATGCATCAGGCTCCTGTAGGCCAAAGAGTTGCAACGGGCAATATCAGTGACGCTGTTAACGAGATGATATGAACCCGTAACTTCACGATGATCACCCACCCGAAGTTGAATACATGTGCATCCGCGCAAACAGCATTAGTTGTTTCATCAAATGACAAACATGAGATAAAAGTGCGCAAAAAGTTGCGCAGTTAAACCAAGCTCAATTAACAAATCCGTCAATAAAGTCAGTTCTGCGTTTTAGCACGATGTAGGGTTACTTAGATGTAGGATCTTTCCGCATCTTGAGTCGTGTCTGTGCACCCGGCAAATTCTTGGATAAAGTGCATCACGATCTTCGACCCAGGAACCGGGAAATGACTGACAAGAGCCAACAATTCGCCAGCGACAACTACTCCGGTATCTGCCCTGAAGTCTGGTCTGCCATGGAAAAAGCCAACCACGGCCACCAGCGCTCCTACGGCGACGATGAGTGGACCCTGCGCGCCGCCAATGACTTTCGCACGTTGTTCGAGACCGATTGCGAGGTGTTTTTTGCCTTTAACGGCACTGCGGCCAACTCGTTGGCCCTGTCATCGCTGTGCCAGAGCTTCCACAGCGTGATCTGCTCCGAAACCGCCCACGTCGAGACCGACGAATGCGGCGCCCCGGAGTTCTTTTCCAACGGTTCCAAACTGCTGATTGCCCGCACTGAAAACGGCAAGATCACACCTGAGTCCATCCGTGAAATCGCCCTCAAGCGCAAAGACATTCACTACCCAAAACCGCGTGTGGTGACCATCACCCAGGCCACGGAAGTGGGCAGCGTTTACCGCCCGGAAGAAATCCGCGCCATCAGCGCAACCTGTAAAGAATTGGGCCTGTTGCTGCACATGGATGGCGCACGTTTTTCCAACGCCTGCGCCTTTCTCGGCTGCTCGCCGGCTGACCTGAGCTGGAAAGCCGGGGTCGATGTGCTGTGCTTCGGCGGGACTAAAAACGGCATGGCAGTGGGCGAAGCGATTTTGTTCTTCAACCATGATCTGGCGGTGGACTTTGACTACCGCTGCAAACAGGCCGGCCAGTTGGCATCCAAGATGCGCTTTTTGTCCGCCCCGTGGGTGGGCCTGCTGGAGAACGATGCCTGGCTGAAACACTCGCGCCACGCTAACCACTGCGCGCAGTTGCTGAGCCAACTGGTCAGTGATATTCCGGGGGTTGAGTTGATGTTCCCGGTCGAGGCCAACGGTGTATTTCTGCAACTGTCAGAACCGGCGGTCGCGGCACTGACGGCCAAGGGCTGGCGCTTCTACACCTTTATCGGCAAAGGCGGCGCACGTTTTATGTGCTCATGGGACACCGAAGAAACCCGCGTGCGGGAACTGGCAGCCGATATTCGAGAAGTGATGGCGGGGTAAAGCGCCAGTGCTCTGTAGCCGCTGCCGAAGGCTGCGATAAGGTCCACAGGACCTTCAACAGCTTAGGGTCGCTGCGCAAGCCATCGCAGCCTGCGGCAGCGGCTACAGAGTTTTGCGAATAATCAGACTTGTCCGAGGGTTCGCTCAATCACATCGACCGTGGCGCTGACTTGCTCTTGATAACGGTCGAGTTCCTGTTTGTGGCACAGCTGCAATTCAATCTGCTGGGAACACAGGTTCAACGCGGCCAATACCAACAATTTGTCCCCGATCAAGCTCGGGTACTTTCTTTTCGTTTCGGCCAGGGCTGCCTTCAACATGACCGTGGCGGCCATCAGGGTTTGCTGCTCCCCCTCCGGCGCTTTGATCGTGTAGTCGTTACCCAGAATCGAGACGACATTTACACCGTCTCTGTCCACGCTCATGCGTTGACAGGGCTCACGCTCGCGCGATCAACCAGTGCCTGAATACGGGCAGCCGTAGCGCCTTGCTTCTCTTCCTGTTCCATCAGGCTCAGTTGCAGGCTTTCGTTTTCGTCTTTGGCCTGAACCAGTTCAGCGTTCAGTTGCGCGTTGGTGTCCAGCAGCTCTTGCTTTTGCTGAACCAGATCGCTGACCAGTTGTTCCAGTTTGCTAAGGGATGACTCAATCATGGTGATGTTCTCAAGCAGTTTCAGAGGGCGCGTACGATAAAGAAAAGTCAGCCGCTAAGCTAGCGGCCACCCACCTTTAAGCCCCCTAAAGACTGTGGTTTCCAACCTTTGTTCCTATAGGGTTCAGAATTCAATCCTCACATCCCCTTTGGGCACGCTACAGCACGACAAGATGTAGCCTTCTGCCACGTCTTCGTCGGTGATGCCGCCGTTGTGCTCCATCTCCACATCGCCGCCCAGCTTGAGCACTTTGCAGGTGCCGCAAATGCCCATGCCGCACGCCTTGGGAATCAACAAACCCAGCTTGGCCGCTGCCGCGTGCACCGTTTCGGCCGGGCCGACGCGGATGCTTTTACCGGATGCGGTGAACTCCACCTGATTCAAGTCCGCCACGTCCAGCTCCGGCGCATCGGCCGCCTGCTCGGCCTGTTCCACCGCATCGGCCCGCGCTTCGGGCGGCGTCGCGCCAAATGACTCTTCGTGATAACGGCTCATCTCAAAGCCGTTGCTTTCCAACAGACGTTTGACCGCATTCATGTAAGGCGTTGGCCCGCAGCAAAACACTTCGCGCTCCATGAAATCGGGGGCCATCAAATCGAGCATCTTGTGATTCAAATAACCGCGATACCCCGCCCAAGGTTCGCCCAACCCGTGCTTCTCACAGATCAGGTGCAAGCTGAAGTTGTCGATGCGCGACGCCATGTGCTCCAGCTCGCGGTGGTAAATGATGTCTTTGGGCGACCGGGCGCTGTGGATAAACACCATGTCGACATTGGCGTTAGTGTCGTAAAACCAGCGCGCCATCGACATGACCGGGGTAATCCCCACGCCACCGCTCAAATACAACACCTTGGGGCTTGGTGCATCGATGGCGTTGAACAACCCCACCGGACCATGCACCGCCAGCTCCTGGCCTTCTTGCAGCGTGTCGTGCAACCAGTTGGACACGCGCCCGCCCGGCACGCGCTTGATGGTCACCGAAAAGCTGTACGGCACCGAAGGCGAACTTGAGATGGTGTACGAACGCATGACCGCCTCGCCATCGATTTCCAGCTCCAGGGTCACGAACTGCCCCGGCTTGAAAAAGAACAGAATTGGCTGATCCGCCATGAAGCAAAAGGTGCGCACATCCCAGGTTTCCTGAATCACTTTGACGCAACGCACGATGTGTCGGCCATTGGCCCAGGTCTGGGTGGTTACCGGGTTCAGAAAGCTGTTGGACATGCGCTTCTCCACGGCCGACTACCGGCCTCATGCTGGCGATTCTGCGCAGGCCCCGAGGCGACCATTTACCTATTCGCGACATTCACATACTTATCGCGACCAGCCCCTGAAAACAGGCCCTCACGCGTCGTCAACAGATGGGGCCATGTCGCCCGCAGATATGGCATCGCCACGCGCTGAACGCACACTCAGCGCAACTGATCAGCCACTGCCAGGCCACACCCGATGGCCATGAGGACGACAACGATGGACATCACCGCCACCCTGAGCCTGGGCGACCCGCTGGAACCCGCACGCCTGGCCACCGCCCAGATGCTGCACAGCCGCGAACGGACGTTTTCGTTGCCGCAGCCGTTCTACAACGACGAGCGATTGTTCGAGATCGACATGCAGGAAATCTTCCAGAAGGAATGGTTGATCGCCGGTATGACCTGCGAGATCCCGACCAAGGGCAACTTCCTGACCCTGCAAGTGGGCCACAACCCGATCATCGTGATTCGCGGTGCCGAGGGCCAAGTGCATGCCTTTCATAACGTGTGCCGCCATCGTGGTTCACGGCTGTGTACCAGCGAAAAAGGCAAAGTGGCCAAGCTGGTGTGCCATTACCACCAGTGGACCTACGAGCTGGACGGGCGCCTGCTGTTTGCCGGCACAGAGATGGGCGCCGATTTCGACATGAAGCAGTACGGCCTCAAACCCGTGAACGTGAAGACCGCAGGCGGCTATGTCTTTATCAGCCTGGCTGAGAACCCGCCCGCCATTGACGAGTTTCTGGCCACGCTGAATCACTACATGGAACCCTACGACATGGAGAACACCAAAGTGGCGATTCAAACCACCCTGGTGGAAAAAGCCAATTGGAAACTGGTGCTGGAAAACAACCGCGAGTGCTACCACTGCAACGCGTCACACCCTGAGCTGCTGAAAACCCTGCTGGAGTGGGACGACGTCACCGACCCGCGTGCCGATCAGGCGTTCAAGGACCATGTAGCCGCTTCTGCTGCTGCCTGGGACGTCGAGAAGATTCCCTATGCCCACGCCAGCTTCGGCCTGCGTAACCGCATCGTGCGCATGCCCCTGCTCAAGGGCACTGTATCAATGACGCTGGATGGCAAGCAGGGCTGCACCAAACTGATGGGCCGGATCAAAAACCCGGATTTGGGCTCGATGCGTATCCTGCACCTGCCCCATTCGTGGAACCACTGCATGGGCGACCACATCATTGTGTTCACCGTGTGGCCCATCAGTGCGCAAGAAACCGTCGTGACCACCAAATGGCTGGTGCACAAGGACGCGGTCGAAGGGGTGGATTACGACGTAGAGCGGATGCGCAAAGTCTGGGACGCCACCAACGATCAAGACCGCCGGCTCGCTGAAGAGAACCAGCGCGGTATCAACTCCATCGCCTACCAACCGGGGCCGTATTCCAAAACCTACGAGTTTGGCGTGGTCAACTTTATCGACTGGTACAGCGAGCGCTTGCTCAACAATTTGGGCGCTGCGCCCGCACCGTACCTAAAAGGGGCAGTAGCTCAATAGCGCTAACCTTGCGGGCAATACATCAAATGCGCCTGCCCGGTGACACGAATCAGCGGGTGGGGCGTTATCTGGCAGGTTTTGACGATCTCGAATCCATGGCGCTCATAAAAGCGCCGGGCGCCGCTGTTGGCTTCATAGTCGATCAGACTCAAGCCCTTGAGGCCCAACTCACCACACCGCGCATGGGCGTGCTGTAGAAACTGCTGGCCTAAGCCACGGTTGCGCCAGCCCTCATGCAACGCCAGGCTTGAAATATAAAGGGTGTCGGGTATTTCCATATCCGCGTAAGGGGCCAGTACCGCATCGGTTTCAGGCTGAGCCTCAGGATCGTGGCGCATTTCAAAACAGTGCATCATGCCGATGACCTGACCTTCAGCTTCGGCTATCTGACAGTTTTCGTAAGAAAAAATAACTCCCTCACGGGCATAGCGCATCTCGCCTACGTCCAGCAAGGGTTGCCCTGGCTCTGCGATCAGACTCCAGATGTAGTCGGCACAGCCTTCAGACGAAATTTGAAACAAGCGAGCAATCTCACGCGCATCGCTACGCCGAGCCGGACGCATAAAAACCGTCATAAATGTGATTCCCAAGACATGTAAGCGCTTTTTTAGCGTGAACCTATTAAACGCCGCAATACACGTGTCACGGGCCTTTATATCCAGTTGTTACGGCCAGCTGGTCATTTTTTAATCAGACCGCTACACCCTCTGCAATCAAAGGGCCGCAGGGGTTCACCAACATCTTATCCACAGCCACACCCACAGCAATTGTGGGGAAGTGGACAATTTCAGGCTCGAAGGCCGATTGGCTATTTTTTGTACAACTCGGTGTAAGCCACGGTATACGTGGCTTGCAGCCACAAGCGAACACCTTATCCACATAACCGCCAACAGAGAATGTGCGCAACTTATGCACCGCCCCTCTTCATTGTGGAAAACCCTTTTAAAGCACCATAATTCAAGGGTTAAGCCGTCACGCAGTGGATAATCACGTCAATTGTCTATTTTTTGATCAGAAGCGTGAAAGCCACGGACTGCATGGCGCTTAGCCGACAGCAAACAACTTATCCACATAAGCGCTAACAGACTTTGTGGGCAAGTCAGCGAATCACACCTTCCTCGATGAATAACTTCAAAATGGCCTCGGCGCCCTCTTCTGCCGTCACACCCTTGAGCACTTGGCCAGAACCACCCACGGCCTTGGCCGTGGCTGCTTTCATGCGCTCTGCACCACTTTTCGCTTTAATCACTTTCAAACGCTTGGGGCGGGGCTTGGCAGGTTGGAAAAGCGGTGATGTGGATAACTCCTCCAGCACCACATCCACGGTTTCCACATTAACGTTACCCCGCGTGGCTGGGCCATAAGCGCTTTGCCGGGCCTTGGGGGCGGCGTTATCCACAGTGGCCATAAAGGGCAGGCGCACTTTCAGAAGACGACGTTGGCCACGGGGCAGCGCTTGCAGCACCAGCGCGACACCATTGTGGATAGATTCAATGTGCGCGATGCCCACCAGCAAGGGCCAACCCAATTGCTCGGCCAACAGATAGGGCAGCATGCCCGATCCTTCGCCGGTTTCGGCCTGACTGCCGGCGAGTACCAGTTGCACACCGGATTCACGCAAATAGTCCGTTAACGCTGGCAGTGCATCGGCACCCGCAGGCTGTTCCAGCACGTGCAATTCAGACAGGCCCATGCCCAGATAGGCCCGTAATGCCGGCTCATGGGGGTTGCCAGCGTGTAGCACGTGCAAGTTATCCCCAGCCAATTGCAGGCCCAGTTCGACTGCACGGGCATCGTGTTCGGCTCGTCGAGGGCGGCCCGAAGCCGGGTGCGCGCCGATGGATACCAGTGCAACAGTGGCGATGGTCATTTTTTAGTCTCCAAATCAAAAGCCCCTCACCCTAGCCCTCTCCCGGAGGGAGAGGGGACTGACCGCATGCAGATTCAAGAACACCGTGAACCAATTCCTCTCCCTCTGGGAGAGGAGGCTGACCGCATGCAGACTCAAAAACGCCGTGAGCCATTTCCCTCTCCCTCTGGGAGAGGAGGCTGACCGCATGCAGACTCAAAAACACCTTGAACCAGTTCCCTCTCCCTCTGGGAGAGGGCTAGGGTGAGGGGCTTCTAGGCTGCATCACGCTTAATCTCTTGCCGCCACTTATCCACAGCCACAATCAATGCCTGAAGAATCGCCGCACCCTCCCCAATCACTGACAAATCCGCCCGTTTGACCATGTCGCAAGCCGGGTCCAGGTTAATGGCCACCACTTTGTCGCAGGCACCAATCCCTTGCAGGTGCTGGATCGCACCACTGATTCCGACCGCCACATACACCCGAGCGGTCACCCATGTACCACTGGCACCCACCTGCTGCTCACGTCCCATAAAACCATCGTCCACGGCCACACGGGAGGCACCCTCCGTCGCCCCCAAGGCTGCAGCCGCCCTGTGGAAAAGTGCCCAGTCTTTAACGCCATTGCCACCGCTGAGAATAAATTCCGCTTCCGCCATGGGTATGGCAGCCGGATCGACCTCCACCGCGCCTAAGTCTTCGATTCGCGCCAAACACGGCACCACGGCTGTGGATAACTGCACCCCAATGACCTCGTGGCGTGTATCACTCACCGGCTCTGCACATTCCCCTGCCGCCAAAATGATGCGCGGTACCCCCCGCATCACGTCCTGCAAACCCGCGCCGGCGCGGCCGATACATTGACCGTCCTTGACCTGCCATACCCGCGTAGCCGGCCGCTCGCCCACACGGGCCGCAAAACGCCGCCCCAACTCCCCGCCGCTGGCACGGCTGTCGGGCAACAACCAATGCCGAGGCGCAAACTGAATATCCACAGCCTGTAAACCCAGCACCTGCTGCTCAGGGGCATAACCGTGACTGTCGAGCACCAGCAATCGATCAACGCCAGCCCGGTCAAAGGCCGTTTCTTTACAGTCACCCCACACCACCGCCAGCACTGCACCGTCTGCACCTGCCAGTTGCCGGGCCAGCCCCAGCACATCGCGGTCGTGGCTGCTCAAGCGCCCCCCCACCATGTCCGGCACCACGGCAATGTAGAACGCCGGGGCGGGCACTTGGTGCAGCGGTAACTGCACCTCAATGCTGGCTGAGCGCTTGCTGAGGCCAACCTGCTGCGCGCCGCTGCGGTCTATGCGTTTGATGCCGTTGGGCCCGATAAACCCGACGCCATGAACATTCCTGCGCATCACCCCGTTAGGCCCCATCCAGCGCTGTTGTGCCGGTTGCATCGCAACATGCAGCGGATGCAGACGATTACGCGCGATACGCTCGGCACGCGGGTCACGGCGTATAAGATCACTCATGCCATCACCTCAGGTTCCAGACGTTTAGCCGGTTGGGCGGGCGTAACGGGCTCGATCAGGGCATCGGCCACCCACTCGGCAATGTCCTTGATCTGCGGCCGTGGCTCGACCACGCCTTCAAGCATCGCCGTGCATTGCGGGCAGCCCACCGCCACCCGCTCGGCCCCCGTCTCGCGAATATCGTCCATGCGCATGTCGGGAATGCGCTGTTTGCCGGGGATGTCGGTGATCGGCGCCCCACCGCCGCCGCCACAGCAACGCGACCGAAACCCCGAACGCTGCATCTCCTTGACCTCGATACCCAGCGCACGCAACACCGTGCGCGGTGCCTCGTATTCGCCGTTATAACGGCCCAGGTAACACGGGTCGTGATAGGTCATGCTGCCGCCCGTGTCGGCCTTCAAATCCAATAAACCGGCCTTGATCAGTTCGGCCATAAAGGTGCTGTGATGGAGTACCTGGTAGTCGCCGCCAAACGCGCCGTATTCGTTTTTCAGCACATGGAAACTGTGCGGGTCACAGGTGACGATACGATTGAACCGGTACTGCGCCAGCGTCTGGATATTGCGTTTAGCCAGCCCCTGAAACGTGGCTTCATCGCCCAGCCGCCGGGCCACGTCACCGCTGTCGCGTTCCTCCAGGCCCAGCACCGCAAAGTTCACGCCCGCCGCTTTCAGCACTTTGACGAACGCACGCAAGGTGCGCTGGTTACGCATATCAAACGCACCATCACCCACCCAAAACAACACGTCCACCGCAGGGGTATCGCGCATCACGTCGAGGCTCAAATCGGCCGCCCAGTTCATCCGTCCGCCGGGGGCAAAGCCGCCGGGGTTGTCCGTGGCAATCAGGTTATCGAGCACCTGTGCACCGTTGTTCGGGGTGGCGCCTTTTTCCAGGGTGAGGAAGCGGCGCATGTCGACGATGGCGTCCACGTGCTCGATCATCATCGGGCACTCTTCAACACAGGCCCGGCAGGTGGTGCACGACCACAAGGTGTCAGCGTCGACCAGGCCATTGACGATGGGTTGGTGGGGGTTGCCGCCATGTTCGCCAATCGGCTTGCCGGGATAGGGGCTGCCGGCAAACTGCGCATCTGTGCCGCCCGCCAACCCGACGACCATGTCTTGAATCAGCTTTTTCGGATTGAGCGGCTGGCCTGCGGCGAATGCTGGACACGCAGCTTCGCACTTGCCGCATTGCACGCAGGCGTCGAAACCGAGCAGTTGGTTCCAGGTGAAGTCCTTGGGTTTTTCGACCCCCAAGGGCGCGCTGCGATCATTCAGGTTCAGGGGTTTTAAACCTGTGGAACGACCGCCACCAAAGCGCTCGGCGCGGCGGTGCCAAGCCAGATGCAGGGCACCCGCAAACGCGTGCTTCATCGGCCCGCCCCAGGTCATGCCCAAGA
Organism: Pseudomonas saxonica; assembly: GCF_007858365.1. Taxonomy (GTDB): domain Bacteria; phylum Pseudomonadota; class Gammaproteobacteria; order Pseudomonadales; family Pseudomonadaceae; genus Aquipseudomonas; species Aquipseudomonas saxonica. Next base: position 143,974 of record NZ_VFIO01000005.1, on the reverse strand, counting down.
ACATTTCCGACACGCCCCACGCCACGCCCACGGCCAACACTGCCGCCAACATCCAGCCGCCAAAGCCTTCAGGCAGCAACCCTGCGACGGGCAAGGTGAGGATGAAAAAACTGGCCGAGAACACCAGCAAGCTTTTAGGCAGGCGCATCCACGGGCCCTTGGACAGGCGCGCGGGGGGATTGAGGCGGCGCTTGAAGACGAATAGTGCGCCAATGAACATCAGCGCCGTGGCGAACAGCAACGCGTAGCCGAGGATGCGGTTATGCAGGCCCAGGCCGTGAACCAATATGGCCAGCAGTGCCGCCAACACAAAGCCCCCCGCCGTGGCGACGTGGGTGTTGGCCATGTATTTATCACGGGCGACGACGTGATGCAGGTCGACCATGTACCGACGCGGCATGGCCAGCAGACCGCCAAGCAGATCGACTTTGGACGGGCGACCCTGGCGCCACAGCTTGATACGGCGAAAGGCGCCGATGATGGCCAGGCTGAGCGCGGCGAAAAGCAGCAGAGGCAGTAGGACATTCAGCATGGGGGGCTCCCCTTGAAATTCGGTGGGGTCACATGACCCTCACCCTAACCCTCTCCCAAAGGGAGAGGGGACTGACCGCACTCGGACTCAAGATCACCACACATTGGCCCCCTCTCCCTCTGGGAGAGGGTTAGGGTGAGGGCCACGGTGTACTCAAAAATCCTTGCACAACCGCAGCGCGTCATAGATCGCCGCATGCACGTTGCGCTGAGCCACGCAGTCACCGATGCGAAACAGCAAGTAACCCTCACCCGCCTCACCCAAACACGGCTGCGGCTTGATCGCGAACAACGCTTCAACGTCAATCTGGCCCTTGTTGCGGGAGTCCTGTTTAAGCGCGTAATACAGCGCTTCATCCGGGCGCACGCCGTTTTCAATGATCACTTGATCGACCACCCGCTCTTCTTTGGCCCCCGTGTATTCGTTCTCCAGCACGGCCACCAACTGGTCGCCTTCGCGGTAGACCTTCTCCAGCATCATGTCGCCGGTCATGATCACTTCTTTGGGGTACAGGCTGCGGTAATAGGTGGGGAAGGACGTACCGCCAATCGCTACGCCAGGCTTGGTGTCGTCAGTCACAATCTCGACCTGCGCGCCCTTGTCCGCCGCAAAATCAGCCACCGACATACCGGTAAATTCGCAAATGGTGTCGTACACCAACACGTTTTTGCCCGGCGCGACCTTACCGTCGAGCACGTCCCAACTGCTCACCACCAGCCCTTGCGCCGCCCCCCAGTGCTCGTTCTGTTCCACAAAGGGGTGGCCGCCGACCGCCAGCACTACGATGTCCGGGCGCAGGTCCAGAACCGTCGGCACATCCGCCGCCGTGCCCAACCGCAAATCGACGTTCAAGCGCGCCAGCTCCAATTGAAACCAGCGCGTGATGCCAGCCATTTGATCGCGCTGTGGCGCTTTGGAGGCCGTGGTGATTTGCCCGCCAATCGTGTCTTTTTTCTCGAAAAGCGTCACGTCATGCCCGCGTTCGGCGGCCACCCGCGCCGCTTCCATGCCCGCAGGCCCTGCGCCAACGATCACCACCTTGCGTTTAGGCCCGGTGGTTTTCTGAATGATGTGCGGCACGCCCATGTATTCACGCGACGTCGCGGCGTTTTGAATGCACAGCACGTCCAGCCCCTGATATTGACGGTCGATGCAATAGTTGGCGCCCACGCACTGCTTGATCTGGTCAACCTGGCCCATTTTGATTTTGGCGATCAGGTGCGGGTCAGCGATATGCGCACGGGTCATGCCGACCATGTCGACGTAGCCGCCCTCCAGAATCCGGGTCGCCTGATTCGGATCCTTGATGTTTTGCGCGTGCAACACCGGCGCCTTGACCACTTCCTTGATGCCCGCCGCCAAGTGCAAAAACGGCTCCGGTGGATAACTCATGTTGGGGATCACGTTGGCCAGCGTGTTGTGGGTGTCGCAGCCTGAACCGACCACGCCGATAAAATCGAGCATGCCGGTGTCGTCGTAATACTTGGCGATCTGTTTCATGTCTTCATGGCTGAGGCCGTCGGGGTGGAATTCATCGCCGCACAGGCGGATGCCCACGCAGAAATCCGGGCCGACTTCAGCACGCACGGCCTTGAGCACTTCGAGACCAAAACGCATGCGATTTTCAAAACTGCCGCCCCATTCATCGGTGCGCTTGTTCACACGCGGGCTCCAGAACTGGTCAATCATGTGCTGATGCACCGCCGACAGCTCCACCCCGTCAAGGCCACCGGCCTTGGCCCGGCCTGCGGCGCTGGCGTAATTGCCGATGATGCGCCAGATCTCTTCCGGCTCGATGGTCTTGCACGTGGCCCGATGCACCGGCTCACGCACGCCGGAGGGTGACATCAGGGTCGGCCAGTTGAACCCGTCCCAGCGTGAGCGACGGCCCATGTGGGTAATCTGGATCATGATCTTGGCGCCGTGCTTGTGCATGGCATCGGCCAAATTCTGGAAGTGCGGGATGATGCGATCGGTGCTCAGGTTGACCGAACTCCACCACTCTTGCGGGCTGTCGATGGCCACCACCGAAGAGCCGCCACAAATCGCCAGGCCAATACCGCCCTTGGCTTTTTCTTCGTAGTACTGCACATAACGCTCGGTGGTCATGCCGCCGTCGGTGGCATACACCTCGGCGTGAGCGGTGCTCAGCACGCGGTTGCGGATGGTCAGCTTGCCGATTTTGATCGGCTCAAACATTGCTTCGAACGCCATATCCCGATCCTCGGCTTACAACGGCTTGACGATAAACAGACCGTGGTCGTGGCCTTCTTCCGAACCGCTGTACACCTGCTCGGCCACGGTACGAAGGCTGCTGCCCCGGGCGTGCAGAATCTGATCCATCGCGCCGGCAAACCAGCCCGTGAACATGTAATCCACCTTGCGCCCTACCTTGCCGTACACATAGACGAAACAAGAGTGTTCAAGCTTGATGGTGGCCGTACCCTTATCGAGGTCGATGTCCAGCAGCGTGAACAGCCCCCAGCCCCGTTGCGACAGGCGCTTCATGTAATGCTCGAACACCGCAACGCCCTCAAGGCCGTGGCATTCAGCTTCTTTTTCGCACCAGTGCCAGGCTGATTTGTAACCGGCCTTATAGAGAATCTCGGCATAAGCCTCGGCCCCCAGCACCTCTTCGATGCCCATGTGGTTATTGACGAAAAAGTGACGCGGCACATACAGCATGGGCAACGCGTCGGAGGTCCAGACGCCGGTTTCGCTGTCGACTTCGATAGGCAATTGCGGGGCGATTTTAGCCATGACATCACACTCCAAAAAATGATTGAGTCCCGTAGCAGCTGCCGAAGGCTGCGTCCGAGCGCGAAGCGATCGAAAACCAGACGCCTCGCTCTTGCGGGAAAATTGTGCAATACGGGTTTACGACTGCTTCGCAGTCGAACGCAGCCTTCGGCAGCTGCTACGCAAAAAGTGTGTTTGGGTTACTCGCCCCAAACGTCCTTGAGGACGCCGACCCAGTTCTCGCCCATGATCTTGCGCACCACGCGTTCGCTGTGACCGCGCTTGAGCAAGGTTTCGGTGAGGTTGGGAAACTCGCCCACGGTGCGGATGCCCAGCGGGTTGATGATCTTGCCAAAGCTGGTCAGACGGCGGGCGTAGCCCTTGTCGTGGGTCAGCATTTCGAAAAAGTCCTGACCGTGCCCCTGGGTGAAATCGGTGCCAATACCGATCGCGTCTTCACCGACGATATTCATCGTGTACTCGATGGCTTCGGCGTAGTCGTCAATGGTTGAGTCGATGCCCTTGGCCAGAAACGGCGCGAACATGGTCACGCCAACAAAGCCACCGTGGTCGGCAATAAATTTGAGTTCGGCGTCGGATTTGTTACGAGGATGTTCTTTCAGGCCGGACGGCAAGCAGTGCGAATAGCAGACCGGTTTTTTTGAGGCCAGAATCACCTCCTCAGAGGTTGTGGAACCCACATGGGACAGGTCGCACATGATCCCCACGCGGTTCATTTCAGCCACCACTTCGCGACCAAACCCCGACAGTCCGCCATCGCGTTCGTAGCAGCCAGTACCCACCAGATTCTGGGTGTTGTAGCACATCTGCACCACACCCACGCCCAGCTGCTTGAAGATCTCGATATAGCCCAATTGGTCTTCAAACGCATGGGCATTCTGAAAGCCAAAAATGATCCCGGTCTTGCCCTGCTCCTTGGCGCGGCGAATGTCGGCCGTGGTTTTGACCGGGATCACCAGATCACTGTTATCGCGAATGAGGGTCTGGCTGGCGACGATATTGTTGATGGTGGCCTGAAACCCTTCCCACACCGACACGGTGCAGTTGGCAGCGGTCAAGCCGCCCTTGCGCATGTCTTCAAACAAATCGCGGTTCCATTTGGCAATGATCAGCCCGTCGATAACGATGCTGTCTGCGTGCAACTCGGCTGGGCTCATCAGGCGTCCCCTTATCGGCGATTGCTGCGCCGAATCGTCTGCCGGCGCTTTGGGGCCAGCATAGGCTTGGGGTCAAAAACAGCCGGGTGCAAAAGCGACAGCGCGATTGCCGAAAGCGTCAATCAGCGCCTTGGCTGTTCATTGGCCGACGCATCAGCCAGAATCGGCTCCAACTCTGGATTAGGAAGCCGCAATGAAATCGATTCTCCTGGCCTTGGCGTTGATCACCAGCGGCGCCTACGCAGCCGATGATGCCGACTACAACCCGTGTGATGCCGTCGAAAACGACCAGCAAACTCTGGCGTGTTCCGTGTTCAGCAAAAATGCCGCCGAGCAATTGCTGACCGAAAACTACGAAGCCCTGCAGGCGCGCATGACCTCGCTGTACGGCTCAAATCCGACCCAACTCAATAACATCATCAGCAAGATCAAAGCCGCGCAGGCGCTGTGGCTGCATCAGCGTGACGCCGATTGCGCCATTGCGGTGTTCCCGGCCACGGCCGGCACAGACACCTACAACATCGCCCTGAATGACTGCATGGCCGCCATCAGCGACGACCGTTCAGAGTTTCTGGAATCGATCGGCCAGGAGTGAGCACAGCATTTGATACCCGTAGCAGCTGCCGAAGGCTGCGTCCGGCTGCGAAGCGGCCGTAGAACTGCAGATTGCAACCTTGCAGGCAGAATGTGCCCAGTGGGTTTACGACTGCTGCGCAGCCGGACGCAGCCTTCGGCAGCTGCTACGGATTGGCATTCGACTTGATGAGCACAGGTTTTATATGACTATTTGCGGTATCGAAATCAAAGGCAGCGAAGCGATCTTCGCGCTGGTAACGCCCCACCTGGAACACGTGGCCGTTGCCACTAAAAAGCTCGCCCTCGACGACGATGAGGACGCGGCCAGCGTCAAAGCCTTTGCGGCCAACCTGGCAGCGTTTGTAAAAGCCCAGGGCATCACCCGCATGGTGATCAAAAAGCGCAGTAAAAAAGGTGAGTTCGCGGGCGGCCCGACCACCTTCAAAATTGAAGGCATCCTCCAGTTGCTGGACGATTGCGACGTGCAATTGCTGTCACCGCAAACCCTCAACGCACAATTCAAAAAGCACGCTTTCGAACTGCCCGCCACGCTGAACAAGTATCAGCATGAAGCGTTCAAGGTCGCGTGCGCGGCGTTGCTCAAGGGCTAAGCGAGTCTCAAAACGACCCGTAATTAGGCAAACCGGACACCTCCCTTGCCGCTTTGCCAAAGCCCTACCAGAATCAAAGCTCCAACGCGTTTCACAGAAGGATAAAAAGCATGATGCACGCGGATTTGATTGATCAGCACGACTTGCTTAACCAACTGCGTTCACTGGGGTTTGAAGTGTCGGGCAGCGCCGACGAGGCGTGCAAAGCCGTGGTCTGTGGTTTGAACGATACCAGCGCGCAGGCGCTCAAGGGGCTGGTCGAAAAGCTCTACACCGGCAGCGCAACCATTTTGCCCGCCGTACGCGAGGCGATTGACCGGCACCTGCTGCCGGGCCTGGCGCAGTTCCAGCACCCCTCACCCCACTGAGAGTAAGGGGCCTGTAAGGGCTTTAAATTCTCACACTGGCAAAGGTCGATTCGTTGCGCGCCTGATGCAACGCCGACATCGGCCCAGCCAAAGGCGCCAGCAGCAGCGACTGCGTAATCGGCACCAGTGTTGAAGTCTGCTGAGCCGTATTGGAACCGACGCGCTCATCGCGTGGCGGTATGCCGAAATACTCGCGGTAACACTTGGAAAAATGCGGCGTCGACACAAACCCGCACACCGCCGCCACTTCGATAATCGACATGGGCGTTTGCTTGAGTAACTGACGCGCCCGCACCAACCTCAACTTGAGGTAATACCGTGACGGCGAACAGTGCAAATACTTCTGAAACAGCCGTTCCAACTGGCGCCGTGACACCGTCACGTACACCGCCAGCTCGTCCAGATCAATCGGCTCTTCCAGATTGGCCTCCATCAGGGCGACGATTTCCTGCAACTTCGGCTGATTGGTGCCCAGCATGTGTTTAAGCGGCACTCGCTGGTGATCCTGTTCATTGCGAATGCGTTCATACACAAACATTTCCGAGATGGCCGCCGACAACTCCCGGCCATGATCGCGGCTGATCAAGTGCAGCATCATGTCCAGCGGCGCGGTGCCGCCCGAACTGGTAAAACGGGTGCGATCAAGGGTGAACAACCGCGTGCTCATGGCCACCCGCGGGAAGGCCTCTTGCATCGACGCCAGGCATTCCCAATGCACGCTGCAATCAAAACCATCGAGCAAACCGGCATACGCCAGCGCCCAACTGCCGGTGCACACCGCGCCGAGGCGACGCGACTGGCGTGCCTGACTTTGCAGCCAGGACACATGCTCGCGGGTCACCGTGCGCTGAATACCAATACCGCCGCAGACGATCACCATGTCCAGCGCGGGTGCCTTGTACATGCTGGCATCGGGGGTCACTTGCAGACCGTCGCTGGCCCACACTTGGCTGCCGTCAGCGCTGAGGGTGCTCCAGCGGTACAGTTCACGGCCTGACAACTGGTTGGCCATGCGCAAGGGTTCAATCGCTGACGCCAGTGAAATCAGCGTGAAATTGTCCAGCAGCAAAAAGCCGATGGATTGAGGCGTACGGTTCTGGGGTTGGGCCCCGGAGTTGAACGACGTCATCGCGGTATCTCCTCACACAAGCGGGTGATGGCCTCAGGCGCAGGCTCTTGTTCTGGCCGCCGGTCAAGGAGGCTTGGCAATCACAACGCAATTGCCATGCCTAAACTTGAATGGCCATTCAACAACACCTGAAAACGACGTCGCAAAGTGTCTAGTCAACGGGGCAGCAAACCCGCGCGTAAACGCAATTTAAACGGCTGTAACATCGGGCACCGACCGTGTTGAGCACATCGGTAGCATTTGTGGGAAGCACCACGCGTTAAGCTCTGTGCACATGTCACAAAACGCACAGTGCTCCATAAGAGGTCGTTGCGCACTTAAACAGCGCCCGAATCAGTCCTTTGTACGACGCGTCCCTTTCAATCCGGTGAAACTTCCGAGAAAATCCCGTTCGCTTGCGCCTGCCAATCTCGAGGTCTAGTCTCGGCCCATCGCTGTCCATCAGCGGTCGGGTTTAGTAGCTCGACGATGTGATCAGGCGCAAGGCGCCACCTTAGCGAGGCGCTTTTTTTCGGCCAAACTTTATGGTGGCCGTGCGCAGGGCGCCTTCGGGTGCGCCGGTTTCCTGATCACCGGTCTACTAACCTGCGTACGGCTGCCACCCATTCGTTTAGTAGCGACAGGTGACAGCTCCTTTGATTGATTGGGAGATGTGCCATGAAAAAGATTACCCCCGACCCACCCTGTTTCACCCTGCACGATGCTGCTCAGCGCGATGCACAGTCGCTGGACCGCGCCGCCGCTGATCGCGCCCTCGACCACTACCTGCTCCCCCCTAAGCCTCTATGCCCCGCGGGTATGCCCACGTATGCCATCCCCGACAGTGTCAATTTAGAAGCGGCTTTGGCCCAAGCGTCAGACTTGTTGCGCTGCGCGGGGGCTTCGGCGAATGAGGCGGGGAAGGGGTTGAGCGGGTTGCAGCGCGATCTGGTGTTATCGGTGACGCATTTGGTGGAGCTGGCCAAAGCCTATGTCGATAAATCGCTGGACGGTCTGACGACGCACTGAGCCGCGCGCGCCTGAGGCAAGCAGGCGCGTTAAAACCCGGTCAGTCCTGATGTTGTGTGTTTGGCCTCAACCCGCAGGCACTAACTGCCATTTCTGGGCGAAGGTAGAAACCGTACTGGATCGTAGGAACCACCCTGCACCCCCTCTCTGATAATCCTCGCTTGATCGAAAACAAAGCCGTCTTTAAGTAATACTCTTCTAGGCCAGGGTTCGATTCGAGGCACATGTTCCGCGATAAATTCAGGCTCTATACGACAGGGTTTGTTCAAATAGCCGGTGACCGGAAGCCCCATATCATTTGCCAAGTACTGGGCAAATGAAGCCTCTTTTAAATCGGCCGAGTGACACATCACTAAATTTATTTCTTTAATGCCCTTAAAACTCACCTTCTTTGATAACAGTTTGCTGAGCATGGGTGCACCGAGGGGGCGGTCCCCTGAGAGCATATACCCGAAACTTATGCCACCACGGGTTGTATAAATGTTTCCATGGCCTGCGACCAATTGCGTGGTGAATTTGCCAAATTCATCTTGCTGCCTCGCCACGTAGATGTCCGGTATCAACTGTCTGAAATCTTCCAGTGCTTCATACCCCCTTTTCGCCAAAGCAAGAGGTGGCGCGGCGAGCGCTATCGGCTTTGCGGCTGAACGCTTGCCCGCCAGCCCGGTAACTGCGCGGATTAATCGCCGCCAGAAATGCCCGCTCGGATCGACTCGATTAACAGGGTCACCCTCGCAATAGCCATAGCTGTTAATCCCGCCTCGCCCAAAAGGGCTCCAACTGTCCGGGCTGTTAAAGCGCATCAATACCGGGTTAAACGCCCGATAGCCGTTGCCCAATAGATAGTGACCCGTGACCGGGTCGGCACGTTCGCCGTTAAACCCCAGCACAGGAGGCTCGCAACTATGGCCATAGGGGCTATAGGCAGCGCTGCGACTGCCATCAGGGCTGACCACCTGCAAGACCGACCGCTGCATGCCTGAGGCCAATAAGCTGCATTCACTGGCCTCACCATCAGCGCGTGTCTGGGCCAATACCGTGTCGCCACTTTGAAAAACGCTGTAGCGCACCGTGCCCTGAATCTCAGTCGTCATGCGTGAGTGATGATAAAAACGCTGAGTATTTGCCGAATGAGTCAAGCGATTCAACGGGTCGTATCGGTAATGATGAGTCAACATGGGCAGGCTTCGAGATAAGTAGGAAAGTGCAACGAGCGTGCTCCCGAGGGCACCGTCTGCCTACTGGTCGTTCTGACTAAAAGACCGTACTCGCAAGGTCTCTCAGCGCTGTTAAATCTCGTTAAATCGCGCCAGGCGACAGCTCATTTATGGATACGGAGTGACGCGTTAAAAAACGCCCGCCAAAGGCAGATATGTCGAGGGATTGATCCTCTAGGTTGGGAATTAACCTCTGCCGACACGCCCGAGTGGCGTACACGGCTGCGCGACATAAACAAAGGCGGGACCACTTTCTGGCAGGCCGATGACACCTACCAGACCATGCTAAGCCTGCACCGATTCAAGGACGACAGGCACCCTGATGAGGAGCGTTATCTCATCAGCCTCTCCATCGGCAATATTTGGGTACCGCGCGAAAAAAACTAATCCGCCCTCAACACTCCACCGCACTCACCGCCAACCCGCCGCGTGAGGTTTCTTTGTATTTGTCGTGCATGTCGGCGCCGGTGTCGCGCATGGTGCGGATCACGCGGTCCAGCGAAATAAAGTGTTGGCCGTCGCCGCGCAGGGCCATTTGCGCGGCGTTGATGGCTTTGACGGCCGCTATGGCGTTGCGCTCGATACACGGCACTTGCACCAGCCCGCCCACCGGGTCGCAGGTCAGGCCCAGGTTATGTTCCAGGCCAATTTCGGCCGCGTTGCACAGCTGTTCCGGCGTGGCGCCGAGGATTTGCGCAAGCCCCGCTGCCGCCATGGCGCAGGCAGAACCCACTTCGCCCTGACACCCCACTTCGGCCCCCGAAATGGAGGCGTTCTTTTTGCACAAAATGCCAATCGCCGCCGCACTCAATAAGTAGTCCACCACGTGGGCTTCGCTGACGTCATCGCTGAATTTCATAAAGTAGTGCAGCACCGCCGGGATGATGCCCGCCGCGCCGTTGGTGGGCGCAGTGACCATGCGCCCGCCCGCCGCGTTTTCTTCATTGACCGCCAGGGCGAACAGGTTGACCCATTCCATCGCGCTCAAGGTTGAGCCGATGACGTTGGGTTTACCCAGCTCCTGCAAGCTGCGGTGCAAGCGTGCAGCACGGCGGCGCACGTTCAAGCCGCCGGGCAGGATGCCTTCGTGTTTGAGGCCTTGTTCCACGCAGTCCTGCATGGCGCGCCAGAGCGTCATCAAGCCACAGCGGATTTCGTCTTCGCTGCGCCAGATACGTTCGTTGGCCATCATTAATGCAGCGACGCTCAGATGATGTTCATGGCACAGCTGCAGCAATTGCGCAGCACTGCAAAAGTCATAGGGCAAGGCCGTGCGGTCCATGTCCAGTACGCCACTGGCCGCTTGGGCGGCGTCCACCACAAAACCACCCCCGACGGAGTAGTACGTGTCGCGATATAACTCGCCTTGCGCACTTTCAGCGATCAAGGACATGGCGTTGGGGTGGAAAGGCAGGTTCTCGTCAATCAGGCGCATGTCCTGCGACCACTCGAAGGCAATCGGCAAATGACCGTCCAGCAGCAACGTTCGACGCTCACGCAGTTGGGCAATGCGTGGGCCAATGCAGGCCGGGTCGATGGCATCCGGCCACTCGCCCATCAAGCCCATGATCACGGCGTTGTCGCTGCCATGGCCAATGCCGGTGGCCGATAACGAACCATAGAGTTGCACTTCAACGCGGCGCACCTGTGGCAACTGGCCTCGCTCGCGCAACCCCTGCACAAACAGCGCCGCCGCCCGCATCGGGCCCACGGTGTGGGAGCTGGAAGGGCCAATGCCGATCTTGAACAGGTCAAACACGCTGATAGCCATGAACAGGAACCTCGACAGTGATTGCCTGCATCATCGGCTCTTTGTGGCGCGCCAAAACGTCCAGCTACGACCCGCTATTGCCTGCCAGCGCCTTGGCCGTTTTTGCCGGTGCTGACAGGTGAATCCATCACTTTTTGGCGCATAAACGTCCAGATACGACCTGGCTGGCATCAGATACGACCCTACCTGTACTGGATGCGACGCCCCCTGTAGGCGTTTGATTTTCGCTGTTACATGATCAGTCTCGACTCGATTGCAAGATGCGCGGGCTTCAGCGTGCCGAGCATCACCCAACCGCAACTGTTACGGGCGGGTTTTCGTATCGAAGACCGCCATTTAGACACTCAGGAGTCGTTCCATGAAACATTCCTCACCGTTGTTGTTGGCTGCATTGCTGAGTCTGAACGTCTCTGCCCAGGCTGCAGAGCCGGAGCAATGCAACACGGTCAATTTCTCGGATGTCGGCTGGACCGACATCACCGTCACCACCGCCGTGACCAGCGAGGTGCTCAAAGCCCTCGGCTATAAAACCAAAACCACCATGATTTCAGTGCCCGTTACCTATAAGTCGCTGGCCGATGGCAAGAACATGGACGTGTTTCTGGGTAACTGGATGCCGACCATGGAAAACGACATCAAACCCTACCGTGACGCGGGCACTGTCGAAACGGTGCGCGCCAATCTCGAGAACGCCAAATACACCCTCGCCGTGCCACAAGCGCTGTATGACAAGGGTTTAAAGGACTTCTCCGACCTGCCGAAATTCAAAAAGGAGCTGGACGGCAAGATCTACGGCATCGAGCCGGGTAACGATGGCAATCGCATGATTCAGACCATGATCGACAAGAACGCCTTTGGCCTTAAGGACGCCGGTTTCAAGGTGGTCGAGTCAAGCGAAGCCGGGATGTTGTCGCAGGTAGATCGCGCTCAACGCCGGGGCACCGACGTGGTGTTCCTGGGCTGGGAGCCGCACCCGATGAACACCCGTTTCAAGATGAAATACCTCACCGGCGGTGATGAGTTTTTCGGCCCCAACTACGGCCAGGCAACCATCTACACCAACACGCGCAAGGGCTACACCGAAGAGTGCGCGAACGTGGGCCAACTGCTGAAAAACCTGGTGTTCACCCTCGACATGGAAAGCACCCTGATGGGCAAGGTGCTGGATGACAAGGTCAAACCGGACGTGGCCGCCCGCGCGTGGCTCAAGCAGAACCCGCAGGTGCTGGACACCTGGTTGGCGGGCGTGACCACCGTTGATGGCAAGCCGGGCGCCGAGGCCGTAAAAGCCAGCCTCGCGCAGTAATCGCGGGTGCCAGGCGGCCTGCCCGTCTGGTGCCGTTTCAATTCCCCCTGCATGCGGATGTTCACAACCATGCTGATCGATCAAAAAATCCCGCTGGGCGAGTACATCGCAGGCTTCGTTGACTGGTTGACGCGACACGGCGCCAGCACCTTCGATGCCATCGCGAGCACCCTCGAAACGATGATCCACGGCGTGACGTTTGCGCTGACCTGGTTCAACCCTTTTGCCTTTATCGGGCTGGTGGCGCTGCTGGCTCATGTGATCCAGCGCAAGTGGGGGCTCACGGTATTTGTGGCCCTGTCGTTTCTGCTGATCCTCAATCTGGGCTATTGGCAAGAGACCATGGAAACCCTGGCGCAGGTGCTGTTCGCCACCTTTGTGTGCGTGATCATTGGCGTGCCGCTGGGGATTCTCGCCGCGCACAAACCGATGTTTTACACCTTTATGCGCCCGGTTCTGGACTTGATGCAGACCGTGCCGACCTTTGTTTACTTGATTCCGACGCTGACTCTGTTTGGCCTTGGGGTGGTGCCGGGGCTGATTTCAACGGTGGTGTTTGCGATTGCGGCGCCGATTCGCCTGACCTATCTGGGCATTCGCAACGTGCCCCATGAATTGCTTGATGCGGGCAAGGCATTTGGTTGCTCGCGCCGCCAGTTGCTCACCCGCATCGAATTGCCCCACGCCATGCCGAGCATCGCTGCGGGGATCACCCAATGCATCATGCTGTCGCTGTCGATGGTGGTAATTGCCGCGCTGGTGGGCGCTGACGGGCTGGGCAAGCCGGTGGTCAATGCCCTGAACACGGCCGATATTGCCTTGGGCTTTGAAGCCGGGCTGGCCATTGTGTTGCTGGCCATCATGCTTGACCGGATCTGCAAACAGCCCGACGCCAAAGCAGGAGCCGACGCATGAGCATTATTCGTTTCGATAAGGTCGACGTTATCTTCGCCAAAGACCCGCGCGAGGCGCTTGGCCTGCTGGATCAAGGCTTGTCGCGGGATCAGATCCTGAAAAAAACCGGGCAAATTGTCGGCGTCGAAAAGGCCAGCCTGGACATCGACAAAGGTGAGATCTGTGTGTTGATGGGCTTGTCGGGCTCCGGCAAATCCAGCCTTTTGCGCTGTATCAACGGCCTTAATACGGTGAGCCGCGGTCAGTTATTTGTGGAGCATGAAGGCAAGCAAATCGACATCGCCTCATGCACGCCTGCCGAGCTGAAAATGATGCGCACCCAACGCATTGCGATGGTGTTTCAAAAGTTCGCGTTGATGCCGTGGCTGACGGTGCGTGAAAACATCAGCTTTGGCCTCGAAATGCAGGGCCGCCCGGAAAAGGAACGGCGCACGCTGGTGGACGAAAAGCTGGAGTTGGTGGGCCTGACCCAATGGCGGAATAAAAAACCGGATGAACTGAGCGGCGGCATGCAGCAACGGGTCGGACTGGCCCGGGCGCTGGCGATGGATGCCGATATTTTGTTGATGGACGAGCCGTTTTCAGCGCTTGATCCGTTGATCCGCCAAGGCTTGCAAGACGAGTTGCTGGCGCTGCAACAAAAGCTCAGCAAGACCATTGTGTTTGTCAGCCATGACCTCGACGAAGCGCTCAAGCTGGGTAGCCGTATTGCGATCATGAAAGACGGCAAGATCATCCAGTACAGCAAGCCGGAAGAGATCGTGCTCAACCCGGCGGACGATTACGTGCGCACCTTTGTCGCCCATACCAACCCGCTGAACGTGCTGTGTGGCCGCAGCCTGATGCGCACGCTGGACAACTGCAAACGCGTCAATGGCTCGGTGTGCATTGATCCGGGGGATGATTCGTGGATCGACCTGGCTGAAGGCAACACCATCAAAGGCGTGCGCCAGGGTGCGGGCGCGCTGGACTTGCAACATTGGCGCAGCGGGCAGGCGGTAGAAGGGTTAGGACGCGGTCCGACGCTGGTGGACAGCAACATTGGCATGCGCGATGCATTGCAGATTCGTTATCAGACGGGCAACAAGCTGGTGCTGCATGACAACCAGAAAGTGGTGGGGATATTGGGGGATACCGAGTTGTACCACGCGTTGTTGGGCAAGAATCTGGGTTAGCGGAAAAGCCCCTCACCCTAACCCTCTCCCGGAGGGAGAGGGAACCGATTGGGGGTTATTGACGTTTTGCATTGACCTGACAGGACACAGCTGCAACCACACACGACGCGGTCAGTCCCCTCTCCCTCCGGGAGAGGGTTAGGGTGAGGGGCTTTGGCACTCCTCAGCTATAAACCCTGCCAAGGAGCTGGCGATGGCTTTCAAACTGGTCGAGCACATCACGGCTGATTTGCTCTTGGGTAAAGCCCATCAGGTCGTACTCTTGATTGCCGTTGTGCAGGTACACCTCGGCCCGGTAATAACGACTGCGCACTTCATCGTCACCCGAGTCGCTCGGTGCCGCCAAATAGCCGTCCAAGCTGACCTCGTAGACAAACGGATTCCCTTCGTCCATCTCCACCCGCAAGCCCATGCAGCGCTTGGCACTGCCCAACAGGGTTTGCACGTCCAGCCCCTGACTGCGCAGCTGTACGGCGGCTTCTTCCAGGGCCGGGGTCACGTGTTTGTCCATGAAACGCTGCACCACCGCTTGCGTGGGTTGCAGGTCTTGGGCCGTCAAACGCTCGCTGAATCCGCGACGACCACGCGCCGCCAGTTCAGCCTGTTCCAATTCCATCTGGGTGTCCTGACGCATGGCCTTGTGCAAGCCAAACATGAACAGCACCAACACCACCGAAAACGGCAAGCCCGCCAGCACGACCATGGTTTGCATGGCCGCAAAGTTACCGGCGAACAACAGGCCAATGGTCACCAGCGTGATCACCGCCGACCAGAAGATACGCAACCAGTGCGGGGCGTCTTCATCAACGTCACCGCCTTTGCACGACAGGTTGGCCATCATCACCGCGCCAGAGTCCGCCGGGGTCAGGAACAGCACAAAACCGACAAAGATCGACACACCAATCACGATTTTCGACGCAGGGTAATGCTCAAGCAGTTGATAGATGGCCATCGACGGTTGTTCCAGCGCGGTTTTACCCAGCTCGACCGCTCCTTGATTGACCACCAGCTCCAGCGCCGAGTTACCGAAGATCGACAGCCACGCCAAGGTAAAGCCCAGCGGGATCAGCAACACACCTGCCACCAGTTCACGCACCGTACGACCACGGGAAATACGCGCGATAAACATGCCCACAAACGGTGCCCAGGAAATCCACCACGCCCAGTAGAACAAGGTCCACAGGCCCAGCCAGCCTTCGGTTCTCGGTGTATCGCCCACGTACACGTACAAGTCGAAGGTTTTCATGATGATGCCGTTCAGGTAATCACCCGTGTTCTGCACCAGGCCATTGAGCAGGTGCAGGGTGGGGCCAAACAGCAACACGAAAATCAGCAAACCACTGAACAAAACGATGTTGAGGTTGGAGAGCCGACGAATGCCGTTTTCTACCCCCGAGACTGCCGCGATGGTAGCCACGGTGCTCATCACGATAATCACGATCAGCAAGTTGGTGTTGCTGTGCTCCATGCCGAACAGGTTCTCAAGCCCCGACGACACTTGCATCGAGCCGATGCCCAAGTTGGTCACCAACCCGAGCAACGTCACGAACATGCCAAAACCATCCACTGCGTGGCCCGCCGCGCCTTTGACCCAACGCTCGCCCATCAACGGGTACAGCGCCGAACGCAAGGCCAGCGGCTGGTTGTGACGGTAGGCAAAGTACGCCACCGCCAACCCCACCAACGCGTAAATCGCCCAGCCATGCAGGCCCCAATGCAGAAACGTCAGCTGCAAGGCTTGCCGTGCGGCCTCATGGCTGCCCGACACGCCTTCGGGCGGATTGAAGTAGTGGTCCAGCGGCTCCGAAGCACCGAAGTACAACAGCGAAATACCGATACCCGACGAAAACAGCATCCCCGCCCACGCGCCGTAGCTAAAGTCGGGGGTGTCCTGTTTGGTGCCCAGTTTCAATTTACCGTAGGAAGAGAACGCCAGCCCGACGACAAAAATCAGGTAAGCGGCGATCACTACCATGTAGTACCAACCGAAGCTGCGCGACAGCCATTGCTGGGCAACTCCCAGAATACGGCCCGCTTCTTCGGGAGCCGCGATCAAAATGGCAGTGAGCAACAGTATCAAGGCAGTGGAGGTGTAAAACACCCAACCGTTGACCGTCACCTTTTGCGGTGGGGTCTTTATTAGAGAAGCAGAACTCATGGCACGGATGCTCCAGGCAGCGCGAGAGAAAACTTGAGGCAGCACGCCACCCGACCATCTTCCTAGATAGCGACCAACGGTCGGGTGATATAAAGGCACCGCTAAAAAACCTGATTCACCCTGTCGTATGCGTAGGCGCCCACAGGGGTTACCGGGAATTAAAAGTGCCGTTTTGCGCCATTCACGCGTAGGAAAACGGCATGAATCGCGACGAATTGTCGCAGAGCTTATTCTTTGTTGATTGAACGTTCAATCAAAACAAAATAGACTGGCCGTCGTTCAGTGATTCAATTGCACTGCTCGCCGGCCCAAGGAGACGCACGAAATGCCCAAGGTCGGTATGCAACCCATACGCCGTCAGCAGTTGATCGAAGCCACGTTACAGGCGGTCGATCAGGTCGGGATGGCGGATGCCAGCATTGCGCTGATTGCCCGTTTGGCCGGTGTGTCTAACGGCATCATCAGTCACTACTTCAAAGACAAGAACGGACTCATTGCCGCCACCATGCGGTACTTGATGAACGTCTTGATCGACAACGTCACCGAACGTCGTCAGGCGCTGAGTGACGACAGCCCGCGGGCTCATTTGCAGGTCATCGTCGAGGGCAACTTCGACGCCAGCCAGGTCAATGGCCCGGCAATGAAAACCTGGTTGGCCTTTTGGGCCGCCAGCATGCACCAGCCGTCGTTGCACAGATTGCAGCGCATCAACGACCACCGTTTGTATTCCAATCTGTGCTGCCAATTTCGACGTGTACTGCCCCAGGCCCAGGCCCGCAGTGCGGCGCGCGGTCTGGCGGCATTGATTGATGGTCTATGGTTGCGGGGTGCCCTTTCCGGTGATGGCTTCGACACCGATCAGGCACAACGCATCTGCTACGAATATATGGATCTACAACTGGCGAAACAGGTGAGTTAGGCCTCAATAAACGCTTAACCCCTGAACTGTCGTGACGTTGAGTTGCCCCAGTTAGATGGCAACCGGCTTCACGACCAACGCCAACCACTTTATGCACTTGCGAGGATTTTATGGCCCGTTTCGAACTGCAAAAACTCTACATCGACGGTGGCTACACCGACGCCGGTAGCGACGCTACCTTCGATGCCATCAACCCGGCTAACGGCGAAGTCCTCGCTCAAGTGCAACGCGCCACCAAAGAAGATGTTGAACGTGCTGTAGTCAGCGCCGAAAAAGGCCAGAAAATCTGGGCCGCCATGACCTCCATGGAGCGTTCACGCATTCTGCGTCGTGCTGTCGACATCCTGCGCGAGCGCAACGATGAGCTGGCCGCGCTGGAAACGCTGGACACCGGCAAGGCCTATTCTGAAACCCGCTACGTTGACATCGTCACCGGTGCTGACGTGCTGGAGTATTACGCGGGCCTGGCGCCTGCCATCGAAGGTGAGCAAATCCCGCTGCGTGACACCTCGTTTGTTTATACCCGTCGCGAGCCGTTGGGCGTGGTCGCCGGTATCGGCGCGTGGAACTACCCGATCCAGATCGCCCTGTGGAAATCCGCACCGGCACTGGCCGCGGGCAACGCCATGATCTTCAAACCCAGCGAAGTGACTTCGCTGACCACCTTGAAACTGGCGGAAATCTTCACCGAAGCTGGCCTGCCAGACGGCGTTTTCAACGTGCTGACGGGCAGTGGCAGTGAAGTCGGCGCCTGGCTGACCGAGCACCCGCGCATCGAGAAAATCTCGTTCACCGGCGGCGTTCAAACCGGCAAGAAAGTAACCGCCAGCGCCACGCAATCGACCTTGAAAGAAGTGACCATGGAGCTGGGTGGCAAGTCGCCGCTGATCATTTTCGACGACGCCGACCTGGATCGTGCAGCGGATACCGCGATGATGGCCAACTTCTACAGTTCGGGCCAGGTGTGCACCAACGGCACCCGCGTGTTTATCCCGACTGCGCTCAAAGCCGCGTTTGAAGCCAAGATTGTGGAGCGCGTTGCTCGCATCCGCATCGGCAATCCGGAAGATGAAAACACCAACTTCGGCCCACTGGTCAGCTTTGCTCACATGGAAAGCGTGCTGGGCTACATTGCCAAGGGCAAGGAAGAAGGGGCGCGCCTGCTGTGCGGCGGCCAGCGTCTGACGGAAGGCGAACTGGGCAAAGGCGCATTCGTGGCACCGACCGTGTTCAGCGACTGCACCGATGACATGACCATCGTTAAAGAAGAAATCTTTGGCCCAGTGATGAGCATCCTCACTTACGACACCGAAGAAGAAGTGATCCGCCGCGCCAACGACACCGAGTTCGGTTTGGCGGCAGGCCTTGTGACCAAAGACTTGAGCCGCGCCCACCGCGTGATTCATCAGTTGGAAGCGGGCATTTGCTGGATCAATGCGTGGGGCGAATCCGACGCGAAAATGCCGGTGGGCGGTTACAAGCAGTCGGGCATTGGCCGTGAAAACGGTATCAGCTCGCTGGCGCAATACACCCAGATCAAATCGGTGCAGGTCGAGTTGGGCGATTACGTTTCGGTGTTTTGATAGCGGCAAGCTTTTAGCTGCAAGCGGCAAGTTAAAGCCAGATTAAAAACGGCTTTAACTTGCCCATCCTTTCTCACTGACAACGCTCGCTGCTCTGACTTGCAGCTTGAAGCGTGTAACTTCCCGCTGGAGGAAGCATGACGACTGAATACGACTACATCATCATTGGTGCCGGCTCTGCCGGTAACACCCTGGCAGCCCGTCTGACTGAAGACGAAGGCGTCACCGTGCTGCTGCTTGAAGCAGGCGGCCCGGATTACCGTTTCGATTTCCGCACTCAAATGCCGGCGGCGCTGGCCTTCCCGTTACAAGGCCGCCGTTACAACTGGGCTTTTGAAACCGATCCAGAACCGCACATGGATAACCGCCGCATGGAATGTGGCCGCGGCAAAGGCCTGGGCGGCTCGTCGCTGATCAACGGCATGTGTTACATCCGTGGTAACGCGATGGACTACGACGGCTGGGCAAAAAACCCTGGCCTCGAAGACTGGTCGTATCTGGACTGCTTGCCGTATTTCCGCAAAGCCGAAACCCGTGACATCGGCCCCAACGATTACCACGGTGGCGATGGCCCGGTCAGCGTGACCACGCCTAAACCTGGTAACAATGTGCTGTTCCACGCCATGGTTGAAGCGGGCGTGCAAGCCGGTTACCCACGTACCGAAGACTTGAACGGTTATCAGCAGGAAGGCTTTGGCCCGATGGACCGTACCGTGACGCCTAACGGCCGTCGCGCCAGCACCGCACGCGGTTATCTGGACACGGCCAAGCAGCGCCCGACCCTGAAAATCGTCACCCACGCCCTGACTGACAAGATTGTGTTTGAAGGCAAGCGTGCGGTTGGCGTGCATTACATGATCGGCGACAACCACGTGCGTATCGAAGCCAAGGCGCGCAAGGAAGTGTTGCTGTGCAGCGGCGCCATCGGTTCACCGACCGTGCTGCAACGCTCCGGTGTTGGCCCGGCAGAGCTGCTCAACAGCCTCGATATTCCTGTGGTGCATGACCTGCCGGGCGTGGGCCAGAACTTGCAGGATCACCTTGAGCTGTACCTGCAATACGCCTGCACTCAGCCGGTGTCGCTGTACCCTTCGCTGCTCTGGTACAACCAGCCTGCAATTGGTGCTGAGTGGTTGTTCCTGGGCAAGGGCATTGGCGCGAGCAACCAGTTCGAAGCCGGTGGTTTTATCCGTACTCGCGAAGAGTTCGAGTGGCCGAACATTCAGTACCACTTCCTGCCCGTTGCGATTAACTACAACGGCAGCAATGGTGTGAAAGAGCACGGTTTTCAGGCGCACATGGGTTCCATGCGCTCGCCAAGCCGTGGCCGGGTCAATGTTGTATCCAGAGACCCGCGTGAGTACCCAAGCATTCTGTTCAACTACATGGCTGCCGAGCAGGATTGGCAGGAATTTCGTGACGGCATCCGCCTGACCCGCGAAATCATGCAGCAGCCGGCACTGGACGCTTACCGTGGCCGTGAAATCAGCCCCGGCATCGACAAGCAAACTGATGAAGAGCTCGACACCTTCATTCGCGAGCATGCCGAGACCGCGTTCCACCCGTCTTGCTCGTGCAAAATGGGCACCGATGAGATGGCTGTCGTGGATGGCGAAGGCCGTGTTCACGGGATGCAGGGGTTGCGTGTGGTGGATGCCTCGATCATGCCATTGATCACCACCGGCAACCTGAACGCACCGACGATCATGATCGCCGAGAAAATCGCCGACAAGATCCGTGGTCGCCAACCGCTGCCGCGCAGCACTGCCGACTACTACGTGGCAGGCGATGCACCGGTACGTGGCAAACCGCTGCGTGCTGTGCAATAAGGAACCTGCGTAGCAGTTGACGAGCGGAGCGAGGCTACGTTCGGCGGTGCAGCCGTCGTAAATTCAGCTGACGCGATTCCTCTGATGAATCGCGCTCTCTGGTCTACGGTCGCTTCGCAACCGAACGCAGCCTCGTTCCTTCGGCAGCTGCTACGAATTTTGTGTAATTTTTACTTTCATCTTCCCCTGCTTGCCCCCGCTTGAGCGCAGGCCTAATCTAGTGCCTCGTTTCGCGTAACACCCCCCCGCCCCACCCGACATGCCAGCCTTGCCTGGCCAAGAGGTTTTCTATGTTTGATGTTGTCTCATCCAGCAAATGGCCGACCGGCTTTCTGATTAATCCAAACGCAGAACCTCTCGATCCAAAATGGCTCACCGAATTCAGCAAGATCCCTGCCGCCGCCGTCAGTGACTGTCTGGGCCGCAACGTAGGTGGGCTGGGTCTCAAGCCGTTCCACGGCACGCGCCCGATGTTGGGCAGCGCGCTGACCGTACGGGTTCGCCCCGGCGACAACCTGATGATCCTTAAAGCCATGCAAATGGCTCGCCCCGGCGATGTGCTGGTGATTGACGGCAGTGCCGACCTGACCCGTGCCGTGTTCGGTGGCATCATGCGCGCTATGGCGCTCAAGGCCGGCATTGTCGGTGTGGTGATCAACGGTGCCCTGCGCGACCTCGACGAGTGGCAAACCGGTGAACTGCCGGCCTACGCCATCGGCGGCGTACACCGTGGCCCGAGTACGGATGGTGGCGGTGAAATCAACGTGCCTATTTCGTGTGCAGGCATGTTGGTGATGCCGGGTGACTTGATGATTGGCGACGGTGACGGCGTGGTCGCAGCGTCGCGCAGTGAACTGCCGGAATTACTCAAGCGCTGCCATGATTTGTTGGCCCGTGAACAGGCGACGCTTAAAGCCATTGAAGCGGGCACGCTGGACCCTGACCGTTTTGACGCGATTTTGCGCGCCAAGGGTTGCCCGGTTTAACTGCAAGCCCCTCACCCCAACCCTCTCCCGGAGGGAGAGGGAGCTGATCAGTGGCGTTGCGCGTTTCTGCTTCCGCATTTAGTCCCTCTCCCTCCGGGAGAAGGCTAGGCTGAGGGGGCTTTGATCTGCTTCCGCTTGTAGTCCCCTCTCCCTCTGGGAGAGGGCTAGGGTGAGGGGCTTCTGGTTCTAACAAGGAGGTCTGTGCATGTTCGACTTTTACCCTCAGCTCAAACAGCGCTTTGACGCACTGCGCACCCGGGCCGAGTTTTTCTCCCTTCGCTACGTCAGCGAAGCCGGGCAATACCTGTCAGTGCGCAAGAACGTCGCAGAACCTCCCGCCTTCAAGCACGACCAAGGCGCCATGCTGGCCGTTCGCCTGCGCGGCATTGAAGCTTATGCCGCCACCAACGACCTGTCCCAAACCGGCCTGCAAGCCGCACTGGATCGCGCCGAAGCGCAGGCGCAACTGATTGCCGCACATGCCCTGCTCAACCTGAGCCGGGAGCCGGTGTCCCATGAGCGCGCCGACTATTTTTCACCCCACCTCGATCAAGCCTTCCCGTCGCTGAACCACTGCTTTGATTTGCTGGCCAGCGAGTCCGCTGCGGTGCCCAAGGATGAGCGTCTGGTGAGCTGGGTCGTATCGCTGGGCCTCAACACCGTCGAGCAGATCTACCTCAACAGCGCGGGCGCCGAGTTGCGTCAGGCGCAGCGTTTCGTTTACCCCGGCATGACAGTCACCGGCTATGACGGACAAGACAGCCAGACCCGTAGCCTGGGCCGCGACAACTTTGGCCAGCAAGGCGGCGTAGATGTGATCAGCCGCTGCGGCTTGATCGGCGCTGCCCCGAACGTCGCCGATCAGGCCCTGCAATTGCTATTGGCGCCTAACACGCCAGCGGGCAAACGCGACCTGCTGCTGATGCCCGACCAGATGATTCTGCAAATCCACGAATCCATCGGCCACCCGCTGGAACTGGACCGCATCCTGGGCGACGAGCGCAATTACGCGGGCACCAGTTTTGTCAAAACCAGCGACTTTGGCAGCCTGCAATACGGCTCCAGCCTGCTGAACGTGACCTTCGACCCTGACATCCCGGAGCAACTCGCCAGTTACAGCCATGACGATGACGGCACCCCGGCGCACAAGGAGTTCCTGATTCGCCAAGGGGTATTGCTGCGACCATTGGGCAGCGCCCTGTCGCAGTTCCGCTCGGGCCTCGAAGGCGTGGCCAACAGCCGCGCCAGCAGCTGGAACCGCCCGCCGATTGACCGCATGGCCAACCTCAACATCGAGCCGGGCGATCAATCGATGGATCAGATGATTGGCGGTATCGAAAACGGCATTTTGATGGCCACCAACCGTTCATGGTCAATTGACGACGCGCGCAACAAATTCCAGTTCGGTTGTGAGTGGGGCCAACTGATCGAAAACGGTGAGCTCAAAGGCGTGGTGAAAAACCCCAACTACCGGGGCATTTCCGAGCAGTTCTGGCGAAACCTCAGCGCCGTGGGCGACGCCAGCACCTTCAAGGTGCTCGGTACGCCGAACTGCGGCAAGGGCGAGCCTAACCAGGTGATCCGTGTGGGGCATGCGTCCCCGGCGTGTGTGTTCAGTCAAATCGACGTGTTTGGAGGCGATGCCTGATGAATCCATTAAAGAGTCAGGCCGAGCAGTTCGAGGCGCTGGTGCAGTGGCTACGCGCTGCGATCAAGGCTCCAGAGCAGTTCACCTTGAGCTACGACGCCGAGTCGTCGGAATTTATCCGCTTCAACAAGGCCAAGGTGCGTCAGGCCGGTCAGGTGCAGCAGGCCAGTTTGAGCCTCAAGCTGATCAACGAGGGCCGTCATGCTGACGTGACCATCACCCTGGGCGGTAACCCGGCGGTCGATCAACTGCGATTGGCCCAAGCGCTCAAACAACTGCGCGAGACCTTGCCGCTGCTGCCGACCGACCCGTACCTGCTGCTCAACCCTGAACCTTGGCACAGCCACAAGGTTCAGGATCAGCCGCTGCCCGACACCGCTGCCGTGCTGGACGATATTCGTCGCGCCGCTGACGGCGTCGATTTGGTCGGTTTCTATGCCAGCGGGCCCATCTGCTATGGCTACGCCAGTTCCGAAGGCGCATTCGGCTGGCATCAGGCCAACAGTTTCAACTTCGACTGGAGCCTGTTCCATAGCAATGGCCAAGCCGTCAAAGCCAGCTACGCCGGCGCCGACTGGGACAGCCAGCGCTTCGCCCAACGCATGCAACTGGCGCGCGAACAGTTGGCGTTTCTGGATCGCCCGGTGAAAGCCTTGGCGCCCGGTGAGTACCGCGCCTACCTGGCCCCGGCGGCGTTGGAAGAGGTGATGAGCCTGCTGAGCTTGGGCAGCTTCTCGGCACAGGCGCTGGCCAGTAAAGCCAGCTCGCTGCAAAAACTCTATGCAGGGGACGCTCAGTTAAGCCCGCTGGTGTCATTCGATGAACAGGTCAGCCAGTCGCTGAGCCCGGCCTTTTCCGGCGAAGGCTATCCGCGTCAGGATTTGTCCCTGGTCAAACACGGTAAGGCCAACCAGCAACTCGTCGGTTCGCGCAGTGCTGCCGAGTACGGCCTGCAAGTCAACGGTGCTCCGGAGGGCGAAGCGCCGAGCGCACTGGCGATGGGTGCAGGCACACTGGAACAGGCCGACATTCTCAAGCAATTGGGCACCGGGCTGTACATCAGCAACCTGTGGTACTTGAACTACTCTGACCAGCCCGCGGCACGCCTGACCGGCATGACTCGCTTTGCAACCTTTTGGGTCGAGGACGGCGAGATCAAGGCGCCGGTCAATACCATGCGCTTTGATGACAGCGTCTATAGTCTGCTGGGGTCGCAACTCGAAGCCCTGACGGCCGAACGCGAGTTACTGCTGTCGGCAAGCACCTACGACCAACGCCAGACCGCCTCCAACCTGCTGCCGGGGGCACTGGTTAAACGTATTACTTTGACGTTGTAACGATCTCGTAGCAGCTGCCGCAGGCTGCGTCCGGCGACGTAGTCGTCGTAAATCGATTGCGTAGCCATCCTGTAAAACCGCACTCACAGTTTTTACGATTGCTTCGCAACCGGACGCAGCCTGCGGCAGCTGCTACGAAAATCCGGTTAGCCCAATAACAAAGAGGTCCTATGCCCGCACGTCCGGTTCTCAGTCCTGAAACCCTTCGCTGGTTGCCTTGGGTAGTCGCCATCGCGTTTTTCATGCAGTCGCTTGACGGCACTATCCTCAATACGGCCCTGCCCGACATGGCCCGCGGTCTCGATGAAAACCCGCTGCGCATGCAAGGCGTCATCGTTGCTTACATGCTCACCGTGGCCTTGCTGATCCCGGCCTCCGGCTGGATCGCCGATCGTTTTGGCACCAAAAAAATCTTTTTCAGCGCCATTTTGCTGTTCAGCCTTGGCTCATTATTGTGTGCCGTATCTGGCACCCTCAATGAACTGATCGGCGCTCGGGTGATTCAAGGGCTGGGCGGTGCCCTGATGTTACCGGTCGGGCGGCTGGTGGTGCTCAAGGCGTACCCGCGCTCGGAATTGGTGCGCATCATGGGGTTTATCACCATCCCCGGCCTGCTCGGCCCGCTGATCGGGCCGACGATGGGCGGCTGGATGGTGCAGTACCTGAGCTGGCACTGGATTTTCTTGATCAACCTGCCCGTGGGGGCATTCGGGTGCTGGGCGGTGTGGCACTTTATCCCTGACCTGCGCGGCAACGAGCGTACCCGTTTCGATGCGCTGGGCTTTGTGCTGTTTGGCGCGGCGATGGTGTTTATCACCATTGCCATGGAGGGCTTGGGCGAGCTGCATTTACCGCATTTGCGAGTGATGCTGCTGTTGTTCGCCGGTATGGCCTGCCTGGCCGCTTACTGGTTGCGCGCAGGCAATATCAGTAACCCGCTGTTCTCCCCCGTGCTGTTCAAGACCAAAACCTTTGCCGTGGGTATTCTGGGCAATCTGTTCGCCCGTCTCGGCAGCGGCGCCTTGCCGTTTCTGGTGCCGTTGTTGTTGCAGGTGGCGCTGGGCTATTCACCGTCCCAGGCTGGCATGAGCATGTTGCCGCTGGCTGGCGCGGCAATGCTGGCCAAGTGGGTGGCGCGCCCTCTGATTGAGCGGGCGGGGTATCGCACCGTGCTCACCGTCAATACCTTCGCGCTGGGCATCATGCTGGCCAGCATGGGGCTGGTCACTGAGCACACACCGTACCCGTTGCTGCTGGGGATGCTGGCGGTACTGGGCGCGATCAACTCCTTGCAGTTCACGGCGATGAACACCGTGACCCTGATCGACCTCGATGACGCCAGCGCCAGCAGTGGCAACAGTTTGCTGTCCGTGGTGGCGCAGCTATCGCTGAGTCTGGGGGTGGCCTGTGCCGGTGCCTTGTTGGGCGGATTCACCGGCGGCGGTGGCGGGGATGGCGTTGACACTGTGCTCGGGGCCTTTCAGCTGACCTTCCTGACCGTAGGGGTCATGGCCATGCTGGCGGCGGCGATTTTCCTGCAGCTGTCACCGCAGGACGGACGCAAACCCAAAGCCAACTCAGAGCATGAACTGGAACATTAAGCGGTTTTTTGAAGCGATCTGGATGACATCTCGTCCAGAATCTTCTGGCGAAGGGCACGGGACTGGTACACTGCGCGACATTTTGTTTTGCAGGCCAGTCTCGTGACCACCATTGCCACCGCTTTTAACACTCTGCCTCTGTCCGCCGCCATGCTGGCTAACCTCGACTCCCTCGGTTATGCCCAGATGACGCCGATTCAGGCGCAGAGCTTGCCGGTGATCCTCAAAGGCATGGATCTGATCGCTCAGGCCAAGACCGGCAGCGGCAAGACTGCTGCCTTCGGCATCGGCCTGCTGAACCCGATCAACCCGCGCTTCTTCGGTTGCCAGGCGCTGGTCATCTGCCCGACGCGCGAACTGGCCGACCAGGTCGCCAAAGAAATTCGCCGTCTGGCCCGTGCCGAAGACAACATCAAAGTACTGACCCTGTGTGGTGGTGTGTCGTTCGGCCCGCAAATCGGCTCGCTGGAACACGGCGCGCACATCATTGTCGGCACACCGGGTCGTATCCAGCAGCACTTGCGCAAAGGCTCGCTGGTGCTGGACGGCTTGAACACGCTGGTGCTCGATGAAGCCGACCGCATGCTCGACATGGGTTTCTACGACGCCATCGAAGACATCATCCGTCAAACCCCGGAGCGTCGTCAGACCCTGCTGTTCTCGGCCACTTACCCGGTCGGCATCAAACAGCTGTCGTCCAAGTTCATGCGCAACCCGCAGCAAGTTAAAGCGGAAGCGATGCACACCGACAGCCAGATCGAACAGCGCTTCTACGAGATTTCCCCAGAAGAACGCATGGACGCCGTGACCAAAGTGCTCGCGCATTTCCGTCCGCAATCGTGCGTGGCCTTCTGCTTCACCAAGCAGCAGGTTCAAGAAACGGTCGACCACCTGACCTCCAAAGGCATTTCGGCAGTCGGCCTGCATGGCGATCTGGAACAGCGCGACCGCGATCAGGTGCTGGCAATGTTTGCCAACCGCTCGACATCCGTCCTGGTCGCCACTGACGTGGCGGCACGTGGTCTGGACATCGACGCACTGGACATGGTGATCAACGTCGAACTGGCGCGTGATTCGGAAATCCACATCCACCGTGTTGGCCGTACCGGCCGTGCCGGTGAAAAAGGCATCGCCATCAGCCTGGTTGCACCGTCGGAAGCGCACCGCGCTCAGGCCATTGAACAGCTGCAAAAAGCGCCTCTGAACTGGGAAACGCTGGACACCCTGAAATCTCAGGGTGGCGCGCCGCTGCTGCCTTCCATGAGCACGCTGGTGATTGGTGCCGGTCGTAAAGACAAAGTGCGTCCGGGCGACATTCTCGGTGCTCTGACTGGCGACGCCGGCATCCCCGGCGCTCAGGTCGGCAAAATTGCGATCTTTGATTTCCAGGCCTATGTTGCCGTTGACCGCACCGTGGCCAAACAGGCCGCCCAGCGCTTGAGCGAAGGCAAAATCAAAGGCCGCGTGTTGCGTGTTCGGGTTTTGTAAGACGCTTTAAACGCCCCCTCACCCCAACCCTCTCCCTGAGGGAGAGGGGGCAGATTTATACAACATTCGAAATCACCTCAATCAAGCTACCTCTCCCTTAGGGAGAGGGGGCTGATTTACACAACATTCGAAATCACCTCAATCAAGCTCCCTCTCCCTTAGGGAGAGGGCTGGGGTGAGGGCAGCTTCACCGAGGACATTGCTTTGCGTACCACCGACGTTGTGATTATTGGCGCAGGCGCCGCAGGTTTAATGTGCGCGCTGACCGCCGCCGCACGTGGGCGCTCGGTGATGCTGATCGACCACGCCAACAAGGCCGGGAAAAAAATCCTGATGTCGGGCGGCGGTCGCTGTAACTTCACCAACATGTACACAGAGCCCAACAATTTCCTGTCCCAGAACCCGCACTTCTGCAAGTCGGCCCTGGCCCGCTATACGCAGTGGGACTTTATCGAG
The DNA here is from genome assembly GCF_007858365.1 of Pseudomonas saxonica. GTDB lineage: Bacteria > Pseudomonadota > Gammaproteobacteria > Pseudomonadales > Pseudomonadaceae > Aquipseudomonas > Aquipseudomonas saxonica. The sequence continues at coordinate 115,444 of NZ_VFIO01000005.1, read as the reverse complement.
ATGGTCACCAAGCATGGTGTGCCGTATCACGAGAAGAAACTGGGCCAGCTGTTCTGCGATAACAAATCCAGTGACATCCTTGAGATGCTTCTCGATGAGTGCAAACAGGCGGGCGTCAGCCTGCACCTGGACACCTCGGTTGAGCAGATCGAAAAAACCGACACGGGCTATCGCCTTAACACCACGCTGGGTCAGTTGAATTGCCAGTCACTGGTAATCGCCACCGGCGGTCTATCGATTCCGACCTTGGGCGCGACCGGTTTTGGCTATCAAGTGGCTCGCCAGTTTGGCCACAGCGTGCTGCCCACGCGTGCCGGACTGGTGCCGTTCACCATCACCGACCAGCTCAAAGAGATCTGCACCGAACTCTCCGGCACCTCGGTGGACTGCTTGGTGAGCTGTAACGATCAGAGCTTTCGCGAAAACATCCTGTTCACCCACCGCGGGTTAAGCGGCCCGGCGATTTTGCAAATTTCGTCGTTCTGGAACCCGGGCGACACGGTTGAAATCAACCTGCTGCCGGACCTGGATGCGCTGGAGTGGCTGCACACTCAGCAGGCGGAGCGCCCGAACAGCGAGCTTAAAACCCTGCTGGGTGAAATTTTCACCAAGAAAATGGCCAACCTGTTGGCTGAGCACTGGTTTGTGTCCAAGCCCATGAAGCAGTACACACCGGCTGAACTGGCTGAGGTTGCCGACAAACTGGCGTGCTGGAAAGTTGTGCCCGCCGGAACCGAAGGCTACCGTACGGCCGAAGTTACACTGGGCGGGGTCGATACCCGCGAGGTGTCGTCCAAGACCATGGAATCGCTCAAAAGCCCCGGTTTGTATTTCGTCGGCGAAGTGCTGGATGTGAGTGGGCATCTGGGCGGGTTTAACTTCCAGTGGGCATGGGCCTCGGGCTACGCCGCCGCACAGTTTGTGTAACATCCTGTAATAGCCAAAAATATTTTGCAGCGGATGTGAACAGTGTCATTGCACTGTCGTCATAACTGGCTCAATTTAGCGAATCGACTCGCAAGGCACCGCCACTTCATGTCATCGAAAAGCGTTAGTCACTCCCTGCGCCGCCTGTGGGCGCGGGACAAGTTCAGTTACAGCGTTCGTGTGTTTATCGCTTTGACCGGCAGCATGGCTTTTTGCTGGTATCAAGACGAGATGTCGCTGTTGATCCCACTGTTTCTGGGGATCATCGCCAGCGCGCTGTCCGAGACTGATGACAGCTGGCAAGGCCGCCTGAATGCATTGCTGGTCACGTTGGTGTGTTTCAGTGCTTCGGCGTTTACGGTCGAATTGCTCTTCCCTTATCCACTGCTGATGGTTTGCGCACTCGCGCTGGCCGCCTTTGCCCTGACCATGCTCGGTGCAGTGGGCGAACGCTATGGTGCGATTGCCTCGGCCACCCTGATTCTGGCTGTCTACACCATGATCGGGGTCGATCAGCGCGGTGGGCAAGTCACCGATTTTTGGCACGAGCCGCTGCTGCTGGTGGCAGGGGCCGCCTGGTACGGGCTGCTGTCAGTGCTGTGGCAAGCGCTGTTCTCCAATCAGCCGGTGCAGCAAAGCCTGGCGCGGTTGTTCTGGGAACTGGGCCTGTACCTGAAAATCAAATCCTCGTTGTTTGAGCCCATCCGCAACATGGATATCGAGGCCGGACGACTGGAGCTGGCGCAACAAAACGGCAAAGTCGTGGCTGCGCTCAATACCGCCAAAGAAATCATTTTGCACCGTGTCGGCAACTCGCGGCCGGGCTCCAAGCTGAGCCGTTACCTCAAGCTTTACTTCCTCGCCCAGGACATCCACGAGCGTGCCAGTTCGTCGCATTACCCGTATAACGCGCTGGCCGATGCGTTTTTCCACAGCGATGTGATGTTCCGTTGCCAGCGCCTGCTGCGCCAGCAAGGCGTCGCCTGCCAGCGACTGTCGGAGTCGATCAAGCTGCGCCAGCCCTTCGTCTATGACGACAGCTTTGCCGAAGCCTTGGGCGACTTGCACGCCTCGCTCGAACACTTGCGCATTCAAAGCAACCCGGCCTGGCGCGGGCTGTTGCGTTCGCTGCGGGCGCTGGCCGCAAACCTCGCAACCCTCGACCGGTTACTCAGCGATGCAAGCAATCCTGACACGTTGGCTGATGCCACCGACAGCAGCCTGCTGGATCGCTCACCGCGTAACCTGAAGGATGTCTGGTCGCGCTTGCGCCAGCACCTGACACCCACCTCACTGATTTTTCGCCACGCGCTGCGTTTGCCGCTGGCCCTGAGCATCGGTTTTGCGATGGTGCACTGGATTCACCCCAGCCAAGGCTACTGGATCATCCTGACCACCCTGTTTGTCTGCTCACCCAGCTACGGCGCGACACGGCGCAAGTTCAGCCAGCGCATCATCGGCACCGCCATCGGCCTGGCCGTGGGGTGGGCGCTGTTCGACCTGTTCCCCAACCCGCTGGTGCAGTCAATGTTTGCGGTGGTGGCCGGGGTGGTGTTCTTCATCAACCGCACCACGCGCTACACCTTGAGCACCGCGGCGATCACGCTGATGATTCTGTTTTGCTTCAATCAGGTGGGCGATGGTTACGGCTTGTTTCTGCCAAGGCTGTTCGACACCCTGGTAGGGAGCGTCATTGCCGCAGCCGCCGTGTTCCTGTTCCTGCCCGACTGGCAAGGGCGCCGCTTGAACAAGGTGCTGGCCAATACCTTAAGTTGTAACAGCCAGTATCTGCGTCAGATCATGCATCAATACGCGCAAGGCAAAAGTGACGATCTGGCCTATCGACTGGCTCGACGCAACGCCCACAACGCCGACGCGGCGCTGTCGACCACACTGGCCAATATGCTGATGGAGCCAGGGCACTTCCGTAAGGATGCCGACATGGGCTTTCGCTTTTTAGTGCTCTCGCACACGCTGCTCAATTACCTGTCCGGCCTGGGCGCGCACCGTGACGCCCAGTTGCCAGCGGAGGTTCGCGAGCACCTGATCGAAGGCGCCGGACGTAAAATTGCCGACAGCATCGACCTGATCGCGCACGGCCTGAACACCAAACACCCTGTTGCCGTACAAAGTGATGACGAAGAGGCGTTGGCCAACGAACTTGAGCAAATGCCCGATGACATCGATGAAAACCAGCGTCTGGTGCAAACCCAACTGGCGCTGATTTGCCGCCAGCTTGGCCCCTTACGCACACTTGCAGCGCACTTGATCAAAGCGCCTTAAACCTTGGCGAGAACAAAGATGACGCCTACTATCGCAGTCATCGTTTCTATAACAAGGATAAGACTGTGAAGACCGACTGGCTGTGCAAACACCACAACGACCTGGGCAAAGAGCAGCTTTATGCCATCCTCGAACTGCGTTCAAAAGTCTTTGTGGTTGAACAAAAGTGCGCGTATCAAGACGTTGACGGGCAAGACCTCACAGGCGACACCCTGCATCTGATGGGCTGGCAAGAAGATGAGCTGGTGGCGTATGCACGCCTGCTCGACCCGGAATCACAGGGCGGTGACGTGGTCATTGGCCGCGTGATCGTTGCCCCCGACGGCCGAGGGCAAAAGCTGGGGCATACACTCATGTCCAAAGCACTGGAAAACATCGAAGAGTACTGGCCGGGGATGCCGATTTTCATGTCCGCTCAAACGTACCTGACGCCGTTCTATGAGCGCTACGAATTCGTCACTGCCGGCGATCCCTACCTTGAAGATGGCATTGAGCACATCGGCATGCGCCGTGCCGAGACGATTCAGGGATAACCCAGGACCTGCTTGATCTGGGCGACATGTTCGCCCACCCAGGCCTTGTCAATCGGGCCCCAGCTGCGAATCTGATAGCGTCCGGCATGATTACGGGCGCCATCCTGCTGCTCGAACTCGCAGACCATATCCAGATCGGCCAAGGCGGCAATGGTGTCTTGAGCTGTGCGGCGCGGCATACCGGTGACCTCGGTCAGCGCCGGTACACTGCTGGCGATTTGACTATCAATTAACCAGGCCACATACAAACGCCGGTAGAAACTGCTTTTGGTTTTGCTGACGTCCATCACACGCTCCCTATGAATACTATTTGCCTTGCATATCCCGCCACGTGAGATACACCCGCAGGTCAAACTCCAGCTGGTGATAACCCGGCAGCATGTATTCGCACAATTTATAAAACGCCTTGTTGTGGTCCGACTCTTTGAGATGCGCCAACTCGTGGACAACGATCATCTTTAAAAACTCGGGCGCGGCGTCTTTGAATAACGATGCCACGCGCAGCTCTTTCTTGGATTTGAGCTTGGCACCCTGTACCCGCGAAATGGTGGTGTGCAGCCCCAGCGCGCGATGAGTCAGGTCAAGGCGATTATCGAACAGCACCTTATCGAAAGAGGGCGCGTTACGCAGGTGTTCCTGTTTAAGTTCCAGCGCGTAGGCGTACAAGGCTTTGTCGCTTTGCACGGCGTGACGTTGTGGATAACGCTCACTCAAGTAACTGCCCAATTGATCGCGCTCAATTAATTGGCGTACTTGATCCTGTAAGGTCTGGGGATAAGCCTGAAGGTATTTGAGGGCATTCATGAGGCGCAACGCTACAGCGTAAAAGGTCGACAGTGTAGCGAATTTGAGATTTAAGTGGTGCCACTACTGTTACTGGCTACCCGCTACGCTTTATAAAGAAGTCCCTTCCAAGCCTTGGTTTAGACCCTTCGAACGGGTTTTATGCCTGTAAGTGCCCATAATTTGAGGCTCGTAATGATCGATTTGGCTACCTGGAATTTAAGCGTTCCTGTCGGCAATCCTCCCGCGACCATCACTACCCCGCAGTTGCTCAACGGTTATAAGAACAACTATTTCCATTCACACACAGGCACCTTGTTTTTCTGGGCTCCCGTGACCGGCAGCAAAACCGAAAATGCCATCTACCCGCGCAGCGAATTACGTGAAACCCGCTCGGACGGCGCCTTGCGTAACTGGCTCTACACCGCCTCCGACAACTTTTTGAATGCCACGCTGACCGTCAATCAGGTGCCCTCCTCGGGCAAGGTGGTCATCGGGCAAATTCATGCCTTCCAGAGCACACAACCCATGCTCAAGCTTGAATACCAATACAAGGCCAGTAAAGGCAGTGGCAGTCTGGTCGCCAAAGTACGCCTTCGTCCCCATGAAAACTCCCGCGTCGTGACCATCGCCGAAAATGTTCCCTTGGGCAAAAGCTTTACCTACGTGATCAACCTCACCCCCAGTGGCACCTTGAAGATAAAGGCCGCCAATAAACTGTGGGCACGGGATATCAGTGCAACCTGGCGTACCAAACCGCTTTACTTCAAGGCAGGCGCTTACGTGCAGGACAACACAGGAAACAGCAGGGAAGGCGCGCAGGTCACGTTCAGCAAACTGGATATTGACCACAACAAACTCTGAGAAACGCGCAGCAAAGTCAGACGTTTATCCTGAAAAAAGCAGGATGCTTCCGAGAAAGTGCGTTCACCTCAAGCTCGGCTTGCGGCATGGAAAGTCACGGGGCTATCTTCTGGAGTCGCCGTGGCCTCTGGCTCAAATGATGATCCCCGTGGAGAACACATGAAAGCTTCCAAGCCAAAACGCCCTCGGCGCGATGATCATAAACACGATGAAGCCACTCGGCGCATTCTGGATGATCTGAGCGCCAATCCTCCTCGCATTGATACGCTCCTACCGACTCAAGCGCAGCCCGTCGGTGCGCAATCACCTTTTGCCGTATTGGCGGATGTCAGTGCTCTGGCGGCCTTGCAGCACATCTCGATCCTGCTTAAAAGCGCCGAAGAAGTGTCCGATGAAATCACCGAGCGGGGCAGCGGTCTGGAGCGCGGGCTGGTGTGGTCGCTGGTGCATTCGGTAGAGATGTCGCGCTCACTGGTGAATGCCTTGCTCCGGGGCAACGGCATAGACCCGCAACAACAGCCCTCACCCTAACCCTCTCCCAGAGGGAGAGGGGACTGATTGGGGGATATTGACGCTTGTTAGCAATAGCTGAATTGGCCACTGAATCCATGTTTGTCATGGATGAACGTTACAACTCGCTCAGTCCCCTCTCCCTCCGGGAGAGGCGTGGTGAGGGGTTTTCTGAAAGCCACAAAAAAACCCGCATCTCTGCGGGTTTTTTTGAAGCGCCAGGTCTTAGTTGACCTTGGCGTTCAGCTCACCTTTGAGGTAACGCTGGTACATGGCTTCGAGGGAGATCGGCTTGATCTTCGAAGCATTGCCTGCGGTGCCGAACGCTTCATAACGAGCGATACACACGTCACGCATGGCAGTCACGGTTGCGCCGAAGAACTTGCGTGGGTCGAACTCGCTTGGGTTGGTGGCCATCAGGCGGCGCATGGCGCCAGTCGATGCCAGGCGCAGGTCAGTGTCGATGTTGACCTTACGCACGCCGTGCTTGATGCCTTCCACGATTTCTTCTACCGGCACACCGTAGGTTTCTTTGATGTCGCCGCCGTATTCGTTGATGATCTTCAGCCACTCTTGTGGCACCGAAGACGAACCGTGCATCACCAGGTGAGTGTTCGGAATACGCTTGTGGATTTCTTTGATACGGTCGATGGCCAACACGTCGCCAGTAGGTGGCTTGGTGAACTTGTAAGCGCCGTGCGACGTACCGATGGCAATCGCCAGAGCATCCACTTGGGTGCGCTTGACGAAGTCAGCGGCTTCTTCCGGGTCGGTCAGCATCTGGCTGTGATCCAGAACGCCTTCGGCACCGATACCGTCTTCTTCGCCAGCCATGCCGGTTTCCAGAGAACCCAGGCAACCCAGCTCGCCTTCAACCGATACACCGCAAGCGTGCGCCAGAGCAACGGTTTGCTGCGTCACACGAACGTTGTAGTCATAGTCGGTTGGGGTCTTGCCGTCTTCACCCAGCGAGCCGTCCATCATCACCGAGCTGAAGCCCAGTTGGATGGAACGCTGGCACACGTCAGGGCTGGTGCCGTGGTCCTGGTGCATGCACACCGGAATATGCGGGAATTCTTCGATGGCAGCCAGGATCAAGTGGCGCAGGAAAGGAGCACCTGCGTACTTGCGCGCACCGGCCGAGGCCTGAACGATCACCGGAGAGTCAGTCTTGTCAGCGGCTTCCATGATGGCGCGCATCTGCTCAAGGTTGTTGACGTTGAAAGCTGGAACGCCGTAACCGAATTCGGCGGCGTGGTCCAACATCTGGCGCATGCTAATAAGTGCCATGGTACGTATCTCTCCCGGACGAGGGTCGTTAATCGTGCAAGCCTGCCGTAGCGGCGGCTGCTATTCAAGTTATTGCAGATCGGGGGTTAGCCGACTGCGGGCATTCATCATCTGTAGCCGCTGCCGAAGGCTGCGATAGGTTCGCAGAACCTTCGCTTTTCAAAAGCGCGAACCCTGCGGGCTCGATCGCAGCCTACGCCAGCGGCTACCGGTATTAAGGCGTTACGGACACCCACGCTCTTTGGAAGGTTGGGGTGTCTCGTATTTTTCCAGCGCTTCAGGCCCTGATCGCTTATTGACCAGTGGCACGCTCTGCGCCTGCCAGTCTGCCTGGTAGCAGCCGCTCTCTTCGGGCGTAGCCGCTTCGGGCGACGGTTCTGGTGAACCGGCACAACCGGCCAAAAAGCCCGCAATCATTAACAGCGGTAACGCCTTGACCATGTCCATGCTTCCTTTCAGGGCCTGCATCACATTCAACCTTTAGCGCGGCTTTCCAGCACTTCAACGGCAGGCAGCACTTTGCCTTCGACAAACTCAAGGAACGCCCCGCCGCCAGTCGAGATATAGGAGATTTGATCCGCCACACCGTATTTATCGATGGCGGCCAAGGTGTCGCCACCGCCCGCAATAGAGAACGCCGAGCTGTCAGCAATGGCATGGGCCAATACTTTAGTGCCGTTACCGAATTGATCAAACTCGAAAACACCCACCGGGCCGTTCCACAGGATGGTTTTCGAGGATTTCAGCAGTTCGGCGAAGTTGGCTGCAGTTTGCGGGCCAATATCCAGAATCATGTCGTCTTCGGCCACATCAGCGACCAGCTTGACCGTCGCAGCAGCGCTTTCAGCGAACTCCTTGGCGACCACCACGTCAACAGGCAACGGTACGTTGACCTTGGCTGCGATGGCGCGAGCGGTGTCCAGCAAGTCTGGCTCGTACAGCGATTTGCCCACCGGATGACCGGCAGCGGCGAGGAAAGTGTTGGCGATCCCGCCGCCCACAATCAGCAAGTCGCAAATCTGGCTCAGGCTGTTCAACACGTCGAGTTTGGTCGACACCTTGGAGCCGGCAACAATAGCAGCCATCGGTTTGGCCGGAGCCCCCAGTGCCTTGCCCAGCGCGTGCAGTTCAGCCGCCAGCAATGGGCCCGCAGCGGCCACCTTGGCAAACTTGGCAACGCCATGGGTCGAACCTTCAGCGCGGTGAGCCGTGCCGAAAGCGTCCATCACAAATACGTCGCACAGGGCGGCGTATTGCTTGGCCAGTTCGTCGGCGTTTTTCTTTTCGCCTTTGTTGAAGCGCACGTTCTCGAACAGCACGATGTCGCCGGGCTTAACGTCTACGCCATTAAGGTAATCGCTCACCAGCGGCACTTCACGGCCCAATGCTTTGCTCAGGTACTCAGCCACTGGCTTGAGGCTGTTTTCAGCTGAGAACTCACCTTCAGTCGGGCGCCCCAAATGCGAGCAGACCATGACCGCCGCGCCTTTTTCCAACGCCAGCTTGATGGTCGGCAGCGAAGCAAGGATGCGCGCATCGCTGGTGACTTCACCGTCCTTGATCGGAACGTTGAGGTCTTCACGGATCAGTACGCGTTTACCTTGCAGATCGAGGTCGGTCATCTTCAACACGGTCATGGGTCGCAATTCCTGAGTTTCTAATGTTATGGAGCAGATTGAGGTTGAGTAACGTGCAGATAGTGCTCTGCCACATCGATCATTCGATTGGCAAAACCCCATTCGTTGTCGAACCAGGCCAGCAAGTTCACCAGCCGGGGGCCGGAAACACGGGTCTGACTGGCATCAACAATCGCCGAATGCGGGTCATGGTTGAAATCACAACTGGCATGCGGCAATTCGGTATACGCCAACAAGCCTTTGAGCGGGCCGCACGTGGCGGCTTCGCGCAGTACGCGGTTAACTTCTGCGGCGTCAGTGTCGCGCGCCGTGACCAGGGTGATGTCGAGGCACGACACATTCAAGGTCGGCACCCGTACGGCTTTGGCCTGAATTCTGCCAGCAAGTTCCGGCAACAATCGCTCAATACCTTTAGCCAGGCCCGTGGACACCGGAATCACTGACTGAAACGCCGAACGTGTACGACGAAGATCTTCATCATGGTATGCATCAATCACCGGCTGATCGTTCATCGCCGAGTGAATGGTGGTGATCGACACGTATTCCAGACCGAACGCCTGGTCCAGCAAACGCAACAGCGGTACACCGCAGTTGGTGGTGCAGGACGCGTTTGAGATTAGACGCTCTTGGCCGGTCAGGCTTTGCTGGTTCACGCCGAACACGATGGTGGCGTCTACATCCGCCTCACTGCTCATCGGTTGCGAAAACAATACAGCAGGTGCCCCGGCGTCGAGAAAACGCTGACCATCGGTGCGGGTGTTGTATGCGCCGGAGCATTCCAGCACCAGATCAACGCCCAACGAGGCCCAGTCGATCCCTTCAGGAGTGGCACTGCGGAACACTTTCACGCAGTCGCCATTGATATGCAGGCAGTCGCCTTCGATCCGTATCTCGCCCGGAAACCGGCCGTGAGTGGAGTCGAAACGCGTCAAATATTCGAGACTGGCCATATCGGCCAAATCATTGAGTGCAACAATTTCAAACCCGGCAGCAGCCCCTCGCTCAAACAACGCACGCAAGACGCAACGGCCAATCCGGCCATAGCCGTTGAGTGCAACTTTGTAAGGACGCGGTTGAGGCATGGGGTTCTCTTATCAGGGCGGGCAGTCAATGCAAAACCCTGTAGCCGCGGCCGAAGGCTGCGATGGGTTGCGCAGCGACCTTTTTGAAACGAAGGTCGCGCGGCCCTTATCGCAGCCTGCGGCAGCGGCTACAGAGAGACTTACTTAGTCTTCCAGCAGTTCTTCAGCCTGACCCAGGATGTTTTCCAGAGTGAAACCGAACTCTTCGAACAACGCTGGCGCAGGCGCCGACTCACCGTAGGTGGTCATGCCAATCACGCGGCCTTCCAGACCGACGTACTTGTACCAGTAGTCCGCATGGGAAGCTTCGATGGCAATACGGGCACTGACTTGCAGCGGCAGAACCGACTGCTTGTAGCCCGCGTCCTGAGCTTCATAAACGCTGGTGCAAGGCATCGACACAACACGCACCTTACGACCTTGTTCAGTCAACTTTTCCCAAGCCTGAACAGCCAGGCCCACTTCGGAACCCGCCGAGATCAGGATCAGCTCAGGCTCGCCTGCACAGTCCTTCAGCACATAACCACCGCGGTTGATGTCGGCAATTTGACCGGCATCACGGGTTTGGTGGTTAAGGTTCTGACGCGAGAAGATCAGCGCCGAAGGGCCGTCGTTGCGCTCCAGTGCGAATTTCCAGGCCGCTGCGGATTCCACCGCGTCGGCTGGACGCCAGGTGTCCAGGTTCGGCGTCGTACGCAGGCTGGTCAGTTGCTCAACCGGCTGGTGCGTCGGGCCGTCTTCACCCAGACCGATGGAGTCGTGGGTGAACACATAGATCACACGCTGCTTCATCAGGGCCGACATGCGGATAGCGTTACGGGCGTATTCCATGAACATCAGGAAGGTTGCGCCGTAAGGCACCAGACCACCGTGAACCGCGACGCCGTTCATGATGGCGCTCATGCCGAACTCACGTACGCCGTAGTACATGTAGTTACCGCTGGCGTCTTGCGCCGAAACGCCTTTGCAGCCTTTCCACAGGGTCAGGTTGGAACCGGCCAGGTCAGCCGAGCCGCCCAACAGCTCTGGCAACAGCGGGCCAAAGGCGTTCAGGGTGTTCTGGCTGGCTTTACGGCTGGCGATGGTCTCGCCTTTGGCCGCAACTTCATTGATGTAGGCAGTGGCCCTGGCATCGAAGTCAGCTGGCAATTTGCCGCTCAGACGGCGGGACAACTCAGCCGCCAGCTCCGGAAACTCGGCCGCGTAGGCAGCGAAACGTTTGTCCCACTCGGACTCAACCGCAGCACCGGCTTGTTTGGCATCCCATTCGGCGTAGATATCAGCCGGGATTTCAAAAGGACCGTGGTTCCAGTTCAGCGCAGTACGGGTCAGGGCGATTTCGTCGTTGCCCAATGGAGCACCGTGGCAATCTTCCTTACCTTGCTTGTTCGGCGAACCGAAACCGATTGTGGTTTTGCAGCAGATCAGCGTTGGCTTGTCGCTTTTGCGGGCGGTTTCGATGGCCGTTTTGATTTCTTCCGGATCGTGACCGTCAACGTTGCGGATCACTTGCCAGTTGTAGGCTTCAAAACGCTTTGGCGTGTCGTCGGTGAACCAGCCTTCCACTTCGCCGTCGATGGAGATGCCATTGTCGTCGTAGAACGCGATCAGCTTGCTCAGACCCAATGTGCCGGCAAGTGAGCCAACTTCGTGGGAAATGCCTTCCATCATGCAGCCATCACCCATGAACACATAGGTGTGGTGGTCAACGATGTCGTGGCCGGGGCGGTTGAACTGTGCACCCATGACTTTTTCAGCCAGTGCAAAACCCACTGCGTTGGCAAAACCCTGACCCAATGGGCCAGTGGTGGTTTCAACGCCCGGCGTGTAGCCCAGCTCCGGGTGACCCGGGGTACGGCTGTGCAATTGGCGGAAGCTTTTCAGATCGTCGATAGACAGGTCATAGCCGGTCAGGTGCAGCAACGAGTAGATCAACATCGAACCGTGACCGTTGGACAGCACGAAGCGGTCACGGTCAGCGAACGACGGGTTGCTCGGGTTGTGCTTCAGATAATCGCGCCACAGTACTTCGGCGATATCCGCCATACCCATAGGGGCACCTGGATGGCCGCTGTTGGCTTTTTGCACGGCATCCATGCTGAGTGCACGAATGGCGTTGGCACGCTCACGACGGCTGGGCATCGCTGTTCTCCTGGGTATTTAATAAATAAAACGAAACGGAAAAAAGGCGAGCATTTTCCCTCACCCACTGCCGCTGGGCAATGACAGATAGTCGCTTGAGGCGTTTTTCCTGTGCTTAACCGTTCCACCTGTTAAGGATCGGACATTTCATTTCGTCATTTCACTCACGTATCCCGACAAACGCACCCTCCACGCATCAATATCAAAAAGTTTTGATATTGAACTTGCGAGCGACGAACCGGGTAACTAGACTGCGGCCCCATGAACCTACGCGTACCTTCAATCCGTCATGACGATTGCGATGAGCTTTCCGCCCTGTGCAAGGCCGGTGGCGACCAGCTGCGACTGAATGTACTGCGTGCTCTGGCCAACGATTCGTTCGGTGTGCTGGAACTGACGCACATTTTTGCAACCGGCCAGTCCGGCATGAGCCATCACCTCAAGGTGTTGTCCCAGGCCGGGCTGGTTGCGACACGGCGTGAAGGCAATGCGATTTTTTATCGTCGCGCCCTGCCCCACACGGATCAGCTGGGCGGCAAATTGCACGCGGCCCTGCTCGAAGAAGTCGACAATCTGACCCTGCCCGCCGACGTCCTCGCGCGCATCAGTGCCGTACACGGGCAACGGGCAGCGGCCAGTCAGGACTTTTTCTCACGCATCGCTGAAAAATTTCGCGCTCAACAGGATTTGATCGCAGGTTTGCCACAGTACCGGGATAGCGTTCTGGCCTTGTTGGATAAACTGAGCTTCAACCCAGCGGCTACGGCCCTGGAAGTGGGCCCCGGGGATGGCAGTTTCTTACCCGATCTGGCCCGTCGCTTTCATCAGGTCACGGCACTGGACAACAGCCCTGTGATGCTTGAGCTGGCCCGCCAGCTATGTGAACGCGAGTCACTGAAGAACGTCCGGCTGATCCTGGCCGACGCGTTGCAGGATGCACAGATCCACGCCGATTGCGTCGTTGTGAACATGGTCTTGCACCATTTCGCCGCACCGGCCGAAGCACTCAGGCAACTGGCCAACCTGCTGCAACCTGGCGGTAGCCTGTTGGTAACAGAGTTGTGTAGCCATAATCAGGCGTGGGCCCGCGAAGCCTGCGGCGACCTGTGGCTTGGTTTTGAACAAGATGATCTGGCCCGTTGGGCCACCGCTGCGGGACTCGTTCCCGGGGAAAGCCTCTATGTAGGCTTACGTAATGGTTTCCAGATTCAGGTCCGCCACTTTCAGCGGCCAGCTGGCGACACTCACCATCGGTAAATATTAGGAAACCGTCGAGATGAGCGAATACTCCCTTTTCACCTCCGAGTCCGTGTCTGAAGGGCATCCGGACAAAATCGCCGACCAGATTTCTGATGCGGTGCTGGACGCTATCATTGCCGAAGACAAGTTCGCCCGTGTGGCGTGCGAAACTCTGGTGAAAACCGGCGTAGCAATCATCGCCGGCGAAGTGACCACGTCGGCCTGGGTTGACCTGGAGCAAATCGTTCGTGACGTGATCACTGACATCGGCTACACCAGTTCCGACGTGGGCTTCGACGGCGCAACCTGCGGCGTGATGAACATCATCGGCAAGCAATCGCCAGACATCAACCAGGGTGTTGACCGTGCCAAGCCTGAAGATCAGGGCGCCGGCGACCAGGGCTTGATGTTCGGCTACGCCAGCAACGAAACCGACGTGCTGATGCCAGCACCGATCACCTTCTCGCACCAACTGGTTCAGCGCCAGGCTGAAGCCCGTAAATCCGGCCTGCTGCCTTGGCTGCGCCCGGATGCCAAGTCGCAAGTCACTTGCCGTTATGAAGGCGGCAAGGTTGTAGCCATCGACGCCATCGTACTGTCGACCCAGCACAACCCCGAAGTCTCCAACAAAGACTTGCGTGAAGGCGTGATGGAACTGATCGTCAAGCACGTGCTGCCCGCTGAACTGCTGCACAAAGACACCCAGTTCCACATCAACCCGACTGGCCAGTTCATCATTGGCGGCCCGGTAGGCGACTGCGGCCTGACCGGTCGCAAGATCATCGTGGACACCTACGGCGGCATGGCCCGTCACGGCGGCGGCGCGTTCTCGGGCAAAGACCCATCGAAGGTTGACCGTTCGGCCGCCTACGCCGGTCGTTACGTGGCCAAGAACATCGTGGCAGCCGGTTTGGCTGAGCGCTGCGAGATTCAGGTTTCCTACGCTATCGGCGTCGCTCAACCGACTTCGATTTCGTTGAACACTTTCGGCACCGGCAAAATCTCTGACGAGAAAATCATCAAGCTGGTACGCGACGTGTTCGACCTGCGTCCATACGCCATCACCACCATGCTGGACCTGCTGCACCCGATGTATCAGGAAACCGCAGCCTACGGCCACTTCGGTCGCACGCCGCAAACCAAGACAGTGGGCAATGACACCTTCACCACGTTCACGTGGGAGCGCACCGACCGCGCTGAAGAGCTGCGTTCTGCGGCTGGCTTGTAAGTAACCCTGCTGCACCCAAAAGCCCCGGACAGGCAACTGTCCGGGGCTTTTTTCATGCCCCCGAAACACGGTGCAATGCACTCCCCGCCTATGCCAAAAACCCTTCACTAGCCTTAAACGTTTACTCCGGGCAAGGACGCTCACCATGTTGGCCAGACTCTCTTCTCTCTGCGGGCTGTTGCTCGCCCTTGTAACCTTTCATACGCAGGCTCAGCCATGCCCCGACGAGGCCACATACCAAACGCTACAACAACAGCTTAAAAATTGGGACGACAGCTATCATCGCCTCGGCATATCTCAGGTCAGCGATGCGATTTACGACGCCTCACGCACGCGGTTTGAACAGTGGCAAACGTGCTTTAAAGATTTACCTGTGGATAACCCGCTGCTCACCGCAGGCGGACCAATGACCCACCCCGTGGTGCAAACCGGCCTGGCCAAACTGGCGGATGACAAAGCGGTGAAAGCCTGGCTCAAAGGCCGACAGGACCTGTGGATTCAACCCAAGGTGGATGGCGTGGCCGTCACGCTGGTCTATCGCCAAGGGCGTTTGCAGCAGGTCATCAGCCGGGGCGATGGCGTTCGGGGTCAAAACTGGGAGCGCTCGGCGCGTGCCATCAACGCCATCCCCCAACAGCTGCCGCAGCCTGTGGACATCGTGCTGCAAGGCGAACTGTACTGGCGCTTGCCCGGTCATATTCAGGCGGTTGCAGGCAGCGTCAATGCCCGCAGCACTGTGGCTGGCCTTATGGCACGCCAACATCTGAGCGCCGAACAAGGTCAAGGCATAGGCCTGTTTGTTTGGGACTGGCCCGAAGGCCAGGGTACACACGCCGAACGACTGCATCACCTGAGCACGCTGGGCTTTGCTGACAGCCTGGCGTATAGCCAGCCCATCGAACATATCGAACACGCCAAACTCTGGCGCGAACGCTGGTACACCACCGCTCTGCCGTTTGCCAGCGACGGCGTAGTTTTACGCCAGGGTCAACGCCCCCTTGCGCAACGCTGGCAGGCAAAACCACCGAACTGGGCCGCCGCCTGGAAATACCCCCACGCCAAGGCCCTGGGCGAAGTGCGCAACGTCACCTTCAACATCGGCCGTACCGGGCGCATCACGCCAATGCTTGAGCTAACCCCGGTGCGACTCGACGACCGCACCATCAGACGTATCAGTGCCGGTTCGCTACAACGCTGGCAGAGCCTGGACATCCGCCCTGGCGATCAAGTGGCCATCAGCCTTGCTGGCCTGACCATTCCCCGGCTGGACAGTGTTGTCATGCGCGCCAGCGAGCGCATTGAAGTGCTGGCGCCCGACCCCAATAATTATCACGCACTGAGCTGCTGGCAAGCGACGCCGGGGTGTGAAAGCCAGTTTGTGGCGCGGTTGAACTGGCTCAGCAGTAAAAAAGGTTTGGCCCTGCCATTTGTCGGACCGGGCACCTGGAACACCTTGATTCAGACAGGCCGAATCACCCACCTGCTGGATTGGTTGACACTCGATGCCGCACAGCTTGCTAACATTGACGGCTTGGGCGAGCGCCGCATTGCCCGCCTGCTAAACAGTTTGCAGCAAGCACGCCAACAACCGTTCGAGCGCTGGGTCAAAGCAATCGGCCTGCCACCCACTGGCGACGTCCCCTTGGGCCAGTCATGGCGAGCGCTGGTGGCTCGCGATGAACAGGCCTGGCAGGCACACCCGGGCATAGGAGGCCAGCGTGCGGCGCAACTGAGTGCATTTTTGCGTGACCCGAACGTACTGGCTTTAAGTGAACAATTACGGGCTGCGGGAATTGCCGGCTTTGACTAGACGCGCATCAACCCGCAGCATTGCCTTTTAAATCGTGTTTATTGTCATCTTTTGTCATGGAGCTCTTTATGAAACTTCTTTCACCCCTCGCCCTGTTTACTGTCTGCGGCCTGCTGGCTGCACCGTTGATGGCTGCCGAACAGGCGCCTGAACTGACTGGTTGTGCGGCCAAGAAGCACGAAATCTCCCAACAACTTGAGCAGGCGCGCGCTCACGGCAACAGTTCTCAAGTGGCGGGCCTGGAAAAAGCCCTGAGCGAAGTGGATGCCCATTGCACCGACGCGAGCCTGAAGAAAGAACGCGAAAACAAGGTGCTGGACGCCAAGCACGAAGTCAGCAAACGCCAGGCAGATCTGGACAAGGCCATGAAAAAAGGCGATCCGGAGAAAATCGACAAGCGCAAAACCAAGCTGGCTGAATCGCGTAAAGAACTGCAGGAAGCGCTGGATCAACTGGATAAGTAAGGCTGCAAAGCCCCTCACCCCAACCCTCTCCCAAAGGGAGAGGGGGCTGATAGGCGGTGATTTCAAGTCAGCGTGCGGTCCGTCCCCTCTCCCTCTGGGAGAGGGGGTAGATAGGCAGTGATTTCAACTCAGCGTGCGGTCAGTCCCCTCTCCCTCTGGGAGAGGGCTAGGGTGAGGGGGCTTTAGCTTTCAGCTTCATTCAATGATTACGAAATACCTTGTGGCACCCGCTGCACGTATCTTCAACTTGTTGTACGGCGGGCGACAGGCGACTGATGTCATAAGGCTGCACCCGACTGGCGACCACCAATTCACCGGTAGCCGCTTCCAACTGTCGGGCCAACGCCTGAAAACGTGCCTGATTTTTCCAGACTTCATCAGTCGCGCTGGTCTGATCAGATTCTTTAACCTCAGGAAAATGCTTCCACGGCTCATGGGCCAACGCATCAAGCTTGACTGCACCTTCGCTAAAACGAGGGCCATCGAACGCAAGACGGCCACGTAACATGCCACCCAGTTCTTCACTGGTGTTGAGCATGTGTTTGAAAATCGCTTTACGCTGGCCCAGTGGCGAATGGGGATCAACCCCACCACACGCCGATAACATCACGCAGGCGAGCACTAGTAGAGACCGTCGTTTAAACATCAGAGTGGTTTCACGTCGCAGAAATCGGCCGCCAGTATCCTCTTGCACCCTGTAAACACCAATACCCCTATTGAATATAGGGTTTGCCTTGAAGGGAATTAAACCTCGGCAACCCTTGAAGGAATTTTGCTGATGAACCTATTTTTCAAGCCGTTCGCCTGGGTCTTGCCCACTGCCCTGTTATTGGCCGGCTGCAACGGCACCGACAAAGACACGGTAAAACCAGAACCTCACACCACCTACAGCAAAGCCGACTGGAACGCGTTGCCGCAAGTGACAGGCAATGATCTGCAAAGTGGCTTTGCTTCTTGGCGCAGCGCGTGTACCCGCCTCAAGGCCGATCCCAATTGGGGCAGCGTGTGCAGCGATGCTGCCAACCTGCCGGCCAGCCCGAGCGTGCCTGAAATCAGCAATTTTTTGCAGGCCCATCTGGATGTGTACAGCCTGCGCTCGGCAGAAGGCAGCAGCGACGGGTTGATCACTGGTTATTACGAACCGGTTTACCCCGGCAGCCTGAAGCCGACCCAAACCGCCAATGTACCGATCTACAGCGTACCGTCCGATCTGGTAGTGGTTAATCTGGACAGCATCTACCCCGAACTCAAGGGCAAACGACTGCGTGGCCGCCTTGAAGGCCGGGTACTCAAGCCATATGACACGGCTGAAACGATCAATGGCAAAGGTCTGAACGCCCCCGTACTCGCGTGGCTGACCGACCCGATGGACCTGCAATTTCTGCAAATTCAGGGTTCCGGCCGCGTACAACTGGACGACGGCCGCCAACTGCGAATTGGTTATGCCGACCAGAACGGCCATCCGTATAAACCCATAGGACGCTGGCTGGTTGAGCAGGGCGAGCTGAAAAAAGAAGATGTGACCATGGGCACGATTCACGCTTGGGCAATGGCTCATCCAGAACGGGTTCACGAAATGCTGGCCAGCAATCCGAGCTACGTGTTCTTCACCCAAAACCCTGACAGCAACGAAGGGCCCCGCGGCTCACTGAATGTTCCGCTCACGGCGGGCTACAGCGTGGCGGTGGATCGCAAAGTCATCCCGCTGGGCAGTTTGCTCTGGCTGTCAACGACCCAGGCCGACGGCCAGCCCATTGTTCGCCCAGTAGCGGCCCAGGACACAGGGGGCGCCATTGCCGGCGAAGTTCGGGCTGACTTCTTTGTCGGTACTGGCCCTGAAGCCGGGCAAATTGCAGGCGACATGAAGCAGAAAGGCAATATCTGGTTGCTGTGGCCTAAGGGTGCAGCGTTGCCACAGTAATAACAGGGTGTAAACGATGTAGTCGCTGCCTTCGGCAGCGGCTACAGATTCATGCATTTACATAGACACAAAGAAGAAGCTGACGATCAGCCCCATGCCGATAAACCACACAATGGAGCGCATCATCGCCCAATCAGCCAGGTAGCAAATGATGTACAGCAGGCGGCTGGTGATAAACAACACGGCCAGTACATCGATCGTCACTGGCTGGGCGTTGCCCACGATGTCGGCAATGATCACTGCAGCGGCAAACGCGGGTGTCACTTCAAAGCTGTTGAGCTGAGCGCTATGGGCACGCTTGGCGAAACCGTCCAGAGTTTCAAGAAAAGATCGGGGGTCGTGATTTTGCCGAGGCCCGAACTTGCCCCCACTAAATTTCGCAATGCCGGTACATACGTAGGGCAAGCAAAGGGCAATCAGTACACACCAGAAGGCAACCGTCATTGGAATTTCCTTTTTAACGTTTCATAGCGA
The DNA here is from genome assembly GCF_007858365.1 of Pseudomonas saxonica. GTDB lineage: Bacteria > Pseudomonadota > Gammaproteobacteria > Pseudomonadales > Pseudomonadaceae > Aquipseudomonas > Aquipseudomonas saxonica. Next base: position 96,257 of record NZ_VFIO01000005.1, on the reverse strand, counting down.
GTAGTTTTAGCACAGTCCGTAGGACTAATCGCTATAACAGCTGGAAGCTTCCTAGAAAACGCCACTCGCTTGTACCTGTCACAACCGGGGAATAGTCTCGCCGCTTCAATAAATATCGCAACAACCTTGCAGCCACGAACGAACGAGCGAGCGAAATGAATAGAAAAGCTGTCATCGTCTTTAGCGGCGGACAAGATTCAACAACATGCTTATTGCATGCTCTGCCCCGCTTTGAAGAAATCCATTGCATCACGTTTGACTATGGCCAACGCCACCGGGCAGAGATAGAGACCGCATTAGCGTTATCGCGTCAACTGGGTATCACCGCACATACTGTATTGGATGCCTCCATTCTCAATGCGTTAACGGTCAGTAGCCTGACACGCAATGACATACCTGTGCCGGACACAAATCAGTCAGAAGCAAAGGGTTTACCCAATACCTTTGTGCCTGGCCGCAATATTTTATTTCTGACGTTGGCGTCGATTTATGCCTACCAAGTTCAAGCCGAAACAGTGATCACAGGCGTGTGCGAAACGGACTTCTCTGGCTACCCGGACTGTCGGGACGAATTCGTAAAATCGCTTAACCATGCGATCAAATCAGGCATGGAATACAACGTACAGATTGAAACACCGTTGATGTCGTTAAACAAAGCCGAAACATGGGCTCTGGCCGATCACTACAACCAATTGGACTTGATCCGTGAACACACGCTAACGTGCTATAACGGCATTATTGGAAGCGGGTGTGGTAACTGTGCGGCATGCGACCTGAGAGCCAAAGGCTTGCAGTATTTTCTGGAAAACAAACAGGCGGTACGCGACAGCTTGCATAAAAAACTAAACATGGCTTGATAAATAATGAATAGCTATCAACACTCCGTGTGTTGATAGCTCGCCTTGATTGCCTTATCTCGCCCCCTCAGAAAATACATACCGCTTAAAAAGCTCCCTTGCGCCATAAGCAGGCAGGACATTCACAAACGCAAATATGACTTTGATGAGTATTTGAACAACCAGCATACCCACCAAATCATCGGTTTCCATAACACCGTAAAATGCTAAAAAACAAAACAGCACACTGTCTATTATTACCGCGCAGAACGTACTCAAAAACACACGAACATAGAGGTACTTAGAATTGGTCAACTCTTTAATTTTGCACAGGAGGTACGTATTTACGTATTCAGACACAAGAAAAGAGACCAACGAAGCAATCAATACGGCAGAGAGACTTCCAATAACTTGAGTATACGGTTCATCCAATGCCCAACCGGCTAGCCCAGGTAGGCTGGTTGTTGCACTGAGCATCACAATGATCAACCCATTACTGAAAAACGCGAACCCTATGGCTCTTCTTGCCAGCCTTAGCCCATAGAACTCATTCAATATATCGACCACCAAAAAAGTCAGTGGGTAAAGAAACGTACCCGCTGTGACCACAATGCCGGGCCACTCTAGAAAAATAGGTTTAAGGGCTGCTATGTTGGTAAATAAATAGAGCGTGAACAGGAGCATGTTTAAAGCAACGTACATCATCCAAGACCTTTCATGGCGGTCTTTGAAGTCATAAGTCGTTACAGCGCCCTGCTGAGAATAGAATTTCTTATGGATCGCTTTGACTTCCGTCGCATTAAGATCGCTCATGACCTCACTGCGCATCAACTCCGACAATTTGATCTTCATCAACTTGCCCGTCGCGACAATCATCACAATCGCTATATTTTTATCATTTTCGAAGCCCAGCAACTTGTAACTGATATTATCGCCCGCACACTTACAGATCATTGAATCGTTCCTCGATAATACGCCCGACCAAACACCTGCCACTTTCTCCTTCGCCCAACTCCCTCAGCACACACAACTTAAGTGTTTGGGAATCGTAAGCCAGATTATCGCCCCCTTTTTCGAATACTCCTTTATGAACGATCAACATGTCGCCAGGCTCATTAATATCCACAAGCGCATGCTTGAGCAACACAGCCAGCACGTTATGACCTCGACCAAAATAGTAAGTGAGTGGATATAACGTGACCAACTCCCCCACTGTTTTGCCCAGGCAATTGATTAGCTGATCTTCCGGAACAATCGGCACTGCTGCCGGATTCATATTGCCTGCAAAAGAAATACTCTGATCAACGGCTTCTTTTTCTTCAAAATCAACCTGCTCAATTTCTTTATAAGAAACGCCGAAAAAATCCGATATTTTGCGCACCGTTGAATGCTGAACGTTTGTAACTCTGCCCTCTAGAATATTGTAAATAGTCGTGCGAGTTAGACCGCTGGCGTTGCACAGTGACAGCTGGGTCTCGCCACGACTTTTAATCAAATAACGAATATTGCTTTTCAGGTGTTCATTTTTTTCTCTGCGGTGCATTTGCAAACCCTCAGTGCCCACGCCTGTACATCCCCTCCCAAGTCTCCCGCACACGTAACAGTATTAAAAACAAAACATCAACCGGATTACTGCACCCGTTAAACCAAAACATTTTATACATCACGCACTACTCTTTGCAGCAAGGCATAATCACAAATTAGTGTAGGAATTCTTCCTCCCCACTCACCCACCTTACAAAAACAGAATTACTTTTTATAAACTTTTAATTGCTCAAAACAATTAATCATTCTTTTATGCACATGTTTATTTCTTTGATAAATGACAGCATCACTTCAAGCACTTTTGCCGACAGACACTCATACCCAAGGAAGAGCATGCAAAATTTGAAAACAATATCGCCAACGACCGGTACCGAGACTTCCCACGTTGGCCGCCCCTCTATAACGTCAACTGATATTTCGGCTATGACCCATGACGCCTTGTTGCTCGACCGCGACGCCGCCAATCGCGCACTGGACTTCTACCTGTCTGACACGCCACCGTTAGCTAAAATGACATCGGCCATCATTGCGAGCCACGATGGCGTCAAGCTAAAAGCAACGCTCGCACATGCGTCGCAGGTGTTGCGTCAAGCCGGGGGTACCCTGCATGGCTTACCCAACGAAGAGTTGATTTCGGTGATGCACCTGATTGAGGTGGCCCAGTCGTGTGTCGACACATCACTCGACAGGTTGATCAGCCGCTAACATCGCTAATTCCCAACGCTCTGCAACCATCCGCCTTCAAGACGGTCAATGATTGCCAGCCATTGCGCCCGTTTGTCACGCCCCTGCGATGTGCCCCTGACGCAGGGGGGTGCATCCAATAAGTGGCCTGACCTGATCAGCCTACCCCTCTCTGCCACTTCCACAGGATCCCGAATGCTTGAACTTGTTGCTGCGTTTATCTGCCTGACTTCACTGCTGACGTATGTGAACTTCCGTTTCATTGGCCTGCCACCCACCATTGGCGTCATGGTCACCGCCCTTATGTTTTCGCTGCTGTTGCAGGGCCTGAGCTTTCTCGGGTATCCGGGCCTTGAAGAGCGCGTGCAAGAGCTGATCGGCCAGATCGACTTCGGCGATTTGCTGATGAACTGGATGCTGTCGTTCCTGCTGTTTGCAGGTGCCTTGCACGTGAACATCAATGATGTGCGCAGTTACCGGTGGCCCATTGGCCTGCTGGCCACTGTCGGTGTGCTGATCGCCACCACGGTGATCGGCAGTTTGGCGTACTGGATTTTCGCCCTGTTCGGCTGGCATGTGAGCTTCTTGTACTGCTTGCTCTTCGGTGCGTTGATTTCCCCGACCGATCCGATCGCAGTGCTCGGTGTGCTGCGAACCGCGAACGCCTCCAAACCGCTTAAAACCACCATCGTGGGCGAATCGCTGTTCAATGACGGCACCGCCGTTGTGGTGTTCACCGTGTTGTTGGGCATTGTGCAATTGGGCGAAACCCCGAGTATCAGTGCGACGGCCATGTTGTTCGCCCATGAAGCGATTGGCGGCGTGGTGTTCGGCGGGCTGATCGGTTATCTGGTCTACCGGATGATCAAAAGCATTGAGCAATACCAAATCGAGGTGATGCTGACACTGGCTCTGGTGATTGGCGGCTCGGCCATGGCCAGTGAACTGCATGTGTCCGCACCGATTGCGATGGTTGTAGCCGGTTTGATTATTGGCAATCTGGGCCGCAACAAGGCCATGAACGAAATGACCCGTCGCTACATGGACGGTTTCTGGGAACTGCTGGATGACATGCTCAATGCGCTGCTGTTTGCGTTGATCGGCATGGAGCTGTTGCTGTTGCCGTTCTCGTGGCTGCATTTGCTGGCCGCCAGTGTGCTGGCCGTGGCCATTTTGCTTTCTCGCCTGCTCACCGTGGCTCCCGCCATTGTGCTGTTGCGTCGCTGGCGGACAGTGCCGCGCGGCACGATTCGTATTCTGACGTGGGGCGGTTTGCGCGGCGGTGTTTCTGTGGCGCTGGCGCTGGCACTGCCGTTGGGTCCTGAACGCGACCTGATTTTGAGTATCACCTACATCGTGGTGCTGTCGTCGATCCTGTTCCAGGGCCTGACCATCGGCAAGCTGGTCAAGCATGTAACCAAAGATGCGCCGGTTGAGGCGCACAACGACCACGGGCATTAAGTGTCCAGACGCTAGTTCAGCCCCTCCCGCTCATCGTAGCCGCTGCCGAAGGCTGCGATCGAGCGCGCAGCGGTCGCAAAACGGGACACTTGGATGTGCCAGGTTCTAAGGCGGATTCGCGGCCGATCGCAGCCTTCGTTCCTGGTCAGCGACTAAGATGACTCGTGCTCCCCTCTGACCAGCAACAGCCAAAAATCCCTACTCAGTTTTCCAGACTCACCCACCATTTTTTAGTGTGTTGACTACACTAAATTTCCTGATGCCTTGAGGCATGACATGGAAAGGGGAAAGGGATGAGTACTTCTGCTGTCTATACACCGCCCAGGCGCCACCTTGGTGCCTACATCATGATCGTCGCAGCCTTGGTCGCTCTGGCCATCACCGCTTGGCGATTTTTCACTCCCTTGTCGGGCGTGACAGACTCCGGAGGCGCGATGGTCGCCATGTTTGCCGAGTTTGTGATGTTTCTTTTAGGCGTACTGCTGGTGCAGACCAAACCTGGAGGGTTGCGCTGTTTCTGGCTGTTTTTAAGCTGGGTCGGGGTGATCGGTACGTTCATTGCCGTGTGCCTGCTGCACGGCTGGTTGACGGCCGTGGTACTGGCCATCTGCGCTGTGGGTGTCGTCATCGAAACGTTTGGCGGCAAGCCAACAAGGAGCGCGTGATATGAACAGGATCAAAAAGCATCTGTTGGCCGCCCCGGCGCTGTGTGCGCTGGCAGGACTGTCCAATGCCTACGCACAAGACACCTACACGGTGCCGCCGCCCTTGTTGGCACCCGCCAACATCTCTGCCGAAGAGGCCAAAATCCCGCTGCCTTCAGGCAAAGAGTGGGACAGCTTTCACGGCCAGTTGAGCGCGCAGAAGTACTCCCCCCTGACCCAAATCAACAAGGATAACGTCGGTAAGCTGACCAAGGTCTGGCAGTATTTCACCGGTGACATGTCATCGGGCACGGGTAAAATTCCGCCATCGGTGTGGTCCGCCACCCCTATTTTTGCCAACGACACGCTGTACGTCGGCACGCCTTTTTACCGGATCATTGCCCTTGAACCGGAGACCGGCAAAGAGAAATGGACCTACGACACCAAGTCGCAGTTGGTCGCTGAAACACAGCCCGCGCTGAAATCTCGCGGTGTTTCTTATTGGCAGGAAAAAAACCCGCAGCCAGGTGTGGCCTGCCAAAAGATGGTTTATTTGGGCAACATGACCGCGCAACTCTATGCGGTAGACGCCGACACCGGTAAGCCTTGCGAAGGCTTCGGCAAAAACGGTGTGGTGGACGTCAACCAATGGAACAAGGTCAACGCCAAATGGCCACTGTCGCAACTGCAACCACCGACTGTCATCGGCGACAAGCTGATTGTCGGCTGGGCCGGTAAAGACTGGGAATACGAAGTCGAATCGCCGGGTTCACTGTTTGCCCTGAATGCCCGTACGGGCGAGCTGGAATGGGAATTCAAACCGATTCCGGACTCGGAAGCAGGCAAAACCGGTACGGCCAACATTTGGACCGCAATGTCCTATGACCCTGCACTGGGCTTGCTGTACATCCCCGTGTCCTCGCCTTCACCCAACTATTGGGGCGGCAATCGTACTCAGCCAATTCCACTAGGTACTTCCACAACCGCACTGGATATCAATACCGGTAAAGTGGTGTGGTCTCGTCAGTGGGTTCACCACGATTTGTGGGACTACGACATCAACTCTGCCCCGACGCTGATGGACATCACCGTCAATGGCAAACCTGTTCCCGCGCTGATGCAAGCGACCAAAATGGGCTTCCTGTTTACGGTTGACCGCCGTACCGGCGAAGACGTGTGGCCGATTGAAGAGCGCCCGGTACCGCAAGGCGATGCGCAAGGTGAGGTGTATTCACCGACCCAACCGTTCCCGACCAAGCCTGCACCGTTGCTCGACCAGTCCAAAAAACCTGCTATCTGGAAAATTGCTGACATCGTCGGTTTTGGCCAGTGCTCGAAAATGTGGGACGGCCTGGAATACAACGGCATGTACTCGCCACCTTCCACAAAAGGCAATGGCGTACTGGCGTATCCAGACAGCGCCGGTGGCGTGCAATGGGGCGGTGTAGCGTTTGACCCGGTCAGCCAGGTAGCCATCGTCAACACCTCGCACATCGTGCAGATGATCAAGCTGTGGGACCGTGCCGCTTACGATGCGCAACCTAAAGAAGCGGGCAACGAGAACGGCTTCTACCCACAAATCGGCGCGCCTTACGGCATGAGCTTGCTCAACGCGCAGAACTGGGCGGGTATGCCGTGCTGGGCACCGCCATTCGGTGAACTGGTGGCACTCGACATGCACACCGGTGATGTGAAATGGCGTCGTCCGATGGGTGCTGTGCAGCAGTGGGGCTGGTACATGCCTGAAGACATGGGCTCACCTACCATTGGTGGCCCTGCTGTGACGGCGGGTGGTGTGGTATTTATCGGAGCATCGATGGACGCCAAAGTGCGCGCCTACTCACTGGAGGACGGCAAAGAACTGTGGTCTGACATAGTCATGGCTCCCGCTGTCGCCAACCCGGCCGTGTATGAATACAAAGGCCGTCAATACGTGGCATTTGTGGCCGGCGGCAACTCGATCATGAAAGATCAAGTAGGCGACCAAGTGGTGGTGTACGCCTTGCCGAAGTGAGTTAACCCGTAGCCGCAGCGTTCAGCAGTGGCTACACCTCACGCTAAAGCTGCTGCAACTGTTCGCTGGCCCGCTCAGCAAACAGTTGCAGCAACCCCTCAAGGGTATGCGCCGGGGCTTCATCGGCTCGGGTCAGCGCATACAACGTAATTGGCAGCGCCGGGCTCAAGGGCCGAATCAAGGTGCTCGCCCGTGACGCGCCCAACGCGGTAAACGGATCAATCACCGTCAATCCCGCCCCTGCTTCCACCATCGCCCGCGCTAATGAATACGTCTGCACCGCAATGCTGATACGCGGCGGCGGTTCAACGTTCTTGAGGTAGCTGTCCAGATGCGCAAACAGCGGATCGGCACTGCTCAGGCCAATCAGTGGCGCATCAGCCAGTTGTTCCAGCGCCAGCGGTACTCCCTCACTTTCATCCGGCCAGAACCCGCGTGGTGCCAGCGCCACCAGCACACCGTGGGCCAGTGCCTGCGCCTTGAGGCCGGGATGGTCGGGCAACTTGAAGGTCAGCGCCACGTCCAGTTCGCGCATCAGCAGGTTCTGAATCAGCTCTCGTGTGTGGGCACTGGCCAACTCACAGCGGATGTCGGGATAGCGCTGCGTCCACTCGCTGATCACCGGAGGCATCAGCGACAAGGCCAAAGCCGGGGTGCTGCCGATGCGCAGGCGGTGCCCCGGCGCTCGGCGCAAACTTTCTGCCAGCCGCTGAACGCCCTGCAGGCTTTCAGTCACTTTGTTGACTTCGCGTTCCAGCAGTAGTGCTTCGGGTGTTGGCTGCAGCTTGCCACGCACCCTTAAAAACAAGGCAAAACCCAATCGCTGTTCGGCGTGCTGCAGCACTTTACTGACGGCAGGCTGCGACACATGCAGTAGCTGCGCCGCTGCACTGACAGAACCGGTTTGGCGAATCGCTTGAAACACTTCGATATGACGCAAGCGCATGGCGGCAGTCCATAACCTTTGTTTATGGGGGAGCCATCTTTATTCATTATTCGGCGCCTGTCACCTGCCCCTAACCTGAAGCCCGCTCAACAGGGGTAAGGGACAGACATGACACAGCGGGTTTGCATCATAGGCGGCGGCGTAATCGGACTGGCAACAGCGTACGCCTTGGTGCGCGACGGGTTCGAGGTGAGCGTGATAGAAGCTCAACCCACCTTGGGCAGCCAGACCAGCTTCGCCAACGGCGGCCAGTTGTCTTATCGCTATGTCGCCCCTCTGGCCGATGCTGGGGTGCCTTGGCAAGCGATGGGCTGGATGCTGCGCGGTGATTCCCCCCTCAAGCTTCGTCCGCGCATGGACCCGGCTCAATGGCGCTGGCTGGCGTCGTTTATGGCGGCGTGCCGAGGGTCGGTCAATCAACGCAATGGCGCACATCTGCTGCGTTTGGCGCTGCTCAGTCAGGCCACGATGCAACAATGGCGTGAGGACGATCATCTGGACGGCTTTGCTTGGCAACGTAACGGCAAGCTGGTGGCATTCCGGGAGCAGGCGAACTTCGACAAAGCCCGCCAAAAAGTCATCCACAGCTCATTTCAGCAGCCCTTAAGCGCCAGTGAGTGCGCCCGCCTGGAGCCAGGCCTGCAAGGCTCCGCGTTTGTCGGGGGTATCTACACCCCCAGCGAAGAAGTCGGTGATTGCCATGCCTTCTGCCAACAACTGACCGCCCGCTTACAGGCCAGTGGCCGTTGCACGTTTTTGCTGGGTAAGACCGTGACCCGTATTCACCACGCAAACGGTGCCGTGCAAGCCGTGGAAATGGGCAATGACGTTATGGCCGTCGACCAACTGGTGCTGGCGGCGGGGCACAACAGCCCGGCTCTGCGCTTGCCGGGCTTGAATCTGGCGCTGTACCCACTCAAAGGCTATAGCCTCACGCTGGCGCTTAGCGACCCGCAAAAAGCACCGCAGGTGAGCATCACCGACTACGATCGAAAAATTGTTTATGCCCGCATTGGCGAGCAATTGCGCATCGCCGCGATGGTGGACATTGTCGGTTTCGATCCCTCCCCGGACCCTAAACGTCTGGCTCAGATGCGCCAATTGGCCGCCAGCACATTCCCCGATGCGGGAAATTATCACGACGCGATCGAATGGGCTGGCATGCGCCCTGCAACCCCTACCGGAGTGCCCATTCTCGGTGCCAGCGGTTACCGCAACCTGTGGCTCAATCTGGGCCACGGCGCCTTGGGCTTCACCCTTGCCTGTGGCAGCGCACGCTTGCTGAGTGAACTGATTGCCCGGACTAAAACATCCATCGACCTACAAGGCTTGGCGCCCTATGCCGCCTGACGATGCCACGCTGAATAAAAAGGAAGGCTCCATGACGATTCAACGTATCAACAGCAATGAGCGTTTGAGCGCAGCCGCAACGTTCGAGGCGCTGGTATTTCTGTCTGGCCAAGTGCCGACACACAGCGAGGACATCACTGCACAGACGCAAGAGGTGCTGAGCAAGATCGACGCCTTGCTGGCTGAAACGGGCAGCGACAAAGACCATATTCTTAACGCCACTATTTATCTGCAAGACATAGGACGCGACTTTGCCGCCATGAATGCCGTCTGGTCGGCCTGGCTATCGGACGGCAAAGCGCCCACCCGCACTACCGTGCAAGCCGAGCTGGCGCGACCTCAGGTATTGGTAGAAATCAGTGTGATTGCTGTTCGTCGTTAATCTTTTTAGGGGGATACAACAATGAAAAAGCTGACTGTGATCAGTTGCACGCTCGGCCTGTTATTCAGCCACGCCGCTCAGGCCAACGAAGCCCCTTTAGAGGGCACACTGAAAAAGATCGCCGACTCAGGGTCTATTACCTTGGGTTATCGCGATGCGTCAGTGCCTTTTTCGTATGTAGGCGATAACAGTGGCAAACCAATGGGCTACTCCGTGGAACTGGCGAACAAAATCGTCGAGCGCATTCAGCAACAGGTGGGCGGCCAGCCGCTGAAGGTCAAATACAACCTGGTGACCTCCCAGACGCGCATTCCATTGGTGCAAAACGGCACCGTTGACCTTGAATGCGGCTCAACCGGTGTGACCGCCGAGCGACAGAAGCAGGTGGCGTTTTCCTACGGTTTTATTTACGTCAAAGGTCAGCTACTGACCGCCAAAGACAGCGGCATCAAAGGCTTTGATGATTTGCGCGGCAAAAACGTCGTGACCACCGCAGGCACCACCAATGAGCGCTTTATCAAGAGTTACAGCGCAGACAACAAAATGGACATGAACGTCATCAGCGCCAAGGATCACGGCGAAGCGTTCAAGATGCTTGAAACCGGCCGTGCCGCAGCGTTCTACATGGACGACGCGCTGCTCTACGGTGAACGCGCCAAAGCCCGCGACCCACACAACTGGAACGTGGTCGGGGCTGAGCAATCACGTGAAATCTACAGCTGCATGGTGCGCAAAGACGACCCGCAGTTACTGGCCGTGGTCAACAAAACGCTGGCCGATTTGTATCAGTCCGGTGAAATCACCAGTATCTACCAGCGCTGGTTCGAACAACCCATCCCGCCCAACGGCCTGAACCTGGAGTTTCCGATGACCGCCGAGCTGAAGCAGATCATTGCCAAGCCGGTGAGTGATCCGGTGCAGTAAGGTTCAGACCCAATCGTCGATGCGTAAACCGGGGACGCGCTCAAATTCGCGGGTGTTATTAGTGACCAAGATGAGGCCCTGCGATCTTGCATGTCCGGCAATCATCTGGTCATAGGGACCTATCGGTTTGCCTGAAAGGGCCAACTCGGCGCGAAGTTGGCCCGTATGAACAGCAGCGTCCTGATCGTAATTCAAGACCTCCAGCCGCGCAGCAAAACCTTCAATGACAGTCAGGTTTCGCTGAGGACTGGATGACTTTTCTGCACCGTAGATCAATTCCATCAACGTTACCGTGCTGATGCACAACTGACCGTGATGTGCAGTGAAAGCTCTGCGTACAGACTCGGGACGGTTCTTGATGGTGAAAATACAAATATTGGTATCAAGCATGAATTTGAGCATCAAAAATCTTCCCGATTTTGATCATCGGGCTGTTCGCGATGCACCATAAAGTCATCCGTTACCCCTTCACCTTCAAACCAACTGTCCCACGACTCACCCGCAGGAGTAATGATTCGCGCTCGGCCAATGGCGACAATATCCACGCGTTTGACATCATCGGGCAATGCCGCTGCTTTAGGCAAACGAACGGCCTGGCTGCGATTACTGTGAAACACTGAACCTTGCTCCATGACTCACCTCAGGGATATGTTTCGTGTATATCCCATCGTAGTTTCAGTCACTGACAAGTCAATAGACGCCTACCCGGCCGAAACAACTGAACGACAAACGGGCCTTGAATAAGTAGAAGCCCACTCAAGACACCCAAGGTGAAGTGCGAATGATGTCGACAAAGTTCAGCGGTTTAAAGGTCGGGTCCTTATCCACCAGAACATCGGCGTTGACGGTGCCAAAAGTGGTATCGGGACGGTCTTTGAAGCCGTCGGCAAACGCACACAAAATGCATTCCTTGAAGCCCTCGCCACGTGGGTGGGCATGCACCACGGCCTCGCGCTGCTCTGCTGCAAACGCCCCATAGTTGATACCCAGCACGTCCATTTCTACCCCAGCAGTCACCAGCGCCACGTTCGGCCGCAAATGATGTGGCACACCGGGCGTCGTGTGCAAAGCGATAGCCAACCACACCTGCTCGACATCATCGTCACTCAAACCAAATGGCCGCATAAAGGCTTTAGCGCTGTTGGCACTGTCGACTTCGAAGCGTTCGTTCTGCGTGCGATGCCCCTCAACCAGCCCCAAGTCGTGAAACATGGCCCCCACGTAAAGCAGTTCAGGGTCGTAGGCCAGTTGCTTGCGCTGACCGCTCAGTGCGCCGAATAAAAACACCCGGCGCGAGTGGTGATAGAGCAAGTCTGATTCAACGTCGCGGATGTATTCGGTGGTGGCTTTAGCCAAGGCGCTGTCCGGAATGACGATGCCTGCAATGGTATGACTCATGGCGAACTCCTCGATCAAGCGCTAGGGTGGCGCTGGTATCTTCAGTGTGCGCACAGGCCCGGCTGGCAACAATCATACTGAAAGGGCGATTCGTGCCATTCAGGGTGCAGACACGGCCATCTCGCCAGGCACGCTTGCCGGTAACCACCCTCTGCGGTATTTCATCTTCTATCACCCTGACGGCAAACCCGATGACACAGACTGTAGCGTTGATTGTTTTCCCCGGCGTGCAGGCACTGGATGTGACCGGCCCTATGGATGTATTTGCCGAGGCAAATGCCTTTCTGGCCCCGCAAATGCGCTATGAGGTTGAGGTACTGGGATTGCATACCGGCTTGCTGACGTGCTCCAACGGTTTAGTCATCCAGGCTCACCGGCATTTTTCTCAAGCCAGTCCGTCTTATGATCTGGTGTTATGCGCAGGCGGACCCACTTTGCCCACTAAGGATTTCGGCCCGGCATTCAACACATGGCTGCACTCAATATGCCGTCACTCCCGACGCTTTGGTTCGATCTGCAACGGTGCATTTTTACTGGCGCGGGCCGGACTGCTGGAGGGGCGGCGGGTCACTACGCACTGGAGCGATGCGGCTGCCCTCGCCAGCCTGTGCCCCAGTGCACAACTGGATGCGGATCGACTGTTTGTGCAAGACGACAACCTCTACACCTCGGCGGGTGTGACCGCGGGGATTGATCTGTCTCTGTACCTGCTGAGTCAGGATAACGGCCCACATGTAGCGCTCAATGTGGCAAAGCGGCTAGTGGTGTTTACCCAGCGCTCAGGCGGGCAATCACAGTTCAGCCCGTTTCTGACCAACGCCAACGAGGCGGGTTCGCCAGTGGCGAAAGTGCAGCAGCATGTTTTAGCAAACCTGCGCGCAGACCTGAGCATCAACGAGCTGGCTGAAGCGGCCATGATGAGCCCGCGGAATTTTAGCCGGGTGTTCGCCCGAGAGGCCGGAGTCACCCCTGCGCAATTCGTGGAGGGCGCACGGGTGGATGCCGCACGCGTGCGACTCGAAAGCACCTCGATGGCACTTAAAACTGTGGCCTATGAATGCGGGTTTCGCGATGCCCACCACATGCGCAGTGTATTTATGCGCCGCGTGGGCGTTTCGCCACAGCAATTTCGAATGCACTTTTCGGCGATGCTGCCGGCTTAAAAATCACCCCACAGCTGCTGGGCTACCGCCAGGGCCACAACCGGTGCAGTTTCAGTACGCAAGACCCGTGGGCCAAGTCGTGCAGGCTGGAACCCGGCGCCTTGGGCCTGATCAATTTCTTTATCGGTCAGCCCGCCTTCGGGGCCGATCAAAAACGCCAGACGTGCGGGCTTGGCGTGACTGGCCAAAGGCTCGGAAACGGGATGCAACACCAGCTTGAGGTCAGCGTCCGTGGTTTTGATCCAGTCAGCCAGCAATACGGGCGGATGAATGACCGGCACACGCGAACGGCCGCATTGTTCGCAGGCGCTGATCGCCACTTGGCGCCAATGTGCCAGGCGCTTGTCAGCCCGCTCATCCTTAAGCCTGACCTCGCAACGCTCGCTCATGATTGGGGTGATTTCGTTCACGCCCAGTTCGGTGGCTTTCTGAATTGCCCAGTCCATGCGCTCGCCCCGAGACAACCCCTGCCCCAGATGGATTGCCAAAGGTGACTCGACTTGTCCGGCGAAAGTGGCGTCGAGCAGCACGCGGACGCGTTTTTTGCCGACTTCCAGCAAATGCCCTGAGAACTCATGGCCCGAGCCGTCGAACACTTGCAGGGCATCGCCCTCGGCCATGCGCAGGACGCGGCCAATGTAATGCGCCTGTGCTTCAGGCAATTCATGTTCACCGATGCTCAAAGGCGCATCGATAAAAAAGCGGGACAGTCTCATTTAAATTCTCTGAATAGGGCTATGTGTAGCGGCTGCCGAGGGCTGCAACAAAGACCTTAAAGCAAGTCTGCTGCGTAGCCCATCGCAGCCTGCGGCAGCGGCCACAGGGTTGGTGTCTTTAGCCGGGGTCGCGGAAGTCAGGGTGGAAATTCGCCGGCACGGCCACGCTGATGTCGCTACGGGTCGCAATATCAATGCCTTCGCTGGCCACTTCGGCCAGAAAGTCTATCTGTTCCGGGGTGATCACGTAAGGCGGCAAGAAATACACCACACTGCCCAGCGGCCGCAGCAAAGCGCCTCGTTTCAACGCGTGCTCAAACACCTTCAGACCCCGTCGTTCCTGCCACGGATAAGCCGTTTTAGTGGCCTTGTCCTGAACCATTTCTATGGCCAGCACCATGCCTGTCTGGCGCACTTCCGAAACATGGGCATGGTCCGCCAGATGCGCGGTGGCGCTGGCCATACGTTGAGCCAGGGCCTTGTTGTTCTCGATGACGTTGTCTTCTTCGAAAATATCCAGGGTGGCCAACGCCGCTGCGCACGCCAGCGGGTTACCCGTATAGCTGTGAGAATGCAGGAAGGCGCGCAAGGTCGGGTAGTCGTCGTAGAACGCGCTGTAGACGTCCTCTGTCGTGACGCAGGCGGCCAAGGGCAAATAGCCGCCTGTCAACGCTTTGGACAAACACAGGAAGTCCGGCGTAATGCCTGCCTGCTCACAGGCGAACATCGTTCCGGTACGGCCGAAGCCGACTGCTATTTCGTCCAGAATCAGGTGCACGCCATAACGGTCACAGGCTTGACGCAGCAACGTGAGGTAAACCGGGTGGTACATGCGCATGCCACCGGCGCCCTGAATCAGCGGCTCGACAATCACTGCCGCGACACTGTCGTGATGCTCGGCAAGGGTTTGTTCCATCGCCAGAAACATCGTGCGCGAGTGCTCTTCCCAACTCACACCTTCGGGGCGCAAGTAGCAATCCGGGCTAGGCACTTTGATCGTGTCGAGTAGCAACGCTTTGTAGGTTTCGGTGAACAGCGGCACATCACCCACTGCCATCGCCGCCATGGTTTCACCGTGGTAGCTATTGGTCAGGGTCACAAAGCGCTTTTTATTTGGCTGACCGCGATTGAGCCAGTAGTGAAAGCTCATCTTCAATGAGACTTCGATGCACGACGAACCGTTGTCGGCATAGAAGCAGCGCGTGAGCCCTTCGGGCGTCATCTTGACCAGTCGCTCGGACAATTCAATCACAGGTTGATGACTGAAACCGGCAAGGATCACGTGCTCCAGTTGATCGACCTGATCCTTGATGCGCTGATTGATACGCGGGTTGGCGTGGCCAAAAACGTTAACCCACCAGGAGCTCACGGCATCCAGATAACGCTTGCCTTCGAAGTCTTCCAGCCACACGCCTTCGCCGCGCTTGATCGGGATTAACGGCAGCTGCTCGTGATCTTTCATTTGGGTGCAGGGGTGCCATAACACGGCAAGGTCGCGCTGCATCCACTGATTATTGAGGCCCATTTTCACTCTCCTGGCGGTGGCTCCCGGCGTGTGCGGGCAAACAAGCTCGCAAGCCTAAGCAATGCGCAGGCTTGTAACAACCCATTACGCTTAAACCCGACTTGGGGTTGTACTTAGAGACGCTCACGGGCATAAAAGAGCGACATAAAAACACTTAACATTTGCTTAACGTTTGACTCTCAGTCTCCAGATCGTATTTATCGATACCTTGCAGCAAAAAAATGCGCTTTCTTTCGATAGGTAAATCATTAGTCTTAGGCTCAAGTTCCCACAGGATGTTGGCAATGCAGCTACGTAACTCTTCTTCTCGCTATGGTGCCGTCAGTATTGTCCTGCACTGGTCTGTTGCATTGGCGGTGTTCGGGTTGTTCGCATTGGGCTTGTGGATGGTCGGCCTGGACTACTACGACCCGTGGCGCAAGGAAGCACCTGACCTGCATAAAAGCATTGGCCTGACGTTACTGGCCGTGATGCTGATCCGCGTTGTATGGCGTTTCATCAGCCCGGCGCCGCCAGCGCTTGAAAGCTACAGTCGTGCGACCCGTATAGGCGCCAAGTTTGGCCACGCGTTTCTGTACCTCAGCTTGTTTGCCCTAATGATTGCGGGATATTTGATCTCAACAGCCGAAGGCGTTGGTATTCCTGTTTTCGGTTTGTTTGAAGTACCGGCACTGATCTCCAACCTGCCCGATCAGGCTGATGTTGCCGGCGTTGTACACCTCTGGCTGGCCTGGACCGTGGTGATTTTCGCCGGTTTGCATGGTCTGGCTGCGTTGAAACACCACTTTATCGATCGTGATGTGACCCTGACCAGAATGCTGGGTCGCAAAGCCTGATGTTCAACCTCAATTCAAAAGGAATGGAACGCATGTTGAAAAAGACGCTCGCTGCACTGGCACTCGGTACTGCACTGCTGACCGCTGGCCAGGTTATGGCCGCTGACTACACCATCGACAAAGAAGGCCAGCACGCCTTTATCGACTGGAAAATCAGCCACCTGGGTTACAGCTTTATACACGGTACATTCAAGGACTGGACCGGTACGTTCTCGTGGGATGCGGACAAGCCTGCTGACAGCAAAATTGACGTAACCCTGAAAACAGCCAGCCTGTTCTCCAACCACGCTGAGCGTGACAAGCACATCGCCAGCAAGGATTTCCTGAACGTCGCCCAATACCCGGAAGCCAAGTTCGTGTCGACCAAAGTTGTGCCAACGGGCGAAAAAACAGCTGATGTAACAGGTGATCTGACGTTGCACGGCGTGACCAAACCGGTCACGTTCAAAGCGACATTCAACGGTGAAGGCAAGGATCCGTGGGGCGGCGAGCGTGCAGGCTTCAACGCAACCACTACCCTCAACCTGAAAGACTTCGGCATCAATGGCCCTGGTCCGACTTCTCAGACCCTGGACCTGGACATCTCGCTGGAAGGCGTGAAAGCCAAGTAATAACCCTTTTAGATGGCCCATAAAAAACGCCCCGGCTTGTGAAAGCCGGGGCGTTTTTGTGTGCGGATCAAAAGCCCCTCACCCTAGCCCTCTCCCAAAGGGAGAGGGAACCAAATCTGCGTAACGCTGCAAATCAGCCCCCTCTCCCTCAGGGAGAGAGTTGGGGTGAGGGTGCTTTTCAAGCACTACTCACTCAGCGATTACGAGTCAGCAACGCTGGTTTTTCACCACGTGGACGGTTCGGCAGTTGATCGAGTTGCTCCGGGGTCAGAAAGCGATCGCTCTTCGACTCTTTGTGCATGATCTTCGGCTGATTCTCACGAGGCCCCTTCACCGCTGGCTCTTGACGTGAATCATCGCGGGCCGGACGGTTATCGCGACGGGCCTGACCGTCACGCGGAGCGCCGCTACGCGGGCCGCTGCGCTTGGCAGGCGGTGTACCCGTGCTGGCGCCAGTGCCAGTGCGCGGGCCATTCTGGCGGCCTTGCGAAGCGCCACCCGTACGGGCAGGTGCAGAACCCGTAGCCGCTGCCGGAGCGCCTGGGCGGCGACCACGGCTCTGATTGTTCTTGTTCTGGTAAGGGCTGACGTAATCAGCGCGGTTACCAAAGTTATCCACGTCGTCATCACGGAACTCGTCCGGCGCACGATTGGCATCTGAACGAGGCGTCGGCTGGCGCTGCTCACGAGCTGGCTGCGCTTCACGAGGCTTTTGCTCACGCGCCGGGCGCTCACCACGGGCTGCGGCAGGCTTTTCTTTGCCTTTGTCCTTGCCTTTGTCTTTACGACCACCACCGCCGCCGTTACCCGGGCCATCACCACGCGGGCCGCGTGGCGCGTTGCGCGGGTTACGCACATCCGGACGCTCACGCACTTCAGGCTTCTCAGCTTCAACAGCGCTTGAGTCAAAACCCATCAGGTCGCCATCGGCGATTTTCTGCTTGGTCATGCGCTCAATGCTTTTAAGCAGTTTTTCTTCGTCCGGAGCAACCAGCGAGATCGCTTCACCGGAACGACCGGCACGGCCCGTACGACCGATACGGTGAACGTAATCTTCGTCAACATTGGGCAGTTCGAAGTTAACCACGTGCGGCAGTTGGTCGATGTCCAGACCGCGCGCTGCAATATCAGTGGCTACCAGAATGCGTACCGAACCTGCTTTAAAGTCGGCCAGTGCTTTGGTACGAGCGTTCTGGCTCTTGTTACCGTGGATGGCCACAGCGCTCAGGCCGTGTTTGTCCAGGTACTCGGCCAAACGGTTTGCGCCGTGCTTGGTACGGGTGAAAACCAGCACCTGTTCCCAGGCACCTGCGGTGATCAAGTGAGCCAACAGGGCGCGCTTGTGAGTGGCCGGCAGGCGGAAAACACGCTGCTCGATACGCTCAACCGTGGTGTTCGGCGGGGTAACTTCAATACGTTCCGGGTTGCGCAGCAACTTGCCGGCCAGGTCGGTGATGTCCTTGGAGAACGTCGCCGAAAACAGCAGGTTTTGGCGTTTGGCAGGCAGACGTGCAAGTACTTTTTTCACGTCATGGACAAAGCCCATGTCGAGCATCCGGTCGGCTTCATCGAGCACCAGAATTTCAACGTGGGACAGGTCAACACTGCCTTGACCGGCCAGGTCGAGCAATCGACCCGGGCAGGCAACCAGTACGTCAACACCGCGCGACAGCGCTTGAACTTGCGGGTTGGTACCCACACCGCCGAAGACGCACGCACTGACGAACTTCAAGTCGCGGGCATAAAGCTTGAAGCTTTCGTGCACTTGGGCGGCGAGTTCGCGAGTCGGGGTCAGGACCAGCACGCGGGGTTGGCGTGGGCCGTGGCGTTGGGATTTGTCGGGGTGGCCGTTGGGAAACAGCTTTTCCAGGATA
Source organism: Pseudomonas saxonica (assembly GCF_007858365.1). Classification (GTDB taxonomy): domain Bacteria; phylum Pseudomonadota; class Gammaproteobacteria; order Pseudomonadales; family Pseudomonadaceae; genus Aquipseudomonas; species Aquipseudomonas saxonica. The sequence continues at coordinate 77,348 of NZ_VFIO01000005.1, read as the reverse complement.
GGAAGCGCGAAACCGCCTGTCTTGCCTGTACCTGTCTGAGCCGCAACCATCAAATCGCGACCTTGCAACACGGCGGGAATGGCCCGCTGTTGCACCGGAGTAGGCTCGGTGTAGCCCGCAGCTTCAATGGCACGGACTAAAGCCTCGGAGAGACCGAGGGAAGCAAAGGACATGAGAAATCCTGTTCTAGTTAGGGCTTGGCCCAAAGGGATAGTCTTGCCTGGCGTGAATCGCGTTTAAGGTGACGCAATCCCGTCCGGTCCTGCTCCAGTCCTGAAGGCCCATTCATGCCGCTCGCGCTGGCTGTAAGCTGCGCCGTAACGGGAGGTTGAATGCCTTGTACAAGGACGAGCGGCCGGGCGTAAGCCTGGCGGAAAACCCGGAGTATAACAGAGCAATCACGGCGCGCCGATTTCATGCAGCTGAACGGTTTTAATGCCTCAGCCCACAAGCGGTCGCGCAGCCACTTCAGGGGTTGGCGGTCAGGACGGGCCATCATCGCTGGCATCGAGAGAAGATTTGAAGCGCGGCGAGCAGGCGCCTGAGCTAAAGGCTAAAGCCGGTGCGCTTCAAATACATGTTCTTGTTCGGGTTACGGATCTGGTGGAGAACAAATGAACCTTACCATCCTCCAACACGGCAGCCTAAAACCCTAATAATTTACAGGCAGACAATCACAGAAATATCATCTATGTCGAACGCGTTTTCTGCTTGAAATCTCACAACCACATTATTGTCTGCGTGGTCTGAAAGAATAGGTATCGCCAGTGTATAGACCCCACTTTTATTGATTGCTTGATGAGCGCTGTCGCCCACAGAAACAGTGACACCACCATAAACATTTGAAAGGGTGAAATTAACTTTAACAATGTCTGCTGTATTAAGTGGTCGATCTAGAGTAACGGTCTGTTTGATATGACCCACGCCCGCGATATTCGCTTTGCCATCGACGAACGTAGTAAATCCGTCATAAGTCCAATACTCATCACGGCTTGAAAAATCACCATTTTTGATTACATCCTTCGGCGTGCATACCTTATTCTCAACCTCAAGCCATACGTCATCTAGCACTAAAGAATTAGGGGCTTCGAATTTGAGTGCCAATCGGTCTGAGACCATATCGGCTGGCAGTACGAATGCGATATCGTAATCACCGCCTGAAAGAAAAACTCGATTCCCAACACCTTCTAGAGTGACGGAAAAGGACGCTATCAAATCAGAAACCTTGAACTTAACCCGCACCGCATCATTTTTTTTGAGAGGGGCTTCTAAAACAATCTCTTGCTCAATATAACCTGGCTTGGATATATATTTAACAGTGGCCGTACGGCCATCAAACGTAGCGCCCAAGTGGGTCCACTTATCACCAAAATCTGTAAATTCACCATTCACAATCAAATTAGACATATCTTCACTCTGGCGGTAGGTAATTATTGAATTTTTGATATTAAATCAACCTTCAAACATTCCTACTCTCAGCAATGATGGTATTTATAACCTGATTGAGTTCAGTTAACTGACAGGTAAATCCAATGACGAGAAGTCTCATGCTGCCTTGAAAGACCCATGAAAAATCCCGCCAAAGAAAGACGCCGCTATTTTTACCGCGGCAGCTTCAGGTTGTTCCAGATCGCCAGGCTCGGCTCGGCCTGGTTCAGGGTGTAGAAGTGCAGCCCCGGTGCGCCGCCATCCAGCAGGCGCTCGCACATCTCGCTGATCACTTGCTCGCCAAACGTCTGAATGCTCTGCACATCATCGCCGTAAGCTTCCAGCTGCTTACGAATCCAACGCGGAATTTCAGCGCCGCACGCGTCAGAGAAACGCGCCAGTTTGCTGTAGTTGGTGATCGGCATGATGCCCGGCACCACAGGAATCGTGACGCCCGCCGCCTGCACACGCTCGACAAAACGGAAGTAGCTGTCGGCGTTGAAGAAATATTGGGTGATCGCACTGTCGGCGCCAGCCTGAGCCTTGCGCACGAAGTTGGTGATGTCGTCTTCGAAATTATGCGCTTGCGGGTGCATTTCAGGGTACGCAGCCACTTCGATGTGGAAGTGCTCGCCGGTCTCTTCACGAATGAAGCTCACCAGGTCGTTGGCGTAACGCAGTTCGCCGCTGGCCATGCCCATACCTGAAGGCAGGTCGCCACGCAGCGCCACGATGCGCTTGATGCCCGCTGCCTTGTACTGGTCCAGCAGGCCACGCAAATCGGCCTTGCTGTCACCCACGCACGACAAATGCGGGGCCGCAGGTACTTTTACTTCGCTCTCCAGTTGCAGCACGGTATTGATCGTGCGGTCACGGGTCGAGCCACCGGCACCGTAGGTGCAGGAGAAAAAATCCGGGTTGTAGGTCGCCAGTTGGCGAGCCGTGTTCATCAGTTTTTCATGCCCAGCATCGGTCTTGGTCGGGAAGAACTCGAAGCTGAAACGACGGTCTTGAGACATGGAGATACCCTTGCGTACGCGAAGAGGCAGTGATGGCCCCTGACGCTGAACTCACACACAAAAAAAAGGCGGTCAGTACAAGCCTGGCCGCCTTTCTTTAATCAGTAACGGTAGGTTTCTGGCTTGAACGGACCGTCGACGGTAACGCCGATGTAGTCAGCCTGTTGCTTGGTCAGTTGCGTGACCACGCCACCGAAGCCGCGAACCATTTCCAGGGCTACTTCTTCGTCGAGTTTCTTCGGCAGCACTTCTACGGTCAGACGCTCAGCTTGCAGTTCAGCTGGCAGGTCAGCGTATTTCTGTGCGAACAGGAAAATCTGAGCCAGTACCTGGTTGGCAAACGAGCCATCCATAATGCGGCTTGGGTGACCGGTAGCGTTGCCCAGGTTAACCAGACGGCCTTCAGCCAGCAGGATCAGGTAGTCGTCGTTCTGTGGGTCGAACTCGCCCAGACCAGTACGGTGAACCTTGTGAACCTGTGGCTTCACTTCTTCCCATGCCCAGTTTTTGCGCATGAAAGCGGTGTCGATTTCATTGTCGAAGTGACCGATGTTGCACACCACAGCGCGTTTTTTCAGCGCAGCCAGCATGTTTTTGTCGCACACGTTGACGTTACCGGTGGTGGTCACGATCAGGTCGATCTTGCCCAGCAGCGCAGCGTCGATGCTGGCAGCAGTGCCGTCGTTCTGGCCGTTGATGAACGGCGAAACCACTTCGAAGCCGTCCATGCACGCTTGCATGGCGCAGATTGGGTCAACTTCGGAAACCTTAACGATCATGCCTTCCTGACGCAGCGATTGAGCCGAGCCCTTGCCCACGTCACCGTAGCCAATCACCAGCGCTTGCTTGCCGGACAGCAGGTGGTCAGTACCACGCTTGATCGCATCGTTCAGGCTGTGACGGCAGCCGTACTTGTTGTCGTTTTTGCTTTTGGTGACCGAGTCGTTCACGTTGATCGCCGGGATCATCAGCTCGCCTTTGGCCAGCATGTCCAGCAGACGGTGTACACCGGTGGTGGTTTCTTCGGTCACGCCGTGGATCTTTTTCAGCATGGCCGGGTATTTCTTGTGCAGCAGCTCGGTCAAGTCGCCGCCGTCGTCGAGGATCATGTTGGCATCCCACGGCTCGCCATCCTTAAGGATGGTTTGCTCCAGGCACCACTCGTACTCTTCTTCGGTTTCGCCTTTCCATGCAAATACCGGGATACCGGCAGCAGCGATAGCGGCAGCGGCCTGGTCTTGAGTCGAGAAGATGTTGCACGACGACCAACGCACTTCGGCACCCAGAGCAACCAGGGTTTCGATCAGTACGGCAGTCTGGATGGTCATGTGGATGCAACCCAGAATCTTCGCGCCCTTGAGCGGTTGTTCTGCGGCATACCGACGACGCAGGCCCATCAGGGCTGGCATTTCGGACTCTGCGATAAAGGTTTCGCGGCGGCCCCATTGGGCAAGGGACATATCAGCGACTTTAAAGTCGGCAAAACCAGCAGGCGTGTTTACAGCGCTCATCAAGAGCCTCCATTCGTTTAATCGCGAATGGGCGCCGTTGTGCGTTTAGTGCCTGCCCAGGGAGACCTGAACAAACAACGCCCCATCCGAGCCTGACAGGTTGAACCTGCTGCAGCGCCCCTCGGACAGGTGGCGGGAACGGTACTGGGTAAAAATGACCGTTTTGAAGCGGGGGTGATTATAGCCATCAAGGCAACGGTTCCCAAGGCTTTTTCTTTTGCCTTATCGAGACCATAGTCCAAGCCTAATAGAGCTATGCGCCATGGTCTGACATCATGGTCGCCATCTAAGGCAAGACGGTCAGGAGCGAATATGAATTTCCACACCCGCAAATGGGTTAAACCCGAAGACCTCAACCCAAACGGCACCTTGTTCGGTGGCAGCCTGCTGCGCTGGATCGACGAAGAGGCCGCGATTTACGCCATCGTGCAATTAAGCAACCAGCGCGTGGTGACCAAATACATCTCTGAAATCAACTTTGTCAGCGCCTCGCGTCAGGGCGACATCATTGAGCTGGGCATCACGGCCACCGAATTCGGCCGCACGTCCATTACCCTGACCTGCGAAGTGCGCAACAAAATTACCCGCAAAAGCATTCTGACCGTCGACAAAATGGTCTTCGTCAACCTGGGCGAAGATGGCTTGCCAGCGCCTCACGGCCGTACCGAGATCAAATACGTCAAAGACCAGTTCCAGGATGACAATCAGGCGTGATGCACGTAGCCTCGTAGCAGTTGCCGAAGGCGACGTCCGATTGCGAAGCGATCGTAAAACCTGAGCACGCCGTTCGGCTGAGAATTGCGTACTCAAATTTTACGCCGACTGCGTCGCCGAACGCAGCCTGCGACAGCGGCTACAGGGCAACAAATGAACAGCTACAGTCCATACGTGTCGTACATTCACACGCTAATGGTTCTGGAGCCTTATGGACGCGCAAAAGTCAGGCAAAACCCCCAACCTGTCGGCTGAAGAAGAGCACGACGTCACCAAAAACCAACCTCCACGGGCCGCCGTTCTGCACGAAATTATTCGCTTGCAGGGCGATCAGGAACTGGAGCGCAGCATCGCTGCCCTGTTCTGGTCAGCATTGGCCGCCGGGCTGACCATGGGCCTGTCGCTTATGGCCATGGGCCTGCTCAACTCACGCTTACCCAGCGGCGAAGCCTTCAAGGTCATCGCCAGCTTCGGCTATTGCGCGGGGTTTCTGGCGGTCATTCTTTCTCGTCAGCAATTGTTTACCGAAAACACCCTGACAGCCGTGTTGCCGATCATGAGCAAACCCACACTCAAGAATGTCGGCCGATTATTCCGGCTATGGACGGTGGTGCTGGTCGGTAACCTCATGGGCACCTTGCTGGTGGCCTACGTGATGCTTCACCTGCCCATCTTTGATACGCAAACCGACAAGGCCTTTTTAGAAATCGGCCACAAAGTGATGGAAAACGACGTCAGCCAGATGTTCGCCAAGGGCATTATTTCAGGCTGGATGATTGCCACCATGGTGTGGATGATCCCGTCTATGGAGAGCGCCAAGATGTGGATCATCATCCTCATCACTTACCTGATGGCACTGGGCGACTTCACTCACATCGTGGTCGGTACGGCCGAAGTGTCGTACCTGGTCTTTGCCGGCGAACTGCCGTGGAAAGACTTCTGGCTGATCTTTGCCGGCCCGACGCTGGCCGGCAATATCATCGGCGGCAGTTTTATCTTCGCCCTGATCAGCCACGCACAGATTCGCAGCGACACCCAAAAACCTGAACCGGACAGTCAGCAGCCCTGAATCAGATCACGTAATGCGCGATGGCCACAAAATGCAGCAGGCTGCCGGCAATCACGAACAGATGCCAAATGCCGTGGGCATGGCGCAGACGATGATCAAGGGCAAAAAAGATAATCCCCACGGTGTACATCACCCCGCCCGCCGCCAGCCAGACAAAGCCGGCGGTGCCTAGCGCTGCGAGTAACGGTTTGACGGCCACCAGCACAATCCAGCCCATCAGTGCGTAGATGACAATGGACAAGATACGCGCTTCGGAGCGCGGCTTGATCTCTTGCAACATGCCAATCACTGCCATGCCCCAGACGATCCCGAACAGCGTCCAACCCCACGGCCCGTGGAGAGTGACCAGACAGAATGGCGTGTAACTACCGGCAATCAACAAGTAAATAGACAGGTGATCGCACTTTTGCATGATCACCTTCGATCGCCCGCGCACGCTGTGATACACAGTCGACACGGTGTACAGCAACACCAGCGTGACCCCATAGATCGCAACACTGATGATCTTTTGCGGGCTGCCATCCAACGCCGCCATAACCAACAACCAGATACTGCCCGCTGCTGCCAGCACTGCCCCGACCAAATGCGTCCAGGCGTTCAATTTTTCGCCGTGATACATGTGCAACATCCTCAAGAACTGATAGTGCGTCTGTGTCACTTTGTAACTATATAAGGGTCAGGGTTGCGACATCAAAGGGCAATGCGCCGATGGTCGAGGGCAGCGGGCGGCCTTTTCCGCCGTTATAGAAATCCAGCGATGCCCCTCACCGGGCTAATTGGCTGAGCGCTCAAGGTCTATGCGCTCATTCCCGAGCTTGAGCCAGCCCGCCACCCATCACCCACCTCTCCAGCGCCTCCAGGTCCGGAATCTTCGCCACATGATCACCGACTTGCACGGCGGCAAGTTCCAACGCGCTGAGGTGCACATCAACAAAACTCAACTGGCTGTCCACTTTGTAAGAGCGCGGAATGCCCTGCACCACTATGGCGATGAATTTGAAGTCGGGGTTGCCGCCCAAGGTGTTGAGGATGACGATGCGCGCCCGCTCACCAATCACCAGCGAGCTACCGCACGCAACTTCGAAGCTGATCAGTGGCACGGTGTGGTCACGCCAGTTGATCGTGCGCAGATGCCAGGGCGGGGTATCCCGACTGGGTTCACCGTGCTGCCAGTCAATCAGCTCGGCAATCGCCACGTTGGGCAGCAGCAGGTAGCGGTCCGAAAGCGGCAGCAATAAGCTCGTCAGGCTGCCCACGCGATGATCAAGCATGAAGTGTGCTCCAGTAGGCGATGCGCTCCAGTAACACGCTCTCCTGGTAAGGTTTGCCCAGATAGTCGTTGACGCCGATGGCCATAGCCCGGTTCTGGTGCTTTTGCCCTGTGCGCGAAGTGATCATGATGATCGGCAGGTCTTTAAGGCGCGGATTGTTGCGTACACGGGTGGCCACCTCAAAGCCGTCCATGCGCGGCATTTCGATGTCCAGCAGCATCAGGTCAGGGGTGTGTTCTTCGAGCACGCTCATGGCATCGACGCCGTCTTTGGCGGTGATGACGTTAATGCTGTTGCGCTCCAGCAACCGGCTCGTCACTTTGCGTACGGTGACGGAGTCGTCCACCACCAGCACCAGTAACGGGCGCTCGGCGGGAATGAACTCCAATGCTCCAGTAGCCTCCGGTGGCGCACCGACGATGGGTTGCCGCACCTGATGGGCGCGAAGGAAGGCCAGCAAGTCAAGGATCAGCACCACGCGGCCATCGCCCAGAATGGTGGCGCCCGATACACCTTGCACGGCCGTAAATTGCGGGCCGAGGCTTTTCACCACGATTTCCCTTGAACCGGCCAGCGCATCAACGTGCAGGGCCACACGCTGATCCTGAGAGTGCACCAGCAGCACCGGTTGCGCTTCGTTTTCGCCCCCCGTCCGGGGCTTGCCGACGGTTTGCAGCAGCTCGCCCAGATAACGTAATTGATAGGTCTCTCCGCCGTAGTGATACAGCGGCGGGTTGTGCTGGTAATACCCCTCAAGTTCGTTGGGCATGACCCGCACGATGCGCTCGACGCTGTTTTGCGCGATCGCATATTGCTCATCGGCGCACTGCACCATCAACGCGCGATTGAGCGAGACACTGAAGGGCAGGCGGATCTGAAAATGCACACCCTGCCCCGCCACCGAGTCGATGGTCATGCTGCCACCCAGTTGACGCACCTCTTCGTGCACCACGTCCATGCCCACACCGCGGCCGGAAATCTGGGTGATCTTTTCAGCCGTTGAAAACCCCGGCTGCATGATGAACTGCAACACCTCGCGATCAGACATCAGGGTGTCGGGGTCGAGCAAGCCACGCAGCATGGCTTTGCGCCGAACCGATTCGAGAGGTATCCCGGCACCGTCGTCATGCATGTCGAACACCACGTCGCCGCCTTCATAGGACAGCTCCAGGGTGATATGCCCCTGCTCAGGTTTGCCACTGGCATGGCGAATGTGAGCAGGCTCCAGGCCGTGGTCAACCGCATTGCGCAGCATGTGTTCGAGCGGCGCGACCATGCGCTCCAACACCGTGCGGTCGACTTCGGCTTCGGCATTGATGACATTGAACTCAACCTGCTTGCCCAGCTCATTGGCGACTTGCCGCACGATACGCTTGAGGCGTGGCAGTACGCGCTCGAACGGCACCATGCGAGTGCCCATCAAGCTTTCTTGAAGCTGGGTGTTCATGCGCGCCTGTTTTTGCAGCAACCCATGCGCGTCCTGAATCCGGGCCGACAGCGTGGCCTTGAGGTCGAGCAAGTCCGACGCCGACTCGGACAAAGCGCGAGACAGCTGTTGCAGCAACGAATGTCGGTCCATTTCCAGCGGATCGAATTCATCGTAAGCCACGCCGTCCGCTTCGGTATGCAAGCGGCTATGCAGCCGGCCCTGGGTCTCACTGTCGAGCCGGCGCAGTTGATCTTGCATGCGCTCAAGCGTGGTTTGCATTTCGTTGAGGGCAACATTGCCGTCGTTGACTTGCTGTTCAACGCGACCGCGAATGGTTGAACTCTCACCCGCCAAATTCAACAGGTCTTCCAGCAACTCAGCCGGCACCTTGACGGTGTCCAGCCCCGTACGCTCGCCCTCAACCTGCGGGGTCGGCGGTGCGGGTTCCGACTTGTTTGCCGGGGCCACCGGCTGGGCTTCATGACTGCTGCGTTCGATTTGGCGGATACGCTCAATCAACGCTTGTGGTGAAGGCACCGGCTGGCCGCTGCGCAAGGCGTCGAGCATTTGCGCCAGTTGATCATGGCAACGCTGCAACAACACAAACAGGTCTGTGCAGGGCACGAGAAAGCCTGCCGAGATTTCTTCAAAGAGGGTTTCCAGTTCGTGGGCAAAATCACCAATGGCACCCACTTCAACCATCCGAGCACCGCCTTTGAGGGTATGCAAGTCGCGCAGCAAGTTTTCGACTTCAAGGTGGTTCTGCGGGTCGGCTTGCCAGCGTAACAACGCCGCCCCCGAGCTCTCCAGAATGTCCACCGCCTCTTCAAGGAAAACCGCCACCATCTCGGGATCGGTATCGATGCTCTGTTCAGCGCCCAACTGCGCCGTGGCCGCACTCAACTCAGTGATGCTAAGCCCGCCATCGCGGCGAATCAGGCCAGTGGCGTCTGGTGCCAGGCCTTCATGCAACAGGTCATGCAAGGTCTGAATCAAGGTCGGTTGCGGCTCGATTTCCTGGCCTGCCGCCAATTGATCAAGCATGTTGATCAGGGCTTCATGGGCCATATTGGCCTCATGAAAGAAACGCTCGCTGACCGCAAGGCTGCTCTCTTCAACCGCGCCATACACGTCGAGCAGGGCTTCACACAGCGCATCAATGGGCTGCAAGTCCAGCAAGTGCGCAGACTCTGCCAAGCTGGTCAGCTGGTCCAGCAGCATATCCAGACCTTGCCGCTCATGGGGATGATCACGCCAATGCAGCAGCAAGTCTTCGGCATCGAACAGAATGTCCATGCTCTCGCCCAGGAATTCGGCGATGCGCTGGGGATCTCGCCGTGTCACCACGTCGCTCACCGGCTTGTCGAGCAAGGTAGCCAGACGCTCGTTAATCAAGTGTTCGGCACGGTCGGCCAACGCACGCGCGCCATCAATCTCGGCCAATGGGTCAGTGTCCAGTTGCTGCAGGCCGCAATGAAGCAAGCGCGCAGCTTCGCGCAGGCAATCGATTTCACTGCGTTCCAGCGCAAGATGGTGGGCCTTGTGCTCACGTACCAGATAATCCAGCGCCGTCGCCAGCCGGGCGATGGGCAACACGCCCGCCATAGACGCGCTACCTTTGAGGGTGTGCATGGCCAGTTGTAAATCATCGCTTGCGTAAACTGGCACTTGTTGGAGAGCTTGATCCAGAAAACGCTCAATGCGGGCAAGGTGGGTGTGCGCTTCCTGACCGAAAATATCCAGCAGTTGCGGGTCGATCTCGGTATTTTGCTGCTCGATCAGCAGAGGCTGAGGCTCACCCCGGGACAGGCTGTGTGCTCGCGCCGCCAGTTGATCAATATCTTCGCGTTGCCGCTGGCGTTGCTCGGCAAACTCCTGAATGAGTTCAGGCAGTATCACCAAGGTGTCATCCAACAGTTGGTAGATCCCCGGCCCTGGTGCGACGTTGTGCTCAATCACCCGGTTAAGCAGGTTTTCCACCGCCCAGGCCAGTTCACCCAACACCAACGCGCGCACCATGCGCCCACTGCCTTTGAGGGTGTGAAACCCGCGCCGCAGCTCAGCCAGCGCGGCGCTGTCCGCAGGGTTGGCGACCCATTGCGGCAGGTAGTCATGTAACGTGACCAGCACGTCATTGGCCTCTTCAAGAAAGACCTCCAGCAACTCTTCTTCGATGGCCTCTTCACCCACTGGCGGTGGCAACAGACTCTCGGGGACGTGTTGCGCCTGCGGGTTGAGCGTTGACACAGGACGGGCCAACACATCGGCCAACGTGTGCACCACGTCTGGATCGTCCAGCGCCTGCAGGTCTTGCATGACCAGTAATTCAATGGGACTCAGGCGATCATTGAGCACGGGGACCTGACGCTCTTTAGGCGCGTAACCCAGTTCGATCAGACTGTTTTCAGCACGGTCGAGCACTTGTTCGCTGGCCGCTCCAGGGTCCTGGGCAATACGTTCCAGATAGTACTCAAGGCTGATCAGCACATCGGCGAGATGATCCGACTGCTTCGTCGCAGGCGCTTCAGTGCCAAGCAACAAGTGCTCGCTTACATAATCGCCACAGGCTTGAAGCAGCCCCGCAGCACGACTCAGCGGGATCATGGCCAACGCACCACGAATTTGCGTCAACAACTGCGGCACGGGCTGCAAGAGTTGGCTGTCGAGGCCCGCCTCCAGGTAATCGGTGATCAAGTCTTTAACTTCTTCAAGGCCCACACGGGCTTCCTTGATCACCAACTGATGGATCTGCAACAGGTCGGTAGTAGGCAAACGACTTTCTTCGCGCTGTGAAGGCTCCACATTGCCAACCATGCCGGTCAGGGTAGCTTCGACATAAAGCAGCGCCGCGGCGACATCCATCAACACCGCATCGGTAGGGTCACGCTGGCCTTGAGCGACACTCTGCAACTCCGCCAGTTGGTCAATGATGACTTTACGTGGCTGCCCGAAACCCAGCACGGCCAAAGTGTCGGCAATCTGGCGCAAGGGTGCCATCAGGCTGCTCAGGTCTGAGACATGTTGGCGGTCGCTGCGCACGAACAGGTCGAGACGCTCTTTGACCCGCACCAGTTCTTCGCACAACGCCGCGACCACTGAACGCATGGCATCACGGTCCGGGCCTGCCAGACGCGCCCGCTCCTCATCGACCATTGCCGCATCCGGCATGGCGTCATCCAGCTCGTAGCGGTTCTTCAGCGCCAGCATTTTGGCCGTCGGCTTTTCAGCTTTGGCGATGTAAAACAGCAAGCTGGTGAGCAGCTCTTCGGGCGCGGGCTGATTCACGCCATCAATGCCTTGCTCCAGCAAGCGCTTAAGCTCTTTGTCGACGTCTTGAAACAGGCTGCGCAAGGCCGGGCTGTTGGGCACCCGACCACGGAGCATGCCGTCAACCAGAGCCGAGGCTATTTGCCACAAAGCATTAAGCGGCGCGTTATGGCAGACGTGCTGAAGCTGGGCGAAAACACCTGCCATCAGCTCAAGGTTGGCTGGCACGTCGTGTTCGTCCTGCACATTCTGCAGCGCGGTGTGCAAGGTGTGGCGCAATACGCGCAACTGACGCGGCCACTGCGCTGGCAGCAAACGGGCCAGTGCGGCCTGGTCCAGTTCAGGCAGTACATGCAAGGGCGGGCTGAACAGATTGGTCTCAGACAGCAGGGTTTCACCGCGAGCCGTGCGTAAATCATTAATCAATGGCAAAACCACGAGCGGCCAGTCGCGACGGGCACTGTGCACACGCTCCAGGTAAACCGGCAACTGACTGAACGCTTGCTGCAACAGGGGCAAGGCCTGGTCAAGCTGGCTGACACGGCCCGCTTGCATCGCGATCACCAACTGCTCCATCTCTTCGGCCAGCAACGCCGCACCGTAGAACTCGACCATCAGCAAGCTGCCATGCACCTGATGGATGCACTCCAGACACTGCGCCAACAGGTCGTCGCCGGGCTGCTGGGCATAGCGGTCCAGCAATGCACGGGCCTGCTTCAAGGTGTCGCAAATTTCGCCTTTAACCCATTCGAGGGCCACGTAATCGTGCCGGTCAACCATAACGACTCCAGTCAGAACTACTGTGGCTCACGGGGCGGGGTAGGCGGCAAGGTGAAGCCCGACACCGAGCGCCGCAATTGGCGGGCCATTTTGGCTAAATTACCAATGCTGTCAGCGGTGGCGGTAGAGCCAGACGAGGTCTGGTTAGTGATTTGCTGAATCACGTTCATGGTCAGGGAGATCTGCGCCGCCGAGCGGGTTTGCTCATGTGCGGCGTTGGAAATCCTTTGAATCAGGTCCGCGAGGTTCTGCGAAACGCCTTCAATCTCCTCCAGCGCAACGCCCGCGTCATGGGCCAGACGGGCACCGCGCACCACTTCGGTGGTGGTTTGTTCCATGGAAATAACCGCCTCGTTGGTGTCCGCCTGGATCGCCCTGACCAAGGTTTCAATTTGTCGCGTGGCTGCTGACGAGCGCTCGGCCAAACGTTGCACTTCGTCAGCCACAACGGCAAATCCGCGCCCGGCGTCGCCCGCCATAGACGCCTGAATCGCCGCGTTAAGCGCCAAAATATTGGTCTGGTCGGCAATGTCGTCAATCAAGCTGACAATATCGCCGATTTCCTGAGATGACTCACCCAAGCGCTTGATGCGTTTGGCGGTGTCTTGAATCTGTTCACGAATGTTGTCCATGCCGTGAATGGTGTTGTGCACCACTTCATTGCCTTTATTGGCAATGGCCACGGAACGCTCAGCCACCGCAGAGGATTCGGAGGCGTTGGCTGACACCTGATCAATGGAGTGGGCCATCTGTTGAACCGCCCCGGATGCTTCGGCAATTTGCTGGGCTTGATGCTCTGAGGCTTCGGCCAGTTGCATTGCGGTGGCCTGGGTTTCCTGCACCGCACCGGCCACTTGGCCAGCGGTCAGGTTAATAGTCGCCACCAGCTCACGCAGTTGGTCAATGGAATAGTTAATCGAGTCCGCAATAGCGCCGGTGAAATCTTCCGTGACCGAAGCGGTTACGGTCAGATCGCCGTCAGCCAAGTCCTCAATCTCATCCAGCAAGCGCATGATCGCGTTTTGGTTGCGCTCGTTTTTCTCGGCGGTTTCACGCAGTTGCCGATTGGTCTCGCGCACCATTACCAGCCCGATGAGGATGATAGACGCCAGCGCCAGCAGCCCCAGAACGTAGCCCCCAATAATGTCCAGATAACGGCTGTTGGCCAGGTTTTCAAACCCATTGGCCAGTACCGAGGCCTCATCGAGCAGGGTCTGCGACAGGTTGAAAATCTGGTCGGCGGCGGCGCGCACATGGGATAGTTGCGGCGACGTTTCCAGAATCTCGTCCACCGAGCCTGAGACGAACTGGAACAGTTCGGCAATCTCCAGCAGGCGGGCGCGAGCATCCTTCTCTTCAACTTCGGAAATCCGCAGCCCCTCATTGCCTTCCAGCATGCCGTTCAACACCTGGCCAAAACGATTGGCGTCCCGGCCAAAGGTACCGGCGGCCTGCGCAGCATTCGCGTCGCCAGCCAGCACGGTATTCACGGCCCCCAGAATTCGCTCGGCCAACAGGGTTTGACGCTGTGCCAACGCCACTTGACCGGCAGGCGCACCCCGCTGCAAAAGAATTTCTACGACCTTTTCATACTCGACCTGTAACTGCGGGATGGTCTCAGCCAATGTGGCGGCCACTTGATGCAGGGACAACACGGTTTGTTCGCTGGCAAGAATGGCGTTGGTGCTGTCGAGTAAATTTTCCCAGTCACGCTGAACGGCCTGCATCTCTTTGTGAACGGCAGAGGGGGCAGGGGGCAGGCCGGTGGCAGGATCACCATGCTTCAAATACCCCCAGCGCTGGCTGAAATCGTTGCGCGCATCGCTCAGTAACTTGAAGGCAGCCGCTTTGCCTGCAGCGGCTTCAGTGGCGTTTTTGGCAATGCGCTGCGACAGCACACGCAACTCACCGGCGTGACTGATGTACTGCTTGTCGTAATTGGTCTGGGTATTGAGGTAAGCAAAGTTGGCAAACAACAGCATGATAAACACGATCAGGGCAACAAACAGCACCATGATCTGCGCACGACTGCGTGAACCTTCCAAGGGTTTGACGCTACGGGTGGTGGTCATCGATCAAGCCCCGAAGGTTGAAACAAAAGGTAAAGCGGGTGGGCCACTCACACGGCTACCGCCCAAAATTGGGGTGCCTGCGCCAAGGCAAACGGGCTGAATACCCACCACGTGGTCTCGCCGGCAAAATGCCCTTTTACATAGGGAGCAAGCAGTGCAGGAGGTAATACCTGCGCAGTGGTATCCAGATCGGCCTGTGCAAAATGCTGCATGCCCAGCACCTCATCAACCTGCAAGCCGACAAACACATCCTTGTATTCCAGCACCAGCACGCGGCGCTGCTTACGGACCTGTGACGAGTCAATGGCAAAAAAGCCGCACAAGTCCATGATCGGCAATAATTGCCCGCGCAGATTGGCCACTCCCCGAACCCAGGGCTTGACCCCCGGTAGTGCGGTGAAACGTGGCTCATGAAGGATTTCGGCGATTTCAGCGATCGGCGCCACACACGTGTACTCGCCGATGCGAAAACCGATGCCGCTCCAGATATTATCCTGTGCCTGGGCAGGCACCAGGCCAGCGGCCAGTGAGCGGCAGCGCTGGTCTATCTCAAGTAGCAGCTCGTAAGCGGTCAGTGAACCGGGCATAAAGACGCAATCACTCGGTCAGAGATAAAACGCGGTTGACCTCTTTGACCAAGGCCTCTTCTTCGACCGGCTTGGTCAAATAGCCCTTCGCCCCTTGGCGGGTGCCCCACACCTTGTCCGTTTCCTGATCTTTGGTGGTCACCATAATGACCGGGATGTTTTGGGTAGTGGAGTCTTTGGTTAACTGGCGAGTGGCCTGAAAACCATTAAGGCCCGGCATCACGATATCCATCAACACCGCATCCGGTTTTTCCTGTCGCGCCAACGCGACGCCATCGGCACCGTTTTCTGCCTTGAGCACGACATGACCGTGCTTTTCCAGCATGGCGGTCAATTTATACATTTCAGTCGGCGAATCATCGACGATCAGAATGCGAGCCATGGTGTTCCCCATTTATCAGGTGAGCGGCCAACGGCCGAGGGTCATTGCGTGCCTGGAGCGATGTTAAAACCGGGTACGTGGGCCTTGATGGCACTCAGCAGTTCATCCCGACTGAAAGGCTTGGTTAAAAATTGATCAGAGCCCACTATTCGTCCCTTGGCCTTATCAAACAGTCCGTCTTTGGACGACAGCATAATGACCGGCGTCAACTTGAACGCCCGGTTGTTTTTGATCAACGCGCAGGTCTGATAGCCATCCAGACGCGGCATCATGATGTCGACAAAAATGATATGCGGATGATGGTCGAAAATTTTGGCCAGCGCATCGAAACCGTCTATGGCCGTAATGACCTCACAACCGACATTCTTCAGCAGCGTTTCAGCCGTGCGGCGGATGGTTTTCGAGTCGTCAATCACCATCACCTTCAAGATGCTGGAATGTATTTCCATATGTGCTCTACCATCGCCACAGCGACCCAATTCGTTACAACTGTTCGGCTTAAAACCCCAACTCCTTGATGGACAAGGGCTGTAAGCACTGTGCGAGCCTTTTTAGCACAGTCTCTACCGGCAATCCATGAACGCGGCCCGAGCAGGCTGGAGCAGGCGTTTTTTTCTTGACCGAGCCCGCGCTCAGCGCCACTCTGACGCCACTTTTCAAAGCCTTTGCGCCCACTATTTACTTGAGGAATTTGCCATGAGCGTTCGAGTCGGGATTGTCATGGACCCTATTGCGGGCATCTCCTATAAGAAGGACAGCTCGCTGGCCATGCTACTGGCCGCACAGGACCGCGGCTGGACATTGTTCTATATGGAGCAGCAAGACCTCTACCTGAACGAAGGTAAGGCCCGGGCGCGGATGAAGCCGCTTAACGTGTTCGCCAACCCTGAAAAATGGTTTGAGCTGGGTGACGAGACCGACACCGCCCTGAGCGATCTGGACGTCATCCTGATGCGCAAGGACCCGCCCTTCGACATGGAGTTCGTGTACTCCACCTATCTGCTCGAACAGGCTGAGCGCGACGGCGTGCTGATCGTCAACAAACCGCAGAGCCTGCGCGACTGCAACGAAAAACTGTTCGCCACGCAATTCACTCAGTGCACACCACCCACGGTTGTCAGCCGCCGCGCCGATGTCTTGCGTGAATTCGCCGCCTTGCACGGTGACGTGATCCTCAAGCCGCTGGACGGCATGGGCGGCACCTCGATTTTCCGCCACCGGGTCGGCGACCCGAACCTGTCGGTTATCCTTGAAACCCTGACGGCCAACGGCACACAGCAAATCATGGCTCAAGGCTACTTGCCGGCGATCAAAGACGGCGACAAGCGCATCCTGATGATCGACGGCGAACCGGTGGATTACTGCCTGGCGCGCATTCCGGCCCAGGGCGAAACCCGTGGCAACCTGGCGGCAGGCGGTCGTGGAGAAGCCCGGCCATTGAGCGAAAAAGACCGCTGGATCGCCGCACAAGTTGGCCCGACCCTGCGTGAAAAAGGCCTCTTGTTCGTCGGCCTGGACGTAATCGGTGAGCACCTGACCGAAATCAACGTCACCAGCCCGACCTGCATCCGCGAAATCGACAACGCCTTCGGTACCAACATCGGCGCCCTGCTGATGGATGCGATCGAGCGCAAACTCGCCGCACGCTGATCTGCACACGTAAGAACAGGACCAACATTGCGCTATCATGCGCAACCCGTGAACAACGCGATGTTGGTCTTTCTGTTATGACACTCCCCAGCGACCTGCCCCCTGAACTGAGCCAAAGCGGCGTGCGCGCAGCTGACCGACTGGGTTTTACCCTGTTTGTCGCGGCGCTGATTCACATCGCCGTGCTTCTGGGAGTGGGCTTCAGCATGAGCGAGCCTAAACAGATCAGCAAAACCCTGGAAATCACCCTCTCGACCTTTAAAAGCGACAAAGCCCCGGAAAAAGCTGACTTTCTGGCCCAGGACAATCAGCAAGGCAGCGGCACTCTGGACAAGAAAGCGGTGCCTAAAACCACCGAAGTTGCGCCGTTCCAGGACAACACCGTGAAAAAGGTCACGCCGCCCCCGGCAGCCAAGCCTGAGCAACCCCAGGCCGCGCCCAAGCCGTCAGTGACCACCGTGGCCCCCAAGCCGAAAAAAGCCGCCAGCGAACCGCACAAGGTCAAAACCGAAGCGGCGCCCAAAGCCAACATTCCCACGTTTGACAGTTCTCAACTGTCCAGCGAGATTTCCAGCCTCGAAGCCGAACTGGCCAATGACCAGCAGCTCTATGCCAAGCGCCCCAAGATTTACCGCATGAGTGCAGCCTCAACCATGCGCGACAAAGGTGCCTGGTACAAAGAGGACTGGCGCAAGAAAATCGAACGTATCGGCAACCTGAACTACCCGGAACAGGCACGTCGCGAGAAAATCTACGGCACCCTGCGGTTGCTGGTGTCGATCAATCGCGACGGCTCGCTGCACGAAGTGCTGGTGCTTGAGTCCTCCGGGCAACCGCTACTGGATCAAGCCGCACAACGCATCGTCAGGCTGGCAGCACCATTTGCGCCGTTCACCGGCGACCTGGCAGACATAGACCGGCTGGAGATTATCCGCACCTGGAAGTTTACCCAGGGCGACCGGTTATCGAGTAATTAGCAGACAAGGCTTTTATCATCCGCCAACTTGTCAGTTCACGCTGCCAGCGCCACACTAAGGCTCATGAAAAACCACGCCCCGACTTACCTCAAGCACCAATTTCTGATCGCCATGCCGCACTTGGACGATCCGGACTTTGCCCAGACCTTGACCTACATCGTCGAGCACACTGCCAATGGGGCGATGGGGCTGGTGATCAACCGGCCTTCAGACCTCACGCTGGCCGATATTCTGGAGCAACTGCGCCCGGACAAAACACCTTCGCCTTTATGCCAGCATGTACCGATCTACGTCGGCGGGCCGGTGATGGTTGATCGGGGCTTTGTGCTGCATCCTGCCGGCCAAGCATTTGATGCAACCGTCGAGCTTGAAGACGGACTGGCCCTCAGCACCTCGGCCGATGTGCTGTCCAGCATTGCTGACGGCCACGGCCCGCAACGCAGCCTTATTTGCCTGGGCTATGCCGGGTGGGACGCCGGCCAGCTAGAAGCCGAACTCGCCGACAACGCGTGGCTAACCTGCCCGTACGCAGCGCATATCCTCTTTGAAACACCCTGCGAACTGCGCCTTGACGCTGCCGCCAAACATCTCGGAGTCGATCTCAATTTGTTAACCCGTCAAGCAGGCCACTCCTGATGGCCAGCCTTCGTTTACTGCTGGGTTTTGACTACGGCACACGCTCCATTGGTGTTGCTGTCGGCCAGATGATCACCGGCCAGGCACGCGAGTTGTGCAACCTGAAAGCCGAAAACGGCATTCCCAAATGGGAAGAGATCGAAAAGCTGATCAAAGAGTGGCAGCCCGACGCGTTGGTCGTGGGTATGCCCTTGAACATGGACGGCACACCGAGCGAGTTCTGCGCCCGTGCGCAAAAGTTTGCCAACCGCCTCAATGGCCGTTTCAATCTGCCCGTGTTTACCCATGACGAACGCTTGACCACCTTCGAGGCCAAAGGCGAACGCCGGGCACAGGGCGGCCAGCGAGGCAGTTACCGCGATAACCCCGTCGATGCCATTGCCGCCAAGTTGGTGTTGCAAGGCTGGCTCGACGAGCACCCGGCTGAATCTTGAGCCTGATACTGCGTTTGTAATTATGACGCGATCCATTGTTTGCGCCCGCCGCGGCCGGTTTTGCCGCGCGCAGCGTTTAAGGAGCCACTATGATCCTGCCTGTCCCGACTGAACTGATCGCTCAGATGGCGCTTGATCTCAAAGCCCATCTGGCCCGTCGCAACATCACCGAACCGCGCTTTATCGGCATTCGCACCGGCGGCATCTGGGTGGCTCAAGCGCTGCTGCGCGCCCTGAACAGCGATGCACCACTGGGCACGTTGGACGTGTCGTTTTACCGCGACGACTTCAGCCAGAACGGCCTGCACCCGCAAGTACGTCCCTCCGATCTGCCTTTCGAAATTGACGGCCAGCACCTGGTGCTGATCGACGACGTGCTGATGAGCGGCCGTACCATTCGCGCCGCACTCAACGAATTATTCGACTATGGTCGTCCGGCCAGCGTAACGCTTGTCAGCCTGCTGGACCTGGACGCTGCTGAATTGCCGATTCGCCCGGACGTCGTGGGCGCGACATTGCCACTCAAACCGAACGAGCGGATCAAATTGTCCGGCCCCGCGCCGCTGACTCTGGAACTGCAAGATTCATCCGTAAACCCTGCCCAATAAGAGACCATTGCGATGACGCCTACAGACGCCAAGCGCCCGCTGCAGCTCAATGATCAGGGCCAGTTGCGCCACTTTCTGTCGCTCGACGGCCTGTCCCGCGAACTGCTGACAGAAATCCTCGACACTGCCGACTCGTTTCTTGAAGTCGGCGCAAGAGCGGTGAAAAAAGTACCGTTGTTGCGCGGCAAGACCGTGTGCAATGTGTTCTTCGAAAACTCCACGCGCACCCGCACGACCTTTGAGATGGCGGCCCAGCGGCTGTCCGCTGACGTAATCACACTCAATGTGTCCACGTCGTCGGCGAGCAAGGGTGAAACCCTGCTCGACACCCTGCGCAACCTTGAAGCGATGGCTGCCGACATGTTCGTGGTGCGCCACGGCGACTCCGGCGCCGCGCACTTCATTGCCGAACACGTGTGCCCGCAGGTGGCGATCATCAACGGCGGCGACGGACGTCACGCGCATCCGACCCAGGGCATGCTCGACATGCTGACCATTCGTCGTCACAAGGGCGGCTTTGAAAACCTGTCAGTCGCCATCGTCGGGGATATTCTGCACTCGCGTGTGGCGCGCTCGAACATGATTGCGCTCAAGACCCTGGGCTGTAAGGACATTCGCGTCATCGCACCGAAAACCTTGCTGCCCATCGGCATCGAGCAATACGGCGTGAAGGTCTACACCGACATGACCGAAGGCCTGAAAGACGTCGACGTGGTGATCATGCTGCGCCTGCAACGCGAGCGCATGTCCGGTGGCCTGCTGCCGAGCGAAGGTGAGTTCTATCGCCTGTTCGGCCTGACCACCGCACGGCTGGCCGGCGCCAAGCCGGACTGCATCGTGATGCACCCCGGCCCGATCAACCGGGGCGTGGAAATTGAATCGGCGGTGGCCGACGGCCCGCACTCGGTCATCCTCAACCAAGTGACCTACGGTATCGCCGTGCGCATGGCGGTCTTGTCCATGACCATGAGCGGGCAAACGGCCCAGCGTCAATTCGAACAGGAGAAAGCACAGTGAAGCTCAGCATTCTCGGCGCCCGCGTCATTGACCCCAGCAGTCAACTGGATCAAGTGACTGACCTGCATCTGGAAGCGGGCAAAATTGTTGCTGTTGGCGCTGCACCAGCCGGTTTCAGCCCAACCCAAACCATCGACGCCAAAGGCCTTGTGGCTGCACCGGGGCTGGTCGACCTGAATGTCGCTTTGCGCGAGCCGGGTTACAGCCGCAAAGGCACCATCGCCAGCGAAACCCGTGCCGCTGCCGCCGGCGGCGTGACCAGCCTGTGCTGCCCCCCTCACACCAAGCCGGTGCTGGACACCTCCGCCGTGGCCGAGCTGATCCTTGACCGCGCCCGTGAGGCCGGTAACTGCAAAGTGTTCCCCATTGGCGCACTGAGCAAAGGCCTGGAAGGTGAGCAACTGGCCGAGTTGATTGCCCTGCGCGATGCGGGTTGCGTAGCGTTTGGCAACGGCCTAAACAGCTTCACCAATGCACGCACCCTGTGCCGGGCATTGGAATACGCGGCCACCTTTGATCTGACGGTGATTTTTCACTCACAGGATCGCGACCTGGCTGAAGGTGGTTTGGCACATGACGGCCCGATGGCGGCTTTCCGTGGTTTGCCGGGCATTCCGGAAACGGCTGAAACCGTGGCGTTGGCGCGTGATTTGTTGCTGGTAGAGCAAAGCGGCGTGCGTGCGCATTTCAGCCAACTGACCAGTGCGCGCGGTGTAGAACTGATTGCTCAGGCTCAGGCGCGTGGGCTGAAAGTCACGGCTGACGTGGCGCTGTATCAATTAATTCTGACGGATGAAGCGCTGGTGGATTTTTCCAGCGTGTACCACGTGCAACCGCCGCTGCGCACTCGTGCAGACCGCGACGGTTTGCGTGAGGCGGTGAAATCGGGAGTGGTGCAAGCCATCTCCAGCCATCATCAGCCGCACGAGCGTGATGCCAAGCTGGCGCCATTCGGTGCAACCGAGCCAGGCATGAGTGGCGTTGAGTTACTGCTGCCACTGGCAATGACCCTGGTGGAAGACGGCTTGCTCGATTTGCCCACCTTGCTGGCACGACTGAGTGCGGGCCCGGCTGATGCGTTGCGTTTGCCTGCGGGTCGGTTGGGCGTAGGTTCACCCGCGGACCTGGTGTTGTTTGACCCGGCGTCGTCGACCGTGGCGGGCGAGAAATGGCTGTCCAAAGGCGAGAATTGCCCGTTCCTGGGCCATTGCCTGCCGAGTGCAGTGCGTTACACGTTGGTCGACGGCCGGATCAGCTACGAAGGCTAAGAGCACCCTCACCCCAACCCTCTCCCAGGGGGAGAGGGAGCTTGATTTGTGGCGTTGCGAAGACCTGCTGTAGCTTTTAGTCCCCTCTCCCTCCGGGAAAGGGGGCTTGATCCATGGCGTGGCGAAGATCTGCTGTTGCTTTTAGTCCCCTCTCCCCCGGGAAAGGAGGCTTGATCTATGACGTTGCGAAGACCTGCTGTTGCTTTTAGTCCCCTCTCCCTCTGGAAAAGGGGGCTTGATCCATGGCGTGGCGAAGATCTGCTGTTGCTTTTAGTCCCGCCTCCCTCCGGGAGAGGGGCTTGATCTATGGCGTTGCGAAGACCTGCTGTAGCTTTTAGTCCCCTCTCCCTCCGGGAGAGGGCTAGGGTGAGGGGCTTTTGACTTTGATCTACCGCCGCTCTGCATTCTTGATCGAAATCTGTTCGTTCAACGTCCAGAAGTCATAAAGAATACCAATCAAGAACAAACCGCCAGTGAACAGGTAGATCAGCCCCGTGATCCACTTGCCCATGTACATGCGGTGCACGCCAAATACCCCGAGAAACGTCAACAGAATCCAGGCAACGCTGTAGTCCGTATCACCAGAGGTAAACCGCAAGTCAGCTTCACGGTCCATGCTCGGGATCAAGAAAAAGTCGATCACCCAGCCGATTCCCAGCAAGCCCAATGTAAAAAACCAGATCGTCCCGGTCACCGGCTTGCCGTAATAGAAACGATGTGCCCCCAGAAAACCAAATATCCACAGCAAATAACCCATTACTTTGCTGTGCGTATCTTCTCGATAGCCGCTCATAAATACCCTCTTTGCCGTCGATAGAAAAAAATACTGAAGTTTTTTGTGACTTTTTTACTGTCGCGCAACAGGTAAAAGTGTCTTACAAGATTTGGCGCAAAGCCTTGTCACACCTGACCTGCACAGCAGTTGGGTGACAGTTTGTCACCTCTGTCGCGTTTTTTGACCCCCAAGTCCAATCGACAAACGGACTGAGAAAGGACAAAAAAGCTGTTATAAAGTTTCGCGCTAACCACCATCGAGCCCTGCCGAATGCGTCCTATATTCAAGACATGGCTAACTATTTGCCTATTAATGCCACTGGCCGCCCACGCCACCAATCGTGAGCAACATCTTCCTTCTGGCTTCACTGGCTACACCGCAAAATCATCTGCGAGTGCTGCTTTTGTTGCCACCAACAGCAAGACAACGGTTAAAACCGTAGCACGTCCTGCGTCCAGTAAAGCCCATCGCAAAGCCCCCGGCAAAATAGCGACGGCTTCACTGGCGGCTGCCAACAAGCAAAGCAGCACGGTCCTGAGCCGCGCTGTAAATGTGTTGGGCACCCCGTATCGTTGGGGCGGCAGCAGCCCAAGTAAAGGGTTCGACTGCAGCGGGCTGGTCAAATACGCCTTTAATGATGTAGCTGCGGTTGATCTGCCTCGCACCTCCAGCGAAATGGCCAGCGGCCACGGGCAAAAGGTCGAGCGCAAGGATCTGAAACCTGGTGACTTGCTGTTCTTCAACATCAAAAGCCGCAGGGTCAACCACGTCGCCATCTACCTGGGCAACGACCGCTTTATTCACGCACCCCGCCGTGGCAAATCGGTGACCATCGACACCCTCAAAAAACCGTATTGGCAGAGCCACTACGTAGTTGCAAAGCGCGTCCTGCCGAAAGAAAAAGCCAACTTGCAGGTCGTTCAACGCTAAACCTGCAGTCGCTGCTGAACGCTGCGACAAGGGCCTGAAGCCCTTCAGCCTGTAGAGGGCCGCTACGCGGCCCATCGCAGCCTGCAGCAGCGACTACATACGTTCTACCCACCCCTTCTCTACCAGCCTGTTCAGGCTCATCTCCAGCGTCTGCATGCCAAACGCTGCACCGGTCTGGATGGCTGACACCATCTGCCCTGTCTTGTTTTCCCGAATCAGATTCCGAATCGCCGGCGTCGCCAGCATGGTTTCGTGAACCGCCACCCGTCCACCGCCGACTTTCTTGATCAGCGCCTGTGAAATCACGGCCTGCAAGGACTCGGACAACATCGTGCGAATCAGCGCCTTTTCGCCAGCTGGAAACACCTCGACCACTCGATCAACGGTCTTCGCCGCTGACGTCGTGTGCAAGGTGGCGAACACCCAATGCCCGGTTTCTGCGGCGCTCAAGGCCAGCCGGACGGTCTCCAGATCACGCATTTCACCCAGCACAATCACATCGGAGTCTTCGCGCAACGCCGAACGCAGGGCGGCGCTAAAACTGTGGGTATCGCGATACACCTCGCGCTGGTTAATCAGGGACTGACACGACTCGTGAATAAACTCGATCGGGTCTTCAATGGTCAGGATGTGCTGCTGACGCGTTCGGTTAAGGCAATCGACCATCGCCGCCAAAGTGGTGGATTTGCCCGACCCCGTCGCGCCCGTGACCAGTACCAGGCCGGACGGCTGCTGACACAACCGCTCGAAAAATGCGTTCAGGCCCAACGATTCAAGGCTTGGTACCGCAGCAGCGATAGCGCGAAATACGGCCGCCGCACCTCGCAACTGTTCAAATGCATTGACTCGAAACCGCCCCAACCCGACTAGCTCGTAGGCAAAATCTGCCTCATTCGTGGAGTCAAAGGCTGTGCGTTGAGCCTGACTCATAACGCTGTGAATCAATGCACGCACCTGATCCGGCTGCAACACCGGCCATTCACTGCGATGCATATCGCCATCAATCCGAAACATCGGCACCACACCCGCCGACAGGTGTATATCCGAAGCCCCCAGTTTGATACCTGACAGCAACAACTCGGCGATATCCATCCGCCCTCCCAATTCCAGTAGAATGCCGCAGACTTTCACAACGGCGGGCTCAAACGAATGTCCACGATAGCTGACAACATTGCCGAAGTTGAGGCTCGCATCCGTGCCGCGGCACTGGCTGTGCAACGTGATGTAACCAGCATTCACTTGCTCGCAGTCAGCAAGACCAAACCCGCGGCTGCGCTACGTGAAGCCTATGCCGCCGGTCTTCGCGACTTTGGCGAGAACTACCTGCAAGAAGCCCGGGCCAAACAGGTCGAATTAGCCGATCTGCACTTGTGTTGGCACTTCATCGGCCCCATTCAATCGAACAAGACACGTGAGATCGCCGAGCATTTTGCGTGGGTGCATTCCGTAGACCGCTTGAAAATTGCCCAGCGCCTGAGTGAACAGCGCCCGGCAGAACTGCCACCGCTGAACATTTGCATTCAGGTCAATGTGAGCGGTGAAGCCAGCAAATCCGGCTGCACCCCACACGACTTGCCTGCGCTGGCAGCCGCGATCAGTGCACTGCCCCGCTTGAAGTTGCGCGGGTTGATGGCGATTCCTGAGCCCACCGAAGACCGGGCGGCACAGGACGCTGCCTTCGCGACCGTTCGCCAACTGCAAGAAAGCCTGAACATGGGGCTCGATACACTTTCCATGGGCATGAGCCACGACCTGGAGTCAGCCATTGCCCAAGGGGCCACATGGGTGCGCATTGGTACTGCATTATTTGGTGCCCGGGATTACGGTCAGGCCTGAGCAGACCGACCTCAATTTTTATAAGGATCTGTAATGAGCAAAACGCGTATTGCCTTTATCGGGGCCGGTAACATGGCTTCCAGCCTGATCGGCGGCCTGCTGGCCAAAGGGTTTGGCACCTCACAGATCTGCGCCAGCGCACCCAGCCCTGAGACGCGCGCCAAAGTAGCGGCTGAGCACGGTATTGAAGCCTTTGCCGATAACGCGCAAGCGATCAAGGACGCTGACGTCATTGTGCTTTCGGTTAAACCCAAGCTCATGAAAGACGTTTGCCAAACCTTGCGTTCAAACCTCAAGCCCGGCCAATTGATCATCTCCGTGGCGGCAGGCATTACGTGCTCAAGCCTGCGTAATTGGGTCGGTGAACAACCGGTAGTTCGTTGCATGCCAAACACACCTTCCCTAGTGGGAAAAGGCGCTAGCGGTCTATATGCCACTGCCGATGTCACCGCTGAACAACGCCAGCAGGCTGAACAACTACTGAGCGCCGTCGGCATTGCGCTCTGGGTCGACGAAGAGGTCCAACTGGATGCTGTAACCGCCGTCTCCGGCAGTGGCCCGGCGTACTTCTTCCTGCTGATTGAAGCCATGACCGCAGCCGGCGTGAAGCTTGGCCTGACCCGCGAAATGGCTGAGACACTGGCCGAACACACCGCCTTGGGCGCTGCACAGATCGCCATTGACAGCGATGTCGATGCCGCAGAATTGCGCCGCCAGGTCGCCTCACCGGGCGGCACGACTGAAGCGGCGATCAAATCATTCCAGGCCGACGGCTTTGCCGCCACGGTCGAAAAAGCATTGAGTGCCGCTGCGCACCGCTCGGCCGAAATGGCCGAACAACTGGGTCAATAAGGAGCACATGATGTCTGGACTTAATGGCGCTGCCATTTTTGTAATTCAAACCCTGGGTAGTCTCTACCTGCTGATCGTTTTGCTGCGGTTCATCCTGCAACTGGTGCGGGCGAACTTTTACAACCCGATCTGCCAGTTCACCGTCAAAGCCACACAGCCGCTGCTTAAGCCGCTGCGCCGCGTGATCCCGAGCATGTTCGGTCTGGACATGTCGTCGCTGGTATTGGCCATCATCGTACAAATGGTGATTTTCGCCGTCGTACTGATGCTCAGCTACATCCCATTCACCGTGCTGGGCCTGTTTCTGTGGGCCATTATTGGCGTGTTGAAGCTGTTTTTGAACGTGTTCTTCTACGCCATGATCATCAGCGTGATCCTCTCCTGGGTTGCACCCGGCAGCACCAGCCCGGGCGCAGAACTGGTCAACCAGATCACCGAACCTGCACTGGCACCGTTTCGTCGTTTTCTGCCGAGCATGGGCGGCCTGGACATCTCGCCGATCCTGGCGTTCATGGTGATCCAACTGTTCCAGAGCTTTGTCATCCCGCCATTGGCCATGAGCGTCAACATGCCGCTTGAGCTGTTCGGCCTGATCTGATGAGCTATTTCCGTTGGGACGGTGAGGACCTGATTCTCGACTGCCACCTGCAACCCAAAGCCAGCAGCGACGAGTTTGCTGGCCTGCACGGTGACCGTTTGAAGATTCGCCTCACCGCCCCGCCGGTAGAAGGCAAAGCCAACGCCCACCTGATGGCCTTTCTGGCCAAGGCGTTTGGCATCTCCAAAAGTCAGGTAAGCCTGATCAGCGGCGAACTCAATCGCCAGAAGCGCGTGCGCCTTCAAGCCCCGAAAAAGCTGCCTGATTTACCGGATTTGGTAAAACCCCTGCATTCGTAGGAGCTGCCGCAGGCTGCGTCCGGCGGCAAAGCCGTCGTATGCGAAATCATCCCAGACCATTGCTTGCTGCTCTGCCCCCCGCTCATTAGACTTACGCCTCATTTAAATGAGAGCAGGGTCGATGCCAGCTGCCTTTCCCCCCGATTCCGTTGGTCTGGTTGTGCCGCAAATGGCGCACTTCAGCGAACCCCTGGCGCTAGCCTGCGGTCGTTCACTGCCGGCCTATGACCTGATTTACGAAACCTATGGCCAGCTCAATGCTGACGCCACCAATGCCGTACTGATTTGCCACGCGCTTTCGGGCCATCATCATGCCGCTGGTTTTCACAGCGTCGATGATCGCAAGCCCGGCTGGTGGGACAGCTGCATCGGCCCCGGCAAGCCTATCGACACCGACAAGTTCTTCGTCGTCAGCCTGAATAACCTGGGCGGCTGCAATGGCTCAACCGGCCCGAGCAGCATCAACCCTGAAACGGGTCGCCCATTTGGCGCCGACTTCCCAGTGTTGACCGTAGAAGACTGGGTGCACAGCCAGGCCCGTCTGGCCGATCGTCTGGGCATCCACCAATGGGCCGCCATCATCGGCGGCAGTCTGGGCGGGATGCAGGCCTTGCAGTGGAGCATCAGCTACCCGGAGCGCCTTCGCCATTGCCTGGCCATTGCCTCAGCACCCAAGTTGTCTGCGCAAAACATCGCATTCAACGAAGTCGCTCGCCAAGCCATCCTCACCGACCCCGAATTCCACGGCGGTTCGTTCCAGGAAAAAGGCGTGATCCCCAAGCGCGGTCTGATGCTCGCGCGCATGGTCGGCCACATCACTTACCTGTCCGATGACTCGATGGGTGAGAAATTCGGCCGTGGTCTGAAAAACGAAAACCTCAACTACGACTTCCACAGCGTCGAGTTTCAGGTCGAAAGCTACCTGCGTTATCAGGGTGAAGAGTTCTCCGGGCGTTTCGATGCCAATACCTACTTGCTGATGACCAAAGCACTGGACTACTTCGACCCGGCAGCAAACTTTGACGACGACCTGGCCAAAACCTTCGCCAATGCCAAGGCACGCTTTTGCGTGATGTCGTTCACCACCGACTGGCGTTTCTCGCCCGCTCGCTCGCGGGAGCTCGTGGATGCCTTGATGGCCGCCAAGAAAGACGTCTGCTACCTGGAGATCGATGCTCCGCAAGGCCATGACGCCTTCCTGATTCCAATCCCGCGTTACCTGCAAGCCTTCAGCAACTACATGAACCGCATAGAACTGTGAGAACGCCATGAGAGCCGACCTGGAAATCATCCAAGACTGGATCCCCGCCGGCAGCCGCGTGCTCGACCTCGGTTGTGGTGATGGCGAACTGCTGAGCTGGCTGCGCGATAACAAGCAAGTCACCGGCTATGGCCTGGAAAACGACCCGGACAACATCGCCGAGTGCGTCGCCAAAGGCATCAACGTCATCGAGCAAGATCTCGACAAAGGGCTGGGCAACTTCGCCAGCAACAGTTTCGACATCGTGGTCATGACCCAGGCGCTGCAAGCCGTGCACTACCCCGACCGGATTCTCGACGAAATGCTGCGCGTGGGCCGCCAGTGCATCATCACCTTTCCGAACTTCGGCCACTGGCGTTGCCGCTGGTATCTGGCGAGCAAGGGCCGCATGCCGGTGTCCGAGTTTCTGCCGTACACCTGGTACAACACGCCGAACATCCACTTCTGTACGTTCGAAGACTTCGAAGAGCTGTGTCGCGAGCGTGATGCCCAAGTCATCAACCGCCTTGCCGTAGATCAACAACACCGACACGGGTGGGCGAGTAAGTTATGGCCTAACCTGTTGGGCGAGATTGGCATTTACCGAGTCAGCAGTCCGGGCCTTCAGGATCACAACATCGCGGTTTAAACGTTTGGTTCAAGGAGAAAGACATGGGTCGTATCGGATTACTGCTGCTGTCGATGTGCTTCACCGTACAAGCACTCGCTGCTGGCGCTGTCGACGTCAGCGGTACGGCGGTTAATTACAACGCCTTCATGTCGAACTTCTTGAGCCCTGCGATCACCGAAAAATACGGATTGCAGCGCAGCCCACACCTGGGTGCGCTGAATATCAACCTGTCCAGGGCTGAGCAAAAAATAGCCAGCACGGTCAGCGGTACTTACCGTGAGGTTGGCGATAAAAAAGCCAAACCGCTCACGTTCAAACAAGTAATCAATGACAACGGCGCTATTGATTACTTTGCTCAATTTCCAGTCAAACCGTCCCAGGTCTATGTTTTTGACATTCAGCTCAAAATCAATGGCGAGACGAAAGACATCGAATTTTCCCAAGAGATCGCTCCAATCCAATGATCAACTTCACGCAACTGGTACTGGCAAGCCACAACGCCGGCAAACTCAAAGAACTTCAGGCCATGCTCGGCGAGTCGGTGCAGTTGCGCTCGATAGGCGAATTCAGCCAGGTCGAACCGGAAGAAACCGGTTTGTCGTTTGTTGAAAATGCCATTCTCAAAGCCCGTAACGCGGCGCGTATTTCGGGCTTGCCAGCGCTGGCCGACGACTCCGGGCTGGCGGTGGACTTTCTCGGTGGCGCGCCAGGTATTTACTCCGCGCGTTACGCTGAGGGGCAAGGCGATGCGGCAAACAATGCCAAGCTGCTTGAGGCTCTCAAAGACGTGCCGGAAGCGGAGCGCGGCGCCCAGTTTGTGTGCGTACTGGCGCTGGTGCGCCATGCTGATGATCCTTTGCCGATCATTTGCGAAGGCTTGTGGCACGGGCGCATTCTGCCTGCGGCCAGTGGCGAGCACGGCTTTGGTTACGATCCGTTGTTTTGGGTGCCTGAGCGCAACTGCTCCAGCGCCGAACTCAGCCCGACGGAAAAAAACCAACTCAGCCACCGCGCCCGCGCCATGGCCTTGCTGCGTCAGCGTCTGGGCTTGAAATGACCCACGATACCTCGCCACAACCGCTCTATCTGAGTGAGGCCGGCTTTACTCAGCAGGCGCCGCGCGCGCCACTGACGCAACTGCCGCCGCTGTCGCTGTACATCCATATTCCGTGGTGCGTGCGCAAATGCCCGTACTGCGACTTCAACTCCCACACCGCAAGCCCCGTACTGCCTGAAGAGGAGTATGTCGACGCGCTGCTGGCGGACCTCGATCAAGACCTGCATGCCGTCTATGGCCGCGAGTTGAGTTCGATTTTCTTTGGCGGCGGCACGCCAAGCCTGTTCAGCGCAAAAGCGCTGGGCCGACTGCTGGAAGGCGTCGAAGCACGCATCCCGTTTGCCACCGATATTGAAATCACCCTCGAAGCCAACCCCGGTACCTTCGAGCAAGAGAAGTTCGTGGCCTACCGGAAGCTGGGCATCAATCGTCTGTCAATTGGCATCCAGAGCTTTCAGCAAGAGAAGCTCAAGGCGCTGGGTCGCATCCATAACGGTGACGAGGCCGTACGTGCCGCCGGCATGGCGCGTCAGGCGGGCTTTGACAACTTCAACCTGGACTTGATGCACGGGTTGCCCGATCAGTCGCTGGACGACGCCCTGAGCGATCTGCGCCAAGCCATCGCGCTCAAGCCGACCCACCTGTCGTGGTATCAGCTGACACTCGAACCCAACACGGTGTTCTGGAACAAGCCGCCTGAACTGCCTGAAGACGACACCCTGTGGGACATTCAAGAAGCTGGGCAAGCGCTGCTCGCCGAGCATGGTTACCGCCAATACGAAGTGTCTGCCTATGCGCAACCCGGCCGAGCAGCGCAGCACAACCTTAACTACTGGAGCTTTGGCGACTTTATCGGCATCGGCGCTGGCGCCCACGGGAAATTGAGCCATCCTGATGGCCGTATCGTGCGCACTTGGAAAACCCGACTGCCTAAGGACTACTTGAATCCAGCCAAAAACTTTCAAGCAGGTGAGAAAACTCTGACTGCCGAAGAGCTGCCATTTGAGTTTCTAATGAACGCCTTGCGCCTGACTGACGGCGTCGACTCATCACTGTACCCAGAGCGCACCGGTTTATCGCTTGAGAGTTTAAGTGCTGGGCGCACAGCGGCAGAACAAAGTGGCCTATTGCAGGTCGAACCGACACGCCTGGCGGCAACCGCTAGAGGCCAGCTGTTTCTCAACGACCTGTTGCAGCATTTTTTGATCTAAGGAACTCGAATGGACTTGGTACTCGACCTGCTTGCCACCGTATCGCGCTGGAGCCGCAGCCACCTCTCGGAGATCTCTCTGGCCCTGATTGGTTGCTTGTTGGTGTTGTTTGGTGCGGACTTCAAAGGGTGGGTCGAGCAGCGTTTGGGCAGTTTCGCAGGCGCGTTGCGCATCCCGGTCATGGCGGCATTGTGCTTGATCGGCAGTGGCGCAGCGCTCATCTATGCCACACCGTGGGTGGAGCGCGGCCTGAGCCAGTTCAACAACTACAGCCTGGCGCCGGTGTTGTTGGTGGTGCTGGTACTGATCGGGGTAGTGGCGGATCGTCGAGGGTAGTCGCGACTGCATGTTGTAACAACCGACCTCCAGGCAGGGGGAGGCCGGTCACTGAAAAACCGTTTACGCCAGTTTTTCGAACTTCAAATCCCACACGCCATGCCCAAGACGTTCGCCACGGCGCTCGAACTTGGTCACTGGGCGCTCAGGTGGACGCGGGACGCAACGACCGTCTTCTGCCAGGTTGCGATAACCCGGCGCGACGTTCATGACTTCCAGCATGTATTCCGCGTAGGGTTCCCAGTCGGTGGCCATGTGCAGCACGCCTCCCACTTTAAGCTTGGAACGCACCAGCTCGGCAAAGGACGCTTGAACGATGCGACGCTTGTGGTGACGGCTTTTGTGCCACGGGTCCGGGAAGAACAGCAGCAGGCGATCAAGGCTGTTATCCGCGACACAACGCGTCAGGACTTCAATCGCATCGCAATCGTAAACCCGCAGGTTGGTCAGGCCTTGAGTCAGCACGCCATTGAGCAGCGCCCCCACACCCGGACGGTGAACCTCTACGCCGATAAAATCCTGCTCAGGTGAAGCTGCGGCCATTTCCAGCAGGGAGTGACCCATGCCAAAGCCGATTTCCAGCGTACGCGGTGCAGAACGACCAAACACCTGATCGAAATCGACCGGCGCATCGGCCAGTGGCAGTACGTACAGCGGCGCACCTTGATCGAGACCGCGTTGCTGGCCTTCCGTCATGCGACCGGCACGCA
The DNA here is from genome assembly GCF_007858365.1 of Pseudomonas saxonica. Lineage (GTDB taxonomy): Bacteria > Pseudomonadota > Gammaproteobacteria > Pseudomonadales > Pseudomonadaceae > Aquipseudomonas > Aquipseudomonas saxonica. The sequence continues at coordinate 44,754 of NZ_VFIO01000005.1, read as the reverse complement.
TCACGAAACTTTTGATGCGACGGTGTTGGCGATCGTCGCCTTCTTCCGTGATTGGGGTGTCGAGTGATTCAGTCATCAGTGGCTCTTACTTGATCAGACCATCCAGCGGCGAAGAGGCGCTGGCATAGAGTTTTTTCGGCATGCGCCCGGCCAGATAGGCCAGACGGCCCGCCTCAATGGCGTATTTCATGGCTTGGGCCATGATGATTGGATGCTGGGCATTGGCGATGGCCGAGTTCATCAGCACCGCTTCGCAACCCATTTCCATGGCGATAGTGGCGTCGGAGGCTGTGCCTACACCCGCATCCACCAGCACCGGAATTTTTGCTTCTTCAAGAATGATGCGCAGGTTGTAGGGGTTGCAGATCCCCAGCCCTGTACCAATCAAGCCGGCCAATGGCATCACGGCGATGCAGCCCATCGCCTCCAGTTCGCGAGCGATGATCGGGTCATCACTGGTGTAGACCATGACGTCGAAGCCTTCCTTGACCAGCACTTCGGCCGCCTTGAGGGTCTCGATCACATTCGGGAACAGGGTTTTCTGGTCGGCCAGCACTTCCAGTTTGACCAGGTTGTGACCATCAAGCAGTTCACGGGCCAGACGGCAGGTACGCACCGCTTCAACCGCGTCGTAGCAACCCGCGGTGTTCGGGAGGATGGTGTAGCGATCGGGTGGCAAAATATCCAGCAGGTTCGGTTCGCCAGGGTTCTGACCGATGTTGGTACGACGCACAGCGACAGTGACAATTTCAGCGCCCGAGGCTTCGATAGCCAAGCGGGTTTCTTCCATGTCACGGTACTTGCCGGTACCCACCAGCAGACGTGACTGGTAAGTACGGCCAGCCAATACAAATGGCTTGTCGCTGCGAACAGTGTTCATCGGGAATCCTCTTCAAATATGTGCGTTGTGGAACAGGTATGAAGCACAAGCCCGACGACTAACCGCCACCGATGGCATGCACCACTTCAACCTTGCTGCCTTCTTTGAGTACGGTCTCGGCATGCTGACTGCGCGGGACAATATCAAGATCAAGTTCGACTGCCACGCGGCGCCCGGTCAGGTCGAGACACGTCAGCAGACCCGCGACGGTTTCACCGTCCGGCAGTTCAAAGGGTTCACCGTTCAACTGAATGAGCATGCGCGACGCTGCCTTCGTTTTAAGGGGCCAGCATTCTAGCCCAGTCGGTCAGGCCGACCCAAGCCATTCATCTTGCGGGCTTAACCCAAGCGCCAGGCGGCAAGCCCCAGGCACAGCCAGCCGGCCAAAAAGGCGGCTCCACCGATGGGCGTAATAATCCCCAGCTTGCTAATGCCGGTCAGGGTCAGCACGTACAGGCTGCCGGAAAACAGCACGATACCCAATGCGAAAAAGGCTCCTGCCCATACCACCAGGCGACCCGGCAAATGAGTCAGTAACAGGGCAACACCAAACAAAGCCAAGGTGTGAACCAGTTGGTAAGTAACACCTGTATGAAAAATAGCCAAATACTGCTCAGTCAGGCGGTTTTTCAGACCATGAGCCGCGAATGCGCCAAGCGCTACACCGGTAAAGCCGAAGAACGCAGCCAGCATCAAAAAAACACGCAACATGGGTACCTCCTGTCTAGATCATCGAATGACGCAGGGTCTGTATAATGGCCCGCTCAACGGGTTCGGCCAAGCCATCTATGCTGCGTATTATCGTTCACCGCTTTCTTAAAGCCCTGCTCTGGTTCGCAGTGGGCAGCGTTGTGTGGGTGCTGATTCTGCGTTGGGTGCCGCCGCCTGGCACCGCGCTGATGGTCGAACGCAAGATTGAGTCATGGCTTGATGGGCAGCCGATTGACCTGCAGCGCAGCTGGCGGCCATGGGATGAAATATCCAACGAATTGAAAGTTGCGGTCATTGCCGGGGAAGACCAGCATTTTGCCGAGCACTGGGGGTTTGATTTCAGTGCGATACGGGCGGCCTTTGTGCATAACGAAAAAGGTGGCACGCTGCGCGGGGCCAGCACCTTGAGCCAACAAGTGTCGAAGAACCTGTTTTTATGGTCGGGGCGCAGTTGGTTGCGCAAAGGGCTGGAAGCCTGGTTTACGGCACTGATTGAAATACTGTGGCCCAAGCAGCGGATTCTTGAGGTGTACCTCAACAGTGCTGAATGGGATAACGGGGTGTTTGGTGCAGAAGCGGCGGCGCAGCATCATTTCGGCGTGAGTGCGAAAAACCTGTCGCGCCAGCAGGCCAGTCAGCTGGCGGCTGTATTGCCTAATCCGCGTAACTGGAGCGCCAGCCATCCAAGCCCGTATGTCAGCCGACGTGCCAGCTGGATCCGCCAGCAAATTCGCCAGTTGGGCGGGGACAGTTACCTCGATACGATCAATGACTCACGCAAGGCGCCTTGGGCGCAGTGACTGGGCAGGTCAAAAGCCCCTCACCCCAACCCTCTCCCAGGGGGAGAGGGGGCAGACCGAGGTGTCTGTGGCTTTAGTGCACTGCCTGGAACCCCCCATTATTTCCAGTAGCCCCAATCAGCTTCCCCTCCCTCTTGGAAAGGAGGCAGACCGAGGTGTCTGTGGCTTTAGCGCACTACCTGGAACCCCCCATTATTTCCAGTAGTCCCAATCAGCTTCCCCTCCCTCCTGGAAAGGGGGCAGACCGAGGTGTCTGTGGCTTTAGCGCACTGCCTGGAACCCCCATTATTTCCAGTATCCCCAATCAGTCCCCTCTCCCTCTGGGAGAGGGCTAGGGTGAGGGGCACTTAATTCACACCAAAAAAAAACGCCCCGATCGGGGCGTTTTTTTGTCGGGCCGGTTTAGGCGGCAATCGACAGTTTAAGCTTGTTCATAGCGCTTTTTTCCAGCTGACGAATCCGTTCTGCGGATACGTTGTACTTCTGCGCCAAGTCATGCAGCGTGGCTTTGTCTTCAGCCAGCCAACGCTGATACAAAATGTCGCGACTGCGATCATCGAGCACTTCCAGCGCTTCATGCAGATTGCTGGTGGAGTTGTCAGTCCAGTCAGCATCTTCGAGCTGACGCGCCGGGTCATACCGGTGATCTTCCAGATAGTTCGCCGGCGACTGGAAAGCACTGTCGTCGTCAGCTTCAGCAGCCGGGTCGAACGCCATGTCATGACCGGTCAGGCGGCTTTCCATCTCTCGCACTTCGCGAGGTTCTACACCCAGGCTTTCAGCCACACGATGCACTTCATCGTTGTTCAGCCAAGCCAGACGTTTTTTCTGGCTGCGCAGATTGAAAAACAGTTTGCGCTGGGCTTTGGTGGTCGCGACTTTCACGATGCGCCAGTTGCGCAGGATGAATTCGTGAATCTCAGCCTTGATCCAGTGAACAGCAAACGAAACCAGACGCACGCCCATTTCAGGGTTAAAGCGTTTGACCGCCTTCATGAGGCCGACGTTGCCTTCCTGGATCAGGTCAGCCTGAGCCAAGCCATAGCCCGAATAACTACGGGCAATATGTACAACAAAACGCAGGTGGGCGAGCACCATCTGCCGAGCCGCCCCAAGATCCTGCTCATAGTAGAGACTCTCGGCCAGTTCACGCTCCTGCTCAGGTGTCAGCAATGGAATGCTGTTCACCGTATTGACATAGGCCTCGAGGTTCGCACCGGGGACCAACGCATACGCAGGTTGCAAAGAAGTGGTCATACGAATAAACCTCCGTCTCACATAACTCGTGCAGTTCAGCACTGCGAAAGTTGACCGGAAACCTGAAAAAAAGTTCCCAAAAAAAGCTGAAAAAGTCAACAGGTGTAAAAGAAACTACTTGGGCGAAAGCTCACGTAAGTGACGCGCGACTGCAATCCATGCACCGATATACCCTAACAGCACCGCGCCAAGCAAGAGAGATAGACCATCGGCCACCGGCACTCCTGCCAAAGCAAAATTACTGCCATACAGCCCAGCCAAACCGACAACCGCGTCGTTAAGCCAGTTCAAGCCAAATGCTAAAACGCCCCAGGAAAGCACCCCAGCGCCAAGGCCGTACAGCGCACCCATATAAAGAAACGGCCTACGAACATAGCTATCAGTGCCACCGACCAGCTTGATCACTTCAATTTCAATACGACGATTCTCGATATGCAGACGAATCGTATTACCGATCACCAGCAGCAACGCCGAGACCAGCAGCACCGTCAAACCAAACACAAAGCGATCACCCAATTTCAGAATGGCCGCAAGGCGCTCGACCCAGACTAGATCAAGTTGCGCCTGTTGCACCTTCGGCAACTCAGAAAGTCGTGTACGCAAGGCTTCAAGGGCGGCTTTATCGACCTCATCCGGGGTTACCAGAACCACACCCGGCAACGGGTTGTCGGGGAGCTCTTTCAGCGCTTCGCCCAGGCCGGACTGGGCCTGGAACTCTTCGAGGGCTTTGTCCCGGCTGATAAATTCAGCGTCAGCTACCCCAGCCATACCTTTTATCTGATTACTCAGTTGCTCGCCTTGGTCGTTGCTCGCATCCATCTGCAAATACAACGAAATCTGCGCCGCACGCTGCCAGGAACCTCCCAAGCGTTCCACGTTGTTGAGCAATAGCGACAACCCCATGGGCAAGCTCAGTGCAACAGCCATCACCAAACAGGTAAAAAAGCTGCCAATCGGCTGCTTGCCCAAGCGGCGCAGACTGTCCAGCAAACTGGCACGATGGGATTCAATCCAGGCACTGAACAGCATGCTGAAACCGGGACCATCATCCTCGTCATGCTTTTTCTTGGGTGGCTGCGGATCTGCGGCCTTTGGCGCCACGCGCTCGGAAACCTTGGGGCTGCGAGTCGCACTCATTGCGCAGCCTCCCCGTCGCCGATCAAACGCCCGCGCTGTAACGTCAGCATGCGATGACGCATGCGGGCGATCAGGGCCAAATCGTGACTGGCAATCAGCACGCTGGTGCCCAAACGGTTAATGTCTTCAAAAACGCCCATAATTTCTGCCGCCAAACGTGGGTCCAGGTTGCCGGTGGGTTCATCGGCCAGCAACAATGCTGGACGATGAACGATGGCCCGGGCAATCCCGACACGTTGTTGTTGGCCTGTGGACAAGTCGCCAGGGTACAGATCGGTTTTATCCGACAGCGCTACGCGCTCTAACGCGGAATCAACGCGTTTGGCGATTTCGGGCTTGGACAAGCCGAGAATCTGTAGCGGCAAGGCGACGTTATTGAATACCGTGCGATCAAACAGCAGTTGGTGGTTCTGAAACACCACGCCTATCTGACGACGCAGAAAAGGAATCTGTGCGTTGCTGATCTGGCCAAGATCCTGCCCCGCCAACAGCAACTTACCGCTGGTCGGGCGTTCCATCGCCAACAACAGTCGCAGCAACGTACTTTTACCTGCGCCGGAGTGACCGGTCACAAACAGAAATTCACCGCGACGAACCCGGAAACTCAGTTCGTGCAGGCCCACATGTCCATTTGGATAGCGTTTACCGACCTGCTCGAAACGAATCATGGGCGCTCCCGCTCCGCAAACAGAGCCTGGACAAAGGGCTCGGACTCAAAGTCGCGTAGATCATCAATGCCTTCGCCGACACCGATGTAACGAATTGGAATATTGAACTGCTTGGCCAGCGCGAAGATCACCCCGCCTTTGGCCGTACCATCGAGCTTGGTCAGCGCCAGCCCCGTCAGCGCCACGGTCTGGTTGAATTGCTTGGTCTGGCTGATCGCGTTCTGGCCCGTACCGGCGTCAAGCACCAGCAACACCTCGTGCGGCGCGTCTTCATCCAGCTTACCCATGACCCGGCGAACTTTTTTCAGTTCTTCCATCAAGTTGTCTTTGGTATGCAGACGCCCGGCGGTGTCGGCGATCAACACATCAATGCCGCGTGCTTTGGCGGCCTGCACTGCGTCAAAAATAACGGAGGCCGAATCAGCACCTGTGTGCTGGGCAATGACCGGGATGTTGTTGCGCTCACCCCATACCTGCAATTGCTCAACGGCCGCAGCACGGAAGGTATCACCCGCTGCCAGCATGACTTTCTTGCCTTCGAGCTGAAGTTTCTTCGCCAGTTTGCCGATGGTGGTGGTTTTACCTGCACCATTGACGCCCACCACCAAAATGACGAACGGTTTGTTCTGCGATTCGATTTTCAGTGGCTGCTCGACCGGCTTGAGCATGGCGGCCAGTTCGTCCTGCAAGGACTTGTACAACGCATCCGCGTCGGTCAATTGCTTGCGGGCAACCTTTTGCGTCAGATTCTTGATGATGACCGATGTGGCCTCAACGCCTACGTCTGCCGTCAGCAGGCGGGTTTCAATCTCGTCCAGCAAGTCGTCATCAATGGTCTTTTTGCCCAGAAACAGGCTGGCCATACCCTCGCCAATGCTGGCGCTGGTTTTCGACAGGCCTTGTTTGAGGCGGGCAAAGAATCCGACTTTGGTTTCAGCAGCCACCTGAGGCACGGGGGCTGGCGACTCGACAACAGGCGCAACCACAACGGGCTCTGGCACCACCACAGGCTCGACTACAGCAACTGGAACAGGCTCTGGCTCTGGCTCTGGCTCTGGCTCTGGCTCTGGCTCTGGCTCTGGCTCTGGGGTGACAGGCTCAACGAATATCGGCGCTTCCTCAACCACAGGTTCAGGGATTGGCGGCACGATATGCGGCGCCTGCACGTCCTCAACCAGTGCAACAGGCTCTTCAGGCACCGGCAACGGCGGCCACGGCTGTTGCTCGATGGCAGGCGTTGTCACTTCAACCACTTCAGGCGTCGTCTCGACAACCACCTCGGTGGTTTCGATCAACGGCTCAGGCGTGATCTCGGGGGCAGGTACAGGCTGTTCGACGACGGTTTCCTGCGGCTTTCTGCGCAGCCATCCGAACAGGCCTTTTTTCTCACCAGCCGCAGCTGGGTTCTTCTTGTCGTCATTGGAACCAAACATGGAGGACGGCTATCTCATCGTAGCGACGCGCCACTGTGGCGCCCCGGCAAATAATAATGGGTGTGACAAAGACTATTTATTTGTCAGCTTGTTCGCACAAAACAAGTTCAGAGGGGAAAAAACACCTCTGAAATTTCGTTCTAACGCGGATATTCAGGGGGAAAATCGGCAAAAAACCGCAACTTCCCTGCATACCCCCCACAGTTCTGGACAAGCTCCTATACTGCCCGATCAAACATCGCCTGATCGTCAAAAGCTTGATAGGCGTGGCCGCCAGTAAAACGGATCAGTATCCTAGCACCTCCTCACCCGCCGACGCTAAGGCCAAGCGGACAGCCCAACAGGTTTAAAAACGAATGAATGCTCTAGCCCGCCGCGCTGCTGGCCTGTTGTTCAGCACAGTTTTAGTATCGCTTTCGGCCATCGCGGCCGAACCACAGCCGACCCATGAGTTTCGTCTGGACAACGGCCTTAAAGTCATCGTGCGCGAAGACCACCGCGCCCCTGTGGTGGTCTCTCAGGTCTGGTACAAAGTGGGCTCCAGTTATGAGACCCCGGGCAAGACCGGCCTGTCACACGCACTTGAGCACATGATGTTCAAAGGCAGCAACAAGGTCGGCCCCGGTGAAGCCTCGCTGATCCTGCGCGATCTCGGCGCTCAGGAAAACGCCTTCACCAGTGATGACTACACCGCTTACTACCAAGTACTGGCCCGCGACCGACTGGGCGTCGCCTTTGAACTCGAAGCCGACCGCATGGCCAGCCTTCGCTTGCCGCCAGAAGAGTTCAAACGCGAGATCGAAGTGATCAAAGAGGAGCGCCGCCTGCGCACCGACGATCAACCGATGAGCAAAGCCTTTGAGCTGTTTACCGCCATGGCCTTTCCGTCCAGCGGTTATCACACCCCGACCATCGGCTGGATGGTTGACCTGGAGCGCATGAGCGTCGGCGAACTGCGCGCCTGGTATGAAGAATGGTACGCACCGAACAACGCCACACTGGTGGTGGTAGGTGACGTGACGCCGGATGAAGTCAAATCCTTGGCTCAGCGCTACTTCGGCACTGTCCCCAAGCGTGACATCCCTATTGCTAAAATCCCCCTGGAGCTGGCCACCCCCGGCGAGCGCCTGCTCAAGATCCACGTACAGACTCAGCTGCCAAGCCTGATGCTGGGCTTCAACGTACCGAGCATTGCCACCGCCAAAGACCCGGTGAGCGCCAATGCCTTGCGCCTGATTTCGGCGCTACTGGACGGCGGCTACAGTGCTCGCATGCCGACCCAATTGGAGCGCGGCGAAGAACTGGTGTCCGGTGCATCGTCCAATTACAACGCATTCACCCGTGGCGACAGCCTGTTTATGCTTTCGGCAATGCCCAACAGCCAGAAAAAAGTCACCCTGGCCCAAGCTGAAGCCGGCTTGTGGCGCTTGATCGATGACCTCAAGAAAACCCCGCCTACGGCCGAAGAGCTGGAGCGTGTACGTGCCCAGGTCATTGCCGGGCTGGTCTACGAGCGCGACTCGATTAACAGCCAGGCCACTTCGATTGGCCAACTCGAAAGCGTCGGTCTGTCATGGAAGCTCATGGACACCGAACTGCAAGACCTGCAAAAGGTGACGCCAGCCGATATCCAGCAAGCGGCCCGCACTTACTTCACTCGCGAGCGCCTCAGCGTTGCGCATGTACTGCCTGAGGAGAAAACCCATGAGTGAGCGTAAAGGTCCACGCTACGCCCTGCTCGGCCTGAGCGCCGCCATTCTGGTCGGGGTGCTTGGCTATTACTTCGCCAACCCCGGTGAGTCGGTTGCCAGCCAAGCCCTCGATCAAGCCAAAACCGAGCACAAGCTCGAATCTCTGGCTGAACTGGACGGCAAGGCTCCTAGCCATCGCGCCCTGAATGTTCAAACCTGGAAAACCGCCGAAGGCTCTAAAGTGCTGTTCGTTGAAGCGCGGCAACTACCGATGTTCGACGTGCGCCTGACGTTTGCAGCCGGCAGCAGCCAGGACGACAACACGCCCGGTCTGGCTTTGCTGACCAACGCCATGCTCAATGAAGGCGTAGCAGGTAAAGACGTCGGCGCTATCGCTCAAGGTTTTGAAGGCTTGGGCGCCGACTTCAGTAATGGTGCCTACCGCGACATGGCCGTTGCTTCACTGCGCAGCCTGAGCGATGTGGATAAACGCACCCCCGCACTGAACCTGTTTGCTGAAGTGGTTGGCAAACCCACCTTCCCGGCCGATTCTCTGGCACGGATTAAAAACCAGTTGCTCGCCAGCTTTGAGTACCAAAAGCAGAACCCCGGAAAACTGGCCAGCAACGAGTTGTTCAAGCGTTTATACGGCAACCACCCGTATGCGCACTCCAGTGATGGCAATGCCGAAAGCATCACCTCAATCACCATCGACCAGCTCAAGGCTTTTCATAACAAGGCCTACACCGCCAGTAATGCCGTGATTGCCATCGTGGGTGATTTGTCTCGCGAAGAGGCCGAGGCCATCGCAGCTCAAGTATCTGCCGCACTGCCCAAAGGCCCTGCTGTTGCCAAAACAGCAGAACCGACAGAGCCTAAAGCGGGCCAGACCCATATTGAATTCCCGTCCAAGCAAACCCACTTGCTGCTCTCGCAATTGGGCATCGACCGTGATGACCCCGACTATGCGGCCCTGTCATTGGGTAACAGCATCCTGGGTGGCGGTGGTTTCGGCACCCGCTTGATGACTGAAGTGCGTGAAAAACGCGGCCTGACCTATGGCGTGTATTCCAGCTTCAACCCCATGCAAGCGCGCGGCCCGTTCATGATCAATCTGCAAACACGTGCCGAATTGAGTGAAGGCACGCTCAAGCTGGTGCAAGACATTCTGTCTGACTACCTGAAAGAAGGTCCGACGCAAAAAGAACTCGACGATGCCAAGCGTGAACTGGCTGGCAGCTTCCCGCTGTCCACCGCCAGCAACGCAGCCATCGTCGGCCAACTGGGCGCAATGGGCTTCTACGATTTGCCTTTGGACTATCTCGAAACCTTCATGAAGCAGTCTCAGGACCTGACGAAAGAGCAGGTCAAGGACGCCATGAACAAGCACCTGAGCGCCGACAAAATGGTCGTAGTGACCGCCGGCCCGACCGTGCCGCAAAAACCACTGCCACCTCCTACCGATAAACCTTCAGAGCAACCTCTTGGGGTTCCGGAGCATTAATGGCAAAGCCAAAAAACACATCGCACTCAGGTGCAGGTCAGTTACGCATCATCGGCGGGGAATGGCGCAGCCGCAAGCTCGACTTCCCCCATGTAGAAGGCCTGCGCCCAACGCCGGACCGTGTACGTGAAACCCTGTTCAACTGGCTGGCCCCAACTATCATTGGCGCCAAGGTTCTGGACGTGTTTGCGGGCAGCGGCGCACTGTTTTTCGAAGCACTGTCACGCGGTGCTGCCAAAGGCGTTGCGCTCGACAGCAGCCGCGATGCGATTTCCAACATTCGCGAAAACATGGGCCTGCTGCGTTGCACCGTAGGTGAGGTTCAGCAAACTGATGCGCTGCGCTTTCTGGACGCAACTCCGAGCGACACTTTTGATGTTGTATTCCTTGACCCTCCATTCAACAAGGAACTGCTGAAGCCGGCGTGCGACTTGCTGGAACAACGCGGATGGTTGACGGACAACGCCTGGATTTACACTGAAAGCGAACGCCGTCCGTCTGAGCTGGGCCTGCCTGCCAACTGGCGCCTGCACCGTGAGCAAAAAGCCGGCGGCGTAAACTACGCCCTGTGGCTGCGCGAAGCGCCGCAGTCGCCGATCGCCGAGTAACACCGAAACAACGTGGGAGCTGACCTGAGCAGCTCCCACGCCCTTGTCCATATCCCCTATATATCTACCGCCCCCCGCCTCAAGCGCTGACGCATCCTGCCTGTTCACTATAAACGGACGTGTTTAAACACTTCCTCGAACAACGGAATGTGAAAAATGACGCTATCTACTCCAAGTGTGACCTGTGAGTTCACCCTCGATAACGGCTTGAAAGTCATTGTGCGTGAAGACCACCGCACGCCTGCGATCTGCGCAACGCTCTTGCATAAAGCGGGCACCCGTAACGAACAACCGAATCAGCGCGGTGTGGCGTATATCACCGGGGGCGCCGCTTTCAAGGATAAACAACGCCTGCAAAACATCGGGGCGCTAGCCAATGGCTGGCTCGACTACGATGTCAGCACCTACAGCCTCGAAGCGCCTCGCGTCGCCATTCAGCATGTGCTGGAACTGCTGGCGGCCAGAATGCAACCGCCTGTTCTGTCAGAAGATCGCCTGAAGGTCGGTATTCAGAAAACAAAAGAAATGGAGCTGGCTGAACCTTATTTCAGCTCTGACCTATGGATCACGCCCGAATTTGAATCCCTCATTTTCCCCCACGCAGGCCCAGCGTTTAAATTCGGCGATGTCGACGATCTTGAGCAGCTCACGGTGAGCGATGTGTTGCTCTGGCATGAACAGCACTACGCTCCCAACAACTCTGTATTGGTGATTGTGGGCGATACCTCGCTTGAAGAAGTCCAACCGCTGGTCCAGCGAATCTTTGCCACAGCCCCACGCATCGCCCCTCTCACACCAACGAATCCGATACCTGCCCCGGTTTACGAAGGTGAGCGCAAAATCACTCAGTATCTCGATACTCCGTTTCCACGCTTGCAAATGGCGATCAACACACCGAGCCTGGCAACCGCCTCTGAGCCACTCGATATTCCTGCCCTGCAAATCATCAGCGCATTGCTGACCTCGGGCCCAGAGGCCTGGATTCCTCGCCTGCTTATGGAAGACAGTGAAGCACTGAGCAGCGTGGTTTCACGCTTGCCAGCCTATCGCCTTGAAGACGACCTCCTGTTGATTGCCCTGACCACCAGCGAGCACAACGCGGTGCCCCTGCCGCAAATTCAGGAAAACATACAGGCCCTGCTTGAAACGCTGAAAACAACTCCGCTCGATGATCAGACGCTGGAATATGGTCGCGCCCAAGCGCTAGCTCATCTCGAAAGCCTGGACACTCTCGAAATGCAAGGCTCAATCATTGGCAACCTCGAGGTCATCGGCCAACCTTGGCAACTGATTGACACCCAAGCCCAGGCGTTACACAGCGTGACCTCCAAGGATATTCAACGTGTCGCCAATGCCTGGTTTACACCTGAACGCATGAGTGTGGCGCACATATTTGCGCGTAAGGCTTGATCCTGTGCGGCCGTGGTGAACTCGCAGCGGTGGTACAAAGTTGGTGCCTGCGATAAACCCCGGCCAGGCAGGGCTCTCCAATGCAAGCTAAAACGTACATACCACTGGGCAACGCTTGGCCAACACACTAAATTTGGGCGTCGACCACTCTTGTGGCAACTTATTACACAACACCGAATTCGCCGTCCCGATGAGACCCTAAGTGCCCCTATCAGCAACCCCTACATCGCCGCTTGAACCCTTTGCGCCAGCCTTTGGCCTCGGAAATCCCCATGTACAAACACTTTGGGGCCCCCTGTGGCGTACCAAACCGACCGTTGAGCACCAACGTGAACGGCTGTGGCTCGAAGATGGCGACTTTCTCGACCTGGACTGGTTAGGCACGCCCACAGCCCATGCGCCAGTGGTACTGGTGCTGCATGGACTCACCGGCTCTTCGGGGTCGCACTATGTAGTGGGCCTGCAAACAGCTCTTGCCAAGCGTGGCTGGACCAGCGCGGCCCTGAACTGGCGCGGCTGCTCCGGCGAACCTAACTTGCTGACCCGAAGCTATCACTCGGGCGCCAGCGAAGATCTGGCTGAAGTCGTGGGGCAATTACGGGCCCGGTATCCGCTGGCACCGCTGTATGCCGTCGGCTATTCATTGGGCGGTAATGTATTGCTCAAATACCTCGGTGAAAGTGGCAGTGACAGCGGCCTGCACGGCGCTGTCGCGGTTTCCGTACCGTTTCGGCTTGATCAGTGTGCCGACCGCATCGGACTGGGGTTTTCCAAGGTCTACCAGGCGCATTTCATGCGCGAGATGCTGGACTACCTGAGAAAAAAACAACGCCAGTTCCATCACGACGCCAAACATGAAGATCTGGCGACCTTGAGCCGCCTGGGAACGCCGCAATCACTCGGCAAGATGCGCACTTTCTGGGAGTTCGATGACCGTGTGACAGCCCCACTTAACGGCTACATCAATGTGGCTGACTACTATCGGCGAGCTTCGAGTCGTTATTACCTGAAGTCGATTGAAACACCGACCCTGATCATCCATGCCGAAGACGATCCGTTTGTGTTCAAACACAGCATCCCTGACGCTGATGAGCTGTCAGCCTCCAGCTGCCTGGAGCTGCACGCCCAGGGTGGGCATGTGGGCTTTGTTGAAGGCAGCCCACGTAAACCGGTTTACTACCTTGAAAGACGTATTCCGCAATGGCTGGCCGCGCTACAGGCATAGCGCCGCCACACCACAATCACCCCATAAGCGTTCTTAAGCTCCGGTAGCAATCTCTCGCTGCGGGTCGTTGATCCACTCGCTCCACGAGCCGGCATAGAGCTTACCTACCGGATACCCCGCCAACGCCAATGCAAACAGGTTATGGCACGCGGTGACGCCCGAGCCACAGTAGGCCACCAACTCCTCTGGCGAACGCTCACCCAGTTGCTCGGCAAAACGCTGTTTAAGTTGCTCGGCAGGCAAGAAGCACCCGTTGCTGTCGAGATTTTCGCTGAAGGCTGCGCATTGCGCGCCCGGAATATGCCCGGCAACCGGATCGATAGGCTCAACGTCACCACGAAAACGCGCCTCAGCCCGCGCATCAATCAAGGTCAGCCCAGCACTGCCCAGGCGCTCCAGTAATTGCTCGGCGCTGATCAACAAACGGTCATCCGGTTTGCCATTGAAGGAGCCACGTGGCCGTGACACGGCGTCAATACTCAAGGGAAAACCAGCGGCATGCCAAGCCTTGAGCCCGCCATCCAGAATAAATACACCGTCGCGCTTGCCCAGCCACATCAATAACCACCACGCCCGAGCAGCAAAAGCGCCGGGGCCGTCATCATAGAGCACCACATCGCTGTCTTCGTTGATGCCCCACGAGCGCAATTGCTCAAGCAAGGTCTGAGCGTCAGGCAGCGGGTGACGGCCTGTGACACCTTTGCTCACAGGACCACTGAAATCACGTTCCAGGTCCGCGTACTGAGCACCTTCAATATGCCCTTCGGCATAGCTGCAACGCCCATAGTCCGGGTCTTCAAGCGCAAAACGGCAATCAAGGATAATCAGGCCGGGCTGCTCCTGACGATCCTTCAGGGCTTGGGGGCTGATCAATTGCGCAATGGGCATGGTGAACTCCTGTGGTGGGTGAAAGGCTGTTAATGATCGTCCAGCGTGTGATTAAGCGGGACGTAAAATTCCTTGATGAGCTCATCGACTTCAGCACGGGCGTGTTCGGTGGTAAATCCTGAAGTCAGCTCGAGCACTTGATACACCCCGCGCTTGAGCGCCTGCTCACTGAGCGAGTCGCTGTTTTCGCGGGTCGCACACAGGAAACCGATCCAGGAGGTGAGAATGATCCAGGCATTGAGGGTCAAGGACTCGACTTGCTGCGAGCTCATTCGCAGGATGCCGGCCTCAACAAAATTATTGTAAATAGCCTGCGCTTGAGCCAGGCACGCCAATGAAAAGCGGCGGTAACTGGCCGCCAACTCAATGTCACTGCGCAGCAAATGCTCAATGTCCCGGTAAATGAAGCGATAGCGCCACATGGCATCCAGCAGTTGCTGCAAATAATCGCGCTTGTCGGAAACGACGACTCTGCGCCCTTTCGGCGGATGTAGAAAGCCCAGTACCAACGCTTCAAATTCAGCGAACAGCACCGAGATAATCGCCTGTTTATTGGGGAAGTGGTAATACAGGTTGCCCGGAGAGATCTCCATATGGGCCGCAATGTGATTGGTGCTCACACTGCGCTCACCCAACTGGTTAAACAGCTCCAGACTGGTCTCGACAATACGCTGGCTGGTTTTGATTCGGGAGGTCATGAGCCGGATCTCAATGAATTACGAAAGGCATCTTACGGCTTAACGAGGGGCACGATAAACCAAAGGCTCCGTCCCGTTTGACAAGTGTGCCAGCACGACCTAAAAGCAATCGAGCCTACTTAAGTCTGGAGCACGCCATGCCTGTCGTCAGCGCCCTCTATCAAGCGCCTGCTACCCCTATAAGTGAACTCCAGACTCTGCTCGACCGACAACGCCTGGCGTATGGCGCTGATCCGTACCCGCCCCTTGAGCATCGCCAGCAATGGTTAAAAAGCCTACGCCAAATATTAAGTGATGAGCGGGAAGTGTTGATTGACGCCATCAGTCAGGATTTCAGCCACCGCAGCCCGGACGAGACCCTGTTCGCCGAGTTGATGCCAAGCTTGCACGGTATTGATCACACCCTCAAACACCTCAAGCGCTGGATGAAGCCTTCACCCCGGCACGTTGGCGTCATGTTCCAGCCCGCCAGCGCCAAAGTGGTGTATCAACCTTTAGGGGTCATCGGCATTATCGTGCCGTGGAACTACCCGCTGTACTTGGCTATTGGCCCTCTGGTGGGAGCGCTGGCGGCAGGTAACCGAGTCATGCTCAAGCTCAGCGAATACACCCCGGCCACCGGGCACTGGCTCAAAGAGTTGCTGGGGCGCATTTTCCCCGAGGACAGGGTGGCTGTGGTGTTGGGCGAAGCCGATGTGGCCGTCGCTTTCTCAGGGCTTGCGTTTGATCATTTGCTGTTCACCGGTTCTACCCATGTGGGCAAACAGGTGATGCGCGCGGCCGCAGAAAACCTGACCCCGGTAACGCTGGAGCTGGGCGGCAAATCCCCCGCCATCGTATCGGCTGACGTACCGCTCAGAGAGGCCGCGCAACGCATTGCCTGGGGCAAAACCCTGAATGCCGGGCAAACCTGCATTGCGCCTGATTATGTGCTGGTGCCACACAACAGAGTCGAAGGCTTTGTCGAGGCCTATCGCACGGCGGTTCATGGTTTTTATCCGACCCTGACAGATAATCCGGACTACACCGCCATCATCAACGAGCGGCAGGTGGCGCGCCTCGAAAGCCTGCAAACGGACGCCGAACGTAAAGGCGCCCGGTTGCTTACGTTGTATGACCACGGCCAGGGACGGCGCATGCCTCATGCGTTATTGCTGGACGTCAGCGACGACATGCAAGTGATGCAGGAAGAAATCTTTGGTCCGCTGCTGCCCATTGTCACGTATCACCGTCTGGACGAAGCGCTGGCCTACATAAATGCCAGACCACGCCCGTTAGCGCTTTATTACTTTGGGTACAACAAGGCGGAACAGGAACACGTCATTCAGCACACCCACTCCGGTGGCGTGTGCATCAACGAGACGCTGCAACACGTGGCCATCGACGACCTGCCATTTGGTGGCGTCGGGCCTTCAGGCATGGGGCATTACCACGGCCATGAAGGCTTTTTAACGTTCAGCAAAGCCAAAGGTGTGTTGATTAAACAACGATTGAACAGTTCGATGGCGGCCTACCCACCTTACGACCGACAACGGGTGCGACTGGTCCAGAAGCTGTTTATTCGTTAGGCACAGAATCTCTCGGCAACGGCTCTGGCGGCCCATAAGCCTCCTAAAATCTGCGAAAAAGGAGGCTTTTTGCCACGTCTATAGTGCTTTCTTCTGCGAATGGCGACTTGGCCCACCGGTAAGGCTGCGATACCATCCGACTCCCCAACGGATTCCCGCCAGGACGACGCGATGAACCGAGTGTTGTACCCAGGTACATTTGACCCTATTACCAAGGGCCACGGCGATCTGGTCGAGCGCGCCTCGCGCCTGTTCGATCACGTGATCATTGCTGTCGCTGCCAGCACCAAGAAAAACCCGCTATTCCCTTTGGAACAGCGCGTTGAGCTGGCACGTGAAGTCACCAAGCACCTGCCCAATGTTGAGGTAGTCGGCTTTTCGACACTGCTTGCCCACTTCGCCAAAGAACAGAACGCCAACGTGTTTTTGCGTGGCTTGCGGGCGGTCTCTGACTTTGAATACGAGTTCCAGCTGGCGAACATGAATCGTCAATTGGCGCCGGACGTCGAGAGTCTGTTTCTCACCCCTTCTGAGCGCTATTCGTTTATTTCGTCGACATTGGTCCGTGAAATTGCGGCATTGGGCGGCGATATCAGCAAATTTGTGCACCCGGTTGTGGCTGACGCCCTGACCGAACGCTTTCGCAAGAAGTAACCGCTGAAGCGGCGCCCGCGTGCACTACGGGCGCCAATGCGGCACAATTGCGCGCATTCGATTTCAGTTGCCCGGGCTGACTGCCCCGGCCGGAGTACCCATGTCCCTGATCATTACCGACGATTGCATTAACTGCGACGTCTGCGAACCCGAGTGTCCGAACGCCGCGATTTCACAAGGAGAAGAGATCTATGTGATCGACCCTAACCTGTGTACTCAATGCGTAGGCCATTACGATGAACCGCAATGCCAGCAGGTGTGCCCGGTAGACTGCATCCCACTGGATGAAGCCCACCCGGAAACCGAAGAGCAATTGATGGCCAAATACCGGGCAATTACCGGTAAAGCCTGAAGCAGCCTGCTTTCGTAGCAGCTGCCGAAGGCTGCGTCCGGCGACGAAGTCGTCGTAAATTCGCAGACTTCGATTTATCAGGCACACCGAGAGCTGGGGTTTTACGATCGCTTCGCAATCGGACGCAGCCTGCGGCAGCTGCTACGGGGTGGAATGCTAACGCGGTTACTTTTGGCAACGCGGGCAGAATACGCTGGCGCGCTGACCCAGTTTGACTTCGCGCAACTCAGTGCCGCAGACCTTGCACGGCTCGTAGCCTCGGCCGTACACAAACAGCTCTTGCTGGAAGTATCCCGGCTGGCCGTCACCGCCAATGAAGTCGCGCAAGGTGGTACCACCGCGCTCAATGGCCGCGGCCAGAATTCGCTTAATCTCAATCGCCAACTTCACATAGCGCGCCCTGGAAATGCTCCCCGCCTCGCGACGCGGGTCGATGCCTGCCGCAAACAGCGCTTCAGTCGCGTAGATATTGCCCACACCTACCACCACTGCGTTGTCCATGATGAACGGTTTGACTGCCATTGAACGCTTGCGCGACATCTGAAACAGCCGGTCACCCTCAAACAGATCGGTCAGCGGTTCCGGCCCCAGCTTCGCCAGCAATGCGTGGTTGAGCGGGTCAAGACTCCAGAGCATCGCCCCAAAGCGCCGCGGATCGGTGTAGCGCAAAGCCAGCCCAGACTCCAGTTCAATGTCCACATGCTCGTGCTTGGCCGCCGGTAAACCGGCCTCCACCAGACGCAAATTGCCAGACATGCCCAAATGACTGATCAGCGTGCCCACCTCAGCGTTGATCAGCAGGTACTTGGCACGGCGCTCGACCTTGATGATCTTCTGCCCCGACAAACGTACATCCAGATCTTCCGGAATTGGCCAACGCAGGCGTCTTTCACGCACGACCACCCGACTGACCCGCTGCCCCTCAAGATGCGGAGCAATGCCACGCCGGGTTGTTTCGACTTCTGGCAGTTCAGGCATTTAATGCACCCCCAAGTCGCGAATACTTTCTTTCAGGTTGTCAAAGTCATACTCGGACAACCCCACGTAATCCAGTACCAAGTGGCTGATGCTGTTCCACTCATGATCATCACGCTGATTACCCAGCACATGGTGCGAGGCACAAATATGCTCGGCCATCTTCAACGTAGCCAGCAGGTTTTTTAGCTGGCTTTGGCGTGACGAATCATCACTGAAAATTGCCAGCGCATTGTGGTGATTGGCAATGGCGTGCGTCAGGTGTTCAGGCAAGCGCCAGGACTTGGCCGTGTAGTAACCCACCACGGCATGATTGGTGTTGAAGTGCCTGTTTTCAATGTCCACCACGCGGCTATCGGGCCCGGCATCGGCATAGCCCTGTTCCAGCACACGCATGTAATCGGGGAAGCGCTTGAGCATCAACGGGATGCCGCAATCGTGGAACAAGCCTAATGCATAGGCTTCATCCACCGCCTGAGTGCCCGTGCGCTTGGCCAGCGTCATGCTGGTCATGGCTACATCCTGCGCGGAGTCCCAAAAACGGTTGAGGGTCACGATGGTGTCATCACTCATCTCGCCCTTGATCGACTGCGCATTGATCAAATTGATCACGGTACGGCTGCCCAGCAACGTCACGGCCCGACGAATGGAGGCAATTTTATTGGTCAGGCCGTAATACGGCGAGTTGACGATTTTCATCAGCGCACCGGACAACCCCGGGTCTTGAGCGATCAAACCGGCGATCACCTCCAGATCAGGGTCGGGCATGTATTGCTCCATCTGCAAGTCCACCATGATTTGCGGCTGAGGCGGTACGCTGATGCCTTGCAGGGCAACGCTGATCTGTTCGGATGAAAGCTCGGGAGGCATGGGGACTCACTCTGGAATAGCGGGCGATTCTAGCGGAATTCTCTGACCCCGAGGGCAGGTAATCCGACGCAATACCGCGAATCAACTGAGCTTGAAGGCCGTGTCTAAGGCTATAATCGCGCCCTTTTCAATACCCGGAGCGACGTCATGTCCCTGCCAAGCCTGCGCCTTAAAGCCAATGCCGATCGACGCCTGCGCGCCGGCCACTTGTGGGTCTACAGCAACGAAATTGATGTAGCCGCCACCCCACTTCACGGTTTCAAGGCCGGTGATCAGGCTGTGCTCGAAGCAGCCGGCGGCAAGCCGCTGGGCATCGTGGCCATGAGCCCGAACAACTTGATCTGTGCGCGCTTGTTGTCGCGTGACGCCAAACTGCCTTTGGACAAGTCGCTGTTGGTGCACCGCCTGAACGTGGCCTTGTCCCTGCGCGAGCGTCTGTTCGACAAGCCTTTCTACCGCCTGGTGTACGGCGATTCCGATTTGCTGCCGGGTCTGGTGGTTGATCGTTTCGGCGACATTCTGGTGGTGCAACTGGCTTCTGCCGCGATGGAGCAGCACAAAGCTGACGTGATCGCAGCGCTGGTTCAAGTGCTCAAGCCAAGCGGCATCCTGTTCAAGAACGACTCAGCCGCCCGTGATGCGGAAGGCCTGGAGCGTTATGTTGAAACCGTCTTCGGTCTGGTGCCGGAGTGGGTGGCGCTGGAAGAGAACGGCGTGAAGTTCGAAGCACCGGTGATCGCCGGCCAGAAAACCGGCTGGTTCTACGACCACCGCATGAACCGCGCGCGTCTGGCCCCGTACGTTAAAGGCAAACGTGTTCTGGACTTGTACAGCTACATCGGCGGCTGGGGTATTCAAGCTGCGGCCTTCGGCGCCAGCGAAGTCTTCTGTGTAGACGCTTCGTCGTTTGCACTGGACGGTGTTGAACGCAATGCTGCACTGAACGGCTTTGCCGAGAAAGTGACTTGCATGGAAGGTGACGTGTTTGAAGCCCTCAAAGAGTTGAAAGCCAACGAAGAGCGTTTCGACGTGATCGTGGCCGATCCGCCTGCCTTCATTAAGCGCAAGAAAGACATCAAAAACGGCGAAGGTGCTTATCGCCGCCTGAACGAGCAAGCCATGCGTCTGCTCAACAAGGACGGGATTCTGGTCAGTGCTTCGTGCTCGATGCATTTGCCTGAGGATGACCTGCAAAACATCCTGCTGACCAGCGCTCGCCATCTGGATCGCAACATGCAGTTGCTGGAGCGCGGCGGCCAAGGCCCGGACCACCCGGTGCACCCGGCCATTGCAGAAACCCGTTACATCAAGAGCATCACCTGCCGTTTGCTGCCTAACAGCTAAAGCAAACTCGAACCCGTAGCAGCTGCCGCAGGGGGCGTGCGATTACGCAGCAATCGTAAAGTCTGAGTTCCCGGTTTTCCTGATAAACCAAAGGCTCCGACTTTTCGACGGCTGCGCCGCCGGACGCAGCCTGCGGCAGCTGCTACGGTTTTCTCGGGTCGAGTATCTCGTCTTCCACCTGCAACGATTGATAGCGTGGTTTGACCACCTTCACGTCCCCCTGACGAATCTTCTCGATCAACGCCTGCGCGTTCTCGACACTGTCATAGCTCCCGGCTCGCTGCCATGAGCCTTGTGCGTCACGCTTGAAAAACTCAGGCACGGCATAGCCTGTACGTTTGGATACCTGCAACACTTCGTCCCGCCCATCCTGATCCAGATCCACCGCCCACAACACACAGCCTTCAACGCGACACGCAGGGTTGCTGAGCTTCGGGCTGTCGAATTGTTCGCTGCCTTCAACCTTCGGGCCGATCCACTCGACGACACGTTCACCCGAGCGGCGGGTGCCGGTTTCAGCTTCTTTGAGGCGCTTCAGCAATACCTGCCGCGCCTCCGGTGTCAGCACCTGCCCCTGCTCGGCCTGAGCCAGCAAAGTCTCATACGCCAGCCTTCCGGGCGCTCCCATACGATTTCGCAAGGTATCTGCATCAAAGCTTTCAACCGGGGTTTTGCCCTCAAGCAGCCTCTGCACCTGATTCTTCGCGCTGAACTGTAATGGGCTGAACCAAGGCGTATGAATCACCAGCAACAGCAACACCGTCATCAACGCAATCGCCGGGTTACTGGCACGTAAAGGTTCCAGCCATGGGCGCCGTGGCGCAACCACCGCCCACACCGCCGCCAGACCATGAGCGAACATCACGCCCACCAGCAGCATCGCCAGCAAGCGGCTCGGAGTGAGGCCATATTGTTCGATGCGCAGCCACGTGGAATACCCGGCCAACCCGACGAGCACTGGCAAGCACAACAGGCACAGGTCGACCAAGCGCAGCAGCCAGACCGGATAACCACTGCTCTGTGCGCCGTCTTGAAAGACTCCGTTCAACAGAAACAGATTGGCGGCCACCAGGCATAGCAAGATCGTCGTCGAGTAACCCGTGGCCCAAATCGGCGCCAGCCCGGTAAAGGGCAAAGTGAAGGTGAACACGATGACGATCAACGCACTCAGTGGCAGTAATACGCGACACAGCGTTAGCAAAATGCCGCGCAGCATGCCAATTACCCGATCATTGTCGCGACCCATGTTCACGCCCAGCGCAAACACCATCGCCGATGCGATGTATATGAAGCCGTCGCTTGAAAACAGATTATTGAGCGCAACAATGCCGAGCATCTTGAACAAACTGCCCCATAACAGCAGCAGCGCCCAAAACACCGCGTTCAGCAGCAAGCCCAGCAACACGATAAAAACGGTGTCCCACGCATGGCGGAACAGATCTTCGTAGCGGGGGGCGAGCCCTTCACGGGTGGGCCAGCTCAATATGAAAGCGGTGCAAATGTAGGCAATCACCACTGCAAAACAGGTCCAGCTACCGGGCAGCCAATTACCGGGGCGGCCGGTATCGTCTCCTTCCCAAAACACCCAGGCACTGATCGCCGTCATCACCACGGTCAGCCCTAGCACCAGCCAGCCCGTGCCACGCCGCCGAATGTGGTCGCCCAACAGCAGCAGGTTAATGCCGCCCACCAGCACGGCCGTGACCAAGGCGAACTTCATACCCGGCTCAGCGATAACACTGGCCATCCATAGCAACAAACCTTGTGCCAGACCTATCGATAGCGAGGTTTTGGCAGAACGGTTGAGTGTCAGCATGGTGAATCCTTTTCGAAGAACAGCACCTGCGCACTCTACCCCCATTCCCTCCAGCTATCAGCCGTGTAGAATCGACGCATTCATCGCCAATCATCCCCGGCGGGTTTATGAGCTCAAGCCCAAGCACGCGGCGATCCCGCAGTGTTTACGGCAACTCGCGGATACGTGGTCATTTTCTGTGTGATCCGCCTGTCATTAGAAGCTCACTTCCCTGTTTGTTACCTGATTAGCCGCCCGGAGTTGTTCCATGCCTGACTATCGTTCGAAAACCTCCACCCACGGCCGCAACATGGCCGGTGCCCGCGCTTTGTGGCGCGCCACGGGGATGAAAGATGCCGACTTCAAGAAGCCGATCATCGCCATTGCCAACTCCTTTACCCAGTTCGTACCCGGCCATGTCCACCTCAAAGACATGGGCCAACTGGTGGCCCGCGAGATCGAACGCGCCGGCGGCGTTGCCAAAGAATTCAACACCATTGCCGTCGACGATGGCATCGCAATGGGCCATGACGGCATGTTGTACTCGCTGCCGAGCCGCGAAATCATCGCCGACTCCGTGGAGTACATGGTCAACGCCCACTGCGCTGACGCCATTGTGTGCATCTCCAACTGCGACAAAATCACCCCTGGCATGCTGATGGCCTCGTTGCGCCTCAACATTCCGGTGATTTTCGTGTCGGGCGGGCCGATGGAAGCGGGCAAAACCAAGCTCGCCAGCCACGGCCTCGATTTGGTAGACGCCATGGTCATCGCCGCCGACTCCAGCGCTTCTGACGAGAAGGTTGCCGAGTACGAGCGCAGCGCATGCCCGACCTGTGGCTCATGTTCCGGCATGTTCACCGCCAACTCGATGAACTGCCTGACCGAAGCCCTTGGCCTGGCCTTGCCCGGCAACGGTTCGGCACTGGCTACCCACAGCGACCGTGAACAATTGTTCCTGCAAGCCGGGCGCACCATCGTCGACCTGTGCCGCCAGTACTACGTCGAGAATGACGAATCGGTATTGCCCCGCAACATCGCCAACTTCAAGGCGTTTGAAAACGCCATGACGCTGGACATCGCCATGGGCGGTTCCACCAACACCATCCTGCACTTGCTGGCCGCCGCCCAAGAAGCCGAAATCGACTTCGACCTCAAAGACATCGACCGCCTGTCACGTCATGTACCGCAGCTGTGCAAAGTGGCGCCAAACATCCAGAAGTACCACATGGAAGACGTGCACCGTGCAGGTGGCATCTTCTCTATTCTGGGTTCGCTGGCCCGTGGCGGCTTGCTGCACACCGAACTGCCGACTGTTCACAGCAAGACCATGGCCGAAGGCATCGCCAAGTGGGACATCACCCAGACTGACGATGAAGCCGTGCACACCTTCTTCAAGGCAGGCCCGGCCGGCATCCCGACGCAGACCGCGTTCAGCCAGTCGACCCGCTGGGAAACCCTGGACGACGACCGTGAAAACGGCTGCATCCGCAGTGTTGAGCACGCCTACTCACAAGAAGGCGGCCTGGCCGTGCTGTACGGCAACATCGCGCTGGATGGCTGCGTCGTTAAAACCGCAGGTGTCGACGAGTCGATCCACGTGTTTGAAGGCAACGCCAAAATTTTCGAAAGCCAGGACAGCGCCGTTCGCGGCATTCTGGCTGACGAAGTGCAGGCCGGTGACATCGTGATCATTCGTTACGAAGGCCCGAAAGGCGGCCCGGGCATGCAAGAAATGCTCTACCCGACCTCGTACCTGAAATCCAAAGGTCTGGGCAAAGCGTGTGCCTTGCTCACCGATGGTCGTTTCTCCGGCGGCACCTCAGGCCTGTCTATAGGCCATGCTTCACCGGAAGCCGCTGCGGGCGGTGCGATCGGGCTGGTGCAGGACGGTGACAAAGTGCTGATCGACATTCCTAACCGTTCGATCAACCTGCTGATCAGCGACGAAGAAATGGCGGCGCGCCGTGCAGAGCAAGACAAGAAAGGCTGGAAGCCGGTGGAAGTGCGTCCGCGCAAAGTCACCACGGCACTGAAGGCCTACGCCTTGTTGGCGACCAGCGCTGACAAGGGCGCTGTACGTGACAAAGCCTTGCTGGACAAGCTGGTGCCTTAAGACCTCACGCAGCAACAGAATCCCGGCCCCGTGCCGGGATTTTTTATGGGCGTATTAATCACTTATTCCCAAAACCTAGCTCCCCATTCCACATCGGTATATTTGCCGATATTTCAACCTGTTAGGCTTTCTGGTTCGCAATTGTTGCATCCAAAGACTGGTACAAGTCGCCCCTCGGAGCTTTCATGAATTTCCCGCTGATCCTCAATCTGCTGGTGTTCCTCGCGTTGCTGTTCGGCTTGTCGCTGACCCGCCACACCGCGTGGAGCCTGGCCAAAAAAGTCCTGCTGGCGCTGGTGCTCGGCGTATTGTTCGGCCTGGGCCTGCACCTGATTTACGGGGGCGATAACCCGACCCTGAAAACCTCCATCGGCTGGTTCGATCTGGTCGGCAGTGGCTACGTGCAACTGCTGCAAATGATCGTAATCCCCTTGGTGTTTGCCTCGATCCTCAGTGCGGTCGCCCGCCTGCACAATGCCTCTTCGCTGGGCAAGATCAGCTTTCTGACCATTGGCACCCTGCTGTTCACCACCATGATTGCAGCGCTGGTCGGTATCGGTCTGACCAACCTGTTCGGCCTGACCGCCGAAGGCCTGGTGGCCGGGGCTGCGGAAATGAGCCGCCTGCACATCATCCAGAATGAGTACGCCGGTAAAGTGGCGGATCTGAATGTGCCGCAATTGTTGCTCTCATTTATCCCGCAAAACCCATTTGCAGACCTGGCTCGCGCCAAGCCGACCTCGATCATCAGCGTGGTGATATTCGCCGCTTTCCTGGGCGTCGCCGCGTTGCAATTGTTCAAGGACGAGCCTGAAAAAGGCAGCAAAGTGCTGAATGCCATCGACACCCTGCAAGCCTGGGTGATGCGCCTTGTACGTCTGGTCATGAAGCTGACCCCATACGGCGTGCTGGCATTGATGACCAAAGTGGTGGCCATGTCCAACCTGCAAGACATCATCAAACTCGGCAGTTTTGTGGTGGTGTCTTACATCGGCCTGGCCGTGATGTTTGTGATTCACGGCGTGATTCTGTCGTTCGCCGGCGTGAACCCGCTGCGCTTCTTCCGCAAAGTATGGCCGGTGCTGACGTTTGCTTTCACTAGCCGTTCAAGTGCGGCAAGTATTCCGCTGAGTATCGAAGCTCAAACCCGTCGCTTGGGGATCCCGTCCTCGATCGCCAGCTTTGCCGCCTCGTTTGGCGCCACCATTGGCCAAAACGGTTGCGCCGGTCTGTACCCGGCCATGTTGGCGGTGATGGTTGCTCCGACCGTGGGTATCAACCCGCTGGATCCGGTGTGGATCGCCACCTTGGTGGCCATTGTGACCTTGAGCTCGGCCGGTGTGGCGGGCGTGGGTGGCGGTGCAACCTTCGCAGCCTTGATCGTACTGCCGGCGATGGGCTTGCCGGTGTCGTTGGTGGCGCTGTTGATTTCGGTCGAACCGTTGATCGACATGGGCCGCACAGCGCTGAACGTTAGCGGTGCAATGGTAGCCGGCACCGTGACCAGCCAGATCATGCACGAGACTGACAAAGCTGTATTGGCAGAAGACGATCACGGCGATTTGGCCCACGCCTAAACGCCTTGCCCTCTCCCGCAGGGAGAGGGCACTGACCGCACGCGGTCATAAAATCACACCAAATAGCCCCCTCTCCCTCTGGGAGAGGGTTGGCCTCTAAAGCGCCAGCAACCGACGCAATTCAGCCAGCGCAGGCGCCGTATCAGGGCGCACACCGCGCCATAGGGTGAACGCTTCGGCGGCTTGTTCAGCCAGCATCCCCAAACCATCCATGACCTTGCCCGCGCCCTGCTCGCCAGCCCAAACACAAAACGGCGTAGGTGCGCTGCCATACATCATGTCGTAGCACAGGGTTTTACCCGGCTCGATCAAGCTGCTGGCAATCGGTGGCACTTCACCGGCCAGGCTGGCGGAGGTGGCATTGATGATCAGGTCAACAGGCTCATGCAGCCAGTCAAAACCACTGGCAGCCACCGAGCCCAGATCACTGAACAGTTCGGCCAGCAATTCGGCTTTTTCTACGGTACGGTTGGCAATGGTGACCGCCGCAGGGCTTTCGGCCAGAATCGGCTCCAACGCCCCGCGCACAGCACCACCCGCCCCCAGAATCAGAATACGTTTGCCCTTGAGGCTGAAACCGGCGTTCACGGTTAAATCACGCACCAGGCCAGCACCGTCGGTGTTATCGCCCAGCAAGCGGCCGTCTGCCAACTTGCTCAACGTATTGACCGCCCCTGCCCGCAGTGCCCGTGCGGTCAGCTCATCCGCCATACGGTAAGCGTCTTCTTTGAAAGGCACGGTGACGTTGGCGCCGCGCCCTGTTTCAAAAAAAACCTTGGCGCAACCGGCAAAATCGTCCAGAGGCGCCAGCTGGGTGTCGTACTGCATGGCTTGTGCCGTTTGTTCGGCAAACAAACGGTGGAGCACGGGAGATTTGCTGTGGGCAATCGGGTTGCCGAAAACGACGTAACGGTCCATCACGCTCGCTCCTCAGCCAACCAGTCGCGGTCTTGCAGAAAGTAATCGGTCAGACGCGCCTCTTCGCTGCCCGGCAACGCTTTCCAGTCATAACCCCAACGCACTTGCGGCGGCAATGACATCAGGATCGATTCGGTACGGCCGCCCGATTGCAGACCAAACAGGGTGCCACGGTCGTACACCAGGTTGAATTCGACGTAGCGGCCACGGCGGTATTCCTGAAACTCACGCTGCTGCGCGGTAAATTCGGTGGCTTTGCGGCGCTGAACAATCGGCAAGTAGGCATCGATGTATGCGTTACCAATGGCGCGAATAAAAGCGAAGCAGGTGTCGAAATCCCATTCGTTCAGGTCATCAAAGAACAAGCCGCCAATACCGCGCGGCTCGTTGCGGTGTTTGATGTGGAAGTAGCTGTCGCACCAAGCCTTGTAGCGCGGGTACACGTCAGCGCCAAACGGCGCACAGGCTTGCTCGGCCACGCGGTGCCAGTGCACACAGTCTTCTTCGACGGCGTAGTAAGGCGTCAGGTCAAAGCCGCCGCCAAACCACCAGACCGGTTCTTCGCCCTCTTTTTCTGCGATGAAAAAACGCACGTTGGCGTGAGAGGTCGGCACGTGCGGATTGTGCGGGTGAATCACCAGTGACACGCCCAAAGCCTCAAACCCGCGGCCTGCCAGCTCAGGGCGGTGGGCGCTGGCAGAGGGCGGCAAGCCGCTGCCAAACACGTGGGAAAAATTCACGCCGCCTTTTTCAATCACGTTGCCGTCTGCGATCACGCGGGTACGGCCACCGCCGCCTGCCGGGCGTTCCCAGGCGTCTTCTATGAAATGGGCGCCGCCGTCTTCAGTCTGCATCGCGTTGCAAATGCGGTCCTGAAGGTCGAGCAGGTAGGCTTTAACGGCCTCGGTGCGAGTAGTCATGACATCACCTTAAATCGGGCAAAGCGACGCGGCACGCCGCTCAGAGCGGGGCCGGCGGCGAAGAAACGGGAACAGACCCTAGCATATCACCGCATAAAGCTTCGCCGCAGTTGACGAAGATCACGCCAGAGCGTTGGATAGGGGCTTCGTCAAATCAACGAGGACAGTGCAGATGGCTAAGCGTATCCAGTTTCGGACCCACGGCGGGCCCGAAGTACTTGAGTATGTCGACTTCACACCCGCAGAGCCGGGTC
Organism: Pseudomonas saxonica; assembly: GCF_007858365.1. GTDB lineage: Bacteria > Pseudomonadota > Gammaproteobacteria > Pseudomonadales > Pseudomonadaceae > Aquipseudomonas > Aquipseudomonas saxonica. The sequence continues at coordinate 16,501 of NZ_VFIO01000005.1, read as the reverse complement.
CGCAGCAAGTCCGCGTGAGCAACAAGGCCATCGGTCTGAATTTTATCGACACCTATTTCCGTGGCGGTTTGTACCCACTGCCAGAGCTGCCGTCCGGGCTGGGCAATGAAGCCGCAGGCATCGTCGATGCGGTGGGCAGTGATGTGCACAACGTCAAAGTCGGCGACCGTGTGGCTTACGGCACCGGGCCGCTGGGTGCGTACAGCGAGTTGCACGTATTGCCAGCCGCGAATGTGGTGAAGCTTCCCGACGATATTTCGTTTGAGCAAGCCGCCGCGGTGATGCTCAAAGGGCTGACGGTGCAGTACTTGTTGCGTCAGACCTATGAACTCAAGGGTGGCGAAACCATCTTGTTCCATGCGGCTGCGGGCGGTGTCGGTTCAATTGCCTGCCAATGGGCCAAAGCGCTGGGCGTGAAGTTGATTGGCACAGTCAGCTCGCCTGAGAAGGCGGCGTTGGCGAAAAAGCTGGGGGCATGGGAAACCATCGACTACAGCCATGAAGACGTGGCCAAGCGGGTGCTGGAATTGACCGACGGTAAAAAATGCCCCGTGGTCTATGACGGGGTCGGCAAAGACACGTGGCTGACCTCCCTGGACTGCACCGCACCGCGTGGTTTGGTCGTCAGTTTCGGCAATGCATCCGGGGCCGTGAGCGGGGTGAACCTGGGTATTTTGTCGCAGAAGGGATCGCTGTACGTGACCCGGCCAACATTGGCCAGCTACGCCAATAACGCCGAGAACCTGCAAGCCATGGCGGACGAACTGTTTGAGATGATTCGCAGCGGCAAAGTGACGGTCGATATCAATCAGCGCTTTGCACTCAAGGATGCGGCCCAGGCCCAGACCGAGCTGTCGGCACGACGGACCACCGGTTCGACCATCTTGTTGCCTTGATTCAGCTCTTCGTAGCAGCTGCCGAAGGCTGCGATCGGCGGCGTAGCCGTCGTAAACCCTGAAACCACGGTCGTCCTGAAAGACCGCGACTTCTGATTTCACGACGGCTTCGCCGCCGGACGCAGCCTGCGGCAGCTGCTACGGGGGTTACGGGGTTACGATCACCTTTACGCCGGGCGTACAACCTTGCCCGTTGCCAGATCACGAATCAGACTCGGGTTTTTACGTCCCCCCAGATTGCCGCCCAATACGTGGTCGATCTGCCCACGAAAATACTGCTCAACCTTGAGCCGCGTCCGTGCCGCCGGCAAACCGGCCGGGTTCGCGGAGGTCGATACAATCGGTCCCACCAGCGAACACAACTCACGCACCAACGGGTGGTCACTCACACGCAAAGCCACCGTGTCATGCACGCCAGTGATCCACTCTGGCAGTAATCCTTGATGCGGCACCAGCCAAGTATTGGGCCCGGGCCAAGTGCTGGCCATGCGGTCGAGCCACTCTTGAGGAAAGTCTTCGAACAGAAAGTCGAACTGGCGAATGTTGTCGGCTATCAGAATCAGGCCTTTATCCACAGGTCGTGATTTGATCGCCAGCAAACGCTCCACCGCCTCTTCATCCCACGGGTCGCAACCCAGTCCCCACACAGCCTCGGTCGGGTAGGCAATCACCGCGCCCGCACGAATTGCTCTTGCTGCTTGCTGGACGCGCCAGGTGCTGATCATCAAATGTCTCCAAAATAGGTGCTGTGCGCAGTGTACTTAGCTGGCGCAAGCAAACCAACGCCCGCCCTCCAGCACCACGCGCCCCTCCAACTCAAGTTCGGTCAAGGCGGCCAATAACCGGGGCAGCTCCCAACCACTGGCGCTGACCAGACCTTCACTGGTGTAAGGCGCCGCTTGCAACAATTGCACGAGCGGATGATAGCTGGGGGTGAACAGGTCCGCTGTGGCTAACGGTAAAGAGCGCCAGCCACGCAGGCCTTCGAGAATATGCTCGACGGTTTCAACCAGCGTTGCGCCGTCGCGAATCAACTGGTGGCACCCGCGTGCTCCCGGATGATGGATGGAGCCGGGAATGGCGTAGACCTCACGCCCTTGTTCGGCGGCCAGCCGGGCCGTGATCAGCGAACCACTCGCCACGCTGGCTTCGACCACCAGTACGCCGAGCGACAGGCCACTGATGATTCGATTGCGTCGAGGAAAGTTGCCGGGCAGCGGCCCAGTCTCTAACGGGAACTCGGAAACCACTGCGCTGGCGCCGTTAATCATCGCGTCAGCCAAGGCGCGATGGCGCTGTGGATAAAGTTTTTCGAGCCCTGTGCCGAGCACCCCCACGGTGAGGCCGCCGACATCAAGGGCTGCCCGGTGGGCCGCACCGTCGACGCCCAATGCCAACCCACTGGTGATGACAAATCCGGCGCTGGCCAGGCTGCGTGAAAATGCACCGGCGGTATCCAACCCGGGCCGGGAGGCGCGGCGGCTGCCGACGATTGCCAGCTGGGGTTTCTCCAGTATTGAAGGATCGCCGGCCACGAATAACAGGGGCGGGGCATCGCACAACTCGCTCAATAACGCTGGGTAGTTCGCCTGATCATGTAACAAGAGATGCTGGCTTGAGCGCTCAAGCCAGCGCAGTGCAGCGCTGGCACCGTCGCGAATCTGCGGGCTGCGCCGGGCCTGAGCACACGTGGCGGGCAGACCCAGCGCCGACCACGCGCTGGCAGGCGCGCCCAGCGCCGAACTGGCGCAACCAAAGGCACTGAACAGCGTGTAATAACGCTTTGGCCCCATGTCGGGTAACAGGTGCAAACGCAAACGGGCCTCAAGCTCGCAAGGGGAAATATCGGGCAACGGCATGTGATCATCCTTGATCGTTCAGAGCGCTATCAAGACCGGAACAAGCTGTGGATAAGTCTGTGAACAAGTTGTTTGCCAAGCAATGAAAAACCCCAGCTTGAGCACCCGGCTTGCATTTGAAATCGCGCATGGAAACCCAACTTTAGTTGAGGGTTTCAGGCAACCATCGCGCGTTGGTTTCAAACTGCGACAGACCGCGCTGAGCTCATGCCCGATGCAGTCCGGCAGCTAGTCGTTTCATCCGCCGGGGAATCCCTTTATTATGTGCGTTCGCGTGAAACGCTAGAGCCCGAGCGGGCTGTCTTCTGAAGGGGACGTTTTGCACAGGTTGCCCGAAGTCCTCAGGACCACCTGACAACCGTTTTTGAATCTTTCACACAGTGCATCAATCAAACTTATGGCTATTTTAAACATCCTCGAATTCCCAGACTCGCGACTGCGCACCATCGCCAAGCCCGTGGCGGTTGTGGACGACGAAGTGCGCCAGTTGATCGATGACATGTTTGAAACCATGTACGAGGCGCCGGGTATTGGCCTGGCCGCCACGCAAGTCAACGTGCATAAACGCATCGTGGTCATGGACCTGAGCGAAGACCGCAGCGAACCTCTGGTGTTTATCAACCCTGAGTTCGAGGCCCTGACCGACGAGACGGATCAGTATCAGGAAGGCTGCCTGTCTGTTCCGGGTTTCTATGAAAACGTCGATCGACCGCAACGCGTCAAAATCAACGCGCTGGACCGTGACGGCAAGCCCTTTGAAATGATTGCCGAAGGCCTGTTGGCCGTGTGCATTCAGCACGAATGCGACCACCTCAACGGCAAGCTGTTTGTGGATTACCTGTCTAACCTCAAGCGTGACCGGATCAAGAAGAAGCTGGAAAAACTGCACCGCCAGAACGCTTGATCCCAACACCCAACTATTGACGCGGCTCCTGTAGCCGCTGTCGAGGCACGAAGGCTGCGATCGGGCGCGAAGCGGCCTTCATCCACGCTCTACGGATATGCCTGATGTACTCTATCGCCGGGTTTTGCAACTGCTATGCAGCCGTTCGCAGCCTTCGTACCTCGTCATCGGCTACAGGTATTTCGAAGGATTACTCCAGCGCTCCCCCCCATTCCAAGTGAGTAATTCATGACTGAGCCATTGCGCATCGTCTTTGCTGGCACCCCAGAATTCGCCGCTGAACACCTCAAGGCCCTGCTAGACAGCCCTTACGAGATTGTCGCGGTCTACACCCAACCGGATCGTCCGGCAGGGCGCGGGCAAAAGCTGATGCCAAGCCCGGTCAAGCAGTTGGCCCTTGAGCATCACATCCCTGTCTTGCAACCGCCCACGCTGCGTGCCCCCGAAGCCCAAGCCGAACTCGCGGCCTTGAAGCCCGATTTGCTGGTGGTGGTGGCGTACGGCCTGATCCTGCCCCAAGTTGTGCTCGATATTCCGCGCCTGGGCTGCATCAACAGCCATGCTTCGTTGCTGCCACGCTGGCGCGGTGCGGCGCCGATCCAGCGCGCCATCGAGGCAGGCGACAGCGAGAGCGGTGTGACCGTCATGCGCATGGAGGCGGGTCTGGACACCGGCCCCATGCTGCTCAAGTCCGTGACCCCGATCAGCGCCGACGATACGGGCGGCAGCTTGCACGACCGTTTGGCCAAGCTCGGGCCGCCAGCAGTGATCGAAGCGATTGCCGGTCTGGCAGCCGGTACGTTGCAAGGTGAAGCGCAGGACGACAGCCTGGCGACCTACGCCCATAAACTCAACAAAGACGAAGCTCGAATTGACTGGGCCCGCCCGGCAGTGGAGCTGGAGCGAGTGATTCGCGCCTTCAATCCTTGGCCCATCTGCCACAGCACACTCAACGGTGAAGCCCTGAAAGTGTTGGCCGCCACTCTGGCTGACGCTCAAGGCGAACCGGGGCAGATTCTCGCCGCCAGCAAGGACGGCCTGATTGTGGGATGTGGCGAAGGCGCGCTGTGCCTGACACGCCTGCAATTGCCCGGAGGCAAGGCGCTGGCGTTCAGCGATTTTTTCAACAGCCGTCGTGAGAAATTCGCCGTCGGTACAGTACTGGGTGCCGCCCAATGAACCCGCGTCTGGCTGCTGCCAAAGCCCTGACCGCCGTCCTGAATGGCAAGGCATCGCTCAACAGTTCGCTGCCGTTACAACTGGATAAGGTCGAGGTGCGTGATCGCGGCCTGACTCAGGATCTGGCCTTCGGTACAGCCCGCTGGCAGCCACGTCTGTCGGCGCTGGCCAACAAACTGCTGCAAAAGCCGTTCAAAGCCGCCGATGCAGACGTAGAAGCGCTGTTGCTAGTGGGCTTGTACCAACTGCTCTACACGCGCATTCCGGCCCACGCAGCCATCGGCGAAACCGTCGGCTGCGCAGACAAACTGAAAAAACCGTGGGCCAAAGGCCTGCTCAATGCCGTCTTGCGCAATGCGCAGCGCGAGAGCGAAGCCTTGCTCGCCGAACTGGAACATGACCCAGTGGTGCGTACCGCGCATCCGCGCTGGCTGCAAAAATCGCTGAAAGCCTTCTGGCCACAGCAGTGGGAAGCCATTTGCGCGGCCAATAACGCGCATCCACCGATGATTTTGCGGGTCAATCGTCGTCATCACAGCCGTGATGCCTATCTGCAACTGCTGATCGAGGCGGGTATCGAAGCCCAGCCTTGCACCTTCAGCCAGGACGGCATCGTGCTGGCCGAAGCGTGCGATGTGCGCACCTTGCCGGGCTTTGCCGAAGGCTGGATCAGCGTCCAGGACGAGGCCGCGCAATTGGCGGCTGACCTGCTGGATCTGGCTCCCGGCCAGCGCGTGCTTGACGCCTGCTGTGCACCCGGAGGCAAGACCTGCCACATTCTCGAAGTCGAGCCGCAATTGGCCGGCGTGGTCGCAGTGGATCTGGAAGCCAAGCGTCTGGTGCGGGTTCGCGAAAACCTTGAGCGTCTGGGCCTGAGTGCCGAGTTGATTGCCGCTGATGGCCGCGACACCGCCACATGGTGGGACGGCAAACCGTTCCAGCGCATTTTGCTGGACGCCCCTTGCTCGGCAACCGGCGTGATCCGTCGCCACCCCGACATCAAGCTGACGCGCCAGCCCGACGACATTGCCGCCCTCGCCGCCTTGCAAGGCGAGTTGCTTGACGCAATGTGGCCTACGCTGGAGGTCGGTGGCATCTTGCTGTATGCCACCTGTTCGACGTTGCCGACCGAAAACACCGAAGTGATCGAAGCCTTTCTGGCCCGAACCCCCGGTGCGCGGGAGCTGGATATTGCCGGTTCGTTCGGCATCAAGCAGCCGCATGGCCGTCAATTGCTGGCTCAAGAAGGCGGACACGACGGGTTTTATTACGCCAAGTTGATCAAGATCGCTGCCGTTCGCGGCTAAACAGGGACTGACGGCATGAAAATCATCATTCTCGGCGCAGGTCAGGTCGGCGGCACACTGGCCGAACATTTGGCCAGCGAAGCAAACGACATCACCGTGGTCGATACCGATGGCGAACGCCTGCGCGACCTCGGCGACCGGCTCGATATTCGTACGGTGCAAGGCCGCGCTTCGCTGCCCAATGTGCTGCGTCAGGCGGGTGCCGATGACGCTGACATGCTGGTGGCGGTGACCAACAGCGACGAGACCAACATGGTCGCGTGCCAAGTGGCGTACTCGTTGTTTCACACCCCCACCAAAATCGCGCGCGTACGTGAGTCGGCCTACTTGACCCGCGGTGAAGAGCTGTTCGACAACGACGCCATTCCAGTGGACGTGTTGATCAGCCCCGAACAAGTGGTGACCAACTACATCAAACGCCTGATTGAGCACCCCGGCGCCTTGCAGGTGATCGACTTTGCCGACGGCAAAGCCCAATTGGTGGCGGTCAAGGCCTACTACGGCGGGCCGCTGATTGGTCAGCAGCTACGCCAGTTGCGCGAACACATGCCCAATGTCGACACGCGGGTTGCCGCCATTTTCCGCCGTGATCGTCCGATTACACCCCGTGGCGATACCGTGATCGAGGCGGATGACGAAGTGTTTTTCATCGCTGCCAAAGCCAATATCCGCGCGGTGATGAGTGAAATGCGCCGCCTGGATGAAAGCTACAAGCGGATCGTGATTGCGGGCGGCGGGCAGATTGGCGAACGGCTGGCCGAAGCCATTGAAAGCCGCTATCAGGTCAAGATCATCGAGATGAACCCTGCGCGTTGTCGCTACTTGTCCGACACGCTCGACAGCACCGTGGTGTTGCAAGGCAGCGCCTCGGACCGCGATTTGATGCTCGAAGAAAACATTGCCGATGCCGACCTGTTTCTGGCCCTGACCAACGATGACGAAGCCAACATTATGTCGTCGCTGCTAGCCAAGCGTCTGGGCGCGAAAAAGGTGATGACCATCATCAACAATCCCGCCTACGTGGACTTGATACAGGGCGGCGAGATCGATATCGCCATCAGCCCGCAGCTGGCCACTATCGGCACACTGCTGGCCCACGTACGCCGTGGTGATATTGTCAGCGTTCACTCCTTGCGTCGAGGCGCAGCCGAGGCCATCGAAGCCATTGCCCACGGCGACTCGAAATCGAGCAAGGTGATTGGCCGTCGCATTGGCGAGATTCACTTGCCCCCGGGCACGATCATTGGCGCGATCATTCGCGACGAAGAAGTGCTGATTGCCCACGACGCTACCGTGGTCAATGCAGGCGACCATGTGATCTTGTTCCTTGTGGATAAAAAGCATATTCGCGACGTCGAAAAGCTGTTCCACGTTGGGTTGAGTTTCTTCTAAGGAGTTTGGCGTGCTGGAATCACTGGAAAAGATGCTGGCCAAGGGTGTGGATAACGCGTTACTGCGCTTTGGCCTGGGCAAGGGCTATCTCGACCTTGGGGATAACCTCAAAGCCGTTGAGCATTTGCAGGCTTGCGTCACGTTTGACCCCAAATATTCCGCAGCGTGGAAGTTATTGGGCAAGGCGCAATTGGCGGCGGGAAACAGGGACGCCGCACGCACGGTGTGGCTGCAGGGAATAGCGGCAGCGCAGGCCCACGGCGATAAGCAGGCAGAAAAAGAAATGGCCGTGTTCTTGAAGAAGCTCGATAAGCCAAAAACCTGAATGTGCAGGGTGAGAGTGGGCGCCAAAGCCTGACCACCCTCCACCATCCGATATCACGCCTTGGGCTTTTTGCGCGGCTTAAGGTACTTGGTCAAGCCCTGAAACCAGATGACCAACGCCGGGTTGCCTTTAATCTGAATCGACTTGTCTTGAATGCCGGTCATGAAAGCCAATTGCTTGTTCTTGGCTTGCATCGTGGCAAAGCCATAATCAGCGTCTTTGAAGGCAATGGCGAAAGCAGGCTCCGGGTACATACCCGAATGGCTGGTGATGCGAAGGTTTTTGACTTTGAAGTGACGGGCCACTTTGCCATCGAGGGTTTGCAGCTGGAAAACCAGGTCTTTATCAACCAGTTGCTGTTGGAAAGCAGGGTTTTTACGGCTGGCTCTGCCCATCAGCAAGCCCAGCATCCAGAGCAAAAAACGAAATTTCATGTGCGCGCCTCGGGAAGTAATAACTAGCCGGCGCAGTGTAGCGATTTGAACAAAGAACACCACTTTTCTGCAGTGTTAGACGCAGAATAAGCAGATTTTGCCACTTATAGCCGCATAATCGGCTCAATCATTGTCAAAAATGGGCGCTGTCATACCAGCTCGCCCATTCCTTAAGCCACCTTCAATCGCGGCAATTGCCAGACTTATGGGTTAACACTGTCTTTAAGAAACTTGCCCGGCTTGAAAGCCACGGTGTTGCTGGCCTTGATTTTTACCGGCTCGCCGGTTTGCGGGTTTTTACCGGTGCGAGCACCGCGATGACGTTGAATAAACGTACCGAAGCCGACCAGCGTGACGCTGTCTTTGCGGTGCAGGGCATTGGTGATTTCTTCGAGTACTGCATTGAGTACGCGGCTGGCTTGCTCTTTAGTGAGGTCAGCCTTGTCAGCGATAGCGGCGGCGAGATCTGGTTTACGCATGATGAAGCCTCTTTGACGGTTTTTTGTTGTTATGTCCGTGCTGCTCTCTAATGGAGCCGCGCTCAGGGCGCCGCAGGCTCTACTCTGCGGCAGACCGGTGTGAGAATGGCACGCGGCCAAATCCTGCGCCAGCCTCTGGCGAGGCTTTGTTGAGACAAGGCAATGTCATAAGCGACATAAACAGCGGTATTTACGCCAAAAGCGCAGGTAGCTCTTTATTGAGTGCCAGTTTTTCGCGAACCGCCTCACCCGTCAGCGCATAACCGAGCAAGTTGCCCTCCGCGTCGCGGCACAAGGCTTTAATGTCAGCACCCTGGCCTTCCACAGTCCACACCCCTTCGTAGCCGCGAGGCACAGGCGACACCACCAGAGGGCAAACCGGGGTTTTGACCGTAATGGGCATTGCGCCGTAGCTCACCGCTGTCGGGTTGCCTGCCAGGGTTTGCGCCAACGCCCGTGCACAGTTCATCAGGGGCATGACGTAGAGCAGGCTCAAGCCTTCCACTTCGGCGCAATCACCCAGCGCGTAAATATTGGCATGAGAGGTTTTGAGATGACGATCAACCTCGATGCCGCGATTGACCTGTAGGCCGGCCGCCGCAGCCATATCAATGCGCGGACGCAAACCAATCGCAGAGACCACCACATCACAGGCAATCACGCTGGCGTCTGACAAATGTGCTTGCAGCCCATCGGCGGTGCGTTGCAGGCGGGTCAATACCGGACCCAGATGCAAACGCGCCCCAAGGCTTTCCAGACCTGCTTGCACGGCCGCCGCAGCAGCAGGATGCAACAGGGTTGGCATGACTTGCTCACACGGGGCCACCATATCGACTTCGAAGCCACCGGCAATCAGGTCATTGGCAAATTCACAGCCAATCAGTCCAGCGCCCAGGATCAGCACACGGCGCTTGCCCGCTGCAGCAGTGCGAAAACGCGCATAGTCTTCCAGGTCGTTGATCGGGAAGATGGCGTCCTGCGCATCGCCTTCTACCGGCACCTGTACGGTTTGCGCACCCCACGCCAGAACCAGATCGCGGTAAGGCACCGCCTCTTCGCCAATCCACAGTTGTTTGTGGCCCGCATCAATACCGCTGATACGGGTGTGGATGCGCACTTGGGCGTTAAGCTGCGCGGCCATGGCCTCCGGCGTCGCCATGCTCAGACCGTCAGCCTCTTTATTTTTGCCAAAGCCGGTGGACAGCATGGGCTTGGAATAGGAGCGCCCATCATCTGCCGTGATCAGCAATAACGGGGTCTCGCTGTCCAGCTTGCGAAACTCCCGGGCCAGGTTATAGCCAGCCAGCCCAGTACCCACGATCACGACAGGTGCGTTCATTCCATACTCCAGGGTTGAATCAGGTTGTTAAGGGATCAATCAGTTGATTTCGATCATCTCGAAATCCATTTTGCCGACACCACAGTCCGGGCACAGCCAGTCTTCAGGAACGTCCTGCCACAACGTACCGGGCGCAATGCCGTCATCCGGCCAGCCGTCGGCTTCGTTGTAAATCAGTCCACATACGATGCATTGCCACTTTTTCATGAAGTTATTTCCTAGGGTTCAGGCCGCACGAGGCCACAGACTTGTCGAAACCTGCTGCGTTGCTCGTCATTTTCAGGGCGTTTTGTACTGATGACCACTGTGATATGCAAGCACGATTGCTGCCACTAACCGCTCAAGCGCTCATTCAATAGGCAGCGTGCTAAGCTCGCGGGCCTCAATGGCTGCCAATTATGACCTACCGTGTCGCACATGACGTCTCCACTGATCTCCCCTGTCTGGCTTGAACAAAGCCACCTACACACCACCCCTGATGAACAAACACTCGATTGGTTGTTCGACCAGGGCTCATTGACTCGCCGGCTTACCGCGCTTTCAGACGGCGCCTTTAGCGTGCTGCCGCTGCTTGAGGGCTGGCAGACGCTGCGCCAGGACGAGTGCACTGCGCTCGACCTGCCTGAGGGCAGCCGGGGCTGGGTGCGCGAAGTGTATTTGCGCGGGCACCAGCAACCGTGGGTGTTTGCCCGCAGCGTCGCGGCACACAGCGCCCTGAAGCAAGGCGGGCTAAATCTGGAAGACCTGGGAACCCGGTCACTGGGGGAGCTGCTTTTTTGCGACCACGCCTTTGAACGCGGCCCGTTGCAGGTATGCCACTACCCACGCGACTGGCTGCCGGTGGCTGATCGGGCCGACCACCTGTGGGCACGCCGCTCACGCTTTGTACGCGGCACATTAAGCGTACTGGTGGCCGAAATCTTCTTACCCCCCTTGTGGGCCACCCTGAGTGCCCGGCCGGAGAACAGCTGATGTACGTACGCCTGCTCAAATCGCTCAACCGCCTGAACCCTCGGGCCTGGGACTTTATTCAACTGACCCGCATGGATAAACCCATCGGTATCTACCTGCTGCTGTGGCCAACGCTGTGGGCGCTGTGGGTGGCCGCCAAGGGCGTACCGTCGCTGAGCAACCTGCTGATCTTTGTGCTGGGTGTGATCCTGACCCGAGCCGGTGGCTGTGTGATCAACGACTTTGCTGATCGCAAGGTGGACGGTCACGTCAAACGCACCGAACAACGACCTTTGGTCAGTGGAAAAATCAGCAGCAAAGAAGCGCTGGTGTTTTTTGCCCTGCTCATGGGTGCCAGCTTCCTGCTGGTGCTGTGCACCAATACCCCGACCATCTTGCTCTCATTTGGCGGGCTGGCATTGGCCGCCACTTACCCGTTCATGAAGCGCTACACCTACTACCCACAAGTGGTACTAGGCGCGGCATTTTCGTGGGGCATGCCGATGGCGTTTACCGCCGAAACCGGAAGCGTGCCGGCGGCAGCGTGGCTGCTCTACATCGCCAACTTGCTGTGGACGGTGGGGTATGACACGTACTACGCCATGACCGACCGCGAAGACGACCTGAAAGTCGGGGTTAAATCCACCGCCATCCTGTTTGGCGATGCAGACCGCGTCATCATCCTCACACTGCAATGTTTGGCATTGGTTTGCTTGTTGTTGGCGGGCTCGCACTTTAAGTTGGGCGGCTGGTGTCATCTGGGCTTATTGGCCGCAGCGGCCTGCTTTGTGTGGGAATTCTGGTACACGCGAGACCGCGATCCCCAACGGTGCTTTAAAGCCTTCTTGCACAATCATTGGGCGGGATTGGCGATCTTTATCGGCATCGTACTCAATTACGCGCTGGGGTAACCCGCGCGCGCCGTGGGGCAGCGGCTCTGTGGTATCAACCACACGAAGTTGCTGCACTCACGTTGTTCACTAGGCGGCCGCGAAAAATGAGTGCAAAACCCACCCTCCAGTAAGGTGCCGCCCGGGCGTGTCGGATTCAACCCCAAAGGCTCCACCCACTCCGTGGGATTGGGCAGGTACTGGTAGTTGTTGAGTTCGCCCGCCAGTTTGATCGGGTCGGGGGTCAGGTAGTGACCGGTGAAGTTTATAGGCTTCCACATTGTTAGAAAGAAAAATTGGGTCTTGGAATTTATTGTGATGAGTGTGCTTTTACCTCAAAGATGCAATCCATTCTTTAAAAAAAATATTTTGTTTACTCGGATTGTTTGTGAGGTTGTCGTCGTCGAAATCAAAAATATTTACCAAATCTGAACGTCTGGCTTGTTCGCCCATTTTTAATTCATACGCCATGAGCCCGGCAGTCATTTGTCTTGTGCTTCTGGATGGATGAACATTTATTTTCGATCCTTTACAAAGGAAGTCAATCTCCGGCATCTGTTCACGCAGCTTTGCCAAGCAGGTGTATAGATCGTCTCCAGTCGAGATGAAATCTGAGTTTTTTATTTTCAAATGAATGCAGGGTGGATCTGTTGTATACGAGAGATCAGCTTTTACCAATGTATTATCTATTTTTAATATGATTTCTCGAAAGTCCACTTTTACTTTCCTGCAGGATTAGGGATTGAGTAACCAACGTAACTACCATCGGCATTGACTGGTGTAACCCCTAATATATCTTCTTTGAGAATTTGATTGGGGATCGCAATTTCCATTTCTTCTGGAAACGGTACTTTGGTACCAAGCTCATGATTTACGTTACGGCCCTGTATTAATTTAAGAATATAGAATTGCCTTGGTTTTGTTCGGTAGGCAGTTCCGAAATCTATGGCTACATCAGCAGATGTAGAAGTACTTATAAAATTACTAGGGGCCGTCGCCGGGTTGACAACTCACCAGACCTCATGAGTCTCGGTTCTGTAATTATTTTCAATACGCTCAACAAGCAATGGCGCACTGATAATTCCTTCTGTCGGATACTCCAATTCATTAGGTCTAAGTTCTCTTTCGAGTCGAAAAGACTCTTTACCATCCCACAGCCAAAGGGAACCACCCGCTCCGCCATTCCTGGAGCGAAATGTAGGAAATATTTTTAGCCTATCGGGCACTGAAATATTTTCCACGACGGATAGCAGGCCTTGATTTACCGTACTTTGAACAACTAGGAACGCAGAAAATTGTGGCTCACCCTCAACTAGCATTGAAAAATCTTTTGGTTGCTTATTGTGAAATCCGGGGAAAACGCGAATTAAAAAACCGAACTCCGGATGTTTATGAGTAACTTGCGCATATGCGACACCCTGCGAGGTTAATACTTGCAAAATGTCGCCCAGCTTTACCTTCTTAGCCATTTAAAATCCTTCATATCCAGCTTTTTTCAGCAGCTCGGCGCCGCGTATCAAGCCCAGCTCATACTTAGTCGGGTTTCTGACAGACGATATAGAGTTGATCTTATTGATTAACGTGCCGCCATCTTTACCAAGGCCATGGTAGTCGTCAGTGCCTGCTCAACTGCCCGAGCGTCAGCACGAGATATATTGTCCAGCCCTCTGATTTTTGAAACCACTATCCCTTTTTGTCTGAGGTGAGATTGACCACGCTTAGCTATATCGTAGGCTATTGCAATATAACGAGCCATGCCATCAACAATGCAGTTATAAACACAGGTTTTTCCGCCTATATAGGCAACTTATCCTGGAGCTTTTATACCCGGACAATCCCCCCCAAGCACTCATCAACTCCTACGGATCCAGCCACCCCATGAATTTAGCCGAGGGGGAGCGGCTAGGATCAAAGATATGTTTCAGAAAGCATGGGCGTTTTTAGTGCTATTCAAACATATTTTTAGCTATCAATAATGGCGGTACTTGGTAGCGTTGATCTTTGCTGTGATTCATTAATTTGTTGACATGCCACTGTTTTAGTAGGGGTCTAATTTGGCTTGGAGTATTCCCGCATGGGAAAATTTTTAACTGTGAAATTATTTTGATTCTTCAATATTAAATCTGCTCTTAACTATGTTTTGTGCTGCGCGAAGCTTGCTTAGAAGCTCTGTGATCGTATTCGCGGCGAGCAAAATTAATGGTGACTCCCATTGGTGGCCTTCGATTACGCGAACTTGAAATCGTCCATTTATATCGAAAGAAGGATACCAACCCGCATCTATTAACAACTCATTACCATATTCAACTTGCAGCATGTCTTCTTTTAATACAAAGAGATCGCTTTTAAAGTTTTCGCTGTCAATATTTGAAAGTTCGTCGCAGGTGATTTTTCCATCTAAAAAGTCTAATGCAATCATTTTGTAAGCTTCCTGAATTCTTGCTCAGTTATCGGATGCCCGTGAATGGTTTTGGCACTCAGTTCAATACGTATCCACCTACTAGTTTTGCCACCGCTGGCACCGATATCGCTTTCAAAATCCTTAACTTTCCACGGCTTACCATTGGTGCTTGATTTTCCATCCTTAAAAACCCCTCTTTCTAAGCTTTCTATGTCAGTTCCTGGCTTGTATTTTGCCGGGCCAGTTTTAGTGGATTCAATAATTGCTTTCCAAGACATGTTTTTTGACGGGCTATGATTGTATCCGTGAGCTGTCCAATGGATCACGTTATGCGCAGGCGCTTCTGGGTCTTCGCCAATATAATTTAGTTTTTGTTCCGGCGTTTCACCATTTTGCTCGGTGATTTCGCGCCCTAAATCCCCCGGACAAGAACTCAACCCCAACGGATCCACCCACCCCGAGGGGTTGGGCACGTACTGGTAGCTGTTGAGTCCACCCGCCAATTTGATCGGGTCGGGGGTCAAGTAGCGGCCGGTGTTGGGATTGTAGTAGCGATGGCGGTTGTAGTGTAGTCCGCTTTCTTCGTCGTAATACTGGCCCTGAAATCGCAGCGGGTTGCTGAATTCGTTGATGTCGAATTTGACGACGTTGCCGTACGTCCGGTAATACGCCGACCAGACGATTTTGTCGTTTACTTTGGTGTTTTTTGCAGGCTGGCTTCTTTGTTAAAGATCGTATATTTTTTGGTTTAGGAGTGTGTCGATGAATGTAGGTATATCTATTTTTCTTGATTTTCTGGCTTTAGAAATATGCAGGCCATGTTGCCGTTTTCGAGTCCTATTATGGTATTGGTAGAAAACTCAATATGTGTTTTTCCTTTGTGGTTGTAATTGTCAGGTCCTATATAAATATAATCGCTGTTTCTGATTTTTATAGTTTTCCAAATATTGGATCCTGGGATTTCTAGAGCAACACCTTTCATTAGATATATTTCATGTGTGTGGACGTAAACGCTGCCAAGTGTGGGGTTGGGGACTTCCATGGCTTCAGTATCAAGGTTTATTAAAGGTAGAAAACCCCATGGATAAAGTAGTGTTTTGGTTTCAATGCCAACTTCAATTTGCAAAGTACCTGCAGTAAGAGGCATGCAGCCATTTGATCCGGATTTTGAAATTAGCTGTTCTGAAGATGCGCATATGAAATCAATCGAGTACTCGTCACTTCTATAAATTAATTTTCCAGCTAAAGGCTTGTTATTCTTGCGCCATTGGAATTTCATTTTTTTGTGCTCTTGAATAAAAGATGCAGTACCGTATTAGTTTTTGGATTTATCACAAGTTCATAAGTTCCAAAACTGCCGTTCATGGTTCCATCTACATCCCATCGTAAAATGTCGGGAACTCCGCGCGGATCTGGCACTGGGGGTTTTGATTCCATTATTTCCTGCATTAATATCCTTGAATCGCCATACGGCCTTACCCTATCACCTGTCTTATTGACGTCGCTCAAATGATTTTCAACGGTTTTAGTCAATTTAAGATTGCTAGCATCAATCCTAGGTGCTGTTATTTCTCCGCCCGGACAATCCCCCTCAACACTCATCAATCCCAACGGATCCACCCACCCCGTTGGGTTGGGCACGTACTGGTAGCTGTTGAGTCCGCCCGCCAGTTTGATCGGGTCGGGG
This sequence comes from Pseudomonas saxonica, assembly GCF_007858365.1. GTDB lineage: Bacteria > Pseudomonadota > Gammaproteobacteria > Pseudomonadales > Pseudomonadaceae > Aquipseudomonas > Aquipseudomonas saxonica. Next base: position 458 of record NZ_VFIO01000005.1, on the reverse strand, counting down.
GTCAGGTAGCGGCCGGTGTTGGGATTGTAGTAGCGATGGCGGTTGTAGTGTAGTCCGCTTTCTTCGTCGTAATACTGGCCCTGAAAACGCAACGGGTTGCTGATTTCGTTGATGTCGAATTTGATGACGTTGCCGTACGCCCGGTAATGTGCTGACCAGACGATTTTGCCTGCTTCGTCGGTGAGTTCTTGCGGGGTGCCCAGGTGGTCGAGCTGGTAGTAGTAGACCTCGTTGGTTGTGCCGTGGCCTTTTAGCAGGGCCATCGGTTTGAAGGTGCCGGGTTCGTAGACGTAGCTGCGGTAAAGCGGCCAGCCCTTAACACCTTTTTGGGAGATGTTTTCGGCGATCAGCCGGTCGCCCTGCCAGATGAATTGGGTGGTTTTGCCGTCCATGTCTTTGGCGATGCGTCGGCCGAAGGCATCGTAGCGGTAGGCGACGTCGCTGCCGTCGGCCAGGGT
>NZ_VFIO01000004.1 GCF_007858365.1 Pseudomonas saxonica | reverse complement strand
CACGAATTGCTTGATTCAGTTGTTAAAGAGCGGTTGGTTAAGCTTTCGCTCAACCGAGGCGCGCATTCTACAGCAGCCTCTGTTGCTGTCAAGCGGTTATTTTAAGATGCTTTCAAAGTTTCCTCTGTAACATCAACCACTTGCGCTTTCGATCTCTCGTTAGCGGGAGGCGAATTCTACAGCGTTACACGCTGCTGTCAACACCTCATTTCCTGCTTCGATGACTTGAAGCTGACACTGCCGAAAACCGTACAACTCATTGAATCTCAAGGAGTTTTCCGTTTCGACTGCGCCGGAAGTGGGGCGAATTATAGGCCGTTAGAATTCTAGGTCAAGCGGTAATTGAGGCTCTCTATCAAATAACTCAAAATTCACGCTCTTCTCCTATATAAGAAGGAGGGCTAACGCCCTCCTTCTTATATAGCTACAACACACCCAACTCACGCAAAGCCCCAACAGCCTTGGCATCCAGCCCCAGGACCCGCTCCAGCACTTCCCCGGTATGCTCACCCAATAAAGGGGGCGCATTGCGATACTCAACCGGCGTCCTAGACAAACGAATCGGACTTGCCACCTGCGGAGCCAGGCCTGCCAACACATGTGGCAACTCCAAAGCCAGACCCCGAGCCCGCACTTGAGGATCTGCAAACACCTGCGCCAAGTCATTGATCGGCCCACAAGGCACGCCAACAGCCTCTAATTGCGCAACCCATTCAGCCGTGGTCTTAAACACCGTAGCCTGGCGTATCAGAGGCACTAACTCCCTGCGATTCGCTACGCGCAACTTATTAGTGGAGAAACGCGGATCATCAGCCCACTCAGCGCGCCCAGCCACCGCCGCGAACTTACGAAATTGACTGTCGTTACCCACCGTGAGAATGAAATCGCCATCCGCGGTAGGAAAATCCTGATAAGGCACGATGTTCGGATGCGCATTCCCAAGGCGCTGCGGCGCAACGCCTGTTGTCAGGTAATTCATCGCCTGATTCGCCAGACACGCCACCTGAACATCCAGCAGCGCCATATCGATATGCTGCCCACCACCATCATGTTGGCGATGAGCCAGCGCAGCCAATATTGCGACCGCTGAATATAACCCGGTCAGAATATCCGTAAGTGCGACCCCTACCTTCACCGGACCGGCCCCCTCCTCACCCTCAGGCCGCCCAGTCAGACTCATAAGCCCGCCCAAGCCTTGAATCATGAAGTCATAACCCGCCCGCTTAGCGTAAGGACCTGTCTGACCAAAGCCGGTGATAGAGCAGTAAATCAGCTCAGGATTCAGCGCACTAAGCGACGCATAGTCCAATCCATAAGCCTCAAGCCCTCCAACCTTGAAGTTCTCGATGACGATATCCGACTTCGCTGCCAGTTCTCGCACCAACCGCTGACCTTCAGGCTTGGTGAAGTCGATCGTGACCGACTGCTTATTACGATTGGCCGACAAGTAATACGCAGCCTCGCCCGTACTCTCGCCATTAGCGTCCCGAAGAAACGGAGGCCCCCAGGCACGCGTATCATCGCCATTACCCGGGCGCTCGACCTTGATCACCTCAGCACCCAAATCCGCCAGGATTTGTCCCGCCCATGGCCCGGCCAATACCCGCGACAAATCCAACACCCGCAAATGCGATAGAGCACCCATGCGCTGCGCTCCTATCAATAGAACGCCTGAAGACCGGTTTGCGCACGCCCCAAAATCAAAGCATGCACGTCATGCGTGCCCTCATAGGTATTGACCACCTCAAGGTTGACCAGATGTCGCGCCACACCGAACTCATCTGAAATCCCATTCCCCCCCAACATGTCCCGCGCCATACGAGCGATGTCCAGTGACTTCCCACAGGAGTTTCGCTTCATGATCGAGGTGATTTCAACTGCCGCCGTACCTTCATCTTTCATACGCCCCAGGCGCAGACAGCCTTGCAACGCCATCGTGATCTCGGTCTGCATATCTGCCAGCTTCTTCTGCACCAACTGCGTAGCTGCCAAAGGCCGCCCAAATTGCTTGCGGTCCAGCGTGTATTGACGCGCGGTGTGCCAGCAAAATTCAGCAGCCCCAAGCGCCCCCCACGCAATGCCATAGCGTGCGGAGTTCAGACAGGTAAAAGGCCCTTTCAGACCTCGCACATCCGGAAAGATGTTCTCTTCGGGGACAAACACATTGTCCATCACGATCTCGCCGGTGATTGATGCACGCAAACCCACCTTGCCGTGAATCGCCGGTGTGCTCAGACCTTTCCAGCCCTTTTCCAGCACAAAGCCACGAATATCACCCTCGTCATCCTTGGCCCACACCACAAACACATCAGCGATAGGACTGTTAGTGATCCACATCTTGGCGCCGGTCAGGCTGTAGCCTCCGTCCACTTTGCGCGCACGAGTCACCATCGCCCCAGGGTCGGAACCGTGATCAGGCTCTGTCAGCCCAAAACACCCAATCCATTCGCCAGATGCCAACTTAGGCAGATACTTCTGCTTCTGCGCTTCAGTACCGAACTCATTGATTGGCACCATGACCAAAGAGGACTGCACGCTCATCATCGAGCGATAACCCGAATCAACACGCTCTACCTCGCGCGCAATCAATCCGTAACTTACGTAATTAAGGCCGCTGCCACCGTACTGCTCAGGAATCATTGCACCCAGCAAGCCAGTCTCACCCATCTCGCGAAAGATCGCAGGGTCGGTCTTCTCATGACGGAAAGCCTCAAGTACGCGCGGAGCCAGCTTGTGCTGAGCGAATTGCTCGGCGCTGTCGCGCACCATGCGCTCTTCTTCAGTGAGCTGCTGATCCAGCAAAAGTGGATCAATCCAGTTGAAGCTAGCCTTACCCGCCATGAGTGAACCCTCGCGAAGTTGATCGAATACCGTGACCCGATCCTAGATCCCTCTATATAGAAGAACAAACGAGGATTCAGCACGGGCTTGTGATAATTTCTCACTCCATAACAAACAATAAAGCCATATTTGACGACCTTTTGTGAGGAAGCCGTACATGCGCCGAAAAATCCCCAGCACAACTGCGTTGATCAGCTTTGAAGCAGCGGCTCGCCATGAAAGCTTTACCAAGGCCGCCAACGAGCTTTCTCTTACTCAAGGTGCCATATGCAGACAAATTGCCAGCCTTGAAGAGTTCTTGAGCGTGGAGTTGTTCAGACGCTCCAAGCGTGGTGTAAAACTGACCGAAGCAGGCTTGTCCTACAGTCGACGGATAGCCACTCAGCTTGATGCAGTCGAACGCGACACACTCTCGGTCATGGGCCAGCAAGGAGCCAACGCCATTGAGCTGGCCGTTGTACCGACCTTCGGAACGCAATGGTTGCTCCCACGCCTTAAGGACTTCCAACTCAAGCACCCGGATGTCACGGTCAACCTTACCAATCGAACCCGCCCCTTCCTCTTCGCCGACACCGACTTTGACGCAGCCATCTACTTCGGCGATGCCGAGTGGTCCGGCACATCTTCCTACCGCCTGATGGGCGAGAACCCCGTCCCTGTTTGCCATCCATCATTGCTGGGCGACCAGCAAAGCCTCAGCCCCCAAGCGCTGGCCGACCTCCCCTTATTGCAACAAACCACCCGCCCTTATGCATGGCGCCAGTGGTTTAACGCTCAAGGTATGAATGTGCCTCGCGACATGACAGGTCCGCGCTATGAACTATTCTCGATGCTTGCACAGGCGGCCATGCATCAAATGGGAGTCGCCCTGATCCCACCCTTTCTGATCCAGCGTGAACTGACTGAGAAACGCCTGGTGATTGCGCATGAGCGCAGCTTGCTCAGCAACAAGGGGTATTACTTGATAATCCCTGAAAGAAAAATAGAGTCCGCCTCACTGCACGCCTTCCGAGACTGGCTGATCAAGCAAGCAGCTGGATACAGCCCGCTTTAAAAGATGCATCGTCCAGATAAATTAGGTAGTTCATACAAAAAACGCACTACATATATAAGTAAATGTCGCATATCAGCATTCGATACCAATGTCTAGCTCGACATCGCTGAAGACCAGTAACCACGTGGCTTACAGGGTATTTCTTAAAGTTATGCAGCGATAACCAAAAGAAATGTGAAAAAACGTACCAAAACATCTATTCAAGCCAAGAGCCACGTAGTTAAAGGCCTGTAGCGATTAGTTGCGACATTCGGTCACTGCATGACTTGTAGTAAAGATGTCGTCATCCTCCATAAGTTCTTGAAGGGCCAAAAAATCGCCTGCATTATGCGGCGCCCCTCCTAAATTAAAGAGGGACCGTGCTGATCGGCCGCCCCAGACGCACCATCCGCAGTGCGCTGGCTTTCTTATAAAAGATCACGCAGGAGATATGACGTGCACATCGGTGTTCCTCTCGAAACCCAGAAGGGTGAAACGCGGGTTGCCGCAACCCCGGAAACCATCAAGAAGCTGATCGGCCAAGGCCATAAGGTGACTGTTCAACGTGGCGCCGGCATTAACGCCAGCGTTATTGACAGCTCCTATGAAGCCGCTGGTGCGACTATTGGCAGTGCAGCAGAGGCGTATGGCGCCGAACTGATTCTGAAAGTCGTCGCCCCTAACGACAGCGAACTTGCCCTCATTAACAGTGGAACCGTGCTCATCGGCATGCTCAACCCGTTCAGCAATGAAACCATTGCCAAACTGGCCGAGCATGGCATCACAGCATTCTCCCTTGAAGCTGCACCCCGGACTTCCCGCGCACAAAGCCTGGATGTTCTGTCATCCCAAGCCAACATTGCGGGATATAAGGCCGTACTGGTTGCCGCTCACCACTACCCGCGCTTCATGCCAATGCTGATGACAGCGGCCGGCACGGTGAAGGCGGCCCGAGTCCTGATCCTGGGCGCAGGGGTTGCCGGCTTGCAGGCAATCGCCACGGCCAAGCGATTGGGCGCAGTTATTGAGGCATCAGATGTACGACCTGCTGTAAAAGAGCAAATCGAATCCCTGGGCGCCAAATTTGTCGACGTGCCATACGAAACCGATGAAGAGCGTGAATGCGCTGTCGGCGTAGGCGGTTATGCACGTCCAATGCCCGCTAGCTGGATGCAGCGCCAGGCCCAGGCCGTGCATGAGCGTGCCAAGCTGGCCGATATTGTCATCACCACGGCATTGATCCCGGGTCGCAAGGCGCCCGTGTTGTTGAGTGCAGAAACCGTAGCGCAAATGAAGCCCGGTTCCGTCGTGATCGATCTAGCCGCCGCTCAAGGTGGCAACTGCCCGCTAACAGTGGCCGATGAGGTAGTGGTTGAGCATGGCGTGACCATCGTCGGCTACACCAACCTGCCGGCAATGGTTGCCGCAGACGCTTCTGCGCTCTATGCCCGCAACCTGCTGGATTTCCTCAAGCTGGTCTTCACACCTGAAGGGCAGTTCCAGATCAACCTTGAAGACGACATCGTCGCTGCGTGCCTGATGTGCCGCGACGGTCAAGTCGTGCGCAAAAACGGCTGAGGACAACAACAATGGAAGAGCTCATCTCCCCCGGTATCTATAACCTGATCATCTTTGTGCTGGCCATTTATGTGGGTTATCACGTGGTCTGGAACGTAACCCCTGCGCTGCACACGCCGCTCATGGCCGTTACCAACGCCATCTCCGCCATCGTTATTGTGGGCGCCATGCTGGCCGCCGCGCTGACCGTCACGCCACTGGGTAAAACCATGGGCACTCTGGCGGTGGCGTTGGCCGCCGTTAACGTATTCGGTGGATTTTTGGTCACCCGGCGCATGCTGGAAATGTTCAAGAAAAAAGCACCTAAAGCCAAAGAAGAGGTGCGTAAGCCATGAGCATGAATCTGGTTACTGTTCTGTACCTGGTCGCCTCAATTTGCTTCATTCAGGCTCTCAAAGGCCTGTCACACCCCACCACCTCACGCCGCGGCAACCTGTTCGGCATGCTTGGGATGGGCCTGGCTGTCATTACCACCGTAGGCTTGATCTACAAGCTCGGCGCAGAAATTGCCACGGCGGGAATTGGTTACGTGATTGTGGGCCTGTTAGTAGGCGGCACAGCCGGCTCGATCATGGCCAAACGCGTCGAAATGACCAAAATGCCGGAACTGGTTGCCTTCATGCACAGCATGATCGGCCTCGCAGCGGTCTTTATTGCGATCGCTGCTGTCGTCGAGCCGCAATCACTTGGCATTGTTAAACATTTGGGCGACGCCATTCCGGCGGGCAACCGCCTGGAACTGTTCCTGGGCGCGGCCATTGGTGCGATTACGTTCTCAGGTTCTGTTATTGCGTTCGGCAAGCTCTCGGGTAAATACAAGTTCCGCCTGTTTCAAGGCGCTCCGGTGCAGTTCAGCGGTCAACACAAACTGAACCTGGTCTTGGGGCTGGTCACTCTCGGCCTGGGCATCACCTTTATGCTGACCGGCAACCTCTCGGCGTTCGCCCTGATGCTGGCTCTGGCGTTCGTACTGGGCGTGTTGATCATCATCCCGATTGGCGGCGCTGATATGCCGGTCGTGGTGTCGATGCTGAACAGCTACTCGGGCTGGGCAGCGGCCGGTATCGGTTTTTCGCTGAACAACTCGATGCTGATTATTGCCGGATCGTTGGTCGGCTCTTCGGGCGCAATCCTGTCATACATCATGTGTAAGGCGATGAACCGCTCGTTCTTCAACGTGATCCTTGGTGGCTTTGGCGGTGCAACCGACGTGGGTGGCCCGGCAGGTGCACAAGAAGCACGCCCGGTTAAATCCGGTTCCGCAGATGACGCAACCTTCCTGCTGACTAACGCCGATACGGTCATCATCGTTCCGGGTTACGGTCTGGCTGTGGCGCGCGCCCAACATGCACTGAAAGAGCTGACCGAAAAACTGACCCATCGCGGCGTGACCGTGAAGTACGCGATTCACCCGGTCGCGGGCCGGATGCCTGGCCATATGAACGTGCTGCTGGCCGAGGCAGAAGTGCCTTACGATCAAGTGTTCGAAATGGAAGATATCAACTCCGAATTTGGTCAGGCCGATGTGGTACTGGTGCTGGGCGCGAATGACGTGGTCAACCCGGCGGCCAAGAATGACCCGAAATCACCGATTGCCGGCATGCCAATTCTCGAGGCTTACAAAGCCAAGACCGTCATCGTCAACAAACGCTCCATGGCCAGCGGCTATGCAGGTCTGGATAACGAGCTGTTTTATCTGGATAAAACCATGATGGTGTTTGGCGACGCCAAAAAAGTTATTGAAGATATGGTCAAAGCGGTCGAGTAACATCCCCGCCTCTTCAACACTGAAAACCCCGGCGCTAAAATTACCGGGGTTTTTTATTTCCAGCAGGAAGCCGACCAAAGGCTCTACCCCGCCCCCATGCATTCGACCATGGTAGCGGGACGTGGGGCTTTGAAAATGAATAGACTGCGCATCTTGCTTCCGTTCCTTGAGATAACAATCCATGTACCGTGAACGTATTCGTCTGAACTCCCTACACGATAAGGTCATGAGCGCCGAAGAAGCCGCCGCCCTTATCCAAGATGGCATGACCGTCGGCATGAGCGGTTTCACCCGTGCCGGCGAAGCCAAAGCCGTCCCGCAAGCACTGGCCGAGCGCGCCAAAAAGTCGCCACTGAAAATCACGTTGATGACGGGTGCCAGCCTTGGTAACGATCTCGACAAACAACTGACCGAAGCCGGTGTCCTGGCACGTCGCATGCCGTTCCAGGTAGATAGCACTCTGCGCAAAGCCATCAATGCTGGCGAAGTGATGTTTATCGACCAGCATCTGTCCGAAACCGTTGAGCAACTGCGTAACAATCAGCTCAAGTTGCCGGACATCGCGGTTATCGAAGCCGTTGCCATTACAGAACAAGGTCATATTGTCCCGACTACATCTGTAGGTAACTCCGCTAGCTTCGCGATTTTCGCCAAACAGGTAATCGTCGAAATCAACATGGCGCACAATCCGAATCTGGAAGGTCTGCACGACATCTACATTCCGACCTACCGCCCGACCCGTACACCCATCCCGCTGGTGAAGGTTGATGACCGTATTGGCAGCACTGCCATTGCGATCCCGGCGGAAAAGATCGTAGCCATCGTTATCACTAACAAGCCGGACTCTCCGTCTACTGTATCCGTGCCTGATAGCGAAACAGACGGTATCGCCTTCCACCTGATCAACTTCTTCAAGCAAGAAGTTGAAGCCGGGCGAATGACCAACAAACTGGGGCCACTGCAAGCCGGTATCGGCAACATCGCCAACGCGGTGATGTGCGGCCTGATCGACTCGCCGTTCGAAGACCTGACCATGTACTCCGAAGTGCTGCAGGATTCGACCTTCGACTTGATTGACGCCGGCAAGATGAGCTTCGCATCGGGCAGTTCCATCACCCTGTCGGAACGTCGTAACTCGGACGTGTTCGGCAATCTGGAGCGTTACAAAGACAAACTGGTCCTGCGCCCACAAGAGATCTCCAATCACCCTGAAGTGGTTCGTCGCTTGGGCATCATTGGTATCAATACCGCGCTGGAGTTCGACATCTACGGCAACGTCAACTCTACTCACGTTTGCGGTACGCGGATGATGAACGGCATCGGCGGCTCGGGTGACTTTGCCCGTAACGCACACCTGGCGATCTTCGTCACCAAGTCGATTGCCAAGGCAGGTGCCATTTCCAGCGTTGTGCCAATGGTCAGCCATGTCGACCATACCGAGCATGACGTGGATATCCTGGTTACTGAACAAGGCTTGGCCGACTTGCGTGGCCTGGCACCGCGTGAGCGCGCACGCGTCATCATCGACAACTGTGTGCACCCGGACTTCCGCGATGCGTTGAACGATTACTTCACCAAGGCCTGCGCCATCGGCGGTCATACACCGCATATCCTGCGTGAAGCGCTGAGCTGGCATATAAACCTGGAAGAAACCGGGAAAATGCTGCCGTAACACTTGTTCTAGACAGCCGCTGACAAAAACTCGGTTTTTGCAGCGGCTTTTTTATGTCTGCTGTCTAAAACTGTACTGCTGTACTGGTCCATTCCTCAGAAGAACACCCCCAAAACCTTTACAAAACCCCAATTTTGCACCAAATAAGTGCGGACAGGTACAGTTGTGCCCGTTTTGAGCCATACAGCACCTCTAAACAGTTAACTGGCCCATCGCAATACAGATGAACTGTATCTACTGAGTCTGGACATAGAGGAGGATCATTGGCATCAGTTAAACCACTAGCCAATGCCGCCACAAGCGGAAGGATGCCGACATGGAACGTACACTCAGTTCCGATCTGTTCAACGAAAGCAATGCTGTAAACACCCAGGCTTCAATGCCTCTGCGCGTACTTGCCAACCTGATGTTGTGGCAGCGCCGTATCTCCAGCCGCCATCAACTGGCCCGTCTGGACTCGCGTCTTCTGGCTGACGCCGGGATTAGCGAAGCACAACGCTACGAAGAGTTGAGCAAGCCGTTCTGGCGCTAAACAGCGCTCGCTGGCCCTGACCACCGGTCCACTGCCAGCACCCTGAATTGAAAAAACAAAACCCGTCGCGGGTAACCGCTGACGGGTTTTGTCGTTTTCAGGGGCCTATAAGGTGAGATAACCCACGACAGGTACAGTTTTATAGTTATTGAAATTAAACAGGTACAGTTTAGGTAATGGCTGATCTAGAGCACATTGCCTACAGCAAAAAGTAAAACAATCTTTGCTATGCGCAGGTGTACGCCTACTATTCGACTTGAAGTTGCCTATTTTAATAAGTTCATGTTCTGGAGTTTCACCATGCCCACTCTTCGCCTTCTCAGCGCCGCTGCATTATTGACCTTGGCCGCAGGCGCCAATGCCTCCAGCTTTATCGTCACCACAGACGCTATCGTGGGCACACTCAAGCAAACGACAGACCTGACCTCTGACGCTACAGGCTCGTTTCGTGACAACAAGATTGTCCGTGCTGCCCGTGACGATGCCGCCAGCTTCGTGGCCAGCGAAGGGAGCGTTCGCGGCGTGAGACTTGAGAGCGCGTTCGAATTCATTCGTCAGCAAGCACCCCAGTTGCAAGCCACTGACACACAACTGGCTCAGGCGATTCTGACGATCTGATTCTGTAAAGTTGTAGCCGCGGCTAAACACTACTGCGGCTACAAAACCTTACGCCTTTCTGGTTCTACTCCAGTAGCCTTGAGCCTCATTTAAACAGCCTTGAGAGCCATGCGTTTTTTCTTACTGCCCCTATTCATACTCTGCTGTATTCCATCAGCCTTCGCCTTCGATCTGACCACCCAGAATGTGGTGCTCAGTGGTTACGTCACCAGCAAAGTGACATCTGCGCCTTTCGATCAAAAACTAATACGTGCCGCCCAGGACGATGCCGCCGTCTTTGTTGCCACTGATGGCACATTTCGCGGCTCAACGCTGGAATCCGCCTTGCACTATTTGCACAATACTCAGCCAAAATTGAACGCCAGTGACCTTGAACTGGCACAAGCAATCCTCGTCCAATAAATACCCGTGTTTTCTGGAGAAGTTTCATGCGTAGCCCTTTAATTGTCGCCACCCTTGGCCTGTTGCTGCTCGCGGAAGTCGCGCACGCGCAGACCGTTGTGCAGACCAGTAACATCATTGTTCGGGCTTTTGGTCGTACCATCGACTTCACCTCTGACACCACCACTTCCATTCGCGACTCTAAGGTCGTGCGCGAAGCCCACGACGACGCCGCCACTTTCGTAGCCAGCAAAGGCGAGATTCGCGGGGTTCAGTTGGAATCAGCCTTTAATACATTGCGCGTCCGTGTACCTGAGGCTCGCAACGCCAGCGATCAAGAACTCGCCGAAGCCATCCTCGCACTGTGAGGTCGATAATGCGGTGGCTAGCCGCCTGTGGCCTGCTGCTTACCCTTGGCAGCGCTCAGGCCGCTCTGCATCTGAAACTCAAGAGCGAGGGCCTTAGCCCAGCCGAACAGCAGGCCAGTCAAGCCCTGCTGGATGAAGCCATGCAGAGCCTTCCACCGCGCTTTGTCGAGCAACTGGATCGTCAGATTCTAGTGGGCTGGACCGATGACATGCCGAGTAACGCCTATGGACAGGCGTCTCTGGTGTCTGAACTTGACCTCAATCGCAAGTTACTGGCGGGGCTGACAGACGGATCAGCTGCAACCCAGCAGACCCAGCGCCCGCATGGCACTGTTCGTCGCGAATTACTCGCCACCGTGCTGCATGAATTGACCCACTTATATGACCGCGCCCGCCTCTGGCCTGCCACACAACGGACTCTGATCCAGCGTTGCACTCGACAAAGCAGCAGTGCTGGCTTGATCGGCTTGCCCGATGAGTGCCGGGGTCAAACCGAACGACGCTTTACCCTCAGTGATGACCCTCGACTGCTGGACCTTGCCGGATGGCAGCAATATGTAGGCCGCCGTGGCGAACGCGAGCAAGATAACCACCAGATTGTTCGCAGTCCCGATTTATACGAAGTCACCAACCCCAAAGAATTTGTTGCGGTCAATATGGAGTACTTTCTCCTTGACCCGGCTTACGCGTGCCGTCGTCCGGCCCTGTATCGCTACTACAAAGAGCATTTTGGCTGGGCACCTGCCGCCAAAGACAAATGCCCCCAGGCATTCGCTTTTCTTAATGCAGGCAACGACTTTGGCAAACAGCCATTGGGCACCGTCGATCCCGAGCGTGTGTATGCCGTTGACTACTTGCTGGCAGAAGCCAACCAAGAGTGGGCCAGCCGCTGGGGCCACAGCATGTTGCGCCTGGTGATCTGTGCTCCTGGCCGCCCACGTGGCCCCGACTGCCGCCTGGATTTGCAGGAACACTTGGTGTTGTCCTACCGCGCATTCGTGAACGACGTACAGCTTTCAAGCTGGGATGGTCTGACGGGGGCGTACCCGTCACGGCTGTTCGTGCTGCCCTTGGCGCAAGTCATCGATGAATACACCAAGACAGAATTACGCAGCCTGGCTTCTGTGCCGCTCAATCTAAATCGCTCTGAAATTGAAGAGGTGGTCGAGCACGCCGCCGAGATGCACTGGAGTTACGACGGCGACTATTACTTTATTTCCAATAACTGTGCGGTTGAGACCCTCAAGCTGTTGCGCAGTGGTAGCGGCAACACTCAGCTCCAGGGCCTGGACAGCATCATGCCCAATGGTCTGCTTGACGTGCTCAAGGCCCGCGGGCTGGCAGACACCAGCGTGCTGGATGATCCGAAAGAAGCGCTGCGCTTAGGCTATCGGTTCGACTCCTACCGAGACCGTTATCAGGCCATGTTTGACGTGCTCAAGACCCGGTTGCCGATCAAGCAGAGCAACGTTGATGACTGGCTGGCCTTGAACGCAGATGAGCGCAGGCCCTGGATCGAACAGGCGGATATACGCGCCAGCGCAGCGCTACTGCTGCTGGAGCAAGCCGGCTTCAGGCGCCAGCTCCTGCTGGCTCAGGACGAGGTGAAACAGAAGTACCTGGGGGCCCGCGGACTTAAAGATGGCGGCATGGATAAAGCCAACAAGACCTTGCAAGAAATTCTCGCCAGTAGCGGTTTTCTTAGTCGTCCGGCCGAATTGTTGGGCAGCAGTGGCTATGGCCTGCCACAAGCCAAAGAGTGGGAAATGCTTGAGTCCGAGAGCAGCCAGCGCCAGCAACAATTACTGCGTCTGACCGGTGATTTGGACAAAGAGGTACGCAGCTTGCTGGAGCCTTCTCGCGCCGCCGAAATTGCCGCCACCGAAGCCAACGTCAAACAGATTGGTGAACATCTGCGAGCGTTGCATAAAGCCTCTGGCGGGTTGCAGTTGCCTTGAATTGAACACCTGCGGTCGCTGCCGCAGGCTGCGATGGGTTGCGTAGCAACCCGCTTTATTAAATTCAAAGCGAAGGTCTTGCGGACCTTATCGCAGCCTGCGGCAGCGGCTACACCATTTGGGTAACGGTGTTACGCACCCGGTACGAAGTGCTTTTGCGCCGTACCGAAGGCAATCAGCCGCGACAGGTAGTTCATTTTCTCGGCATCCTGGTCCACAAACCGAAACGTTAATTGCAGCCAGTCGCTGTCGGGCTTGGGCTCGAAAGCCACGATGGCGTGCAGGTAGCCATTTAAGCGCGCCACCTCGGCGCTCTCGCCTTGCTCAAGGTCCAACACTGCACTTGCCAGCACCTGTGGCAGCACATCGCCACGACGTACCACCAGCAACGCCTCCTTCAAGCTCAACGCTTTGATGACGCAAGGCAGCGTTCCGCTAGGCAGCCGGAGTTGTCCCTGCCCGCGGCCTGACAGCGATTGTGTGGCAGCGGGCGGCGAGGTGGGTGCTGCCGGGGCCGAAGCCGGACGTGCAGCAGGCGCGACCACTTGAGCCTTGCCACCCGTAAGGGCGTTCAATGAGTCATTCCCGAACCCGGTACTGGTACGTGCAGGCGCGCTACTCATCACCGCGTCCAGCAAACCCGCTTTGGTAAACGCCTTCTTCACTTTGGTCAGCAATTGCTCATTGGTAAAAGGCTTGCTAACGAAGTCCGAAACTCCGGCCTGAATGGCCTGAATCACGTTTTCTTTATCGCCACGGCTGGTGACCATGATGAAGGGTAGGGTTTTGAGGTGATCCTGCTCACGGCACCAGGTCAGTAACTCAAGACCCGACATTTCCGGCATTTCCCAATCACAAAGCACCAGGTCGAACGACTCGCGAGCCAGCAGCGCTTGAGCTTTGCGGCCGTTGACGGCGTCTTCGATCCTGATGCCCGGAAAATAATTACGCAGGCAATTCTTAATCAGATCGCGAATAAACGACGCGTCATCCACCACCAGCACACTGACCTTGCTCATCGACCGCTCCTTAAAATTCCGCCCACCATGCGCCAAATGATAGCCATGTGCCTTGAATATAAACGCCGAAAAGCAAAACGCCCGGCATTAAGCCGGGCGTTTTTTGACTCGGGCAGTCTTATTTATCGTCAGCCGGGGGCACAACATGAGCGTTATCACCGCCCGTGCCTTCAACTTCTTGCTTCATGCGCTTTAGGCCCATGTGCCGTACGTCGGTGCCGCGTACCAGATAAATCACCAACTCGGAGATATTACGTGCGTGGTCGCCGATGCGCTCCAGCGAACGCAGTACCCAGATAATGCTCAGAACACGCGAAATAGAACGCGGGTCTTCCATCATGTAGGTGGCCAACTCACGCAGTGCTGTCTTGTATTCGCGGTCGATGATCTTGTCGTATTGCGCCACCGACAGGGCCAAATCGGCGTCGAAGCGGGCAAATGCATCCAGTGCATCACGCACCATGTTGCGCACCTGATCGCCGATGTGCCGCACTTCAACGTAACCGCGCGGTGCTTCACCTTCTTCACACAGCTGGATTGCACGGCGAGCAATTTTGGTCGCCTCATCACCAATGCGCTCCAGATCGATCACCGATTTGGAAATGCTGATGATCAAGCGCAAGTCAGAGGCTGCAGGCTGTCGACGGGCCAGAATGCGCAGGCACTCTTCGTCGATGTTGCGCTCCATCTGATTGATTTGGTCATCGACCTCACGTACCTGTTGCGCCAAACCCGAATCGGCCTCGATCAACGCCGTGACCGCATCGTTAACCTGCTTCTCGACCAGACCACCCATTGCCAGCAAGTGGCTGCGTACGTCTTCGAGCTCCGCATTGAACTGCGCGGAAATGTGATGGGTGAGGCCATCCTTTGAAATCATGGGTTTGCTCCGCAAAAGCCTCAAGCGACAAGCTTCAAGCTACAAGTTGATTGTGTCGTAACGCCGATCTGCATGTTCTCGCCGCGTGAAGCTGACGGCTTGCAGCTGCGTCTAGCCATAGCGCCCGGTGATGTAGTCTTCGGTCTGTTTTTTGGCCGGATTGGTGAACAGGGTATCGGTGTCGCCGTACTCCACCATTTTGCCCATGTACATGAACGCGGTGTAATCCGACACCCGCGCCGCCTGCTGCATGTTGTGGGTCACGATGACGATGGTGAACTTGGACTTGAGTTCATAAATCAACTCTTCGACTTTGAGTGTCGAAATCGGGTCCAGTGCCGAACACGGTTCATCAAGCAACAGCACTTCAGGCTCGACCGCGATGGTACGGGCAATCACCAGACGCTGTTGTTGGCCGCCGGACAAGCCCAGCGCCGAGTCATGCAAGCGGTCTTTGACTTCGTCCCACAAGGCTGCACCTTTAAGCGCCCACTCAACCGCTTCATCAAGAATGCGCTTTTTGTTGATGCCCTGAATGCGCAGACCGTACACCACGTTTTCGTAGATCGTCTTGGGGAATGGGTTCGGCTTTTGAAACACCATCCCGACACGACGGCGCAGCTCGGCCACGTCTTCGCCCTTACGGTAAATGTTATTACCGTACAGGTTGATTTCACCTTCAACGCGGCAGCCATCAACCAGGTCGTTCATGCGGTTAAAGGTACGCAGCAAGGTGGACTTGCCACAGCCCGACGGGCCGATAAACGCCGTCACCCGTTGCTTCGGGATGTTCAGGTTAACGTCGAACAGCGCCTGCTTATCGCCGTAGTAAAGATTCAGGCCTGGCACTTCAATGGCTACTTCTTCATTTTCCAGGTTCAGGCTCTGTTTGGTGCGACCCAGGGCAGACATATTAATGCCGTGGGTTGAGGTTTCATGCTGCATGGTCTCACTCCGTTCGTAGCTGCAAGCTTCTAGCTGCAAGCTGCAAGTTTTGAGCAAAAGCGGCGGCGGCATTGACTTGCCGTTGGTAGCTTGCCGCTTGAGGCGTATCTATTAGCTTTCCAGCGCCTTGTACTTCTCGCGCAAGTGGTTACGTATCCACACGGCCGACAAGTTGAGCGTTGCAATCACCATGACCAGCAACAACGCCGTGGCGTAGACCAACGGCCGTGCCGCTTCGACGTTCGGGCTCTGGAACCCGACGTCATAAATATGGAAGCCCAAGTGCATGATTTTCTGATCAAGGTGCAAATAGGGGTAGTTGCCATCCAAGGGCAGCGACGGTGCCAGTTTGACCACGCCCACCAGCATCAACGGCGCAACTTCACCCGCAGCACGGGCCACGGCGAGGATCATGCCGGTCATCATGGCCGGGCTGGCCATAGGCAGCACGATCTTCCATAAGGTCTCGGACTTGGTTGCACCCAGCGCCAGCGAACCTTCGCGCACCGTACGCGGGATACGCGCCAGCCCTTCTTCAGTGGCCACGATTACAACAGGCACAGCCAGTAGCGCCAATGTCAATGACGCCCACATCAGGCCAGGCGTACCAAAGGTCGGTGCTGGCAAGGCTTCGGCGAAGAACAGGCGGTCAACAGAGCCGCCCAGCACGTAAACAAAGAAGCCCAGACCGAACACCCCGTACACAATCGCCGGCACACCCGCCAAGTTGTTGACCGCGATCCTGATCACACGGGTCAGGGTGTTCTGTTTGGCATATTCGCGCAGGTACACCGCTGCGAGCACGCCGAACGGAGTCACGATCACCGCCATGATCAATGTCATCATCACGGTGCCGAAAATCGCCGGGAAAATGCCTCCTTCGGTGTTGGCTTCACGCGGGTCTTCGCTAAGGAATTCCCAGATGTTGCTGAAATACATGGCCAGCTTCTGCCAGCTGTTCATGGCGTTCGGTTGATAAGCCTTAACCACTTTGCCAATGCTGATTTCCAGCTCTTTGCCGTTGGCATCGCGGGCTGTCAGGCTGTCGCGGTTGAATTGTGCGTGCAAGTCGCCCAGGCGATCCTCAATGGCTTTGTAACGCGCATTGAGTTCGGCACGTTCGGTTTCCATGTCCGCTTGAGCCTGTGGGGTCAGCTTGCCTTCCAGCTCCAGCTTGCGGCCATGCAGACGGATACGCTCTAGCCCATAGTTGATGGCGCCAATGTCTTTCTTTTCCAACTGGCTCAGTTGTTTGGCCAGGTCATTGACGCGTTTGACCCTGGCTTGCAGCTCTGGCCAGGCAGCAGCGCCTTCAGCGACCACCTTGCCGTCTTCTTTCACATTGACCAGGTAACCGTAGAAGTTGCCCCACTCGCGGCGCTCAATGGCTAACAGTTCTGGCGGCGTGGTCTGATTGGTCAACCATTCGCCCACTACCCAGGTAAAGTCGTTGCCGTTGAGGTCACGGTTGCCCACCTTGATCAGCTCGCGGGTCATAAACTCCGGGCCTTGATCAGGGACAGGTAGACCGGCACTTTTGAGGCGCTCGCGCGGCACTTCTTCTTTTTGCACCACCTCGCCCAGCACCACGTGATTGGCAGAGCCCGGCACGTTGTATTGCGCCAGCACCAGATCAGCAGGCCAGAAATGCCCCAGCCCGCGCACGGCGATCACTGCCAGCAAGCCAATGGTCATGATCACCGCCAGCGACACCGCACCACCGCTGATCCACACACCGGGAGCGCCGCTCTTGAACCAACCTTTGAGGGAATTCTGTTTCACAGACTTCTACCTTCCTTAAAGCGACGAATATTTCTTGCGCAGACGCTGACGAATCAGCTCGGCAAGTGTGTTCATGATGAAGGTGAATAACAGCAGCACCAGCGCCGAGAGGAAGAGCACGCGGTAGTGACTGCCGCCCACTTCCGACTCAGGCATCTCCACCGCCACGTTCGCCGCCAAGGTGCGCAGACCTTCGAACAGGTTCATTTCCATGACTGGCGTGTTGCCCGTGGCCATCAACACGATCATGGTCTCGCCCACGGCGCGGCCCATGCCGATCATCAGTGCCGAGAAAATCCCCGGGCTGGCGGTCAGGATGACCACGCGGGTCATGGTCTGCCACGGCGTGGCGCCCAGTGCCAACGAACCCAGGGTCAGGCCGCGCGGCACGCTGAACACGGCATCTTCAGCGATCGAGTAAATGTTGGGGATGACCGCAAAGCCCATCGCCAAACCCACCACCAACGCGTTGCGCTGATCGTAAGTGATGCCCAGGTCGTGAGAGATCCACAGGCGCATGTCGCCACCGAAGAACCACGCTTCCATAAACGGGCTCATGTACAGCGACAACCAGCCAATAAAGAGGATAACCGGGATCAGAATCATGCTTTCCCAGCCATCCGGCACGCGCAGGCGGATCGACTCAGGCAGGCGGCTCCAGGCGAAGCCCGCGACCAGGATACCGATGGGCAGCAGCATCAGCAGGCTGAAAATCCCCGGCAAGTGGCCTTCTACGTACGGCGCCAGAAACAGGCCGGCAAAGAAGCCCAAAATCACGGTCGGCATCGCTTCCATCAATTCAATGACCGGCTTGACCTTGCGGCGCAGGCTCGGAGCCATGAAGTAAGCGGTATAGATGGCAGCCGCAACGGCCAGCGGCGCCGCCAGCAGCATGGCGTAGAACGCCGCCTTCAATGTGCCGAAGGTCAACGGTGCCAAGCTCATCTTCGGTTCGAAGTCGGTGTTGGCCGCCGTCGATTGCCACACGTATTTAGGTTCGTCGTAGTTTTCGTACCAGACCTTGCTCCATAACGCGCTCCAGGAGACTTCCGGGTGCGGGTTCTTCAGCGTCAGAGGGACAAGCTTGCCGCCCTCCTCCACGATGATGCGGTTGGCACGGGGCGACAGCGCCATGATGCCCGGGCCTTCAGCAACCTTTTCTACCAGCAGGGTACGGTGCGCCGTGCTGTGGAACACACCGATTTCACCGGCCGCATCCAGGGCCAGGAAGCCTTTACGACGCTGTTCGGCCGTGATCTCGACGATCGGTGAAGTGCCCATCTGGAAACTGCGGATATGCTTGAAGCGTTGCTCGCCATCCGGGTCGCGAGCCATAAACCACTGGCTCAGACCACCTGTAGAATCACCGAAGATCAGCGAGATACCGCCTACTAACTGAGTGCTGGCGGTAATTTCGGTCGTGGCATCATCAACCAGCTTGTACCGCCCGTTGAGGCTCTTGTCGCGCAGGCTGAACACATCGGCTTGCGCGCGGCCGTTGATCACATACAACCATTGCTGACGCGGGTCGACATAGAGAGCTTTCACCTGCTCAGTCATCTGCGGCAGGTCAATGCGGGTTTCGGAGTTCGTCACCTCACCGGTCATCATGTTTTCTTCGCTGGCCAGCGACACCACATTCAATTGCGCGCCCGTGGAAGCTGCCACCACCAGCGTCGAATCATTGACACTCAGGTTAACGTGGTCCAGTGGGCGCCCTTGCGGGTCGAGCGCAATGGGCGTTTCGCCATAGGGGTACTCAACGGCCGGGGTGATGGTCTTTTTACCGTCCGGATAGCTGACCCGGTAAGTGTGGCGGAACACCAGCGCCTGACCATTGGACAAGCCGAGCGCCACCACCGGGTTACCCGGTTGATCTTCACCAATCGATGTGACGTGCGTGTCTGCCGGCAGCGGCAAATTGACCCGCGACAGCTCATCGCCGTTCTTCACATTGAAGAACAACACCAAGCCTTGATCGGAGACCCGCATACCCACCTGATTCTGCTCCTCGACGGAGAGCATCAGCGGCTTGCCGGCATCTTGCATCCACACCGGGGTAATCGCCTGTTTGGCTGTGAGGTCTGCGCCCTGAAACAACGGGAAAACCACATAGCCGAGGAAGAAGAAAATCAGGGTGATTGCACCGAGCACAGCTAGACCGCCAACAAACACGTACCAGCGGGTCAGGTGATCTTTAAGCGCGCGAATGCGCCGCTTGCGTTGCAGTTCAGGCGTATTGAAATCAATGCGCTTGGGAGCGGAAGTCGTAGTCATTGGGGAATTGGCCAGATCATTCATGCGCACACCCTAGCGGTCCTGTATGACAGAAAGATGACAAAGCAGTGACGCAAAAAATCCGCCGCCCGACGGTGCTGGCAGCGGAGTGAAAAACTGTGGTGAAACCAATAATGCTCAAACTCGTAGCAGCTGCTGCAGGCGGCGTCCGGCGGCGTAGCCGTCGTAAATTCAGTCACGCGGGCTTTCAGTTAAACCGCATGCTTTATTCTTGCGATCGCTGCGCGATCGGACGTCGCCTTCGGCAACTGCTACGGGTTTAGTTACCTTCTTTCAGACCCAGGTCAGCCAAGGCTTTTGCGGCGACTTTGGCTGGCAGCGGGATGTAACCGTCTTTCACGACCACTTCCTGACCTTGCTTGGACAGCACCAGCTTGATGAACTCGGCTTCCAGCGGGTTCAACGGCTTGTTTGGCGCTTTGTTCACATACACATAGAGGAAACGCGACAGCGGATATTTGCCGTTCAGTGCGTTTTCTTCGGTGTCTTCGACGAACTCTGTGCTGCCCTTTTTAGCCAAAGGCACGGTTTTTACACTGGCAGTTTTATAACCAATGCCCGAGTAACCCACACCGTTTAGCGAGCTGCTGATCGACTGTACAACCGAAGCCGAGCCTGGTTGTTCGTTCACGTTAGGCTTGTAGTCGCCTTTGCACAGCGCTTCTTCCTTGAAGTAACCGTAAGTGCCGGAGACCGAGTTACGACCAAACAGCTGCACCGGCTTGTTGGCCAGGTCGCCGGTCACACCCAGATCACCCCAGGTTTTAACGTCAGCTTTGGCGCCACACAGACGGGTTGAAGAGAAGATCGCATCCACCTGTTCCATGGTCAGGTGCTTGATCGGGTTGTCCTTGTGCACGAACACGGCCAATGCATCGACCGCCACCGGGATAGCGGTTGGCTTGTAGCCGTACTTCTGTTCGAAGGCAGCCAGCTCGTTATCTTTCATCTTGCGGCTCATCGGGCCCAGGTTAGCGGTGCCTTCAGTGATGGCCGGAGGCGCGGTCGAGGAACCGGCAGCCTGAATCTGGATATTTACGTTTGGATATTCTTTTTTGTACGCCTCAGCCCACAGCGTCATCAAGTTCGCCAAGGTATCGGAACCAACGCTGGAAAGGTTGCCCGACACACCAGTGGTCTTAACGTACGGCTGGATCGCCGGATCAACACCCGCGGCAACCGCATTCGCAGTTGCAACGCCTGCGGCGACAAAAGTCAGGGCCGCCATCACACGCTTCAGTTTCATGCCTTACTCCTAGCAAACGGGGTTAGAAGAATCGGTGGCCAGTATCAGCAGGCCGTGTGACCACTCTATGAACCGATTGTGACAATTAGATGAAAGGCCATCATTCGTTGAAAAATGATGGCCTTTCGAGGGGGAGGGCAAGACAGTGTGACGACAGGTCAGCGACCTTTGTTCCACAAATACGCGCCCACCAGCAGCCCCATCGTGCAAATGATTGCTACGTAGTACGCCGGGCCCATCGGGCTTTCTTTCAACAACAGCGTCACTGCCATTGGCGTCAGGCCCCCAAAGATGGCGTAGGCCAAGTTATAGGAAAACGACAAGCCGCTAAAACGCACCACCGCCGGAAAGGCTTTAACCATCACATAGGGTACTGCTCCGATGGTGCCAACAAACAAACCACTCAGCGCGTACAACGGGAATAGCCAGTCCGGGTGTTGCAACAGGCTGTGATAGAACGTCCACGAGGTGATCAGCAATGCGGCACAGCCGATGACAAACACCTTGCCCGCCCCGAAGCGATCAGCCAGAGCACCCGAAGCGATGCAGCCCACGCTCAAGAACACAATCGCCAAACTGTTCGCTTGCAGCGACGTAGTGGCGGAAAACCCGTACACCGTTTGCAGAACGGTCGGGGTCATCAAAATGACCACGATGATTCCGGCAGACAGCAACCAGGTCAGAAGCATTGAAATAACAATGGCCCCGCGATGCTCACGCAGTACAGCTTTGAGCGGTACTTCTTCGGCCAGCGCCTTACGCAGTTGCAGTTCGGCGAACACCGGCGTTTCGTGCAACCAACGGCGCAGGTATACCGAAAACAGACCGAATACACCCCCCATCAAGAAAGGAATCCGCCACGCGTAATCAGAGACTTCAGCCGGGGTATAAATCGAATTGATCGCGGTAGCCATGAGCGAGCCCAGCAAAATGCCCGCTGTCAGCCCGCAAGTCAGCGTGCCGCAGGCATAGCCCACGTGACGCGGGGGGACGTGCTCTGCAACAAACACCCAAGCCCCCGGCACTTCGCCACCAATGGCTGCACCTTGAATAACGCGCATCAACAGCAACAGAATCGGCGCCCACATGCCAATTTGTTCATAGGTCGGCAGCAAGCCCATGATCAACGTCGGCACCGCCATCATAAAGATGCTCAAGGTGAACATCTTCTTACGCCCCAGCAAATCGCCGAAGTGCGCCATGACAATGCCACCCAACGGCCGGGCAAGGTAGCCGGCGGCGAAAATGCCGAAGGTTTGCATCAGGCGCAGCCACTCGGGCATATCCGCCGGGAAAAATAATTTCCCGACCACGGTGGCGAAGAACACAAAAATAATGAAATCGTAAAACTCCAGCGCACCACCCAAAGCAGACAGCGACAAGGTTTTGTAATCATTACGGGTTAACGGCCGCGATGGCGGCGCAGCACTGGAAGCTTCGGTGATCATGAGGTCAGGTATCTCTTATTAGGCTCGGCGCAAGCTGCAACTGCACCGGCAGGGGCTAGACAGGCGTTGAAAGATAACAAATTGTTTGCAAATGCGTAGAGCTAGACGCATGACGCACTCAAAAAGCAGAATCAGAAGGTCGTCGGCCCGGCTATCCCCCGATATACTCGTTGACCGCACAAACATCCTGAAACATTAAGATTGCTGTGCGAAAGCGCCTGCTGGGCATCTCCAGCCGATTTCGCAGAGTTTTCTTTAGCGCGGCTTATGAAGAACGTGACGAACGTAGTATGTTCGGGCTGAATCGTTTTTCTAAAGACGCTTATTCACCCGCACTACCTTAATGAATCACGGGTCAGAGGCCCTTCGGCATGTTAGAGCTCGAACAAGAAGATCCAATTCCGCAGGGCGATCTGGCCTTGCAAATCACTGCCCTACCCCGTGAGACCAACGGCTTTGGCGATATTTTCGGTGGTTGGCTGGTGTCTCAAATGGACCTGGCGGGCACCGCAATGGCCAGCAAAGTTGCCGGCGGCCGCGTAGCCACAGTCGCGATTGATCGTATGGCGTTTCTGGTTCCTGTGGCCGTCGGTGCTCAGTTATCGTTTTATACCGAAGCGCTGGAAATTGGCCGCAGCTCAATCCAGATGATGGTTGAAGTATGGAGCGACGACCCGCTGTCCAGCGAATGGCGCAAAGTTACCGAGGCAGTATTTGTATTCGTCGCGATTGATGGCAGCGGTCGTACGCGCGCAGTTCCATCTCGCGGTTAAACCTCGTCGCTAATTGCTGGTCTACTGCCGTCCTTACTACTGAAACAGAGAGCCTGTCATGCATCATATTGAGTCAGTCACCCTGGACGAACTGGAGTGCTGGCACTTCCAGCATGGGCAGGCACAACTCTTGATCGCCAAACAAGGCGCTCAAGTGCTCAGCTATCAAGTGGGCGATGAGCCGCCGATTATCTGGCTCAATGAGAAAGCTCAGTACAAGCACGGCAAAGGTATTCGCACCGGCGTGCCGGTGTGCTGGCCATGGTTTGGCAATCTGGCACTCAACCCGGCCAGCGTTCAAGCCATGCGCAAGTCGGATGAACCCGCATCGGCCCACGGCCTGGTGCGCACCCGTGAGTGGGAACTGGTTGAGATTAATAATGCCGGGGAAGCACTGCGTGTCGAATTGAGGCTGCCGCATGTTGAAGGCGGCCTGCCCGGCTGGCCACATGATGTTGAGCTGACGATGACTGTAAGTCTGGACTCGCAACTGCACATCAGCCTCACCAGCCACAACCGCAGCAGCATCCCGGTCAGTATCAGCCAAGCGCTGCACAGCTACTTTGCGGTCAGCGATGTGCGCAAGGTTAAGGTCGAAGGCGTCGACGGGCTGACCTATATCGAAACACTGGACGACTGGAAACGTGTTCAGCAAGCGGGGGACTTAACCTTTACTGGCGAGACCGATCGCATTTATCTCAACACCCCTAAGCATCTGAGCATCGTCGATCCCGATTGGTCGCGCCGCATTGAACTGACCAGTTGTGGCTCGAACTCTGCCGTGATCTGGAACCCGTGGATCGACAAAACCGCCACGTTCAGCGATATGGCCGCAGATGGCTGGCAGCGCATGCTGTGCATCGAGACGGCCAATGTGATGGACGATGTGATAACGCTGGCGCCGGGGGCCAAACATACGCTGGGTGTGAGCATTGGCAGTGGTCGCTTGCGGGGGTAGGTAAGGCCTGCCCTCACCCTCTCCCGGCGGGAGAGGGGTCTGACCGAGTCCATTTTGGATTCAAAGCCGTTCTGTCAGATTGCTATCAACTTTAAGCATCGCTCAATCGATTCCCTCTCTCTCTGAGAGACGGCTAGCGTGAGGGTGTGACGTATCGCTTACAAATCCTCCTCAACCACCACCCGCACCTTGCTGGCGTCCAGCGCATAGGCTGCATCAGCCAGGTCATTGCTCACACTCTCAACTTTCAGCGTGCCCATCACCCACAAGGGCGTGTAAATATCGTCCAGCTTCAAGCCTTTTGGATAACGCACCAACACCAATTGATTAGGCGGCGGAGGTGGCACGTGAATGCATGCCCCAGGGTAAGGCACCAGGAAAAACAACGTACTGCGTCCCTTCGAGTCGGTTTCCAGCGGCACAGGATAGCCGCCTAAACGGATTGTCTTGCCGTTCATGGCAGGCACCGTTTTAGTGGAATACATGACGGCAGGCAGGCCTTTGCTTTGTTTCATTCCGCCCTTATCGGTAAACGTACCCATGGCCTCAGGCGAGTCATGGTCGATTTCGGGCATTTCTTCGAGGGCTTTTTGATCCGACTTGGGCATCAGCTCCAGCCAGTCGGTTTCGGGCAGTTCTGCCGCGTGGACCAGGCCTGCGCCCAGCAAAAGGAAGATTAATAAAAAACGGCGCATGACTGGCTCGATCAAGAAGGGCTGAAGACGGCGTGCAGTTTAGCCCTCTCCGGGCGTGGCGCAGAGAGGGCTAAACACGCGATCAGCTCTTTTTCGTAACCAGGCCGTAGATCACCAGCAAGATCACCGCACCAATCACCGCACCGATGAAGCCTGCACCTTCGCCTGCGTGGTAAATACCCAACGCTTGACCACCATAGGTTGCCGCCAACGAGCCGCCGATACCCAACAGGATGGTCATGATCCAGCCCATGCTGTCGTCACCCGGTTTCAGGAAGCGAGCCAGCAGGCCAACGATCAGGCCGATAAAAATGGTTCCGATGATGCCCATAGACGCGTCCTCTCATTTGATGGCGTAAGCCAAAGCCTAGTCAGCACTTTGGCATCACGCCATCTGAGAGCGGCGACAACCGAATGGTTCCCGCCGATTAATGATTCAAGCTTCGTCGATCAACGCTTCAACCTGTTGGATCTGCGTTCGCAACGTGGCCATGTCGGCACAACGCAGGTTGGCATGACCGACCTTGCGACCTACTTTGAAAGCCTTGCCGTAGTGATGCAAATGGCAGTCAGCGATGGCAATGACTTTCTCCACCGGCGGTACTGTGCCGATAAAGTTGAGCATGGCGCTTTCGCCCACTTTGGCCGTCGACCCCAGAGGTAAGCCGGCAATGGCGCGCAAGTGGTTCTCGAACTGACTGCATTCAGCGCCTTCAGTCGTCCAGTGGCCGGAGTTATGCACACGCGGTGCAATTTCGTTGGCTTTGAGCCCGCCGTCGACTTCAAAGAACTCGAACGCCATCACCCCGACGTAATCCAGCTGTTCGAGCACACGGCTGGAGTAATCTTCAGCCAGTGCCTGCAACGGGTGGTCGGTGCTGGCCACGGACAACTTGAGAATGCCGCTGTCGTGAGTGTTGTGCACCAGCGGGTAAAACTGTGTTTCGCCATCACGACCGCGCACAGCAATCAGCGACACTTCACCGGTAAAAGGTACAAAGCCTTCCAGCAAACACGCCACACTGCCCAATTCGGCAAACGTACCAACGACATCTTCAGGGGAACGAAGCACTTTTTGACCCTTGCCGTCATAACCCAAGGTGCGGGTTTTGAGCACGGCAGGCAGACCGATGCTGGCGACCGCGGCATCGAGATCAGCCTGGGACTGAATGTCGGCAAACGCCGGGGTCGGAATGCCCAGGTCTTTGAACATGCTTTTTTCGAACCAGCGGTCACGGGCAATACGCAGCGCATCGGCACTCGGATAAACCGGCACAAATTGCGACAGGAATGCCACGGTCTCAGCCGGCACACTTTCAAACTCAAACGTCACCAGATCCACTTCATCCGCCAATTGGCGCAAGTGATCCTGATCGCCATAGTCAGCACGGATATGCTCACCCAACGCAGCCGCACAGGCGTCTGGCGCAGGGTCAAGGAAGGCGAAGTTCATGCCCAGCGGAGTGCCCGCCAAAGCCAGCATGCGGCCCAACTGACCGCCACCGATTACACCGATTTTCATCGTCAAAAACCTCAGGCTACGCGTGGGTCTGGATTGTCCAGCACGGTGTCTGTCTGTTCAGCCCGGAATGTTTTCAACACGGCATGAAACTGTGGGTGCTTGGCGCCCAGGATACTGGCTGACAGCAGCGCGGCATTGATCGCGCCCGCTTTGCCGATGGCCAGGGTTGCAACTGGAATACCCGCTGGCATTTGCACGATCGACAGCAACGAATCGACACCTGACAACATGGCCGATTGCACCGGAACGCCGAGCACCGGCAAATGCGTTTTAGCGGCGCACATGCCCGGCAAATGTGCCGCGCCACCGGCACCGGCAATGATGACCTCAATTCCGCGGCCTTCGGCCTCGGCAGCATACTGAAACAGCAGATCCGGAGTGCGGTGGGCAGAGACCACTTTGACTTCGTAAGGGATGCCGAGTTTTTCCAGCATATCGGCGGTGTGGCTGAGGGTGGACCAATCGGACTTGGAGCCCATGATCACGCCTACTAATGCACTCATCGTCGCGCCTCTTCTCTTGGGCGCCCGCAGGCGCGTCAAAAAACAACAAGCCACGCGGGGGAACCGACGTGGCTTGTTATAGGAATTAAGGCCGGTCGTGCCGGCCGAAGGCCGCGCAGTATACCCCAAAGAAGTGCGTTAAAAGCACCTTTGGCGACCATCTGTCTTGCCCGGCAAAAACCGTCCGGACACCCGGTTTTATTGACTCTTAGGTCAGACGAAAAAACGCATCAGGTCGGTGCCAGGCCGGTCGGGTTCTCCAGCTTGCGCCACAGCAACCGTACATTGGCCTTGCGCACCAAGGCACAGCGGTACAAGCGAATCTCCAGCGGCACATGCCACTGCGGGCCACCGCAGACCACCAGCTCGCCTCGCGCGAGCTCAGCGCGCACGCTCAAATGCGGTACCCAGGCAATGCCCAGCCCTTCAAGCGCCATGCTTTTGAGGCTGTCGGCCATGGCCGTCTCGTAAATAGTGGTGAAGCGCAGGCTGCGCTGGCGCAGCAACAAATTCACCGACCGGCCTAAAAAGGCGCCCGCGCTGTAGGCCAGCAACGGCACACTCACATCGCCTTCCAAATCAAACAAAGGCTTGCCGTCCGTATCGGCTGCACAGATCGGCAGCATTTCGGTATTGCCCAAATGCAAAGACGGAAATATTTCCGGGTCCATCTGTAGCGCCGCATCCGGATCGTAGAAAGCCAGCATCAAATCGCAGCCGCCTTCGCGCAGAGCATGAACGGCGTCCCCGACGTTAGTCGCAACTAGACGCGTCGCGATGTTCAACCCGTCATTGCGCAACTGGGCAATCCACCGCGGGAAAAACCCTAAAGCCAGGGAGTGCGCAGCGGCCACCTGGATCACTTCGCCCTGCCCTCCTTCGAGGTGATGAAGGTGACGCAACACTTCACCCAACTGTTCGACCACCGTGCGTGCCGTGACCAAAAACAGCTGACCGGCTGCAGTCAACTCGACAGGAGTGCGGGAACGGTTCACCAAGGTCAGTCCCAGCGCGGCTTCCAGGCTGCGAATACGTCGGCTGAAGGCGGGCTGCGTGACGAAACGACGTTCTGCCGCCTGCGAAAAGCTGCGAGTCGCGGCCAGGGCACTGAAGTCCTCTAACCATTTACTTTCTAGATTCATTGAGTCCTCCCGGACGCGCACCAAAATGGATCACACGCTCGACGCTGCGTTCGCGTCACGTATGCATTATGCCGTTTCTGCATAGGATAGTGTTTAAAGGCATTGGCCCTTAATAGTCCGCAAGCCTAGGATTCGCAGCGTTCCGGCCTTGACCGGGTCCTTATCGAGATGATTTCTATCATGTCCTCCGCTGCATCTTTCCGTACTGAAAAAGACCTGCTTGGCGTACTCGAAGTACCCGCTCAAGCGTATTACGGCATCCAGACCCTGCGAGCGGTGAATAACTTCCGTCTCTCCGGTGTTCCGATTTCGCATTACCCTAAGCTGGTTGTGGGCCTGGCCATGGTTAAACAGGCCGCTGCTGACGCCAACCGTGAGTTGGGTCATCTGAGCGACGCCAAGCACGCTGCTATCAGTGAAGCCTGTGCCCGCCTGATTCGAGGCGATTTCCACGAAGAGTTCGTGGTGGACATGATTCAAGGCGGCGCTGGCACTTCAACCAACATGAATGCCAACGAAGTCATCGCCAACATCGCGCTGGAGGCCATGGGCCATCAGAAGGGCGAGTACCAGTACCTGCACCCCAACAACGACGTCAACATGGCGCAGTCCACCAACGACGCCTACCCGACGGCCATCCGTCTGGGCCTGTTGTTGGGTCATGACGCTCTGTTGGCCAGCCTTGACAGCCTGATTCAAGCCTTCGCTGCTAAAGGTGTTGAGTTCAGCCACGTGCTGAAAATGGGTCGCACCCAGTTGCAAGACGCTGTACCCATGACGCTGGGTCAAGAGTTCCGTGCTTTCGCCACTACGCTGGGCGAAGACTTGGCTCGCCTGAAAACACTGGCACCCGAGCTGTTGACCGAGGTGAACCTGGGCGGTACCGCAATCGGTACTGGCATCAACGCCGACCCGCGTTACCAGCACCTGGCCGTGACTCGTCTGGCGACCATCAGCGGCCACCCGCTGGTTCCAGCAGCTGACTTGATCGAAGCCACCTCCGACATGGGCGCTTTCGTCCTGTTCTCCGGCATGCTCAAGCGTACTGCGGTCAAACTGTCGAAGATCTGCAACGACCTGCGCCTGCTGTCCAGCGGCCCACGCACTGGCATCAACGAAATCAACCTGCCAGCGCGTCAGCCAGGCAGCTCGATCATGCCTGGCAAGGTCAATCCGGTAATCCCGGAAGCCGTTAACCAAGTGGCTTTCCAAATCATCGGTAACGACTTGGCCCTGACCATCGCAGCCGAGGGCGGTCAACTGCAACTGAACGTGATGGAGCCGCTGATCGCTTTCAAAATCTTCGACTCGATCCGCCTGCTGCAACGTGCAATGGACATGCTTCGCGAGCACTGCATCGTCGGCATCACCGCCAACGAAGCACGTTGCCGTGAACTGGTTGAACACTCGATTGGTCTGGTGACAGCACTGAACCCGTACATCGGCTACGAAAACGCCACCCGCATCGCCCGTATCGCCCTTGAAAGCGGTCGTGGCGTGCTGGAACTGGTGCGCGAAGAAGGTTTGCTCGACGACGCCATGCTCGACGACATCCTGCGCCCGGAAAACATGATTGCTCCGCGTCTGGTGCCTCTAAAGGCCTGATGCTGTAACACGCTTTACGCTCACCAGGTCGAGGGACTAGACACCTCTCACCTTTTGAGGGCTTGCAGACACGTCTGCAAGCCCTTTTTTTTGCCCGCGATTTGACCTTTAACCCCACCCCCTCAACGAAGTAACGGGTAGCTTTAAGGGCATTTCTGACAGCGAGTAGATGAAAAAACCGTCACTTATGGAGACGATTCCTACACTCCTAGGTATAGTGCCGCCCCTCTTCCTGTGCCCGGCCCCAGCACCAGCGGCCAACAACAGCACGGAAACAGCATCGTAAACCAAGCAGCAAGATGGCCAGTATCCACTTGATCGCCTCGTTTTATGCCCTGTCTCGACGGGCGTAATGCGTGATCGTGATCCGGCCGTTTTGCCATCAGATAAAAACAGCGAGGAATAATCCATGCTTGAAGTCATCAATGACTTCCTCTCAGGGAAAGTGCTGATCGTGCTCATGGTCGGGCTCGGTGGTTACTTCACGATCCGCTCGCGTTTCGTACAGTTCCGTTACTTCCTGCACATGTTTTCGGTTTTCAAAGACAGCCTGCGCAGCAGCGCTGGCGAACTCAGTTCGTTTCAGGCCTTGATGCTGAGCCTGGCGGGCCGTGTAGGTGCAGGCAACATTGCCGGCGTCGGCATTGCCGTCACCCTCGGTGGCCCCGGTGCCGTGTTCTGGATGTGGGTGACCGCACTGGTCGGCATGTCCAGCAGCTTGATCGAGTGCTCGCTGGGCCAGCTGTACAAGCGTCGCGACGCTGAAGGCCAACTGCGCGGCGGTCCGTCCTTCTATATGAAGTATGGCTTGGGTAAAATCTGGATGGGCAAACTGATGGCCGTCCTGCTGCTTATCACATTCGGTTTCGCGTTTATGGGCCTGCAAGCTCACGCCGTTACCCACTCGCTGCAAGATGCCTTCGGCTTTAAAGTGAGCTACTCGGGTTTTGCCATCGCCATCCTGCTGGGTCTGGTGTTTATCGGCGGGATCAAACGTATCGCTTCGGTTGCTGACCTGCTGGTGCCGGTCAAAACCTTGGCTTACATCGCCGTGACCCTCTACGTCATCGTGCTGCAGTTCGATCACGTACCGGCCATGCTGGGCCATATCGTTAAAAGCGCCTTCGGCCTCGACCCAGTGTTTGGCGGCTTGATCGGCAGCGCCATTGTGATGGGTGTAAAACGCGGCGTGTTCGCCAACGAAGCCGGTCTGGGCAGCGCCCCGAACGTGGCCGCCGTGGCGGACGTAGAACATCCAATCGCACAAGGTGTAGTTCAAGCGTTCAGCGTGTTCCTCGACACCTTCGTGATTTGCACCTGTACCGCGCTTCTGATTCTTCTTTCCGGCTTTTACACGCCGGGCTTTGAAGGTGATGGTATTGCCCTGACCCAAAACTCGCTGGCCGCCGTTGTAGGCGAGTGGGGCCGCGTGTTCATCAGCGTGGCATTGGCATTGTTCGTGTTCACCTCGATGCTCTACAACTACTACCTGGGCGAAAACAACCTGCGCTTCCTGGTCGGTGAAAGCCGCAAGGCGCTGATGGGTTACCGCGCGCTGGTGCTGGTGCTGATTTTTTGGGGGTCGATTGAAAACCTGCAAACCGTCTTCGCCTTCGCAGACATCGCCATGACCATGCTGGCCTTCGTCAACCTGGTCGCCTTGGCCATGCTGTTCAAGATCTGCATGCGCGTGCTCAAGGACTACGACGACCAACGACGTGCGGGTATCAAGACACCGGTGTTCGATTCCAGTAAATTCCCGGATCTGAATCTCGATCTGAAGGCCTGGCCGCCCCTCCCGGCCGCCAAGGCCGAAGAAATAAAACGCTGACACTCACGCGGCGATTCTTCACAGAATCGCCGCGTTTTTGCTTATGGAGACCCTGTTAATGACGCCAGCCCCTCATCCCAGCGCCCAACGCGTGATGGTGCTCTACACCGGCGGAACAATTGGCATGCAAGCCAGCGCTAACGGTCTGGCTCCCGCTTCCGGCTTCGAAGCGCGCATGGCTGAATACCTCGCCAGCCAACCCCACCTGCAAGTATCGCAATGGCGCTTTCGCGAGATGGACCCGCTGATCGACAGCGCCAACATGACGCCCGCCTATTGGCTACGTCTGCGCCAGGCAATCATCGACGCAATTGACCAGGATGGCTGCGACTCGGTATTGGTCCTGCATGGCACCGATACACTGGCCTACAGCGCTGCGGCGATGTGCTTTCAACTTGTAGGCTTGCCTGCGCCAGTGCTGTTCACAGGCTCCATGCTGCCGGCAGGCGTACCTGACAGCGATGCCTGGGAAAACGTTAGCGGCGCCTTGAGCGCGCTGGCTCAAGGGCAACCCAGTGGCGTTCAGCTTTACTTCCACGGCGCACTGCTGGCGCCGACGCGCTGTGCCAAAGTACGCAGCTTCGGGCGCAACCCTTTTGTGGCGCTCAAGCGCAATGGCGGCGCGGCGAAAGCGGATGCATTACCGGGCGAGCTGATGTACCGCCAAGCCAAGCACGAAGCCAGTGTGGGCGTCTTACCGCTGGTACCTGGCATTGGCGCCGCTCAGCTCGATGCGTTGCTCAACAGCGGGATAGAGGCGCTGGTGCTGGAATGCTTCGGCAGCGGCACCGGCCCCAGTGATAACCCGGATTTTCTGGCCAGCCTGCAACGGGCGCAAGAAAACGGCATCGTGGTGGTCGCAATTACTCAATGCCACGAAGGCGGTGTGGAGCTCGACGTGTACGAAGCTGGCAGCCGGTTGCGCGCGGCTGGCGTTCTGTCGGGTGGCGGCATGACCCGCGAAGCAGCGTTCGGCAAGCTACATGCGTTGCTGGGGGCTGATCTGCCACTGGCTGAAGTACGTCAGTTGGTAGAACTGGATGTGTGTGGAGAGTTGGCCTAAGGCAAGGCTCAGCAACGGCACACAACTTGCTCGCTTCCTGCACCCCCAGGCAGGAAGCGAACATGCTGCACTCCCACCTCACCACCCTCAATGCGGTCTCGCTGGTGCTCAGCACTTTCAAGGCTCAAGGCTTGCCCTGCGACACGTTGTTGACAGGCAGTGGCATACGACCTGCTGACTTGAGCCGCTCAGACACGCGAATTACCACCACACAAGAGATGCAGGTATGCGCCAACGCCGTCGCTCTGCGCCGCGAAATCGGCCTGGAATTAGGCCAGCGCATGCACGTATCGTCCTACGGCATGCTGGGCTACGCCCTGCTCACCAGTGCAACGTTAGGTGACGCTTTACAACTGGCCCTTCGCTACCCGGCGCTGCTGGGAACACTTTTCCAGTTAAGCCTGAAGGTTGAAGGCAATCAGGTTTGGTTCTGCGCTGATCACTACTCGGCAAGCCCGTTACTGGCCATATTCAATGCCGAACTGTGTCTGGCCTCTTTGAAGGTGATCTGCGAGGACTTGCTCGGGCAGCCGTTTGCCTTGATGGCTGCGCGTTTTACTCACAGTCGACCTGACTATCACGCGCGCTATGCCAGCACGTTCGACTGCCCGAGTACATTTAACGCCCCAGACAACGCCTTCGCTTTTTCCCGCCACTGGCTCGACCAACCTCTGCCGCTGGCTGATCCGATCACCCATCAAGCCATGGCTGAACGTTGCCGAAAGCAAAATCTGGAGTTCACAGGGCGACAAACCTGGTTGGCGAAGATTCGCAAACTGCTCGCCGTCCAGCTCCATGCTGCGCCGGGACTCGAAGGGCTGGCGGAACAAATGAACAGCTCACCGCGCACCTTGCGCCGGCATTTGCATGAGGCCGGGTGCAGCTATCAGAACCTGCTCGATGAGTTGCGCTTTGAGCGCGCCAAACTGTTACTGCATGAAACCGAATGGCCGATTTATCGAATTGCGGAGACGCTGGGCTTTAGCGAGACCGCCAGTTTTCGCCATGCCTTTATCCGCTGGAGCGGCGTAGCCCCCAGCCAGTTTCGCGCTTGAACAGGGCACTCGCGTCCAAAATGGGACGAATTACGGTCATACATTTCGGCCACATAAATCTCTTTTTGGCCATTCCAGTCGTTCTCTGAAATACCCGATGCCGCAACACTGGAAGTCATTGATTACGCCCGCGGAGAACAACAAAAATGCTGACAATCTATTCCGATGATCACCATCTGCATCATGGCCGCTGCGAGTTGATGGACGGACAGCTGTTGCCTTGCTTCGAAATGCCTTCGCGCGCCGATCATATATTGCAGCGAGTGCACTCACGCAAACTGGGCGCTGTGCAGCCCCCAAAAGACTTTGGTCGAGAGCCGATTCTGCGCGTACACGACGCGGCGTATCTGGCCTTTTTCGAAGGCGCGTGGGATCGCTGGACCGCGCATGGCCGTGACGGCGATTTGCTGCCTTACACTTGGCCGGCCCGCACACTTCGCGCCGTAATACCCACCAGCCTGCACGGCCAACTGGGTTATTACAGCTTTGACGGCGGCGCACCGATTACAGCCGGCACGTGGCAAGCAGCCTACAGCGCTGCACAAGTTGCCCTTACGGCTCAGGCGGCCATTCAAAATGGCGCACACAGCGCTTTTGCACTGTGCCGCCCGCCGGGTCATCACGCTGCCAGCGATTTGATGGGCGGTTACTGCTACCTCAACAATGCGGCAATTGCAGCTCAGGCATTCATTGATCAGGGCCGTCGCAAGGTCGCAATCCTCGACGTGGACTACCACCACGGCAATGGCACACAGTCAATTTTCTATACACGCAACGACGTATTGTTCACTTCGATTCATGGCCACCCCGAGGCGGAGTTTCCGTTCTTTCTAGGCTATGAGGATGAGCGCGGAGAAGGGGCTGGTGAAGGGTTCAACATTAACTATCCCTTGGCCGCAGGTTCTGCCTGGGACCGCTGGAGTGAGGCGCTGGAATTGGCCTGCGTTGAAATAGAACGCTACGACGCGGATGTGATTGTGGTTTCGCTCGGTGTGGACACGTTCAAAAACGACCCCATTTCCCAGTTCAAACTCGATAGCCCGGATTATCTGCGTATGGGTGAGCGCATTGCGGGTTTAGGCAAGCCCACGCTATTTGTGATGGAAGGCGGTTATGCCGTTGAAGAAATCGGCATCAATGCGGTCAATGTGCTGGAAGGATTTGAAAGCCGTAGTGATGTTTGAAACAGCGCCCTGAACTGACCCTCGCCCGGCGATCAAGGGCGAGAGTTTTTAGCGCCACACCTTAGCCAACCGTTCCAAAGCTGCTTTGATCTCAACCTCCGGTACCGCCGCAAATCCCAATACCAGGCCTGCGCGGTTATCCACAGGTTCAACTGTATCTTCCAGCCAATAACGACTCAGCCCGACTATTTCCACTTCGGCCTCTTTGGCCCGCGCCAGCAATACCTGCTCACGCTCGCAGCTGACAACAGGCACCGCCACATGCAGCCCCGCGACAATGCTCGGCATCGGCCCGACGCCCTCAACGCCCTGAGGCCAATGCGTCAGTAACGTGTTACGCCGACTCAGCGCCGCCCGGCGCATGCGCCGGATGTGCCGCTGAAAGTGTCCTGCGGCCATAAATTCGGCCATGACCACTTGGGTGCTGACCTCCGAATGGCGCATATCCAGAGAGCGTCGCCGGGCAAAAGACTCGACCAGACCTTCAGGCAATACCAAATACCCAAGGCGTAATGCGGGAAATGCGATCTTGCCGAACGTGCCCACATAAATGACCCGGCCCTGACGATCCAGCGCCGCCAAAGGGGCCAGTGGCGCACCGCTATACCGGTATTCACCGTCGTAGTCGTCCTCGACAATCCAGCTCTGATTTCGCTCTGCCCACTCCAGCAGCTCAAAGCGCCGAGCCAAACTCATGGTGACGCCGGTGGGGTATTGATGTGACGGGGTGACATATGCCAGCCGGCAATTGTTCAAATGGGCCAAGGCATCGCACCTCATGCCCTGTTCATCCACCGCGACACCCTGCACAGCAGCCCCCGCAATCGAAAACGCATGAGCCGCTGCGCGATAGCCTGGATTCTCCACCGCAACCCCCTCACCAGGCTCAACCAGCAGCTGTGCACAAAGGCTAATTCCCTGCTGCGCACCGCTTGTGATCAAAATTTGCTCAGCGGAGCAGGCAAGCCCCCGCGAAGTTCGCAAATAAGCAGCAATAAGCTCACGCAGACGCTTATCACCTGCCGGGTTGCCATAACACAGCTGTTCAAGATCGGGCTTGCGCCAAAATGCCGCTTGCAGCTTGCTCCAGACCGGGAAAGGAAATAAGTCGAAGGCAGGCACACCCACTCGAAAAGCACGCGGCGGGCCACTCGGAGGCAGGTCCAAAGCGTGTTTGGAGACCCTGCACAAAGCCGAGCTGTGGATAACTTTACTGGATGTAATTACAGGTAAAACCGCCGATTTTGTGGATAAGGCTGGGGATAACCTTGTTGAAAAGCCTGTGGACAACTTGGTGGACAACTTTTTTGTCGGCGCGGTTTTTTCTGGCAGGTGCGCCACATATGTACCATTTCCAATACGCCCTTCAATAAAGCCTTCGGCATAGAGCTGATCGTACGCTCGCACTACGCTATTACGCGAAATACCCAACGCCACAGCCAAGTCACGACTGGCAGGCAATCGTGAGCCGCTGCTTAAGCGACCATCCAGCACACGCAGGCGCAATGCCTGATAAAGCTGGCGGCTTAACCCCTTTTTCGGATCAAGCTCAATACCGGCAGGATTGAAGGCGATGGACAACGCAGAGTCAGGCATACATTGGACCTACGAAAATGGTCATTAGTGGCTCTTACAACGAACCATTAGCCTGCCTAGGATGCAGCCATTCGCCAAGGGAAATATCCATGTACGTACCTCGCGCTTTCGCAGAAAACGACACCCGGACGCTGCAGGAACAGATGCAGGCCACCGCCCTCCCAGTGCTCATCACACAGGGTCGCCAAGGTTTGATAGCCAGTCATGTGCCCTTGCTGCTCACCCCTGAGGAAGGTCAATACGGCACGCTTTACGGACACCTGGCCCGCGCCAACCCGCAGTGCCAGGAGCTGGCTGAAGGGGCGCAAGCGCTGGTTATCTTTGCGGGCGAACAAGCCTATATCAGCCCGTCGTTCTACCCCAGCAAAGCCGAACATGGCAAAGCGGTGCCTACCTGGAACTATGTAGCGGTACACGCCTATGCGCAGCCTGAAGTGTTTGAAGATGCACCTCGCTTGCTTGAACTGGTCAGCCAACTCAGCAACCGCCATGAAGCCAACCGACCACACCCCTGGGCGGTGAGTGATGCGCCTGCGGACTACATCGACAGCATGCTTAAGGCCATCGTCGGTTTCCGCTTGCCCATCGCGCGCCTCATTGGCAAACGCAAACTCAGCCAAAATCGCAGCGCTGCCGATCAGGCAGGCGTACGCGATGGGCTGCTGGCCAACAGCAACCCACACGACCATGCACTCGCTAGATTAATTGCTAAGGAATAGCCCCCATGACGCTGCCCATCCAGATTAAACCCGCCACCGCTGCGGATTACGATGCATGGAGACCGCTGTGGCAGGCCTATCTGCATTTCTACGAGACTGAACTGCCCGTCAACGTCACCGACTCAACGTGGCAGCGCTTTCTGGATCCAGTGGAACCGACCCACCTTGCGCTGGCTTGGCAGGGTGAAAAGGCAGTCGGCATGGTTCAGTTCATTTATCACCGCTCCAACTGGAGCATTGGTAATTCATGCTATCTGCAAGATCTTTTCGTTAGCCCGGACGCGCGGGGCACCAGTGTGGGCCGCCAGTTGATCGAACATGTGTACGCCACGGCCCGCGCTGCACAGTGTGCCAAAGTTCATTGGTTGACCCACGAAACCAACGCCACCGCGATTGCCCTCTATGAACGCCTTGCCGAACGGCCTGGGTTTATTCAGTTTCGCAAAGCCTTGTCATAAAAAAGGAGCCCGCAATGCCTGAAGATCTACAACACTGGCAACCGGCCAAAACCCCGGACAACCGAACACTGGAAGGGCGATACATTCGTCTGGAAAAGCTCGACCCGACCCGTCATGGCGATGAATTATGGCTAGCCTTCCAAGGGCCAGACAGTGATCCCGCGCTATGGGATTACTTGCCCTATGGGCCGTTCACTGAACGTGAGGCATTTGACGCGTGGCTGCAAAACAACGCGGCCAGTCGCGACCCGCACTTTTATACCGTAATCGACTTAAAGACCGGCCAGGCTCAAGGCACCATCAGTTTGATGTGCATCGTGCCGGATCACGGGCGAATAGAAATCGGCCACGTCACCTTCGGTGCCCCGATGCAGCGTTCGCCTAAAAGTACCGAAGCGGTTTACTTGCTGGCCAAGGAAGCCTTTGCGTTGGGCAATCGCCGTTTGGAGTGGAAGTGCAACAATGACAACGCCCGCTCCAAACGTACCGCAGTACGATTAGGGTACACATACGAAGGCGTATTTCGTCAGCATATGGTGGTTAAAGGTAAAAATAGAGATACCACGTGGTACAGCATTATTGGTACGGAATGGCCCCCTATAGCGGCAGGCTTTGAAAAATGGCTGGCACTGGATAACCAATCTGAAAACGGTCAAATCAAGACGCTGGAAGAATGCAGGCGTGTCGCTGTATAAATTTTGATCAATACGCCCTACAAGGAATGTTGGGCGTTTTTGTTTGGGGACGAGACAAAAATTGCAGACAACAAATCCCGTACAGCTCCAAGTCTGCTGCTGGTATGCAACCTCGCACACTGCGCGCGAAACAGAAAACGAGGCCAAAGGGATTTCCGACCCGCT
This sequence comes from Pseudomonas saxonica, assembly GCF_007858365.1. GTDB lineage: Bacteria > Pseudomonadota > Gammaproteobacteria > Pseudomonadales > Pseudomonadaceae > Aquipseudomonas > Aquipseudomonas saxonica. Next base: position 295,782 of record NZ_VFIO01000004.1, on the reverse strand, counting down.
TCATGAATACCTGAGCTGGCAGGATAAGAGCTCCACCCGAGGTGACCCAAGTGGCTCACAAGGGCGTATTTCCTACCGCGCACGAAATATATAAAACCTTTTATAGACGCCAGATATGCATGACATACCTCGCACAAGCCAATGGACTCGGCACCCCTTGAGACACCAGAGCTCCATTATTAAAAAACAATTAAATATCCTTTATTCAGACCTGTGAGCGTTAAATTCTTACCCAGAATTAACGACTACCTTGAATATAATGGACTATATAAATGAACCTCTCGACTTTAAAAACGATTGCACTTTCCATTGCTTTTAGCTGCCCTTGGCTTTTAGCTCATGTCGCGCATGCAAACTCAGTCAATCTCACGCTACAAAATTCAACACCTGATGTTCTTAGACTTTTATCCAGCTCTCACAACAGTCAATTCCCAACCACCCTTGGCCCCGGTCAAATCCTCCCTATTTCTTTTACGTTTGGAGGAACCTCTTCAGAGGTCAGCGCTACCTACAGGCGTGTAGGTGCAGGTACAACATGCAGGTTTTCTGCTTCACATGTAGTACATGTTTCAGGGCCACGTTTCTTTAAAAACGCTACGTCCATTGGAGAAAATTCCGCCACATGTCTTACATTCCAATCTCCAAAGTGGAAAATCCCCTACAGCTACACAGCAACTTTCGCATTCTACTATTAGCAACTTCTGAAATTTTTACATTTACCGTCTAACTGTCGTCAGCTCATTAAAGTTATCTCGATAAAGTGTCGATGTAGTTTTCGACACAGGCATTAAATACTTCCCAAACAAAAACAGATCTGCGCCATAAGAATGTGGCATGCAGAATCCGAGGAATTCCTATGGCCGAAATTCGAGCTAATTTTTTGATGAGCTATCGGTCCATTGCAGCCGGTACAACGCTGAAGATGGTCGACAATCTGGTTACCGATACGCCCAAGGCGGCTGCCGCCGAAGCAATAACTCCCAGTACCGCGATCCAAGTGTCCTTGTCTTCTGCCGCTTTGCAAATAACCGCCCTATTGCAACGCACTGAAGCCAACAACTCATCTGCGGCAGATGGATTTGAGCGCTTTATACAAAACCTTCATCTACAACTCTCTACGCAGGGTCTAGACGCGTTAGCCTTGCGTGAGTTACCTGAACCACAAACGCGACAACGTATCGCCCTGTCCATGCAGGCGAGCAACTATCTTTTGAAGTCCTTTTACGGCCAAGAAAAACTGCATGCCAATGTTTCTTCTAATAATCCATTTGAAGGGCTGGACAGGCTTTCGCTTTCACACATCGCATTTGATGCTTGCGGAGCGTTTACGCCCATTGAACGCCAGGTCGCATTTCTGGATCTGACAGAGCGCGATATTGAGTTCCGCAAGCAGACATCAGGACTTCTGCAACCACTCAGTCACCGTGACACCAAAGTTCCATGGATCGGGCTGAGCGCTTACTTGCGAGACGCTCAACTGGCCTCTGGCATGAGTGAAGGCGAACGCGTGTGGCGTGACTATAAGCCTGCAAATGTGCTGTATGCACACGCACAATTGATCATGGATCAACATGACATTGACCGAGTAGACTTCCCAGCCTACTCAAACCTCAAGAGCTCTACAGACTCTGCATTGGGGGTCGTAGCAGATGCAAAAGGGCTCAGCACCTGGATTAATATCCCCGTGCGGCTATTAACCTCTCAGGGCTTATACCTTGGTTTGATTGAGTCAGCCGCAAAGCAAGCGAACGATAAGAGAAGCGTGACCAACACAGACATACTTCAGCATCGCAATGGATATTCACTGTATTCAATCGTTGGTTCTTATCAGTGATCTATTGCTACTTGTGTTGACGCTTAAAGAGCAAATGAAGATGTCACACAGGCAAAAAAAAAGGGGAGCACATGCTCCCCCGAGGTTTAAAGCGTTTGTATCAAAGGCAGTATCAGGCTTCGATTTCGATCAGAATTTCGCCCGGGTTAACGCGGTCGCCTTTGATGACATGGATGGTGATGATTTTGCCGGCAATGGCGGCCTGTACTTCGGTCTCCATCTTCATGGCTTCGGTGATCAGTACCGATTGGCCAGCCTTGACCGTATCGCCCACACTGACCAGCACATCGACGATATTGCCTGGCATGGCCGTGCTGACGTGGCCTGGCTCGCTGGCCTGCTTGCGCTTGCTCGAGCTGCCCCCCACGAATTCGTTGAGCGGCTCAAACACCACCTCTTCCGGCATGCCATCGATCGACAGATAGAAGTGACGCTTGCCCTCTGCCTTGACGCCTACGCCGGTGATGTCGACGCGGTAGCTTTCGCCGTGCACGTCGATCACGAATTCGGTCGGTACGCCTTCGCCGCCCGCCTTGCTCACGCCACCCGCCTCAGGAATAGGCAGCAGCACTTCGGGAGTCAGGATGCCCGCCGCTCGCTCTTCCAAAAACTTGCGACCGATGTCCGGGAACATGGCGAAGGTCAGGACGTCTTCTTCGGACTTGGCCAGTGCTCCAATTTCGGCACGCAGTTTGACCATTTCTGGCTTGAGCAGATCAGCTGGACGTACGTCGATCAGCTCTTCGTTACCAATGGCCTGACGACGCAGTTGTTCGTTCACAACGCCCGGCGCCTTACCGTAGCCGCCTTGCAGGTAAAGCTTCACTTCGTTGGTGATGGTTTTGTAGCGCTCACCTGCCAAAACGTTGAAGAACGCTTGAGTGCCCACGATTTGTGAGGTCGGTGTTACCAGCGGTGGGAAGCCCAAGTCTTCACGCACACGCGGGATCTCGGCCAGCACTTCGCTCATGCGGTTCAGAGCGCCCTGCTCTTTGAGCTGGTTGGCGAGGTTGGAGATCATCCCGCCCGGCACCTGGTTCACTTGTACGCGAGTGTCGACAGCGGTGAATTCGCTTTCGAACTGATGGTATTTCTTACGCACGGCATAGAAATACAGGCCAATTTCCTGCAACAGCGCCAAGTCGATGCCGGTGTCGTATTCGCTGCCCTTAAGGGCCGCAACCATGGACTCAGTGCCCGGGTGGCTGGTGCCCCACGCAAAGCTGGAGATCGCGGTGTCGATGTGATCAGCGCCGTTCTCGATGGCCTTGAGCTGGCACATGCTCGCCAGACCGGCCGTGTCGTGGGAGTGGATGAAGATCGGCAGGCTGACTTCAGCTTTCAGTGCTTTAACCAGGTCGCCCGTGGCGAACGGTGTAAGCAGGCCAGCCATGTCTTTGATCGCGATCGAGTCGCAACCCATGGCTTCCATTTGCTTGGCCTGAGCCACAAACGCTTCAACGGTGTGCACCGGGCTGGTGGTGTAGGCGATGGTGCCCTGAGCGTGCTTGCCAGCGGCTTTGACAGCTTCAATGGCTACACGCAGGTTACGTACGTCGTTCATGGCATCGAAGATGCGGAAGACGTCGATGCCGTTGACAGCCGCTTTAGCGACGAATGCTTTAACGACGTCGTCGCTGTAATGGCGATAGCCCAGCAGGTTCTGACCGCGCAGCAGCATTTGCAGACGAGTGTTAGGCAATGCCGCACGCAGTTGGCGCAGACGCTCCCACGGGTCTTCTTTAAGAAAACGTACACAGGCGTCAAAGGTCGCGCCGCCCCACACTTCAAGCGACCAGTAGCCGACTTTGTCGAGCTTGTCGCAAATCGGCAGCATGTCTTCGGTACGCATGCGAGTGGCCAGCAGCGACTGATGGGCGTCACGCAGGATGGTGTCGGTAACGAAAATCTTTTTAGACATTGTTGTATTCCTCACAGGCCTGCGTGGGCGGCAATGGCAGCAGCGATGGCCAGAGCCAGCTCTTCGGGTTTGCGCTTGATCGAATAATTGGTCAGTTCCGGGTGGCTTTCTACGAAGCTGGTGTTGAACTGGCCACTACGAAATTCCGGGTTACGCAGGATTTCCTGGTAGTACGCGGCAGTGGTTTTGACCCCTTGCAGACGCATGTCGTCGAGGGCGCGCAAACCACGGTCCATCGCTTCTTCCCACGTCAACGCCCATACCACCAGTTTCAGACACATAGAGTCGTAGTACGGCGGGATGGTGTAGCCGGTATAGATCGCCGTGTCGGTACGCACTCCAGGCCCGCCGGGGGCGTAGTAACGGGTGATCTTGCCGAAGCTGGGCAGGAAGTTGTTTTTCGGGTCTTCAGCGTTAATCCTGAATTGCAGGGCAAACCCACGGTGCTGAATATCTTCTTGCTTGATCGAGAGAGGCAGGCCAGAGGCGATGCGAATCTGCTCACGAACAATGTCGATGCCGGTGATTTCTTCGGTGATGGTGTGTTCCACCTGCACCCGTGTGTTCATCTCCATGAAGTACACCTCGCCCTCGGCGAGCAGGAACTCCACAGTACCGGCATTCTCGTAACCCACTGCCTTGGCTGCACGCACTGACAGGTCACCGATATAGGCGCGCTGTTCCGGGGTCAGTTGAGGGCTTGGGGCAATTTCGATGAGCTTTTGGTTACGCCGCTGGATCGAGCAGTCGCGCTCGAACAGGTGCACCACGTTGCCAAAGCTGTCACCGAGAATCTGCGCTTCGATGTGCTTAGGGTTGACGATGCATTTTTCGAGAAATACTTCAGCCGAACCGAATGCTTTGGTCGCTTCAGAGATCACGCGTGGAAAGGCTTGCTCCAGCTCTTCACGGCTGTTGCAACGACGAATCCCACGACCGCCACCACCTGACGTGGCCTTGAGCATGACCGGATAGCCAATGCGCTCGCCTTCAAGCAGGGCCTCATGAATGTCGGCAACGTTGCCTTCAGTGCCCGGCGTAACCGGTACACCCGCCTTGATCATGCTGCGACGCGCTTCAGTTTTGTCGCCCATGCGGCGGATAACTTCTGCGGCTGGGCCGATGAACTTGATTCCGCGCTCGGCGCAAATATCTGCCAGTTCAGCGTTTTCCGACAGGAAACCATAGCCCGGATGCAGCGCATCACAGCCTGTTTCAACCGCCAGATTCACTAGCTTGCGCGGATTCAGATAACCGGCTAGCGGGTCTTCGCCAATGCTATGCGCTTCGTCGGCCCGTTTTACGTGCAGAGCATGGCGGTCCGCTTCGGAATAGACCGCTACGGAACGAATGCCCATCTCGGCGCAAGCACGCACGATACGGACAGCAATTTCTCCGCGGTTGGCGATCAGGATCTTTTTTATCACTTGGATTTTCCCTAAAGCCCATGGAACAAACGACCTGCTAGACCAGGTCGGCACGTGTCCAAATGTGTCTGAACCGTTGTGTCGCCACACTAGACCCACGCAACAATAAACAAAAATCAATAATTCTTGGGTCGTGCATAAGTAAAGACTTATAGTCAGAAAACTTATTGCTTCGGATAACTTCAATAAAATGCGTAAGTCATTGATGCGTATAACTTTTCGACAATTACAGATCTTCAATGAAGTCTGTGATTTGCGCTCTTACAGCCGAGCAGCAGAGGAAATGTCGCTGACGCAACCCGCCGTAAGTCTACAAATTCGTCAGTTGGAAGAGCTGATTGGTCAGCCATTATTCGATTACGTAGGCAAAAAGCTGTACATGACCGAAGCCGCTGAAGCGCTTCAGTTAGCCAGTCGTGACATTTTTGGGCGGCTTGAAAATCTCGATATGCAGTTATCGGACATGCTGGGTTCGTTGCAGGGCCAGTTGAAATTAGCCATCGAATCGAGTGCAAAATATTTTGTGCCGCATTTATTTGCAGCGTTTAAGCGCCAGCATCCCGAGGTTAATTTGCAGCTCACAGTGGTCAACCGGGCACAGGCGGTTCGTCGGCTTTCGGATAACCGTGATGATTTGGTGATCATGTCGATGGTGCCGCAAGACATGGGCCTGGAGTTTTTGCCGTTTTTGAATAATCCGATTGTCGCGGTAGCGCCTGCTGATCATCCGCTGTGTGAGCGCGGGTCGCTGCATTTGCAAGACCTGGAGCCGTATACCTTGCTGATGCGTGAGCAAGGTTCGGGCACGCGCTTGGCGTGTGAAGAGTATTTCAAAGAAAAGCGTGTGCACTTCGGTCAAACCCTTGAAGTGTCATCCAACGAATCGCAGCGCGAATGCGCGGTTGCAGGATTGGGCGTGGCGCTGTTAACCCGCCACGCCGTCAGCCTGGAACTGGCGACCGGCCTGTTGCGTGAGTTGCCGGTTGAGGAGTTACCGCTGTATCGCAGTTGGTGTGTGGTGCAGGCCAAGGCGAAACGTCTGTCTCCCGTGGCGCATGCATTTCTGGGATTTATACGCACGGAGCGCCAGCAAATCAGCGCGTTGGTTGAGCGCTTCGACGGTCAGTTGCCGGGGCGGTATGCCAGTAATTGAGACCGTTGAGATCGGGGTAATCGGCTGTTTCCAGACGCAGCTGACGCTGGTCCGTACGGTCTTCGATCGCGCGACGAAAAGCCATGCGGCGCTGGTCTTCTTGCTGACGGCGGGTTTTGACGGCGCTGTTGCGTTCTTCGTAAGGCTGGGCCATTTCGAGTCTCCCAAGGCGTGTACGGGAGCTTTACGATGCGCTTTGTTTGTGACGGCATTGCGAAGAAGAGATGACAGGGGAATGAACGCTGAATCCAAATCCCCTCTCCCTAGCCCTCTCCCTTTGGGAGACGGTTAGCGTGCTATTAATCTTCGTGGCTTTTTAGCGATTTAGGCGACAAGCGCAAACTGCGAAGGCTACGTTTAACGCTTTTGAGGTGGTTGACCAAGCTCGGCCCGCGAGCCATGGCAACGCCCATCGCCAGCACATCAATCACCACCAGGTGGGCAATACGAGAGGTTAACGGAGTATAGATTTCGGTGTCTTCATGCACATCAATTGCAAGGTTGATGGTCGCCAGTTCAGCCAAGGGTGTTTGGCTAGGACATAACGTAATCAACGTAGCGCCACTCTCGCGAACCAGGTTGGCGGAAATCAGCAAATCCTTGGAGCGGCCTGACTGAGAAATACAGATCGCCACGTCGGTAGGCTTTAACGTCACAGCCGACATAGCTTGCATGTGGGGGTCAGAATACGCAGCCGCCGTCAGTAACAGGCGAAAGAACTTGTGTTGAGCATCTGCTGCGACAGCACCCGAGGCTCCAAAACCATAAAACTCAACACGTTGAGCTTGCGACATGGCCGTCACGGCTCTTTGCAATGCAACCGGGTCAAGCTTCTCGCGCACGTCCATTAACGTGTGCAACGTCGTGTCAAAGATTTTCAGGCTGTAATCAGCAACCGAATCGTCTTCATGGATCGCAAATTGGCCAAAACTGGCACCCGCAGCCAAGCTTTGCGCAAGCTTGAGTTTTAGATCCTGAAACCCTGAACAACCTATCGCACGGCAAAAACGCACGATAGTGGGTTCGCTGATTCCGACGCTATGCGCAAGGTCTGCCATGGAACTGTGCATTACAGCCGCAGGATCAAGCAGCACGTGATCGGCAACCTTGAGTTCCGATTTACGTAACAGGTGGCGTGACTGGGCGATATGTTGCAGCAGGTTCAAATGACTGGACTCGGTCTGTAAGCGGCAGGCGCCGGGGATGTAGCAATCTTGTAGTTATACTACAAGAATTCGCTTTTTGCCCAACCAATACGTCACCTAAAAACCTGTACCCCCTGTGAAGCCGCACTTTTGAGCACTACAAAATAACGACACCGCAGCGCAATAAATCACCCAAAGCCGTTGCGTTAACCGGTCGGCTGATCAAGTACCCCTGCACTTCGTCACACTGCTGATGCTTAAGAAACGCGAGCTGGGTCTCGTCTTCAACCCCTTCGGCAACCACTTGCAGGTCGAGGCTGTGGGCCATCGCAATAATTGCAATGGTGATTGCATCGTCTTCACTGCAACGCCCTACACCGCGAATGAAGGTCTTATCGATCTTCACATAGTCGACAGCAAATCGTTTGAGATAGCTGAGCGACGAATACCCGGTGCCAAAATCATCAATCGCCAGCTTTACCCCCAGCTCATGCAACTGTTGAAAGGCCACAATTACGCTTTCGACATTATCGAGCAACTGACTTTCGGTTAATTCAAGCTCAAGACAGTGCGGCGCCAGCCCGGTTTCTTCAAGGACTTGTCGCACCTGACTGACCAGCTTGCCTTGACGTAACTGATGCCCCGACAAGTTCACCGATACCCGTATCGGCGCCAGCCCTGCGCGCTGCCATTCACACGCCTGTCGACAGGCTTCACGAAGTACGAACTCGCCAATGGCAGCTATCAGCCCCGTTTCTTCAGCCAGTGCGATAAAGTCGCTGGGAGGCACGCTGCCCAACTGTGGATGGTCCCAACGCACCAACGCTTCAGCGGCATGCAGACGACCGGTTTTCAGGCATAACTTTGGCTGGTAGAACACGTTGAGCTGGTCTTCGACAATCGCCTTGCGCAGCTGATTTTCCAGCTGAAATCGTTCAAGTGTGCTGTGTTGCAAGCTATGACTGAAAAATTGAAAAGTACCGCCACCTATGTGCTTGGCTTGCTGCATGGCTTGACTGGCCTGATTGACCAACATCGCACTGTCACGAGCGCTGTCATTCATTAAGCTGATGCCAATTGATGCACTGATCACCAATTCATGGCCGTCGATCATCAGCGGTCTGCCAAGCTTGCTTAAAAGCCGGGTAGTGACACGCGCCAAGCTGGTCAAGCTGCCATAGGTGTCAAACAACACCGCAAATTCGTCGCCGGATAATCGCGCAATGGTGTCGGCCTCGGGCATGGCCTTTTTCATGCGCTCAGCGACGTGTTGCAGCACTTGGTCGGCCAGCTCATGCCCAAGGCTGTCATTGAGTCGTTTGAAACGGTCTAGGTCGATGTGCAGCAATGCGAGGCTGCTTGAACCTGGTCGCGAACGTTGATTGGCTTCTTCCAGGCGCTCTTTAAACAAAAGGCGGTTGGCCAACCCCGTCAGTTCATCAAAATGAGTGAGATGCCGCACTCGCTCTTCAGAAATTCGTCGCGCCGAAAGATCACTTATGAATGCCACGATATGGCTGATTGTATCGGCGCCATCGCGTACCACTTTGAGTTGTAACCATTGCGGGTAAAGCTCGCCGTTTTTACGGGCTTCAACTAACTCACCCTGCCAACTGTCCTGCAGATCTAGCGAGCCTTGAATTGTCAGAGAATGCCGAAAGGCGTCGCGACCGCACGCCAGTTCAATCACTCGATGCCCAACCAACTCCTCAACCGAATAACCGCTGATACAGCTAAATGCCTGGTTGACGGCCAGTATGGTGTAAGCCGGATCAAGAATAACGATGCCTTCACTGGCTGCTTCAAACACAGTGGCCGCTAAACGCCGTTGCTCTATTTCTCGGGCAAGCACAGCGTTTAATTGCTCGCTGCGAGCATTGGCGAGTTGCAGATCATCCAAGAGTTTTTGTTGCTGCGCATTCCCTGCGACATAGCGTTTTTTGACTTGCCAGACAAGAACAGCGCCTAAGGACAGCAAACACCCAGCGCCTATGCCGAAAGAAGTACCCAGCGAGCTAAAACCCTGAATCATCAGCATAATTCTTATAAGAGGGTGACTAAAAGTACCCCCGAGCATACACAAGCAATGCATATGTCCAAACGGGATAAAACGCTTATGAATGGATCCAATTCCCCCAAACTATTCAAATAAAGGCATACCCCTCTGTATGACTGTTCATATAAACAGCCTTACGGACGACAAAATAAGGCGGGGCCGATCGGCATTGGGGTTTGCCGGGGTTGGCCGCGCGCCCTAGAATGCTCAGATGCGCGATGATCTCTCTCTCTTGTTAAATTCTCTCAACGATGCCCAACGTCAGGCCGTCACGGCCAGTGTCGGGCGTCAGTTGGTTCTGGCCGGCGCAGGTTCCGGCAAAACCCGTGTGCTGGTGCACCGTATCGCTTGGTTAATCCAGGTCGAAAACGCGTCCCCGCACTCAGTGCTGTCGGTGACCTTCACCAACAAGGCCGCTGCCGAGATGCGCCACCGCATCGAACAGCTTATGGGTATCAACCCGGCCGGTATGTGGGTGGGTACTTTCCACGGCCTGGCACACCGCCTGCTGCGTGCTCATTGGCAGGAAGCCGGTCTGAGCCAGACGTTCCAGATTCTCGACAGCGATGACCAACAACGCTTGGTCAAACGGGTGATCCGAGAACTGGGGCTGGACGAACAGCGCTGGCCTGTGCGGCAGGCGCAATGGTTCATCAACGGCCAAAAAGATGAAGGCCTGCGCCCACAACACATTCAAGCCAGTGGTGATTTATTCCTGGCCACCATGCGCAGCATTTACGAGGCCTATGAGGTTGCGTGCCAGCGGGCAGGCGTGATTGATTTCTCTGAACTGCTCCTGCGCGCCCTGGATCTGTGGCGTGATAACCCAGGCTTACTGGCGCACTACCAGAAACGCTTCCGGCACATTCTGGTGGACGAGTTCCAGGACACCAACGCCGTGCAATACGCGTGGCTGCGTCTGTTGGCACAAGGCGGCGACAGCTTGATGGTCGTGGGCGATGACGATCAGTCGATCTACGGATGGCGTGGCGCGAAGATTGAAAATATCTACCAATACTCCACTGACTTCCCGGATGCGGAAACCATTCGTCTGGAACAGAACTACCGTTCAACTGCTGGCATTCTTAAAGCGGCCAACGCCCTGATTGCCAACAACAGTGGGCGCATGGGTAAAGAACTGTGGACGGATGGCGGCGAAGGCGAAGCGATTAATTTGTACGCGGCTTTCAACGAACACGATGAAGCGCGCTACGTCGTCGAAACCATTGAAAGCGCCCTGAAAACGGGCCTGGCTCATAAAGACATCGCTATTTTGTACCGTTCCAACGCCCAATCACGGGTGCTGGAAGAAGCGTTACTTCGCGAACGTATTCCGTACCGTATTTATGGCGGTCAGCGCTTCTTTGAACGTGCTGAAATCAAAAATGCCATGGCCTACATGCGACTGCTGGAGGGCCGTGGCAACGACGCGGCACTGGAACGAGTCATTAACGTTCCGGCTCGCGGGATCGGCGAAAAAACAGTTGAAGCCATTCGTGAGCACGCCCGTCACAGTGATGTGTCCATGTGGGAAGCCATGCGCCAGCTCATCGCTAATAAAGCGTTGCCTGGTCGTGCTTCGGGCGCTATCGCAGGCTTTATTGAGCTGATCGAAGGCCTCGCTGCAAAAGTCATGGAGATGCCGCTTCACCTCATGACTCAAACAGTAATCGAGCAAAGCGGGCTCATTGCCTACCATCAAGCCGAAAAGGGCGAAAAAGGCCAAGCCCGGGTAGAAAACCTTGAGGAGCTGGTCAGCGCTGCACGTAACTTCGAGAACAACGAAGAAGACGAAGAGCTCTCGCCATTAGCCGCATTCCTTGGCCACGCATCACTGGAGGCTGGCGACACTCAGGCAGAAGAACACGAAGACGGTATCCAGTTGATGACGCTGCACAGCGCAAAAGGCCTGGAGTTCCCGTATGTGTTTCTTGTGGGCATGGAAGAGGGCCTGTTCCCGCACAAGATGAGCCTTGAAGAACCCGGCCGCCTTGAAGAGGAACGCCGTCTGGCCTATGTCGGCATCACCCGCGCGATGCAAAACCTGGTGATGACCTATGCTGAAACCCGTCGCCTCTACGGCAGTGAAACCTACAACAAGGTTTCACGCTTCGTGCGCGAGATACCAAAAGGGTTGATACAGGAAGTTCGCTTGTCCAACAGTGTCAGCCGTCCTTTCGGCGGTGGTCAGAAGCAAAGCGCCAGCACCTTGTTTGGCGGTTCGGATATTCCCGAAACCGAGTTCAAGCTGGGTCAACTGGTCCGTCACGCGGTGTTCGGCGAAGGCGTGATCCTGAATTTCGAAGGCGCTGGCGCCCAGGCACGGGTTCAAGTGAACTTCCCGGAAGGCAGCAAGTGGCTAATGATGGGCTACGCCAAACTTGAAGCGGTCTGACAGCCGCGGGACAGCTAGCTGACGATAAGGTGGGTAATATGGGCTCAGGTTTCTTTTCTTCCTGGACATTCTGGGCCCTCCTGTCGGCCACCTTTGCGGCGCTGACTGCGATTTTTGCCAAGGTGGGTATCGAGCATGTCAATTCTGATTTCGCCACGTTACTACGCACCGTCGTGGTACTGGCCAGTTTGGCGTTGATTGTTTATGCCACGGGCCAATACCAGTCGTTGAGTTCAATTTCCGGGCGCAGCTATCTGTTCCTGCTGCTATCAGGATTGGCGACAGGGGCGTCATGGCTGTGCTATTTCCGCGCCTTGAAACTGGGCCCAGCGTCACTGGTTGCGCCTGTGGACAAGCTTAGCGTGGTGCTGGTGGCTATCATTGGCGTACTGCTTTTGGGTGAAAAACTCGACCTGCGACAATGGGCCGGCATCGGACTGATTACAGGGGGTGTCGTGCTACTGGCGTTAAAACGCTAAACCTTTTGTAGCTTCATTGGCTTTGGCTGGGATGCCAGAGACATCGACTACAAATTAAACAGAAGTCTCCTACACGCTATTAGGCAAAAGCCCGAAACACTTCACCGCTAGCCAGCCAACCTTCACCTGTGCAACATGGCGCGCGTGTCATCCACAAATGGGAATTCCCTTTATGAAACGTTTTCTTAGCATCGCCATGGCGTTGTGCATCGGTTTAACGATGAGCCTCGACGCTAACGCCAAACGCTTTGGCGGTGGCAAAAGCTTTGGCTCGGCCCCTAGCCACCAAACTCGTCAAGCCGCACCCGCTGCAGCCCCTGCTGCTGCAGGCGCTGCCGCTAAAGCCGGTGGTGCTTCGCGCTGGTTAGGCCCTCTGGCTGGCCTCGCTGCCGGTGGCCTGCTTGCATCCATGTTCATGGGCGGTGGCTTCCAGGGCATGCAGTTCTTCGACATCTTGATCATGGCGGTCATTGCCTTCCTGATCTTCCGCTTCATTGCCGCCCGTCGCCGCAAGCACCAGGCGGCTGACATGATGGCTCCAGCGGGCCCAGCCTCGATGCAACGGGAAGTGTTCGATGCCAAGCCAGCCACATCGTCGATCTTCGGCGGTGGTTCAGCCGCCCCGGCAGCACGCCCGGTGATCAATGCTCCGGCCTGGTTCAACGAGCAGAACTTCCTGGACGCTGCACGTAACCATTTCCAGTCCCTGCAGCAGCATTGGGATGCCAACGAAATGGATAAAATCGCCGAGTTTGTTACACCGCAAATGCTTGATTTCCTCAAGCGTGAGCGCGCTGATCTGGGTGATGGCTTCCAGTCCACCTACATCGACAACCTGACCGTGCAACTGGACGGCCTGGATGATCGCGCCGACAAGACCATCGCCACACTGACATTCAGCGGTATTTCGAAAACATCGCGTTTTGATCAGGGCGAAGCTTTCAGCGAGAGCTGGAACATGGAGCGCCAGCAAGGTGAGAACCAGCCTTGGCTGGTGGCCGGTATCCGCCAAAACGGCTGATCTGCGCATATCACATGTTGTAATCAAAGCCCCGGACTTGTCCGGGGCTTTGCATTTCACGATTGCACTTATAACAAGCTACTGTATAAAGCGCGTCTTATAAAACCGCGCCATAGAGTATGAGGATAGAGGTCGTGGAAGAGATCATCGAAGAACTACGTGAAAAGAATGAGCCTGTGCCGGTTCCCCTGGAACTGCCAGATGAAGACCAACTGGTAGAAATCGAAGAACAACTGTTCATCGACATTCCGTTTGTCTTCAAAGAGTTTTTGCTGACCGTCAGCGACGTGGTGTATGGCAGCCTGGAGCCCGTTACCGTGACGGATCCACAGTCCCATACCTACCTGCCTGAAGTGGCAGCCACTGCATGGGATCTGGGCGTGCCCCGCGAACTGATCCCGATTTGTCAGGACGGCGACGACTACTACTGTGTTGAAGAAGACGGCACTGTGGTGCTGTGGTCTGGCGAAGAAGAACTGGTGACCGAAGAAACTTGGGAATCGGTCTGGCACTGGGCCCGGGATGTCTGGCTGGAAAGCTGATACCTGCATGCAGTGAAACTCTGTAGAAACGAGCGCAAGGCTCCCGCAACACGACCGTGAGCTTGCTCGCTTCTACAGAGCGCAGGGCACCATCAATGGCCGCCCTCTTTATGGTTATCAAGCGTCTCCAGCAACGCCACCTGCATGCGCGTATGAACCCGAATAAACCAGCGCCACAACACCGCAGCAACCCCCGCCGCCACAACCGCAATCCCGATCAGCAACTCATTGGTGGGCAAAATACTGGCCGACAACGCTGACAACAGTAGAAATATCACCAGCAACGACAGGATCGGGATGACTTCAGCAATGATCCGACGTACTCGTTGTGTATGGCGCCCTGCCATTTCCGGCTTGACCCCCATCTCTGCCAGCAACATCGAAAGCGCCTTGAGCTTGCGATAAGCCGCGATCAGGAACGGCAATGACAACAACAAGGCAGCTCCCCAGATCAGCCCGTGTTGCCAGCTCGATTTAATCATCCAACCCTGTAAATACTCGGCGATTCTTGGCGCGAAATACCCACCGGCAAAGAAAATAGCGATCACCAACGCCAGGTTAACCCCAACCTGCAGCAGAATTTTGCGGATCATGGCAGCCAGAAGCGCGCCCTGCCCCTGCGGCTGAATACTGCGAAGCCATTCGCCGTACATCCCCAAAACCCGAGACACACGCTTGGGCATGACCTGCGCCAGCTTGAGCGAGAGCGGGTCTGCGGCACGAATCAAGTAAGGGGTCATCAGGGTCGTCAACACGGACACAGCGACCGCTACGGGGTACAGAAAGCTGCTGGTGACCTGTAACGTCATACCCAGCGCTGCGATGATGAAAGAAAACTCGCCAATCTGCGACAGCCCCATCCCGACTCGCAACGAGGTGCGCCCGTCATTACCGGCGATAAAGGCTCCCAACCCGCAAGAAAGCATCTTGCCCAGGACCACCGCACAGGTGATGACCAGTATTGGCAGGGCGTACTCCCACAGAATGACCGGGTCGAGCATGAGGCCTATCGCGACAAAGAAAATCGCACTGAATAGATCCCGCACAGGCTCGATCAGGCGCTCGATTTTCAGCAGTTGTCGTGATTCAGCCATGATAGCGCCGATCAAAAACGCGCCGAGCACCATGCTGTATTCCAGCTTGACCACCAACAGGCAAAAGCCAAAACACAGGCCTAGCACGGTGATCAACAGCATCTCATTACTTTCAAAGCGGGCCACATACGCCAGCACCCTTGGTACCAGCAAGATGCCTATGACCAATGCCACAATCATGAATAAAGAAAGTTTGCCGACGGTCGAAAAAACCTCTTCAGGGCTCACGCTTCCGCTCACCGCAATGCTCGACAGCAACGCAATTATTCCGATACCCAAAATATCCTCAACGATCAACACGCCAAAAATCAGCTGCGCAAAGCGCTCGTTTTTCATCTTGAGGTCATTAAGGGCCTTAACGATGATCGTGGTCGAAGAGATGGCCAAAATCGCGCCCAAAAAAAGCGAGTCCATGGTGTTCCAATCGAACCAGCGGCCAATTTCGTAGCCAATCCAGATCATCAGCGTAATTTCCATGAACGCTGCGATGAAAGCCGTGGCCCCTACCTTGAATAGCTTACGAAGGCTGAACTCCAGGCCCAGGCAAAACATCAGGAAAATCACCCCCAGTTCAGCAAGGGTCTTGATCGTTTGCTCATCATGAATCAAGCCAAAAGGCGGGGTATGTGGGCCAATAATAAATCCGGCCACAATGTAGCCAAGCACCACGGGTTGCTTGAATCGGTGAAAAAGAATTGTCACCACACCTGCGACCAGCATGATCACTGCCAGATCCTGAATAAAACTGATGGCATGCATGGCGTGGTGCTCCTTTTGAGTGTTTCGCTGCCACAGAACGTCGGACGCAGTCTTTATGACTGTGTGTATAGACCGTTTGTGTTGTAGGAATTACCCGCTTATCGGGCTTTTGCAGGTTAACACCGCGACTTCTTCTAGAAAGGCAGTGCAATATATGGAAACAGATACAGATGAGCGTGACGGCTGCTAAAGCAACAACGTCCCGTTAATGACTGTTTCAAAACTCGACAAGTATCCGCAGAGGTACCCATTTCAATGCTGCAACACTACCGCGAGCCTGCTGCTATGGAACCCGGAAACGCCCAACTCTCGATGACGGTCTTGATGACCCCGGACATGGCCAACTTTTCAGGCAATGTTCACGGCGGAACCCTGCTCAAGTACCTCGACGAAGTCGCTTACGCCTGCGCCAGCCGCTATGCCGGCCGTTATGTGGTCACTTTGTCAGTAGACCAAGTGATATTTCGCGAGCCTATTCACGTCGGCGAGCTAGTGACCTTCCTGGCGTCGGTCAATTACACCGGCAACACCTCGATGGAAGTCGGCATTAAAGTCGTTACTGAAAATATTCGTGAACGCTCTGTACGCCACACCAATAGCTGCTTTTTCACTATGGTGTCCGTGGACGACGATCGTAAACCAGCTGCCGTGCCGCCCTTGCAACCCGTAAACAGCGAAGACAAACGCCGCTTTATTCAGGGCAAACAGCGTCGCCAGATCCGTCAAGAGCTGGAAAAACGCTATCAGGAATTGAAAGACGACACGATGTAAAAACTCTTTGTAGGGTGCGAACACAGTCGCTCCCTACAGTCCGACTCGCCTCTCTACAGGTTGATAGGTACTGCCTCAAACCGCACTCGCGGATGAGCGATACGGTCCTGAGCACGCACCAGTTGCAACTCATAGCTGGTGCAGGCCTGAGTCTCCAGCAAGACCTCATGCACCGCAGCGGCGGTAAATTCAAATGCAGCCACAAGGCTGTCGCCTAGCAACACACGCGCTAAAAACAACCCAGAGGTCAGATCGCCTACACCCACAGGCTGACGCGGAAACGCCAGCAATGGACGGGTCAAGTGCCAATTGCCCTCTGCGGTCACCAGCAGCATCTCGAAATTATCTGTCGGCTTACCGGGATAGGACAAATGCTTCACCAATACCGCCTTGGGACCGCGTGACAGCAAACTGCGGGCCATCGCCAGGCAATCCAGTAATGATTGCGGGTGACGACCGCAAAAGCTATCCAGTTCCAACTGATTAGGGCACAGAAAGTCGGCCATAGCAGCGGCCTCTTCAAGCAGAAAATCACTGACCTCCTGCGCTACGATGCAACCTTTTTCAGGGTGCCCCATTACCGGATCACAGAGGTATAACGCATGCGGGTTTACTGATTTGATACGTGCTACGCCACTAAGAATTGCCCGACCTTGAGCGGCACTGCCCAAATAGCCGGACAGAACGGCATCACAGTTGCCCAACTCGCCAATAGCCGCAATACCCTCAACCAACGCCGGAATCTGCTCAGGGGCAAGCACTTCACCTGCCCACTGGCCATACTGCGTGTGATTGGAAAACTGTACGGTGTTCAAGGGCCAGACATTTACCCCGACGCGCTGCATAGGAAACACGGCAGCGCTATTTCCGGCATGGCCGAAAACCACGTGAGATTGGATGGCGAGTAGATGAGGTGTACGTTTCATGCCGGATTCCAGACTGCGGATGGATTCAAGCCGCGCAGTATGCGACTAAACACAACCTATACGACAGACTGAAGACGCAGTTAAGCTGAACCCAATCTGTTGGAGCGCACGTTAATGCTGACCCTTGGAAATATGTTTGTGCTGATGCTATTAGCCGCAGGTGCCGCCTGGCTATGGCACAACCACGGCCTGCGTGAACGTGCACTGGCGCGGGTCAAACAGCACTGCAAGAATCTTGATATCGAATTGCTGGATGAAAACGTTGCGCTTAAGAAAATCGGCTTTATTGCCGATGCTCATGGCCGCAAACGCCTGGCCCGTGTGTATAACTTTGAGTTCACCGTCACAGGTGAACATCGCCATACCGGGACCATCACCCAATTCGGGGCTCATAGTGCAAAAATTGACCTGCCACCCTACCCGATCCCAAACGGGTCTGAGCCGGATGTTAGTGAAATCCCTCCCAGCGCCAACGTCATTGAGTTAAGCCAATGGCGTCAGGAACACCGTAAAACCCCTCACTGATATCGAACAGGCGCAATGCCTGTGGATAACTCTGCACGAGCACCTGTGAACGTCACTTAATAACGCCTGAAAGCATTGAGATAGAGCCATTTCGAATGGTTCTATCACAAGAATAGGTGCCATACAGTTTTTATTGTAGGACAATTTTACCAGCACAGAACCCACTAATAATCAGCATTTAAAGACCGACGCCCTACAGCCCTCCCCCCTACACACCTCATTTCTCGGGCCGCACCAGGCAATTTTCCAGGCCATTTTTTAGGCGTTCCGCGTCTTGGGGGTGGTTAAAGATGAGCTCAATGCGCGAATCCGTGCGCCACTCAGTGGATTTCCAATGCTCAATGACGTTATCCACAGAATTAGTTGAAAACCAGCCCGTAGAGGTGCGGACAATCAGCTTCGCACGACGCCAATCGAGGCTTTCGAGCCACAGGCGCAACTGACTTGAATCAAACTGCGCGGCCCGATGCCAGCGCCATCCAATACTCCAGCCTTCAGCCTCAGCCTGAGTCGTCACAATAGGGATTTCAGGCTTCATAAATAGACCATTAACATGAACTAAATCCTTATAAATCAACGACTTATCCACAGGATGAATACAATTCATACCGGCTGCAGGCAGCGTATTTAAAGGGATGCAGCCATGTTCAACCCATAAAACAGGGCACTTTGGCAGGCTGTATGCAATCTGTTCACGTTGCTCGATTTGGACACTATTAGATTTATTCATGACCACTAAACCGGCGATTTCGAGGGCTTTTTGCTGGGTTTCAGGCAAGCGCTTGCCCTGCGCCATCGCTTGCGCATCGAGCACCATGACGCAGGGTTGCAAAGCCAGAACGCCTCGCCAGGGAGCCTTACTGAGTTGCTTTAGAATTTGTATGGGATGGCCTAAACCCGACGGTTCAATAAAGAGCCGGTTGGGACGAGACTTGCGCAACAAGCGGCTCAGGCCAATTTGAAAGGGTGCACCATTGACACAACAGATGCATCCGCCAGCCACTTCAGCAATACCAATGGTGTCGTCCCCCTGGCTCATCAGCGCCGCGTCCAGGCCAATTTGACCAAACTCATTGACCAGAACTGCCCAGCGTTCGTGAGCAGGTTTGTGGGCCATCAGATGCTGAATCAGACTGGTTTTACCAGCACCCAATGGCCCGGCAATCACATGGGTAGGAATGTTCTGCAGCATTATTGCCAGCTTCTGTGTTGATCGAAGCAATCAATATGCCTCAATACACAACTTGTCGCTGCCGGGAACGAAGGCAGCGACTTCAGCTGACGAGAGCGCGTATTTAAGCAAGCCAATCGAGGGTCAAAATCAGGCGGCGCTCACCCACTGCTACAGTCGGCGAACGATGAATAAGCCCAAAACCTTCGTTGCCTTGCCACTTCTCTCCCTTGAGCAAGGCCACTTCGCCTGTCTTGATGACTTCAATCTGTGCAATTTCTATAGATTCGGCAGGTAATTGACCTAAAAGCCGACGCTCCAACACGCCTTCCTTCAACCACTGACTCCCCGGCCCCGCATAGGTGGTAATAAGTCGTACTGGCACATGATCGACATGAAACCGTGGGCACATAGCCTTATCCAAGGCCCTGAGACGCAGCCCTATGCGTTTCGCGCCCAGCAGGCACGCATATGCACTGACCAGCCACTCAATGTCGGCTATAAACCCTTCAAAGCCTTCCAGGTCTTTAAAACGAGAAGCCAAGTGTATGAGGCTCGGGCATGACCGTTCGTCTGATATATTCAGGCTAATTGCGTCACTCAAGGGCTCCTCTAAAGACAACAACAGCGTTGCAAAATTGACAATATGGACGGGTAGTTGGCGCTGCCAAATACTCAGGTTAGTTGAGTTGTCGAGAACACCCGCAAGAATTTCTGGGCTGTGACCGCTCACCTGCTGAGGTCGCGGCACAGCGTTAAGCACGGGCGCATTGATCATGCCGCCACCTCATCATGCCACTCGCCAAAAGGATCGTTCAGGAGTGCCCACCCCTCAACACCCAATGTCATTTCTGCATCCGTGAGCAAACAGGCATCGAGTTCAATTTTCAGACGGTTAAAATCGATATGCTGACCGATAAACACCAGCTCCTGACGACAATCGCCCGTCTCAGGCAGCCACTTTTGAAGGATTTCTGCCTTGGCATCCAAGTCTTGGGGCCATTGATCACGTGCTACAAAACGCCACCACCGGCCAGCAAATCCATAACGCATCAAACCGCCTGCCTGCGACCAGTTCCCCGCTTCCTGATACTTACTGGCAAGCCAGAAGAAACCTTTGGAGCGCAGTAATTTTCCGTTACTCCAAGGGCGGTCGATAAAATTAAAAAAACGTTCTGGATGAAATGGACGCCGCGCACGATAGCCCGTTGAAGCAATTCCATACTCCTCGGTTTCGGGCACATGCTCACCACGTAACTCTTTTAGCCAACCCGGAGCCTCAGCCGCGCGTTCAAAGTCAAAGCGCCCCGTGTTAAGGATTTTGGTGAGGGGTACTTCGCCCATCACCATTGGAATGATTTCTGCCTGAGCGTTCAACCGCTCAAGAATGGCAATCAACTCTTCGCGATCACAACGGCTGATGAGATCAATTTTGCTGATCAAAATAACGTCAGCGAATTCAATTTGCTCAATCAATAAATCGGTAATTGAGCGCTCATCGTCTTCACCCAGCGTTTCACCCCTGGATGCCAAGCTTTCAGCCGCCTGAAAATCCAGCAAAAAGTTAAGACCATCAACGACAGTGACCATGGTATCCAGTCGCGCTATATCGTTCAGACTTTGGTCCGCATCGTCGCGAAAGGTAAAAGTTTCCGCCACGGGCAAGGGTTCTGAGATCCCCGTTGATTCGATCAATAAATAATCAAACCGACCCTCTTTTGCCAGCTTGCTGACTTCTTCCAACAAGTCTTCACGTAAGGTGCAACAGATGCAGCCGTTGCTCATTTCAACCAGTTTTTCTTCTGCTCGATTCAGCGTTACATCACGCTGAACCTCGCCGCCATCCAGATTGATTTCACTCATGTCATTGACGATAACTGCCACGCGCATGTCGTCGCGGTTGCGCAAAATATAATTCAGCAGAGTGCTTTTTCCTGCACCGAGAAAACCTGACAACACTGTCACCGGAAGGCGTTTGGGCATGGGAGTTCCTCATCAGGGTTAGCAGGTCAAAACGCCCGCTTCGAGTCACAGCCATCATTGGCTGCGAATAATGATACATTATAACAATACATTTCGCCGTTATTGTTATCTTGTAACAAACCCATTTTCTGACTGGTGCTCCTTATGAATGCCTTAACCCTTCCCGATGTTGCCTCACAAAACACCCTTCAAGCGCTGCCACTAAACTGGGTGGGTATGTGCGGCATTGCACTACCCGTGTTTATTAATGGACAGAAAAATACAGCCACTGCCGATGCAGGAGTCAGCCTGGATGACGGAGAGGCACGCGGGATTCATATGTCGCGCCTATATTTAGCGCTAGAAGTACTCGACTCGCAGCCCTTGAACCCGCCACTTTTAAAAGAAATTCTTCAGCAATTTCTGGATAGTCACGACGACTTATCCATCTGCGCTTATCTACGGCTCCACACTCAAGTAATGCTGAAACGGCCCGCACTGGTCAGCCCACTGAGTGGCTGGAAAAGCTATCCGGTGTGTATCGACGCATCCTTGAAAAATGGAATGTTCCACGTGGAACTAAATGTCGAAGTGAACTATTCATCAACATGCCCCTGCTCAGCAGCTTTGGCTCGCCAATTGATTCAGCAGCAATTTATAGAGGACTTTGCCAATCGAGCATTACTGCATGCCGATGTGCTCTCGTGGTTAGGCAGTTCTGAAGGGATCGTAGCGACACCACATAGTCAGAGAAGCACTGCTCACCTAAAGGTTGCACTCAATGTCGATACGGAGGAGTTACCGATCAACTTGATGATTGATACGGCTGAAAGCGCCTTGGGGACGGCCGTACAAACTGCGGTTAAGCGCGCAGATGAGCAGGCCTTCGCCTTGGCCAATGGCCAGAATCTAATGTTCTGCGAGGATGCCGCGCGGCGTTTGAACGGGGCACTCAAAACTCTCCAGGATGTGAAGAGTTTTCATCTGAAAGTGGTACATGCTGAAAGCTTGCACAGCCATGATGCCGTGGCGGAGAGTCGCTGGGATGGGGATGTTTGATATCAGGAGTTCAGCAGCGTATTAAGCTGCCGAACTACATTGCATCAGGCGCGTGGTTTAACAGCTCCACAGTTTTGTCCTAGCCAAACTGCGCGCGTATCCATACTGCCTTTTTGCTGAATACCAGTCGCATTGAACGTACCACTCACCTGCGTGGTGAACTCACGATCGCCGGCAAAAGTTGCAACGCCTGCCCCCTGAGCTTTTGGGCAACTAAAGCGAAACTTCCACTGATTTCCACTACGCTCAGTAATCTGCTGAGTACAACCGGACTTGGGGTCAGTCAACGGAATATCGTTGGTCTGAACCTGCTCAGGCGTTAGACATACTCGAACGCCTTTGCCCCCCATAGTCAGACCCTGGTTCTCCAACTGCGCTTTTTGCTCAGGCGTCATCATGCTCTGTAACTGGCCAAGCATTAGCTGCAAATCAGGCAACTGCTGGCCATCTACTTGCATGTTACTGGAGGTCACTTCCCAGAGACCGGGTTGTAGCATCTGGGCCTGAGCAGCCATTGGGAGAGAAATACCACCGGCCAAAATTAGTCCAAGCAGACGAACATTCATCGAGTCACTCCTACGGGATTATCCGTATTAGACGCTGAAAATTGGCCGAGGTTGCAGCCGTAAAGTATTAGGACATTCATAGCAGAACATGGTCTGTTGTACTAAGCATTGAACTTTGAGGAGCAAGGATACGCATGGATTATCTAGGCCCGCACTTTTTCGGATACCTAATTTTATTGGTCCACAGCCTAGGCTTAATTGCTGCTGTGCATGCAATACTCACCGTCAGAACGGCGCAGGGCTCAATAGCTTGGGCAATGTCTCTTTTCTTCATTCCCTACTTCACCTTGATCCCCTATCTGATTTTTGGCCGCAGCACATTCGACGATTACATTCGCGCTCGTCGCGATGCCAATCAGGAAATGCGTGAAGCGATCATTGATCTGAACTGGAGGCCCTGGGTTGAAGAAGCCCTGGCCGCCCGAAAGTCTGCTGCCTATACATCTCTCAGGGCGATGCCAAGATTGGGACGTATGCCCTGCCTGGCAAACAACTCAGTGCGCTTGCTGATTAATGGCACGGCAACGTTTGACGCTATTTTCGGCGCCATTCGCGAAGCTAAAGAAGTGGTGCTGGTTCAGTTTTTTATCATCCACGATGACGAACTAGGCATGAAGTTACATGCCCTGCTACTGGAAAAAGCCGCACAAGGCGTCGCTGTCCACCTGCTCTATGACAGCATTGGAAGCCACTCCTTACCCAATGCTTATGCCGAGACACTTCGCGCAGGCGGTGTACAGGCTCAGGCATTTGCCACCCGCGGCGGATGGATCAGCCGATTCCAGGTCAACTTTCGCAATCACCGTAAAGTCGTTGTGGTCGATGGCACCAAAGGGTTTGTAGGTGGCCATAACGTAGGGGATGAGTACTTGGGGGCCAAGCCGCCGCTGTCCCCTTGGCGAGATACCCATGTTGAAGTCAGTGGGCCGGTGGTGGCCTGTTTGCAGGAATCATTTGCTGAGGACTGGTTTTGGGCAGCTCGGAAATTACCACCACTGATCCTTCCACAAAGCTATCCGGAAGGCGGCGTACTGTGCCAATTTCTAGCCAGCGGTCCTGCCGATCCTTATGAAACGTGCTCCCTATTTTTTGTTGAAGCCATTCACGCGGCTAACGAACGGGTGTGGATTACAACCCCTTACTTCGTACCTGATGAGGCGGTGTTCTCTGCCTTGAGGCTGGCCGTGTTACGCGGGGTAGATGTGCGCATTTTGATACCGTCTCGACCGGATCACAAAATTGTCTACGCAGCGTCAAGCTTGTATGCCTTTGAAGCCGTGCGCGCGGGTGTAAAAATCTTTCGATACCAGCCCGGGTTTGTGCATCAGAAGGTGGTGTTAATCGATAACGAAATCAGCGCCATTGGCAGTGCCAATATGGACAACCGCTCGTTCCGCCTTAACTTTGAAGTGATGCTACTCACCGTAGACGATGCGTTCGCCACAGAAGTTGAACACATGCTGCTCGATGATTTTGCGCTGGCTAAAGAGATAACCGAAGCGGATATAAAAGCGACCCACCGCTTACAACAATTGGCGATGCGCGTGGCACGTTTGGTCTCGCCAGTCTTATAGACTGCGTAGGCAAAATCAGTGTTTTGAGTAGGTCATGGCTGAAAGCTGAGTACAGCCCAGACGTTTTCATCTTCATTACCTAAGCTGAGCGGCCCGGCCAAACCGGCCGCTCATTATGTGCATAGGGACAAAAGATGAAATTATCGTTGATGGGATTGTTATTCAGCGTGACCTCACTCGCCCACGCCCAACCCGCGGTGGTAGCGACCCAACCCACGATTGCCGTAGAAGTTGGAAAGCCCACCTACATCCATCGACTTCACTATAAAAAGATGTACAGCGAGAAACCATTTGAAGAGGCCGTGTTGTATTACTACGACAACGGCCTATACAAAATCATTTCTCCAGGTGAAAACCACTACGGCGTCTATGTGGTCGAGGGGGATTTTACCGATGCTCAATATAGCGTCAGCTACATCTCACTGCCCTCACCCGATTGGGGCGGGAATGTTGCCCGACACGATCTGACCTTTACAAAAGGCTCTCTGACATTCAAACAGAAAGCCCTTGCTCAAGTGGATCAGAACATCCCGTTGCAATACGGAACCTTCATCCAGGAAACCAACCCGGTCGAGAATCCGGTCCCTATCACGTGGCAATTTCAGCCTCAGCGATAAATATCATCTCGTGTCAGTGGCAACTCAAGTGACCCATCTGCGTAGGGTTTAGTCGCCAAAATTTGATCGATGTTAATCCAGCCGTGGGCAAAAGCGTACGCACAGCCGGCCAAGTACAACCGCCAAATCCGCAAGGTTTTCTCGGGGACTAACTTGGCCGCGGCCTCAAGATTGTTTTCCAGGCGCTGACTCCAGTGCTCCAGCGTGCGCGCATAATGCCGGCGCAAACTTTCGACATCGACCACTTCCAGCCCGGCCTCACTGATCTCGGCCGTCATCATGGACAGATGCGGCAACTCGCCGTTGGGGAATACATAGCGATCGATGAAATCCCCTGCCCCACGGCCCACAGGACGACCGTCCGTGTGCTTGGCGGTAATACCATGGTTCATCACCAAACCACCTTCACGTACTGCCTTGGACAGAATTTCACAGTACTCGCGCAGGTTAGCGTGCCCCACATGCTCAAACATACCTACGCTAACAATTTTGTCGAATCGGCCATCCTGGGGCAGATCACGGTAATCAAGCAGTTGCAGATCAACCTTGTCCTGCAGACCATCGGCTTTAACGCGCTCGCGCCCCAAAGCCAATTGTTCTTTGCTCAAGGTAATACCAAACACCTTGACCCCAAATTCACGCGCTGCAAACCGTGCCAGACCACCCCAGCCGCAGCCCACATCCAATAAGTACTCACCGGGTTTTAGGCGAAGCTTGCGGCACAAAATACGGAATTTTGCCTGCTGTGCCTCATCAAGGCTTTCTTCGGCCGTTTCAAAATAACCGCAGGAATAGGCCATGTCTCGATCGAGCCATAACTGGTAAAACTCGTTGGACAGGTCGTAATGATAAGAAATGGACGCCGCATCCATGGCCTTGTCATGGACGGTGCGTACCGGCGCCTGGCCTTCGTCTTCCACTAACGCTTGGCTCAGTTCATCGCAGACTCGAATCACTTCGCTAATGGAGCCCTCGAGTTCGAGTCGCCCTTCAACAAACGCAGTGCCCAAAAGGTCAAGACTGGGGTGCGTAAACTCAGACACGATTTGTGGATCCTTGACCACAATGGTGACACTGGGTGAAGGACCGAGATTAAACTCGAGTCCGTCCCAAAGCTTTAGGCGTAATGGAAGCTGAAGTTTCTGTAAGGCTGGTGGCAGTTGCGCGAGCATCAGTAAGTCCTCCTTCATTCAGGCGTTGAAACTATAGGGTAGACGAAGAACTGTAACTGTCAGTGTCATGTAAGCCTAAAGCCGTAAGTTAGAGCTCGCGTTTAGTCTGGATGCTTCATCAGCAGCTGTGCCACCGCCTCAAAGGCCGGAATGGTGACCGGGTCGTTTGCCGCGTTACTGGCAACAGGATTGGAGGCATAACGCACGATGACCATCTCGGCCTTGGGGTCGATGTACGTGCGTTGCCCGTAAACGCCGCGAGCCATAAAAGCACCGTCTGGATTATGAGTGACCCACCACATATCTCGATAGCTGCCACCCTTGAGCAAGTCATAGCCAGCTTTGGCGAAAGCTGCTTTATCCCCTCCGGCACGAATATCATCAATGACTGACTTGGGCACAATTTGCTGCCCCAAATACTGACCCTCATTGCGGATCATTTCACCAAACCGTGCCATATCGCGCAGCCCGGTATTCAAACCCCCTCCCGCGAAAGGCGTGCCAATCGAGTCGACGGTGAAATAGGCGGACTGCTCAGCCCCCAGGCGCTGCCAGATTTTTTCTGATAACAACTGAGCGACATTCCGTCCAGTCACTCGGGCAATCACCCAACCCAGTACATCGGTGTTAACCGTTTTATAAGCAAATGCTTTCCCGTGCTCACCCAGAGGTTGGACGGTTTGCAAATACTCCATGTAGGTTTGTGGGCCGGTGTAACCCTTGGGTTTTGGCAGCGGGTTGCCCGCCATCGAGTGCTTCCAGACTTCAGCATCCGGGTCGGCATAATCTTCGCTGTAATCAAGTCCCGTGGTCATGTCCAACACTTGGCGCAGAGTCGCATTACCAAATGCCGACTTGGCCAACTCAGGCACGTAGTCAGCAATATGCTTATTGGCATCCAGGGTGCCATCGGCTACCAGCATGGCACCCATTGTGCCCACAACTGATTTGGTCATCGACATTGCCGCGTGTTGACCTTGCGGGTTGAGTACACCGAAATAACGTTCGTAAACAATTTTCCCGCGATGCAACACCACGATGCCATCGGTGTAGTTGGCCGCAAGCGATTGCTCCCATGTCATGGGTTGCTTGCTACCTAAAGGCGTAAACGTCAATTTGTCGATATCGGTACGTAACGCCTGGGCTAACGGAACCGGGGCATTCAAACCTCGTGAAACATTGGTGGTGGGCATTAATTGACGGAAATTTGAGACGCTCCAACGCATGGCCGGGAACTTGAAATAACTGCCATCGGCAAAGCGAATGATCCGGTCCGGCGGCGGAGGCGAACCGACCATCCAGCCCATTGTTGCAGGGTTGCTGGCAGCAGCATCTGGATACGTCGTGTCAGTAGCGGCGTTTACCACTGAAGCGGCAAGACAAGTGGTTAAAAAAACGGCTCGGGTACGTGCCTGCTTAAAATTTTTTTTGAACATACAAACGCCTCAGTAAAGAAACAAGACACAGGCGAATTACTGAATTGAGCCTACCTATCAGTCAGTCAGTCAGTCGCTTCACCCTAAAATAGGTAGCGTAGACGAATATGTCTTTTAGTCCCTAAAAACCAAAAGACTCCCGGCGCGGGTTGAGTGTGTTGTGATCTTGATAAAACTCCAGCCCAGCACTAAAGGCTCCCGACCAAGGGGGATACAGACACATTTTTTTCACCGATACGGAAACGAATGGGCTGGGCTATCAAGAGCCATTAAAGCAGGGGCCTAGGCAGGTCATTAACCGGGCTATCATCGACTGGCAATCGGAGTGTTGATAACAGCCTGAAGAATGATAGTTATTGTGAAAAGGATTTATCTATTCTTCTTTGATTGAGCGTCTAGTCACAGACTGGCCACGTGACTGAATTTTCGTTAATTCTGATACCAAACCCCTGCGTCATAAGCAATTGTTATGCACGTGGTGTCTGCATACTCCGGAAGACTGACCAAGCGTTGAGCAACTGATATGCATGCAGCAGAGGTGTAACCAATATCTAGACCGGTTAGTCTATAAAACCAGGCTTGTGCAGCCAGCATTTCTGTATGCTCCACCTGGCTTTGCCTATCAACTAATGACCCATCCAAAAATGGCGGTGAAACTCCCACTGCCATACCCTCTAGGCGATGATCTGAAAAAATACCTTTTTTAGAATCACATCCAAAAGGATCGACCAGAACAGTCGATACATCGAAGCCATGATCTTTGAGTCCTGAAGTGACACCCGTAAAGCTCGCCCCAGTACCCGCACATCCAACAAACAGTAATTTATGACCGACGCCCTCTTCTATAAGTTGGGAAGCTAGCTCAGGGGCTGTCTGATAACGATAAGCATCGATAGCAATACGATTACTAAACTGGTCGGTATAATAGTAAGACTTACCCAACTGGTCTTGGTTTTCCAAGTAGATATTAACTACGTCTTTTGGAGAAGCGCCTAACAGCAAAAGATCTTTACCGACGAGTTGAGCACCAACGCTTTCAAGAAGGTCCCTTTTAGCCGGACTAAAGCCTAAACCAACAACCAACTCTACTGGAATTCCATGCCGATAACAGGCAGCTATTAAACCAAATCCAAAGTTACCACCTGTTTTTTCAATAACTGTAGTTACACCTGGAACAATGTTACCTTTATTGAGTGCATCTTCGATAATCAAACAAGCAGCACGGTATTTGTGACTACCACCAGTGTTATTCATTTCCAACTTGGTGAATAACCGATCACATACTTTAATAATTTTATTCATTTCCTGCCCCGCTCTATGGAGCAAAGAGCATGTGTTCCTTTATTTAATTTAATATAAATAATCACTAGCAGTAGCGCGCATAAAACCATGCAAATTATATTAGTGCCTCCCCAACCAACCGTGCTCAGTAATAGAGCGGGTGTAAAAGCTCCGATTGTTGCCAATATAGCAATTGCCAAATCATTTTTCCCTTGCATCTGAATAGCAAAAGGATGGTCTTGAAGGGATTGAGAAAGCAAGGCACCTCCCCCAACATAAGTGAGGTTCCAGCCTAGCCCCAGAAGGATCAGAGATAACGACAAAACAGCATAGTTACTTGCCCCTGTATTTAGGACAGTGCACCCCAGCAAAATAAAAAGCCCTGTGCAGATTGTATTTTTTATGCCAATTTTTTGAATGATATTACCGGTAAAGAAAGACGGAGCAAACATGGCAAACACATGCCATTGAATCGCGAGACGGACGTCAGAGAAGCTTTCATGCGTGTGTTTCATGTGCATCGAAGCTTGGATCATCAGCAGGTTCATGATGCCATAACCCAGTGCAGCTACCGCCATGGCAATTACAATAGGTGTGGTATATAAGTCTTTACCTTGGCCCGAAGCTATTTTTTTATTTTGTTCTTCTTTAGTAACAACAAGGTCCTTCGGCAGACAAATGGCTATCAGTAATGACAGAGCAGCCAATCCAATAAATGAGGCATAGCACAGTGAAAAAAGGGCAAAGCCGCCTAGATCTCTGAGAATTTCTGTAAGTGTGGGCCCAACCGCGGCGGCTATGACGCCACCGGCCACCACCAACGAGATGGCTTTAGCTTTTAATGTTTGATCAACATTGTCAGTGGCGGCAAACCGATTAAAGTTCGCAAATGAAATATACAAGCCAAGTGCAGAGTGACTGATAACCAACATTAAAAAGTTTTGATTCTCGACTGCGAAAAAACCTATACAGCCAGAGAGCGCAAGTGGTAGCGATCCGAGAATAAACGATTTTTTTCTGCCGATTTTGCTCATTAACTTGGAAGCGGGATACGTGGCCAACATGACGAAAAGAAATTGGAAACCATATGGTACTGTAGACAAAATTGCTGTGGGCGCCAATGCGGAGCCCACTATAGCTGACATCGTGACTGACATTACTGCGGTTGTTAAGTTAATCGATTGCGCTGCAAAATAAAGGTATGTTCGTCGAGGAAGTTTACTCATGGTAGTTCACGCTTATGGTAGCGGGACACATCTATCTCTGCGTTTGGAAATTCGCAGATTAGCCGCTCTTTGCCTTTGCCCAAGCGTTTTCTTCGAACATTCAAGTGGCCAATTAAGAGAGGAGACTCCAAGTGAGTTCCACCACAGGGAATATTGATTCCCTGGTATGTCCACATACGCGCATCCTCGACCCCTTCAACCGCGCAGTGCCTAATGACATCATTGCAATCAATCAACGTATTGGCTCTTCGCTCTATTTCGATAACCTCATCAGACCTAATTGAATCTTCGACAAAAAAATCAAAACGTGAAGACGCCTCTTTAATGTGGCAGCCAAGTGTCCATTGTTTAAGCTCTTCGCGCAGACTGATGGCAGCTGCATATAAGAAATGACTGGCGGTGTGTGATAAGGTCAACCTTTCACGACGTACGATATCAATAGTTACTTGGGCATTCATACCTTCCATTATTTGATCGAGCCGGTGCAAATCATCTGGATGAATAACATGCAGAATGACGCCACCCAATGTACCCCCTTTGAATCCATCTAGCCTTATAGGTGTCCCGTAGAGTTTTTTGACCCAGATAAACCGCACTACACCTGTGGGTAATTCAATTGTTCCCCTATCAGCCTCCTGTCCTCCTCCTTCAGGGTAAGCAACCGTACTGGTTAACTCAATGGCCTCTGAATGCACACGGGCTACTTTCGTATGCGCTGACATTAAATACTGATCGTTGTAATATATTTTTTTGGTATTGCGTAAAATGCCGTCAGTTGGAATATTCATGTTCTCAACACCACCTGCAAGGCGGACTTAACCTGTACCCGAGCACCAGAAGGAATATCGTGAGTAACGATACAACCAGGCCCGATTAGTACATCATCGCCAATATTAACGGCCCCTAACACGCTCGCAAATGCACCGATCTGAACACGGTTTCCAACTTTTGGATGACGTAGAACAGAAGGATTACTACTGATACCCCGAGCGCCTAACGTCACCCCTCCGAGTAGGTAGCAATCATCACCAATGATTGCCGTTTCGCCAATCACCGTACCTACGCCATGATCAATTATAAATCGGGCGCCAATGGTGCTACGAAAGTTAATTTCCGCGCCAGATAGAAGTTTTCCACGCCTAGAAATAATAGCCGCGAGACATTGTTCAAACGATGGGTGAGTATTTCTTGAATGAATATAAATCCAGTTGGCTAAACGATAGTGCATGATTGCCGCGAAGGAAGTGTAGGTTTTCGCGATGAATATTGGGTCAAAGTAAGCGGCAGGATCCTTGCGCGAAAATGCCAATAAATCTTCGTACACTTGTTGAGTAACATTTTCAAGCATTGATGTTTTTTTAATATGACTGAATTCTTCAATCGAGCTGCATTCGAGTAAGGCCGCAATGATGAGATTATGTACCAGCTTAAATGGCTCTTGATCAGATGCTTCAAGAAATTTTGAAGTTGTTGCAAAATGTATATCCATAAACGTCAGGTACTCAATATCAAGTTTTCTGATTTCTGAGGGCTAGCGTAGACATCCCTTCTACCAACGTGCGTGTTAGTGACTACATCCTCGCATTAACGTGGCGCCCATTTGCACACAGTCGACACGCTTTTCGATTAACTGTTAGGCTGCATTTCCTATCAGTTGGTTAGAGCCATCATGAGTAAAGATGCCCTATATCACACACTTATACAGCGCATTAATTAAGGTGAATGGCCCGCTGGACAACGCATGCCGTCGATCAGAAAACTAGCTTCACAGGCTACGTTCACATACCACACGATAGTTTCTGCCTATACGCGCCTGGTGAGTGAAGGGATATTGTCTGCCTCTCCCGGTAGAGGCTATTTTGTTACCAGCAGGGTAGGAAAATCCGCTAACAGCCGTGAACCCGAATGTATGAAGGGGGATCCATTATTTAGGCTCCTACAAGGAGGTCCGCAATACACCAAGCTGGGTTGCGGCTGGCTTCCGCCTACATGGCGAGATACGCAATTGCTGGCCAAAGCCATTCGGCGTACAGCGCGGTTGGAGCAAAGCTCATTAGCTGAATATGGCGACATATCGGGCTATCTCCCCATGCGCAAACAACTGTGCGTACACATGAAGCGCTTGACCCGTGTTGACCTTCACCCTAATCAGCTACTGACTACCATAGGTGCGACACAGGCTTTGGATTTAGTAGCTCGATTACTGATCAAACCAGGGGATCATGTATTTGTGGACGAGCCCGGTAATGGCAATTTGATTCGGTTGATCCAATTAGCAGGAGGGAATGTTATAGGCATACGTCGCACTCAAGATGGGCCGGATATTAATGAAATGGAAAGCCATCTAGCTCGGCACAGCGTTAAAGCCTTTTTCTGCAACAGCACCTTTCATAACCCAACGGGCGGCAATATCAGCCCGCATAACGCATTCAAGGTTCTACGTTTAGCATTGGAGCACGACTTTTTCGTAGTAGAAGACGACGTTTACGGTGATTTCAGCCCCACCGTTCGCCAAACATTCGCTGAGCTGGACAATATCGAGAGAGTCATTTATATCGGCAGCTTTTCCAAATGTTTATCTGCATCGTTGCGGGTAGGCTACATTGCCTGCTCGCAAGAGCTGATAGAACCACTGACCCGCCTAAAAATGTTAACTTGTGTAGCCGTACCAGCATTTTGCGAACGCTTCGTTAACACTATTCTTGCGGATGGCACGTATGCACGGCACATGAAAAATGTTCAGCAGCGCTTGATTAAACAACAAGTTCAGACACAGCAATCACTGATTGAGCGGGGTTGGCGGTTTGATATCATTCCACAGGGTGGTATGTTCATTTGGGCATATCATCCTGAACTTCCTTGTTTGCAGCCTTTAATAGATAAACTTGAGAAACAGAATATATTGTTGATACCGGGGTCCGCGTTCTCAGTGACACGTGATTTTCAGAACTATGTACGTATAAATTGCACACATTACTCTGAAAATCTTGGGCACCACTTTTCAGTTTGATTACGTGAATTTTCATTCAAAGCAGAGTCATTACTCTTGCTATGTTTGCGCATTTAGTCGTGCTGCGTATTAACTTTTCCATCGTGCCATTACCATAACTTCATCTGCTGATGAAATCGCTGCGGGTGTTTATGCGCAGAATTGCTTGCCACTATTGGCTCTGATGACGATGTTCGCCTTTATGATCAATATTGAAGACTCCGGGATTGCCTATTTTGAACAGGACAGCCCGATCGATCAAAGAACGATAGAGCCTTGAGCTAGGGGTTTATACGGACTACGCCGGCCTGAATGAATAAGTAACCCTTTAATGCCGGTGTACACGGGCAGCGCCTAACGATCTGTCAGGTCATGCAACAGGGTCGCTCAAACGATTTTGGGCAGGTGTTCAAACTGGCATTGATGCTGGGCGTCCTTGAGGCTCGTTTCGAACTCCTCCAGCCCGGCGTATACCTTCTTCAATCCCTCGATCTGGGCCATCAGCTCCAGTTTTTTGGCGGGGGGCACACAACTGGGGCGAAGCCAGCATCGCCGGTAAACGACGACGCTGCAAACCAGGCATCCGGCACACCCATTTGTAGTACCACGATGGCGTATCCATGGTCACCAGTAAGTGCGCGGTTTTGCCCTTCAGGAGCTTATCGGGAAAGGCTTTGCCTTCACGGTATTTGGAGGCGAAACCAGGCAGGAATATTCGGTCGAAAAATCCCTTCATCAAGGCCGGAATGCCACCCCAC
This sequence comes from Pseudomonas saxonica, assembly GCF_007858365.1. Taxonomy (GTDB): domain Bacteria; phylum Pseudomonadota; class Gammaproteobacteria; order Pseudomonadales; family Pseudomonadaceae; genus Aquipseudomonas; species Aquipseudomonas saxonica. The sequence goes on along the minus strand of NZ_VFIO01000004.1, from coordinate 261,923 downwards.
TAGATCGGATAGACGAACGCGAGGTGCTCAGCCCAGGTTATATAGGTCTGGGCCTACACCAGATCAGGCTCCAGCAGTTGAACCTGATTGTACCCATCGTGCAATACAGGGTCGAACTGCAACCAATACAGTCGTAGCAGTCGCACATCATGGCCGGCGTTTTTTGCCGCCTCGACATAGGCGCCGGCCAAGGCACCACAGAAACTATCGGTTGAGGGGTGATCCAGAATCATGAGTACTCGCTTGCTCATCATCACTGCATCCAGAAAATTTGAGCTTTCAGGGTACAGTCCGCCCCTAGTGGTAGAGTCAAGGGCGGTTGCAGCTTATTGTTGCTGATGGTTTATTCCACCGTCACCGACTTAGCCAAGTTGCGAGGCTGGTCGACGTCTGTACCTTTAAGCACAGCAACGTAGTAAGACAGCAGTTGTAACGGGATGGTGTAGAGGATTGGCGCTAGCACATCGTGGATGTGCGGCATATTGATGACATGAGTGCCTTCGCCATCGCTCATATTCGCTTGTTCATCAGCGAACACCACCAACTCACCACCACGAGCACGAACTTCTTGGAGGTTGGATTTTAATTTTTCCAACAATTCATTGTTCGGCGCCACCGTCACCACTGGCATGTCGTTATCCACAAGCGCCAGAGGGCCGTGCTTCAACTCGCCTGCCGGATATGCTTCAGCGTGGATGTACGAAATTTCTTTGAGCTTGAGCGCGCCTTCCATCGCCACCGGGAACTGAGCCCCGCGACCCAAGAACAGTGTGTGATGTTTATCAGCAAACAATTCAGCGACTTTCTCGATGGTGGTATCCATCGCTAACGCTTCACCCAGACGCGTGGGCAAGCGGCGCAATTCTTCAACGAGTTGCGCTTCAACACCCGCTTCCAGCGTGCCGCGAACTTGGCCAAGAGACAGTGTCAGCAGTAACAAGCCAACCAGCTGAGTGGTGAACGCTTTGGTCGATGCAACGCCAATTTCACGGCCGGCTTGTGTCAACAGCGTCAGATCAGACTCACGAACCAATGAGCTGATGCCCACGTTGCAAATCGCCAGGCTGCCGAGGAAGCCCAGTTCTTTGGCATTACGCAGTGCAGCCAGGGTGTCTGCGGTTTCACCCGATTGAGAGATTGTTACGAACAGCGTGTCTGGCTGTACCACCACTTTTCGGTAGCGGAACTCACTGGCCACTTCAACCTGGCACGGAATACCTGCCAGACTTTCGAGCCAATACCGCGCAACCATACCTGCGTGGTAGCTGGTACCGCAGGCTACGATTTGTACGTTGCGAACTTTGGCGAATAATTCAGCGGCTTGTGGACCGAAAGCCTGTACCAGTACATGGTCGTGACCCAGACGGTTTTCCAACGTGCGTTGAACCACCGCAGGCTGCTCATGAATTTCTTTGAGCATGTAGTGACGGTATTCACCTTTATCGGCAGCTTCGGCACCATCACGGTATTGCACGGTTTCGCGCTCGACGGTCTGCCCGTTCACATCCCAGATGTGAACACTGTCACGGCGAATTTCGGCAATATCGCCCTCTTCCAGATACATGAAGCGGTCAGTAACCTGTCGCAGGGCTAATTGATCGGAGGCCAGGAAGTTCTCGCCCAATCCCAGTCCTATCACCAGCGGGCTACCACTGCGTGCAGCCACCAGACGGTCAGGTTGCTTGGCACTGATCACAGCCAGACCGTAAGCTCCGTGCAATTCTTTAACCGTCGATTTCAACGCAGCGGCCAGATCGCTTTGCTCTTTGAGCTTGTGGTCCAGCAAGTGCGCAATGACTTCGGTATCAGTGTCTGAAGTAAACACATAACCCAAACCTTTTAGCCGCTCGCGCAAGGCCTCGTGGTTTTCGATAATGCCGTTGTGGACTACAGCCAGATCGGAACCCGAAAAGTGTGGGTGGGCATTTCGCTCGCACGGAGCACCGTGGGTAGCCCAGCGAGTGTGGGCAATTCCCAAACGGCCAACCAACGGTTCGCCAGCCAACGCTTGTTCAAGTTCGGCCACTTTGCCGTTTCGGCGTAAACGCTCAAGCGTGCCGTTGTTGGTAAATACAGCAACACCGGCGCTGTCATAACCGCGGTATTCAAGACGTTTCAGGCCTTCCAGCAGAATGGCCGTGATATTACGTTCAGCGACTGCGCCAACGATTCCACACATAAGGTTCTCCTAGTTAAGCTCGGCGCATAACAGCGTTATGCCCCGGGCCTGAATTTGTTCGCGAGCCTCAAGGGGCAAGCGATCATCGGTAATAAGGGTGTGGACGCTGCTCCAGGGCAGTTCCAGATTGGGTATTTTTCGACCAATTTTGTCTGACTCGACCATCACGATCACTTCGCGCGCGACGTCAGCCATGACCCGGCTGAGGCCCAACAACTCATTAAAGGTTGTCGTGCCACGTTGCAGGTCAATACCGTCCGCACCGATAAACAGTTGATCGAAATCGTAAGAGCGCAACACCTGTTCAGCGACCTGCCCCTGAAAAGACTCAGAGTGGGGATCCCAGGTACCGCCGGTCATTAGCAACACCGGCTCATGTTCCAGTTCGCTCAGGGCGTTAGCGACGTGCAAAGAATTAGTCATCACCACCAAGCCCGGTTGTAGGCCCAGTTGTGGAATCATCGATGCGGTGGTGCTGCCGCTGTCAATGATGATGCGCGCATGCTCTTTAATCAGGCCAACCGCAGCTCGGGCAATGGCCTGCTTATAAAGAGAGATGGGCTGCGGCGATTCACTGACTAACTCTTGGGGCATGGTGATGGCGCCACCATAGCGACGAAGAAGAAGGCCGTTACTTTCGAGCGCAGCCAAGTCCTTGCGAATCGTAACCTCAGAGGTTTCGAAACGCTTGGCCAGTTCATCCACACTCACTTCACCTTGCTCAGCGAGTAAGGACAATATGTTGTGTCTGCGCTGTGGCGTATTACGTTTGGACATAGCGAAATTAAGTTTCGGTTCGAAAGATAACGAAAGCAATGAAACCCTATCTCGAAATGCTCGTCAACAAATTGTTGCCGATATTTTCTGTGAATAACTCTGCTTTACTCTGCATACACAGGGGTTTGATCGCTAAAAGGTAACCAAAAAAATAAGCCTTATCCACAGGTGGTGGATAAGGCTTAAGATAACTTATTGATTTTAAACAGTTATACGATGACTTGATTTAAGCAGGGCCGGGCTAATTCGCTTGTGGATAACTCTTTTGCAAGCCGCCCAGCCCCTAGAAATCAAGGCTTTGGCTGTTTAACCGGTCGCTTCCATCCGTCGATATTACGTTGGCGTGCACGACCGACCGCCAATTGCGCTGGCTCAACATTCTGGCTAATCGTCGAACCGGCAGCGGTGGTTGCACCGCTTGAGATATCCACAGGTGCAACCAAAGAGTTATTGGAGCCAATAAATACATCAGCCCCCAACACGGTTTTCCACTTATTGGCGCCATCGTAGTTACAGGTGATAGTGCCCGCTCCAATATTGGTGCGTGGTCCGACTTCGGCATCCCCCAGATAGGTGAGATGGCCACACTTGGCATCTTCACCCAGATGGGCATTTTTCAATTCGACGAAGTTACCCACATGGGCGCGAGCATCAAGCACGCTGCCTGGACGGAGCCGGGCAAATGGACCTGCATCACTGCCCTCGCCCATCACGGCGCCATCCAGGTGGCTGTTGGCTTTGACCACAACCCCTTTACGCAGCGTGCTGTCTTTGATCACGCAGTTCGGGCCAATCACAACGTTGTCTTCAATGACCACGCGACCTTCGAGGATCACATTGATGTCGATAAGCACATCACGGCCTACCGTCACCTCGCCGCGCACGTCAAACCGGGCCGGGTCACGCAGGGTGACACCCAAGGCCATTAGCCGACGGCCTTCGCGCAGTTGGTAATGCCGCTCCAATTCACTCAATTGTTTGCGGTCATTGGCGCCCTGCACTTCCATCGGATCAAGAGCAAGCTCAGTCGCCACGACCAAACCATCGTTAACCGCCATGGCAATCACGTCAGTCAGGTAGTACTCGCCTTGAGCATTGTTGTTCGACAGGCGGCTCATCCAGTCAGCCAGACGCTGAGTCGGCAAAGCAAGAATGCCTGTGTTGCCTTCCTTGATGGCACGCTGCGCATCCGTGGCATCTTTATGCTCAACGATGGCGCATACCGTGTTTTGCTCATCCCGAACGATTCGGCCATAACCGGTAGGGTCGGCCAGATTGACGGTCAATAACCCCAACTGCTGAGGCCCCACTTGCTTGAGCAGGCGTTGCAAGGTTTCCACTTCAATCAGCGGAACATCACCGTAAAGGATCAGCACATTCTCTGCTGTCAAAAATGGCAGCGCCTGAGCCACGGCATGGCCGGTACCCAACTGCTTGTCTTGCAGCACAAAATTAAGGTCATCAGCCGCCAAACGCTCACGAACCAACTCTGCGCCATGACCGATCACCACGTGGATACCGGTTGGATTAAGCTGCCGGGCGCTGTGGATAACATGCCCCAGCATTGAATTACCGGCTACGGGGTGCAAAACCTTGGGCAAAGCCGAGCGCATGCGAGTGCCTTGGCCTGCTGCGAGAATAACGATATCGAGAGACATAACTGGCTACCAATCCTGGGTGGTCAGCGGCTGCGACCAAAAGTAATTCGCGGAAAAAGAAAAAGGGTAGCCGAGGCTACCCTTTTTAATCAATCACGCAATAAGCAGGAGGCTTAGCCGCCAAACTTCTTGCGGATCTGCTGGACGGTGCGCAGCTGAGCTGCGGCCTCGGCCAGTCGTGCAGCAGCAGCTCCGTAATCGAAGTCTGCGCCTTTTTCATTCAGCGCCTTCTCAGCAGCCTTAACGGCTTCTTGAGCGGAGGCTTCATCCAGGTCGGCGGCGCGTTGCACGGTGTCGGCAAGAACCTTGACCATGTTCGGCTGAACCTCGAGGTAACCACCCGAGATGTAAAACACCTCGTCTTCCCCACCCTGTTTGATCAGGCGAATCGGACCTGGCTTGAGTTCAGTGATCAGCGGAGCGTGACCCAGAGCGATACCAAGATCGCCCAGGCTGCCGTGTGCAATCACCATCTCAACCAGACCGGAGAAGATTTCTCCTTCCGCGCTGACGATATCGCAATGGACTGTCATCATATTAGCCATCTGATTGCCTCAACCTGATTAGCGCCCGTTGCCGGGCGCTCGAATTACAGTTTCTTGGCTTTCTCGATCGCTTCTTCGATGCCGCCGACCATGTAGAACGCTTGTTCTGGCAGGTGGTCGTAGTCACCGTTGAGGATGCCTTTGAAGCCTGCAATGGTGTCTTTCAGGGAAACGTATTTACCCGAAGCGCCAGTGAAGACTTCAGCCACGAAGAACGGCTGAGACAAGAAACGCTGGATCTTACGAGCGCGGGATACCAACTGCTTGTCGGTTTCCGACAGCTCGTCCATACCCAGGATCGCAATGATGTCCTTCAGTTCTTTGTAACGCTGCAACACGTACTGAACGCCGCGAGCGGTGTCGTAGTGTTCCTGGCCGATAACGTTCGGATCCAGCTGGCGCGAAGTCGAATCCAGTGGATCTACTGCTGGGTAGATACCCAGGGAAGCGATGTCACGGGACAGAACGACAGTAGCGTCCAAGTGGGCAAACGTGGTCGCAGGCGACGGGTCAGTCAAGTCATCCGCAGGTACGTATACCGCTTGGATCGAAGTGATCGAACCGTTTTTGGTCGAAGTGATGCGCTCTTGCAGAGTACCCATCTCTTCAGCCAGAGTCGGCTGGTAACCTACTGCAGAAGGCATACGGCCCAGCAGTGCGGATACTTCAGTACCGGCCAAGGTGTAACGGTAGATGTTGTCAACGAACAACAGTACGTCGTTACCTTCGTCACGGAATTTCTCGGCCATGGTCAGGCCAGTCAGTGCTACGCGCAGACGGTTACCCGGCGGCTCGTTCATCTGACCGTAAACCAGTGCCACTTTATCCAGTACGCTGGAATCCTTCATCTCGTGGTAGAAGTCGTTACCCTCACGGGTACGCTCGCCCACACCAGCAAACACAGAGTAACCGCTGTGTTCCATGGCGATGTTACGGATCAGTTCCATCATGTTTACGGTTTTGCCTACACCGGCACCACCGAACAGACCAACCTTGCCGCCTTTTGCAAACGGGCAGATCAGGTCGATAACCTTGATACCAGTTTCCAGAAGGTCGTTGCCGCCCGCTTGTTCAGCGAAGGACGGTGCAGGGCGGTGAATGCCCCAACGCTCTTCGGTTTCAATCGGGCCAGCTTCGTCGATCGGATTGCCCAGAACGTCCATGATCCGGCCCAGGGTAGCTTTACCTACTGGTACGGAGATGGCTGCGCCAGTGTCGGTGACTTCCAGACCGCGCTTCAAGCCCTCGGTGGAACCCATCGCAATGGTACGAACCACGCCGTCGCCCAGCTGCTGCTGAACTTCCAGAGTGGTTCCGGCCGCGCTTTGTACTTTCAGCGCGTTGTAGATGCTCGGTACGTTTTCGCGTGGAAATTCCACGTCGATCACGGCGCCGATGATTTGAACGATACGTCCGCTACTCATAGCTGGATCCTCTGAATATTTGAACCGTTAAACCGCGGCAGCGCCGCCGACGATTTCCGAGATCTCTTGGGTGATCGCAGCCTGACGCGCCTTGTTGTAGATCAGCTGCAAATCGCTGATCAAATCACCGGCGTTATCAGTGGCGTTCTTCATTGCGATCATCCGCGCAGCTTGTTCAGCTGCACTGTTCTCGACCACCGCCTGGTACACCTGCGACTCCACGTAACGCACCATCAAGCCGTCTAGCAGCTCTTTGGCATCTGGTTCGTAGAGGTAGTCCCAGTGGTGCTTGAGTTCTTGATCCGGGGTCGCCACCAGTGGAATCAACTGCTCCACAGTCGGCTGTTGCGTCATGGTGTTGATGAACTTGTTGGATACCACGGACAGGCGATCAATACGGCCTTCCAAGTATGCATCCAGCATCACCTTAACGCTGCCGATCAAATCATTGATCGACGGTTCTTCACCCAGATGGCTGATTGCAGCGACGACGTTACCGCCGAAGTTACGGAAAAAAGCCGCACCTTTGCTGCCGACCACGCACAGATCAATCTCGACGCCGTTTTCGCGGTTTACCGCCATGTCCTTGACCAAAGCCTTGAACAGGTTGGTATTCAAACCACCGCACAAACCACGGTCACTGCTCACAACCACATAACCGGCACGCTTTACAGCGCGATCAATCATGAAGGGGTGGCGGTATTCCGGGTTGGCGTTGGCCAAATGCCCAATAACCTGGCGGATGCGCTCCGCATAAGGACGGCTAGCAGCCATGCGCATTTGTGCCTTGCGCATTTTGCTGACCGCCACTTTTTCCATGGCGCTGGTAATTTTTTGCGTGCTTTTGATGCTCGCAATCTTACTGCGAATCTCTTTTGCGCCTGCCATGTAACACCTATCAGGTTAGCAAGCGGGAGCCTTGCGACTCCCGCTGCGGCTTACCAGGTTTGGGTGGCCTTGAACTTCTCGATACCGGCTTTGATGCCAGAATCGATGTCGTCATTGAAGTCACCTTTAACGTTGATCTTCGCCATAAGCTCGGCGTGATCGCGGTTGAAGTAAGCAATCAGCGCTTGTTCAAAGCTACCGACCTTGGTGATTTCGACGTCAGTCAGGAACCCACGCTCAGCGGCATACAGCGACAGCGCCATGTCAGCGATCGACATTGGTGCGTATTGCTTCTGCTTCATCAGCTCGGTAACGCGCTGACCATGCTCAAGTTGCTTACGGGTCGCTTCGTCCAGGTCAGAAGCGAACTGGGCGAATGCCGCCAGTTCACGGTACTGAGCCAGAGCGGTACGGATACCACCAGACAGCTTCTTGATGATCTTGGTCTGAGCGGCACCACCCACACGGGATACCGAAACACCGGCGTTCACTGCAGGACGGATCCCGGAGTTGAACATGGCCGATTCCAGGAAGATCTGACCGTCAGTGATGGAAATCACGTTGGTCGGAACGAACGCGGAAACGTCGCCAGCTTGAGTTTCGATGATCGGCAGTGCGGTCAGGGAACCGGTTTTGCCGGTCACTGCGCCGTTGGTGAACTTCTCTACGTACTCTTCGGAAACGCGGGATGCGCGCTCCAGCAGACGGGAGTGGAGATAGAACACGTCGCCTGGGTAAGCTTCACGGCCTGGTGGACGGCGCAGCAGCAGGGAAATCTGGCGGTAAGCCACTGCTTGCTTGGACAGATCGTCATAAACGATCAGCGCGTCTTCACCGCGGTCGCGGAAGTATTCGCCCATGGTGCAACCGGAGTACGGTGCCAGGAACTGCAGCGCTGCGGATTCGGAAGCACTGGCAGCAACGACGATGGTGTTAGCCAACGCGCCGTTTTCTTCCAGCTTGCGAACCACGTTGGCGATAGTCGATTGCTTCTGACCGATCGCTACGTATACACAGAAAATGCCGCTGTTCTTCTGGTTGATGATCGCGTCGATCGCCAGAGCGGTTTTACCGATCTGACGGTCACCGATGATCAGCTCACGCTGGCCACGGCCGACAGGAATCATGGCATCGACAGCCTTGTAGCCAGTCTGTACAGGCTGGTCTACCGACTTACGCCAGATCACGCCTGGAGCAACTTTCTCGACTGCATCAGTCTCGGTGTTGTTCAGCGGACCTTTGCCGTCAACTGGGTTACCCAGTGCGTCGACAACGCGACCCAGCAGTTCCTTACCAACCGGAACTTCCAGGATGCGGCCAGTGCACTTGGCGCTCATGCCTTCAGCCAGAGTCGTGTACGCGCCCAATACAACGGCACCTACAGAGTCTTGCTCCAGGTTGAGAGCCATACCGAAGACGCTGCCTGGAAACTCGATCATCTCGCCGTACATTACGTCGGCCAGACCGTGAATCCGCACAATGCCGTCAGATACGCTGACGACAGTGCCTTCGTTACGGGCTTGGGAGGTCACATCGAGTTTTTCGATGCGGCCCTTGATAATTTCACTTATTTCGGAAGGATTGAGTTGCTGCATTGCTCTGCTGCCCCTTCAAACTCAAGATTTCAATGCTTCGGCAAGGTTTGCGAGTTTTCCGCGAACCGAGCCATCGATAACCAGGTCGCCGGCGCGGATGATGACACCACCTATAAGGCTGGCATCCTCCGCAACTTGCAGGCGCACTTCCCGGTTGAGTCGTGCACTGAGAACCTTGGCGAGTTTGTCTTGCTGTTCTTGGTTCAATGCAAAAGCACTGGTCACTTCTACGTCTACCGACTTCTCTTGTTCAGCCTTGTACAGGTCAAACAGAGCGGCAATCTCCGGCAAAAGCGGGAGACGGTCGTTTTCGGCAACGACGTTAATGAAGTTCTGTACTTCTACATTGAACTTGTCGCCGCACACGTCAATAAACGTGGCGGCCTTTTCTGCGCTCGTCAGTCGCGGGGCCTTGAGCACGCGCTGCATAGTGTCGTCTTGCGACACTGCTGCAGCCAGGCCGAGCATGGCTGACCAAGAGGCCAGTTGCTGGTGGGCCTGGGCGTGCTCGAAGGCTGCCTTAGCGTAAGGTCGGGCCAACGTGGTCAATTCTGCCATGATCGCCCTCGCTTAAATTTCAGCAGCCAGTTTATTAACCAGCTCCGCGTGCGCGTTTTGATCGATTGTGGCACCCAGGATCTTCTCAGCACCTTCAACAGCCAGGCCACCCAATTGGGCGCGCAGGGCGTCTTTAACGCTGTTCAGTTCCTGTTCGATCTCGGCCTGAGCCTGAGCCTTCACACGGTCAGCTTCAACGCGAGCCTGTTCACGGGCTTCGTCTACGATCTGAGTACCGCGTTTCTTGGCTTGCTCAATGATTTCAGCTGCTTGAGCCTTAGCTTCGCGCAGTTGCTGACCCGCTTTATCTTGGGCCAACTCCAGGTCGCGAGCTGCTCGGTTAGCAGCGTCCAATCCAGCCGCAATCTTCTTCTGACGTTCTTGCAATGCCGCGATGACCGGAGGCCACACGAACTTCATGCAAAACAGTACAAAGATGAAGAACGCAACGGACTGGCCAATCAGGGTTGCATTAATGTTCACGCCAACACCTCGCTCGTTCGTTGTCTATCACTTCAATCAACTCGAATTATCGAGTGATTAGCCAGCGAGTTGACCAACGAAGGGATTAGCGAAGGTGAAGAACAGTGCGATACCAACACCGATCATGGTTACGGCGTCGAGCAGACCGGCAACGATGAACATTTTAACTTGCAGCATTGGAACCATTTCTGGTTGACGCGCAGCGCCTTCCAGGAACTTGCCACCCAACAGGCCGAAACCAATTGCGGTGCCCAGTGCGCCCAGGCCGATCAACAGTGCAACAGCGATAGCGGTTAGACCAACTACAGTTTCCATCTTTCCTCCCGACTTTTACGTCGTATGGTTTAGGTTTTTAGATTAAAGCGGTAAAACAAAATCATTTTGCGACGCCTTTCCGCCGGGGAGCGGGAAGGCGCCAGACTCGCCGAGACGGGCCTTAGTGGTTCTCTTCGTGTGCCATCGACAAGTAAACGATGGTCAACATCATGAAGATGAACGCTTGCAAGGTGATGATCAGGATGTGGAATACAGCCCACGCCCATTGCAGCACCACGCCCAGACCGCTAAGCCAAAGCAGGCCGCTGCCGAACATTACGGCGATCAGGATAAATACCAGTTCGCCAGCGTACATGTTGCCGAACAGACGCAGTGCCAGCGAGATTGGCTTGGCAATCAGCGTCACGAATTCGAGCAGGAAGTTCACCGGAATCAGCAGCGCTTGAACAAAAATGTTCTTGCTACCGAAAGGATGCAGGGTCAATTCGCCAATGAAGCCGCCGATGCCCTTGATCTTGATGCTGTAGAAGATGATCAGAGCGAATACCGAAAGGGCCATGCCCAAGGTAGCGTTAGGATCAGTCGTCGGTACGGCACGGAACGGGAAGTGCTCATCGCCTGTGATCAGGATGGCCAACTGAGGAATCCAGTCAACCGGGATCAAGTCGATGGCGTTCATCAGGAACACCCAAACGAAAATAGTCAGCGCCAACGGTGCAATAACTGCACTGCGTCCGTGGAAACTGTCTTTGACACTGCCATCAACGAATTCCACCAGTACTTCTACGAAGTTCTGAAGTGCGCCTGGTTGACCGGAAGTTGCCTTCTTGGCCGCCATGCGGAATACGAGGACAAACAATAGGCCGACAAAGACAGACCAGCCAAGTGTATCGACGTGGAATGCCCAAAAGCCCATCTGTTTAGCTTCTGCAACGGTGTGAGCAAAGCCCCAGCCGCCGTCAGGTAGCTGCCCGAAGGTCAGGTTCTGTAAGTGGTGCTGGATATAGCCCGAAGCGGTTGTTTCTGCCATGGTTGCCTCAAACGCCCTAAGGTCTCGAAAGTGTTGTTCTCATTAGCAGGGGAGCAAACCAACTGACCAATTGGGTCAGCACGAATACGCCGAATACAGCGAGCGGCGCCAATGGCTTCACACCTGCAAACGTCAGCGCGAACAGCACTGCCGTCAAAATTAACTTGCCTGCCTCGCCAGCGTAAAACGACCGGACGATGGCTTGCGCTGCTCGAGCGCCGGAAAACCGGAATGCCCTGTGAGCAAAATACACATTGGGTAGCAAAGCTATCAGGCCTCCGCAGAGTCCTGAATATCCGGCGACGACTCCATGCCACTGCCACAGCCCCAGAGCTGCCAGCAATAAAACGACAAATTGAGCCAGTAAAACCGGGAAAACCGCTAAGCGATGGAACGGCAAGCGGTTTGGCGTGCGGGTTTCCATCACAATGCTCCTCAAAGGTCGGCTACCAAAAAGTATTAACTTGGCATAATTTGTGCCGACAAAATGCGCGCAGAGTATAGGGGCGACGAGGCCCCTATTCAACTGTCAGGTAGTGATTTCCGACTGCGCGCTACATAGGGAAATGTTTCAGCGGATGTGAGCAAGCACTCCTTGAAGCTCATCAAGAGAATTGTAACCAATCACTAATTGGCCTTTTCCCTTCTTTCCGTGGCGAATCTGCACCGCAGAGCCTAGGCGCTCAGCCAGTCGCTGTTCGAGCCGGGTGATATCAGGATCGGCCTTAACGGGTTCAGCAGCTTCTTGTTTGCCGCTCAACCACTGGCGAACAAGGGCTTCGGTCTGACGCACTGTCAGGCCACGTGCGACAACATGTCGCGCCCCTTCAACCTGTTGAGGTTCTGGCAAACCAAGCAATGCCCGCGCATGACCCATTTCCAGGTCACCATGGGAGAGCATGGTTTTGATCACTTCCGGCAATGAAATCAATCGCAACAAGTTAGCCACAGACACTCGGGACTTACCCACAGCGTCAGCCACTTGTTGCTGAGTCAGCTGGAACTCTTGCTGCAAACGCTGCAAGGCCACGGCCTCTTCAATCGGATTGAGGTCTTCACGCTGGATGTTTTCGATCAACGCCATCGCAATCGCGGTTTCATCCGGCACATCGCGCACCATCGCAGGGATAGTCTCTTTGCCCGCCTGCTGGCTGGCACGCCAGCGGCGTTCACCGGCAATGATCTCAAAACGATTATCAGCAATCGGGCGAACCACGATTGGCTGCATCACGCCTTGGGTCTTGATTGAATTGGCTAGCTCTTCAAGCGCTTGCGGATCCATGTCACGACGTGGCTGATATTTGCCACGCTGAATCAGATCCAGTGGCAGGTGCTGCAACTCACTTTGATCAACCTTGACCGCTTGCTCTTCCAACGAGCTGACTGTAGGACCGCTTAGCAGTGCATCCAGTCCGCGTCCGAGACCTCGTTTCTTGACGGCCATGGGATTTCCTTAAGTAGGCTGAGCAGTGCGGGAGGTTCGACGTTGGCGGCGAACCAGCTCGCCGGCCAGGGCAAGGTAGGCAATCGCGCCACGGGAATTTTTGTCATACGCCAGCGCTGGCATGCCGTAGCTCGGTGCTTCGGCCAGGCGGATATTGCGCGGTATCACAGTCTCGTAGAGCTGCTCACCGAAGTGTTCCTTGAGCTGAGCCGACACATCGTTCATCAGGCTCAGACGCGGATCAAACATGGTGCGAAGCAAACCTTCGATCTTTAGATTCGGGTTCAGCAACTCGGCGATTCGCTTGATGTTATCCACAAGGTCGCTCAAACCTTCCAGTGCAAAATATTCGCACTGCATGGGGATAATTACCCCGTCGGCAGCGACCAGAGCGTTCAACGTCAGCATCGAGAGTGACGGCGGGCAGTCGATCAAGATGAAATCATAGCTCTCGCGAACAGGCGCCAATGCTGTACGCAGACGGCTTTCTTTCATCTGCATTTCAAGCAGAACGACTTCAGCCGCGGTCAGGTCGCGGTTCGCGGGCAAAAGCTGATAGCCACCGTGCTCGGAGACATGCATGGCCTGAGCCAGATCACATTCCCCGATCAACAGGTCATAAACTGAGTTTTCAAGACCATGTTTATCCACACCGCTACCCATGGTGGCGTTGCCTTGTGGATCGAGGTCGATGAGCAGCACGCGTCGCTTGGTCGCGACCAGCGATGCTGCGAGGTTGATACAGGTGGTGGTTTTACCCACACCACCCTTTTGGTTCGCTATTGCGAATACCTTAGCCATTCTTGCTTGCGTTCCCAATCATGCCGTGCGGCGCAGTATCAGCAGATGGCGTTGGCCTTGGCAACCCGGAACGGTCAAGGCGTGTTCGCCATCGAGACGAAAATCAGACGGCAATGCTACCAGCTCATCGGCCGGATGAACGCCCTTCATTGCCAACCAGCGTGTTTCACCGTCGCCCAAGTGGCGCGTCCAGTTAGTGAAGTTCTCCATGCTGCTGAAAGCTCTGGACACAATTCCTGTGAACGGCTGCTCAGGCTGGTACTCCTCAACGCGGCTGTGGATAACTTGCAGGTTTTCCAGCTTAAGCTCAAGTTTGACTTGGGTCAGGAAGCGGGTTTTCTTACCGTTGCTGTCCAGGCAAGTGACCTGCGATTCGGGAAACAGGATCGCCAGGGGAATGCCAGGCATCCCCCCACCACTGCCAACATCCAACCAACGGCCGTTTTCGATAAACGGCATCACACTCAGGCTGTCGAGCAAATGGCGAGAAACCATTTCGTCCGGGTTACGCACAGCCGTGAGGTTGTAAGCCTTATTCCATTTGATCAACAGGGCCAAATACGCCAGCAATTGCTCATGCTGGTTTTCAGTCAGCGCGACGCCCAGTTGGCGTGCACCTGTGGATAACTCTTCGGCGTTTTGTGCAGTGACCAGCGAACTCAAGCGTTTTGCTCCAACGTGCGGCCAGCGCCGCGTTTTTTCAGATGAATCATCAACAGGGAAATTGCTGCCGGTGTCACACCCGGAATACGCGAAGCCTGACCCAGGGTCTCGGGACGCGTGGCCCCCAGCTTGCTCTGGATCTCTTTCGACAGCCCGGAAATGTTCGTGTAATCGATATCCACAGGCAGTTTGGTGTTTTCACTGGCGCGTAAACGGGCAATTTCGTCTTGTTGACGATCAATGTAACCGGCGTACTTGGTTTTAATCTCGACCTGCTCGGCGACCAGCGGATCTTCAGCGCCCTGGCCTGTTACTTCGACCAAACCTGCATAGTCGATTTCTGGACGGGTCAACAGATTCAGCAAATTGTATTCATGGGTCAACGGCGTGCCAAATTTGGCTGCAATGGCATCACCCTGCTCAGTGCCCGGGCGCACCCATGTAGATTTCAAACGCTGTTCTTCGAGCGCGATACTTTCACGCTTAGTGCAGAAAGCGGCCCAACGGGCGTCGTCAACCAGACCCAACTCGCGGCCTTTTTCAGTCAAGCGCATATCAGCGTTGTCTTCACGCAGAATCAGGCGGTATTCAGCACGTGAGGTAAACATCCGATACGGTTCTTGAGTACCCAATGTAATCAGGTCGTCGACCAATACCCCGATATACGCCTCATCGCGACGCGGGCACCAGCTTTCCTTGCCCTGCGAAAGCAGTGCGGCGTTAGCGCCAGCGAGCAAACCTTGGGCACCCGCTTCTTCGTAACCCGTCGTGCCGTTGATCTGCCCTGCAAAGAACAAACCTCCAATCACTTTGGTTTCGAGGCTGTACTTCAAGTCGCGCGGATCGAAATAGTCGTATTCGATGGCGTAACCCGGCCGCACGATGTGAGCGTTTTCCATGCCGCGAATCGATTGAACAATCTGGATTTGTACATCGAATGGCAAGGACGTCGAAATACCGTTCGGGTACAGCTCGTGAGTAGTCAAACCTTCCGGCTCGATAAAGACCTGATGGCTTTCCTTGTCAGCAAAGCGATGGATCTTGTCTTCGATCGAAGGGCAGTAACGTGGGCCAATACCTTCGATTACACCCGAATACATCGGCGAGCGATCAAGGTTGGAGGCAATGATTTCATGGGTGCGGGCATTGGTATGGGTGATCCAGCAACTGACTTGAGCCGGGTGCTGTTCCTTGTTCCCCATGAACGACATCACTGGAATCGGTGTATCGCCTGGTTGCTCGGTCATGACCGAGAAATCTACCGAACGTCCATCAATTCGCGGCGGCGTCCCGGTTTTCAGGCGACCGACCCGCAATGGCAACTCACGCAGGCGCTGAGCCAATGCGATCGAAGGAGGATCACCGGCTCGGCCACCGGAATAATTCTGCATGCCAATGTGGATAAGTCCACCGAGGAACGTACCGGTGGTTAACACAACAGCATCCGCCATGAACCGCAGACCCATTTGGGTCACTACGCCACGCACTTGATCCTGTTCAACGATCAAGTCATCAGCCGCCTGTTGAAATATCCACAGGTTCGGTTGGTTTTCCAGAATTTCCCGTACTGCCGCCTTGTAGAGAATGCGGTCAGCCTGTGCACGGGTTGCGCGCACGGCCGGGCCTTTTCGGCCATTGAGTACACGGAACTGAATGCCGCCTTTATCGGTGGCAATCGCCATTGCCCCGCCGAGGGCATCGATCTCTTTTACTAGATGGCTTTTACCAATCCCGCCAATCGCAGGATTGCAGCTCATTTGCCCGAGGGTTTCCACGTTGTGGGTCAACAGCAGGGTTTTTACGCCCATGCGTGCTGAAGCAAGTGCAGCCTCGGTTCCGGCGTGACCGCCGCCGATGACGATCACTGCAAAACGGGAAGGGAAATTCACCACGCACCTCGTGCCTGTTACTAGGGGTTTTTGGATAGACCGCGAAGTATAGGGACTTCGCCCTTCTTAAAGAACCCTTTGCACAAAATTTAACCAGCTGTGGATAAGGGCAAGATAGATAAATAAATAGAGAAGAAATTTATAAAGCTTTGTTTTTATGTTTATTTCTACTGAGGCACATTTCTGTGGATAGATTGCTACAGAGCATATTTTACGTACTGTACAGAGATTCAAAAGTCTGTGGTCATGTGCCAATGAGGGGCGTGAATAAGTGGTTTAAGCCTGTGGGTAAAACAGGTGCTTATCCACAGGGGCGGTTATCTTCAGTTTTCAGGCCTACTTACCCACTGACCTGAAGGGCAGTTATACACAGAGCTTATCCCGGTCTTTTCGCTCATATTCTTGAAAAATAGGCAGCCGAATGCACCTCGGTGGATAAATCCACCAAGCGAATGGAAGGTCGACAGGGATCGAACAGATGAACGGTTATGTTAAGAGGGGGGAAGCGGTAGGACTAAACCGGTGTAGTCGCCGCCGATGGCAGCGACGGGCTGCTAGGCAGCCCTGTGAATCAACGCGCTATTTACCAATACAAAAACTGGAGAAGATTCGTCCCAGCAGATCATCCGAGCTGAATGCCCCGGTAATCTCACCCAGTGAATGCTGCGCCTGGCGTAAATCCTCAGCCAGCAACTCTCCAGCCCCCGCCAGAGTCAACTGTGCTCGACCATGCTCCAAAGCGTTGCTGGCGTGTTGCAATGCCTCCAGGTGGCGGCGACGGGCGCTGAAGCTGCTCTCAGAGGTCTGCTCGTAGCCCATGCACGCCTTGAGGTGTTCACGCAGCAAGTCCAGTCCCTGCGTTGATCTTGCGCTCAGGCTGATCGTTACATGGCCATCGTCACTGACCTCGAGGGCAATGGTTTCTGCGCTCAGATCGGCCTTATTACGGATCAACGTCACTTTTGCCGGATCCGGGCGCTGTTCAAGAAACTCTGGCCACAGGGCAAATGGGTCATCGGCTTCCGGTGCCGTGGCATCAACCACCAGCAATACACGGTCGGCCTCACCAATGGCTTTGAGTGCTCGCTGCACGCCAATTTTTTCCACCTGATCATCGGTGTCGCGCAGACCCGCAGTGTCCACCACATGCAGCGGCATGCCATCAATGTGGATATGTTCACGCAACACGTCGCGGGTGGTACCGGCAATCTCTGTCACGATCGCCGCTTCGCGTCCGGCCAGGGCATTGAGCAAGCTCGATTTACCGGCATTCGGACGCCCGGCAATCACCACGGTCATGCCATCACGCAGCAAGGCACCTTGGCCGGCTTCGCGCTGAACGGTGGATAACTCTTCGCGCACCTTGTCCAGCATGCCAAGTACATGGCCATCCGCTAAAAAGTCGATTTCTTCTTCCGGGAAATCAATCGCCGCTTCGACATAGATACGCAAACCGATCAATTGCTCGGTCAAGTTATGCACACGCTGTGAGAAAGCGCCCTGCAAGGAACGCAATGCGTTACGTGCTGCCTGTGCAGAACTGGCCTCGATCAAGTCGGCAATCGCTTCGGCTTGGGCAAGGTCGAGCTTGTCGTTCAAAAACGCACGTTCACTGAATTCGCCGGGGCGAGCCAAGCGGCAACCCAGTTGAATGCAGCGCTGCAGCAGCATATCGAGAACGATTGGGCCGCCGTGACCTTGCAGCTCCAGCACGTCTTCGCCGGTAAAGGAATTGGGGCCGGGGAAATACAGCGCAATGCCCTCATCCAGCACTTCACGGTTTTCGCCGTAAAACGGGCCGTAATGGGCGTAGCGAGGTTTCAGTTCACGTTCACTGAACGCTTGCGCCGCAACACTGGCGAGTGGCCCGGAAATACGCACGATCCCCACACCACCTCGCCCTTGAGCGGTCGCCACAGCGGCAATGGTTTCAGCCGGAACACTCATAAACAGGCCTCAAAATAGAAAGTGACAGATAGCAAAACGCCCCACTAGGGGGCGTTTTGAGTGGTGCTTATCAGAGTAAGTTACTCAGCGACTTTTTTGGTAGCCGCTTCAACTTTACGCGTGATGTACCACTGTTGAGTGATGGACAGGCAGTTGTTCACAACCCAGTACAGCACCAGACCAGCCGGGAACCACAGGAAGAAGAACGTGAAGATGATTGGCATCAGCTTCATGACCTTGGCCTGCATCGGATCCGGAGGAGTCGGGTTCAGACGCTGCTGGATGAACATGGTTGCGCCCATGATGATCGGCAGAATGAAGAACGGGTCTTTGATCGACAAGTCGGTAATCCAGAGCATGAACGGCGCTTGACGCATTTCAACGCTTTCCAGAAGTACCCAGTACAAGGACAGGAAGACCGGCATCTGCACCAGAATCGGCAAACAGCCGCCCAGTGGATTGATCTTCTCTTTCTTGTACAGCTCCATCATCGCTTGCGACATTTTTTGGCGGTCATCACCAAACTGCTCTTTCAGAGCAGCCAGTTTTGGTGCCACGGCGCGCATGCGAGCCATCGACTTGTAGCTGGCCGCCGACAGAGGGAAGAAAATCCCTTTGATCAGCATGGTCAGGAAGATGATTGACCAGCCCCAGTTACCCACAATGCTGTGGATATGTTGCAGCAGCCAGAAAATAGGCTGAGCAATGAACCAGAGAAAGCCGTAGTCGACAGTCAGTTCAAGGCCTGGGGATAACTCTTTGAGTACCGCCTGGCTTTTTGGACCTGCGTACAGAACTGTGCTGGTTTCGCCGGTTTTGCCTGGTTCAACGGTCAACGTTGGGCCAGTGAAACCGATGATGTAATTGCCTTGGCTGTCTTTGCGGGTCTGAACGACGTTGTTATCGCCTTTCTGAGGAATCCACGCAGTCACAAAGTAGTGTTGCAACCAGGCAACCCAGCCACCTTGAACGGTTTCTTTCAGCTGGCCCTTGTCGATATCTTTCATCGACACTTTTTTGTACGGCTCAGAACTTGTCCACAGGGCGGCGCCCAGGTAAGTCGCTGTGCCGGTAGCGGTGCTGGAAGAAGGATCGGAGCTGGCGTCACGTTTCAATTGCGCGAACAGATTGCCGTTCCACGGCTTACCGCTCTCGTTATCAATCAAATAAGTGACTTGTACATCGTAAAGACCGCGCTTGAGTGTGAAGCGCTTGATGTAATTAACGCCGTTTTCGCTGAATTTGAGATCAACAACCATCTGATCCTGGCCTGGAGCCAGTTCATAGGTCTTTTTCTCAGTGCTGAAAACCGGTCGACCACCTGCGCGTGCATCCGGGCCATCAGTACCAGTCAGGCCACTTTGTGCCAGATAAGTACGTTCGTTACCGTTGTCGAACAGTTGGAATGGAACATCCGGGCGATCCTGGCGACGTGGGTAAAGCGGCAGTCGCAACTGGGCAATGTCACCACCCTGTGGATCAATCGCGATATCCAGAACATCCGTTTTTACATGGATGAGGTCTTTGCTTGCAGCTGCAACCGGTGTTTCGGTTGGCGTGCTGGTATCAGCATTGGCGCTCGGGACATCGGCACTGTTAGCAGCATTGTTACCTGTAGCCGTGTCGGGCAAAGCCGGCGCGGTGGTGCTGCTGGCGGCAACATTCTGAGTCGGCAGGGCAGCTTGACCGTAGTCCTGGTTCCATTTGAGAACCATAACGTAGGACACGACTGCGAGAGCGACGATCAGGATCGTGCGTTTAATATCCATGATTACTCGGCCATCGAAGAAGAACGGGAGGTAGGGATAGGTGGAACCGGGTCGTAACCACCGGGATTCCACGGGTGACAGCGACCTAAACGACGAAAGGTCAGCCAGCCGCCGCGAAGAACGCCATGATTTTCGATGGCTTCCAACGCGTAGCAGGAACAACTGGGGTAGAAACGGCAGTGGCTGGCCATCAAAGGACTAATGGCATAACGATAAAACTGGATCGGAACGAGTGCCAGTTTACGCATCAGGACTGCCTACCCCTACAGTTTCGGACTTCACCGCTGGAACTGGCGTGTTACGGGCCAGACGCTTCCAGAGTTTGCCAAAATGCTGAATCAATTCGGGGTTCTCTACGTCACCCAAACCTTTGCGCGCGACGATAACGATATCCCAACCAACCAGTAAATCCTGGTGGAGACGAAACGATTCACGCATCAAACGCTTAAGGCGATTGCGCTCAACGGAGAGCTTTACGCTCTTTTTACCGATCACTAACCCCAAGCGGGGGTGATCCAGTTCGTTGCTACGCGCAAGGAGCAGGAGATTTTTCCCCGGTACCTTGCCGGTGGGGGAGTCAAAGACTGCCTTGAAGTGTCGGGGAGTGAGTAACCGCTTTTCCCGACTGAAGTCCTGACTCACCACCATTGTCTGATTATCAAACTGCCAGACGTGCACGGCCTTTGGCGCGGCGACGCGACAGGACTGCACGGCCGTTTTTAGTTGCCATGCGAGCACGGAAACCGTGAGTGCGGGCGCGTTTGATAGTGCTTGGTTGGAAAGTACGTTTCATGTCGTGCTACCTGGTTCGTCCACAACGGGCCGGAATGGCCCCCGTTTTAAGAGACCGGCGATTCTAGAGAATGCAGGCCCATAGGTCAATTTCCAACCAACCTTTCCTGCTAAATAGATGTTGGCCTGTTTAGCCTTGCTCATGCTTAGCCAGTTATAGAAATAAAAAAACAAAGTATTTAAAGCTCTTTTAAAGATGTAACTACTCTTAAGGGAGCGGTTATCTGTGGATAACTCTTTGCAAGCCTTAAAAATCAAGGCTTACAGAGGATGACAAAGTTGTCCACAAGCCGTGCTCTGCCTGTGCTGCACCCTCGGAAAAGCTGTGCATGGAAAGCCGTTTTATCCACAGGCGACTTACGCACAGCGTTTCCACCCCACTTGTGCAATGGGCTTAGGCTCGCTTATCCACAGAGCTTATGCACATACCATTTGTCGCTTTTTTTGCCGTGAAAAACTGAAGATCTCCTTATAAGCAAGCAACCTACATGTGGATAAGTGCGCGAGTGATCGTTACAATGGCGCCTGTTTTTGCCTCACCGGCTTTCAACTTAGGGGATATCCGTGTCAGTGGAACTTTGGCAGCAGTGCGTAGAGCTTTTGCGCGAAGAGCTGCCTGCCCAGCAATTCAACACCTGGATCCGTCCACTACAAGTCGAAGCCGAAGGCGACGAGTTGCGTGTGTATGCGCCTAATCGATTTGTACTCGACTGGGTCAATGAGAAGTACCTGAGCCGTTTGCTTGAGCTGCTGAACGAGCACAGCAATGGCATGGCGCCAGCGCTGTCCTTATTAATAGGCAGCAAGCGCAGCTCGGCACCTCGTGCAGCACCTAATGCTCCCTTGGCTGCATCCGCTTCTCAGCAGGCTCCGGTTTCAGCACCGGCACCGAGTGCTCCGGCCAGCTCAACGGCCACACCAGCGCCCGCTTCCAAGCAAACGACGCAAGCCAGCGAAGAACCTTCGCGTGCCAGCTTTGATCCGATGGCGGGTGCCAGTTCGCAACAGGCACCTGTGCGCGCAGAGCAACGTACCGTTCAAGTTGAAGGTGCGCTTAAGCACACCAGCTATCTGAACCGTACGTTTACCTTCGAAAACTTCGTTGAGGGTAAATCCAACCAACTGGCTCGCGCTGCGGCGTGGCAAGTCGCGGATAACCCTAAACACGGTTACAACCCGCTTTTTCTCTATGGCGGCGTTGGTCTGGGTAAGACTCACTTGATGCATGCGGTGGGCAACCACCTCTTAAAGAAGAACCCGAATGCCAAGGTGGTGTACCTGCACTCGGAGCGTTTTGTAGCGGACATGGTCAAGGCCTTGCAGCTCAACGCGATCAACGAGTTCAAGCGCTTCTACCGCTCAGTGGATGCACTGCTGATCGATGACATTCAATTCTTTGCCCGTAAAGAACGGTCTCAGGAAGAGTTTTTCCACACCTTCAACGCATTGCTTGAAGGCGGTCAGCAAGTGATTCTGACCAGTGACCGTTACCCTAAAGAGATCGAAGGTCTCGAAGAGCGTCTGAAATCACGCTTTGGTTGGGGCTTGACCGTAGCGGTCGAACCGCCTGAGCTTGAAACACGTGTGGCGATCCTGATGAAAAAGGCCGATCAGGCCAAAGTCGACTTGCCTCACGATGCCGCCTTCTTTATTGCACAGCGCATCCGTTCCAACGTGCGTGAGCTGGAAGGCGCGCTCAAGCGCGTGATTGCGCACTCGCACTTCATGGGTCGTGATATCACCATCGAGCTGATTCGCGAATCCCTTAAAGACCTGCTGGCGCTGCAAGACAAGCTGGTGTCTGTGGATAACATCCAGCGCACAGTTGCTGAGTACTACAAGATCAAAATTTCGGACTTGCTCTCCAAGCGCCGCTCGCGCTCGGTGGCGCGACCTCGACAGGTCGCCATGGCACTTTCTAAAGAGTTGACCAACCACAGCCTGCCGGAAATCGGCGATGTGTTTGGCGGTCGTGATCACACCACTGTTTTGCACGCGTGCCGTAAGATCAACGAACTCAAGGAATCCGACGCGGACATCCGTGAGGACTACAAGAACCTGCTGCGAACACTGACAACCTGATGACAACACCGCAGCTAATTAAGGCAAGGGACTAGACCATGCATTTCACCATTCAACGCGAAGCCCTGTTGAAACCCCTGCAACTGGTCGCAGGCGTCGTTGAACGCCGCCAGACCTTGCCGGTATTGTCCAACGTGCTGTTGGTTGTCGAAGGCCAGCAACTGTCGCTGACCGGTACCGACCTTGAAGTCGAACTGGTTGGTCGCGTACAGCTTGAAGAGCCGGCTGAACCTGGCGAAATCACCGTACCCGCACGCAAGCTGATGGATATTTGCAAAAGCTTGCCTAACGATGCGCTGATCGATATCAAGCTTGATGACCAGAAGCTGGTCGTTAAAGCAGGTCGTAGCCGTTTTACGCTGTCGACATTGCCAGCCAATGATTTCCCGACCGTTGAAGAAGGCCCGGGCTCGCTGACCTGCAGCCTTCAGCAAAGCAAACTGCGTCGCCTTATCGAGCGAACCAGCTTTGCCATGGCTCAGCAAGACGTGCGCTATTACCTTAACGGTATGCTGCTGGAAGTATCTGCCGGCATCATCCGTGCGGTGGCGACCGACGGTCACCGTCTAGCCATGTGCTCGATGAAAGCCGACATTGGTCAGCCAGACCGTCACCAAGTGATCGTCCCACGCAAGGGTATCCTTGAACTGGCCCGTTTGCTGACTGAACCCGACGGCGAAGTAAGCATTGTGCTGGGCGCTCATCACATTCGTGCGACCACCGGTGAGTTCACTTTCACCTCTAAACTGGTTGACGGTAAGTTCCCGGATTACGAACGCGTCCTGCCTAAAGGCGGCGACAAGATCGTGATCGGCGACCGCCAGGCGTTGCGAGAAGCTTTCAGCCGCACTGCGATCCTTTCCAACGAAAAATACCGCGGTATTCGTCTGCAATTGGCCAACGGTCAACTGAAAATCCAGGCCAATAACCCGGAGCAGGAAGAGGCGGAAGAAGAAGTAGGCGTTGACTACAACGGCGGCTCGCTGGAAATCGGTTTTAACGTGAGCTACCTGCTGGACGTGTTGGGAGTGATGACCACTGAACAAGTGCGTCTGATTCTGTCTGACTCCAACAGCAGCGCCCTGGTGCAAGAGTCCGATAACGACGACTCGGCTTACGTCGTTATGCCGATGCGCCTGTAACTTATGCACAGCCTACGCTAGATGTCCCTCAGTCGTGTCACAGTCACCGCGGTGCGTAACCTGCACCCGGTGACCTTCTCACCCTCCCCCCGCATCAATATTTTGTACGGCGCCAACGGCAGCGGCAAAACCAGCGTGCTTGAAGCTATCCACCTGCTGGGGTTGGCACGTTCTTTTCGCAGTGTGCGTCTAAACCCTGTGATTCAACACGAACAGCAGACATGTACCGTGTTTGGTCAGGTTGAACTGGCGGAAGGCGGACACAGTGCGCTGGGTATCTCGCGAGACCGTCAGGGCGATTTCCAAATTCGTATTGATGGGCAAAATGCTCGCAGTGCTGCGCAACTTGCTGAGATCCTGCCCCTGCAGTTGATCAACCCGGACAGCTTTCGCCTGCTGGAAGGCGCTCCAAAGATCCGTAGGCAATTTCTTGACTGGGGTGTGTTCCATGTTGAACCACGCTTTATGTCTACCTGGCAGCGCCTACAGAAGGCCCTACGGCAGCGGAACTCATGGCTGCGGCATGGTACACTTGACGCCGTTTCACAAGCGGCCTGGGACAGAGAACTGTGCCTGGCCAGTGCTGAAATAGATGAATACCGCCGCGCCTATATCAAAGCCTTGAAACCAGTCTTTGAACAGACCTTGAGCGAGTTGCTTGAGCTGGAAGGGCTAACGCTGAGTTATTACCGAGGGTGGGACAAAGACCGTGAGCTGAGCGCCGTACTCGCCGGGTCCGTCCACCGCGATCAGCAAATGGGCCATACCCAGGCTGGGCCACAACGAGCTGATTTGCGCCTAAAAATCGGTGCACACAACGCCGCTGAAATCTTGTCGCGGGGTCAGCAAAAGCTGGTGGTCTGTGCGTTGCGTATTGCTCAAGGCCACTTGGTTAGCCAAGCACGGCGGGGCCAATGTATTTATCTGGTAGATGATTTGCCGTCCGAGCTGGATGAGCAGCATCGTCATGCACTGTGTCGCTTGTTGGAAGACTTACGCTGCCAGGTCTTTATCACCTGTGTAGATCACGAATTATTGAGGGAAGGCTGGCAGACGGAAACGCCAGTTGCCCTGTTCCACGTGGAACAGGGCTGTATCACCCAGACCCACGACCATCGGGAGTGAAGGCATTGAGCGAAGAAAATACGTACGACTCAACGAGCATTAAAGTGCTGAAAGGCCTGGATGCCGTACGCAAACGTCCCGGTATGTACATTGGTGATACTGACGATGGCAGCGGTCTGCACCATATGGTGTTTGAAGTAGTCGATAACTCCATCGACGAAGCGCTGGCTGGCCATTGCGACGACATCACCATCACCATTCACCCGGATGAATCCATTACCGTGCGCGATAACGGCCGCGGCATTCCGGTGGATGTGCATAAAGAAGAAGGCGTATCCGCAGCAGAGGTCATCATGACCGTACTGCACGCCGGCGGTAAGTTCGATGACAACTCCTATAAGGTTTCTGGCGGTCTGCACGGTGTAGGTGTATCCGTTGTAAACGCCCTGTCCGAATTGCTGGTGCTGACCGTTCGCCGTAGCGGCAAAATCTGGGAACAGACCTATGTCCATGGCGTGCCGCAAGCACCGATGGCGATCGTTGGCGAGAGCGAAACGACGGGTACTCAGATCCACTTCAAGCCATCGGCTGACACGTTCAAAAACATTCACTTCAGCTGGGACATCCTTGCCAAGCGCATTCGTGAACTGTCCTTCCTCAACTCCGGTGTGGGTATCGTCCTTAAGGATGAGCGCAGCGGTAAGGAAGAACTGTTCAAGTACGAAGGCGGCTTGCGTGCGTTCGTTGATTACCTGAACACTAACAAGACCCCGGTCAACCAAGTGTTTCACTTCAACGTTCAGCGTGAAGACGGCATCGGCGTAGAAATCGCCCTGCAGTGGAACGACAGCTTCAACGAAAACTTGTTGTGCTTCACCAACAACATTCCGCAGCGCGATGGTGGTACGCACTTGGTGGGCTTCCGCTCTGCCCTGACGCGTAACCTCAATACCTACATCGAAGCTGAAGGTCTGGCCAAGAAGCATAAGGTTGCGACCACAGGCGACGACGCCCGTGAAGGTTTGACCGCGATTATTTCGGTGAAAGTGCCGGATCCCAAGTTCAGTTCCCAGACCAAAGACAAACTGGTTTCTTCCGAAGTGAAGACCGCAGTTGAACAGGAAATGGGCAAGTTCTTCTCCGACTTCCTGTTGGAAAATCCGAACGAAGCCAAGTTGATCGTCGGCAAGATGATTGATGCTGCTCGTGCGCGGGAAGCTGCGCGTAAGGCTCGTGAGATGACCCGCCGTAAAGGCGCGCTGGACATCGCGGGCCTGCCCGGCAAGCTGGCCGACTGCCAGGAAAAAGACCCGGCGCTGTCCGAACTGTACCTTGTGGAAGGTGACTCTGCTGGCGGCTCCGCCAAGCAGGGACGTAACCGCCGTACCCAAGCGATTTTGCCGTTGAAAGGTAAAATCCTGAACGTTGAGAAAGCTCGCTTCGACAAGATGATCTCTTCGCAAGAAGTGGGCACTTTGATCACGGCGCTGGGCTGCGGTATTGGCCGCGAAGAGTACAACATCGACAAGTTGCGTTATCACAACATCATCATCATGACCGATGCTGACGTCGACGGTTCGCACATCCGTACCCTGCTCCTGACGTTCTTCTTCCGTCAGTTGCCGGAGCTGATTGAGCGTGGCTACATCTACATCGCTCAGCCGCCGCTGTATAAAGTGAAAAAGGGCAAGCAAGAGCAATACATCAAAGACGATGAGGCCATGGAAGAGTACATGACCCAGTCGGCTCTGGAAGACGCCAGCCTGCACTTGAATGAAGAAGCACCGGGTATTTCGGGCGAGGCGCTGGAGCGTCTGGTCTACGATTTCCGTATGGTGATGAAGACCCTCAAGCGTTTGTCGCGCCTGTACCCACAGGAACTGACCGAGCACTTCATCTATCTGCCAGCCGTTACCCTTGAGCAACTGGGCGACCATGCTGCCATGCAAGAGTGGATGGTCAAGTACGAAGCTCGCCTGCGTCTGGTCGAGAAGTCGGGTCTGGTCTACAAAGCCAGCCTGCGCGAAGACCGCGAGCGTAATGTCTGGTTGCCAGAGGTTGAAGTCATCTCTCACGGCCACTCGACCTTCATCACGTTCAACCGCGACTTCTTCGGCAGCAACGACTACAAAACCGTTGTGACTCTGGGCGCGCAGCTAAGCACCTTGCTCGATGACGGCGCTTACATTCAGCGTGGCGAACGTCGCAAACAAGTGACCGAGTTCAAGGAAGCACTTGAGTGGTTGATGGCAGAAAGCACCAAGCGCCATACCATCCAGCGCTATAAAGGTCTGGGCGAAATGAACCCGGATCAACTCTGGGAAACCACCATGGACCCAAGTGTGCGTCGCATGCTGAAAGTCACCATTGAAGATGCAATTGGCGCCGACCAGATCTTCAACACCTTGATGGGTGACGCCGTAGAACCGCGTCGTGAGTTCATCGAGAGCAACGCACTGGCAGTGTCCAATTTGGACTTCTGATGCGTAGAGGCTTGGGATAGCAACTTATCCACAGCTTAAAAACCCCGCCCCGTCACCTGACAGGGCGGGGTTTTTTTATGTGTGGATAAGACCGCGCTGTCAGGTAGAACTTTCACCGGGCCAATAACACCTCATGTTCCTTGGCACACAGTTCCAGCAAGTAATCCCACACCACCCTTAACCTCACGGACTTGTGCAACTCGCGCCGGGTACTGATCCAGTAACTGCGTTGTACCGCTTCTTCAGGCAATACACGAACCAGTTGCGGGTCGTTGCTGGCCATGTAATTAGGTAGCACGGCGATCCCCAGCCCTGCGCGGGCGGCGTGTTGTTGCGCGATGACGCTGGTGCTGCGAAAGGTCACGGTAGGCGTGCGGCAGAAGTTGTTAAGGAATAGTAATTCCTGGCTGAACAACAAATCATCGACGTAGCCAATCCATTGATGATTTGCCAAGTCTTCACGGGTATCGAGCGGCGGTGCTTTATCGAGATACTGCTGGCTGGCGTAAAGCGCCAGGCGGTAATCCGTGAGTTTGCGAGTTATCAACAGATCGGCATTGGGGCGTTCAAGGTGGATGCTGATTTCAGCTTCACGGTTGAGGATGCTGACAAAACGCGGAACGGCAACCAGCTCGACTTCCAGCCCGGGGTAGCGTTCGAATAACCCGCCCAGCCGCGGAGTAATAAACATGATCCCAATGCCTTCAGTGACGCCAAGGCGGATTTTGCCCAAGGGCGCGATAGCTTGGCTGATTTCTTCTTGTGCCAGCAAGGCGACGTTCTCCATCGCTTCGGCATGTTTGAGCAGCGCCTGCCCTGCCGGTGTCAGTTCATATCCCTGAGCGTGCTGGATAAACAATGCCGCGCCAAGGTGTTGCTCAATCTGCTCTATATGGCGCGCTACCGTACTGTGGGTGGTATTCAGCCGTTTAGCCGCGCTGAGCAGGCGGCCTCCTCGGTGCAGCTCCAGAAAGTACCGCAGGTCGTTCCAGTCGAACATGTCATTCCCCAGCGCTATACGATTGGCTGTGCAAAAACGCACATGCCGTGGGCGAAATCACGCGTTTCAAACTCGAAATTAATCAATACGATGGTGCAGGACAAGAATAAAAAAAAGGTGTTGCATGACATCAAGCCATCAGGTGTACGACTACATCGTAGTGGGCGCAGGACCCGCAGGTTCTGTGCTGGCGAATCGGCTGTCGGCTGATCCCAAAAATAACGTGCTGCTGCTTGAAGCGGGCGGAGAAGACAACTACCCGTGGATCCATATCCCTGTGGGTTACCTCTACTGCATCGGCAATCCGCGCACCGACTGGTGCTTCAAAACTGAGGCGCAGGCCGGTTTGCAGGGGCGTAGTCTGAGTTACCCCCGAGGCAAAGTATTGGGCGGCAGCTCGTCAATCAACGGCATGATCTACATGCGCGGTCAGGCAGGCGATTACGATCGTTGGGCCGAGCAAGGCAATCGGGGCTGGGCCTGGAAAGATGTTTTACCGCTGTTTAAACGCAGCGAAAAACACTACGGCGGCGACTCGGACTTGCACGGTGCGGGGGGCGAATGGCGGGTTGAGCAACAGCGCTACTCATGGTCGATTCTGGATGCCTTCCGGGAGGCTGCTGCCCAAAGCGGCATACCCACGGTAGCCGACTTCAACACCGGCGATAACCAGGGCTGTGGATACTTTCAGGTCAATCAACGTGCCGGTGTGCGCTGGAATGCTTCCAAGGCGTTTCTGCGGCCCGTGCTCAAGCGCCCGAACTTGACTGTGTTGACCCATGTTCAAGTCGACAAGGTGCTGCTTGAAAATCTTCGCGCCACACAGGTATGCGCCCGCTGGAAAGGTGCCGAGACGATATTCACGGCGCGCCGGGAAATCATTCTGTGTGCCGGAGCAGTCAGCTCCCCGGGCATCTTGCAGCGCTCCGGTATTGGCCCACGACCACTACTGGAAAGCCTGGGGATAACGGTTAAGCACGAACTGCCCGGCGTTGGCGGCAACCTGCAAGATCACCTGCAACTGCGGCTGATCTTCAAACTGAGCAACGCCCGCACCCTTAACCAAGTAGCGAATAGCGTGTGGGGCAAAGTCGGTATGGGCCTGCGTTATGCCTACGACCGCAGTGGTCCACTAGCGATGGCTCCGAGCCAACTCGGGGCCTTCGTTAAATCTGATCCCGAGCAACCCTCCGCCAATTTGCAGTATCACGTCCAACCTCTTTCACTTGAGCGCTTTGGCGAACCGTTACACACCTTCCCGGCGTTCACGGCCTCTGTGTGTAACTTGCGGCCCAAAAGTCGTGGGCGTATTGATATTCGCTCCGCCAATCCTGACGACGCCCCCTTGATCGACCCTAATTACCTGAGCCATCCCGACGATTTAAAGGTTGCCGTCGATGCCATCCGCCTTACCCGAAAAATCGTCGCCCACCCTGCTCTCCAGGCCTTCTGTCCCGAAGAGTATTTACCGGGTATTGAGTTGCAAACTGAGCAGCAGTTACACAAAGCCGCAGCCCGCATAGGTACCACGATCTTTCACCCGGTGGGTACATGCCGCATGGGCCAGGACACTGAGGCGGTGGTGGATGCCGAGTTACGCGTCCACGGTGTTGCGGGGCTGAGAGTTGCCGATGCGTCAATCATGCCAAATATTGTGTCAGGCAATACGTGTTCACCTACCCTGATGATTGGGGAAAAAGCTGCGCAGATGATTCTTGCAGCGCCTATCCACACGAAAGAAACAGACAACACACGTGAAACAGTAATACCGGTCGCCTGAAGGCGGTCGTGGTTTCGGGCGCAGTCATCCGAAACCGACAGTGGACAACAACAATAATCACTGTGGCCTAACAAGGCCGAGGGCATTGAATATGTCGGATTCACTTGCACAAACCGCCGCTCCCGCCAAGGGAACAACCGGCCGTGAAGAACGTAAGATTATTTTTGCGTCATCCCTCGGGACCGTTTTCGAGTGGTATGACTTTTTCTTGTATGGCGCCCTGGCGACAGTTCTCAGCAAGCAGTTCTTTGCCGGCGTTAACGACACCACTGCGTTTATCTTTGCCTTGATGGCCTTTGCCGCCGGTTTTTTGGTGCGGCCATTCGGGGCGTTGGTGTTTGGCCGGTTGGGCGACATGATCGGGCGAAAATACACCTTCCTCATGACCATCATTCTGATGGGCTTATCGACCTTTGCTGTTGGCTTGCTGCCGACGTACACCAGCATCGGTATCGCAGCACCGATCATGCTGGTGCTGCTGCGAATGCTTCAAGGGCTGGCGCTGGGCGGTGAATATGGCGGGGCCGCGACATACGTGGCCGAACACGCAGCGCCTGGCAAACGCGGTTTCAATACCAGCTGGATACAATCGACCGCCACCTTGGGCTTGTTGCTGTCGTTGGTGGTAGTGCTCAGCTGCCGCTACCTTACGGGTGATCAGTTTGAGGTCTGGGGCTGGCGCTTGCCGTTCCTGCTGTCCATTGTGCTGCTGGGCATCTCGACCTGGATCCGCATGAGCATGCATGAATCGCCCGCCTTCGCCAAAATGAAGGCCGAAGGTAAAACCAGCAAGTCGCCGATTCGTGAATCGTTCGGTAAATGGGAAAACCTGAAAATTGTGCTGATCGCCCTGTTCGGCATTAACGCAGGCCAAGCCGTGACGTTCTATACGGCGCAGTTCTACGTGCTGTTCTTCCTCACTCAGATGCTCAAGATGGACCCGGCTCAAGCCAATATGCTGCTGATTATCAGCGTGGTGATTGGTGCGCCCTTCTTCATCTTCTTCGGCTGGCTGTCTGACCGCGTAGGGCGCAAGCCCATTTTGATGTTGGGTCTGTTACTGGCCACCGTGCTGTACTTTCCGTTGTTCAAAGCGCTGAGTCATTACGCGAACCCACAGATTGACACGGCCAGTCGCCAATCACCGATTGTGGTGATGGCCGACCCATCCACCTGCACCTTTCAGTTTGACCCTGTGGGCAAGGCGCGTTTTGACAGCCCGTGTGACAAGGTTAAAACCTTTCTGGTGAAACAAGGTTTGCCTTACACCTCGCAACCTGCAGCTTCTGGTGCTGGCGTCGAAGTGTCGATCGGTGAGCAGAAAATCAGTGGCTTTGACGAAGCGGCCTTGCGCGCGGCGATCACAGACGCGGGTTATCCGGCCAAGGCTGATGCAAGTTCGGTGAACCAGCCGATGGTGGTGCTGATCATGGTGCTGCTGACTCTTATCGCGACCATGACTTACGGCCCGCTCGCGGCCGTGATGGTTGAACTGTTCCCGACGCGCATCCGTTATACCTCGATGTCCCTGCCCTACCACATTGGTAATGGATGGTTTGGCGGGTTCCTGCCGACCGTGTCCTTTGCCTTGGTGGTCTACACCGGGGATATTTTTTACGGGTTGTGGTACCCCGTTGTGATTACGGGCGTCAGTCTGGTGGTCGGGATACTGTTCCTCAAGGAAACCAAAAACGTGAATATTGATAAGGTTTGAGACAACGCCGGTTTCCCCCTCTCCCGACGGGAGAGGGGTGACTCGATGAGGGAAATCACAAGCAGAAAAAAACCGACTTAAAGTCGGTTTTTTTATGGCTCAGAAAAACTTATGCACGTTTTTCACTGAAAAAGAATATTCATAAATTAGCTTATAAATCATCAGCTTATGAATGTTTTTTTAGCGAAATAAAAAACTTGCGCACAAGTTATCCACAATTTTTCAGATCACTTCTGTTTTTTCCTGCACGGCTACAGGCGGCAAGGAGCCCATGGCCCTTTGAGCATTTTCATTCCAGGCTTGTACCCGATCATTTAGCTCAGCGATTGCGCGTGGCCCTGTGCCGTTGGCATACATAGGTTTGCCAATCACCAACTCAATGGTCCCAGACTTTTTAGCCCAACCGGTCTTGGGCCAGAACTTGCCCGCGTTGTGGGCAATCGGGAGTACCGGCAACTCAGCATTGACCGCCAGAGCAGTCCCCCCACGGGAAAACTTGCCGATCTGACCATAGGGAACGCGAGTGCCCTCAGGGAAAATCAGCACCCAAATGTTGTCCTTGAGTAGCTCATCGCCCTTTTTTGCGATGTGCTTGAGCGCAGCCTTCGGGTTCTCGCGGTCAATGGCAATCGGACGCAGCATCGCCATCGCCCAGCCAAAAAACGGCACGTAGAGCAACTCGCGTTTAAGCACCTGGCTCAACGGCTGAAAGTAAGCCGAGAGAAAAAATGTCTCCCAGGTACTTTGGTGGTTGGCCAAAATGACACAAGGGCGCTCAGGGATGTTTTCAGCACCGGTGACCTTGACGTTGATGCCTAGAAACACCCGTGTCAGCCAAAGCGCACACCGGCACCAGTACACGTTGATGAACCGATAACGCGCACGAAACGGCAGGAAGGGGGCGACAAAAAAGCTCAGCGAGCACCACAACAAAGAACTGGTACCCAACAGCAGGTAAAAGAAAAAAGTTCTGATGGCCTGCAGGATCGACATAGCGACTTTTACCGTTGCTGACTAAAACCTGCCCGAACAGGGCCTGCACTCAGGAGGCAGGCAAAGGTTCAAAGCGGTTTTATTTGTTGATAAGTTCTGCGGCAACTGCCGCCAGATCGTCAAATACTAGAGTATTAACCGGTAATACTTTGGTTAAAGTTTTCAGGCCTTTTCCGGTTTTTACCAAAACTGGCTGAGAACCGACGGCTTCTGCAGCCTGCAAGTCACCTAAACTGTCGCCCACGAACCAACATTCGATCAAATCGACATCGTAATGCGCGGCAATGGTGCGCAACATGCCAGGCTTAGGCTTGCGGCAGTCACAGCCCTGATCAGGGCAGTGAGGGCAGTAAACAATGAGGCCGACTTCGCCACCCTGCTCCGCCACTAACGCCCGTAAACGGGCATGCATGGCGTCGAGCGTGGCGATATCGTAGTAGCCGCGGGCAATGCCGGACTGGTTAGTGGCAATCGCCACCGTCCAGCCGGCTTTGCTCAACTGCGCAATGGCCTCGATCGCGCCGGGCAGTGGGATCCACTCCTCAACTGACTTGATGTAAGCGTCGGAGTCGTAATTGATCACTCCGTCCCGATCGAGAATCAGCAGTTTCAACAGCAGCCCCTTAGCCCAGCAGCGAAATATCGGCAACGCCGAGGAACAGACCGCGCAGACGTGCCAGCAAGGCATAGCGGTTTGCCCGCACGCTCGAGTCTTCTGCGTTGATCATTACCGCCTCGAAGAATGCATCCACAGGTTCGCGCAGCGAGGCCAGACGTGTCAGCGCTTCGTTGTACTGGCGAGCAGCAGCCATTGGTTGTACGGCTTCGTCGGCTTTCTGAATGGCCGAGAACAACGAGAACTCGCTGGCATTGTCGAAGTAGCGCGCTTCAACGTGAGTTGAAACCGTACCCTCGACTTTGCTCAGCAAATTAGAAACGCGTTTGTTCACTGCTGCCAGTGCTTCAGCTTCCGGCAATTGACGGAAGGCTTGAACGGCTTGCACGCGCTGGTCGAAGTCCAATGCCGAAGTAGGATTGAGTGCACGTACCGAGAGGTAAGTGGCCACATCCACGCCTTCGTCTTCATAACGCGCCCGCAGGCGATCGAAGATGAATTCCAGCACTTGATCTGCCAAACCGGCTGATTTGATCTTGGCCCCGAATGCGCTCACGGCGAATTTAACGGCGTCGGTCAGGTCGAGGTCGAGTTTTTTATCGATCAGAATGCGCAAGATACCCAGCGCCGCACGACGCAGTGCATACGGGTCTTTGCTGCCGGTGGGCAACATGCCGATGCCGAAAATGCCAACCAGTGTGTCGAGTTTGTCAGCGATAGCTACCGCAGCGCCTGTCAGGGTGCTTGGCAACTCGGCGCCCGCGCCACGCGGCATGTACTGCTCGTTCAACGCCAAGGCAACGTCTTCTGGCTCGCCGTCGTTCAGCGCGTAGTAGTAACCGGCAACGCCTTGCATTTCCGGGAACTCGCCAACCATTTCAGTGGCCAGGTCGCACTTGGACAGCAACCCTGCGCGGGCTGCGCGTTGTGCGTCGCCGCCAATGCGTGCTGCGATGAACGCAGCCAGTTTGGACACGCGCTCGGCTTTGTCATAGACGCTGCCTAATTGCGCCTGGAACACGACGTTTTGCAGACGCTCGTTGAAGCTTTCGAGCTTCTGTTTTTTGTCTTGCTTGAAGAAGAACTCAGCATCGGTCAGACGCGGGCGGACCACTTTCTCATTACCGGAAATGATCTGCTGCGGGTCTTTGCTTTCGATGTTGGCCACGGTGATGAAGCGCGGCAGCAATTTGCCTTCAGCGTCCAGCAGGCAGAAGTACTTCTGGTTGTCCTGCATGGTGGTGATCAAGGCTTCTTGTGGAACCTCCAGGAAGCGCTCTTCAAACGAGCACACCAGCGGTACGGGCCACTCAACCAGCGCCGTTACTTCGTCGAGCAGTGCCGGCGGAACGATTGCGGTGCCTTCCTGCAGGGTCGCCAGCTCTTCCACACGCTTGGTAATCAGCTCGCGACGCTCAAAGAAATCAGCCTGCACGTAAGCTTTGCGCAGGTCTTCGGCGTAGTTGGCCGGCGCACTGATGCGCACATTTTCCGGGTGGTGGAAGCGGTGACCACGGGAATCGCGACCGGACTTTTGCGCGAGGATCGTGCAATCGATTACTTCGTCGCCTAACAGCATGACCAGCCATTGGGTTGGACGCACGAACTCAACCTTGCGTGCACCCCAACGCATCCGCTTGGGAATGGGCAGGTCGTTCAGGGAGTCTTCGACAATGGTTGGCAACAGGCTGGCGGTCGGCTTGCCGACGATCACCTGGCTGAAGCGCAGTTTTGGACCGCTCTGGTCGATTTCGCTCAGGTCGACACCGCACTTTTTGGCGAAGCCAAGGGCGGCTTGGGTCGGGTTACCGTCTGCATCAAAGGCTGCCTGACGTGGCGGGCCATCAATGTTGATGCTGCGGTCCGGTTGCTGGGTTTCGAGCTGGGTCAGCAGCACGGCCAAACGGCGCGGTGCAGCGTAGACTTTTTTAGCACT
Organism: Pseudomonas saxonica; assembly: GCF_007858365.1. Lineage (GTDB taxonomy): Bacteria > Pseudomonadota > Gammaproteobacteria > Pseudomonadales > Pseudomonadaceae > Aquipseudomonas > Aquipseudomonas saxonica. Next base: position 226,394 of record NZ_VFIO01000004.1, on the reverse strand, counting down.
GAACTTTACACCGGCGCTTTGCAGGCCTTTTTCAATGCCGGCCAGAAAGGCGTCAGCCAAGGTGTTAAGGGCTTTTGGCGGCAGTTCTTCAGTGCCCAGTTCAACCAGAAAATCTTGAGCACTCATTGTGCAGCCTCCAACTTAGCCAACACTTCATCACGCAAATCGGGTGGAGCCATCGGGAAGCCCAGCTTGGCGCGAGCTTCAAGGTAGGCCTGTGCGACCGCACGCGCCAAGGTACGCACACGCAGGATGTATTGCTGACGCGCCGTGACGGAAATGGCACGACGGGCATCCAGCAAGTTGAAGGTGTGCGAGGCTTTCAGGACCATTTCGTAGCTAGGCAACGGCAGCGGTTGGTCGAGTTCGATCAGGCGCTTGGCTTCGCTTTCGTAGAAATCGAACAGCTCGAACAGTTTGTCGACGTTGGCGTGTTCAAAGTTGTAAGTCGACTGCTCGACTTCGTTTTGATGGAACACATCGCCATAGGTCACTTTGCCGAAAGGGCCGTCAGTCCAGACCAGGTCGTAGACGGAATCGACACCTTGCAGGTACATCGCCAAACGCTCAAGGCCATAGGTGATTTCGCCGGTTACCGGGTAGCACTCAATACCGCCAACTTGCTGGAAGTAAGTGAATTGGGTGACTTCCATACCGTTGAGCCAGATTTCCCAGCCCAGACCCCAGGCGCCAAGTGTCGGCGATTCCCAGTTGTCTTCAACGAAACGGATGTCGTGCACCAGCGGATCGAGGCCGATATGTTTCAGCGAGCCCAGATACAGCTCCTGAAAATTAGGCGGATTCGGCTTGAGAACTACCTGGAACTGGTAGTAATGCTGCAAACGGTTCGGGTTTTCGCCGTAGCGGCCGTCAGTCGGGCGACGACTGGGCTGCACATAAGCGGCGTTCCAGGTTTCTGGGCCCAGGGAGCGCAAAAACGTGGCGGTATGGAATGTGCCGGCGCCCACTTCCATATCGTAGGGCTGAAGCACCACACAACCTTGCTCGGCCCAGTATTGCTGGAGGGCGAGGATCAAGTCTTGGAAGGTACGCACTGCTGGCGTAGGCTGGCTCACAAATTCACCTGTTTCTTGGGCTGCGATTTAAAGAGCGGGAGTATACCCGATTCGGTCGCGCCTCCACCTCTTGGAGCCTTTATGGCACGTTGTTTCTGGTGTTCGGATGACCCCCTGTATGTGGCCTATCACGATCAAGAGTGGGGCGTGCCGTTGCGCGATGCGCATGGTTTGTTCGAGTTGTTATTACTCGAAGGGTTCCAGGCGGGGTTGTCATGGATCACGGTTTTAAAGAAACGTGAACATTATCGCAAGGTCATGTTCGGCTTCGATGTGCAGCGCTTGGCGATTATGAGCGATGCCGAAATTGAGGTGTTGCTGCAAGATCCGGGGATCATTCGTAACCGTCTCAAAGTGACCGGCGCCCGCCGCAATGCCCAAGCCTGGCTAGCGTTGAAAGACCCGGTCGAGTTTTTATGGTCTTTCGTGGGGGGCAAACCGAAGATCAATCATTTCACCGAACGGGATGAATTTCCGGCGGTAACGCCTGAGGCTGAAGCGATGAGCAAAGCCTTGAAAAAAGCCGGGTTCACGTTCGTCGGGCCGACTATTTGTTATGCCTTCATGCAGGCCAGCGGCATGGTGATGGACCACGCCACGTATTGTGACCGTTACGCCGAACTGGCGAACGGCGGTTAGAATGCTTGTTTTTGGCACACACTCAACCCGTAGCAGCTGCCGAAAGCTGCGTGCGGCAGTGTGACATTGACTCGGCATTTACCATTGCTTCGCAACCGAACGCAGCCTTCGGCAGCTGCTACGCGTATTTTCGAGAGATTATTCTGTGGAAAAGTTTAAAGGTGCCCTGCTGGTCGGGGCTTTACGATTGTTTGCCATGCTGCCTTGGGGCGCCGTGCAACGTGTCGGCTCAGCCATCGGCTGGCTGATGTGGAAGCTGCCCAATCGCTCACGCGAGGTGGTGCGCATCAATCTGGCTAAATGCTTTCCGGAAATGGACCCGGTCGCCCGCGAGCAACTGGTCGGGCAAAGCCTTAAAGACATCGGTAAAAGCCTGACCGAGAGCGCGTGCGCATGGATCTGGCCGGCGCAGCGTTCAATTGATCTGGTGCGCGAAGTCGAAGGCCTGGACGTTCTCAAAGAGGCGCTGGCCTCAGGCAAGGGCGTGGTGGGAATCACCAGTCACTTGGGCAACTGGGAAGTGCTTAATCACTTTTATTGCAGCCAGTGCAAGCCGATCATTTTTTACCGCCCGCCCAAGCTCAAGGCGGTAGACGAACTGCTACAAAAGCAGCGCGTTCAGTTAGGTAACCGTGTCGCGGCGTCAACCAAAGAAGGCATCTTGAGTGTCATCAAAGAGGTGCGTAAAGGCGGCCAGGTGGGCATTCCGGCTGACCCGGAACCCGCCGAATCGGCCGGTATTTTTGTGCCCTTTCTGGGCACCATGGCGCTCACCAGCAAATTTGTGCCGAACATGCTGGCAGGCGGTAAAGCAGTCGGTGTTTTCCTGCACGCCCTGCGCCTGCCCGACGGCTCAGGTTTCAAAGTGATTCTGGAGGCCGCACCAGAAGAGATGTACAGCACTGACACGGCAACCGCCTGCGCAGCGATGAGCAAAGTGGTCGAGAAATATGTGCGGGCCTATCCGAGCCAGTACATGTGGAGCATGAAGCGCTTCAAAAAGCGTCCGCCAGGCGAGGCGCGCTGGTACTGATACGTCAACGTTTGTTGAGTACCCGGGCTAAACGGTCGCCGCCGAGTTGAATCACGGCGACCAGCACCACCAGCAAAACGATCACGGTGAGCATGACTTGCGTGTCAAACCGCTGATAACCGTAGCGATAGGCAATGTCGCCCAAGCCGCCTGCACCAATTGCGCCAGCCATGGCTGATGAGTTGATCATCGTCACCAGAGTAATGGTGAAACCACCGACGATGCCCGGCAACGCTTCAGGCAACAGCACATGCCAGATGATGTGATGGCGTTTGCAGCCCATTGCCTGTGCGGCTTCGATCAAACCGTGATCCACTTCGCGCAGACTGACTTCGGCAATGCGTGCGAAGAACGGTGTTGCGGCGATGGTCAGTGGAACAACGGCCGCCCATACGCCATAGGTTGTACCGACAATCATGCGGGTGAAAGGGATCAACGCCACCATCAGAATCAGAAAGGGAATTGAGCGAAATAAATTCACAAACGCGCCCAGTGCTTTATTCAGCGCGGGTGCCTGGTAAATGCCGCCTTTATCACTGGTGACCAGGATCACCGCCAGTGGAATGCCTAGAACCAATGCAATCAGCGACGACACCCCGACCATCAGAAAGGTGTCGATCACCCCTTGCCATAAACGATCAAACCCCATAACCGACTACCTCGACGTGTTGAGCCCAATGCTCGGCGCGCTGGCGCAATTGTTCTGAGCTCAACGCTGTGCTGCTCACACTGAGCAACAGCTGGCCAAGCGCATGCCCTTGAATGTGTTCAACGCCACCGTGCAGCAGACGAACTTGCCCGCCGAGTGCGCTGAATAACGCCCCTAGATCCGGCTCTTGGGTCTGGTTGCCAGTAAAGCGAAGACGCAATATCACACTCGACTTTTCCGAAGCCGGTTGCGCCGTAATGCGCCCGTGCAGCGCTTCGGGCAAGCTGTCTTGCAAAGGTGCGAGCAGGGTTTTGCTGACGGCGTGCTGTGGGTCTCCAAACACCTGCCACACAGGGCCTTGCTCTACGATCTGTCCCTGTTCGAGTACCACCACGCGGTGGCAAATATCGCGAATAACCGCCATCTCATGGGTAATCAAAATGATGGTCAGGCCCAGCCGCTGATTGATTTCACGCAGCAGGCCGAGAATCGACTGGGTCGTTTCCGGGTCGAGGGCCGAGGTGGCCTCATCACAGAGCAAAATCGACGGGTCGTGCACCAGAGCCCTTGCAATACCGACGCGCTGCTTTTGACCTCCCGACAACTGCGCCGGATAGGCCGTGTGTTTGCCCTGCAAGCCCACCAGTTCGAGCAGCTCGCGCACTTTCTGTTCGCGCTGAAGTTTGGGCACGCCCGCCACCTTGAGCGGTAATTCAACGTTCTGCCATACCGTCTTGGCTGACATCAGATTGAAGTGCTGAAAGATCATGCCGGTCTGACGGCGCAACGCGACCAGCTTGTTCTCATCGAAGTCGCTGATGTCGATCTGATCAATCAGCACCCGGCCGCTGCTGGGCTGTTCAAGACGATTTATGGTGCGAATCAAAGAAGATTTACCCGCCCCGCTCCGGCCAATGACCCCGAAGATTTCACCGCGCGCAATGGCCAGTTCAATGCCTTTGAGGGCGTTGACCGGCCCTTGCCGACCCTCATACGTTTTGCCCACGTTAATAAAGCGCACGTGTGCGCTGCTCAGTTGCGGGTGCAACTCGGTGAGGTTCGCGCCGGGCTGCGGCTCGAGCCGCTCGCGAGCAATGGCCACACTCATGGTTAACCTCCCCAGCCTGGTTGATACAGGGTGCCGTAGGTTTTATCCAGCGAGGCTTTGACTACGGGTGAGTGCTGATAAATATCGATGAACTTGACCAAACGCGGGTCGTCTTTGTTTTTTGGCTGGATGACGAACTGAATGACATATTCGGGGTGGTCAATGCCATCGAACAATAAGGCGGACTCGGCATCAAAGGTCTTGGACAGGCGAATATAGGCCGGATAGCCCTGCACCAGATCGGCATCGTCATACGCACGAACCAGCTGTACGGCTTCCACCTGGAGGATATTGAGCTTCTTCGGGTTGGCGATGATGTCTTCTTCAGTGGCTTTGTAGCCGACACCGGGTTTGAGGGTAATCAGCCCTGCCTTGGCCAGCAGCTGCAATCCGCGGCCACTGTTGATCGGATCGTTGGCAATGGCGACAGTGGCGCCTTGTGGTAAAGCATCAATGCTTTTGTATTTTTTTGAATACAAACCCACGTTATTGATCACGCCTTTTGCGTAAGGCACCAGATCAAAGCCAGCGGCAGCGTTGGCGTTTTCCAGAAACGGAATGTGCTGGAAATAGTTCACGTCGATATCGCCGCTGGCGAGACTGACGTTGGGGGCGATCCAGTCAGTGAATTCCACTAACTCAACTTTCAGGCCTTGTTTATCGGCTTCGGCCACTGCCGTTTCCAGCGGGATGGCAAAGGCCGCCGTGGTGCCCACCTTGAGCGGCGCCGTATCGGCGAACGCCAGACCGTTAAACAAGCCGAGTGCCAGAACCAGTGCCTTGACTGGGTAAGTGATGTGCTTTTTGTTCATGGTTGGTTTCCAGTCAGTGCTAAAACGGGTTACGCGTGGTGTCTGAATGCGGCGCCGGTATGCCGCTGGGGCAAGTGTGCGTCGCCCTCTACAAACAGCTTTTGCCGCAGGCTGCCGGTGTCGTACGCCGTTTTGTAGGACCCCCGGCGTTGTAACTCAGGCACCACCAGGTCGATAAAGTCGATGTAACTTTGTGGCGTGACGATGCGGGTCAAATTGAAGCCATCGAGGCCGGTTTCCGAAATCCACGATTCCAGTTCGTCAGCGACCTGCTCCGGCGAACCCACCAGGGTCATGTAACGCCCGCCGAGCGCGTGTTGCTCCAACAGCTTGCGGCGCGTCCAGTCGTTGTTTTGCAACATTTTGGTCGCCGATTGAATGGCGTTGTTCTTCACGTACTGGATCGGCTCATCCAGCTCATAGTCGGCAAAGTCGATGCCGGTGGAGCTGGAAAAATGCGCCACACCGGCTTCGGCGCTGGCGTAACCCAGGTATTCATCGCGCTTGGCCAGGGCTTCTGCTTCGGTGGGGGCAACGATGACGTTAAGGCCCATAAACAGTTTGATGTCATCAGGATTACGGCCCGCCGCCACAGCGCTGGCGCGTACGTTATCGACCTGAGTTTTAGTCGCCGCTTTAGTTTGACCGCTGATAAACACACATTCGGCATGGCGTCCGGCAAACGTCAGGCCGCGTTCTGAGCTGCCTGCTTGAAACAACACGGGTGTGCGTTGAGGTGATGGCTCGCACAAGTGATAACCCTCAACCTGATAGAACTCACCCGCGTGTTTGACCTTGTGCACTTTGTCGGGTTGGGCGTAGATGCGTTGTACCGGATCATTCAGCACCGCATCGTTTTCCCAGCTTCCTTCCCACAGTTTGTAGAGCACCTCGAGATATTCATCGGCCTGGTCGTAGCGCCTGTCGTGTTCGACTTGCTCCGTCAGGCCCATGGCCTTGGCGGCGCTGTCCAGATAGCCGGTAACAATGTTCCAGCCCACCCGGCCCCGGCTTAGGTGGTCAAGGGTCGACATGCGGCGTGCGAATAAATAGGGAGGTTCGTAGGTCAAGTTAGCGGTCAGGCCAAAGCCGAGGTTTTTGGTGACGGCAGCCATGGCTGAAACCAGCAACAACGGGTCGTTGACCGGCAACTGAATGGACTCTTTGAGCGGAACATCAACCGATTGTTGATAAACGTCATAGACGCCCACGATGTCGGCAATAAAAAGTCCGTCAAATAGTCCGCGCTCCAGGAGCTGCGCCAGCTCTGTCCAGTACTCCAGCGTGTTGAACTGCGTGGACGTGTCTTGTGGGTGAGTCCACATGCCGTGGTTGATATGGCCAATGCAATTCATGTTGAAGGCGTTGATCAAGATTTTCTTTTTGCTCATCAGATCGTCCCCCGCAACGGTGGATTTTCGCCGTTGAGGTAGTAATTGCCCACGGCGTGATACTTCCAGCGCACAGGATCATGCAGAGTGTGCACACGGGCGTTGCGCCAGTGACGATCCAGGCCGTGTTCGGCGAGCGTCGCCTGGCTGCCGGCCAGTTCAAATAGCGTGCTACCGGCGGCCAAAGATATTTCAGTGCTCAGAGCACGCACTTCAGCGACCGCGATGGACGCTTCGGCGACGGTCTTGGCGGTGGGGTTGGCCTGCGCCGTGTCGAGGTATTCGCCTGCACGCTCCAGCAGCGCTTCGGCGGCATGTAGACGCACGCTCAAGTGGCCGAAACTTTTGAGGGTCAAGGGGTCTTCGCTGGCGATGTCGGTGGTAGCGTCGATCCATGGCCGGGTTTTAGTGCGGACAAAATGCAGTGAATCTTCAAAGGCCGCGCGAGCAATACCGGTATCGATGGCCGCATGCAGAATCTGGGCTAACGGGCCGACGGGCGTAGGACGTTCGAAAGCACTCTGAAAAGGGATCACGTCTTCGCGAGCTACAAACACATTGTCGAACACCACCGATCCGCTGCCAGTGGTGCGTTGACCAAACCCGCTCCAGTCGTCGATGACGTTTAGCCCTTCGTTGTCGCGCCTGACAAAGGCCAACAGGTGAACGCCTTGGTCATCCACGACCGAGGTCGGGATGCGGTGCGCATAGAGCGCCCCGGTGGCGTAAAACTTTCGTCCATTGATGCGGTAACCGGTTTCAGCGGCCACCAGATGAGTGGTGCGCTCGTGTGCAGTTTTAGTCCCCAACTCAGCCAGAGCATTGCCGAAGCGTTGGCCAGCCAATACCTCAGCGTAAAGCCGGCTTTTTTGCGTCTCAGAGCCGTTGACCCGAAGAACTTCGAGTGCATAAAAATGGTTTTGCGGGATTTGCCCCAAAGAGGCATCAGCGGCGGCGATCAGCGCCACGACCTGCGCCAGCGTGACATTGGAGACGCCAGCGCCGCCGTAGGCCTTGGGCACCGTAATGCCCCACAGGCCTGTGTGGGAAAACAGTTCGAGCTCGTCATGGGGCAAGCGCCTCTCGCGATCACGAACAACGCTTTCGCGTTTGAAATAGGCCGCTAGCTCACGGGCGACATTCAGGGCCTCGGCATCGCTACGGATGACCGGAACCTGTTTGGATATCAGTGTCATGAGGATGGACTCCGAGGTCAGATCCAGGAATGCCGGGCAGGCAACGTACCGTTGAGGCGATAGGCGCCGATGGCGTGATACTTCCAGCGCACCGGATCGTGGAGGGTGTGAACCCGAGCGTTACGCCAGTGCCGGTCCAGATTGAATTCGGCAAGGCTGGCGCGGCTTCCGGACAGTTCGAAAAGCTTTTCACTGGCCAGCAGGGACAATTCGGTGCTCAGCACTTTGGCTTCGGCGACGGCAATCGAGGCGCGAGCGGCGGCCTGCGCATCAATCGGGGCAGCACTGACCTGATCGAGCACGCGCCCCGCTTTGTGCAGCAGCGCTTGGGCGGCATGCAGCTCAATCTTCAACCTGCCGATGTCGGCAATGACATAAGGGTCATCGCTGTTGCGTTCGACATTGGCGTCAATCCAGGGGCGGGATCGCTCGCGCACAAAGCTCAACGTGTCGTCGATGGCGCCACGAGCGATGCCAAGGTCTATGGCTGCCTGAATCAATTGCGAGACGGCCCCTTGAATATTTGGGGTTTCGTTCAGGCGCCAGTTATCAATGATCAGCTCAGCATCGACCCGTACGTTGTTCAGCAGCACGGTGCCGCTGGCGGTGGTGCGCTGGCCAAAACCGGACCAGTCATCAACCACGCGCAGGCCCGGTGTGCCACGACGGACGAAGGCCATCACTTGTTTGCCGTCGTCATTGAGTGCCTTGACGGCAATCCAGTGAGCGAACAGCGAACCCGTGGAGTAAAACTTCTGGCCATTGATCACGAAATCATCGCCGTCGGCGGTGATGCGTGCTTTTAAATCGAGGGTATTTTTGCTGCCCCGCTCCGGTCCAGCATTGGCAATTCGCCAACCTTTGAGAACGTGGCTGAAAAGCTGTTCTTTTTGCGTTTGGGTGGCGGTGCTGGCAATCAGATTGAGAATACCCACCTGATTTTGAGGAATTTGCCCCAGCGCCGGGTCGGCTGCCGAGATGATGGCAAACACTTCGGCCAAGGTGACGAACGAAACCTGTAGTCCGCCAAATTCGCGGGGAATGGAAATACTGCCCAGACCGCTGCGGGTGAATTGTTCGATCAGAGACCACGGTAGCTTTCGCTGCTGATCCCGCTTGCCTGCTTGCTCACGTGCGGCGCTTGCCAGTTCATGAGCCGCTTGAAGGGCATCGTTGTCTGTGCGCAGGTGATGCGCTTCGAGCAACAGGGGTGCGACATCCAGGTCGCTTTGCAGATGTGCATCGGCCAAGTTGGACATTAGTACCGCTCCTTGGCTGCACTCAATGCCCTGGCGTTATGCACAAGGGTGATTGTTTTACGGGCCATACCTACCTCACGTTTACTGGAGCGCCGCTTTCGCGGCGCGGATACAAAGCAAGAGAGTCCGGTGGCCCGGTGTATATACCCTAAGTGATTATAAAAATTAAAAGAACTAACTTTTAGGAATATGCATAGATGAATAGTTATGGGCCTAACTACGCCAATTAGGTCGCGGCTCTGCTGCATACAAGACTTCGCGCGGTGCGGGGTTCACATAGTATTTATTGGCACCGATTTTGAGCGTTCGTGCGGGGGCCCAGCGTGAGTTATTGCCCACGCGGTCAATCACACAGTAGGTGACTTCAAGTTTTGGGTCTTCCCCGGCCTCTTGAATGATATTCGGCGGCACGAATACGCTGATGGGCTGGTCAACATCGGCCTTGCGTAGTTTGGGCAGGTCCATGCGCACATCACCCCATAGCAAGGTGATTTCATCGTCAACGGCCATGTTGCGGTAGGGTTCAATGCTAACGGGTACCCCGCGCTTCATCTGGCTGGGATTTACCCCATAGCGCTGAATGGGTTCCGGGATCATCAAAGGCGCCAACCCCTGATTTTCTTCGCCGATGGCATGCCCGCCGGGGCAATCGAGCTTAATCAGCACTTTAAGTTGAGCAGATAAAGCCGGGCTACTGCCTATATGCATGACGCGATAATAAAGACGCGCTGTACCGTTTTGAATGAAACTTTCGGGCACTCTAAGAGCCAGAGGCTGACCTATATCATTCTTGGAAATTTGTTGCGAGGTTACATAACAACCGTCCCAGAAGAGTTCGATTAAATCCCCTTCCTCCATATTTATATACGGTGTTATGTGAATAAATAATTGTTCTGCTGCGCGGGCACAAATAGTGTTTTTTCCAGGAGTGGAAAGAGTCGGTGCGGCTAATTTATTGGCATGGGACGTGAAGGGCATTGTTTTGAGTTCCTGTCGTGCTGATGGGTAACGGGCCACGCCTGTACAGGGTTCACAAGGTGTGAAGAAGGTGAGTGTCGCCCGGTGCGATCATTTAGATCTTGTGCCGGGCGAGCAGCTATTAAGTGCTGATTAAATGTTCTTGATACAGTTTGGCCAGTTGTGCTTATTAGATAAGAGGCTCTTTGCATGAGTGTCAAGCCGGGAAGGAATGAATATAAATGTCGTCGTTTGATTCAGACGATTCCTACTGGCTTAGTGCTTTTGGTTTTTTGGTGTGGAGAAAACGTAAATAAATAAACGATATATATCTAGATGCAAAATCTGTAACTGATAGAAGTACAGTGCGGTCTTAAACTGAGCAGTCGATGCGTTTTGCCTGTGTTGCTTTAGATCGCCCTCAAAAGCCGCTCCGGCTTTGGGCATTGAGCTTTTACGATTTATTTCACATTTTGATCGGCATAATAGGTGCGCGAGCAGCGTGCCCGCTATGAGTACTCAGTAGTTGTCTCATTTTCCGGATGATCATTCAAATGGCCGCAAACCCACAGCAAACCCCTCCCGTGCGCCGATCCATGCGCTCTAGCCTGCGTTGGTATCACTGGCTTTTTTTGTTGGGTGCACTGCTCTACGGGGTAGCGTTCTTCATGCATTGGGATGACCGTGGAGCGTTGTGGGTACTTGAGCGCTTTGAAAGCACTTCAGAGCAAAATGAAAGCGTGTGGTTGCCTGACTATGTCGCGGTGATTGATGCCAAACCGTTGCCGGGCATGGAAAAAGACGAGGCGTCTGATCTGGCATATAACCCGCTGACTAAAACCCTGTTTTCAGTCATGGGTAAAAACCCGTTTCTGGTGGAGTTGACCCTAGACGGGGAGGTGCTCCGTAAAATGCCTTTGGTGGGTTGGAGTAACCCTGAAGGTTTAACGGTCATGGAAAACGGTCTGCTGGCCATTGTCGATGAGCGTGAGCACATGCTGAGCATCGTTAAGGTCGATGCGAACACCACGGCGTTGAATATTGATGATTTCCCCAAGTACGATTTAGGCCCTTCGAAAAACCAGAACAAAGCCTTTGAGGCCGTTGCCTGGGATCCGCGACGCCAGCAGTTAGTCCTCGGTGAAGAGCGACCGCCGCAATTGTTTGTCTGGAAAAGCAATGGCAGCCAGGTACTTACCGGAGAAAAGCAGAAAGTACCCAGCGATGAACTGGACCTGCGCAATCTTTCAGCGTTGAGCGTTGACCCGCGAACCGGCCACATGCTGGTGCTGTCGGCCGACTCTCATATGTTGCTGGAGCTTGATGAGCTGGGCGAGCAGGTGAGTTTCATGACGTTGCTGCGCGGTTTCAATGGTTTGAAAGACACTATCCCCCGCGCTGAAGGCGTGGCGATTGATGAGCATGGCACCTTGTATATGGTGAGCGAGCCCAATCTGTTTTATCGCTTCGAAAAGAAGGCCAAGTAGTTGGTGTTACAGGTTGGCTTTGAAGGTTTAAGGTTGAATTCAGGCTATCGTGATATTTATCGCCTCTGATCTGATTTAAGAGTTCGACCCCCATGCGCCGTCCACGTCCTCTGGTTCTTTGTCTCATGCTGGTGGCCATGTTGGTTGCCGGCTTCGTGGCGCAACATTTTCGTCTATTCGAACGTACGTGGTTTCAAATCAGCCTGCTGTGGCAGTCCACAGATGCTTCGGCGATCAATTTGGGTGACTACCGTGCCGTCATACAAGGCAAGAAAATTGATGGCCTTGAGGACGATGTGTCCGCTTTGACTTATGACCCGCTGCGAAAAAGCCTATTTACCGTCACCAACCAGAAAAGTGAACTGGTGGAGCTGTCCCTTGATGGTCGGGTGTTACGCCGTATCGGGTTGGTCGGTTTTGGTGATGCTGAGGCTGTGGAGTTCATTGGTCCCAACACCTATGTCATTACCGACGAGCGTCAACAGCGGCTAATCAAAGTGACCATTGACGACAACACGCACACCCTTGATGCGGCCCAAGCCGAACAATTGACGTTGGGGATTAACCCCTCTGGCAATAAAGGGTTTGAAGGGTTGGCATATGACTCGGCGGGCAAGCGTTTATTCGTGGCCAAAGAACGCGACCCGATGCTGATATACGAAGTGCGTGGCTTCCCTCATGACAACCCCCAACAGCCTTATGCGACCCATGTGGTGAGCAATCCACGACGAGATGCACGATTGTTTGTGCGGGACTTGTCGAGTCTGCAGTTCGATGAGCGCAGTGGGCATTTATTGGCGTTATCAGATGAGTCCAAGCTGTTACTGGAGCTAAATCTGGACGGGCGACCAGTCAGCACGCTGTCGCTTAAAAAAGGCAGGCATGGCCTGGAGAAATCAGTGCCCCAGGCTGAGGGCGTTGCGATGGACGAAGAAGGAACGGTTTATGTAGTGAGTGAGCCGAATCTTTTTTACGTGTTCAAAAAGCCAAAAGAATAGTGGGTTGATACTCTGCTGCCGATTGAGCGGCAACAGAGTGTCAACAAGGCTCGCGCAAAAACGAATTCGGCTTAGTGCGCTTCATCCCAGTTGTTGCCCACGCCCACTTCAACCACCAGCGGTACATCCAGTGTCGCCGCTTTGCTCATGTGGCTACGTACTTCTTCGCGTACTTGGTCGACCAAGTCTTCGCGCACTTCCAGTACCAATTCATCGTGTACTTGCAAGATAACGCGGGCATCAATGCCTGAGGCCGTCAGCCAGTTATCCACAGACACCATGGCTTTCTTGATGATGTCGGCCGCAGTGCCCTGCATCGGAGCGTTGATTGCGGTACGTTCCGCACCTTTGCGCAGCGCCGGGTTTTTTGCGTTGATCTCTGGCAGGTATAAGCGGCGGCCAAAGATAGTCTCGACATAACCCTGCTCGGCGGCTTGGGTGCGCGTGCGCTCCATGTAGTCCAGTACACCCGGATACCGAGCGAAATAACGGTCGATATAGGCTTGTGACTGTTTACGGTCGACGCCAATCTGCTTGGCCAGGCCAAACGCGCTCATGCCATAGATCAAGCCAAAGTTAATGGCCTTGGCGCTGCGGCGCTGATCAGTGGTGACATCACTGAGTTCAACACCAAAAACCTCAGCGGCCGTTGCACTGTGCACGTCCAGGTTATTACGGAAGGCGTTCAGTAAACCGGCATCCTTGGCTAAATGCGCCATGATCCGCAGTTCGATTTGCGAGTAGTCCGCTGCCAGCAATTTGTAGCCTTTAGGGGCTATGAACGCCTGGCGAATCCGGCGTCCTTCCGCCGTACGAATCGGAATGTTCTGCAAGTTTGGATCGCTGGAGGACAAGCGACCGGTCGCTGTGACGGCCTGATGGTAAGACGTGTGAATCCGACCTGTGCGCGGATTAATCTGCTCTGGCAATCGGTCGGTGTAAGTGCTTTTCAGCTTGCTCATCGAGCGGTACTGCATCAGCACCTTAGGCAGCGGGTAGTCTTGCTCGGCCAGTTCAGCCAGCACCGCTTCAGCGGTAGACGGTTGACCCTTGGCGGTCTTGCTGAGGATTGGCAGCCCCAACTTCTCGTACAGGATCACACCCAATTGCTTGGGTGAGCTGAGGTTGAATTCTTCGCCGGCAATCGCAAAAGCCTCACGTTCCAGAGCGACCATCTTATCGCCCAGTTCAACGCTCTGAATGCCCAGCAGGTTGGCATCCACCAGCGCTCCCTGACGCTCGATACGCGCCAGCACGGGCACCAGCGGCATCTCGATTTCGGTCAGAACAGTGTTCAGGCTTGGAATTGCGGTCAGCTTTTCATGCAATACGTGGTGCAGACGCAGGGTTACATCAGCATCTTCAGCCGCGTACGGGCCTGCCTGCTCCAGTGAAATCTGGTCAAAGGTCAGCTGCTTGGCACCTTTGCCGGCAATGTCCTGAAAGCTGGTGGTGCCATGGCCCAGGTATTTGAGCGCCAGGCTGTCCATGTCGTGTCGCGTGGCTGTCGAGTCGAGCACGTAGGATTCGAGCATGGTGTCGTAGGCAACGCCCTGCACCATAATGCCGCATGCCTGATCACCGCCAATGGCGCAGTTGGCCAGAATATTAATGTCGAACTTGGCGTGCTGACCGACCTTGGCTTTGCGCGGATCTTCCAGGATCGGTTTGAGTGCGCGCAGCACGGTGTCGCGGTCGAGTTGTTCCGGCACACCCATATAAGAGTGGGTCAACGGAATATAGGCCGCTTCACCCGGCTTCACGGCAAAAGACAAGCCGACCAATTGTGCTTGCTGGGCATCCAGTCCGGTCGTTTCGGTATCGAAAGCAATCAGCGTGGCGTCACTGAGCTTCTTGAGCCAGACCTCAAAGCGCGCTTTATCAAGGATGGTTTCGTACTGGGTTTGCGCCTCAGTCGGGGCCGCAGGCGCTTCTTGAACGATCACCTGACCGGCACGCTTGGCCTCACGCTCGACTTCAGCAATCCAGCTTTTGAATTCCAGCTCGGTGTACAACTCGATCAGTTTTTCGCAGTCGGGCTCTTTGAGGTGCAAGTCTTCCAGGCCGATATCCAGTGGCACATCAATTTTGATCGTCGCCAGTTGATACGACAGAAAGGCCATTTCGCGGTGCTCTTCGAGCTTGGCCGGCAGGTTTTTAGCGCCGCGGATTGGCAAGGTCGGCACGATATCGAGTTTTTCGTACAGGTCCACCAAGCCACCACCGACGCCCACCAGCAAGCCAGATGCGGTCTTTGGGCCAATGCCCGGGACGCCCGGAATGTTATCCGACGAGTCGCCCATCAAGGCGAGGTAATCGATGATTTGCTCAGGTGAGACGCCAAATTTCTCTTTGACGCCTTCAACGTCCATCGTGCTGCCGGTCATGGTGTTGACCAGCGTGATGTGGCCATCGACCAGTTGCGCCATGTCCTTGTCGCCGGTCGAGATCACTACCGGGCGGTCTGCGGCAGCGCTGCTGCGGGCGAGTGTGCCGATGACGTCATCAGCCTCAACGCCTTCAACGCACAGCAACGGGAAGCCCAGCGCGATCACGCTGGCGTGCAAAGGCTCGATCTGAACCCGCATGTCATCAGGCATGCTTGGGCGATTGGCTTTATATTCGGCGTACATGTCATCACGAAATGTCCCGCCCTTGGCATCGAAAACCACGGCGAACGGGCTGTCCGGGTACTGTTTGCGCAGGCTTTTGAGCATGTTCAACACGCCCTTCACGGCACCCGTCGGCATACCCTTGGAGGTAGTCAGCGGCGGCAGCGCGTGGAAAGCGCGGTAGAGATATGAAGAACCGTCCACCAGGACGAGGGGTGCTTGGCTCATGAGCAGGATCAACCTTTTCGGCGAGTCCGGCGCTAGAATGTCCGGACCAATGACGACAAAGGGACAAGGTTATCATGCGTACACTTAATCGACTGTTGCTGACCGGTTTGTTTGCACTCACTCCGCTGTTAACCTTTGCAGCCGATGATCCAGAAGTCACGATTCGCACGGAAGGCGATAAAACCATTCAGGAATACCGTCAAAACGGTTTCCTATATGCCATCAAGGTCACCCCAAAAGGAGCGCCGCCGTACTTTTTAGTGCGTGCTGATGGTACTGATGCCAATTTCATCCGTTCCGACCAGCCGGATATGCTGATTCCTTCGTGGAAAATCTTCGAATGGAAGTAGCGTCTTAACTTTAATTGGCGCCGCCTTAACGCGGCGCCCGTACTGGCAATCTAAATCATGTCTGTATTCACGCCACTGACTCGTCCTGAGTTGGAAACCTTCCTTGCGCCTTACAATCTCGGCCGCCTGCTCGATTTTCAGGGGATTGCCGCGGGTAGCGAAAACACCAACTATTTCATCAGCCTTGAGCAGGGTGAGTATGTTCTGACACTGGTTGAGCGCGGGCCAGTCAAAGAGATGCCGTTCTTTATTGAGCTGCTGGACGTGCTGCATGACGCTGACCTGCCAGTACCTTTCGCTTTGCGCACCGTGGACGGTCAGGCTTTGCGCGAACTCAAAGGCAAACCGGCATTGCTGCAGCCGCGCCTGGCGGGCAAACACATTCGCGACGCCAATGCGCAGCATTGCGCACAGGTGGGCGAGCTGCTGGGGCATTTGCATCTGGCTACGCGTGACAATGTGCTGGAGCGCAAAACGGATCGAGGCCTGGACTGGATGCTGGCCGAAGGCCCGGCGCTCAAAGCCGATCTGGAGCCTGCGGCCGCTGAGCTGCTGCAAAAGGCGCTGGACGAAATTACCGCTCGCCAAGCACAGATCATGGCCCTGCCCCGAGCCAACCTGCACGGCGACCTGTTTCGCGATAATGCGATGTTCGAAGGGACGCATCTCACCGGCCTGATCGACTTTTACAACGCCTGTTCCGGGCCGATGCTGTACGACGTCGCGATTGCGCTGAATGACTGGTGCGCCGATGAACACGGCCAGATCGATGCGCCGCGAGCCCGCGCCCTGCTGGGCGCTTATGCAGCGCTGCGTCCGTTCACCGCCAGCGAAGCCGAACTGTGGCCAACAATGCTGCGCGTGGCCTGCGTTCGCTTCTGGCTGTCACGCCTGATCGCCGCGCATACGTTTGCCGGTCAGGATGTGCTGATACATGATCCGCGAGAGTTTGAAACACGTTTGGCGGCGCATCAGGCAGTCAAGATTCAACTGCCGTTTGCGCTGTAAACCCAGGCAGCGGCTACGGGGTATTACAAGCTTTCCAGGCAGCCCGCCAAGTCGTTGCCCAGTTTTTCCAGCAAGTGTTCGTAACCTTGTGCGGTGGCCTCGGTGTAGCCCCCCAATGCATCAAGCTCCGCCAACTTCACCGGCAGGCCGGCGGTCAGGGTTTCAGCCAGACGCGGGCGCAATGGCGGGTCACTGAACACGCAGGTCTTGCCCGCTTCTTGCAATCGCTTACGCATGGCCGCTACGTGCTGGGCCCCCGGCTGTACTTCTGACGCCACGCTAAACGTGCCTGCATGTTGAAGGCCGTAGGCGCTTTCGAAGTAATCGTAGCCCTCATGGAAGACAAAGAACGGTTTGCCGGCAATCCCGGCCAAACGGGTTCTGAGGCGCGCATCCAGAGCATCCAGGCGCTGATTGAAAGCCTTGAGATTGCTTTGGTATTTGGCGGCGTTGGCCGGGTCTTGCTGGCTCAGATCGGCAGCCATCTTTGCTGCGATCACACGGGCATTGTCGGGTGCCAGCCACAAGTGCGCATCCAGAGTGCCCGGACGATGATCGTGGTCATGTTCGGCTGCATCTTCTGCGTGCGAATGGCTATCTTCGGCAAAGTGACGAAGCTTGAGCTCTGGCAGGGTTTGCACGGAGACCGAGGGTTTTGTACGCGTTTTGATAACGCGTGGCAGGAATCCTTCCATGTCCGGGCCGATCCAGTAGAGCAAGTCGGCATCTTGCACGCGCCGTACGTCGGATGGACGCAGCGCGTAGTTATGCGGCGACGCATTAGGCGGCAGCAGCACTTCTGGCTGACCCACACCCTCTTGTACTGCTGCGGCTATCAGCTGCAAAGGCTTGATGCTGGTGAGCACGGTCACCTGGGCCTGAGCCGGGCTAACCACCAGTAAACTGGCGGACAAAGCAATAAATATCGCAAAAAGACGGGGCACGATGATCACTCAGAGTGGTTTAAACAGGTAACATAATAACGTCTCTCTCGGAAATCGTCGCCGCCCATGCCTACTACCCCCCTTGCCAGTCGTCCCCATGATCATTCCCACTGTGTGCACAGCGCCTTGTCTGAAGCGGATGCTCTATGTGCACAGAAAGGGCTGCGCCTGACCGCTTTGCGTCGTCGCGTGCTGGAGCTGGTCTGGCAAAGCCACAAGCCGTTGGGTGCCTACGATATTTTGGCCGTGCTTAGCGAGCAGGATGGTCGTCGTGCAGCGCCTCCGACCGTTTATCGGGCGCTGGATTTCCTGCTGGAAAACGGCCTGGTGCATCGCATTGCTTCGCTTAATGCCTTTATGGGGTGCAGTCATCCAGAGCACGCGCATCAGGGCCAGTTCCTGATTTGTCGTAACTGTCATGCCGCCATTGAGCTTGAGCAAAAGTCCATCAGCGACGCAATCATCCACAGTGCACGAGATGTCGGCTTTACTGTCGAAACCCAAACTGTGGAAGTGGTGGGGTTGTGTTCGGGTTGCCGGGAGGCCTGATGAGCGCTGCATTGATTCATCTGCAACAGGTTTGCGTGACCTTCGCCGGGCAAAACGTACTCGATAATATTGAGTTAAGCGTTGAGCCGGGGCAGATCGTGACGTTGATCGGCCCGAATGGGGCAGGCAAAACCACATTGGTCAAAGCCGTTCTGGGGCTGCTAAAACCGACCAGCGGTAGCGTATGGCGCAAGCCCAAGCTCCGCGTTGGGTATATGCCGCAAAAACTGCATGTCGATCCGACGCTGCCTTTGTCGGTGCTGCGTTTTTTGCGTTTGGTGCCGGGGGTTGATCGGGCTCAAGCGTTGGCTGCGCTGAAAGAAGTCGGCGCCGAAAAGGTCATCGACAGCCCGGTGCAAAGTGTTTCTGGTGGCGAAATGCAGCGCGTTTTGCTGGCGCGTGCATTGCTGCGCAAGCCTGAACTGTTGGTGCTGGACGAGCCCGTTCAGGGGGTGGATGTGGCGGGTCAGGCCGAGCTGTACAGCTTGATTACCCGCCTTCGCGACCGCCATGGCTGCGGTGTGCTGATGGTGTCTCATGACTTGCATTTGGTGATGAGCACCACCGATCAGGTGGTATGCCTTAATCGCCACGTGTGCTGCTCGGGTCATCCCGAGCAAGTCAGCAATGACCCTGCATTCGTGGAACTGTTCGGTAAAAACGCGCAAAGCCTGGCGATTTATCATCACCATCACGACCACGCCCATGATTTGCATGGCTCGGTGGTCAGCGAAGACGCCCCGACGGCGTCCGCCCACGTTCATGGAGAAGGCTGCAAGCATGGCTGATTTTCTGTTGTACGCCCTGCTGGCAGGCTTGGCTTTGGCGATAGTTGCGGGACCCTTGGGCTCGTTTGTGGTGTGGCGACGAATGGCTTATTTCGGCGACACACTGTCCCACGCTGCTTTGCTCGGCGTGGCGATGGGCTTTTTGCTGGATGTAAGCCCGACCATCGCCGTTACCGTTGGCTGTCTTTTGCTGGCCGTGATATTAGTCACCCTGCAACAGCGCCAGCCTTTGGCTTCTGACACCTTGCTCGGAATTCTCGCACCCAGCACCTTGTCCCTCGGACTGGTCGTACTAAGCTTCATGCATGAAGTCCGGATCGACCTGATGGCATACTTGTTTGGCGATCTTTTGGCCATCAGCCCTAATGATTTGATGTGGATCATCGGTGGCAGTGTGGTGGTTCTGGCAGTCTTGGTGGCGCTCTGGCGTCCACTGCTGGCCATTACCGTGCATGAAGAGCTGGCGACTGTTGAAGGTCTGCCGGTAGCGGCACTTCGCTTGGCGCTGATGCTGTTGATCGCCATTGTGATTGCCGTGGCCATGAAGATTGTCGGTGTGTTGCTGATCACTTCGCTGCTGATCATCCCGGCGGCTGCAGCCCAACGGCACGCCCGCTCCCCTGAGCAGATGGCCTTGGGGGCGAGCGTACTGGGCATGATGGCCGTGGGTGGTGGCCTTGCGCTGTCATGGTTCAAAGACACACCTGCGGGGCCATCGATTGTGGTGTGTGCCGCTGCACTGTTTTTGCTGAGTTTTGTTCTGCCCCGTCGAGGGGTGTAGACTTGCTCGTTTTTTGCGCACTTAGAGAGCCGCAGGAATGAAGCTGTTTAACTCCCGTTATTTGCTCCTTGCCGCATTTTCCTTGCTGCTGGGGGCCTGCCAAAGCACACCGACTGCCGACCAGCTCGCGCAGCAACAGCGTGCTGCGGCCATCGCACAGCTGGAGCAAAACCTGGCCAGCAGTGAACTGGCGACTGCCGAAGATGAGCTGGCTGCCTTGCAAGCGCAGTCGCCGGACGATCCTCAGTGGGTGCAGTATCAGCGTCAGCTGGCTGAGGCCTACCTGCAACGCAGCCAGATCTTCCTGCAAAAAGGTGATGTCAACGCCGCAGCCACGGCGCTTAGCCGTGCTCGTACGTTAATGCCCAAAGCACCGGCGCTGACCAGTGGTGTTAATAGCGCCATTGCCCATGCCCGTAAAGCTGAGCTGGATGAAGCCGAGGCAGCACTTAAAGCCGCCGAAGCGCGGCCACCGGCCAAGGTGCTTGACCCTGCCGCTGAAAGCACCACCGTGGCATTGAACATCGCCGATATTAAGAAACTTCGCCATCAACTGGACTTGATCGCGCAAGACATCGTCAACTATCAGTGCGCTGTAACGTTGCAAGTACCCCGTACTGCCGACTACCCGTGGCTTGCAACGTTGATCAGCAAGCGGGTTAAAAAGTTGGACCCGCAGTTTGATCTCAAGCTGGACCGCCAGATCATTCGCCATGTGCCTGCGCAAATGGTGCTGATTCCCAGCAAACCGTAATATTGCTCACCGCAAAAACCCGTAGCCGTCTTCATCGGCTACGGGTTTTTTTGTTTCTTAGGCTGGAATGGCCTTGGCCTTAGGCTCCCGCGCCCATACGCGATGCTGTGCAATTGCGGCAAAGAAAGCTTTCAGATCCTTGGCATCCTTGATCGCCAACAACCCCTCATCTGCCTGCAGATGCAGTACATCCAGCAGCTGTTTAGCGTCCCCGTGCAACGCAATGGCTTTTAGGTGCTTATAGGCTTCAAGCACGTAATGCAGCGCCACCCCGTTGCCACTCAATGCCTTGATCGACGCCGCGCCACCTGGCACGTACACCGCGTCAAAAACCACTGACGGCATGCCCTCCATCGAGGCATCCACCGGCAACAATTTGCCATCAGCCGTTTTTACCGGTGCTGAAGTCGGCCCCAGCAATTTGGCGTGCGCACCTTCAGCGGCCAGGGCCTGTTTGAGCGCTTCGATAGCCTGACCATCAACACCGTTAGCGGCCAGAATCGCCACCTTGCGCGTCTTGATGTTTCCCGGCAGCAGGTTGGCTTGGCTCAGCGCCGGCGATTCGGTCACGGAGACCTTGCGCGCAGTGACTGTGCCGGCTTTCGGTGCGGGCAAGCCCAGGTTTTCTGCAACACGCTTGGCCAGCTCAAGGTCGATATTGGCCAAAATCTCGTTCACCTGCCGTGCGCGAATGTGTTCACGCTCGACTTTGCCCAGTTCAAAGCTGTAGGCCGCGATGATGTGTTCTTGCTCGTGCTTGCTCATGCTGTGGAAAAACAGCCGGGCCTGAGAGAAGTGATCGCTGAACGAGTCGCTGCGTTGACGAATCTTGTTGGCGTCGATGCGTTCCGGGTAGCTTTCAAACCCCCCGTCCTTAGCGGCAGGTGGTGTTTCTTTCGGCCAGCCGCCATCAATGGAATTGGGCTCGTAGGACGCACGGCCCTTATGAATCGTGCTGCGATGCTGGGCATCACGCTGGTTGTTGTGAAAAGGCGCAACAGGCCGGTTGATCGGGATTTCGTGGAAGTTCGGCCCACCCAAACGGCTGATCTGCGTATCGGTATACGAGAACAGACGACCTTGCAGCAGCGGATCATTGGAGAAGTCGATACCCGGCACGATATGCCCCGGACAAAAAGCGACCTGTTCAGTCTCTGCGAAGAAGTTATCGGGATTGCGGTTGAGCACCATCTTGCCCAGCGGAGTGATCGGTACCAGTTCCTCGGGGATCAACTTGGTCGGATCAAGAATGTCGAAGTCGAATTTGTGCTCGTCTTCCTCCGAAATGATCTGAACGCCGAACTCCCATTCAGGATAATCACCAGTTTCAATCGACTCCCACAGATCTCGGCGATGGTAATCGGTGTCTTTGCCTGCCAGTTTTTGCGCTTCGTCCCACACTAGCGAGCAGGTGCCCGCACTTGGACGCCAATGGAATTTGACGAAGTTCGACTTGCCCTCAGCATTGATCAGCCGAAAGGTGTGTACGCCGAAACCTTGCATGCTGCGTAGGCTTTTAGGAATGGCGCGGTCAGACATGGCCCAAATCACCATGTGCGCCGACTCGGGTACCAGCGATACAAAATCCCAGAAAGTGTCGTGGGCAGAGCCACCGGTGGGGATTTCGTTATGGGGCTCTGGTTTGACCGCGTGTACGAAGTCGGGAAACTTAATCGCATCCTGAATGAAAAATACCGGCATATTGTTGCCCACCAGATCGAAGTTGCCTTCGTCGGTGAAAAACTTGACGGCAAACCCGCGAACATCCCGCACCGTATCGCCGGAGCCCCGAGGGCCTTGTACTGTCGAAAAGCGTACGAACACGGGCGTTTTCTTTACCGGGTCTTGCAGGAAACCGGCTTTGGTCAGCGCGCTGTGGGATTTATAGGTCTCAAAGTAGCCGTGCGCCCCCGTACCCCGGGCATGCACGATGCGCTCTGGAATACGTTCGTGGTCAAAATGCGTGATTTTTTCACGCATGATGAAATCTTCCAGCAACGACGGGCCGCGAGCACCGACTTTCAGGGTGTTTTGGTTATCAGCAATTTTCACCCCCTGATTGGTTCGCAGCGCTTGATCGGTTGCGTCGTCACGAAAGGTTTCGAGGCTGTCGAGTTTGACGTTGGTGTTACTACGATCCAGGGTGTCGGTTCCGGCCATTTGGCTCTTGCCGGAAGACGGTTTTTTGCTGCTCATCAGACATAACTCCTTGTTGGCGAAAGCCCCACGGTTTGGGCTTTGTAGACAAATATCCCGAGGCGGGATGCGAGTGGCTGAACTAGTGACTGATGGCGTCTGACGTCGTTCCTTTTTTCTGACCTTTAGTCGTCTTATTGCTAAATCAAAGGTTCGAGCGCAAATAAATGCTAAGAACCTCTATACGGACAGGCTAAAATGCGCGCCCGGCTAACTGCTGACTTCTATTTTCGCGCCCCACAAGGTTCGCTACGTGATTGAGTTCCATAACGTTCATAAAACTTACCGGGTCGCCGGTAAGGACATTCCCGCGCTGCACTCCACGACATTGCGTGTTGAGAGCGGCCAGGTATTTGGCCTGATTGGCCACTCCGGCGCGGGTAAAAGTACCCTGCTGCGCCTGATCAACCGCCTCGAAACGCCGAGCGGCGGGCAAATCATTGTCGACAACGAAGACGTGACAGCGATGGATGCCAACGGCCTGCGACGCTTTCGCCAGCAAGTGGGCATGATCTTCCAGCACTTCAACCTGCTGGCGTCCAAGACCGTGGCTGATAACGTCGCGATGCCTTTGATGCTGGCCGGTGAGTTGTCCCGCAGCGCCATTGATGCGCGCGTGGCTGAGTTGCTGGCGCGAGTGGGTTTGTCCGACCATGCCAAGAAATACCCGGCGCAGCTGTCAGGCGGTCAAAAACAGCGCGTGGGCATTGCCCGTGCGTTGGCCACCAAGCCCAAAGTGTTGCTGTGCGACGAGGCCACCAGTGCCCTCGACCCGCAAACTACGGCCTCTGTGTTGCAACTGCTGGCTGAGATCAATCGCGAGCTGAAGTTGACCATTGTGCTGATCACCCATGAAATGGATGTGATCCGTCGTGTGTGCGATGAAGTGGCGGTGATGGACGCGGGCGTGATCGTCGAGCAAGGCCCGGTGTCGCAAGTGTTCTTGCACCCTACCCACCCGACGACCAAGCGTTTTGTGCAGGAAGATGAGCAAATCGACGAAAGTGAGGAGCGCGACGATTTTGCCCATGTACCGGGTCGCATCGTGCGCCTTACTTTCCAGGGCGAAGCCACCTACGCACCGTTGCTGGGTACGATTGCTCGCGAAACAGGCGTGGACTACAGCATTTTGGCTGGCCGCATCGACCGAATCAA
This sequence comes from Pseudomonas saxonica, assembly GCF_007858365.1. Lineage (GTDB taxonomy): Bacteria > Pseudomonadota > Gammaproteobacteria > Pseudomonadales > Pseudomonadaceae > Aquipseudomonas > Aquipseudomonas saxonica. Next base: position 202,424 of record NZ_VFIO01000004.1, on the reverse strand, counting down.
AGACACCCCTTATGGGCAACTGACCCTCGCCATCACCGGTGGCGACATGGAGGCCGCTTTTGCGCGCTTCACAGCGGCTGACGTTCATATGGAGGTGCTGCGCTAATGGAATCCCTATTGAGCTTCTTCGCCAATATTGACTGGCTTGCAATCTGGCTGGCCACGGGTGACACCTTGATGATGCTCGGCGGCTCGCTGCTGTTCACCATCCTGCTCGGTCTGCCGCTGGGCGTGCTGCTGTTTCTGTGTAGCCCGCGCCAATTGTTCGAGCAAAAGGCCGTGTATTCGGTGCTGTCGCTGATGGTCAATATTCTGCGATCGTTGCCGTTCATCATCCTGCTGATTGTGATGATCCCGCTGACGATATTGATTACCGGCACCTCGCTGGGCGTTGCCGGTGCCATTCCACCGTTGGTAGTGGGCGCGACACCCTTCTTCGCCCGTCTGGTAGAGACGGCACTGCGTGAAGTGGACCGCGGCATCATTGAAGCCACGCAGGCTATGGGCGCGAGCACGCGTCAGATTATTACCAGTGCTTTGTTGCCTGAAGCGCGCCCCGGCATTTATGCGGCGATTACCGTCACGGCCATTACCTTGGTGGGTTACACCGCCATGGCGGGCGCGGTCGGCGCAGGGGGGCTGGGTGATCTGGCCATTCGCTTCGGCTATCAACGCTTCCAGACTGACGTAATGATAGTCACGGTAGTGCTGCTGCTGATTCTGGTGCAGATTCTGCAAACCGTTGGCGATCGACTGGTAGTGCACTTTTCGCGCAAATAAGCGCGACCTATCGTTAATAAACGTAACCGCCAGCCCCGTGCTGGCAGGCGCCTGAAATCAGGTGTTCATAAGGAGTTGCTGAATGAAGAAGTTAATTGCTGCTGTGGCCGCTGTTGCGGCGTTTTCAGTTCATGCTGCTGACACGCTGACGGTCGCCGCTTCCCCGGTACCTCACGCTGAGATCCTGGAGTTCGTGAAACCTGCGCTGGCCAAAGAAGGCGTGGACCTGAAAGTTAAGGTATTCACCGACTATATTCAGCCCAACGTACAAGTGGCCGAAAAGCGTCTGGACGCTAACTTCTTCCAGCACCAGCCGTACCTGACCGAGTTCAACAAAGCCAAGGGTACAAACCTGATCAGCGTTGCAGCTGTTCACCTGGAGCCGCTGGGTGCTTACTCCAGCAAATACAAGAAACTGGACGATCTGCCTGACGGCGCCACGGTTGTGATCCCGAACGACGCCACCAACGGCGGTCGTGCCTTGCTGTTGCTGGACAAAGCCGGTCTGATCAAGCTCAAGGACTCGACCAATATCCTGTCCACCGTCAAAGACATCAATGCAAACACTAAAAACCTGAAGTTTCGCGAGCTGGAAGCGGCCACCATCCCACGCGTGCTGACCCAGGTCGATCTGGCGCTGATCAACACCAACTACGCGCTGGAAGCCAAGCTTGATCCGAAGAAAGATGCGCTGGTCATCGAAGGCAGCGATTCGCCTTACGTGAATATTCTGGTGGCGCGCCCGGATGACAAAGATTCGGATGCTATGAAAAAGCTGGTTGCCGCACTGCACAGCCCGGAAGTGAAAGCGTTCATTAACGAGAAATACAAAGGCGCTATCGTTCCCGCGTTCTAAGCATTGCCTTGTAGTCGCTGCCTGCGGCAGCGACTACAGTTCTCTCGTTTATTTTCGCTTCACCAACTCCGGCAATTGGTCGACCATTTTCTGTGTGTTGAGCGGTGCGCGGATAAACCCTCGCTGTGTGCCGTCCGGCCCGATCAGCGCCAAATTGCCGCTGTGATCAACGGTGTAACCCGGTTTGCTGGTGTCCGCCGGTATAAACGGAATGCTCAGCGCATTCGCCACGGTTTGCAGTTCCTCAATAGATCTTGGTGTCAGGCCCACAAACTGCGGATCGAAATAGCCCAAGTATTGCTTGAGCTGCTTGGGTGTATCGCGGTTAGGGTCGACGCTGACCAGCACAATCTGCACTTTGTCCCGCACGGCCTCAGGCAGCTCGCTTTTGATCTGGCGCAGCTGTGCAAGGGTGGTCGGGCAGATATCAGGGCAGAAGGTGTAGCCAAAAAACAGTAGGCTCCATTTGTCTTTCAGCTCGTTTATCGCCACCGGCTGGCCGTCCTGGTTAGTCAGTTCGATCGCCGGCAAATGACGGCTTTGCGGCAGCAAAATGATTCCAGCATCAATCAACGACGTGTTATCGCCTTGCTGTTTACTCGACATCATTTTGTTAAACGTCAGGCCCATGACCAATGCCACCAACGCGACGAGGATATAGACAGTTTTTTGCGTTTTAGTCATAAGGTTCAACACTGGGTAGTCATCGATTAAGCGCAACGGTACAGCACCTATGCCCATTGCAGAAAGTGTCCGCCCCTGACTCGGACAAACGCCGTACGTGCGTGGTAGTTGACCAGCACCAATGTGAGCATCAAGGCGGCCCCACCCGCGTTGTGTGCCACCGCCAACCCCAAAGGCAGGCCGAACAGTACATTGCTCAAGCCCAAGCTTATTTGTACAGCCAGCACCAGTAGCACAAGCCCTGCCAATCGTGGCATGCCGACTTTGCGCAGTTGCCAGGCCAACCCTAGCAATACCAGCGTCAGCAGCACCGCCCCGAGTCGGTGAGCGAGGTGAATGGCAGTGCGTGCTTCGCTGTCCAGTTGACCGCCCAGATAGTTGGGGCCGATGTGTTGGGTCAGGTGGAAGCCATTGGTGAAATCGGCGGCTGGCCACCACTGGCCATGGCATGTAGGAAGGTCGACGCAAGCCACGGCGGCATAGTTGGAACTGACCCAGCCACCCAGCGCAATTTGGATGATGACCAGCACCAGGCCCGCCGTCGCCCAGCGTTGCAAACGTCTTGGTATGGCCAGAGCAGGCAACCACCCGGACAAGCGTAACGTCAGCAAAAACAGCAGACTCAAGGTCGCAAAACCTCCCATGAGATGTGCTGTGACTACTTGCGGCCATAATTTCAGTGTCACGGTCCACATGCCAAATGCTGCCTGGATGATCACCACGAGCAGAATAAACAGCGGTAGTTTGAGCGGCTGATCGTGCCGTTTTCGCTGCTTCCAGGCGCGTACTGCCAATAGCAGGATCAAGCATCCCAGGGTGCCGGCGCAATAACGATGAACCATCTCGCTCCACCCTTTTGCCGCCTCAACCGGCGCTTCAGGAAAGTGCAGTTCGGCATGGGCTAATTGCGCGTCCGTGCTGGGCACGCTGATAAATCCGTAACAGCCTGGCCAGTCCGGACAACCCAAGCCTGAATGGGTCAGTCGCGTGTAGGCACCGAGCAATACGACCATCATGGCCACTACAGTGGCCAGCAGGGCAAGGCGAAATCCAGCTTTGGCCATGACATGGCCTCCCTATCCGATATTGGACAGCTTGAGCAGGTGGCGCAGATCGGTGAGCACGTCTTTGCCCTTGACCTGAGGGTCGTAGCGCAACACCAGATTGCCATGCGGATCAACGATCCACAGTTGCGCTGCGCCATTTCCTTCTGCGCCCTGTGTATAAGTCGGCATGTGCAGGGTATAGCGCTGTAGTTGCGGGTATTCACGTTGCAACCGGGCGGCATAAGCAGCGTCTAGTGCCTGCCCCACCGCCAGCGCATGGGTCGCCCGTGAGGCATCGCGGCCCAGGCCGATTTGAAGCTGGCGGGCCAGGTAGACCAACTGCTGACAATCCGCGTCACATCCTTGCGGGGCGGTCACCAATAACTGCCAGCGCTGCTCATCGCTGGTGACGCCCAACGCTGCGCGTCCTTGCCCGTTGCCAATCATTTCGCCGTGATAGCTGCGACTTTCGGGTACCCAGAATTTGAGCATGTACATACTTGTGGCCAGCACCATTGGACCCAGAGTCAGCAGCAAAATCAGGAGCAGTTGCAAACGCCCCCGCCGCCGTTTGATCGGGTCGGGCGAGCGAGCGGTATCAGAGTGATTGATGGCGCTTGCCATGAGTTTTCTCCTGCGCGTGATGCCAACCGAAGTACCCATATAGCGCCAGCAAAGCCAGCGCCATCGCGAACCATTGCACGGCATAGGCGGTGTGTTTTTCCGGGCCCATGCCTGTGGATATCAGAGGCCAGTCGGCTTGATAAGCGCCAATGCCAGGCGCTAAACGCACTTCATCGGCAAAGCCTTCGCGGCCCAATTCGGCCCAGAGTGCGGCGGGCGTTACCGCCGTGATCAGACGTGGCCACGGCGCGGCCAGCGGATCAGCCTGTAACTGGAACACAGCGCCTGGGGATTCATACACCCAGCCCAGAACATCCAGAGTGTCTTGCGGCGTGCTGAACACGGGAGGCGTACGGCGACTGGGCCAGGGTAGCCAGCCGCGATTGAGCAGGACCCATTGACCACTGGCTTGGTCTTGAAACGGCTGCAGCAGTTCTACGCCGGGCTGTCCGTCGCGTATCCGGTTGTCCAGCAACAGGCTGTGCTCGGCGTCGAGATGCCCGCGTAACTGCACCCGTCGAAACACTGGCTCAGCGTTGGCCATGACTTGATCCACTGTCAGCGGTGCGGCGTGCTGGCGTTCGGCATAGCGGGTTAACAGCACACGTTTTTGCTCAGCACGGCTTAGCTGCCAAAAGCCCAGAGACACCAATATGGGCAGTAGCGCCATGACGACCAGCGTGGGGATGACACCGGGGCGAAAGCGCGACATGGCCACCCCGGCTCACAGCACGTAAACAAAGAGAAACAACCCGAGCCACACCACGTCTACAAAATGCCAGTACCACGTCGCCGCCTGAAAACCGAACTGGTGCTCGGCATTGAAATGCCCGCGAGCGATGCGGATCAGCATCACCAGCAAAATCAGGGCACCGATGGTGACGTGTGCGCCGTGAAAGCCGGTGAGCATAAAGAAGGTGGCGCCATAAACACCGGAGCCCAGCGTCAGCCCCAGTTCTTTGTAAGCGTGAAGATATTCCTCAGCCTGAAAGCCCAAAAAACCGATACCCAGCAACACCGTTACACCGAGCCAGAATTTCAGCTTTTCGCGCTGACCTTTATTCAGGGCGTGATGGGCCAGCGTGAGGGTGATACTGGACGTGACCAGCAACACGGTATTGAGCAACGGCAAGCCCCACGGGCTGATGGTGCCTTTGGGCGGGGGGTAAAGTGCCGGGTCGGGGGTATGCAGCAGCGGCCAGGTGAATTGAAAATTTGGCCAGAGGATGTGGGCCACCCCTTTGCTGCCTTCGCCTCCCAGCCAAGGGCCGGAAAAATGCCGTACATAAAACAGTGCGCCGAAGAACGCCACAAAGAACATCACTTCAGAAAAGATAAACCAGGTCATGCCCCATCGAAACGAGCGATCCAATTGCGCGCTGTAAAGTCCGGCTCGGCTCTCTTTAACCACCGCGCCGAACCAGCCAAATAGCATGAAGGCAACCATCAGGCCGCCGATAAAAAACAGCAATGGGCCGTGGGACTCGGGCCGCGCCGCTTTCAGGTCGTTAAACCACGTCGCCAGGCCATACACCGTGACCAACAACCCCAGCGTGGCGATGATGGGCCACTTGCTTTGGGCTGGCACGTAGTAGTGATCGTGACTTGCCATGGCGCGTTCTCCTATCGGGCAGCGGTGATATCAAACAGCGTGTAAGCCAGCGTCAGATGCTTCACTTCCTTGGGCATGTCGCGGTCGACAATAAAACGCACGGGCATTTCGATCCGCTCGCCAGGTTGCAGGGTTTGCTGGGTAAAGCAGAAGCATTCGGTCTTGTGAAAATATTGGGCCGCTTCGGCAGGCGAGATACTGGGTACCGCCTGAGCTTTCATTGGGTGGTCAGAGGGGTTGAAGGCGACAAAGATCATCTCGTTGACCGCGCCGGGGTTGGTCACTAATTGATCGTTCTTGGGGTAGAACTCCCACACCATGTTGATGTTGTTGGTGGCTAAAAACTGCACCCGTACCTGACGACTTGAATCAACGACTTGCTCACCTTCATATTGGCCCGCGGTTTTGCCATTAATGCCGAAGGCCTTGCACATCACGTCGTAGATCGGCACCAGTGCAAAGCCAAAAGCAAACATCACCACCACCATGAGTGACAGGCGTAGAACCAGGCGTTTGATCGGTGCTGACGTGTTCATGGTCTACTCCCAAAAGCCCCTCACCCCAACCCTCTCCCGGAGGGAGAGGGAGCTTGATCTGTGGCATTGCACACATCTGCTTTGCTTTCAGTCCCCTCTCCCGGAGGGCGAGGGAGCTTGATCTGTGGCATTGCGCACATCTGCTTTGCTTTCAGTCCCCTCTCCCGGAGGGCGAGGGAGCTTGATCTGTGGCATTGCGCACATCTGCTTTGCTTTTAGTCCCCTCTCCCTCCGGGAGAGGGTTAGGGTGAGGGGGCCTTTAAGCCTAGCGTTCAATCAATCCGGGGCGGTGTCGTAAAGGTGTGATAGGGCGCGGGCGAAGGCACGCTCCACTCCAGGCCTTCAGCACCATCCCACGGTTTGGCGGGCGCTTTCGGGCCTCCGCGAATGCATTTGATGACGATAAACAGGAATAACAGCTGCGTCGTCCCAAACATAAACCCGCCAATCGACGACACCATGTTGAAGTCGGCAAATTGCAGGTTGTAGTCCGGCACCCGGCGCGGCATGCCCGCCAGACCCACAAAGTGCATGGGGAAGAAGGTCAGGTTCATGCCCACAAATGACAGCCAGAAATGCAGCTTACCCAGCGTTTCGTCATACATGTGACCAGTCCATTTCGGCAGCCAGTAGTAGGTCGAGGCGAAGATCCCGAAGATGGCGCCGGGCACCAGAACGTAGTGGAAATGCGCCACCACGAAGTAGGTATCGTGGTACTGAAAGTCAGCCGGGGCGATGGCCAGCATCAACCCGGAAAAACCGCCGATTGTGAATAAAATCACAAAGGCTACGGCGAACAGCATAGGTGTTTCGAACGTCAGCGAGCCTTGCCACATGGTGCTGACCCAGTTGAACACCTTGACCCCGGTCGGCACCGCGATCAGCAACGTGGCATACATAAAAAACAGCTCGCCGACGAGTGGAATGCCCACCACAAACATATGGTGCGCCCAAACAATAAACGACAGAAAGGCAATGCTCGCCGTGGCATAAACCATTGAGGTGTAACCGAACAGCGGTTTGCGCGAGAAGGTTGGAATGATCGCGCTAATGGCCCCGAACGCCGGCAGAATCATGATGTACACCTCGGGATGACCAAAAAACCAGAACACATGTTGGAACAACACCGGGTCACCGCCACCCGCAGCACTAAAGAAACTGGTGCCGAAGTGGATGTCCATCAACATCATGGTCACCACGCCTGCCAGCACCGGCATCACGGCAATTAACAAAAAAGCTGTGATCAACCACGTCCAGACGAACAGCGGCATTTTCATCAGTGTCATGCCAGGGGCGCGCAGGTTGAGGATGGTCGCAATGACGTTGATCGCACCCATGATTGAGCTAATACCCATCAAATGGATGGCAAAAATAAAATAAGTCACGCTTTCGGGTGCGTAAGTGGTGGATAAGGGCGCGTAGAAGGTCCAGCCAAAATTCGGCCCGCCTCCAGCCATAAAGAGCGTCGAGATCAGCATGAAAAAGGCGGCAGGCAGTAGCCAGAAGCTGAAGTTGTTCATCCTCGGCAGGGCCATGTCGGGTGCGCCGATCATCAAGGGGATCATCCAGTTGGCCAGCCCGACAAACGCCGGCATCACCGCGCCAAACACCATGATCAAGCCGTGCATGGTGGTCATCTGATTGAAGAACGCGGGCTCGACAATTTGTAAGCCTGGCTGGAACAGCTCGGCACGAATCACCATGGCAAACGAGCCACCCAGCAAAAACATGCAGAAGCTAAACCACAGGTACAGCGTGCCGATGTCTTTGTGATTGGTGGTAAGCACCCAGCGCATAAGGCCTTTTGCAGGGCCGTGGGCGTGGTCAGCTGCTGTGTGATCGTCGATAACCGCACTCATGTCCTGACTCCTGCAAAGGGCCATCGGTTGTTGCGCGCCCGCAGGCTCATTTGGCTTGCGCCTGTTTGAGCGCCAGCACGTCTTTTGGGGTCACCATGTCGCCTTTATTGTTGCCCCAGGCGTTGCGTTCGTACGTCACCACCGCGGCAATATCGACTTCTGAGAGTTGCTTGCCAAAAGCGGCCATCGCCGTGCCCGGCTTGCCAAAGTACACGCGGTGCAGGTGGTCTTCTTTAGGGCCCGTGGCAATGGGCGAGCCTTTGAGCGCGGGGAACATCGGCGGCAGGCCCTGCCCTTCAGCCTGATGACAGGCCGTGCAGGTGGTGTGATAAACCTTGTCCCCCCGGGCCACCAGTTCATCGAGGGTCCACTCTTTGCTGGTCAACTCCTTGAGCTGCGCCGCCTGGGCTTTACGCTCGGCGAGCCAGGCGTCGTAGTCCGGGCGGGTTTTGACGTCCACCACGATGGGCATAAAGCCGTGATCCTTGCCGCACAATTCGGCGCACTGACCGCGATAGAGGCCGGGCTTTTCGACGCGAGACCAGGCCTCATTGATAAACCCTGGAATGGCATCGCGTTTGACTGCAAACGCCGGTACCCACCACGAGTGGATCACGTCGGCAGAGGTCACCAGAAACCGGATTTTGGCACCTGTGGGCAGCACGAGCGGCTCATCGACTTCAAGCAGGTAATGTTCGCTTTTGGGGGACTGATTGTGGATTTGATCAGCAGGGGTGGCCAGATTGCTGAAGAACTCGACGTCTTGGCCCAAGTATTTGTAATGCCACTTCCACTGATAACCGGTGATCTGGATGTCGATATCCGAATCACTGTTGTCGTAAATGTTGATCAGGGTTCTGGTTGCCGGGATGGCCATCACGATAAGGATGATCAGAGGCACGACCGTCCAGAGAATTTCGACCTTGGTGCTCTCATGAAACGTAGCCGCTTGCTGACCGGTGGAGCGTCTGTGAACGATTATTGACCACAGCATTGCACCAAACACAATGATGCCGATGACCACACAGATCCAGAAGATGGTCATGTGCAAATCAAATACGGCGTGGCTGACCTCGGTCGCGCCCGGTGACATGTTCACCGTCCAGGCAGCGTGTGCCGGGTTGAAAACTGACCACAACAACAGCCCCATCCATAGTTTTGGATGTCGCATCGCGGTGTTCCCCTTGGTTTTTCTTGTTAGTGCGCCGGTCTATGCCTGGGTGCCAGCTCTTTATACAAGGGGGCGGTTTGAGCGCCTGGCCTCGTCTGCTCGGGCAGTCGGGCATCATCGAAAAACGTTTTCTAGAATCGAGTATAGACAGCGACATAAACCCTGCACTGAGGAGGGTTAAATGAATCAATTACAGTCCCATCGACAAATGGCACTCACTCCCGCGTCACAAAATGAATAACAATACTGCCCCTGAAAAATATCCTTTGCGTTTTAAGGGCTACTTTTAAAGTTATTCCCTGTCTAGCGTTTCTCCCCTGGAGTTCCCATGAACACCGCCGCCATCCGTGCGCAGATCTTGTGTGCCCAAACACATGAGGCAACAACGGGCCTGCTCGCCAAGCATTTGGCCACGCAATTGCCGCAGCTTCATGCCGCGATTGAACTGCCTGAATTCGACAAAAATGAAGTGATGACGCGTTTTGTCAGCGCGTACATCGAACAAGTGCCCGATTTGCTGGATGCTGCCAATGATGTGGCGCAGAAGGCGGGTATTGAATCGCAAATCACCCCGGTATTGCGCATCGCCGAGCACTATTTTACCGATGCTCAAGAGTTGCTTAAGGGGCACGAAGGGCTAGAGGCTTTGCTGGACGAAGCGTATCTGGCACATCGGCTTGTCGAAGAGGTCAATGACGTCTATATCAAGCATTTCGGCCAGCCTTTGATACCACTGGACACGACCGTGGCCAATATCATCGCCCATCAATTGATCGGTGAAGCGTTTGCCAATCAGCTGGACGAAGCCGTGCACCACGCGGTCGATGAAATGCTCGACGACGAAAACTTTGCACTGGAAACGGTCGAAGCCTACCGTAAAAAACTCGTCAGCCCGGCCACTGGCACCGCATGGAGCCAATGGCCGTGCATGTCCAAGCAATTAGGCATTGGGCTGACGCTTTGATCGGTTGGGTCAGAACCGCGCTTTAGGCGTTGCACTCGGAATCGGACTGGTGCCATCCAGCGGCAGGAATGCCCCTTTGTCGGCATCGTACGCTTTGATTTCGCTGGTTTCGATGTCGTATACCCAGCCGTGAATGAACAGCTGCCCGTTGGCCATGCGTGATGCCACCGACGGGTGTGTGCGCAAGTGCTGCAACTGGGCAATCACGTTCTCTTCGGTCAGTACGTGCATGCTTTCGGCTTCATTGGCACAGTTGCAGTTCTCCTGCACCATGGTTTTAGCCACTTCTACGTGATGTAACCAGGCTTTAACCGTCGGCATCTTCTTCAGGCTGGCGGGGTTCAAGACCGCACGCATTGCGCCGCAATCCGAATGCCCGCAGATGATGATGTGCTGCACGCCAAGCGCCAGTACTGCGTATTCAATGGCGGTGGAAACACCACCGTTCATCTGCCCGTAGGGCGGTACGACGTTACCGACGTTGCGGGTGACAAACAGGTCACCCGGCGCACTTTGAGTGATCAGCTCGGGGACGATGCGCGAATCGGCACAGGCAATAAACATCGCCCGTGGATTTTGCGCCGTGGCAAGTTTCTTGAAGAAGGCTTCTTGCTCGGGAAAAATCTCGTGATGAAAATGCAAAAAGCCATCAACGATATGGTGCAGTGCTGAATCGGCACTTTCAGCCGTGTCCGAAGGCTGCGTTTTAGGCTTGTCAGTCATCGTAATATCCCTGGGCAAAGTGGTAGCGAATGTTACCTGAACTCAATCTTCGTAGCAGCCTTCGCCAGCGACTCAAGGGTTGCTAACGCTTGGGCGGCTTCTGCCAATTGCAATTCGTTGAATACCTGCACACCGGCTTGGCTCAGCAGCGCTGCCGTTACGCCCTGGCCTTGGACTTTGACCCCGCTAAAACTGCCGTCATAGGTCAGAATATTGCCGCAAGACGGACTGTTGGCCTTGAGGATCGCGATGCGAATGCCGTGTTGCTTTACCAGCGCCAAGGCTTGCCGAGCGCCAGACACAAAGGCGGCGGTGACATCTTCTGCGTCGGTGGTGATCACGGGTGCCAAGCCCTCTAGCACTTGGGCGCCTTGACCACCGGGGATTTCTGCAGCCGCGCGTGGTGTGGGTAACCCCCCTGCGACTTCCGGACAGACTGCAATCACCCGGCCTTGGTCTTGCCACAGCGCCAACTGTGCATATGGGCCGCTGGCGCCGCCGTCGTAGCGCACGCGATGACCCAGCAGGCAGCGGCTGACCAACAGTTTTTCCCTCATATGACTACCTCCGTGGCGCGGCGGCGAAACCAGCCGGTCAATGACAGGCGATCACGGGTTGCGGGCATGACTTCGTGAGGTACTTCACCTGACAGAAACACCACCAGACAGCCGCCGGTCGGCAGTACGTCGTAATCGACGTTGTCTTCAAGGTACATGCGCAACTGGCCGCCGTGCTCGGGCAACCACGCTTGATTGAGGTACACCACGGCCGACACCATGCGCCGGTCATCATCGCGAAAACGGTCAAGGTGTTTAAGGTAAAACGCACCGGGCGGGTAAAGCGCGAAGTGACTTTCGAAGTCTTCAAGGCCCAAAAAAAGCCTGCGATTCATGGCGATTCGCAGGCTTTCCATCAAGCCTAAATAACTGTCGCAGGCTAGAGCCTCTCCCGGCTCCAGCCATTGAATATGGTCGCCGCGTATACCCTCTCGGACCTCTTGGGTAAGACCGCGCCCGACCGCCGCCGGGGTCAACTCACCTTCGGCAGAGCGTTTGTGGCACTCAGCCGCCAGTTCGAGGGTCAAAGCCTCGGGCAGAAAAATGTTTTGCTGTGACCATCCCTGCGCGTACAGGTCGTCGACAATGCGTAGCAACAGCGGATGATCAGAGGGTATTTGCATGCGGCGCATAATATCCACACCCCTTAAAATCTGACAGCTCCGTCTAGCTGGCAATGTGTAAATAATTCGACCGATTATTTAAAACTTCTTGGCAAAGAGGATTCTCGACAAGTCCTACGCCACACCCGGACAATAGCGCCTTGCTGACAGGAGTCCCCCATGCGCCGTTTGTTATTCGTTTTAATGATGTTGTGTACGTTACCCGCATGGGCAGACAGCCTCGATGACCTGTTTCAGGTCGCTGGCTGGCCAGAACAGCGCGCGCATTTCAATGACGCGCTCAGTGCCACTCAGGAGCGTTACCGCAATACGTTGCCGCCTGCGGTCTATCAGGCGTTGATGAATAACAGCAACCAGCGCTTTGACCCTGACGCTATGGATAAGCGGGCCAAAGAGCAGATGCGCAAAAACCTGCCCAATCCAGCCCCTGCGCTGACCTTTTTTCAGTCGCCCGTGGGGCGCAAAATTGTGGCGGCGGAGCTGCTCGCCACGCGTCCCGACCAATTGGCCAAGCACGCAAGAGGCTTGCCACGCATTGAGGCCAGTGCCACTCGTCAGTTGCTGATTAATCGTTTGTCCCGGGCATTGCCGGCCCGCGAAGCGGGTGCAGAAATTACCTTGGCCATTGCAGGCGTTGCAGCAGACAGCTTGAGTGCAATGATTCCGGGTTTGTTGGGGGGTGGTTTGGCACCCGGCATGCTCAATGGTCAGCGTCAGCGCTTGATGGAGCAAATTGGCGGCGAACTGGATAACACGTTGCTCTATGTGTATCGCGATCTGTCTGACCCTGAGCTGGAAGAATTCGTCACCTTTGCCGAGTCGCCCGAGGGTAAGGCTTATTATCAGGCGGCACTGGCAGCGATTCGCGCCGGCTTGGCGGTTGGGCAAAGCACCTCTAGCTTGGCCCCTTAAAAGCCACCCTGTCGCGGCCCCGGTGGGGCGCACTCATCATGGATGCACCTTTGCGACGGACGTCATTTGGGGCAGCCCGTCGCACTGCGTTACAATCCGCCGCCTTAATAGCCATCAGGCTTAATTCATTGAATCGCGAGGTACCGTCCATGGTGCATAGCATGACCGCCTTTGCCCGCGTCGAAAGTGCCGGCACTCAAGGCACCTTGAGCTGGGAGTTGCGCTCGGTCAACAGCCGCTACCTGGAGCCGCACCTGCGCTTGCCTGAATCGTTTCGAGACCTGGAAGGGGCAGTGCGTGAAGCGCTGCGCCAAGGTATTTCTCGGGGAAAACTGGAATGCACCTTGCGTTTCACTGAGGAAACGACAGGCAAGCCGCTGCAGATCGACCGTGAGCGTGCTGCGCAATTGGTGGCCGCCGCTGAAACCATCGCCGGCCTGATCAAACAGCCTGCGGCACTGAACCCGCTCGAAGTGCTGGCGTGGCCCGGTGTACTGGTCGCGGATGCCAGTGACCCGCAAGCGCTCAACACTCTAGCGCTGGCGTTGTTCAAGCAAGGTTTGCAAGAGTTGAAAAACGGCCGTGAGCGCGAAGGCGCGGAACTGGCGCGCTTGATCAGCGACCGCTTGACCGCGATTGAAAGCGATGTCGAAACCCTGCGTGAATTAGTGCCGCAGATGCTCGCTACCCAGCGTCAAAAGGTGCTTGATCGCTTTGCTGACATGAAAGCCGAGCTTGATCCCCAGCGCCTTGAGCAAGAAATGGTTTTGCTCGCGCAAAAAAGCGATGTCGCTGAAGAGCTTGACCGGTTGAGCACCCATATCCTGGAGGTGCGCCGTGTGCTCAAGTCTGCGGGCGCTGCCGGTCGACGTCTCGACTTCCTGATGCAAGAGCTTAACCGTGAGGCCAATACACTGGGCTCAAAGGCATTCGACCCGCGCAGCACCCAAGCGGCGGTCAACCTCAAAGTGTTGATCGAGCAAATGCGTGAACAAGTACAGAATATTGAGTAAGGCTCCCCCTGACATGACCCACAGCACTGGCACCCTTTATATCGTTTCTGCGCCCTCGGGTGCAGGCAAGACCAGCCTCGTCAAAGCATTGATCGACCTGGAGCCGCAGATTCGCGTTTCCGTATCACACACCACCCGGGCCATGCGTCCGGGCGAGGTCGACGGCGAAAACTATCACTTCGTCTCACGCGAAGCGTTCGTGAAAATGATTGAGCACGGTGATTTCCTGGAGCGCGCTGAAGTCTTCGGCAACCTTTACGGTACATCGCAGAGCTACTTGCAACAGACGCTGGATGAAGGCCACGACCTCATTTTGGAAATCGACTGGCAGGGCGCCGAGCAGGTTCGCAAGTTGATGCCGCAAGCACGCTCGATCTTCATCCTGCCGCCGAGCCAGCAAGCGCTGCGCGAGCGTCTGAACAACCGCGGGCAGGACAGCGACGAAATCATTGACGGGCGCATGCGTGAAGCCGTGAGTGAAATGAGCCACTATGTCGACTACGACTACCTGATCATTAATGACGATTTTGCGCTGGCGCTTGAAGATCTGAAGGCCATTTTTCACGCCAATCGGCTCCAGCAAAAACGTCAGCAGCAGCGTTTCGGCAAATTACTGGCTGAACTGCTGGGTTAATCAGCACTTCCCAAAACCCCTGCAAGGGCTTTACATTGGCGCTTACAGAGGTTTTGAAGAGTGGCTTGAAAAATCAGCGCTTCCCTAATGGCTGGTGATTTTTTAAACTGTTCAGTCCGCTCGCCCATCCGGGCAGCGCGCATATTGCATTTGCTACGAGGAAGACCATGGCCCGCGTAACCGTTGAAGACTGTCTAGAACACGTGGATAACCGCTTTGAGCTGGTCATGCTCTCTACCAAGCGTGCCCGTCAACTGGCCACAGGCGGTAAAGAGCCTTTGGTTGAGTGGGAAAACGACAAGCCTACCGTCGTTGCCCTGCGTGAAATCGCTGCAGGCCTGATGAGCTACGAGTTTATCGCCAACGCTGAAATCGTCGAAGACGAACCGCTGTTCGCAGCGTTCGAGGACGAGTCCAACGAGGCGAACTAAGCCTATGCCCGGTCGACGTAGCACGGCGAAGGGTTCACAGTTTTGGCAGGAGGCTCCCTCTTGCCGAGCATAGACGCCCTCGCCGATCGCTTGTCGACTTACCTCAGTGCGGATCAGGTCAATCTGGTCCGACGAGCGTACTTCTACGCCGAGCAAGCCCACGACGGCCAACGCCGACGTAGCGGCGAACCCTATGTCACACATCCGCTGGCAGTCGCCAATATTCTGGCCGACATGCATATGGACCATCAAAGTTTGATGGCGGCCATGCTGCACGATGTGATCGAAGACACCGGCATTGCCAAGGAAGCACTGGTTTCGCAGTTTGGCGAAACTGTCGCTGAACTGGTCGATGGAGTCAGCAAGCTGACTCAGATGAACTTCGAAACCAAGGCCGAAGCCCAAGCTGAAAACTTCCAGAAAATGGCCATGGCCATGGCGCGGGATATCCGCGTTATTTTGGTGAAGCTGGCTGATCGCCTGCATAACATGCGCACCCTCGAAGTGTTGTCCGGCGAAAAGCGTCGGCGGATTGCCAAGGAAACCCTGGAAATCTACGCACCCATTGCCAATCGGCTGGGTATGCACAGCATTCGTATCGAATTCGAAGACCTCGGCTTTAAAGCGATGTACCCGATGCGCTCCGCGCGCATCTCCCAAGCCGTGAAACGCGCTCGGGGCAACCGCAAAGAAATCGTCAACAAAATTGAAGAGTCGCTCAGCCACTGTTTGGCCGTTGATGGCATTCAGGGCGAAGTCAGCGGTCGTCAGAAACACATCTACGGCATTTACAAAAAAATGCGTGGCAAGCGTCGGGCCTTCAACGAAATCATGGACGTGTACGCGTTCCGGATCATCGTCGACAAGGTAGACACCTGCTATCGCGTGCTGGGTGCTGTACATAATTTGTACAAACCCTTGCCGGGGCGCTTCAAAGACTACATCGCCATCCCCAAAGCCAATGGCTACCAATCGCTGCATACCACGCTGTTTGGCATGCATGGCGTACCGATTGAAATTCAGATCCGTACCCGCGAAATGGAAGAAATGGCTAACAACGGTATTGCCGCCCACTGGCTGTACAAGTCCAGTGGCGACGAGCAACACACCGGCACCCACGCCCGGGCGCGGCAATGGGTCAAAGGCGTGCTGGAGATGCAGCAGCGCGCAGGCAACTCCCTCGAATTTATCGAAAGCGTGAAGATCGACCTGTTCCCGGACGAGGTCTATGTGTTCACGCCCAAAGGTCGAATCATGGAGCTGCCCAAAGGCTCCACAGCGGTCGACTTTGCCTACGCGGTACACACCGACGTCGGTAATAGCTGCATTGCCTGCCGTATCAATCGTCGGCTCGCACCGCTGTCCGAGCCGCTGCAAAGTGGCTCCACGGTCGAGATTGTCAGCGCTCCCGGCGCCCGCCCCAACCCGGCCTGGCTCAACTTTGTCGTCACCGGCAAGGCCCGTACGCACATTCGCCACGCGCTTAAATTGCAGCGTCGTTCCGAGTCCGTCAGTTTGGGCGAACGCCTGCTGAATAAAGTGCTCAATGGCTTTAACAGCGCACTGGACAAGATTCCGGCCGAGCGCATTCAGGCCATGCTTCAGGAATACCGCCTGGAGCAGATCGAAGACTTGCTCGAAGACATCGGGCTGGGCAACCGCATGGCCTATGTCGTCGCTCGTCGCCTGCTGGGCGAAGGCGACCAGTTGCCAAGCCCTGAAGGTCCGCTGGCGATTCGCGGTACAGAAGGCTTGGTGCTCAGTTACGCGAAATGTTGCACGCCAATCCCCGGCGACCCGATTGTGGGTCACCTGTCTGCGGGCAAGGGCATGGTGGTGCACCTGGACAACTGTCGCAATATCAGTGAAATCCGGCATAACCCCGAGAAGTGCATCCAGCTCTCGTGGGCCAAGGACGTTACTGGCGAATTTAACGTCGAGTTGCGCGTCGAGCTGGAACACCAGCGCGGCCTGATTGCGCTGCTGGCCAGCAGCGTCAATGCGGCAGACGGTAATATCGAAAAAATCAGCATGGACGAACGCGATGGTCGTATCAGCGTGGTCCAACTGGTGGTCAGCGTGCACGATCGCGTGCACCTGGCCCGCGTGATCAAAAAACTGCGCGCCCTAACCGGGGTTATCCGCATCACACGTATGCGTGCGTAGCCATCCCATTACAAGGAGTCACCCATGTCCAAGACTGTTATCACCAGCGACAAGGCACCTGCTGCTATCGGTACTTACTCTCAGGCGATCAAAGCTGGCAATACTGTCTACATGTCCGGTCAGATCCCGTTGGACCCAAAAACCATGGAACTGGTTGAAGGTTTCGAAGCCCAGACCATTCAGGTGTTCGAAAACCTGAAGTCCGTGGCAGAGGCTGCAGGTGGTTCGTTCAAAGACATCGTCAAACTGAACATCTTCCTGACCGACTTGAGCCACTTCGCCAAGGTCAACGAAATCATGGGTCAGTACTTTGAACAGCCTTACCCGGCCCGTGCTGCCATTGGCGTTGCTGCCCTGCCCAAAGGTTCGCAGGTTGAGATGGACGCCATTCTGGTTATTGAGTAACACCCCCTCGGCGCAGCGCCTTCCTGCTGCGCCAACCCCCCTGCTTCCCCCGCTTTAAAAGGATTCCACCATGCGCAATGCGCTCGCTATGTCACTGCTTGCCATTTTTCTGGGTGGCTGTGCCAGCGACCCCGCCTCTCGCGATATCAGTGGTGTATGGATCAACCAGGCCGCAATTGATGAAGCAGCCAAAGGTGGCAACTTGCGTGAAGCCTTGCTGGCTAACGGGCCAAACCTTGAATGGGCGATCGACGCCCAAAAAGCCAAAGCCAATTACACCAATGGATTCGAGTGGGTTGAAGGCAAGCTGATGCCTGAGAAAGACGGTGTCTGGCAGGTCGGCTTTTATGGCGGTACGTCTACCGACTTGAGCATCAACGGCAACCAATTGATTCAAGCGGCCAGCGATGACGACCCTCGACAATCATTCATGCGTTCGAACGTTAATCTGGCAAGCGATGCGCCCTTGGGCACGCATTTCGAGCATGCGCTCAAGACGGCCTATCTGGGCGGCCAGTGGCGTGTAATCAGCGGTAAGGGCCAAGGTAATCAAGTGACATTTTTGGCCGATGGCCAAGTGAAAGGTCTGCCCGATGCCAATGCTTACGCCTTGTGTTTGTCAGGCGACTGCGCGTCGATGAGTGGCGAGTTCGACAGCCTCTGGTTGCAACAGGACGAAGTGGGTGCGGCCCACATCTTTGTACGCAAAGGTCGCCAGCTGGAAATATTCCAGGCGCTGGACTCCGCAAAGCCTGACGAAATGCCCCAGTTGTATCCCGGCAAACGGGAATGGTTGTTGGAAAAGCAGCTGTAAGCGTCAAGCTGCAAACGTGCAGCTTGCAGCTTCTTTATTTAGACAAAATCTCCCCATACCCTTCGCGATAGCTCGGGTACCGCGGCTCCCATCCCAATGCCTTGGCGCGGGCATTGCTGCAACGCTTGCTGCCCGCCCTGCGTACGCTGGCTTCTTCTGCCCATGCCGTCACGCCCAGACGCTCGCGTAGCCATCCCACCACCTCTGCCAGCGGAGCCGGGTCGTTGTCGACGCCGATGTAGCAGTCGTCCAGGGTTTTGCCTTGCAAATCTGCATCAAGCAAGAAGGCCAGTAAGCCGGCCGCATCATCGGCATGGATCCGGTTGCCGTACAGCGGCGGATCGACAGCCACGCGATAGCCCTTGCGCACCTGCCCCAGCATCCATTCACGGCCGGGGCCGTAGATACCGGTCAAACGTACGGTGCTGGCAGGAATGCCACTCTTCAACGCTACTTGCTCGGCCTCTAACATGATCCGGCCCGAATAGCTGGTCGCTTGGGCGGGAGACATTTCATCGACCCATTCGCCATTTTTCTGGCCATAAACGCCGCTGCTGGAGACAAACAACAGGCGCTTTGGCTGCTGACCGTTTTGTTTGAGCCAACTCAATGTGTGCGTCAACCCGTCGACATACGCGGCCTGATAACCCGCCTCATCATGGTCGGTTGCGGCAGCGCTATAGACCACATAGTCGATCTGACCTTTAGGCCATTGAGCGGGGCACTGTGCACTGAACAGGTCGCCGGCGATCCCTGTGACACCTGCCGGCAACCGTTCAATCGAGCGTCGAAGCCCATAGACCTGCCACCCTTTGTCCAGCAGTTGAGTGGCCAAACGGCTGCCGATATCGCCGCATCCGGCAATCAGAACTGAGGCTTTGGACATCTCAAAATTCCTAACAAATTGTTACAAAACTACGTGGATAGGCACTACCAAGGTAGTGACAGACGAAAAAAACAGTGGCTATTGCTTTTGTTAACAAGAATTACTTGCAATAATAACGCATCAATTGCCCTGGGTCTTAAGACGCGTTGTAGGGCAAAACCTTCATACTTTTCTCAGGTCCGGCTAGCATGACACGCAATCATCCCAACGCTTCGCCAACCCCGCTGTTAAGCCCGGCACGCCTTTGGCGTGGGCTAGCTGCGCTGATGTTCAGCCTGTTGCTGGCACCTGCTGCGGCCTTTGCAGACGAGCCTGCCACTCCAGCCGTTCAGCCCGCAACTGAATCTGTCGCTCCGGCGCCTGTTGCAACCCCGGGTGCAACTGATCCTGCTTTGGCCGAGGGCGCCGTAGCGCCTGCCGATGACGCGCCGCAGATCGTCGCCGAAGAAGACAATAGCCTGGGCATGGCCCACGACCTGTCACCTTGGGGCATGTACAAGAACGCTGACATCATCGTCAAAATCGTCATGATCGGCCTGGCCATCGCCTCGATCATTACCTGGACCATCTGGATTGCAAAAGGCTTCGAAGTGCTGGGCGCCAAACGCCGTCTGCGCATCGAAATCGCTAATCTGAAAAAAGCCCGCACCCTGAAAGAAGCCAGCGAGACGGCCGGTAAAGAAGGCACGCTTGCCCACTTGCTGGTGCAGGATGCCCTCGAAGAGATGCGCCTGTCGGCCAATAGCCGCGAAAAAGAAGGCATCAAAGAGCGGGTCAGCTTCCGCCTTGAGCGCTTGGTGGCCGCGTGTGGCCGCAACATGAGCAGCGGCACTGGCATCCTCGCTACCATCGGCTCCACAGCCCCGTTCGTCGGTCTGTTCGGTACGGTGTGGGGCATCATGAACAGCTTTATCGGTATCGCCAAAACCCAAACCACCAACCTGGCCGTCGTAGCGCCCGGTATTGCCGAGGCCCTGCTGGCCACTGCATTGGGTCTGGTTGCGGCGATTCCTGCGGTAGTGATTTACAACGTGTTCGCTCGCTCCATCACGGGCTACAAAGCTCAAGTGGCTGATGCGTCGGCAGAAGTGCTGCTGTTGGTAAGCCGTGATCTCGATCACTTGCCGCCCGAGCGCAGCTCGCAACCGCACATGGTCAAAGTGGGGTAATAGACCATGGGCCTGCATTTAAAAGAAGGCGATGACGATCTCGCCGAGAACCATGAAATCAACGTCACCCCTTTTATTGACGTGATGCTGGTACTGCTGATCATCTTCATGGTGGCCGCACCGTTGGCCACCGTGGATATCAAGGTTGATCTGCCTGCGTCGACGGCCAAGCCGGCGCCGCGTCCCGAGAAGCCCGTGTTCCTGAGCGTCAAGGCTGACCAGCGTCTGTATCTGGGTGAAGACCCGGTGACGGTTGAAGCGCTGGGCCCCACCCTCGATGCCAGGACGCACAACAACAAAGACACGACCATCTTCTTCCAGGCCGATAAGGGTGTGGACTACGGTGACTTGATGAGCGTGATGGATGCATTGCGCGCAGCGGGTTATTTGAAGGTAGGTCTGGTCGGACTTGAGACGGCAGCCAAGAAATGACCATAGCGCGCCAAAAGATGACGCGTTACGCAATCAGCTTGGCCGCGGTGTTGGCGATCCATGCAGTGGCAGTGATTCTTGCCCTGCAATGGTCCACCCCGCGGACTGTCGAACTCCCACCGCAAGCGATGATGGTTGATCTGGCACCGTTGCCAGCACCGCCGCCGCCTGCGCCGCCGAAAGTGGTGACCCCACCACAACCGCCGGCCCCCGTGGAAGAGTTGCCGATCCCCAAGCTGGCGGAAGCGCCCAAGCCGAAGATTGCTGTTCCCAAACCGGTTAAACCCAAGCAGAAGCCTCAGCCGCCAAAACCTGTGGAAAAAACCGAACCGGTTAAAGAAAAGCCTTCAGAAGAGAAACCGAGCGACGCGACACCGACCAAAGCACCGACTGAGAAGTCTGCCGCACCGGCCCCTGGCCCGTCGGCTCAACAATTGGCCGCCAAAGCCAGTTGGGAAGGTACGTTGCTGGCGCATTTGGGCAAGTACAAAAAGTACCCGGCTGCCGCGCAGTCGCGAGGCAAGGAAGGTCTGAACCGTCTGCGCTTCGTGGTAGACGCCGAAGGCAAGGTGCTGTCTTACGAGTTGGTAGGACGTTCTGGTAACGCAGATCTGGACCGGGCCACCCTGGAAATGATCCGACGGGCACAGCCATTGCCCAAGCCGCCGCCTGAGATGCTGACCAACGGCACCATCGAAATCGTGGCTCCGTTCGTTTATTCCATCGATAAACGTCGGCGTTAACCGAATAAAGGGCACCTTAGGGTGCCCTTTATGCTTTTGGCCTACAGATAAAACGCCTTACAGCCATTAGCCGCTTTAGCTGTAAGGACAATGTCTGATAACGTGCGTCTATCGATTGCAGCCGCTATTCTTGGCCCGCAACCACAGGGACGCCCGCTATGACGCTTACAGAATTACGTTACATCGTGACGCTCGCCCAAGAGCAACACTTCGGCCACGCTGCCGAACGCTGCCATGTCAGCCAACCGACGCTGTCGGTGGGCGTGAAAAAACTGGAAGACGAACTCGGTGTGCTGATTTTTGAGCGCAGCAAAAGTGCTGTGCGCCTCACGCCGGTCGGCGAAGGTATCGTCGCCCAGGCGCAAAAAGTACTGGAACAGGCCCAAGGCATTCGCGAGATTGCCCAAGCGGGCAAAAACCAGCTGACGGCTCCGCTCAAGGTTGGCGCCATTTACACCGTTGGCCCGTATCTGTTCCCGCACCTGATTCCGCAACTGCACCGGGTAGCCCCGCAGATGCCGTTGTATATCGAAGAAAACTTCACCCATGTGCTGCGCGACAAACTGCGCAATGGTGAACTGGACGCGATCATCATCGCCCTGCCGTTCCAGGAAGCCGATGTGCTGACCCTGCCGCTATACGATGAGCCGTTCTACGTGCTGATGCCCAGTGAACACCCTTGGACCAAGCGCGACACCATTGACGCCAGCCTGTTGAATGACAAGAGCTTGCTGTTGCTGGGTGAAGGGCACTGTTTCCGCGATCAGGTACTTGAAGCCTGCCCGACCCTGCCCAAAGGCAAGGACGGCGCCAGCCATACCACCGTCGAGTCCAGCTCGCTGGAAACCATCCGCCATATGGTGGCTTCAGGGCTGGGTATTTCCATCCTGCCGTTGTCGGCTGTCGACAGTCACCACTATGCTCCCGGCGTGCTGGCCGTGCGTCCGCTGACCCCGCCGGTGCCGTTTCGCACGGTGGCGATTGCCTGGCGCGCCAGCTTTCCGCGGCCCAAGGCGATTGAAATCCTCGCTGACTCCATCCGTCTGTGCTCGGTGGCCAAGCCACCTGCCGCGACCTAAGAGCGGCGGCGATGTCCGAGTTGTCGAACGTGTCAGTCACCGCGCTCAAGGGCGTGGGCGAGGCTATGGCCGAGAAGCTGGCCAAGGTCGGTCTCGAAACCGTGCAGGACGTATTGTTTCATTTACCCCTGCGCTATCAGGATCGCACCCGCGTCGTGCCGATTGGCGCTTTGCGCCCGGGGCAGGATGCAGTGGTCGAGGGGCGTGTCATCGGCACTGATGTGGTCATGGGCAAGCGTCGCAGCTTGCTGGTGCGCATTAATGACGGCACGGGCGGCTTGAGCCTGCGTTTCTATCACTTCAGTAACGCGCAAAAAGAAAGTTTAAAACGTGGCACTGAGGTGCGTTGTTATGGCGAAGCACGGCCGGGTGCTTCAGGTCTGGAAATCTATCACCCTGAATACCGCGCGATCACCGGTGACGAGCCACCGCCAGTCGATACCACACTAACGCCCATTTACCCGACCACCGAAGGTCTGACTCAGCAGCGTCTGCGTCAGCTCAGCCAGCAAAGTCTGGCCATGCTGGGCCCTCGCAGCCTGCCCGATTGGCTGCCGTCCGAACTGGCTAAAGACTACCAACTGGCCCCGCTGGACGAAGCCATTCGCTATTTGCATCAGCCCCCGGCAGATGCCGATGTGGAAGAGCTGGCACTGGGTCATCACTGGGCGCAACACCGTTTGGCGTTTGAAGAACTGCTGACCCATCAGCTCTCTCAGCAACGACTGCGCGAGAGCCTGCGTTCCCAGCAGGCGCCGGTACTGCCCAAGGCAAAAAAGCTGCCCGCTCAGTTCCTCGCCAATCTAGGCTTTGCGCCCACGGGGGCTCAAGTTCGCGTGGGCAACGAAATCGCCTACGATCTCTGTCAGCCTGAACCCATGTTGCGCCTGATCCAGGGCGACGTCGGCGCCGGTAAAACGGTGGTGGCGGCGCTTGCAGCGTTGCAAGCCTTGGAGGCGGGTTATCAGGTGGCCTTGATGGCCCCTACCGAGATTCTCGCCGAGCAGCATTTCATCAGCTTTAAACGCTGGCTGGAACCGCTGGGCATCGAAGTCGCCTGGCTGGCTGGCAAGCTCAAAGGCAAAGCGCGCACGGCGGCCATGGAGCAAATCGCCAACGGCGCACCGATGGTGGTGGGTACCCACGCGCTGTTTCAAGATCAGGTTCAGTTCAAAAACCTTGCACTGGTCATCATCGATGAGCAGCACCGATTTGGTGTCCAGCAGCGTCTGGCCCTGCGCAATAAAGGTGTGGGCGGGGTGATGTGCCCGCACCAGTTGATCATGACTGCAACGCCGATTCCTCGCACGCTGGCCATGAGTGCTTACGCCGATCTGGACACTTCGATTCTCGATGAGTTGCCGCCCGGACGAACGCCGGTCAATACCGTGCTGGTGGTCGACACACGGCGCGTCGAAGTGATTGAGCGGGTGCGTGCTGCCTGCGCTGAAGGGCGGCAGGCCTATTGGGTGTGCACGCTGATCGAAGAATCCGAAGAGATGACCTGCCAGGCCGCCGAAACCACGTTTGAAGACCTTACCAGCGCGCTGGGCGAACTGCGTGTGGGCTTGATCCACGGACGCATGAAGGCCGCCGAGAAAGCCGAGGTCATGGCCCGCTTCAAGGCCGGTGAACTGCAATTGCTGGTCGCCACGACGGTGATTGAAGTGGGTGTGGACGTTCCCAATGCCAGTTTGATGATCATTGAAAACCCCGAGCGCCTGGGCTTGTCTCAATTGCACCAATTACGCGGGCGCGTAGGCCGGGGCAGCGCAGCCAGTCACTGTGTGCTGCTCTACCATCCGCCGCTGTCGCAAGTGGGGCGCCAACGCTTGGGCATCATGCGCGAGACCAATGATGGTTTTGTCATCGCAGAAAAAGACCTGGAGTTGCGCGGCCCCGGAGAGATGCTCGGCACTCGGCAAACCGGGCTGTTGCAGTTCAAAGTGGCTGATTTGATGCGTGACGCCGACCTGCTGCCGGCCGTGCGCGAAGCGGCGCTGGCCTTGCTCGAACGCTGGCCAAGCCATGTCAGTCCCCTGCTCGACCGCTGGCTGCGCCATGGTCAGCAATACGGGCAAGTTTAAATGAGCATTCAGTAAATGAGCCCGCTGCCGATTCAGTGATGGCTGTACCATTTTGAGTTAAGAAGACCCCATGCAAACCACAGCTGACGTCGCTGACGTGCCAACCCCTTTGAGCACGCCGCCCGCTCTACAGCGGGTGTTAGCAGAGTTGTCCATCCCGTACCGGGAAGTCATTGACCACCCTGGGCTTGACCCGGCGTGCAAGGTGCAAACGGTATTGCTCCATGATTCGGTCGGCGAGCTTATGGTGATGTTCGCCCAAAGCCAATTGCTCGACCTCAATCGACTCGCCGATTTGATTGGACGAGACATGACGGCCGTGGCAGCTGACCGGCTTGCAGAGCTGCTCGCCAAGCACCAACTGCGCATCTTGCCGGGCCTGCCGACAGTGACCGGTTCCACCTGCTTGTACGAAGAGCATCTCCTGCATCAACCGCAGCTGTTTATCAGCAGCGGTGAAACCGGCTTGTTGCTGGAGATCACAGTTGAAGACTTCAAGCGCTTGCTCAGTAAAGCCAGTGTCGGCCGTTTTGGGGAGCCGCTGAGTGCTATCCGGCTCAGCCTTCAGCAGGCGGTAGACGATGGCGAAGCCATCACCCGAGCGGTTAAAGCGTTCACCACGCGGCGCATTCAGCAGCGGCTTGAAGCCACCATTGAGTTACCGCCTTTGGCGGAAAGCGTCCGCAAGCTTATACAGCTTCGTGCCAATCCAGACATCTCCATTGACGAAGTGACGAGCGTTGTCGAAACCGATCCGGCTTTAGCTGCGCAACTTCTAAGCTGGGCGTCATCTTCGTACTACGCCCCGAAGAGCAAGATTCGTTCGGTGGAAGACGCTATTTCTCGTGTGTTGGGAGTCGATGTCGTCGTCAACCTCGCGTTGAGCTTGTCGTTGGACAAGAGCTTGGGCTTACCCAAAGATCACCCGCAATCCAGCATGCCTTACTGGCAGCAATCCATTTACACGGCCGCAGTCATTGAAGGGCTGACCCGTGCCATGCCTCGGGAGCAACGCCCGGAAGTCGGCATGACCTACCTGGCGGGGTTACTGCACAATTTTGGCTATTTGCTGCTGGCCCATGTATTCCCGCCGCACTTCTCACTGATTTGCCGGCACCTTGAGGTCAATCCGCACGCCAGTCATAGCGAAATAGAGCAGCACTTGTTGGGCATCAGCCGCGAGCAGATGGGGGCCTGGTTAATGCGCTTTTGGGGAATGCCGGAGGAATTGGTCGTTGCCGTGCGCTTTCAGCACGACCCGGGTTATCTGGGTCATGATGCGCCCTACCCTAATCTGGTGTGTGTTGCATTGGGGCTGCTGCGCAGTCGGGGGATGGGTCATGGCTCGTGCGCGCCCTTGCCTGATGCCCTGTTCGACCGGTTGGGCGTTTCGCGCGCTGAGGGTGAAGCGGTGGTCAATAAAGTCCTTGAGGCCGAGGTGCTGCTCCGTGAAATGGCCGCGCTATTTAGTCGGGCATGAACTGAACGCTGGCCCTGAGCCCTCAAAACCCCGAAGGGCTCGCGCCTTTCGGGGTTGGGGATAAGCCACGGTTTAGAGCTTGGCGATCGATACTTCAGTGGATTTGACGAAAGCAATCACTTCGCTGCCGACCACCAGTTCCAGCTCTTTGACCGAGCGGGTGGTAATCACCGAGGTGACGATGCCGGACGCTGTTTGTACGTCGATTTCTGATAACACGTCGCCCAGCACGATTTCCTTGATGTGGCCTTTGAACTGGTTACGAACGTTAATGGCTTTGATGGTCATGGTGTCGATTCCTGTCTTGGGATAGAAAAGTGAGGTTATTGCGCCCAGCGCAATTGCGTGGGCAACGGCGCAACGGGTTCTGGCTCAGGGGGCGAGCCAGGCAATGCGAGTACTCGGTTCAGCACTTCGGTTTCCAGCGCGGCCAATCGATGTGAGCCCCGCACCCTGGGGCGCGGAAGTTCAACCGTGAGGTCCAGCCCCACTTCGCCGTCTTCGATCAAAATGACGCGGTCGGCAATGGCCACCGCTTCACTGACGTCGTGGGTCACCAGTAATACGGTGAAACCATGCTGGCGCCACAGGCGTTCGATCAGGTGCTGCATTTCAATTCGGGTCAGCGCATCAAGTGCACCCAGCGGTTCATCCAGCAGCAATAATCGGGGTTGGTGAATCAGGGCACGTGCCAACGCCACCCGCTGTTTTTGCCCGCCCGATAACGCTGCCGGCCACTCATTCGCCCGCTCGGCCAGGCCTACTTCTTCCAGCGCTTTGAGGGCTTTTGGCCGCCATTCGCCCTTGAGTCCGAGGCCCACGTTGTCGATGACTTTCTTCCAGGGCAGCAAGCGTGCTTCCTGAAACATCAGTCGCGTGTCTTCGCGAGCGTCTTGCAACGGCGCCTTGCCGGCCAGCAGCTCACCGCCTGAAGGTTGATCGAGGCCAGCCAGCAGACGCATCAGGGTGCTTTTACCGCAACCGCTGCGCCCGACGATGGCGACAAACTGGCCCGCCGGGATGTGCAGGTCGATGCCTTTCAAGACCTGACGATCGCCAAAGGACTTCTTCAGGTCTTGCACCACCAGCGGGATACCTTGGCGCAGGTGTGGAGGTTGTTGAGCTGTCATGCTGCACCGCCTTTAACCACTTGATACGCCGGGTGCCAGCGCAACCACACGCGTTCCAGACCTCGGGCCGCGCTGTCGGCCAACTTGCCGAGCACCGCATACAAAACAATTGCCAGCACGACGACGTCGGTTTGCAAAAATTCCCGGGCGTTCATCGCCAGATAGCCAATACCTGAGCTGGCAGAAATAGTTTCGGCCACGATCAGCGTTAACCACATGAAGCCCAACGCAAAGCGCACGCCAACCAGAATCGAAGGCAGCGCTCCGGGCAGAATCACTTGCCAGAACAGGCTGAAACCCGATAACCCGTAGCTGCGAGCCATTTCCACCAGTGCCGGGTCGACGTTGCGAATGCCGTGATAGGTGTTTAGGTAGATGGGGAACAACGTCCCCAGCGCCACCAGAAAAATCTTCGCCGACTCGTCAATGCCAAACCACAGAATCACCAGCGGAATCAGCGCCAAATGGGGAACGTTTCGGATCATTTGCACCGAGCTGTCGAGCAGGCGCTCGCCCCATTTCGACAAGCCGGTGATAAAGCCCAGGGCCAGACCGATACTGCCACCGATTACAAAGCCCAAACCCGCTCGCCAGCCGCTGATGGCCAGGTGTTTCCAGATTTCGCCACTGCGCACCAGCTCGACGCCTGCCGCAAACACGGCGCTGGGCGCCGGCAAGATGCGCGTCGATAACCAGCCCGCAGACACAGACAACTGCCACACCGCCAGCAGCAACACGGGCAATACCCAGGGAGCTGCTTTGTGAGCAATAGAATTAAGGCTGATCGCCTTCGCCGTACTCATGACCGCCTCAGCTCTGCGACGCAGCTTTGGGGAGAATATCGTTGGCGACCATTTCGCCGAACGGGCTCACGTAACCCGCACTTTTCGGCAGCTCCGGGCGCTCGATATCAAGGTGCGGGAACAGCAGTTCAGCCACGCGGTAGGATTCCTCCAGGTGCGGATAGCCCGAGAAAATAAACGTGTCGATGCCCAGATCCGCATATTCCTTGACCCGCGCGGCCACGGTAGGGCCGTCGCCAACCAGCGCCGTACCGGCACCGCCACGTACCAGACCCACGCCTGCCCACAGGTTTGGGCTGACTTCGAGGTTGTCGCGGCTGCCACCGTGCAGAGCGGCCATGCGCTGCTGACCGACTGAATCAAAGCGAGACAGTGAAGCCTGCGCGCGAGCGATAGTCTCGTCGTCCACATGCGAAATAAGCTTGTCGGCGGCTTTCCAGGCTTCATCGTTGGTTTCACGCACGATCACGTGCAGGCGAATACCGAAGCGTACGGTGCGGCCCAGTTTGGCGGCCTTGGCCCGTACTTGCTCGATCTTCTCGGCTACGGCAGCAGGTGGCTCGCCCCAGGTCAGAACCATTTCTACTTGCTCGGCGGCCAGGTCTTGCGCAGCTTCGGACGAGCCGCCGAAGTACAGAGGTGGGCGCGGTTGCTGAACCGGTGGGTAGAGCAACTTGGCGCCTTTGACCTTGATGTGCTGACCGTCGTAATCCACGGTTTCGCCTTCAAGCACGCGGCGCCAGATACGGGTGAACTCAACCGAAGCTTGATAGCGTTCTTCGTGGCTGAGGAACAAGCCATCGCCGGCCAGTTCTTCCGGATCTCCGCCGGTCACCAGATTGAACAGCGCGCGGCCGCCTGACAGACGATCCAGTGTCGCCGCCTGACGGGCCGCAACGGTCGGTGAAACGATGCCTGGACGCAGAGCCACCAGAAATTTCAGGCGCTGAGTCACAGGGATCAGCGAGGCGGCTACCAGCCACGAATCTTCACACGAACGACCGGTGGGAATCAGCACCCCGCCAAAACCCAGGCGATCTGCGGCTTGCGCTACTTGTTGCAGATAGCCGTGGTCTACGGCGCGGGCACCCTCGCTGGTGCCAAGGTAATGGCCGTCACCGTGGGTTGGCAGGAACCAAAAAATATTGAGGCTCATGGAGTGGTCTCCTAAATGGGGTTCTGCAAGCGTTAGTTAGCGGTGGCCACAGCGGCCGGAGGGGTCCAGATCACGTCTTTAATCACCAGCGGCTTTGGAATCAATTTGAGCTGGTGAAAGGTGTCTGCGATTTTCTGCTGCGCGTTGATCACTTCAGGGGTCAGAAATTGCGCGCCGTAGCCTTGGCGTTTTACCGCTGTCAGGGTGATTTCAGGCGACAGGCCGAGAATCGGCGCCACTTGCTTCGTCACGTCTTCAGGGTGGGCTTTGGCCCAATCACCGACATTGCGCACTTCGTCGACCAGGGTTTCGATAACCTTGGGGTGCTGCTCGGCGAAGGGTTTGGTGGCCAGGTAAAACTGATGGTTGTCGGCAATGCCGCTGGCATCACGCAGGGTGCGTGCTTGCAGTTGTTGTTCCGCGGCGGCCTGGTACGGGTCCCAGATCACCCAAGCATCGACACTGCCCCGCTCAAACGCTGCGCGGGCATCGGCAGGCGGCAGGAATACTGTCTGGATATCGGTGTATTTAAGGCCGGCGTCCTCAAGGGCGCGTACCAACAGGTAGTGCACGTTGGAGCCTTTATTGAGCACTACTTTTTTGCCTTTAAGGTCTTTCACCGAGGTGATCGGTGAATCCTTGGGCACCAGAATCGCTTCGCTGGTCGGAGCCGGTGGTTCATAAGCGACGTAAAGCAAATCAGCTCCGGCTGCCTGAGCAAATACAGGCGGCGTTTCGCCGGTTACGCCGAAGTCGATAGACCCTACGTTCAAGCCTTCAAGCAGTTGCGGGCCGCCGGGAAACTCGGTCCATTGCACGT
Source organism: Pseudomonas saxonica (assembly GCF_007858365.1). Classification (GTDB taxonomy): domain Bacteria; phylum Pseudomonadota; class Gammaproteobacteria; order Pseudomonadales; family Pseudomonadaceae; genus Aquipseudomonas; species Aquipseudomonas saxonica. Next base: position 172,229 of record NZ_VFIO01000004.1, on the reverse strand, counting down.
CCACGCCTTGCTCGGCCAGACGCTTTTCCAGCGTGCCTTTAGTCTTGAGCAACAACAGCGTGCCGTATTTTTGATAACCGATGCGTACGGTGTCAGCTTGAGCTTGCAGGGTAACGCCGAGGGACACTGCCGCCACTAACAGGGCGACCAGACCACGACGCAAAATGACAGGGCGCATGGCGCTCTCCTTTTGTTATTCGAGATTCGGGTAGCACCTGCCGAGCCGTTAGCGGTTCAGTAAGGTGAGGGTGTTTCGTTCAGATGCTCCAGCGAGACGTGATCAGACGTTCGTTGAGAATGTTCGGGTCCAGCGGTTTTGGACGGCGGGCCAGCGCGCTGTAAAAGTGCTCCAGGGACTCGTTCAGCCGTTGTTCCAGCACCGGCACCAACTGGGCTTGGGCGCTGCCCTCGCCGTAGGCAATCTGACTGTCTTCGGCAAAGATGCCGTGCAGCATTTCCTGGGCTTTGAGCGCAGACAGCACGGGTTTGAGTGCGTAATCCACGGCCAGCATGTGGGCAATGCTACCGCCGGTGGCGATGGGTAAGACGACCTTGTGACTCAGTGCGCGCTCGGGCAGCAAGTCGAGAACCGTTTTGAGGGCGCCGCTAAATGAGGCTTTGTAGACCGGTGTGGCGATCACCAAACCATCTGCATTTTCGATCTGCTGCAACAGGTCGATGATGTGGGGGCTGTCAAAGCGGGCATGCAGTAAATCTTCAGCCGGGAAGTCACGAACTTGATAACTCACTACTTCGACGCCTTGCTGGTTGAGCCAGCTTTTAGCGCGATCCAGCAACACCCCGGAGCGGGATCGTTGGCTGGGGCTTCCTCCGAGTGTCACAACCAGCATCTAGGCAATTCCTTGAGTGAATTAGTGCAAATTGCTGTCAGCGTTTTCGCTTCTGTGAGGAGAACATAGCAGGTGATTTATATATCTATAAATCATATTTATTCATTTGTTTATTCCGCGATTGCATAAGAGCCCTGAGCCTCGAAGTATCTGACGAGCAACGCGTGGCTGCGTGCGACGATGCAATCGCCGCAAGGTCTATGAACGTGATGTATCTGACATTCCAAATTGAAAGGTTTCACGACGGCTGCGCCGCCGAACGCAGCCTCGCATTACTCGTCAGCGGCTACGAGTAATGCGTTCCCCCATGACCACAAGGCTGAGGTCAGAAGTTGTAACTCAGCGACGCTGTGACGTTGCGCGACGGGCCATAGAAACCCGAACCGCCGCTGTACAGGCTCATCAGGTATTTGCGATTGCTGACGTTGTTCAGGTTCAGCGCCGTGCTCCAATGCGAGTCGATGTCGTAGCTGGCCATCACATCAACCAGCGCGTAAGCGTTCTGGCGAATGCGGCTGTCACTGTCCACTTGAATCGCGCTCTGCCAGGCCACACGGGTGCCAATTTTGGCTTTGGGCATGTCCGGTAATTGATAGGTCAAACTGGTACGCACGGTGTGCGTCGGTACGTATTGACGGGCTTTTTCGCCATCCGGGTCTTCAATGTGGACATAGCTGTAACCGCCTTGTACCTGTAATCCCGGCGCCAACTGGCCGCTGGCTTCCAATTCAATGCCGCGGCTTTTGAAGTTCTCGCTTTGGTAGACCGACTGGGTACCGATCATTTCACCTGTGGCTTCGGCGACATTGCGTTGGTCGGTTTTGAATACCGCCGCCGAGACGTCCAGTTGCTCATCCAGCAAGCTGCCTTTAACCCCGACTTCGTAGCTTTTGCCTTCCAGCGGCGCCAGCACTTTGCTCTGCGCGTCTATCACGTACTGCGGGTTGAAGATTTTGGTGTAGCTGGCGTAGACGGAGTACTGATCGTTGAGGTCGTAGACCAGCCCGGTGTAGGGCGTGACTTTGCCGTGAATACGCACATCACGGGGCGGGCCGTAATCGGTGCCATCGCTGTCGACACTGAGCATGCGCGCCCCGGCAATCCAGTGCAGTTGGTCCGTCAGGTTGAAGCGCGCCCCGGCATAGACACTTTTTTGGCGGTCGGTGAAGTTGGCCATTTTTGTGTCGTCGTCGGTGTACGACAAATCGGGCTTGGGCACGTTACCGCTAAGGGTCTGGCCCAGATCAGCCGGCATAAACTCGTCAACACTGTTGTAGTAGCCACGCTCTTTATGACGCGAACGTCCGTAATCCACGCCTAGCGTCAACTCATGCTCGCGACCGCCCAGACTGAAGGGGCCGCTGAGTTGAGCTTCACCCAGCAGTTGTTTTTCATCGGCGTTGGTGTGGCTTGGGTCAGCCAGCCAAGGCTGGCTCTCATCGTTCGCCATCAGATAATACATATTGGCCGACTGGCGCTGATCGACTGCGGTGACGTTCAGCTTGCTCTTCCAGCCATTGCCGAAGTCGTGGGTCAGTTCAGCGAACGCGCGCAGGGTATGCACGTCCCAGTAGCTCCAGTTCTGCCCCACGTTGGAGCCGCGTCGGCTGTAGTGGATCAGGTTGCCCTGGTAATCGGTCAAGGGTAGCCCGCCCCAACTGCTGCCATTGGAGTTGCTCTTGCTGTCTGATAGACCGACGGTGAGGGTGTCCGCGTCGGACAGATCAAACGCCAACATGCCGCTCAGCACGTTTTTCTCGCGTGAGTAGCGGTCGAGGTAAGAGTTGCCCGTTTCGTTGGCGTAGATAAAACGCCCGCGTACATTGCCGCTGTCGGTCAAAGGCCCGGACACGTCGAGGTCAATACGGCGTGTATCCCACGATCCTGCAGAGACTTTTACCTGGGCTTGCGGGGTGTAGGTGGGTCGCTTGCGGATAAAGTTGACCGTGGCGGAGGGGTTGCCCGTGCCGCTCATCAAGCCGTTGGCGCCGTGGAGAATGTCGACCTGTTGATATTCGGCCATGTCCAGGTCGCCACTCAGCAACCCGGCGCTGAAGGGCGCGCCTATGCCATCGTATTCGAAGTTGTTGATGTCGAACCCGCGCGAAGTGAAGTTGGTGCGGTCGGTTTCATATTGTTCGACCGTCACCGAAGGCGCGCTGCGCAGCGCGTCCTTGACGCTGTTGAGGTTGAAATCATTCAACTGTTCGCGGGACAGGCTCGTGACGCCTTGGGGCGTTTCCTTGGGCGTAAGGCCCAGTCGCGTGGTGGTGCTGTCGAGCGGCTGCTGGTAGCCGGACGCAGAAAGGTCACTCTCGGAACTGGCTTGCACGTCGGTCTTGGGCAGCGTCAGAGGGTCGGCAAAAGCGGCAGGTGCAACGGCCCATACAACGGTCAGCAGGGCTGAAACGGGCAAGAAAGTTTTCAAGGCGGCGAGTCTCTGAATGCGGATGCGCCCGAATACTATTTGAGAATGATTATTACGTATAGCGCTTGGCGGGTTTTTTGTAACATTTAATGTTCATAAAAAAAGGCCGTCGAAACGGCCTAAACCCTGTTGCACTTGAAAGTTGTCCCGCCCCGTAGCAGCTGCCGAAGGCTGCGTCCGATTGCGCAGCGATCGTAAAACCTGAGCCTCGTGTTTTTCTGCCAGGTCTGGTTTGCGACTTCAGGCGGCGACGCAGCCTGCGGCAGCGGCTACACAGGTATCGGTTATTTGTTCGGCTGCGGCGTCAAACGCAGGTACGGCTTCACGGCGCGGTAGCCCTTGGGGAAGCGCTTAATGATCTCGTCTTCATCCTTGAGCGACGGCACGATCACCACGTCGTCACCGTCCTGCCAGTTGGCCGGAGTGGCAACTTTGAAGTTGTCGGTGAGTTGCAATGAATCAATCACCCGCAAAATTTCATTGAAGTTGCGGCCAGTGCTCGCCGGGTAGGTGATGGTCAGACGGATCTTTTTGTTCGGGTCAATCACGAACAGCGAGCGTACGGTCAGGGTGTCGCTGGCATTGGGATGGATCAGGTCGTAGAGGTCACTAACCTTGCGATCAGCATCGGCCAGGATCGGAAAGTTGACCACGGTATTCTGGGTTTCGTTGATGTCATCGATCCATGCGTGGTGTGAGTCCACGGGGTCAACCGACAGTGCGATGGCTTTTACACCGCGTTTTGCAAATTCATCTTTAAGCTTTGCAGTAAAGCCCAGTTCAGTGGTGCACACCGGCGTGAAGTCTGCAGGGTGCGAAAACAGAACGCCCCAGCTGTCGCCCAGCCACTCATGGAATTGAATCGGACCCGCGCTGGAATCCTGTTGGAAATCGGGGGCGATGTCGCCGAGTCTGAGGCTCATGGTGCAACTCCTTTTTATAGGCATTGGCAGGGCGTGACAGGCTTACTCTGCCTGCATCCAAAGCTATTTAAAAAGAATATATATCGATTTATTTATACCTAAATAGCATATTAAAAAGTGTTTCATTGGACGCACCAATGTCCGCAGTTCACTCTTGAGTCAGGTTTAGGCAAGGGGAGCGGCAGGGAGCTGCGACATTTAAAATGTGTTGCGAATTGATCGATTCGGTCTTCGGTAAACACCCTGCCCGGCATTGCGCCGGGCAGGATTTTTCTAGCCTTGAACTACAACCGGCTTACAGCAACGGGATCGAGTAGCTGACGATCAGACGGTTCTCGTCCTGATCGCGAGTCGACGGAATATCGTTGCGCCACATGGCGTTTTTCCACATCACGCCGAGATTTTTCAACGGACCGTCCTGCACCACGTAGGCCAAGGTAATGTCGCGTTCCCATTCGGAGCGGCCAGAGCCTGTGAGCTGACCCGCGCCACCTACAGTGTCGATATTATCGCCACGCAGGTAAACAAGACCCGCGGTCAGGCCTGGTGCGCCCAGTTTGGCAAAGTCATAGGAGTAACGTGCCTGCCAGGTACGCTCGCCAGCGCGGGCGAACTTCGAGATTTGCATGTCGGTGATGATGTAAGCCGACGAGCCGTCGCCCTGGTTCAGCCAAGGGAAGTCGCTGCTGCCGTTGCTGACTTGATAACCGGCACCGAAGGTATGGCCTTCTACCGAGTACAAGAACAGGCCGCTGAGCAGGTTGTTGTCGACCTTGCCCTTGCCGCTTGCCTGGCCACGGTAATCACCCGACGAATAGTAAGCAGGATCGCTGCCATTCTTGCCGTCGTCAGTGCTGTGGAAGTAACGCAGGTCAGATTTCAGCACGCCCGGGCCGATTGCCCAGTTGTGAGTCAGCCCCAGGAAGTGCTGTTTGTAGAAGTCTTTCAGGTTGCCGTAGTAGTACTGCAACAGCAGGTCTTTATTCAGCTTGTAGTCGGCACCGCCATACAGGAACTTGTTGCTGAACTCACCGGTACGGGCATTGTTGGCGCCGGCAATCGACAGCTCTTCGTTGTTGCTGGAGTTACGGCCCTTGGCGTGTTCGATCTGACCGCCGATCAAGGTCAGGTCCTTGAACTCATTGGAGGTGATCTGCCCACCCTCGAATGTCTGCGGCAGCAAACGGCCGTCGTTGTACGAGACAACCGGCAGTTTCGGCATCAGGGTGCCGTAGCGCAATTCAGTTTGAGAGATTTTGGCTTTGGCGGTCAGGCCCAAGCTAGAGTAGTCACTCACCGCACGGCCATCGCTGTCAGTCGGGAAGACCGTACCGCCGTAGTTGCTGCTGGTCGGGTTGCCGTGACGGCCTTTGCCCGAATCCAGACGCACGCCCAGCAAGCCAATGGCATCAACACCAAAACCCACGGTGCCTTGAGTAAAGCCGGAGGTGAAGTCCAGCTGGAAGCCTTGGCCCCATTCTTCCTGGTAGTTGGCGTTCTTGGCAGTGCCCGAATCGCGGTTATCGTTGTTGATATAGAAGTTACGCAGTTTAAGCGTTGCTTTGCTGTCTTCGATGAAGCCAGCAGCACTCGCTTGTTGTGCCAACAAACCTACGGCCACAGCGATGGCCAAGGTGGACTTGTTCATGGTGTTGCTCCTTTGTCTTTCTAATTTTTGTAGTTCTTTAGCCCCAGATCTGACGTCCGAGTGCTTCAGATGCGCGATTAGCGCCAGACGGTGACTGGCAAGTCAATCGTAACCAATCATGTCTACGACTATGGTCTAGTCGGTGCCCGTGTTCACGCAGGGTAAAGCCAATTTTATAAAGCCAAAAAGAATTATTTATGGATTGTTCATAATAATTAGGAATATGCAGGATATTTCCTACTTGGCCTCGCGCGGATGCTATAGGCCTTTGGTCTAAGGCTTAAACATTTTTTTATTAAATTTTTAAGATCGTTTACTGCTTAGAGAATCCCCGGCTCAGGTCGACTCTTAACTGCTCGCGTACGCGCGCGTTAGAGAAGGATTCAGAACCTCATAAGCTAATGCTTAAAAGTTATTTATTTACTCATTCTTAGATCATTTAACCTCGCGTTCTGCCGATTTCCGGTCGCCTGCCGAGGAGCTACATCATGAAATTGCGTTCTCCCCTACGCCTTTTGGCTGCTTTATCCCTGGCAGGTGCCAGCTTCTTCGTACAGGCCGCTCCAGAGGTCACCGTGGCTTACCAGACTTCAGCCGACCCGGCCAAAGTGGCTCAAGCGGACGGCGCTTACGAAAAGGCCACGGGTGCCAACATCAAGTGGCGCAAGTTTGATAACGGCGCCGACATTATTGCGGCCATTGCCTCCGGTGATGTGCAAATCGCTTACCTGGGTTCTAGCCCGTTGACCGCCGCGATCACTCGCAACGTACCGGTTGAGACTTTTTTGATTGCCACCCAGCTTGGCGGCTCTGAAGCGCTGGTTGCGCGTGACGGTTCGGGCATCAACAGTCCGCAGGATCTGGTCGGCAAGAAGGTCGCGGTGCCGTTTGTTTCTACCGGGCACTACAGCCTGCTGGCGGCGCTGAAGCACTGGAACATCGACCCTTCCAAAGTCACCATTTTAAACCTCGCCCCGCCAGCCATTGTGGCGGCCTGGAAGCGCGGTGATATCGATGCGACCTATGTGTGGGACCCCGCGCTGGGCACCGCCAAGGAAAACGGCAAAGTGCTGATCACGTCAGGCGAACTGGGCAAGCTGGGCGCACCGACCTTTGACGCCTGGATTGTGCGCAAGGACTTCGCCAAGCAGCACCCTGAGGTGGTCAAGGCTTTTGCCAAAGTGACTCTGGATGCTTACGCCGACTACAACAAAGATCCGAAAGGCTGGCTGGCCAATCAGAGCAACATCGACAAAGTGGTGAAACTCTCGGGCGCTAAAGCGGCTGACATTCCGTTGCTGCTGCAGGGCAACGTGTACCCACTGGCTGCCGATCAGGCGGTATTGCTGGGCGCACCAACCAGTAAAGCCCTGGCCGACACGGCCGCGTTCCTGAAAGAGCAAAAAAAGGTTGATGCCGTACTGCCGGACTATGCGCCAGCGGTTAACGCCACGTTTGTTAATTAATTATTGTTGCCGCACAGGAGTCGACCGTCATGGCCTTGTTATCACTGGAGCGCATCAGCGCACAGTACCCGGGCGCCGCGGAGCCAGTGCTTGCGGATATTTCCGTCAACCTTGGCCCTCAGCAACTGCTGGTCGCACTCGGCCCTTCGGGCAGCGGCAAAACGTCATTGCTTAACTTGATTGCCGGCTTTGTTGAGCCAAGCGCCGGGCGCATCACGCTCGATGGCGTCCCGGTCAAAGGCCCGAGCGCTGAACGTGGCGTGGTGTTTCAGGATGATGTGCTGCTGCCTTGGCAGGACGTGCTGGCCAACGTAGCCTTCGGCCTTGAACTGGCGGGTGTACCGCGCAACAAACGCGAAATCCGCGCCCGTGAAATGTTGGCACTGGTGGACTTGTCGGGCTTCGAGCAGCGCCGTGTGTGGGAGTTGTCCGGCGGTCAAAAACAACGTGTCGGCCTGGCTCGCGCTTTGGCTGCTGATCCACGCGTGTTGCTGATGGACGAACCCTTCGGCGCACTCGATGCATTCACCCGCGAACAGATGCAAGAGCTGTTGCTGCAAGTGTGCAAGCGCACCGCCAAACCGGTCTTTTTGATTACTCACGACATCGAAGAAGCCGTGTTTCTGGCGACTGACCTGATTCTGTTGGCACCGAATCCGGGTCGTATCGTTGAGCGGCTGACGCTGGACTTCGGTCAGCGTTACAACGCAGGCGAGTCGGCGCGCTCTATCAAGTCCGACCCTCGTTTTATCGAAACCCGTGAGCACGTGCTGGAGCGCGTGTTTTCACAACGCGGTGCCGCTCAGCGGCAGGAGCGCGCATGAGTACCTATGAAGCGGCCCCGTCCGCCCCGATTGTCGCTGCCCATGCGCCGCGCCCGGCCAAACGAAGCCTGAGCACGCGCTGGATCAGCGTGTTGACCCTTCTGACATTGATCGCCACGTGGTGGGCCGTCACGGCCGCGGGTTTAATTGAACCACTGTTTTTGCCACCTCCCTCAGCCGTGCTGGAAAAAGGCTGGTTACTGGCCACCACCGGTTACATGGACGCCACCTTGTGGCAGCACTTGGGCGCGAGCTTAACCCGTATCGGTCTGGGTCTGGGGTTTGCGATTTTAACGGCCGTGCCGGTCGGTATAGCCATTGGTCACAACCGTATTGCGCGAGGCATTTTCGATCCGCTGATCGAGTTTTACCGCCCTATTCCGCCGTTGGCTTACCTGCCGCTGATCGTGATTTGGTGCGGCATTGGCGAGCTGTCGAAAGTGTTGCTGATCTATCTGGCCATTTTCGCCCCGATCGCCATTGCCACCGCCACCGGCGTGCGCACGGTAGACCCGGCCAAAGTCCGCGCTGCCCAGTCGTTAGGTGCAAGCCGCTGGCAGTTGATTCGCTACGTGATCTTGCCTAGCGCCCTGCCGGACATTTTGACCGGTGTGCGCATTGGTCTCGGAGTGGGCTGGTCGACGTTGGTGGCCGCTGAACTGATCGCCGCCACTAGCGGCCTGGGCTTCATGGTGCAATCGGCGGCGCAATTTCTGGTCACCGACGTGGTGGTGTTGGGCATCCTGGTTATTGCTGTCATCGCTTTTGCCATGGAAATGGGTCTGCGCGCCCTGCAACGCAAGCTGGTGCCGTGGCACGGCCAGGCTCACTAACCCTTTTTAGTAACATTCGACGCTGATCAATCAGCGCGCTGATGAAGAGATCACCATGAGCCTGACCATCACCCCGCTTAGCTCTGCCCTTGGCGCCCAAATTGACGGCGTTGACCTGACTCAGCCCTTGAATGATCAACAGCGCACTGCCATTGAGCAGGCGTTGCTTGAGCATCAGGTTATTTTCTTCAAGAACCAATCGATCACTCCACAGCAGCAGGCGCGTTTTGCCGCTAACTTTGGAGATCTGCATATTCACCCGATTTACCCCAATGTGCCTGAGCAGCCCGAGGTTCTGGTGCTGGATACGGCGGTCACTGACGTGCGTGACAATGCGGTGTGGCACACCGATGTGACCTTCTTGCCGACGCCAGCGATGGGCGCGGTGCTGAGTGCCAAGCAATTGCCAGCCTTTGGTGGCGATACGTTATGGGCCAGCGGTATCGCGGCGTTTGAGGGGTTGTCCAAGCCCTTGCAAGTATTGCTGGATGGCTTGACGGCGACCCACGATTTCACCAAGTCCTTCCCGCTGGAACGTTTTGGTTCGACGCCAGAAGATTTGGCGCGTTGGGAGCAAACCCGCAAAAACAACCCGCCGCTGTCGCATCCGGTGATTCGTACGCATCCGGTGAGTGGGCGAAAGTCGTTGTTCGTCAACGAAGGTTTCACCACCAAAATCAATGAACTGTCAGAGGCGGAAAGCGAAGCCATTCTGAAGTTATTGTTCGCCCACGCCACCCGTCCCGAGTACACCATTCGTTGGCGCTGGCAGGAAAACGACGTCGCATTTTGGGACAACCGTGTGACCCAGCATTACGCGGTAGATGATTACCGGCCGAACCGCCGTGTGATGCACCGCGCCACTATTTTGGGTGATGCGCCGTTTTGATTTGGCGTCCGTGTAAACCCTTTTCCCTCACCCCAACCCTCTCCCTGAGGGAGAGGGAGCTTGATCTGCTTTGCTTCTGCTTTTTGCTTTTAGTCCCCTCTCCCTCTGGGAGAGGGTTAGGGTGAGGGGCTTTGGCGTTTTGGCAAAAACGGCGGCAAGTACAACCCTAAATATGCATCCACTACCCGCGAGCCTTCTTCAGCCATGCGCTCGGTGATAACGCCGTGAATCTGTATAGACCGCGCATACACCCGGTCGCCCAACTCCATGGCCAGCGCAAACACATCAACGTCGTGTGGCAACACTGGCAATTCAAAGTGGCGCGTAAACAACCCCTGCATTAACTGGCCCAATTCAAGGTCGTGCTGACGATCCGCCCGTGTCACTTCGGTCAACCCGTGCTGGGCCAAAATCAACTGCCGGGCCGCTGCATCGTCGCTGTAAATCTTTAACATGCGTTGCTCAACGATCTGTGACAGATCGCGCCAACTCTTAAGTGACTCATGCGCAATCGGCGCTTGCAGGCACGCGCGGAACGCCGCGTGCACGTCCCCCGTCAATGCCTGGAGCAAGGCCGGTACGCCGGCAAAGAAGTGATAGACCGATGAGGGCGCCATTGCTGCACGTTCGGCCACGCTGTAAATCGACAGGCTGCTCACACCTTCTGCGGCGAGCAGTGCACGGGCAGCATCAAGAATTGTGTCGATTCGACTCTGGCTACCTGCGCGAGGCTTGCGAGGGCGTGGAAGGGCGGGGCGCGTCATGGCTGTCTCCTGCGGGGCAGCAGGCATTGTACGAGCCGGGTTTGATGTTAGCCACCGACCTGTAGGGTGCGGTTATTGGAGGGCTGGTCAGGCCGGGTGCTCTTGGGGAACGCCAGCTGCAAGGTACTAAGTTGAGCCTCGGAGAGTTGCACAGGGGTCGTCATGACCAGCAGGCGCATGCCCTCGCTGCAAGGTTGGGTGGTCATTGACCCAATGAAGTCATGGTAATCGCGCAGTGCAGGGTACAACTGCGTCGCATCAAAACTGCCCAGGGTCAGGACGTCGCCCCTTTGAGCAGGGATTGAGGACAAAAATTTTTCCAGCACACTATTTTTGGCGCCAATCTCAAACAGGATGGCCACCATCATTGGTTTGCCCGCCTGGCTGCGGTGCTCCAGGTACACGGCTAGAGGAAACCGTTGACTGTTTATCTGCACTTCACTGGGCGTATGAAAGTACACACTTTTGAAGTCGAAAATATCTGGCCCAACGCTGATCCAGCCCTTTGAATAGGGTGAGATGTTCAGGTTATGCCCGTTGTGCAGGAGGGTTGAAGGGCTCGACAAGTAATTGAGGTTTAGTTTTGACTGCTCTGTGGGGGCGGCTGTATCGATATTGATCGGTGAATGAAGTTTGCCTGAGCGGCATAACGCGAAAGCAGGGTCCAACTCAGCCCAGCGCTCAGCCCCGGTGGCTGCAGCATTGCTCCATGTTCGGTCATTTGAATAAGCCTTTGTACAGAGGCTCAGCCCCAATAAAAAAACCATCACATGCACTAAGTGAAACTTCATTAGGGGAGTCGTCGCAAGATAAATACAACGCGAATCTTGGAAGCTTTTGGTCTTTGTTTATGTAGGGCTTTTCCTTAATTGATTAAGAAATTGACTAACGATTAGGCAGAAAAAAACGCCGCAGGTGTTAACCGGCGGCGTTTTCTCAGCACTGCAATCGCTTAAACGGTATGCAAGTACCAGTTGTATTCGAGGTCGGAGATGGAGTGTTCAAACTCTTCCAGCTCACTCTCTTTGCAGGCCACAAAGATATCGATGTATTTCGGATCGATATATTTGGCCATGACTTCACTGTCATCCAGTTCGCGCAGTGCATCGCGCAAATTGTTTGGCAGGCTTTGCTCGTTCTGCTCGTAGCTGTTGCCTTCGACGGGCGCACCCGGCTCGATTTTGTTGGTCAGGCCGTGGTGAATGCCCGCAAGCACAGAGGCCATCAACAGATACGGGTTGGCATCGGCACCGGCAACCCGGTGTTCGATACGCACCGAGTCGGCCGAGCCGGTCGGTACGCGAATAGCGACAGTGCGGTTATCCAGCCCCCAGCACGGCGAGTTCGGCACGTAAAACTGTGCGCCGAAACGACGGTAAGAGTTGACGTTAGGGCACAGGAACGCCATTTGCGCCGGTAGGGTCTCGAGCACACCGCCGATCGCATGACGCAATGCGGCGTTCTGCTCGGGATCCTCGCTGGCAAAAATATTTTTGCCTTCTTTATCCAGAATCGAAATATGAACGTGTAGCCCGTTCCCCGCCTGGCCCGGATAAGGCTTGGCCATGAAGGTGGTGTCCATCTCATGGTCGTAGGCGATGTTTTTAATCAGACGTTTGAGCAGTACCGCGTAGTCGCACGCCTTGATCGGATCGGCCACGTGGTGCAGGTTCACTTCGAACTGCGCCGGGGCACTTTCCTTGACGATGGCGTCTGCCGGGATGCCTTGCTCTTTCGCACCTTCCAGAATGTCCTGGAGGCAGTCGACGTATTCGTCGAGGTCGTCGATCAAGTAAACCTGAGTCGAATGTGGGCGCTTGCCGGAGATCGGCGAACGAGGTGGCTGCGGACGGCCGTTAACGTTCTCCTGGTCGATCAGGTAGAACTCCAGCTCAAAAGCAGCGCAGATGGTCAGGCCCATCTCGTCAAATTTAGTAACAACCTGACGGAGCACTTCGCGCGGATCGGCGAAGAACGGTTCACCTTCTAGTTCGTGCATCGTCATCAGCAATTGCGCGGTAGGGCGTTTTTGCCAAGGTTCGTTGCACAGGGTGTCAGGAATTGGATAACAGATTCGGTCAGCGTCACCGATATCCAGACCCAGACCGGTGCTTTCTACGGTCGAGCCATTGATATCCAGCGCAAATAAAGAGGCAGGCAGGTTGATGCCTTTCTCGTAAACCTTGTGGAGGCTGGTGCGTTCGATGCGCTTACCGCGCACCACACCATTCATATCCGCAATTAGAAGGTCTACGTACAGAACCTCAGGATGATCCTTAAGGAACGCGTTCGCTTCATTAAGCTGAACGGCACGCGGGGGTACCGACATGATGCAACACCTTTGTTGTTAAAAATATCAATCATTGAACGCTACGGGTTTCAGTCAACCCGAACGCCCTACCGAAGTCAAGCAGCTGATTTTCTGCCCTAAAAAAGCGCCTAAGGGCCATTTTTGACGCTTTTCAGGGCGGCTTTGCACTTAAATAAAGCTTGCCTGCCCCAGGCTTGAGCGGGCCGTGTAGTATTTTTTACGGGGGTGTTGTGGAAAAAAATGAACAAGGCTAAGCTCGATTCAAACCCACAACAGCAATAATACCGGGGTGCTACATGCCACGCCTGCCGTTGATCGGCGTCACCGCCTGCACCAAGCAGATCGGTTTGCATCCTTATCACGTCACGGGTGACAAGTACGTGCGAGCTGTTGCAGTGGCAGCCAAAGGCTTGCCTCTGATTGTTCCCTCGTTAGCGGAACTGATAGATCCGGCCGATATTCTTAACGGTCTGGACGGCCTGCTTTTTACCGGTTCACCGTCCAATATCGAGCCCCATTTGTATCACGGCCCCGCCAGCGCGCCTGGCACCTTGCATGACCCTGACCGTGACCGCACCACTCTGCCCTTGATCCGCGCCGCCTTGGCCGCCGGTGTTCCTGTGCTCGGCATTTGCCGCGGCTTTCAAGAGTTGAATGTAGCGCTGGGTGGCTCACTTCACCAGAAACTGCATGAAGTCGCAGGATTTATCGAGCACCGAGAAGACGCCGACGCACCCCTTGATGTGCAGTACGGTCCCAGTCATGCGGTGCATATTCAACCCGGCGGCGTTTTGGCTGGTCTAGGCTTGCCGACGGCTTTGGAGGTCAACTCGATCCACACCCAGGGTATTGATCAATTGGCCCCCGGTTTGCGGGTTGAAGCCACCGCCCCGGACGGTCTGGTAGAGGCTGTTTCGGTCGAAGGCGGCAAGGCTTTTGCTTTAGCGGTTCAGTGGCACCCCGAATGGCAGGTAAGCTCTAACCCGTTTTATCTCGCCATCTTCCAGGCATTTGGAGATGCCTGCAGGCGGCGCGCAACACAACGCGACGCCGATGCGTCAGTAAACCCCTGACTTATTCAAGTCAGGACACTCAGCCCAGAGGCATTTATGAGTAACAACCTCGACCAGCTCACCGATTGGTTGAAAGACCACAAGATCACAGAAGTCGAATGCATGATCGCCGACCTTACCGGGATTACTCGCGGCAAGATCTCGCCGACCAATAAGTTCATTGCCGAAAAAGGCATGCGCCTGCCCGAAAGCGTCCTGCTGCAAACCGTGACGGGCGACTACGTCGAAGACGACATTTATTACGAGCTTCTCGATCCAGCTGACATTGACATGGTCTGCCGTCCTGATCAGAACGCCGTATTTGTCGTGCCTTGGGCGATAGAGCCGACGGCTCAGGTGATTCACGATACCTATGACAAGCAGGGCAACCCGATTGAGTTGTCGCCGCGCAACGTGCTCAAAAAGGTACTGAAACTCTACGCCGACCATGGCTGGCAGCCGATTGTGGCGCCAGAGATGGAGTTTTACCTGACCAAGCGCAGCGATGACCCGGACTACCCGTTGCAGCCGCCAGTAGGGCGCTCCGGGCGGCCAGAAACCGGTCGCCAATCCTTCTCTATAGAAGCCGCTAACGAATTCGATCCGCTGTTTGAGGACGTTTACGACTGGTGTGAATTGCAAGAGCTGGATCTGGACACCCTGATCCATGAAGACGGCACGGCGCAGATGGAAATCAACTTCCGTCACGGTGACGCACTGTCGCTTGCCGACCAGATTCTGGTGTTCAAGCGCACCATGCGTGAAGCCGCGCTCAAGCACGATGTAGCCGCTACGTTCATGGCTAAACCCATGACCGGCGAGCCTGGCAGTGCCATGCACTTGCACCAGAGCATTATTGACATCGAGACCGGCAAAAACGTCTTTTCCAACGAAGACGGAACCATGAGCCAGCTGTTTCTCAATCACATTGGCGGCTTGCAAAAGTTCATCCCTGAACTGCTGCCTTTATTTGCCCCCAATGTGAACTCCTTCCGCCGCTTCCTGCCGGATACGTCTGCGCCTGTAAACGTGGAGTGGGGCGAAGAGAACCGTACCGTTGGCTTGCGTGTACCCGATGCCGGGCCGCAAAACCGCCGGGTTGAAAACCGCTTGCCGGGTGCCGACGCCAACCCGTATCTGGCCATTGCTGCCAGCTTGCTGTGTGGTTACATCGGCATGGTCGAAGGCATCAACCCGAGTGCACCCGTGGTCGGTCGCGGTTATGAACGCCGCAACCTGCGCCTGCCGTTGACCATCGAAGACGCTCTGGAGCGGATGGAAAACAGCAAGACCGTCGAGAAGTATTTGGGCACCAAATTCATCACCGGTTACGTCGCGGTCAAACGTGCCGAGCATGAAAACTTCAAACGCGTCATCAGTTCGTGGGAGCGGGAATTCCTGCTGTTCGCCGTCTGACACGCAGGGGGCTGACTTCAGGAGTGTCAGCCCCCCAACTGAATAAAGGAGCGCTGTATGACAAATAAAAACCCGCAAACCCTCGCTTGGCAAAATCTGAGTAACGATCACCATCTGGCACCGTTCAGCGACTTCAAACAGCTCAAGGAAGTCGGCCCACGCATTATTACGCACGCCAAGGGCGTGTACCTGTGGGACAGCGAAGGCCACAAAATTCTCGACGGCATGGCCGGCCTATGGTGTGTCGCCATCGGTTACGGACGTGACGAGCTGGCCGATGCCGCCAGCAAGCAAATGCGCGAATTGCCGTACTACAACTTGTTTTTCATGACCGCTCACCCGCCGGTGCTTGAGTTGGCCAAAGTGATTGCCGAAATTGCCCCCGAAGGCATGAACCATGTGTTCTTCACGGGTTCCGGTTCCGAAGGCAACGACACCATGCTGCGTATGGTTCGCCACTATTGGGCGATCAAGGGCCAGCCAAACAAAAAAGTTATCATCAGCCGCAAGAACGGCTATCACGGCTCAACCGTTGCTGGCGCCAGCCTGGGCGGCATGACTTACATGCACGAGCAAGGCGACTTGCCGATTCCGGGCATCACCCATATCGCGCAGCCGTACTGGTTCGGTGAAGGTGGCGACATGTCGCCGGAAGAGTTCGGGGTCTGGGCTGCCAATCAACTCGAAGAAAAAATTCTCGAGATCGGCGTGGACAATGTCGGTGCATTTATTGCCGAGCCGATCCAGGGCGCAGGGGGCGTGATCGTGCCGCCTGAGACTTACTGGCCTCGCATCAAAGAGATCCTGGCCAAGTACGACATTCTCTTCGTTGCCGACGAAGTGATTTGTGGCTTTGGTCGCACCGGTGAGTGGTTCGGTAGCGATTTCTATGACCTTAAACCGGACATGATGACCATCGCCAAGGGGCTGACCTCGGGCTATATCCCGATGGGTGGCTTGATTGTGCGCGACGAAGTCGTGGCCGTGCTGAACGAAGGTGGCGACTTCAACCACGGTTTTACCTATTCCGGTCATCCGGTAGCCGCCGCCGTTGCGCTGGAAAACATTCGTATCCTGCGCGACGAAAAAATTATTGAGAACGCTCACAACGAAACGGCACCGTATTTGCAAAAGCGGTTACGTGAACTGAACGATCACCCTTTGGTGGGCGAAGTACGCGGTGTCGGTTTATTGGGTGCCATTGAACTGGTGCAGGACAAAGCCACTCGCAAACGTTACGAAGGCCGTGGTGCCGGCATGATCTGCCGCCAATTCTGCTTCGACAGCGGACTGATCATGCGTGCCGTTGGCGACACCATGATCATCGCCCCTCCATTGGTCATCAGCAAAGACGAGATCGATGAGCTAGTGACCAAGGCTCGTAAGTGCCTGGATCTGACCTTGGAAACATTGCAAGGTTGATGGTTTGGCTCAGAGCGCAGAAATCTGCAGATTTAGTGTAGGTAAATGCGTTCTGAGCCTTAAGAATCAAGGCTCTTCCCTTGAAAGCCTGCCCCGTATCTTGCCAGACTAGCCGCCGGCTTTAGCCACCTTTAGATCAGGTCGTTGAATCGGTGGTTTAAAAAGAACATTTGGAGCATTACAGATGAAGGCATCAGGTTTTAAAAAAGCTGGCAAGACCCTTCTTGCCCTGTCCTTGATGGGTGTGATGGCTGGGGCGGCACAGGCAGCAGATAACGTGCTGCACATTTACAACTGGTCCGATTACATCGCACCAGACACCGTGGCCAAGTTTGAAAAAGAAAGCGGTGTGAAGGTTGTCTATGACGTCTTCGACAGCAATGAAACCCTTGAGGCCAAGCTGTTGGCAGGCAAGTCCGGCTACGACATCGTCGTGCCGTCCAACAATTTTCTGGCCAAGCAGATCAAGGCCGGGGTTTACCAGGAGCTGGACAAGTCCAAGCTGCCTAACTGGAAAAACCTTGACCCTGCGTTGCTTAAAGCCGTGGGCGATGCCAGTGACCCGGGCAATAAACATGCGTTCCCGTATATGTGGGGCACCATCGGCATTGGTTACAACCCTGAGAAAGTCAAAGCCGCACTGGGCGTCGATACCATCGACTCCTGGGACGTGCTGTTCAAGCCAGAAAACGCAGCCAAACTTAAAAGCTGCGGCATAAGCTTCCTCGACTCGCCGACCGAAATGATTCCGGTGGCCTTGCACTACTTGGGCTACCCGACCGATTCCCAAGACAAGAAGCAATTGAAGGAAGCCGAAGATCTGTTCCTGAAGATTCGTCCTTCAGTGGGTTACTTCCACTCCTCCAAGTACATCTCCGACCTGGCCAATGGCAACATCTGCGTGGCCGTGGGTTACTCGGGTGACCTTGAGCAATCCAAAACCCGTGCGGCCGAGGCAGGTGGCAAAGTTAAACTGGCCTACAGCATTCCTAAAGAAGGTGCTGGCAGCTTCTACGACATGGTCGCCATTCCCAAGGATGCCGAGAACGTCGACGCTGCTTACAAGTTCATGAACTTCCTGTTGCAGCCAGAAGTGATGGCTGAAATCACCAACAGCGTGCGTTTCCCGAACGGTAACCAGGCGGCAACGCCACTGGTAGATAAAGACATCTCGGGTGATCCGGCCATTTATCCGTCGGATGCAGTGAAAGCCAAGCTGTACGCCATCAGCGACCTGCCGGCTGCTACGCAACGGCTGCTGACACGTAGCTGGACCAAGATCAAATCCGGTAAGTAAACAGGCCCTGTAGACGCTGCCGCAGCTTGCGGTAGCGGCTACAGAATCGGACGCATATGCAATTAATTGCAGAAAACTTTGCTGTGTCGGTTTATCGAGGGTAAGTTGCG
The DNA here is from genome assembly GCF_007858365.1 of Pseudomonas saxonica. Lineage (GTDB taxonomy): Bacteria > Pseudomonadota > Gammaproteobacteria > Pseudomonadales > Pseudomonadaceae > Aquipseudomonas > Aquipseudomonas saxonica. The sequence continues at coordinate 153,995 of NZ_VFIO01000004.1, read as the reverse complement.
CGCCGGTTTTGTCTTTGGCGGTTCTGCTGCCGTGTGACGCGGGCAACCCAAGCCCAACTATTTTGAGGACCACCACGTGTCTAAATCTTTGTTTCGCAAGACCCTGCTGGTCGGAGCTGGTTTGACGCTTGCCGTCAGCGTTCAAGCGGCACCTACCGTGCATATTTATAACTGGTCGGACTATATCGCGCCGACCACGCTGGCTGATTTCGAGAAAACCACCGGTATCAAACCGGTGTATGACGTGTTTGATTCCAACGAAACGCTGGAAGGCAAACTGCTGGCCGGACGTACCGGTTATGACGTGGTCGTTCCGTCTAACCACTTCCTGGGCAAGCAAATCAAAGCGGGCGCGTTCCAAAAACTCGACCTGACTCAGTTGCCTAACTATTCCAACCTGGACCCAGCCCTGCTCAAGCGTCTTCAGGCTAACGATCCGGGCAACCAATATGCCGTGCCTTATCTGTGGGGCACCAATGGCATTGGTTACAACGTCGACAAGGTCAAGGAAGTGCTGGGTGTCGATTCGATCGACTCCTGGGACGTGGTGTTCAAACCCGAGAACATGAAGAAGCTGCAATCGTGTGGCGTGGCTTTCCTGGATTCCGCCGATGAAATGCTGCCGACCGTGCTCAACTATCTGGGCTTGGATGCCAACAGCACCAACCCGGAAGACTACAAAAAAGCAGAAAAAACCCTGATGTCGGTGCGTCCTTACGTCACCTACTTCCATTCGTCCAAATACATTTCGGACCTTGCCAACGGCAATATCTGTGTGGCCATTGGCTTCTCCGGTGATGTATTTCAAGCCAAGTCCCGTGCCGAGGAAGCGAAAAAGGGCGTCAACATCGCCTACATTGTTCCCAAGGAAGGCGGCGCACTGTGGTTTGACATGCTGGCGATCCCCAAGGACTCCAGCAACGTCAAGGAAGCGCACGCGTTCATCAACTACTTGCTGAACCCCAAGGTGATCGCTCAGGTCAGTGATTATGTCGGCTATGCCAACCCTAATCCGGTAGCTGACAATGAGATGGATGAGTCCATCCGCAAGGACGAGGCGGTTTACCCAACACAAGCGGTGCTGGACAAAACCTACGTTTCAACCGAGCTGCCGCCGAAAGTTCAGCGTCTCATGACGCGCACGTGGACCAAGGTTAAAACGGGCAAATAGCTCGCCTGACCATCTATCCAAGGCCCGACACTCTTGATCGGGCTGCTAAATTTGTTGGGAGTTTCGTAAATGGCTGTTGCCTCCGGCGCCTATAAGAAAGCCCTCGAGGGCGACCAGACCCCTAAACAGGTGCTGGTCAAAATCGACCGGGTCACGAAAAAATTCGACGAGACGATTGCCGTGGACGACGTGTCCCTGGAAATCAACAAAGGCGAAATTTTCGCCATGCTCGGCGGATCGGGATCGGGCAAATCCACCTTGCTGCGCATGCTCGCCGGTTTCGAGCGCCCAACAGAAGGCCGTATTTTCCTCGATGGCGTAGACATCACTGATATGCCGCCGTATGAACGGCCGATCAATATGATGTTCCAGTCCTACGCCCTGTTCCCGCACATGACCGTGGCCCAGAACATCGCGTTCGGTCTCAAGCAGGACAAAATGTCCACTGCCGAGATCGATGCTCGCGTCGGCGAAATGCTCAAACTGGTGCACATGACCCAGTATGCCAAGCGCAAGCCGCACCAGTTGTCTGGCGGTCAGCGTCAGCGTGTCGCCCTCGCCCGCTCCCTGGCCAAGCGTCCTAAGTTGCTGTTGCTTGATGAGCCGATGGGCGCGCTGGACAAAAAGCTGCGCTCGCAAATGCAGCTGGAACTGGTGGAAATTATCGAGCGCGTTGGCGTGACCTGCGTCATGGTGACCCATGATCAGGAAGAGGCCATGACCATGGCCCAACGCATCGCGATCATGCATCAGGGCTGGATCGCCCAGATCGGCAGCCCGATCGACATCTACGAAACTCCGGTCAGCCGTCTGGTGTGCGAGTTCATCGGCAACGTCAACCTGTTCGAGGGTGAAGTGGTTGATGACGCCGAAGGTTACGCGCGCATCGACTGCCCGGAACTGGAAAACGACATCTACGTCGGGCATGGCGTCAGCACCTCGGTTGAAGACAAGCACATCACCTACGCCATTCGCCCGGAAAAAATGCTCGTCACCACCGAGAAGCCGACCTACGAGTACAACTGGTCGCGCGGCAAGGTGCATGACATCGCTTATCTGGGTGGCCACTCGGTGTTCTACGTCGAGCTGCCAAGCGGCAAGCTGGTGCAGTCATTCGTGGCCAATGCTGAGCGCCGTGGCGCGCGCCCGACGTGGGATGACGAAGTCTACGTGTGGTGGGAAGACGACAGCGGCGTGGTACTGCGCTCATGAACATGCGCAAATTCAAACGCCGAATGCATCGAATAATCCCCGGTGGCCGCCATGCGGTTATCGGGATTCCATTCCTGTGGCTGTTTCTGTTCTTCATGCTGCCGTTCTTCATCGTTCTGAAGATCAGCTTTGCAGAAGCGGACGTTGCGATCCCGCCTTACACCGAGATCTACAGCTACGTTGATCAAAAGATTCAGATCCTGCTGAACCTCGGCAATTACGCCTTGTTGGGCGACGATGAGTTGTATATCGCCGCGTATCTGGGCTCATTGAAGATGGCCTTCTTCAGCACGGTGCTATGCCTGCTGATCGGCTTTCCCATGGCCTATGCGATTGCCAATGCGCGTAAAGAGATGCAGACCGTACTGGTGCTGCTGATCATGATGCCGACCTGGACTGCCATTCTGATCCGCGTTTACGCCTGGATGGGCATCCTCAGCAACAACGGCCTGCTCAATGGCTTTTTGATGTCGATGGGCTGGATCAGCGAACCCTTGCAGATCCTCAACACCAATATCGCGGTGTACATCGGTATCGTTTATTCGTACTTGCCGTTCATGATCCTGCCGCTGTACGCCAACTTGGTCAAACACGATCACAGCTTGCTGGAAGCGGCGTCTGACTTGGGTTCGAGCACGTTCAACAGCTTCTGGAAAATCACCGTTCCGCTGTCCAAAAACGGCATCATCGCCGGCTGCATGCTGGTGTTCATTCCGGTCGTGGGCGAGTTCGTGATTCCGGAACTGCTGGGTGGCCCGGAAACGCTGATGATCGGTAAAGTGCTGTGGCAAGAGTTCTTCAACAACCGTGACTGGCCCGTAGCGTCTGCGCTTGCCGTGGTGATGCTGGCAATCCTGATCGTGCCGATCATTCTGTTCAACCGCAGCCAGGCTAAAGAACTGGAGGGCAAGATATGAATCGCTTCCGTTTTTCTAGCTTTATGTTGGTCGCGGGGTTGTTGTTCATCTACCTGCCGATGCTGATTCTGGTGATCTACTCGTTCAACGCCTCCAAGCTGGTAACCGTATGGGGCGGCTGGTCGCTGAAGTGGTACACGGGCCTTCTGGACAATACGCAACTGATGGGCTCAGTGATGCGCTCGCTGGAAATCGCCTTTTACACGGCAATTGCAGCGGTGGCCTTGGGTACGTTGGCAGCCTTTGTGCTGACGCGTATCTCGCACTTCAAGGGCCGTACGTTGTTCGGTGGGCTGGTAACAGCGCCGCTGGTGATGCCTGAAGTGATCACCGGCCTCTCGCTATTGCTGCTGTTCGTGGCCATGGCGCAGTTGATTGGCTGGCCGCAGGAACGCGGTATCGTCACCATCTGGATCGCCCACACCACGTTCTGTGCGGCCTATGTGGCGGTCGTTGTGTCTGCGCGCCTGCGAGAGCTGGACCTGTCGATCGAGGAAGCCGCCATGGACTTGGGCGCCAAGCCCTGGAAAGTGTTCTTCCTGATCACTATCCCGATGATTGCGCCCTCGCTGGCGGCGGGTGCCATGATGTCCTTTGCCTTGTCGCTGGACGATCTGGTACTGGCCAGCTTTGTGTCCGGGCCGGGGTCGACCACCTTGCCGATGGAAGTGTTCTCGGCGGTCCGTCTGGGGGTTAAACCCGAGATCAACGCGGTGGCCAGCTTGATTCTGCTGGCGGTGTCGCTGGTGACCTTCCTGGTGTGGTTCTTCAGCCGCCGTGCAGAAGAACACCGCAAAAAAGCCATCCAGCAAGCCATTGATGAGTCGATGGCCGAGTCCTGGAAGCAACCGGATGCGCGCCGTCCTAAATCGCCCAGCGCGGTTTAAGACGGCTCTCTGAAGACCCCGCTTCCCTTTAACCGGAAGCGGGGTTTTTTATGGCCTTGAACTGGCTCCCCGCTCCCTGCGGTCAGAGCATTTTCTCCAGCCCTACACGTTTACTGAACCACGCATTAAGTCGCCGCCACCAGTTGCCCGGTTCATGGCGCAAGGTGTGCAACTGGCCATTGTCTTCAGTCACCCAGACGATCTTTCCCTGCTCCAGCATCGGCTCATAACTGAGGTCGGGCGCCATGCCCTGCAACGCCAGCTCGCGGGCTTGTGCGGCCAGCTCAGGGCTATCAACCAATACACCGACCTCGGTATTCCACAATCCGGAACGCGGGTCGAAGTTGAATGAGCCGATAAATGACTTTTGCTGATCGAAGATCATGGCTTTGCTGTGCAAGCTGGAGTCACTGCTCATGTTGGTCTTGAACAGATGAGGGCCACTGCCGCTGGTGCTGCCCGGCTGGCGGCGCAGCTCGAACAATTTAACGCCATGTTCCAGTAATGCCTTGCGATACGGGGCATACCCGCCATGCACGGCGGGCACATCGGTGGCTTCCAGTGAGTTGGTCAATAAACGAACATCGACGCCCGCGTCTGACCGGCCCGTGAGGTACACCAGGCCTGTTTCCCCCGGGACAAAATAGGCCGAGACCAGAATCAGTTCTTTGTTCACGGCCGCCAGATCCGGCGCCAGCTGCGTTGTCAGCAATAGATGCGGGTCAGGCTCATCCTTGGCCAAGACCTTGCTTGGAGCGTCCCAAAGCGCCTGATTCCAGGCCCAGATAAGGTCTTTGCGCCACACGTCCAACTGCGGGTTGGTCTCATATGACGCCAGTTGTTGATAGAGCGTAGGGTTGCTCTGTTTCGCCAGTTTCAGCGACGCCTCCAGTACCGCGCGTGCCTGGACCAGTTCCTGGGTTGAAAGGCGGGTCGAAACAAAATCGCCAATGGGTTGGCTCAGGGCGCTGTTCCAGTATTGATCGAAGCTTTGCCCCAATTGCTCGGCCACCGGGCCAACGCCCAGCAAGTCGATGTCGGTGAAATTCAGGTCAGGCTGAGCATCGAAATATTCATCGCCCAAATTGCGCCCGCCGACAATCGCCGCACTGTTGTCGGTCAGCCACAGCTTGTTATGCATGCGCCGGTGTTGGCGTGAAAGGTTGAACAGGCGCCCCACGGCCCGGGTCACGCCAGTGCTGCGGCCCAGTTGCAACGGGTTGAACACGCGAACCTGAATATTGGGATGGGCGGCCAGCGTTGCCAGAATCTCGTCCAGCCCGTCGCTTGCTGTGTCATCGAGCAGTATGCGCACGCGCACGCCACGGTCTGCCGCCTTGAGCAGTTCATCCACCAGCATGCGGGTACTCAAGCCGTCATGAACAATGTAGTACTGCAAATCCAGGCTGCTTTGTGCCCTGCGGATCAGCTCGGCGCGCGCTCGGAATGCTTCGCTGCTGTTGGGCAGCAAGCGAAAACCCGAGCGGCCATTGTAAGCCGCAGCCTGATTCTGAATGGACCGCCCAAAGGATGATGTCGCTGCAGGCGTGGCCTGGCTCGAGTGTCGGGGTTCATCCAAGGTGCTGCATCCCCCCAATAGCAGTGCGAAGAACAGTATGCAGAGTGATTTCAACATGCGATGCCTCGCTCAACTGTCCGCATGTTCAATCACGTCGATCAACAGCGTGCTCGCCGCGGCCCCGACCTTACGCACGGCCTCTTCAACCTCAGGCGTAGGCTTGGCAGCGTAGTTCATCCGCAAGCAGTTACGGTACTTGCCCGAGGCTGAAAAAATGCTGCCCACGGCGATCTGTACACCTTGGTCAAGCAACACGCGGTTGAGGCGTAAACTGTCAAAACCTTCCGGCAGCTCAAGCCACAGCATAAAGCTGCCCTGCGGTCGGCTGGCGCGAGTACCGGCTGGGAAGTAGCGGCTCACCCACCCCAGCATCAGGTCTCTATTGCGCTGATATTGAGTGCGCATTTTGCGCAGATGGGGTTCGAAGTGCCCGTTTTTCAAAAAGTCGGCCACCGCCAGTTGCGGCTGTGGCGCCGTGGAACCGGTGCTGATGTATTTCATGTGCAGCACACGCTCCAGGTAGCGCCCCGGTGCGACCCAGCCCACGCGTAACCCTGGGGCCAGGGTCTTGGAGAACGAGCTGCACAAGAGCACCCGGCCATCGTCGTCGAACGACTTGATGGTGCGCGGGCGTGGGTAGGTGTAGGCCAGCTCTCCATACACATCGTCTTCGATAATGGCCACATCAAAGCGCTGCGCCAGTGTTACGAGCGCCCGTTTGCGTGCCTCGGGCATGATGTAACCCAGCGGGTTATTACAACTTGGGGTGAGCTGTATGGCCTTGATCGGCCATTGCTCCAGCGCCAGTTCCAGAGCCTCAAGGCTGATGCCGGTCAGCGGGTCGGTGGGGATTTCCAGGGCTTTCATGCCCAGCCCTTTGAGGGTCTGCATGGCACCGTGAAAACTGGGCGAGTCCACGGCCACAATATCGCCCGGTTCGCACACCGCCCGAATGCTGCAGGACAGCGCTTCATGACACCCCGTGGTGATCACAAAATCATCGGCACCCAACTGGCAGCCCGAGTCGAGCAGCAAGCGCGCCAATTGCTCGCGCAGGCCCAGCACGCCATACACATTGTCGTAGTACAGCCCTGGAGCGTCCTGACGCCGACAAATCTGCGCCAGGCTGCGTAGCAGTGGTTTCAAGGTTGGCGTGGAGACGTCGGGCATGCCGCGACCTAATTGAATGACGTCCTTTTGTGGCACCGAACGCACCAACTCCAGAACCTGCTCCCACTGAGAAATTTCGACGGGTCGCTGGGCAGGTTTGCCCATGCCCGGCAGTGCCGGCAGCTCACGCTCCATAGGGACAAAGTAGCCCGATTTAGGGCGAGGTGAGGCCAGGCCGTTGTCCTCCAGTAAGCGGTAAGCCTGTTGTACGGTGCTCAAACTCACGCCATATTCGGCGCTCAAGGCGCGCACGGAAGGCAAGCGATCGCCGGGCCGGTAAAAGCCTTGCTCGATGCGCATGCCCAGAAGGTCAGCAAGGTTCACATAAAGTGTCATGGCCGGACTCTATAAGGAATAAGCAGTACAGATGGCGCAAAAACAGAGGATTCAGCGCCTCGGCAGCGGTTTCTGTATGGCTTTAATAACTGCTTGCTGAATCTGTCATGGTTTTTAGCTCAAGGCCATCATGCTGACTCCTACCCGCTGAGTCAAAAGGAGCTGCCTGATGAATGGCTTGAGTGATGTGCGCCTGACGTTGCACGGCCCCCAGTTAGAGGCCGAACACGGGGCCGTGAAGGACGTTTTTCAACCCCGCAGCGCCCCTGCCTGTTTGGGGCGCTGGGGTCTATTTGCACATCGTTTCAAAACGCGCCGTGTCTTGCGCAATCTGGACGCTGATCAACTACGCGACGTTGGATTAAACCAAGAGCAGGCCCGACAAGAAGGCTGCAAGCCGTTTTGGCGTTCATGAACACTTAACGCAGCTCTTTGAGTCGATGCCACAGCATGCCCAGAGCCAACAGGGGTGAGCGCAGGTATTTGCCGCCGGGGAAGGTGATGTGCGGGACTTTTGCAAACAGATCGAAACCAACACTGTGCTGGCCGCTGATCGCTTCGGCCAGTAACTTGCCCGCCAGGTGAGTAGCGTTCACCCCGTGACCCGAATAGGCCTGGGCGTAGTACACGTTGGGCTGATCGTGCAAGCGGCCAATCTGCGGCAAACGGTTGGCGCCGATGCCAATCATGCCGCCCCACTGGTAATCGATTTTGACGTTCGCCAGCTGTGGGAATACTTCGAGCATTTTCGGACGCATGTAAGCGCCAATATCTTGCGGGTCACGGCCCGAGTAATGACACGCGCCACCAAACAGCAAGCGCCGATCCGCGGAAAGCCGGTAGTAATCCAGCGCCACACGCTGATCGCATACGGCCATATTTTGTGGCAACAAGGCGTGGGCTTGGGCTTCACTCAATGGCTCGGTAGCGATGATGTAACTGCCTGCAGGCAGCACTTTGCCACTGAGTTGCGGGTTGAGGTCTTTCAAGTAGGCATTACATCCCAGCACCAGACTTTTCGCCCGTACGGTTCCTGAAGCGGTATGAACCTTCACTTCAGGGCCGTAGTCGATTCGTGTAACGGCGGAGTTCTCGAACAGTTGGACGCCCAGCTGTTGCGCCGCCGCTGCTTCGCCCAACGCCAGATTCAGCGGGTGCAAATGGCCTGAGCCCATGTCGATCAGGCCACCGACATAACGGTCAGACCCCACCACGCTGCGCATCTCACTGGCTTGGAGCAAGCGCGTTGGGTGGCGATAACCCAGGCTGCGCAATTCTTCGGCCTCTTCGGCAAAACCCTCCAGGTCGCTGGGTTTATTGGCCAAGTCGCAATAACCCCAAGTCAGGTCGCAGGCAATATTGAAACGCTCGACGCGCTGGCGAACGATTTCCACCGCCTCCAGGCCCATCAGCTTCATTTGCCGCACGCCTTCCTTGCCGATGACGCCTTCAAACTGTTCAAGGCCGTGGCCGACACCGCGAATAAGTTGACCACCGTTACGACCGCTGGCGCCCCAGCCGATCTTGTGAGCTTCTAGCAGGATGACGCTCATGCCGCGTTCGGCCAGCTCCAGAGCCGTATTGAGCCCAGAAAAGCCGCCGCCCACGACGCAGACATCGGCCACCCACTCGCCTTGCAGCACCGGATGATCAGGCTGCGGCAGGCTGCTGGCGGCGTAGTAAGAAGCGGTGTGCTGGCTGCGCTGAACAGGGGCGTTCATGTGCGTAATCCCGATTAGGTGTGTTTGGAAAATTTTACGGAGCATAAGCCGCGCCCTTCTCATGGAGCAAGAACAGCCAGACGGCGTTGTCCATTACGTGGCTTTTGGGGCAGACTTCGCGGCCTTTTCACATCCGGTGAGCCTTAGATGAGCTGCAACAGTCATAAAATCCGCTTTCTCAGGCAGCAAATTCCGTCATTCGACTGCGTGCCGGGTTGCCATGATTGCTGTGGGCCAGTGACCACCTCATCCGAAGAAATGGCTCGCTTGCCGCGCAAAACGGCGGCAGAGCAAGAAGCCGCTATGGATGAACTGAACTGTGTGCACTTGGGGCCTAACGGCTGCACGGTGTATGAAGAGCGCCCACTGATTTGCCGCCTGTTCGGCACCACCCCGACCTTGCCCTGCCCCAATGGTCGGCGTCCGGTCGAGATGATTCACCCGAGTGCCGAAAAATTGGTGCATGAATACATCGCCAGTACGCGGCAGGTGCTGGTTTAAAAGGCCCCTCACCCTAACCCTCTCCCAAAGGGAGAGGGGACCAAAGGCAAAACAGAGCTGTGCAACACCACAATTGGGGCCTTCTCCTTATTTAAAAATAGGAGGACTAAAGGCAAAAACAGAGCTGTGCAGCACCCCAATTGGGCTCCCTCGCCCTCGGGAGAGGGCTGGGGTGAGGGGGCAGTCAGTCCGCAATCGGCAAGCACAGACTCTCTTTCACTTCCTCCATCACGATATAGCTCTTGGATTCGCGCACATGGGGCAGCTTGAGCAAAATATCGCCCAGCAATTTGCGGTACGAGGCCATCTCGCTGATGCGCGCTTTTACCAGATAGTCGAAATCCCCCGACACCAGATGGCATTCCAGCACATGGGGCAGTTTCAGCACTGCGCGGCGAAACTCATCAAAGGTATCGCCTGACTTGTAATCCAGGCTGATCTCGACAAACACCAACAAGCTGCCCTGCAAATGCTGCGGGTTAAGCCGGGCGTTGTACCCCATGATGATGCCTTCGCGTTCCAGCCTGCGTACCCGCTCTGTGCAAGGTGTGGTCGACAGCCCGACCTTGTCTCCAAGCTCGGTAAACGAGATGCGCCCATCCGCCTGCAAGATGCGCAAAATGTTGCGATCAATCTTGTCCAATTCCCGCTTTGTTTGATGATTTGTACGCATAGGAGATTCTCCTTTGTGAAAAGCGTTTTCGCCGAGAATTGTCGCCAAATATAGCTGCTTATACAGTGAAATCCACTGACCAATGCTTCTTATACTTCGCTCATCTTCGCTTTGAACAATAAACGTCTGCGGCTGGCCGCGATGAGGGAAATAAATATGCGAGTTATGGTATTGGGTGGCGGCGTTATTGGTACTGCCAGCGCCTATTATCTGGCCCGAGCCGGTTTCGAAGTGGTGGTCGTCGACCGTCAGCCAGCCGTTGCCATGGAAACCAGCTTTGCTAACGCCGGCCAGGTGTCTCCTGGCTATGCTTCGCCGTGGGCTGCGCCGGGCGTACCGCTCAAAGCGATCAAGTGGCTACTGGAACGTCATGCGCCTCTGGCGATCAAGGCCACTGCCAATATCGATCAATACCTGTGGATGGCGCAGATGCTGCGCAACTGCACCGCCAGCCGTTATGCCGTTAACAAGGAGCGCATGGTTCGTCTGTCCGAATACAGCCGCGACTGCCTTGATGAGCTGCGTGCTGAAACCGGAATTGCCTACGAGGCGCGCAACCTCGGCACGACGCAGCTGTTTCGAACTCAGGCCCAGCTTGATGGTGCCGCCAAGGACATTGCGGTGCTCAAGGAGTCAGGCGTGCCGTTCGAGCTGCTCGACCGCGCCGGCATTGCCCGGGTTGAACCAGCGCTGGCCAGTGTGACCGACATTCTGGCCGGTGCCCTGCGCTTGCCCAATGACCAGACGGGTGATTGCCAGATGTTCACCACGCGCCTGGCTGAAATGGCCAAAAATCTGGGTGTCGAATTCCGTTTCAGTCAGGACATTCAACGTCTGGACTACGCTGGTGATCGCATCAACGGTGTGATGATCGACGGCAAGCTCGAAACCGCTGACCGCTACGTACTCGCATTGGGCAGCTACTCGCCGCAGATGCTCAAGCCGTTGGGGATCAAGGCGCCGGTATACCCGCTCAAGGGTTATTCGATGACCATCCCTATCACCAACCCAGCGATGGCGCCGACTTCAACAATTCTGGATGAGACCTACAAGGTCGCCATTACCCGTTTCGATAACCGCATCCGCGTCGGCGGCATGGCTGAAATAGCCGGTTTTGACCTGTCGCTTAATCCGCGTCGACGTGAAACGCTGGAGATGATCGTCAACGACCTTTATCCTCAGGGCGGTGATTTGTCTCAAGCCAGCTTCTGGACGGGCTTGCGGCCAACGACACCGGACGGCACGCCGATTGTGGGCGCCACCCCGTTTAAAAACCTGTTCCTGAACACCGGTCATGGCACACTCGGCTGGACCATGGCCTGCGGCTCCGGTCGCTTCCTCGCTGACGTGATGGCCAAAAAGACGCCACAAATCAGCGCTGAAGGCTTAGATATTTCCCGTTACGGAAACCACCAGGAGACTGCAAAACATGGCAATCCAGCGCCAGCTCACCAATGAACGCATGAGCCAGATTGTGGCTCATAACGGGATTGTTTATCTGTCCGGCCAAGTCGGCGATGACATGACCGCCGAGGTTGAACAGCAAACCCGTGAAACCTTGAAAAATATTGAGCATTTGCTGGATCTGGCAGGCACCGACAAAACACGCATTCTTTCAGTGACGATTTATCTGAAAGATATCGATGCCGATTTTGTGGCCATGAACCGTGCGTGGGATCAATGGCTGCCTAAAGGCGTTGCCCCTGCCCGCGCGACCGTTGAAGCCAAACTGTGCGAACCGGAAATTCTGGTTGAATTGTCCGTTATCGCCGCGCTGCCCTAGATCCATCAATGCAGTAAAGAGTCCCTCTTGCGGTGCAGCGCGTGGCTTGCCACGGGCTAGCGCCGCTTTTTTATTCATTAGCCGTTAGAAGTCCGCCGCCATGCGCCCAGCCCGTGCCCTGATCGACCTTCAAGCCCTGCGTCATAACTATCAACTGGCCCGCGAGGTGACAGGAGCCAAGGCGCTCGCTGTGATCAAGGCCGATGCCTATGGTCATGGTGCTGTGCAGTGTGCCCAGGCGCTGGAAGCCGAGGCCGATGGTTTTGCTGTGGCCTGTATCGAAGAAGCGCTGGAGTTGCGGGCGGCGGGCATTCGCGCGCCGGTGCTGCTGCTTGAAGGTTTTTTTGAAGCCGATGAACTGCCATTGATCGTTGAAAACGACTTGTGGTGCGTCGTCCATTCGTTGTGGCAGCTCGACGCTGTTGAACAGGCCTCCCTCAGCAAACCGATTCACGTGTGGTTAAAACTGGACAGCGGCATGCACCGGGTTGGCTTGCATCCAAGCGATTACCAGGCCGCGTATCAGCGCCTGCAAGCCAGCGCCAATGTTTCCAAAATCGTGCTAATGAGCCACTTCGCCCGCGCCGATGAGCTGGACAGCGTGCGCAGCGTCGAACAAGTGGCCATATTTCTCGGCGCCCGCGCTGCTCTGACAGCTGAGATCAGTTTGCGCAACTCGCCTTCCGTGCTGGGTTGGCCGAAGGTGCCGAGTGATTGGGTACGTCCTGGGCTGATGCTCTACGGAACCACGCCCTTTGAAGAGCCACACGCCGTCGCCGCGCGCTTGCAGCCGGTCATGACGCTGGAATCCAAAGTCATTTGCGTGCGTGAGTTACCCGCGGGCGAACCGGTAGGTTATGGCGCGAAATTCATTACCCCGAAACCGATGCGAATTGGTGTGGTGGCGATGGGTTATGCCGACGGTTATCCACGTCAGGCACCCACGGGGACGCCGGTTCTTGTAGACGGTGTCCGTAGCCAGTTGTTGGGCCGCGTCTCGATGGACATGCTGTGCATCGACCTGACCGATGTGCCGCAAGCCGGTCTTGGTTCAACCGTGGAACTGTGGGGTAAAAACATTCTCGCCAGCGAAGTGGCCGCCCAGGCAGACACCATCCCTTACCAGATATTTTGCAACCTGAAACGAGTGCCACGCGTCTATTCCGGGGCCTGAAAGGTTGTATCCAACAGGTGGGGCCAACGGGGCGCACAGGTTTGAAGTCGAAGTGTTGTAAATACTGAACGCTATCGCCATGATGGCGACTTCTCGACCTGAATCTGATCCCTAGGAGGCTCCCGCATTGGACGTCGGTGAACGACTGCAATCCATCCGCAAACTCAAAGGCTTGTCACAGCGTGAACTCGCCAAGCGCGCGGGCGTCACCAACAGCACTATTTCGATGATCGAAAAGAACAGCGTGAGCCCTTCAATAAGCTCCCTGAGAAAAGTGCTGAGTGGCATTCCCATGTCTATGGTCGAGTTTTTTTCCGAAGAGATCCTTCAGGAAAAACCGACACAGATTGTTTACAAAGCCAATGAACTGATCGATATCTCTGATGGCGCCGTGACCATGAAGTTGGTCGGCAAGGCGCATCCGAGTCGCGCGATCGCCTTTCTGAACGAAATTTATCCACCGGGCGCAGATACCGGGGACGAAATGCTGACCCATGAAGGCGAAGAAACCGGCATTTTGGTTGAAGGCCGACTGGAGTTGACCGTAGGTCTTGAGACTTTCGTGCTTGAAGCAGGCGACAGCTATTATTTTGAAAGCGCCAAGCCACATCGTTTTCGTAACCCGTTCGACGTTGCAGCGCGGCTAATCAGCGCAGCCACTCCGGCGAACTTCTAAGAAAAGAGGCGCCCTGCACACGTGTAGAGGCACCCGTTGTTGTATTTCGCCACCGCTAATGCCCCCTTTAAATATAGGGTTGTTTCGCAGTGGCGGGCTAACCGTTATACTTTCGCCGCCTGCAAAACCGTGGTTGTGGGCGTGAATAGCCACCATTGAGGGTGAACGCGTGAACCTGATTATGAAAATGCTGGCCGTACCAGCAGCCGTGTTAGCCCTTTGGGCCGTCACCGCTCAAGCCTCCACCCACGACGACATTGCCAAGCGTCTCGAACCGGTGGGTAAAGTGTGCGTGCAGGGTCAGGAATGCCAAGGGATGGACGTGGCCGTTTCTACCGGAGGTGCTGCTAAATCGGCTGACGACATCATTGCAACCCATTGCACCGCTTGCCACAGCATTGGCTTATTGGGTGCGCCCAAAGTGGGTGATACCGCCGCCTGGAAAGAACGTGCAGACAAGGAAGGCGGGCTAGATGGGCTTTTGGCCAAGGCCATTACCGGGTTGAACGCCATGCCGCCTAAAGGCACCTGTGCTGAATGTTCAGATGCCGAGTTGAAGTCCGCCATTGAGAAGATGTCGGGTTTGAAATAAGCGATCTTGCGCAAAAAAGCCGCTGAAAAGCGGCTTTTTAGTGGGTTTTGTTTGTATTAACGCCAATACCGTTTAAACCAGCCCACCATTGGCCCTCAATACCTGCCCGTTGACCCATGCTGCCGCCGGGCTCACCAGGAACGAGACGATATTGGCAATGTCTTGCGGCTGACCTAAACGCTCCAGAGGCGGCATTTTTGAAAACGCCTCAATTTGTTCTTCGGTCTTGCCGTGCATGAACAATTCAGTCGCCACCGGCCCCGGTGCTACGGCGTTGACGGTGATTTGGCGACCTCGTAATTCTTTGGCAAACACGTGGGTCAGCGACTCTACCGCCGCCTTGCTGGCGATATACACCGCATAACCGGGCAGGTTCATGCCCACCGTACTGCTTGAAAAATTAACAATTCGCCCGCCGCTGTTCAGCCGGGTAGCCGCTTCACGCAAGGTGTTGAAGGTGCCTCGTGTATTGATGTTAAAGGTCTGTTCAAAATCTTCGTCGCTGTAGTGAGCCAAGGGTAGAACCTTGAGCACACCGGCGTTATTAACCAATACATCAACCTTGCCCAGTTGTTGTTCGGTTTCATCAAACAACCGCGCCACGTCTGTGGCTTTGGCCACATCGGCCTGCACCGCAATGGCCTGATGCCCGGCCTCGCGCAATTCGGCCACCAGTGCAGTGGCTTCACTGGCGCTGTTGGCGTAGTTAATGACGACAGCAAAACCTTCTTTGGCCAGTTGTTGGGCAATGACAGCGCCGATACCACGTGAAGCACCCGTGATGAGGGCGACTTTAGGGTTGGATGTACTCATGGCAACACTCCGTAATGTCTTAGGCGTGGGGCTAGGTTTACATGTCAGTTTTCAGGGATAAAGAGGGTGAATTTGATAGCGGTATTCGTAAATTCACAATAATCCCTGTAGGTACTCTGTTGCGGGTCAAGCTGGGTTTGTAGCCGCTGACGAGGAACGAAGGCTGCGATGGGCGGCAAAGCCGCCCTAAAACCTGACGCAACAAGGTGCCTCATTTCGCGACCGCTTCTCGCTCGATCGCAGCCTTCGTCAGCGACTACAAGCGTCTACCAAATTGGATGAAGCTTTGTGGAGCCTCAACCGACGGCTCCTGAGAGTCATCTCATGCATGCGCAGGCGGTGGGTTTTTGTTCTCCTTTATTTTGTACCAGGCCACATACAGCGCTGGCAGGAACAACAGGGTCAGCAAGGTGGCTGAGATGATGCCGCCGATCATGGCGTAGGCCATCGGCCCCCAGAACACGTCCCGAGCGATAGGGATCATGCCCAGGCTGGCGGCCGCTGCAGTCAGCAGAATAGGCCTGCGACGGTGCTGGGTGGCTTGCAGCACGGCGTGCCACGGGTCATAGCCGTCCCGTTCGTATTGGTCGATCTGGGTGACCAGAATCACCGAGTTACGCACGATGATGCCCACCAGCGCCAAGATCCCCAATATCGCCACGAAGCCCATCGGCGTACCGGTGGGCACGAGCGCCAGTACCACACCGATCAGGCCCAGCGGCGCGACACTCACCACGATGAACATTTTCTGCACGCTTTGTAGCTGGATCATCAGGAAAGTGGCCATCAGAAACAGCATCAAGGGCACCACTTTGGCGATAGGGCCTTGGGCTTTGGCGCTTTGTTCGACTGTACCGCCGGTTTGCAGGGTGTAGCCTTGCGGCAGGTTAGCGGCGAACTTATCGACCTCAGGTTTGAGCAGTGCGACCAGATCCGTCGGTTGGATTGAACCGCGCACCGAGGCCTTGAGGGTCAAGGTGGGGATGCGGTCACGGCTCCAGATCAGCGGCTGCTCCAGTTCATAGCGCACGGTGGCAAATGCCAGCAGCGGGATGGAGGTGCCGCTCGGGGTGGTGATCTGTAGGTTAAGCAGGGTTTGCGGGGTGTCGCGTTCATTGCCAATGGCCCGACCGACAATGTTGATCAGGTAGATATCGTCTTTGACCTGGCTCACGGCCGCGCCGCTGACAATACTGTTCATTACGTGCGCAACATCTTCGGACGACAGCCCGAACTGCCGGGCTTTGTCCTGGGCAATGTCGACACGCAGCACCTTGCCCGGTTCGTTCCAGTTAAAGATGGTTTCGCCCACGTTGGGGTTGGCGTCGAGTATCGAGGCCAGATCAAGAGAATACTTGCGCACCAGATCGACATTGCTGCCGCTGACCCGATATTGCAGGGGCTGCCCAACGGGCGGGCCCAATTCGAGTGTGTGCACAAAGCTGCCGACCCCGACGAAATCTTCGCGCAGGCGTTTGTTCAGGCGGTCCATCAGGGCATCGCGGCTTTCAAGCCCGGTGCTGACGATGACCAGTTGGGCGTAGAAGGGGTTTTGCAGTTGCTGGTCCAGTGGCAGATAGAAACGAATCGCCCCTTCGCCGATATAGGAGCTCCACCGCAGGATGTCCGGGTCACCCTTGAGGGTGTCTTCAAAGCGCTGGGTCACTTTGAGGGTTTCTTCAATCGAGGCATTTTGCGGCAGGTTCAGGTCGACCAGTATTTCCGGTCGGTCAGAGGCCGGGAAGAACTGGTTTTGTACAAACGTCATACCGACTATCGACAGCACAAACATCAATACCGTCGCGGCAATGGTCCACCAGCGATTGCGCATGCACCACAACAGGCCGGTGTCGAAGGCCTGGGCCAGACGCCCCGGTTTTTCGGGTTTGGGTTTGACCTTGGCGCTGAGGATATGCACGCCCAGAACGGGGGCGAACAAGACCGCCACCACCCAGGAGACCAACATCGCGACGGCAATCACGGCGAACAGGGTGAAGGTGTATTCACCGGCCGAGCTGTTGTTGAGGCCGATGGGCACAAAGCCGGCCACCGTGACCAAGGTGCCGGTGAGCATCGGAAACGCCGTGGAATGGTAGGCGAATGTCGCAGCCTGTTCCTTGGTTTCGCCCAGTTCGAGCCGCGTGATCATCATTTCTACCGTGATCATCGCGTCGTCCACCAGCAGGCCCAGGGCGATGATCAGTGCCCCCAGCGACACACGCTGCATGGCAATCCCGGTGAACTCCATGAACACGAACACCAGGGCCAGCACCAAGGGAATCGAAATGGCGACCACCAGCCCTGCGCGCAGGCCCAGGCTGATAAAGCTCACGGCCAGTACGATGATCACGGCTTCAAACAGTGCACTGGTAAAGCCGCTCACGGCCACTTCAACCACTTGCGCCTGATCGGACACCATGTGCACGTCCACGCCTACCGGCAGTTCTGCGGTCAGGTCGTTGATGCGTTGTTGCAGTTGTTGGCCGAACTCCTGGATGTTGCCGCCATCGACCATGGCAATGGCCAGCCCGATGGCAGGTTTGCCGTTGTAGTGGAACATCGGCGTGGCCGGGTAGACGTAGCCGCGGCTAATGTCTGCTATGTCGGCCAGTCGATAAAAGCGGTCGTTGACCCGCAGGTTGACCGCCTCAAGGTCGGCCACGCTGTGAAATTGGCCCGAGGTGCGCACTGACATGCGCTCCGGCCCCGCTTCGATAACACCCGCCGGGGTTACGGCATTCTGTGCCTGCAGACTTTCGAGTACCTGTTGCTGATCGAGGCCCAGTGCGGCCAGTTTGCGCGTGGAGAAATCCAGGTAGAAGGTTTCGTCCTGCTCACCGATGGTCATGATCTTGCCGCGATTGGGCACGTCGCGAATACCTGTGCGTACCTTTTCGACGTAATCGCGCAACTGGCGCATGGTAAAGCCATCGCCGGTAAAGGCGAAGATGGTGCCGTACACATCACCGAATTCATCGTCGAACCCAGGGCCTTGAATGCCTTGGGGGAAGTCGCCGCGAATATCGCCGATTTTTTTGCGCACCTCATACCAGATATGCGGAATGGCATCCGCTTTAGTGGTGTCTTTGAGGAACACAAACACTGTCGATTCGCCCGGCCGTGTGTAGCTTTGCACGTAATCGAGCGAATCCAGTTCTTCGAGCTTTTTCTCGATGCGATCAGTGATTTGCAGGCGTGTCTCATCGACCGTAGCGCCCGGCCATTTTGCCTGGATCACCATGGTTTTGATGGCGAAGGAAGGGTCTTCTGCGCGGCCCAGATTGATGTAAGAAAAGATCCCGGCAACGGCGGCCATAAACATCAGATACCAGACAAAAGACTGATGTTTGAGCGCCCACTCGGACAGGTTGAACTTCCCATTCATTGCGCGCTTTCCTTATCGAGTTTGACGGTCTGTCCAGGCTTAAGGCTGTGTACGCCGTAGCTGACCACGTAATCGCCGTCTTTCAGTCCCCCTTCCAGCAGCACGGTTTTTGGACCGCGGCGCAGTATGTTGACGTTCTGCGGGGTAACGGTATAGGTGGTTTTGTCGATGATCCACACGCGGGCGTGACCGTCAGTTTCTTGCACGGCAGTGAGCGGCAATGAGTAGTGTTGGGCAATCGGTGAGCTGACGGTCACACTGACCGAGCTGCCCAAACGAAAGGCTGGCGGCGTTTGATCCAGAGTCAGGCGCGTACGCCGGGTGCGGGTGGCGCTGTCGGCTTGCGGAGCGATTTCTCGCACATGGGCCAGCGTGTTGACGTCAGGGTCGAGCTGACCGGCGACGCGGAACTCGATACCTTTGGGTAGCGCTTCGGCCAACGGCCCCGGTAGATCAATCACGGCTTCCTTGATTTCAGGACGGGCCAGTGTGACCACCGACTCACCGACGCTCACCACTTGCCCGGCCTCGGCCTGCCATTGAGTGATGACGGAGTCATGATCAGCGCGCAGGTTGCAGTAGCTGAGCTCGTCCTTGGCCTGATTGACGGCCGCCTGGGCTTGCTGCACCGAGGCTGCCGTGGTTTTGAGATCTGCTTGCGCCGTGTCCAGTTGCGCCTGAGCGCCCACACCTCGGTCAAACAGCTCTTGCTGGCGGCGGGCGTTGGCTTGGGCGTTGATCAACTGGGCCTGCACTTTAGCCAGATCGCCTTGGGCTGCACGCAACTGATTCTGCTGATCGGTGGGGTCGAGGTTAGCCAGAATATCGCCCTCTTTGACCACCGCCCCGACATCGTAATTACGCCGCACGATGCGGCCCGGCACCCGAAAGCCCAAGGTGCTCTCGTAGCGCGCTTCGATCGTGCCGGCAAAGCGTCCCAGGTTGTCGATGAGCAAGGGGTGCGCCACGACATACAAGGCTGGACGGACAGGCTCAGGCGCTTCTTTTTCAGAGCAGCCCAGCAGTATGGCGGCGAGTGGTAGCAGCCATAACGGGTGGCGGGAAATACGGCTCATAATTGCGTCCCCTGTGCCGGGAGGGGGGCAACTTCGACTTTCATGCCGGGGTGTAACAATTGACCGCCTGCGACCACGACGTTTTCTCCATCCTTGAGGCCCTCGCTGACAATCACGCTGCCAGTCAGGTAGCGACCGACTTTGACGCGCTGGAGCCGCACATTGTTTTGCGCATCGGTAATCCACACGGCAGGTTCGCTGACGTCTTTGGTCAAGGCAGACCACGGCAACTCGATGCTGGGGCTTGGGTGCGGGGTGAGGTTAACGGTCACTATTGAGCCCAAATCCATGCCTTTGGGCAGTGCGTCCAGCTGCACCTTGATTTGCAGGGTGCCACTTTGTGCCGACACCGTTGGGGTGATTTCGCGAATCTGGCCTTTCACGGTAATGGCCGGGTTGCTCAGCAACGTGACCTGCACGGTGGGGTCTTTGGGCGGTTCGATAAACAGCGATTCATACACGTTGAACACCGCGTCGCGGGCGCCATCCCGGGCCAGGGTGTAAATCGGCATGGTGGCTTGCACCACCTGCCCGACTTCGGCCTGACGCGCCGTAATCACCCCCGGCGCCTCCGCTTCCAAATCAGCGTAACTGAGTTGTTCGCGGGCGTTGGCCAGTTGCGCCTGCGCCGCAGCCAACGCGCTTTTTGCACTCAGTTGGGCCGCATTGGCCGCATCGTATTCGCTTTGGCTGGTGTAGCCCTTGGGCAGCAATTTTTGCTGGCGAATAAACGCAGCGCGGGTTTGCACCACTTGGGCTTGTTGCGCATTGACCCCAGCTTGCGCGGTTTCGACCTGGATTTTCAGGTCTTTGGGGTCAAGGCGGGCCAACACCTGATGGGCCTGGACATGGTCGCCCACATCCACCTTGCGTTCGATAATCTTGCCGCCCACGCGAAAGGACAGTTGGGTTTCAACCCGCGCTTGAATATCACCGCTGAGCTGAATGGGGGGCGCAAGCTCGCGGGTGCTCACTTGCTGCACATACACCCGTGGTGCCAGCGGTGCTTGGGGGCCTTCCTTGCTGCACGCTGTCAGGAATACCAACAGGCTCAAGCCCAAAATGCTCGTCTTCAGTGGACCCGCCATGCAAGCTCCTTTGCGTGATGCTGATTAACATTCCGATACGACTGACAGCGTAGAACAGGGTTCAGTAACTGTGTGAGTCTTATTGGCGCTGGCCTTGAACTGAAGTAGCGGGTTTGGTGTAGGGGCAGATCAAATTGAATCGCGTCTGACAAGGCCGCTTTTGGTTGTGATTTGTTTTTTACTGCTCGGTATCATTTCGAACATCTTTCTGTTTTGCATCACGATAACGTCATTCAGGAGTTGGCTCTGGGACGGTGCAGAGGCAAGCGTATTTGAACCACTGTAATTGGATGCCGTTTCCGACCCTGATGATGTGGCGGACAGGGGAGTGTCAACGGTAGGGGGGTTGCTCGAAGAGGTACTTATGTTTGAATTCGAATTCGAATTCGAACCGATTTTAATATTGGCCAACTTCCGCTGACGCCGAGCGTTCATCACACCGAGGCGGGTCCCATATGCGGAAAGTCCAAGCCCCGACAAAGCCAAAATGGTAGTCGCAATAACCATACCGCTTTTACCCGTTTCTTCTCCTGCGGCCCCCATTGAGAGTCGAGTAACCCCGACCAAACCGCCAGAGATAGTCAGCGCCGAGCCGGCGACCTTTGCCGCCACAGCGGTACTGAGCTGGGTTGTTTTCATTGCGCGCGCGGCTTTTAGAGTGGCGTACATACCCAGGCTGCCCCCCAATACACCGACCACGCCCAGGCCCGCGATAAGAATATCGTTAAGAGACGCCCGGCCACTGGGATCGGACCGATTAACAGGGTCTGCCGCACAATAAGCGTAAGCATTCAGGCCGCCTGCATCGAAAGGGCTCAATTGGTCCGGGCTGTTGAAACGCATCAGATGCGGGTTATAAGCACGATGCCCTTTACCCAGATGATAGTGCCCGGTGAGCGGGTCAGGTCGCTCGCCGTTAAAGCCTGGCAAACCGTTCACCCCTTCCTGAATGTGATGGTGCCCAAAAGGCGTGAACGCTTGCCGGCGCACTTCTGAATGGCTAACCGAATGTATAACACTGCACTGGCGGTTGGTGCTCAAAAGCGTTGTCTCACACGACTGATTGTCGACGTACGTCTGCGCCAACAATTGATTTTTTGCGTGCATCAACGAACGGGTTACGCCCCCTTCCTTCTCGGTAATCAGACGCTCGTGATTATAGAAAAACTGCTCATTTTTGAGGTGTCCAGTGTGTGCCTCCGTGAGCCGGTCAAGCGGGTCGTAGGCGTAGGTTTTTATCAATCCGTTTCTTTGGGCCATGATGGCGACTCCTCACGTAATAGAGCTGTAGAGTCGACCTGCGGCCAAAAATTGACTACCTGTTGAAAGAGGTAGGTAGTTTTGCAGACAACAAAAAAAACGCCGACAGCAATAACAATGCTGTCGGCGTTTTCAGTGACGTGCGGGGTAATTTAGAACGCTGGGAACACCGCGCCGTCGTATTTTTTTGCAATAAACGCTTTTACTTCAGGGCTGGTAAGCGCCTTGGCCAGCTTTTGTATTGCAGCGCTGTCCTTGTTATCGGGGCGAGCCACCAGGAAGTTTACGTATGGCGAGTCCGCGCCCTCGATAATCAATGCATCTTTGCTCGGCTTCAGACCGGCATCCAGTGCGTAGTTAGTGTTGATCATGTCCAGATCAACCTGGTCGAGTACGCGCGGCAGCATGGCGGATTCAAGTTCTTTGAACTTGAAATTGTGCGGGTTCTTGGCAATGTCCCTTGGCGTAGAAACAGCGTTAGTCGGATCTTTAAGTTCGATCAAACCGGCTTTTTGCAGAAGAATCAAAGCGCGGCCGCTGTTGCTGCCTTCATTAGGGATGGCAATCGTTGCGCCATCGGGCAGTTCAGCCAGACTTTTGTATTTTTTCGAGTAGCCACCGAACGGTTCTACGTGAACGCCGATCACTGTCTCAAGATCAGTGCCTTTACCTTTGTTGAAGCTGTCCAGGTAAGGCTTTGTCTGAAAATAGTTGGCGTCCAGGTGCTTCTGAGCGAGCTGCACATTGGGCTGCACGTAATCAGTGAACACTTTGATTTCCAGGTCAACGCCTTCTTTGGCGAGGGTCGGCTTGATCAGCTCAAGGATTTCGGCGTGCGGAACCGGGGTCGCAGCCACTACCAGTTTTTCGCCCGCTTGCGCCAGGCCTGCCGTTAAAGCAGCCGCCAATGCGGTAAACAACAGAACCTTTTTCATGCAATGCCCTTAAGTCAGTGACCGCTTGATTGACGGTTTTTTTGGAAGACGAAGCGGACAATACCGAGAATCTTTATTCCCGAACAATAATATTTATTCAGCTTGTTATTCCATTTTGTTCACTTGCCTTTTGGCACTCAAGCCAGCAATTTTTTCAGAGCCGCCAATTCCTGTGCAGTCGCCCCCTGTACGAAGGCTTCAATCTGGCTGAGCGAATCAGGCAGGTTTAAATGCTCCGGCAAAATCTCATCGCCCGTGCTCACCAGCAACGCAAAATGAATCACATTTTCCAGCTCCCGGGTATTGCCCGGCCAACTATGACGCTCCAGCACACGTTGTGCGCTGTCAGTGATAAATGGCACGGGCAGGTTCAAGCGCTGGCTGTAGATGCCCAAAAAGTATTCGGCCAACGACATAATATCGCCCACCCGCTCACGCAAGGCCGGCAAGTCAAGACGGCCTTCACTGAGGTAGTGGTACAAGCGTTCGTGGAACTTGCCAGCCTTTACTGCTTGCGCCAGATCGATGCTGGTAGCGGCCACCAGACGCACATCCACCGGGTTGGGATGGTGGGCCCCTACCCGCGTCACTTCATGAGTTTCAAGCGCGGCGAGCAGTTTGACCTGAATGGCCTGTGGCAAATCGCCGATTTCATCCAGGTACAAAGTGCCGCCATTGGCAGAGCCGAACCAGCCCGCGCGGCTGCTGGCCGAACTGGTGTGCGCCCCCGGGGCGTAGCCGAACAGCTCCGCGTCAGCGTAAGTCGGGCTGATTGCCCCGCAATTCACTGAAACAAACAGACCTGTACGGTCGCTGGCCCGGTGAATGTGCCGGGCGAGCAGTTCCTTGCCGCTGCCGGTTTCTCCGCGTATCAACACGGGCAGCGCACGCGGCGCTAAACGCTCCAGGTCGTCGCGCAACTGACGCGAGCGCGGGTCGACAAACACCAGTGCCTTGGCGCGGATGCTCAGTGGGCTTTTTTCAGCGTCGGGAAAGGTCAGCAATGGCTGGCCAAAGGTTTCGTGCAGGCTCATGGCAGGCTCCCGCCCGCCGCCGTAGGGTGGGCGCGGGCGTTACTAAAAATTACGCGCGGCGCAGGGCGTCGTGCTCGATGCGGGTTTGCAGGTGGTAAAGGTATGCGAATCCTTGCTCCCAGCGTTGATGCCCGGATTTGACGTTGATATGACCGGCGCCGCTGATAATTCCGATCTTGGCACCCCATTGCTGAGCGAATTCCATTGCCCGGGTGGCGCTGACGGCAGCGTCGTTGTCGGAGCTGACAATCTGGCTGGGAAACGGCAACCGTTGAGCAGGGATCGGTGCAAAGTTACGCAAGGCCGGGGCGCAGGTGGGTCGTTCGACATCGGCCGGGGCGACCAGCAATGCCCCGCGTACCTGACTGATCTGGCTGGCAGGCGCACGCTGGGCCCAATGCGCGACAGTGATGCAGCCCAAGCTATGGGCAATCAAAATGACCGGCGTGCTGTCGCAGGCGATGCCCTCGGCGAGTGCTGCAACCCAGTCTTCGAGGCGCGGGGTCAGCCAGTCGGCCTGCTCCACACGGGCACTGTTCGGCAAGCTATTTTGCCAGTGGGTTTGCCAATGATCGTCAGACGAACCTTGCCAGCCCGGCACTATCAGATAGCGAATCGACTCGTTTCCCATGGGGGGCGCCTCCTGCTGTTGGTGTGTTACCGAGTCAGTATAGGGACGCTTTTTAGATTCGCTAAGGAATAAGAAGCTATTTGTTAATAACCAAAAAGTCATTAATTGTGGCTGATACTTCCTTCAGTCTTTAGAGGCTGGTATCAGTCGAAAGGTTTTCACCTCTTCTGTGGATAACTGCCAATCGGCACCTATTGGGGCATTTGATCCCGTGCACATCACCGTATAATGCGCGCTTTCTGTTTTCAGTCCCGCTCCGGAGCCCGTATGACTCAAGATCAACTCAAGCAGGCCGTTGCCCAGGCTGCTGTCGACTTCATCCTTCCAAAGCTGGATGACAAGAGCGTCATTGGTGTCGGTACCGGCTCCACGGCCAACTGCTTCATTGACGCCCTGGCGTTGCACAAAGGTGCATTCGACGGCGCAGTGGCCAGCTCTGAAGCGACCGCTGCACGCCTTAAAGGCCACGGCATTCCCGTATACGAATTGAACACCGTCACTGACCTGGAGTTTTACGTTGATGGGGCCGATGAAAGCGACGAACACCTGAACTTGATCAAAGGCGGGGGCGCAGCTCTGACCCGCGAAAAGATCGTCGCGGCGGTGGCCAAAACATTTATCTGCATCGCGGATGCCAGCAAGCTGGTGCCTGTATTGGGCGCATTCCCGTTGCCGGTAGAAGTGATTCCCATGGCCCGCAGCCACGTGGCCCGTGAGCTGGTCAAGCTGGGCGGTGACCCGGTTTACCGTGAAGGCGTGGTGACAGACAACGGCAATATCATCATTGACGTGTTCAACATGCAGATCACCAACCCGGTGGAGCTGGAACGTCAAATCAACAACATTGTGGGTGTTGTTACCAACGGGCTGTTTGCGGCCCGTCCGGCTGATTTGCTGCTGCTGGGTACACCTGAGGGGGTCAAAACCCTCCGCAAGTAACAGTCAGCGAGTTCGCTCTGGCGGCGAAATTATTTTCTGCCCCAAGGAACTAAATCTGCCCAACACGACTCAGATTTTTTGAATGGCTGCTGAAGCCCTTCAATGCTCCTAATGTTGTGTTAAGTGTTGGCAGATTGCTGGACCACGCCCTAGCGGTCCAGCACTTGAACCCCGAACTTCTCCCCCAATACGAAGTCCGGGGTTTTTTTTGCCTGCAATTTCTTACTCTGCCGTCTCTTCAACCAGCTCTTCGCCCTTGTTGGGCAGCTCCATCCAGCGAGCCAGCACGGTGTAAGCCTCTTCCAGGCCCATGCGCTTTGGCGTGGAGAACAGCTGGATAGTGACGGCGTCGCCCCACTGTTTGCGGATATCAGACTGGATTTTGAGCAGCGTATTTTTCGCAGCGCCGTACGTCAGTTTGTCAGCCTTGGTCAGCAAAATATGCATCGGCATGCCGCTGGAAACTGTCCAGTCGAGCATCAACAGGTCGAAATCTGTCATTGGATGACGGATGTCCATCATCAAAATCACACCTTTGAGGCTTTCGCGGCTGCCAAAATAGGCTTCAAGGTGACGCTGCCAGTGCAGCTTCAACGGGATAGGCACCTTGGCGTAGCCGTAACCCGGCAAGTCAACCAGGCGACGTTCTTCGTCCAGTTTGAAGAAGTTGAGCAACTGGGTACGGCCTGGTGTTTTCGAGGTGCGGGCCAGGCTGGCGTGCGTCAAAGTGTTGAGTGCGCTGGACTTGCCGGCGTTGGAACGCCCGGCAAACGCGACTTCATAACCTTCGTCGTCAGGGCATTGCTCCACTTTGGCAGCGCTGAGCATAAAGGTAGCCTGTTGGCACAGACCGAGAATGGGATTCTTGAGTTGCATGGGATTTCCGATGTGAGCGGCGTCAGGAAGGGACGCGGCGAGCGTGTCGTTTCCGTTTCAGTGGCGCCAGTATATAATGCCGCAGATTTTGTGTGTGCTTTGTCCCAGCGCAGGATGAAGTACGCGGGAGCAAAAATCATGTTGCGCATTAGAACGCAGCCAGCTCCCCGTGTCTTGATGCCATTTGTCAGCATTGAGGCTACACCGCAATCGGAGACCGTGCTCAACCGCGTTAATTTGTCTGCCATGCAGGTCTGTTTGTAGCCCTTTAACCGGCGCACGCCATGTTCAAGCAAGGTACGCAGACGCTGTTACAGCGCGTGACTCAGGGTTTCAAGGCGATGCCGCCGCGTGAAGTGTGTGCATGGACCGCTGTGCCGAGGATTACCGAAGATTCATCCTCTGGATGACAGAGTAAGCCCGGCCACAACTCTTTAACCCTTAGCCGTAGTTGGATTAGCTGATGAACAAATTATTCGTGAGTCTGCTGTTGACCTTTGGCGTGACCGGTATGGCTCAAGCGGCAAGTGCCGCCATTGTGGGCGATGCATCAGCCGGCCAGGCAAAAACCGCCGTATGTGGTGCCTGTCATGGCCCGGACGGCAATAGCGCGGCCCCCAACTTTCCGAAACTCGCAGGGCAAGGTGAACGCTACCTGCTCAAGCAACTGACCGACATCAAGGATGGCAAGCGTCAGGTGCTGGAAATGACCGGTCAGCTGACCAACCTGAGCGAGCAGGATCTTGCGGACATCGCCGCGTATTACGCCAAACAGAAAAACTCGGTCGGTGCTGCTGACCCGAAACTGGTTGAGCGCGGCCAGGCGCTGTTCCGCGGTGGCGACTTAAGCAAAGGCTTACCCGCATGCACGGGCTGCCATTCGCCAGATGGCGTTGGTAATGCACCTGCCGGCTTCCCGCATCTGGGAGGCCAGCACGCCGACTACATCGAGAAACAGCTCATTGGCTTTCGCGAAGGCGACCGCACCAATGACGGCGACTCTATGACCATGCGCAGTATTTCAGCCAAGCTGAGTAACAAGGACATCAAGGCGCTGGCCAGTTACATTCAAGGTCTGCACTGAAGCTTGAACGGGCGTCAGCGCCAATGGCCGGTGATTTTAGCGACGTTAACGATCGTTTAATGTATGACTGTGAACCTGAAAGGGCAGCTTAGGCTGCCCTTTTTCGTACCATCTACCGCTACACTACCGAACTCAAGTTATAACAGGCCTGTCAGACAGGTCACGTTGAAGCGACTTCACTATGTCCAGGAGTAAAGCATGCGTAACCTGATTCTCAGCGCCGCTCTCGTCAGTGCCACTCTGTTTGGCATGACCGCTCAAGCTGCAGATGTACCGCTCGAAGCGGGTAAAACATACATTGAGCTGAACAGCGCTGTACCCGTTGCCGTGCCCGGCAAAATCGAAGTGGTCGAGCTGTTCTGGTACGGCTGCCCCCATTGCTACGCTTTTGAACCCGTCGTTAACCCTTGGGCCGAGAAACTGCCTTCTGATGTGAATTTCGTCCGCCTGCCCGCTATGTTTGGCGGCCCGTGGGACGCACACGGTCAAATGTTCCTGACCCTTGAAGCCATGGGCGTTGAGCACAAGGTACATGCGGCAGTTTTCAACGCTATCCAGAAAGAAGGCAAGCGTCTGACCGACAAGGAAGAAATGGCTGATTTCCTGGCCACTCAGGGCGTCGATAAAGCAAAGTTCTTGCAGACCTTCGACTCGTTTGCGATCAAAGGTCAGATTGTCAAAGCCAAAGAGCTCGCCAAGAAATATGAAATTTCAGGTGTGCCGACCATGGTCGTTGACGGCAAATACCGCTTTGACCTCGGCACGGCGGGTGGTCCTGAGCAGGCTTTGAACGTCGCTGATCAATTGATCGCCAAAGAGCGCGCAGCCAAAGCGGCTACAAACTAAGCGGCGCCCTTCTCTATGCGCCGCTGGAGAAGCGAACGAATCGTTGGCCTGCACGAAGCGCAGGTCAATGAGGATCATCTGGCAACCAGCGTGTTGCCGGATGATCGACGTTTACGGCTGCTCAGTTTCAATATTCAGGTTGGTAACAGCACGCAAAGTTACCGCCATTATCTGACCCGCAGCTGGCAGCACGTGCTGCCACACAAAGGGCGCACCAGTAACCTGGATAAAATAGGCGACTTGCTGAGCGACTTTGATCTGGTGGCCTTGCAAGAAGCGGATGGCGGCAGCCATCGATCTGGCTACGTCAATCAGGTGAAGTACCTTGCCCAGCAGGGTGAATTCCCCTATTGGTATCAACAACTCAATCGCAACCTCGGTCGCTTGGCCCAACATAGCAACGGCGTGCTCAGCCGGCTGCGTCCTTCCGCGATTGAAGATCATCCCCTGCCCGGCCCTGCGGGTCGTGGTGCCATTTTGGTTCGTTTTGGTGAAGGTCCAGATGCGTTGGCCGTGGTGATCATGCACTTGGCGCTGGGTACCAAAACACGAACGCTGCAACTGGCCTATATC
Source organism: Pseudomonas saxonica (assembly GCF_007858365.1). Taxonomy (GTDB): domain Bacteria; phylum Pseudomonadota; class Gammaproteobacteria; order Pseudomonadales; family Pseudomonadaceae; genus Aquipseudomonas; species Aquipseudomonas saxonica. The sequence goes on along the minus strand of NZ_VFIO01000004.1, from coordinate 125,063 downwards.
CGCGAGCTGGTGAGCGGCTATCAGCATCAGGTGCTGATGGGCGATATGAACACCCATGCCGCAGACCTGTTACAAACATCACCTTTACGCGACCTCGGTTTGCTGGCGCCGCAATTGGAAGCCACCTTCCCCAGCTGGCGGCCCCAGCGTTGCCTTGACCATATTTTGCTCAGCCCCAGCCTGACGCTTGAACGCGTGCAGGTATTGGATCAACCCATTTCTGACCATTTGCCTGTGGCGGTTGAGATTCGCCTGCCCGGTACTGTGGGCATCGATTCGTTGCCCGTGGTAAGCCCGACTGGCAATGAGCCACTTGCATGACCGCCGACGACGCCAAGCGCTGGAAAGAAAAGTACCTTAAAAGTATCGAGCAACAAGAAAAGCTTGAACGGCGCTGGAATGCCCGTCTCGACTTGCTGCGCCGTGGTCTGGTGCGCAGCACACTGGCCGCCGAGGGCACAGACCGTACCGTCGACCAGTGCATGAAAGAGATGCGCGAAGCCGTGCGTACGGATGACATGGACGCTGCACTGGCGGCTTTGCTGCCGCGTCTCGAAAAGGCCGTGCTCGACTCCGAGCAGCGTCGCGAAACCCGTGTCGAGCAAGTCAGCACCGCGCTCACTACCTTGGTCACCCAACTGCAAGCCATGCCGCTGCCCCGAGAAGTGAGCAAGCCGTTAAAGGCTTTTGCCAAGCAGCTCGACAGCCGGGTGACCCAAGCGCGTGAAATTCCCCTGTTGCTTGGCGAGCTCAGCCACTTGCAAGGTTTGGTGCTGGGGCGGCAGGTGCACGAGCCCGAGCCCGTCAAGCCAGGGTTGTTGCAACGGCTGTTCGGGGCTAACGAGGCCGAAAAGCCGTCGTCCGAGCCTGCTCCAGTTCGTGAAGTCGCCTCCCCCCAGTCTTCTGCTGTCAGGGACCCCGGCGAGCCTGTGCTGGTCCTCAACGATGCCATTCCTGACGAGCAGCAACCTGCTGATGAAGAAGACAGCCCCACGTCATTGGACGTTCAGCGGCTGCCTGAGCAGCCGTTGGCCACGCCAGAACCAGGTGTACCGGAAATAGGTGCTGAGCAAGCCCCAAAGGACGCACGAGCGCCTGATGTGGAGCAACCTGAAGCACTCAGTAGCCTGACTGAACCGCAGATCGACAGCGCAGCCCATGAAATCGGCGAGACCTCGGCACTGGCCGATCCAGACACCGTCTATGCCTTGCCCGAAACCCCCGAGCCATCCTACAGCTCGGTTGCCCTGCATATTGAGTCCACTCTGCTCGGGTTGCTCACCGATCTGTCGCTGCCCGAGCACCACCGGCCGCAAGCAGAGGCATTGCGATCTCGTCTCGAAAAAGGCCTTAACTGGTACGAATTGCTGCCTGTTCTCGACGATCTTGCCGTTTTGATGTTGGCCGTGAACGACAGTGGTCAGCATGAATTCGAGGCTTACCTGAAGCAGCTCAATGGGCGTCTGGAGGTCTTCCAGAACAACCTGCAAGCGGCGAGCGAAGGCCACGCAGAAGGACGCAGCGCTGCCGCTGACCTGCATGACCAGTTGCGCGAACACGTCGACGGGTTGCAAAGCAGCGTGCAAGACGCCGTCGACCTGCCGAGTCTCAAGCATTTACTGGAGAATCGTCTTGAAGGGCTGCTGGGCACGCTGGACCAGCACCGCCAGCAACGGGACGCGCGTGAACAAGAGGTCGCGGCACATCTGCACGGGCTGGCCGAGCGCGTGGTGCAAATGGAACAGCAGGCCCAAAGTTATCGTGATCACCTCGAAGAGCAGCGTAAGAAGGCTTTGATCGACCCGCTTACCGGTTTGCCTAATCGTGCCGCCTGGGCTGAGCGCTTGGCGCAGGAAGTCGCTCAGTGGCAAGCCCGCGGCACTCCTCTGCTGATCGCCATGCTCGACCTTGACCACTTCAAGCGCATCAATGATGGGTACGGCCATTTGGCGGGTGACAAGGTGCTCAAAATCATTGCGGCTCAACTGCGCAAACACCTGCGGGCAGGGGACTTTATGGCCCGGTTTGGCGGCGAAGAGTTTGTGCTGTTAATGCCGGACACTGCACTGGATGAGGGCACTGTACTCGCCGAACAGTTGCGGGCTGCAATCGAAGCCTGCCCGTTCCACTTCAAAGGCGAGCCGGTCACCATTACCGTTTCAATCGGTGTATCAGCGTTCAAAGCGGGTGACCGGAGCGAACGAGTGCTCAAACGGGCCGACGAAGCGCTCTATCAGGCCAAATACAAAGGCCGAAATTGTGTCGAGTCGATTTCCGGCAAGGTAGAACATCCCACCGACGAGCAGCGCACTGCGTTTTAAAGGCATCCGGTGTCAGATACGGACAGGATCAGTAAGGTATGCTGGCCCATTAACATTTTCCTGTGTTGCCTCTGCCATGAAATTACCTGCGCTTCTCATGTCTCTTGCCCTGCTGGTTGGCTGTGCCAGCGGGCCTCGTATGGATACCAGCCATCCTTCGGCCAATCAGGACAGTCGAGTGCAGTTTGTGGTGCTTCATTACACCTCAACATCACTTGAGCACTCGTTGCAACTACTGACGACAGGCCCTGTCAGCAGCCATTACCTGATTGGCGATACGCCACCCACGATTTACAAGCTGGTGGATGAAAACCAGCGGGCCTGGCACGCCGGTGAAAGCCAATGGAAAGGCCGTACCTGGCTCAACTCCAGTTCCATTGGTATCGAGATCGTCAATAAAGGCTATCGAGATACACCCAACGGGCGGGTCTGGTATCCCTACACCGAAGGGCAGATTCAAGCGCTGATCGAGCTGCTCAAAGACATTTCGACGCGCTACAAAATCGATCCGCAAAACATCATTGGCCACAGTGATATTGCGCCACTGCGCAAGCTTGACCCCGGCCCGCTTTTTCCGTGGAAGCGATTAGCACAAGCGGGCTTTGGTGTTTGGCCGAATGAACAGGCCGTTGCCCGCGAGCAAGCACGATTTGCCCGCGAGATGCCTGGCATCACCTGGTTTCAGCAACAGTTGGCGCTATTGGGCTACGAAACCCCACAGACGGGTGAGCTGGATGTGGCTACCCGTCATGTGCTGGCTGCCTTCCAGATGCATTTCCGGCCCTCGAAATTCGATGGCACTCCGGATGCTGAAAGTGCAGCCATTTTGAGCGTGCTCAACACTCAAAAAAGCCGATGAGCTGCTCCACAGGCTATAGCGCCAGGGCCATGTAGAACTGCGTGCCCTGGCCCGGGCGGGAGTACACACCAATACGCCCGCCATGCAGCTGCACAATCTCTTTGCACAGCGCCAGGCCAAGCCCTGCGCCGCCTTTTTTACGGCCCACCTGAACGAAGGGCTCGAATATGCGCCCTTGCTGGCCATAGGCAATGCCTTCGCCATTGTCTTCGATACTGATAATGACCCGCTCGCCATGACGCCGAGCTTGTAGGCGGATATGCCCGCCGCTTGGGGTATGGCGCAGGGCGTTTTCCAGCAGGTTATCCAGCACTCGATCCAGCTGTGCCCGATCGGCGTTAAGTGCAGGCAAGGGTTGTTGCAGGTCGATCTGGATCTCTATCAGCTTGCTTGCAGCATCTTCGGCGAAACGCTCGCGTGTCTCAGTGAGCATTTGCTCAATGTCACAGGGTGCCACCGACAACTTTTGCATGCCGTTTTGATAGCGGGAGAAATTCAGCAAATCATTGATGAGTTGCATGAGCCGCTGCATTTCTTCGCTGACCGTGTTCAACAGATCCAGCTCGCGGGACTGTGGGTCAAAGCGCGCGCGCTCCATAAAAAGCCCAAACGCCATATGCATGCCTGTCACCGGTGTGCGTAACTCATGAGAGGCGCGCAACACAAACTCACTGCGCACACGCTCAAACGCGCGCTGCTCAGTCACGTCATGCAACACCATGACCGCGCCCAGAATGGGGCCTTTAGGTTGGCTGACAGGTGTGAGGCTGTAGGTCAGCAGTCGATTTTCACCTTCAATCACCACGCTCAAATCGTCAGGCGCGCGCTCTAGGCTACCGCCACGTAAAACGGTGCTGAGTTGCTGGTCCAGTTCCGGACGGCTGAAGGCTTCGCCCAGTGATTGGCCGTGAAGCGCTTCAGTCCAGGCTAATTGACGTTGAGCTACGGGGTTCAATAGTTCCAGGCGACCTTGCGGATCAACCATCAACAAGCCGTCATTAATGCTGTCGAGCACGGCTTGAAGCCGTTGCTGGCCAGCCAGTAACTCATCGACATTGGTCGCCTGATGTTGTCGCAAAGCCTCGGCCATGATTCCGAAACGCCGTGTCAGCAGGTTCATTTCGGCGGCTGAAGAGAGTGGCAGTACCACTTCAAAATTGCCCTTGCCTATATTGTCAGCCGCTTTGGCCAGCGCTTCGATCGGTGCGCCAAAGCGCCGGGCGATGCCATGAGCGGTAATAAAACCGATGATCAATACTGCAAGGCCGATAAGCCCCAGCAATAAGGCAATGATCAGCGCGCGGTCACGGGCCGCTGCCTGCGCGTTGTAGATGTTATTGAGTGCCTGGCGATGTTCGGCAATCAAGCCGTTGCGCAATTGATTGAAGCGATTGGTCAGTTCGCTGTCAGAACTCAGGTCCAGCGTATTGCGCTGCGCTTCATCCAGGGCGGTTAAAAAGTTTTCGTAATCGATACGGGCCTGGGCAAAGCCGCTGTGCAGATTGTTATTGCGCTCGTGTTCAATACCCTCGTCCAGCAATGCCAGATATTGGCGCGTTGCGGCTTGTAACGCCTGAGGGTCCTCGTGATTGCGCAACAGCAAGATGAGGTGATCACCCAGGGTTTGACGCAGCTTGAGGCCCAAATCAAGGGTGACGGTGTTATTGCGGATCAGTAATTCCTGGGTCTTGGCCATTTGCATCACGCTGACGACGCCGAGCCCTAGCCCGAGCAGCGCCACCGTGATTAATGCCGAGATGCTGAGAAATAACCGGGTACGTAATTTGATCGCCAGTTTCATCGCAGCGAGCTCACAAGTTGTACTGCTTGCGCTTGCGATAGAGCGTAGAAGCATCAATGCCCAAGGTTTTGGCGGCCTGATCGAGCGTCTCACTGGTGGCCAGCACGGCGCCGATGTGGGCTTTTTCAAGCTGGTCGAGGCTCAATGCTGCGCCAATGCGCGGGGTGTTTGGCACCGTTTGTTCGGCCATGCCCAAGTGGCTGATTTCGACCACCTCTTGAGGGCAAATAATGCTCGCGCGCTCCACCACGTTGCGCAGTTCGCGAATATTGCCCGGCCAGCGGTAATTGGCCAGCGCCAGACGCGCTGCTTCGCTGAAGCCTCGAGCGGGGCGGGCATATTCTTTTACGAAACGGGCCAGGAAGCGGTCGGCCAAGGTCAAGATGTCTTCACTGCGCTCGCGCAGCGGTGGCAGGTGCAAGGTGATGACATTCAGGCGATAGAGCAAATCTTCGCGGAAACGGCCATCACGCACCATGTCTTCAAGATTAAGGTTGGTGGCGGCCAGAATGCGCACATCGGCATTGCGGGTCACGGGGTCACCCACGCGCTCATACACCTTGTCCTGAATAAAGCGCAGTAGCTTGGGCTGTAATGTCAGTGGAAAGTCGCCAATTTCGTCCAGAAACAACGTGCCACCGTCCGCCTGATTAACCCGGCCCAACGTGCTTTCGCTGGCGCCGGTGAACGCACCGCGGGTGTGCCCGAACAGCTCGCTCTCCATCAGTTCTGCGGTCAATGATGGGCAGTTGATCGTGGTGCAGGCTTTTTTAGCCCGTTTGCTCCAGCTGTGAATGGCCTTGGCCAGTTCGCCTTTACCCGTACCGGACTCACCCAGGATCAAAATATTCGCATCCGTACCGGCTACCTGACGGGCGGTCTCCAGCACCGCCATCATGGCCGGGCTATGCGAATCGAGCCCTTCTTTGGGCTTGCGGATCTCACCTTCAAGGGCTTCAAGACGTGCTGACAGTTGGCGCACTTCCAGCTGTTTGGCGGTGGCCAGGCGCAACTGGTCAGGGCTGCACGGTTTAACCAGATAATCTGCCGCGCCGGCCTGAATAGCATCGACAGCGGTATCCACAGCCGAATGAGCAGTGACGATCACCACCCGCATCCACGGTGCTTGAATGCGCATCTGAGCCAGAACATCCAGGCCATTGTCTTCACCCAGGCGCAAGTCCAGAAAGCACAGGTCAAACACCTGGCGTTGCAACAGCGCTTCGGCTTGAGCCGCACTGCTGGCAGTGGCGACGGTATAGCCCTCGTCTTCGAGGCAATAGCGGAATGTGCGCAGGATGGCGGACTCGTCGTCGACCAGCAGAATGCGGCCCTGTTTCTCTTTGGCTGATTCCATGTCCGGCCTTCCTCAATAAGTGATCTTCGTTAGTGTCGGAATAATCGGGCAAGTTGCATGATTTTTCAGGATTGTTTGGAGGCTAGCAGGGAAGAGGTGCCCCTGCATTCCATAACATGCTGATTTTGAACAATTAAGTACCTATACCAGATTTTTCGTTTGAAGCATGTCCCACGTTTATCCCGGATCTTCTTTTATTGCACCGCACGAGTCGTGCAGAACGCACGACCGATCTTTCAGGCATCGTGCAGGATGAGCGTTATCTCGTTCGATATCTCTCCGTAAGTCATTGATATATATAGATTTTATATTTATATAAAACTTGGCATGTGCCCTGCAATACACAGTTATGAGGTTGTTAAGCGGGTTATCGCTGACGACCTCCCCCTTTATTAACCACCGATTGGCAGGAGTTTGAGCATGAATCGTCAAGGTTTCGCCAGCATGCGTATTTCTTCGCGGCATCTTCAACAGGGCCTGTTCGCCAGCCTGACGTTGATGGTGACGCTGATCGGTGGTCAGCAATATGCACGCTGGGAGCAAGCGCAGGCGCCTGACGCCTCTTACTCCGTGATCAATAAGCAGCAGAAGCATTTCACCGCGATCAAATCCAATGCCTTGGTCACTCGGGTATATGACGCCGGTCGATTCAATCTGGCTGCGGTTGAAGACACGCAAATTGCCAATTCCCAACCTGTGCAGGAACGTTGGGTGTTTTAAGTGTTCACAACCTTGAGACCCTGGTTGGGGCCTCAAGTAGCAAAACTGGCTTTACCCTTTCGTACACCAATAAGGAGAATCACCATGTTGAGTTGGGCAATTACCTTCCTGATTATCGCCATCATCGCTGCTGTCCTGGGCTTCGGTGGTATTGCAGGCACCGCGACCGGCATCGCCAAGATTCTCTTTGTCGTGTTCCTGGTAATGTTCGTGGTGTCCTTCATCTTTGGCCGTCGCGGTAAAGGCTGAGTATGTTCAGCCTCTCTTATAAGGCAATGGTTGCCGCCCTGTTGATGGGCGGCAGTACCATGGCCCTGGCCGATAATGCAGGCCAGTCGCATGCTAACCAGCTACTTAATGACCCTGAATACCGGCAGGCCTGGCAGCAAGTCGTGAAAAAGGAAGAACGCCTCCCTGAGTGGGTGATCAACCTTTCAGGCAGTGCCGAGCAAATGACAGCGGTCACAGAGGATGGCGACCGATACCTGGTCGGTCCTTTATGTGAAACCGCGCAAACGTGTCTCAACAAGCGTTTGATCGTGGCTGTCAGCTTTGATAAGAAACATGCCTACGCGATGTTGGTAGAGGTGCCCGCAGGTTTACCTGCTGACAAGTCGCCGACGCGTCATGCCGATTATCGTTTTTTGGGCGAGCCGGATGAAGGTATCCAGGTGTTGCTTAAAGAGCAGCTGAAGAAAGACCCCAACTGGTATTAACCGGTGACACAGAGCAGGCAGGGCAATACGTTGCGATAAGCAGTTTGTTGGCTATCGCAACGATTGTTCCGGCGTTCAAACCGTGCGTTGAAGTCATCCGTTTTCAGCTTTCTGCCCCTCTCGTAATCCTCCTAATCCCTTCTGCCAGTTGATTTTTTTTCATTCTGAATGTGGCTCGGGCAGGGGTGAGAAACGTCGACCGTATATCGACTATCCTTAAATTCATTTCTTCTGCATTTCCGATTTGTGTTGTCAGATATTTCTGATGGCTGAGCTTGAAATTTACCCTCCCAGCACTACATAAAAGACCTTGAAACAGCCGGTGTACGGCGCTTATGTCGTCTACTATTACCAATCTGACCTCTGGGTCCATAAGCTCTTGTCTGACAATGTCCATGCCGATTCGGCATAGGGTAGGCGTTTACGGCATTAGACGGTTTACTCCTGCATGGGAATAGTTGCGCCTTTTTTCGCCTGCCAAAGAGCCAGTATGGTTCGTTTTGGGCGACCTTCTACGGGGGTGGAAGCATCTGCTTTTTTCGCTTTCTGAGCGCTCTAGCTTGTGCTTCTGCCCGAGTCCACTTGAAGTAAGGGTAATGACATGAAGAAGGCAAAACTTAGCCTCGCCTGGCAGATCCTCATAGGTCTGGTCCTCGGGATTGCAATCGGCGCGCTGCTCAACCATTTCAGTGCTGAAAAGGCCTGGTGGATCAGTAACGTTCTGCAACCTGCAGGCGATATCTTTATCCGTCTGATCAAGATGATCGTGATCCCAATCGTGATTTCTTCACTGGTTGTCGGGATTGCAGGCGTGGGGGATGCGAAGAAGCTTGGTCGTATCGGTTTCAAAACCATCATTTACTTCGAGGTCGTGACCACCATCGCGATTCTGGTCGGTCTGGTGCTTGCCAATGTGTTCCAGCCTGGTGCCGGGATCGACATGAGCACCCTGGGTACGGTCGATATTTCGAAGTACGCAGCCACCGCTGCCGAGGTCACCCATGAACATGCGTTCATCGAGACCATCCTTAACCTGATCCCCTCGAACATCTTCGCGGCCATGGCTCGCGGTGAAATGTTGCCGATCATCTTCTTCTCGGTGCTGTTCGGTCTTGGCTTGTCCAGCTTGAATGCTGAGTTGCGCGACCCGCTGGTGAAAACCTTCCAGGGCGTGTCTGAGTCAATGTTCAAAGTGACACACATGATCATGAACTACGCACCCATTGGTGTGTTTGCGCTGATCGCTGTCACCGTAGCCAACTTCGGCTTCGCTTCGCTGGTGCCGCTGGCCAAACTGGTGGTACTGGTTTACGTCGCAATTCTGTTCTTCGCGTTTGCAGTATTGGGCTTGATTGCAAAGCTGTTCGGCTTCTCTGTCCTCAAGCTGATGCGTATTTTCAAGGATGAGCTGGTACTGGCTTACTCCACCGCCAGCTCTGAAACCGTGCTGCCGCGTGTCATCGAGAAGATGGAAGCCTACGGCTGCCCGAAAGCGATCTGTAGCTTTGTGGTGCCGACTGGCTACTCGTTCAACCTTGACGGTTCGACGCTCTACCAAAGCATTGCAGCGATCTTTATCGCCCAGTTGTATGGCATTGACCTGTCGATCAGCCAGCAACTGCTGCTGGTACTGACCTTGATGGTGACCTCCAAAGGCATCGCCGGTGTACCGGGTGTGTCCTTTGTGGTGCTGCTGGCCACCTTGGGCAGTGTGGGTATCCCGCTGGAAGGCCTTGCCTTTATCGCCGGTGTCGACCGTATCATGGACATGGCCCGTACCGCGCTGAACGTGATTGGTAACGCGTTGGCCGTACTGGTTATTTCCCGCTGGGAAGGCATGTACGACGAGGCCAAAGGCGAACGCTACTGGAACTCGCTGCCGCACTGGCGCAGCAAGCAAGCCCTGCCAAAAGGCGAATAATCGCTTAAGGCTGCTTCACTCCCAAACCCCGGACTTGTCCGGGGTTTGTTGTTTCTGGGGTATGGCCGCTATTATTCGTCGCACTTTCTAGGAGTTTTCCGATGCTTAACGGCCTATGGCTCAGCTTTTTTGTCGTCGCTACGGTGTCGGCACTTGCCCAATGGCTTGTGGGTGGTAATGCCGGAATTTTCGCGGCGATAGTGGAAAGCATCTTCGCCATGGCCAAACTATCGGTTGAAGTGATGGTGCTGTTGTTCGGCACGCTGACCCTCTGGCTGGGTTTTTTGCGTATTGCCGAGAAGGCTGGAATCGTTGACTGGCTGGGCAGGGCGCTGGGGCCTTTGTTCAAACGCCTGATGCCGGAAGTTCCTTCTGGCCATCCCGCGCTGGGGTTCATTACCTTGAACTTTGCGGCCAACGGTTTAGGTCTGGATAACGCCGCCACGCCCATTGGCCTAAAAGCCATGCGCGCCTTGCAGGAGCTGAACCCCAGCCCAACCAGTGCCACCAATGCGCAAATCCTGTTTCTGGTGCTTAACGCATCATCGCTGACGTTATTGCCGGTCACCATCTTCATGTATCGGGCTCAGCAGGGCGCACCCGATCCGACACTGGTGTTTCTGCCTATCCTGCTGGCGACCAGTGCTTCTACCCTCGTAGGCCTGCTCTCGGTGGCCGTCATGCAGCGCTTGCGCCTGTGGGACCCTGTGGTGCTGGCGTATCTTATACCCGGTGCTTTGCTGCTCGGCGGGTTTATGGCGTTGCTGGCCAGTCTGTCGGTGGCGACACTGTCGAGCCTGTCTTCGCTGCTGGGCAACCTGACGCTGTTTGGTTTGATCATGTTGTTTCTGGTGATTGGCGCCCTGCGCAAGGTCAAGGTTTACGAAGCGTTCATCGAGGGCGCGAAGGAAGGCTTTGATGTGGCAAAAAACCTGCTGCCCTATCTGGTTGCCATGCTGTGTGCGGTAGGGGTGTTGCGGGCTTCGGGGGCGCTGGATTTTGGCCTGGATGGCATTCGTCATGTGGTTGAGTGGCTGGGCTGGGACACTCGTTTTGTCGACGCCCTGCCGACGGCGATGGTCAAGCCGTTTTCGGGCAGTGCAGCCCGTGCCTTGCTGATCGAAACCATGCAGACCCAGGGTGTGGACAGTTTTGCGGCACTGGTGGCGGCGACGGTCCAGGGCAGTACGGAAACCACGTTTTATGTACTGGCCGTGTATTTTGGTGCCGTGGGTATCCAGCGTGCGAGGCATGCGGTGGGGTGTGCCCTGCTGGCCGAGTTTGCTGGGGTGGTGGCGGCCATTAGCGTTTGCTACTGGTTCTTCGGTTAACCGTGGCTCCCGACCCTCTTCTGTTCTCAACAGCAGAGGGCCGGGGCATACGTCACTACTCGCGCAGCGCTTTAACTTCTTTCGCGGTTACATCCCCACCTTTATTGCCCCAGCTAGTACGGATGAAATTGACCACATCGGCCACTTCCTGATCCGACAAACGCCAGTCAAAGGCTGGCATGGTGAAGGTCGAAGGCGCGGTATGGGTCGCCGGTAGCGTCCCGCCTTTGAGCACAATATGAATCAGCGACGTCGGGTCCTCTGACTGCAACACCGGGTTGCCCGCCAACGCTGGGAACACTCGCTTGTAACCGTTACCGTCCGTTCGATGACACGCGGCGCAGTTGTCGATATACACCGCGGCACCGCGCTTGCTGTCATCCCCGTTCCATAAGGCATCAGCCACCGCGGGATCGTATTTATGCGGTTTGTCGGCCGGGTCGACGGCAGGCAAGGACTTCAAATAGCGGGCAATGGCCGTCAAATCAGCCGGCGACATGTACTGCATGCTGTGTTCAATCACATCGCTCATGCCGCCAAAGACCGCACTGCGGTCGCTGCGTCCCGTCTTCAGGAACTGCACCAGTTGCGCTTCGTCCCAGCTGCCGAGTCCATCCTTGTGGTCGCCACGCAAGTTTTTAGCGATCCAGCCTTCCAGCGGGGCGCTACCCGACAAGAATGCGCTGCCATCGTCGGCACCCAGCGCCTTTTCCTGCATGGTCAGTGCACGGGGCGTGTGGCAGGCGCCGCAATGTCCAAGGCCTTCCACCAGATAGGCGCCACGGCTCACGACCGGATCTTGCCCTGCTACCGGTGTGAAGTCCGCTACCGCAGGCGCAAAGGCCCAACGCCACATCGCCAGAGGCCAGCGCATGCTCATCGGCCAGGGAATATCCGAGTCTTTATTGGCTTGCGCGACGGGCGCAACGCCTTTCATAAAGTAAGCATACAGGGCCTGCATATCGGCCTGATTGACCCGAGCGTAGGAGGGGTAGGGCATGGCCGGGTACAAGGTGCTGCCATTTTTGGCAACACCATGACGCACCGCCTTATCGAAGTCCTCAAAGCTGTAAGCCCCGATGCCACTCGGATCCGGGGTGATGTTGGTCGAGTAAATCGTGCCGATCGGGGTTTCCATTGCCAGGCCACCCGCAAATGGCTTGCCGCCCTTGACCGTGTGGCAGGCCACGCAATCGCCGGCACGGGCCAGGTATTCGCCTTGTTTGATCAACGCCTGCTGATCATCCTCAGCGCCAACCGCCGAGAAACTGCCCAACAAGGTCAGGGTCGCGATAACAACTGCTTTCATGGTCATCGCTCCTTATGCCTGAACCAGTGGGCCGGGGTTTTTCAGGTATTGCTCGCGAATCGCCCGTGCTGACCAATAGGTCAGTGCCGCCACCAGTCCTGTCGGGTTGTAGCCCAAACCCTGAGGGAAGGCCGATGCGCCCGGTACAAAAACGTTATGCACATCCCAGCTCTGCAAGTAACGATTGAGCGCGCTGGTTTTCGGGTCGGTGCCCATGATCGCTCCCCCATTGAGGTGAGTGGTCTGGTACGACGCGGTGTTGAAGTGATCACCCACTTGCTTGCCGATACGGGCGATGGCTTTGGGGTTCATTGCTTCAGCAATCTTGCCCATTTTTTCCATCATGAAACGGTTCATCTTGATGTCGTTTTCTTGCCAGTCGAAGGTCATGCGCAGCAGCGGCTGGCCGTAGGCATCGCGGTACACCGGATCAAGATCGAGGTAGTTGCCACGGTAAGATTGATGCGCGCCGTGGGCGTCCATCGACACTTGGTGGGTGTAGTAATCGGCAGTGGCTTTTTTCCAGGCGCTGCCCCATGCCGGGGTACCCGGCGGGTTTGAGGTGCCTGCAATCGGGCGGCTGCCTGCCTGGTTCACCCACATCGGCGAACCCCCGACAAAGCCATGCGGCCCGTGGTCGAAATTGTCGGCGTTGAAATCGTCAATCGCCACGCCGTTGCCACCTGCGCCGATAAAGTTATTGGTGTGCACGTCTTTATCGAAATAGGCCTTGATGGTGCCCATGTTCTGGTAAGCGAAGTTACGGCCCACCACGCCTTCACCGGTTTTCGGGTCGTAAGGTTTGCCGATACCCGAGAGCAGCATCAACCGCACATTGTGAAACTGGAACGCGCCCAAAATCACCAGATCGGCCTGTTGCTCGATTTCGCGGCCCGATGCGTCGATGTATGTAACACCCGTGGCTTTGGTTTTAGTGCTGTCCAGATTGACCCGGATCACATGAGCATTGGGGCGCAGCTCAAAGTTTGGCAGCGGCTTGAGGGCCGGCAGAATGTTCACGTTAGGTGATGCTTTGGAATACATGTAGCAGACATAACCACTGCAAAAGCCGCAGAAATTGCACGGCCCCATTTGCGCGCCATACGGGTTGGTGTAAGGCCCCGAGGTGTTGGCAGATGGCAAGTTGTAAGGCTTGTAACCGACTTCATTGGCGGCTTTCTGAAACAACTGCGCAGAGACAGTATTTTTCTGTGATTCAAGCGGGAAATGATGGGAGCGATCCGGCGCGTAAGGATTGCCGCCTTTGCCTTGCCCCACCAATTGGCCGTTGACGGTCCAGGCCTGACCCGAGGTGCCGAAGACTTTTTCGGCATAGTCAAAAAACGGTTCCAGCTCTTCGTAGCTGACGCCGAAGTCTTGAATGGTCATGTCTTCAGGAATGAATTTTTTGCCGTAGCGCTCTTCGTAATGACTGCGCATGCGCAGCTCTATGGGGTCGACTCGAAAATGCACACCCGACCAGTGCAAGCCCGCGCCACCGACACCGTTGCCGGGCAGGAAGGCGCCCAACTGACGGTTGGGTAGCGCCACATCGTTGACACTGTGGCGAATAGTCACGGTTTCTTTCGAGACGTCCTGAAACAGCTTCTTGCGCACGCTGTAGGTAAGTTCGTCGATGACCTGCGGGTAATTGCCGTCCGGGTAAGTGTCCTGCATCGGGCCACGCTCAAGGGCCACAACATTCAGGCCCGCTTCTGTCAGCTCTTTGGCCATGATCGCGCCGGTCCAGCCGAAACCGACAATCACTGCATCAACTTTTTTCATAACGGTCGACATGCTCAAGCCCTCTCGCCGCGGATGGATACTGCGGGGAAGGGGTACTGCTCGTTGCGTTCTACCCAATCCATAAAGTCAGCGCGAGCGCCGGGGAAGCCGATCATGGTCCAGCCGACCATGCCTTTGTTGCCGCCATGAATGGGGTCACAAAAGAAGCCTTCCTTGGTGTTTTGCAGCAAAAAGCTGAAAAACATTTTGGCCGGGACGCTCTCGAAGGCAGGCTTGCCAGCCTCCAACTGCATGAGCACTTTGTCTCGGGTAGCGCTGTCTAGGCCAGCAAATGTTGAGTTATAGGTCTTTTTGCACAGTGCCTCCGTAGCGGCAATGCCCAAGCGATAAATCTGCTGAGGCACCAGTTTGCTCTGCCAGCCCATCTCGGGTGCGGCATCCGCATTGAAAGGGCCTTGCATGAACCACAGAGCGCCGGTGGCGTAGGGGGTGTTCATCTGCCGATCGATATATTCAGGAACGCCCGCTTCCAGTGCGCCAGGCCCTTGCTCGTCAGCCGGGATCAAGCGTGCTACGGCCGCGTTTACAAACGCCCACTCTTCGGCGGTGAACCAGGTTGGCTCGTAAGCTTCAGCAGGGCTTGCAAGGCGTTGTTCTGGCTCAGGCGCGGCGACTACAGGGGTCGCCATCATCATGGTGCCACCCAGACCGGTGCTGGCCACGGTGACCACGGGAATCAGGGTCAGGGTTTTGCGCAAAAACTCACGCCGCGGGTTGTCTTGATCAGACATTCGAGGGGCCTCTCATCGGGCAATCACGGGTTACAACTGCTCAATGGCAGTTTGTCGTTTTGGTAGCAGCACGGACCGAAATCGGTCGGCAAACAGCACACGCAGGCAACTATTAGTTACAAATACTAACAGGCCAGGCGTGTGGATGAACCGTTTCATGCGTAATTTTGCCGCACCTAAAATCAGCCCCGTCATGATTTTTTTACAAACTGCTCACGCGATTTTGATCGTGATTCGCTCAACCTGATCACTTCCAACAATAATTTCTAGATGAAGTGGTCGAATAGAAATGCCTAAGCCCCGGTTTTTGATTGCGTTGTGCCTGACACTTTTAACCGCGTGTGCGATGCCCCTGACGTGGGCCGACGAGACAACTGCACCGCGGCCCGATCAATGGGCCCAACCCATTAATGAGCACTACAACCTGTATCAAATGTCGCCGACCTTGTACCGCAGCGCCTTACCGGACGAAGCCGCTAACCCCCTGCTGGACGAGCTGCACATCGGCACCGTCATCAACTTCTTGCCTGAGTCCGATGACACCTGGTTGAAAACCTCAGCCATCAAAACAGTCCAGTTGCCGTATCGCACCAATCATGTCGATGACGCTGATGTATTGGCTGCTTTGCGTGCCATTCAGACAGCACAAGCGCACGGCCCGGTGCTGATGCACTGCAAGCACGGCGTGGACCGCACCGGGTTGATAGCCGCAATGTATCGCGTGGTCGTACAGGACTGGAGTAAAGAAGATGCCCTGCAGGAGATGATTCAGGGCGGTTATGGCGAGAATTCGCACTTCAAGGATGGGGTGAGTTACATGATGAATGCCGATATTCCACAACTACGTACAGCCCTGAGCAGTGGCGCTTGCAGCACGAGCTCCTTTGCGTCTTGTGCCCTGGTGGGCTGGTTCAAGCCCAGCTAATGTGCGGCCCACTGGCGTAAAGCAGCGGTGCGTTGAAGAGGCGGTAATTGGCCCACCTGTTCAACTTCGGCATAGAACACCTGCCAATCATTTCCCGATTTTTTGAACAGCGCAGCAAAGGCGGGTACCCATTGGTCATAGAGGCCAAACGGCAGAAGCTTTGCGTTGTTCATCGGCGAATTAGCCCAAGCGTCATATCGGCGATTACCGCCCCATTGCTGGTCGCGAAGCTGTCGGTATTCATGGCGCATACGCTCAAATTCTTGCTCTTTACGCTGGCGCATGACGGGCGCTGGCAAGGGTTGTTCATAGAGTGTTTGCAAGCGCTGACGGGTGCCCAACACCAGCTCAATAAATTGATCGCGTTGTTGCGTGCCTGTCGTGCTGAGGGGTGGCAAGCCTTGGTGAGCTCGCCATTGGCGCGTGCCTTCCTGCTCAACAAAGCTGGCGAAAGACTCGTTGAACTCTGTGTCGTCTTTGACGTAAACCCGCTGATGCGCCAACTCATGAAAAATCAGCGTCGCCAAACGCTCATCGCCCCAGCTGAGCATGGTGTTGAGGATCGGGTCGTCGAACCAACCCAAAGTGGAATAGGCCTCAACGCCACTGATAAACACATCTCTGCCTTGCTGGCGCGCAAGGGCCGCTTCGCCTCGTGCGCCGCCCTGACTGTAATAGCCCCGGTAAGCCACACATCCGGCAATCGGGAAGCAATGGGTAATGGGCGTGAGTGAAAATTCAGGCGTGGCGAAGACATTCCACACCACAAAGGGCCTCTGAAGATTGGCGTACAGGCGATAGCTCTGGTTATCGGGCAAGTGCAACTGCTGGGTGGCGAAGGTGCGCGCCGCCTGTGCCCGGGTCAGTTGCTGGCGCAATGCGCTGGGCTGTTGCGGGTCGGCAATCAGCGCATCAACCGGCTCGCGTGACTTCAGCAACTGCCATTGGCCACTGGCCAGTTGTGAGTAATAGCGCACACTGGAACAACCACTGAGCAGTAACAGCATGGCGACGGCCAACAGGTAGCGAATTCGCAGCGTCATAACGCGATCCAGTGGGGGCGTGACGCAAGACTACTGGGAGCACACGCAAGAGAACAGCCTTGCAGCACCTGCGGGCGTTGAACGCTATGCTTGTCTTTCATTACCTTGTGGATAACGCCATGCGCACCTTTCTATTGTTGCTCGTTGGCTGCGTGCTCAGTGCCTGTGCCAGCACACCGCTGCCCCCGGTTGACCCGAACATGGCGTGGGTCGATTTTCAGACACTTACGGGCAAGTTGGTGATGGCCGAACGTCTGGATGGCCAGCGCGTGGCAGATGGACGCTACTTTCAAGTCACGCCCGGCGGGCATGAGTTGATGGTGCGTTTTGATTTCGAGGTGATAGTCGGTGGCAGGAGTCTGTTCAGCGACCCTCAGGAGCGCCTGTGCTACATCACGCTTGATTACGATAACTTCCAGCCGGGACAACGTTACCGGCTGCAAGCTCGCTCTCTGGGATTCAACGCTTACGCCCGGCTGTACAACGCCCAGGGTAAGGTGGTGAGCGAGGAGCGACTGGTTAACTGCTTGCCGTAGCTATCAGGCGTCGTTCTTTTGATAAATGATCTTTTTGGTGCCGTTTTCACACGTGCCCACCACCATGTTCTGGTCGTGCACTTCGTCGTTGGTCACGACTTCCAATGTGTAGGCTGCCACGCCATTGGCCTGAATCTTGGTTTCAATTTCAGCCTTCAGTTCATCGCACGGTTTTGGCGCGGCGAGTATCGAGGTGGTCATGGCGCAGCAGATGACAGCTAAAGCGAAACGTTTCATGGTGGAAACTCCCTTATGGCACAACGCTAAGTCATGGTCTGACGCGATGAGTGATCATCCAATCACATTTAGCGCCCCGCGCATCTGATTTGCCGCAACCCAGGGCCGAATGGCTACCCGCGTTGCGCTCTCGCACAACGGAGCAGCCAGTGCCGGTTTAGCTCAGCAGTGTCGCGTCGAGGGTGATTTTGGCGTTGAGCACCTTGGACACCGGGCAACCTTCTTTGGCCTTGTTGGTCAGCTCGGTGAACTTCTCCTGGGTTGCTCCTGGAACCTTGGCCTTGAGTACAAGGTGAACGGCAGTGATCGCGAAACCGCCATCGACCTGATCCAGCGTTACTTCGGCTGTTGTATCGATGCTGTCCGCTTTAAGCCCGGCATCGCCGAGAATCATCGACAGCGCCATGGAAAAACAACCCGCATGGGCTGCGCCGATCAGTTCTTCGGGGTTGGTGCCTTTACCGCCCTCAAAACGTGCCTTGAAGCCATACGGGGCTTCGCGCAGCACGCCGGTTTCTGTGGAGATGGAGCCGATGCCGGTTTTAAGGTCGCCTTCCCAATGAGCCGATGCTTTCTTTTTGATACTCATACGTGCCTCCTGAAGAGCGGCGCAAAGATTTCACGCCTGACTGGAGGTGTGAGGGTAGACGTCATCACAAAGTTCACCTTGTCAGACCAATCGTCTTTTTTTGTAGCTCAATTCTTAGGCCGCTATTGAAACTCGGGTATATGCCCATATTGAATTAACACTGGCAGGTTCTGGCGAGCGTCATGGCCTGCGTCCCCTAAGGAGAAGCCAGCCATGACACGTTTGTGTGATATCAAATACTCGACTCTCGACCTGGTGCCTGTGCGTGAAAATGGCAGTGCCGCCGAGTCGCTGCGCAATTCGCTGGACCTGGCACAGCATGTGGAAAAGTTTGGCTACAACCGTTTCTGGGTAGCGGAACACCACAACATGGACGGCATCGCCAGCTCTGCGACGTCAGTCTTAATTGGTTACCTGGCGGGCGGTACGTCGACCATTCGCGTAGGCTCGGGGGGTGTAATGCTGCCCAATCATGCGCCGCTGGTGATTGCCGAGCAGTTTGGCACCCTTGAAAGTCTGTATCCGGGGCGTATCGATTTGGGCCTTGGCCGCGCGCCGGGGTCTGACCAGATGACCGCCCGCGCTTTACGCCGCGAGCGTTCCGGCAGTTCAGATGACTTCCCCGAGGATGTGGCTGAGCTGGCCCGTTACCTGGGCCCACGCACGCCTGATCAACGGGTGATCGCCATGCCGGGAACGGGCACCAATGTGCCTATCTGGTTGCTGGGTTCCAGCCTGTTTAGCGCGCAATTGGCCGGTGAGCGCGGTTTGCCGTACGCCTTCGCGTCACATTTCGCACCGCGTTTAATGCATGAAGCGATTCGCGTCTACCGCAATCACTTTAAGCCTTCAGCCGTTCTCGACAAGCCTTATGTCATGCTCGGGGTGCCCTTGGTGGCTGCCGACACGGATGAGCGCGCCGAGTATTTGGCAACCTCCGTGTACCAGCGGATTCTGGCGCTCATGCGCGGTCAAAGTCTGGTTCAGCGTGCGCCTGTAGAGACAATGGACGGTCTATGGCTGCCTCATGAGAAAGAGGCGGTGATGAGCTTTTTGGGCCTGGCGATGGTCGGTAGCCCAGAGAAAATTCGCGCCAAACTTGAGGTGCTGGTTGAGCAAACTCAGGCGGACGAACTTATTTTTACCTGTGATTTGTATGAGCACGCCGACCGCATTCATTCCTATGAGTTGCTGGCGCAGGTTTTAAACGAGGCGTAATCCTACGTTTTTGAGACACAAAAAAGCCGACACGTATGTCGGCTTTTTTGACACTCAACCGCGCTTGTAAACAATTTCTTTGGTGCCCGCTTCGCACGAGCCTACGACTTTCCCATTAGTGCTGGTGCCTTTATCAACGACTTCCAGCGAATAGCCAACCGCACCCTTGGCATCAATCTTCGCGGCGATTTCACTTTTCAGCTCTTCGCACGGCTTGCCCGCTGCGAACGCGGTTCCGGCGAGGCTAAGTAAGGCTGCCGCCAATAAAATCTTTTTCATCGGTCACATTCCCTAGTCAAAACAAAAGGGTGCAACGCGTATGTGCCGCGTTGCACCCTGATGGTGTAGCGGACTTTATGGCAATCGGCCAGTCCGCAAGTCGAAAGGCTTGCTTCGGATCAGTTGTTGGCAATCCGGAAACCGACTTTAAGCGTGACTTGATAGTGCGCCACCTTGCCGTCCTTGATATGCCCGCGAGTGTCCATCACCTCGAACCATTCCAAATGTTTGATGCTTTTGTTGGCTTCGGCCAGTGCATTACTGATGGCGTCTTCTATGCTGCTCGGGGACGAGCCTACCAGTTCGATTTTTTTGTAGGTGTGGTGGTCAGACATAACGTTCTCCTTTGTCGTAGATCAAAGCCTAGCAGCGATTGTGCTAAATACTTTGTGGACGATTTGAAAGGAAAAGTTCAGTTCAACTGCACTTTCTCAAACCCCCGTAGTCGGACTTAACAAGCACCTCACTCATCAATGCAGGAGAGCCCCAATGGCTAGCAATTCTCTACGTAAAGCATCATTGCAAAGTATGGAAGCAGAGATCGAAAGCCTGCTCAAGTCTCTGGAAAGCCTCAAGCACGACGCTTCCGAAGAGTCCCAGAAAACGCTTAAAGTGCTCAAAAGCAATGCAGAAAGCGCACTGAAGCACTCGCGTCATCTGATCAGCGATGCATACGAAGAAGTGAAAGATAAAACCCGCGAAACAGCAGTGGCTACCCGCGAATACGCGCAGGAGCATCCCTATGCCACGGCGGGTGTTGCAATCGGCGCGCTGGGTCTGCTGGCCGCATTTCTGATGTGCAAGCGCGGTAACTAATTCGCCGCGCTGCGCGCAAGCTCAGCTTTGAGCCATTGCGCCAGTTGCCGGGCGCGCCCGTCTGCGGCGCGCTTGGGCAGCCACAACGCCAGCTGTGCCGGGGTTTCCTTGAAACCCCAAGGCGCAGCCAGGCGACCCTCCTTCAAGTCCTCAGCCACCAACGGCTCGGGAGCGATCGCGACACCCAGTCCCGCCACCGCTGCCTCAAGCAAATAATACAAATGCTCGAACCCTTGGCCGTATTTCAAATCTCCCGGCTCTAACGCGTTTTGTTGCGCCCATCTTGGCCATGCCTGTGGCCGCGACGTGGTATGCAACAACGGTTCTTCAAGCAGCGCGCTGGCAGGTGCCTTGCGCAGTTGCTCATAGCGGGCGAAACGCGGGCTGATGACCGGCCCAATGCGCTCACTGGCTAATTCATACACCTGCATGTCAGCTGGCCAAGGCGGCTCGGCAAACACCAGCAACGCATCAAGGCCGGGTCGACGCGGGTCCAGATCTCCTTCGCCGGCTGACAAGTGCAGGCGCAAATCCGGCAAGTCGGCATTCAAGCGGCCCAGCCGGGGGATAAACCAGCGCGCCAGCAAGCTGCCTGAACACCCGAGAACAAAAGGCGCGTTGTCGTGGCTTTGTGTGATTTCGGCGCATACATTGCGCAGTCTTTCAAAGGCTTCACTGCTGGCATCGCGTAGACGGATACCGGCGTCCGTGAGCTTTAGGCCGCGGCCTTCCTTCACGAACAGGCTGACCCCCAAATGCTCTTCGAGCACTTTTAATTGCCGACTAACGGCGCCGTGGGTGACATTCAAATGATCCGCTGCAAGGCTGACACTGCCCAAGCGGGCCGTCGCTTCGAACGCACGAAGGGCATTAAGAGGGGGAAGGTCGCGGCTCATGGTATCTGTGAGTTTTCCTGACAGGTTGTGGCGATCTTATCGGTTTTCATCCAGCGCTGTCGCGGTTAAAGTCAGGCCCATCGACCTTCTTACCTTTTCAGCTGGAGTGTCACATGACCCAATCAAATTTGCGTACCGGCCCTGATGCCAATGGCCTGTTTGGCGCATTCGGCGGCCGCTACGTGGCCGAAACCCTGATGCCGCTGATCCTTGATCTGGATCGTGAGTACGAGCTGGCCAAGACTGATCCTGAGTTCATTAAAGAGCTGGCCTACTTCCAGCGTGATTACGTCGGTCGCCCAAGCCCGCTTTACTTCGCCGAGCGTCTGACTGAGTTCTGCGGTGGCGCCAAGATTTACCTCAAGCGCGAAGAGTTGAATCACACGGGTGCGCACAAGATCAACAACTGCATCGGGCAGATACTGCTGGCCCGGCGCATGGGTAAAAAACGCATCATCGCCGAGACGGGTGCCGGCATGCACGGCGTGGCTACGGCCACTGTGGCCGCGCGTTTTGGCCTGCAATGCGTGATCTACATGGGCACCACTGACATCGAGCGTCAACAGGCCAACGTGTTTCGCATGAAGTTGCTGGGCGCCGAAGTCATCCCGGTTGTGGCGGGCACTGGCACCCTCAAAGATGCAATGAACGAAGCCCTGCGCGACTGGGTGACTAACGTTGATGACACGTTCTACCTGATCGGTACCGTGGCCGGGCCACATCCTTACCCTGCGATGGTGCGAGATTTCCAAGCCGTGATCGGCAAGGAAACCCGCGACCAGATGCAAGCACAGGAAGGTCGTCTGCCAGACAGTCTGGTGGCGTGTATCGGCGGTGGCTCCAATGCCATGGGCCTGTTCCACCCGTTTCTGGATGACACCAGCGTTGAAATTATCGGCGTTGAAGCGGCGGGTTACGGCATTGAAACCGGCAAGCACGCGGCCAGCCTCAATGGTGGCGTGCCGGGCGTGCTGCACGGCAATCGCACTTTTCTGCTCCAGGACGACGATGGACAGATCATAGACGCACATTCGATTTCCGCAGGCCTGGACTATCCGGGTATCGGCCCTGAACACGCGTGGTTGCACGACATTGGTCGCGTTGAGTACACCTCGGTGACCGACGACGAAGCCTTGGATGCGTTCCATAAATGCTGCCGTCTTGAAGGCATCATCCCGGCACTGGAGAGCGCCCATGCCCTGGCCGAAGTGTTCAAGCGTGCACCGACGCTGCCGGCGGATCACCTGATGGTGGTCAACCTTTCGGGCCGTGGCGACAAAGACATGCAAACTGTGATGCACCACATGGAACAGTCCCAGCAGGAGAAACACTGATGAGCCGCCTGCAAACACGTTTTGCTGACCTTAAAGAACAAAACCGCGCTGCGCTGGTGACCTTCGTCACGGCGGGTGACCCGGATTACGCCACCTCCCTGGCCATTCTCAAGGGGTTGCCTGCAGCGGGCGCTGATGTGATCGAGTTGGGCATGCCCTTCACTGATCCCATGGCGGATGGCCCAGCCATTCAGCTGGCTAATATCCGGGCCTTGGGCGCCAAGCAGAATCTGGCGAAAACCCTGCAAATGGTTCGCGAATTTCGTGAAGGCAACACAGATACGCCGTTGGTGCTGATGGGCTATTTCAACCCTATTCACCACTATGGTGTGGCGCGTTTTATTGCAGAGGCCAAAGACTCGGGCGTGGATGGCCTGATCGTTGTCGACATGCCGCCTGAGCACAACGGTGAGTTGTGCGACCCGGCCCAGGTGGCAGGTCTGGACTTTATTCGTCTGACCACGCCGACTACTGACGATGCACGTCTGCCGACGGTCTTGGCCGGCAGCTCGGGCTTTGTGTATTACGTGTCGGTAGCGGGTGTGACCGGTGCGGGTTCTGCGACGACTGAGCAGGTGAGCACGGCGATCGAGCGTCTGCGTCGCCATACCGATTTGCCGATCAGCGTTGGTTTCGGGATTCGCACCCCGGAGCAGGCCGCTGCGATTGCCCGACTGGCTGACGGTGTGGTGGTGGGGTCAGCGTTGATCGACAAGATCGAAAATGCTGCAACGCCTGAGCAAGCGGTGGATGGTGTGCTGAGCTTGTGCGCGGCACTGGCGGAAGGTGTGCGCAAGGCACGCTGAAAATCAAAAGCCCCTCACCCTAACCCTCTCCCGGAGGGAGAGGGGACTAAAAGCAACAGCAGATTTGCGCAGCGCCCCGTATCAACTCCCTCTCCCTGAGGGAGGGGGGACTAAAAGCAACAGCAGATTTGCGCAGCACCCCGTATCAACTCCCTCTCCCTG
This sequence comes from Pseudomonas saxonica, assembly GCF_007858365.1. GTDB lineage: Bacteria > Pseudomonadota > Gammaproteobacteria > Pseudomonadales > Pseudomonadaceae > Aquipseudomonas > Aquipseudomonas saxonica. The sequence continues at coordinate 101,350 of NZ_VFIO01000004.1, read as the reverse complement.
AGGGAGGGGGGACTAAAGGCAACAGCAGATTTTGCGCAGCGCCCCGTATCAACTCCCTCTCCCTGAGGGAGGGGGGACTAAAAGCAACAGCAGATTTGCGCAGCACCCCGTATCAGCGCCCTCTCCCTGAGGGAGGGGGACTAAAGGCAACAACAGATTTGCGCAGCGCCCCGAATCAGCTCCCTCTCCCTATGGGAGAGGGTTGGGGTGAGGGTAGCGGTCACACCGTCAACGTCACTTCCCCCAAACGTGCCCCCGACGGGCCAAAGCTGCGTTCCACCATAACCCTCGAGCCGTCTGCATTGACGATCAGCGCGGTGCTGGCACGTGTGCCATAGGTGGGGCTGGCAATAAACACACTCGAAAGCAGACTCTCGGTAGCCAACCCTACTCCGGTATCCGGCAGCTCGCTAAAGGGCGCAGTCTGCGAATCTTTGAGCAGCGCCAACAGCGCTTGAGGCTGTGGGTCGACAAGCACTTCATTCAGCGCTGCCCTGGCTTTGAGCAGTTTGGGCCAGGGTGTATCCAGGCCAGCATTTGATATGCCGTGAAGTCCTGGCTCCACGGGTTGTGCAGTCACATCCCTGGAATTGAAATGCCACAGTTGATCAGCGGTGCCCAACAATAAGTTGAACCCTGCGTAATCCACTGACCGTTGCCCCACATTCTTGAAATACTCACCGATCGAAATGTCACCGCTCAAAAAATCAGACACCAGTTCGCCTCGTGAGCGTCGGGCCGGTGGCTTGTGCGGTTCACGAATGTTGGTCAGCGCAGCAAATCGGCCGTTGGGGCCAATCCCCAACCACGTGCCGCTGGCTTCAAGATCACGACCGGCATACACCTGCGGCGACTCGGCCCAATGGGCCAGCGGTTTGCTGGGACGTGCGTAAAACTCATCACGGTTGGCCGCAACGACCAACGGCTGAGCGTGGCCGGGGCGCCAAGCGAAAACAATCAGGCACATGGGCAGGCACTCCTTAATGTTTTTTTAACCCCACTACTTATAGATTGCTCTGCCGTGTCGCGCCATTGAGTGGAGCCTTGGCCTTTGCTCCGTTACCATGCGGGTCAAATTTGGGGGGGCGTTATGGAATTTCTGCTCTATCTGGTGCTTGGAGGCTTTGCGGGCGTACTGGCCGGGTTGTTCGGGGTCGGTGGCGGGATCATCATTGTGCCGGTGCTGGTGTTCAGCTTCACTTTGCAGGGCTTTAACAGCGAAGTGTTAACCCACCTGGCCGTCGGTACATCATTGGCAACGATCATTTTTACGTCGATCAATTCGATTCGTGAGCACAACCGCAAAGGCGCTGTGCGCTGGCCGCTGTTTATCTGGCTGACAGTCGGCATTTTGATAGGCGCAGGTATCGGTGCGCTGACAGCTGAAGCCATTTCCGGCCCTTATTTGCAGAAAATCATCGGCGTATTCGCCATTGTCATTGCCCTTCAGATGGCGCTGGGGCTGCAACCCAAAGCCACTGGCACGGTACCCGGTAAAGTCGGACTGACGGTCGCCGGCACTGTGATTGGCTGGGCCTCGGCTATTTTCGGGGTCGGTGGCGGTTCGCTGACGGTGCCGTTCCTCAGCTGGCGCAGTGTGCCGATGCAGCAAGCCGTGGGCACCTCGGCAGCCTGCGGTTTACCCATTGCGCTGGTGGGCGCATTAAGTTTCATGATCATTGGCTGGCACAATCCTGACTTGCCCGCGCATAGTCTAGGTTTTGTTTACTTGCCGGCGCTGCTCGGGATTGCCCTGACCAGTATGTTTTTCGCCCGTTTTGGTGCGCGTTTGGCCCATAAATTGTCGCCGCGCCTGCTGAAACGGCTGTTTGCCGCACTGTTGTTCTGTGTCGGTTTGAGTTTCCTGATCTAACGAGGAGTCGTAATGCTGCCTTACCCGCAGATTGATCCGGTGGCATTGGCCATCGGCCCGCTGAAAATCCATTGGTACGGTTTGATGTACCTGATCGGTATCGGCGCCGCTTGGCTGATCCTGTCGCGCCGCCTTAATCGCTTTGATCCCACGTGGACCAAAGAAAAGCTCTCGGATCTGGTGTTCTGGGTGGCGATGGGTGTGATTGTCGGCGGTCGTTTAGGGTATGTGCTGTTCTATGACCTGAGTGCTTACCTCGCCAACCCGCTGCTGATTTTTGAAGTGTGGAAAGGCGGCATGGCGTTCCACGGTGGCCTGATTGGCGTGATGCTGGCCACATGGTGGTTCGGTAAGCGCAATAACAAGTCGTTCTTCCAGATCATGGACTTTATCGCCCCTGTGGTGCCAATCGGTCTGGGCGCCGGACGTATCGGCAACTTCATCAACGCCGAATTGTGGGGCAAAGCCAGTGATGTGCCGTGGGCGATGATTTTCCCGACCGACCCGCAACAATTGGCGCGTCATCCGTCGCAGCTTTACCAGTTCGCCCTGGAAGGTGTGGCACTCTTCATCATTCTTTGGCTGTATTCGCGTAAACCACGCCCAACTATGGCGGTTTCCGGGATGTTCGCGCTGTTTTACGGCATCTTCCGCTTTATCGTCGAATTCGTCCGTGTTCCCGATGCACAACTGGGGTATCTGGCATTCGGTTGGGTAACGATGGGGCAAATTCTCTGTATCCCAATGATTTTGGGTGGCCTGTTCCTCATCTGGTGGGCTTACCAGCGCGACTCCGTGGCTCAAAAAGCGGCGTAATACATTCGAATGGCAGGGTTTATAGAAGCCCTGCATTCAAACGGTAGGAAAACCATGAAGCAATATCTCGACCTCGTTGCCAACGTTATTAAAAATGGCACCTTGCAAGCCAACCGTACCGGTGTGAAGACCATCAGTCTGCCCGGCGCCATGTTGCGCTATGACCTCAAGGAAGGTTTCCCGGCCATCACTACCCGTCGCATGGCCTTCAAATCGGCCATTGGCGAGATGTGTGGTTTCTTGCGCCCAGTGAACAGCGCGGCAGACTTTCGCGCGCTGGGGTGCAAGGTATGGGACCAAAACGCCAATGAAAATGCACAGTGGCTGGCCAACCCGTTCCGTCAGGGCGAAGACGATCTGGGCGAAATTTACGGTGTGCAATGGCGTAAATGGCCTGCCTACAAGCAAGTCGAGCGCAGCAACGTGGCCGCTATCGAGCTGTGCCTGAGCCAGGGTTATCGCCAGATTGCTGAAGGTGAAGAAGACGGTCAGGCCTACGTGGTGTTGTACAAAGCCATTGATCAAGTGCGCCAATGCGTGGACACCATCATCAATGACCCCGGCAGCCGCCGCATCCTGTTTCACGGCTGGAACTGCGCCCAGCTTGATGAGATGGCATTGCCACCGTGCCATTTGCTGTACCAGTTTCACCCGAATGTCGAGACGCGGGAAATCTCTCTGACGCTGTACATTCGCTCCAATGACCTGGGCCTGGGTACACCGTTCAACTTGACCGAAGGCGCGGCACTGCTGAGCCTGATCGGGCGCCTGACCGGTTATACGCCGCGCTGGTTCACCTACTTTATCGGCGATGCCCACGTGTATGAAAACCACCTGGACATGCTCAACGAGCAGCTGACTCGCGAACCCTTCCCGATGCCCAAACTGGTGATCTCCGATCGCGTCCCGGAATTTGCTAAAACCGGTATCTACCAGCCTGAATGGCTAGGCCTGATTGAGCCGAGTGACTTCAGCCTTGAAGGCTATCAGCACCACGCCCCCATGACCGCACCAATGGCGGTGTAACCCCCCCGGCTTAATCCGTAGCAGCTGCCGAAGGCTGCGTCCGGCGGCGAAGCCGTCGTAAAGTCAGGCGTCGCGGTCTGTTGCTTGTACCGCGATCAACGGTTTTGCGACGGCTGCGCCCTCGGACGCAGCCTGCGGCAGCTGCTACGGGTGTAGGTCAATGCCCGTGGCTTCTGCCCACATGGCTGGGCTCGCCTTCGGGTGCGGTTACCGAGCCGCTTACCTCCAGACGCTGCAAAATCCCGCAATGATCCTTGTCTGCGCCCGCGCTACAGCGTTGTCGCAGGTCGAGCAGTTGTGCCTGTAATGCCTGCAAGCTGTCGATCCGTGCCTTGACGTGGTGGATATGTTCGTCGATCAGCGCATTGACGCTTTCGCACTGGTCTTGTGGGCTGTCGCGCAGGTTAAGCAGGCTGCGGATCTCTTCCAGGGTCATGTCGAGGCTGCGGCAATTGCGGATAAATGTCAGGCGCTCAACATGCGCCTGCGTGTACAAGCGGTAATTGCCATCACTGCGCGCCGGCTCCGGTAGCAGCCCTTCACGCTCGTAATATCGAATCGTTTCGACCTGACAGTCAGTCAGTTTCGCCAGTTCGCCAATTTTCATCGCGACAATCTCCGAAAGGGTGCTTGACCCTATAGTGGCTACAGGGTCTTTACTTGGCAATAAGCACCTTTATTGGACGCAACCTGATGAGCGACTCCATTCACACCCCGCATAAACCCCACGCAGGTCATGACCATGACCATGACCATGACCATGACCATGACCATGACCACGATCACGGCCATGAAGAAAAACATGATCATGCCAGCCATGGGCACAGTTGCTGTTCAAGCACCGCTGCGCCAAGCGTGATCAAGCTGAGCGCGGCGCCAACAGCGGGCGCTCGCCTGAGCAGCTTTCGCATTGAAGCCATGGATTGCCCGACCGAGCAGACCCTGATTCAGAACAAGTTGGGCAAGCTGGCCGGTGTGCAACAGCTGGAGTTCAACCTGATCAATCGGGTGCTGGGTGTCACCCACGATTTGCCGACCACTGATCCGATTGTTGCGGCCATCAAGTCCCTCGGCATGCAGGCCGATCCGCTGGAGTCGGACTCCGACACCCCTCCAGCACCCGTTGCCAAGAAACACTGGTGGCCGCTGGCCGTGGCCGGTGTGTGTGCGTTGGCCGCTGAAGTCCTGCACTTCACCGATGCTGCACCGACTTGGGTCATTGCGCTGGTGGCGTTGGTTTCTATTCTGAGCGGCGGCCTGACCACGTACAAAAAGGGCTGGATTGCCCTGAAGAACCTCAACCTGAACATCAATGCCTTGATGAGTATCGCCGTGACCGGCGCGGTATTGATTGGTCAATGGCCTGAAGCGGCCATGGTGATGTTCCTGTTTACCGTGGCTGAACTGATCGAAGCCAAATCCCTCGACCGGGCACGCAATGCCATCGGGGGGCTGATGCAAATGGCTCCGGATAAAGCCACCGTGCAGCAAGCGGATGGCACGTGGGTAGAGCGCGAGGTGAAAGACGTCGCGCTAGGGGAGATCGTGCGTGTGCGGCCCGGTGAGCGAATCGGGCTGGACGGCGAAGTGGTGGCGGGTAGCTCAACCATTGATCAGGCGCCGATTACCGGCGAAAGCCTGCCCATCGAGAAAACGGTGGGCGACAAAGTGTTTGCCGGCACCATCAATCAGGCTGGAGCACTGGAGTACCGGGTCACGGCCGCGGCCAGCAACTCCACGCTGGCGCGCATCATTCACGCCGTAGAGCAAGCACAAGGTGCACGGGCGCCGACGCAACGGTTTGTCGACAGCTTTGCGAAAATCTATACCCCTGTGGTGTTTATCTTCGCGTTGGCGGTGGCTGTGATTCCGCCCCTTTTCATGGGCGGTGTGTGGTTTGACTGGGTCTATCGCGCGTTGGTGCTGCTGGTGGTGGCATGCCCGTGTGCACTGGTGATTTCGACCCCGGTGACGATTGTCAGCGGGTTGGCGGCAGCGGCGCGTAAGGGCATTTTGGTCAAAGGCGGGGTTTACCTCGAAAGTGGCCACAAACTCGACTTTCTGGCCCTCGACAAGACCGGCACGATCACCCACGGCAAACCGGTGCAAACCGATTACGTGGTGCTTGATCCGCTGTTTGCTGACACGGCCTTGTTACTTGCCGCAAGCCTGGCCAGCCGTTCGGACCATCCGGTGTCACTGGCCGTGGCCACCGCGGCTGTGGATAACAACGTGTCGTTACTCGCTGTGGATAACTTCATGGCCCTGGCAGGGCGTGGTGTACGTGGCGAAATCGACGGCAAGCTGTACCACCTGGGCAATCATCGTCTGGTGGAAGAACTGGAGCTGTGTTCGCCCGAGCTTGAAGAAAAACTCTTTGCGCTGGAAGAACAGGGCAAGACCGTTATTCTGTTGTGCGACCGTTCAGGGCCGATGGCGCTGTTTGCAGTCGCCGATACCGTCAAGGACAGTAGCCGCCAGGCTATACGCGAGTTGCATGAACTGGGCATCAAAACCCTGATGCTGACCGGCGACAACCCGCATACAGCCAAGGCAATCGCAGAGCAAGTGGGCATCGACCAGGCGCAAGGCAACTTGCTGCCGGAGGATAAACTCAAGGCGATTGAAGCGCTGTACGCCCAAGGTCATCACGTTGGCATGGTGGGTGACGGGATCAATGATGCGCCTGCCCTGGCACGTGCCGAGATCGGCTTTGCCATGGCCGCTGCCGGCACAGACACCGCCATTGAGACGGCCGATGTCGCCTTGATGGACGATGATCTGCGCAAGATACCGGCATTCATTCGTTTGTCACGTCAGACCTCCAGCATCCTCAAGCAGAACATTGCCTTGGCCTTGGTCATCAAAGGGATCTTCCTTGCGGTAACCTTCCTCGGCATGGCCACCATGTGGATGGCCGTCTTTGCCGACATGGGCGTCAGTTTGTTGGTGGTGTTTAACGGTTTGCGCCTGTTGCGTAAATAGACCAAGAGAGGCCGCAGTGCTGAGTGCCGAGCTGAAAGCGTTTTACCGGGTCGCCCAACTGGGCAGCATTACTCAGGCCGCTAAAAAGCTTGGGCTTAGTCAGCCAACCGTGACCACACAGATTCGACAGCTTGAGAGTCAATACGCCGTGGAGCTGTTTTTCCGCGGCGGTCGGCGCCTGACCCTCAGCGATGAAGGCGTAAGTTTGTTGCCGATGGTCAAGGCCTTGATGCAACAAGAAGCCGAGATTGAGTTCTTTCTGCGCAACAGTGGTCAGGGCAGCGGCACCTTGCGCCTTGCCGCCACAGCGCCGTATTACATTCTTGACCTGGTAAAAACCTTTCGCCAACGCTTGCCGCAGATTGACGTGTCGGTGGACATTGGCAACTCGCAGCAAGTGCTGGAGGCGCTGGACGAATACCGGGTCGATATTGCTGCATCATCGCAGCTGCTCGAAGACCCAAGGCTGATCCGCCGGCTGCTGGGCGCCGATCCGCTGGTGCTGGCGGTGCACCGCACTCATCCGTTGGCCAAGCTTGATCATGTGCCGCTGAGCGCGCTGGCGGGGCATTGTTTATTGATGCGCGAATCGGGTTCGACGACGCGTAAGCTCACTGAAAAACTGCTTGAAGAGGCGGGTGTTGGCTATGGCCCGTTGCTGGAGATTGGCAGTCGCGAGTCGATCCGCGAAGCAGTGCTGCGCAATATCGGTATCAGCATCATTGCCCGTCAGGAAGTGCCGCATGACCCGCAACTGAAGGTGCTGACGCTGGAAAATGCGCCGGTGATCTCCGAGTACCTGTACTGCCTTAAAGAGCGTAAATCGGCGCGCTTGCCGGCGGCGTTTTTGGGCTTGGCGCAGGAAATGGCGGGTGCTGACTAACCTCAAAAGCCCCTCACCCTAGCCCTCTCCCAGAGGGAGAGGGGACTAAAGGCAACAGCGAGCTCCCTCTCCCTCCGGGAGAGGGTTGGGGTGAGGGGCTAGCCAAATCCACCAATACCACTATCGGCAGTTTTTGCCTTGCTGCCACATCCCGTACGCATTGCCTCTCTAGGATGGCCTTCATCTGCTTGATGAGGTGCATCCATGAACCGTTCGACTGCAACCGCTTTGACCCAACCCGGCGTACCGATGACGGTGCGTGATGTGAGCAAGCGCTTTGGCGCTTTCACCGCACTGGATAACGTCTCGCTGGAGGTGGCCGCAGGTGAACTGGTGTGCCTGCTGGGGCCATCCGGTTGCGGTAAAACCACTCTGCTGCGCTGCATAGCAGGCCTTGAACGTCAGGACAGCGGTGTTCTCTATTTGGGCGATCGCGATGTGTCTGACCTGGCTCCGCAGGCGCGCGATTACGGCATCTTGTTCCAGTCCTACGCACTGTTTCCCAATCTGACTGTAGAAGCGAACATCGCCTACGGCCTCGTCGGCAGTCAACGCGAGGTGCTGCGTAAACGTGTGGCCGAGATGCTGGAACTGGTGGGACTGACCGGCAGTGAAAAGAAATTTCCCGGCCAGCTTTCAGGCGGCCAGCAGCAGCGTGTCGCACTGGCTCGCGCCTTGGCACCGGCGCCTTCTTTGTTGCTGCTCGATGAGCCGATGTCGGCGCTCGATGCCCGTGTGCGAGAGCATTTGTGCACCGAATTGCGCCAACTGCAGCGCAGCCTGGGCATCACTACGTTGATGGTTACCCACAACCAGGATGAAGCCATGTTGATGGCTGATCGTATCGCCGTCATGAACAATGGTCAGGTTGAGCAATACGCCACCCCGCAAGAGATTTACGACAAACCTGCCACACCGTTTGTAGCCGAGTTCGTGGGGCAAGGTAATTGGTTGCCTTTTCAACATCGCAACGACACCCATGCCCAGGTCGGTGGCCTGAACATGCGTCTGGCCGCCGATGCTGGGCGAGCGGCTTCGGGTCGCTTGTTTTGCCGGCCCGAAGCAATCAGCGTCAACCCGCAGCACCATGAAGAGAACCTGTTCCCGGCGCGGATCCAGGAAATCACCTTTCTGGGCAATCGTTGTCGCATGAGTTTTGAGCTCAATCATCTACCCGGTCATGCGCTGACCGTTGAAGTGGGCACCCAAGACATGCCGCGTCTTGGCACGCAGGACATCTTTGTAGCCTTGCCGCCGAGCAGCTTGCAGGTCTTCGCTTAAGATGGCCGCTGACAGGGCGCTGCCATTGCCCGGCAGACAGGTCTCAAGGGCTGAACTGGGTGACCGGATATTCGTGGTGGGCGGCAAGCTGCTGCTACTGCTGTTATTGATCGTCGCGGTCTTGATGCCGTTGCTGGCGATTTTCTGGCGCGGCTTCAGCGCCGAAGAGGGCCTGGGGGGTGGCTGGATTGCCGCGCGGGAGTTAGTCACCAGCGACAACTTCCACTGGTTGGTCGGCAACAGTTTGAAAGTGTCCCTCAGCGTGGCGGCGATTGTGGTGCCGCTGGCCTACCTGTTTGCCTACGCCCTGCAACGCACAATGATTCCCGGCAAGCGCATCTGGCGCGGGCTGTCGTTGTTACCGCTGATGGCACCGTCGATGTTGCCGGGTATTGCGCTGGTGTATCTGTTCGGTAATCAGGGCCTGTTGCGCGGGCTGATTGCGGACAACATCTACGGTTTTTGGGGGATCGTGCTGGGCGAGGCGATTTACACCTTTCCCCATGCGTTGATGATTTTGCTGTCAGCGCTGTCGTTGGCCGATGCCCGGTTATTCGACGCAGCCTCAAGCATGGGCGCTGGCCCTTTCAAAGCGTTTCGCAGCATTACCTGGCCGGGCACCAAGCAAGCCGTGTTTGCGGCCTTCTGCCTGGTGTTCACACTGACCATAACCGACTTCGGTGTACCCGTTGTGGTGGGCGGCGACTATCAAGTGCTGGCGCTGGAAGCCTACAAAGCGGTAGTGGGGCAGCAACAATTTGGCCGGGGTGCCTTGATAGGCATGGTGCTGCTGCTGCCTGCGCTGTTCAGCTTCGGGGTTGATGCGTGGCTGCGCCGCCAGCACGGCGACGCTATGAGCGGTCGAGCTCAAGTGTTCAAGCCGCAGCCGTCGAAGGTTCGTGACCGCTGCTATCTGGCCATTGTGCTGCTGATTTGCGCCATCTTGCTGCTGGTGTTCGGCATGGCGGTCTACTCATCGCTGGTCAAATTCTGGCCGTATAACTTGTCGTTATCGCTGAGTCACTACCAGTTCAATGACACGGCCGGTGGCGGCTGGCTGGCCTATCGCAACAGCGTAACGATGGCGGTTTGTGTCGCCTTGATTGGCAGCGTGGTGATTTTCACCGGCGCTTACCTGATGGAAAAAACCAAGGGCCAGAAGAGCCTGAACCTGGCATTGCGCATGCTCAGCTTTGTGCCGATGGCGGTGCCGGGTTTAGTGCTGGGGTTGGGCTATGTGTTCTTTTTCAACCTGCCGGACAACCCGCTTCATGTGTTCTACGGGACCATGACGCTGCTGGTGGTGTGCACCATTGCTCACTATTTGACCACCGCTCAAATGACCGCCACCACAGCCCTGCGTCAGCTCGACAGTGAGTTCGAAGCCGCTGCGTTGTCGCTCAAGGCGCCGCTGTATCGGCATTACTGGCGCGTCACCGTGCCGATTTGCCTGCCTGCGCTGCTCGATATTGTGCGCTACCTGTTTGTCTCGGCGATGACCACGGTCTCGGCAGCGATCTTCCTCTACAGCCCCGATACGATCCTCGCGGCGGTGGCAGTACTGAACATGGACGACGCAGGCAACGTGGGCGGTGCTGCGGCCATGTCGACCCTGATTCTGTTCACTTCAGTGGGTGTTTCCCTGCTGTTGGCCTGGGCCTCACGTGGCGTACTGCGTCGCTCCCAAGCCTGGCGTCAGGGCGCTCCTGAGCAATAACTCATAAAAACCCCAAAGGAACCGCACCATGTTCAAGCCACTGGCTCTTGCCGCTGCTGTCCTCACTGCCTTTAGCTTTAATGCGTTTGCTGCGAAAACCGGATTGACCGTATACACGGCCCTTGAAGCCGAGCAGTTGAAAACCTACAAGCAGGCTTTCGAGAAAGCCAACCCGGACATTGAAATCAAATGGGTGCGCGATTCCACCGGCATCATCACGGCCAAATTGCTGGCTGAAAAAGACCGCCCGCAAGCTGACGCGGTCTGGGGGCTGGCGGCGTCCAGCCTGGCTATTCTTGATCAGCAGGGCATGTTGCAAAGTTACGCGCCCAAAGATCTGGGCAAAATCGGCCCTAACTACCGCGATACGGCCAACCCGCCAGCCTGGGTAGGGATGGACGTGTGGGCCGCGACCATTTGCTTTAATACCATCGAGGCTGAAAAGCAGGGGCTGACCAAGCCGGTGAGTTGGCAGGACCTGACCAAACCCGAGTACAAGGGCAAGATCGTAATGCCCAACCCCGCCTCATCCGGCACGGGTTTTCTGGATGTGAGCGCTTGGTTGCAGACCTTCGGCGAGAAGCAGGGCTGGCAGTTTATGGACGAGTTGCACCAGAACATCGGCCAGTACGTTCATTCAGGTTCCAAGCCGTGCAAATTGGCGGCTGCGGGCGAATTCCCGATCGGGATTTCGTTTGAATACCCGGCCGTGCAGCTGAAGCGTCAGGGCGCGCCGCTGGACATCGTGTTACCGAAGGAAGGTTTGGGCTGGGAGATTGAAGCCACGGCGGTGATCAAAGGTACACCGCACGAAGAAGCGGCGAAAAAGCTGGCTGATTTCTCTGCCAGCGCAGCCGCGATGGACCTTTATAAAGAGAACTTTGCCGTGCTGGCGCAGCCGGGGATTGCCAAGCCGCAAACTGAATTGCCTGCGGATTATGAGCAGCGGCTGATCAAAAATGATTTCGCCTGGGCTTCGAAGAACCGCGACAGCATTCTGGCTGAGTGGCGCAAGCGCTATGACGGCAAGTCTGAGAAAGCGGCGCAATAATCACCCTCACCCCAACCCTCTCCCAGAGGGAGAGGGGGCTGGACCGAGGGAGTGACTCAATCGTGTGTACGACCCATATCTGCGCCCTCTCCCTCTGGGAGAGGGCTGGGGTGAGGGTCGTGGTTATTCAAGGACTTCAACATGCCCCACTCGCAATCAATCCTTATCGTTGGCGCAGGCATTCTGGGGTTGTCCCACGCATTCGCTGCCGCCAAACGGGGACTCAAGGTTCAGGTTTTCGAGCGCACCGGTACGCCACTGGGTGCCTCAGTGCGTAACTTTGGCCAGGCATTGGTCACCGGCCAGCCGCCGGGCGAAATGCTCGATCTGGCCCGTGCCAGCCGCAGCATCTGGGCCGAGTGGTCGCACCACGCGGGCTTTGATCTCAAGCGTAACGGCTCGTACCTGTTCGCCCGCACTGAAGCTGAAGAACACGTGCTGGAGGCATTTTGCCAAGGCCGGGCGCGCGAGTATGACTACCGTGTCGAGCTGCTGCGCGGTGCCGAGCTCAATACCCTTTACGACGGCCGGTTCAATCATCACCGGGCCGCATTGCACGGCCTTGACGACCAACTGGTGTATTCACGCGAAGCCATCCCGGCGCTGGTCCACTACCTGCAACGCGAGCTGGGGGTGGAATTCCACTTCTCGACCCTGGTCCGCGACGTTGAGCCTGGGCAGGTTCACACGACGGCAGGCCGCTTCCATGGTGCACAGGTAATTGTCTGTGCAGGTCACGACTACCTGACGCTCTTGGCCGAACCGCTGGCCAGGCTCAACCCGCAGACCTGTCGCCTGCAAATGCTGCGGGTGCGCCCCAAGGTCGAACTGAACTTGCAGCATGCGTTGCTGACCGGGCTTAGTTGCGTGCATTACGGTGCGTTTGCCGACTTGCCGCAAGCAGCGGCCGTGCAGTCGGAAATCCTGCGTGACTGCCCTCATCTGGATCAGCACGGCATCCATCTGCTGGTCAGTCCCACCCCTTATGGTGATCTCATCATCGGCGATTCCCATGATTACAGTCGCGATTCCTCACCGTTCAACGGCGAACAGGTCGATAACTGGATGCTGCAACTGTGTGAAGAGACCCTTGGTTGCGAAGTTCAGGTGATTGAGCGTTGGCAGGGCGTATACGGCGCTCGGGGTGCCAAGCCCTTCACGTGTCTGGACGTTGAGCCGGGGTTGAGTGCTGCGCTGATGCAAACGGGGGTTGGCATGAGTGTCGGGCCTGCGATGGCTGAGGCTCATATCGCTCGCCTGCTGGGAGAAACAGCATGACGGCTGCGCAGCACGTGGTTGAAGCCGTTTTTGGGTTGTATCAGCAACACGGCGCTGAAGATTACATCGGTGAGCCGGTGTCACAGATTGAGCACATGTCACAGGCCGCGCAGCTGGCGCTCGATGAAGGCTGTGATGATGAAGTGGTGTTGGCGGCTTTTTTTCACGATATTGGGCACTTCTGTGGCGAAGAGGCACAGAACATGGGCGGATACGGGGTGGTCAGTCACGAGCGCTTGGGCGCGGATTATTTGCGTCGGGCAGGGTTCAGTGAACGGGTTGCCAGACTGGTGGAATATCACGTGCAGGCCAAGCGCTATCTAACCCTGCGGCAACCCGGCTATTACGCGCTGTTGAGTGAAGCGAGTATTCGCACCTTGGCGTATCAGGGGGGAATCATGACTGAAGCCGAGGCGGATGCGTTCGAGCGCGACCCGTTGTGTGCCATCAGTTTGCGAATGCGGGCGTGGGACGAGCAGGCCAAGCAAGTGCACGTGCCGTTGATTGATCTGCACATGCTCAAGGACAAAGCCCTGCGCCTGCTTACTCGGTAGCCGCTGCCGAAGGCTGCCCCGAGCGCAAAGCGGTCGTAAAATCATGGAGTCCCCGGTTAGACGACTGCGTTGCAGCCGGACGTCGCCTTCGGCAACGGCTACGCAAAAGTGGCGATGCTATATCTGTTGTGCCAATGCCTCAATCTGCTCCTGTCGCTCGGCCTGACTTAGCTTGGGATGCGGGTTTAGCGACGACCATTGCGGGTGTGCCCTGGCTTTTTTTAACGCCTCGGGCAGTTTGCCTTCGCGCCAGGTTTTGTCCTCAGGCGTAGCCACTTTGATGCTGTCTACCGCCGCATGCCCGCGCGCATTCAGCGCATGCAGCAATTGACGTTGGCGCAGGGCCAGCAAGCGCAGCACGCTGTCATCCACGGTCAATTCCCGTTGGCCCTTGAGTTTTCCAAGCAGGCGGCTGCCATAACTGCGCGCGGTTTGCAGCGCGCCCCCGGCAATTGCGCCCGCCAGTGCGGCGGCGCCCAGTGTCAGACCACCGACCATCAAGTCCACACCCGCGCCAGCAGCGGCACCCGCGGCAACGCCGCTGCCTACACGCACGCCCAACTGCTTGAGGGTTTCGGGGTTGAACAAATCGTTGCCCCAGCGTCCGTCCAGCAATGGCAGGTCGCTAGCCGAGGCGTCATTGGAGCGAAAGCCATAGAGTTTGAGCAAGGCTTCAACACAGCGTTGTTCGCGCTGGCGCACGGCTTCGCGCAGTTGATTGATCGCCTGTTGTTCAATGGCCTTCTCGCTGGCCACGCTGCGGCGACAGGCCGCGCAGTCGATCAACAATTCGGCAATCAGGCGCAAGGCGCTGCGCTTGCGGGCTTCGCGCTGTGCTTCCTGGTCGGTCAGCAAGCGCTGCAAGGCGTCCCGAGAATGCTCCAGCAACAGGGCGAGGCTTTCATATAAACGGCGCTCGCCATCTTCAGGCGGGGCCACGCTGTCAAACCGCACCAGTGCATGCAGGCCCAGCCGGGCCAAGGCGTCACGCCACTCCGGCTCGCGGTGCTGCGGGCTGCTGACGAAGTTGAGCACGGGCAGTAGCGGCTTGCCGCAGCTGGACAACACGCTCAATTCGTCGCGGTATTTAGCCAGCACTGGCTCGCGGGCATCGATCACGTACAGGCCGGCATCAGAGGCCAACAGTTGGCGCAGCACTTTGGCTTCTTGTTCAAAGCGCTGACGCGCCTCGCTGCCGTCGAGAAAGCGGGCCACCCGTGCCGGGCCATCAAGCCGCTCACCGGGGCGGTCGAGGCGTTCCAGATAGTCGAGCAGCGCAATGGCGTCTTCCAGCCCCGGTGTGTCGTAGAGCTCCAGCAGCGGTTCACCGTCCACTGATAGTCGTGCACCCTCAACATGACGTGTGGTGCTGGGGCGATGGGACACTTCACCAAAGCCAACATCACGGGTCAGGGTGCGCAGCAACGAAGTTTTACCAACGTTGGTATGGCCCACCACGGCCAGCGTAAGTGGTTTAGTCATGACCCTTCTCCAACCAGTTCAACGGCGCGCTGGCGGCGTACGGCAGCCCTAGCTGTTCCAGTGCGGTGTGCCAGTCGCTCAGGCGATCAGCGTCCAGCGCCTGGCCGGGCGGGGCTTGCAACAGCCAGACGCGGGTTTCGCTGGCGCTGCGGGCCAGCTCACCCATCAACGCCAGACTGCCGCGATCGGGTGAGCGGCGCGGGTCGCAGGCGATGGCCAGTCGGCTTGGGGGAAAGCGGGTCATCTGCTCCAGCAGCTTTTGTCGCGATTCGCGGCTGTCGAGGATGCCTGCGTCCTTGACCGTTGCGGGGAGTTGGGGTGGCCACGGGTGCTGATCGTCCAATTCAATGGCCACGATCAAGGCGCCATCGGTTTGCAGGTCACTGCTGCCGGCGCTCACGTTATGCAGGTGGTCGGGTGCGGTATCGTTGACGCCCAGCCGTTCACTGCTGGGCATCAGGCGCTCGCGTAACGGGCTGTAACCGGGCAGGTTGAGGTCCAGTTGCAGCGCCTGGCGCCCGCTTTTCCAGCGCCACAGACAGAAGGCTGCCAGCAACAGACGCGGCATCACGCCGTATATCAGCACCACACCCACCAACCAGACCGCCCATGCCTGACGCACCACTTCATTGTTGTAGAGGGCGGTGTCATTGCTGACGCGGATCATCTCCACGGTCGGCACGCTGAACCCCAGCCAGTTCGGCAGCGCCCCCAGTGCGCGGGTGGCAGCGACGAAGACGTCCGCCCCCAGAATGGTGGTTTCCCAGATAAAGCCGTAGCGCCGGGTCGCCATCAACAAGAGCATCATCACCAGCGCGCTGAGCATCGCCAACAGCCACAGGCCATTGACCAGTGCGCCGAGTGCCCAGCGATTGAGCTTGCGCCGTTGCAGCAACAGTACTAATGCGGGGCCCAATTGCGCCGCCTTGGCGTCACGCGCAAGCTTTTCGCTCAGCCATAACCACAGTCGGCCCAGGCTGGCACCGTGCTCCCCGGCAAACAACACGCCGAGCGCCCAACTGACCAGCAGAATCAGGTTCAAGCCCAGCAAGCTACCCAGCGCCCAGAAGACGTTAACGGGCGCTTTGCCATCGCCCAGCGCAGCAAAAGCCAGCCCGGCACCGCTGACAACGGCCACTATGGCCAACACCAGCAAGGCCAGCCGTGCGCCTTGCAACCAATGCTGCATGGCGTCCAGCAAACCATCGCGTTTGGCCAGCCACAGGGCACGGTTTTGAATACGTGTGGGCAAGTCTGCGCCACTGGCGCGGGCATGGCGATTGGCTTCAAGGTCGTCCAGCGGGCCGGCGTGTTCTTCACGCAGACGCACGGTTTCGGTCAACCAAAGGCGTTGTAATGGGGAGAGTTGAGTCACAGGCCAGTCCATTCAAGTGAGCCATGAGCATAACCGCTGTTAGTCAGGCGGGGTACTGCGGGTGCGGCTGGCTCTGGTATTCTCGCGCCATGAAAAAAACACTCCCTCTTAGCCTGATCGCGGCCCTTGCTGAAAACCGCGTGATTGGCGTCGATAACAGCATGCCGTGGCATTTGCCTGCGGATTTCAAATATTTCAAAGCTACTACGCTGGGCAAGCCGATCATTATGGGTCGCAAAACCTGGGATTCGCTGGGCCGCCCATTGCCGGGTCGCTTGAATCTGGTGGTCAGTCGTCAGACCGATCTGCAGCTTGAAGGTGCCGAGGTGTTTGCCTCTCTGGAAGCTGCCATTGAGCGCGCAGAGGAATGGGCTGTAGAGCAGGGCGTCAGCGAAGTGATGCTGATTGGTGGGGCGCAACTGTACAGCCAGGGTTTGGCGCATGCCGACCGGTTGTATTTGACGCGGGTGGGCCTGAGCCCGGTGGGCGATGCGTGGTTTCCTGAGTTTGATCAGACGCACTGGACGCTGGTGTCAGAAGAATTGCATGCAGCGGCCGATGGTAAGCCCGCGTTCACCTTTGAAGTGTGGGAAAGGGCTTAAGCAAAAGCCCCTCGCCCACGGCGCTGTTTTATTTCTGTGTGCCGTCATCGTGCAGCAAGTTGGCCTGGGTCAGGTTGCTGCCTGCGGGCACGCTACGGGTCAGCCACACATTGCCGCCAATCGTCGATCCTTGCCCGATGGTAATGCGCCCCAAAATGGTTGCACCGGCATAGATCACCACATCATCCTCAACAATCGGATGGCGTGGATGCCCCTTCTGTAGTTGCCCTGATTCATCGGCCGGGAAACGCTTGGCCCCTAAGGTCACTGCCTGATAAATCCTTACCCGCTCGCCAATGATCGCGGTCTCACCAATCACGACACCGGTTCCGTGGTCGATAAAGAAACTGCGGCCAATCTGTGCACCGGGGTGAATGTCGATACCGGTGGCCGAATGGGCGATCTCCGCACTGATGCGCGCCAGCAGCGGCAGCCCGGCACGGTACAGATGATGAGCCAGCCGGTGATGAATCACCGCCAGAATCCCCGGATAGCACAACAACACTTCATCGACGCTGCGCGCTGCCGGGTCGCCGTGGTAAGCCGCCAGTACGTCTGTGTCCAGAATGCTGCGCAGTTCGGGCAGGGCCAATGCAAAGTCCTGAATCAACAGCGTCGCGGTTGCATCCACGCCATCATCGGGCAGACCGCCCTGACGCGCTACGTAACGCAACTCCAGCCGCGCCTGAATCAGCAACGCATTAAGCGCGACGTCGAGCGTGTGGCCAACGTAGAAATCTTCGCTTTCTTCACGCAGGTCAACCGGCCCCAGACGCATCGGAAACAAGGCGCCGCACAGGGCTTCCAGAATGTCTGCCATTGCCGCACGCGAGGGCAACTCACGGCCGCCCAACTCACCGCTGACGCGCCCGTTTTGCGTGCGCCACTGGTTACGTGCCGAGCGCAGTTGGCTGACGATGGTTTGCAATTGCCAAGGATGGGAACGATCACTCACGATGCATACTCCGCACACTGGCGGCTGATTTGAACAGCCGCGAATGGCAATTATTTTACGGTATCAAAGCGTTTCAGGTTGTGACAATTAGTGCTCAGTGCCGACGATGGCGCCACACCCGCCAACTCAGGGTCAGCACCAGGATGACCCCCAGAGCCCCCAAAATGGCTAGACTCAGGCTGTTGTAACTGAACATAGGCTTCTCGATGCGCACATACCCCGGTTCAGCGAACAGCTCACGCATGGCGACGTTGGCCTGATCAAGGCTGATTGCCTGTAGCTGCTTGGCCGGATCGCTAAAGTGGCCGTCTTCGTAGTCGCCCAGCGAGGCCCAGTAATAATCGGCCAGCGCGCTGTTACCTTGCGACGCCCACGCCTGGCGAGAAACGGCCGCGTTTTTGAGGCGGGCAAATATTTCAGGGTTGAGGCCATTCTTCAGCAGGTTCGCCTTGAGTTGCTCAACGACGTCACGGGCGCGGGGGACATCGTCGCGCTCCAGGTCCGCATTCAGGCTCAAAAAGCCGACCCCTCCGAACACTTCGCGCTCAGCCCAAGGCCCATACGACAGTCCCTGTTTGAGCCTTAGCTCGCTGTACAACGCCCACTCCAGATAATCCCTGAGCAGGTTCCACGTGTCGTCACTTTGGCCCTCAATGACGGGTTCGGGCAGTAACCAGTGGAGTTTGGCGGTATTGCCCACCACCCCACGGATCAGCACCCGCTCGGCATCGGCCTTGGCATCAATCGCCGCAAGCGGTTTGTGCTCGCTGGGTTCCACCGGTTCGAGAGCGCCGTAGGTGCGTTCCAGGTAGGCCGGCAGCAGGCGATCCAGATCACCCACAATGATCAGCGTCATATTGTTGGGGGCGTACCAGTCTTGACGCACCGCTTGAAGTTGCTCGCGGGTCAGGTTGTGCACTTCGGCGCGCTCGGCGCATTTGAGACCTAACTCAACTGCCAGCTGATTACTGGCGCTGTGGCCCAAGTCCTGTCGATCGAGCCAGCGTTGCAGGTGCGAATAGTGGCCACCGTCCTCACGCTCAACCACGTGCTTGGCTTCGATGATGCGCTTCTCTGTCAGCGGGGTACGCGTGAGCAGACCCAGCAGCAGGTCGAGCACTTTTCGTTGGTTTTTGGCCGGTGCTTCGATCACAAAGGTGGTGTCGGCATGACTGGTAAAGGCATTCCATTCACCGCCCAGGGCTTGCATGCGTTCTTCAAGGCCGCCTTCGCCGGTGTCGTCAGTGCCGCTGAACAGCAAGTGCTCCAGCAGATGCGGCAACTGTTGCTCTGCGCAGCTGAAGTCGTCCAGCCCTACGCCGACGACCAACCGGATGGCCACGTGCCCGCGCTCGCTGCCCGGCTTGAGTATCAGTTGCAAGCCATTGGGGAGCTGGTAGCCCTCCACGCTGTAACGATCGAGTGCATAGCTTTTGGCGGTGCCCAGCAACAGGCAAATTAACAGCAGGCAACGCATAAAAAATCCCTGAATCCCTACGGGGTGGTCAAACAGACTGTGCAGGTTAGTCGCTGCTTACAGACTGACAACGTCCCGGCGTGCAACGTTCACGGCGAATGTTGAGTGTCCGCCGTTTCATTAAGCTCCAGCGCGCCGATTTCAGAGGTTTCAAGCACCACATAGGCACTGCCGCAAAACAGCGAGTTAAGGCGCTGCATATCGGCGATCAGTTCAAGATGCACAGAACTGGTCTCGATACTTTGTGTGATTTTTCGTTGCAGGCGACTGACGTGAGCGTGGGCCAAACGCCGTTCTTGTGCACGAAAGCGACGTTTCTCGCGCAGCAGTTGGCGAGCGCTGTGCGGGTCTGAGTTGAGAAATACCGTCAGTCCCAAGCGCAGGTTTTCGATCAAGTGTGTTTGCAGGCCCACCAGCTCTTCAAGCCCGGTTTCAGAGAACGCCCGGCGCTGTGACGTTTTCTGCTGCTGGACTTTACGCAGCATCCGTTCGATCAGGTCACTGGCGAGTTTGAGGTTAATCGCCAGTTCGATAATTTCGGCCCAGCGTCGACTGTCCTGCTCGCTCAAGTCCTCGCGGGGCATTTGCGCCAGATAGAGTTTGACGGCGCTGTAGAGCACTTCGACCTCATCGCTGAGGGTACGCATTTGCTGGGTGATCGCTGTTTGTTTACCGCGCAGTACGTCGAGCATATTGACCAGCATGGTGTCGATCACGTCGCCAATGCGCAGGGTTTCACGCACGGCGTTGGTGAGTGCCAGGCTGGGTGTGTCGAGAGCAGCGGGATCAAGATGGCGGGGCTTGATGACGCCATTGGTTTGTTCGCGCTCGGGCAGCATCCAGGCGCACAGCCGGGCCATAACGCCAACGGTGGGCAACAACAAAAAGCACCGCGCCGTGTTGTAGAGCAGGTGAAAGCCGATCACCAGCTCTTGGGCGCTGTAATTGAGGCTATCCATCCATTCAACCAGCGGATCTAGCACCGGCATGATCAGCAGTAAACCGATCAACTTGTACAACAAGCTGCCCAGCGCTACTTGTCGGCCCGCCGCGTTTTGCATGTTCGTACTGAGCAGGGCCAGCACGCCGCTGCCGATGTTGGCGCCAATCACCAGGCCGATGGCCACGTGCAAGCTGATCACCCCCGCGCCCGCCAGGGTTGCGGTCAGAAGCACGGCCGCCAGGCTTGAGTAGGAGACCATCGCGAAAAGCGCTCCCACCAAGGCATCGAGCAGCAAGTCGCCGGTGAGTGAGGCGAAAATCACCTTCACGCCTTGGGCGTGGGTGATGGGGCCTGCGGCTTCAACAATCAGTTGTAGCGCAAGAATGATCAGCCCAAGGCCGATACCGACGCGGCCCAATTGCCCGGCGCGGGTCTGCTTGCGTGAGAGAAAGAAAATCACCCCGAGAAAAATCAGCAGCGGCGACAGCCATGAAAGGTCGAAAGTCAGCACTCGCGCCATTAACGCGGTACCGACATCAGCGCCCAGCATGGTTGCCAGCGCGGGGGTGAGCGCCATCAGCCCTTGGCCGACGAAGGACGTCACCAGCATGGCCGTGGCGTTACTGCTTTGCACCATGGCCGTCACGACAATGCCTGCGACAAAGGCAAACATGCGTTTGGAAACATTGCGCCCGATGACATGACGCAAGTTGGTGCCGTAAACCCGCAAAATGCCGGTTCGTACGATATGCGTGCCCCAGATCAGCAGGGCCACAGCGGAAAGTAAATTGAGCAGGGTCAGCATGCTGGCTCCCTGTGATGGATGTGTCGAAGGATCAGATAGCTGCGGGGAATTCCTACAGATGTTTCTTAAGATGTAGTAGGCAAACGAGCTTAGCGCCAGCTTCGCATAGCTGGCGTGTTCTTGAAACATTTCTGAAATATATTGCCAGTGCGACATTCCGTAGCAGCTGCCGCAGGCTGCGTCCGGCGACAGCGTCATCGTAAAAAAACAGAAGCCTCAGCGTGTCGGTAGAACCGAGCGCTCTGAATTTACGGCCGCTTCGCAACCGAACGCAGCCTGCGGCAGCTGCTACGGGTGCGTGTGGGTTTAAAGCGTACTGAACAATGGAAAGGTGCCCAGCAGCAATGCCGCGACCATGATGCACAGGCACACCAGAATCGCCCATTTGAGGGTAAATCGCTGGTGATCGCCAAATTCGATACCGGCCAGCGCCACCAGCAAGTAGGTCGAAGGCACCAACGGGCTCAGCAAATGCACGGGCTGCCCGACAATGGACGCACGGGCCATTTCGGCGGCGGTAATTCCGTAATGACTGGCGGCTTCTGCCAGCACCGGCAATACCCCGTAGTAGAACGCATCGTTGGACATGAAGAAGGTGAACGGCATGCTCACCAACGCGGTAATGACTGCCAGGTAAGGCCCGAGCGCGGGCGGGATAACCGCCAGCAAGCTTTTGGACATAGCGTCTACCATGCCCGTGCCGGACAGGATTCCGGTAAAAATACCCGCCGCAAAAATCAACCCGACCACGGCCAGCACACTGCCCGCATGGGCCGCGACCCGATCCTTTTGCTGTTGCAGGCACGGATAGTTGACGATCATGGCAATGCTGAACGCAACCATAAACAACACAGGTAAGGGCAGCAGACCCGCAATCAAGGCCACCATCAAGGCAAGGGTCAGCGCACCGTTAAACCAGATCAGCTTCGGACGGCGTGCATCCGGGAACTGCGAGACGCTGATTTCGCTGTGATCGACGTCATCGCCTTGCAGGTGCAATTCGCCCAGGCGGGCACGTTCACGCAGGCCATAACACCAGGCGATGGCCAGAATGGCCGCACAGCCCGCGAGCATGGCCGGGATCATGGGTACAAAGATGTCGGATGGATCAACGTGCAGCGCACTGGCAGCGCGCGCAGTAGGCCCGCCCCACGGGGTCATGTTCATCACGCCCCCGGCCAGAATGATTAACCCGGCCATGATCCGCGGGCTCATCCCGATACGGCGGTAGAGCGGCAGCATGGCCGCCACGCAAATCATGTAGGTGGTTGCCCCATCGCCATCCAGAGACACCACCAGCGCCAGCACGGCGGTGCCCACGGCAATTTTCAGCGGGTCGCCCTTGACCAGTTTGAGTATTTTGCGCACGGCCGGATCGAACAGGCCGGAGTCGATCATCAAGGCGAAGTAGAGGATGGCGAACATCAACATCACCCCGGTAGGGGCGAGTTTGGTGATGCCTTCAAGCATCATCGGGCCGATTTTCGGGGCAAAACCGCCGAACACGGCGAACAGGATAGGCACCAGAATCAAGGCGATCAGCGCCGAGAGGCGCTTGGTCATGATCAGGTACATGAACGTAATGACCATGGCAAAGCCAAGGAAGGTCAGCATAAAGTCACCCTTATTATTGTTGTGGGTTTGGCGCTGACTGCGTGAGGCAATGCAGTTCAGGCCGGCCGGTCTTATGCCGGTGATGACGGGATGTTAGAGGGGAATGCTTTCAGCCAGCTTTCGCAGATGAAATATCTGATGCCGTTCAGGCCGTTTTCGATGCTCAAAGGGGCGTATAGCTGCGGCCAGGGGCAGCGGGTGCTTTTAGGCGTGTTCTATGAAGCCATGCCCTTTATAATGCTCGACAGTTTTCCGTCCCGTACAGGTATCCCACATGAAACGTCCAAGTGGTCGCGTTGCCGATCAGCTGCGCTCGATCCGCATCACCCGCAACTACACCAAACACGCAGAGGGTTCTGTACTGGTCGAGTTCGGTGACACCAAAGTCATCTGCACCGTCAGCGTCGAGAACGGCGTGCCGCGCTTTCTGAAAGGCCAAGGCCAAGGCTGGTTAACCGCCGAGTACGGCATGCTGCCACGCGCCACCGGTGACCGGAATCAGCGTGAAGCCAGCCGCGGCAAACAAGGCGGGCGCACACTCGAAATCCAGCGCCTGATCGGCCGCTCCCTGCGCGCCGCACTCGATATGTCCAAGCTGGGCGACATTACCCTGTACGTCGACTGCGACGTAATCCAGGCGGATGGTGGCACGCGCACGGCCTCGATCACGGGTGCCATGGTGGCGCTGGTTGACGCCCTCAAAGTCATTAAGAAACGTGGCGGCCTCAAAGGTGGCGACCCGATCAAGCAAATGATTGCAGCGGTATCGGTGGGTATGTATCAAGGCGTGCCTGTGCTTGACCTCGACTACCCTGAAGACTCGGCAGCCGAGACCGACCTGAACGTGGTCATGACCAGCAGCGGTGGTTTCATTGAAGTTCAAGGCACTGCCGAAGGCGCGCCGTTCCAGCCTGAAGAGCTGAACGCCATGCTGGCATTGGCACAAAAAGGCATGAACGAGATTTTCGCTCTGCAGCAAGCTGCATTGGCGGACTGATTGCCCAAGCCTTCAACCCCTATCTGGAGAACGCCATGAACGAGCTGGACCTTTCAAAACCCGAACCGAGCCGCGACGCTCGTAAATGGGCCATGTTTTGTCACTTCTCGGCGTTCCTGGGGATGTGGTTCCCGTTTGGCAGCCTGATCGGGCCGCTGATCGTGTGGCAACTCAAGCGCGACAGCGACCCCTTCATCGACGACCAAGGCAAGGAAGCCCTGAACTTCCAGATCACTGTGGCGATAGCTTCGGCTATTTGCTACGTACTGATGTTCGTGCTGATCGGCTTTGCCTTGCTGGGGCTGGTGCTGATTGGCGCCGTCGTACTGGTGGTGATTGCCGGGGTCAAGGCTAATGACGGGATCGCTTATCGCTATCCCTTCACGTGGCGACCGATCAAGTAAAGGTTACTGCGCGGTTCCAGACAAAAAGGCCCACGCAGGGGCGCACTGCTGTTTACTTAAGACACTGACCGAGTGTCTTGCTGTTCAGAGCTGCGGTGAAGACCAAGAAAAACGGCGCTTATTCATTTTTGGGTAGGCGCCGTTTTTGCTTTAGTGAACAGCGTTGCACGCTGAGGTGAGCTTATAAGTCAGTAAGAGCAAAACTGGGATTGGAGCGGGTTTAATGATGCCAGCCAACGATTTTCCCGATAACCCATAGTATAAAAGCGGCGCTTAAAAGCAGAATGACACTCCAGTGCATAATTAAGAGCTTTCGTCTCAGCATGAAGGGCAGCTTGGATAAATCGTCTGCGTTTAACTCACCCCTTTTTAAGTAAAAATTCGGGAATGTGATAATTCCTGAAATTCCTCCAACCAGCAATAACTTCCCCCACGGTCCTCCATGTCGCAATGGAGCTCTTACCATTATCGCAGGGCAGTTTTTTAAATGAGTCAATATCAGATCTATCTTGGTATAGGCCAAATGAAGAGCGATACTGATCCAAACTAAAACACCCAGTAGAACCAATCCTCCGGTATAGCCAAAAATGTATTCAGCGGTACTCATTTGCTGTGCTCATAAATAACCTCGCCGAGCTCTTCTCCGGCCGCACCCAAAATTAAACCTCCGACAAGAGATCCAGTCCCGACAACTAACACGCCACAGATTAATGTGCCAATACCAACAGTTGGTGGGCCAACAGCTAAACACGCCATTCCGACAGTTGTTCCTGTTAGAGCTGCGCCCGCAGCTGCACCTCCAGCGATGCCGCCAACGAACCCTCCCGCCTCGGTAAATTTAACTTTCCTGCAAGCCTCTGCATCACCCGCTGCACACACATCCTGAACCTTCATGACTGACGCGCCGCCACCAATAGCGGTGCCAATCCAGCCACCGTACTTCACATACTTGGCAGCCCTGGACACGCCTTCAATATGAGTTGCATACCCGGGAATTTGATCCGCTCCGCCTGCCAACGTCCAGCGATGAACCAGGCTGCGGCTGGAAATGCCCAGCGCACTTTTGAGATTAGGGTGGTCAGGGAACCCGATACTTTTGCGGGTCAGAGCGGTGAGATGCGTATTAAGCTGTGACAGCAAACGCTTACGTTCGGCAAAGAACTCAGCGGTTCTTAGGCCACCACTGGCTTCAAATGTCCTGACATGCAGCGCTTCAATATCCTTCATGAGCTGTTTCACATCGTCCAGGTTTTTGGCAAACATCGCCTCGCCCATGCCGATGGACGTCGACGCGTGAGCAAAAAAGGATTCGAACTCTTCACGGTGCCTCACCATAAAGTCCGCTTCTTCTGGGCTGAGTTCTTTGATTGCATCGTTGGTTTTGGCCGCCGCCTGCATCAAGATGGCTTCTTCTCGGGTGCAGTGCAGGTTATTCGGATCGCTTAATACGATCATGGTCCCCGCGTTGATGTTGCCGAGGTTCGGATTTAAGGCCTCAAACTTACTCATTACTGCAGGATCTTGAGCCGCGAACAATGCGGTTTTCAATCGTTCGCCCGTGGTGCTTTTCATGACGATATAGAAGCCAGGTTCTTCGGGTTGTGGCTTCGGCTTTTGTCTAAGAACAGGTTCTGTCTTTGCCGGCGTCGGTTTCTCAGGCTCTGCAGGCGCAGCAAAACTTCCTGGCCAGCCTCGGCCAGTGATGTGGTAATACTTATTGAAGGTGTCTTCACTCAACGGACTAAAAGGATCATCCGTCACCAACAAAAACGTACCTTCTTCGACGCCTTTTACTATTTCTTGATGCGTTAGCGGCCGGCCGCTTGGCCACGTGGTGTCAATGTCAAATAAGCTCAGCGTGCTGAAAGGCGACCTTAAGGCGCTCTCAACCTTACTTTGGGCAAAAAATGGTGACTCAATCCGGTGTAAACCAATACCCAGCCGTTCGCGATCATCTCGACGAATAAGTCTCATGTACATAGCGTATGTCCTTAATAAAGTGCCGGAGACACCGCGACCTCTACAGGCCTAACCGATGAAGTCCGCGGACTGTATCGGGCAGCTTTATTAAGTTGCTATCAGCCATTTCCCTTAATTTGGCAGGCTGTTTCCTGGTATGTAGGCACTGTATCCCTCAACGCCACAGCATGACCGCCGGATCACTCGGCCCCGACAAATTCGGCATACAAAAAAGGCCCGTATCTTCCGATACGGGCCTTTTTTTGACGGCGAAAACACTTAGATAGTCAGTGTCCAGTCGTAGTCAACGATCAGCGGCGCATGTTGCGAGAAGCGTGGCTGACGCGGCAAACGAGCGCTTCTGACAAAGCGGCGCAGGCCCGGCGTCAACAACTGGTAATCGAAACGCCAGCCCAGATTGAGCATCTCGGCCTGTTCGTTATCCGGCCACCAGCTGTACTGGTCGCCTTCGCGGCTGACTTCACGCAGGGCATCGACATAGCCCATGTTGCCGACAATCTCATCCATCCAGGCCCGCTCAGGCGCCAGGAAACCAGGAGATTGCTGGCCGTCACGCCAGTTCTTGACGTCGAGTTTCTGTTGCGCCACATACAGCGAGCCGCAATAGATGTACTCGCGACGTTTGCGGCGCTGTTTATCCAGATAGCGTGCAAAGTCGTCCATTAACTTGAATTTTTGATTCAAGTCTTCATCGCCATTCTGCCCCGAAGGGAGCAGCAAGGTCGCGATGCTGACCTTGTCGAAATCAGCTTGCAGGTAGCGCCCGTAGCGATCCGCCGTTTCGAAGCCAAGCCCCGTGATGACGGCTTTCGGCTGCAACCGCGAATACAAAGCCACGCCACCTTGGGCAGGAACTTCAGCTTCGCAGGCATAAAGAAAGTAGCCATCCAGCTGGTAGGCCGGATCGTCCAACTCAAAGGCGGAGGCGCGGGTGTCCTGCAGGCAAATAACGTCGGCATTCTGAGCTTGCAGCCAACTGAGCAAACCGCGCTCGACTGCCGTCTGAATGCCATTAACGTTCACACTGATGATCCGCATAAATGGCCCCAAAAATCACGTGCGTGTATGATACACGCCGTCATACTAATTAGCTAAATCCGTGGTATCCAGGGCCTTTTTCATGCAAACGTATCAGCGCGACTTCATCCGTTTTGCCATTGATCGCGGCGTTTTGCGCTTCGGTGAGTTCACCTTGAAGTCCGGGCGTACCAGTCCTTACTTCTTCAATGCCGGTTTGTTCAACACCGGTTCAGCGCTGGCTCAACTGGGGCGCTTCTATGCCGCCGCGATCGTAGACAGCGGTATTTCCTTCGACGTGCTATTTGGCCCGGCTTACAAAGGTATTCCTTTGGCGGCGACCACGGCTGTGGCATTGGCGGAACATCACGAACGCGATATGCCGTGGTGTTTCAACCGTAAGGAAGCCAAGGCTCACGGCGAAGGCGGCAGTCTGGTTGGCTCTGCGCTTGAAGGCGACGTGCTGATCATCGACGACGTGATTACGGCGGGCACCGCCATCCGTGAGGTCATGCAGATCATTCAGGCCCAAGGCGCAAACGCAGCAGGCGTACTGATTGCCCTGAACCGTCAGGAGCGTGGCAACGGCGAGCTGTCGGCCATTCAAGAAGTTGAGCGTGACTTCAAAATTCCGGTCGTCAGCATTGTTTCGCTCAACCAGGTACTGGAGTTTCTGGCCCAAGACGCAACACTCAAACAGCACCTCCCAGCGGTAGAAGCCTATCGCGCGCAGTACGGGATCTAACCCGCACAGCAAAACAGCGCACACAAAAAAGCCCCCGCCCGGAATGTCCGGGCGGGGGCTTTTTTACATGGGTTATGCAGGTTTGCTGTTGGTAATCAGCGTACCGACACCGGTGTCGGTAAAGATTTCCAGCAGTACCGCATTGGGTACACGGCCGTCGACGATGTGCGCGGTGGTCACGCCACCTTGTACCGCCTCCAGTGCGCAACGGATTTTAGGCAGCATGCCACCGTAGATGGTGCCATCGGCAATCAGGTCATCGACCTGCGCGGTGGTCAGACCGGTCAGCACTTTGCCTTCTTTGTCCATCAAACCGGCAATGTTGGTCAGCAGCATCAGCTTTTCGGCCTTCAGCGCTTCGGCAACTTTACCCGCCACCAGATCGGCGTTGATGTTGTAAGACTCACCATTCTCGCCCACGCCAATCGGTGCGATCACCGGGATGAAATCACCCTTGGTCAGCATGTTTAGCAGATCAGTATTGATACCGACCACTTCACCGACATGACCAAAATCGATGATTTCCGGGGTGGTCATTTCTGGCGTCTGGCGAGTCACCAGCATTTTTTTGGCGCGAATCAGCGTGGCATCTTTACCCGTCAGGCCGATGGCGCTACCGCCATGGCGGTTGATCAGGTTGACGATCTCTTTGTTGACGTGACCGCCCAGCACCATCTCAACCACGTCCATGGTTTGCGAGTCGGTCACGCGCATACCGTCGATAAAATGGCTCTCGATGGACAAACGCTTGAGCAGATCACCGATTTGCGGGCCGCCACCGTGAACGACCACCGGGTTGATACCCACAGCCTTCATCAGCACGATGTCGCGGGCAAAGCCGGTTTTCAGCTCATCGTTCTCCATCGCGTTGCCGCCGTACTTGATCACCAGCGTCTTGCCGACGTAACGGCGAATGTAGGGCAGCGCTTCGGACAAAACCTTGGCGACGTTGGAGGCGGCATCACGTTCGAGGGTCATTCAGGGCTCCGGTATTACAAAGTCGATCAAAACGGTAGGGAGAGGTCAGGTGCCACACGCTTTAATTGAGCGTGAAAAACATCCTTGATACGTTGCAGTTCGGTCTCGGACTCAGCCTCAAATCGCAGCACCAGCACCGGGGTGGTGTTGGATGCGCGAACCAGGCCCCAGCCGTGCGGGTAGTCGACGCGGACACCATCAATAGAGGTCAGCTTGGCGTCGTCACCCCATTGAGCGTCGTGCAAGGCGTCAATGATGCTGAATTTGCTCTCATCCGTCACATCGATATTGATTTCTGGCGTAGAAATATCGTTCGGGAAGGTCTCAAACAGTTCTTCGGCACTCATTTGCTGCTTGCTGAGCACTTCCAGCAGGCGGGCCGCGCTGTAAATACCGTCATCAAAGCCGAACCAGCGCTCTTTGAAGAAAATATGCCCGCTCATCTCGCCGGCCAGCAAAGCTCCGGTTTCTTTCATTTTCTTTTTGATCAACGAATGGCCGGTCTTCCACATCAGGGGACGGCCGCCATATTCTTTGATCAGAGGGGTCAGAAGACGCGTGCACTTCACATCGAAGATGATTTCGGCAGCTGGATTACGTGTTAGCACATCCTGAGCGAACAGCATCAACAAACGATCAGGGAACACCATCGTGCCCGTATTGGTCACCACGCCTACACGGTCGCCGTCGCCATCGAAGGCCAGCCCGAGATCAGCGTTGGTTTCTTTGACCTTGGCGATCAAATCCACCAGGTTTTCAGGTTTGCCCGGGTCCGGATGATGGTTGGGGAAGTTGCCATCTACCTCGCAGAACAGCGGTATCACTTCACAATTCAACGCTTCGATCAGTTGGGGCGCGATGACCCCGGCCGCGCCGTTACCGCAGTCGACCACCACCTTCAGGCGTTTGGCCAGCTTGATGTCTTTGGTAATTTCATCGAAATAGCGCGGCAGAATATCGACTTGGGTGATGCTGCCTTCGCCTGAGGTCAAATCATTGGTTTTAAGGCGTGTATGCAGCGCCTGAATCTGCTCGTTGGCCAGCGTGTCGCCCGCGATGACGATTTTGAAACCGTTGTAGTTCGACGGGTTATGGCTGCCTGTGAGCATCACCCCCGACTTGCCTGCCAGCACGTTCGCGGCGTAATACAGCGCGGGTGTTGGCACCAGGCCCACATCGCTGACGTGGCAGCCGCTGTCCGCTACACCTTGAATCAAACGCTCAACCAGTTCCGGGCCAGATAAGCGGCCGTCGCGCCCTACCGACACATTGGGTTCGCCCTGAGCCAAGCTCTGGGAGCCGATGGCCCGTCCTACCCAGTAGGCAGTTTCAGCAGTCAACGTGGTTGGCACGACGCCTCGAATGTCGTAGGCGCGAAAGATACTGTCAGGGAACTTCGGTGCAACCGTAGCTGGACTGCTCATTACAGGGGGACTCCATTGTCTTTCAGAGAATTCAATCGACGCGTTGAAACGATCAGGCGCGCTAAAACGACTGGGCGTTACGGCCTGCAATCACGGGGGTGAAGGTAGGCTGTTGAACGCAAACTGAAGGTTTGGACGGTGTTTTGGCGCGAGAGTTCGAGAGGCCATTTGGCATCACTGGGCTTATGGCACAAGGCTGCCATTGAATTCGAGGCTGAAAAAGGTATCCCCATCCGGGCGAGAATCATCCTGAATTAACCCGTCAGACACATCCGCTCAGGCAGGGCGCCCGAGCGGATACTTCACAATCAAAGCTTGCCGGAGTGCCCGAAACCGCCGGCGCCACGTTGGCTTTCGTCAAACGCTTCAACCATCTCAAAGTGTGCCTGTACGACCGGCACCAGCACCAACTGAGCGATGCGCTCACCGATGGTGATGTTGAAGGCGGTCTGACCACGGTTCCAGCACGACACCATGAGTTCGCCCTGGTAATCGGAGTCGATCAGACCGACCAGGTTACCCAGCACGATACCGTGCTTATGGCCCAGGCCCGAGCGCGGCAAGATCAGCGCCGCGAGGCCCGGATCACCAATGTAAATCGACAGGCCAGTGGGAATCAGCAGGGTTTGCCCTGGCTCCAGCACCGTGTCCTGTTTGAGCATGGCGCGCAGGTCAAGGCCCGCGGAGCCGGGTGTGGCGTACTGCGGCAACGGAAATTCGTTGCCAATGCGTGGGTCGAGAATTTTTGCTTGTAAAGCGTGCATACGAGTTAAACCTGGTTCAGACGTTCGGCGATAAAAGTGATCAGCTGGCGGGCAATCTTGCCCTTGCTGGTCTGGGCAAACACAGTGGCGTGCAATTGACGATCAATCACGCTGCACGCGTTCTCTTCGCTGTTGAAGCCAATGCTGGGGTTAGCCACGTCATTGGCGACAATCAGGTCAAGGTTCTTGTCCTTCAGCTTGCGCGCAGCGTAATCGAGCAAGTGCTCGGTTTCTGCGGCGAAGCCGACACTGAATGGACGGTCAGGGCGTGTAGCAATGGTGGCCAGGATGTCGGGGTTGCGCACCATTTGCAGCAACAGGCCGTCACCTTTGGTAGGGTCTTTCTTGAGTTTTTGCGGGGCGACGACTTCTGGGCGGTAATCCGCGACGGCAGCCGAGGCAATAAACACGTCACACGGGATCGCTGCTTCACATGCCGCGAGCATGTCGCGGGCACTGACGACGTCAATGCGGCTCACCCGATCCGGGGTCGGCAAGTGCACCGGGCCTGTAATCAGGGTCACGCGGGCACCGGCCTCAACCGCCGCTTCGGCGAGGGCGAAGCCCATTTTCCCCGAGCTGTGGTTAGTGATGTAACGCACCGGATCGATGTTTTCCTGCGTCGGTCCAGCGGTAATCAGCACGTGTTTGCCGGTCAACAGCTGGCGCTGAAAGCACTCTGCTGCGCAATGCACCAGATCATCGGCTTCCAGCATGCGTCCAAAGCCCACGTCGCCACAGGCCTGGCTCCCGGAGGCCGGCCCAAACACGCGCAAGCCGCGGCTTTGCAGCAATTGAGTGTTGGCTTGAGTGGCAGGATCGCGCCACATGGCCTGATTCATCGCGGGCGCAATGGCAACCGTGGCATCAGTGGCGAGCACCAGCGTGGTCAGCAGATCATTGGCCAACCCTTGGGCAAGGCGTGCGATCAGGTCAGCGGTCGCTGGCGCGATAAGCACCAGATCGGCCCACTTGGCCAGCTCGATATGACCCATGGCGGCTTCTGCCGCCGGGTCGAGCAAGTCCAGATGAACGGGGTGACCGGAAAGGGCCTGCATGGTCAGGGGGGTGATGAATTCGCTGCCGCCGCGCGTCATCACAACGCGGACTTCGGCGCCTTGATCCAGCAGACGACGAACCAGCTCTGCACTCTTGTAAGCCGCGATGCCGCCGCCGACGCCCAAAACAATGCGTTTTCGATACAGCCGCTGCATAGGCCTGCCTTTTAGTTCGATGATGACTGCGCGGAAAATGGCCAAATGCCACGCAAAAATGATGGGCTAAGATAACACAGCGCCTGCCAGGGAACAGCGGGCGACCACTCACACGGAGGTGTTATGAGTATCAGAGATTGGCCCGCGGCCGAACGACCGCGCGAGAAACTTTTAGAGCATGGATCATCCAGTCTTTCTGATGCCGAGCTATTGGCAATCTTCCTGCGCACCGGAGTCTCAGGCAAAAGCGCTGTTGATCTGGCCCGCCATCTACTCAATGAGTTCGGGAGTCTGCGGGCTTTGCTGGAGGCAGACTTGAGCTCATTTTGCCGACCGCTTGGGCTTGGGCCAGCCAAGTTCACCCAATTACAGGCCGTCCTCGAAATGGGCCGTCGTCACTTGGCTGAGCGCTTGCGCCGTGATTGCGCACTGGAAAGCCCGCAAGCGGTTCGAGACTTTCTCACCTCACAAGTGCGCCATGAACAGCATGAGGTGTTCGGGTGTCTGTTTATGGACACCAAACACAGAATGCTAGCCTTTGAGGTGTTGTTCCGGGGCTCTATCGACAGCGCCAGCGTGTATCCGCGCCAAGTGGTCAAGCGAGCCCTTGCGCACAACGCCGCGGCAGTGATTTTCTGCCATAACCACCCGTCAGGTATTAGTTTGCCCAGCGAGGCCGACCGCACGCTGACTCAGCGCCTCACCGAGGCACTGGATTTGATTGAGGTGCGAGTGCTTGATCATTTTATTGTTGGCGAAGGCCAGCCGCTTTCAATGGTTGAGCACGGCTGGATGTAAGGATTACGGTTTGACGCTGACGGTCGAAAAATCCTGTCTGCCAAACGGGTTCACCTGATAACCCTGTACGTTTTTGCGGGTGAGCGCGTAAGCCGTTGGGTGTGCCAGGGGGAGCCAAAGCGCTTGTTGCTGAATCAGCCCTTGAGCTTTTTGATACAGCGCGCTGCGTTTGTCCTGATCGGTGAGGGTTTTGCCCTCGCTGATCAAACTGTCCAGCGTTTTGTCACAATAACGCGCAAAGTTAGTCCCGGACTTCACGGCTGCGCAGGAAAATTGCGGTGTGAGGAAGTTGTCCGGGTCGCCGTTATCCCCGGCCCAGCCCATAAACAGCAAGTCATGCTCGCCGGCCTTGGCACGGCGAATCAATTCGCCCCATTCAATCACCCGAATATCAGCCTGAATCCCAACTTTGGCCAAGTCAGCCTGCAATAACTGCGCACCCAGGCTTGGGTTGGGGTTTAGCACGCTGCCTGTTGGGCGTGTCCAGATGGTTGTTTTGAAACCGTCCTTGAGGCCCGCCTTGGCCAGCAGTTCCTTGGCTTTTTTCGGATCGTAAGCGTA
Organism: Pseudomonas saxonica; assembly: GCF_007858365.1. Taxonomy (GTDB): domain Bacteria; phylum Pseudomonadota; class Gammaproteobacteria; order Pseudomonadales; family Pseudomonadaceae; genus Aquipseudomonas; species Aquipseudomonas saxonica. The sequence continues at coordinate 67,751 of NZ_VFIO01000004.1, read as the reverse complement.
CCCCGGCAAGTCCTTGGCATAGCTCCAGGTGGTGGCCGGGTAGATGCCGTTAGCCGCCTGAGCGCTGTTTTCAAACACGGCTTTAAGGTAGGTATCTTTATCGAATGCCAGGTTGATCGCTTGACGCACTTCAGGTTTGTCCAGCGGCGGATGCTGGCTGTTGATGGCCACAAACGCAGTCATAAAAGCGGGGGTCTGAGCGACGCTTAATGCCGGGTCTTTGGAGGCGCTGTCCACGTCCAGCGGTTTTGGCGAAAGGGCTATCTGGCATTCGTTCTGACGCAGTTTTTGCAGTCGTACGTTGGCATCTGGGGTGATGGCGTAAATCAGCCCGTCAACCGAAGGTTTGCCCGCGAAATAATCAGGATTGGCCTTGTAGCGCACCACCGCATCTTTCTGAAAACGAGAGAACACAAATGGGCCTGTGCCAATTGGCTGGCTGTTCATCAGCTCAGGGGTGCCAGCCTTGAGCAGCTTGTCGGCATACTCGGCTGAATAAATCGAGGCGAAACCCATGCTCAGAGCGGGCAGGAATGTGGAGTCTGGATGGCTAAGGGTAAAGCGCACGGTGAGCGGGTCAGGTGTCTCGATTTTTTTGACCAGTGCTGGCAACTGCAAGGATTGCGCGTGAGGGAAACCGCTTTGGGCAACCTTGTGCCAGGGGTTGGCGGGGTCCAGCATGCGCTCAAAGCTGAAACGCACATCTTCGGCATTCAGTTCCCGGCTTGGGGTGAAATATTTAGTGGTGTGAAATTTGACCCCCGGGCGCAATTTGAAATCGTACACAAGGCCATCAGAGGACACTGACCAGCTTTGCGCCAGCGCCGGCACCAACTTGCCCGTTTGCGCGTCAAAGTCCACCAGCCGGTTCATCAGCACGTCTGCGGAGGCATTGGTGGTGGTAAGCGAGTTGTACTGCACCACGTCGAACCCTTCTGGGCTTGCCTCGGTGCAAACGGTCAATGGGGCCGCGTGAACCCACGGGCTCAAGCACATTGTCAGCAAAAAGGGGGCGGCAGCGAGGCGCATGGTGTGTTTCCTTTGCAAGTCGATGGGGCCCATCTGCGAGTGCAGTCTGGAAAAGTCCTACCGTAGTGTGCAGGTAGACAAATGACTACCGTTTTAACGCGTAATCTGTGGCATCCCTGCGTAGCCAGAATTTACGCAGCACCCTTGGCCTTGCTCAATTCGGACTGAAACCTTTCATCTCGCGACGAGCGGTAGTAGATAGCCGGACATAGGCTTTAGCGCAGATTGGCGCTAGAATGCGCGCTAAATTAATTACAGCAAATCACATCGCTTGTTGTTGCTCTTTAGTCTTTCTGGTATAAAGCAGCGCTCTTTTCTAGGGGCCCGGTTCCTGCGTTTGTAGGTGTAGCCGGTAAGACCCTTAAAGAAACGCGGCGCCTGGCGCCATGACTGAGAGATTAAGCGGCCAACCCATGCCGGGTTGGGCATGTGGTTTTAGAGGGCTGAGGCATGTCGAGAGTCTGTCAAGTTACCGGTAAGGGTCCGGTGACTGGGAATAACATTTCCCACGCAAATAACAAAACCCGTCGTCGTTTCCTGCCGAACCTGCAGCATCACCGCTTCTGGGTTGAAGAAGAGAAACGTTTTGTTCGTCTGCGCGTATCTGCTAAAGGCATGCGTATCATCGACAAGCGCGGCATTACTGTCGTGCTGGCCGAAATCCGCCGTGCTGGCAAGATCTAAGGGAGCTAATCATGCGTGAATTGATCCGTTTGGTGTCGAGCGCTGGTACAGGCCATTTCTACACCACTGATAAGAACAAGCGCACCACTCCGGACAAAATCGAAATCAAAAAATTCGATCCGCGGGTTCGCAAGCACGTGATCTACAAAGAAGCCAAAATCAAGTAATTGGTTTTTCTTCTTACAAAAAAGGCCCGTATCGCGAGATACGGGCCTTTTTTGTGTTTGAAGGGGACTCAACAGCTAAGCCTGCGTCATGCCATTAGCCGCACAGATAGCGCTGCATGATGTTGTTTTTGTCGACGATGACACGCAAGCGATCATCGCGAAATTCTTGCGTGTAATTCTCACCCGGTTTTTCAACGCGTACTGTGGCTGAGCCCGAACGGTTACGGATATCTTCCAGAAACTCCGGCGTGGCCGGGTGCATCATTTTGGTCAACGCAAACTCAAGGTGGCATTTGCCTGCGACCGTCTCCGCTGCGGATGCCTCCAGAGCACCCAAGCCAAGCGCTACCAAGCCGACCAGCGCTGTTGTTTTCAGTTTCATTAACGTCATCGTGTAGCTTCCTTGCATAGATAGATTTTTGATTGATTAAAAGCAGGTATTTGCGGGGGCTTCAGCAGAGCAGTTCACTGCGTTTGCGTGCCCCTCAAAAAGACCCCAAGCGCCTTTACCCACACATTTGTTTGATCAACACATTCTCTTCGTCCACCAGCACTCTCAAGCGAAAGGCGTTGAACTCTTTGGTGAAGGCTTCTCCCGGCCGTTCTACGCGAACCTCGCGTGCGCCGTAAGCATGGCGTAACCACTCAACCAGCTCAGGCGTTGCCTCTGGTGCCAAAAAATAGTTGATTGCCATGTTTTTATTGCACAGCCCGTCTTCAGCAGCCATCGATGGCAGTGAAAACGCCGAAATTGCTACATATGCAGCCAGTGCTGCACCTTTAACCACAGTAAAAGTCGACATAAGTCATCCTTGTCAGTCATTGAGTATGAGCGGTGAGACTGTCAGTGCCTTCTCGTCCATGAGTGTTTGGCTCCGCAGCTCCTGCCTCCAAAGACTGGCTTAATTTGACCCGCGCGCATTGCCTGAGGTGTTTCGGCGTTTGTGCATTGAGGGGTGCCAGAGCAGGCAATAAAAAGCCCCGCCCTGTCATCAGGGCGAGGCTTTCAAGTGGTCTAAATCAGAGCGTGGGAGGGGTCTGCTCAAATACGACGTAAATCTTCCGACATGGCTCCAGTACTTCCCATGTGCCCCTGAACCCGGCCGGGATTACGAAACGATCACCAGCACGGAGTGTCTTGGCATTCCCTTGATGGTCACGCAGAACTGAAACGCCCTGCATGATTTCGCAGTATTCATGCTCGGTGTAATTGACGGTCCATTGACCTACCGCTCCTTCCCACACGCCAGCATTCATCTGCCCACAAGGACTGTTGTAGTGATTGTGGATGACTTGCTCAGGAGAGCCCTTGAGCACTTTTTCTGGAGCCGGGCTGAAGCGCTCCGTCTGAGTGTTGGCCGTGCTGAAATCGACGATACTTTCGATACTCATGGTGCTTGTCCCCCGTGAATGTGTGATGTGTGGGCTTTAAAGACACAAGATTATGTTTATTAAAACGAACAAGCCAAGCCATTCGCGCCCCATGTGTCAAATATATTGAAAGTTCCAGGGCCACTCGTTAGGGTGGCACTTCCATTGAACAATGAGGAGGACACTCGAATGACCACCCTGACGCGTGCTGATTGGGAACAACGGGCCCAACAGCTAAAAATCGAAGGTCGTGCGTTTATCAACGGTGAATACACCAACGCAGTCTCCAATGAAACATTCGAGTGCCTCAGCCCGGTCGACGGCCGCTTGCTGGGCAAGGTCGCCAGTTGCGACGCCGCCGACGCCAAGCGTGCTGTTGAAAACGCCCGCAAAACCTTCGAGTCAGGCGTCTGGTCGCGGCTGGCCCCTGCCAAGCGTAAAGCGGTGATGATTCGTTTTGCCGATCTGCTCAAGCAAAACGCCGAGGAGCTGGCGCTGCTTGAAACCCTGGACATGGGTAAGCCTATTAGCGATTCGCTGCACATCGACGTACCCGGCGCCGCCGGTGCACTGAGCTGGAGCGGTGAAGCCATCGATAAAATTTACGATGAAGTGGCCGCCACCCCACATGACCAATTGGGCCTGGTTACCCGTGAAGCGGTCGGCGTGGTCGGCGCCATTGTGCCGTGGAACTTCCCGCTGATGATGGCGTGCTGGAAACTGGGGCCTGCGTTGTCTACGGGTAACTCGGTCATCCTCAAACCTTCAGAAAAATCGCCACTGACGGCTATCCGCATTGCTGCACTGGCTGTTGAGGCAGGTATCCCGGCAGGTGTTCTTAACGTGCTGCCCGGTTATGGCCACACCGTCGGCAAAGCCTTGGCCTTGCACATGGATGTCGACACCCTGGTGTTCACCGGTTCGACCAAGATCGCCAAGCAGCTGATGATTTACTCTGGCGAATCGAACATGAAGCGCATCTGGCTGGAGGCGGGTGGTAAAAGCCCTAATATCGTCTTCGCCGACGCGCCAGACCTTAAGGCTGCAGCCGAATCCGCCGCCAGCGCGATCGCCTTCAATCAGGGCGAAGTCTGCACCGCAGGTTCGCGCCTGCTGGTCGAGCGCTCGATCAAAGACACCTTCCTGCCATTGGTGATCGAAGCCCTCAAAGGCTGGAAGCCAGGCAACCCGCTGGACCCTGAAACCACTGTGGGCGCTCTGGTCGATACACAGCAAATGAATACAGTGCTGTCGTACATCGAATCGGGTCACAGCGAAGGCGCCAAACTGGTCGCGGGCGGTAAGCAAATCCTGCAAGAAACGGGCGGGACTTACGTTGAGCCGACCATCTTCGACGGCGTCAGCAATGCCATGAAAATCGCCCAGGAAGAGATCTTTGGCCCCGTGCTGTCGGTCATCTCCTTCGATACAGCTGCTGAAGCGATCCAGATTGCCAACGACACCCCTTATGGCCTGGCTGCCGCGGTCTGGACGGCCGATATTTCAAAGGCGCACCTGACCGCCAAAGCGCTGCGGGCCGGTAGCGTGTGGGTTAACCAATACGATGGCGGTGACATGACTGCGCCGTTTGGCGGGTTCAAGCAATCCGGTAATGGCCGCGATAAGTCGTTGCATGCGTTCGACAAATACACCGAGCTGAAATCCACCTGGATCAAGCTGTAACACCCCGCGTCAAAGTGTGTTGTGCCCGTGCGATTCAACGCGCGGGCACACGTTTCCCTCCTGAAAAAACAGCGGGCGCCGTTCGTGCAAACAGGCGCGCACATTGCTGGCCTTTGCAACCTACTACAGTCACTCTCTGTCACATCTCTATACACGGATGGTAAAGGAGGGTCAGATGGTGCAGTCCTGTTCGATCGAGCGCACAGTTGATGAGCTGCTCGCATGTTTGCCAGCCCATATTCGCCTGGGTATTCCGCTGGGGTTGGGCAAGCCCAATCGGTTGATCAATGCGCTGTATCAGCGGATCAAAGGTCTGCCTGAGCGCCAGTTAACGATTTATACCGCCTTGAGTCTCGGTCGCCCGCCGTTGGGTGATGGGTTGCAGCAACGCTTTCTTGAGCCCTTTGTCGAAAGGGTGTTCGGCGATTATATCGAGCTCGATTATTTGGCTGACCTGCGCCACAACCGTATGCCGGCCAATATTCACATTCAGCAATTCTATATGCAGGCGGGCAGCTTGCTGGATAGCCCGCCAGCGCAGCAGGACTACGTCAGCAGCAATTACAGCCACGCTGCCCGTGACATCAATGCCAGTGGTTTGAACGTGATTGCGCAGTTGATTGCTTGCGACCCGCAGGACTCCAGCCGTTTGAGCCTCAGTTGTAACCCCGACATCACCCTTGATTTGCTGCCCATGATCGCCAAACGCCGAGCCGCAGGCGAAACCATTCTGATGGTGGGGCAGGTTCATGGCGACTTGCCGTATATGCCGGGTGATTCAGAGGTCAATGCCGCTGACTTCGATTACCTGATCGACGACGTTGAGCGCACACGTTTGTTCTCAACCCCCAACATGCCGCTCACCCTGCAAGATCATTTCATCGGCGTGCATACCAGCACCTTGATTCGCGATGGCGGTACGTTACAAATTGGTATCGGCTCGATGGGGGATGCATTGACCGCGGCCTTGCTCGCGCGACAATCCGACGGTGAAGGCTATCGCGCCCTGTTGGACACGATCGATGTAACCCCGTGGCAGGCCCTGATTGAGCGCGAAGGTGGCACCCGGCCCTTTGCCCAGGGCCTGTACGGATGCAGTGAAATGTTTGTAAGTGGGCTGATGGTGCTGGTGGATGCGGGCATTGTTCGACGCAAGGTCTACCCCGATGTCGAGCGCCAGAGCCAAGCCAATGCTGGCACTCTGGACGAATCCCTGCACACCGATGGGGTCAGTGTTCATGGTGGTTTCATATTGGGGCCAGACAGTTTTTACCAGCGCTTAAGGGCGTTACCACTCAGCCAGCGTGCTGAATTCAACATGACCGCAATCAGCTACATCAATGAGCTGTACGGCCAGGAAGACCTGAAGCGTTTGCAACGGCGAGATGCCCGTTTTGTGAACAGCGCATTCACCATGACGCTGCTCGGGGCCACCGTGTCTGATCAACTGGAAGACGGTCGAGTGCTGAGCGGGGTGGGCGGCCAATATAATTTTGTTGCCCAAGGCCATGCATTACACGACGCGCGCTCCATTATCCTTCTGCGCAGCTGGCGTGAGTCAGGCGGGGAAGTAAATTCCAATATTGTCTGGGAATACGGTCATTGCACCATCCCGCGCCATTTACGCGACATTGTGATCACCGAATACGGCATCGCGGACTTGCGTGGCAAAACGGATCGTCAAGTGATCGAAGCGTTGCTCAATATCACCGATTCACGCTTTCAGGCCGAACTGATTGCCCAGGCCCAGTTCTTCCGTAAGTTGCCGGAAGATTTTTGCCTTGACCCACGGTTTACGGACAACTGCCCGGAGCGCCTTCAGGGGATTGCCGAACGGCACCCGCATTTATTCCCGGAGTATCCGCTGGGGAGCGATTTCAGCGCGCAAGAACAAGACCTGCTGCGGGCGTTGAACTGGCTTAAAAGCAAATTCAAGCTCACGCAGATCTATGAACTGGGCAAAGCCACGCTGGAAGCGCCCTCACCGCAGTCATTCCCTGAGCACCTCGAACGCATGGGGCTGGAAAACCCAGACGGTCTGCGTGAAGAGCTGTACCAGCGTTTGCTGCTGGCGGGATTGGAGGCAACGCGCAACATCACCCCGTAACTCAGTAGTCGCTGCCGCAGGCTGCAATCAGGGTGCGCTGCGCTGTCAATCGCTGACAGCGGCAGCGACTACAGATCGGGTTTAGTCAATAAACGTGACTTTGCCACCCGCCAGGGATTTAACCCGGGCCAGCGATTCAACGCGGTAGCCCTGGGCGTCCAGTTCAGCGCGGCCGCCCTGGAACGACTTCTCGATCACGATACCCAGGCCGGCAACTTCTGCGCCGGCTTGTTTGATGATCGAAATCAGTGCCTGCGACGCTTTGCCGTTCGCCAGGAAATCGTCGATTACCAGCACGCGGTCAGTGGCCTGCAAGTGGCGCGGCGAGATAGCCACGGTGCTTTCAGTTTGCTTGGTGAAGGAGTACACCGACGCTGTCAGCAGGTTTTCAGTCAGGGTCAGGGACTGGTGCTTGCGTGCAAAAATCACCGGCACGCCCAAGTTCAAGCCAGTCATCACGGCCGGGGCAATGCCCGAGGCTTCGATGGTGACGATCTTGGTGACGCCCGCATCCTTGAACAAGCGCGCGAACTCATCGCCAATCTGCTTCATCAGGTACGGATCGATCTGATGGTTCAAAAAGGCGTCGACCTTCAAAACTTGATCGGAAAGCACGATGCCTTCTTCGCGAATTTTCTTGTGCAGTGCTTCCAACGTAACGTCCTCAAATAGCGCATATGCGCTGAAGGTAGAGTGAAAAATAGTCGATTTTAACGTTTTAGCATGGCGCGTATATCGGCCAATGCCGTATTTCCGCGAACCGCTTTAACTTCGGTAGGGGTGTCATCGTTGCCTTCCCAGGCCAAATCGTCCGGGGGCAACTCATCAAGGAAGCGGCTCGGCGCGCAGTCGATGATCTCACCGTACTGCTTGCGCTTGGCGGCGAAGGTAAACGCCAGCGTCTCACGTGCGCGGGTAATGCCCACGTAGGCAAGGCGGCGCTCTTCTTCGATGGTGTCTGCTTCAATGCTGGAACGGTGCGGCAGGATCTCTTCTTCCATGCCCATGATGAACACGTAAGGGAACTCCAGGCCTTTGGAGGCATGCAACGTCATCATTTGCACGCCCTCGGCACCGTCTTCCTCTTCTTGCTGGCGTTCAAGCATGTCGCGCAGCACCAGCTTGCCGATGGCTTCTTCAATGGTCATGGCGCCGTCTTCGTCTTTTTCGAGGGTGTTTTTCAACGCCTCGACCAGAAACCAGACGTTGGACATACGGTAGTCAGCCGCCTTGTCGCTGGAACTGTTCGTGCGCAGCCAGTTCTCGTAGTCGATGTCCATGATCATGCTGCGCAGTGCCGCAATCGGATCTTCACCCGAGCAGTGTTCTCGCACACGGTCCATAAAACGTTTGAAACGCACCAGACGATCGGTGAAGCGAGCGTCCAAGTGCTCGCCCAGGCCGATTTCATCGGTGGCCGCATACATCGAAATCTTGCGTTCGGTGGCGTAGTTTCCGAGCTTTTCCAGCGTAGTCGAACCGATTTCTCGGCGTGGGACATTGATAACCCGCAAGAAGGCGTTGTCATCATCCGGGTTTACGATCAGGCGGAAGTAGGCCATCAGGTCTTTAACCTCCTGACGTCCAAAAAAGCTGTTGCCACCCGACAAACGGTACGGGATTTGATGATGCTGAAGCTTCAATTCAATCAGTTTGGCCTGATAGTTCCCGCGGTAGAGAATCGCAAAGTCACTGTAAGGCCGGTCGGTGCGCAGGTGCAGCGTGAGAATTTCAACCGCCACGCGCTCTGCTTCGGCGTCTTCGTTACGGCAACGAATCACCCGCACTTCATCACCGTGGCCCATCTCACTCCACAGTTGTTTCTCGAAGGCATGCGGGTTGTTGGCAATCAGCACGTTGGCGCAACGCAAGATGCGGCTGGTGGAGCGATAGTTTTGCTCCAGCATGACCACTTTCAGGGACGGATAATCGTCCTTGAGCAGCATCAGGTTTTCCGGGCGGGCACCGCGCCATGCGTAGATCGACTGGTCATCATCGCCAACCACAGTGAACTGGTTGCGCGTGCCAATCAGGTATTTCACCAGCAAGTACTGGCTGGCGTTGGTGTCCTGATACTCGTCCACCAACAGGTAGCGCACCTTGTTTTGCCACTTTTCCAGAATGTCGGCGTGCTCTTCGAAGAGCTTGACCGGCAGCAGGATCAGGTCGTCAAAGTCCACGGCGTTATAGGCTTTGAGCGTGCGTTGGTAATGGGTGTAAACAATGGCGGCCGTCTGTTCCTTGGGGTTACGCGCATTTTCCAACGCCTCGGGCGGCAGGATCAGGTCGTTTTTCCACGAGCCGATCATGTTCTTGATTTCATCGACCCCGTCGTCGCCCGAGTATTCCTTTTGCATGATGTCGGCCATCAGCGCCTTGACGTCGGCTTCGTCAAAGATCGAAAAGCCCGGCTTATAACCCAATCGCGCATGTTCCTTGCGGATGATGTTCAGCCCCAGATTGTGGAACGTACACACCGTCAAGCCTCTGCCTTCGCCCTTTTTAAGCAGCGTTCCGACCCGTTCCTTCATCTCCCGGGCGGCTTTGTTGGTAAAGGTCATGGCGACGATGTATTGGGCACGGATGCCGCAGTTCTGAATCAGATGCGCGATTTTTCGGGTAATCACGCTGGTTTTGCCGGAGCCTGCGCCGGCGAGCACCAAAAGAGGGCCGCCGACGTAGCTCACGGCTTCTTGCTGCCGGGGATTGAGTCGGGACATGACGAGTTAGGGAGTCGTGTGTAAAAAGGGCGAGCATTTTAACAGGCTGAGCAGATAATGCTGCCTCTGTGCGACGGTGTGACACGGCTCTTGATCTAAATTTGCCGCTTTTATGCGTTTGTCGCAGGCTACCCCCTTATTTTGCGTCTACCTTACGGTAGGTTCAGGTCGCGTGCTCCAGACAAATGGTCTCTGTGCCATGACCCACGGGAGCACCATAATGCCCATCACTCCATTAAGTAGAGTCCAGGGAGTTAGCTTGTCTGAGCATGTCGAACCCTTGCGTTTGCTTTTACTGGCTGAAGACCCTTCTTGGGAAGCTTTGGTACGAAAGTGCCTGCTGCCGATGGGAGGCTCAGTCATTTTGTTGTGCGCGCCAAACTGGGAGTCTGTCAGCTACCTGTTTGAGAATGATCGAAACGCACTGCTCCTGACTACGCGCACCTTGCAACCTGCTCCGGGTCGTTGCCGCTTGCCCACCGTATTATTACTGGACGCGGAGCCCAAAACTTCACCTCAGGACGTCAGCGACTGGCTGGTCAGGCCGAGTCTGACCACTGATGTGCTGCGACGTTGTCTACGCCATGTGCGTGAGCGCGGCATTCTTGAATACACCTTGCAGCGTCTGGCCGAAGAGGACCCGCTCACCGGTATCGCCAACCGCCAGGGCTTCCAGACCCTGCTGGCCGTACGCCTTGCTGAAAACGAAGGGCGGGGCCTGGCGCTTGGGCATCTGGATCTGGACAACTTCCGTCACGCCAACGATGCGCTGGGGCATCAGGCCGGTGACCGATTGATTCTGCAGGTGGTTGCACGCCTTAAAAGCAGACTTGAAGCCGGTGATCAGTTGGCGCGGTTAGGCAGCGATGAGTTCGCACTCTTGATCGATACCCGGCGAGCGCCGGAGCGTGCCGAGTGGATGGCCGAACGTATCATCGAGGTGTTGTCCGAGCCTTACTGGATCGACGGCGAAAGCCTGCTGCTCGGTTGCAGCCTCGGGATTGCCCATGCCCGCGTCAATGCCGGGGCCGACCCCTTGATGTGGCATGCGCACATCGCCATGCAACAGGCCAAAAGCACCCAGGGCTGTACTTATCATCTGTTTGACGAGCGCATCAATCGCAATGCCCGAAGCCTGGCCGACCTCGAAAGTGAACTGCGCCGTGCTTTGCGCTGCGACGAATTGGAGTTGCATTACCAGCCGCGTCTGGATTTGATCACGGGAAATATCGTGGGGCTGGAAGCGCTGGTGCGCTGGCGACATGGCGAGCGCGGATTGCTCGCGCCCAATGAGTTCGTGCCACTGGCCGAGCAAAGCGGGCTGATCGTGCCGCTGGGTTACTGGGTCATTTCGCGTGCCCTGCGTGATATGCAGGCGCTGCGCGAGCGAGGGCTGGCGCCCTTGCATATGGCCGTCAACCTCTCGTTCCGCCAGTTTCAAGACAGTCAGTTACTGTCGACCCTTAGCCGCCTGATCACCGAGCGTGGCGTTGAAGCCAACTGGCTTGAGTTCGAACTGACGGAAACCGCCGTGATGCGCCGCAGTGATTTGGTCAAGCAGACGATGGATGCGCTGGGGCGACTGGGCGTACGTTTCTCTCTGGATGACTTTGGTACGGGTTTCTCATCGTTTGTTCACCTCAACAGCCTGCCAATTGCACTGCTTAAAATTGATAAAAGCTTCGTGGGCGGCATGGAAGACCGTGAAGAAAACCGCAAGCTGGTTTTAGCCATGATCAACCTGGCTCACAACCTGGAACTGGAAGTGGTCGCCGAGGGCGTCGAAACCCCCGAGCAATTATCGTTGCTGCGCGAGTTTGGCTGCGACCAGGTACAGGGCTACTTCATCAGCAAACCGCTGCCGCTGACGGATCTGGTGGAGTTTTTGACGTTGGGGGCTGCGCAGTAGACTGTGCCGCCGGCCTGAAGCGCAACAGGGCAGACCTTGATCACGTCAAGGCACTCACGTTCGCAGCGTTCTCGGCCTTACGCGCGCGCTTGAGCATGCGCCGCATCTTCCATTCAAAGGCCAATGTCAGGCTGATTGACGCGCAGGCCAGCCCCAATGCGAGCCCCCACCAAACACCCGTAGGGCCCCAGCCCAGAGTGAACGCTAATAGCCATGCCATCGGGGCGCCAATGACCCAGTAGCAAAACAGACCGACCAGGAACGTGGTTCTGGCATCTTTGAGCCCGCGAATGGCGCCCATGGCGATGGTTTGTGCACCATCAAACAGCTCGAACCAGGCGGCTACCGCCAATAAGCTCACGGCCAGCTCGAAGACCGGACGGAACGCCGGGTCGTTGTAGTCCAGGAACAGCCCGATAAGTTGAGTGGGCCAGAACCAGAACACCACTGAAAAACCCAGCATGATCAACGCGCCACAACCGATGCCGACGCGGCCTGCCAATCGTGCTCGCAGTAAATCGCCACCGCCATAATGTTGGCCGATACGCATGGTGATCGCGTAGGACAGACCGGCTGGCACCATAAAAGCTGCAGACACAATCTGAAGGGCGATTTGATGGGCGGCCAGTTGCGTGCTGCCCATGGTGCCCATGCACAGTGCGGCAAACGCAAACAAGCCGACTTCCACGGCATAGGTGCCGCCGATGGGCAGGCCAAGCCGCCACAGTTCACGCAGGTACGTGACATTAAGCCGGGATAAACCTTTGCCGATCGGATACGCATCGTAGGCCGGGTGACGATGGATATGCCACGCAAGCCCCAGCGCCATGGCCGTGGCCACAATCGCTGTCACTAGACCGATACCCATGAGGCCCAACTTCGGAAGCCCGAACATGCCTGTGATCAGTGCGTAATTGAGCAAAAAATTGGCAACGGTGCCGATCAGACTAATGACCATCACTGGCGTTGCACGCCCCATCGCACTGGTGAACCCGCGCAGTGCCATGAAGGTCATGTAGCCGGGCAGGGCCAGCGGCAGCAGTAGCAGAAACTGACCCGCCGCTTCGACGTTGGTGGGCGTCTGGCCGAACAGCAGCAACAGAGGTTTGATATTCCACAGCGCCACGGCCCCCACCAGCGCCAGCGCCCAGGCGAGCCACAATCCGGCCTGGGTCAGGCGGGTAGCCCCTTCTATGTCCCCCGCTCCTTGGCGAATAGACACCAGCGTACCGACGGCGGCAATGACGCCGATGCAGAAAATAGACACGAATGAGTAACTGGCGGCCCCAAGGCTGCCACCGGCCAATGCCTCGGGGCTGAGGCGCGCCATCATCAGCGTGTCGGTGAGCACCATCAACATGTGAGCCAACTGCGAGGCAATCAGCGGCCCTGCCAGCCGCAGAATGGCCCCGAGTTCGATACGTGCAGGATGCTTTTTGATCATCGGTCAATTGTCTTCAAGTGCGTTTAAAGGCTGAATTTTCGGTGCCCTGACTGATTTAAGCAAAGGGATAAAAATGATTAGTGACATGATTTAAACTCATGCGTCTCTTTGCTACTTATCGCCTTGCGCTATCGGAACAACCCTGATGATTCGTAATCTACCGCCGCTCTATGCCCTGCGCGCTTTTGAAGCCGCCGCCCGCCATAGCTCGTTTACCCGTGCGGGCGAAGAGTTGTCGATCACCCAAAGCGCGGTGAGCCGGCATATCAAAACCCTTGAAGCTCATTTCGCCTGCCGTTTGTTTCAGCGTAATGGGCGCACATTGCAACTGACCGAGGCCGCCCGGCTGTTGCTCCCCGGCGTACGCGAAGGGTTTAGCGCGCTGGAGCGCGCGTGCACCACCTTGCGCGCTGAAGATGACATTCTTCGAATGAAGGCGCCTTCAACGCTGACCATGCGCTGGCTGTTGGCGCGCTTGAGCCGCTTTCGCCATTTGCAGGCAGGCAATGAAGTGCAACTGACCAGCGCGTGGATGGACATTGATCATGTGGATTTCAATCAAGAGCCTTTCGACTGCGCCGTGCTGTTGAGCAACGGTCACTTCCCGCCTGACTGGGAAGCGACCTTGCTGTTTCCCGAGATGCTGATCCCGGTGGGAGCGCCCAACGTGCAAGACGATTTGCCCTGGAATGCCGAACGGCTGGCGGCCACCGAATTGTTGCACCCCACGCCTGACCGTCGAGACTGGCGGCGCTGGCTCGACTGCATGGGGCTGACCGCACAGGTCTCCCTTAAAGGCGGCCAGGTATTCGACACGCTGGAGTTGGGCATGATTGCTGCGGCTCGGGGTTATGGCATCTCAATGGGCGATTTGTTGATGGTTGCCGAAGACGTTGCTCAGGGCCGCTTGAGCCTGCCCTTTCGCGCGGCGGTGGCCAGCGGTGAAAATTACTACCTGGTATGGCCCAAAACCCGGCCCGGGGGCGAACGGTTGCGCCGCTTGAGCGACTTTTTGCTGCAAGAGGTGGATGCCATGGAACTGCCACCGGTGGAACGGCTGGGCTGAGTCTGATCATTGCCGGTTTTGTTGAGCGGTTCTTTTGAAAACTTCAGAAAGCCCCTACAAAGCTTGTATCGCCACTCGCTCAAAATGCAGGCTTCAACCTGATCGTGAGCAGCGCATGGCCAATAACAGTTACATGACCATTAAGGGTGTCAATAACGGCCTGATCTCCGCGGGGTGTTCGACCCCGCAGTCCATGGGTAATAAATGTCAAACCTCACATCTGGACGAGATCATGGTGTTATCGGTGACCCATGGTTTGCTCGCCGGGCAGGTCACCAGCGCGTTCGGTAGCAACGCCAATCACTCCCCTGTGGTGATCACCAAATACATCGACAAGTCTTCGCCTCTTCTGGCTAAAGCATTGGATGACGGCGAAAAGGTGAATTGCATTATTCATCTCTATCGGGCGTCACCCACTGTAGGTGAAGAGAAGTACTTCAGAATCGAATTGCGAGAAGCCCGTATTGCCCAAATTGTTCTGCACGTCCCTACCTCGAGTGCAAATGGTCAATCGCAACCGATCGAAACGGTCGCCATTCGCTATCGCGACATCATCCTCGAACATATCGCCGCCCGTACCAGCGCAGGCATGACGTGGCAGGTTCCTCATGAACGATGAGGCCCAGGGCTCACTGGAAGACCTTAACCAAGCCGCCGAGGAACTGATTGCGCTGGGCTGTGCGGCTGGTGCCATGCATATCCATGACGGTGTTGCCCGGCTGGGGTTTCTCGGGGAAGTCTCGGCGTTTGTGGATGAGGTGGTTGAAGATGTGAAAGAGGGCGTTATTAGTGCGGCTGAAGGCGTTGCTGTTTTTTGGGATGAGCAGCAGGCGTTACAAACTCAGGTGAGATTTTATTGGTTGAATGGCGTTACTTTGGCTGCGGGAGCTGCGCAGACAACCTTAGGTGTAACTACAATAGGGACAACTTTGGGCGCGGCTACTCCCTTCGGAGCATTACTAATAGCTCATGGTGGCAACAATATTTATGAAGGAGCTTCAAACATGTTAAATGGGCCGGATGCGCATCCAGCCCAAGGAGCAACGAGAAAGTTTTACCAAAAAATTTTGAACAGTGAAGAAAAAGGTGATTTCGCATATGGGGCATTGGATTTAAGTTTGTCACTGGGAGGGCTGATTCGCTCAGTTCGAAGGGTTGGTTCCGTAGAACTTTTCGTTAGAGACAAGATTAATTATGAAAAAGCATATAAGCAAACGGGCCGAGCAGCCCTCTTGTTAGAGGTTTTCTCAGATTACAATACGCTTAATTCGATCGTGCCTGCTCACTATGAGGATAGAGTGGAGAATAAGATTCAGTGATGTTTGTCTTTGGGGTTTATATGTGAGGATGTCAAAATAGGCATGCGTTAGTTATAGAAGTCGCGCTTTACCACACTTTCCTCAGCTCCGGAACTGAGTATCGGATGCTTAAGAATAAAATTATTAGAAATACAATTAGCGTTAATACCCAATAACTCATGTGGTCAAGCGTAATTATCATTTCTATTCCCCACATCAATAGGGATGTATAAAAAACATCACATGTGATGACCAGTATGTACAAGCTTAATGAGTGGAGAAAATTATTTAAATTCATAAATAGCTCAGTTGTATTGTTGGCTAGGAGGCAGTGGTTTGTCATGTTTTTCGCGCAGTCTAGGAATATAAAAGCGCAAGCCTAAATAGCATGTAGACAAATACACAGCTATATACAGGTGATTTTCAAAAAGTTTCCATCGATGAGCCCTGCTTTTTGTAATGACCAAACGAAAAGCATTGTGTAGAAAATTAAGCAGCTAAACACCGGTAAGGCAACGGCGCAATTATATCTGATTGTTATGAAGTTCATCAGTTAATAATATATTTATGTAGGATTGGCCAAATAATAATCAGTAAATTAGGTGAGGACAAAGATTTTTTTGTTGGGAGGATGGTTTCTGGGTGAGTGTATAGAATAAGCCTTATTTGTTTAATGAAATCTCCTACAGTTTATAACCTTCACCGACTGTCCGGCCGATACTGCAACGCTTCCGCCAAATGCTTCCTCTTTATCTCTTTTACTTGCTCCAAATCCGCCAATGTTCGCGCGACCTTCAATAAACGATGGGCTGCGCGCAGAGATAAGCTCATGCGTTCACACGCGGTCTCCAGCCAAGTGTTATCCACAGCCCTTAACGTGCATTGGGCTCGCACACCCGGCAAGTCGAGAAAGGCATTGGCGCACCCCTGACGCTGCAATTGCCGCTCACGGGCAGCCGCCACTCGTTCGGCAGCATTGGCCGTGGTGTCGTTTGTGGCCTGCGCAGGATTAAGCGAGGTGGTTTCGCGCGCCACGGTCAGGTGCAGGTCGATCCGGTCGAGCAAGGGGCCGGAGAGTTTGTTGCGGTATCGCTGGATTTGTTCCTGCGTGCAGCGGCAGCGTCCTGTCGGTTCACCCAGATAGCCACAGGGGCAGGGGTTCATGGCGGCGACCAGTTGAAACCGAGCCGGAAAGCGCATGCGGTCGCGAGCGCGGGCAATCACGATAAAACCCGATTCCATCGGTTCTCTTAAAACCTCCAGAACCTTGCGGTCAAACTCGGGCAGTTCATCCAAAAACAATACGCCGTGATGCGCCAAGGTGATTTCGCCCGGTTGCGGTTTAGAGCCGCCCCCCACCAATGCGGGGCCAGAGGCTGAATGGTGCGGCTGACGAAAAGGGCGTTGCGGCCAGCAGCTTAACGGCACATGGCTGGCAACGGATTGAATGGCGGCCACTTCCAGCGCTTCCTGCTCGTTCAGCGGCGGCAGCAAGCCGGGCAGGCGGCTGGCTAACAGGGTTTTGCCCGTACCGGGAGGGCCGGTGAACAGCAAGTTGTGGCCGCCCGCTGCGGCGATCAACAGTGCACGCTTGGCTGAGAGTTGCCCTTGTACATCGCTGAGGTCTGGATAAGGTTTGCTGGCGTGCAACAAGCCGCTCGCCACATAGGGTTCAATCACCGAACGGGCAGAAAAGTGCGCCACGACTTGCAGCAAATGTTCAGCGGCAATGACCGTCAAACCTGAAGCCAGGCTGGCTTCTTCTGCATTGGCCATCGGCACAACCAGAGCACGACCCGCCGCACGAGCCACCAGTGCGGCTGGAAGAACGCCCTGCACAGGGCGAATAGCGCCGGATAACGCCAGTTCACCGAGACACTCCACTTGTTCCAGCGCCGCTGCGGGCATTTGCCCACTGGCAGCCAATATGCCCAGCGCTATCGCCAGATCAAAGCGTCCGCCATCTTTGGGTAAGTCGGCGGGCGCCAGATTCAAGGTGATGCGTCGGGCGGGGAAATCAAACCCCGAATTCAGAATGGCGCTTCGTACCCTGTCCTTGCTTTCCTTGACCGCTGTTTCGGGCAGCCCGACCAGTGTCAGCGCTGGCAAACCATTCGCCAGATGAACCTCAACCGTGACGGCGGGCGCCTCCACACCGACTTGGGCGCGGCTGTAAACGATGGCCAGCGACATGACTCATTCCTTGAGCGGGCAAAAGACGCATGGTGCGCGAATCACAGGCCAAGGGCAGGGCGTGAATGGATACGGGATGTGTTTGTAAGACGATGCGGCTACCCGCTCTTAGAGCTAAAAATCGTGAGCTAACGCACCGCCGTCGAGCGTTATTCGCCGGGCGGCAACAGCTTGGCTTCAAGCTCCGCGACTTTGGCTTCCAGGCTTTCGAGACGAGCGCGGGTGCGGGCCAGTACCACCATTTGGCTGTCGAATTCTTCGCGGCTGACCAGGTCCAGTTTGCTGAAGCCACTTTGCAGCAAGGCTTTGAACTGGCTTTCGATTTCGTTACGTGGCAACGGCGTTTCGCCACTGAACAAACGGGAGGCTTGGCCACTCAGGGCGTCGAGAAGGTCTTTGGGAGCGAGCATGGGTAAGGTCCTGAAAACTGATGGTGGCGAGTGTAGCACGCAGGCTTTGGGCCCCATGTACACGGCTCGGCGCACAGCTTTCGCGCAGGCTGCTCGCAGGCTGTGCACTGTTTGGGTGCATAAATGCCGTCGGCGCAAGAGCAAAATGCCATCTGTTCATGATAATTGACTGTAATGATTGGTTTTTTCAGACATGGCAAGGTTTCTGCTTAGTTGCCAGTGACTCATGTACTGATGCAGTTGCTGTGACGATGGTAGTGCGGCAGGTGGTTCAGGGAGTGTTTTCGTCACCAGCGATTGATACACGTTGTGTTGCTTGCAACTGGCAACGACGCGTTACAAAGCCAGACACTGCGCTTAGACTTGAGCCGGGTTTGTTTTCCTGGGGCAAGTCCACCAATTCGGGAGAAGTTTCATGAAGCTAGTCACCGCCATTATCAAGCCGTTCAAGTTAGACGACGTACGCGAGTCGCTGTCTGAAATCGGCGTGCAGGGCATTACCGTTACTGAGGTTAAAGGCTTCGGCCGTCAGAAAGGTCACACCGAGCTGTATCGCGGCGCGGAATATGTGGTCGATTTTCTGCCAAAGGTGAAGATTGATGTCGCCATTGAAGACAAAGATCTTGACCGGGTTATCGAGGCGATAACCAAGGCTGCCAACACCGGCAAAATCGGTGACGGCAAGATTTTTGTAGTCAATCTGGAACAGGCTATTCGCATCCGTACCGGCGAAACCGATACCGACGCAATCTAAGCCGCCAAACCCCAACGCCCCAGGAGAAAACACAATGACTCTGCGTAAATTCGCAGGGCTCGGAGCCCTGTTGTCTGTCGTAATGCCTGGCCTGGCCATGGCCGCAGACGAAGTGGCCGCTCCAGTCCTGAACTCCGGCGATACCGCCTGGATGCTGACTGCAACCGCTTTGGTGCTGTTGATGACCATTCCCGGCCTTGCGCTGTTTTACGGCGGCATGGTGCGCTCCAAAAATATTCTATCCGTGATGATGCAGTGCTTTGCCATTACCGGGCTGATCAGCATTCTGTGGGTCATTTACGGCTACAGCATTACGTTTGATACGACGGGCATGGAAGAAGGCGTCACCAACTTCAACTCGTTCATCGGCGGTTTCGGCAAGGCATTTCTGGTGGGCGTGACGCCGGCCAGCCTCACCTCGGCCACGGCACTGTTCCCGGAAGCAGTGTTCATCACCTTCCAGATGACCTTTGCCATCATCACCCCGGCACTGATCGTAGGCGCCTTTGCTGAACGCATGAAGTTCTCGGCCATGCTGATCTTCATGGGCGTGTGGTTCACGCTGGTTTATGCGCCTATCGCGCACATGGTCTGGAGCGGTCCTGGCGGTCTGATGTGGGACTGGGGTGTACTCGACTTCGCGGGCGGCACAGTGGTGCACATCAACGCCGGTATCGCAGGTCTGGTGGCGTGCATCGTACTGGGCAAGCGCAAAGGCTACCCAACCACCCCGATGGCTCCCCATAACCTGGGTTACACCTTGGTCGGTGCCGCCATGCTGTGGATCGGCTGGTTCGGCTTCAACGCAGGCTCCGCCGCCGCCGCTAACGGCACTGCGGGCATGGCCATGCTGGTGACGCAGATTGCCACGGCCGCTGCTGCGCTTGGCTGGATGTTTGCCGAGTGGATCACCCACGGCAAGCCAAGCGCCTTGGGCATCGCCTCAGGCGTGGTAGCCGGCCTTGTGGCCATCACTCCCGCCGCAGGCACCGTAGGCCCTATGGGCTCCATTGTGATCGGCCTGTCAGCAGGCGTGATCTGCTTCCTGTGCGCCACTGCACTCAAGCGCAAGCTGGGCTATGACGATTCGCTGGATGCGTTCGGTGTTCACGGCATCGGCGGTATCGTAGGCGCCATTCTGACCGGCGTGTTTGCGGCCCCTGCAGTGGGTGGTTTCGGCGCGGTAACCGACATTGGTGCCCAAGTCTGGATTCAGTTCAAAGGCGTCGCCTTTACCATCGTCTACACAGCGGTGGTGACCTTCATCATTCTCAAGGTGCTGGATGCCGTCATGGGCCTTCGAGTGACCGAAGAGGAAGAGGCGGTTGGTCTGGATTTGGCACAACACAACGAAAGAGGCTACAACTTGTAAGTAGCACTTTTTAAAAATACCCGGCTTGCCGGGTATTTTTTTGTCTCGAATGTGCGTTATCCCCTTCAAGACAATGATTTTTCCTACAGTTTTAAGAAGGATCCCCGCGGGTAAAATTTGTAGGATGAACACTTACCGCACAACTCGACTATTAGCTGCTTTGTTTTTTTCTAGAGCACGCTAGAATGCGCGCCGAGGGCAGCAAAGCTGCTCCCTGTGCAAGATGAAGACGTGGACAATCTCCTGACGTTTCCATGCTTTGCAAGTCGGGCTGTTGCAGATCGTGTCTGTAGGGCAAGGTCGGTGGCAGAAGGCTCGCTGGCACAGTGTTTTTGGACGGGCAGCGTGAATATGACGGTGCTTGTAAAGTCCTCATCACCCTTCGCGGTGAAGAGGCGTAAGCCGGGGATTGACCAGGGCTACTTTTTCGCCACCCGAGGTCGACATTTGTCGCATCTGGTCTATATAAATAATCTGCTTTACGAAAGTCATGAGGTAGAACATGAGCGACGACGATCTGGAAAATGATGACCTCGAAGTAGGTGACGAGGACGAGACCGAAGAGGGTCTTGAAGCCGCTGCCGATGACGTGGCCGACGACGATGGCGAAGATACGCCGGTCCCTGTGGCCAAAGGCAAATCCAAAGCTGCAGTGTCGGTTGATGACCTGCCCAGCGTAGAAGCCAAAAACAAAGAGCGTGATGCTCTGGCTCGCGCGATGGAAGAGTTCCTATCCCGTGGTGGCAAGGTGCAGGAAGTCGAGGCGAACGTGGTGGCAGACCCACCCAAAAAGCCAGACAACAAGTACGGCAGCCGTCCTATCTAAGGATTGCCACTGGGCTTGAAAAGAAAACCCGCCGTCGCTGCGGGTTTTTTTTGTGGGGTTCGAAAAGTGGTTATTTGAATTGCTTAAGTACCGTCGGCAACTCACTCAAACACCCGATCTCGGCATCAGGAGCCTTGTCGCCGTTCCAGTGCTTGCCGCCAGGGTTGAACCACACCGCCCGCAAACCGGCTTGCTGTGCACCGGCAATATCATCACCCGGATGATCGCCCACATGCACCGCTGCGCCTGCCGTCACGGCACCCCGCAACAATGCCTCGTGAAACAGCCGTGCATCTGGCTTGGCGATTCCGATGTCTTCGGCGCACAGCACGAATTTGAAATGATGCCCCAGCCCGATGCGCCGCACATCAGCGTTGCCATTGGTCACCACGCCTAGCGCGTATTCCCGGGCCAGTGCCTCCAGCGTCGGCTCCGCCTGCTCGAAAACCTCTAGTGCATGCCGAGCTTCGATAAATACGTCGAACGCTTCATCAGCCAGTTGCTGAGCATTGGCGTAACCCGTGTCTTGAAGCGCGTGAAACAACACGCGACGACGCAGTGCACTGATTCGGTGCTTAAGCTGTGGTTGCTCCGTTAAAACCCGCAGGCGAAGTGCTTGAAAGTCGGCAACATCAAGAGCGCCCGCTTTTGGTGCATGAGTCAACAGCCAGTCACGCAATTGAGTTTCTGCATGCACGATCACAGGGGCGGTGTCCCACAGTGTGTCGTCGAGGTCGAAGGTAATCAGCTCAATCGTCATTCACTGTCCTTGCTGCGTTTGGCCCGTGGGTGGGCGCTGTCATAAACCGATGCCAGATGCTGGAAATCCAGGTGGGTATAGATTTGAGTGGTTTTGATGTCGGCATGACCCAGCAACTCTTGCACCGCACGCAAGTCCTGCGAAGACTCCAGCAAGTGGCTGGCAAACGAGTGGCGAAGCATGTGTGGATGCAGATTCTGACCGAGCTCGCGCTCGCCTGCTGCTTTGACCCGTAGCTGAATTGCCCTGGGACCCAGGCGTTGGCCCCGCTGGCTGATAAAAACGGCATCATCCTGCGGGTTAGCCAGTGCGCGCAGGGGCAACCACGCCTGTAAGGCCTCACGCGCTTTTCTGCCCACGGGCAACACGCGGGTTTTGCTGCCTTTGCCGAGCACCTGAATCAGGCCATCGGCCAAGTCCAGTTGCTCCAGATTGAGCCCGGTCAGCTCTGACAGGCGCAAGCCCGAGGAATAAAACAGCTCCAGAATGGCTTGATCGCGCTGCGCCAGAAAGTCCTCTTCAACGGCTCCTTCCAGTAACTGAAGGGCTCTATCGGTATCAAGGGTTTTGGGCAGGCGACGTTCACCCTTTGGCGGCGCAAGACCATTGGCCGGGTCGTGGTCGCACAGGCCTTCACGGTTCAGGTAGTGGTAAAGCCCGCGAACGGCTGATAACAGCCGCGCAATGCTGCGTGATGATTGACCTTGCTGGTGCAAGCGCGACACAAGCTGGCGCAGGCGTTGTATATCCAGAGCGGCCCAACTGGCGATGGACGCTTTGTCGCAAAACGCCAGAACCTTATTCAGGTCGCGGCGATAGGCTTGCAGCGTGTGGGGCGACACTTGGCGCTCACTGCGCAAGTGAGTGCAGTAAGCGTCCAGTTGCCGTTCCACAACTAACGTACCGAACGCAGTGCGTGGGTAAAGCGCGGCAACACACGCCCCAAGACTTCGGCGATGTGATTCAGAAACAACATACCCACCGAGCTTTTGTAATGCTGCGGGTCGCGACTGGCCACCGCCAGTACGCCGTGCAAGCCCAGATGATTGAGCGCAACCACAGCGGTGGAGCCGATTTCCTTGCGCTGACTTTCGCCGAACAAAAAGTCCAGCTCATGCTCGCGCAAACTGCCACTCACCGCTTTGCCTTCTGCCAGCAAACCGCCCAGGGCGCGCTGAGCTTCTGCACTGCTGACCCAACGGCCAACAGGCATTGGATTGTCGCCAAACAGCACCAAGCTAACGAACGGCACCTTAAAGTCCTGTCGCAAGCTGTCTTCGACGGCGATCACCAATTCTTCAAGGCTGGTGGCGTCCATCAAGGCCAGGTTCAGGCGACGGGTTTTTTCGAACAGGCGGTCGTTATCGCGTGCCACGTCCATCAGTTGCGACAAACGATGACGCATTTCGATATTACGGCCCCGCAACAATTCCAGCTGGCGCTCTACCAACGAAATGGTATCGCCACGCTGATGAGGTATGCGCAACGACAGCAGCAGTTCGTCGTGCTGGCTGAAGAAGTCGGGATGGGCCTCCAGGTAGGCGACCACCGCGACAGCTTCGGGGCTTTGCTCAGTAAGTTCGAGGTCTGAAGACGGTGGCTGATCGGTCATTGTGTGCGCTCGCTCATAAACGGACTTGTCCTTCGTAAACGCGCATGGCAGGGCCGGTCATGATCACCGAATGGCCCGGGCCGGCCCATTCAATCGACAATCGCCCGCCTGGCAAGTCGAGGATCAAGGGTGAGTCCATCCAGCCTTGGCTGATGGCTGCCACTGCCGCCGCACAGGCGCCTGTACCGCATGCCTGAGTTTCCCCGGCACCGCGCTCCCATACCCGCAATTGCCCGCGCTGGCGATCAACCACGTGCAGAAAACCGACATTGACCCGGGCCGGAAAGCGCGGGTGATGCTCGATCTTTGGCCCCAACTCATGCACTGGCGCGTTATTGATGTCATCCACACGCAGGACTGCGTGTGGGTTACCCATTGAAACGGCTGCCAACTCAACCTTCTGCCCGTCCACATCCAGCTCATAGCTCAACGCTTGAGCGTCGGCTACAAACGGGATGTCTTGCGGGAGCAAGCGAGGTGGGCCCATATCGACACTGATTTGCCCATCGCTGCGAATGTTCAGCTCAATGATGCCGCTTTTGGTTTCAACCTTGATCTGACGCTTGGTGGTCAATCGCTTGTCGAGTACAAAGCGCGCAAAGCAGCGCGCCCCATTGCCGCATTGCTCCACTTCCGAGCCATCGGAGTTAAAGATCCGATAACGGAAATCCACTTCCGGGTTACTGGGCGCTTCAACCAGCAACAGCTGATCAAAGCCGACACCCGTATGGCGGTCACCCCATTGCTTCGCGTGTTTGGGCAGGATGTGCGCGTGCTGGCTGACCAGGTCGAGCACCATGAAGTCATTGCCCAGGCCATGCATTTTAGTAAAACGCAGCAACATGGGATTACTCCGGCAGCAGGCTTTCGCCAGCAAACAACTCAGCGACAGTCTCGCGACGGCGAACTTCAAACGCTTGATCGCCATCCACCAGCACTTCTGCGGCGCGACCACGGGTGTTGTAGTTCGAACTCATCACAAAACCGTAGGCACCGGCCGAATGCACGGCCAACAAATCGCCTTCAGCCAGTGCCAACTGGCGGTCTTTGGCCAGGAAGTCGCCGGTTTCACAGATCGGCCCAACGATGTCATAAGCACGGGCTTCAGTGTCGCGTGGGCGTACTGCAGTCACATCCATCCAGGCCTGATACAGCGCCGGGCGAATCAAGTCGTTCATGGCGGCATCGACAATGGCGAAGTCTTTGTGCTCGGTGTGCTTGAGGTACTCGACCTGCGTCAGCAGCACGCCGGCATTGGCCACGATAAACCGACCCGGCTCAAACACCAGCGCCAGATCGCGGCCGTCGATACGCTCACGTACCGCTTTGATGTAGTCACCCGCCAGTGGCGGCTCTTCATCGCGATAACGCACACCCAGGCCACCACCAAGGTCGATGTGGCGCAGGTAGATGCCGCAATCGCCCAGTCGGTCGACCAGCGCCAGAAGGCGGTCCAGTGCGTCGATAAACGGCTCAAGCGTGGTCAGTTGCGAACCGATATGGCAATCCACGCCTACCACTTCGAGGTTCGGCAACTGGGCCGCACGTATGTACACATCCTCGGCATCCGCGATGGCGATACCGAATTTGTTTTCTTTAAGACCGGTGGAAATGTACGGGTGAGTGCCCGCATCAACGTCCGGATTGACTCGCAGCGAAATCGGCGCGCGAACACCCAGCTCGGCGGCCACCACTTGCAGGCGCTCCAGCTCGTCGGTGGATTCAACGTTGAAGCAATGCACACCCACTTCCAGCGCACGGCGCATATCGTCGCGGGTCTTGCCAACACCGGAAAACACGATTTTGTCTGCCGAGCCGCCAGCGGCCAGAACACGTTCCAGCTCGCCACGGGAGACAATGTCAAAACCGGCGCCCAAGCGCGCCAGGACATTGAGGACTGCCAGGTTGGAGTTGGCTTTGACAGCGAAACACACCAGGTGCGGCATGCCGTTCAGCGCGTGAGCGTAAGCGTTGTATTGCGCCTCGATGTGCGCACGGGAGTAAACGTAAGTCGGCGTGCCAAAACGCTCGGCGATAGCCGTCAGCGCGACACCTTCGGCGAACAGTTCACCATCCCGGTAGTTAAAAGCGTCCATGGTGCTCCCTTATTATTGGTGCTTGTGCGCTTGCGATTGCGACGACTTCGCTTGCTCATCGGGAGATTTACTGTCATCGGGCAGATACAGCGGACCTTTTTGACCACAGGCAGAAACAAGGCAGGCAACCGCGACGAGCGCAGCAATAGAAGAGATCAGGCGCTTCATGGCGAAATCCTTTGAAAAGCATTAATTGCGCCCGAGTATACCGAGCACCCAGCAGCTTGCCTATGCAGTAGACGGCTCGCGCAAAACGGCCTGTCTGGATAATCAGTATTGCGTCGAGACGCGTCGTCTTAGGGTTTGCAATCGCTCTGGAGCGCCCGTATCTTGCGAGTTCCGAGCATGACTAGATATTACGAGGTTCCACCATGAGTTTGACTGAAGCCCGTTTTCACGATCTGGTCGATGCAACCCAGCAAGTACTGGAAGACATTTTTGACGATAGTGGTCTGGATGTAGACCTTGAGAACTCGGCCGGCGTTCTGACGGTCACGTTCGAGAATGGTAAATCGCTGATTTTCAGCCGCCAGGAGCCTTTGCTCCAGCTCTGGCTCGCTGCACCAGGTGGCGGTTTTCACTTTGACTACGATGAAAAACTCAGTGCATGGAAATGCGATAAAAGCGACGAACTGCTCAGCGAAATGGTATTGCACCTGACAAAGGATCATTCCGGCGCTGAGCTGGACTTTGAAGAGATTTAATAGTGACTGCTCCTGCTAAACCCGCAAAACCGCTCTACAGCAACGTCAGCCCGGCCGTGGCTTCACCCTGCATCAGCACGTGCCGGCTGGATGAGCACAAAGTCTGTCTGGGCTGCTTTCGGCATGTCGAAGACATCCGCGAGTGGCGCTCGGCAGACGACCAGCGTCGGCGGATGATTTGTGAGCAGGCCCGGCAACGAAAGGGCTAAGTCTCCAATCGCCGCCTTCGGCAGCGTTTACAGAGTCCTTGCACGGCTTGTGTATTTATTGTGCTGTGGTAGTGTCCGGGTTCGCCTCGCACTACCGAGGTTGGTCAAAACCCCGCCATTTCCCGGCGGGGTTTTGCTTTTTCGTGCAGAAAAAAGGAGTCTGCCAGGTCATGGGTACAGAACCTCAAATCATCCTCACTCGCCTGGACGTTCAGCGTCTGGAGAAACTGATCGACAGCCTGGACGACACGTTGCCGGGAGTGGTTGCCCTTCAAGCTGAACTGGACCGGGCAGAAACCGTGGTTGGCCATGAAGAAGTGCCAGCAGGCGTTGTAACCATGAACTCTCGCGTGCACTGTCGCGAAGAAATCAGCGGCAAGGACTATCACCTGACCCTGGTTTATCCGAAAGATGCCAACGCCGACGAAGGCAAAATCTCCATTCTTGCGCCTGTCGGTAGCGCGTTGCTGGGCTTGCAGACGGCTCAGCACATCAACTGGCCTGCGCCGGGTGGCAAAACCCTTAAGCTGAAGCTGCTCGAAGTTGAATATCAGCCTGAAGCCGCTGGCGACTTCGACCTCTAACCCTGCCCTTTATCGACGGTAGCGCTCAGTTTCGCGGCGCTACCCGAAAGCCTGGGTTTCGGGAGTTATTGCGGGCAAGTTGCCTCAAAAAACGATAACTGAGGCTGAGTTCGCGGGCCACCGCCAGACGCTCCTGACGGGCCTCTTCGGCCTTCCACTGTGAGCAATTGTCGAGCGAAGTCAGCAGGCTTTCGTCCCAGCCCCATTCGGCGGTCAGTCGTGCCAGCAATTGACGCTGCCAAGGCCTGCCACGTCGGGCTGCTGGCCCTGTCAGCGTGCAATTGACCTTCAGGTACAAGCTGCGGCGTACCCGCTCCAGGCGCGGCATTTCGCCCACTGCCTTGAGATACCGCTCAATACGTCGGTACACCATCACGTAAGGGTCCAGCTCATCGAGGTTCAGATGATTGGCGTATATCGCCTGCTTGAAGTCCAGGCTCAAGCAGCTCACGTGCGGATGCTCACTGGCGTACACCTCAATCAGCAACATTTTGAGCAATGATTTGTGGGGTGATTCAATGCCTTTGAATAATTGCCATAACCCGGCCCCCAAAAACTCGCTTGAGGGTATGCGCGCCAGATGACCAAGATCCATGAGGTCATCGCTGCCAATCACATGCTGGTCATCTGTGGCATGGGTGAATTCAGCGTATCGAGATTCTTCGCACACAGGCACGTACCACCACAAGGGTGTGCGCCCTGCAAGCCAGATGGCGGTGCGATAAAACTCATCAAGCAGCAAATGGTGTTGGGTCTTACCGCCATCTTCGGTGCACAGTTGAACCTCATGCTCGCCCTGAGCGAAGCGCTGCGTATCAATTAAAAAGCAATGCGCTTCGAAGCCTTGACTCGCCGCCCACACTTCCAGCCGCCGGCATTTATCCCGCAAGGCTTGTCGCTCGGCCTGCGTTAACTGCGGGCTATGACAAACCCACACGTCCATATCGCTTTGATCGGTCTGAGCCAGAGTGCCGAGGCTGCCCATCAAAAAGACACTGTGGATGGGCTGTCGCCGCTCGGGGCTCGACGCGTAAGTAAATTCACGGGCCACATGTTTAGCTGTGGCGATGACTGACCCATCGGGTTCATAACCGGATACCCCGGCAGGGGTGCAGTCCGACACATAACCTGGCAGTGATGGGTGGTTTACATGGAAGAACAATGCCAGCAGGCGAAGGAAGGTTTGCTGATTGGGCGTCAGGCTTTCCATTGCCCGAGCTATTCGTCCTTGATTGACCCTCAAAAAACGCTCACGTATGTACGCAAGAGACTGCCCGTCGCGGGCGCTCTTTAACGTTGGGCGTTTTTCAAGTAGGTGTGTCATCTCAAACACAAACAAGCTTGCCACGTCAGGAAGAAAGGAAACGTAACAGAAGTTTACAGTTCGTGATGCAAAAGGCTTAGGTGGATGTGTTTTTTGGCGTCAGAAATTTGCTTGCACCAAAAGCGTGCCCGCGGAATCGTTGAGTGTCTGGATCCCGTGGGCATGGCGTGCCCTTAGGCAAGTTCTTTCAGGGGCACTTTAACGAAAGTCTCTGTGGTGAGAATTGAGAGCAGTGTTTTCACGTTTTCAACCGAATCACGACCCAAGCTGGTCAGGTAGCCGCCATCTGTCTGAGTAATCAGATCTTTATCATACAAACGCTTTGCGGCTTCAATCAGTGCAGGATCGGCGGTGTGATGGACTTTAAGGCCCTCCTGTGTGCTGTTCAGGTCAAACAGGGCAAGGACTTTCATTTCGGCAACCATCTCAGGGGTGAACGACATAAAGACTCCAGGCTTTGCAGGAAAAGACGACAGTGGCTCTAAGGTGATCCCACTTGCGCTGACTGTCCAGCGAGATAAAGCATCCTGTCGTGCCTGCCCCGCGCACGCGAGGCAGTTGGAGTGTAGTCACTGTCTTGAATAACGCCTGCGAACCTGCGAAGTCGCTGCACAAGCTTGTAATAAGGTGCGCAAAGCCTCTGATTTAGCCGACACAGCGCAGCCTGCGCCAGCGGCAGCAAGGGTGTTCAACGTCAAATGTCATTTCAGTTATATAAACATTCTTAAATAGTATTTTTAAGAATAATCCCGTCTCACTACTATTGCTCCCAAGCCAGCATTCCCTCGGCATTTTATTTCAGGAGCAGCACCATGAGCGCATCTCTGCGTAGCGTTGACGGTCAGGACGAAGCCACCATTCTGCGGGAAATCCAGAGTGCGCTGCGAGATCTGCGTTTTGGCGCTGTGGAAATCACCGTGCACAACGCACAAGTGGTTCAGATCGAACGCAAAGAAAAATTCCGTTTACAAAACCCTGGCCAAAAAAACACCTGACATGTCCTAAGCGCATTCACCTGAGTGCGCTTGATAAAAACTAAAAAGTGCTTTGGAGCCTCACCTATGTCCCTACGCCGTTACGCTTTGGCCGCGCTGGCCAGTGCCATTTTTGCCGGCTCCGCTGTGGCCAAAGATTACGAGTTGTTGAACGTTTCTTACGACCCGACTCGTGAGTTGTACCAGGATTACAACGCTGAGTTCAGCACGTTCTGGAAGCAAAACCATCCCGGCGATACGGTGAAAATTCAGCAATCGCACGGCGGTTCGGGGAAGCAGGCCCGCGGCGTGATTGACGGTTTGCGTGCCGACGTAGTGACCTTGGCGCTGGCCGGTGACATTGACGAAATCAGCAAGCTGAACAAAGGTTCGCTGCCAGAAAACTGGCAAACCCGCCTGCCGGATGCCAGCACTCCGTACACCTCGACCATCGTATTTCTGGTGCGCAAGGGCAACCCTAAAGGCATCAAGGATTGGGGTGATCTGATCAAAGATGGCGTGTCGGTCATTACCCCGAACCCTAAAACCAGCGGCGGCGCTCGCTGGAACTTCCTTGCGGCTTACGCCTACGGTCTGAAAGCCAACGGCGGTGATGAAGCCAAAGCAAAAGAATACGTCAGCCAACTGTTCAAACACGTTCCTGTGCTGGACACCGGCGCTCGCGGCTCAACGATCACCTTCGTCAACAACGGTCAGGGTGACGTGTTGCTGGCGTGGGAAAACGAAGCGTTCCTGGCATTGAAAGAAGACGGCGGCGCCGACAAATTCGACATCGTCGTCCCTTCATTGTCGATTTTGGCAGAGCCTCCCGTGGCCGTCGTTGACAAAAACGCCGACAAAAAAGGCAATGCCGAAATCGCCAAAGCGTACCTCGAGCATCTGTACAGCCCGGCCGGTCAGGAGATCGCGGCAAAGAACTTCTATCGCCCGCGTGACGAAAAAGTGGCGGCCCAATATGCACAGCAATTTCCGAAGCTGGACCTTGTGACTATCGACAAAGACTTCGGTGGCTGGAAAACTGCGCAACCCAAATTTTTCAATGACGGTGGCGTGTTCGACCAGATTTACAAGCCGCAATAACCTGTGGAGCGGGGGGTGTTGAGCCTCGCTGAAAGCTAGAACATAAAGCCCGCGACTCCGTTGCGGGCTTCGTGCGTTAACCAAGGATTTCTATGTCACGTCGTATTTCCCCCGTCATACCCGGCTTCGGGCTGACGCTGGGCTACACCTTGGTGTACCTCAGCCTGATTGTGCTTATTCCATTGGCCGCGATGTTTGTGCATGCCGCGCAACTGACCTGGGAACAGTTTTGGGCAATCATTACCGCTCCCAGAGTGTTAGCGGCGTTGCAATTGAGCTTTGGCACCGCCTTTGTCGCCGCCCTGATCAATGGCGTCATCGGTACGGTACTGGCTTGGGTGCTGGTGCGTTACACCTTTCCCGGCCGCAAGGTCATCGACGCCATGATCGACCTGCCGTTTGCATTGCCGACCGCCGTCGCCGGTATCGCGCTCACCGCGTTGTATGCCCCTAACGGCTGGATCGGCCAGTTCGCGGCTGATCTGGGCTTTAAAATAGCCTACACCCCTATGGGTATTACGCTGGCACTGACCTTCGTCACTTTGCCGTTTGTGGTGCGTACGGTGCAGCCGGTGCTGGCGGATATTCCGCGTGAAATCGAAGAAGCCGCTGCATGCCTGGGCGCCAATCCTTTACAGGTTTTCCGCTACATTCTGGTACCTGCCTTGTTGCCGGCGTGGTTAACCGGTTTTGCATTGGCCTTTGCTCGGGGTGTCGGTGAATACGGCTCGGTGATATTTATCGCCGGCAACATGCCGTTCAAAACCGAAATCTTGCCGCTGTTGATCATGGTCAAGCTGGACCAATACGACTACACCGGCGCCACCGCCATTGGCGTGATGATGCTGGTGGTTTCCTTCATTTTGCTGCTGATCATCAACTTGATTCAGCGACGCATCGAAAAGCCGTGAAGGAGGCCTGACATGTCCAATTCAACACTGAGTGCCTCATCCGTGGCCAACGCCGCCCGCCGGGGCAGCCCGCTGTCGCGACGCTTGCTGATCGGCTTTGGCTGGTTGTTCTTCATTGTCTTCCTGCTGTTACCGCTGCTGATCGTCGTGTCCCAGGGGCTTAAGCTCGGCCTTGGTGCTTTCTTCGACGCGATTCTGGAGCCGGATGCCTTGTCGGCCCTGAAGCTGACCATCATCGCCGTGGTGATTTCGGTGCCGCTGAACGTGGTGTTCGGCGTCAGCGCTGCCTGGTGCGTGAGCAAGTACAGCTTTCGCGGCAAAAGCATCCTGGTGACCCTGATCGACCTGCCGTTTTCGGTCTCGCCCGTGATTGCCGGTCTGGTCTACGTGCTGATGTTCGGCGCGCAGGGCTTCTTGGGGCCTTGGCTGCAAGACCATGACATCCAGATCGTGTTCGCCCTGCCGGGTATTGTGCTGGCCACCATCTTCGTCACCGTGCCCTTTGTGGCGCGTGAACTGATCCCGCTCATGCAGGAACAGGGCACCCAGGAAGAAGAAGCTGCACGCCTGCTGGGCGCTAATGGCTGGCAGATGTTCTGGCACGTCACGGTGCCCAATATCAAATGGGGTCTTATCTACGGCGTGGTGCTGTGTACAGCGCGGGCGATGGGTGAATTCGGTGCGGTATCGGTGGTTTCCGGGCACATTCGCGGGGTGACCAACACCCTGCCGCTGCACGTCGAAATCCTCTACAACGAATACAACCACGTTGCCGCCTTCGCCGTGGCCACTCTGTTGCTGATCCTGGCGCTCTTCATCCTGCTGCTCAAGCAGTGGAGCGAATCCCGTATTAACCGCCTGCGCGCCAGCGCCGCGGAGGAATAAACCATGTCGATCGAAGTCCGTAACGTCAGCAAGAACTTCAACGCCTTCAAGGCCCTGAACAGCATCAATTTAGATATCCGCAGTGGTGAACTGGTGGCGCTGCTCGGCCCTTCGGGCTGCGGCAAGACCACCTTGTTGCGCATCATCGCCGGTCTCGAAACCCCGGACGAAGGCAACATTGTGTTCCACGGTGAAGACGTCTCGGGTCACGACGTACGTGATCGTAACGTCGGTTTTGTCTTCCAGCATTACGCCTTGTTCCGTCATATGACGGTGTTTGACAACGTGGCGTTTGGCTTGCGCATGAAGCCGAAAAAAGAGCGTCCGAGCGAAACCCGCATTGCCGAAAAGGTCCACGAGTTGCTCAACATGGTGCAACTGGACTGGTTGTCGGATCGCTATCCCGAGCAGCTTTCTGGCGGTCAACGCCAGCGTATTGCCCTGGCCCGTGCGTTGGCCGTCGAGCCCAAGGTCTTGCTGCTGGACGAACCGTTTGGCGCCCTGGATGCCAAGGTGCGTAAAGAACTGCGTCGCTGGTTGGCGCGCTTGCACGAAGACATCAACCTGACCTCCGTCTTCGTGACCCACGATCAGGAAGAGGCGATGGAAGTCGCGGACCGTATCGTGGTCATGAACAAAGGCGTGATCGAACAGATCGGCTCACCGGGCGAGGTGTACGAACACCCGGCCAGCGACTTTGTGTATCACTTTTTGGGTGATTCCAACCGCCTGCACATTGGTGAGGATCAGCATGTGCTGTTCCGTCCGCACGAAGTGTCGTTGTCGCGTCACGAGCTCGAAGACCACCATGCTGCGCAGGTGCGTGACATTCGCCCATTGGGTGCGACCACCCGGGTGACATTGAAGGTAGAAGGGCAGAGCGAGCTGATCGAAGTGGAAGTGGTCAAAGACCATGACAGCCTGACCGATCTGACGCGGGGCGAGACATTGTTCTTCAAGCCAAAGGTATGGCAGAAGGCTTAAGAGCAAAAGCACCCTCTCCCAAAGGGAGAGGGAGCTGATAGGGGGTGCTGCGCAAATCTGCTTTTTGCCTTTAGTCCCCTCTCCCTCCGGGAGAGGGCTAGGGTGAGGGGCTTTTAACGTTTAAGGCTTTTTCAGCTTCGGATTCGGAAAAAACTGCACTGCTTGCACCTTCGGGTCCGGCGTTTTTTTCAATGCCGATACGTTCACCCGCGTACCCAATTCCTTGGGCACCGACAAACCCTGCTCATTCAACGTATCCGAATAACCGCAGGCCACGCATTCGCGGTGCGGTACGTCGTCTTCGTTCCACATCATCAACTTGTCAGGCTCGCTGCACGCCGGGCAAACAGCCCCGGCGATAAAGCGCTTTTTAGTCACGTGCACAGGGGCCTCACTCATACCGCGGCGTCCTCGGTCAGGCCGCTGTGGCGCAACAGTGCGTCAATCGACGGCTCACGCCCACGGAAGTCCTTGAACAGTTCCATCGGTGCTTTCGAGCCACCACGGGCCAGAATGGCCTGGCGGAAAGCCTTGCCCGTGTGCGGGTTGAACACACCTTCTTCTTCAAAGCGCGAAAACGCATCCGCCGACAGCACTTCAGCCCACTTGTAGCTGTAGTAACCCGCCGCGTAGCCACCCGCGAAAATGTGCGCAAAGCTGTTCGGGAAGCGGTTATAGGCTGGCGGACGCATCACCGACACTTCGTCGCGGATGCCATCGAGCACCTGGGCCACGCTGCGACCGTCACCGTGGGTGGCGTGCAGTTCGAAGTCGAACAGCGAAAATTCCAGCTGGCGAACCATCATCAGCCCGGACTGGAAGTTTTTGGCGGCCAGCATCTTGTCCAGCAAGTCTTTAGGCAGTGCTTCGCCGGTTTCGTAATGGCTGGAGATCAACGCCAGGCCTTCAGGCTCCCAGCACCAGTTTTCCATGAACTGGCTTGGCAACTCGACCGCATCCCAGGCCACGCCGTTGATACCCGACACGCCCGCGTGTTCGATTTCGGTCAGCATGTGGTGCAGGCCATGACCAAACTCGTGGAACAAGGTGGTCACTTCATCGTGGGTCAGCAGCGCAGGCTTGCCTGCAACAGCCGGGGTGAAGTTGCACACCAGGTTGGCCACCGGGCTCTGCAACACACCCGCCACGGTGCGACGGCGGTCGCGGGCGCCGTCCATCCATGCGCCGCCACGTTTGTTGGCGCGGGCATACAGGTCAAAGAAGAAACGCCCGATGTGCTGGCCGTTTTCCTTTATTTCGAAGAGGCGAACGTCCGGATGCCAGCTGTCAAAGCCCTTGAGTTCAACGATGTCGATGCCGTACAGCGTATGCACGATGTCAAACAGGCCGCTCAGTACCTTGTCGATCGGGAAGTAGGCGCGCAAGGTTTCTTGCGACACGCTGTAACGCTGCTCGCGCAACTTCTCGCCATAGAAGCCAACGTCCCAGCTTTTCAGCTCCGGGCAACCCTGTTCGGTGGCGTAGGCTTGTAACTGTTCAAGGTCGCGGGCAGCGAAGGGCTTGCTCTTCTTGGCGAGGTCGCGCAGGAAGGTCAGTACCTGATCCGGCGTCTCGGCCATTTTGGTGGCCAGACTCAATTCAGCAAAACTGCCGAAGCCAAGCAGTTTTGCCAGTTCCTGACGCAGGTCGAGAATTTCTTCCATGACCGGGCCATTGTCGAACGTGCCCGCATTCGGGCCTTGGTCCGACGCACGGGTGCAGTACGCAGCGTAGACTTCTTCGCGCAGGGCGCGGTCTTCGGCGTACGTCATGACCGGGTAGTAGCTTGGGAATTCGAGGGTGATCAGCCAGCCATCCAGACCTTTGGCTTGAGCTGCCGCAGCCATTTGTGCCTTGGCCGAATCGGTCAGGCCCGCCAGCGCGGCTTCATCCGTGATGTGCTTGGTCCAGGCTTGAGTGGCGTCCAACAGTTGGTTGGAAAACTTGCTGCCCAGTTCGGACAGTTTGCTCTGCACCTGGGCGTAACGCTTTTGCTCGGCCTCAGGCAGGTCAATGCCCGACAGGCGGAAGTCACGCAGCGAGTGCTCAAGGATGGTCAGTTGGGCCTGATCGAAATCAGCCACCTGCGGGCTGTGGGCCAGCGCTTCAAAGGCTTGGAACAACGCGCGGTTCTGGCCCATCTCGGTGGAGTAAGCGCTCAACGCCGGCAGGCAAGCCTCATAGGCTTCACGAAGTTCTGCGCTGTTGCACACCGCATTGAGGTGGCTAACCGGGCTCCAGGCTGCGCCCAGACGGTCGTTCAGCTCGTCCATGGCCAGCACCAGACCCGCCCACGTAGGGTTTTGGCCTTGGTCGGCAAGGATGTTTTGAATGCCGGCGCGGTTGTCGGCGAGGATCTGCTCGATGGCCGGCTGTACGTGCTCAGGACGGATCGCCGAGAACGGCGGCAGGTCGTAGGGCTGCAAAAGAGGGTTGTTCTCGCTCACGTTGGCACCTTGGCTGGAAGAAACATTGGGCCATCTTAATTACAATCGTCGTTGCACGCAGCATTGCAACGCCCTATTACGGCTAAAGAAGGAAGCTATTTGTGTCCATTCGTCCATTTCAGCAGCACACACCGGCCTTGGGTGAGCGCGTCTTCGTTGACCGCTCGGCCGTGGTGATAGGCGACGTCGAGATTGGCAGCGACAGTTCGGTCTGGCCGCTGACCGTTATTCGTGGCGACATGCACCGCATCCGTATCGGGGCGCGCACCAGTGTGCAAGACGGCTGTGTGCTGCATATCACCCATGCCGGGCCCTTCAATCCTGAGGGTTTCCCGTTATTGATCGGCGATGACGTGACCATCGCCCACAAAGTGATGTTGCACGGCTGCACCGTCGGCAGCCGTATTTTGATCGGCATGGGCAGCATTGTGATGGACGGTGCGGTGATTGAAGATGACGTGATCGTGGGCGCGGGCAGCCTGGTGCCACCGGGCAAGCGTCTGGTCAGCGGGTTTCTGTATGTGGGCAGCCCGGCCAAACAGGTGCGCGCGCTGAGCGACAAAGAAAAGGCCTTCTTCACCTACAGTGCGGGCAATTACGTGAAACTCAAAGATCAGCATCTGGCCGAAGGCTACGACCAGCCGGTTTAAACGCATTTTTTGGAGCCCTGCATGCACTATCAAAACGTTTTGTTCGACCTCGATGGCACCCTCACCGACCCACGTGAGGGGATCACCCGTTCGATCCAGTTTGCCTTGAGCAAAATGGGCATCGAAGAGCCTGATCTGACCCGGCTGGAGCACTTTATTGGCCCGCCGCTGTTGCAAGCCTTCATGGAGTTCTATGCCTTCACTGAAGCGCAGGCGTGGGAAGCGGTGGGGTATTACCGCGAGCGTTTCGCGGTGACCGGGCTGTATGAGAATCAGGTGTTTGAAGGCATTACGCCGTTGCTTGAAGCGTTGAATGAGCAGGGTCGTAACCTGTTTATTGCCACCTCCAAGCCGCAGATTTACGCGCGTGAAATTGCCCGTCATTTCGACTTTGGCAAGCATTTCAAGGTCATTTACGGCAGTGAGCTGGACGGCACCCGCACCAACAAGGTGGAGCTGATCAAGCACCTGATGACCCTCGAAGGCCTCGACCCGGCACACACCTTGATGATCGGCGACCGCAAGCACGATCTGATCGGTGCGCGGGACAACGGCATGGACGCGGCCGCCGTGGGCTACGGTTTTGGCAGCTTTGAAGAGTTGAGTTCGTTTGCGCCCACGTATCATTTCGAGACGTTGGCAGACATGCACCGGGCTTTTGTCGCAACCGCTTGAGCCTGACGTTACATTTCTCGCATGACCAGAACCCCCAGCACATCGCAGCCTTCTTGCAGCAACAGTGAGGAGGCCTCGCACACGGCGCTCAAATCGTGGGGGTCGCTGCTGTAAGCGTTTATGTGTGAGAGGCAGCGCAGCAGATTCTTGGCCGCCTGAATGCGCTGTTCTGCGCACGCCAGCAGGGCGTGAAGCGGGGCACGGGTATCGATCAATAAAACGTTTGAATCGGCGGGGTTGTCGGTTTGTGGAAGGTAATGCGACATGGTCTAACTCCTAATAATAAAAAGGAGCCACTTCAATCAGCTTGCACGCAGAAAGTGGGTGGCCGTTGTGCGCGGGTGTGCAAGACCGGTTACCTACCCACCCGGCAGACCCGAGGATCTCCCGCGCACAACTGCCATAACGCAAGTTGCAGGCGCAGAGCCTATCAAGCGTGACGGAAAGTTGAAATTGGTAGGTGCAGGCTTGCACGCCTGATCGCTGATTGTCAGCGACGGCGGACTATAGGCAGGCCGCCTCTGACGCCACAATAGGCCCTACACAGGCCGAGCCGTGTCCCACACAAGTCAGGGAAGGGTCTGTCGCCAGCCCTCACCCTAGCGCTCTCCCAGAGGGAGAGGGGACTCGATGGGCGAATGGCCAAAACCGTCGGCAATCTGAAGCCCATGCGCTGAATCCAAAAACACATCGATCAGCCCCCTCTCCCTTTGGGAGAGGGTTGGGGTGAGGGTCAGCCGTTACCTCAACGCACCAAGTGCAAGAACTGCATATGCCGCTCGTACTGGTCGAGGATGTCGTTGATGATTTGCTCTTTGGTATAGCCCGTCAGGTCATAGTCCTGACTGCCTTCGGCCAAATGCACTTCCGCCCGGTAATAACGGCGGTTGCGCAGTTGCTCTTTTTTACCAAAGCCACCGCGTGCGAACGACGGTGTGAAGTAACCGCGCATCTGTACCTGGTAGATGAACGGGTGCTCCTCGCCATGACCAATCTCCAGACTGACATTGTCGTTGGCCGGGTCCGGCTGGGTGACAACGCTCAAGCCTTTTTCGCGGAACACCGCGCTCACCTCTTCAATGGCCGGGCGCACGGTGGAGTCCATAAAGCGGTACACCTCGTCACGTGACGGGAAGTGCACGGCCTGGCTCAAGCGCTGACGCCAGCCGCCACGGCGCGAGTGAGACACGGGCGCCAATGAGTGCGTCTGAGCGATTTTCTTCTGCGACTCAAGGTAGAACGCTTTGTGCAGCCCCCACATCATCAGCAAAAGAATCAACGAGAACGGCAGCGACGTCAGCACGACCGCCGACTTAAGCGCGTCGATGCTGCCCGAGAACAACAGTGCACTGGTCACCAGCGCCGTCATTGCGCCCCAGAATACCCGCAGCCATTTCGGGCCGTCTTCGTCAGCATTATTGCCACGCGCCGACAAGGTAGACAGCACCACGGTGCCAGAGTCGGCCGAGGTCACGAAGAACACAAAACTGATGAACACCGTCACGGCGATCACGGTTTTGCTCCACGGATAGGTTTCCAGCAGCAAGTACAGGGTGCGCGACGGGTCATCAATGGCCGACTGGCCCAAGGCAACCATGCCGTGGTTGAGCACTTGATCGATGGCACTGTTGCCGAAGATCGACATCCACGCCAACGTAAAGCCCAGCGGAATCAGCAACACGCCAAAGACGAACTCGCGGATGGTGCGGCCACGGGAAATACGCGCAATAAACAGGCCCACAAACGGCGACCATGCAATCCACCAGGCCCAATAGAACACCGTCCAGCCGCCCAGCCAATCGCTTGGTTTGTTATAGGCATACACATCGAAACTCTTCACGGGCAATGCGCCCAAGTAATCGCCGATGTTCTGGATCAGGGTGTTGAGCAAATGTTGGGTCGGCCCTGCGAACAACACAAACAGCAGCAGCGCACAGGCCAGCAGCATGTTGATGTCGGACATCACCCGTACGCCTTTATCGACGCCGGCAATGGCCACCAGAATGGCCGCGCCCATCATCAGGGTGATTAAGCCGACCTGTATCCATTGGGTATGCGGAATACCAAACAGGTAGTCGAGGCCAGAATTGAGGTGCAACACCCCAAAGCCCATGTCCGCGCCCAGCCCGAACACCGTGGCGATGATGCCAAAGCCGTCCACGGCGTAACCGATGGGGCCGTTGATACGTTTGCCAATCAGCGGGTACAGCGCCGAACGCAGGGCCAACGGCAGGTTATGACGGTAGGCAAAGTACGCCAGCGCCATGCCGACAAAGGCAAACACGCCCCAGCCATGCAGACCCCAGTGCAAGAACAGAAGCTGCATGCCCTGGCGTGCAGCTTCTGACGTACCGGCTGGCCCTTGGGGCGGGGCGAGCATGTGGGTCAGAGGTTCAGAGACACAGAAGAAAAACAGCGTGATGCTGATCCCGGCGGCGAACAACATCCCCGCCCAGGACAGGTAACTGAACTCAGGTTCGTCGTGGTCGGCACCGAGCTTGATCTTGCCGTAGCCGGACAAGGCGGTGACGACCACGAAGATCAGATACAGGGTCATCGCTAGCATGTAGTACCAGCCGACCGTATTGGCCGCCCAGTTTTGTGCAGCCAGCAGCCATTCACCGGCCGCTGCGGGCATGGAGATCACCACCACACCGAAGATCAGAATGAACGCGGCAGCAAAGTAAAACACCGGCGGGTTCATGCGTATGACAGACGTCTCAGACGTGCTTGGGGCACTCATTGGATGTGCACCTTGTAAAGGTAAAACGCGGGCAAAAAGAGCAAATTCGGCAAAGGTTAGCCTCCTGTTATGAGCGGGCAGCGGACCACCGGTTTAACTTGAACAAGCATTCAAGTTAAACATAAATGGCTTTTTAGAACTAATCGCTGCCCACGGCTACGCGTCTAATACGTTAGCTCATGGGAGGGTATGACACATGGCCATGATCAACGTTCAGCCGTTATAGGCTGGGGCTATCAGAGATTTGCGGTTGGTAGGGAAAGACGGGCGTTTTACCGGGCGAAAAAAATTTTGAAAGGGTGTGCGGCTGGTTAAAAAATAGACAGATTCAACGGCCGAATCGCACCCATCCAGATGGCATGGTCGGTGTGGTCGAGTAGATCGTGACCGGTTTCAGGGTGCAGGAACACCACCAGCCCATGCCGATTAAGCGCCAGCCACGGCAACATCACGGTGATCAATTCGGGGCCGAAGGCCAGTTGGCAGCTCCAGTCCGGGTGCGGGCCGACCGGGCGCTGGTGGACCCGGCCCTGGGTGACGCCAAAGAGCAGCGCGGCCTCTTCGCACATGGCGCGTGCCTGTTCGAGGGTGGAGGCGTCGAAATAGATGTGCGCGTGGTAACCCTTGATTCGGTGCATGTTCACCTCTGGATCGTGAACCCATACAAGCGTTGGCGCATGATAGGGTTCTGCCTGAATATGTTTAACGAGACCCTTATGGCCTGGCCCAACCGCGCTGACATCCTGCCATTTTTATCGTGGTTGCCCAAGCAAACCCGCGCCAGCGTTGGCCGTGATGCGGTCGTAGGTCTGAGCGGGGCGATTCTGGCGTTGCCGCAATCTATCGCCTATGCGCTGATTGCCGGGTTACCTCCAGAATACGGGCTGTATGCGGCGATTGTGCCGGTGATCATTGCCTGCCTGTGGGGCTCTTCGTGGCATTTGATTTGCGGCCCCACGGCGGCGATCTCGATCGTGCTGTTCGCCAGCGTCAGCCCGATGGCGGTGCCCGGCTCGCAGGATTACATTGGCTTGATCCTGCTGCTGACGTTTTTGGCCGGTATTTTTCAGTGGCTGATGGGCCTGCTCAAGTTTGGCGCGTTGGCCAATTTTGTCTCGCACTCAGTGGTACTTGGATTCACGTTGGGTGCCGCCGTGGTGATCGCCTTGGGCCAGTTACCCAATGCGCTGGGGCTGGACATACCGGGTAAAGCAACCGCCCTCGACAGCTTGATGACACTGCTTGCCCATATACGCGAGTTTGATTCGGCTTCGCTGGGATTGGCGCTGGCAACACTGCTGGTGGGGGTGGTGTTCAAGCGCTGGCTGCCGCGCTGGCCGGGCTTAATGATTGCGCTGGTCAGTGCCAGCCTGGTGGTGTGGTGTTGGCCGCAGGTGTTTGGGCATGTACGGCTGGTGCAGTCGTTTGTCGCAAGCCTGCCGCCCTTCAGCCCGTTGCCACTGGATCTGGAGGCCATACTGCGCCTGCTGCCCAGTGCAGTGGCGGTGGGGATGCTGGGGCTGGTGACCAGCTTGTCGATTGCACGCTCGTTAGCCGCGCGTTCGCAACAAATGCTCGATGCCAATCAGGAAATTCGCGCACAGGGTTTATCCAATGTTGTCGGTGCACTGTTCTCCGGGTACCTGTCTTCAGGCTCCTTTACCCGTTCAGGGTTGAGCTTTGAGGCCGGTGCCCGGTCGCCGCTGGCCGGGGTGTTTTCAGCGCTGTGGGTGGCTTTGTTTGCCGTCACCGGGGCAAAACTGATTGCTCATATCCCGATTCCGGCCATGGCGGGCGGCATCTTGTTGATCAGCTGGGGGCTGGTGGACACCCGTGGCATTCGCGCGCTGTGGCGGGTTAGCCGGGCCGAGTTCGCGGTCATGGCGCTGACGTGTGTGGCCACTTTGTTGCTGGAGCTGCAAACGGCGATTTATGCCGGGGTGTTGGCCTCGCTGTTTTTCTATCTCAAACGCACGTCACGGCCTCGCATTCAGCGCTGGCGGGAGGGGGATGATGAGGTATTGCGAGTCGGCGGTTCGATTTTTTTTGGTGCCGCCCATTATTTGCAAGTGCGCCTGCAACGTACGCAGGGAAAGCGGGTGGTGATTGAAGCGCAGCACATCAACTTTATCGATTATTCGGGGGTTGAAATGCTCCATCAGGAGGCCAGGCGGCTGCGTGAGATGGGGCGCAGCCTGACCTTGCGAGGCGCACGCCCGCAGGTGGTGGAGGAACTGAAAAAGCTGGAAGGCGCTGCGAACTGCCCCATTTTGTTTGAAGACTGAAGGAGCGGCCCTCTTTCGCCAAGAGGGCCGATTTCAATAAGGCTTGATGGCTGCCGGGTTCATCATGCGGGTCAGGCCCATGTTTTTCAGGGCCAGTTGCACGGTGCTGCGAATGACCTGCGGGTTGTCGATGGTCATGACTTCGGCCAGCAATTCTTTCGCCCGGCTCAAACTGACCTGACGCAGCATCCATTTCACTTTGGGCAAGTTGGTGGCGTTCATCGACAGGCTGTCAAAGCCCATTGCCATCAGCAAAATGGCGGCCGCCGGATCACCGGCCATCTCGCCGCATATGCTCACCGGCTTGCCCTCGGCATGGGCATCGCGCACGACTGATTGCAAAGCTTGCAGCACCGCAGGGTGCAGGTAGTCGTACAAATCGGCGACTCGCGGGTTGTTGCGATCGACGGCCAGCAGGTATTGGGTCAGGTCGTTGGAACCCACCGACAGAAAATCCACTTGGCGCGCCAGTTCTTTGGTCTGGTACACCGCTGCCGGGATTTCGATCATCACGCCTATCGGCGGCATCGGCACATCGGTGCCTTCGTCGCGCACTTCTCCCCAGGCACGGTGCAGCAAGTGCAGGGCTTCTTCGAGCTCGTGGGTGCCAGAAATCATCGGTAGCAAGATGCGCAGGTTGTTCAGGCCTTCACTGGCCTTGAGCATGGCGCGGGCCTGGACCAGGAAAATTTCGGGGTGGTCGAGGGTCACGCGGATCCCGCGCCAGCCCAGGAACGGGTTGTCTTCCTTGATCGGAAAGTACGACAGTGACTTGTCGCCGCCAATGTCCAGACTGCGCATGGTCACCGGTTGCGGATGGAAGGCGGCGAGTTGCTCGCGATAAATCGCCAACTGCTCCTTTTCGCTCGGAAAGCGCTGATTGATCATGAACGGCACTTCGGTGCGGTACAGACCTACGCCTTCAGCGCCTCGCTGCTGCGCCCGGGCAACATCGGCCAGCAGGCCGGTGTTGACCCACAGCGGCATGCGATGGCCATCCGGGGTGATGCAGGGCAGCTCGCGCAGGGCGTCGAGCCCCTGGGACAACTGACGCTCTTCTTCGACCACCTCGGCGTATTGCTTGCGCAGCACGTCGCTGGGGTTGGTGTAGACCTCGCCGTGATAGCCGTCGACGATCATCTGAATGCCGTCGACCCGGGAATACGGCAGGTCGACCAGACCCATGACCGTTGGAATGCCCATGGCCCGGGCCAGAATCGCCACGTGGGAGTTGCCCGAACCCAATACGGAGACCAGACCGACCAGCTTGCCTTCAGGCACTTCGCCGAGCATGGTTGCGGTCAGTTCTTCGCTGACCAGAATGGTGTTGTCGGGGTAGACCATGGATTGCTGGCGATCATGTTGCAAATAGGCCAGCAGACGGCGCCCGAGGTCACGTACGTCCGACGCCCGCTCACGCAGGTAGTCGTCGTCCATCAATTCAAAACGGTTAACGTGATCCGTGACCACTTGGCGTAACGCGCCCTGTGCCCACTGGCCGGTCTTGATCACATTTTTGACTTCGCTGCCCAGCGAGGCGTCGTCGAGCATCATCAGGTACACGTCGAACAGCGCCTGTTCTTCGGGTCGCAACTGAGTGGCGAGTTTTTTCGACACCGCGCGCATGTCGCTGCGCACGCCTTCGAGGGCCGTTTTGAACAGGGCGATTTCAGCCGGAATGTCGGTAATGGTTTTATCCGGCACCACATCCAGATCGGCGGGTGGCAGCATGACCACCGCCGTACCCACTGCTGCGCCGGGTGACCCCGGTACACCGACAAACTTGGCCTCTTGTATGCCCTTGCCCTGACGCCCAAGCCCGCGAATCGATCCCGTCGCTTCAGCGTGGGCGATCACCCCGGCCAGCTGCGCGCTCATGGTGACGAGGAAGGCTTCTTCGCCCTCATCGAACTGACGGCGTTCTTTTTGCTGGATGACCAACACCCCGACTACACGGCGGTGGTGGATGATCGGTGCGCCCAGAAAGGAGGCGTAGCGCTCTTCGCCGGTTTCAGCAAAGTAGCGATAGCGTGGGTGATCGGCGGCGTTTTCGAGGTTCAGGGGTTCTTCGCGGGTGCCCACCAGGCCGACAAGGCCTTCGTTGGGCGCCATGCTGACTTTGCCGATCGAACGCTTGTTCAAGCCCTCGGTGGCCATCAGAACGAAGCGATTGGTCTCCGGGTCAAGCAAGTAGACCGAGCAGACCTGGCTGCCCATCGCCTCTTTGACGCGCAGCACAATAATGCCCAACGCCGCCTTGAGATCCTTGGCGGAGTTAACTTCCTGGACGATCTTGCGCAGCGTATTGAGCATGGCTCGGGGTCGAACTCCGTGTCAGGCGCGCGTTAAAAGGCGCGGGGCAAGCTCTTTGAGAGCGCGACGGTACACCTCGCGCTTGAATGTCACCACCTGGCCCAACGGATACCA
This sequence comes from Pseudomonas saxonica, assembly GCF_007858365.1. Lineage (GTDB taxonomy): Bacteria > Pseudomonadota > Gammaproteobacteria > Pseudomonadales > Pseudomonadaceae > Aquipseudomonas > Aquipseudomonas saxonica. Next base: position 23,347 of record NZ_VFIO01000004.1, on the reverse strand, counting down.
ATAGCTGACCCAGCGCCAGCCATCGAATTCCGGTTTACCGGTCAAATCCATCCGCACCCGTTGCTCGTTAGAGACCAGGCGCAGCAAAAACCACTTCTGTTTCTGGCCGATGCACAGCGGTTGGCTGTGGGTACGGACCAGACGTTGCGGCAAACGATAGCGCAACCAGCCTCGCGTACAGGCGAGTATTTCAACATCTTCGCGTTCAAGGCCAACTTCTTCGTTCAGCTCACGGTACAAGGCGTCTTCCGGCGTTTCGTCAGGGTTGATACCGCCCTGTGGAAACTGCCACGCGTCTTGATTGATTCGGCGAGCCCAAAGTACCTGACCAGCATCATTTGTCAGAATAATCCCGACATTAGGGCGGAAACCATCGGGGTCGATCACGGCAACAACCTCGCAAACGCATGTCGCCGCATTGTTCCACAAAGGTTGTTAAAGCAGCAACGCGCCTTCCTGCCTTATGTGCACTCTTATGAAAAGACCGTATTCTTGTGGGCTTTCTACTGACAAGTGCGCGGGTAATTGCAATGCGTCTGGCTTTATTCGACTTGGACAACACCCTTTTAGGCGGCGACAGCGACCACGCATGGGGCGATTACCTGTGCGAACGCGGCATTCTCGATGGTGCGGCCTACAAGGCGCGTAACGACGAGTTTTATCAGGATTACCTGGCCGGCAAGCTCGATAACGAGGCTTACCTCAATTTCAGCATGGCTATTTTTGGCCGTACTGATCGGGCTGAACTGGATCAGTGGCACCGTGATTTCATGCGTGACCGGGTTGAAGGGTTGATGTTGCCCAAAGCCATTGCCTTGCTGGATAAGCACCGCCAGGCGGGTGACACGCTGGTCATCATCACGGCGACCAATCGAGTGGTCACGGCACCGATTGCGCAGAAGCTGGGCGTGGAACATTTGATCGCCACTGAATGCGAAATGATTGAGGGGCGTTACACCGGCAAGGTCACGGATGTGCCGTGTTTTCGCGAGGGCAAGGTGACTCGCCTTACGCGTTGGATGGCTGAAAACGGCCACACTCTGGATGACAGTTATTTTTACAGCGACTCGCTGAACGATTTGCCATTGCTGGAGCAAGTGACGCATCCGGTGGCGGTTGATCCTGATCCGAACTTGCGGGCTGAGGCCCTTAAGCGCGGTTGGCCAGTGATTTCCTTGCGCGATTAACTGCAAAAGCCCCTCACCCTAACCCTCTCCCAGAGGGAGAGGGGACTAAAAGCGAAAGCAGATTTGCGCAACGCTACTGACTTAAGCCACCTCTCCCGCAGGGAGAGGGGACTAAAAGCGAAAGCAGATTTGCGTACCGCTACTGACTTAAGCCACCTCTCCCGCAGGGAGAGGGGATTAAAAGTGAAAGCAGATTTGCGCAACGCCACCGAGTCAGCCCCCTCTCCCTTTGGGAGAGGGTTGGGGTGAGGGAGGGGCTTTAAACCGGCTTGGCGCCCATCAACCCGGCAATGGCGATAAAGCACAGGGCACAAAACACCGCCAGCACCACGCTAAACCCCGGGTGTTTGGCCACTCGGCCCAGTCGCAGGCGATTAAGCCGCACCACCAGCCACAGCCAGCTCAGGCCGCCCAGCAGGTACAAAACACTCCCGGCCAGCAACCACAGCTGACTCAGCGGCCAGCCCGCCATGTGCACCAGAAACCAGCCGCTGACAGGCAATGCCAGCAGGCACAGCCCCATCAAAGCCCATACAAACCCCCACGGACGCCGCAAGGCACCGCCCGCGAGATGTTTATCGCCCGCCCGCCAGCGCCGAATGATCACTATCAATAACGCAAGCGCACTGACAAACAACAGGAGTGTCGAGACGCCGTGCAGCAGCTTCAACGCAGTGAAGGTTTCCATGCGATTTATTCCTTGAGCCTTTCATTCAGCGTAGCGGCTATCGGCCAAGAAACAGCTGATACGCCGGATTGTCGCTTTCATCCCAATACGGGTAGCCGATATCAGCCAGCGCCGCCGGCACCAGATGACGCTCGTCTGCCGGTACTTGCAGGCCCGCCATCACACGGCCATCTGCTGCGCCATGATTGCGGTAATGGAACATTGAGATATTCCAGCGACCACCCAGCTTGTTGAGGAAGTTGAACAGCGCGCCCGGCCGCTCAGGGAACTCAAAGCGGAACAACAGCTCATCACTGACCTTGGCTGCGTGCCCGCCCACCATGTGACGAATGTGCAGCTTGGCCAGCTCGTTGTCCGTCAAATCAACCACCGGAAAACCCTGCTCCGCCAAACTGCTCAGCAATGCACTGCGCGGGTCAGTGACCGGGTGCGTTTGCACGCCGACAAAAATGTGCGCTTCACTGCCCGTGTGATACCGGTAGTTGAACTCGGTGATTTGACGCTTGCCAATGGCCTGGCAGAAGGCTTTGAAGCTGCCCGGTTCTTCAGGAATGGTCACGGCAATGATGGCTTCGCGGCCTTCGCCCAGTTCGGCGCGTTCTGCTACATGACGCAAACGGTCGAAGTTGACGTTGGCTCCGGAGTCGATAGCCACCAGTGTCTGGCCGCGCACCCCACGTTGCTCAACGTACTTTTTGATCCCTGCTACGCCCAAAGCGCCCGCAGGTTCGGTGATCGAGCGGGTATCGTCGAAGATATCCTTGATGGCGGCGCAGATCTCATCGGTGCTCACCGTGATCACTTCATCCACATGGTTTTTGCAAATGTCGAAGGTGTGCTGGCCAATCTGCGCCACGGCCACGCCGTCGGCAAAGATCCCTACTGTCGGCAACACCACACGTTCGCCCGCGGCCATCGCCGCTTGCAGGCAGTTGGAGTCATCGGGCTCGACGCCGATGATCTTGATGTCAGGCCGCAGGTATTTCACATACGCCGCAATACCCGCAATCAGCCCGCCGCCACCCACAGGCACGAAGATCGCGTCCAGAGGGGCCGGGTGCTGGCGCAGAATTTCCATGGCCACGGTGCCCTGCCCGGCAATGGTGTGCGGGTCATCGTAGGGGTGAACGTAAACGTAGCCCTCCTGTTCGACCAGCTGGAGCGAATAGGCCAATGCCTCGGGGAATGAGTCGCCGTGCAACACCACGATGCCGCCACGTGAGCGCACGCCTTCAATCTTGATCTCGGGCGTGGTTTTAGGCATGACGATGGTGGCTTTGACTCCCAGTACCTTGGCGGCCAGTGCCAGGCCTTGCGCGTGGTTACCCGCCGACGCCGTGACCACACCACAGGCGCGCTCGGCGTCGCTCAGGTGCATCAGCTTGTTATAAGCGCCACGAATCTTGAACGAGTAAACCGGCTGCAAGTCTTCGCGCTTGAGCAAAATCTGATTGCCCAGACGCTCAGTCAACTGATTGGCAGCTTGCAGGGGCGTTTCTACGGCAACGTCATAAACGCGCGAGGTGAGGATTTTCTTAACGTACTGTTCGAGCATCGGAAAGCTTCACTGGGCGGGTTGGCAGGGACCAAGGAGTCTAACCCAGCGTTTGCGCAGCAGACCATACGAAATGGAAGGTTTATGGCAGGAGGGCTCTCACCCTTTCCCGTTATGGAAAGGGGAGGCCTTTAATCCCGTATTAACCCACGGTGCCTTCGAAACGACTCGCGCCCGGCAACTCAAGGATCAACTTATCGCCCACATTCAGCGGGCCGACACCCGCCGGGGTGCCGGTCATGATCACGTCACCGGCTTGCAACGAGAAGCACGACGCCATGTGCTGAATCATCGGTACGATCGGGTTAAGCATCATGGAGCTGTTACCGTCCTGAACGACTTCACCGTTGATGGTCAGGCGAATACCAATGTCAGTGAGGTCAGCGAAGGTGCTGCTTTGCACGAAAGGTGCGAGCACACAGGCGCCGTCAAAGGATTTGGCGATTTCCCACGGCAAGCCTTTGCCTTTGAGCTCGGCCTGCTTGTCGCGCAGGGTCAGGTCCAGGCCGGGGGCGAAACCGGAGATGGCGTCCAGGACTTCTTCAGCGCTTGGGTTATTCGACAGTGGCTTGCCGATCAGCACTGCAATCTCGGCTTCGTAATGCACCGAGCCGCGACCTTTAGGAATGGCAAAGCCACCGTCCAGCGCGACAACACAACTGCCCGGCTTGATAAAAAGCAGGGGTTCAGTCGGGATCGGGTTATCCAGCTCTTTGGCGTGTTCGGCGTAGTTACGCCCGATGCAGACCACCTTGCCGATAGGAAAGTGAATCCGGGTACCGTCGACATACTGGTGCTGATAGCTCATTGACCGACTCCGCTGGTGGGTGCTTCAAAGGACTGAACGTGATCTCGTAGCAACTGCCGCAGGCTGCGTCCGGCGGCGTAGCCGTCGAAATGGGAAAACCGCAGTGGCCTGCCTAACCGTGTTCTCAGGATGTACCATCGCTGCGCAATCGAACGCGGCCTGCGGCCGCTGCTACTTGATCAGTGTTGTAGGTTAAACCGCAAAAATCTTGCCGGGGTTCATGATGCCCTTAGGGTCGAATACCGCTTTGAGCGCCTTCATGTATTCGATTTCTACCGGCGAACGGCTGTAGGTCAGGTAGTCGCGTTTGGTCATGCCCACACCGTGTTCAGCCGAAATTGAACCGTTGTACTTCTCGACGGTTTCAAATACCCATTTGTTCACCGTGGCGCACTTGGCGAAAAACTCGTCCTTGCTCAAGTTTTCAGGCTTGAGGATGTTCAGGTGCAGGTTGCCGTCGCCAATATGACCAAACCAGACGATTTCGAAGTCCGGGTAGTGTTCGCCGACGATGGCGTCAATTTCTTTCAAGAACGCCGGGACTTTCGAGACGGTCACCGAAATGTCGTTTTTGTACGGCGTCCAGTGGGAAATGGTCTCGGAGATGTACTCGCGCAATTTCCACAGGTTTTGCAGTTGGGTCTCGCTCTGGCTCATCACGCCATCGAGTACCCAACCTTCTTCCATGCAGTGTTCGAACGTTTCCAGCGCCGCATTGGCCACTTCTTCCGTGGTCGCTTCAAATTCCAGCAGGGCGTAGAACGGGCAGTCAGTGTCAAAGGGCGAAGGTACATCACCGCGTGCCATGACCTTGGCCAGCGCCTTGTCTGAGAAGAACTCGAAGGCCGTCAGGTCCAGCTTGTTCTGGAAGGCGTGCAACACCGGCATGATGGAATCGAAATCCGCCGTGCCCAAGACCATCGCAGTCAGATTTTTAGGCGCGCGATCCAGGCGCATGGTGGCTTCGACCACAAAACCCAGCGTACCTTCGGCGCCGATAAACAGCTGGCGCATGTCATAGCCCGTGGCATTTTTGATCAGGTCTTTGTTGAGCTCAAGCACGTCGCCCTTACCGGTCACGACTTTCATGCCCGCCACCCAGTTGCGGGTCATGCCGTAGCGAATCACCTTGATACCACCGGCATTGGTGCCGATGTTGCCGCCAATCTGGCTGGAACCTGCCGAAGCGAAATCTACCGGGTAGTACAGGCCGTTTTCTTCGGCCAGATTTTGCAGGTGTTGGGTCACGACGCCCGGCTGGCAAACCACCGTGCGGTCGGTCAGGTTGATGTCCAGCACTTGGTTCATGTAATCGAACGACACCACCACTTCGCCATTGGCCGCCACCGCCGCTGCGGACAAACCCGTGCGCCCGCCCGAAGGCACCAGTGCCACGTCATGAGTGTTGGCCCACAGCACGATGGCTTGCACTTGCTCGGTGGTTTTGGGGAACACAATGGCCACGGGCGCAGGGGCGAAATGCTTGGTCCAGTCCTTGCCATATGCATTGAGGGAATCGGCGTCGGTCAAAACCTTTCCAGGTTCAACCAGGGTCTTTAGCTCTTCAATTACGGCAGGATGGGTCATCAACAGAACTCTCGAACAATTCATGGTCATCCTGAGAACGCTTCACGTCGCAGGAATGGGTGTTTAGCGGGGCGCTTATGCTAGCATACGGCCCCCGCGCAGAATCGAGCCGTAGGACGATTCTCGGTGCAGGATTCTCGCCGGTCAGGTCAGCTCAGGCTGTCCAATTCCCTGCCATTTTTCTCTGGGACACAGGTTTACGCAGATGAGCAAGACTTCTCTCGATAAGAGCAAGATCAAGTTCCTTCTTTTGGAAGGCGTCCACCAATCGGCTGTTGAAGTACTTAAAGCGGCTGGTTATACCAGTATCGAGTACATCACCAGCTCCTTGCCTGAAGCCCAGCTGAAGGAAAAGATCGCTGATGCCCATTTTATCGGCATCCGTTCTCGTACCCAGCTGACCGAAGAAGTGTTCGACTGCGCCAAGAAATTGGTTGCTGTTGGTTGTTTCTGCATTGGCACCAACCAGGTAGACCTCAACGCTGCTCGCGAACGCGGTATCGCTGTTTTCAACGCCCCTTACTCCAACACCCGTTCGGTGGCTGAGTTGGTGCTGGCTGAAGCGATCCTGTTGCTGCGTGGCATCCCTGAGAAGAACGCATCCTGCCATCGTGGTGGCTGGATCAAAAGCGCTGCCAACTCCTTTGAAATCCGTGGCAAAAAACTGGGCATCGTCGGCTACGGTTCGATCGGCACTCAGTTGTCTGTTCTGGCTGAAGGTTTGGGTATGCAGGTGTTCTTCTACGACACCGTGACCAAGCTGCCATTGGGCAACGCGACACAGGTCGGCAATCTGCACGAACTGTTGGGCATGTCCGATATCGTGACCTTGCACGTGCCAGAAACTGCAGCGACTCAGTGGATGATCGGCGAGAAAGAAATCCGTGCCATTAAAAAGGGCGGCATTCTGATCAATGCGGCACGTGGCACCGTGGTTGAACTGGACGCGCTGGCCGATGCGATCAAGGACAAACACCTGATCGGCGCGGCAATCGATGTGTTCCCGGTTGAACCGCGTTCCAACGACGACGTGTTCGAAAGCCCGCTGCGTGGTCTGGACAACGTGATCCTGACCCCGCACATCGGCGGTTCCACCGCTGAAGCGCAAGCTAACATCGGTCTGGAAGTGGCAGAAAAGCTGGTCAAGTACAGCGACAACGGTACGTCCGTATCGTCGGTGAACTTCCCGGAAGTTGCCCTGCCTGCTCACCCTGGCAAGCACCGCCTGCTGCACATCCACGAAAACATTCCGGGTGTGATGAGCGAGATCAACAAGGTCTTCGCCGAAAACGGTATCAACATCTCCGGCCAGTTCCTGCAAACCAATGAAAAAGTTGGCTACGTAGTGATCGACGTCGACGCCGAGTCCTCGGACCTGGCGCAAGAGAAGCTGCAAAAGATCAATGGCACTATTCGTTGCCGCGTATTGTTCTGATTGCGCTTCATTGAAAAAGGGAGACCCTCGGGTCTCCCTTTTTTATGGGCGAAACCTTACTTCACATTAACCGTGATTTTTTCCGACACGAGGCTTGGCTTGAAGGGCACATGAACCTGGTTGCCCAGCACCAGCTGCAAGGTGTGTTTGCCCGGTGGCAGGGTCACTTGCGTTTCGGTTTGGGCTTTGCCGAAATGGATGTGGTTGGCATCTGCCGGGATGGGCGCGTTTTCAGCGGGCAGTTGGTCAACGTCGATCAGCAGATGGTGATGGCCTGCGTGCGGAGTGGCTTCGGTAATGGGTGCCAAAGGCATGCCTTCGATGCCGAACTTGACGGTGAAGGTTTGATCAACGGTCGCACCGTCTTTAGGCTCGATGATAAACACCTTGGCACCTTTTGGAGCCGGCTCGGATTCCAGGCCAGCTGCAGTGGCCATGACCGAGGCGCCCATCAGCATAGAAGCCAGCGCAACACGAGACAGTAGAGCTTTCATTTATTTCTCCGGTTTTTTGCGAAATGCGTGGGGGTAAGACAACTTTTTGGCAAAACGCTGTCAAACGCCGCATTCGAACAACATAAAGCAAAGCGCACGCTGAGTGCCAATCGCTGCATCACATTCAAAGGAGTGACCATGCGTTTTCTGTCGGGACTTATGCTTTTATTGCCGCTGGCGAGCCCTTTTGCTCAAGCAGAGTTGATCGACGAGGTGAACGACCGTGGCGAACTGCGTGTTGCCTTGAGCGCCGACCTGGCGCCTTTCAGCTTCAAGCAAGAGGGCCGGTTAACGGGATTCGACGTGGAGCTGGGGGAATTATTGGCCAAAGAGCTGGAGGTTAAACCCTCGCTTCTGATCACGGACAACGATGACCTGCTGTCAGGTGTAGAAAGCGGCAAATACGACGTGGCCATTATCCCTGCCGCTATGCCCCCTGAACATGAGGCTCGCTTCGACTTCACCGAACCCTACAGCTACACCTACTTGCAGTCGCAAGTGAACCTGAGCATCCCGTTTCAGAAAGGTAATCCCGCCTTCCAAGCCAGCTTGAACAAGGCTCTGCAGCGCATCAAAGCTGACGGTCGTCTGGCCGCTTTGTCTCAGAAGTGGCTGGGGCAGGATTCGACCCAGCCGTGAGAATCATCCGGCAGGCAGGGCGTGGGTTTGCCCATTAAGGTTTTAGTGATTTTTGCCCTTGCCCCTGCTGTATGACCCACTGAACCACTTGTGCAGACATCACATCAGCGGCCTGACCGAAGCCGGCTACTACGCTCGGCACTTTTGGATCATTCAACGGCTGGCGAACATCAAATCGTTTGGAGCCGATCACGCGCTGGTCACTGGTGCGCACCAGCCGTGCGTTGTACTGGATCAGTACTTCAGGGTTGTTACCGTTGTAATGGGTCTGGAACGCCAACAGCTCACCGCCTAACTCATAGTCGGCCTGCAAGTTACTGTCATCGGTGCTCAGGCCTTTAATTCGGCCATCCTGCAAAAAGGCATCGAGCAGTCGGTTACGCACCAGCGCCGGTGCGGGGTCGCTCCAGCGTGCGCCCTTGTAATAGCTGACCAGATTGCTCTGCGGTACGACGGCGATGTTCTGGTTGTTCAGCGCCAGGCTGGCCATCGGCTTGTCGAGCCGCAGCGACCAGTCGACTGCACCGCTGCGGCTGGCCACGGGGGCTTGTGCGCTGGGCAGGATGTACTGGTCGACCAGTTGCGGTTTGGGCAAGATCGAACAAGCGCTGAGCAAGCCCAGGCCTACAGCCAAAAACACTGAACCAGCAAGGCGATTGGGACGGATCATGGCGTGAATTCCTTGGTCTGTTCGCGGTTCAGCAAGAAACCGCTTGGATTGGCTTCCAGTCGCCGCGAAATGGCGCGCAACGTACTCAGCGTTTCGCGCAGTTCATTGACCGCTGGGCCAAGCTGGTTAAGCCCTTGCATGCCATTGTTGAGCGAATCCTCGTTGTTGTTGATCAGCGTATTGATGGTCTGAGTGCTCTGCTCCAGCGATTTCATCGCCTGACCCGCGTCGCTGAACATCTGCTGGCCCTTGGTATTCAAAATGCCATTGGCGTTGCGCATCAGCGTGGTGGTTTGCTCCAGCGCTGCCGTGGCCTGCTTGCCAACTAGCGAAAGCTGTTTGAGCGTTTGGGCAATATCGCCACGCTGGCTCGAAATGGCCGACGTCGTCTGTTCAAGATTACTCAGCGTTTTACCAAAGCTGTCGACGTTTTCAGGCGAGAACAGTTTGTTGGCGTTGTGCAGCAACATATTGACGTTGGAAATCACGTCGGTGCCATCGGTGAGCAAGCGCGCAATGGGCGAGGGTGAGGCAACAATCACGGGCAACTTGCCGTCTTTGCCTTTGAGAGGCGGGCTGTTGGGGTCGCCCCCGCTGAGCTGGATGATCGAGGTTCCCGTTACACCGGTCAGTGCCAGTTTGGCCTTGGTGTCGACCTTGACGGGCGTGTTGGCGGCCAGGCGAATCAATGCCAAAACCCGACGCGGGTCTTTGTCATCGAGGCGCAGTTCAATGACATCGCCTACCTTGATGCCGTTGTATTGCACCGAACTGCCTTTGGACAAGCCGCTGACAGCCTCGTTGAACACCACTTCGTAGTCCTTGAAGGTGTTGTCCATGCTCGATTTGGCCAACCACAGGCCAAACAGCATGCCGCCCACCACGACCAGAACGGTGAACAAGCCAATCAGTACATGATGGGCGCGGGTTTCCATGTTAATGCTCCTTGCGCTGGGTTGCCGCTTCGTACGCGGCGCGGCCACGGGGGCCATGGAAATACTCATGAATCCAAGGGTCGTCGAAGTTCTCGACCTCGCTGATCGGTGCTGCCACCAACACTTTTTTCTGTGACAACACCGCCACCCGGTCAGTGATGGTGTACAGCGTATCGAGGTCGTGAGTGACCAGAAACACGCTCAAACCCAGCGCATCGCGCAGGGTTAGAATCAGTTGATCAAATGCCGCCGCGCCAATCGGGTCCAGGCCGGCCGTAGGCTCATCGAGAAACAGGATGTCCGGATCCAGCGCCAGCGCTCGGGCCAGTGCCGCACGCTTGATCATCCCGCCAGACAGCTCGGACGGGTATTTATTGGCCGCCACCAGCGGCAACCCGGCCAACGCCAATTTGACCAGTGCCAGGTGTTCGGCGTCAGGGCGGCTCAAACCAGCGTGTTCGATCAAGGGCAGGGCGATGTTCTCGGTCACGGTCAGCGATGAAAACAACGCGCCCATCTGGAATAACACGCCGAAACGTCGCTCAAGCTTGGAGCGCTGTTCCTCGGGCAGGCTCATCAAGTCTTGCCCGAACACGCGCACTTGCCCTTCATTGGGCCGCCGCAGGCCGACAATACTGCGCAGCAATACCGATTTGCCGGTACCCGAGCCGCCCACTACGCCCAATATTTCCCCTTTATACACATCAAGGTCCAGATGCTCGTGCACGCTCTGGGTGCCAAAGCGATTGCACAGGTCTCGTACCTCGATGACCGCCTCGCCGGGCGTTCGCGTTGGACTTTTCACCAGCCCATCTCCATAAAGAACAGCGCCGCTACCGCGTCGAGCACAATCACGATAAAGATCGATTGCACCACGCTGGACGTCGTGTGTTCGCCCACCGACTCAGCGCTGCCGCTGACTTTAAAGCCTTCAAGGCACCCCACTGCCGCGATCAGAAAGGCGAAAAACGGTGCCTTGACCATGCCGACCAGAAAGTTTTTGACGCTGATGTCGGAGTGCAGCATTGAAATAAACATGTCGGGCGAGATGCCCAGCGAGACCACGCAGACCACGGCGCCGCCGATGATGCCGGCCATCATTGCCAGAAAGGTCAGTAAGGGCAGGGCAATCAGCAGGGCCAGCACCCTTGGCAAAACCAGCAGGTCCATTGGGTCAAGGCCCAGGGTGCGGATGGCATCAATTTCTTCATTGGCTTTCATCGAGCCGATTTGTGCCGTAAAGGCGCTGGCTGTGCGGCCTGCCAGCAGGATGGCGGTGAGCAATACGCCAAATTCGCGCAAGAAGGAAAACGCCACCAGGTCGACGGTAAAAATGCCGGCACCAAAGTTGGCCAGCACCGTAGCCCCCAGAAAGGCCACCACGGCGCCCACCATGAAGGTCAGCAACATGACGATGGGCGCAGCATTGAGGCCAATTTGTTCGATGTGCGCAACCACGGGGGTAATACGCCACTGCGTAGGCCGAAGCAGATTGCGCGCCAGGGTTTGCAGGATCAGACCGATAAAGCCCAGCAGTTGCAGCGTGTCCTGCCAAAGCTTGTAGACGGCGCTGCCAATTCGGCACAACAACTGGGTAATGACATTCTGCTGAACCGTTTTGACCGGCACGCAAAAGTCGCGCATGGACGAGTAAACCGTTTGCAGCAGGGCCCGATCGGCAGCGGGAAGTGTTTGTGCGGTCTCGGTCAATTGACTGACGCGCTCAGCACCCAGCAACTCAACCAGCAATGAAGCCCCGGCGGTGTCGATGTTCGAGACTTCGTCCAGATCAATCGACGTCTGGGCGTCGTATTGGCCAGCGAGTTGCTCGGTTTGCTGTTTGAGGTTGGTGTAATGAGCAAGCGTCCAGTCGCCGCTGAGTCGCAGCCGCGCCGGATTGCTTGAGGTGTCTAGTTGGGCAGTGCCCGCCGTGGCTGTAATGGTCGTCAGCTCCATGCTCAATACGCTTAAACGCAGACTCTATGTAATAGCACAGTCTCGAAAAAGTGCCTCAGTTTGCCTGAGTATCAGGCGCTGGCGATTGATCTGGGTTAACCCTGAAGCGCAAGACACCAATCATCTGCCCGTCTTCTGTCAGTACCCTCACTTGCCAGCGACCCACCGGGTTGGGCGGGAAGTTCTGCTTGTGGGTCCAGGCGCGATAGCCTTCTTTGCGCCCGCCATGAATGTCCAGCGCAATGCGGTCTACTTCCTGACCATTGAGCTGCCATACGTGGTAAATCCGCTCATTCAGGCCCCGAGGGGCGTTGATTGATGTGTAGGCGTACAACCCGCGACTGCGTAGCTCACTCACGCTGATCTGCTTGATGCTGTCACCCGGTGTGCGGTCTTGCAGTTGCGTGGTTACGGCCACTTCGGTCATCCACAGCGTGGCGGGCGGCACCCAGGAGCGTAGCAGCCAGCCGGTGCTGCCCAGCGCCAATACGATCAAAGGCAATACCAACCAGCCGCGCCAGGTTTTAAGGGGCAAGCTGACGGCCAAGCTTGGGATTGAAAGCAGTACGGCGGCCCCCAGTGCCAACTTGTAGCTCTCTGAAGTGGTCAGGTTGAGGATGATGGGCAGGGCTGTCAGCAGCGCCGCAAACAGGGCCAGCGTATGCAACGCCAAAAACAGCCAGCGCCGGGGGGCCAGCCATCGGTAATACAGAGGGTCGGTAATGGTGACCAGTGCGCTGGCACCGAGCAGTCCGGTAAACACCAGCTGGCCGCTGTTCCAGGTCGTGGTGATGAAGAAAAACGGCAAGACGAAAAACAGACTCTCCTGATGGATCATCTGTGTGGCATAGCGCAGCAGGGGGGGCGGGATTTCGCGCTTGAACACCCGAGTGAACAATTGCGTAAAGGTATTTTCCAGCATGAGCCAAACCCAGCTCACCAACAGGATGACCGCGATCCAGCGGGCCATGCCTTGCTGACGGTCTACCAGAATAAAACTGCCCACGCCCGAGAAAAAGCCGAACACCGCGATCAGCCCTGGATAGCGCTTCATCAATTCAAGGACGCGCTGTACGTAATGGTTCCAGTTAGGCATGGGGCGGTTCACATTCTGCGTGGGAAAAATCCCCTACAGAATAGCGTTTTAGACAATGCCGGGTGTGGGAGTTTGGTGTCGCCAGTCCCGTAACCGGCAAACCTGTCACACAACTGCAATAATTGCGTTATCTAATGCGCCACAAGACAGTTAAATGACAAGAGGATTAAGGCATGGCTGGCAGGAGCATTTTGATCGTTGATGACGAGGCACCCATCCGCGAGATGATCGCGGTGGCACTGGAAATGGCAGGCTATGACTGCCTTGAAGCCGACAATGCTCAAGACGCCCACGCCATCATCGTTGATCGCAAACCCGATCTGATCCTGCTCGACTGGATGCTTCCCGGTGGTACATCGGGCATCGAACTGGCCCGCCGCCTCAAGCGTGAAGAGCTGACCAACGATATTCCGATCATCATGCTGACGGCCAAAGGCGAAGAGGACAATAAAATCCAGGGCCTGGAAGTGGGGGCTGATGACTACATCACCAAACCCTTCTCACCCCGTGAACTCGTCGCCCGCCTCAAGGCTGTGCTGCGCCGTGCCGGCCCGGCCGATACCGAGTCACCTATCGAAATCGGTGGTTTGCTGCTCGACCCCATCAGCCACCGAGTGACCATTGACGGCACTCCGGCCGAAATGGGCCCCACCGAATACCGCTTGTTGCAGTTTTTCATGACCCATCAGGAACGCGCCTATACCCGTGGTCAATTACTTGATCAGGTCTGGGGCGGCAACGTGTACGTGGAAGAGCGTACGGTAGACGTGCACATCCGCCGCCTGCGCAAGGCGCTCGGCGAGGCGTATGAAAATCTGGTACAAACCGTGCGCGGCACCGGTTACCGGTTTTCCACCAAAGCCTGACATAAGCTGCCAGCCGCCTTTCGCCAGTGCCCAGCCTGATGCGGTTGCGCTGTAGGCTAGCAACGAGTAGCTCATAACAGGACGTATGATCTTGAATCAAAAATGGCATAGCACGCTGATTCGTCATTTAGTGCTTCTGATCGGCGGTTGCCTGTTGATCGGGCTTGTCAGCGGCTATTACGGATTGAGCCTGGCTGTGGGCCTGGCACTTTATCTGGGCTGGACCCTCAAGCAGTTACTGCGCTTGCACCACTGGTTGCGCCAGCACAAACCTGATGAACCACCTCCAGACGGCTACGGCTTGTGGGGGGAAGTGTTTGACAGCATCTACCACCTGCAACGTCGCGACCAACGTGCACGGGGGCGTCTGCAGGCGGTCATCGATCGGGTACAAGAGTCCACGGCTGCGCTCAAGGACGCCGTGGTGATGCTCGACAGCGATGGCAACCTTGAATGGTGGAACCGTGCCGCTGAGACCTTGCTGGGGCTCAAGACCCCTCAGGACAGCGGTCAGCCCGTCAGCAACCTGGTGCGTCACCCTCGCTTCAAGGAATATTTTGAGGCGGGTAACTACGTTGAGCCGCTGGACATTCCCTCGCCGGTCAACGACCACCTGCACATCCAGCTCTACATCACGCGCTACGGCAATAATGAACACCTGATGCTGGTGCGTGATGTCACCCGCCTGCACCAGCTTGAACAAATGCGTAAAGACTTTATCGCCAATGTCTCCCATGAGTTGCGCACACCGCTGACGGTGATTTGCGGCTACCTCGAAACCTTGCTCGATAACGTTGATGATGTGAACCCGCGCTGGAAACGCCCGCTGTCGCAAATGCAGCAACAGGGCGAACGTATGCAAACCTTGCTCAACGACCTGCTGTTACTGGCCAAGCTTGAGGCCACGGACTACCCGTCCGATAACCAGCCGGTGGCCATCGACGCCTTGTTGCAGTCGATCAAGGGCGATGCCAAAGCCTTGTCCGGGCAGCGCAACCAGACCATCACGCTGGACGTTGAAAGTCATGCCGCCCTCAAGGGCAGTGAAACCGAGCTGCGCAGTGCGTTCTCCAACTTGATCTTCAACGCGGTCAAATACACCCCGGACGGTGGCAGCATTCAGATCCGCTGGTGGGCCGATGCATCGGGCGCGCACCTCAGTGTTCAGGACTCCGGTGTCGGCATCGACAACAAGCACCTGCCGCGTCTTACTGAGCGTTTCTATCGCGTGGACTCCAGTCGCAATGCCAGCACGGGTGGCACCGGATTGGGCCTGGCCATCGTCAAACATGTCTTGCTGCGCCACCGCGCGCGTCTGGAAATCAGCAGCGTGCTGGGGCATGGCAGCACCTTTACCTGCCATTTCGCTGCCTTGCAGGTGACCAGACCTGCGCTTTCGACAGCCAATGA
Source organism: Pseudomonas saxonica (assembly GCF_007858365.1). Lineage (GTDB taxonomy): Bacteria > Pseudomonadota > Gammaproteobacteria > Pseudomonadales > Pseudomonadaceae > Aquipseudomonas > Aquipseudomonas saxonica. Next base: position 8,021 of record NZ_VFIO01000004.1, on the reverse strand, counting down.
CTAAGCACCTGCGGCTTTTGCCCACTAGGCAAGGGCCGCATCTGCCGCTACATTGCGTTACATCTGTCTGATTAACAGACCTGAACCCCTTCTTTTCTCGAAATAACGGAACCCGTAAAACTCCATCATGGACCCTTCCCCTGGTTTGACCCTCGCCTCACTCTTCGCCGACTTCGGCATGATTCTTTTTGCTCTGATCCTGGTTCTGCTCAACGGATTTTTCGTTGCCGCTGAATTCTCCATGGTCAAATTGCGCGCCACACGGGTCGAGTCCATTGCCGACGTTAACGGCTGGAGCGGCCGGATCCTGCGCATTGTTCACAATCAGCTCGACGCCTATCTGTCAGCCTGCCAGCTGGGTATTACGCTGGCATCGCTGGGCCTGGGTTGGGTTGGTGAGCCGGCGTTCGCCCATATTCTGGAGCCGCTGCTGGGCGCTATCGGTGTCGAATCGCCCGAAGTGATTAAAGGCGTGTCGTTCTTTGCCGCCTTCTTTGTCATTTCGTACCTGCATATTGTGGTGGGCGAGCTGGCGCCAAAATCCTGGGCCATCCGCAAACCTGAGACGTTGTCGCTGTGGACCGCCGTGCCGCTGTACCTCTTCTACTGGGCGATGTACCCGGCCATTTATTTGCTCAACGCCAGTGCCAATGCCATTTTGCGGATTGCAGGGCAGGGCGAGCCGGGTGCCCATCATGACCACGCTTACAGCCGTGAAGAACTTAAGCTGATTCTGCACTCCAGCCGTGGTCAGGACCCCAGCGACCAAGGCATGCGCGTACTGGCCTCGGCGGTCGAGATGGGTGAGCTGGAAGTGGTCGACTGGGCCAACTCCCGTGAAGACCTGGTGACCCTGGACTCCAAAGCACCGCTGAAAGAAATTCTGGCGATGTTTCGTCGTCACAAATTCAGCCGTTACCCGGTCTACGATGCTGAAACCAACACGTTCCTCGGGTTGCTGCACATCAAAGACCTATTGCTGGAACTGGCCGACCTCGATCACTTGCCCGAGACCTTCAATCTTGAAGAGCTGACCCGCCCTCTGGAGCGCGTGTCGCGTCATATGCCGCTGTCGCAGTTGCTCGAACGCTTCCGCAAGGGCGGCGCGCACTTCGCTCTGGTTGAAGAAGCCGATGGCAAAGTGGTCGGTTACCTGACGATGGAAGACGTGCTGGAAGTATTGGTCGGCGATATTCAAGACGAACACCGCAAGGCTGAGCGCGGCATTCTTTCGTACCAGCCGGGCAAACTGCTGGTGCGCGGTGACACGCCGTTGTTCAAGATCGAGCGCTTGCTGGGCGTTGACCTGGATCACGTAGAGGCCGAAACCATTGCGGGGCTCATCTACGACACCTTGAAGCGGGTGCCGGAGGAAGAAGAAACCCTTGAAGTGGAAGGCTTGCGCATCATCATCAAGAAGATGAAAGGGCCGAAAATCGTCTTGGCCAAAGTCCTCAAAAAGGACTGAGCAGACTCTGCTGAGTACCTATGAAACACGGTACTCAGCAGGGTTCTACACCCTCGACTCAGCTCAAAAAAAACGGTCCAGAAACGCAAAATATTCCTCGCGTATCTCAGCCGTCTCATTCGCCAGATGATGCCGCGCGTTCGGCAACACCAGCACCTGCGGCTGCTTGAACTTGGCGTTCAACACTTCAAGGTTATGTTGCCAATCGACGGTTTTGTCGGCCGAGCCCTGAATGACTATGGGCTGCCGGGTGCAAGGCGGTGCGTTTTCGATACGGGGTATCCAGCGTGCGAGCGCCCCGACCCATGCGGTTGGCAGCCTTAATGGCTGCAAGGGATCGGCTTGAAGAAAAGGCAAGAAGTCGGGGTCATTGGAATTCTCGCTGAAGCGCCGGGCGATTCCTTTGACGAAAGGCCTAAGCAGGTAATAACTGAATTTCGACCAGTTCCAGTCCTTGGGCCTGACCAATGGCGACAGCAATACCACCTGCCCCTGAGCCGGGCTTGAATCGCCATAGCGCAGGACATGGTCCAGCACAATGGCGCCCCCCGTACTCTGGCCACATAGATGCCAGGGCTTAGGTAAATCCAGTGTTTGTGCTTCGATAAACAAACCCTGTAACACCGCCTGATACTGCGCGAAATCATCAATCCTGGCGCGCTCGCCACTCGACAACCCATGCCCTGGCAAGTCACAGGCAATCACCGCGAAACCGTGGTTCAACCCCCACTCGATGACATGCCGGTACAAGCCCATGTGGTCGTAAAACCCGTGGATCACAAAGAGCGTTGCTACCGCACGTTCGGGCCACCAGACTTGGCTGACCAAATCGTAACCTGCCGCACTGAAGCGTCCCAATTGCCGGCGCACAGGTGCAGGTCGTTGGGCAAAATCCAGCCCGTAAAAATGCTGGTACGCCAAACCATCGCTCGAAAGTGGCTGACCTGTGCTCAAGGGTTGCAAGCTGGCGCGCAAGCCATCGGGAGAAAAGGGTGAGGACATAGCAATTTCCAAACAGGCTTTATAGACCGACGATATTCATCTGTCGGCTCAAGCATGGCAAGCTACGCGTCCTTCGAGGACCCGATGGCATGCCTGTGTTCACGTTAAAAAACCTTCTGGCCTGTCTGCTGACGCTGTTATGCGCTGTGGGGTTATGGTGGGCCTACGACTGGTTTCAAGGCCGTTACATTCGCACGTTCAGTGATCAAGCAGTGCTGTTCGCCGGGGACACGCTGCGTTTACCTGCTGAATTGTCAGGGCCGGGCGCCATTCGCGTCGTGCACTTCTGGGACCCGGGTTGCCCGTGCAATGTGGGCAACTACCAGCACTTGAGTGAGCTGGTCGCCCACTACGCGCCACAAGGTGTCGAGTTTTATGCCGTTCAACGACCCGGCACACACGGCCAATTGCCCATCAGCCTGGGTGCCCTCAAACCATTGGCCAATGTCCACGGCGCAGAACATTTGAGCGCCAGTCCGGCCATCGCGATCTGGGACCGCAGCGGTAAATTGGCTTACATCGGGCCTTACAGTGAAGGGGCTACCTGCAACGCGAGCAACAGCTTTGTCGAACCTGTTTTGCAAGCCCTGAGCCAAGGCCGCCCGGCAAACGCCACGCATACTCTGGCGGTAGGCTGTTATTGCCCTTGGGCGAGTGCCAATCAGGCTGTTTCATCTCGAGAACAACCCGAATAAAGAATGTGCGAGCAATATTCGCGGCTTTGAGCCTGTAACAGTGCCGGTTTACCGAGTGCCCGTTGCAGGCCTTGTTCAGGACAATACGTAAAGCAGCCTTGATCACGCTCTATAAAGTTGCTCGAGCTGAAATGACCAAAGCTGGTTCGATCCTCGGTTTGTTTCGAGACCCGATGCAAAATAGCCGATACCGGCGACGGGCAGCGGGCCGTCAGGATTTCCATTGATAAGCCAAAGTTAATCACGAACAGATCTTGTGTGGCGTCGACCCGTTCCCAGCGATCACACCGATTCACTTCAAGTCCCTGGCGGGTGGTTCGTAAAATCGTCAGAAAGCCATCATCTTTGTGCGAACTCAAACCCACGGCGTCCAGCTGTGCGCGGTAATGATTGAACGTCAGATGATAGGCGCCTTCTGCGTGAGAACAGCTGCCGCTCCCCCTTAGCCAGACTGAAGGCGGGATGCCCGCAAACTCCAGCGCGGCACAGACTATTTGTTGGGATAAAGCGGTCATTTGTTCGCCGATAAGCGCAATCTCGACGGGGTAGTGACTGCCCCAGAACCTGCGTTCGAGCAAGAATTGCTCTATCTGATCGACCCAGCGATGGAACCCCAACAAGGCGTCGTCAAATGAGGTAGAGGTTAATGCCTTGAACCCGCCGTACAGGCTGGCGTCCCCTCGATAGAACTCATTGGCGAATTGATCGGCTGCGCCCACATCCAGATCATCGGGAATTTGCAGCAGGAATACACCGTTGGAAAAGGCTTGGTGTCGGTCTTCCTGACTGGAGAAACGCAACCTGCCTGCATCCATGCGAGCACACACCAAGTCAGCAGTTGAACCTGCCGGCTGTGGCACTTCATGGGGTTGGCAAACTTCGCTATAGGGACGACTTGCGGCGGGAGGGGTCAGGGAACGCAACATCCTTACTCCTTGTCAGCACAGTAACTAAAGATGATATGCAAAACGGGATGGCGCCAAGAAACATCAGTGCTGAAGTAACTTGTAATAACGTATTACATTTATAGTCCACACTAACTGACATCTACAATGTTTTATTGGGTAGGAAGTTGGCTTTAATATTGTGTGAATTAGCCTACAAATAACCCTGTTTGTTAAGTTTCGCGGCATATTAACGTTGTGAAACCCCCTTAAAGTCTCGTCATGAAGTAGGTCGGTTGCAGCCGTCGAGTGCAACACGGCTATTAAGTTACATGCCGCGAATCAGGCGCGATCCCAGACATTCGTATAGTTGAATATGTCGCTGGAGACCGTCATCAAAATTATTTCTCCTACTCAACAATCAAACAAAACCCTAGCGCGATAAGACCCATCCTACATACAGCACCAACACAGCCTTTGCACACTTGCGCACTGATTAGGCCCTGACGTTTTGTTACATCAGGGCGACCGCAGCGTAAGGAATCGAGGATGTCACCCTCACAGCCCCCGTTTCGTTTCAACCTGACCATTGATGGCGAACAGCTCATCAGTACGCCCTACCTCTCTTATTGGCTACGGGTCAGTGACCGATTAGATCTGGATCTGGTGGCACTGCTGCCTAAACCCGCCTTGCTGACCCCCAACCCAATCAACAGCCCCAAACGCCACGCACCTTTGTGCGAAGAGTGCGAAGGAGGTGTGTGTGATTTCTGACCCCCTCAACCCACAGCAATGGCTGACCAAAAACCCGCTGCGTCCCGGTGAAAGCCTGTACGCGGTGATCAGCTCAACCAGTGATGCCGACCCGCTCGCGGCCTACCGCAAACGGTGCGGGGTCGAGCCAGCGATAGCGCTGTGGGCCAACACGCCCTACGCCGATTGGCTGCCTGTCATGCCTTATTTACTGAGCCTGACGCCTGACAGCGGGTTTCTACAGTGGGTAGCTGAAACCGACGCTGACGATTGGGGCTGGCTGGCCGTGTCTACCGCTGCCCCAGAACTGATCACTGAGCATTTACGCGGCCTGACTCAAGTCTTGATGCCTGCCGGCGAGGCCGTGTTTTTTCGGTTCTGGGACGGCCGCCACTGGCTGCCGATTCTTCAGCACCTGAGCACTGCGGCGACTGACGTTCTACCGGTGTTTGACCGCTATTGGATCAACGGCCAGCCCGTGGCAGTAGGCCAGGGTGCGGCGCGCCCGGCTCAATCATTTCCCTGGTGGGAGGTTCCCCAAAACCTGCTCAACACCCTCGCCGACAAGGACCTCACTAACGTGATCAACAATTTGATGCTGTGGCTGAAAGAAACTCGAGCCGAGCTGTATTTCTCCACGCCCGAGTCGGTCTTGCGCCAGAAGGTCGAGCATTTCGTAACGTTTTCGGATGCATCCCAGGACGACGATAACCAGCGATTTATAGCCTACATACAGCAGGAACTCGGTCGATGAGTGCCAACACGCCGACCGGGCACAACAGCATTCTGCCGGATGTGCAGACCATCCTTGTGCAATTCAACGATTGCCTGGTGGGCTATCGCAAACAGACCGAAAAACGCTTTGGCGGCATGCTTGATGTCGAGCAAAAGTTCAGTGCCGGTGATAGCACCATCACCCGTCCTGTTAAGCGCCGTGGCCCGTCCAATAACTACGCCCAGTGTGCGATAGACGGAACCTTGACGCTCGTTCACGCCTTTGAGTCCGCGCATTTTGTACCGATTGGCAACACTCCGGTACGCCTGACTCCGCTGCGTCCTCACCCCCTCAGTGGCAGAAACAAAGGCTTTGAAGAAGCCATCGATGCGCCGGAAATCAACACGTTCATTGATGAAAGCGGCCGCAAGCTGCTGGAGGGCTGCAAACCCAATCAGGAATACCGCGTTACGTTTTTCCCCCAGACGAGCCCGGAGCAGATCGATCGTTTTTTCAATTCCTATCAGGGCTTGCTCAACGAGCTCGGCACTTGGCTAACCACTCAATGGAACACCGAGTATTTACCGTTGTGGCAGAGGTATGAGCAAGCCAGTAGCGCAGGCCGTCTATGGATCAATGCAGAGGCGCTGATCGAGGGCGTTATCAAATCTTTGATGACGTTGTGGGAAAACATCAACAAGCTGCTCCACATCGTGACTCACCCGGAGGAACACCTCAAAAGACTGAGCGCTTTTTTCAGTGCTGATCAACTCGAAAAATTATTAAACGGTACCAAAGAGTCACTCAACCCCCTGTACTTGGTGGCCACTGACGAGCCGCTGTTATGGGCGTATTTCTCAGCGCTTATTGCGTGGCTCAGGTTAATGCCGCCACCCATCCTTAGCGAAATAGTCGGGCTCTTGGCCGGCGAAGCCGGGCTCTTGGCCGGCGAAGCCGGGCTCTTGGCCGGCGAAGCATTCATCAACATTGGCGTCTGCTTGATCCTGACTGGCGGCCTGGGATTAGTAGCAAAAGCTGCGATAACAGCTGCGATAACAGCTGCAGTTGGCGTGAGCAAAGCAGCCAAATCCACGCAGTTGCTGGATGCATTTATCGACATGCTGATGCGCACCAGCAAAGCCCGCTCGACGACCCACACTGAATTCAGCAAACCCATACTCTTACAGGGTGAAGGCGTTTTTAATTCGGCGAAAAAAGGCCTGGTTGAGGTCACTCATCCAGAGAGTGGAGCGGTTACAGAATCCATCGCAGACGCCTCATTAGCCGTTCGCGCAAAACCTCAAAGCTACACCGAAATCGTGCAAGTCCAGCACGTCGACGACGTCCCGGCACAATCGAAAAACCTCAACGACCAGCCCGCCGAACCGGCTGACAAAACCTGCACCCAAGGCTGTCCGGTGTCGATGGTCACCGGCGAAGAACTGCTGACCCTCACCGACACCGTGCTCGATGGCGTGCTGCCCTTCGAGTGGACGCGCCTGTACCGCACCAGCGCCGTCGAAAGCCAAAGCAGCCTCGGTTTCGGCTGGAGCCACAGCCTGAACCATCGCCTGCAAGAAGACGGCGACGAACTGCTCTGGACCGATCACGAAAACCGCCAGACCCGCTTCCCGCGCCCCACAGCACAACGCCCGGCCATCACCAACAGCCTGGCCCGCGCCGCGATCTACCTCGGCGAAAAAGACGGCGAACTGATCCTCGCCCAAGCGGGCGCAACCCGCCGCTTCTACCACTTTCAAGACTTAAAACTGATCGCCATCAGCGACGCCTACGGCAACCGCCTGACCATCACCCATCGCGACGGTCGCCTGCACCGCATCGAAGACAAGTTTGAACGCGCCCTGATGCTGCGCTACCACAACAACCGACTGTGCGCCGTCGACTACCAGTACTACGACCACAGCCGCGAATTCATCGAACGCTCCGACGAGCACTACGCCAAACACCGCGTGCGTTTAGAACGCTGGACCACCCTGCACACTGCCGTCTCCTACACCTACAACGACGCGGGCCAACTGATCGGCGCCACCAACGCCCTGCAAGAAACCGAGCACTACCGCTACGACGCCGACCACGTCATCCAGGAACGGCAACTGGCCGGTGGCGCGACGTTTTACTGGGAGTGGCAACACCGCGGCAAACAGGCGCGCTGCATCCGCCACTGGAACAACTTCGGGCAGATGCACGCCCGCTATGAATGGGACGACGCCGGCACCGTCACCGTCCACCATCAGGACGGCAGCCGACAACTCTACGAACACGACAGCAACGCCCGCCTCGTCAGCCAGACCGACCCGGACGGCGCCACCCATCAAAAAATCTACGACGAACAAGGCCGCCTGATCGCTGAAAAAGCCCCCCTCGGCGCGGTGACCGAATACCAGTACAACGAAAGCGGACTTCTTACGGCCCTGATCCCGCCCCAGGACGAACCCACCTACTACAGCTACCTCGACGGCCACGTGCGCAAAATCAGACGCGGC
>NZ_VFIO01000040.1 GCF_007858365.1 Pseudomonas saxonica | reverse complement strand
CCGACGGCAACGGCCTTGACTACCTCTACCACCCCGGTGGCGCGCTCAAAGCCATCAACCTCAACGGCCAGCGCCTCACCGGCCACCGCTTTGAACACGGGCGCGAGATCATGCGCCAACAAGGCTCAGTGCTCAGCGAATACCACTACGACGAACAACAGCGCCTCAAGGAACACCGCGTCTACCCGCTCGAACGCAACGGCGAAGTCACTGGCCACTACCACTACCGGCGCACCTACCAATACGACGCCAACAGCAACCTGCGCCTGCTCACCGACAGCCGCAAAGGCCAAAAAAGCTACGCCTACGATCCGCTTGACCGCCTCACCGAAGTCCTCGGCAACGCCAACAACGTCGAACACTTCGCCCACGACCCGGCGGGTAACCTCCTCGCCCAAAGCTACAACGGCCAGGGCCGCAGCTACGGCAAAATCAAAGGCAACCGCCTGCTGATGCAAGGCGACTGCCACTTCGACTACGACGCCTACGGCAACCTCATCCGCGAACGACGCGGCGCCGGCCAACGTCTTGTGCGCCACTACCGTTACGACAGCCAACACCGCCTGATCGGCATCACCC
>NZ_VFIO01000039.1 GCF_007858365.1 Pseudomonas saxonica | reverse complement strand
GCCGCGTCTGATTTTGCGCACGTGGCCGTCGAGGTAGCTGTAGTAGGTGGGTTCGTCCTGGGGCGGGATCAGGGCGGTGAGGAGTCCACTTTCGTTGTACTGGTATTCGGTCACCGCGCCGAGGGGGTCTTTTTCGGCGATCAGGCGGCCTTGTTCGTCGTAGATTTTTTGATGGGTGGCGCCGTCCGGGTCGGTCTGGCTGACGAGGCGGGCGTTGCTGTCGTGTGCGTAGATTTGTCGGCTGCCGTCCTGATGGTGGACGGTGACGGTGCCGGCGTCGTCCCATTCATAGCGGGCGTGCATCTGCCCGAAGTTGTTCCAGTGGCGGATGCAGCGGGCCTGTTTGCCGCGGTGTTGCCACTCCCAGTAAAACGTCGCGCCACCGGCCAGTTGCCGTTCCTGGATGACGTGATCGGTGTCGTAGCGGTAGTGCTCGGTTTCTTGCAGGGCGTTGGTGGCGCCGATCAGTTGGCCCGCGTCGTTGTAGCTGTAGGAGACGGGGGTGTGCAGGGTGGTCCAGCGTTCTAAACGCACGCGGTATTTGGCGTAGTGCTCGTCGGAGCGTTCGATGAATTCGCGGCTGTGGTCGTAGTACTGGTAGTCGACGGCGCACAGTCGGTTGTTGTGGTAGCGCAGCATCAGGGCGCGTTCAAACTTGTCTTCGATG
>NZ_VFIO01000003.1 GCF_007858365.1 Pseudomonas saxonica | reverse complement strand
CGCAAAGCACCAAATTCTATTACATACCCATTCGCTGGAACGTTGACCGTAAGGTTAAACGCGCTGGCTACCGAATTTCTTGACGACCATAGAGCATTGGAACCACCTGATCCCATCCCGAACTCAGTAGTGAAACGATGCATCGCCGATGGTAGTGTGGGGTTTCCCCATGTGAGAGTAGGTCATCGTCAAGATTAAATTCCAAACCCCCTGTCTGCTCACGCAGACAGGGTGTTTGTTTTTGTGCGCGAAAAAGCCCGAGCGATCGACAAGCAGCACGTTTGAATACCCTCGGTATGCCCCAAGCCGTTCGCTTACAGCTTGCAGACAAAGTCCTACAAATAGGCGCAGTTATTTTGCAGTCTGCGCACTAGAATAGGCACAGTCATTTTTGAGTCCGAGACTTCATATATGCCAGATTCGGTTGACACCCGCAGGGTGTCAGATTTACCGCTGGACGAGTTAGTGGCTTGCCATGAATGTGATTTGCTGATGCGCAAACCACAGCTCGCCCTCGGTGAGAAAGCTCAATGCCCGCGTTGCGGCTATGAGCTATATGCACACCGGCATAACGTAGTCGAACGCAGTCTTGCACTGGTGATAGCCGCTCTGCTGCTATACGTGCCTGCGAACTTTCTACCCATCATGCAGCTCAATCTTTTGGGGCAGTCGTCGCAAGACACTGTCTGGAGCGGTGTGCTCGGATTGTTCAATACCGGTATGCCAGAGATCGCTGTTGTGGTGTTCCTGTGCAGCATGGCCATTCCTTTGCTGAAGCTATTGTGCCAACTGGCAGTTTTACTCAGCATCCGTTGGAATATCGGCCGTAGCTATGGTCTGCTGATCTACCGCATTTATCACCATTTACGCGATTGGGGCATGCTGGAGGTGTACCTGATGGGTGTGCTGGTCGCGATCGTGAAACTGGCCGATTTGGCCGAGCTGAGTTTTGGCCTGGGTTTAATCTGTTTTGTCAGTTTATTACTGGTTCAAGTCTGGCTCGAAGTGGTGATGTCGCCCCATCAGATCTGGCAGGCACTATCAGGGGAGGATAGCCATGCGGGCGATTGATGCTGGTATCTTGACCTGCAACGAGTGTCACGAACTCAACAAACAAGACCCTGAAACAGATGAGCAAACATGTACCCGCTGCGGCGCGCTAGTACACGCCCGTCGACCTGACAGCCTGATGCGAACCTGGGCGCTGCTGCTGACTTCAGCCATTCTCTACATTCCGGCCAATCTTCTGCCAATCATGACCATCAACTCCCTGGGTCAAGGTTCACCCAGCACGATAATGGCCGGTGTTATCGAGTTAATGCAGCACGGGATGATTCCGATTGCCGCCGTTGTGTTTGTCGCGAGTATTCTGGTGCCGACCTTTAAGCTGGTTGGTATTGCCTTACTCTTGTTCTCGGTGCAGCGACACCAGCCCTTGTCGGCTCGTCAGCGCATCATCATGTACCGATTTATTGAATTCATTGGGCGCTGGTCAATGCTCGATATTTTTGTCATCGCCATTCTGGTGGCGGTGGTGAATTTCGGGCGGATAGCCAGCGTCGAGGCTAATCTCGGCGCTGTTGCCTTCGCCAGCGTAGTGGTGCTAACGATGCTTGCAGCTGTAACTTTTGATCCCCGACTGATTTGGGATAATACGGAGTCGGACGACGACCATGAGTGATTTACCTACCGCTAAAACCCGACCGGCTTCCAATTGGTCTGCTATCTGGATTCTTCCCCTCATTGCCCTGATCATCGGTGGTTGGCTGGGATGGCGTGCCTATACCCAAACGGGAATCGACATTCAGGTGCGTTTTGAAAGTGGCGAAGGCATCGTCGCCAACAAGACCGAGGTGGTCTATAAAGGCATGCCTGTGGGTAAGGTCAAAACCCTTGCCCTTGATGAGGACGGCCCTAACAAGGGCGTGATTGCCACCGTCGAAATGGACAAAGACGTTGAGCAGTACCTCAAAACCAATACTCGCTTCTGGTTGGTCAAGCCCAGCGTCTCTTTAGCGGGGATCACCGGTCTTGAAACACTGGTATCGGGCAATTACATCGCCGTCAGCCCTGCCGATGGTGAGCCCGCACGTAAATTCAAGGCACTGTCACAAGAGCCACCCCTGTCTGATGCAAAGCCAGGTCTGCATTTAAGCCTTAAGGCTGATCGTCTGGGTTCGCTCAATCGCGGCAGCCCGGTGTTCTACAAACAAATTCAGGTGGGGCAAGTCAAAAGCTATGTGCTTTCAGAAGATCAAAGCACTGTAGAGATCAAAGTCTTTATCGAGCCGACTTACGCCAATCTTGTGCGCAAACATACGCGTTTCTGGAATGCCAGCGGGATTAGCATCGACGCGAATCTCTCGGGATTAAAACTGCGCAGCGAATCACTGGCCAGCATCGTAGCCGGCGGTATTGCGTTTGCCACCCCGGAGAATCGTCAAGACAGCCCGCCAACGGACCCCAACTTACCGTTCCGCTTGTATGAAGATTTCGACGCTGCTCAGGCGGGCATCAAAGTCAAAGTCAAACTCAGCGACTTTGAAGGCCTTCAAGCGGGTCGCACACCTGTGATGTACAAAGGTATACAGGTTGGTAGCCTCAAGACGTTGAAAGTAGATCCAGACCTGACAAGCGCCAGTGCCGAATTGGCGCTCGACCCTTTGGCTGAAGATTATCTGGTGCAAGGTACTGAGTTTTGGGTAGTCAAACCGTCCATCTCACTGGCCGGTATCACAGGGCTGGAGGCTTTGGTCAAAGGTAACTACATCGCTATCCGTCCAGGTGACAAAGGCAACACTCCCGAGCGAGAGTTTGTTGCGCGCCCCAAAGCACCGCCCCTGGACCTGAGATCGCCAGGCCTGCACATGGTGCTGTTCACCGATAACCTGGGCTCGCTGGAAGTGGGTAGCCCAATACTCTACAAACAGGTCAAAGTCGGCTCGGTTCAGAGCTACCAATTTTCGCGCACCAAAAAACAGTTGGTTATTGGTGTGCATATCGAAAAGGAATACGAAAACCTCGTCAATGCTTCGACTCGTTTCTGGAACGCCAGCGGCATCACCTTGACGGGTGGATTGACCGGCGGCATTCAGGTTAAAAGTGAATCTTTGCAAAGTCTGATGGCGGGCGGCATTGCCTTTGAAACCCCGAAAGCAACTGCGCCTTTGCAAAAGCGTATTCCACGTTTTCGCCTCTTCAGTGATCGTGATGCCGCCATGCAGCAGGGCGTACCTATCAGCATCAAAGTGGCGAGTGCTGATGGTCTTAGCAGCGGATCACCTATCCGTTTCAAAGGGCTTACGGTCGGCAAGATCGAAAGCGTTGACCTGAGTGACGACCTGCAATCTGTCCTGCTGCAAGCACGCATCACTGAAGTTCCCGATCGCATTGCGAGGGTCGGCAGCCAGTTCTGGGTGGTCAAACCTGAGCTCGGATTGATGAAAACCGCGAACCTCGAAACGTTGGTGACAGGCCAGTACATTGAAGTACAGCCGGCAGCTAAACCATTGGGCTCACAAACTCACTTCACTGCCTTGGATCAGGCTCCTGAGGCCGCTATATCGCAAGCAGGATTAAGCCTGGTATTAAGCGCAGCGCGTCGTGGGTCGCTTAAAGAGGGTGTGCCGGTCACCTATCGCGAAGTGACAGTAGGGAAGGTCACGGGTTATGAACTGGGTGCAACCGCCGATCGAGTGCTAGTGCATATCCTCATCGAGCCTCGTTATGCGCCTCTAGTGCGCAGTGGTAGCCGCTTCTGGAACACCAGTGGCTTCGGTGTCGACTTTGGCTTGTTCAAAGGCGCAACCATTCGGACTGAATCTTTGGAAACCCTGGTGCAAGGTGGAATCGCCTTCGCCACGCCGGACAATGCAGCAATGGGGAATCAGGCGCGACCTGAACAAACTTTCCCGTTATTTGACAAATTTGAAGATGAATGGCTGCAATGGTCGCCCAAAATCCCTCTGGGTAAATAAGTCGACCCAATCTCACCGTCCCAACCCTAAGCCGCGATCCCTGATCGCGGCTTTTTTTTTAACCGAGGTTGCCTGGGGCGTGCCTCGGTCGAACAATTTTGAAAACTTCAGGGAATTCCTACATGTGAATTCGCCTTGAGGGGGTAGATTACTAAAAGTTCTCTCCGGCCAGGTTTGCGTTAATAGAGGAATGGAGGATCCAGCTATTGAGTGCAACCACGGCGAAACTTTACGGGTGTTATTTATTGGTTTAAGCGGGCAGGCGATTATAGAAGTCTATCGGTGCCTGTTTGAATGGGGGTAAGTGCTGCCTGTTTGGAGGGTGGCGTGAAAGTGTGTTTGTTGTTGATGGCAGGGAAGTTATCGGTTCTGGCGCATTCTCTCTAATAAATAATCCCGGGATTCTAATAATCTTATCTTAGGGTGATTCTAATGAGCGTTTCATTAAAAACTGCATTGGCTTCCATGATTCTGTTGGCAAGTTCCAGTTCTGCTGTTTATGCGGCAGGGGCGGGTGGTGGTACGGTTACTTTTGAGGGCGCTATTATTGAGGCTGCGTGCTCTATCGATCCGGAAAGTGTTGATCAAACTGTTGGGTTGGGGCAGGTGGCTAAATCTGAACTGACCGCAGGGGGCAGTTCGAGCCCTGAAGAGTTCAAGATTCAACTCAATGGTTGCGATATCGGCAGCCTTACAGACAAGACAGTAACCAGCACCTTCACGGGTGCCTCATCTGCAGCGGTCCCAGGGGCATTGGGTATCGTGGGTGATGCTGGTGGGGCAGGCATCATGATGGTTGACGGTAGCGGCACGGTCATCACTCTGGGTACCGCTACTCAGCCACAAATGTTGCAGGACGGTCCTAACACCTTGTTATTTGGTGCCTACCTGAAAGGTGCTGCAACAGGCGATATCACCCCGGGTGAGTTTACCGCTATCACCAACTTCTCTCTGGCTTATCAATAAGTAGTTGTCCTGCCACCGATAACTCGGTGGCAGGACAATAGTCAGTGGTGATTAACGTGAACGTACTTTCAACGTTGGCGGTTACTTCCTCTCTCCTTATTGGTTCAACGCTGTTCATTAGCGCCTCAGCGGCCAATCAAGGTAATGGGATAGTTACGCTAGAAGGGCAGATTGTGGACTCTGCCTGTGCCTTGGATGCTGGCAGTGCCTATCAACTTATTGAAATGGATCCTGTCCCTGTAGGGCGGCTGATTCGGGACGGGGACAGTGATCCTCATCCGTTCACATTGCGGCTGGTGGCCTGCACATTGACACGGCCCGATCCTGAAAGTCCTGGGGAATACCTGCCTGACTGGCAGCATGTAAGGGTGACCTTTGAAGGTTTAACTGACCGCGAGGGGCGCTCATTTGCTGCACAAGGAACTTCACAGGGTGTGGCGCTGCATATCACCGACAGGCAAGGGCGCGAAAGTATGCCTGGCGTGCCCATGCCGATGATGCCTGTTACTGCGAATGATCTGGCGCTGCACTACATCATTCAATTGGTTGGCAATAATCAACCCATGGTTGTTGGAGCACATCGCGCTGCGGTGCGTTTCAGGTTGGAGTATTACTGAAATGTCTCGGCTGTTTTCCCTTATTAACGTGCCCATCCTTAAAGTGGTGCTCGCTCCCGGTATGTTGGGAGGTCTAATGTCGTTCAGTGTGGAGGCATTTGCCGGCGGGGAGGTTCAATTCAATACCGATATTCTCGACGTGAATGACCGCACGAATATCGATTTAAGTCAGTTCTCGCGCAGTGGTTTTATCTTGCCTGGCACGTATCCCATGTCGGTGCAGATCAATAACCAGTTGCTGCCAGAACAACGTGTTTCTTTTTACCCACCAGAAGATGACCCCAGAGGTAGCGCGGCCTGTGTATCGCCCGAATTGATCGCGCAATTAGGGCTCAAACAAGACAGCGAAAAAGAACTCACCTGGTGGAAAGGCGGAGAGTGCCTTGACCTCAATAGTTTGGCCGGAATGGAAGTTGAGGGCGATTTAAGTACCTCCACGCTCTATCTTTCGGTACCTCAAGCTTACCTTCAATACAGCGCAATCAATTGGGACCCGCCTTCGCGATGGGATGAAGGTGTTTCTGGGGTGATGCTCGACTACAACCTGACCGCGCAAACTATTCACCAAGGCAATGATGCTAGTCGCAATGAAGTCAGTGGCAACGGCACGGTGGGTGCCAATGTCGGGCCATGGCGCTTGCGTGCAGACTGGCAGGGGCGCGTCGAAGGCCGCGAGCAAAGCCATCAAAAGATGGAGTGGAGCCGTTTCTATGCCTATCGCGCATTACCCGCCATCCAGTCACGGCTGATGCTGGGCGAAAACTATTTGTATTCGGATTTGTTCGACAGCTTCCGGTTCACGGGTGCTGCGCTTAATTCCGATGACAGTCAGTTACCCCCCAATTTAAGAGGCTATGCGCCAGAAGTAGTGGGCGTAGCCAAAACCAATGCGAAGGTCATCATCAGCCAGCAAGGCCGAGTGTTATATGAGGCATTGGTCGCGGCTGGCCCGTTTCGTATTCAAGACTTGAATGACGCCGTTACCGGCTCGCTGGACGTTCGCATAGAAGAGCAAGACGGCAGCGTCACTACCTTCAAGGTTGAATCAGCCAGCATTCCATATCTCACCCGCCCAGGCACTGTGCGTTACAAAGTGGCCGCTGGCCGGCCTTCAGATCTTCACGAGGGGGGGCAGGGTAATACCTTTGGTACGGGTGAGTTTTCCTGGGGGATCAGTAATGGGTGGTCACTGTATGGCGGCGGCATTATTGACAACCATTACAACGCACTCTCAATGGGGGTGGGGCGAGACCTGCTCGCTTTTGGGGCTGTGTCATTCGATGCCACTCGGGCTCGAGCCACGTTGCAAGATAAGAATTACTCGGGAGCCTCCTACCGGCTGAGTTATTCGAAAACTTTCGAGGAATACGACAGCCAAGTCACCTTTGCTGGTTACCGGTTCTCGGAAAAAAACTTTCTCAGCATGAGCGAATACCTGGACGCCAGCCGTTTCGGTGGCCCCATTGGCGGTAGCAAATCGCTTTACACAGCCACATTCAACAAACAGTTCCGAGATGCCGGGTTGTCCGTTTACCTGAACTACAGCAATCAATCTTATTGGGACCGTCCTGACAGTGAGCGCTGGAACCTGTCGATGGCACGTTATTTCAGTGCAGGGAACATCAAAAACATGAGCCTTTCGATGAACCTGTTTCGTAACCAGGAGCGGGATCAACGCAGCGGTGTGCAAAACAATACGACCGGGATGTACCTATCAGTGAGTTTGCCGCTGGGCAGGTCCGGCACCCTCACAACCAGCGTCAACAGAACTCAGAACCAAAATCGTTACACCGGTCGATTCAGTGATCGACTGGATGCGCGTAACAGCTACCAACTGACGGCCAGCGACTCCTCAGTCAGTGGTTATTTTAGTCATACCGGTGCACAAGCGGATCTCGACATCAGCGCCAGTATGCAAGAAGACGATTACACCAGTCTGGGCATCTCTGCCCGTGGTGGCGGCACGCTCACGGCCCATGGCGGCGCATTGCATCGGACCAGCAGCATGGGCGGTACACGCTTACTCGTCGATACGGCGGGGGTGCCCGATGTTCCGGTGCGTGGTTATGGCGTATCGACCCGCAGCAACACGTTTGGCAAGGCCGTGATTTCGGATGTCAGCAGTTACTACCGAACAGCCGCCAGCATAGATCTTGAAAACTTGCCGTCCAACGTGGAAGCCACGCAGTCGGTCACTCAACTGACGCTCACCGAAGGTGCGATCGGTTATCGCAATCTGGATGTGATTTCCGGCCACAAAGCCATGGCGGTACTGCGCCTTCCTGACGGGGAATACCCACCATTTGGGGCGACGGTGAAAAACCAAAAACTGCAGGACACCGGGATTGTGAATGAGGATGGAAGCGTTTACTTGAGTGGTATCAAGCCTGGGGAAACCATGAATGTGAGTTGGGGCGGACAACAACGTTGCACGCTGACCTTGCCAACTCAATTACCTGCTGACGGGCTCGCAACAGCCCTCAACTTGCCTTGCCATAAAACAGTCCCTGACGACTTGTCTGCGCCCGAATCGCTGATGGGCCAGGGCGCCAAGATGGAGAAACAAGCCTCATGACTTTCAATGTTCAGTTCACCCCATTGGCAATAGCCTTGGTGGCGTTTTGCTTGATCCGTAACGCCGATGCGGCCATTGGCCTTGATCGAACCCGGGTTATTTTTGATGGCAGCAAAGACGCTGTCAGCATGAGCATTACTAACAACAACACCCAATTGCCCTATTTGGCACAGGGCTGGATTGAGGATGAACAGGGCAACAAAATTTCTACGCCACTGACCGTGCTCCCGCCTGTGCAACGTTTGGAGCCAGGTAAAAACAGCCAAGTGAAAGTTCAGGCACTGCCAGCGGCAAAGTCGCTCGCTCAAGACAGGGAGACCGTTTATTACTTCAATTTGCGAGAGATTCCTCCTCGCTCTGACAAGGCCAACACCCTGCAAATAGCCCTGCAGACACGAATTAAATTGTTCTACCGCCCGGCATCAATAGTGCCCAGCCAGCAGGAACGGGCTAACCCGTGGCAGCAAAAGCTGACGTTGACCCAAGTCGCAGACCGCTATCAAGTCCACAACCCTACCCCTTATTACGTGACCCTGGTCGATGCTAAAAACAGCAAGAGTGGCAAAACAGCGGCTGGTTTCGAGCCGCTTATGGTGCCGCCCAAAGGTTTTCTGACTCTGGGGCCAACCGCTGCGGCACTGGGGGCGACGCCCTATTTGACCTACGTGAATGATTACGGCGGGCGTCCGGTCCTGGCATTCAGTTGCAGTGGCAGCGTGTGCAAGGTGGATCTCGATGCATCCCCGCGTAATGAGTAGCCCATGGCGCCGGAGAGATTCATGAATGCCAACGTAAAGACGGCTTTGGGCAGCCTTTTACTGATTCTTCCAGTGTTGCAGGCCCAAGCGGATACACCTGGAATGGGCGGTTTGTTGGACATAACCGGCTCCTTGCATCATGCCCCGTGCGTGCTCGACATGACGTCGGCGTATCAGACCGTGGACTTGGGCAGCCTACCTCGCAGTCAGTTGCAGCGTCCTGGTGATCAAGGCCCGCCCGTTGCGTTTCAATTGCGCTTGCAAGAGTGCCGACGGGCTTCGGGCAGCCTGGAAGATGAGCGCAAAGGCATCTTGGTGTGGAGCGCCTATCAGCCGGTGGTGTCGGTCTCGTTTTTGGCGCCTGCGGATGCTGACGACCCGCGTCTGGTCAAGGTGCGAGGCGTTAGCGGCTTGGGTTTGCGTCTGACCGATGCCGAGGGGCGCGATGTGCAACTGGGCTCACGGGGGTATCCATTATTTGTGGCGCATGGCAGCGATACGCTGATTTGGCATGTCCATCCCACGCGCACGTCGGCGGCGCTGACTAACGGTCAGTTTTGGGCCGCTGTGGATTTCAGGCTCAACTATGAGTGAGGACACAATAATGGCCAAGTCTATAAGCACGGCGGCGTTTCTCGTTTGTACGGGGGCGCTATGGGTCTTTAGCCCGCTGGTGATGGCGCAAGTCGATGTGCAAATCCGTGGCGTAATTGTGGCGCCGCCGACCTGCGTTATTAACGGTGGAAATACGCTCAACGTGCCGTTCGGACGCGACCTGCTGACGACCCGGATCAACGGGGTTAATTACCGGCGGGTAGTGCCTTACACACTGAACTGCACAGGCCAGACCTCCAATGAGATGACCTTGAGGCTACAAGGGACGGGGGCTGCGTTTGATACCTCTTCGCTGAGGACCAGTAACAGTGATTTGGGGGTCAAGTTATACATAAATGGAGCTGCCTGGGCGCTCAATACCACCACCAAATTCACCTATCCGAACCGGCCGAGAATGGAGGCGGTGCCGGTTAAAAAGCCCGCCAGTAAGTTAAGAACCGGTGCATTTACAGCCTCGGCAACGCTGGTTGTTGCGCTGCAATGAGAAGGAAACACAGATGAAGTTCTGCAATCAACCTGCTCTGTTTGCACTGTTCGTTCTTGGATATGGCAACAGCGCTGTGGCTAATCTCACCTTTGATGGAACGCTCAATGAGCCTCCGCCCTGCACGATTAATGGCGGTAGCGCGATAGAGATCGACTTTAAAAATGTGGGGATTAACAAGGTCGACGGTGCGAACTATCTCAAACCGGTGAATTACGTCATTACCTGCTCACCGGGCACGTTGCCTTGGGAAATGGTATTGACGATCAAGGGGGCTGCGACCTCCTTTGAGCCCTCAGCCTTGCAGTCCAGCGTCGCGGATCTGGGCATTCAGCTTCTACAAAATGGAGTGCCCTTTAATCTCAACACCTTGCTGCCCATAAACCCGTCAACGCCCCCGGTGCTGGAAGCCGTACCCGTCAAGCGCTCAGGTGCTGTGCTAGGGCCGGGTGGGTTCGCGGCGTCAGCGACGTTGCTCGCCGAATTTCAGTAAAGAGTGAGCATGACATGAACAGTGAAAGAATAAACACGGGCCAAACCCCCGTGATAGCGGCACTCATGCTGATGGCACTCATGCAGAGCCCCACGACAAAGGCTGCCGACAACTTGAGTTTCAAGGGCAATCTGATCGCTGAACCTTGCACGCTTCGTCCAGGCGACGATGCTCTATCGCTGGATATGCAAGACGTTTCAAGCCAAGAGTTGTACGCCAATACCCGCACGCCTGGCCGGTTATTCCAGATCCATCTTGAAGGTTGCGACAGCAGTATTACCGACTCGGTGACTACGACGTTTACTGGCACGCCAAACGCCGCATTACCTGGATTGCTGGCTCTGGATGGTGGCAGTGTCGCCCGAGGTATCGCGTTGGGGCTGGAAACCCCTGCGAACGTGCCGCTGCCCATTAACGTCACCAGCGATAAACAGGCCTTGAACGATGGCGACAATGTCATTGAATTCAAAGCGTATGTAAGGGCTGAGCCGCAAGCGATTGTGGACAAATCCATAAAAGCGGGAGTTTTTACCGCCACTTCAACTTTTACACTGGATTACCCCTAACGCTGTAATTCCTTTGTCCCTGACTGCGCGTTGATAAAGCGACGGCCTCTAAACAGAGAGCACACCCCGATGAAATATTTAACTGGCATTGTTTTATTGTTGCTAATGCACGCGGCCAGTGCATCCCAATGCAATATCAATGGAGGTCCCTGGCAAGAGGTGACTTATGACTCTATCTCCGTCAATGTTCCTATTCAAGCTCACTCCGGTTCAGGCCGAATTGATCTGGATGGTTACATTATGAAGTGCCGTTTTACGCCTAACGGCTTTCCGATTGTTTACAGTGATTTTTGGCACACTTGGAACAACGCTTTGATCCCTGGCCCTAAATTCAAAAACTACAAAATGGGACTGCGTATCAAAGGAGTCTATTATCCCGTCGAGGTCGGGCCCCGTATTCATCTGGCGACCATCAAGAGCAATAATCGCCAGGGCGTTGACATGAATACCTATATGTACATTCTTATACAAGGCTCCCCTGGCAATCCGATCGATATCCGTCAAGGGGATCATTTGGGGACAGTGGTGCTAAAGCAGACAAATAATAATCCGAACAATCCGGTCGAGCCTATTGTGCGGGCAGAACTGTACGCGGATAACAACTTTGTTGTTGAACCTTCAACGTGCACGATTAATAACAATCAGCCGATTGACGTGAACTTTAATCAGGTCGATCGCACTAAAATTGGCGAAAGTGTCAATAGCACTACGGTAAGGAAAAACATCCGGCTGAATTACTCATGTCCTGATCCTGGCATTACCATGCCTATCACCATTACGTTCAAAGGGATGCCGGCATCGTTCGACTCGGGAGTGCTCAACATGAGCAATTCAAATTTGGGCACGGGACTCATGCGATCGGGCGCTCAAGTGAGGCTCGAGTCCTCATTTCGAACCAATATCTACAACAGCTCTGGAGGAGACGATGTGATATTCGCACTCACCCGTCGGCCTGGCAGCGTCCCAGCCACTGGGCCATTTACCGGCAGTGCCACGCTGGTCATGGGTGTTCCTTAACCCCATTTTTAAGGCGTACTCGATTAGGAGCGGGCGTGCTCGTGATGTGGTCGACGTGGTTTTACAGACAAACTGCGTTGATCCAATCGCAAGCAAGCCCGCTCCCGCATACATTGAGTTGTTCTACACGGCATCGGACCCAATAGGCTTGATTAAGCAATGATCTAGAGAGGGCAGTTCCTTCAGGGTTCCATGATCAAACCCGATACATCTCGATAACTTCGAGTACCTGAGCCATTGCCTCATAGAGCTCATCGACGTGCCGCGCCAACTGATTCCACTCGCACGTCAGACACGCCTCTTCAAGATTTTCACAGCACTGCACCAACTGAGTGGCCTTTACAATTCTGGCGCCACTTTTTACCCGGTGGGCCACATCACTCATGCCGGGTAAATCATGTTTGGTAAAGACTTGCAGCAATGCTGTCATATCGTCTTCAAGGCTACTGATCAACGGCTCCAGCAAATGCTTGAGTGCATTCGCGTCGCCGTGACTCAGGCGTTCCAGACCTTCAAGGTCAATCAGCTTGTGTGTCTCGCTAGGTGTCAGTTCGTCACTTACATCAATGGGCGTCAAGTCTGCTGAGGCCAATCGGGCCTCAAGATTGTGCAGGCTGATAGGTTTGAACAGGCAGTCATTCATGCCTGCGGCCAGGCAGCGGGCGGTCTCCCCGGCTTCAGCATTGGCTGTAAAACCTACAATCAATATGGGCTGCAGGCTACGAGTGGTTTCCTCGGCACGTATGCTTTGAGTCAACTCGTAACCATTCATGAGGGGCATTGCACAGTCGGTCATGATCAGGTCAAAACGCTGAGCCCGCCAGAGCTGGAGGGCTTGAGTGCCTTCTTGAGCCTCTATCGCCGCATGCCCCAGGTACTCTAACTGTTGGGCCAGTAATCGGCGATTGGGCAGGTAGTCATCCACTACCAATATTTTTAAAGGGCGCATTTGCCGCGCCGACAGCTCTGTCGGGGCAGGGGCGGTGTTTTGTTCAAGCACGGTCACGATGTCCAGGCTCAGTTTGACCTGGGTTCCTTTGCCCACGCTGCTCGTCAGGGTGAGTGCGCCGCCCATCAGTGCGCACAACTGACGACAAATCATCAGGCCCAGACCTGACCCGCCAGGTTGCTTGTGGGAGTGGTTGACCTGAGTAAACGGGCGGAAAAGGTTCAATTGATCGGCTGTGGAAATGCCGATGCCAGTGTCCTCAACCAAGACGCAGATTTTTAACCGCCCGATGTCTTCCCCCGTTTTTGCTCGAACGCTCAAACGTACCTGCCCCCGGTCGGTGAACTTGATGGCATTACTCAGCAGGTTGGATAAAACCTGTCTGAAACGCAGCGGATCAATCAGCACGTCGGTATTGATTTTAGGATCCAGATCAAAGCTCATGAGCAACCCTTTCTGTTGAGCCATAGCCTCAAACACCCGAGCCGTGGACTCCACGAGCGTCATCAAGTGAGTGCGCTGCTGATTGATCGACATATGCCCGGACTCAATCTGTGCCACATCCAGAATGTCGCCGATTAACTCAAGCAGGCCGTGTGCAGCATGCGAGGCCAGACCAATCGACGCCGCATCTGCCATGCCCTGTTCGGCTTTTTTTGTGGCCAGTTCGAGCATCCCAACAATTGCGTTCAAGGGCGTGCGTATCTCGTGACTCATGGTGGTCAGAAAGTCGCTTTTTGCCGAATTGGCTTGGTCGGCATTGGTTTTTGCTTCTTGCAGTTGTTCCAGCAACTGTTGGCGTTCACTGATATCAATCCAGCCTCCAATAATTCCGACCACCGTTTCATCGCTGGCGCGGTATGGCAGGATCCAGTGGTAGATCGTCAATTCGCTGCCGTTTTTCATGACCAGGGTACGGTCACGCATTAATGGGCGGCCTTCGCGCATGACCTTCTGATAATCAGCATGAAAGCTGTCATGTTGTTGCCTGGGGTTGAAGGGCAGTTCCAGCAAGGTTTTACCGATCAAGGTTTCACGCGCTAAACCCACTGTTTGCAGATAGCCCTCATTGCATATCAACAGGCGTCCTTCTCGATCGCGCACATAAATCGGGTGCGGGGTGCCATCGATTAACGCTCGCATAAAAGCGAGTTGATCGCTGAGTGCGCGTTCAGCACGGCTTCGTCTGCGAATAAGCTGGCGCAGATACACAATCCACACAATCGCAACGAACAGCACGCCCCCCGCGGTGGCCGTAATCCTCAACAGTGAAGCGAGGTGCGATTTTGCCAAGTAGTTATCCAGCACCACGGCACTGCGCCAACGATGCGTCATATCGTCCATGTCTTCAGGGGAAATACGTGCCAGCGCCTTGCTGAGTATTGAGTACAAACTGTGAGCGCTCTTATCCATAGCCAATGAAAATTGCGCCGGTGTCTTGCCCACAGTACTGCTGATCTGCAATTGGTCAGCGTATTGCTGCCTGATCAGATAACGAGCACTGATCAGGGCATTGATCGCACCTTCCACTTTGCCTTGGGCTAGCATCGTCAAGGCTTGTGCCGAGTTGTTGGCAGGGATGATTTCTACCTCGGGATGAAACTCGTGCAGGTAAGTGGCCAGGCTGCTGTCCGGTATTACCGCGACACGCTTGCCCTTGAGTTGATCCAGGGTAACGGGGCCCTGCAATTGAAGGCGAGTAATCAAAACATAGGGCGTTGAAAGGTATGGCTTTGTAAAACGCAAGTCATTCAAGCGGCTGCTGCTGGGGGTCATGGCGGCAATCAAATCGGCATCGCCGTCTTTTACCGAGTCCGTCATGACACTCACAGAGGAGCTGCTCATGACATCGAACTCCAAGCCGGTGCTGACGCTTATACGATTTAAAATATCCGCGGCCAACCCACTAAACTGGCCATGGTCATCAAAAAAAGTAAACGGTAAAAAGTCATCGGTAACCACCACGTTCAAGCGAGGGTTTTGCTCAATCCATTGTTGCTCTGCCGCTGTAAATTTCAGGGGTTGTGCTTGCGTATCCGCCATGATGCTAACGCCCCAACGGCTGAGAATGGCATTGGACTCGCTGGGTGGGATCAGCGCCAGTGAAGCATTGATCAACTTCAATAAAAGCGGATTATCCTCATGAACTGCAAACCCAAAACCCTGCGTTTCAAGGCGCGCCAATTCTTTGAGGTAGACCGTATTCAAATAATTTTTATTGATCAGATTATGGGTGCTGATCACGTCTCCCAAATAGGTGTCAGCCTGACCAAACGTAACTGCACTGAGGGCCCCTAATGTGGACTCATATAATTGCAGCTCAGCCTCGGGGTACACCTTCCTCACCCTGTCCGGCGGTTGATAATGATCAAGCATGGCGAGGCGCAGGGCGGTGCTCGCACTGGCTTTGGGTCGATCAATACGTGTAATCAGCAAGGGTGTATCGACCGCATAGGTCGTGCTGAACATTAATTCAGGTTCTTGTTGTTCAAAGGCATTAGCGGTCGCAAGCAGATCAATTTCACCTTTTTTAAGGGCTGTAATCGCCTCGGCGCGCGAGGTATAGCGGTACACACTCAACTCGATTTTCAGGAGCTGGCTCAGTAACCCGGCATAGTCTGCACTGATCCCTTCATAGAAATCGCTACCCGTAGAAATATCAAAGGGTGCGTAGTCAGGAGCGGAAGTGCCCAACACCAATTTTTTTTTGGAAGTGAGCCATTGTGTCTCACGCACACTGGGGGCCAGGTGATATTGGCCCACTTGCGAACGACCCAGTAAATGCAGGCTAACCGGCTCCGCCTGAACCGTAGAGGGGAGGCAAAGCAATAACAAGGTCACTAAGTGAGGCAGTGACGTTCTATTCATTCGATCAAGTTATTTCGTTTGGCAAATTCGGCCAGATACACCACCGACTTGATATTGAGCTTAGTCATAACGCGTGTTTTATAAGTGCTGACGGTCTTTTCACTGAGCAGCATGATTTCAGATATTTTTTTATTCGACATGCCCGCCACCAGATAGAGAAGGGTGTGCATCTCACGATCGGATAACGTTTTAATCAACTCAATGTCATTGAGGTCTTCATTTTCTACAGACGGAAGGTTGACATCCGTATTGCTCAAATAGGTCTGGCCACTCATCACAATATTGATCGCCTTGGTTAAGGCGTCGACATCCTCGGTTTTTTCTATAAACCCAATGGCTCCCGCTCTGATACAGCGATCCGCGTAGTAAGAGGCTCCTTTAGAGGTGAGTACCAGCACCTTGATGGGCAGTCCAAGAATATGCAGCCGTTTTAATACCTCAAGCCCATCCAGTTTGGGCATGGATAGATCCAGGACCATCAAATGAGGAATGTGGGCACGCGCCAAATCCAATGCAGTCGCACCGTTATCAGTTTCAGCAGCTATTTGAAAGTTTGACTGTTCCAGTACCGAACGAACGATCCGACGAATAAAAGGGTGGTCGTCGACAATCAGGGCTTTCCGCATGATTATTCCTACAACTATATGGGTTAATTTTGTAGGTCTTGGTAATCCTTTAAGAACACTGTCTAAATAAAGTTTTGGTCTTGATTGTAAGTTTATGTATCCCTATAAGCTGCTCTATTTGGCAATAAGTCAACATATTGGCTTTGTTCAATGAAGTGGCTTTTTCTGAGTGGGCGTGAATTAACATGTGAGTAAGTTTTTAATAAAGGGTGAATCCGTTAACACCTTCATAACACGTAGCAATCTTGCTGCCTGGAAGGATTTTATGGCGGTCAAAATCTCTTGCTGAACCGTGTCAAGAGCCGCTTAGTGACAAGAATGCCGTGTTCTAGCATTTTCTTAGGTAAGAATTTTCTGATAATTGGAAAATTTAACGGCTCATGACTGGAGGCCTGATGAATTGGCCCATTGCTCCATATGGGTTTGCTGTGAGGGGGGACTTTGCGACTTGAATGACGAGCGCCTGGGCATAAAAAAACCGCGAGCTATGTCGCGGTTTTTTTAGGGTGCGCTTTTTTAGACTGGAATCAGCTCCGTTTGCTCGACCGCCAATGGCGCGGGAGATTTGACCTCATCGTGGCGGCGAATATATTTCCAGTCATCCTCATCAATGTAGATCCCGTTGGGGCCACTGCCGCCTTCTAGGTCGATCGCGACATGGGCGCAAACCTGTGGCTTTACACTGGCCAGAATAGGCACAAAGCCCAACTGCAAACTGGTTTCGAGCAAGGCGGTCTGGTTTTTTTCGTCAATGTCGGCAGCTTCGTCCAGGTAGTAGGGTAAGCGGATACGGCCTGCCTGTTCGCGATCCATCAAGTGCAGCAACAAATACATGTTGGTCAGCGCTTTAATGGTCATCGTCGTGCCGTTGGACGCTGCGCCATCGATATCGGTATGGATCACGGGCTGGCCGTTGACCTTGGTGATCTCGAACGCCAGCTCAAACAAGTCCTTAAGGCCCAACTGGTTGTGATTGGCGGCCACCAGACGTGCGAGATACTCCTTGGCTTCTTCGTTTTTGTTGTCCTGCTCTGCGCTCTGGCTGAGGTCGAACACCGAGAGTGTTTCTCCTTCTTCGTACTGGCCGGCACTGTGGATAATTTGATCGATGTGCTTGAGCGCCTCTTTGTTGGGCGCCAGTACGATGCGGAAACTTTGCAGATTGGACACTTGCCGCTTGTTGATTTCGCGGTTGAACAACGCCAACTGGTGCTCAAGGCTGTCGTAGTCACTGCGAATGTTGCGCAGGGTACGAGCGATATCCGTGACGGCCGCGCGACGGGCTTTGCCCAATGTCAGTGCTTCTTCGGTGCGGTGGGCATACGCGTTGATCAGCAGTTGCAGACGGCGCTCCATGTCGTCTTCACTGTCGAACTTGGCCACGCCCTTTAAGCGCACCTGCGCATACAAGGCCTCAATCTGGCCGTCGCTGCGCAGCAAGCCTTGCCAGCTGTCCTGATAGTCATTGAGCAGCGCCAGCAGGTTGTCCATGGAGTCGTCGACCGGATCCATGAATGGCGTGCCAAACGGCAGATCGGCGGGCAGCAATTGGCGACGGCGCAAGCTGTCATCCAGCGTGCGTTGCTTGGCTTCCATGTCGCCGATCTGGCGGCCGACCAATTGCAATTTGGCCGACAATTGCTGAACGCGCTCGGTGAAGGCATCGCTGGAGCGTTTCAATTCATCTTGCGCCGCTTCGGCCTGAGCCAGTTGCTCGAGTTTTTCGCCTTCTTCAGCGCTTAGCGTCTGACTGCGGCGGAAGTCTTCCAGTGCTTTTTGTGCATCGAGCACCTGCTGATACAGCGACTCGGCTTCACTTTTACTGGCCGCACGATCAGACGTCACCGCCTGCTGGGTTTTAAGTTGTTTGAGTTCTTTGTCCAGACGCTCTTTCTGTTCGCGCAACGCGGCGCGGTCAGCGAGGGCTTGCAGCGCAGGTGGTTCGATGTGGCTGAGATCGATAGACAACCCCGGCGCTTCGAAGCGCTCGCCCTTGAAACCGTCGAGGATGCTTTCCAGCGACTTTACCCACGTGTCGCTGTCGTCCAGGGCAATTCCGTGCTCACCCAACGGCAAGCTGAACAGGGCGCTGTTGAACAGGCGCATCAGGCGCTCAACATCCTGCTGCGAAAATTCCTCGCGCAAACGGGCGTAGCTGTTGTTGTCGGCATGATCAAGTTGCTGCTTCACCGACTTCAGGCGTTTCTCCAGATCACGCACCCGCTCGTCGAGGTCTTCGGCGCTGAACTGGCGCGACTGCGCCAGCGCTCCAGCCAGTTCGTCGTGGGCGTCTTTGGCTGCGAGCAATTGCTGCTCCAGTACTTTTACATCGTCGACCAGCGCGAAACGGTGCTTAAGCACCGACAACTCGCCCAGCCAGCGCTGGATGCCCGCGATTTCCCGCTCAAGGCGCATCAGCTCCTGAGTACTGTTGCGCTGATCGTTTTGCAGGGCATCTTGCTCATTGCGGTAATGCTCGGATTGAATCAGCAGCTCTTCCTTGCGCGCGCCGGCGTAATCCTGCCAAGTGCCCAGCAACGAATCCAGCAATGGAGACAGGCGATGCAGCTTGCCGCGCAGCACATCACGCTGGCGCACGCCGGCGGCCAAGGCTTCAACCAAGGGGCCGGCGCCCACCAGCGCGTTGTAGTCTTGCTCCATGCGTCGTACATCGCGGAAGGCTTCTTCGCACGCGGCGATGTAGTCCACACTGCCGGAGCGCAAGCTGTGTTCAAACGCATCCAGGAACAATTGCTTAAGCTTGGCCGCGGTGATTTCGCGCATGTGCAGCAGGTTGATAAACAACGCGCGGAATGTCTTCAAGCTTTGCTCGCTGGTGGAGCGCAGAGGAATCAGGGTCAGGTCGAGCGGGATCGAGGTGTGCCCGCCGACCAGCAAGCGCCGCAGCTCGTCGGGTTTCAGCTCGTAAGCTTTCAGGCCGTTACGCTCAAGGTTGGTGAACAGCTCTTTCTGGCGCAGGCACGTGTCATCTTTCTGGTAATGGGCTAAATCAAGTTTGCCTGCGTAGGCGAAAAACTGGTGCCCAAAGCCACCGCCGGGGCCACGCCCGACCACGCCGATCACATGTGGACCGTGGGGCAGGGATACCTCGACGAGGATGTAACTGGTGTCGGAGGCGAAGTAAAAGCGCCGTGACTGTTCCAGGGTGTATTTACCGAAGCTCATGTCTGACATGCGCGCCAGAATCGGGAACTGCAGGGCGTTAATGGAGGCTGATTTACCCAAGTTATTGGCGCCGTATACCGACAACGGGTGTTCCAGCGGGAATAGACCCAAGCTGTAACCGGCAGTGTTCAATAAGGCAAAGCGGCGAATGCCGTAGCGTTCCTGGCTCATGCGTCCATCTCCTCTTGCTCGGCTGCGATGGCGCGGGCCAATGCGGCTTCTTCGTCTTCATCGGCGGCGTCATCATCGATCAACACCGGCGTCGGTAGCGGCAAAATGCTGTGCAGGCTGGCGGCCAGGTCACGGTCTTGCTGCACCGAAAGGCACACATCGAGAAAGCGGTGCATCGGCGGCAGAAAGCGGTAGATGCCGTTTTCTTCGTTTGCGAAGCCGAGTTGGGTCATGCGGCGCATGATCTTTTCTTCCAGCTCGTCCTGAGTGGTGACTTCAGCCTGCACGAACAGGTCCCGGTATTTTTCCAGCAGCGCGGGCAGTTCGTCACGGCCCAGGCTCCCGCCATCGAGCACGGCAATCGGGTCGCGGCCCTGATCGGCCAGATGCTCGACGATGATGAAGGTGAACAGCGCCAGACGTTGCGCGGTCTTGTTGACCTGCGCGGTGGCGGTGTCAGGCACGAAGTAATAGAAGCCGCGGGTATCACAGACCAACTCAAAACCCAGTGCCTTGAACAAGGCTCGGTATTGATCCTGGAAATTCGACAATTGTGCGTACAGCTCCGGGTCGCGACGGCTGACGTGGTAACCCTTGAACAACTCACGAAAAATCGGCGCCAGATGGGACAGTTCAGAAAGATCAAGATGCATGGACAGGGCTCGCAGAAGGTTCGGTCGCGTCTTCGCTGCGTGAAAGCAGGGCGAAGGAGCGCAGGCTGACCCGATGTTCGTGGGTGTGATAGTCGCGACGCTCAAGGCGTTCGCGCACGAAGCGTTTTTCTCGCGACAGGCGCGAGAACCAATAGAGCAATTCGTCGGTATCGCCGTCGGGTTCCTGAGTCAGCAACCAGCCCATCAAGTCCGGCATGGGCAGGGCATCGCTGCAACGGTCGAGCATTTCCTTGACCGTGCGCGGGGCCTTGGGCGCTTCGCCTTTCTGCGTTTTGTGGGCCTTGGGAAAGCGTGCCGGCTTGGGCTCGAAGCGCGCCAGCGCGTACACATAGGCTTCGACCTGGCTGGCGCTGCCCAAAAAAGTGCTTTGCGGGCGCGTAAACATCGGCATGGCAGCTTGGGGCACGGCGTCCAGGCCTTTGCGCCGAATCGCCGCCAGCGCCAGTGCTGCGCCGCGTGTGACGGCGTTGTGTCGGCGCGCTTCTTCGCGCAACGGCAGCAGCAGTTCTCGGGCATGGCGCAAGGTCAATTGGGCGCTGGTTTGCATTTCGAGAATGCGTGCGTGGGTGCGCAACAGCATGTCATCGTCCACCAGATGACCCAGACGTTGCTGCTCGCTGAGCATGCGCAACAGCACGTTTTCAACCTTGCGCACGCCTTGTTCGAAGGCGCCGTCGGCATTGACCAACTGGATCATCGGTTCGACGTATTCGTCCCACGTGGCCAACACTTCGGCATAGCGCTGGCGCAAAGGGATCTGCCGGTCGCTGGTTTTGGCCCGTTCAGCCACGGCGACCAGTGCCTGCTCATCGTTAGCGAGTTTCTTTAAAACATCGCGTACGCGCATATCCAACAAACGCAGCTGGCGCGCCAGGTCGTTGCCGTCACGGATGTCGAACGCGTCCTGGATATAACCGGCCAAGCGCTCCAGATGGCGCAGGTAGGCTTCAATTTCAAGGCACAGACCCAGACGGTGTTCACGGCGCAGATAGGCCAGAAAGTCATGAATTTGCGCATTCAGCTCGAAGCGGTTCGGGCTTTTCGCGACCGGCACCAGAATGTCCAGGCGGATCCAGCTGTCGAGTACATGGGTGATGTCTTGCGGTGTGCTGTCCAGCTGATGTGCCGCCAGTTGCAGGCGCAGCTCGCTGAGGCTCAGCGTGCCTTGGTCGAAGTGTTCGCACAGAGGCTCAAGAAGGGCCCAGTGTTCGGCAAGGGCACGTAAAACGCGCTTGGGTTCGATCATGGGAAGGCCGGTCGATTGGCAATGAAAGGCAGCGATTGTACTGCAACGCAGGGTTGAGTCATCCCTTGGTGATCAGAGGCGTGAGCAGTCAATTAGCCGTTTGGCCATCAACTGCGGGCGAGAAGGGCAGAAGGGCGGTAGAATCGCGGCTCTTTACTTATCCACAGATGGCCGACCCTTGTTGAACGAGTCCCGCCGCCGCGCCTACTTGACTGCCATGCAAGTGGTCAGTTGGTTACCGCGCACTGAATTGCCGTTCGCCGCGCCGTCGCGGCCTGAACTGCTGGTGCTCCCTGAAGAGCCTGCCGCGCCAGTGGTTGCTGAGCCTGTGGTCAGGCCAGTGATTGCGCAGGCCAAATCCGCCGAGCGCCCTAAAATTGAAGTGCCCAGGCCATCGGTTATGCCACGCACGGCGAGCAAGCCTGTGGTTGAGGGTGAGTCGACGCCTGCGGTGGCCAAGGTGGTGCAAGTGCCGGCGCCACGTTTTGCCTTGCAACTTCTGCGTGCCGGACGCTGCTTTATCCTGGTGGAGTTACCCACAGGGAGCGCCTTCCAGAGCCGCGACCCGGCCTACTTGTTATTGAAAGACATGTTGCGTGCTGCGGGCTTGCCCGACAGCCCGCAGATCATTGGCGAGCCGATACGCTGGCCATTACTGCGACGTGGCAACGTTGATCAGGGGCCGGACGCGGCACGCGAGTTTGTGCAGGGCTTTTTAATGGCGCGTCTGGAAGAAGCTGAGTGCGCCTGTGTCTGGCTGATCGGTTTGCCTGCCGTGCGTTTTGCTGGCCAAGAGAATGCTGAAGCGTTCAATCGCGAGCTTGAAATCGAAGGGCTGGGTTGCGCGTGGGCGCTGCCGGGTCTGGAATTGTTAATGGAGGAGCCACACCGCAAAGCCGATGTGTGGCAAGCCATGCGCCGGCTGATGGCGCGCTGGAAACCAAGTAATGAGTGATGCTGTAACTTTTCGTCCGATGACTGAAGCGGATCTCGATGCCGTTTTGAAAATTGAATATGCGGCTTTCAGTCATCCCTGGACACGCGGGATTTTTCTAGACGGCCTGGGCAAGTATCAGATCTGGTTGATGTTTGAGGGTGAACAGCAAGTGGGTCATGGGGTGGTGCAAATCATTCTGGATGAAGCTCACTTGCTGAACATCACGGTCAAGCCGGAAAGTCAGGGCCGTGGCCTGGGGCTGAAGTTACTTGAGCACTTGATGTCGATTGCTTACAAACACGAGGCCCGAGAGTGCTTCCTCGAACTGCGCGACAGCAATACCGCCGCGTTCAAGTTGTATGAGCGTTATGGTTTCAATGAAATCGGCCGTCGTCGCGATTACTACCCGGCGGTGGGTGGGCGTGAAGACGCGGTGGTGATGGCGTGTACGTTGGTGGATTGATATTCGCCGCTGCCCTCACCCCAGCCCTCTCCCTGAGGGAGAGGGGGCTTGATTGATGGCGTAAGGAAAATCTGCTTTTGCTTCTAGCGCTTGCGCCCCACTGGATCAATTTCCGCCAATTCCGCTTCATCCAGCCCTTTACCGGCGCCTATGTCATCTTCATCCACCACGCTCAGCTCCCAGTCGGCGGCTTCATCGTCGCCTTCAGCCGCCTCTTTGGCATCACGGGCGCCGTCTTCGCGGATTAACATTTCCGGCTCAAGGTCATCGTCGTTGAGGTCGTCACCCGGCAAAGCAGCACCGCTCAGGCCTGCTCTGCGCGAGGGCTGGCCGGCCATATGACGATTGCGCTCTTCATCGGTGAACAAGTCGCTGATGGGCTCGTGGGTCTCTTCATCATCAAAGTCGAGTGGCTCTACCGAGCCCATTTCATCTTCAATATCATCAATGGGTGCTGGTTGCGGTGCTCCGAACGGGCGACGTGAAACAGTCATGTCAAATGCTCCTGAAGTGAAATCTCAATAGGATGGACTATAGCTACGCTTCAAAATTCCACCCGGTGGATTACCCGATTAACCCTGTGCCTGCGTGACCCCAATCGCCGGTAAGCTGTCCAAACTGCGCATCAACTCTTGAGACCTGACCCGATGAATGAACTACAAGATCTGATCGATAACAACGAGCGCTGGGCCGATGCAATCAAGCAGGAAGATCCCGACTTCTTCGCCAAACTGGCCCGCCAGCAAACGCCGGAATACCTCTGGATTGGTTGCTCTGATGCCCGTGTACCCGCCAACGAGATCGTGGGCATGTTACCCGGTGACCTGTTTGTGCACCGCAATGTAGCCAACGTGGTGCTGCACACCGACCTCAATTGCCTGTCTGTGATCCAGTACGCAGTGGATGTTTTAAAGGTCAAACATATTCTGGTCACCGGCCACTACGGCTGTGGCGGGGTGCGGGCGTCCATGCAAGACCAGCAGATGGGGTTGATTGACGGCTGGCTGCGCTCAATCCGCGACCTGTATTACGAAAACCGCGAGGTGCTGGCGCAGTTGCCGACAGAAGAAGAGCGCGTCGATCGCTTGTGTGAACTCAATGTGATCCAGCAAGTGGCTAATGTCGGGCATACCAACATTGTGCAAAACGCCTGGCACCGTGGGCAGAGCCTGTCGGTTCATGGCTGTATTTACGGGATCAAGGATGGCCGCTGGAAAAGCCTGAACACCACCATCAGTGGTTTGGATCAATTGCCGCCGCAGTACCGTTTGCGCCCGGCTGGGGCGGTTTAATCGCCTGCCCTCTCCCAAAGGGAGAGGGTGCTTGATCTGCTTTTGCTTTAAGTCCCCTCTCCCTCCGGGAGAGGGCTAGGGTGAGGGGCTTTTACGGCATCACCGGCGGCACATAAGCCAGTGTCGTGCCCAGCGCCCACAGCAAAAACAGCACCAGCGGCGTGTGCACCAGCAACTGCACAAACGAAAAGCCGATCAAATCTCGGGCCTTCAGCCCCAGTACGCCCAGCAGCGGCAGCATGTAAAAAGGGTTGATCAGGTTCGGCAACGCCTCGGCGGCGTTGTAAATCTGCACAGCCCAGCCCAAGTGGTATTTCAGATCATTGGCCACTTGCATGACGTACGGGGCTTCAATAATCCATTTGCCGCCACCCGACGGGATGAAAAACCCCAGAATCGCCGAATACACGCCCATCAACAGCGCGTAGGTATCGTGGGATGCAATCTGCACAAAGAATGTCGAGATGTGATGCGCCAGGGTTTGCCCTTCCGAGCCTTTGACCACGGTCATCAACGCTGCAATTGAACCGTAGAGCGGGAACTGGATCATCACTCCGGTGGTGGTCGGAACGGCGCTGGCGACGGCATTCAGAAAACTGCGCGGGCGCCAGTGAAGCAGCGCGCCCAGCATCAAAAATAAAAAGTTGTAGGTGTTGAGACCCGAAATGGCGCTGATGGCCGGTTTGGTGGAAAACTCATGAAACAACCAACCAGCGGCCAGCAGCACCAGCAAAATTGTCAGCAAGGGGCTGTATTCCAACCACTCCCCTGGGCGCGTGCGGGGCGGCAGTTTTGGCAGGCTGAAACTGGGGTCAATGCCGCAAGCCGCTGCATCACGGGCTGATTCCGGGCCAGGCGCCGTTGCATAGGCGACGATCAGTGAAACCACTACCAAGGCCGCCAGTAATACGCCGGACTGCCAGAGAAAGATGGTTTCAGTGAATGGGATCACGCCGGTAATCGCCAGAATCGACGGCGGCAGGCTGGCCGGGTTAGCTTGCAATTGCGCCGCAGAAGACGATAAGCCCAAGGCCCAAACCGCTCCCAGCCCTAAATAAGCCGCTGCTCCGGCGGCGCGATAGTCCATGCGCAGATTCGTGCGCCGGGCCAGCGCCCGCACCAGCAAACCGCCAAACACCAGCGAAAGCCCCCAGTTGAGTAATGAGGCGACCATTGAAATCAGGGCTACCCAACACACTGCCTGTCGCCCGTTTTTCGGCACGCGCGCCAGCCTGTCGATCAGTTTGACAGCGGGTGGCGAACTGGCGACTACATAGCCGCCGATGACCACAAAGGCCATTTGCATGGTGAAGGGGATCAGGCTCCAGAAGCCGTCGCCGAACGCCATGGCGGCATCGGTCGGTTTAGCGCCCATTGCCAGCGTAGCCAGCGCAACCATGATCACGGCGACTGCAGCGAAAACCCATGAGTCGGGAAACCAGCGCTCGGCCCAGTTCGAGCAGCGCAGTGCAAATCGGGCAGAACGGCTGTCTGCTATTTCAGCGGCCATGACGAAACCTCTTTTTATGATTATGGGTGGGCCAGTGTCAGCGAATGCACAGGCTGGCGATCACGTTAAATCAATTCGCAGAGATTTCCGATGGGTAGACCGTTTGAACCCATCTGAGGCAGCTAAAGTCATTGCCTATAAGCGACACGCCTGTCGCTTTGTGACGACCTGACAACAAGGAGTTCATCATGAAAGAACATACCTGTGATTGCCCTGACTGTAACTGCAGCGTGGGCACCAACGGCGTGGAGCGCGAGGGCAAACATTATTGCTGTGAGGCCTGCGCCGATCATCACTCCAAGGGGCAGGGCTGTGCGATGTCGAGCAGTTGCAAATGCGGTGATAAAAAACACTGACCTCAATGCACATTCGCGCAGTCATTGACTGCGCGATGTACCTCGTGGCCTTCATTTTCCGGCGGCGCGCCAAGTGACGTTGGCAATCGCCTTTTTTTCCAGCTCGGCCGGGTTGATCAGTTTCGCCGGATCACGATCTGTGCGGCCGATGCGTATCACGCCGGCGTCGCACCCGGCCCAGTACCAGGCAGTGGCAGTATCCAGGCGGGGCAGGCGAATGATGAATGACTTGGGTTGGCCGTGCAGTGTGTAGTCAATAACGAAAAGTTTTGCCGTGTTCATGATTCAGACCTGTCTCCTGTGAGCCCCTGTTATGTCCATGATGTTCAGTCGTTAGCTCTAAAATTTGGCAAAGAGTTGCTGCAAAATCAATGACTATTTCATTGATTTTAGTGTGGTTATTCAGGATGTATTCAGATGAGTGTTTTTTAGGGCGTAATGTCGGTTATTTGCCTTCAGAATCTATCCATTTGGCCGATGTGAACTGAGGCTTATTTTTTTATCGGCAGTGGAATTCTATGTTCAACACACGCTTGAAGCGGGAGCTATTCGCTCTTCGCGAAGAATTATCCAGCCTGCAACAAGTTAAAGTGAGTCTGGACAACGAAATGCTGATGCTCTCCCTGAGCGCTGATGGGCGTATCGAAACGGCCAATTCGAATTTTTGTCAGGTGATGCAGTACACGGAAGTTTCCCTTCAGGGGCGCCATCTTGCTGAGCTGGTACCGGCGTATTTGCACAGTAATGAGCATTACCAACGCCTGCAAAGCGCTATGGCCCGTAAGGAACACTTTTGTGGCACGGTACGTTTGCTGCGCGGCAATGGTCAGGAAGCCTGGCTGCGCTCGATCATGCAGCCGATTCTAGATTCCAGCGGGCGGGTGCAGAGGATTTCAATCATTTCCAGTGATTTGACCCGTACGATTGAAACGTCTCGCGATCACGAAAACCTGATGAGTGCATTGCTGCGTTCCACGGCTGTGATCGAATTCAATCTCAAAGGTGAAGTGCTCACTGCCAATGAGCGTTTTCTCAACGGCATGGGCTATACGCTGGCGCAGGTACAGGGCAAACATCACCGTATGTTTTGCACCCAGCAAGAACAGCACAGTGCTGAATATCAGGCGTTTTGGCAGCGCTTGAATGCGGGCGAGTTTGTGGCTGCGCGTTTTCAGCGAGTGGACAGTCATGGCCGGGATGTATGGCTGGAAGCGAGCTATAACCCAGTGCGGGACGCTAATGGTGCCTTGTACAAAGTAGTCAAATTCGCCACGGTAATTACCGATCAGATCCGGCGCGAGCAAGCCGTTTCAGACGCAGCTGGTATCGCCTACACCACGTCCTTGCAAACTGACACCACCGCCCAGCGCGGCACTAAAGTCGTCACTCAGGCGGTGGATGTAATGCGCGATCTGGCCCGCCACATGCAACAGGCGGGTGACGGTATAGAGGCCTTGAGCGATCAGTCGCAGGTGATTGGCAGTATCGTCAAAACCATCAGCTCGATTGCTGAGCAAACCAATTTGCTGGCGCTCAATGCGGCCATTGAAGCGGCCCGTGCCGGAGAGCAAGGCCGTGGCTTTGCCGTGGTTGCAGACGAAGTGCGGCAGTTGGCTTCGCGTACGAGCAAGGCCACTGAGGAAATCATCAGCGTGGTTCGTCAAAATCAGGACATGGCCCGTGATGCAGTTGTCTTGATGAGTGATGGCAAGTTGCAGGCCGAACAAGGGCTGGCGCTGGCAGCTGAAGCGGGCACCGTGATCGTCGAGATTCAAGACGGGGCGCAAAAAGTAGTGGATGCCGTGGGGCAGTTTGCCAATCAGCTGTCGTCTTAAGGACGGCGGTGCCGGGTAGGGATTAAGAAAAATCCTCAGTCAGTGACTGAAAAAGTACGGGTAGGAGTAAACTCTGCGCTTTCCAAAGGAGTTTCTATGAGTCCCTACCAGTCGAGCATTCTTGCCCAACCGATACCTTCGCAAGCGCGTTACATGTTTTTCTCCCTCAAGTCAGTAGAGGCATTGCCGGCTGCACTCGATACCTTGTCGCAGTGGGTGGATGGCAAAAGCGTTGTGGCGGGTCTGGGCGCGCCGCTGGTAATGGCATTGGGGGCAAAGGTTCAAGGTTTGCGGGTATTCCCGGCACTCAACGCGATGGTGGAGAATCCGTCTACTCAACACGCTTTGTGGCTGTGGTTGCTGGGCGATGATCGCGGTGAGCTGTTGTTGCGCAGTCAGACCATTGAGAAGGCACTGGCGCCCGCTTTCAATGTGCTGCATGTGACTGAAGGCTTCCGCTACGGCAGCGATCGCGACCTGACTGGCTATGAAGACGGCACTGAGAACCCGGTCGATCAGGCGGCTATCGACGCCGCCATCGTGGCTAACGCCGGACCGGGACTGGACGGTGGCAGCTTTGTGGCTATTCAGCAGTGGCAGCATGACTTGAATGGTTTTGCCGCACTGCCGTCCGAGGAGCAGGACAACATCATGGGCCGTCGCATGAGCGACAACGAAGAACTGGACGATGCGCCTGAATCGGCACACGTTAAGCGCACAGCCCAAGAAAGTTTCTCGCCTGAGGCTTTTATCGTGCGCCGCTCCATGCCGTGGACTGAAAACGGTAAGTCGGGGCTGATGTTCGTTGCCTTCGGCCGCACCCTGAATGCGTTTGAAGTGCAACTGCGCCGTATGAGCGGCATGGAAGACGGCATTATTGATGGCTTGTATCGCTACAGCCGTCCGCTCAATGGCGGCTACTACTGGTGCCCGCCACTTAAAGACGGTCGTCTGGATTTCAGCGCGGTTCAGCAAGGCTGATGCTTCGCCGGTGAAATGAATGCAAACACGGGAGTCGGGCGCAATGCCCACTCCCGTTGCACTGACACGTAGTGTTTCAGGAATTGTCTTATTAAATTTTCGTCGCCCAGGCCTCAGGCTTGAGCAATGAAATCCACACCCAATGCTGCTCGAAAAATTCTCCACCTATTTGCTGTTGGCCTGATTGTCGCGGCCTTGGCGGGTTCGTTCGTTTATTTGCGCGCGGTCTTCAATGAAGAAGTGTCGCTTCGTCGCAGCTACATGAATGAGGCGGTATTTCACGCGCAGGATTTTTTCGTCAGTCGCCAGACCTTGCTGACCAGTCTGGTACTGGCCAGCGTACCCACTCCCCCTGGG
Source organism: Pseudomonas saxonica (assembly GCF_007858365.1). Classification (GTDB taxonomy): domain Bacteria; phylum Pseudomonadota; class Gammaproteobacteria; order Pseudomonadales; family Pseudomonadaceae; genus Aquipseudomonas; species Aquipseudomonas saxonica. Next base: position 522,298 of record NZ_VFIO01000003.1, on the reverse strand, counting down.
GCGCAAGCCTTTGTCAGTGTGAACCCTGAAGAGGAGATGAACATCAGCTTGGGCAGCGATGAGGGCCATTGGAGCCTCTGGTTGACCGGGCGGATGATGGATTATTTTCGCCGTCACAAAATTAATCTGCTGTATGTGCCGCAGATCGACGCGCCCAAGGTGGTAAGGCTGTTTGATACCTCGTCGCACTTGCCGCAACTGCCGGCAGTCGTGCTACAGCGCCTGGCCGATCTGGGCAAGCCGTCACACAGTTCCGTTGATGAACTGTGGCTTACCGATGATCAAGTGCTGGACTCACCGTTCTACCTGTTCAAACGCCTGGATAAGCGCAGGCCGGATTCTGGCTGGCTAGGCATTGAGGTTGAAGTGCCGGCGCTGGTTGAGGCGCTGGGCAGTGAGAGTGCCGGTGATTTCTTGTTGCTGGACGATCAAGGTCGCATCCTCTTCAGTAACGCGGTGCAATCCTCGCTGGTCAGCTCATTGCACACCTTTAATGCGCAACAATCCTTCGGGTTTATCGGCGGCGGCTGGTTTCCTGACCGGTTGGCGATCAGAAAACAGTTGGGGTTTTCCGGCTGGCAGATTGTCTACGCCGTTGATATTGACAGCCTGCTGCCTGTTTTGGCCTGGCCGCTGGTGGGCTGCATCTCGCTGTTGCTGGTGGTTTGCATCGGCCTGCGCTGGTTGATCATGCGTATCGAACGGCGCCTTATCACCCCGGGTGAAAATCGCATACAGGCGCTCATTGAAAGCGAGGCCTTCAGCAGCGCGGTGTTGCAAGTGGCGCCCGTAGCACTCTGTGTGATTCGCCGCACCGACGGCACGGTGGTGTTGGAAAACTCGCTGTCGCAGCAATGGTTGGGCAGCAGTGGTGAGCGCGGCACCTTATGTCATGGCTGGATTCGTCAGGCTTTTGATGAACTCGACGCTCCTAACAGCGATGAAGTTGAAATGGAGGATGGCCGCCTTCTTTATCTGGCTTTCGCCCCCACACGCTACAAGCGTGAAGACGTACTGATTTGTGCTTTTAGCGACATCAGTGAGCGCAAACAGATTGAAGTCACTTTGGAACGCGCCAGGCAACTGGCTGATCGCGCCAATGAAGCCAAAACCCTCTTTTTGGCGACCATGAGCCATGAAATCAGAACACCACTGTATGGCGTGCTGGGTACGCTTGAGCTGCTGGCGCGTACCGAGTTGAACGAGCAGCAGAATAACTACTTGAAGGCCATCGAGCGTTCTTCAGGAAACCTGCTGCAACTGATTTGCGATGTGCTGGATGTGTCGCGGATTGAAGCGGGGCAGCTGCAGCTTGAACTCAATACCTTCAGCCCTATGGAACTCATCGAAGAAGTGATCCAGGGCTATTGCGCCGCAGCCCACGCCAAAGGCTTGCAGCTGTTTGCCCTGATTGATGCATCCGTGCCGGAGTGGTTGCTGGGTGATGTCACGCGTATTCGTCAGATCCTCAACAACCTGATCAATAACGCAGTGAAATTTACCGACAACGGCAAAATTGTCCTGCGCCTGAAAATGGACAGCCGTGATGATGAGTGCGTCATGTTGCACTGGCAGGTCTCAGACACCGGTAAGGGGATCGCGGATGAAGATCAGGTCCATCTGTTCGAGCCTTTCTATCAAGTGGAATCCGCGAAAAATGTGGTCGCGGGCACGGGGCTTGGCCTGTCCATTTGCAAGCGGCTGATGCACCTGATGAACGGCACCATGCGGCTGGTCAGCGAACCGGGTCTGGGTAGCAGCTTCACTCTGCATTTGCCTTTGGTGCAGGTGCGAGATCCACAGCGCCTGAGTCGCTTTTGTGAGCTGGCACCCTCGGCGGTGTATGTGGTGTCGCCTTTACGCGAGTTGGCCCAGTGTTATTGCGACTGGCTGCGACGCTGGGGCGTGCGTGCCCAACTGGGCGCTCCCAAGGCGGGTGATAAAGGCCACGACGCCGTGTTGCTGGAGTTGCACCCCGGTGCGGCCCGGCAGCGGCTGGAGCCTGAATGGCAGGGGCCTGCCGTTGTCGCAGCCAGTGACCTGTCCACACCACTTGATCCTCAGCAGGCGTGTTGGCAAGCCGACCTTAACAGCCTGCAAGACGTGCATCGGGCGTTGCGCAAGGCGCAGGGCACCCGTGTTGATTCGCCGCTTGATACGGCCACAGAAAAACGTGAGTTCCAGCTCAAGTTGCGGGTGCTGGTGGCGGAAGACAATGTCATCAATCAACTGATTTTGCGTGACCAGCTCAAAGAATTGGGCTGCACGGTGGCACTGGTCAGCAATGGTCAGGAAGCCCTGAGACGCTGGCAAGAGGAGCCGTTCGATCTGCTGCTCACCGACGTCAACATGCCGAAAATGAATGGTTATGAGTTGGCCGCCCAGTTACGGGCCCTGAACGTCACGCAGCCGATCATTGGCGCCACCGCCAGTGCGATGCGCGACGAAGAAGAGCGGTGCCTGAGTGCGGGCATGAACCAGTGTCTGATCAAGCCTTTTACGCTGCACACCTTGTACAACTGTCTCCAGCACTTCTAAAGGAGGGTCCAGTGAAGCCCTATCGTGTACTGGTCGTTGAGGATCATCCTTTTCAACATGAATATTTGCTGAATGTCTTCAATGGGGTGGGAGGCTTTAAAGTTGACACCGTATGGGATGGCGACGGGGCGTTGGAATGCCTGTCGCGTCATGACTATGACTTGATTCTGAGCGACTTGCTGATGCCCGTCATGGATGGTGTGCAGTTGATTCAGAAAATTTCAGCCTTGAAAAAACCTCCTGCACTGGCGTTGATGAGCGCCTCATCACGCCGCATGTTGATCAGTGCGGGGCTGGCGGCGAAAAACCTGGGTATTTCAGTCGTGGGTTTGATATCCAAACCGGTTGAAGCCAATGCCGTTATGCGCTTGAAAGAGCGCATGGCGATATTTCGCAACAGTGGTGAAATGCAGCACCCGGCGCTGGCCATACAGATTGATCCGCAAAGCATCGAACAGGCCATGAAAAACGGTCAGATTCAGGCGTGGTTCCAGCCCAAGAAATCGTTGCGTAACGGCACGATTCTCAGTGCTGAAGCATTGGTTCGCTGGACACATCCTGAGGTCGGGTTGCTGTTGCCTAAAGACTTTCTGCCCACTTTGATCAGCATGGGCCTTGAAGAACGACTGCTGTGGCTGATGCTTGAGCAAACTTTGCAGGCCCAACGAAAGTGGCGCCAGCAGGGTTGGGATATTCCCGTGTCAATCAACCTGCCCACGCATTTGTTGGATAACCATGATTTGGCAGATCGGTTGCGTGACTATGTGGCTGCTGATGGCGCGGAGCCGCGCAGTATTGTGTTTGAGTTGATGGAAAGCTCAACCACCGAGGAAATGAGTAATTACTTTGCGGGGGCTTGCCGCTTGCGCATGATGGGCTTTGGGCTGGCACAGGATGATTTCGGCAAGGGTTTCAGTTCATATTTCAACCTGGTGTCGACCCCTTTTAGCGAGCTCAAGATTGATCGTTCGTTGGTACATGGCTGTGTCGAAAATGAAAATCTGGCATCGGCCCTGCGCAGCCTCGTTGAATTAAGCCGCAAACTGGGCCTGACGGTGGTTGCTGAAGGGGTTGAAACACAGGAGGAACTTGCATTCCTGCGCGGTATTGAGTGTGACCAAGCCCAAGGCTTTTTGATTTGCGGCGCGGTTTCCTGCACAGACTTTGAAACTCTTTTACTCGAAGATAGCTCTAAGCCATCATGGGGGTAGCCCCGCTTATTACTGAATGTCATGGCCTCCTTTAGGCGCGATCACACGCGGGTCTACAGAGGGTCACGTTTGACCTTCTTGGCTGGAGCCAGGCAATGCGCGAATTAAAGGTAGTGATTGCCGACGATCATCCGGTGGTCTTGGTGGGGCTTCGGGAAGTCATTCAGCGCGATGAGTACTTCAATCTGGTCGGCGAGGCGTTGACCTCGTCGCAATTGATTGAGCAACTGACGTTACATCAACCTGCGCTGGTAATTACCGATTTCAACATGCCCGGCGATGATACTTATGGCGACGGGCTGCGGCTGATTGAATACATTGCCGAGCAGTTTCCCCGCGTAAAAATTCTGGTGCTGACCATGGTGAGCAATCATTTGATTATTTCACGCCTGCTGGAATTGGGCGTGGCGGGGGTAATTGCGAAAAGCCATATCCATCAGGAAATCGGTAAGGCCCTGAAAGCATTGGCCAATGACCGGTCATATATAGCGCCTGCCGAGCAAGCCAGCTCCGTTATCACCAATCTCACCGTGATTGATGAGCGCTTCTCTACGCTGTCGCCTCGTGAAGTTGAAGTGCTACGCCTGTTTGTGGCGGGCAGCAGCATAGGCGACATTGCCCGCCAGCTCGATCGCAGTGTCAAAACCGTCAGTACACAAAAAGTGTCGGCCATGCGCAAGCTGGAAGTGCTGACCGACCATGCCTTACTCACTTACTGCATCAAGGCTGCTCTTTTCGAGTCTTGAACACCTCCGGGGCTGTGGTCGCTGACGAGGCATAACACGCACACTGTTTTCAGGGCAGGAGTCAGGTACGCCATGGTGCAAATGAATGTTTTGTTGGCCGACGATCATCCGATTGTATTGATGGGCGTGCGCGAAATCATTGAGCGCGACCCGCGATTTAAAGTCGTGGGCGAAGCGCTGAACTCTTCCGAACTCATCAGTAAGGTGGCGCTGTTGCGTCCCGACGTCATCATCACTGACTACAACATGCCGGGTGACGAACAGTACGGCGACGGTACGCGCCTGGTGGAATACCTGCGGCGTCATTTTCCTGAGCCGCGGGTGTTGATTCTGACGGCGCTCTCCAATCCCCAAGTGCTGGCCTGGTTGTACGATTTGGGAATCAGCGCAGTCATTTCAAAAAGTGCCGGGTTGGAACAAATACTGGTGGCGCTGGATGCCTTTTACCGTGAAGGCCATTACCAGCAGCACACACTGGCTGAGGTGCCGAGTGCAGACGCACATGGCTTCGAGCAACGGTTGAGCCTGCTAACGGTCAAGGAGTTTGAAGTGTTGCGCTTGTTCGCTTCAGGCAGAAGCGTGAGTGATATTGCGCTGTTACTGAACCGCAGTATTAAAACCATCAGCACCCTGAAAATATCAGGGATGCGCAAACTCGACGTCGACAGTGATCAGGCACTGTTGATTCTGTGCATCAAGGCCAATTTATTTGCCTGACCTACAGGTAAATGATTTCCATCAATAACGTTGAACTGTAACTGCCGATAGCGGGCAGTTCATCGGCCGTCTTCACTGGTCTGACCGACAGCTTAAGTTTGAGCACCGTGTCTTCAACAGAAAAGCTCAACGGCTCGCCGAACTTTACGTCCAGCAATTTGGCGACGCTGGTCATGTCAGTAAGGCGTGTTTTCAAGCCCAGCGTGTCGAGGGTCGTGCGCAAGGTATTGCTGTCATAGGCGCCGTTGCCCGCGCTGAACTTCAGGAGCACCTGGCTGCCTTTGATGCACTGAAAATCAAGGGCGACATCGGTCCATTCGGTCATGTCCGACCGCAGCGAATTAAGGTTCACCTTGGGGATTTCCACGCTCTGCGAGGCCGGGAAACTGGCCGTGCAGGGCGGCTTTATCAGCGTACCCTTGATATCCAGTGAAGGAGCGTCTGCTGCGCAGCCTGTGGAGCTAAAGCTCAGGAATAGTGCAGCCAACAGTGAAAGCCACAGGCTTATTCGGGCGATCATGTTCATATCACAAGTAGTCGATATTAATAACGGCGGAGGCCGAGAAATCGCCTTCGGACAATGCGCCCTGGGCCACCAGTTTTGCCTTCATGCTCAGGTCAACCGCCCCATTGAGGTTGGTCAGGTTTCGCTTTGTTCCCTTAATGTTGATCAGCGAGCTGTCACTTTTCCACAGCAGTGAATACCCAAGGTTTGCTCTGCCGGCAGAGGCCACCGTGTCCGACAGCGCAGAGGACGCCGTGACGCTGATATTGAGCACCGAGTTGGCTGGGCAGGTCAGGGTCACCGGAACATCGATCTGCGCAGCCGTGTCTACCTGGTCATAGCGAAGGCTGCCAAAGTCCGCGGTCAGCACTTTATTGCTGGTCAGTGTGCAGGGCGGTCGAATCAGCGTGCCTTTGACGGTGAGTGTGCTGCTGTCGCTGGCCGCGAGCGTGGTACCGGACGCAAGCAGGCCCAGCAATGAGAGCGCTATCAGTTGTTTATTCATGTTCTGTTCCTATGGCAGACGGCGAGGCAGGATCGGCAAGTGAAAGCGGTCACAAGTACTCAATGCTGATGACGGCCGAGGCGCTGAATGATCCCTCTGTAGCTCCAGAGCCCAGAGCCGTCAGTTTGGCTTTCATGCTTAGATCGACGTTGCCACTCTGGTTGGTCAGACTGCGTTTTACGCCTGTGACGTTGACGGCTGAGTTATCGCTGTTCCAGTACATCAAGTAAGCCAAGTTGTTCTTCCCTGCATAAGCCTGAGTCGTTGATCCCTGAAACACAGCGGAGGCCATGACGCTGATACTCAGCGCCGAGTTGGCCGGGCAAGTCATAGTGACCGGAACATCGACCATCGGCGCCGCCGCAATTTGGTCATAGCGCATCGTCCCGAAATTGACGGTCAGTGTTTTACTGCTGGTCAAGGTACAAGGCGGCCGTGTGAGCGTGCCGCTGACATTCACGGTCACGGTGTCGGTAACGGCGTTGGCTGAGGTGCAAGCCATGCCAGCAATAAGTGCTGCGGCCAGCGATACGCATAATTTCATGGTCGAGCTCCTTTGCCTGATCAGGGGTAGGTAATGTTGAGGGTGTATTGACTGGTGAAGTTACCGGTCGGCGATACGCTGGTATTCAATCGCGGTCGAAAGCCCACACCTATTGTGTTGGCGCCTGTTGACAGCGTTAACGTACGCGGGCTGTTGAAGGTGACTGCTGTGCCGGTGTCGGCCCAGGTGGCGGCCATCGACAGCCCGGCCAGCGTGGTCGCTGAAACACCCGTGCTACCACTGATTGCCGCTTGGGTTGGCACCAGAGAGGCCGTGACTTGAGTGCCTCTGGTGCAGTTCATCGTGACATTTGCCACTTGCTGGGTAGTGGCAAAATCGTTGCTGTTGAGCGTGCCGAAAGACAGGTTCATGGTTTTAGCCGAACCCAAGGCGCAGGCGGGTTGGACAACCCGGTAACTGAGAATAACGGTCTGGAGGTAGTCGCCATAAGCCTCATAACCCCGAATAGAGGTGTCCGTCAGCGATACGCTGACCATGTAATTGCCCGGTGTGGTTGAGGCTGTTCCATACAGCAGTACGTTGTAAGAAAAGGTGTTGCCCACGAACAACTGAACACAGCTTGACGGCATGCAAACGGTGCTGGCGGTGCCGATAGACTGTTCAGGAACCATCAAGCCCGAGTTGGTATGAAACACCTGAATCTTGCTGCCTTTACCCACGTTATAGAACTGGGTGTGCTGCAGCGACGAACCATAGGGGTACCAGCGAGTGACTCGGCAATTGGCCGTCATGTTGGCGGTATACGTTTGTCCGGGTGTCAGATCGCCTAGATCAATAAGGCCCGTGGTGCCCGTTGCCGTGCAGCTAAGGTTGTTTTCAATCAAGGCAAACGCATGCTGGCTGGCAGACATGAGGAGCATCGTCAGCAGGAACAAAAACCTTTTTACCCAGCGTGGGCGAAGAGGTTGGACTATCGGGTTATTCATCGGAGCTACCTTGAGGTGCTGCTGGCGTTACCAGCTTGGCATCGCAACGGATGTGCAGTTGTCCGATGCCCGTTTCTGAAAGGTCATAGGTACTTAGATCCAAAGCCTTGGAGCACCACGGCTGACCGTTGACGTTGATTAACAGTCGCGCTTTGTCTGGCACACCTGTCATAAATACCCGGCCTTTGTCCGCCACCATGGCCGTGCTCAGCAAGCCGCCCTTCAGGTCAAACAGCTGAGATTCGGCGGCAAAAGGGGCTGGCTTGCCATCGCTGGAACTCACGCTAATCAACAGGCGACGGCCGTTATGGGTTTCAAAATTAGCCAGCACAAACGCACCGCGATTAGGCGTGACCTCCTGAACCAGATTCGCGATGTCGGTGTTGTCCGATAACGAGTCGGTATTCAGTGACACCTTGTTTTTACGGTAAGGCTGGGCGGATGGAATAACCGTGTAGCCGCTGCTGTTGGTTTTGATCCCGCTTTTGGTCAGTACGCCGACGTTTGCAGCACCCGGTGTGGCGACAATAATGTTGGTTTCGCCTAATGGCTGGGTAAACATCACCGTGTCGCGAGTGGCTACGACTGCGCCTTCCACGCCGTAATCCGACTGGCGAGTGCTTTGATCCCTGTTGTAAGAGCCATGCCAAATGGCATTCGCCGCGTTGTAACGGGCAGCAATCGAGCTGCCGAGCACGCGATCGTCGTCAGAGATCTGTTGATTGATCCCCACGTTGTAAGACAGCGAGTCATCCTGGAATTGAGAGCCGCTGAAGGTAGCGTTACGGCTGGCATTGCCGGCTGAGTCCTGGTTTGTACTCAGCCCCACACGGCTGGTACTGCCGGGATTGCCGAACGGAATACTGACACTCACCGACAGGCTGCGAACGTCATCGCCGGTACCGCTGTTTTGTGCCAGACCTACGTTGTACGAAGCCCGGCCGACACTGAAGCTGTAGCCCACTTGAATGGAGGTATTGCTTTGGGCGCGGTTCCAATAATCGGTTTTGGTCAGGTTGGCGTACATGCCGCCATAAGTCCCCAACTGTTGCGAAACGTTAGCGGTAAAGCTGCTTTTCATATGGCCACCTAAATAAGGCGAGAAAGCACCGCTGTTGATCAAGGTTTCATCGACATAGGGCGTCAGCGTGTTATTGGCGCGCGCATCGATGGCTTCATTAAAGCTGTAGTAACCGCTGGTGGAGTAGCGGTAGCCCACCAGGCTGAAACTGGTGTCCGTGAGGTCGATGGACTTGGAATAGCGAAAGCGATACGACTGGCCCGACAGCGTTTTGGAATCCGTGCCGATGTCATCGCTGATGGCGTGGGTCACGTCCAGCGAGATGGCACCGAAACCGGCAAAGTCATGAGCGAAGCCTATGAGCGCTGATTTGTACTGCTGACTCACGATGCTGCCGCCGAACAGCGTGGTGCCCTCAGTTAAACCGCGGCGGTAAGTGCCTTGGAAAAAGCTCGGTTTCTCCGAATGTAACGTCCTGTCGGCGGGGCGAAACTGGCCCGCTGTCACGCTGTAGCTTTGCTGGCCTTCGCGCAGCATGTACGGCACCGACGAGAACGACTGGATGTACACCTGGCGCTCGCCATTGGGGCCCTCGACGGTGACTTCGATATCACCGTTGCTGGAAGTCGAGTACAGGCCTTTAAGTGCAAAGGGCCCAGAGGGCACCCACTGTTCGCTGATGACGTAGCCGCGCTGGCGCAACGTGACCAATGAGCGGCCGTTGGCCACACCGCGGATAACCGGTGCAAAATTACGGGCATCATCGGGCAGCATATCCAGGTCGGACGCCACGCTGGCGCCGCGGTAGGAGATCGTGTCAAACAGATCGCTGTCGGTAGAACTCTCACCGAGCGTGGCAATGGCCATCATGTTGCCCAGATCACGCTGGACATAGGTGTCCACCGATTTCCAGTTACCGTCGACGTTGGTGCTTTTTTGCCACGTCGAGAAGTTGCGAAATCGCCAGGCGCCGCTGTTAATCCCGCTGTGGACGCTGCCGAACTGGGACTGCCGGCTACCGGTCTGGTTGTTGTAGTTGCTCCCGGAAAAACTGTAATTGGCAAACGCTACCTGCTCGCCGTCATTCCAGTTTTTACGACGGATCTCGAAGGGCACATCGCCAATGAATGCCTGCGGCACCTGCAGATTCAACTGCTGCTTATTGAAGTCATAGTCGTAGGTGACGCCGGTCAGTTCGCGGTTGAAGTAAACGCACTTGTCGCTACTGATCTCGGCGTCTTTCAAACGCGCGGGGTCAATACCCAGCTCCGACAGGGCCTGAAGGCTGAAGCAGGGGAACAGGCCATTCGGGGTCGAGACCTGGCTGGCTGTTTCTCGAATGAAGTTCATGTCCCGCTGTTCGATCAGGCGGTCATCCACTGACAGATCGATGCGGTAGATCCCGGGCAGTTGGCCCTGGCTCATGGCTTTAACTTGTTCGGCCACTTCGGCTGAAGCGTTGCCGCCGCCAATTTCCAGAAATGAGGAGTCGAAGCTGTAATCGGCATTTACGGCGGTTGCAGTCAGACCGACAGCACTCAAGCTAACACTGCTCCAGCTTTTTACTCGGCGCGCGAAGGCGCACATGCGCTCTCGCAACATGAGAAGGTCCTTCTATTCGACTAGTCATTCAGGAATCAATGAAGGGTGATGGGCGCTGCCTTGACGGTGCTGCCGTATTCGTTGATGTAGGTGAGCGCCAGCGTGTCGCTGTTTTTCAGCGGTATCGCCGTGGTCACCGTACTGCCGGGCTTGATCACCTCGGGCATGCCTTTGCTGGCGGTGTTGTTAATCAGAAAATCACTGACAACCACGTTAAAACCCGATGGGTTTTGTACGGTCAATTTTCCGCCTTCAGCACGCCATTGCAGATTTTTCACCGCTTCTTCAAGAGAACCTTGCAGGCCTGCAGGGCGGTAAAACAGTTTGATGGTGGTTTTGAGTGCAATCTGCAAAACGTTCTGATTGCTTTGCTCGGCGCTCTTGGCCGGGATCGCTTTGACGTTCAGCAAAAACAAGCTTTCTTTATCGGTAGGCAGGTTTTGCGCATTGGTCGCGATGATGCGCAGGATGTTCTGGCCTTTGGCGTCCAGACGGAACAAGGGCGGGGTGATGATAAATTCATCCGCACTGTCGTCTCGGTTGTCGTAAGGGCTGACCCATGACTGCACCAGGTACGGCACGCCGTCTTCACCAGAGTTGGAAAGTGAAAGGTTGGCTTCCTTTTCCTTGCTTTGGTAAATGACCCGGGTGGCGCCCACATTGACGCCCGCCTGGACTTGCGGCAGCCAAAAGCCTGCCGCCAAAGCCAAAAAGGCTGCAACTTTTAAACGCATTTAAATGTCCTCTGTTCAACGCCAGAGCCCGTGTAAGACCACGAGCTCTTGCGTTAAAAAACACGCGTTACTTGTAGGTAACGTCGAAGGTAGCCAGCGCGTTGACGGTACCTGTACCGATACCGCGGGTATCAGGAGCGCCATCAGCACCTGGGGTGTCAGCAACAAGACGTACGTAGGACGCCGTGAAGTCGAAGGTGTTGGATTGAGGGCGCAGCACGTAGTCGGTGCTGGCGGTGTTCAAAGGCAGTTTGTCACCGGTGCGTGCGTCGGCGATCTGGATACCCAGGCCTTTGACTTGGTTAGCACCGACCATACCCAGTACGGTGGCATCTGTTGCAGCTTGTTGGCCGCTGAATTTGATCGAAGCGTTCTTCAGCGTTGAACCGCTGCAGTTCTCCAGAGAAATCGAGAACGGCGTTTCACCGGCAGTGGCGCCAACAGTGTTAGCGAAGTCAGCGATACGAACCTGGCCCATATCAACGGATTTTTTTACGCTTTCACTGTTAATGGTGCAGGCGTTATCGTTGATGACACCGGTGAACTCAACTTGACCGTCAGCTGCTTGTGCAGTCGCTGCTGCCATTGCGATCAGCAGGGTTGAACCGCACAGAGCAGTGTATTTGCCGATAGTTTGAAACATGAGAGATACCCTCTACAAAAGTTATGTGTCATATCCATTTTTAACAGCCCCCCCTGTTCACGGCGGGCCGCAGCAGGTGTTGCATAGGATGCAATGAGCCGGGTGCAACCCCCATCAGACGATTCCTGTTTTAGGACGCTTAACTTTTTTTGGGCTGCAATGCCCCTGATAGGCTCTCTCTCATGAAGCAAGCAAAAGTACGTCTTGGTGCGCTGGCACTGAGCTCTCTGAGACTCAACAAGCTGTTGATGTTGCTGACCGGGCTGGCCTTGTTGCTGGTGAGCATGAGTTATTGGGCAATTAACCGGGTGTTGAAGGAGGAGGGCGAAAAAACCGACTTTCATTTCGCGCGCTTGATGGAAAGCATTCATGAGCACGAAGCTTTTTTGCGCAGCGCTGCCGAGAGCTACGGTCAGGGCAGCGGCAACCTGTTGATGGACAGCAAACCGCACTCCCACGTTGAGTTGATACGTCAGGGCGATGAGCGTTTGTTCCAGAACCGCGACACCGCCAAGTCGATGCCATTTACCGTGAGCCAGCGCGATCAGTTCAGTGCGGCAGACATGCAGGGTGTTTACTCGTTCGGCGTTCAATTGACTGATCTGTTCGCCGCCTACTGGTCTGACTCTTACTATGTGGCACCGCAGGTGTTTGTGTTTTCCCCCACGGACCAATTCACCATCGCCGTGCCCGGCATTGATGGCGTGCGCCAATTTCCCCTGCTACGCAGCAGCAACTTTTTTGAGGTGACCAAGCGTCTGTATGACGACCTGATTCCGCGCCAGCCCGCGCTGGCTAATAAGCAATTGCTGTGGATGAGAGCACCACTCGGGCTAGTGGAAAAACGTAAATACATCGTCGGGTCGATCGGCATCGACTTGGCTCGCAACTTTTTACCGTCCAAAGATGATCAAGGTGTGGTTGTTCTGACGGCGTTGCTGGATGTCAGTGACATTGGCGATCTTGAGCGGTTGCTGATGAGGACCAGCAACAGTCACCTCACCCTGATCTCGCCGACCGGAGATGTGTTGCTCGGTGACGTCAAGGACGTGGAAGAGCTGGCGCCAGGATTGAGTTTTACCCGCGACGGGTTGCGTTTCAAACTGACCTCGGCAGGCCCGGATCGGTGGACTGGCCTGTATTCCATCAGCTATCAAAACTTCTTTGGCTATGCGAAATGGCCGTTATTGGCTGCAGTGGGTCTGCTGTTGCTGTTTGTGTTGATTGGCTGGCGGGTTAACCGCTGGTATCGCGAGCGGATTATCGAGCCTGCTCAACGCTCCAGCCAGTCGCTGGCCGAGAGTGAAGAGTTCAACCGCGTCATGCTCGACAGCGCCCCTGTCGGGTTATGTGTCGTACAACGTGGCACCGGTGTGGTCCTGCTGGAAAACCAGCGTGCGCAGCAATGGCAGGGCACTGCTGAGCTGATTGCGTTGTTGAAGCGTGATTATGGTGAGCATGAGCTTGGTGAAGTTCAGCTGGAAGTGGCGGGGCGCTACTTACAGGCCTGCTTCGCGTTCACCCGTTACAAGGGCAAGGACGTGGTGCTATGCGGCTTCAACGACATTACCCGGCACGTGGATGACGCCAACCTGATGGAGCAGGCACGTCGCTCGGCCGATGAGGCGAGCAAGGCCAAAACCCTCTTTCTGGCTACCATGAGCCACGAGATCCGTACGCCGCTCTATGGTGTGCTGGGCAATATCGAGTTACTGGAGCTCACGCCGCTCGATAAGCGACAACGCGAGTACCTGTCCACCATTCAACGCTCCTCTTCGGTGTTGTTTCAGTTGATCAGCGATGTGTTGGATGTGTCCAAGATCGAGTCCGGGCAAATGGCGGTAGAAACCAAAGACTTCTGCCCGCTGGACGTGTTTGAAGACGCTGTACGCAGCTATGCCGCGTCGGCCACCAACAAAGGTCTGAGTATATTCGCCTGTGCCGATGCCACCCTGCCGTCTCTGGTGCGTGGAGATGCGGTCAGGATCCGGCAGATTATTAACAACCTGCTGAGCAATGCCATCAAGTTCACCGATTCAGGGCGCGTTGTGTTGCGCCTCAAAGTCACTGAGTTGGAGCAGGGGCAGGTGTCTTTGCAATGGCAAGTGTCGGATACCGGTGTCGGTATCAGCGAGCAACAGCTGGCGCACTTGTTCAAACCCTTTTCCCAGGTAGGCGGCAGCGAGCGTGCCGGCGGTGCGGGTCTGGGTTTATCCATTTGCGCGCGCTTGAGTGAAATGATGGGCGCTAATTTGCGCGTGGTCAGCGAGCCGGGGCTGGGCAGTAGCTTTTCCTTGCAAACACGTTTGCCGGTTGTGGCTGGTTCATTGGCCCGCAGTACGGATATTGATCTTCAAGGCATCAGTGTGTCTGTACGGGCGCCACTTAAGGACCTTGCCCTGAGCTTGATTGACTGGTTAACGGGGTGGGGCGCGCGTGCGCATGTGTTTGCCGCAGCCGACACTGGCGATAGCAAGGCCATTTTGCTGGATGTCGCACCTGACCCCTTGCAGCCCGTGCAATGGGCGGGCGAGCGCGTCATTGCCACCGAATCGGGGCCGGGTCAGGCACAGCGAACGGCCGCGGGTTGGGAGGTCAACGGTTTTGACATTCACGGCATTGCCAACGCCTTGATGCTCGTCGCCCATGGCACTGCTCCTCCACTGACGGTGCGAACGGTAGAACCTGCTTCGCATCTGGCGCTGAGGGTGCTGGTTGCGGAAGACAACCCCATTAACCGGGAAATCCTCAAAGAACAACTGCAAGCGCTGGGCGTACAGGTGACATTGGCCGAAGACGGTGAGCAAGCCGTGCTGTGCTGGCAGCAGGGGACGTTCGACGTGATTATCACCGACGTCAATATGCCCAAACTCGATGGCTACCAATTAACCCGGCACATCCGCCAGTTCGATCCGTCCATTGCGATTATTGGTGTGACTGCCAACGCCATGCGTGAAGAGGGCGAGCAATGCCTGGCTGCGGGGATGAGCGCATGGCTGGTCAAACCTTTGAGCCTGATGACATTGCGTCATACGCTATCGGTTTACGGTTCGGCCTCTGTGCAGGAGGCCCCGCAGCCAGTGACGGTGGCGGTTCCTGCGGATGACCTGGACGGCTGGATCAACTTGTCGCCAGCCATGCATAGGCTGTTCATCTCCACCCTGCAGGAAGACCTAGAACACGCAGGGCAAGCCCTTATTGCGGGCAATACCACCACGTTGATCAATCATGTACACCGTATGAATGGTGCATTGGCCTCAGTGCGCGCGGTTAGTCTGGCGGCGGCCTGCAATGAATGCGAACTGGCTTTATTGCAGGAACCTTTGAGTACGGCCTCGATCGCACAGTTAAATGCGTTGTTGCAGCGTTTGCGTGAGGTGGTGCAGAGAATGGAAGACAGGGTGTAATTATTGCCCTCGCAGGCGATCTGAGGCTGTAATCAGTCGAGCACTATATGGGGTATAAACCGACTTGTATTCTTTGTGATCAATGTGTCGTCCTCGCGAATACCAATGCCTGACGGCACATCTCCAATGACCCAGGAACCTATCAACGTAAAGCTGTCGCCGAATTTGGGCAGAGGCTCAAACTTCTGCAGAATAAAGGGGCCTTCGGTATAAGGACCTTCTTGAAAGACGCGCTCTCCGTTGGTGGTTCGAAGCTCTATATTTGCGCCTTCACGAGAGAAAAATGGCTTTCGAACCCAACCCTTTGGCAAAGGCTTGTCTGGTGTTGAATCGAAAAAAGCAGGCAGCAGGTTTGGGTGCCCTTTGTTGAATTCCCACAACAATGGCAGCATGCCTTTGTTGCTCAGAATGGCTTTCCATGCAGGCTCTATGAATCGGGTGTCGGCATCCGGGATGGACGAACCATAAGGCTCATGGAAAATATGCTCCCAGGGGTGCAGTTTGAACAAGCGCTGGATCCAGTTTCCATCGAGATCCACAAAGCGCCCGGCCTGCGTGAGACCTATGTGCTCAAGGTCGATATGCCTGGCGTCTATACCGGCATTGCCAGCCATCTTGCGTAAAAAGTCAGTTGTGCCGCGGTCTTCGAGCGAGCCTGAGATTGACGAGAAATAAAAAGGTGTGTCCGTTTTGAGCGATGCGAATGCACACGTCAAATCATGGGCGAGCGTGTTGTACTGCGTGGCATTAACAGGCAATTGCTCTTGCTGGAGTAAATCTTCAAGCCATAGCAATTGAACCGAGGCCGCTTCCAGCAATGAAGTCGGCGTATCTGCGTTGCTTTCAATGAGTTTGGCAGGGCCCTTCGCGTCGTAGATAAAATCGAAACGACTGTAGAGATAAGGATGTCGATCCTTCCATGAACGCCACACCAGATCATGGAACTGAGGTGGTATCGCCAGCCGCGAGAGCAACGCTTCGCTATCGACCACCCGGGCGACCAAGTCCATGCTCATCTCATGAAGCTCTTGAGTCGGCCTTTCAATGTCTTGAGTGATTTGCGCCTCAGTAAACTGGTAATAACCCCGCTCATCCCAATAGCGCGCGCCCTCGACGGTGTGGAAAAAAAATCCGCCGCTCTCCACCTTCTGTTGCCAGTTGGCGCGCTCCTTGATGCTGACTTTTTTCACAATATGCCCCTTAGCCGCCGAAACTGAATCCGCTTGAGCTTCTGCCGCTCCAGCCGTCGCGCGCGTGTGCCTGCCCGCCAAATCCCCCTCGCGAGATTGAAGAACTGGTGCTCGTAGAGCTGGTGCTTGATTGTGTCGTGTTCTTGGCGCTGGCAAAGCTGCGCAATACCGTTGGGCTGACAGAAGCCGTGCGATCGTTGCACGCTTCATAAATCGGCTCGCTGAAGTAGCGGGTGCTACTCCCCTTGGAAAGCAGGGCTTTTAAAATCAAGTCGTTTTCCAGGCTGATAGTGCGTTCGTTCCTGATCGCCCCTAACTTCAAGAGTGGCTCACGGATTTTGTAGTGTTCAGACCAAGGCAAAGTTCCCGAAACAGTCAGCTGGAACCCCCTCATCTGCGAAGGTTGCTCTTGTTTGTTGGAAGGGGGGCAGCCCTGTTGTATAGCCTCGGCATTGCTCGCATTTTGAGCGCTGGGAGACAGAGCGTTCACGGCCTCTTCAGACAGTGCTCTATTGTAGGCAATTGAACAGATATTCATGGGTATGGGTGACTCGGCGCATTCGCGCAGGGTGCTGAAGTTTTGCTTAACCAGAAGGTTGATAGAGTGGCTTGCACTTGTAATGGGCATGACCGTTGGAAGGGGCGTCACATAGTCATCTGATTGGCTACACGCCGTGAGCGCCAGCGGCAGAGTTCCGCCCAGCACGAGCTTGAGTGAACTTCGAGGTCTCATGGAGTTGCTCCTTATTCAGGCTGAAGGGGTCATGCACGCAGCATTCAAAAAGCCCACGCTGATCGCGATTGCGGCCGTGTAGATCGCCGCTGCCTGCTCGCCATTCACAATTCTTGAGGACAGGTTTTTAACCACGAGGCTGGTTGCAATGAATGCCAGTAGCTGAACCCCAGCGGCAATAGTGACCCAGACAACAAAGTCCAGAATGCTGACGCTATAAGAAATGATATTGCCTGCGGGCAATGCGAAACCGATCAGAGCGCCCCCGAGCGCAATGGCGGCAGCCGGGTTGTTCGCACGAATAAGCTCGAACTCCCGGTGAGGCGTCATTCGGGTGTAAATGAACTGGAACAGTGCAAAAACTATTGCTGCAACCAGGATATAGAGGGCAAAACTGGACACCGCAGTGGCATTAAGCGACTGCCTGAGAGCGTCAAACATTGATGTTTCCTTTTCAGACAATGGAGAGGTCAGATAATTGAAGTGTCACGCCGACCGCCGTCGTAAGTAACCGGTTTGTGAGCTCATCGGTTTCCATCGACAACAGCAGGAATTCGCGTCGGTTGGCCAGCCCCAGGTTTCGGGCGTAAAGCGTGCAACGATGGTGAACGGTATATGAACCTTCTGTATTGATGACCCGCTCAGTCAGCGCGGTCATTTCGGTTTGCCCATCCTCGGCTCCCCATTGGCGGACATATTCTGTGCGCTCCAACTCATAGAAGGGCATGCCTATTTTTGCCCCGGGCCCTGTCAAATGCAGAAGCTCGGTTGGGCTGCAAAGCGTTCTGACCTCGTGATAACCGAAGAGAATGAGGGCTGCTATGTCATCTTCTCGCGGCCCACTCATCAGGAATTGGATATAGAAATGCTCATTGTCGAGGTAGCAGCGAATAAGTCGGTAACCAGCCCCTGCTTCGAGGGTGCCTATGGCCATGATCTTGTCATCGCTCGGCACGATGATGTCTGACTCGCCTTCCAGCAGACTTTTCAAAGCAGCATTGAGGCTTACGTGACTGCCCAAGGTCAGTCCTAACGGCAGTTTAGGTTCGCCTGGTTGGCTTGCGATCTTCGCGCAAAGCTCGGGCGCCTTCCGACCCAATACTTGCTTGAGCCAACCCATCGCAACTCCCTGAGCGCCGGAATGAACAACGTGCCACGCTTGTTTGAATCCTGGGGTGAGGGCATCGTGAGGCGTGGCGATCTTGGGGCGGAACTGTGGACGACTTGTTTATTTGTGTCTGTAATCCAATTCTTTTAATGCGCTGGGAAAACACTCTCTGAACAGAGGGCTGAAACGTGAGGGTTTAAGTATTGGATCAGCGTGTGCAAGGTTTGAAGCGCAGGGTTAGAGTTTTGTCGCTCGCTTAAAGAAGTCGTTATCGAGATCTATTCATAAGGAGAGACTGGCGAAAGGTTTGCCGTAGCGATGTGATCTGGCCTTTCAGAATGCGTGAGGGCTTTAGAGAGGGGAGGCGTGAGGAGGTAGTGAGTCGGTATGAATGTACCAGACACAAAAAAGCCCGCACTAGGCGGGCTTTCTCGTTGGTTTCATTTCATCTTGCGATGTGGTGAAACCGGTGTTTGGTGGCTACACAGGGACTTGAACCCCGGACCCCAGCATTATGAATGCTATGCTCTAACCAACTGAGCTATGTAGCCAATGGCGCGCATTATTCCCTCGTAATGGACATGTGTCAAGCAAATATCTGAAACTTTTCTCTGTTCTATCAAATGCTTAAGGTTTTAAGGCGTTCGGATGGTAATGCCTTGTAAAAAAATGGCACATTGACGCACCTGCATGCGTGCATTCAACCGCTGTCCGGAAACTCCCATGGCCCTTAGCAACGTACCTACAAAAACAACAACTGCCACACCAGCCCCTCAATCCAGCCCACTGGTCATGCGCATTATTGGCGCAGTGGCCTTGGCGCACTTGATCAACGATCTGATTCAGGCGGTACTGCCGTCGATCTATCCCTTGCTCAAAGCCAAATATGATTTGACCTTCACCCAGATCGGTCTGATCACCCTGACCTTTCAGTTAACCGCCTCTCTGTTGCAACCGTGGGTGGGTTATTACACGGACCGCCATCCCAACCCGCTGCTGTTGCCTGCGGGCATGGTCTGCACGTTAGTGGGCATCTTGATGCTTTCAGCTGTGGGCAGCTTTCCGCTGATCTTGCTTGCCGCCGCGCTGGTCGGGGTTGGCTCTTCAACTTTTCACCCTGAAGCGTCCCGGGTGGCACGTCTGGCATCGGGCGGCCGCTACGGATTGGCGCAATCGACCTTTCAGGTGGGCGGCAACGCCGGTTCGGCGTTCGGGCCCTTGCTGGCGGCGGCGATCATCATTCCGTTTGGTCAGGGCAATGTGGCCTGGTTCGGCTTGTTTGCATTGTTCGCCATCGGACTGCTGTATGTGATCAGTCGCTGGTACCGCAATCATTTGAACCTGTTCAAACTCAAGGCCGGTCAGAAAGCGACTCACGGCCTGTCAAAACAGCGCGTGCTCGGTGCGCTGGTGGTACTGGGGTTACTGGTGTTCTCCAAGTATTTCTACATGGCCAGCCTGACCAGCTATTACACCTTCTTCCTGATTGAAAAATTCGATGTGTCGATTGCCAGCTCGCAGTTGTACTTGTTCCTGTTTCTGGGTGCAGTAGCTGCCGGCACCTTCTTTGGCGGCCCTATAGGCGACCGTATCGGCCGTAAAGCAGTGATCTGGTTCTCGATACTGGGTGTGGCGCCGTTCACGCTGCTGCTGCCTTATGCCGACCTGTTCTGGACCAGTGTGCTCAGCGTGATCATCGGCTTTATTCTGGCCTCCGCGTTCTCGGCGATTGTGGTGTATGCGCAAGAATTGGTGCCGGGCAATGTGGGGATGATTGCGGGGATCTTCTTCGGCTTGATGTTTGGCTTTGGCGGTATCGGAGCGGCATTGCTGGGCCATTTGGCTGATATTCATGGCATCGAATACGTCTACCGCCTGTGTTCGTACTTGCCATTGCTGGGTGTGCTGGCCATTCTTCTGCCGCGCAGCAAGAAGGTTTGACAGGTCAAAAGGGTGAGTGAGATCTCTTGGCAGCTGCAGAGTTCTGCGAGGCCGCGTTCGACGATGCAATCGTCGCAAGCGTGGGTTTTTACGACGGCTTTGCCGCCGATCGCAGCCTCGCAGAGCTCGTCAGCTCCTACACGGATTTTAATCCGCTAGATGGATCTGCGGTTTTATTGGCGTCGTTCTGGGTGGTAAAGCCGAACGTCACCAAAGCACTTTCAACCGTGCTCATGTGTTGCAGGCACAGCTGCCAGGGCGCGGACACGGCATCCTCGATCTGGCTGGGTTCCACGGGCAGCAGCATCGGTTTCTCGTTGTCATTGGCAATGGCGGCGCACCCTCCGGCGACATTGGCGATTCGCTCATGCAATGACGCCGGGGGCGAGCCTTGTTTCTTGCGCAATGCATCGGCAAACGCCTCAGAGAAGAGCAGGGAGCTGGCGTATAAACGCACCGCATGGCGCTCATAACGGTTGGCGATGTCTTTGACTTCTCTGGACGCAAACCGCCCGCGCAGCGTCCAGCGCGCGGTATTGCGGGCATTGCTGATACCGTTTTCCAGCGTAATCAGGCTGTCATGGGCGGTAGAGAACAACAGCACTGCATTTTTGGCTTTATCGGAATCGTTTTCTTCAAGGGCTTGCTGGCATTTACTGAAACCGCGCGCGAGCTTTTCAAGCAGCTCCTTGGCTGAAGTGTCAATAATCCCGATAGGGTTAGGCGTGAGCAGTACTTGGCTGAACACCAACCCAACGCCTGCACCGACCAGTACGTCGAGCATCCGCACCACGCCAGCGGTCTCCGGGCCCACGGCCAGCATCAACACTGCTGAAACCCCTGCCTGAATAGGTACTACCGCGCCCAGGCCATAGAGGGCAGCGATGGAGATGGCAGAAAAGGTGGCAAAGCCTATTCGCAGCAGCGGGTAGCCGTCTGGCAGCAACAAGGCCGCCTCACCCACGAGAATCCCTGTGGCGACCCCCACCATCAACCCAACGGCTTGTTTGCCGTGACTGGGCAGGCCCGGTGCCAGGCATACCACGGCGCTGATGGCGGCAAACACAGGGTGTGCATGTCCGAAGAAGTGGTACGCGAGAATCCATGCCAGCGCCGCAGCGATGGCGCTGGCCAGCGCATCCCGCCAGCCTGAAGACCAGCGGGTCAAGATTTTCTCAGTCAGGGAATCGACATGGCGACGCAAGAAACTGGCGCGGGGGATCATTCAAACTCCCGATCTTATGTGGAGATGCTAGTAACCATAGACCTTGCTGAAGCTTCAGAGTGCGCTTGCGCAGGCACATCAAATCAAAGACCAAAAAAAACCGCGCCTGAGCGCGGTTTTTTTACGTGTGGTGTTTTACACGTTGAAGCGGAAGTGCAGAACGTCACCGTCTTTAACGATGTAGTCTTTGCCTTCCAAACGCCATTTGCCCGCTTCTTTCGCGCCAGCTTCACCGTTGTACTTGATGAAGTCGTCGTAGCCGATCACTTCGGCGCGGATAAAGCCTTTTTCGAAGTCGGTGTGGATCACGCCGGCCGCTTGTGGCGCTGTCGCCCCTACTTTTACGGTCCAGGCGCGCACTTCTTGTACGCCAGCGGTGAAGTAGGTTTGCAGGTCGAGCATTTCGTAACCGGCACGAATCACACGGTTCAGACCCGGCTCTTCAAGGCCCAGAGCCTCAAGGAACATGTCTTTTTCTTCGCCGTCATCAAGCTCGGCGATTTCCGCTTCGATCTTGTTGCACACCGGCACCACGATGGCGCCTTCTTCTTCAGCAATGGCCATCACGACATCAAGCAGCGGGTTGTTCTCGAAACCGTCTTCGGCCACGTTGGCGATGTACATCACCGGCTTGGTGGTCAACAAATGGAAGCCTTTGATGATTTGTTTTTCATCGGCGTCCATGTTCTTGATCAGGCTGCGTGCAGGCTTGCCCAGGGTGAAGTGGGCAATCAACTGTTCCAGCAGCTTTTTTTGCAGGACGGCTTCTTTGTCACCGCCTTTGGCGTTACGCGCAACCTTTTGCAGTTGCTTTTCGCAGCTGTCGAGGTCGGCGAAGATCAGCTCAAGGTCGATAATTTCGATGTCGCGCTTCGGGTCAACGCTGTTGGAAACGTGAATCACGTTTTCATCTTCAAAGCAGCGAACCACGTGAGCGATGGCGTCGGTTTCGCGGATGTTGGCCAGGAACTTGTTGCCCAGACCTTCGCCTTTCGACGCGCCGGCCACCAGGCCTGCAATGTCCACGAACTCCATGGTGGTCGGCAACACGCGTTGAGGCTTCACAATGGCAGCCAGCGCGTCCAGACGTGGATCGGGCATCGGCACGATACCGGTGTTCGGTTCGATCGTGCAGAAGGGGAAGTTCTCAGCCGCAATACCGGATTTGGTCAGGGCGTTGAACAGGGTGGACTTGCCGACGTTAGGCAGGCCGACGATGCCGCAATTGAATCCCATGGTGTTTTCCCCGAGGAGTAGAGTCAGGCCTTCTGGCTGTGCAGGTTTTTCATCGCACGGTTCCATTCCCCGGCGAGGATATCCGGCAGCACGCCGAGGGCAAAATCGATGCTGGCGTCCAGTTTTTCCTGCTCGGCGCGAGGCGCACGACCCAGAACAAAGTTGGACACCATGCTGGCGACGCCTGGGTGGCCAATGCCGAGCCGCAGACGGTAGAAATTATTGTTGTTTCCCAGTTGCGCGATGATGTCGCGCAACCCGTTATGACCGCCATGGCCGCCGCCCAGCTTGAGCTTGGCAACACCCGGTGGCAGGTCGAGTTCGTCGTGGGCCACCAATATGGATTCCGGTGCAATGCGGTAGAAACCGGCAAGCGCCGCAACGGCTTGGCCGCTTCGGTTCATATAGGTGGTGGGAATCAACAGACGAACATCCTGACCCTGGTGACTGAAACGCCCGGTCAGGCCAAAATATTTACGGTCGGCAACGAGGTTTACCCCATTGGCTGCCGCGAGACGCTCAACAAAAAGGGCCCCTGCGTTATGCCGGGTCTGTTCGTATTCGGTGCCTGGATTTCCCAGGCCAACGATCAGTTTTATGGCGGTCACGACAAGGGCCCTTCTATGGAGTTGTGGATAACATCGCCACTAGCGGTTAGCGGCGAAAACGGACAAAAAAACGGGTTTACATGAGTAAACTTCGCGATCTTGTCCGCTTTACTCGCTGCGTGTTAGCTCGCGATGTTTCTCAAGACTCCAAAGACAGAGTAATGAATTACTCAGCTTCTGCTTCTGGTGCAACACGTGGAGCGTGAACGTTGGCTACTGCCAGGTCGTTACCGTGTGCCAGAGCTACGAACTCAACGCCTTTAGGAGCGGTGATGTCCGACAGGTGAATGATCGAGCCGACTTCGGCGTTAGCCAGGTCAACTTCGATGAATTCAGGCAGGTCTTTTGGCAGGCAGGAAACTTCGATTTCCGCAACAACGTGCGAGATCTCGCCGCCTTTCTTGATCGGAGCCGCTTCACCGATGAAGTGAACCGGTACGATTGCAGTCAGCTTTTGACCAGCAACAACGCGTACGAAGTCAGCGTGCATCACGTGGCCTTTAGCCGGGTGACGTTGCAGAGCTTTGATGATCACGTTTTGCTTAACGCCGCCAACGGTCAGTTCGATAACGTGGCTGTAAGCAGCTTCGTTTTCGAGCAGTTTGGCAACTTCTTTAGCCAGCATGCTGATGGATTCAGGGGCTTTGTCGCCACCGTAAACTACAGCTGGAACCAGGCTTGCGAGACGACGCAGGCGGCGGCTCGCACCTTTCCCCAGGTCGGAACGCACTTCAGCATTCAGAGTAAAATCGTTCATGTTGTATCTCCAAAATATCCACATCCGCCCTAGCGTTTGCGACCAGCGCTATGGACGGCATGGGCAAAAAAGCCCCGCCCCAACAGGCTGTTGGGGCGGGGCACTTTTCGTCAACGGATGTCAGAGAAGGGCAGGGCCCTTATCGGAACATCGCGCTGATCGATTCTTCGTTGCTGATGCGGCGAACCGCTTCAGCCACAACCGGTGCGATATCCAGTTGACGGATACGCGAACAGGCTTGTGCGGCTGCGGACAGCGGAATGGTGTTAGTCACCACCAGCTCATCCAGCATGGAATTTTCGATATTCTCGATTGCCCGACCCGACAGCACAGGGTGTGTGCAGTAGGCGAACACTTTGGCAGCGCCATGCTCTTTCAAGGCTTTAGCCGCGTGGCACAAGGTGCCGGCGGTATCGACCATGTCATCAACCAGAATGCAGGTACGCCCTTCGACATCACCGATGATATGCATCACTTCAGAGTGATTGGCTTTCTCACGGCGTTTGTCGATGATACCCAGATCAACGCCCAAGGATTTGGCAACAGCACGTGCACGCACGACGCCGCCGATATCCGGGGACACAATCATTAGGTTCTCAAAGCGCTGATCTTCGATGTCATCCACCAAAACTGGGGAGCCATAGATGTTATCTACAGGAATATCGAAGAAACCCTGAATTTGGTCAGCATGCAAATCAACCGTGAGAACACGGTCGATGCCGACTACGGTAAGCATGTCAGCAACAACTTTTGCGCTGATAGCCACACGTGCGGAACGCGGACGGCGATCCTGACGGGCATAACCAAAGTAAGGAATAACAGCAGTAATACGAGTCGCTGAGGAGCGGCGGAAGGCATCAGCCATCACGACGAGTTCCATCAGGTTATCGTTAGTCGGAGCACAAGTCGGCTGAATGATGAAAACGTCTTTACCGCGGACATTTTCATTAATCTCAGCGGTAATCTCGCCGTCGGAAAACTTACCGACAGAAATGTCACCGAGTGGGATATGCAGCTGACGTACGACACGCCGAGCTAGATCGGGGTTAGCGTTCCCCGTAAAGACCATCATCTTGGACACGCGCAGTACCTGAAGGCTGAGGGTAACCTGGATGAGTATAAGAAATGGCAGGGGCGGCTGGATTCGAACCAACGCATGGCAGGATCAAAACCTGCTGCCTTACCGCTTGGCGACGCCCCTGTATCTGTTGCTACGAGTACCGTGTACCCGTTTCCTTTGACAGATTCTGTAGTGTTCGGTGCAACATCGAAATGTTACTGCCTTTAGCTACAAACCCTGTAAGGGGCTCTGTTAGAAGGTGCAGCACTTTATCAGCACTTGCTTCGTTTGGGAAGGCCCCAAATATACAACTTCCAGTTCCAGTTAATTTTGCTTCGGTATATTTACCTAACAAATTCAAAGCCTTACGTACATCTGGGTAAAGCTCCGTTACCACTGCTTCGCAGTCGTTTCGGCTGTTTCCCTTGGGAACGGGGCGCACTTTAATGGGCAAAGTGTTACGTGTCAACAACGGATGTGAAAAAATTTCTGCTGTGCTTACAGAGACTTGCGGCTTGAGCACAACGTACCAAGGCTCTTCAGGGTATTCCGGCGAAAGGATGTCGCCCACGCCTTCGGCGAAGGCGGCGCGGCCCCGCACGAAAACCGGTACGTCAGCCCCCAGCGTCAAACCCAGTGCGGCGAGGCGGTCTTCATCCCAATTCAATTGCCACAAGTGATTGAGGCCCAGCAAAGTTGTCGCAGCATTGGAGCTGCCACCGCCGATGCCGCCGCCCATTGGCAGCACTTTTTTGATCCAGATATCGATACCCAGAGAGCAACCTGATTGCTCTTGCAGTTTTTTTGCGGCTTTCACAATCAGGTTTTGATCGTGAGGCACGCCCTCAAACGGGGTATGCAGGCAGATTTTGCCGTCGTCGCGCACGGCAAAGGTCATTTCATCGCCGTAATCAAGAAACTGAAACACGGTTTCCAACTGGTGGTAACCGTCTTCGCGACGACCGAGGATGTGCAGCATCAAGTTCAGTTTTGCCGGGGAGGGCAGCACCAGCGCATCTTTTTGCATGTCATTGTCCCAACTGACGGGGTTGCCAATCTTTTACGACAAGGGTTACGTCCAGATCCGGGCCATGCAGTTTGACCCGCTCTGGCAGCCAGTAGCCGTTTTGCTCGACATAGCTTAAATATTCAACTTTCCAGCCGTCCTGTTCCAGGTTGGCCAGGCGGCTGTCGGTGTTGAGTGTGACCCGGCTTTTGCTGTCAGGTGCCGGCAAGCCGCGTACCCACCAGACCAAATGTGAAACGGGCAGGCTCCAGCCCAGTTGCTCACCGAGCAATTCTTCGGGGCTTGCCGCCACAAAGCGACCTTGACCGGCCACTTCAAGGCTGGCATTTCCTGGGCGGCCGGTTAAACGTGCTGCCCCTCGGCCGAGCGGGCCAGACAGGCGGATGTCGTAATACGCCTGGCGTTGAAGCCAGAACAAGGTGGCGCTGCCCGAGTCTTTGGGAGCGCGAATACCGACCTTGCCATTGATTTGCCAGCCGTCCAGCTGCGTCAGTTGCTGTTTATGCTGTGACCATAACGCCTGATTCCCGTGGCCTTCAACCGACTCATGGGAACCCAGGCTCATACAGCCAGCAAGTGTAGCGAGGAGGCTAAAAGCGATGATGTGGCGAACATGACGAAAAAACATGATTTAAAGAGTCTCTGATCCGGTCAGGCGCAACACGGTTTTGCGCAGAATAGGGCTGTCAGGATTTTCTTTAAGAAAAGTGCCCCAGATTTTTTTGGCTTCACGTTGTTTGCCGCTGGCCCACAACACTTCACCCAGGTGAGCTGCCACTTCCTGATCGGGAAAGCGTTCAAAAGCCTGGCGCAACAGGCGTTCTGCTTCAGGCAAATTACCCAGACGGAAATTCACCCAGCCAAGGCTGTCGAGCACGGCCGGGTCGTCCGGGTTCAGGTCATAAGCTTGCTGAATCAGCGCTTTGGCCTCGTCATACCGGGTGGTTCGGTCCGAAAGCGTATAGCCCAGCGCGTTTAATGCCATCGCGTTGTCCGGTTCGCGCTGGAGGATGGCGCGCAAATCGCGTTCCATTTGCGCAATATCATTGCGTTTCTCGGCCAGCATGGCGCGTGAGTACAGCAGGCTCAGGTCGTCAGGGTTTTGCTTGATGGCTTGTTGCAGAACTGACCAGGCGCGATCGGTCTGATTGTGGGCAGCCATGGTTTCTGCTTCGATCAGATACAACTGGCTGGCATATTCGGGTTGTGTGTCACGGGCGGCCGCCAGCTTTTTGGTGGCTTCGGCACCGCGGCCGCTGCTGATCAAGATATCGGCTTGGCGTAGTTGCGCAGGTAAATAGTCATTGCCGGGGCCAACCTGCGCGTATTCGATCAATGCACCTTGCGGATCATTGCGTTCTTCTGCAATGCGGCCAAGGTTCAAGTGGGCTGAATCGACATGGCTGTCGCGTGCTATCAAGTCTTCCAGATAGCCTTCGGCTTCGTCCCAGTTCTTACCTTCCAGGCTAAGCAGCGCGAGTGAAAAACGCAGTTCGTCGTCTTCCGGGTACTGCTGCAACAGGCTGGCAAACTGCACTTTTGCATCGGCAAATTGATTCTGTTCAATCAGCGTGCGGGCATAAGTGAGCCCTAATCGTTTGTCATCAGGGTATTGGCGAACGGTTTTTTTCAGCAGGGGCAGTGCTTCATTGCCTCGATTCAGACTTTGCAACAAGCGTGCGCGCAACAAAATCGGAGCGATTTCGCCGTCCTGCGGAGGGTTTTTTTCCAGCAAGGTCAATGCGCCGTCAGCGTCGCCATCCTGCTGCATCAGCAGGGCCTTGCCAAAAATCAACTGACTGTTGTCGGGATACTTGAGTAGCAGGCGATCAAAATTCTTTTGCAGGCCTGCACGGGTTTGCGCATCAGTTTCTGCCGCTGACAAGGCGAGGAAGTCGAAGTGGGTGTCGCCTTTGCCTTGCAGCACTTTTTCCATGTACACCATGGAGTCGTCATAACGACCATTGCGCGCCAACTGAATAGCTGCGGCACGCTGTGCTTCAAGATCGTCCGGTGCGCTCCTGGCCCAGATCAGCGAGGTGTCGAGTGCGGCCTGGTCCGCGCCCAGGTACTCGGCAATACGGAATGCCCGTTCGGACACGCCCGGATCCTGGGTGTTGATCGCCTGTGTCACGTAGTTGTCCAGTGCAAGATCCAGACGATTACGTTGACCTGCCAGTTCTGCGCTCAGCAGGCTGTACAACGTATCTTCGCTGAAGGAGCCGTAGACCACAGGTTTTTCCGGAGTGGAGGCAACGTCTTCAGCCGGTGACGAGTCATCCGGGGACGTGGGGGCCAAAGCCTGGCAGCCACTGAGAAGCACGAGGGCGAGAAACAACGCGGAGGATCTATTCATATAAGAGATGGGCGACTTACCTGCGGTCTGGGCATCATGACACATGCGATGGCGCAAACCCTAGGGTGTGCGACTATCGATATGGGGGTCTGACGATCTTAGTTCAGAGAGGTTCAACAGACATTAACTATAGAGACAATAGTCAGCAATGGTTGTTCTCACTCGGGCGAAGTAGGACAATTGCCGGCTTCTCGTCATCATCAGCGATCTTGAATGGCCTTCCTCGCACTCGGTATTAACCACAAGACTGCTTCAGTAGATGTCCGCGAGCGCGTGGCTTTTACGCCAGAACAGTTGGTTGAGGCCTTGCAGCAGCTCTGCCGTCACACCGACAGTCGCGAAGCTGCGATCCTCTCCACCTGCAATCGCAGTGAACTTTACGTCGAACAGGATCACCTTAACGCCGATGCCGTGCTCAAGTGGCTGGCTGACTACCATAATCTGAGCCTTGAAGAACTGCGGGCCTGTGCCTATATCCATGAGGATGATGCTGCCGTTCGTCACATGATGCGGGTGGCGTCGGGGCTGGATTCGCTGGTGTTGGGTGAGCCGCAAATTCTCGGCCAGATGAAGTCCGCTTACGCCGTGGCGCGTGAAGCCGGCACGGTCGGGCCTTTGTTGGGGCGTTTGTTTCAAGCCACCTTCAACTCGGCCAAACAAGTACGCACTGACACGGCCATTGGTGAAAACCCGGTGTCGGTGGCTTTTGCTGCCGTCAGCCTGGCCAAGCAGATTTTCAGCGATTTGCAGCGCAGTCAGGCACTGCTGATTGGCGCAGGCGAGACCATCACGTTGGTCGCCCGCCACCTGCATGACCTGGGCGTCAAACGCATTGTGGTGGCTAACCGTACCCTGGAGCGCGCGAGCATTCTGGCTGAAGAGTTCGGTGCCCACGCGGTGCTGCTGTCCGATATTCCTCAAGAGTTGGTGCACAGCGATATTGTGATCAGCTCCACTGCCAGCCAGTTGCCGATTCTGGGTAAGGGGGCGGTTGAAAGCGCCCTCAAGTTGCGCAGGCACAAACCTATTTTTATGGTCGATATTGCCGTTCCACGGGATATCGAACCTGAAGTCGGTGAACTGGACGACGTTTATCTTTATACCGTCGATGATTTGCATGAGGTAGTTGCCGAAAACCTCAAAAGTCGCCAGGGCGCAGCCCAGGCGGCGGAAGAACTGGTCAGCATTGGTGCTGACGACTTTATGGTGCGCTTGCGTGAACTGGCGGCGGTGGACGTGCTCAAGGCCTATCGTCAGCAAAGTGAACGCCTGCGTGATGAAGAGCTGCAAAAGGCCCAGCGGCTGCTCGCCAACGGTGCCAACCCGGAAGACGTACTGGCACAACTGGCACGTGGCCTGACCAATAAATTGCTGCACGCTCCCAGCGTGCAGTTGAAAAAGCTTTCCGCCGAAGGCCGCCTCGATGCGCTGGCCATGGCCCAAGAACTTTTTGCCCTCGGTGAGGGCTCATCGGATAGCTCTGCGGATAAAAAATAGTAATGAAAGCGTCACTGCTTAATAAACTGGACATCCTCCAGGACCGTTTTGAAGAACTGACCGCTTTGCTTGGCGATGGCGAAGTTATTTCGGATCAGACCAAATTCCGCGCCTATTCCAAGGAATACGCCGAAGTTGAGCCTATTGCTGCAACGTATGCGATGTGGCTCAAGGTGCAGGCAGACCTTGAAGGTGCGCAAGCCTTGCTCAAGGACAACGACCCTGACATGCGGGAAATGGCCGTTGAGGAAGTGCGCGAAGCCAAAGAGCGACTGGTCGAGCTGGAAAAAGACCTTCAGCGCATGCTGCTGCCTAAAGACCCGAATGACGGTCGCAACGTCTTCCTCGAGATCCGCGCAGGCACCGGCGGTGATGAGGCGGCGATTTTTGCCGGTGATCTGTTTCGCATGTATTCGCGCTACGCTGAGCGACGTGGCTGGAGACTCGAAATCCTGTCGGAAAACCCGGGTGAACATGGTGGCTACAAAGAAGTCATTGCTCGGGTTGAAGGTGAGAATGTATACGGCAAGTTGAAGTTCGAATCCGGCGTGCACCGCGTGCAGCGTGTACCCGCGACCGAATCCCAGGGCCGTATTCACACGTCTGCCTGTACCGTGGCCGTGCTGCCAGAACCGGACGAGCAAGAGGTTATCGAGATCAACCCGTCAGACTTGCGCGTCGATACCTACCGCTCCTCAGGCGCAGGCGGCCAGCACGTTAACAAGACCGATTCGGCGATTCGTATCACTCACTTGCCTTCAGGCATTGTGGTCGAGTGCCAGGAAGAGCGTTCCCAGCATAAAAACCGGGCACGGGCGATGTCCTGGCTTTCGGCTAAATTGAACGATCAACAAACCAGCGCCGCGGCCAGTGCCATTGCCAGTGAGCGTAAGTTGCTGGTGGGCTCTGGAGACCGCTCCGAGCGCATCCGCACGTACAACTTTGCACAAGGACGCGTGACAGATCATCGAGTCAACCTGACCTTGTATTCTCTGGATGACGTTCTGGCTGGCGGTGTGGATGCCGTTATTGAGCCGTTGCTAGCGGAATTCCAGGCGGACCAACTGACAGCGCTGGGTGAATAAATGACCATTATTGCCAGTTTGTTACGTGCCGCAGAGCTGCCGGACTCGCCGACAGCCCGTCTTGACGCGGAGCTGTTACTGGCGGCCGCGTTGGGCAAGTCGCGCAGTTATCTGCACACATGGCCTGAAAAAATTGTCAGCAGCGAAGCAGCGTTGACCTTTGCCGAGTACCTGATGCGTCGACGTGCGGGTGAGCCGGTGGCCTACATTCTAGGGCAGCAGGGTTTCTGGAACCTTGACCTGGAAGTGGCACCGCACACGCTGATCCCGCGCCCGGACACTGAGCTACTGGTCGAAACGGCGTTGGCGTTATTGCCTGCAACTCCGGCTCGTGTGCTGGATCTGGGCACTGGCAGCGGCGCCATCGCCTTGGCGCTGGCCAGTGAACGTCCGGCATGGAAGGTCACGGCAGTTGACCGGGTGCTCGAAGCCGTGGCGCTTGCCGAGCGCAATCGTCAGCGCTTGCAGCTTGAAAACGTCAGTGTATTCACCAGTCACTGGTTCAGCGCGCTGGCAGATCAACGCTTTGACTTGATCATCAGCAACCCGCCTTATATAGCCGCCGGCGACGTTCATCTGGCTGAAGGCGATGTGCGCTTCGAGCCTGAAAGTGCGTTGGTGGCCGGTGCCGATGGCCTTGACGACCTGCGTGAAATCGTCGCGCAAGCCCCGCAACACCTCAATGCCGGCGGCTGGCTGATGCTTGAACACGGTTACGATCAGGCTGGCGCCGTGCGTGATTTGTTGCACACGGCAGGCTTCGAACAGATTGAAAGTCGCAAGGACTTGGGCGCTCATGAGCGCATTACCTTGGGTCGCCTGCCGTGCTGACCGATCAGGAACTGTTGCGCTATAGCCGACAGATCCTGTTGCAGCAGGTCGATATTGACGGTCAGCTAAAGCTGAAAAACAGCCGTGTACTGATTGTCGGTGTAGGCGGGTTGGGTTCGCCCGTTGCCCTTTATCTTGCGGCGGCGGGAGTGGGTGAGCTGCACTTGGCCGACTTCGACCGCGTTGACCTGACCAACCTGCAGCGCCAGATTATTCATGACACCGACAGCGTGGGCGAACACAAAGTCGATTCGGCGCTACGCCGTCTGAGTGCAATCAACCCTGAAATCAAATTGGTCGCCCATCGCTCGGCGCTGGAAGCTGACTCATTGGCGGACGCAGTGGCCGCTGTTGATCTGGTGCTTGATTGCTGTGACAACTTCAGCACCCGTGAAGCGGTCAACGCCGCCTGTGTGGCTGCACGCAAACCGCTGGTCAGCGGTGCTGCGATCCGGCTGGAAGGGCAGTTGTCGGTGTTTGACTCACGCCAGGCGGCCAGCCCTTGCTACCACTGTTTATACGGGCATGGCAGCGAAGAAGAATTGACCTGTAGTGAGGCCGGGGTCAGTGGCCCGTTGGTGGGGCTCGTAGGCAGCTTGCAAGCTCTGGAAGCCCTCAAAGTGCTGGCCGGTTTTGGCGAGCCATTAGTGGGTCGTCTGTTGCTGATTGATGCCATGAGCACGCGTTTTCGCGAGTTGCGGGTTAAGCGCGATCCGGCATGCAGCGTATGCGGCCATGCGTGAAGCACCGATTGGTGTGTTTGACTCCGGCGTCGGCGGCTTGTCGGTGCTCAACGAAATCAATCAACGGCTGCCCAGTGAGTCGCTGCTCTATGTAGCGGATTGCGGGCACATCCCTTATGGCGAAAAAAGCCCCGAGTTTATCCGTCAGCGTTGTGCCGTGATGGCCGAGTTTTTTCAACAGCAAGGGGCCAAGGCGTTGGTGCTGGCCTGCAATACCGCTACCGTGGCGGCTGTTGCCGACCTGCGTCAGCGTTACCCCGCGTGGCCCATTGTGGGGATGGAACCCGCGGTCAAGCCAGCCGCCGCAGCGACACGCAGCGGCGTCGTCGGCGTGCTCGCCACGACCGGTACCTTGCAAAGTGCCAAATTCGCTGCCTTGCTGGATCGCTTTGCCAGTGATGTGCGCGTCATCACCCAGCCTTGTCCGGGCCTGGTGGAGTTAATAGAAACCGGCGACCTGCACAGCGAGGCCTTGCGTACGTTGTTGCAGGGGTATGTCGAGCCTTTGCTGGCGGCCGGTTGCGACACCCTGATTCTGGGCTGTACGCATTATCCCTTCCTCAAGCCTCTGCTCAGTCAGATGCTCCCTTCTTCGGTCATCTTGATCGACACGGGCGCCGCCGTGGCTCGCCAATTACACCGTCTACTGGCTGAGCGCGATTTGCTGGCATCCGGCCCGGCAGCTGACACACAGTTTTGGACCAGCGCTTCTGCGCAACATTTAAGAAAAATCCTGCCGATGCTATGGAATAAATCAGGAAGTGTGCAAAGCTTCGGGCAGTAAAAAAAGGTAATTTTTGGTTAAATTGGATGAACTTTCAGCGTTTGATTGGATTCATAACCGCTGTCTGATGAGACACACAACTACTGACCTATGCATACGAAAATAGGATTTTCTTATGAAGCAATTGTTTTGCCTGGCTGCGCTTGCGGCTTCCATTCTGGGGTATAGCTACACTGCGCAAGCGGCGGGCGTCGAATTTAGTGTTGGGCATAGCAGCCAGTCGACCATGACCTATCGACTGGGTTTGAAATCCAACTGGGACAAAAGTTGGCTACAAAGTGATGTGGGCCGCCTGACCGGCTATTGGGATGGTGCTTACACCTACTGGGATGGAGACAAGTCTTCGAGCGCCAGCAGCCTGACGTTCTCTCCGGTGTTTGTATACGAATTTGCTGGCGAAACAGTTAAGCCGTATGTCGAGGCAGGCATCGGTGTATCGCTGTTCTCCAAGACCAAAGTTGAAGAGCAGGAATTGGGCACGGCCTTCCAGTTTGAAGACCGCCTTGGTTTTGGCCTGCGTTTCAACGGTGGGCATGAAGTGGGTATTCGCGCTACTCACTATTCCAATGCCGGACTCTCCAGCAACAACGACGGCATAGAAAGCTACGCGCTGCATTACACGATGCCACTGTAACTAGCGATACGCGGTCGTGATGCCTTGACGTTCGTTGAGGCATTCGACTTCTCCCATCTCGAACTCGCGGCAAATCAGCGGGCGCACTTCATAAATAGTGCACATCATGGTGTTGCGATCCAGCGCTGCACACCAGCCATCATCCAGACGCAGCATCACTTCACCACCCCAGTCATCGTTGTCGATAAAGCGCTCAGGCACGCCCGTGTCCGTGATCAACATCACTTCCAGTTGGCAGCAGCATGCCGCGCACGTCGAACAGGTGACGGCGGGTTCGGTAATTTCAGTCAGGGGGATGTTGGTCATAGGCGCGCAGTGTAAGGCAGAGTCGGGGTTATGTGTGAAACGCCAGACAGACTGAGGCGATCAGCTCGCTAAACGGGTCAAGCCCTTGGCTGCATAATCTTCACACCCAGCACCATGACGACCAATAGCAAACAGAGGCTGGCCAGAGCTATCGGCTGTTGAATACCCAGCCCACTGACTGACGCGCCAATCACCGCCGCCAGCACCTGGTGGATAAACCCACACAGCGCCATTGCATAAGGGCCGCCAACAGGGGAATGCTCACTGGCTTGAGACAAGCTGATGGGGTAATTGATCGCTTGCCCGCAGATGATTAAACAATACGGCAACCACAAGAGCAGTGCGGACGTGGAATTTATCCACAATGCGGCCATCATTCCGGTACTTGCGGCCAACATCACCCTGATAGCCATGCGGCTCATCGTCGTTTGGCCCCAGACGGTGACGTATCGGTTAACAACCAGTGACCCCAGTAGATAAGCCAGGCTCATTGCCCAGCCTAATTGCCCATAGTCGTAGGCAGACCACTGATACGTGTTTT
This sequence comes from Pseudomonas saxonica, assembly GCF_007858365.1. Lineage (GTDB taxonomy): Bacteria > Pseudomonadota > Gammaproteobacteria > Pseudomonadales > Pseudomonadaceae > Aquipseudomonas > Aquipseudomonas saxonica. Next base: position 487,516 of record NZ_VFIO01000003.1, on the reverse strand, counting down.
GAAAGATCGAAGGCGCCGCCGTGTTGAATCCAATAATGATTCCGTAGCCCAAGCCCCCCATCAGCACCGGGAGCAAGAAAGGCCGGTGCCGCACAAGCGTCAGATAATGGCTCCAGCAAACGGGTGTATGGCTGACGTGTGGTGAGTCAGGCAAATAGGCGTAAACCATAACAATCTGAATGAGGGCAGACGCTCCCAGTCCCCAAAATATGACAGGCCAGTCAAAGGCGCTCATTAACACCGCCCCTGCGTATTGGCCAATGCCCAGCGAGATGACAAAGGCGATAGACAGCCACGACAAAACTTTGGCCAACTCACTGCCTTTAAAATGCTGCGCGATTAATGATCGTGCCATGACCGAGAGGCCGCTGGCGCCCATACCCTGGACAAACCGCAGTGAAATGAAGGTTTCGATCTGCGTGCACAGGCTCAACAGTGCGCTGCTGACGCTGAACAGTAAAAGCGAACCCATCATGATTCGCTTGATGCCCAGCGCTGCTCCCCACTTGCCCCACAGCAACATGGGCAGCGCCATGCCCGCCAGATACACAGGCAGCGCCAATGAGGTCAGGTCTTGAGTGGTGTTCAATGCCTGGGCGATTGAAGGCAACGCTGGCAAGTACATCATCATGCCCAGTTGCGACAGGAATACGGCCAGGCAGGACATACTGATCAAGAAGGCGGCGTTTGAAGGGTGCATCAGTATGTCCGCAGGCGAGGGGAGAGTGTTTGGTTAAAGCGGCCACTGAGCGAGGTTAATTAAACATGAGCGCTCAAGCCATGTTCTTTCCAATACGCGTTGACTGAATCACTAAACTGCCTTGTCAGCTCAAATGTCATGTCGGCCCGAAGGGGGATTCTTATTGCTGATTGATGTTGCGCCCCGACCGGGGAAAAGACGGCCGCTGAGAAAGCCATTGTTAGAGAGGTATTCAACTGCTTGAGTGGTAATCTCTGTTTCACTAAAGTGAATCAAACGAATGGCGTTAAAACTTCCCTGTTGTCGGAGGTCTTTATAGTGTCTCTGATTTTTAGTAGCTCAAAGAATACCCGTCCCCTCTATGCAACGGTAAAAACCAACAGAGTTGAAGCGATGAACAATAGCAATCCCGTGTCACACCCTACGGTCGAAGCTGTCGTTGCCTTTTTAGCTCTGTGGTAAGCCAAAGGCTCGCCAGTTGTACACCTGTCGGGCATCGAACCTCATAGGCAGTGCCCGTCATACTGCTTTTAGTGGCCCCTAGATCAATGAAGTCTTCTGCACTGCTCACCCGGTTTTTGCCTTCGAGATAAGCCAGCTTTTTACCCAAATGGGCACTCGCCTGGGCACCCGGGTATTCTTTGCCGTTGCGCACAAACAGACACTCACTGTGCTCGACAAAGTCGAGCAAGCCCTGAATCTCTTGAGCGGCCTTCGGTGTAGTTTGGGCCTGTACAGGGGGCACCATGATCATTAGGCCGAGACCCGCCGCACTTAACCATTGGCTGATGAGGAGAGCCTTCCATCGTTTCAAAATACGCATGATATTTCCTGAGATTCATTGACTGTAAAGAGTGTTTAGTCGTGAGTACTGACTGGCGCGCCGTTATTTCAGGGCGCTGGCGAATGGAGTCGTCTAACCATAAGTGCGTTGTTTTGGTTCAGCGTCTGGTTAACGTTTCGACCGGTAAATCCCTTCACTTGGCCTTCTTGTGAATACGCGACCTCGATATGGCCACCCTCAAAAAAGTCCATTCGATAGATGGTGATATCACCGTCAATCAAGCTTATCGTTACCCCGTCAGGACAAATGCACTTCAAACCGCCCTCAATTTTTTCACCAGGTTGCCCTATGAATGAGCTGCGCTAATCAGGCCTTGGACGTCGGACTGAACAATGCTTTCACCCTCTACTTCAGGCAATTGCGGGGCTATATCAAACGTAATCGTCACATCGTCTTTTTTAGGTGTGCTCATGGTGTTGCTCCATTTAGTTGTAGTTGCCTCTGCGGGCAGGCTTAGCCGCTGCTGCAAGTCGGCTTCAGAAATTAGTTTTCGCTGTGTGAGGAAGAGCTTGGCATCGGTTCGCCGGTGGCCGGATCCAGAGTTTTGGTTTTGGCCAATTGCTGGATCAGTTGTGGCGTGGGTTTGGGCGGCGGTACATTGGCCAGCCATACTTCAACCGATTGCAGCTTGCCGTCCCAAGCGGGGAGTTTGGCTGGGGGGAGGGGGACAATTTCGTTGATTTCTGGAACGGTGGGATCCGCGTAAAAGTTTCTAGTAAGAATCCGCCCTATTTTTTTATAGCGATCGGCTCGTTCGAGGTCTTCTTGTTGGCCAAGGTAGGGCAAGGCATTTGATGAAGGGTTACTAAAAACTTCATGCATTAACGAAGCTGAAGTGCTAGAGCCAGCAGCTATTCCAAGTTGAAATGCTTCAAGTACTTCTTCATGTTCATGGCGTTCATCTTTAAGATGAACGCCGAGTGCTACAGAAGCCTCACTATTGCCCTGTTCTGCAGCGCAACGATACATTGCGGCGACTATTTTCGGAGCAATATTGATGTAGTAAAGCTTGTCTCCTACATAGTATTGAGCATCTGCGCTGCCCATATCCGCCGCCTTACGAAAGTAGCGCAGCGCCATATTTTGATCCCACTCCAACCCGGCCGAACCGTGCTTCAGGAAGCGGCCAATAAAGTAGTAACCCGTAGCCACATTGGCGTCGATCAACTGCTGACTCAGGCGCAGATGCTCCGCGTTACGGAGCGCAAATTTGCCATTTTGCAAGTTGATATTAGCCATGAAATGACCGTTTTCGGCGGCAATGCGGTAAAGACGCTTAATCTCGGCATCCACTGTTTTGTCCTGCTTGTACAGGTTGTTTTTTTGCAGCCAGTGAGCGTATTTAAAAACCACATCGGTGTCGGCCGAAGGCGCAGGAATAGCTTCGTGAACGCAGGTAAAGGCCAAGTCCGCTTTGAAATCGTCAAGCGGCTTTAAAGGAGCCTTATCGCTCGTGCGTACAAGGCCGGTGCCACTATCGCAGGTGATCAGGATCATGCCTGCAAGTACGGTTATCAGGTGCTTTGGCCTCATCACACCAACCGCCAGCACACAGCTTCTTCTCGCTGAGTCACGGCCTTGTCCCTTTCGATCAGGAAGCGCTCGCGGCGGGTCTGCTTACGTTTGCCGGCGTACTCGGCATCGCCGAAGGACATCTGTTTCATCGGGACTCGACCGTGGTGTTCGTGTCAGGCGGGTGTTACACCAGATTTGGAAGTCATTTTCAGAGTTTCCCTAAGCAACTATTTTTTTCATTTAATTCGTTTCATTTAAACCAGCAGGCAGATAAACCTAAGCGCGAGGGAATAAATTAACTAATAATCGCGCGGCTTCATTCTGAGGCTGCCTCGGTCGTTCGCGTGGGTAGCACAGTATTAGTTGAATAAGCTGGGTGGCGAGGGCTGTCGAGGAGGTTGACTTTTTTTGAGTGGTATATCCAGTGCGCAGGTAAAGTTTCAGATAATTCCTACAGTATTTATATTAGTATTCATTGCATTCCCGTCGTTGCATGTGTTGCGTTAATAACTCATTAAATGATCAAGCAGGGTTTTATTGATTGGTCTCGATGTGCTGCAGAGGCTCAAGCCAAGCGCTTCACGGTACTTAAGGTGCTAAACATGCCTGCCTGCCAACCCTTGCAATACCACAAACAACCCCGCCCAAATGACGGATAACATTGCCAGCGTAGGCCATAGGCCATATCCGAACGATACGGCCCCCATCCGTTGCCCCGCGTAATACGACAACGGCCCGCCAATGGCCCCCAATAACGCTGCCCGCCAGACAGGTCGGGCTGTCCATGCCAGGCAATGCCTCAATGTGGTTGCCAATAAGGCCCAGAGCACGATCAGCCAGAGTGGAATCAAGACGCTTGCGTGTTTGAACTCAAATACCCCGGCGTTGAGCAATACACTGTCCACCAGCGTACCGATCACACAGACGGCCACTATCAAACGGATTTCGCTCCAAGAACGGCTTACCCACAGAACGTGTACTGCTAACGCCGCAAAGGCGAGCAATAGCCACGGGCTGTTGCCGCCCAACACACAGGCAAACCAGCCGAGCTGAAACAGCCCGGCGTTGATCAGGGTTTTAAGCATCAAGGCGCCCAAGCACGGGTTGCGGCATGGCGGCAGGTTTTGCCAGTAACAGTTGCGCTGTGCCTATGCTGCGCTCAAGAAATCCGCCTTCGCAGTAGCACAGGTAAAACTCCCACAAGCGTAGAAAGTATTCGTCGTAGCCCAGTTCGTTCAGACGGCCATGGGCATGACGGAAGTTTTCGTGCCACAAGCGCAGGGTTTTGGCGTAGTGCAGCCCAAAGTCCTCCATGTGCATCAAATTCATGTCAGTTTCGCGGGTGATGATTTCGAGCATTTTTTGCAGGCTGGGCAGGGCGCCACCAGGGAAGATATAACGCTGTATAAAGTCCACGCTGTTTTTTGCCTGTTCATAACGCTGATCACGAATGGTGATGGCTTGCAGCAACATCAATCCGTTGCTTTTGAGCAGGTGCGAGCACTGTTTGAAGTAGACAGGTAAAAAACGATGGCCAACGGCTTCAATCATTTCAATGGAGACCAGCTTGTCGTATTGCCCGGTGAGATCGCGGTAGTCTTCCAGCAGCAGTGTCACTTGATTCTGTAAGCCCTGTGCAACGATCCGCGCTTGGGTGTAATCGAATTGTTCCTTGGACAGCGTGGTCGTCGTGACCTTGCACCCGTAGTGCTGTGCCGCATAGATCGCCATGCTGCCCCAGCCTGTACCGATTTCGAGCAAATGGTCTTGAGGTTTGAGGTCGAGTTTTTGGCAAATACGTTGCAGTTTATTGAGCTGCGCTTGCTCCAGGGTGTCGTCAGGGCTGAGGAATTGAGCCGCTGAGTACATCATGGTCGGGTCAAGGAACTGCTCGAACATCTCGTTGCCAAGGTCGTAATGTGCGGCAATATTTTTTTGCGAGCCTGTGCGGGTATTACGATTAACCCAGTGTAATGCCCCGATAAAAGGACGGCCCAATCGTGCCAAGCCGCCTTCCATGGCATCGAGCACATCCATATTGCTGACCAGTACACGGATGACTCGGGTCAGGTCGGGTGAGCTCCAGTAGCCGTGAATGAACGCCTCGCCAGCGCCAATGGAGCCTTTGCTGGCGATCATGCCCCACACACTCGGATCATGAATCTGTACTTCACCGACCAATGTTGAGGTGTTGTCGCCGAAGGTCTGGCGCACGCCGTTTTCAAAGATAACCAAGAGACCCTTGTGCAGTTGGCTGAGCTGGCGCATCACGCCTTCGCGCAGCAGCCCACTGGTCAGGTTAAAGGTACTGAACCGAGAAATCTTGCTCACCAGGCTAGGGCTTTTCATGACGTTTATTCTCTGGTTGCTGGGCGGCAATGCGTAATACGCCGTCGGCGGCCCGGTGGGGGAAAATCGGTGTGCGTTTGATAAAAAGGCGCAACGCTTGCCAGTAAATGGCCAGACAGGTCTTGGCCGTCATCCACGGGAATTGGCGCAGGTAGCGATGCAGCCCAGCGCGATCAAGCGTGCTGCGGTGCAGGTTCAGGGTGGCATCAAACAGTTTCAGTTCGCCTTGCCAGTCGGCCATGTGCACGCCGAGCCGTGTATCAGGCGGGCTGAAGCTCATGCGGTATTGCAGGTCACGCGGCAAGAAAGGTGACACGTGAAAGGCCTTGGCCACGGCAACGTACTGGTGACCGTCACCGACTGCCGGGAGCACGTAGTGATAACGCTCGCGCCACGGTGTGTTACTCACTTCGCACAAGATAGCGGCCAGTTGTCCGTCAGCTTCATAGCAGTAGAAGAAGCTGACCGGGTTAAACGAAAGCCCCCAGCTACGGGCTTGCGTCAGCAGGCGAATGGCACCTTGGGGTGTGCGCCCAAGGGCTTCGCCGATGAGTTGGCGAACTGCATCGATCAGGCGCATGCCGGCGTGGGTGTAGGTCTTCAGGTAATCGGTTTCACGAAATGAAAAGGGCGAAAAACGGCTGTTGCCTGCCAGCGGTGACAGCCCGAACACAGCGTCTTGCTCATCCAGATCCAGGTACAGCAAGCCAATCTGATAACGGAAAGCATGGGTGGTCGGCGCAAAGCGTCGATGGGCAATCCAGCCGCTGTACAGGGCGCTGTTCATAGCCGGTGGCCGAAGGCTTGGGCGACGCGCAACGCGCTGACCACGCCATCTTCGTGAAAGCCGTTGGCCCAGTAAGCCCCGCAGTAATAGCTGTGCTGCGCGCCCATCAGTTCTGGCCAGCGGCCTTGAGCTGCCACGGCATCGAGGCTGTATTGCGGATGGGCGTAGGTGTAGCTGGCCAGCACCTTGTCAGGGTCAATGTCTGCGCGCTGGTTCAGGCTGACGCAGAACGTGGTATCGCTCTGTATCCCTTGCAAAATGTTCATGTCGTACGTGACGGCGGCGCGGTGTTGTCCGGCATTGCCTAGTCGATAGTTCCAGCTGGCCCATGCCAATTTCCTGTCGGGCAACAGTCGCGTGTCGGTGTGCAGGACAACATCGTTATCTGCGTAAGGCAGGGCGCCGAGGATTTGCTGTTCCGCTGCGCTGGGTTTTGCCAGCAGTGTGAGCGCCTGATCGCTGTGGCAGGCAAAAATCACCTTGTCATAGCGTTCGCTGCCTCTGGGGCTGTGAATCGTTACGCCTTGGTTGTCACGCTCGACTCCGGTGACTGGACAGCCAAGGCGGATTTTTTCGGCAAAGCCTGCACTCAGCGGTTTTACGTAAGCGCTGGATCCCCCTTCAATGACTCGCCATTGCGGGCGATGACTGACGCTTAGCAAACCGTGGTTTTTAAAAAAGCGCACAAAAAATTGCAGAGGGAAGGCCAGCATATCGCTCAAAGACATGGACCAGATGGCCGCGCCCATGGGCACGATGTAGTGCTGGATGAACCGCTCGCCATAGCCACGTTGTTGCAGGTAGTCGCCCAGACGGGTGTCGACGGCAATGCGCTGTTCTTGCAGATCGCGCACCGCTTCACGATTGAATCGCAGAATGTCGCGCAGCATGCCCCAAAAACCGGGCGATAACAGATTGCTGCGCTGGGCAAACAAACTGTTGAGGGTGTTGCCGTTGTATTCAAGGTTGTTGCTGGGGTCGCACACTGAGAAGCTCATTTCTGTGGCTTTTGAGCTCACACCCAGTTGGTCCAGCAGCTTGATGAAGTTGGGGTATGTCCAGTCGTTGAACACGATAAAGCCCGTGTCGATGGCATAACGCTGCCCCTGTACGCTGACGTCCACGGTATGGGTGTGACCGCCTACCCAATCACTGGCCTCAAACACACAAATGTCGTGTTCTTTATGCAGCAGATAGCCACAGGTCAACCCTGAGATGCCGCTGCCAATGATGGCGATTTTCATGATGGCTTCTCGTCAGAGTTTCTGGCCAGGCGCTTGCCTAGTGCCAGTTGCAGGCGTTTAGGCAGACTCGACAGCAGTTTCAGAATGGCGATAAACAGCGCTGGAAAAGCGATTTCCAGAGGCCGTTTGTCCAGATGCTGGCATATATGCTGTGCAGCTTTTGGCGCTGACCAGCGCATGGGCATCGGGAAATCATTATTTTCAGTCAGCGGGGTGTCGACAAAACCGGGGCTGACCAGGGTGACGTCGATGTTTTCATGGGCCAGATCGATGCGCAGCGACTCCAGCAGATAGCGCAGCCCGGCTTTCGACGCGCCGTAGGCCTCGGCCCGCGGCAGCGGCCAGAAGGTCACGCTACTGACGACGCCGACCAGGTGCGGGCGCAGGCCTGCCCGTAACAAGGGCAGGGCAGCCTCCAGGCAGTAGCTGTTGGCCAATAAATTTGTGCGTACTACGCGTTCGATCAGCGCGGCATCAAAATGGCGAACATCGACATATTCACAGGTGCCAGCGTTGAGAATGACGGTGTCCAGCGCACCCCAGGCTTGAGCAATCTGCTGACCGATTGCTCGCACGTGTGCACTGTCGGTCAAGTCTCCCGGCACCAGCAGGACTTGGCCGGGGAAACGGTCGGATAACGCTTGCAGCGGTGCAAGAGTGCGTGCACTCAAGGCCAGCGTTGCGCCGCTTTTGAGCAGTTCTTCGGCCATGTGCGCGCCGATACCGCTGCTAGCGCCTGTGAGCCAGATACGCCGGGACTTATTCATCTCCACCCACCGCCAGTGCCCGCGACGGCAAATTTTTGAAAGCGGTGAGCGCGCGCTCGCGACTTTTTTTCAGGTCGACCATTGGCCGTGGGTAATCGGCCACGCCAAACAGTCCGCCGGCAATGGATGGGTTATGGATGTCCTTTTTGCTCAGATCGGCCAGCTCCGGCAGCCAGTGTTTGATGAAGCGGCCTTCGGGATCGAAGCGTTCGGACTGACTGAGCGGGTTGAAAATCCTGAAATACGGTACTGAATCAGTTCCGGTCGATGAGCTCCACTGCCAGCCGCCATTATTGGCCGCCAGATCGCCATCAATTAAATGCTGCATGAAAAAGCGCTCGCCTTCGCGCCAATCGATCAGCAGGTTTTTGGTGAGGAACATGGCCACGACCATCCGTAGACGGTTATGCATCCAGCCAGTGTCCAGCAGTTGGCGAATGGCCGCGTCGATGATGGGAATGCCAGTACGGCCTTCTTTCCAGGCCGCCAACTCTTCGGGGGCGTCACGCCACGGCAGGAATTCGGTTTCAAGGCGAAAGGCGCGGTGACGCGAAACCCGTGGGTAGCCCACCAAAATGTGTTTATAGAATTCACGCCACAGCAGTTCGGTGATCCATGTATACACGCCTGGGCTGCCGCTTTCGAACTCGCCCTGATTGCTTCGCAATGCCGCATGCAGACATTGCCGAGGGGAAATGACACCGGCTGCAAGGTAGGGCGAAATCTGGCTGGTGCCGGGTTTGGCGGGCAGATCGCGTTCGTCCTTGTAGTAATGGATCTGCTCATCGGCAAAGTGCGCCAGCCGTTGCTGGGCATGACGCTCGCCAGCGGGCCACAGTGCGCGCAATGACTCGGTTGGCTGGATAAAACCGTCGACCGATTGTGGAATGGCATCGCGCTCGATGGTTACGGCTGTTTGTGCCTGAGGCGACTCGACGATTGGCGGGAGTGCGCGGTGCAGGTGGTTGTAGCAGATCCGACGGAACTGGCTGAAGACCTGGAAATAAGTACCCGACTGCGTGAGCACAGTACCCGGCTGAAACAGGAGTTGGTCCAGGTAGCTGTGAAACTCTATGCCTTGGGCCTCCAGCGCCTTGGCGGCGGCTTCATCGCGGCGGGTTTCATTGATGCCATATTCCTGATTGGCATGTACCGCTTCAATTCCGTGTTGTTGGCACAGCTCAAGGAGCACGGCTGGGGCTTGATCCCAGGTATCCGCCGTTCTAATCAGCAAGGGAATATTCAGTGCCTGCAAGCTGTCGCTCAGAGTGGCCAGATTGCGTAGCCAAAAATCGACTTTGCACGCTGCATCGTCGTGGCTCAGCCATTGTTGCGGGCTGATCAGGTATACGGCCACGGTGTGGCCGCGTTTGACGGCGGCGCTCAGTGCGGTGTTGTCGGATTGACGCAAGTCGCTGCGTAGCCAGATAAGTTGCATGTCAATTCCTCGCTTATATAAGACCGAGTTGGTCGAGTTGCTGGTGGGCTTCAAGCGGGTCGTTGGCAAGCGTCAATCCGGCAATTTCGGTGGTAGTGATGGCCAGTTCCGTGCTGTGGATACGGACACAGGTTCCGGCAAGCACAATCGGGCAGTTGATCCCGGCCAATAGTTTGGGCAATAGCTGGGTGTTCAGGGCTTGGCTTGAGTAGAGCACTACCGCACGGGCTTTCAGGCGTTCAACAGCCAGCCCAAGCTCACCCGCGGGTACTGGCGTGTCGAAGACTTCAACCGGGCAATGGCTGCTGCTGACCAGCAGAGCGGTCAGCCATAGAGCGGCTTCGAAGGGTTGGGACGACTGGTTGATCAGCAGAACGGGGGCGCCGCTTACTGAGCGATTATTGTGGTAAACCCGCGCCCCCAGTTTGCTGCGTAACCAGGAGTTAAAGAACGCGCGCTCCAGCTGCGTGCCGAACTGGCCCTGCCAGCGTTGTTCCAGCTCGCGGATCAGGGGGATTAATAGTTGTTTGCAGAGTGTGCGGGCAGGGTAGAGCGACATCACCTGATTCACATTGTCATCGAGCTTGCGCTCGGACAGTTCGCTGATTGCCCGCGTCAGGGCTTGCCGCCACGCCTGCCAGTCATTATCAGCAGGCTCGTGGAAGGCGGGCGCAGAGTCCAGTAACGGTTTCACCTGACTCACTGATACACCGCGGTTAAGCCAGGTCAGGATGTGCTTTATGCGCAGAATCTGGTCGGGCGAAAACAGGCGGTGGCCTTTGGCCGTGCGGTGCGGAACGATCAAGCCATAGCGGCGCTCCCACGCGCGCAGGGTCACGGCATTCACGCCGGTTATACGGGCCACTTCGCGGATCGGCCGCCAGCCTTCAGCGAGTGCCTGGCTGTAGTCGTTGTCGGGAATATTCGTCATGGGGCGGTCATCACTCATGGTCAGATCGCATTACGCAGGCTGAGATTTTCAGGGTGCGGTTGCAGATAAACCTGACGCGCAATATAGGGATCCGGGTGCAGGCGAAAGTGATGTTTGAGCAGCGTAAGCGGAACGACCAGCGGCACAATGCCGTTGAGGTATTGCACGATCAATTGCTGCATTTCTTGCTTGTCTTCGCGGCTGATGGATTGCTTGAGGTAGCCGCTAATGTGTTGCAGCACATTGGTATGAGTGCGCCGGGTCGCGCATTTTTTCAGCGCCTTCATCAGTTCGCTGAAGTACTGCGCTGCAATGGCTTGAGGGGGCGCTTTCCCCATGCTGCCCAGTAGGTTGCCCAATGTTTTGTATTGCACGGGATGGTGGGCCATCAGCAGGTATTTGTAGCGCGCATGAAACTCGGTCAGTGAGCGGCGGGTGAGGCCCGCTTTGAGCAGGTCTTGCCACGCACTGTAGGCGTATACCCGGGTAAGAAAGTTTTCACGCAGGATGGGGTCGTTCAAGCGGCCGTCTTCTTCGACCGGTAAATCGGGATGCGCGGCGCAAAAGGCCTGTGCATAAATGCCTCGCCCGCTCAACTCTGCCGGTCTGCCGCCATCCTGGTACACCTTCACCCGCTCAAGCCCGCAGGAAGGCGACTTTTGCATAAAGATGTAGCCGCAAATATCAGTGTGCGTGGCCGCCATGCTCACGCCGTAGTCATGCAGTGCGTGAGTCACATCCAGCGTGCTGTCGACGCTGCCTACTGCTTGGGGCATGGCCGGGTCGCCGACAAGACGGATCGGTTGGCGCGGAATGCCCAGACCAATCGCGACTTCAGGGCACAGGGGCACAAAATCGAAATGTTCACTCAAGGCCTGACTGCACAGCCGCGACTCTTTATGGCCGCCGTTAAAGCGAACTTCCGCTCCCAGCAAGCAAGCGCTGATGGCGATTTTGGGCTTGCAACGCGTTGAGGTGTCGTTGGCCATGTCATGAACCTCCAAGAATTTCTTGTACATCTTTTGTAAGATGTACAACTTGAGTTCATCATAGGCTTGGCGTTGTACAAGTCAAATTACTTGTACAGCTATTTGTGAGGTTGCGGGGTTCGCAGGGGGGAGGGCGTCTATTATTTCCAGCCCATTGTCCAGGTCTGCATGTCCTGCAGACGTTGCCAGGGCATGCGCTGAGTGCGTTGGGTCAGCACCGCTTGCAGCTCGATATCGAGCACGGTGCCTTCCTCATCGCAAAACACGTCGGTGACCAGGAAGTGTTTTTCGCGGTGTTCAGGCGTGGCTGCTGTCCACTTGGACAGCAGCAGTTTGCGAGGGTTGATGCGATTCACTGCAAACGCTCGATGACCCGGCGGGCAGCTTCCTGTCCACTCAGCCATGCGCCTTCGACCCGCCCGGACAGGCACCAGTCGCCACAGGCATAGAGGCCCAGATCGGAGTCTGCCAGAACACCCCACTCATGGGCTCCCGCAGGACGTGCATACAGCCAGCGGTGCGCCAAGGTAAAGATCGGTGCGGGAACGGTGATATGCATCAGTTCGGCAAATGCACCATGCAAATGTTCGATGACGGCTTCTTTGGGCATATCGATGTGTTCTTTGCTCCACGCGCTGGTTGCGTGCAGAACCCAAGTGTCCGGTTTGCTGTCACGCCCGGGTTTGCTGCTGTTGCGAGCCACCCAGTCGAGTGGACTGTCTTGTACAAAACAACCATCGATGACCGTGTCCAATGCCGTTTCAAAGGCGAGAACCACGGCCCAGGTCGGGTCCATTTTTACGCCGGCGGCAGCACTGGCAAGCTTGGGTGCAGTGGCGAGCAGGGCCGTTGCCTGCGGTGCCGGGGTCGCCACGATCACATGACTGAACGGGCCGTGGTCATTGCCTTCGGCATCTTGCAGGTGCCAGTGTTTTTCACCGCGAATCAGCTCGGTAATCCGGCACATGAAGCTCGCGGTCAAATGGCCTAACAAGCCCCGGGTAATTGCACTCATGCGCGGGTTGCCGACCCAGCGTGTTTGCTCGTCGGGTGAAGGGGTCAATTGACCATCTGTGTGATTGTTGTACAGATGCGGCTTCCATTCGCTGGCCCAGCCTTCGGAGTGCCAGCGATTAACTTCTGAAACAAAGCGCGGGTTGCGGGCAGTGAAGTATTGAGCCCCCAGATCCAGTGAGCCGGCGTCGCTGCGCTTGCTGGACATCCGTCCGCCACTGCCCCGACTTTTGTCAAACAAGTGCACCGTGAGTCCGGCATCGTGAAGTTTGCGTGCTGCTGAAAGCCCGGCAATGCCGGCCCCGATAATTGCGATAGGTACAGTCATAGTGGCCTCGATCCAGTTTGCACAGACTACTGCCTCGTTAATTCCTGTACAAATTATTTTATTAGTATAGGTTTTAGTGCGCCTGTCGGGTCAGTCTGGCCTATTCTTCTTTCAGGTCAGAGGCCCTGAGGATTGGGCTTTCTTTAAAAATAGACCAGTGCATCCGATAAAACTTACAGCGAGGATCACCTCATGCACATTTTGCTGACCGGCGGTACAGGCTTGATCGGTCGCCAGCTTTGCCGGCATTGGCTGGCCAAAGGCTATCGCCTGAGTGTATTGAGTCGGCGCCCTGAGCGTGTGAGGGAATTGTGTGGTGAGGGAGTCAGGGGTGTTGCCGTTCTTGAAGAGCTGGGTCAAGAACCGTTGGATGCGGTCATTAACTTGGCTGGTGCGCCGATAGCAGATCGCCCGTGGACTCGTAAGCGCAAGTCTGTGCTGTGGAGCAGTCGAATTACTCTGACTGAAACACTCGTGGCCTGGCTTGAAAGCCGCGAACAGAAGCCTTCGGTATTGGTCTCCGGATCGGCTGTGGGGTGGTACGGCGATGGTGGCGAGCGCGAACTGACGGAGGAATCGCCTCCGGTCAATGACGACTTCGCCAGCCATCTGTGTATCGCTTGGGAAGAAACAGCGCAGCGTGCTCAAGCATTGGGCATACGTGTGGTGTTGGTGCGCACGGGGCTGGTACTGGCTGCTGAAGGTGGCTTTTTGTCACGTTTGTTGCTGCCCTTCAAGCTGGCGCTGGGCGGCCCGATAGGCAATGGGCGGCAATGGATGCCGTGGATTCATATCAAAGACCAAATAGCTCTGATTGATTTTCTTGTGCATGAGAATGCCGCGACCGGCCCATATAATGCCTGCGCGCCGTACCCTGTACGTAATGCCGAATTTGCCAAAACCTTGGGTCAAGTGTTGCATCGCCCGGCATTTTTACCGTTGCCCGCGTTTGTGCTGCGGGTCGGTTTGGGTGAGTTGTCACTGTTGTTGCTGGGTGGTCAGCGGGCGACACCGGCCCGATTGCTGGCCACCGGGTTCATTTTTCAGTTCACTGATTTACGTGCGGCGCTGGATGATTTGTCCGCCCGCCTCTGAAATAGGATGTTGCATGACCGAGCACGCGCTTTTGCTGGTTAACCTGGGTTCGCCGGCCTCTACTTCGGTAGCGGATGTACGCAGCTACTTGAACCAGTTTTTGATGGACCCGTACGTCATTGACGTGCCGTGGCCCTTGAGGCGTTTGATTGTGTCGCTGATCCTGATCAAGCGTCCCGAGCAGTCAGCCCATGCCTATGCGTCCATCTGGTGGGACGAAGGATCACCACTTGTAGTCCTTAGTCGGCGCTTGCAGCAGGCTATGACCAAGGAGTGGAAACAGGGGCCGGTGGAATTGGCCATGCGCTATGGCGAGCCTTCCATCGAAACGGTGTTGACCCGTTTGGCGGCTCAAGGGATTAAAAAGGTCACGCTTGCGCCGCTTTATCCACAGTTCGCCGACAGTACGGTGACTACGGTGATTGAAGAAGCCAAGCGGGTGGTCAAAACCAAAAAGCTGGCGGTGCAGTTTTCAATTGTGCAGCCGTTTTATGATCAGCCTGAATACCTGGATGCCTTGGTGGAGAGTGCCAGGCCGCACCTTGAGCAGGATTACGATCACCTGCTGCTGAGTTTTCATGGTTTGCCCGAGCGGCACTTGCATAAGCTCGACCCCACCGGCAATCACTGCCTGAAGAGTGAGGACTGCTGCCAGTATGCGTCGCCTGCGGTCATGGCTACGTGCTATAGGGCGCAATGCCTGCGAACGGCGCAAGCTTTTGCGCAGCGCATGGGCTTGGCTGAGGGGCAATGGTCAGTCGCGTTCCAGTCGCGTTTGGGCCGAGCGAAGTGGATCGAACCTTATACCGAGGCACGTCTGGATGAGTTGGCCAAGCAAGGTGTGAAGAAGGTGTTGGTGATGTGCCCGGCGTTTGTGGCCGATTGCATTGAAACCCTGGAAGAGATTGGCGATCGTGGGCGCGAGCAGTTTATTGAGGCGGGGGGGGAAGAGTTGGTGCTTGTGCCGTGTCTCAATGACAACCCTGAGTGGGCCAAGGCGCTGAATACATTATGTGAACGGGCGCCGATGGCGCTCTAAAGGTCAAAAGCCCCTCACCCTAACCCTCTCCCAGAGGGAGAGGGGACTAAAAGCCAAGGCAGGGTGAGGGTCAAGCCGATTTAGATAATCGGCTCATCACCTTTCTTCTTTTTCCAACTGTCATTACCCGGCAGTATCAGGTTCAGCGCGATCGCCACGATGGCGCACAACGCGATGCCTTTAAGACCGAAGTCTTCCGGGCCCATCCCCGTGCCGATCAGCACGCCGCCAATACCAAACACCAGAGTCACCGACACAATCACCAGATTGCGCGCTTCACTGAGGTCGACTTGATGGCGAATCAGGGTGTTCATGCCCACGGCTGCAATCGAACCGAACAACAGGCACAGAATCCCGCCCATCACCGGCACCGGAATGCTTTGCAGCAATGCGCCGAACTTGCCGATAAAGGCCAGGCTGATAGCGAAGATCGCTGCCCAGGTCATGATTTTCGGGTTGTAGTTCTTGGTCAGCATCACTGCGCCCGTCACTTCGGCGTAGGTGGTGTTGGGTGGGCCGCCGAGCAATCCCGCTGCGGTGGTGGCAATGCCGTCACCAAACAACGTGCGATGCAGGCCCGGATTTTTCAGGTAGTCGCGGCCAGTCACGCTGCCCACGGCTATCACGCCACCAATGTGTTCAATGGCCGGGGCCAACGCCACGGGCACGATAAACAGAATTGCTTGCCAGTTGAACTCGGGAGCCGTGAAGTGCGGCAAGGCGAACCAAGGGGCTGCCGCGATCTTGGCGGTGTCGACGACGCCGAAGTAGAACGCCATGCCAAAACCGACCAGAACGCCCGCAATGATGGGTACCAGACGGAAAATCCCTTTGCCGAATACCGCCACGATCAAGGTGGTCAGTAAGGCTGGCATCGAGATCAGCATGGCGGTTTGGTAGTGGATCAGTTCGGTGCCATCTTCCGCACGGCCCATGGCCATGTGCGCAGCAATCGGTGCCATCGCCAGGCCGATCGAGATGATGACCGGGCCAATCACCACGGGTGGCAGAAGGCGGTCAATAAAACCGGTGCCTTTGAGTTTCACTGCAAACCCGAGAAAGGTGTACACGAAACCGGCTGCCATGACGCCGCCCATCGTCGCTGCCAGGCCAAATTGGCCTTTGGCGAGAATGATCGGGGTGATAAACGCAAAACTCGACGCCAGAAAGACCGGCACCTGGCGCCGGGTCACGATCTGGAACAGCAGAGTCCCGAGACCCGCCGTGAACAGCGCAACGTTAGGGTCGAGGCCTGTAATCAGAGGCATCAACACCAACGCGCCAAAGGCCACGAAGAGCATCTGCGCACCAGAAATGATCTGGCGCCAGAGCGGGTCGTTGAACTCGTCCTGCATGTTATGCGTCCTTTTGCTTGGTGCCGAAGATCTTGTCGCCGGCATCACCCAAGCCCGGAATGATGTAGCCATGATCGTCAAGGCGCTCATCAATGGAGGCGGTGTAGATGGTCACGTCAGGGTGTGCTGCTTCAACCGCTGCAATACCTTCTGGCGCGGCAACCAGCACCATGGCGCGGATTTCTTTACAGCCGGCTTTCTTCAACAGGTCAATGGTGGCAACCATCGACGAACCGGTGGCCAGCATCGGGTCAATGATCATCGCCAGACGCTCATCGATTTCCGGTACCAGTTTTTCCAGGTAAGTGTGGGCTTGCAGGGTTTCTTCGTTGCGGGCAACGCCTACAGCACTTACTTTGGCACCCGGGATCAGGCTCAGAACACCTTCCAGCATGCCGATACCGGCGCGCAGGATAGGTACGACGGTAATTTTCTTACCGGCAATTTTTTCAACCATAACTTTGCCGCTCCACCCTGCAATTTCGTAGGATTCGAGCGTCAGATCTTTAGTGGCTTCGTAAGTCAGCAGCGCGCCGACTTCCTGTGCGAGCTCACGGAAGTTCTTCGTGCTAATGTCAGCGCGGCGCATCAAGCCGAGTTTGTGGCGGATCAGCGGATGGCGGATCTCAAGAGTGGGCATAGGGAAAGACTCCGGGGGGCAGGCAAAAAAACCGGCCTAGATTAATCTAATCCGAGGTTATGTCCTACAGACATTAGTGCACGTTAGTCCATAAATGCTTGATCTGAGCCATGCGGATGCGTACCTTTGCCCGCTTTTCTTGCACAACCCCCCCTGGAGAGCGTCATGTCTGCTGATCTCGAGCATATCCGTCAAGTCATGCGAGAGGCTGACTGCCTGTACACCGAAGCTGAAGTCGAGGCGTCTATCGCCCGTGTCGGCGCGCAAATCACAGCCGAAATGGCTGAGACCAATCCAGTGGTGTTCTGTGTGATGAACGGCGGCCTGATTTTTGCTGGCAAGCTGCTCACCCACCTGAAATTCCCGCTTGAATCGTCTTACCTGCACGCCACGCGCTATCGCAACCAAACCAGCGGCGGTGACCTGTTCTGGAAAGCCAAGCCGGAAGTGTCCTTTATGGACCGTCACGTGCTGATTATTGATGACATTCTCGACGAGGGTCACACCCTTAGCGCGATTGTGGATTTCTGCAAGCACGCGGGTGCCCGTCAAGTTCATACTGCCGTACTGATTGATAAAGAGCATGACCGCAAAGCGAGCCCTGGCCTGAAAGCCGATTACGCAGGGTTGCCGTGCATTGACCGTTACATCTTTGGTTATGGCATGGATTACAAAGGCTACTGGCGTAACGCTGCCGGCATTTACGCGGTTAAAGGTTTGTAAACAAGGACGTTTTTCCTATGGTTAGCCCACGCTTTCTTGATAAATCACTGTTTGACGATCTGGCCGAGAAAGCTGCCGGTAACCCTCGCGGTCGCCAGCATCACAACCTGCATCAGATGCAGGAGTCTTGCCATCGCATGGTGGTCGGGCTGCAACCGTCAACCTATGTGCCGCCGCATCGCCATTTGAGCAGCGAGAAGGCTGAAACCTTGTTGGTGCTCAGGGGCACACTGGGGGTACTGATCTTCGATGAAGACGGTCAGGTACTCGACAAGCGCGTGTTGCAAGCGGGCGGTGATAGCCTTGGGGTTGATCTGCCGCCAGGTGTGTTTCATGCCTTGGTGGTACTGGAACCGGACAGCTTGATGTTTGAATGCAAAGCCGGGCCCTATCAACCCGTGGGAGACGGTGAGCTGGCCCACTGGGCACCTCGTGAGGGGGAGCCAGGTGTGGCTGAATATCAGGCCTGGATGCGTGCGCAGTTCGTTTGACCTGTCTTAACCTTTGCCCAAAAAGCTGGTATACCGTTAGCTTGCTTACGTCCTAGAGCGTGCTGACATGCTGGCCATTTTCCTTCAGACGCTCTCTATTACCGCCCCCGTATTTGCCATGTTGTTTTTAGGCGTGGCGCTCAAGCGTGTGGGCTGGATCAATGACAACTTTATCC
This sequence comes from Pseudomonas saxonica, assembly GCF_007858365.1. Lineage (GTDB taxonomy): Bacteria > Pseudomonadota > Gammaproteobacteria > Pseudomonadales > Pseudomonadaceae > Aquipseudomonas > Aquipseudomonas saxonica. The sequence continues at coordinate 469,091 of NZ_VFIO01000003.1, read as the reverse complement.
ATACTGCGTCGGCTCTGGTGTTTAACGTCACCATGCCGGCGTTGTTGTTTCTGGGTATTTTGCACGCTGACCTCAGGGCTGCCATGCAGCCCAAAGTGCTCGGCTACTTCACGCTGGCAACGCTGGTCAGCTTTGCATTGGCATGGGGTTGGGCGATTTGGCGGTGCCCGCGTGAAGACCGTGGCATCTACACACAAGGTGCGTTTCGCGGTAATAACGGGGTTATCGGGTTGGCGCTGGCGGCCAGCATGTACGGTGACTACGGCATTTCGCTGGGAGCGGTGCTCGCCGGTCTGGTGATTTTGCTCTTCAACACCTTGTCGACCATTGTGCTGGCGGTTTACAGCCCGGTGATCAAGTCTGACCCGTGGAGCATTTGCAAAAGTGTGGTCAAGAACCCGCTGATCATCAGTGTGTTGGCGGCTGTACCCTTTGCGGCCTTTAAGATTGGCCTGCCCGGCTGGTTGCAGGCCTCTGGGGAATACCTGGCCGCAATGACCTTGCCGCTGGCGCTGATCTGTATTGGCGGCACGCTGTCGCTGGCCAGCTTGCGAAAAAGCGGCAAGGTAGCGGTGAGTGCCAGTCTGGTCAAAATGGTCAGTTTGCCGTTGCTGGCTACTTTGGGCGCTTGGCTCTGTGGTTTTCGCGGGGCTGAACTGGGGACGTTGTTTTTATACTTCGCCAGCCCGACGGCCGCCGCCAGTTATGTCATGGCACGGGCGGCCAATGGCAATCATGAATTGGCCGCGGCGATTATCGTGATCACCACCTTGATGGCGGCAATCACCACCAACATCGGGATTTTTGTGTTGCAGTGGGGTGGCTGGATTTAACACCATGCTTCAGTGCTGCCGACGCCATGCTTGCACGGCGCTCAACAGCACAAACACCAGCAATGCCGGCAGGATATAAAAGAACATCAGGTGTTCGAGCTTGCTTGCCAGCGGCATGCCGGTAGTGAATGACACCACGTGCAGCCCATATGCCAGATACAAACCCAGAAACAGCAAACCCTCCAACCGTGTGATGCGATAGCCGCTATAGAACACGGGCAAGCACAGTACCGCGACCCCGAGCATGACTGGCAGGTCGAAGGCCAGTGCATTAGGCGAAACGGATAACGGTGAGGGTGCCAGCAGGGCGGTGAGCCCAAGCACCCCCAGCAGGTTGAATACGTTGCTGCCAATCACGTTGCCGACGGCTATTTCACGCTGGCCGCGAAACGCGGCGATCAAGGAGGTCGCCAATTCGGGCAGTGAGGTGCTGACGGCGACAATGGTCAGGCCGATGATGCGTTCTGACAAGCCGAGTTCTGAGGCCACCTCCAGTGCCGCCCCCAACAGCAGGTGGCCGGCAATCCCCAGGAGCAGCAACGCGCAACCCATCAGCGAGAGCGTGCGTAGCCATGACGTCGGCGGGCGATCGTGATGGGGGTGATGATGGCCGCTGTGGCGCGATTGGTGCAGCAGCAGGAGCAGGTAGATCAGCAGGCCGCCCAGTAGCAAGACCCCGTCCAGACGGTCGAGCTGATGGTTCAGGGCCAGCGTGAAGACCATGGCGCTGGCGAGGATCATCAACGGGATGTCGATTCGCACCAGTTGGCGCGATACCCGCAGCGGAATGATCAAGGCCGAGAGGCCAAGGGTGACAAGGATGTTGAAAATGTTACTGCCAATGACACTGCCGACGGCAATGTCTGCCGTGTCGTTGAATGCCGCTTGCAGACTGACCGTCATTTGCGGCGCGCTGCTGCCCATCGCGACAACGGTCAAGCCGATGAGTAGCGGGCGAACCTTCAATTTAGCGGCGATGTGCTCGGCGCAGCGCACCAGCAGTTGTGCTCCGGCGATCAACAGCACAAGGCCGCCGAGCAATTGCAGCAAGCTCCACGCAGATAATGCGTTCAACCCGAAAATACCCACCCCCTCGATTAATCGCTCAAGCCCTGCACGCGGACTTTAGCAGTGCCGCTGCGCAGCATATCCAACTGTTGAGCGGCCTGACGAGACAGATCAATGATTCGCCCTCGTGTATGCGGGCCGCGATCATTGATGCGGACCACAACAGACTTGTCGTTGCTGAGGTTGGTCACCAGTACCCGGCTGCCAAATTGCAGGCTGGGGTGGGCGGCGGTGAGACCGTGCTGGTTGAAGGGTTCACCGCTGGCAGTGCGTTTGCCGTGATGGCGAGCGCCGTAATAAGAGGCCATGCCTGTCTTGTCATAACCGCGAGGGTCAATGTCATGGCTGGCACAGCCGGCGAGCAAGCTGAGCAGGGCGCAGGCGCCGAGTAGCTGCTTCATGGGGAATCCTTATATTGCTATGAAAAATGCCGCCCGTAGCAGCTGCCGCAGGCTGCGTTCGGCGGCGAAGCCGTCGTAAACCAGAAGTGTTCAATTCAAACTTTGAACCGCGGTTCCTGATTTACGATCGCTTCGCAATCGGACGCAGCCTGCGGCAGCTGCTACGGGTTTCGCATTGCTTTAGCCTTCGAGTTTGCTTTTCAGCAGTTCGTTGACCTGTTGCGGGTTGGCTTTGCCTTTGGACGCTTTCATGGCCTGACCGACGAAGAAGCCGAACATCTTGCCGCGCTTGGCTTCGTCTGCCGCACGGTATTGCTCGACTTGTTCTGCGTTGGCAGCCAGTACTTCATCCAGCACTTTTTCAATCGCGCCGCTGTCTGTCACTTGCTTAAGGCCGCGTTTTTCGATGATCTCGTCAGCGCTGCCTTCGCCGTTAGCCATTGCTTCAAGCACCACTTTGGCAATCTTGCCGGAGATGGTGTTGTCCTTGATGCGTTGCAACATGCCGCCCAGTTGTTCGGCAGTGACTGGTGACTGATCAATGTCCAGGCCTTGCTTGTTGAGCAGGCTGCCCAACTCAACCATGACCCAGTTGGCCGCCAGTTTGGCGTCGCCACTGATGCTGACGACTTTTTCGAAGTAGTCCGCTTGTTCACGGCTTGATGCCAGTACGCTTGAGTCGTAAGCCGACAACCCGAACTGCGACTGGAAGCGCTCGCGCTTTTGCGGTGGCAGTTCTGGCAGGGTGGCGCGCACGTCTTCGATAAACGAATCTTCGATCACCACCGGCAGCAGGTCAGGATCGGGGAAGTAACGGTAGTCGTTAGCTTCTTCCTTGCTGCGCATGGCGCGGGTTTCATCTTTGTTCGGGTCATACAGGCGGGTTTGCTGGATGACCTTGCCACCGTCTTCGATCAGTTCGATCTGGCGCTGAACTTCGCTGTTGATGGCCTTTTCGATGAAGCGGAACGAGTTGACGTTCTTGATCTCGCAACGAGTACCGAATTCGGCCTGACCCACCGGGCGAATCGACACGTTGCAGTCGCAACGTAACGAGCCTTCGGCCATGTTGCCATCGCAGATGCCCAGGTAGCGAACGAGCGCGTGCATGGCTTTGACGTAAGCCACGGCCTCTTTGGCGCTGCGCATGTCCGGTTCGGAAACGATTTCGAGCAACGGCGTGCCGGCCCGGTTCAGGTCGATGCCGGTAGCGCCGCTGAAATCTTCGTGCAGGCTTTTACCCGCGTCTTCTTCCAGGTGGGCACGGGTGATGCCGACACGTTTAACGGTGCCGTCTTCCAGTGTGATGTCCAGATGGCCTTTGCCGACGATAGGCAGTTCCATCTGACTGATCTGGTAGCCCTTGGGCAAATCCGGGTAGAAGTAGTTCTTGCGGGCAAACACGCTGTGCTGACCGATTTCGGCATCAACCGCCAGGCCGAACATCACGGCCATGCGCACGGCTTCTTCGTTGAGCACCGGTAAAACCCCTGGCATGCCCAGGTCAACCAGGCTGGCCTGAGTGTTCGGCTCAGAGCCGAACGTGGTGGCGCTACCGGAGAAAATCTTCGATTGGGTGGCGAGCTGGGAGTGAATTTCCAGCCCGATCACAACTTCCCATTGCATATGTTTCTCCTCAGAAGCCGGCAGGTGAGCGCGTGTGCCAGTCAGTATTCAACTGATACTGGTGGGCGACATTGAGCAAGCGACCTTCCTGAAAGTAGGGTGCCAGCAACTGCACGCCCACAGGCAACCCGTCAACAAAACCGGCTGGCATCGACAGGCCTGGCAGGCCCGCGAGGTTAGCGGTGATGGTGTACACGTCTTCCAGATAGGCAGAAACCGGGTCGCTGTTTTTAGCGCCGATTTTCCAGGCCGGGTTAGGCGTGGTTGGGCCGAGGATGATGTCGACTTCATTGAAAGCGGTCATGAAGTCGTTTTTGATCAGGCGACGGATTTTTTGAGCTTGCAGGTAGTAAGCGTCGTAGTAGCCGGCGGACAGGGCATAAGCTCCCACCAGAATCCGGCGCTGCACTTCAGGGCCAAAGCCTTCGGCGCGCGAACGCTTGTACAGGTCAGTGAGGTCTTTAGGATCTTCGCAACGATGACCGAAGCGCACGCCGTCAAAACGCGACAGGTTAGAGGATGCTTCAGCCGGCGCGATCACGTAGTACGCTGGGATCGCGTGCTGCATGTTAGGCAGGCTGATGGTCTTGATCACGGCACCGAGCTTTTCAAGTTCTTTGACACTGGTGTGGATCAGTTCGGCAATACGAGGGTCAAGACCTTCGCTGAAGTACTCTTTAGGCACGCCGATGCGCAGGCCTTGCAGCGAACCGTTGAGGGTGGCGCTGTAGTCCGGCACGGGCTCATCGATGCTGGTGGAGTCTTGCGGGTCGAAGCCAGCCATGCCTTGTAACAAAATAGCGCAGTCTTCAGCGGTGCGCGCCAAAGGGCCGCCCTGATCAAGGCTGGACGCGTAGGCAATCATGCCCCAGCGTGAGACGCGACCGTAAGTCGGTTTCAGGCCGGTGAGGTTGGTCAGCGCTGCCGGCTGTCGGATAGAACCGCCGGTGTCGGTACCGGTTGCCGCGGGCAACAGGCGGGCAGCAACGGCGGCTGCCGAGCCCCCCGACGAACCACCGGGCACGTGCTCAAGGTTCCACGGGTTTTTGACCGCGCCGTAGTAGCTCGATTCGTTGGCCGAACCCATGGCGAACTCGTCCATGTTGGTCTTGCCAAGGGTCACAGCACCGGCAGCTGCCAGCTTGGACACCACGGTGGCGTCATACGGGGCTTTGAAGTTGTCGAGCATCTTCGAGCCGCAACTGGTGCGCACGCCCAGGGTGCAGAACAGGTCTTTATGACCAATGGGCGCGCCCAGCAGAGCGCCGGTTTCACCGTTGGCGCGACGTGCGTCGGCGGCCTTGGCCTGCTCTAGGGCGAGGTCTTCGGTGAGGGTGATAAAACTGTTGAGCTGAGGATCGAGCTGAGCGATACGCGCCAGCAGGGTCTTGGTCAGCTCTTCGGAAGAAAACTTTTTATCGGCGAGTCCGCGAGCGATCTCGGCCAGAGTCAATTGATGCATGCAGGCTCTTTCCTTTTACTCGATGACTTTAGGAACCAGGTAGAGGCCTTTTTCGACCGCCGGTGCGATGGACTGGTACGCCTCGCGATGATTAGTCTCAGTCACGACGTCTGCACGCAGGCGCTGGCTGGCTTCCAGGGGGTGAGCCAGAGGCTCGATACCCGTGGTATCGACAGCCTGCATCTGGTCAATTAGCCCCAAAATGCTGTTAAGAGCTTCGGTGGTGCGTGGAATATCGGCATCATTGAGACCCAGACGGGCCAAATGAGCGATTTTTTCCACGTCGGAGCGTTCAAGCGCCATGGGATTCTCCAGTGGAAAACAAGACGGATGCTATCCGTGTGTTAGATTGTCGGAACACTACCGCATTTCTACGGTCTAATGGCCGCGATTGTGGGGGCTGGTGCTCTGAAAAGCTGCCAATTTAACATATTGGCGCCTTGCCCAAAATCCCTGTCGTTGTTAGAGTTTGCCGCACTTTTTTACCCACGCGTTGCCTAGGGTCCCTTTCCCATGTTCAAGAAACTGCGTGGCATGTTTTCCAGCGATCTTTCCATTGACCTGGGCACTGCCAACACCCTTATTTACGTGCGTGAGCGCGGTATTGTCCTGAATGAGCCATCGGTTGTGGCTATTCGGACGCACGGTAACCAGAAAAGTGTCGTTGCCGTTGGCACCGAGGCTAAGCGTATGCTTGGCCGTACACCGGGCAACATTGCTGCCATTCGTCCGATGAAGGACGGCGTGATCGCTGATTTCAGCGTTTGCGAAAAGATGCTGCAGTATTTCATCAACAAAGTGCACGAAAACAGTTTTCTGCAACCAAGCCCTCGGGTTCTGATTTGTGTGCCATGCAAATCGACTCAGGTCGAACGTCGCGCTATTCGTGAATCGGCACTGGGTGCCGGTGCCCGCGAAGTGTTTCTGATCGAAGAGCCAATGGCAGCCGCCATCGGTGCCGGTTTGCCGGTTGAAGAAGCACGCGGTTCGATGGTCGTCGATATCGGTGGCGGGACCACTGAAATTGCCTTGATCTCCCTGAACGGTGTGGTTTACGCCGAGTCAGTGCGGGTTGGTGGCGACCGCTTCGACGAAGCGATCATTACCTATGTGCGCCGTAACTACGGCAGCCTGATCGGTGAATCGACCGCTGAGCGTATCAAGCAGGAAATCGGTACAGCTTATCCGGGTGGTGAAGTGCGTGAAGTCGACGTGCGCGGCCGTAACCTGGCAGAAGGCGTACCCCGAGCGTTCACCCTGAACTCCAACGAAGTGCTTGAGGCTCTGCAAGAGTCGCTGGCAACCATCGTTCAGGCCGTGAAAAGCGCTCTGGAGCAATCGCCGCCAGAGTTGGCTTCGGACATCGCCGAGCGTGGTTTGGTACTGACCGGTGGTGGCGCCCTGTTGCGTGACCTCGACAAGTTGCTGGCCCAGGAAACCGGTCTGCCGGTGATCGTCGCCGAAGACCCGCTGACCTGCGTTGCTCGTGGTGGTGGCCGTGCACTGGAAATGATGGACAAACACACGATGGACCTGCTTTCCAGCGAATAAGATCGTCTGGTGCAGTTCTACGGTTATCACCAAAAGGTAGCACTTTGCAGTGCTGCCTTTTGGCGTTTACCTTCTGTCAATCTTCATCCAGGCCGCTTTGAAGCCGTATGAATACATTGAACACTTGCCCGGGAGGAGCGGCCTATTAAACCGCTCTTCGCCAAAGGCCCCTCGTTGGGTGTACGCCTGTTAGTGCTGGTCGTACTGTCGGTCGCGCTGATGGTGGTTGATGCCCGTTTCACGGTGCTAAAGCCCGTGCGCAGCCAAATGTCGCTGGTGCTGATGCAGTCCTACTGGATCACTGACTTGCCACAGCGCTTGTTTCAGGGCGTTGCCAGTCAGTTTGGCAGCCGTACTGAACTGGTGGCTGAGAACGAGAAACTCAAAACCGAAAACATTCTGCTGCAAGGCCGCATGCAAAAACTGGCTGCCTTGACTGAGCAGAACGTTCGTTTGCGCGAGTTGCTGAATTCTTCGGCGCTGGTCAACGAAAAGGTTGAAGTCGCCGAGTTGATCGGTATGGACCCGAACCCCTTTACCCATCGCATCATCATCAACAAGGGTGAGCGGGACGGTGTCGTGCTTGGCCAACCTGTACTCGATGCTCGCGGTTTGATGGGGCAAGTGGTTGAGTTGATGCCCTATACCTCTCGTGTCTTGTTGCTGACCGATACAACCCACAGCATTCCGGTACAGGTTAACCGTAACGGCTTGCGTGCGATTGCCAGCGGTACGGGTAACCCCGAGCGTCTGGAGTTGCGCCATGTCGCGGACACAGCCGATATCAAAGAAGGCGATTTACTGGTCAGCTCAGGGCTAGGGCAGCGCTTTCCTGCGGGTTATCCGGTTGCGACGGTCAAAGAAGTGATTCACGACTCCGGCCAACCGTTTGCCATTGTTCGCGCCGTTCCCACAGCGGCCTTGAACCGTAGCCGCTACTTGCTGCTGGTTTTCAGCGACAGCCGCACGCCGGAAGAGCGCGCCAATGAAGCGGCCCAGGCTCAGGACGCAGAGCAGGGTGGTGTTGCTCCGGCCACTATTCCGGCCACGGTGCCCAAGCCAGCTGCCGTTGCGCCGGCTCCAGTCGCTGCGACTGCACCAGCCGCTGTGCCTGCTCCAGTCGCGGCACCTGTTCCTGCCGTTGCGCCGGTTACTCGCGCTGCAGTGCCAGCGGCGGCGAAAAAACCGTCTCCAGCGCCAACCCCTGCCGCACCCAACCCGCCAGCCGCTGCGCCGGCCACGACTCGGGAGAGGCAATAATGGCGAATACCCGTTCACGTAATGGCTGGATCATCTGGCTGACATTCGCCATCGGCCTGTTGCTCAGCATTTCACCCATGCCGCAATTCATGGAGGTGCTCCGGCCTTTGTGGCTGGGGTTGCTGTTGACCTTCTGGGCGCTGTACCTGCCGCATAAAGTTGGCATGGTCACTGCGTGGTGCCTGGGTTTGGCCGAAGATGTGCTGTATGGCACTTTACTGGGGCAGAACGCACTCATCCTGACGCTCATCACTTTTCTGGTACTGACGCTTCAACAGCGTTTGCGAATGTTCCCGATGTGGCAGCAAAGTTTGGTGTTGCTTGTCATTTTTGGGCTGGCTCAGTTGGCTCAACTATGGCTAAGTGCCTTGACCGGTAACCGTCAGCCGACGCTTGCACTGGTCTTGCCGGCACTGGTCAGCGCGCTACTGTGGCCGTGGGTCAGCTATGGTCTGCGCGGCCTGCGCCGACGCTTCAAAATCAATTAACAGGAGCGCGAGCCATTTCCGGGTTTGTGCACTATGACAAGGAGATGTCTCGATGCTTTCGCTTTATCTGGCTTCCGGGTCACCGCGCAGACGCGAGTTATTGACTCAAATCGATGTGCCGTTCAGCACGGTCATTGCCGCCATTGACGAAACCCCACTCGTCAACGAAACCCCTGAGTCCTATGTCGAACGCCTGGCGTGCGAGAAGGCTCAGGCTGGACGTAATGTATTGCTGAAATCGATCCACCCGGACTTGTTCTGCGTGCTGGGTGCCGACACGGCCGTGGTGCTGGAGGGCCGAATTCTCGGCAAGCCGGTCGATCAGGCTGATGCCATGGCTATGCTTAAGGCACTTTCAGGGCGTGAACATGATGTGCTCACGGCCATTGCGGTCATTGATAGCCAGCTCTGTGAGACCCGTGTGGTGCGCAGTCGAGTGAGATTTCGAGACATCAGTAAACAAGAAGCGAGCCTTTATTGGGCCAGCGGAGAGCCGCAGGACAAAGCTGGCGGATACGCCATTCAAGGCTTGGGTGCGGTGTTTGTGGCGGGCCTCAATGGCAGTTATTCCGGTGTCGTGGGCTTGCCCGTATGCGAAACCGCAGAACTGTTGGGGCATTTCGGCATACCCTGTTGGCAAAACCTTACCGTGCGCTGAATACCGCACCTACGAGACGTGGCACTACTGTGATGACGCCTGAACGAGACCCAGCCATGAGTGAAGAGATCCTGATCAACATCACGCCGATGGAATCGCGCGTGGCGGTGGTAGAGAACGGTGTTCTACAAGAGGTGCACGTCGAACGGACCCAGCGCCGTGGCATTGTTGGCAATATCTATAAAGGCAAAATAGTCAGGGTTCTGCCCGGCATGCAGGCCGCCTTTGTCGATATCGGTCTGGACCGTGCGGCGTTTATTCACGCCTCTGAAATTTCCCTGCGTGAAGGTCAGGCGGTTGAAAGCATCAGTGCACTGGTGCATGAAGGTCAAAGTCTGGTGGTGCAAGTGACCAAAGACCCGATTGCCTCAAAAGGTGCGCGTCTGACCACACAGCTGTCCATACCTTCGCGCTACCTGGTGTACATGCCGCGTACGGCTCATGTCGGCATTTCGCTGAAAATTGAAGATGAAGCCGAGCGTGATCGCCTGAAACAGGTGGTCAGTGATTGCGTGGCTCAGGAAGGTATCAAGGAAGCCGGTGGTTTTATCCTGCGCACGGCGGCCGAAGGAGCCGGGGCAGATGAGATTCTGATGGACATTCGCTACCTGCGGCGTCTGTGGGATCAAATCGGTTTGCAGATAAAAACCGCTGGCGCCCCGAGTGTGATCTATGAAGACCTGGGCTTGGCGCTGCGGACACTGCGCGACCTGGTCAGCCCAAAGATTGAGAAAATCCGTATCGATTCGCGAGAAACCTTCCAGAAAACCACGCAGTTTGTGGCTGAACTCATGCCGGAAATCGCTGATCGCCTTGAGCATTATCCGGGTGAACGGCCAATTTTCGATCTGTATGGCGTTGAAGGCGAAATCCAGAAAGCCCTGGATCGTAAGGTGCCACTCAAGTCCGGTGGGTATCTGGTAGTCGACCCTGCCGAAGCCATGACCACGATTGATGTCAACACAGGCGCTTTTGTCGGCCACCGCAATCTTGAAGAAACCATTTTCAAAACCAATCTTGAGGCGGCTACCGCCATTGCGCGGCAATTGCGTCTGCGCAATCTGGGCGGGATCATCATTATCGACTTCATCGACATGGAAGATGAAGAGCACCAGCGTCAGGTCTTGCGCACCCTCGAAAAACAGCTCGAACGGGATCATGCCAAGACCAATATCATCGGTATTACCGAGTTGGGCCTGGTGCAGATGACTCGCAAACGTACCCGTGAAAGTTTGGAACAGGTGCTCTGCGAGCCGTGTTTGTGCTGTCAGGGACGGGGCAAACTAAAGACTCCGGAAACCATCTGTTACGAGATCTTCCGTGAAATTTTGCGCGAGGCTCGTGCTTATCAGGCGGTTGGCTATCGTGTATTGGCCAGCCAGAAGGTAGTTGATCGTTTGCTTGACGAAGAGTCAGGCAACGTCGCGGAGCTTGAAGGGTTCATAGGCCGTACGATACGTTTTCAGGTTGAGACCATGTACTCCCAGGAACAATACGATGTGGTGCTGCTCTGAACAGCCACGGGCCATGCAGGGTAAAAACAGAGGGCCGTTTCGGCCCCTGCGATCAATGATAAAAGGGGCAACATGACATGGAGCGTCTGCCACGCTTTTTTGCCGCGCTGACCCGCTGGGGGCTGGGACTAAGTGCTGTGGTCCTGGTGATCACGGCGTTGTATGTCAGTTTGGGGCGTGAGCTCACGCCGCTGATTGCCGAGTACCGCGTAGAACTTCAAAACAAGGCGCGTGATGCCTTGGGCATGCCGTTGACCATTGGCAGCCTTGAAGGCAGCTGGAGTGGAATGGCGCCGGTGTTGATGGCCCATGACGTGATGGTCGGCGAGGGCAACCATGCTCTGCGTCTTGATCAGGTGCAGGTGGTGCCCGATGTCTGGTCCAGCCTGTTACATCGCGATATTCGCATCGCCCATCTGCAGCTCAACGGGTTGCAGTTGAGCGCACGTCAGGATCAGGCCGGTCACTGGGCCTTTGAAGGCGTGCCGGTGCAGGATGATCAACCCCTCGATCCTGAACAACTTCTCAATCAATTGCAGCGTGTGGCGCGGCTGTCGGTGCTCGACAGTCAGGTGACCCTTGAACCTTACAAACAAGCGCCATTGACCCTGACCTATGTTGGCTTGACGCTGGATGTGGGCGCGTCGGATCAGCGGCTCGATGCGCGCTTGACCTTGCCCGACGGCCAGCCTGTGGCTTTGAGTGTCAAAACCCAAATAGAGGCCAGTCACTGGCGCGATGCTGCGGCTCAGGCCTATGTGAGCCTGCCTCAAAGTGATTGGGCCAAATGGCTGCCGGCCTCGCTGATCAACCCGTGGAAAGTGTCAGAACTCAAAGCGGGTGGCGAGCTGTGGTTTGACTGGAGCAAAGGGTCGGTACAGCGCGCAGTTGCGCGTTTGAATGCACCCACCTTGCGTGGCGCTTATGCAGAGCGAAAAGCCCAAACCTTCGATAATCTGGCCTTGCGTGCCTGGGTGGAGCGCGGCGAGCAGGGATTTAATGTCGTCCTCGACTCGCTGGCGGTGAACCTGGGTGATAAACGCTGGGAAACCCGCATGCAGTTGCAGCAGTTTGCTGCCAATGACCCGGCGCAAGAGCGCTGGCACTTGCAGGCCGATCACCTTGACCTGACCCCCCTCACAGCGCTGATGGATTCGCTGGCGCCTGTGCCGCAAGCCGCTGCCCAAGTCATTGATCAACTCAACGTTACCGGCACCTTGCGCAATGTATTGGCCGACTACCGGCCTCATGCCCCGGATGATCAAAAACTGAGTTTTGCTGCCAACCTGCAGCAGGTGGGTTTCAATGCCACTCACGGCGCACCGGCGGCACGCAATGTCAGCGGTTTGATCAGTGGTGATTTGGGCAAGGGTGAGCTGCGGCTCGACAGCAAGGATTTTTCGCTGCACCTGGACCCGATCTTCGCCAAACCCTGGCAGTACCTTCAAGCCAACGCCTTGCTCAAGTGGACGTTGGACAAGAACGCCTTCACGCTGATTGCACCCTATATCAAAGTGCTGGGCGAAGAGGGCAAGATTGCTGCTGACTTCCTGATCCGCATTCATCTGGATCATTCGTCAGAGGACTACATGGATCTGCGGGTGGGGCTGACCGATGGTGATGGTCGCTTCACTCCCAAGTACCTGCCCGAAGTCTTGAGTCCTGCACTCACTGAATGGCTGAGCACGGCCATTATCAAAGGTGCAGTTGAAGAGGGCTTCTTTCAGTATCAAGGTTCGCTCAGCCACGATGCAGTTGCAGCAGCGCGCAATATAAGTCTATTTTTCAAAGTGCACGGGGTCGAGTTGGCCTTTCAACCCGGTTGGCCTCACGTGCGCGATGTTTCGGGTGATGTATTTATCGAAGACAGCGGTGTACGCATCATGGCCAGCAAAGGCCTGTTGCTCTCCACCAAGGTACGTAATGTAGCGGTCAGCATCCCGCATGTTCCCACCGGAAAAGTCAGCCATTTGTTGTTGAACGGCGATTTTGATGGTGGTCTGGGCGATGGGCTGAAAATTCTTCAGGAGGCCCCCATCGGCACCGCTGAAACCTTTGCCGGATGGCAGGGCGAGGGCCCACTCAAAGGCCGTGTCGACCTCGATATCCCTCTGGAAAAAGACGTAGAGCCGAAAATTCTAGTCGACTTCAACACTGACAAGGCGCGCTTGAAAATCAGCGAGCCCGAGTTTGAGCTGACGCAACTCAAGGGCGCCTTTCGTTTTGACAGTGATAAAGGCCTGAGTGGTAAAGGCATCAGCGCACGGGCGTTCGATCGTCCTGTCACGGCGCAGATTTATGCCGATGGCAAACCCGGCAGGCTGAACACGCGTGTGGTGGCTAACGGTCAGGTCGGTGTTAAACAGTTGACCGACTGGCTCAAGTTCAATCAGCAAATTCCCGTGAGTGGTGTCTTGCCTTATCAGTTGCAGCTCACGCTGGACGGCGCGGACAGTCAGTTGCGGGTCAACTCCAATCTGCGCGGAGCGGTAATCGATTTACCTGCTCCTTTCGGCCTGGCTGCCAATGAAGTCCGCGACACAGTATTTCGCATGACCTTGCAGGGGGCCGAGCGCCGCTACTGGTTTGACTATGGCGATCTGGCCAACCTGACGTTTGCCGCACCCAATGGCAAGTTTGAAGACGGGCGGGGGGAGTTGTTTTTGGGGGGAGGCACCCCGGTGTTGCCGCCCACCAAAGGTGTACGCATTCGCGGCGTCTTGTCGGAACTGGATATAGCACCCTGGCAGGCTCTGGTGGAGCGGTATGCAGGCAAGGACCCGGGAGGCAGTGCAAAGCAAATGCTCAGCAGTGCGGATTTTAAAGTGGGCAAGTTGACCGGATTTGGCACACAGCTTGACCAAGTCAGCTTGAACATGAAGCGTACGGGCTCGGCGTGGGGCTTACAGATCGACAGTAAACAAGCTGTGGGTACGGTGAGACTTCCGGACGCCAAGAGCGCGCCCATCGTGGTCACGATGCAGACCATCCGTTTGCCCGCCCCTGATCCCAAAGCGGTGACCGACGACAATGCCCCGGATCCACTGGCCTCAGTCGACCCACGAAACATCCCGGCGCTGGACATCATTATTCGCCAGCTCTATCAAGGGCCGGATCTGCTGGGGGCCTGGTCATTGAACATTCGTCCGACCGGCCGTGGCATCAAAATGAGTTCGCTCAACCTGGGGCTCAAGGGCTTGCTGCTTGATGGCTCAGGTGGCTGGGAAGGCGTTGCCGGTGCTACCAACAGCTGGTATCAGGGACGTCTTGGCGGTCGCAATCTGGCCGATGTGCTTAAAAATTGGGGGTTCGCGCCGAGCGTGACCAGCGAAGACTTCCATGTCGACGTGGATGGTCGCTGGCCGGGTTCACCGGCCTGGATCGGTCTTAAGCGCTTCTCGGGCACACTGGATGCATCGTTGAGAAAAGGCCAGTTTGTTGAGGTTGATGGCAGCGCTCAGGTGTTGCGCATTTTTGGCCTGCTGAACTTCAACGCCATAGGCCGCCGCTTGCGTCTGGACTTCTCTGACCTGTTTGGCAAAGGCCTGAGTTATGACCGGGTCAAGGGTGTGTTGAACGCCAACAATGGCGTGTACAGCACGAGCAAACCTATTTTGATGACCGGGCCGTCCACTAATCTGGAGCTTAATGGCACGTTGAACATGGTGACTGATCAGGTCAATGCCAAACTCTTGGTCACATTGCCGGTCACTAACAACCTGCCGCTTGCTGCCCTGTTGGTAGGCGGTCCGGCGGCAGGCGGGGCGATGTTTTTGCTGAATAAGTTGATTGGTGATCAGGTGTCGCGTTTTGCCAGCGTGCAGTACAGCATTCAAGGCCCATGGACGGATCCGAAGATCACCTTCGACAAACCTTTTGAGAAAAACTAGGAGTAGCATGGTACGGGTTCGGGCCTAAACGCTTCTACACGATGCTTATCAGGAAAATGCCATGTCGCTTGCAGTGATTCAAATGGTCAGCCAGAGCGACGTGCTGGCTAACCTGGGCCAAGCCCGGCGGCTGCTTGAGCAAGCGGCCGAGGGCGGAGCGCAACTGGCCGTGCTGCCCGAAAATTTCGCTGCAATGGGCCGGCGTGACATCGCCGATATCGGCCGCGCAGAGGCACTGGGCCAGGGTCCGATTCTACCGTGGTTGAAACAGGCCGCTCGCGACCTCAACTTATGGATAGTGGCAGGCACATTACCCCTACCGCCTGCCAATCAGCCCGATGCCAAGGTCAATGCCTGTTCATTGCTCATCAGCGCTGACGGCGAGCAAGTTGCACGTTACGACAAGCTGCACTTGTTCGATGTTGACGTGTCTGACAGCCGTGGCCGTTACCGTGAGTCTGATGATTATTCACCGGGTGAGCGCGTGGTGGTCACCGACACCCCGGTTGGCAAGCTGGGCTTGACGGTCTGTTACGACTTGCGTTTTCCCGAGCTATACAGTGAGTTGAGGGCGGCAGGCGCTGAACTGATCACCGCGCCTTCGGCCTTTACGGCCGTGACCGGGCAGGCCCATTGGGAGGTGCTGATTCGCGCCCGGGCTATTGAAACCCAGTGCTATATCCTCGCCGCCGCTCAGGGCGGTGTTCATCCTGGCCCGCGCGAAACCTGGGGGCATGCCGCAATTATTGACCCCTGGGGACGTGTGCTGGCACAACAGGCACAAGGCGAAGGGGTATTGCTGGCCGAGCGCGACAGTGCAGAGCAGGCGTCTATCAGGGCGCGCATGCCGGTGGTCAACCACCGGAGATTTTTTTCGCAGGGCGCACAGCGGCCTGCAACGCACGACTAATTTTCAGGCCCGTGGGTTCAGCACTCAAAGATGCTGAAGCAGGGGCCAAGACGGAGTGAATATGAGCGAGTTGTTGACCTCAGTCAGCGAACACCTGTTGGCACCGGGCGGTGTCACCATCGAAAGTCTGCAAAGTGTGCTGGGCGATCTGGCCGGGCCGGGTATTGATGCGGCAGATTTGTATTTTCAGGGTCAGATTTCCGAATCCTGGGCACTGGAAGACGGCATCGTCAAAGAAGGCAGTTTCAACCTCGATCAGGGTGTAGGTGTGCGCGCCCAATCGGGTGAGAAAACCGGCTTTGCTTACAGTAACGCTATTACCCTCGAAGCCTTGGGGCTGGCCGCCCGGGCTGCGCGCTCAATCTCCCGTGCCGGGCAGAACGGTACCGTTCAGGCATTTACGGCTCAGGACGTTGCCCAGCTGTACGCGCCGGATAACCCGCTGGAAGTCATCAGCCGTGCCGAAAAGGTAGAGCTGCTCAAGCGCATCGATGCCGCCACCCGAGCGCTGGACCCGCGTATTCAGCAAGTTACCGTCAGCATGGCCGGCGTCTGGGAACGTATTCTGGTGGCGTCTACTGACGGTGGTCTGGCTGCCGATGTACGTCCATTGGTGCGCTTTAACGTCAGCGTGATCGTTGAGCAAAACGGCCGTCGCGAACGCGGTGGGCATGGCGGCGGCGGGCGTACGGATTATCGCTACTTCCTCACTGACGACCGTGCCATGGGGTATGCCCGTGAAGCGTTGCGTCAGGCACTGGTCAACCTTGAAGCTGTGCCTGCGCCTGCGGGTACCATGCCCGTTGTCCTGGGCTCTGGCTGGTCTGGCGTGCTGCTGCACGAAGCAGTTGGGCATGGTCTGGAAGGTGACTTCAACCGCAAGGGCAGCTCAGCCTACAGCGGACGCATGGGCGAAATGGTTGCTTCCAAACTGTGCACCATCGTCGATGACGGCACCTTGGCGGGTCGTCGTGGATCGTTGAGTGTCGATGACGAAGGCACCCCGACCCAATGCACCACGTTGATCGAAAACGGCGTGCTCAAGGGCTACATGCAAGACAAGTTGAATGCTCGACTGATGGGCGTAGCCCGTACCGGCAATGGTCGTCGTGAGTCGTACGCGCATTTGCCGATGCCGCGCATGACCAACACCTACATGCTGGGCGGCGAAAGCGATCCGGCAGAGATCATCGCCTCGGTGAAGAAAGGTATCTACTGCGCTAATTTGGGCGGCGGTCAGGTCGACATTACCAGCGGTAAGTTTGTGTTCTCCACCAGCGAGGCCTACTTGATCGAGGACGGCAAAATCACTCGCCCAGTCAAAGGCGCGACCCTGATTGGCAATGGGCCGGAAGCGATGAGCAAGGTGTCGATGGTCGGTAACGATCTGGCGCTGGACAGCGGTGTGGGCACGTGCGGCAAGGATGGACAGTCTGTGCCGGTAGGCGTGGGCCAGCCGACCTTGAAAATTGACGCGATTACGGTTGGCGGTACAGGCGCTTGAAGGGCGGTGAGCGGGTTGCTGGGCAACCCGCTCACGTACGAGATTTAACGCAGACCGCGTTGTGTCTCGTCCAACCCACGAATGTACTTGAACAATTTACGGCTGGAAGCCGGTGCCTTGTTTTGAGCCAGTTCGTGTTTGGCCTGACGGATGATCGAACGCATTTGCTGGCGATCAGCCTCAGGGAACTCGGCGACAAACTTTTCCAGTACGGCGTCATCGCCCTCAATCAGGCGATCACGCCAGCGTTCCAGACCATGGAAACGCTCGTTGTATTGACGCGAAGAGGCATCGACTTGATCGATCAGCGCAAGAATTTCATCCAGCGGTTGATCGCGCATCAGCTTGCCGATAAACATCATATGGCGCTTGCGCGCAATATTGGCCGTGTGTTTTGAAGCATCTGCCAAGGCCCGGCGCAGTGCGTCGGTCAAAGGCATTTTGTTGAGCAAGTCAGGCTTGAGTGTCGTGAGACGCTCGCCCAGTTCAACCAGAGCATGAAGCTCGCGTTTGACCTGTGATTTGCTTTTTTCGCCGTCGAAGGCGTCGTCGTAAGAATCAACCATGGTGGCAGTCCGCAAAGAAACGCCGCCATGATAACCAGTCGGGGGCCGCTTGTCCGGCCCGGTCGCTCGGCGGCCCTACCGAAAACAGAATTTGAGTGGAGAAAACCATGAGTGCAGTACAAAGCGTTGGCCCGCAGGCCCTGCCGGCACTGCAAGAGCAGGTCGAGCAAATCATCGCTGAAGCCAAGCGCCAAGGCGCCAGTGCCTGTGAAGTGGCGGTATCACTTGAGCAGGGTTTGTCGACGACTGTACGTCAACGTGAAGTCGAAACCGTTGAGTTCAACCGCGACCAGGGCTTCGGCATTACGCTCTATGTGGGACAGCGCAAAGGTTCGGCCAGCACCTCGGCTACGGGCCCTGACGCTATTCGCGAAACCGTCGCGGCAGCGCTGGCGATTGCCAAGCACACGTCTGAAGACGAAAGCTCGGGCCTGGCCGATGCCAGCCTGATGGCTCGCGACCTGAAAGATTTTGATGTGTTCCACACGTGGGATATCACTCCGGAACAAGCCATCGAAAAAGCGCTGGCCTGTGAGGCTGCGGCATTCGAAGCAGACAGTCGCATCAAAAATGCAGATGGCACCAGCCTCAGCACGCATCAAGGGTGCCGTGTGTATGGCAACAGCAACGGCTTTATCGGCGGTTCGGCATCAACCCGCCACAGCCTGAGCTGCGTCATGATCGCCGAAGGCGACGGGCAGATGCAGCGCGACTATTGGTATGACGTCAACTGCCAGGGTGAGTTGCTGACAGATGCTGTGATCATCGGTAAACGAGCGGCTGAGCGCGCTGCCCGTCGTCTGGGCGCACGACCGGTGCCGACCTGTGAAGTGCCGGTGCTGTTTTCGGCTGAATTGGCTGGCGGTTTGTTTGGTAGTTTTCTGGGGGCCATCTCAGGCGGCAATCTGTATCGCAAGTCATCTTTCTTGCTGGATGCGATGGGTCAGCAAATTTTCCCTGAGTGGTTGACGCTGGATGAACGCCCGCACCTGATGCGTGCGATGGGCAGTTCATCGTTTGATAACGATGGCCTGGCGACTTACGCCAAACCCTTTATCAAGGACGGCGAACTGGTGTCGTACATCCTCAGCACCTACTCGGGTCGCAAGTTGGGCATGCCGAGCACAGCCAACGCAGGCGGTGTGCATAACCTGTTTGTGACACACGGCGATGAAGACCAGGCGGCCTTGATCCGAAAAATGGACCGTGGTCTGTTTGTCACCGAGTTGATGGGCAGCGGCCTGAATATGGTGACGGGTGACTATTCCCGCGGCGCAGCAGGCTTCTGGGTCGAAAATGGCGAAATCCAGTTCCCTGTGCAGGAAGTAACGATTGCCGGCAATATGCGTGAGATGTTCAAACAGATCATTGCGGTCGGTAACGATCTGGAGTTGCGTAGCAATATCCGCACCGGCTCGGTATTGATCGAGCGCATGACGGTGGCGGGCAGTTAAGCTTTTTACAATTCATCAAGGCGTATCACTGTTGCGGTGATACGCCTTTTTTGTTTCTCGACCACAGGAATCAGAATGGTTGACTGGTGCACAGACGAGCGCACGAGACTCGAATGAGCACAGGTATACATATGTAGATAAGTTTAGAAGATCACCGGGTTCAGACTGCTCTGGTATTTATCCTCCCCTATACCCTGTAGCTCTACAGCATGGGTATCGGGATAACTGAGCATTCTTGAGTGTTTCCCTATGAGTGAAGTTTTTCAATTATCTGACGCCTTGAGTTCCGATCTGGTTGGCATCAGTCCAGAGGCCGAAAAAACACACGTCCTGAAATGGATGGCTATAGATGCTGAAATTCAAACCCTGTTGACCGACCAGCCCAGCCTGTCTTCAGTTATTCAAAATAAATTCAAAACCACTTTTACGGATGTCACCGAGGACATCGAGCCTGCGCATCTGCTGATTGTTTCCAAGTCGGGGGCAACGGTGCAAAGCGATGTTTCGACGGTGCCTCCTCCTCAATTTACAAATGTCATCGATACGGTAATCGAAACGTTGCGGGACAATGTGTTCCCTTCCTATTCCGCTGCAACCACAACGCTGATACGCGCCGGTGACTCCTCAGAGCTGGGGATTGATATCGCCCGTTTTGAGCTTTTTGTGGCGGATATACGCCGATACCTCGGGAGTTATATCAGATTACAAACCGCCGATTTCTGGCTGGCCAGTACTCCGCTTACCGGAACACGGTCAAGAAAGGACTGGCTTATAACCAAGCTCAGAGACGTACTGCGGGCTGAGTGCGAGATGCTCAACTTCGACAACACCCTGACGCCCGAACAGGTGCAAGTAGTGGACCTGATCGTGCGATACCCCTCGTTGTCGACCCGCGCTGCGTTAGCGGCCTATTCACGCCCGGCGGTCTATGCCTTAGCGCTGAAAGGGCAGAGTGGGCTTGCTCCTGTTTATTTTGCAGGGGCATTTGTGATGACAGCGCGCGATGGCTCCGGGGTGGAGGATCAATTCGGGGCTTTCACTATTGCGCCCAAAGGACCCTCGGTAGAGATCGATTATCAGGCAAACGCCGGTGTGGTGGTGCTCTATACGCCATCAGGCGGCCTGCAAGGTTTTAGTTCATTGCAGACGCTGCAAGCGGAACTAGAGCGCCGTTGGCGTGCAGTCACGGAATTCGAGTCCATGCTGGAGCTGACCTCATCCGCTGATTTGCCGCGCATCATGGCGTTGGAAAACGGGCCACAGGCAACACTGGAGCTGTTTTTCAGCGAGATCAAAGAGTCGGTCTTCGAGCATTGGTTCAAGGTACATGACGAGCAACGCCAGCAAAACTTGATCCATATTCTGTCTCATGCCGCGACTGCGAACGGTGCTGAGCTGGAGGGTGAACTGGCCCATGTGATCGATTATGCCCATCGGTTCAGGCAAGCCAGTGCGTTTAGTGCAAGAGTGCACAAACACTTATCGAAAAAAACCCGTGATTGGCTGGTTAAAGCCAACAGCGAAGATCGGGCCAGATGGCTCGAGGCTGCAGAGAAGTACAAAACGCAATCATTGCTTGCCAATGAAGATGGGGAGCCTTCACCTCATCAATTTGGCGATAAAGCCTTTCTTCTGCGCTATGCCCGAGAACACATTCAGCAGCATATTCAGTTGGAATATGGCATCCATATTGACCCGGATACGCTATTTATTACGACGACTGCCGCAGAGGCTGGATCAGGGCCGGTTATCCCTGTCAGTGGCTTTACCTCTTCCTCTTATACGTCGGTAAACAGCCTGTCCCGTACCGGCCCTTCCATCAACATGGTCAGTACCTCAAGGACAATGACCCAACTGTCTTTGGAGAATGTCAGTAAGTTTGATGTTGACTATGCCCTCACTGCCCGTATCAGCACAGGCAGTGCAACAGGGCCGCGGTCAACGCAATTGAGTGCATCTCAAGTCAAGAACATTATCAGAACGGTGAACATCGGGGATAACTACCAAGCCTTCCTGCAGGATAAGTTGATCGATTCTCCCAGGGCTGTTTCCCGACGTGAAACAGCCATGCAGTTAATGATTGCGCAGATGCGGATGGATGCACTGGAGGCAAAGATATCCAAAGATTTTTCTCCGGATCGCCTCGATCGTGGTTATCGCTGGGTCGAAGCGGTACTGGATAAAGCGCAACAACTGAAGCCTGTCGCCGAGGTGGAGGGGCATACAATCACGGTGTATCAACTCCTGATAGATGGGGCCACGGTGCGTGGCGTTCTCATTATCGCAACGCCTGCACTTGCTCCCGAAGCCTCATGGTCCAGTTTTGAGTGGTCCAGCCAGCATCCACAATTCAGTGTTAGCTCACTGGTTGTTTATACCCCTGAAGCACCAGATGGTAAGCGTTTTCGTGAGTTTGAAAATCGTGCGCACTTTGCCAATAAGTTTTTGCATGATGCTGCATTTACTGAGTATTTATCGGGGCGGGTCAGCATGGGGCATCAAACGCGGGTCAGTCAGCTGCTCAGGCAGGGGCTGCGCGCTCCCGATGTGAAGCTGTTGGTTATCGCTGATAATTTTATTGAACAGGGCTGTATTGCGCTGGCTCGACATGCGATTGCCAATGCCGATGCGTTAAGTAACTCAACGTCTGAAGTCAACGAGCTGACTGTTTGGAACAGTATCGAAATGGCCGTGGACATTGTGACATTCGCATTGCCTTTGAAAGCCACCATGCCTATTGCCCTCGGCCGGAGTTTGGTGTCGCTTTGGAATGGATTTGACGCATTAAAACGTGACAGTCAACTGGAAGCGCTCAGGCATTTTTTAGGCATGGTCGCGCATTGGGTGGATGCGAGCGTCGATCTCGGTGTCGCTGTTATCAAACTGCCGAACACGGGTGTCGTGACCTCGCCACCCGCACTTGATCCCAAACTGGCTTATACCAAAAATCTCACTGATCTGACCTTGCGTACTGATGGTGCTTACGCAGGCGTGTATGAAAAAGTGCCCAAGCAGGGGGGCTATTCTCAGTATTTCATTCAACAAGAGAAGCATTGGTATCAGCTCAAATATGACAAAGACCGCTTGGTCTGGCGGGTGATCGACATGCGTCGTCCGCAAGCCTGGTATCGGTCGCCCATTAGCAAAGACAGCGAGGGTATATGGCGGGTCAGTACTCCTGAATTAAGTTTGCTTGGCGGTGGCCCATCCACGCTCGCACCTTTTCGCGTTCGAGTGGCTTTTCCTAATCTCAGTCTCGAAGAAGCCCGAAGACTACTGGATCAATATAATTTTCCGGAGGGGAGAAGGGCTCATATGGAGCTTGCTATGGCTGAGTATCTGGTTAAACACAAAGAGCTACCGTTGTGGTCACATGCATACCTGAAACCCGGCCTGGAAGCCGCGAGACAAGCACGATTGCAACAGCCGCAGGACACTTCCAGTGTGTTGCTGAGCAACAAGCGAAAGGCGCCGGAGATTGCGCAGGAACAACCGGTTGCCCGCCCGCTGCAACCGGGGACTTCAACCAGTACGCCTCACTCCGGGGTTTCAATAAAGGACAGTTGGAAAAGTTGGGGGCAGAACGTTGAACCGGGGCTTTCCAGTATGGCGAGTATCAACCCGCCTATTTTCAAGGTGACTGCCCCTGAACGTACTTACAGAGCAATAAAAATTGATGATCTGCACTATGAGATTTTGCCTCAGGGCCTTGAAGCTCAAACTAACCGCGTTCTCCTCGTCAATCCTCACAAGCCGTGCAAAAGTTTCCAGCAGCTGGAAAAACTCATTCGTGAGAACAAATATTTTCAACCTCGACTGGCTGAATTCGCCAACGGTAACTGGACGATAAAAGAGCCATTTTTCTACAAACCCCTAAGTAACTTTGTGCGTACGATTTTTCCGTCGATGACTGCTCAATCACGCATCGAGCT
The DNA here is from genome assembly GCF_007858365.1 of Pseudomonas saxonica. Taxonomy (GTDB): domain Bacteria; phylum Pseudomonadota; class Gammaproteobacteria; order Pseudomonadales; family Pseudomonadaceae; genus Aquipseudomonas; species Aquipseudomonas saxonica. The sequence goes on along the minus strand of NZ_VFIO01000003.1, from coordinate 445,974 downwards.
TGCCCGCCGACTCTTTCGGTTTGCTGATCCGGGCAATACCGAATTGACCACCAGCCGCATGCTCAATATCAACCAAACTCTGTATGGTTGGATCACCAAGAGCTCTGCACTGCTGAGTGTGCATCTGGGGGATCCTTTCGCGCTGTTGGCACATGGGCCCCGCATCGGTGAGCGTATTTATAATGTAGGCACGAAAGTGAGCGCCGGAATGTTCAGCCGAATGGACTTTGTATTGCTGGCGAGTGAACACGCCTTAATCACAAGGGCTGCAACCGCGCTTAATCAATCACTTAATGACGTGATGAAAAGTCTTTTGCAACGACTTGGGTATGAAATCTACCCAGGGGTGTCCGGTTATTCCCACCTTGTGTTCCGGCGCCGTGGCAGCAAAACCCTCAATTTCATGCAGCTGCATAAAACTGACTCACCACTGATCACCATGACCAAAGCACTCACAGACTCGCTTGAGGAGCTGATTAGTGAAAATCCTTTGTCTCCATTGTCTTTGGCATTGAGCAACGCGAGAACTGAAGGGAAATTGGTCTTTTTGATTGGGGGCTTGCAGCAAGCTGCTCCATCGGATTTGCCTGTCGGGTTCGTTTACCGCGTGTAGCCCTTTAAGGACGGCCCTTCGGCAAGGCGCAAATGCCCCAAGGCTTGTTTTGATAATCAATATCGCTTAATAATGAATCTCATTATCGAGTGAGCCAGGGTCATGAGTTCAGCCTTGCATGAAGGGCCTTATCTGGAAAGCTGGCGGTGGATGAGCCGCCAGATCCGTTGCGGGCTGGCGCCCGACGAGCCGCGTCTGATTGACCATTATCTGGCTGAAGGCCGTTATCTTGCTGCCTGTACGGCCACTTCCCCGTGGGGAGTGGCTGTGACCTCTTTCAGGCTGTTGCTCGACACGGCAAGCGATACCGCCTTGCCCTGGCATTGGCGAACCGTCTGTCTGGACAACGCGTGGCGTCCGCTTCGCGACCTCGAAACTCAAGCCCTGTGCGCGTGCCGACTCAAACGCTGGCAAAGCTTTGCCTGGCAATTGGCAACCTGCGAGCTCGAGCCATCGATTTCTTTAACCGAACTGTTGCAAGGATTTCACGATGAGTAATACCCGTATCGAACGTGACAGCATGGGTGAACTGCATGTGCCTGAAGATGCCCTGTACGGCGCTCAAACCCAGCGTGCGGTGAACAACTTTCCCATCAGTCATCAGCGCATGCCCGCACAGTTCATTCGGGCACTGATCTTGGCCAAAGCCGCAGCAGCCAAGGCCAATATCGAGCTCAAGCAAATAACCGAGGAGCAGGGTAAAGCCATTGTAGAGGCCACTCAGATCCTGCTGTCCGGCGATTATATGGAGCATTTCCCGGTCGACATATTCCAGACGGGGTCGGGTACCAGCTCCAATATGAATGCTAATGAGGTGATCGCCACACTGGCGACGCGGGTTCTGGGTGAGCCGGTCAATCCCAACGATCACGTTAACTGCGGGCAAAGCAGTAACGACATCATCCCTACCGCCATCCATGTAAGTGCGGCTCTGGGCCTGCATGAAGAACTGCTACCCGCGCTGACTCATTTGGTGCAAGTGATAGAGCACAAGGCAGAAGAGGTTCATGCCTACGTCAAAACCGGCCGTACCCATCTGATGGACGCCATGCCCGTGCGCATGAGTCAGGTGCTCAATGGCTGGGCGCAACAACTCAAAGCCAATATCGAGCATTTGCATAATTTACAGCCGGCCCTGCAGTCACTGGCTCAAGGTGGCACGGCGGTGGGTACTGGTATCAATGCTCATCCGCTATTTTCCGAATTATTCAGTCAGCAACTCAGCGCGCTGACTCACCTGACATTCACCCCTGGCAAAGACCTGTTCGCATTGATCGGATCGCAAGACACGGCGGTTTCGGTTTCAGGCCAGCTCAAAGCCACGGCTGTGTCGCTGATGAAAATTGCCAATGATCTGCGCTGGATGAACTCAGGCCCATTGGCCGGTTTGGGAGAAATCGAGCTGCAGGCCTTGCAACCGGGTTCTTCGATCATGCCGGGCAAGGTCAACCCGGTGATCCCGGAAGCCACGGCAATGGTTGCAGCTCAGGTCATCGGTAACGACGCGGTGATCACTGTCGCCGGTCAGTCTGGCAACTTCGAGCTCAACGTCATGCTGCCGGTGATTGCCCAGAACCTGTTAAGCAGTATTGAGCTGCTGGCCAATTCGTGCCGCTTGCTGGCCGACAAAGCCATTGCCAGCTTCAAGGTCAACGAGGCCAAGCTCAAGGAGGCGCTGTCGCGCAATCCGATTTTAGTGACTGCGTTGAACCCGATCATTGGTTATCAAAAGGCCGCAGAAATCGCTAAGACCGCCTACCAACAAGGGCGTCCGGTGATTGATGTAGCGCTGGAGTTCACTGACTTGCCCCGTAGCCAGCTTGAGGTCCTGCTCGACCCCGAGAAACTGACCGACGGCGGCGTTTAACTCACGACACTGCTTTGGAGGTTTCACATGGAGCACTGGAAACGCACGATCGAAAGAGCGAACCGCTGTTTCGCTCAGGGCGAACTGGTCGACGCCCGGGAGCACTACTTGCAGGCCCTTGCTCTGGCACAGGTTCTGTTTGAGCGCTGGAGTGATGCCGACGAAGCAGTGGCTGCGTGTGTGATATCGCACCACAACCTGGCGGATTTGCATTTGCGCCTCAACCAGCCAGAAGAAAGCGTTGAGTACCTCTGTGCGATTCATCAACGATTACTGCACACCATGCAGAACGACCGTTTGGTCCCCGCGTTGCGCCAGGCTGCGCTGCGTCATAGCAGCAAGACCTATGTAGAACTGTTGAATTTCATTGGCGAATACGGTGAATACCCGCGCTCCAGCCTGTTGCTTAAAAACAGCGTGGCTCAAACCACCCTGGAGCGTTCAGTACACAGCGGCCATCACTCAGGAGTACATTGATATGACTTACACATTGCCTGCTTTGCCTTATGCCTATGACGCCCTTGAGCCGCATATTGATGCGCAAACCATGGAAATTCATCACACCAAACACCACCAGACCTATATCAATAATCTCAATGCGGCTGTGCAGGGAACCGAATGGGAAGACTGGCCAGTGGAAAAACTGGTCGCCAGCGTTCAGCAATTGCCCGAGCAACTGCGACCGGCAGTGATCAATCATGGCGGTGGACATGCCAATCACTCTCTATTCTGGGAAGTGATGAGCCCTAAAGGGGGAGGTATTCCAGAAGGCGCACTGCTTAAGGCGATTGATGAGCAGTTGGGAGGGCTTGATGCGTTCAAAGAAGCCTTTACCAAGGCTGCATTGACCCGTTTTGGCAGTGGCTGGGCATGGTTGAGTGTCACGCCACAAAAAACACTGGTCGTCGAAAGCAGCGGTAATCAGGACAGTCCGCTGATGAATGGCAACACGCCGATTCTTGGGCTGGATGTGTGGGAGCACGCGTACTACCTGCGTTACCAAAACCGTCGTCCCGAATACATCAGTGCGTTTTATAACGTTATTAATTGGCCAGAAGTGGCGCGTCGTTATCAGGCCGCTATTGGCTGACTCAACAGGATTCAGGCAGATTATGGGCACGCAAATATTAGCGGTCGGGGGCGTGCGAATGTTTCGCTATGCCCTTGGCACGCTCTTGCTGTTGGCGGGCACGGCCTTGCTGGTAGCCAAGGGATTGGTCTGGCTGGATCTGGAGCCCAGGATGTTACGGGCGCTGCAAGGCGGAGCGCTCTGCGCGTTGGGTACGGCGCTGGGCGCGGTGCCGGTGCTGGTTATTCGCAAGATGCCGGTGGCGGTCAGCGATACCTTGTTGGGCTTTGGTGCCGGGGTGATGCTGGCCGCCACGGCCTTCTCGCTGATTGTTCCCGGCATAGCAGCGGCTCAAAGTCTTGGCTTGTCAGCTTGGGCCGCCAGCGGGTTGATCAGTGCGGGTATCTTGCTGGGCGCTTTCTTTTTGTTTCTGGTGGACCGCAAGGTCGCGGGAGGCGGGCCAGAAGTCTTGGTCAGTCGTCCCGGTGAACCCGTGATTGCACCGCGCATCTGGTTGTTCGTGATTGCCATCGTGGCGCATAACATCCCCGAAGGCATGGCGGTCGGGGTGTCGGCAGGCGGCGGAATGCCAGACGCCGATAGTCTGGCGATGGGCATTGCGCTTCAGGATGTGCCAGAGGGGCTGGTAATTGCATTGGTGTTGGCTGGCGCGGGCATGTCGCGGGTCAGGGCATTCTTGATCGGGGCTGCCTCAGGCCTTGTCGAGCCGGTGTTCGCCTTGCTTTGTGCCTGGTTGGTCAATCTGGCCGAAGTATTGTTGCCAATGGGGTTGGCATTGGCGGCGGGGGCCATGCTGCTGGTGGTCACGCAAGAAGTCATCCCCGAATCACGCCGCAATGGCCACGAAAAACTGGCCAGTCTGGGCTTGTGTGTAGGGTTTTGCTTGATGATGGTGATGGATACGGCGTTGGGTTAAGCGTGGCTTACTCGCCTTCATCAAAGTAGTTATTGATGAGTTTGGTTAGGGCATCAAGGGCTTCCTGCTCTTTCTCGCCTTCAGTCTTGAGGTGGATAGTCGTGCCCTTGCCAGCGGCAAGCATCATCATGGCCATGATGCTTTTGCCATCCACCATCGAGTCAGCGGTACGTCCTGCTCTGACCAGACATGGAAACTGTCCTGCGATACCTACGAACTTGGCCGATGCCCGGGCGTGCAAGCCCAGCTTGTTGATGATTTCAATTTCCAGTGCAGGCATCGCGGTAGTGATCCTTTCAGGTAAGGTCGCGGTGGCGAACCTGGACGTTCTTCAGGGTTTCTTGCAGGCATTTACCGAGGCGTTCAGTCAGGTAGACCGAGCGATGATGCCCGCCTGTGCAGCCAATGCCAATGGTGACATACGCCCGGTTGCTGGCTGCGAAGCGGGGCAGCCATTTAAGCAGGTAGCTGGAGATATCCTGGAACATCTCTTCGACATCCGGCTGTGCTGCCAGGTAGTCTGCAACAGGCTTGTCCAGCCCCGATTGCTCGCGTAGCTCTGGCTTCCAGTACGGGTTAGGCAAGCAGCGCACATCGAACACCAAGTCGGCATCGACCGGCATGCCACGCTTGAAACCAAACGACTCAACCAAAAATGCGGTCCCGGCCTCAGGTTTGTTCAGCAAACGCAGCTTGATGGTATCGCGCAGCTGATAGAGGTTGAGGTTGGTGGTATTGATCGTCAGGTCAGCCAGGTCGGCAATGGGCCCGAGCAAGAGGTTCTCGTCACGTATGGCTTCGGCCAGAGAGCGACTGGCGCTGCTCAGTGGGTGACGCCGGCGTGTTTCAGAGAAGCGTTTAAGCAAGGTTTCTTCGTCGGCATCCAGAAACAGCACATCGCACTGTATGTGCCGGTTGCGCACCTCTTCAAGCAGTTGCGGAAAACGCGACAAATGGCTGGGCAAGTTACGTGCGTCAATGGACACGGCAACCAGCGGCTGTGCCAATTCGGTATGAATCAGCGCACGCTCTGCCAGCTCTGGCAGCAGCCCGGCGGGCAGATTATCGATGCAATAGAAACCGTTGTCTTCGAGGACAGCCAGTGCAGTGCTTTTTCCGGAGCCTGAGCGTCCGCTAACGATGACTAAGCGCATGATTAATGATCGCTCTGTACGTCCAGAACAACCTTATACAGCTCTTCGTTGCTGCTGGCTGCGCGCAGTTGGTCGCGCACGTCTTTGCGGTCGAGCATGCTGGCGATCTGCCTGAGCAGTTCCAGATGAGCATCGGTGGCCGCTTCAGGCACGAGCAAAACGAATAGCAGGTCGACTGGCGCGCCATCAATGGCGTCGAAATCTATGGGCGCATCGAGGTGCAACAAGGCGCTGACAGGCGACTCGCAACCCTTGAGGCGGCAATGAGGTATGGCAATGCCGTTACCAAAACCGGTGGAACCCAGTTTTTCACGGGCAAGCAAACTCTCGTAAACGTCCTGCATGGCCAGATCAGGCACCTGATCGTGAATCAGCTTGGCAGTGTGTTCGAGTACGCGCTTTTTACTGCCGCCCGGCACGTTCACAAGGGAACGGCCAGGGGTCAGGATATTTTCAAGTCGAATCATGGGTATGGAGTATTAACGCCCCGTTGCGCCTTGAAGCAGGCTTTGGGACTTTTCCTTATGTTTTTTCAGTTGGCGATCGAGCTTGTCAGCGAGCAGGTCGATTGCAGCATACATATCGGTATGCTCTGCGTTCGCAACGACTTCCTTCGGACCCTTGGGGATATGCAGGGTGGCTTCAATCTTCTGCTGAAGTTTTTCGACTTTCATGATGACCTGTGCATTGGTGATCTTGTCGAAATGGTTCTCCAGGCGTTTGAATTTTTCGCCTATGTAAGCGCGTAACGCGTCGGTGACTTCCAGATGCTGTCCACTGATGTTGATTTGCATGCAGTTTCTCCTTCGGTTGCCATTGCATAAAGTGGCAGGCCGAACAGCCTGCCACTGAAACGCGGTGGCCCGTGGCTTACATCAACCTCTTGCGTTCGCTGGAAGGCGCTATCCCGAGGGATTCGCGGTACTTCGCGACGGTGCGACGGGCCACTTGAATACCTTGTGCCTCCAGTAAACCAGCGATCTTGCTGTCACTCAACGGCTTTTTCTGATTTTCAGCCGCCACCAGTTTTTTAATGATGGCGCGGATCGCTGTGGACGAGCATTCGCCCCCTTCAGAAGTGCTGACGTGGCTGGAGAAAAAGTACTTCAACTCATAAATGCCGCGGGGCGTATGCATGAACTTTTGCGTGGTCACCCGGGAAATGGTCGACTCGTGCATGCCTACTGCTTCGGCAATGTCATGCAGCACCAAAGGCTTCATGGCTTCATCACCATATTCCAGAAAGCCGCGCTGGTGCTCGACGATTTGCGTCGCCACTTTCATCAGCGTTTCATTGCGGCTTTGCAGGCTTTTGATAAACCAGCGAGCTTCTTGCAACTGATTGCGCATGAAGGTGTTGTCGGCGCTGGTATCAGCGCGGCGCACAAAACCAGCGTATTGAGGGTTTACCCGCAAACGTGGCATGGACTCCTGATTAAGCTCAACCAGCCAGCGATCATTGTCCTTGCGCACAATCACGTCCGGTACCACGTATTCGGCTTCGCTGGACTCGATTTGCGAGCCGGGGCGCGGGTTGAGGCTTTGTATCAGTTCAATGACCTGACGCAGCTCATCTTCCTTGAGCTTCATGCGGCGCATGAGCTGACTGTAATCGCGGGCGCCCAAGAGGTCGATGTAGTCAGTCACCAGGCGCTTGGCTTCATTGAGCCATAGCGTTTTGGACGGCAGCTGGCGCAATTGAAGAAGCAGACACTCACTGAGGTTGCGGGCGCCAATCCCTGCTGGTTCGAATTGCTGAATGCGGTGCAGAACGGCTTCGATCTCATCGAGTTCGATGTCGAGTTCTGGGTCGAATGCCTCAAGGATTTCGTCTAGTGACTCGTCGAGATACCCTTGATTGTTGATGCAGTCGATGAGCGTTACGCCAATCAGCCGGTCAGTGTCTGACATGGGAGCCAGATTCAGTTGCCACAGCAGGTGGCTTTGCAGGCTTTCGCCGGCCGAAGTGCGGGTGGTGAAGTCCCACTCGTCATCATCGTTGCTTGGCAGGCTGCTGGCGCTGGTTTGGTAGACGTCTTCCCAAGCCGTGTCGACAGGCAGCTCATTGGGAATGCGTTCGTTCCATTCACCTTCTTCCAGGTTGTCCACGGTGGGTGTGGACTCCTGATACGACGGCTCCTGAATATCGTTATTGGGTTTTTGCTCGATGTTGTCGGCCAGAGGGTCTGAATTGTCGAAGTCGTCGCCTTCTTCCTGGCGCTCGAGCATTGGATTTGATTCCAGAGCCTCCTGGATTTCCTGTTGCAGATCCAGGGTGGACAATTGGAGCAGACGGATGGCCTGTTGCAGCTGCGGTGTCATCGTCAGCTGTTGGCCCATTCTCAGGACTAGCGATGGTTTCATGGCTGGGGCTTAAGACCTTATTCGCCGGCGCGCATGGCGCCATCCACTACCAAGGCGCGTGAGCGCCAAACATAAGCAAATTATATGCCTGAACCCAGTACGTTTGACTAGGGGCGTTTCCAATTAGTTTGAGATGTTTTCAGAAGCGGCGTGCAAGCGGGCCCCAAATGCGAAAAAACCTTGACCGTCATATTGATGTTCAAGGTTTATCGCTACAAGGGGCCACTCACGATGGGGTTTACAAGCGGAACTCATGCCCCAGATACACTTCGCGAACCAGCTTGTTGGCCAAAATGGTTTCAGCATCGCCTTCTGCGATCAGTTGACCGTCGTTGACGATGTAGGCGGTTTCACAGATATCGAGGGTTTCACGCACGTTGTGGTCTGTGATCAGCACGCCAATGCCTTTGGCTTTGAGGTGGTGAATGATCTGTTTAATATCACCCACGGAAATGGGGTCAACGCCGGCAAAAGGTTCGTCGAGCAGGATGAACTTCGGAGCGGTAGCCAGAGCGCGGGCAATTTCTACCCGGCGTCGCTCACCACCGGACAAGCTCATGCCCAGGCTGTCGCGGATATGATTGATATGGAATTCCTGCAGCAGGCTTTCCAGCTCTTTACGGCGACCGGCCTTGTCGAGCTCCTTGCGCGTTTCGAGAATCGCCATGATGTTGTCGGCAACCGACAGCTTGCGGAAGATTGACGCTTCCTGTGGCAAGTACCCGATACCGGCACGTGCGCGGCCGTGCATGGGTTGGTGGCTGACATCCAGATCATCGATCAGCACGCGACCCTGATCGGCCTGAACCAGGCCGACAATCATATAAAAGCACGTGGTCTTGCCTGCGCCGTTAGGGCCAAGCAAGCCTACGATTTGCCCGCTGTCGATTGACAAGCTGACATCGCGTACCACTTGGCGACTCTTGTAGCTTTTAGCCAAATGCTGGGCTTTCAGAGTAGCCATTAACGGGCCTTCTGCTGGTCAGTTTTCTTCTTCGGCTGGATGACCATATCGATGCGTGGTCGCGGTGCGGTGACATTAGAGCCATTGGCACGGCCAGCGTTAGCCACTTGCTTGACGGTGTCGTAGACGATTTTCTCGCCTTCGGTGGTGTTGCCGTCATTGATAACCTTGGCCTTGTCGATCAGTACGATGCGATTTTGAGGCGCATGGTATTGGATCGTTACGGCATAGGCCTGCACGGGCTTTGGATCAGTGGCTTTTTGCAATTGCTCGAAGTAAGCCAGATTGCCCACCGACGTCACAACGTCAATTTCGCCCGCAGCGTTACGGGTGATGGTTACCTTGTTGCCGGTAATCTTCATCGAGCCTTGGGTGATGATGACGTCGCCCTTGTAGGTAGCGACCCCGTTTTTGTCATCCAGCTGCGCATCATCAGCCTGGATGTGAATAGGCTGTTCATTGTCGTTCGGCAGAGCCCAGGCGCTCGCGCTTCCCAGTGCTGCGCTCAGGCTGAGCAATAATGGGAGGGTTTTAACGAGACTCATACTGTCCTCTTACGTTGGACAGCAGGTCCATCCTGCCGTCTTTCAAATATGCTTTCATTCCCTTGCCAGTCGTTACACCGCCAGCGCCGTCGATTCTAACGTCTCGGTCGGTCTGCGCATATTGCTTCTGAGGGAAAACAGTCATGCGGGTGCTGGTAATAATGGTGGTGCGATCTTTTTCGTCGGTACGGGCTACGCGCACCGAGTCGATCAGCTCAACTTCAGTACCGTCCGGGTTCACTTCACCGTGCTCGCTTTGTACGTGCCACGGATAGGCTGTGCCGCGATACATTTGCAGGTCGGGAGTGGTCAGCAAGGTGACTTCGGATGCCTTCAAGTGTTCAACCTTGTCGGCGGTCATTTCGTACTGCAACTTGCCGTCCGGTAAATATTGAAGGCTGCGCGTTTTCAGGGCGTAGTAGTCAATGGCGCCTTCATCAACAGCCACGGGAGGGCGGTCGAGAAAGCGTTCCGGGCTGATATTCCAGTAGCCAACAGCCGCGAACAACGCGGCAATGACTGTGAATAGCAGGATGTTGCGAATCTTTTTGCTCAGCATATAAAGCTCTATAGGTAGGCGGCGAGGGCAGCATCAAGGCGGCCTTGGGCTCGCAGAATCAGCTCGCAAAATTCGCGCGCTGCACCTTCGCCGCCTCGCGCCTGAGTAACCCCATGGGCGTGCTGGCGAACAAAACTTGCCGCATTGGCAACCGCCATGCCCAAGCCTACGCGGCGTATAACCGGCAAGTCGGGTAAGTCGTCGCCCAAATAAGCAACCTGCTCATAGCTTAGGTTGAGTTGGCCGAGAAGCTCGTCCAAAACCACTAATTTGTCTTCGCGGCCCTGATACAGATGTGGGATGCCCAGATTTTGCGCGCGACGCTCAACCGCAGGCGTCTTGCGACCGCTGATAATGGCTGTTTGAACGCCCGCAGCCATCAGCATTTTAATGCCCTGACCATCGAGTGTACTGAACGACTTGAATTCGCTGCCGTCTTCAAGGAAGTACAGCCGCCCATCTGTCAGCACGCCATCGACGTCGAAGACGGCCAGCTTAATACCTTTACCGCGTTTAAGCAGTTCTTGAGTCATTACATCACTCCTGCGCGCAGCAAGTCGTGCATGTTCAAGGCGCCTACCGGGCGGTCTTCCTTGTCGACAACCACCAGTGCGCTGATTTTATGGTCTTCCATGATCTTCAGGGCTTCGGCTGCGAGCATGTCGGCTCGTGCCGTTTTGCCATGTGGGGTCATGACCGTGTCGATGATGGCATTGCGAATATCGATCTCGCGATCCAGCGTGCGACGCAAGTCGCCGTCGGTGAAGATCCCGGCCAGACGGCCATCTTCTTCTATAACCACGGTCATGCCGAGGCCTTTATGGGTCATTTCCATCAACGCATCTTTGAGCAAGGTGCCGCGAACCACGTGCGGCAATTCATCACCCGAGTGCATGACGTTTTCGACTTTCAACAGCAAGCGTCGACCCAGAGCGCCACCTGGATGGGAAAAAGCAAAGTCTTCGGCGGTGAAGCCGCGCGCTTCAAGCAAAGCTATGGCCAGTGCGTCGCCCAGTACCAATGCCGCAGTGGTCGAGGAGGTGGGCGCCAGATTGAGTGGGCAAGCCTCTTGTGCCACGCGAGCATCCAGGCTGACATCGGCGGCTTTGGCCAATGGTGATTCGGGATTGCCGGTCATGCTGATCAATTTGATGCCCAGGCGCTTGATCAGGGGCAGCAGGGTCACGATTTCAGCGGTCGATCCGGAATTGGACAGCGCGAGGATAATGTCGTCGCGGGTAATCATGCCCATGTCGCCATGACTGGCTTCAGCCGGATGGACGAAGAAAGCAGTGGTGCCGGTGCTGGCCAGGGTCGCGGCGATTTTATTGCCGATGTGCCCGGACTTGCCCATGCCGACCACAACTACACGGCCTTTACTTGCAAGAATCATCTCGCAAGCGCTCACGAAATCAGCGTCGATATGGGTCAGCAAGCCTTCTACAGCTTCCAGCTCGAGGCGGATGGTGCGTTGGGCAGATTGAATCAGGTCGCTGGATTGGCTCATGTTTGAAGTCGGGTAGCCTGAGAAAAGGCAAAGATTATAGCGGTTATGTGCTGATCACTCACGCGCGATCGTCGTAGTTTGTGGTCTGCACCTGTAAAGAGGTCACGGCCTTGGTGCTCAATGGGATTAATTTCGCTGTCTGGATGCTTACAGGGCACTCCTTCGGCCTTGGGCGGTCAGTAAGAGCAGTGGTATAGTTCGCCGCCAGTTCGGCCCGCTCAGGGAGCATGCTTCTTTTTACTGAAGGAGCCGGGTGTCCGAGTGAGAGGCAGAGGCTGCATCGCAAGGAGTTTAGATGAGCGCTGATAACGCCTACGCGGTCGAGCTGAAGGGAGTGTCCTTCAAGCGCGGCACGCGCAGCATCTTCAATAATGTCGATATTTTGATCCCGCGTGGCAAAGTCACTGGGATCATGGGCCCTTCGGGCTGTGGCAAGACTACCCTTTTGCGTTTGATGGGGATGCAACTGCGTCCCAGCAGCGGTGAAGTGTGGGTCAACGGTCAGAACCTGCCGACGCTGTCGCGCAGTGACCTGTTTGATGCGCGCAAGCACATGGGCGTTTTGTTTCAGAGCGGTGCGTTGTTCACCGATCTGGACGTATTTGAAAACGTAGCCTTTCCGCTACGTGTTCATACCCATTTGCCTGAAGAAATGATTCGCGACATCGTGCTGCTCAAGTTGCAGGCAGTGGGACTGCGCGGAGCCATCAATCTGATGCCGGATGAGCTGTCCGGCGGCATGAAACGTCGAGTTGCCCTGGCACGGGCCATTGCCCTTGACCCGCAAATCCTGATGTATGACGAGCCGTTTGTCGGGCAAGACCCTATCGCAATGGGTGTTCTGGTGCGTCTGATACGCTTGCTCAATGATGCGCTGGGTATCACCAGTATTGTTGTTTCGCACGATCTGGCTGAAACCGCGAGTATTGCTGACTATCTCTACGTGGTGGGTGATGGTCAGGTGCTGGGGCAGGGTACGCCAGAAGAACTGATGAATGCCGATAACCCGCGTATTCGTCAATTTATGAACGGCGACCCGGACGGTCCTGTTCCGTTTCACTTTCCGGCGTCGGACTACCGAACCGATTTACTGGGGAAGCGCTGATGCGCAAGCATTCAATAATGGACCGCATCGCGTTATTTGGCCGGGCCGGGATCGACATGGTTTCGGTCTTGGGGCGTTCGGTGATCTTCCTGTTTCACGCTTTGCTGGGGCGTGGTGGCATCGGCGGCATGTTTGGGCTATTGCTCAAGCAATTGCACTCTGTTGGCGTCATGTCGCTGGTCATCATCGTCGTGTCCGGGGTGTTTATCGGCATGGTGCTGGCCTTGCAAGGTTTCAGCATTTTGTCCAGTTATGGTTCCGAGCAGGCTGTCGGGCAGATGGTTGCCCTGACCCTGTTACGTGAACTGGGACCCGTGGTGACTGCGCTGTTGTTTGCCGGGCGGGCGGGCTCAGCCCTGACCGCTGAAATCGGCAACATGAAATCCAGCGAGCAATTGTCCAGCCTTGAAATGATCGGTGTGGACCCGCTCAAGTACATCATTGCGCCTCGCTTGTGGGCCGGTTTTATTTCCCTGCCGCTGCTGGCGATGATTTTCAGCGTGGTCGGGATCTGGGGCGGTTCGTGGGTGGCGGTCGACTGGTTGGGCGTTTATGACGGCTCGTACTGGGCAAACATGCAAAACAGCGTGACCTTCAGTGGTGATGTGCTCAACGGGATCATCAAAAGCATCGTGTTTGCCTTTGTGGTGACCTGGATTGCTGTGTTTCAAGGTTATGACTGTGAGCCCACTTCAGAGGGGATCAGCCGTGCCACTACCAAGACCGTGGTGTATGCCTCGCTGGCAGTCCTCGGGCTGGACTTTATTTTGACTGCCTTGATGTTTGGAGATTTCTGATGCAAAACCGCACCATGGAAATCGGTGTCGGCCTGTTTTTGCTGGCTGGCATCCTGGCTTTATTGTTGCTTGCCCTGCGAGTCAGTGGACTGTCTCCGACGGCCAGCACCGACACTTATAAGCTCTACGCTTACTTTGACAACATCGCCGGTCTGACCGTGCGCGCCAAGGTCACTATGGCGGGCGTGACTATCGGCAAGGTCACGGCGATCGACCTGGACCGTGACAACTTCACGGCCCGCGTCACCTTACAAGTCGACAAGAGCGTCGATAACCTGCCGACCGACTCGACAGCGTCTATTCTCACGGCGGGTCTGCTGGGCGAGAAATACATCGGTATCAGCGTCGGTGGCGATGACACCCTGCTGAAAGATGGCGGCACCATTCACGACACCCAGTCGTCCCTGGTGCTTGAAGATCTGATCGGAAAATTTCTGATGAATACCGTTAGCAAAGAAGCCAAATAAGGAGCTTTTAGATGATTTCTCTCTTGCGCCGTGGCCTGCTGGTTATTCTGGCAGCCGCACTGCCGATGATGGCTAACGCCGCACCGGGCCAGTCTGCCCATGACATCGTTTCTGATACGACCACACGGCTGCTGGCCGATCTGGCTGCTAATAAAGAGCAGTACAAGCAAAATCCAGCCAAGTTTTACGATGCTCTGAACAACATCGTTGGCCCTGTTGTGGATGTTGATGGTATTTCGCGAAGCATCATGACCGTGAAATATTCGCGTAACGCCACCCCTGCGCAAATGCAGCGCTTTCAAGAAAACTTCAAGCGCAGCCTGATGCAGTTCTATGGCAACGCCTTGCTTGAGTTCAAGAACGAAGGCATCACTGTTTCTCCTGCCAAGGATGAAAGCGGCGATCGCACCAGCGTTGATATGACCGTGAAGGGTGAGAAGGGCGCTATCTATCCGTTGTCCTATACCCTTAATAAGGTGAATGGCGAGTGGAAGGTGCGTAACGTCATCATTAATGGCATCAACATCGGCAAGTTGTTCCGCGATCAGTTCGCTGATGCCATGAGCCGTAACGGCAACAATCTGGACAAGACCATCGATAACTGGGCTGGCGAAGTCGCCAAAGCCAAGGAAAAAACCGATGAGAAGCTGAGCCAATGAGTGAAGCCGCCATCACCCTGGCCGGCGAAAGCGAATTGCGCCTCAGTGGCGTACTCGATTATCAGACCGGTCCTCGTTTACGCAAGGAAGGTCAGGCGCTGATCAAAAAAGCCTTGGCCAAAGCCCTGGTGGTGGATTGCTCTGCGGTCATTAAATCCAGCAGCGTGGGTTTGTCGCTGCTGTTGTGCTTTATCCGGGACGCAGACGCCCAGAACAAGTCATTAAGCATTCGTGGATTACCCGAAGACATGCGCGAAATCGCCCAAGTGTCGGGTTTGACCGAGTTGTTGGCACACCATTAATCGCCACATACAGCAAAGCCCCCCGTCAGAGTCCTGTTAAGTGGGGTTCGCAGGCGCGGGGCTTTTTTGTATGATGGCCGACCCGCGCGCGTTAGGCGCCGATTGAGGTTGAGCATGCAGGCCGTAGAAGTGAAGAGCTTTCTTGAGGGAAAGCTGCCTGGAATCCAGGTAGAAGTTGAGGGCGAAGGCTGCAACTTTCAGCTGAACGTGATTAGTGACGAACTGGCGGCCTTGAGCCCGGTTAAACGTCAACAAAGCATCTATGCCCATTTGAACCCGTGGATTGCTGATGGCAGCATCCATGCGGTCACTATGAAATTCTTCAGCAGCGCGGCCTGGGCCGAGCGCACCTGAGCCCCCTGAGCCCATTGGCGTCGAGATTGTTATGGATAAATTGATTATTACCGGCGGTGCCCGTCTTGATGGCGAAATCCGTATTTCCGGTGCGAAGAACTCTGCTCTGCCGATTCTGGCAGCGACCTTGCTGTGCAATGGCCCGGTAACGGTTGCCAACCTGCCACATTTGCATGACATCACCACCATGATCGAGCTGTTCGGTCGCATGGGCATTGAGCCGGTGATTGATGAAAAGCTCAGCGTAGAAATCAACCCGAATACCATCAAAACCCTGGTGGCGCCGTACGAACTGGTTAAAACCATGCGTGCGTCGATTCTGGTTCTGGGGCCGATGGTGGCTCGCTTCGGTTACGCTGAAGTTGCATTGCCGGGCGGTTGCGCCATTGGTTCGCGTCCGGTCGACTTGCACATCCGTGGCCTTGAAGCCATGGGCGCGGTGATTGATGTTGAAGGCGGTTACATCAAAGCCAAGGCACCTGAAGGTGGCTTGAAGGGTGCTAACTTCTTCTTCGATACCGTGAGTGTGACCGGTACTGAAAACATCATGATGGCCGCAGCACTGGCCAATGGCCGCAGTGTATTGCAGAACTCTGCTCGCGAGCCTGAAGTCGTTGACCTGGCCAACTTCCTGAACGCCATGGGCGCCAAGGTAAGCGGTGCTGGCACTGACACCATCATCATTGATGGCGTCAAAGAGCTGCACCCTGCCACTTACCGCGTGATGCCAGACCGTATCGAAACGGGTACTTATCTGGTTGCTGCTGCCGTGACCGGTGGCCGCGTCAAGGTCAAGGACACCGATCCGACCATCCTTGAAGCTGTGCTTGAAAAGCTCAAGGAAGCCGGCGCTGAAGTGACCACCGGTGAAGACTGGATCGAACTGAACATGCACGGCAAACGCCCTAAAGCGGTGAATGTGCGTACAGCTCCGTACCCTGCATTCCCGACCGACATGCAGGCGCAGTTCATCTCGCTCAACGCCATTGCCGAAGGCACGGGTGCAGTGATCGAGACCATCTTTGAAAACCGTTTCATGCACGTGTATGAACTTCACCGCATGGGCGCCAAAATTCAGGTCGAAGGCAACACCGCCATCGTAACCGGCACTGAAACGCTAAAAGGCGCCCCAGTGATGGCTACGGATCTGCGTGCTTCCGCAAGCCTGGTGATTTCGGCACTGGTTGCCGAAGGTGACACCCTAATCGACCGCATCTACCACATCGACCGTGGTTACGAGTGCATCGAAGAAAAACTGCAAATGCTGGGTGCCAAAATTCGCCGCGTTCCGGGCTAGTTTGTTGGCGTTTGGCCTCATGGGCACATGGATCGTGTCCAGCTGTCAGGTGACGTAACGGCGTACACGCGTTATCTTACCTGGCCTTGAATCGTTCAAGTCGAGCCTGATTATCAGGCTCGATGCTTGTCCGGCGCCGATTGCGTACGGGCAAAAGTACCCTGATAAGGACTTACGTTTCCCATGTTGACCATTGCACTGTCCAAGGGCCGTATCCTTGACGACACCCTGCCGCTTCTGGCTGAAGCAGGCATTGTGCCGACCGAGAATCCGGACAAAAGCCGCAAGCTGATCATCCCGACCTCACAGCCAGACGTCCGCCTGCTGATTGTACGTGCGACCGATGTGCCGACTTACGTTGAACATGGTGCTGCCGACCTCGGTGTTGCCGGTAAAGACGTGCTGATGGAATACGGTGGCCAGGGTCTTTACGAGCCACTCGACCTCCAGATTGCCCAGTGCAAGCTGATGACCGCCGGAGCCATCGGTGTGCCTGAACCTAAAGGCCGCCTGCGCATTGCCACCAAGTTCGTCAACGTTGCCAAGCGCTACTACGCCGAACAAGGCCGTCAGGTCGACATCATCAAGCTGTATGGCTCGATGGAGCTGGCGCCATTGATTGGCCTGGCCGACAAAATCATCGACGTGGTCGATACCGGTAACACCTTGCGTGCCAATGGCCTGGAACCTCAGGAATTCATTGCCGCCATCAGCTCCCGTCTGGTGGTTAACAAGGCCTCGATGAAAATGCAGCACGCCCGAATTCAAGCCCTGATCGACACCCTGCGCAAAGCAGTGGAGTCGCGACACCGCGGCTGACTCACCTGCGCGACCAGGGTCTAATCCCTGATGTCGCGCCCATCCATCCGCGTAATAGCCAGAAATTTCAGGTACCCACGCGGATGGCTTGGTAGTCTTGCCGTGCCTGATCCTTGCAAAAAACCATTCCAAGCTAACGCCCATTACCGAGGCCCTCGCTATGACCGCTCCCACTGCAATTCGCCGACTCAACGCTGCTGACCCGGATTTCGCGCAGCATCTGGATCATCTGCTGAGCTGGGAAAGTGTGTCAGACGACTCGGTCAATCAGCGCGTACTCGACATTATCAAAGCGGTGCGCGAACGCGGAGACGCGGCGCTGGTTGAATTTACTCAGCGCTTTGACGGGTTGACCGTGAATTCAATGGCCGACTTGATTCTGCCGCGCGAGCGTCTGGAATTGGCCTTGACCCGCATCACCGTGCCTCAGCGTGAGGCACTGGAAAAAGCCGCTCAACGCGTGCGCAGCTACCACGAAAAACAGAAGCAGGATTCCTGGAGCTACACCGAAGCCGATGGCACGGTGCTGGGCCAGAAAGTTACGCCTCTGGATCGTGCAGGCCTGTACGTGCCGGGTGGTAAAGCTTCATACCCGTCGTCGGTATTGATGAATGCAATCCCGGCCAAAGTGGCCGGCGTGACTGAAGTGGTCATGGTTGTTCCGACCCCGCGCGGTGAAATCAACGAACTGGTATTGGCGGCGGCCTGCATTGCCGGCGTTGATCGGGTGTTCACCATCGGTGGTGCTCAAGCGGTTGCTGCGCTGGCGTACGGCACTGAAAGCGTACCCAAAGTCGACAAAGTGGTAGGCCCTGGCAACATCTATGTGGCCACGGCCAAGCGTCACGTGTTCGGTCAAGTGGGCATCGACATGATCGCCGGGCCATCGGAGATTCTGGTGGTGTGTGATGGTCAGACGGATCCGGACTGGATCGCCATGGACCTGTTCTCCCAAGCTGAGCATGACGAAGATGCGCAAGCTATTTTGGTCAGCCCGGATGCAGAGTTCCTCGACAAAGTCGCAGCCAGTATTGCCAAGCTGCTGCCGACCATGGAACGTGCCGAGATAATCGAAACTTCGATCAAAGGCCGTGGCGCCTTGATTCTGGTCAAGGACTTGCAGCAGGCGATTGACGTGTCCAACCGCATTGCTCCGGAGCACCTGGAGCTCTCAGTGGCTGACCCTCAAGCCTGGTTGCCGCAAATCCGTCATGCGGGTGCCATCTTCATGGGCCGTCACACCTCTGAAGCCCTGGGTGATTATTGCGCCGGGCCTAACCACGTGCTGCCGACTTCCGGCACCGCGCGTTTCTCCTCGCCGCTGGGCGTGTACGACTTCCAGAAACGCTCCTCGATCATCTTCTGCTCCGAGCAAGGCGCATCGGAGCTAGGTAAAACCGCCTCAATTCTGGCGCGTGGCGAATCGCTGACCGGGCACGCCCGCAGCGCTGAATACCGAATCATCGCTGACACCGAGCAGGGGCAATAAGCATGAGCAAATTCTGGAGTCCGTTCGTTAAAGAACTGGTGCCTTATGTGCCGGGTGAACAACCGAAGTTGACCAAACTGGTCAAACTCAACACTAACGAAAACCCTTACGGGCCTTCGCCTAAAGCGCTGGCAGCGATGCAGGCCGAGATTAACGACGACCTGCGTTTATATCCGGATCCCAACAGTGACCTGCTCAAGCAGGCTGTGGCTGAGTATTACGGCGTACAGACCGATCAGGTGTTTCTGGGGAATGGGTCTGACGAAGTGCTGGCCCATGTGTTTAACGGTTTGTTCCAGCACGACAAGCCGCTGTTGTTTCCGGACATCAGCTACAGCTTCTATCCGGTTTACTGCGGTTTGTATGGCATTGAGTTTGATGCGGTGCCACTGGATGAGCAGTTCCAGATTCAGCCTGCGGACTATGCCAAGGCCAATGGCGGGATTATTTTTCCGAACCCCAACGCGCCGACGGGTTGCTTGTTGGCACTGCAAGCCATTGAGCAGATTCTGTTGGCCAGCCCGGATTCTGTGGTCGTGGTGGACGAAGCCTACATCGACTTTGGGGGTGAGACGGCCATCAGCTTGGTCGGTCGCTATCCGAATCTGTTGGTGACGCAAACCTTGTCCAAGTCGCGCTCTCTGGCCGGTCTGCGAGTTGGATTGGCTGTGGGCCATCCAGACCTGATTGAAGCGCTGGAGCGGATCAAGAACAGCTTCAACTCCTATCCTCTGGATCGCATCGCGATTGCTGGAGCAGCGGCAGCGTTTGCTGACCGTGAGTATTTTGATCACACCTGCCAGCTGGTGATGGATAGCCGCGAGCAACTCGTGGGTCAGTTGCAGGCGCTGGGGTTTGAGGTGCTGCCGTCGGCGGCCAACTTCATCTTTGCTCGTCACCCGGAGCATGATGCCGGTGCGCTGGCTGCGAAGTTGCGGGGGCAGGGGGTGATCGTGCGTCACTTCAAGCAACTGCGTATCGCACAGTTCTTGCGTATCAGCATTGGGACGCCGGAGCAGAATGCGGCGTTGATTGAAGGGTTGTCAGCGCTGTAACCGCGCCCTCACCCTAACCCTCTCCCAGAGGAGAGGGGACTAAAATCAAACGCAGATATACGTAACTGCCCCCCATCAAGCCCCCTCTCCCAGAGGGAGAGGGGACTAAAATCAAACGCAGATCTACGTAACTTCACCCATTAAGCTCCCTCTCCCTTTGGGAGAGGGCTGGGGTGAGGGTTAGGCCTGCTTACTCCTCTTTCTGCGGCGGCTGCTCTTGCGGCGGACGCAAGCCCACTTCAGCGGTGAGCTTCAGTTCTTTGCCATTGCGCATGACCTGAATCGAGATTTTGTCCGACGGCTTGATACGAGCGACCTGATTCATTGAGCGACGTCCGTCGCTTGCCGGTGCGCCATCGATACTCAAAATCACATCACCCAATTGCAGTCCGGCTTTCTGCGCCGGGCCATCGCGGAAAATACCCGCCACTACAATCCCCGGGCGACCGCTCAAACCAAATGACTCGGCCAGATCCGCGGTCAGCGGCTGCACCTCAATCCCCAACCATCCGCGAATCACCTGGCCGTGCTCAATGATGGCCTTCATCACTTCCATGGCCAGGTTGATCGGGATCGCAAAACCAATGCCCTGTGATCCCCCGGACTTGGAGAAAATAGCCGTGTTGATCCCGGTCAGATTGCCATTGGCATCCACGAGCGCACCGCCCGAGTTACCGGGGTTAATGGCGGCGTCGGTCTGGATAAAATCTTCGTAGTTGTTCAAGCCCAACTGATTGCGGCCCGTGGCACTGATGATGCCCATGGTAGTGGTCTGGCCGACCCCGAACGGGTTGCCGATTGCCAGGGCAATATCGCCGATACGCAGGGTGTCCGATCGACCGATGGTGATCGATGGCAGGTCCTTCAAATCGATCTTGAGCACCGCAAGGTCAGTTTCCGGATCACTACCGATCACCCGGGCCAGTGTTTCCCGACCATCTTTCAGGGCTACTACAATTTGATCTGCGCCGGTAACCACGTGGTTATTGGTGAGCAGATACCCTTCGGGGCTCATCAGCACTGCTGAGCCGAGGCTCGATTCCATACGCTTTTGCTTGGGTGCGTTGTCGCCGAAGAAGTGCCGGAACTGCGGGTCTTCAAACAAGGGCCGGGCATTTTTGTTAACCACCTTGGTGGTGTACAGGTTAGCCACGGCTGGGGCTGCACGGGTCACGGCGTCGGCATAGGTGACGGGACCCTGTTGCACATAATTGGTTTGTGGCGCTTGTTGCAGGTTGACGTCAAGGCTCGGCAGCCCGACCCACTGCGGGTAACGCTGAATAATCAGCATCGCGATAAGCACGCCAGCCAATAGTGGCCAGCCAAAAAAACGCAAAGCCTTAAACATTGAACTCAGTCCTGAAGGTTGCAGAGCCATCTCGACAGCTCATAATGACGGCCATTATACGAGGGCCGAACGGCTCTGAACGCTATATTTAGGAGTCTTTTATGGCAGTAGCCCTGAGCACGCTGGTAGAAGAAGCAAATCGTTACCTGAATTGCGCCACAATCAGCGATTATTGCCCCAACGGTCTGCAAGTCGAAGGGCGCCCGCAGGTGATGCGAATCGTCAGCGGCGTAACGGCCAGTCAGGCGCTGCTCGATGCAGCCGTTGAAGCCCAGGCGGATCTGGTGTTGGTGCACCACGGTTATTTCTGGAAGGGCGAAGACCCCTGCGTCACCGGCATGAAGCAACGCCGGTTGAAAACCTTGCTCAAACACGACATCAGTCTGCTGGCGTTTCACCTGCCCCTCGACGTGCACCCTGAAGTGGGCAACAACGTGCAGTTGGCGCGTCAGTTGGACATCACTGTCGAAGGCCCGTTGGACCCCACAAATGCCAAAATAGTGGGCCTCGTAGGCTCACTGGCTGAACCCATGACCGCTCGCGATTTTGCCCGCAAGGTGCAAGAAGTACTGGGGCGTGAGCCGCTGGTGATTGAAGGCAGCGAGATGATCCGCCGGGTTGGCTGGTGCACCGGAGGCGGGCAGGGGTACATCGATCAAGCCGTTCTGGCAGGGGTCGATTTGTACTTGAGTGGCGAAGCCTCTGAGCAAACTTTCCACAGCGCGCGTGAAAACGACATCAGCTTTATAGCGGCCGGGCACCACGCCACCGAGCGTTATGGTGTGCAGGCTCTAGGCGACTATCTGGCTCGCCGTTTTGCCCTTGAGCATCTCTTTATAGACTGTCCGAATCCTATTTGAGCGATTGGCTGCGCAGCACTAAGGCCAAACCCGGCGATCTATTCTTAGACCGTTTCGATCTAGTAAGCGCCCTCAATATAAGAAGGCGCTGTGCTAGGATTCGCCCTCGAACACGGCCCGCAGGCCGTTCATAAGATAGCTTTCGTGAGTAGCCATGGTCGACAAACTGACGCACCTGAAACAGCTGGAGGCGGAAAGCATCCACATCATTCGCGAGGTGGCCGCCGAGTTCGATAACCCGGTGATGCTGTACTCAATCGGTAAAGATTCCGCCGTGATGCTGCACCTTGCCCGCAAGGCATTCTTCCCTGGCAAGCTGCCATTTCCGGTGATGCATGTCGACACTCGCTGGAAATTCCAGGAGATGTACAGCTTTCGCGACAAGATGGTTGCGGAGCTGGGACTTGATCTGATCACTCACGTCAACCCTGATGGGGTGGCGCAGAACATCAACCCGTTCACCCACGGCAGTGCCAAGCACACCGACATCATGAAAACCGAGGGCCTGAAGCAGGCTCTGGACAAATATGGTTTTGATGCCGCCTTCGGGGGCGCTCGCCGTGACGAAGAGAAGTCGCGCGCCAAAGAGCGTGTGTACTCGTTCCGTGACAGCAAGCACCGCTGGGATCCAAAAAACCAGCGCCCCGAGTTGTGGAATGTCTACAACGGTAAGGTCAACAAGGGCGAATCGATCCGCGTATTCCCGTTGTCGAACTGGACCGAACTCGACATCTGGCAGTACATCTACCTCGAAGGCATCCCGATTGTGCCGTTGTATTTCGCGGCTGAGCGTGAAGTCATCGAGAAGAACGGCACGCTGATCATGATCGACGACGAGCGTATTCTTGAGCACCTGTCTGATGAAGACAAGGCGCGCATCGTCAAGAAAAAGGTCCGTTTCCGCACTCTTGGCTGCTACCCGCTGACCGGCGCGGTGGAGTCAGAGGCTGAAACCCTGACTGACATCATTCAGGAAATGCTCCTGACGCGAACTTCCGAGCGCCAGGGCCGAGTCATCGATCACGATGGCGCCGGCTCAATGGAAGATAAAAAACGTCAGGGTTATTTCTAAGGGGTTGTCATGTCGCACGTATCTGATTTGATCAGCGAGGACATCCTCGCCTACCTGGGCCAGCATGAACGCAAAGAGATGTTGCGCTTTCTGACCTGCGGCAACGTCGATGATGGCAAGAGCACCCTGATCGGGCGCCTGCTGCACGACTCCAAGATGATCTATGAAGACCATCTGGAAGCCATTACCCGTGACTCGAAAAAAAGCGGCACCACGGGCGATGATATCGACCTGGCGCTGTTGGTAGACGGTCTGCAAGCAGAGCGCGAGCAGGGCATCACCATCGACGTGGCGTATCGTTACTTCTCAACCGCCAAGCGCAAATTCATCATTGCCGACACACCCGGCCATGAGCAATACACCCGCAACATGGCCACCGGTGCGTCGACCTGTGATCTGGCGATCATCTTGGTGGATGCCCGTTACGGCGTGCAGACCCAAACCCGTCGCCACAGCTTTATTGCGTCTTTGTTGGGCATCAAGCACATCGTTGTGGCCATCAACAAAATGGACCTCAAGGGTTTCGACGAAGGCGTATTCGAGTCGATCAAGGCCGATTACCTGAAGTTCGCCGAAGGCTTGAAACTCAAGCCGACCAGCCTGCACTTTGTGCCGATGTCTGCCCTTAAAGGCGACAACGTGGTGAACAAGAGCGAGCGTTCGCCTTGGTACACCGGCCAGTCATTGATGGAAATTCTTGAAACCGTGGAAGTGGCGGCTGACCGCAACCTCACCGACCTGCGCTTCCCGGTGCAATACGTAAACCGCCCGAACCTGAATTTCCGTGGGTTTGCCGGTACGCTGGCCAGCGGTATCGTGCGCAAGGGCGACGAAATCGTGGTGCTGCCTTCGGGCAAAAGCAGCCGGGTTAAATCCATTGTCACCTTTGAAGGTGAGTTGGAGCACGCCGGCCCAGGTCAGGCCATTACCCTGACCATGGAAGACGAGATCGACATCTCCCGTGGCGACCTGTTGGTGCATGCTGACAATGTGCCTGTGGTGACCGACAGCTTCGAAGCCATGCTGGTATGGATGGCTGAAGAGCCGATGTTGCCGGGCAAGAAGTACGACATCAAGCGTGCGACCAGCTACGTACCGGGTTCGATTGCCAGCATCGTCAACAAAGTTGATGTGAACACGCTGGAAGAAGGACCGGCCAGCGCCTTGCAGTTGAACGAAATCGGCAAGGTCAAGATCAGTCTGGACGCTCCGATTGCGCTGGATGGTTATGAAAGCAACCGCACCACGGGTTCGTTCATCATCATCGACCGCCTGACCAATGGCACGGTCGGGGCCGGCATGATCATCGCTCAGCCACTGGGCCATGGCAGCGCCAGCCATCACGGCGACCTTGCCCACGTGACCACAGAAGAGCGCGCCCAGCGTTTTGGTCAGCAGCCGGCGACCGTCTTGTTCAGCGGCTTGTCGGGTGCGGGTAAAAGCACGCTGGCGTATGCGGTAGAGCGCAAGTTGTTCGACATGGGCCGTGCGGTGTTTGTGCTGGATGGCCAGAACTTGCGCCATGACCTGAATAAAGGTCTGCCTCAGGACCGTGCCGGGCGGACTGAAAACTGGCGTCGTGCTGCACATGTAGCGCGTCAGTTCAACGAAGCTGGTTTGCTGACACTGGCTGCGTTTGTGGCGCCGGATGCCGAAGGTCGCGAACAGGCTAAAGCGCTGATTGGTGATGACCGACTGTTGACAGTGTATGTCCAGGCATCGCCAGCCGTGTGTGCCGAGCGCGATCCGCAAGGCCTGTACGCGGCGGGCGGTGACAACATTCCGGGCGAATCCTTCCCGTATGACGTGCCGTTGAACGCCGATCTGGTGGTTAACACGCAATCGTTGTCGCTGGATGAAAGCGTGAAGTTGGTGCTGGATCTGTTGCGTCAACGCGGCGCGATTTAAGCCGTAAACAAAAAGCCCGCCACCGAGAGATCGGTGGCGGGCTTTTTAGTGGGTGAAGGCTTTACCCTCACCCCCAGCCCTCTCCCAGAGGGAGAGGGGGCCGATTTGCGCTATCGAGAATGTTGTAACAGTTACATTCTTGGCTCGTGCGGTCTGACCCTATAAACATCCTTGTACGCGGGCTCAGTAGCTCTTTATGAAAACAGGGTGCAGCAATGAACAGTATTCACTTCAACCACGTCATCGATCTCAGCCATTGCATCACGACATCGATTCCTCTTTGGCCCAATGATCCTGAGGTGCAATTTGAGTTGTTAGCCTCCCATGAGCAGGACGCTTATTACCTTCGCCGTTTCAGCATGGGCGAGCACAGCGCAACTCACATGAATGCGCCGAATACGTTTTATCCGGATGGCATTGCTATAGATGGCTATACCCCCGAGTCACTGGTGCGGCCTGCGGTTGTGATTGATGTGCAAGACAAGGCGCGGGAAAGCGCTGATTATGTGATCACTGTTGAAGATGTTATGAACTGGGAGCACGTACATGGCCGTATTGAGGCGGGATCAATTGTCGTCTTCTATACCGGCTGGCAAGGCCTCTGGCACGACCCCGAACAGTTCATGAATGAGGACGAGCAGGGTCTGCATTTCCCGGGTGTAGGGGCCGGGGCTGCACAGTTTTTGTTGGATGAGCGTCGTATAGCAGGTATTGGAATTGATACGCATGGCGTTGATCCGGGTCAGGACACCACCTTTGCCAGTAACCACTTGGTGTTGGCCAAGGCGGGTATCATTCTTGAGTGCCTTACCCGGTTAGACCAACTGCCTCCTAAAGGGAGCACGCTAGTTATCGGCCTCTTGCGTCTGGAGGCCGGTTCCGGTTCACCTGTCAGTGTGCTGGCGTTCGTGCCCTGATAGGTGACGACCGCGTCCTCGCCTGTTTTCGCCTTGCCTAACCTTCACTCGAAAACAATTCGTACAGAACCTGGGTCTTAGCAGCGCCCCAATCAGTCCCCTCTCCCTCTGGGAGAGGGCTAGGGTGAGGGTGCTTCTAGTATTCGCGATGCAGCTGGTCCAACAAACGATCTTTGTCTTCCCACAGCCGATTGATCCAGCTTTGGAACGCCAATCGGTACTCGGCATCCTGATCGTAGTTTTTACCCAAAAACTCATTCGGGATTTGCAGTTCTTCAAACACCACAACCACGTCCTTCACATTGCCACACAGCAAGTCCCAATACCCCGGACGCCCGCCCGGGTAGTGAATCGTCACGTTGACGATGGACTTCAACTGTTCACCCATCGCATCCAGCACAAAAGCGATACCTCCGGCCTTTGGCTTGAGCAGGTAGCGAAACGGTGACTGCTGTTGCGCGTGTTTGCCCTCGGTAAATCGCGTGCCTTCGACGAAGTTGAAAATGGCGACGGACTGATTTTTAAACTTGGCACAGGTTTTACGCGTGGTTGCCAGGTCGGCGCCTTTCTTCTCGGGGTGTTTGGCTAAGTAGGCCTTGGAGTAGCGCTTCATAAACGGGAAGCCCAGTGCCCACCAGGCCAGACCGATCACCGGCACCCAGATCAGCTCTTGTTTAAGGAAGAACTTGAGCGGGCGAATACGTTTGTTGAGCACGTATTGCAGCACCATGATGTCGACCCAGCTCTGGTGGTTGCTGGTCACGAGGTAGGAGTGCTCATAGTCCAGGCCTTCGAGGCCTTTGATGTGCCAACGGGTTTTACGGATCAAGTCCATCCAGCGCGAGTTATTGCTGACCCATGCTTCGTGAATACGCCGCATCAACTCGTCTGTCACCCGCTGCGCGGCCGGGAAGGGCAGGCACAGTTTGAAAATGGCAACGATGAACAGCGGCGTGCAGCACACGATGGTGTTGATCGCCAGCAACAGCGATGCAATAACGCCACGAACTGGCGCAGGCAGAGAATCCAGCATTTACACATCCATTGGTCGGTTGGCGGCTTGAATTGCCGTAAGGGCGATGGTGTAGACGATGTCGTCTACCTGGGCGCCGCGAGGCAGGTCGTTAACCGGTTTGCGCAGGCCTTGTAACATCGGCCCCAGGCTGACGCAATCAGCACTGCGTTGCACGGCCTTGAGCGTGGTATTGCCGGTGTTCAGGTCGGGAAACACGAACACTGTTGCCCGACCCGCCACTTGGCTGTTCGGGGCCAGTTGCCTGGCTATCTTGTCGTTGGCGGCGGCGTCGTATTGCAAGGGGCCGTCGATCAATAAGGCATGCTGGGCTTCGTGGGCCAGTAAGGTCGCTTCGCGCACTTTTTCGACCTCTTCGCCGCTGGCTGAGTCGCCGCTGGAGTAACTGATCATGGCCACGCGCGGAGTGATCCCGAACGCTGCGGCAGAGTCGGCGCTTTGCAGGGCAATTTCGGCCAGTTCCGTGGCTGACGGGTGCGGGTTCATGATGCAGTCGCCGTAAACCAGTACTTGCTCCGGGAACAGCATAAAGAACACCGACGACACCAGTGTGCAGCCGGGTGCGGTTTTAATCAGCTGCAGGGCCGGGCGAATGGTGTTGGCCGTCGAGTGCACGACACCCGATACCAGCCCATCGACCTCGTCCAGCGCCAGCATCATGGTGCCAATCACTACCGGGTCTTCGAGTTGCTGCTCGGCCATTGGGGCGTTAATGCTTTTGCTCTTGCGCAGCGCCACCATCGGTTCTACGTAGCGTTCGCGAATCAGATCCGGGTCCAGAATTTCCAGGCCTTCAGGCAGCTCGAAGCCATGCGCCTTGGCCACCGCGTGAACGTCTTCGGGCTTTGCCAGCAAGACACAGCGAGCAATCCCGCGGGCATGACAAATAGCCGCCGCTTGCACGGTCAACGGCTCATTGCCCTCGGGCAGCACGATCCGTTTATTGGCGTGCTGGGCGCGCTGTATCAGTTGGTAGCGGAACACCGCCGGGGTCAGGCGCATTTCTCGCGGCGTGCCACAGCGCTGATGCAGCCAGTTGGCGTCCAGATGGCTGGCAACAAAGTCAGTGATGATCTGTGCCCGCTCGCGGTCATCAATGGGGATTTCCTTGTTTAACTGATTAAGCTGGTTGGCCGTGTCATAAGAACCGGTGCTCACCGACAGTACCGGCAGACCCGCTTGTAAGGCTCCGCGGCAGAGCTCCATCAAACGTGGGTCAGGTGTAGTGCCACTGGTCAGCAGCAAGCCGGCCAGCGGAACGCCGTTCATCGCCGCCAGGCTAACGGCGAGGATAATGTCGTCTCGATCACCGGGGGTCACCACCAGTACACCGGGTTTAAGCAGTTGCAGGGTGTTGAGCACGGTGCGCGCGCACAGGATGATTTTGGACATGCGCCGTGTTTCATAGTCCCCGGCGTTCAGCACCTGCGCGCCGAGCAATTCGGCCACGTCGCGGGTGCGTGGGGCATTGAGTTCAGGCTGGTAGGGAATACAGCCCAGCAGCTTGAAATCACCACTGCGCAGCAACGGAGAGTGCTCTTTGAGGCGCGCTGCGAACACGTCCATGCTTTCGTCGGTGCGCACTTTATTGAGGATGACACCCAGAACCTTCGGGTCTTTAGGGCCGCCAAACAACTGAGCCTGCAACTCAACGCGGCCCGAAAGCTCGGTCAGTACCTCGTTTTCAGGGGCCGAGACCAAAATCACTTCGGCATCCAGACTCTTGGCCAGGTGAAGGTTAACGCGTGCGGCATAACTGGCGGTGCGGGTGGGCACCATGCCTTCAACGATCAGCACATCTTTGCCGATGGCCGCCTCTTGATAAAGGCTGATAATTTCTTCGAGCAGTTCATCCAGCTGGCCATCCCCAAGCATGCGCTCCACGTGGGCCAAACCCAAAGGCGTAGGCGGTTTGAGGCCGTGGGTGCGGGCGACGAGTTCGGTCGAGCGCTCGGGGCCGACGTCGCCGGGATGAGGCTGGGCAATCGGTTTGAAAAAACCGACTTTCAAACCCGCGCGCTCCAGTGTGCGAACCAGACCAAGGCTGATAGAGGTCAAGCCCACACCAAAGTCAGTGGGGGCGATAAAGAAAGTTTGCATGCGAGCTTCCTGACGTGGCAGTACTCAGGCAACACCTTTGAATCGGGGGGCGTGTGTCTGAGTCAATTGTGAAGATTAGCGCTATCTGCCGCTTGAGCACACCAGCCGCAGGCAAAGGGCTGACCTATTTTTTTACGTCGTAGTTCAGCGTCAAGTACCCAAGGGCGTGATTGCCACGGTGGTTGGTGTCGATGATGCTGAGTGTGGCCGCAAGAAAGGACGGCAACCCAATGTTGCTCCTCGTCCTGGTGCCAGCCAATGATCATTGATGTTTTCAAAATTATCCGTTGGTCTTGGTTGTGTTCGCTTTCGGGCGTTTGCTTGGTTAGACTTGCGCACTCTTTATTATTTTGCAAAAGGTCTCGCCCCATGACGATCGCCACCAACAAGGCAGTCTCCATCGAATATACCCTGACCAACGACGCTGGTGAGGTCATCGACAGCTCTGCTGGCGGTGCTCCACTGGTTTACCTGCAAGGCGCAGGTAACATCATTCCAGGTCTGGAAAAGGCACTGGAAGGCAAGGCTGTTGGCGATGAGCTGGACGTGACCGTTGAACCGGAAGACGCTTACGGCGAATACTCTGCCGAACTGGTCAGCACCTTGAACGCAAGCATGTTCGAAGGCGTTGACCAACTGGAAGTGGGCATGCAGTTCCACGCTTCTGCGCCGGACGGCCAAATGCAGATCGTGACCATCCGTGATCTGGACGGCGACGACGTGACTGTAGACGGCAACCACCCGTTGGCAGGCCAGCGTCTGAACTTCAAGGTCAAGGTTGTTGCAGTACGTGACGCCAGCGAAGAAGAACAGGCTCACGGCCACGTTCACGGTGAAGGCGGTCATCAGCACTGATAAGTGCTGCTACGCTCATTTGTGAGCTAGCCAGAAAAGGGCGCCTACGGGCGCCTTTTTTATTTTTGGTCATTACAGCAATCGGCAGTCGTGCGATTGTTTGAATGTTAAGATGGGAATTGTGGAGTCGGTCATGAGTGCTTTTCACGAACTTACCTTAGAGGCGCTGGATGGCGAGCCTCTGCCTCTGAGTACCTTTAACGGCAAGGTGGTGCTGGTGGTGAATGTCGCCTCCAAGTGTGGTTTGACCCCGCAGTACGCCGCACTGGAAAACCTCTACCAGCAATACAAGGACAAGGGTTTCAGCGTTCTGGGCGTGCCTTGCAACCAGTTCGCAGGTCAGGAACCAGGAACCGAGCAGGAAATTCAGGAATTCTGCAGCCTCAATTACGGGGTGACGTTCCCCTTGAGCAGCAAACTGGAGGTCAACGGGCCTGATCGTCATCAGCTGTACCGTTTGCTGGCTGGCGAAGGCGCCGAGTTCCCGGGCGACATTACCTGGAATTTCGAGAAGTTTTTGATGGGCAAGGACGGTCGGGTGCTGGCGCGCTTTTCGCCTCGTACGGCGCCTGATGAACCGTCGGTCATTCAAGCCATTGAAAAAGCGCTGGCCTAAGGCGCTATGTGGGCCGGTACTTCCACTGCATCGGCCTCACGATGGCAGGCGCGCCGTAATTGAGTTTCAAATTGCTCAATACTCTGCGCCCAGCCCTGACGACTGGCGTGTTTACGGGCATTGAGGCGTATGGTGCGCAAGGTCTCCGGAGCTTCCAGCAACCAGCAGGCGGCTTCGATCCAGGCATCTTCATCACCCGGCATGGCCAATACACCGCTGTAGCCATGGCGGATGTGCTGCCCGGCTGCGGCTTCGTCATAGGCCACCACACCCAGCCCTGATGCTTGCGCTTCAAGCACCCCGTTGCCAAAGGTCTCGGACAAGCTGGGAAATAAAAACACATCAGCGCTGGCGTAATGATTGGCCAACGCTTCACCACTTTGTACCCCGCAAAACAGGGCTTCTGGCAGAGAGGCTTCCAGCGTGACGCGTTTCGATCCTTCGCCAACCACAATCAACTTGAATCGTCGTGAGGGGTAGCGAGTTTGAAGCGCATCAAGAGCAGGCCTGAGGGCGTGCAGATTTTTTTCCGGGGCCAAGCGGCCCACATAGAGCAAGGCTATGTCGTTTTCTCGCAGGCCCCAGCTTTGACGCAATGCTGTTTGCCGTCGGCAGGGATTGAACAACTGGCTGTCGACACCTCGCGAGAGCAGTTCCAGGCGATCAAATTGACGCCGTGCCAGCTCAACGCGCTGGCTGGCGCTGGGTACCAGGGTCAAGACCGAGCGGTTATGGAACCAGCGTAAATAATGCGTCAGCGAACGGGAAAACAGGCCGAGACCGTGTTGGTTCACGTACTGCTGAAAGTTGGTATGGAAACCGCTGACGACAGCGATACCCAAACGCCGGGCTACGCGCAGGGCACATAATCCCAGCGGCCCTTCGGTGGCAATGTACACAACGTCCGGGCGCTGTTGTTGCCAGCGCCTGCTCAGGCGTTGTGTTGAGGTCATGCCCCATTGCAGGCCCGGATAACCCGGTAAAGGCCAACCTCTGCACAACATGAGTTCGGGAGTGCTGCGCTGGCGGCCATCGTCCGGTTGACGTGGGCGTACCAGTTCTACGAAATGCTGGCGTGCGCGCAAACCTTCGAACAAATGGCCAAGGGTATTGGCCACGCCATTGATTTCGGGAGCGAAGGTGTCGCTGATCAGTGTTATATGCAGGGCTGTCGTCATGGTTCCAGTATCGGCTGGAGCCATGACGAAGCTGTTTCATCGACATGATGGATTGATGAAACTGTCAGCTGCGGCTTGAGGCAGCCAATGCGTCTTCACCGCGTTCTCTGACCCAGAACAACGTGGCACCTGCAACGGCAGCAGGCATCATCAGGATGTTGACCACTGGAATGAGCAGCACCAGATACACAACGCCGCCGAAGCTCATGCTCTGCCAGCGTTTTTCGCGCAACCAGGCGAGCATTTCGTTCCAGCCCAACTTGTGGTTGTCCGCCGGGTAGTCAATGTACTGAATGGCCATCATCCAGATCCCGAAAATCAGCCACAGAGGGGCTGCAATCAGGTTGAGTACCGGGATAAATGACAGGATCAGCAAGGCAATGGCCCGGGGCAGAAAGTAGCCCAGTTTGCGCATTTCACGTGCCAGCGTCCGCGGCACCATCGCCACCAGTTCGCCCCAGCTGAAGGGGGGAGCATTGTCGGCACCGCGCACGACCGCTTCGACTTTTTCCGAGAGAAAGCCGTTGAAAGGGGCCGCAATGATATTGGCCAGCATGGTGAAGGTAAAAAACACCATCAAGGCGACCAGTACTACAAACAAAGGCCACAGCACGTAATTGAGAAAGCTCAGCCAGCTGGGCAGCGTGGGCATCAGGGTATCGACCCACAGGCTGAACTGATGGCCAGCGAAGTAGATCAGTCCGACGAACAGCACCAGGTTAATCAGCAATGGCAGGAGTACAAACAGGCGAAGTCCGGGGCTGAGGACTAACGTCAACCCTTCACGCAGGTACTGCGGGCCAGAAAGAACGGGGGCGGGCATAGTGTGCTCCGAGCAGTGATAAACGGGGCGACCTTAGCGGCTTTATCTGTAGGACGAAAGCCTTGAGTCAGGATCGACAATTACTGTAACAAAGACGTTGAAACGTCACGTTGACTGCATAGAGACCTGCTATGAGCTGGATTGTTATTGCGTATTTCCTTACTCTCTGCGGCCTCTATACGCTGCACCTACTTTTCCAGGATCTGCGGATTTCAGGCACAGCCTGAGCAGATATGCGGTTTTTTTTTATTCCCGCCGCCAAAGCGGCGTTCCGACCCGGTGTTGATACGGGCGGTCATAGGAGTGAGTCATGTCTGAAGTACGTCATTCGCGAGTGATTATTCTGGGTTCCGGCCCTGCCGGCTACAGCGCCGCCGTCTACGCGGCCCGTGCCAACCTCAAGCCACTGTTGATTACAGGCATGCAGGCGGGCGGTCAATTGACCACGACCACTGAAGTCGACAACTGGCCGGGTGATGTTCACGGCCTGACCGGCCCTGTTTTGATGGAGCGTATGCGTGAGCACGCCGAGCGTTTCGAAACGGAAATCGTGTTTGATCACATCAACGCTGTTGATCTGAAAAATAAACCGTTCAGCCTGACCGGCGACAGCGGCACCTACACCTGTGACGCGCTGATCATTGCCACGGGCGCCAGCGCTCGTTACTTGGGCCTGCCATCTGAAGAAGCGTTCATGGGCAAAGGCGTTTCAGCCTGTGCGACCTGTGACGGTTTCTTCTACCGCAACAAGCCGGTAGCCGTGGTCGGTGGTGGTAACACCGCTGTTGAAGAGGCTTTGTACCTGGCCAATATCGCCAGCAAAGTGACGTTGGTTCACCGTCGCGAAACTTTCCGCGCCGAGAAAATCCTGATCGACAAGCTCAACGCCCGTGTGGCCGAAGGCAAGATCGAGCTTAAGCTGAACGCGACACTGGATGAAGTGTTGGGCGACAACATGGGTGTTACCGGCGCTCGTCTGAAAAACAACGACGGCAGCTTCGATGAACTGAAAGTCGATGGTGTGTTCATTGCCATCGGTCACACCCCGAACACCTCGTTGTTCGAAGGCCAGTTGGAGCTTAAAGACGGCTATCTGGTTGTGCAGGGCGGTCGTGAAGGCAACGCTACGGCCACCAGCATCGAAGGTGTGTTTGCAGCGGGTGACGTGGCAGACCACGTTTACCGTCAAGCCATCACCTCGGCAGGTGCCGGTTGCATGGCAGCGTTGGACACCGAGCGCTACCTGGACGGTTTGCAGAACGCCGAATTCAAGTAAGCGTCAGTCCCAAAAAAAACCGGCTTCGGCCGGTTTTTTTATGTTTGGAGGAAAAGTGGCCTTGGCTAATGACGTGTAGCCGCTGCCGAAGGCTGCGATCGAGCGCGAAGCGGTCGCAAAAGGGGCCACCGTGTTGTTCTGGTTTTGCGACGGCTGCGCCGCCGATCGCAGCCTCGCAGAGCTCGACAGCTGCTACGAGGGCATAGATTCAGGCTTTACGCGTCAACGGCTGAGCGTCAAATTTAACCCCAGCCAAGCCGTGGGCAATCAAAGCACGAATATTGCTGTGATCAGTGCCTTCAGGGGTCGCCAGCACTGAGCGGTAGTGCTCGCCAAAAGCCAGCAAGGCTTCTTGATCACTCAAGCCTTCCAGCAATGCCATGCCTAATGTTTTGCACGAACCTTCATTTTGCCCGGCTGCGTTTTCAACGCCGCCGTTGCTGAACGCTTGCGGCTGGTACTCATAGTTCGCGGCAATAAAGGCCAGCGTGTCCGCGAACAGGTGTTCGCCGCTGATGAGGCTGGCGCGCAGGGTATTCAAATCAGTCATGCTTTTTTCCTTGGGCAAACGCTTGGGTTTGTTCGGCGCTTGCTTCTTTCTGGTAGAGGGATTTCCATTCGGCGTACGGCATGCCGTACACCGCTTCACGGGCGTCATCGAGGCTCAACTCAATGTGACGCTCGTCTGCTTCGGCCTTATACCACTTGGACAGGCAATTGCGGCAAAACCCGGCGAGGTTCATCAGATCGATATTTTGCACATCCTTGCGGCTGTCCAAGTGCGCGACGAGGCGACGGAAGGCGGCGGCTTCGAGTTCCAGTTGTTCTTGGGACGTCATGTTGATTCTCGCTGGATAGTGAATAGGGGGTGACGCAGCAGCACGCTGCACGTTTCAAGCTGCAAGCCAAAGCCGGTTCTGTCGGTCTCTTGCCGCTTAGCGGCTAGCCGCTAGCGTAATCGACACCGATTCGGCAAAGCGCAAGGCATGCGGTTTGTCGACCTCGACTTCGGCATACAGCACGGCCGTGTTGGTCATCACCAGGTCCAGTAACTCTTGGGTCAGGCGCTCCAGCAGGGCGAAGCGGTTTTCTTCGACGTGTTGAATCACCGCTTTGGTGATGGTGCGGTAGTTCAATGCGTGATCGATATCGTTATCGCGCACTGCTTCTTGAGCGGCGTAAAGAATGGTGAGGTTGATCAGCACATCCTGCTTGTTGAGGATTTCGTCTTCGTTGATCCCGATATAAGTGCGCAGGCACAGGTCCTTGACGCGGATGCGGGCCATTCCTGGCTGAAGTTGAGGCATTACGATTTGCTCCGTCCAATCAATTGCAGGAACTCCATGCGGGTGCTCGGCTCGCGGAAGGCGCCAAGCATCACCGAAGTGTTCATGGTCGAATTCTGTTTCTCTACGCCGCGCATCATCATGCACATGTGCTTGGCCTCAATCACCACGGCGACGCCGGCTGCCTGAGTGATGCCCTGAATGGCGTCGGCTATTTCCCGGGTGAGGTTTTCCTGGATTTGCAGTCGGCGGGCAAACATGTCGACGATGCGAGCAACTTTCGACAGGCCCAGCACCTTCCCGGTGGGGATATAGGCCACATGGGCCTTGCCAATAAACGGCAGCAAATGGTGCTCGCATAGCGAGTACAACTCGATATTGGCGACGATCACCATTTCATCGCTGTCTGAGGCGAAGAGGGCGCCATTGACGATGTCGTCGACGCTCTGTGTATAGCCGTGACACAGGTATTGCATGGCTTTGGCGGCGCGTTTTGGGGTGTCGAGCAGGCCTTCGCGGTCGGGGTCTTCGCCAAGACCCACTAGAATCTCGCGGTATTGCTCAGGCAGGGTGGTGCTCATGGAAAGGCTTCCTCGCGGACGACTTACTTAAGGTGTCGTCCGCCGTTGACAGTCAAAGTGGTGCCGGTCACATACAGGTTATCCAGCAGGTAGCGCAGGCTTTGGTAAATCACCTTGGCGCCGGGTTCGATACCCAGTGCAGACTTGGCCAAGGCGTTGACGCGGTATGCCGCGTCATCGTCGGGGTTAAACATCAGCAAGGCGGGAGCAATGCCGTTGACTTTAATGTGTGGCGCCAGTTTGGCGGCGAACGACAGGGTCAGGCTGTCGAGCCCGGCCTTGGTGGCGCAATAGGCAATGTGCTTACTGCTGCCCTTGCGCGTGACATCGTCGCTGATATGGACGATGTCAGCCGGGGTGGAGCGCATCAGCAATTCGCTGCAGTGCAAGTTGATCAAATAGGGCGCGAGCATATGCACGCTGAACATCTGGGTGAACGCGCTGAGTTCTGTGCCCGGTGTTTCAGCCAGCCAGGCTGAAGCGTTATGCACAATTGCACGCAGGCAATCGGTGTGGTTTTTGAGTCGTTGAATGAAGTCGAGAATGCCGGCTTGGCTTGAAAAGTCGCCAAACAGGGCAATAGCACCGAGTTCGCGCAGCCTCTGTACACCGGGTTTTTCACTGCGATAGCTGAAAATAACAGGATGGCCGTCAGCCAGCAGTTGCTGGGCGCAATGCAGGCCAACGCGTTGGCCTGCGCCAGTTATCAAAATGGGTGCAGATGAGGGTGTCATCTAGAACTCTGTGTAGGTAAGACGCAAGCGGTTCCGGCGTAATGGCAAAACTATAGCAGCCTGTACGCCGTTACAGCCAAGCCCGCGTTTATAAACGATGGCTTGCGATTGAATGTCGCGAGGCTTTATTGGGCGTACTCAGCAGCCAACTGGCCAGCAGATGCGTTGAAAGTGGAATAAACAGATATACCATCAAAGGGGTCAGGGCCAGTGTGCTCACAAAGACCCGAGGCAATAAGCTCAACTCGCTCAGTAATGGGCCCAAAACGAAGTTGAAAATCAATGACACGGGGAAAAAGGCCAGCCAGATCGCAACGGCTTGCTTCCAGCGTGGCGGCCGTTGCCCGGCAGCGCCGAACCACCCGTCAATACCGCTGACTCGCTGTTCAGAAGGGTGGGCAAACAGATCGCTGCCGCGCAGTAGCCATGACTTGCGCGAGACGGAGTGCTCCCATGCCTGCAAAGTGGTTTCATCGGCAAAGCGAAAAATAATTTGAAATTCGTCATCGCCAGGAGGCGGAGCCAATACACCGGAACCCAGGTAACCGGGGAAGTCCGTGGCCAATTGTTCGCCCTCGTGTAGCCAGGCGATCAGTTCCTGATAGCGGCCTTTGGTGACACGGCGCGCAACGAGCAAGGTGACAGGGGAGGTAGACATTGTGTATCTCCATGAGGCTGATGCTGTCCGGGTAGGTCAGGCATAAAACACAGCGCCGGGGTGATGGGCTGTGTCCTTAAAAACAAGCAAGGTTTGTTCCTTAATAGCCCTAAGGCTTGGGGAGCGATAAAACCCCACAACGCGTAGAATGCCTCATCCCCTTAAGATTCGTGCCTGCCCAATGCCCGTAATGACTGATGTCGAGCCCCTTTCAGTGACTGAATCCGGCGCTGAATCGAACGGTTTATTCCCGATTAGAGAAGTGTCTCGTCTCACCGGCATCAACCCGGTGACATTGCGTGCCTGGGAGCGGCGTTATGGCTTTATCGAGCCAAAACGCACCAATAGTGGGCACAGGCTGTATTCCGTGACCGATATTGAAACAGTACGCCGCGTACAAGGCTGGATTGAGCGGGGTGTGTCGGTCAGCAAGGTGGGTGAGTTGCTCGCTCGCGGCACGCCTGCCATTTCGCGGCATGAGGGGGTTCAGTCAACTGAATACCGCGAATGGCAGCTACAGATCAGCGCAGCGCTCACCGCATTCAATGAGGCGCAACTGGAGCGTCTGTACGGGCAGATTTTTTCCAGCTACCCACCTGAAGTCGCGTTTCAAGACATTCTGATGCCGCTATGGCATCAGCTTTTCAAAACGCGGGATGAGTTTGGCCGCACCAGTGAGTGGCTGCTGCTGGATGGATTTTTGCGGGGGAGGGTGCAGCATCGTCTGCAATTTCAGTTACAGGTGGCTCCCGCATCCACGTGTGTCGTGGTGGTTGCGCTTGCCGACTTGTGTCGCGAGCTGGAGTTGTTGGTCGCAGGTCTACTGCTCAGCCGCGCAGACCGTGTCATCCGCGTGTTACCGATGGGGCAGCCGTTGGATGAGCTGGCTCTGGTCTGTGAAAAAATCCAGCCCGCGGCCGTGGTTGTGTTTGCCCAGCGTGCGTTAACCACCGCTCACCATCGACGTCTGCTGAAGCTGGCGCAAACCCTGGACTGTTCAACCTTGTTGGCGGGCGAGGCTGCGAATGTCGCCCAGCCTGCGCTGAACGACTCCTCTATTGGCTGCCTGGGTCATGACGCCCGCTTGATGAATCAAAGGCTGGATGCCGAACTCAAAGGGCACGTGGCTTTTTAGGCCCGATCAGGCGTGCAGGGCGGGGTGTGCGAGGCGATGCTGTTGCAGGATGAACTGGCGCAAGCGCTCGGTTTCGTCCACATCGCGCTGACTGAGACGGTAGGCATAGAAGCCTTCTTCGGTTTTGCGTTCTAACGTGGCGCGAACGGCGATGCGCTCATAGCCGGTGGGGCTGAACCACTGGGAAAATTGGCGAGGCGGGCGCCTGTTGTTGCGTACATCAACCAGCAGCCCCTTGAATGAAACCTCTGTAATCCACAAATACCCGGGCCTTGCCCGAACGTCCTCCAGCGCCACCGGCTCAGCCAGTGTCAGGCGCCACGGGCGAATCACAGGTCCTTCTTCGAAAATACTCGGTGCACCCAACTGCAAGTGTTGAGCATGAAATTCATCCTCCACCAGGCGCAGGGGAAAGCTCATTTTCTGATCGGCAACCTGAGCCTGAATGGTGACGTGTTCATGGGCGGCCAGACGGGTCAGAAGGTCGCGCACTTGCGTGCCCCCCTTAACCGTGAGGCTCGACAACACGTCCCGCGGATTAAGCAGCGGGTTTTGATGCACCGATTGAATAAAGTCCAACTCATCCTGAGTCAGAAGGGTCTCGTAAGACATGTCTGGCTCTAATTTTCACTGAGGCAACAGGGATCGTAGTCGTAAGACCGCTAAATCGGCGATTGGTTTAAACCATTTGTCATTTTTAATGCTTCAAGTTCGGCTTTGACCTCTGCCAGTTCCAGTTCGAGTTGCTGAACCTTGTTCTGGGCTTTTACCTGTTGGGTGACATCTTTTTGCACCCCAATGAAATAGGTGAGCTGATCGGCCTCGTTAAACACCGGGGTGATCGACAGCTCATTCCAGAAATGTGAACCATCCTTGCGGTAATTGCGCAGGATCTGGCGCGTCGGCAAGCCGCTTTCAATCGCTTCGCGAATCAGTTGCAGGCCAATTTGATCGCGGTCCCCAGCCTGCAAAAACCGGCAGTCCTGATACAGAATGTCATCACGGCTGTACCCGGTCAGGGCTTCAAATGACTTGTTCACATAGATAAGGATGTTGTCTTCGCCCTCTTGCTCGGCGACTACAATGCCGTCTTGAGAGGCGTCGACCATGCGTTGTAACAAGCGAGCGTTGATCATCGTGCGGGTCTCCGAAGGTGTACGCGAATAGTAAGGCATGACCGAAAGCGCCGTCTCACCTGTTAAGATTGCGGCCTTTAAGTCTGTTACAGGATCAGTTAGATGAAAGTAGCCATCCTTTGTGGTTCGGTGTACGGCACCGCTGAAGAAGTTGCGCGCAATGCCAAACAACTGCTGACCGCTGCCAAATGCGAGGTATTGCTCAACACGCGTGCCACGCTGGCGGATGTACAGGCATTTGCCCCTGATGCTTTTTTAGCCGTGACGTCGACCACTGGTATGGGTGAGCTGCCGGACAACCTGATGCCGTTGTACTGTGCCATTCGTGACGTGCTGCCCGCCGCTTGGCGCGGCCTGCCCGGCGCCGTGATTGCACTGGGAGACGAGAGCTACGGCGACACGTTCTGCGGCGGTGGCGAGCAAATGCGTGAGCTGTTCGCCGAGCTGGGTCTGCGCGAAGTGCAGCCCATGCTGCGACTGGACTCCAGCGTCACGGTCACCCCGGAAAGCGATTCTGAACCTTGGGTTGAAGAATTCATCCGGGCACTGACGCAGTAACGGGTCGTTCACGCAGCAGTTCAAGCCAGGCTTGGGCTGCACGTGACAAATAGGCGCCATCGCGCCAGATAAAAGCAATATCCCAGCGCAAATAGTCGGGTGCTACCAGCTTCAGACGCACGACGCCCGGTCGCACCAATGCGCGAGCGACCACACTGGGTAGCAGCACCACGCCCTGACCTGCGGCTACCAAGGCAACCAAAAAATCCGATTGCCCGCTGCGGCCGCCTTCTTTGGGCGTGAACCCCAGTTGTTGGCAGGCGAGCAAAAGACGGTCGTTCAGTACAAAACTGCGCTGATAAAGCAAAAAGGGCGTTTCAGCCAGTTGCTCAAGACGTACGCTGCCTCCCTGCGCCAGCGGATGATCAGCCGGTAACAACGCGTCCAGCGGCTCATCACAAAAAGGCTGAGAGGCAAACAACGGATTCTTCGGTGTCAGACTGCCGCCCAGCTCCAGCTCACCACTTAAAACCGCCTTCTCAATATTCAGACTGCCTCCTTCAAGCAGACTCAACTGGATATTCGGATAACGTCGACGGTACTCGGCTATCAGGCTGGCAAACAAGGTGCTGCTGCCTAGCAATGGCAAGCCAAGGCGCAACTCGCCCCGGGTCAAATGGGTTAAATCATCGAGCTCGCTAAGCAGTTCGTTGTGCAGGCGCAGCATGGTGTTGGCGCGTTCTAGCACCACGCTGCCCGCCGCGGTCAGACGTACATGCGAACCCAGTCGGTCGAACAGCGGTGTCCCCAGGCTATGTTCCAGTTGCGCGACCTGTTTGCTGACGGCTGACTGGCTGATATGCAGTGAATGAGCCGCTTGAGTGAAGCCACCCATCAGGGCGACTTCAACAAATGTACGCAGGTGTTTGAATTCCATGTGTGTGATTCCGTTTTGGAATGGCTTGTAGTCTAACAATTCGTTTTCGGGATGGAAGGGCTGTCTTTAAACTGCAGTCCAGTCTGCGATGGAAACAACATGAAACGCTTCGATGTGAAACATGTGGCAAGGGTTGTCAGTGAAATGGCCGTGTTGCTGGCCATTTACTTTATCGGCTGTCAAATAGTGGCAGCACTGCACATGCCGATACCGGGTGGCGTAATTGGCATGGCCTTATTGCTCCTGGCCTTCGCCACAGGCTGGGTCAACCCGGCAACCCTGCAATTGGGTGCAGGTGTGTTAATGACCGAAATGCTCCTGTTTTTTATTCCTGCACTCATGAGCCTGCTCGATTACGGCACGCTGGTGCGCACAGAAGGCTGGCGCATCTTGCTGGTTAT
Source organism: Pseudomonas saxonica (assembly GCF_007858365.1). Lineage (GTDB taxonomy): Bacteria > Pseudomonadota > Gammaproteobacteria > Pseudomonadales > Pseudomonadaceae > Aquipseudomonas > Aquipseudomonas saxonica. The sequence goes on along the minus strand of NZ_VFIO01000003.1, from coordinate 404,699 downwards.
CGGGGTGAGCACGTTGTTGGTTATGGTGGTGACAGCCTTTACGGTGGAAGCGGTGTGCCGCTGGAGGTTGCGTCATGACGCTTGAATGGATGCCCGTGTTCTGGTTGTTGCTCACGCTGGGTGCGTATGGCTTCAGCCGCTGGATATACCGCCGTACCGGGCGCTACCTGCTGTCGCCGCTGATTCTGGTGCCGGCACTATTGCTGGCGGTGGCTGTGCCGATGCACACCGCGTATGCCGAGTACTCCGCCGATACTCATTGGCTGATGCTGGTATTGGGGCCGGTCACCGTCGCGTTCGCCGTGCCCATCTGGCAACAGCGTCAGTTGTTGGCGCGCCACTGGATGGCCTTGTTGCTGGGAATGCTGGCAGGCAGCGCGGCGTCCATCGGCAGTTCATTCTGGCTAGCCAAGGCGCTGGCGCTTGATACCTCGCTGGCAATGTCACTGGTGCCGCGTTCTATCACCACACCCTTTGCCATGCCGATGGCGCAAAACCTGGGCGGTGTGCCGGAGCTCACGGCCGTATTTGTGATGTTTACCGGCGTGTTCGGTGCGTTGCTCGGCGGTATCTTGCTCAAGTGGCTGCCGCTGCGCAGTAGCTTGGCGCGTGGTGCCCTGTTTGGTATCGGCGCTCACGGGGCGGGTGTCAGTCGTGCCCGTGAAGTGGGCAGCGAAGAAGGCTCAGTGGCGGGCTTGGTCATGGTACTGACCGGCATTCTCAACCTCTTCGCAGCACCGCTATTGATGAAGCTTTTGTAAGGCGACGAGGCGCTCGCCCAACGTCACCTTCGGCAGCTGCCAAGGGTGTTGCATGCCCGGTATTTATTTCAGGCATAAAAAAGGCCGCTGCAAGGCAGCGGCCAAAGAAGACGTTCATCAAGGAGCTACAAATCAACGTCAGGGTAAAAATGTCTCGCAGAGTCACTGCGACTCGATGCGTGTACCAGCATAGCTGCTGGAAAGTTCGACAAGCATAAAACCTCAACTCATGCAGAGTAAGCCTGCTTTGCGACAATCACTTTTACAGCTTCGGCAATAGTTTTTTCATGCTTCGAAGGCTCTGGAACAAGGCTTGTGCAACTCACAGAGCGCCCAATAACTATGTACTGCATAGCGCAGGGGCAGTGCAGGTTGAATGCGTGGCTACAGGGTTTCTTTCGGCAGACTTCATCGCAGCAAGACGCTGGATGGGCCGGGAGCAATGACAGGAGCTACAGCATGAAAAAACTGGATAATTCTATATTCGACTCGCACGACTTCACCCTTAAACCCAGCCCGAAAGTCGTAGAGCGGGCGCGTGACTTTCTCAATCAGCAACTGCAGACCTATGCAATCGACTGTGAAAGCCTTCATATCAATACCGTGAAAGACATCGTCGAACTTCGTGTGGTCTTCAGCCAGACCTTGCTGGATCTTGGCATGGATACCTTGGAGTGGGGCATGGTGCAATCATTCGATGATTGGCTGACCGGGGTGTTCTCGGAAGACTGGACATTCGAAGACCGCTATCGGATAAAAAAACCGTCGCTGGAGCATATCGAAATAATCATGAACGACCTGCTCGATGCCGCCAAGTACGAGTGGATGGTGTGATGCCATCAACCCCTAACCAGGCTCATAACCCATCCGCCAACTGACGGCCTGGCTCGCAGCCAACAGCTGTTTGGCTGCGGGTCCATGTTCATCGGCGTGAAACAGCGAGGCCGGGCCAACAACGGTCAATACGCCCGCGACTTGGCCGGTGGCATCAAAGACAGGAGCCGAGAGCGCATCAACGCCGGGCATCAGCAAACCGTTAACAAAGTGCAGCCCGCGCTGGCGAATCTGCTCACTCAGCGCCGCATAGGCAGCGGGTGTTTGCAGAGGGTGAACCTGCTCACTTCTTAGTTCCTGCTCGCGCAACCCGGCGGTTTCGCGGTCGGGTAAAAACGCATTGAACACAAGGCCTGTGGATGAACTCAGCAAGGGCAAAACCGACCCCGGCTTGGTCACCACTGTGACAGCGCGAACGGCAGCCTCAATGTGTACCACGGTCGCACCTTGATTACCCCACACCGCCAAAAAGCAGGTTTCGTTCAAGTGGTCGCGTAATTGGGCCAAGGGCAGGGCCGCTGCTTTCAGTACATCCATGCTGTTCAGCGCAGCCAACCCTACGCGCAAGGCCTCTCGACCCAGGCCGTAATGATTGGTGGCCACATTCTGCTCGGCAAAGCCACTGGCAATCAGCGCCTGTAAATAGCGATGCACTTTGCTTGCGGGCATTTGCACGTGTTCGGCCAAGCGCGACAGCGAGGTCGACGGTGACAGCTGTGCCAAGGCCTTGAGGATGTCGGTACCCACCTCGGCGGAGCGCACTTTTTGCTTGCCTGTGCTGTCGTTGCTGTTGCGGGGCTTTTCCATGGTGGCGCTGTTACCTCGTGACGGGAGGGCGTCTTTATAGCTTGACGCTTAAAAGCAATCAAATTACGTTATGCGTAATTGGATTACGATAAAAATAACCCAGTGACGCTCTGGCAGTTGCATTGCCGGGTGCAGTCTCTGCTTTCTCCATTTCGGAGGCTCCATGAATCTCGACCCGCCTGCGTCAGCTTTGGCCTATCAGTCCGGTTTTGGCAACGAATTCAGCAGTGAAGCACTGCCCGGCGCCCTGCCGATTGGTCAGAACTCCCCGCAAAAAGTCCCCTACGGTCTGTACGCCGAGTTGCTGTCGGGTACTGCGTTTACCATGGCGCGCAGCGAGTCGCGGCGAACATGGATGTATCGCATCAAGCCGTCCGCCAATCACCCTGCATTTATCAAGTTGGAGCGGCAATTAGCGGGCGGAGTATTGGGGGCTGTCACACCCAACCGTTTGCGCTGGAATCCACTCCCTGTTCCAGAAGAACCTACAGATTTCATCGATGGCCTGGTGGCGATGGTTGCCAACAGCAGCCCGGAAAAGCCCGCCGGCATCAGCATCTATAACTACCGTGCCAACACATCGATGCAGCGCGTGTTCTTCGATGCCGATGGTGAACTGCTGCTGGTGCCCGAGCACGGCCGTTTGCGGATTGCAACCGAGTTGGGCTGTCTGGACCTTGAACCGCTGGAAATTGCCGTGATCCCGCGCGGTATGAAATTTCGGGTTGAACTGCTCGACCCGAGCGCCCGTGGCTACGTGGCCGAGAATCATGGCGCACCGCTGCGCCTGCCCGACCTGGGGCCGATCGGCAGCAACGGTCTGGCTAACCCTCGGGACTTTCTGGCGCCGGTTGCCTGTTACGAGGACGCCCAGCAAAGCACCCGGCTGGTACAGAAATTTCTGGGTGAGCTGTGGGGCTGTGAGCTGGACCACTCGCCTCTGAACGTGGTCGCGTGGCATGGCAACAACGTGCCCTACAAATATGACCTGCGACGCTTCAACACCTTGGGCACGGTCAGCTTCGACCACCCCGACCCGTCGATCTTCACCGTCTTGACCTCGCCCACCAGCGTGCCGGGCCTGGCCAATCTCGACTTCGTTATCTTCCCGCCGCGCTGGATGGTGGCTGAAAATACATTCAGGCCCCCGTGGTTCCATCGCAACCTGATGAACGAATACATGGGCCTGATTCAGGGCAGCTACGACGCCAAAGCAGAAGGCTTTCTGCCCGGTGGCGCCTCGCTGCACAGTTGCATGAGCGCCCACGGTCCGGACGCCGAAACCTGTACCAAAGCCATTGCAGCCGACCTGCAACCGAGCAAGATCGACAACACCATGGCCTTTATGTTCGAGACCAGCCAAGTGTTGCGCCCCAGCCGGTTCGCCCTTGAGTGCCCGCAATTGCAAACCAGTTATGACGCGTGCTGGGCCTCGTTGCCTGCAACCTTCAACCCGAATCGGAGATAACCCATGACCCAGTCCTCATTTGCCCGCAGTTGGGTGACGTCTGCCAACGGACACAGTGATTTCACACTGCAAAATTTGCCGCTGGGCGTGTTCAGTCACAAGGGCTCTGCACCCCGTAGCGGTGTCGCCATTGGCGAGCATATCTTTGATCTGGAAGCTGCACTGGCTGCGGGTTTGTTTGAAGGTGAGGCCAAAGCAGCTGTTGAAGCTTCGCTGGGTGGCACGCTGAATGCTTTCTTTGCATTGGGCCGCAGCGCCCGAGTCGCATTGCGCCAGCGATTGCAGGAACTGCTCAGCGAAGGCAGCACCCTGCGCGGCAAGATTGAAGCTCAAGGTGCGCGCCTGCTGCCTTTAGCCTGCGAGTGTGAAATGCACCTGCCGGCCAAAATTGGCGATTACACCGATTTTTATGTCGGTATCGAGCACGCCAAAAATGTCGGCAAATTGTTCCGTCCCGATAATCCGCTGCTGCCTAACTACAAATACGTACCGATTGGCTACCACGGCCGTGCTTCGACCATTCGCCCGTCCGGTGTCGAGGTGCGGCGTCCAAAAGGTCAAACCTTGCCTGCCGGGCAGACAGAGCCGAGCTTTGGCCCGTGCGCCCGGCTGGATTACGAGCTGGAACTGGGCATCTGGGTGGGCCAGGGCAATGACATGGGCAGCGCGATCCCTGTGAGTGAGGCGGGCGAGCACATTGCCGGTTTCTGCCTGCTCAATGACTGGTCGGCGCGTGATATTCAAGCGTGGGAATACCAGCCGCTGGGGCCGTTCCTGTCCAAGAGTTTTATCACCAGCATTTCGCCGTGGGTGGTCACAGCCGAAGCGCTGGAGCCGTTCCGCCGTGCACAACCGGCTCGTCCTGAAGGCGACCCGCAACCGCTTGCCTACTTGCTGGATGCTCATGATCAGGCCAGTGGCGCGCTGGACATCGAACTGGAGGTGCTGTTGCTGACCGAGTCGATGCGTGAGCGTAACCTGCCAGCCCATCGTCTGGGGTTGAGCAACAGCCTGAACATGTACTGGACCGCTGCGCAGTTGGTGGCGCATCACAGTGTCAACGGTTGCCAGTTGCAGGCGGGTGATCTGTTCGGCTCAGGCACATTGTCGGGGCCTCAGCGTTCGCAACTGGGCAGCCTGCTGGAAATCACCGAGGGTGGTAAGCACCCGATCGAGCTGCCGGGTGGCGAGATTCGCCGGTTTCTGGAAGATGGCGACGAAATCATCCTGCGCGCACGTTGCGCCCGTGAAGGTTTCGCCTCCATCGGGTTTGGCGAGTGCCGTGGCAAGGTCGTGGCCGCGCGCTAAGGGAGAGAGTCATGCAGCTCTTTACTTACTACCGCTCCACGTCGTCTTACCGGGTACGCATCGCGCTGGCGCTTAAAGGTCTGGATTATCAATCGATACCGGTCAATCTGATTGCTTCGGGAGGGGGCGAGCATCACCAGCCTGAGTACCTGGCAATCAACCCACAAGGCCGCGTACCGACATTGCGCACCGATGAAGGCAGCCTTTTGAGCCAGTCGCCGGCGATCATTGAATACCTTGAAGAGCGTTACCCTCAGGTACCGTTGCTGTCCGCAGACTTGATCACCCGCGCTCATGAGCGGGCGGTGGCGGCATTGGTGGCGTGCGACATTCATCCGCTGCACAACGTCAGTGTGCTTAATCAACTGCGTCAGTCGGGGCAGGATGAAGAGCAGGTGATGCAGTGGATCAGCCTCTGGATCAGCCAAGGGCTGGCGGCCATTGAACACATGATTGGCGACAGCGGTTACTGTTTTGGTCCTGAGCCCGGATTGGCCGATGTGTACTTGATTCCACAGGTATACGCCGCGCAACGGTTCAAGGTTTCGTTGCACGCCTGCCCGCGCATTGCGCGGGTGGTGGCTCTGGCACAGCACCATCCGGCCTTTTTCAAGGCCCATCCCTCGCAACAGCCCGATACACCGGTTTAAAACTGCGTAGCAGCTGCCGAAGGCTGCGTTCGGCTGCACAGCAGTCGTAACACCGGAGGGTGCGGTGCTTCAGTCAAACCCTAAGCTTGGCATTTATGGCCGCTTCGCGCCCAGACGCAGCCTTCGGCAGCTGCTACGGGGTTATGTCCGAAAATCGGAAAAGGGTGCGCAGATATTCCTGCGTACTTCGGCGAAGTTTTACCTGCCGCCTATACTGCCGATTACCTGAAATCGTTCGAGGGCTTGTGAATGTTTGCTCTCATGCAAAGCGCTCATGTTGAGTCGCTGCACCTTAGTGTTGATCCCGTTACGGGGCTCAAAGCCGTGATCGCTATTCATAGCACCCGCTTGGGGCCAGCGTTGGGAGGGTGCCGGTATTTGGCGTATCCCAATGATGAAAGCGCGGTCAGCGATGCCATTCGCCTGGCTCAGGACATGAGCTATAAAGCGGCGCTCGCCGGTCTGGCGGTGGGAGGAGCCAAGGCCGTGATCATGCGTGCGCCTCATGTCGAAAGCCGTGCCGCATTGTTTGAAGCGTTTGGGCGTTGCGTTGAGCAGCTTGATGGCCGCTACATCACAGCCATCGACAGCGGCACGTCCACCGTGGACATGGACTGCATCGCCCAGCATACCCGGCATGTTGCCAGCACCACGGCGGCGGGTGATCCCTCTACGCATACGGCCATGGGGGTATTTGCCGGTATTCGAAGCACAGCCTCTTCGCGCTTGGGCAGCGACAACCTTGAAGGTTTGCGTGTGGCCATTCAGGGGTTGGGCAAAGTTGGTTTTGCCCTTGCGGAGCAACTGCACATGGCAGGGGCGGAGCTGCTGGTGTGCGACATTGATCCCGCAAAAGTGCGTATGGCCATGGAGCAGTTTGGGGCACACCCCATCGCGTGCGAAGCCTTGCTCAGTACACCCTGCGATATTTTGGCACCCTGTGGTTTGGGTGGGGTGCTCAACTGGCACAGCGTTGCTCAATTGCGGTGTTCGGCAGTGGCCGGTTGTGCCAATAACCAGCTGACCAATCTGCAAGTAGCCGATCAACTGGAGCGGCGGGGAATTTTGTATGCCCCCGACTATGTGATTAATTCAGGCGGGTTGATTTATATGGCTCTGACCTATCAGGGCGCTGCCCCTGAGGCAATCAATCAACAGTTGTTGCGCATCAGCGAACGGCTGACGGGTATATACGCCCACGCTCAAGCTGAAAAACGTTCGCCGGCCAGGGTGTCAGACGAACTGGCGCAACGCCTGCTTTACGGCAAAGATATTCACTAGCGGCTCAGGAAAAGCTAAAGGATGTGCCCAACCTGAAAGACCGTCTTTCAGGGTAGGGGCAGCGAGCGAATCCGTGGTGCGGTTATTCGCTATCGACCAGCAACTCGGACAGGGCGTCCGGCTGGCTTTTAAATGCCTTGGCAAAAACATCGCGATTCTTCGCCATGTAAATACCGGCTTCTTCTACTTGCTGTTCGCTCAACGACGGCACAGCTTTTTGCAACACTTCGGCCAGCAGTTCGGCCAACTCCAGCATTTTGTCATGACGGTCAGCTTCGGCTTTATCCATGAACAAGCGCTCCAGATCTCGGCTGCTGCGGTATACCACTTCGACGGCCATTTACCACCTCGTATGCCTTCACGATAATTTATCCAGGATCTGTACGGAATGTATGTGCGGTCGGTTATGCGGCGTTGAAAACAGGCTCGTGTGCGAGTCCGATCGGAATGCTCATTTACACCCCGTAGAGTCGTGCGCGACCCCGGCCGTTCCTCGCCTGTTTTCGCCTGCCTAACCTTCGCTCGAAAACATTTCGTACAGACCCTAATGATTACTGTATTTATATACAGCTAAAAGGATAAGCCAATCCTTTGATTTTGAATAGTGCCTTTTTAATCTAGCTGCAATTGATGCGTGCAATGGCGACTGACGTGCCGAATCACCGCCGTCCATCATCTCATTGGCGATGGCTGGCCTTTTTTCTGCATGCAGAAAGTGTCATGTGCATCGCGGATGATCCGTTTGAGTCGATTCAAGGAGCTGCATCGTGAGAATAAACAAAGCTGAAAAGCTACGTCGCCAGGTACACGAGCTGGCGGAATCGATGGGCAATTTGTTCGTTGAAACCTTCCACTATCTGGCGTTGTTCGCCATTGGTGCGGTGACCGCCTGGGCCGCGGTGATGGAATTTTTGCAGATGGTCGAGAAGGGCAATATTTCGATCGACGATATTTTGCTGCTCTTTATCTACCTTGAGCTGGGCGCCATGGTCGGGATTTATTTCAAGACCAATCACATGCCTGTGCGCTTCCTTATTTATGTGGCAATCACGGCCTTGACCCGCTTGTTGATTTCCAACGTGTCTCACCATAATCCGCCGGACATGGGCGTGGTGTATTTGACCGGGGCAATCCTGTTGCTGGCGATCGCCATTCTGGTGGTGCGCTATGCGTCTTCGCAATTCCCGTCGGTAAAGATCGAAAACCCGCGGCGTAAAACCGGTGCAGGTTCCAGTGAGCATCCGGAAGTGGAGAAGGGCGAGCTGTAGGGGCTCGCTTCAGGCAAGTAAAAAGGGCGGGCCTACCGAAGTAGGCCCGCCCTTTTTTATGCGTCCTGAGCGATGAATCAACTGATTTTATCGAGTTCTTTTTCTTTCTCTAAAAACTCTTCTTCGAGCAAGTCGTCAGCGGATTGTTTGGGTTCTTTCTCTTCGAACCCTTCAGCGGGAAGTTTTGGCGTGTGTTTGCCGCGCAGTTTGCCGAACAGGTGTTCCAGCTTGTGTTCCAGTTTGGTCGCGGCACCGTGCACCGCTTCGGTCAGCGAGTCAGCATCGTGGGAGACCAGTACAGGCTGATGCCCTTTAGGCCGGGCCTCCATTTTGCAGCGTTTGTCCTTAGGACCAGACTTGCCACCATTTTCATCGCTGAGATGAACTTCGACCCGAGTCAAAAATTCCAAATGGCGTTCGAGCGTTACTTCAACAGTCGCGGTGACCCAGTCTTGGGTGCGTTTGTCACTGTCGATGTGTTTATCGGAAAAGACGTGAGTAAGCATAGTTCTTCCCTTATATAAGCGTGCTCGTGTGAGGTCTGACGGCCTCGAGTAGTCAAAGGTTCATCGTCATCGCTCAATTACAGTGTTTGGGCCGATGGGCAAATATTTCAAGCACTATTTTCAGGAAGTCATGCGGGTTGTGACCCGCGTCAGTCTTTGATGCAGGCCAAGACCCGCGTGGCCGGGCCTTTGCCGATTCATATCAAAATGCAACAGAGGTCTGGACGTATAAGGTTCGTGGCTCACCCACGTATTTGCCTTTGTTGTTGTCGTCAAACGAGCGGGTGTAGTACTCGTGGTTGAGGATGTTTTTAACCCCGAAGGCCACATTCAGGTCAGCCAGTTTTGGGCCGAAATCGTAGGCGACGCGACTGTTGAAAATCATGTAGCCAGGGATCAGACCCGTGCTGCCGTCAGCACTTTCTGCGCGGGTGTTGGCGTTATCGGCGAACTGATTGCTCTGGAAGTTGCTGTCCAGGTTGGCCTTCCATGGGCCCTGGGTGTAACCAACGCCCAAGGTGCCCTTGTTTTTCGAGGAGAACGGCACACGATTGCCCTTGTTGGGGCCATCTTCGCGGATAGTTGCGTCAACGTAGGCGTAGCTGGCGTACACATCAAAACCGGACAGTATCGGGCTGACGTCGTCGAGCGCGTAGTTGACGCTGGCCTCGATGCCTTGATGGCGGGTTTTGCCTCGCGCGATCACCGTGTCGGTTGTCTGGTTGCTGTCATATTGATTATTGAAGTTGATCAGAAATGCGCCGATTTCCGCTCTCAGGTTGCCATTGTCGTAGCGTGTGCCGATTTCCCAAGTGCGTGCTTTTTCCGGTTTTACTTCACCGCCGGTGACACGGTTGGGCATCTGGCTGTACTGCACGCTGCCGAATGAGCCTTCAGTGTTGGCGTAAATATTCCAGGAGTCCGTGACGTGGTACATCACGTTCAGGGCTGGCAGCGGGGTGTTGTAATCGCCCTTGTACTTCACGTTGGTCAGCAGGTTGGTTTGCTGTTGCTGGATCATTTCATAGCGAATGCCGGGCGTGAACGTCCATTTTCCGATGTCGATTTTGTCGTCGATAAAGAACGCGTGGGCTTCAGTGGCGCCACGGGTGTCACGGTCATTGCGGCTGTTGGTGGTTGGCAGTTCGTTGGCGGCTATCGGTGTGCGGTAGCGCAACTCGTGACCGGCTTCGTTGATGTAGCGATAGCCCATACCCACTTCATGTTGGCTATTGCCCAGGTCAAAGCCTTGGGCCAAGCGTGTTTCAATGCCGCGTACCCAGTACTCGCGCGGTGACAGCGACAGGAAGGTGCCCTGATCCAGATAACCGCTGCGCAGGGTCTTGGTGAAGAAGCTGTTGACCGTGAATTCGCGGCGGTCCTGCTGGTAGCGATAGCCGAAGTTAACCAGTGTGCGACGGCCCCAGAATTTGTCGTTCGGGCGTGTGGACTGATACGGGTCTGCCTTGAAGGCCGCAGTGCTCAGGCCGCCGGGCATGTCAGCTTCGCCATCGTAATACTGGGCCATCGCATTAAAGCTATTGGCTTCGTCGAGCTGGTAGTTGCCTTTGAGAATCAGGTCATCAATGCGCGTGTCGCTGTGTTCACGCCAGTCGCCGCCGCGCACGCCGGAATACAGCAACGCACCCCCGAGCCCATTGTCGGCCGTTCCCCCCGCCAGCAGGTTGGCGGTTTTTTTGAAGCCGTCTTGGGTCGACGAGGGACTGGTCTCCGTTTGGAAGCCGGCTTTGACAGTCGGTTCGTCGGGAATCGCTCGGGTCACAAAGTTGACGATGCCGCCGACGTTTTGCGGCCCATAACGTACCGCGCCGCCGCCGCGTACGACGTCTACCGCGTCCATATTGCCCATGCTGATGGGGGCGAAGGACAGTTGCGGTTGGCCGTAAGGAGCGAAGGGTACGGGAATGCCGTCCATCAGCACTGTCGAACGGGTGGCAAGGCGCGGGTTCAGCCCGCGAATGCCGAAGTTCATCGCCATGTCATGGCTGCCGGTGCCGTTGTTTTCCGGCGCGTTGACACCTGGGATACGGTTGAGCACTTCACGGGCGGATGTCGCGCCCTGACGCTCAAACTCCTCGCGGCGGATCACGTCACGCGCGCCGGCGTGCTCGAAAACATTGGTTTGCTCGGCATCGCCCAACCAGTCGCCGACAACGGTCGAGGCGCCCAATTCAACGCTTTGCGGGGCGCTCTGCTCAGGCACGGGTTGCAGGCTGAATGCGCCTTGCCCTTCGGCGCGGGCTTGCAGGCCGGTGCCTTCAAGCAGCGTCTGCAAGCCCAGCTCAGGGCTGTAGTCGCCATTGAGGCCCTTGCTCTGAATACCGCTGGCAACTTCGGAGCTGAATGAGATCATCACGCCCGCTTCGCGACCGAACTGGTTCAACGCGTTTTCCAGGGTAGACGGGGCAATGTGATAGTTCTTTGCGGATTCGGCAAATGCCATCGGCAGGGCGCTGAAGCTCAAGCTGGCGCCTAACAACAAGCGGGCCAAAGACGTGAGACGAAAAGGCTGGGCGGGCATGAAAACATCCTGAGAAGGTCAAAATTGAAGGGGCTTACCTTCTCTGTCACGCCAGATTTGAAAACAGCTCATGTTTTTTAAACAATAAGTTCCGTAACCCGTAGCAGCTGCCGAAGGCTGCGTCCGGCGGCGAAGCCGTCGTAAAACCAGAAGACCGCACGCTCAGGTTTACGATTGCTGCGCAACCGAACGCAGCCTTCGGCAGCTGCTACGGGGATGTGCAGCGCATTCACTCAGGCTTTTGCTTCAACTGTTACCCAGTACCGTGTGAAGCGTTTGACCCGCACGGGCAAGCTGACCGTTAGCAAGTCGAGTACCCGCTCGCTGTCATCTACCGGGTAGGTGCCGGAAATGAGCAGGTCAGCCACCTTGGGGTCGCAGTTCAACTGGCCACGGCGATAGCGTCCCAGCTCAGTCAGAAAATCCCCCAGACGCATGTGCGCGGCCACCAGCATGCCGTCAGCCCAGGCCCCACTGCCGGCGTCCAGCGGACGCGGGGTACTCCATGCCTGACGGTTAAAACTGACTTGCTGATGGGCTGACACAAGCAGCGGGCTGCCCGAGTGGGCCGTTGGCGCAAGGGCAACCTGGCCCTCAAAGATCGACAGCTCTGTGCGCTCTGCAAACTGACGCACGTTCAGGCGTGCCACCTGTGGCTGCACGCTGCCGTGGGCGGTCAACACGTGGAAAGGGCGTACATCTTGGGCTGCGGTGAGTTGCATCTCGCCTTCGAGCAAGCGAATCACGCGTTGTTGCCCATCAAAACGCACATCCACGGAACTGGCAGTGTTGAGCTGAATCTGGCTGCCGTCGTGCAGGTGCAGCGTGCGCCGCTGGCCGACCGGGCTGCTGAAGTCCGCCAGCAGGGGCGTGATGGGCAATTGATCGCGCAAGCTGTAGGTCAAAGCTGAACCAGCCCCCAACAACAGCAATAATTTCAGCGCTTGACGTCGGTTGTGGCTTTGCGGTGCATTCAGGGCCGCGTGGGCGAGGGGAGAGGATAAGCCGCGCAAGCGCTGGTTGATCCGCTGAATATGCTCCCACGCACGTTGGTGCTCACTGTGGGCCTGCAACCAGTGTTCCCAAGCGTGCTGGCGGTGCGGGTCAAGCGGACCCTCTTGCATTTCCACCAGCCAACTCACGGCCTGTTCGGCGACGCCCGAAGAAATATCGCCCGGGCTATTGAACGCGCCGTTCACAGGGCGAAGTAGCAGCGCAGGGCGGCTTTATTCAAATGGCGCTTTACAGTGGCAATCGAAATGCCGAGTTGCGCGCCGATGGCGGCGTAACTCAAACCATCGACCTGAGCCAGTAAGAAAGCGCGCTTAACGGGGGTGGGCAGGCCGTCGAGCAATTGGTCCAGCTCCATCAGGGTTTGCAGAATGATGGCCCGTTCTTCTTCAGAGGGCGCGAGCTGTTCGGGCATGTCGGCCAGTGCTTGCAGATAAGCGCGCTCCAGGTCCTGACGGCGGTAATGGTTGGACAGTACGCGCTTGGCAACCACGGTCAAAAATGCCCGGGGCTCGGCAATGCTGGGTGTTTCGCGAGCGCTCAGCAGTCGCATGAAGGTGTCCTGAGCCAGATCGGCAGCACTGTGCGGGCAGCCGAGCTTGCGCCGTAGCCAACCGGTGAGCCAGTTGTGGTGGTCCATATACAGGACTTCGACGGTATTTGACGGCGACAACGACCACTCCATGGCGCGCGGATAACGCTTTAGAGAACAAGAATTGTTCGCATTGTAGGGTCGGGGGATTGTATTGGGCAATCACCGCTGATCAAACACGGGCACGCAGGCCGTCATCTGCTTTTGCATATGAGAATATTTATCATTAGTATCGCTTTCCCTTTCGACCTGTACTGCGACGTTCATGAATCCTCCCGAACTCAAGGATGGCCCCGACCGCGAAGCGCGCCACGGGCGAGCGTATTTTTTGCAGGTGTTTTTGTCTCAACGTTTGCAGATGGAAGCGCTGGTCAGTCGCCGTGTCGGCTGCCGGGCCACGGCGGCGGATCTGGTGCAGGATTTGTTTCTGCGTTTTTGGCGCAGGCCGCTGGTGCAGGTTGAAGAACTCAGCACCTATTTACTGCGCAGTGCTGGCAACATCGCGATTGATCACCTGCGCAACGAAGGTGTGCGCGGGCGGCTGGATCAGCACTGGCAATGTGAACCGGATGCCCACGGCAGCGAACCTCAAGCCGCCCTGGAGGCGGGCAATGATTTGCGCCAGGTCGAGGCCGCCTTGCGCGGTTTGCCTGAGCGCACGCGACATATTTTTTTGCTTAACCGCATTCACGGTCGCACCTATGCCGACATCGCCAACGTCATGGGCGTGTCCCAAAGCGCCGTCGAAAAACATATGATGCGCGCCCTGGAGGCCTGCAAGGCCAGTTTGCGTGAGCCCAGTGCAGGGAAAGTGTTGTGACCAATCGTTCGAGTATCCCTGTCACCCCGGAGCAGGAGCGCACGGCGCTTGCCTGGCTCAGTGTGCTGCATGATCAGCCCGGCAGCGGTGATCAAGCCACCTTCAGTCGCTGGCTTCAAGCCGACCCGGCCCATGCCCAAGCGTACGCGCAGGCGCAGGTGGTGTGGGAGTTGAGCGAAGTGGCTGGCACGACGCTGGCGGATGAAGAGGCATGGGTGTTGCAGCGTTACCTGTCTGCAATGGACGTGACCCGGCGCAACAGGCGCAGGTCTTGGTCGGGTGGGTTGGCGATCGCGGCCAGCGTGTTGCTGATGGTGGGCGTGCTGGCGGGCTGGCAGCCCGGGCGTTGGGTCGATGATCTGGGCGCGGATTACGTCAGTGCGCCGGGGCACGTGCAAACTGTGCAACTGGCCGATCAATCGCAGGTCACGCTGGATGCCGACAGCGCCATTGCCGTTAACTTTAGCGGCGGTGAACGCCATGTAGAGCTGCGCCGCGGTGCGGCGTATTTTCATGTCACCCACACCGGTGCACCTTTTGTCGTGGAGGCTCACGGCGGTGAAGCGCGAGTGTTGGGCACCGAGTTTGAAGTGCGTTTGCAGCCTGAGGGCGCGCAAGTGACGGTGCTGTCCGGGCGGGTGGGGGTAAAGGCCGATAAAACCGCGACGCAGCAGATAGTCACCGGCGATCAACAAGTTGCTTATGACGCGGGTGTTGTAAGCGATGCGGTGCATCGAGTCGACAGCCAGAGCCGTCTGGCCTGGCGCACGGGCTGGTTGACCTATGCCAATACGCCGCTGGCGGAGGTTGTGGCGGATCTCAAGCGCTATTACTCAGGGAATATTGTGCTGCTGAACAGTCAGTTAGGTACGCGGCGAATCAGCGGCAGTTTCCCCAGCCATGACCCTCAGGCGGTGCTCAATTCGTTACAAGGTGTGCTCGGGTTTGAGCAGCATCGAGTGTTCGGGCTGATAGTGTTGCGTTGATGTGAACCCGTGAGGGTAAAAATTTATTTTCACTGCGTAAGTGAGGTAAACCCCAGGCTCATTCGTGTAGTGCTTGAAAATGCGAAAAATTCGTATTCCGTATCAGGTCGCACACAGGTCATGAGCATGAAGTACAGGGCAAGTTCGGTGAAGCAGTGGTTGGGAGCTTCGGCACTCGTGATGGCCGGGTTGGCGTTGAACCCGCTGTACGTGGCAATGGCCAGTGAGGCGCCGCAGCATCAAACCAGTGCACTGTTTGATTTCAATCTGGCAGCCCAACCCTTGCCGCAGGCCTTGAACGATTTCAGTCGTCTGACGGGGCTCAGCGTGGTCTACACCGATCAAGCGCCCCTTGGCCTGCAAGCTCCGTCGGTTAAGGGCCGCATGACGGCTGACAAAGCCTTGCAGCAGTTGCTTGCGCTGTCAGGCTTCAATGCCCGGCGCACGGACGCCAATACCTTTGCCCTCGAACCCTTGCCCACAGTCGGTGCGCTGAACCTGGGTGCTACCAGCATCACCTCGCAAACCTCCATCGACACCAGTTACCAGCCCCCCGCCGTGTCATCGGTGATGCGTGGCAGCGGTTCGTCCATGGAAGTCCCGCAGACCATCAACGTGGTCGCGGCACAGGTGATTCGCGATCAAGCGCCACGTAACTTGGATGATGCGCTGAACAATATCAGTGGCATCACCCAAGGCAACACATTGGGCGGCACACAGGACTCGGTGATGAAGCGCGGTTTCGGCGACAACCGTGACGGTTCGATCATGCGCGATGGCATGCCGCTGGTGCAGGGGCGGGCATTGAATGCCGCCACCGAGCGCGTTGAGGTGCTCAAAGGGCCAGCCTCGCTGCTCTACGGTATTCAAGATCCGGGGGGCGTAGTGAACGTGGTCAGTAAAAAACCGCAACTTGAGCAGTACAACGCGCTGACCGTGCGTGGCTCAACTTACGGCTCGGGCAAAAACGGCAGCGGCGGCAGCCTGGACAGCACCGGCCCCTTGGGCGATTCGGGGCTGGCTTACCGGATGATCATCGACCACGAAGATGAAGATTACTGGCGCAATTTCGGTCTGCACCGCGAAACCTTGATCGCCCCGTCGCTGGCCTGGTTTGGCGATAACACACACGTGCTGCTGGCGTACGAGCACCGCGAATTTCTGACCCCTTTCGATCGCGGTACGGCGATCAACCCGGCCACCAATCACCCGCTGGATATTCCGGCCACACGCCGACTCGATGAACCGTTCAACAACATGGAAGGACGTTCTGATCTGTACCGCCTTGAAGTCGATCACGACCTTAACGATGATTGGAACGCCCACCTTGGTTACAGCTGGAACCGCGAAACCTACGATGCCAGTCAAGTGCGAGTCACGGCGGTCAACCCGACGACGGGCACCCTGACCCGGAAAATGGACGGCACTCAAGGCGCCATCACCACAGACCGTTTCGCCACCGTCAGCCTGCAAGGCAAGGTGCAAGCGGCCGGCATGCAGCATGACCTGGTGTTTGGGGTGGATGATGAGTACCGCAAAATCTACCGCGCCGAATTGATTCGACAAAACAGCGCGTCCAACTTCAGCTACCTGAACCCGGTGTACGGCAATGAAGTGGCCGGCACCACGGTGAGCGCCAGTGACAGCAATCAGACCGATCTGCTGCGCAGCGACTCACTGTTTGCCCAGGATTCAATCCATCTGACCGATCAATGGATTCTGGTGGCGGGTGCACGCTTTCAGAAGTACGACCAACTGGCGGGCAAAGGTATTCCGTTCAAGGCCAACACCGACACCAACGGTGTGAAGTGGATACCGCGAGCCGGCCTGGTGTACCGCTACACCGATGAGCTGTCGTTCTATGGCAGCTACACCGAGTCGTTCAAACCCAACTCCACCATCGCCCCGTTGACCGGTGGCCTGGTGCTGGATTCGGCCATTGCCCCGGAGCAATCCAAGTCCTGGGAGCTGGGCGCCAAGCTGGATATTCCTGGGCGCATCACCGGCACCGTGGCCCTTTACGACATTAAAAAACGCAACGTGCTGGTGTCGACTACGGTGGGTGAAGATACCGTCTACTCAACCGCCGGACAGGTGCGTTCGCGGGGGCTGGAGCTGGATGTCAGCGGTCAGTTGAGCGATCAGTGGAGCCTGATCGGCAGCTATGCCTACACCGATGCCGAAGTGACCAAAGACGCGACCTATCAAGGCATGCGGTTGCAGAACGTGGCGAAAAACAGCGGCTCGTTGTCGGCGGTGTATGACTTCGGCAATGTGGTGGGTGGCGACAAATTGCGCGTGGGCGGCGGGGCGCGTTATGTGGGTGAGCGCGCGGGTGATGCGCTGAATGACTTCGAACTGCCGGCCTACACCGTGGCGGATGCGTTTGCCACCTACGACACCCATGTTGAAGGGCAAAAAGTCAACGTGCAGCTCAACGTCAAGAACCTCTTCAACCGCGTGTATTACACCTCGGCGGCCAGCCGCATGTTTGTCTCCATGGGCGATGCAAGGCAGGTGTCCATTTCCACCACGTTGGAGTTTTAGAGTCAGGTTTATGGCTTGAACGCCGCGCGGAACTCGCTCGGCGTGGCGCCCAGGCTCTGCCTGAAGCGATTGGCAAAATGGCTGGCGTTGGCAAAACCGCACGCCAAGGCGATGTCTCCCAAACCCAAGGTGCTGTTGCGCAGCAGTTCGCGGGCCCGGGCCAGTCGACGCGTTAACAGGTATTGATGCGGCGGCACACCGAAGCTTTCTCGAAACATGCGCGCAAAGTGATAGGGCGACAGCGCGCACTGGTCGGCCAGTTGACCAATGCTCAGTGGCTCGGCCAAGGAATGTTCAATGCGCTCCACCAGCTGGCGGCGTTGCCAGGCGGCCAGCCCACCCTTGAGTTGCAGCCCGTTGCGCATCCCCACCTGAGTCAGCAGGGCATGATCGAGCAGGGCGCTGGCCAGGCTGCTGGTGAGCAATCGCTCGCCCGGTTCACTCCAGTTCAACGTCAGCAGTTGATGAAACCGCTGAGTCTGGCGCGCATCATCCAGAAACGTAAACTCACGCAGTTGCAGGGTACGCGGCTCTTTATCCAGCAGGCTGATGCACCCCAGCGCGAACTGCTCCTGGCTGACATAGACATGGGCCAAGCGAATCTCGCCATTGATGACCCACGCCGATTGATGCTCGGCAGGCAACACGCAGAGCTTGCCCGGCGCGCCCTTGGCACTTGGCTGGTCGCGGCGAAACGTACCGGTGCCACCCGATATGTAGCAAGACAAAGTGTGATGACTCGGCGCCTCATAATCGCGGGCGTCGTGATGGTTGGTCCATAAGGCCGCAGCCATTCCGTCACCGAGCTCGGCACTGTGCTCAAGGCGAGCATTGGGCGAGCGGCTCATGGATTGAAAGACTTGCAGGGTATCGAAAACGGGCATGTGGCCATCGTACTCCCTCGCCTCACGACTGCCAGCCCCGGCGCTACAAAAGCGCAAGAATCTGCAAATGCAGGTGCGCATCAGGACGCACACTGAAGGTCATCTTCAGGAGCGTGCCATGAACCTATCTTTGTACTTATTGACTGTGTTGATTTGGGGCACCACCTGGCTGGCGCTCAAGCTGCAATTGGGCGAAGTGGCCATTCCCGTATCGATCGTCTACCGCTTTGGACTGGCTGCACTGGTGTTGTTTGCCCTGCTGTTGCTGAGCCGAAAATTGCAGGTGATGAACAAACGCGGGCACTTGATTTGTCTCGCACAAGGGTTGTGCCTGTTTTGCGTCAACTTCATGTGTTTTCTGACTGCCAGCCAATGGGTCACCACCGGCCTGATTGCCGTGGTGTTTTCCACGGCCACCCTGTGGAATGCCTTGAACGCACGGATCTTCTTCAAACAAAAGATCGCCCGCAACGTGCTGCTGGGCGGTGCGCTGGGCTTGCTGGGACTGGGCTTCCTGTTCTGGCCGGAACTGAGCGCACACACCGCCACCCCGCAAACGCTGCTGGGGTTGGGGTTGGCATTGCTCGGCACGATGTGTTTTTCAGCTGGCAACATGCTGTCCAGCCTGCAGCAAAAGGCCGGCCTCAGACCCCTGACCACCAATGCATGGGGCATGTTGTATGGCGCAAGCATGCTGGCGCTGTACTGCGCGCTGAGCGGTATCCCGTTCACGATGGAATGGAATGCGCGCTACATAGGCTCATTGCTGTATCTGGTGATCCCGGGATCGGTGATTGGCTTTACCGCCTACCTCACGCTAGTGGGTCGCATGGGGCCGGAGCGGGCTGCGTATTGCACCGTATTGTTCCCGTTGGTGGCGCTGAACGTATCGGCCTTTGCTGAAGGTTATCAGTGGACGGCACCTGCACTGATGGGGCTGATACTGGTCATGTTGGGCAATGTGCTGGTGTTTCGTAAGCCCAAACCTGTATTGATGAGCGCCAAGCTGGCTTGACCTCACCTGCGCCGGAGCGAGCATTGCCCGCCCCGGCGTGGTTGTCAGCCTTTGAATACCTGCGGGTTGACCAGATCCTGCGGGCGTTCACCCATCAGCGCACTGCGCAGGTTGCCCAGCGCGCGGTTGGCCATTGCCTCGCGGGTTTCATGGGTGGCCGAGCCAATATGCGGCAACGTCACGGCATTTTTCAGTTGAAACAAGGGCGACTCGGACAGTGGCTCTTTTTCATAAACATCCAGCCCGGCGCCCCGGATCGTGTTGGTTTGCAAGGCGTGAATCAACGCGGCCTCATCCACCACCGGGCCACGGGAAATATTCACCAGAATGGCACTTTTCTTCATCAGGCCCAGTTCGCGGTGGCTGATCAGGTGCTTGGTTTTCTCGCTTAACGGCACGACCAGACACACAAAGTCCGACTCGGCCAGCAACTGATCCAGCGTTCGGAACTGTGCGCCCAGCTCATGCTCAAGCTCGGTCTTGCGGCTGTTGCCGCTGTACAGAATCGGCATATTGAAGCCCAGACGGCCCCGGCGTGCCACGGCGGCCCCGATATTGCCCATGCCGACAATGCCCAATGTCTTGCCATGCACATCGCTGCCGAACAACGCGGGCGGCACACTGGCCTGCCACTGACCGGCCTTGGTCCAGGCGTCGAGTTCGGCGACCCGGCGGGCCGTGCTCATGATCAGCGTAAAGCCCAGATCGGCTGTGCTTTCGGTCAGCACGTCCGGGGTATTGGTGAGCATGATCCCGCGTTCGTTGAAGTAGTCGACATCATAGTTGTCGTAGCCCACCGACACACTGGACACCACTTCAAGCTGTTTGGCATTTTCCAGTTGTTGGCGGCCCAGCTTGCGACCGACACCGATCAAACCGTGGGCATGTGGCAATGCTTCCTCAAACTGCGCGTTGAGGTCGCCGCGTTTGGGGTCTGGCACGATGACGTTGAAATCCTGTTGCAGACGCTCGACCATCTCGGGGGTGACGCGGCTGAAGGCAAGTACGGTTTTCTTGGTGCTGGAAAGACTCATGTGAACAAGACTCATCGGCTGTCGGGAATGTAAGCACGCTAACATTCCTTGCCGCGTTTTGCAGCGTCTGGTGTGTAGGGTGGTAGTTGTTTGACTTATTTCAGGTGTAACGCCCTTTAGGCTCATGATTATTTAAATCATGAGCATCGACCATGACCACCCTCACTGCAGTATCTTCAGAATCATCTTTGCTATCAGAACCGCAACAGGCGGCTCTTGAAGTGATCAATCATGTTCGCACGCAGATTTATGCCCGGATGGGCACACTCACTCAGTCCGAAAAAAACAACTACCTCAGGCTCCAACATCAATATGCCAGCGCTTTTCTGGCAGTTGAGAAGGAAGATAAAAGAATAAAAGATAGGTTTTATACCGAGGGGCTCGAACGCCTTAAATCGCGCTTGCTGGCAGTGACGGGCAAAGTGATTGACCCTGAAAAAACATATTTTCATGCCCTGTACCTACACATTCCGAACACGCGAGCCACACGAGAGACGCCATCAGAGCCCGGTCTGGAAACATTGCCCGACCCTCAAGCGATAAGAGACGAAAATGCTCCCGGTGTGCATGTGGCGAGCATGACCCTGTGGCAGGCAGCCTGCATGAACTTTGGATTTCTCGCTTATTTCGCAAGCTTTCGCAGCGGTAGCCAGGTCAGTGCAAGTTTCATCAATAACCGGCCCGGTGGGAATTTCCGGCAGAGCCGAACCCCTGAAAGTATTGATCGCACTACCTTGATAGACGTCACCGCGTTCGTTGATATCGCCCGTTCGTTAAATCTTGGGGCGCGGTTAAAGAATGATCTGGTCACCGCTTTATCCGAGGAGGGTGCGCTCAAGACATGCATGCGCCACAGTATTAAATCGCACCTGCGCTTCAGTGTGATGGAGCTGTATAGAACGTCGAGTCACACCCCCGCGATAAAAGAAAAGCTGATTAAACTTTCCAGGGAGTTAGACCAGGCTCGGTCAGCCTTGAAAATAAAAAAAGTCATTATGACCATGGAATTCACCCCCCTTGAATTGCTATCAGGCAGTGGGTTTAACCCGCAGTCGGGGTTTTCAATGGCAAGGCCTCATTCGCCCGACCGAGAAAGTACGGCGCACCATATCAATATGCCGTTGTATCAAATAGAGGACGTGGAGAGCGGGGCACTTTACAGTTTTTTTCCGGGGCGCCCAGGGGGCGAATTACGTTTTCAAACGTCAGAGCGTCAATTGCAGGATGAGTTTAAAGCGCAGTATCTCAGTGCTCAGACCCGCAAAGAGTTGTCATGGTTTGATCGTCAGTTAACACCGTTGGCACTGCGTAAAATCACTCAAATCACCCGTGTTCCTACCCGCCCGGCCAATCTGACTCCGGCAGCTGAGTGGCTCTATGATGTTGTACAAATGGTCAATAAACGCCAACCGCTTAAAGAACTGGGCTTTCGAACATGGACGATCGGACGATCTCTGGCGAGCGATTTGTATGAGCATCAATCAGGTCTCTATTCCAATCGTCTGGGGCAGCTGGCTGTCGAAAAATCGGATGTGGATCTGGAGGAGCTGACGAATGCACTGCTGACTTTTTTCGAAGAAACCCTGGGCGTTCTATTAACGCCCGTTCCGGGAGCACTCAAAGGTTTAACCCGTACGGTTCGCTATTTATTTCTTGGCGTGACGGCCCAAGGTTTGATCCGGGGTCTGGAGCAGGCTGCTCAGGATGACAGTACCGAGATACTGCAAACCCTCACTGATGTGCTGGACATGGTGCTCAGTGTGCCGCTGCATACTCAGTTGGGCAAAATCGCCCTTGCCCGGCATATGAAGGCGCTGAATCGCATTGGAAACCCGCGAAAGATTATTCGCCCCAGTGGCCAAGCCGAGTTTTGGCACACAGACCTGGCTGGCTATGTACTGGCTGCCCCACAATTAATAGAGAAGCTTGAGGGGGATGCCCACGGGATCTATCGCTTTGAAAACCGCGACTATGTCGTGCTGGATAAAGATGGCCGCCAGTATGTTGTCGAAGTTCATGCTCGTGAAGAAGGCGGTAAACGCTTCCTCATGCACGCCGATGCCACTGTTTATCAACCGCCAGTTGAGTTTGATCCGGTAACGCGTCATTGGCATTTAAGTGTTGATGACAGTCCCACCCTGAACGATCAGCAACTGCTCTGCCGAATGCTCCCTGGTTTAACCGAAGTTGAAGCCCGGCCAATACTCAACATCAGTGCTGTGAGCCGTCGAAGTTTGGAGCGGGTCTGGTCTGGCGACGTACCAGAGGGGGCATTGATTGACGCGGTCACGCGCTATATGGCCGACAAGCGAATTGAACGCATGATTGAGGGGTTAGCCCAGCACCCGCAAACCCTTGTAGAGCTAGACCGCCCTGTATTGGCACTGTTGACCCAAATAGAGCACTGGCCAGCAGACATGGCATTGAAGGTGTTCGATGAGCGGGGAAGACTGAGTGAGGTCTATGGCAAAGGCATGAGTCTGGAAGGGCTGGCTCGCTCGATAGACCTCAAGCGCCTGGACGATGGTGAGCTGGTACTGAACGCCACTGTACTGTTCGAGCCTTTTCCTGGGTCAATTTTGTCGCAAATCGTAGACGTGTTGCCGCTGCCCCCTCCAGACAGGCGCCTTGAATCACTGGATGAAACGTTACTGGCCCAGATGCTGTTGCTGCGGCTGCGGCTCAATAAGCAGAGCGTATTCAATAGCCTGACGCTGAGCAGCGATCGAGTCCGTCAAGACCCTGCTGTGCAGGGCCTGCTGGAGCGCGTTTATTATCCGCTGCAACTTAACCCGCTCATCCCTTCTTCAGCGCTGGTCAGTTCATTGCGCACATTCCATCCCGAATTGTCACAGGCACGTTGTGCCCAGTTAGTGAGTGACTATCCACAGTTGCAGCACTATCAACACCTGCTGATCAATTCTGCCGCATCCCGCTCGAGCCCATATTCTCGTTTGATACCCGAAGACTTGTACGACGCCATACACCGTGTCAAAACATGGGTGCGTCGTGAGCGTTTACTGGATGCTATCTATTTTCCCCGTGCCTTCAATGCCGATGCCGATGGGTGGTTTCGGGCAATGATGACGGCCCTCATCAAGCGCGAGTGGGGTCTTGATTTAGTGATCCATTCAGTGGAACACAACACAGAGGGCACCCTGGCGGTCTATCAATATTCCAGTCAACAGGTGCTCTTGCTGGATCACGGACATGGGGTTTATAGCGCTTATAACAAACAGGCATCTTCACTCCCTGACCGTGGCGCAGATAGCTTCTTTAACGCCCTCCGGCTAGAACTACAGGCTTTGCCGCGAGCTGGCAGCCTGTCCCGTTTACTTGAGTACCGTGCCTCTGACTGGAGAAAAATAGTGGGGGACGAACTCGTGCAGTATCGGGCGCCTGATGGCCGATTCGCCATGGCCAACCCCCAGATAGAAAGCTATGCACATCCGACATTAACGTGGACCGGGGAAGAGTTTAGAAATACCGCGGGTATTTACAACATCGAGGCGACCCCTTGCCTCGTATTGGAAGGGCACGTGTATGAAGTCGAGTCTTTTGATCGCTCGTTCACTAACAGGATTGTGCATCCCACCCTGTTTTCAAGTGTGCCTGTTTTGGTCTATGGCAATGGGGCTGGCGCTTGGAGGCATGAATATGAAAGGCCTCTAGAATGGCAAGGTCATCAATTGTTCAGACGGTTGGGCCAAGCCGAGGGCCGGTTTAACAGCGAGCAAATCGACGCCATCATGAACGTCAGTGGCATCACCGAGGACATCATAAGAAGGGTGCATGTCAACCAAGAACCACCGCCGCCCCTCTTGATCGATACCATGCGCCGTTTCGCGCATGTTCAGCGGCTTGAAAACTTCCTTTTAAAATGCACAACCGACAGTGACCTGGGGGTTGTGAGCGAACTGATGCTGTCATTTGATGAGCCTGATCGCTCCCGAATCACCGCGCCTTTAACCACCACTCAACTTCACGCGTTGCGTCGTGTAGTTGCGCCCGGCGACACCCTGGCTGAAATGCTGACTCATCGTGCGGAGCATTTGAACTATGCGCATGTGCTCTTTCATCATTTGAGCCACGCCAATAATGTCATGACCCCTGCTTTATTTGATCTGATGCTTCAGGTCTCTGAGCACATGGCCACCCCTGCGTTGAGTTTAATTAGACGGGTATTTCCAAGCCTTCCGACTTATATCGCAGAAGATTTGATTAACGCAGCCAATCAGCTTGAAACGGACCAATTGGCCGAGGGGCGTATTCCTTTAAGGTTGGCCGAGGAGGCGCGCTGGTATGTACGCCACATACGAATGAACCGGGCACTGGAGGGTTTTTATTTTCCGGCGCTGCAAAACAACGACAGTGTGAAATTGCTGTTTCACAGTCTTGGGCAACAACCGGATTGGCCTGAGGAAATGTGCATTGAAGTGCGTGAAAACAGTCTTTCCGGTGCGTTGATCTGTCGGCTGGGGGGCGAAAAGGCTCCAGTCCAATTGAGCTTGTTGAAAACAGCGACGGGCTGGAAAGCTATCTCGCCACGCGCCAACGGTGGCACTGCTCAGGGGCGCGATATTTTCACCCTCTTGTGGGCCACACTTTCAGAACGCCAGCGGAGCGTGTTGAAGTTCAATTACCCTGGCGGCGAGGCTTTGCTCAAGGAACAGTTGACGTTAAGAGCCGTCGAAAGCCGAGACGCCTATTTTGGCGTGTTGGGCGTCGTCGTGAACCGGCCCTGGTTTTCGCCCCCCAAACGATTGGCAGACGGTCGTATTGGTTACTCACTAAGCGGTCGCGGTTCTGCAACGGATCAATTTTTTGCAGACAGTGAGTTGCGCCAACGCTATGAAAAGATATACCCCGCCAGTGTTAATGGGGAATCAACGCGAGCCATCCTACGCATGCGAACGAGTGGGCTCAATATTGACCAGGAGCTTGCCCGGCTTGAAGGTGAAGCCCGCACGCTCGTGCACCAACTCAATACGTGGGTTGAGCAAAGGCCAGACGTCGACACCTTCGATGTGGGGGCGCAATACCACAAGCATGATTTGAGCTTGGCTCTGACTAAGGCGTGGCGCAAAGAAATACCTGCGGTCACGGATTCCAGAGGAGCAGTACTGGGCTATAAGTTGGTGCTTCAAAATTGGCGTGTCAGTACCTTGCCCGTACTGAGTGCCGACTTTTCTCATATCCGTGAATTGCACATGACGGGACTAAGAGTCGGCGCTGGCATGGCGTTTGGAGTCGAATCCAATATCAATCAGTTCATACGCAGCTTTGTGTCTTTGACGTCCTTGAAAATAGATGACAGCAGGCTCGCGCGCTTTCCAGAGGCCATAGGTGCACTGTCAAATCTCAAGGAGCTTTCACTTTCAAATAATGGGCTGCGTCTATCTCAAGAGGATCAAGCCAAGGTGGCTGGGCTGGTTCATTTACAGTCCTTGAATCTAAGTGGTTGTCTGTTGACGGGGCGATTCAATGTCACGACGCTCACCGAGCTGCGAGAGTTAAACCTGTCCCGTACACAAGCCATTATCTGGCCGTTGGGCGTTATGCAATTGAACAACCTGAGCCACTTGGATTTAAGCGATAACAACATCCTCACGGTGCCGCAAGAGGTCTTGAATGGCTCGCTCACCCTCAACAGAGGCACGTCCCTTGCGGGTAACGAACTGGCGCCTGCCGGCATCCAGCAACTGCAGGTTTATCAGATGCGCACCGGTATTGATTTTGGGCTGCATCTTGAGGCCAATCATCCACCGTTGCAGGCGTTTAACGATGGGGTGTGGCTCGAAGGACTTGAGCCGGATGAGAGGCAGGCCATGTTTAAACAATGCCAAATGCTTCGTCAGGACCCCCGTGCCGAACGCTTTTTCAAGTTGATCGAAGCACTGCAAACAACAGCTGATTTCGGCAATGCCCCTCAAGATTTGGTAAGCCGTGTTCAACAAACACTTGAAGCGATCGCTGAGGATGAACGTGTACGCAGCTTGGTGTTCGCTCAGGCTTCAAAGCCTACGTTGTGCTGCGATTCGATCGCCGTGCGCTTTAGCCAGTTGGAAATTCAGGTACAGGTGTCCAGAGCCCTGGCGGACGATGATCCTGATCGCGCTGAATTGAGTCTGGCGCGCCTTATCAGGGGGCAATTTCGTTTAAAAGTCTTGGATAACATTGCTGTCGAAGAGGGCCGCAAGCGAGGGGGCGCAGTGGATGTACTCGAAATTGGGCTCACTTACAGACTGGCACTGGCTGATGCGCTGGCGCTGCCCGCTCAACCCAAAAAAATGATGTTTCCAGCGCTTGGCCACGTGGAGCCTGATGAGATTGAGCGAGCCAAGGTTGCCATTTTGGCCATGGACAATGGTGAGTTGATGTTGGACCACATGACTCGCGATCCATTTTGGGATGAGTTTCTGAGGGGGCGTTACGCGGATCAATTTGATGCGGTGTATAGCGAGAACCATCAAGTCGTTGACGGCAGCGATGTCTACGACGTTGAACGCTACGACAAAAAAATTCAGACGTTACAGAACACACTGACCCTTGCCGCATTGGCCAGGCTGAGCAGCAATTGAAGGCAGGCGCCTGTGTGATCCAGGCGCCACCCTGACGTGCTCTTCCAGAGCTGCGGGAATCCGGCTGCCCTGGAGTGTCATCCCCGGCCTTTAGCTATACGCCGCCAGTTCTGTCTGGTGCGCAGCCAAGATTTCAGGCAGTGACCCTTTCAGGTATTCGACCCAGGTTTTGATCTTCGCATCCAGATACTGACGAGACGGGTAAATGGCATACAGGTTCAGTTCTTGCGAGCGGTACTTGGGCAGCATGCGCACCAATGTGCCGTTGCGCAGGCCATCAATCGCCGCGTACACCGGCAACACGCCCACGCCCATGCCGCTGGTGATCGCCGTTTTCATCGCATCGGCCGAGTTGACCAGAAACGGCGAAGAATTGATCAGCACCATTTCCTGACCTTCGGGGCCTTCAAACACCCACTTGTCCAGCGCAATCACCGGACTGACCAGACGCAAACAGGCATGGTTGAGCAGGTCGCTGGGTTTGTCCGCGGTGCCGTTGGCTTTTACGTAGCCCGGGGAGGCACAGACGATGCTGTACGTAATGCCCAGGCGCTGGGAGACAAACCCCGAGTCCGGCAACTCGCTGGCCAGCACGATGGACACGTCGTAACCCTCGTTGAGCAAATCCGGTACACGGTTGGCCAGCGTCAGGTCAAAGGTCACATCGGGGTGGGTTTTGCGGTAGCGGGCAATAGCGTCGATCACAAAGTGCTGACCGATGCCGGTCATGGTATGCACTTTGAGTTGGCCAGCAGGGCGTGAGTGAGCATCACTCGCCTCAGCTTCTGCTTCTTCGACATAGGCCAGAATTTGCTCGCAACGCAACAAATAACGTTTACCGGCTTCGGTCAGGGCGATGCGCCGGGTGGTGCGGTTGAGCAGGCGGGTTTGCAGGTGGGCCTCAAGGTTGGAGACCGCGCGCGATACGTTAGCGGTAGTGGTGTCCAGCATCGCCGCCGCCGCCGTGAAACTTCCGGCTTCGGCCACGCAACTGAAGGCGCGCATGTTTTGCAAAGTGTCCATGAAGTGCTCTCAAGGGGCTAAAAGGGGACAGCAACCAGTTACACAGCGTCAAATTGTGACACGAAGTTTCAAGCATTACCGACAGGTTTACATTCGACTAACGGATTATCCCAGTAACGGTAATAAAGATTCACCGTTTTGCCAGCTTATCGTTGTGATAACCACGTCCTAAACTAGTCTCCTTCATTACTTACCCCCCCCTCCTTTTCAGGAATCAGCAGCAGTGCCACGTCGCATGAGCAGGGAGCTTAAAACACTGAGTGTTTTGGCTTTATCGTTAGCATTAAATGGTTGCATCGGTTTCGGTGGCATCGGCCCCAAAGGCACAATGCTCGCACCCAATGCTTTAGCTACCGACGAGGCGATTCAAAACGCCACGCAAGACGCACATTGGCCCAAAGCCCAGTGGTGGAATGCCTATGGCGATCCACAACTCAATGAGTGGATCAACATGGCCGTGCAGGGCAGCCCAACCATGGCCATGGCCGCTGCGCGCGTGCGTCAGGCCAAAGCAATGGCGGGTGTAGCTGAATCGGCCGAGTCTGTGCAGGTCAACGGCGAAACTGCTCTTAAACGTCACAGATGGCCTTCGGACAATTTCTATGGCCCCGGCGATCTGGACAAGACCACTACGTGGGATAACGCCGCCTCATTGGGCTTCAGTTATTCCCTCGACCTGTGGGGCCTTGACAGCAACACCACAGAGAAAGCCGTGGACATGGCGCACATGACGGCTGCCGAAGCCCGTCAGGCTCAGCTCGAATTGCAGAACAACGTGATTCACGCCTACATCCAGTTGTCGCTGCACTATGCCCAGCTCGACATCATCGAGTCGACCTTGCATCAGCAAGAGCAGATTCTCGATCTGGCGCAAAAACGTCTGGATGGCGGTATCGGTACGTATTTCGAAGTCAGTCAGGCGCAAGCGCCACTGCCCGAAATTCATCGCAAGATCGACGCTCAGGAAGAAGAAATTGCCCTGACGCGCAATCAGTTATCAGCGTTGGCGGGTAAAGGTCCGGGCGAAGGCGCACGCCTCAAACGCCCGACACTGATGCTGGGCACCGCCCTTAAATTGCCTTCCAACCTGCCGGTTGAATTGCTGGGCCAACGCCCCGATGTGGTTGCCAGTCGTTGGGAAGTGGCCGCACAGGCACGGGGTATTGACGTTGCTCACGCCGGTTTTTACCCTAACGTCAATTTGATGGCCAGCTTGGGTTTTGTGGCCACAGGTGGCGGGGCGCTGGAGTTCCTGGCTGCTAAAAAGCTCACCTACAACGTTGGCCCTGCGATCTCGCTGCCCATTTTCGACGGAGGTCGTCTACGCTCCGAACTGGGTGTTGCCTCCAGTGGTTATGACATGGCCGTGGCCAAGTACAACCAGACGCTGGTCAATGCGCTTAAAGGGATTTCTGATCAGTTGATCAAGCGTGAGTCCATGGACAAACAGCAAGTGTTTGCCCGTGAGTCGGTTGAAGCCGCGCAGAAAACCTATGACATCGCCATGGTCGCTTACCAACGGGGCTTGACCGACTACCTCAACGTGCTCAATGCGCAAACCCTGTTGTTCCAGCAGCAGCAGGTTCAGCAAGTGGTCGAAGCCTCGCGCTTGAGTGCCCATGCCGAGCTGGTGACGGCATTGGGTGGTGGTCTTGGCGCCGGTAACGATGTGCCAAAAGCCGATCGTTACGCGCCCGACAAACCACCGGCAATCATGAAGATGTTCAGTCGCTGATATTCAACCCTGATGGCTAATTTTGAGAGCCTGTAGATGAACCATTTACCCGCCCCGGTACGCTGGTTGCATTCCCTGGAATGGCGCCGAGGCTTTTACGAATGGGCACGCACTGACGGCGTGACCTGGGTCCATATTTTCAAGGTGCTGACAGCCGCGTTTCTGACGTTGTGGCTGGCCATGCGCCTTGAGTTGCCACAGCCGCGCACCGCGATGATCACCGTGTTTATCGTGATGCAACCACAAAGCGGTCAGGTCTTTGCCAAAAGTTTTTACCGGTTTTTAGGCACCCTGACCGGCTCGGCAGTCACCGTTGCGTTGATCGCCCTGTTTGCCCAGAACACCGTGTTGTTCCTCGGTGCGATGGCGATCTGGGTCGGTATATGCTCGGCGGGTGCGGCCCGTTGCCGTAACTTTCGCGCCTACGGATTTGTGTTGGCCGGTTATACCGCCGCCATGGTCGGCTTGCCTGCCCTGGCGCATCCGGACGGTGCGTTCATGGCGGCCGTGTGGAGGGTGCTGGAAATCTCGCTGGGCATCCTCTGCTCAACCCTGGTGAGTGCCGCCATCCTGCCTAAAACGGCGGGTGCTGCGATGCATGACGCGTTGTACAAACGCTTTGGCGTGTTCGCCGGCTTTGTCGCTGAAGGCCTGCGCGGCAAGTCTTCGCTGGAAGACTATGAAGCCAAGAATGTGCGCTTCATCGGCGAGAGCGTCGGTCTGGAAGGCATGCGCAGCGTGACCGTTTTCGAAGACCCGCATATGCGTCGTCGTAGCGGGCGATTGAGCCGTCTGAACAGCGAATTCATGGCCATCACCACGCGCTTCAATGCCTTGCACCAATTGCTCGCCCGTCTGCGCAGTCGCGGGGTGGTGCAAGTGGTAGAGGCCATTGAGCCGGAGCTGGAGTTACTCGCCCAGTTGCTCGACACCTACGCCGGTCGCTCTTTGACGGATAAAGACGCCTCTGTTTTAGCCGAACAGCTGAGCGCGTTCAAAGCCGGCTTGCCTGGTCATGTGCGGGCACTGCGGGTGAAGTTTCTGGAAAGCGAACCCAGCCCTTCGGACTTCCTCGATTTCAACACGGCGTATGAGCTGTTATTCCGCTTCGTGGACGACATGCACAACTACGCGTTGACCCATGCGTCGCTGGCCGATCACGTTCATGAGCGTGAACGCTGGGACCAGCCTTTTGTTTCGCAGACCAACTGGTGGTCGGCGGCAGCGTCGGGCATACGGGCGGCGTTTATTCTGGCCGTGCTGGGCACCTATTGGGTCATGACGGCGTGGCCTAGCGGCGCCACCATGACCCTGATCGCAGCAGCCACGGTCGGCTTGTCGGCGGCCACGCCCAACCCCAAACGCATGTCGTTTCAGATGGCCTGTGGGACTTTCCTGGGCGCGATCATCGGCTTTGTTGAAATGTTCTTCGTGCTGCCCCATATCGACGGTTTCGCGTTGCTGTGTGTCGTGCTGACGCCCGTCATCATGTTGGGTTCGTTCCTGACCTCACGGGCCAATTACGTCGGCGTAGGCTTGGGCTTGCTGATCTTTTTCACATCAGGCTCGGTGCCCGACAACCTGACCATCTACAACCCGTACCAATTCATCAACGACTATATTGCGATGGTGCTGGGGATGCTGGTCTGTGCAGCGGCAGGTGCGATTATTCTGCCGCCCAACAGCCGCTGGTTGTGGAGCCGTCTGGAGCAAGACCTGCGTGAACAAGTGGTGTACGCCATCAGTGGCAAGTTGCGTGGCTTGAGCTCCAGCCTTGAAAGCCGTACCCGTGACCTGATGCACCAGGCCTACGGTCTGGCCGCGGGGAATCCGCAAGTGCAACGCACGTTGCTGCGCTGGATGTTTGTAGTGCTTGAAGTGGGGCACGCCATTATCGAGTTGCGTAAAGAACAGGCTGTGTTGCCGGTTCACCCGGCGTATGCCGAGTCTCAACCCTGGCGTCAGGCCATTCGGGTCATGGGCCGGGCGCTGGTTCGGCTCTTTATTGCCCCGAGTGAAAGCAACCTGGAACGTGCGCTGATAGCGGTCGATCATGCAATCAACCGAGTGCAAGCGACCGACGAACCCTTTGCCCGTAACTTTGATACTTCGGCACTGGTGCGCGTGCAGAGCTACCTTCACTTCATACGTTCGTCACTGCTTGACCCGCAATCACCGCTGGCGGCTTATGCCCAGCCGCAAGGAGTTGAACATGCCTCGTGAAATCGCCTTTCATGGCGTCTACATGCCGACCATGACCCTGATGTTTTTTATCGCGGCCGTGCTGGCCTGGGGCTTTGACCGACTGTTTTCCGGCTATGACCTGTACCGCTTCTTCTGGCATCCGGCGCTGTTGCGTCTGAGCCTCTTTGCTTGTCTTTTTGGCGCCATGGCGCTCCTTGTTTACCGTTGAGACCGATCGATGAAAAAGTTCTTTAGCCTGCTTGCCACCTTGCTGGTTCTGGCCCTTGCGATATGGATCGGCCGGACCTTATGGGTGCATTACATGGAAACCCCGTGGACCCGTGATGGCCGGGTGCGCGCCGACATTATCAATGTGGCCGCGGACGTAAACGGCTATGTGGTCAACGTGCCAGTCAAAGATAACCAGCTGGTGAAAAAGGGCGACGTACTGCTGGAAATCGACCCCGAGCATTACGAGATTGCTGTCAAACAAGCCGAAGCGCTGGTTGCCTCGCGTAAAGCCACATGGGAGATGCGCAAGGTCAACGCTTCACGCCGGGCGCAGATGGACAATCTGGTGATTTCCCGCGAAAACCGCGATGACGCCAGCAACCTGGCCAGTGCCGCGTTTGCCGATTACCAGCACGCGCTGCAACAACTGGAAGCGGCAAAACTCGACCTCAAGCGCACCAAGGTGGTGGCGACGGTGGATGGTTACGTGACCAACCTCAATGTGCACAAAGGCGACTATGCCCGCGTCGGCGACCCGAAAATGGCCGTGATCGATAAGGACTCGTTCTGGGTGTATGGCTTCTTCGAAGAAACCAAATTGCCGCATATCCGGGTGGGCGACAAAGCTGACCTGCAAATGATGAGCGGTGAAGTGCTCAAGGGGCACGTCGAAAGCATCTCGCGCGGTATCTATGACCGCGACAACCCGGTGAGCCGTGAGCTGGTGGCGGACGTGAACCCGACCTTCAACTGGGTACGACTGGCCCAACGGGTACCGGTGCGTATTCACATTGACGAAATACCCGACGGTTTCTTGCTGGCGGCGGGCACCACCTGCACCGTGATCGTCAAACCGACGGATGAAACAGCGCAGTGATCGTTCTTTAATCCGCGATAAACGTTTCATGCAAATGACGCCAGAGCACCTTGCCGCTGGCGTCTTTTTCAAACACTACGGTGGCTCGGCGGTCGTTGAGTAGGGTGTTGTCGACTTCTTGCAGCTCTCGATAGCTGATCACTGCGCCCTCGTTGTAGAGGGCGATGCCTTTGAGCTCGCTGAGGGTAATCACCAGCCCGGGGCGGGTGCCTCGCAGTTGCTCGAACAACTCCTCCATCCCGTCTAGATCAAGCACCTTGGCGCTAGGTGTGATCATCGAAAACTCATCTGAAAAGCGCGCCAGCAGCGTCGGTAACACGCTGGAAAGGCCGCTGAACCAGTTCTCGATCTCGGCGAGTGTTTCTTCGACTAGGTCAAAGTAGGGCGAATAGTCAGTCATAAATCTCTCTTCGAGCAGGGCAGCACTGTGAAGGTGCAAGCATAGGGCATGGCGAGAGAGCTGCCAGCCCGAAGTTACGACGGGGGGAGGGTACTGGCGTAGCCGTTGCCGAAGGCGACGTCCGGTTGCGAAGCGACCGTAAAAAGGATGACACGGTCAGCGGTTACAACGAGGTGGTCAAGCCAAAGCGCTTCATCAGGATTTTTTGCAGCAGCGCACGGGGCAGTAATGCGGCCAGCAAGGGCATGGCCCTGCTGCCGTTTCCCACGCGCAGCAAGGCCGGTGGGCGGTTTTTTTGCGCAGCCTTAAACACCGCCCTGGCACATTCTGCGACGGGGGTAGGGTTGTCTTGCGAAGCGTTGGCTCTGGCGCGAATACCCTCACGCACGGGCCACCACGGCGAATCTTCAGCGATCAGTTGCTCGGCCTGCGCGCTGGCATTTTTGCCAAAGTGAGTGTCGATGGCGCCCGGCTGGACCTCCATCACCCTGATCCCGAAAGGGGCCAGTTCCATGCGCAAGGCATCACTCAAGGCATGCACGGCAGCTTTGGAGGCACAGTAAGCACCGGCAAAGGGCGTGATCAGCACCCCGGAAACGCTGCCGATATTGACCACCAGCCCCCGATTACGGCGCAAGGGGTCAAATAACGCCCCGGTGATGCCCACCACGGAGAACACGTTGGTTTCGAACTGTTGCTGCAAGCCCTTCACTGCGCCATCCAGCAGCGGCCCCATAGCGCCATACCCGGCATTGTTGATCAGCACATCCAGGCCTTTGCCGTGTTGCTTGAGGCGGGCACTGAGTTGATCCACTTCAAGGCTGTCATTGACGTCCAGTTGTACCGCGACAAAGCCGTCGGCCTTTAGCTGCGCTACATCCTCAGGCTTTCGGGCCGTCGCCCACACCTCATAACCGGCGTCCTTGAAAAGGTTGGCCAAGGCACGGCCTATTCCACTGGAACATCCGGTAATGAGGGCGATGGGCATAAATGAATCCTGACTGGATGGAAAAAGCGAAAGTACGCCGTCGGCACGGGTGCGACAAGCATACGCGTCCAGATGCCGTAGACGAGGAGATTGAGCGGGGGGGTTAGAGGGGGCGAAAAAAAGGCCAATCACAAGCAGATGCTGTGATTGGCCGCAATTATTGCAAAAATTTACTGTGCGATGGTTTTGATCGAAACGCCGCGTTCAATCGGCGTCAAACGTCCGTACACATCTTCAAAGCGTTCAATGTCGTCTTCGCCCAGGTAGCTGCCGGACTGGACTTCAATGATTTCCAGCGGGATCTTGCCCGGGTTGCGCAGGCGGTGAACCGAAGCAATCGGAATGTAGGTCGACTGGTTCTCGGTGAGCAGGAATACATTTTCGTCGCAGGTCACTTCGGCCGTGCCTGACACCACAATCCAGTGTTCAGCGCGGTGGTGGTGCATTTGCAAGGACAGCGAGGCACCCGGCTTGACCGAAATATGTTTGACCTGGAAGCGGCCGCCCATGTCCACCGAATCATAAGAACCCCACGGACGATAGACTTCACAGTGGTTCTGGGTTTCGCTGCGGCCCTGCTCGTTGAGGGTGTTGACCATCTGTTTGACGCCCTGAACGCTGTCTTTGTGGGCAATCATCATGGCGTCTTTGGTTTCGACCACCACGATGTTGTCCAGGCCGATCACCGACACCAGCTTGCCATTGCCGTGAATCATGCAGTTGGTGCTGTCCTGAATCACCACATCGCCTTTGCTGACGTTGCCGTTAGCGTCCTTTTCATTGACGTCCCACAGCGACGACCAGCAACCCACATCGCTCCAGCCCGCCGACAACGGCACCACACACGCGTGCTCGGTTTTTTCCATCACGGCGTAGTCGATGGAGTTGTCCGGGCAGCAGGCGAAGGTGGCTTCATCAATGTCCACGGTGTCAGCGTCCTGATGGCTTCGTTCCAGCGTCAGCAGGCAGGTGTCGTAGATGTCCGGATCATGCTTTTTCAGTTCTTCCAGGAAACGGCTGGCGCGGAACATAAACATGCCGCTGTTCCAGAAGTAACCGCCGCTTTTGACGAATTCAGAGGCGCGCTTGGCATCCGGCTTTTCGACAAACGACTCGACCCGGCTAACGCCTTCTGGCAACTGAGCGTCAGTGGTTGACTTGATATAGCCATAGCCGGTTTCAGGCTTGAGGGCCGGAACGCCGAACAGCACCAGCTCGCCACGCTCCGCCGCGACAGTGGCCAGCGCCAGCGCACGCTGCAGGGCTTTCTGGTCTTCGAGCACATGGTCAGCGGGCAGCACCAGCATCAATTCGTCGCGACCTTCGTTAACCAGCATCATCGCGGTCAGGGCCACGGCGGGTGCAGTGTTGCGGCCAAACGGTTCCATCAGGATGCGCTGAGTGTCGAGCTTACGGTTAGCCAGTTGCTCGTTGACGATAAAGCGGTGTTCTTTGTTGCAGACCACAATTGGCGTGTCCATGCCGTCAAACACCAGGCGCTCCAGGGTTTGCTGGAACAGGGTCTGTTCGCCGGTCAGGGCCAGAAACTGCTTGGGAAATTGCTTGCGCGACAAAGGCCACAGACGCGAACCGCTACCACCTGAAAGAATTACCGGAATCATGTTGTCTCTCCAAAAATTTAAAAAAGGGGAATTAACGGGTCGATACCGGGCGTTTTACCCAGGTCGGTGCCAGGCTGCTGCCGCTGCCCGTGATGTACAGAACGGCGGCTTCACCGCGCTCCAGCGCTACCGGCTTGAGGTCGCTGACTTTCTTGTCGCCGTCATACAGGGCGAAGCTGACCTTCACCGGGTTGATCTCGCGTTCGCCACGGCCTTTGGCCGCGACGGTTTTCACCACCTCGGTCTTGCCGTCTGCGGTTTTCAGGGTCAGCGCCTTGTCGGTCAGGTTCTGCACCCGTACCAGCGACTTTTGCTTGTTCTTGAACGGGGGTTCTTCAATCAGCTGCGGTTGGCCGCTGCCGGTGTTGACCAGGGTGTAGTAGTGATCTGACGCCAGTTTGACCGGCACGTTTTGGCTACCGATCTTGGCGCTGTAATCGCCCTGGGGCATAAAACTGAAATCGCTGCTGCCCAATGGCGCCACATCGTTCAGTGCGGTGTTGCCCACGGTGGCGCTGACTTCCTGATTGCTGGCATTGAAGATGCGCACAAAGCTCGACCCTTTGGGTGCGCTTGGGCCGTAGAGCGCGGCATCGCCACCGGCCCAGGCCTGCAGTGACAACAGGCTGAGGCCGGCCATCAGTGCGAAAGATTTGGCGAGACGACGTGGAGCAGGTTTGAACGGCATCGCTTTAATGGACATAAGTTGAACCTCTCTTTCAGTTTTGCGCCCGGTTGGGCGTCTCGGATTTGGCTGTGTTCTGTGCAAGTTGCGGCGCGCGCGCGCCGGCTTCTTTCAAGCTCGCGACCCATTTCGGATCGGCGTCGCCGATTTCGTTGTCCACCGGCAAGTAGCGCTCCGGGAATTCCCAGATCAGTACTTGTGGCGGGGTGTTCTTGAAGGCGTCACTTTTCAGGTAGGCGAGCATCGGCAGGATGGGGCCGTGGCCGTCCTTGGAGTCATTGATCACGTCGCTGCGCAGCGCTTGTTTCAAGGCACCGACAAAGTTCCAGTTGGCGTTGGCGCTGTAGCTGGTGCCTACCAGCGTGACCGGCACTTCGCTGTCGGCGAACAAACTGTCGGCGCTTTCTGGGGCGTCGTCAGCGACGCGGGTGCTGCGTTTTTCCAGCGGTTCGGACGGCGGCAGCAAATGGCTGAACAGCGGGTCCAGTGGCAGGAAGCGCTCCAGGTCACCGTTGTGCTGCTCGGTGGTTTCAACTTCAGTGACAAACTGTTGCGGTTCACCACTGAGCGGGAACTGAGTGCTCACGGCCTTGGCCAGTTGTTGTGCGGCGATTTGCGCCCCGTCTGGCGTCCAGTGCGTGTCAGTGCGCAAAAACACCTGCGCGCCTGCCTGTTTGGCCTGTTGCAGCGGGCCGAGCAGATCAGGGGCGATTACCTGGCTGGCAGCCAGTTGCGCATGAAAGTCGCGGTACAGGTCGGCATGGATCGATGCGGGGCGTTTGTCACCCATGTGCTCGGGGTACAAGCGCACTTTGGACGGCACCACAGCCATCACCAGCTTAACGCCGTGGGCTTTCAAGGTTTGGCGTACGCCTTCAACCAGGGCGTAATTGCTCGACACGTTGTGTTCGGCATTTGGCCAGGGTTTGAACTCTTCATCGCTGAACAGCCATTGATCGCGGCCCAGAATCACACCCGGACGCCCTTCATTGAACAGGGTGAAATCCAGCGCGGCCCAGAGGTTGGTGCCCAGTCGCTTGATCGGGAACTCGTCGTCGTAATGGGTCTCGACCGCTTTGCTCCAATGACCGTTGAGCACGGTGGTTTCGGGCGGCGTGTTGAAGCCCATAAAGCTGCGCAGCGAGACCGCTCCCAAACCCAGTAACAGGCCGCAGAAGCTGGTGACGTAGACGATGCGTAATGTTCGGTTCATGGTCGGCTCCCCTTAGAACTGGAAGTACAGGAACGGCGAGAAGCTTTGCGCCGAAAGTTTGAAAATCGAGGCCATAAACAGCAGCCCGATAACACTGCGCAGGGCATAGCGTGACCAGTCCGCCGGCAGTGTCTGCGCCTTGCTGACGTCCAGTTCGGTAGGGCGGCGGTACAGGTCACGCAGGCCGAAGAAGGCCAGCGTCAGGTAAGCCACTACCAGCGTTGCCACTTGCAGACCGGTGAGGTTGGCGCGGGTCAGTTCCGACAGCGACCACTCGTTGAAGCTGAACATGGCGCCATACATGCGAGCGGCGACGTGCAGGTTTTCGGCGCGGAAAATCACCCAGCCAATCACCACGATCAGGAAGGTCAGGGCCCAGCGAATCGGATTAAGCACACGTGGGTTGGTGTTCAGGCCCAGAGCTTTTTCAATCGCCAGCCAGATGCCGTGCCAGGCACCCCAGAGGATGTAAGTGATGTTCGCGCCGTGCCACAGACCGCCCAGCAACATGGTCAGGAAGAGGTTGCGGTAGGTGGTCAGCGTGCCTTTACGGTTACCGCCCAGCGTGATGTACAGGTAGTCGCGCAGCCAGGTGGAGAGGCTGATGTGCCAGCGCCGCCAGAACTCGGTGATCGACTGACTGATGTACGGCTGTTTGAAGTTTTCCATAAAGCGGAAACCCATCATCAAGCCCAGGCCGATGGCCATGTCGCTGTAACCGGAGAAGTCAAAATACAACTGCGCGGTGTAGGCCAGTGCGCCGAGCCAGGCATCGCCCGTGGTCGGGTTCTGCAAGGCGAAGCAGTGATCGGCGACCACGGCCAGGGTGTCGGCAATAAACACTTTTTTGATGAAGCCCTGCATAAACCGCGTGGCACCTTCGCTGAACTTGTCGAGGGTGTGGGTGCGGTTGTTGAACTGATCGGCCAAGTCACGAAAGCGCAGCACGGGGCCGGCGATCAGGTGCGGGAAGATCGCCACAAACGCGGCAAAATCGATCAGGTTGCGGGTGGCCGGGGTGTCACCGCGGTACACGTCGATGATGTAGCTGATGGACTCGAAAATGTAGAACGAGATACCGATCGGCAGCAGCACGTGAGTGAGGATGAACGGGTCGAGGCCGGCCGAATTCATCATCGCGTTGATGCTGTCGACGCCGAAGTTGGCGTACTTGAAGTAACCGAGAATCGCCAGATCGACCACCACGCCCAGCAATAGCCAGCGTTGTGCGGGTTTGGTACGCACACCGGCGGCTCCGACTTTGAGGCCGATCCAGTAGTTCCAGATGGTGACACCGATGAACAGCGCCAAAAAGTCCACGCGCCACCAGGCATAGAACACATAGCTGGCGATCAGCAGCAGCAGGTTGCGGTAGCGTTGGCCGCTCAAGTAATAGAGGGCGAGAAACACCGGTAAAAATAAAAACAGAAACACATTGGATGAAAAAACCATCCTGACCTCTCCGTGTTGACCAACAGTAAAGGGCTCAGCCCCCCCAAACCCCCCCGTGAATAATGGGGAGGGTGTTTGTGTTTCTTTGGGGGGAGGGTGTCGTTTGATCGACCCTCACCCCAACCCTCTCCCAGAGGGAGAGGGGGCAGATGTGTGGTGTTGCGCAGATCTGCTTTTGCTTTTAGTCCCCCTCTCCCAGAGGGAGAGGGGGCAGATGTGTGGTGTTACGCAGATCTGCTTTTGCTTTTAGTCCCCTCTCCCTCTGGGAGAGGGCTAGGGTGAGGGCTGCGTTATTTGCCTTTGTCGTGAGCCGGGTCGTACACCTTGGTCAAATCCCCGCCCAGTCGAAATGTCTTGAACGGTTGCATCTCGCGCTTGCGCTCAATCACATCAGGCGCACAGGTGTAGAGGGTGCAGAACGGCTCCAGCCAGGCGAACTTGGCGTCCACCTTCAGGTCGGTCATGTCCTGTTCCTTGCCGTTCTTGTCTTCAAACTCATCCGGGTCTTTGACCCCGCTCAACACCCGTTCGCCCAGCCGTTTGAGCGCCGCATTGTTTTCGTTGCGCAGGTCCACGCCATTGACCAGAGCAAAGCTGGCGATCATCGCCAACGGTGGCAGGGCGTAGTTGTGGTAAGCGAGCGCCCGTTGCTGACGCTTCATTTCGTTAGGCAAATAACCTTGGGCGTCGACCTGATTGGCCCCCACCTTGAACTCTTTCACCGACCAGTCGAACAGGTCACGGCGGTTGGTGGCGATGGACGTGGCCATCACTGACCAGGCGGCCCAATACGAGTGATTGTTGGTTTTGGCCAGCGGCAGGTCATCCCAGTCACTGACCACTTGATCGGCCATTTTGCTGAACCAGGCCTCGATCATCTGCGCCTGCTCTGGGTGTTTGGCCAACGGTTGCGACTCGGAAAACTTCAGGCGCAAGTAAGACGAGGCCATGCTGCCCAGCGCCCATTTGCGCATGGACTTGCCGGTGTGGTTGAAGTCCTTGCTCATCAACGCATCGGCCTGAGCCCAGGCGCTCAGCCAGTTCAATGTGCAATCGAGCTGCTCGGGGCGGCCGTCGCGCATAAATTGCATCACCTGTTTACTGGTGCCGCGCTCCAGTGTGGTGATGCCTTTGGTGGCATCACGAAAGGCTTTTTCCGATTCCACGTTCAAGGTGGAACGGGCCTTGTCCGAGCCTTCGTACTTGCTGCGAAACTCCAGCTTGTCGGTATACGGCTGCGGCATGGCCGTGCAGTCGTTTTTGAAATCGCCGGTTTTGAAGGCTTCGATCGGGGCGTAATACCCCTGTGGTGGCCGCAGGGGCGCGGCCGCGTGGGCGTTGCTGGCAAACATCGCCAAGCCCAATAGGGTCGGCGCCAGCAGTGTGCGTAAGTTGATCGGTGCAGTAGGCATCAGAAACCTCATCGTCCAGCCTGCGCGGTGTGCTGCGCAGGGGAGGGGAATACGTTGCGGGTGCAGAGTTTGGCTTCGACTTGCTGCGCGTCACCCGCGTCATCCGGGCCCTGAATTTCAAGGGCCAGCAGGTTCTGGTCGGCCCAGTCTTCATCGGTGCGCAGTTCAAAGGCGAAACGTCCGTCTGTGTCGGAGGTTGTCGGCTTGTCGATTTTCAGAGTCTCGTGGCGACCGTTCATGTACCAGAGGGTGGCTTGCAAGGTTTTCACCGAGGGGTCGGCGAAGCGGATGTCAATTTGATGGTTGGCGTTGTGCAACGGCTTGTTGGTGCCATTGACCAACAGCTGGTTGGTGCCGGGCTTGAGTGTGGTGCTTTTGCTCAGCAGTGCAGGCTTGCCTTCACAACCGTTGTCCAGCAGCGACATCATTTGGCGGTAGGTGACTTCCTGATCGAGGCGATACAGCGGCGAGAACTCCCAGATCAGTACCTTGGGCGGGGTCTTCTGAAACTCATCGCTGCCCAGGTACTGCAACATCGACCCTTCCAGACCGCCGCCCGGAAAGGCGACATTGAGTACGTCAGCGCCGATGTATTGCTCCAGGAACCCGGCAAAGTTGTAGTTCTTGCCGCTGTGGCTGGTGCCCACCAAGGTGATTTGCGGGTTGGCCGAATCGCTGAACAGATCGTCGTCGCCCGCTTCGCCTTTAGGCTCGGTGCTGAACTGATCCATGTATTGCACGGCGTAGCTGGTGCCGCACAGTTGCCCGGCCATGTTATGCAGGGTGCCGGTTTTGCCCATGCGCCCGGAAATTTTGGTTTCAAACTCGCGCTTTGGGATGTCCGCGAAGCCGGGGATTTTTTTCACTGTTTCGGCGACGATTTTGGCCGTGCGCTCGGCGCCGTAAGGCGTCCAGTGCTGGTCACCGCGGAAGTAGAAGTCGTGCGCCTGTTGCTCGTCGGTCAACGGTGACAGGTCAGGCACGTAGTAACCCATTTTGGCGAAGCGTGCGAGCATGGCCTGATAGTTTTTCAGGGCCGTGTCGTAGTCGAATGAGGCGCGCTCGGCTGGCATCAATTTACTGCGATTGACCAGCCCGCGAGTCGGCTGGTAGACCACGACCAATTCCACCCCTTTGCTTTTGAACGCATCGTGCAGTTGCTGCATGCGCTTGTAGCCTGCGGGCGTGGTTTCGAATTGGGTGCGCAGGTCTTCCTGGGTGCGGAACAACCAGTCACCTTTGGCTTGCACCAACGTGGTGAAGTTTTGCTGGTAACGCGTGGTGTAGTTCTTCGCGTCGTGGGCTTCGGGGCACAGGTTGCAGCACTCCTCGGCGGTGAACGTCGGCGCTTCGATTTCATCGGCTTGCACGCCTGCGCTGGCAAGCAGAAGGCCGGCGGTCAGCAACGTGATCAAATGGGGGGGCATAACAGTCATCCTCAGTCGTGCAATTCGGTCTGGCGTTCAACGGGGTCGATCAGCACGGCTTTTTGCTGGCGCACCATCAGGTCGAGGATCTCGTCCTGACGTTCACCCAGAATCCCGTTCAGGCTGATACCGCTGGATTTGGTCGGGGCCAGCATCGACACCCGGTACAGCTCGATGCTCAGGGGCGAATCGATGCTTAATGGGCCGCTGCCGTTACCGGCCAGCTCGCCACCCACCAGAATCAGCGACACTTCGGTGTCGAACGGGTCGAGGTGAATATCGCGGTCGGTGTCGCTCAGGTCTTTGATGTGGCCGTACACGCCCGTCAGGCCGTTGGCCATCGAGAGGTTTTCGTACAGGCGAATATTCACGCTGTTGCGCACCCGAATGCCGTGACGACGGTTGTTGAAAACCTTGTTGCCCCACAACAGGTTGTCGCCGCTCTCATAGAGGGTGATGCCGTCGGTGTGGTTCTGGAAAATGTCGTTGTCGGCAATCAGGTTGTTGACGCTGTTACGGTCGATCACCAGGCCCGACAATTTGTTGTTGTGGCTGCGGTTGTTGAAGATGAAGCTGTCGTCCACTTCACGGGAAATGATGATTCCGTGTTTGCGTTTAGTGCCGAACACGTCGTTCTCGGCAATGATCAGGCCGTGCGAACGGTCATGGGGGTCAATGCCGTAGACGATGTTGTCGCGGTAAGTGCTGCCCTTGACTACAAAGTCGCGGGTTTCGTAGCAGTAGAAGCCGTACCACATGTCCGAGAACTCGGAGTCGACGATCCAGCCGGTGGGCTCATCGCGTTTGACCACCTTGGCCATGTTGGGCGTGTACTGAGAAATACTCACCCCGTACGACTTACTGTTGGCGTAGCCAAAGCTGGCCATCTTGCTGTTGACGATGTAGGTCTGGGTGCCGCCCCAAGCCAGCAGGAACGGACGGAATTCTTTTGCGTCGCGGAAAGTGGCCGGACCATTGGCCTTTTCACGCCAGCCAGTGACTTGGGTGTCACGCACAAACAACTGGCCATCGTTGACCAAAAAGGAGCCGCCTTCTTCGGACAGACGCAACTCTTTGGTGCTGCTGTCGATGTCCAGAATGCCTTGATGCCCGACCACAATCGGCAAGCGCGCCAGGTACACACCCGGTGCGGTTTCGCTGAAGTACTGTTTGGGCAGGCGTTTGGCCAGATCCTTGAGGTTTACATAGCCGTCGTCGATGAAAATCGCCTGGGGAATACCGCCTTGGCGCACTACCCATTCGGCCATTTTGTTATCGCCACCGATAAAGTCTTTCAGGGCGTTCTCTTGCATCATGCGGCGCACGCTGACTTTGCCGGCTTTGCTGCGCACAATCTTGGCCGCTGCGGCTTCACGGGTGTAACCCGACAGGTCGGGCAGGGCGGGCTTGGCAATGTCCAGCGGCGCCGACGGGGCCGTGCTGACGGTGTAGGTTTTGGCTTGTTGCAGCTCTTTGGCCACCGTCTGCTCTACCGGCGAGACGGAGGCAAAGGCGGCCGAACTGGCCAGCAGCAGCGCGCCAGCCAGCAGGCTGATCGCGCCTTTGTGGGCAGGATGATTCATGTCACGCACTCCCGTTGGCGTAGTCATCAGAAGCGCCAGATCACGTCAACAAACGCGCGGTGCATGTACGAGTCGACGTTCTTGCCGTAGGCATCGCCCGGCTTGAACACGCCGCCACGAAAGCGCACCAGCGCTGAAGGCTCGTCAATCGACTGGCTCAGTGCCGCTGGCAGCAGGCCTTGTTTGAAGTACTTGGTGACCACCAGATCCATTTCCTGACCCAGGTCGTTTTTACCGTCGATCAACGGCAGTGACGTGCTGGACAGCAAGCCGCCAGTCGGGTCTTCGGTATTTTCGACGGCGTTGATGCCGTTGCTGCCCACCGGCTTGCTGGCGTCTACGCGCCAAAACTTGTGGTAGACCAGCGAGGCGTCGTAGTCGTCGCGCAGCTGCCAGGAGGTGAACAGGCTGGCGCTTTGCATGTTCTGCATTTCGCCACGGAATGCTTCACCAAAACGGTGAACCCGCGAGCGGGTGCCGGTGTAGTTCGAGCGGTTGCTCTCAAGGCCGGTCTGCTGGTAGTCAGCGCTGGCCCGGGAATAGGCCGCACCGACTTGCCAGTTCGGGTCAAGGCGCAAACGAATGCCCAGATCGGTGGCCCAGCCGTCTACGTTGTCACTGGTTTTGGCGCCCGCCAGCGTGCGCCCGTCCACACTGGAGGTGGCCAGGTTGTCGCGTTTGCCGGTCATGCCGGTGAGGCTGGCCCAGTAATTGACGGTGTTGGTGTTGCGGTAGTTGTAGGCGTCGCT
Organism: Pseudomonas saxonica; assembly: GCF_007858365.1. Lineage (GTDB taxonomy): Bacteria > Pseudomonadota > Gammaproteobacteria > Pseudomonadales > Pseudomonadaceae > Aquipseudomonas > Aquipseudomonas saxonica. Next base: position 360,223 of record NZ_VFIO01000003.1, on the reverse strand, counting down.
GTTGGCTTCAATGCCGAGCCAGGTCAGGTCGCCGTTCTCGGTTTTATCCAGCGCGTCGACTTCTTCGCCTTGATGCTTGAGCTTGCCATCGTCGTGGGTGTGATGCGCACGCAGGCCGACCCACTGGCCGGGTGTCCACTGTGCTGAAATATCACCGAACAGGTGCAAGCGATCCTTGTCATCCGGGGCCAGATCGTGGAGGTCGGTGCGGTACTCGCTGAAGCGTTCAGCAACGCCCAGATTAGCCTTCAACAAGGTGGTATCGAACGTCCAGTTCAGCGCTTCGATATTGGTGTCGCGCCACAGGCCGTCGTCGTTGCGCAGGCGCTGGCGACCCAATCGCAGCTCTTCGCCGGGGTAAGCGGTGAAACCTTTGTAACCGAGCCAGAATTCACGCAGGGCCAGGTAGCTTTTATCCGGTTGGCGCGAATCGCTGCTGCTTGATTGCTGCTCATCAGCCTGTTGCAGGGTGTCGGTTTCGATGATGTCGCTGGACGTCACCGCCTGCCCCATCACGTAGGCGCTCCAGTTGCCGTGTTCGAAATACGCCCATGGGCGCAGGTCAAGGGCGATACCGTTTACGTCGCCGCCGTCACGGGTGCCGAGGTCGCGGTCGTCTTCGGACTGCACGGTGATTTTCGTCTCAAGGCCGAAGTTCTTTTCATCGGTCATGGCGGCCAGGGTCGGGCATGACCACAGCAGCGCGAAAGACAGGCCAATGCCCGCTTTCACAAAGGGATTGAGGGTCATAGGGCTTCCTCGCCGTGTTCTTGTTCTAGCTGTGCACGCAGCAACAGGTTGGCGCGCAGGGTGCGTTCTTTTTCCAGCAGGCGCTCGGCGTCGGCGCGTTGTTCAGGCGGCAGTTGCTCGTCGAGCTGGCTCGCCAGTTCATTGCCCTGCGGGGTGTCCTGGAGTTTCGCCAGTTGGCCGAACACATAAGCGTTCAGCAGGTTGGGCTGAGTGCCTTTGCCTTGGGAGAACAACTGGGCGATGGCGAAGTCGGCGCTGTTTTGGCCGTTACGCGCAGCCTTGAGCAAATGGTCGAGGGCTTTTTGCGGATACACCTGACCCAGATAACCGCGACGGTAAATCTGACCCAGGTAGTAATCCGCCGCGACTTCTTTGTCCACGGCACGCTGGAAGTGCGCCTCGGCCTTTTTCGCATCCGGGGTCATCCACTTGCCGTCGTAATACATGCGTCCCAGCAACAGCTCGGCGCGGGGCAGATCGGCAGCGCGGCCGTTGTCCAGGTATTCCTGCAACTGCGCGGTGTCGCCCTGATCCGGGAAGTCATAGAGCAATTGCGCCAGGCTCACCCAGGCTGCGGGGTAACCGGGGGCGATGTTTTCCAGCAACGATTTAGCCGTTTCGGGATCAGGCGTGCCCAGCGTCGGATCGGCCAATACCCGGGCGACACCGTCGACCTTCTTGGCCGAGGCTGCGCCACTGCGATACGCGCCTTGCAACTGCTTGACCAGCTCGGCCAGTTGTTCGGTTTGACCGCGTTTCTGGTAGATCGCGGCCAGCTCGGGGTAATAGCCGGCGTTGCCCAGGGATTGTTCGAGCAAGCCCTGTGCTTCAAGCAGCTCGGCCTCGGTCGCATCGGGCTTGGTTGCCAGCAGGCGGCCAAGACGGCCCTGAGCGCGAGGTGAAGTTTTTGCGGCCGCGCGGTAAGCGGCTTCGGCTTTCTTCAGCTGATCGGCGTCTGGATTTGTCATCCAGATGTCCGCCAGTCCGACCTGCGCTTCGGTGTAGCCCAGATCCGACAACGCTTGATAGTTACGCTGAGCGGTGGCGGTATCGCCACGCTTCAAGGCTTCATTGGCCAGACGCTGATCGGGCAGGCCCGCACAACCGGCCAATGCGATGGCTGCAACCAGTGGTAGCAACGCCTGCCCCCGTAGCAGCTGCCGAAGGCTGCGTTCGGTTGCGAAGCGACCGTAAAACCCTTTGGCACGGTGTGTCAGAACCTGCGCGTGCTCAGGAGGGCGAGCGCTGCGCACTCGGACGCCGCCTTCGGCAGCTGCTACGGGAAATGGCATGGGGGATGGGCTTGTCATGCTTACAAACCCGCAGCCGAGGCTTTGTCGATCAACCAGTTCAACGATGGGCCACGGTCGCTGCGCACGTCTACTGGACGGCCAGCCAACGCGCTGTCCAGCGGGGCGTCAGGTTTGATTTGCACGCGAATGTCAGATGACAGGTCATCGCTGTTAAGGCTGGTGCTGCTGATGATCTTGCCGCTGCGCTGGCCATCTTCACCGGCAATCTGGAAGTTCACACGGGTGCCCGGCAGTACGTCACCGAACTGGCGATAGCTGAAACGTGCAGCAATACCGGCTTCGCTGGTGCGCGGTACCAGTTTGAAGATCACGTCGCCCTTGCTGGCGTATTGACCATTGGCAACCACTTGTTCCGCCACCACGCAATCACATGGCGAGGTCAGGGTGCCGGTCATTTGCTTGCCGAACAGGGTTTCGATGTTCTGTGGTTGCAGCTGGTTTTCGTCCAGATGCCCCTTCAGGACGTCGAGCATGCTGGTGCTGAAGGTCGCAATCGGCGCGCCGCTGGCGGCCAGTTGGTCGTCTTTGATCAGGCTTTGCACCGTGCCGTCACGGGGCATAGTGATGTTCAAGGCGGGCACGCTGACCAGCGCCGATTGCGCGTGGGTGACGAAATACAGGCCGTACACCGATTTGACGATAAAACCGAACGCCACCAGACCGACGACAAACACACCGGCGCTCAGTACTACGGCTTTCATACGACCGAACGGGCTCATGCCGCTGCCGCCATCTTTGACCTTGCGCGCTTTGGTGAAGTTGTCACGTTGCAGGGTGGCGAGCATTTCGCCCATGGTCACGATGTCGCCACTCAAGTGCGAGGTGATCAAGTGACGCAAGGTGGCGATGTCTTGCAGGTCCAGGTTCTGGAACTGGCAACCGACGCGGCCGGTCTGGCGGTCAACATTGCGCACCAGCAGGTCGACGTCCATGGTCAGGCCGAGGTTATCCACCAGAAATTGCAGGCGGCCTTTAAACACGTCGCCGACCTTGAAGGTCTGGTTGGCCGCATTGAAGCTCAGGCCACCGGCCGAGAGGTCGATCAGGCTGACTTCCATCGGCGCGCGCTCGGCCGTGAGAAAGCGCAGCTTGGCCGGGATTTTGACCCGCGCATGCTGGCGCTGGGCTTCGGATTCGTGGACAACGTTGGCGTTAACTTGAGTGTTCATGGGTCTTATTCCTGATTAATTCGGTCGGGTCGGTTCAGACCATCGTCAGCAGCACAGCAACAAAAATGCTGGCAGCGGAGAAGGTCATGGTTCGAGACGACCAGGTGTTGAACCAACGTTGAAAGCTGGCCAGATCACGGGTCAATTTAGTGTCCTGACGGGTCCAGGATTGTTGGTCGAGGCGGAAGAACACGTAGATCTTCACCAGTGCCCCAACGATCTGGTTGTAATAAAGAATCACCGGGTAAGCCGGGCCGATGCTGTGACCCGAACAGGCCAGCAACAGGGTCAGAATCAGGCGGGTGATGCCAATCCACAGCAGGTAGGCAATAAGGAAGGTGATGCCGTATTTGGCCGTGGCAATCAGCGCTACCGTCAGGCCCAGCAGTGAGGTCCACATCGACACACGCTGGTCGAACAGCACCAGGCTGGTGAAGGCGCCGAGGCGTTTAACACCCAGCCCTAACGCGCGGGCGTTCTGGCGCAGGTTGTTGCCGTACCAACGGAACATCAGCTTGCGACTGGCCTTGATAAAGCTCTTTTCCGGCGGGTGTTCCACGGTATGGATCGCCGCGTCTGGCACGTAAAAGGTGTCGTAGCCCAGACGCATCAGGCTGAACCAGCTGGACTTGTCGTCGCCGGTCAAAAACTTGAAACGGCCCAGACGCCAGTGTTGCAGCGAGTCACTTTCCACATCGGCAATAAAGTCGGGGTCAGTCACTACGTTGGCACGGAACACTGACATGCGTCCGGTCATGGTCAAGACGCGCTTGGACAGGGCCATCGAGCACATGTTGATGTGGCGTTGAGCAAAGCGCAGCTTGTGCCATTCGCTCATGATGTAGCCGCCGCGTACTTCGCAGAACTCGTTAGTGGTCAGGCCGCCGACATTGCCGAACAGCTGGAACCACGGCACGGTTTTGCGCACCACGCCTTGGGCGAGCACGGTGTCACCGTCGATCACTGCTACCACTGCGCGGTTGTCGGGCATGTGCCGCGAGATGGCGCGGAAGCCATAGGCCAGGCCGTCGCGTTTGCCGGTGCCGGGAATGCGCACAAAGTCCAGCTTGACGCGGTCAGGCGGGTTGAGGCGCTGCCACATGCTCTTGACCAGCAGCTCATCGGACATTTCCACCAGCGAACACACCACGGTGGTAGGCAAGCCGCAGTCAATGGCTTCGCGAATGACCGAGCTGTACACCTGCGCGGTGGTCAGTGCGTCGATTCGAAAGCTGGTGACCATCAGAAACACATGAGACGGGTCAGCCGCCTTGCCCAGCTTGCGTACCTTGCGGCGCAAGTGGGGGTACACCACATATAAAAACAGCATGCCGCGCAGAAAATGCGTGGCACCCATTGAGTAGCGCCAGATACCCACGGCGCCAATCAGGAAAATAAAGTTCTTCGACTCGGAGTCAAAGGTAGAGGTCGGCAACGCTAGCGCGAGGCCCATCAACAGGCTTAGAAAAAACAGCCAGCCCGCGGATTGAAGTAACACGTTTTTTAACTTGGACATTTGCGTCATCCGAAGGTGAAGAGGGCTTCGAGCTGCAAGCCGCAAGCTACGAGTGAAGCGCTGTAAACTTGCGACGTGCTGCTTGAAGCTGACGGCTGCTGTTACCAGCAGATGCCTTCGGTGCGGCTGGTGGTGCTAGTGGCCTTGGCCATAAAGCCGACCAGGTCGATGACTTGTTTACCGGCCGGTGCGTTTTGCGCCAGGGCACGGAATTTCTCGTCGCGGTTACCCAGAATGATCACGTCGCTGTGATTGATCACTGCGTCGAAGTCCGAGTTGAGCAGGGACGACACGTGAGGGATTTTCGATTCGATGTACTCTTTGTTCGAACCGTGAACACGGGCGTATTCGACGTTGGTGTCGTAGATGGAGAGGTCGTAGCCCTTACCGATCAGCATTTCTGCCAACTCGACCAGCGGGCTTTCGCGCAGGTCATCGGTGCCGGCCTTGAAGCTCAAGCCGAGCAGGGCGACTTTGCGTTTGTCGTGGCTGGCAACGATGTCGAAGGCGTTCTGCACTTGCGATTCGTTACTGCGCATCAGGGAGTTGAGCAGCGGCGCTTCAACGTCCAGCGAACCGGCGCGGTAGGTCAGGGCGCGAACATCTTTAGGCAGGCAAGAGCCGCCGAACGCGAAGCCCGGACGCATGTAGTACTGCGACAGGTTGAGGGTTTTGTCCTGGCAGACCACGTTCATCACTTCACGGCCATCTACACCCACTGCTTTGGCAATGTTGCCGATTTCGTTGGCGAAGGTCACTTTGGTGGCGTGCCATACGTTGCAGGTGTACTTGATCATCTCGGCCACTTCGATGTCCTTGCGGATGATCGGTGCGTCGAGTTCTTCGTACAGCGATTGCAGCACATCGCCAGAAGCGGTATCGAACTCGCCGATGACAGTCATTGGCGGCTGGTCGTAGTCGGCAATGGCCGTGCTTTCACGCAGGAATTCAGGGTTTACGGCGACGCCGAAATCAACGCCTGCTTTCTTGCCCGAGCATTCTTCGAGAATCGGGATCACGACATTTTTCACGGTGCCCGGCAATACGGTGCTGCGCACCACGATGGTGTGACGGCTGGTTTTTTCACGCAGCACAGCGCCGATTTCGCGGCATACGGCTTCGATGTAGTTAAGTTCCAGATCACCGTTTTTCTTGCTCGGCGTGCCGACGCAGATCATCGACAGGTCGCTGTCACGGATGGCCGAAGCAAAGTTGGTGGTGCCGCGCAGACGGCCTGTTTGAATACCCTGAGCCAGCAGCTCGCCAAGGCCCGGTTCAACGATGGGCGATTTGCCGAGGTTGATCAGGTCAATCTTGTCTTGAGAAATATCAACGCCAATAACTTCATGGCCGCGGGCAGAAAGACAACCGGCACAAACGGCGCCGACGTAACCCAAACCAAATATGCTGATGCGCATCGTAATTGACCTCTGTCATGTTCAAGCCACTGAGTGGCCTAAGTTAAAAAATAAGGGCGAACTTGGAATTACGGCATAACTAACCCGCAATACCGTGAACAGGCACTGTTATGTTTCAACGCTGCTAAAGTTGCACTTTTAAAGTGCAGCTACTTATTGTCTTGTAGGACAATTTGGCTCGAAGCCCTCCGCGGATACACGCAGGGGCATACCTCAAGCCATTGATTTATATGGCACGAAGGCGTTTAGCAGGTGATTCGCTTTTGATCGCCACACCCCGGCTGGCCAGAGCGTGTTAAGCGTTTATTTTATGAGTGCTGCGTAAGTCATTTCCTACAAGCTCGGTAATAATTGTTACGGATTCTATGAGCGGTGCTTCGGTACATAGTTCCAGCCCGCTGATCTCGTTTTTACATATTGCTGAATGTGTTTCAAAAGATGGCACTAGTTGCAAAGTGATGGCCCCGAAGGTTTCGCCCTTTATTTGTAGGGAGTTCATTCGTTGCGATAGTTAAGTGCCACTATCCAAAAAAAAATTAAGTGCCACTATGAAAAAAAGTCACATTTGTCGAGTGAATTTATATTTATCGAAGGGTTGGGAGGGCGAAATCAGGTGCGACGCACGCTCAGGGAGCTGAGGTGCGTCGAAAAAGGGAGGGGTTATTCGGGGGCGTGATCGCGTAGGAAAACCAGCAAGTCGGGTTTCGAGTGCTCGGCACTGTAACGATAGCCCTGAGCGTCAAATTGCTTGAGGTGTTCAGGGTTGTTGATACGTTCCTTGATCACAAAGCGGCTCATCATGCCTCGGGCCTTTTTCGCGTAAAAGCTGATGATCTTGTGCTGACCGTTTTTCAGGTCCTTGAATTCGGTATTGATGATGCGCGCGTTCAAGGCTGATTTTTTGACGGCTGAAAAGTATTCGTTAGACGCCAGATTGAGCAACACATCATCGCCTTGTTCCGCCAGTGCTTCATTGAGCCACTCGCTGATGCGTGTACCCCAGAAGGCGTACAAATCCTTGCCGCGAGCGTTGGCCAGCTTGGTGCCCATCTCCAGTCGGTACGGCATCATCAAGTCCAGCGGACGCAAGAGTCCGTAAAGGCCTGAGAGCATACGCAGATGGGTTTGGGCATAGTCAAAGTCGTCTTCATTGAAGTCCACGGCATTGAGGCCGGTGTACACATCGCCTTTAAAGGCCAGCAGTGCCTGCTTGGCATTTTCGGGAGTAAAGGCTGGGGTCCAGCTGCCGAAGCGAGCGGCATTGAGGCCTGAAAGCTTATCGGACAGGTGCATCAGCTCGCCAATCTGTTGCGGGCTTAACTCACGCAATTGCTCGATCAACACCTGCGAGTGGTCCAGGTACTGAGGCAAGGTAAAGCGCGCAGTGGCTGGCGGCGTTTCGTAATCGAGGGTTTTAGCGGGTGAAATCACCATCAGCATAAGGTCGTCTCCTTTATAGGCAGGGGAGCAATTCTAGGGGGTAGGAGGGTTTGACTCCACCTATCACCTTCATAGAAGGGTGTTGAGGTGTAGTTGCTGACGAGGAATGAAGGTTGAGATGGGCTGCTTGCCGCAGCCTCGTGACGAGGCAACGAGCCTGTGATCTGTTTTTGATCTGGCTTGTGATCTGGTTTTTGATCTGGTTTTTGATCTGGTTTTTGATCTGGTTTTTGATCTGGTTTTTGATCTGGTTTTTGATCTTGATCTGCCGCCCCTTCGGGAGGCCGAATGGAGGTTTCGCGGAGTGGGTCGACCGGCATGGATGCCGGGAGAGCTGCGATCGGGCCATGGATGGCCCGTCGCAGCGTGCCCACGGAGCGGGACCGGAGTGAGGGACACCTGAGCGAAGCGAGGGCCGTACGCGGGGGCGGAAGCGTTTTGGTTACTTTGCCGCTTTTGCAAAGTGACACGCCGTAAGGGCGTAACCATTACGTCAGCTAGACGCTAAAAATGGATATGTACTCGAAGCCTTCAATTGGCCAGCGTACATATCCATTAGATGAATTAAACCTTTCTACGGGTTTCGCCCTTACGGCGAGTTCCTTTTGGCAGACGCCCCAAAAGGAACCAAAAGGTCTGCGCCCTACCATACGGCCGAGCTCGCCTAGGCTCGCCCGGTGCCTTCTCTCCGGCACTGTTATGGGGGCCCGCCGCGACGGGCCATCCTTGGCCCGATCGCGGCTGGCTCGGCGTCCTGCCTCGCCACCCCCATAACAGCACCTACGTTCAGCCTCCTGTGATGGGCCCCAGTGTCGCTCCCCCTGTTTCGGTGGCGGCAGGGGCATTGTTTTAGAAGCAACAAGCAACAAGCAACAAGCAACAAGCATCAGTCTTAAAGCGCTGCAAGCAAGGTTATAGTGCTGGCAGTTTTTTATTGGGAGAACAACCCGTGCGTGTGGCTCTTTTTTTATCGACCTGGCTGATGTGTCTGGGTGCAATGGCGGCGCCCAACGAACCGGCAACGCTGGACCGCAGCACTTGGCCGGAACAACTGAACAGCCCGGCCTTGTTCGACGTGGCCTCACGCGCAGAAATCCTCACCTTCGCTCATGCTTTACTGGCCACCGAAGCGCTGGATGAAAACGCCCTGAAACAGCGTCTTAACCTTAAAGCCATTAACCTCGACTCAATCGATAGCGTTCGTCAGCGCCTGTGGCAGCAGCTCTTGCTTAACTACAACGCCGCCCAACAGAGCTGCGATCAGGATGCATCGTTTTGTTACTACGTCGAAGACATGCCATCGTTGCGCGAACAGGCCGGCAAATTTGTCGTGGCCGACGACTCGTTTTACGCGGCATGGGCCGAGCCGAGCCGTGAGTTCCATCGTCGTTATCTGGATGAACAGCTGCGAATGGCAGCGTTGTTCCCGCAAATTGCCAGTGAAGTCGCTGTGTTCGGTGAGCAGGAGTTCAACGGCGAACAAATGAGCGACCGACTCTTTATGTTGACGCTCGACAGTGGCCCCAGCCAGTCATCGGGCACAACAGACTGGCTCACCGACTACTTGCGCAAGCAATCCATGAGCGCGACCTTCTTTGTGCTCGGCAATAGTCTGCAAGCGCGCCTCGGTAAAACCTCTGAACAGGCCGTTCAGTCGCTGTACAAGGGCCAGTGCGTCGGTGTGCAAGGCTGGGAATACCGCTCGCACAGCCATTGGCAAGACTGGCAGGACTCGATTGTGCGCAGTGCCGCATTGGTCAAACAGCAGCTACCAGACAATTACGTGCCTGTGTTCAGCCCCCCCTATGGGCATCGACGCGCAGACAGCGGCGCATTTTTCAAGTCGCAAGGTTTGCAAGTGGCCTTGTGGAACATTGATTCGCAAGACATGGCCGCCAGCCTGACCGGCGAGCAGTCGGCGCATCGGGTGCTGACCTTGATGCTGTTGTGGCGTCATGGGGTGATTGCCTTTCACGACACTCAAGACAAAGTGCGCAGCGCATTGCCCTGGTTGTTGAAAGCGACGGCACAGAGCGGTTTGGGCTGGCAAAATTGTGAGGCTATTGCACAGTGACATCTTATCGTAGGGTCTGATATTTGATCATAGTTTGTAAGCATGTTCTTGATTCTTATAGGTGCCATTTTATTTATTGACGTATTGAGTGGTAAAGCAGAGATTGGGTTCGGCGATAGGCTAGGCATAGGGTATTTCGATACAGCTCCTGGAAATAAATGTATCGAGATTCTAGATAATTAATTTAATTACTTATGCCTTTTTTATACAAATGTAACCCGTTTTGTAGTGAGTAGCTTCACTGCATGGTTTTGGGTGTGTTTAAATCGATTACTATTTTTTACGTTGATTATTGATCAAAGGAATGATATGAAAGGCTCCCTCGAACTTCCAAATACATACGTCACCTGGCCAGAAGCGAAGCCGTCTTCTGGTTTTAACTATAGCCCCAATACTTACATCAAAAATATGCCGCCGCATCTCTCTTTTCAGAAAAAAAACGGGATCCGGAAAGTTTATGCAAATGGCGAAAAAATGTTTCCCCTTTCGTCAGCCGGGGATGTTGAGGGTGTACTCAAAGCTGCTTTCGATGGCTTTAATGGGCTGAGTGCCGCCGATATTTATAAACAACTAAAAATGCACGCTGACGCCCAGAATATTTTGCAGCAACACGATCATCAAGCACTGGGCGACTCGTTTGGCGCTAAGAAAAATGGTTTTACACAAGTGTTGTACTCATCGGCTTGGTGGCATCAGCACTCCGGAACTTTTGCACCCCAAGAGTCAGCAGCGCACGATTTCTATGGAACGGCCCTGATGCCAATTGCTGGTATTTACTATTGGCTTTGGGGGCAGGGGAAAACGCGTTACGTCAATATTGGTTCTTTGAATCTGTCTATGGTCGCTTCTGATTTTTCACCGATGATTGAAACTGTGAATAAAAATGGCCCAGGTGTTTACACTATAAATAAGCCATTCACTTACAATGCCTTCAGGTTTTCTCTCAATCTTTGGGCTGCAGGTTTGCTCGGACGAGTGAGTGGTAATGTGAACGGTACGTTAAATATATCAGCGAACGGTTCTTGGTCATTTGACGGTGCCTTCACACTCAATCCTGATACTTATGACTCTGATCATAGCAATCGGACATATATGCAAGAATCACTGACTAATTTCCTGCGATATTTAGGTGATAAGTTTGGGCACGCTGATTATCAGATTGTTGTTAGAGGTAGTCAGAAAATTCAGTTCAGTGGCAGAAAGTAGAGGGTAGGATGATAGATAAGAAGCGTGTATTTTTTTCAGTAATAGTGATCGCCCTATCGGGATGTAATGATAGTCAAGTGGCCTCTTGCCCATCCGCAGGGCAATCCTTCTTTGAGCGATCTGTACATGCCTACTTTTCTAAGCATCCGCCAGCGATTGATCTTGAACAGATAAAGATACTCCCAGGGGCTCGGTATGACGAACACACCCATTGGTGGATAGTGCCAATCGAAATGGGTGAAGTCAAACTTGATGCTCTCCTAAGTTGCGACGGGCATTTAGAGTTATCTGGTCGAAGATAATTGAGGGGGCTCGCTTCTCCCCTTTGTATTATTACCTGTGAGGCTCCTTGCCTCTTCTAAGTGAATGTGCGCAGCTCATTGCCCTGGTTGTTGAAAGCGACGGCGCAGAGCGGTTTGGGTTGGCAAGAATGCGGGGCAATGGGTCACCCGTGAAGGGAGTGCCCGCCGGTGAAGGCGGGCGAGGGGGTTACAGAAGGCGTAAGGCCATGTCGGTGCCGACGCGAAGGTATTCAACTTGAGCCACGATGGCGTCTTTGACGATGGCCTCACCGGTGTCAGTGAGCTGGGCTTTTTTGGCATCAATGACCGAAAGCTGAAGCAACTGCATGGCAACGTCCATCGCCTTTTGGAAGGCAGTGATGTTGTTGTGCAGGCCAAACTCGCGAATGACCGCCTCCATGCGCTCGTCTGCATTGTCACGAAGTTGTTGGTATTCGGTAAAAGACACGCTGCCGTCTTTGTAAATATCGAGCAGCAGGTGTTCCAGGGTTTTGGAAATTGGGGTCATACGGCCTCCTTCGGCATAAGCATTGAGGAATCAGGCTGAAAGCAGCCTGCCACGAAGCTTACGTGCGCCTTGAAGGAGGGCAGACAAGACGCATCCGCGCTTTTTGTCAGAGGGCTCTGGCATTTCTGTCAGCAGAATAAATTCCGCTTTTTGTATCCGAGATAGCCGATTTTCGGTTCAAAAACGTATGACTATGTTTCAGGTAATTACTAAGCCTAGTAGCGATTTGAGATGGCGCCAAGTCCATTTGGCCCGTTAGAAAAAAATAGTTAAAAAGCGCAAGAAAAGCTTTTTTTTGTCACACAATTTGGAGTATTACGAAGACAGACAGCCGAAACCTGCAACACAGGTGGCGTCTTCCAAGACCCATCGGGCAGGACATTCATCTGGCAGGTTCAGATGAATAGGCAGTCACTTCGAGGCGCAACACTGTTGAGGTATTGCGTCGAATGGCTCCCACAAAGGTGACCGAGTATGGATGATCACGGACGCATTCCTTCTTCCAACAAACCGATCCTTTATGTACTCGATACCAATGTTCTGATTCACGATCCCAATGCGTTGCTCAACTTCGAGGAACACCACGTCGCAATCCCGATGACGGTGCTCGAAGAACTCGACAAACTCAAGGCCGGCAAGTTGCTGGTGGCTGCGGAGTGCCGCCAGGCAATCAGGCTGATCGATCAGTTATTGGGCGTTGCTTGCCCCGAAGATGTCGAAAAAGGCGTGCCCATCCAGCGTGGTAAAAGCGGCCCTAAAGGCTTCCTTTCCATCTTGATGAACAAGCGCAGAGAACCCAACACGCTGCTGCCCGAAAACCTCAACGACAACATCATCATCAACCAGTTGATCGACTTGCATGCCCGCCGACCGGAATGGCATGTGGTGCTGGTGACCAAAGACATCAACATGCGCCTCAAGGCGCGTGCCTGCGGAATCGAAGCCGAAGATTACAGCACCGACCAATTGGTTGATGACGTGTCGATGCTGTCTCGCGGCTATCACACCATGACCGGCTCCTTCTGGGACCGTGTCAGCAAAGTTGAAACCCGTCAGGGGCATGGCCGTACCTGGCATCAGGTACAGCTGGTGGATAATTTACCCGCGGTGCATATCAACGAGTTCATCATCGACGAACAGGGCTTTGTCGGCTGGATCAAGGAGATTCGCAAAGACCACCTGTTGATTCTCGACCTGCATCAAGAGCCTTTATTGCATCAGGAAGCCTGGGGGCTCAAACCTCGGGACATTTATCAGGGGCTGGCGTTGTTTGCCTTGCTGGACCCGGATATTCACCTGGTCAATCTGTCGGGTGCGGCGGGTTCGGGTAAAACCATTCTGGCGCTGGCGGCGGCTATTGAACAAACCATGGTCAGCAAACGCTACCGGCGCATCATCTGTACCCGCAGCGTGCAAGGGCTGGATCAGGAAATCGGCTTTTTGCCGGGCACCGAAGCCGAGAAAATGGAACCTTGGCTGGGCGCTATCACCGACAACCTTGAAGCTTTGCATATGGAGGACGAAAGCACCCACGGCAGCGTTGATTACATTCTTAGCAAAGTGCCTTTGCAGTTCAAATCCCTCAACTACATACGGGGCCGCAGCTTCCAGCAAAGCCTGATTTTGATTGATGAATGCCAAAACCTGACACCGCACCAGATGAAAACCATCATCACCCGTGCGGGTGCAGGTTCTAAAGTGGTGTGCCTGGGCAACCTGGCGCAGATTGATACGCCTTACCTGTCGGCCACCAGTTCAGGGCTGACCTACCTGACGGAGCGTTTCAAAGACTTCCCCAATGGTGTGCACATTGCCCTGCAAGGGGTGCCTCGTTCGATTCTGGCCGAATACGCCGAATCCCATCTGTGACCCAGCCCCGGGCGGCCCTGAGCCGCCCGGTTTCACCCGATTTCATCACGAGTCACCTCCTACCCGTAGCAGCTGCCGAAGGCTGCGTCCGGCGACGCAGTCGTCGTAAAACCGCAAAGCAGGGTTTCAGGATCTACGGTCGCTTCGCAACCGCACTCCGCTTTCGGCAGCTGCTACGGGTATGACCAAATCGCGTTAAGCTGCACGGCACAGGCATGACAGGATCGTCAGGATGTTACTGCGCAACATCGATTTAAACCTGCTGGTGGTGCTCGACGCGTTGCTTACGGAGAAGCACGTGACCCGCACCGGCATCCGCCTGCACCTCAGCCAACCGGCCATCAGCCACTCATTGAACAAACTCCGGGTGCTTTTGGACGATCCCTTGCTGATCCGTCAGGGCAACGAGGTGGTGCTCAGTGTGCTGGCACAAAACCTTCAGGCCCCACTCAAAGCCATCCTCGGGCAGATCGAATCCTTGCTCGGCCAGTCCATCGACTTTGTTCCTGCCGAGTCGCAACGCACTTTTCGTGTCGCCATGTCGGATTACGGTGCCTCGATTGTGTTGCCGAAGTTACTGGTGCAACTACGCGCCCAAGCACCCGACACCTCGTTGGTGGTGGTACAAGACAGCCGCGCCGGCATGCTGGAGCAAATTGAACAGGGCAAGATTGACCTCGCCCTGGGGGTGTTTACCCACCTGACCGATGAGGTCTGCAGTGAGTTGCTGTTTGAAGAGACCTTCACTTGCCTGTTAAACCGGCGCTCGCTGCCTGAGCAGGGCGAGCTGGATCTGACGGGTTATCTGGCGCGTCCGCACCTGCTGGTCTCCACTGACGGCAGCACCCAGGGCGAAGTCGATAACGTGCTGCGTGCGCGGGGTTTGCAGCGTCGGGTGGTGGTCAATGTGCCGCACTGGAGCGCGGCCCCGGCCATGATTGTCGACACAGACTTGATCCTCACCGTGGCCACCCGCACCCTCGACAATCGGGTGATGGGCGACGGTCTCGTCACAATGCCCCCGCCCTTGGCCATTGCGCCCTTTAACTACGTGCAGGTTTGGCACCCGCGTTTAAACGAAGACCCGGGCCATCGCTGGCTGCGTGAGTTAGTCAAACAGGTGACGGCATCAACCCCGAGAAGCGATGAAAAACCCGGCCAGCACCACGCTGACGCCGATCAGCTTTTGCAGGCTGGGCGTGTGCCTGGGTAAGCCGAGCAACCCGAAATAGTCCATCAGCACTGAAATCAGCAACTGGCCGACCACCACCGCCATGATGAAATTCAGCGCACCCAGACGTGGCACGATCATCAGCGCCACGGTGATGTAAAACACCCCGGCCAGCCCGCCCAACCACACCCACCAGGGTGCACCGAGAAGCGCGGCTGCATTGGGGCGGGGCACTTTGATCAGTAGCATCACCACGGCAATGGCGGCACCACTGACACACAACGACATTGCCGTTGCCCAGAACGGGTGGCCCAGCAGCACCCCCAGGCGGGCGTTGCTCCCAGCTTGCAAAGGCACGGCGGCACCGGCCAGCAGACTTAACACAATCGCAATAAAAAACGGCATCACTGCATCCTCCAAGGTTTGCACCGTTGTACGGCGCAGGAGGGCGGGTGACCAATTCGACGATCTGATGTGCGCTATTCGCGGGATGGATAGCCCGGCGGACGTGGGCAAACCGTACGCTCGGGTTTAAACTCGACCTTCCTGTCTGGAGTATTCCCGTGCTGACTCATTTAGATTCCCAAGGCCGTGCCAACATGGTCGACGTTACCGATAAAGCCGTGACGTCCCGTGAGGCCGTGGCTCAAGCGGTGGTGCACATGCGCCCCGAAACCCTGGCCATGATTGTTAGTGGCGGTCACCCCAAGGGTGATGTTTTCGCCGTGGCCCGTATCGCCGGCATTCAGGCAGCGAAAAAAACCGCTGATCTCATTCCCTTGTGCCATCCGTTGATGCTCACCAGCGTTAAAGTTGAACTCAGCGCTCAAGGCACCGAGGCAGTTTTGATCGTCGCGCGCTGCAAGCTGGCCGGGCAGACCGGGGTTGAAATGGAAGCCCTGACGGCCGCCAGCGTGGCTGCGCTGACCATTTACGACATGTGCAAAGCGGTCGACCGCGGCATGACCATCGAAGGCCTGCGCGTACTGGAAAAGCTCGGCGGCAAGAGCGGTCACTTCAAGGCTGACCAGGCATGAAACTGAACGTCATGTACTTCGCCCGCTACCGTGAAGCATTGGGGGTTGATAGCGAAACGGTCGAAGGCGAGTTCGCCACCCTAGAGCACTTGCGTGCGCATTTGCTGCAACGCAAAGACGTCTGGCAGGTACTGGCAGAGCCCAACCTGATGTGTGCGCGCAATGAAGAGCTTTGCAAGCTCGATGAACCCTTGGCGGAAGGCGACCACGTGGCGTTTTTCCCACCGGTCACGGGAGGCTGAACATGTCGATTCGGGTACAAGAGGCGGCTTTTGATCCGGGGGCCGAGGTCAACGCCCTGCACGCGGCCAATCTGGGCGTCGGCGCGGTGGTGAGCTTTGTGGGCTATGTGCGCGACTTCAATGACGGGCGCGACGTGGCGGGGCTGTTTCTGGAGCATTACCCCGGCATGACCGAAAAAGCCTTGGCCAAGATCATGGCCGAAGCCGAGCAGCGCTGGCCGTTGCTCAAACTGCACGTGCTGCACCGTGTGGGCGCGCTGGAGCCGGGTGAACCCATTGTGTTTGTTGGCGTGGCCAGTGCCCATCGTCAAGCCGCCTTCGACGCCTGCGCCTTCGTCATGGACTACCTGAAAACCCGTGCGCCGTTCTGGAAGAAAGAACAGACCTGCGATGGCCCGCGCTGGGTCGAAGGGCGGGCCAGTGATGAAGCCGCAGCGGAGCGCTGGCTGAAATGATGGTTTACGAGCACCAGTCGGTGCTCCGCAACGATCCAAGACGTATCTTTTAAAAATTTCAGAATCCTCCTACAACCTCCTCACCTGTCTATCCGTTAGCGTTCAGCCCTTTATTTAGGGAGGAGCCCGGATGCTTACGTCAGCCCGTTGTGTACACCGGTCAATTTCAGATAAGCAGGAGAAACTTGTCGCAATGGATGATGCGTCTCTTGAAGTGGGTGGCCCAACTGGGAAGTACTAGAGCAGAGGGATGCTGCTAATGATTGCTTTCGGTCTGCCGGTATCAGTTTTTCTGTTGGTTCAACTTCTAAGTTGAACACGCCAAAACGTAACGCATGGGTTTCAAAGAGTCAGTGTGATACGGCTTCAGCAGTCGGGCTTTACAATGGGTTAACAGAGCACGACTTTTTCGGCAACTTGTAAATCGGCAGGGTTGTATTGAGTGCTTAATCATAAGAATTTCAAGAAAGGACACACATGAATAACCTTTCGTCATTTTCTGTAGCGGATCGTTGTCCGTTTATTGTTTCTACTGCTCACGTTGCGAGTGCGTGTGGCCATCTACTTATGGAGCTCTTTGTCAGTTGTTGGGGGGGCAGCATATACCGTGTATTAACTGTAACGCTCATTTGCATGCGGCTTTTGACCAAAGAAAGAAAATTAGATATGCCCTGGCCAGACAGATGTTGATATGGAACCTTATGGTGGTGGGCGCGTTAATAGGGACAGTGGCTGTAGGCGCAGTATTTCAGTGGGTCGGCAATTTGGCGGGGAATATGGTGTTGGTCGCTGGCTTTTTTTTGGTGTGGGCGTTTAAAGTCACTTGTGTCGGTCATAAAATATTTGATGTGCGGTTGGAAGAAGTTTGAGGGAGTGATTGGCTTTACGTTGTCTGCTTGTAGAAACATCCTACGGATTAAAAAGAAGTGTTCTGCATACTCTGTAGGTTGTTGTGTGGTTTATTGCTGGCTTTTTATAAAGTGAAGGTCAGTGTATGTGCGATGAAAATAAACACGATGTCCTTTTATCCAAGGGTGAGAGCGCAACGAGTTCTCACGCGGATTTATATGTCGTGTCCATCAATAAGTTTTTGATCTTGTTTGTGATCACTATAGGTGGTTACGCAGTGTATTGGTCTTATCGAAACTGGGTGTTTTATAGAGATGCCAGAGGCGCTGAGGTCACTCCCTTTATGCGTGGCATTTTTTGGCCATTCTTTATTGTGCCGTTGTTTGAACGAATCAATGCTGGGCTCCAAACAACCGGCGAAGTGTATCGTTGGTATCCAACATTACGAGGCGTGTCGCTTATAGGAGTGACTGTCCTATCGTTTATAGCCCCTTTATTTCTCGATGCCCCTGCAGACCCTCGGCTGGCTTTCGCAATCAGTGCCACAACCCTTGCTGTAACGACCACTTGCTTTATCGGCGCTCAGCGGGCGATCAATCGACTTGCCGGTGATCCTGAAGGCACAAGCAACCGTGAGTTCACGACAGCCAATATTGTTTGGATCATGTTGGGAGGGGTGTATTGGGTGGTCGCGTTCGGCATTATGCTTTTCGGCGATGTTGGTTACGGTGACGTGTAGAGGTGCCTGCGCCTTCATTGACGGTGCTGGTCAAAACACCTGTAGGAGCGAGCACGCTCGCTCCTACATAACCAGCGAATCGAGTATTACGCCGTTTCTGTTGGGTCCTGCGGCTTGCGCACGGCGCGTACCACCGGGCGCAGCAGTTCTGTCGGCGGGGTTTCGCAGCTGATTTTGCGGCCCAGCATGGCTTCGATGGACGGCAGTTGGTAGGAGTCATCTTCGCCCGCGAAGCTGATGGAGACACCGCTGGCGCCCGCACGGCCGGTTCGGCCAATGCGGTGTACGTAGTCGTCCGGCACTTCAGGCAGGGTGAAGTTGATCACGTGGCTGATGCCGTCGATATGGATGCCGCGACCCGCGACGTCAGTGGCCACCAGGACGCGAATTTTGCCTTCGCGGAAACCTTCGAGGGTCTTGATCCGCTTGTGCTGCGGCACGTCGCCGGACAGTTGCGCAGCGTTGATGCCGTCGCGCACCAGGCGCTCTTCAATGCGGCGCACTTCGTCTTTGCGGTTGGCGAACACGATCACGCGTTCCCAGCCATTGTCGTTCACCAGGTTGAACAGCAATTTGTATTTGTCAGCACCGGCCACGGCATAGACATGCTGTTCCACCAGTTCGTTGGCACGGCTTGGCGCTTCGATTTCAACAATGGCCGGGTCGGTGGTCCATTGTTTGGCCAGGTTCATCACGTCTTCCGTAAAGGTCGCGGAGAAGAGCAGGGTCTGGCGCTCGGCTTTCGGCGGGGTCTGACGAATGATCTGACGCACTTGGGGGATGAAGCCCATGTCGAGCATGCGGTCGGCTTCGTCGAGCACCATGACTTCGACCATGTCCAGGTGAACTTCGCCGCGCTGGTTGAAGTCCAGCAAGCGGCCCGGTGTGGCGACCAGGATGTCGCAGTGGCGGGCTTCTAGCTGTTTCAGCTGTTTATCGAAGTCCATGCCACCTACGAACGCCATGACGTTGAGGTCGGTGTACTTGGTGAGGTCGGCAGCGTCTTTGGCGATTTGCACCACCAGCTCGCGGGTCGGCGCAATGATCAACGCGCGCGGCTCACCCATGTACCGCTCTTTGGGCGGTGGGGTTTGCGTCAGCTGGCTGATGATCGAAATCAGAAAGGCTGCGGTTTTGCCAGTGCCGGTCTGGGCGCGGCCAATAGCGTCACGGCCGCTCAGGGTATAACCCAGAACCTGAGCCTGAATCGGCGTGCAATACGGGAAGCCCAGGTCCTGAATGGCGTGCATCAGTTCGGGGGCCAGGTTGAAATCGTGAAAGCGGGTTTTGCCTTCTTGCGGCTCAACCACGAAGTCTTCGAGTTTCCAGGGAATGACCGGCGGCTTGGGCGCCACTTCACGGCGTGGTTTTGTCACTTTGGGTTTTTCGATGCGCTGCGGTTCAGGTGCCGAAGGGGCTGCGGGGGTATTCACCGCGGCGGGTTCAGGCTCCGGACGGGCAGGCTTTTGTGCATCAGTACGCGGGCCTTGGCTGGCTCCAGGCGTGGTTGAAGCTGGCGCGAGCGGCTCAGCCTCGCTTTTACCAAAAATTTTTTTGAGTGCTTTGAGCACGGTCATCTCATCAGTTGGTTAAGGAGTGTACGCCGGGCAGTGTAATGCAAGTCGCGTGCTCGGCGTAGGTGAACGACAGGATGTTTCAGTTTTAGCCCAGACGGTCTTTCAGCCAATCACCTATGTGGGTGATTTCGTCCAGTAACACTTCATGGCCCATTAGGTATTCCTGCCATGTAACCGATACACCCCGTTGCTTCAAATGCTCATAAGCCGAACGGCCCATCGCGTATTGAACGACTTCATCCTTCTGGCCATGCAGGCACAAAGCAGGAATGCGTTGCTGACTGGCGGACAGTTCCAGCTGATCGTCGAAGGTCGGTGCATAGGTGGACAGGGCAATAACGCCACCCAGTGCGCCCTGCCATTTCACGTAAGCGGTGTGATAGACCACGGCCCCGCCCTGGGAGAAGCCTGCGAGAAATATCCGGCTGGCGTCTATTCCGGCGCTCTTCTGCGCTTCGATCAAGGCAATCACCGTCTCGGCCGACGTTTCCAGCTCATCCATGCTGATGGAGCGTGCCGGGCTCATGGCCTTGATGTCGTACCAGCTGGGCATGGCATATCCGCCATTGATGGTGACGGGGCGCTTGGGCGCTTGAGGTAAAACAAAGCGCGTCGTCGGTAGCGTCTGCACCAGTATTTGAGCCACTGGCTGGAAGTCAGTCTGGTCGGCACCCAAGCCGTGGAGCCAGATAACACAAGCGTCTGCGGTCTTTGGTGGCTGGATAATCAGGGGGTCGGTCATGGCTGCTCCATCGTTGTGCGTGCGCGCGAATTGGGTGCGCGACAAAGGTGCGTAATCGTTCTGGTTGTGAAAAATCTGGGTATTGCCTGAAAGTTTTTTCTGAAAAATAGGGCGCAATGCCCTGTGGCGCAAGAGTGGTACGCGCTTTGCTAACGAGTCAGGGATGTTAATGCATTCACCCTCGGCGGTAACACTAACAGGCAACTGTCGACGT
The DNA here is from genome assembly GCF_007858365.1 of Pseudomonas saxonica. Classification (GTDB taxonomy): domain Bacteria; phylum Pseudomonadota; class Gammaproteobacteria; order Pseudomonadales; family Pseudomonadaceae; genus Aquipseudomonas; species Aquipseudomonas saxonica. The sequence continues at coordinate 339,632 of NZ_VFIO01000003.1, read as the reverse complement.
GGGGGCTGCAAAAAGCTGGACGGTGAAGTTAGACAGGGACAGCAACAGCTCAAGTGAGCGCTTCAGTGTGAAAGTTCGTGCGATGCACCCATCGCTCAAGGCTTATGCCGCTTGACCCAATAAAAAGCCAACACGGGTCAACAGTGCCTCACAAGGGGGCGGCGGGTCTTGTTCAAACACAACATAAGCAGCACTTGGAGGTTTGAATGAAGCAACTGAAATCCACCCTGGCTTTGGCCACTGCCGCCATCGTGTTAAGTGTCAGCGGTTTTGCCAACGCCGGCGCGACGCTCGATGCGGTTAAAAAGAAAGGGTTTGTGCAGTGTGGTGTCAGCGATGGCTTGCCGGGCTTTTCGGTGCCTGACAAAGACGGCAAGATTTTGGGGATCGATGCTGATATTTGCCGTGCCGTAGCGGCAGCCGTGTTTGGCGATGCGACCAAGGTCAAATTCAGCCAGCTGAATGCCAAGGAGCGTTTTACTGCGCTGCAATCCGGTGAAGTGGATGTGCTGTCGCGCAACACCACCTGGACCAGCTCTCGTGACGCGGGCATGGGCATGGTCTTTGCCGGTGTGACTTATTACGACGGCGTTGGCTTTTTGGTCAACAACAAGCTGGGCGTAAAAAGTGCCAAGGAACTGGACGGTGCGACCATTTGCATCCAGGCCGGTACCACCACTGAACTGAACGTGTCGGATTACTTCCGCGCCAATAATCTGAAATACACCCCGATCACCTTCGACACGTCTGATGAAAGCGCCAAGTCGCTTGAAAGCGGCCGTTGCGACGTACTGACCTCCGACAAGTCCCAGCTCTACGCACAACGCAGCAAGCTGGCCAACCCGAACGATTACGTGGTGTTGCCTGAAACCATCTCCAAAGAGCCTTTGGGGCCAGTGGTTCGCAAGGGCGACGAAGACTGGTTCAGCATTGTGAAGTGGACGCTGTTTGCCATGCTCAATGCCGAAGAAGCCGGTGTGACCTCGAAGAACGTAGTGGAAGAAGCCAAATCCACCAAAAACCCGGACGTGGCCCGTTTGCTGGGTGCTGATGGTGAATACGGCAAAGACTTGAAACTGCCGAAGGACTGGGTGGTGCAAATCGTCAGCCAGGTCGGTAACTACGGTGAAGTTTTCGAGAAAAACCTCGGTAAAAGCACTCCGCTGGCCATTGACCGCGGGCTGAACGCCCTGTGGAACAACGGCGGCATCCAATACGCACCGCCTGTGCGCTGATAGCCCTGTTACCCGGCAGGCCAACTGCCGGGTGATGTTGTGTTGATCCATCTTTCCTGGGGCATTTCATGCAGACAAAAGTCGGCGCACCCAAGCCGAGGCTCAGCCTCAGCGATCCACGTGTGCGTGCGTGGTTATTTCAGATCATCACCGTCGCGTTGGTGGTCTTCATGGGCTGGTATTTGTTCAACAACACCCAGACCAACCTGCAACACCGCGGTATTACTTCGGGTTTTGACTTTCTTGAACGCAGTGCCGGGTTTGGCATTGCGCAGCATTTGATTGATTACACCGAGTCTGACAGTTATGCCCGCGTATTCGTTATCGGGTTGTTGAATACGTTGCTGGTATCGGCCATCGGTGTGGTTCTGGCGACGATCCTCGGGTTCATCGTCGGCATTGCGCGGCTATCGCCGAACTGGATGATCAATAAACTGGCGACGGTGTATGTGGAGGTGTTTCGCAATATCCCGCCATTGCTGCAAATCCTGTTCTGGTATTTCGCTGTCTTTCTGACCATGCCAGGCCCGCGTAACAGTCATAACTTCGGCGACATTTTCTACATGAGCAGCCGTGGCCTGAATATGCCGGCAGCCATTGGAACCGACGCCTTCTGGCCTTTTGTGGTCAGTGTGGTACTGGCGCTGGTAGCGATTGTGCTGATGGTTCGTTGGGCCAACAAACGCTTCGAAGACACGGGTGTGCCCTTCCATAAGTTTTGGGCCGGTTTGGCGCTCTTGCTGGTGATCCCGGGGCTGTGCGTGCTGGTATTCGGGTCGCCGGTGCATTGGGAAATGCCACAGCTCAAGGGTTTCAACTTTGTGGGCGGCTGGGTGCTGATCCCTGAACTGTTGGCTTTGACCATTGCCTTGACTGTTTACACCGCTGCATTCATCGCCGAGATCGTGCGTTCGGGCATCAAATCGGTCAGTCATGGCCAGACTGAAGCCGCGCGTTCTTTGGGGCTGCGCCCCGGGCCGACCTTGCGCAAGGTCATCATCCCTCAAGCATTGCGGGTGATTATTCCGCCGTTGACCAGCCAATACCTCAACCTGGTGAAAAACTCGTCGCTGGCGGCGGGCATCGGGTACCCGGAAATGGTTTCTCTGTTTGCCGGTACGGTGCTGAACCAAACCGGGCAGGCCATTGAAGTCATCGCCATCACCATGAGCGTTTACCTGGCCATCAGCATCAGCATTTCGCTGTTGATGAACTGGTACAACACGCGCATTGCGCTGATCGAGCGATGAGGACGCGACTATGACGACTCATGTTTTCAAACCTGACATGCCGCCACCGGGCAATCGCATCGGCATCGTCGCCTGGGCGCGGGCCAATCTGTTTTCCAGCTGGCTCAACACACTGCTGACCCTATTTGCCTTTTACCTGATCTGGCTGATCGTGCCGCCGCTGCTGAGCTGGGCGATATTCGATGCCAATTGGGTCGGCAGTACCCGGGCGGACTGCACCAAAGAGGGCGCCTGTTGGGTGTTTATCCAGCAGCGTTTTGGCCAGTTCATGTACGGCTATTACCCGCGTGAACTGCGCTGGCGGGTCGACCTGACGGTGATTTTGGCCGTGGTCGGTGTGGCACCGCTGTTTATCTCGCGGTTCAAGCACAAGGCCATCTACGGGCTGAGCTTTCTGGTGGTGTACCCGATTGCGGCGTACAGCCTGTTGCATGGCGGTTACTTTGGCCTGAGCAACGTGGCCACCAGCCAGTGGGGCGGTTTGATGCTGACGCTGGTGATTGCCACAGTCGGCATTGCCGGTGCTTTGCCGCTGGGGATCTTGCTGGCGCTGGGACGGCGTTCGGACATGCCGGCCATTCGCGTGGTGTGTGTGACCTTCATCGAGTTCTGGCGCGGTGTACCGCTGATTACCGTGCTGTTTATGTCTTCGGTGATGTTGCCGCTGTTTCTGCCCGAGGGCATGAACTTCGACAAACTGCTTCGCGCGTTGATCGGAGTGATTCTGTTCCAGTCGGCCTATGTGGCGGAAGTGGTGCGCGGGGGCTTGCAAGCTATCCCCAAGGGGCAGTACGAAGCCGCGGCAGCGATGGGCTTGGGGTATTGGCGCAGCATGGGCCTGGTGATCTTGCCGCAAGCCTTGAAACTGGTTATTCCCGGCATCGTTAACACCTTTATTGCCCTGTTCAAGGACACGAGCCTGGTGATCATCATCGGCTTGTTTGACTTGCTCAACAGCGTCAAACAAGCGGCCGCCGACCCGACGTGGTTGGGTATGGCGACGGAAGGCTATGTGTTTGCGGCGTTGGTGTTCTGGATTTTCTGTTTTGGCATGTCCCGCTACTCCATGCATCTGGAGCGCAAGCTGGACACTGGTCATAAGCGTTAGGAGTGCGACATGAGTGAAGCCATCAAAAAACCTGCGAGCGCTGAAGGCATTATTCAGATGCAGGACGTTAACAAGTGGTACGGCCAGTTTCACGTGCTCAAGGACATCAACCTGAACGTGCAGCCGGGGGAACGCATTGTATTGTGCGGGCCTTCGGGGTCTGGCAAGTCGACGACCATTCGTTGCCTCAATCGCCTCGAAGAGCACCAGCAAGGGCGCATCGTGGTTGACGGCGTTGAGTTGACCAACGACATCAAGCAAATCGAAACCGTGCGCCGTGAAGTGGGCATGGTGTTTCAACACTTCAATCTGTTCCCGCACCTGACCATTTTGCAAAACTGCACACTGGCACCGATGTGGGTGCGCAAGATGCCAAAGCGTCAGGCTGAAGAAATTGCCATGCACTATCTGGAGCGTGTGCGAATTCCGGAGCAGGCGCACAAGTACCCGGGGCAGTTGTCGGGTGGTCAGCAACAGCGGGTAGCGATTGCCCGGGCGTTGTGCATGAAGCCCAAGATCATGTTGTTCGATGAACCGACGTCAGCCCTTGACCCGGAAATGGTCAAGGAGGTTCTCGACACCATGATCGGGTTGGCCGAAGACGGCATGACCATGCTGTGTGTGACTCATGAAATGGGCTTTGCACGTACGGTGGCCAACCGGGTGATCTTTATGGACAAGGGTGAAATCGTGGAGCAGGCCGCGCCGAATGAGTTCTTCGATAACCCGCAAAATGACCGGACCAAGCTGTTTTTGAATCAGATCTTGCATTGATCCAAACGCACTACGTGTAGCCGCTGCCGCAGGCTGCGATAAGGGCCGAAGGACCTTCGGTTGTCGGGGTCGCTTCGCAACCCATCGCAGCCTGCGGCAGCGGCTACAGGGCGATGGGGTGGCGTGCTTTCTCGCGCTGCTGTTGCTTTTGCTCCAGCAGCGTATTGATATCTGCACATTCATTGAGGGTCTCTAATTCAGCCACCAGTTCGGGGTGGCGATCGAGTAGGCGCATCAGCACAAACAAGGGCTTTGGAGGCTCCACTTCGGCCCGTTCGTATCGGCTAAATGCGTTGTGACCACCGCCGGACAATAGTTGTACGGCGCTTTTTTGGGTGAAATGCAACTTGCGACGAATGCGTTTCATCTCATCAGCCATGACCCGCTTGGCATCTTCTATCAGTTCATCTCCTGCCTGGGCATAGCGCTCTGCGCTGGGAGCGTCGAACTCGACTTCGCCGCACTTCGCGCATTCATGGCCCGCCAGACCGTGGACCGATCGAGTCAATTGTTTGAAACATACGGTGAAACTGCGATCTTGAAATGCTTGCAATGCGTTAGGCGCACCGCAGGTGTAGCAATCGTGTCTGTCCATCAGTGTTTTTCCTTGAAGGCAATGACAGGCGGCCCTCCACCGGGTCGGTAAGTCACCTTGATGTAAATAAATAAGCCGTAAGCATCGGTGTGGTAAACGTCCTGCCACACCCGGTGGTCGGCATGAGTGGTCATCGACTTGTATAGCTCCCTGCGCTCCAGTGAGGTAATCACTCGCTGCATTTGCGCCAGTGTCAGGCCCATCGTCCGCCCGCCATCCAGTGCGCTTTTAGTGAATGCCACAGCACCAAGCCGGCGTACGTCGTCCTGAATGCAAAAGAGATCGTAGTGAGGTGTTTTCTTTTCCATAAGAGGCGGCCTCGATAAGTGTGAAACTACCCTTTAAGGGTGTTTTTTGCAACGTATAACCGTCATTTACTGTTGACCACTTATCTCTAGCGGATTGCCCGATCGCGTGGGTCTGACTAACATGTCGGAAAATTCATCCAATGATTGGATGAAAAGGCGAATTTCATGACAGAAGCTTCCCCACTGATTAAACGCTCACTGGTTGACCAGGCCCTTGAACAACTGCGCACGCGAATAAAAGAAGGCGCCTGGGAGGTCGGGCAGCGTTTGCCAACCGAGCCCGAACTGGCAGCAGAGCTGGGTATCAGCCGTAATACCGTGCGCGAAGCCATGCGCGTGCTGGCCTTTGCCGGTTTGATCGAGATCCGCCAGGGCGACGGCAGTTATTTACGAGGACGCATCGATCCGATGGATACCTTGCGCGCGTTGTCTTCCTGCTCGCTGGAGCAAATACGCGAGACGCGGCACATCCTGGAAGTTGAAGCCATTGGCTTGGCGGCTTTGCGGCGCACGGATGAAGATCTGCGCCTGCTGCATCTGGCTCTGAAGGAAAGTGCCCAGCATTACCACGGTGAGCTCGATACGTTTATTGGCTGCGATTTGCTGTTTCACCAACGCTTGATTGATGCCGCGCACAACCCCGCACTGAGTGAGTTGTATCGCTACACCTCAAGCATCGTCACCAGCCAGATACGTTCGACTTTGGCAGCCCAGCCTCGTCGCCAGTCGGTGTTTGATTTGCACATTGACCTGCTGGCGGCTGTTGAACAGCAAGATCCGCAACGGGCGATGGCGCTTTGCCGGACGTTGATCAATGAACCCTGAACCGGAGAAAACCATGGCCCGCTTCACCGAGCCTGTTCGCCCTGTGGACGATCTGGAAGAACTGCTGATTGACGCCGAAGTCGATGACGAGCAGGTGCCGCCCATACCTCCCGTTGTCGTGCGGCCGTGGTTGCTGTTGCTGGGTTTGGTGCTGGTGGCGTTGAATCTGCGCCCAGCCCTGTCGAGCATGGCGCCTTTACTCTCGCAAGTGTCTGACAGCCTGGGTTTGTCTGCGGCTCAGGCGGGTTTGTTGACCACCTTGCCGGTGCTCTGTCTGGGGCTGTTCGCACCTTTGGCGCCAGTACTGGCGAGGCGTTTCGGGACTGAGCGAGTAGTGTTGGGAATATTGCTGACGCTGGGCGGCGGCATTGCACTGCGCAGTTCGTTGGGAGACGTGGGGCTGTTTGCCGGGAGCATTTTGGCGGGCGCCAGTATTGGCGTGATCGGTGTATTGCTGCCGGGCATCATCAAGCGTGATTTTGCCGGGCATGCGGGCACGATGACGGGCGTGTACACCATGGCATTGTGTCTCGGTGCGGCATTGGCGGCAGGTGCCACGGTGCCGTTAAGCCATGCAATGGGCAATAGCTGGGCATTGGGCTTGGGCTTTTGGGCATTGCCGGCACTGATCGCGGCCATCTTCTGGTTGCCGCAAACGGGCAAGCGGCAAGGCGCGCATAAAGTGGCTTACCGGGTGCGGGGGTTGCTGCGTGATCCACTGGCGTGGCAAGTGACGTTGTACATGGGCTTGCAATCGTCGCTGTCGTACATTGTTTTTGGCTGGTTGCCTTCCATTTTGATGGGGCGCGGTTTGACGGCAACTCAGGCCGGGCTGGTGATGTCGGGTTCGGTCATCGTGCAATTGATTACGGCACTGACAGCGCCCTGGTTGGCCACGCGCGGCAAGGACCAGCGGTTGGCGATCGTGTTGGTGATGAGCATGACCCTGGCCGGCCTGTTCGGCTGTCTGTATGCGCCGCTTGACGGTTTATGGGGCTGGGCGATTGTGCTGGGGTTGGGGCAGGGCGGAGCATTCAGCCTGGCGTTGACTTTGATTGTGATGCGTTCGCGCGATGCTCACGTGGCGGCCAACCTGTCGGGGATGGCTCAGGGCATTGGTTACACCGTGGCGTCCATGGGGCCGTTGGCCGTCGGCGTGGTGCATGAAGTGACAGGGGGCTGGAGTGCGCTGGGCTGGATTTTCGGGGTGATTGGTGTCGCTGCCATCGTTGCCGGACTGGGAGCGGGGCGCATGCGTTATGTGAATGTGCAAAGCGAACGACTCTGAAGGCGTAGTGTTTCTGCGGATTGCAGATTATCGTGCTCAGATACTCCAATGGAACGGACCTTGTCATGAGCCAAGCGTTGATCACCCATTTCTATGAAGCTTTCCAACGCCTTGATGCCGAAGCGATGGCAGCCTGTTACACCGACGACGTGGTGTTCAGCGACCCGGTATTCGGTGAGCTGCGTGGCCGCAATGCTGGCGATATGTGGCGCATGCTGACGGCCCGGGCCAAAGACTTTACGCTGACCTTTGACCGAGTGCAGGCCGACGCGCAGACGGGCAGCGCTCATTGGGTGGCGACCTATGTGTTCAGTCAGAGCGGGGCGGTGGTGATCAATGATATTGAGGCCCGGTTTGTATTTCGGGACGGCAAGATTTGCGAACACCATGATCATTTTGATCTATGGCGTTGGTCGCGTCAGGCCTTGGGTATCAAGGGGCTGCTGTTGGGGTGGACGCCGTGGGTAAAAAACGCGATACGGGGGCAGGCGCTAAAAGGCCTTAAAGCCTTTCAGGCTGGCCGTGAGTAAACCCTGGTTTGTGTATTTGGTCAGGGCGGCCAATGGTTCGTTGTATTGCGGGATCAGCGATGATCCGGTGCGCCGTTTTGCCAAGCATCAAACGGGCAAGGGCGCGCGATTTTTTGCCTCGAGCCCGGCAGTGGCGCTGGTGTATGTCGAGTCCTGGCCTGATAAAGGCGAAGCGTTGCGTCAGGAACGGCTGATCAAAAAGCTCAGGAAGAGCGCCAAGGAGTGTCTAGTGCTGAGTCAGGTGGGGTGCGCAAACCCTCACCCCAGCCCTCTCCCAGAGGGAGAGGGAGCTTGATCTGAGGCGTAGCGCGAATCTGCTTTTATTCCCCTCTCCCTCTGGGAGAGGGAGCTTGATCTGAGGCGTAGCGCGAATCTGCTTTTATTCCCCTCTCCCTCTGGGAGAGGGAGCTTGATCTGAGGTGTAGCGCGAATCTGCTTTTAGTCCCCTTTCCCTCTGGGAGAGGGAGCTTGATCTGAGGTGTAGCGCGAATCTGCTTTTAGTCCCCTTTCCCTCTGGGAGAGGGAGCTTGATCTGAGGTGTAGGGCGAATCTGCTTTTAGTCCCCTCTCCCTCTGGGAGAGGGAGCTTGATCTGAGGTGTAGGGCGAATCTGCTTTTAGTCCCCTCTCCCTCTGGGAGAGGGTTAGGGTGAGGGCGCTTTTGCGGGTGACTTCAACGCCGCCTCTATCGCTTCCGGCTTGAAGTCTCTGATCAACGTCCCGTTGACATCCAGTATAGGTATCCCGCGTCCGCCCAGCGCCTCGTAGGCCTCACGTGCGGTTGCATCCTTGTCGATATCGAACTCTTTGAACGGGATACCTTTCTCGTCTAGAAAACGCCGCGTGGCCTTGCAGTAACCACACCACTGCGTGGCATACAGCACGACCCGGGCGTCGGCCCGGGTTTGCTCGGATACAACACCCGAAGGGTTCAATACCCGCTGGATTTTGCCCCAATTCTGAAACACCACCACCACGATCAGAACAAACAGGACTTTCTTCAGAATCCCGTTGAACATTATTTGCTGCGCTTGAGCTGGTCGAGCAGTTGGGTCGGCAGGCCTTTGATGACCAAGGTACCGGCTTCTTCGTCGAACTCGATCTTGGAGCCCAGCAGGTGCGCTTCAAAACTGATGGACAGGCCTTCAGCACGGCCAGTGAACCGACGGAACTGGTTAAGGGTGCGTTTGTCAGCCGGGATTTCTGGCGACAGGCCGTAATCCTTGTTGCGGATATGGTCGTAAAAGGCTTTGGGGCGCTCTTCGTCAATCAGCTCGGACAATTCTTCGAGGCCCATCGGTTCACCGATCTTGGCCTGGCTGCTGGCGTAATCAACCAGTGTTTTGGTCTTTTCGCGTGCGGACTCTTCCGGCAGGTCTTCGCTCTCAACAAAATCGCTGAAGGCTTTGAGCAGCGTTCGGGTTTCGCCCGGGCCGTCGACACCTTCCTGGCAGCCGATAAAGTCGCGGAAGTATTCCGAAACCTTCTTGCCGTTTTTACCTTTGATGAACGAAATGTATTGCTTGGACTGCTTGTTGTTTTGCCATTCGGAAATGTTGATGCGGGCGGCCAGGTGCAGTTGGCCAAGATCCAGATGACGCGAGGGGGTCACATCCAGCTCCTGGTTCACTGCCACGCCGTCACTGTGGTGCAGCAAGGCGATGGCCAGATAGTCAGTCATGCCTTGCTGGTAGTGAGCAAACAGCACGTGCCCGCCCACTGAGAGGTTGGATTCCTCCATCAGCTTTTGCAGATGCTCGACGGCGACGCGGCTGAACGCGGTGAAATCCTTGCCGCCGTCCAGATACTCTTTGAGCCAGCCACTGAACGGGTGCGCGCCAGACTCAGCATGGAAAAAACCCCAGGCTTTACCTTGCTTGGCGTTATAGCTTTCGTTGAGGTCCGCGAGCATGTTCTCGATGGCTTGGGACTCGGCCAGTTCAGAGTCGCGGGCGTGGAGAACAGCGGGCGTACCGTCGGGTTTTTTTTCAATCAAATGGACGATGCAGTGACGGATCGGCATGGGCTTCTCGGTGAGTAATGAGAGGGCAGGGCGCACACCCCGCAAAAGCGCCAAGTGTAACCCACCTGAGCGCCGGGGCAGTCTTTGCGGCCGTGTTTAGGGGGCTTGTGATCGCCCGTATGGGCTTTTTTACTGATTTAGAGCGATAAAGCTGACCAAATGGCTAGGTAGAGGCGGATATTTAGCCGTCTCTGTGCTAGTTTTGCCCGGTCTTGCGCTGTGTAATGGCGCAAAGCATGCATTCAGCAAGTGTCAGGTCGAACCAAACCCCGTTTTAGCACTCTACATCCGCGATTCGTCGTGAAAGCCAACGGGCGTGCCAGACCCCTGAGATCTGGCTCGATAGCTGACTTTGCACTCTGCAAACCAAATGAATTTGATAGGGAAGGACCATCTCAATGGCTATGACTAAAGACCAACTGATCGCTGATATCGCTGAAGCTATCGACGCGCCGAAAACTACCGCGCGTAATGCTCTGGACCAACTGGCTCAGATCGTTGCTGATCAATTGGAAAATGGCGGCGAAATCACTCTGCCAGGTATTGGCAAACTGAAAGTGACCGAGCGTCCTGCCCGTACTGGCCGTAACCCTTCGACTGGCGCTGCCATCGAAATCGCTGCCAAAAAAGTTATCAAGCTCGTTGTGGCCAAAGGCCTGACTGACGCTGTTAACAAGTAAGACTGTTGTAAAAAAGCCGCGCTTCGGATCACTCCGAAGCGCGGCTTTTTTATGCCCAAGCTATTGCGCATTTACTTCCAGTTTTTCTCGCGCCACATCTGCTGCTGCTCTTTGTCATGGAATGTCCAGGCGACAAAGCGGCTTTGCTTGTTGCCCTGTGACATGTCGACCACCTGGCTTTCGCGCGCACCGGCTTTTTTCAGGGCAGTCTGGATCGCCGGCAAGTTGGACGCCTTGGACACCAGCACGCTGAACCACAGCACCTGACGGCCCACTTGTACGCTTTCACGAATCAGCTGGGTCACAAAGCGCTGCTCACCACCTTCGCACCACAATTCAGCCGCTTGACCGCCAAAGTTCAGTACGGGCAGTTTGCGCTTGGGATCAGCCTTGCCCAGTGCGCGCCATTTACGCTCGCTGCCCCGTGTGGCTTCGTCGATAGACGCGTGGAACGGCGGGTTGCACATGCTCAGTTCAAAACGCTCGGTGTTGTCCAGAACGTCCAGCAGGATCTTCTTCGGGTCAGGCTGCAAACGCAGGCTGATGGCTTTGTTCAACCCGTTGGACTGCACGATCGCCTTGGCGGCCTTGACCGCTGTGGGGTCAACTTCGGTGCCCAGGAACTGCCAGCGGTATTCGCTGTGACCAATCAGCGGGTAAACGCAGTTTGCACCCATGCCGATGTCCAGCACGCGCACGCTCGGGCCACGCGGGATGACGCCATCGTTCATGGAAGCCAGCAGGTCGGCCAGGAAGTGCACGTAGTCAGCGCGACCGGGCACAGGCGGGCACAGGTAGTCAGCCGGAATGTCCCAGTGGGCGATACCGTAGAACGCCTTGAGCAGCGCACGGTTGAAGACGCGCACGGCATCCGGGTTGGCGAAGTCGATGCTCTCTTTGCCGTACGGGTTGATGATCACGAACTCTGCCAGCTCAGGGCAGACCGATATCAACTGCGGGAAGTCGTAACGGCCCTGATGGCGGTTGCGCGGGTGCAGGCTCGGCTTGACCCGAGGGGCAGCCGGCGTGTTATCGCTGGCAGCCTTGGGCTTGTGGCGTGTGGCTTTGGAAGTGCGTGGGGTTGTCATGTTCAATTCATTCCACAAAAGCAATCGCGGGCAAGGCCTTGGTTCCTTTCAGAACTAAGGCCTTGCCCGCGATCAGGTGCGCAGCTTTTTTACAGGCTGGAAATCCGCGCGTGCTGTTCGGCCAGTTTGCTCAAGGCCTGTTCGGCTTCGGCCAACTTGGTTCGTTCTTTTTCGATGACTTCGGCCGGAGCTTTGTCAACGAACGCGGCGTTAGAGAGTTTTCCACCTACGCGGGCCACTTCGCCGTTCAGACGCTGGATTTCCTTGTCCAGGCGCGCCAACTCTGCATCTTTGTCGATCAGGCCGGCCATGGGCACCAGCACTTCCATCTCGCCTACCAGTGCGGTAGCCGACAGTGGTGCTTCGGCGCCGTCTTGCAGCACGGTGATCGATTCGAGTTTAGCCAGCTTTTTGAGCAGGGCATCATTCTCGGTCAGGCGGCGTTGATCTTCGCTGCTGACGTTTTTCAGGTAGATCTGCAATGGCTTGCCCGGGCCGATGTTCATTTCGCCACGAATGTTGCGAATACCCAGCATCAGGCCCTTGAGCCATTCGATATCGTCTTCGGCGGCCTGGTCGATGCGCGCCTCGTTCGGTACTGGCCACGGTTGCAGCATGATGGTTTTGCCTTCAACGCCGGCCAGCGGCGCGATGCGCTGCCAGATTTCTTCGGTGATGAATGGCATGAACGGGTGAGCCAGGCGCAATGCCACTTCCAGCACCCGAACCAGCGTGCGGCGGGTGCCACGCTGACGTTCAACCGGGGCGTTCTCGTCCCACAGCACAGGCTTGGACAGTTCCAGGTACCAGTCGCAGTACTGGTTCCAGATAAACTCGTACAGGGCCTGTGCCGCAAGGTCAAAACGGAACTGGTCGAGGTGACGGGTCACTTCGGCTTCAGTGCGTTGCAACTGCGAGATGATCCAGCGGTCTGCCAGCGACAGCTCATAGGCTTCGCCGTTCTGGCCGCAGTCTTCGCCCTTGTCCAGCACGTAGCGTGCAGCGTTCCAGATCTTGTTGCAGAAGTTGCGATAGCCTTCAACGCGGCCCATGTCGAACTTGATGTCGCGACCGGTGGACGCCAGCGAGCAGAAGGTGAAACGCAGGGCATCGGTGCCGTAGCTGGCGATACCGTCAGCGAATTCGTCGCGGGTCTGCTTTTCGATTTTCTTCAGCAGTTTTGGCTGCATCAGGCCCGAGGTGCGTTTAGCCACCAGGTCTTCGAGTTCAATGCCGTCGATGATGTCCAGCGGGTCCAGTACGTTGCCTTTGGACTTGGACATCTTCTGGCCCTGACCGTCACGCACCAGACCGTGTACATACACTGTCTTGAACGGAACTTGCGGGGTGCCGTCTTCGTTTTTCACCAAGTGCATGGTGAGCATGATCATCCGGGCAACCCAGAAGAAAATGATGTCGAAGCCCGTCACCAGCACGTCAGTGGAGTGGAAGGTTTTCAGCGCGTCGGTTTTTTCCGGCCAGCCCAGGGTGGAGAAGGTCCACAGACCCGAACTGAACCAGGTGTCGAGTACGTCGTTGTCCTGTTGCAGCGCAACGTCCGGGCCCAGGTTGTTCTTGGCACGCACTTCAGCTTCGTCGCGGCCCACATAGACCTTGCCCGACTCGTCATACCAGGCCGGAATGCGATGGCCCCACCACAGTTGACGGCTGATGCACCAGTCCTGGATGTCGCGCATCCACGAGAAGTACATGTTTTCGTACTGTTTAGGCACGAATGCAATGCGACCGTCTTCAACGGCAGCAATGGCAGGCTCGGCCAGCGGCTTGGTCGATACGTACCACTGGTCGGTCAACCATGGCTCGATGACGGTGCCCGAACGGTCGCCTTTTGGCACTTTCAGGGCGTGATCATCGACGCTGACCAGCAAACCAGCAGCATCCAGATCGGCGACGATTTGCTTGCGCGCTTCGAAGCGATCCAGGCCGGCGTACTTGGCCGGCAGGGTGCCGTCGACGCTGTCGTTCAACGTGCCATCAAGGTTGAACACTTGAGCGGCAGGCAGTACGGCGGCGTTTTTGTCGAAGATGTTGAGCAGCGGCAGGTTGTGGCGCTTGCCGACTTCGTAGTCGTTGAAGTCGTGAGCCGGGGTGATTTTCACACAACCGGTACCGAACTCAGGATCACAGTAGTCGTCAGCAATGATCGGAATGCGGCGGCCGACCAGCGGCAGCTCGACGAATTTTCCGATCAGGGCTTTATAGCGTTCATCTTCGGGGTTCACGGCTACAGCTGCGTCGCCCAGCATGGTTTCAGGGCGGGTTGTAGCCACGACCAGGTAATCCAGGCCATCAGCGGTTTTCGCACCGTCGGCCAGTGGGTAACGCAGGTTCCACAGGAAACCTTTCTCGTCGTGGTTTTCCACTTCAAGATCGGAAATGGCCGTGTGCAACTTGGTGTCCCAGTTGACCAGACGCTTGCCGCGGTAGATCAGGCCGTCTTCGTGCAGGCGCACGAACGCTTCCTTCACGGCTTCGGACAGGCCGTCGTCCATGGTGAAACGTTCGCGGCTCCAGTCTACGGACGAGCCGAGGCGACGAATCTGACGGCTGATATTGCCACCCGATTGATCTTTCCATTCCCAGATTTTGTCGAGGAACTTCTCGCGGCCCAGATCGTGGCGGTTCAGGCCCTGGGCTTCAATTTGGCGCTCAACCAGCATTTGGGTGGCGATGCCCGCGTGGTCGGTGCCCGGCTGCCACAGGGTGTTGCGACCCTGCATGCGGCGGAAACGGATCAGGGCGTCCATGATCGCGTTGTTGAAGCCGTGACCCATGTGCAGGCTGCCGGTGACGTTCGGCGGCGGAATCATGATGGTGTACGGGTCGCCCGCGCCTTGCGGGGCAAAATAATTCTCTTCTTCCCAGGTTTTGTACCAGGAAGTTTCAATGGCGTGCGGCTGGTAGGTCTTATCCATGCGCGGCGGGACCCTATTGGCATTAATTCAGGAAAGCCGGCAAGTATAGCGGGGCGGGACGCGAAGGGCGAGTTGTACGCGGCCGCGAATGATTAGCCGCTACTGCTGGCTGCGTTCGGCGGTGTAGCCGTCGTGAAATCAGGCAATGCAATCCGTCAGATGGGACGCGTTGTCAGGGTGGCGATCGCTTGGCAATCGGACGCAGCCTTTGGCAGCGGTTACGAGAAATCGCTCAGCTCTGGTGCTGCGCCAGCAGGCGCTCCATGTGCGCTTCAAGGCGGCGTTTAATTTCGGTTTCGATATGCGGCGTGAAGTCGTTGATCACGTCTTGCATGATCGAGTGCGCCGCTGTGCGCAGCTCGTTGTCCAGGTGCACGAGCAGGGCGTCCGGCTGTTTTTGCGCCTTCGGTGCGGGTGCAATACCGACCAGCGGCATCTGGTTCTCGTCGTCGATGGCTTCAGACAGCAGGGGGATCTGGGCCCCTTCGGCGCCCACCATTTCGGTCAGTAGCGGCGGCTGCAGACCATCATCGCCCAGCAATTGGCGAATGGATTCAAGGTCGTCGAGCAGGTGCGCAGCTTTTTGTGAGGAGTTGGAGGTGTCCATCGTGTGCTCAAAGTCGTTGCAGCTTGTGGTCTTGCAGAGGATAGCCCTGTTCGCGGTAGAAGCGGAAACTCTCTCGTGCCGCCAGTCGCACGACAGGGTCTTCGACCACGACTTCGGCCACACGGGCAAAGCGTTTAAAAAATTCAGGGACTTTAAGGTCCAGGTTGATCAATAAATCCTGATGGCTGGCCGGTGCTTCGCTCAGGCCCATGACAATTACGCCATCGGGTTCATCTTCGAAGTGGCTGTGGGGCACAAAGCTCTCGCCCTTGAAGCGCCATAAGCGCTCATCCAGATCCTGGCGTTGCGCGGCGTCGCTACAGTGCAGGTAGACCCGATGCCCGAGGCGCCAGGCTTTTTCGGTGAGCTTGCAGGCAAAATCCAGCCGCGCCGATGTGGCCGCGCTTGGAAGAATATAGAAGTCGATTTTGGTTGTTTCAGTGGTCATTGCGATTCCTGAATCGAGGCTGCGCGGCCATCAAGCCGCGCAGTCTTCGATTGTCAGCGTCAAGCGTTGGCGCGGTCCAGCAGGTACTGGGTCAGCAGAGGCACTGGGCGGCCGCTGGCGCCCTTGTCCTTGCCGCCGCTCACCCATGCGGTGCCAGCGATGTCCAGGTGCGCCCAGTGATAGGCCTTGGCGAAACGCGACAGGAAGCAGCCTGCGGTGATTGCACCGGCTTTCGGGCCGCCAATGTTGGCCATGTCGGCAAACGGGCTGTCCAGTTGCTCCTGGTATTCGTCGAACAACGGCAGTTGCCAGGCGCGGTCGTCGGCTTGTTTGCCGGCTTCGAGCAGTTGGCCGATCAACTCGTCGTTGTTGCCCATCAGGCCGGACGTGTGAGCGCCCAAGGCAACCATGCAGGCGCCGGTCAAGGTAGCAATGTCGATAACGGCTTGCGGCTTGAAGCGTTCGGCGTAGGTCAGGGCGTCGCACAGTACCAGACGGCCTTCGGCATCGGTATTGAGGATCTCGACGGTTTGACCGCTCATGGTCGTGACGATGTCACCTGGGCGAGCTGCGCCGCCGCTTGGCATGTTTTCGGCGCAAGCCAGAATGCACACCAGGTTGATCGGCAACTTCAGCTCAAGCACGGCGCGCAGCGTACCAAACACGCTGGCAGCGCCACCCATGTCGTACTTCATTTCGTCCATGCCGGCGCCCGGCTTGAGGCTGATGCCGCCGGTGTCAAAGGTGATGCCTTTGCCGACCAGTACGTATGGCTTCTCGGATTTTTTGCCGCCCGAGTAGTTCATGACAATCAGGCGAGGCGGCTGGTCGCTGCCCTGGCCCACGGCGTAGAACGCGCCCATGCCCAGGTCCTTGATCTTTTTCTCGTCAAGGATTTCGACTTTCAGGCCTTTGTATTCCTTGCCCAGCTCCTTGGCCTGTTCAGCCAGGAAAGTCGGGTGGCAGATGTTCGGCGGCAAGTTGCCCAGATCGCGGGTGAACGACATGCCGGCAGCAATCGCCTGAGCATGGGTTACAGCCAGTTGCACTTCAGCCTGTGCAGCCTTGATGGTCAGCAGGGTGATTTTTTTCAGCGCGCGCGGTTCGGCTTTCTGGCTCTTGAAACGGTCGAACGTGTATTCGCCATCAACCAGTGTTTCTGCCAGCAGACGGGTTTTGCCGTAGCTGTCGCGACCCTTGACGACCAGTTCGTCCAGCGCCAGAACGGCATCGCTGCCGCCCAGACCTTTCAGTACGTTGAGGGTACTGCTGATAATTTTGCGAAACGGGCGATCACCCAGTTCGGCATCTTTACCGGTACCCACCAGCAGTACGCGCTCGGCTTTAAGGTTGGGCAGGCTGTGCAGCAGCAGGGTTTGACCGGTTTTGCCGGCGATGTCGCCGCGCTTGAGTACGGCGCTGATGGCGCCGCCCGTGAGTTCGTCAATGGCCTTGGCTGTGTTGCCGAGTGTGTGGTCTTCACCGATGGCGACCACTAGAGTGGCCGTTTTCAACGTTTCTGGGCTAACGCTTTTTACAACCAGTTCCATGTCCGGGTCCCTGAATCAAATGGTCAACGTGCGTACAAACGAAGTGTTTGCTTGCTTATATAGATGAAGCGCTTCACCTGCCGTTCGGGCAAGCGTCAAGGCGGGCAGTTTGAACCTCGTCGGCAGACCCTGACAACCCTCGATTGCCGTGTCATTCACGCTTTGAAGCCTTGGGTGAGCATGCGCAGTGACAGGCGCACTCATTCACAGGATAATGCGCCATCTTTTTTAACGGCTAGGCTCTTCATCGGAGTCTGTGTCCACTCGTTATGCCGTTTGTTTGGCCGCCTTTGCCTGACGACCCCTGGAGTGTCTGGTTTGATCGTCTTCCGTTATCTATCCCGCGAAGTCATGGTTACCTTGAGTGCAGTCAGTGCTGTGCTGCTGGTCATCATCATGAGTGGTCGTTTCATTAAATACTTGGCGCAGGCTGCTTCCGGCGCGCTCGATCCTGGTTCGTTGTTCCTGATCATGGGGTTTCGACTGCCGGGGTTTATGCAACTGATCCTGCCACTGGGTCTGTTTTTGGGTATTTTGCTGGCGTATGGCCGGTTGTACCTGGAAAGCGAGATGACCGTGTTGTCGGCCACCGGCATGAGTCAGCAGCGTTTGCTGGGCATGACACTGGTGCCTGCGGCTTTTGTTGCGCTGGTGGTGGCATGGCTGAGCCTGAGTCTGGCCCCGCAAGGTGCCAATCAGTTTCAGTTGCTGCTGAACAAGCAAGATGCCCTGACCGAGTTCGATACGCTGGAGCCGGGGCGTTTTCAGTCCTTGAGTGACGGCTCGCGGGTGACCTACACCGAAGAGCTGACCAACGACCGTACTAACCTGTCGGGCGTGTTCATCTCTCAGAAAAACCTTGGGCAAGATGCCAAGGATCGTGGCATTTCGGTGCTGGTGGCTGAAAAAGGCCGTCAGGAAGTGCGCCCCGACGGCAGTCGCTGGCTGGTGCTGGACAACGGCTATCGCTATGACGGGCAGCCCGGGCTGGCCGACTATCGCGCCATTCAGTACGACACGTACGGTGTGTTGCTGCCCAAGCCGGACGTCAGTGATGAAGTGACTGACCGCGATGCGATTCCGACGCTCGACCTGATAGGCAATCCTGAGCCGCGTGCCATTGCCGAATTGCAGTGGCGTATTTCCTTGCCGTTGCTGGTGTTTGTCGTGACCTTGATTGCGGTGCCTCTGTCGCGGGTTAATCCACGTCAGGGTCGATTCCTCAAATTATTGCCGGCCATCCTGCTGTATATGGGGTATCTGACCATGCTGATTTCGGCCCGTGGTGCCCTTGAGAAGGGCAAGCTGTCCCCGGTGCTGGGTTTGTGGTGGGTGCATATTCTGTTCCTGGCGGTTGGTCTGGGGCTGTTGTATTGGGAACCGTTGCGCTTGAAGTTGGCGAGTCGTCGTAGCGTGAAGGAGATGGCCCGTGGTTAAGCTCGATCGCTACATTGGTAAAAGTGTGTTGTTGGCGATCCTGGCGGTACTGGGGATTATTCTAGGACTGGCCACGCTGTTTGCGTTTATCGACGAAATGGGCAGCGTCAGTGACACCTACACCGTCATGGATGTGCTGAGTTTTGTCTTGCTCACGGCGCCGCGCCGCATGTACGACATGCTGCCGATGGCGGCCCTGATCGGCTGTCTGATCGGCCTGGGCAGCCTGGCGAGCAACAGTGAATTGACCATCATGCGGGCGGCCGGTGTTTCTATCGGGCGTATCGTTTGGGCGGTCATGAAGCCGATGCTGGTGCTGATGGTGGCCGGCCTGTTGATCGGTGAGTATGTCGCGCCAGCCACTGAAACCATGGCTCAGGCCAACCGCGCCCTGGCGCAGGGCGGCGGTGATGCGCAAAGCTCCAAGCATGGCTTGTGGCACCGTCAGGGTGATGAGTTCATCCATATCAACGCGGTACAACCCAATGGTGTCTTGCTGGGTGTTACCCGCTACCGCTTTGATAAAGAGCGCCACATGCTGTCGTCCAGCTTCGCCAAAAGAGCGCAGTTCGATCAGGATCACTGGCAGTTGACCGACGTTGCCACCACGGTTTTCCATGATCGCAGCACTGAAGTCGTCAAAGTCCCCGCAGAGCGTTGGGACGTACTGTTGAGCCCGCAGTTGCTCAATACCGTGGTCATGGCGCCTGACGCCCTGTCCATCAGCGGCTTGTGGAGCTATATCCACTACCTCAAGGATCAAGGCCTGAACAACGGTCGTTACTGGCTGGCGTTCTGGGTCAAGGTGTTGCAACCCTTGGTCACGGCTGCGCTGGTGTTGATGGCGATCTCGTTCATTTTCGGTCCGTTACGCTCTGTCACACTGGGGCAGCGAGTATTCACCGGGGTGCTGGTCGGCTTTGCATTCAAGATTGCCCAGGACTTGCTGGGCCCCTCCAGCCTGGTGTTTGGCTTCTCGCCACTGTTTGCGGTGCTGCTACCGGCCGCTATCTGCGCATTGGCGGGGCTGTGGCTGTTGCGCCGAGCGGGTTGATGCGTCGTTATTGAGTCACTCAAAAGCCTCTATCTCACGGTAGGGGCTTTTTTGTCGGTGTACCTTGGCCAGTGAACGTGACGCTTGGCGCGATCATCAGGTACAATTCCCGGCTATTTTTCGGCGGGCAGTCTGCCTGCGACTTTTTTTGAGTGTTGACCCGTGAGTGATTTGAGTCATATCCGCAATTTCTCCATCATCGCCCACATTGACCATGGCAAGTCGACGCTGGCCGATCGTTTCATCCAGATGTGTGGCGGGCTGAGTGCCCGTGAAATGGAAGCCCAGGTGCTGGATTCCATGGACCTCGAGCGTGAGCGCGGGATCACCATCAAAGCGCACAGCGTCACCTTGTATTACACGGCCAAAGACGGCATTACCTACCAGCTGAACTTTATTGACACCCCGGGCCATGTTGACTTCACCTATGAAGTCAGCCGGTCTCTGGCGGCGTGTGAAGGTGCGTTGCTGGTGGTGGATGCGGGGCAGGGCGTTGAAGCTCAGTCCGTAGCCAACTGTTACACCGCTATCGAGCAAGGCCTTGAGGTCATGCCGGTACTGAACAAGATCGACCTGCCGCAGGCCGATCCTGATCGTGTAAAAGACGAAATCGAAAAAATCATCGGTATCGATGCCACTGATGCGGTGACGTGCAGTGCCAAAACTGGCCTTGGCGTCGACGAAGTGCTCGAACGTCTGGTGCACACCATTCCAGCCCCGACCGGTAATTACGAAGATCCGCTGCAAGCGTTGATCATCGACTCCTGGTTCGACAACTACCTGGGCGTTGTGTCTCTGGTTCGCGTGCGCCACGGCCGCGTGAAAAAGGGCGACAAGATTCTGGTCAAGTCCACCGGCAAGATGCACTTGGTGGACAGCGTGGGTGTATTCAACCCCAAGCACACAGCGACCGTTGACCTCAAAGCCGGTGAAGTGGGCTTCATCATCGCGGGCATCAAGGACATTCACGGCGCGCCAGTGGGCGACACCCTGACCTTGAGCAGCACCCCTGATGTTGACGTTCTGCCTGGCTTTAAGCGCATTCAGCCTCAGGTCTATGCCGGTCTGTTCCCGGTCAGCTCCGACGACTTTGAAGACTTCCGTGAAGCGCTGCAAAAGCTCACGCTGAACGATTCGTCGCTGCAGTACACCCCGGAAAGCTCCGACGCACTGGGCTTCGGCTTCCGTTGCGGGTTCCTCGGCATGCTGCACATGGAGATCATCCAGGAGCGCCTTGAGCGCGAGTACGACCTGGACCTGATCACCACCGCGCCGACCGTTATTTTTGAGCTGCTGCTCAAGTCCGGCGAAACGATTTACGTGGATAACCCATCCAAGCTTCCGGATGTGTCGTCCATCGAAGATATTCGCGAACCGATCGTGCGCGCCAATATTCTTGTGCCTCAAGAGCACCTGGGTAACGTCATTACCCTGTGCATTGAGAAGCGTGGCGTTCAGCACGACATGCTGTTCCTCGGCTCGCAGGTGCAAGTGACTTACGATTTGCCGATGAACGAAGTGGTTCTGGACTTCTTTGACCGTCTCAAATCCACCAGTCGCGGCTATGCTTCGCTGGATTACCACTTCGACCGTTATCAGTCGGCGAATCTGGTCAAGCTCGATGTATTGATCAACGGCGAGAAGGTTGATGCCCTTGCACTGATCGTTCACCGCGACAACGCTCACTACAAAGGGCGCGCGCTGACCGAGAAAATGAAAGAGCTGATTCCGCGTCAGATGTTCGATGTAGCAATTCAGGCTGCAATTGGTGGCCAAATCATTGCGCGCTCGTCGGTTAAAGCGCTCAGAAAAAACGTACTGGCCAAATGCTACGGTGGTGACGTTAGCCGTAAGCGCAAGCTGTTGGAAAAGCAGAAAGCCGGTAAAAAACGCATGAAGCAAGTGGGTAATGTGGAGATTCCACAAGAAGCCTTCCTTGCAGTGCTCAGGTTGGATAGCTAGGTCCTATGTCACTAAATTTCCCGCTGTTGCTGGTCATTGCTGTTGCCGTCTGTGGTTTGCTGGCGCTGCTCGATCTGGTCTTTCTGGCACCTCGCCGGCGCAAGGCCATCGCCCAGTATCAAGCCAGCGTCAAGCCGGCTGATGCTCAGGTTATCGAGAAGCTCAACAAGGAACCGCTGCTGGTTGAATACGGCAAGTCGTTCTTCCCGGTGTTGTTCATCGTGCTGGTGCTACGTTCGTTTCTGGTTGAGCCGTTCCAGATTCCGTCCGGCTCGATGAAACCGACCCTGGATGTGGGCGACTTCATCTTGGTGAACAAGTTTTCTTACGGTATCCGCTTGCCGGTCATCGACAAGAAAATCATCGAGGTGGGTGATCCGCAACGCGGCGATGTGATGGTGTTCCGCTACCCAAGCGATCCGACCGTCAACTACATCAAGCGTGTAGTCGGCCTGCCGGGTGACAAGATTCGTTACACCAGTGACAAAAAGCTGTACATCAACGACCAACTGGTTGCCGAGCAACTGGTGGGTACTGAGCCTGGAACATTGGGCAGTGCAGAGCTGTACAAAGAAAAGCTGGGCGAAGTCGAGCACATGATCCGCAAGGAAATGAGCCGCTATCGTGCGCCACCTGGCAAGGAGTGGACGGTTCCGGCCGGGCACTACTTCATGATGGGTGACAACCGCGACAATTCGAACGACAGCCGTTACTGGGACGATCCCAACATTCCCAAGAACGAGTTGGGCATGGTTCCTGACGAAAATATCGTCGGCAAGGCCTTCGCTGTTTGGATGAGCTGGCCAGAACCTAAAATGAGCAACCTGCCGAGCTTGTCGCGGGTTGGTCTGATCAAGTAGCCAAGACGGCGCTGTTAATAACAGCGCCGACTGCTTTTCAGGCGAACGAACAGGTTCGCAGATCAGTCGTCTCAAGATTGCTTTGCCGCTTCAGGTGAGCGATCAACTGTATTCAGGATGTGGATTTGAACAAAGCGTTAAGTGTGACGGCGGCGAACTGCCGGTTCCCGGTCCATTTGCTATGCGATAAGAGAGCATCACTGATCCCTTATATCGGTCCGGTGGTGACATTCGGCCACGAACTCAGCGTGGGTAAATCGTGAGTTTTCCATTAAGTCGTTTAGAGCGTCAGCTCGGTTACACCTTCAAAGACCAGGAACTGATGGTTCTGGCCCTGACACACCGCAGTTTTGCGGGGCGCAATAACGAGCGTCTCGAATTTCTGGGTGATGCCATCCTCAATTTTGTTGCCGGCGAAGCCTTGTTTGACCGCTTCCCGTTGGCCCGTGAAGGCCAGCTGTCGCGTCTGCGTGCCCGTCTGGTTAAAGGCGAAACCCTGGCTGTACTGGCCCGTGGTTTCGAGTTGGGCGAGTATCTGCGCCTGGGCTCGGGCGAGCTCAAGAGCGGTGGTTTTCGTCGTGAATCGATTCTGGCCGACGCCCTTGAAGCGTTGATCGGCGCCATTTATCTGGACGCCGGCATGGAAGCTGCCCGTGATCGGGTATTGGCGTGGCTGGCCAGCGAATTCGAGACCTTGACTCTGGTCGACACCAACAAAGATCCAAAGACCCGCCTGCAAGAATTCTTGCAGTCGCGTGCCTGTGAGCTGCCACGTTACGAAGTGGTAGATATCCAGGGCGAACCGCATTGCCGCATCTTCTTCGTTGAATGCGAAATTGCCCTATTGAATGAAAAAAGCCGAGGTCAGGGTGTGAGTCGTCGTATTGCCGAACAGGTAGCGGCCGCCGCAGCATTGATTGCCCTTGGCGTGGAGAATGGCCATGAATGATACAACTGCAACACGCTGTGGCTATGTCGCCATTGTTGGTCGACCAAACGTGGGTAAATCCACACTGCTGAACCACATCCTCGGTCAAAAGCTGGCGATTACTTCGCGCAAGCCTCAGACCACCCGCCACAACATGCTGGGCATCAAGACCGAAGGCAACGTGCAAGCGGTGTATGTAGATACCCCCGGTATGCACAAAGGCGGCGAAAAGGCCCTGAACCGCTACATGAACAAAACCGCGTCGGCCGCGTTGAAAGACGTGGACGTGGTGATCTTCGTTGTTGACCGCACCAAGTGGACCGACGAAGACCAGATGGTGCTGGAGCGCGTTCAATACGTGACCGGGCCGTTGATCGTTGCGCTGAACAAGACCGACCGTATTGAAGACAAGGCCGAGCTGATGCCGCACCTGAGCTGGCTTCAGGAGCAACTGCCGAACGCCCAGATCATCCCGATTTCTGCTCAGCACGGTCACAACCTTGACGCGCTTGAGCGCGTGATCGCTGAACACTTGCCGGAAAACGAACACTTTTTCCCGGAAGATCAGATCACCGACCGCAGCAGCCGCTTTCTGGCCGCTGAGCTGGTGCGCGAAAAAATCATGCGCCAAATGGGTGCCGAACTGCCGTACCAGATCACGGTCGAGATCGAAGAATTCAAGCAGCAAGGTAAAACCTTGCACATTCACGCGCTGATTCTGGTTGAGCGTGATGGTCAGAAGAAAATCATCATTGGCGACAAGGGCGAGCGTATCAAGCGTATCGGTACCGAAGCGCGCAAGGATATGGAGCTGCTGTTCGACTCCAAGATCATGCTTAACCTGTGGGTGAAAGTGAAAGGCGGCTGGTCCGACGATGAGCGCGCCCTGCGTTCACTGGGTTACGGCGACCTGTAATCCGTTGCTCTCACCCCAACCCTCTCCCGGAGGGAGAGGGGGCTGAATGTCGGTGTTTTCGAACCCGCATGCGCTCAGTGCCCTCTTCCTCCGGGAGAGGGCTAGGGTGAGGGAAGCTTTAGTGTCCAGAGATACCTGACACCCATGTCCAGCAATCCCCCAGTCGCACAACTCGCCTACGTCCTGCACAGTCGCCCTTACCGCGAAACCAGTGCTCTGGTGGACTTCATTACGCCACAAGGTCGGTTGCGCGCGGTCTTGCGCAGCGCGCGAGGCAAAGCAGGCACATTGGCCCGGCCCTTTGTTCCGCTCGAAATCGAGTTTCGCGGCCGTGGTGAGCTTAAAAACGTGGGCCGCATGGAAAGCGCCGGTCTCTCTACCTGGCTCAATGGCGAGGCGCTGTTCAGCGGCTTGTACCTTAACGAGCTATTGATTCGCCTGTTACCCGCCGAAGATCCCCACCCCGGTTTATTCAACCACTACGCCGCTACTTTGTTGGCACTGGCCGAAGGTCGGGCGCTGGAACCGTTGTTGCGTGCTTTTGAATGGCGGCTGCTGGACGACATCGGTTACGGCTTCTCTTTGACTCAGGACATTCATGGCGAGCCGGTGGCCATTGATGGCATGTACCGTTTGCAAGTGGATGCCGGGCTTGAGCGTATTTATCTGATCCAGCCAGGGCTTTTTCATGGCGCCGAACTGCATGCAATGGCTCAAACCGACTGGGCCGTCCCAGGCGCGTTGTCGGCGGCCAAGCGCTTGATGCGTCAGGCCCTGGCCGTTCATCTGGCAGGTAAGCCGTTGGCCAGTCGTGAGTTGTTTCGCAAGCCCTGAATAGATCGGTATGCTGTGCGCCGAATCTTCAGCTCTTCAGGAGAGCCTCCGTGACCACAAGCAATCGCATTCTTCTCGGCGTCAATATCGATCACGTTGCCACACTGCGTCAGGCACGCGGCACGCGTTACCCTGACCCGGTCAAGGCCGCGCTGGATGCCGAAGAGGCGGGCGCTGATGGCATCACTGTGCATCTGCGTGAAGATCGTCGTCATATCCAGGAGCGCGACGTGTTGCTGCTCAAGGATGTGCTGCAAACCCGCATGAACTTCGAGATGGGCGTGACTGAAGAAATGATGGCGTTCGCCGAGCATATTCGCCCTGCGCACATCTGTTTGGTGCCCGAAACCCGTCAGGAACTCACCACCGAAGGCGGTCTGGATGTGGCGGGTCAAGAGGCGCGCATCAAGGCGGCCGTCGAGCGTTTGGCGAAAATAGGCTGTGAAGTGTCGCTGTTCATTGATGCTGACGAGCGCCAGATCGAAGCATCCAAGCGCGTAGGTGCTCCGGCGATTGAGCTGCACACCGGGCGTTATGCCGATGCGCAAACGCCGACTGAAGTTGCTGAAGAATTACAGCGCGTCGCAGAAGGCGTGGCTTGTGGTCTGGCCCAGGGGTTGATTGTGAATGCCGGCCACGGCCTGCATTACCACAACGTAGAAGCGGTAGCGGCCATCAAGGGCATCAACGAGTTGAACATCGGCCATGCCTTGGTGGCGCACGCCTTGTTTGTGGGCTTCAAATCGGCAGTGGCCGAAATGAAAGCGCTTATCGTGGCGGCTGCGAAGGTTTAAACCAGACTTTGAAAATCGCCCAACTCCGGTAGCAGCTGCCGAAGGCTGCGTCCGTGGGCGTAGCCCACGTAAAATCTGCGAGTGCGATCTGTCAGGCTTTCCCAAAACTCTGATTTACGATCGCTACGCAATCGGACGCAGCCTGCGGCAGCTGCTACGGGATTTGTGTTGAATCTACAACGCAGGCTCTTCTTTAGGCTTGGTCTTGTCGATACCGGGGATGTGCAGCTTGCCGTCGGTGACTTCGTCGCCTTCGAGCTGCGGTTGAGTGGCCCACGTCAGAATGTCGTAGTAACGACGGATGTTGGCCACGAAGTGCACCGGCTCCCCGCCGCGGGCGTAGCCATAGCGGGTTTTGCTGTACCACTGCTTCTGCGCAAGGCGAGGCAGCATTTTTTTCACATCCAGCCACTTGTTCGGGTTCAGGCCTTCTTTTTTGGCCAGCTTGCGCGCGTCGTCAAGATGCCCGCCGCCCACGTTATAAGCCGCTAGGGCAAACCAGGTGCGATCGGGCTCCTGGATGTCGTCGTCGAGCTCGCTTTTGATCTGGGCGATGTATTTGGCCCCGCCCATAATGCTTTGTTTTGCGTCCAGCCGATTAGAAACGCCCATGGCTTGGGCGGTGTTCTGGGTCAGCATCATCAGGCCGCGAACGCCCGTTTTGGAGGTGACCGCGGGTTGCCACAAGGACTCTTGGTACCCCATGGCTGCCAACAACCGCCAGTCAATCTGTTCCTTTTTGGCCGCTTCCTTGAAGAATTTTTCGTATTTGGGCAGACGCTCTTGCAGGTGCTGGGCGAAGGTGTACGCGCCCACGTAGCCCAGCACGTCTACGTGCCCGTAGTAACGATCCTTCAAGCGTTGCAGGGTGCCGTTTTTCTGAACCTTGTCGAGGTAGGTGTTGATCTCGTTCAGCAGGCTGTTGTCTTCACCGGCCTTCACCGCCCAGCGCTGGCTGCGTGCATCACCCAGGTCGAACGCCACACGTACATTGGGGAAGTACACCTGATTCATCGCCACTTCGTTGGAGTCGACCAGCGTCAGGTCAATCTGGCCTTCATCGACCATGCGCAGCAAGTCGACGACTTCAACGGCGTCAGACTCTTCATAGTCGATACCCGGATACTGCTTTTTGAGCTCGGCGAGCTGCTCTGCGTGAGAGCTGCCTTTGAGGACGGTGATGCGTTTGCCCACCAGGTCTGCCGCAGAGGTGGGGCGCGATTGGCCGTTGCGATAGATGATTTGCGGCGTGACTTCGAGGTAAGGGTGAGAAAACTTCGCTTGCTGCAGGCGTTTCTCGCTGCTGACCAGTCCGGCAGCAGCCAGAGCCGGGCCGTCAGGTTGGCCCAGCTTGGTAAACATGTCGTCCAGGTTGTCAGCAGTTTCGATCTTGAGTTCGACCCCCAGATCGTCGGCAAAGCGCTTTACCAGCTCATATTCAAAGCCGGTTTCGCCGTTGCGGTCCTCAAAGTAAGTGGCCGGGCTGTTACGGGTAATGACCCGCAGTACACCGTCCTCCTTTATGCGCTCAAGGGTGCTGGGTTTTTCAACGCAGGCACCGAGCATCAGGAAGAGTCCGGTTGCGATAAGCCATTTGGCGCAGCGCGGGCGGAATTCGGTTATAGAAAACATTCGCGCAGTATACGCAAAGCAGCGCGGGTGCCATATCTCGACAATGTGTGGTCATTCTGATAACAGCAGGGAAAACAGCCTTAACCCCCGTGGAATGGGGGGTAAGGCAGGGTTTAAAGAGCTGATTGCTCCATGTCTGATGCCTCTGATAGCCATAAAGAATAAGGCCTTTGTCGGTTAGTGACGCCAGGTGTGTGAGAGGTGTGCCGTTTCGGGTGCCGTCAGCGATGGTTTACGCTAGAATGCCGGGCCTCAAAGCATACCCCTCCCGAGGCTGTCCCGAAGATGTTGATCCTGCGCGGCGCTCCTGCCCTTTCTGCCTTTCGCCACAGCAAACTGCTTGCACAACTGAACCTCAAGGTTCCGGCTGTCACTGGTTTGTATGCTGAATTCGCCCACTTTGCCGATGTCACCGGTGAATTGACCAGCGATGAACAACAGGTCCTGGCTCGTCTTTTGAAATACGGCCCGAGCGTGCCGGTTCAAGAGCCAAGCGGACGACTGTTTCTGGTGTTACCGCGGTTTGGCACTATTTCCCCTTGGTCGAGTAAGGCCAGCGACATTGCCCGTAACTGTGGCCTGGCTAAAATCCAGCGCCTGGAACGCGGTATTGCTTTCTATGTGGCGGGTCAATTCAGCGATGCTGAAGCCGAGCTGATTGCTGGCGCATTGCATGACCGCATGACGCAAATCGTGTTGGGCAACCTTGAACAGGCTGCCGGCCTGTTCAGCCATGCCGAACCGAAGCCACTGACGGCGATTGATGTGTTGGGTGGCGGGCGCGCAGCGCTGGAAAAAGCCAACGTCGAGCTGGGCCTGGCTTTGGCAGAAGACGAAATCGACTATCTGGTCAATGCTTTCAACGGTTTGGGTCGTAACCCTCACGACATCGAACTGATGATGTTTGCTCAGGCCAACTCCGAGCATTGCCGCCACAAGATCTTCAACGCCAGTTGGGACATCGACGGTCAAAGCCAGGAAAAAAGCCTGTTTGGCATGATCAAGAACACCTACGTGATGCACAGCGAAGGCGTTCTGTCAGCTTATAAAGACAACGCCTCGGTGATTGTCGGCAGCGTAGCGGGGCGCTTCTTCCCCAACTCTGAAACCCGCCAGTACGGTGCGGTACAAGAACCCGTGCATATCCTGATGAAAGTCGAGACGCACAACCACCCGACCGCCATTGCTCCGTTTCCGGGGGCGGCGACGGGTTCGGGGGGCGAGATTCGTGACGAAGGTGCAACCGGTCGTGGTGCCAAGCCAAAAGCAGGCCTGACCGGCTTCACCGTGTCCAACCTGCAAATTCCAGGTTTCGAACAGCCGTGGGAAGTGCCTTACGGCAAGCCTGAGCGCATCGTTACCGCGCTGGATATCATGATCGAAGGCCCTCTGGGCGGCGCCGCATTCAACAACGAATTCGGTCGTCCTGCTCTGACTGGCTACTTCCGTACGTTTGAGCAATCCATCACCACGCCGCACGGTGATGAAGTGCGCGGTTACCACAAGCCGATCATGTTGGCGGGCGGCATGGGCAACATCCGCGCCGAACACGTTCAGAAAGCCGAAATCACTGTGGGCTCCAAGCTGATCGTGCTGGGCGGCCCGGCCATGCTGATCGGTCTGGGCGGCGGTGCCGCGTCTTCCATGGCCACTGGCGCAAGCTCGGCTGACCTGGATTTCGCTTCGGTACAGCGTGAAAACCCGGAAATGGAACGCCGCTGTCAGGAAGTCATCGACCGCTGCTGGCAGTTGGGTGACAAAAACCCGATCAGCTTTATCCACGACGTGGGCGCGGGTGGCCTGTCCAACGCCTTCCCGGAGCTGGTCAATGACGGCGACCGTGGTGGCCGTTTCGAGCTGCGCAACATTCCAAACGACGAGCCGGGCATGGCCCCGCACGAAATCTGGAGCAACGAATCCCAGGAACGTTACGTTCTGGCCGTGGGCGTTGAAGATTTTGCCCGCTTCCAGGCCATCTGTGAGCGCGAGCGCTGCCCGTATGCAGTAGTCGGTGAAGCCACTGCTGAGCCGCAACTGACCGTGACCGACAGCCATTTCGGTAACAACCCGGTCGACATGCCGCTGGAAGTATTGCTGGGCAAGGCGCCACGCATGCACCGTTCGGCTGTTCGCGAGCAAGAGCTGGGCGACGACTTCGACCCGGCTGAGCTGAACATCGCTGAGTGTGTCGAGCGCGTTCTGCACCACCCGGCGGTGGCCAGCAAAAGCTTCTTGATCACCATTGGCGACCGCACCATCACGGGTCTCGTGGCTCGTGACCAAATGGTTGGCCCGTGGCAGGTGCCCGTGGCTGACGTTGCCGTGACGGCGACCAGCTTTGACGTGTACACCGGTGAAGCCATGGCGATGGGCGAGCGTACGCCGCTTGCGCTGCTGGATGCTCCGGCATCGGGCCGTATGGCCATCGGCGAAACCCTGACCAACATCGCTGCTTCGCGCATTGGCAAAATTTCTGACATCAAAATGTCTGCCAACTGGATGTCCGCTGCCGGCCACCCGGGTGAAGACGCGCGTTTGTTCGATACCGTCAAAGCCGTTGGCATGGAATTGTGCCCGGAGCTGGGCATCACCATTCCAGTGGGCAAAGACTCGATGTCGATGCAGACCCGCTGGAACGAAGACGGCACTGAAAAGAGCGTCACCTCGCCGATGTCGCTGATCGTCACCGGCTTCTCGCCTGTGCTCGATATTCGCCAGACCTTGACCCCGGAACTGCGTATGGATAAAGGTCAAACCGACCTGATCCTGATCGACCTGGGTCGTGGCCAAAACCGCATGGGTGCCTCGATTCTGGCCCAGACGTATGGCAAGTTGGGCAAAGTGGCCCCGGACGTTGATGACGCAGAAGACCTCAAGGCCTTCTTCGCCGTGATTCAGGGGTTGAATGCTGACGGTCATCTGCTGGCTTATCACGACCGCTCCGACGGTGGTTTGCTGACCAGCGTGATGGAAATGGCGTTTGCCGGTCACTGCGGTCTGAACCTGAACCTGGATTGCCTGACTGAGAACGTCAGTGAAATCCCGGCCATCCTGTTCAACGAAGAACTGGGTGCCGTGATTCAAGTGCGTCATGACGAAACCCCGGACGTGTTGACCCAGTTCAGCGTTGCCGGTTTGGGTGAGTGCGTGGCCGTGATTGGCCAGCCGTTGAACAACAGCGAAATCAACATCAGCTTGAACGGCGAGACCGTCTTCGAAGGTCAGCGCGGCGCCTTGCAGCGTCAGTGGGCCGAGACCAGCTACCAGATCCAGCGCCTGCGTGATAACGCCGAATGTGCAGATCAAGAGTTCGATGTGCTGCTGGAAGAAGACAATCCGGGTCTGACCGTCAAGCTGGGCTTTGACGTCAATGACAACATCAGCGCGCCGTACATCAAGAAAGGCATTCGCCCTCAAGTGGCTGTGCTGCGTGAACAGGGTGTGAACGGGCAAGTTGAAATGGCGGCGGCATTCGACCGTGCCGGTTTCAATGCCATCGACGTGCACATGAGCGACATTCTGGCGGGCCGTGTTGACCTGAACGAGTTCAAGGGGCTGGTTGCCTGTGGCGGCTTCTCCTACGGCGACGTTCTGGGTGCCGGTGAAGGCTGGGCCAAGTCAGCCTTGTTCAACACCCGGGCACGCGATGCGTTCCAGGGCTTCTTTGAGCGCTCCGACAGTTTCTCTCTGGGTGTGTGCAACGGTTGCCAGATGATGTCCAACCTGAGCGAGTTGATCCCGGGCAGCGAGCTGTGGCCACACTTTGTGCGCAACCGCTCCGAGCAGTTCGAAGCCCGTGTAGCGATGGTTCAAGTGCAAGAGTCGAACTCGATCTTCCTGCAGGGCATGGCCGGTTCGCGCATGCCAATCGCCATTGCTCACGGTGAAGGTCATGCCGAGTTCGCCAGCGAAGAGGCCATGCTGCAAGCGGATCTGTCCGGTTCAGTGGCACTGCGTTTCGTCGATAACCACGGCAAAGTGACTGAAAACTACCCGGCTAACCCGAATGGCTCGCCGCGCGGTATTACCGGTCTCACCAGCCGTGACGGCCGTGTGACCATCATGATGCCGCACCCGGAGCGTG
Organism: Pseudomonas saxonica; assembly: GCF_007858365.1. Lineage (GTDB taxonomy): Bacteria > Pseudomonadota > Gammaproteobacteria > Pseudomonadales > Pseudomonadaceae > Aquipseudomonas > Aquipseudomonas saxonica. The sequence goes on along the minus strand of NZ_VFIO01000003.1, from coordinate 307,888 downwards.
TGTTCCGCGCCGTGCAGAACTCGTGGCGCCCTGAAGATTGGAACGAAGATGCACCGTGGTTGCGCATGTTCCGTAACGCGCGTGCTTGGGTGAATTAAAGGCTGGATGGATTATCAGGATGTACAAGCTTAGCTTTTTTGTTCCACCCAGCCATGTGGATGGCGTTAAAGAGGCCGTATTCGCTGCCGGTGGTGGGCGAATCGGCAACTACGACCATTGCGCCTGGCAAACCATGGGGCAGGGCCAGTTTCGTGCGCTGGACGGCAGTCAGCCGTTTATCGGGCAAACCGGTCAGGTCGAGTATGTTGGGGAATGGAAGGTTGAGCTGGTCGTTGCCGATGATCTGATTCAGGCGGTTGTGGCTGCCCTCAAGCTCAGCCACCCGTATGAAACCCCTGCGTATGAGGTGGTGCAACTGGCTGATTTCTAGTCGCTTGCCCATTAAAAAACCCGCTGAACCGGTAACGGTCAGCGGGTTTTTTATTGCCGGTTCGAGAGGCGTTAAGGGCGAATCTCGACCATTGTGCCGTTTTTGACCAGGCTCCAGACTTCGCGCATTTCGCTGTTTTTCATGGCAATACAGCCATCGGTCCAATCCAGCGTATGAAACAGTGATTCGGGGTTTTCTTCGGTGTCTGGCGTGCCGTGGATCATGATCATTCCACCTGGGTCCACACCCTCGCGCCGCGCGGTCGCGGCGTCACTGACATTGGGGTAGTCAATGTGCATCGCCAGGTTGAACTTGTCGCTTTTTTTGCGCCAGTCGATCCAGTAGATGCCCTCAGGCGTGCGCTTGTCGCCTTCGCGCAGCTTATGTCCCTTGGGTTGTTTGCCCAATGAAATGCGATAGGTCTTGATGGCCCGACCGTTCTGTATCAGCTGCAATTTACGCGCTGATTTGAGAACCAGGATTTTTTCGACGCTTGTGCTGATAGTTTCGGGCAGCGGCGCGAGCTTCGGTTTAATCACTTCATATTTATTGACGGGTTTGCCGTTAACGGTGACGACAACAGCAGCTTGGCAGATAACGGCAAATGACAAGCAAAGGGCAGCAAGCAACCAGCGCATTGGAGCGGTATCCCTGATGGGTGACGGACAACATTATTGTTTGGGGGTGACCAGGCCGGCCAGAGGCGGCACGGCCTCACTGCGCACGGGATAAGCGTTCTCGTGGCGATCGGAAAAAAAGCATTCTAAGGTACGGCTGACCGTGCGGAAAGCCAGCTCAGACCAAGGGATGTCTGCTTCATCGAAAAGGCGAACGTCCAGGCTTTCATCGCCTGCGGCAAAGTCGGGGCTTTGCAGTTCGGCCCGGTAGAAAATATGCACCTGATTGATGTGGGGCACATCGATCAGGGTATAGATGTTCAAGTTGATGACTTCGGCACAGGCTTCTTCGCGGGTTTCGCGCTGGGCGGCTTGTTCGACGGTTTCGCCGTTTTCCATAAACCCGGCTGGCAGCGTCCAGTAACCCTTGCGCGGCTCAATTGCGCGCCTGCACAACAGCACCTGGCTGCCCCAGGTCGGCAAGCAACCGGCGACAATATTGGGGTTCTGATAATGGACGGTCTGGCACTGTGGGCAGACGTAGCGCAGGCGTGAATCGCCTGGCGGGATATGTTGGCTGACAGAATGACCGCACTGGCTGCAAAATTTCATGCTGGGATCTCGGAGGCGTCCCCTATCTTGGGGGGTATTACGGTGTAACGGCAAGCTTCACTTGTCAGCCTGCGACAGCGTGGAGCTTGGGTGCCGCGAGTGAATTGGTGCATGATGCCCGATAAGTGACGGATCGAGATGACCTATGCTGGACGAGCTACTTAGCCGAGTGAGTCGTTACACACCGAGGACGCTGGAAACAGACCGCCATTTTCCTGAGGCTGCGGTGTTGTTGCCAGTGACGCGAAGCGCTGAGCCCGAATTGATTTTGACCCTGCGTGCCAGCGGGTTGTCGACTCACGGCGGCGAGGTGGCGTTTCCTGGCGGACGCCGTGATCCTGAGGATCCTGACTTGGTGTTCACCGCCCTGCGTGAAGCTGAAGAAGAAATTGGCCTGCCGCCGGGCTTGGTCGAAGTGATCGGGCCGCTCAGTCCTCTTGTGTCGCTGCATGGGATACGCGTCACGCCGTATGTCGGTTTGGTGCCGGACTACGTTGAGTACGTGGCCAATGACGCCGAAATTGCCGCAGTCTTCAGTGTTCCGTTGAAGTTTTTTCGTGAAGACCCGCGTGAGCATACGCACCGGATTGATTATCAGGGGCGCAGTTGGTATGTGCCCAGCTACCGTTTTGGCGTTTACAAAATCTGGGGGCTGACGGCAATCATGATCGTTGAACTGATGAACCTGCTGTACGACGACGTGAACATCAATCTGCACACCCCGCCGCAACGGTTTATCAATATTTAGAGCTGTCAGCACACAGCCGCGCCTGCTTGAGGACAAACGCATGAAATATCGCCTGGGTGATTCACTCGTCGAGACCCACCCTGACAGCTGGATTGCTCCCACCGCCGTGTTGATCGGCAAAGTACGTCTGGAGCAGGGCGCCAGTGTGTGGTTTAACACGGTGTTGCGCGGTGACAACGAACTTATCCTGATCGGCAAGCACAGCAATGTGCAGGATGGTGCCGTGATGCACACGGACATGGGCTACCCGTTGACGATCGGGACAGGTGTCACCATTGGCCATAAAGCCATGTTGCACGGCTGTACGGTCGATGATTACAGCTTGATCGGCATAAATGCGGTAATCCTCAACGGCGCGCGTATCGGCAAGCACTGCATCATTGGCGCTAACGCCCTGATTGGCGAAGGCAAGGTTATTCCCGATGGCTCGCTGGTCATGGGCTCGCCGGGCAAAGTGGTGCGCGAACTGACCGAAGCGCAAAAGCTCAAGTTGGAGGCCAGTGCGGCGAATTACGTCAAGAATGGCCAGCGATATGCCCGTGACCTTGAGGTGCAGGACGATGAGTGAGGTGGAGCGTCCGGTTGCCTCGCCTTGCGTCAATATCTGTGCGCTTGATGACGATGATGTGTGTTCGGGGTGCCAGCGTACCGTTGCCGAAATCACCTGCTGGAGCCGCATGACCAACGTGGAGCGTCGCGAGGTGCTTGTGTTGTGCCATGAACGGGCGAAGGCCAGTGGTGTGGTGTGGATGCTGGGTTCTTAAACCTGAGAGCGCCCTCACCCTAACCCTCTCCCGGAGGGAGAGGGGACTGACCGCGCGCAGATTCAAGAACACCGCCAATCGGCTCCCTCCCTCCAGAAGGAGAGGGGACTGACCGCGCGCAGACTCAAGAGCGCCACCAATCAGCTCCCTCTCCCTCTCCCTCTGGGAGAGGGTTGGGGTGAGGGTCTTGGCCCCGCACGCGCCCTCAAGTACCCTGTGCGCCTTACTCAGAGGTGTCCCACGCTGCCATGCTGTTTCTTATCGCTTATATCGCCAGCGTCGTGCTGATCAATTACGCCTTTTCCTCGGCGCCCGATCTGGACATTATCTGGTCAGCGTGGGGCGGGCTGGTGTTTGTTCTGCGCGACATGGTGCAAACCCGCTTCGGCCACGGCGCACTGCTGGCCATGCTGGCGGCGCTGGTACTGTCTTACATCACCTCCGACCCCTCGATTGCGCTGGCCAGTGCCACCGCCTTTGCGGTGTCCGAATGCATTGACTGGCTGGTGTTCAGCATCACCAAGCGTCCGTTGCATGACCGTCTTTGGATCAGCTCGGCGCTCAGCATCCCAATTGATACCTTCATATTTTTCGGCATGATTGACGCCTTTACGCCGGCCGTGATTTTGACTGCGATGGGGTCCAAATTCGCCGGCGTGACCTGCGTGTGGCTGGCGATGGCCTGGCGCTTGCGCAAAGCCGCAGCTCAATAAGGCCAGAGCGCCCGGATCATGTAAGATGCCGGCCTTCTACCCAGCAGGCGCAAGCGTTGCGAGCGCCTTCGATGATTTGCTTCCTTGAGGACCTGAAATGACCCGTATCGGAACTCCATTGTCGCCGACTGCGACCCGTGTATTGCTGTGTGGTTGCGGCGAACTGGGCAAAGAAGTCGTCATCGAACTGCAGCGTTTGGGCGTTGAAGTGATTGCCGTTGATCGCTATGAAAACGCACCGGCCATGCAGGTTGCGCATCGCAGCCACGTGATCAACATGCTTGATGGTGCTGCCCTGCGGGCGGTGATCGAGTTGGAAAAGCCGCATTTCATCGTTCCGGAAATCGAAGCCATCGCCACCGCGACCTTGCTTGAGCTGGAGGCTGAAGGCTTTACTGTGATCCCGACCGCACGGGCCACCTCGCTGACCATGAACCGCGAAGGCATTCGTCGTCTGGCGGCAGAAGAGCTGGACTTGCCAACCTCGCCTTACCATTTTGCCGACACCTTCGAGGACTACAGCAGCGCTGTGCAGGACTTGGGTTTCCCGTGTGTGGTCAAGCCGGTGATGAGTTCATCCGGTAAAGGCCAGAGCCTGCTGCGCGGTGCCGAGGATGTAAAAGCTGCTTGGGACTATGCGCAAGAAGGCGGCCGTGCAGGTAAAGGCCGGGTCATCATCGAAGGCTTTATCGATTTCGACTATGAAATCACCTTGCTCACCGTGCGCCATGTCGGTGGCACCACGTTCTGTGCCCCGGTCGGTCATCGTCAAGAGAAGGGCGACTATCAAGAGTCCTGGCAGCCGCAGGCCATGAGCCCGGTTGCACTGGCAGAATCCGAACGGGTCGCCAAGGCCGTTACCGAAGCGCTGGGTGGCCGTGGTTTGTTTGGGGTTGAGCTATTTATCAAAGGCGATCAAGTGTGGTTCAGCGAAGTGTCGCCGCGTCCTCATGACACGGGTCTGGTCACGCTGATTTCGCAGGATCTTTCGCAGTTTGCATTGCATGCGCGAGCCATTCTGGGATTGCCGATTCCGCTGATTCGCCAGTTCGGCCCGTCGGCCTCAGCAGTGATTCTGGTCGAAGGCCAATCCACTCAAACGGCCTTCGCTAATCTTGAATTGGCCTTGAGCGAGCCAGACACGGCGTTGCGCCTGTTCGGCAAGCCAGAAGTGAATGGCCAGCGCCGCATGGGCGTAGCCCTGGCGCGTGACGAGTCGATTGAGGCCGCTCGCGCCAAGGCGACCCGTGCTGCTCAAGCGGTTGTTGTAGAGCTGTAACACACTCCTGCGCGTAGCAGCTGCCGAAGGCTGCGTCCGGCGACGCAGTCGTCGTAAAGTCAGAAATTGCGGTAGTCAGATAAACCGCATTCTGAGGTTTACGATTGCTTCGCAATCGGACGCCGCCTGCGGCAGCTGCTACGGGGGGGCCTCAAACCACCTTGTTCAGGTCGGCTTCTTTGGTTTCTTTCAGGCATAGCACAGCGATCAGGCTGAGGATCGCGGCACCTGACACGTACCCGCCCACCCAGCTCAATCCCCCCATGCTCACCAGCTTTTGCGCAAAAAACGGTGCAGCGGAAGCCCCGACAATGCCGCCCAGATTGTAGGCCGCCGACGCGCCGGTATAGCGCACGCGGGTCGGGAACAGTTCAGGGAGCAGGGCGCCCATCGGGGCAAACGTCACGCCCATCAAGAACAGTTCAATACACAAAAACAGCGCTACGCCCCACGTAGAGCCTTGTGTCAGCAGCGGCTCCATCAAAAATCCCGACAAAATCGCCAGAATGCCGCCAACAATCAGCACCGGTTTACGCCCGTAACGGTCGCTGGCCCACGCTGACAAAGGCGTCGCGGCAGCCATGAACAACACGGCAAAGCACAGCAGCCCGAGGAACGTCTCGCGGGTGTAGCCCAGCGTGGCGACGCCGTAACTCAGCGAAAATACCGTCGAAATATAAAACAGTGCATAGCACACCACCATCGACGCCGCGCCCAACAGCATGGGGGCCCAATATTGGCTAAACAGCTCGATGATCGGCATTTTTACCCGTTCGTGCTGCGCAACGGCTTTGGCAAATACTGGGGTTTCTTCCAGCTTGAGGCGCACATACAAACCGACCATCACCAATGCAGCGCTGAGCAGGAACGGAATCCGCCAGCCCCAGGCGCGGAATTGTTCATCGCTCAAGCTCATGGCCAGAATCAAGAACAGGCCGTTGGCCGCCAGAAAGCCAATTGAAGGGCCCAACTGTGGAAACATGCCGTACCAAGCGCGTTTACCCTTCGGGGCATTTTCGGTTGCGAGCAAAGCCGCACCGCCCCATTCGCCGCCCAACCCCAGCCCTTGGCCAAAGCGCAGCACACAGAGCAGTATCGGTGCCCAGGCACCAATTGTGGCGTACCCCGGCAGTACACCAATCAAGGTGGTGCACACGCCCATCAACAGCAAAGAGGCGACGAGTGTCGATTTGCGGCCGATGCGGTCGCCGAAATGGCCGAATAGAAAAGAGCCCAGCGGGCGGGCGAGAAAGGCGATGCCAAATGTCAGAAACGCCGACAGCATTTGCGCTGTGCCAGATGTCTGCGGGAAAAAAACCGGGCCGATCACCAGTGCAGCGGCGGTGGCATACACATAGAAATCATAGAACTCGATGGCGGTACCAATAAAGCTGGCCGTGGCAACGCGGGTGGCAGAATTTACCGGTTTCTCGGCCGAAGCTTCGCTGTACGTGGTGCTGGTGCTCATGTGTTTATCCCTGACAGTTATGCGCTCTGTGCCGATGTCTGCCTTTGCAGCGTGACGTGGCGAGCAATTTTTATGGTCGTTGGCCCTGATGGATGACAGGGTGCAAGCGCAGTTCAGGATGGGAACGTACGCAGGTACTGCGCAAAGCATCGCGCCGACAGCGCTGAATGTGGGTAACACGCGTGTCGGCGAGGCTTGGGTAAGCGAGAAAGAGTATAGGGAGGCCCGTTCGAATGTAACAAGACCCTGCGCGGTGATTAAACCGCGGGTTTGACGCTGTTGTGCCAGATCAGTACACGGCTGACGCGGTTCTCTTCAGTTTCAAGAATTTCCAGTCGATAGCGGCCGATTTTCACGCAGACAGTGGTTTCCGGAATGGTTTCCAGCGCTTCGGTGACCAACCCGTTGAGGGTCTTTGGGCCGTCGCAGGGCAGATGCCAGCCCAGGCATTTATTCAGCTCCCGAATCGATACGGCACCATCGACCACGTAACGGCCGTCGGGCAAAGCATCAATCAGCGGGTTATTGATGTGCTGTTCGTCCTCGAACTCGCTCACGATTTCTTCGAGAATGTCTTCAAGGGTCACGATGCCCAGTACTTCGCCGTACTCATCCACCACCACTCCGAGTCGCCGTTGCTGCTTGTGGAAATTCAGCAGTTGCAGTTGCAGCGGGGTGCTCTCGGGGATGAAGTACGGTTCGTGGCAGACGGCCAGTAACGCTTCTTTGGTCAGGCTGGCATCGGGCAGCATATGTTGGATGTGGCGGGTGTTGAGGATGGCTTCGACCTGGTTGATGTCGTTGTGAAACACCGGCAAGCGCGTGCGCTGGGTCTGGCGCAGTTGCTCGATCAGGTCTTCGATCGGTTCGTCGAGGTTAAGCCCTTCAACTTCATTGCGCGGGATCAGGATGTCATTGACCGTGATGTTGTCCAGCGCATGAATGCCGGTGAGCAGGTGCGGGCGGTTGTTGGTTTGCTCGTCATTCTGCTGTGGGTGTTCGTCGCGAAGCTCTTGGGCTTGGGCGCGCTGAGCCACTGTGCTGCGTTTGCCAATAAAAAAGCCGGCGAGTAACCCGGCTCCAGCGATCAGCAAAGCCGAGAGTGCAAGCAATGGCCCGGGGGGCAAGCTATCCATAATAATCGCCCGTCAGATATGCAAAATGTATTCGCGAACCAGCTTGCTGCCGAAGTAGGCCAGCATCAGCAGGCAGAAGCCGGCAAATGTCCATCGAATGGCTTTGTGCCCACGCCAGCCAAGGTAATGGCGCCCCAGCAGCAACACGCTGAACACGACCCATGCCAGACAGGCCAACAGGGTTTTGTGGACGAGGTGCTGGGCGAACAGGTTGCCCAGAAATAGCCAGCCGGAGATCAACGACAGGGACAGCAGCGACCAGCCAGCCCATAAAAAGCCAAACAACAGGCTTTCCATGGTTTGCAGGGGCGGAAAGTTCTTGATCAGGCCTTTGGGGTGTTTGCGTTTGAGCTGATAATTTTGCAGCGACAGCAGCAAGGCCTGGAACACCGCGATGGTGAACATGCCATAGGCCAGCAGCGACAGCAGGATATGGGCGAGAATGCCCGGCTCTTCATCAATGACCTGAACGGTGCCAGGCGGGGCAAATTGGGACATCAATACCGTGAGTATGCCCAGCGGGTATAAAAGCAGCAGCAGGTTTTCGACCGGGATGCGTGCGCAGGCTACCAAGGTCACGGCAATGACCGCGACTGCGATCAGGCTGGCGGCACTGAAGAAATCCAGTTCAAGGCCGGCTGGCGTCATCAAGTGGGTGAACAGGCTGATGGCATGGGCGATCACGGCAATAATGCCGAGCGTCACCAGCAGGCTTTTATTTGCCTTCACGCCTTGGCGCAGGCAAGTGCCTTGATAGAGGGTCGCAGCGGCATATAAGCAGGCGGCGGCGAGACTGGGTAGCAAACTGGGTGACAAGGGGAGCATAAATCCTGTTAGGCAAGCCCGAAAGGGATGAGTTTGGCATACAACCGGCCATGCACGAAAGCCACATAAGCCGACGGTAAGGTGTCGGACACGGCCAGTCTTCGCTATAATCCGCGACCTGCCCACGCCGCAGGCTCGCCGAGCATCAGTTTTACACGGGCTGGGCCGCAATAACCCCGGTCTACTTTGGGCCTGAAAGGATCGCGCATGTTTGAAAATTTAACCGACCGTCTTTCGCAGACGCTGCGCCATGTCACCGGCAAGGCCAAGCTGACCGAAGACAATATCAAAGACACCCTGCGTGAAGTACGCATGGCGTTGCTGGAAGCCGACGTGGCTTTGCCAGTGGTCAAGGACTTCGTCGCTGCGGTCAAAGAGCGCGCTGTCGGCACTGAAGTGTCGCGCAGCCTGACGCCGGGCCAAGCGTTCGTAAAAATCGTCCAGGCTGAACTTGAAAGCCTGATGGGCGCTGCCAACGAGGACCTGGTCCTCAATGTGACGCCACCTGCCGTTGTGCTGATGGCAGGTTTGCAGGGTGCAGGTAAAACCACCACTGCGGGCAAGCTGGCGCGCTTCCTTAAAGAGCGTAAAAAGAAAACCGTCATGGTCGTGTCGGCGGACATCTACCGTCCGGCGGCGATCAAGCAGTTGGAAACACTGGCCAACGAAGTCGGTGTGACCTTTTTTCCGTCCGACCTGAGTCAGAAGCCAGTAGACATCGCTCGCGCCGCCATTGCGGAAGCCAAGCTGAAGTTTATTGATGTCGTGATTCTCGACACCGCCGGTCGTCTGCACATCGACGCCGAGATGATGGCCGAGATTCAGGAACTGCATGCGGCCGTCAAACCGGCAGAAACGCTGTTTGTCGTGGATGCGATGACGGGCCAGGATGCCGCCAACACGGCCAAGGCCTTTGGCGACGCGTTGCCGCTGACCGGTGTGATCCTGACCAAGGTTGATGGTGATGCCCGTGGCGGTGCGGCCTTGTCCGTACGCTCGATCACTGGCAAGCCGATCAAGTTCATCGGTATGGGCGAGAAGAGCGATGCGCTTGAGCCCTTCCACCCGGATCGTATTGCGTCGCGCATCCTGGGCATGGGCGACGTGCTCAGTCTGATCGAGCAGGCCGAACAGACCCTCGATAAAGACAAAGCCGACAAGCTGGCTAAAAAGCTCAAGAAGGGGAAGGGCTTCGACCTCGAAGACTTCCGCGATCAACTGCAACAGATGAAGAACATGGGCGGCCTGGGCGGTCTCATGGACAAGCTGCCGAACATGGGCGGCGTCAATCTGGCTCAAATGGGTAATGCCCAGGGCGCAGCAGAAAAGCAGTTCAAGCAAATGGAAGCCATCATCAACTCCATGACCCCGGCCGAGCGCCGCGACCCTGACCTCATCAGTGGTTCGCGCAAACGCCGTATTGCCATGGGTTCCGGCACTCAGGTGCAGGACATCGGCCGCTTGATCAAGCAGCACAAGCAGATGCAAAAGATGATGAAGAAGTTCTCCACTAAAGGTGGAATGGCCAAAATGATGCGCGGCATGGGCTCGATGATGCCCGGCGGCGGCATGCCAAAAATGTAATTTACCTGCCCGGGCGCTTGCGTCCGGGCAGCTCGCAGTGATGCGAGACACCCGGCAAACCCGCACTGTGCGGGAGCTGACCCTTCGCCATTCGTGGCGATCTCGCTGCAAATCTGTAGGGCATGCCGGCAGGCGCCAGAAAAAGACATTTGCAAAAGTCCGGATATTCCTTAGAATATGCGGCCTTTCGGGCACCTATGCCCGCTGTGCCTTTAGATTTGCAGCACCGACTACAGGAACGATGTTCACATGCTAACAATCCGTCTTGCCCTTGGCGGCTCCAAAAAGCGCCCGTTTTACCACTTGACCGTTACCGACAGCCGTAACCCACGTGACGGTTCCCACAAGGAACAAATTGGCTTCTTCAACCCGGTTGCCCGTGGTCAGGAAGTTCGTTTCTCCGTTAAAGAAGACCGCCTCGCCTACTGGCTGAGCGTTGGTGCTCAACTGTCTGAGCGTGTTGCTCAGCTGGTTAAAGAAAACGAAAAAGCTAAGGTTGCGGCCTGAGCAATATGAGCGTGACGCCTGAAACTGCTGATGATTTGATCGTTATCGGCAAAATCTACTCAATTCACGGCGTGCGCGGCGAAGTGAAGGTTTATTCCTTTACGGATCCAATTGATAACCTGTTGGACTACAAAAAGCTGACGCTTCGGCGCGGTAATGATGTGCGACAGGCAGAGCTGGTCAGTGGCCGTTCTCATAACGGCAAGTTTCTGGTTGTAAAGCTCAAAGGTCTCGATGACCGTGATGAAGCTGGTCTTCTTCGCGAATTCGAAATCTGCGTGCCGCGTAACCTGTTTCCTGAGCTGGCCGACGGCGAGTACTACTGGTACCAGCTGCAGGGACTGAAAGTGACCAACCTTGAAGGGCAATTGCTCGGCAAGATTGTTGATCTGATGGAAACTGGCTCGAACGATGTCATGGAAGTCAAACCTTGCCCAGGTAGCCTGGATGATCGTGATCGCTTGTTGCCCTATACAGAGCAGTGTGTGTTGAGCGTTGACCTTGCAGCTGGCGAGATGAAGGTGGATTGGGATGCGGACTTCTAAGCGTGGCTAAATTGCGCGTAGAAGTGATCAGTTTGTTTCCCGAAATGTTTTCCGCCATCAGCGACTACGGCATCACTAGTCGTGCGGTGAAACAAGGGCTCTTGCAGCTGACTTGTTGGAACCCGCGAGACTACACAACGGATCGGCATCACACTGTGGACGATCGCCCATTTGGCGGTGGTCCGGGCATGGTGATGAAGATCAAGCCTCTGGAAGATGCACTGGTTCAGGCCAGAGAAGCAGCCGGAGAGGCGGCGAAGGTTATTTACCTGTCGCCCCAAGGCCGTCAACTGAATCAGTCGGCGGTACGCGAACTGGCGAATGAGGAAGCATTAATCCTTATTGCAGGTCGCTATGAAGGCATTGACGAGCGTTTTATAGATGCTTATGTCGATGAAGAGTGGTCGATTGGTGACTATGTACTTTCCGGTGGCGAGCTGCCGGCGATGGTTCTGATTGATGCGGTTACACGACTGCTGCCTGGAGCTTTAGGGCATGCGGACTCCGCGGAGGAAGATTCCTTCACGGATGGTCTGCTGGATTGCCCGCACTACACCCGACCGGAGGTGTATGCGGATCAGCGTGTTCCCGACGTATTGCTAAGTGGCAATCATGCACACATCCGGCGTTGGCGTTTACAGCAGTCCCTTGGGCGGACCTTTGAACGACGCGCCGATCTTCTGGAAAGCCGCTCGCTTTCTGGAGAAGAGAAGAAGCTGCTCGAGGAATACATCCGCGAGCGGGACGATAGTTAACAACGTATCGATGGTAGGTCCGATGACCTACCTTAGGAGCACAGCATGACTAACAAAATCATCCTTGCACTCGAAGCAGAGCAGATGACTAAAGAGATCCCTACTTTTGCCCCGGGCGACACTATTGTCGTTCAGGTGAAAGTGAAGGAAGGCGATCGTTCGCGTCTGCAAGCTTTCGAAGGTGTAGTGATTGCCAAGCGTAACCGTGGCGTGAACAGTGCTTTCACTGTTCGTAAAATCTCCAACGGTGTTGGCGTAGAGCGTACTTTCCAGACCTACAGCCCGCAAATCGACAGCATGGCTGTTAAGCGTCGCGGTGACGTTCGTAAAGCCAAGCTGTACTACCTGCGTGACCTGTCGGGTAAAGCAGCTCGCATCAAGGAAAAACTGGCTTAAGTCCAGCTTCCCGATGCAGAAAAAAGCAGCCTTCGGGCTGCTTTTTTGTTGCCTGAAATTTGTCAGACCTTTGTTCAGTTGTAAGGTTGTAGAAAGCATGAATTCACGTGAAAAAGAGATTCAACGTCGTACAGAGCTGTCCGTTACGCGCATTACCAAAGCTGTATTTCCTTCGACCACCAATCATCACAACACCTTGTTTGGTGGCACAGCATTGGCCTGGATGGACGAAGTATCGTTTATCGCCGCCACACGCTTTTGCCGCCTGCCGTTAGTCACCGTTTCGACCGATCGCATCGATTTCAATCATCCGATCGCCGCGGGTTCCATTGTGGAGTTGGTTGGGCGTGTGGTGAAAGTGGGCAATACCAGCCTCAAGGTTGAAGTAGAGGTGTACGTTGAGAGCATGAGTTGCGATGGTCGCGAACTGGCCATCCAGGGTCTGTTCAGCTTTGTTGCCATCGACGAAGACAAGCGCCCGGTACCGGTGTTACCCGGTTTTGCGCAGGCTTCGTAGATAACTCCCTCTGCTGCTGACGAATAGAGCGCGGCTGCGTTCGGCGGCAAAGCCCTCGTAAAACCCGTCAATTCGGTGCTTCGGGTTTTACAAGTGCCAATACCGTCCAGCCCGTATCCGGCGTTACCTCACTGTCGGGTGTTATCACGTGCACCCAGCCGCTACTGTCGCGCGCGAACAGAAGTGTTGCACGTTGACCGTGCAGTGCCTGGTAATCGTCCCAGGAGAAGCTGTCAGTCAGGTGCGTGCTGTAAATTTCTGCCCCTTGATGTAACTCGTTTATCAGTTGGCTATAAGTGATTGCAGGCTTACCAAACACTTGGCCGCGATGTTCATGGCTGGCGCGATGCTTGTCAGAGCGGCGGCTTTCCTGACTGTTGGTCAAGGTGTAAAGACGTTGCGCGCCAAACTCGTGACGAAAGCGGGTGACCGCCAGTGTGTTCAGTTCACCTGACGGTGACAGTGCAAGCAAATGGCCTAAGCCCACCAGGTCCAGATGTGACTCCGCATGTTCAGAGGCCGGGTTGCCAAAGTAGGTGGGCAGGTTTTCCATGCGCGCGGCGCGGATGTTCTCCCAATTGGAGTCCGTTAATAACACCCGGATACCCAGTTGTTGCAACGCTTTGGCAATCACCCGTGCCGGACCGTTTGCGCCCACGATCAAAAAGCCGCTGGGTGGCGGCTCTGCCACTTTCAGCAGTCGTGCCAATGGGCGAGCGGTGGCACTTTGCAGCACCACCGTGCCGATGATGACGGCAAAGGTTAATGGAACCAGCAGCAAGGCGCCTTCGTGACCTGCTTCATCCAGTCGTATCGCAAAAATGGCAGATACAGCTGCCGCGACGATGCCCCGTGGAGCGATCCAGGCCAGCAACGTCCGCTCACGCCAGCTCAGCTTTGAACCGGCTGTCGACAGCAATACGTTCAAGGGGCGTGCAATAAATTGAATAATCAGTAACAGAACCAGCACAACGGGCCCTAGCGCCAGCATGGCATGCAGGTCGAGGCGGGCGGCGAGCAAGATAAACAGCCCTGAGATCAGCAGTACGCTGAGGTTTTCCTTGAAGTGCAGGATATGCCGTACGTCTACGCCCTTCATGTTGGCCATCCACATGCCCATCAGCGTGACAGCCAGCAAGCCGGACTCATGCATGATCTGGTTGGAGGCAATGAAAATTCCCAGCACCGCCGCCAGGGTCGCCAGGCTATGCAGGTATTCGGGCAGCCATTGACGACGCAATACGTTACCCAATGCCCAGCCCCCGGCGATGCCGAACACACTGCCGCAAATGATGACCCCGGCAAAGGTCAGCAAGCTATGACTCAAGCCATCACCGGCGGCGCGGGCAATGATAAAGCTGTACACCACCACGGCGAGCAAGGCGCCAATCGGGTCGATGACGATTCCTTCCCAGCGCAGGATGTTGGCAATCGAGGCTTTGGGCCGCACGACGCGCAGCATTGGCACAATCACGGTGGGGCCGGTCACCAGTGTCAAGGTCCCGAACAGCAGGGCCAGCAACCAGTCAAACCCGAGCAGCCAGTGCGTGGCCAAGGTAATGACCGCCCATGTGGACAAGGCGCCGATCGTCACCAGTCGATGCACCACGCTGCCAATCTCACGCCATTCAGACAGGTGCAGCGTGAGGCTGCCTTCAAACAGAATCAGTGCGACAGCCAGTGAGACCAGCGGCATCAGCAATGGGCCAAACAGCGTTTGAGGATCAAGCCATCCCAGCACCGGCCCGATCAGTATTCCCGTTAGCAGCAAAAACAGAATGGCGGGTAATTTCAGCCGCCAGGCCAGCCATTGGCAGCCCAGCGCGGCGACACCTATACCGCCAAACGTCAGCAGGATCTGTTGTTCGTTCATAGGGCATCCTTTACGGGCATTTTGTCTAGGCCATTGCGGGCGGGCTATGAAAGACTAGCGGTCACTTTGAACGTTCACCTTTTATTTGTGCGCAGTTTTTTACACCTGCGCTTAGAGAGCCAATGCCCGCTATAGATGATCCACTTATCGACCGTTTTCTGGATGCCTTGTGGCTTGAAAAAGGCCTGTCCGATAACACCCGCGATGCTTACCAAAGTGATTTGGCGCTGTTTAACGGCTGGTTGCAGGAACGCGATGTAGCACTCATCAACACGGGGCGCGACATGATCCTTGATCACTTGGCATGGCGACTTGATCAAGGGTACAAACCCCGTTCAAGCGCGCGATTCCTGTCCGGTGCTCGTGGCTTTTACCGATATTTACTGCGTGAAAAACTGATTGGTGTAGACCCGACCTTGCAAGTCGATATGCCGCAGTTGGGCAGGCCACTGCCTAAGTCCCTGTCGGAAGCCGATGTGGAAGCCTTGCTGGCGGCGCCTGACATGAGCGAAGCCATTGGCCAGCGTGATCGGGCAATGCTGGAGGTGCTGTACGCCTGCGGCCTGCGAGTGACCGAACTGATCAGTCTGACGCTGGAGCAGGTCAACTTGCGCCAGGGCGTCTTGCGAGTAATGGGCAAAGGCAGTAAAGAGCGCCTGGTGCCTATGGGGGAAGAAGCCATTGTTCAGGTTGAGCGGTATATGCGCGATGCGCGACATGAGCTGCTGGGGGGGCGCCCCAGCGATGTGCTGTTTCCCAGCCTGCGCGGTGAGCAAATGACCCGCCAGACCTTCTGGCACCGGATCAAGCATCAGGCCAAAGTGGCAGGCATCGACAAATCACTGTCACCGCATACGTTGCGGCATGCCTTTGCCACCCATTTGCTCAACCACGGTGCTGACTTGCGCGTGGTGCAGATGCTGCTGGGCCATAGCGATTTATCGACCACGCAGATTTACACCCATGTGGCGCGCGCTCGCCTGCAAGACCTGCATGCCCGCCATCACCCTCGGGGTTAGTCGTGTCTCAGGGTCGGCCCGGCAAACCATCTGTGGTAGGCTTTGCCGGTTTAGAACGCGAGCTGTTGCGACTCTGTTTTAGGGAGTCGTTCAAGCTTGGTCGTTTTGTCCGCCTTCAGGAGTTCTCATGCGCGTGACCCGAATTTTAGCCGCCGCAGCCATTGCGTTGGTCAGTACCTTCTCGTTTGCCGACACCGGCGCCGAACAAGCTATCCGTAAAAGCCTGGAAGCACTGAAACTGGATGTTCCTGTCGAGAGCATCAGCGCCAGCCCGATGGCCGGCCTGTATGAAGTCAAGCTCAGCGGCAGCCGTGTGCTGTATGCCAGCGCCGATGGTCAGTTCATCGTGCAGGGCTACATGTTTCAGCTTAAAGACGGCAAGCCGGTCAACCTGACCGAGCAAGCCGAGCGTGTGGGCGTGGCGAAATTGATCAATGGTATTCCGGTAGCCGAAACCGTCGTTTACCCTGCAATCGGTGAAACCAAGTCGCATATCACCGTTTTCACCGACACCACGTGCCCGTATTGCCACAAGTTGCATGAAGAAGTGCCTCAGTTGAACAAAATGGGCATTGAAGTGCGTTATGTTGCGTTCCCGCGTCAGGGCTTGGGTTCTGCGGGTGACCAGCAGTTGCAAGCGGTCTGGTGTTCGGCTGACAAGAAAAGCGCGATGGACAAAATGACGGCAGGCAAAAAGGTTGAAGCGCCCAAGTGCGCCAACCCGGTCGCCAAGCAGTTCGCCATGGGCCAATCGATTGGTGTGAACGGTACGCCAGCCATTGTTTTGGCTGACGGCCAGGTTATTCCGGGCTATCAGCCTGCTGCACAGGTTGGCAAGCTGGCCCTGGGTGCTAAATAATCCTGCATCGCCAGGCTAAACGCTTGGCGATCAAGGCCGTGCAGCTCAGTTGTGCGGTTATTAAATAGAGAACCGTGGCAATCCACGGTTGTGTTTCACGGCCGACCTTGAGTCGGCCGTTTTATGGGGAGTTCAGTGTGAATCCGGTCAAAGTAGGTATCTGTGGGCTCGGGACCGTCGGTGGCGGCACCTTCAACGTACTAAAGCGTAACGCCGAGGAGATTGCCCGCCGTGCCGGGCGTGGTATCCAGGTTGCGCAAATTGCCATGCGTACGCCAAACCCTCAGTGCGACATTGCCGGTACCCCCATTACCAACGATGTCTTCGCTGTAGCAACCAACCCCGAAATCGACATCGTTATCGAGTTGATCGGCGGTTACACCATCGCTCGAGAGCTTGTGCTCAAGGCCATCGAAAACGGTAAGCACGTCGTCACCGCCAACAAAGCGCTGATCGCGGTTCATGGCAACGAGATTTTCGCCAAGGCTCAGGAAAAGGGCGTGATCGTTGCGTTCGAAGCCGCGGTGGCCGGTGGTATTCCGGTGATCAAGGCGATTCGTGAAGGTCTGTCGGCCAATCGCATCAACTGGGTGGCTGGCATCATCAATGGCACGGGTAACTTTATCCTGACCGAAATGCGCGAAAAGGGCCGCACGTTTGAAGACGTATTGGCTGAAGCGCAGGCCCTGGGTTACGCCGAAGCAGACCCGACCTTCGACGTGGAAGGTATTGATGCGGCGCACAAGCTGACTATTCTGGCGTCGATAGCGTTTGGTATCCCGCTGCAATTCGACAAGGCCTACACAGAAGGCATTACCAAACTGACTACCGCTGATGTGAATTACGCAGAAGCGCTGGGCTATCGCATCAAACACCTGGGCGTGGCACGCAGCACCGCCAATGGCATTGAACTGCGCGTACACCCGACACTGATCCCGGCAGACCGTCTGATTGCCAACGTCAATGGCGTCATGAACGCCGTCATGGTCAATGGTGATGCAGCGGGCTCCACTCTGTTCTACGGTGCAGGCGCTGGCATGGAGCCAACGGCTTCGTCAGTAGTGGCCGACCTGGTGGACGTTGTGCGGGCGATGACGTCCGATCCTGAAAACCGTGTGCCGCACTTGGCCTTCCAGCCAGATTCGTTGTCTGATCACCCGATCCTTCCGATTGAAGCCTGCGAAAGTGCTTACTACCTGCGCATCCAGGCCAAGGACCATCCGGGTGTATTGGCTCAAGTGGCCAGCATTCTGTCCGAGCGCGGTATCAACATCGAATCGATCATGCAGAAAGAAGTCGAAGAGCATGACGGCCTGGTGCCAATGATCTTGCTGACCCACCGTGTGATCGAGCAGCACATGAACGACGCGATTACGGCGCTCGAAGCGTTGCAAGGCGTTGTCGGCTCTGTGGTTCGCATCCGCGTTGAGCATCTTAATTAATTAACAGCTGCAAGCGATCCGCTACTCGCGGCAAGCAAGAGCCAGACTGCTTTTACTTGCCGCTTGCCGCTGAACCGCTTGCCGCTCAAACCGAAGGTTTGAAACCATGCGCTATATCAGCACCCGTGGCCAGGCACCGGCCCTGAATTTTGAAGATGTATTGCTGGCCGGTCTGGCCACCGATGGCGGTTTGTATGTGCCGGAAAACCTGCCGCGCTTTACTCAGGAAGAAATCGCTTCCTGGGCTGGCCTGCCGTATCACGAGCTGGCGTTCCGGGTCATGCGCCCGTTTGTGACCGGCAGCATTCCTGACGCAGATTTTAAAAAAATTCTGGAAGAAACCTACGGTGTTTTCTCCCACGCAGCCGTTGCTCCCTTGCGCCAGTTGAATGGCAACGAATGGGTACTGGAGCTGTTTCACGGGCCTACCTTGGCATTCAAGGATTTTGCCCTGCAACTGCTCGGCCGTTTGCTCGACTACGTGCTGGAGAAGCGTGGCGAGCGCGTTGTGATTGTCGGTGCTACTTCCGGCGATACCGGCTCGGCAGCGATTGAAGGCTGCAAGCATTGCGAAAACGTCGATATTTTCATCCTGCACCCCAATAACCGGGTGTCGGAAGTCCAGCGTCGGCAAATGACCACGCTGTTTGGCGAAAACATCCATAACATCGCCATCGAAGGCAACTTCGATGACTGCCAGGAAATGGTCAAGGCCAGCTTTGCCGATCAGGGTTTCCTCAAGGGCACACGTCTGGTGGCGGTCAACTCGATCAACTGGGCGCGCATCATGGCTCAGATCGTTTACTACTTCCACGCAGCCCTGCAGTTGGGTGGGCCACACCGTTCGGTATCGTTCTCTGTGCCGACGGGTAACTTTGGCGATATTTTTGCCGGTTACCTGGCGCGCAACATGGGCTTGCCGATCAATCAGTTGATCGTGGCGACCAACCGTAACGACATCCTGCACCGTTTCATGAGCGGCAATCAGTACGCCAAAGAGACATTGCATGCCACTCTGTCGCCGTCGATGGACATCATGGTGTCCTCGAACTTCGAGCGCTTGCTGTTCGATCTTCACGGCCGCAATGGCGCAGCAGTCGCTGGCCTGATGGACACCTTCAAGAAAACCGGCAACTTCAGCGTTGAAGACGACCGTTGGACTGAGGCCCGTCGTTTGTTCGACTCGTTGGCTGTTGATGACGAGCAAACCTGCGAAACCATTGCTCAGGTGTTTGCTGAAACCGGCGAAGTGCTGGACCCGCATACTGCGATCGGTGTCAAAGCTGCCCGCGAGTGCCGCCGTAGCCTGGATATTCCGATGGTGATTCTGGGAACCGCTCACCCGGTCAAGTTTCCGGAAGCGGTCGAGAAAGCGGGTGTAGGAAAGGCACTTGAGCTGCCTGCACATCTTTCTGATCTGTTTGATCGAGAAGAGCGTTACACCGTTTTGAACAATGACTTGAAAGCCGTACAAGCCTTTGTCAGCCAGCATGGCAATCGTGGAAAAGCGCTTTAAAGGCACTTCTCCTACGTAATGTGAAGCCCGTCATCTGACGGGCTTTTTTGTACGTGCATGGCAAACTTGCCCCGTTTTCGCCTCTGAATGCTGGCGAGTAGTCGGTCAAGGAGGCTGTCATGTCACGATCTAGTCGCGAGCTCAAGGATTGGTTTCTAAGCGTATTGTTAGTCACGCTGGCCTCACTTGGTTCAGTGGCCCATGCTGCGCAAGCAGTGCCTTTGCAACTTCCTCAAAGCTTTATTTCTCCCAAATCCTTGACCTTTGATCACGCGCAACAGCAATTTCTGGAGCAGCGTGGGCTTTTGCGCGTGGGTGTCTTCGTGGGTGACTATGCCCCGCTGGACATTACTGGCGGTCGCAATCGCTATCAGGGCATCAGTGCCGACTATTTAGGCCTCATTCGAGATACGCTCGGGATCAAAGTGAGTGTTTCTGGATTCAGTAAACGTGAGCAGGCTGTAGCTGCCTTGCTCTCGGGCAAGATCGATCTGTTAACCAGTGCCGGTGGCTATGAGCGCGGTGTCGAAGGGCTGATTTTTTCAGCGGACTATATGGCCGATCGGTCAGTGGTGGTTGGGCGAGGAAGTGAAGTTAATGGCACGGATAATTGGGACCGAAAAAAAATAGGCTTTCTGGAGGGCCAGGTCGACAGTCTGGTTGCCCATGCGTTTTACCCTAAAAGCCAGATTATCCTCATGCCTGATTTAAACAGTGCGCTAGAAGCCCTGGCAGAGGGTGAAGTTGATGCGTTCATCGGTAATGAGGTGGTTGTACGGTCTTTCAAAACCTTAAGGCCAAACTCGGGGCTACGTATTGTGGGGGAGAGCAATCTGCCCGTATCGGGCTTTGCCTTTGCTACCCGACGTGATGAAGAGCAATTACGCAGGCTGATTGATCGTGTCTTGAGCAGCCTGGATACCGGGTTGACGCAAGTAATCCACGCGCGCTGGACCACCGGGCTGGGCGGGGGCATAGGTCATAAGCAGATCAAGCTGTCTTCCAGAGAGCGAGACTGGATCAGAAAAAACCCTGTGGTCACCGTCGCGTCTCAGCAATACCCGCTTTATACGTTCAAAACCGGAGATGAGCGGTGGGTGGGTTTGAGCCAGGACATCCTCTATCGCATCTCGCGCATGACCGGTCTGGAGTTTGTACACCGGGAGAGTTTCTCCACGGCACAAACCCTGGAGCTGCTGCAAAGCGGCCAGGCCCATATGAATACGACGTTGACCGAGAGTGCGGAACGTAAAGCCTTCTTGAACTTTACCTACTCGTTTGGCGGTGCGCCTTGGGTCTTTGTTGTACGCATCAATGACGCCCGGTTGGGTGCCTTGTCTCAACTGGCAGGCCAGGTACTGGTGCTGCCAGCGCGTCATGCCTTAGTGCCGATGATTCGTAGTGAGCATCCGCAAATACAATTAAAGCTGGTTGAAAATTATGCCCAGGCCCGCCATCTGGTTGAGCGGGGCGATGCTGTAGCCACGATTCAGAATGAAACCCAGGCTTATCTTTATCCCCCGGGGCGCTTGAAAGTAGGCCGAAGTGTTGAGGGGCGGTGGTCCGCTGATAATTTTGCTGTCTCGGCCCGGCACCCGGAGTTACGCGACATACTCAACAAGGGGCTTGAAGCTTTGTCCATGGCCGAAGTGCGGGCTTTGCGCGTCAAGTGGCTGGGCGGGGTGGGCAGTGCGCCCGTTATCGAGCCCAGTGACGGGGCGTCACCGTGGGTATTTTGGCTATCGGTTGCGGGGACTGCGTTAGGCGTAATCTGTGCTTTTTGGTATTGGCATCTGATCAAGCAGCTGCGAATAATCCGTTTAGCCTTTCATCATTTGCAAGAACGTCAGGCGTCACATCAACGTTATGTTGATGCCGTGCCCAATCCGATGTTTATAAGGGGGCTGAAGGGCGAAATCATTGCCTGTAATCGTGCCTACTCTGAATGCTTTGCCACCCAGGCCGAACTCATGAGCGGGCAACGGGTCACCGAAGTGGACATGTTCACCGCCGAAGTGGGCGAGCTATTTCATGCCGAAGTGATGCAAGTGCTGGAGAGTCGAAAACCGCTGTATGAAAAGCGTCGAGTTACATTCAAAAAACACAGTGTTGAGATTTACCGCTGGATCGTGCCTGTCTACTCGGGTTCTGGCCATTTAGAAGGTGCCATGGGGGGGTGGTTCGATATTTCTGGGCACAAAGCGTGGGAGTGATGGCTCTTCTTGATTTATTGGTGACACGTCCTACTGATATTTAGGAATTATCCTATGTTGGTTTTCACTCAACCTCTCTAGAGTCATTTTCCCGCGCCAAGTACGCGTTATGTTTCAAAGGCCCGTGATGCGTTCTCTTAAAGTGTTGATACTGGAAGACAACCCTTTTCAACTGATGGTGCTGCACCAAATGTTGAATGCCTTTCACATTTTTGATGTGCTGGCTGCCGAAGACATCGAGTCTGCCCGTTGTTCAATTGCCAAGCGCGGGATCATTGATGTGGCTATTTGCGATCTGTATCTGGACGGGGCCAGCGGCGTGGAGTTGATTCGCGAAATGGCCATCAACCATGAGGCGCGCGCGTTGATTATTCTTAGCTGTGCAGCGCCTGAAGTCATGGCGCGTGCGGTTCATGCTGCGCGCGAAGAAGGGCTCAGGGTATTGGGCTGTTTGTCCAAACCGGTGACCGTCAGTCACTTGGGGCGCTTGTTGGCCTTGTACGAGCAGTCAGGCAGTGCGGAGGAGGCTGAGCGTCAAAATTGATGACGCATCACAGGGAACCTTTAATGGCGCCTGCAGGTCTTATTTTTCATCAACAGGATCATGCATATTGCTCCGATGCGTGCAGCCTGTTGAGCAGGTCATCAGACCCTGTTAAGCCCCGAGTTGTCTCCCCACTGCTCGGGGCTTTTTTTTGCGTTTTTTTTGTCAGCGCTCAATGACGGAGGGCACGACTGAGCCCGATTCCTGATACTCCTCGGTATGATCAGGAATGGCCCATTGCGCTTTTAACGTATTCAGGACGTTATCGCCCAGGTTGGCCAATACGGCGTTAATCGTATGAATGGCTTCGCGGCCTTGTTCAGTGTCCGAACAACCGATATAGATCAGTTGATACTTGGGGGCTCCCTTTACCGGATAAAAAATCAATGCGTCCTTTGGCAGCCCTACCTGGTCGGCTTTGGACTGGATTTCCGGCCAGTACCCCAGGACGGCCTGCACTCGTCCAACGCGTTGCATTTGCAACAAACTACCCAGTGGGTCGCTGCCGTAATGCTTAAAGAGTTGCTGCTGCGGGCCATGTGACACTTGTTCATCGATCCACTCGCCATAACTGCGCTGGGCAATCACCCCGAGCTTTACCGTCTTGGTATTGAGCAGGGCCAGCAGGTCTAACTCTTGGTCGTGGACGAAAGGCTCCAGCAGTGGCTGGTTCTCGCGGCGGATGGCGAGGCCGTTGCTGTGCAAACCGGTTATGGGAGTGGAGTAAATGATTGAGTGAGCGCGAGCCGAGCTCCATATCAATGTGGGGTCGCAGGCCAGCGGCTGATCTTTGAGCATCTGAATGGCACGTGCCTTGTTCACCCGCAAAACAACGTGTTCATAGCTTGGCATGCTGGCGATCAGTGCAGGCATCAGTTGATCAATCATGCCTTGGCCTTTTTTCGGGCCATCAAACACCGTCAGGGGTGCAAGGTCACGCAGCAGCCAGATGAGTTTCTCAGCGCCCCGACTCTCGGCAGCGCAGGCAAGCAATGCCACAACGATCAGGCCTGCCCACAGGCCAGGCAAATTCCTGGTCTTAGCCATTTGCTGTTTCCTTCAAGCCAATCAACATGCTGCTTAAATAGCGCCTGTTAGCTTCAGGTGAGCTATGGCGCTGGCGTCATAGCCCAAATTATTCAGGACTTCGTTGTTGTGGGCGCCCAACTCGGGGCCGACCCACTCGGCAGAGCCTGGGGTGTCGGACAGCTTTGGCACGATGCCGGGCATTTTGAACGCTTTGCCGTCAGGTAATTTGGCCTGTAAAAACATTTCTCGGGCTAAAAATTGCGGGTCACTGAACATGTCCTCGGCCGAAAAGATCCGGCTGGCAGGTACTTGGGCTGCACTCAATTGCTCAAGTACGCGCTCCAGCGACTGGCTGGCTACCCAGCGATCAATCACCCCGTATAACTCGTCACGGCGCTCGTCGCGGCCGTCATTGCTGCTTAACTGAGGGTCATTGGCCAGATCCTCACGTCCGATGATGAGCATGAAGCGCTTGAAGATGGCGTCGCCATTGGCACCAATCTGGACGTGCTTGCCGTCCTGGCTGGTATGAATCGAGGAGGGCGTGATGCCCGGCATGATGTTGCCGGTGCGTTCCCTGATAAATCCGAACACATCGAACTCAGGCACCATGCTTTCCATCATGGCAAAAATGGCTTCATACAGCGCTACGTCAACAACCTGGCCTTTTCCGCCATTGACCTCACGGTGACGCAGAGCCATCAGCGCGCCTATCACTCCCCACAGCGCCGCAATCGAATCGCCGATAGAGATGCCCGTGCGCACGGGAGGCCGGTCTTCAAAACCGGTGATGTAGCGCAACCCGCCCATTGATTCGCCTACGGCGCCAAATCCCGGTTGATCTTTCATCGGGCCGGTTTGGCCGAAACCGGAAAGCCGCACCATTACCAACTTGGGGTTTAGGGCATGCAGCACTTCCCAGCCCAGACCGAGTTTCTCCAATACGCCGGGGCGAAAGTTTTCGATCAGGATATCGGCGTCTGCCAGCAAGGCTTTGAGAATACTCAAGCCTTCAGGGTGTTTGAGATTCAGGGTCAGAGACTTTTTGTTGCGGGCCTGAACAAACCACCAGAGGGAGGTGCCCTCATATAATTTGCGCCATTTGCGCAACGGATCGCCGCCATCCGGGGATTCAACCTTGATCACCTGAGCACCGAATTCAGCGCAGATACGCGACGCAAAAGGTCCTGCAATCAGTGTGCCCAGTTCAATGACTTTGACGCCTGAAAGCGGGTGGGTGGCGATTGGCATTTGGAATCCTTGTCCGTGGAGGCGAGTACAGACTTTTAACATAGGTGGCCGTACAAATCCTGCTGAGGGTCTGGTTGGCACGATGCGCCGCGCCTGCGGCATCCCGGTCAAGTCCGTTCACAGGATATGTTCGGCGCATGGCAGCGTATCGGTTAGACTTGCCGCCTTTCTCTGTATCAAGAAGCCCGTTCATGGCCCAGCCGTCCACGACCTACAAGTTTGAACTCAATCTCACCGATCTCGACCGTAATGTGTACGAAAGCGTAAAGCAGACCATTGCGCGTCACCCTTCGGAAACGGAAGAGCGCATGACCGTGCGCCTTCTGGCGTATGCCCTGTGGTACAACGAACAGCTGTCATTTGGCCGTGGTCTCTCAGATGTTGACGAACCCGCGCTCTGGGAAAAAAGTCTGGATGACCGTGTTCTTCACTGGATCGAAGTGGGCCAGCCCGATGCCGACCGCCTAACCTGGTGTTCGCGTCGTACGGAACGCACCAGCCTGCTGGCCTATGGCAGTTTGCGTGTTTGGGAAGGCAAGGTCATTCCGGCCATCAAAAACCTGAAAAACGTCAATATCGCTGCGGTACCGCAAGAGATTCTTGAGGTATTGGCCAAAGACATGCCCCGCGTTATCAAGTGGGACGTGATGATCAGTGAAGGCACGATTTTCGTGACCGATGATCGCGGTCAGCACGAAGTGCAATTGCAGTGGCTGCAAGGCGACCGCGGTTAAGTAAACGCCCCTTTATTCCTTCAACGAGAAACGCCCACCGCTTATGCGTATTGAACCCCGTCCACTGCCTGAAACCCTGCCTTTTTTGGGCGAAATGCCGACTTTACTGACGCGTCTATACGCGGCACGGGGTGTGCAGTCGCAAGCTGAACTGGACAAGAGCCTGGCGCGGTTGATCCCGTACCAGCAGCTCAAGGGCATCGACGCCGCGGTGGACTTGCTGGTGGTTGCACTTGAGCAGCGCCAGCGCATTCTTATCGTCGGCGACTTTGACGCCGATGGTGCGACGGCCAGTACGGTAGGCATGCTTGGCTTGCGGTTGCTGGGCGCAGCCCATGTCGATTATCTGGTGCCCAACCGGTTTGAATACGGTTATGGCTTAACGCCAGAAATCGTTGAGGTGGCGCTGACTCGCAAGCCGCAGTTATTGATCACGGTGGACAACGGCATTTCCAGTGTCGAAGGCGTAGCGGCGGCGAAAAAAGCCGGTCTGAGTGTCTTGGTCACCGACCACCACTTGCCGGGTAATGAATTGCCGGCGGCGGATGCCATCGTCAATCCCAACCAGCCGGGTTGCGAGTTTGCGAGCAAGGCGCTGGCCGGGGTCGGGGTGATTTTCTATGTCCTGATTGCCTTGCGTGCACGTTTGAACAGCCTGGGTTGGTATCAAAACAGCAAGGCCCCCAACATTGCCGAGTTGCTTGATCTGGTCGCCTTGGGCAGCGTGGCTGACGTGGTGCCGCTGGATGCCAATAACCGCATTCTGGTGCATCAAGGGCTTGAGCGGATTCGCGCCGGCCGTGCGCGGCCGGGATTAAAAGCCATTCTGGAAGTGGCCAAGCGCGATCATTCGCGCATCACCTCCACAGACCTTGGCTTTATTCTGGGCCCACGGCTCAATGCCGCTGGTCGGCTCGATGACATGAGTTTAGGCATTGAATGCCTGCTCACGGATGACGCGAATGCCGCGCGAGAAATGGCCGTACAACTGGATGAAATGAACCAGGATCGCAAGTCCATCGAGCAAGGCATGCAGCGTGAAGCGCTGGCCCAGCTCAAGGAACTGCCTGTCGACAGCATGCCATTTGGTTTATGCCTGTTTGATCCCGAATGGCACCAAGGGGTGATCGGTATTCTGGCTTCACGCCTTAAAGAGCGCTATTTCCGTCCGACATTTGCGTTTGCCGATGCAGGAGACGGTTTGCTTAAAGGCTCGGGGCGTTCGGTGCCGGGGTTTCACATTCGTGATGCGTTGAGCGTGGTCGCAGCACAACATCCTGACTTGATCGCCAAATATGGTGGCCATGCCATGGCGGCGGGGTTGACCTTGCCAGCGGCGAACTTTGAGGTTTTCTCCCAGGCATTTGACGAAGAAGTGCGCCGTCAGCTGAACCAGGAAGACCTCACAGGCCGCTTGCTTTCTGATGGCAGCCTGGCCGTCGAGGAGTTTCATCTTGAACTGGCGCGTGCCCTGCGTAATGCCGGGCCTTGGGGCCAGCACTTTCCAGAACCGCTGTTTCATGGTGTGTTCCAGCTCGTAGAGCAACGCATCGTAGGTGAGCGGCATTTGAAAGTCGTTCTCAAAACTGAATGTGGCAGCGTAAAGCTGGACGGTATCGCCTTCGGTATTGACCGCGAAGTGTGGCCCAACCCGACCATCCGCTGGGTAGAACTGGCGTACAAGCTCGATCTCAATGAGTTTCGCGGCAACGAAACCGTGCAACTGATGATTGCCCACATTGAACCCCGCTGAATAAACCTCTCTGTCGATCCTGTAATCGCAGCCTCGTCCGCGACTACAGGTCGATGCTCAGGCGGGTTACTGGCAGTTTCTCCTCGTCTTGGGGCACCCGCCCGCCAGCCCTCTTAATTTGAACCCTGCCTCTTTCAGTGTTGTCGACTAGGCTTCTAGGTAATGCTTGATGCCTGGAGCCTGCCAACTGCAATGAGAGGTGACCCATGAGTCTGCTGCTCGAACCCTATACCCTGCGCCAACTGACCCTTATTAACCGTATTGCCGTTTCACCCATGTGCCAGTATTCCAGCGTTGATGGGCTGGCCAATGATTGGCATCTGGTTCACCTCGGCAGCCGTGCAGTGGGGGGCGCGGGACTGATTTTTACCGAAGCGACCGCTGTCACCCCGGACGGGCGTATCACAGCCCAAGACCTGGGGTTATGGCATGACGATCAAATCGAACCGTTGCAGCGCATCACCCGTTTTATCCGGGCTCAAGGTGCTGTAGCGGGTATTCAGCTAGCCCATGCCGGGCGCAAGGCCAGCACTTATCGCCCCTGGCTGGGCAAGCATGGCAGCGTCAAGGAGGAGGAGGGCGGTTGGGTGCCTGTAGGCCCTTCCCCTATTGCTTTCGACCCTCGCCATACGGTGCCCACGCAGTTGGACGAATCTCAGATCAATGATCTCGTACAGGCCTTTGCCGACGCTGCCAAGCGGGCGCTTGAGGCCGGGTTTTCAGTGGTCGAGGTGCACGCGGCTCACGGCTATCTGTTGCATCAATTCCTCTCGCCCCTGAGTAATCAAAGGCTCGATCAATACGGCGGTTCCTTTGAAAACCGCATTCGTCTGGTGCTGCAAGTCACCGAGGCCGTGCGTGAAGTGTGGCCCGAAGAACTGCCCGTGTTCGTGCGGGTTTCGGCAACCGACTGGGTAGAGGACGGTTGGAACCCTGACGAAACCGTCGAGCTGGCGCGACGCCTCAAAGGCCTTGGGGTTGACCTGATCGATGTCTCTTCGGGCGGTACGGCGGCCAATGCCGAGATTCCTGTCGGGCCTGGCTATCAAACCCGATTCGCCGAACGCGTGCGTAAAGAGTCAGGCATTGCGACGGGGACCGTCGGCATGATCACCGAGCCTGCACAGGCCGAGCACATTCTGCGCACCGGTCAGGCCGATTTGATTTTGCTGGCACGCGAACTGTTACGTGACCCGTATTGGCCTTTGCACGCAGATGATGACCTTGCGGGACGACAGGCCATTTGGCCGGCCCAGTATCAACGTGCGACCCATCGCGATCAGCCGATTCATGAGTCTGATTTGCGAGATTGAAACAACGTGTTGTTCCCTTCACCCCCTCAAGCAAGAGGTTTCTCATGAACACCATTGGATTGCTCGAACAGTTACTCAAGTCCGGTCAGCAAATGATGCAGGACAAGACCGGCGCTCAAGGCAGCGCGGCAGGTTCTGCGGGTACAGGAGGCCTGGGGGGGCTGGGTGGTTTAGGCGATTTGCTGGGCGGTGCGGGTGGAACCGACCGTTCAGCAGGCGCTGGAGGTTTGGGCGGTTTACTCTCGGGCGCCGGGGGCGGCGCGATGGTTGCCAGCGTTCTGGGCATGTTGCTGGGTCGCAAGGGGGGCAGTGGTCAGGCATTGACCTATGGCGGGTTGGCGGCTTTGGGTTCGCTGGCTTACAAGGCCTATACCAACTGGCAAGCCAATCAGGCTGCGGCCCCTCAGGCCGAGCCGCAAACCCTTGACCGCCTGACGTCACCGCAACAAGTTGAGGAGCACACGCTGGGTATTCTCAAAGCCATGATCGCGGCCGCCAAGGCGGATGGTCAAATCGATGAACGGGAGGATCAGTTAATTAATGAGCGGGTGAAGAATCAGAGTGGCAGCTTCGCCATCAAGCAGTGGCTGGATCAGGAGTTGCAATCGCCACTGGATGCGGCAAGCGTGGCAGCTTATGCGACGGACATGGGCATGGCGGTCGAAATGTACCTTGCCAGTGTGCTGGTCGCTGATGAAGAAAACTACAAGGAACGTAAGTATCTGGACGAGTTGGCTACGCACTTGAAGCTCAATTCAGACTTGAAGCTCGCGCTTGAGAAAGAGGTCAGACAATCTGCCGCCGTTTAAGGCAGTACCTGTAGTCGCTGAAGAGGATCGAGGCTACGATCGGCCCATGTGATCTGCTTTTGATTTGGCTTTTGATCTGGCTTTTGATCTGGTTTTTGATCTTGATCTGCCGCCCCTTCGGGAGGCCGAATGGAGGTTTCGCGGAGTGGGTCGACCGGCATGGATGCCGGGAGAGCTGCGATCGGGCCATGGATGGCCCGTCGCAGCGTGCCCACGGAGCGGGACCGGAGTGAGGGACACCTGAGCGAAGCGAGGGCCGTACGCGGGGGCGGAAGCGTTTTGGTTACTTTGTCATGGTCCGACACTCGGCTTTTGCAAAGTGACACGCCGTAAGGGCGGAACCATTACGTCAGCTAGACGCGAATAATGGATATGTACTCAAAGCTTTAAATTGGCCAGCGTACATATCCATTGGGTGTATTGAACCTTTCTACGGGTTCCGCCCTTACGGCCAGCGCTTTCAAGGTCTTGGTTTAAGCTGTTTATCTGCCTTAGCTGCCTTGAGCACCCGCTCTGTGGATACATGAGCCCGCGCCGCTTGACCTTCCAGCCATTCCTTTGGTTTGGCGACCTTGGGGCCACGTGGGCTTTTTGCTATTTGTTTGGGTTTGAGTAGCCTCGCCAACGCCAGCAGGCGTTCTGCAAGGCCTTGAGAGGTCTTTTCAATCGGGAATTTTTCTGATGGCACAGCGATCAACATGCCCTCGTAACCAGCACGAACCTGCACCGCCAAATGGAAAATTGAGGCCTCCCATCCTTCTGGTTGTGCGTCTCGATGTGCCTGTTCAACGCTACGTTTGAGAACAGATAAGACGTTGTAGGCCAGGACTGCCGAAGCAAAACCCAGCAAAGCTGCCTTGGGATTTCCAAGGCTCGATATCTCACTATCCAGTACCGACTCCAAGCGCTGGAACATGCCTTCGATAGTCCAGCGACGTCGGTACAAATCAGCGATCTGCTGGGCACTGACCGTGTCGGGTAAATTGCTCCAAAACCACATTATTGAATCGCCGGATTCGGTAGTTGTTTGGAGTCTCAGCTCAATGCGGCGCCAGCGGCGACCGCTTTTGACTTCAATGACTTGCTCACGCACCGCACCACTTTCGATTGAGCCACATGTTTGCCAGGCACCTTGCTCAACCATTGTTGGGTGTTTGCTGGGCTCGCGGACGATGAATGAAGCTCCTCTATCCTCACAAGCCTGTAAAACAGGCAGCGTGCAATAAAGTCGATCAGCCAGCCATAACTGCCCAGCACATGCACTTCTCAACAGGGGTAGAACGCCGACACGCTCACTAGCATAGGCGTCTTCACAAGGCTGAAGGTCAACGACCAGGTCAAGATCAGGGTCATAGACCACAACCGAAAACCCTGGACGAGCAGCACCTCGCTCACGACGCAAAGGGCCTAAACGTTTCTCGGTGGAAGGTAAGTGATTGCCGTCAACAATGCGTAATTGCCAGCCGGGAAAAACCGGCGAGCAGCCCAGCGTTTCTACAGTAGGGGCCAAGCGTTCTGCACTACCACTGACTAATGCCCGAAGGAGCTCAGGCTCGGTTCGACTGATCTTGTCGTAGAGCGCTGCAATGGTGACCGGAAGATCCTCCATTTGACGTGCAGCAGCATGTAAAGAAGGCCTTAAGCCCAATGAAACAAGGGACATGAGCTCAACAATAGTGGAAAAAAGCAGCTCACGTGGGTACTGACGTTGTCGGTGCTCCGCGAATACCTTGTCGACCCACTCGGCCGGTACGGCTTGTTCCAACACAAGCTTGGTCATCACGCTGGCGGGCGTCTTTTTTTCAAACCTATCGAGAACCGCATCCCACATAGTTTCTTCATCCTGACAGAAGTTGTTGAGGGATTTTAAACCAAGACCTTGAAAGCGCTGGCCCTTACGGCGGCTCACTTTTGTCAAACAGCCGAGTGTCGGACCACCACAAAAATAAGCAAAAAGTCCTTGCCCTACCATACGGCCGAGCTCGCCTAGGCTCGCCCGGTGCCAGAACGAAGGCACTGTTATGGGGGCCCGCCGCGACGGGCCATCCTTGGCCCGATCGCGGCGGGCTCGGCGTCCTGCCTCGCCACCCCCATAACAGCACCTGCGTTCAGCCTCCTGTGAGGGGCATTCGCGTCGACCCAAAAATCGCGTGGCTACAGCAAAGACAAAGACAAAGGCAAAGGCAAAGGCAAAGGCAACTCCTCACGTTGAGTGGCTGCGCGCTTGATTCCAGCCCTCGTTTCTCGTCAGCGTCTACAAGGAGGAAATTACATGTAGGTTTTTTTGCCGAACGCTGTGAGATTGGTCTCAGAGTTCGTGCGAATCATAGAGTACCCTCGGCTATACTCCCCTTCATTTGAATGGCCTCCGAGGATTGACTGTGAAGAACTGGACGTTGCGCCAACGCATTTTGGCGAGCTTTGCGGTGATCATTGCCATCATGTTGTTGATGGTTGTGGCGTCTTACTCACGCTTGTTGTCAATCCAGACCAGCGCAGAAACGGTACGCACCGATTCGATCCCCGGGGTCTACTACAGTTCGATGGTCCGCAGTGCCTGGGTGGACAGTTTTGTTCTCACCCTGCAATTGGTCGGTTCGTCCAATCAGCGTGATCTCACCAGTGAAGATCGAAAGCTTTACGCCAGTTATGAAGAACGTCTGAATCGCGAGCTGGAAAACTACCGAGGCACCATCTTCGATAATCAGGATCGGGCCGAGTTCAATGAATTTGAGCGGCTTCACCAAGTGTATGGCAAAACCTTGGCTCAAGTACTCCAGTTGTACGAAAACAAGGAGTTTGCCCAGGCCGAGACCCTTGTCAGCGAACAGTTGGCACCCGTATGGGCGAGTGGCCGCAAACAGCTCAACACACTGATTGACAGCAATCGGTCTTCGGCCACCACCGCGAGCGAAAACATCTCCCAAGCCGTGACTGCCGCGAAAGTCAGTATGCTGATTTCGTTGGCAATCGCTGTTCTGGCGGCCGCGCTGTGCGGCTTCCTGTTGTTGCAAGCCATCATGTCGCCCATGAAACGCATCGTGGCCATTCTTGAAGTCATGCGCTCCGGAGATTTGAGTTCGCGTTTGAACCTGGAGCGTAAAGACGAATTTGGCGCCGTAGAAACCGGCTTCAATGACATGATGACCGAACTGACTGCCTTGGTATCGCAAGCCCAGCGCTCCTCGGTACAGGTCACGACGTCAGTCACCGAAATCGCGGCCACCTCCAAGCAGCAACAAGCCACCGCGACCGAAACGGCCGCCACCACCACTGAAATTGGCGCCACCTCACGGGAAATTGCCGCCACGTCCCGCGACCTGGTCCGCACCATGACCGAAGTCACCTCAGCCGCCGATCAAGCTTCAATTTTGGCGGGCTCCGGGCAACAAGGCCTGGCCCGTATGGAAGAAACCATGCATTCGGTCATGGGGGCTGCTGATCTGGTCAACGCCAAGCTGGCGATTCTTAATGAGAAGGCCGGCAACATCAATCAGGTGGTGGTGACCATTGTCAAAGTGGCGGATCAGACCAACCTGCTGTCGCTCAACGCCGCTATCGAAGCGGAAAAAGCGGGTGAATACGGTCGTGGTTTCGCAGTGGTAGCGACCGAAGTTCGACGCTTGGCCGATCAGACCGCCGTGGCGACGTACGACATTGAACAAATGGTGCGTGAAATCCAGTCTGCCGTTTCTGCGGGCGTCATGGGCATGGACAAGTTTTCTGAAGAAGTACGCCGTGGCATGTTCGAAGTGACGCAGGTCGGCGAGCAATTGTCGCAAATCATCCACCAGGTTCAGGCCTTGGCTCCGCGCGTGTTGATGGTCAATGAAGGCATGCAGGCCCAGGCTACCGGTGCTGAGCAGATCAATCTGGCCTTGGTGCAATTAGGCGATGCCAGCAGCCAGACCGTCGAGTCCTTGCGTCAGGCCAGCTTTGCGATCGACGAACTCAGTCAGGTCGCGGTGGGACTGCGCAGCGGCGTTTCGCGATTCAAAGTCTGATGAGCGAACCTCTTGCTAAACGCGCAGCCGGGGCCGCGGTAAAAACACGTCTCTTTCTGGTGTTTTACATCGGCGACGAACGTTTTGCCTTACCCGCCACTGATGTAGTGGAAGTGCTGCCGCGTTTGCCGCTCAAACCGGTTGCTCACACGCCAGTCTGGGTGGCCGGGGTTTTTTCGCATCGTGGGCAAATGGTGCCGGTGATTGATATAAGTGCCATGACCTTCGGTCAGGCCTCGGTGGCCCGAACCAGCACCCGGTTGGTGCTGGTCAATTATCGGGGGCAGGTGCTCGGGCTGATGCTCGAACAGGCCAGCGATACAGTGCGCTGTGATCCGGCAGAGTTTCAGCCTTATGGCGTGGATAACCATGACGCGCCCTATCTGGGCCCTGTGCGCAAAGATCATCAAGGCCTGTTGCAATGGCTCAGTGTGGATGACTTGCTGAGTCCGGCCGAGTCTGCGTTGTTATTTGCCATCGGCCCCGATGATGTCGGCGCGCAGGTGCCCGCATGAGTAGCGATCAACGATTTTTCGATTACCTGAAAAGGCGCATTGGCCTGGACGTGGCATCCGTTGGCCCGGCCATTATCGAACGCGCCGTGCGCCAGCGTTGCACAGCGCTGAAAGTCGCCGATAACGACCTTTACTGGCAGCATTTGATCAGTTCTGAAGACGAGCAGCAGGCACTGATCGAATCCGTAATCGTGCCGGAAACATGGTTTTTTCGTTACCCGGAATCGTTTGCCACACTGGGCCGACTGGCCAAAAAACGTCTGGCCGAAATGAGCAGCCCTCGCACCCTGCGTATTTTGAGTTTGCCGTGCTCGACGGGCGAAGAGCCGTATTCAATTGTCATGGCGTTGTTTGATGCCGGGTTATCTGCCCACCAGTTCAGTGTTCAGGCGCTGGATGTCAGCCCTCACTCCGTGCAGAAGGCGCAGCGTGCGCGGTACGGCAAAAATTCATTTCGAGGCCAACTGACTGATTTTCGCGAGCGCTATTTCAGCGCCGACGAGGACGGTTACGTCGTGTCTGACCGCGTGCGTGATCAAGTCAGTTTTAACGTGGGTAACTTGCTGGATCCGGCGATTTTGGCCAGTCATGTTCCCTATGACTTTGTGTTCTGCCGCAATCTGCTGATTTATTTTGACCTCAAGACCCAGCAGCAGGCACTGGACGTGCTCAAGCGTCTGACCCGCGATGACGGTGTTTTATTTATTGGCCCGGCAGAAGGCAGTTTGTTGAGCCGTCTGGGAATGCGTTCAATCGGCGCGCCACAGTCGTTTGCTTTTTCTCACAACCCGCAGCCCGAGCCCGCACCCGCACCGTATCTAGTGGCGGCCAAGCCCAAACCCGCTGTGCGCTCAACATCGCCTCTGGCTGCTGTGGCCCCTCGGCCCTTTATTTCGCCTTCCCAAGCCCCTGCCGAACACGCCCCGCGCGCCAAGCCCCACGAGCTGAAATCAGAGCTGGAGCATATCGCCACCTTGGCCAACGAAGGCAAAAGCACGGAGGCGCGCTTGGCCTGTGAGCAATTATTGAAACATCACGGCCCTCACGCGCAGGCATTTTACTGGCTGGGCTTGCTCAGTGACGTCGACGGGCAGGCGGCTCAAGCGCAAACTTATTACCGCAAGGCGTTGTATCTGGAACCCCAGCATTCAGAGGCGTTGGCGCACCTTGCCGCCTTATTGGAATCGCGCGGTGATGTCGCCGGGGCCAAGCGTCTGCAAGAGCGTGCTGTGCGTAGTCGGCTATCTGATCAGAGTGAGGGTAAGCAATGAGCGCTCTATCAGCCCAGAGTTTGATCCACACCGAAGCACTCGCCATTGATGACTGCTGGAACCGCATCGGTATCTATGGCGACAAATCTTGCCCGGTACTGCCCGAACATATTCATTGCCGAAACTGTTCTGTCTACTCGGCTGCCGCGACGCGTTTACTGGATCGCTATTCTTTTGAGCAAGAGCATGTCGAGCAGTACGCCACGCGAGTCGATGAGCGCAAGGTGGCGACGCGATCACTGATGATCTTTCGCCTGGGCGACGAGTGGCTAGGGCTGGCCACACGCTGTCTGGATGAGGTGGCGCCGATGCAACCCATTCATTCACTGCCGCACCAGCGTTCGCGTGCCCTGCAGGGGGTCGCCAACGTGCGGGGAGCGTTGGTGCCGTGCTTGTCGCTGATTGAACTGTTGGGCCTGGACCCTACGCTAGCGGGCCCGACATCGTTACGGGTGATGCCGCGAATGCTGATTCTGGCCGCCCACGGCGGGCCTGTGGTGGTGCCGGTGGATGAGGTGGATGGCATCCATAACATTGAAGAACGCGTGCTCAACGCCGCATCCGCGTCGGGCGAACACGTCAGCGCAAAATACACCCGTGGGGTGTTGCAGTGGAAAACCCGCAGCCTGCGCTGGCTGGATGAAGAGCAACTGCTTGGCGCCATTACCCGGAGCCTGACATGACCCCCGAGCAAATGCGCGATGCCTCGTTGCTTGAACTGTTCAGCCTTGAGGCCGAGGCGCAGACTCAAGTGCTCAGTGCTGGGTTGCTGGCGCTTGAGCGTAACCCGACGCAGGCTGACCAACTGGAAGCCTGCATGCGTGCCGCGCACTCGCTCAAGGGGGCTGCGCGTATCGTCGGTGTCGATGCTGGCGTCAGCGTTTCTCATGTGATGGAAGATTGCCTGGTCAGCGCCCAGGAAGGCCGTTTGTACCTGCAGCCGGAACATATCGATGCCTTGTTGCAGGGCACTGACCTACTAATGCGCATTGCCACGCCCGGCAGTGCCAACGCCGGTCCGCAGGATGTTGACGCCTATGTCGCGCTCATGAACCGGCTGCTGGACCCCAATTCGATCTCGGCACCGGTTACGCCACCTGAGTTCGATGTATCGCAACTCTTGCTGCCACCAACACCGGACGCGCCTGCGGTCGTAGCTTACGAGCCGCCGCAGCAGCCAGAGCCCGCACCCGCCCCGCGCTCCCAACGCCTGACCGAAAGCGGCGAACGCGTTCTACGCGTCACCGCGCAACGGCTTAACAGCCTGCTCGATTTGTCCAGCAAATCATTGGTCGAAACCCAGCGGCTGAAAACCTGGCTGTTCAATTTGCAGCGTATCAAGCGCATGCAAGGCAACAGCCTGCGAGCGCTGGACATGCTCAATGAACAGCTCAAGTCGGTGGGTCTGAGCCATGAAGCCGAAGAGGCCTTGATCGAAGCGCGGCGGATACTGGCAGATTCACAGCAGCTGTTCAGTGAGCAGATCGCCGAACTGGACGAATTTAGCTGGCAGGCTGGCCAGCGTGCGCAATTGCTCTACGACACCGCTTTGGCGTGTCGCATGCGACCCTTCGCCGATGTGCTGGTCGGGCAGGAGCGCATGGTTCGTGATCTGGGCCGTGCCTTGGGCAAGCAAATTCGCCTGGAAATAGAAGGCGAGAAAACCCAGGTTGATCGCGATGTACTGGAAAAACTCGAAGCGCCTTTGACCCATCTACTGCGCAATGCCGCTGACCACGGCATCGAAACACCTGAGCAGCGCCTGTTGGCCGGTAAACCCGCAGAAGGTGTGATTCGCCTGCGCATTTCACATCAAGCGGGATTGTTGGTGCTGGACCTGAGTGATGACGGGGCGGGTGTCGACCTTGACCGTTTACGCAGCGCTATTGTCGCGCGCCAATTGTCGACCGCTGAAACCGTGGCGCAGTTGAGCGAAGAAGAATTGCTCAGCTTTCTGTTTTTACCGGGGTTTAGCCTGCGCGACACCGTCACCGAGGTCTCGGGGCGAGGTGTCGGGCTGGATGCTGTCCAGCACATGGTGCGCTTGCTTCGGGGGGCCATCGTGCTGGAGCAGACCTCGTCGCAGGGCAGCCGTTTTCATCTGGAAGTACCGCTGACGTTGTCGGTGGTGCGCAGCCTGGTGGTTGAGGTGGCGGATGAAGCCTATGCCTTCCCGTTGGCGCATATCGAGCGCATGTGTGAGCTGCAATCGGATGACATCGTCCAGCTCGAAGGGCGTCAACACTTTTGGTATGAAGGCCGGCACGTAGGGCTGGTCGCTGCCAGTCAATTGCTCCAGCGTCCACCGGCTCAAGGCGATGACGAAACCCTCAAAGTCGTGGTCATTCGCGAGCGCGATGCGGTCTACGGTGTGGCGGTCGACCGGTTTATCGGTGAGCGCACCCTGGTGGTATTGCCTCTCGATCATCGTCTGGGCAAGGTGCAGGATATTTCGGCCGGAGCCTTGCTCGACGATGGCTCTGCTGTACTGATCGTGGATGTCGAAGACATGCTGCGTTCGGTGGACAAGTTACTCAACACGGGGCGTCTGGAACGCATCGATCGACGTCATCGACAGGCTGCCGAGTTGACGCGCAAGCGCATTCTGGTCGTGGACGACTCGCTGACCGTTCGCGAATTGCAGCGCAAGCTATTGATCAATCGCGGTTATGACGTGGCGGTGGCGGTGGACGGCATGGACGGTTGGAACGCGTTGCGCGCCGAACACTTTGATTTGTTGATTACAGACATCGACATGCCGCGTATGGACGGCATCGAATTGGTCACGTTGTTGCGCCGTGATAATCGTCTGCAATCCATGCCAGTCATGGTGGTTTCTTATAAAGATCGTGAAGAAGACCGTCGGCGAGGCCTGGACGCAGGCGCCGACTATTATCTAGCCAAAGCCAGTTTCCATGACGATGCCCTGCTCGATGCAGTGGTTGAACTCATTGGAGGAGCCCAGACATGAGAATCGCCATCGTCAACGACGTGCCCATGGCCGTTGAAGCGTTACGCCGGGCGGTGGCCTTTGAGCCGGCACATGACGTTGTTTGGGTCGCCAGCAATGGGGCGGAGGCTGTTCGGCTGTGTGCTGAAAACACTCCGGATTTGATCTTGATGGACCTGATCATGCCCATCATGGACGGGGTAGAGGCCACGCGCCGGATCATGGCCGAAAGCCCATGTGCGATTGTGATTGTGACCATTGACCGGCAACAGAATGTGCATCGAGTCTTCGAAGCCATGGGCTTTGGTGCGCTGGATGTGGTCGACACACCGGTGTTGGGCGGGAGCAATCCTAAAGAAGCGGCTGCACCCTTGCTGCGCAAAATTCTCAACATTGGCTGGCTGATAGGCCAAAGTGAAAAACGGGTCAAAACGGTGTCGGCGCACCCTCGTGTGCTGGACGCTTGCGGACGGTTAGTTGCCATTGGCTCGTCTGCCGGCGGCCCGGCGGCGCTCGAAAGCTTGCTTAAAGGGTTACCCAAAGACTTTAACGCCGCCATCGTGCTGGTTCAGCATGTCGATCAGGTTTTTGCTGCCGGCATGGCTGAATGGCTAGGCTCGTCGTGCGGCCTCGATGTTCGTTTGGCCCGCGATGGTGAAGCGCCGCAACAGGGAGTTGTATTGCTGGCCGGTACCAACCACCACATCCGCTTATTGAAGAACGGGACGCTGGCGTACACCGCAGAACCGGTTAACGAAATTTATCGACCCTCGATCGATGTTTTTTTTGAAAGTGTTGCCCAGTATTGGAACGGTAACGCGGTTGGCGTGTTATTGACCGGCATGGGGCGCGACGGCGCACAAGGTCTCAAGCTGATGCGCGAGCAGGGTTTCCTCACGATCGCTCAAGATCAGCAAAGCAGCTCTGTGTATGGCATGCCCAAAGCAGCGGCAGCCATTGATGCTGCGGTAGAAATTCGCCCTTTGGGCAACATTGCGTCACGCCTGCAGGAGGTATTCGGCAAATGACTGACAAAACTCGGCAGGACTGGCTGGAGACTAGTAATTCAGGTGAGCGCATGAGCGATTTACAGTTGGACGACACTAAAACTGACGAAAATTCCGCCATGGTGTTGCTGGTAGACGATCAAGCGATGATCGGTGAAGCCGTGCGTCGTGGGCTGGCACTTGAGCAAAATATCGATTTTCACTTCTGCTCTGACCCTCACCAAGCTATCGCACAAGCGATCCGGATAAAGCCAACCGTTATCTTGCAGGATCTGGTAATGCCGGGCCTGGACGGGCTGACCCTGGTGCGTGAATACCGCAACCACCCGGCCACGCAGAACATTCCGATTATCGTGCTCTCAACCAAGGAAGATCCGCTGATCAAAAGTGCTGCGTTTGCGGCAGGCGCCAATGATTACTTGGTGAAACTGCCCGACAACATCGAATTAGTCGCGCGTATTCGCTATCACTCTCGCTCTTATACGACCTTGTTGCAGCGTGATGCGGCTTATCGCGCACTGCGCGTCAGCCAGCAACAACTGCTGGACACTAATCTGGTTCTGCAACGATTGATGAACTCTGATGGCTTGACCGGGCTGTCCAATCGTCGACATTTTGATGAGTACCTGGAGCTGGAGTGGCGCCGCGCCATGCGCGAGCAAACGCAGATGTCGTTATTGATGATTGATGTGGATTACTTCAAGTCATTCAACGACACGTTTGGTCATCTGGAGGGCGATGAGGCGCTGCGAAAAGTTGCGTCAGCGATCCGTGAAGCCAGTTGTCGCCCTTCGGACCTGCCGGCCCGTTATGGCGGGGAAGAGTTTGCCCTCGTACTGCCCAACACCTCTCAGGGCGGCGCTCGCTTGGTTGCTGAAAAACTGCGTCAGGCAGTAGAAGCGTTGAAAATCCAGCATATCTCCCCGACTGAAGGCTGCTACCTGACTATCAGCATTGGCTTGTCGACCGTGACCCCGCAGCAGGGAAGCAGTTGTCGTGAGCTGATTTCGGCCGCAGACAAGGGCCTGTACCTGGCCAAGAAAAACGGGCGCAACCGGGTAGGGCTTGAGTAACGACGCAAAACCACACGGTTGGCAGGTACTGTCGAAGCTCGAAGGCTGCGATCTTTTGGGTTTTAAAAGCAAAAAATCTCAGCCTCTGGCAGCGCCTGCGAGGTCGCCTCTTTAAACAGGCGACGCCCTATCCAGCATCGAATCCACTACCGCACGGGCCATTTCGACCGAGTGCACCATCGACCAGATCAATCCGCGCTCCACACCACTGCCCAGCTCTGAGATTTCATCACTGGTCTGTTCTGCGCATAACAGCAACAGCGACACATGCATCAAGGCGTCGTGAGCACTGATCCCGGCACGCAGGCTGAACATGGGTTGTAAGGTCGAATCCACAGGGCCAAAGGCGCGATGACTAGTGTTGGGCAGGGTTGAATCGAGTTGGGGGGAAGAGGCGTTAAGGGCTGTGAGGATGCGTTGTTGAGTGATTTGGAGTGCTTCGGTGGTAGGGAGCTGAGAGTCTGGCCTTTTCATAATTTGTCACTTTTCCTTTAGCAAATTTAGAAAAGCTGCTTTATCCACTTCCACATGGATAGGTGGCAGCTGTGCGCAGGTGTGGAAGACCGGGCTAAAGAACCGGCGCACCCGAAGATGCCCTACGCACAACCGCCATAACTCGAACTCGATAAACCAAGTTCAATCAGGTTAATGCGCCTTTAACACCGGACTTCCACATCCGTCCGTTGAAGATTCAACGAAGGGCGCAGACTAAACCCCGATTTTGCCAAGGCGCAAGCGACTCACGAGCGGGGGCAATCTTCTAGGAAGTGTCCTGCATTGGGAAGTGGAAATTGCTGACGGAATGCGTCAAAAAGCTATCGTCACGCAGCTGAACGTAGCCTCGCAACGCTCGGTAAATGCTACGGGTTCAGCGTGCACTGCACCTCTTCAGGTTCAGGCTTGCTCGCGATCTTTTGAGCTTCACCGCACCGGATAGGAACACCAATCAAATCAACACCCGTCCCCCCGCCAAGCGGGCTGCTGATAAGCAACGTTTACGGTATACTCCCCGGCTTTGTAAAAATCGCCTACGAGTGCCGCCAGTCATGGAAATCAACCCGATCCTTAACAGCATCAAGGACCTGTCAGAGCGCTCCGAAACTATTCGGGGGTATCTTTGACTACGATCAAAA
Source organism: Pseudomonas saxonica (assembly GCF_007858365.1). Lineage (GTDB taxonomy): Bacteria > Pseudomonadota > Gammaproteobacteria > Pseudomonadales > Pseudomonadaceae > Aquipseudomonas > Aquipseudomonas saxonica. The sequence continues at coordinate 266,684 of NZ_VFIO01000003.1, read as the reverse complement.
GCATGAGCGTCTGACCGAAGTCAATCGCGAGCTTGAAGATCCGAGTGTCTGGAACAACCCTTCTTATGCCCAGGAACTGGGGCGCGAGCGCTCCTTGCTGGCGCAAATCGTTGAAACCCTCGATGAGATGCACACCGGTCTGGCCGACGCCAAAGACCTGTTGCTGATGGCCGCCGAGGAAGAAGATCAGGCCGCTGTGGATGACGTTGCCGCTGAGGTAGAACGTCTGCGCGAAGCCCTTGAAAAACTCGAATTCCGCCGCATGTTTAGCGGTGAAATGGATGCCAACAACGCTTACCTGGACATCCAGGCAGGTTCCGGTGGCACCGAAGCGCAAGACTGGGCCAATATCCTGTTGCGGATGTATTTGCGCTGGGCCGACAAGCGCGGCTTCGATGCCACCATCATGGAATTGTCCGCCGGTGAAGTCGCCGGTATCAAAGGTGCAACTGTCCATATCAAAGGCGAATACGCGTTTGGTTGGTTGCGCACCGAAATTGGCGTCCATCGTCTGGTTCGTAAAAGCCCGTACGACTCGGGTAACCGTCGTCACACCTCGTTCTCGGCCGTGTTTGTTTCGCCGGAAATCGACGACAACATCGAAATCGACATCAACCCGTCTGACCTGCGGATCGACACCTATCGCTCCTCCGGTGCAGGTGGTCAGCACGTAAACACCACTGACTCGGCCGTGCGTATTACCCACGTTCCGACCAACACCGTGGTGAGCTGCCAGAACGAACGTTCGCAGCATGCAAACAAAGACACCGCCATGAAAATGTTGCGTGCACGTCTTTATGAGCAAGAAGTGCAGAAGCGCAATGCGGCTTCTCAAGCACTGGAAGACACCAAAAGTGATATCGGCTGGGGGCATCAGATCCGCTCTTATGTTCTCGACGCCTCGCGCATCAAAGATTTGCGTACCAATATTGAGCGCAGCGATTGCGACAAGGTTCTCGATGGCGACATCGACGAGTACCTGGTAGCCAGCCTGAAACAAGGGCTGTAAGTCGCGCAACACCTTCAAGTGCGCAGCTGACGCGATGCCCACAGGGCGCGCTGAAGCCCGCTTCCCCCTGCCGCAAGGCGGGGGCAACAGAACTGTGACGGAATTTTTAAAGCTATGAGCGACCAACAACTCGATCCGCAAGACCTGCAACAGGAAGAAAACACCCTGATCGCCCTGCGCAAGGAAAAACTTGCAGCTCAGCGCGCCAAGGGCAATGCCTTCCCGAACGACTTCCGCCGTGAAAACTACTGCGCTGACTTGCAGAAGCAGTACGCCGAAGCGACCAAGGAAGAGCTGGCAGAAGCCGCGATCCCGGTCAAGGTTGCTGGTCGCATCATGCTTAACCGTGGCTCGTTCATGGTGATTCAAGACATGACCGGCCGCATTCAGGTCTATGTCAACCGCAAGACCCTGCCGGAAGAAACCCTGGCCGAAGTCAAAACCTGGGACCTGGGCGACATCATCGCCGCTGAAGGGACCTTGGCCCGCTCCGGTAAAGGCGACCTGTACGTTGAAATGACCAGCGTGCGCCTGCTGACCAAGTCGCTGCGTCCGCTGCCGGACAAGCACCACGGTCTGACCGACACCGAGCAACGCTATCGTCAGCGTTACGTTGACCTGATCGTTAACGAAGACGTGCGTCACACCTTCCGTGTGCGCTCGCAAGTCATTGCCCACATCCGCAGCTTCCTGATGGCACGCGACTTCCTGGAAGTTGAAACGCCGATGCTGCAAACCATTCCGGGCGGCGCGGCAGCCAAGCCTTTCGAAACCCATCACAATGCCCTTGATATGGACATGTACCTGCGCATTGCGCCGGAACTGTTCCTCAAGCGTCTGGTTGTCGGTGGTTTCGAGAAAGTGTTCGAGATCAACCGTAACTTCCGTAACGAAGGCGTTTCGACTCGTCACAACCCAGAATTCACCATGTTGGAGTTCTATCAGGCTTACGCCGATTACGAAGACAACATGGACCTGACCGAAGAGTTGTTCCGCGAACTGGCGCAACTGGTTCTGGGCACAACCGACGTGCCGTACGGCGACAAGGTGTTCCACTTCGGCGAACCGTTCGTGCGTCTGTCAGTGTTCGACTCGATCCTCAAGTACAACCCTGAGCTGACCGCTGACGACCTGAACGACATCGACAAGGCTCGCGCCATTGCCAAGAAAGCCGGCGCCAAGGTGCTGGGCTTTGAAGGTCTGGGCAAGCTGCAGGTGATGATTTTCGAAGAACTGGTCGAGCACAAGCTGGAGCAGCCGCACTTCATTACTCAGTATCCGTTTGAAGTGTCGCCGCTGGCCCGTCGTAACGACGAGAACCCGAACGTGACCGATCGCTTTGAGCTGTTCATTGGTGGCCGTGAAATTGCCAACGCGTACTCCGAGTTGAACGACGCAGAAGACCAGGCTGAGCGTTTCATGGCTCAGGTTGCGGACAAGGACGCCGGTGACGACGAAGCCATGCACTACGACGCTGATTTTGTACGTGCTCTGGAATACGGCATGCCACCGACCGCCGGTGAAGGCATTGGTATCGACCGTCTGGTCATGTTGCTGACCAATTCCCCCTCGATTCGTGACGTAATCCTGTTTCCGCACATGCGTGCGCAGGCGTAACATTGCCCTATCAAGAAGCCGCCGTTAAAGGCGGCTTTTTATTGTCTGTTTGACGGTAGCTGCGGGATGACTTTCAACCTTAAAAGGAATTTATCGTGAACCTTGTCAGGTCTTCAGAAGGTGCGGTCGATGTCGCGGTGGCCGTGGCCGAAAGTGTTCAATACCAAGGCCGCAAGGCCAGCCGCCAGGGCAGTGAGCAGCGCCGCCAACTGATTCTCGATGCAGCCATGAGAATTGTGGTGCGTGACGGGGTGCGTGGTGTACGGCACCGGGCGGTCGCCGCAGAAGCCGGGGTGCCATTATCGGCAACGACTTACTACTTCAAAGACATTGACGACCTGCTCAACGACACGTTCGCTCAGTACGTGGAGCGCAGCGCAGCCTTCATGGCCAAACTGTGGGAAAGCACAGAAGGCAAATTGCGCGAACTGGTGGCCAAGGGTAATGGCAGTGCGCAATCACGCGCTGCGCTGGCCGATGAAATTGCCTTGATGGTTGCAGAGTACCTCCAGCATCAATTAATCACCCGCCGTGATTATTTATTGGCAGAGCAAGCCTTCCATCAGGCGGCGTTAATCAACCCGAGATTGGCCACGCTGGTGCGTTCGCACCAGCAAATTTTCCTGCAGGGCACCGGCCAGATATTTGAGGTGCTAGGCTCCACGCAACCTCAGCAGGATGCCAAAGTGTTGACGGCGATTATCGGACGGATGGAGTATCAGGCGCTACTGGATGGCGCGCAGCTCGAGGCGGATGATGACCGGCTGGCTATTCTCACGCGCTACATGCACTTGGTGTTGGCCGCTCTATAGAAGGAAGCAGGCATGAAAGTTTGGCGCGTAATGCTCATGGCATTGTCGTTTTTAATGTTGAACGGTTGCCTGGTGACCTTTAGTCAGGCGCCGTTGATTGCACAGCCGGCGCCAAAGCAGCTGTTGGGTAAGTGGGTCAGCAAGGATGCCTGGGGCCAGGCGCGTAATCTTGAGATCAGTGCCGTCGACAAAACGCACTATCAGGCGGTTGCGTATCCCAAGGGTGAGCCCAAAGTCCGCGAACGTTATCCGTTTATCGTCGCTCGCCACGGCAGTCGTTGGTATGCCTCGGCAGCGCTGCCGGCAAAACTGGGGGGGCATTACACGTTGAGCGGTTTTGAACTGACCGATAACGGTGAGCTGGTGATTTACGATCTGGACCTTGATCAAATCAAGCAGGCCATCGGTCAGTCGGTATTGAGTGGCGAGCCGGTCGAAACCGCCGAAGGCGCCGGGACTGTAATCCAAAGCCCCTCAGCCGAAGTGTTTGCCTACCTGGACGACCCGGCCAACTCTGACGTCTTTGTCGAAGCGGCCCGCTATAAGCGCGTGGCCAAGTAAGCCATTTATTGAAGGAGCTGCGGGTGGACGACTACCAGCGCACGATACGCACACTGTCAGACCGTATTGTGCTGGCACAAACCCCTATCCGTGTTCTGGATGCGGTGAAGTGGGATGACAGCATCCGTCAGGGCTTTCTCAAGTCCAAGGGCAAGGAGATGCCGGCCGTCACGCGCGAGTATTACCAAGGGCGGCCACTGTCGTTTGATTCTGCGGCGGTTAAATCCGAATTTCAGAACATCGAACGAGACATCACTCGCCAGCTGGGTCAGTTCAACCCGGTCGGGCAGATTATGCGACGTATGTGCAAAGAGTACCGAATGGTGGTGCGCATGCTCGAAGCGCGAGGCACTGAAGACTTCGGGCTGATTTCCCAGGAGTTGTATGGCGCCGCATCCGACGCCTTTCATGCCGGAGACCCGACGCTGGCTGATTTGGGGCTGATGATGTCGGATTACCTGGACAACATTGACGGGCATGGTGCACTCAAGGACGAAGCTAAAACCTTGACCGCCAAAGATGCCGTGAACATGCTGCAAACCCGTTTGAACAAAGTGTTTGGCGAGGCCGAAGAAACCATTCGCGTGTTTGAATCGGATGGCATCGTCGCGGACGCTGCGGCGGGTGCGGACTACATTAAAATTCGCAGTGATGCGATGTTCAACGAGCGTGACGTTCGAGCGCTGGAAGTGCACGAAGGGCTGGTGCACGTGGGCACCACGTTAAACGGGCAAAATCAGCCCATCTGTACCTTTTTATCCAAGGGGCCACCGTCGTCCACGGTCACTCAGGAAGGCTTGGCGATCCTCATGGAAGTCATCACCTTTGCCTCGTACCCCAGCCGTCTTCGCAAATTAACTAACCGCACGCGTGCCATTCATATGGTGGAGGAGGGCGCGGATTTTATGCAGGTGTACCAGTTCTTCCGCGAGCAAGGCTTCGAGATGTCGCAAAGCTATGGCAATGCGAGTCGAGTTTTTCGTGGATCGGTGCCAAATGGCCTGCCATTCACCAAAGACTTGTCCTACCTCAAAGGCTTCATCATGGTTTACAACTACATTCAGTTGGCCGTGCGCAAAGGCAAACTGGAGCAAGTGCCGCTGTTGTTCTGCGGCAAGACCACACTGGAAGACATGCGAACCTTGCGCCAATTGGTCGATGAGGGGCTGGTGGTTGCGCCCAAGTATTTGCCGGATCAGTTCCGCGACATGAACGCGCTTTCGGCCTGGATGTGTTTCTCCAACTTCCTCAACCACCTGAGCCTGGATCGTATCGAGGCGGACTATTCCAACATTCTTTAAGGCTTGCTTGCTTCGTTTCGTAGCAGCTGCCGAAGGCTGCGTCCGATTGCGCAGCGATCGTAAACCCTCAGGTTGTGGTCAACCTGAAGCTGCGCGCCGCTTGATTTCACGACGACTCCGTCGCCGGACGCCGCCTGCGGCAGCTGCTACGGGGTATGCCATCCTCACGCGAGTATTCAATTGATGAAAACCTTGGCTGCACTCTGCCTGCTGTTAGCCCTCAGCGGATGCAGCTCACTGCTGTTTTATCCTGAGCCTGGCCAGCCGATCACGCCTGCTGCGGCCGGTCTGGACTATCGCGAGGTCACGCTGACTGCCGCTGATGGCACGCGCCTGAGCGGTTGGTGGCTACCGGCCAAAAAAGGCGTGCCCCTTAAAGGCACCGTGCTGCACTTGCATGGCAATGGCGGCAATCTGGCCTATCACCTGGGCGCTACCGCCTGGTTACCCGAGCAAGGCTACCAAGTGTTGATGCTTGATTATCGCGGTTACGGCTTGTCCGAAGGCTCGCCCACGTTGCCAGCGGTGTATCAGGACATCGATGCCGCTTTCAAATGGTTGCAGCAACAGCCTCAAGCTCAAGGTCAGCCGTTGATCGTGCTGGGGCAAAGTTTGGGCGGGGCAATGGGCCTGCATTACTTGAGCCAGCATCCTGAACAGCGCCAGCGTATTAAAGCGATGATCCTCGATGGGGTGCCGGCCAGTTACCGCGAAGTAGGGCAGTTCGCCTTGAGCACGTCGTGGTTGACCTGGCCCCTGCAAGTGCCGTTGTCGTGGTGGGTGCCGGATGCCGACAGCGCGGTGTATGCGATACCGCAAGTCACGGGTGTGCCCATGCTGATCTTCCACAGTCTGGATGACCCGATCGTACCGCTCTCCAATGGTCTGCAACTGTATAAGGCGGCGCCGCCCCCCAAAGTGCTGCAGCTGACCCGCGGCGGTCATGTACAGACGTTTGCCGACCCCATCTGGCGTCAGGTGATGCTGCGCTATCTGGATGACCCGCAGCATTTCGATGGCGTACGTCGACTGGGAGAAATCCCCAATTACCCAGCTCCCCTGAATTCCAATAAAGCGATCCAGCCAGAGAGTCCGCAATGAGTGAAGAGCGTAACGCTATTCCCCTGATCATCACCGGTATATGCAGCATCATCGGCACGGTTGGTTGCCTGTGGTATTACGGCTACCTGCACTTCGCCAAGCCCGAAGACGCGTTGTTGCTCAGTGATTACACCATGCTCAAAACCATTCCTGGCGAAGACTACAAAGTGTCGCTGACCCCGGCCAAGGAAGTGGCGCAATGCATTGACGGGGTTATCGTGCTGTTTGATACCGAGCAAAAAGGCCTGACGGGGGTGTTGGTGAACAACAAGAAACAGGCGGTTCGCTGTGTGGGTCAGGAAACCCCTAAACAGTCTCAATAAAAGCAGGGGAGCATTAAGCTCCCCCTGTTTTTTATCGTTTTGCTGCCGCTGCCCACAGGACCTCGCTGGAGGCCTGCCCGGGAGCCCAGTCTTCGGTATATGAAGTATGGGACTGCAAGCAACGCCAGTTAGTGCCTTTGTGGCTTACCAAATCTGCAGTTTGATAAAGGGTATTAAGTTTCCAGGCAGGGTTATCCTCGCCGCCTCCCTGATCTGCCTCTGTTTTGACGCTGATCACATTACTGGGAACCGACCATTGGGCTCGTTGGTCAAGAGCGGCTACGAAATAGCGATATTCGCTTTCCGGCGTCAAGCCTGCATCTTCATAGGACGTTTGAGTACCACTCACCCGGCTCACTTCTCGTCCATCGCGAAAGATGATGTAGTGCGTAACAGGTGAGGGGCCATTGGACACTCCCCACATCAGGCTCACGCTGTTAGCCGTTTGTTTCATACTGTGCAAGCTTTTCGGCGCAGTAGGTGGCCCATCTTGCCCCCCTTCACCCAACGTAAGAACGTTGATAGCTCGACTTGGAGCAGAAATATTATTGAGTTCGTCAATAGCACTGATGAAATAGGTATAAGACGTATCCGGGGCAACACTGTTGTCAGTCCAGTCAAGCAGTGGAGCATCAATATCAATTGTCGTGACGCCATTGCGCGTTATGCGGTAAGTAGCAATCGGGGTTGTACCCGTTGAGGCACTCCACGTTAATGCGACGTGCTTGTCAGTAACATCGCTGGCGGTGAAGTCGGCAGGCGTAGTCGGGCGCTCCCCCCCACCTTCATCAGCGATGAAGTCGAGGTCCAGTATGTGGTAGAACGCATTTCCAGTGTTTGCCACTTCCCATACAGCCAGCAAAACATGGTAGCCCTCACGCAGTGGCAGAGGCACTTCATGGGTGGTGGGCGACGAAGGCATCATCGCATCCCCATGCTCCCAATAAGGTTTAAGGTTGATCTGGACGGTATAAAAGGGTTCAGGTTCAAATTGATCCCGGGCCAATACCTGTTGAGGGTCCCACCCTGGTTTTGTGATGAAGTAATTCCAACGACGTGTGGTATGGGCCGCCGAAAAATTCCAGGAAATATCCAGCACCTCCCCCCCACGAACTTCATGTTTTTGCCAATGAGTACCGGCTTTATCCAGAAACTCTCCGTTGCCCTGGTTGGCACTGGCAATCTTTCCATCAGGGGGCGGCGCCAGGTTAACAATGTCTGAAGGGGCATAGGCATCCTGTAACTTTTCGACCCTGGCTGGAAAAAATTTACCGGATTCGCGCTGATTTAATTGCCCTGTTTCCAGGTCGCCTGCTTCCCACGCAAAATACGCACGTGATGCGGGCGAAAAAACGTGACCGTGGCGCAGCTGTTTGCCTCGGCTAATTACATTTTTGGCTCGAACTTTTAACATGGTAGGCCTCAGGTGTAAAAGAGAGTGAGAGCAATAACGCGGGTTTTACGTGCGCTGCCAAAGTGACGTGGCTTTATCCGGTGTCCAGAACTCGATAGCGGTGTGCTGCATCACACAGCGATACGCCAGCCCGAGATAGGTGACGCTTGAGTTATCCGCATACCAGGTTTCTTGCTTCCACTCACTCTCACTGTCGCCTGAACCTGCCGTGCGTACAGGCAGAATGGCGCTTAATTCAGAGCTGTTACCCAGACTGTCTCTTGCCAGTATTTGATAGTTGTAAAGCGTGTCGGGTTGTAAGTTTCTATCGGTAAAAGGGGGGGCTTGGTTCTGACCTGCGGGTTTACCGTCACGGTAAATCCAATAATGAACAATCGGATTAGGGCCTGTTGACAGTTTCCAGTCCAACGCAATTTCAGTTTTCGTTATGGCAATCGATAGGACGTCACTCGGCGTTGAGGGTTTTTCCGGGTTCGGCGTTTCACCGCCCGCTATAAATCCGTAGCGTGTTATAAACTCCCAATCATAAGGGACGCCTGATTTAGTCTTCCCAGCGTCCCAATTAATCGACCACGTCATAAGGCCTTTTATTGGCAGTTCGGCGGCTTTAAGACGCTCCAGTGCCTTTATCACATCTTGTGGATTTGAGGCGTATCCATTGGCGGCGCCATCATTGTTGCTCGGCAAACCAATAACAAACTTTTCGTGAGGGATTTTTATATAGCCGCGTGTGCCTGTCACGATACTTTCGGTTAAATAATAGAGGAAGTCCTCTTTCACGGTGTCATCGTTTTGTTTTAAGTTGCCAAGTCCGTCAACCCATACGCCATCAGCGCCCTGATTATAAAATTGCGGCGCAATGAAATCATAATCACCTTCTAACGACGTGATGTAGGGGACGTAACTATTGTCGTTGCGCAAGTAGGGAAACTCAGGCGCCATGCTCACAATAAAGTTTTTGCCCTGTTCGCGATATAAAGATTTCACTCGCTTGAGGGCAGCGGGGATAACAGTTTGGTTGTCCCTGGCTATAATCGCCGCTTGCTCAAGATCTATATCAAGGCCATCAAAACCGTAAGTGTCTGTCAGATAAATAATGCGCTCAACCAATGCGTCTTCATCGGCGTTCGACAGTTCGATGTGTGCATCTGCTCCCCCTAAGGAGATGAGTACTGCACGGCCTTGGGCGTTCAGTACGCCTATTTGTCGACGGAACTCTTCATCCGTTTCGTTATAGGGTTTAAAGGTGGGGATGGGGTCTGTACTGCCTGCCGCAACTTTCATAAAGGCTACCGCTACGACATTGTAGTGTTCAGGTATATCGAGCAGTGACATGTTCTTGAAGGAGCCTTGCTGATAACCACTTCCGCTCCATTCGCCTTCTGCCCAATTATGCCAAAAGCCCATGATGATTTGTCGGTTACTCATGTCGGGCATTGTTGAGGCAGATAGTTGGTGGGGTACTGTGTTTTTAGATTTGGCAGGCATGTTGATCCCTCGACATAACAAAGCTCGGTAAGTTATCTGGTGCAATCAACGTGTTTATGAGTGCAATCAGATCGGTGATCTGCGAGCACTATTTATAAGCGTTTTGAAGACAGGGATCACTGTCAGAAATACCAGTTGGTTAGTGTTTTTTCGAATAGCCCGGTAATTTTAAAGACCGCTGAATAGCGCGCCGTGCTTTTTCTTTCGAACAACAAAAAGCCCCGCCTGATTTCTCAGGCGGGGCTTTTTCTCAAGCGCTTACTGCATCGACGAACGCGGCGCTACCGGCTGGTTGTCGTTGGAGATGGTCACTTCAACGCGGCGGTTTTGAGCACGGCCCGAATCAGTAGCGTTGCTCGCTACCGGGTATTCCTTGCCATAGCCCTGGGCCACGATGCGGGTAGGATCTACACCAGCCTTAACCAGAGCCGCACGCACTGCCTCAGCACGACGCTCAGACAAGGTCTGGTTGAAAGCAGCCGAGCCGACGCTGTCGGTGTAACCCTCAACAATCACCTTGCGATCCGGGTTCTGGATCAGGTAGTTGGCCAGCGTGTTGATGTTGTTGCGCGAGTTGGGTTGCAGATTGGACTTGCCGAACTGGAACAGTACGTCGCCAAAGGTCACCAATGTACCGCGTTCAGTTTGCTTGGCATTCATACCGCGAAGCGCTTTGATCTGGGCGTCACGCGCATCCAGCAGGGCCTGTGCACGGTCGGAGCCGGAGTTCTTCAGTTTGTTTTCAGCTGTGCGCAACGCGATGGTTTGCTTGGCGACTTCAACACGCTGGTTGGTCAGGTAAGCCAACTGGTCGACTTTCGAGTCGTCCTCTTTATTCATGTAGGCCTTTTCAGCCTTGTCCAGCCACTCGCTGGCGTCTTTGGTTTCCAGAGCGGCAACCTTGGTGGCTTCAGGGTTGGTTTGCAGGGCCGAGAAGTTGGTCTTGGCATTTTCCAGGTTGACGTTTGGCTGGTGCGAGCACGCGGCCAGACCTACGCTCAGGGCCAACAGGGCAGGAATCATGACTTTATTGCGCATAATGTTTAGTCCTTTCTATCAATTAGGAATGCTGGGTCGTCAGGTGCAGTCAAAAAGGGCGGCGATTACTTATTAAGGCCGCGCATGCCTTCTTGACGCAGTTGCTGAACGGCTGTCTGAGCATCCTGTGCAGCTTTCTCGGCTTTTGCAGCCTGCGCTTTGCGTTCTGCTACACGAGCATCCCACTCCGCCTGTTCGGACAGGCGACGGGCGTCTTCGTAGTTTTTGTCATGCATGGCAAGCTCTGCTTCTTTGAGCTTGTCCTGGGCCGCTTTCATTTCTACCGGGGCGTATTCCGTAGCCCCGGCACTCACGGCGTTATTCACAGCGGACTGAGTGACGGCGTATTGCTCTGTCGGTGGGTTACCCGCGCAACCGGCCAGAACGAAGCTGGTACCGATTGCCAGGGCAGCCAGTTTCAGACCGCGCAGGCGAGGTGAGGTGGTTTTGACAGTGCGGGTCATCATGGTCTTCAACTCCATTGGGAAGCTCCTTAAAAAAACTGATTCCATCACCCCGAAGCGCCAGCCAGAGGGTTGGAACACACGTTCCAGCAGTGATGGTTAATGGGTGTGACCCGAGCGGTTTTTGAATAGTTCAAAATAAAAGGTGGCAATTGGCCTAAAAAATTCCTGACTGATTGGTCAGGCATTTAATCCCCCATTTCACGCTTCAGCGCCTTGTCAAAAGCAGCCTTTGCAACGACTCTTGAGGCACGAACATCCCCGCTCACTGCCGGAGAATTTGCTGATGACCGATATTGATGCACGCTTGCGCGATGATGTTCACCTTCTGGGTGAGCTGTTGGGCCATACGATTCGTGACCAATACGGCGACGCATTTCTCGCCAAGATCGAGCGGATTCGCCAAGGTGCCAAGGCAGACCGGCGCGGCACTACCGGTGAGGAATTAAGTGAGATTCTGGACGCCCTGAGCGACGATGAAGTGCTGCCTGTAGCGCGGGCGTTCAACCAGTTTTTGAACCTGGCCAATATCGCCGAGCAATACGAACTCATCCATCGGCGTGAAGAGGGTCAAGCCCAGCCCTTTGAAGCTCTGGTGTTGCCTCAGTTGCTCGATCGTCTGCTGGCTGAAGGGCATGAACCCGAGGCGCTGGCGCGGCAAGTCAGTGGTCTTGAAATTGAACTGGTACTGACGGCGCATCCCACTGAAGTGACCCGGCGTACGTTGATCCAAAAGTACGACGCGATTGCCGAACAGTTGGCCGCTCAAGATCACCGTGATCTGACCCTTGCCGAAAAATCCGAGATTGAACAACGCTTGCAACGGCTGATTGCCGAGGCTTGGCACACCGAGGAAATTCGTCGTACCCGGCCAACGCCGATCGATGAAGCCAAGTGGGGCTTTGCGGTGATCGAACATTCACTTTGGCACGCCGTACCGCACATGTTGCGCAAGGCAGACAAAGCGCTGCATGCGGCCACCGGCTTGCATTTGCCGCTGGAGGCCGCACCGATCCGCTTTGCTTCCTGGATGGGCGGCGACCGCGATGGCAATCCGAATGTGACCGCCACCGTAACCCGCGAAGTGCTGTTACTGGCTCGCTGGATGGCCGCTGATTTATACCTGCGCGACATCAACAAACTGGCGGCCGACCTGTCGATGCAACAGGCTACGCCGCAATTGCTGGCGCAGGCGGGGGAGAGTGCCGAGCCGTATCGTGCGGTCTTGAAACAACTGCGTGAACGCTTGCGGGCCACCCGCAACTGGGCGCATAGCGCGTTGGGCACGTCGCAAGACGCTGGGCCAGAAGTGCTTCAAGACAATCGCGACCTGTTGGCGCCGTTGCAGCTGTGCTATCAATCGCTGCACGCCTGTGGCATGGGCGTGATTGCAGACGGCCCGTTACTCGATTGTTTGCGCCGCGCCGTGACCTTCGGCCTGTTTCTGGTGCGCCTTGATGTGCGTCAGGATGCAGCACGACACGCCTCGGCCATGACAGAAATCACCGATTATCTCGGGCTGGGACGCTATGAAGACTGGGACGAGGATGCCCGTCTTATTTTCCTGTTGCGCGAGCTGAGCAACCGCCGCCCGCTGTTACCCGGTTACTTCAAGCCCAGTGCAGATACCGCAGAGGTGCTGGCTACGTGCCGTGAAGTGGCGGCTGCCCCGGCCGCTTCTTTAGGCTCCTATGTCATATCGATGGCGGGCTCGGCCTCGGATGTACTGGCGGTGCAATTACTGCTTAAAGAGGCCGGCCTTGAACGCCCGATGCGCGTTGTTCCGCTCTTCGAAACCCTGGCCGACCTGGACAATGCCGGGCCCGTGATTGAGCGATTGTTGCTGTTGCCGGGTTATCGGGCGCACCTGCAAGGGCCGCAAGAAGTGATGATCGGTTACTCCGACTCGGCCAAGGATGCAGGCACCACGGCGGCCGCCTGGGCGCAATACCGTGCACAGGAAGCGTTGGTCAATATCTGTCACGAACAAGGGGTTGAATTGCTGCTGTTCCATGGCCGTGGGGGCACAGTGGGCCGTGGCGGAGGCCCGGCGCACGCAGCTATCCTGTCGCAGCCGCCGGGCTCGGTGGCGGGGCGCTTCCGTACCACTGAACAAGGGGAAATGATCCGTTTTAAGTTCGGCCTGCCGGACATTGCCGAGCAAAACCTCAACCTGTATCTGGCGGCAGTGCTCGAAGCCACCTTGCTCCCGCCACCTCTGCCAGAGCCCGCTTGGCGGACGTTGATGGACGAGTTGGCGGCCGACGGGGTCAAGGCTTACCGTGGGGTCGTGCGCGATAATCCGCAGTTCGTCGAGTACTTCCGACAGTCCACTCCGGAGCAGGAATTGGGCCGCTTGCCGCTGGGCAGCCGCCCCGCCAAACGTCGCGCTGGTGGCATTGAAAGCCTGCGAGCCATCCCGTGGATTTTTGGCTGGACCCAGACTCGCCTGATGTTGCCCGCTTGGCTCGGCTGGGAAACAGCGCTGAATCAGGCCCTTGCGCGCGGTGAAGGTGAGCAGTTGGCGCGCATGCGTGAGCAGTGGCCGTTCTTTCGCACGCGTATCGACATGTTGGAAATGGTGTTGGCAAAAGCGGACGCTGACATCGCGCGGCTCTATGACGAGCGTCTGGTGTCTGCCGAGTTGCTGCCATTGGGTGTGCAGCTACGCGACTTATTGTCGCAGGCGTGCTCCGTGGTCTTGGGTTTGACCGGCCAGTCTCAGTTAATGGCGCATAGCCCCGAGACACTGGAATTCATCCGTTTGCGCAATACCTACCTTGACCCTCTTCATCTGTTGCAGGCCGAACTTCTGGCCCGCTCTCGACGCCAGGAAGCCACTCAGGACAGCCCTCTGGAACAAGCGTTGCTGGTCACTGTGGCCGGGATCGCAGCGGGCTTGCGCAATACCGGTTAAGCCCTGTCGACGCGTCTGCGCGCAGAGCCAAGGGCTGTTTTGAGGCCGATCTCGGCGCGCAGACGATTCTTTTCAGTGGGGTTGCACCCTGTGACACCAGGCCGCAAGGGTGCATTTCCTAGTACTTTTTCCTACTTTGGCCCGCTTGTGTGGGCCGGGACGGCTGTGTATCTTGGTCAGCCCTTGGCCGTTTTGACGACCATAATCCGATTTTGAGATTGGCCCAAAGAGGCGAGTCTGCTGTCACTTAAATAAAAAATTGAGGAGCACATCGATGCGCGTAATTCTGCTGGGAGCTCCCGGGGCCGGTAAAGGTACTCAGGCAAAGTTCATCACTGAAAAATTTGGCATCCCGCAAATCTCCACCGGCGACATGTTACGTGCAGCCGTTAAAGCCGGAACCGAACTGGGTCTGATCGCTAAAAGCGTAATGGACAGCGGTGCTCTGGTTTCCGATGACCTGATCATCAATCTGGTCAAGGAACGTATTGCTCAGGACGACTGCAAAAACGGTTTCCTGTTCGACGGTTTCCCACGCACCATTCCGCAAGCTGAGGCGCTGGTCAAAGCGGGCGTTGAACTGGATCACGTGGTAGAAATCGCAGTCGAAGACGAAGAAATCGTTCAGCGTATTGCTGGTCGTCGCGTTCACGAAGCGTCGGGCCGTGTTTATCACACGATCTACAACCCGCCTAAAACAGAAGGCAAGGACGACGTGACGGGCGAAGCGCTGGTACAGCGTAAAGACGACACCGAAGAAACCGTTCGCCATCGTCTGTCTGTTTACCATTCGCAAACCAAGCCGCTGGTAGATTTCTATCAAAAGCTTTCGGCTGCCCAAGGCAAGCCAAAGTACAGCCACATCGAAGGTGTTGGTTCAGTAGAGGCGATCACGGCCAAGGTGCTTGAAGCCCTGAGCTGATAAGTCGGTTTTGCTTTGTGACAACAGCCCGCTTGCGGGCTGTTGTTGTTTATACTGCTGCACTTTTTCCACTTTTGATTTTGACGGGAACACCGATGAGCACCTTGCTGGCCCTGGATACCGCGACTGAAGCTTGCTCTGTTGCCTTGCTGCACGATGGCAAGGTCACGAGTCACTACGAGGTGATCCCGCGCCTGCATGCGCAAAAGCTGTTGCCGATGATCAAAGACCTGCTGGCCGAGGCTGGTATCGAGTTGTCAGCGGTGGATGCGATTGCCTTTGGTCGTGGGCCGGGCGCCTTCACCGGTGTACGGATCGCCATTGGCGTGGTGCAGGGCCTGGCCTTTGCACTGGAGCGTCCGGTGTTACCGATCTCCAACCTGGCGGTACTGGCCCAGCGGGCTTTTCGTGAGCATGGCGCGACTCAGGTGGCGTCGGCGATTGATGCGCGCATGGACGAAGTGTACTGGGGCTGCTATCGCGAGCAGGCAGGCGAAATGTGCCTGGCCGGTGTCGAAGCGGTATTGCCGCCCGAGGTGGCCGCTTTGCCTGATGGCGCCAGTGGTGAATGGTTTGGCGCGGGCACCGGCTGGGGTTATGCCGAGCGCTTGAGCCTCAAGCCTTATGCGATGGACGCAGGCATGTTGCCTCACGCCGAAGACCTGCTGGCCCTGGCGCGCTTTGCTTGGGCGCGTGGTGAAGCCATTCGCGCAGATGACGCGCAGCCCGTGTATCTGCGCGACAAGGTAGCGACCCCCAAAGCCCGGCCGTAAACCGTACTTCCGGCGCGAGCCCGTTGCGGTGCCATAGCGGCGTATTTGCTAACTTCGGCCAACGCCGCTAAATTGCCGTTATCGCTCCCGAGCATGCAGTCATGCGCATAGACGGCTTTTCCTCACAGTCTTACCCCATCAAGCGCAAGCCGCGTAAAGGCCAAACGCTGATTGATGAGTCGGTGGACGACCAAGACACGGCGTTTGAAAGTGCCCCCCAAGCCACTCGAGCGTCACCTTCGGGTGATCGTGCCAGTCCGCTTGCGGTGCGCTCACAAGACATGATTTTTCAGCGCGGCATGAGTAAAAATGCGGCCAGTGCATTGGCCAGCTACCTGACGACGGCAGGTTTTGTCGATTGGGAAATAGAAGTGCTGGGGTTGGACCTGTACATTTGAGCGCATGAATGATGCCCCTCTGCCTTATTACCTCGGTTGCCCGTCCTGGAGTGAAAACGCCTGGCGCGAAGGCCTGTACCCACACAATGCCCGCCCAGCCGATTTTTTAAGTCTGTACGCGCAAGTCTTCAATGCGGTGGAAGGCAACACGACCTTCTATGCCCGTCCTGCACCTGCCACGGTGACGCGTTGGGTGCAAAGCTTGCCGGAGCACTTCCGGTTTACCGCCAAGTTTCCCCGGGATATCAGTCATGGGGGGGACTTACGCCAGCACCTTCATGCTGCGCAAGACTTTGTGCACTTGTTACAGCCCTTGGGAGGGCGTGTAGCGCCATTTTGGCTACAATTCCCGGCCAGTTTCGGGCCACAGCGTTTGGCCGAGTTGGTGAGCTTTATAGACGCTCTTGAGCGGCCATTGGCCATAGAAGTGCGTCACCCGGAGTTCTTTGCCAGGGGCGATGCCGAAAAGCGGCTTAACCGATTGCTTTTGGAGCGTGGGGTCGAGCGCATTTGCCTTGATCCACGGGCGCTGTTCAGTTGCACCTCAACCGACCCCGCCGTGCTTCACGCTCAAGCGAAAAAACCCAGAGTGCCGCCACGTCCGGCAGCTTTCACGAATTTTCCGCAAGTGCGCTTTATTGGTCGGCCAGAGCTGGAGGCCAACGATCCGTATTTAATCCCATGGGTTGAAAAAGTAGCGGGCTGGATTGAAGAAGGGCGTACCCCTTACGTGTTTCTGCACACCCCAGATAATCATCGGGCACCTGAGTTGGCGCGACGATTCCATCAGCAGTTGAGCGATCGATTACCCGGGTTGCCTGCGCTACCCCATTTGTCTGACCCGCACGCGAGCGAGCAGTTGGGGCTGCTTTAGGCCGCCAAACGCAGGTTGTTGATGATCAATGGCCGTGCCCAGCCCATATCGAAGTCCATCGCCCGTTGTTGTTCAATCAGCGTCAGGGGGTCGTATGGCTCGGCGGGCTTGTCGAGCAAATCCAGCTCGAATTCGGCAATGGGCAGGTGTAACGGTCGCGGCTCAGGAGCCGGGCCGGGATCAGGCAGAGGATGGCCCAAAGCCATAACGATGGGGCGTACCCAGGTCGTTGTGAAATCCTGCTGACGTTGTTGCTCGATGAGTTCTTCGGGTGGCCAGGGCGTGGCGGGCGGCGGTAACAAGTCCAGCTCAAACTCGGCGATGGGTAGAAACAAGGCTTCGGGCGGTTGTAGCTCGGTGTCCTCGACCTCGCACTGACGTTGGGTCACGATAGTGCCCAATACCTCACTGCCGCCTTGAGGCTCAACATTGTCATCTACGGCCAGTGGCTCGCTGCCCGTTGTGGGTGCGTCTTGGGTTGTACCCTGTTCGGCCAACGCCTGGGCGTAGAAGTCCCTCCACAGGTGATTGACGCTGCCTGTGATCTGCGAATTGTGCCGGCCAAAGTCGCCAATCGGGGCGATAAAGCCAATAGATGTGGAATGAATGTCTGACATAGCTCTCGGTCGACGCCCAGCTCTGGCAAAATGCCGGATATTTCATTTATCGGCAGCGTTTGCCGATCATTAAATTTTTGAGCGTGTTTTTAGATGATTGAGCAAGCAGCGGGCTGTCGTATCAAAGTCGAAGCATTGGGCGAGGCGTATCAGGCCTTGGCCGAGCAGTGGGCTGAACGTCTGGTTCTGCCCTTGGACGAGGCGCAAGCCGACTTTGCGTTGCAGGTTGGGGAGCAAGGTTTGCAGTTGCAACAGCTGGGCCCTGATGCACCGGGGCCGGTGCGGGTCGATTTTGTCGAAGGCGGTGCGGCTCATCGTCGTTTGTTTGGCGGCGGCACCGGGCAAATGATTGCCAAGGCTGTCGGTATTCAGCAAGGCGTTCGCCCGCGGGTGCTGGACGCCACGGCGGGTTTGGGTAAAGACGCCTTTGTGTTGGCCAGTCTGGGGTGCGAGATGAGCCTGATTGAACGTCAGCCATTGATTGGTGCGCTACTGGAGGATGGTCTGGCGCGCGGGCTTGATGACTTTGAGGTGGCGCCCATTGTGTCGCGTATGCGTTTGCTCAAAGGCAACTCGATTGACGTAATGCGCAACTGGGAGGGCGAGCCGCCACAGGTGATCTACCTTGACCCCATGTTTCCGCACCGTGAGAAAACGGCATTGGTGAAGAAAGAAATGCGTCTGTTCAGGCCTTTGGTGGGGGATGACAATGATGCGCCGGCGTTGCTGGAGGCTGCATTGGCCTTGGCGAGTCACCGTGTTGTGGTTAAACGACCGCGCAAGGCGCCGTGTATTGCCGGGCCCAAGCCGAGCCATGCGCTGGATGGTAAATCGAGCCGTTACGATATTTACCCGAAAAAAGCGCTGAAGCCTTAAAGCCCCTCACCCTAGCCCTCTCCCAGAGGGAGAGGGGACTAAAGGCAAGAGCAGGTCTTCGCAACACCGCTAATCAGCCCCCTCTCCCAGAGGGAGAGGAGACTAAAGGCAAGAGCAGGTCTTCGCAACACCGCTAATCAGCCCCCTCTCCCTCTGGGAGAGGGTTGGGGTGAGGGCAGCGCCTAATGCGGTTTCAATCCGGCCGATAAGCCCTCATAAACATCCCCACCACATCCCGCACATGCGCCTCGCCAGCCTCTGCACTTAAGGGTTCACCATAGCCATACAGCAGGCGAAAGTTAGGCCCGCCCTTGATCAGGCAAAAGAAATGCTCCGCCGCATTGAGGGGCTTTTCAATCTGCAACTCACCCGTGTGGTGAATCTTGCTCAGCAGACGCTCCATCTCCAGCACGACCCGTTGAGGCCCCGCCTCAAAGAAAATTTGCGACAGTTTCGGGTCTTGGCTACCCAGGGTCATCATCAGCCGATGCAGGTTGAGTGACTCTTCGCTGTTGATCAATGTGTAAAAACCCCGGCCAATGTTTAACAGCACTGAATCAATCGGGGCACCTGCAGGCAACTCAAAAAACAATTCTGGTAACTGCTCTGAACACTTGGCCATGATCGCCGCCGAGAACAGGGTCTCTTTGTCGGTGAAATGGCTGTAAACCGTGAGTTTTGATACCCCCGCAAGGCCAGCCACCGCGTCCATGCTGGTGCTGGCAAAGCCTTTGCTCAGGAACAAAGTTTTAGCCGCTTCAAGGATTAGGTGGCGTTTTGCCATATCCTTGGGGCGCCCGGCAGAATTGGGGTTTAAACGATTGTCAGACATTTCTGTTTATTACTGGACTGGTGAGTTTGGTATTAATAACATGCCGCCCAGTATAAATATTCCAAGCCCTATTTGCGAAAGGTCATCTCCATGTTGCGCCACGCCTTGCCCCGCGCCGTGCCTGTCTTTTTGGTGTTTCTGTTAACCGCGTGCGGGCAAGAGGAGCCAGTACACGTCAGCACCAGCCCAGTGTTGGTGGTGCAACCGCAACCTTTCGCATTGGCCAGTCAAAGCTATCCCGGCGAGGTGCGCGCACGTTTCGACCCGCAATTGGCTTTTCGCATCGGCGGTAAAGTCACCCGGCGACTGGTCGACGAAGGGGAGCGGGTCAAGGCTGATCAACCCCTGGCAGAACTGGACCCGCAAGATGTGCGCTTGCAGTTGCAAGTCAACCGCGCGCAGGTTGCTGCCGGTCAGGCCAATTTGAATCTGGTGCGTGCAGAGCGTGATCGTTACAAAACCTTGCTCGATCGGCAGATGGTCAGCCGATCGCAATTCGATAACGCCGAAAACCTCTACCGCTCCGGTGAAGCCAAACTCCAGCAGCTCAAGGCAGAACAGGAAGTGGCCAGCAATCAGGCCAGCTATGCCGTGTTGCGCGCGCCTCAAGATGGCGTCATCGCCCAACGTCAGGTCGAAGTCGGGCAGGTGGTGGCCGCCGGGCAGACAGTGTTTACCCTGGCAGCCGATGGCGAGCCTGAAGTGCTGATCAGCTTGCCTGAGCAAGATTTCGCGCGCTTCAAGTTGGGGATGCCTGTTTCCGTAGAGCTGTGGTCTCAGCCTGACCAACGCTTCAGTGGTCGCATTCGTGAGCTGTCACCTTCGGCCGATCCAAAATCGAGAACCTTTGCGGCTCGTATCGCCTTCCAGGCAGGCAAAGTGCCTGCCGAGCTGGGGCAAAGTGCCCGTGTTTACATACAGGGCGAAGGGGCCAGCGCTCTCTCGGTGCCGCTGTCTGCCTTGAGTGCTGAAAATGGCGCTACGTATATCTGGCGTATCACTAAGGGCAATACGCTGGAACAGGTGCCGGTTCAGGTCGGGCCGTTTGGCGAGAAGAGTGTGCCTGTGCTCGCAGGCCTCAAGCCTGACGACTGGATCGTGGCTGCGGGGGGGCATGTGTTGCACTCAGGGCAAGAGGTGCGGCCGATTGATCGCTCCAACCGAACGATCAACGTGGCGGCCAAGGAGTAAGCCTGATGGGTTTCAACCTCTCCGCCTGGGCGTTGCGCAATCGCCAGATCGTGCTGTTCTTGATGCTGTTGTTGGCCATTGTTGGGGGCATTTCCTATACCAAGCTTGGGCAAAGTGAAGACCCGCCGTTTACGTTCAAGGCAATGGTCATTCGCACGTTATGGCCTGGGGCCTCGGCCGAGGAAGTCTCGCGGCAAGTCACTGAACGCATCGAAAAGAAGCTCATGGAAACCGGTGAGTACGAACGTATCGTCTCGTTCTCGCGCCCCGGTGAATCGCAAGTGACCTTTATGGCACGCGACTCGATGCACTCGGACGAAGTCCCTGCGCTTTGGTATCAAGTGCGCAAAAAAATCAGTGATATTCGCCAGACGTTGCCGCCGGATATTCAGGGGCCTTTTTTCAATGATGAATTCGGCACTACGTTCGGCAACATCTACAGCTTGAGTGGTGAGGGCTTTGACTATGCGCTGCTCAAGGACTACGCCGAGCGTATCCAGATCCAGCTGCAACGGGTCAAGGACGTTGGCAAGGTAGAGCTGCTGGGCCTGCAAGACGAAAAAATATGGGTCGAACTGTCCAATCTTAAACTCGCGACCCTGGGGTTGCCGCTAGCGGCCGTTCAAAAAGCCCTTGAAGAGCAGAACGCGGTATCAACGGCAGGCTTTTTTGAGACCCCGACCGATCGCGTGCAATTGCGGGTCAGCGGCAATTTCAAAACGGTTGAGGAGATTGAGCGTTTCCCGATTCGGGTGGGGGAGCGAACGCTGCGCATCAGTGACGTGGCCGATGTGCGCCGTGGTTTCAGTGACCCACCGGCACCGCGCATGCGCTTTATGGGCAACGACGCTTTAGGCCTGGCCGTGGCGATGAAAGACGGTGGCGATATTCTGGTGCTGGGCAAGGCTCTGGAAGCTGAATTTGAACGGCTTCAGAGGCAATTGCCGGCCGGGATGGTGTTGAGCAAAGTGTCGGATCAGCCGGCAGCGGTGAAAACCAGTGTGGGTGAATTCGTTCAGGTGCTGGTAGAGGCGCTGGCTATTGTCTTGCTGGTGAGTTTCTTCTCGTTGGGTGTTCGCACTGGCATGGTGGTTGCGCTGACCATACCGCTGGTGTTGGCGATGACCTTCGCCACGATGCATTATTTTGGCATTGGCTTACACAAAATCTCGCTGGGTGCGCTGGTGCTGGCGCTGGGCTTGTTAGTGGATGACGCGATCATTGCCGTTGAAATGATGGCAATCAAAATGGAGCAGGGCTACGACCGGCTCAAAGCGGCCAGCTTTGCATGGACCAGCACGGCGTTCCCGATGCTGACCGGTACGCTGATTACGGCGGCGGGTTTTTTGCCGATCGCAATGGCGCAGTCGAGCACCGGTGAGTACACGCGTTCGATTTTTCAGGTGGTGACCATTGCGCTGCTGGCATCGTGGATCGCCGCCGTGGTGTTTGTGCCGTATCTGGGCGCTTTGTTGTTGCCGGATCTGGCGAAACAGCATGCTGAAAAACACGGCGCGGCGGCGGGAGCTCCCGACCCGTATGCGACCCCGTTTTATCAGCGGATACGGCACTTGGTGGAGTGGTGTGTGCGTCGGCGCAAGACGGTCATTGCGCTGACCGTAGCGTTGTTCATCGGCTCGGTCATGCTGTTCAAGCTGGTTCCGCAGCAGTTCTTCCCGGCGTCGAGCCGACTGGAACTGATGGTGGACTTGAAACTGGCCGAAGGTGCCTCGTTGAGTAACACCACGGATCAAGTCAAGCACCTGGAAAAACTGCTCAAGGATCATCCAGGCATCGTCAACTATGTGTCATATGCCGGTACAGGCTCACCCCGGTATTACCTGCCGCTGGATCAGCAATTGCCGGCGGCCAGCTTTGCCCAGTTTGTGGTGCTGGCCAAGACTATTGAAGACCGTGAAAGTCTGCGCACCTGGTTGATCGAAACCCTGAACGAGCAATTCCCTGGTGTTCGTTCGCGGGTGACACGTCTGGAAAATGGGCCGCCTGTGGGTTACCCGGTTCAGTTTCGGATTACGGGTGAGCACATCGAGGAGGTGCGGGCCTTGGCGCGCAAGGTGGCGGTCAAAGTCCGTAAGAACCCGCATGTGGTCAATGTTCACCTGGACTGGGAGGAGCCGAGCAAGGTGGTGTACCTCAATATTGATCAGGATCGGGCGCGGGCCTTGGGTGTCAGTACGCAACAGGTATCGCGTTTCCTGCAAAGTACGCTGCTCGGCTCTACGGTCAGCCAGTACCGGGAAGATAATGAGTTGATCGAGATTCTGTTGCGCGGCACGGCTCATGAGCGCACAGAGTTGTCGTTACTGCCGAGTCTGTCGGTGCCGACCGACAATGGACAGAGCGTAGCGTTGTCGCAAATTGCGACGCTGGAATATGGTTTTGAAGAAGGTGTTATCTGGCACCGCAACCGGCTGCCAACGGTGACGGTGCGCGCCGATATTTATGGCAAGGAGCAGCCGGCGACACTGGTCGCGCAAATATTGCCAACCCTTGAAGACGTGCGTGCCGAACTGCCTGATGGCTATTTGCTGGAAGTGGGGGGCACGGTGGAGGATTCAACGCGCGGGCAGGATTCGGTAAAAGCGGGAGTGCCGTTGTTTATTGTGGTGGTGCTGACCTTGTTGATGGTGCAACTGCGCAGCTTCTCGCGCATGGTCATGGTGTTTCTGACCGCGCCATTGGGCTTGATCGGGGTGACGTTGTTCCTGTTGCTGTTCGACAAACCTTTTGGCTTTGTCGCGATGCTAGGCACCATTGCCTTGTCAGGGATGATCATGCGCAACTCGGTGATTCTGGTTGACCAGATCGAGCAGGATAAAGCCGCGGGGCTGGACACCTGGCAGGCCATTATCGAAGCGACGGTGCGGCGCTTCCGGCCGATCGTACTGACGGCGCTGGCGGCGGTGCTGGCGATGATTCCGCTGTCACGCAGCGTGTTCTTCGGGCCGATGGCGGTGGCAATTATGGGCGGGCTGATCGTGGCGACAGCGCTGACGTTGCTGTTTTTGCCAGCGCTGTACGCGGCGTGGTTCAGAGTGAAGAAGGTTTAAAGAAGCGCCCCCTCACCCTAACCCTCTCCCGGAGGGAGAGGGGACAAAAGCTAAAAGCCAATATACGCCGCACCCGAGATCAAGCTCCCTCACCCTTTGGGAGAGGGGTGGGGTGAGGGAGTTCAGGTGCAGTCAGTAGGCGACTGGGTTGACGCGCACCCGAATCGGCTGCAACGACTTGGCATTGAGATCGACGCCGTGGTGTTCGGTGTTGATAAACAACAAGCGACCATTATTTTCGATTCGTGCGCTGATCGCATACCGATGGCCCGGCTTGATGTCGGCAGGGTCATAGGTCAGGTGAAAGGGCAGCGGGATCTGGCCTTTTATCTGGCCGCTTTGCTTGGCCAGCGTCACCGCAGGGGCATCGGCCAGAGATACATCCTGAAGGCTCACTTCCACGGTGGCCGTACTTGGCAGGCCGATACGTTCCAGGTAATACACTTCGCCATCCAGTGTGGCGTGGGGGGTAGAGTTCATCGTGCTACAAGCTCCGAGCAATACCGTCAGTGCGAGCAATAGAATTTTATTCATGGGGTGTAAATCTCCTTTTTTCTGGCGCAGATAGTTCGCACCTTATTCAGAAAAGTTTTTTACCATGAATTTCTGTCAGCACCCTCATTGACGATAGTAATGAAGATAAATACGTCAACACGCCAACTATGAGGCAATGCCCATTCAGCGTGCTCCGACTTAATGGTTGGTCAGGCTGGGGCAAATACCGAGAGTTTGACTTCACCCATGCTGATGGTGAACACCGGATTGGCGATGGCCTGTTTTTGCGAGGTGGAGGCGTGTGCGCCAATGCTGCCAGTTGCTGGACTAATGCCATTGCCGCCATGAACGCCAGTTGTATTTTGTGGGGTCATAAAAGATGTCCTTATCTTTGTTGAGTAAAGGGTTTATGCCGCTTAAACCGGCATGTAACTCAGCCTAGCGAACGTTCAGGGCGTTGAATCAGGCAGAGACGCTTCCATGCATCTTTGCTGATATATCCTCGTGGAACGGCCAGCCTTATCCGACGTTTTCGGGCTGATCCGCGGCATCTTCGCTGCGGTGCAAGGCCACCTGACGGATCGACAGGCGAATTTCGGCCGGCAATACACGTTTGGCAGCCCCTTCGGCCAGCTCCCCCAGCATCTCGTGATAGCTCAACTTGCCGTTGGCATCACGACGCAACACATCCTCTTCAAGCAATGTTTCGATAAAGTGCCGAAACAGGCTTTTATCGAAGAACTCGGGTGCGTTGAGGCCGTGCAGGATCGACAGGCGCTGGGCCATCATCGTGCACAGGTCTTCCAGCTCTTCAGCGCTCAAGGTATTTTGGCCACTGTTGAGCAACAACGAGATGGCCATGTAGAAGCGCTGCAAGGTTTGCGCAATGCTTTTAGACAGCAGCGTCAGCAATACGAAGTGGCGTGAGCTAGGTGCAGGGCGCAGGTAGACCTCACCTTCAAAACGCAACAACCCTTGCTCGACAAAGGCTTCTAACCATTGATCGACCACAGCGTCGAGCTCCTCCCGTGACCAGCGAATGAACAGCTCCGATTGCAGGTACGGGTACAGCGCATGGGTGTAGCGCAGGATTTGTTCGCGGGTCATGCGCGAAGCGCTCTGGAAGAAGCTTGAGAGCAACGATGGCAATGCAAAGATATGCAGCACGTTGTTGCGGTAATAGGTCATCAGAACCGCATTCTGCTCATCCAGATACAGGATTTTACCCAGCGCATCGCTCTGTTCCGAGAGCAGATCCATGCCTTTTACGTGCTCAATCAACGCGCGGCCATCGCCTTCAGGCAATGTGGTGTACGGCGAGTAAGGGACACGACGCAAGAGGGCCAGATACAAGTCCAGAACGCGCGCCAAGGCACGGTCATCAAGGGCCAGCTTACTGGTGGACAGCAATGCCAGTGCCACCAGATTGACGGGGTTGATAGCGGCGGCTTCGTTGAGTTTTTGTGCAACTTTCTCCCCCAGGCGATGGGTGGCGGCGTTTAACCACTGCGGGCGATACAGCGGGGCAAGTTCCTGCTGGCGCCAGTCCGGCTGCTCGTTGTCCAGGAAATCGGCGAGCTTGATTGGCTCGCCAAAGTTGACGGCGACCTGGCCAAACTTTTGTTTGAGTGCGCCGATGACCTTGAACATGTCGAATATCGATTCTTTCTTCTTGCTCGCTCCGCGTAGCTCTCCCAGATAAGTGCGACCTTCGAGCACGCGCTCATAACCGATATAGACCGGCACAAAGACAATGGGCATACGCGATGAGCGCAAGTAGCTGCGCACGGTGATCGCCAGCATGCCGGTTTTGGGTTGCAGCATACGGCCGGTGCGCGATCTGCCGCCTTCGACGAAGTACTCAACCGGAAAGCCTTTGGTGAACAGGGTATGCATGTATTCGTTGAACACCGAGGTGTACAGCGGATTGCCCTTGAACGTGCGGCGCATGAAAAACGCTCCGCCGCGGCGCAGTAAAGGCCCCACCACGGGCATGTTCAGGTTGATCCCCGCGGCAATATGCGGCGGGGTCAGGCCGTTGCGAAAAAGCAGGTAGGACAGCAGCAAGTAGTCGATATGGCTGCGGTGGCAGGGCACGTAGACGATTTCGTGGCCTTGAGCGACGTTCTGTACGCCCTCGATGTGGTTGAGCTTGACCCCGTCGTAAATCTTGTTCCAGAACCAGCTGAGCACCACTTCAAAAAAGCGGATGGCGGTGTAGGTGTAGTCCGAGGCAATTTCATTGGCGTAGCGCAATGCCTGGGCACGGGCCTTTTCTGGCGAGATGTTCTCGCGCTGGGCTTCATCGAGAATCGCCTGGCGCACTGCCGGTTCGTTGATCAAGCCTTTGACCAGATTGCGGCGATGAGACAGGTCGGGCCCGATGGTGGCGGTTTTGAGGTTGCGAAAGTGCACCCGCAAAATACGTTGGGCCATACGCACGGTGCGCTCGTGGCCTTTATTGAGGTCTACCAGCTCGCGTAAATGAATAGGCGCTGAAAACTGCACCCGGGTTTTTCGGCCCAGAATCAGAATGCGCAGTAAGCGACGCAAGCGCCCGGTGACGGCCCAGCTGTCGGCAAACAGCAGTTTCCATGGGCTGGACTCGCTGTCGGGCGATTGACCCCAGAACACGCTGACCGGGATGATTTGTGCATCCTCGGCCGGGTTCAGGGTCAGGCCATCGACCAGGCGGGTCAGTGTAGGCGGGGCTCCGCGCTTGTCTTGACGTCCCACCCAATCAGGCTCGGGGGTCAGGTAAAAGAACGCCGCAGGCTCCATCATAGGGCCAACAGAAACGGGCAGTACCGGGCGCGGTAAACCGACTTTGGTGCACTCGGTGTCAACCACCGCCAGTTCCGTGATGGAGGGGGATTGCAAGACGTAGAAAACGGGCCGGCTGCGATCCAGGTTGAGGGACAAAGACGATTGATTGATCGTCTCTGAGCGCACCCACAGGTACAGCAAGCGACGCAGAGCGCCAAAAACAAGGCGGCGGAATGGGGAACGGGTCATACGGCTTCTGCGTGAGTGGATTTAACGAGTATTTACTCGGCCCGGTAGTGTGCCGTATCTCTGGAAAATCGGCAAAAAAGCAGCGAAGTAATATTGATTGAGTGTTTTTCGGGCTGACTTATACTCGAAGCTCTTTCGCTATGCAGTGTAAGACCTGATTTCAAAAAGGTAAGTTCTAGCGAAAGTTCTTAACGGGCCACTAATGTGCCCAATTAATAACAAAAAGGGGGAAGTGATCTATGGCTACGCGTTTGACAGGCAGTGTGAAGTGGTTCAATGACGCCAAGGGCTACGGTTTCATTCAGGGCGAAAGTGGCGGTGATGTGTTCGTGCATTACCGTGCTATTCGCGGTGAAGGCCATCGCTCTCTGGCCGAAGGTCAGCAGGTGGAGTACACCCAGGTGACGGGTGAAAAAGGTTTACAAGCGGATGATGTGGTAGGGCTTTAACGTCCTTTGTAGCAGCTGCCGTAGGTTGCGGCAGCTGCTACAAGGCTTGATTGCACCTCAGGAATTGGTTTTCCAGGTGATTTCTTCCTGGCCATCCTCGCTGATGCGGATCCAGCGATCGGCGTCTGCTTCACCTTGCTCCTCTTCCCATGTGCCCGGTGCGCAACGCACTTCGACATTTAGCGCTTTGAATGCAGCTTGAGCACAGGCGATGTCATCGTCCCAAGGCGTTTGGTCACTGTCCAGGTACAAGCTGTTCCATTTACCCACGGCGTTGGGCATCCAGGTGACGGGTATGCCGCCTGCGGTGCATTTCCACACCTGCCCCTTTTTCACCCAGGGTGTACAAGGGCCCAGAGCCTTAGAAAGCCATTCAACAACGTGTTCGTGACCAGACTTAGCCTCTTTCAGGTAAATCTCGATATCGGGCTGGCGCATGGATGTCCTCACTGCGTGTCTGAAAAATCCATTCGCGGATTCGTCGGGTCTGCGGCGTGTGCCGCAGGCCGTAAATTGATTATTGAAGAACGAAGTAATCGTAGCGCATCGAGACCGTCACCACTAAAGGCTGCGGGTGTTCGATCACTTGCGCGCGACGTTCAGCGCTGGCGCGCCAGCCGTGGGGTGTCATGGCCAGCAGATTGGCGCGATCCTGAGGTTCGCTCAAGCTTAGGGTGAACTCCAGTATTTCACTGTGTTGCAACTGCATCCCTTCAGGGACTAGCGCCAAGTGCTTGTCATCGGTGTATTCGCGTACTTCGTCGTACAAACGCTCGCGCAATTCCATCAAGTGACCGCGAGTCGGGCCTACACGCATCAAGCCGCCACCGGGGCTGAGCAAGCGCTTGGCTTCGAGCCAGTCCAGGGGGCTGAAAACACTGGCCAGAAACTGGCAACTGGCATCGGCTAAAGGTACTCGGGCCATGCTGGCGATCAACCAGGTCAGGTGCGGGTTGCGCTTGCAGGCACGTTTGACGGCTTCGCGGGAAATATCCAGCGCGTAGCCATCGGCGTTGGGCAGGGCTTCGGCCACTTGAGCGGTGTAATAACCTTCGCCACAACCGATATCAAGCCAGCGTTGTGGTGCGCGTTCGGCGGCCAGTTCGGCCAGGCGCTTGGCAACCGGAGCGTAATGGCCCGCGTTGAGGAAGTCGCGGCGGGCTTCGACCATCGCCTGATTATCGCCCGGGTCGCGGCTGTTTTTGTGCTGCACCGGCAACAGGTTCAGGTAACCCTGACGCGCACGGTCAAAGCGATGGCCGGCGGGGCAAACAACGCCGTTTTCCACCGCGCTCAGTGGCTCACTGCAAATGGGGCAGGCAAGCATCAGGCGAGCAACTTGATCAGAGTTTGGTAGTAGATCTCGGTCAGAACATCGAGATCGCTGGCCAGCACCCGCTCGTTGACTTGGTGGATGGTGGCATTGACCGGCCCCAGTTCTACCACTTGCGTGCCCAGGGTCGCGATAAAGCGTCCGTCCGAGGTGCCGCCACTGGTGGAGGCCTGGGTTTCGCGGCCCGTGACCTGTTTGATGCTTTGCGACACCGCGTCCAGCAGAGCTCCCGGCTCGGTTAGAAAGGGCAGGCCAGACAGCGCCCACTCGATGTGCCAATCCAGACCGTGCTTGTCGAGAATGTCAGCGACACGCTGTTGCAAGCCTTCGACGGTGGATTCGGTCGAGAAGCGGAAGTTGAACACGGCCACCAGGTCGCCGGGAATGACATTGGTCGCGCCCGTGCCGGAGTTAAGGTTGGAAATCTGGAAGCTGGTCGGCGGGAAGAACGCATTGCCGTTGTCCCAATGCTCGGCAGCCAGTTCGGCCAGCGCAGGAGCCGCCAGATGAATCGGGTTTTTGGCCAGGTGCGGGTAGGCCACATGGCCCTGGATGCCGCGAACGGTCAGCTTGGCGCCCAGGGAGCCACGGCGGCCGTTTTTGACCACGTCGCCCACCAGAGTGGTGCTTGAGGGTTCGCCAACGATGCACCAGTCCAGACGCTCGTTGCGCGCAGCAAAGCGTTCGACCACGGCTTTTGTGCCGTGATGTGCAGGGCCTTCTTCGTCGCTGGTAATCAGAAATGCCACCGAGCCTTTGTGGTCCGGGTAATCGGCGACGAACCGTTCTGCGGCGACCAGCATGGCTGCCAGGCTGCCTTTCATGTCGGCGGCCCCACGGCCACAGAGCATGCCATTTTCGTCGATCAGCGCGTCAAACGGGTCGTTCTGCCAGGCTTGCACCGGGCCGGTCGGCACCACGTCGGTATGGCCAGCGAAGCACAGTACAGGGCCGTCGTGCTTGCCGTGGGTGGCCCAAAAATTATCGACGTCTTCAATGCGCATGGGCTCCAGCTTAAAGCCCGCATCGCCCAGACGCTGCATCATCAGCTTCTGGCAATCGGCGTCGATGGGCGTCACTGAAGGGCGACGGATCAGATCGCAGGCAAGTTGCAGGGTCGGCGAAAGGTCGGCGTGGGCCGTCATGGTATGAGCTCCGAAGCGGGTCAAGTGCGGGCGGGCAGGGCACAAAAGGGCGGTTATCTTAAAGCAAAACGGCGGCCATAGGCCGCCGTTTAGTGGTTGCAGTCAATTTATGTCGCGGGGTGCTGCTCAGGTGCTTCCACCGGTTTGGGCAGCGAGGACATAAAGGCCATGATCAGCGCGGCCAGATACGGCAGCGATTGCACCAGCAGCATCACCACCCAGAAGCGCATGTCATTGCTCGGCAGACCTTGGACGAAGAAGATCCCCAAGGCCGCGCCCCACAGCAAGAGCATGATGAACACTTCTTCGCGGGCTTCCGAAATGGCAACCCAAAAGCCGTGGTTGTCGGCGTTTTTGGGGGTGCGAAAGAACGGAATGCTACTGGTGAAGAAGCCATACAGAACGGCTTTGGCGATGGTATGGGACAACGCGAGCCCTGCCAGTGCCGCTGCAAATGCGTCTTTGAGGTTAACCCCCACAGCGCGGCGGTACAGGAAGATGATCTTGCCGACCTTGAAGACAAACAGCGCCAAAGGCGGAATTGCGAAGATCAGCAACGGCGGATCTACCCGCGTTGGCACGATGATCATTGCCGCCGACCACAGCAAGGCGCCTATGGTGAAGAAGATATTCATGCCGTCAGCAATCCACGGTAGCCAGCCCGCGAGGAAGTGGTAACGCTGGCCTCGTGTCAGTTCGGAATCTTTACCGAATATGAGGCTGGAGGTGTGGCGCTTGATGATCTGAATAGCACCGTAGGCCCAACGGAAGCGCTGCTTCTTGAAGTCGATAAAGGTATCAGGCATCAACCCTTTGCCGTAGCTATTGTGGGAATAGGCAGCTGAGTAGCCTTTTTCAAACACACGTAGGCCCAGTTCGGCGTCTTCACAAATGCACCAGTCCGCCCAGCCAAGTTCTTCAAGCACAGAGCGACGGGTCATGGTCATGGTGCCGTGCTGAATAATCGCGTCGCGGTCGTTGCGGGTCACCATACCGATATGGAAAAAACCTCGGTATTCCGAATAGCACAGCTTTTTGAACGTGCTTTCGTTGTAGTCGCGATAGTCCTGAGGCGATTGCACAATGGCGATTTTCGGGTCTGCGAAGTGCGGCACCATGTGCTTGAGCCAGTTGCGATCAACGCAGTAGTCCGAGTCGATCACGGCAATCACTTCGGCGTCAGGCGCGGTGTGCGGGATCAGATAGTTCAGCGCGCCGCCCTTGAAGCCTGCCAGCGGAGCCACATGGAAGAACTTGAACCGCGGGCCCAGTGTGGCGCAGTAGTCGCGCACCGGTTCCCACACGGCCGGGTCTTTCGTGTTGTTGTCGATAATCAACACTTCGAAGTCCGGGTAATCGAGGTTCGCCAGTGCATCGAGGGTCTGTTTGACCATTTCCGGCGGCTCGTTGTAGCACGGCACGTGGATCGAGACTTTCGGGCGATAAGCGTCGTCGCTTTCGACGGGTAAAAACTCTCGGCGACGCTTGCGAATCCATACCGCTTCAGCCAGTTCGTGGGCCTCTGTCAGCAAGACGATAAATACCCCGAATGCCCCTAGACCCAGCAGGATACCCACCGTCACGCTGAACCAGGTGCTGTATTGCTGGCTGTAGTCGTACGCAATCCAGACCAATGCCGAACCGCACAGAAAGGCGGTGAAGGTCAGGAAGGTACGGCCACGCTGGCGCAGTGCGGAACCGTCGATCAGTAGCAAGGCCAGTGATAACAGGCCCATAACAGCCGAGCCAATCGCCAGTACTCGCCATTGCGGAATAGCGACCACTGGGCCTTCGAAATTGAATTTTTGCTGGCGGGCCGCGTTGAATACACCCCAATACGCGCCCACGGAGCCTTCATCGCTGGCCTTCCACGGTTGGTCAAAGGCTTCGATCACAAAGTAGTTGTAGCCGCGCCGGTTCAGCGTGTTGACCAGTGTGCGCAGATAAATGGCTTGGTCAGCCTGGGTCGCATCGGCGCCACCGCGCATGCGGCCATTGCTTGGCCAGCCAACCTCCGAAAGAAGCAGTGGTTTTTTCGGGAACATTTTTTTCAGGTCGCGCGCCCGGTCCAATACGAACTCGCCTGCTTCTTCCATGGGAATAAATTCCCAGTACGGCAGGATGTGCGCGGCGATCAGGTCAACGTGATTGGCCAGTTGCGGGTACTTTTCCCAGATGTGCCATTGCTCGGAGGTGGTCACGGGGACTTTGACGGCGGCCCGCACCCGATCCAGCAGCGTGATCAATTCTTCTGGCGTGATTTCTTCACGGAACAAGGCTTCGTTACCGACCACAACCCGCACCACGCTGCGTGAGTTATTGGCGAGCTCAATGGCCTTCTGAATTTCGCGCTCGTTGCGCTCTTTATCCGGACTGATCCAAATACCGATGGTCACCCGTAAACCGAACTCTTCGGCCAGTTTGGGAATGTCGCCCAAGGTGCCGTCTACCGAGTAGGTCCGAATGTTATCGGTGAGCTTGCTCATGATCTCCAGGTCTCGACGCATCTCCTCGTCGGACGGGTATTGGTCTTTCTGTGGGTACTGGCCTTGTTGGAACGGCGAGTACGAAAAACCGGAGATCTGATCAGGCCAGTTGGGCGCTGAAACCGGGCGATTGATAAGCGCCCAGAAGCCCGTGAAGAGTGCAGCGATGGCAAGCACCACCACCAGGTTGAGTCCAAATTTACGCGATGACATAACTATTTCGGGTTCCAAAGGGAGTGGAACGAAGATCGTTCGGCAAAGACCAAGCGGCGCGCATCCTACACTGCGCTTCGACCTAGCGTACAGCACGTGGAGTCTGATCCAGAGAGGGTTGTTGAAGCTGCCTAAATATCTCTATCGATTGCTTGTAGGTCTAATCTTCTAACTTTGAGAGTTATTAAAGCAGGCTTGGTAGGAAAAGTACTCAATGCTATGTAGTCCCCCTATAATGCGCGCCGGTTTTAGGGTGATGTTCATGAGTACAGAAGATCCGAGGTTTGCCGGTGTAGCCCGGTTATATGGCATTGAAGGCCTGGCACGCTTGAAAGCTGCGCATGTCGCGATCGTGGGTGTGGGCGGCGTTGGCTCGTGGGCGGCTGAAGCCATAGCCCGTTGCGGCGTTGGCGAAATTTCGCTGTTTGATCTGGATGATGTGTGCGTCAGCAACAGCAATCGGCAGTTGCACGCGCTGAGTTCGACCATTGGTCGGGACAAAGTCGAAGTGATGGCTGAGCGTCTGCGTCAGATCAACCCCGATTGCACCGTGCATGCGGTGGCGGATTTTGTGACCCGCGAGACCATGGCTGAGTACATCACCCCGGATATGGATTGTGTGATTGACTGCATCGACAGCGTCAATGCCAAGGCAGCGCTGATTGCCTGGTGCAAGCGCCGCAAGATTCAGATCATTACGACGGGCGGTGCGGGCGGGCAAATTGACCCGACGCTGATTCAGGTGTGTGACCTGAACCGCACGTTCAATGATCCGCTGGCATCGAAAGTGCGTTCCACGCTGCGTCGTGATTATGGTTTTTCGCGCACTGTGACTCGACATTACAGCGTGCCGTGTGTGTTTTCGACTGAACAGCTGCGCTATCCCAAGCCGGACGGCAGTATCTGCTTGCAGAAGAGTTTTGTCGGGGACGGTGTGAAGCTGGACTGTGCTGGCGGGTTTGGTGCGGTGATGATGGTGACGGCCACGTTCGGCATGGTTGCGGCGACCAAGGCCGTGGACAAGATCGTGGCGGGTGTGCGGCGGCCATCAGAGAAGGTTAAGGCTAAGCAAAGCCCTCACCCTAACCCTCTCCCAGAGGGAGAGGGGACAGACCGCGTTGTTCCAACGGATTCGGCGACCTGAACCACCGCGTCGAACACACTTTACAAGCGGCCTCGATTAGCCCTTATCCCTTTGTTGTTCAGCCTGATCCGGGGCACTGAAATAGTGCGTCGATTACGGCTTTACAGCATCCCCGATTAGCCCCCTCTCCCTCTGGGAGAGGGTTGGGGTGAGGGGCTTTCAGCTCAATGCCAATTCCCGCATCCGCTGCAAAACGGCATTCAGCCCGTTGCTGCGCGAAGGCGAAAGCTGGCGGCTCAAGCCCAGTTGGTCGAACCAGTCGGGCAAATCGACCTGCTTCAACTCCTGCGTAGTCAAGCCATTGACCCGTGCCAGCAGCAGCGCCACAAGGCCACGAATCAGCCGTGCATCGCTACTGGCAGCAAACTGCCAGTAGCCGTCTTTGCATTCACCCACCAGCCATACCTGGCTTTCGCAGCCATGCACGCGGTTAGCCTCGATTTTGTCGTGCTCATCGAGCTCCGGCAAACGCTGGCCCCATTGCATCAGCAAACGTGCTCGTTGCTCCCAGCTGGAGCAGCTTGTAAAGCTGTCCAGCGCCGCTTGGGCTTGTACAGGCAAAGTCATTGCAGCAGCTCCAGCGCTTTATCGAGTGCATCAAAGAAGCGTTCTACATCGCTTGAGTCGTTGTACAGCGCCAGCGAGACACGTATAGCTCCGGCCAGCCCCAGGCTTTTCAGTAGCGGCATGGCGCAGTGATGTCCGGCCCGCACGGCAATACCTTGCTCTGTCAGCAAGTGGGCGAGGTCTGCATTGTGTACGCCCTCAACGACAAAACTAACCAGTGCGACGTGCGCAGAACCGAGCAGACGGATGCCTTTGCGCTGTTTCAAGCCATCGACCAGTAAAGAGTGCAGGGCCGTTTCGTGAGCTTCAACGGCTACTTGATCGAGGTTACTCAGATAACTCAGGGTCGCCCCAAAACCGATAACGCTGGCAATGGGCGGTGTACCCGCTTCAAAGCCCAGCGGGGCCGGGCGAAAGGTCGCGTGCTGGTAGTCGGTGTCTTGCACCATCTCGCCGCCGTATTGCCAGTGCTTCAAACGGCTCAGTGCGTCATGGCGGCCAAACAGCAGGCCCAGCCCGTCGGGGCCGTACAGTTTGTGGCTGGAAAATACATAAAAATCACACCCTAACGCTTGTACGTCATGGCGGCCGTGAACGATGCCTTGTGCACCATCGACGACGGTGATTGCGTTGTGCACCTTGGCCAGAGCCAGCAGGGCGTGCAGTGGCTGCCAAACGCCGAGCACGTTGGACAGTTGGCTGACGGCCAGTAAGCGGGTGCGTGAGGTGATCAGGCGTGCAGCGGCATTTAAATCAATGGTGCCGTTGTCTTCCAGCGGCAATACCACCAGATTCAGGCCTTTGCGCAGTGCCAACTGTTGCCACGGCAGCAGGTTGGCATGGTGTTCCAGGGCGCTGATGACGATCTCATCGCCTGGATTGAAAAGATGCTCCAGGCCATAGGCCAGAAGGTTCAGTGCCGAGGTGGCACCGTGGGTGAAAACAACCTGCCCGCTGTCGCCGGCATTAAGCCATCGCGACACTTTATGGCGGGTGTTTTCAAAGGCCTGGGTCGCCAAAGCGCCCGGCAGGTGTTGGGCCCGGTGCACATTGGCTGCGCCATTGGCGTAGTAGTGCATCAGTGCGTCAAGCAGGGCTTGGGGTTTTTGCGTGGTAGCAGCGTTGTCCAGATAGGTCTGGTCCTGACGTTGCATGGCCGCGATGGCTGGAAAGTCAGCGCGCCAGGGGGAAGGCAAAAGCATGGGTTCCGGGCTCTGATGACGGGGCCGCACGCAGCCCCGTCAGTGGCAGAAAGACGCTTAGTTGTGAGCGTGCAGCGCTTCGTTCAACTCGATGGCCGATTTGTGGGTTTTGCATTCCACAGCGCCAGTTTCCGAGTTGCGACGGAACAACAGGTCAGGCTGGCCAGCCAACTCACGGGCTTTGACCACTTTAACCAGTTGGTTGTTTTCATCCAGCAAGGCCACTTTGGTGCCAGCGGTCACGTACAGACCCGACTCTACGGTGTTGCGGTCGCCCAACGGGATGCCGATACCGGCATTGGCGCCAATCAGGCAGCCTTCGCCAACCTTGATCACAATGTTGCCGCCGCCCGACAGGGTGCCCATGGTCGAGCAACCGCCGCCCAGGTCCGAACCTTTGCCAACAAACACGCCCGCCGAAACGCGGCCTTCGATCATGCCCGGGCCTTCGGTGCCCGCGTTGAAGTTGACGAACCCTTCGTGCATGACGGTGGTGCCTTCGCCAATGTAAGCGCCCAGACGAATACGTGCGCTGTCTGCAATACGCACACCCGCCGGAACGACGTAGTCGGTCATCTTCGGGAATTTGTCGACGGAGAACACTTCGAGCAAATCGCCACGCAGGCGAGCTTCAAGTTGGCGCTCGGCCAGCTCACTCAGGTCGATCGCACCCTGGCTGGTCCAGGCCACGTTGGGCAGCAGCGGGAACACACCCGCCAGGCTCAGGCCGTGCGGCTTGACCAAACGATGGGACAGCAAGTGCAGCTTGAGGTAGGCCTCAGGCGTGGAGGTCAGTGCAGCGTCTTCGGCCAGCAGAGTGGCGACCAGTGGCTTGTGGCTTTCAGCCAGACGGGTCAGCAGCGCTGCTTGAGCAGCATCGACCGGTTTGACCGCTTCAGCCAATTGCGCGGCTTGTGCGGTGGTGAAGGTGATTGCCTGATTGCCGCCGGTGTAGCCCAAAATGGGGGCGATGGCTTCGATCAGCTCGGCCGACGGGTTGATCAGGGGGTGTGCGTAGAACACTTCCAGCCATGCGCCTTGACGGTTCTGGGTGCCGACGCCGAAGGCTGCGCTGAACAGGGTAGTAGACATGCAATTACCTCTTTACAAAAATAATGGGCGGTTTTGGCTCACAGGTTAAAGAAGGGCCGCCGCATAAAGATCTGGCTTGAAGCCAATCAGGGTTTTGTCACCGAGTTCAAGCACCGGGCGCTTGATCATCGAGGGTTGGGCGAGCATCAGTTCAATCGCTTTCGCTTGGTCGAGATCGGCTTTTTGTTCGTCGTCGAGTTTGCGAAAGGTCGTGCCGGCACGATTGAGCACCACTTGCCAGCCGTGCTCGTTGCACCACCGAGTGAGGTGTTCACGGTCGATACCGCTGCTCTTGTAGTCATGAAAGTCGTAACGTACAGCATGTTCATCCAGCCAGGTGCGAGCCTTTTTCATGGTGTCGCAGGCTTTGATGCCGAAAAGGTGCAACGTTTTGTCTGATTCGGTCACTGAAATTGCCCCTCCTTTGGAGATGCCTGAAATGAGCGGTGGCGGATTATGCCATGAGCGACGACCTTGGGCGTGCACCGCTGCAAGCTTGGCACGGACTTGTGACATGTCGTCGCACTGCTACTTTTGTTCAGGCTCGGGTTGATCCGTTAAACGCTACTATGGTCTGCAATGCCAAAATGTTGCTAGCTGTGTCTAGTTGAACGCTGATTGTTTGGGAAACCTGTTGATATGCAAACCGCTTATACCGTCCTCATCTTATTGATGTTGGTGGGAGTCTCGCGTTTATTGGGGCGTGTTATCCCGCTGCCATTACCGCTGGTCCAAATTGCTGCCGGGGCCGCGCTGGCCTGGCCAACCCTTGGGCTGCATGTGGCGCTGGACCCGGAGTTATTTCTGTTTCTGTTTTTACCGCCGTTGCTGTTTTCGGATGGTTGGCGCATTCCCAAGCGTGAGTTCTGGCGCTTGCGCGGGCCGATTTTGACCCTGGCGGTGGGGCTGGTGCTGTTCACGGTCGTGGGCGCTGGCTACTTTATTCACTGGTTGTTGCCGACCATACCCTTGCCTGTGGCCTTTGCGCTGGCCGCCGTGTTGTCGCCCACCGATGCCGTGGCCGTCTCGGCGATTGCGCAAAGCCGCTTGCCTGCACCGCTGATGCATATGCTGCAAGGCGAAGCGTTAATGAATGACGCAACCGGCCTGGTGACGTTCAAGTTCGCATTGGTTGCCGCCATTACGGGCGTTTTTTCGCTGGCCAATGCCAGTGTCACTTTCCTGCTGGTGGCCTGCGGTGGTCTTGCCATCGGGGTTGCGTTGAGCTGGGTCGTGGGACGTATGCGTTCGTGGATGATTGCCCGTGGCTGGGATGACCCGGCCACCCACGTCGTATTTATGTTGCTGCTGCCTTTCGCGGCCTATGTACTGGCTGAGCGTCTGGGCGCCTCAGGCATTTTGTCCGCAGTGGCGGCGGGCATGATGCAGAGCTGGCTGGATTTGCTGCCGCGCCAGACCAGTACCCGATTGCTCAACCGAAGTGTGTGGTCGCTTCTGGAGTTTGCGTTTAACGGTCTGATCTTTTTGCTGTTGGGTCTGCAACTGCCTGACATCATCAAGGCAGTTGTGCATCTGGAAACCCATCTGTGGCCGACCTTGATGTATCGCTGCTTTGATGTAGTGGTGATTTTCCTGGTGCTGATCGCCTTGCGCTTTATCTGGGTGCAGAGCATTTGGCGCTTGTCCGGTCTGCTGCGCCGCTGGCGTGGCAAGCAAGAGCTGACCATGGTACCGACAGCACGCTCTTGCTGGATCTTGACCGTGGGCGGTGTGCGCGGTGCGGTCACGCTGGCGGGCGTGATGTCGATCCCCTTGTTGATTAACGAAGGTCTCGACTTCCCTGAGCGTGAATTGCTGATCTTTATTGCGGCAGGTGTGATTCTGCTGTCGTTGATCGTGGCCTGCATCGCGTTGCCGCTCTTGTTGCGCGGCATTTCCAAAACGTCAGACGACGCCAAGCACAATGAAGTGCGTGAGGCCTGGCGCCGTACGGCCGAGGCAGCCATTCATGCCCTGGAAACCGAAGAGGTGGTTGACCCCAACGAACAGCCGGATGCGGCTCAGGCAGCGTTGGCGTCTGAATTGAAGGCGCAGATCATGTCTGAGTACCGTCATCAACTCGACGTGTTCAATGACTCGGCGGAAGCACAGGCTTTGGCGTCGAAAATGGATGAGCTGGAGGGGCGTCTGCGTCTCAAGGCGCTTCGTGCGCAGCGACTGGAGCTGTATAGCATGCGTCGTCATCACGAAATTGGCGATGAAGTGCTGGGCGAGATTCTGCGTGATCTGGATTTGAGCGAAGCGAATCTGGGAGCGGTTAAGTAGGGGATAGCCCCTGCCTGGGTAGCACGCTGGCGCAGGCTGCGTTCGATTACGACGAATTCGTCGCCGAACGCAGCCTGCGCCAGTTGCTATGGGGCGCGGATTAACTAGCGGCGACGCAGGATGAAGTCGCGAATCCGCCCAGCGGCTTCGACGCATTCTGCCAACGGTGCAACCAGCGCCATGCGCACTCGACCAGCACCGGGGTTGAAGCCCTCAACGTCACGGGACAGGTAAGAGCCCGGCACCACCGTCACGTGTTCTTGCGCGAACAGGTCGCGGCAAAACTCGGCATCGTCGCCTTCTACTTTGGGCCACAGATAAAAACCGCCATCCGGGCGCTGTACGTCCATCACGGGCGTCAGAATTTCCAGCACCGCATCGAACTTCTCGCGATAAAGATCACGGTTAGTGCGCACGTGGGCTTCGTCATTCCAGGCGGCAATGCTGGCCAGCTGGGTTTGCACCGGCATCGCGCAGCCGTGGTAGGTACGGTACAGCAAGAAGGCCTTGAGGATCTCGGCATCGCCCGCTACAAACCCTGAGCGCAGGCCTGGCAGGTTCGAGCGTTTGGACAGGCTGTGGAACACCACGCAACGTTTGAAATCTTCGCGGCCCAACGCCACGCAGGCGCTGAGCAGGCCAACAGGCGGTGTGTGTTCGTCGAAATACAGCTCGCTATAGCATTCATCTGCAGCGATTACGAAGTCATGTTCATCCGCCAGTGCGATCAGCTTTTTAAGCGTGTCCAGCGGGATCAATGCACCGGTCGGGTTGCCCGGTGAGCACAGGAATAAAATCTGACAGCGCTTCCAGGTCTCGGTCGATACGGCGTCGAAGTCCGGGTTGAAGCCGTGTTCTGCCAGGCAAGGCAGGTAGTGCGGGGTGGCACCGGCCAGGAACGCTGCACCTTCGTAGATCTGGTAGAACGGATTCGGACTGATCACCAGCCCGTTATCCTCGCGGTTGACCACGGTTTGCGTGAACGCGAACAGCGCTTCGCGTGTGCCGTTGACCGGCAAGATGTTACGCGCCGGATCGAGCCAGCCTTTAGGCACGTTAAAGCGGCGTTCTGCCCAGCCAGCGATGGCTTCACGCAGGGCTGGAATGCCCAGGGTGGTCGGGTAGACCGCCATCTGGTCGAGGTTGTCGGCCAAGGCTTTGGCGACGAACTCGGGTGAGCGGTGTTTAGGTTCGCCAATCGACAGCGCAATCGGACGTTTGTCGGCGTTGGGCTGCACGCTGCCAAGCAAGGCGCGCAGCTTTTCGAACGGGTAAGGCTGTAACTGGTTTAGAGCATTGTTCATCGGGTACGGGTCTCACACAGCGGCGGTCAGATACTCAGGCGCCAGGCTTCAGGGGATGAGTTTTTGTCGACGGTCAGCTGTTCAACGATGGCTTCTTGCAAGCGCATGCACAGTTGCGGGTCAGACAAGGGCTGATTGTTTTCGTCGGTAATAAAAAAGACGTCTTCAACGCGCTCGCCCAGCGTGGCGATCTTGGCGTTTTGCAGCGACAGATCGAATTCCAGAAAGATCATGCCAATACGCGCCAGCAGTCCGGGGCGGTCGGGAGCACTGAGTTCCAGTACGGTCACCGGACGTTGCGCATCATTGTGAATGGTCACTTGTGGCGGGAACGCGAAGTGTTTCAGTTGGCGCGGGACTCGGCGTTGAATGATGTTGGGGTAATCATCCGGGTTGCGCAGGGCTTCAGTCAGCCCTTTGCGGATTTTCTCTATGCGCTCGGGGTTGTTGCCGATCGAGTCGCCGTCATTGTCGAGCACGATGTAGGTGTCGAGGGTGAACTGGCTGCTGGAGGTGATGATGCGCGCGTCATGGATGTTCAGATTGAGCTGATCCATCGCGGCCACGGTCACGGCGAAAAAATCATGCTGGTCGGGTGCATAGATGAATATCTGTGTGCCGCCCTCGAATTCGCGCTGGGTGGTTTCTTTGATCAGGACCAGCGGCCCGCCATCACTGGGTTGTTGCAGGATGGCTTCGGTGTGCAAGGCCACATCTGCAGAGGTGTGGCGCAAAAAGTAGTCATCGCCCAGCTGCGACCAGAGTTGTTCGACGTCATCCTGGTCATTGCCGTTGCGCACCAGGATGTCCAGCGCTGCACGCTGGGTCTGGCGGATCTGCTCTTCGCGGTCGACGGGGTTTTCCAGGCCACGACGCAGAGCACGCTTGGTTTCGGTGTAGAGCTGGCGCAACAGGCTGGCGCGCCATGAGTTCCACAGCGTCGGGTTGGTGGCGTTGATGTCGGCGACGGTCAATACATACAGGTAGTCGAGATGAGTTTCGTCGCCTACAAACTGGGCGAAGTCATGGATTACCTGAGGGTCCGACAAGTCTTTGCGCTGAGCGGTGGTGGACATGACCAGATGGTTTTGCACCAGCCAGACAATCAGACGTGTGTCCCACTGAGGCAAGTGGTGACGAATGCAGAACGCTTCGGCATCTACTGCACCAATTTCGGAGTGGTCACCGTGACGGCCTTTGCCGATGTCGTGATACAGCCCGGCGAGGTAAATCAGCTCGGGTTTGGGCAGCTTGGCCATCAACTTGCTGGCCAGCGGGAATTTCTCCGAGACCTGGGTGTACTGCAACTTGCGCAGGTGCTTGATCAGGTTAAGGGTGTGGGCATCGACCGTATAGATGTGGAACAAGTCGTGCTGCATCTGCCCAACGATAAAACCGAACTCGGGCAGGTAACGTCCCAGAATGCCGTAGCGGTTCATCCGGCGCAGGTTGCGGTGGATACCGATCTTGCATTTGAACAGCTCGATAAACAGGCTGGTGTTGCGAATGTCGTTGCGAAAATCATCGTCGATCAAATAACGGTGTTCGCGCAGCAAGCGAATGGTGTCAGCGCGTACGCCTTTGATTTCCGGGTGTTGGGCCATCAGCAGAAAAATTTCGAGCATCGCAAACGGCGTGCGTTTGAACACATGATCGCTGGTGGCTTCTATATAGCCGTCGTGTAGCTGGAAGCGCGAGTTGATCGGCGTTGGCGGCGCTTCGTCATCCGGAGCGAGAATGACTTCTTCGAAATGCTGAATGATCAAGTCACTCAGTTGCGCAATGCTCATGACCACGCGGTAGTACTGCTGCATGAAGTTTTCGATGGTCTGTTTGGTGTCTTCGCCTGTATAGCCGAGCAGCTCGGCAATACTGCGTTGATAGTCAAACAAAAGGCGGTCTTCGGCTCGCCCGGCCAGCATGTGCAGGGCATAACGAACCTTCCACAAGAACTCTTGCGAGGAGGCAAGCAGCGCGTGTTCGCTTTCGACCAGAAAACCCTCATTGGCCAGGGCGCGCAGGTTGAGCGTGCCGTATTGGCGGCGGGCTACCCACAAAATGGTCTGTATATCGCGCAGGCCACCGGGTGAACCTTTTACGTTGGGCTCCAGGTTGTACTCGGTGTCGTTGTATTTGTGGTGGCGAGCTTTCTGCTCGGCACGTTTGGCCAGAAAGAACTCTTTGCTGGGCCACATATGGGCGGTGCTGGTGACCTCCAGCATGCGCTGGCGCAGGCGTTCAGGGCCGGCCACGGTGCGGCTTTCCATCAAGTTGGTGATGACAGTCAGGTCGGCACGGGCCTGTTCGGCGCACTCATTCACTGAGCGGACACTTTGGCCGACTTCCAGGCCAATATCCCAAAGCAGTGTCAGAAAGCGCTCAATGGAATCACGAAAAATCTCGTGATCGTCGTTCTCGAGCAGGATCAGCAGGTCGATATCGGAGTAGGGGTGGAGTTCGCCACGGCCATAGCCTCCGACGGCCACCAATGCGATATCGGCCTGATCGCTCCAGGTGAACTGACTCCACGCTTGTTGCAGGATATTGTCGACGAACCAGGCGCGGTCTTCGATCAAGCGTCGAATATCGCGCCCTTTA
Organism: Pseudomonas saxonica; assembly: GCF_007858365.1. Lineage (GTDB taxonomy): Bacteria > Pseudomonadota > Gammaproteobacteria > Pseudomonadales > Pseudomonadaceae > Aquipseudomonas > Aquipseudomonas saxonica. Next base: position 223,756 of record NZ_VFIO01000003.1, on the reverse strand, counting down.
CGAAAGCGTTCATCGAGCACCTCGTGTGCCTGGCGGATCGTCTTTTTGAAAGCGGCAATGGGACTTGCCTTCAACGCCAGTTCGGCCTGGAACTGGCCGCGGTCAAAAAGTTCGGGATCCACCTGCGGCATCGATTGGCTTTCCTTGGGGTAAATACGTTCGTTTTATAGAGGCGCGTGTCAATGAAGCTGCGGATCAGCCGGAAACGCGCGGGATCGTGTCATCGCTGCGCAAGGTGAAGATCTCGTAACCCGTTTCGGTCACCAGCAGGGTATGTTCCCACTGTGCGGACAGCTTGCGATCCTTGGTGATTGCGGTCCAGCCATCACCCAGGACTTTGGTGTCGGCCTTGCCCTGATTGATCATCGGCTCGATGGTAAACGTCATGCCGGCTTTCAATTCCATGCCCGTGCCTGCGCGGCCGTAATGCAGGATTTGCGGTTCTTCGTGGAACACCTTGCCGATGCCGTGGCCGCAGAACTCACGAACCACCGAAAAGCCGTTCTTTTCTGCGTGCTTCTGAATCACTTCACCAATATCGCCCAGGCGGCAGCCGGGTTTAACGATTTCGATGGCCTTGTACATGCATTCCTGGGTCACCTGCGACAGACGCTCAGCCCAGACCGGCACTTTGCCAACGTGGAACATGCGGCTGGTGTCGCCGTGGTAACCATCTTTGATAACAGTGACATCGATGTTCAGGGTGTCGCCGTCTTTCAGGGCCTTGTCACCGGGTATGCCGTGGCAAACCACGTGATTGATCGATGTGCAGATCGACTTCGGGAAGCCCTTATAGTTGAGCGGGGCAGGGATGGCCTTTTGCACATTGACGATATAGTCATGGCAAATGCGATCCAGCTCTTCAGTCGTGACGCCCGGCTTGACGTACTCGGCGATCATTTCCAGCACTTCGGCGGCCAGTTTGCCGGCGACACGCATTTTTGCGATGTCCTCGGGGGTTTTGAGGGTGACGGTCATACAGGCTCTCTTCGCGCGTTGGCGCTCATCAACGGGATTGCGGGTGTGTGACAAGACATTACAGCTACACACCGCCATAAAAACGCGATTCTAACAGACGGTCGGCTTCAAACATGAGCCTTGTGCCATCGCTTCTATTAACAGAGTGGGGCATTCTGGCGCTATTCCAAGCCCTGTGCAAAAGGCTGCAAGCCACAAGCGCTGCTTGTGAACTGCTTTTGATCTGGCTTTTGATCTTGATCTGCCGCCCCGTCGGGAGGCCGAGTGTAGGTTTCGCGGAGTGGGTCGACCGGCATGGATGCCGGGAGAACTGCGATCGGGCCAAGGATGGCCCGTCGCAGCGTGCCCATGGAGCGGGACCGGAGTGAGGGACACCTGAGCGCAGCGAGGGCCGTACGCAGGGGCAAGGACCTTTTGCTTACTTTTGGGGCTGTTTGCCAAAAGTGAGCCGCCGTAAGGGCGGAACCCGTAGAAAGTCTTAATACATCCAATGGATATGTACGCGGTTTATATAACTGGAGCACTGAGTACATATCCATGCTTGCCCGGTGCCATAACCGCACCAGCGTGCAGCCTCCTGTGAGGGGCCTCAGTGTTCGGTGGCGGCAGTAGCATTGAGCGGCAAGCGAGAAGCGCCAAGCAACAAGCGAAAAACGTGGGTGCTTCAACCTTCAGGGGAAGCGTAAACCCTTGTAGGGCAACGAGTTAGCAATAAAGTCCAAATCCACGCTTCGTTTTTTGCGCGTCTTGTGGTATAAAATGCGCCGCTTTGCGGGTATAGCCCGCAGAGCACAAACCCACACACGTATCGACACGATGACCTGGGTGCCTTCAGCTCGAAGCTGCTGGTTGGTCGTTGGGATACGTGGAGGCCTAACCCGACTTACTAAGGAACTACCATGTCCCAAGTCAATATGCGCGATATGCTGAAGGCCGGTGTGCACTTCGGTCACCAAACCCGTTACTGGAACCCGAAGATGGGTAAATACATCTTTGGCGCGCGTAACAAGATTCACATCATCAACCTTGAAAAAACCCTGCCAATGTTCAACGAAGCTCTGACTTTCGTAGAGCGTCTGGCCCAGGGCAAAAACAAGATTCTGTTCGTCGGCACCAAGCGTTCCGCTGGCAAGATCGTTGCTGAAGAAGCAGCACGTTGCGGTTCGCCGTACGTTGATCACCGCTGGTTGGGCGGCATGCTCACCAACTTCAAAACCATCCGTGCTTCCATCAAGCGTCTGCGTGACCTTGAAATTCAAGCCGAAGACGGTACGTTCGCCAAGCTGACCAAGAAAGAGGCGCTGATGCGTACTCGCGATCTGGAAAAGCTGGACCGTAGCCTGGGTGGTATCAAGGACATGGGCGGTCTGCCAGACGCACTGTTCGTTATCGACGTTGACCACGAGCGTATCGCGATCACCGAAGCTAACAAGTTGGGTATCCCGGTTATCGGCGTTGTCGATACCAACAGCAGCCCAGAAGGCGTTGACTACATCATCCCAGGCAACGATGACGCAATCCGCGCCATCCAGCTGTACATGGGTGCGATGGCTGATGCTGTTATCCGTGGTCGTAACCACGTTGCTGGCGGCACCGACACTTTCGTCGAAGAAGCTCCAGCTGCAGCGGTAGTTGAAGGCTGAGTCATTAACGCCTAGCGTTTACTCAGTACGCAAAAAGGGGGCTTGGCCCCCTTTTTGCCACCTCGAAATCCATTTGTTGTAACTATGCTCGTCGTATCTGTATCAGATGGCGCCTGGCAATGTTGTATCGAGGTGCGCTTCAAACGAATTGAACGCCCGTTCGATCGGGTGGAATGGTTGAAAACCTATCCAAGAGGAATTTTGAAATGGCAGAGATTACTGCAGCGTTGGTTAAAGAACTGCGTGAGCGTACCGGCGAAGGCATGATGGATTGCAAGAAAGCCTTGACCAAGGCTGGCGGCGACATCGAAAAAGCCATTGATGACATGCGTGCTTCGGGCGCCATCAAGGCTGCCAAAAAAGCAGGCAACGTTGCTGCTGAAGGCGCTATCGCAGTTAAAGTTGCGGACGACAACAAGTCGGCCGTTATCCTTGAAGTCAACTCGCAAACCGACTTCCTGGCTCTGCAAGACGACTTCAAGCAATTCGTTGCTGCCAGCGTAGAAAAAGCATTTGCTGACAAAATGACCGACGCAGCTCCGCTGATCGCCGCTCAAGAATCCGCACGTGAAACACTGGTAGGTAAAGTTGGCGAGAACGTCAATATTCGCCGCCTGGTGCGTGTTGAAGGCGACGTTGTTGATGCTTACCTGCACGGCAACAAAATCGGTGTTGTGGTTGCTCTTAAAGGCGGCAACGCTGAGCTGGCTCGCGACATCGCTATGCACGTTGCTGCAAGCAACCCGGAATTCCTGCTGCCATCGCAAGTTTCCGCTGATGCCATCGAACGCGAAAAAGCTGTGTTCATGAGCCTCAACGAAGACAAGATCAAAGGCAAGCCAGCAGAAATCGTTGAGAAAATGGTTGCCGGTCGTATCAGCAAGTTCCTGGCTGAAGCCAGCCTGGTTGAGCAAGCGTTCGTTAAGAACCCGGAAATCAAAGTCGGCGATCTGGCTAAAAAAGCCGGTGCTGAAATCGTTTCTTTCACCTACTTCAAAGTAGGCGAAGGCATCGAGAAGCCAGTTGATAACTTCGCTGAGGAAGTTGCTGCTCAGCTGGCTGCAGCCAAGCAATAAGACGGTTTTAAACTGTCGACCCGAAGAGGCTGCCCGCTCACGCGCGCAGCCTCTTTTCAAATGGGAGAGGCTTTTGCCTGTCCTTGCGGAACCGACCGCTAACGTCGTGTTCCGATGGTGCTGCTGTGCAGCGCCAAGCTAGAGTAAGCGCAGGCCGCACATGGCCTCGCACAGATTTTTTATAAAACGCGGCAGGAGAGATTCGCAATGGCTCAGCAGGGCAGTGGTTATCAAGCTCGCTATAAACGCATTCTACTCAAGCTAAGCGGCGAAGCCCTGATGGGCTCTGAAGAGTTCGGGATCGATCCCAAGGTGCTCGACCGCATGGCGCTGGAAGTTGGCCAATTGGTCGGCATTGGCGTTCAGGTCGGATTGGTGATTGGTGGTGGCAACTTGTTCCGTGGTGCTGCGCTGAGTGCTGCCGGTATGGATCGCGTTACAGGCGATCATATGGGCATGCTGGCAACCGTAATGAACGCCCTGGCGATGCGCGACGCGCTGGAACGTGCGAATATCTCCGCCATCGTAATGTCGGCCATTTCCATGGTGGGCGTGACGGATCATTACGACCGTCGTAAAGCCATGCGCCACTTGAACGCAAAAGATGTGGTGATTTTTGCGGCAGGTACGGGCAACCCGTTCTTTACAACGGATTCGGCCGCTTGCCTGCGTGCCATTGAAATTGACGCTGATGTGGTGCTGAAGGCAACCAAGGTTGACGGTGTGTATACCGCTGATCCATTCAAAGACCCGCATGCCGAGAAGTTCGATCATCTGACTTACGATGAAGTGCTGGATCGCAAGCTGGGCGTAATGGATCTGACGGCCATCTGCCTGTGCCGTGACCATAAAATGCCACTACGTGTATTTAATATGAACAAGCCCGGCGCCTTGCTTAATATTGTCCATGGCGGCGCTGAAGGCACTCTGATCGAGGAAGGTCAACAATGATCAACGAAATCAAAAAAGACGCTCAAGCGCGCATGCAGAAGTCGCTTGATTCCCTGCACCATGCATTCGGCCAAATCCGTACTGGCAAGGCGCACCCAAGCATTCTGGGTAGCGTGATGGTGCCGTACTACGGCGCTGATACGCCATTGAGCAGCGTTGCCAACGTGACGGTTAAAGATTCGCGCACTCTGCAAGTTGTAGCGTTCGAGCGCAACATGCTGGCAGCAGTCGACAAGGCGATTCAAAGTGCAGGTCTGAACCTCAACCCGACCAACCTCGGCGAGTTGTTGCTGATTTCCATGCCGGCGCTGACTGAAGAGACCCGTAAGGGCTTCACCAAGCAAGCGCGTAGCGCAGCTGAAGATGCACGTGTTGCGGTGCGCAACATTCGTCGCGATGCATTGGGCGAGCTTAAAAAGCTGGTTAAAGACAAAGCCATCAGCGAAGACGAAGAGCGTCGTGCTGCAGCTGATATTCAAAAGCTGACGGATAAAGCCGAAGCCGATATCGATGCAGCTACCAAGCAGAAAGAAGCGGACCTGATGGCCGTATAAGGGCCTGGGCGTTTTATGGAAAAGACCAAGCAGTCTGAACCATCATCGGTGCCGCGTCATGTCGCGATCATCATGGATGGCAATAATCGCTGGGCGAAAAAACGCTTTATGCCGGGTGTGGCCGGGCATAAGGCGGGAGTGGATGCTGTTCGTGCAGTGATTGAGGTATGCGCAGAGGCCAAGGTCGAAGTGCTTACTTTGTTCGCGTTTTCCAGTGAGAACTGGCAGCGTCCCGCAGCTGAAGTCAGCGCCTTGATGGATTTGTTCTTCAGGGCGCTACGTCGAGAGGCCAAGCGTCTCAACGAAAACAACATCAGCTTGCGGATCATTGGCGACCGCACACGTTTCCACCCTGATTTACAGGTTGCGATGCGTGAGGCGGAGCAGATCACCGCAGGTGCCGGGCGTTTTGTTCTGCAGATTGCCGCCAACTATGGTGGCCAGTGGGATATCGCGCAGGCTGCGCAGCGTCTGGCCCGGGAGGTTCAGGCAGGTCATCTGCAGCCTGAGGACATCACTCCGGGGCTGCTCCAAACCTGTCTTGTAACCGGTGATCTGCCTTTGCCGGACCTGTGTATTCGCACGGGGGGCGAGCATCGCATCAGCAACTTCTTGCTGTGGCAGCTTGCTTACTCCGAGTTGTATTTTTCCGACCTGTTCTGGCCGGACTTCAAACACGAGGCCATGCGTAATGCATTGGCTGATTTCGCTTCTCGCCAGCGTCGCTTCGGTAAAACAAGCGAGCAGGTTGAGGCTGGAGCCCGGGTTTAATGCTTAAACAACGAATCATTACAGCTCTTATTCTGCTGCCAATCGCCTTATGCGGTTTTTTCCTGCTCGAGGGTTCCGGCTTTGCGCTGTTTATCGGCCTGGTCGTAACCCTGGGTGCATGGGAGTGGGCGCGTCTGGCAGGTTTTGACGCACAGATTGCGCGCGTTTCATTTGCGGCCGTTGTTGCTGTGCTCTTGTTCGGACTGCACATTTTTCCTGATCTGGCGCCTTGGGTGCTGGGTGCAGCGGTTTTGTGGTGGGCGGTGGCTACGTATTTGGTGCTGACGTTTCCGCAATCCGCGGTGCATTGGTCTACAACGGCAACCAAACTACTGATCGGTTTGTTGATTCTGCTGCCTGCCTGGCAGGGCCTGGTGCTTATCAAGGCTATGCCGCTGGGCAATTGGTTGATCATGGCCGTGATGGTTCTGGTTTGGGGGGCCGATATCGGCGCTTACTTTTCAGGGCGCAAATTTGGCAAGCGCAAACTCGCCCCTAAGGTCAGCCCGGGCAAAAGCTGGGAGGGCGTATTGGGTGGCTTGTTATTGAGCTTGTTAATCACTGCGGTAGTGGGTGTGGTGCGTGGTTGGAGTGCTAGCCAGATGTTCGCCGCTTTGGCAGGCGCAGCCCTTATTGTCTTGATTTCGGTGGTGGGTGATCTCACTGAAAGCATGTTCAAGCGTCAGTCCGGCATTAAAGACAGCAGTAATTTGCTGCCAGGCCATGGCGGTGTTCTGGATCGTATTGACAGCCTGACAGCGGCTATTCCGGTATTTGCGGTATTGCTGTGGATGGCAGCGTCATGAGTCATGTGCAAAATATTACAGTTTTGGGGGCTACAGGCTCGATTGGTCTGAGCACCCTGGACGTGATTGCGCGTCATCCTGATCTCTATCAGGTGTTTGCCTTGAGCGGTTATAGCCGGCTCGCTGAGCTGCTTGCATTGTGTGTGAAACACAGGCCGCAGGTGGCAGTGGTGCCGGATGATCAAGCTGCAACCCTGTTGCAGGCGGATTTGCGTAAAGCCGGACTTAATACCGTAGTGCTGGTGGGGGAGGAGGGCTTGTGCCAGGCCGCCGCTGCGCCAGAGGTCGATGCTGTTATGGCTGCCATCGTCGGTGCTGCTGGCTTGCGTCCGACATTGGCTGCGGTCAATGCTGGCAAGAAAATTCTGTTGGCCAATAAAGAAGCGCTGGTAATGACGGGCGCTCTGTTTATGCAGGCCGTGCGGCGCAGTGGCTCAGTACTGCTGCCTATCGATAGTGAGCACAATGCTATTTTCCAGTGCTTGCCTCAGGATTATGCTCGCGGCTTGGGGGCTGTCGGGGTGCGTCGCATTCTGTTGACGGCGTCCGGCGGGCCTTTTCGAGAAACGCCGTTGGCAGCGCTTGAGAGTGTGACGCCAGATCAGGCTTGTGCTCATCCGAACTGGTCGATGGGGCGCAAAATCTCCGTAGACTCCGCCAGCATGATGAACAAAGGTCTTGAGCTGATTGAGGCCTGCTGGTTGTTTGATGCCAAGCCGAGTCAGGTCGAAGTGGTCATTCATCCGCAAAGCGTGATTCATTCATTGGTCGACTATGTCGATGGTTCGGTATTGGCGCAGCTCGGTAATCCCGATATGCGCACACCTATTGCCAATGCATTGGCATGGCCCCTGCGCATTGACTCGGGGGTCGCGCCTCTGGATTTGTTTGCCGTGGCGCGTCTGGACTTCCAGCGGCCTGATGAACAGCGCTTTCCTTGTCTGCGTTTGGCTCGCGAAGCTGCCGAGGCGGGTAACAGCGCGCCGGCCATGCTGAATGCGGCGAATGAGGTGGCGGTAGCGGCTTTTCTCAAGGGGCAAATCCGTTACCCGCAGATTGCCGGGTTGATTGAAGATGTCCTGAGCAGTGAACCAGTGGTTGCCGTAGACGAGCTGGATGCGGTATTTAGCGCTGATAGCAAAGCAAGATTGCGGGCTGAACAGTGGTTAAGCCGTAACGGCTAATAGGTGGTGCTTGCCGAAACCGGACGTGAATGCGGAGAAAAGTAGATGAGTGCGCTCTATATGATTGTTGGCACCCTGGTGGCATTGGGGGTGCTGGTCACTTTTCATGAATTCGGCCACTTTTGGGTGGCGCGCCGGTGTGGCGTCAAGGTTCTGCGTTTTTCTGTGGGCTTCGGCACGCCTTTGGTTCGTTGGCATGATCGTCAGGGCACTGAGTTCGTAATCGCCGCCATTCCGTTGGGCGGTTACGTCAAAATGCTCGACGAGCGCGAAGGTGACGTGCCTTTGGAGCTACGCGACCAGTCTTTCAACCGCAAGACCGTCGGGCAGCGCATTGCCATTGTAGCGGCCGGGCCGGTTGCCAACTTTCTGCTGGCCATCGTGTTCTTCTGGATATTGGCCATGATGGGCAGCCAGCAAGTGCGCCCCGTCATTGGTGCAGTTGAAAGCGGCAGTCTGGCTGCGCAGGCCGGTTTAGTAGCGGGTCAGGAAATTGTTTCCATTGATGGCGAGCCAACCGGCGGCTGGTCGAATGTGAATCTGCAGCTGGTGCGTCGCCTCGGCGAAAGCGGCTCCATAAAGGTTGCAGTGCGTGGTCCTGACTCAGAGGTGGAATCCACCCATCAGCTGACGCTTCACGACTGGCTCAAGAATGCAAACGAGCCAGACCCCATCAAGTCGCTGGGTATTCGGCCTTGGCGTCCTGAATTGCCTGCCGTACTGGCAGAACTTGACCCGAAAGGCCCGGCGCAAGCCGCGGGCCTTAAAACCGGTGACAAGCTCTTGTCCATGAACGATCAGCCGGTCAAGGACTGGCAGCAAGTCGTCGACTGGGTGCGAGAGCGTCCGGATGCCCGCATTGTGTTGCGTGTTGAGCGTGATGGTGTTCCTGTCGAGGTGCCTGTCACGCTCGCTTCTCGCGGCGAGGGCAAGGACGCTGCGGGTTACCTGGGCGCTGGCGTCAAAGGCGTCGATTGGCCACCAGCAATGATTCGGGAGGTCAGTTTTGGCCCGGTCGCCGCTGTCGGCGAGGGGGTAAAGCGGACTTGGACCATGAGCGTATTGACGCTCGATTCCCTGAAGAAAATGTTGTTCGGCGAGCTCTCGGTAAAAAACTTGAGTGGACCGATAACCATTGCTAAAGTGGCGGGCGCTTCTGCCCAGTCGGGTGTCGCGGATTTCCTGAATTTCTTGGCTTATCTGAGTATTAGCCTTGGAGTTCTGAACTTGTTGCCCATCCCGGTACTGGATGGGGGGCATTTGTTGTTTTATCTGATCGAGTGGGCGCGTGGTCGTCCCTTGTCAGATCGGGTGCAGGGTTGGGGGATGCAGATTGGCATCAGTTTGGTGGTTGGGGTGATGCTTCTTGCCCTGGTCAACGATTTGGGCCGTCTGTAAACACTTCGCTGAATTGCGAATCTGCCGCATTTTGCGGCAGTTTGTTTATTGCCAGTTGGAAATAAGAAAGGACTTCATGAAACGTCTGCTGCTAACTGCGGTTCTCGCCGTACTGATGATCACCGAAGTTCACGCCGAGTCCTTCACTGTCTCTGATATCCGTGTCAACGGGCTGCAGCGGGTTTCCGCCGGCAGTGTGTTTGGTGCGTTACCGCTGAACGTGGGTGAAGTAGCGGATGACCGCCGTTTGGTGGAATCCACTCGTGCGTTGTTCAAAACCGGGTTCTTTCAGGATATCCAACTGGGTCGTGATGGCAATGTGCTTGTCATTACGGTTGTCGAGCGTCCTTCCGTCTCCAGCATCACGATTGACGGTAACAAGGCCATTTCCACTGATGACCTGATGAAGGGTCTGAAGCAGTCGGGTCTGGCCGAAGGTGAAATCTTCCAGCGTGCAACCCTTGAGGGCGTACGTAACGAGCTGCAACGTCAATACGTTGCACAAGGTCGTTACTCCGCTACGGTAGACACCGAAGTGGTGCCTGAGCCACGCAACCGTGTTGCATTGAAGGTCAACATCAATGAAGGCACCGTTGCCTCTATCCAGCACATCAACGTGGTGGGTAACACCGTCTTCCCTGAAGACGATCTGGTTGATCTGTTCGAACTGAAAACCACGAACTGGTTGTCGTTCTTCAAGAACGACGACAAGTACGCACGTGAAAAACTGTCGGGTGACCTTGAGCGTCTGCGCTCTTACTACCTCGATCGTGGCTATATCAATATGGATATTGCTTCGACGCAGGTATCGATCACACCTGACAAGAAAAACGTCTACATCACGGTCAACGTGAACGAAGGCGAAAAATACAATGTCGGCGAAGTGAAGCTGAGCGGTGACCTCAAGGTGCCGGAAGATCAGATCAAGTCGCTGTTGCTGGTTCAGCCGGGTCAGGTCTTCTCGCGCAAGCTGATGACCACCACTTCCGAGCTGATTACTCGCCGTCTGGGTAACGAGGGCTATACGTTCGCTAACGTGAACGCCGTGCCGCAACCCGATCCTGAGAATCACACCGTTGCCATTACATTTGTAGTCGATCCGGGCAAGCGTGCTTACGTTAACCGTATCAACTACCGCGGCAACACCAAGTCCGAAGACGAAGTGCTGCGTCGTGAAATGCGCCAGATGGAAGGTGGCTGGGCATCGACGTACCTGATCGACCAGTCCAAGGTGCGCCTTGAGCGTCTGGGCTTCTTCAAGGAAGTGAACGTTGAAACCCCGGCAGTGCCAGGCACTGATGACCAGGTAGACGTGAACTACGCCGTAGAGGAACAGGCTTCGGGTTCCATTACCGCCAGCGTTGGTTTCGCGCAGAGCGCGGGCTTGATTCTGGGTGGTTCGATCACACAGAACAACTTCCTGGGTACCGGTAACAAGGTCAGCATCGGCCTGACGCGCAGCGAATATCAAAGCCGTTACAACTTCAGCTACGTTGACCCGTACTGGACTGCGGACGGTGTGAGCCTGGGTTACAACGTTTTCTACCGTACCACTGACTACAAAGAGCTGGACGTTGACGTTGCCAACTACTCCGTTGACAGCCTGGGTGCCGGTATCACGATGGGTTATCCGATCAGTGATACCTCGCGTCTGACCTACGGCTTGAGCGTGCAGCAAGATGAAATCAGCACAGGTCAGTACACCGTTGACGAGATTTTCGACTTCGTAAACCGTGAAGGCGACAAGTACCTCAACTTCAAGGCGTCGGTAGGCTGGTCTGAGTCGACCCTGAACAAGGGCGTATTGCCAACCCGCGGTACCTCGCAGAGTCTGGTGCTTGAATCGACCATCCCGGGCAGCGACTTGCAGTTCTACAAGCTTGATTACCGTGCTCAGTTGTTCCAACCGTTGAACGACACCTACACCATGCGTCTGCACACTGAGTTGGGCTATGGCGACGGTTACGGTTCGACCTCGGGGCTGCCGTTCTACGAGAACTACTACGCCGGTGGTTTCAACTCGGTACGTGGTTTCAAAGACAGCACCTTGGGCCCTCGCAGTACGCCGAGCTCGGGTAAAAACCCAGGCACCATCGCTGACCCGGATCAAGATCCGCTACCATTTGGTGGTAACGTGCTGATCCAGGGTGGTGTTGAAGTCCTGTTCCCGATGCCGTTCGTGAAAGATCAGCGCTCCCTGCGTACGTCAGTATTCTGGGATGTCGGTAACGTGTTCGACACCAACTGCAAAGGCGACACTAAGGATTGCGACATCGGCTTCAGTAACATGGCCAGCTCTGTGGGTCTTGGCGTGACGTGGGTGACGGCTCTGGGCCCGCTGAGCTTCAGCTTGGCCATGCCGATCAAGAAGCCTAATGATGCAGAAACCCAAGTGTTCCAGTTTTCCCTCGGCCAGACTTTCTAAAAGCCTGACCTTAGCGACAGATAACGGATTTTTTAGGAGTGCATCGTGCGTAAGTTGACTCAATTGGTTCTCCTGGCTTCGCTTTTAGTGGCTGGCCCGGCATTCGCCGACATGAAAATTGCCGTCCTGAACTATCAGATGGCATTGCTCGAATCAGACGCAGCCAAGCGTTATGCCGTTGATGCCGAGAAGAAGTTCGGCCCGCAACTGACCAAGCTGAAAAGCCTGGAAAGCAGCGCCAAAGGCATTCAGGACCGTCTGGTAAAAGGCGGCGACAAAATGGCCCAGGGCGAGCGTGAGCGTCTGGAGCTTGAATTCAAGCAAAAGGCCCGTGACTTCCAGTTCCAATCCAAGGAGCTGAACGAAGCCAAAGCCGTTGCTGACCGTGAAATGCTGAAACAGCTCAAGCCAAAACTGGACAGCGCTGTTGAAGAAGTCATCAAGAAAGGTGCCTTTGACCTGGTGTTCGAGCGTGGTGCTGTGATTGATGTCAAACCTCAGTACGACATTACTCGCCAGGTTATCGAGCGCATGAACCAGCTGAAGTAATTATGACTGCGACTATAAAACTCGGCCAATTGGCCGAGTTCCTCGGTGCCACGTTGCGTGGCCCCGCGGAGAAAGAAATCACTGGGCTAGCCACTTTGCAAGAGGCTGGCCCAGCTCAGTTGAGCTTTCTGGCCAACCCTCAGTACCGAAAGTTCCTGGTCGACTGCCACGCCGGAGCCGTTTTGCTCAAGGCCGCTGACGCTGAAGAATATGCCGGTGATGCGCTGGTTGTGCCCGATCCTTATCTGGCTTATGCGCGAATTTCACACCTGTTTGATCCCAAGCCAAAAGCCTCTGCCGGTGTTCACCCGACAGCGGTAATTGCTGAGGATGCCATGGTTGACCCTGGTGCAAGCATTGGGGCTTTTGCTGTGATCGAAAGCGGCGCGCGAATAGCCGCCGGGGTTACGGTGGGGGCTCAGTGCTTCATCGGTGCGCGCTGTGAGATCGGTGAAAACGGCTGGCTGGCGCCTCGTGTGACGCTTTATCACGATGTGCGCATCGGCAAGCGAGTGGTCATTCAATCGGGTGCTGTGCTCGGCGGTGAAGGCTTTGGCTTTGCCAATGAGAAAGGTGTCTGGCAAAAAATCGCCCAAATCGGTGGTGTGACCGTCGGTGATGACGTCGAAATTGGCGTTAATACGGCAATCGATCGTGGTGCTTTGGCCGATACAGTCATCGGTAATGGCGTCAAGCTCGATAACCAGATACAAATCGCTCACAACGTGCATATCGGTGACCATACGGCGATGGCCGCCTGTGTCGGAATTTCCGGTAGTACTAAAATTGGCAAACATTGCATGTTGGCCGGTGGCGTCGGTTTGGTCGGACACATTGAAATCTGTGACAACGTATTTTTGACCGGCATGACGATGGTGACCCACTCGATTACCGAGCCGGGCGCCTATTCTTCAGGCACTGCCATGCAGCCAGCAGCCGAGTGGCGCAAGAGCGCTGCACGGATTCGTCAGCTTGACGATATTGCCCGGCGGCTAAAACATCTGGAGAAGCGCGTAGGGGAAGTGACCCCGAACAGCAAAGCTTCTTCAGAGGGCTAGTACATTTTCCATATCAAGAGTGCATAGCCACTGGTTTGCCTCCTTGATTTGCTAGAGGAGCGCGCCTTAGTTGCGCGCGCCCAATCTTTATTACAGGCTTCCCCACGAAATGATGGACATCAACGAGATTCGCGAATATCTGCCCCACCGTTACCCGTTCCTGCTGGTGGACCGAGTGGTGGATCTGGATGTCGAGAACAAGCGCATTCGTGCCTACAAGAATGTCAGCATCAACGAACCTTTTTTCAACGGTCATTTCCCGGCGCATCCAATCATGCCGGGCGTTCTGATCATTGAAGCGATGGCTCAGGCTGCTGGCATTCTGGGTTTCAAGATGATGGATCTGAAGCCGTCTGACGGCACACTCTATTATTTCGTAGGCTCTGACAAACTGCGTTTCCGTCAGCCGGTGTTGCCAGGTGATCAACTGATTCTGGAAGCCAAGTTCCTGAGCAGCAAGCGCTCTATCTGGAAATTCGAATGTCAGGCCACAGTTGATGGCAAGCCTGTCTGTTCGGCTGAGATTATCTGCGCGGAACGCAAACTATGAGTTTGATTGACCCTCGCGCAATCATCGATCCGACGGCCGTACTGGCCGACGACGTCGAGGTCGGCCCTTGGTCGATCATCGGCGCAGGTGTGGAAATCGGCGAGGGGACTGTGATTGGGCCGCATGTGATCATCAAGGGCTCAACCAGGATCGGTAAGCACAATCGCATCTACCAATTTTCTTCGGTAGGCGAGGACACGCCTGATCTCAAGTACAAGGGTGAAGACACTCGCTTGGTCATTGGCGACCACAACGTTATTCGTGAAGGGGTCACCATACACCGCGGGACGATCCAGGATCGCGCCGAAACGACATTAGGCGATCACAATCTGGTCATGGCCTATGCCCATATCGGTCATGACAGCGTGATCGGCAACCACTGCATTCTGGTCAATAACGCCGCGCTGGCGGGCCATGTGCATATGGGCGACTGGGCGATACTGTCGGGCTTCACCCTGGTTCATCAGTTCTGCCACATCGGTGCTCACAGCTTTTCGGGCATGGGTACGGCGATTGGCAAGGATGTACCAGCGTTTGTGACGGTGTTTGGCAGTCCGGCAAAAGCGCGCAGCATGAACTTCGAAGGCATGCGTCGCCGTGGATTTAGCGATGATGCCATTCATGCGCTGCGTCGCGCCTATAAAGTGGTTTACCGTCAGGGTCTGACCGTTGAACAGGCGTTGGTCGAATTGGCCGAACCTGCTGCACAGTTCCCGGAAGTGGCTATTTTTGTTGAGTCCATCCGCTCCTCAACCCGCGGCATTACACGCTAATTATGGCCAGATTGCGCATAGCATTGGTGGCGGGCGAGGCCTCGGGCGACATTTTGGGTTCGGGGTTGATGCGAGCGCTCAAGGCTCAGCATTCGGATATCGAATTTATCGGTGTGGGTGGTCCGTTGATGGAAGCCGAGGGCATGACCTCTTACTTCCCGATGGAGCGCCTGTCGGTAATGGGCCTTGTTGAAGTGCTGGGGCGCTTGCGAGAACTGCTCAAGCGGCGCAAGGATCTGGTACATACCCTGATCGCTGAAAAGCCTGATGTATTTATCGGTATTGATGCTCCTGACTTCACACTCAATATTGAGCTTCAATTGCGTCGTGCGGGAATCAAGACTGTGCATTACGTCAGCCCGTCCGTATGGGCGTGGCGCCAAAAACGGGTGCTGAAGATTCGCGAAGGCTGCGATTTGATGCTCACGCTTTTACCGTTCGAAGCTAAATTCTACGAAGAGAAGGGTGTGCCGGTGCGTTTTGTCGGTCACACACTCGCCGATACGATTCCGCTTGAGGCTGATAAGGTCGCTGCTCGCGCCGAGTTGGGCTTGTCTGATGGGCCGCTGGTCGCGTTGATGCCCGGCAGTCGTGGTGGAGAAGTCGCCAAACTCGGTGGGCTGTTTCTCGATGCTGCGCAGATCATTCGTCAATCTCGTCCAGATGTTCGCTTTGTACTGCCTTGTGCCAATGCTGCGCGACGTGCACAGATCGAGCAAATGCTGGTGGGGCGTGATCTGCCGCTGACGCTGTTGGACGGGCGTTCGCATCTGGCTCTGGCCGCCTGCGATGCCGTGTTGATTGCATCAGGCACCGCGACTCTCGAAGCGCTTCTGTACAAACGTCCTATGGTTGTGGCTTATCGCCTGGCCCGCCTGACTTTCTGGATTCTCAAGCGTTTGGTCAAAAGCCCTTACGTCTCGCTGCCCAACCTGCTTGCTCAACGGATGCTGGTTCCTGAGCTTTTACAGGACGATGCCACGCCAGAGGCATTGGCTAGCGCGTTGTTGCCTTTACTGGATGGCGGTGAAGAGCAGACTCGCAGCTTTGACGAGATCCATCGAACTTTGCGTCTCGACGCTTCCAATCAGGCCGCCCATGCGGTACTGGACCTGATAGCAAAACCTTAATGAGTAAAGTGTCTATGCAAATCGGATTGGATTTCAATCTGGTCGAAGAGCTCGTGGCCGGTGTTGATGAAGTTGGCCGTGGTCCGCTATGCGGTGCGGTAGTCACGGCGGCGGTCATTCTCGACCCCAATCGTCCTATTCTTGGCCTCAATGACTCGAAAAAACTCACAGAAGCACGCCGTGAAAAGCTGTTTGATGAAATTTGTGAGAAGGCGCTGAGCTGGCATATCGCCCGTGCAGAGGTCGAGGAAATTGACGAGCTCAATATCCTGCACGCTACGATGTTGGCCATGCAGCGAGCGGTTGAAGGGCTTAGCATTACCCCTAATCTGGCCATGATCGACGGTAATCGCTGCCCTGTATTGACGATGCCCGCTGAGGCAGTGGTCAAGGGCGACAGCAAAGTACCTGCTATTGCAGCCGCTTCTATATTGGCCAAGGTCAGTCGCGACCGTGAAATGGCGGCGTTTGAATTGCAATATCCGGGTTACGGGATTGGTGGCCACAAAGGCTATCCGACCTCTGTACACCTTGAGGCGTTAGAGCGTCTGGGCCCAACACCGATTCATCGGCGTTCGTTTGGTCCGGTGCGTCGTGCCTATGAAGCCCGCGAAGGGTTTGCCAAGGTTTAGCCGCGAGGCTGATGTTTTTGCCAAGGCCCGGTACAATCCGGGCCTTGTTGTTTTTCAAAGCTTATAGACAGGATCACCATGCCGGCTTCATTCGTTCACCTGCGCCTGCACACCGAATACTCACTGGTCGATGGCCTGGTGCGGATCAAGCCGCTGATCAAAACCCTGGTCGGTATGAACATGCCTGCTGTGGCGGTGACTGACCAGAACAATATGTGTTCCCTGGTCAAGTTCTACAAAGCCGCCATGGGCGGTGGGATCAAGCCGATCAGTGGTGCTGATCTGTGGCTGTCGAACAAAGACCCGGAAAACCCGCTAAGCCGAATCAGCCTGTTGGCGATGAACCCTTTGGGCTATCGCAACCTCACCGAGCTGATCTCCCGGGGGTACATCGAAGGCCAGCGCAATGGTCAGGTGATCATCGAGCGTGAGTGGGTCGCTGAAGCGGCTGAAGGTTTGATCATGCTGTCAGCCGCCAAAGAGGGTGAAATTGGCGTCGCACTGATCAGTGGTAATACGCAAGAGGCCGAAATGCTGACCCGGGAATGGATGTCAGTATTTCCGGACCGCTTCTACCTAGAGGTGCAGCGCACCAAGCGTCCCAATGATGAGGAGCACTTGCACGGTGCTGTCGCATTGGCGGACAAGCTCGGCGTTCCACTGGTGGCCACCAACGATGTGCGGTTCTTGCGCCAGCAAGATTTCGAAGCTCACGAAACCCGCGTATGCATTGGTGAAGGCCGGGCTCTTGATGACCCGCGCCGCTCCAAGAACTACAGTGATCAGCAGTACCTGAAAAGCGCCGATGAAATGGCTGAACTGTTCAGTGACTTGCCTGAGGCACTGGCAAACTCGGTTGAAATCGCCAAGCGCTGCAATATCGACGTGAAGCTGGGCACTCACTTTTTGCCCAACTTCCCGATTCCCGATGGCATGACCATTGACGAATATTTCCGCAAGGTGTCGTTTGAGGGGCTTGAAGATCGCTTGAGCGTTCTGCTGCCCAAAGACACCACCGAAGACTACGACACCAAGCGTCAGGTGTATGTCGACCGTCTGAATTTTGAGCTGGATATCATTATCCAGATGGGCTTCCCCGGTTACTTCCTGATCGTAATGGACTTTATCCAGTGGGCTAAAAGCAACGGCGTGCCTGTAGGCCCGGGCCGTGGGTCGGGTGCCGGCTCGCTGGTGGCCTATGTGCAGAAGATTACTGACCTGGACCCGTTGGAATACGATCTGCTGTTCGAACGTTTCCTTAACCCGGAACGGGTATCGATGCCCGACTTCGACGTCGACTTCTGCATGGATGGTCGCGATCGGGTCATTGAATACGTGGCTGACAAGTACGGCCGTAATGCTGTAAGCCAGATCATTACCTTCGGTTCGATGGCTGCGAAAGCGGTTATTCGAGACGTGGCGCGGGTTCAGGGCAAGTCCTACGGACTGGCGGATCGTCTGTCGAAGATGATTCCGTTTGAAGTGGGCATGACGCTGGAAAAAGCCTACGAGCAAGAAGAGATTCTGCGCGATTTCATCAAGGTTGATGAGGAAGCGGCAGAAATCTGGGAAATGGCTCGAAAGCTTGAAGGCGTTGTGCGTAACGTCGGTAAGCACGCCGGTGGTGTGGTAATTGCGCCAACCAAACTCACCGACTTTTCGCCGATTTATTGCGATGAAGAGGGTGGCGGCCTGGTCACCCAGTTCGACAAGGATGACGTTGAATCTGCGGGTCTGGTGAAGTTCGACTTCCTCGGCCTGAGAACCTTGACGGTTATCGACTGGGCGCTGAAAACCATCAACCGCGATCGCGCCAAAGTCGATGAGCCGCCGCTGGATATCGCCTTTATCCCGCTGGACGACAAGCCGACGTATCAACTGCTGCAAAAAGCTGAAACCACCGCGGTGTTCCAGCTAGAGTCGCGCGGCATGAAAGAGCTGATCAAAAAGCTCAAGCCCGACTGCCTGGAAGATTTGATCGCACTGGTGGCCTTGTTCCGTCCGGGCCCTTTGCAATCCGGCATGGTGGATGACTTCATCAACCGTAAGCACGGCCGTGCCGAGCTGGCTTACCCGCACTCCGATTATCAATACGAAGGCTTGAAGCCTGTCTTGGCGCCGACCTACGGCATCATCCTGTATCAAGAACAGGTGATGCAGATTGCTCAGGTCATGGCGGGTTACACGCTGGGCGGCGCAGACATGCTGCGTCGGGCGATGGGTAAGAAAAAGCCCGAAGAAATGGCCAAGCAGCGTGGCGGCTTTATTGAAGGTTGCGCCAACAACAATATTGATGCCGATCTGGCCGGTAACATTTTCGACCTGGTAGAGAAATTTGCCGGCTATGGCTTCAACAAATCTCACTCCGCAGCCTATGGCCTGGTGTCCTACCAGACCGCATGGCTGAAAACCCATTACCCGGCGCCTTTCATGGCCGCGGTACTGTCGGCGGATATGCATAACACCGACAAGGTTGTGACCTTGATCGAAGAAATTCGCACCATGAAGCTGCGTCTCGACGCGCCGGATGTGAATGCTTCGGAGTTCAAGTTCACGGTAAACGATGAAGGCCGGATTATTTACGGCCTTGGCGCGATCAAAGGTGTCGGTGAGGGCCCGGTAGAGGCAATTACTGAGGCGCGACAGAATGGTCCGTTTACGGATTTGTTCGATTTCTGTGCGCGGGTTGACCTTAAGCGGATCAATAAACGTACCCTTGATGGTCTTATCCGCAGTGGTGCACTGGACCGGCTTGGGCCGTTTTTTCATGATGAGCCCAAAGCGTGGCAAGCGAGCATTGACCAGAATCGCGCGGTGTTGCTGGCGGCCATGGAAGAAGCCATCAAGGCCGCTGAGCAGACGGCGCGTACCCATGACAGTGGGCACGCCGACCTGTTTGGCGGTCTGTTTGTCGAGGAAGACGCCGACGTCTATGCCAATCATCGCAAGGCTAAGGAACTGACGCTTAAGGAGCGTCTCAAAGGTGAGAAGGACACCCTCGGTCTGTACCTGACGGGGCACCCGATCGATGAATATGAAGGTGAAATTCGTCGTTTCGCCCGCCAGCGCATTATCGACTTGAAGCCGGCTCGTGATACTCAGACTGTGGCTGGCATGATTATCGCCTTGCGAGTGATGAAGAATAAAAAGGGCGACAAGATGGGCTTTATCACCCTCGATGACCGCTCGGGCCGGATTGAAGCCTCGCTGTTTGCTGAGGCATTTCATTCAGCTCAATCCTTATTGCAGACGGATGCGATGGTGGTGGTCGAGGGTGAAGTCAGCAATGATGATTTCTCGGGCGGCTTGCGACTGCGGGTCAAGCGCGTGATGAGCATGGAAGATGCGCGCACCAATCTGGCCGAAAGCCTGCGATTGAAAGTGGCGCAAGCGGCGCTCAAGGGGGATCAGTTGCGTTGGTTGGGCGAATTGTTCAAGAAACACCGTGGCGCGTGCCCGATTACCATGGAGTACACCGGGGAAGGCGCCAAAGCCATGTTGCAGTTTGGCGAGACCTGGCGAATTGATCCGGCGGATAGCTTGATTCAAGCCTTGCGTGACCAGTTTGGGCGAGACAACGTCTTCCTCCAATACCGTTGATGGTCAGGGGCGATAGCCGCGTCCTGACCTTGACCTGAATTTTTAATCTCGACCTGAGAGCGCCTGTCCCTTAAGGTAGGCGCGATACAGATCAACCGGCTGCCCCAGTGAGGCGCTATACACCAGCAAATGCTGGGTTTTAGACCTCCTGGCATGCTTTGCCGCCGACCCAAGACGGATGCTTATGAACCCGAATTTTCTTGATTTCGAACAGCCGATTGCTGACCTGCAAGCCAAAATCGAAGAGTTGCGCTTGGTTGGTAATGATAATTCGCTGAATATCAGTGATGAAATCTCTCGTCTGCAAGACAAAAGCAAAACGCTGACTGAAGATATTTTCGGCAAACTGACCAGCTGGCAGATTGCCCGTCTGGCCCGTCACCCGCGTCGTCCTTACACGCTTGACTACATCGAGCATATCTTCACCGAGTTTGATGAGTTGCACGGCGACCGTCACTTCTCTGACGATGCGGCGATCGTGGGTGGTATTGCGCGTCTGGACGATCAGCCAGTAATGGTGATTGGTCACCAGAAAGGGCGTGAAGTGCGCGAAAAGGTTCGCCGCAACTTCGGCATGCCGCGTCCTGAAGGCTACCGCAAGGCCTGCCGTCTGATGGAAATGGCCGAGCGCTTCAAAATGCCGATCCTGACCTTTATCGATACGCCGGGTGCCTACCCTGGGATTGACGCTGAAGAGCGCAACCAGAGCGAAGCAATTGCCTGGAACCTGCGCGTCATGTCGCGTCTGAAAACACCGATTATCGCCACGGTTATTGGTGAAGGCGGTTCGGGCGGTGCGTTGGCGATCGGTGTTTGCGATCAGTTGAACATGTTGCAGTACTCGACCTACGCGGTTATCTCGCCTGAGGGCTGTGCTTCGATTCTGTGGAAAACGGCCGAGAAGGCGCCGGACGCTGCTGAGGCGATGGGCATTACGGCCGATCGTTTGAAAGGCCTGGGCATCGTGGACAAGGTGATTGGCGAGCCTTTGGGCGGCGCGCACCGTGACCCGGCTGCTGCATCTGCCACCATTCGTGCCGATCTTATTTCCCAGCTCGACATGCTGAACAAGCTGGATCACGAAACCTTGCTTAAGCGTCGTTATGATCGCTTGATGAGCTACGGTCTCTGATTAACGGCTGACCCTCACCCCAACCCTCTCCCAAAGGGAGAGGGAGCTGATTGGAGGTGTTCTTGACGCCCCGTGCAGTCAGTTGCCCTCCCAGAGGGAGAGGGAGCTGGTTGGAGGTGATCTTGGAGTCGCGCGCAATCAGTGCCCTCTCCCTCCGGGAGAGGGCTAGGGTGAGGGGCTTTTGATCTTGATTAACGGCTGACCCTCACCCCAACCCTCTCCCAAAGGGAGAGGGAGCTGATTGGAGGTGTTCTTGACGCCCCGTGCAGTCAGTTGCCCTCCCAGAGGGAGAGGGAGCTGATTGGAGGTGATCTTGGAGTCGCGCGCAATCAGTTCCCTCTCCCTCCGGGAGAGGGCTAGGGTGAGGGGCTTTTGATCTTGATGGCTTTTTTCCGCGGGATTGTGTGATGCCCAACCTCTCAATCCAGCTCCTTCAAGCCTTGAAAGCCTGGCGCAAAGCCAAAGCTTGGCACGTCGCCTTCTCCGGCGGTCTTGACTCTACCGTTCTGCTGCATCTTCTCGTTCAACTCCGTCAAACCCATTCACTCCCCCCGATCACCGCTGTCCATGTCCATCATGGTCTTCAGGCGACAGCTGACGCGTGGCCGGCCCATTGCCAGGCGTTGTGTGATGAGTTGAATGTTCCATTACAGGTCATTCGCGTACAGGTGCAACCTGGCGCAAGCGTTGAGCGGGCTGCGCGGGAGGCGCGCTATCAGGCGTTTGTGGCCTGCACTCGTGCCGATGAGGTGTTGCTGACAGGGCAGCACCGTGATGATCAAGCTGAAACCGTGCTCTTTCGTCTGTTACGTGGCGCTGGGGTGAACGGTCTGGCAGGTATGCCGCGCCAGCGCCGTTTGGGGCAAGGTTCACTGTGTCGACCTTTACTGGACGTGTCTCGAGCCGAACTGGAGGCATACGCTCATGACCAGCGCCTGACATGGGTTGAAGATCCCTCCAACAGTCAGACAAACTTTTCCCGCAATTATTTGCGTCATGAAGTGCTTCCGGTTCTCGAACGTCGCTGGCCGCAAGCCACCACCACGCTCGCGCGCAATGCCGATCACTGCGCTGAAGCTCAAGGCTTGCTGAGCGAATTGGCTGAACAGGATTTGCAGGCCGCTGTTTCGCCCACAGCGTTCGACTGGCTAGGCGTTCCATCGCTGGAGCTGGCTCCACTTGCCCGTATGTCGCCTGCACGTCAGCGCAACGCCTTGCGTCATTGGCTCAATGCATTCAGTCCCATGCCTGATACGGAGCATTGGGCCGGGTGGGAAACCCTTCGTGATGCCCGTGAAGGGGCGCAGCCGATATGGCGCCTGGCGGGTGGGGAAATGCATCGTGCGAGTGGGCGAGTGTGGTGGCTTTCAGGTGATTGGCTAAAGCCACCTGTTGCGCCCGGATTGTGGATGCAGCCGCAGCATCCGCTCGTCTTGCCGGGTAACGGTTTGCTCAGCCTGCACGGAGAAATTCCCGCTGGCTCTGTGCAAGTGAGCTATCGTCAAGGCGGTGAAGTGATGGAGTTGGCACAACGGGGGCATCGCGACCTCAAACGTCTGTTGAACGAGCGCGGTGTTCCGCTGTTTGCCCGTGGCAGATTGCCGCTTGTGTCTGTAAATGAGCAGTTATTGGCGGTGGCAAACGTGCCCGGACTGGACTCCAGCCCCTGTGGACGCTGGAAATTACAGTGGCTGCCAACTTCCAGCGATCAAGGTTTGAGCTGAAAGGGGGTTTCCGGTAGACTACGCTCCCTTCTTGATACAACTTCTGTAGATTCACCAGAATTACAGAAGTTGCCGATTACCAAGCAGTCTTTGCTGGGCGATTTTAAAAAAATGTGTGGCTTGTATCGAACCGGTGGTTGCCATCGGTCTGTTCCAACGCAGCAGTTTTTCAAAAGGTGCACTGTGACTAATGCTGGTGATTGGGGGCTTCGGCCTTCCTTCGCTTTCCCCGGCGGCTCTGACCGCTTTAACGCAGACTTCTAGGGTTTTTCATGACGCGCTACATCTTCGTCACGGGCGGTGTTGTTTCTTCATTGGGGAAAGGCATTGCCTCGGCTTCATTGGCAGCCATCCTGGAGGCGCGGGGACTTAAGGTCACCATGCTGAAGCTGGACCCCTACATCAACGTTGATCCGGGCACCATGAGCCCGTTCCAGCACGGTGAAGTGTTCGTCACACACGACGGCGCAGAAACCGACCTGGACTTGGGTCACTACGAGCGGTTTATCCGCACGACGATGACCCAGAACAACAACTTCACCACGGGCCGTGTTTACGAGCACGTTCTGCGCAAGGAGCGCCGTGGTGATTACCTGGGTGCAACCATTCAGGTAATTCCGCACATCACCGACGAAATCAAACGTCGGATCATCAAGGGCGCCGGCGATGCCGACGTAGCGATGGTTGAGATTGGCGGCACTGTGGGTGACATTGAGTCGCAACCGTTCCTCGAAGCAATCCGTCAGTTGCGCATCGAAGTGGGCGCCAAGCGCGCCATGCTGATGCACCTGACACTGGTCCCGTACATCGCCACCGCAGGCGAAACGAAAACCAAACCTACACAGCACTCGGTTAAAGAGCTGCGTTCGATCGGCTTGCAGCCAGATGTTCTGATCTGCCGTTCCGATCACCACGTTGATGTGTCCTCGCGTCGCAAGATTGCGCTGTTCACCAACGTAGAAGAGCGCGCCGTTATTTCGCTGGAAGACGCCGACACCATCTACAAGATTCCGGGCATGCTGCACGCTCAGGGCCTGGATGATTTCGTCGTTGAGCGTTTCGGTCTGGAATGCAACAGCGCTGACCTGTCCGAATGGGACAAAGTGGTCGACGCCAAGCTGAACCCGGAGCACGAAGTCACCATCGCGATGGTTGGCAAGTACATGGAACTGCTGGACGCGTACAAATCGCTGATTGAAGCGATGAGCCACGCCGGTATTTCCAACCGTACCAAGGTCAACCTGCGTTATATCGACTCCGAAGACATCGAAAACAAAGGCACTGAACTGCTTGAAGGCTGTGATGCCATTCTGGTTCCGGGCGGCTTCGGTCTGCGCGGCGTCGAAGGCAAGATCACCGCGGTTCAATATGCACGTGAAAACAAGGTGCCATACCTGGGTATCTGCCTGGGCATGCAGGTAGCGGTTATCGAGTTCGCACGTAATGTGCTGGGCTGGAAAGACGCCAACTCCACCGAGTTTGATCGCAACAGCGGCCATCCGGTAGTGGGTCTGATCACCGAGTGGGAAGACGCCACTGGTGCAGTCGAAACCCGTACCGAAACCTCGGACCTGGGCGGCACCATGCGTCTGGGCGCGCAGGACTGCCAGTTGGCACCCGGCTCCAAGGTGCACGACTGCTATGCCAAAGACGTGATCGTTGAACGTCACCGTCACCGCTACGAAGTGAACAACAACCTGCTGCCTCAGCTGATGGAAGCGGGCCTGAAAGTGACGGGTCGTTCCGGCGACGGCGCGTTGGTAGAAGTGGTTGAAGCACCGGATCATCCTTGGTTCGTCGCTTGCCAGTTCCACCCGGAGTTCACCTCGACGCCACGTGATGGCCATCCATTGTTCACAGGTTTCGTCAAAGCAGCACTGGCGCAACACGAGAAGAAGGCATAAACAGCATGGCGCAAAAGATTATCCGTGTAGGCAATATCGAAATTGCCAACGACAAGCCAATGGTCTTGTTCGGTGGCATGAACGTGCTGGAAAGCCGTGATATGGCCATGCAGGTGTGTGAAGAGTACGTGCGGGTTACCGAAAAGCTCGGTATTCCTTATGTATTCAAGGCCAGTTTCGACAAGGCCAACCGCTCATCTGTCAGCTCGTACCGTGGCCCCGGCCTCGAAGAAGGCATGCGGATTTTCCAGGACATCAAGGCCGCCTTTGGCGTGCCTGTGATCACCGACGTCCACGAGCCTGCGCAAGCAGCCGTGGTCGCGGAAGTTTGCGACATCATCCAGTTGCCGGCTTTCCTGTCGCGCCAGACTGATCTGGTCGTGGCCATGGCCAAGACCGGTGCTGTGATTAACATCAAGAAAGCCCAGTTCCTTGCACCTCAGGAAATGAAACACATCCTGAGCAAATGCGAAGAAGCCGGCAACGATCAGTTGATCCTCTGTGAACGTGGTTCCAGCTTTGGCTACAACAACCTTGTAGTCGACATGCTGGGCTTCGGCATCATGAAGCAGTTCGAATACCCGGTGTTTTTCGACGTGACCCACGCGCTGCAAATGCCCGGTGGTCGCGCCGATTCGGCCGGTGGTCGTCGTGCTCAAGTCACCGATCTGGCCAAGGCTGGCATCAGTCAGAGCCTTGCAGGTCTGTTCCTTGAGGCACACCCGGATCCAGACAACGCCAAATGCGACGGCCCTTGTGCCTTGCGTCTGGACAAACTGGAGCCTTTCCTGGCCCAGTTGAAAGCGCTGGATGAGTTGGTTAAGAGTTTTCCGACAATAGAAACCGCGTAAACCCCGTTTCTCCGGTAAAGTACCGCACGATTTCTCGGGCCTCAGGGCCCGAGCCTTATCGTCCGCAAGGTTGCCTGTCATTTACCCCTTGCCGCCGATAACGAAATTTCCCTCAGCTGCGTGTTTTCGTCAACTTTGGAGTATTTACAACAATGGCAAAGATCGTCGACATCAAAGGTCGTGAAGTTCTCGACTCCCGTGGTAACCCCACCGTGGAAGCGGACGTGCTTCTCGACAACGGCATCATCGGCAGCGCTTGCGCGCCGTCCGGTGCTTCCACCGGTTCCCGTGAAGCATTGGAACTGCGTGATGGCGACAAGAGCCGTTACTTGGGCAAAGGCGTGCTGAAAGCCGTTGCCAACATTAACGGCCCTATTCGTGATTTGCTGCTGGGTAAAGACCCGGTTGATCAAAAAGCGCTGGACCACGCGATGATCGCGCTGGACGGCACTGAAAACAAAGGTTCCCTGGGTGCCAATGCCATCCTCGCCGTCTCTTTGGCTGCGGCCAAGGCTGCTGCTCAGGATCAGGACCTGCCGCTGTACGCGCACATTGCCAACCTGAACGGCACGCCGGGTGTTTACTCGATGCCTGTGCCGATGATGAACATCATCAACGGTGGCGAGCACGCTGATAACAACGTCGACATTCAAGAGTTCATGGTGCAGCCAGTCGGTGCCAAGACTTTCTCCGACGCGCTGCGCATGGGCACTGAAATCTTCCATCACCTCAAAGCTGTGCTCAAGGCCCGTGGCCTGAACACTGCTGTAGGCGACGAAGGTGGTTTTGCGCCTGACCTGGCGTCGAACGAAGAAGCGCTGAAAGTGATCTCCGAAGCTATCGCCAATGCCGGTTACACCCTCGGCACAGACGTAACGCTGGCGCTGGATTGCGCTGCCAGCGAATTCTACGAAGACGGCAAGTACAATCTGTCGGGCGAAGGTCAAGTGTTCGATTCCGAAGGCTTTGCTGAATACCTGAAAGGTCTGACTCAGCGTTACCCGATCATCTCTATTGAAGACGGTCTGGACGAGTCTGACTGGGATGGCTGGAAAATCCTGACCGACAAAATTGGTGAGAAGGTTCAGTTGGTCGGTGATGACCTGTTCGTTACCAACACCAAGATTCTGAAAGAGGGCATCGATAAAAAGATCGCCAACTCGATTCTGATCAAGTTCAACCAGATCGGCACCTTGACCGAAACACTGGAAGCTATCCAGATGGCCAAGGCCGCGGGTTACACGGCGGTCATTTCCCACCGTTCGGGCGAAACCGAAGACTCCACCATTGCCGATCTGGCCGTGGGCACGTCGGCTGGGCAGATCAAAACCGGCTCTCTGTGCCGCTCTGATCGCGTTTCCAAGTACAACCAATTACTGCGTATCGAAGAGCAGTTGGGGGCGAAAGCCAAGTACAACGGTCGCAACGAGTTTCGCGGCTAAGCGGTAGATGGTAAAAAGTCCTCAGATAGTGTCAGAAAATTCGCCAAGTACGGTTTTTTGACACTAGTCTGATGCTTCTGTATACCAAGCCTGGTTCGTCCAGGCTTTGTACTATTCGTTGTTTACGTTTTCGGCATGGCTGTCTTTTCACTGGATACCTGATATTCGATGCGCAGTCCCAATTGGTTGTTTCTCATCTTGCTCTTGCTGCTGGCTGGCCTACAGTATCGTCTGTGGGTGGGAAATGGCAGTTTGGCGCAGGTTACCGACCTGACACAGCAAATCGCTGATCAGCATGCTGAAAATGAAGTGTTGCTGGAGCGTAACCGCGTGCTGGATGCGGAAGTGCTTGAATTGAAAAAAGGCATGGAGACCGTTGAAGAACGAGCCCGCCATGAATTGGGTATGGTCAAGGAGGGCGAAACCCTCTACCAGTTGGCCCAATGAGCTTTTCATCACCGGCCTTCTGGGCCGTGATTCCTGCCGCGGGCGTCGGTGCCCGTATGGCCGCAGACCGTCCCAAGCAGTATTTGCAATTGGGCGGGCGCACTATTCTGGAACACAGCCTTGGCTGTTTTCTCGATCATCCAGGCCTTAAAGGGCTGGTGGTCAGCATTGCTTCTGATGATCCCTTCTGGCCTTTCTTGCCGTCAGCTGCTGACCCGCGTGTGGTGCGGGTTGACGGTGGGCGCGAACGTGCCGATTCGGTGCTCAATGCACTTTTGCATTTACATGCGCACGGCGCGTGCGATGACGATTGGGTATTGGTTCACGATGCGGCCCGGCCGAATCTTTCTCGCGAAGACCTCGACAAACTCTTGGGTGAGTTAGCCGATGATCCTGTAGGTGGCTTGTTAGCCGTGCCTGCACGGGACACCCTTAAAAAGGTGGATAAACAAGGGCGTGCCGTTGCGACGATCGACCGTAGCTTGATCTGGCAGGCATACACACCGCAGATGTTCCGACTGGGTGCATTGCATCGAGCCTTGGCTGATAGCTTGGTGGCTGATGCGAACATTACGGATGAGTCGTCGGCAATGGAGTGGGCAGGTTTGGCCCCGCGCCTGATCGAAGGCCGTTCGGACAACATCAAAGTCACCCGCCCCGAAGACCTGGAATGGCTTCGGTTGCGTTGGGTAAATCGCTGATCAGACCTATAATTCGCGATCGCTTTGTAGCAGCTGCCGAAGGCTGCGTCCGGCTGCGAAGCAGTCGTAAACCCTGAGAATCTAACCTACCTGACACTCCGCGCAATCTGAGTTCACGGCCGCTTCGCAGCCGGACGCAGCCTTCGGCAGCTGCTACAGGTCTGTGTATTCCACCCGTTTGGCCAATCCTTCTTTTAAGTAGTCCACCAGTTTTCTGACTTTGGGCGACAAGTGCCGCTGTTGCGGATACAGCGCCCAAACTGCGGTGTTAGGCGGTTGATGGGTCTGCAGTAAAGACACCAATGCCCCGGTCTTTAAATGCTCCAGCACGTAATAATCTGGCAACTGGCAAAGACCTACGCCGAGCAACGCCGCATCCAGAACCGCCTGCCCGCTGTTACACCGCCAATTGCCCTGTACACGCTGTGAGAATTCGCGGCCATCTTGCTGCAATTGCCATTGATCGGAGCTGCCAATCAAGCAGTTATGACGGCTCAATTCCGACACGCTATGGGGCCTCCCGTAATGCTCCAGATAGGACGGAGCCGCGCATACGTACATCCGTCTCGGCGCAAGGCGGGTGGCCACCAATCTGGAGTCCTGCAAGCGACCCAGTCGTATGGCGAGATCGAGACTCTCATGTACCAGATCCAACGTGCGATTGGTCAACTCAATGTCCACCCGTAGCTGGGGGTACATGCCCATAAAACGTGTGACCAACGGCACAATAAAGCGCTCCCCGTAAGCCACCGCGCAGGTCATGCGCAACATGCCCTTGGGTTCGCTGGATAAGTCGCCCACAGCCCGTAGTGCCTCTTCGCGTCCGTCTTGCAAACGCTGACAGTGTTGCAAAAAAGTTTGGCCTGCCTCCGTCAGCGTGACCCGTCGCGTACTGCGATAAAACAATCGGGTCTGTAAACGCTCTTCGAGGCGCGCCACCTGGCGGCTGATATGGGATGAAGAAACGCCAAGTCGCTCGGCCGCTGCAGTGAATTGGCCGCATTCAGCCACCGCAACAAACTCATCAATACCTTCCCAGCGGTTTTCATTCACGCTTATTGTCCCTGTGTAGCAATAATGTTTTGCTTTTAACTGGATTATTTATCAAACAGCGCTCAACTACACTGTCCGTCTTGTTTGTACTTTGTTGGAGACGATTGATGATCAAGTCCCGTGCTGCTGTAGCGTTCGAAGCCAAAAAACCGCTTGAGATCGTAGAAGTTGATGTTGCCATGCCCAAGGCGGGTGAAGTACTGCTGCGGGTGGTTGCCTCAGGTGTCTGTCATACCGACGCATACACCTTGTCGGGCGCTGACCCGGAAGGCATCTTCCCCTCGATTTTAGGCCACGAAGGCGGTGCTATCGTTGAGGCCATTGGCGAGGGCGTTACCTCTGTTGCGGTCGGTGACCATGTAATCCCGCTTTACACGCCTGAGTGCGGCAAGTGCAAATTTTGCCTGTCTGGCAAGACCAACTTGTGTCAGGCCATTCGTGCGACTCAAGGCAAAGGCCTGATGCCTGACGGCACTACGCGCTTCTCCTATAAAGGTCAGCCTATTTTCCACTACATGGGTACCTCGACATTCTCTGAGTACACCGTGGTGCCAGAAATTTCTGTGGCCAAGATTCAAAAAGAGGCGCCGCTTGAGAAGGTGTGTCTGCTTGGGTGTGGCGTGACCACCGGGATTGGTGCAGTCCTCAATACGGCCAAGGTCAAGCCGGGTGACACCGTGGCCATTTTCGGTCTGGGTGGCATTGGCCTGTCAGCGGTTATTGGTGCGGTCAAAGCCAAGGCGGCGCGGATCATCGCCATTGATATTAACCCGGCCAAATTTGAAATTGCCCGTCAGCTGGGCGCAACCGACTGCGTCAATCCAAAAGACTTTGATCGTCCGATTCAGGAAGTGATCGTGGATATGACAGACGGTGGCGTCGACTTCTCTTTCGAATGCATTGGCAATGTGCAGCTTATGCGTGCGGCACTGGAGTGCTGCCACAAGGGCTGGGGCGAGTCAGTCATCATCGGCGTGGCCGGTGCTGGCCAAGAAATTTCGACCCGTCCATTCCAATTGGTCACCGGTCGCGTCTGGCGTGGTTCGGCATTTGGCGGCGTACGTGGTCGCAGCGAGTTGCCAAGCTATGTGGACATGGCACAGAGCGGCGAGATCCCGCTGGATACGTTCATCACCCACACCATGGGTCTGGAAGACATCAACAAGGCTTTCGACCTGATGCACGAAGGCAAAAGCATCCGCACGGTTATCCACTTCTAACCCATAGCTGAAAGTTGCAAGCCTCAAGCGACAAGTGGGAGATACACCCCCGCCTGCTTTTAACTTGAAGCTTGCAGCTTAAAACGTGGAGCTGCTTCTTATGCCCTTAACAAATATTTCCTGCCAGAAAAGCTTTGGCGGTTGGCACAAGCGTTACAAGCACCGTTCTGAGGTGTTGGGTTGCGACATGGTGTTTGCCGTGTACTTGCCACCGCAAGCGGAGCAGGGCGCAACTTTACCTGTGCTGTATTGGTTGTCGGGTCTGACCTGCACTGACGAGAACTTCATGCACAAGGCCGGTGCAATGAAAATGGCCGCTGAATTAGGGCTGATTATTGTTGCGCCGGACACCAGTCCTCGTGGCGAAGGCGTACCGGATGACCCCCAGGGCGCGTGGGATTTTGGCCTGGGAGCCGGTTTTTACCTGAACGCCACACAGCAGCCGTGGGCCCAGCATTACCAGATGCACGATTATGTGGTGCACGAGTTGCCTGCATTGGTTGAAGCCCACTTTCCAGCCTCGCAAAAGCGTGGCATCAGCGGCCATTCGATGGGTGGGCATGGTGCTTTGGTGTGTGCATTGCGTAATCCAGGGCGCTATCAATCGGTGTCGGCTTTTGCGCCGATCAGCAACCCGATGGATTGTCCTTGGGGGCAAAAGGCTTTTTCCCACTATTTGGGTGATGAGCGTGCACGCTGGCGTGAGTGGGATGCCAGTGTGTTGATAAGCGAGGCCAAGGAAAAGCTGCCGCTGCTGGTGGATCAGGGCGATCGTGATGACTTCTTGACGGTGCAACTCAAGCCAGAAGCGCTTCAACAAGCGGCAAAGTTGGCCAATCATCCGCTGACCTTGCGTCTGCAACCCGGCTATGACCACAGCTATTTTTTCATTGCCAGTTTCATTGACGACCACTTGCGTCACCACGCAAGCGCACTAAGTGCTTAATAGTAGGTAGAATCACGCCCTGACTTAATCGGGGCGTTTTTTTATGCGTATTGGCCACGGCTATGATGTGCACTGTTTTGCTGAAGGCGACTTTATAACCTTGGGCGGTGTACGAATCCCCCATAAATTCGGGCTGTTGGCCCACTCCGATGGCGACGTGCTGTTGCATGCACTCAGCGATGCTTTGCTGGGGGCTGCGGCACTGGGCGACATCGGCAAGCATTTCCCTGACACCGACCCGCAATTCAAGGGCGCTGACAGTCGCGTCCTGTTGCGCCATGTCGTGGGTCTTATCCATGCCAAGGGCTGGAAGGTCGGCAATGTCGACAACACGATCATTGCTCAGGCGCCAAAAATGGCGCCGCATATCGAAACCATGCGTGCGTTGATTGCCGCGGATCTAGAGGTTGATTTGGACCAGGTAAACGTAAAAGCCACTACCACTGAAAAGCTGGGCTTTGTAGGGCGTGAAGAAGGTATTGCCGTGCACGCCATTGCTTTGTTGGTTCGCGCATGAACGAGTTTGATCTGCTGGGGCCGCTGGCTTACGGCGAGCCTTTAGGCTCGGCAGTGCTCAAAGCCACGGCTGAAGATTTTCAGGTAGATGAAGTGCTGGACATACCGTTGTCCGGAGACGGCGAGCACCTGTGGCTGTGGGTTGAAAAGCGTGGTCTGAACACCGAAGAAGCGGCACGGCGTATCGCCAAGGCGGCCGGTGTTCCCTTGCGCACAGTCAGCTATGCAGGTCTCAAGGATCGCCAGGCACTGACGCGTCAATGGTTCAGCGTACAGCTGCCAGGCAAGGCTGATCCTGACTTGTCGGCCGCTGAAAATGACACGCTGAAGATACTCAAAACCTCCCGGCATAAACGCAAATTACAGCGTGGCGCCCATGCGGCCAACGGTTTTACCTTGCGTCTGACGCAGCTGGATGCCGACAAGGAGGCGTTGCAGCAGCGTCTGGAATTGATTAGCCGGCAAGGCGTGCCGAACTATTTTGGCAGCCAGCGTTTTGGCTGGCAGGGCGGAAATGTGGGCGAGGCACGCGATTACGCCGCTCGCAAAGCATTGCCTGAGCAGCGCAATGTCCGTTCGCGTCTGCTGTCCACGGCCCGCAGCTACCTGTTCAATCAGGTGCTGGCCGCGCGGGTAGCCGATGGCTCCTGGCAGCGTGCTCAAGTCGGTGACTTGCTGGCTTTTACCGACAGTCGAAGTTTCTTCCCTGCGGGCGAAGCCGAGTGCAACGATCCGCGACTGGCGATTCTTGATCTTCATCCAACCGGCCCTCTGTGGGGCGAGGGTGAGTCTGCAACCACCCACGCGACCCATGTGCTGGAGCAGTCGGTCGCCGCACGTGAAGCCGACCTGCGTGACTGGCTGGTGCGTGCCGGCATGAGCCATGAGCGACGTATTTTGCGACTGCCCATTGGGCGGTTGACGTGGCATTATCCGGAGCCTGACATTCTGCAACTCGAATTTGTTCTGCCGGCCGGATGCTTCGCCACTGTTCTGGTGCGCGAACTTGTTGATCTGGTGCCTTTGGGTCAAACGGACAACTTATGCGTATTCTGATTTCTAACGATGATGGGGTCACCGCTCCGGGCTTGGCTGCGCTTTATGGCGCGCTTGAAGATTATTGCGAGTGCGTGGTAATTGCTCCTGATCAAGACAAAAGCGGTGCGAGCAGCTCATTGACGCTTGATCGCCCGCTGCACCCGCAGACCCTGAGTAATGGCTTTGTCAGCATTAACGGGACCCCCACCGATTGCGTCCATCTGGGTATTCACGGCTTGTTGAATCAGCAGCCGGATATGGTGGTGTCGGGCATCAATCTGGGCGCCAATCTGGGTGATGACGTGCTGTATTCAGGCACTGTAGCGGCAGCGCTAGAAGGGCGTTTTCTCGATCTTCCTTCGTTTGCCTTCTCGTTGGTTTCACGTCAGGTCGACAACTTGCCAACGGCGGCTCATTTCGCCCGCAAGTTGGTAGAAGCCCATGCATCGCTGAATTTACCGCCACGTACGGTTCTCAACGTCAACATCCCTAATTTGCCCCTCGATAAAATTCGCGGTATCCAGCTCACCCGCTTGGGCCACCGTGCCCGAGCATCCGCGCCGGTACGGGTTGTCGATCCTCGGGGTAAGGCGGGCTACTGGATTGCAGCGGCCGGGGATGTCGAGGATGGCGGTGAAGGCACGGATTTCCATGCAGTAATGCAGGGGTATGTTTCTATCACTGCGCTGCAACTGGACCGTACGTTTGGCGATGGTTTCAAAAACCTTGCCAGCTGGTTGGAGGGTTTGGGTTGAAGGGGCGTGAGCAAGATGGGCTGATGCACAGAGGCATTGGCATGACCTCGGAACGTACCCGTGAGCGTCTGATTCAGCGCTTGCTTGAAGAGGGTATTGTCAACCGCAACGTATTAGAGGTCATTCGCCGTACACCGCGTCATCTGTTTGTCGATGAAGCACTGGCGCATCGTGCCTACGAAGACACCGCGCTGCCGATTGGAAATAACCAGACCATCTCCCAACCCTACATGGTGGCGCGCATGAGCGAGCTTCTACTGGAGGACGGGCCGCTGGACAAGGTCATGGAGATCGGCACCGGTTCAGGCTATCAAACAGCAATCTTGTCGCAGCTGGTGGAGCGGATCTTTTCGGTCGAGCGGATCAAGGTGCTTCAGGATCGTGCCAAAGAGCGTCTGCTCGAACTGAACCTGCGTAATGTCGTGTTCCGTTGGGGGGATGGCTGGGAAGGCTGGCCGGCTTTGGCTCCCTACAACGGCATTATCGTGACCGCTGTGGCGACCGATGTTCCTCAGGCCTTGCTGGATCAGTTGGCCCCGGGTGGACGGCTGGTCATTCCGGTAGGCGCTGGCGAGGTTCAGCAGTTGATGCTGATCGTGCGCGAGGAGCACGGTTTCGCCCGGCGGGTTATTGGCAATGTCCGATTTGTGCCCTTACTCAATGGGCCGTTGGCCTAGCCTTTATTCAAGCCTAGTGAATTATAGGGTGGGCCGCAGGTCATAAAGGCCATTGGCCGGCCCTGCTGAGTGTGTGTTTGTGCGTATAAACGCTTTGTTTATGGGGCGGCTTTGCTCTTAGCAAAGCTGTACAGCCAGTTATACTTGCGGTTGAACGAAGCCAGTACTGGCACTCTAATATTTAACCACCATCTAAAAGGGAGCGGCGGGTGAGTCTCACAGTCATTGCGCAGCGTATGGATATCAAAAGCTATCAGAGGCTGGTGGTCGGTCTACTCCTGAGTGCGACTCTGCTTTTGTTGGCGGCGTGCTCCAGCACACCGAAGAATGGCGTACGGGTCGTTGATCGCAATGGCGTTGCTCAGCGTCCTGCTGTAACGACCGGGCAGTACGTCGTTCGACGCGGCGACACGCTGTTTTCGATTGCCTTCCGTTACGGCTGGGACTGGAAAGCATTGGCCGCCC
This sequence comes from Pseudomonas saxonica, assembly GCF_007858365.1. GTDB lineage: Bacteria > Pseudomonadota > Gammaproteobacteria > Pseudomonadales > Pseudomonadaceae > Aquipseudomonas > Aquipseudomonas saxonica. Next base: position 188,807 of record NZ_VFIO01000003.1, on the reverse strand, counting down.
GGAACAAGATTGATCCGCCCTTTACGATTGTCCCTGGTCAGACGATACGTTTCGATGGGCGTGCCGGAACCGTGCCTTCCGGGGGTACTACAACCACCGTGGTGTCTTCCTCAGCAGGTACTAAAACCACCGTAATCAAGCGTCCGGCCACCACGTCTAAAGCGACTGTGGCGCCAGCCCCATTACCCGCAGGCCCTGCTCCCAAAGGCTGGGGATGGCCTTCTGATGGCATTTTGATAGGTAAATTTTCTTCAAACGGTAGTTTGAATAAAGGTATTGATATCGCCGGAGATTTGGGACAGCCTGTTTTGGCTGCGTCTGATGGGTCAGTTGTTTACGCCGGCAGTGGATTGAGGGGCTACGGCGAATTAGTCATCATCAAACACAGTGACACCTACGTCAGTGCCTACGGTCATAACCGCAGGTTGTTGGTTCGGGAGGGGCAGCAGGTCAAGGTCGGACAGACAATTGCCGAAATGGGGTCAACTGGTACAGACCGGGTGAAACTTCACTTTGAGATTCGCCGTCAGGGTAAACCTGTAGATCCACTGCAATTCCTTCCACGACGTTGATCGGTTACCAGCCTGTTCCTGATGTAGCTAAGGAGCAGGTTCCAGCATTGCCAAGGATTAAGGCGATGCTTGAGCTTGAGGTCGAACTCACCAAAGGACTATATCAATGGCTCTCAACAAAGAAGTGCCGGGGTTTGACATCGACGATGAGGTGCTCCTTATGGACGCCGACATCGATAACGACTTGATGTCAGAAGAAGACGATTCACCCCCTGCATCCCGCACCAAGTCTAAGAAAACTGTAGCAGCCAAACAGCACAAGTACATTGATTACACCCGGGCGCTTGATGCAACCCAGCTGTACCTCAATGAAATTGGCTTTTCGCCGCTGCTCTCTCCTGCAGAAGAAGTTCACTTTGCACGCTTGTCGCAAAGCGGAGACCCTGCCGGACGTAAGCGCATGATTGAAAGTAACTTGCGACTGGTGGTGAAAATTGCCCGGCGTTATGTCAATCGTGGCTTATCGCTGCTCGATCTGATTGAAGAGGGCAATCTGGGGCTGATTCGGGCTGTCGAAAAGTTTGATCCCGAACGAGGGTTTCGTTTTTCGACGTATGCAACGTGGTGGATCCGTCAAACAATTGAGCGGGCCATCATGAACCAGACCCGTACCATTCGTTTGCCCATCCATGTCGTCAAAGAGCTTAATGTCTACCTGCGAGCCGCTCGCGAACTGACACAAAAACTCGATCATGAACCTTCCCCTGAAGAAATCGCCAATCTGCTCGAAAAACCTGTCGCAGAGGTCAAGCGCATGCTTGGACTCAACGAGCGGGTATCGTCTGTTGACGTGTCTCTGGGGCCAGATTCCGATAAAACGCTGCTTGATACCCTTACCGATGACCGTCCTACAGATCCGTGTGATCTGCTGCAGGATGTTGACTTGTCGCAAAGTATTGATCAGTGGTTATCTGAACTGACCGACAAACAACGTGAAGTGGTGATTCGCCGCTTCGGTTTACGTGGCCATGAAAGCAGCACGCTGGAGGACGTTGGTCTTGAGATTGGCCTGACACGCGAGCGTGTACGCCAGATTCAGGTCGAGGGGCTTAAGCGTCTGCGAGAGATCCTTGAGCGTAATGGTCTGTCGAGTGAGTCGCTGTTTCAGTAATACCGGTTTTTGATATGACTTAAATGCCCTGGGCTGATGGCTCAGGGCATTTTTTTATGTTCGATAACCCTTGTTGGGGCTCGGCTCTAGCTATTTGAGCAGCCGTTACCCATCGCACTGTATTGCATGGTGTGCTCTTGGCCCTGGTGGTCAAGGTAAGTCATTTGCAGGGAAACCACGCCGCACACATCTTCAGGAACGGGATCCATGTGTACCACTTTGGCAATGTCCAGATTAGAGCTGTACGTGTATTGCTCTGCAGCGGGTTGATCGGCAAAGGCCATTTGGCTGCCCAGCATGACGAAAGAAGCGGCAACCAACGTTCTAAACAGTTTCATTATCTATGTCCCAACAGTGCAAACGAATGACGTCTTCAGTCGCAGGTAAATAGGCTGAAGGCACTACGAAACGTGGGTGGGTGGTTTGCTTGGACCCTGACAGGCTGGCGTTTCGTGGCTTTGTTTGGAAGCTGTACCCATTTTAGGCTCATGGCGTTTTGGATAAATCCCAAAGACTGGAAAGCAATGTTGGAGAAACAGTAACAATCCGTTGTGCAGGTTCAGAGGGTGCCTTTGTGATCTTTTAGCCGCTGGAGCTGGCATTCGTTCCGCGCGAAGCGGTGGAGGGTTATGGGTTAAACGGGCCTTTGCTGTCGTTGGTTGTAAGCCTTTGCTTACATCTGATGTAAGTGAAGCGCTTAAAAAACCGTCATAAACTTGTTGTCTCTGGATTTACTAATCTATCTCATTGATTTTAAACGGTTTTTATTTTATCAAAGTCGACAATAGGTAATAAGAACCTGTAACTGATGCGCTTGCGCCAATTTTTTAAAACTTTAATATCTCAACTGTGTCGACGGATTGATACGGCGCTCAAGGATGAACGTCAGAGGACATCGCAGGACGCGATTCATCAGGATGATGAGAAGGAAAAAAGGGACTAGGGAAAAAATGTGGGCGGGTCAAACCGCCCCTTTTTTTGCCAGAATTAAAGCAAAACGCCCAAGACTAAAATCTTGGGCGTTTTGCGTTGCGCGGGTTTAAAGGCTGTCTGATTTCGCCTTTATGATGGCGCCTTACAGCGTTGGGTAGTCGATGTAGCCGACTGGGCCTTTGGCATAAAACGTTTCAGGGTGCGCCTCGTTGAGAGGAGCATCGGCCTTCAGGCGCGCAGGCAAGTCTGGGTTGGCGATAAAGGGTACACCGAACGCCACAGCGTCCGCTTTCCCCGCAGCTATCCAGGCATTTGCGCTTTCTTTGGTGAACTGCTCATTGATGATGTAAGGCCCGCCAAATGCAGCTTTAAGCTGTGGTCCGAGGCTGTCGGTGCCTTCTTTTTCACGCGAGCAAATAAATGCGATACCACGCTTGCCCAATTCACTGGCCACATAGCTGAAGGTTTCAGCCAGATTGTCATCGCCCATGTCGTGCAAGTCGGCACGTGGCGAGAGGTGTACGCCAACCCGACCTGCGCCCCAGACTTCAATGGCGGCATCGGTGACTTCCAGCAGCAGACGTGCTCGGTTTTCCAGGCTGCCGCCGTATTGGTCCGTACGCTTGTTGGTACTGCTTTGCAGGAACTGATCAAGCAAGTAGCCGTTGGCGCCATGAATTTCCACGCCGTCAAAACCTGCTGCCTTGGCGTTTTCGGAACCTGTGCGATAAGCCTCCACGATCTCGGCTATTTCGGCGGTTTCCAGAGCGCGCGGTATCGGGAAATCAGCCTTTGGGCGAACCAGGCTGACATGGCCCTTGGCTGCAATGGCGCTCGGTGCTACAGGAGCTTCCCCATTCAGATACATCGGGTGTGAGATCCGGCCTACGTGCCACAGCTGCAACATAATGCGCCCGCCGGCAGCATGAATGGCCTTGGTGATGTTGGTCCAGCCGCGCACCTGATCGTCAGACCAGATGCCAGGCGTATCCGGGTAGCCGACGCCCATTGGCGTTACCGAAGTGGCTTCGCTGAGAATCAGCCCGGCAGATGCGCGTTGAACGTAATACTCCGCCATTAGCGCATTCGGGACGCGTCCTTCATCAGCGCGGCAGCGGGTTAATGGAGCCATGATGATGCGGTTGGGCAGTTCAAGGTCGCCCAGCTTGATCGGATCGAAAATAGTCGTCATTTATACAGCCCTCTCAAGAGTCAATGTGTGGCAGTCGCCAGCTCGGGGTTGCCGGCCTGGCGAAATGTAATCAATGTGATCAGCAGCGCGAGCACCGCCAGGGCAGCCGCTGCGAGTGGCACGCTGGTGAGGCCAAAGCCGTGGGCAATGACGCTGCCCCCAACCCAGGCACCCAGTGCGTTGCCAATGTTGAAAGCGCCAATATTCAGGGTCGATACCAGGTTGGGCGCGGCTTTGCCGAAGGTCACAACGTTCACTTGCAGGGCAGGCACGGCAGCAAACGCTGCAGTGGCCCAGAGGAACAGCGTGATCTCAGTCGGGATCACGGCTACGGCGGTCCAGCTCAATGCAGTTGAAATGACTGCCATTGCGATAAATACGCCGATCAAGGTCGCAGCCAAACGCTTGTCTGCCAGTTTGCCGCCGATAATGTTACCCACCGTCAGGCCCAGGCCGATCAACAGCAACGTCCAGGTCACGCCTTTGGGCGACACCCCTGTCACATCGCCAAGCAAGGGGGCGACATAGGTGAACAGGGTGAACATCGACGCAGAAAACAACGCGGTCATACTCAACGACAGCCAGATGCCTGCGCCTTTTAGCGCTGCCAATTCAGCACGCATGTCGAGCTTCTCTTCGTCGCGTTTGGCAGGCAAAAAGCGGATCAGGCCGATTAGCGCTACAACACCAATAACGGTCACTGCAAAGAAAGTCGATCGCCAGCCCGCTGCTTGCCCCAGCGCAGTACCCAGCGGCACGCCCAGTACGTTGGCCAAGGTCAGGCCGGTAAACATCAATGCCACTGCCGAAGCGCGTTTGTTGGCGGGCACCAGGCCAGCAGCGACCACGGAGCCAATCCCGAAAAACGCACCGTGACACAGAGCAGTGACGACGCGTGCAAACATGAGCACGTTGTAATCACTGGCCAGTGCGCAGAGCAGGTTGCCAATGATGAAAATCACCATCAATGCAACAAGGGCGGCCTTGCGCGGCAGTTTTGCAGTTGCCAGCGCCATGAAGGGAGCACCGATAGCCACGCCCAACGCATAACCGGTTACCAGCCAGCCCGCTCCGGGAATAGAGACACCAAGATCAGCTGCGACATCGGGCAGCAAACCCATGATGACGAATTCCGTGGTGCCGATGGCAAAAGCGCTGAGCGCCAGAATAAGTAGCGAGAGGGGCATGAATATCCTTGTTAAAGCTCTTGGCTCAATGTGGCGAGAAACGCTTGAATGGTTTCTTCGTTACGTTTAAAAAAATGCCACTGACCTACCTTCTGGCTGCTGATCAGGCCAGCGCGCTGGAGGGTGGCCAGGTGGGCGGACACCGTGGATTGCGACAGGCCCAGGCATTGGTCGAACTGCCCGGCGCAGACACCGTGTTCGGTGCTGTGAAGCTGGTCCGGAAATTCGGTTTTAGGGTCTTTGAGTAAACGGATGATTTCTCGGCGTACTGGGTGTGCCAGCGCTTTTATTATTTCGTCGAGGTCGATCGGCATGGTGGCAGTGCTCAATGAAGTGCAGCGTTATATCGCGATGAGGCGAACTTTAAATCGTTATATCGCGATATACAAATATGAAATCGATCTGAGGTCAGCTCGAATCGGTATATCGGGTTATAACGATATTGGAGTGGCAGTGCTAAACTGCGCGGCATGAATTATCTCGCACATCTGCACCTCGGCGGCCAGCGGCCTGAAGAATTGCTCGGTAGTCTTTATGGCGACTTCGTCAAAGGCCGCTTGCAAGGTGAATACAGCCCAGTCATTGAATCAGCGATACAGCTGCACCGCAGCATCGATGTATTCACTGACGCCCATCCTTTAGTCGATCAATCCCTGTCTCGCTTTAGCCATACCCGCCGTCGCTATGCGGGCATTGTGCTGGATGTTTTTTTCGATCATTGCCTGGCGCGGGACTGGGCGTTCTACGCCGAGGTCCCATTAGAGCGTTTTACTTCAGGTTTTTACCGCGTGCTGGAGGCACAACCGCAATTGCCCAAGCGCTTGGCTGCAATCGCGCCCCACATGGCTGCGCATGACTGGCTGGGTTCGTATCGGCAGTTTTCGGTTCTGGAGCGAGTGTTCAACGGGATTGCGCGGCGTCTGTCGAAGCCTGAGGAGCTGGCGGGGGCCATGCAGGATTTGCGGGTTCTGTATGAACCCCTCAGTGAGGATTTTCGAGCTTTTTATCCGCAATTGCAGGCGTTTGCCGCCTCTCAGCTGACCGCCATAGGTGAGCCTGCAGGAAATGCAGGCTCTTCTTCTTAAGCGTTCTGAAGGCTGAGCCCATCATCCAGAGGCTCTTTAGTAGAGGTTGTTGATCCTGTTAAAGCCTGTTTTATGGCTTCTTGTGCCCTATGGGCGAGCACAGCTCGGGATTGGTGTTGGCTGTCGATCGGTTCAAGCAGATGGATTTCTACGCTGGCTTGACGGTGAGCACACAAGCGCAGCAGGTGTGACAGCAAATCGTCATCACCTATAAAGGGTGCAACCCGGTCATTCTCGCCATCGCGTAAATAGCGAATGGCGACGGGTTGTATGTGCACTTGGCTTTCAGTGGCTGCCGACAATAACCGACCATGAAATGTGCGCACTGAGCGCCCGTCGGTGGTGGTGCCTTCGGGGAACATCAGCAGGGGTAGTTGTTGTTGCAGATGGCGCTTCATCTGATCGCGTATGTGATGACTCTCGCCCGCACCTCTGCGAATAAAAAGGCTCCCGGCCTTGGCTGCCAGCCAGCCTGCTACAGGCCATGAACGCACTTCTGCCTTGGATAGAAAAGACACTGGCGTCAGTTGCCCGAGCAGCGCAATGTCGGTCCACGATACGTGGTTACTGACCCATAGCATGGGGGTTACTGGCAGTTCGCCCACTAGCGTGATGCGAAAGGGCAGGGCATTGCTCAGGCGAGCCATAAAGAACTGTGACCATCGTTGCCGCAGCGCCGGCGTCTTGCTCGGCCGCACATGCGCCAGCAGCCCAAAGATGCAAGCCATGCCCAATCCCAACACTACAACGCCCAGAACCCGTGTGAGCCGAGTGTATTGACGCAGGCGGTTCATTACATCGCCGCCTTGAAGTGACGCGCGTAACGCGGGCACAACTCGTCACGTTTGAGCAGAATAAATACATCGGCGACCTGAAAGTCTTCATCCCAGCAGGGCTCGCCGCAAATTTTTGCGCCCAGACGCATGTAGGCTTTGAGTAAGGGCGGCATTTCGGTGATCACGTTGGCCGGTATATCCAGTGGCGGCAACGGCTTTTTCGGCTGTGCGTGCAAATGCTCGGTGCATAAATACCGCTCCCGCAGTCGTTGCATGATGGCCTGGGCCTGCATGCCGCCGTCTTGCATCGGGATGCTTGCGCAGCCCATCAGGTAGCGATAGTCACCTTGATTGAGGACTTCAGCCAGTTCCCCCCAGAGCACGGCGATAGTGCCACCATTACGGTAAGCAGGATCGACACAGGTTCGACCAATCTCAAGCACCGGTCCTTTTAAGTGAGCAAGACCGTTAAGGTTGAACTCTTGCTCACTGTAAAAGTTGCCCACCCTCTGTGCTGCTTCATGATCCAGCAAGCGAGTGGTGGCGACCAATTGGCCGCTATTGAGGTCGCGCACACCGATGTGGGCGCAATGAGCGTCGTAAGTGTCGATGTCCAACCCAGGCACGGCACTTTTGAGGGCTGCCTTCAGTTCCCCACTGAATACACGAAAGCGCAGGGCTTGAGCTTCACGCACAGCGTTGCAGGTGGTCAGGCGTTCTGCCTGCAAGCGTCGTTCTGGGGACGTGGCGCGAATACGGGCGATCTGAGACATTGCGAATCTCCGTGCATGCTTTTTGCCCGCTTTGGGTTTCTGCCAATCGACTGAGGTGTGCAACTTCAAGCTAGGCAGGCGCAATGTCATCAGCATGACGCAGAGATGACGCTTGTATGACAGAGGTTACGCAAACACGTGCAGGTTGAACTGTGGGTATGCGTCAGCGTCATAGGGCAGTGTTAGAAAATTCTGCCCATACTGTGATCTCAGGGTAATGTTCGCCCACGTTTAACTGCCGATGAGTTTTTATGTTTAAAACGCTCCTATCTTCTATGTGTGCCTTGTTGCTGACGCTCGGGGTGAGCCTGTCGGCTCAAGCCAGCTGGTACCTTGACGGAGAGTCGTCGCGGCTGTCTTTCATTACGACGCAGAATGCGAACGTCTCCAATCTTCATCGTTTTCTGGTGTTGCACGGCAAAGTAGAGCGCAATGGCCGTGCGCAATTGCGTATCGAAATGGATTCATTCAATAGCGCAGTGCCTTTGCGCGATGAGCGCATGCGCGACGTGTTATTTGATTTCAAGCACTTCCCGGAAGCGCAGGTCACCACCCAGATTGATTTGCAGCCTATTAATGATTTGGCCAACGGGGCACAACTGGAGTTGCACCTTCCTGTTACGGTCAGCTTGCGAGGCAAGCAACACACCTATGAAGCCCAATTGCTGGCTACCCGTCTCGATGAGCGCCGCTTTCAAGTGGTGACCCTTGAGCCGTTGATGCTTCAGGCTGAAGATTTTGGTTTGCAACCAGAGCTTGAGGCGTTGCGCAAAATAGCGGGTTTGTCGGCCATCAGTTTTTCGGTACCGGTGGGTGCGGTACTGATCTTTACGGCGCGCTGACATGGCGGGCGCAGTGTTCCCGTGGCGTGGTGCCAATCAATTTGATTTGCTGATTGACGGGTCTGAATTTTTCCCTCGAATGTTGGCTGCTATAGATCAGGCGCAAGCCCATGTTGATCTGGAGCTGTATCTGGTTGAGGCAGGTCGTTGCGCAGAAGCCATTGTTCAGGCGCTGGAGCAGGCTGCCCGGCGTGAAGTGAGAGTGCGCTGCTTGTTTGATGGCTATGGTTGCCTGGCATTTACCATGGGGCTGCGTCGTCGCTTGACGGATGCAGGCGTAGAACTGCGTTTTTACAATCCCCTGAGCTGGCGCCGAGGGGTAAACAACCTCTATCGCGATCATCGCAAGTTGTTGCTGGTAGACCAGAAGTTGGCGGTGGTCGGTGGCACGGGCGTTACGGATGAATTCTGGCAGCCTGACGACAACAGATGCGAGTGGCATGAGGTAATGGTTGCGATTAAGGGCCCCTTGGTTCAAGACTGGCAGATGCTGTTCGATCGTCAATGGCGCGCCAATATAAGTCGTAAGGCGTGGCGGCCAGCCACTCACTTTGGCTTGCCGCGTTTGCCGAGCGCACCTCGGGAGCGCGAGGGCATGGGGCGTGTGGCCTATGCCGATGCGCATCAACACCGCGATATCCTGCACTCGCTGATACAAGCTATCAACGGTGCAAAGGAGCGCATCTGGTTGGCGACCCCGTATTTTCTGCCTACATGGGGCGTGCGCCGCTCTTTGCGGCGTGCAGCCAGTCGAGGGGTGGATGTGCGGCTGTTATTGACTGGTCCACGCACTGATCATCCGTCTGTACGTTATGCGGGGCACCGGTATTACCCTCGGCTACTTAAGTCAGGCGTACAAATATTCGAATATCAGCCGTGTTTTTTGCATCTGAAGATGGTCTTGGTCGACGACTGGGTCAGTCTGGGCTCTTGCAATTTTGACCATTGGAATTTGCGCTTCAACCTTGAGGCCAATCTTGAAGCACTCGATCCTGTGTTGACGCAGGCCGTGGTCGTCAGTTTTGTGAACGATTTTAGTCAAAGCCAGCCAATCAGTTTGCAAGCCTGGCAAACAAGGCCGCTGTGGGGGCGAGTCAAACAGCGAATTTGGGGGTGGGTGGATCGTCTGGTGGTGAATATTCTGGGTCGTCGACAATAAGCCTTAAGTGTTCTGGCTTCTTTTTAGGCATCAACGCAGACATTTGCTCAACATGCGGTTACATAGTTTGGCAGAACGTGCAAAATCGAGCGCACCTTGCAAGCGCTGGAGAGTGGCAGGGATGATCTCAAGGAGCATTTTGCATGACTGCATCGCTATTAATCGCTGTACTGGCATCTGGCTTTATTTATGGCATCACTCCGGGGCCTGGAGTGTTGGCGGTCTTTGGTATTGGAGCCGCTCGCGGGCGGCGTGCCGGAGCCGGTTTTTTATGCGGGCATTTGCTGGGCGATGTGTTGTGGTGCAGTACCGCATTGATTGCCATCGTGGGCGCGCGTGAATTTGGCAGTACCACTTTCAATGTGCTTGGCTTAATCAGTGGGCTTTATCTGTTTTGGTTAGGGCTGCGTGCAGTGCGTGCTCAACACAGCAGTGGCGGCCAGCAAGGACCGTCTCGTCAACCCTTTGCCCACGGAGTGGTCTTTGGCCTGACCAACCCTAAAGCCTATCCGGTTGCAGTGGCTACGTTTACTGCGCTGCTTTCCAGTCGAGCACAACTTTTGACTTGGGATATGTTGCCGTGGCTCATTGCGTTGAGTTTTGTGGGCGGCGCGGCTGCTTACCTGATTTTGATCGGTGTTGTAGGTGCGGGGCACGTCCGTGCGGTGTATCAGCGCCATGAGGTACTGATTACCCGGTTGTGCGGGGTTATGTTTATCGGTTTTGCTATCAGTGCGTTGATGCACGCTTTGCCCGGCTTGCTGTACGCGGTTCGGTGAAACGGCGACTCGTTTGTGGCTCGTTTTAGGCTGAAAGTTAACAATGTAAAATCTTGAGGCGCCAGGTTGGCTATGGACTTAAAAGGATATCTGTCTCAAGTCAGTTTTATTGACCTGTTACTCGATGCTATATGCGTGGTCGACCGTAATGGTCGCTTTGTATATGTCAGTGCGGCTTGCGAGCGTATTTTCGGTTACGAGCAAGATGAACTGATTGGTCAGCCCGTCATGGCGCTTGTACATCCAGCTGATCGTGCCCGTACATTGCAGGCTGCCGCTGAGATCATGGCCGGCGAACCCAAGTTTAACTTTGAAAACCGATATGTGCGCAAGGATGGTCGTGTGGTGCATATTTCGTGGTCTGCACGCTGGTCGCAGACCTATCAGTTGCGTGTGGCCGTGGCTCGCGACATTACTGAGCGAAAGAATGCCGAGTTGCGCCAGCAGGCTATTTTTGCGATCTCAGAAGCTGCTCACGGGGCCGAAGATTTGCTTGAGTTGTTCAAGTGCGTCCATATGCTCATCGGGCAGTGGCTCCCGGCCTTGAACTTTTCAGTAGCACTCTGTGATCAGGATCAGGGCACGATAAGTTTTCCTTATCACATTGATGACCATAAGCACCTGCAACTCACTGAAGTCCGTGTGTTAAGTGAGGAAGTCATCCGCAGTGGCCAGGCCGTGTTGCGCTGCGGCGAAGCCTCCAGTTCGTGGTTGTGTGTGCCGCTGGTTACCCCCAGTGGCATTATTGGGGCGTTGGTAGTCAAAAGCTCCTTGGGTGATGAACGCTACAGTGAATCCCATAAAGAGCTTTTGCAGTTCGTATCGACCCAGGTGGCAGCCGCGATTGAGCGAAAACAGCTCATTAACAGGCTGCAGTTTTTGGCTCAATACGATGCATTGACTCAGTTGCCTAACCGAGAGTTTTTTTATGAGCGCCTGAAGAGTGCGCTAGCCCGAGCACAGAGGGAACAGGCGTGCTTGGCGGTACTTTTTATCGATCTGGATCACTTCAAGGCCGTCAATGATAACTATGGGCATGCTATCGGTGATGCGTTATTGCAGCAGATTGCCCAGCGTTTGAAGCAGAGCGTACGTGAAAGTGACACGGTGGCAAGGATGAGTGGCGATGAGTTTGTTTTGATACTGGAAAGCCTCAGGCAGCCTGAAGACGCTTCGATTGTCGCCGAGAAAATACGCCAAAATCTTAGTCAGCCATTACTGATTGAAGGGCAAACACTCAGCATATTCCCCAGTATTGGGTTCGCGGTGTATCCCGATCATGGAGAGCAATTCCGGCAGCTGTTGTGTCATGCAGACACGGCGATGTACAGGGATAAAAAGCTGAGGCGTTGAGCAGGCTGGAGTGGCAATGGATGCCGGAGGTTGAGTGTTGCAGATGCCCACCACTAAAGGTTTCTTAGGGGTTAAAGCCATAAAGAAGTGGAGCGGGTAGAGGGAATCGAACCCTCAACTAAAGCTTGGGAAGCTTTCGTTTTGCCACTAAACTATACCCGCTTGAAGCGGCTGACTTTGTACCAGAAGTCAGAGCATATGAGAAGTTTTTATTCTGGTAATGAGTCATTTACAGGCATTTCGAGAGCGTCAGCTCGAACATTGACTTTATCAAGTTGACCACAGAGCAGGAGGCTCTCTCCTGGAGCAGCCCTCATTGGGTTTAAAACTGTGCGATTTCTTCAGCGGTGAGTGCCCGGTATTGCCCAGGTGCCAGTCGGCTGTCCAGTACCAATGGGCCTATGCTTTCACGGTGCAGATGAACGACTTTGTTATTGAAAAAACCAAACATGCGTTTGACCTGATGATAGCGACCCTCAACGATGCTCAAACGAGCACTGTGCGGCGTCAGCAATTGGAGCTGTGCGGGCAGGGTTGTTAGATCTTCATAGGCGAAATAGACGCCCTCGTAGAACTTTGCAATGTATTCGACACCTATAGGCTGCTCGGTCTCGACGTAGTACACCTTGGGCATTTTGGTGTCGGGTTGGGTCAGGCGTCGCGACCAGTGCCCGTCGTTGGTAATCAGCATCAATCCACTGGTATTAAAATCCAGGCGGCCAGCGATATGCAGCTCTTGCTTGTCAGGTTCATTGAGCAAATCAAGAACGGTTGGATGCTCAGGGTCTTGAGTAGCACTGACACAGCCGGGCGGCTTATGCAGCATGAAGTAACGCGCAGACTTGCCAGCTTGCAAGATTTGCCCGTCGTACTCGATACGACAGAAAGGTCTGATGTCATGGTGTGGATCGCTAACGATCCGCCCATCGACCTTGATACGTTGTTCAGCAAGTGCCAGCCGAGCTTGTGCACGGTTGAATTGGGGCAAGTTGCTCAGAAAGCGGTCTACACGCATAGCGATCAATCATTTGAGATTCAAGCGAGTATCTTACGCGAGGCCTTGAGGGGGCGCAGACGGTAATTGCCTTTGTACATCTGCGCAGCGCGGGCAGAGGCAGGTGACGTTTAGCTGCTCGACTGGCAGCGCTTTCAGGCGTTCCGGATTTATGCTGACGTTGAAGCACCAGCAAGGATGAGCAGCCAGGTCGGGACTTGCCAGTGCGCAATCATTTCGCGCCCCGCATACGGGGCAAAGGGAGGGGGATATCATGGCAGTCAGTCCGGTGGTCAGTTCGCAGGCGTGAGTTTTATTGTATGCGTCGTGTGCCGCGTGTGAGTCAATATCTTTGAAATCAGGCAGGTTGATCAGGCTGCAGCATGAATGCATTGGCACGCAGGGGCGATGACTAATGTGCTCATTCATAGCCATTTCCGTACAGATCAATTGACAAGCGTGTTGAGCTTTTTTAGTGTCCGCTCCATTGATTCTCAGGGTGTACCCATGACGTCGGATGACCGTATAAAACTTGAGCCAGTCTGGAAACAGGCTTTGCGTGATGAATTTGAAAAGCCTTATATGGGCTTGTTGCGCGAGTTTTTGCGTCAAGAGCATGCAGCGGGAAAAGAAATTTATCCCCCAGGGCCGCTTATTTTCAATGCGCTTAATTTGACGCCTCTGGATGACGTCAAAGTAGTCATTCTTGGGCAGGATCCCTATCACGGTCCAGGCCAGGCGCACGGGCTGTGTTTTTCAGTTCCACCGGGTGTTCCAGTACCGCCTTCGTTGGTCAATATTTATAAAGAGCTCAAGCGTGATCTGAATATCGATATTGCCCCTCATGGTTGCTTGCAACACTGGGCAACGCAGGGGGTTTTATTGCTCAATACGACGATGACGGTAGAGCGCGCCAATGCCGCTTCCCACGCTAAAAAAGGCTGGGAGCACTTTACGGATCAAATTATTAAGGTCGTAAGTGAGCATCAGGAAAAGTTGGTCTTTTTGCTATGGGGCGCCCATGCACAAAGCAAACAGAAACTGATAGATGCGACCAAGCATCTGGTGCTCACGTCAGTGCATCCATCGCCGCTTTCCGCGTATCGCGGGTTTATAGGGAATGGACACTTTAGTCGAACTAACAAGTTTCTTGAGCAGAATGGTTTGACCCCTATCGACTGGAAATTACCCGTCGATTAAGTGTGAGTTGTCATCGGCATGCGTGGTGTGCAGGGTAAGCCAAAGGCCTTGGTTTTTTGCACACCAGGTAAGACTGCCTGGTGTGAGGTGGGAACGTTATTTAAGTTAAACGAGTCGCAGTCGACAATTATCCAGAGTGTCTATCAGGTTTTCTGCAATAACAGCAACTGGGACGGCCCACGTCATACTGCTGCAAGGATCAGTGATAACTGCAAGCGTATCGCTACTGGCGCTTAAGTCCAGGCGTTGTCGCTCATGGACGATTTTCAAATCACTGTAGGCAAGGCTGGTCAGTTTCTGCGCAACGGAACGGCTAATTCCATAACTTGAGCTCAAATGATTAACCGTGTTGCAAAAAAGTACCTGGTCGTTTCCTATGTGTCGAACGTGGTGGCGCTGTAAGAACGCAAGCGCAGATTGTTGGATATGTTCATATCTATTAATGTCTGAATGGTTATATGTCATAACCTCACCCCTGCGGCTTCTTCGACAGGTTGTGTGGAGGGCAGTGCAGCCTGACGCAGTTCCCTGTTAACGCAGGGAAGATGAACGTTGGGGTTTGGCATGCCACTGGGAGAGAGCTCATGGGTCATTTCAAACTCGGCCCTGACAGACCAGCCGCAGGCTTCTGTGGTGCATTGTAAATAGGCCACGCGTAAGAAAATATGCCGACCCTCGCTCGTGCGAATACGCATTTTGCTTAGGCAGTGCGGACAAACCATTTTGTAGGTACTCATGATTGACTCCAATTGAACTAGCGTTGAGTGCTTATTTAAATAAGCAAATTAATTTCAAAAAAAGACCAATCCGTTGATCCTGCCTCGGTTCAGGTGTATTAGGTTTAGGCGCGCTTTACGTGATAAGTACGCCGTTTTGACTTTTCGTGTAAGGAAAATGGTAATGGCTTAGGGTATTCTTCGCGTATTTTGAGATTATTGGATGTTTCCCAGGTTTGTATTTTCTTTTCGGCTTTTTTATCGTTGACGTATCAAGTTGCATATCGACGGTCTTAAAACTATTCATTAAGCGTAAATTCTGCCGAAAAACTCAGTAAAGTCAAATTGGAATAATTCAAAGTGAGTAACAAAAAATCTATTGAAATACTCGAAAGATTGAAAAAAATAATTCAGGTGAAGACCGATGTTGGTCTTTCTGAAGCCCTTGGCGTAAGCCCCCAGACACTTAGTAGCTGGAAAGGGCGCGACAGCATTCCCTACTCCATATGCATAGACTTAGCCCGGGAGCGTGGTGTATCTCTTGATTGGTTATTGGCCGGACGAGGCGATATGTTCTTGTCATTACATTCTGACCCTCTCAGTGCCACCCATACCCTCGCGGCTCATGAACAAAAGATGTTGGTGATGTTTCGCGTTCTAGAGGCTTCGGATCAGCGCAATATTTATAAGCTTGTTGAGGATAAGCGTCACCTTCAGGAGTTAACCAATCGCGTTGAGGAGTTGTCTGCGCGCTTAGAGATTTTAATAAGTCACGCGTAACTTATTTGGGGCCCTTGAAGCGACGCAAGATATCTGATATGTCGGTTACGATCACCCATTTCATTATTTTTATGCTGATGGGTATAACGACCAACGCGCAAAAAAAAGCGGTAGCACCTGCCGAAAAACCCGTCAGGTGTGGCAGCACAACAGGTGTAAATAAATAACCGACACAGGCGCTCAGAAGAAATGACCCGAGTTGCTGCCAAGCCTTCATGCCTCGACGGGTACCTGCCGCCACCCAGGCTCCCAGGCAGGCTCCAAATATCACTTCGTTATCGATAATGGTGACGAAAATGCTCAGTGTTGCATCAAGTAACCAGTGATGAGTGAGGTCGACTATTTCAATCGTCATAATGTCGCGCCTCACCCGTTGAAAGGCTTTTTTCTCTAAACGGGTCAGGCGGGCAAGGTCGTCCGCACTCTGCCACTCTTACCAACTGGTAGAGTTCGCTGGCCGTGGCTGTTTCAATGGCATTGAAATAATGGGTGACGAGTATTGAGCAATTATTGACGGTGGGTGCGGGTACGTCATTTAAATGCCGGTAGCCCTGTTGGCGTAATTTGAAACGCCAGGTGGCCAGCAGTCGATGAATTTTTGAAGTGGCACCCATCATTGCTACTTTAAGCCGCGCCTCACTAATAGTTGAGCTTAATGTAAGTACTCGCCGTAACTCTGCCACATCAATGGCTGGCCAGAACGTATCATCATCGAGGTAGTGAGAGGAGGGCGTGACAGCTGTATGTAGGGTCATGGCAATGTCCGTTGGCTACGTTTGCAAGTCCCGGTCAGGGCAGTAGAGGCATGCCGTATTTAATGGCCTTTAGTACGGCAGCATGGCGTGACGTAACGCCAAATTTGACCCGCAAGTTGGCAATGTGGAAGTTGATCGTTGTTTCAGATCTATTCAATATGATTGCCATTTCAGCACTGGTTTTACCCAGGGCGCACCAGCCAAGTATTTCTTGTTCTTTTTGAGTGAGCCTTGGCATCAATGGTTGAGAGGAGTGGGCTATAGGCGTGCTGCCAGACTCTTTTGGGTGTGAGAAGTATTTCATATGTATCCTTTGCTTCAGCCGTTGTGTAGAGCATGAAAGCTCTGGAGCTTTAAAAATAATCGCTCTTATGGCGCGTCAACAACGAAGCAAGGTTGTAGGAACGGCATTCACATTTTGAGAATTTTCCTACAGATAAGTGGCGGGTTTATCGGGAGTCGGCTCGCACCCAGTATTTAAATAAGGGCTCTGCCAGAAACAACACGAAGAGCAAGCGCATGACCTGCAAGGCTGTGACCAAAGGAACTGAAAGTTGCAGCATTTCTGCAGTCAGGCTCATTTCAGCAATGCCACCCGGCATCATGCCGAGTGTCATGGAGCGCAAATCCAGTTGGGTCAGGCTGCTTAAACCGACTGCGCACAGACCCGCTATCAGCATAGTCATAGCGGTGCCCAATAAAGTACGGCCTATGAACGAAGGTGCCCTACGGAAAAAAGCCCTGTTGAAGTGGCAGCCCAGTCCACTGCCTATCAGCCACTGGGCCATTTGGCTGCTGCCCTCGGGCAGGCCGATATGTAAATCCAACGCAATGCTGACACTGGCGCTGACCAAAAGCGGGCCGAATAACCAAGGATTGGGTTGGTGCAAGCGCTGCCATATCCAGGCCATGAGCGCGCCCGCTGGGAACAACAGGGGTAGCCAGTAGACATTGACCGGTGCGCTTTGCAGAGCAGGGACTCCGTCACCGAGCAAGTACTTGAAAGCCGCTGGAATGCAGAGCACAACCGTCAGCACTCGCAAGCTCTGCCCTGCGGCGACACGGCTTAATACGGCGCCATTGCGCGCACCGAGATTGACCATTTCGCCTGAGCCACCGGGCATGCTGGAGAAGAATGCAGTTGCACGGTCTTCACCACTTCGGCGCATCAGCCACACACTTATAAGGCTCGACGCGCTTGTAAGCAGCGCGCCGATAAAGATCAGCCCAAAATGCGCCAGCACTTGCTCCATGACCACCGGAGTGAAGTGCAAGCCAATAGCAATGCCGACAATCCATTGTCCGCATTTACGCCCGCCTGGAATCTCCTCCAATTGCCAGGGCGTCAGGCAACGTACGAGGATGATGGCAAGCAAGGAGCCAACCATCCAGGGCAATGGCCAGCCGATCAGACTGGCGAGATAGCCGCCCGCCAGTCCTGTCAGGGGCGTCCCCCACCAGCGCTTGAACCCGTATTCAGGCATGGGTCAACGCACGACGTTGCTTGCTGCGTTTACGCCAGATTCGGATCAAAGGCATCAACAGCATGATGATGGTCAGCGCCCAGACGCCCATGGTGATAGGGCTGGCCCACAGGATTTCCAGCGCACCGTTGGATATGGACAATGCCCGGCGCAGGTTCTGTTCCATCAAGCCACCCAGAATAAAGCCCAACAGTACGGGCGAAAGAGGGAAGTCGAGTTTGCGCAGGATGTATCCAAAGATGCCAATACCGATCATCAGGAACAGATCGAAGGTGGTGGCGTGTACGGCATAGACGCCAATGGCCGTGATGATCGCAATCACCGGAACCAGCGCCCAATTGGGGACGGACAGGATACGGGTGAATATGCGAATCATCGGGATGTTGAGGATCACCAGCATAATATTGGCAACGAACAATGACGCGATCAGGCCCCATACGATGTCGGGTTGCTGTTGAAATAACAGCGGGCCGGGAGTGATGTTGTACAGCGACAGGGCGCCAATCATCACCGCCGTAGTACCTGACCCTGGGACACCTAGCGTCAGCATGGGCACCAACGCACCGCAGGCCGAAGCGCCAATGGCGGTTTCGGGGGCGGCCAGGCCGCGCATGTCGCCTTGACCAAAGGTGCCTGATGCCCCGGCCAGACGTTTTTCAGTCATGTAAGCCACGGCACTTGCCAGGGTTGCTCCTGCGCCCGGCAGTACACCCATGATGAACCCGAGCAAACCGCAACGGATATTCACGACAAAGACTGAAGACGCTTCCTTGAAGTTGAACAGCATGCGGCCTGACGCTTTTACGGCTTCCTGACCGCGATGGGTTTTTTCCAGCAGCAACAGAATTTCACTGATCGAAAACAACCCCAGTACCAGCACGACAAACTGGATGCCATCAGTTAAATGGATATTGTCCCCTGTAAAACGGTAGACGCCGCTGTTCGCATCTATTCCCACTGCCGACAAGAACAAGCCGATCAAGGCGGCGATAAAGGTTTTGAGTGGACGATCTCCTGCCATGCCGCCTAAGCACACAATGGCAAATACCATGAGTACGAAATATTCTGCCGGGCCGAAGGCTATCGCCCATTTGGCCAGCAGGGGAGCAAAGAGCACCATGCCGCAGGTAGCAATAAAGGCGCCAATGAATGAGCTCCAGGCTGAAAGTGAAAGCGCCACACCTGCCAACCCTTTGCGGGCCATCGGATAACCGTCGAGGGTGGTCATCACAGTCGATGCTTCGCCGGGTATGTTCAGCAAGATTGAACTGATACGCCCGCCGTATTCGCACCCCAGATACACGGCAGCCAGCAAAATAAGGGCGGACTCGGGGGGTAAGCCCAGGGCAAATGCGATTGGAATCAACAGCGCGACGCCGTTGATTGGCCCAAGTCCGGGCAGTAAGCCGACAACGGTGCCAATTAACGTGCCGCATAGAGCGGTAATCAGGTTGTAAGGACTGAGCGCGACCCCGAAGCCTTGACCTAAATAGCTGAACGTATCCATATCAGTTCTCCAGAATGTCGAGCACACCCAGCGGCAGGTGAACTTCCATTGCTTTATCAAACAGCAGATAGAGGCCAATGCTGACCAAGCTGATAATCACGATGCTGGATAACCAGCGGCCGCCATACAGGCGTGCCATCGGGATGCCGATCAATAGGCTGCTGAGGATAAAACCCAGGGGTTCGAAGGTGCCGGCGAACACCAGCAGCAGTAAGACGCACAGAGCAATCTTGGTCAGGGTTTGGCGATCGAGTTTTGGGTCTTCTTCGCTATGCACCACAGGAGATGGTCGCAAGATCATGTAGATCAAACCCACTCCCATCAGCGCAAGCATCAGTAAGGGGAAGGCCCGAGGCCCGACAGGTTCGTAAGAAAAGGCGGCCTGATAGGGCCATGCCATCGCTGCCAGTCCCGCGCAG
Source organism: Pseudomonas saxonica (assembly GCF_007858365.1). Lineage (GTDB taxonomy): Bacteria > Pseudomonadota > Gammaproteobacteria > Pseudomonadales > Pseudomonadaceae > Aquipseudomonas > Aquipseudomonas saxonica. The sequence goes on along the minus strand of NZ_VFIO01000003.1, from coordinate 169,190 downwards.
ACGAGCAGCAGCGCCGCAGCAAAAATGCGTTGTAAGAGCATGGTGCACTCCAGGGCTGCGCCGCATTGAAAAAAGGGCGCAGCCTGCGATCAGCGAAGGTTACTGAATCAGGCCAAATTCTTTGGCCAGCGTTTTGTAATCTGCGACCTGTTTCTTTATGTAGGTATCCAGCTCTGGGCCGGTCATGGCAAAGGGAAACAGTTCGCGCTGATCGCGCAGTTTGGCGAAGTCTTCGGAGGCCAACAGGGTGTCGAAAGAGGCTTTCCACCACGCGTAGTCTTCATCGCTGACTTTTGGGCCGAGATAGAAGCCGCGGACCACCGGCCATACGATGTCGTAGCCTTGTTCTTTGGCTGTTGGAATGTCTTTCATGTCCGGCTCATCCAGACGGTCCTGCGAGAACACCGCCAAGATGCGCATGTCACCGCTCTGGATATGGGGCATGGAGTCGGAGATGTCAGTGCTGCCTACCTGAATGTGGCCCCCTAGCAACGCAGTGGCAATTTCGCCGCCACCTTCAAGTGCTACATAGCGCAAGTCGCGAGGGTTGATACCGGCTGCTTTGGCGATCAATGCCGTTTGCATCCAGTCTTGACTGCCCACGGTGCCGCCGGAACCTATCACCACTTTGCCCGGGTCTTTTTTAAGGGCTTGGACCAGATCGTCGAGGTTTTTGTAGGGGGAGTCGCTTTTAACTGCGATGGCTCCGTAGCTTGTGCCGATGGCTGCAAGCCAACGTACGGCGTTTTCATCGAAGCGACCGAACTTGCCTTGTGCAAGGTTTAGCAGAGAACCGCTGGACCACGCCACGAGCGTGCCCGCATCGCCTGGGCGTTGCGCAACGACGGCGTTATAGGCCACCGCGCCAACGCCTCCGGGCATGTACGTCACACGCATCGGTTTGCTCAACAGTTTTTCATTGACCAGGGCGCTTTGCGCCAATTTGCAGGTCAAGTCAAAACCACCGCCTGGTGAGGCCGGGGCGATGCATTCCGGGCGTTTAGGTTCAGCCATTAATTGGCCAGCGAGCAGCATGCAGCTGGCAGCAAGAGCTACAGAGCGCAGTGAAAGATTCATGTTGTCTCCACAGGAGTTGTTATTTTTAGGGGGGCAAAGAGGGTACTGGTCGGCCAAAACGCTGGCGTCAGGGATCGCTCATTCAAGAGAGCAAGGTCAGGGCGATATCAGCGATAGAGCGATAGGGGCAAAGGTATGGGCGCGCAATACGGGCTTGAACATATGAGGTGCTCCGTTTTTATTCTTATTCGTCGAAAACGCTTCGAGGCGTTTTTCTGGTCGCAACAGTGACTGGGTGTGAAATTGTGACTGTTGGTTTCTTGATCCTATTCCCCCAACCTTTCACTAACCTTTCAGGGTAGTGCACTGTTTTTTGCCCTTCACAAGCGCCTCAGCGTCTGTACACTCCGTGCACAAAAATAATGAGGCAAATCCCATGCGTGTTCTGTTGGTCGAAGACCAGTTGCAGTTGGCCGAGAGTGTGGCTCAAGCCCTTAAAACACAGGGCCTGACCGTGGATGTGCTGCACGATGGGGTGGCTGCCGACCTGGCGTTGAGCAGTGAAGAATATGCGGTGGTTATCCTTGATGTCGGACTGCCACGTATGGACGGTTTTGAGGTGCTTGCACGTATGCGGGCGCGCGGCAAGAACCTCCCTGTATTAATGCTGACAGCGCGCAGTGACGTACGTGACCGGGTTCACGGGTTGAATCTGGGCGCCGATGATTATTTGGCCAAGCCGTTTGAGTTGACCGAGCTGGAAGCACGAGTCAAAGCCTTGCTGCGGCGCAGCGTGTTAGGTGGCGAGCGTCTACAGGAGTGTGGTGCGCTGATCTACGACCTGGGTACGCGACGTTTTAGCCTGGGGGGTGAAATGCTCAATCTCACCTCGCGTGAGCAGGCCGTGCTGGAGGCCTTGATCGCAAGGCCCGGCAGAGTGATGAGCAAAGAGCAATTAGCCGCGCAGGTCTTTGGCCTGGATGAAGAGGCGAGTTCCGACGCCATCGAGATTTACATACACCGCCTGCGAAAAAAGCTGGATGGTCATTGCGTGGCCATTGTGACGTTCCGGGGCTTGGGCTACTTACTTGAAGGTCGCGATGCATAAGCTCGACAGCTTGCGCTGGCGCTTGCTGTGGAACCTGACATTAATGCTGGTGGTGTTGATGCTGGCCAGTGGTTTAAGTGCGTATTACAACGGCCGTGAGGCCGCTGATACCGCGTATGACCGAACCTTGCTGGCGTCTGCTCGCACTATTGCTGCTGGCCTTTCGCAGCGCGATGGCAGCTTGAGCGCCGATGTTCCTTATGTAGCCCTCGATACGTTTGCCTACGACAGTGCAGGCCGTATCTACTATCAGGTCAATGATATTCATCAGCGCCTTATTTCCGGCTATGAAAACCTTCCTGCGCCCCCCCCCGGCACGCCCCGCACCGATGACTATCCGGCCTTGGCGAGTTTTTATAATGGTCAGTATCAAGGTCAGAATGTGCGCGTGGTGAGTCTGCTCAAAGCGGTAAGCGAGCCGAACATGAACGGCATGGCTGAAATTCGAGTGGCCGAAACCGATGAGGCGCGTGTGTCCATGGCGCGCAGCTTGATGGCTGATACGTTACTGCGTCTGGGCATGCTGGGGCTGGGCGCACTACTGGTTGTATGGTTGGCCGTCAGCGCTGCCTTACGACCGCTGGAACGCTTGCGGCGTGCCGTCGAAGAGCGTGAGCCGGATGACCTCAGGCCGTTGCCGCGAGTGGCGGTGCAACGTGAGTTGCGGCCTTTGGTACAAGCGCTCAACCACTTTACCGAGCGTTTACGTGGGCAGTTTGAACGTCAGTCGCAATTTATTGCTGACGCGGCACACGAGCTGCGCACGCCTTTAGCTGTCATCAAAGCCCGCCTTGAATTGGGTTTGCGCGCCAATGATCCTGCGACCTGGCGCAGTACGCTTGAACAGGCTGTGCAAGGGACAGATCGATTGACCCATTTGGCCAATCAATTACTGTCACTGGCTCGAATCGAGAATGGTGCGCGAGCGATAGCTGAAGGGGGCGCGCAAAGGCTCGACCTCAGTCAACTGGCTAGAGAGCTGGGCATGGCTATGGCTCCTTTGGCGCATGCGCGAGGAGTTGCGTTGGCACTTGAGGCCGATCAACCGGTCTGGTTACGCGGCGAGCCGACATTGCTCAGTGAGTTATTGAATAATTTGCTCGACAACGCGATGGCGCATACGCCCATAGGCGGCAATGTGATCTTGCGGGTCACACCGCAAGCGGTGCTGGAGGTCGAGGATGACGGGGTAGGGATTCCCTTTGAAGACCGCGAACGTGTGTTCGAGCGTTTTTATCGACGTAACCAGCAAGTCGCCGGGTCGGGCTTGGGGTTGGCGATTGTGGGTGAAATTTGTCGCGCGCATCGGGCGCGCATCACCCTGCATGACGGCGCACAAGGCGGGTTGAAAGTACGCGTCAGTTTTGCCCCGTTGAGCGGTGGGCGGGGCGGTGAAGCTGGTGAAGAAAGGTAAACCCTACGGCCAGCCTTAAATAAACATCCCGCGTGCGGTGTTTAATTCGCTCAGCAATTTTGGGCTGTCGGCCTCTATTCCCAATTTTAAAAACGCAGGCAGGGCGTTCAGTTCTTGTCTAAGTACCGTCTCGCCATGTTGAGAACAGATGACCGTCGCAATTTGCACCAGATCGATATAGTCAAGGTGTGCTGAGTTTCGACTGAAGTCGAGGTATTGGCCGGGTAGCTTTACCAGCATTTCCGGAAACTCCCAGCCGGCGAGCAATTTGTCCCCGATCAGCGGGTGGATGCATTCAATGACGTGATTGAGTGAAACCGGGTCTGATAGCAATTCGTTGTGGTCTTCGGCATAGGTCAGAATCGGCAGCACGCCGATTTGATGAACCAGCCCGCCGAGTGCGGCCTGGTCAGGTTTGAGCGAGGTGTAGCGCCGACACAGGGTGTAGCAAATACCTGCAACTTCCAGGCTTTTGCGCCAGACATCCCGCATTTTTCGTTCGACCACTTCCGAGCGGGCATGGAAGATTTGCTCCATGACCAGCCCGATGGCCAAATTGCTACTGTAGTTGACGCCCAGGCGGGTGATGGCAGTGTGCAGGTCAGTCACCTCATACAGGGCTCTCAACAAGGGGCTGTTGACGACTTTAATCAGCCGCGCACTCAATGCGGTATCACGACCGATGACTTTGCTCAGATGACTGACGCTGATTTCAGGATTTTCTGCAGCCTTGCGAATATTTAACGCCACTTCCGGTAGCGTCGGCAAAACCAGGTCATCTTTATCGATGGCCTTAATCAAGTCCATTTGGACTTTGTGCGCCAACATGCTCATTTCTGTTCTCTACCGTACCGCGATTCAAAGTGTGGCAATTAGCGCTGGATCTCGCGATCGCGGTCTAGTGTGTAGGGCAAGTCAAGCACCGTCAGCTTGGGACCTTGTGCCTCAGCCACATGAATTTCGCCTGCTTCAACTGCATCAGCGGTCAGGACGGCGAGCAACTCGATGCCTTCTTCTGCGTACGCGGCAATGACCACTTCGCCTACGGCACTGCTGTGACCGGGGGCAAACAGGGGGGTTCCAGGGAGTGGCAGTTCGGTGGCGCCGAGCGACAGGCGGTACAAGCGGCGCTTGAGCTTGCCCAGATATTGCATGCGCGCGACTATTTCCTGGCCGGTGTAACAGCCTTTTTTGAAGCTGACCCCGCCCACCGCTTGAAGGTTGAGCATTTGTGGAATGAACAGCTCTCGGGTTTCACCCATGACCTGACCAATACCGTCGCGAATTTGTCCGAGCAGCCATTGATTGAGATCGGCTTCACTCAGTTGCGTTTTGAGACGCTGCGAAAGGTCTTCGGACTGCTCTGCAGGGGCCCATAATTCAGCCCGTTCATGGGATACGCGAATGGCAATCAGACCATCTGCCCTGGCTACACTGTCAGTCTCTGCAGGCAAATGTATACCCAGACTGTTCAGCGCCGCGTCACCTTTGTAGAGGCCGAAACGCGCCCAGTGGGCACTGTCGTCGGTCAGTTTTGATTTGGAGAATACGGCGTATTTTTTCAGGTCTGCCAACTGAGGTTCAACCAGTTCGCGCGCCATCGCCAGCAAGCAACCTTCAGGCTCAAGGACGATGCGAAAGCTGGACTGCATCCGGCCTTTTTGCGTGCAGCGGGCACCCAGACTGGAGTGGGTTTCACTCAAGTAATTGAGGTTACAGGTCAATTGGCCCTGCAAGAACTTGCTGGCGTCGGTGCCGATAACAGCGAGAACGCCTTCGTGAGACAGGGTGCAGAAAAAAGCAGAGTCGGCCATGGGTCATCGCAGGTAATAAAGTCTGAGGCACATCATAGAGGGGCGATCTGCAAATGGGTAGTTCGCAAGGATCAACGAGCAGCGACCAAAGCCGACTGTTCTAGAGTGGATCGGCCTGTATACTTGCGCTCTATTTGTTGAGGAACGCTCCATGGTCGAAGATGTTGAACTCAATCGTCTCTACTGGCACAGCCGCCGCGGCATGCTTGAACTTGACGTTCTGCTGGTGCCTTTCGTCAAGGAAGTGTATGCCACCCTTAATGATGTTGACCGCGAATGCTATCGCAAGCTGCTTGAGTGTGAAGACCAGGACATGTTCGGCTGGTTTATGGAGCGCTCGGAGTCCGAGGACCCAGAGTTGCAGCGCATGGTTCGCATGATTTTGGACCGTGTCCAGCCCAAGTAATTACTTCGAATGCCGCTGGCAGGCCTCCGGGCAGTTGCTGGCGGCGTATCTTGCAGCCCAGTTACTGGCGCTGATCGCAATCGGTCTTCTCGCTATTCCCGTCTGGGCGCGCCTCCTTGGCGCAGTGTTGTGCCTGTTGCATGGGCTCTGGACTGTGCCCAGGCATATCACGCTGACCCACTCGAGGGCGTTCAGTGCAATGCGTCGCGATGCACAGGGTTGGCAATTGTGGAGTCGTGGCAAGGGTTGGCAAGCCATGCAGCTGCGTCGCGACAGCCTTGCGTTGCCTTTTGTGGTGATTGTGCGCTTCAGATTGAGCGGCGAGCGGCGTATTCGGGCCGTGTGCATTCCCCACAACGCGCTGGCGCCGGATCAGCACCGGCGTTTGCGCGTAAGACTCAAGTTCAGCCGGCGTAGGTGGTTGGCACCAGAATAGTATCGAGCGCTTCGGGCAGCATGTGCGGGTAGTCGAGGGTGTAGTGAAGGCCCCGTGATTCCTTTCTCGCCATTGCGCTGCGGATCATCAACTCTGCAACTTGTGCCAGGTTACGCAGTTCGATCAGGTCGCGGCTGACCTTATAGTTGCTGTAGAACTCGTCAATCTCGTCCAGTAACAGGCGCACACGATGCTGCGCGCGTTGCAGGCGCTTATTCGTTCGCACGATACCCACGTAGTCCCACATGAAACGGCGTAACTCATCCCAGTTGTGGGCAATGATCACGTCTTCGTCCGAGTCCGTGACCTGGCTGGCATCCCAGCTTGGCAACGCTGACGGGATGGTGATGCGTTGCAATTGGGAAAGGATGTCTTGGGAGGCAGACCGTGCGTAAACGAAGCATTCAAGCAGTGAGTTGCTGGCCATTCGATTGGCACCGTGCAAGCCGGTAAAACTGGTTTCACCAATGGCATACAACCCCGGCACATCGGTGCGGCCATGGCCGTCGACCATCACACCGCCACAGGTGTAGTGCGCCGCAGGCACCACCGGAATCGCCTCTTGGGTGATATCGATCGAGAATTCCAGACAGCGCTCATACACGGTCGGAAAGTGGGTTTTGATAAACGTGCTGGGTTGATGGCTGATATCCAGATACACGCAGTCAATGCCCAGACGCTTCATTTCGTGGTCAATGGCGCGGGCAACAATATCGCGTGGGGCCAATTCTCCTCGCGGATCGAAGCGGTGCATAAAACGCTCGCCGTTGGGCAATTTGAGGTGAGCACCTTCGCCACGCAGGGCTTCGGTGATCAAAAAGCTTTTTGCTTGAGGGTGGTACAGGCACGTGGGATGGAACTGATTGAACTCCAGGTTGGCCACGCGACAACCCGAACGCCATGCCATAGCGATGCCATCACCGCAGGCCCCATCGGGATTGCTGGTGTACAGGTACACCTTGGCGGCGCCGCCCGTTGCCAGTACGGTGAAGCGTGAACCAAAGGTGTCGACTTCGCCGCTCGTGCGGTTTAGCACGTAAGCGCCCAGGCAACGATCACCTTCAATACCCAGTCGCGGTTCGGTAATCAGGTCAACGGCCACGCGCTGTTCGAGCAACTCAATATTGGGTCGCAGGCGCGCCTGATCGAGCAGGGTTTTGAAAATCGCTGCGCCGGTTGCATCGGCGGCGTGGATAATTCGCCGATGACTGTGGCCACCTTCGCGGGTGAGATGGAACTCAAAACCCGGATGATCGGGGTCGGCAGGTTCGTCACGGGTAAACGGCACACCTTGATCGATCAGCCACTGAATCGCCTCGCGGCTGTGCTCGACGGTGAAGCGAACCGCATCTTCATGGCACAGTCCGCCTCCGGCGTTAAGCGTGTCTTCGACATGCGACTGTACGGTGTCGGTATCGTCCAGCACGGCAGCTACGCCGCCTTGCGCCCAAAATGTCGAGCCATTGGCCAGATCGCCTTTGCTCAGCACCGCAATGCGCAGGTGTTCCGGCAATGTCAGGGCAAGGCTCAAACCGGCAGCGCCGCTGCCAATCACCAGCACATCATGTTGAAAATGTTGGCTCATTCTTCTGACATCCGCAAAAAAAGCGCCCACTAGTATATAGAGGGGGGGATCGGCACAATAGCCGGGCCTTGGTGGCATTTGGAAAGTACAGCGGGGGGCAAGTGTGCCTCAGACTTTAAGTGCCTGCATGTCGATTTGCACAAATAATCGGCATGGGTTCACAGGGTGAATCAAGGGGTGACCTTGTCCTCAAGTCTCGAATGATGGGGTTTCGTACGAGACTTTTGAACTTTTCTGATCGCCAAGGGTTCCATAGAGGGTTGTCCTTCATGGAGGAAAACAGCGCCGCAGTGCAGCTAGGTTTGTGTTTTGACCCGGATGCACACGCTGGCGACAAGATTATCGACGCAGCCGGGCAGGCCCGAGCTGCGTTTTTCGTGCGTGCCAAATTCGAGTGCGCAGGAAACTTGCCAAGGGGGAGAGAACTTTTGTGTAAAGCCCGAGTCTATGTTTGCAAGCCTGATCAATTAGCAAAGCAATCTTCCTCTCGGTCTTATGAGGAGTATTCATGCTAACCCAGGAAGAGGATCAGCAACTGGTCGAACGCGTACAGCGCGGCGACAAGCGAGCTTTTGATCTGCTCGTGTTGAAGTATCAACACAAAATTCTCGGGTTGATCGTGCGTTTCGTGCACGACACCCATGAAGCCCAGGATGTCGCCCAGGAAGCTTTCATCAAAGCTTACCGGGCACTTGGTAATTTTCGCGGTGACAGTGCCTTTTACACATGGCTCTATCGCATCGCCATCAACACGGCGAAAAACTACCTGGTGTCACGCGGTCGTCGTCCACCCGATAGTGATGTGAGTTCTGAAGACGCTGAATTTTATGATGGGGATCACGGTCTCAAGGATCTGGAGTCGCCGGAGCGCGCTTTGCTTCGTGACGAGATTGAGGGCACGGTCCACCGCACCATTCAGCAACTGCCAGAAGATTTGAGAACCGCGTTAACTTTACGTGAGTTTGATGGTCTGAGTTACGAGGACATTGCGAGCGTCATGCAATGCCCGGTGGGTACCGTGCGCTCCCGGATTTTCCGCGCTCGGGAAGCCATTGATAAAGCCCTGCAACCGTTGTTGCAGGAAAACTGAGACAGCGGCGACAGCCAAGAGAGGAACCGCAATGAGTCGTGAAGCCCTGCAGGAATCGCTGTCCGCGGTGATGGATAACGAAGCGGACGAACTGGAACTACGTCGGGTATTGAATGCCTTTGACGATACACAAACACGTGATACCTGGTCTCGTTACCAAGTGGCCCGTGCTGTGATGCACAAGGACCTGCTAATTCCGCGTCTGGACATCGCATCAGCCGTTTCGGCCGCTTTGGCTGAAGAGCAAACCCCTGCCAAGGTTGTACGTGGTCCGTGGCGCAGCATTGGCCGTCTGGCCGTCGCTGCTTCGGTCACAGTGGCCGTGTTGGCGGGTGTACGCCTGTACAACCAGGACGACATCGTCGGTGCTCAACTTGCTCAGCAAGGCAGCCCGCAAAGCGTGATTACGCCGACTGTTAAAGGCCCGGCAGTATTGGCCAACTACAGTGAGAGCGCCGATCAGGGCACGGGCCCGATGGCCAATGGTGTGCTGCAAGGTCAGCCGGGTTGGCAAGATCAGCGTCTGCCGGGTTATCTGCGTCAGCACGCTCAGCAGGCCGCGATGAAGGACACCGAAAGTCCTCTGCCTTATGCACGTGCTGCAAGCCTGGATAACCGTTAAGGAACATGATGCGCGTTCTACCTCTGTTACCTCTTCTGCTCAGCGGCTGGTTTGCCGTACCTGCTCAGGCGAATGATGCCCAGGACTGGCTTAAACGTCTTGGGCAGGCTGAGCAGCTGCAAAGCTATCAAGGCACTTTCGTTTACGAGCGTAATGGTAGTTTTTCTACCCATGGCATTTGGCACAGCGTGCTGGATGGCAATACGCGGGAACGGTTGATGCAATTGGATGGCGCTACTCAGGAGGTAGTTCGCAGTGACGGACGCACCGATTGTGTCGGTGGCAAGACGATTTCCGGACTAGGCAAAGTCAGCGTTGCCGCGCCGCGCAAGTTTGATGCGCAAAAATTGATCAACTGGTATTCAGTGGCCAAGACGGGAGACTCACGGGTTGCCGGTCGGCCGGTTGAAGTGATTACCTTGACCCCGCGCGATCAGCATCGCTATGGGTTCGAACTTTATCTGGACAGCGAAACCGGTGTGACCCTCAAGTCCTTGCTGCTTAATGACAAAGGTCAGTTGCTGGAACGCTTTCAGTTCATCACGTTTGATCCTGCTGCGCCCAGCGAGAGTCAATTAAAGCCTACAGCGCGATGCCTTCCAGTGGTTGCATCAAACACCTCAGCGTCTGCGCCAAAATCATCCCAGGTTTGGCACTCGGACTGGCTGCCGCCCGGCTTTGAACTGGTCGCAAGTGCTGTTACACGTGATCCCCAGACTAAGTCAGAAGTCACTAACCTTCTGTATGACGATGGCTTGACCCGCTTCTCGGTCTTTCTTGAGCCGTTGCTTGGCGCTGCGGTTCCCGACAGCCGCTTGCAACTGGGTCCCACTGTTGCTGTTTCACGTCACCTGACCAGCCCGGACGGCGATATGATGGCGACTGTGGTAGGTGAAATTCCGATGGGCACCGCTGAGCGGATCGCGTTGTCAATGCGCTCAGGTGTTGTCACGCCTCAGGGTAAGCCCTAGGCGGTTCAGACATGGCAGGTGACAATTTCAGTTTGCCATTCTCTTATTATGAAGGTCAGAGTCCTGAAGGGCTTTGGCCTTGTTTGTTTTTCGGGGCCTGAAAAACGGTCTATGCTTTGACCTTGGTTTTTGGTGCCTGCCGCTTAACTTTGCTGCTAATAACGGGAGCTGTATATCGATGCCTCGATTGAAATCTTATTTACCCATTTTTGCAGCCGTACTGATGCTCGGGCAGGCAGTGCCAGCCTTTGCTGAAGCACAGCTACCTGACTTCACGCAGCTGGTCGAGCAAGCCTCGCCGGCAGTGGTGAACATCAGTACTACGCAAAAATTGCCGGATCGTCGAATTTCCAGCATGGGCCAAATGCCTGACCTGGAAGGTCTGCCACCAGGTCTCCGTGATTTCTTTGAGCGCAGCATCCCGCAACCGCGAGGCGGGCAGGGCGGACGACAGCGTGAGGCTCAGTCGTTGGGGTCAGGTTTTATCATCTCGCCAGATGGTTACATTCTGACCAACAACCATGTGGTGGCCGATGCCGATGAAATCATCGTGCGCCTGTCCGATCGCAGTGAAATGAAAGCCAAGGTTATCGGCACCGATCCGCGCTCCGATGTGGCCTTATTGAAAATCGATGGCAAAAATTTGCCTGTCTTGAAACTGGGCAAATCTCTGGACCTCAAGGCGGGTCAATGGGTGGTGGCGATCGGATCTCCGTTCGGTTTTGACCACACGGTGACCCAAGGGATTATCAGTGCAATCAATCGCAGCTTGCCGAATGAAAGCTACGTGCCATTTATCCAGACAGATGTGCCAATCAATCCGGGGAACTCGGGCGGGCCTCTATTCAATCTGGCGGGCGAAGTGGTCGGCATCAACTCGCAAATCTACACCCGTTCCGGTGGGTTTATGGGGGTGTCTTTCGCGATTCCTATCGACGTCGCGATGGATGTTGCCAACCAGCTGAAGGCCGGTGGCAAGGTTAGCCGTGGCTGGTTGGGCGTGGTCATTCAAGAGGTCAACAAGGATCTGGCCGAGTCGTTCGGTCTGGAAAAACCAGCCGGTGCGCTGGTGGCTCAGGTGCTTGAGGACGGCCCTGCCGCTAAAGGTGGTCTGCAAGTGGGTGACGTGATTCTAAGCATGAATGGTCAGCCAATCATTATGTCTGCTGACCTGCCGCATCTGGTCGGTGCACTCAAGGCGGGCAGCAAAGCAAGCCTGGAAGTTGTCCGTGACGGCAAGCGCAAAACCCTGGACCTGACCGTGGGTGCTATCCCCGACGAAGGCAAGGAAATGAACGCTGTCACCGGCGCCGAGCAAAGCAGCAACCGTCTGGGCGTGTCTGTGGCGGACTTGAGCGAAGAGCAGAAGAAAGCTAACGACATCAAGGGCGGCGTCATCATCAAGGATGTTCAGGACGGTCCAGCGGCCTTGATCGGTCTGCAACCGGGCGATGTGATCACTCATTTGAACAACCAGGCAATCAACAATGCCAAGGAGTTCGCTGACATTGCCAAGGCATTGCCGAAGAATCGTTCGGTGTCGATGCGGGTTCTGCGTCAGGGACGTGCCAGCTTTATTACCTTCAAGCTGGCCGAATAGTTGATGCTCATGCGTAACCCTTATCGGATGCCTTAGGCTGCGCAAATAAAAGCCCGTATCGAGAGATGCGGGCTTTTTTGTGTGCTCTATTTTTTCGGCTTGGGAATGCGCACCAACTGAGTGCTGGAATACAGGTCATGCCAAGTGCGCTTTTGTCTGTCAAACAGCGACCAGAAAAACCCCAGCCCTAAACACAGCCATGAGCCAATCGATACGATAAACCGCAGCAAAGCTTGCCACAGGCTAATGGCGGTGCCGTCGGCATTCTGAACCCGCACGCCCCACACCTGCATGCCCAGGGTTTGCCCTGAGTGAGTCCAGAACTTGGCGAAGAAAGCGAACAGAACAAAAAATAAAATCGTAGAGAGCAACGGGTCGCCATCCAAGGCACCGGATTCTGACAGTGCCCGCATTTTGGCTTCGCCGATAAAGCCCATCATGACCAGCTTATAAATAAAGGTGGTGACGATCAGCAAGGCCGTACACAGCAAAGAGTCATAGAAGATGGCTGCCAAGCGACGCCCCAGACCGACGGCAGGAAACTCGCCTTGGGGGCTAAGCGGTGGATTTGACATGGCAGGCTCTCTGTAAGGTAAAAATCAATCTTACAAAATTGCGCCCATAAAAAAGCCTCTGATATCAGTATCAGAGGCTTTTGTGCAGCAGAAAATTAACCTTCGGCTTGCACTTCGTCAGCTTGCAGGCCTTTTTGGCCCTGAACCGAGATGAAGGTAACTTTCTGACCTTCTTTCAGGCTTTTGAAACCATTGCCCTGAATGGCTCGAAAGTGCACAAACAAATCGGGACCGTTTTCAGGGGTGATAAAACCAAAACCTTTCTCGTCGTTGAACCACTTGACGGTACCGCTTTGACGTTGGGACATTTCTTAATTCCTTGACACTAACAATTGATGGCAGCCTCTTCGCGTGGAAGAGGATCGGTGCTGGGTTGCAGGAAGTAAGAGACGTAGAGCGGGTTGTAGCAAACAATGAAGCTACTGCCCAGGTCACGGTTCCAGCGACCCATGCAAACACAGTAAGCAAACTCTACGAAAATGAAATTAAAAAAACAACCCTCTAATCGAAGTGCAGTGAGTTCTGTTTGTTATGGTTGAGTCCTGTTTAATAAACAGAACATATTAATAGTCGTGTTCAATTGAATGAATGTTTTAAGTCAATTTTTTACTATCGTTATCCGATATTGATATATCGCAGTTGCAGGCACTTGTGCAGGGCCTGCAACTGTTAAGGCCGCGTTTAACCTCTGTAATAGCGCTGCGGCACAAACGGCATTTTCGCCACTTTCATCGGCACTCGTTTACCCCGCACGATGGCCCAGACTTCGGAGTCCAATGGGGTAAACGCGGTGTTCACATAACCCATCGCCAAAGGCGCACCCAGCGTAGGGCCAAAGCCGCCGCTACAGACCGTGCCGATAGACGTACCGTTAGCATCGACAATCTCTGCACCTTCACGTACCGGGGTGCGTTCTTGTGGCAGCAAACCCACGCGTTTGCGCGTCACGCCCTGTTGCTGTTGGGTGAAAATCTGTTCTGCGCCCGGGAAACCTCCGGCACGCGTGCCATCGCTACGGCGCGCCTTTGAAATCGCCCACAGCAAGCTTGCTTCAATCGGCGTGGTTCCTTGATTCATATCGTGCCCATACAGGCACAGCCCGGCCTCCAGGCGCAGCGAATCCCGGGCTCCCAGACCTATCGCCTGAACCTCGGGCTCTGCCAGCAGGCGGCGAGCAAGCGCTTCAGCGTGTTCGGCCGGGACGGAAATTTCAAAGCCGTCTTCGCCGGTATACCCTGAGCGGCTGACATAACACGGCACACCTTGCAGCGTGACCGGGGCAAATTGCATAAAGGTCATGCGGGCCACTTCAGGCGCCAGCCGTTCCAGCACAGTCACAGCCTGCGGGCCCTGCAGGGCAAGCAGAGCGCGCTCTTCGAACAACGGTTCGATCGTGCAATAGGCGCTCAAGTGTTTGCGCAGATGCGCCAGATCCTGTTCTTTGCACGCCGCGTTGACCACTAGAAACAGTTGATCATCACCCAGGTTGGCAACCATCAAGTCGTCCAGAATGCCGCCTTTTTCGTTGGTAAACATGGCATAGCGCTGCATGCCCACTGGCAAGTCGATAATGTCCACCGGCACCAGAGCTTCCAGGGCCTGGGCAGCATTAGCACCGGTCAGGCGAATTTGACCCATGTGCGATACGTCAAACAGCCCGGCATGCTCACGGGTGTGTTGATGCTCTTTCATTACACCCAGTGGGTATTGCACGGGCATGTCATAACCGGCAAAGGGCACCATGCGGGCGCCGAGCTCAATGTGCAGTGTGTGCAGAGGGGTTTTAAGCAGTTGTTCGGTGGACATTCGAGACTCCTTGAAAATCAGCACTCAATAATGTTGACAGCCAGACCGCCGCGAGCGGTCTCTTTGTATTTGCTTTTCATGTCGGCGCCCGTCTGGCGCATGGTGCGGATCACTTTGTCCAATGACACAAAGTGCTGACCGTCGCCTCGCAAAGCCATGCGCACGGCGTTGATGGCCTTGACCGAACCCATGGCGTTACGCTCAATGCAGGGCACTTGCACTAATCCGCCAATCGGGTCGCATGTCAGGCCAAGGTTGTGCTCCATGCCGATCTCGGCTGCGTTTTCAACTTGCTGAACGCTTCCGCCCAGCACTTCACACAAGGCCCCGGCAGCCATCGAGCAAGCCACCCCAACCTCGCCTTGGCAGCCAACTTCGGCCCCTGAGATCGAGGCGTTTTCCTTGTATAAAATGCCAATGGCAGCGGCCGTGAGCATAAAGCGCACCACGCCGTCTTCATTGGCACCGCCAATAAAGCGCATGTAGTAATGCAACACAGCGGGAATGATCCCGGCCGCGCCGTTAGTGGGGGCAGTCACTACGCGCCCGCCGTTGGCGTTTTCTTCATTGACCGCCAGTGCATACAGGTTCACCCAGTCGAGCACCGAAAGCGCATCGCGCAACGCGGCTTCGGGGTTACTGCACAATTGACGGTGCAGGGCGGCGGCCCGTCGTTTGACCTTCAAGCCTCCGGGCAAAATGCCTTCGTTGCGACAGCCTGCGCTGACGCAGTCCTGCATGACTTGCCAAATGTTGAGCAGACCCCTGCGAGTTTCGGCTTCCGGGCGCCATGCGCTTTCATTGGCCATCATCACCTGACTGATCGACAGACCGTGGGTGACGCAATGGCGCAGCAGGTCTTTAGCGGTCTTGAACGGGTACTTCAGCTCGGTGCTGTCCTCGACGATGCGATCAGCGCCCGCCGCGCCTTCATCGACTACGAAGCCACCGCCTATGGAGTAATATTCGCGGCTGCGAATTTGAATGCCGGCGGCGTCCAGAGCGCGGAAAATCATCCCGTTAGGGTGATAGGGCAGGGGTTTGCGAATCATCGCCAGATGCGACTTTTCATTGAAATCGATGGGGTGTTCGCCCAGCAGGTTCAAGCGCCCGCTGCTGCGGATCGTGGCCAGACGTTCGGCCACGGTGTCAGTGTTAACGGTGTCCGGGTGTTCGCCCTCCAGGCCCAGCAATATGGCTTTGTCGCTGCCATGACCTTTGCCGGTAGCGCCCAGTGAGCCATACAGCTCCACTTTTACGCAGGCGGTATTTGGCAGTAGCTCATCGCGGCGCAACCCTTCGACAAAGCGCGCGGCTGCGCGCATGGGGCCGACGGTATGGGAGCTGGAAGGGCCGATGCCAATCTTGAACAGGTCGAACACGCTTAACGACATAGGGTTCTCCGGTTTCTTATTAGGGACAGGTGAAAAGGTGTAGCCGCTGCCGCAGGCTGCGATGGACTGCGAAGCTGGCCCCCGCTTCTAAACGTGCAAGCGAAGGCCCTTCAGTCCTTATCGCAGCCTGCGACAGCGGCTACGGGGTGCTTATGCCTCTTGGTAGCTTTCGATCGACGGGCAGGCACAGACCAGATTGCGATCGCCGAAGACGTTGTCGACCCGGCCAACCGGCGGCCAGTATTTACCTTCGATCAAGGACGCTACCGGGTACACAGCCTGCTCGCGGCTGTACGGATGAGTCCATTCGCCAACCATTTCAGCTGCGGTGTGCGGAGCGTTTTTCAGCGGGTTGTCGTCTTTGTCCAGCGTGCCGTTTTCGACCGCGCGAATCTCGTCGCGGATGCGGATCATCGCTTCGCAGAAGCGATCCAGTTCTTCTTTGGATTCACTTTCGGTTGGCTCAATCATCAGCGTACCGGCCACCGGGAACGACATGGTCGGGGCGTGGAAGCCAAAGTCGATGAGGCGCTTGGCCACGTCGTCGACACTGATGCCGCTGCTGTCCTTGAGCGGGCGCAGGTCCAGAATGCATTCGTGCGCCACCAGGCCATTGCTGCCCGAGTACAGCACCGGGTAGTGCTCTTCAAGGCGGCGGGCAATGTAGTTGGCGTTGAGGATGGCCAGTTGCGATGCACGCTTGAGGCCTTCGCCGCCCATCATGCGGATGTACATCCAGGTGATCGGCAAAATGCTCGCGCTGCCAAAAGGCGCTGCGCAGACTGCACCCTCTTTGCGTTCCATCGTGCCATGCCCCGGCAGGAAGGGAGTCAGGTGCGATTTGACGCCAATCGGGCCAACACCCGGGCCACCACCGCCGTGGGGAATGCAGAAGGTTTTGTGCAGATTGAGGTGGGACACATCACCGCCGAACTTGCCCGGCGCGCACAAACCGACCATTGCGTTCATGTTGGCGCCGTCGATGTACACCTGACCGCCGTTGTCATGAATGATGCCGCAGATTTCGCGGATGCCTTCTTCGAACACGCCGTGGGTGGACGGGTAGGTGATCATCAGCGCTGCGAGATGATCACGATGCTCAAGGGCTTTGGCGCGCAGGTCTTCAATGTCGACGTTGCCGCGTGCGTCACACGCGGTGACTACGACCCGCATGCCGGCCATGTTGGCGGTGGCCGGATTGGTGCCGTGGGCCGAAGACGGAATCAGGCAGATGTCGCGGCGCTCATCGCCACGGCTCTGGTGATAGGCTCGAATCGCCAGCAGGCCCGCGTATTCGCCCTGAGAACCGGCGTTCGGTTGCAGTGAAATGGCGTCATACCCAGTGGCCGCGCAGAGCATGGCTTCCAGTTCAGTGGTCAGCTGCTGGTAGCCCAGGCTTTGTTCAGCAGGCGCAAATGGGTGCAGGTTGCCAAACTCGGCCCAGGTCACCGGGATCATTTCGCTGGCAGCATTGAGTTTCATGGTGCACGAACCCAGCGGAATCATTGTGCGATCCAGTGCCAGGTCCTTGTCAGCCAAACGACGCAGGTAGCGCATCAGCTCGGTTTCGGAGTGATAGCGGTTAAATACCGGGTGGCTGAGGATCGGTGACTGACGCATCAGCGCTGCTGGCAAGGTGCCAACTACGCTAGCCGCCAGTGCGTCGAAGTCAGGCAGGGCCTGGCCATCGGCGGCGAACAAGCCCCACAGGGCAATCACATCGGATTCGCTGCTGGTTTCATCCAGTGACAGGCCAAGACGCTGATCGCTGATAACGCGCAGGTTGATGTTCTGTGTCAGGGCTTTGGCGTGCAGCGCGGCGGTATTTGCGCCAGTGTTGAGCGTCAGGGTGTCGAAGAAGTTCGCTGTCTCGACTTTCAGGCCCAAATCGATCAGGCCTTTGGCCAGAATGGCAGTCAGTTGGTGAGTGCGCTGAGCGATTTGGGTCAGGCCCGCCGGGCCGTGATACACGGCGTACATGCTGGCGATATTGGCCAGCAGCACTTGTGCGGTGCAGATGTTACTCGTGGCCTTTTCACGGCGGATATGTTGCTCGCGGGTTTGCATCGCCAAACGCAGCGCCGGCTTGCCATGACGGTCAACCGACACACCGACCAGACGTCCCGGCATGTCGCGCTTGAACGCGTCGCGGGTTGCGAAGTAGGCCGCATGCGGGCCACCAAAGCCCAGTGGTACACCAAAACGCTGAGCGCTGCCGATGGCCACGTCCGCGCCGAACTCTCCCGGCGGCGTCAACAGGGTCAATGCCAGCAGGTCTGCCGCAACGGCAACCAGTGCATTGGCGGCGTGAAAGCGCTCTACCAACTCGCGGTAATCGAATACATCGCCGTTGCTCGCGGGGTATTGCAGCAGCGCGCCGAAGAAGGTCGATACGTCACTCAGTTCACGTTCATCCGCAACGACCACTTCAATGCCCAATGGCTCGGCCCGCGTGCGCAGCACGTCGAGGGTTTGCGGGTGGCAGTGGCTGGAAGCAAAGAACTGATGGCTGGTTTTGTTCTTGCTCAGACGTTTGCAGAAGGTCATCGCTTCGGCAGCCGCGGTGGCTTCATCAAGCAACGAGGCATTGGCGATAGGCAAGCCGCTGAGGTCGCTGATCAACGTTTGGAAGTTGAGCAGGGCTTCGAGTCGGCCTTGGGATATTTCTGGTTGATACGGCGTGTAGGCGGTGTACCAGGCCGGGTTTTCCAGCAGGTTGCGCAGGATCGGCGAGGGCGTGTGGCAGTTGTAATAGCCTTGGCCGATATAGGTTTTACACAGTTGGTTTTTCGTCGCTATGGCTTTGATCGAGGCCAGGGCATCGGCTTCGCTCTGGCCAGCGGGCAGGTCGAGCACGCTGGTGCCCTTGATGCTGTCCGGGATGACGCTGGCGCTGAGCGCTTCCAGAGAGTCAAAACCGAGGGTGGCGAGCATCGCCTGCTCATCGGCGTGACGCGGGCCAATGTGGCGAGCGATAAATTCGTTGGCAGTGCTGAGATTGATGGTCATGACGGCTCCTCAGGCTTGGGCGTTGGCTTTGATCAGGCGGTCATACGCATCTTGATCCAGCAGTTTGCTGACGGCGCTGGCATCGGTGGGCTGGAAGCGGAAGAACCAGCCTTCACCCAGCGGGTCTTCGTTAACCAGTTCAGGGCTGTCATCCAGTGCCGGGTTCACTTCGAGCACTTTGCCGTCCAGGGGCATGTAAACACCGCTGGCCGCTTTTACCGACTCGACCGTGGCGGCTTCTGCGCCCTTGTCGTAGACCTGCAACTCAGGGAGTTGCACAAACACCACATCGCCCAGAGCGTTTTGCGCAAATGCAGTAATGCCTACGGTGATGCTGCCGTCAGCTTCGGCGCGCAGCCATTCGTGGTCTTCAGTAAAACGCAATTCGCTCATGCAAACTCCTCAGGGCCAGACACGTCTGGTGGTCACAGTTAATGCTCGCGCAGGTCGAGCTTATTGAGGAGATGAATGCAAGATGGTTGCCAATTTGAAAATATCGTTATTTATCAATGGCTTAATTAATTTTTAGAGGCTTGGCTGGTGAGTCGGCTGTAGCGAAATCGCTACAGATACCGGGTTGGAAAAAAATCTATGCGGATCAAAGCCTTGCACTGTTGAGCTTGTAACCGAGTGTATCGAAATCGCTCCACTGGAGCGAAAACGATACAGTTGCACCTCAAGACTTGCCGGGGATGCCGTACTTGCGCAGTCGGTGCGCAATGGCGGTGTGCGATGTTTGCAGGCGGCTGGCCAATTGCCGAGTCGA
This sequence comes from Pseudomonas saxonica, assembly GCF_007858365.1. Taxonomy (GTDB): domain Bacteria; phylum Pseudomonadota; class Gammaproteobacteria; order Pseudomonadales; family Pseudomonadaceae; genus Aquipseudomonas; species Aquipseudomonas saxonica. The sequence continues at coordinate 149,577 of NZ_VFIO01000003.1, read as the reverse complement.
GGGGTAGCTGACATAAAGTGTTGTCAGCAAGGCTTTTTCGAAGGCTTCTACAGCGCCTTCGAGGGTTTCAATTTCGCCGTCACTTTGGCGTGCAACGGAGGTTCCGGCGATGTCCAGGTCACCAATGTCGACCAGCGTGCTTTCGCAGATGGCGGCGGCGCGGAAGATGACATTCTGCAATTGCCGCACGTTGCCGGGCCAGGGGTTGCTTAGCAACGCCGGGTAGGTGCCTGGCGCAAGGCGGCACACCGGACGCTGTATTTGCGTGCAGGCCTGCTGCATGAACGTACGCGCCAGCAGCAGAATGTCCTGACCGCGCTCACGCAGGGGCGGTACGGCGATGTTGAGTACATTCAGCCGGTAGAACAGATCCTCGCGAAAGGTGCCCTCGCTGACCATTTTGTCGAGGTCGCGGTGGGTGGCGCTGAGGATGCGTACATTGACCTTGACCTCGCGCTCGCCACCGACCCGGCGAAAGCTGCCGTCGTTTAAGAAGCGCAGCAATTTGGCTTGCAGGTACGGTGACATTTCGGCGATTTCATCAAGAAACACTGTGCCGTGGTTGGCCAATTCCATCAGTCCCGGTTTGCCCCCGCGTTGGGCGCCGGTAAAGGCACCGGGGGCATAGCCGAACAGTTCGCTTTCGGCGAGGTTCTCGGGCAGCGCTGCACAGTTCAAGGCCAGAAAGGGTGCATTGAAACGATCACTGATGGCATGGCAGGCGCGGGCCACCAGTTCTTTGCCGGTGCCGGTTTCGCCCTGAATCAATAGCGGTGCATCCAGCACGGCCACGCGTTGAGCGCGGGCCTTGAGGGTGCGGATAGCCGGTGAGTCGCCCAGCAGGGCGTCAAAGCCTTCGGCATGATCGTGATGCAGGGCCGCCAGTCGCTCACCAATACGGCTGGGCTGGTACAGCGTGAGCAAGGCGCCTGCATCGGTGATCGGCGTTGCGTCGAGCATCAGCGGGTGACCATTGAGCGTGACTTCGCGCAGGGGAAGACGAAAGCCGTTGCTCAGCAACACATCAAGCAAGCCGGGGTCGCTGAACAGTTCACCGATACTTTCACCGGTCGGCTCATGCCCGTAAAGAGCCACAAGTGCAGGGTTGGCCAGCAGCACGTGGCCGTCACTGTCGAGCGCCAACACGGGGTCGGTCATGGCTGCCAGCAGCGCGTCGAGTTGCAGGTGGCGGCGTTGCCCCGGAAGTATGTCGACCACCGTGACAGCCTGTACGCCCTTGATGTTGAAGAGCGCATCGCGCAACTCATCGAGGACCCGCTGACTCAGGGTCGGGGCGTCGATGTAAACGTTGGGCGGAACCATTTCCACGGCATCCAGATTAAGGTTTCTGCCGCCGAGCAAGGCCAGGACTTCCTGGGTGATGCCGACACGGTCGATAAAACTGACATGGATGCGCATGAACGGTGATTACTTTTGGCCAGCAGGGTTGGCCAGTATGCCTTGGAGGGGGGGATAGGTGAAATGTGGCGGTTACTAACGTGCTGCTGACCCGCACAGGCCTTGACTTGTAGTCGCTGGCGAAGGCTGCAATCGAGCGCGAAGCGGTCGCAACATGCAATGCCACGGGTATCCGGTTGTTCGACGGCGTTGCCGCCGATTACAGCCTTGGTTCCTCGTCAGCGACTACCAGAGCAGTCGAGCATCCAACAGTTCAGTCGAGATGACTGAGATCAATAGGGTCACCCGGCTTGTGATTAAGCTGGGCCATCACATCCGCAAACATTTTGTCGTAGAAACCGTGCATCGCGCGGATGTCTGCAGTCTTTGGAATACCGTGTTTCACCGCAATCTGGAAGGCATCATGGGCAAAGTTGAAGGCCAGATCCTTGGGCAGGGTGAATGACTCTTTAAAGTCTTTGCCTTTGATTTGGCCGTGCATGTCGAATTGCATGGCTTTACCAACCTTGGGGTCTTGCACGACCTTGTAATCAATCTTGATGTCGTACCCGAAATCGCCAGGTTGCAACGGCTCTCGATGGATGTGCAAGTGACCGGGTTCGAACGAGGCCATAGAGGAACTCCTTGAGGCATGGGGTTAAAGGGCAGACCCTGCGGCCCGCCCTCTGGTTCAGAAGTAGGTGATGCCTGGCTTCTCGGTGCTGACCCGAGTGCCTGCTTTACCTTGAACGATTGCTTCAATATCCGCCAGTGCGCCAATGACTGCGGTATGGCCGGTTTTACGGGCAAATTCGCAGGCAGCTTCTACTTTAGGCCCCATCGAACCTGCCGCGAAGCCGAGTTTTTCCAGCTCGTCCGGGTGGGCATGGGAGATGCCTTTTTGTGTGGGTTTGCCCCAGTCGATAAACGCGGCGTTGACGTCTGTAGCGATTACCAGCAGGTCGCTTTTCAGCTCTTGAGCCAGCAGCGACGAGGCCAGGTCCTTGTCGATGACCGCTTCGATACCCTGAAGTTTGCCGTCCTCGGTGTACATGGTCGGAATGCCGCCACCCCCTGCACAAATCACGATGGTGCCTTTTTCCAGCAGCCATTTGATCGGGCGAATTTCGAAAATATGTTTGGGTTTCGGGCTGGGCACCACACGGCGGAATTTGTCGCCGTCCGGGGCAATGGTCCAGCCTTTTTCGGCCGCCAGACGCTTGGCTTCTTCTTCGCTGTACACCGGACCAATCGGCTTGGTGGGTTTTTGGAAGGCCGGATCTTTGGGATCGACTTCGGTCTGGGTCAGCAAGGTGGCGAAGGGCACTTCCTTGGGCAATACATTGCCCAGCTCCTGCTCGATCATGTAGCCAATCATGCCTTCGGTTTCAGCACCCAGCACATCCAGAGGATACGGCGCGACTTCTTTGTAGGAAGCGGCCTGCAAGGACAGCAGGCCCACTTGCGGGCCATTGCCGTGAGCCACCACCAGTTCGTTGCCGGGAACAATGCGGGCGATTTGTGTGGCGGCGGTGCGGATGTTTTCGCGTTGATTCTCAGCGGTCATGGGCTGACCGCGACGCAGTAGGGCGTTACCGCCCAGTGCTACGACGATACGCATAGATAATGTCCTTATTGAAAGGCAAATTGGAACAGCAGGAGCGGGCAGACCCGCTCCTGCGCTGAGGCTTAGATATCAGCCAGTGCTGCCACCAGAATGGCTTTGATGGTGTGCATGCGGTTTTCAGCTTGTTCAAAGGCAATGTTGATCGGGGATTCGAACACTTCCTCAGTCACTTCAATGCCGTCTTTAAGGTTCGGGTGATGCTCTGCCACATCTTTGCCGACCTTGGTTTCACAGTTGTGGAACGCAGGCAGGCAGTGCATGAATTTAACCCGTGGGTTTTCGGCCGCCTTGATGATGTTCGAGTTGACTTGGTACGGCAGCAGCAACTTGATGCGCTCGTTCCAGGCTTCAACCGGTTCGCCCATCGATACCCACACGTCGGTGTGGATAAAGTCGACGCCTTTTACCGCTGCTTTCGGGTCTTCTGTCAGGGTGATGCGTGCGCCGCTTTCTTTGGCGAATGCCTGGCACTCTTTTACAAACGACTCTTCAGGCCACAGGCTTTTTGGTGCGCCAATACGCACGTCCATGCCCAATTTCGCGCCGATCAGCAGCAACGAGTTACCCATGTTGTTTCGGGCATCGCCCAGGTACGCATAGCTGATGTCATGCAGTGGCTTGTCGCTGTGTTCGCGCATGGTCAGCACGTCAGCGATCATTTGTGTCGGGTGGAATTCAGCGGTCAGGCCGTTGAACACCGGTACACCGGCATACTTGGCCAGTTCTTCGACGATGGCTTGTTCAAAGCCGCGGTATTCGATGGCATCAAACATACGGCCCAGAACGCGGGCGGTGTCTTTCATGCTTTCTTTGTGACCGATTTGCGAAGAAACCGGGTCGATGTAGGTCACGTGTGCGCCCTGATCGTGGGCGGCAACTTCAAACGCGCAACGGGTACGCGTCGAGGTTTTTTCGAAGATCAAGGCAATGTTTTTGCCTTTGAGGTGTGGCTGTTCCGTGCCGGTGTACTTGGCGCGCTTCAGGTCGCGGGACAGGTCCAGCAAAAAGTGCAGCTCACGTTGAGTGTGGTGCATCAGACTCAGCAAGCTGCGGCCTTTCATGTTAAACGCCATGGTGATCTCCTTGGTTTTAAGTTAACCGGCTTGCGCCAGCCCTTTGTGAGGGCAGGCGCAAGCAATCAATAAATGAATTAATTAATAGTCGATTGGGTCGCGAATGATTGGGCAGGTCATGCAGTGACCGCCGCCACGGCCGCGTCCCAGTTCCGATGCACTAATAGTGATCACTTCCACACCGGCTTTGCGCAAGAGGGTGTTGGTGTAGGTGTTGCGGTCGTAGCCGATGACCACACCCGGTTCCAGTGCTACCACGTTGTTGCCGTCGTCCCACTGCTCACGTTCGGCGGCGAAGGCGTTACCGCCGGTTTCGACCACGCGAAGTTTTTTCAGGCCCAGTGCCTTGGCAACCACGTCAACGAAGCTGCCTTCTTCCTGGACGACTGCGATACCGCCGTTGCGGCTTTCGTCCGGATACAGGGAGAACGCAACGATCTGGTTCACGACTTCAGGGAAAATGGTGACCAGGTCGTGGTTGCAGAAGCTGAACACGGTGTCCAGGTGCATCGCCGCGCGAGATTTTGGCAAGCCCGCGACGATGACGCGTTCAACCGCTTTGTTTTGGAACAGGTTTTGCGCCAGTTGGCCAATGGCCTGACGCGAGGTGCGTTCGCCCATACCGATCAGCACCACACCTTTGCCGATTGGCATCACGTCTCCGCCTTCAAGGCTGGCGTTGCCGTGGTCAACAGTCGGGTCGCCGTACCAGATCTGGAAGTCGGCGTTGGTGAACTCAGGGTGGAACTTGTAAATCGCCGTGGTCAGCAGGGTTTCCTGACGACGGGCAGGCCAGTACATCGGGTTCAACGTCACGCCGCCATAAATCCAGCAGGTGGTGTCACGGGTGAACTGGGTGTTAGGCAGCGGCGGCAGGATAAAGCTGGTGTGGCCCAGTACGTCGCGGAACATCTGGATGGTCTTGCCACCAAAGCTGTCGGGCAGATCATCAGCCGACACGCCACCAATCAGGTATTCAGCTGCTTTGCGTGGCTCCAGACTTTTAAGCCAGGACTTGACCTCGTTGACCAGGCCCACACCCACTTGGTTTGGCGTTACCTTGTGCTCAAGAATCCAGTCCAGCGCTTCTGGAATGGCAACGATGTCGGTCAGCAGGTTGTGCATTTCCAGCACGTCGATACCGCGATCACGCATTTTGGTCACGAAATCGAAGTGGTCGCGCTTGGCCTGGTTGACCCACAGTACGTCATCAAACAGCAGTTCATCGCAGTTGCTGGGCGTCAGGCGCTGATGTGCCAGCCCAGGGGAGCAGACCATTACTTTGCGCAGCTTGCCGGCTTCGGAATGTACGCCGTACTTCACTTTTTCGGTGGTCATTACAGTCATCCTCCAAAGAACATAAACAGGTGTGTTACAGGGTCAGGAAGCCGTCGTAGAGCCCATAGGCCGCTATGAGGGCACCTATCACGACGGCGGCAAAAATAACTTTTTCGATGTTGGTGAAAACGGGTTGACCGCTTTCACGCTTGGCCTTGGCGAACAGGATGGCGCCTGGTGCGTACAGCAAGGCCGAGAGCAGCAGGTATTTCAGGCCACCGGCATAGATCAGCCAGATGGCATAGATCAACGCAATACCGCCGATGATCAGGTCTTTTTTGCGTTCGGCCAGGGCGTTCTCATAGGTCTCTGCGCGCACCGCCAGCAGGAAGCCGTAGGCTGCAGACCACAGGTATGGCACCAGGATCATCGAAGTCGCCAAGTAGATAAGCGACAGATAAGTACTGGCCGAGAACAGCGTGATGATCAGGAACAGCTGAACCATGGCGTTGGTCAGCCACAGGGCGTTGACCGGCACGTGGTTAGCGTTTTCTTTCTTCAGGAACGCCGGCATGGTGTGGTCTTTAGCGGCCGCGAACATGATTTCGGCGCACAGCAGCACCCACGACAGCAGCGCACCCAGCAGCGAGATGATCAAGCCCACACTGATCAGCACTGCGCCCCAGTGACCGACCACATGCTCAAGCACGGCCGCCATCGAAGGGTTCTGCAGTTTGGCCAGTTCAGGCTGAGTCATGATGCCTAGGGACAGTACGTTCACCAGCACCAGCAACAGCAGAACGATGATGAAGCCGATGACGGTGGCTTTACCCACATCGGAGCGTTTTTCTGCCCGAGAGGAGAAAATGCTCGCCCCTTCGATACCGATAAACACCCAGACCGTTACCAGCATCATGTTGCGGACCTGATTCATCACACTGCCCAGATCAGGGTTTTTAACGCCCCAGATGTCGCTGGTGAAGATGTCCAGTTTGAAGGCGAAGAAGGCGATCAGAATGAACAGCACCAGCGGCACGACTTTGGCAATCGTGGTCAACAGGTTGATGAACGCTGCTTCCTTGATACCGCGTAGCACCAGAAAGTGCACGGCCCAGAGCAGGATTGACGCGCCGATAATGGCTGCCGGCGTGTTGCCTTCGCCGAAGATCGGGAAAAAGTAGCCCAAGGTGCTGAACAGCAGCACGAAGTAGCCGACGTTACCCAGCCATGCGCTGATCCAGTAACCCCAAGCAGATGAGAAACCCATGTAATCGCCAAAACCGGCCTTGGCATAGGCGTACACACCGCCGTCAAGATCGGGTTTGCGATTGGCCAGGGTCTGGAACACAAAAGCCAGCGTCAACATGCCGACCGCGGTGATCGCCCAGCCGATAAGAATGGCGCCGACATCGGCACTGGCTGCCATGTTTTGTGGCAGCGAAAAGATACCGCCGCCAATCATTGAGCCGACTACCAGAGCAACCAATGCACCCAGTCGAAGTTTTCCAGGAGTATCAGACATTTGTAGTGACTCCAATCCAGGAGAGATAAGGTCTAAAAGATTAATCCGTTGTTTTTTAAGCCGGTTGACTTAGGTCAGGGCATTACGACATTCCATTGTCAGTCGAGCGAAGAGGGGGCAATCGATAGCGCGGTTTATTATCGACCACACTGAGAAAGCCTGATTCAGAGGCTTTCGTAGCGACAGTTGCGCTTTTAACTGCGGTGTTGTGGGTATTGAAGCTAGACAGTATTTTCAGATTTGCAAATGCACTGCTCATGTTTCATCTGCTTCGAAAAAATCTAAAAAGCCGCCTACATATGAATTGTTTTTTAGGTTTCAATAGATAATCTTGCGATTAAAAAATCGGGGTTATTACGCGGCGTATTAAACGAATCAGGCCCGCATATATTTAGTCAGTGAACGCCTGTAGCCTGCTAAACATTAAACATCAACTTAAACACAGAGGTGTCGATGGATCAGCAGACCCAGAAGCTTCGGCTCAATGCATTGATTGCATTGGTGGTCGGCTCAATGATTGGCGGCGGTATCTTTTCCTTGCCGCAAAATATCGCCGAGCACTCTGCTGGTGGTGCCGTACTGATCGGTTGGGCGATTACAGCGGTGGGGATGCTCGCATTGGCCTTTGTGTTCCAGACGCTGGCCAATCGCAAGCCGGAACTGGATTCAGGTGTTTACGCTTACGCCAAGGCCGGGTTTGGCGATTACATGGGGTTCTCATCCGCCTGGGGTTACTGGATCAGTGCCTGGATGGGTAACGTCGGTTACTTCGTGTTGCTGTTCAGCACCCTGGGGTTTTTCATCCCGGCATTTGGTCATGGCAACACCCCGCTGGCCATCGGCTGTGCATCGTTACTGCTGTGGGGGGTGCATTTTTTGGTGATGCGCGGCATTAAGGAGGCCGCCTTTATCAATCAGCTCACCACCATTGCCAAGCTGGTGCCCATCGTGATGTTTATCGTGCTGGCGGGGGTCGCCTTCAAAGCCGATATCTTCACGATGGATTTTTGGGGCGAACAGACCCCGGCGCTCGGCAGCGTCATGGATCAAGTGCGCAATATGATGCTCGTCACAGTGTTTGTGTTTATCGGTATCGAGGGGGCCAGCGTTTACTCGGGGCGGGCCGAGAGGCGTTCGGACGTGGGCAAGGCGACGGTGATCGGTTTTCTCGGGGTGTTGGCATTGCTGGTGATGGTCAGCGTGCTATCTCTGGGGATCATGACTCAACCTGAACTCGCCAAATTGCAAAACCCCTCGATGGCCGGAGTACTCAAGCATGTGGTGGGGGAGTGGGGCGCGATCCTGATCAGTATCGGGTTGGCCATTTCGCTGTTGGGGGCGTTGTTGTCCTGGGCGCTGCTGTGCGCTGAAATTCTCTTTGCCACGGCCAAGGACAAGACCATGCCGGCGTTCCTGAAAAAGGAAAACGCCAATCGTGTGCCGGTTAATGCCCTGTGGCTGACTAACGTGATGATTCAGGTATTTCTGCTGATTACACTGGTGTCTGCCGGAAATTACACCACGCTGATCTATCTGGCGTCATCGATGATATTGGTGCCGTATTTGTGGTCGGCTGCCTATTCAGTGCTGCTGTGCGTGCGCGGTGAGACCTACGAGCGGGCGAGTCGTCGCCGTATCAAGGATTTTCTGGTGGGCGCGGTGGCACTGATTTATGCCGTATGGCTGTTGTATGCAGCGGGGCCCAAATACCTGTTGCTGTCCGCGTTGTTATACGCGCCGGGGATCGTCTTTTTTGCCAAGGCCAAGCATGAACAAGGCCAGGTGCTGTTTAAACATTGGGAAAAAGTGATCTTTGCCGGGGTGGTGGTGGCCGCGCTGGTGGCGGCTTATGGGTTGTACAGCGGCGCGTTGACGTTGTAGGGCTGCCCCCTGTAGTCGCTGCCGCAGGCTGCGATAAGAACCGCCGGGCCTTGGCTCAGGCAGAATCGCGAGATCCGCTGCGCAGCCCATCGCAGCCTTCGGCAGCGGCTACAGGAGCGGGTGTGGGTAAACGCTCGGGGCGCGACCAGATCCACAGATTACCCAGACTCATGCCCGCAATGGCCAGAAATACCGGCCAGTTGTGATCAAGCACGTACAGCATCACCCCGGCGCACACCAGCATGCTGAGGGTGGCGCTGACTTTGGCTTTGCGCTGGATTATTTTGCCATTACGCCAGTTGCTCAGAATCGGGCCGAACAAACGGTGATTTTCAAGCCATGCGCTCAGGCGCGGGGAGCTTTTGGTCGCGGCCCACGCGGCAAGCAAAATAAATTCGGTGGTCGGCAGGCCAGGAATCACGATCGCGATCAGGCCAATGCCCAAACTTACATAAGCGAGCAAGCCGAACAGGATACGAGCGATTTTCGACGAGGATCGGGTTTGGCAGGTCATAAGCTCAGGACGTATAAAAAGTACACCCGGTCAGCGAGGGCTAACCGGGTTGCTAGCTTAAGCCAGTTCAGGTTGTTTCGCGTAGGTCTGTTCCAGCAAGAAGGTGAAACGACTGAAGGCATCGTTGGCTGCTTGCTCCAGCTCGGCATCTTCCTCAGGCGTGAGTTCGATGCTGTCGAGCATTTCGATGAAGCTCTTCCAGTTGCGGCCACGGCCTTCGGCGGGCTCGCCCATGTGGCGTGCTCCGTGGGTTTCGCTCAGGCCCAGCAGACGCGCCTGTTTGATCAATACACCGGCACCCAGTTTCGAGCCTTCTGAGACAAATACCCAGCCCAGCGCTTGCGCTTTGCTCGGGTTTTTCACAGCGCCCGGAACCGGGGCAGGCAGGTCGACACCCAGGTCATTCAGATCAGCCTTGATCTGCGACGCACGGCAACGCTCAGGCAGGTTCGGAATGTGTTGGGTCAGTCGTGGGTCTGTGTGCAGTGGCGCCAGTTCAGTCAGGAACAGATACTGCGCAGTCGCGAAATGGATGTAGTTTTCGAGACTGCCAAACGGGTCGCGCCCCATGACTTTTTCGCCCAGCGTGTCGTGAGTTTCACGGGTAGCGAGGGTCAGGCGCTTGGAACGCTCGGATGGACGCAGAGCTGAATCTGTTGTGGTCATGAAAATATCCTTTGAGGATGAAATGCGCTTTGTAACTAGACGAACAAGAAGACGCATCACAGTAAAAAATCCTCACTGCGTAGCGTTAATGTCTACGCAATGAGGCCCCTGGCTTAGATGTCCCAGACCAGATTGACCGAGAAGTTACGGCCTGGAGCCGTCAGGCGGTCCATGTTGGCCGGGTTCAGCACGCCCGCTTCACCGACGCTGTCATAGCCGCGCACGTCATCCCAGTTCCAGTACTTCTTGTCGGTCAGGTTGTACAGGCCCGCGTTGACGGTGACGTCCTTGGTCACTTTGTAGTAACCGCTCAGGTCGACGACGCCATAGCCCGGCGACTTGAATTGGGAGCTGGTGCCATCTGGCGAGAAGAAGGTGCTGTCGTCGACCTGGTCTTTGCGCTTCACCAATGTCCAGCTCACCAGCGCCCCATAGTTTTGTTGCTCGTAACCCAGGCCCATGACTGCTGTCAGCGGGTTGACGCTGTTGATCGGCTGACCGGTGTCGTTGTTGCGGCCGTGGGCATAGGCCACCGAGCCCCGCGTGTAGAGACCCTGAGGAGCACCGAACGCGTCCAGGTTCAGGCGGCCTTTGACTTCAGCCCCCTTGATGGTGGCGTGTTTGATGTTGTTGCTCTGGAAGGCAAGTTCGCTGTAACCGGGGGTGATAGCGTCTTCGTTTATGAAGTCGCGGTATTTGTTGTAGAAAATAGCCAGATCGAAGGTGCCAGCCTCAAATTTACCGCGCAGGCCAGTCTCGTAGCTTTTGCTTTTTTCCGGCTCAAGATTCGGGTTCGGTTCTACGGAGTAGCCCGCCTCAAGGTTTTCAAAGCGGCCATACAGCGCCTTGGCAGTTGGCGTGCGGAAGCCTTCGGCGTATTGGCCGTACCAGGTGTAGTTGTCGTTAAACTCGTACGTCACGCCAAACTTGGGCGACAGACGATGCCAGACTTTGTCGGCATCGCTCACCGGGTCTTTCTGGAGGGGGTTAACGGTGTTGAGGAACTCCTGAGTGATATGCGGAGTGAGCTTGGTGTAGTCGTAGCGCAAGCTCGGCATGAAGGTCCAGTTGTTCCAGCTGATTTGGTCTTGCGCGAACAGGCTGTAGGTGTTGATGGTCGGGTCCGGGAAGTCGCTGGACTTGACCAGATAGTCACTGGGGCTCGGGGCTCCTATCGCCGTGCAACCCCGACCCACAGCCAGGCATATGCCCGAGCCGCTGCGTGAGCCGGTGACTTTCTGGTGTTTGACGGTGGCACCGTAGGTCAACAAATGATCGGTGTCGCCAAGGTGGAAAGCCTTATCTGCCTGAGCGTCGAGCACCCACATTTTTTCTTCGTAGGTGGTAGTGCGCGAGCGCATCACGCGACGGGTGTAAGGGAAATAATCCTCCAGCGTGTCCTGATCGGTTTTAGCGACCTGATAGTTCAGGCTCCACTTGAAGTGATCAGCCACCGCGGTGTCGAGCACCATGCTGTTTTCCAGCCCGAAGCGTTCGCGGCTAATGGTGTCTTTACCCTCGCGCGAAAGGTACATGCCAAGAGGTTTGCCTGCGTTGAACGGCCCGCCGACAGCGCTTTTTTCATTGACCGAGACGCGGTCCTTGTACTTTTCGTAGGTAAACCCCAGACGGTCGTCTTCGTTGTAGTTCCAGCCTGCCTTGGCCAGCACGTTCGTGGTTTTGATGTCTTCCGGGTTGGCAGCGGTGCGGGACAAACCGGTACCGCCATGATCACCGTAGGATTCGGTTTCGTGACCTTCGCGCTGGCTCAGGTGCAGCAAACCGTCAAACTCACCAGAACGGCCCGCCACGGTGCCGGATTTCAGCCAGCTGCGATCGGCCGAGCTGTAGCCGGCCTTGAGGCGGGCGCCCACATCCTTGCCTGGCTTGATGATGTCATCCGGGTCGAGGGTGAAATAACTGACGGCGCCGCCAATGGCGTTACTGCCATACAGCGCTGAAGCCGGGCCACGCAGGATCTCAACGCGCTTGATGATTTCCGGGTCGACGTAGTTACGCTGAGTCTTGGCATAGGGGCCATTGAAGAACGAATTGGGAATTTCGACGCCATCGATCTGGGTCAGAATCCGGTCGCCGTCGATGCCTCGAATGTTGTAGTTGCTGATACCGCCGCGCTGACCGGCACCGCCTACTGACACACCTGGCTCATAGCGCACCAGATCCTTGATGTTATTGACGTTATCGCGGTCGAGCTCTTGGCGATCATGCACGGTGACTGTGCTGGGTACCGAGTTGACGTCCTGTTCCTGACGCGTCGCGCTGATGGTCACTTGTTGAAGGGCCAGCGTGCCGCTGTTGCCGCTGCGCTTTTCAAGCACGATGTTGTTGGCGCTCAGTTTGCGATAACCCAGGTTGGTGCCAATGAGCAAACGGTCCAGCGCTTTTTCGGGGGAGAGCGAGCCGTGTACACCTGGTGAGGACACATCCTGCGCCAGTTCGGCGGGTAGTCCCACCTGCCAGCCGGTGACGGCAGTAAAGTCATTCAGGGCGGAGGCGAGGGGCTGTTGAGAAATTGCAAACTTGTAATTGCCCACGGAGGTGCTGGCAGGCGGCGTATTGGTTGCGGCGATGGCCGGAACCGCTTGTACGCCGGCTAAAAGCACGGCGACGGTCAACAACGACAGCGTGTATTGCTGCAACCCGCCTGTGCGGGCGTTGGAGTTGGACCGGCTGTTGAAACGTGTGGGCATTGATAGCGCTCCGTGGTGAACGAATCTTATTAGTTGCGAAGCTGACTCAAAATGCGAATCAGTTGCATTGACTACTACGAGACGTATGACCTACGGCGATCGCGTAAAAAAATAGTTAATCGTTTAATTTTTAATTGAGGATCACCAGTGCCGGAAATTCCGAAACACGGCTGGAAGTGATGCTGGCCAGGGAACGAATGATGTCCAGTGGCTGGTCGAGCCGGTAATTTCCGGTTACGGCGACCTGTGAGAGCTTTTCGTTGTTGTTGATGATCCAGCCGGGGTAATAACGGCGTACTTCATCAAGCACTTTACCCATCGGGCAGTTCTCAAACACTAAACGTCCCTGAACCCAGGCCAGGTCGGTTTGCGGATTGAGCTTCGCGGTCTTGCTGAAACCGTTGGGGCCAATGCTGACACTGTTACCCGCAGACAGGCGCATTTGTGTGCCCACGCTGTTGACCTGTAATTCCACATTACCGCGTTGTACCCGTACTTGCGCTTCACCGTTGAGGTAGCGCACGGCAAAAGCGGTATCGCGCACGCTGACGCGAACCGGGCCAGCGTCGAGCACCAAGGGAAATTCAAGGTTGGCTGGAATTTCAAAAAAAGCCTCGCCCTGCAACAGCCGCGCGCTGGCCTGTGCATTAACGACTTTGCTGGAAAATGCAGAATTGGTGTTCAGCAGGACTTTGGAGCCGTCTTCGAGTTGCAGGCGCTGACGCTCACCGATCACGGTCAAATGATCGGCTTGTAGGCGCATGGGCACATTGCTGTAAGTGCCCACCGTCAATACCAGCACGGCAGCTGCGGCGACGTGTTTCCAGTGACGGCTGATGCGCCGTAACCGGCTTGGCGTGGGCCGAGCGTGCAGGGTTTGAGCGGCCGCCAAAACAGGTTGTCCGTTCCAGATAGCGCTGGCTTTGGCGAAGGCTTGAGCATGTGACGAATCAGCATTGAGCCAGGCATCAAAAGCGACTTTTTGCTCTTCGCTCGCGCACTCAAGGGTAATCAGCCAGTCCAGAGCCTGATCCATGGCGCTGTCGCGCAGCACGTCTTGAGCAGATTTTTGTATATCCGTCACGGGTGTTCCTTGGCAGTCTCAGAACTTTCTTACAAGAATCGGCTGTGCAGATTAAGGCCGATTGAGTCTGTCGGCTACCCCGATACAGATCGCCATGATCAATTTGAGTTCTTTTTGAACGGTGCTCAAGGAAACATTCAGTTCTTCGGCGATTTCTTGATAACTGCAACCATGCAGGCGGCTAAGGATGAAAATCCGTTGTTGGCGCGCCGTTAACTGGCTCAGGCTCACACTCAAACGCTCCAGTAATTGCGCGGCTTGATGGGCTTCTTCGGGCGTGCTTAGGGGGGAAGCGACCCCTTCAATAATCTCCGTTGGCACATCTTCGACGACAGTGCGCGATTGAATGCGGCGAGCCCGCAGATGGTCGAGCGCCAGGTTGCGGGCAGTCTGGAAGACAAAAGGCTCAAGGTGCTCAACGGTGCGGTCATTAAGGGCGCGGGCGACGCGCAAGTAAGTCTCTTGCAACAAGTCCTCGGCGGTACTGTGGTTGTTCACCATCCGCTGTAACGTGCGCAGCAAACTTTCCCGCTGAGTAAGGAAGACTTGATTGAAGTGGGACTGACTCACAGAACTACCCGACCGGTTTTGAGCGAATGATAATGCTTATCATCTATGGTGTTGGTCAAGTAATGTTTTGCAAAGAGGGGGAATACAGAGGGTGCAGTGACTGATGAGGAGCGACAGGGTATCGCCAGCGGTGTTTTGATCTGCTTGGGATCTGCTTGTGATCTGCTTGTGATCTGCTTGTGATCTGCTTGTGATCTGGTTTTTGATCTTGATCTGCCGCCCCTTCGGGAGGCCGAATGGAGGTTTCGCGGAGTGGGTCGACCGGCATGGATGCCGGGAGAGCTGCGATCGGGCCAAGGATGGCCCGTCGCAGCGTGCCCACGGAGCGGGACCGGAGTGAGGGACACCTGAGCGAAGCGAGGGCCGTACGCGGGGGCGGAAGCGTTTTGGTTACTTTGTCATGGTCCGACACTCGGCTTTTGCAAAGTGACACGCCGTAAGGGCGTAACCCGTAGAACGTCTTAATACACCCAATGGATATGTACGCAGGCCAATTAAAAGCTTCGAGTACATATCCATTTCATGCTTTTAACTGGAATAAAGGTTTCGCCCATACGGCGAGGCACTTTTGTCAAACAGCCGAGTGTCGGACCACCTTTAAACCCGGCCCTTCAAATACGCGTTGTAATCGGGAACGCGATGCTCATGCGGCTGCCCCATCAAGGGGCTGCTGATTAAATAATCGGCGCTGCATTCATTGCATGCCACGGGAATGTTCCACACGGCGGCCACCCGCAACAGTGCCTTAATGTCCGGGTCGTGCGGCTGGGGCTCGAAGGGGTCCCAAAAGAACACCAGCATATCCACCCGCTGCTCGGCGATACGTGCGCCGACTTGCTGATCACCCCCCAAGGGGCCGCTGATCATGCTTTCAATCGGCAAGCCCAGGCGCTGACTCAACAACAAGCCCGTTGTACCTGTTGCGCACAGGTCGTGCTGGCTGAGGGAGGTTTTGTGGCGCTCGGCCCAGTCCAGCAAAAAGCCCTTGCAGTTATCATGAGCCACCAGGGCGATACGCTTGCGCGCCGCCAGGGAGGCCGTCGTGAAACTGATGCCGATCATCGCGTTACTCCGCGTTGTGCAGCGCCAGGCAGTTGTCGAGCATGCGGTTGGAGAAGCCCCACTCGTTGTCATACCACGCCAGCACTTTCAGCAATTTGCCACTGACTTTGGTGTGATTGGCATCAAAAATAGACGAAAGCGGGTTGTGGTTGAAGTCGCTCGACACCAGCGGCAATGCGTTGTAACCCAATACTTTTGAATGTTGGCTGGCTTCTTTGAACACCGCATTGACTTCGGCTGCGGTCGCTTCGCGCTTTAGCTCAATGGTCAGGTCGACCAGTGACACATTAATCACCGGAACGCGCACCGCCATACCGGTCAACTTGCCTGCCAGTTCGGGCAATACCAGGCCTACCGCTTCTGCGGCGCCGGTTTTGCTCGGGATGATGTTGTGCGTGGCCGAACGCGCGCGGTAGGGATCGCTGTGGTACACGTCGGTCAGATTCTGGTCGTTGGTGTAGGCGTGGATGGTGGTCATCAGGCCATTGGCAATGCCGAATTCGCGATTCAGGATTTGCGCAACCGGTGCCAGGCAGTTGGTGGTGCAGGAGGCGTTGGAAATAATTTGATGCGATTGGCGCAGAATGTCGTGGTTAACCCCATAGACTACGGTCGCATCGGCATTTTTGCCGGGGGCAGAGATAATCACTTTGCGTGCGCCAGCGCTGATGTGCGCCTCGGCCTTGCTACGTTCAGTGAACAAACCGGTGCATTCAAATACAACGTCAACCTTCAAATCGGCCCATGGCAGATCAGCCGGGTTACGGATGGCGCTGACAGCAATACGGTCACCGTTGACTGTCAGGCTCTCCTGATCGTGCTCTACGGTCGCATCGAAAGTGCCATGAACGGTGTCGTACTTAAGAAGATGAGCATTAATCGAGCTGTCACCCAGATCGTTAATAGCGACGATCTGCAAGTCTTGGCGGTAGCCTTGGGTATACAGTGCACGCAGGACGTTGCGGCCGATACGGCCAAAACCATTGATTGCGATTCGTAGAGTCATGGGGAGCGCCTGCCTCGATTTGTTGTTGGAATTACAAGATTATTCTCATAAAAATAGAAAACAAGCCATTTAAGTGGCAATATTTTGTTTTATCTACAACGAGTGACCTGAATCAACGGGTCCGAATGATTGAATCGGCGTATCTACGCCCTCGGTCAGCATAGGACACGTACAGGTCGCCACATCCGTTAGCCTGGAGTTCAACACATGCATCCCCGCGTTCTTGAAGTTACCGAGCGTCTTATTGCCCGCAGCCGAGCAACCCGAGAGGCGTATCTGGCGCTGATTCGCGGCGCTGCCAGCGACGGTCCGCAACGCGGCAAGCTGCAATGTGCCAACTTCGCTCACGGGGTGGCCGGGTGCGGTACGGATGATAAAAACAACCTGCGCCTGATGAACGCTGCCAACGTGGCAATTGTTTCTTCCTATAACGACATGCTCTCGGCGCATCAGCCCTACGAACATTTTCCTGAGCAGATCAAGCAGGCGTTACGCGAAATGGGCTCTGTGGGTCAGTTTGCGGGTGGCACCCCGGCCATGTGCGATGGCGTGACTCAAGGCGAAGCAGGGATGGAACTGAGCCTGCTGAGCCGCGAAGTGATTGCACTGTCCACGGCGGTGGCGCTGTCGCACAACATGTTCGATGCCGCAATGATGCTGGGTATTTGTGACAAGATCGTGCCGGGCTTGATGATTGGGGCGCTGCGCTTCGGCCATCTGCCTACTATTTTTGTGCCGGGCGGGCCTATGCCGTCGGGTATTTCCAACAAAGAAAAAGCCGATGTTCGGCAGCGCTACGCTGAAGGCAAAGCCAGTCGCGAAGAGCTGCTGGAGTCGGAGATGAAGTCGTACCACAGCCCTGGCACCTGCACCTTTTACGGCACGGCCAACACCAATCAGTTGCTGATGGAGGTCATGGGGCTGCACTTGCCGGGCGCTTCTTTCGTCAACCCTTACACACCGTTGCGCGATGCACTGACCCGCGAAGCCGCCCATCAGATCACCCGTCTGACCAAGCAAAGTGGCAACTTCATGCCGTTGGGCGAGATCGTGGACGAGCGCTCGCTGGTCAACTCCATTGTGGCGCTGCACGCGACGGGTGGTTCGACCAACCACACGCTGCATATGCCAGCCATTGCCATGGCGGCGGGTATCCAGCTCACGTGGCAAGACATGGCTGACTTGTCCGAAGTCGTACCGACCTTGTCCCATGTGTATCCAAACGGTAAAGCCGATATCAACCACTTCCAGGCCGCAGGCGGCATGGCGTTCCTGATTCGTGAGTTGCTCGAAGCCGGTTTGCTGCACGAGAACGTCAACACCGTGGCCGGCTTTGGCCTGAGCCGTTACACCCGCGAACCGTTCCTGGTTGATGGTGAGCTGGTATGGCGCGACGGGCCGATCGAAAGCCTTGATGAAACAATTCTGCGCCCAGTGGCGCGTGCGTTCTCGTCCGAAGGCGGGTTGCGGGTGATGGAGGGCAATCTGGGGCGCGGTGTGATGAAAGTCTCGGCCGTTGCGCCAGAGCATCAAATCGTAGAAGCCCCAGCGCGTGTGTTCCAGGATCAACAAGAGCTGGCCGATGCGTTCAAGGCGGGTGAACTGGAGCACGACTTTGTGGCGGTCATGCGCTTTCAGGGGCCACGCTCCAATGGCATGCCTGAGCTGCATAAAATGACGCCATTTCTTGGCGTGTTGCAGGACCGCGGCTTTAAAGTCGCGCTGATCACTGACGGGCGTATGTCCGGTGCGTCAGGCAAAATCCCGGCGGCCATCCATGTCAGTCCCGAAGCAGCTGTGGGGGGCGCGCTGGCGAGAGTGCGTGATGGCGACATGATCCGTGTCGATGGCGTAAAAGGCACGTTGCAACTGCTGGTGGATGAGGCAGAATTCGCCGCACGTACTCCGGCAGTCGGCACGCTGAGCAATGCAATCGGCACGGGGCGCGAGCTGTTTGCATTTATGCGCCAGGCCTTCAGTTCAGCTGAGCAGGGCGCCAGTACTTTCACCTCGTCTCTGGAAACCTTGAAATGAAACTCGCGCTGGTCGGTGATATAGGCGGTACCAACGCTCGCTTTGCGTTATGGGAAAACGACCAGTTGCATTCGGTTCAGGTTCTGGCGACTGCTGATTTTGCATGCCCCGAGGACGCCATCAGGCTTTACCTGAGCGGTCTGGATTTAGCGCCGGGGGCGGTAGGTTCGGTGTGCTTGTCCGTCGCCGGGCCAGTCAGTGGCGATGAGTTTCGCTTTACGAATAACCATTGGCGGTTGAGTCGAACGGCGTTTTGCCAGCAATTACAGGTCGACAACCTGCTGCTGATCAATGACTTCAGTGCGATGGCGTTGGGCATGACCCGCTTGCAACCTGACGACATACGTCAGGTCTGTCCCGGCATGGGTGAACCGTCGCGACCGGCAGTGGTGATCGGCCCAGGCACCGGCCTGGGTGTGGGCACGCTGCTGCGTTTGGACAACGGGGAATTCATGGCGTTGCCGGGGGAGGGCGGTCACGTCGATCTCCCTATGAGCAACCCGCGCGAAGTGCAGTTGTGGCAACACATTTACGCTGAAATGGGTCATGTCAGTGCCGAGTCCATCTTGAGCGGCAGCGGTTTGCCCCGTGTCTACCGTGCGATCTGCGCGGTAGATGGCCATACACCTGTGCTGGACAGCGACCGGGCCATCACGGCGGCCGCGCTGGCTGGCGATCCGGTAGCGCTGCAAGTGTTGGAACACTTCAGTTGCTGGCTGGGGCGTGTGGCGGGTAATAACGTCCTAACGGTAGGTGGTCGAGGCGGGGTGTATATCGTGGGCGGGGTGATTCCACGCTTTGCTGATATTTTTCTGGCCAGTGGCTTTGCCCGCAGTTTTGCCGACAAGGGTTGCATGAGCGATTACCTAAAGGGTATTCCGGTGTGGCTGGTTACGGCGCCGTATTCCGGTTTGATCGGTGCGGGCGTGGCGTTGCAGCAGGCGTTCGCTTGAAAAGCACCTCTCCCTGAGGCAGAGGAGGCTGATTTTCGATGTTGTTGAGGCTGCAGGGAGGCAGTTGGGGAGCGAGGGGCGGGCTGCGGGCCATCTATAACAATAAGGAACACCGCTATGAGCGCACACGGCAAATCCATCTTGCTGGTCGATGACGATCAGGACATTCGAGAACTGCTTGATCAATACCTCAGCCGGGCTGGCTTTGTGGTGCATACCGTAGGCGATGGCGCGGGTTTTCGTCAGGCGCTGGAACATGTGCCCTGTGATTTGCTGATCCTTGATGTGATGTTGCCCGACGAGGACGGGTTTAGCCTGTGTCGCTGGGTTCGCCAGCACGCACGCTTTGCCCAGACCCCCATCATCATGCTGACCGCCAGTTCTGACGAGGCCGACAGGGTCATCGGGCTTGAACTGGGCGCGGACGACTACCTGGGTAAACCTTTCAGCCCCCGTGAGCTTCAGGCGCGCATTAAAGCGCTGTTGCGCCGTGCGCAATTTGCAAGCGTTGGGGCGCCGGCGGGAAGCGAAATATTGGCATTTGACGAGTGGCGTCTAAACACCGTGACCCATCGGCTGTTTCATGCCGATGGCGAAGAAGTCATCCTGTCCGGGGCTGACTTTGCACTGCTCAAGCTATTTCTGGATCACCCGCAACAGATCCTTGATCGCGACACGATCGGCAACGCTACCCGTGGCCGCGAGCTGATGCCCCTGGATCGTATTATCGACATGGCGGTCAGTCGCTTGCGCCAACGCCTGCGCGATACCGATAAGCCTCCTCGACTGATACGTACCGTTCGTGGCAGTGGTTACCAATTAGCGGCGCAGGTCGCAGCCGTTCATGGGCTTTAAATTCTTTCGTAAAGTCCGTGTGCCCCGTTCGTTGTTGGGACGCATGTTGCTGCTGACGTTGCTGGCCATTGTGTTGGCACAAACCTTGTCGAGTGCTATCTGGTTGTCACAGTTGCGCACCACCCAACTGGAAGGGCTGGTGACCAGTGCCCGTAGCCTCGCGCGCTCCATGACCGCCACCGTGACCTACTTGCGCTCATTACCCTTGGCTTATCGCCCGCTGGTACTGGATCAAATGCGCAGCATGGGTGGCACACGTTTCTTCGTGAGCCTCAATGACAAGCCTTTAGGGATGCCGACGTTGCCTCCCTCACCCCGCAAGCAAGCGGTACTGGAGGCAGTGGATCAAGTGCTGCGTCAATCCCTGGGCGCTGATGCGGACGTGTCCGTGAAATTTGTCAGCCCCACCGATTTACGCATCTTCAATGCGGGTCTCAAGCTTGAAGAGCTGCCGCGCTCCTGGGCGCACTTTGCCCTGACTCTGGAGCCGGTCAACCCGCCAGTATTGGTCACGCAAATCCAGATGGCGCCGGGTGAGTGGCTGTACATTGCCTCGTTACTGCCCGAGCCCTACACCAGCCTTGAAGAGGAAGGTTTGCCGGCGGTGCAGGTCTGGTTTATCGCACTGAGCAGCATCTTCCTGTTGCTGTTTATCGGTTTGCTGGTGCACTGGCAAAGTCGTCCGCTTAAGCGTCTGGCGCGGGCGGCACGGGATATGTCGTTGGGTGAGGATGAGTTTAAACCGGTTGAAACAGGCGGCGGCAGTGAAGTTGTTGAAGTGGGGCGCGCGTTTAACACCATGCGTGCTCGCATCAGCCGTTATTTGACCGAGCGCAGCCAATTGTTCAGCGCCATTTCCCATGACTTGCGTACACCCATCACCCGCTTGCGATTACGGGTGGAGCTGCTTGAGGACGAGCAGGTGCAGCACAAGTTTGGTCGCGATCTGGATGAGCTTGAAATGCTGGTCAAAGGTGCGCTGCAATGCGTGAAAGACACTGACATTCACGAAAACATTGAACCCGTCGACCTCAATGTGTTGCTCGATTGTTTGATCGAGCCTTACTTGCTCCCCCACGGAAATGGCCGAGTGACCTTGCACGGCAAAGCGCTGAGGCCCTATGCAGGTAAACCGTTGGCTTTACGTCGCTGTATGGGCAACTTGATCGATAATGCCCTCAAGTATGGGCAAAACGCCCATTTGTGCATTGAAGACAACCACAACGCTTTTATGTTGATCGTTGATGACGAAGGCCCAGGCGTTCCTGAACAGCGACTTGAGCAAGTGTTTGAGCCGCACTTCAGGCTATCGGGAAACCAGCAGGGTTATGGCCTGGGGCTGGGTATCGCGCGCAGCATCGCGCACAGTCATGGTGGCGAAGTCAGTTTGCAAAACCTGAGTGCCGGTGGTCTACGCGTTACTTTATGCATGCCGCGAAATGCCGATTGATAGACTCGCGTGCCTGCTCGGCACTTATTGGTAGAACGGGCTCCAGATTAGGGTCTGGTGTGTGTTCAGTGGCAGTTTTTGATGTGTGAGTTTTATCCATCGCAGCCTTGATTCGTTTTTCGCGCACGCAACGGCTGGTCTGGCTGAAGTGCTGCTGTAGTTTTTCCATGGCGACGTCATAAGGTTCGCTGCACAGCGTCAATTGCCGCTCGCGCTCTTGCAGGGCCAGTTGCAAAGCGCCTTCGTTGCCATATCGATCAATACGAAAGCTCTTGCTCAGGTTGTAGCCATGAATCCGCGTCGTAGCTCGCCAGTAGTCCACGTGGTTGGATTGCACGCGATACACGCCTGGATGACCGCTGGTGTTGTTAGGCATTACCCGTTGACGGTTTTCATAGGTGAACACCTGCGGCATTTTTAAAACCAGCAGGTTGCGTACACTTTCTGCGGCCTCTAATGCGGCATATTCGTTTATATAGTCGGCGAAGTTGAAAATTTGCGTGTGCAGTTTGCCTGCGCGCTGAATGTCGATTTTCCAGGCGTAGGGTCGACCGGCATCATCCTTGAGCGGGTAAATAAAGCAGTGATTGCGCTGGGTCAGATTACGCTTTTGCATGGTCTGCATCTCCTGATAAGTGTCGGCATCCGTTCATTTCGTCGTGTCGATGACTAGCAGACTCGCTGAAGTTTTTTGCCAGTACAACGTGGGAAAACGACTTCGGGATGCGTCCTACAGGCAATGCGGAAAATGCTTTATTTCAAAGTAGGGCTATCTTTAGTGCGTCGGCAGGGCCGAGTACTTGTTTTTATTGATAAAAATCCAAACGCTATTTAACTGTCACAGGTTGGTGACATTTGTGCGTCTCTTCGTTACGTGAGTTCCCTTAGCGATGGATACACTCATGACAAGCGCAAGCAAAAGACTTGCTCAGTTATAACAACAAGAAAGGTCATCTCATGCATTCATTCAGCCGCCTCGCGGTTTTCGTCTCTCTCGCCTCTCTCTTTCCTTTGAACGTCTATGCCGCCGACTCCAAAGGCACCGTAGAAGTGGTGCACTGGTGGACGTCGGGTGGTGAAAAAGCCGCTGTGGATGTCCTCAAGTCCCAAGTTGAAAAAGATGGCTTCACCTGGAAGGACGGCGCTGTCGCCGGTGGCGGTGGGGCTACGGCCATGACCGTACTGAAAAGCCGTGCCGTTGCGGGTAATCCGCCTGGCATGGCACAGATCAAGGGGCCCGATATTCAGGAATGGGCGTCCACCGGTCTGCTCGACACAGACGTTCTCAAGAACGTCGCCCAGAGTGAAAAATGGGACGGCCTGCTCGACAAGAAAGTCTCGGATACGGTGAAGTACGAAGGTGATTACGTGGCAGTGCCGGTGAACATTCACCGCGTGAACTGGCTGTGGATCAACCCTGAGGTATTCAAAAAAGCCGGCATCGAAAAGCCCCCTGCCACGCTTGAAGAATTCTACGCGGCGGGCGACAAGCTCAAGGCTGCGGGTTTTATCCCGCTTGCCCATGGTGGCCAGCCTTGGCAGGACAGCACTGTTTTCGAAGCGGTGGTGCTGTCAGTGATGGGTGTGGATGGCTACAAAAAAGCCCTGGTCGATCTGGATAACGACACCTTGACCGGCCCGCAAATGGTCAAGGCGCTTACTGAGCTGAAGAAAGTCGCCACCTACATGGACCCGGATGGCAAAGGTCAGGACTGGAACCTGGAGGCCGCCAAAGTCATCAACGGCAAGGCCGGCATGCAGATCATGGGCGACTGGGCCAAGAGCGAATGGACTGCGGCGAAAAAAGTCGCAGGCAAGGACTATCAGTGCGTTGCCTTCCCGGGTACCGACAAAGCCTTTACCTACAACATCGACTCGCTGGCAGTGTTCAAACAGAAAGACGCCGGCACAGCCGCTGGTCAGCAGGACATCGCCAAGGTGGCCTTGGGTGAAGATTTCCAGAAGGTCTTCAGCATCAACAAGGGTTCCATTCCGGTGCGCAACGACATGCTGAACGACATGGGCAAATACGGATTTGACGCCTGTGCCCAAACGGCTGCCAAAGACTTTCTGGCGGACGCCAAGTCCGGCGGCTTGCAACCAAGCATGGCGCACAACATGGCGACCACGCTGGCTGTACAGGGTGCGTTCTTTGATGTCGTAACCAACTTCATCAACGACCCGAATGCCGACCCTGCCGATACCGCTAAAAAACTCGGCGCAGCGGTCAAGTCAGCCAAGTAATCCTTAATGCGGCAGGTCCTCCAGATTGGAGGGCTTGTCTGGATTGCGGGTCAGTCATTCCCTGTCAACGCTGAAAACCCAGTTCAGCAAAGACCTTGTTGTTTTCTTTCCTGCATGGATTTCTCCCATGAGTTCTGTTGCTGTGTTCAGCAAAGTCTCACCCCTCGATGCCTTGCAGCGCTGGCTACCCAAACTGGTACTGGCGCCCAGCATGTTCATCGTTCTGGTGGGCTTTTATGGCTATATCCTGTGGACGCTTGTGCTGTCGTTCACTAACTCGACTTTTTTGCCGACCTACAAGTGGGTCGGTCTGGCTCAATACCAGCGTTTGTTCGACAACGACCGTTGGTGGGTGGCCAGTAAAAACCTGGCGGTATTCGGTGGCATGTTTATCGCCATCACCTTGGTGATTGGCGTGACGCTGGCGGTATTTCTCGATCAGCGAATTCGCCGCGAAGGGTTCATTCGGACCATCTATCTGTATCCCATGGCGCTTTCGATGATCGTGACCGGTACGGCCTGGAAATGGCTGCTCAACCCGGGCATGGGGCTGGACAAGCTGCTGCGGGACTGGGGCTGGGAGGGCTTTCGCCTTGACTGGCTGATTGACCCTGATCGCGTGGTGTACTGCCTGGTGATCGCTGCCGTATGGCAAGCCTCGGGCTTTATCATGGCCATGTTCCTGGCCGGCCTGCGCGGTGTGGATCAATCGATCATTCGTGCGGCCCAGATCGATGGCGCGAGCTTGCCGCGAATCTACTGGACCGTGGTGTTGCCCAGCCTGCGGCCGGTGTTCTTCAGTGCAGTCATGATTCTGGCGCATATCGCGATCAAGAGTTTTGACCTGGTGGCAGCGATGACAGCCGGTGGTCCGGGCTACTCATCTGATCTGCCCGCCATGTTCATGTATTCCTTCACCTTCAGTCGTGGCCAGATGGGCGTGGGGTCGGCCAGCGCCATTTTGATGCTCGGTGCGATTCTGGCGATCATTGTGCCTTACCTGTACTCCGAGTTAAGGGCCAAGCGTCATGACTAGTTTCGTGGGTAAATCATCCTTGAGCTTGAGTCGCCTCGCGATTTACGCCGTGCTTATTCTCGCCGTGTTGCTGTATCTAGTGCCTTTGGTGGTCATGCTGTTGACCAGCTTCAAGACCCCCGAAGACATTAGCACCGGTAACTTGCTCAGTTGGCCGACCGTCGTCACCGGCATAGGCTGGGTCAAGGCCTGGGCCACCGTAGACAGTTACTTCTGGAACTCCATCAAAATCACCGTCCCGGCGGTGCTGATTTCGACGGCGATCGGTGCGTTGAATGGCTATGTGCTGTCGATGTGGCGCTTTCGCGGTTCGCAGTTGTTCTTTGGCCTGTTGCTGTTTGGCTGCTTTCTGCCGTTTCAGACCGTGCTGCTGCCGGCGTCATTCACCTTGGGCAAGATGGGGCTGGCCAGCACCACTACGGGGCTGGTATTCGTCCACGTGGTTTACGGGTTGGCGTTTACCACGCTGTTCTTTCGTAACTACTACGTCAGCATTCCCGATGCTCTGGTCAAGGCTGCCCGCATGGACGGTGCAGGTTTCTTCACCATTTTCCGGTTGATCATTTTGCCCATGTCGACGCCGATCATCATGGTCTGCCTGATCTGGCAATTCACGCAGATCTGGAATGACTTCCTGTTTGGGGTGGTGTTCTCCAGCGGCGAATCGCAGCCCATTACCGTGGCCCTGAATAATCTGGTCAACACCAGCACAGGTGCCAAGGAATACAACGTGGACATGGCGGCGGCGATGATCGCCGGGCTGCCGACTCTGCTGGTCTATGTGGTCGCAGGCAAGTATTTCGTGCGCGGGCTTACGGCCGGCGCAGTCAAGGGGTAAGGCATGGCAACGCTCGAATTACGTAACGTCAACAAAAGCTACGGCAAGGGTTTGCCCGATACGCTCAAAAACATTGAACTGAAAATCGATGACGGCGAATTTTTGATCCTGGTGGGGCCTTCGGGCTGCGGCAAGTCAACCTTGATGAACTGCATCGCCGGGCTTGAAAGCATTAGCGGCGGCTCGATTCTGGTGGATGAAGCCGACATCAGCGGCATGAGCCCCAAAGACCGCGACATCGCCATGGTGTTTCAGTCTTATGCGCTGTACCCGACCATGAGCGTGCGCGACAACATCGCATTCGGTCTAAAGATCCGAAAAATGAGTGCGGCAGCGATCGATGAAGAAGTCGCTCGTGTGGCCAAGTTGCTGCAAATCGAACACCTGCTCAAGCGCAAGCCCGGTCAGTTATCGGGCGGCCAACAGCAGCGCGTCGCAATGGGACGGGCGCTGGCGCGGCGACCCAAGATTTACCTGTTTGACGAACCGCTGTCTAACCTCGACGCAAAGTTGCGGGTTGAGATGCGCACCGAAATGAAGCTGATGCACCAGCGACTTAAAACCACCACTGTCTACGTCACCCATGACCAGATTGAAGCCATGACACTGGGCGATAAAGTGGCGGTTATGAAAGATGGGATCATTCAACAGTTTGGTACGCCGAAGCAGATTTATAACGATCCGGCCAATCTGTTTGTCGCCAGTTTTATTGGTTCACCGCCGATGAACTTTATTCCGGTGCGCTTGCAGCGCCGCAATGACTGTTTGCTGGCTGTACTGGAAAGCGGACAGTCACGGTGCGAGTTGCCGTTGGCCTTAAGCGATGCGGGGCTGGAGGACCGAGAGTTGATCTTGGGCATTCGCCCCGAGCAAATAGTATTGGCGTCAAGTGAACTCAGTAATTTGCCCATTCTGCGAGCAGAAGTGCAAGTTGTAGAGCCAACTGGGCCTGATACTTTGGTTTTTGTAAACATCAATAACACTAAGGTCTGCTGTCGTTTGACACCGGATTCTGCTCCTGACTCCGGCCAAAATCTAACTCTACAGTTCGATTCCAGTAAAGTGTTACTATTTGATGCTAATACTGGTGAACGTCTCAGGGCCTTGTGTGTGCCTCAAGAATGCGTGGCGTAGTTCAGGCGTGTTGAGTTTAGGCAAATAATTTGCTGCCTGCTCTGTTTGAGCTATACCACGTACACAGTCGAATAAAGAAATTTGAGGAATATGGGATGGACAACAGAATCACTCGCCCTCGACTGGCGTGCCAGCTTTTAGCTGTAGCATCGCTAGGGCTTTGTGCCAGCAACAGTTTTGCCGCGGAAGAAGCCTTCAGCGCTGACTCCAAGTGGATGTTCGGTGACTGGGGTGGTACACGGACTGAACTGCTGGAAAAAGGCTACGACTTTACCCTCGATTACGTGGGTGAAATGGGTAGCAACCTTCAGGGCGGCTACAACAAGAACACCACGGCACGATACAGCGACCAGTATGGCCTTGGGGTCAAAATGGATCTTGAAAAGATCCTGGGCTGGAAAGATACCGAGTTCAAGGCAATGATTACTGCCCGTCAAGGCAATAACATTTCCAATGACCGTATTGGCGATCCGCGCGTTGGCACACTGAGTTCTTCTCAAGAAGTGTGGGGTCGTGGCCAAACAGTACGTTTGACCCAATTGTGGATCAAACAAAAGTACTTTGACGGAAAGCTGGATGTTAAAGCCGGTTATTTCGGTGAAGGTGAAGACTTCAACTCATTCCCTTGTGATTTCCAGAGCCTGTCATTGTGTGGTTCCCAAGTGGGCGACTATGACGGCGGTGTTTGGTACAACTGGCCCGTCAGTGTTGCGGCTCTTCGCGTGAAGTACAACATCACGCCAGAGTTCTACGCGCAGATCGGTGCGTACAACATGAACCCTTCGCAGCTGGAGTCCGGTAACGCCTTCAAGCTGAGCGGCAGCGGCACCAAAGGTACTGTGCTTCCCGTTGAGTTGGTATGGTCGCCCAAGGTCAATGGCCTGCCGGGTGAATACCGTGTGGGTTACTACAAAAGCACTGCAGATGCTGACGACGTCCGTAAAGATGTAAACGGTCAGGACGCGGTCATTACCGGTAATGCCTTCCGCAGCCACGACAGCAAGTACGGTTACTGGTTGGTTGTGCAGCAGCAGCTCACCACTCATAACGGTGATGCTTCTCGTGGTCTGCACTTCTCGGCCAACGCCACGTTCCATGACAAAGACACCAACATGATCGACAACTATCAGTCGTTGATGCTGGTTTACAAAGGCCCGTTCGATTCGCGTCCTAAAGATGATATCGGCATCGGTGTCGCTCGTATTCACGTCAACGACGACGTGACCAAAGGTGAGCGTCTGCTGAATGCTTACAACGATGTGTCCAACTACGACAACCCGTTGTATCAGCCAGTGCAGCACACTGAGTACGACATTGAAGTCAATTACGGTTTCCATGTGACCAACTGGTTGACCTTGCGTCCTAACTTGCAGTACATCAAGCACCCAGGTGGTGTGACTCAAGTAGAAAATGCTCTGGTTGGCGGCCTGAAGATTCAAGCTGCATTCTAAGTCGCACTTTCAAGCGCTTGGAAATTGCCCGAAACGGACAGCCTAGGCTGTCCGTTTTTGTTTCAGTACGTCACCTTTCAGCGGGCAGGCCCGCACGATTTCAGGACTGCGGCACATGCATGAAAACCCGCTTCACCGCTTTTATAAATCCAAGCGCGAGCAACCGATCTTCCAGTGGGAGCGCTTTCAGCAGCGCGACGTATTGGTCATTGATCACCCGCATTGCCAGGCGGTGTTCAGTCGTCAGGGGGCTCAGTTGCTGCACTTTCAGCCGACCGGGCAAAAGCCCTGGCTGTGGTGCGCTGCCAAGTGGCCTCAGGTGGGGGCAATTCGTGGAGGGGTTCCCATTTTTTGGCCCTGGTATGGCCGCCATCCCAGCGAAAATGCGTGGCCATCCCACGGTTGGGCGCGTTTGATTGACTGGAAACTGTTGAGCAGCAGTTCAGATGAAGACGGGGTTTCCTTGCACTGGCGCTTGCAGTTGTGTGACTGGCAGGTTGATTTGCATGCGCGTCTGGGTGAAGAGATGGAACTGCGCCTGAGCACTGAGCATCAGGACGATGAACCTTGCCAAGTGAGTCAGGCGTTGCGCGCATACTGGCGTATTGGCGACGTCGCGGAGGTAGCGCTGTCTGGGCTCGAAGGTGCTCATGGTTATGATCAGCTGAATCGACAAGTCTGCCAGCAACAAGGTGAGTTACGCGTCGAAGGCGGTTGCCAGCGCGTGTTCCAGCAAGAAGGTGAAATGCAGCTCAATGACTACGCCTGGCAACGGGCATTGAGTATCGACACCGGTGACACAGCCAATACTGTGGTGTGGCATCCCGGTAAGCGCCCCTTGTTGGGCGTGAGCTGGAATGAAGTCATGGGCTTTGTCTGTGTTGAATCTACCAGTGGTGGCACCCATAGCCAGGCGCTTGCCCCTGGTGAGCAAGCGCATTTGAGTCTGCAGGCGCGGGCAGGGTTGTGCAGCGCCTGACATTTATCAGTTGAATTCATCACCGACCGGATACCGGCTGGCATTGAGGCTCTCTTTGATTTTGCGCAGGTGGGGTTGAAAGTCCACGCCACGGCGCAGTGTCATACCCGTCGCCAATACATCCAGCACAGTCAACTGGATGATGCGCGAGGTCATCGGCATATAAATGTCAGTGTCTTCCGGCAGCGGAATATTCAGGCTCAAGGTACTGGCTTTGGCCAGCGGCGAGTTTTCGGCGGTCAGGCCCAGTACTGAAGCGCCATTGGCCCGTGCAATGCGTGCCACTTCCACCAGTTCCCGCGTACGTCCCGTGTAGGAAATAATCACGAATAGCTCGCCAGTGTGCGCCACGGAGGCAATCATGCGCTGCATCAACACGTCAGCATGGGCTGTGACGGCGAGGTTAAAGCGGAAGAACTTGTGCTGGGCATCCAGCGCCACCGGAGCCGAGGCGCCCAGACCAAAAAAGTGGATCTGACGCGCCTGAATCAGCAAATCAACAGCGCGACTGATAAGGTTCGGGTCCAGGGCTTGGCATGCGCTGTCGAGGGACGCAATGGCGCTGCCGAAAATCTTGCGGGTATAAGCTTCTGGATCGTCGTCTGCTTCAACGGCGCGGCTGACATAAGCTGCACCACTGGCCAGACTTTGTGCCAGTTGCAGCTTGAGCTCCGGATAGCCGCTGACGCCGAAGGAGCGGCAAAAGCGATTAACGGTAGGTTCACTGACAGACGCCGCCTGAGCGAGCGCCGCGATGCTGAATCGGGTCGCTTGCTGCGGGTTCTGCAAGATGATTTCAGCCACTTTGCGCTCAGCTTTATTCAGCTCTTCGAGGCGGCCTTTGATTTGTTCGAGTAAATTTCGCACGCGGTCCATTTATGATCCTAGGTTCAGCGATGCAAAGAGCGCCGCTCTAAAGCGAGCCTGTAAGGTGGCCTATCCTACTGATGGTGTGTAATGACCACTAGTAAGATTCTGTATTTTGAGAAAATGTTGTGTTTATTACTACATTTTTCCTTGAGTGATGCCTTGAAAAAAGGTATTTGTAGCTTAACTTGATAAAAGAACCAACATCATGCCTTCGATAACGGTTGAACCGTGCACCTTTGCCTTGTTCGGCGCCTTGGGCGATCTGGCCTTGCGCAAGCTGTTTCCTGCTTTGTATCAGCTGGATCGTGCCGGCCTTTTACATGACGACACGCGAATCCTTGCATTGGCTCGTGAGCCCGGGGACGCGTTGACGCACTTGGCGCGCATCGACAGCCAACTGCGTCAGTATGTAGGCAGCAAGGAGATCGAAGAGGACGTACTGACCCGCTTTCTGGCGCGTCTGAACTACCTGCATGTGGACTTTCTTAACGCGCATGACTATGTGTCTCTGGCTGAACAGGCCGGCACGGCTCAACGTCTGATTGCCTACTTCGCTACGCCTGCTGCTGTGTATGGGGCGATTTGCGAAAACCTGGCAAAGGTCGGCCTGGCTGAAAACACCCGCGTTGTACTGGAGAAGCCTATCGGCTCGGACCTTGAGTCTTCGCGCAAGGTCAACGACGCTGTCGCGCAGTACTTTCCGGAAAACCGTACTTATCGCATTGACCATTATCTGGGCAAAGATACGGTTCAAAATCTGATTGCTTTGCGGTTTGCCAACAGCCTGTTTGAAACCCAGTGGAACCAACGCTACATCTCCCATGTTGAAATCACCGTGGCCGAGAAGGTCGGTATTGAAGGGCGCTGGGGGTATTTCGACAAGGCTGGCCAACTGCGGGACATGATTCAAAACCACTTGTTGCAGTTGCTCTGTCTGATCGCCATGGATCCGCCCGCGGACCTGTCGGCGGACAGCATTCGTGATGAGAAAGTAAAAGTACTCAAGGCACTGGCGCCAATCACGCCGGAAGGGCTGACGACGCAAGTCGTGCGCGGTCAGTACATTGCCGGTTACAGCGAAGGCCAGTCGGTGCCGGGTTATCTGGAAGAAGAAAATTCCAATACCCAAAGCGACACCGAAACGTTTGTTGCCCTGCGTGCCGATATTCGTAACTGGCGTTGGGCGGGTGTGCCGTTCTACTTGCGCACCGGCAAGCGTATGCCGCAAAAGCTGTCGCAGATTGTTATCCACTTCAAAGAACCGTCGCACTACATCTTCGCACCGGAACAGCGCCTGCAAATCGGTAACAAGCTGATTATTCGTCTGCAGCCGGACGAAGGCATTTCCCTGCGTGTGATGACCAAAGATCAAGGCCTGGATAAAGGCATGCAATTGCGCAGTGGTCCGCTGCAATTGAATTTTTCCGACACCTATCGCAGCGAGCGGGTTCCGGACGCCTATGAGCGTCTCTTGCTCGAAGTGATGCGCGGCAATCAGAACCTGTTTGTACGCAAAGATGAAATTGAAGCGGCATGGAAGTGGTGCGACCAGTTGATTGCTGGCTGGAAGAAGTCGGGCGACGCGCCCAAGCCCTATGCGGCCGGCTCTTGGGGGCCTATGAGCTCCATTGCACTGATTACACGTGACGGGAGGTCTTGGTATGGCGATATCTGATTTGAAACTGCCAGAAGGTGTGCACGCGCATACGTTCAAAACACCGGCTCAACTGGCGGAAGAACTGGCAAAAGCGGTTGCTGCTCAATTGAATGAGGCCATTGCCCGTCAAGGAGTGGCGACCTTGGTGGTGTCTGGAGGGCGCAGTCCGGTAGCGTTTTTCCAGAGCCTGATCAAGCAGCCTGTTGATTGGTCCAAAGTGGTCGTCAGTCTGGCGGATGAGCGTTGGGTGCCGGTGGAGCATGGCGACAGTAACGCCGGCTTGCTTAAAAAACATTTGCTCCAAGGCCCCGCGGCCAAAGCGCGGTTTGTGGGGCTGTACAACGCGGCCAACACCCTCCAGGACGCTGCCGATCAGGCGAATCAAGCCTTGGCAGAATTGCCGCCTATCGATGTGTTGATTTTGGGCATGGGTGATGACGGCCACACCGCATCCTTATTCCCAAACAGCCCGAATCTGAACGACGCCCTGAGCGTTGAGAGTCCTCGTCGTTGTTGGCCGATGCTGGCACCGACTGTGCCGCATCAACGTTTGAGCATGAGCCGCAAACTGTTGGCGAGTGCCAGGTACACGGTGCTGTCGATTCAGGGACAGTCCAAATTGAACACTCTTAATGACGCGCTGGCCGGGAATGATGAAGCAGCCTTGCCAATTCGTGCCTTTCTGCAACCTACGTTAGAGATTTACTGGTGCCCATGAGCCAAGGATCAGCTGCCATGACAATAAAAACTGCGAACGTTTCGATGGCGGATAAAGTCGCCCTGATCGACCAACTGTGTGCTCAGGCACGCATACTTCCGGTAATCACCATCGCCCGTAAGCAGGACATCTTGCCTTTGGCCGATGCGCTGGCGGCCGGTGGTCTGACCGCGCTTGAGGTCACCTTGCGTTCCCAGTTTGGCCTGGAGGCAATTCGTGTGTTGCGTGAGCAGCGGCCAGAATTGGTGACCGGGGCGGGTACTGTGCTGGATCGCCACAT
Organism: Pseudomonas saxonica; assembly: GCF_007858365.1. GTDB lineage: Bacteria > Pseudomonadota > Gammaproteobacteria > Pseudomonadales > Pseudomonadaceae > Aquipseudomonas > Aquipseudomonas saxonica. The sequence continues at coordinate 116,686 of NZ_VFIO01000003.1, read as the reverse complement.
GCTGGCGGCTGCCGAAGAAGCCGGCTCGCAGTTTATCGTTACGCCTGGCATTACCCGAGACCTGCTCGAAGCCAGTGTCGCCAGCGATATTCCGCTGCTGCCAGGTATCAGCAACGCCTCCGGAATTATGGAAGGCTACGGTTTGGGTTATCGCCGTTTCAAATTGTTCCCGGCTGAAGTCAGTGGCGGTGTGGCCGCCATCAAGGCGCTGGGCGGGCCGTTTGGTGAAGTTAAATTCTGCCCAACGGGCGGAGTGAGCCCGGCCAATATCCGCAGCTACATGGCGTTGAAAAACGTGATGTGTGTGGGTGGCAGCTGGATGCTGGACAGCGAGTGGATCAAAAACGGTGACTGGGCACGCATTCAAGAATGCACGGCTGAGGCACTGGCGTTGCTGGACCAATAATTGTGTAACTGATGTGTTGTATGTTCTACGGTTTTTAGGTGCGCTCGGTCGGCGCACCTTTTTTTTGCCCGTTTATAAAGCAGCTCTGCTTTTGCTTCTAGTCCCCTCTCCCTAAGGGAGAGGGTTAGGGTGAGGGGCTTTACCCTTGCGCCAATTCCCGTAGCCCCTTGATCAACTGGTTTATGTCATCCACCGACGTGGCAAAGCCCACCGTGATCCGAATACAGCTGCCACAGGCTGAGCCGTCTCGGGCCACGGTAAACAGGTTGTACTCCTTGAGCAGGCGATCAGCCATCGGCTGTTGATCCTGTAGGCCGGTGAACCGCAACGACGTAATTGCGCATTGCAAACGTGGATCATCCGGCACCAGCACCTCTATGCCGGGCAACTTTCGAGCCTCATTCACCCACAGGTCACGCAGATAGTTCAGGCGGGCGCCTTTGGCTGTCGAGCCGCCCAGATCCTTGTGTTCTTGCAGCACCTTGGGCAGGGTCAGCCATGCCGGAATATTGCCCGTGCCATACGGCGCACGTGTGCGCACATCGGGCTCGGGGTAACGCTCACTGCCCATATCCGGATCAATATCAGCAAGGCGCAGGGGGTCGATGTACATAAAGCCTAATGTCAGCGGCGATCCAATCCATTTGTGCAGGTTGTAACCCGCAAACGCGACACCCAGTGCCTTGAGGTCAAAGTCGATCTGGCCCAAGGCATGGGCCCCGTCGAGAATCACCTCAACCCCGTGCTCTTTGGCAGTCTGCACAATCGCCTCAACGGGCATGACCAGCCCCGTGCGATGGGTAACGTGAGTCAGGGCCATCAGTTTTATGCGGGGGTAACGCTCAAAGGCATCGCGATAGCTGGCCACCAGGCTTTCATAGGTGGCTGGATGCGCATGGACTATTTCGATGACTTCGAGTCCGCGTTGCTGTGCGACCCAGCGCATGGCGTATTCAACGCTGTGGTACTCCAGATCACTGATCAGCAGTTGGTCGCCCGGTTGCAAACCGTTGTAGTTACGGATCAAGGACTGCAGTGCGTCAGATGCGCAATTGGTCAGGGCAATGCTGGTGTGTTCTACGCTCAGCAGGTCGGCCAGTTGATTACGAATCTCAAGGCTCTGGGTGTTATCGAACTGCTGACGGACATGCACCGAGTTACTGCGGTTAATAAAGTCGATATTGCGCTGATAGTCCTGAGCCACCCCACGGGTCATGCGCCCGAAGTAGCCGTTTTCCAGATTGATCGGGCCTGGGGCCAGATCGTAGCGCTCGGCAATGGCGTGCCAGAAGTTCTCGTCGCGGGCGTTCTCTTCAATCCTTGGCATGGGGCAGCTCTATCAGTGGCGAGGTTTGGGTTTTCCGTGTTTGGCGCGTAACGGGTCGAGCAGATCCGACAATCCATTGTGGTCAATCTCTTGCATCAGGGCGAGCAGGCCGCCCAGTTCGCCGTGGGGGAACCCTTCGCGAGCAAACCAGTTCAAGTACTGGCCGGGCAGATCGGCAATGATCCGGCCTTGATATTTACCGAAGGGCATTTGGCGGGTGACCAGTAACTCGAGTTTTTCGGGGTTCATGCAGCAGCCTTCGGGTACGTGAAACGTTCAGATGAAAATACAGGCAATCTGCATGAAGGCCAAATGACAGTTCATGCAAATAAACCGGATACAGATTTTTGTATAAATATAACTTGTTGTTTTATAAGGCTTTTATTTTTTCTAAAACTTGGCACAGCCCATGCAATCTCTATTGCACGATCCTCAACTGTGTAAGGAATTGAACAATGACTGACCTCAATAAAGAAGCCATTAGCATCCTGAACGATTTGATCGAAACCAGTAAAGACGGTCAGGAAGGCTTTAAATCCTGCGCTGAAGACGTTAAAGACGCCCTGCTAAAAAACTTTTTCGTTCAGCGTTCTGCTGACTGTGCTAAAGCGGCTGCCGAGCTTCAGGCGCAAGTACGGGCACTGGGCGGCGAGCCTGAAACATCCACCAGCGTTGCTGCCGATCTGCACCGTCGTTGGGTCGATGTGAAGTCGATGTTCACAGGTAAAGATGACGAGGCCATTCTTAATGAAGCCGAGCGCGGTGAAGACCATGCGCTGAAAGCTTATAACGATGCCATTAAAAAAATAAACGAACACAATTTGGTTGGTATTCGTGACCTTGTAGAGCGTCAACTCCATGGTGTGCAACGCAATCACGATCAGGTGAAAGCGTATCGCAATGATGCTCGCGCTAAGTCTTGAAGCACACGTAATTAAAAAAAAACGCCGGCTAGCCGGCGTTTTTTGTACCTGCTGATCAGCCAATGCTGATCGCTGGCAAGACGGGCAAGTTCACCGTCTGTTGTTTGCGAGGGGCGATGATCTCGGCTTCACCATCCACCACGAGTTCATCGCGCTGATTGAAGACTCGGGTCGCAATGCGCACGCGGAATTTCGGCAGCTTCTCCAGAATTTCAAGACGCACGGTCAAGGTGTCACCGATTTTCACCGGCTTCTGGAAGGTCATTTGCTGGCCGACATAGATCGTGCCGGGGCCTGGAAGCTCGCAAGCCACTGCAGCGCTGATCAGGGCGCCACTGAACATGCCATGAGCGATGCGCTCTTTGAACATGGTGGCCGCTGCAAATTCAGGGTCCAGGTGCACTGGGTTGTGATCGCCGGACATGGCAGCAAACAGCTGAATATCGCGCTCTTCGACGGTTTTGCTGTAGCTGGCAGTCTGGCCGACTTCGAGGGCTTCGTACGGTGTATTGGTAACCTGAGTCATCTAGCGCATGTCCTGTGACGAGTGTTTAATTTCAAAATGTTGATAATTTAAAACCTGAGGTGGCTATTCACGGGGGCGTGCGTGAGTGGCCCAAGGCTTGATCGAGCCAATGAATAACATCTGCGGTGACTTCATCGCGGTTGATTTCATTAAACAATTCGTGCCGTGCCTGAGGGTAGAGATTGAGTTGCAGGTGTTGGCTGCCCGCACTGCGTAAAGCGTTGGCCAGATCTTCAAGACGCTTGCCTTGACTGACCGGGTCACAAACACCTCCGATCAACAGCAAGGGCAAGCCGGAATCGATTCGATTGAGATTGGACGCTTTACTGATTTGCTGCAAGCCGTTGAGCAGATCTACCCACAGTTGGTTGGTGCACCGAAACCCGCAAAGCGGGTCGCGCGCATAGGCATCGACCTCGTCCGGATCGCGGCTGAGCCAATCAAAAGAGGTGCGATTGGGTTTGAAGGCTTTATTAAAGGAGCCAAAAGACAACCACTCGATGAGCGCGCTGCGGCCTTTAGGGCCTTGTCGCTTGCGTTCAAACCGTGCGATCAGGCTGGCGGCGCGGTACAGCGCTACTGGCTGGAAGTTGGAGCCGCTGAGAATGGCACCCTGTAAACGGGCGCCGTGAGTCATTAAATAGGCCAGGGCAATGTAACTGCCCATGCTATGGCCCAACAAAAAGACCGGCATGCCCGGGTGGTTCTGGTTGATGTGCTGATGGAGGGTCGCCACATCACCGACCACGGCGAGCCAACCTTCGTCATCTGCGAAATGCCCCTGTGTGTGGTTTTCCGCCGTTTTGCCATGACCTCGTTGGTCATGCGCGTATAGACCCCACCCGGCCTCGCACAATGCATTGCCCAGTCGGCCATAGCGACCGCTGTGCTCCGCCATGCCGTGGGCCAGCAGCACAATGCCTTTGGGCGCGCTCGCTGGCAGCCACTGATTGACGAAGAGAGTGGTTTGGTCACTTGCATCCAGCCAGAACTTTTTATGGTTCATGGTGCTTCCTTTGCACGGGTCTAACGCAGTGTATCGCTCAAGCCACTGAGCAGTGGCTGGCACAGTAATACGATTCAAGATGTAAATGGCGAAGTTCGCTGTATTTGCCAGCTCCGGGATTACTGATACCGTCCATTAGCTTCGCTTTCTAGTGCATGTGCTATATGGCCAGACACGCTCAGGTAAGAGGATAAAAATAATGGAACCTGATTTCTGGAATGACAAACGTCCTGCCGGTGTACCCCAAGACATTGATATGACCGACTTTGCATCGGTCGTTGATGTGTTTGAGCGCTCCTGTAAAAAGTTCGCCGATCGTCCCGCGTTCAGCAACTTGGGCGTGACACTTACCTACGGCGAGCTGGAGCGTCACAGCGCTGCTTTTGCCGGCTACCTGCAAAACCACACAGACCTGAAGCCTGGCGACCGTATCGCCGTACAAATGCCCAACGTATTGCAATACCCGATTGCGGTATTTGGCGCTCTGCGCGCGGGTCTGATCGTGGTCAACACCAATCCGCTGTACACCTCGCGCGAAATGCAGCATCAGTTTAAAAGTGCCGGTGTGCGTGCGTTGGTGTATTTGAACATGTTCGGTAAACGTGTTCAGGACGTGTTGGAAAGTACCCCGATCGACTACCTCATTGAAGCCAAAATGGGCGACATGATGTCGGCGGCCAAAGGCTGGATTACAAACCTTGTGGTCAATAAGGTCAAAAAGCTGGTGCCGGCCTACCAACTGCCCCAGGCCATTGGCTTCAAAAGCGTTTTGCATAAGGGGGGAGGGCAGGCTCTTCGTCCCGTACCGGTCACGCTGGAGGACACCGCCGTATTGCAATACACGGGGGGAACCACCGGGTTACCTAAAGGTGCAATGCTGACCCATGGCAACCTGGTCGCCAACATGCAGCAGATACGGGCCTGTCTGTCCCAGCATGACGCGCAGGGTCAGCCGATTCTCCAGGAAGGCTGCGAGATCATGGTGGCGCCGCTGCCGCTTTACCATATCTACGCATTCACGGCCAACTGCATGGGCATGATGGTCACGGGCAACCACAACCTATTGATCACCAACCCACGAGACATCAAAGGGTTTATCAAGGAGCTGAAGAACTGGCGGTTTACCGCGTTTCTGGGGCTGAACACGTTGTTTGTGGCGCTGATGGATCATCCAGATTTCAAAACACTGGATTTCTCCGGGCTCAAAATTACCAACTCGGGAGGCACGGCTCTGGTCAAGGCGACAGCAGATCGCTGGGAACAGCTCACCGGATGCCGCATCGTTGAAGCCTACGGCTTGACTGAAACCTCGCCAGCTGCCAGCTGCAACCCGTGCGGGGCTCTGGCCAGAAGCGGGACGGTGGGTACCCCGGTGCCGGGTACGGCCATGAAAGTCATCGACGATCTTGGCACTGATCTGGGCCTTGGCGAGCGCGGCGAGCTATGCATCAAAGGCCCGCAAGTCATGAAAGGTTATTGGCAAAACCCCGAGGCGACCGCTGAAGTTCTGGACAGTGAAGGCTGGTTTAAAACGGGTGACATCGCAGTTATTGACCCTGATGGTTTTGTGCGCATTGTTGACCGTAAAAAAGACCTGATCATTGTTTCAGGCTTCAATGTCTACCCTAACGAAATTGAAGACATCGTCATGGCTCATCCCAAGGTGGCAAGTTGCGCAGTCATTGGCGTGCCGGATGATCGCACGGGTGAGGCGGTGAAGTTGTTTGTTGTCGCGCGTGCTGGAGGGGTCAGTGTTGAAGAGCTCAAGGCCTACTGCAAAGACAATTTCACTGGCTACAAAGTCCCGAAAATCATTGTGCTGCGCGACAGCTTGCCCATGACGCCGGTGGGCAAAATCCTGCGTCGAGAGCTGCGCGATATCGCCTGATGCCTCTTTGGTTTCAGCCATCACTCGCCTGCTTGATGTAAGTGGGCGATTTTTTTTGGCTTTCAAATAGCGGGAAATCTTCACTCTGAAGGCGTAAATACGCGGCTTGGAGAGAGGTGAAAGCATTTATAGAGTAGTTGCACTAATGATGACTTAGGATTGTCCTACAGTCAGGTTGGTGACGCTGAAGGCCCTTTTTGGCTCTAGTCGACTCCTGGCAAAGCTGCTACTCTCGGCGCGCTTTGTGACTTCTCGGTAAGTAAAAGCCACGGTTTTCAACTACAAAAATCAAACAAATAATAACCGCAAAAAATGCGGTGAAGAATTCGCAACGCTGAGGAGTGGGCTTCCATGATTGAAAGCTTTTGGAAGGATAAGTACCCAGCCGGGATTGCTGCCGAAATCGACCCGGACCAATACCCGAACGTTCAATCGGTGTTGCGCCAATCTTGCCAGCGCTTCGCTGATAAGCCGGCGTTCAGCAATCTGGGTAAAACGCTCACCTACGGCGAGCTTTACGAACAGTCCGGCGCCTTTGCTGCCTACCTGCAACAGCACACCGACCTGCAACCCGGCGACCGTATCGCTGTGCAGTTGCCCAATGTGCTGCAATACCCGGTCGCTGTGTTCGGAGCCATCCGCGCCGGCTTGATCGTGGTGAACACCAACCCGCTGTACACCGCGCGGGAAATGGAACACCAATTCAATGACTCCGGCGCCAAAGCGTTGGTGTGCCTGGCGAACATGGCGCATCTGGCCGAGAAAGTCGTGCCGCAAACCTCGATCAAGTATGTGATCGTCACTGAAGTGGCCGACATGCTGTCGCCCTTCAAGCGCGTATTGATCAACAGCGTCATCAAATACGTGAAGAAGATGGTCCCGGCGTATCACCTGCCCAATGCCATCAAGTTCAATGATGTGCTGAGCAAGGGGCAGGGCCAACAAGTCAATGAAGCCAACCCTCTCAGCAGTGACGTTGCCGTACTGCAATACACCGGCGGCACTACAGGTGTGGCCAAAGGCGCGATGCTGACCCATCGCAACTTGATCGCCAACATGTTGCAGTGCAAGGCGTTGATGGGGTCCAACCTGAATGAAGGTTGCGAAATTCTAATTACACCCTTGCCGCTTTATCACATCTACGCGTTCACTTTTCATTGCATGGCAATGATGTTGCTGGGCAACCACAACATTTTGATCAGCAACCCGCGTGATTTGCCGGCGATGGTTAAAGAACTGTCCAAGTGGAAGTTCACCGGGTTTGTTGGGCTCAATACGTTGTTTGTGGCGCTGTGCAATAGCGAAGCGTTCCGCAAGCTGGACTTCTCGTCGCTCAAGGTCACCTTGTCGGGCGGGATGGCCTTGCAGTTGTCTGTGGCGGAGCGCTGGAAGACAGTCACGGGTTGCGAGATCTGCGAAGGTTACGGCATGACCGAAACCAGCCCGGTCGTCTCGGTCAACCCTATACAAAATATCCAGATCGGTACGATCGGCATCCCGATGCCATCGACATTGTGCAAAGTGATTAACGACGCCGGTGAAGAACTGCCACTGGGTGAAGTTGGCGAGCTGTGCATCAAGGGCCCGCAAGTGATGAAAGGGTATTGGGAGCGTCCCGACGCAACCGCCGAGATCATGGACAGCGATGGCTGGTTGAAGTCCGGAGACATCGCGATCATTCAGCCTGACGGCTATATGCGTATTGTTGATCGCAAGAAAGACATGATTCTGGTGTCGGGCTTCAATGTTTACCCGAATGAGCTGGAAGACGTCATGGCGTCGTTGTCGGGCGTGCTGCAATCCGCGGCCATCGGTATTCCGGATGAGAAAACCGGCGAGCTGATCAAAGTCTTTATCGTGGTCAAACCCGGTATGACCCTGACCAAAGAGCAGGTCATGGTTCACATGCGCGCCAACCTGACCGCCTACAAGTCACCCAAGATTGTCGAATTCCGCGACAGTTTGCCAACGACCAACGTCGGTAAGATCTTGCGCCGAGAGTTGCGTGACGAAGAAATGAAAAAGCTGGGCCTGAAAAAGTAAGCTGCCTGGAAATGAAAAAGCCCCGCATTGACGCAATGCGGGGCTTTTTCGTATAGGCAACTGCTGTTTAGCAGGCGTTGGGCGCGCAGGCCCTGACCACATCTTATTTTTGCAAGAACTGGGCGAAGTTCACGCCGGTGCCAGTAGGGCGCACATCCTGCAGGAAGGAGTCTTTGTCCGCGCTCAACTCCAGGCTCATGGTCGGCGTCCGTTTGTGCGTCGCGCGTACCACCATGCCTTCGCGTTTTTCGCGCAAGAATGCGGTAGTCACCTTCAAGTGAAGCAACTCGTCGGTGCTTGGGTTATGCAGCAACAGGTGCACCCATTCGTACTGACCGACGGCCAGACGAGCCAGTGGAATATCGAACCACCAGATGTTTTTGTTGGTGTTGAGCGTGGCGAAATGGCAGTTGTTAACGCCCAATACCGCGCCACCCAGTTCCTGATTTCTGCGGGCAATGGCCTGCTTTTTATCGAGTTTCATAACCTTCCTACAATTTTGGTTCTTCAGCGCCGTAGCCTGAATACGTCGCGCATTCTCGGGGGTATGCGGGCAAACATAAAGCCCAACCTGCGTGGAGCGACGAAATGTTCGACATAAATAAATGAAACTCTATGCGAACCTGGTGGGTCAACTCTTGTGTCGAGGTAATGACATCCGAAATTTCAGCAGGAGAAATCCCATGAGCAGCACTGGCGATAAGATCAAAGGCAAAGCGAACGAAGCTGTAGGCAATGTCAAACAAGCCGTCGGTAAAGCGACAGACAACGACAAGCTGCGTGCCGAAGGCAAAGCGCAGGAACTCAAAGGTGAAGGCCAGCAAGCGGTCGGTAAAGCCAAGGACGCGGTCAAGAAAACCGTCGATAAGGCCTGATAATACCGTTGCAGCCGGTGCGTCGGGCATCTGTTGCACACCTGAACGGCCATCCTTGCGATGGCCGTTTTTGCACAAGTGTTTCCAATGTCGCCAATTCAGCTACTTTTGAGGTAAAACCCTTACTTTCAATAATTGTCTGACTTACACATTAATTATTTCAGCGGCGAAAGGAGACGCTATGTTATTTCCGGTCTTGAAAGGCCTGCCTTTGGGTAAAGTTCTGGTTCGTACGGTCAAAGAGTTTATTGACGACGAGATGTCGACCTATGCGTCGGCGCTGGCCTATCAGATGCTTTTTTCGCTGTTCCCTTTCATTCTGTTTTTGATCGCGCTGATCGGTTTTCTGCATTTGCCCGACTTCTTCAGTTGGTTGCGCTTGCAGTCTGAGCTGGTATTACCCCCCCAAGCCCTGGAGTCGGTCAATCCAGTGATCGACCAGTTGCAGCAATCCAAAGGTGGATTGGTTTCGATTGGTATCGTGATTGCGCTCTGGACCGCTTCTGCAGGCGTGCGTTTGATGATGAGCGCGATGAATGCAGCTTATGACGTGGTCGAAGGGCGCCCCCTCTGGAAGCGTCTGCCGCTATCGATTTTTTACACCATCGGGATTGCCGGCATGCTGTTGGCTGCAGCGGCACTGATGGTGCTCGGGCCTCAATTCATGAGCTGGCTGGCAGGGCAGGTGGGGCTGGAGGAGTTTGTGGTCACGCTGTGGACCATTCTGCGTTGGCCGGTGATCATTTTGCTGCTGATGGTGGCCGTCGCGGTGATGTACTACGTGATGCCGGACGTCGAACAGAAATTCCGCTTCATTACGCCGGGTTCTGTGCTGGCCGTGGTGGTGTGGATTGTGGCTTCGCTGGGCTTTGCGTTTTATGTCAAAACCTTCGCTGATTACAACGCCATGTATGGCAGTATCGGTGCAATCATCGTATTGCTTTTGTACTTTTATATCTCTGCTGCGGTCCTGTTGTTAGGGGCTGAGATGAACGCTGTTATCGAACACATGTCTGCTGAGGGCAAGGACCCCGGAGAGAAAACCTTCGATGAGTCCGATGATTCTGATCCCAAACAGCATGTCTCAGGATTGGGCCGTGACCACTCCCTTCCCTCCACTTCAGATGAAGCCTGACTATGATTCGTGAAATCTTGAAAATGGGCGACGAACGCCTGATGCGTGTGGCCAGGCCAGTGCCTGCGCAAATGTTCGACACACCTGAGCTCTGGCAGTTGATCGACGACATGCTGCAGACGATGGAGCATGCCGGCGGTGTCGGCCTGGCCGCGCCGCAAATTGGCGTTGACCTGCAAATGGTTATATTCGGATTTGAGCACAGCGAGCGCTACCCCGATGCTGAGCCCGTGCCGCAAACCATCTTGCTTAATCCCCTGATCACGCCCCTCACCCCGGCTGTCGAAGAAGACTGGGAAGGCTGTTTGTCAGTGCCGGGTCTGCGCGGGACAGTAGAACGTTATCAGCACATCCGTTACGAGGGCTTCGATCCAAAAGGCGAGCCCATCGTACGCATTGCCGACGGGTTTCATGCACGGGTGGTCCAGCATGAATGCGATCATCTGATCGGTCGCCTGTATCCGTCGCGCATCAAGGACTTCAATAAGTTCGGATTTATTGAGGTGCTGTTCCCGGAGTTGGCATCAGGCACTAACGAGTAATACCCATCGCTATCATCGCTTTATTGCGTTGATAGCGAATCAGGCGCTCGAACAACACCTGCGGCAAGTCATCGGCCATACCGAATCCAATCCCTTCGTAGAAGCCTTGCAGTTCAGGGTCGCAAAACAACCATACCGGTGCCCCTTCGGTCGATGACACTGCTGCATCGACCAACGAGCGGGCGATACCGCGTCCTCGCACATCCGGTGCGACAAACAAACCCGTCAACCAGTAGCCATTGGCTGCCGACCGCAAACACAAGGCTGCGACGATTTCCTGCTCTCGGGCTACCCACAGTTGCGCGTCCTTACTCGCTTTCATCGAGGACTGATGGGCGCGGTAAAACTTGTTCATCAAAGGCCATAAAGGCGCTTCCAGTTGGGCGTAAGCAATAGCGGTCATAAGTCCGGAATCATGGTTCAAAGGCGTGGGCAGTATATACAAAGGGAAAGCTTGATTCGTTGAGCGTCACCAACGGAGTTTTCAGGGGTTGAGGGCTGCATCACAGGCTGATGGCATTTTGCTTGCGGCCCTGCTCAGTCTGGCTATGCTCAACGTCTGCGGGGGCTGGATCAAGCGTGCTTAAATCCCCGAGATGCGTGATCTCTGCCTATTAGGGCAGAGTGCGCAGGCGGTTTGTTGTGTTTTGAATTATGTGAATTATCAATAGACAGCACCCCAAGGGATTGAGCCATGTTTGATTTTCATCGCAAAGCCGACCTCATCGAAAATAGACGTCTTAGCTGTTCGCTGGACGAAATGCAGGCAAAGGTTCTGGCGATCAGTCGCTCAATGGCCATTATCGAATTTGCTCCGGACGGCACCATTCTGGCTGCCAACGAGAACTTTTGCCGGGTCACGGGCTACGCCCTCGACGAGATTCGCGGCAAGCATCACCGTATTTTCTGTGAAGAACCCTACACACGAACCACCGAATACGCAGCCTTCTGGCGTGATCTGGCGGGCGGACAGCCCATGAGTGGCACCTACTTGCGTCTCGATAAATCCCGCCGCGAAGTCTGGTTGGAAGCCAGTTACATGCCGATACTGGACGCCACTGGTCAGGTCGTTTCAGTGATCAAGGTCGCCTCGGATATCACTCAGCGGGTGAACAAGGAACACGAAAACCAGAGCATTGTGAATGCGCTGAGTCGCTCTATGGCTATGATCGAATTCTCACCCGATGGTCGGGTCATTCATGCCAATCAAAACTTTCTCGACACCGTCCATTACTCGTTGGCTGAAATTGTCGGTCACCATCACAGCATGTTCTGTCGACAGGCAGAAGCTGAGTCCGCTGAATACAAGGCGTTCTGGGCTTCGCTCAATCGTGGGGAATATCACTCCAGACGCTTTGAGCGTGTCGATAAATACGGCCATACGGTGTTTCTGGAAGCATCTTACAACCCGATTTTCGATGCCAAGGGCCGTTTGTATAAAGTCGTCAAATTTGCCAGCGACATAACCGCTCAGGTCACCAATCTGCAAGCAGCGGCAGAATCAGCCCATAGCACGTCGGTGCAAAACGACGCCTGTGCGCAAAAAGGCTCACAAGTGGTTCAGCAAACCGTTCAGGTGATTGAGGCTATCTCCAAAGACCTGAATGAGGCCGCGCAAAGCATTGATGCGGTCAGCAAACAATCCGACATCATCGGCAAAATAGTGCAGACCATTCGTGGCATCGCTGACCAGACCAACCTGTTGGCGCTCAATGCGGCCATTGAAGCGGCGAGGGCGGGTGAGCATGGGCGTGGCTTCGCGGTAGTGGCCGACGAGGTCAGAAGCCTGGCGGCGCGAACCAGCGCGGCAACCGTGGAGATTGTCGAGGTGGTTCGCAAAAACCATGATTTGTCGCTGAGCGCCGTTACCAGTATGCAGTCCAGCTTGAGCCGAACTGGGTTGGGGGTTTCACTGGCGAACGAGGCGGGTGAGGCGATCCTGGAAATCCAGCAAGGCAGCAGGCATGTGGTCGATGCCATCAGCCAGTTCAATTCAACCTTGCAGTTGCAATAGTTGCCGGGCTCACCAGCAGCACTCAGCTGCTTTCGCGCACCATCAACTCAAAGCCCATGTCCTGCACGGGGGCAGGCACTTTATTACCGGCCATCAGAATCAGCATCTGCTCCGCTGCCCGGCGACCTATGGCTTCGCGCGGCGTACGAATGCTGCTGAGTCGCGGCACCATGAATTCCGATGAGGGCAAGTCGTTGAAGCCTAAAATGGCGATTTGCTCCGGAATTTTAAGGCCGATCCGGGCCGCTTCCAGCAAGGCCCCTTGGGCAAGGTCGTCATTGCCGAAAAAGATCGCATCGACCTGCGGCTGGCTGGCCAGCAAATGCAAAAACAATTCGCCGCCCAAGCCGACAGAGGAGGGGCGTGGAGTCAGGATTTCGAGGTCAGGGTTATACAAACCGGCCTCCTGTAGCGCGCGACGGTAGCCTTCGCCACGCAGCAGGGTGCGCTGATCAAGTTGTGCGCCAATGTACGCAAGGCGTCGGCGGCCACGTGAAATCAAATGCCGTGCCGCAGTTTCCCCCGCCTTGAGCTGGGAAAACCCCACGCAATTAAGCCCTGCACCGGCGTCCAGTTCCATCATGTACACGCAAGGCACATTACTGCTTTCAATCATGCGGCGTGAGCTTTCAGAGCGATCGAAGCCGGTCAGCAATAAGCCGCGAGGCTGGTAGGCCATATAGTTGCGTAGCAGGTTTTCTTCTTCGTCGCGCGAGTAGTGAAAGTTACCAATCAGGACTTCAAAGCCTTTAGGTCGCAACACGTCATGAATGGCTTCGAGGGTGTCGATAAACAGCAGGTTGGACAAAGAAGGTACCAGCACCACTACGGAATGACTTTGCGCCGAAGCGAGCGCTCGGGCTGCGGGATTGACCACATAATTGAGTTCACCCGCCGCCTTGCGTACTTTCTCGGCCAGTTCAGTGGCCACGCTGCTGATTCCGCGCAGGGCCCGCGATGCCGTGATCGGGCTAACGCCTGCAAGCCTGGCAACTTCATTGAGAGTGGGGCGTCCCGTGGTTCGGGAGTTTTTATCGTTTTTAGAGGACGTCATCGGGGTGGCTTGCCAAACAAAAAACAAGTCACTAAGGTAGCGCTGTCCGCGCGTGCCCGCAATTGCCTGATTGTGTGCAGGCTTTCTACCCCAGCTTTGTATGTCGAGAGCGTTACCGCGTCTCCCCATAAAAATGAGAATTAGACGTCGGTAGCCTGTGCTTTGTGCTTTGCTTTCAAGTATTGAACGCATGAATAAAGACAGCGCTGTCTACGGACTGAGGTGTTTCATGAGTCAACCAATCACTGCCCTGGTCATCATGGGAGTTGCCGGCTGCGGCAAATCCAGCGTGAGCGAGGCGTTATGTACCCGCAATGGCGCCATCCAGATTGAAGGTGATTCATTTCACCCAACGGCCAACATTGAAAAAATGAGTGCCGGCATTCCCCTTTCCGACGACGATCGCGCCGGCTGGCTTGACAGCCTGTGTGAAGAACTTCGTCGTGCCGTTGCTAGCGGTGAGCGCCCGGTTCTGACCTGCTCGGCACTTAAATTGCAATATCGCGAGCGCCTGCGTGGCGCTGTCGATGGTTTGGGTTTCGTGTTTCTGGAGTTGACCCCAGAGGTGGCCGCAGAGCGCGTCACTCATCGCCCTGGGCACTTCATGCCATCAACGCTGATCGACAGTCAGTTCGCTACCCTGGAATCGCCTACTGGCGAGCCTCTGGTGTTGACACTGGACGCGACGAAAATGGATATCGACGAGTTGGCGAACGCCGCCGTTGTCTGGTGGGATAAACACAGAGTACCGGCAACCTCATGATGTTGTTTCAAATAGATAGCGCTATCCGACTCAGCTACGGCTGTACATTCGCCCTAAATAACAAGAACAAGTCAGGAGAAGCCCCATGCTAGGCATGTCTCACAATACCTTTCTGCTGTTAGATGCAGTGGTCACCATCATCGGCCTGATCGTTTTGATCACCCGATTCAAGTTGCACCCGTTTATTGCCTTGATCATAGCCTCCGCGTTTCTGGGGCTGACAGCGGGCATGCCGGCCAACCTGATTATCAAATCGTTTCAGGACGGCTTCGGTGGCGTACTGGGTTTTGTCGGTATCATCCTGGCGCTGGGCACCATGCTGGGCAAAATGATGGCCGACTCAGGGGGTGCTGATCAAATCGCACGAACCCTGATCCGCGCCTTCGGTAAAGAGAGGGTGCAATGGGCGATGATGTTTGCCGCCTTCCTGGTCGGTATACCGTTGTTTTTCGAAATCGGCTTTGTGCTGCTGATTCCGCTGGTCTTTATTGTTGCGCGCCGTACCGGTGTGTCGATCATCAAAATTGGTATCCCGTTGCTCGCCGGCCTGTCGGCGGTGCATGGCCTGGTGCCGCCGCATCCGGGTCCGTTGCTGGCCATTGGCGTGTTCGGTGCTGATATTGGCAAAACCATCCTTTATGGTCTGATCGTGGCGTTGCCAACGGCGATCATTGCCGGCCCGATCTACGGTACGTTCATCGCCAAATACATTCCGGGGCATGCGTCTCAGGAACTGATGGACCAACTGGCCAGCGAGCCAGAATCCAGCACTCTGCCGAGCTTTTCCATCACCTTGATCACCGTGCTGCTGCCGGTGTTCCTGATGTTGCTCAAGACGTTCGCGGACGTTGCTTTGCCGGATGGCAACTTCTTCCGGGTCTGGATGGACATGATCGGTCACCCGATCAGTGCTCTGTTGCTGGCGTTACTGTTGGCGCTCTACACCTTTGGTGCGCGTCAAGGGATCGACTCCAAGCGCATTCTCAAGCTGCTTGACGCCAGTTTGGCCCCAACTGCCGCGATCATTTTGATCATTGGTGCGGGCGGCGGTTTCAAGCAGATGCTGGTGGCCAGTGGTGTGGGTGATGTGATCGGCCACATGGCGGTAAACGCGCAAATTTCACCGATCCTGCTGGCATGGCTGGTGGCGGCGGTGATCAGGATTGCGACCGGTTCTGCAACGGTCGCGACCATTACCGGCGCCGGTATCGTGTTGCCGGTGGTGGATATGATTCCGGGTGTGAACCGCGAGCTGCTGGTGTTGGCAACTGGGGCAGGGTCGCTGATTTTGTCTCACGTCAACGATGCGGGATTCTGGCTGGTCAAGCAGTACTTCAACATGACCGTGGCTGAAACCTTCAAAACCTGGACAGCGATGGAAACCATCCTGTCGGTGGTGGGTTTGATCTTTATCTTGCTGCTGTCTTTGGTGGTCTAACGACCGTAGACCTGCAGGAGCGCGCTTGGCCAGCAAGCCGCTCCTGCAGTCTATTTAACCGGCGCTCACGCCATCGGCGCGAAACATGGCGCGAATCCCTCTCACGGCCTGACGAATGCGATCCTGGTTTTCAATCAGGGCAAAGCGCACGTGATCATCACCATATTCGCCAAATCCTACGCCGGGTGAGACACAGACCTTGGCCTCGGCGAGCAGTTTTTTGGCAAACTCCAGTGACCCCATGTGTGCATAGGCCTCTGGAATTTTGGCCCATACATACATGGACGCCTTAGGGTTCTCGACCATCCAGCCCAGTTCATGCAGTCCTTTGACCAACACGTTACGGCGCTGACGGTATTGTTCAGCAATATCCTTGACGCACTGCTGGTCGCCTTCCAGTGCCGCAATCGCCGCCACTTGCAGCGGGGTGAAAGTGCCGTAGTCGTGGTAACTCTTGATTCGTGCCAATGCGTTGACCAGCTCGGCGTTACCTACCATGAAGCCAATACGCCAGCCCGCCATGTTGTAGCTTTTCGACAGTGTGAAAAACTCCACCGCAATGTCTTTGGCGCCCGGTACTTGCATGATCGAAGGGGCTTTCCAGCCGTCATACACGATGTCCGCGTAGGCAAGGTCGTGCACCACCAGTACGTCGTACTGTTTGGCCAACGCCACCACGCGCTCGAAGAAATCCAGTTCGACGCACTGTGCTGTCGGGTTGGACGGGAACCCCAGAATCATCATTTTTGGCTTGGGGATCGAGCCGCGAATGGCTTTTTCCAGTTCGGCAAAGAAGTCGACGCCCGGGATCAGTGGCACTGAGCGTACTTGGGCGCCGGCAATCACGGCACCGTAGATATGAATGGGGTAGCTGGGGTTTGGCACCAGAACGGTGTCACCCTGGTCCAGAGTGGCCAGCATCAAATGCGCCAAACCTTCCTTGGAGCCAATGGTGACGATGGCTTCCTGTTCCGGATCAATGTCGACGTTGTATCGGTCGGCGTACCAACGAGAAATTGCTCGACGCAGGCGCGGTATGCCTCGTGAAGTGGAGTAGCCGTGAGTGTCCTCACGTTGTGCAACGGTGCAGAGTTTTTCGACAATATGCGGCGGTGTCGGACCGTCTGGGTTGCCCATGCTGAAGTCGATAATGTCCTCACCACGGCGGCGTGCGGCCATTTTCAGCTCGGCCGTAATATTGAAGACATAAGGGGGAAGTCGATCGATGCGCGCAAAGCGTCGCGGCGAACCTTGGTCTGCCATAAGTGCCTCTGATACGTAAGCGCCCGGAACCGTCCGAGCGACGCGACCACTGCGGTGGTCTCGGAAAACAATAAGGGCACTGATGGCGTTTTGTCTAGTCGCGAATGCGTCCCTGCGAACCAGCGGGTCAAGCACGCTTTAACTTGCGTGTTGATGTCCGCCCTGTGCGGGGGGCAGCCTGAAAACCAGGCGTCTTTCGCCGCGGTACGCTTCACCGCACTCAACCCAGCCCTGGCTCAGGTAAAAGGCCAGCGCGCAGGCGTTGAAGGGGCTGACTGAAAGCATCAGTTGGCGTATCTCGGGCCAGATTTGGCGAACCGACTCGGGGAGTGCGTGCAGGCAGATTTTACCCAACCCTCGCCCCTGGAATCGTTCGTCGACCTGGAGTGCATGCAACGTGGCGCTGTCAGCATCAGCCCAATGAGCCAGCAGTGGTTGACGCTTGAGCAGCAAAAAGGCGACGGGCCGATCATCGGCCAGCAAAACAAAAGCTGTAATTGCCGGATGACCTTGCCTTGGAAGAGCGTGCAGCGCGGATTCGACCGTACCGCAGAAAGCAATTTGTTCGGCATGAACCCTGACCTCATGCAATTGCACGCGTTGCTCGGGTGTCAGGAGATCGTAGGCACAGAGGCGGGTGTTCATGCGCAGGTTCTGTTGAGGTGCAATGGGAAGTCAGAGGCAAAGGACAGTGACGTTTGAAAGAACCGCTAGTGTCTACTCATATGGGGTTTAAATACAGATATTCCCCATCGGTCAGTCCAGGTTCTCTGAACGCAGACCACAAAAAGCCGCCTTGTTCATCAAGAACAAGGCGGCGGTTATCGAGGGTTCTCAAGTGTCTTGTTTGTTCTCTAGAACTTCACCCGTCGCTGCGTCGATTTTTACATCCCACTCGATATTTTTGCTGTCGCGCAGTTCAACTTCATAGACAAGTTTGCCCAGCTTTTTGTCCAGTTCAGTGTCGGTAATGGTTGCGCCGGGGTGTTGCTGAATAGCGATTTGATTGAGTTGTTCAAAGGGTTTGATTTGGCCCGATTTGAGCAAGTCCGGAATATGGTCAGGGCGCACATCGGCTTGAGCAACGCCGGCAGCCAGTGTCAATGTCATTGCGGCGAACAGTACGTTAAGTGCTTTCATGTTTGACCCTCTTGGGTAAGTTGTTTAAGTGGGTTCAGGTTAACCCTCGCAACTTAATTCATCCTTAATTTGTGGCCTTCGCATTTAATTTTCAAGAAGGTGTGCAGGTTGAGGCGGTGCGCCGTAACGGTTTAGCGGCGCCTCGCTGCCTGATCAATAGCCGTTTTGCTCCAGAACCTGTTTGACGGTCTGCGCGGTCACGCGCTGATAGTAGTTAAGTAATTCGCGGGGGCGGTTGGTGAAAATCCCATTTACGCCAGCGGTCATCGCCTTTTTGAAATCTACGGGCTCATCAAGGGTGTAAGCGTGCACCAGCAAGCCTCTTGCATGGGCAGTGGTGTTCATCCAGGGTTGAATCAGGTCGGAGTAACTCTGATCGCCTCCGTGGGTCAGAGCAGCGGAGGGGCCTGTGCCGATTGCACCGTTGGCCTTGGCGAAATCAAGCCATTGTGTGAACTCGGTTTTATCCTTGGGGTGCAGTGAGGCGTAATACGCTGCTTTGGTTTTTTCGCCGGAGTCCGCAAAGCTGACGCTCTTGTCAGGTGTCATCCCGCCGGCGCCCACCCAAAGAAGCAGCACTTTGGGTGTGTCAGGCATTTCTTTTTGGAGTAACTGAAGGCTGCTTTTGTCGAAGGTTTGCAGAATTACCTGTCCGGGGCGATCAGGTTGAGGAGGCAACAAACCACGCTGTGTCAGTTTGCGCTTGAGGTCGTGTTCTATCCCCGGGAACAGCTGCGGCTCTTTGGTTTCAATGTACAAACCGGGCGTGTGGCCAGGATTGCTTTGAGCGATATCGATTATTTCGTCCAGCGTCAGTATGGGCAGCCCAACGTAAGAGGGGCGTGCGCGATCCGGGTAGGCCTTGTTGAACCAACTGCCCGCATCCAGCGTTTTAAGTTCAGCCAGGGTAAATGCACTGGCGGGTTGGTTTTTGCGTGCCGGAAATTTATTTGCCACATCAGTGGTACGCAACAGGCTGTTGTCGTGGAGGGCAATAAGCTCACCGTCATGGGTGCGTTGCAGGTCCATTTCCAGATAGTCAGCGCCCAGATCTCGGGCGAGTGTGTAAGCCGCTGCTGTTGATTCCGGTGCATCGAACGATGCACCGCGATGGGCGATAACGGCAGGGTGCGCAATACCCTGCCTGCTTGCGATCAGTGCTGGCGGCGTGATGGTTTCGGTGGCGGCGTGTGCGCCGACCACCGCGAGTAACAGACAGGGCAGCAGGGCGCGTTTGGCAACGGTGACCGGCATTGGCGAGATCCTTGGCATTAGAAAAGTTGTGCAGTAGTCTGAACCCTTCAGCGTCCCCGGCAGAGGGAGGCGAGCCAAGTCTTGCGTGTTAACCATCGACCCTATTGCCTTCCGGGCTTGTCATTGAGGTTTACCATGCGCATCACTTCGCAATTAATCTGCCAGGCCGCAGATCTACTTAACGGCTTTGTTGGTTTCAATCGTAAGACAGCGCGGCATATTGTTCGTTTTAGCGAAGATTCTTTCGGAATGGACGTGGCAGATGACAGCATTACGCCCGCCCACGAGTTTGTCTGGCAGTCCGGCGAAGCAGATACCATGACCCTCAAGCGCGAGTTGATTCAGTTATTACTGGATCAACATGTCGATGACCGCCTGAACATTACTGAACCCCTGCGCGTGTATATGCAGCGTCAGGATGTGCCTGAAATCACTGCGGTACGCCGCTGTGTGAGTTGAGCGGCCGGTGGGGTTTAGCGTGTCAGGGGGCTTTGCGCACGAAGTGCTGATGCATTTCTGAGGTCAGGCTCTCGATCCGCTCGGTGAGCTGTTTGGTCATTTCGGTTAATCGAGTATTTTGCTCCAGCAATTCAATTATTTTTTCCGTGGTTTGTGCAGCGGCCGCTTGTCGCTCTGTATTGGCCACGGCCAGTGCTTCGCGGTGCTGGGCGTCGGCATCCGCCTGCGCTTTGTCCCTTGCCGCCTGGCGGGTTTGAGCAAGCAGTATCAGGGGGGCGGCATAAGCCGATTGCAGGCTGAAAGCCAGGTTCAGCAGGATGAAGGGGTAGATATCAAAGTGCGTCACGCCAAACAGGTTCAAACATACCCAGATCACCACGATCAGGGTTTGCGCCCCGAGGAAGGTGGGCGTGCCAAAAAAACGGGCAAAGGCCTCCGCTTTCAATGCAAAGGTGTCATTGCCAAATGTGGGGGCCAGATGCGCGTGGGCGCGATGAAAGCGCAAATGATCAACCTTTTTCCCTGCTTGGGCTGTAGCCGTTGTGTCAGCGCTGGAAGTGCTCATACGCTTTGATTCTCGCTTTATGTGCTTAAAGGATCTATCGGTGCTGAATCAAAAAGCAGGTCAGCGGCTCCGGTGCAGATCTTGTTACGACCTGTCTTCTTCGCGATGTACAACGCTTTGTCGGCTTCATTGAGCCACGCAGACGCGTCTTCATATTCAATTCGGTAGGACGCCAGGCCAACGCTCAGACTCACTCGCAATTCGGGTTCTGCGGCGTGCCTGAAGTCACAAAATACCTGGCTCACACGCTCCATTATTTCCTTGGCCTGTGACAGTGAGCGATTGGGCAGAATGACGCAAAACTCATCCCCGCCGTAGCGTCCGGCCAAGTCTTCAATGCGCAGGTTTTGCTGGAGTTCTGTGCTCAACTGGCACAGTACGCTGTCACCGACAAGATGCCCAAACGTGTCATTGATGTGTTTGAAATGGTCGATATCAATCAGTGCAAGTGTGGCGGTGGATTGGTTTTGCTGGCACTTTTGGAATTTCAGCTGCAACAGGTCTTTCCATGAACCGTGGTTCAGCAGGCCTGTCAGGCTGTCGGTACGGCTCAAGGCTCTGAGGGTGCTTTTGTGCTCTGCCAGTTTGATTGCCAGCCCGTAACTGACCATGCCGACTGAAAAGGGATAAAGGATCAGCACAGGCAGGCAGGCATAGACTTGAAGGTTAGAGGTGTGGGCGTTGAATGACGCACCAAAAAGCAGGCAGGAAACAAGAGCGCCGATGACTTGTGCCAATGCACCGCGCAGCAGTAGCTTCGGGCCTCCTGCGGCGACGTTATGCATCATCATCATCGATATGATGATGACGGTGAGAAGAGGATTAAACTGAATACTTGCTGCCCAAAAGCCCCCCCCCAGCGAGTCGACCAAAATATTACGGCGCTCAGCTTTGTAGGGATAGGCCGAACGGGTCGACAATTGATAGGCCAGGTGCGGCCATATAAAAGCATTCACCAGCAGAAGCGCCCACGTCCATATCGGGATGTCGAGCGGGTAGAGAAAAGGGATTAACGCGAGTCCGCCAAACCCTGAGCCAATGGCCCGAGGAGTATAGATCCGCCGTGCGAACGACAAGCCTTTGCCTCTTTGATTATCCATAGTTATCTGCGCAATATGTTTAGGCTCAAAGCCTGGCTATGACGACTACTGCACTAGCCCGGTGGAGTGAAATCACCATTGACGCTCCCGGGTGTTAAAAGCAAGCGCAATTATATTATTTCCGTCGAGGGGTAGTAGCCATATGCCATTTAGCACGTCAGACAATGATGGCTTTAAGCCTGCAAAGGAGCATCAAGGGCGCTTTCAAAATGAGCGAGTCATGCCCGCGTCCAGTCTTTTCAAGACCTTGGCTATCTTTTGGAAGTTGTTATTTCATAAGCCCGCCAATACCCGGCCAGCCGAGCCCATTCCTGTGCGGCCGTTAACCCGTCTAGAGCTTGAAGCGGCTGCGGATTACAGCGTTTATCGTCTTGGCCATTCAACAATATTGCTGAAATTCAATGGCAAGTTCTGGCTGACCGACCCGGTGTATGCCGAACGTGCCTCACCTTTTCAGTGGGCGGGGCCCAAGCGATTCCATGCTCCACCCATTAGTCTGGATGAGCTGCCCCCTTTGCATGCCGTGATTCTTTCGCACAACCATTATGACCATCTCGATCAAAAAACAGTTTTGCAGTTAGCGGGCAAAACCCGGCATTTTCTGGCGCCGCTGGGGGTGGGTGACCTGCTCGAGAAGTGGGGGGTGGCGAGTGAAAAAATTCAGCAATTAAACTGGTGGCAGGAGACGCAGTTAGACGGTATTCGCTTTATCGCGACGCCGAGCCAACACTTTTCGGGGCGAGGTCTGTTTGACCATAACCAGACCCTGTGGGTGTCTTGGGTGATAGTCATCAATGATGTGCGGATCTTTTTCAGTGGTGATTCAGGTTATTTCGACGGTTTCAAACAAATTGGTGAGCGTTTTGGACCCTTTGATCTGACCTTGATCGAAACGGGTGCCTACAACCTCGATTGGCCAGACGTACATATGCAGCCTGAGCAGAGTTTGCAGGCCCACATTGACCTCAAAGGCCGCTGGTTGCTGCCGATTCACAACGGCACCTTTGATTTGGCTTTTCATGCCTGGCATGAGCCATTTGATCGAATTGTGGCGTTGGCAGAGCAACGTAATGTGCTCATTACAACGCCACCGATGGGCGAGGCCTTCAACTTGCTACAGCCGCACAAGTGGCGTGCCTGGTGGTTTGATGCGCAAACCCGGACAGGCCCCTCGGTCAAGTAGGCGCACTGTTTAGTAGTGGGTGTTACTCGATCAGGGCGAAGTCTTCGCGGCCAATCGGGTCTGGGGTCGTCCCTCGAATATTACCGCCACGGCCAGGTGCGAACCCAGGAAAGAAGACCAGGCCTTGCGCTTCCAGGCTATATGCCAAAGCCAGGCGCGTGACATCGCGTATGGCTTCTCCGGCCTCAAAGCGCTGGATGGCAGCCACTGAAACTTTTGATTGCTGACTCAGTTGTTCGAGGGTCCAACCGAGCATTTCACGGGCTTGTGCGCAGTGCAGAGCAGTAAATTGATTGATGATGATGCGCTCGAATGTGCTGCGCATGGCTGAGTTGGGCATGGGGATTCTCCGGGCTGAGTCGATGCTTGAAAATACACTGTGTTTTTATACAGTTGTTTTCTGCGCTCATCAAACTCATTTTTCTGATCAGTGCTGAGGGAGAGTCATTGCCCGTGGCCCCGGTTCAAGCGGGGTGCCGTTGGAGTCAGGGTCTAAATTTTCGATTCATGTTTTCGATAAAACGCGTCCAATAAAAAAGGGCTGCCCGTAGGCAACCCTTTTTTAACGTCGGCGAACAGGCGAGTCAGGGATCAATCCCAGCTCAGTGCGCCGCCAGTCTGGTATTCGATAACCCGTGTCTCGAAGAAGTTTTTCTCTTTCTTCAAGTCCATGATTTCGCTCATCCATGGGAATGGGTTAGTGGTACCTGGATATTCTTCTTTCAGGCCGATTTGCGACAGGCGGCGGTTAGCGATGAACTTGAGGTAGTCCTCCATCATCGCAGCGTTCATGCCCAATACACCGCGTGGCATGGTGTCACGCGCGTATTCGATTTCCAGCTGGGTGCCTTGCAGGATCATCTGCGAAGCTTCTTCCTTCATTTCGGCGTCCCACAGGTGCGGGTTTTCGATTTTGATCTGGTTGATCACGTCGATGCCGAAGTTCAGGTGCATGGATTCGTCGCGCAGGATGTACTGGAACTGTTCTGCAACGCCGGTCATCTTGTTGCGACGACCCATAGAAAGGATCTGGGTAAACCCGCAGTAGAAGAAGATGCCTTCCAGCACGCAGTAGTAGGCAATCAGGTTGCGCAGCAACTCTTTGTCGGTTTCTACGGTGCCGGTTTCGAATTTTGGATCGGAGATTGAACGGGTGTACTTCAGGCCCCAGGTGGCTTTTTTAGCAACCGATGGAATCTCGTGGTACATGTTGAAGATCTCGCCTTCATCCATGGCCAGCGATTCGATGCAGTACTGGTAAGCGTGGGTGTGAATCGCCTCTTCGAACGCCTGGCGCAGGATGTACTGGCGGCATTCCGGGTTGGTAATCAGGCGGTACACGGCCAGTACCAGGTTGTTGGCAACCAGGGAGTCGGCTGTTGAGAAGAAGCCCAGGTTACGCATGACGATGCGTCGCTCGTCGTCCGTCAGGCCTTCCGGGTTTTTCCAGAGGGCGATATCGGCAGTCATGTTGACTTCTTGCGGCATCCAGTGGTTTGCGCAACCGTCGAGATACTTCTGCCAGGCCCAGTCGTACTTGAACGGGACCAACTGGTTAAGGTCGGCGCGGCAGTTGATCATCATCTTTTCGTCAACGGCTACACGGGCACTGGCGCCCTCAAGTTCAGCCAGACCTTCGGCGACGTCGAGGTTGTCCAGGGCGGCCTTGGCACGCTTGATTGCTTCAGAGTCGTTGGCAGTGACTGCACGAGCTTCCTGAGCCGCAACGCCACCAGCGGTGTCCAGGCGGTCCATGTTGGCTTCAGTGGCGTGGCCAGCGTTGGCGCCTTTAACGGCCACTTCGCCGTCTTCTTTGTCGAATTCGTCCCAGCTCAGCATGACGTGTCGTCTCCTGCGTGAGGGCCTGCGCCCGTGTGGTAACACTGAATGTTTGGTTGTCACACGGCCATAGGCCACTTGGATCTAAGAAATGTTGCTGCAGTAGCGATGTACGCACGCAAAAACATGAATTTATTCGGGGGCTGTCCCGCTGTCGCTAAGGGGATGCTGTGTGTGTTGCATCTCACCTCGGCCCACAAGGCCGGACGCGCGTGGCCTACAGCCCGCTCAAGGGATATTGCTGCCCCTTCGGAAGGCGCCAGTATACGGCTTTTGTACGGGGTATTTCAGCCAGTTTTTTTAGAGGCGATGCGACGAAATGCCCTAATTTCAAACATGCCTGCGGCAAGGCTGGGGCTTGGCAAGGTTTGGTCGGCAAAGTTTCAGGGCGTGGGGAAGGCGTCGCAGGGGGGAGGGCAGGAAGCAGGAGAGGGATGGAGCGGGTTTTACACCAAGGCAGACTAAGCCCGGCCTGAACCGGGCGATCAGTCGATGCGGTCTCAGCTTAAACGATGACCGTTCGTGCGGTCATAACCATCCTCTGCAAACTTGGCAGAGCGGGTGCTGTCGTAGCCATCCTCTGCAAACTTGGCAGAGCGGGTGCTGTCGTAGCCATCCTCTGCAAACTTGGCAGAGCGGGTGCTGTCGTAGCCATCCTCTGCAAACTTGGCAGAGCGGGTGCTGTCATAACCGTCCTCTGCAAACTTGGCAGAGCGAGTGCTGTCGTAGCCATCCTCTGCAAACGTGGCAGAGCGGGTTCTGTCGTAACCGTCTTCAACATAATGGGCATTGCGGGAGTATTCGGTACCGTCTTGTGAAACCGTCACGCGTTGTAAACTCTCGTAACCCTGAGCCGCGAAAGCGACACTTGCCAATACCGATATGCCAATGGCCAATACCAGTGAGCGATCCATTTGTCGATGTCCTGAGAAGGGGCGTTTAATAAAGAGTTCGCCCGAGTTAGTTATATAAAACTATTAATACCAGTGTGTAAGAGTGGCGTTAGCCGTTGGAGCAACCATTACCCATTACGCGGTATTCAAGGGTATGTTTCATGCCTTGGGAGTCTTCATAAACCATTTGCGCCGGTACCACTTCACAGACATTGGGGATTTCGCTCATGGAAATCACTTTGGCAATGTCCAGCTCCGAAGAGTAAGAGTAATGCTCTACAGCAGGTGGCTGGCTGGAAGCTTGAGTGCTAACTTCATCGGCCATGGCGGTAAAGCACACACTGCTGAGGGCCAGAACTAACAACGCTTTCATTTGATCAATACCTGTATTTTGGTCGAGTAAGGTCACGCAACCCTTGTGAGGCTGCGTGTAAAACTAAGTTAGGAAGAGCGACTAAACTTACCTTCGTGGGGGCAGTAACTTGTGTTAATCGCAGTGCCTTGGTTGGCGAAATGAATTTTATGCCTGTGCCGTACGGGTATATAGAGGGTCTTTTGATAAAGACTGTTGACGGTTTTTGCAACAATCAGGGCAGGCGACCGTTTGTCGCGTGTGTTTTTAAGGGCGGGCACAGAAGGGCAGGCAGCTGTAAGTCCCGTCCTTGAGCCGTCGCTACAAAAGCTATGGGTTTTCTAGCTGTTTCTTACTACCAACGTCGAATGGAAGTCGCGCCTAGGCCCGGCTACAACAAGGGAAAACAACAACTACAAACATTGAGGTATGAGACATGAGTGCCGCTTCCCTGTACCCCGTACGCCCGGATGTTGCCGCCAATACGCTGACCGACGAGGCGACTTACAAGGCGATGTATCAGCAATCTGTCGTTAACCCCGACGGGTTCTGGCGCGAGCAAGCCAAGCGTCTCGACTGGATCAAGCCGTTCACGACCGTCAAGCAAACCTCCTTTGACGACCATCATGTCGATATCAAATGGTTTGCAGACGGTACTCTCAACGTCTCCTACAACTGCCTGGATCGCCACCTCGCCGAGCGCGGTGATCAAATCGCAATCATCTGGGAGGGCGACGACCCTTCCGAGCAGCGCAATGTCACTTACCGTGAACTGCACGAAGAAGTGTGCAAGCTGGCCAACGCCTTGCGCGGGCAGGATGTGCACCGCGGCGACGTGGTGACGATCTATATGCCGATGGTGCCCGAAGCCGTGGTGGCCATGCTGGCCTGTACCCGCATCGGCGCCATTCATTCGGTAGTCTTTGGCGGCTTCTCGCCGGAAGCATTGGCTGGCCGGATCATTGACTGCAAATCCAAAGTGGTGATCACCGCCGACGAAGGTGTGCGGGGCGGCAAGCGCACAGCGCTCAAAGCCAACGTCGATGTGGCGTTGACCAACCCTGATACCTCAAGCGTGCAGAAAATCATCGTGTTCAAGCGTACCGGTGGTGACATTGCCTGGTACAAGCACCGCGACATCTGGTACCACGATTTGATGGCCGTGGCCTCGACGCATTGCGCCCCTAAAGAAATGGGCGCTGAAGAAGCCCTGTTTATCCTTTATACGTCCGGCTCCACGGGCAAGCCCAAAGGCGTACAGCACACCACTGGCGGCTACCTGCTTTATGCGGCGCTGACCCACGAGCGGGTTTTCGATTACCGTCCGGGCGAGGTGTTTTGGTGCACGGCTGACGTGGGCTGGGTGACCGGTCACACCTATATTGTTTATGGGCCGTTGGCCAACGGTGCCACCACGCTGCTGTTTGAAGGCGTGCCGAACTATCCGGACATCACCCGGGTGTCGAAAATCGTCGACAAACACAAGGTCAATATCCTCTATACCGCTCCAACGGCCATTCGCGCGATGATGGCCGAAGGTCAGGCTGCCGTTAAAGACGCTGACGGTTCCAGCTTGCGCTTGCTGGGTTCAGTGGGCGAACCGATCAACCCTGAGGCCTGGAACTGGTACTACACCACCGTGGGTAAAGAGCGTTGCCCGATCGTCGACACCTGGTGGCAGACCGAAACGGGCGCTTGCATGATGAGCCCGTTACCTGGCGCTCACGCACTAAAACCGGGTTCAGCGGCACGTCCGTTCTTCGGTGTAGTGCCGGGGCTTGTCGATAATCTGGGCAATCTGATTGAAGGCGCAGCTGAGGGTAATCTGGTCATTCTGGATTCATGGCCGGGTCAGGCGCGTACCTTGTATGGCGATCACGACCGCTTTGTCGACACCTACTTCAAGACTTTCCGCGGCATGTATTTCACCGGTGATGGCGCACGCCGTGACGAAGATGGCTACTACTGGATTACCGGTCGTGTGGATGACGTGCTGAACGTATCCGGCCACCGCATGGGCACGGCGGAAATCGAAAGCGCTATGGTGGCTCACCCTAAAGTTGCCGAGGCCGCGGTTGTCGGTGTGCCTCACGACATTAAAGGGCAGGGCATCTATGTTTACGTCACCCTTAACGGCGGCGAAGAGCCCACCGAAGCCTTGCGTCTTGAGTTGAAAAACTGGGTGCGCAAGGAAATCGGCCCGATTGCCTCGCCTGATGTCATTCAATGGGCGCCGGGCTTGCCAAAAACCCGCTCGGGTAAAATCATGCGCCGAATCCTGCGCAAGATTGCCACCGGTGAGTACGACGGTTTGGGTGATATTTCCACCTTGGCTGATCCGGGTGTGGTGCAGCACTTGATTGATACCCACAAAGGCATGAAGGTCGCATAGCGCGTTTTAATCTGATCAAGCCCCTCCCGGCGCAGCCTGGAGGGGCTTTTTATTGGGCTTTTTAACCGTTTTGAGCGCCTGGGCTGTTACCCGAAGGTGTAACCGACTGCCCCAATGTGTGGCCTTTGGACACCAAAAGCCCTGTTTTAGAGCGGTTTCAGGGGCGATACGGGATTAGATGAAACGCTACACTTGCCGGAATAGAAGGCTTTGCGAATAATAGGCCCGCTATTTGCAACTTGCCTAGGTTGTATGTTTTTTGCTCTTGCATGAATTTGAAGAGCTGTCAATTGCTAGAGTCGCCTTTCTCGGTGCATCTGTAATTTGTTGTCGCATTGAAGAAATAACGGCTTGAAGCCTGTCGTTAGAATGCCCCTCACTCGCTCGTCGTTGTTGTGCTGACCTCAGCAGAACGCCAGTAGGACGTGGCGCCGCATTCCCGGTTCAACCTCTGCATATTGGGCTCGCGCTCACTCTGCCTTTATTGCCCTTTACCGATGGAGTCCTAAGATGAAGAAACTCGTGCTTCTTGGCGCCTTGGCACTGTCCGTGCTGTCCCTGCAGGCTTTCGCAGATGAAAAACCACTGAAAATTGGTATCGAAGCAGCGTACCCTCCGTTTGCCTCCAAGGCGCCGGATGGCAGCATCGTTGGCTTCGACTACGACATCGGCAACGCTCTGTGTGAGCAGATGCAAGTCAAGTGTGTGTGGGTTGAGCAAGAATTCGACGGCCTGATTCCAGCACTCAAAGTGCGCAAGATCGACGCAATTCTGTCTTCGATGTCCATCACCGAAGACCGCAAGAAATCGGTCGACTTCACCACTCGTTACTACTTGACCCCAGCGCGTCTGGTGATGAAAGAAGGCACGGTCGTCAGCGACAGCCTTGACGAACTCAAAGGCAAGAAAATCGGCGTGCAGCGCGGTTCGATCCATGACCGTTTCGCCAAGGAAGTTCTGGCCCCTAAAGGCGCCACGGTTGTTCCTTACAGCTCGCAGAACGAAGTTTACCTGGACGTACAGGCGGGTCGCCTTGACGGCACAGTGGCCGACGCCACGTTGTTGCAAGACGGTTTCCTGAAAACCGACGCAGGCAAAGGCTATGCGTTTGTGGGCCCACAGTTCACCGACGTTAAATACTTCGGCGATGGCGTAGGTATCGCCGTTCGTAAAGGCGATGCACTTAAAGGCAAGATCGACGAAGCGATCACTGCCATACGTGCAAACGGCAAATACAAGCAAATTCAAGACAAGTATTTCGACTTCGATATTTACGGCGCTGACGCGAAGTAATTCATCGCTGCAATTTGTCTGAAATGGCGCAAGCAACAGAATTTCTGAAGTTTGCGCCATTTTTTCATCTTAATTTTCGAGCTAATTTTTCGAGGGCCGGAATCATGTTGAAAGGCTACGGGCCTGTCATCCTCGATGGTGCTTGGCTGACGCTTCAACTCGCCTTGTCGTCCATGGCTCTGGCCATTGTTCTAGGTCTGATCGGTGTCTCGTTGCGCCTGTCTCCGGTGCGCTGGCTGGCCTGGTTGGGTGATCTGTATTCAACGGTCATCCGCGGGATTCCCGATCTGGTACTGATCCTGTTGATTTTTTACGGTGGTCAAAACTTGCTTAACAACGTGGCGCCCATGCTGGGCCACGACGATTACATTGATCTGAATCCGCTGGCAGCTGGTATCGCCACATTGGGTTTTATTTTTGGTGCGTACCTCTCCGAGACTTTTCGCGGCGCCTTCATGGCCATCCCCAAGGGTCAGGCCGAAGCCGGCATGGCTTATGGCATGAGCAGCTTTCAAGTGTTTTTCCGGGTGTTGGTCCCGCAGATGATTCGCTTGGCGATCCCGGGTTTCACCAACAACTGGCTGGTATTGACCAAGGCCACAGCGCTGATTTCAGTGGTGGGTCTGCAAGACATGATGTTCAAGGCCAAGCAGGCAGCCGATGCCACGCGTGAGCCGTTCACATTCTTTCTGGCCGTCGCCGCGATGTACTTGGTGTTGACCAGTGTTTCGCTGCTGGCGTTGCGACAACTTGAGAAGCGCTACTCGGTAGGCGTAAAGGCGGCTGATCTATGATCTTCGACTACACCGTCATTTGGGACAGCATGCCGCTGTATCTGAGTGGTTTGCTGGAAACCCTCAAGCTGTTGGGGATTTCCCTGTTCTTCGGTCTATTGGTGGCGGTACCGCTGGGGCTGATGCGTGTCTCCAAACAGCCTTGGGTCAATTTTCCGGCTTGGCTTTACACCTATGTGATACGTGGCACGCCCATGCTGGTGCAGCTGTTTTTGGTTTATTACGGTCTGGCTCAGTTCGAAGCAGTGCGCGAGAGCTTTATGTGGCCCTTGCTGTCGAGTGCGACCTTTTGCGCGTGCCTGGCGTTTGCCATCAATACCAGCGCCTACACAGCCGAGATCATTGCCGGCAGCCTTAAGGCCACGCCGCATGGCGAGATTGAAGCCGCCAAGGCGATGGGCATGTCGCGTTCCAAAATGTACCGCCGTATTTTGCTGCCGTCGGCCATGCGCCGTGCGCTGCCGCAGTACAGCAACGAAGTGATCATGATGCTGCAAACCACCAGTCTGGCGTCTATCGTCACCCTGATCGACATCACGGGTGCGGCACGTACCGTCAATGCGCAGTACTACTTGCCATTTGAGGCCTACATCACGGCGGGTATTTTCTACCTGTGCCTGACCTTTATTCTGGTGCGCCTGTTCAAACTGGCCGAGCGCCGCTGGCTGGGCTATATGGCCCCGCGCAAGGCTTGACCCATGGAACGTATCGATCATGTATTGCCGTGGAGCAGCTTGGGCAGTGAGCGCCAGATCACGGTGTTTCGTTTCGGAGCTGGCGAACGCAAGGCTTATATTCAGGCCAGTTTGCATGCCGACGAGCTGCCGGGCATGCGTTGCGCTTGGGAGCTGAAAAAACGTCTCACTGAACTGGAGGCTCAAGGCTTCCTGAACGGTGTGATCGAGTTGGTGCCAGTGGCCAATCCTCTGGGCCTTGGACAACTGTTGCAAGGGAATCATCAGGGGCGCTTCGAGTGCGGCAGCGGCAAGAACTTCAACCGCGACTTCGTTGAGCTGAGTGAGCCTGTGGCCGCGAAGCTGGCAGGGCGCTTGGGTGATGACCCGCATGCCAATATTCGTATGATTCGTCAGGCGATGCTTGAAGTGCTGACGGGGTTGCCGGCGGCCACCACTCAATTGCAAGGGATGCAACGAGTGCTGCTGAGTCATGCCTGCAATGCCGATATTGTGCTGGACCTGCATTGCGATGCCGAGGCTGCGCTGCACATGTATGCATTGCCCCAGCATTGGCCCAAATGGCGCTCGCTGGCTGGGCATTTAAATATGCGTGTCGGGTTGCTGGCCGAAGATTCGGGTGGCAGTTCTTTTGATGAGGCGTGTTCTTTGCCATGGCTCAGATTGCAGCGTCAGTTTGGCGATGCACAGATACCTTTGGCGTGTATGGCTACCACCCTGGAGCTGGGCGGGCAGTCCGACACCGGGCGTGCGGAAGCACAAGCGTATGCCGAAGGCATTCTGGCGTTTCTCGCTGAGCAAGGCCTGATCACGGGCGAGTGGCCGAGCGCGCAGCATGAACCGTGCGAAGGCATGCCCTTTGAGGGCACTGAATTACTGTTTGCGCCGCACCCTGGTGTGGTGAGCTTTTTACGTCCGGCGGGCGCCTGGGTAGAAGCCGGCGAGCCGGTGTTTGAAGTGATTGATCCTTTATCCGACCGGGTCAGTACGGTATGCGCAGGTACGGCCGGCGTATTATTCGCCGTTGAGCGACTGCGTTATGCCCAACCCGGTTTCTGGCTGGCCAAAGTGGCGGGGCGCGAGCCTTTGCGTCACGGGCGCTTGCTCAACGACTGACTGTTTTTGTGAGAACCGACAGCATGTACAAACTTGAAGTCCAAGACCTGCATAAACGCTATGGCGCTCACGAAGTGCTCAAAGGCGTTTCACTGGCTGCCAAAGCTGGCGACGTGATCAGCATTATTGGTTCCAGCGGTTCTGGTAAAAGTACCTTTTTGCGCTGCATCAACCTGCTTGAACAGCCGCATGCTGGCAAGATCTTGCTCAATGGCGAAGAACTCAAACTGGTCGCCAACAAGGACGGCGGGCTCAAGGCCGCTGATCCCAAGCAACTGCAACGCATGCGTTCGCGCCTGTCGATGGTGTTCCAGCATTTCAACCTGTGGTCGCACATGACCGCGTTGGAAAACATCATGGAAGCGCCCGTGCATGTGTTGGGGATGTCTAAAGCCGATGCGAGGGAAAAGGCCGAGCATTACCTGAACAAGGTCGGTGTGTCTCATCGCAAGGACGCTTACCCCGGTCATATGTCTGGGGGTGAGCAGCAGCGTGTGGCCATCGCCCGGGCGTTGGCAATGGAGCCTGAAGTCATGCTGTTTGACGAGCCGACATCAGCGCTCGACCCTGAGTTGGTAGGTGATGTACTGAAGGTCATGCAGGATCTGGCGCTGGAGGGCCGCACCATGGTGGTGGTTACCCACGAAATGGGCTTTGCCCGTGAAGTGTCTAACCAGTTGGTGTTCCTGCACAAAGGTATCGTTGAAGAAAGCGGCAACCCGCGCGAAGTGCTGGTTAATCCGCAATGCGAGCGTTTGCAGCAGTTTCTGTCGGGCAGCTTGAAGTAGTTAATTTTAAGACTGCCGCTATGCACTCATATAGGGCATGCTTCGTTTCGCGCGAAACATGCCTGGCGCCTTTGTTTTTAATCCTGTTTTCGTTCCGGATAGCACGCTATGACCGCCCATCGAATTGGTTTTCTCATTTGGCCCAGCACCAAAGCCTTGACTCTGGCGCTGGCTGAGGAAGCCTTGCGTGTTGCTCAGCGCGTGCATCCCGAAGTCGTTTATGAATTGTCGTTTTTGCAGGCTGAGGCTCCCGCCGAGGGCGCCTGGCAACTGCCCGGCGAGCCTTGGGCTGGCAAGCTTGAAGGTTACCAAAAGCTGTTTTTGCTGGCGGATGAGCCGCCAATCGCCATCGCTCCGGCCTTGAGCAGCGCACTCAAGCAATTGGTACGTGCCGGATGTGTGATCGGAGGGCTGTCTGCCGGGGTTTACCCACTGGCGCAATTGGGGTTGCTCGATGGTTATCGTGCGGCAGTGCATTGGCGTTGGCAGGATGACTTCGCCGAGCGCTTTCCCAAGGTGATCGCCACCAGCCATTTATTTGACTGGGATCGCGACCGCTTGAGCGCATGCGGTGGGTTGTCGGTGCTGGATCTGCTACTGGCTGTTTTAGCCCGTGACCACGGTGCAGAGCTTGCCGGTGCCGTGTCCGAAGAGCTGGTGGTGGAGCGAATTCGCGAAGGCGGTGAGCGTCAGCGTATTCCGCTGCAAAATCGTCTGGGCTCCAGCCACCCCAAGCTGACCCAAGCGGTATTGCTGATGGAAGCCAACATCGAAGAACCGCTGACTACCGATGAAATCGCCCAGCATGTGTGCGTATCTCGCCGGCAGTTGGAGCGTATTTTCAAGCAGTACCTCAATCGTGTGCCGAGTCAGTATTATCTGGAACTGCGTCTGAACAAGGCCCGGCAAATGCTGATGCAAACCAGCAAGTCGATCATTCAGATCGGCCTGTCCTGCGGTTTTTCGTCAGGGCCGCATTTCTCCAGCGCTTACCGCAACTTCTTTGGCGCCACGCCTCGAGAAGATCGCAATCAGCGGCGCAGCAGCAGCCCTTTCGAATTGTCCTCGGCGCCCGCCGAGCGCGGTTGATGGTTACTCCTCTGCATCGCTAATGACGACAGGCTCTTCACCAGGCGGAGCCTCAAGCTCGACACTCATGTCAATGCCGGTTTGATTGAAGTAGTCGCGAACACGACCCAGGCTCTCATGTGAGAGGGGGTTGTCTTCCAGGTCGAGCGCCTCGGTGATGTAGGTCGGGGCAATGAAAAGATCGTCCGGCAACTCTCTGATCAGGTTCTCGCTCAAGTCGATGACTTCCAGCTCGGACAGGCCAAGCAGCGAGCTCGGGAACTCGCTTATCTCCGTATTGCGTAAATGCAGCGTGCTCAGGTTGGGCATGTTGCTGAAGTCAGGCGTGATAATGAGTGGGTTATGGTCCAGATCGATGTATTCCAGGTGCTCAAGCCCGGCCAGGCCTGCTGCGCTTTCGGGCGTCAAGGTAATCGCGCTGCCCTCCAGGCGTAACTCCGTCAGGTCCGGCATCGAAAAAATAGCCTCAGGCAGAAGATCGAGTTCAAAGCCCTGAAGCTGCAACACACGCAATCTGGGGAAGCGTAGAAGAAACTCGTTTACCCCGACCACCGGCCCCAATCCGCTCAAAGACAGATAAGTGACGTGATTGAAGTCGGCACTGATCTGCGGCATATCTTCCACGATCGTCCGTACAACCGTGAGTTCGAAGCCATCGCGGTTCGGGTCTGCGTAATGGTTGTCAAAGGCCGTTTGCCGGCGCCAGCATCTTTCTAGCTCCCTGCTAAATGCCCGCCGGTCTTGAACGCTTGCCACTCTTGAATTGGGCGAGATCATCTCGCCTGTTCGCTGGTTCACTGAAGGGGCATTGAGCGTCCAGAGTTCCAGATCATCGCGCAACGCTTGCAACTCAGTACGTAAACCGTCAAGCACCGGTTGAGCCAGTTCTTCAGTAGCGGGAAAGCTGGCCATGACGCGTGCTCTTTCTCGAGCGTTGAGGCTGGGGTAGAGCTGTTGCACTTGGCGCTCTATGTTTGAAAAGGGACGTTGCGGCGCATCAGCCCCCAGCAGAGGATAACTGGCACGGCCATGTGCCAGTTGCATTGCCGATTTGAAGTCTTGCGCAACCGGCGGCTGCTCCAGATACAGCCTGACGGGCAGGCGTGGCAATAAGGGCTGCTTGCGTACTGCGCTTTTTAGCTCGCTGCCAAGACCTACATGGGGAAAGCCCAGTTCATTGCGTTCCTGGTCGGGCAAGGCGTGCAGCAGGGCGCTGTATAAATCGTCCGGGCCGTGCAGTTCAAGGTTGAGATTGTCGCGCGCGCGGTAAAGGTTTCCGGACTTGATCAACACCTTGCGAATCGGCGCGGCTTCGTCGCCAAGGCTATTAAGCAACGGGCCTTCAAAGTCCTCGTCGCGGATCTCAAGGCGCACGGCTTTGGACCAGCCGGGCAGGGTCTCAATCGTTTTAAGGGTCAGCCACTCACTGTCAGGATCGTTGACGCAATCCAGGTACAAACCTTCATAGGCCCGGCAGACTCTGGACTCCATGACCTGCCACCGCGCTTCTTCTTGCAGGCGTATGGGAATGGTTTTGTGATTGAGCAGTTCCAATACCTCATCGCCCCGGGCGTGCCAGATCAGTTCGTGTGCCGCAGTACTGGAAAGGCCCGGGAAGGCTTTTTGCAATAGTGCTGATTGCGCAGTGCCGCGCAACTGCACAGTGGTGTAGCGCGAATTGAACAGCTGTACCCGCTTGCGGCGAGCCTCACGCGCCAAGTTGCTGCAGAGCTTGTCAATTTTGACCTGAAGGTTGGGCAGCTCATCACCGAAAGCTGGGCTTTCTCCCAGTAATAGACGGCTCTCTGATTCGTTCAGCTCCTCAAGCACGGTGCTCAGTAATTCGCCTTCCTTGATTTGCGATTCAAAGATGTGGACGTAAGAGGCGCTTGCAGTATCCGGAGGGTATTGAACAATCACCCACCCCTCTTGATCCAGTACCCTTAAACCTTTGGATGCTGACCAGTGCTCATTGTCGATGAGCAGTTGTAATTGAGTGTAGGGGTCAGCATTGAGGCGTACGGCCCGGTCCGGGCTTTCCATTTGGGCAATAAACTGTTCAATGTCTTTATCGATTTTGAAGCGCTGCACGGTATCGGCCAATTGGGCCGGAGCAGGAAGGGCGTTGTCGTGGATGCT
The DNA here is from genome assembly GCF_007858365.1 of Pseudomonas saxonica. Taxonomy (GTDB): domain Bacteria; phylum Pseudomonadota; class Gammaproteobacteria; order Pseudomonadales; family Pseudomonadaceae; genus Aquipseudomonas; species Aquipseudomonas saxonica. The sequence continues at coordinate 80,392 of NZ_VFIO01000003.1, read as the reverse complement.
GCGCAAGACGGCAGTATCCGTGCGGGAAATGGCTAAAATATTGGCAGCTTCTTCTTCGGAAAACTCGGCATATGACGGGCCAAGGCGTCTGAAAAGTTGCGCATCAGTCCACTGCAGAGGCGTTTCCGTTTCTCTCAACCACGCTCCGCTACCGTTATGCCTCAGCCGAGGGGAGTAAGTCTGGGGTCGTACAGGATGTTTTATTCGGTACTGGGGAGGGCGGCCACCTTCTTGCACTTGATAGGTGGTGTTGTCGACGGTTAAGAACTCTGAATCGTTGTAACGATGCAGTCCCTTGCTGTTGGGTTGCAGAGTGGCGGGTGGTCGGGTGGGATGTTCATAAGGTTTGAGATCCGCATGCCATAAGCGGGTAACGCCGTCGTTGCTTTGAACAGGTTTCAGGTGTTGCACGAACGTGGAGGATTTGGGCAGCAGGTCGCCGATTATTTTAGCGCCCACCGCGAACAGCCCAATTTGGACGGCGCTTTCCAGTATTGAAAACATATGTTCATAGGCTTCGAGCGCTTTGCCCTCTACCCAGTCGTGAACGCCTTCATAAACGTCATCCAGTAATTGATAAGCCATTTGCAGCAGCATTATTTCGCCAATGACGGGGACAAAAGGTGCGACCACAAACAGGGCAGCATTGAACAGCGCCGTACCAATCCGCTTAATGCGGTCCCATCGGTCTTGCCGGGTTTTGCGGTCTTCGGCATCAGTCGAAACGGCCAGTGTTTTGGCATCCGTGAATATTTTCGCCAGCTTTTTGCTGTAAAGGGTTTCCCATACATCGTCCACCACGCGGGACGTTGAATACGCCAGTGATGGATCACTGATCGGGACGAGCTCTTCGACGAAGCCAAAATCTCGTAGCGCAACATCAGGGGCGTTCGGTTTGTCGATGATCACGTTGAAGTAGGTGTATTTGAGTGCCGAAAAAAACGCAGCCAATTGAGCGTGATCCACGAGTCGGCTAATAAATTGCTGGTAGGCCACAGACTTCAAGCGGGTTGTCAGGTGCTCGATAAAACTGCCAATCGACACATACTCCTTGATCGGATGCAGGGGGTCATTGGGTATCGACACCACAATGGACCGCTGATGGTCGGGTATAAAAATAAGTACCCCGTCTACAGCCATCGAAAATAAAGAAAAAGTATAGGTTTTCCAGTCCTGGTTCAGGTTCGAAATAAAAGCCGTTAGGGAGGCATGGGTGGTAGTCGCAGTCTGCTGTGTCAGAAATCCATGCGCCAAATCGGCCTTCAGGTTTGCAATATGGCTATCGCGTATTTTTTGTTTAAGCCGTAATTGTTTAGCTCGATCATTAAGCCCTAACAGTTCTTTGAGGTAAGCCTTGTAACGCGCCCCAAGGTCGAGTGTGCGGCATAAAAGGATAAACCCGGAGACGGGCATTTTTTGGGTTATATCATCGCGTGCCGCAAAGCGCCCCAGCTCATCCGGACGGCTGATAAACCCTGATTCGGGTAGGTAGGCATTGGGCAAGCTTTCAGCGAGTTCGAAATTGTGCAGGGCCGCTTGAAGTAGCGAGACCCGCCAAGTGTGGGCGCCGCTGTCGGGAACACCAACGATGGGCAGGGTAGGGGCCACATACAGGTTGATAAAAATATCATTCACATTCAAATCAAGCCCGTAGTCAGCCTGGATATATTGCTTGAGCAAAGGTTCGGCAAACGCGAGTACGTCCAGACTGTTGGTCAGTTCTGCTTCGAGGTTCTGATGGGCAATCTGGCGCTGATGCAGTACTTTTTTGAAGTCGTTATTTTGCGTGGAAGTAATATTTTTCAATGAGGTATGGAGTGTTGGGTTGGTTTTTTTTAAATCGCTTAAAGTGTGTGAGGGTAATGATAGTGCCCAGGAGGGGAGCGCATTTTTAATAAGGTTGAAGTGGGCAAATTTTTGGATAGGGTTGGCCGGGTTGGCAATGACAGAGTGTGGCGTGTTCATGATGATGTTCTACAGAGATAAAGGTGTTGTAAGTTTAGAGTAGAGGGCCGGCTTGATAAGTTGAATGTGTAATTGGGTTTATATACATATGTAGTTTAATTGGTTAAATATATTCATTGGTTACAACAAGTGCGGGGGCAATTCCCGCTAAGTAAACCGCTGCCCTGCGAGCGCAGTGGGTCCTGAATCAGTGCTTGTGAGCGGTAGGGCAACCTCAATGACGAGCGCGCATGGGCAGTAGCGGGTTGTCTTGGGGAAAATCAATTTGGTTTTACACTGCCGAACAAGAGGCGCAGCGTTTAAACTGCGCCTTTGTGACGGAATATGTCGCATTGTCGAAAACCTTCGAAAAATGGGTTGAGCGTTATAAGAAGTTGTCGCTTGGCGGCAAGGCTCGACCCTCATGTGTCCTTACAATCCCCCCAACGCTCACCAGTTTAGGTAGGCGTTCCTCTTCAGGAGACTCCGATGTCCGTTGAGCAAGCTGCGGTGCAACGCGCCGATTTCGATCAGGTCATGGTTCCCAACTATGCCCCTGCGGCCTTTATTCCTGTGCGGGGTGCCGGCTCCCGCGTGTGGGACCAGTCAGGCCGAGAGCTGATCGATTTCGCGGGTGGTATTGCCGTAAATGTGCTGGGCCACGCGCATCCGGCGCTGGTCGGTGCGTTGACTGAGCAAGCGAACACTCTGTGGCACGTGTCTAACGTGTTCACCAACGAGCCGGCCTTGCGTCTGGCTAAGAAGTTGGTTGACGCCACATTTGCGGACCGCGTGTTCTTTTGTAACTCGGGTGCTGAAGCCAACGAGGCTGCCTTCAAGTTGGCTCGCCGCGTTGCGTTCGATCGTTTCGGTGCAGAAAAATACGAGATCATTGCCGCACTCAACAGCTTTCACGGCCGCACGCTGTTTACCGTGAACGTAGGCGGGCAATCGAAGTACTCCGATGGTTTCGGTCCGAAGATCACCGGCATCACCCATGTGCCATTCAACGATCTTGAAGCCTTGAAAGCAGCTATTTCGGACAAGACCTGTGCCGTGGTGCTGGAGCCGATCCAAGGTGAAGGTGGCGTGCTGCCCGGTGAGCTGGACTACCTGCAAGGTGCCCGCGAGCTGTGCAATCAACATAATGCGTTGCTGGTGTTTGACGAAGTGCAAACCGGTATGGGCCGTACCGGTCACCTGTTTGCCTATCAGCATTACGGCGTCACGCCCGACATTCTGACCAGCGCTAAAAGTCTGGGCGGTGGTTTCCCGATCGCCGCCATGTTGACCACTGAAGCCCTGGCCAAACATTTGGTTGTGGGTACACACGGCACTACGTACGGCGGTAACCCGCTGGCGTGCGCGGTCGGCAATGCCGTGATCGATGTGGTCAATACCCCTGAGGTATTGAATGGCGTGAAAGCCAAGCACGACCTGTTCAAGACCCGCCTCGAAAGCATCGGCCAGCAATACGGCCTGTTTACTGAAGTGCGTGGTTTGGGCCTGTTGATCGGCTGTGTGTTGAACGATGCCTGGAAGGGTAAAGCGAAAGACATTTTCAACGCCTGCGAAAAAGAAAACTTGATGATTCTGCAGGCTGGCCCGGATGTGGTGCGCTTCGCGCCAAGCCTGGTGGTTGAAGAGGCTGATATCGAAGAAGGCTTGAACCGCTTCGAGCGCGCGGTGAAAACACTGGCGCAAGCCTGAGTGTGACCTCGACGCTTGAGAGATCGGGCGTCGATTTTTTATGTGACGAGCCTGTGCGCCGTGCTCTGCGTACGCAGGCTCAACTTTCCCCCCCTTTTATTTTTTTGATTAAGGAGTGACACCATGCTGGTGATGCGCCCCGCGCAAATGGCTGACCTGGACGAAGTACAGCGTCTGGCTGCGGACAGCCCGATTGGTGTCACTTCATTGCCCGACGATGTAGGCCGCTTGCGCGACAAGATCGCAGCGTCCGAAACCTCGTTTGCCGCTGAAGTCAGCTTTAACGGCGAAGAGAGTTACTTTTTTGTGCTTGAAGACAGCGCCACCGGAAAGTTGGCGGGGTGTTCGGCCATCGTTGCGTCGGCGGGGTATTCGGAGCCGTTCTACAGTTTTCGCAACGAAACCTTCGTGCATGCCTCCCGCGAGTTGAAAATTCACAACAAGATTCATGTCTTGTCCCAGTGCCATGACCTGACAGGCAATAGTCTGTTGACCAGTTTTTATGTCGTGCCTGAATTGGTGGGGTCTGCGTGGGCTGAACTTAACTCCCGTGGCCGACTGTTGTTTGTCGCTAATCATCCTGAGCGTTTTGCCGATTCGGTGGTGACCGAGATAGTCGGTTACAGCGATGAAAACGGTGACTCACCGTTCTGGGACGCCATTGGGCGCAACTTTTTCGATTTGAATTACGCAGCCGCCGAGCGCCTGTGTGGGCTGAAGAGCCGCACGTTCCTGGCTGAGCTGATGCCCCACTACCCGATCTATGTGCCGTTATTGCCCGACACTGCCCAAGAGGCAATGGGTCAGGTTCATCCGCGTGCGCAGATCACCTTCGACATCCTGATGCGTGAAGGCTTCGAGACAGATCACTACATCGATATCTTTGACGGCGGCCCCACTTTGCATGCGCGGGTGTCGGGTATTCGTTCGATCGCTCAAAGCCGTGTAGTGCCTGTCAGAATCGGTGAGCTGAGCACTGGGGGAGGGCGCCAGTATCTGGTCGCCAATGCCCAGTTGCAGGATTACCGCGCGGTGTTGCTGGAACTTGATTGGGCACCGGGCAAGCCGGTCACGCTAGATCTGGAAGCGGCCGAAGCGTTGGGCGTTGGTGAAGGCGCCAGCGTACGAGTCGTCGCCGTTTAAAGCCTTTGAGCGATTTTCACGGGGTTCGTCAGCGGACCCTGTTTGAGGAGATAGCATGATCGTTCGTCCTGTACGTAACAGCGATTTACCGGCCCTGATTGAACTGGCCCGCAGCACCGGCACTGGCTTGACGACGCTGCCCGCCAACGAAGAGCGCTTATTGCACCGGGTGACCTGGGCAGAAAAAACCTTTCGTGGCGAAGCCACCCGTGGCGACGCCGACTACCTGTTTGTGCTTGAAAACGATGAAGGCAAGGTGGTCGGTATTTCCGCCATCGCCGGTGCCGTTGGCCTGCGTGAACCGTGGTACAACTTTCGCGTGGGGCTGACCGTCAGTGCCTCTCAGGAACTGAACATCTATCGGGAAATTCCGACGCTGTTTCTGGCCAATGACCTGACCGGCAACTCAGAACTGTGCTCGTTGTTCCTCAGCGCCGATTACCGTACGGGTCTTAATGGTCGTTTGTTGGCCAAGGCTCGGATGCTCTTTATTGCCGAGTTCCCGGAGCTGTTTGGCAACAAAATCATTGCTGAGATGCGCGGTATGTCTGATGACTCCGGGCGTTCACCCTTCTGGGAAAGTTTGGGGCGGCATTTCTTCAAGATGGAGTTCAGTCAGGCCGATTACCTGACCGGCGTGGGCAACAAGGCGTTCATCGCTGAGTTGATGCCCAAGTTCCCGGTGTATACGTGCTTCCTGTCAGAGGGGGCTCGTGCAGTCATCGGCAAGGTGCACACGGACACTGAGCCCGCCTTGAACATGCTCAAAAGCGAAGGCTTCAGCTATCAGGGTTACGTCGATATTTTTGATGCAGGCCCGGCGGTCGAGTGCGAAACCAGCAAAATCCGCGCGGTGCGTGATAGCGAAGCGTTGGTACTGGCTATTGGCACACCGGGTGACGATGCCACGCCTTATCTGATTCACAACCGCAAGCGTGAGGATTGTCGGATCACAGCTGCCCCGGCACGCTTGGCGGCGGGCACGCTGGTGGTCGATCCGCTGACGGCCAGACGCCTGCAACTGACGGCAGGCGATCAAGTGCGCGCTGTGGCGTTGTCGGCACAGCCAGTAGCCCACAGGGAGTCGAAATAATGAGCACGTTGTATATTGCAGGCGCGTGGCAGAACGGTCTGGGCGAAGCCATTGAGTCGCTCAACCCGGTGACTCAACAGGTGGTGTGGACAGGCAATAGTGCCAATGCCGAACAAGTGAGTGAAGCGGTCAAGGCTGCACGTCAGGCCTTTCCTGCGTGGGCCGGGCGAACAGTTGAAGAACGTCTGACGGTCCTTGAAGCCTTCGCCGCGTGCCTGAAAAACCACGCCGATGAGCTGGCTCATTGCATCGGCGAAGAAACCGGTAAGCCGTTGTGGGAATCGGCCACCGAAGTCAGCAGCATGATCAACAAGGTGGGGATTTCAGTACAAAGCTACCGCGAGCGCACCGGTGAAAAAAGCGCGCCGCTGGGCGATGCCACTGCCGTTCTGCGCCACAAGCCACACGGGGTGGTTGCCGTATTCGGGCCTTATAACTTCCCGGGCCATTTGCCTAACGGGCACATTGTTCCGGCGTTGTTGGCGGGCAACTGCGTTGTATTCAAACCGAGCGAACTGACCCCGAAAGTCGCTGAGCTGACGCTCAAGTGCTGGGTCGAAGCAGGGCTGCCAGCCGGTGTGTTGAACCTGCTGCAAGGTGCACGCAAGACCGGTGTGGCTTTGGCGGCTCACGCAGGTATCGACGGCTTGTTTTTTACCGGCTCCAGCCGTACCGGTAACAGCCTGCACCAGCAGTTTGCCGGTCGCCCGGACAAGATCCTGGCGCTTGAAATGGGCGGTAACAACCCGCTGGTGGTCGATCAGGTGGCTGATCTGGAAGCAGCCGTTTACACCATTATTCAGTCCGCTTTTATTTCGGCGGGGCAGCGTTGCACCTGTGCGCGTCGACTGCTCGTGCCTCAAGGCGCATGGGGTGACAGCCTGCTGGCACGTCTGGTTGAGGTCAGTAAAAGCATTGAGGTCGGAGCTTTTGACCAGCAACCCGCACCGTTCATGGGCTCGGTCATTTCCCTTTCAGCGGCGCGTGACCTGATGACTGCGCAAACGCTGTTGATCGACAGTGGGGCGAAGGTCCTGCTGCGCATGACGCAACCCACCACCACGTCGGCCCTGTTGACCCCCGGCATCATTGATGTAACCGAAGTCAGTGAGCGTTCGGACGAAGAGCTGTTCGGCCCGTTGTTGCAGGTAATTCGTTACCCGGATTTTGATGCGGCGATTGCCGAGGCCAATAACACCGCCTTTGGTCTGGCTGCGGGCCTGTTGTCTGATTCCCGTGCACGCTACCAGCAATTCTGGCTGGAGAGCCGGGCAGGCATCGTCAACTGGAACAAGCAACTGACGGGGGCGGCCAGTACTGCACCCTTTGGCGGTATTGGCGCGTCGGGTAATCACCGCGCCAGTGCGTATTACGCAGCTGACTATTGCGCGTATCCGGTGGCGTCGCTTGAAACCGCGACCTTGGCATTGCCCGCGGCGTTGACGCCCGGCGTGCGACTGTCCTGACAAGAGCCATGTAGCCGCTGCCGAAGGCTGCGAGGGCGGCGAAGCCACTCGTTTTGAGAGCCACACAAGCCTCTTGGCAGCCCTCGGCAGCGACTACAGAAATATTCTTGTAGCGTCTTTTTTTACAACAGTTTGTTGGAGCCTCGCTGATGAAGTCCTTTGAAGTCAATTTTGACGGTTTAGTGGGGCCGACCCATAACTATGGTGGCTTGTCGTTCGGCAACGTCGCGTCCCAGAGCAACAGTCAGCAGGCTTCGAACCCCAAGGAAGCCGCGCTGCAAGGCCTGGAAAAGATGAAAGCGCTGATGGACATGGGATTTGTTCAGGGGGTATTGGCACCCCAGGAAAGGCCGGATGTGGCAGCTTTGCGCAGTGTGGGTTTTGGCGGTTCCGATGCTCAGGTAATTGAGCGGGCGGCCAAAGAGGCCATGCCCTTGCTGGTCGCCAGTTGCTCGGCATCCAGCATGTGGGTAGCCAATGCGGCGACGGTCAGCCCCAGTGCAGACACGGCCGATGGTCGCGTGCATTTCACAGCGGCCAACTTGAACTGCAAGTTTCACCGCAGCATCGAGCACCCGACCACTAGCCGTGTGCTCGGCGCGATGTTTGCCGATCAAGACCATTTTGCCCACCACGCCGCTTTACCGGCGGTGGCTCAGTTTGGCGATGAGGGGGCTGCCAACCACACGCGTTTCTGTCGTGATTATGGTGAGGCAGGCGTTGAGTTTTTTGTATACGGGCGCAGCGCGTTCGACAGTCGCTACCCGGCGCCCCAGAAGTATCCGGCGCGCCAGACACTTGAGGCGTCTCAAGCAGTGGCACGGCTGCATGGCCTGAGTGACGAGGGCGTAGTATTTGCCCAGCAAAACCCGGCGGTGATCGATCAGGGCGTGTTCCATAACGACGTGATCGCGGTGGGCAATGGTGAGTTGTTGTTTCATCACCAGGATGCTTTTTTGAATACCGAGCAAACGCTCGCTGAACTGCACGGCAAATTGGCGGCACGTGGCGCCAACTTCCAGTCAATCAGCGTGCCTCGTGACCAGGTCGCGGTTGAGGATGCGGTGCGCTCCTACTTGTTCAATAGTCAGTTACTGACCCGTGCTAACGGCTCAATGTTACTGATTGTTCCCGAAGAGTGTCGTGCCAACCCGCGTGTCTGGCAGTATCTGCAAGGACTGATCGCGTCGGCGGGGCCGATTGCCGAGGTCAAGGTATTTGACCTCAAGCAGAGCATGCAGAACGGCGGTGGCCCAGCCTGCCTGCGTCTGCGGGTAGCGTTAAATGAAAAGGAACTGTCGGCGGTCAATCCGGGCGTTATCATGACGCCAGCGCTGTACGAAACACTGACTCAGTGGGTGAGCAAGCATTACCGTGACGCCTTGCGCGAAAACGATTTGGCCGACCCGCAGTTGTTGATCGAATGCCGTACGGCGCTGGATGAACTGACGCATATCCTTAACCTGGGTTCGGTTTATCCATTTCAGATCAATTGATCAAACGCGTGCTCGCGGCTTAGACCGCAGGCATGCGACTTTACTAAAGATGAGAGCGAAATTATGAGCGATTCCCTGCAACTGATTCTTGAAGACACTGACGGCACACAGCTTGAAACCTCATGCACGCGCGTGGCGATCATCTGGCAGGGCAAGGAAGTCTGGATTCAACAAGACGGCCGTGGCCAGTTGCTGATCGGTGTTGATGTGGAAGAAGGCGATGCTGAATACGCCAACCTGTTGCTACGTCCGTTGGCCACTAACCTGGTCAGCCTTCAACTCGAAATGGAACCGGCCGATCCGAGCGATGACGAAGAAGGTCACGTGCACGGCCCTGACTGCAATCACTGATTAAAGGTGCTTTATGCTCGCTCTCGGCAAGCTGCTTGATCTGACCCTGGCCGGACGTGAACCGGCCGAGAAAACTCAACTGACTGTCGATGGCGTGCGGATGCGCTGGCTGGCCGAGGGGGCACTTGAAGTGCGCCCTCCTGAAGCGCAGGACAGTGGCATGGACCTGCTGCTGTCTGCGGGCATCCACGGCAATGAAACAGCGCCCATTGAATTGCTTGATCGTTTGTTACACGACATCGCGCGGGGCGTTATAAAACCTCGTGCCCGCATTCTGTTTTTGTTTGGTAACCCGGCTGCCATGCGCACGGGCCTTCGGTTCGTTGAAGAAGATCTCAACCGACTGTTCAACGGTCGTCACGAAAGCAGCAGCGGTTATGAGGCCATGCGTGCCCACGAACTGGAACGGTTGGCCACAACATTTTTCAGTGTGGCGCACCGTACCCGACTGCATTACGACCTGCACACCGCTATTCGTGGATCCAGGATCGAACAATTCGCGCTGTACCCCTTTAAAGAAGGCCGAGCGCATTCCCGTCGTGAGCTTGGAAGGCTACGTGCGGCCGGTATGCAGGCCGTTTTGCTGCAAAACAAGCCATCCATCGTATTCAGTGCATTTACCTATGAGCAACTCGAGGTTGAGGCGTTTACCCTCGAACTGGGTAAGGCACGGCCGTTTGGTCAAAACGAGGGGGTGAACCTGCAGCCCCTTGAACGGCGCTTGAAACACATCATTGAGGGCACTGAACAGCCTGAAGATTCAATTGATGGTCTGGAGCTGTTTAGTGTCGCCCGTGAAGTGATCAAGCACAGCGACAGATTTATTCTGCATTTGCCGCTTCATGTCGAAAACTTTCATGAATTGCCCAAAGGCTATGTGCTGGCCGATGATCCGGGGCATGCGTGCTGGGTTATTGAAGAGCAGGGCGCGCGAATCATATTTCCCAATCCTAAGGTCAAGAATGGTTTGCGCGCCGGGATGATCATTGAGCCTGCCACCCTGAAAAACCTCGATCAAACATCTGAATAATAGATATAGGTTGTACGCAGGGGCAGTCCAAGCTCCTCGCGTATACCGTTTTCACTATAGGGCTTGGGGTTGGTTTTGCTGGCAGGGGTGGTGGGATCACCATCAAAATCGAAAGGCTCTACGTTGCAAGGAAGGCCTACGGCTTGCAGCTCAACATTGTTGATCAGCGGGGCTTGTTTGACGCCGGCAGGCCCGTCTGGGCTCGCGCCTAAAAACCGGGTGCCCGTCACGTGGTTATAGGCGTGACACAGTTCATGGTAGAGGACTGCAATCGGCAACGAGTCTTTGCTCGAAAATGTCGGGTTGTAATAGACCGTGCCGCCAAAATCTGGAATACCCGATTTCCCAACCTGAATAAAAGACCTCCCGTCTCCAATGTTCGGTATGTAAAGGCCATTCTTTACATGTTTGAGTTCGGCGATGGTGATGGGCTTGTTGCTTTTGCGGATGCTCTTGGTCAATTCTGAGATCAGTCGGTGGCCCGCGTCAGAACTCAGCAGCAGCCTTAAATCATCCTGCACCCGTTCAATGAACGACTCGCTGCCCAAGACGATAAAACCTGACTCAGACAGGGGGGTTGAGCTGACTTTTATAATGTTTGGGTTCGGCCGGCTTGATGGGGGACTCATCGTTTCGCCAAGGTCGATCTTGCCGTCTGTAATAAAGGCAGGATCACTGCCCGTATAAATCTTGTCGCTACCCTTCACGCCATCAAGAATGTCTTGGCCTTTGCCCGCATAGATAACGTTAGACCCGGAGCCTGCGGTGAGTAAGTCCTCGCCCTCATTACCCCACAAGACAGTGTGACCCTGGCCGCCGACCGCCACATCATTGCCTTCGCCTGCATCGATAAAAGCCCTGCCAGTTCCAGCTCGAATGAAGTCTGCCCCCTTGCCGGTATAAGCAACCGTTGTGCCGGAGCCGTTGGCGTTGACAATGTCGTTGCCGTCTCCTGTATTGACATAGGCGTTCCCTGCGCCCGTCATCACCATGTCATTGCCTTGGCCGGTGATGACGGTGGTTTCCTCGGCGTTGCTGACGACCGAGTCATTGCCGGCGCCGGTTTCAATATGGAACGGATTTTTAAAGCTATCGACGACATATACCGTGTCGTCCTCATGGCCGGTGTGTATCTCGATAATTTGTTTAACGCTGGCCGGTTTTATTTGATAACGCTCGTGGTTCAGGTCAATCACAAGCGTGTCTTGATCGCCTTTTGTCACGAAAATGGACGCACGCGACGTTGTGGCCGTGAAAACAAGTCGATCAATCGGTATGGGATAAAGCGCGCTTTGCGTCACGTGGCGCACGATTATGGCGTTGTCACCAATATGAAGGATGCTGCGTGTGGTGGTCTCTGAGACACCGGGCACAACTCTGGACACTTCAACAGACGTTCGTTCAGGCGCAGCGCTGGCGCTGCCATCGAACTCAAAATGATGAGGGGTACGGGAAGGAATAACAGAGGGGGGCGTTGGGCACATACACTTAATTCCAAAGAGTGGTTTTCAACAATCGCGAGCGTTGGCGCTCTTGAATGGCGATTGAAACCCTTTGTACTTTTATGTGTGCGCTATATAGCTATGCAGTCCACCTCGACTGGCCCGAGGATGGGCCAGTCGAGATCTGAACCCTTACATCGCGCGTTTTTGCTGGGTATCCAGACGCTTGATGGCACGGATTTTTTGCAGGGTATCTACGCAGGTTTTGGCTGCTTCCTGACCTTTGTGCACGAAATGGTCGAAGAAAAACTTTTGATGCTCTTCGCCCGCGTGGAAGTGGTGAGGGGTCAGGCTGACCGAGAACACTGGTACTTCAGTTTCCAGCTGCACTTGCATCAGGCCACTGACAACAGACTGGGCAACGAAATCGTGGCGATAGATACCACCGTCGACAACCAGAGCTGCGCCGACAATCCCGGCGTAACGACCGGTCTTGGCCAGTAGTTTGGCGTGCAGCGGAATTTCAAACGCGCCACCGACTTCAAAGAAATCGATGTCGCTTTCCTGATAACCCTGCACCAGCATTTCGGCCAAAAAGCCTTTACGGCTCTGGTCGACAATCTCTTTGTGCCAGGAAGCCTGGATAAACGCGACACGCTCGTTGTGGTGAATTGCTGTGGGTTGCATGTTCAGATTCCTGTTTGTGTGAAAAACAGGGCATATGAATCGAATGGGATTAAAGGGTACGTTCAGACGGGTTGCCGTGCGCAATAAGCACTGTGCAAACCCGTCTGGTTGACGGCCCTTTGGCGCCAATCCCGTTCTCTCTTCATCCGGACTATGACCGTCGGCCCCGGGATCACACCGGGTCTGCTGACCTTGACCGTCCCGTAGCCAAAGCTGTGGGGGCTGCCAAGCGCTCGCGGGCTATGCGCATTGCGCGCAATTACCGCCGGTGGGGAGTCGCACCCCGCCCTGAGAACGTTGCCGCCAGCCTTTCTGGCAGCGGACATTTTGTATCACATCTGTTTCAAGGATGCATTGATGCTTTTTGCTAATAGCCATCAAAATTCCTGATTGTTTTATCCGGCTATTCCTAATATTAGTGCTTGAGTGCGCTTATTCGTACCGACCGTACCCTTATCCGAAATGGAATTCTCCGATTGGCACCCTGTGCTGATCTCACATTGCCGAGGCTTGTTCAATGACTGTTATCGATCTTCGTAGTGACACCGTGACCCAACCCAGTGCCGGCATGCGCGAAGCCATGGCGAGGGCGCCGCTGGGGGACGATGTCTATGGCGAAGACCCGGCGGTTAACACGCTTGAGACCGAACTGGCCTCGCGGCTTGGGTTCGCTCAGGCTCTTTTTGTCCCCTCGGGCACTATGAGTAACCTGTTGGCGCTGATGGCGCATTGTGGGCGGGGCGACGAGTACATCGTGGGGCAGCAGGCTCATACCTATAAATATGAAGGGGGCGGGGCCGCGGTACTGGGCTCAATCCAGCCCCAGCCGCTGGAGAACCAGGCAGATGGCAGTCTGGATCTGAATCATGTGGCGGCGGCGATCAAACCGGACGATTTTCACTTCGCTCGCACGCGCCTGCTGGCGCTGGAAAACACCATGCAGGGCAAAGTCTTGCCTGTTGAGTATCTGGCCGCGGCAAGCCGTCTGACCCGCGAACATGGCCTTGCGCTACATCTGGATGGTGCGCGGCTGTACAACGCGGCCATTAAATTGGGCGTCGACGCCGCCGATATAACGCGCCATTTTGATTCGGTCTCGGTGTGCCTGTCCAAAGGGCTGGGCGCGCCGGTGGGGTCAGTGCTGTGTGGAACGGGCGAGCTGATCGGTAAGGCACGACGGTTGCGCAAGATGGTTGGCGGCGGCATGCGTCAAGCTGGCCAGTTAGCGGCTGCGGGCCTGTATGCGCTGGACAACCAGGTCGAACGCCTGGCGCATGACCATGATAATGCTCAACTGCTGGCCGAAGGGTTGCGGGCGGCGGGTTACGAGGTTGAGCCGGTACAGACCAATATGGTGTACGTGCAGTTGGGCGACCGGTCGCAAGCCTTGAAGGCCCTGGCTGGCGAACACAGCATCAAGCTGACGGCCGCACCGCGCTTGCGTATGGTGACGCATATGGACGTCAGTCGCGGGCAAATTGAGCAAGTGATCGACGTTTTCACTCAATTTAACCGTCTATGAGTGCGCAGGCCGTCCAATTGCTTGCGCCTATCGTATAAACACGCTGTACCCAAGGCGAAGGGCCGATATAATGCGGCCCTTTGCGAGTCGCATTGTCGTTGGACATGATTGACTTGCCTCTGGCCGCAGCCTCCGTGGAAGAACCTATGAAAAGCGCAGAAATCCGTGAAGCCTTCCTTCGCTTCTTCGAGGAGCAAGGTCACACCCGTGTCCCTTCCAGCTCCTTGGTGCCGAATAACGACCCGACCCTGCTGTTCACCAACGCGGGGATGAATCAGTTCAAGGACTGCTTCCTGGGTCAGGAAAAACGAGCCTACACCCGTGCAACCAGCAGCCAGAAGTGCGTGCGTGCCGGTGGCAAGAACAGCGATCTGGAAAACGTCGGTTACACCGCACGTCACCACACTTTTTTCGAAATGCTCGGCAACTTCAGCTTTGGCGACTATTTCAAGAAAGATGCGATCAACTTCGCCTGGACGTTCCTGACCGGCGTTTTGAAACTGCCTCAAGACAAACTGTGGGTGACGGTCTACGCCAGTGATGACGAGGCCTACGATATCTGGACCAAAGATGTGGGCGTGCCGCCTGAGCGCATGATCCGCATCGGCGACAACAAGGGTGCTCCGTACGCGTCCGATAACTTCTGGACCATGGGCGATACCGGCCCGTGCGGCCCGTGCACCGAGATTTTTTACGATCATGGCCCTGAAATCTGGGGTGGCCCACCGGGCTCGCCAGATGAAGACGGTGACCGTTACATCGAAATCTGGAACAACGTGTTCATGCAGTTCAACCGCACCGCCGATGGTGTGTTGCATCCGTTGCCAGCGCCGTCGGTAGACACCGGCATGGGCCTGGAGCGGATCAGTGCGGTGATGCAGCACGTTAACTCCAACTACGACATCGACCTGTTCCAGAGCCTGTTGAAAGCCGCTGCCGAAGCGATTGGTTGCGCCAACGAAGGTCAGGCCTCGCTTAAAGTCGTGGCCGACCACATTCGCTCGTGCAGCTTCCTGATTGCTGACGGCGTGCTGCCTTCCAACGAAGGCCGTGGCTATGTGCTGCGACGCATCATTCGTCGTGCGTGCCGTCATGGCAACAAACTGGGCGCAACCGGCAACTTCTTCTACAAGATCGTTGCGGCCCTGGTGGCCGAGATGGGTGCCAGCTTTCCGGAACTGGTGCGCGAGCAGGCCAACATCGAGCGCGTGCTTAAAGCCGAAGAAGAACAATTCTCCAAGACCCTGGAGCAGGGCCTGAAGATCCTTGAGCAGGATCTGGCTGAGCTCAAAGGCACGGTTGTGCCGGGCGACGTGGTGTTCAAGTTGTACGACACCTACGGTTTTCCGATGGACCTGACGGCTGACATTGCCCGCGAACGTAATCTGACCGTGGATGAAGCCGGTTTTGAACGCGAGATGGAAGCCCAGCGGGTGCGCGCGCGTTCGGCCAGCTCGTTCGGTCTGGACTACAACACATTGGTCAAAGTGGACGTGCCAACCGAATTCATCGGTTACAGCGCCACAGAAGGTTCGGCCAAAGTGATTGCTCTCTATAAAGAAGGCAAATCGGTCGACTTCCTTAATGAAGGCGACGAAGGCGTGGTGGTGCTCGATCAGACGCCGTTCTACGCCGAGTCGGGCGGGCAGGTCGGTGATTGCGGTTACCTGCAAGCCGGCGCAGCCCGCTTTGATGTGCGCGACACCACTAAAACGGGTGGCGCATTCCTGCATCACGGCGCTGTGGTAGCCGGTGCCTTGAAGGTCGGCGAAACCGTTACGACTCAGGTTGATGCGGATGTGCGTCACGCCACGGCATTGAATCACTCCGCCACTCACTTGTTGCACGCGGCTTTGCGCCAGGTGCTGGGTGAGCACGTGCAGCAGAAAGGTTCGTTGGTCGACAGTCAGCGCCTGCGTTTTGACTTCAGCCACTTCGAATCCATCAAGCCTGAGCAAATCAAGGCGCTGGAAGACATCGTCAACACCGAGATTCGCAAGAACACACCGGTTGAGATGCAGGAAACCGACATCGAAACCGCCAAGCAAAAAGGTGCCATGGCACTGTTTGGCGAGAAGTACGGCGACAGCGTTCGCGTACTGAGCATGGGCGGGGATTTCTCGGTTGAGTTGTGCGGTGGCATTCATGCCAGCCGTACCGGCGATATCGGCCTGTTCAAAATCACCAGCGAAAGCGGCGTAGCCTCGGGCATTCGTCGTATTGAAGCGGTGACCGGTGCAGCCGCTCTGGCGTATCTGAACGCCGCTGAAGAGCAGCTAAAGGAAGCCGCCAGCCTGATCAAAGGTTCGCGCGAGAACTTGATCGACAAACTGTCGGCCGTGCTCGAGCGTAATCGCCAGCTGGAAAAACAACTCGAACAATTGCAGGCCAAGGCCGCAAGCGCGGCGGGCGATGATCTGTCATCGTCTGCGGTGGATGTAAAAGGCGTAAAAGTGTTGGCTGCCCGCCTGGACGGTCAAGACGGCAAGGCGCTACTGGCGCTGGTTGATCAACTGAAGAACAAACTCGGCCGTGCAGTGATCCTGCTGGGCAGTGTTCATGAAGACAAGGTTGTACTGGTTGCAGGCGTAACCAAAGACCTGACTGGCCAACTCAAAGCCGGTGATTTGATGAAACAGGCCGCTGCGGCAGTGGGCGGGAAGGGCGGTGGTCGTCCTGACATGGCGCAGGGTGGTGGTGTTGATGCCGCCGCTCTGGATGCCGCGCTGGCCCTGACTGCGCCATTTGTCGAACAGGGTATCTGAGGTCCAGTACGCGCGGTCGTCTAGTGGCCGCGCGTCGTTTGAATGATAAATGGGCGCCCTTTATGGGCTGAGGCTGCTTTGAAATGGCTTTGATCGTACAAAAATTTGGAGGCACCTCGGTCGGCACTGTCGAGAGAATCGAGCAGGTCGCCGATAAAGTTAAGAAGTTTCGCGAAGCCGGCAACGATCTGGTGATTGTGCTTTCTGCGATGAGTGGCGAGACCAATCGCCTGATCGAACTGGCCAAACAGATCAGCGATCAGCCGTTGCCTCGTGAACTGGATGTGATTGTGTCCACTGGCGAGCAGGTGACGATTGGCTTGCTGGCGATGGCGCTGAACAAGCGTGGCGTGCCCGCGGTGTCTTACACCGGCAGCCAGGTGCGTATCCTCACCGACAGTTCGCACACCAAAGCCCGCATTCTGAAGATTGACGATGAAAAGATTCGCTCCGACCTCAGCGCCGGGCGCGTTGTCGTCGTGGCGGGCTTCCAGGGGGTTGATGAGCACGGCAACATCACGACCTTGGGGCGTGGCGGCTCTGACACCACCGGTGTGGCCTTGGCGGCAGCTTTGAAAGCTGATGAATGCCAGATCTACACCGATGTTGATGGCGTCTACACCACGGACCCACGGGTTGTGGCCAAGGCTCAGCGTCTGGAAAAGATCACCTTCGAAGAAATGCTCGAAATGGCCAGCCTTGGCTCCAAGGTGTTGCAGATTCGCGCTGTCGAGTTCGCAGGCAAGTACAACGTTCCGCTGCGCGTATTGCACAGCTTCAAAGAGGGGCCGGGCACCCTCATTACTATTGATGAAGAGGAATCCATGGAACAGCCGATCATTTCTGGCATCGCTTTCAACCGCGACGAAGCCAAGCTGACCATCCGTGGTGTGCCAGACACTCCGGGCGTGGCGTTCAAGATTCTGGGGCCTATCAGCGCGGCCAACATTGAAGTCGACATGATCGTGCAGAACGTTGCGCACGATAACACCACCGACTTCACCTTTACCGTGCACCGCAATGACTACAAGGCGGCATACCAGGTGCTCGAAAACACCGCTAAAGAGATCGGTGCGCGTGAAGTGGTGGGTGACACCAACATTGCCAAGGTTTCGATCGTCGGCGTGGGCATGCGCTCTCACGCGGGTGTTGCCAGCCGCATGTTTGAATCGTTGGCCAAAGAGAACATCAATATCCTGATGATCTCGACGTCCGAGATCAAAGTGTCAGTGGTGATCGAAGAGAAGTACCTGGAGCTGGCCGTGCGTTCCCTGCACACCGCTTTTGAATTGGATGCACCGGCCCGTCAGGGCGAGTAAGTGTTGCCAAGGGCGAGGTTGATCCGCGCCCTTTGTTTTTTTGATCTGCATGAACGCACTCCGTCATGTTGGTCAATACTTGGGGCAGCGGGCTATAGCTATTTAGCTAGTAGTCCCAAGCCCCTTTTTTTTGCAGACTGTTGTCCCTGAATTGAATAGCGTGAGGAGAAACGTATGCTGATTTTGACTCGCCGATGCGCGGAAAGCCTGATCATAGGCGATGGTGAGATTACGGTGACCGTGCTTGGGGTTAAAGGAAACCAAGTGCGTATAGGTGTGAATGCCCCCAAGGAAGTGGCTGTACACCGTGAGGAAATCTACCTGAGGATCAAGAAGGAAAAGGACGAAGAACCAAGTCTTTAATTTTATTTAAGTTTTTAGTTGCATACGGGGAAAAGGCTGGTTATTATACGCCCCGTGTTGCGGAGAGGTGGCCGAGTGGCCGAAGGCGCTCCCCTGCTAAGGGAGTACATCTCAAAAGGGTGTCGGGGGTTCGAATCCCCCCTTCTCCGCCATTATTTATGTAGCACGTTCAAATCTAGCCGGTTTCAGTAAGTTGTTGAAATTATTGAAAAAAAAGCTTGGCAGAGAGATTTAACGGTCTATAATACGCAGCTTCAAATGCACTCGTAGCTCAGCTGGATAGAGTACTCGGCTACGAACCGAGCGGTCACAGGTTCGAATCCTGTCGAGTGCACCATTTAAGAGTTAGTTGCTTCGGTAGTTAACTTTGCTTCAACCAGGGTGGTCTGGTCTAACAAACACAACTTGCACTCGTAGCTCAGCTGGATAGAGTACTCGGCTACGAACCGAGCGGTCACAGGTTCGAATCCTGTCGAGTGCACCAATTAAGAGTTAGTTGCTTCGGCGGTTAACTTTGCTTCAACCAGGGTGGTCTGGTCTAACAAACACAACTTGCACTCGTAGCTCAGCTGGATAGAGTACTCGGCTACGAACCGAGCGGTCACAGGTTCGAATCCTGTCGAGTGCACCAAACACCAAAAAGCCTGCACATTGTGCGGGCTTTTTGCTGTCTGCGATTTAAGAAATTTCGTGAGCAGCAACTGCTCTTGAATTAACCTGCCAAGGCGATGTCGGATAGATACACAGGCGTGAGAGCTGCGACTGAGTACCGAACGTTCGCAAAATGCGGTTAACCTTCGTCGGGCTTAAGCCGGCTTCACCCAACCTTCCTCTTTATCGGCGACCATGTAGGGGCATTCGCCCTCAGAACCGTTACAAATTGAGCGTTCGCGATGGGTTGCCCGTATCTCAGGCCACCGGCGAGACCCTGGGTATGTGCTCTGCCGGGTTTGGTGTTCGTCGCAATATGAGCTTTCAAGGTAAATACTAAAAACGCCTCGCAAGCATCTGTTAACGCCGAGATTTTTAGCGTCTTTAATTTTTAAGCCGTGTATGATTGCGCCCGTCAGCCCCGCCGGGGCTTGTGGAATACCTCCATGGACTTACCCAGTAGTTACTTAGCATCCTGTTTTTCCAATCATGAATTGACTGATTGATCCTTCCGGCGTGCCCTGCTGCTGGGAGTGGAGCTCGCCTATGACCGAAGTTGAAGTAAAGAAAACCCAAGACAGCCTGCAAAGCCGTCTTGCTCAAGTAATTGAACTGCTCAACCGCCAGCGTGTGGTCGAAGATCTGACTCATCGTCAGGAAGGCCATCACCATGACCGGGTTGAAAACCTGGTTCATCGGCAAAATCTTGTTGAACTCCAGCGCAAGCTCGAAGACTTGCACTCCGCGGACGTTGCCTACATCCTGGAAGCTTTGCCCCTGGACGACCGTTTAACGGTCTGGCAGCTGGTCAAGGCTGACCGTGATGGCGACATCCTGCTTGAAGTTTCTGACTCCGTACGTGAAACCCTGATCGCCGACATGGACGATCACGAGCTCCTGGCAGCAGCCAAGGAGATGGACGCTGACGAACTCGCTGACCTGGCTCCCGAGCTGCCGCGAGACGTTGTCCATGAGCTGATGGAGACCCTCGATGCCCAGCAGCGTGAGCGTGTTCGCTCCGCGCTGTCGTATAACGAGAACCAGGTCGGCGCCTTAATGGACTTCGAGATGGTGACAATCCGCGAGGATGTCAGCCTTGAAGTGGTATTGCGCTACCTGCGCCGGCTCAAAGAGTTGCCGGGCCATACCGATAAGCTGTTTGTGGTCGATTATGACGGCGTGCTCAAAGGCGTGCTGCCGATCAAGCGTTTGCTGGTTAATGATCCCGAAAAGCAAGTGGTCGATGTGATGGCCAGCGACCCGGTGAGTTTCCAGCCAGATGAAGACGCCTACGATGCTGCGCAAGCCTTCGAGCGTTATGACTTGATCTCTGCCCCGGTGGTCGACAAGAACGGCAAGCTGATCGGCCGTCTGACCATCGATGAAATGGTCGATTTGATTCGTGAGGAAAGCGAAAGCGAAGTCCTCAATATGGCGGGTTTGCGCGAAGAAGAAGACATCTTTGCGTCAGTCTGGAAGTCGCTGCGTAACCGTTGGGCCTGGTTGGCGGTCAATCTGGTGACGGCGTTCATCGCCTCGCGCGTTATCGGGCTGTTTGAAGGTTCCATTGAAAAGCTGGTGGCGCTGGCCGCGCTGATGCCCATTGTGGCGGGTATTGGCGGCAACTCCGGCAACCAGACCATCACCATGATCGTACGGGCCATGGCGCTTGATCAGGTCAACACCGGCAGCACTTCGCGTTTGATGCGCAAGGAGCTGGCCGTGGGCCTGATTAACGGTCTGGTGTGGGGCGGTGTGATTGGCGTAGTGGCCTATATGCTGTATGGCAGTTGGTCGCTTGGGATCGTGATGACGGCCGCAATGACCCTTAACCTGTTGCTGGCTGCGCTTATGGGTGTACTGATCCCCATGACGCTGGCCAAATTGGGGCGTGACCCGGCCATGGGCGCCAGTGTCATGATTACCGCCATGACAGACAGTGGCGGGTTCTTTATCTTCCTTGGGTTGGCAACGATCTTCCTGCTTTGATCCGCCCCAGGCGTAAATGACGTCCATAAAAAAAGCCAGCTGAGCTGGCTTTTTTTATGGCAGGTAGATCAGGATGCTTTGGCGGCTGCTTCAGCATCGTGAGCGATCAGAGCTACCAGTGCATTTTGTTGACGGTGCGAAAGCTGGCGAAAGCGTTGCAGCAATTCGCGTTCATGCAGGGAAAGCTCTGGGCTGTCCAGGCGCATGCTCAGATCATCACCCAGGGATCCTTCCTGAATAAGACTTTGCTCCAGTCGAGCAATGATTTCTGAGTTCATGCTGCGGTGATGTTCGCGAGCCACTTCGGCAATACGCTCGCGCATTCCGTCTGGCAGGCGTACGACGAACTTGTCAGCCGTACGGCTTGAGTAAATTGCCTGTTTCAATGGGCGCATTATAGTTAACCGGTTAGTTCAGGGGAGCGGTTCTCGGAATTGGCCGCGGGATGGCACTTATGACCATCCTTTTGACCAAATGTTCAACCTGAATTGTTAAGAGGCGCGCATCATGCCTCAAATCCGCCACTTCCCTGGCGTCAATTCTGTGACAAATATTGAACCGGATACAGGCTTTATGCCAGTAGCCATGATCAAAATGTGCGCTGAATTGAGGCATACCGCTACATTTTTCTTTAAAAAATATCCGTTCGGATAGATTTGCACGACATCATGTGCTTGAAAGTCATTACTCGGCCCCTTACCTGTAGACATCAATGAGGTTGGGCGCAGTTATACGGGCGGTCAAGCCCCCGGAGATCCAAAGCATGTCAGGCAAACTTATTTATTTGATGGGCCCCTCGGGCTCCGGCAAGGATAGCCTGATTGACGCGGTTCGGCCTTATCTGGCGCGCCGCGGATGTGAAGTCATTCAACGTGTCATCACCCGCTCCCCGGAGGCTTTGGGGGAGGAGGCGCGTGGTGTCTCTGTCGAAGAGTTTCAGGTGCTCAAGGCTCAGGGTGCGTTTGCCCTGCATTGGCAAGCCAATGGGCTGGAATATGGCATTCCCGTGCAGATTGATGAGTGGTTGAGAGCGGGTCGCCATGTACTGGTCAACGGGTCTCGGGGGCACTTAAAGCATGCGCGGGAACGTTACCCTGACTTGTTGCCCATTATGTTGCGAGTTGAAACCCCGGTCTTGCAGCAGCGCTTATTGGCGCGTGGTCGTGAGACGAGAGAAGAGATCTTCGCCCGGCTTGAGCGAAATCGATCGTTTCTTGAGACTACGCAGGCGATACACGGTGAGCGTATTCACCTGCTGGACAACTCGGCAGCCTTGTCGAGTGCGGTGCAACGACTCCTGGCCATCATCGATGAGGGCATAAAAACAGGCTCAGCGTAACTGCGGGTCGAACTTGATCCTGCGCCCGATGATTCGCGCCATCAGCCAGCTTGCAAAAAATACCACTGCCGCGATTAAAGGCGCATTGCCAAACGCTCCCTGAGTGACCACATCAAGGGCCAGGCTGAACAACGCCATCATCAACAATCCAAAAGCAATTTTTGACATGAGTATTTACGCTCTTTTTAAAATGCCCAGCGCTCGTCTTGGCTGTTCTGAATGGCAGCAGCCTGTTCGGCGGCCAGTTGCGGCGATATCTGGGTATTGCCTGACATAACGGCGCGTTGGGGCAGGACCTTCAGAGGTTTCTCGTAAGTGCCAGCCACATCGGCTGTCTGCTCGGTCTGGGTCGCCACGGGTTGAAAGTGAAAAACCACCAGCACGACTAGAGCAACGGCGTTTAATAGAATCAGGGTGCTATTCATGGCTGCCACCTCTGAGGGCATGGACGGAATACTGTTAATAGAGCAGTCTTCGTGCCAACTTGAATTCTCGATAAAATCCTTTAAATACAGCGTGTTACGGTAATTTTTAGGGGGTCTTGGATTGCAAATTGCAATGATGGCATTTGGCTGTAGTGCAAATTGCACGATGTGAGTGATGCGTGATTTATTGTTCGTATCGATATTGGCTGCAGAGTGTTCAGGCAGGGGACCCTGTCGCGCAGCGCCTGACAGTTAAAAAGCCCAAGGACGACATGACAAATTAAGGGATGCCCGTTACCATGCACGCCGTTATTTGTCTCAGTAGCTCAATTGGATAGAGCATCCCCCTCCTAAGGGGAAGGTTGCAGGTTCTTATCAGGACAAAAATCTGCTGCACATTGGAGAGAGAGCATCAGCCCCTGCTGCTGGGGGAGCTCAGCCTAGTTCCGTCAGGATCTGTCTGAGTTTGCTGCGCATTGGTGAGCATTGCCGCTCATCTTGTTTTTGAAGCAAATGTGAAGGAAAATTCTGCTGTCGTGTCCTCTTAGTTCAACGGATAGAACGAGCCCCTCCTAAGGGCTAGGTGCAGGTTCGATTCCTGCAGGGGACATATCCTCGCTTCAGTAGCTAGCTGTTTTTTATGGTTTTTCTTAGATAAGAGCCATCCCCTCCGACGGCTTGGCCAAGCCGGCCCGTGATTTATTTTTTTGCGTAATGACACGATTCGCCGTCTAGCCGAATTGCCTAAAGCCTCTCCTTAACTCGCCTCTCGTCAGATCCCTGGTTCCTGAAAATGAGCATTTGCTCGACTCCTTGGATACAGTTGATTGACATGCTCGCGTTAGAGGTTGCCTCAAGATTCGTTAAGCCAGTGAGCCAACCCATGCCGGGCGCGTATGACCGGTAGTGGCTAGTTGTAGGTGATCGAAAATGCGACGCTCCTTCACGCCTATCGATTGACCTGCTGCTCCTGGCTCAAAATCCGCTTCCAGTGACGATTGACAACGCTAGGGGAGAAACCCAATTCCTGAGCGATCTGCGCTTGTGTCATACCTTCCGCCTTGAGCTTCCTGACGGCCTCGAGGTTTTCAATTTTCTGAGGTTTTCCACGCGTACGCTGAATCAGCGCTCCATCCGCGAATTGCTCTGCTAGCAGCCCTATACCCCCCTCAGCTTCAAATGCTCGAAGCTGCTCTAGTGCCTCTTCTATGAGGCGAGGGTAGGACGTTCCAAGGCGTGCAGACATGCACAAAGCCATCAGGGCAAGCGGATCAATCTCGAGTGCTTCAGCCAAGCTTTCAAATTTTTCGAGCGTAATACTCGTTTCTCCACGCTCGAGAGCGCTGATTTTCGATCTCGCGCTGGCGTCAGATAGCTTTTCATACCGAAAGCGGCGATTCAGCCTAAGAGCCCTTAGGGCGCCGGCTAGGGCAATTTTGAGGTGCATGGGTTGGCCAAAAGTCAGGATATAGCCATACCACAGGGTTTCCGATAAACATCAATATGAGGTATTATTGTATATGTGATGGCAACTCCACTCCCGCTTCCTAAGGTCAAAGCCTCCATTTGGGGGGAGTTGGTAGCGACACGGGTCTGACAATTTATGAAAAATTCAGTGATCGGGGAGGTGGACGTGGATAGTCCCATTCAAGACGGTCTGCTGGGCGATCCCGGTGTCAGCCTGATGGGTTCTGACCTGGGTCTCGAAGCCGTGATGGCTGCAGCCAGAAAGCGCTACAAATGGATGCCCCTCTGCGCCGTAGAAGAATGGACAATCCTCGACGCCATCGTCACCGACGAAGAGCGAGCAAAAGTAACCGCTGCAGGCTGCCAGCCAATGTTTATGTTTGCCCACAAAGTCGTGGAGGATGAGCAGCGCCGTTTCGAGCCTGGTCATTGGGTGCGCTCAAGTATGGGTACGACCTTCGAAGAGGGCTTCCTGTTTGCCACACGCAACTCCGTCTACGTCTTGCTCGGGCCAGGCCATCGTAAGTCTGCTTCTATCGAAGCGATATTTTCCCTTTTCTGATTACCCACCGGTTCTGCTGGGCAACTGACGTGCTCCAGCAGCTTGAGGCGACACATGTTCAGAACCTTAGACAACGACCTGATAGGCGTCCCAGGAATGTTCGGGGAAGGCGTGTCCCATTGGCGCGGAGTCTCAAGGCTGCTCCGAACGCCTTGGTATCACTTAACCCTTAGCGTCGAAAACGAGGGTCGGCTCAGCGAGTGCGCGGTGATGATTGACGACACCCACCAGCTTCAAAAAATGTTGGTAAGCCAAGGTGCGGATTTAGCTATCACCGAGATTATGGCTGTGACGCCATCTTGGATGAATAAGTCCGGAGGCTGGCAGATGGAGCGGTTAACTAGAGTAACCGTAGGTGAGGACAGGTCTGGTTCTGAGGTTTGCTTGCTGGAAGTGGCTAAGGGGGCGGTGTATCACACCTCACACCAGCGAGACTTCAAGATTGAAGCGCTGGCCAACCTGAGGCCCGTCTTTCTCTCAAGCATGATTCGATCAGCCTGAAATTTACCAGTAATCCCCCACGATACCAGCGCGCCTGGTTGCGTGTGCAATTCTTGATAACTCCATACAGACCGCAACCGGAGCCCAACGATGCTGGACACACTAGATGTGAATTTTCACGGCAAACGCCATACAGATTTTGATCTGAAGCGAATTATAAGGGCTCAAGAGCAGGGCTTCGACATACCGGTCACTGCGTACCTTTGCGGAGTATCCATCAGGGCGCGCGCAGGTATTGGTGTGGTTTTTGGCCACAAGCGAAAAGACCAGTACGGTCGATTCGGCGATGGTCATCTGATTCGTACTTCAGACGTCTTGAAGGTCGAACGCGAGGGTAAGTTCTGGGTGATGACTACCGAGAACTCCCGCTACGTGCTTGCCACGTTTCAGCGGGGTAATGGTCGTTCGAGCCTGCATGAGTTCCTGCGGTTGTCACGAACGCTCCACCCAACCCCACGGATTTTACAGTGATTTGGAAGGGGCTATTTGCAAAAAATGTCTTTTTGTCTGACCTTGTAAGTAGCTCCTCTAAGGCTAAAAGCTCGAATCACCATTTTATGAAATGATCCTCTTGGTGAATGTAAATTCTGATCTTCTCGAAGACCCTTGTTTGTATGGTATTGTCACCTCGGTCATTCGGTTAACGCACAAGCGCTTCGATGAATGGCAACTGTTCGCTGGACAACCCTATGAAGAAATACATCCTTATCTTGGCATTGTCTGGATCGTATTTCTTACTAATCCAGACGCGCCCGCCGCTATCACACCTATTCGTTTAATATTTTATCAATGGCAGTTGTTTCATCGACAGGAATAACACCTCGAGATGCTCCATTGCCTGTCGACGACCTATGGTTATATTCAGCTCGCTGGGAGGCTATTTTCTGCTCCGTAATTGCACAGTCAGCATCCGAAATACTTTGAGATCTAATGATTTTAAGCGGTTCACTATCGATTTCGTTCGTGCCCTTTTCAAAGTACATTGCCAAATCGGCGTACCACAAAATTTCCCTTGCCAAAACCCATCGGTAGTGATTATAGATAGAGCTGCTTTCAATGAGATTAAAGCCGGTGTACCGATTTTGCGGCTGTGCACCGATTTGCCTGCGGTTTGATATATTTAAAACTTCTGAGCTAGTCGATAGGAGCCGTATCTTGGGATTTCCGCCATCCGGGGGCGACACGCCAGGCCTTGGGCTTGGATTGAAGGCCCACGCTTCAGTGATCACCTCCCCGGTCTCTTGATGGTTGGTCACGTGCGCGGCCAGTCCCCCACCGAGCGAGTTACCAGTTACAACAACCTTGTCTCCGAATAACTCTCGATGGGAGTTTCTATATTCAACAGCTTTTTTAACATACTCCCGAGCTGGCTTGTTCTGCAGTTGCCAAACAGAAAAGTTCTGAAAAAAGTAGTCTATAAATAATTGATCGGAGCCCCGAAACGCAATAATCATCTCGTTTTGGCCGGTCATTTGATTTCGATAGTTAAACGTCTCGGCTTGAAAACCATTCCACTGATCTTCGGTTAACTCTGGTATGGATTTCAAATACCCTAGTGTACCAAAGTTGTAAGGATTTTTAACGTCATCGTGCTGGAGTGTCAGTGTGGCTGCCAGCGCGTAAACATAACCGTCCTTCGCAAGCTTAAGTTTTCGTGCGGTTTCCCCGCTTGGGTTGCGTGGCGGTGTCTGGTATGCATCTACCATATCTAGGTAGCGAGAGCTGCACCATGCGTAGCCTTCGATCTTACCCCCGAATTTTGGGAAAGGTGAATATTTGAACCCACTACATCCGCTGATCGCAATCAGCATAAAAGAAGCGCATGTATAAGTAATTTTTTGTTTGAGATTCATCGCATGCCCTCTGAATTTCTCATGAGTGTAGTCAGCAAACGAAAGCTAGAGATCTTGATTAAAAAATGCATACGTTATGCCAGCGAGACTAACGCCCCCGACGAGCGGAAACAATGCTATCCATTCAATCACTTTAAGGCTGGCTTTAAGGCTTTTTGAACCCTACAAAAAATCACGGTATCAAGGCACCTGCCTCAGGATAAAACTGTCGCCGCAAGAAAATACGTTTACGCCTGATTGAGGCTGAGGCCTCTTAAACACAGGATGAATAATATTCAGCCGCCTTCGCGCACTCCCTTTAACACCGATGAATGAATCACGGGTAGCCTAGCAAGGCTTCGCCCGTGTCGTGGAAAACATCATGGCCGCAGGGGGGGCTTCGAGAGACTCTTTAGGATCGATATGCGGCTGAAGACGCACATGTTGGGATCAAGAGCTGTGCTTCACTCCATACGTCACCCAGTCGAAGAATTCTTTATCTTTATTTGTATAAGTTATGCTGTGAGGGAATTCGTAAGGTTTACTGTCGAGGTCGCGAATTTTAAGGGTTACTTCACCCTTCTGCCAGTTGAAAAATATGTGCCTAAGCTGTTTTGTACCTGACTTGTCTGTTACACAAGTGTCGATCTCATATGGGTGTCTCACCGACCATCTATCTGTTGCACTTAAAAATAGGTGTGCTACTCCAGTATAGATTTCTACCATTTCGAGTGATGGAACTTCGTAGCTATGCTCGGTAACATTTCTAAGCTTGTTGAATTTCTCCAATACGCTTGGCGAGGGTAGGCCGCATTTAAGTATATAGTCCGAAAGAAGATGGAAGTTTTTAACACGAGTTAATGAGATGCAACCGAAACCTAGGCATACATCTTCCATTCGTAGATGAAGTGCTCTTTTAGCGTTTGCTAATGCATTAATGAGATTTCTTGACTCCGTTCCATCAGCCAGATCCATTCGAGCGTATTCCAAATAGTCTTCGGCAGAAGGTGTTTCACGGCAGCTGTAGCTAGACCAGTTATAGGTGACGTCATCGGAGTCAACATCTTTCGGTTCAAACATATACTTAACATCATCATTGGTAGGGGGTACTAAGCTAGCATGGCCGTGAAGCCTAGTAAAAAGGAGTCAGTCCGACGAAGTAGGTTTCTGTTCTTGGTCGATGTATTGTAAGACAGCGCGCTCATGTGCAGCGCCGGGAGAAATGGATGACGTCGGCATTGCAGGATTTCCAGCAATTCGTTCATTGGCTTCACCGCCCAGACAGCGGAGCTTCCGACGACGCTCGTCGATTCGCCAATATGGTGTCGGAGAATTTCCCTGCCGTCGCAGCAAGCTCCAGGCAGCGCAGCCAACGATCCTCTGTGTTGAGCGAATTTGCACGCTTATCCCTCACTGCAACGTCCCCTGATGAGCCAGTGCCCCAGGCCGCCGAGGCCAGAGCAGGATGGGCTTTTCGTAAGCTGCATCATCTTACAGTGGGGCCATTTCGAGGGTTCAGACAACCTGAGCCATTCGAGCTGCAAAAACGGATTGTCATGTTTTACGGCCCGAATGGCAGCGGAAAAACCAGCCTGTGTGAGGCGTTGGAGTTTGCCTTGCTCGGGGCTGTGGACGAGGGGGACATCAAACGGATTGCAGCTGACCGTTATCTTGCCAACTCGCACGAGGGCCGTTTTGCCCGGCCAGTATTACTCGCAACCGATTTTGATGGTCGGCATAGACCTGTGATGGCGGACGCAGACACGTACCGCATCTGCTTCGTCGAGAAGAATCGAATAGACGCATTCTCTCGCATAGCTGCAAAGCCTGCAGGGCAGAAAACCGAGCTGATAGCCGCTCTCTTTGGTATAGATCAGTTCAATGATTTCGTTGGGCACTTCAATGATTCTATGGAGGGTCAACTAACGTTGGTGGCTGTGAAAAACCAGGAGCTCGTGGCCAAGCAAGCGACGTTGAATCAAGATAATGCGACCGTTGCGGACGAGGGCGCTGCATTAATCCGACATGCTCAGGCAGAGCAGAACTACGCCAATGCCTACAGCCAAGGAATGACCTATGCGCAGCTTTTGGCTGCCATAGGCAGCGCAGAGTATCCAGGGCGCTTGCAGGAACTCGAGCAGGCGATCAACCAGCCAGCCCCTACAATATTCGGCGTGAGTGCTACCGCTCTCATCAATGCCTACAGCGCATCGGAAACGGCGCAAAAGGCTCTAAATGATCTTGAAGGTCAGCTAGCAAAGCGCAGTAACGACATCTCATTTCAGGATCTATATACAGCTGTCCTAGGTCTTCAACAGGTCGTTGGCGATCAATGTCCTGCCTGTGATACCCCGCTTGCTGGCGACTATCAGGCTCTCCACAATCCGTATCAAAAGGCCAACGATGGCCTAGCAGGTTTGAGGGAGCTGGCTGAGCTGCAAGCACGTCAGCGGACTGCAATTGCTGCACGAAACGCCGCGTCGGAAGCATTGCGGATATTTCTAGCTACCTTCGCGCAACGTGTAGGAGCAACGATTCAGAGTCCATTACCTGTGCAACGCTATCTTGCGGATCCAGGTGTCGATGCTCAGCGGGCGTGGTGGGTGGATGGTTTCCAACCTGATGAAACAGGCAAATCGTTAGCCCAGAGAGCAGTTGATTTGGCAACCGAACTCGAAGCGCGTGACGTCGCATCTCGAGTGATCCTGGATAATCGCCAAGATTTAATCGACGAGCGCGACGGGCTTAATCAGGCTCGCATCGGTGTAACTACATTAGCTTCCAATCGCCTGCAAACCTTGCAAGCTGTCACAGATGCCAGAGCTAGAATCGTGGCGTTCGCTGCTGACAACGCACCGCTTATCCAACAGGTTGCTGAGGAGGTGGAAGCGATTGCTCGCGATACACGTATACGCAACGCCTACGACCAGTTTTTAAGTCTCTTGCGCCGTTACCGTACCGAACTGCCAGGTACTTTAATGGCCGGCCTGAATGCCCTGACGTTGGAGCTTTACAACGAGTTCAATGTGCGCGATTTGGACGCAGACAAGCTGTCAGCCCTGTACCTACCAGTGACAGGGGAGGGACGTATCGAGTTGAGCTTTCGTGGCACACCTGCTGCCCGCATCGACGCACTACAGATTCTCAGTGAAGGTCATGTGAGATGCCTGGGCCTTTCCATTTTGTTGGCAAAGTGTCTGAGTATCAGAGCTCCCGTAATCGTATTCGACGATGCCATTAACGCTATTGATCACGAACACCGCCAGGGCATAAGAGAGACGATATTTGAAAGCGACCGTTTCACGGGTACGCAAATCATCGTGACCTGCCACAGCAACGAATTCATCAAGGACATCCAGAACCACGTCGCGCCAGAACACTGGGCTGCTTATGCATTCAGGCATCACAGTGGAAACTACCATCCTCGCGTCCTAGGAAATGCGATGACGCAGTCCTACCTGCTCAATGCCCGTGCGGCTGTTGAGCGAGGTGATGATAGGGCGGCGTTGGGCGCGTCGCGACAAGCGTTGGAAATGCTGACCAGCAAAGTGTGGGGTTGGTTGGGGCGTTGTGAGCAAGGCATGCTGACTTTGAAAATCGCAGGCTCCGGAGCAGAGCCTGGGCTTCGTAATCTCTGCGAGGGTATTAGAGCGAAGCTGAGGGGGGCGCCGAATTTTGAACACGCAGACAAAGCACCTATTATCCAAGCCCTAGACCATATCTTGGGTATACCTGAACAGTCCTTGGTTTGGTTGTATCTGAACAAGGGGACTCACGAGGAAGCTAACCGTGAGGACTTCGACGTAGGTGTAGTCGAATTGGTGGTACAGACGCTTGAAACGCTGAACGCATTGCAGCTACGAGCCAGGTAACGGATACCCGCACTTCAGGTGCGTCTGATGAATGTTGCTGGTGAGGCTCAAACGCTCGCAGCGGCCCTTAATCACGTGCATTCAACATATCCAACGCCGTCGGTGCATCGCTTGGCGGACTCGCCATTGCTGGTGGACTCGGCTGGGCATCAACGGGTTGGGTTGGCGCAGGCCTAGCCCTGCTCGGCATCATCTTTTTCGCTATTTCCATCGGTGTTGAAAAGCGTTCCATGTCGACCGGCGCTGCAACTTCGTGATCATGAGGGCGAGACACTACCCGGTAAGCCGAAAGCATCTCACTTTGCACAGTAAGAATTTAGGAGATTGATTCATGGTAAAGCCACAGCTGACCATTCAACTATCTGACGCACAGCGCATACCCCAAATTGGTCTAGGTGTATGGCAGGCCAGTGACGAGGAGGCGCGTGCTGCTGTCCGTGTCGCGCTGGAAGAAGGTTATCGTCATGTGGATACCGCATCGATCTACGGTAACGAGAAGGGTGTCGGCGAAGGTCTACGAGGTGCAGGGGCACCTCGAGAGCAAGTATTCCTAACACCAAGATCTGGAATGACGCCCACGGATTCGAATCGGCTACCTCTGCACTGGATGCGAGTCTGGAGCGACTGAATGTCGATTACGTAGACCTGCTGCTTATCCACTGGCATACCCCCAGCCAAGATAATTACGTGGATACATGGCGTGCACTGATCAACGCACAACGTAGTGGGAAGGCTCGTTCTATTGGAGTTTCCAACTTCAATGCTGACCACCTACAAAAGCTGATCGATGAGACTGGAGTCGCGCCGGTTCTGAATCAAATCGAGCTACATCCTTTCATGCAGCAGGAGGCCCTTCGGAGTGCCCATGAATCGATGGGTATCGCTACGCAGTCCTGGAGTCCGTTGGGGCAGGGTAGTGCGCTGAGCGACCCGGTCATATTGGAAATTGCTCGAAAGCACGGTAGAGCCGCCGCTCAGGTCATCATCCGCTGGCACATGGAGCTCGGACTGATTGCGATCCCGAAGTCCATCACGCCTTCGCGTATTCGTGAAAACTTCAATGTCTTCGATTTTTCTTTGGAGACGTCTGACCTCGCCGCCATAGTTGCACTGAATAGCGGAAAAAGACTGGGCCCTGACCCAAGTACATTTGCCTGACCACTTATGGGGGGGGGTAAGGTCTAGCCACCTTTTAGCCCTGTGCTCGACATTCTTAGGAAGCGTTCGACATCTAGTGTCAGAATTTGGATTTGCAGTTGCACTCTGGATCAATCGCTGAAAACAAAGTCCCGAAATTCCGGAGTGAACCCCATTACTCCTAATTCAGGGCCAAAATGCCGTGAGGCCATTATGCTGGGATGGATCTCGTCCCAAACAGTGAGAATCTCTTTGGAGTAGGCCTTGAATTCTGGTCGCTGCAGGAATCCTTTGACGAAAAGATGAATGGTTTCATCTTTGCCGGTTGCTTTGCTGTAGTTCCAAAAAAATGACCCTAGATCTGCTGCTTGTTTTGTCATGCTGACCAAGCGTCTACGCTCTCCATCAAACTCAGATGCTTTCAGTAGGAGCTCAGTGAGCTCGTAAATGTGAGGCGCACTGAGTTCAAGCCGATAGATAGGGCTGGGATGGGAGCCCGTTATCGGTGTTACGACGTGCGGACTGGAGCCAGCGTTGAATCGGTAAAAAATGCAGGCGAGGCTGCAGGTCAGCAAATACACGCTGCCAATGAATACTTCAGCGCCATCACCTTCATCCACAAGTGGCCCTTTCAAAAAGTGGCGAGCTGATGCAATCAGACACTGAGTAATTGCCTCAGAGTCAGCTGCCAACTCTGTGGCGTGAGAAATCGAAGCCTGCCGACCGGTAAGGATTTGAGCAGCATGGGCGTCAAGCTCCTGGATGGTCGTTGTGGCAGAAGCCGAGCTCCCGTTATTTCTGACTCTCCCGTGCTCTTGCATCAGGTGCCCGAGCTCATGGAAATACACCCATGTCAGCGATCCGAGGAACATATTTTGAATGCAATCGTCAAGCGTGAAGCACTCAGGTAGGAGGGCGGTTGCGTCATCAGCAAATGTCGTATGGATCAGGCGCTTCGTTTGCTCATTCGACGCAAATGAGCAAAAGTCCTCTGCATCTCGGTAGAGCAGGCGGGCCAGCTCATAGTGCAAAACAATCTTATGCTGTGGAGGGCCGCCGACAACCGTGTCTGACTCTGCCCATGCATTGAATTTCGGTGCGGTAGCCCAACCGAACGACAGGGAACCATGGAGTTGTTTATAGATTCCATCTGTCAGGTTTTGAGTTATTTCGGCTAGCACATTGTTGGCTAGCTCATAAATTTCAGGATCTGTCCGGCTCAGCAAAGTAAATTGCTCCCTGTGATGCTTTGATGTGTCAGCTTGGCTTTCGCTGATTATACAGACTGAGACTCGGCAGTCCGCGACGATGCTTCCGCAAAGATCGAGTTACGAGAAGCCAGTTACCGCATGAGGTACGTATGGGGCCTCGAGGCGTTTGATTTCATCGCCGCTAAGCACCAGTTCGAGTGCTGTAATTGCATCGTCCAGTTGTGCTGCTTTCAAGGCGCCAACGATGGGAGCTGATACTCCGCGCTTTGCCAGTACCCATGCCAACGCTATTTGCGCCATCGGCACGCCTCTTTCATTGGCAACCTGCTCTACGACGTCAATCACCCGACCGTCTTCAGATTCTGTAGCTTGGTAAAACGACTGTCCGCTGACATCAGTTTTGGTGCGCTCGGTTTGTTGGCCATGAGGCCTGGTCAACCTGCCGCGTGCCATTGGGCTCCATGGCATCAACCCAACGCCCTGATCGAGACAGAGCGGGATCATTTCTCGCTCCTCCTCTCGATACACCAGGTTCGGGTAGTTCTGCATGGATACAAACTTGCTCCATCCGTTGGCCACGGCAACCTGCTGAGCTTTAGCGAATTGCCACGCGTACATGGAGGATGCGCCGATGTATCTGGCTTTACCTGCCTTGACGATGTCATGCAAAGCTTCCATCGTTTCCTCAATCGGGGTGTCGTAGTCCCAGCGATGAATCTGATAGCCATGATCAATGCCTTGTCGGTGACCAAACCCGGTTGAGGGTAGAATGGCCTTATTGCCTCATTAGCTGGATGTCAGTGAGCTGAATTTCCCATTTGTTAGATGTGATCCGAAAAATACACGCTAAGGAGCTACCTGCTTTTGATAATGCCAAGCGCGCGAATCCAGCAAGAAATGTATTCGTCTGAAGCAGGAGTATGGTTTATTCCCACTACGGATGGTGCATCAGTTCTGATCAAGGCCCCCATCAGCAGCCTCAAGGCTTTATCGGTGGGCTGTTCATTCGAAGTCGGTATAGGTGTGTTAGAAAATAAAGTCTGCGTTGCAGGGATTATTCACGACGCTCCAGACACACCACTCATTGTTTCTCGACCTCAGGCACATGCTGAAGAACACCAAGCACTCATAGAGGTCTTGAGTCGTGGTGACGTGAATTTTTTTCTGTTTAATGAGATGGATCACTGCGTCGGCTGGTCGCCAGGATCTCTTGCCCCGGACGATTCTGAACAAGCTTCCGAACACCTTCAGCCTATCACCAGGCTTTACACCGGAAGCGTTCTAGAGTTTGGTGAAAGTCTTCTAGATATCTTCAATGACGCAATGCACGACAACAGTACGGTGGCGAAAAATCCTGAGTTAGCTGCTGTGAAAATCCCCGTAAAACTTGTCGACTGGCATCCCAATTTTTTGTCGTACGTGGGAATGGGCACATATCAAACTGTCCAGGTTGATCATCCAGATGAGGGGGGGATGCTTGAAAATTCAGTGTGGGCGGCACTCTCCTCCGTTTACCCAGCACAACTATATAAGAGCCCTGCCGTAGAAAATGGTGAGAAAACCAGAGAGCTGACGGACGTGCTGGCCCTTTCCAGCCAAGGGAATATTCTCATTGAAACTAAAGATCTCGCGATGCTTGCCTCAAAGGGCTCCAGGGCGCATGCAAGGCGGGTTTCTGGAGTAAAGAAGCAGGCTCTTAAAGGGGTAACGCAGCTCGTAGGTGCGGCCAAAGCGCTTCGACGAAACTGCAAGATCAGCTCAAGCGAGGGCAAAGTCCTAAACGTGGATTTGTCCGATAAATTGCATTGTGTTGCGATCGTTTCAGAGCTATTTGCTGAAAACTGGGATGAGGTATATGAGGCAGCTGTTGCTGCAATGCGCGAAACCGGTGATCTATTTCACGTAATTGATTATCGTGAATTAGTCGCTGTCCTGAAAATTGCCAGGGGCCGTGACGGGACGCTCCAGATGGTTTTGACAAAGCGTCTAGAGCATGTGCTTCGTCAGCAAACGTTGAATGTGAGAAGCCGGCAGGCACCTGACTCTTCTGCGTAACGGAGACAGAACGCAATGGCGGCCACAACGGACGCCTTTGCTTAATGCCTAGATTCAGAAGATATCTTCGCCGACGGCTTGCGACGCGTGAATTACAGTTCGATCACAATCTTACCGATCTGCGCGTTGGACTCCATGTACTGATGAGCCTCAACCATTTCGCTGAGCGGGAACGTTTTTGAAATGATCGGCTGGAGGGCGCCACCTTCAAGCCCTTTAGTGATGAAGTCCTTCGCACGGTTCAGACGTTCAGGATCTTGGGTGATCTCAAAGAGCTGATAGCCGCGAATGGTCAGGTCTTTGCCCAGCAATTCCATGACCGGAACACTCAAGTCGGTGGTTTCAAGTGCTCCGTATTGCTCGGACACCTCGGGTATTTCAAATCGCAAATTTGGAGCCAGGCGCTCGAAAGGGAAAGTCCTCCTGTCTAGATCACAAGACTCCCGCCTTGAGGTGAATCGCCTTGAGGCTCCAAGCATCATCGCTTCAAGCTGCCTCTTGTCGCAGCTCCGCCATCTATAACTGAGTACAAATGACCAACTCGCTTACCCGTGTCGCTACCAGGTATCGCAAATGCGTCGAGTATTCGTGTTGATGCGAGCGTAGCCTTCACATCCGAAAGTCCCGGAGTCCGAGGGTACCTTTGGCACATTATGTAGTGCTTGAAAGTTTTTTAAATACTACATATGGTGGAGGCTACTTGGAATCACAGCAGGGCGATCCATGTCAGGTTTCATTCAATGGGCTATCACGCTCATCAGTACCTACGCCGCTTGGCACATGCGTAAGCGAAATCTAGGGCTGGCGTTAGCAACCCTTTGCGTAGGTGGGCTCGTTAGCATGTCTCTCGGCGATTTCACAGTCGAAGGTCGACAGATAGGCGGTTTCATCGAGTTCTTGAAAGTTTCCGTTACCGGTGGATTGCCGACGGCGGTTACAACATTGATCGCATGGGTTCTAATGCTTGGCTTCCTTGTCGGGGTTGTGCTCACCCTCGTGATCTATAGGAGGGAGGCAAAGGAGGCTGATACCAAGCGGGTTGCGGTCGTTGAACTTCGAGGCTTGATAGATACTTCTGATGCCCCATTGGTTTCCGCTATTCCTGCGAGGTTCATCGGGCGTAGAGAAGACTGCCGAGTAGAGCTGCGCAGCATGGTTTCGCCAAGCGAATTAAATGTTCCAGCTGCGCTCGCAGAATTGGCACATATACCTCGCAACCTCAGGCTTCGGCGCGGTGACACTTCGAGATCCGATGTACAGGTTTTCGCTGGCGGCGTGATGCAGGTTCCGCTCTTGTTTTACGCGGGGGTGCTGCTTGATGACGAAGGTCGCGTGACGCTTATGGATTGGGATCGTACAAAGGAACAATGGCGGGAGTTGACGGACATTGACTCTGGCAATCGCTTCGAGGTCGACGGACTGGATGACACAAAGCGCAGTACCCCGGTCGTAATGGCAGTTTCCGCTTCTTACACTGCAGAACTTGCTGATATTGCAGAAACGTTTCCGAGTATGCCCCTGATACATCTCTTTCGCCCTAACCCACGTGTTAACGCCTTGTGGTCAGAGAAAGAACAAGTCGCTCTTACTGATCAGTTCCTCGGCGTTCTGTCCGAGCTCCAGAATCGTGGGGTATCGTGTATACATCTCGTTCTCGCCGCCTCAGCCAGCTTGTCCATTCGATTCGGTAAAGCCTATGACGCTCGCAATATGCCAGCGCTGCAGTGTTACCAGTGGGAGAAAGGACAAACACCTGCTTACCCATGGAGTGTCCGGATGCCCTTGACGCTAGGCGCTTCTGCTACCTACGTTCCCACAGAAATTCAAACCGCTAACGCCTGAGGTGTCCATGCTGCCCATGTTCGAGCCGAAAACCCGCCTCTTGGCGAAAACCATTCAGGTGGCGAATGAGGAGACTCAGTGGGAGTCCTTTATTGTCAAGCTGCTGAAAAAACTTGAGCTGCCAGAAGAGAAGAGAAGGGCCGCTGAGGCTCGGTATTACGAGCTCGCCCGACATGTGGCGCATAAGCTCAATATGCGTGAAGAAAACGTGCATGTCGTCGTACAGGGTTCGATGCGTACCCAAACCACCGTTGCGTGCTACGGGCCGGAAAAGTTCGACCTCGATATAGTGATTAAGGTACGCGGTGGGCCTCTATCAGTTATGCCACCCGACATGTTCTTCAATGCCTTCGGGGAGGCACTCCGGGGGATCCCTGGGGCTGGTGAACCTGAGGCGAAGAACCGTTGTTGGCGACTGCGATACCCCGGGGAGTCGTTCTACTTCGACGTTACTCCTGCCGTTCCCGTTTCGTACGCCATTACGGGTGCGGACTTGCGGGTACGCGATCAGGAGAAAGGTTGGAGCCCTTCAAACCCTGAAGAGTTCGCTAGCTGGTTCTGTTCAATTGCTCAGCTCAGATTTGCTTTTGAACAGCGCCGGTGGTTGATCAAAGCCGAAGACGCTGCTGTTAAGGTAGATCCACTCCCCAGTGAGCCTGTGCGGATCGATGACATTTTGCGTCGGCTGGTACAGTTAATGAAGCTGCACCGTGATAGCTATTTTCGAAAGCTACCCGATAAGCGCCGCATGGCAATGCCGATTTCTGTGATCTTAGTTACGCTTGCGACCAAGGCGTACCAGGATATGGCAACTCAGGAGCCCAATGCTTTTGTATCGGCAATTGACGTGGTTTTGGAAGTTGTCGAGCGCATGCCTGGCTATATCAAGCGTGACCGCCAATTCGAGGTTAACAACCCTGCTTTAGAAGGCCCCTATCCAGAAAACTTCGCTGATAAGTGGAATCATGACGGTGGACTTCGTGCCCGAGAGTTCAATACTTGGCACCGTCAACTGAGCGATGATCTCTTCGCGCTCTTCGTGGCCGGTTACAGTAAGCGCTCGGAAGAAAAAATTCGTGCCGTTTTCGGGGAGGTCGGTGTGTCTGGGTGGAAGGAAATGCAGCCCCAGCCAACAGGTATTTTAGGTGGCCTCCTGGCAACTGCGCCAGGCAACTCGGCAACGCAGCCTCAACGGCCTCGCTCTACAGGGGAGCGCGACACGCTTGCTTGATCCGGGATTTGGAAGGACGCCGTATGAGCTTGCGGCACAAGCCATACAAGATTGGCTTGATGGGCCAGGCTCGACATTCGCGGTACCCTCTCGCCGCGCGCACAACAGGGGAAAGATGCATGTCTGGGATCTTGAGTTGGTACATCCCAGCCAAGGTTCCCAACGTGCCGAGATTTGTATTTCTATAGATTTTCCGGCTGTGCCCCCAGCCGTATATTTATCCAAGCGACTTTGCCTAGTATGGCCGCATGTGGAAGAGACAGGCTTGTTCTGCCACGGTGTGCAACCCTCGCCGGATGACTACGACAACCCTGTGGGTGCCGTGAAAGCAGTGCTGACAAAGCTAGAGGACTTCTGGCAAAACACTCAGGATCCAGCTTGGATTCAGGCAGAGTTCCAGAGAGAAAGCTTGTCGTACTGGGCGCGTTTTTGTCTGAGGCAAAGAGCTTTAAATGGAGGAGTGGCGCCATTCTGTGCTCGAGTAAATTATTCGCAGGTAGATGATCCAGTGGAAGGTCGGGTCGCAGCGTATTTTTCAGGGCAGAGAGAGAAACGAATTACGAGCCTGCTCGCCAACCTAGGTGATACAGATCCGCATTCCCTTGCCACCCGTCACGACTGGTCGCACGGCACTTTGAAAAGGGGGGGCTCGTTATTTCTTCCTTTACCGGACTCGTTTCTTTGGACTCCCGACGCCTGGCCGACCTCAATCGATGAACTCAATGCGCTAGTAAGCCATTTGACCGGCGATACTCACAGGCTTAAAGCTTGGCTAATAGAAAAGAGCCACAAAATTGAACAAATTCTGATGGTTGTTTTCGTTCAGTCCGATGTCTGTTATGGCTACCTACTTGAGGCTCCAACGATTCCGGGTATGAGCAGGCCGCGTATCACGCCGATTTACTTTGACCGTGTGGATGCTAATTGGGCCCTAGCGCGGGATCAAAACCTGGGGGCGGTGGATCGGCGCCGAAGCGTTAAGGCTTTGGTTCTAGGTTGTGGCTCGCTCGGCTCAATGGTCATTGAACACTTGGCGAGAGCAGGAGTGGGCAGCATTGACATCGTCGACAAGGAGAGTTTCGACGCTGCGAACTGCGCCAGACATGTGCTCGGTGCTGATAGTATCGATTTGGGCAAGGCGAATGAAATGGCTTCCCGTCTGCTGCGACTCGTCCCTTCAGTACAGGTGAATGCACATCGCGTTAAGGCAGAGCGCTGGGTTCCTTCACAGTGTAGGCCAGGACAGTACGAGGTTGTGGTTGATCTGACGGGTGAAGCTGCCGTGCGCAGCATGCTCGTTCGGTATCGCAATCTGTGTTTCGATGGCTCAGCAATTTTCCACGCTTGGATGGAACCGTTTTGCGCAGCAGCCCACCTAGTCCACCTGGCTCCGGCGGATCAATACCCCGTTGAAGAGCCAGCGGTTGGTGTGAACGTCGCCCAGTGGCCATCCAGCACCCTCATCCAGCTACCTGCTTGCGGAACAGGGTTTCATCCCTATGGATCATCTGATGTCGCTCAGGTCGCAGGATTTGTATCAGAGCGTACGCTCGCTGTAATAGACGGTGTGGCTAAAGACTCCCAAGTGTGGAGTTGGGTTAGATCTGAAGGGTTTTTCAGCACTCTCAGCGTTGCAGCAGTATGTGGCCCGTATGTCCCAAAGACGAAAAGCATATTTGACTCTGTTCAGTTGACTCGATCATTCCATGATATTTATGGAGGGTAGATATCCTTTGCGCTTCCAAATACCAGATGCAGCCTGGTGTCTGGAGTTTCCTAAGGAAGCGGTGCTTCAGCTACAGGCGTTTGCCCAGAAGGGTGGGCAGTCACGCGAGTTGGTTGGACAGCTATACACCCGTGATCTTCAGGCTCTTTCAGTGCAGGTAGACCACGTAACGCTAATTGCGCCACTCTGGGCCAGGTTCACTTCTGTCCGTTTAGATATGAAGGCTGTACGTCGTGAGCGAGATCGCTTGTTTGTTCAGGGGCTTCACTGCATCGGCTTCTGGCATTCGCATCCCGAGCTTGAGCCACATATTTCGCCGACTGACGTTGCCATGGCTGAGGAACAGGCACGAGCTGGAAAATCAGATTACCAGGGGCTGGTATTCATGATCCTTGGTACCGCACCTGCACCAATGGGATTTGGAGTGTGGGTACATGACGGAGCAACGCTCTGGCGTGCTGAAAGCCTCATTCGGTAACCGTCATTGAGTTGAGCTATCTAGAAGTTGCAGAACCAGCGAGGCCACATTTTTTGCATCATCAATTCCGCGATGATAAGTCCCGTCCCATACGATCCCCAGCTTTTCTATACAAGGCTTTAGGCCAGAGGGCCGTTGACCAGAATCGTATTCCACCCAATTTTTTACATTGAAGTGGGGGATGCTTTCCAGGATGGCGCTGCACTGATTGATTGCCCCATCGCGTTGAATCTGGACGGCGTCGTAACTACCCCATGAGGCCCAAGCAACATCATCATAGGCACTAATGAAGTCCCTGAGTCGCTGCATTGCGTCAGTAAAGCTGGGCGCCGAATCAATATCGCGTTGCGCTATGGTCGTCAGCTGCTTACAGAAAGGAGTGAGCACCGGGTGCAGGTGGGGACGTACAAAACTCTGAAAGCTTTTCGTCTTTTGCTTCCTATGAAGATCTATCACGACAAGGCCGATCTCAATAGTCTCCATTTCACTGGGCTTCACAACCAAGGCCCGCGAATGATCACCCTCCTGTATCTCATCACAGGTAGCCTCAAGGTCAACACACAAGAGGTACCTGAACGGCTCGAGGTCTTGGTAGATGCTCTGTATTTCTTGGTTATGCATTGGTCAGCACACCGTTTGATTGGGGTCGACTGCGACTTTACGGCTTTTTTCACCAATCGTGGCGACCTGATAGCCCATCCGACAAGAGAGGCTTAACTTCACCGCCTCCACGGAACAGTTAGCCCTCTTCAGGGGGAATTCTCTCCAAGGCGGCTTTGAGCTCGTCGATGATCTGCCGATGCCCAGCCAAGTCTGGCATGGCATTCTCCAGTATGAAAGGCTCTGATTTACCTAAGCGCTGTTGCAGGTTTGAAGACCAGATTTCCACCGACGCATTACAGTACAAGGCGAATTTAAACTCCTGTAGAGAGAGCTCCGACTGGATGTCACTTCTGCTATCACGCCGTTCATTTAGTAAGCCACAACCCGCTAGAGGATCAATTAGTAAACGCTCGTTTCTGAAATCCATCCAGAAAATAAACGCCACTCGACCGTTGGCCGACTCCAGACGAACACCTATCTTCCCGTCATCCATGCCAGCGGATATAAGGCGCATGTTTCCAAGGGGAGTGCATGACTTTCCTTTGCGTGCGAGTACGTAAAACTCATCCGGAATTTCGCATTGCCGATTCGGAGCGAGCTCACCCCGCTTCAGCCCCTCCAACTGCTCCTGGTCAAACAGAGCACGAAATCCTTCGAGCTCATACAGGTGCTCCTGTTCATATGCCCACCGTGCTGGCACTTCAAGACGCTCCTCCATAGCGAGCTCAGCAAGATGTCTCATCAGTGGCTTGTCCATGTGAATCCGCTGGTGATCATCCGGGTCATCCGGATCTACGATATCGTCGCGTTCGGCATGGGCGATAGCATGGCGGCCTTGTGTTGCTAGGTAGTCGGAAATGTCAGTCCCAAGAGCCTGCAACTCATCACGACGCGCAATTGAGTCTCTGTCCGTTAATACCGGTAGGGCTTGCCGGATCCACGGCCCTCGTTCTCGGCCAACAGGCAGAGAGCGGGCAAACGCTTTGTAGAATCCGAGAAACGAGTAGAAGGGATTGCTGAGTGACAGCCCTTCACGATAGTAGGCCATTGCTTTGCTGGCTTCATCGCTTTGAGGGGAGTGGAGGTTCTCCTCAGAAAAAAACTCTGTAAAAGCGTTGTTACGAAGCATGCCAACACGGTGTGGATGGCTACCACCACCCCACATGACGATCTCTACTTTCGCACCCTCACGCCAGGCAATTGCAGTCGCCAGGCGCATCACTGCAGCTCGCCCTTCATTGACAGTCATGCCTTGACCGTTAACTCGAAGCGCGATTGCAGGGAGGCTCCGATGCTGCCCTTCGGATATAGCCGGTTGCAGCAGAAACTCTAGCCCCTCAAAGGTTATCAGCTGAGCCCTATTCGGCCAGAAAACCTGGGTTTCCAGCCCGCCAACCACCCATTCACCTCGCTGGGCCTGATATTGCTCTGCTCGTTCGAATGGATCATCGGTCGCCAGCATTGTGAAGCTCCTAGGGTTTGGCGGTTACAGGGTTCAACCTCAGTTTATATTGGTTGCCGATGTGAGCGTGACCTGAAGGCCTAGCCATTTAAGATCGGCTCCTGCAGAACATTCGATCATGCCGGCCCATGGGAAGATGGATGCCTCTTAGCCAAGATGCATCTGAGGGAGAGCACCTGGGTTCACACCGCAGGCTTTTAAGACGCGCCCCTCTTTGGCTTAACCGGCCACGTGTTGGGGCATCGGAGTGAACGTAAGCGCCTGATCGCCCGCCCAGGCTGACATCGCAACCATCACCTCTTTACCATCTACAAGAGCGATGTCACACGTGCTCGAGACTGTTTCGCTGATGGCCGAAACTTCACTAATCAACTTAAGCATGTAGGAGACCACCAACTCTCTCACCTGATCAGTAGGATAAGAATCGAGTGCTGCAGTCACCACACTCTGTAGCTCGGCCTGCAACTCTTGCGCCTGCTCCAAGGAAAAACCGCCAGGGAAGCACATCACTCTTCCCTCGGTTAGCCCGCATAAGGATTCGGCGCTGTGATGCTGG
Source organism: Pseudomonas saxonica (assembly GCF_007858365.1). GTDB lineage: Bacteria > Pseudomonadota > Gammaproteobacteria > Pseudomonadales > Pseudomonadaceae > Aquipseudomonas > Aquipseudomonas saxonica. Next base: position 37,122 of record NZ_VFIO01000003.1, on the reverse strand, counting down.
TGGAAGTAGACGAACCGAGTAATCGCCTGATCATTTACCACAGTCGGATATGTGAACATCCATGAGGTCTCGGCTAGATCTGCATGAAGGCGAGGGCTTTCGGCATGGAATTCTGAGAACGAGTCGCGGGTACGCAGGATCAAGTCCAAGACATCATCAGGGCTATTGAAACCGTGGTCTCTGACATACGATTTGACGGGATCTAGCATCGCCACTGAGCCTGCGCCAGTTATGACGCCAACTTTAGTCCTAACAATTTTTTCCTCGGTGTCACCGTGAGGGATTTTCACGCCGTCTTGGGTGATTTGGGTGACACGCTTGTCAGCCGCGATGATGACCTCATCGCCTAGATGGGCAACCAAGATACAGGTCATGAATTCCCTCTCTATTCATGTGAGCCAGGCCGGCGAAGCCGAAGGCGTGAATGTTGAAGCTTCTCGGGTCAAGACATGGCTTGGTTCACTACAGCCAACCCAGCAAGGCGTTCACCATTGGATATGGTTTTCAGAGCGCATTCAGCAGGTTCTCAAGCGTCTGATGCTCCCACACAGATAGCAGCGCAATGGGATTTGTGCCAAACCGATCTCCGGAGTTGAATGACCAGCGGCGTGCATCCGGGCTCACACACGCTTAGCAGTAGTCCGCTCATCACAGTCGTTGAAGATCATAATGCTCTACCTGATAGCCACATTGGTGTCCTCGATGCCCTGGTGTAGTCTGAACAGTCCAGAGGGAGTCCCAATTTTATGATCGAACAGCTCTTCAAAGCGCTACATCACTACAACGAAGCATACCGCGAACTGATCAACGAAAAAGCGATGCGGCACACGCCTGATCACGGCGACTTTGAGGTCTTTATTCAATCTGCGCTCAAGCTTACAAAGCCTGAAGACTGGGGCTTCATTTGCTCATCGATGGACATTATCAACGACAGCCTTTTAGGCATTGAGCATTTTCGCAAGTATGGCCTTGATGGCCCCACGAAGTATGACGACTTCGGGGAAAAATATATCCGTTTGTACGGCGTCTTAAATGCAACATACATCCAGCAACAAGCTCTGCTCAACCTGCATCGGATTGCAAATGTCATGAACCTTCGCGACATTGAGAATACCGTAGCCAACCTCAAGGTTCGCGAAGTCAGGAATAAGCTTGGTGCGCACAGTGTAGATTATGCTAATCGCGAAGCAGGAAACACTGAAAGCTTCGTTCCAGTTCGATTTACCCTTTCGGGTATGCGTTGTGATTACTACAATAATACAACACTACAACATACCGAAGTAGATCTTAAAGTAATTCTCGGTGAGCATATTGAACTGATGAATGATATGTATGACGCCATATATCGAAAGTCAGTTAGCACAATATATAAATCCAACAAAGATAAAATTGAAGAACTTCTAGAGAAAATCGATGATGCCAAGGTACTACGAAATGGCGGTATCGTCATGAGAACACCTGACGGGAAAAGAATCTTTATTACAGCATTCGAGTCAGACAAACAGGAGTAAAGTTCACAATCACTTTGACGTAATAGAGGTAAACCTGTCCAGAAGAAGGCTTACCTCTCCATCATATGATGTATCTTCTGTCGCCTCCAAGAATCCAACCATGATTGCAAGAGTAGGCTGTGTACAAAAGTTAGCTGCACTAAACACCTCATCTTTAGTGCCAGGCCCAAACCTATAGCCACTCCACGTGTTATTTTCCTTGTCGGAAACTATATAACGCTTAAGTGAGGAGGCTGAATAGTGCATGGCATCGTCGGAAAGATGCTTATACATGAGGTAATTATTCGAAAGAGAAGACATGTCGGCTATATCTTTCCACTTCAAATATTGTCCTTTATTTCCAGATATGCGCTCATCCATAGCTGCCTCAACATCAGCAGTTAAAGAGTAGCTCCCCTCTTTCAAAGCTACAGCCTGCCCACGCTTTGCAGCTATGTTGTCGTGTTTAAGTAGAGGGATGAACTTATCCGGATTATCTACCAAGGCACCGATACAAAATGAATTCTCATATAGACACCTGGCCATGATTCTTGCTTCTACTACCATGCCGCGCTCAAGATTCATTACTGCGGACTGAAAATTGCTCAGTGACCTAATGGCAGAGAACATGGTTAGCACCTTTACATCCATGGTTTTACCATGATGCTTTTCAAATCCTGAGATGACTATCTTTTGCAGGAGCTGGTTGATATCCCTGAGCAGAGAAAACCACTCTGGATTTTCACCAGCAACCTGATCGATGGTTTCTTGTATGTCGCCAGTCAGAAATCCATGGATTCTAAATCCGGTATGGCCTGTAGCTTTGGTGCTCAAATCGATCTCCCTGCCTGGTGATTTCATAATCAGCTTAGTTTAGCAAAAGCGAAGGACTGTGTGGCCTGCATTCAAGCATTACCAGGCAGATGCTTCCTTCTTCCTGCGGATGAAGCGCGATGTTGGAACCTAGCCCCCCGGTTGAGCCGGGGGGTGGGGACGTATTAACAGTGGGGAGAGGTGATCAGGATGATCGGGATGGGTTGAGTTGTTGGTACGGTTGGAGGAAGTACGGCCATAGTGATGTTCACGGCCAGAAGAATGGCATTAAGAAGGCCGGTGATAGAGTTGATGAATTTGGACATTGTTTTTTGTCATAGTTGTCCTTTATTTAGTGTCCCTATCACAGAGCTGACCATTAAAATTGAGACTTTTTTGAAAATAAATCTACCATCCACCTCTAATCGGTTTAGAAGAATTTTGGTACAGCTTTCGACGCTACGAATTTGCGATACACATCCTGTGCCACAGCATAATTTATAATATGCCAGCCGTGTGCAGTGGGATAAATAAAGCTTTTAATCTCAACCGGGGTAAAGGTAAAATTTTCAGGCAGTCGTAGCTTTTTCTTTGCAGAGGAATCTGCGGAATTACACTGTTCACAAATTATTACCGGGGCGAATCTTGCGGCTGCAGCTCCTTGAAAGGTATACATCCCTCCATAGGCATCACTGGCGTGATCATGATGTGTATGAAGTCCAACAACCCAACCTTCAAACCGTGATGGGCTTTTAGGAAATCTCATAGTCCAGCGAAGCAACTGGAATTTAGTCCGGTTGCAACACGGGCACTGCCAATCCTCGGTTAAAGACTTATATTTCTGCTTGCAGTGACCGCCATCAAATTCCAAATACTCAATTTGTGTTGGAAGCTTTCTGACTCGATTACGGAGAATAGTAGCTTCGCGATCTCTGTTGCGTACCTTGCTACCATCGCAAGCTATGCAAAACTGGCTTATCAGGAAGTCTTGATGACAGCTGCAAGTAGTGTCGAAAGAACTCATTTCGCCTCCTTTGACCACATAGCCCGATTGCTATGTGGTCAAATTGTAGATCAGCTTGGCATATCGTTCTGGGGGCCTCCATCTCGCGTCTCCACACGTCATCCGGCGACAATACTTCACCTAGCGCGGCCATGGATCATGCCGGGATTTCTCTGACAATGTCCCCCTTGATCACGTATTGGTTTTTCACGTACTCACCATCATCACCAGGGGCTTTAACCATCATGCGCCGCCCGAAGATGGCATCGTGCAGCACCTGGAAAACCTCCCTTGCTGTGATTGCAGGCATAGGCTCGTCAGGACAATCGGTTAAAATCATAAAAGAAACCAGTCGGCTTTGATCGTTTTGCCAAAGGCACGCCGGCATGCATGAACCAGGTACCAACAGGGGAGGAGGGGATGAAGCTATTTTTGGACTGCGAGTTCACTCAGCTCAACCCAGACACTGAATCGCCTCGGGTTTCGTAGACACCTCTTTGCCTTAAACTGAGGCCAATTAGGAGGTGCTATGAGCAACCCACGTTATCCCGAAGAATTCAAAATCCAAGCGGTCAATCAAGTGACCGAAAAGAAGCTGCCTGTCGCTGATGTGGCAGCACGTCTTGGTGTGTCGACGCATAGCCTCTATGCCTGGATAAAGCGCTACAGCAAACCTCTAGAAGAGCGACAGCAAGACGATGATCAACACGCTGAACTGCGTCGTCTGCGAGCGGAGCTCAAGCGCGTCACTGAAGAGCGAGATATCTTAAAAAAGGCCGCCGCGTACTTTGCCAAGGAGTGCGGTTGAAGTACGCCTTTATCAAGCAGCGAGCCGGCGACTATTCCATTCGACGGCTTTGCCTGACGCTGAAAGTCCATCCAAGTGGCTATTACGCCTGGTTGTCTGAGCCGCAATCTGCACGCGCCAAAGACGACCAGCGACTGCTGGGTTTGATCAAGCATTCATGGCTGGAAAGTGGCGGCGTCTATGGCTATCGCAAAATCCATGACGATCTGCGCGAGGTCGGTGAAATTTGCGGGCGCCATCGCGTGGCAAGGCTGATGCGTCTTGAAGGGCTGCGCTCTCAGACAGGTTATCGACGCCGCCCTGGAAAGTACGGCGGTAAGCCAGCGGTCGCCTCACCCAATTTGCTGAAGCGCCAGTTCGATGTCGTGGAACCCAACAAGGTTTGGGTCACCGACATCACCTACATTCGTACGTATGAAGGCTGGTTGTATTTGGCGGTGGTGCTGGATCTGTTTTCTCGTCAGGTCGTTGGCTGGTCAATGAAGGCGCAGATGACCAGTGATTTGGCTATCGATGCGTTGTTGATGGCGGTTTGGAGGCGTAAACCGAAGCAAGAGGTGATGGTTCATTCCGACCAGGGCAGCCAGTACAGCAGCTCAGATTGGCGCAGCTTTTTGAGCGCAAACAATTTGGTTGCCAGCATGAGTCGCCGAGGCAACTGTCATGACAACGCCGTGGCCGAGAGTTTTTTCCAGCTTCTAAAACGGGAACGGATCAAGCGAAAAATCTACATCACGCGGGAAGATGCTCGTAGTGATGTGTTCGATTACATCGAGATGTTCTACAACGTAAAACGCCGCCATGGTTTCAACAATCAGCTGTCACCGGTAGAGTTTGAAAAGCGTTACGCAATGAGCTTGCAAGGTGTCTAGAGAATCCGGGGCGATTCAAGCAGCTGCGTATTGCATCTCATTGAAAAATAAGGGGACGTTAGTTTTTCATGGGGTGTTGTGTCCCGATTATGGTTCGAACCCCGCCTGGGACACCATATTTTCTCGCTTGCCGGTTTTAATCCTCTTTTAGCCGTAAACGAGGTTGCTTGAACCTCGCAGTATTGATGAGCCTTTCTCACAAGGCCTTGCCTTTTTCCCGCCTACTCTCAACTCACTTTATCGTCTAACGTTCTTTGCGACGTTGCAGCGTTCGGCTATCCGCTGGGTGCCTATGAGCCTGACAGGGCGATAGGTTACGCACACGCGTCGATATTTCAGGCGGTACGCGATTGCACCCCCGCAGTCGCTGGATGTTCTTTGACAGGAGTCGCGTTGATGAGACCTTTTATCGCACCACTGGTGGCCTTGACACTGATGGCGGCATCTTCCACTTCAATGAGTACAACGTCTGCCAGCGGCACGCTGTCGAACAAACAGTTGGCCATTCCTGTGATCGCCGCGTTTATGGCGTCCAGTGACCTTCCGCGGCTTAATCAGGCCTTAAACCAAGGGTTGGACGCGGGGCTGACCGTCAGTGAAACCAAGGAAATTCTGGTGCAGTTGTATGCCTATGCTGGGTTTCCGCGCAGCCTCAACGCACTCGGCGAGCTGATGAAGGTGCTGGAGGCGCGTAAACAGCGCGGTATCGAGGACGCACAGGGGCGTGACCCGGTACGGGAGATCCCCACCGGTGATGCCTTGCTTGAGGCAGGGATTGCCAATCAAACCCGCATTTCGGGGGGTGTGGTGAAGGGGCCGCTGTTCGAGTTCGCGCCGGTCATCAATCAATACCTGCAAACCCATTTGTTCGGCGACATTTTTGAGCGCGACAACCTTGACTGGCAAAGCCGTGAGCTGGCTACCGTAGGGGCCTTGGCCGCGACACCCGGTGCCGAGCCTCAACTGCTTGCCCATATGCTGGCCAGTCTGCGGGTCGGTTTGACGGCTGAACAATTGCGCCAGGTCACCCATGTGCTCTCTGAGCGTGTGGATAAGGCTGTAGCGGATCGCGCGAATGAAGCACTGACTCAAGCCTTGGCGTCGGAGAAAACAACCCGGCCATAATCGTCGACGGTTGATGAGCATTCACGGCAGTCTGCGCACTGCCTCAATGGCCTCGTACTGAAATCATCAAGCGAGGCCTTTTTGCATTTCAGCACTGTTGCTCAGCCAACACTGGCTGAACATTCGACGGCCATTGCAACACAATCACGTCTTGTAACTTGCCCTTAACCCTCCTGAAAACAGGCACTTGGCCAGTTGGCACGCTCGCTGCAATGGCTCTGTCATCGTGAGATTGACTATGCCCATAGAAACTCGCCTATCTCTTAATTCAGGTGGGGAGCAAGACTTTGAACCGTGCGCAATTGGTAACTTCGACTGTATTCCGACATTCATCCTTATTCGCTGTCAGCAGCGCTTTATTAACCTTGGCCCCCTTTGTCTCGGCCGATGATGCAAACCCCAATGCCGAAAAGCGCTTAAGTACGGTCACCGTACAGGCCGCTAAACAGAGTGATGTGCAGGCCGCTCAGGCCAAGCTCGACGAAGTCGCTGGCGGCACCAGTCTGGTGACTCAGGCTGAAGTCGAAAAAGGTCGGTCGGCCACCCTTGAAGATACGTTGGCCTATCAGCCGGGTGTCTATGCACAGGCGGCTGGCGGTAACGACGCGATCAAGATTTCGATCCGCGGTTCTGGGGCCAATACCTCACCCGGTTATTTTCGTGAAGGCACCAAATTTCTCTTCGACGGACTCGCCCTGACCGGTGCGGGCGGCACACCTTATGAGCTGCTCGATACCCAAGGCCTGAACTACACCGAAGTTCTGCGCGGCGCCAATGCTTTTGAGTACGGCGCCTTGTCGTTGGGCGGGGCGATCAACTTTGTCACCCAGTCCGGGCTGACCGCGCCGGGCAATCGGGTCAAGCTTGAAGGCGGCAGTTTTGGCTGGCAGAAGCAGACGCTGAGCACTGGCGGGGTAGTGGGGGACGGCGATTATTTTGTCAGTGTCGATAACTCACGTCGCGACGGTTATCAGGATTTCACCTTGGCCAAGGCCCAAGGTGTGGTCGGTAACTTCGGCTACCGCTTCAACCCCAAGCTGGAGACCCGCCTGATCATTCGCTACCGCGAGGAATATCACGAAAACGCCGGTTTGCTGACACTGGAGCAGTTGAAAAAGAACTCGCGCCAGACCAACATCGCCACCCGCGACACCCGTGGCGACTCGACCAAGCCCGGCTCAACCTGGGTGGGCAGCAAAACCACCTATACGTTTGACGATGACGCCACGCTGGAAGCCGGGCTGGTCTACCACAACTACCCGCAGGTTCTCAGCCGCAAAAGCACGGTCAACCCCAACTATTGGGACTGGCGTGACATCAACTACTCGCTCAAATACACCCGCAATGACGAAGTGTTCGGCCTGTCCAGCACCAGCACGGCAGGCTGGAGCAGTACCGAGCACGTTCGTGCCGGAGTGCGCACGTATCAGGGCAGTAAAGACCTCGATATCTTGCAAAAGCAGGTCAAGTACGACGGTTCTTTCGACCACGTGTTCAGCCTCGGCAATGACTTGGGCCTGACCGATAACCTGTACCTGGCCACCGGTGTGTCGGCGATCCAGATCAAGCGCGATGTCAACGTGACCTACAGCGACCGCGCCAACACCAGCGGCTTGCCCAACCATTACGACTATGACGAATGGAAGCTCGCGCCGCGCATCGGCCTGCGTTACTACATAGCCCCGGACGTGCAACTGTTCGGTAACGTCAGTCGCTCCATCGACCCACCCAGCTCGTGGTCCATCTCCGGTTCCGGGATCACCAGCAACTACGCCAAGCCGCTGGTGCCGCAAGCGGCCAACACCGTGGAGTTCGGCATCAAAGGCAAGTCGGGCATTTTCGACGGCAGTCTGGCGTTCTATAAATCGTGGATTAAAAACGAGCTGTTGAGCGTTGAAGTGCTACCGGCCACAACAACCTCGGCGGCGGTGGTCTCCACCTCCAATGCCACGCCGACCATTCACCAAGGCATTGAAGCGGGTTTGAGCACGCGACTGTGGGAGGGCAGCAATGGCGACACCCTGACGTGGCGTCAGGCTTACACCCTCAACGACTTCCATTACGAAAACGACCCGCTGTTCAACAAGAACGAACTGCCCGGCTTGCCCAAGCACGTGTATCAAGGCGAGTTGCAGTACCAGTTTGCCAGCGGCTTCTATGCCGGGGTCAACGTGCGCTCGGTGTCGAGTACGGCCGTCGATTACGCCAACACCTTCTACGCACCGTCCTACACCCTGTGGGGCGCGCGCATGGGCTATGACGATCCGGGTAAAACCTGGCAGGTGTACCTGGACCTGAAAAACCTCACCGACAAGGATTACGTCACCGCCGTATCGCCGGTCTACAACGCGCAGGGCAAGGACGTTGCGGCGCTGTATCCGGGCGATGGCTTTGGTGCCTTCACCGGCATCACTTACAACTTCTAAGCCATGCGGCGCGAGTGGAGAACCCACATGATCCTGATTACACGGCTCGCACAGCTAACGGCACTCGCCAGTGTGCTGGCGCTGGGTGCTTGCAAACCGGCCAACGAAGCGCCGCGTGCAGGGGGTGCGAACGCCGCCAGCATCAGCGACGCGCCTGATGATTATCGCGAAGTCAGCCCCGGCAAGCCGGGTGGAACGCTGCGGCTGTCGACCTCGTCTGACACCACCACCCTGGACGTTCACTCCATTTCACACGGCAACACGCAGTGGCTGGGGCGCATTCTGTTCGACTGTCTGGTGTACCAGGACGAGCACGGGAATATTTCGCCCTGGCTGGCCAAGTCCTGGGACATCTCGCCCGACGGCAAGACCTACACCTTCCACTTGCGCGACGACGTGACCTTCAGCGACGGCGAGAAATTCGACGCTCGTGCGGTGCAAGTCAACCTTGAACACATGCGCGACCCGGCGACCAAGTCGCCGTTGGCGGCTGCCTATATCGCGCCTTATGTAGACGGGCGAATCGTCGATGACTACACCTTCGAAGCCCATCTGCGCGAACCCTATTCACCTTTTCTCGACGTGCTGGCGCAGTCTTACCTGAGCATGTTGTCGCCGCGCCAGATTACTCAAGCGCCTAAATCCATTGCCGAGCATGCCATCGGTACGGGGCCGTTTGTGCTCGAAAGTTACACCCGCGATCAAGGCCTCACCTTCGTCAAGCGCAAGGGCTATCACTGGGCGCCTGCGGTCACCCGGCATCAAGGTGAGGCCTACCTTGATCGTCTGGAGGTGAGCATTGTTCCCGAGCCGATGATCCGCTTCAGCGCCCTGGAATCGGGGCAGTCGGACTTTACCGTCGATGCCCCCACCCAAAATGCGCAGGCCATTCGCAACAACCCGCAGTTGCAGATGCTCACCCGCATTCGCAAGGGCAATCCGTTTCGCAGCCTGACGTACAACGTAGAGAAATTTCCGTTTCAAGACGTGGTGGTGCGCCGAGCGGTGGCCAAGGCGATTGATCGTGATGGGCTGGCCTGGATCACCGGGTTTGGTGAATACCAGCCCAAGGGCGATTTTCTGGCCGCCAACACCCGTTACTACACCCCGGACTTCAAAGACGTACTGGCCTACGACGTGAGCGAAGCCAATCGTCTGCTGGACAGCGCCGGTTGGCAGCAGCGTGATGGTGAAGGTTATCGGGTCAAGGACGGCCAGCGTCTGGCGGCGCGGTTGGCGACTTACGAGTCCGGTGCTTACCCCAGCAGCGTGGCGGTAGCCATACAGGCCGACCTGAAAAAAGTCGGCTTCGAACTGACCATCGACATGCTGCCACTGGCGCAGCTGACTGAACGGCGATACGCCGGTAATTTCCAGCTCTTGGGCGGTGGTTATTGGCACACCAACACCCCGGACGGGCTTTACATCCTCTATCACAGCAATGCTGTCAGCACCCCCACATTTATTGGGCAAAACGTCGGTGGTTTTCGGGATGCCACGCTGGACGCGGCCTTGACGGCGGCGCGCCAGACCAGCGATCCGGTGGCGCTGAGCGGACTGTATCGGATTGCCCAGCAGCAACTGGTGGAGAACGTCCCAGCGATGCCGGTGTTCGAGAGTTATGTGCTGTTGGCCTACCGCAAAGCGGTCAAGGGATTGATCTTTGATACTTCGCACAACACCCCGGTGTTTACCACCGTCTGGCTCGATCAGGAGGCCCCATGAATCTGTTGCGTTTGGTCATGCGTCGGGTGTTGTCCGGCATAGGGGTGTTATGGGGCGCTGCCACCCTCACGTTTTTGGCCATGAACCTGAGTGCCGGCGACCCGGCGCTGGCCATACTGGGCGGCCCCGGTGCCATGCCCACGGCTGAACTGATTGCCAAGGTGCGCGCTGAATATGGCCTGGATCAATCACTGATCGTGCAATACGGCCATTATCTGGGGCGTCTGGTTCAGGGTGATTTGGGCGACTCCTACCGTCTGGGCACGCCGGTCGGCAACGTGATTGCCGGGCAATTGGGCGCCACTGTGCAACTCTCGCTCAGTGCCGCAGCCTTGGCTGTGCTGCTGGCCGTGCTGGTCGCGGTGCTGAGTGCCCATCGGGCGCCGTGGATTCGCTCGCTGGTGTCGGGTACCGAACTGGTGGTGGCCTCGGCACCGTCCTTTGTGATCGGGCTGGGCCTGCTATTGGTATTTGCCTTCGGCTGGCACCTGTTGCCGCCGTCCGGCTCCAACGGCTGGCAGGCGTTGATCCTGCCCAGCGTGGCGCTGGCCTTGCCGGTGGCGGCCGTGTTGAGCCAAGTACTGCGCCAGGCCCTTGAAGACATCCTCGAACAACCCTTTATCGCAATGGCGCGTGCGCGTGGCATGTCCGAAACCGGCGTGCGCCTCAAGCACGCGTTGCGCCATGCGCTGGTGCCGTTGGTCACGTTGTCCGGCTTCGTATTCGCCAGCTTGCTGGGCGGTGCCGTGGTGATCGAATTGCTGTTTTCCCGCCAGGGCATTGGCCGTCTGATGCTTGACTCGGCCGTGTCCAAGGATGTGCCGCTGCTGCTGGGGATAACCTTGATGGCTGCAACCATTTACGCGGTCGTGAACCTGTTCGTCGACCTGATCAACCATTGGGTGGACCCGCGAGCCACCGCCGTGTAATGCCAATCCAAGCAAGGAACTGCCATGACTGATCTCACTTCCTACCGCGCGCTCAAGGCGCGTTTCCAGCCGCTGTTCGAGCAGATCGGCGCGGGCGCCGTCGAGCGTGAACAGCATCGCCAACTGGCCTTCGAGGCGGTCAACGTATTACGCACCAGCGGCTTCAGTGCCCTGCGTGTGCCCCAGGCGCACGGCGGTGCCGGTGTCAGCCTGCCGGTGCTGTTTGGCCTGTTGATTGATCTGGCTGAAGCCGACTCGAACCTGCCGCAGATCGTGCGGGCGCATTTCGGCTTTGTCGAAGGTCGCTTGTCCAGCGGCGATGCGGCCTCGCAGGATTACTGGTTTGCCAAAGTGGTGGCGGGGCAGTTGTGGGGCGCGGCGATGGCGGAACGCAGCGACAGCAGCACCAACTCGGTCAGTCTTCACGCGCAGGGCAATGGCTGGCGTTTGAACGGTGAAAAGTATTACTGCACCGGCACGATCTATGCCGATTGGGTGGCCGCGGTGGCCATGCACGACGAGGATTTTGTCAGCGTGGTCGTGGCAGTGGACGCCCCCGGCGTCACCCGCGAAGACGACTGGGACGGCTTTGGTCAGCGTCTGAGCGGCAGCGGCACCACCCGTTTTGATCAGGTAGACGTACCGCACGCGCACATCTTACGGCGTTTCAAACCCGGTGAACTGCGGGCCGAGTCGTATCTTTCATCGTTCTACCAACTGTTCCACCTCGCCACGCTGGCCGGTATCGCTCGTGCGGCCCTACGCGACGCCACTGCGTTTGTGCAAGGACGCACCCGCGCCTTCGGCGTGCCGGGTCAATCCAGCCCCAAGGATGACCCGCTGGTGCAACGGGTGATCGGTCGCCTGTCGAGCCTGGCCTACGCCAGCGAAACACTGGTGCTGGCGACTGCCGAAGTGCTTGAGGCAGTTCACCAGCGCGAACTTGAGGGCCGTGCAGAGGAGGCGGATTACGTCGAAGCCGACATCCGTACCTTCCAGGCCCAGCAGGTGGTGCTTGAACAGGTGCTGGAAGCCACCACGCTGCTGTTCGAAGTGGGCGGTGCTTCTGCCACCAGTCAGGCGCGGCGCCTTGATCGCCATTGGCGCAACGCCCGCACACTGGCCTCGCACAACCCGGCGATCTACCGCGAGCGGGCGCTGGGCAATTACTACCTCAACGGCATCAGCCCCGGCGCTGCGTGGCGTGCACTGCATGAGCAGGACGGCGCAAACACTGCCACCCGTGATGAAGCCAGCGCGGTTTGATCCCACCCCTCAGGAGTCGTCGCCATGAACCCGCCTGTCAATCACACCGCACGCTTAGGCCTGATCGACGTCGCGCCCGTGTTCGCGGCCCACGGGGTACGCTCACGGCGCTGGACGGTGCGTCCGGGGCTGGCGTTGGCCGGATTGTTCGTATTGTTTTTGCTGATTGCCGCGCTCCAGCCCGCTTGGCTGGTGAGCGGCGATCCATTGCAGGCCAGCGCCCGAGAGGCCTTTCGTGCCCCTGACAGCGTGTATTGGCTGGGCACTGACGAAAATGGTCGAGACATCCTTACCCGGCTGGTGTACGCGGTTCGCCCGTCACTGGTGCTGGGCCTGAGCGCCACGGCCATCGGTCTGCTGGTGGGCACCGTGTTCGGGTTGGCGGCGGGGTTGGGGCCGCGCTGGCTGGACGGCGCAGTCATGCGCACGGTTGATGTGTTGCTGGCCTTTCCTGACCTGTTGCTGGCACTGGTGATCATCACCTTCTTCGGCCAAGGCCAGCTCAACCTGATTCTGGCCGTGGGCATCGCCAGCGTGCCGCGTTACGCCCGTCTGGTGCGTGCGCAAACCTTGGGGGTACGCAGTGCCGGGTATGTAGAAGCGGCCACTACCTTGGGCTTGAGCCGAGCGGCAGTGATTGTTCGGCACATCCTGCCCAATGCGATCAAGCCGGTGCTGATATTGGCCACCATCGGCATTGGCGGCAACATCGTCAACGGTGCCGCGCTGAGTTTTCTGGGCTTTGGCGCGCCGCCGCCAGCGCCGGAGTGGGGCGGCATGCTCGCGATGGGCCGCAACTATTTGGCGAACGCCGGGTGGCTAGTGGCATGGCCCGCGTTAGCCATCACCTTGACCGTGGTTTCAATCAGCGCGATCGGCCGTGAGCTGTTGCGCCGCAGCGAAGGAAAACGCCCATGAGCAACGTTCCCCTGATCGAGGTGCAAGACCTGCACGTTCGCTTTGGTGCACAGACCGCACCGACCCTCAAAGGCATCAGTTTTGAGCTACAGGCGGGTGAGTGCCTGGCGCTGGTGGGCGAGTCCGGCTCGGGCAAAAGCGTGACCTCGCGCACCCTGGCGGGGCTGACCGGTGCGAACGCTATCATCCAGGCCCGGCGACTGGCGTTTGCCGGGCGCGATCTGCGTCAGTTCGATGAACGCAGCTGGCGTCAGGTGCGTGGCGCGCAGATAGGCTTTGTGATGCAGGACGCACTGGGTTCGCTCGACCCCTTGCGCCCGGTCGGTAAGGAAATTGCCGAGCCTTTGCTCTTGCATACCGAACTGAATCGGGCGCAGCGCGAGGCGAAGGTGATTGAACTGCTGCGCGCCGTGGGCGTGCCGGAGCCCGAGTTGCGCGCCCGTCAATACCCGCATCAACTCTCGGGCGGTTTGCGCCAACGGGCCTTGATCGCCTCGGCGATTGCCTGCAACCCGCGCTTGCTGATCGCCGACGAACCGACCACTGCGCTCGACACCACGGTGCAAGCGCAGGTTCTGGCCTTGCTTGAATCACTGCGGGGCGATAGCACCGCGATGCTGATCGTCAGCCATGATTTGGCCGTGGTCTCGCGTCTGGCCAATCGGGTGGCCGTCATGCACAACGGTGTGATCGTCGAACAAGGCAGCGTCGACCAAGTGCTGCACGACCCGCAACATCCCTATACCCAATACCTGTTGCGCGCGGGCAGGGCGGTGCACTTTCGTCGAACGCCAAGCGCTGCGCGGCCACCGTTTGCCCTTGTGCCGACCCAGCAAGACGCGCCGCTGTTGCACGTGAAGGCGCTGAGCAAAGCCTTCAAAGGCCCTGACGGGCAACTGCGCACCGTGGTCAATCAAGTGTCCTTGCAACTGCGCCGTGGCAAGACTCTGGGCATCGTGGGCGAATCCGGCTCCGGTAAAACCACCTTGACGCGCATGATCCTCGGCTTGGAAACCCCCGACAGTGGCGACATTCAGATCAATGGCCAGCCGTGGCTAACCTTGTCACCGGCGCAAAAACGTCAAGTGCGGCGCAGCATCCAAGTGGTGTTTCAGGACCCGCTCAGCTCCTTTGACCCGCGTTACAACGTGCGCAAGGTGCTGTTTGAAGCCCTCCAGGTAGCCGGTCATCAGCGCGGCGAATGGCCACGACGTGCAGAAGAACTGCTTAAGCTGGTGCACCTCGATGCCGACTTGCTGGAGCGCCGCCCCATCGAACTCTCGGGCGGTCAGCGCCAGCGCATTGCGATAGCCCGTGCGTTGGCGGCGGGACCGAAGATTCTGGTGTGTGATGAACCGGTGTCTGCGCTGGATGTTTCGGTACAAGCGCAGATTCTTGAACTGCTGGACGACCTCAAGCGGCGACTGGGCCTGGCGTGCTTGTTTATCTCCCACGACCTGGGCGTGATCAACCACGTGAGCGACGACGTGCTGGTGATGAAAGACGGCGTGGCGGTGGAAAGTGGCCCGGTACGCGAGGTGTTTGATCACCCGCAGCATCCGTATACGGTGGCCTTGCTGGAAGCGATACCGCATTTGGAGAGTGGCCGCCGGGTGGCCTTTGACTTTCTTAAGTTGGCGATATGATCCGGCCTTCGCCCCGGTTTTGATCTGGTTTTTGATTTGGCTTTTGAACTTGATCTGCCGACCCTTCGGCAGGTCGAATGGATAGGTACACAGTTAAAATCGAATAAAACCTTTCCCTCACCCTAACCCTCTCCCTGTTTATATCGTGAACTTATCCAGCAGTTGCAGGGGAGAGGGGACTGGTCAGCGGTCGACATTAATAATGTTTTACCCACTCGTCCGATATACAACAATAATTAAAACTTTCTGAAGGGCGAAGTATCGGAATATTACGAGCCCTGGAGTTCGTAAATGTTAACCACAGGAAGGTATACACAATGACGACTGGCGGAAATAAATCAGACCATTCTTCCGATAAAGCCACGGATAAAAAAGGCACGCATTCGGACGATAAAAAAACCACCCAAGGTGCCCACGATAAAGACAAAGCGCACGATTCAGGGAAAAAGGCCGATGACAAAAGTCATACGGGCAAGAAGTAAATCGTGAAAAAAATAACCCCGGCTCCGGCCGGGGTTATTTATGTCGGTTATATAAGTACGTGTGTAAAAGAAATAAGCAGGCTGGGATAACGGTACAACCGGCGAACGGCATGACCCCGCAGTTCGCCGATAGGTTATTTATTCTGCCAAAGGCCGTGGATTAAAAGCGCCTTCGGGTTCAACCAAAGGCTCTGTCATACCCGTCTTGTTATTACCCGGCGTCAGAATAACCTTGCGGCATTTATCTTCTTTTTTATCGAACATCTTATAGCCTTCGGCGGCCTGTTCCAGGTTCATGCGGTGGCTAATGATCACTTCGGGGGCAAGACGACCGGTCTCGATATGGCCCAAAAGCTCTGGTAGAAAACGCTGCACATGGGTCTGGCCCATTTTGAACGTCAGCCCCTTGTCGAAAGCATCGCCAAACATGAAGCCGTGAATGAATCCGGAATAGACCCCAGGCACGCTCACCACGCCGCCACGACGAACCGCGGCAATGCACTGTCGCAACGCTTTGCCGCTGCTGCCTTCGAGCTTGAGGGTGGCCAGTACCGTTTCAGTGGTGCTGCCCTTGGCCTCGAATCCCACCGCATCGACCACACCGTCAACACCGCGCATGCCTTTGGTCTGGCGAATGATGGTGTCGGCCGGATCATTGTCGTCATCGAAGTTGATGGGGATGACGCCATAGGTTTTTTGCGCGAAGTCCAGGCGGTACTGATGGTGATCCACCATGAAGATTTGATCGGCACCCAGCATCCGGGCGCAGGCTGCGCTCATCAAGCCCACGGGGCCTGCGCCATAAATGGCCACGCTGGAACCTTGACCAATACCGGCATTGGTCACGGCCTGATAAGCCGTGGGCAGAATGTCTGACAGAAACAACACTTTCTCGTCAGCCAGGGTTCCCGGTACTTTGAAAGGCCCGGTGTTGGCTTTGGGCACGCGCACATATTCGGCTTGTCCGCCCGGTATTCCGCCATACAGATGGCTGAAACCAAACAAGGCCGCCCCCGAGGGGATGGCTTTTTTGTTGATGATTGCGCCACGGCCAGTGTTGGTGGTTTCACAGGCAGCAAACAGATCCAGGTTGCAGAAAAAGCAGCTGCCGCACGCAATCACGAACGGGATCACCACGCGGTCACCGGGTTGTACCGCCGTCACGGCCGAGCCGGTTTCCTCTACGATGCCCATGAATTCGTGGCCGAAAATGTCACCCTGTTCGGTCTTGGGAATTTTGCCGCGATACAGGTGCAAGTCAGAGCCACAAATGGCCGTGGCAGTCACCCTCAGAATGAGGTCGTCATTTTCTTCAATGACCGGGTCCGGCACAGTATCGACTTTGACGTTATGGGCGCCGTGATAAGTGAGTGCTCTCATGCGTGTACTCCTCTGACTGGTTGGCCTGTGTTAACAGCAGAGAGAGGTTTGAGTAATGAAGTTCAACCTTTTTGAACGCTCGCGTGACCAGTGGTCGTGTCAGGCGCACAGCCCACAGAGGGCCTTGCGCCTGACATCCTGCAAGGCCCTAAGCCAGCAGCCCGCGCATTGCCAGATTCTTCATCAACGCGCCTACCCCAAATGCCCATTGCGGCGCCTGATCACTGCCTGTGACCCGGTTATGCAAGGCGCCCAATGTGGGCGATGAAATGCTCACCACATCATCGGCCTTGTGGGTGAACCCTTGTCCCGGCTGATCACGGTCGTCGGTGGGGGCGAACAGGGTGCCGAGAAACAGCACAAAGCCGTCCGGGTACTGGTGATTTTCATTGAGGGTCTGCCGCGCCAGATCCGCCGGATCGCGGCTGATCTGGTTCATCGAGCTTTTGCCGTTCAGCACATAGCCGTCCACGCCCTCGACCCGCAAGGTCACTTCGCATTCACGCACATGGTCGAGGCTGAAGTGTTCGTCAAACAAACGAATAAACGGCCCCAGCGCGCAGGATGCGTTGTTGTCTTTGGCTTTGCTCAGCAGCAAAGCACTGCGCCCTTCAAAGTCGCGCAAGTTGACGTCATTACCCAGGGTGGCACCGTGGATTCGGCCCTGGCTGTCCACCGCCAACACCACTTCTGGCTCGGGGTTGTTCCAGCTCGAACCGGGGTGCACGCCAATGGCGTTGCCACTGCCAACGGCAGCGAGGACCGGTGCCTTGGTGAAGATTTCCGCATCTGGGCCAATGCCGACTTCGAGGTATTGCGACCACATGTTCTGTTCGATCAGTACCTGCTTGAGGCGCAAGGCCTCAGACGAGCCGGGACGAAGATCACGCAAGTTGTCGCCAATCACCTCCTGCACCAGCGCACGAATTTCTTGCGCGCGCAGGGCATCGCCCCCGGCTTTTTCTTCAATGACCCGTTCGATCATGCTGGCGGCAAACGTTACACCTGCGGCCTTGATCACGTGCAGGTCAGCAGGGGCCAGCAGGTAAGGTTTATTCATATCGCGCTGTTCGCCACTGTTGGCCAGCAGCGTGTGGATCGAACCCAGGGACGTACCCCTGATTTCGCGCACGGCTTGCAGCGGGTTGTCGCTGTCGAGCAACAGGCTCAGGGTCGGGAAGTGAGCGGTGCAGTCGATCACGTCGCCGTCTCGAATCACCACCACGGCCGGGCCACCCTGCTCGCCCGGCAACCAGACGCGCCCGATCAGTGTGGCGCGCTGCCAGTCGTTGGGCAGGGAGTTTTCAGCATTCAGATTCAGCGTTTGCATAGAGCCATCCTTATATCGATTCACGTGTAGCCGCTGACGAGGGACGAGGCTGCGATGGGCGGCGAAGCGGCCCCGGCCAGCGGCTCCTCAATGGCTTAGTGAGAGTGGCGGGGCGGGCCGTTTTCCGGGATTACGCGCCAGTACAGGGTCGCCGGTTCCAGGCAGCCGCCGGTGGACAGTTGGCCGACCAGTTGGCGGTACAACTCCTGCCAAGGGGTTTGCGACGGGGCCAGCGGGGGCAGCGGTTCCTGACGACGCTCATTGAGTACGCTGTCATCCACCAGCAAGTTCACGCTGCGCGCGTTGAGGTCCACACGCAGGCGGTCACCTGTGCGCAGCAGCGACAGGCCGCCACCGACGGCCGATTCCGGGGACATATTGAGAATGGACGGGCTGGCCGAGGTGCCGCTTTGGCGGCCGTCGCCCATGCACGGCAGCGAATCGATACCGGCTTTGATCATGGCCGAGGGCGGGGTCATGTTGACCACCTCGCCACTGCCGGGGAAACCAACAGTGCCGCAGCCGCGAATCACCAGGATGCAACGCTCGTCGATGTCCAGTGAAGGGTCATTGATGCGCGCCTGATAGTCTTCCGGCCCTTCAAACACAATCGCCCGGGCTTCGAAGCTATTGGGTTGCAGCGGGTCGCTGAGGTAGGTGCTGCGGAAGGCTTCGCCCACCACCGACATTTTCATGATGGCGCTGTCGAAGAAGTTGCCGCTGAGCACGATAAACCCGGCGCGGTGCATCAGCGGGTCTTCGAACGGTCGAATCACGTCGCGGTCGCCGGTCACGCAGTCGGCGACCACCTCGCCGATGCTGCGACCACTGACGGTGCGGCAATCGCGGTGCAGCAGGCCGACTTTGTCCAGCTCATGCATCACGGCCGGTACGCCGCCTGCGCGGTGGAAACTTTCGCCCAGGTATTCACCGGCCGGCATGCAGTTGACCAGCAAAGGCACGTCCTCGCCGACACGCTGCCAGTCTTCAAGCGACAGGTCGATACCGCTGTGCCGAGCGATGGCAATCAGGTGCGGCGGGCAGTTGGTTGAAGCGCCGAGTGCCGAGGCAACGGCGATGGCATTTTCAAACGCCGCGTGGGTCATGATCTGTGACGGGCGCACGTCTTCGCGCACCAGATCGACAATCCGCATACCCGTTGCATAAGCCATTTGCCCACGCTCGCGGTACGGCGCGGGAATGCTGGCGCAACCGGGCAACGACATGCCCAGGGCTTCGGCCAGCGCGTTCATCGACAGCGCGGTACCCATGGTGTTGCAGTGGCCCACTGACGGCGATGACGCGGTCGTCAGGGTCATAAACCCTTCGTAATCAATCTCGCCTGCGCTGAGCAGGTTGCGTGCATGCCACAGCACCGTGCCGGAGCCGATGCGCTGACCTTTGTGCCAGCCGTCGAGCATCGGCCCGCCCGACAGCACGATGGAGGGCAGGTCAGTGGTGGCCGCCGCCATCAAACAGGCCGGGGTGGTCTTGTCGCAACCGGTGGTCAGTACCACGCCGTCGAGCGGGTAGCCGTGCAGCACTTCAACCAGGCCCAGATAGGCCAGGTTGCGATCCAGTGCCGCGGTGGGGCGGCGTGATTGCTCGGCAATCGGGTGCACTGGAAACTCCATCGGAATACCGCCCGCATCGCGAATGCCGTCCTTGACCCGTTTGGCCAGTTCGATGTGATGGCGGTTACAGGGCGTGAGGTCGCTGCCGGTCTGGGCGATGCCGATAATCGGCCGCCCGGATTGCAGTTCGGCCCGGGTCAGGCCCTGATTCATGTAGCGTTCCACGTAGAGCGCGGTAAGGTCAGCGTGGCTCGGGTCGTCAAACCACAGCTGGCTGCGCAGGCGGCGTGGGGTTGAATCGGTCATGGCAGGCTCCAGCAAATTATTCGGGTAATGGGTTGTTGCGGCGTAACTGACGAATCAGCCCCGCGTGATCGAGTTCGCCGTCACCGGCCTCAACCATCGCGGCAAACAGGCTGTCGACCAGACTGCCGACCGGCAGCGACAGGCCGAGTTGTTGGGCGTGGGCGAGGGCGGTGCGGGTGTCCTTGAGTTGCCACTTGGCCGGGCCACCGGGGGTGAAGTCGTTGTTGAGCATGCGTTGGCCGTGCTGGCGCCAGATGGGCGAATCAACAAAGCCGCCCAGCAGTGCTTCGTGGACTTTGGCCGGATCGGCACCGCCGCGTTCGGCCAGTAACAGACCTTCAGCGACGGTGGCGATGGTGCTGGCGACGATCAGTTGATTGACCAGCTTGGCCAGCTCGCCGGTGCCCGCCGGGCCGACATGCACCGGGCGGCCCATCGCGCTCAGTACCTCGTGGCCTTGCTCAAAGGCCGCGGCTTCACCGCCGACCATGATTGCCAGGCTGGCTTCCCGCGCCCCGCGTTCGCCCCCCGACACCGGGGCGTCGAGGTAGCGCAGACCGTGCTCTGCGCACAACCGTGCCTGCTCCACCGCGGTGTCGACCGGGATTGAACTCATCACGATGACCAGCGATCCCGGCGTCAGCGCCAGCGCCGCACCGTCTTCGCCAAACAGCACGGCGTCGCAGGTGGGGCCGTCACTGAGCATGCAAATCAGCACCTGAGCACCGCTTGCGGCCTGCGCCGGGCTGCTCGCGATGTCGGCGCCGTGCGCTGAGAGTTCCTGAGCTTTGGCCGCAGAACGGTTCCATGCCCGCACCGGGAAACCGGCGTGTAACAGGTTGCGGGCCATTGGCTGGCCCATGATCCCAGTGCCTATAAAGGCGACAGTGGGCAAGTTCATGCTTTACCTCCAATCACGACTGCCGGTGGCAGCTCTGCATCAAGGGACGACACTTTGTTGCGCGGCATCAAGACCATGCCCAGGCCGCCCAGCCCGACCAGTGCTGCAATCACCAGAAAGCCCGGCGTGTAACTGCCGGTCACGTTGAACAGAAAGCCCGTCAGGTAGGGGCCGACAAACCCGCTGAGGTTGCCGATTGAGTTGATCAGGCCAATCCCCGCAGCTGCGCCGACGCCGGTCAGCACTTGGCCGGGCACCGCCCAGAACACGTTGATGGCGCTGTAAACGCCCATTGCCAGGAAGATAAAGCCCAGCACGATAATCCACGGTTGGTTGATCAGCAGGGCCAGCGCGATGGCGATAGCCGCCAGCATGGCAGCGCCGCCGGCATGCCAGTGGCGTTCTTGCAGGCGATCTGAGCGACGGCTCCACCAGATCATTGCCACGGCGGCGACCGCATAAGGCACGGCGGTGATCAGGCCGTTTTGCATCAGGCCGATTTCCAGCCCGAATGATTCCCGGAACGAGGCCAGCACGGTGGGCATAAAGAAGTTCATTGCGTTGGAGCCGGAAGTGATGCCGAAGTACACCAGCGCCAGCAACCACACTTGGCGGTTGGCCAAGGCCTTGCGAATCATTTGCCCTTTGGTCGGCTGCACACCCACCACCAGCGGTTTGCTGCGCTCTTCCTGTTCGAGGGTGTTGATCAGCCAGTTGCGTTGTTCATCGGTTAGCCAATGGGCGTCGGCGGGGCGATCGGTCAGGTAGAAGAAACAGACCACGCCGAGGATGACCGCAGGCACGGCTTCGACGATGTACATCAGGCGCCAGCCAACAAAACCCCATGCGTCGCCCAGCTCCATCAGGCCCACCGACAACGGCGCGCCGACGATTTGAGCGATGGGCACACCGAGGTAAAAGGTCGCGATCATGCGGGCGCGGTAACGGCTCGGGAACCACAGCGACAGCAGGTAGATGACCCCCGGGAAGAACCCGGCTTCGGCAATGCCCAGCAGAACGCGCAGGGAGATAAAGTGCACCGGAGTCTGCAAAAAGCCCATGGCCCCGGCAATGATGCCCCACGTCACCATGATGCGGGCGATCCACACACGCGCGCCGTAGCGGTGCAGCAGAATGTTGCTTGGCACTTCAAACATGAAATAGCCGAGGAAGAAAATCCCCGCGCCGAGGCCATAAATGGTCTGGCTGATACCGATGTCGGCGTTCATGCGCAGGGCCGCAAAACCGACGTTATTACGGTCCAGAAAAGCGACGACGAACAGCAGGACCAGAAAGGGGATCATGCGTTTTGTCACACGCTTGATGGTTTGTTGTTCGATGTTCGAGACATCCGTAAGCGGGATAGTCATGTCGCACGACCTCAGTTTTTTATTGTTATTAAGGACTTCAAATACTGCTCGTAGCAGCTGACGAGCTCAGCGAGGCTGCGTCTGGCTGCGAAGCAGTCGCTAAACCATTGACTGCAGAGTGTCAGTAAAACCTGGTTTCCAAAATTTACGGCCGCTTCGCAGCCGGACGCAGCCTCGCTGCGCTCCTCAGCTGCTACGGCGTGGGGCGGTATCCTCAATGTGGGCGCGCACAATGGCGTCGAAGTCGGGGTCGGCGGTGAAGCCCAGTGCGCGGGCGCGGGGGGCTTCAACGGTGCTCGGCCAGCTTTCAACGATGCGCTGGATGGTCGCGTCCGGTTCCCAGCGAATCAGGTTGACCACGTCATCACCCGCCACTCGCTGCAGCGCCGAGACCATGTCAGCCACGGTGGTGGTCACGCCCGGCAGCGGGATGACTCTTTGGCTGCCCAGTGTCTGCGGTGACAGGGTCATGCCCAGCAGCATCGATTCAATGATGCGGCGCGGCGAAGTGAGGTACACCTGCGTGTCCGGACGCACCGGGCACACAGCCGGCAGGCCCACCAGCGGTTCGCGGATGATCGAGCTGAAGAAGGTTGAGGCGGCCTTGTTCGGTTTGCCAGGGCGCACCGCCACAGTCGGCAGACGCAGCACGCGACCATCGACAAAGCCTTTGCGCGCATAGTCAGCGACCAGCAATTCGCCCACGGCTTTTTGCATGCCGTAGGACGATTGCGGGGTGAGGGCGGTCTCGTCATTGACCACGTCTGGCAGTGTGCCGCCAAACACGGCAAAGCCGCTGGCGTAGACAAAGCGCGGCGCATTACCTTGTTTGCGCAGGGTTTCGAGCAGCAGCATCAAACCGTGCAAATTGACCTGCATGCCCAGATCAAAATCGGCCTCTGCAGCCGAGCTGACCACGGCAGCCAAATGCCAGACCACATCCACGCCATCGGTCACGCGGGCAATGACGTCAGGGTCGGCGACGTCACCGGTCACCAACTCAATACGCGGGTCGTTGGGCACGTCTTCGCCCGCGAAGGCGTCAAACAACACGATGCGCTCAATCGGGCGGGGCGCCTGGCCTTCGAAGGTCAGGGTGTTCAAGTCCAGCAGGCGCTGGGCCAGTTGCTTGCCGATAAAGCCAGTGCCGCCAGTGATCAAAATGCGCATGAGGGTGCTCCTGTTTCTTATCGTTATTTGTTGAGTCGAGTGAGCTTAGTCGGCTTGCACGGTGCGTTGGCACTGTTCGCCAAGGCCTTCAATGCCCAAACGCATGACTTGACCCGCTCGCAAAAATACCGGTTCCGGCTTGATGCCCAGACCCACGCCCGGCGGCGTGCCTGTGGAAATGACGTCGCCCGGTTGCAGCGACATACAGCGGCTCAGGTAAGCAATCAAGGCCGGGATCTGGAAGACCATGGTGCGGGTATTGCCGTTCTGGTAGCGCTGCCCATCGACTTCAAGCCATAGGTTGAGTTGGTGCGGGTCGGGGATTTCGTCGCGGGTGACCAGCCACGGGCCGAGGGGGCCGAAGGTGTCGAACCCTTTGCCCTTGTCCCAGGTGCCGCCGCGCTCCAGTTGCCATTCGCGCTCGGACACATCGTTGATCACGCAATAACCGGCCACGTGCTCCATGGCGTTGCTTTCATCGATATAGCGACCGCCCTTGCCGATCACTACGCCCAGTTCGACTTCCCAGTCGGTCTTGGTCGAATGGCGAGGGATTTCAACGTCGTCATTGGGGCCGCAGATGGCGCTGGTCCATTTGTTGAACAGCACCGGCTCAGTCGGCACGGCCATGCCTGACTCGGCGGCGTGGTCGGCGTAATTGAGGCCGATGCAGATAAATTTGCCGACCTGGCCGACACACGCGCCCAGACGCGGCGAGCCGCTGACCAAGGGCAGGCTTGAGGGGTCGATGTTGCTCAGCGTGGCGAGACGGGCGGGGTCGAGTGCAAGGCCTGCGACATCGTGGATATGCCCGGACAAATCACGGATATGGCCTTGGGCGTCGAGCAGTCCGGGTTTTTCCTGGCCTTTTTCGCCGTAGCGCAACAGTTTCATAAAAGCTCCTTAGGGGTGAATGATTGCGAAGCCGCTGGGTGAGGCTGCAAGCGAGTCAATTACTCATTCCGCCATCAATGATCTGGGCAGTACCGGTGGTGTAGGCGCTGGCGTCGCTGGCCAGGTACAGCACCAGCCCGGCGATTTCTTCAGGCATGCCGATGCGGCCCATCGGCTGACGGTCGACAAACGCCTGATACACCTCGGCTTCGCTGCGCCCTTGTTCACGGGCCTGTTCGGCGATGCGCTGGCGCAGCGAGGGGGAGTCAACGGTGCCGGGGCAAATCGCGTTGCAGCGAATACCTTGACCCACGTAGTCGGCGGCCACGGATTTGGTCAGGCCGATGACGGCGGCTTTGCTGGCGGTGTAGGCAAATCGGTTGGGCACGCCTTTGATGCTGGAAGCCACCGAAGCCATGTTGATGATGCTGCCACCGCCGGCCGCGAGCATGCCCGGCAGAAATGCGCGGATCATCCGGTACATGGCGGTGACATTGAGGTCGAAGGAGAACTGCCAGGCTTGCTCGTCGCAGTCCAGCAACGCGCCGCTGTGCACGTAGCCTGCGCAATTGAACAGCACGTCGATGGCGCCCACTTGACGGCTCAGGGCGTCGATGTCGGCTGCCCGTGTCACGTCCAGTGCCAGGGCTTGAATGCCGGGGATGTCCTGTAGCGCTTCAATATGCAGGTCAGTGGCGATCACTTGGGCGCCGGCATCGCGCAGAGCCAGTACCGACGCTCGACCAATGCCTTGGGCCGCGGCAGTGATCAAAACGCGTTTGTGGGCGAGGTTCATGGGCAGTCCCTTATTGTTATTGGGCTCAATAAACCCACCCTAATGTTGCGTGGCGATAATCGCCAATGAGATATTCTCAAGCCTTAATAACCGGAGGTTATCGAATGGCCGATGTCGCGTTTAATCAACTGTGCAACTGGCTGCGGTTTCGCCATTTGGTGCTGATCAACACGCTGGCGCGTACGCAAAATATGCACGCCACTGCACAGGAAATGAGCATCAGCCAACCCGCCGTGAGCAAGATGCTGCGCGAGATAGAGCATCAATTGGGCTTTGAGGTGTTCGCCCGTTTGCCGCGCAGCATGACTCTCACGGATTTGGGCAACCACGTGGCCCGTTTCGCCCAGATCGCCCTGAACGATACCCAGCAGTTTGTCGGCCAGATCAACCATCTGCGTCAGGGCGGGCATGGCTTGCTCAAAGTCGGCACCATCTACGCAGCCACGGCGGTGGCGGTGCCCGCGGCGATTGTGCGGGTCAAGCAGGACTGGCCTCTGTTGACGGTACAAGTGCTGGAAGGCACCAGCGCCAACATGCTGACCCTGCTTGAGCATAAAGAACTGGATCTGGTGGTCGCCCGTTTCACCCTCGACCGTCATCGTGAATTGTTCGATTTTCAAGCCCTGGCGCCGGAGCCGCTGTGTCTGGTTACAGGCAGCCAGCACCCGTTGGCTGGGGCCAGCGAAGTACCGTTGAGTGAGTTGGGCAGTTGGCCGTGGGTGATTTACCCGACCGGCACACCGATGCGCGCACGGGTCGAAAAGGCCTTTGTCGAGGCGGGCATGCAGACCCCGGAAAACACCGTTGAAACGGTTTCCCTGCAAACCACCATGCAATTGCTGCAAACCACGCCGGTGGTGGCGATGCTGGCCGAGTCCATGGTCGAACCGGAAATTCAGGCGGGGCGGCTGGTGCGCCTGGCGTTACCGTTTCCGCTAGTGCTGGCGGACTACGGAGTGATCACCCGGCGCAATGAACCGCCGCAGTGGTCGGCAAAAGCCTTTATCGAGGCGTTGTTAACCGGACCTGATGCCATGCGCGGTGCTCAACAGACGCCTTGATAACGTCGAGTTATCAATCGATGGCATCTTGTGATTGGGCAGTGTGCGTGCGGGCAACTATAAAGGGATGGATAAAAACCGCTCATTAGAGGCGCGCATGAAAACAATAAAAAACTACAAGACGCTGACCATCTTCTTTCTGTTCCTGATTGGTGTGGTCAACTACCTGGACCGCAGTGCCCTGTCCATCGCCAACACCACGATCCAAACCGACTTGGCCATCAGCCCGATGCAAATGGGGGTGATGCTGTCGGCTTTTTCCATTGCCTATGCGTTCTCGCAACTCCCCCTTGGCGCCTTGATCGACAAACTGGGGAGCAAACTGGCGCTGGGCGGTTCACTGGTGGTGTGGTCAGTGGCGCAAGCAGCCTTCGGGCTGTTCAGCAGCTACGGCCATCTGGTGGGGTTGCGGGTGTTGCTGGGGATTGGTGAGGCGCCGGTTTTCCCCTCGGCGGCCAAGGCCTTGTCCGAGTGGTTCGACACGCAGGAGCGGGGCACCGCCACCGGCTGGGTGTGGTCATCGACCTGTATCGGACCGTGTCTGGCGCCCCCTTTGTTGACTGTATTTATGGTGCATCTGGGCTGGCGCGGGATGTTTATCCTGACCGGTGTATTGGGCTT
Source organism: Pseudomonas saxonica (assembly GCF_007858365.1). Taxonomy (GTDB): domain Bacteria; phylum Pseudomonadota; class Gammaproteobacteria; order Pseudomonadales; family Pseudomonadaceae; genus Aquipseudomonas; species Aquipseudomonas saxonica. The sequence continues at coordinate 10,216 of NZ_VFIO01000003.1, read as the reverse complement.
GTTGCTGGCGGTGTGCTGGTTCAAGTTCTACAAAAGCAAAGCGCAATACATGGCTGAAACCGGCCGTGCTGAACCGGTAGCTGTTCAGCAAGCCAAGGGGCCTAAAGTGCCCTGGACTTCACTGTTCAAAGACCGCAATACCTGGGGGGCGTTTCTCGGGTTTATGGGCGTGATCTACATGATCTGGCTCAACCTCACTTGGCTGCCCGGCTACTTCGAACGCGAGCACGGCCTTGATCTATATCGCACTGCGTGGGTGGTATCGCTGGCGTATCTGTTTGGCGCCTTGGGCACCATCGTTGCGGGTAAATGCTGTGACCGTCTGGTGGCGCGTGGCATGCGAGTGCTGGCCAGCCGCAAACTGATGGTCATTCTCGGCTTGCTCGGTGGGGCGCTGTTTACCTTGATCGTGGCCTTTACCACCAACGTCGTGGTGTGTGTCGTGTTGCTGTGCCTGACGATGTTCTTTATCAATATCTCCAGTGCCACGGCCTGGATGATCGTCAACACCATCGTACCGTCGGAGCGGGTGGCATCCTTCGGCTCGATCCAGAACTTTGGCGGTTATCTGGCAGGTTCCATTGCCCCGATTCTGACCGGCTTCAGCGTGCAGCAGAGTGGCTCGTTCTCCTCAGCCTTTGTGATCAGTGCTGTGGTCGCTGCGTGCTCGGCATTTGCGTACTTTGCACTGCTGAAAGAACCTGCAGCCCCGGTGATGCGTCTGGAGGCCGTGCCGGCGGTGGTCTAGGCGCTTTTCCTTGTAACATAGCCAGTCAGTTCACCAGTGCGTGTCTCAGGATCTGGAATTACTTAATGGCTTTACGCTTAACGTTGATCGCCCATGCCCGCACGATTGCGCAGAAAAAAGCGCGTTTCGCCGCAGACGAATCCGTGGAAATGGACGGGCAGGCACCGGCTCATTCGCGCAATTTATTTTCATCCCGCACGACACGTTACCTGTGTGGGCCGGAAGCGCGGACGAGAGAGACAGCGGCGCTCTTTTCAGCGGATGCACAGCTAGATCACGGCTTGCGCGATTGTGATTTTGGCCGCTGGAAGGGGTGTTTGCTCGATGACATTGAGCCCGAGGCGCTGGGTGTGTGGATGGCGGACTGGCAGGCGACACCGCACGGCGGTGAGTCTGTAGAGCAACTGTGTCAGCGCACGGGGGAGTGGATGGCAGCGCTGACGGGGAGGGGCCATATCGTTGCAGTGACACATCCGTTGGTTATGCGTGCGGCACTGATGAACGTATTGCAATGCCCGCCGTCGGCGTTTCACGCAATTGATATCGAACCGTTATCGATGATTGATTTGCGCCACAACGGAAAGTGGCGGATGCGGGTATCGCCCTCACCCTGACCCTCTCCCAGAGGGAGAAGGGACTAAAAGCAAGTGCAGATCTGCGCAACACCACAATTCAGCCCCCTCTCCCTCTGGGAGAGGGTTGGGGTGAGGGTAACTCGACACGCCTAAAGCCAGGTTTCAATAATGCGGCTGTCCAAGTCTTCGAGATCGGCCATGCCCAATACCCGCGTTGTGTTCAAGCCGCGCAGATAGCCGCGTAGCTGAAGAGCAGTAGAGCGCACGGCTTCCTGGCTGGCGGCCGGGTCGTTTAGAACGTCCTCGTAAAGCACCAAGTATTCAGCAACCCGCTCTCGATATTCCGGCAGTACGGCATCGCGAATCCGGTCGAAGGTTCGCATTTTTTGATGTGTATTCACGGTTCCCCCTGTGCATGTTGTTATTTGAGGCTGCCCCCAATGTAGCTCACGTGCACCGGGGGTTTCTACCCAGGGTTTATGGCTAAGTGCCTATAGGGCACCCCGTCGGCCAGTACCGCGAAGGTTTTTCCTATTCAAAGGTGTAAGGCGTCAGCGCCGTCGGGTCGATATTTTGATCGACTTTACTCATGGCTTCTTTGAGGGGGCAAAGCAGGCCGACACTGGTTGTTCGGCAGTCTTTGGCGCTTTCGAAATCGGCCTTGAGGGGTTTTACGGTGCCGGTCAATTGGGTCAGGCTGCGAATTTGATCCATTGACTGCGCTTCAAAGGCTATACGCAGAAAGTACTCGCCGGTTTTGACTTCCTTGTAGCGTTCAAACTGCAACGTGCCCACGGGCGGGATGTTGTTTTCAATGTAGTCACCGAGCTTCCAGCCAAAGCCCAGCATGGTGCGCAGGTAGGAAATGTTGGTGTCGTGGGCCACCAGTAGCATCAGCGGGACATCAGGCGGAGTGCTTTCGTCGGCTTTGCCAGCCAGTGAGGTGCCTTGCTTGAGTTCCAGAGAAATCTGGTTCATCAGCTCGGAGGCGCCGCGACTGGCGATGTAGGGGATGTCATTGAGAAAATCGTATTTGGCCTTAGTCAGCACCATCAGGCTGGAAACTTCAGCTGCGGTGCGCGCATGGCCGAATGCGACTTTATCCAGCGGCAGGCCCTGGCTGTATTCCAGACGGAACACTTCACCCATATTGGCGCCGGCGCTCAGGCCCTTGATAGCAAAGCGGCCTTTGGCATTTTGCTCCAGCGTCCACTTTTCTTTACCGTAGGGGCAGTCGGCTCCGGGCAGGCAGGCGACTTCCTTGAGCTGTTCTTCGTAGGGTTTGAAGCGTGCTTGAGCGGCTTCAACGCTGCCGCCCAATGCTTGCAGGATTTGCGCGCGGGCTTTCTCGGGGTCGAGGGCCGCAAAGGGCATTTCATTGGCCTGGAACAACGGATCCTGACTGCCGCTGACGTAGGTGGGTTGAAAGCCGCAGCCGGGAAACATCCCGTCGAGCAAGGCTTGTGCGGTGGCTTTGGTGCGCTGCATGGGGCTTGCATGGGTCAGCAATTGCTTGGCGTCTGGGCAGCCTTTGGGGATCAGACCTGCACTGCGCAACACCTCGGCGCGGTAGAGGCCCATTTCGACCGCGCCGGTATAGCCGTGGCCTGTCAGGTTGCCAAAAGGCACCAGCCACACGGGCCAGTGGCGCTCTGTGACCTTGGTCAGCAGTTTTTCATTGGAGGCTGTAGGCGGGCGAACGCCATGACGGCTGATCTGAACGACTTTATCCAGTACATAACCATCACTGGTCGGGGTCTGAGCAACGGCTGCCGGGCTGAGCGTACTGGCCAGCAACAGGCCTGTGCAGAGAGGGAGAAACGTTTTCATCGGTTTTCCTTTTGGTCATCCTGGACAGCATTGCGCGGTGAGTCTAGACGGCAAACGGATCACGTAACGCAAAACCTTTGCCGCTTCTGATCTGTGTTTTTCGGTGAGTCAATGACGGCGCAGAGGCCAATTCCCGGAATCCTGCGGCCATTGCTTGAAATCCCCAGTCACTGCTGCGTATTTTGTGCCCATTGCCCCTCGTGGCGTGTTCAACAAGGAAAGCGTCATGACCACCCGTTGTCAGGCTCCACTCATGCAGCCATTGGCTGGCATTGACGAAGTTGAATGTGTGACTCCCGACCTTAACGGCGTCCCGCGTGGCAAAGTCATGACCGGGGCAGGGTTCCTTGAAGGGCGGCGTCTGCAAATGGCCCGTGGCGTGCTGCTGCAATGCATCATGGGCGGCTACCCTGAAGCCCGTTTTTATGGCGGCGAAGACGGTGATCTGGCGCTGGTGCCAGACCCTGCGCACATTCATCGTTTGCCCTGGAGTGCGCAGCCACGAGCATTGGCCATTTGCGATGCGAATGAACTCTCGGGTGGCCCTTCATCCCTGTCGACCCGTTCTCAGCTCAAGGCGGTGATTGCCCGTTACGCAGCGTTTGGGCTGGCGCCGGTGGTGGCGACAGAACTGGAGTTTTTTGTCTTTGCGCCCAATCCCGACCCGACTCAACCCTTTCGTCCGCCCGTTGGCCTGGATGGCCGCCGCGAAGACGGCAGCTCTGCGTTCAGCGTCAGTTCCAACAACGGCCTGCGGCCCTTCTTCAGCGAGGTGTATGCGAGCATGGCAGCGCTGGGGTTGCCACGTGACACCGTTATGCATGAGATGGGCGTCAGTCAGTTTGAGATCAACCTGCTGCACGGAGATCCGCTGCTGCTGGCCGATCAGACTTTTTTATTCAAGCACCTGCTCAAGGAAGTTGCCCTCAAGCACGGCCTGAACGTGGTGTGCATGGCCAAGCCGCTGGCGCACACGGCAGGCAGTTCGATGCATATTCACCAAAGCGTGGTGGAGCAGGGCAGCGGGCTTAATGTGTTCAGCGATGAGACGGGGCAACCCACCGCGATGTTTCGCCACTTTATCGGCGGGCAGCAAGCGTGCATGGCCGACTTCACGGCGCTGTTTGCGCCGAACGTCAACTCGTATCAGCGTTTGTGTCACCCGTATGCATCGCCGAACAATGCCTGCTGGTCACTGGATAACCGCTCCGCCGGGTTGCGCATTCCGGCCAGTGCACCCGTGGCACGGCGCGTCGAAAACCGCTTGCCGGGGGCAGATGCGAACCCTTATCTGGCCATTGCCGCCAGTCTGGCTGCCGGTTTGCATGGCATCGAACATAAGCTTGCGCCGACACCTGCCATCCAGGGCCAATTCGAGGTGCCGGATGCCTTGTTATTGCCCTGTACCTTGCATGCCGCTCTAGAGCGGCTCAAGCGCAGTGGTCTGGCGATTGAACTGTTCGGCACTGAGTTCATCGAAGGCTACATCGCGTCCAAGACTCTGGAGCTCACCAGCTTCTACGATGAAATCACTCCCTGGGAGCGCCGTGTATTGGCGGCTCAGGCTTAAGCAGGAGTCGCAGGGAACGCCATGCATCAAATCTGGAAATCTTTTCGCGCGTTGTATTTTGCTTCGCTGATGATGTTGATTGGCTCAGGCCTGTTAAGCACCTACCTGGCGCTGCGTTTGGCTGCCGATAATGTCGACGGCTTGTGGGTCGGCGCCTTGATGGCCGCCAACTATTTTGGTCTGGTACTGGGCGGCAAAATCGGTCACCGCTTGATTGCCCGAGTGGGGCATATCCGCGCCTACGCCACCTGTGCCGGCATTGTCGGCGCTGCGGTGCTGTGCCACGGCCTGACCGACTGGCTGCCCATGTGGCTGCTGCTACGGGTCATCGTTGGCCTGGGCATGATGTGCCAATACATGGTGATCGAAAGCTGGCTGAACGAGCAGGCCGAGGCCAAACAGCGTGGCGTGGTCTTTAGCCTGTACATGATCGCCTCCTACCTGGGGCTGGTACTGGGTCAACTGATACTGGTCATCCACCCCCAGCTCGGTCTTGAATTGCTGATGCTGGTCGCCATGTGTTTTGCCCTGTGCCTGGTGCCCGTGGCCATGACCCGACGCATTCACCCGGCGCCCTTGCACCCGGCACCGATGGACCCCAAGTTCTTTATCCAGCGCGTACCGCAATCATTGATCGCCGTACTGGGTGCGGGCTGTCTGGTCGGGTCGTTCTACGGCTTGGCGCCGCTGTACGCATCCCAACAAGGGCTGTCCACCGAACTGGTCGGCCTGTACATGGGTTGCTGCATCTTCGCCGGCCTGTTGGTGCAATGGCCGCTGGGATGGTTGTCTGATCGCTACGACCGGCCGCTGCTGATCCGAATCCTGGCGTTCTTGCTGGCCCTGGCGTCATTGCCGCTGGCGCTTTTACCGTCGGTGCCCGTTGAGGTGTTGTTTGCCGCAGGTTTTGTCAGCGCGCTGTTGCAGTTCTGCATCTACCCGCTGGCCGTCGCGTTTGCCAATGACCACATCGAACCTGAGCGGCGCGTGTCTTTGACCGCGATGCTGCTGGTGACCTACGGCATCGGTGCCAGCATCGGGCCACTGCTGGCGGGTGTACTGATGAAAGTCATGGGCAGCCAAATGCTCTACGCCTTCTTCAGCGTGGCGGGTTTACTGCTGGTGTGGCGCATCCGTCCGAATGCCGTGACCAACCTGCACCAGGTCGACGACGCACCGCTGCAACACGTTGCCATGCCGGACAGCATGTCCAGCTCCCCTCTGGTGGCTGCGCTTGACCCGCGGGTTGATGAACAAGTGGTACAGGATCAAATGGTGGATAACGTGGAACCGCACGATGAACCGGAGCCGCAGCCTGAAGTTCACCCGCAAGACGTTACCCAAGAGACTGAGCGTAAGGAGTGAGTGTCCTGTGGTCGAAGCGCCTTTAAGGCGCTTTGATCTGTTGGGCGAGAGGCGCCCAAGTGGCAGTCGGGGACTGGGTGTTAACGGTTGAGTCCATCCGTGAATTTGACGATGTTGCCGAACGCCCGGTAATACGCCGATCAGGCGGTGTAGGCTGTTGTAGCGGTAGGGGCGCATCTACTCTATTTTGAATTGAAAAAGTTGGCATGGCTGGGAGTACTCCCTGCCATGCAGTTTTAGGTACAGTAATTATTTCCATGCTTTAAAGTTGATGTAGTTGATAACGTGAGGGTAGTGTTGGGATCTCAGTTCGATGGCGTATTTTTTATTATTAATTGTTCCAAGTATAGTGATATTGTGGTCATTTCTTGTAATCGAAGAAGTTGTTGTCAGATAAGTATAAAAAGCCTGTATTTCATCGATCGGAGTATAGGTTCGTAAGTGGACTTCAAAGTCTTGCGTGGGTGCACCTAGTGAGTAAATAAAATCTTTAGAAAAGGGCCATCCTTTGGCCTCTCCCACAGTGTACTTTCCGTTAACGCCTGCGCCAACGAGTTGTGATTGAGTCAGTAGGAGGGGGATAAATTCTTTAGGCAGCTCAGCGGGCAAGTCATTGGGTGTCCATGATCGGATGTTTGGTTGTGTTGTTATATAAAGGGTTTTTGCTATTTTTTGGACCCAGTCTGTCCTGTCAGGATCTACATAAGCCATAAAAATGGTCTGCTCTGTGGGTATCTTTTTGCTCCACAGAATTAAGGGGTCTGCAATGTTTTCATGTGCCCCCTTTGGAAGAAATATGTTTAGGATGTGGCCCTTGTCGTCATTGCAAAAAACCTCCCTGTCTAAATTTCTGTGGCAATCTCGACTCACCAATGCGACAGCCAATAATTTATTGGAATCATCAAATAAAAGCGCCGCACGAGACTCTCCTCGGGTGCCTTCATTTATACCTGATATCATTTTCAGGTTCTTGGGGATGGCGTACTCGTTTGGGGTAGCTTGAGAATTAAGAGAAGTAAGTACTTGTTTGGATATAAGTGTTCCTGCAGTACTGTCTTTTATATACCCGCCTTCCTGATAGCCAAAAAAATCGACAACGGCCTTGCGTATTTCACGATTTTCACTGAGTTTTTCTGGCCTGTTTTTTTTGGGTCCTGGGCCTGGAAGAAGTACTAAGCTTACACTGCCGTCTGCGTTTATTGTTTCTTTTAAATGAGTCATGGCAGGGCGTGCAGGTATTGAAGATGTAAGAGTGGTGGCAGAATGTGCACTTATTGAAGATGTAAGAATGCAGCAGGCTAGTAATATTTTAAATAGCATGATTGTTTTTCCTGTTTTTAGAAGGCTTAATACTTAACCATATCTGGTATGTCTAGCTAGTCGCCAATTTGCATTGCTTACTTATTAAGTATGTCTGAATGTTAAGTTTGTTATGTGCAGACGCACTTCCCCATACCCACCAACCGTTCAAAGGCACTTTCTATAACCAAACTAGCGCTTGATCATGGGAAGCGGGTGCTCAAGCTTGGCCCGCACCTGCGCTTTCGCGTATTCGATCTTACGTCCCATACGACCGATCAAACTCTTATAGGCGTGCTTTTTATAGAGGCTCGGACTCGCCGCAATCGACCCGACATCTTGCGATCCTGATGCTCAGAACGCTTTTCGACCCCCGTGTATATTGTCGTTTGATAGAGTGATACTTCCAGCGCTAGATTGCTGTAGCCGAACCAATTTTGCTTCAAACGAACGCGCAACATGGCCATCGACGGGTACGCCGGGCGGCCCCCTTCGCCGTTTGGATAATATGGCTCGATCGAAGTAACCAAACTCTTCAAGGGCACGGGTTCGGTTTGTAGTCTATATTTGGCTGGTTGCTATATAGTCAGAGCCAAGTCCTGTTTGTAGGAGGTCAGCTATCAGAGCGCCTTTTTTTAATGCCCACCTGGGCCGTTAGAAGTTACCTTTTCATATCTCAATTCGTTATCAGCATTGCTAGATAACTCCTTGACAGATATTCCTAGCGAAAGATTACTGGTTTTTAGGAAAATTACCATTTGTCGTTATCTATACGCAGTGCTGCAGCGCCGTGGAATGATGGTTGGTTACCATGTTGACTGATCTTCTTTTGCGGCTTTGTATAGTTCATGTTTCCACCTATCTTGGATGATGTGGAATATATCTTCGAAGAATGTGCGTGGCGTATTTATCTCGTGTGCCTCCCAAGCTATTTGATAATTCTCATTCGGATTGTTTTCAAAGTAATTTTCGAAGTCGTGATTGGTATCGTTTAAAGCTTGTTCTAGTTTTTCTGTGAGGATGAATTTGTGTCTATAAGAAAGATTCTGCAGGTGTGGAATGATATGCTCCTTTATTATTGTGTTTCTTTGTTCGTTGTTGGGGTTCAGCTTCCACAGCTGTTCTCCGAGAGTTTCCTCTTGGTCATATATTTCAATTCCTCCTAAGAAATAATCTAAAGTAGGATTGTAGGGGCGATTTGTGTTTGGATGAGTAAGCATATTTAATCTACCGGGAAAGCAGTGAAAGGACGATCTGGATTATTTGGATCAAATTTTATTTCAACACCGCTCATTTGTTCATTGATTTTCGGGTTTTTAGGGTCTGTTTTGTTTGGTTTGTAGCCCCTGCCTGAATTTTTAAGCTGAAGTCTTACTACGGGATTGCCCTTCTTGTCTATACCTGTTTCCCTCGGTAGTCCGCGGACTATTCTTGTAGTTGCTTCATTGATTGCATGCATTTGAGTTTTCCAGTCTTTAAACTGAGAGCTAGGGTTTCCAATATTTTTGCTTGGTGTAATACCCGTAATAGGATTTGTGCCGTCAATCGCTCTTTGTTTAAGAACAGTGTCAGATATTTCGGGACTATGTTTGCCAATTGTATGCATGTCATATTTTTGCTCATAGCGCTGAACCTGACGTTTGGCATTAGCCTCAGAAAGAGCCTCTATTTCGGCACTTCGTCCACCCGGACACTCCCCCTCAACACTCATCAACCCCAACGGATCCACCCACCCCGTTGGGTTGGGCACGTACTGGTAGCTGTTGAGTCCACCCGCCAATTTGATCGGGTCGGGGGTCAGGTAGCGGCCGGTGTTGGGATTGTAGTAGCGATGGCGGTTGTAGTGTAGTCCGCTTTCTTCGTCGTAATACTGGCCCTGAAAACGCAGCGGGTTGCTGATTTCGTTGATGTCGAATTTGACGATGTTGCCGTAGGCCCGGTAATACGCCGACCAGACGATATTCCCACTTACGTCGGTGAGTTCTTGCGGGGTGCCCAAATGGTCGAGCTGGTAGTAATAAACCTCGTTGGTGGTGCCGTGGCCTTTTAGCAGGGCCATCGGTTTGAAGGTGCCGGGTTCGTATACGTAGCTGCGGTACAACGGCCAGCCCTTAACACCTTTTTGGTAGATGTTTTCGGCGATCAGCCGGTCGCCCTGCCAGATGAATTGGGTGGTTTTGCCGTCCATGTCTTTGGCGATGCGTCGGCCGAAGGCATCGTAGCGGTAGGCGACGTCGCTGCCGTCGGCCAGGGTGATGCCGATCAGGCGGTGTTGGCTGTCGTAACGGTAGTGGCGCACAAGACGTTGGCCGGCGCCGCGTCGTTCGCGGATGAGGTTGCCGTAGGCGTCGTAGTCGAAGTGGCAGTCGCCTTGCATGAGCAGGCGGTTACCTTTGATTTTGCCGTAGCTGCGGCCCTGGCCGTTGTAGCTTTGGGCGAGTAGGTTACCCGCCGGGTCGTGGGCGAAGTGTTCGACGTTGTTGGCGTTGCCGAGCACTTCGGTGAGGCGGTCAAGCGGATCATAGGCGTAGCTTTTTTGGCCTTTGCGGCTGTCGGTGAGCAGCCTCAGGTTGCTGTTGGCGTCGTATTGGTAGCTGCGCCGGTAGTGGTAGTGGCCGCTGACTTCTCCGTTGCGGTCGAGGGGGTAGACGCGGTGTTCCTTGAGGCGCTGTTGTTCGTCGTAGTGGTATTCGCTGAGCACCGAGCCTTGTTGGCGCATGATCTCGCGCCCGTGTTCAAAGCGGTGGCCGGTGAGGCGCTGGCCGTTGAGGTTGATGGCTTTGAGCGCGCCGCCGGGGTGGTAGAGGTAGTGAAGGCCGTTGCCGTCGG
>NZ_VFIO01000038.1 GCF_007858365.1 Pseudomonas saxonica | reverse complement strand
GGGGGATCCTAGAGACCATTCGCGATTCCATGAGACTCCAAGGGTTCTGCACAACTTATGCACCTCTATTAGATCATTGTGTTCTACGAAGCCTGGACTGCATTACATATTCACAACCAACATGAGAAGAGCGGAATAGATGGCCGGATGTTTGGTGGCTTTGATATATTGTGAGGAGCATTGCGAACCCTAGAGCTGTCCGGTCAAATAACCCCCTCACAATAAGTGTAATGTCATGGGATAATCAAAAGACTAAGGGAGGGCTTTTATAGAAGGCGTGAGGTCATGCTATCCCCCTCTGAAGACGCGGCCGCGATATCCTGCAGATGCATCCAGTACTAGTATGGCCCGGGGGATCCGTATACGTTTCTAATTTGTAGTTAACGGTTGGATACCACTTTGAGGCATGTAATATGGTACTGAGCTTCGGCACAGGGCTCAAATTGCATCATTAAATGTCTCCGATGTGGCTATATGTCATGGATAAAGGCAGCCCCCTATATCTTTTTTTGTGGCAGCATGGGTCCATCAAAGCAATTATTCAGGGTCTTAATGACCTCCACAGCTCTAAACGTAATTCATCTGGCTTTGCCTGTACTTACTTCCTCCATGAAAAAAAGTGTTGATAATGCTCATAATGCTGCCCAGCAATTTCCTCCCTTCTCAAGACTATTCTGGCTTCCTGGGTACTTAAAAACAGGGCTTAGAGTATGGCTGCTGACAAAATTGCACTCTAAACGCTAGCTTAGGTCTTCTGCGGCCGCGATATCCTGCAGATG
>NZ_VFIO01000037.1 GCF_007858365.1 Pseudomonas saxonica | reverse complement strand
GGGGTCAGGTAGCGGCCGGTGTTGGGATTGTAGTAGCGATGGCGGTTGTAGTGTAGTCCGCTTTCTTCGTCGTAATACTGGCCCTGAAAACGCAACGGGTTGCTGATTTCGTTGATGTCGAATTTGACGATGTTGCCGTACGCCCGGTAGTACGCCGACCAGACGATTTTCCCGCCTGAGTCGGTGAGTTCTTGCGGGGTGCCCAAATGGTCGAGCTGGTAGTAATAAACCTCGTTGGTGGTGCCGTGGCCTTTTAGCAGGGCCATCGGTTTGAAGGTGCCGGGTTCGTACACGTAGCTGCGGTACAACGGCCAGCCCTTAACACCTTTTTGGTAGATGTTTTCGGCGATCAGCCGGTCGCCTTGCCAGAGAAATTGGGTGGTTTTGCCGTCCATGTCTTTGGCGATACGTCGGCCGAAGGCATCGTAGCGGTAGGCGACGTCGCTGCCGTCGGGCAGGGTGATGCCGATCAGGCGGTGCTGGCTGTCGTAGCGGTAGTGGCGAACCAGGCGCTGGCCGGCGCCGCGTCGTTCGCGGAGGAGGTTGCCGTAGGCGTCGTAGTCGAAGTGGCAGTCGCCTTGCATCAGCAGGCGGTTGCCTTTGATTTTGCCGTAGCTGCGGCCTTGGCCGTTGTAGCTTTGGGCGAGTAGGTTACCCGCCGGGTCGTGGGCGAAGTGTTCGACGTTGTTGGCGTTGCCGACCACTTCGGTGAGGCGGTCAAGCGGATCGTAGGCGTAGCTTTTTTGACCTTTGCGGCTGTCGGTGAGCAGGCGCAGGTTGCTGTTGGCGTCGTATTGGTAGCTGCGCCGGTAGTGGTAGTGGCCGCTGACTTCGCCGTTGCGGTCGAGGGGGTAGACGCGGTGTTCCTTGAGGCGCTGTTGTTCGTCGTAGTGGTATTCG
>NZ_VFIO01000036.1 GCF_007858365.1 Pseudomonas saxonica | reverse complement strand
GAGCCTTGTTGGCGCATGATCTCGCGCCCGTGTTCAAAGCGGTGGCCGGTGAGGCGCTGGCCGTTGAGGTTGATGGCTTTGAGCGCGCCACCGGGGTGGTAGAGGTAGTCAAGGCCGTTGCCGTCGGGCAGTGTGCAGTGGCTGAGTTGGCCGAGGGCGTCGTAGCGGTAGCGCAGGGTGGCCCAGCCCTGATGCTCGGTGATGAGGCGGTCTTGCAGGTCGTATTCGTAGGCGAGTGGCCACTTGCCGTCGTCGACTTCGGTGAGGCGGCCGAGGCTGTCGTAGGTGTAGGTGATTTCACTGCCGTCGGGCAGGGTTTTGACCAGCAGGCGTCCGGCACTGTCGCGCTGGTAGGCGGTTTTCAGCGGTGGGGTGTCGCCGGAGAGGGTGTCGGGGTATTCGGTTTTTTCCAGCAGGTGGCCGTTGAGGTCGTAGGCGTAGGCGGTTTTGCTGCCGTCAAAGCCGATTTCCTGTCGCAGCAGGCCGTTGGGGTGGTAGTCGAGCTGGTAGTGCTCGTTGTGTTCGTTTTCGATGCCGGTGAGCAGCAGGCGGGCGTTGTCGTAGCGGTAGTTGAGCTGGCTGCCGTCGGGGTTGATGCGGCGGCTGACGAGGTGCAGGTGGTCGGCGTATTCGTAGCGGGTGATGTGCCCGCGTTCGTCGCGTTCGGCGGTGACTTTGCCGTAGGCGTTGTAGCTCCAGGCGCGGGTTTTGCCGCCGGGCAGGGTGATTTGGCTCAGGCGGCCTGCGGCGTCCCATTTGTAGTGGGTGAGGGCGCCGTCGGGTTCCTGCTGGGTGGTTTTTCGGCCTTGGGCGTCGTAGGCGTATTGGCGCTGGTTGCCGTCGGGCAGTCGTTCGCCGGTCAGTTGGCCGAGGGTGTTCCAGACCAGCTTGTGGTAGCTGTCGTCGGGGTGCTGAATGAGGGTGATTTTGCCCTGCGGGTTGTAGGTGTAGCGGGTGATGTGGCCGTCGGGGTCGGTCTGGCGGGTGATGTCGCCCTGGGCGTTGCGCTCGTAGTACCACTGCGCCATGCCGCGTCTGATTTTGCGCACGTGGCCGTCGAGGTAGCTGTAGTAGGTGGGTTCGTCCTGGGGCGGGATCAGGGCCGTAAGAAGTCCGCTTTCGTTGTACTGGTATTCGGTCACCGCGCCGAGGGGG
>NZ_VFIO01000035.1 GCF_007858365.1 Pseudomonas saxonica | reverse complement strand
AGAGGGTGTTTACAAATAAAACGCTGATAACATGCGACCAACATCGTATTCGTGGAAGCCTGTCAGTGGCCAACATCAAAATTAGACCTGAGCACGAAGTGCTTCTGGTTCAAATAGTTAAATCTGATCCGACTATTACGCTACTCGAAATTCGTCGTGAGTTTGCTCGCCGAACAGGCATTTCGATAACCAAGCGCCCTGTGATCAGTGCTCTTGAGCGGCAAGGTGTAGTGCTTGTTCCCAGCAATAAGGCTGTTGTCATCGAGAAGGCCCCGGCCGAACCACCGCGATATGGTTACACAGAAGCCCATCGTCGGCTCGAACCGGAGCAGGACTATCCCAGCAGTCTGACCGATGCAGAATGGGTGCTTGTCCAAGATATTTTCGAAAACAAAGGGCGCGGAGTTCCCCCGCGCATCAGCCGCCGCGTGGTGGTAGATGCGTGCTGTTACGTCGTTCGCAGCGGTTGTGCTTGGCGGATGCTGCCACAGCATTTTCCGCGTTGGCAGAACGTCTACCGAACATTTAGGCGTTGGAGTGAGCAAGGTAAGTTCGAGAACATGCATGATCGGTTGCGCCAGCAATGGCGCGAACGCGAAGCCCGTGCGACAGAGCCAACGGCAGCAGTGCTGGATTCGCAGTCAACTCGGGGTTCGGCGCAAGGGGGCGAAACGGGTTTTGATGGCGGCAAGAAGGTTAAAGGGCGAAAGCGCCATCTCCTGGTCGATACACTGGGACTGCTATTGGCTGTAAGCGTTACTGCGGCAAACATCCAAGATCATGCGGGCGCACACCCCATTGTGGCCGACGGATTCGCTAAATATCCAAGTATCCAAACGCTGTACGTAGACAATGGCTACGCAGGGCAATGTGCGCAAACAATCTCGCAGCGCCATGACGTTCAGGTCAAAGTTATCAGGCATCCGGCCAACAAAAATGTTGGGCGTTGGGTGGACTCACAACAGCTGGATCTATTCGTAGTACAAGCAGACGCGAAGGGGTTTGTCCCGCAGGCGAAACGCTGGGTCGTCGAGCGATCCCACGCCTGGAATGATCGGGCTCGACGACTTGCAGTTCATTACGATCGGCTGCCACGAATCGCCGAGGCATGGGTATGGCTGGCTCAGGGAAGAATGCTGCTACGCAGGTTGACTGCTTAGTTTTGTAAACACCCTCT
>NZ_VFIO01000034.1 GCF_007858365.1 Pseudomonas saxonica | reverse complement strand
CACGACCCCTGGGGGCAGATCTACACACGAGACTGGTTCAAGAACGTCAATAGCTCGCGCATGAACAACGTCGAGTTCCGCACCCGCGACTTCGACAGCACCACCGAAACCGTCATGAATGACGAGCAAAGCAGCATCGTGCGGGGCCGCTTCGCCATCCTGCGCGACCTGCTCAATGCCGAAGGCATCAGCGACCTGAGCATCGGCCAGATGGTGTTATTGACCCAGTTCGCCAGTCATCATCAAAAAATGGTGCTGGTGGACTACGGCACGCCGCAGGCCATCGGCTTTGTGATGGGCCATAACCTGCACCGTAACTACTGGGACACCGACGCCCACCTGTTTGATGACCTCAAGGCCGGTCGCGACAAGGGCTTCGGCCCTTGGCAAGACATCTCGATGAAGGTCACCGGCCCGGTACTGGTCGACCTGAGCCACAACTTCGCACAAGCCTGGGACCTCGAAAACCCGTGGTACACGCGCTGGTTTGCCGATACATCGCTGCGAAAAGAACGCGACGCCCTGCCCATCCCCGACGTAGTCACCACCACCGCCCACAGCGTGGCGCAGGTGTGCCGCACCCAGCCGCAGTACGGCGAAAAATCCATTCTTGAGCACTACATCAAGGCCATTGGCAACGCCCGCGACTACGTGTACATGGAAAACCAGTATTTCCGTTACAGCGACTTTGCCAAGCGCTTGAGCACCATCGCCAAAACCCGCAAAAACCGGGGCGCAAAGGGCGACATCTACCTGTTCGTGGTTACCAACACACCCGACTCAAAAACCGCCTCGGGCACCACCTACGAAATGCTTCAGGCGCTGGGTCAGGAACAGCTCATGCCCCAAGTTCAACGGGATCTGGCTCAAGGCCTGACGGAGCATCTGGAAGACCTCGAACACCTGAAAAACACTCCGCCTTTCCAGCCCTACCAGCTCCCTGCCCACCAGGAGAAAATCCAGAAACTGCAAGCCAAGGTCGACGCCTTGCTTGAGCAAGGCATTACGCCAGAGGTGGGTGAACGACTGGACGGCCTGACCCCGGAACAGATCGCCGAACTGGCCGCCAAAACGGATGCGGACAAAAAGCCGTACGAACTCAGGGAAATCCCCGGCCTGAAAATCATCATTGCGACCCTCGCCACCAGCGACCCGGCTCCGGGAAGTGCACCGCCTCTGCCCATGTCGGCCGAGACTGAAGCCCAGCTCAACGC
>NZ_VFIO01000033.1 GCF_007858365.1 Pseudomonas saxonica | reverse complement strand
TGTCTAGTCCTGAAATAGGTTTACACCTGTTTCACCCCAACGCCCGATGCATTGCATCGGGCGTTTTGTATTTCAAAGACTGGTGCGGACGCTCGCTGTTGTAGATCGATATCGACTCACTCACCATCTTCTTCGCCTGCGTTAAGTCGTGTGGGCGCTCAAGCAGAAGCTCTGTTTTCAAGATCCCGTTGACCCGCTCTGCCAAAGCATTTTGGTAGCAGTCATAGCCGTCCGTCATCGAACATCGGATGCCGTGTTTCGCATGCAGTTCTTGGTACATTCCCGAGCAATACTGGCTGCCTCTGTCCGAGTGATGAATCAGCGGCTGCGTGGTTTGACGCTGACTCACGGCTCGACGCAACGCTTGCACTACCGACTCGGTGTGCAGACTTTCATGGACGTGGTAACCCACGATCTTTCGCGAAAAAGCATCCGTCACAAGGCTCAGATAGGCCACACCCTCCCGAGTGGGCAGATAGGTGATGTCAGCAACCCAGACTTGTTCCGGGCCGGTTGGAACAACCTGATCCGGACCCGGTTTGAGTAGGTTCGGATGGCGCCGAAAGCGATGATGGCTGTCGGTCGTCTTGTGATACGCCCGCTTGCCAGCCACCAGTAAACGCCTTTCGCGCAGGATCGAAAACAGCCGATCTCGCCCCACTTGCAGCTCAAGTTGAGGCTGGCAATGCAACAAGTGGTGCAGCTTTCGGGTACCCAGACGCGGCTGACGCTGACGTTTTTGCTGAACGAAGTCGGCAACTTTCTGATCCAGAACCAGGCGAGTTGCATCGGCGCGATTGCGTTTGTAGTAAGCCTGTCGGCTTATCCCCATGAACTGGCAAGCCCTGCTGATGCTCAGGTTTTGGATTCGTTTTTGCGCGAGGACTTGCCGGGACGCTTTTTTACCACAGAGAGACCGTAGTCATTTTTCAAAACATCCACGACCGCCTCGAAAAACTGGGCTTTCTGATTGGACAGCGCCAACTGTTGTTCAAGCTCTTTGATGCGTTGCTCTGGCGTTAGTGGTCGGTTTTTGTCGGGCATAGACCCAATCCTCGGCGAGCCAATGTATGTGCCGGGGCTCCAATCTTGTCGACCATGCTTGCGTAACCACGTCAGAACGGTCGTTTTTCCTTGGATCCCGTAGCGCTCCTGAGCCTCTTTATAGCTCAGCTCACCTTTTTCGACTTGGTCGACGACCGACAATTTAAAGGTCAGCGTGTAGTCTCGCTGACTACGCCTTTTACTTGTCTCCATTACGCCCTCCTAAAATAGATCAGAAGGTGTAAACCTTATTCAGGACGGGACA
>NZ_VFIO01000032.1 GCF_007858365.1 Pseudomonas saxonica | reverse complement strand
TCGATCAAGGTCTGATCGAAGGTCAGCGTCACGCCCTGGCTGGCGGCGTTGCGGGCCACACGATCGAGCTGCAGGCCGACGATATGGCGGATCTCCTCCTTGCCCAGCGCATGGAAGACGATGATCTCGTCGATGCGGTTGAGGAACTCGGGGCGGAAGTGTCCGCGCAGCACGTCCATCACCTCGCCCTTGGTCTTCTCGTATTCCTCGCCGGCGGCGCCACGGGCCTTCAGCCGACGCTGGATGATGTCCGAGCCCAAGTTCGAGGTGGCGATGATGATGGTATTGGTGAAATCCACCACCCGGCCCTTGCCGTCGGTGAGCCGCCCGTCGTCGAACACCTGCAGCAGGATGTTGTAGACGTCGGGGTGAGCCTTCTCGATCTCGTCCAGCAGCAACACGCTGTAGGGTTTGCGCCGCACCTTCTCGGTGAGCTGGCCACCCTCGTCGTAGCCGACGTAACCCGGAGGCGCCCCCACCAGGCGTGCCACGGTATGGCGTTCCCCGTACTCGGACATGTCGATGCGCAGCAGCGCACCTTCATCGCCATAGATGGACTCGGCCAGCGCCTTGGCGAGCTCGGTCTTGCCCACGCCGGTCGGCCCGAGGAACAGAAAAGTCGCCACCGGCTTGCCGCCTTCGCGCAGGCCCGCCCGCGACAGCCGCACGGCATCGGCCACCGCGCGCACCGCTTCGTCCTGGCCCACCAGGCGCTCGTGCAGCCGCTGCTCCAGATGCAGCAGCTTCTCGCGCTCTTCCACCGTCAGCTCGTTGACCGGAATGCCGGTCAGGCGCGAGACGATCTGCGCGACATGCTCGGCCTTGACTTCGGCGCTGCCCGAGGCGCGCTCGCGCTCCCAATCTTCGATGAGCTTCTTGAGTTCGGCCTCTTTTGCCTCGATGCGCTTGCCCAGCTCGGCGGCCTTGTCGTACTGCTTGCGCGAGGCCATGTAGTCCTGCTCACGCCGCAACTGGTGCAGTTCGGACTCCAGCTCTTGTACGGCCACTGGGCGAGCCGTGGCCGACAGCTTCACGCGTGCGGCCGCCTGGTCAAGCAGGTCGATGGCCTTGTCAGGCAAAAAGCGCGCGGTGATGTAGCGGTCCGACAACTCGGCGGCGGCGATGATCGCATCCTCGGTGATGCTGACCTTGTGGTGCGCCTCGAAGGTGTCGCGCAGGCCGCGCAGGATCATCATGGTCTGCGCTACCGTCGGCTCGGGCACCATCACCGGCTGGAAACGACGCTCCAGCGCGGCGTCCTTCTCGATGTACTTCTGATACTCGTTGAGCGTGGTGGCGCCGATCAGGTTCAGCTCGCCGCGCGCCATCATCGGCTTGAACACGTTGGCCACGTCCAGCCCGCCTTCGCCGCCACCCTGGCC
>NZ_VFIO01000031.1 GCF_007858365.1 Pseudomonas saxonica | reverse complement strand
CAACGAAATCAGCAACCCGCTGCGTTTTCAGGGCCAGTATTACGACGAAGAAAGCGGACTACACTACAACCGCCATCGCTACTACAATCCCAACACCGGCCGCTACCTGACCCCCGACCCGATCAAACTGGCGGGTGGACTCAACAGCTACCAGTACGTGCCCAACCCAACGGGGTGGGTGGATCCGTTGGGGTTGATGAGTGTTGAAGGGGATTGTCCTGATGAAAGTGTTCGTACTAATATAAAGTCAAATGTAGATAAAAATAAAAAGGCAAACGCATCTTCAAATTTTAACAATCCGAAAAATGGTTTAACTATCCAAGAGTGCTCTCCACACCCAAGTCCAATTGATCAGTTAGAAGCAGATTACACTTTATTACCGGGCACACAAATTTACCGATTTGGGCAGCCTAAGGAAGCTTCCTTCTCTCTATAGGAACAGCATACTCTTATCAATTTCTAAAACCAAGCACGCTCAAAGAGGACTATTATGTATACGATGTAAAAAAACCATTGACTGTGAAAGCTGGAAAGATTCTACCCTGACTTGGTGAAAGCGGTGGAGGCATTCAATATAGGCTAGATATAATTAATAATATGCGCCGCTCTCTGACAACTCTTACACAAGACAACGAACCATATTTAAAGGAGTTATCTCGTGGAAAACCTCAAGACTACAAGCCTGAGTAAATTGGCCGACGAGTTAAAAATCCTAGGGACTCCTGATAATCACTATTCCATTGGGATCAATCAAAATGAACGGACATGCATATTAAACGATGGCAAAAAATGGCTAGTATATTATTCCGAGAGAGGGCAAATGACAGATCTCAAGGAATTCAAAAAATTCGAAGACGCAAAAATTGAATTTCTGGCAAGACTCATTTGAAAAAAACTATGGACTACGAAGTGACGAAGCGTTAATTAATGTACGAAAATAGAGACCCACTAACTGATGAATGCACGTGGAAGTGCAGCATCTATTGGGAGAGGCCACTAATAAAGCACAATCATTGACAATTAATTACTGAATAATTTAAACGAAACTTAGAGTGCCGGTGCTGAGTAAGTGGAGCTGGGCACTTGCTAATACCCGCCTTTGCGCCGACGCTTCGCCAAAGACATCGACGGCAAAACCACCCTTTTTCTCTGGCAAGGCGACAAGAAAACGACCCTCGTTCAAAGATCCACTCGTCGTAAGTTCAATAACTGCGGTTCATCTGGAGCTCCCCCCCCGCCATTGTGATCGCCCTGATGGTAACCGCTCCATGAACCCCACATTCCAAGCCGGAATTTGATGTCCGATGCTGCGCTCCCGATTTCTTTCTGGAGCCAGCAGGCCATGATGCGACCCGACGCCAAAGTCGAAAAAGTCTACCTCTAT
>NZ_VFIO01000030.1 GCF_007858365.1 Pseudomonas saxonica | reverse complement strand
TGATCGGGTCGGGGGTCAGGTAGCGGCCGGTGTTGGGATTGTAGTAGCGATGGCGGTTGTAGTGTAGTCCGCTTTCTTCGTCGTAATACTGGCCCTGAAAACGCAGCGGGTTGCTGATTTCGTTGATATCGAATTTGACGACGTTACCGTAGGCCCGGTAATAGGCCGACCAGACGATTTTGCCTGCCTCGTCGGTGAGTTCTTGTGGGGTGCCCAGGTGGTCGAGCTGGTAGTAGTAGACCTCGTTGGTTGTGCCGTGGCCTTTTAGCAGGGCCATCGGTTTGAAGGTGCCGGGTTCGTATACGTAGCTGCGGTACAACGGCCAGCCCTTAACACCTTTTTGGTAGATGTTTTCGGCGATCAGCCGGTCGTCTTGCCAGATAAATTGGGTGGTCTTGCCGTCCATTCCCTTGGCTATTAATCTTGGACTTCAGATGTCTTATGTATCTCTCAAGTATGGGAATATTGGAGTTTTACTTTTTAACCACCTCATTATAATTGAGGTGGAAGTGTAAATATAGCAAGTGCGTGATGGCTGCTACGGTGTTTTATATTGAATGCCTTCATTGATGAACATTTTACAAAGTTCATACAGGTGGGTTCTTAGCTCGTCAAATTCGTTGTTTTTGTCTGTTAGTGATTGGCCTTCTTTGTAGAAAACAATATCGTTGACTGAGCCAGCTCCACCGTAAATGGACAGAATGTCCTTGGATATAGATTTTAGACTTTGGTTAGAGTCCAAGTTTATTGCTTCTAGGGTTTCCACCCAGCCCTCATAGTTTTCAGCACGGAGTAAAAAAATCATTTTTTTCAGGGTTAGTTTAATATCGTCTAGCTTGTTCATTTTAAAGGCTCCGAGCTGATCACTTTTATTCCATCTATAGTCCAGGGTTTTGAGACCACTATTTGTTGAGTTCCACCTATATAAACGCCTCCTTGCGACCCGGTCTCACCTATATATATTTTTGTTCCAGAGGGTATTTTAACTCTAAAAACAGTATCTACAGGGGATTTTGCTCCATTGGGCCACTCTGGTAGAACAGCTTTATCTATCCTTGTTTGCAAAATGCTTATTGGTGGTTCACTACTAAAGAACTGTCCAAGAGGTTTGTCGGCAGTACCAGCACGGTAAAGAGAAATATCGTTATCAATAGTTACCACGGTGTACCGCCCTCCCGAAAAAGTTTCTGCAATGTTATCCGTTAATGGCCCAGGTTTAATCGCAGAATATGTGCCTTCAACGCGTCCAAAATCGTTTGCTTTTAGGCTTGTACTACTAGTCTTTTGTCCCCCCGGACAATCCCCCTCAACACTCATCAACCCCAACGGATCCACCCACCCCGTGGGGTTGGGCACGTACTGGTAGCTGTTGAGTCCGCCCGCCAGTTTGATCGGGTCGGGGGTCAGGTAGCGGCCGGTGTTGGGATTGTAGTAGCGATGGCGGTTGTAGTGTAGTCCGCTTTCTTCGTCGT
>NZ_VFIO01000002.1 GCF_007858365.1 Pseudomonas saxonica | reverse complement strand
TTGACGACCATAGAGCATTGGAACCACCTGATCCCATCCCGAACTCAGTAGTGAAACGATGCATCGCCGATGGTAGTGTGGGGTTTCCCCATGTGAGAGTAGGTCATCGTCAAGATTAAATTCCAAAATCCCTGTCTGCTCACGCAGACGGGGATTTTGTTTTTGTAGAAGTCCCAAGTTTTCACAGAGACGTTTTCATAACGGATCTGATACCGAATTTCTTGACGACCATAGAGCATTGGAACCACCTGATCCCATCCCGAACTCAGCAGTGAAACGATGCATCGCCGATGGTAGTGTGGGGTTTCCCCATGTGAGAGTAGGTCATCGTCAAGATTGAATTCCAAAACCCCTGTCTGCTCACGCAGACAGGGGTTTTGTTTTTTGCGAGATAAAAATCTCCAACTTCCGTCATAGCCTCCACCTCTTCTGAAATGACACCAACCCTCAGGTCTTAGCCCTTACGTTTAACGTAAGCAGTTTATTGAGGCGATTCGGCAAGGGTGCCGAAACGGTGGTTACAAATAGCCGAGATAATCCGCTCATTTTTCCGCAGTGGGTGCCGACAGCCTAATTGAGCAATGTGTGAATCGGGTACAGAGCCCTTATCTGATGTCTTCCCTCACGCATCCCCCCTTTCGGCATAAGAAGTCCCATGAAATGAATCTAAAGTTCAGCCATAAAATCCTTCTGGCCGCTTCAGGAGTCGTGGTTCTGGCGTTCGCGTTTTTCACGTTGTACAACGACTATCTCCAGCGAAATACCATCAATCAGAATATTGAAAAGTCTGTGCAACAGGCAGGCAACCTTACCGCCAGCAGTGTTCAGAACTGGCTGGCTGGGCGGATCTTGTTACTCGAAAACCTGGCACAAAATATCGGCCATCAAGGTAACCAAGCAGATCTGGCTGGATTGGTCGACCAGCCTGCGCTGACCTCGAACTTTCAATTCACTTACGTCGGTCAAGCCAATGGTGTGTTTACCCAGCGCCCAGACGCCAAAATGCCGGAAGGATATGACCCCCGTCAGCGCCCTTGGTACACGCAAGCGGTAACTAACGGTAAACCTATGCTGACTGCGCCTTACATGGCTGCTGTAGGCGGTTTGATTGTGACCATTGCCATGCCCGTCAACAAAGATGGCCAGTTGCTGGGTGTTGTCGGGGGCGATCTGAGCTTGGATAGCCTGGTCAAAATTATTAACTCGGTGGATTCAGGCGGCTTGGGCTACGCATTTCTTGTGAGCGGTGATGGTCAGATCATCGTTAGCCCGGAAGAAAATCAGGTTATGAAAAATCTGAAGGATATCTATCCGTCCGGCTCACTGAAGATCGAAAAGGGCATTCAGCAAGTGAAGCTCAATGGTCATGAACGGATTATTTCCTTCACGCCGGTAACAGGTTTGCCATCCGCCGATTGGTACATCGGCCAATCGCTGGATAAAGATAAAGCCTACTTACCGCTATCCGAATTTCGTACTTCAGCATTAATTGCGATGTTTATCGCGGTAGCTGCCATTGCACTGCTTTTGAGTCTGTTGATTAAGGTGTTGATGCGCCCGCTGGTTACGATGGGCCGTGCCATGAAAGACATCGCACACGGGGAAGGAGATCTGACACGGCGTCTGGTGATTGAACATAAGGATGAGTTCGGCGAAATGGCGGGTTCGTTTAATCTGTTTGTGGAGCGTATTCACGCATCCATTTCAGAAGTGTCTTCTGCAACTCGCCAGGTTCATGATTTATCCGAGCGCGTTATGGCATCGTCCAATGCTTCCATCATCGGCTCCGATGAACAAAGTGCACGTACCAATAGCGTTGCTGCTGCCATCAATGAACTGGGTGCTGCTACTCAGGAAATTGCCCGCAATGCGGCTGATGCTTCGCAACATGCCAGTGGTGCAAGCGAGCAGGCAGATGATGGTCGCAAAGTGGTAGAGCAGACCATTCTGGCCATGTCTGAGTTGTCGCTGAAAATCAGCGAGTCGTGTGCGCAAATCGAAACCTTGAATGCCAGTACCGACAATATTGGCCATATTTTGGATGTGATTAAGGGTATCTCTCAACAAACCAACCTGCTGGCTCTCAACGCTGCCATTGAGGCCGCGCGTGCCGGTGAAGCAGGACGTGGGTTTGCGGTGGTTGCGGATGAGGTCCGGAATTTGGCTCACCGCACTCAGGAGTCGGCTGAGGAGATCCATAAAATGATCACCTCGCTGCAAGTGGGTTCCCGCGAAGCCGTCAGTACCATGAATGCGAGCCAGGCCTCGAGTGAGGAAAGCGTGGAGGTGGCCAACCAAGCCGGTGCACGGTTGATCAGCGTTACCAAGCGTATCGAAGAAATTGACGGCATGAACCAATCAGTTGCAGCAGCGACTGAAGAGCAAACGGCGGTTGTCGAAACCCTTAACGTCGATATCAACCAGATCAATCTGCTCAACCAGCAAGGTGTGGTCAACCTCACTGAGACTCTGAAGGACTGCGATGCATTATCACAGCAAGCAAGCCGGCTTAAACAATTGGTCGACAGCTTCAAAATCTAGAGTGATATCACACAGTAGTTGAATACTTATCCACAGCCCTGACGCTTCCAACGTCAGGGCTGTTTTGGTTTCTGGCTTTTCAGATACTGGGTAATGGCGTTGACGCCGCGTTGCAGGTGCTGTTCCAACTCTGCAATACACATCTCAACATTTCTGGCTCGGGCATGCCGTAGCAAAGCCCGGTGATCGTCCTGAGCCAGTTTCCCCAGATTCATATGTTCAAGGTTAAAACGTAGGAAGCGCTCTTCTTCAATAAGACCGGCTTCAACGAGAGCTAATAATTTCTTATTGGGAGCTTTGCAGTAGAGGGCCTGGTGAAACTGTCGATTGAGCAAGCCGATTTTTCCGAAATCTGTTTCGACTTCGAGTGCTTCGATATGGCCATCAGCGGCCTCCAGGTCTTCCTCGGTGAGCAGGGGGACCGATAATCGAATGGCTTGAGCCTCAAGCAATAAACGCAGCTCATAGGTTTGCAACGAATCATCTGCAATCAAAGGGGCAACCACTGCACCTTTGTACTGAACGACGTGAAGCAAGCCTTGAGCCTCCAATTGTCGCAAGGCTTCTCTGACCGGCATCCGACTGACGCCAAATAGTGTTGCAAGCGCCTCTTGCCGAATGGCCGTGCCGCAGGGAAGTCGTCCATCAAGGATGGCGGTGCGTAAAGTCTCCTCAATGTTCGATCGTGCCAAATGAGCCGGTATAGGACCTGATACGTCGAGGCAATGTAGCGGGGAAATTTTGACGGCCACGTTAAGACTACCTATGCCGAAATTGGGACATGCTTTTTGGATCCAATCCACGTTAGGTACTGACCCAGTCCCTGTCAAACCTTGTTACGATTAGTTTAACGTTACTCCACGTTCAGCGACCCTATAAGGCCATTCTCTTTTTCGATTGGAGGGTTAGTCCGGCCCTATCGACCTTTAATCGTGAACGGGCAAGGTATCCAGTCGGCAGCTCTATTTAACAGGTGAAGAATGGGCGTATTCAGCCGTAACGATGTACTCGTCACACCGCTTCGCGACCTTCATTTGTCTACAGGTGTGTTGGGCACACTGATTCGCCAGCCCATGTTGTGGGGTATTTTATTACTGGCCTGCACTGTGCGTTTTTATGGTTCCACCACCTCTGCGATTTGGTGTGACGAAGCTTCCAGCCTGATATTGAGCAATTACCCGCTTACAGGTATTTGGGAGCACGCGGCACATGATGTGCATCCACCGCTCTATTTCATGCTGTTGCACGGCTGGATAATGCTGTTCGGCGATAGCCTTGCATCGATTCGCACTTTGAGCGTATTACCCGGCATAGCCACGGTTGTGCTGGGGATGTGGCTGGTGCGGCTGGTTGCGCCACAACCGGTCGCGTTACTGGCAGGATTTCTATTGGCGTTGTTGCCGACCGCAGTGCGCTATAGCCAAGAGGTGAGGATGTACTCACTCATGGGTTTTTGGTTGATAGCCGCCACAATTGCGCTGATGTACTGGGTTAAAGCCCCGCACAAAAAGCGTTTCCTGGTTATTTACTGCGTGTTAATGGCCGCAGGCTTTTATGCCCATTACTTCACGGCCTTCTGTGTAATGGCTCATTGGCTGTATCTGTCGCTCACTGCCCGCCATACCGGCTACTTGATCAAACGCCCAGCCTGGTGGCTCGCCAATACCGCCATCGTGCTGTTGTTCCTGCCCTGGCTCCCCGGATTGTGGGATTTGCTTCACCACGTGGACGAACTCAAAAGCGGCGGTGATGTGGGTTGGGAGCCCGAGGTCGATTCGCACTCTTTACCCGGCATGATCTGGCAGCTGCTAATTCAGAGCGAAGGCGATGATCTGCCTTGGCCCCTGTTCTGGTTTGCCCCCTTTGCGCTAATGGCGGGTGCTGTGTGGTTGGCGATGCGAGATTCGACACCGCACAAATTCATCATCCTGATCGTGATCTATACCCTGCTGCCCATTCTGGCGATTTACGCCGTATCGTTTGTCTCGCCGTTGTTTATCGAGCGCTATGTGATGTTTGCTGCGCTGGGCATACCGATGATTGTCGCGATAGTTATTGATCGCGTGTACAAGCGCAGCCGGGTATTGGCCATCGCTGTACTGACCCTCTTTGTAGGGACTGAGCTTGCTGGCCTGCACAGTAATTTCTCCAGTGAGGCTGATCATTTCGACCGCTTGGTTCGTCACGTCAATCAGCAGTTCTTGCCGGGCGACAAGATCGTAGTCAGCGATCTGTTCTGGTATTTCAGTTATCTCTATTACAACAAGACTGGGGCAACCCCCATGCTGTACACGCCGCCCATGGCGGACGGCTCATCAGGGCGGCCAAACGATTACGGTTTTGGCACATTGGTGAACGCAGATGCAGCCAGAATCTACATTGACCATCTGACTGATTTACCCTCGCAAACAGCGCGCGTCTGGCTGATTAGCAGCAGCGTTCAGCCTGATGATTTCAGTTCGATTCCGGCCCGTTGGAACAAAGCGCAGGACATAACAGTCGATGATACGCAGGCTCGACTATATTTGACCTGCACTGGCGCTGACTGCGCCCCACCTGACTGGAGACCCTCCCATGCAAGAGCCAATCCCTAGCATCAACCTTCTGTTCGACCAACTTGGCCTGCCGTCATCCGATGCTGAGATAGAGGAGTTTATCGAGGCAAATCTGATGCCTGACGGCGTTAAATTGGTAGACGCTAAATTTTGGAGCCCAAGTCAACGGGATTTTTTGACGGAGCAGCTCAAGGCAGATGCCGAATGGGCGATTCCGGTCGATGAGCTAAATGAGCGATTGCACGTAAAACCCAAAATTGAGTAACAGAAATAACCAGCAACACTTGACTGTTATCATTTGGCACCCCAATAATAATAGTTAGCCAACTAACATTATGCGATGCCTCTTGCCAGACACTCTTGATCTGCTTCAAATGAATATCAGCTCCGGTATGGTGGTTGCGGCGCGTCATTGGCGTCGCGTCTGCCAGACCACGCTGCTTAATTACGGGATTACCGAAGCCTGTGCGATGCCGCTGTTGATCATCGGCCGCTTGGGTGAGGGCGTGCGCCAAGTCACTGTGGCCCAGGCGGCCGGCATGGAAAGCCCTTCACTGGTACGCCTGCTCGATCAGTTGTGCAGGGCCGGCTACGTAGTGCGCAATGAAGACGCAAGCGATCGCCGAGCCAAATCCCTGAGCCTGACCGACACCGGTCGTGCAGTGGCACAGGCGATTGAAGCGCAACTCGTAGAATTGCGACGCATGGCGTTGGCTGGAGTTTCTGTGGCAGACCAAGAAGCAGCATTACGTGTAATCAAAGCCTTCGAGGCGACAGGTCAGTTGCCTGATCGAGCATCATCTTGAGCGGTTTTTTCAGCAGTTTGCCGCCTGCTCGTGACTGGTTTTACGGTACGCGCACCTTTGCCGCGTCAATGCTCGCGCTGTATATCGCTTTATGGATGGAAATGCCGCGCCCGTACTGGGCCATGGCGACGGTTTACATTGTCTCCAGCCCCTTTGTCGGGCCGACGAGTTCTAAAGCGATCTACCGGGCGCTGGGGACGCTGATTGGCGCCGCGGCCGCCGTATTTTTTGTTCCATTATTTGTACAAACCCCCTTTTTGCTGGTGCTGGTGATCGCGCTTTGGACGGGCATTTTGCTGTTCTTGTCGCTGCACCTGCGCACGGCCAACAGCTATATTTTTATGCTCGCGGGCTACACCATGCCCATGATCGCCTTGCCGATTGTGGATAACCCGCTAAATGTATTCGACATTGCTGTTTCGCGAACCGAAGAGATCATGCTCGGTATTGTGTGTGCTGCCGTTGTCGGCAGCATGTTTTGGCCGCGGCGTCTGGCGCCTGTGTTTGTCGATGCTGCAACTCGTTGGCTGAACGACGCCGCCCACTACAGCAAACACTTTCTGGCTCGTGATGTAGACCCCGCCAGAGCCAGCGGTCTACGTTCCTCAATGGTGGCAACCTTCAACAGTCTGGAGTTGATGATTGGTCAACTGCCCCACGAAGGCGCCTTGCCGCAAACCGTGCGCAACACCAAAGAACTGCGCGGACGCATGATCCATTTATTGCCAGTGGTCGACGCACTGGATGATGCCTTGTATGCATTGGAGCGTCGTACCCCTGAGCAACAGGATAGAATTGAGCCACTGTTGGCTAAAACCCGGGACTGGCTTGAAAGCACTCAAGAGGGCGCCCCGGTCGAAGCCTGGAAGGCCTTGCGTCATGAACTGGAGCTGCTGCAGCCCAGCGCTGAAGCCTTGGATGAACGACGCCAGCTGGTTTTCTCCAACGTGCTCTATCGACTGGGGGAGTGGATCGATTTATGGCAAGACTGCCGCAGCCTTCAGCATGCGATCGCCACCGGCAGCCAGACGCCTTGGCGAGCGGTTTACCGACATTGGCGGCTGGGCCGTCTGACACCGTTCCTTGACCGTGGCCTGATGCTCTATTCGGCCTTTTCAACCGTGACCGCGATTGTGGTCGCCTCGGTGTTGTGGATATTGCTCGGCTGGTCCGATGGCGCCAGTGCCGTCATTCTGGCCGCCGTTGCCTGTAGTTTTTTTGCTGCGATGGACGACCCCGCACCCCAGATTTACCGGTTCTTTTTCTGGACCTCGTTGTCAGTCGTATTCGCCAGTCTGTATTTGTTCGTCATCCTGCCCAACCTGCATGACTTCCCCATGCTGGTGCTGGCATTTGCTGTGCCGTTCATCTGTGTCGGCACACTGACCGTACAACCGCGTTTCTACCTGGGCACCCTGCTGACCATTGTCAATACGGCGTCGTTTATCAGCATCCAGGGCGCTTACGATGCTGACTTTCTGGTGTTTATGAACGCAAACCTAGCTGGGCCCATTGGTTTGCTGTTCGCTTTCATCTGGACCTTGATTGCTCGCCCGTTTGGTGCCGAACTGGCGGCTAAGCGCCTGACTCGTTTCAGTTGGCGAGATATCGTCATGCTGACCCGCCCTGCGACTTTAGCCGAGCACCGGCACATGGGCGCGCAAATGCTTGATCGCCTGATGCAGCACCTGCCGCGACTGGCCTTGACCGGCCAAGACACAGGCAGTGCCCTGCGCGACCTGAGGGTGGCACTCAATGTGCTGGACTTGCTCGCCTATTCGCCGCGAGTCAGTGGCGAGCCACGACGCTTGTTGAGCCAGGTGGTGCATGAAGTCGGCGAATACTTCAGCGCTTGCCTCAAGGCCGGCGAGCGCTTGTCTATGCCCACTGACCTGCAAATGACTCTGGAGCGTACCCGCCGGGCACTGAATATTCATGACCTGCAAGACGAAGGTGATGCACGGGTGCACTTGCTTCATGCGCTGAGTGGGTTGCGTCTGGCGCTCTTGCCGGGTGTTGAATTCATCGTCGACCAAGACAACCTGCCTCAACCCCACAACCCTGGCCTGGATGGAGCGCCGCTATGATCGGTGAGGTAGATATCAGCGGGGTGTTTCTGCCGACGCTTCTGGTGTTGATGGGCATCACGTATTTACTGTTTTTGCTGATCCACGCAGTACTCACGCGTGTGCACTTTTACCGCCTGGTCTGGCACCGGGCTTTATTCAACGTCGGTCTCTACGCTCTGCTGCTCGGCGTTGTAGATTCGTTTAGTCGATACCTAATGACATGAAAAAACCTGTATTGACCTTGGGCCGCGTCGTTCTCACCTTATTGGTGGTCGCGTTTGCCTGCGTCGTGGTCTGGCGCATGACAATGTATTACATGTTTGCCCCCTGGACCCGCGATGGTCATATCCGTGCTGACGTGGTGCAAATTGCGCCTGATGTGTCAGGCCTGATCAAACAGGTGGATGTGCGCGACAACCAGCCCGTGATCCGCGATCAAGTATTGTTTGTCATCGATCAGGAGCGCTTCAAGTTGGCCTTGCGTCAAGCAGAAGCGACCGAGGCTGACCGCAAGGAAACACTGGCGCAGGCGCAGCGCGAAAGCCGGCGTAATCGAGGCCTGGGCAATCTGGTCTCCCGCGAGAGTCTTGAAGAGAGCCAGTCCCGAGAAATGCGTGCACAGGCGGCTCTGACCGAGGCTCAGGTTGCAGTGGACAGTGCCAAACTCAACCTTGAGCGCACAGTGGTACGCAGTCCGGTTGATGGCTACGTCAATGACCGCGCCCCCCGGCTCAATGAGTTCGTTACTGCCGGACGACCTGTTCTGTCGATCGTCGACAGCAGTTCGTTTCATATCGATGGTTACTTTGAAGAAACCAAGCTTGAAGGCATCCATGTCGGCCAGCGCGTTGATATTCGGGTAATGGGCGACAATGCTCGCCTTCGCGGCCATGTCGAAAGCATTGTGGCGGGCATAGAAGACCGTGACCGTACCAGCGGCCAAAATCTACTGCCCAACGTTAACCCTGCTTTCAGTTGGGTACGGCTGGCGCAACGAATCCCGGTGCGTATTGCGTTTGATGATGTGCCTGAAGATTTCCGCATGATCGCCGGGCGTACGGCAACTGTGTCGATCATCGATGACGCTCCCGACGCCAAGCCTGCGCAGGAGGCTGCGCAATGAAAGCTGTACACCTGGCGGCCGTAGGGTTGGGGTTACTGCTGTCAGGTTGTCAATTACTCGGGCCGGATTACCAACTGCCCAAAGATTCGGCGGTGCAGCGCCCGGACTTGCAGGGCGAGTTGGCGGGCGAGGGCGATAATGTAGTGTCAGCCCCCGTTCCGAACGACTGGTGGAAACTCTACCAAGACCCGACGCTGAACGCGTTAGTGCGCGAGGCCATGGCCTCCAACACCGATTTACGCGTAGCCGCAGCCAACTTGTTGCGCGCGCGGGCTCAGGTTGAGCAAGCGCAGTCGGCGGGCGGCTGGAGTGGTTCCGTGAAGGCGGGTGCGCAACGCTTGCAGGAGTCGGGTGAAGCGTTCTTGCTCGCAGACAAAGTGCCCGTGGCCAACGTTGGCGATCTGGGCATCAGCACCTCCTATCAGTTCGACCTGTGGGGTACGTTTCAGCGCGGTATAGAAGCCGCTCAGGCCAATGCCGATGCCACTCAGGCGGCAGCGGACACGGCACGTATCACCGTGGTGGCCGATGTTGTGCGGGCGTATACACAAGTGTGTTCGGCCAATGAAGAACGTGAAATCGCTGAAGAGTCATTACGCCTCCAGTCACAAAGCACAACCCTGACTCAGCGCCTGCGCGACGCGGGGCGTGGAGACGAAACCCAAGTAACACGTTCAGAAACTCAATTCAGATCCCTGCGTGCTGAACTGCCGCGCTATCAAGCCATGCGACAGTCGGGCCTGTTCCGCTTATCAATGCTTCTGGCCAAGCCGCTCGACCAACTTCCGGCTGGCGTGGCCACTTGCGCCGAACTGCCACACATCGGTCAATTACTGCCCGTGGGTGATGGCGCGGCACTGCTCAAACGCCGCCCTGATGTGCGTCAGGCTGAGCGCCATCTCGCCGCCGCCACCGCCCAGATTGGCGTAGCCACCGGCGCCTTGTACCCGGACATCAGCATCGGTGCGAGCATAGGCACCGTCGGGATTATCGACAATCTAGGTACTGCACCGACCAATCGCTGGGGATTTGGCCCGTTGCTGAGCTGGACCATCCCGACCAACGGCTCGCGGGCGCGGATTCGAGAGGCAGAAGCGGCCACTCAAGCTGCACTGGCCAAATTTGACGGCGTGGTGCTTAACGCCATCCGCGAAACCCAGACCAGCCTCGTCCAGTACACCGCTTTGCTGCAGCGCCGAGATGCGCTGGCTGAAGCGGATGAGTCGGCGAGAACAGCGGCCGAGCAAACCCGTCAGTTCTATCAGGCCGGGCGAGAATCGTTTC
This sequence comes from Pseudomonas saxonica, assembly GCF_007858365.1. GTDB lineage: Bacteria > Pseudomonadota > Gammaproteobacteria > Pseudomonadales > Pseudomonadaceae > Aquipseudomonas > Aquipseudomonas saxonica. The sequence goes on along the minus strand of NZ_VFIO01000002.1, from coordinate 552,672 downwards.
TCGCCGACCTGCAAGCCACCCGCACCTACACCGACGTGAAAGCTCAATTGGCAGCGGCCAACACCCAAGTCGCCATGAGCCAGATTGATCTGTTCCTGGCGCTGGGAGGCGGATGGGAGTCAGCGCAAAAGCCACAGGGCCCACATTCAACTGCGACTCAAGCTAAGCCGTGAGTTGTTTCAGTGTGCTGGTTCAGACATTTCTCTAAATTCTGTAGGAATAGACTTCTGTGCTCGTGATTTGAGCGACCTGGTGTACGCCTGAAGCGCCACCCTTCTGAGTTTGCCCCGTCACTTCCATGAGGCGGGGGCTGCCTTGCGTCTACCAGGTGAAGCAGCTGTCATCGTTCAAACGTTCTTTGCAGTGTTAACCTGCAGCCACTTTTTGGCCCATGAGGGGCCCAACAAGACCGCATATCTTTCAACACAACGGACATTGAACGGGTCAATTGATGAATAAACCATTAGGCGTACTGGTAGGAATTGTTGTCGTCGCAGGGGCCCTTAATACGGCTGGCGCTTGGTACACAGGCTCCAAGCTTGAGGGCGTACTCAAGACTTCTATTGAGCAGGGCAATCAAGCGCTTGCCACGCAGCTCAAAGGCACCGCGACCCGCGCCACTGTCGAATTGGTTTCCATTGATCGCGGGTTATATAGCAGCACCGCGCAGTACCGTGTGAACATCCAGGACGAATCCGCGGGCGCAGATGCGCAGCCGCTGGTCATGCAGTTTGTCGACCACATTGAGCACGGTCCGTTGCCGTGGTCTCGCATCAAGACGTTCAAGTGGATGCCAGTGATGGCGACCAGCAACTATTCGCTGGAAAAAACACCCTCCACTGAAAAATGGTTTAACGCTGCCAAAGATCAGTCTCCGCTTCAAGGCCAGGTCACGCTGGGCTACAACCGCTCGGTTGACGCCCATACGGAGATGTTGCCCCTTGAGCTGGCTCTGGATGAAAACACCAGCCTCAGCTTTTCGGGCTTGACCATGGACGCCCAGTCCGATGCCGATGGGCAAAACATTAAAGCTAAAGGCTACATGGATCATCTCAAAGTCCATGCCGTTTCAGCAGATAAACCCCCTGTACTGGTGGAGCTCAATGGGCTGACCCTGGCCAGCGACCTTAATAAAAGCCCTTATGGCTTCTATCTTGGGCAAAACATTCTGGAGCTGAGCGAAGGCCAACTGACCTTTGGTGAACGCCAATCGGTGGCCAAGATCAAAGGCTTTGAATACGCAGGCTCGGCGTCTGCCAAAGGCAGCCTGTTGTCCGGGCGTCTGGCCTACAACGTCGGTGACATCACACTGGACGGCAAACCTGTCGGCAGCGCGAAAATGGTCATGACGGCCAGTAGCGTGGATATTCCGGCCATGCAATCGCTTTTGCAGATCTACCAGACCAAGTTCCAGCCGCACGCCGATGGCACATTACCCGTGGCGCAGTTAACCCCGGCTGAACAAATACAGATGCAAGCCGACATCGAAAAAATGTTGGATGCCAAGCCTCAACTGGCGTTGGAAAACCTGACCTTTAAAACGGCCAATGGCGAAAGCCAGTTCAATGTTGCTGTGAGCCTGGCCAAGCCGGCCACGTTCGAACAACCGCCTATTGAACTGGTTAAGCAACTGGTGACATCACTGGACGCCAAGTTGCAATTGTCCAAACCGATGATTGCGGATTTGTCGGCTGTTGAAGCACAGCTAGACGGGCAAACCGACCCACATACCATTGTCGAAATGGCGCAACTGAACAGTGAAACGGCAGGTGTCCTGGCCGTACAGAGCGGGCTGGCAAAAGTGGAAGGTGCCAACATTCTTGCCTCCCTCAACTATGCCGCAGGCAAAGTGGATTTAAATGGTCAGAAAATGAGCCTTGAGGAGTTTATCGCCGCCATGATGAACCGTTTTGGTGGCATGAACGTTCAAGAGTAATTAGCGGTGTTTGTCAGCGGCTACAGGCCTGAAGGTTTGTAGTCGCTGACGACGTTCGAAGTCTGCGATCGACGGCAACTCGAGAAATCTTTCAATCCGCTACATCAGGTGGAGTTGCTTGCACGCAAAGGGCAGGCACAGGTCTTCCAGGGCTGGCGGTGCAGTCGTTTTCAATTACCCACAGACAAGCGCTGCCAGATACGGCATGGAGCAGAGCAGGGTGTTTGACGCGAGTCCCTTGGACAAGGGAAAGAAGATGGTGCACCAGGCGGGATTCGAACCCACGACCACTGCCTTCGGAGGGCAGTACTCTATCCAGCTGAGCTACTGGTGCGACGCGGGCGCCATGATACTCATCTGCGTGCCGCCCGTCCATGCCGCTGATTCGTCGGGTGTTTCCTCGCCTGTTATAGGCTATTAATGGCGACAAGAGCCAAAACGGTATAAAGCCCTCGGTTGTTCTTTTTTTCGAACAGGCTATTGTCCTTTACCCCCTTTGTCCCTAGGATTCGTTTGAGATTTCAAACGATCTTGTCTGAGTGCTGAGCCGAACGCCTAACGTCCTGTGCGTTTTCCAGATACTTTGGTAAGTGAATGACTTCCTGACGGCAGCCTTCCATGGCGCCTTTCTACTCTCAATAATTCGCTCCGCGCCCGCGCGGTGCTGTTAAGGAAAGCCCACATGCAGCTCAAAGACGCACAGTTGTTCCGCCAGCAAGCCTACATTGATGGTGCCTGGGTAGACGCGGACGGTGGTCAGACGATCAAGGTCAACAATCCGGCGACCGGTGAAATTATCGGTACGGTGCCAAAAATGGGTGCTGCTGAAACCCGTCGCGCCATTGAAGCCGCAGACAATGCACTGCCTGCCTGGCGTGCACTGACCGCCAAAGAGCGTGCGACCAAGCTGCGTCGCTGGTTTGAGCTGCTGATCGAGAACCAGGACGATCTAGGCCGCCTGATGACGCTCGAACAAGGCAAGCCGCTGGCCGAAGCCAAAGGCGAAATCGTGTACGCGGCCTCGTTTATCGAGTGGTTCGCCGAAGAAGCCAAGCGCATTTATGGCGATGTTATCCCGGGCCATCAGCCGGACAAGCGCCTGATCGTGATCAAGCAACCAATCGGCGTTACCGCGGCTATCACACCGTGGAATTTCCCGGCGGCCATGATCACTCGTAAAGCCGGCCCCGCGTTGGCGGCAGGCTGCACCATGGTGATCAAGCCGGCTTCGCAAACCCCGTTCTCGGCACTGGCACTGGTTGAGCTGGCGCACCGTGCCGGTATTCCAAAAGGCGTATTGAGTGTTGTCACCGGCAGCGCTGGCGACATCGGCGGCGAGCTGACCAGCAACCCGATCGTGCGTAAATTGTCCTTCACCGGCTCGACCGAAATCGGTCGCCAGTTGATGGCTGAATGCGCCAAAGACATTAAGAAAGTGTCGCTGGAGCTGGGCGGCAACGCGCCGTTTATCGTGTTCGACGACGCTGACCTGGATAAGGCCGTCGAAGGCGCGATCATTTCCAAATACCGTAACAACGGCCAGACCTGCGTATGCGCCAACCGTCTGTACATTCAAGACGGTGTATATGACGCGTTCGCCGAGAAGCTGAAAGTGGCTGTGGCTAAATTGAAGATCGGTAACGGTCTTGAAGAAGGCACCACGACCGGTCCGCTGATTGACGACAAGGCTGTGGCCAAAGTCAAAGAACATATCGCTGACGCCGTAAGTAAAGGTGCAACCGTGCTGACTGGCGGCAACAGCCTGGAAGGCAGTTTCTTTGAGCCGACCATTCTGATCAATGTGCCGAAAAACGCCGCCGTCGCGAAGGAAGAAACCTTTGGCCCGCTGGCGCCGCTGTTCCGCTTCACAGACGAAGCTGAAGTGATCGCGATGGCCAACGACACCGAGTTCGGTCTGGCATCCTACTTCTATGCACGCGACATGAGCCGTGTGTTCCGTGTAGCCGAAGCCCTTGAATACGGGATGGTGGGTGTGAACACCGGCCTGATCTCCAACGAAGTGGCACCTTTCGGCGGTATCAAGGCGTCGGGCCTGGGCCGTGAAGGCTCCAAGTACGGCATCGAAGACTATCTGGAAATCAAATATCTCTGCCTGAGCATCTAATCCGGCGGGTGGTTCAGCAGAAGGGGTACGAGAGCGATGCCCCCTCTGTGCTTCAAATCGTTAACTTTTGTGGCCGGGTGCGCCATGCCAGTCGATCATCGAATGCTGGCAAGGCTGTGACTTAGGCGCGTCAGACTTGAACCACGCCGCGTGATACGCGGCGAATGAGGACATCATGAGCAACAAGACCAACGCATCTCTGATGAAACGCCGTGAAGCTGCTGTACCACGCGGTGTTGGCCAAATTCACCCGATCTTCGCCGAGTCGGCAAAGAACGCCACGGTAACCGACGTTGAAGGTCGTGAGTTCATCGACTTTGCGGGCGGTATTGCCGTACTGAACACCGGTCACTTGCACCCGAAAATCATCGCGGCCGTGCAAGAGCAACTGACCAAGTTGACTCACACCTGCTTCCAGGTTCTGGCTTACGAACCGTACGTTGAGCTGTGCGAAAAAATTAACGCCAAAGTGCCGGGCAATTTCGACAAGAAAACGCTGCTGGTGACCACGGGTTCGGAAGCGGTAGAAAATGCCGTGAAAATCGCCCGTGCTGCCACTGGCCGCGCTGGCGTGATTGCCTTTACCGGCGCTTACCACGGTCGCACCATGATGACCCTGGGCCTGACTGGCAAAGTCGTGCCGTACTCGGCTGGCATGGGCCTGATGCCCGGCGGCATCTTCCGCGCGTTGTACCCGTGTGAGCTACACGGCATCAGCGTTGACGATTCGATCGCCAGCATCGAGCGTATTTTCAAAAACGACGCCGAGCCTAAAGACATCGCCGCCATCATCATCGAGCCTGTGCAGGGCGAAGGTGGTTTCTACGTGGCACCGAAAGCGTTCATGGCCCGATTGCGCGAACTGTGTGACAAGCACGGCATCCTGCTGATTGCTGACGAAGTACAAACAGGTGCTGGCCGTACGGGCACTTTCTTCGCCATGGAACAGATGGGCGTTACCGCCGACCTGACCACTTTCGCCAAATCCATCGCGGGTGGCTTCCCGCTGGCCGGTGTGTGCGGCAAGACAGAGCTCATGGACGCTATCGCTCCGGGCGGTCTGGGTGGCACGTATGCCGGCAGCCCGATTGCCTGCGCCGCTGCGTTGGCCGTGCTTGAAGTGTTTGAAGAAGAGCACCTGCTGGATCGCTGCAAAGCGGTCGGCGAGCGCTTGGTCACGGGTCTTAAGGCTATTCAGGCCAAGTACCCGGTTATCGGTGATGTGCGTGCATTGGGCGCGATGATCGCGGTCGAGCTGTTTGAAGGCGGTGATTCGCATAAGCCAAACGCCGCTGCAGTGGCTCAAGTTGTCGCTAAAGCGCGTGAGAAAGGCTTGATCCTGCTGTCGTGCGGCCCTTACGGCAACGTCCTGCGAGTGTTGGTGCCGTTGACTTCGCCCGACGAGCAACTGGATAAAGGCCTGGCAATCATCGAAGAGTGCTTCGCTGAGCTGGCGTGAGTCCTGATGCCTGAATTGTGACTCGATAGACAAAAAAAACCGCTTCGGCGGTTTTTTTTGGTTTGGGCGATTCATTTACGTATTTTTTCTACCAGCGCGCGCTCCCTTTGACTAAGGTGCAGGCATTACGCCGGGAGCAAACTCGATGACAGCTGTAGATTCACTGGCGGTGCCGAGCGTGCTGATTGCCGAGCCAGACCCTTGGACTTGCGATTTGCTTAAACAGATGGTGTTGAGTGTGCGCTGCGATGCGCAGCTGGATGTGTGCCAGGAAGGTCCGCAAGCACTGACGCTCTTGAAGCAAAAAACCTACGACCTGGTCATAGCTGACGGCAAATTACCGGGCATTGGCGGGCTGGATTTATTGCGCAGGGTTCGCCAACTGCGTCGCAGTCCTCTCCAGCCTTTTATTTTGCTGAGTGAGCGCAGTGACAGCGCCAGTGTGCGTGAAGCTTTGCCCTTGGCACCGACGGCCTACCTGACCAAACCGTTGGACATGAGTGGTTTGACGCTTCGCCTGCAAACCTTGTTGCTGAGGGCAGGGCAAGCGGTCTCGTGTGATGTGCCCGCACTGTCCCCGGGCATGACGCTCAAGGAGTTTTTGGCACAGCGACGAACGTCATGCGATGGTGCCCCGCTGTCGGTGGATGTCCACGCGGTCGTCAAGCAGAGCATGGGGCCTGTCGGCCTGGACCTCGGGTTGCTTGAGCAGTACGCCCATACCGATCCGCAAATCGGTGCAGTATTGATTGCGGCGGTCAATAGCGCCGCCAGGCACCGTACCAGTCCCACACAGACGCTTGGGCAGGCCTTGCAAGGCTTGGGCGCGACGCAAAGCGTGAACCTTATACAAGGGCTGGCGCTAAAGCAGAGCGCCTATCTGACCGACCCGTGCCTGACTGACTATGCGCAGCAGCAGTGGGCCGTGTCACTGCGCACAGCTGAGTATGGCCGCACCTTGGCAGGCATCCTGAATCTGGACAAAGCACGTTGTTATTACGCCGGGCTGCTGCACCGTATTGGTGATCTGGCGGTGTTGCGCTGTTTACAGGAATGGCAGTTGGCCGGTGGCGAGCTGGACACTCAGGTGATTGACGCGTCTCTGGCCGAATTTGCTGCAGCTTATGGTTCCGCATTGCGCACGCGCTGGCGCTTGCCGTTGGAGTTGCGGGAATTGATCGCAGCGATCTATCACCTGGGCGGTGGAGTGTATTCACGCGAGGCGCTGGTCATGAGTATGGCTGCTCAAGTAGCCAATTTGGCGTCAGACGATGGGATTGAGTCACTTGCTGAAAGCAAAACGGCCCGACTGTTGAAAGTCGGGCCGTTAGAGTTGGCGCGGTTGGTAAAAAAGCAGAGCCCCTCACCCTAACCCTCTCCCAGAGGGAGAGGGGACTGATCTGCACGCGGCTTCAAGATCACTCCAAACCAGCGCCCTCTCCCAGAGGAAGAGGGGACTGACCGCGCGCGGCTTCAAGATCACTCCAAACCAGCGCCCTCTCCCAGAGGGAGGGGGGACTGACCGCGCGCGGCTTCAAGATCACTCCAAACCAGCGCCCTCTCCCAGAGGGAGAGGGCGCTGACCGCACGCGGCTTCAAGGTTACCCTGAACCAGCCCCCTCTCCCTTTGGGAGAGGGTTGGGGTGAGGGTAGTAGCCTCTACGCTTTAGCGGGACGCAATGAGTACGTCTTCAATTGATTGGCAAACTCGCGCAACGACTGAATCCCGCTGGCTTCTGCCTCATGTACCCACTCTTTGATAGCGGCCAGCATGTCGTGACCGTTGGTGCTGGTCTTGACCCAGATCTGCTGCAGGGCCAGGCGCTTTTCGTAAATCACTTTCAGCGACTGGCTGTGCTCCAGCAGGCTTTCGATACGCTGGTGATGACGATCTTCAAGCAGGCTGGTCTCACGCGAAAGCAAGCGCTTGGCGCGACGGAACTGGTGGCGAACCGAATGATCAACCTTGGCCAGCTCTTGCTGCACCAAGGGGGCAATCACTAACTTGCGGTACTGCGCCATGATCTGGAACCGGTTGTTCAGGATCGCCATGGCGGTGTCCATGTCCAGATTGCCCTTACCTTCAACCCGGTGAGCAATGGGCGCAACGCGTTGAACCTTGGCCAGACCTAAAAAGCTGAACACCTTGATCCACGCCCAGCCCAGGTCGAATTCCCATTTCTTGACCGACATCTTGGCCGAGTTGGGGTAGGTGTGGTGGTTGTTGTGCAGCTCTTCACCGCCAATGATGATGCCCCACGGCACCAGATTGGTCGCCGCGTCGCGGCACTCAAAGTTGCGGTAACCCACGGCATGGCCCAGACCATTGACCACGCCTGCAGCCCACACCGGGATCCACATCATCTGGATCGCCCAGATGGTCAGGCCGATGGCGCCGAACAAGAGCAGGTCAATGGCCAGCATGATGCCCACGCCCAGCAATTTGTAGCGCGAATACAGATTCCGTTCTATCCAGTCTTCAGGGCAGTTCTTACCGTAAATACGCAGTGTTTCCGCGTTTTGTGCCTCTTCGCGGTACAGCTCTGCACCTTTGCGCAAAACGGTCGATAACCCCTTGATGACCGGGCTATGCGGGTCATCTACGGTTTCGCATTTTGCGTGGTGCTTACGGTGGATGGCAGTCCACTCGCGGGTATTCTGCGCAGTGGTTAGCCACAGCCAGAAGCGGAAGAAGTGTTTCAGGCCACCGTTAAGCTCCAAAGAGCGGTGCGCTGAATAGCGGTGCAGATAAACCGTGACCCCAATAATGGTCACGTGGGTCATCAACAGGGTGACCGCAACCAGTTGCCAGGCTGACAAGTCAAGAAAACCGTTGTACCACATAGGCTGTTTGGCCCTCGGGAAGATAAAAAAATTGCAACGCGCATTATCCCCTTGCTGCCAGATAAAACCAGTCGACCTTTCAGATAAGAGTATTCAGATGTTTCTTACACTATAATTCCTCTTTTTTTGTAGGTTCTTTAACTTTCTTATGTCGGTTTCATATCGTGATGCTTTGCGTGCGGCTTTGTTGTACGGGCTGTTATCGGTTTTCTGGCTGCAAATATCTGATCATTTATTGAACAGTTATTTCGATGATTGGAGCCAATTGGCCCAGTGGCAACGGATCAACGGTTATTTTTGGGCGTTTTTCAGTGCCGTATTAATTTTTATTGCCCGCGCACGGCTGTTGAGTTTTATGGGTGTGGGCGCCCGCTTGAAGCATCAACGTCAAGATCGGGAGCGCCTGCGCCAAGCGGCCGTGGTGTTCGATTGCACCCGTGAAGGCGTGTTGGTCACCGACTGCCGGGGCACGATTGTGCATGTGAACCGTGCTCTGGTTGAAATCACCGGCTATACCGCCGACGAAGTGTTGGGCCACCGCCCCAATATGTTCAAGTCGGGTCGTCATGGCCCCGAGTTCTATCAGGCGGTGTTTAAGTCACTACAAGAAAACGGTGACTGGAGCGGTGAGATCTGGAACCGTCGCAAAGATGGCGAAGTGTATCCGCAGTGGCAAACCGTCCGTGCGATTACTGATGGTGAAGGGCTAGTAACTCACTATGTCGCGGTGTTCACGGATATTTCGGCCATAAAAAAATCCCAGACTGAATTGACTCGGTTGGCCCACCACGACGCGCTGACTGACTTGCCCAATCGACTGTTGTTTACCGATCGCACTGAACAGGCGTTAGCCTCGGCGCTACGGCACTCCTCGGGGTGCGCGCTGCTGCTGATCGATCTTGATCACTTTAAAATCGTCAATGACAGCCTGGGCCATAACATCGGTGACTTGCTGCTCAAGAGGGTCGCTGACCGTTTGCAGCGTCTATTCGGTAAAGGTTTCACCGTGGCCCGATTGGGTGGCGATGAATTTGCCGTATTGGTCGACAATTGCTCGCGCACGGCTGAGGCGGCGTTGGCTGCGCAGAAGGTGCTGGAGGTGATGAAAGGGGTCTTTGAGGTTGAGAAGCATCAGCTATTTATCAGCGCCAGCGTCGGCATCAGCGTATTCCCTCGTGACGCTTTGAACGCCGAGCAATTACTGCGCAATGCCGACTCGGCGTTGTATAAGGCCAAAAAAACGGGCCGCGAGGGTTATGCCCTCTACACCGAAGAGCTGACCACTCACGCACAATACCGGGTAGAAGTGGCCAGCGATTTACGCCGGGCACTGGAGCAGCAAGAGCTGCGTGTGTATTACCAGCCGGTGCACGACCTCAAGACCAGCCGTCTGATTGGCGTTGAGGCGCTGGTGCGCTGGCAGCATCCGGTGCGAGGTTTGATATCGCCGGGCGAATTCATTCCGATCGCCGAACGTACCGGTCTGATTGCCGAAATTGACGCGTGGGTGTTGGAGCAAGCCTGCTGGCAAATGGGCCAGTGGCAATGCGCTGGCGTCGAGTTGTCATTTGTGGCCGTTAATATCTCCAGCCGTTTGTTTGCTCGTCCTGAATTGTTCACGCTGGTATCTACCGTGCTGGCCGATACAGGGCTGGATCCGGCGCTGTTGGAACTGGAAGTCACGGAAAGTGCCGTGATGGACGATTCACAGGCCGCGCTGGAGCAAATGCATCGCCTGCGAACCTTGGGGTTGCGACTGGCCATTGATGATTTCGGAACGGGTTTTTCGTCTTTGCTACGGCTCAAGCAGTTACCTGTGCAGAAGCTCAAGATCGATCAGGGATTTGTCGCCGGGCTACCGGCAGACAATGACGACGTGGCGATTGTTCGCGCGGTCATCGCACTGTCTCAAAGCATGGGCTTGCATGTGCAGGCAGAAGGGATCGAGCAAGTCGAGCAGGCGCAATTCCTGCACGACCTCACGTGTGATCTGGGCCAAGGCTACTGGTTTGGACGCCCGATGCCGGCCAGCGAACTGGACTGGCAGCGAGCTCCAGCGATTCACGGCTAAGCCGGATTCAGTTCTTCTCGGGCGGCAGGGTCGGCAGCTCGCGAAGGGCTGTTTCGTACCATTGCGAATCAAAGGCGCGGTCTTCTTCGAGGAGCGCGTCAATCTCCACGGCAAGCACATGCGCCATCATGCTCAAAATTTCGTCGCGCTCGTAGCCAACCAAAGTCAGCTTATTGAACGTGGCTTTAGCGGCAGGGGGGTTGTCGCTTTCAATCTGGTTTTCAATCGCTTGAGTCAGGGTATCTTCTGCGAATTCTTCTTCGTCGGTGTCGATATCGGTTGGCTCGCTCATGGGCAGGCTCCTTAAGTAAAGGGTGGCAGTCTAACGGCATTCAGCTCAGTGATGCTGCTAGCCAGCTTAGCGGCGAACCTCTATAACAGCTGCTGCCAACCCCAACACGGCCTGGAGGCTTTGCAATGCTTAAGCTTTATGGATTCGCAGTCAGCAATTACTACAACATGGTCAAACTGGCGCTGCTGGAAAAGGGCGTTGCTTTCGAAGAAGTCCCCTTCTTTCCAGGTTCTGCACCTCAAACGTTGACCATCAGCCCGCGTGGCAAAGTCCCTGTGTTGGGTGTCGAGCAAGGTTTTATCAACGAAACCAGTGTGATCCTTGAGTACATCGAGCAGACACAATCGGGTCCAAAGCTGTTACCGACGGATCCTTTCGAGCGCGCTCAAGTGCTGGCGCTCGCCAAAGAAATAGAGCTGTATATCGAGTTGCCTGCCCGTGCGTTGTACTCGGAGGCATTCTTCGGCATGACGGTCCCTGAGGCAATCAAAACTAAAGCCCGTACTGAGTTGCTTGAAGGTATTGCTTCGCTAGGTCGCCACGGAAAATTCTCACCCTTCGTGGCGGGTGAGACGCTGAGCCTGGCGGATATTTACTTCCTTTACAGCGTCAGTCTGGCGTGTGCGGTCGGGCATAAATTGTTTGGCCTGGACTTGCTGGCCGATCTGCCGGGGGCCAAGGCGTTGCTCGAACAACTTGAGCAAAACCCGCACGTGCAGAAAATCGCTGCGGATAAAGAAGCGGTCATGCCGCAGTTTCTGGCCTGGATCAGTAGCAAGAAATAAAGCTTGGCTTAAGCGCTGGGTAAAAAAAACGGGCACATAAAGTGCCCGTTTTTTTGCTGCAAGGTAAACGAGCTTAGCGGTTAGCCAGCAACGCCTTGCCACGGGCTACAGCCGCTTTCACTTGCGCAGGCGCGGTGCCGCCAATGTGATTACGGGCGTTGACCGAGCCTTCGAGGGTCAGCACGGCAAACACGTCGTCTTCGATCTGATCGCTGAACTGGCGCAATTCTTCCAAGCTCATTTCAGCCAGGTCTTTGCCCGTTTCAACGCCGTACTTCACCGCGTGGCCAACAATCTCGTGGCAGTCACGGAACGGCAGGCCTCGACGCACCAGATAATCGGCTAGGTCAGTAGCTGTCGAGAACCCGCGCAACGCCGCTTCGCGCATCATGGCGTGCTTGGGCTTGATCGCCGGGATCATGTCGGCAAAGGCACGCAGCGAATCGCGTAGGGTGTCAGCCGCGTCGAACAACGGCTCTTTGTCTTCCTGATTGTCCTTGTTGTAGGCCAGTGGCTGGCCTTTCATCAGGGTCAACAGGCCCATCAGCGCGCCAAATACACGGCCGCTTTTACCGCGTACCAGTTCCGGGACGTCCGGGTTTTTCTTTTGCGGCATGATCGAGCTGCCGGTGCAGAAGCGATCAGGCAGGTCGATAAACTGGAACTGCGCACTGGTCCACAACACCAGCTCTTCAGAGAAGCGCGACAAGTGCATCATCGCAATGCTGGCTGCGGCGCAGAATTCGATGGCGAAGTCGCGGTCCGACACGTTGTCCAGCGAGTTACCGCCCACGGCGTCAAAACCCAGCAGCTGCGCCGTGAATTCGCGGTCGATCGGGTAAGTGGTGCCTGCCAGTGCGGCACTGCCCAGAGGCATACGATTGGTGCGCTTGCGGCAGTCGACCAGACGCTCATAATCGCGGCTGAGCATTTCGAACCACGCCAGCATGTGATGACCAAATGTCACTGGCTGTGCGGTTTGCAGGTGTGTAAAGCCGGGCATGATGGTCTCGGCTTCGCGTTCGGCCTGCTCCAGCAGGCCTTTCTGCAAACGGGTAATTTCAGCCAGGATCACGTCAATTTCGTCACGTAGCCACAGGCGAATATCGGTGGCGACCTGATCGTTACGGCTGCGACCGGTGTGCAGTTTTTTACCGGTCACACCAATGCGGTCGGTCAGGCGCGCTTCGATATTCATGTGCACGTCTTCCAGGTCGATACGCCAGTCAAACGTGCCGGCTTCGATTTCGCTCTGGATGGTTTTCAAGCCTTCGATGATGCTGTCGCGCTCGGCATCGGTTAGCACGCCGACTTTGGCCAACATCGTGGCGTGAGCCACGGAGCCCATGATGTCGTGACGGTAAAGGCGCTGGTCAAAAGTGACGGAAGCAGTGAAGCGCGCAACGAAGGCGTCGACGGGTTCACTGAAGCGGCCGCCCCAGGACTGATTGGTCTTGTCGGTGCTCATGAATTCGCTCGTAATCGGCTGAGGAAAGTTACACAAAAAGTTGCTGCAGATCATAACAGGGTTGCCAGCGCTGACGTTGACGTACGTCGGTAACCTTTTGTATGAAGTGGGTTATAAAAAATACAGCAACGAAATTGACGGATTACCCCCATTCGTCTTGGCAACCGTCTACAGTTGGTCATATGGATCAGTCTTTGCAGGTCTTTATCAATGACTAAACTGATTCGGTAATAAACCGAGCAACAGACACAGGTGAATTTTGCTGCGATGTTGCGGCACTTTTTGGCCTTCGCGCTAGTCTTAGCGTGGATCGCCGTGACAGTCGTCACTTCACCTGTCTACGCTATCCTTGTGCGAGACTCACGCAGGAATACAGCGCTATATGAATGTCCTGATCGTTGATGACGAAACCCTGGCCCGCGAGCATTTGAGCCGATTAGTTGGCACGCTTGGTGGCCATACATTGCTGGAACCCACCGCCACTAATGGCGAAGAGGCATTGAGCCTGATCGAAAGCCTCAAGCCGGATGTCGTGTTACTCGACATTGGTCTCCCAGGCCTCGACGGCTTGCAGGTTGCTGCCAAATTATGCGAGCGCGAGCTGCCCCCTTCGGTTGTCTTTTGCGTCGCCCCTGACGAGTTCTCGCTGCAAGCTTTGCAGGAGAGCGGGCTCAGCTATGTGCTCAAGCCGATCAGTGCCGAGGCATTGAGCGCAGCATTGAAAGAGGCGCATCGGCCCAATCGAAGCCAGCTAGCTGCGCTGACCCGGCCTGCCGCGCAATCGGGCAGCGGTCCGCGAAGTCATATCAGTGCCCGAACCCGCAAAGGAATCGAGCTGATTCCCATCGAACAAGTGATCTACTTCATCGCCGATCATAAATACGTGACGTTGCGTCACGAAGGCGGCGAAGTCTTGCTTGATGAGCCTCTCAAATCCCTTGAGGACGAATTCGGCGAACGTTTTGTGCGTATTCATCGCAATGCGCTGGTGGCACGCAACCGTATCGAGCGCCTTCAACGTACGCCGTTAGGGCATTTCCAGCTCTATCTGCGTGGGCTCAATGGTGATGCGTTGATTGTCAGCAGACGTCATGTAGCCGGGGTTCGCAAAATGATGCAGCAGCTTTAGGGCCGGTCAGCGGGCCAGGGAGGCCACGTACTTTCTGATACAAGTCAAAGCTGTTTTGGCTGAGCTGTTATTATCAGCCGTATCTATTCAGTACGGATTGATCCATGTCCTCTCGCGAAATCCGCATCGCTACCCGTAAAAGCGCCCTGGCTCTGTGGCAGGCCGAGTATGTCAAAGCCCGCTTGGAGCACGCTCACCCAGGTCTTTTGGTGACGCTGGTTCCTATGGTCAGCCGTGGCGACAAGTTGCTGGACTCTCCGCTGTCGAAAATCGGCGGCAAGGGTCTGTTCGTGAAAGAGCTCGAAACCGCATTGCTCGAAAACGAAGCAGATATCGCCGTGCACTCCATGAAAGACGTGCCGATGGACTTCCCTGAAGGCTTGGGCTTGTTCTGTATCTGCGAACGTGAAGACCCGCGCGATGCTTTTGTCTCCACGACCTACGCCACGCTTGATGCCTTGCCAGAAGGCAGCGTGGTCGGCACATCGAGCCTGCGTCGACAGGCCCAGTTGTTGACCCGTCGACCCGACCTGAATATCCGTTTTTTGCGTGGCAACGTTAATACCCGTCTGGCCAAACTGGACGCGGGTGAATACGACGCCATCATTCTTGCGGCTGCAGGTTTGATTCGCCTCGGCTTTGAAGACCGCATCACCTGCGCGATCAGTATCGATGACAGCTTGCCGGCCGGCGGCCAAGGCGCGGTGGGTATTGAGTGCCGCAGTGCCGACAGTGACATTCATGCCTTGCTAGCGCCTTTGCATCATGCCGACACCGCGGTGCGTGTGACGGCCGAGCGCGCATTGAACAAGCATTTGAATGGCGGCTGTCAGGTGCCTATTGCCTGTTATGCCGTGCTCGAAGGCGATCAAATCTGGTTGCGAGGCCTTGTGGGCGACCCCAATGGCAGCATGCTTCTGACGGCTCAGGCACGCGGGCCCCATAGCGCTGCAACAGAACTTGGGATCGAGGTGGCTGAAGCGTTGCTGGATCAAGGTGCCGGCGCGATCCTGAAAGCTGTTTACGGTGAGGCAGGTCACGAGTGACAGGTTGGCGCTTGTTGCTGACCCGGCCCGCAGAGGAGTCGGCAGCGCTGGCGTGTGAGTTGTCCAGTGTGGGTGTTTACAGCAGCAGCTTGCCGCTGCTGAACATCCAGCCGTTGGTATTGACTGACGCGCAGCGGGCGCTGATCGCTCAGCTTGATCGCTATTGCGCGGTCATTGTCGTCAGCAAACCCGCAGCGCGGCTGGGCCTTGCTCTGGTCAGCCAGTATTGGCCACAGCCCCCCGCCCAGAAGTGGTTCAGTGTGGGAGCCGCGACCGCGCAGATTCTCACCGACCATGGTCTCGATGTTAGCTACCCTCAAAGCGCGGATGACAGTGAGGCCTTGTTGGCATTGCCTGCGTTCAGTCAGGCTGTTGCCTGCGATAACCCAAGGGTTCTGATTTTGCGCGGCGAGGGTGGGCGAGAGATGCTGGCCGAGCGTTTACGAGACCTGGGTGCACAACTCGACTACCTTGAGCTGTACCGTCGCGAGCTGCCTTCCTACCCGCCAGCCGCGCTGGTGGAACGCGTGAAAGTGGAACGCCTGAACGGTCTGGTGGTCAGCAGTGGGCAGGGTTTCGAACATTTATGCCAATTGGCAGGCGATGCCTGGCCGCAACTGGCAAGTTTACCGTTGTTTGTTCCAAGCCCTCGGGTTGCGCAAATGGCGCGAAATGCCGGGGCGCTAAACGTTGTGGATTGTCGTGGTGCCAGTGCCACGGCTTTGCTGGCGGCGTTACGGGAACATCCCGTACCTGCTTTCTAATGCAAAGGATGGATACGTGAGCGAAACAGTCTTGCCAAAAGAATCCGTGCAGCCCGCGCCTCAAGCGCCGGCTCAAAAGCCCGATACGCGCTCCGAGCGGCGGGGCAATGGTCTGGCCGTGGTGGCGCTGTTGCTCGGTGCCGCTGGCGTTGCCGTCGGCGGTTGGGGGGTGTGGCAGGTGCGTCATCTGCAAGTCGCCACCGAGCAGCAGTTAAGCGAAGTACCGGCGCTGGCGGCGCAAACGCTGTCGATCAAGCAGGGAGAGCAACAACTGCTGACGCGCCTCAATCAGTTGCCGTCTGCCAATGAGCTGGATAACCAGCGCCAATTGGTTGTGCAGTTGCAAGGTGATCAACAGCGCTTGAACCAGCGTCTTGAAACCGTATTGGGTGCAAGCCGCAAGGATTGGCGCTTGGCCGAGGCCGAACATTTGCTGCGCCTGGCCAGCCTGCGCTTGTCAGCCCTGCAAGACATCAGCAGTGCGCAAGCGCTGGTGCAGGGCGCTGACGATATTCTGCGCGAGCAGAATGATCCCGGGTCATTCGCTGCCCGTGAGCAATTGGCCAAAACCCTTACCGCCCTGCGCAGCGTAGAACAACCCGATCGCACAGGCCTGTTCCTGCAGTTGGCCGCCTTGCGTGACCAGGTGGCACAGCTCAATGCGCTGGCACCGTCCTTCAAGGATACGGGCGACTCTCTGTTGGGCCTCACAGCTGATGGCGATGGCGCGAGTCGTTGGGCGCAGTGGTGGGATGAGATTTCGCATTACATCCGTATCGACTTCAACGCGGATAAAAATGTACGACCACTCTTGGCCGGTCAGAGCCTGACTCAAGTACGCCTTGCCCTGAGTCTGGCGCTGGAACAGGCGCAGTGGGCAGCCCTCAATGCTCAGGAGCCGGTTTATACCCAGGCGCTGGCGCAAGCCGAAGACGTGCTTAAAAATAATTTCAACTCGGATAACGCGCAAAGTAAGAAGTTGCTAGAGCAGGTGGTGGCGCTGAGCAAACAGCCTGTCACGGTACAAACCCCCGACCTCGCCGGCACCTTGAGCGCCGTGCAGGCCTATCTGGAGCGTCGCCACGTTTCTGCTGACGAGCCGGGCAAGGCGGCTGGCAATCCTGCGCAGGAGACCAGCCCATGAGACGTTTCTATGTGATTGTGTTTTTGTTGATCGCAGCGGCGGCGTGCATCGGCCTGGCAATCGCCGAGGACTCGGGTTATGTGCTGATTGCCTACAAAAGCTTCCGTTACGAATCCAGCCTGTGGGCGACCTTGGCACTGGTGATGGTGCTTTGGCTGCTGGTCTGGGGCATCAAGCTGCTGGTCGAACTGCTGACCACGTCGACCGGGCTGGTCAATCCCTGGTCGCGACGTAACCGTAGCCGTCGCGTGCAAATCGCTATCGAGCAAGGCCAGATGGACCTCGCCGAGGGCCGTTGGGCCAGTGCGCAAAAACACCTCGCTCGAGCTGCCGAAGCTGAGCGCCAGCCATTGCTTTACTACCTTGGTGCCGCCAGGGCTGCCAATGAGCTAGGGCGCTATGAAGAAAGCGACCGCTTGCTGGAACGTGCGCTTGAGCGCCAGCCTCAAGCCGAACTGGCGATTGCCTTGAGCCATGCCCAGTTGCAAGTCGACCGTGCCGACACAGAAGGTGCGCTGGTCACTTTACAGGCCATGCACGAGCGTCATCCACACAACGTGCAAGTGCTCCGCCAGTTGCAGCGTTTGCACCAGCAGCGCGGTGATTGGGCGGCCTTGATCCGCTTGTTGCCCGAATTGCGCAAAGACAAAGTGCTGCCCGCAAATGAGCTGGCCGAGCTGGAGCGTCGCGCCTGGGGTCAAAACCTGAGCCTGGCTGCGCAGCGTGAAACAGAAGGCGAGGCGGGGCTTAAAGCCTTGCAGCGTGCGTGGCAACAACTGACATCGGCCCAGCGTCAGGAGCCTGCACTGGTGCTGGCTTATGCCGAACAATTGCGTCAGCTGGGTGCTCAAGCCGAGGCAGAAGAGGTGTTGCGTGGCGCTCTCAAGCGCAACTATGACAGCCACCTTGTGCGCCTGTATGGCCTGCTTCGTGGCAGTGACCCGGTGAAACAGTTGCAGACGGCCGAAGGGTGGCTGAAGGCGCATCCCGGTGACGCCAGTTTGCTGCTGACGTTGGGTCGTCTGTGTTTGCAAAACAGTTTGTGGGGCAAGGCGCGTGACTACTTTGAAAGTAGCCTGAAGATTGAGCGTAATCCTGAGACCTGCGCAGAGTTGGCGCGCTTACTGGCCCAGCTGGGTGATACGGGGCGCAGCAACCAGTTGTTTCAGGAAGGCTTGAATATGCTGGATGAGCGCTTGCTGGCGTTGCCGCTGCCGGCCTAAAACGCTTCCGGTAATTGAGCCCAGCCAGGATTGCTTCAAGCGATAAATGAACGCGGTGAGCGGAGGCTATTTTTACAGCCGCTCTCCCGTTCACTGTCTCCTACAAAGTCTTAGCTTAGAGCGAAGGTTAAGTGCAGGAAGTGATACCGCAACAGGTGTAAAACAGGCACCAAATGACGCGTGAAGTTATTTCCTACAGGTTAATAGCATCATGCCTGCAAGATCTGTTTGTTATTCCCTACAACCTTAAAGACGGTTCGCCAGCGAGCCATCTTGAAAGGGCCAATGGCTTTCATCTACCGTAGCCAGCTACCAATTTTGTTACGGAAAAGCCATGTTTTTGGCCTGCTCACGTTTCATTTTTCTGCTTGTTTTCCTTCTTGGCGCTCTCGTCATGGGTGCCTCTTTATTTCTGGAATATGGGCTGGGGTTTGAGCCGTGCCTGCTATGTCAGATCCAGCGGTATTTCTTGTTGGGCTTGTGCATTGTCAACCTGGCAGCATTTATCCACAGGCCACAATGTAATGGCATGAAGGCCTACGCCATTGTGTCCACCGTGTTGGCGCTAGGAGGCGCTGGCAGTGCTGTGAGGCAGGTGCTGTTACAAGGGCTTGCCCCCGAGCAACTTATGTTTTGTCAGCCCGGTCTTGGCGCGATATGGCTCAATCTACCGCTCTCCGAAGTTGTGTCGACAATCTACCGGGGCAGTGATGCGTGTGTGCAGACTCACTGGAGCGTATTCGATCTGCGCGTGGCTGAACTGAGCTTGCTGGCATTTGCCGGTTTAACTGTGCTGAGTGGTTATCAAATTATTCGAGCGCTTTCTTACCGCGAATGACCCGAGCATGCGACGTGGCGTAGCAGTCCAGATTAAACGCTTGTATGAACTTTCTCTCGTGCGTACCTTGAAGACGTCGCCGTGCGGGCATAATCTGGCCCGAACGCATTATTGGAAATATGCCGCCCAAACCAGGTGCGCTTTGCACATTTGGGCTCAGACAGGCTTGGCCATCGCCAGGCGGCCTAAGCCCACAAGGGAAGAGAGATCGTCATGCTCGAGAGTTGCAAGAATGCTCAGGAACGTTTCAATGGCGTCCATAAGCTGATTGATCGCTGGCTTGCAGAGCGAGAACAACTTATCGAGGCGTATGAGGCTGTCAAGCTTGAGCAAAAGAGCTCAAACCCCAAGCGGAAGCCCCAAAAAGATTTTTGTGTGATTTTGGTGGACTACGTTTCCGCAGGCCATTTTGAAATTTATGCAGAGCTGGCTGAAGAAGCCAAAGCATTCAATGATGTTCGGGCACTGCAGTTTGCCCAGAGTATTTATCCGCGAATTGCAGTCAGCACAGAGGCGGCCTTAGCCTTCCATGAGCGCTGTGGAAACGCCCACAACCCTGCTTGCGACAAACTTGCCGCCCATTTCAAAAAACTCGGCGCCTTGCTGGATGAGCGTTTTGAACTCGAAGACTGCCTGATCGAAGTGCTGCACAACGCGCACAAACAAAAAGAAGTTGAAGCAATACAGGCCTGAGTCTTGGGGCTGTAAAAAAACGGTGCGCTGGGCGCGCCGTTTTTCGTTCTCCGGGTATCAGTTTCTGCTGTCGAGCAATTCGACTTCAAACACCAGCGGTGTATAGGGCGCAATTAAATCCCCGGCTCCCGTAGCGCCGTAAGCCTGACTGGATGCAATCACCAGTCGCCACTTTGCCCCTACCGGCATCTGTACCAGCGCACTGCGCCATCCTGCAATAACGCTGTCCAGGCGAAACCATTGGGGCTGGGTGCTTTGATCGAACACGGTGCCGTCTGGTAGATGGCCTACATAGTTCACATACACAGAATCCTGCGCACCCGGCTTGGCGCCCGTGCCGGGTTTTAACTCCGTCACAATGACGCCTTCTGACAGCTCTCGCGCATTCGTCTTGCGTTTCTCTATCGCTAAAAAATCACGCTCTGAGGCCAAGGCGATTTCACTGCGTGGTGCCGTACTCGTGTTTTCCGCGTTTGCCTGATGCTCAGTCAGAATCGCTTCGATGCGCTCATCACTCAATGCCAGCTGTTTGCCTTGATACGCCGTGCGCAGACCCTCGATCAATGCCTGGATCTGCAAATCAGGAACCTCGTCACGCAAGCGCTCACCGAGGCTGGCGCCCAGGCTGTAAGCAAGGTCGTGGGCGGCGTCAGGGCCAGGAGGCGAGGCCGCGTGGGCCAACGGTGCGAGGCTCAGTAACGTCAATAAAAGGTAACGCGCCATGGACACTCTCCGGGCTGAAGTGCGCAGGATTATGCCAGTGCACCGTCGTAGAAACGTGTATTTATTCGGGGCTGGCAAACGCGCTGATGGCCCCTGAGAATTGCGCGCGTTGATTATTTAAAAAGGATCCGGCACAAGTTTCTAGACGGCATGCAACCCACAGCTATGGTTAGTGTCAAGATGATCTAGCGGCGGTTCCTACAGAGGTCTAGTATGAGCCGCACTCACTTCAGCCAGGAGGTAAACCATGTCGGCCAAAAAGAAGCCAGTAAATACGCCGTTGCACCTGCTCCAACAGCTCTCAGGCAGCTTGCTTGAGCATTTGGAAAACGCTTGTTCCCAAGCGTTGGCTGATGCTGAGAAATTGCTCGCCAAGCTTGAGAAGCAGCGCGGCAAAGCGCAGGAAAAATTGCACAAGTCGCGTGAAAAGCTGCAAGAGGCTGCGCGTGCAGGCAAGTCCAAAGCTCAGTCCAAGGCCAAGTCTGCGGTTAAAGAGCTTGAGCAGCTTCTTGATTCGCTCAAAGAGCGCCAGACTGAAACCCGCGATTACATTCAACAACTCAAGCGTGATGCTCAAGAAAGCCTGAAGTTAGCTCAAGGTGTGGGCCGCGTTAAAGAAGCGGTAAGCAAAGCGTTGTCGACTCGCGACGCCAAGCCAGCATCGGCTGCTAAAAAACCTGCGGCTAAAGCCCCTGCCAAGGCACCGGCAAAAGCAGCCGCCAAGCCCGCTGCTAAAACACCCGCGCAAAAGCCGGCAGCTTCCCGTGTAGCCAAGCCCGCCGCCAAGCCGGTTGCAGCCAAAGCCCCAGCGACCAAGCCCGCGGCTAAAACTGCTGCAGCCAAACCTGCTGCCAAGCCTGGTACAGCTAAAACGGCTGCTGCCAAACCCGCAGCAGCCAAAGCACCTGCTAAGGCGCCAGTAAAAGCCACTGCCAAGCCTGCGCCGAAAACCGCCGCGGCTAAGCCAGCCGCCAAGCCAGCCGCTAAACCTGCGGTTGCAGCAAAGCCAGCCGCTAAACCAGCGGTAGCTGCCAAGCCTGCAGCCAAGCCAGCGGTAAAAGCTGCTCCCAAGCCAGCTGTTAAAAAACCCGCGGCAGCCAAACCTGCCAGCGCGGCGGCCAAGCCGACTACAGCGCCTGCAAGTGCATCGGCTAAATCGCCTGCAGCACCTGCTACAGCGCCAGCAGCCACCACTCCTGCAACATCCCCGGCTAATTCAGCTACGCCAGCAGCAACACCTTCCAGCGCGTCCTAAGCGGGGTCGATTGCGGCGCGCAGTGTTTGCAGCGCGCCGTAATCCGGGCGGTCGATACTGGCCGCCATCATTGCTGGCCAATCGCAGTTGTCTTGCGATTGAGCACGCTGCCATTGCTGGCTCAACGCCTCCAGGCGACTCAACAACGTTCGTTCGGCCTCCAACTCCAATGCTTTGACCTGCACGCGCAACGCTGCCAGCGCTTCATCTTGTGCGCAGGCTTCGCGCCACTGTGTGCGCAATTGCCGTAACGGTTGCACCACCTCGCGCTGCCACGGTTCGGCGCAATCCTTTAATTGCTCCATCCGGGCCTCAGTGCAGGCGATGCCACGCTGTTGCAGCCATGCCGCACACAGCAACAGGCACACATCCATGCCTTGGTCTTGCAGGCGCAAACAAGCGTGCTCCACACCCGGCCGGGCATAAAGGTTCAAACAGTAATTCCACAGGTCATTCTGCATAGTGCAATTCGCGCCAGTTGAGAGGGAAGCTGGTAGACTCCGCCGCCATTATGATCCGACTTCAGAACCTGACTTTACAGCGTGGCCCGCAACGTCTGCTAGAAGACGCCGAGCTGACCCTGCACGCCGGCCACAAAGCCGGTCTGGTCGGCGCCAATGGCGCCGGTAAATCCACTTTGTTCGCCTTGCTGCTGGGTGAGTTGACGCCTGATTCCGGGGATTGTCTGCTGCCTGCCGACTGGCGGATTGCCCACATGCGGCAAGAAATCGACACCCTCGACCGCATTGCGGTCGACTATGTGCTCGATGGCGATCAACGCTTGCGCCAGGTGCAAGCCGATCTGGCCAAAGCCGAAGCCGCAGAGGACGGCGCCGCGCTGGCGCGTCTGCATGCCGAGCTGGACAGCGCCGACGGTTACACCGCCGATGCGCGCGCTCGCAAAATGCTGGCCGGGTTGGGCTTCACCAATGAGCAAATGGACCGTCCGGTTGCTGACTTTTCGGGTGGCTGGCGGATGCGCCTGAACCTGGCGCAAGCGCTGATGTGTCCGTCGGATCTATTGCTGCTCGATGAACCGACCAACCACTTGGATCTCGACGCCATTCTGTGGCTTGAAGACTTCCTTAAAAATTACCCGGGTACCTTGCTGCTGATCTCCCACGACAGGGATTTCCTTGATGCCGTGGTCGATAACATCGCCCACGTGGATCAGCGCAAAATTACGCTCTATCGCGGCGGCTACAGCGCCTTCGAACGTGCCCGTGCCGAGCGTCTGGCTCAGCAGCAGCAAGCCTACGAAAAGCAGCAGGCGCAACGTGCGCACATGGAAAGCTACATTGCTCGTTTCAAGGCTCAAGCGACCAAGGCGCGTCAGGCTCAAAGCCGGATCAAAGCCCTGGAGCGCATGGAAGAACTGAGCGCTGCCCATGTCGATTCGCCATTCGACTTCGTGTTTCGCGAGGCGGTGAAGCTCTCCAGCCCGCTGCTCGACTTGTCCGATGCACGCTTGGGGTATGGCGATAAAACCATCCTTGAGAAGGTCAAGCTGCAACTGGTTCCGGGTGCGCGCATTGGTTTGCTCGGGCCGAACGGTGCCGGTAAATCGACGCTGATCAAAAACCTTGCTGGCGAGTTGGAGCCGCTGTCGGGCCGTTTGGCCCGTGGTGAAAACCTGGTGGTGGGCTACTTTGCTCAGCATCAACTGGACTCACTGGACTCCAAAGCCAGCCCGTTGCTGCACATGCAACGCCTGGCGCCCACTGAGCGTGAGCAAACGCTGCGCGACTTCCTCGGTGGGTTTGACTTCCGTGGTGCACGCATCGACGAGCCTGTCCTGAATTTCTCCGGTGGTGAGAAAGCCCGCCTGGCTTTGGCGCTCATTGCTTGGGGCCGTCCTAACCTGCTGCTGCTTGACGAACCGACCAACCACCTTGATCTCGAAATGCGTCTGGCACTGACCATGGCCTTGCAAGAGTTCAGCGGTGCGGTACTGGTGGTCTCTCACGACAGGCATTTGCTCAAAAGCACTACGGACGAGTTTCTGTTGGTGGCGGACGGCAAGGTTGAGGAATTCGACGGCGACCTCGAAGACTACGCCCGTTGGTTGGCCGACTATCGCTTGCGCAATGCTCCGACCAGCAATACGCCGGTCAACCCTGACAAGACCGATAAAAAGGCTCAACGTCAGGCAGCGGCAGCGCTGCGTCAACAATTGGCCCCGCACAAGCGCGAAGCCGACAAGCTCGAAAGCGAGCTGGGTAAGGTCAACGAAAAACTCGCGAAGATCGAAACCAGTCTGGGCGACAGCGGTGTTTACGAAGCGGCTCGCAAAGACGAACTGCGTGAGCTGCTGGCCGAACAGGCCAAGCTCAAAGTGCTTGAAGGCCAGCTCGAAGAGCGCTGGATGGAAGCGCTGGAGCTGCTTGAAACCTTGCAAGCGGAGCTGGAGGCACTGTCCTGATGGAATCCCTAGGCTTGTCTGTACCGGGGCAGATGATTGCACCGCTGTGGATTGGCGTGCAGATCTTGCTGATCCTGCTGGTGGGTTACTTCATGCAGCGTGGGGTGGCGCGTTTCCTGACCCGTATGGGGGAGCGTTACCCGTTGCCGCCGCAACTGCTGATCCCGCTGCGTGGTGGGTTGCGCTGGCTCATCATGGGCAGCGCACTGATTTTCGTGCTCGAACGCCTCGGTGTTTCGGCCACGGTGTTGTGGACAGCCCTTTCGGGCTTTGTCGCCGTGGCAGCGATAGCTTTCTTCGCGATGTGGAGCGTGCTCTCTAACCTGTTGTGCGCTGTGCTGATCTTCACCGTCGGGCCCTTCCGGATCGGTGATGTGGTGGAGCTGCTCGACACCCTCGACAAGCCGGGCGTCAAAGGCCGTGTCGTGGCCATCAATCTGCTCTATACCACTCTGGTCGAACCTGTAGAGGCCGGCAGCGGTAGCAGCATGGTGCAGGTTCCCAACAGTTTGTTCTTCCAGCGCTCGGTACGCCGCTGGCGCGAAGGCGACGTCTAACGCCGAACCCCAGTTGATTCTTCCCAAGTGGCGCATTAGCTTAGTGGACTTGTTACAACAATTGTCCGGGGTGCGATATGTCGCTGGAAACGTGGTTAGCTTTTTTCGCGGCCTGCTGGGTAATCAGCCTGTCGCCGGGGGCAGGGGCGATTGCCTCAATGTCTTGCGGTCTGCAATACGGCTTCTTGCGGGGCTACTGGAACGCGCTGGGCCTGCAATTGGGGCTGGCCCTGCAAATTGCTATTGTTGCCGCCGGTGTCGGGGCCATACTCGCTGCGTCATCCACCGCGTTCTACGCGATCAAATGGTTCGGTGTTGCCTACCTCATCTACCTCGCGGTCAAGCAATGGCGTGCGCTACCCGCCGACCTCAGCGATGACACCACCATACGCCCCATCGGCAAACCCCTGGCACTGATGTTTCGCGGGTTTCTGGTTAACGTCAGCAACCCCAAGGCCCTGGTTTTCATGCTGGCGGTCTTGCCTCAATTTGTAGATCCGCACGCGCCTTTGGTGAGCCAATACCTGACCCTGGGCGTGACCATGATCTGCGTTGACCTGATTGTCATGGCCGGCTACACCGGGCTGGCCTCCAAAGTGCTGCGCTTGCTGCGTACCCCCAAACAGCAACGGCGAATGAACCGCACCTTTGCGGGTTTGTTCGTGGGGGCAGCCGGTTTTCTAGCGACATTGCATCGCGCCACCACTTAAAAATCTTGAGTCGCGGTCATGGGAAGTGAACAATGTGTTACTTCTCATTTCCATTCCGGAACAATTCATGACCGCCCGCTCGCGTTTCTTGACCTGGCTGATCGTGCCAGTGCTCGCGTTGTGCAGCTTTAACGCATCTGCCAACTCCCCCGAGGGCGCCTCACAAGCGCTGCACCTGATCGACTACATTGGGGCTGACTATCCGCCGACGGTTGAAGATGGCAATGTCATCGACGAGACCGAGTATCGCGAGCAGTTGGAATTCTTGTCGGTGCTCAAGGGCTTGATTGCCGACTTGCCAGATCGCCCTGAGCATGCCGAGCTGGTGCAGGGCGTCAATGCATTGCAGGCCGCCATTGAGCGGCATGACGATGGCACCAGTGTGGCCCGCGCCGCGCGTCAGCTAGGGGCCAAGCTGGCGGCGGCTTACGAAGTCAGCCAAGCACCCGTTATCACCCCAGACCCGGCTCGTGGCGCGACGTTATATGCGCAGCAATGCTCGGTATGCCACGGCCAAACCGGTGCGGGCGATGGCCCGGCCAGCGTCGGCATGACACCGTCACCCGCCAATCTGCGCGATGCGGTGCGTCTGGATCGTCTGAGTCTTTACGCCATTTTCAACACCTTGACCCTAGGCGTTGAAGGCACCGACATGCCGTCGTTTGCCGACCAACTGGACGAGCGCCAGCGCTGGGATCTGGCGACCTATGTCGCAGGGTTGAGTGCCGATCCGGCAGCGGCCAAAGCGGATAAAACCTACAACCTTGCCGACCTTGCCCGTCAAACACCCAATGAAGTGCTGGCAGCCGAAGGCCCGCAAGCGGCGGCAACCTTCCGCGCCCAACGGGCCCAGCCACCGCAGGTCAAACGTGGTCCAGCGCAGTTGCTGGACTACACCGGAGCAACCCTCGACAAAAGCTTGGCCGCTTACCGCGAAGGTGATCACGAGCAAGCGTATGACCTATCGGTAGCCGCGTATCTGGAAGGCTTTGAGCTGGTTGAAAGCTCCCTGGACAACGTTGACAGCACTGTGCGCAAAAATACGGAAAAAGCGCTGATGGCGTATCGGCAATCGTTGCAGGACGGGCTGCCGATTGCACAGGTTGAGCAACGCCTGCAGGCGGCTAAAGCCTTGCTTAAAGAGTCGGCCGGATTGTTGGGCAGCGACGGCCTGAGCTGGTCATTGAGCTACATCTCCGGTTTATTGATATTGCTGCGCGAAGGGCTGGAAGCGATTCTGGTGCTGGCGGCGATTCTTGCATTCTTGCGCAACACGGGTCAGCAATCTGCGGTACGCAGCGTCAACGCAGGTTGGGCCTTGGCATTGGTGGCGGGTTTGGCAACGTGGGCCTTGGCTGCCTATGTGATCGACGTCAGTGGTGCCCAGCGAGAGCTGCTCGAAGGTTGTACCGCCTTGTTCGCCAGCGTCATGGTGCTGTGGCTGGGTGTTTGGATGCATGACCGGCGTCATGCCGCGGCGTGGCAGGATTACATAAAAAGCAGCCTGGTCAGCGGTGGCGGTCGATTTGGCTTTGCCATTCTGGCGTTCTTCTCGGTTTACCGAGAACTGTTTGAAGTCATCCTGTTTTACGAAACCCTGTGGCTGCAAGCTGGCCCGGCCGGGCACAATGCCGTGCTCGCGGGTGGTGCAACCGCATTAGTGCTGTTGGTCGGTCTGGCCTGGGTCATTCTGCGCGGCTCAGCCAAATTGCCGCTGGCGCTGTTTTTTGGCATCAATGCGGCATTGCTGTGCGCCTTGTCAGTCGTGTTCGCGGGGCATGGAGTGAAGGCCCTGCAAGAAGCCGGTATTTTCGGCACGCGGCCCGTGGCGTTCTTCGAATTTGATTGGCTGGGTATTCATGCGGACGCCTATTCGCTGGGCGCTCAAGTATTGGCGCTGGCGGCAATTGCGGTGCTCTTCGGGCGCAGCAAACTGGCTGAAAGACGCCGGGTGAGTGCCTCGTAGCAGTTGCCGGGGGCGACGTCCGATTGCGTAGCGATCGTAAACCCTGAGTTCCAGGTTTCCCGGCACACCGAGGACCCTGGCTTTACGACAGCTTTGCTGCCGGACGCAGCCTTCGGCAGCTGCTACGGACGCCGGTTGTCGGCCCATTAATCACATCAGGAGTACCCACCATGCGTGTCTGGATCGACGCAGACGCTTGCCCAAAGGCTGCGAAGGATCAAGTGATCAAGTTCGCTCTCAAGCGCCAGTTCGAAGTGGTGCTGGTGGCAGGTCAGAGCCAGGTCAAGCCCACGTACGCTCTGGTCAAACTGATCGTGGTGCCCAGCGGCCCCGACGCAGCGGATGACTATCTGGTGGAGCATGCCGTACCCGGTGAGTTGGTAATTTGTAGCGATGTGCCGCTGGCTGACCGCTTGGTAAAGAAAGGCGTGGCGGCACTGGACCCTCGCGGCAAAGAGTTTGACCCGCAGAACATGGGTGAGCGGTTGGCGGTGCGTAACCTGTTTACCGACCTGCGGGAACAGGGCCAGATGGGCGGCGGGCAAGGGGCTTATGGCGAGCGCGAAAAACAGGCGTTCGCCAATTCACTTGATCGGATTCTGACCCGACTGATGCGGGGCTGATTATTCCTGTTGAGTCAGTTCCAGTACACGGTCGACCATTTTGTTGATGCCTGAAGCCGCTTCGCTAATGGAGTTGGCGAGCATGTAGGCGGGTGTGCTGACGAGTTTTCGAGCGCTGTCTTCAACGATTTCAGACACGTCACACTCCTTATGCTCGCCGCCCATTTTGCTGATAGCAGCCGCTGTGTCGGCGTCTTTGCCAATGGTGCAAATCACACCCGGGCCATAGATTTTGGCGGCAATGGCAGGTGAGATGCACATCAACCCAATCGGCTTTGCGGCTTCGGCAAACGCTTCGGCCAGCGCCAGCACCTCAGGTTGTACGGCGCATTCGGTGCCCTTGAAGGCGAAGTTCGACAGATTTTTGGCTGCACCAAAGCCGCCCGGAACGATCAACGCGTCGAACTCTTCGACATTGGCCTCGCTAATATCTTTGATATCCCCACGGGCGATACGCGCCGACTCAACCAGGACGTTGCGCGACTCCGGCATTTCTTCGCCCGTCAGGTGGTTAATCACATGATGTTGCGCAATGTTGGGTGCGAAGCACTGAACCTTGGCACCGCGTTGATCCAGGCGCAGCAAGGTAATAACGCTCTCATGAATTTCAGCGCCGTCGTAGACACCGCAACCGGAGAGAATCACGGCAACTTTTTTCTGAGTCATATGGGAGGTCTCCTTTGGACATGGCCCTAATGTCGCCGGATTCGGCGCGTGAAGCTATAGGGCTTTGTACACCGCCAGCGCTTGCATCATCAAGGCGGCGGTGTCATCCGGGGGAGTTGACAGGTCTATTCGGAAGGCGGGGTGTCAGTGGTTGCAGCGGCTTTGTTTTTTTCTTCCAGAGCCGTCTGTTTTGCAATACGGGCATTTTTGATGCGGCGGCGTATCCACAGGCACACACCGAGCAGAAGCAGAGCGCCAAGCACCCATAGCTCGTACTTTTTAACGCTGCCCAGCAGGCCCTCAAGCACTGCTCCGAAGTGGTAAGCCGCGGTCGCCAGCGCGATGGCCCAGATGGCTGCGCCAATACCGTTGAGCAGTAAATAGCGACCCGGCGGATAGCCGGACAGGCCAATGGCCACAGGCATGACCGTGCGCAGGCCGTACACGAAGCGGAAGCTCAGTACCCAGATGTCGGGATGCCGGCGGATGTGCTCCAGCGCCTTGTCGCCCATCAGCTGCCAGCGCGGCTTGCGCGCCAACAATTTGCGGCCGTGTTTACGCCCCAGGAAATACCACAGCTGGTCGCCGGCATAGCTGCCGAGGAACGCCACAATCATGACCAGTTTGAGGTCCATGTATCCGCGGAACGCCAAGAAGCCTGCGAGAACCAGAATGGTCTCACCTTCAAAGAACGTCCCCAGAAACAGGGCGAAGTAGCCAAATTCTTGAAGAAATTGTTGGAGCATTGTCTGGAAGCTGGCGAAATTGAACGCGCAGCCTACGCCTTAAGGCACGTTCAGGAAAGTCTCGGAAGGTCTCTTGTTGTTAACAATTCCTACAAATGATGACTATTTGACCTACATCATAGGCGTTGTCATCTAGTGTTCATGGTGCGTCGGTATAAAGGGCGCGCGCAGGTGCGGGCGTGTTTAACACGAACAAAACCGACAAATTGTCCTCTAACAGGCTCTGACTCGCACAAAGCACCTTCGAGCGGTTTAAACCCACCGGCGTTGGTGGCATTCTGGCAGCTTGACCGCATGCGCCGCTTAACTGTTACGAGAGTCAACCCGCTCTTACAGGAACATTCAATGAATACCGAAGGACTGACAGAAATCGCTGCTACCGAGGCCCAGCCTATGGTTGAGCCGGCCCCGCAAACGCCAGCCGCCCAGGACACCCAAGCTCCGGCGGTGGCGGAAACACTTGCGGCGGCGCACCCAGTGATCGCCATTCCGAGCCTGGATGACAGCAGCCTGTATATCCATCGCGAACTGTCTCAATTGCAGTTCAATATTCGCGTGCTGGAACAGGCGCTGGATGAGTCCTATCCCTTACTGGAACGGCTGAAGTTTCTGCTGATTTTCTCCAGCAACCTGGATGAATTTTTTGAGATTCGTGTCGCAGGCCTGAAGAAACAGATCACCTTCGCCCGTGAGCAGGCGGGCGCTGATGGCTTGCAGCCGCATCAAGCGCTGGCGCGGATCAGTGAATTGGTACACGGTCACGTTGATCGCCAATACGCGATCCTCAATGACATCTTGTTACCTGAACTCGAAAAACATCAGGTGCGCTTTATTCGTCGGCGCCACTGGAATACCAAGATCAAAGCATGGGTTCGCAAATTTTTCCGCGACGAAATCGCACCTATCATCACCCCTATCGGCCTGGATCCGACGCACCCGTTCCCGCTGCTGGTTAACAAAAGCCTTAACTTCATTGTTGAGCTTGAAGGTATTGATGCCTTTGGCCGTGATTCGGGCCTGGCGATTATCCCGGCACCGCGTTTGTTGCCGCGAGTGATCAAGGTGCCTGAAGAGGTTGGCGGTACGGGGGACAACTATGTGTTCCTGTCGTCGATGATTCATGCCCATGCCGATGACCTGTTCCAAGGCATGAAGGTTAAGGGCTGCTATCAGTTCCGACTGACCCGAAACGCAGACTTGTCTGTCGACACGGAAGACGTAGAGGACCTGGCTCGCGCCCTGCGTGGCGAGTTGTTCTCTCGTCGTTACGGCGATGCCGTGCGTTTGGAAGTGGCGGATACGTGCCCTAAACATCTGTCCGATTACTTGCTCAAGCAGTTCAACCTGCACGAAACCGAGCTGTATACGGTCAATGGCCCGGTCAACCTGACACGACTGTTCAGCATCACCGGGCTGGATAGCCACCCGGAACTGCAATACACGCCATTTACACCTGCGATTCCCAAGCTGTTGCAGAACAGTGAGAACATTTTCAGTGTGGTGAGCAAGCAGGACATTTTGCTGCTCCACCCATTTGAGTCGTTTACCCCGGTAGTCGATTTGTTGCGTCAGGCGGCCAAAGATCCGCATGTGCTGGCCGTGCGCCAGACGCTCTATCGAAGCGGCGCCAACTCTGAAATTGTTGATGCGCTGGTTGATGCTGCGCGCAACGGCAAAGAAGTGACGGCAGTGGTTGAGCTGCGTGCGCGCTTCGACGAAGAGTCCAATCTGCAACTGGCTAGCCGTCTACAGGCTGCCGGTGCGGTAGTTATTTACGGTGTGGTCGGTTTTAAAACCCACGCCAAGATGATGCTGATTTTGCGTCGTGAGGCGGGCGAAATCGTCCGCTATGCGCACTTGGGCACGGGCAACTACCACGCCGGTAACGCCAAGCTTTACACCGACTACAGCCTGCTGACGTCGGACGATGCGCTGTGCGAAGACGTTGGCAAGCTGTTCAGCCAATTGATCGGGATGGGTAAGACGTTACGCATGAAAAAGCTGCTGCATGCGCCGTTTACCCTGAAAAAAGGCATGCTCGACATGATCGCCCGCGAAACGCAGTTCGCGGTGGAGGGCAAGCCTGCGCACATCATTGCCAAGTTCAACTCGTTGACGGACCCGAAAATCATTCGGGCGCTGTACAAAGCCAGTCAGTCGGGCGTGAGAATTGACCTGATTGTGCGTGGAATGTGCTGCTTGCGACCTGGGATTCCAGGCGTTTCGCACAATATCCACGTACGCTCGATCATTGGTCGCTTCCTGGAGCACACACGGGTGTTCTACTTCCTCAATGGCGGCGAGGAGCAAATGTTCCTGTCGAGTGCTGACTGGATGGAACGCAACCTCGATAAACGCGTGGAAACGTGCTTCCCGGTCGAGGGTAAAAAGCTGATCCTGCGGGTTAAGAAGGAGCTGGAGTGCTACCTGACGGACAACACCCACAGCTGGATTTTGCAGTCCGACGGTCGTTATGTGCGTAACACACCGACCGGCAATCAGAACCCGCGTAGCGCACAGGCTACCTTGCTTGAGCGTTTGAGCCTGCCGGTGTTGACGGTCAGCACCGGCCCGTCGGTGTAAAGGCCCAGCTCCGTAGCAGCTGCCGCAGGCTGCGTCCGAGTGCGAAGCGCTCGTAATCCCTGAAGTCCCGGTGAATGTGAAACACCGCGATATCAGGCTTTACGGCGGTTTCACCGCCGGACGCAGCCTTCGGCAGCTGCTACGGGACGCAGGTTTTCAAGACACCGTCAGCACAATCCCGACTCGGGTCAGCCATTGTGCTTCTTGCTCGAAGTCGGCTTGAGTCAGCGGATTTTGTGCCAGCCAGCCCTCTGGGAATATCACTTCAAGGTGGTCGCCGTGGGCGCGCAGTTTGACTTGCGACGCCTCCTGATTACCCCGGATGTGATAGAACAGAATCGCAAAGCGCAGCAGCACGCACAGGCGAATCAGCTTGATGCCGTCTTCGCCAAATTCGGCGAATTTATCTTTTGGAATGTTACGTCGATGGCCGCGCACCAGCAGCGCGAGCATTTGCTGGTCTTCGCGTGAGAAACCGGCAAGGTCGGAGTGCTCGATCAGATAAGCGCCGTGCTTGTGGTAGTGGTAATGGGCGATGTCCAGACCGACCTCATGCACTTTGGCTGCCCAACTCAGCAGCTCACGCCACACACCGTCCTTGAGGTCCCACGATTTGGCCACTTGATCGAAAGCCCGCAGGGCTTTGGCTTCCACCCGCGCCGCCTGTTCGCGATCAACGTGATAACGATCCATCAGTGAGCTGAGGGTGCGCTCACGAACGTCTTCGTGGTGATGGCGACCCAGCAGGTCGTACAGCACGCCTTCACGCAGAGCGCCGTCGCAGTGGTCCATGCGTTGCAGTTCAAGAGAGTCGAAAATGGCTTCAAGAATGGCCAGGCCCGCCGGGAAAATAGTCCGGCGATCCGGTTTGATACCTTCAAAGTCGATTTTGTCGACTTCGCCCAGCTTGAACAGTTTGCGTTTTAGCCAGTTCAAGCCTTCAGCATTGACTTCGCCACTGCCGTGCCCACCCGCTTTGATTGCCAGCCCGATGGCCCGAACGGTGCCCGAAGAACCGATGGCTTCATCCCAGCCCAAACGGTGCAGCGCGTTTTCGATGCTCATGATTTCGAGGCGCGCCGCAGTATAGGCCTGAGCGTACCGCGCCGGGGTGATCTTGCCGTCGCGAAAGTAACGCTGAGTAAAACTCACGCAACCCATTTGCAGGCTTTCGCGCAGCAGTGGCTCGAAGCGCTGGCCAATAATGAATTCAGTGCTGCCGCCGCCGATATCGGCGACCAGGCGTTTGCCCGGCGTGTCTGGAAGGGTATGCGACACGCCCAAATAGATAAGACGGGCTTCTTCGCGACCGGAAATAACTTCAACGGTATGGCCCAGGATTTCTTCGGCGCGCACGATAAATTCATGACGGTTACGGGCTTCACGCAAGGCGTTGGTGCCCACGATACGCACGGCACCCAGTGGCATGCCGTTGATCAGTTGGGCAAAACGCTTCAGGCAATCAAGCCCGCGCTGCATGGATTCTTCGTTGAGCTTGCGCTCTTCGTCGATGCCCGCAGCTAACTGAACCTTTTCACCCAGACGTTCGAGAATACGGATTTCACCGTTCTGCGCTTTTGCCACCACCATATGAAAACTGTTGGAACCCAGATCAATGGCGGCGATCAGGGGCGGACTCTTGGCTTGGGATTGGGGCATAGTTGAGAAGTCTCGGTCGATAACGTCGCCATCGTGCCACGATCAAAGGCTCGCGCCAACGCGTAGTGTCAGATGCGTTGATATGGAACACGTAAGCAAAGACATTAGCTGTTCCCGGATAATTCGTTTTTCTTATTATCGGATACGAAAATGCCTACGCGATGTGGGCGAGTCTCAGGCCAGGTTCACCGTACCGATAAAATTCGCCAGTTCCGGGGTCTGGGGGTTAGCAAACAAGGTCTTCGGGTCGCCGACTTCGTGGACTTTGCCTTGATGCATAAACACCAGCTTGTCGCCGACTTCCCGGGCAAAGCGCATTTCGTGGGTGACCATGATCAGCGTCATGCCTTCTCGGGCCAACTGGCGCACGACACTGAGCACCTCATTGACCAGTTCAGGGTCCAGCGCTGAGGTGATTTCGTCACACAGCAGCACTTTGGGGGACATGGCCAGTGCCCGGGCAATCGCCACTCGCTGTTGCTGGCCCCCCGACAGGCGCTCGGGAAAGGCATCAAACTTGTCGCCAAGCCCGACCCTTTCCAGCATCTCGCGTGCCAATACAGCCGCTTTGGCCTTGGGTACTTTTTGTACGACTTGCGGGGCCAGCATGACGTTTTCACCCACACTGAGGTGAGGGAACAAATTGAACTGCTGAAACACCATGCCGACCTTCTGGCGAAGGCTGCGCAAGTCGGCGCGGGCGGCATCCAGGTATTCGTCATCGACTTCGATGACACCGTCGTTGATGGACTCCAGGCCATTCAAGGTTCTGAGCAGCGTACTTTTACCCGAACCGCTGCGCCCGATGATGGCGACGACCTGGCCTTGTTCGACGGTCAGATCAATGCCTTTGAGGACATGATGATCCCCGTAATATTTATGCAAAGCAGTCACTCTAAGCAGAGGCATGCAGTTTCCTTTCCAGATAGCGCGCACTGAGCGACAAGGGGTAACACAGCAGGAAATAACCGAGCGCAACCAGTCCATACACCATAAACGGCTCGAAGGTTGCGTTGGCCAGCATGCTGCCGGTCTTGGTGAGCTCGGTGAAACCGATGATAGAGGTCACGGCGGTGCCTTTGATGACCTGCACCGAAAACCCCACGGTGGGCGCAATGGCCACGCGCAAGGCTTGCGGCAAAATGACGTAGCGCAATTGCTCCAGTGGGCTAAGCGCCAGGCTGGCCGAGGCTTCCCATTGCCCTTGGGCTACCGATTCAACACAACCGCGCCAGATTTCGGCCAGATACGCGCTGGTAAAAAGCGTCAGGGCCAGTGCAGCTGCCATCCACGGTGAAATATCGATACCCAGCAAGGCGATGCCGAAGAAGATCAAAAACAATTGCATTAACAGCGGCGTGCCTTGAAAAAGCTCGATATAGCCGCGTGCTAGAGCACCCGCGAAACGGCTTTTGGAGATGCGCATCAGCAGTACCAGCAAGCCGATCACACCGCCGCCAACAAAGGCGGCCAGCGACAGCCCGACGGTCCACTGCAGGCCGATCAGCAAGTTGCGCACGATGTCCCAGAACGTGAAATCCATCAACGACTCCGGGTCAGGTAGCGGCGGCCAAAAGCGTTGAGCAGTTGGCGAATCAGCAAGGCCATAAACAGATACACGAGCGTGGTCAGCGCATAGGTTTCAAAGGCCCGAAAATTGCGCGACTGAATGAAG
The DNA here is from genome assembly GCF_007858365.1 of Pseudomonas saxonica. Lineage (GTDB taxonomy): Bacteria > Pseudomonadota > Gammaproteobacteria > Pseudomonadales > Pseudomonadaceae > Aquipseudomonas > Aquipseudomonas saxonica. The sequence goes on along the minus strand of NZ_VFIO01000002.1, from coordinate 517,270 downwards.
TTGGCAAAAAAGCTCAGCTCTTCAGTCGAAATTTGCGAACACACGGCCGAGCCCAGCATGACGATGATGATCTGGCTGCTCAGTGCCGGCCAGACTTTGGCCAGCGCCGGTTGCAGCACGACATGGCGAAAAGCTTCAAAACGGCTCATGGCCAAGGCCGAGGCGGCCTCAAGCTGACCTTTGGGGATGGCTTGAATGCCGGCGCGTATAATTTCCGTTGAATAAGCGCCGAGGTTGATCACCATCGCCAGCACGGCGGCCTGCCACTCACTGATATGCAGGCCCAACGCGGGCAGGCCGAAGAAGATAAAGAACAACTGCACCAGAAACGGTGTGTTGCGGATCAACTCGACATAAATCCCGAACAACGTAGAGAAAGGGCGGATGTTCCACGCCCGTGCCAGTGCACCGACGATGCCGAGACCAACGCCCAGCACTGTCCCTATGGCCGTCAGCTCGAGCGTGAACAGGGCGCCGCGCAATAACAGGTCGCTGTTTTGCAGGACCGGCATGAAGTCGAGATGATAAGCCATGATGAAACTCGTCGAAATCAATCAGAGGTCAGCGGGAAGCGGCTCTTTAAGCCACTGCATCGCGTTCTTTTCGAGACTGCCGTCGGCTTTGGCAGCGCTGATAATCTGGTTCACCTTGCCCAGCAGTTCTGGCTGGTCTTTGTTGACGCCAACATAGACAGGTGAATCCTTGAGCTTGAGTTTCATGGCCGGAATGCGCTTGGGATTGCGTTCGCTGATGGCCACCATCACCACGTTGCCGCTGGCAATCAGATCAACTTGACCGGCCAGATAAGCGGCAATGGTTGAGTTGTTATCTTCAAAGCGTTTGATGGTGACGCCTGCCGGGGCCACGTTAGTTAACTCGATGTCTTCGATGGCACCCCGCGTCACGCTGATCGTCTTCCCTTTTAAATCGTCCAGCGTCTTTATGTCAGCGTCTGGTGGGCCGAATACGGCGAGGTAAAAGGGGGCGTAAGCACGGGAAAAGTCGATGACCTTTTCGCGATCCGGGTTTTTGCCCAGGCTAGAAATAACTACGTCGACTTTGCCGGTTGTCAGGTAAGGCACGCGGTTAGTGCTGTTAACGGGGGTCAGTTCCAGTTTGACCTTGAGCTGGTCGGCCAACAGTTTGGCAGTGTCAATGTCCAGCCCGCGAGGCTTCATGTCAGGGCCAACCGAGCCAAACGGTGGGAAGTCTTGAGGCACTGCGACTTTAAGCGTGCCCCGTGCCATCACGTCTTCAAGGCCATTGGCGTGGGCGGGGGCCTGACTCAGCATCAGGCTGGCGAACAAGGTGCAAATCAGGGCGCTGTAGCGCTGGGTCATGGCACGTCTCCGAAAACAGGCAGGGGAAGGTCTGCATTGAGCAGAGCACAGGCCATGCCAAGAGCCGTTCCAGTGATTGTTTGCCCCTGTTCAGGGTGCTCCCGCGCCGGTTAAGGTCCGCAATGGTGCGTAGGTAAAGGTGAAGTCGCACCTTAATTGTGCGCGCCATGATCCTTGTAAAGCGTGATCGATGCGTTTGATTGCGCACCACTATAGTAAGAGTCAATCACCACTCAGCTTCCTGAACGCGTTGATGACGGCTATGATGTGCTACGTTTTTGCTTACAACCACGGAGACTTCCATGAGCAGCGATCTTATTAAACACGTCACCGACGCTAGCTTTGAGGCCGATGTTCTCAAGGCTGAAGGCGCTGTATTGGTCGACTACTGGGCTGAATGGTGCGGCCCTTGCAAAATGATCGCGCCCGTTCTGGACGAGATCGCCGAGACTTATAAAGGCAAGCTGACTGTTGCCAAACTGAACATCGATGAAAACCAGGAAACTCCGGCCAAGCACGGCGTACGGGGTATTCCTACTCTGATGTTGTTCAAGAACGGCAACGTTGAAGCCACCAAAGTAGGTGCTTTGTCGAAGTCGCAGTTGGCAGCATTCCTCGACGCAAATATTTAAGCGTCGATATAAGCCCCGCTAAATGCGGGGCTTTTTCATGGCTCAAGGACTAGACGCTATGAAACTCAAGTGGTACATTCGGCCCCGCACTGGTTTCTCCACTGCCCCCTGCAAGCCGTCGCCGACGCACTCCTTATCGAATTAGTACGCGATCCTGTCGCCTTCTCTGCGGCGCGGCCTCATTAAGCCCAAAAGCTTAATTTCCCTCCCCATAAATGATTACGTCATTCCTATATGAACCTGACTGAACTCAAGCAAAAGCCGATTACCGAACTGCTCGAATTGGCCGAACAGATGGGCATAGAAAATATGGCCCGTTCGCGCAAGCAGGACGTGATTTTCTCCCTGCTCAAAAAGCACGCGAAAAGCGGCGAGGAAATCTCCGGTGATGGCGTGCTGGAGATTCTCCAGGACGGCTTCGGCTTCCTCCGTTCCGCTGACGCTTCGTACCTGGCCGGCCCGGACGATATTTACGTCTCGCCTAGCCAGATTCGTCGCTTCAACTTGCGCACTGGCGACACTATCGTCGGCAAAATCCGTCCGCCAAAAGAAGGCGAGCGGTACTTCGCACTGCTGAAAGTCGACACGATCAACTACGATCGTCCAGAGAACGCGAAAAACAAGATTCTCTTCGAGAACTTGACTCCGCTGTTCCCGACCGTACGCATGAAGATGGAAATCGGTAACGGTTCCACCGAAGATTTGACCGGCCGCGTGATCGATCTCTGTGCTCCGATTGGTAAAGGTCAGCGTGGTCTGATCGTTGCTCCGCCAAAAGCGGGCAAGACCATCATGCTGCAGAACATCGCGTCGAACATTTCGCGTAACAACCCTGAAGTGCACTTGATCGTGTTGTTGATCGACGAGCGCCCTGAAGAAGTAACCGAAATGCAGCGCACCGTTCGCGGCGAAGTGGTTGCTTCCACCTTCGACGAGCCACCAACCCGCCACGTGCAGGTTGCTGAAATGGTGATCGAGAAGGCCAAGCGCCTGGTCGAGCACAAAAAAGACGTGGTAATCCTGCTCGACTCCATTACCCGTCTGGCCCGTGCCTACAACACCGTCATCCCAAGCTCCGGCAAGGTGTTGACAGGTGGTGTCGATGCTCACGCCCTTGAGAAGCCAAAGCGTTTCTTCGGTGCTGCGCGAAACATCGAAGAAGGCGGCTCGCTGACCATCATCGCTACCGCGCTGGTTGAAACCGGCTCGAAAATGGATGAAGTGATCTACGAAGAGTTCAAAGGCACTGGCAACATGGAACTGCCTCTGGATCGCAAGATCGCTGAAAAACGCGTCTTCCCGGCAATCAACATCAACCGCTCCGGCACACGCCGCGAAGAGTTGTTGACCGCTGATGATGAACTGCAACGCATGTGGATTCTGCGCAAGCTGTTGCACCCGATGGACGAAGTCGCAGCTATCGAGTTCTTGATCGACAAGCTGAAACAGACCAAGACCAACGATGAGTTTTTCCTGTCGATGAAACGCAAGTAATACGGTTTCTCGAATAAAAACGGCGCCCATACAAGGGCGCCGTTTTTTTATCAAAAAAAGGAAGGTTTGTGCCCAACGCGGGTCAATAAAAATAATGTACTAACGGACTACAAGCTTTATGACTTCTCTTGTTTATCGCAGAGACATTGATGGTCTGCGTGCAGTGGCTGTGATTGCCGTTGTGTTGTTTCACTTTGGTGTACCAGGATTCTCAGGCGGCTTTGTAGGCGTCGATGTGTTCTTCGTTATCTCCGGCTACCTGATTACTTCGATCATCTGGCGTCAGCGCGAAGCGGGACGTTTCAGTTTTGTCGAGTTTTGGGCGCGACGCGCACGGCGCATTCTTCCCGCCTTGTTTGTGTTGCTGGCTGCCGTGCTGGCGGTGGGCTGGTTCCTGATGGCGCCCAAAGACTATGAAGAACTGGGGCGCTCAGTCCGTTATCAAGTGATGTTCGTTTCCAACCTCCTGTTTATGCGTCAGGACGGCTACTTTGATGCGGCCAGTGATTTAAAACCGTTGCTTCATACGTGGTCATTGGCCGTTGAAGAACAGTTTTATATTATTTTTCCGCTGGTCCTGACTGTACTCTCCAGCCGTTTCAAACACTGGCGTTTGATAGTACTCACCCTTTTGTTGGTGTCGTTCGGGCTCAGTGTGTGGGCCGTTGCGCATCATCCAGAAAAGGCATTCTTTCTATTGCCTATGCGTGCCTGGGAGCTGCTGGCCGGTGCCCTGCTGGCAGTCGCTCCTGCGGACAAGAAACGTCTCACTTCCACAGCGGCACAGTGCATCAGTCTGCTGGGCCTCAGTTTGATCCTGATCGCCGTATTGGGTTACGACAAACACACGCCTTTCCCCGGTGCAGCTGCCTTGCTACCGGTGTTGGGAGTTATTGCTCTGATTTGGGCCAATGAGCATCACACCACGTGGGTGGGCCGCGTGTTGAGTATGCCCGCCATGGTGGGACTGGGTTTGATTTCCTATTCCTGGTACTTGTGGCATTGGCCGGTATTTGTATTCGCCAGTTATATCAGTGTGGGTCAGTTCAGCCCTTGGCTAACGGGCGCGTTGATCGTACTGACACTGATCCTCGGTTATGCCTCATGGCGCTGGGTCGAAACGCCGTTCCGGGAGCGTCGCCTGTTGGCGAAACGTCGCCAGATATTGACTGCGGCCGGTCTTGGTATTTTGGTCTTGGGTTTGGCAGGGCAGGCCCTGCGCTGGACTGATGGTTTGCCCTCGCGCCTGTCCGAGCAAGCCTTGCACTTTGCCAAAGCCAGCGAATGGCGACCGGAGTTGAAGGCGTGCATCACCGATGGCAAGCAGCCGGTCGATACACCGTTTTGTCGCTACGGCAAGGCAGCCGATGCACCCGCTCAGGTGCTGGTATGGGGCGACAGCCACGGCACGGCGCTGATTCCGGCACTGCAAGCCAGCGCTGAACAGCATGGGGTCAATGTTCTATTGGCCAGCTCGGCGGGTTGCTTGCCCCTTGAGGGGCTGGAGTACGGCGCCCGCTGTGCCCATGACAACCTCCGTGCCGAGCGCGCTCTGCAAACCGACACCATTTCTGATGTGATGCTGGTGGCGCGCTGGAGCCTCTACCTCTATGGCGATGCCAAAGGTGATCATGAGCATGCCCTGCACGATAGCAATGGCCGCTATGACCGCGCCGCTGCCGAGCAGCGCTTCGCCCAAGGCTTGCGTGCCAGAGTGGGGCAGTTACGCAAGGCCGGTTATCGCGTGTGGCTGATGAAAGAGGCGCCTTTGCAGCCCTTCAATCCGCCTTACCGTTTGAGTCGTTTGGCGATGTTGCACCAGCCGATCGACGATGTGGGAATGCCGGTGCAAGACCACCTTAAACAAAAAGCGTTTATCAACACCTTGTTTGATCAGATCGCGGCAGAAGATCCTGCCGTCAAGGTGCTGGATCCGACACCGCAGTTGTGTGACGCTGCCGGATTTTGCCGCGCTGAAAAGGGCGGTAACTCCTTATATACCGACGACAATCACCTCTCTGAAGCAGGGGCTCAATTGATGATTCCTGTGTTACAGCCGCTGTTCGAGGGGCTGTCAGCAAAAGGCTCGTCGGACTTGGGCAATGCCAATACCGTCCGTTAAGCAGCGATAAGCTGCCAGCGGCGGGTATAGCAGGTAGGATGTACGCCTATTTTGAGGGTGCCAACGTCAATGAAATTCAAGGATCTTCGGGACTTCGTGCAGCAACTGGAACAGCGCGGAGAGTTGAAACGCATCCAGATTCCTGTGTCTCCAGTGCTGGAGATGACCGAAATCTGCGACCGCACGCTGCGCGCCAAAGGCCCGGCGTTGTTGTTCGAGAACCCGACCGGCCACACCATTCCAGTGCTCGGCAACCTCTTTGGCACACCCGAGCGCGTGGCGATGGGTATGGGGGCGGAGTCTGTCAGCGAACTGCGGGAAATCGGCAAGTTACTGGCGTTTCTAAAAGAACCTGAGCCGCCGAAAGGTCTGAAAGACGCGTGGTCCAAGCTGCCGATCTTCCGCAAGATCATTTCCATGGCCCCGAAAGTCGTTAAAGACGCGGTGTGCCAGGAAGTCGTGATAGAGGGCGACGATGTCGACCTCGCCATGTTGCCGGTTCAGCATTGCTGGCCCGGTGACGTGGCGCCATTGATTACCTGGGGCCTGACTGTGACCAAAGGTCCGAACAAGGACCGACAGAACCTCGGCATCTATCGTCAGCAAGTGATTGGCCGTAACAAGGTCATCATGCGCTGGTTGAGCCATCGCGGCGGCGCGCTGGACTACCGTGAGTGGTGCGATAAACACCCCGGCCAGCCGTTCCCTGTTTCTGTTGCTTTGGGTGCAGACCCGGCGACGATTTTGGGCGCAGTAACGCCGGTTCCGGATAGTTTGTCTGAATATGCCTTTGCCGGCTTGTTGCGGGGCAATCGGACCGAACTGGTGAAATGCCGAGGCAATGACCTGCAAGTGCCAGCCACTGCCGAGATCATTCTTGAGGGCGTGATCCACCCGGGCGAGATGGCCCCTGAAGGTCCGTACGGCGACCACACCGGCTATTACAACGAGGTCGACAGCTTCCCGGTCTTTACCGTTGAGCGCATCACTCATCGGGTCAAACCGATCTATCACAGCACTTACACCGGCCGTCCGCCTGACGAACCGGCGATTTTGGGTGTGGCATTAAACGAAGTATTTGTACCCATCCTGCAAAAGCAGTTCCCGGAAATCACCGACTTCTATCTGCCGCCTGAAGGCTGCTCGTACCGCATGGCCATTGTGACCATGAAAAAGCAGTATCCGGGGCACGCCAAGCGGGTAATGCTCGGTGTGTGGTCGTTTTTGCGCCAGTTCATGTACACCAAATTCGTGATCGTGACCGACGACGACATCAATGCTCGCGACTGGAATGACGTGATCTGGGCCATCACCACGCGCATGGATCCCAAGCGCGACACGGTGATGATCGAAAACACGCCCATCGACTACCTCGATTTTGCCTCGCCGGTTTCCGGTCTGGGTTCCAAAATGGGGTTGGACGCCACTAATAAATGGCCGGGTGAAACCACCCGTGAATGGGGCCGAGTTATCGTCAAGGACGAAGCTGTTACCCGCCGGGTCGATGACATCTGGAATCAATTAGGAATAGATTGATGCGTGTAACCTTGCAGCCTTCAGGTGCGGTGTTAGAAACCCTGCCTGGCGAGCGAATTCTGGATGCGGCGCAGCGCTTGGGCTATGAATGCCCACAGAGCTGCCGCAATGGTAATTGCCACGTCTGTGCAGCCTTGCTGGTTGAAGGTCAGGTTGAGCAGGCGGGGGAAGTGCGCGATCACGGCGAGGTGTATACCTGCCTGGCAGCACCCCTTGAAGACTGCGTAGTACTGTGGGATGGCGTGCTTGCGTTAGGAGAAATACCGGTGCGAACACTTGCGTGTCAATTGGTCGAATGTGTCGAAGTGGGTGGTGATGTCTGGCGTGTGCGTTTACGTGCCCCGGCCGGCAAACTCCCGCGTTATCACGCTGGTCAATACGCGATGCTGACGCGCGAAAATGGTGAAAAATCGGCCTTCTCACTGGCCAGTGCACCGCACTCCGGCCGTGAGTTGGAGCTGCATGTTCTGGCTCGTGAGGCCAGCTCGATCAGCTTGATTGAGCAATTGCAGCGCAACCAGATGGTTCGACTTGAGCTGCCCTATGGCGATACCCATTTGGCCGAGTTGCCAGACGGTCCTTTGGTCTTGATCGCGGCCGGAACCGGAATGGCGCAAATGCACAGCCTGATCGAGCACTGCCGAGAGAAAGGCTTCAAGTACCCGGTGCACTTGTACTGGGGCGTGCGTCGTCCCGAGGACTTTTATGGCCTGCAAGAGTGGGAAGCCTGGCAGAACACCCCCAATTTGTTCCTGCACAAAGTCGTCAGTGACCTGTGTGGCTGGGAGGGTCGATGTGGTTTGCTGCATGAGGCCGTGTGCGAAGACATCAGTGATTTAAGCGCTGTGCATGTTTACGCAAGTGGGTCTCCGGCCATGATCTACGGCACCCTCGACGCGTTGGTCAGTGCTGGTATGGACCCGCATCAAATGCGTGCCGATGTGTTCGCCTACTGTCCACGCCCTTGAAAACAGTGCAGGCAAGCCTTACGTTCAGCGCATAACGCCTGGCTTGCCTGCACGGTTCATCTGACAAACCACACCGTCTGATTTTTCAGTGCTATAAGAATCAACACGTTATTTTGTTTACTTAATGTTAAGCGTGTAAGGCCGCGATCACTGGTTATGACTGTTATAGAAACTACCTGCTTGAACCCGCACTATCCGCCGCGACTCGACCTCGGGGCACCATTGACCCCCGAGCAATTGCACCATTCCCTGCACAGCACCATGGAGCGCCACAAAGGCGGGCCAGTGTGGTTGTTTGCCTACGGCTCACTGATCTGGCGCCCCGAATGTTCAGCGGTCGAGCGCGTGCGCGGGCGGGTGCATGGCTACCACCGTGGCCTGTATCTGTGGTCTCACGAACATCGTGGTACGCCGCAATGGCCGGGTCTGGTATTTGGTCTGGACCGTGGTGGTTCGTGCAGTGGCTTTGCTTACAGGCTGCCAGAAGACAACTTGGAAGCTGCGTTGCATGCGCTGTGGCTGCGGGAAATGCCGGTTCCCTCCTATCGACCTCGCTGGCTTAATTGTCGGTTGGACAATGGCACTGAGGTACAGGCCTTGGGGTTTGTGCTGGAGCGCCATTTACCCAGCTATGCAGGCAATCTGTCGGATAGCGTGCTGCGCCAGGTTCTAGCCAATGCCAGCGGTCGCTTCGGTACCACTCGCGATTATGTTGAGCAGACTGTAAAAGCCCTGCGCACTCATGCCATGCCCGATCGGAATCTGGAAGCACGACTCAAACGCTGCGGTGCGGCCCTGTCTTGAATGATCAGGTAAGGACATGTTCACTGGTTTTTGAAGGTTGGTAGTACTCGTCCCACAGCTGTTTAACCAATTGTTCGTCCTTCAGGCTCAAGTGCTGAAGACGATGTTCGAGTTGTCCTTGCACCAGGCGTACGGCGGCCACGATGTGTGCTGCGCAAGGCTGATGGATGGACGCATCGGCAAGCCCAAAATTGGTTTGTGTATTGGGTGCCTCACCATCAAAGGGCAGCACCCATGAATGCCCGGTCTCTGCAATGGTGTAAACAACCGTGTCTGCGTGGCTGCGGTCTTTATTTAAGGTAATGACACGTTCTTTTTTAAGTGTGTGCAGATCAAGTTCGTCATCCGGCGAGGTCACTGTAAAAGCGATGGTGCCATCTTTAATGAACTTCAAATCATCGCGCGATAACGCGTGATTACCCGTTGCGCAAAATAATATATCGCACTGTTGGCAAAGATGAGCGGCACTGTGTGCAATGTTTTTTAAAGGAATGTCACCTAGCCGGTTCGGCTCTATATCATGGATAAGGAAATCATTTACGCCTCGCTCTTGCAGCAGACTGCGTATGCGCCCGCCCAACGTGCCGTGACCAATAACGCCAACCCTGACATCACTCCCGAATAACATGATGCCTTGATTTTGCAGGTAGAGTTCGGCGATTAACATAATGCTGTTTGCGGAGGCTAAATCGCTGTTCTTTTTAATCATTGAACGACCCACCGAGATGAAGGGCCTGTCGCCAATAGAGGCATTGAAGTATCGGCTTTCCCCATTAATGGCGTACTCAGCGATTCCGGATATTAAATTCGGTTTCAAAATGCTCAACGCCTGACTGTTCAGGGAAAAATAACCGCCATGGTCAAGTACGACGCAGCTTGAGCCTGGTCCAATGGCCTGTACCAGTATCTCGATCGTGGACGGCGAAAGCGTAACCATGTCGGTTTTTGATATATCCAGAACCGGGTAGTTGGCACTTCTCAAAAACTGCAAAGTGTTATCGTTTTTCTTCGTCGAGTTCTTAAGTATTATTCCGCGTAAATCAAAATACCTGGAAAGGACTTCTATCATGGCCAAGGTTGAACCATAGCGTGGACAGACCAGCACTATTTTTTTTGAAGTAATGTGCGGTGTCATTATCTTTTCAATCAGTGCTGTGTAGAAATTCAGGGCTTTTTTATAGTGTTTTTTATTGATGGCGTGTGCACTGTTCATTTAGAAATCGTCCATGATTTTTTTCGAGATGGTACGTCATGTTCCCCATGATTCTCTTATCATGTTGTTTCTTGTTATGTATTTTAAATGTCGCGATGAACATAAGTTAATCGCGTGTGCGAACAGAGTGTTTCGTGTGACAGGGAGTACTTAAATCCTGGTAGCCTAATAAAAACGCGGGCTAATCAATCGGAGTTGTCCCACAGAACTATCGGAACCCATGAACTGAAAGAATTGGCTACACATTAATATCATTCGCCCCCACGGCACTGATGCCGACGCGGCTTGCCGCAAGTTCTGGAGAACGGTGATGAAGCATTTAATGGGATTGGCAGTTTTGTTGATGACGTTCAGTACCTGGGCGCAAAGTTTTCCGCCTTCCGTTGTGTACCTCTTGGAACCCGCCTACCCGAAAGAGTTGGTACGGTTGGGCATCGTAGGTGACGTACGGGTAAAGATGTTGGTCAATCTCGATGGCACCGTCGCGGACCCTGTCATTCTCTATAGCTCTCATCCGGAGTTTGCAGGCGCGACCTTGAAGGTTGTGCGCGAGTGGCGCTTTAGCCCTTGGGCATTAGGCGCAGGTCGGCCGGAGCAGGTCGAGGTTATCGCTCCGGTGCTGTTTAGCGATGATTCCAGCTCCAATACTATTAAACCGTTGAGCGCCATCGATCTTGAGGCGTCAACGTGCCGTCAGCTGAACACCGACATTGAGAACCACATGCGACGCAAGGTAGATATTCCTTTGGCTCAGTTGGGGTTATTCAGCAAGACGCGTTACCAACTGATTAGCGGATTGGTGGCGCAGCGTTATTCCAGCGAGGAGTTGGCGATCGCACTGTTTGATCTTTCTCAGGCAACGGGAAGCATCGTGCGTACCTGTCAGCGAACCACCAGCCGCCGATTTGTCGAGAAATTGCCAGAGAGTGTTCAGGCGCTATTGGCGCGCGCGGTGAGCGTAAAAGCCCCTACAGAAAGCCCACCTATTTAAAAAGTGAGGATCAGTACATGAAAGAATTACCTGCCTTTGAGTATTTTTTTGACCCTTATGGTCATCATGCTTTCATTCAAGAAGACATGCTGTGCGATTGCTGCTCAGCGGTTTCTTCGTATCACCACGTAGCATTGTCCAATCTCGACGATGGGGATGAAGTCCATATTTGCCCTGCCTGTGTGGCTGATGGTTCGGCTGCCAAAAAATTCGACCTTGTATTTAATGAAATTGACGAGGATGTCAGTCCGGCAGTCAGAGACATTATTGAGCACAAAACACCGGGGATTAGCAGTTGGCAGCAACAGAGCTGGGAAGTGCACTGCAAAGATGCCTGCATCTATCTGGGTCAGGCCGATGCGCAGGATTTAGCGAATGCCAGCCATTCGAACAAAGCATCATGGATGGACGATTTTGGCCGCAGTGTCGATGATTGGGAGCAGTTTATTGAAGGCCGACCCAATGAAGATTTCGTTGTGGACAAATATCAGTGTCGTCACTGTGGGGAGACAGTGCTGGTGTATGACTTGTCGTAAACGCAGGCTTATTGTCTTTCCATTGAGCGCACTAGCATTGATAACCCATTTATTGAGTCGAAGCAGCCCTCATTCTAGAACGCTGGTGACCCGTCTATTGTTCTGAAAAAAACGGCCGATAACCCGATGAAGCGTTCAAAGGGTGGTCGCCGTGCTGCTTTTGAATGGGGTATCCCGAGCGCTTGCCCAACCCTAAGAGGAGCGAATTGTGAAAGCGTGGATCGTATTGATGCTGGCCCTGTGTTTGCCACTGGCGGCAGTCGCTGAAGAGTCTGAAGAGGGCGCTGCCAAGGTCAGCTACATCACCTTGAGCCCACCCTTTGTGGGTAATTACGGATTGGACGGCAGCCCGAAACTCAAGGTGTTCAAGGCCGATGTTTCCTTGCGAGTAACAGGTGATGAGGCGGCTAAAGCGGTAAAGGCCAATGACCCACTGATCCGAAATCAGTTGGTGGGGTTGTTTGCCCAGCAGACCAGTACAACGTTGAGCAGCGTTGAGGCCAAGGAAAACCTGCGCCAAGCGGCGTTGAAGCAGATTCAACAGGTCATGACCGACGAGACCGGCAAGCCGATGGTGGACGATTTGCTGTTTAATAACTTGATTGTTCAGTAACAATCGAGACCTTTGCATCAAGGTTCATGCGCCCTGTTTTTCCTGTAGTCGCTGCCCAGGCACGAGGCTGCGAGCCCTGCTTACGGCCGCTGCCTCTTGCCTACGACGCCAGGCTCTTGCGGAACCGTCCCAGCGCAATGGCGAAAAACACCAGGCCAATGGCGAGCAGTGCCACTAAGTCCGGCCACACCACCTCAACCGCCGCACCGCGGAACAATATGGCGGTGCTCAAACTGACGAAGTGGGTCGACGGCGAGCATTGCATCACCCATTGCAGCCACTCAGGCATGCTGTCCAGCGGGGTGCTGCCACCCGACAACAGAAGCATCGGGATGACCACCGGAATCGCCAGCAAGCCGAACTGCGGCGTAGAGCGGGCCAGTGTGGCGAGAAATATCCCCAGCGCCGTGCTGGCGAACAGGTAAAGCGCCGTGACCAGCAAAAACAGAGCCATCGACCCTGCCAGCGGTATGCCCAACGCCCATTTCACGATCACTTCCAGCGATATCCAGGTACACACCACCACCACGAGCATATTGCTCCATATTTTCGCCAGCATGATTTCCAGTGCTGTCAGCGGCAACACCAGCAAGTGGTCGAGGGTGCCGTGTTCACGCTCGCGCAACAGCGCGGTGCCGGTTAACACGATTGCCAGAATGGTGATGTTGTTGACGATCTGGATCACCGCCAAAAACCATCCGCCTTCCAGATTGGAGTTGAACAGCGCACGGCTTGAAATCCGCGCGGGGGTGTTCGCAGCAGCGTTACCTTGGCCTGCGTAATCAAGCAACGCTCTCTGGAAAATCTGCCCAATGTAACCTGCGCCCATGAAGGCCTGACTCATGGCAGTTGCATCAACGTTAACTTGCACACTGGGTTCGCGACCGGCCAGCAAGTCAGCCTGGAAGTTAGCCGGCACGTTGATCACAAACGTGTACTGGCCGTTATCCATCGCCTGATCAAACTGGTCATACGGCAAGGCTTGCGGTGTCTTGAATTCTGGAGGTAGCAGCGACTCGCTGAGTTTGCGCGACAGGGTGCTGTGGTCTTCATCAATGAAGCCAACACTGGCGTTGTGCACGCCGATGATGGAGCTAGATGCCGGCATATAGATCGCCACGGTAAAGGCATAGAGCAAAAAAAGCAGCAGGACGTTGTCGTGCCGCAGGCTGGTGAACTCTTTAAGGCCAAGTCGCAGGATGTGAGAGAGCTTGTGCATCAAACCTCCTGCTTCTTGAGCATGATCAGGCTCAGCCCGGTAAAGGCGACAAAAAAGCCGAACAACGCCAGGCATTGCGGCCATAGCTGGCGTAAATCAAGCGCTTTGGTGAAGGTGCCCACCGCGATATCGAGGAAGTGCCCTGCCGGAAATAACATGCCCATCATGGCCGATGCACCCTCCAGCGAGGAGCGAGGCACCAGCAATCCGGAAAACTGAATGGTGGGCAGGCTGGTAATGATCATGGTGCCCAGAATGGCCGCAATTTGAGTGCGGGTGAACGCTGAAATCAACAGCCCCATGCTAGTGGTCGACAGCACATACAGCAGGCCGCCCAATGCCAGAGTGAAGCCGCTGCCTTTGAACGGAACGCCAAACAGCCATCGATTCATTGCCACCAGCAATGCCAGATTGACCAGGCTGACTGCCAGATAGGGCGCTTGTTTGCCCAACAGGAACTCAAGACGCGTAAGGGGGGTGGCGTAGAAGTTGGTGATCGACCCCAGCTCTTTTTCACGCACGATGCCCAGTGCCGTGAGCATCGCCGGGATAAAGGCGAGAATCAGCGCCATCACGCCGGGGCCTATGGCATTGACGCTGATCACATCCTGGTTGTAGCGAAACCGGGTTTCGAGCTTTGCCACCGCCTGTTTGTTTTGCGCCAGACTGCTCAAGTCGGCCAATTTCTCAAGGTTGGCCTGGTGCACGGCCTGAATGTAACTGCGACTTGTCTCCGCTCGAAATGGCATGCCGCCATCGAGCCATGCGGCAACGGTAGGCTGGCGACCGGCATAGAGATCCCGGCCAAAGCCTGGAGGAATCTCCAAAGCGATTTTTATTTCCGAGCGTTGCAGCCGTTCGTGCAATTCGTCGGCGCTGTGGATCGGCGCGTGCTCTTCAAAATAGCGGGAGCCACGAAAGGCTTCGAGGTAGGCGCGGCTTTGCGGGCTTTGGTCCTGGTCGTAAACGGCAAACGCGAGGTCTTCCACATCCAGCGAAATGCCGTAGCCAAATATCACCATCATGAAAACGGCACCTAACAAGGCGAACGCCATACGCACCTTGTCGCGTAACAGCTCTTTGGTTTCACGACTGGCCACGGCAAACAAACGAGTGAGGCTAAAACCACTTTTACTCGGTGGCGGTGGTGTGTTCACCGCGGGGCTTGCGGTGGTTTCGGCAGGGGTCGGTGTTTGTTCGTTTTGCGCTTGCTCAAGGCAGGTGACAAAAGCCGCTTCCAGGGTTTCGCCCTTGAACTGCTGCTGTAGCGCGGCTGGCGTATCACACGCCAAAACCTTGCCCGCGTGCATCAGCGAGATGCGGTCACAGCGTTGGGCCTCGTTCATAAAGTGAGTCGACAAGAATATTGTCACCCCCTGATCACGCGACAACTCGATGAGCAGGCGCCAGAAATCATCGCGCGCGGCCGGGTCGACACCGGAAGTCGGTTCATCAAGGATCAGCACTTCGGGACGATGCAGCACCGCCACCGCCAGTGACAAACGTTGGCGTAGCCCCAGAGGCAGTTCGCCGGATTGCTGTTCGGCCACGTCGCTGAGGTCGAAGCGTTCAATCAGCTCTTCGATGCGCGCTCGACTGTCGTCTTTGTCCATGTCAAACAGTTGGGCGTGCAACACCAGGTTTTGGCGCACGCTCAATTCGCCATATAGCGAAAAATTCTGCGACATAAAGCCCACACGTTTACGTGTGGCCAAGTCGCTGGCGTTAACCGGGTTGCCCAGCAGTTCGGCGCTGCCTTCGGTGGCAGGTACCAGCCCGGTGAGCACTTTCATGGTGGAGGTTTTGCCACAGCCGTTTGAGCCGAGAAAACCGAATATCTCGCCGCGACCAATGGCAAAGCTGACGTTGTTCACGGCCGTGAAATCGCCGAATTTAAGGGTCAGGTCGTGAGCTTCAATCGCGATATCACTGTTGTCGTGGGTGCGTGGCGGTATCACCAGCGGTTCATTGTTTTGACCGCTGTCCCCCTGGAAATGGGTGAAGGCTTCATCGAGTTTGCCGGTGGGTGATACGGCGGCCAAATCCTGGGTCAAGCCGGTGGCAATCAAGGTGCCGCGATCAAGCATCAGGCAGTGCTCAAACTGCTCAGCCTCTTCCATGTAGGCCGTGGCCACCAGCAGGGTCAACTGGGGTCGCTGGCTGCGTACATCGTTGACCAACTCCCAGAAACGGCGGCGTGACAGTGGATCTACGCCTGTGGTGGGTTCGTCGAGGATCAGCAGATCGGGTTCGTGGATCAAGGCGCAACACAGGCCGAGTTTTTGCTTCATCCCGCCGGATAACTTGCCCGCCGGGCGTTCGGCAAAGCGTTCAAGGTCGGTGGCCTTGAGCAATTGCGCCATTCGCTGTTCGCATTCGTCTTTTGACAGGCCGAACAACGTACCGAAAAAACGGATATTTTCGCTGATCGACAGTTCCGGATACAGGTTGCCGCCCAGTCCTTGGGGCATAAAGGCGATCAGCGGATAGAGCGTGTTGCGATGGCTACGATCATCGATGGGGCCGTCGAGCACCTCCAGCGTGCCTTGCTGCAGCTTTTTGACCCCGGCAATCAGCCCGAGCAGACTCGATTTACCGGCGCCATCGGGGCCGATCAATCCGCAGCGCGTGCCTTTTGGCAGGCTGAAGGTGACGTCCAGTAGCGCCTGTTGCTTGCCATACCGGTGGCTGATGCCACTGGCGTTGATCGCCGGGGCGGTCATTGCAGATTGGCCGGCCAGTCTACGTCGGCAGTTCGCACATAGCCTGCCCCCGGCATGCCGGGTTTGGCTTGCGGTACGGCGCCAGGATCGGTCAGGCGCAGTTTGACGCGGAACACCAGTTTTTGCCGTTCATCGCGTGTTTCGACCTCTTTCGGCGTGAACTGCGATTTGTCGGCGACAAATGAGACTTTGGCCGGCAGCGGCTGATCGGGCAGCGCATCAAGGACGATACGGGCTTCGCCACCGACGGTGAGTTTGCCAACCACGGCGGCAGGTAAGTAGAGATTCATGTACTGATCGCTGGGGTCAATCATCATAAAGACCCGTCCACCCGAACCGAGCACTTCACCCGGTTCAGCCAGGCGCAACTGAATGATCCCGTTGATAGGCGCGCGCAGGCTGCTGTCTTCTATTTCGCTGGTCAGTTGCGCCACTTGCGCTTCGCTGGAAACAATGGCGGCTCTGGCAGCGGCCACCTGCGCTTGCGCAGCCGTGACGGCGGAGTTGCTGGTACTGAATTTCGCCTGTTGTTGATCGAGCTGTTGGCCGCTGGCAAACCCGCGCTGGGCCAGTTGGCTAATGCGCTTGAGTTCCTGGCTGGCGAGCAGTTTTTCGCTCTGGCGCAGTTTGACGTTGGCTTCGTTGGCCGCCAGCGTTTCACGGGCTCTTTGTACTTCGGCCTGGGCCTGCGCGCGGGAGGCTTCCAGCGTGCGTGTGTCCATGCGGGCCAGCAGTTGGCCTTTGGTGACGTGGTCGCCTTCGTCAACCAGTACTTCGGCCAGACGACCCGGGATTTTTGCAGCGATTTGCACTTCGGTGGATTCGAGCCGGCCGTTGCCCATGGCGATGCCTTCGGGGAGGCGATCATGTTGGGACTTCCAGTAACCGAACCCGCCTGCTGCGATCAGCAAAATTGCCAACGGAATAACAAAGTAATGCGAAATACGGTTATTTGTGGACATGCCGACATCCTGTGTCACAGAGCGCTCTAGTTTGACGATTTCAAGTCCGATGGACCTTGATTCCAATCAAAGGAAGTCCAGAGCCTAGACGCTAAAACAGGATGTTGCCTGCCGACCTTCGGCAGCTGTTACGCGTTAGCCATCACCACCGCCCATTGCTCCGGTGTCACGGGCATCACAGAAAGGCGGCTGCCTTTTTGAACCAGCGGCATCTCGGCCAATGCAGTTTGTTGTTTCAGGTAGTCGAGCGTGATGACCTTGGCAAAGGTGTGTACGTGGGCCACTTGCAGGGCGCTCCACGGGTTCTTCTCGGGGGTTGCCTTAGGGTCGAAGTAGTGGCTTTGCGGATCAAGCGCAGTGGGGTCCGGGTAAGCCGCCTGAACGATTCGCCCCACACCGGCAATCCCGGGTTGTGGACAGCTGGAGTGATAGAAAAAGAATTCGTCCCCGACGGCCATGGAGCGGATGAAGTTGCGCGCCTGATAGTTACGAACACCGTCCCAACGAGCTTCGCCCAGCTTCTGTAAATCTTTGATCGAGAACTCGTCAGGCTCGGATTTCATTAACCAATAGGCCATTTTTCCTACTCCTTAAATGCGGCGTGGTCATATTGTCTGGCAAGCGGTTTGTAAACCGACAGTCGGTTGACGTCAGTATTTGCGTGTCTGTTCGTGTTGCCTCAGAATGCCGGGATTTTAAGCTTGACGCTGCTGCACGGCCTATAACAAAAACCGTTGCTTCATCGTATTGATGTGCCTGAAGGGGGGCAATCAATGAAACGCAAACCGGATTTACTGTGGATGTTGGTTATTTTGTTCGGTTTGGGCGTGGTTACAACCGGTTATGCGCAAAGCCTCTGGTCGAACTCGACCGACGCGCCGATTGAGTTGGCGCAACAGCAAATACCACCGTTTAAACGCTAAACACTTTCTGGTTAGGGCATCGCTTATTTCAGTGATGCCTTGGTTGTCAGTGGGCGACGTACCAACGACTGTCCGAGACGGTGCCCTGCAAGGGTACATCCCAGCTGGCTTGGGCCAGAGTCGGTACTTTTTGGCATTCGTGGGCCAGCCCCAATAGCGTTGGCTTGCGCCAGCATTGACGTCGTGCCAGATACGCCAGGCTGCGGTCATAAAAGCCGCCGCCCATGCCCAGTCTTCCCCCTGTGGCATCAAACCCAACCAATGGCAACAGCACCAGGTCGAGTGTCCAGACCTTGCGTTGACGTGCGCTATTGATAAGGGGCTCAAGAATGCGAAAACGGTTGGGAATAAGCTTTTCGCCGGGAGCGATACGCTGAAACACCATCTTGGTTTTAGGCCACGCGCTGAGCACCGGCAGGTAGGTGATCTTGCCCCGTCGTTGAGCTTCTTTGAGCAGCAGGCGCGGGTCGATTTCACCGTCTGTTGGCAAGTACAGGGCAATGTGTTTGGCGCGGCGAAACAGCGGGTGTTGCGCCAATTGCCGATACAGGCCACGGGCGGCCTGACGTTGCTCGCAGGGCGATAGTTCGCGGCGGGCTTTGCGCAATTGTCGGCGAAGTTGTGGGCGTGTCACCGGTTCGGTCATGGTGGCGTGCAGTTCAAGGTCGAGTCACCGGACGGTGTACCCGTGAAAGCCAATGCCAGCAAGAAGCTGGCATTGCGCTAATAAATCAGGCTCCCCGACGTACCGCTGTCGGCTTGGCCCTTGAACCCGAAAGTTCAAGGTGGAAGTTGCAGTAGACCTTAAGGCTTTCCGTCTAGCGGACATGCACACCGGCCCAACGTGCAAGCTCCAGGGTAGTGCGAATCGGCTCAGGGACATCGCTAACTGGCGAATACTCCAGGGAGTGGCGCGAGTATACCCCAAAGAAACCTTTTGAATCAGCTTTGACGTTCGTTCGGATCAGCGGCGAGCACCACATCGACGCGTTCGAGCAGATCGCGTACCTGTTCGCGGGTGGAACCGCTGGTCTGAACTTCAGCGACTTCCTGTTTGTGCAACAGATCGTGAGTGATGTTCAGCGCGGCCATCACGGCAATACGATCGGCGCCAATCACTTTGCCGCTGCTGCGAATTTCGCGCATTTTACCGTCCAGATATCGAGCGGCGCTCACCAGATTGCTGCGTTCTTCCTGGGGGCACATGATCGAATAGTCTTTATCGAGAATCTGTACGGTGATGCTGTTACTTGAACTCATGAGTCTTGCTCCAGGGCTTTGAGGCGCGAAATCATCGATTCCACCTTGTGTCGGGCGATTTCGTTTTTTTCAATGAGGTGCGCGCGTTCCTCGCGCCAAGTCTTTTCCTGAGCTACTAAGAGTCCGTTTTGGCGGTTAAGTTGCTCGACTCGGGCAATCAGTAATTCAAGTCTAGCCATCAGTGCATGCAGGTCAGTGTCTTCCATTAGGTCCTACTGTGTTTTTCTGATGGAGGGTGAAAGCCAACCGTATTGACGCCTTGATGGTCTGGCTCGTCTGCCGATGCTACGATACAAGGCCTCCATTCTAGACATAGCGCCGCTTGGCGCCTAGCTGACCATGCCTATTCAGAATTCCCCGTATCAAGCTTTCGTAACCCTGCTCACTGCCAGCGGTCATTCCGTCTCGCCTGCTGAACTGCACGGCCATTTACTGGGCCGCAGTTGTGCTGGCGCAGGTTTTGAGCACAAGGCCTGGTTGGCTGAGGCCACCGAGCTTCTTTCTGGTGAGCCGCAGGACAACGTACGCAATGCCCTCATCGGTTTGCAAGAGATGGTCAAAGGTGAACTGACCAGTGACGACATGACCGTCGTACTGCTGTTGCCGACCGACGATGCTCCGCTGCCCGAGCGCGCCGCAGCGCTGGGTGAGTGGTGCCGTGGTTTCCTCAGCGGTTTCGGCCTGACCCGTCGCGAATATGCGATGAGCGATGAAGCCAACGAAGTGCTGCGCGATCTGGCGGCTATTTCTCAGGTGCAAGACGCCCTGGAAGAGTCCGAAGACGCCGAGACCGACTACATGCAAGTGATGGAGTACCTGCGTGTTGCTCCGCTGTTGCTGTTTACCGAAACCACAAAGTCCGAAGCGCCGGCTGCCAAGCCTTCACTGCACTGATTGATCGCCAAGAGGGAACCCGTCTGCCCATGATCCATATCCCGAAATCGGAATACACACGTCGCCGCAAGGCGCTGATGGAGCAGATGGGGCCTAACAGCATCGCGATATTGCCTGCTGCGCCAGTGGCTATTCGCAATCGTGATGTCGAATACCTTTACCGTCAGGACAGCAATTTCCAGTACCTGAGCGGTTTTCCCGAGCCTGAGGCCGTGATCGTTTTGATCCCCGGTCGTGCCCATGGGCAATACGTGCTGTTTTGTCGCGAGCGCAACCCCGAGCGAGAGCTGTGGGACGGCCTGCGCGCCGGGCAAGAAGGTGCTATTCGTGACTTCGGCGCAGATGATGCGTTCCCCATCACTGACATTGACGACATCCTGCCGGGCTTGATTGAAGGCCGTGACCGGGTGTATTCGGCGATGGGTAACAACCCGCCCTTCGACCGTCACCTGATGGACTGGATCAACACCATCCGCTCCAAGGCCGATTTGGGGGCCCAGCCACCGGAGGAATTCGTTGCGCTGGATCACCTGCTGCATGATATGCGTCTGTATAAATCCGCGTCTGAAATCAAGGTCATGCGCCATGCGGCGCAGATCTCGGCCCGAGCTCACATCCGTGCAATGCAGGCCAGTCGGGCCGGTTTGCATGAGTACAGCCTTGAAGCAGAACTGGATTACGAATTTCGCAAAAGCGGGGCAAAAATGCCCGCCTATGGCTCTATCGTCGCTGCTGGCGATAACAGCTGCATCCTTCATTACCAAGAGAATGACGCCCTGCTCAAGGACGGCGATCTGGTATTGATTGATGCGGGCTGTGAGATTGACTGCTATGCCAGCGATATTAGCCGTACGTTCCCTGTAAACGGCCAGTTCTCGGTGGAACAGAAAGCCATTTATGAACTGGTGCTGGCCTCGCAAGAAGCGGCTTTTGCCGAGATTGCTCCCAACAAACACTGGAATCAGGCGCACGAAGCCACGGTGCAGGTCATCACGGCGGGCCTGGTTGAACTTGGTTTGTTGCAGGGCGATGTCGATGAGTTGATCGCCAGCGAAGCCTATAAATCCTTTTACATGCACCGTGCCGGGCACTGGCTGGGGCTTGATGTGCATGACGTTGGCGAATACAAGGTCGGCGGTGAATGGCGCGTGCTGGAACCCGGCATGACCTTGACGGTTGAGCCGGGTATCTACATCAGCCCCTCTAACATGCAAGTCGCAAAAAAATGGCGCGGCATCGGTGTACGCATTGAGGATGACGTAGTGGTCACTAAAAATGGCTGTGAAATTCTGACGGGCGACGTGCCCAAAACCGTCGCCGAAATCGAAGCCTTGATGGCCTCTGCGCGGACGAACGCAGCATGAGCCGTGTCAGTCTGGCAATCATTGGTGGTGGTCTGGTCGGAGCCAGCCTGGCCTTGGCGTTGCAGTCCGGGGCAAAGGCGCGCGGGTGGAAAATCGTCCTGATCGAACCCTTTGCGCCCGGCAACACTTACCAGCCGAGTTATGACGCCCGCTCTTCGGCGCTTAGTTATGGTGCCCGTCTTATCTATGAGCGCATGGGCGTGTGGTCGGCGATTGCCGAACGTGCCGAGCCGATCAAGGATATTCACGTTTCTGATCGCGGTCGCTTCTCCACCGCCCGCTTGTCCGCTCGTGAAGAGGGTGTTCCGGCCTTGGGGTACGTGGTCGAAAACGCCTGGTTGGGTCAATGTTTGTGGAAAGGTCTGGACCCTGAAGTGATCAGCTGGCGGTGTCCGGCCGAAGTTACCCACATGCAGCCGATGGAGACGGGCTACCGGTTGACCCTCAACGACGAAACCTCGCTCGACTGCGACCTTGCAGTACTGGCTGATGGCGGGCGTTCGGGCTTGCGTGAACAGTTGGGTATCAATGTGCGCAAGCGTCCTTACGACCAGAGTGCGTTGATTGCCAACATCACTCCCAGCCAGCCCCATGACGGCATGGCGTTTGAACGCTTCACCGACGAAGGGCCGATGGCCTTGCTGCCCTTGCCCGACAATCGCTGCGCATTGGTGTGGACGCGTCTGGGAATGGATGCCAAACGCCTTGCCGATGTGGACGAGCGCAGCTTCTTGCGCGAATTGCAGAGCGTGTTCGGCTATCGTCTGGGCACGCTTAAGCAAGTCGGCGCGCGGCATTTGTACCCGCTGACACTGGTCGAAGCTGATGAACAAGTACGGCCGCACCTGGCGGTACTGGGGAATGCGGCTCACAGCCTGCATCCGATCGCTGGGCAGGGCTTCAACCTCTCGTTGCGCGATGCTCAGGCTTTGGCGGATGTGCTGTTGGCGAGTGACAAAACACCCGGCGATTTGGCTACGCTGTTGAGTTATCAACAGCACCAGATGCCTGATCAGCAACTGACCATTGGCTTCTCGGACCAGGTGACGCGTTTGTTTGGCAGCGATCAAACGCTGGTATCCCTGGGTCGCAACCTCGGCTTGCTGGGCCTCGACCTGATGCCGCCAGCCAAGCGCTGGTTTGCCCGTCAGGCCATGGGGCTGGGCACCCGCGCAGACAGTTGATGACGACCGGCGCTCAAGTGCCGGGTCGAACCCTTTTTTCAGATGCGGCCATTGCCGCTCACGAGACAGGCTTAAAGCATGGAAATGCGCGCAGATTTGCTGATTGTTGGGGCCGGAATGGTCGGAAGCGCCCTTGCGCTGGCGCTCAAAAATAGCGGACTGAACATCCTGTTGCTGGATGGCAGCCCGTTGAGCGTTAAACCCTTCACGGCCCAAGCCCCTTTTGAGCCTCGCGTGAGCGCATTGTCGGCGGCCAGCCAACGCATCCTTGAGCGTCTGGGGGCGTGGGAGGGCATTACTCAGCGGCGTGTCAGTCCGTACTCGCACATGCACGTGTGGGATGGCAGCGGCACCGGGCAGATCCACTTCTCGGCAGCCAGTGTGCATGCCGAGGTGCTGGGGCATATTGTCGAAAACCGAGTGGTGCAGGACGCGTTGCTGGAGTGTGTGCAGGGCGCTGACATTGAAATGCTGGCCAATGCGCGCCTTGAGCAGATGCGCCGCTCGGGTGATGACTGGCTGCTCACGCTGGCTGATGGCCGCACCTTGCGAGCTCCGCTGGTGATTGCTGCCGATGGTGCCAACTCCGCAGTACGCCGTCTGACCGGCTGTGAGACCCGTGAGTGGGATTACCAGCATCACGCCATCGTGACCAGTGTGCGTTGCGCGCAGGCGCACCAGCGAACCGCCTGGCAGCGTTTTACTGACAACGGGCCATTGGCATTCCTGCCTTTGGAGCGCGAAGGTGAACAAGACTGGTGTTCGATTGTTTGGTCGACCACGCCTGAAGAGGCCGAACAGTTGATGGCGCTCGAGGACGAGGCTTTTTGCCGCGCGCTGGAATTCGCTTTTGAAGGCCGACTGGGCGCCGTGCTCAGCGCTGATCCACGAGTATGCGTTCCCCTGCGTCAACGTCATGCCAAACGCTACGTGGCTGAAGGCCTCGCACTGATCGGCGATGCGGCGCACACCATTCACCCGCTGGCCGGGCAGGGAGTCAATCTGGGTTTTCTGGATGCCGCAGTGCTGGCCGATGTGCTGATGCATGCGCAGGACCGTGGCGAACGCCTGGCAGATGTACGGGTACTGAGCCGTTATGAACGTCGACGCATGCCGCACAATTTGGCGCTGATGGCCGCGATGGAAGGCTTTGAGCGACTGTTCCAGTCCGACTCGCTCACTGCGCGGCTGGTGCGTAATACCGGTTTGAAGTGGGTCGATAAAATGCCTGAAGCAAAAGCCCTTTTCGTGCGCCAGGCGCTGGGCTTGAGCGGAGATTTACCGCCGTTGGCCAAGGCGTGATGGGGGACGATTAATTCGCTCCTGCCTTTTTAGTAACATCTAGTAACGGCTCTAGGGCGAGTTCGGTTGAGATGGCAAATGTGATTCACTACCATTTACACCCGATTCGCATCACGAGAGACCGCCTCCCATGCTGGCACCCAAGCGTCTACTGACTGCCCTGGCCCTTACCGTTTTTGCGAGCAGTGTGTCTGCTGCCGATGAAGTGGTGGTGTATTCCTCGCGTATCGACGAGCTGATCAAACCGGTATTTGATGCCTACACCGCCAAGACCGGGGTCAAGGTCAAGTTCATCACCGATAAAGAAGCGCCGCTCATGCAGCGCATCAAGGCCGAGGGCGAAAACGCCACCGCCGATCTGTTGCTCACCGTAGACGCCGGTAACCTGTGGCAAGCCGAACAAATGGGCATACTGCAGCCGCTCAAGTCGGACGTGATTGATCAAAACATCCCTCCTCAGTACCGCTCCTCATCCCACCAGTGGACAGGCCTTAGCCTGCGTGCACGTACCATCGCCTACGCCACCGACCGGGTGAAACCAGAAGAGTTGTCGACCTACGAAGCGCTTGCCGACAAGAAGTGGGAAGGGCGCTTGTGTCTGCGCACGGCTAAAAAGGTCTACAACCAGTCGCTCACAGCCACGATGATCGAAGTGAATGGCCCGGAGAAAACCGAACAAATTCTCAAAGGCTGGGTTAATAACCTGTCCACTGACGTGTTTTCCGATGACATTGCGGTGCTTGAGGCCATCAACGCCGGGCAATGCGACGTCGGCATCGTCAACACCTACTACTACGGCCGCCTGCACAAGCAAAAGCCGGACCTGGGTGTGAAGCTGTTCTGGCCAAATCAGGCGGATCGTGGCGTGCACGTCAACTTGTCGGGGATCGGTTTGACCAAATATGCACCGCATCCTGAAGCTGCCAAGGCGCTGGTGGAATGGATGACTACGCCAGAAGCGCAGGCGATTTTTGCCGGTACCAATCAGGAGTTTCCGGCTAACCCCGCAGTTGCGCCTTCGGCTGAAGTGGCTAGTTGGGGCAGTTTCAAGGCCGACGCCCTGCCGGTTGAAGTGGCAGGCAAGCGGCAGGCCGAAGCCATCCGCATGATGGACCGTGCGGGCTGGAATTGATTAAAAGCCCCTCACCCCAACCCTCTCCCGGAGGGAGAGGGTGCTGATGGCAGGCGTCACGCCAATCTGCTTTTGCATTTAGTCCCCTCTCCCTCCGGGAGAGGGCTAGGGTGAGGGCAGCATTAGCCCTACACTCCCTCGCATTACCCACCTTCCGAGAGTTTTTTGTGGCCCATCCTGCCCAACGTCGCTGGTATCCGCTGGTTTTTACCATTGCTGCTCTAGTGCTGTTACCGCTGAGCGTACTGTTGCTCTCCTGGCAAAGTATCGACTCGCAGATCTGGAGCCACCTCTGGGACACGCAGATGCCACGCTTGCTGGGCAACACCCTGACATTGATCGTCGGGGTTGGTATTGGCGTGACGCTGCTGGGGGTCAGCCTGGCGTGGTTGACCAGCTTGTGTGAGTTCCCCGGCAGACGCTGGCTGGACTGGGCGCTGATGCTGCCCTTCGCGATCCCGGCCTATGTGTTGGCATTTGTTTTTGTCGGCCTGCTGGATTTTGCCGGGCCCGTGCAGACCTTGCTGCGGGAATGGTTTGGCATGGGCCTGCGCTTGCCGAGGGTGCGATCCACCGGCGGTGTGATCATCGTGCTGATGCTGGTGTTTTATCCCTACGTTTACCTGCTGGCGCGTACGGCATTTCTCGCCCAGGGCAAAGGTTTGATGGAAGCCGCTCGCGTGCTGGGCCAAAGCCCGTGGCAGGCGTTCTGGCGAGTTGCCTTGCCGATGGCGCGACCGGCGATTGGGGCGGGCGTTGCACTGGCATTGATGGAAACCCTCGCTGATTTCGGTGCGGTGTCGGTGTTTAATTTCGACACCTTTACCACCGCCATCTACAAAACCTGGTACGGGTTCTTCAGCCTTTCAACGGCTGCTCAATTGGCCAGTTTGTTGTTGCTGGTGGTCATGGTGGTGCTGTACGGCGAACGCCGGGCACGCGGTGCCAGCCGGGCCAGTAACGAGCGGCCACGGGTCAAGGCGTTGTATCACTTGCGTGGGCCCAAGGCATGGTTGGCCAGCGGTTGGTGCTTGTTGGTCTTTGCCTGTGCGTTTGTGATTCCCATGCTGCAACTGGTGGTGTGGTTCTGGCAGCGCGGACGCTTTGATCTGGATGAGCGCTACACCGGGCTGATTCTTCACACCTTGTATTTAGGTGCCATGGCCGCGTTGATTACGGTCAGCGTCGCATTAGTGCTGGCGTTTGCCCGACGTCAGGCACCCACACCAGCGATTCGGGCCGGGGTCAGCCTGGCCAATCTGGGCTATGCCTTGCCGGGTTCCGTGCTCGCGGTCTCCATCATGCTGGCTTTCAGCTACCTGGATCGTGAACTAGTGATTCCACTGTCCGGCTGGTTGGGTGGGGCGGGTAAGCCGCTCTTGCTCGGCAGCCTGTCAGCCTTGCTGCTGGCGTATCTGGTGCGCTTTATCGCTGTGGCTTATGGCCCGCTTGAAAGCAGTCTGGCGCGCATTCGTCCTTCATTGCCTGAGGCCGCCCGGAGTTTAGGCGTGAGTGGCCCACGACTTTTTATCAAGGTGTATCTGCCGTTATTACTGCCCGGCACCTTGAGCGCCGCATTGTTGGTATTTGTCGATGTGCTCAAAGAAATGCCCGCAACCCTGCTGATGCGTCCATTTGGCTGGGATACGCTGGCGGTGCGTATTTTTGAGATGACCAGTGAAGGCGAATGGGCGCGGGCTTCTTTGCCAGCGCTGACGCTGGTGCTGGTTGGTCTACTGCCGGTCATCGGGTTGATTCGCCGTTCCGCCCATCGCAACGGTTAGGTGCCAGTGCTTGCCCATGCGGCTACAATGCGCCGCATTCGGTGCGGTTTGTCTGTCAGGCCGGGTTCTCTGTTAAACGGATCAAGGTCTCTGCCTGAGATCTGAAATGTTTAACATGCCTGTCCGCACCTTCGCCACGCCCGGAAGGAGAAACCCATGGGACAGCGTACGCCTCTGTATGACCTGCATCTCGCCCTAGGCGCGAAAATGGTCGATTTTGGCGGTTGGGATATGCCCCTGCATTACGGCTCGCAAGTTGAGGAACACCACGAGGTGCGCCGCGACTGTGGGGTTTTTGATGTTTCGCATATGACCGTGATTGACGTCATCGGTGATCAGGCCAAGGAATGGCTCCAGCATTTGTTGGCCAACGATGTCGACCGTTTGAACACGCCCGGCCGCGCACTCTATAGCGCCATGCTCAACGAGCAGGGCGGCGTGGTTGACGACATGATTGTCTACCTGATGCCCACGGGTTATCGGCTAGTCGTCAATGCCGCCACTCGTGAACAGGATCTGGCCTGGATGTCGGCTCAGGCTAAAGGTTATGCCGTACAACTGCTGGAGCGGCCCGAGCTGGCGCTGCTGGCCATACAAGGCCCACACGCTCGACACAAAGTCGCCGAACTGGTGAGTCAGGCCCGTGGCCAACTTATCCAGCAACTCAAGCCCTTCGAAGGGCACAGCTGCGGTGACTGGTTTATCGCCCGTACCGGCTATACCGGCGAAGATGGCCTGGAAATTATGCTCCCGGCTGACCAGGCCCCGGCGTTCTTCAACGATCTGGTGGGCGCCGGTATATCCCCTATTGGCCTGGGTGCCCGCGATACGCTGCGTCTTGAGGCGGGCATGAACCTCTATGGGCAGGATATTCACCTGTCTGTCTCGCCACTTTCAGCCAATATGGCCTGGACCATTGCGTGGGAACCGGCCACACGTCAGTTTATTGGGCGCGCTGCGCTGGAAGCTGAAAAAGCCGGCGGCGTACCGCTCAAACTGGTGGGTTTGGTGCTTGAAGAGCGCGGCGTATTGCGTGCCCATCAGGTAGTTCGGATCGCGGGTATTGGCGAAGGGGAGATCACCAGTGGTAGTTTCTCTCCTACGTTAAGCAAGTCGATTGCTTTGGCGCGAGTTCCGACGGCTACGGCAGACCGTGCCGAGGTCGAAATTCGGGGTAAGTGGTATCCGGTTCGCGTGGTTAAACCGACTTTTGTTCGTCTGGGCAAAGCCTTGATCTAACCTTTACTGGCAGGCTTGTACCCTGTGCAAGCCGCCGACAATTCCTTTTGAGGACACTGAATATGAGCAATATCCCTGCCGAGCTGCGCTTTGCTGAAAGTCACGAATGGGCCCGCCTGGAAGCTGACGGCACGGTGACCGTGGGCATTAGCGATCACGCTCAGGAAGCCTTGGGGGATGTGGTGTTTGTTGAGTTGGCCGAAATCGGTAAAGTATTTGCCGCAGGCGAGACGGCAGGTGTCGTGGAGTCGGTAAAGGCCGCTTCGGACATCTACGCGCCAGTGTCGGGCGAAGTGGTTGCGGTCAACGAAGACCTGGCTGACAGCCCGGAAAGCCTGAACAATACTCCGTACGAGTCCTGGATTTTCAAACTCAAGCCAAGCGATACCGCTGAACTGGAAAAACTGCTGGACGCTGCCGGTTACAAAGCCGCGATTGGCGAGTAAACCACTCTTGTAGCAGCTGCCGCAGGCGGCGTTCGGTTGCGCAGCAATCGTAAATTCGGTGCTCACGATTTTATTGATAGACCGTGATCACAGGTTTTACGACGACGGTGTCGCCGGACGCAGCCTTCGGCAGCTGCTACGGGGGATGGGGTTTACGCGTCTTTCAATACCGCTTTCACCGCCGCCACCGAGCGCTCGACGTCGGCTTTGGTCATTGCCGTAAACATCGGCAGCGATACGATCAAGCGCCCGACCCGTTCGGAAATTGGCAGCATGCCTTCGCTAAACCCTCGCGCGCGATACAAGCTCAACAAGTGAATCGGCGGGTAGTGATAACCCACGCCGACACCCAGCGCCTGCATCTCTTTCATAAAGGTAGCGCGGGCAGGTTCACCGTCTTTGCGTTCAGGCAGCACGAGCTGGAATAAATGCCAGTTGGTGCTATTGAAGTCAGCCACTGGCAGTTGCGCACCGTACTGCGCCTCAAACTCAGGGCCGAAGCAGTCGAAGTAGTGTTTAGCCAACTCGCGGCGATGCGCCGTAATGGCTTCGATATGGGCAAACTGGCCCAGACCAATGGCGGCCGCAATGTCCGTCATATTGAATTTGCCGCCCAATACATCCACGTCCAGGCCATCGAAGCCACTGCGGGTAACGCCTTGCAGGCGGTACTTCTCGGCCAGACGCGCCTCCTCTTCATTATTCAGTACCAAACAGCCGCCTTCGGATGACGTGATGTTCTTGTTGGCCTGAAAACTGAAGGATACAAAGTCACCGCGTGCGCCGATGCGTTGGCCGTTCCAGCTGGAGCCCAAGGCTTGTGCGGCATCTTCGACCACCCGCAGGTTGTGTTTTTTGGCCAGTGCGTAGAGGGCCTCCATGTCCACCGGCAAGCCCGACAGATAGACCGGGATGATTGCCTTGGTACGTGGCGTGATGGCCGCCTCGACTTTTGCCAGATCAATATTGCGAGTCACCGGGTCTATATCGGCAAATACGGGGGTGGCGCCGACTTCGAGAATCACATTGGCCGTTGCGACCCATGAAATAGAGGTGGTGATGACTTCGTCTCCAGCACCGATGCCCGCGATGCGCAGAGCAATTTCCATCGTGCAGGTGCCGGAGTTGAAGGTACGCACCGGGCGACCGCCAAAATACTCCGAAAGCTGGGCTTCGAACGCCTGAACCTTTGGCCCGCTGGTGATCCAGCCTGAGCGCAATACGTCGCCCACGGCAGCAATGGTGGCTTCATCAATAGTGGGTTTGGAAAACGGCAGGAAAGGCAGTGAGCTCATAGCGGCAAGACGTCCGATGTGAATAGGTATGGGAACACAGGTTCCGATCATACCCAGAGCGTGACTCATATCGGGTGAAATTTCTGTATGAGGGCTGAATGGCAGGTCAGCATCCCGTAATTACACAGCCGCGGCGTAGGCCAGGAGCCGGTAATTACGGGAGCCGGGAGGATTACTCCGCTGTAGCGTTTTTGGCCAGAATGGCGTTGGCCAATTCCATGTCGCTCACATTCAACTGCGGGTTATCCGCGCGCACTTGTTGCATGGCGGACTCCAGGTACGGGCCACGAATCGAGCCATTGCTGGCTACAAAGCTCCCCGCATCATCTTGGGCGGCAATGACCTTACGGTCTTTTTTGAAGGTCAGGTACGTGGACCCTGTTGTGGCACCCGAAGACAACACATTACGCCAAAATGTGTCGGCCATTGCTGAACCAACAGGAAGGGACAACAGGGCGATAGCGGCGACAGCATATTTGAGGCGCATAACGGTGACTCCGAATAAATTATATGAGTGTTTGATACTCCATATGTCAGTCTAGTTCCGCTGTAAGCCTGCCATCGCCCTAAATATTAACGGGTCGTCGGGAGCCCATCTCGGGCGTCACACGTAATGCTTCTTCCATTGAAGTCTGGCCTGCGACCACTTTACTGGCTGCTGCCAGCCTTAAAGGTTGCATGCCTTCAGCGCAGGCTTCGCGACGAAGGGCACTTACATCGGTTTGCGGGCCAATTAGGGCACGCAGGCGGTCACTCATCACCATAATCTCGTAAACCCCGGCTCGCCCGCTGTAACCGCTGCCCCGACATTCCTGACAGCCTTTTGCACGACAGGTCTGTGCGGGCACCGAGGTGTGCCAGTCGGCCGCGAAGCTCTGCCAGTCATGTTGCGTCAAGGGCTGTTCGACCTTGCACTCCGGGCACAGGGTTTTAACCAGCCGTTGGGCCATGACACCGAGCAGGGCCGCTTTTATTAGATAAGGCGCAATACCGAGTTCTTGTAAGCGGTTGATTGCGCTCGGCGCATCGTTAGTGTGCAGGGTGGATAGCACCAAATGGCCGGTCAGCGCGGCTTGGATCGCCATTTCAGCCGTTTCCAGATCGCGTATTTCGCCGAGCATGATGATGTCCGGGTCCTGACGCAGCAGGGCGCGCAGACCATTGGCGAACGTCAGGTCGATATTGGGTTGCACCTGCATTTGATTAAAGGCCGGTTCAATCATCTCGATTGGATCTTCCAGGGTGCACAGGTTGACCTGCGGCGTGGCCAGTTGCTTGAGGGTCGCGTAGAGGGTGCTGGTTTTGCCTGAGCCGGTAGGGCCGGTAATCAAAATAATACCGCTGGTTTGACGGGTCATGCGCTCCCAGCGCTGCAGGTCATCCGCACTAAAACCCAGCTGGTCGAAAGTTTTGAGCAACACGTCAGGATCGAAAATACGCATGACCAATTTTTCGCCAAAAGCGGTGGGCAACGTGGAAAGTCGCAATTCAATGTCCGTACCGGCCGGGGTTCGGGTTTTCAGGCGCCCGTCTTGCGGTCTGCGTTTTTCGGCAACGTTCATGCGGCCCAATGTTTTGAGGCGGCTAACTATCGCCATCGTGACCTGTGGGGAGAACGGATAAACGTCATGCAGCGCGCCGTCGATCCGGAAGCGCATGCAACCCTGCTCTCGACGCGGCTCGATATGAATGTCGCTGGCGCGTTGTTCAAAGGCGTACTGGAAAAGCCAATCCACGATATTGACGATGTGTGCATCATTGGCATCCGCGTCTTGATCGTGGGAGCCGAGGGTGAGCAGCTGTTCACGGCCGGTCTGGCTGCCGTTGTTTTGATCATTCAACGCGGCGCCAGTGACCGATTTTGCCAAAGTGTAAAATTCCACAGTCAGCCGCTGAATCTCCTGTGGGTTGGCCAGGACTCGCCTGATAGGCCGTTTGAGCACCTGCTTGAGGTCTGCCTCCCAACTGCGCACCCAGGGCTGTGTGCAGGCAATGCTGACGGTCTGCTCATCTGTCGCCACGACGAGGATTTGATGCCGTTGAGCAAACGCGAACGGCATCAGCCCGGTGACCGTTGTCACATCAATTTTGAGGGGATCGATGCGCAAATAAGGCAAGTGGCACTGATGGGCGAGCCAGGCGGTGAGGGTTTCAATATCGAGGGTTTTGCCGGGCCGGCTGGGGTCCCTGAGCTGCTGGCCGGCCAGAAATACCAGCGGGTGCGTGCGCACGTGAGGTGCTTCACCGCTGTGGATCATGGCTTGCTCGGCACACGCGGGATGAACGCGGCCCTGAGTGAGTAGCAGAGGGAGAATGTGGGTGAGGTCCAGCCACTGATCATGGAGTGGGGCGGTATGCATAAACGCTCCTGCAAGCACGTGCTCAGACAGGTCCTTGTCCGGGCTGAACTGCAAAGCCTAGATGCACCGCGTTTACACCCACGTGGTGATTCGTTGCCAGGTATTACCCCAAAATATGTTCCGCCGATGCATTGGCTTGACCAGATTGCCCTTGCCTGGCGGTTTAGTCAGCACAAAAAAACGGCCTTCAATGTGAAGGCCGCTCTTGGTTTATTGCACTGTTATCAATGAACAAACAGCGCAATCAGGATGATGATCGGGATTGGAATACCGAGAAAAAACAGCAGAAGTGAGCGCATTTTTATTCTCCAGAATTAACGAAGGGTAGTAGTGGTGTGGTCTACGTACGTCACTGCATCGCGGCGACGACCGCCGAAGGTGGCGCACAGACTGGCGAAGAACGCGCCGATCAACAGGGTGATAAACATCCACAGGGTGGTCCAGGCGGCAACCTTGGCTGCTGTGTCTGCGGCTTCCTTGGCTTTTACTTTGGCTTCTTCGATGGCTTGATGAGCTTTGGTGTAGACCTGATCCACCCGTTGCTCAGCTTCTGGCTGGCTCAGGTTGGTACGTTGGGCGACGATCTGCGCCAAGTACGTACGGTCTTCGTTACTCAGTTGGCCATCGTTGCCAAGGCTGCGCACAAAGATGCGGGTCACGATGCCGTGGGCAGCGTCTTCACTGACTGCAGTGCCGCGATCATCGCGAAACAGCGTGTCGATGAAGTAATCAGTGCCATTGCCCGCCCCTTTATTCGCTTGGCTGCCTGCGGCGCTACCGGCTGCACTGCTCATGGCCGAGGCTGCACCTGAGGCCACACTGGCACCGGCTTGCACACCGCTACCAATTACGCTGCTCACTGAGCCAGCGACCAATGTGGCTGTGACCAGCGTAGCCACTGCCCACGACAGAAAGCCGTGCGCGGTGTCGCGAAAGTACACCTCGTCGCCATGCAGGCTGGCCCATTTCACCCGCAGACGGCCGGCCAGATAGCCGCCCATGCCCGAGGCGATAATTTGCGTAACAGCGAGCCAGATAATGGCAGTAATGCCTAGCCCTTTGGCCCCTACGCCTTCATTCGCCCAAGGCGATACGGCGGAAAAGCCCAATCCTGCGCCAAGCATCAAAAGCAGCAAAGAAAGCGCGGCAGCGGCAGCGGCACCGGCAAAGATGGCAGCCCAGGAAACACCGGAGTGTCCTGAGGTGTCTTGCAGGGCCGCGGGATAGTTTTCTGTTGTCCCGATCATTATTGTTGTGCTCCTGAAGTGGCTGGTTGTGACGTTCACTCAGGAGATTGCAGGGGGTGTGCCAATCTGTGTTTTTAGGTTTTTCTTTATTTTTCAGTAGGTTAAAAAATCAAAGCTTCTACCGTGTCATGCAGCTTGCATGACGGGGGATAAACAGGCGGGCGTAATGCATTGAAACAATTTTAAGCGCCAACAAAAACGGGAGCCTTGTGGGCTCCCGTCGTTGGGTATCAATGATGACGATGTTTGTTCTTTTTGCGATGACCGTACGCATGGCCACGGCCACGGTGGTCGTCGCGGTAATAGCGGCGGTTGTCGCGGTTGTTGTAACGGCGATCATCGGCGTCGCTTTTATTACCCATGTAGTTGCCCAGCGCACCGCCGGCACCACCGCCCGCTGCTGCACCGACCAGTGCGCCCGTGCTGCCACCGACGCTACGGCCCAGAACGTTGCCGCCTGCGGCCCCGAGCGCGCCACCAATAGCGGCTTCGCCACGGCTGCGTTTGTCAGCACCCACGGCACTGCCCGCTGCGCCGCCGACGCCTGCGCCAATGGCAGAGCCGGTCGAGCCGCCGAGCTGTTGTCCAACTACGGCGCCAAGAACTCCGCCTAATGCGCCGCCTACACCGGCTTCGGTGGTGCCACCGGCCGAGGCAACGCCACTGACCAGGCCAAGGGACAACAAGAGAATAGAGGTGAGCTTCATAGGTGAGTCTCAAATGGATGACGGCGCGATCCTGAGCCTCAAAAGGGTTGGTTACAATCGAAATCCGACCAGTAACACGAGTTGTACACAATTCTCTAAGTTATTGTTTTTGATAGGGAACTTATCGGGTTTTTGGCGGTCTGTTAATTAGTTCGATGAGGCCGTTTTCGTGAGGAAACGGCCTTTTTTGTGGGTGAGGTCCCGCCGTTTAACCCGCCTTGGCCACAATCATGTTCGACGCTGTCGCGGGCTCCAGGTAGATCGCCACGAACTTGGACGTTGGCGTGTGGCTACCGTCCCCCGTGCTCTCAAGCGGCACCAGCGGGTTGACCTCTGGATAGTAAGCCGCCGCCTGACCTGCCGGAATATCGAATGCCAGCAACGTGAAGTTTTTCACCCGACGCTCACGTTCATCATTCCAGATCGAAACGATGTCGACTTTTTGTCCCGGCTTGAAGCCCAGGCGGATGATGTCGGCTTCGTTCACGAAGAGCACGTCACGTTGCCCCTTAACGCCACGATAGCGGTCATCAAGGCCATAAATGGTGGTGTTGTACTGATCGTGCGAGCGCATCGATTGCAGAATCAAATCAGGCAAGCGGCCATTGGCGCGGGCGCGGGCATCGACCAGATCATGGGGCAATTGATTGGGCCGAAAGTTGGCGCGTTTGCTGGGTGTGTTCCACTGCCGGGCGCCTGCTGAGTTGCCGAGGTAGAAACCGCCGGGGTGTTTAATCCGCTCGTTGAAATCTTTGAAACCGGGAATGGTGTCGGCAATCAGGTCGCGAATGCGGCTGTAGTCAGCCACCGTCCAGTTCCAGTCAATGGGGTAAGTGCCCAGAGTCGCGGCTGCAATGCCAGCAATAATGGCGGGCTCCGAACGCATCTGATTCGACAAGGGCTGCAATTGGCCGTTTGAGGCATGCACCATGCTGAACGAGTCTTCAACCGTTACGGCTTGCGGACCTTCGGCCTGGATGTCGATATCGGTGCGGCCCAGGCACGGCAGAATCAAGGCTTCTTTGCCGTGCATCAAATGGCTGCGGTTGAGTTTGGTGCTGATCTGAACGGTCAGGTCGCAATTGCGCAGCGCTTCGGCGGTGCGTGGGCTGTCTGGCGTGGCTTGGGCAAAGTTGCCGCCCAGGGCAATAAATACTTTGGCGCGCCCCTCAAGCATGGCGTGGATGGCTTCAACCACATTGTGGCCGTTTTCACGCGGTACCTTGAATTGGAAACGACGCTCCAGCGCATCAAGAAACGCTGCGGGCGGGCGTTCGTTGATGCCCATTGTGCGGTCGCCCTGCACGTTACTGTGGCCACGTACCGGGCACAGACCCGCACCGGGGCGACCGATATTGCCGCGCAGGAGCATCAGGTTGGCAATTTCCTGAATGGTTTGCACCGAATGCCGGTGTTGGGTGATACCCATCGCCCAGCACATGATCACGTTTTTACCTTTGAGGTACATACGTGCGGCACGCTCGATGTCGACCAGTGTCAGGCCTGACTGTTCGACGATGTGATCCCACGGTGTGTCATCAAGGCTGGCGGTGTAATCCAGAACACCGGCGGTGTGCTCATTCAAAAACCCGTGATCAAACACGGCTGGCTCGCCAGCGGCTTGAGCGTCGCGCTCCCACTGCAGCAGAAACTTGGCCATGCCCCGCAGCAGTGCCATGTCGCCACCCAGCGCCGGGCGCAGATAGGCGGTGTTGGTCGGGCGGTCGCCGTTGGTGAGCATTTCGAGAGGGTGCTGCGGGTGCTGGAAGCGCTCCAGACCGCGCTCTTTGAGCGGGTTTACGCACACCACCTGAGCGCCGCGCTGTACGGCTTCGCGCAGCGGCTCCAGCATCCGTGGGTGGTTGGTACCGGGATTTTGCCCCAGCACGAAAATCGCGTCGGCGTGTTCAAAGTCGTCAAAGGTCACGGTGCCTTTACCCACCCCAATACTTTGGGCCAGGGCCACGCCGCTGGCCTCGTGACACATGTTTGAGCAGTCCGGGAAATTGTTGCTGCCCAATGCCCGCACAAAGAGTTGGTACAGATAGGCGGCTTCGTTACTGGCTCGCCCCGAGGTGTAAAACTCGGCTTCGTCAGGGCTAGAGAGATTCAACAAGTGCCGGGCGATCAACGCAAATGCGGCTTCCCAACTAATAGGCACATAGCGGTCGCTGTCGGCGTCATAGCGCATGGGTTCAGTCAGGCGGCCTTGATATTCCAGCCAGTAGTCGCTTTGCTCCAACAACGCGCTGACGCTGTATTTGGCGAAGAACGCGGCATCCACCCGGCGTTTGGTCGCTTCCCAGTTCACCGCTTTGGCGCCATTTTCGCAGAACTTCACCAGGCCGCTTTCAGGCGAGTCGCCCCATGCGCAGCCGGGGCAGTCGAAACCGCCGTTCTGGTTGGTCTTGAGCATCATGCGCAGGTTTTTCAGCGCGTTATCACTGGTCAACCATGCCTGCGCCACACTGATCAGCGCACCCCAGCCGCCTGCCGGGCCTTTGTAGGGCTTGTAGCGTGGAGTTGGGGTTTTATCGGCTTGATGATGCGTGCTCACGGTTGATTCTCCTGCGCCGGGCTGTACACCCGAGGCGCGCTTTTTTGTGGCAGATGAATAAGG
This sequence comes from Pseudomonas saxonica, assembly GCF_007858365.1. Classification (GTDB taxonomy): domain Bacteria; phylum Pseudomonadota; class Gammaproteobacteria; order Pseudomonadales; family Pseudomonadaceae; genus Aquipseudomonas; species Aquipseudomonas saxonica. The sequence goes on along the minus strand of NZ_VFIO01000002.1, from coordinate 480,360 downwards.
TTGAGGTTGTGCCGGCGGGCCCATTGCAACGCCAGCCCGGTCGGCGAAGACAGGCTGATGAGGGTTTGAATGCCCGCGCGCAGTACTTTTTGGATCAGCTCAAGGCTGCACCGGCTGGTGACAATGGCTGAACCACCGGTCAGATCGATCTGCTTGCGAACCAGTGCGCCGATCAATTTATCGAGGGCGTTATGCCGGCCAATGTCTTCGCGACCCATCACCAACTGGCCTTGACCGTCCATAAACACCGCGGCATGTACGGCCCCGCAATGCTGGCCCAAAGGTTGAAAGTCGCTGATACGCTGGCGTAAGCCGTCTAGCCACTGCACGGGAGGCAACGCTGCGCCCGCCAGCACCTTGAGATCCGGCAGCGCTTGTTCAACCGCTTCAACGCCACACAGGCCGCAACCACTGGTGCCAGCCAGCTGGCGGCGTTGCTGTTTGAGATTCCAGAAGGCACGGCTGGCGATTTCGACCTGAGCATACTGAGCCGAACCGTTGCCGGTCAGTTTGAGGTCATAGATTTCGCTGGCGTCATGAATGATGCCGCTGCCCAGGCTGAAGCCGACAATAAAGTCTTCAAGGTCTGTGGGGGTGACCAGCATCACGGCCTGACTGATGCCGTTATAGGCAATCGCCAGCGCGACTTCTTCGGCCAAAGCCGTTTCGCCACGGCTGCTGTGGTCCATTGCCGTGTACTGATAGGTCTGGCTGGCAGCGGGCGCGGCCGACATTGAGGCGGGCGCCGGGCACACCGGGCGCTTGGCGTTCATAAGGCAATACCGACGTAGAGGTCAGTACTAAGCCTAGGCGCGGCACAAGGTCGCGTCTAATCGCTAGCATTGATCTAGCGATAGATGGCGTCGATCAATCGGGCTTGAGTGATTTTTGGTAGAGCGCAAAGCAGGCTTCCGCAAGGGCGGAGCGCGGTGCTTCCCGGCGCATGATCAGGCCCAGTTGGGACAGGGTTTTAGCCTCTGCAATGGGGTGCAACCGCAAGTCATCGGTCAGTGCTTCAAGGCCGCCATCCAAGGGCATCACCGCACAGCAGAGCCCGCCGTGAACGGCTTGAAGCAATTGATGAACTGCATCGGTTTCGATCAACGGCTTGGGCGTAAGGCCGCGACTGTGAAAGTTATGATCAATGGACTGACGAAAGTGCATGCCACTGCTGAGCAGGCCCAGCGGCAATTCAATCAGCGCTTCCCAGCTCAACGGCTGCTCGCCGAAGCTGAAATGCCGCTGGTCGTAAAGCAGTCCCATGCGGGTTTCGCCGAAGGCCTGAAAATCAAAACGTGCGTGATCAAGGCGGTCGAGGTAAGAAACGCCCACGTCCAGCCGGTTACTGGCGAGTTGCTCAAGTATTTGTTCAGAGCTGAGTGCCGACAACTCAAAGCGCAGTTCAGGATGTTCTTGGTGCAAGCGATGTAATAAAGGTAACGGGTCGAAACTCGACAAAGGCACCACACCCATGCGCAGCGTGCCGATCAGGTTACCGCGACAGGCGGCCGCTTCGGCCTGCAGCCCGTCATAGGCAGCAAGCACCGTTCTGGCCCAGGCGAGGACGCGTTCGCCAGGCGCCGTAAAGCTTTCAAAGCGCTGGCCGCGATTGACCAGTTGCAAGTCGAGCTCTTGCTCCAGGCTGCGCAGGCGCATGGACAGTGTGGGTTGGGTAATGTGACATCGCGCGGCGGCTTGTCCGAAATGCCGAGTTTCGTCGAGGGCAATCAGGAATTTCAGCTGTTTAATGTCCATCGTCGCTCCACGCGTGACTCACCGCCGGATTCTAACGTGCCGGCCATGAAACGTACTCTGCCAATGTTGGTCTACGCTTATGTATCTGGATAACTCAACCCTAGGAGCGTGATTCATGAGTATTATTAACTTTATCAAAGAAGCTGGCGAAAAAGTGATCGACTTACTGACACCGGGCAATGCCCACGCGGGCGAGGAACTGAAAAAGCACGTCGAGCAAGTTGGGTTGGGCAATCCAAATATCACGGCCACCGTTCAAGGCGACAAAGTGACGGTGAGCGGTGAAGTGGCCACGCAAGAAGAGAAAGAAAAAATCATTCTGGCGGCGGGCAACATTCAGGGCGTGAGCAGTGTTGAAGACAAGATCACGGTTACCGGGCCAGTGGTTGTGGCCTCGCGTTTTGTGGTGGTCAAAGCGGGTGACACACTAAGTGCCATTTCCAAAACCGTGTACGGTGATGCCAACCTGTACAACAAAATCTTCGAAGCCAATAAACCGCTGCTCAAGGACCCGAACAAAATCTATCCGGGCCAGACCCTGCGTATTCCTGAATAAACCTCTGTAGTCGCTGCCGCAGGCTGCGAATGAGCTGTCGACGCTCATCGCAGCCTTCGGCAACGGCTACACGGGCATGGTTACAGGCCATTCAGCAACGCTCGATAATCCTCCAATGCGGCAAATTCCTCGGTGTCTTTCGGGCCCTTGTTGCTGTCTGGCTGTTTGACCGCCAGCAAGTGAGCCACGCCATACGCACGGGCGCTTCGCAGGATCGGCAAGGTGTCGTCGATAAACAGGCTGCGGCCCGGATCAAAACCAATATCGGCCTGCAAAGCATCCCAAAATGCCGGGCTTTCCTTGGGGAAGCCGTAATCGTGGGAACTGATCAGGCGTTCGAAGTAGGGCGCCAGCTCAATGCGCTCCAATTTCAATGAAAGTGAATCGCGGTGAGCATTGGTGATCATGATCACCCGTTTACCGGCTTGCTTGACCGCGGCCAGAAAGGTGTCTGCATCGGGGCGCAATGCAATCAAGTGCGCTGTTTCGAGCTTGAGTTCGCGCACCGGTAGTTTCAATTCGGCGCTCCAGAAGTCCAGGCAGTACCACTTCAGCAGGCCGGCATTGCGCTCAAACAGCGGTGTCAGTTCCAGATCGGCCATCGCCCGGCTAATGCCGTGAAGGTCGGCATAACGCTGCGGCAAATGTTCCAGCCAAAAATGATTGTCGTAATGCAGGTCGAGCAGCGTGCCATCCATATCGAGCAATACAGTATCAATGTCGCCCCAAGGTAAGGCTGTCATGTAAAACTTCTCCCGCAATTGAAAAACATCCGACACAGACAATCGGAAAAGCCGGGGTATAGTAACCCGTTCATATTGAGGAGCCGCTATGCGCCAAAAACCCACCGTACTTGCCCGCGAAATTGTTGCCAGTAGCCGATTGTTTCGAGTCGAAGAAGTGCAGCTGCGCTTTTCCAATGGCGTTGAACGCACGTATGAGCGGTTAGTGGGGCGCGGTAACGGTTATGGCGCGGTCATGATTGTGGCGATGGTCGACGCCGAACACGCGATTCTGGTTGAAGAGTATTGCGGCGGCACCGACGAGTACGAAATTTCCTTGCCTAAAGGCCTGATTGAGCCGGGCGAAGACGTTCTGGCCGCTGCCGAACGAGAGTTGAAAGAAGAGGCGGGCTTCGGCGCACGTCAGTTGGAGCATTTGACCGAACTGTCACTGTCTCCCGGTTACATGAGTCAAAAAATTCAGGTGGTATTGGCCACAGACCTCTATGAAGAACATCTGGAAGGCGATGAGCCTGAACCGATGCGCGTTGATCGGGTGAATCTGCGTGAGCTGTCGAGCTTGGTGCTCAACCCTCAATTCAGCGAAGGCCGTGCATTGGCTGCGTTGTATTTGGCGCGAGATGTGCTGACCGAGCGCGGGGAGTTTCAACCGTGAGTGAGTGGCCGCACCCGTTGCTGGAAGGCGTTATCAAACTGGCCCATGCCGCAGGGGACGCCATTCTGCCGTTCTGGCGTGCGGATGTTGCAGTGACCGCTAAAGCGGATGACTCACCGGTTACCGCGGCTGATCTAGCGGCACACCATGTGCTGCTGGACGGCTTGACGGCCCTGGACCCGAGCATCCCGGTATTGTCCGAGGAGGACGCCAATATTGCGCAAGGCATTCGTGCTGGCTGGACGCGCTGGTGGTTGGTTGACCCGTTGGACGGCACCAAGGAATTTATCAACGGTAGTGAAGAGTTCACCGTGAATGTTGCGCTGATTGAGCGCGGGCGCGTCGTGTTTGGTGTGGTATCCATGCCGACCAGCGGCCGTTGTTACTACGGTGGTGCTGGTTTGGGGGCTTGGCGTGCCGATGGCGATGTAATTGCGCCTATTAGCGTGCGTCACGTGCCGCCTGCGGGTGAGGCATTGACGGTGGTCGCCAGCCGTCGGCATTCCAGCCCTGCGCAAGAGCGCCTGTTGGCGGGATTGACTGAACAGTTGGGCGAGTTGAAGTTGGTCAGTGTTGGCAGTTCGTTGAAGTTTTGCTTGTTGGCTGAAGGGGCGGCCGATTGCTATCCGCGTCTGGCGCCGACTTCGCAATGGGACACGGCGGCGGCGCAAGGGGTACTGGAAGGTGCTGGCGGCGTTGTGCTGCAACTCGATGGTGAGCCGTTCAGTTACCCGGCGCGTGAATCGTTGCTCAATGAGAGCTTTTTGGCGTTGCCGGCTCAGGCGCCGTGGCGCAAGGCCTTGCTGGATTTAGCCAAGGTCGAGAGCCCCTCACCCTAACCCTCTCCCAGAGGGAGAGGGGACTAAAAGCAAAAGCAGATTTCCACTTCACCACACATCAGCTCCCTCTCCCAGAGGGAGAGGAGACTAAAAGCAAAATCAGATTTTCACTTCACCACACATCAGCTCCCTCTCCCTCCGGGAGAGGGTTGGGGTGAGGGCAGTGGTCTCAACGATGCAATACATACTGCCCGCTAAACCGCACCGCATCGTCCCCGCCCTCGGCATTAATGACGCGTGTCTCCAGCGTCAATCGCGCTCGCCCATGGCGCTTGTACATGGCCAAAAACTTGTTCCACGCCCCAGAGTCTGGCGCATCACACAGCACAATGGCGTCCTCAATCACGGGCAGCGGGTAAGTGATATGACCTTCCTGAATCACGATGTGCCCGTCTTCAATCCCGGCCTCAAGCAGGCTCAGATGCAACCAGCCCCACCCCGCAAGCACCGCACCGCAATACAAACTGCCACCAAACATGGTGCTTTTATGGTTGATATTGGCCGGTAGCGGCAAGTGCAGGCGCAGCTGGTGCCCTTGCCAGCTCAACACCTTGAGCCCCATGTCTTGGGTGAGTGGAATGTCGTGGTGGAGGACAGACTCCAGATAACCACTGTCGCGAATCATACCGGGGCCTCTCAATCGAACTCTTCTGGGTTGGAATGGCTGCCGCTTTCGAAGTGCAGGCCATGTTTGCGCAGTTTGTCGTGCAAGGTTTTGCGCGGCACGCCCAAGGCTTCAGCCAGGCTTCGCAGGGAGCTGTGGGAGCGCTCAAGCTCGGCAGCGATCAAACTTTTTTCAAAGTGCTCAACCTGATCACTCAGCCCGCCGCCGACCTCATCGTCAGCGATGTGTTTGCCATCGTGCGCGCCATCATCCAGCGCCAACTCCAGGCCTAGCGCAAAGCGCTCAGCGACGTTTTGAAGTTCACGCACATTGCCCGGCCAGTTGTGGCGCAGCAACAGTGCGCGTTGCGCCGGTTGTAGCACATTGGGCGTCAAGCCATGGCGGACGCTGGCTTCGTCGGCAAAATGCTGGAACAGCATCAGCGTGTCTTCACCCCGCTCACGCAGGGGCGCAATGCGCAGCGGTGCAACATTGAGACGGTAATACAAGTCGGCACGGAACCGCCCCTGATCGGCCGCCAGGCGCAGGTCTTCTTTGGTGGCAGCAATAACTCGGATATCCAACGCAATCAGCTGATTGCCGCCCACACGCTCAACCACCCGCTCTTGCAGCATGCGCAGCAACTTGACCTGAACATCCAGGCTCATGCTTTCAATTTCATCGAGGAACAAGGTGCCTCCATTGGCAAACTCGAATTTGCCGATACGACGCTTTTGCGCGCCCGTGAAGGCGCCCGGCTCATGGCCAAACAGTTCGCTTTCAACCACCGACTCGGCCAGCGCCCCCGCGTTGATCGCGACAAACGGTCCATTGCGTCTGCTCGACAGGTCGTGCAACGCCCTGGCGACAACTTCCTTGCCTGATCCGGTTTCGCCCAATATCAGCACGTCGGCTTTGGTCGCCGCCAGCGCGCCAATTTGCTCACGCAGGCGCAGCATGGCGGGTGAAAGTCCCACCAGCCGGGTGCTCAGTGACTGGCGATCACTTAAGGCCAGGCGCAGGCTGCGGTTGTCCAGCACCAGTGCACGCAGGGCCAGCGCGCGGCGAACGCTGTCGAGCAACGCGTCACTGGCAAAGGGCTTTTCGAGAAAGTCGTAAGCGCCCGAACGCATGGCTTGTACCGCCAGCGGCACATCGCCGTGGCCAGTGATCAACAGCACCGGCAGGTCAGGGTCTTGAGCGTGGAGCTGGGCCAACAACTCAAGGCCGTCCATACCCGGCATACGAATATCGCTGACCACTACGCCCGGCCAGTCACGCCCAACACGGTCGGCAAGGCCAGCGGCTTGCGCCAGGGGCAAGACCTTAAGCCCGGCCAGGTCCAGGGTTTGATGCAGGGCCTGACGCAGGTGCGGGTCATCATCGATCAGGATGACCTGTACGTGCGGATCAATGGGTTGGCTCATGATCTGGAGTCCTCACTGGCTTGCAAACTCACGCCTGGCGCTCCAGCGCGCAGTCGCAAGGTAATTAAAGCGCCGCCTTCCCTGTGGTTGGCGAACAGCAGTTCACCACCAAATGCACGGATCAGCGTGTCGCAGATAGCCAGCCCCAACCCCAAACCCTGTGTGCGGGTTTTGGTGGTGTAGAACGGCTCACCGGCGCGACCCAAGGCTTCCAGGCAAAACCCCGGGCCGTTATCGCGTATGTAGACGGTGACACCCTGTTCGGTGGCTTGGGCACTCAACCACAAACGGCGCGGCGGGCCTTTTTCTGTCAGGGCATCCAGTGCATTGGCCAATAAATTGCCCAAGACTTGGCGCAAACGCGTTTCACCCGCCTCGACCCACAGGGTGGCCGCGGGCAGGTCGCGAATCAACTCAACTTCCATGCTGCGTCGTCGATTGGCCAGCAATGCCAGCGCATCGTCCAGCGCCGGTTGCAAGGCAACACTTTCGGGCGCATGCCGATCACGCCGGGCGAAGGCGCGCAGATGGGCAATGATCGATGACATGCGCCCGGTCAATTCGTTGATCAGTTTGAGGTTGCCGCGAGCGTCGTCGATGCGCTGGTGATCGAGTAATACTTCGGCGTTTTCAGCGTAACTGCGGATGGCAGCCAGTGGTTGATTGAGCTCGTGGCTGATGCTGGCCGACATGGTGCCCAGAGCTGATAGCTTGCCTGATTGCACCAGATCGTCCTGGGCGCGCACAAGTTCCTGTTGCGCCTGCTCGCGCTCCAGCACCTCTTTACGCAACCGCTGGTTAAGCCCTTCGAGGTCGCTGGTGCGTTCGGCCACACGCATTTCCAGTTCGCGACGAGCCTTGCCTTCGAAAGCGATGCGGTCCAGATAATGTCGTCGGCGTTGCATCATCAAGCCGATGAGCAACACGATCACCAACAACGTGGCCGCGCCAATGGCCACCACGGTCCGCACCGGACGGTCGATCAGTGTGCGCGGGGCAAGGATATTGACGCGCCAACCGGTCTCGTCGATTTCCTGGGTTTGCACCAGCCAGGCATCCCAATTCAGGTTGAGCGGCTGCGGGTCGCGAGTCGGGTAGGGCAGGATGGCAAAAATATCCTGACGCTCTTCAGGGCTGAGCTCACGGGTGGCCCTGAAACGCCACTCCGGGCGTGAAGTCAGGATGACAACGCCATTATTGTCCGTCGTCAGCAACTGCTCGGGGGTGTTGCCCCACAATTGTTCGGTGTGATCGAGATCGACCTTGACCACCAGCACCCCGATGTTCTTGTTGGCGTCGAGTATCGGTGCGGCGAAATAGTAGCCGCGCTTGCCCGACGTCGTACCCAGCCCGAAGAATCGTCCCAGCTTGCCTTGCATCGCCTCGCTGAAATAGGGACGAAAAGCGAAATTACGGCCGATAAAGCTGTCGCTTTTATCCCAGTTGGAGGCGGCCAATGTATCGCCATTAGCGTCGATCAGGTACATGACCACGGCACCGGTCTGGGCGCTGATGTCTTTTAGCAGCTCATTGGCCTTGGCCTGAACCTGCGGGTTTTCGGGGTCGGCGAGTACTGCGCGCAGATCAGGCAACTCACCGAGAATCTGCGGCAGCACCTCATAGCGATGCAGCGAACCCAGCAGGTTAGCGACGTACAGGTCGAGGGTCTGCCGGTTTTGCCCGGTCAGTTCACTGCGGTAATAGCGCTCGGCCAAGTGCTTAAGGGGCCACAGCAAAGGAGCCAGGCACAGCACCAGCAAGGCGAGGCTACGCCACCGGGGTCTATGGGGAACTGAGGGAGTCGTGATCATCAAATACATGCGCCGCAAGAGTACGGCGCAGTATACCCAGCCTTAATGCGAACCCAATTCTTTGTGGTGGCTACCGAGGCTGGGTTGGGACTGAGTGGGTGATTTCACCGAAATACCAGCGTTGCCCACGAAACTCCCCCTCCAACCCGTCAAGCGCTTTGAATTCAAGTGAGAGCCCAACGCATTGCATGCCTTCGGGGATCTTCAGGCCCCATTGTTCGGCGAGGTTTTGATCGGTAATCGGTTGGCTATGGCCATGTTGATCGTGCCACGGTTGCATATGCGCGCGGTGATAATCCCGGTCGGTGTAAATGCAGACCTCGCTGGAGAACATGTCAGGCAGGGCGATCGAGGCAACCACCAGGCAATCGGGTGCATCGCTGGGGCGTGCGTCTATCAAGTGTTGGCAGGCGTTGATTAACTGTTGAGCACACTGGCTGCGAATAGCGTCTGTGGCTTGTTTACCTTCAACCAGGGTGGCCAGCACGGGAATTTTGAAATTACGGTAGCGACAAGATTGAGCGAGGTCGTCGGGGAAGTAGTCTTTGAAACTGTTGGCCCAGCGTGACAACGCTTTGAGCCGCCTTGTCACGCCCCGAACCTTTTTGTTGCTGAACGCTATTCGCCGCATGGTGGGAAATCCGTCTAGGTGAGTGCGATGCCCTGAAGAGCACCGACCCTATCCGAATTTTTGCGTAGAAAAAGGCGCGCCAGTAGAAATCAGAAGTGTCCTACGCCAGTTTAAGCATGTAGTGGCTCAAGCCGTTTCTTTGCTGGAGCCACCACAGGTTAGCGTTGCTCGGCGACACACTCGGCCAGGGCCGCGCGCCAATCGGGCTGAGTGACACCCCATTCACGACCCAGTCGGCTGCAATCCAGACGCGAGTTCTGAGGGCGGGCAGCCGGCGTCGGATAATCGCTGGCCGGTATCGGTTTGAGCGCTGCACAGGGTTTACCCGCTGCGATCAGCGGCTCGGCGATGGCTTGGGTGAAGCCGAACCAAGAGGTTTCGCCTTGTGCCGTGAGGTGGTAAACCCCCCATGCACCGGCGTGACCTGTTTGCCAGCGCTCAATCAGCATGCGCGTGCTCCGGGCAATGGTTCCCGCCCACGTCGGTGCGCCGATCTGGTCGGCCACCACGCCTAGCTCAGGCCGTTCCTGCAGCAAACGCTGCATGGTCAGCAAGAAGTTTTTGCCGTGGGCGGAGTACACCCAACTGGTGCGCAAGATCAGATGCTGGGCACCTGCGGCAGCAATGGCGCGCTCACCTTCGAGCTTGCTTTGGCCGTAAACGCCCAATGGGTTAGGTGCGTCGTCTTCGATGTAAGGGGCAGTTTTAGTGCCATCGAACACATAGTCCGTGGAGTAGTGAATCAACGGAATGCCCAGTGCCGCCGCTTCTTGGGCGAAGACGCCGGGCGCAATGGCGTTGATTGCAAAGGCCAGGTCAGGTTCGCTTTCAGCCTTGTCCACTGCCGTATGAGCCGCTGCGTTGATGATCAAGTCAGGTTTGTGGGCCTGAACTTGCTGGCGGATTTGCTCGGGCTGACTCAGATCAAGCTCATCGCGACCCAATACAATCAGTTCGCCAAGCCCAGCAAGCTGCTTTTGCAGCTCGATGGCGACTTGACCGGTTTTGCCGCTGACAAGGATTTTCAGAGGCGTGGGGCCGTGCTTCATGCCAGCAGATCCTTGGGCTCGGTGAACCCCAGACGCTGACCTTGATAGCTGCCGTCTTGAACGTGCTTGCACCATTCAAGGTTGTCCAGGTACCACTGCACGGTTTTGCGCAGGCCGGTTTCAAATGTCTCTTCGGGCACCCAACCCAGCTCGCGTTCGATTTTGCTGGCGTCGATGGCGTAGCGCTGGTCATGGCCCGGGCGGTCTTTGACGAAGGTAATCAGGTCAGAAAACTGCGCGACGCCTTCAGGGCGTGCTGGCGCCAGCTCTTCAAGCAGCGTGCAAATGCCACGTACCACGTCAATGTTGGTTTGTTCGTTGTGGCCGCCAATGTTGTAAGTCTCGCCGACTACACCTTCGGTCACAACTTTCAACAGCGCACGGGCGTGGTCTTCAACAAACAGCCAGTCACGCACTTGCAGACCGTTGCCGTACACCGGCAGCGGTTTGCCCGCCAGAGCGTTAAGAATAACCAACGGGATAAGCTTTTCCGGGAAGTGGAAAGGGCCGTAGTTGTTCGAGCAATTGGTCAGCAAAACCGGCAAGCCGTACGTGCGGTTCCAGGCGCGTACCAGATGGTCGGAGGCGGCTTTGCTCGCCGAATACGGTGAGCTAGGTGCGTATGGGGTCGTTTCGGTGAACAGATCGTCGACGCCGTGAAGATCGCCATACACTTCGTCAGTTGAAATATGGTGGAAACGGAATGCGCTTTTGGCGGGCTCAGGGAGTGTCAGCCAATAGGCGCGAGTGGCTTCCAGCAGGCTGTAGGTGCCCACGATGTTGGTCTGGATAAAGTCCGATGGGCCATCGATTGAGCGGTCAACGTGCGACTCGGCCGCCAAGTGCATGATGGCTTCGGGCTGGAAGCGCTCGATCACGGCGCTGACGGCGTTCTGATCGACGATATCGGCCTGGACGAACTCGTAGCGGGTGTCTTTGGCAATGCTTTGCAGCGATTCAAGGTTACCGGCGTAAGTCAACTTATCGAGGTTGAGCACTTCGTGCGCAGTGTTCTGGATCAGATGACGGATCAGCGCCGAACCAATAAAACCGGCGCCGCCGGTGACTAAAATACGCATGTGGATATTCCTTATTCCTTGATGGACTGCAAACGTGAGGCGCATAGCTTGTGGGCAGGCCGGATGCGGCGCAAGTACAAGACGTCTGAACACCCACATTTTTGACTGCCCACGCGTGACCGACTCGCAACAAAATAGATTTATATCGGCAATATTCTGGTTATTTTTATTTTATAAGTGTCTGGATCGTTCTAATGCAGATATTTATCGACTATAAAGGCGCCTATAGTTGATGCATGCCAGGCTCGCGTCCATATTTCAGAAATGTCGCCTGTGAATTTTCCCTTTGGCAGCCTTCAGGAGCCCCGATTTCGATGACTACTTTGCACAGTTCACCCCGCGCTGACGGTTTTTACATGCCCGCAGAATGGGCGCCGCAGACTCAAACCTGGATGATCTGGCCAGAGCGGCCTGACAACTGGCGTTTGGGCGGCAAGCCTGCCCAAGCCGCGCATGTGGCTGTTGCCAAGGCCATTGCACGCTTCGAACCGGTGACCGTCGGCGTGTCGGCTGGCCAGTACGAAAACGCCAGGGCGCAACTGGATATGCCGAATATTCGTGTCGTCGAGATGTCCAGCGATGATGCGTGGGTACGTGACAGCGGCCCAACCTTTGTCATCAACGACCAGGGTGAAGTGCGTGGTGTGAACTGGGACTTCAATGCGTGGGGTGGCTTGGAGGGCGGTTTGTACTTCCCGTGGAACTGCGACCAGCAAGTGGGCAGCAAGGTGCTCGAAATTGAACGTTGCCCGCGTTATTACACCGAGGGATTTGTGCTGGAAGGCGGCTCCATTCACGTCGATGGCGAAGGGACGCTGATCACCACCGCTGAGTGCTTGATGAACCGTAACCGTAACCCGCACTTGTCGCGTCAGGAGATTGAGGACGTTCTGCGCTCCAATCTGGCTGTGGATAAAATCATCTGGTTGCCGGACGGTCTGTTCAATGACGAAACCGACGGGCATGTGGATAACTTCTGCTGTTACGTAGCGCCGGGTGAAGTGTTATTGGCCTGGACGGACGACGAACGCGACCCTAACTATGTGCGCTGCCACGCGGCGATGAACGTGTTGCTGACCAGCACCGATGCCAAAGGTCGTCCGTTTGTGGTGCACAAAATGCCGATCCCGGGGCCGATTCATGCGACTCAGGAAGAGTGCGATGGCGTTGATAAAGTGGTGGGCAGTCAAGATCGCAATCCATCCGAGCGATTGGCCGGTTCTTACGTGAACTTCCTGATTGTTAACGGCGGCATTATCGCCCCCAGCTTTAACGACCCGATGGACGCGCAAGCCAAAGTCATTTTGCAAAAACTCTTCCCGCAACACGAAGTAGTGATGGTGCCGGGTCGCGAGTTGCTGTTGGGTGGCGGAAACATCCATTGTCTGACTCAACAGCAACCCGCGCCGCACAAAGCATAATTGGCGGCACAACATGAGTAGCCGCTGACGAGGAACAAAGGCCGCGACCGCTTCGCGCTCGATCGCAGCCTTCGGCAGCGGCTACAGGTTAAGGATCGCTGTAGCCGCTGCCGAGGAACGAAGGCTGCGATCGGCGGCAAAGCCGTCGTAAAACATGACACGCCGACGTGTGCCATTTTGCGACCGCTTCGCGCTCGATCGCAGCCTTCGGCAGCGGCTACAGGTTAAGGATCGCTGTAGCCGCTGACGAGGAGCGAAGGCTGCGATCGGCGGCAAAGCCGTCGTAAAACCTGACGCACCGACGTGTGCCATTTTGCGACCGCTTCGCGCTCGATCGCAGCCTTCGGCAGCGGCTACAGGTTAAGGATCGCTGTAGCCGCTGACGAGAAACGAAGGCTGCGATCGGCGGCAAAGCCGTCGTAAAATCTGACGCACCGACGTGTGCCATTTTGCGACCGCTTCGCGCTCGATCGCAGCCTTCGGCAGCGGCTACAGGTTAAGGATCGTTGTAGCCGCTACCGAGGAACGAAGGCTGCGATCGGCGGCAAAGCCGTCGTAAAACCTGACACGCCGACGTGTGCCATTTTGCGACTACAGGTAATGCCCACGCCTATTCATCAACCACACTTTCTGTCATTTGCAGCAAAGTGAAACAATCTCCTGCCAATTAACAATTTTTTCACGAAATTGACACCTCGCCATCACGCCGGATAGGATTCGCGCCAACGCCTGTGGCGCATAGCCATACACCAACTTTCTGAAAGACCGGCACGCCGTTTTCGTGCAGGTCTTTTTTGTTTATGTGAAGCAACCACCACTCAATGTTTCAGCTTGAATTCCACAGCGCGCTCTATTCAGAAATAAGGAAAATAATATGTACAAAAAGCGAATAGGCCTTATCGCTTTGGGCGTACTTAGTGCCACCCAAGTCATGGCTAACGATCAAGCTGATTCAAAAGGTTTTGTTGAAGATAGCCACCTCGATGTACTGGCGCGTAACGCCTACATCAGCCGTGACTACAAGCATCACAAACAAGATAAAGCCGAATGGGGCCAAGGCTTCCTGGGTACGTTCTCCTCGGGCTTTACTCAAGGCACCGTGGGCGTGGGTGTAGATGCCTTTGGTATCTACGCACTGCGTCTGGACGGCGGCCGCGGCAACAGCGGCGCGGGCGGCATCGACTTCTTTAAGCAAGGCGACAGCGGTAAAGCCGCGCGTGATATTGCTAAAGCGGGCGCAGCGGTCAAAGTGCGCGTTTCCAACACCGTGCTCAAGTACGGTGATCAAATGCCGGCCCTGCCGGTATTGATGTACGACAATTCGCGTCTGATGCCTGAAAGTTACACCGGCACCCTGTTGACCTCCAAAGAGATCGACGGCCTTGAGTTGAATGTCGGTCGTTTCACCGCCGAGTCGCGTAAAAGTGCCGACGGCCGCGACAGTGGTGACCTGAAGCGCATCGACGTCTTCGGCGGTAGCTACAAGTTCACCGACAACTTCACGGCGTCGCTGTACGGCTCCGAAATGAAAGAAGAGCTGCGTAAACAATACCTGGGCATGACCTACGTACTTGCGCTGCCAGACAAACAGTCCCTGACGTTTGACTTCAACGGCTACCGCACGCACCTCAACGAAGACTATGCCCGTGATGTGCTGAAGCTTGATGGTCAGGACAACAAGATCTGGAGCCTGGCGAGCACCTACGCCTTTGACGCGCATACCGTGACATTGGCGTTCCAGAGCAGCACCGGCGAAATCGGCTACCCGTACGGCGGCTACCGCAATGCGGAAGGCGTGGGCGATGGCGGCAATACCATCCTGCTGGCCAACTCCTACTGGTCTGACTTCAACGCCAAAGACGAGCGTTCGTGGCAGTTGGGTTACGGCTTCGACTTCGGCTCCGTAGGCATTCCGGGTCTGACTTACAACATTGCTTACGTACGCGGCACCAACATCGACGACGGCACTGGCCGTGGTCGTGGTACCGAGCGTGAAATTTTCAACCAGGCGAAATACGTTGTGCAAAGCGGCCCGGTCAAAGACCTGAGCGTGCGTCTGCGTGGTTCGTGGTTGCGTGTATCGAACAACGCCAGCGCCTACAACGTCGGCGGCAACGAAGTGCGCGTGTATGTTGATTACCCGATCAGCATTTTCTGATGCTACCGGCCTGACAGACAGGCTGGATATCTGAATAAAAAAGCCCCGACGTGTCGGGGCTTTTTTTCGCGCTGTGATTTAGGTCTGGCCCCAAGTGCTCATACGTTGAGTTCTTTGGCTTTCTTTTCGCTGTCTGTATTAATGAAGTTCAATACGAGGTTGAACAACAGGTAGAGGCTGAAGGTGATCAGAAGAGTCCCAAGCAATTGGTGACTCGGTTGATCAAAATTTATTTGGTCTTGAATGGCTTTGGGCAACGCTTCATAAAAAGGAGTGCTTGCAGTGCTTTTGGATGCATAAATGCACAAAGTCACCTTGAAAACCGCCGTAGCAAACAAAAGCGTATTGAAAAGAGACTTAAAAATATCTCTCAAGAGATAGGGGCAAAACTGGCTGCTAAGGGCACGTTTTTTGGGGCCCTTGAGTATGTATACCAAGAAGGTGATCAGGAGAAATATTAAACAGCCCAGAGCAAATAGGCCTAGCGTTAGGAGATCTTTGTTCATCCACAGCAACAGATAAGACAATGCAGCGCCACAGATGGCCCCTATCAAGCTGCTCAGTGTTTTTCTGGCGACGGACAACCAAACGTCTTTTCCTTCGAGTGTCACTTGTTTCGCTCCTTGAGGGGATTGTCTGCCATCCGCTACTTTCGAAAGGCCAAAACGAAAAAACCCGCCAGAAGGCGGGTTTTTCGGGAGCTTCAAAGACTGTGAAAACTGTCTGTGAAGCTTTGTATGGTGCCGGCACCAAGAGTCGAACTCGGGACCTACTGATTACAAGTCAGTTGCTCTACCAACTGAGCTATACCGGCGTTATGGGCGACGAGTATACCCGGATGTTTGAGCTTGTAAACCCCTGATAACAGACTATTTTTACTCTTTCGTCAGCAGGCCCGAAAAATCGAACTTCTGATGGCTGTCTTTTTCATACCTGTACAGGGTTTGAGGGGGCAAGCGCCATGACTGAAGTGATCACTGCCCATGATTTGGGCATCACGCTGGACGCCAAAGATGAGTGCGCCTTGTTCAAATGGTTTGTGGCCAGCTTTTTGATGGGCAAGCGGATTCAGGCGCCTATTGCCGCCAAGGCTTACCACCTGCTGGTGAATGAGCATGGGTGCGACTCGCCAGACCGTCTGGCTCGACTGTCCCATCGCCAACTGGTGGCGATTCTCGGCAAGGCCCATTACGTGCGCTATGACGAGTCCACGGCCACCCGCCTGTCAGCGTTGGCCCTCAAACTGGTCAATGAGTACGGGGGGCGTTTCAATTCGCTGTATAGCGCCAATTATGATCGACAGGCCTTCGAGCGCCGTTTACTTGAGTTCGACGGGGTCGGGCCTAAGACCGTAGAAATTTTCATGCGTGACGCAGCACCGGTGCTGTTTTGAGCGGCGTCTTCATTGGCTGTGCCGGTTGGAGCATCGGGCGAGACTATTGGCCTCGGTTCGCGGGGCAGGGCACTCATCTGCAGCGCTATGCGGGGCAATTTTCAGCAGTGGAAATCAACAGCTCGTTTTACCGTCCTCATCGGCCGCAAACGTATAAACGATGGGCAGACAGCGTAGGGCCGGATTTTCGCTTTTCGGTCAAACTGCCCCGCAGCATCACCCATGAGCGACGCCTGAAAGACTGTGAAGGTCTGCTGGATGATTTTTTTTCGCAGTGCAGCCATCTGGGCGATCGGCTGGGGTGTGTTCTGGTGCAGTTGCCGCTGTCATTAGTCTATGACGCGCACGTTGCACAGGTGTTTTTGCAGGCAGTGCGGGCTCGCTACACAGGGGCATTGGCGCTGGAGCCCAGGCATGATTCGTGGGCGGCCGCCGAAGCGTGCATGCAAGGTCTGCACATCGCTCGCGTCGCTGCCGATCCAGCGGTGTTGAGCGCTGGCTTTGAGCCGGGGGGCTGGGCGGGGCTGCAATATTGGCGCTTGCATGGCTCGCCGCGCATCTACCACAGCGAGTATGGCGAGGCGCGGCTTCAGGCCTTGGCGCGTCACGCACGGGCGAAGTCAGCCAGCGAGTATTGGTTTATTTTCGACAACACTGCCAGCGGGCATGCCATCAGTGATGCGTTGACCTTTCAAACCGAATTCTCGAGCTTGCTGAACCCCAGCTCAAACAGTGTGCCTTGAGCATCGCTGCGTACCTGAACCTGGCCGCCATGCAGGTGCATGATGGACTGCACTATCGCCAGCCCCAACCCGCCCGAGTCGCCCGGTTGGGCGCGTGACGGGTCAACCCGGTAGAAGCGATCGAACAGTTTGTCGAGATGCTGCGTGGCAATCGGTTGGCCGAGGTTGTGCACGCCCACCCAGCACATCGTCTCATCATCACGGCGTTGCAAGTGCAGGGTTGAACCCGCTTGGGCATGGCGCACGGCATTGGCCAGCAAGTTGCCCAGGGCCCGTTGCAGCAGTTGCTGGTCGGCCATCAGTGAGCCATTGAGCTGATTTTCAATGTTCAGTTGGCGATCTTCGGCCAGCGCCTCGAAGTAATCACAGAGCTCGTTACCCACCTCATGCAGATCCAGCGTTTGCAGGTTCAGAGGGCGCTGGCCGTGTTCAGCGCGGGCGAGAAACATCAGGTTTTCGGCCATCCGGTTAAGACGCTCGTATTCCTCAATATTGGAGGCCAGCACGTCCTGATAGTCGGCAGGGCTGCGGGGTTGATTCAAGGCCAGGCTGTTGCTGCCCAACAGGTTGTGCAGGGGCGTGCGGATTTCATGGGCCAGATCCGCCGAAAATTGCGATAGCCGCGCAAAGCTGTCTTCAAGGCGCGCCAGCATGGCGTTCAGCGCCTGTACCGGCTCTTTGAGTTCAGTCGGCACCGCATCGGTTGGCATGCGCTGATCAAGGCTGCGCGGGTCGATGCCGCGCATGCTTTGCGCCAGCTCGCGCAGGGGCAACAGGCCGCGGCGCAAGAGCAGCAAGCCAAGCCCGAACGCCAGCAAGGCGCCCACTCCCACGGCGCCATACAAGCGCAGACGGTAGCTGGCGAGCATGTGCTCACGTTCATCAAGGCGTTTACCGACCAGCACATTAAGGGTTTCGCCGGCGGGGCCCTGAGCGAACCCGGCCAGTACGATCATTGCCTCTACAGTATGAATGTCGCTGCGTTGGGGCGCCTGTACCTGAGCAATGGCGGGCACATTGGGCAAGGGTTGTTGATGCGGGTTGATGGCAATCAATGGGCTGCCATCTTCACGTTCCACCCGCAGCACGCTGTCCACGTTGCCCAGCATGTTCTGGTACAGCCGTGGGCGCTCTTGCAGGGCCTCCAGGCTGTCGCTGTCGTGCAACAGGGCCCGTACTTGTTCAAGGCGGCCGAGTAACGCCTGATCGTCCCTAAAGGCCAGCTCCGACGCCAGTGAGCGATACAGAAACACTCCGATCGCACTCAGAACCAAGGCGCAGGTCAATGCAATCGCCAGCGCCAGACGCCAGGCGATGGATTTACTCATCGGGGGCTTCCAACTGATAGCCGACGCCGCGCACGGTGTGAATCAGTTTGGGCATGTAAGGGTCGTCGACTTTGGAGCGCAGACGGCGCACAGCCACTTCGACCATGTTGGTGTCGCTGTCGAAGTTGAGGTTCCAGACCTGAGAGGCAATCAAGGTGCGCGATAAGACTTCGCCCTGGCGGCTGGCCAGCAGTTGCAACAGCGCGAACTCTTTGTTGGTCAGGCTGATACGTTGTCCGCCCCGGCTGACGCGACGTCGCAGCACGTCAATTTCAAGGTCGGCAATGCTGTAGGACTCGGCTTCGCGCAGTGGGCCGCGTCGCAGCAGCGTGCGCACCCGCGCCAGTAATTCGGCAAAGGCGAAAGGCTTGAGCAGATAATCATCGGCACCCAGTTCAAGGCCGCGAACGCGGTCTTCAATGGCGTCTTTGGCGGTCAGGAACAGTACCGGCGTAGCACCGCGCTGGCGAATCAGTTGCAGCAATTGCCAGCCATTAAGACCCGGCAGCATGACGTCCAGGATGATCAGGTCGTATTCCTGCTGCTCAATAAAATAACGGCCGTCGAGCCCGTTCAGCGCCACATCCACCGCAAAACCTGACTCCTTCAGGCCTTTGGCCAGGAAATCTGCTGTTTTGGCTTCGTCTTCAACCACTAACAAACGCATCGCACACCTCGATCAATCGTCTGCACAGGCTAGGCGTGTTCACGCGGGTTGCCTATTACAAACTTGTAATGCAACTGACGGGGTTCTGACGGAGGTCACTGGTTAAGGTGGGCGCATTCGAACAGGAGTGTGCCCATCATGTTGAAAACCCTATTGATATGGACTGCCCTGGGTGTAACGGGCAGTGCGATTGCCGCGCCTAATCTGGTGCGCCATGCCGACCTGGATCTGGCCACCGCCCGCCAACTGGCAGACGCCGCGCTCACCCAGTGTACCGGTGCGCTGACCGTGCTGGACCGCGGCGCCAATGTGCTGGCAGCCATGCGCCCGGAAAGTGTTGGCCCGCACAACTTGCTGGCCAGCCAGCGCAAGGCCTACACCGCACTGTCGACCAAAACCCCGACCCGGCTGTTTGCCGAGCGTGCCCGCACCAACCCTGAAGCGGCCAACCTCAACTCCATTGCCGAGTTGCTGTTGTTGGGCGGCGGTGTGCCGTTGTTTGCCGACAGTGAACTGGTGGGCGCCCTTGGGATAGCGGGAGCGGGAGGCGCAGAGCAAGACGAAGCGTGCGCAAACAAAGCGGCTGAACAAATTGGCCTGAAAACTCAACGCTGAGTTGAGTGTTTTTTAACCATTACTTGAGGACGAACCATGAATGCTTTGCGAATGACAGTAGCGGCTTTGGGCCTGAGCGCCTTCTCCAGCCTGGTATTGGCGGCGGGCAACCCGTTGAGCGTGCACGTGCTTAATCTGGAGAACGGCTTGCCTTCACCGGGCGTGAGCGTGACGCTGGAAAAACACGTAGGCAAGGACTGGCAGTCGTTGTCTCAGGGCGTGACCAACGAACAAGGGCGCATTGGCGAATTGTTTCCGGCCAAGCAAGCGCTGGAGGCAGGCGAGTATCGTGTGGTGTTCAAAACGGGCGAGTATTTCAAAAAGGTTGGGCGTGACACTTTCTTCCCGGAAATTCCGGTGATTTTTGAAGTGAAGAATGTGGACCAGCATTACCACATTCCGTTGTTGCTCAGCCCGTATGGTTTCTCGACGTATCGCGGGTCGTAGTAGCACCCTCACCCCATCCCTCTCCCAAAGGGAGAGGGAGCTGATGGGTGTTGTTATTGAAGGCGCATGCGGTCAGTACCCTCTCCCTCCGGGTGAGGGCAGGCCCTGAAGTTATCCACAGCGCTGGGCCAGCACCATCAAATTGCGCGGCGTCAGCTGGCTGTCGCAAAACTCGCCGACCTGCACGTCGTAGCCGTTTTCACGCAGGTACAACGCTCGATCCAGCACCAGCCATACCTCCAGCGGCCGACGGAAAAGCCCGCGCACCAACTCAAGATTACGCACCTGTGCCAGTCGCTCCCAGCCTGCAGCTTCCAATGCCACCCAATCTTCGTCGCCTGCTGTGGATAACTGCTTGAGCGCCGCCAAGTCCTCGCAATACTGCGCAAATGGCTTGTTTAGCCAGGCGCTGGGCAGTGAGGGTGTGGATAAGTAGTCTTCACTGCCACGTCGCTGGCGCTGCCACAGATCAAACCCCAAGCGCCGCGCCATCGACTCATCGCGCTGACGCCGCACACGGCTACCGGCCGTTACGGTTTCACTCATGGGCAAGCTCAAGTCTTCTTGCGACAACTGCAACGCTGACGCTTTGGCCGCCGTGGACAACGGCTGATAGTGCGACGCCTCAATGCGGTTATAGCAGCAGGGCGAGAGGGCAAGTTGTGCACAGCCCGCAGCGCTGGCCAGTTGCAGCAGTCGCACATGTAAATCGCCACAGGCATGCAGCGCCACGGGCGTCATCTGTGCAGTGAGCTGTAACGCGGCATCGGCAAGCAACACATCCTGTTGTACATGCCGGGCCGGGAAATGATGGCGTTGGCTCAGGTGCTGCCCGGATTCGATCAGCGCCGGGTCGTATTCCAGGCACGTCAGTTGCTGGCCGGGGCCGAGTAAGCGGCGGCCCAGATGGCCTTTACCTGCGCACCAGTCGAGCCAGTGCTCAGGTGCTTCTTTGAAACCCAGACGTTGTGCGAACGCTTCGATTTGCTGCCATTTGCGGCCCGGCACGTCCACCTGCAAACGCGCGGCGGCGGGCGTAAGTGGGTGTTCAGGCAGCCGAGGCATGGCGCTCAGGGCAAGCGAGGTAGCCGCCCACTCAGAGAACGGTGCAGGCGCGATCAAGTCGTGAGGGGCGTTATGGCAGGCTTCGGCGTCTTGCAGTGAGCGTTGGCGCAACCACTGAGAGAGGTGGGGGTGGTGCGCTTCCCACGGCACATTCAACTGGGTGAATGGCCGTGGGCGCCACAGGTACTGGTGATCACGCAGGTACGTGTCCAGTGCCTTGAAGTGGGCGAGCAGATCAGCGCCCTTGGCAGGCATCGACGCGCAACCAGCGCTCCAGCAGCTTGAAGCCCTGAATCAGTACAAATGACATCACCAGATAAATCAGGCCGGCAATCAGGAACATGTCCACCGTCTGGTACGTGCGGGCAATGATGGTGCGGGTCATGCCCGTCAGTTCCAGCAGGGTCACGGTGCTGGCCAGCGAGCTGGCCTTGAGCATCAGGATCACTTCGTTGCTGTACGCCGGCAGGCCGATGCGTGCAGCTCGGGGCATCACGATATGCACCAGTGTTTTGAAGCGCGACATGCCCAACGCACGTGCCGCCTCGATTTCACCCGGCGGAATGGCCTGAATCGCCCCACGCAGAATCTCGGCGATATAGGCCGCCGTGTGCAGGGTCATGGTAATGACCGCGCACCAGAACGGGCTACGCAGATACGGCCACAACACGCTGTCACGCACCACTTCAAACTGCCCGAGGCCGTAATAGACCAGAAACAACTGAATCAGCAGCGGCGTGCCGCGGAAGAAAAAGATGTACGCATACGGTAACGAGCGCACGTACCACAGCTTGGATGAGCGGGCGATGCCCAGCGGAATGGCGACGATCAAACCGGCGATGACCGAGATTGCCGTCAGTTCCAGCGTCAAGGTTGCGCCTTGAATCAGCTTGGGCAGCCACTTGATGAAGAGTTCCAACAACATTACGTTCTCCTCACGAAGCCGCGCGCCGCGCGTTTTTCAAGCACGTGCATGGTGCCCATGGCCAGTACGGTCAGGCCCAGGTACATCACGGCAGCCACCATGTAGAAGGTGAACGGGTGTTTGGCGAAGGTCACGGCGTTTTGCGCCTGACGCATGATTTCTTCCAGCCCGATAACCGACACCAGCGCGGTGTCTTTCATCAGAATCATGAACAAATTGCCCAGGCCGGGCAGGGCGATGCGCCACATTTGCGGCAACACCAGCCGGGTGAAAATACGCGGCTTGGACAGGCCCAATGCCATGCCCGCTTCACGGTGGCCTTTGGGGATGGCCAGAATGGCGCCACGAAATACTTCGGTGGCATAAGCACCAAAGCACAGGCCCAACGCGATCACGCCCGCGGCGAAAGCGCTCAGGGTGAGGTCTGGCATGCCGATGAACTCACCGATAGCGCGAACGGCATTGACGCTGCCAAAGTAGATCAGCAGCACCCAGAGCAGCTCGGGAACGCCGCGTACCAGGGTCGAATAGGTGCCACCCAGCCATTTAAGGGGCTTGTAGGGGGACGTTTTGGCCAGGGCACCGAGCAATCCGAGCACCAGGCCCAGACACAGCGCAGAAAGTGCCAGTTTGACGGTCATCAGCGCGCCAGCGGCAAGCGCCGGGCCGAATCCGTATAAATCGATAGTCATAGGTTAGGTTGGCTTTGCTAGGGACCGGTGCTGCGCGAGGCAGCACCGGTCAGGCAGATCATTCAATGCTGAATGGGAAATACCTATCATTGATCTTCTTGTAGGTGCCGTCTTCTTTGATTTCTTTGAGCGCAAGGTTCAGTTTGGTACGCAGTTCGTTATCGCCTTTGCGCAACGCGATACCGACCTTGTCGTCTTCGTTGACAGGCTCGCCTTTAAATTCATATGCCTGACCGGCTTCACTTTTGAGCCAGTCGTAGTTGGCGTATTTGTCAGCCAACAAGGCATCCACACGGCCAGACGTCAGGTCCAGGTAGGCGTTTTCCTGAGTGTCATACAAAGAGACCGTCGCGTCTGACCCCAGGTTGTCTTCCAGCCAGGTGGCGGCTTGAGTCGAGCGCTGAGTGCCAAGGGTTTTGCCTTTGAGCGAGTCAATGTCGGTCTTGAAGTCGACATCTTTAGGCGCGATGAACTGTTGCTTGTTGGAGTAGTAAGGGTCGGTGAAATCCACCGCTTGCTTGCGCTCGTCAGTAATCGACAGCGAAGACACGATGAAGTCGAACTTTTTGGCGTTCAGCGCCGGGATGATGCCATCCCAGTCCGAGGTGACGATTTCACACTCGGCTTTCATTTTGGCGCACAGGGCCTTCGCAATATCCGCGTCAAAACCGACCACTTCACCGCTGGCGTTCTTGTTGTTGAACGGAGGGTAAGCGCCCTCAATACCCACTTTGTACTTATCCACAGCCAAGGCATTGGCGCTGAACACCAGCGTGGCGGCAGCGGCCAGAAGAAACTTTTTATAGTTCTGCATTCGTGTTGCTCCGTTAGCGATTGCTGGACATGAATTGTTTGCAGCGCGCGGAAACCGGGTTGTCGAACACCTGTTCAGGCGACCCTTGCTCTTCGATCAGGCCCTGGTGCAAAAACACCACTTCGGTGGACACCTGACGAGCAAAGCCCATCTCATGGGTGACCAACAGCATAGTGCGGCCTTCTTCGGCGAGCGCGCGGATCACATTAAGTACTTCCTGGACCATTTCCGGGTCAAGCGCGGATGTCGGTTCATCGAACAGAATGACTTTGGGCTGCATGGCCAGCGTGCGGGCAATGGCAGCACGTTGTTGCTGGCCACCGGACAACTCGGACGGGTAGGCGTGGCGCTTGTCAGCAATGCCAACCTTGGCCAGCAAGGCTTCAGCCACTTCGATGGCCTCGGCTTTGCTCTGGCCCAACACACGCCGTGGCGCCTCGATGATGTTGTCGAGGATGGTCATGTGCGGCCACAGGTTAAAGTTTTGAAACACAAAACCCAGTTCACTGCGCATGCGATTGATCTGCTTGCCATCGGCCGCGACCAGTTCGCCGTTTTTGGCTTTTTTGAGTTTGAGCTCTTCGCCGGCGACCAGAATCTGGCCCTCGTGCGGGTTTTCCAGCAGGTTGATGCAGCGCAACAGGGTGGACTTGCCTGAACCGGAAGAACCCAGGATCGAGATCACGTCGCCGTCGCGTGCGGTCAGCGAGATTCCTTTAAGGACCTCAAGCTCGCCGTAGCGTTTGTGCAAGTTGCGGATTTCAAGCGCGGGCGTGGCCAAAGCCATGTGCGTTCCTCATTGTGTTCGGGTGCGAACCTGCTGTTAGGCGACGTGCGTGGAGCATGGCGCAGGCCAAGCTAGCATAGGGCCGCCAAGGCAACCAGCCGTCCTCGCAGCACATAAAAGCCTCAAGGTTGTCGTGTGTCGCATCGCTACAGCTGACTGTCGCGTCGACAACAACACAACCCTGTTGTGCGCCGTTCGGCCAGACAGGTGTCGCGTAAAAAAGGTCGCGATGTTGCCAGCTTTGGCCCGGTGTTGGAAGCGCGAACCTACTAAAGGGTCAAGTTGTGCACCGCTTTTAGGCGATATGGGCAGTTTTGGGTATTTTTGGTGCGTCTGGCACTCTGTAACTGAGTGTTACGGTAACGGATTCGCGAAAATCTATGGCTGCCAAAGGGTTGCAATGTGCCATCTCGTCGTTGCAAGCCGCTAAAACTGTGCACTTGTCACATTTTGGCGCACTTATTGCGTCAATAATTTTAAACGCCCCGTATGTTACTTTTTACGAGAAGGTAACCCTACGCGGCGCTCGGAATGGCTTTCACTGCAAAGGTAGTCCCATGAGCAATATGCAAACCTCTAACGACCTGGAGCAAGGGCTCAAGCCACGGCATGTGACCATGCTGTCAATTGCCGGGGTCATTGGTGCCGGCTTGTTTGTCGGCTCCGGACACGCGATTGCACAAGCGGGTCCTGCTGTGCTGCTGGCCTACGCCGCAGCGGGCACATTGGTGGTACTGGTGATGCGCATGCTGGCCGAAATGGCCGTTGCCTCGCCGGACACCGGTTCGTTCTCCACCTACGCGGACCGTGCCATTGGGCATTGGGCCGGTTTCACCATTGGTTGGTTGTACTGGTGGTTCTGGGTATTGGTGATTCCGCTGGAAGCCGTCGCGGCCGCGACCATCTTGCATGCGTGGTTTCCGGGCACCGAAGTCTGGGTGTTTACCTTGGTCATCACCCTGTTACTGACCGCGACCAACCTGTTCAGCGTCAAAAACTACGGCGAGTTCGAATTCTGGTTTGCGCTGGTCAAAGTGCTGGCCATTGTCGGCTTCATCATCCTGGGCGTAATGGCGATTTTCGGCTTCTTGCCGAACAGCCAGGTCAGCGGTGTGTCGCATCTGGTCGATACCATCGGGTTTATGCCTAACGGTCTGGGTGCTGTACTCGCTGCCATGTTGACGACCATGTTCTCGTTTATGGGCACAGAAATCGTCACCATTGCCGCTGCAGAATCCAAAGACCCGAGCAAACAAATCACCAAGGCCACCAACTCGGTGATCTGGCGGATTGGCTTGTTCTATCTGGTGTCGATCTTCATTGTTGTGGCCTTGGTGCCGTGGAACGATGCGGGCCTTGCTCAATTTGGCTCCTACCAGACCGTACTCGATCGCATGGGCATTCCGAATGCCAAATTGATCGTTGATATTGTGGTGTTGATCGCGGTCACCAGCTGCCTGAACTCGGCGCTGTACACCTCGTCACGCATGCTCTTCTCGCTGAGCAAACGCGGTGACGCCCCTGCTGCGGCCAAGCGTACCAACGCCAGCGGCACGCCATACTGGGCGGTGATGATGTCCACAGGCGCAGCATTTTTGGCGGTGTTCGCCAACTACGTGGCCCCGGCTGCCGTGTTTGAATTCTTGCTGGCCAGCTCCGGTGCTATCGCCCTGTTGGTGTACCTGGTGATTGCCGTGTCGCAACTGCGCATGCGTCAAAAGCGGATGGCGCTGGGTGAAACCATCTCGTTCAAGATGTGGCTGTTCCCGGGTCTGACGTGGGCAGTGATCGTGTTTATCGTGGCAATTCTGACCGTCATGCTGTTTCAGGAAGCCCATCGGGTGGAAATCATGGCCACGGGTTTGCTGAGCATCCTGGTGGTGGCGGCGGGCCTGCTGGTGGCACGTCGTCGGCGCATTGAGAGACTGGGGGCAACGGTACTCAACTAGGCACCAGGACGGTGTTTACGGTTGAGTGACGCAAAAAGCCGCCACCCTTAGGGGTGGCGGCTTTTTTGTGGGTGCAAGTGGGGTGTCAGGCCGTTTTGGGCACCGTGAAGCGGAACTCGCTGCCTTCACCCAGCGTACTTTCGGCCAGCAGTTGGCCGCCGTGGGCCTTGATAATGCCCTGGGAGATATACAGGCCTAACCCTGTGCCCAGTGCATTGCCTTCTTTGGCCGTCCAGTAACGGTCGAAGATGTGAGGCAGTTGCTCAGGCGCAATGCCTTTGCCAGAGTCGCGCACGCTGAAAACAATGTCATCGCCGTTGGACATCGCCACCACGCCGATTTTGCCTTGTGCCGGGGTGAACTTGATCGCATTGCCGATCAAGTTGGACAGCACTTGAAACAGGCGCTCAGGGTCGGCATGCATTTTCAGATCCGGCTCGGCGTGAAAGGTCAGCTCCACAGCCTTCTCCAGCGCCAGCGGCGTGAGCAACGAAAACGCCTCCTCAAAAATCTGACTCACATCCAGCGATTGCGGGCTGATGGTGTAGCGCCCGGCTTCGATTTTGGACGTGTCGAGCAAATCATCCAGCAGCACACTCATGCGGTTGCTGGCTTGCTGCATGGTGTCGATGGCTGAGGTAATGCGCCGCGAGGTGTGCGGGCCGTTGTTGCTGAAGGCTTTTTGCATCATGCCGCACAGCATCGAAATGATGGTCATGGGGTTACGCAGGTCATGTGACACCACCGCCACCAGTTCATCGCGCGCTCGAACTGCGGCCTGCTCGCGCACAACCTGACGCGACAGGTCATTTTCCAGTGCCGAGCGGCGCAGGTCATTGGCAGCGAACAAATCCCCGTGGCTCCAAGGGGTGGAGATGCCATCCATCTCCACCTTCCAGATTTCGAACGAGGTGCGCGGGCTTAAGCGCAGGCCGTTGGCACTGGGCTCCAGGTTCAGCGGCTTGTTGGGGTCACCGCTCCACTGGATGCTCTCCTTGACCTCGCTGCGAAACCACATCACAGCGTTATCGACGGGTTTGGGCAGGCTCATGGCCAGCAGGCCGCTGGCGACGTCCTTGTACGCTTGTGCGGGGGCATAGACCCCGCTGAGGTTGTGGCTGGAGAGCACCGACTTGCCGCTGTCCCTGAACCATTGATGCAATGAGCGGATAGCCTGTGGCGAAGGGCACAGGCCATAACAATGCAGTGCCTTGTCTTCAAGAATCGCCACACCACTGGCGCCCGTCAGTTGCATCAGCGTCTCAGGCGTTTGCACCAAACCATCGAACACGGCCTCGGGGCTGTTCACCATGGCATCGTTCAAGATCACCAGGGCGTCCATCTTGGCGTCGCGCTGACGGCTGATCTCCAGGGTCTGCAGAGCACTGATTTGCAATGACAAGACCTGACCAATGGTCTGGCAGGCCATGCGCAGTTCATGGGGTACATGCAGTGGCTGGCGATGCCCGCAACTGATCAGGCCCCACAACCGGTCGCCGTCCATCAAGGAGATGCTCATGGACGACAGCACGCCCATGTTCTTCATGTACTGACAGTGAATCGGAGAAACACTGCGCAGGGCCGCGCCACTCAGGTCCAGCGGGGCGCCGGTGTCCGGGCGCAGAAGCGGCAGCAACGCCACGGGTTGGTAGTCGGCATTGGGGATGATGCGCAGCCAATGGGTGCGGTATAGCTCGCGGGCTTGCTCGGGAATATCGGACGCCGGGAAAAACATCCCGCTGAACAACTCCATGGACGGGGAGGACGCTTCGGCAATCACCTGCCCATGACCCTCTTCCTCGAAGCGGTAAATCAGCACGCGGTCATAACCCGTGAGGGCCTGTATTTCGCGTACGCAGATCTCATAGAGCGCTGGCAGCGTCGTTGCCGCTTGTAGCCGTTGCAGCATGCGGCTCAGGTTGCGCACCTTGCTCATGGTGCTCTCAAGCGCTGAAGCGTCGGGTTTCAACTCCAGTTCCAGCACCAATAGACCTTCTTCGCGGTGCAGCAGGCCTTCGTAGTCGCCGCCTTGCAGGCTCAAGGCCAGAGGCGGTGCTTCGCTCAGCGACGGATACTCACTGGCCTTTCGTACGGCGAGTGCCGCCTCGTCGTCGGTGAGGGCGCACAGCGGCTGGCCCAGCAGCGATTCGGCAGTTAATCCGAACAGGGCGTGCACGTTGGTACTGATTTGCTGAATTCGCAGGTCGGGTTCAGTCAGCGTCACTAACAGACCGTGCGGCTGTATCGCGCCGGGATAGCGGATCGGCTCATCGGCACAATTGGCCAGCAACACCTCAAAGGCCTGAGGGTCGAGTGGGGTCATAACAAAACCTCCTGACGTTCGAGCCACTGCTCGAAGCAACTAAACGTAGAACAGGCAGCGTGTACGACCAGAGCTCGCGATGGAGCATCGAGTGGCACGCTGCCTAGAAAATCGAGAAACGCCTTCCATTGCATGCCCGTGGCTTGCCCATAAACATAGAGAAATGCGCAACCGTTGTCCGTATCCAGGCCTAGCTGCTCGAACAGGTGCTTGCGCAGTACATTGCCGCCCAGTGTGGCGCCTTCGAGCACGTACAACACGCCGAGCACACTGGCAGGGTGGTCGAGTGGCGGCAGGGTGTCGCACACGGGTAATGACGGGATGTGCACATTCAGGGCGCGCAAATCCTGCCGCAGCGCCGGTGTTTTGAGCCGTGTCGACAGCTCGAACCCATCAGGAAGTGTGCAAGCCCGCAGGTTGCTCTCCAGTGGCTGATAGAAACCGTAATACGCCGCCAGTAACTGTTTGTAGCACTCAAGATCAAGCCTCTCGGAGAAAAACGGCAGGCGTTTTTCGAGGGCTACATGCAAGGTTTGAGTACCGGCGCGCAGCGCGCTCAGCACAGATGATGGGGGTGGGGGAGGGCTGTCATGGGGCATGCCTAGTTATAGGGCTCTCTGGGTGCGCATGGAATAGGCGCTTGGGACTATTTGAAGCCAACGCATGAAAAAAGTGCGATTAATTTGCTATTGATGAATCGCAAATCGTGGGAACCGTCTTAAATGTAGGCTGGAAATCTATTCGTTCAAGGTAAGGTGCCCATGCTCGAATTACGCCCCAATTGCGAGTGCTGTAATTGCGAATTGCCGCCTGATTCACCTCTGGCACGTATTTGCTCATTTGAGTGTACGTTTTGTGCGTCCTGTTCGGAGCAGACACTGGGTGGGCTTTGCCCTAACTGCGGGGGCGAATTGCTGGTGCGGCCACGCAGGCCGGTTGAAAAGCTGGCGAACTATCCTGCTTCCACCACACGGGTCTATAAGCCCGACGGTTGCCATCCGGCGGGCCGGGTCATGGATCGTGTTACTGAGTGAGCGCATCCACGGTCGCTTTTGCCGCGCGCAGGGCGTGACACAGCAAAAAGGCCTGATGAGCATCGATGATGCTGGCGCCGGTTGCAGCGGCCTCCAATGAGTGGGCGGCGGCTGACAGAATTTCCGAAGCGCTATTTAAGGCGTCGCTGGCTGCAATATTGGGCGTGACGCTGAACAGCATTTGATTTAGCTGAGCGTGGCCGGTTGGGTGGAAGGCGAGGGGGGTGGTCAGAAGGTGGGTCATTCGAGAAGCTCCGTTTACAGATGAGAGCTGCCACGTTCGTTTCCAAGCGAATGGGTGGCAGCCGTGCGCAGGTTGGAAAACCGGGGTAAACGGAACCCGGCAGGCACGAGGCCTCCCACGCACAGCTGCCATAGAGATTTATTTCAGGCATAAAAAAACGCCTGAAATACTCATGTTGGCGCTGTAGCACCGTTTACGATTCGGGTTTCCAAGCCCGGCCGCGGGATTGACCGCGACGCAGCGGACTTTAGCGCTCGGCCAATCTCATGGCAAGCCTTCAAAAGCCCCTCACCCTAGCCCTCTCCCAGAGGGAGAGGGAACTGATAGGGGGATGCTTAAGCCTTGCACAGAATTCGAAAACAATCCGATCAGCCCCCTCTCCCTCCGGGAGAGGGTTGGGGTGAGGGGAGCTGACGCCCACACTCGCTGATCAAGCAGGTTCCTACACCCGGCCGCGGGATTAAGCGCTCGGCCAACCTCTTGGCAACCCTCAAAAGCCCCTCACCCTAGCCCTCTCCCAGAGGGAGAGGGAACTGATTGGGGGATGTTTGGGCCTTGCACAGAATCCGAAAACAACCCGATCAGCCCCCTCTCCCTCCGGGAGAGGGTTGGGGTGAGGGGAGCTGGCGCCCACACTCGCTGAAGTTTCCTACGGGATTGGGTGGCAGCCATGTGCGGGGTAGGAATACCGGGAAAGTTGGCACCCGGCCAGACCGAAGTCTGCCCGCACACAGCTGCCATAGAGCGTTATTTCAGACACAAAAAAGTGCCTTCAATACAGTCATGGGCTCTACTCGCTAACTTTTCGAACAGGTTCCTACACCCGGCCGCGGGATTTAGCGCTCGGCCAGCCTCATGGCAAGCCTTCAAAAGCCCCTCACCCTAGCCCTCTCCCAGAGGGAGAGGGAACTGATAGGGGAATGCTTAAGCCTTGCACAGAATCCGAAAACAATCCGATCAGCCCCCTCTCCCTCTGGGAGAGGGTTGGGGTGAGGGCAGCTGACTGCTCACACTCTTTGAAGCCCCCAAGGCCCCTCCCTGCCGTCAGTGTGCGCTGCGCTCGGCACGCTCAGCCAGCAGGCGAGACGCCTCAACGTAGGCTTTGGAAAACTCCGGGGATTCAACCCACGCCAGCGCGCTGTCTTCGTCATCGCCGTGAACGGTCATGCGGAAGGCGATCAACAAGCCCATCAGGAAGTCAGTGGCATTGTCTTCCTCTTCCTCGGCAATCACCAGTTCCAGCACCGGGTATTGCAGGAAAACACTGCACATCGCTTGCAGCCCCTTGGCTTCGGCGGCTTTCATGGCTTCAAACAAATCTTCAAAGTCGGACGGCTCAAAACCATTTTCTTTGATGTCTTGAAAATCAAAGGTGCTGAGGTCGATTTTCACGTCATCGAACGGGTGGTCGATGAGGGTTGCAGACGTGCTTTTACCCGGCTTGCCCATGCGGTTCTGTTTGGCCTTGGATTTGGCCCGCTGTGCGTGTTTCTGCTGCTTCTTTGGCGTTGCCATGAACGTGTGTCCTTTACGGGCTAAGGGGTTATTGAACCTGTCCTGTTCGCAATACTCAAATCTCAACAATGAACGGACACCCAAGGATGCACCGAACCATGAAGCTCTCCTCGTTGACCTTCCTTTGCCTGACGGCTGTGGCCACTCACGCCAGCGCTTCCAGCCCCGACGCATGGGCTGCCTATGACAAGGCCGTACTCACAAGCTGCACCAAAGCCAGCACGTTGAAAAATGCCAGGCCCGTTGGTACGCCAGCGCAATTTGATGATCGTGTGGGTTACACCGCGATTCTGCTGCAAGGTGAGTATCCGCAGAAACATATGAAGGGCAAGCAGGGCACCGAGCTTTGCCTCTTTAACAAAAAGGCTAAAACGGCACATGTGGCAGAGTGGGACTCTATTCGTTCAGGCAAGCCATAACGGCGGGCGATTAAATCGCGCCCAACAAAAAACCCGCACTAGGCGGGTTTCTTGTTTGCGTTGAGGTGGTGTGAACACCACATCAATGCTGAATGTGGTGCCCAGAGACGGAATCGAACCGCCGACACGGGGATTTTCAATCCCCTGCTCTACCGACTGAGCTATCTGGGCAACGGGGCGCATTAGAAGCTTTTTTCGTTAACCCGTCAAACACTTTTTTAAAAAATCTTTAAATAATACCGTCGCTTACGGGCCAAACCCTTTAAAACCGGGGTTTACTCGCTTGGCGGAACGTAGCCTTCAGCTTGTGCGTATTCTTCGCCGCTGAAGAACTTATCCATTTCGCCCTGCAAATATTTTCGATCTTCAGCGTTCATCATGTTCAAACGCTTCTCGTTGATCAGCAAAGTTTGGTGTTTTTGCCAATCAGCCCAAGCTTTTGCCGAAACGTGATCAAAAATGTCCTGACCTTTGGCGCCCGGAAACGGAGCGCGCTCAAGGGCGGGCAGTTCTTCTTTGTACTTGCGGCACATAACGGTGCGGGTCATGACGACTCTCCTGCGTTCAATAGCTCGGCTGCACGTTTGAGCAGCTTCTTGACCGGGGCAGCAAGGCCCAGGCGCGGCGGGGTGGCGAGGTTATACCAGAGCCAATCAGCCTCGGCCACGTGATGGCCGGACTCTTTGACGTGAATCAGCCAGGGTTCGATGGCTAATTGGAAATGGCTAAAGGTATGGATCAGGCCGGGCAGTTGATGCTGCGTGCCCAGCGCCAGTGAGTGTTGCGAGGCCAAGTGCTCGATGTCGTTCAGGTCGTCCAGCTCAGGCAAGCTCCACAAACCGCCCCACAGGCCCGTAGAGGGACGACGGTAAAGCAGGATCGCACCTTCGGCATTGGCCATCATGGGCATCAGCGTACGCTTTTGCGGGACGGTCTTGCGTGGCTTGGGCACCGGGTAGCGTGACTCAAGACCAAGCAGGTGCGCTTCACAGCCGTTTTCGAGCGGGCACAACAGGCAGCTCGGCTTGCTGCGGGTGCAGAGCGTGGCGCCCATGTCCATCATGGCCTGGGTGTAGGCGTTGACCCGATCATGGGGCGTGAAGCGCTCGGCGGTTGCCCACAACTGTTTGGCGACCTTGGGTTCGCCCGGATAGCCCTCTTGCGCGGTATAGCGAGCCAGTACGCGCTTGACGTTGCCGTCCAGGATAGGTGCCCGCAAACCCATGCTCAGGCTGGCAATCGCACCGGCTGTGGATAACCCGATGCCGGGCAGTTCGACGAGTTTTTCAACGTCTCGCGGAAATTCGCCGCCATATTCATCGACGACAATCTTGGCGGTTTTCTGCAAGTTGCGCGCACGGGTGTAGTAGCCAAGGCCCGTCCACAGGTGCAGCACTTCGTCTTCGGGAGCGCTGGCCAGGGCCTGGACCGTGGGCAGCGAAGCCATAAACCGGTCGAAGTAGTTGAGCACGGTGCTGACTTGGGTTTGCTGCAACATGATTTCCGAGACCCACACCCGGTACGGGGTGATGCCCTGTTGCCAGGGCAGGTCGTGACGGCCGTGGCGGTCATACCAGTCCAGCACCGCCACAGAAAATTGCTCGTCTTTCATCGGTTAAACAGCCCCTTGAGGGCGTTTTTGAGTTCGGGGCTGACTTTGTCGCCCAGTTTCTCTTCAAGCTTCTCGCTGATTTTGTTGCCCGCCATTTTCGCGGCCACTTTACCCAGCCCGTCCTTGTCCAGACGGCAGGCTTTGGCACCCAGTTCCAGCGGGCCACGGCAACGCAATGGCAGCTCGATGCCGACAAAGTTCTTGCCGACCTGGCAGGCCGGGTCTGGCATGGCGCGGGTGTCACCTTCGATGACGATACCGATGCGATAGTCCATGCCCAGCACGCGCAGGTCGATGTCGCCATCGCCTTTAACGCTCATGCCCGGAATGCGCACGATCAGGTCGGGGTTGCTGGCCACACCATTACGAAACACCAGGCTGCCCTTGAGTTCCTTGAAGGGCGGGTCTTTGCCCTGCGGTGCGCTGGTCAAAGGTTTACGGTTGAGTACCGAGATGCCTTTGCACAGTTGCTGCTCAATGTTGGCATTAAGCAGTACGCCGTCGTTGAGGACGAAGCTGGCGGTGCCATTGAGGCTCTGAATCAATGCACTCTGGCTATCGCCGCTGCCCGTGACGTTGCTGTTAAGGGTCAGCAGGCCGGTGACCGGGGGTTTTTGACCCTGGCTCTGCAGGATTTTATCCACAGGCACGTCGGTGATGCGGGTTTGCAGGGCGGCCATCGGCAGCATAGGGCGCACATCGAGGCTGCCATTGGCCGCGAAGTTACCTTTGTACAGGTTGCCGCTCAGGTTCTGCAGCGTCAGCAGGCCGTCTTTGCTGACCGCCTTGAGCACTGCGTTCTGAATGGGCAGTTGGGTCAGCGTCAGTTGACCAAAGCTGATGTCAGCCTGCAGATCAAGGGCCTTGAGGCGAGTCACAGGAATGATTTTTGCCGTGCTCCAGCCACTTTTGGTGGGGGCGTCAGGCAGCGGTGTGTCGCCTGAGGCGGCCAGCGCGCCGGCTTCGCTGCTTTGTACTTCAGCCTTGCGTGCAGCCGTGGCGCCGCTGGCTTGCTCGGACTTGGCGGGCATGTAGCGATCGGCGTTGAACGTGTCGCCTTTGAGCTGGATGCGCAGGGCTTGCTTGGCGAAGTCTTCTACCGCAATACGACCGGTGAAGGTGCTGTCGTCCACTTTAAGGTTGAGTTCGTCAAAGGCCATGCTGTTCGGTGTGCCCGACAGGCGAGTGACCACTTCAACTTTACTCAGGCTGCCCGGCGCCATGTTGGGCAGAGGGTGGCCGATGCTGTCGAGGAACTTGGCCAGATCAAGCTGGGCAATCGACAGGCCGCCGCTGATTTGCGGCGTTTTGTCGAGTTCATTGACCTTGAGTTCGCCCAACGCCCGCATCTGATTGGCGGAAATCTTAAGGCCGCTCCATTCCGCGATGTTGGCGGCCAGATCCACGAGGATTTGCCCTTGAGCAGCAAACGTCATGGTCTTGCCTTGCAGCGGCTCGCCCGAGGCTTCACCCACGACTTTCATGTCATCGAACTGATAACGCTTGAGCACGCGATCAAAACGCAATTTGCCGTCGACTTCTGTCTTGACCCGCATGACGGGCTGATTGGTGCCCAGAAAGGCAGTCAACTTAACCGGGGTGCTGGTCGCTTCGTGAATCGGGCCGGTGCTCAGCTGGATACTTTCTGCACTGAACTGCTTACCGTTTTGCTCGTCGTTGTATTCGACCCGCGCGTTGTTCACGGTCAGGCTGTCAATGTCGAGCTTGAGTGGCTGGCTGACGCTGTCAGGTTTGCTGGCAGGTGTCGTCTCGGCGGTGGCCGGGGTTTGGGTGGTTGCGGCCACCGGTGCCGGTTTGCCGATGTCTTGCCAGTTGCCATGACCGTCTTTGTCGCGGTTCAGGCGCAGGTTCAAGCCTTCTACCCGCACATCGCTCATCTGCACTTCTTTGCGCAGCAGCGGCAGTACGCGCACCGAAAGCCCCAGCATTTGCAGGTCGGCGAACGGCTGGGTGGGTTGCGCGAGTGTTGCCACGCTGGCGTCGTGCAGCTCCAGGCCAAGCCACGGGAACAGGCTCCAGCCTATGTCGCCATTGAGCGTCAACTCGATGTGGGCCTTGTCGCGAGCTATCTGGCGGATCTCGTCTTTGTAGTCGTTGGGATCAAACAGATGGCTCAGAGCAAAGCCCAAAGCCACGATGATCAGCAACAATCCGAGAAGCACCAGACCCAGGATTTTGCCGAACGCTTTCATGGGCGAGTCCTTGTAAGTCTATGTGAGGGAGAAGTTTAAAAATCAGCCGCAGAGTATAGCGCCACGCGATGACCGACTGGGCGCGGATAGTGGCTTACCTCTTTGTAGATGAAACAGCGCACAGCAGTGGACGGCTTCCTGCTTTCAAATGGTAGTCTTCACCTGTTTTCCACGACCTCTGCGGCGTATCGTCGCGCCGCCGACTTGATCCAATAAAACGACTGTGTGCTTCAGGGCACCAAAGTCAGGGTTGAGCGTGTCCGGGAAACACTTCATCCATGGGGGAAATAATAATGAGCACTAGCATTGCTGCGGGCAGTCCTGCCTCACAGCCGGCGTTCCTGTCCAAAGAGCGCATCATCGCCAAACCCGGTTTCAACCGTTGGCTGGTACCACCTGCCGCACTGGCCATTCACTTGTGTATCGGCATGGCCTACGGCTTTTCGGTGTTCTGGTTGCCACTGTCCAAGGCCATCGGCGTCACCGCGCCGGTAGCGTGTGCGCCAGACATGAGCTTCATCGCACAGGTGTTTTCGTCGCAGTGCGACTGGCCGATTTCGATGCTTGGCTGGATCTACACCTTGTTTTTCATCTTCCTGGGTTGCTCGGCAGCCGTGTGGGGCGGGTGGCTTGAGCATGCTGGCCCGCGCAAGGCCGGTGTGGTGTCGGCCTTGTGCTGGTGTGGGGGGTTGCTGATTTCAGCGCTGGGCATTTATACCCACCAAATCTGGCTGATGTGGGTGGGCTCGGGAGTGATTGGCGGTATCGGGCTGGGGTTGGGCTACATCTCCCCCGTGTCGACTTTGATCAAGTGGTTCCCGGACAAGCGCGGCATGGCCACGGGCATGGCAATTATGGGGTTCGGCGGTGGTGCCATGGTTGGCGCACCCTTGGCCGCTGTCTTGATGAACCATTTTGCGACGCCTGACAGTGTGGGTGTGTGGCAGAGTTTTGTGGTGATGGCTGCGATTTATTTCGTGTTCATGATCGGCGGCGCCCTGTCATACCGCGTTCCGCCTACCGGCTGGAAACCTGAAGGCTGGACTGCACCGGCCAAAAAAGCGTCTAACGCAATGATCACCCATCGCCATGTGCACGTCAGCGTGGCCTGGAAGACGCCTCAATTTGCCTTGGTGTGGCTGGTGCTGTGCCTGAACGTCTCAGCCGGCATCGGGATTCTGGGCATGGCTTCGCCGCTGTTGCAGGAAGTGTTTGCGGGCAAGCTGCTGGGCAATGACCTGACCTTCAGTCAGCTGGATGCAGTGCAACTGGCGCAAATCGCGGCCATTGCAGCGGGCTTCACCGGATTGCTGAGCCTGTTTAACATCGGCGGGCGCTTTTTCTGGGCGTCGTTTTCCGACTACCTGGGGCGTAAAAACACCTATTTTGTGTTCTTCGCCTTGGGATTTGCGCTGTACGCGATGATTCCCAACCTTGGGCATCTGGGCAACGTGTCGCTGTTCGTGGCGGCGTTCTGCATCATTTTGTCGATGTACGGCGGTGGTTTCGCCACCGTGCCTGCGTATCTGGCCGACCTGTTCGGCACCCAGATGGTCGGTGCCATTCACGGGCGACTGCTTACCGCATGGGCGGCGGCGGGTGTGCTGGGGCCGGTATTGGTCAACTACCTGCGTGAATATCAGCTGAGCATCGGGGTTGAGCGTGCGGCCGCGTATGACATCACGTTGTACATTCTGGCGGGCTTGCTGGCGCTGGGTTTCGTGTGCAACTTGCTGGTGCGACCGGTGAACGACAAGTACTTCATGACCGACGCCCAACTGGCGGCCGAGCAGGCGCTGGGTCACGACAAGGGCGCTGACGCTACAACGTCGCTGGAATGGAAAGCAGCGCCGGGCAGCCGCCCACTCGTGATTGCCGCGTGGTTGGCCGTGGGCATCCCGCTGTTGTGGGGTGTGTGGGTCACGGTGCAGAAGACGGCTGTGTTGTTTAATTGATGTTTAACTGACCCGTAGCAGCGGCCGCAGGCCGCGTCCGGCGGCGCAGCCGTCGTAAAACCAGAGAATGCGGTGTTTCACATTGACCGTGATCGCATGTTTTACGATCGCTTCGCAATCGGACGCAGCCTCGCGGAGCTCGTCAGCTGCTACGCAGTTGTGCGCCTTGGGCGCATTACGTCAGTCTTATCACCCGAATGTTTCTGTTTGCCTGACCCGTGCCTATAATGACCACCTTTTTTCGCCCAATGATTTTGCGGAGCTGGTGATGGCCGAACGTAAGGCGTCAGTCGAGCGCGATACTCTGGAAACCCAGATTAAAGCCTCGATCAACTTGGATGGTACCGGTAAGGCCCGATTCGATATCGGTGTACCTTTTCTTGAGCACATGCTCGACCAGATCGCCCGACACGGGCTGATCGACCTGGACATCGAGTGCAAAGGCGACCTGCATATCGACGATCACCATACCGTTGAGGACGTGGGCATTACCTTGGGTAAAGCCTTCAGTCAGGCGGTCGGCGATAAAAAAGGCATGACCCGTTACGGTCACGCTTATGTCCCGCTGGACGAAGCGCTGTCGCGCGTAGTCATCGACTTTTCAGGCCGCCCTGGCCTGCAAATGCACGTGCCTTACACCCGCGCCACCGTGGGCGGCTTCGATGTTGATCTGTTCCAGGAGTTCTTCCAGGGCTTCGTCAATCACGCCAATGTCAGCATGCACATCGACAACCTGCGTGGCACCAACACTCACCACCAGATCGAAACCGTATTCAAGGCATTCGGCCGCGCGTTGCGCATGGCTGTTGCGCTGGATGAACGCATGGCCGGGCAAATGCCGTCTACCAAGGGCGTGCTTTGATGGAGACCGTGGCGGTAATCGATTACGGCATGGGTAACCTGCACTCGGTGGCCAAAGCGCTGGAACACGTGGGCGCCGGTCGGGTGCTGATCACCAGCGATGCCAACGTGATTCGCGAGGCCGACCGCGTGGTGTTCCCCGGTGTGGGCGCGATTCGCGACTGCATGGCTGAAATTCGTCGCCTGGGTTTTGATTCGCTGGTGCGTGAAGTCAGCCAGGACCGTCCTTTCCTCGGCATTTGCGTCGGCATGCAAGCCTTGCTCGACAGCAGCGAAGAGAACGGTGGCGTTGACTGCATCGGTCTGTTTCCCGGCCAAGTAAAGTTTTTCGGCAAAGACCTGCACGAAGACGGCGAACACCTCAAAGTGCCGCACATGGGCTGGAACGAAGTGCAGCAGAAGGTCGATCACCCGCTGTGGCACGGTATTCCTGACCTGGCGCGTTTTTATTTCGTGCACAGCTACTACATCGCGGCGGGCAACCCTCGCCAAGTCGTGGGCGGCGGGCATTATGGTGTCGACTTTGCTGCTGCGCTGGCCGAAGGCTCGCGTTTTGCCGTGCAGTTCCACCCCGAGAAGAGCCATACCCACGGTTTGAAGTTGTTGGAAAACTTCGTGGCCTGGGACGGTCGCTGGTAATGGCTTTGCGCAAGCAATAGCCGCCCACTCTCGCGCTCACCGCCGAGCAAGAATTGAGTCAGCTGCAAGCTTTAAGCTTCAAGCGCCCAGAGAAAGCGGATCACAGTCGCGCTTCCAACTTGCCGCTTGAAGCTCACCACTTGCCGCTCTTTTGACGAAGGAAAAAGCATGCTAATTATTCCCGCTATCGATCTTAAAGACGGTGCCTGTGTACGTCTGCGCCAGGGCCGCATGGAAGACTCCACCGTATTCTCCGATGACCCGGTGGGCATGGCCGCCAAATGGGTTGAGGGCGGTTGCCGCCGTCTGCATCTGGTTGACCTGAACGGTGCCTTTGAAGGCCAGCCGGTCAACGGCGAGGTGGTGACCGCCATCGCCAAGCGTTACCCGCATTTGCCTATTCAAATCGGTGGCGGCATTCGCTCACTGGAAACCATCGAGCATTACGTCAAAGCGGGCGTGAGCTACGTGATTTTGGGCACCAAGGCGGTGAAAGACCCTGCGTTCGTGGCTGAAGCGTGTCGCGCATTCCCGGGCAAAATCATCGTGGGTCTGGACGCTAAAGACGGTTTTGTGGCCACCGACGGCTGGGCTGAAATCAGCACCGTGAACGTGATCGATCTGGCCAAACAGTTCGAGTCAGACGGCGTGTCCGCGATCGTTTATACCGATATCGCCAAAGACGGCATGATGCAGGGCTGCAACGTCAGCTACACCGCAGCCCTGGCGGCGGCAACAAGCATTCCCGTGATTGCGTCGGGTGGCATCCACAATCTGGGCGATATCAAAACCCTGATGGACGCCAAGGCGCCGGGCATCATCGGCGCCATCACCGGCCGTGCAATCTATGAAGGCACGCTGGATGTGGCTGAGGCGCAAGCCTTCTGCGACACCTATAAAGGCTGAGGAGAACCGCATGGCGCTGGCCAAACGCATCATCCCTTGCCTGGACGTAGATAACGGCCGGGTCGTGAAGGGCGTCAAGTTTGAGAACATCCGCGATGCGGGTGATCCGGTAGAAATTGCCCGTCGCTATGACGAGCAAGGGGCTGACGAGATTACCTTTCTCGACATCACCGCCAGCGTCGACGGCCGCGATACGACGTTGCATACCGTCGAGCGCATGGCCAGTCAGGTGTTTATTCCGCTGACGGTGGGTGGCGGGGTGCGTTGCATTCAGGACATTCGCAACCTGCTGAACGCCGGTGCCGACAAGGTTTCGATCAACACGGCTGCGGTGTTCAACCCTGAGTTTGTGGGCGAAGCGGCGCAGCACTTTGGTTCGCAGTGCATCGTGGTCGCCATTGATGCCAAGAAAGTCTCCCTGGCGGGCGAACCTGCGCGCTGGGAAATCTTCACCCACGGCGGGCGCAAGCCCACCGGTCTCGACGCTGTCGAATGGGCGATGAAGATGGAAGGCTTGGGCGCCGGTGAGATCTTGCTGACCAGCATGGATCAGGACGGCATGAAAAGCGGCTTTGACCTGGGTGTGACCCGTGCGATCAGTGATGCGCTGGGCATCCCTGTCATCGCCTCGGGGGGCGTCGGCAACTTGCAACATTTGGCCGACGGCATTCTTGAGGGCCACGCCAGTGCCGTACTGGCGGCGAGTATTTTCCACTTTGGTGAATACACCGTGCCGCAAGCCAAGGCCTATATGGCTGAGCGCGGGATCGTGGTGCGCTAAACACTGGACACTGTGGCGAGCCCGGTTCACTCTTGGGCACGCCATGGATCTAGGTTGTCTGACATGTTTAAACGTTTTTTAGTGGTTGTGGCCGGTTGCACATTGTGGCTGGGCGCATCTGCAGCTGAGGTTTCGCGTACCCCTCTGGTGTTGCTAACCGAAAATTTCCCGCCGTACAACATGGCGAAAAACGGGAAAAACTTCGCACAAAATCAAAATCTTGAAGGTATCGCCGTCGAAGTACTGCGCGAAACCTTCAAGCGTGCTGGCATCCCCTACAACATGACCCTGCGCTTTCCGTGGCAGCGTATCTATGACCTTGCCCTCGCCAACCCCGGCTACGGCGTCTTCGTTACGGCACGTGTGCCTGAGCGTGAAGCGTTGTTCAAGTGGGTCGGCCCCATTGGGCCAGATGACTGGGTATTGTTGGCCAGAGCGGATAGCCCGATATCGCTGACCACCCTTGATCAGGCGGCGAACTACCGCATCGGCGCTTACAAAGGCGATGTGATCGCCATGTCTCTGGAGAGGCAGGGGATTAAGCCGGTGATCGTGCTGCGCGATCAGGATAACGCCCGCAAGCTGCTGGCCGGGCAGATCGACCTCTGGGCCACAGGCGATCCAGCGGGGCGATTTTTAGCGCGGCAGGTAGGTATATCAGGGTTCAAGACGGTACTGCGCTTCAATCAGGCTGAGCTGTATCTGGCGCTGAACAAAGAGATCCCGGACGAAGTCGTGAACAAATTACAGGCCGCAATGGATGAAATGCGGGCTGAAGGGTTGATCGAGAAGATTCGCGCTAAATACCTGTAATCGGACATTCGTAGCCTTCGGCAACTGCTACGGATTCCGCTTACCGATAAACCCCGTCTTTCCCGTGTGCCGCCATCGCCTGATTGCTGCGCACGCCGATCATCTGTTTGATGTCGATCCAGTCAATGCCTTGCGCTTTGAGCGTGGGCAATTCGCGCTCCAGTACCGCCAGGGTTTGCGGATATGGATGGCCGATCATCACCACCGAACCGTATTTCTTGGCGTGTTTTATCGCGGTTTCGAGCTGGCTGGTAATGGCCTGCTCGGTGCGCACGTTGTCGAGGAACACATCGCGCGAAACACTGGCCAAACCGATTTTCTGCGCCTGGGCCGCCGCGACGGTGCGCGCGCTGGTGCGGCTGTCGACAAAGAACTTGTGCCGCTGCTGCAGTTCGCTCATCAACCAGGCCATTGCCTCAGGCTGAGCGGTCATCAGGCTGCCTTCGTGGTTATTGATGCCACTGGTGTAGGGCACGGCCTTGAACGCCGCGTCGAGACGCTTTGCCAGTTCGGCAACGGGCAAATCCGGGTGCCAGGCGAATGGGCCGGTGGCAGGGTCCATGGGCATGTGCAAGATAACGATCTTGCCGGCCTTGTGAGCTTCACGGGCAAATTCAGCGGCGTGCGGGGTGTCGGGCATCACCGCGGTCGTCACCGGGCCCGCAAAGGCCAGTACGCGGCGATCACGGGGCAGGTTCTGCCCCAGATCGTCGATGATCAGGCTCAGGTAAGCCTTGGGGTGTGCGTCAGGATGATGGGCTGGCGCCGCATGGGCGGCACCGGTCAGGCAGCAGAGCAGGGCGAGGGCGGTCGAAAAACGCACCTCAATTGCCGCGCGTAATGCTCAAGCCTTTGAGCAGACTCAGGGCCTGACTCAGCTGGAAGTCATCATCCTGTGGCATCGGTTTGGCTTTGGGGCTCGAACCGGTCGGGCGGTCGGCACCGCCGTTACCATTGCCGAGGTGACCTTGCAGGTCGGCCTCTTTGTAGTACTCAGTGTCTTGCTCGCGGGTGATCTTGGCGCGGCTGACTTCGATGTCCGGCACGATGCCCTGCGCCTGAATCGAACGCCCGTTAGGGGTGAAGTACAGCGCAGTGGTGATTTTCAGTGCACGGTCATTGTTCAGCGGCAGCACGGTTTGCACCGAGCCTTTGCCGAAGCTGGTGGTGCCCATGACCACGCCGCGTTTTTGATCCTGCAAGGCACCGGCGACGATTTCCGAGGCCGAGGCGCTGCCACCGTTGATCAATACGACCAGCGGTACGCCCTCACTCAAGTCTTTACCGGTCGCCGAGAAGCGCAGTTCGGAGTTGGCGATGCGGCCTTTGGTGTAAACGATCAGGCCTTTGGTGATGAAGTGATCCACCACTTCAACGGCCGATTGCAGTACACCGCCGGGGTTGTTACGCAGGTCGAGGATGATGCCTTTGAGTCGCTTGTTGCCGTTTTCGCGGCGCAGCTTGGACAGCGCGGCTGCCACTTCTTCGCCGGTTTTGACCTGGAACTGGGTAATGCGGATATAGCCATAGCCGTCTTCGAGCAGCTGGCTTTTCACGCTTTTGACCTGGATGTTGGCGCGGGTCAAGGTGACGTCGAACGGCGTGCCGCCATTGCGAACCAGGGTCAGGGTGATTTTCTGGCCGATCTTGCCGCGCATCAGGTCGACTGCTTCAGTCATGCTCAGGCCGCGTGTAGGCTGGCCGTTGATCTTGACGATAAAGTCGCCCGCCTGAATACCGGCTTTGCTCGCGGGGGTGTCATCAATGGGCGAAACGATTTTGATATTGCCGTCTTCAGAGCCGACCTCGATGCCCAGACCGCCAAATTCGCCGCTGGTGCTTTCCTGCAGCTCGGCGAAGTCTTCTGGCCCCAGATAAGCCGAATGCGGATCAAGATTGCTGAGCATGCCTTTGATGGCATTTTCGAGCAGGGTTTTGTCGTCAACAGGTTCCACGTACGCCGCTTTGATCCGGTCCATGACTTCGGCGAATGTGCGCAGTTCTTCCAGCGGCAGTGGTGCCTTGGCGCTGGTGGCGGCCGCCGGTGCGGCGGGCGGCGTGGCAGCGAATGCCAGAGGCGAGCCAAGCACCAGAGCGATCGTCAGGGCCAGCGAGTTAAGGCGGGTCAGATGCGGCATGTTGAACGAACTCCTACGTATTAAAGGTGATGGACTCATCCTTGAGTACGGCACCATTGTGCGGGGTCGCTGGGGCGACCCTGCTG
This sequence comes from Pseudomonas saxonica, assembly GCF_007858365.1. Taxonomy (GTDB): domain Bacteria; phylum Pseudomonadota; class Gammaproteobacteria; order Pseudomonadales; family Pseudomonadaceae; genus Aquipseudomonas; species Aquipseudomonas saxonica. The sequence goes on along the minus strand of NZ_VFIO01000002.1, from coordinate 436,668 downwards.
ACGAATAGCAAAATACAACGCGGGTGTTGCCTGACCACCGCTGTTGCCTACGGTGGAAATGACATCCCCGGCTTTAACAATGTCTCCGGCCGACTTGAGCAGCGTCTGGTTGTGGCCGTACAAACTCAAATAACCATTACCGTGATCCAGAATGACCAGTTGGCCCGCACCGCGCAGCCAGTCGGCAAACACCACGCGACCTCCATGCACGGCGTGCACCTGAGTGCCTGCCCCGGCGCTGATCATCACGCCGTCCCACTTGGTGCGCACGTCATCGCCACGGCTTTCACCGAAGCGTGCCAGTAGTCGACCATCAACAGGCCAAGGAAGTTTGCCCCGGGCTTGAGAAAAAGGTCCGCCGTAAGAGACGCCGGCACTGGAGACCAAGGCACCTGGCGTTGATTTGATCGGCTTGCGCGGGGCGTCGGTGGCGACCGACTCAGCCTCGCGCTGGCGTTTTTTCTCGGCTTCCTGTTGCGCAATCAACGCTTTTTGTCGCGCTTGCTCGGCTTCTCGGGCCTGGCGGGCAAGGGTTTCTTCAATGGTCTTGAGGACTTTAGCCAGATCTGCCTGATCCTGCTCGCGGGCTTGCAACTTTTGATCGCGGTTTTTGACATCAGTGTTGAGCTTGGCCAGTACTTGCTGGCGTTCGGCGCGTACTTTGTCGAGCTCGGCGCGCTGGGTGTCGAGGCTGCTTTTTTGCGCCAGCAACTCTGCCTGCTGTTGATTGATGTCGGCTTCGACATTGGCCAATTGGCGCAATGTTTCGTTGAAACCCTTGAGCTGAGTCATCCGTGCCTGGCTCAAGTAGTCGTAGTAGGTGAGGGTTCGAGCGAACTTCTCAGGGTTTTGCTGATTGAGCAGCAGCTTGAGGTATTCCTGATGGCCGCCTTGATAGGCGGCGCGCGCTTGAATGGCGATCAGGCGTTGCTGTTCAATTTTTGCGCTGTGGAGTTTTTTTTTCTCGCTATCTAGGCGCAGCAGCTCGCCTTCACTCTTTTTTAGTTCTTTTTGCAGGGCATCAACCTGCTTCTCCAGTTTGCCGATTTCGGTTTCGGTACCGCGCAGGTCTTTCTGCACGCCGGATTTTTCTTCCTGGAGTTTGCCCAGGAGTTTTTTCAGCTCGCCGATATCCTGGCGCGTGGCCTCCAGCTGCTGTTGGGTTTGCGCGCGCTCGTCGGCAAAGGCCGGTTGGAGCAGGCATGTCAGAGTAAGGGCTATAAGGGCGCGGAGCATGGGGCGGGCGACACCTGAGGTACGGGACGGCTTAGTATGCCCGCCATCGTCACCTATAAGAAATGAATGAAAGTTAAATAGTAATAGATCAATCCCGTAGCAGTTGCCCAAGGCTACGTCCGGTCGCGCAGCGATCGTAAATGCTCTGCACGCGGTCCACCTGAGTGGTCGCGGCACCTGAATTTACGACGACTTCGTCGCCGGACGCCGCCTTCGGCAGCTGCTAGGGGCGTTACACACGCATTAAGCGTCGATCAATATGGTCTTGCCGGTCATCTCTTGAGGCTGTGGCAGCCCCAGCAACTTGAGCATAGTCGGTGCAACGTCAGCCAAAACACCACCGTCGCGAACTTTGAACGCACGCTTTCCGACATAAATAAACGGCACAGGTTCACAGGTGTGGGCGGTATGGGCCTGACCGGTGCTGTTGTCGGACATTTGTTCAACGTTGCCGTGGTCGGCAGTGATCAGTGCCTCGCCGCCCACTTTGTCCAGCGCCTCGACGATGCGGCCAACGCAGGCATCCAGGCATTCAACGGCTTTTACCGCGGCGTCGAACACGCCACTGTGGCCGACCATGTCGCCGTTCGCGTAGTTGACGACAATCACGTCATAACGCTGATGCTCAATCGCATCGACGATTTTATCGGTCACTTCTGGCGCGCTCATTTCAGGCTGCAAGTCGTAAGTGGCGACTTTAGGCGATGGCACCAGAATACGTTCTTCTCCCGGGAACGGCTCTTCACGGCCGCCAGAGAAGAAGAAGGTGACGTGGGCGTATTTTTCCGTTTCGGCAATGCGCAGCTGGGTTTTGCCGTTTTTCGCCAGGTAGTCGCCCAGTACGTTTTCCAGGCTGCCCGGCGCAAAAGCGCTCGGCGCAGGAATGCTGGCTGCATATTGAGTCAGCATCACGAACTCGGCCAATTTTGGCTGGCGGGCACGTTCGAAGCCATTGAAGTCATCTTCAACGAATGCGCGGGTCAGCTCGCGGGCGCGGTCGGCGCGGAAGTTCATGAAGACCACGGCGTCGCCGTCTTCAACCTTGACCGGTTCGCCAAGGGTGGTGGGTTTGACGAATTCGTCGCTTTCACCGCGAGCGTAAGCAGCGTCCAGGCCTTCTTGGGCGGTGGCTGCGTTGAACTGGCCGTTACCGTCAACAATCAGGTTGTAGGCTTGAGCGACACGGTCCCAGCGATTATCGCGGTCCATGGCAAAGTAGCGGCCAATCAGACTGGCGATGCGGCCTTTGCCTAAATCCTTGAACGCTTCATCCAGCAGCTCAATGGAGGACGATGCGCTTTTTGGAGGCGTGTCGCGGCCATCGAGGAAGGCATGCAGGTAGATTTTTTCTGCACCGCGCTTGAACGCCAGTTCCGCCATGGCGATCAAGTGGTCCTGGTGGCTGTGAACACCGCCGTCCGACAGCAGGCCCAGAATATGCACGGCCTTGCCTGCACCTACGGCTTTATCGACGGCTGCGCACAGGGTCGGGTTCTCGAAGAAGTCACCATCAATAATGGACTTGGTGACGCGGGTGAAATCCTGATACACCACGCGGCCGGCGCCGAGGTTCATGTGGCCAACCTCGGAATTGCCCATTTGCCCGTCCGGCAGACCGACATCCATGCCTGAACCCGAAATCAGGCCGTTTGGCATGCTTGCAACGAGACGATCGAGCACCGGTTTCTTGGCCGAATACACGGCGTTATGGTCGTGGCTTTCACTGTGACCGAAGCCATCCAGGATGATCAGGACCAAAGGTTTAGGCGTGGTAGTCATAGATCCCACTCGTGGCTGGTTGAATAGAAGGTACTAAGAGGACGCGCAGTTTAAAGCGAAGTTCATGTGACGTCACCGCCGGGCGGGGTTTGGCCGACCAAGGTGGCTGTGTATACTGGCCCACATTTTACGACCCTGGAACCTTCTGATGGTTGATCACCTGATTACATTTGCCACTGCTCACTACCTGCTTGTAGGCGCGTTTGTCATCCTGTTGGCGCTGTTGATTGCTCACGAGATGAGCCGTGGCGGGCGCAGCATCAGCACCGGCGAACTGACCGGCCTGGTCAATCGCGACGAAGGCGTGGTGATTGATATTCGTCCGGCCAAAGACTTTGCCGCAGGTCACATTGTAGGTGCCCTGAACATTCCGCAAGACAAGCTGATTGCGCGCATGGCCGAGTTGGACAAATTCAAAGGCAAAACCATCATTCTGGTGGATGCTGCGGGTCAGCACTCTGGCGGTCACGCCCGTGAACTGCTCAAGGCCGGCTACAACGCCGCCAAGCTGTCCGGTGGTATTTCCAGCTGGCGCGCCGATAACCTGCCTGTGGTGAAGTAAGCATGCCCAAGGTTATCGTTTACTCCAGCGACTATTGCCCTTATTGCTCGCGAGCCAAGTATTTGCTTGAGCAAAAGGGTGTTGCCTTCGAAGAAATAAAAGTCGACGGCAAACCTCAGATCCGCGCCGAAATGGCCCAGAAGGCAGGCCGCACGTCGGTCCCTCAAATCTGGATTGGCGACCTGCACGTGGGGGGTTGCGATGACCTGTTTGCTCTGGAGCGCGCAGGTAAATTGAATGCGATGCTCGGCGTCTGACGCTCTTTCTCTCTAAGCCCAAGATCAACAAGGATCTGTGATGACTGACCAACAGAACACCGCTGCTGTTAGCGATGAAGACACTGCTCCACAATTCTCGCTGCAACGTATTTATGTACGTGACTTGTCGTTCGAAGCGCCGAAAAGCCCGGCAATCTTCCGTCAGGCGTGGGAGCCAAGCGTTGCCCTGGACCTGAACACCCGTCAAAAGCCATTGGAAGACGACTTCCACGAAGTGGTATTGACGTTGTCGGTTACCGTCAAAAACGGTGACGAAGTGGCCTTTATCGCTGAAGTTCAGCAAGCGGGCATCTTCCTGATCAAAAACCTTGATGCGGGTTCGATGAGCCACACTCTGGGTGCTTTCTGCCCGAACATCCTGTTCCCGTATGCGCGCGAAACCCTGGACAGCCTGGTGGTTCGCGGCTCGTTCCCGGCATTGATGCTGGCACCGGTGAACTTCGATGCTTTGTACGCGCAAGAAATGCAGCGTATGCAGGAAGAAGGTTCGCCGACGGTTCAATAACCGGTCGATGAATAAAAAAGCGCCTAACGGCGCTTTTTTTATGCGGCGCGTGAAGTATCCGTAGCAGCTGCTACAAGTGCGGTGCGCTACTTGAACCCCAACTGCCGCCACGCTTCGTAAACGGCCACGGCCACGGTGTTGGACAGGTTGAGGCTACGGCAGCCTTCGCGCATGGGCAGGCGCAAGCGGTGTTCGCTGTCGAGGGCGTCGAGTACCTCGGGCGGCAAGCCACGGCTTTCGGGGCCGAAGATAAACGCATCGCCCTCGGCGAACTGAACGTCGTGGAACGGCTTGGAGCCTTTGGTGGTGAACGCGAACAGGCGCGGGTGGCCCAGACTTTCAAGGCAGCTGGCCAGGTCCGCATGGCGCTTGAGCGGCGCGTACTCGTGGTAGTCGAGCCCGGCACGGCGCAAGCGCTTGTCGTCCAGCTCAAAACCGATAGGCTCGATCAAATGCAGGTGGCAGCCACTGTTGGCGCACAGCCTGATAATGTTGCCGGTATTCGGCGGAATTTCTGGTTGGAAAAGGATGACGTGAAACATGCACGGCTCCGAATATGAGGATGGGCGCGATTCTACGCCTGAAGAAGACCCGCGACCTAAACTCTGGTTGCGGGTTTTAGGATCTTTGGCGATTGTCGGTTTTATGGTCGGCCTGATGATTGGCCGTTTGACCACGCCTGAACCCATTGAACTGCAGCAAATAGAGGCCCTGCCGGGCGCACTGGTGGTGTGGTTCAGCGCTGAGCCCAAGCTGCATGGTGAGCTGGTTGATGGCACCGTGGGCGTGTTGTTTGATGCCAAGGGCGGGGTGCAGAACGGCCAGTTGATGCTCAACGGCAAGACGGTGAACTGGCGAGTGCGTGTGACTGATGGTGGGTTGTTGCTGACGTTGGTGGCGGCCCGTGCCTTACAGGGCGACTGGGCCGGTGCGCCGCAGGATGGGCGCTGGCGGTTGCAGGTAAACCTGCGAGAGGAATAAAAGAGGGAATGACGGCCTGCCTGTACCGGTTCCCTGAAAGCGTTGTGCGCGTTGATGCAATAGTCATCAAGGCTGCGGTGTAAAAGTGGGGAGTCTTGACCTGCCTGTATCAAGGTCCCCTAAAACGGTGTGGCTTGTTATAGGTATTGCAGGGCGCGTGCCAGTTTTGGTTTTTTTGTGTAATTGAGTGAATAAAATGCAAAAGCCCCGGAATTCGGGGCTTTTAGGATGTGCCTTTCGCACGCGTTGAATTTGGCTGAAAGCCTTGATCTAGAGCGGTGCACGATAATGGTGCGGCTGTGCTTTTGAGTGGTGCAGGTAGAGCCAAAGCCCCTCACCCCAGCCCTCTCCCAGAGGGAGAGGGGGCTTAAGGCAGAAGCCCCTCACCCTAGCCCTCTCCCAGAGGTAGAGGGGATTAAAAGCAAAAGCAGATTTGCGTAGCGCCACCGATCAAGTTCCCTCTCCCTCCGGGAGAGGGTTAGGGTGAGGGCGCTTTTGATCTGCCTTACGCCTCATCACCCTCATCTTCCTCGCCATCAATCTTCATGCCCAACTCCTTGATCTTGCGAGTCAAGGTGTTGCGACCCCAGCCCAGCAACACGGCAGCGTCACGGCGGCGGCCTGCGGTGTGTTTGAGCGCGGTTTCAATCATGATTCGCTCAAACGTCGGCACAGCGCTGTCCAGCAGATTTGACTGACCACGGCCCAGTGCTTGATCGGCCCATTGACGCAGGGCTTGCTCCCAGTTGGTCACCGGCGAGCTGTCCTGTTGCAGGTTCAGCAACTCAGGCGGCAGGTCGCTGATATGCACTTCACGGCCCGACGCCATGACCGTAATCCAGCGGCAGGTATTCTCCAGCTGACGCACGTTGCCAGGCCACGGCAGGTTCTTCAGGTATTGCTCGGTCTCGGCCTTGAGCAATTTGGGCTCCACAGACAACTCTTGCGCAGCGCTGCTGAGGAAGTGCCGGGTCAAGGTCGGGATGTCTTCGCGACGGTCCGACAGGCGCGGGATATGGATGCGAATCACGTTCAGACGATGAAACAAGTCTTCGCGAAATTTGCCGGCCTGCACCAGTGTTTCTAGATTTTGATGAGTGGCAGCAATGATGCGCACGTCGACTTTGACCGGCGTATGCCCGCCCACACGGTAGAACTCACCGTCCGCCAACACCCGTAACAGACGGGTCTGGGTATCGGCCGGCATGTCGCCAATTTCATCCAGAAACAGGGTGCCGCCGTCAGCCTGTTCAAAGCGACCGCGACGCAGGTTGGCGGCGCCGGTAAATGCCCCTTTTTCATGACCGAACAGTTCTGATTCCATCAAGTCTTTGGGGATGGCGGCCATGTTCAACGCTATAAACGGTGAAGCCGCGCGCGGACTGTGGCGATGCAAGGCGTGAGCAACCAACTCTTTGCCCGTGCCCGATTCGCCATTGATCAGCACCGTAATATTGGAGTGACTAAGACGACCAATGGCGCGAAACACTTCTTGCATTGCCGGCGCTTCGCCAATGATCTCCGGAGTGCGGGCCAGCGCTGGCGTCACAGCCAGGCCTTGCTGCTCCTGAGCATGCTGGTTGGCACGCTTGACCAGTGACACCGCATCATCCACGTCAAACGGCTTGGGCAGGTACTCAAACGCGCCACCCTGATACGACGCTACCGCGCTGTCCAGATCGGAATGGGCGGTCATGATGATGACCGGCAGGCGAGGGTGCTGCTCGCGTATTTTGGCCAGCAAATCCAGACCGCTTGCACCCGGCATGCGAATGTCTGAAATGATCACGTCGGGCTGCTGGCGAGCGAGGCGACTCATCACGCCATCGGCGCTGTCGAAGCTTTGTGTGGTCATGCCTTCTTGTTGCAAGGCTTTTTCCAGTACCCAGCGGATAGAACGGTCGTCGTCGACGATCCACACGGTTTCACTTCGGCTCATGTCGATGCGGCTCCTTGTTCCAGTGGTAGAAAGATCGAGAAGAGTGTGTGGCCGGGGTGGCTCTCACACTCGATCAATCCCTGGTGCTGACTGATGATGTTCTGGGTGATGGCTAGGCCCAGCCCCGTGCCGTCCGGGCGGCCGCTGACCATCGGGAAAAACAGGGTGTCTTGCAACTCGGCCGGAATGCCCGGCCCGTTGTCGATAATTTCGATTTTTGTCACCAGGCGGTGGCGAATATGGCCAATGGTGAACTGACGCATGGCGCGGGTGCGCAAGCTGATACGGCCCAGTCGCAGTTCGTTCTGGCTGCCGATGGCCTGCATGGCATTGCGCACAATATTGAGTACCGCTTGAATCATTTGCTCCCGGTCGATGAGCAGGTCAGGGAGGCTTGGGTCGTAGTCGCGCACCAGCGTAATGCTGCCCTGTGTTTCCGCTTCAACCAGGTTGCACACCCGCTCCAGCACTTCGTGCACATTGGTCAAGGACAGCGAGGGCAGTTTGTTCGAGCCAAGCATGCGATCAACCAGATTGCGCAAGCGATCGGCTTCTTCAATGATCACGTTGGTGTAGTCGCGCAGGTTTTCGTCGGGCAACTGACGGGCCAGTAGTTGCGCCGCGCCACGAATGCCGCCCAATGGGTTTTTGATTTCATGGGCCAACCCGCGTACCAGCATCTTGCTGGTTTCCTGCTTGGACAGCTGCGCTTCTTCTTTGGTGATGCGCAGCAGGCGGTCTCGCGGGTGAACTTCAAGCAGCAGCATGGTGCCGCTGTTGCTCAGGATCGGGGTGACCGCGTAATCCACGGTCAGCGTCTGCCCGGTGAGCGAGGTCAGCATGGCTTCGCGCTTGGTAAATGGATGAGCCTGTTCGACAGCTTGGCGCAGCGAATGCAGCGCTTCGGTGGACTCAGTGAACAATTCACTGATGAATTGTCCATGACTGCGCTGCCCGCTGATGGCCAGCAGCATCTCGGCTGCAGGGTTCATGTACTCAAGGCGTAAAGCGTCATTGAGTAATAGCGTGGCGGTGGTCAGATTGTCGAGTAACAGTCGGTGCAGGGCATCACTGATGGTCATGGGCCAATCCCGGATTGCTTGCGCGGGTTACACGCTGAGACAAAGAAAATGCAAAAACCAAACCAAGGCTCTTAAAAGAAGCGCTAATCGCCTGAAATTGAGACGTGGAGCCCATAAAGGTGGCGTAATGACTTCTTTCTCGCGCCTCTTCGACCCAAAGTGGGCTGCCAATCGAATTTTCCAACTATTAATGCACCAATATAGTGCAAGTTGAAAGATGGGTTCTGGATGTCTTGAATATTCATGTGGGCGTGGAAATCCGCACATAAAAAAACCTCCCGAAGGAGGTTTTTTTAATTCACGCCGGTTGAACCCGGAGTGTCTGGATTAGCAGCTGTAGTACAGCTCGTATTCCAGTGGGTGTACGAAGGTGCGTACTTTGATTTCTTCTTCGCTTTTCAACGCGATGTAAGCGTCGATGAAGTCGTCGCTGAACACGCCGCCTTTGGTCAGGAACGCACGGCCCTTGTCCAGTTCTTCCAGCGCTTCTTTCAGGCTGCCACACACTTGCGGGATCTCTTTGGCCTCTTCAGGCGGCAGGTCGTACAAGTTTTTGTCAGCGGCGTCGCCAGGGTGGATCTTGTTCTGGATACCGTCCAGACCAGCCATCATCAATGCTGCGAAGCACAGGTACGGGTTGGCTGCCGGGTCCGGGAAGCGTGCTTCGATACGGCGAGCTTTAGGGCTGGACACGTAAGGAATACGGATCGACGCGGAGCGGTTACGAGCCGAGTAGGCCAGCATTACCGGTGCTTCGAAACCTGGTACCAGACGCTTGTAAGAGTTGGTAGCCGGGTTGGTGAAGCCGTTCAGTGCCTTGCCGTGCTTGATGATGCCGCCGATGAAGTACAGAGCGGTGTCGGACAGGCCAGCATAGCCTTCGCCAGCGAAGGTGTTCTTGCCATCTTTGGAGATGGACATGTGAACGTGCATACCCGAGCCGTTGTCGCCGTACAGAGGCTTAGGCATGAAGGTAGCGGTACGGCCGTAGGCGTCTGCCACGTTGTGCACGCAGTACTTCAGGGTCTGAACTTCGTCAGCCTTTTTCACCAGCGTGTTGAACTGCACGCCGATTTCGTTCTGGCCAGCGGTTGCCACTTCGTGGTGGTGAACTTCGATAACCAGACCCATTTCTTCCATGGCGTTGCACATGGAGGTACGGATTTCGTGGTCATGGTCGAATGGCGGAACCGGGAAGTAACCACCTTTGATACCTGGACGGTGGCCACGGTTGCCGCCTTCCACGTCCTGATCGGACATCCACGAACCTTGTTCGGAATAGATCTTGAACATGGAACCGGAAATGTCGGACTTGAATTTCACTTCGTCGAAGATGAAGAACTCAGGCTCCGGGCCGACGAATACAGTGTCACCGATACCGGTGGACTTCAGGTATTCCTCGGCACGGGTAGCGATGGCGCGTGGGTCGCGGTCATAGCCTTGCATGGTCGACGGTTCGATGATGTCGCACACCAGGATCAGCGTAGGCTGTTCGGTGAACGGGTCCAGAACAGCCGTGCTGTCGTCTGGCAGCAGGATCATGTCGGACGCTTCGATGCCTTTCCAGCCAGCAATGGAGGAGCCGTCGAACATTTTGCCGTCGGTGAAGAAGTTTTCATCCAGCGCATCACGGGCCGGCATGGTCACGTGGTGTTGTGTGCCTTTGGTGTCAGTGAAGCGCAGATCAATCCACTTGACGTCATGATCTTTGATGAGTTGAACCGACTTCGACATAGTGTCCTCCGGGTGGCTTAGGGCTGGTGGTGGATTAGCCCTTAATAAGTGGTTGATGCCGGCGCGAATACTCTGCCAAGGCAACCTGCCTCACAAGGGAGCAAATTGCATGCCAGTGCCCCGACTTGCCCCAATCTCAGGCAACTAGGGACGTAGACTACCGATTAGCGCCCTTAATCGCACTTAAATGAAGCGATTAAGGCTGCATATGCGCTGTTTTGGTGCGGCTAAAACCGTTTGTACGATAACTGGTTAAACCTTGAGCAATTTCCGCTATAATCCGCGCCCCCCTTTTTTGGTAGGCTGCTCGCGCGCTGTTTTCATGAAACTAATCGTTAAAGTCTTCCCCGAAATCACTATCAAGAGCCGTCCGGTTCGGATGCGTTTCGTCCGTCAATTGGCCAAAAACATCCGTGCTGTGCTCCGCGATCTGGACCCGGCTGTGGTGGTGACAGGTGTGTGGGACAACATCGAGCTGCAAACACGCGTAACAGACCCCAAAGCCTTGAAGGAGATGACTGAGCGCCTGAGCTGCATGCCGGGCATCGCGCATTTCCTGCAAGTTGACGAGTACCCGTTGGGTGACTTCGATGACGTCGTTGAAAAGTGCAAACTGCATTTCGGCGACGCCTTGGCGGGCAAGATCTTTTCAGTGCGCTGCAAGCGTGCCGGCAAGCACCCGTTCACCTCGATGGAAATCGAAAAATACGTCGGCAGCAAGCTGCGACGTGAATGTGGTGCGGCCGGAATTGACCTGAAAAAGCCGGAAATCGAAGTCCGCTTCGAAATTCGCGACCAACGGTTGTTTGTGATTCACAGCCAGCACGACAGCATTGGCGGCTTCCCGCTGGGCTCGCTGGACCAGACGCTGGTCTTGATGTCTGGTGGCTTCGATTCGACCGTGGCGGCCTATCAGGTCATGCGCCGCGGCCTGATGAGCCACTTCTGCTTCTTCAACCTCGGCGGGCGTGCCCACGAGCTGGGCGTGATGGAAGTCGCGCACTATATATGGAAGAAGTACGGCAGCTCCCAGCGCGTGCTGTTTGTCAGCGTTCCGTTCGAAGAAGTATTGGGCGAAATTCTCGGCAAAGTCGATAACAGTCATATGGGCGTCATTTTGAAGCGTATGATGTTGCGCGCTGCCACCCGTATCGCTGAACGCCTGGAAATCGAAGTGCTGGTAACCGGTGAAGCGATTTCTCAGGTATCGAGCCAGACGCTGCCCAACTTGTCGCTGATTGACTCGGCTACTGACAAGCTGGTGTTGCGCCCACTGATCGTCAGCCACAAGCAAGACATCATCGATCAGGCAGAGGCAATCGGTACGGCCGATTTTGCCAAGCACATGCCTGAATATTGCGGGGTGATTTCGGTCAACCCCAAGACCCACGCCAAGCGCAACCGCGTGGAGTATGAAGAACAACAGTTTGATATGGCCGTGCTTGAGCGTGCGCTCGAGCGGGCTAAACTGGTTCCAATTGATCGGGTCATCGATGAATTGGGCCAGGACTTGCAAGTCGAAGAAGTCAGCGAAGTGCTGGCGGGCCAGATCGTGATCGACATCCGTCACCCGGATGATCAGGAAGATCGACCGCTGGAACTGGCTGGCATCGAAGTACAAGCGTTGCCGTTCTATGCTTTGAACAGCCGCTTCAAGGAACTGGATGACACCCGTCAGTACCTGTTGTATTGCGACAAAGGCGTGATGAGTCGCCTGCATGCTCACCATTTGCTCAGTGAGGGACATGCCAATGTGCGCGTTTATCGACCGAGCTAAGAGCCCGGGGCTGTATGCCTGTGGCCTGCGTCACCGGCCCCCCGACGCCGCCGTCAAGCTGTAACGGCTTTGCCGGACTCTACTGTTAATCGCTGCCACGACCTGTCAGCACACCGAATCCTCTGATCGAGATACACAAGTGATCGAAAATCTACGTAACATCGCCATCATTGCTCACGTTGACCACGGTAAAACCACCCTGGTAGACAAACTCTTGCGTCAATCCGGCACTCTGGAGCGCAACGAGCTCAACGACGAGCGCGTGATGGACTCCAACGACCAGGAAAAAGAGCGCGGCATTACCATTCTTGCCAAGAACACCGCTATCAACTGGAACGGCTACCACATCAACATCGTGGACACCCCGGGCCACGCCGACTTCGGCGGTGAAGTTGAACGTGTAATGTCGATGGTTGACTCCGTTCTGCTGCTGGTTGACGCTCAAGACGGCCCTATGCCGCAAACCCGTTTCGTGACCAAGAAGGCTTTCGAAGCCGGCCTGCGTCCAATCGTGGTCATCAACAAGGTTGACCGTCCAGGCGCGCGTCCGGACTGGGTTCTGGATCAAATCTTCGACCTGTTCGACAACCTGGGTGCTACCGAAGAACAGCTGGACTTCAAAGTGGTTTACGCCTCTGCCCTGAACGGTATTGCTGGTCTTGACCACACCGACATGGCTGAAGACATGACCCCGCTGTACCAGTCGATCGTCGACAACGTACCAGCACCAAAAGTTGACCGTGATGGTCCGTTCCAGATGCAAATCTCGGCACTGGACTACAACAGCTTCCTGGGCATTATCGGCGTTGGCCGTATCGCTCGTGGTCGCGTCAAGCCGAACACCCCGGTTGTTGCCATCGACGCTGACGGCAAGCGCCGCAACGGTCGTATCCTGAAGCTGATGGGTCACCACGGTCTGCACCGTGTAGACGTTGAAGAAGCTTCGGCAGGCGACATCGTTTGCATCAGCGGTATGGATTCGCTGTTCATCTCCGACACCCTGTGTGATCCGATGAACGTTGAAGCGATGAAGCCGTTGACCGTTGACGAGCCAACCGTTTCCATGACCTTCCAGGTAAACGACTCGCCTTTCTGCGGTAAAGAAGGCAAGTTCGTGACGTCCCGTAACATCAAGGAACGTCTGGACAAAGAGCTGCTGTACAACGTTGCTCTGCGCGTTGAAGAAGGCGACACCGCTGACAAGTTCAAGGTTTCCGGTCGTGGCGAGCTGCACTTGTCCGTACTGATCGAAACCATGCGTCGCGAAGGCTTCGAAATGGGCGTTGGTCGTCCAGAAGTAATCATCCGCGTTGTAGACGGTGTTAAGCAGGAACCGTTTGAAAACGTAACCATCGACACCCCTGAAGAAACTCAGGGCAAGGTGATGGAAGAGATGGGCCTGCGTAAAGGCGACCTGACCAACATGGTGCCGGATGGCAAAGGCCGTGTTCGTCTGGAATACAACATCCCTGCTCGTGGTCTGATCGGTTTCCGTAACCAGTTCCTGACCCTGACCAACGGTGCTGGCATCCTGACCTCGATCTTCGATCGCTACGACACCATGAAGTCGGGCCACATGTCCGGCCGTCAGAACGGTGTTCTGGTATCGGTTGAGACAGGCAAGGCGCTGACCTACTCCCTGGAAACTCTGCAGGCGCGTGGCAAGCTGTTCGTTGAGCACGGTCAAGAGATCTACAACGGTCAGATCGTTGGTCTGAACAGCCGTGACACCGACATGGGCGTTAACCCTACCAAGGGCAAGAAGCTCGACAACATGCGTGCTTCGGGTAAAGACGAAACCATCGCTCTGGTTCCACCTGTTCGCTTCACTCTGGAACAGGCTCTGGAATTCATCCAGGACGACGAGCTGTGCGAAGTAACTCCTAAGTCCATCCGTCTTCGTAAGAAGATCCTGGACGAAGGCGAGCGTACCCGCGCTGCTAAAAAAGCCAAAAACTAAGTTAATTAGTTAGCGGCAATAAAAAACGCCCCCGGCCTTGCGGTCGGGGGCGTTTTTTTGTGGCCGTAATTTGTGTTGAAGGCGGCCCCTCACCCCAGCCCTCTCCCGAGGGAGAGGGAGCCGATAGGTGGTGTAGCGCAAATCTGTTTCTTGCTTTCAGTCCCCTCTCCCTCCGGGAGAGGGAGCCGATAGGTGGTGTAGCGCAGATCTGTTTCTTGCTTTCAGTCCCCTCTCCCTCTGGGAGAGGGAGCCGATAGGTGGTGTAGCGCAGATCTGTTTCTTGCTTTCAGTCCCCTCTCCCTCTGGGAGAGGGAGCCGATAGGTGGTGTAGCGCAGATCTGTTTCTTGCTTTCAGTCCCCTCCCTCCGGGAGAGGGAGCCGATAGGTGGTGTAGCGCAGATCTGTTTCTTGCTTTTAGTCCCCTCTCCCTCTGGGAGAGGGAGCCGATAGGTGGTGTAGCGCAGATCTGTTTCTTGCTTTTAGTCCCCTCTCCCTCCGGGAGAGGGCTAGGGTGAGGGCGCTTTTGCGCTTAAAAATCCATCAGCTTGACGCTGCTGTTCTTGCGCTCAACGGCTTTGGGGATATACGCGCAATACCCGGGGCGCGGCCCAATTCGCGGGTGATTGCGGCACGTGTCCGGGCGCTTTTCATAAATGGTGCACATGCGCGATTTGCGATCCAGATACAGGCAATCGTTATTGCTCATGCGCTGCAGGGTGAAAATCCCCGACTTCTGGTTGAATCGCTCAACGATGCCGTCTTTCTGCAAGCGCTTGGCGATGTTCTTCGGCGGGTCGCCGAGCTCGAACTCATCGACCAGGCCAATGCGGATCAGGTCTTTGATCTTGACCTCGACCGGCAGCGTGCAGCAGCTGGAAATGCAGGAACCGCACATGGGCGCAGAGTATTTGGCCCAGGTATCGAGACGGTCGATTTCCGCGGCGGCGATCAGGTTGGACTTCATCGGACTTAATATTCCAGCGTGCATCAGGGCGCGCGATCATACCGGGGTTGGCGAAAGAGTGAGCAACCATTTGCCGGTTTTTTGCACACAGCCATGTTTTAACGCATGTCACCGGGCGCGTGCATGGTTTTGGGGCATCAACGCGCGCGTCGGCTGATTTTTATGAAACCCGTCAAAAAAGCCCGAATCAAAGCCCTTGGTTCTTGTCGAACCGTCTAGGCTGAGTCCTACCCGTTCTTCAAATCGCTCCATCTCGATTGAGGTTGTATCGATGCCCCAGGAACCGCTTGTTAGTGACGATCAAGTAGCAGCATTTCGAGATGCTGTTCTCGCCAAATTGACCTACGCGGTGGGTAAAGATCCAGAACACGCGTTTGACCACGACTGGTTTGAAGCCGTCGCACTGGCGGCGCGCGACCATATGGTCGAGCACTGGATGGACAACACCCGGCAGATTTATCGAAAAGACCAGAAGCGCGTGTATTACCTGTCGCTGGAATTCCTGATCGGTCGCCTGCTCTACGACAGCCTGAGCAACCTTGGTCTGCTGGAGGTGGCGCGTGAGGCTATGAGCGAGCTGGGGGTCGATCTGGAGCGCATTCGCCTGCTGGAGCCGGATGCGGCGCTGGGTAACGGTGGTCTCGGACGTCTGGCAGCCTGCTTTATGGAAAGCATGTCGACTCTGGGCGTTGCGGCTCACGGTTATGGCATTCGCTATGAGCACGGGTTGTTTCGTCAAAGCATTGTCGATGGCTGGCAACAGGAACAAACCGAGAATTGGCTGGACTTCGGCAACCCTTGGGAATTCGAACGCGCCGAAGTGCTGTACTCCATCGGCTTTGGCGGCTCAGTGGAGTCCAAAGAAGATGAGCAAGGCCAATTGCGGCAAATATGGTGGCCGGGCGAAACCGTGCGCGCTGTCGCCTACGACACTCCGGTTGTGGGCTGGCGCGGGGCTAGCGTCAACACCTTGCGCCTGTGGCGGGCGAGGGCGCTGCACGATCTGAATCTGGGGCGGTTCAATGCCGGCGACCATTTAGGTGCAGTGGCCGAAGTGGTGCGCGCAGAGAGCATCTCCCGCGTGTTGTACCCGGCAGACAGCAACGAGGCGGGGCAAGAACTGCGCCTGCGTCAGGAGTACTTCTTTGTATCGGCTTCGCTACAGGACTTGCTGCGCCGCCACCTGCACGCGCACGAGAACCTGATGAACCTGGCCGACCACGTTTCGATCCAGCTCAACGATACCCACCCCTCAATCGCCGTTGCAGAGCTGATGCGCATTCTGGTGGACGAGCACGCCATGGCGTGGGCTGTGGCGTGGCAAATCACGGTCGATACCCTGTCCTATACCAACCACACCTTGCTGCCGGAGGCGCTGGAAACCTGGCCGGTCGCGTTGATGGAGCGCCTGTTGCCACGGCATATGCAGATCATTTACCTGATCAACGGCTATCACATTGATTCGTTGCGCGAAAAAGGTGTCCATGACTTTGACGTGCTGCGGGCCGTGTCGCTGATCGAAGAAGACCACGGCCGCCGGGTGCGCATGGGTAATCTCGCCTTTTTGGGCTGTCACAGCGTCAACGGGGTGTCCGGGCTGCACACCCAACTGATGCGCAGCACGGTCTTTTCCGAGCTGCACAAACTTTACCCGGACCGCATCAACAACAAGACCAATGGGGTGACTTTCCGCCGCTGGCTGTTCCAGGCCAATCCGCCGCTGACCTCCATGCTGGTCGATGCGCTGGGGGCCGATGTACTCGATGAGACCGAGCACAAACTGATCAAACTGGAACCCTTCGCCGAGGACGCCAACTTCCGTAAAAGGTTTGCGCAACAGCGCCTCCAAAACAAATGCACCTTGGCAGCACTGATTTATGAGCGGTTGGGGGTGGTGGTCAATCCCGAGGCGATGTTCGATGTGCAGGTCAAGCGCATCCACGAGTACAAGCGCCAGCTACTCAATTTGCTGCACACCGTGGCGCTGTATCAGGCGATCCGGGCCGAGCCGGGCAATCATTGGGTGCCCCGGGTGAAAATCTTCGCGGGCAAGGCCGCCGCCAGCTACGACCAGGCCAAGCTCATCATCAAATTGGCCAACGACATCGCCCGCACCGTCAATAACGACCCGACCGTGCGCGGTTTGCTCAAAGTCGTGTTCATCCCCAACTACAACGTCAGCCTGGCCGAGAACATCATTCCGGCAGCTGACTTATCGGAGCAGATTTCGACCGCAGGCTTCGAAGCGTCGGGTACCAGCAACATGAAATTCGGGCTCAATGGCGCGTTGACCATTGGCACGATGGACGGTGCCAACGTGGAGATGTGCGAACGGGTAGGGGCTGAAAACATGTTTATTTTCGGCCTCAGCTCGCAGCAGGTCGAGGCGCGCCAACGCAGTGGCGAATTTCATGCGGGCCCCGAGGTGGCTGCTTCGCACCGGCTCAACGATGTCTTGCAGGCGATTCGCAGCGGGGTGTTTTCCCACGACGATCCGGCGCGTTACACCGCCATGATCGACTCGCTGATCAACTATGACCGTTTTTTGGTCTGCGCTGACTTCGACTCGTATTGGTCTGCGCAGATGCGCGTCGAGCACTTGTGGCACGACAAGGATGCCTGGTGGCGGGCGGCGGTACTGAATACCGCGCGCATGGGCTGGTTTTCGTCGGACCGCACCATTCGTGAGTACGCCACCGAAATCTGGAAAGCGCTGTAACTCCGTAGCAGCTGCCGCAGGCGGCGTTCGATGGCGAAG
Organism: Pseudomonas saxonica; assembly: GCF_007858365.1. Taxonomy (GTDB): domain Bacteria; phylum Pseudomonadota; class Gammaproteobacteria; order Pseudomonadales; family Pseudomonadaceae; genus Aquipseudomonas; species Aquipseudomonas saxonica. The sequence goes on along the minus strand of NZ_VFIO01000002.1, from coordinate 419,113 downwards.
CAATCGTAAAATCAGAGCACGCGGCTTAACTGAAACACCGCAAGGGCTGATTCACGACGGCTGCGCCGCCGAACGTCGCCTTCGGCAACTGCTACGGGTCGTGAATGCGATGAGGTGGGGTATTTCACCCCTTAACTGAACCCGTTCGGTCAGTTCTGAGTCTGATTAGAAGATTTGCTTGGCAACTCGCGTTAAACTGCGCGGGTTTTCGCCCCCTCCCCCTAGTTCGGAGCCTTACATGTCCCGCGTTACCCTGAGTCGCTATCTGATCGAGCAGACCCGCAGCAACAACACCCCTGCTGATTTGCGTTTCCTCATCGAAGTGGTGGCGCGTGCTTGCAAAGAGATCAGCCACGCTGTGTCCAAAGGCGCCCTGGGCGGTGTTCTGGGCAGCATGGGCACTGAAAACGTGCAAGGTGAAGTGCAGAAGAAACTCGACGTGATTTCCAACGAAATCCTGCTCGAAGCCAACGAATGGGGCGGTCACCTGGCCGGCATGGCGTCCGAAGAAATGGACAATGCCTACCAGATCCCTGGCAAATACCCGAAAGGCGCCTACCTGCTGGTTTTCGATCCACTGGACGGCTCGTCCAACATCGACATCAACGCACCGGTTGGCACCATTTTCTCGGTACTGCGTTGCCCGAATGAATACCTGAGCCAGAACGAACCGCTGAACGAAAAAGCCTTCTTGCAGCCAGGCACTGAGCAGGTTGCTGCCGGTTATGCCATCTACGGCCCTCAGACCATGCTGGTACTGACGTTGGGCGACGGCGTGAAAGGCTTCACCCTGGACCGCGAAATGGGCAGCTTCGTACTGACTCACGAAGACATCACCATTCCTGAAAGCACCCAGGAATTCGCCATCAACATGTCTAACCAGCGTCACTGGGAAGCTCCGGTACAGCGCTATGTTGACGAGTTGCTGGCAGGCGAAGAAGGCCCGCTGAAGAAGAACTTCAACATGCGCTGGGTCGCGGCAATGGTGGCCGACGTGCACCGTATTCTGACCCGCGGTGGCCTGTTCATGTACCCGCGTGACAGCCGCGAGCCTTCCAAGCCAGGCAAACTGCGCTTGATGTACGAAGCCAACCCGATGTCCTTCCTGGTTGAGCAAGCAGGCGGCGCGTCCACAGACGGCCACCAGCGTATTCTCGACATCCAGCCAGAAGGTCTGCACCAGCGTGTAGCGGTGTACCTGGGCTCGAAAGAAGAAGTGGCACGCATCACCGCGTATCACAAGGCATAAGTATTATCTGTAGCCGCTGCCGCAGGCTGCGATGGGCTGCGCGGCAGCCCTGTTTTTGAAGGGCCTAGGGCCCTTCGCGCAGCCTGCGGCAGTGGCTACACGTCCTGCATCCCCCCGCCAAACAAATCCTTGCTCCCTGCGGGAACCCCTCCGCGTTTATCTCTTCTAAGCTTTCAGCAGGCAGCAATGCCGACTTTCTTATTCAGGAGTTTTTCCATGAAGTTGCGTTCTTTGGCATTGTTGTCCTTCTGCGTGTTGCTGGCGGCCTGCAGCAAGGTCAATCAAGAGAACTACTCCAAAATCTCGGCAGGCATGAGCAAGGCACAAGTCGAGCAACTGCTGGGTTCGCCCACTGAGTGTTCAGGTGCGCTGGGTATGTCGAGCTGCACATGGGGCGACCAGAAAGCCTTTATCAGCGTGCAATACGCAGGCGATAAAGTGTTGATCTTCTCGGGCCAGGGTTTGAAGTAAGACTGATCAGGAGCGTTGCGATGAAACGTCTATTAGCCAGCCTTGGGGCTGCGTTGGTGTTGGCAGGGTGTTCGACTTCCAGTAATGACCCGATGGCGCCTAGAACGGTCGATAATGTCGACCTTAAACGCTATCAGGGCACGTGGTATGAGCAAGCCCGATTGCCGATGTTCTTCCAGCGTGACTGTGTCCAGTCTGAAGCTCATTACAGCTTGAAACCCGATGGCAACGTAGCGGTGCTGAACCGCTGCTTGACCGCAGAGGGTAAGTGGCAGGAAGCCAAAGGCACGGCTACCCCGCAAGTGCCGGGTAAAACCGACAAGTTGTGGGTCGAGTTCGATAACTGGGTGTCAACCTTGTTGCCCGGCGTAACCAAGGGCGATTACTGGGTGCTGTATTTGGGCGACAACTACAGCACGGCGCTGGTGGGTAACCCAGACCGCAAATACCTGTGGTTATTGTCACGCAAGCCGCAAATTGACCAGCAAACCCGCGATGAACTGCTCAGCAAGGCTCAGCAGCAGGGCTATGACACCACACGCTTGATCTGGCGCACGCCCGATGCGGACATGCCAAAAGGTACGAAGTAAGGCCGATGTGCCCCTCAGCGAGCGCTGGGGGGCACAGGCTTAACCCTTAACCGCGCAGCAGGGTCTTCCAGGCGCGGTTCTGGTACACGGCGATGGCTTGTTGCTTGCGAGCGTTGAGCAATTCGTCGTTGTGCTCTGCATCTTCAGAAATGGGCATATTGGCCAACTCCTGCAACTTGTTCATCTCACCGTACAAACGGTCCAGCTCCGGAATTTCCAGCACGTTACGCGCCAGACGCAACCATGCCTGAATGCGCTCGATGCGCGGCAGTTGCTCGGCCAGGTCTTCGGGTTGCTGCTGGTAGCGATTCAAGCGCAAAGCGATGGCTTCGTCCGACAGCAAACGTGGCAGCCAGCTGGCCAGTTGAGCGGCGCCCTGACGATTGCCGCGAGTGGTGCCGCGATCAACAGTCCAGCTGCGTTCCATCAACCAGCGCGACGTGTTCAGGGAGAATTGGCCCCAGCGAGGGTCTTCCAGCTCTTCCAGAAACTGCTCAGGCGCGGCTTTACGCACGTCTTCGTCGTCCTGACCTATCTGCACCATCGGGCGCCAGTCTTCCAGCAACGCGTCCAGTGCAGCTCGCAGCGCGCTGGTGGATTGACGTGGCGCGGCCTGACCGAGGCTGCTGACCAGTGCGCGCAGGTCGATCAGTTGCTGTACCCAGTCTTGCAGCAAGCGCCAGTGGCCATTGAAGCGATACTGCTCGGCCAGACGCTGGCTGTTGCCCAGCAAGTGCCAGGCCAGTGCGGCAAACGCATCGTCCAGGGGTGTTTCAGGGGTCAGCTCGGGCGCGGGCAGGTTGACCGAATAGCTGTTGGCGTCGAACAGGCGATAGCCACGCTCGGCCTTGCTGATGTCACACGGCATCAGGGCCAGCTTCTCGGCCAGTTCAGCGGCGAGTTCCAGCAGGGCAGCCGGCTCGCCTTCACGCAGTTCGAGTTCCAGCTCGCAGATTTCTTCTTTCTGCTTACCGGCAATCACGTGGCCCAGATCCAGCGCCGCCTCGATCACAACCTTGGCTTTGCCTCGGCCCCACGAGATTTCCGCGCGTTCGCGGACAAAATCGGTGGTGAAGATCGGTTTCAGCGTTTTTTTGTCCAGCTCGGCCAGTTGTTCAGGCCAGCATTCGCCGTCGAGCAACTTGGTGTCGAGCTTGGCTTTCGCCAGTTTCCAGTCGTATTCGTTACGCTGCGACAGACCGGCAACACTTTGGCCGCGGGTTTTGAGGGTTTGAATCACCTCGTCGCCATCGCGGCGCAGACGCAGGGCAACCTTGGCCTTGGCCAGGTCGCGCTCAGGCGTGTCGAAGTACTGATTGAGCAACTCACGGCTTTCCCAGCCACTTTTGTTGCGCTTTTTCAGCAGAGGGTGCTCACGCAAGGCGGCGAGGGTTTCGCGGCTTACGCGCAGTTTGATTTCGGTTTCTTTGTGCATGGCCGGAAAATCCAGAAGCGGTGTGCAGCCGGGGAAAGAGTGGCTGCTAAGGCCGTGCAGTGTACAGGACTCGCCGGGGCTATGCCCCGCATGGGTTTATTCTGCGGCGCAGATGGCTCTATGATGGGCCTCGCCCAGCTAACAGGAAGTCAGCGCATGCCTTTACCTTCCCTCAAAGAGCAGTTCGCTGCCTTGATCGGCACGCCGTCGGTCAGTTGCACTCAGCCTCATCTGGATCAGTCCAACCGTGCCGTGATCGATTTACTGGCCACCTGGCTGGGTGATTTGGGCTTCAGCTGCGACATCCAGCAGGTCAGCCCCGGTAAATTCAACCTGCTGGCAAGCTTTGGCAGCGGCCCCGGCGGGCTGGTACTGGCCGGGCACAGCGACACCGTGCCGTATGACGAAGCGCTGTGGCAGACCGATCCGCTCAAGCTGACCGAAGTCGATAACCGCTGGGTCGGTCTGGGCAGTTGTGACATGAAAGGCTTTTTCGCGTTGATCATCGAGGCCGTGCGCCCGTTGCTTGATCAGCCGTTCAAGCAGCCTCTACTGATTCTGGCCACCTGTGATGAAGAAACCTCGATGGCCGGTGCGCGGGCGTTGGCCGACGCCGGTCGGCCGCTGGGTCGGGCGGCGGTGATTGGCGAACCCACGGGGCTCAAGCCAATCCGCATGCACAAAGGCGTGATGATGGAGCGCATCGACATACTGGGGCGCAGCGGTCACTCCTCCGACCCCAGCCTTGGCCACAGCGCGCTGGACGCCATGCACGATGCGATGAGCGAACTCAAAGCCCTGCGCCAGCAATGGCTGGGCGAGTACCGTAACCCGCAATTCAGCGTGCCACAGCCAACCTTGAACTTCGGCTGCATTCACGGCGGCGACAACCCCAACCGCATTTGTGGCCAGTGCTCGCTGGAATTCGACCTGCGACCTTTGCCGGGGATGGACCCGAACGCGCTGCGTGCGATCATTCGCAGCAAGCTGGAGCCCTTGGCCGAACGGCATCAGGTGAACATTGATTTCGCCCCCATTGCCGCTGGCGTGGCGCCTTTTGAACAGGCTGCCGACGCTGAGCTGGTACGCGTGGCCGAGCGCCTGACCGGCCATGTCGCGCAAGCAGTAGCGTTTGGCACTGAAGCGCCTTATCTTCAGCAGCTTGGCTGCGAAACCATCGTGCTCGGCCCGGGTGACATCACCTGCGCGCATCAACCGGGTGAACACCTGGAAATGTCACGTTTGCAGCCGACCGTGCGTCTACTGACCCAATTGATTGAACATTATTGCCTGACCCCGGCCCGGTAAATTGCCCGAGCCCCGCCCCGTACACACAAGGAGAGCACGCGTGTTGCCAACTTTGTTTCGACGATAACCATCAGCCCGTTGTGCGCGTGTTGTTTTTGCCCTTTTTAGGCGACTCTATTTTTTACAGGCTCTGGTTATGCACGATTACGTTAATTGGTTGCGTCACGCGTCTCCTTACATCAATGCCCACCGCGATTGCACCTTTGTCGTCATGCTTCCCGGCGACGGTGTGGCGCACCCCAACTTTGGCAATATTGTTCACGACTTGGTGCTGCTGCACAGCTTGGGGGTGCGTCTGGTGCTGGTGCACGGTTCGCGCCCGCAAATCGAAAGCCGGCTGCAAGCCCGTGGCCTGATGCCGCATTACCACGATGGGTTGCGAATCACCGATGCGCCGACCCTTGAATGTGTGATCGACGCTGTGGGCCAGTTGCGCATTGCGATCGAAGCACGCCTGTCGATGGACATGGCGTCCTCGCCGATGCAGGGTTCACGTTTGCGGGTGGCCAGCGGCAACCTGGTGACTGCGCGCCCGATTGGCGTGCTCAACGGCGTGGACTACCACCACACAGGCGAAGTGCGCCGGGTCGACCGCAAGGGTATCAACCGCTTGCTGGATGAGCGCTCGATTGTCTTGCTGTCGCCGTTGGGTTACTCGCCTACAGGTGAAATTTTCAATCTGGCCTGCGAAGACGTTGCCACCCGTGCAGCGATTGATTTGGGGGCAGACAAACTGTTGTTGTTCGGTGCCGAACCGGGCTTGCTCGACGAAGACGGCCGGTTGGTGCGTGAACTGCGGCCGCAACAAGTGCCCGCGCACATGAAGCGTCTGGGCAGCGACTATCAGGCAGAACTGCTGGATGCGGCGGCTGAAGCGTGCCGGGGTGGCGTGCCGCGCAGCCATATCGTCAGCTATGCCGAAGACGGCGCGCTACTGACCGAACTGTTCACCCGTAACGGCGGCGGTACGCTGGTGGCGCAAGAACAGTTTGAAGTCACGCGCGAAGCGGCGATTGAAGACGTGGGTGGTTTGCTTGAACTCATCAGCCCGCTGGAAGAGCAGGGCATTCTGGTGCGGCGCTCGCGCGAAGTACTGGAGCGCGAAATCGAGCAATTCAGCGTGGTTGAGCGTGAAGGCATGATCATCGCCTGTGCGGCGCTGTATCAGATTGCCGATTCGGATGCGGGGGAGTTGGCGTGCCTGGCGGTGAACCCGGAATACCGTCATGGTCGCCGGGGTGATGAATTGCTGGAGCGCATTGAAAACCGGGCGCGGGCGCAGGGGTTGAAGACGCTGTTTGTACTGACGACGCGCACGGCGCACTGGTTCCGCGAGCGTGGTTTTGAGCCGAGCAGCGTAGAGCGCCTGCCTGCGGCGCGGGCTTCGCTGTACAACTATCAGCGTAATTCGAAGATCTTTGAAAAAGCGCTGTAAAGCGCCTGCGGCACCCTCACCCTAGCCCTCTCCCGGAGGGAGAGGGGACTGGTCGGTGGCGTTGCGCCTATCTGTTTTTGACTTTAGCCCCCTCTCCCTCTGGGAGAGGGTTGGGGTGAGGGTCTTCAGCGCGAGCTATCAAAATTCCAGCAAACACACATCATCACAAGTCAAAAACAGATGTTCGCAACACCTCAGATCAGCCCCCTCTCCCTCTGGGAGAGGGTTGGGGTGAGGGTCATCAGCGCGAGCTATCAAAATTCCAGCAAACACACATCATCACAAGTCAAAAACAGATGTTCGCAACACCTCAGATCAGCTCCCTCTCCCTCTGGGAGAGGGTTGGGGTGAGGGTCTTCAGCGCCAGCCATCAAAACTCCCGCAAGCACACATCATCAATGACGGCCTTGCCCATGTCGCACAAATAGTGCGAAGCCCACGCATGCCGCTCGCTGTCTTTGCCGCGCGCTGCATCAAGAGCGAGCTTCTTGGCGCAATACAACAGCGCAGACACCTGCTCCAGCGCCTGACGCAAAGGCACATTGGGGTTAACACGAAAAAGGTCGATGTTGTCTTCGCCGCAAGGGCCAAAGGTAACGGCGCCGAGGGTGGTGATGGGGGGCGGTTTCATCATCAAGCGTGCTCCTAAAAGGAATAAGAGCTGCCACATTTGTGTTTAGGCAAAGGTGACAGCTGTACGCAGGCTGGAAACCGGGACAATTGAGCAAACCCGGCAGATCCGAAGATCTCCCGCGCACAGCCGTCATAACGCGAAGGCTAATGCATATAAAACGCCAACTATCTGAGTAATAGATGGCGCCAAGGTGCTCAATTGTTCTTCAGGTTTCCAGGCCCGGCCACTGTTTTTTTCAGCGACGGTGCACAGTACGCCCGTCCCTTAAATTCAGAAGTCGTCCATTGCCGCTATTCGCGTAGGAGGCTGCGCTTTTGTGTGCGCGTATCCCCATTCGCGCCTAATACAAATCACTCAACAAAAAATCCACTGGCCTACAAAGACTCCGGACTCAGCTGATTTCGGCAAGTTTTTTATGCCGATAACGTGCGGCGCTCTCCCCCAGGAAAGCGTCACATGGCCAGTCAGAAAAGAGTCACTCAAACACGTCGGCATTCAGGGGGCGACGCGGGGCAGGGTTATTGGTACTACGACGACATGACCCCCGCTGAACTCAAAGAACGCGAAGTCCTGATAACCCAGTACGAGGCCATGCAGGCGCGACAAGAAGCTTACATGGAGCCCCGCCTAGCTGATTTCGCGGCGCAGGAACGCCTTGAAGTCGAGCGCCGGGGTTGTGTCTTCGCCAAGTCCTGCAAACTGCCCGACGCCGTCATCAACTACAACGATCCTGCGGGCTTTGTGCCCGTCGACAGCCTGAGTGATTACGGCACCTTCGCGATTTTGGGAGCCCGGCAGTCAGACAATTCCGGGTTAGTGCCACTGGAACTAATCAGTGGCGCAGTCCCCGCGGGTGTGGGCGGTTTGGCTTTGGGCGGCGCGGCCACTGGAGCCACCGCCAGCGGAGTCGCCGCAACCACGGGAACGACCGCCACTGGAGCTGCTGCAACCACTGGCGGAACAATGATTGCCAGCGGTTTATTAGGCTTTATTGCATTGTTCTGGCCGTCTTCACTGGGCGACAGCGCGTTGTACACCGAAGACCAACTGCGCTCACTCAAACAAGCCCGTACCCGAATGCGTTTGTACGTTGAGCCGCAGGCAGATGGTTCGCTCAAAGGGTATGGCTTCTACACCGGCTCAAAACCCGAATGGGAAATGATCGACGTCATCCAGTTCAGCCAACGCGGCGCGCAACAGGTCGCCGACTTTGGAGACGGCGTCGAATTGATTTGGACGCCGGCGATTGATCCAACAGACACCCTCGGCATTCCACCGTTAAAAGGCGCGCCACACACCCCGCATATCTGGATCTTCCCACCGACCAAAAACGCCGACACCCTCATCGTCAACCCGATCTACCCGCCGGATTACAAGGACTTCATTCTTGTGTTCCCGGCTGACTCGGGGGTGTTGCCGCTTTATATTGTTTTGAATGTGCCGCGTAAGGGCGTTACTGCGTTAGGGCACTTGTATCATTCGCCACCTGAAACAGAAGAAATTACTGCCTTTCCGGAGCTTAAAAGGGTGCAGGGCAAAACGCCGCGCCAAGGCGGTGGAGGCTTTCGTAGACGATGGGTAGACAGTAAAGGCCGACGTATCTATGAATGGGATTCACAACATGGAGAGCTTGAAGTTTATCGGGCAAGTGATGGAAGTCATTTAGGAGCATATGACCCTGTTACGGGAGCACAAAACAGTCCTCCCAAGAAAGATAGAAACATCAAAAAATATTTGTGAGGTGTGCGATGGGCTTGAAATTAAGACTGGCTTGGTATGACAGAAATACAGGGCAGGGAGAGGGAGTAGAGCTGTCCCAAGACTTCGGGGACGACGTGAGTGTCATGGATGAACTTGGGCTTTCAACAGATCTTGACATTAATAATGGAGAGTTCGATGTTGCGAATGAGTGGCTAACTATTTTGCAGCCCTTGTTTGTGCATTCCATAGATTTGGGTTTGTTTAATTATCAGATTTCATTTAACTATAAAACTTAACGCTTGGTAAAATTCCGGGTAGACCGGCATGTTGTTTATTTCAAGCTCGCTCCTATACATGGTTGCATTCAAGTGTCGCGGTGTGTCGCTGAAACGCAGACTTGCCAGTCACCCCGACAAGGACTATTGCACCATGAAGCATGTACTGATGGGTGTCACTAAAAATGAAGACGTAGCGCCCTTCCAACTAGAGTTAGCACTATCGCTGTCGGACCTCACATTGGTTATGGGTTGGGAAGAAGATGAAGATTGTCTTTATGACTATCGACTGACAGCTCAACAAATTTCAGCGCTTGAAAAATATTGTTCTTTCGAACTTCCGAAAGATCTTGATCTTTATCTGACGTGTAATAGTTGAAAAACAGTTGCTACATGCAATAAGCGGGTATCAGACGCTGGTAAAAACCAGCGCCTGACACACACCTCAGTTACTGATTGCCAAAATACTCGCCTGATACGAGGCCACAAACTGATCGAAATCGCCCTGTTCGATTTGCTCGGTTTCGATTTGTTCTTGCAATGACGTGCGCGCCTTTTCTTCGAACGCCGCCTGCTCTTCTGCACTCAACGGCTCACTGCGAAAGTATTCGGCATGAGCCAGGCTTTGACGCATCGAGAACTGGGCGAAGCTTTCTTTATGCTCGGTCATGCTCGCCAATACCTTGGCGGACGGTGTCAGGGACACATCCTTGACCTTGGCCAATTGCTCGTCCAACGCTTTGCTATGGGCATCGCCGCCGTGGCTCTGGTCAAGCAAGGCCGCCAGTGGCGCAATCTGCTCCAGCAGTTCTGCTGCCCATTCCTTCATGTCGACCGCCTGGCCGTCGCGTTGCAGTTGCAGGCCCGGACGGCGACCTTCTTTGACCACGCTCGCGAAGTTGGAGGTGCAACTGCTGCACTCAGCGTTATCAAACTGCGGGCTGTCATTGAATGCGCAGTACAGCAGGAACGCATCCAGAAAACGCGACTCGTGCAGATCGATGCCTACGGGCAGGAACGGGTTGATGTCCAGCAGGCGCACTTCTACGTACTGCACACCACGGGCCACCAACGCCTGAACCGGCCGCTCACCCGTGTAGGTCACGCGCTTGGGACGGATGTTGGAGTAGTACTCGTTTTCGATTTGCAGGATGTTGGTGTTCAGTTGCACCCATTCGCCATCTTTGTGGGTGCCGATCTCGACATACGGCGGGTAGGGCGTGGCCACCGCCTTGCGCAGGCTGTCGGTGTAGCTGTCGAGGTTGTTGTAGCACGGCGTCAGCCCGGCCTGAGCATTGCTCTGGTAACCCAGGTCGCTCATGCGCAGGCTGGTGGCGTACGGCAGGTACAGCGTGTCGGCGTCAAATTGTTCCAGCTGGTGCGCACGGCCGCGCAAGAAGCCGGCGTCCAGCGCAGGCGAGGCGCCAAACAGGTACATCAACAGCCAGCTGTGACGGCGGAAGTTACGAATCAAGGCGATGTAGGCATCCGACTGATAGTCGCGGTCGGTGCCGACAAATCCTTCGGCCTCTTTAAGCACCGGCCACAGCGCTTCAGGCAGGCTGAAGTTGTAGTGAATGCCGGCAATGCACTGCATGGTTTTGCCGTAACGCAGGGCCAGGCCCTTGCGGTACACGTACTTGAGCTGGCCGATATTGGACGTGCCGTAGTAGGCAATCGGAATATCTTCTTCGGCCGGCAATGGGCACGGCATCGAAGGGCTCCACAGGAACTCGTTGCCGAGCTTGCTGTAGGCAAAACGGTGAATCTTGTCGAGGCTGGCCAGCGTCTCTGCCGGGTCAGGCAGGGCCGGGGTGATGAACTCCAGCAGCGACTCGGAATAGTCGGTGGTGATTTGGTCGTTGGTCAGGGCCGAGCCCAGTGCTTCAGGGTGTGGCGTTTGCGCCAAGCGGGCGTCGCCCGTTACGCGCAGGCATTCGCGCTCGATTCCGTGCAGGCACTGCTCAAGTAAAGAGAGGTTGGCGCGCTCACCGAGCAGAGCCAGGCGGCGGTTGAGAAGTTGGCTCAAGTTGGATTCCTTCACGCGTCAGTCGCCCCAATATGGGGGTGGTCAGGACGGTCTACAAGGGTGAAGTTGAAACTGGCGTGGTCGCCTGGTTTATGTCGGCAACGCTCAGTCCCGTTCCTGTTTCGGCTCGCGGCGCTCCAAGCGCATTTCGGCACTCTACAAGTGCCGAAATTAACTCAAATGGCAGGTGGCCGCTACAGCACTGCGAACGTGCCTTGCGCTTTTGCGACAAGTTTGTCGCCTTGCAGCACATCGGCTTCGACGACCAGCGTACGCCGGCCGGGGTGTATGACGGTGGCGATGCACACGACTTCGCCTTCAGACACCGCCCGGATGTAGTTGATCTTGCACTCAAGGGTCACGCTCTGCTGGTCAAAGCCATGGGCGCTGGAACAAGCCAGCCCCATGCTGATATCGACCAGACTGAACAACGCACCGCCATGCAGTTTGCCACCCCGGTTGCGCAGCTGTGGCTCAAGGCTCAGCGCCACGTGCGCGACACCGTCTTGCACAGACTGCACGCGGCAACCGATCAATTCGCTGAACGCGCTTTGGGTCATACCGTCCGGGAGGACCATTAGCGTTTCTTCAGCTGTTTGGCGTTGGCAAACAACGAGGCCATCGCGTTATTGGCCGGGGCTGCAGCCACGGTTTCTTTACGCGGCGCGCTGTTTTGCTGACGCGGTGCAGAACCTGGGCGAGCACCCCGCGCGCCGTCGATTTTCTCGCCGGGCGTGTCGCTCATGCGCATCGACAGGCCAACGCGTTTGCGCGGGATGTCGACTTCCATCACCTTGACCTTGACCACGTCACCGGCTTTCACGGCTTCACGCGGGTCTTTGATGAATTTCTCGGACAAGGCCGAGATATGCACCAAACCATCCTGATGCACGCCAATATCGACGAAGGCACCGAAGTTGGTCACGTTGGTCACTACACCTTCCAGAATCATGCCCAGTTGCAGGTCTTTGAGGTCTTCGACGCCTTCCTGGAACTCGGCAGTCTTGAACTCTGGACGCGGGTCGCGACCTGGCTTTTCCAACTCCTGGAGGATGTCAGTGACGGTCGGCAGGCCGAAGGTTTCGTCGGTGAAGGTTTTTGGGTCAAGACGCTTGAGGAAGCTCGCGTCGCCAATCAGCGAGCGAATGTCGCGACCGGTGTCCGAGGCAATGCGTTTAACCAGCGGGTAGGCTTCAGGGTGAACCGCCGAGGCGTCCAACGGGTTGTCGCCATTCATGACGCGCAGGAAGCCGGCAGCCTGTTCGAAGGTCTTTTCGCCCAGACGGCTGACTTTTTTCAGCGCCGCACGGGTTTTGAAGGCACCGTTCTCATCGCGATGGCTAACGATATTTTGCGCCAGCGTGGCATTGAGGCCAGAAATACGGGCCAGCAAGGCCACCGAAGCAGTGTTCACGTCTACGCCCACGGCGTTTACGCAGTCTTCGACCACCGCATCCAGACCACGTGCCAGCTTGAGTTGGGACACGTCGTGTTGGTATTGGCCGACACCGATGGATTTAGGGTCGATTTTCACCAGCTCTGCGAGCGGGTCTTGCAGGCGACGGGCAATCGATACGGCGCCGCGAATCGATACGTCCAGATCCGGGAATTCCTTGGCCGCCAGTTCCGAAGCCGAATACACCGAGGCGCCCGCTTCGGACACCATGACTTTGGTGACTTTCAGGGCCGGGTATTTCTTCATCAGGTCGATCACCAGCTTGTCACTTTCGCGACTGGCGGTGCCGTTACCGATGGCGATCAGGTCAACCGAGTGCTTGGCGCACAGGGCCGCCATGATCGAAATGGTCTGGTCCCATTTGTTGTGCGGTACGTGCGGGTACACGGTGGCGTGTTCGAGCATCTTGCCGGTGGCGTCGACCACGGCGATCTTGCAGCCGGTACGCAGGCCCGGATCGAGGCCCAGGGTGGCGCGCGGGCCAGCAGGTGCGGCCAGCAGCAGGTCGTGCAGGTTGTGAGCGAAGACGTTGATGGCTTCGGTTTCAGCACCATCGCGCAGCTCACCCAGCAGGTCGGTTTCGAGGTGGGTATAGAGCTTGACCTTCCAGGTCCAGCGCACCACTTCGCCCAGCCATTTGTCTGCGGGCCGGTTTTGATTTTCCAGGCCGAAGCGTTGGGCAATCATCATTTCGCCTGGGTGCATCGTGCCGGGCAGTTCTTCACCGACTTTGAGCGATGAGCTGAGAATGCCTTCATTGCGACCGCGGAAAATAGCCAGCGCGCGGTGCGAAGGCATGCTTTTGAGCGGCTCGTCGTGTTCGAAGTAGTCGCGGAACTTGGCGCCTTCTTCTTCTTTACCGGCGATGACGCGAGCACTGAGCACGGCTTCTTGCTTGAGGAAGCTGCGCAATTTGTCCAGCAGGCTGGCGTCCTCGGCGAAGCGCTCCATCAGGATGTATTTGGCACCATCGAGGGCAGCCTTGACGTCTGCCACGCCTTTGTCGGCATCGACAAAACGGGCCGCTTCGGTTTCCGGGTTCAGGGTCGGATCGTTGAACAGGCCATCGGCCAACTCGCCCAGGCCTGCTTCCAGGGCAATCTGGCCCTTGGTGCGACGCTTCTGCTTGTACGGCAAGTACAAGTCTTCGAGGCGTGTTTTGGTCTCGGCAAGTTTGATGTCGCGGGCAAGCTCGGGGGTCAGCTTGCCTTGTTCTTCGATGCTGGCAAGAATGCTGATGCGCCGTTCATCGAGTTCTCGCAGGTAGCGCAGGCGTTCTTCCAGATGACGTAACTGGGTGTCATCCAGGCTGCCGGTCACTTCCTTACGGTAGCGGGAGATGAAGGGTACGGTGGAGCCTTCATCCAGAAGAGCGACGGCCGCTTCGACCTGCTGCGGGCGCACGCCAAGTTCTTCGGCGATGCGGCTGTTGATGCTGTCCATAAAACCACCTGACAAATTGTGAAGCAGGCTCGCAGGCCCGGGCTTGAAGGCTTGCGAGGCTGGTTGAACGGCTTGAAGAGCGCCGCTACCTGGGCCAAAAGGGCAGCCTGTTGACCCGCGAAATCAGCACATTACGCCCGTACTTGAAAAAATAATGTCGGACGCAATCTTTGGAGAATCCAGGGTTGCCAGAGACAAAAGGCGGCGCATTATAACCAGCGTTCCCGGATTCAGGGCACTGCGCACTGTAGTCATACAGAGAGGCATACTGTTAGCAGAGGAAAAATCTGCTAACAATGCACACCATGCGTACGGCAGCAGCTAAGCCATAATGCGCGCCGAGATCACAGGAGCTACTAAATGAGCAGCATTGCACAGCCAGCTGAAGGCGAAAAAATTCTCATCGTTGATGACGATCCGGGGCTCAACAGCCTGCTGGAGCGTTTCTTCACCAGCAAAGGCTACCGCGCCCGCGCTGTGCCAAATACTGAGCAGATGGACCGTTTGCTGGCGCGTGAGGTCTTCAACCTGATCGTTCTGGACCTGATGCTGCCCGGTGAAGACGGGCTCACTGCCTGCCGCCGCTTGCGTGCCGCAAACAATCAGATCCCGATCATCATGCTGACGGCCAAAGGCGATGAGCTGAGCCGTATCAAAGGTCTGGAGCTGGGTGCGGACGACTATCTGGCCAAGCCTTTCAACCCCGATGAACTGATGGCGCGCGTCAAGGCTGTATTGCGTCGTCAGGCAGCGCCGGTCCCTGGCGCGCCGGGCAGCGAAGATGAAAGCGTAACCTTCGGCGATTACGAGTTGTCTTTGGCCACCCGCGAACTCAAGCGTGGCGATGAAGTGCATATGCTCACAACCGGTGAGTTTGCCGTGCTTAAAGCATTGGTCATGCATGCCCGCGAGCCGTTGACGCGCGACAAGCTGATGAACCTGGCCCGAGGTCGTGAGTGGGATGCGCTGGAGCGTTCAATCGACGTTCAAATCTCCCGCCTGCGCCGCATGATTGAACCTGACCCGTCCAAACCCCGCTATATCCAGACGGTCTGGGGTGTAGGTTATGTGTTTGTGCCGGATGGCAACGCAACCAAATAATCAATCATTTGTAGGAGCGAGCCTGGCAGAAATCTGAGTACTGCCAAGGCTCGCGATTTCAAACTGTGCGAGTCTTGGAACTCACTCCTGCAAAGTGTAAAGACGTATGAAAACCCCGCTGTGGTTCCCCCAAAGTTTTTTCTCCCGCACCCTCTGGCTGGTACTGATCGTCGTCCTGTTCTCCAAGGCGCTGACACTGGTTTATCTGTTGATGAACGAAGACATGCTGGTGGATCGTCAATACAGCCACGGGGTGGCTTTGACTCTGCGCGCCTACTGGGCGGCCGATGAGGAAAACCGCAGCAAAATTGCCGATGCTGCCGGGCTGATTCGTGTGGTCGGTGGCGGTGTGCCTGAAGGCGAGCAGCATTGGCCCTACAGTGAAATCTATGAGCGGCAGATGCAGGCAGAGCTGGGGGGCGATACTGAAGTTCGGTTGCGCATGCATGCCCCGCCAGCGCTGTGGGTGCGCGCCCCAAGTCTGGGCGACGGTTGGTTGAAAGTGCCGTTGTACCCGCACCCGTTACGCGGTCAGAAAATATGGAGTGTGTTGGGGTGGTTCCTGGCCATTGGTTTGCTGTCGACCGCTTCAGCCTGGATTTTTGTCAGTCAACTCAATCAGCCCCTCAAACGTCTGGTATATGCCGCCCGTCAACTTGGGCAGGGACGCAGTGTGCGATTACCGATCAGTGATACGCCGAGTGAAATGACCGAGGTGTACAGCGCGTTCAACCAGATGGCCGAAGACGTCGAACAGGCAGGGCGTGAGCGGGAGCTGATGCTGGCAGGCGTGTCTCATGACTTGCGCACACCGCTTACGCGCTTGCGCCTGTCGTTGGAGCTGATGGGTAATCACAGTGACCTGACTGACGATATGGTGCGCGATATTGAGGACATGGACGCCATCCTTGATCAGTTCCTGGCGTTTATTCGAGACGGGCGCGATGAGCCGGTGGAAGAAGTTGACCTGGGTGAATTGATCCGCGAAGTGGTGGCCCCCTATAACCAAAACGAAGAGCAAGTGCGCCTGCGCTTGCAGCCCATCCAGCCGTTTGCGTTGCGCCGGGTATCGATGAAGCGCTTGCTCAACAACTTGATCGGCAATGCGCTGCACCATGCGGGCGGCGACGTAGAAGTTGCAGCTTATGTCTCGGGCGACAACAGCGCGCCGTATGTGGTGTTAAGTGTGATGGACCGTGGGCCGGGCATAGACCCGTCCGAGCTTGAAGATATCTTCAACCCGTTTATTCGCGGTGATCGTGCGCGGGGCGGCAAAGGTACGGGCTTGGGCCTGGCGATCGTCAAGCGAATCGCCTCCATGCACGGTGGCAATGTTGAACTGCGCAACCGTGCCGGTGGTGGCCTTGAAGCCCGAGTGCGCTTGCCGCTGGGGCTGATGTTGCCAAGAGGGGCGGTTTAACGCTGGGAAGCCCCGTAGCAGCTGCCGTAGGAACAAGGCTGCGTTCGTCGACGAAGTCGACGTAAAACCAGAGTGCACAGTTTATCTATAAGACCGTACCTTCAGGTTTTACGACGGCTTTGCCGCCGGACGCTGCCTTCGGCAGCTGCTACAGGGACGATTAGCCTTTGCCTTTGGTGCGGGTCATATTCGGGCCGCTGTTTTTTTCCAGATGCTCAATGATGATTCCGGCCACATTCTTGCCCGTGGTGGTTTCAATACCTTCCAGCCCCGGCGATGAGTTGACCTCCAGCACCAAGGGGCCGTGGTTGGAGCGCAAGATGTCCACACCCGCCACGCTCAACCCCATGACCTTGGCTGCACGAATGGCCGTCATACGCTCTTCCGGGGTGATCTTGATCAGGCTGGCGCTGCCCCCGCGGTGCAGGTTGGAACGAAACTCTCCCGGTTTGGCCTGACGCTTCATGGCTGCAATGACCTTGTCACCCACCACGAAGCAGCGAATGTCGGCGCCACCGGCTTCCTTGATGTATTCCTGCACCATGATGTTTTGTTTGAGGCCCATGAAGGCTTCAATGACCGACTCGGCTGCTGTCGCGGTTTCGCACAGCACAACGCCGATGCCTTGTGTGCCTTCCAGTACCTTGATCACCAGCGGTGCGCCGTTGACCATTTCGATCAGGTCGGGAATATCGTCTGGCGAGTGAGCAAAGCCGGTAACCGGCAAACCCAGCCCGCGTCGCGACAACAGTTGCAGCGAGCGCAGTTTGTCCCGCGAGCGGGCAATGGCCACCGACTCGTTGAGCGGGAAAACACCCATCATTTCAAACTGGCGCAGTACCGCGCAGCCATAGAACGTTACGGATGCGCCAATACGCGGGATAACGGCGTCGAAGCCTTCCAGCGGCTTGCCGCGGTAATGGATCTGCGGCTTATGACTGGCAATGTTCATATAGGCCCGCAGGGTATCGATCACTACCATTTCATGGCCTCGTTCAGTACCGGCTTCAACCAGACGACGAGTGGAATACAGACGCGGGTTACGCGACAGCACAGCGATCTTCATGCAACACCTGTGGCAGAGGTAGTAGTGACCGGGAATACCGGCTTGTCTTGTACATATTTAAGCGCCGGGTTGACGACGAGTGTGCCATCAATCAGTGCTTTGGAGCCTAGCAGCAGGCGGTAACGCATGGACTTGCGGCAGGCGAGGGTGAACTCGACGGGCCACACCCGATCGCCCAGCGCCAGGCCGGTGCGGATCACATAGCGAACCTGTGTATGACCGTTGGAGCTTTTAATGGTTTTAATCGCCACCAAAGGGGCTTCGCAACGGCGATGGCGCAGTTGCACCAGCGTGCCCAAATGGGCATTGAAACGTACCCACTCGACACCGTCGCGCACAAAGGGCTCGATTTCGGTGGCATGCAGGCTGGAGGTACTGGCACCGGTGTCGATTTTCGCCCGCAGGCCAACGACTCCCAAATCGGGAAGCGCCACCCACTCGCGCAGACCGACAACGGTCAGATGATCAAAAGTCTTCAATAGTAGTAACCGGCGATTAACGTATACAGGCCGCAGGAGAACCCTGAGGCAACGCTTAAAGAGCGTAGGGCGGTATTCACGCAGAATATTGAGCAAATGGCGAACGTTATCTGCGCGCTGCAGTGTGCTGCCTGAATATGTCAGTTTGAGCAGGCAGGCATTCTATAGAAGAGTCATGTTTATGGACTCTTCGAAAACGGTAGTACAGTTCTGATTATTTAAATGAAGAGGGGTTCAAATGGCGCAAAAACCTGAAGAGGACGACAAGGTTCGTCTGGACAAATGGCTATGGGCAGCCCGCTTCTTCAAGACCCGCGCGCTGGCCAAATCCGCGATTGAAAGCGGCAAGGTTCACTGCCGCGGTGAGCGTTGTAAACCGAGCAAAGAGCCACGCCTAGGCGACGAATTGCAGATTCGGATCGGTCTGGAAGAACGCACGGTAGAGGTTAAAGCTCTGAGTGTGGTGCGTCGTGGTGCCCCTGAAGCCCAAGCCCTGTATGCCGAAACCGAGCACAGTATTGCCAAGCGCGAAAACGCGGCGGCCCTTCGTAAATCAGGCGCGATGGGCATTACCAGCGATGGCAAGCCGACTAAAAAGCAGCGCCGTCAGTTGCATCAGTTTCATGAGTCTGGTGGTGATGATTAAACCGGTTTGGGAGGCAGACCAAACGTTTTTGTGTGAACCGTATGTCGATTGCCAGCGCGTCATGCCTTGTAACTGCCTGTGTGTGATGCCATATAAATCCATTAGACTCGAACCCGTTTAGTCACCTTTTTTAGAACCTTATTCCTATGTCCATGTCTCCGAAAACCGATTTCACCCAGCGTTTCATCTTCGACAACAGCGATACCCGCGGTGAACTGGCTTCGCTGGATCACAGTTATGCGGAAGTGCTGGCCAAGCACGCTTACCCAGAGCCGGTGCAGCAACTGCTGGGTGAGCTGATGGCTGCCGCTGCGTTGCTGGTGGGCAGCCTGAAGTTTGATGGCCTGATGAGCCTGCAAGCCCGTTCAGAGGGCCCGGTGCCTTTGTTGATGATTGAATGTACCAGCGATCGCGAAATTCGCGGGCTGGCCCGTTTCAATGCTGAGCAGATTACGCCTGACGCCACGCTGGCTGACCTGATGCCTAACGGTGTGTTGGCCATCACTATTGATCCGGCGGTTGGCAAGCGCTACCAGGGTATTGTCGATCTGGACGGTAAAACCCTGTCCGATTGTTTCACCAATTATTTCGTGATGTCTCACCAGGTGCCGACCCGTTTTTGGCTCGCCGCTAATGGCAAACGCGCCCGTGGCATGTTGTTGCAGCAACTGCCTGCCGAAGTGATCAAGGACGAAGACGACCGCGCTGAAAGCTGGCAGCGCCTGAACATACTGGGCGATACCCTCAAGGTTGAGGAGCTGCTGGGCCTGGACAACGAAAGCATTTTGGTTCGCCTGTTCCACGAAGAAGAACTGCGCGTATTCGCCGACGAACGTATCGAGTTCAAATGCAGTTGCTCTCGCGAGCGCTCGGGTAATGCGCTGACAAGTCTGGGCCGTGAAGATGCGCTCAATCTGGTTGTCGAACACGATGGTCACATCGAAATCGACTGCCAGTTCTGCAACGAGCGGTATTTGTTTGATGCCGCCGACGTTGACCAACTGTTCGCTGGCGCCGGTGTTGAGTCACCCTCCGATACTCATCACTAAAACGTTTCAGCCAAGGTAAAACTCCTGTCAAACCCCGTTCGCACGCGGTTCTGACAGGTGGGCCCTACTATTTTTGGGCTTTTCTGGCATAATCCGCCCCACTTTTTTCGCGGTAGTAGTGCAAACTTTTCTACTACAAAACGTTTGGCGCAATCGGCCAATGGCCGACGGGGAACCTCATGACGCAAGCTAATAAAGCCGTGTACACCGATCTGAGCATCGACGATCTGGTCAAAGAAGCGCTGAACCGTGGTGAAGGCGAGCTTGCCGACAATGGCGCACTGGTTGTTGAAACGGGCCACCGTACCGGTCGTTCACCTGCTGACCGCTTCATCGTTGAAGAGCCGACCACTCAGGCCGCAATCGCCTGGGGCCCGATCAACCGCAAGTTCCCGGCCGACAAGTTTGATGCCCTGTGGGACCGCGTCGAGGCGTTCAACAACGCGCAAGAGCATTTCGTTTCCCATGTACATGTAGGTGCTTCCGAAGACCACTACCTGGCCGTGAAAATGACCACTCAGACTGCCTGGCAGAATCTGTTCGGTCGTTGCTTGTTCATCAACCCGGCCCAGTACAACCCGGCCGGTCGCGAAGAGTGGCAAGTGCTCAATGTGGCCAACTTTGAGTGCGTGCCTGAGCGTGATGGCACGAACTCTGACGGTTGCGTGATCATCAACTTCGCGCAGAAAAAAGTGTTGATCGCTGGCATGCGTTACGCCGGTGAAATGAAAAAAGCCATGTTCTCGGTACAGAACTTCCTGTTGCCTGCGGCTGACGTACTGCCGATGCACTGCGCTGCCAACATCGGCGAAGAAGGCGACGTGACCCTGTTCTTCGGTCTGTCCGGCACCGGTAAAACCACCCTGTCCGCTGATGAAAGCCGTTACCTGATTGGTGATGACGAACACGGTTGGGGCGAAGGTGTGGTGTTCAACATTGAAGGGGGTTGTTATGCCAAATGCATCGACCTCTCCGAGAAGAACGAGCCGGTTATCTGGAAAGCCATCAAGCACGGCGCCGTGCTGGAAAACGTGGTTCTCGACGACGCCAAACACCCTGACTATGCCGATGTCAGCCTGACCCAGAACAGCCGTGCGGCGTACCCGCTGGAGCACGTTGCCAAGCGTTCCGAGAAGAACCTGGGCGGCGAGCCTAACGCGGTGATCTTCCTGACCTGCGACCTGACGGGCGTACTGCCACCTGTGTCGATCCTCAGCGAAGAACAAGCCGCTTACCACTTCCTGTCGGGTTACACCGCGTTGGTGGGTTCGACTGAAATGGGTTCGGGCAGCGGCATCAAGTCGACGTTCTCTACCTGCTTCGGCGCGCCATTCTTCCCGCGTCCGGCGGGCGAATACGCTGAGCTGCTGATCAAGCGTATCCGTGGTTTCGGCTCCAAGGTTTATCTGGTTAACACCGGCTGGACTGGCGGTGGCTACGGTGTGGGCAAGCGTTTCAACATCCCGACCACCCGTGCGGTGATTGCAGCGATCCAGAGCGGCGCGCTGATTGGCGCAGAAACCGAGCACCTGGACATCATCAACCTGGACGTGCCGAAGGCCGTGCCGGGTGTTGAGACCGTATTGCTCAACCCACGCAACACGTGGGAAGACAAAGCGGCCTACGACGAAGCGGCCAAAGCCTTGGCTGGCCTGTTTGTCGAGAACTTCAAGAAGTTCGACGTCAGCGACGCGATCAAGGCTGCTGGCCCTAAGGCATAAACCTTAGGTCAATGGGTTGATCCATAAAGAAGCCGCCTGAAAAGGCGGCTTTTTTGTGCCTGCGATTCACTCTTCAAGTGCCTGGGTATCCCAAGTCCCAGCGTTGATGGCTTGATACAACATGCCAATAGTGAGCGGCACTTTACCCTCACGACCTTTGGCTTTGCGCTTGAGGTGCGGGTCGTTTCCCGCAGGCTGGAAATAGCGATACGCATCGTAATCCGCCAGCTCCAGGCCAAAGTGCTGTTCCAGCGTTTCCATCAGGTGCTGGGCATCGCTGCCGTTGCAGCCCAGGTCCAGGTTGATGGCTGTTTGCAGGCTGACGGTCTTGTGCTCAGGTAGACCGATTTCCTCATGCAGCACCTGCATGAGTTCGCGCAAGGTGAGGGTGTCAGGCAGGTTGGCGGCGAGTTTCATCAGGTTGTATTCCTGTCCATGTGTGGATGGTCAATGAGCTATAGATGGTGGGCGTTTCAAATAGCGCCTTTAAAGGTGCCTTTAAGGGTGCTATTTTAACTGTCTATTGACCCCTTTAGCGTGTACTGGTTCGCGTCTGTCGCCAAAACCTACACGCCTGACAGATCGGTCACCCCTTAGATAAAGGCATGAGGCCCTACCATGACATTCGCCATGCTCGCTAAAGTTGCAGCGTCGGTAACAGATTTAAAGAAAGACCCTATGGGAACCTATCGCGAAAGCGGCGGCGATCCGATGGTCATACTCAACCGTAACGAACCCGCTTTTTATATCCTTTCTCCGGAGCGCTATGAATTGATGCTCGAAATAATTGATGACGTTGAACTGGCAAGGCTAGTCAATGAAAGGCGAGGCAACCCTACTGTCAAGGTCGACATAGATGAGCTTATCGCCGCCGCCGAAAAAAACTGAAGGGGATGCAGAGGGGATCAACACCTATTCCCTAGAGTTTGTCATTGAAGCAAAAAAGGAACTGACAAAGCTGGATAAGGCACTCCAAGTCCAGCTGTTGAAAAAACTCAAGTCGCGTCTTTCATCGCCGCGAGTACCCTCAGCCAAGCTTCGCAACATGCCTGACTGTTACAAGATCAAACTGCGAGCCAGCGGGGTGAGGCTGGTGTATGAAGTCGTTGATCAGCGCC
This sequence comes from Pseudomonas saxonica, assembly GCF_007858365.1. Taxonomy (GTDB): domain Bacteria; phylum Pseudomonadota; class Gammaproteobacteria; order Pseudomonadales; family Pseudomonadaceae; genus Aquipseudomonas; species Aquipseudomonas saxonica. Next base: position 396,487 of record NZ_VFIO01000002.1, on the reverse strand, counting down.
TGGTCGTTCTGGTGTTGGGAGTCGGCAGGCGTGAAGATTGCGCCGTCTACCTGTTAGCCAGCAAGCGCCTTCAATAACCTTGCCCCCTTGGCCCTGTATCATCCCCCCTTCACTATGCCCCGACCTTTTCTCGATCTGTTGCAAACCCCTGTGTTAGCACCCGGCGTTTTGTAGCAATCAATGGAGTGACAGCGATGTATAACACCCTGGAACAGGTTTTCGGCTTTACCCAATTTCGTGCCGGGCAAGAGGCCGTTGTCAGTGCCGTGCTGGCCGGGCGTTCGGCGGCGGCTATTTTCCCGACAGGTTCGGGCAAATCGTTGTGCTACCAGTTATCCGCCCTGATGTTGCCGCACCTGACGCTGGTGGTGTCGCCCCTGTTGGCGCTGATGCAGGATCAGCTGGCATTTTTGCAGCGCCACGGCATTGCTGCGGCGAGTATCGATTCGGCGCAAAGCCGTGAAGAGGCCAGCGCGGTCATGGCCAAGGCCAAAGCCGGCGAGTTGAAGATCTTGATGATTTCGGTCGAGCGGCTGAAGAACGAACGCTTCCGTAATTTTTTACAACAAGTGCCCATTTCATTGCTGGTGGTGGATGAAGCGCACTGTATTTCCGAGTGGGGCCATAATTTTCGCCCGGACTACCTCAAGCTTCCCGACTACCAGCGTCAGTTCAATATTCCGCAAGCGTTGCTGCTGACCGCCACCGCAACCCCTAATGTCATTGCAGACATGCAGACCAAGTTCGCCATAGACGAAGCCGATGTCATTACCACCGGGTTCTATCGCGCCAACCTTAATCTGTGGGTCGAACCGGTTACCGGCGCGGCCAAGCGCGCGCGTCTGGTGCAGTGGATGGGTGAACGCCGCGGTCAGCCGAGTATCGTGTACGTGACCCTGCAAAAAACCGCCGAGCAGATCGCCGAACACCTCAGCCAACACGGTATCAGCGCGAACGCCTACCATGCCGGCATGCCCCACGATCAGCGTGAAAACATTCAACGCCAGTTTATGGAGGGGCGATTGAACTGCATCGTCGCCACTATCGCGTTCGGGATGGGCATCGATAAAAGTGATATTCGCAACGTGGTGCATTTCGACTTGCCCAAGTCGATTGAAAACTACAGTCAGGAAATCGGCCGCGCCGGGCGCGATGGCCAACCTTCGGACTGTCTGGTGCTGGCCAACCGTGACAGCCTTAACGTGCTGGAAAACTTTGTGTACGGCGACACGCCCGAGCTGCAAGGGATCCGCTACGTGCTTGACGAGTTGAGTGCGGCAATCCCCGAAGGGCAGTGGGAGTTCATGCTGCTGCCGCTTTCGGACAAGAGCAATATCCGTCAGCTACCGCTTAAAACCTTGTTGGTACAACTGGAACTGCGCGGGCTGATTGCCCCACGTTATGCCTACTTCGCTGAATACCGCTTCAAGTTTTTGATTGAGCCCGAGGCGTTGCTGGCTCGTTTTGAGGGTGAGCGTCAGCAGTTTGTGTCGGCCATCATCCAGACCTCCACACGCGCCCGTACCTGGGCCACGGTGAATTTCGACACGCTGTATAACCAGCATCAGGCCGACCGCAATCGAGTGGTCAAGGCGCTGGATTATTTCCAGGAGAAGGGCTGGATCGAGCTGGAAAGCAAGCAGATGACCGAGGTGTATAGCCTGCTGGTGTCGCAGTTTGATGCCGAGGCGCTGAGCCTGGAGCTTCATCAGTATTTCACCGCACATGAGCGCGGCGAGATTGTGCGAATTCACGCCATGCTGGCGTTGTTTTCCAGTGAAACGTGCCTCAGTTATCGACTGGCGCAGTACTTTGGCGACGAGCAGGCACCGCAACAGTGTGGTCATTGCTCGGTGTGCGCCGGGCAGGTGGCGCAGTTGCCTGAGCCGCCACCGTTAACGCCGCTTGTGGATAAAAACTTCGAATCCCTGTGTGGCGCTTTTATCCACAGGCATCAGGAATACACGGCAAGTTATCCCCCGGCTGAACGCTTGACCCGGTTTTTATGCGGGATCAGCGTACCGATGTTCACCAAAATGAAAGCGCGTGCCATTGCGGGCTTCGCCTCACTGGAAAACTATCCCTATGCCGATGTTCGGCGGTGGGTCGAACAACACTCCAGGGGCTAATCCAACAACTCGCGTCGCACGCTTTTTTCATCGGCATTGGCCTCAACGTGCGTCAGGCGGCCATCGGTGTTCACTGCGATTCGCACAAAGAAAACGGCCATCGGCAGCTCCTTGCTTGTAATTTGTATATACATATACGCACGTTTGCCTGCCCGCTAAACTCCGGCAAGCTGCGTCCCTTATGTCTCAACAAGGATTGCCTGTGTCGACCTCGCCCGACATGCCACTGCTGGCTGCCCACATGGGCGATAGCCCTGCGCCCCTTTACGCCCGTGTAAAGCAGATGATCACTCAGCAGATCCAGAGTGGAAATTGGCCACCCCATTACCGTGTGCCCTCCGAAAGCGAGCTGGTCAGCCAGCTGGGTTTCAGCCGCATGACCATTAACCGGGCGCTGCGCGAAATGACCGCCGACGGTTTGCTGGTGCGCATGCAGGGCGTGGGCACCTTTGTGGCCGAGCCCAAAACCCAGTCCGCATTGTTTGAAGTGCACAACATCGCCGATGAAATTGCTGCACGCGGGCACCAGCACACCTGCAAGGTCATCAGCCTGGCTGAAGAAACTGCAGGCTCGCAGCGTGCTGCTGTGCTCGACATGCGCGAAGGGCAGAAGGTGTTTCATTCGCTGATCGTGCATTACGAAAACGGTATTGCTGTGCAAATCGAGGACCGTTTCGTCAACGCCCAAGTCGCGCCGGAGTACCTCAAGCAAGACTTCACCGTGCAAACCCCCTATGCCTATTTGTCTCAAGTCGCCCCCCTGACGGAAGGCGAGCATGTGGTCGAAGCCATTCTGGCTGACCCTGAAGAATGTGCATTGCTGCACATCGAGCCGGGGGAGCCCTGCTTGCTGATTCGTCGTCGTACCTGGTCAGGTCGTCAGCCGGTCACCGCCGCCCGCTTGATTCACCCCGGTTCTCGTCATCGTCTCGAAGGGCGCTTTAGCAAATAGGGGGAGGGCACACGAGCCGCTACAGCGCGATGCCCTTCAAAATAGGCAGTCGCTGCCAAGGATTAGCGCCCTCCTGCACGCCCCAACGTGTTACCGAGTGCCCCAGAACACTACCAATCGCCCTCCAGTAACACCCGTTGTCTATACCTCTCGCTTGCACCCGATCAATTTCAAGACGCTGATCCGCCTTTATTCAGGGGCTTCACGCCCGGTCTGAATAATTTGTTGGAGCGTTCGCTGGCGTTGGTCATGTACTTGCATATGCTTGTATGTACAAGTTCATGAGGGCGCGTTGAGACCTTTCCCGTTCAGCGCTTCTGCCTACCGCTGAGGAGTGACCTGTGACTTCAACGACCCCACAAGCGCCAGCCGATTTCACTCGTCGCCGTGAAGGTGAAATACGCGCCGCCCGCGGCACTCGGCTCACGGCCAAAAGCTGGATGACCGAAGCCCCGCTGCGCATGCTGATGAACAACCTCGACCCTCAGGTGGCAGAGAACCCTGCAGAATTGGTGGTGTATGGCGGTATTGGCCGGGCCGCACGTAATTGGGAGTGCTACGACAAAATCGTCGAAAGCCTGACTAACCTCAACGATGACGAGACGTTGCTGGTGCAGTCGGGCAAGCCGGTTGGCGTATTCAAAACCCATAGCAATGCGCCACGGGTCTTGATCGCCAACTCCAATCTGGTGCCGCATTGGGCTACGTGGGAGCACTTCAACGAACTCGACGCCAAAGGCCTGGCCATGTACGGCCAGATGACGGCGGGTAGCTGGATCTACATCGGCAGTCAGGGGATTGTGCAGGGCACGTACGAAACCTTCGTTGAGGCCGGTCGCCAGCATTACAACGGTAGCCTCAAAGGCAAGTGGGTGCTGACCGCCGGTCTAGGCGGCATGGGCGGTGCTCAGCCATTGGCGGCCTCCTTGGCTGGGGCTTGCTCTCTGACTATTGAGTGCCAGCAGAGTCGCATCGATTTTCGCCTGGCCACGCGTTATGTCGATGAGCAAGCCAGCGATCTGGATGATGCTCTGGCCCGTATCGCCCACTACACCGGCGCCGGCAAAGCTATTTCTATTGCCCTGTGCGGTAACGCCGCAGAGTTGTTACCCGAAATGGTTCGCCGTGGCGTGCGCCCGGACATGGTCACAGACCAGACCAGCGCCCACGACCCGCTCAATGGTTACCTGCCCAAAGGCTGGACGTGGGAGCAGTACCGCGCCCGTGCCGTGACCGATCCGGCTGGGGTGGTCAAAGCCGCCAAAGCGTCGATGGGCGAACACGTCCAAGCCATGCTGGCTTTTCAGAAGGCCGGTATTGCGACCTTCGACTACGGCAACAATATTCGCCAGATGGCCAAAGACGTAGGTGTCGAAAATGCCTTCGACTTCCCCGGGTTTGTGCCGGCCTATATCCGGCCCTTGTTCTGCCGGGGTGTCGGTCCTTTCCGTTGGGTGGCGTTGTCGGGTGATGCTCAAGACATCTACAACACCGACGCCAAGGTTAAAGAACTGATTCCTGACGATGCGCATCTGCACAATTGGCTGGACATGGCCCGCGAGCGCATCAGCTTCCAGGGGTTGCCGGCGCGTATCTGCTGGGTCGGGTTGGGTCAGCGGGCGAAGCTGGGGCTGGCCTTCAATGAAATGGTGCGCAGCGGCGAGTTGAAAGCGCCGATCGTGATTGGTCGCGACCATCTGGACTCCGGTTCGGTGGCCAGCCCCAACCGTGAGACTGAATCGATGCAAGACGGCTCCGATGCGGTGTCCGACTGGCCGTTGCTGAACGCCTTGCTCAATACCGCCAGCGGAGCAACCTGGGTGTCCTTGCACCACGGCGGCGGTGTAGGCATGGGGTTCTCGCAGCATTCCGGCATGGTCATCGTGTGCGATGGCACGGATGAGGCAGCACAACGTATTGCCCGCGTACTGCACAACGACCCGGCCACGGGGGTCATGCGCCACGCCGATGCGGGTTATGAGATGGCCATCGACTGCGCTAACGCACAGGGTTTGAACCTGCCGATGATTAACGGCTGATAACGCGTTGAAATTTCGTCCATGCACGCCAAGGAGTTCACCGTGTTTGAGTTAAACCTGATCCCCGGCCAACTGAGCCTTGCCCAACTGCGTGATATTTATCAGCGGCCCGTGACCCTGCGTCTTGACGACAGCGCCAGTGCGCCGATTGAGGCCAGTGTGGCGTGCGTTGAGCACATCCTTGCCGAGAACCGCACCACTTACGGTATCAACACCGGTTTTGGTTTATTGGCGTCAACCAAAATCGCCAGCCAAGACCTGGAAAACCTTCAGCGCTCACTGGTGCTTTCCCACGCGGCGGGTGTTGGCGAGCCCATCAGCGACGATTTGGTGCGCCTGATTATGGTGCTCAAGGTCAACAGCCTCAGCCGAGGCTTTTCAGGGATTCGTCGCCAGGTGATCGACGCCTTGATCGCCCTGATCAATGCCCAGGTCTACCCGCATATCCCGCTAAAAGGTTCGGTCGGTGCCTCGGGTGATCTGGCGCCGTTGGCGCATATGTCGCTGGTGCTGCTGGGCGAGGGCAAAGCGCGCTACAAGGGGCAGTGGCTGGACGCAGTCAGCGCCCTGAAACAAGCGGGTCTTGAGCCGCTGACGCTGGCCGCCAAAGAAGGATTGGCCTTGCTCAATGGCACTCAGGTGTCCACCGCTTATGCCTTGCGCGGCCTGTTTGAAGGCGAAGACCTGTTTGCGGCCGCCATGACCTGCGGCAGCCTGACGGTTGAAGCCGTGCTGGGTTCGCGCTCACCGTTTGACTCGCGCATTCACGCCGCACGTGGCCAACGCGGGCAAATGGATGCGGCGGCTATTTACCGGGATTTGTTGGGCGAGAGCAGCGAGGTGTCCTTATCCCACAAAAATTGCGACAAGGTGCAAGACCCGTACTCCCTGCGCTGCCAGCCACAAGTGATGGGGGCGTGTCTGGCCCAGCTGCGCCATGGCGCCGAAGTGCTGGGTATTGAAGCCAACGCCGTGTCAGATAACCCGCTGGTGTTCGCCGAGCAGGACGATGTGATCTCCGGCGGTAACTTCCACGCTGAACCCGTCGCCATGGCAGCTGACAATATGGCGCTGGCGATTGCCGAGATCGGAGCGCTGAGCGAGCGCCGCATCTCGTTGATGATGGACAAACACATGTCTCAATTGCCGCCGTTTCTGGTGGCCAATGGCGGCGTTAACTCCGGGTTTATGATTGCTCAGGTGACCGCGGCCGCGCTGGCCAGCGAGAACAAGGCGCTGGCGCATCCGCACAGCGTTGACAGCATTCCGACGTCAGCCAACCAGGAAGACCACGTCTCTATGGCACCGTCTGCGGGCAAGCGCTTGTGGGAAATGGCTGAAAACGTACGCGGCGTATTGGCTATTGAATGGTTGGCAGCGTGTCAGGGACTGGATCTGCGCGTCGGCCTGAAAACCTCACCCAAGCTCGAAATTGCCCGCACCACCTTGCGCAGCAAAGTCGCGCACTACGACAAAGACCGTTTTTTCGCACCGGATATCGAGCGTGCTCTGCAACTGCTGGCCACGCGCTGTCTGAACGATCTACTGCCGGTTGGCATTTTGCCTAGTCTGTAGCGTTAAAGGCTGGCGTCCCAAACAAGGAAGGCTTGAATGAAAACCCTTTGGCAGCACTGCAATGTCGCAACCATGGCTGATGGCACTTACTCGATTATCGAGGATGCGGCCATCGTGACGTACGAGGGGTTTATTGAGTGGATCGGCCCACGTGTGCACGTGCCGGAGGCCGAATACGCACAGACCCACGGGCTGGAAGGTGCCTGGGTGACGCCGGGGCTGATTGACTGCCACACCCACGCGGTATTTGGCGGCAACCGCAGTGACGAATTCGAGCAGCGTCTGCAAGGGAAGAGTTATGCCGACATTGCCGCCGCCGGTGGTGGTATTGCCAGCACCGTACGGGCCACCCGTGCAGCCAGCGAAGACGAGTTATTTGACAGTGCCCGTCAGCGCTTGAACGGTTTACTGCGCGATGGCGTGACCTGTGTCGAAATCAAATCCGGTTATGGTTTGTGCCTTGAGAGTGAGCGCAAAATGTTGCGCGTAATTCGTCGTTTAGGTGCGCAATTGCCGATCACCGTTCGCAGCACCTGCCTGGCGGCCCATGCGTTACCCCCGGAGTACAGAGGTCGCGCGGATGATTACATCGAGCACATCTGCACTGAAATGTTGCCTGCACTGGCGGCTGAAGGGCTGGTGGACGCGGTGGATGCGTTCTGCGAGCACCTGGCGTTTTCCCCTGCGCAGGTCGAACGCGTGTTCAAAGCGGCCCGGCAACTGGGCTTGCCGGTCAAACTGCATGCGGAGCAGTTGTCGTCGTTGCACGGATCCAGTTTGGCGGCGCGGTATAGCGCATTGTCGGCCGATCATTTGGAGTTTATGACCGAAGAAGACGCCATCGCCATGGCCCGGTCGGGCACCGTGGCGGTGCTGTTGCCGGGCGCTTTCTACTTTCTACGTGAAACCCGGCAGCCGCCGATCGAAGCCTTACGTAAGCACGGGGTGAAAATCGCCATCGCCAGTGACCTCAATCCGGGTACATCGCCTGCGTTGTCGTTACGCCTGATGCTGAACATGGCCTGCACCCTGTTTCACATGACGCCAGAAGAAGCTTTGGCGGGCGTCACCCAACATGCCGCCACGGCGCTAGGCATGGGCGAGACTCACGGCTCGCTGGAACCGGGCAAGGCGGCTGATTTCGTCGCCTGGAACATTGATCGCCCGGCCGACCTGGCCTATTGGCTGGGCGGTGAGGTGGACAAACGCGTTGTGCGCAATGGTATTGAGCAGTAGGAGAAGCGTGTGGACATGGTTCTGACGTTTACGAGGCCGTGTGCCCTTGCTGATCAGCATGCCCCACGCGGGCTTGAAGTTGACGCCTGAGGCGTACAGCCAGGCTCAAGCAATTGCTGGCGCGGATGGTTGAGTGGGGTGCCAAGGTCAAAAGCCCCTCACCCTAACCCTCTCCCAGAGGGAGAGGGGACTGAACGGTGGTGGATGCTAGTTTTGTACCTATCAGCTCCACTTTCCTGAAGAAGGAGAGGGGACTGAACGGTGGTGGACTCAAGTCTTGCATAAATCAGCCCCCTCTCCCTCTGGGAGAGGGTTGGGGTGAGGGCCGGCCTGTGAACCCGATCCAAAGCCCATGCCCCCGACTAAGCGAATGCTCATTCCGACAATCGGGTTTATGATGCCAGACGGCAACATTTTCCAGCCTTCCCCATGGAGTGCGTAATGCAGACCTTGTTCCCGCAGATCAAACCTTACGCCCGGCATGAACTGGCTGTTGACGGGCCGCATGTGCTGTACGTTGACGAAAGCGGTACCCCCGATGGCTTGCCGGTTGTGTTTATCCACGGCGGGCCGGGGTCGGGCTGCGATGCCAATAGCCGCTGTTATTTCGATCCGGGCGTGTATCGCATCATCACCTTCGATCAGCGCGGGTGCGGACGCTCAACACCCCATGCCAGCCTCGATCGCAACACCACCTGGGACCTTGTCGCCGACATGGAGCGGATTCGTCTGTTCCTGAACATCGAAAAGTGGGTGTTGTTTGGCGGGTCTTGGGGTTCCACCTTGGCGCTGGCCTATGCACAAAGCCATGCGGAACGCGTTCATGGCCTGATTCTGCGCGGGATTTTTCTGGCCCGGCCGCAAGAAATCGAATGGTTTTATCAAGCGGGCGCCAGCCGGATTTTCCCGGATTATTGGCAAGATTACATTGCGCCTATCCCCGAAGACGAACGCCATGATTTGCTGACCGCCTTTCACAAACGTCTCACCGGCAACGACCAGATTGCCCAGATGCACACGGCTAAAGCTTGGTCGAGCTGGGAAGGGCGTGCCGCGACCTTGCGCCCCAATCCGCAAGTGGTTGAACGCTTCTGTGATCCGCATCGGGCGCTATCCATCGCTCGCATCGAATGCCATTACTTTGTGAACAACGCCTTTCTGGAGCCCAATCAACTGTTGCGCGACATGCACAAGATTGCCCATCTTCCGGGTGTGATCGTACATGGCCGTTACGACATGATCTGCCCGCTGGATAACGCCTGGGCACTGCATCAGGCGTGGCCGGGCAGCGAACTGCAAGTGATTCGCGAGGCCGGGCACGTGGCTTCAGAGCCGGGCATTACCGATGCGTTGGTGCGCGCCACCGAGCAAATGGCCAGCAGCCTGCTCAACTTGCAGCCGGACGAAGCATGAAGGGGTTATTGCAACGTGTTTCGGGTGCACGGGTAGAAGTCGCAGGAGAGGTTGTCGGGGCTATTGATCAGGGTTTGCTGGTGCTGGTTGCCGTCGAACCCGGTGACACACAAGCCAATGCCGACAAGCTGTTGCACAAGCTGCTCAATTATCGGGTGTTCAGTGATGCCGACGGCAAGATGAACCTTTCTTTAAGTGATGTTGCCGGAGGGCTGCTACTGGTATCGCAGTTTACGTTGGCGGCCGACACCCAAAGTGGCTTGCGGCCGAGCTTCTCAACGGCAGCCCCACCTGCACTGGCCGAAACGTTATTCAATCATCTGCTCAGTGAGGCCAAACGGCTTCATCCAGCGGTCGCATCAGGACGATTTGGCGCCGATATGCAGGTGCATTTGGTCAACGATGGGCCTGTTACATTTCTGTTACAAACTTAAAACGTTAAAAAACCCCGTTTTAACGTGAAAACAGTCGTTTTTCACGTGAAATACTTGCTGACAGTAGATGCGTTGTCACGCGGGCTGCTAGATAATCCCACGTTACATAGAGACTAATCCGACGCCCTAAAGGAATTATTTATTCCCTGAGGAGTCGGAACAGTGCTCGCCAACCCGGCTGTAGATCGCTGGCCGTTGGTTTCATCATCTGTTTTCGGCGAGGTTGCTCGTGATTGTTAGACCATTAAATGCACCAAAAATGTCTGCCAAGCGGTTACGCAACGCACTGGTGACGGGCTCAGCGCTTTTCTGCTTGCTCGGTGCGGGTCAACTGTGGGCCTTCAGTCTGGATGACGTGGCGGCTGAGGCGAAAAGCCTCGCTGAACAGAAGTACCAAGCACCGCGCAGCAATTTGCCCAAAGAATTCCGCGACATGAAGTTCGCGGACTACCAAAAAATTCAATTCAACCGAGAAAAGGCCCAGTGGGCGGGCGATAAAACCCCGTTCAAGCTGTCCTTCTATCACCAGGGCATGCACTTCGACACGCCGGTGAAAATCAATGAAGTGACCGCCACCAAGGTTGAAGAGATCAAGTACGACGCCAGTCGTTTCGATTTCGGCGACGTCAAATTTGACCCTAAAGCCACTGAAAACCTGGGCTGGGCGGGTTTCCGCGTGCTGTATCCGATCAACAAGGCGGATAAGCAGGACGAAATCATGACCATGCTCGGCGCGAGTTACTTCCGCGTTGTGGGCAAAGGTCAAACCTATGGCCTGTCGGCCCGTGGCATGGCAATCGACACCGCATTGCCGTCGGGTGAAGAGTTTCCGCGTTTCACCGAGTTCTGGATCGAGAAGCCAAAGCCGGAAGACAAGCATCTGGTGATTTTCGCTCTGCTGGACTCGCCTCGTGCGACCGGCGCTTACCGCTTTACCCTGCGCCCTGGCGTGGACACCGTGGTGGACGTGAAGGCGCAAATGTTCCTGCGTGACAAAGTGGGCACCCTGGGCATCGCTCCGTTGACCAGCATGTACCTGTTCGGCGCCAACCAGCCGTCCAAAGTCCTCAACTACCGTCGCGAACTGCACGATTCGTCGGGTCTGGCCATTCATGCCGGCAACGGCGAGTGGATCTGGCGCCCGCTGAACAACCCGAAACACTTGTCGGTCAGCAACTTTGCCGTCGAAAACCCGCGTGGTTTCGGCTTGCTGCAACGTGACCGTGACTTCAGCAATTACGAAGACCTTGATGACCGCTACGACAAGCGCCCAAGCGCGTGGATCGAGCCTCAAGGTGATTGGGGTAAAGGCTCTGTTGATCTGGTAGAAATTCCTACCGCTGACGAAACCAACGACAACATCGTTGCCTTCTGGAGCCCGGACACCCTGCCTGAGCCGCTCAAGCCTTTCGACTTCGCCTATCGCCTGCACTGGACGCTGGACGAAGCCGCTCTGCACCCGACTGACAGCTCTTGGGTCAAACAAACCCTGCGCTCTACCGGTGACGTCAAGCAATCCAACTTGATCCGCCAGCCGGATGGCAGCGTGGCTTACCTGATCGACTTTGAAGGCCCTTCGCTGAGCAAACTGCCTGAAGACGCTGCGGTACGCAGTCAAGTCAGTGTGGGTGACAACGCTGAACTGGTTGAAAACAACGTGCGTTACAACCCTGAAACCAAGGGCTGGCGCTTGACCCTGCGGTTGAAAATCAAAGACCCGAGCAAGGCCACGGAAATGCGTGCTGCGTTGGTTCAGGATGTCGAGCAGGCTCCTGCGGCCAAGCCGGCAGCCCCTGTCACCAAGGCTGAGAAAGCCGCAGCCAAGGCCCATGACAAGCATGCCAAGGACGCCAAAACCCCTGCGGCCGACGCAGCCCCTGCCACCCCGGAACCGGTGAAGACTGAAAAAGTCCTGACCGAGACCTGGAGCTACCAGTTGCCTGCCGATGAGTAATGTTCAAGCACGGCCAGACTCGCTTGCCGAGTACCTGGCACACTTGCCACTGAGCGAGGAGCAGCGCGCCGAACTGGCCGACTGCACCTCGTTCGATGAGCTGCATGCGCGTTTGTCGGCGCATACCGACGTGGAAACTGCCGAGGCCGCACAGGCCTCGGTGGGTTCGCGCCTTAAACTGACCTCGGCGGCTGAATTCGAAGAAGCAGAAATGCTTGTACTCGATGCCGGCGGCCGAGTGATGCTCAAGGCTACGCCTCCGATAAAACGCACCAAAGTGGTGCCTGAGCCGTGGCGTACCAATATTTTGGTACGCGGTTGGCGGCGGCTGACCGGGCGTAGTAATCCGCCCAAGCCGGCCATTGACGAGCGCGTTCTGCCCAAGGCCCGCTGGCGTACGGTGGGTTCAATCCGCCGTTATATCCTGCTGATCTTGATGCTGGGTCAAACCATCGTGGCCGGTTGGTACATGAAAGGCATCATGCCGTATCAAGGCTGGGCTTTCGTGGATCTGGACGAAGTGCTGCACCAGCCGTTGATGCAGACTGCGGTGCAAGTGCTGCCTTATGCCTTGCAGACCAGCATTTTGATCCTCTTCGGGATTCTCTTCTGCTGGGTGTCGGCGGGTTTCTGGACGGCCCTGATGGGCTTCCTTGAGTTGCTGACAGGGCACGACAAATACCGCATTTCTGGCGCCAGCGCTGGCAATGAGCCGATTCCTGAGCAGGCACGTACCGCGCTGGTCATGCCGATCTGTAATGAAGACGTGACCCGGGTTTTCGCCGGTTTACGGGCAACCTACGAATCGGTCGCGGCCTCGGGTGATCTGGATCGCTTCGACTTCTTCGTCCTCAGTGACAGTAACGACCCGGACATTTGTGTCGCCGAGCAACAGGCCTGGCTGGATGTTTGCCGCGAAACGGAAGGCTTCGGCCGGATCTTCTATCGCCGTCGTCGCCGTCGTGTGAAGCGTAAAAGTGGCAACCTGGACGACTTCTGCCGTCGCTGGGGCGGCGACTACAAGTACATGGTGGTGCTCGACGCGGACAGCGTGATGAGCGGTGAATGCTTGACCAGCCTGGTGCGCTTGATGGAAGCCACGCCAGATGCCGGCATCATTCAGACCGCGCCACGTGCGTCGGGCATGGACACCTTGTATGCACGCATGCAGCAGTTTGCAACGCGGGTATACGGGCCGCTCTTTACCGCCGGTCTGCACTTTTGGCAGCTGGGTGAATCCCACTATTGGGGCCACAACGCCATTATCCGAATGAAGCCGTTTATCGAGCACTGCGCCTTGGCGCCGTTGCCAGGTAAAGGGGCTTTTGCGGGCGCGATCCTGTCCCACGACTTTGTTGAAGCAGCGCTGATGCGCCGTGCCGGTTGGGGTGTATGGATTGCCTATGACCTGCCGGGCAGCTACGAAGAATTGCCGCCAAACCTGCTGGACGAACTCAAGCGTGACCGCCGTTGGTGCCACGGTAACTTGATGAACTTCCGCCTGTTCCTGGTTAAAGGCATGCACCCGGTGCACCGTGCGGTATTCCTGACGGGCGTGATGTCGTACCTGTCAGCCCCGTTATGGTTCTTCTTCCTGTTGCTGTCGACGGCCTTGTTGGCGGTCAACACGCTGATGGAACCGCAGTACTTTATGGAGCCGCGTCAGCTGTATCCGCTGTGGCCACAATGGCACCCGGAAAAAGCAGTTGCGCTGTTTTCGACCACTATCGTCCTGTTGTTCCTGCCCAAACTGCTCAGCATCATTTTGATCTGGGCCAAGGGCGCCAAGGAGTTTGGTGGCAAGTTCAAAGTCACGCTGTCGATGCTGCTTGAGATGCTCTTCTCGGTACTGCTGGCACCGGTGCGCATGATCTTCCACACCCGTTTTGTACTGGCCGCGTTCCTCGGCTGGGCAGCGACCTGGAACTCACCGCAACGTGACGACGACTCCACGCCGTGGAGCGAAGCGGTACGTCGGCATGGCCCGCAGACCCTGTTGGGTGCCGCGTGGGCTGCCTTGGTACTGTGGTTGAACCCAAGCTTCCTGTGGTGGTTGGTGCCGATTGTCGGTTCGTTGATGCTGTCGATCCCGGTGTCTGTGATCTCCAGCCGGGTCAAGCTGGGCCTGAAGGCGCGTGACGAGAAACTGTTCCTGATTCCTGAGGAATACGCTCCGCCGCGTGAACTGTCGGCGACTGCTGAATACACCCACGAGAACCGCTACCACGCGTTGCTCGACGGCTTTGTTCGGGCCGTGGTTGACCCGCAACAGAACGCATTGGCCTGCGCTTTGGCGACCTCGCGTCACCGTGAAGCCGAGCCGATTGAGTGGCTGCGCACCGAGCGTGTTCGCCACGCGCTTAAGGTCGGCCCGACTGGGCTCAGCAACAACGAGCGCATGGCGTTGCTCAGCGACCCCGTAGCCTTGGCGCGTCTGCACGCGTTGGTGTGGAACGAAGCGCATGAAGGCTGGCTCAGTGCCTGGCGTGAGTCGGTGACTGCCGACGCTCACGCGCCTTTATTGCCGTTGCAACCCGCGGCTTGAGTGAAATTTCGCCCGCTCTGACCGGAGCGGGCGAAACACGCTCATTTTCGTAGCAGTGGCCGCAGGCGACGTCCGATGGCGGAGCCGTCGCAAAATCAGAGAGTGCGGTGTGTCAGTCAAATCGAGCGATGAGTCTTTACGATCGCTTCGCAATCGGACGCAGCCTTCGGCAGCTGCTACGGTGCTCCCCCCCTACATCCCCCCGCTTGTCGCGCTTTTATCGCTCAAAACTCGTCTCGTTACCCTTCTGTGGGGTAGGATCCGTCTCCGAATAGGTGAGTGCCCGGTTTTGTGGCTTTTTGCCCAGGCCAACACCTTTAATTGAGTCGTGTGAGGGGAGTGAGGATGAAGGCGTTTCTATCGAAACTGTTGGTCGGGGTCACGGCTGTATTGGCGTTCAGTGCGGCCCATGCAGGCGCTATTGATGACGCCGTTAAACGCGGCACGCTCAAGGTGGGTATGGACCCGACTTACATGCCGTTCGAGATGACCAACAAACGCGGTCAGATCATTGGTTTCGAAGTCGACCTTCTCAAAGCCATGGCCAAGTCCATGGGCGTCAAGCTGGAACTGGTGTCCACCGGCTATGACGGCATCATCCCGGCGTTGATGACCAACAAGTTCGACATGATCGGCAGCGGCATGACCCTGACGCAGGAGCGTAACTTGCGCCTGAACTTCAGCGAACCCTTCATCGTTGTGGGTCAAACCCTGTTGGTGCGCAAGGAACTGGCTGACAAGATCAAGTCCTACAAAGACCTCAACGACCCGCAATACCGCCTGACCTCGAAAATCGGCACCACAGGCGAAATGGTTGCCCGCAAGCTGATGTCCAAAGCCCAGTACCACGGCTACGACAACGAACCTGAAGGTGTGCTGGACGTGGTTAATGGCAAGGCCGATGCCTTTGTCTACGACGCGCCTTACAACGTAGTCGCCGTGAACAAGTTCGGTAATGACAAGCTGGTGTTTCTCGACAAGCCTTTCACCTACGAACCTTTGGCCTTTGGTCTGAAGAAAGGCGATTACGACAGCATCAACTTCATCAACAACTTCCTGCACCAGATTCACGAAGACGGCACCTACGATCGCATCCATGACAAGTGGTTCAAAGACACCACTTGGCTTAAAGACATGGAATAAGCGTGGTTCCCTGTAGCTGCCGCCGCAGGCTGCGATAAGGCCCGAACGGGCTTCAAGATTTCAGGGCTGCTCTGCAGCCATCGCAGCCTTCGGCAGCGCCTACAAAAAAAGCTGACCGCGCTGCCCTCTACGGAAATAGTTAAGTGATCAAACAGAAAAAAGCCCAATGGCCTTGGCACGTATTGACGGTGCTGGTGCTCATCGGCCTGGCCGGTGCGCTGTATTACGCCACCTCGCTGATGTCCTATGAATGGCGCTGGAACCGTGTTCCGCAATACTTCGCCTATCAGGCAGAAGAAGCCCAACGGGCTGCTGAAACCTCCACTGTTATCGAGCTGGTGCGCAAAGGCGATACCGCCGAAGTCGTGCTGCGCGGCGACGATGGAAAAGAACAACGGCTCACCGTTGCCGACAACAGCCTGCAACTGGCCGAAGGCGACGACGTAGAAGAAGGTGAGGTGGTCGGCGTGACCCGGCACTGGGCGGCCGGGCCGTTATTGTTGGGGTTGTGGACGACCGTCTGGTTGTCGCTGGTCTCAGGTGTATTGGGTTTGATTATCGGGCTGGCCACTGGGCTGTGCCGGCTGTCGAACAACCCGACCCTGCGTGACTTGTCGACGTTGTATGTCGAACTGGTACGCGGCACGCCGCTGCTGGTACAGATTTTTATCTTCTATTTCTTTATCGGCACGGTGCTCAACCTGTCCCGCGAATTTGCCGGGATTGCAGCCCTGTCGCTGTTTACCGGGGCCTACGTGGCCGAGATTGTGCGTTCTGGCGTGCAGTCCATCGCCCGAGGGCAAAATGAAGCGGCGCGCTCGCTGGGGCTTAATGCCAGCCAGTCGATGCGTTACGTGGTGTTGCCGCAAGCATTCAAGCGCGTGCTGCCGCCACTGGCCGGGCAATTTATCAGCCTGGTCAAAGACACCTCGCTGGTGTCAGTGATTGCCATTACCGAGCTGCTCAAAAGCGGTCGTGAAGTCATCACCACTTCGTTTTCGCCGTTCGAAATTCTGTTCTGCGTGGCGGGCCTGTACCTGTTGATTAACCTGCCGCTGTCGCATTTGGCCAGCCGGCTTGAGCGGAGGCTCGCGCAAAGTGATTGAAGTTCGCGAACTGGTAAAAATCTACGATACCCGCGGGCATATCGTTCGTGCGGTGGACAACGTCAGCACCTCGGTCGCCAAAGGTGAAGTGCTGGTGGTGATCGGTCCGTCCGGCTCCGGTAAGTCGACCTTTCTGCGTTGCCTGAACGGGCTCGAGGAGTTTGACTCGGGTTCGGTCAGCATCGACGGCCTGGACCTGGCCAACCCGAAAACCGACGTCAACGCCTATCGACGTGAAGTCGGCATGGTGTTTCAGCATTTCAACCTGTTCCCGCACATGACCGTGCTGGAAAACCTCTGCCTGGCGCAAAAAGTCGTACGCAAG
Organism: Pseudomonas saxonica; assembly: GCF_007858365.1. GTDB lineage: Bacteria > Pseudomonadota > Gammaproteobacteria > Pseudomonadales > Pseudomonadaceae > Aquipseudomonas > Aquipseudomonas saxonica. Next base: position 379,636 of record NZ_VFIO01000002.1, on the reverse strand, counting down.
CGCGGCAAGGCCGAGCGTGAGGCCAAAGCCCGCGAGCTGCTGGAAAAGGTGGGTATCGGGCAAAAGGCCAATGAGTTCCCGTCACGGCTTTCGGGTGGGCAGCAGCAACGTGTGGCCATTGCCCGTGCGTTGGCAATGGACCCCAAAGTGATGTTGTTCGACGAGCCGACCTCGGCGCTGGACCCGGAAATGGTCGGTGAAGTGCTGGACGTGATGAAAACCTTGGCCCGCGAAGGCATGACCATGGTCTGCGTGACCCATGAAATGGGCTTTGCCCGAGAAGTGGCGAACCGCGTGTTGTTCTTTGACCACGGTAAATTGCTGGAAGACTCATCGCCGGAAGCGTTCTTCAACTCGCCCAAAGACCTGCGTGCTCAGGCTTTTTTGCGGCAGGTGCTTTAAAAAACCCTCACCCTAACCCTCTCCCAAAGGGAGAGGGGACTGCTTGAACTGTCTTTGCCTTTAGCCCCCTCTCCCTCCGGGAGAGGGGGGTCTGATCTGCTTTTGCTTTTAGCTCCCTCTCCCTCCGGGAGAGGGCTGGGGTGAGGGTCAGCTTTTTTAAACTTTAAACCGCCCCACCAACGTTTGCAGATGCGAGCCCAGCCGCGCCAGCTCAACACTTGACGCGGCAGTCTCTTCACTCGCCGCGGCGGTCTGCTCCGACACATCTCGCACATTCAATACACTGCGGTTGATCTCTTCAGCCACGGCGCTTTGCTGTTCGGCGGCGGCAGCAATCTGCTGGTTCATCGCTTGAATGGCCGACACGGTACGGTTGATATTGCCCAACGACTCACCCGCACGGCGAGTCAATTCAACGCTGCTGTCCGTTAGTGTGCGGCTGTTATCCATGCTGCTGGATACTTGCAACGTTCCGCTTTGCAACCCGGCAATCAGCTCTTCGATTTCTTCCGTGGATTTTTGTGTGCGCTGGGCAAGGCTGCGCACTTCGTCAGCGACCACTGCAAAACCACGACCTGCCTCACCCGCGCGCGCCGCTTCAATGGCTGCGTTGAGCGCCAGCAGGTTGGTTTGCTGGGCCACAGATTTGATCACATCGAGCACGCTGCCAATTTTGTCACTTTCGCGCTTGAGGTGGCCCATGGCCTCTGTCGAGTGACCCACTTCTATGGCCAGTTTTTCAATCTGAGCTATGGCTTCGCCCACCACCTTGTCGCCTTCGCGTGCCTGTTGATCTGCCGCCAGAGCCGCTTCCGAGGCTTCTTCAGCATTGCGCGCCACTTCTTGCACCGTCGCTGTCATCTCATGCATAGCGGTGGCGACCTGATCGGTTTCCACTTTCTGACTGTTGACCCCAGCACTGGTTTGCTCGGTCACGGCCGAAAGCTCTTCGGCCGCGCTGGCAATCTGAGTCACACCATCGCTGATGCCTTCAACCAACGCTCGCAGCCCCTCGGTCATGCCTTGGACCGCTTGCTGTAGCTGCCCCAGTTCGTCGAGCCGGTCTGTCGGGGGCGCCTGGGTCAGATCACCGGCCGCCACGCGCTTGACGATCTTGAGGGTGTGTTGCAGCGGGATAACGATCTGCCGTGTGATGGCCCATGCGGCCAAGATGCCCACTACCAAAGCCAGCACTGTGCAAATGGTCAGCAGACGTTTGGCCTGGTTACTGTCTTGGTCGCGCTTGGCGGCTTGCAGTGTCGAGAGCTTTTCGCTCAACTCGATCAGCTTGGTGCCTTGCTGGTGCATGCGCTCAATAGCCTGTTCGCCATCTTGAGCAAGTCTGGACAACGCCTGTCGATAGTCGGTGACGGCTGCCAACTGTTGTTGCACCAGCGCGATGTCATCTGGGGCAACAAGTTGCATGCGCGACTTCTCGAGCGCGGCGTCCAGTGCATTCAATTGTTCATTGACGGCCTTGAGGTTCTGGTCGGTAGCGCGCAGCTCATAGTCGAGGCGAGCAATGCGCAAATCTTTGGTCAAGCCAATGATCTTTGACAGGTTGGCCAGCTTGTCACCCCGGTCAATCACTGAGACCAGTCCATTCCAGCCCGTGGCAGCTATCAGCAAGGTCAAAACAAGCACGAGGCCAAAGCTGACACTGAGTTTGCGGTTGACGCTGATATTGCCAAGAAGTTGAACCAGCCGACGGTACATGATGACGCTCCTTTGATTGACTCGACGCACACGACGACAAGCCGTCCATTGCCTACAAAAGGCATCGGCTTGTTATGGAAGAACTGTAGGCAGTTAGATTTAAAGTGTGACGAGCATCACCCGTAACCGCTGCCGCAGGCTGCGATTACGGGAGAGAGGGGGGTCAGAACAACCGGGCGAGCAGGGCGGTGACGGCGGTTTCGACCCGTAGAATGCGCGGGCCCAATTGCACTGGTTGCAGACCGGCCTTGGCCAGCAAATCGATTTCGTAAGGAATCCAGCCGCCTTCCGGACCAATGGCCAAGGTCACGGGCTGTTCCAGGCCCCGTGGGCACGCCGGGTAATCACCCGGATGGCCAACCAGACCCAGCGTACCCTCGACCAGCGCGGGCAGACGGTCTTCGACGAAGGGCTTGAAGCGTTTTTCGATGACGATCTCGGGCAGTACGCTGTCCCGGGACTGTTCCAGGCCCAGAATCAATTGTTCGCGAATGGCTTCGGGCTCCAGAAACGGCGTTTGCCAGAAGCTCTTTTCAACCCGGTAGCTGTTGACCAGCACCACGTGATGGACGCCCATTGAAGCAATGGTTTGCAGTACCCGGCGCAGCATCTTCGGGCGTGGCAAGGCCAGTATCAAGGTCAGCGGCAGCTTTTCGGGCGGTGGCTGGTCAAGGCTGAGGATTTTCAGCTCGGCCTCTTTGGCCTCCAGCCTCAGCAACTGCGCATTGCCCATCAAACCGCCAATACGCCCGACTCGCAGGCTGTCGCCTACCACGGCGCGGTGAACGTCCTGCATGTGCGTCAAACGGCGGTCGCGCAGGATGACGCGGTCGTCTGCAATGAAATCAGCCTCTTCGAGGAGCAGCAGGTTCACGCTTGCGGTGCTGGCGGTTGGGCGTTGTTATCGCGCTCGGACTGTTCGTCCGGGTGGTCGCCACGTGTGTTCTTGCTGACCAGGCTGCCAAACAGAATGCCGATCTCAAAGAGCATCCACATCGGAACCGCCAGCAGGGTCTGCGAGAAAATATCCGGCGGAGTCAGAATCATCCCGACTACAAAGCAGCCAATGATCACGTACGGGCGGATTTTGCGCAGGTATTTGACGTCGACAATGCCGATCCACACCAGCAGCACCACTGCCACGGGGATTTCAAAGGCCACACCAAAGGCAAAAAACAGGGTCATGACGAAATCAAGGTAGCTGCTGATGTCGGTCATCATGGCCACGCCCTCGGGGGTTGCGGCGGCGAAAAACTTGAACACCAGCGGGAACACCAGAAAGTAGGCGAAGGCCATGCCGGCGTAGAACAGAAAGATGCTGGAAACCAGCAGCGGCACGGCAATGCGCTTTTCATGCTTATACAGGCCGGGCGCGATAAAGCCCCAGATCTGATGCAGGATCACCGGGATCGCAATAAACAGCGACACCATCATGGTCAGCTTGAGGGGCGTCAGGAAGGGCGAGGCCACGTCGGTGGCGATCATTGTGGCACCCACCGGCAGGTATTCACGCAGTGGCGTGGAAACCAGCGTGTAGATCTGCTGAGTGAAGGCGAACAAGCCGACGAAGATGATGAAAATCGCGGCAATGCAACGCAACAGACGGGTGCGCAGCTCAGTCAGGTGCGAGACCAGCGGCATTGGCTGGTCGTGTTCAGGCTTATCGCTCATGCGCTTAAGGGGCTCGCGGTGGCAGGGTTGGGTCGTGGGGCGCTGCCGGTTGAGGCGCTGTGTCGGATGGCGCCTTGTTCAGGCTGATCGGCGCATGGCTGGCCGTTTCGACAGGCGATGGCGACTCGGGTGTCTGGCTGGGCGTAAGCGGCTTAACGGCGTCCTGAAGCGGAGCCAATATCTTCTTGGCTTCCTCTTCCATCGACAGAATGTGTTCGTTGTGCAGCTGGCGACGAATCTCATCGGCGCCGATTTCACGCTCCACTTCTTGTTTGATCGCATTGAAACTGCGCTTCAAACGACCGATCCACAGGCCCGCCGTGCGTGCGGCACCTGGCAGGCGCTCGGGGCCAAGTACCAGCAAGGCTACCAGGCCAACGAGCAGCAGTTCACTGAAGCTGATACCAAACATTAGGGTCTGCTCACACGTCTTTGCGGGTCGGCTCTTCGACTTTTTGCGCCTGCACGTCAATGGTGTGCGGCTCGTTCAGCGTCGAAGTGGTGTGGGGTTGTGGCGCGGCAGTGGGCTGTGCAGGCGGAACCACGGGCTCAGCAGGCTTTTCGTCGTCGTTCATGGCTTTGCGAAAGCCCTTGATCGACTCACCCACATCAGTGCCGAGGTTTTTCAGTTTTTTGGTGCCGAAGACCAGTACCACGACTACCAGAATGACGATCCAGTGTTTCCAGTCAAAAATACCCATGATCTTTTCCTCTCCAAAACAAGGTTAGGCAGATGGCCGCGAGGCTTTTTCCACGTGGCCGGAAGTGCCGATACGACGCTCAAGTTCATCCAGTACAGCCTGAGGGTGCAGGCCCAGTTGGGCGAGCATGATCATGCTGTGGAACCATAGATCGGCAGTTTCGTAGATAACGTCGCTGTAATCGCCGCTGATGGCAGCATCTTTGGCGGCGATGATGGTTTCAACCGACTCTTCGCCGACTTTTTCCAGAATCTTGTTCAAGCCCTTGTGGTACAGGCTGGCGACATACGAGCTTTCTGGCGTGGCACCTTTGCGTGCTTCGAGCACTTGGGCTACGCGGCTCAGGGTGTCATTCATGGGAGTGTCCTGCGTGATAAATGGCATGCGGGTCTTTAAGCACCGGGTCGACGGTCTTCCATTCGGCGTTTTCGTACACCCGATAGAAGCAGCTCTGACGTCCGGTATGGCAGGCGATGTCGCCGATTTGCTCGACCATCAGGATGATCACATCAGCGTCACAGTCCAGGCGCATTTCATGCAGCTTTTGTACGTGACCTGATTCTTCACCCTTGCGCCACAGTTTGCCACGTGAACGTGACCAGTAAATGGCACGGTTTTCAGCAGCGGTCAGGCTCAGCGCTTCGCGGTTCATCCAGGCCATCATCAAGACGCGCCCGGTTTTGTGATCCTGGGCAATCGCCGGCACCAGGCCGTCGCTGTCCCATTTGATTTCGTCCAGCCACTCTTTCATGTTCGACTCCGACAACCGACCTTGACCCTCTGGTCAAGGCTCGGTGATTTCACAGTTTGCCAGCCTCGCCCGGAGCTGGCTATCGGCGCACGATCAGATACAAGCCGACCGCCAGCATGATCCCCGCAGGCCAGTAGCCCAAGGTGTGGAGCGGGCCAATACTGGCCAGTAACGCACCTGCGGCCAAGTGTCCGGCACCGAGCAGGCGCAGGAACCAGCTGTCCCTCGGCTCGCTGATCACCAGCTTCTGATTTTTGGCATGGGGCTGCGACATACGCTCCAGCAAATCACGGGTCATGTCGGCCAAGTGCGGTATCTGCTCGACCTGGCTGTGCAGGTTGCGCAACAAGGTTTTGGGGCTGACGCGTTCACGCATCCAGCGTTCGAGGAACGGTTGGGCGGTGCTCCACAGATCCAGATCCGGGTACAGCTGGCGGCCCAGCCCTTCGATGTTCAGCAAGGTTTTTTGCAGCAATACCAACTGCGGCTGGACTTCCATATTGAAGCGTCGCGCCGTCTGGAACAGGCGCATCAGCACTTGCCCAAAGGAAATCTCTTTCAGCGGTTTCTCGAAAATGGGTTCGCATACGGTACGGATCGCCGCTTCAAACTCATTGAGCTTGGTGTGTGCCGGCACCCATCCCGAATCAATGTGCAGTTGCGCCACTCGGCGGTAATCGCGTTTGAAGAAAGCAAACAGATTGCGCGCCAGATAATCCTGGTCTTCGGGCGTAAGGCTGCCGACGATGCCGCAGTCGATGGCGATGTACTGCGGGCTCCATGGGCTGACGGTGCTGACAAAGATGTTGCCGGGGTGCATGTCGGCATGGAAGAAACTGTCGCGGAACACTTGGGTAAAGAAAATCTCGACCCCGCGCTCGGCCAGCAGCTTCATGTCGGTGCGCTGATCGGCAAGGGTGGCCAGATCGGTGACCTGAACCCCGTAGATGCGCTCCATCACCAGCACTTTGGGGCGGCACCAGTCCCAGTAAATCTGCGGCACATACAGCAGCGGCGAACCTTCGAAATTACGCTTGAGCTGGCTGGCGTTGGCCGCTTCGCGCAACAGGTCAAGTTCATCGTAGATGGTCTTCTCGTAATCGCTGACTACGTCGACCGGGTGCAGGAGGCGGGCGTCTGCACTCAAGCGTTCGGCAATTTTGGCCAGAATAAACAGCCAGGCCAGGTCTGAACCGATGATCGGTTTAAGACCAGGGCGTACGACCTTGACCACGACTTCTTCGCCAGTCTTGAGCTTGGCCGCGTGCACTTGTGCCACAGACGCGGATGCCAGCGGCTCAATGTCGAAACGGCTGAACACGTCGCTGATTTTGGCGCCGAGTTGTTCTTCGATCAGTTTGACCGCGACCTGCGGGTCGAACGGTGGCACGCGGTCTTGCAACAGCATCAACTCATCGGCAATGTCTTGTGGGAGCAAATCGCGACGAGTGGAGAGAATTTGCCCGAACTTGATAAAGATGGGGCCCAAATCCTGTAAGGCCAGACGCAACGCAGCGCCGCGGCTCAGCTCAAGCTTTTTACGTGGGAGCCAGCGCCACGGCAGCGCATAGCGCAGCGACAGCAACCACCACGGCAAGGGCAAGGCGAACAGCAGGTCATCCAGGCGGTAGCGAATGACAACGCGCTGGATACGAAACAAACGGCGTATGGCAAGCAACTTCATGCGTTATCGCTGGTATTGAGGGACCGGCAGAGGCGCTCGAAGCGGGCCTCAAGACGATCCAGGTCGAGTTTGAGTTGGTCGAGCTCATCAAAGCGCGCTTGCGCCTCACGTTCTCCGACCAAAGTGCGAGCTTCTTCACTCAGGTATTCAGCGAGATTCTGATTGAGGCTGGCAAAACCTTGCTGATACCAATGGGCGCGGCTGCGCACATGGCCACCGACCAAGGCAGTAGCAACGGGGCCGATCCAGCGCGAGAGTTCGTATTCCCAGTCCAGCTCAAGATCTTGCAGAACCGCCGCCAGTGCCATCAACACATGGCTGTCGCCTTCAAGCTCGACTTCGGGGCTGTGCAAAATACGGGTTTTGTCTTTGCTCAAGACTAAACGCAGCAAGCTGGATACAGGGGCGCGCAAGGTGCAATCTGCATCGGCTGCCCAGTGGGTAGCCAACAGCAGGCCTTCATCGCTAGGCAGAATGAACAGGTGCAGTGCGGGGCTTGCGCACTCCACTGCAATCACCTTGCCGGTCAACGGCTGCAAGCGAGCCAGCGCGGTACTGTCCAATCGCAAGACACGATTGATGCCGGTTTCGACGCTGGCGAGAAGGCCCCTGAGCAACATCAGGGTTTAATACCGCGATGCAGTGCAACAATGCCGGACGTCATGTTGTGATAAGTCACACGGTCAAAACCGGCTTCGACCATCATCGACTTGAGTGTCTCTTGATTCGGGTGCATGCGGATCGACTCGGCCAGATAGCGATAGCTTTCCGGGTCATTGAGGATCAGCTTGCCGACCATTGGCATGAAGGCGAATGAGTAGGCGTCATAGACCTTGGACATCAGCGGGTTGGTCGGCTTGGAGAACTCGAGCACCAACAAACGGCCGCCTGGCTTGAGTACGCGCAACATGGAGCGCAACGCGTCTTCTTTGTGGGTCACGTTACGCAGGCCGAAAGCGATGGTCACGCAATCGAAATAGTTGTCCGGAAACGGCAGCTTTTCAGCGTCAGCCTGAACGAACTCGATATTGCCCGCCACGCCTTTGTCCAGCAGGCGGTCACGGCCAACCTTGAGCATGGAAGCGTTAATGTCGGCCAGCACCACTTGGCCGGTCGGGCCAACAAGGTGCGAGAACTTGCGCGCCAGATCGCCGGTGCCGCCCGCGATGTCCAGCACCTTGTTGCCCGGACGAACGCCAGACAACTCGATAGTGAAACGCTTCCACAGGCGGTGCATGCCACCTGACAGAACGTCGTTCATCAGGTCATATTTACCGGCCACGGAGTGGAAAACCTCGGCGACTTTTTCCGCTTTCTGGCTTTCTGGAACGTTTTTGAAGCCGAAGTGTGTGGTGGGTTCGGCATCGCTGCCTTTGCGCTGATCAGTCATATCGCTGTCACCAAAAGAGAATGCTGGCCATTCTAATCCTGCTTGCCGGCTTTGTCTTGGCCGGGCTCGCTGGCGTGTCATTGCGAGCCGCGCTGGGCGGGCAATGTCCGTATAGTGGCAGGCTTTTCTAGCAGGAGTGAGCAATGGCCCGCATCAACGTTGAACGTGCCCATAACCTTGGCCTTGAAGCCGCCCGCGAAAAAGCCCAGCCGTTGGTTGAAAAGCTGGCCGGGCAATACGGTCTGACCCCGACCTGGCAGGGCGATACTGTAAAACTTAAGCGCTCCGGCGTTAACGGCACGCTGGAAATCGGCGAAAAAACAGTCAAGGTCGATGTAGAGCTGGGCATGCTGATGTCCGCGATGAGCGGCATGATTCAGTCAGAAATTGAACGTTCATTGGACAAAGCGCTGGCTTGAGCCTGGCACCTGCCCAGCGGTCAACCTGCGACGTGTCGAAGGGCGATGTCAACGTTATGGCATCGCCTTCAATGCAGTTTGAGAGTCGCTTGGGAGTTTTGATCGGTAGGAAAGAGCGGGTGATGAAGTAAACTTATTTAAATCGTCAGGTGTGAAACAGCCAAGAGACTTTATCTAGCGCAGTTGTTGGTTTTTTTTAGTGCGTGTTGGCGAAGTTGGCAATTTTCAATGAGTGACTAGTATGGGTATCGAAGGAACACAATAACCCAATTAGGAATTCAAAAATGTCGCTGTATTTAAACGCTGTTGTTCATAACCCAAAAAACATGTCCGCAACAGAAATCGCTGCAAAAGTTGAAGGTGTGCTTGAAGAGTTCGTGTCTTCGCGAGATTTGAAATGGGCACCTGTTGTTGAATTGAAGTCAGGTATTAGCTACGTGGTTCAAACTGAAGCTGGGGACATGACCGGTTTTGTCAGCATCAATGGCTTCCGCGTCGTCTTTCTGATGGCGGGTGCAGCCGCAGAGGATGACGCCTGGACTGCAGAAGGCGATGCCATTGAACTGATGGAGCGGGCATTCCCCAACTCTGTTGAAGTCTGAGTGCTCGACGCGAGTCATGTCCAATCGTGATGTGGCGGCTGTTAGCGAAATGATCAACGGCTAACGGCTTATTGAAACGTCAATTAAAGTGGCGCCTTTTTATAAGGCCCACTTTTTATTGTGCGTGTTTGACTGTTTATTCTTTAGGGAGCGGAGAATGTCTCATTATATATTTACCGTTGCACGCACTTCTGACATTGGTCACGCCGTTGCACGGGAAAAAGCCGAGCGTGTTCTTCAATTATTTATCGCTGCGCATGCCGCACTTATGTACCGAGAAGAAGTAAAGGCAGAGGGGGTCGTGGAATATTTAATTCATGACGCCGAGGGGGCCGAATTCGGCAAGGTTCTGGTCTATATGAACAGCGTTATATTTATGACCTACGGGCCATTGGCGGAAGCTGAAGCCTGGAGCTCTGAAAGTGAGATCACTGACTTGATGGACGGTGAGTTCGAAAATGGCAAGGTGAGTGCTTCTGCCTGAATTGTGCACTTCGCAGCGACCCTGTTTGGCCATTTGCGCGTTTGGTGGCGTCATCTTTTCTGATGTGTGCGGTGTTTTTTTGGCTCTTCACCGATAAACAGAGTTTCAAGCTTGAATCGCAGGCATTTTGCGTCTAAGCATGATTGAGGTGAACACCGTGTTCATCTTGGTGAGTTGCTGCATTGGCTGATCGACGTCACCACTGGGCATAAAGGGGAACACGATGACTGCTAAAAAACCGACTGCGCAACAAAGCCCTTCATGGGTAGGTAAAGTTGAAAAGTATTCCCGAAAAATCTGGCTGGCGGGTTTGGGGGTCTATTCGAAAATCGATACAGACGGTAGCAGCCTGTTCGACAGTCTGGTCAAAGAGGGTGAAAAAGCAGAGAAGCTGACAAAGGCAGGCGAGCCTAAAACGGCAAAGTCATCAACACGCTCTAAAGTGGACGACGTTAAAGAGTTGGCATTGGGTAAGTGGAGCGAGTTGGAAGAGGCATTCGACAAGCGTCTGAACAGTGCCATTTCACGTTTGGGTGTACCCAGTAGCGAGGAAGTGAAAGCGCTGCACGCCAAGGTTGAGACGCTCACCCAGCATCTTGAAAAACTCACTGCCGCCGCGGCAAAAGTAGCGGCGAGCAAATCCCCTGCCGCAAGCAAGCCGGTACCTGTCAAGGCGGCTGCCAAACCTGCGGTCGCCAAGCCGGCGAGCCGTGCCACCGCCCCGGCTAAACCTGCTGCAGCGAAGTCTGCTGCTGCCAAGCCTGCCGCCAAGCCTGCGGTTAAACCGGCTGCCAAGGCACCTTCAGCCCCTGCCAAGCCTGCCGCCAAACCCGCTGCTGCCAAAGTGGCTACGAAAAAGCCTGCTACTCGCAAAAAAACCACCCAACCCAACGCCACCCCGGCAGCGGCCACGCCGCCACTTGAAAAAACCTCAAGCTGACGAACCCTGGCAGACCTGGCTGTGCCCGACGGCCCTTGGTAGCGGGTGCTTAGAGCATCAACTTCACAACGGAGACAGCTGGGTCTCGCGTTTTACCGGCTTTTTTCAGCTCTTCAAGGTAGTCCGCCCACAAAGCATCCTGGCGTTTACCCAGTTCGTAAAGGTAGTCCCAGGTAAACAAGCCGCTGTCGTGGCCGTCATCGAAGGTGAGCTTTAGCGCGTATTGGCCCGCAGGTTCGACCTTGCTCAAGCCGACATCGATTTTGCCGTATTGCAGGATCGGCTTGCCGTGACCCTGCACTTCGGCAGAAGGCGAATGCACACGCAAAAACTCGGCAGGCAAGGTGTAAACCTCGTCTGGCCCATAGGTGAGCGAGAGGGTTTTTGAGACTTTATGCAGTTTGATAGCTGTAGGAAGCTTGGTCATTGCCTTGGGTCCGTCAGAGTTAATGTGCCTTAAGCCCAGGCACAAACACAGTAGCCGCTGACGCAGGTCGCGATCGCCAATCGTATCGGCGCAGGATCCAGGGATCACTGAAGGCTTTTTAGCCTTATCGCAGCCCTCGCAGCGGCTACAAGTGCTGTGTACACCCTTGCGGGTAGAGGTTTACAAGATGTAGCGCGAGAGGTCTTCGTTCTCGGCCAATTCACCCAAGTGGCTGTTCACATACTCGGCATCGATGCGAATCGGTTCCTCTTGATGAGCGCTGGCGATATCACCGGCACTGAAAGACACCTCTTCAAGCAGGCGCTCAAGCAGCGTGTGCAGGCGGCGAGCACCGATGTTTTCGGTTTTCTCGTTAACCTGCCAGGCAATTTCTGCCAAGCGCTTGATGCCTTCTGGCATGAACTCGATGTTCAAACCTTCGGTCTTCAGCAGCTCGCGGTATTGCTCAGTCAAAGAAGCATGCGGCTCGCTGAGAATGCGCTCGAAGTCTTCAGGCGACAAAGCCTTGAGTTCAACGCGGATTGGCAGGCGGCCTTGCAGTTCGGGCACCAGATCGCTTGGTTTGCTCAGGTGGAAGGCACCCGATGCGATGAACAGGATGTGGTCGGTTTTGACCATGCCCAGCTTGGTGTTGACGGTGCAGCCCTCGATCAGCGGCAGCAGGTCGCGCTGCACGCCTTCGCGAGATACATCGGCACCGCCGACATTGCCACGCTTGGCCACTTTGTCGATTTCATCGATAAACACAATGCCGTGTTGCTCTACGGCTTCCAGAGCTTTGGCTTTGAGTTCTTCATCGTTAACCAGGCGGCTGGCTTCTTCGTCACGCACCATTTTCAGGGCTTCTTTGACTTTCAGCTTGCGGTTTTTGCGCTTGCCTTTGCCCATGTTGGCAAACAGGTTCTGCAACTGGTTGGTCATTTCTTCCATGCCAGGCGGCGCAGAAATATCGACACCGGCGACGTCAGCCACTTCGATTTCGATTTCTTTGTCGTCCAGTTGACCTTCACGCAGGCGTTTGCGGAACAGTTGGCGCGTGTTGGAGTCCTGCGGCACTGCGGCTTCTTCGCCAAAGGTGCGAGGCGGTGGCAAGAGGGCATCGAGGATGCGCTCTTCGGCCGCTTCTTCAGCACGGTGGCGAACCTTGACGATTTCCTGTTCACGCAGCAGTTTGATGGCGGCATCTGCCAGATCACGAATGATCGACTCAACGTCGCGGCCGACATAACCGACTTCGGTGAACTTGGTGGCTTCTACTTTGATGAACGGTGCGTTGGCCAGCTTGGCCAGACGACGTGCGATCTCGGTTTTACCTACACCGGTCGGGCCGATCATCAGAATGTTTTTTGGTGTCACTTCAACGCGCAGTTCTTCGGGCAGTTGCATCCGGCGCCAGCGGTTACGCAGGGCGATGGCAACGGCGCGTTTGGCGTCGTCCTGGCCGATGATATGGCGATTGAGTTCGTGGACAATTTCGCGGGGAGTCATGGACATGGTAATTGGCGTTCCTCTAGCTAAAGTAAGGGTCACAAACGGGCAGGCGTGCTGTCCCGGCAGGCGTCTTAATTAGCGAGGTCCTGCTCCTCGATAGTGATGTTGTGGTTAGTGAATACGCAGATGTCGCCAGCGATACCGAGTGCGGTTTCTGCGATTTCGCGGGCCGAAAGGTCGGTTTTCATCAGCAGGGCGCGGGCTGCCGCTTGGGCAAATGCACCGCCAGACCCCATTGCGATCAAGCCATCTTCAGGCTCAACCACGTCACCGTTGCCGGTGATGATCAACGAAGCGTCTTTGTTGGCAACCGCCAACATGGCCTCCAGGCGGCTCAGCGAGCGGTCGGTACGCCATTCTTTGGCTAACTCGACAGCAGCACGAACCAGATGGCCTTGATGTTTCTCAAGCTGGCCTTCAAAGCGTTCGAACAAGGTAAATGCATCGGCGGTGGCACCGGCAAAACCGGCGATAACCTGACCGTGATAGAGGCGACGAACTTTTTTCGCGTTGCCTTTCATCACGGTATTGCCAAGGGAAACCTGGCCGTCGCCAGCCATGACGACTTTGCCGTGACGGCGTACTGAAACGATGGTGGTCAAGGGAGAGTCTCCACGCAGCGGGGCGAAAATGCCTGATGGAAATACATATGGGGGTTGTAGTCGGTTTTTCAACCGTGGGGAGGGAATGTCGATGAGTGGAGCAAGACGGGGAGGGGATAAGCATCGCGAGCAAGCTCGCTTCTACAGCGTCCATGTATCTCTGTAGAGGCGAGCTTGTGAGCGTTTTTAGCGGCGCTGTTGCAACAGCAAATTATTGAACCCGCTGCCGGCCAATTGCTTTTGAGCAACGGTCAGTTGGTCGCGGTTGGTGAACGGCCCGACCAGCACGCGGTACCAGGTTTCATCCTTGACCGTGCCGGCCTCAACGGTGGCGGTTTGCCCCAGCAAGATGATTTGCGCACGTACCCGTTCAGCATCGGCCTGTTTGCGGAACGAGCCCGCTTGCAGGAAGAACTTGGTGACGGGTGCCGCTTTTATCACAGGCGGCGCCGGTGGTGGCGTGACGCCACTTAGCGCTGCCTGGGCGCGAGCCGTGTCGATTTTCGCGGCCTCTGCAGGCGTGACCGGTACCACGGGCGCCGCTTGTGGCGTTGGCGGGGTTTTTTCCGGCACGGCATCAGGTGGCACGATCACTTCTGACTCGGGCAGCAACGTGTAGAAGTCGTACTTGGGCTTGGCCGGCTGGGTCGGGCTAGGTGCCGTTTTATTGGCGTGCTCGACCTGTGAGGCTTTTTGCTGCTCTTGCTTGACCCGTTTTACGTCGTCGCCCTTGCCGGGTTCGAGTTTCATCAAGAACACAATAAAGGCGCCCACCGTGAGGCCAATAGCCATCCACAGCCAACCCGGAATGGGTTGTTTGGCGGGCGCCTGGTACCGACTGGCGCCTCGCTTGGGTGCAGGCTTCTTTTTAGCGGCCAACTTACATGCGCTCCAGAGTTTCCAGACCCAGCAATTCCAGGCCTTGCTTGAGGGTGCGGCCCGACAAGGCAGCCAAACGCAGGCGGCTTTGCTTCTGTGCTTCGTCTTCTGCGCTCAGGATCGGGCAGTTCTCGTAGAAACTGGAGAACAGGCCGGCCACTTCGTACAGGTACGTGCACAGCGTGTGCGGGGTGCCTTTTTCGGCGACGTGATTCAGTACTTCGCTGAACTGAGCCAATTTGGCCGCCAGTTCTTGTTCTTGTGGTGCTTGAAGAATGATGTGGCCTTCAACTTCATCGAAGTTCTTGCCCAGCTTACGGAACACGCCCGCAACACGGGTGTAGGCATACAGCAAGTAAGGTGCGGTATTGCCTTCAAAGTTCAACATCAGGTCGAAGTTGAAGCTGTAATCGCTGGTGCGGTGCTTGGACAAGTCGGCGTATTTCACCGCGCCAATACCCACCACTTTGGCGATGGCACGCAGTTCTTCTTCGGCCAGCTCCGGGTTTTTCTCTTTTACCAGCGCGTAAGCACGTTCTTTGGCTTCGTTGAGCAGGTCAATCAGTTTGACCGTGCCGCCGTCGCGGGTTTTGAACGGGCGGCCATCCGCGCCGTTCATGGTGCCGAAGCCCATGTGTTCCATTTCCATCGGGTGGGTAATGAAACCGGCTTTACGGGCGACGGCGAACACTTGCTGGAAGTGCAGGGCCTGACGCTGGTCGACAAAGTACAGGGCGCGATCGGCCTTCAGTACGCCGCTGCGGTAGCGAATGGCCGCAAGGTCGGTGGTGGCATACAGATAGCCGCCGTCCGCCTTGACGATGATCACCGGCAGGGGCTCGCCTTCAGCGTTTTTGAATTCGTCGAGGAACACGCACTGGGCGCCATTGCTCTCGACCAACATGCCTTTGGCCTTGAGGTCGTTGACAACGTTGATCAGGTCGTCGTTGTAGGCGCTTTCGCCCATCACATCGGCCATGGTCAATTTGACGTTCAACTGCTCGTAGATTTTCTGGCAGTGCGACAGCGAAATGTCTTTGAACTTGGTCCACAGCGCCAGGCACTCCGGATCGCCGGCTTGCAGCTTGACCACCAGGCTGCGGGCACGGTCGGCAAACTCGGGCGACTCGTCGAAGCGTTTTTTAGCGGCGCGGTAGAAGTTTTCGAGGTCAGACAGCTCGTCGCTGGTGATCGGGTTTTCTTCCAGATAGGCCATCAACATGCCGAACTGGGTGCCCCAGTCGCCAACGTGGTTTTGGCGAATTACATCGTCACCGAGAAATTCCAGTACCCGTGCCACGCCATCGCCAATGATGGTCGAGCGCAAGTGGCCCACGTGCATTTCTTTGGCCAGGTTCGGCGCGGACATGTCGACCACGGTGCGCATGGCGGGTGTCGACTTGCGCACGCCGATTTTCTCGTCGGCCAGTGCCGCATCGAGGCGCGAAGCCAGGGCTTGGGTGTTCTGGAAGAAGTTCAGGAAGCCCGGACCGGCGATCTCGGTCTTGCTGATCTGCTCATCGGCCGGCAGGGCGGCGATGATTTTTTCAGCCAGGTCGCGCGGCTTCATGCCGGCAGGCTTGGCCAGCATCATGGCAATGTTGCTGGCGAAGTCGCCGTGGGTTTTGTCACGGGCGTTTTCCACCTGAATCGCTGGCGTCAGGCCTTCAGGCAACACACCTTCTGTGACGAGTTGATCCAGGGCTTTTTGAATAAGCTGGCGAATGGTGTCTTTCATGGTCTTCTCTTTCAACCGCAAGCGCGGTAGCGCTTTAGTGCGCAGGTGGAAAAACTGGGCATTATCCGTTGCCGGGTCGGCCTTGCCAACCTTAGCAGCCGGGCTTTGTTAAATCTGTAGCCGCTGCCGCAGGCTGCGATGGGGCGCGTATCAAACCTGCTTTTGAATAAAAGCGAAGGTCCAGCGGCCCTTATCGCAGCCTTCGGCAGCGGCTACATGGACGCGGGTCAATAAAGATCGACCGGGTCCACGTCCAGCGACCAGCGTACTTGTCGACCGCTGGGCATTTGCTCCAGCACCAGCAGCCACTGGTTCAGCAGTCGATGCAGCGGTGCCCGGGCATTGGCCTGAAGCAACAGTTGGGCACGGTAGCGTCCGGCGCGGCGCTCCATCGGTGCTGGTACGGGGCCGAGCAGCTCGATACCGCTCAAGTTTAGCTCGCCCAGCAAACGCTCGGCCTCGCTGCACGCCTCGTCCAGAAAACCTTCAGCTTGCCCCGGCTTGTGAGCCTCGGCGCGCAACAGTGCCAGATGAGCAAAGGGCGGCAAGCCTGCGGCACGACGCTCGCTCAAGGCTTGTTCGGCAAAGGCGAAGTAGCCTTGCTCCGTCAGCTGAATCAGCAGCGGATGGTCGGCCAGATGGGTCTGGATGATCACCTTGCCTGGCTCTTCGGCGCGCCCCGCACGGCCCGCGACCTGAACGATAAGCTGGGCCATGCGCTCGCTGGCGCGAAAGTCGCCCGAGAACAAACCGCCGTCGGCGTCCAGAATCGACACCAGCGTTACCCGGGGGAAGTGATGACCTTTGGCGAGCATTTGCGTACCGATCAAAATGCACGGCTGGCCTTTTTGAATGGTGGCAAACAGCTGGTTCATCGCGTCTTTGCGCGAGGTGCTGTCGCGATCGACCCGGAGCACGGGGTAGTCAGGGAATAAAATTCCTAACCGTTCTTCCGCCCGCTCGGTGCCGGCACCTACCGGTCGCAAGTCGACTTTACCGCACTGCGGGCAGTTGCGCGGCACGCGTTCGACGTAGCCGCAGTGATGGCAGCGAAGCTCACCCGAGCGCTGATGAACCGTCATGCGTGCATCGCAGCGTTGACACTCCGACATCCAGCCGCAGTCATGGCACAACAAGGTCGGGGCAAAGCCGCGGCGGTTGAGAAACACCAGAACTTGCTGGCCCGCCGCCAGGGTTTGGCCGATGGCTTGTTGCATCGGGCCGGAAATACCGCTGTCCAGCGGGCGGCTTTTGACATCCAGCCGAAGGAAGCGTGGCTGCTTGGCACCACCCGCCCGTTCATTCAAGCGCAGCAGGCCATAGCGGCCCGTGTAGGCGTTATGCAAACTTTCAAGTGAAGGGGTCGCGGAACCGAGCACAATTGGTATGTTTTCTTGTCGGGCGCGCACCAGTGCCAGGTCGCGAGCGTGATAGCGCAAACCTTCCTGCTGCTTATACGAGCCGTCGTGCTCTTCGTCGATGATGATCAGGCCCGGGTTTTTCATCGGTGTGAACAGCGCCGAACGTGTGCCAATAATAATGTCGGCCTCGCCATCACGAGCGGCCAGCCAACTTTCCAGCCGCTCACGATCGTTGACCGCCGAATGCACCAGCGCAATGCGTGCATTAAAGCGTTGCTCGAAGCGGGCGAGGGTTTGCGGGCCGAGGTTGATCTCCGGGATCAATACCAGCGCTTGTTTGCCAGCCTGCAGCGTTTCGCGAATCAGCTGCAAATACACCTCGGTTTTGCCGCTGCCCGTGACGCCCGCCAATAAAAAGGCATGGAAGTGATCGAAACCTGCACGTATAGCCTCGTAGGCGGCCCGCTGTTCGGGGTTGAGCGGCAGCTCGGGCTGGGCCAGCCAGTGCTCATGGCGTTCACTTGGCGCATGGCGGCGTACCTCGACGGTCACCAGGCCCTTGGCCAGCAACAGGTCGAGGCTGTCTTTGCTCAGCATCAATTTGCTCAGCAGTTGATGCGCCACCCCATGGGGGTGTTGCGCCAGCGTGGCCAGAGCTTCTCGCTGACGCGGCGCGCGGGCCACGCGCGGGTCGTCAAGCTGGGCGCCGGGGGCTATTTGCCAAAAGCGTTCCTGACGGGTCTCAGCCAGCTCGCCCTGGCGCAGTAAAACCGGCAGCGCCCAGCTCAGGGTGTCGCCCAGGCTGTGCTGGTAATACTGCGAGGTCCATAAGCACAGCTTAAATAAAGAAGCTGGCAGCGGTGGCGTCGCGTCAAGCAGGGCGATGGCGGGCTTGAGCTTGTCGGCTGGCACGTCGCTGTGATCAACCACTTCGACTAAAATGCCGATCATTTCGCGCCGCCCGAACGGCACCCGCAAGCGCATCCCGGGCTGCAATTGCTCACGTCGAACGCCCGCAGGCGCCCGGTAATCGAACAGGCGGCGCAGGGGGGAAGGCAGGGCAAGGCGCAATATGGCGTCGGGCACGCGGGGCTCTCAAGTGATGAACGGCAAAGATGGCCCGGAGCCTAGCAGACAACGGGGGCGGGGACTAAAACCCATGTCAGGCAAATACGAAAGAAATCAGGTGGAGCATGCTTGGCCGCTTGCGTCAATGCAAAGGTCTGGTATTATCGGCGCCCTAAATTTACGTGCGGTATTCAACAATGGTGTTGAGTGGCGGCACGCTAGCCTGAGGAATACCCCATGAAAGCCGATATCCATCCAGCGTACGAAACAATCCTGGTAACTTGCAGCTGCGGCAACAAGTTCGAAACTCGTTCGAACCTGTGCAAACCACTGGGCACTGACGTATGCAACGAGTGCCACCCGTTCTACACCGGTAAGCAAAAAACTCTGGACATTGGCGGTCGTGTTGATCGCTTCAAGACTCGTTTTGGTGCTTTCGGCGCTAAAGCAGCCGCTCCAGCAGCAGAAGCAGAAAAAGCAGCCGAGTAAGGCTGATGACCTTGGGCAGCCTTTCGAGTCTGGCCGGGTTATTGAAAAAGGCGTCCCTTGCGGGCGCCTTTTTTGTGCCCGCGATTTGGCTTTCGGTGGTGCAGGCGCAAGCGCTGTGCCCCGCACCTCAGCCGGTGTCGTACGCGCAGGTAGAGCGCGTGGTCGATGGCGACACCCTGCGCCTCAAGGATGGTCGCAGCGTGCGCATGATCGGCCTCAATGCACCCGAAACCGGCAAAAAGGGCCAGAGTGCCGAACCTTTTGCCGACGCCGCCCGCAAGCGTCTGCAAAGCTTGGTGGCGCTCAGTGACGGGCGCGTAGGGTTGTTGCCCGGCAAGCAGGCCAAGGACCGTTACGGGCGAACACTGGCCCATGTCTTTGGTGCCGACGGCAGTAATCTGGAGGCGCAGTTGTTGGCGGATGGCCTGGCCTATCAAGTCGCAATAGCACCCAATGTCGAGTTGCTGGATTGTCAGCAAGCCGCCGAACGCCGCGCCCGGACGAACGGTGTCGGGCTATGGCGGCAATCGCCGGTTGTCTCAGCCCAGAACATTAACCGCTCAGGTTTTGCCGTGGTCGGGGGTAAGGTCAGTAAGGTGCAACGCAATCGCGGCGGGCTTTGGATTGATCTGCAAGGCGGATTGGTCGCGCACATTGCACCCAATGACCTGGGCAATTTCGATCAGAAAACCTTCGCTAAGCTACAAGGCGCTCAGGTCGAGGTGCGTGGCTGGGTGCTGGATCGTTCGCGCCGCGGTGGATTGAAAACCGGACAAGCGCGCTGGATGTTGCCATTGACTCATCCGGGGATGCTCAAGATCATTTCCAAATAAAATTGTAGACAATTTTAAAGCGTAATTGTGGACACTACAGGCCTTGCGCAGCGCGGGTCTTGGTCCAAAGTAGTAGGGCAAAGCGCTTGACACTGCTGACCGGTCAGTCTTGTCGGGACTTTGCGACACGCGTATGCTCGGCGATCCGTCTGTCCAACAGCAAAAAAGCGGAACGCCCTTATGTCTGATTTGAAAACCGCTGCTCTCGAATACCATGCCCAGCCCCGCCCAGGGAAACTGAGTGTCGAGCTCACCAAGCCTACCGCTACTGCCCGCGATCTCGCGTTGGCCTATAGCCCGGGTGTAGCCGAACCAGTGCGTGAAATCGCCCGCGACCCTGAACTTGCCTACAAATACACTGGCAAGGGCAACCTGGTCGCCGTTATCTCTGATGGCACCGCCATTCTGGGTCTGGGTAACCTCGGCCCGTTGGCTTCCAAGCCTGTAATGGAAGGCAAGGGCGTCCTGTTCAAGCGCTTTGCCGGTATCGACGTATTCGACATTGAAGTTGACGCCGAAAGCCCGCAAGCCTTTATCGACACCGTTAAACGCATCTCCATCACCTTCGGCGGCATTAACCTCGAAGACATCAAGGCACCTGAGTGCTTTGAGATCGAGCGTGCGCTGATCGAACAGTGCGACATCCCGGTGTTCCACGATGACCAGCACGGTACCGCCATCGTAACGGCAGCCGGCATGATCAACGCGCTGGAAATCGCTGGCAAAACCCTGTCCGACGCCAAAATCGTCTGCCTGGGTGCTGGCGCTGCGGCCATCTCCTGCATGAAGTTGCTGGTGAGCATGGGCGCCACGATCGAAAACATCTACATGATCGACCGTACCGGCGTGATCCATTCCGGCCGTGACGACCTGAACCAGTACAAGGCGGTCTTTGCTCACGCCACTGAAAAACGTACCCTGGCTGATGCCATGGACGGCGCAGACGTGTTTGTTGGCCTGTCGGGTCCAAACCTGCTGAGCGCTGAAGACCTGCTGCGCATGGCGCCTAACCCGATCGTGTTCGCCTGCTCGAACCCTGATCCGGAAATCTCGCCAGAGCTGGCTCACGCCACCCGTAGCGATGTGATCATGGCCACTGGCCGTTCGGACTACCCGAACCAGGTCAACAACGTACTGGGCTTCCCGTTCATCTTCCGTGGTGCACTGGACGTTCGCGCCAAGCGCATCAACGAAGAAATGAAAATTGCAGCGGCCAACGCACTGCGTGAACTGGCCAAACTGCCGGTACCACAAGAAGTGTGTGACGCCTACGGCGGCATCAAACTGGAATTCGGTCGTGAGTACATCATCCCGAAACCGATGGACGTGCGCTTGATCACCCTGATCTCGGATGCGGTAGCCAAAGCGGCCATCGAAACCGGCGTTGCG
The DNA here is from genome assembly GCF_007858365.1 of Pseudomonas saxonica. GTDB lineage: Bacteria > Pseudomonadota > Gammaproteobacteria > Pseudomonadales > Pseudomonadaceae > Aquipseudomonas > Aquipseudomonas saxonica. Next base: position 358,578 of record NZ_VFIO01000002.1, on the reverse strand, counting down.
ACCCTGCCGTACCCGAAAAACTACCCGCTCAAAAGCGTGGATGACGTGTTCAACGGCTAACCCCGTCTAGCGTCAAACCAAAGCCCCGGCATTGAAAAGTGTCGGGGCTTTTTGGTTTTTGCTCCCAGTGAGCCGCTGCTTAAATACATCGCAGAACCGAGCTAGCAACTTCTTTTAAAGTTTCAGAATCCCCCTACAACGTGACTACCGGTCTGTCCGTTAATGTTCCTCCTTTATCGAGGGGGAATTCAGGATGTCAGCATTAGCCCGCCAGCACCGTTTCAGTTTGACAATCCCAGGCTCCCCGCATGAGCTTCGGGTATTAGCCTTTAAAGGTCATGAGGCCATCAGCAGGCCTTATTGCTTCGAGCTTGAACTGGTGAGCGAGCACCCGACTTTGGACGTCGAGATCTTGATGCACCACACCGCCTTTCTGGCGTTCGATGAGCGTCTCAACGGCATTCACGGGCAGATCCACAGCGTTAAACGCTACAGCCCTGATGCCCGGCTGACCCGCTACGACCTGACCCTGGTGCCCAGCCTGGCCTACCTGGAACACCGCACCAATCACCGGATTTTCCAGAACCTCACTGTTCAGCAAATCATCGAACAGTTGTTAAGCGAGCACGGCATTCTCAGCGATACCTATACCTTCGCTGCCTTCTCCCCTTCACGCCCGCGCGAGTACTGCGTGCAGTACGGCGAGTCCGATTTGTATTTTCTTCAGCGTTTGTGTTTTGAAGAGGGTTTTCACTATTACTTCAAGCATTCGCCTGACGGCCACCTCTTGGTATTTGGCGATAAGCAGCAGGCGTTTACCCCGTTAAAAGAGGTCACGCCTTTCATCCAAAACAACGGGATGGTGGCGGCAGGGCCGTCGATCAATCACTTTGCAGCGGGCGTGAGCAAGTGCATCAAGCGCACCGTACAGCGTGATTACGACTTCCAGACAGCCAGTCGCACACTCGAGGCTGACAGCAGTGGCCCACTCAATGGGCCCCCCTTTGAAAGCTACACCTACCCCGGTGGCTTTAAGGACAAGGCCCGGGGCGAGCATCTATGCCAGATCGCCCTTGAGCAGCACCAAACCGGTTACTACCGGGGCAGAGGCAGCAGCGATCAGCCGATCTTGAGCAGTGGGCACTTTTTGCAGATGAGTGAATACCCGCGCGTGGACTGGAACTGCCGCTGGCTGCTGACCCGGGTTCAGCATGAGGGCAGGCAGCCGCAGGTTCTGGAAGAGCAGAGCCGGGTTTCCCCGCCCAGCGAGCCGGGTGAATGGACGCAGGGCTATCGCAATACCTTTGAGGTGATCCCCGCGGACGTCACCTTCCGGTCGCAGGAAATTTACCCCAAGCCGCGCATAGGCACCCAAACGGCGCGCGTGACTGGGCCTGCGGGCGAAGAGATTCACTGCGATGAGTTCGGCAGGGTTCGGGTGAAATTTCACTGGGATCGCAGCGGCATTGAAAACGAGCAAAGCAGTTGCTGGGTGCGGGTGTCATCCAGTTGGGCGGGGGAATACTACGGGGTCGTGACGACCCCTCGAGTGGGCATGGAAGTACTGGTGAATCACATCGAAGGTGATCCAGATTTTCCGGTTATTTCGGCGTGCCTGGCCAATAGCATCAACCCGGTCCCGCTTGATCTGCCCGCCGAACAAAGCCAAAGCGTCTTTCGCAGCCGCAGCACCCCCGGCGGCCGGGGCCGCAACGAACTGCGCATCGATGACCGTCAAGGGCAAGAGCTGATCTATGTGCACGCCCAGCGCGATATGAAACAGCACATCAAGCACGACAGCCGGTTACACATCGAGGGTCAACAACAGGTCACGGTGGTCGGCGACAGCGTGACCGTGCTCCAGGCCGAGGATCACCTCACCATCACATGCGACCGCAGAGAGTACATCAAGGGCAGCGATCACCTGCAGGTCGCGGGCAGCAGCCATACCCGAGTAGGCAACGTAATGACAGTCGAAGCCGGGCAGCACGTGCATCTTCAGGCAGGCGCCCAGTTTGTGCTCGACGCCGGGGCCAACATCACCTTGATGGCGGGCGGTCAGCATCTCGTCATCGGCCCCAGCGGTATTTTTAGCAGCAGCCCCATCCAAGAAGGCGGCAAGCCAGTGCGGGGTGTACCTGCCATGCCCTTGTTGCCCGGCCAATTCGCCCATGACTTGCCCCCGCAGGCCCTGCCGCTGCACATCGCCCCCTCGCAACTGTCCCTGATGACGGCATCACGTGCCCTTGGTGCCGATATTTGCCCGTTATGCGAGGCCTGTCGAAACGGCCTGTGTGTGCCTGAAGGAGTTGCGCAATGAAATTGCCGTCCCCCGTTCAATGGATAGAAGTACAGCGTAAGCGGGGTCATGAACTGTGCTTGATGCTGGACACGTTCGATCAGAAACCGGTGCTTAAGGCGCTCTTGAATGGCCGCGCCCATGACCGGTACAGCAGCCTCTATAGCCAGACGCCTATCGCTGAACTGGCCAGCATCGGGCCTTTTCTGATTGTGCTCGACAGTGGCGACACACAACCCCTCACCGAACTGTTAAACAGCCCTGAACGTCACTGGGGCTGGCTGGTGAGCATTGCCGCGCAGGATTTTGCCGCACTGGTACAGCATTGGCGCGAGCGCATCCTGGTGGGGCAGCGGCCTGATCAAGGCATCTATCGCTTTCACGACAACCGGGTACTGGGCAGGGCACTGCCGTTTTTGTCGCCAGAGGCGCTACCGGCGTATATGGGGCCAGCCATTAGCCTGTGTTACTGGCAGGGTGAACACTGGCTCAGCGCCGATAACCCGACCCCGGGTCAGCACCCTTTGCCTGAGCAACCGCAATGGTTACAAGTGCCTTTGCCGCCCGAGCAACGGGCGCGCATACGAGAAACCAACGCCCATCGTTTTTTGCTGGCCCATCATCAGGTTGCCTACCTGCAATTGGCCGAGCATCGGGACCCTTTCGCCTGGCTACGCCAGCAGCGGGAAAAGGCCGAAGGCTGGGGATGGCATGCGCCCCGCCAACTGGAATTGTTATTGGCCAGCAGCTTGAGCACCCCTGAATTCGAAATGCCCGTGCAATGGCATCCGCGTCCTTATGAAGAACCCAGTGAGCACTTTGAACGGGTGTACCAGGACGCGAAGTTATTACAAGGCAAAGGCGCAGCATGAAGCGCTGGTTAGTGGCTTGTGCAGGGATAGCAGGTATTGGGGCGGCAGCCTATGGGTACTTTAAAGAGCCCAACACCTTTACCTTCACCGTCGATATGCCGCCGGGATTTAAATATTCGGCGGCGGTGTATTACGTGCCTGCGCCGGGTGAGACGTGCGAGGTGGCAACGAAGGATAATTTAGCGCCCACATTCAACTACAGGTGGTGGAAGTCTTATGAGCCAGACGCGGTTATAGAGATTCGTCGAACCCGTAAAGGCTGCCCGTTGGTGGTGTACAACATCAAGTTGGAGATTTATGCGGTTTATGGGCCTACATGGGCAGATTTCGGCTCGACTACTGCACAGGTCGTTATCAAGGAAGGATTGGATGAAATTGATATAGAAAGTTTCAGTGATGCCGGAGAAAGTACTTTTTTTGGGGAGTGTGATTGGAAATTTCGAACCTCCGGAAAAACCCGCGTGCTACGGAAATCGCTCGACTGTAAAGATGTCAATGTCGGACGCTCTTCGACGCTTGGTGGGCCAGTGGCTGGGTACTTACCAGATCAATTACCAGGAAAGACGGTGCGGTTAAAACTCAAATTGTCCAATAAAGAGCGTCCCTCTATGGGGGATACATGGGTTGAGTTTCCTAATGGTTGGAAGCGTTGCATGGGAAAAGGGTTTGAAGATCAATACGCATTTTGTCGTGGTAACACACAGGATTTCAGTCATTTCATAATGGCTGACGGCAAACAGTGCACTATCTATCCGGGTTGTACGGAGTGAGTGCCGTGGCCAAGTATAAATTTATCGCACTCAGTATTTTCGTTGTTTTGATTGGCGTTTACGGCGCCTATTTGTATTTCAAAGATCCCAACACCTTTACCTTTACGGTTGATATGCCTCCGGGGTTTAAATATTCAGCTGCGGTGTATTACGTGCCTGCGCCGGGTGAGACGTGCGAGGTGGCAACGAAGGATAATTTAGCGCCGACATTCAACTACAGGTGGTGGAAGTCATATGAGCCAGACGCGGTTATAGAAATTCGTCGAACCCGTAAAGGCTGCCCGTTGGTGGTGTACAACATCAAGTTGGAGATTTATGCGGTTTATGGGCCTACATGGGCAGATTTCGGCTCGACTACTGCACAGGTCGTTATCAAGGAAGGATTGGATAAAATTGATATAGAAAGTTTCAGTGATGCCGGAGAAAGTACTTTTTTTGGGGAGTGTGATTGGAGATTTAGAACCTCCGGAAAAACCCGCGTGCTCCGAAAATTACTCGACTGCAAGGATGTCAATGTCGGACGTCCTGCAACGCGTGGTAGGCCGGTGGCTGGGTATTTACCAGCTCAATTACCGGGAAAGACGGTGCGGTTGAAACTTGATTTGGCCAATAAAGAGCGTCCCTCAATAGGTGATACATGGGTTGAGTTTCCTAACGGTTGGAAGCGCTGCATGGGTAATGGATTTGAAGATCAATACGCATTTTGTAATGGCAATCAAGAAGATTTTAGTCATTTCATAATGCCTGATGGTAAACAGTGCACTATTTATCCGGGATGTACGGAGTGAGTGCCGTGGCCAAGTATAAAATTATCGCACTCAGTGTGTTCGTTGTTTTGATTGGGCTTTTCAGTGCCTATTGGTATTTCAAGGAGCCCAACACCTTTACCTTCACGGTCGATATGCCGCCGGGGTTTAAATATTCGGCGGCGGTGTATTACGTACCAGCGCCGGGTGAGACGTGCGAGGTGGCAACGAAGGATAATTTAGCGCCCACATTCAACTACCGGTGGTGGAAGTATTATGAGCCAGACGCGGTTATAGAAATTCGTCGAACCCGTAAAGGCTGCCCTCTAGTGGTATATAACATCAGGTTGGATATCTATGCGGTATACGGCAATACATGGCGAGATTTTGGTACGACCACCGCACAAGTCGTTATTAAGGAAGGCCTGGACGAAGTAGATATTGAGAAATTTGATAAGGCAGGAGAAAGTGTATTTTTTGGTGAGTGTTCATGGAGTTTTAGAACCTCCGGAAAGACACGGGTGCTCCGAAAATTGCTCGACTGCAAGGATGTCAATGTCGGACGTCCTGCAACGCGTGGTAGGCCGGTGGCGGGGTATTTACCTGATCAATTACCGGGAAAGACGGTGAGGTTAAAACTTGATCTGGCCAAAAAAGAGCGCCCCTATATGGGGGATAAATGGGTTGAGTTTCCTAATGGTTGGAAGCGTTGCATGGGAAAAGGGTTTGAAGATCAATACGCATTTTGTCGTGGTAACACACAGGATTTTAGTCATTTCATAATGGCTGACGGCAAACAGTGCACTATCTATCCGGGATGTACTGAGTGAGGCTATCTTTATGAGTATCGTTAATGCGGTAGGCATTGATTTGAAACATAGAATGTTTTCATGCCCTGTTCAAAACGAGCAATCTACCTTTCAGTTGTTGGATGAGTTTGGTGCAGGCGATTCCTATGCGGGGTTGTCTTTTGAAGTTACAGATTGTGAAGGGTTCAAATACACTGGATTTTTGAGTGACACGGCAACGGGCACAGTAACCAACCATTTTGCCGGGCCTCTTGCATTGACGATGGGATCGCTCTATCAGGGTGTGGATGATTTTTACGATACGTTGATAAAACGTGACCATTACCCGTTAAAAATAACAGCACTTCAAGTCAGAGCAGAACAAACCCGTTACGCCAATGAAGATGGCAGTCGCCCCCGGGAACTGCCCACATCTCGGTTTTCAGACGCCGACTTTTGCCAAGTCGAAGTCCGCGACTTGGTCGAGCATGTGTCACATTTGCCCCCTGAGGTTGAGCGTCATTACCCGCCCAGTACGGGTGCCCGTCGGTTAATGGGGGAGCACGGCCTGCGAGGCGTTTGCATCGCGGGTAATCGGCACACGGTTCTACAAGTTCGGCCACTGCGGGCGTTGCGCCCGATGCTTTCGACAGAGCCGCAGTTCTGTGCGCTAAACCTGTACCAGTTGGCGTTGATGTCGACGCTGAGTTATTGCCCGTTTGGGCAGGCCCCTGACAAACATCCCATACGGGCACCGGTTGTCACTTTTGCCGAAGAGCCGAGTTCGGGCAACTGGTTTGCCGATTCGCTCGCCAAATTCAAGGAAATATGGAAAGTCGATGCTGGCCAAACTCAGGCCTATTACCCGTTGTTTGAGGACGTGGCCTATTCCAGGCGTTTTGAAGTCGTGCCTTTTGATCCTGCGTTGTACCCCAAAAATAACCCACAACTAGGGCCCGATCAGGATAGTCCCATCAAAATCCATTTTCTCGATGATCGCGGCGATATCGTCGACACCGATACTCAAGCGTTTGCGACGCATAGCGATGAAATTATCTTGATCGTGATACGGGGTACCAGTGAGATGTGGCGTGATGGGCTTCGAGATCTTGATGCGTTTCAAGTTCCCTTTGAGGAGGGAGTAGGTACGGTTCATCGCGGGTTTTACGAGGCAGCACAAGTTGCCAAGAAATTTGCAGTCAAGTACCTCGAAAAATTCTATAAGGGTCAAAAGCTGATGATCTGCGGCCATAGCCTCGGCGGTGCTATTGCCCTGATTCTTTCTGAAATGCTGCGTCGCAAGCCTGAACGCTACGACATCCTCCTCTACACCTACGGCGCCCCCCGCGCGGGGGATTCAACCTTTGTCGAAGCCGCCAAACCTCTCGTCCATCACCGTATGGTCAATCACAACGACCCGGTGCCCAGTGTGCCCGCGCCGTGGATGAAGTTTAAGCCTTCAGAATTTGATTACGGGGCTGCGATTCGCTTTAAGAATGTGCCCGCGGAGTTCATTGCGTATGTCGCCGGCATGATCAATATGGACGCCGATCCCTACGCCCACCACGGGCAGGTGCAGCATTTCATGCGGGTGAATTTTGGCGGAAATGAGGTTTCCCACATTCTCTGGGTGCCTGGCTGCGACACATTGGCCGAGCACGCCGCCTGTTCAATGGCTCTTGATCAGTATGAAGGGCTGCCTGTTCGCGATGGTTTGGGGCGCCAGTTGCTGGATGCAGGTGATCATTCGATGGTGAGCAGCTACGTGCCTAATTGCTGGGCCACGCTACGCCGCTGGCAAGAAGCACAAGAGGGCGCTCGGCCACGGGTGACCAATCGTGAGGTGGAGTGGGTGAGGTTGATGCTGTCACGCGTCGAGGAGCAACTTAAACAGCGGGTCGGCCATCTCAAAGAGGCCAATGACCCCTTTCCGCGGATCACCCGGGCCACCGTTCAAGCCATGACTCGGGAGCTGTCAAAAATACAAATGACCGCCAAGCGCCTGTCTTCGTTGACCTACAGCGTGGTCTCGGCTCAAGACGTATACGGCACCCACGCGGCGCACCCAGAGCGTCTGGCGCAAGCACTCAAGCGTTGGCTGAGTCACGCCGACAACACTCGCACGGTGCAACTGGCCATGGCCCCCTTGGGCATGTCGATGGCCGAGTTTGATATGTCGATGGGGTTTGCCCGCAATACCGGGCCGTATTACGGCGATATTCTCGATCTTTAAGCGGGGCAAGCCGCACGCGCTTCAACGTGCAACTTGCCGCTCTGAGGGTCAAAAGAGGTCGATAGGTGCCCCGTCATCAGCGGGCAGCGGGCTGCCCGGTGCCGGGTTATTGCCCAGTTCGCTATTGGTCGGCGGCGTGTCTTCGCTTTTGAACAACTCAAAGTAGGCGCCCGGTGTACCCGGTGAGGCGATACGGCCGCTGGTTGGGTCAATGCGCAGGCTGAGGATGCCTTCAGGCTCAGCTTGGGTGTGCGCCGGCTTGTCTTTGAGGGCGCCCCCCATGTAGGTCATCCAGATCGGCAGGGCGACCGTACCGCCATATTCGCGGCGGCCCAGGCTTTCAGGCTGGTCGAAACCGGTCCATACGGTGGTCACGTAGTCGGCGTTGTAGCCGGAGAACCAGGCGTCCTTGGATTCGTTGGTGGTACCGGTTTTACCCGCCAGGTCCGTGCGGCCAAGGGCCAATGCGCGGCGACCGGTGCCCAGCTTGATGACGTCTTGCAGCATGCTGGTCAGGATGTACGTGGTACGCCCGTCAACGATGCGTTCGGCAACGGCCTGGGTCTCGGTGGTCGGCAAGCCCGGTGCAGCGTTGATGGTGTCGATGGTCAGCGCTGCGGCTTCTGGCGGCACATCTTTGCTGTCATGTTTAGGCACGCTGGGCGGGTTGGCGACAAACAGCGTCTCACCGTTGCGGCTTTCGATCTTGTCCACAAGGTACGGTGTGATTTTGTACCCGCCGTTGGCGAAGGTGCTCCAGCCGGTGGCGATTTCCATCGGCGTCAGGGTAGCTGTACCCAGCGCCAGCGACAGGTTGCGCGGCAAGTCCTGTTTGTTGAAACCGAACTTGCTGATGTAGTCGATGGTGCGGTCGACGCCCAGGCTCTGTAGCAAGCGGATCGACACCAGGTTACGCGACTTGTACAACGCCTCGCGCACACGGATAGGGCCCAGGAAGGTGTTGGTGTCGTTCTTCGGGCGCCAGACCTTGTCGAGGTATTCGTCGACAAACACGATGGGGGCGTCGTTGACCAGCGTGGCGGCGGTGTAGCCGTTGTCCAGCGCTGCGCTGTAGATAAACGGTTTGAAGCTTGAGCCGGGTTGGCGCTTGGCCTGCATCGCCCGGTTGTAGTTGCTTTGCTCAAACGCGAAACCACCGACCAGCGCACGAATGGCACCGTTGTTCGGATCAAGCGAGACCAACGCGCCTTGTACGTTCGGTACCTGGCTGAATTTCAAGCTGCCATCGGCTTGCGGTTGCACGCGGATCAGATCGCCCACTTGTGCCACATCGGAAGGCTGCTTGGGCATCGGGCCCATGCTGTTGGTGTTGAGGAACTTGCGTGCCCATTTCATGGTGTTCCATGACACACGGCCTTCGCCGTTACGGGTCAGCACGTGCAGGCCGTCTTTATCGACCTGGGTGACGATGGCCGGTTCCAGACCGCTGATGGGGCGCTGCTTGGCGAGTTCTTGAGTCCACACCGCCAGGGTTTTACCGGGGAAGCGGGATTCCGGGCCGCGGTAGCCATGACGCTGATCGTAGGTCATCAGCCCTTCGTGAACCGAGGTGTTGGCCAGCTCTTGCAGGTTGCTCGGCACGGTGGTGGTCACACGGTAGCCTTCGGTGTAAGCCTCGCTGCCATAGCGGCCAACCATCTCGGCGCGGGCCATTTCTGCGATGTACGGCGCGCTGACTTCCGGGGTTGGCACGTGATAACTGGCGTCGACCGGCTCGGCGATAGCTGCTTCATAGCTGGCCTGATCGATTTTGCCCAATTTGTACATGCGACCCAGAATCCAGTCGCGACGTTCTTTGCTGCGCACCGGGTTGGCCAGTGGGTTAAAGCGCGACGGTGCTTTGGGCAGGCCGGCAATCATGGCCATCTGCGCCAGGCTCAGGTCGCGGATCGACTTGCCGTAGTAAACCTGTGCGGCCGCTTCGATGCCGTAAGCCCGGTTGCCCAGGTAAATTTTGTTCACGTACAGCTCAAGGATTTCGTCCTTGGTCAGTTCGCGTTCAATTTCCAAGGCCAACAGAATTTCATTGGTTTTGCGGGAAAAGCTGCGCTCACTCGACAGGAAGTAGTTCTTCGCCACCTGCATCGTGATGGTGCTGCCCCCTGATTGAATGTGTCCGCTTTTTACCAGTTGGGTAGCGGCACGCATCAGGCTGCTCGGGTCGACCCCGTAGTGATTGGCGAAATTGTCATCTTCTGCCGAGAGCAGGGCATTGATGAAATTGGGCGGAATGTCGGCGAACTTGATGGGAGAGCGGCGCATTTCGCCAAACTCTGCGATTAATTTGCCGTCGCTGGTGTAGACCCGCAAAGGAATCTGCAACTGGATGCTTCTCAACGACTCTACGGACGGCAAGCCAGGACTAAGATAGAGAAACGCGCCGCTCAATACGAGCAACAGCCCGCAGAACACAGCAACGAAAGACCACCCGAAAAACTTCAGCAGACGAATCAAGGCTTTTGGATTTCCAGATTAAGAAATGGGTTTGCACGTCAGGGCAGTGCGCAGGTGCGACGGGTCGACAATGCGGAAAAAAACGCCCGGCATTATAAGCATTTTTCGCTCATAGGCGTCATGGACCGCATGTCAGAACGGGTTTTGAACGGATCTCAATTTTTACCCTCCGTAAGTCACGGAATGCATTAGGGAAAATAACAGTGCCAGGATTTTTGACCACTCGCCGCCACCGTTGTGTCGGCATTGATATCAGTGCCCACGCTGTCAATATTGTCGAATTAAGCCGTTTGAACACCAGATTCACGCTTCATGGCTATGCCATTGAACCCTTGCCCAGACAGTTGGCAGAGGATCAGACCCGCGCTCATCCGAAAAGTGTCGCTCAGGTGCTGCTTCGGGTGTTGGGTGAGCAGGCAATGCTCGCTCGCGATGCGGTGGTGGCGGTTGCCGACGGCCAGTTGATCTGTAAAAACCTGGAGCTGGATGCTGGCCTTGCTGGTGATGAACTCGAGCTTAGCGTGCGCTTGGAGGCCGAACAGCACGTGCCTTATGCGCTGGAGAGCGCCGCGCTGGATTTCGAGGTTCAAGGCGTTTCACCCTTGAACCCGCAGCTGATGAGCGTACTTGTGGTGGCGTGCCGCATGGAAACATTGGACTGGTATCAAGCAGTGTTGAGCCATGCGGGGCTCAAGGCCAAAGTTATTGAGGTGCAGTCCCATGCTCAAGTGCGAGGAATTGACGCCATGATGCCTTCGTCAGGTGCCGTGGCCGTGGTCGATTTCGCCACGCCTGCCACGCGGTTAAGCATTCTGCACCAAGGTAGGGTGATGGAGTCGCTTGAACTTCACTTCGGCGATGGCCAACAGGATCAGGACACTTTCAAAACCACCGCCCTGCAGCACATCAGGCACGGCCTTGAACAGGTAGCTGCCAGCCCGAGGGCCGAGTTGGTCATTTTGGCCGGTGCGGCTGCGGGCCAGCCTGGGTTGAGTGAGTGGCTCCAGGCGAAACTGGGTATGCCGACTCAACCGGCCAATCCGTTTGTGCACATGGACATTAATCCGTCACTTGTCCCTCAAGCCTTGTGCAGTCATGCCCCAATGTTGTTGACTGCCTGCGGCCTGGCCTTGAGGGGATTTGATTGATGGCGAGAATCAACTTGTTGCCCTGGCGGGCAATGATGCGTGAACAGCGTTACAGGCGTTTTTTGATGGTGTTGCTGGCGCTGGCTGTGCTCGTGGTAGCCGGGCTTCTTGCGCTTGACCAGCTCATCGACCGTGCCGTTGAGCGGCAATTGATGCGCAATGACTTGATCAGAAGTGCCACCGTGCAGCTGGACGGGCGAGCCGAGCAAATTGACCAGTTAAAAGTGCGCCGTGAGCAATTGCTTGAACGCATGCAAACGATCGAGACGCTGCAGGGCAGTCGCTCTGACAACGGGATCATTCTGGAGCAGTTGGCCCGCAGCTTGCCGCAAGGCGTGTATTTCACCGACGTGAAAATGAGCGATAGCATCATCGTGATAACCGGCACTGCCCAGTCTCCCAGTCTCGTGGCCGAGCTGATGCGCAATCTGGATGCCTCCCATTGGCTAGAGGCTCCAGTGCTGATTGATGTGAAAGCAGAAGCTGCCCCGGCTGGCGGGCAGGAGCGTTGGTTTCAGATGACCGTCGCTCAGACCCGTCATCCTGTTCCTGTGGGTGGGCACCTCTGATGGCGTCGCATTGGCTGGATCGTCTGCGCAGTGTTGAGTTACAGGACCTTGGGTTGAGGAATGCGGGAGTCTGGTCACCCAGGCATAAGGTGCTGGTGGCAATGGCCTGGGTGAGTGTGTTGCTGGGGCTTGGGTATTGGCTGCTGCTGGCGGGCTCGATGGCCCGGCTTGAACTGCAGCGCGAGGCTGAAGTGGCCATGAAAACAGAATTCGAGGCCAAGGCGAGGAGGTTGCCGGCCCTCGGGTCATACCGGTTGCACGTGCAGGCATTGGAAGAAGCCTATCAAGCGCTCATGACCCTATTGCCCCGACAAGCAGAAGTGCCCGGGCTGCTGGATGACCTTTCGCGCATGGGGCTGGCCAGCGGCCTGGTGATCGAACAGATTCAGTGGTCTCCGCCGGTGCGGCATAAGCTTTACATCGAGCAGCCGTTGCAACTGTCTCTGGTCGGGCGTTATCACGATGTTGGCCTGTTTCTGAGCACCCTTTCGAGCCTGCCACGCATTGTCACCTCACATGATTTTGCGTTGGTGCCTCTCAATTCCTCGGGCGATGGTCGGTTGCGCATGACCTTGCTTGCCAAAACCTACCATGCTCACACCTCGGGGCTGACCCCATGAACCGGGCCGCCCGGCTGTGTGCGATGGGCTTGTGCGTGGGGCTTGCCGGGTGCGACAACCCACAGAGCACAGCGCAATTACAGGCATTTTTACAGGTAACCCAGCTGCACGAAGAGCCTGCCAGTGCTTCGGTTCCACCGCTCGTGCGCCCGCCTGTATTCGTCTATGGCGCGGCGAACCTGCGCAGTCCGTTTCAAGTGTTGCATGAGGGTGCCGCCGGAAGCTGGCAAGCAAGCCTGGTCGAGGATGGAGTGGATGACCGTCGTGCCAGGGCATTTCTGGAGGGCTTTGACCTAGAACAGTTTGAGCTGGTCGGCACGTTGTCCAACGACCGGGAAAGCAACGCCTTGCTGCGCGCCAAGGGGGTTGTACACCGCCTGAAGGTGGGCGATTACCTGGGGCGCAATAACGGTCAAATTGCCTGGATCGACAAGGCACACGTTGAAGTGTTTGAAGTGATTTCGGATGGTCAGGGCGGTTGGCTGGAAAGGTCCCTGACGATCCCTCTAAAACAGCAGTCTTAACGGAAATACACCATGAAAAGGATTTTCCCGGTCTGTGGACTGGCGCTATGGAGTGCGCTGAATTCACAGCAGTTACTGGCGTTTGCGCCATTCAGTCCCGTTGCGCCCCCACCTATTGAAGCAGCGAAACCCTTGTACACCGGGGAGCCCATATCGCTTAACTTCCAGGACATTGAAGTGCGCACGGTGCTTCAGTTGCTGGCCGACTTCACCGAATTCAATCTGGTTGTCAGCGACACCGTGCAAGGCAACATGACACTTAATTTGCAGCAAGTGCCATGGGATCAGGCCCTGGATGTGGTGCTCAAAAGCAAGGGTCTGGGCAAGCGCAGGGAGGGCAATGTATTGCTGGTTGCACCCTTTGACGAAATTGCCGCCCGCGAGGGGCAGGGCCATGAGATGTACGATCAACTGGCCGATCTGGTTCCGTTGCGTAGAGAGCTGGTGCAAGTCAATCATGCCAAGGCGGGCGACATCGCCAAATTATTCCAGTCGGTCACCGCTCACCCGGCAGGCGCCGAGGGGCGCGGTTCGATCACGGTGGATGAACGCACCAATCACATCATCGCGCTCCAGTCGGCCGAGCAACTGGAGGAGTTACGCCGCATCGTGGCGCAACTGGATGTGCCGATGCGCCAGGTGATGATTGAGGCCCGGATTGTTGAGGCGGGCGTGGACTTTGAGCGCAACCTCGGGGTGCGTTGGGGAGGCGCAGTCAATAAAGGCGGTAAATGGAGCGCTGGCGGCATGGGCGCACCGTCTTCTTCAACGGGGGAGGCGGGCCAGGTGAGCGCCCCGTTTGTCGATATGGGGGTCAAGGGCCAGGCCGCGGGCGTGGGGATCGCCTTTATCACCAACAATGTGTTGTTGGACCTTGAGCTGAGCGCCATGGAAAAAACCGGCAATGGCGAAATCATCTCTCAACCCAAAGTCGTCACTTCAGACAAGGAAACCGCCAAAATCCTCAAAGGCACTGAAATCCCGTACCAAGAGACCAGTGGCAGCGGCGCCACCTCGGTGTCGTTCAAGGAAGCCTCGCTGTCGCTGCAGGTCACGCCGCAAATCACTCCGGACAACAGCGTCATCATGGACGTCATCGTCACCAAGGACGAACCCGACTACCTCAACATGATCAACGATGTGCCGCCGATCAAAAAAAATGAGGTCAAGGCCAAGGTGTTGGTTAAAGATGGCGAAACCATTGTGATTGGGGGCGTTTTCTCAAATTCTCAAATTCTCAAAGCAAAGTGGTAGATAAAGTGCCATTTTTGGGCGATGTGCCGTATGTTGGCCGGCTTTTCCGAAAAGATGCTGTGCTCGAAAAAAAATCCGAACTGCTGGTGTTCCTGACTCCGCGTATCATGAACAACCAGGCGATTGCTGTGAGCCATTGATTCTGTGCGAAATTTAATCCTTGTTGGGCCAATGGGGGCTGGAAAAAGCACCATCGGACGTTTACTTGCTAAAGAGTTGCACTTGCCATTCAAAGATTCCGATAAGGAAATTGAAGTGCGCACCGGTGCCAACATCCCGTGGATCTTTGATAAAGAAGGCGAGCCGGGGTTTCGTGAGCGTGAAACGGCAATGATTGCCGAGTTGTGCGAGGCGGATGGCGTGGTGCTTGCTACCGGTGGGGGCGCGGTCATGCGCCCGGAAAACCGGCAGGCGCTTCGTGCAGGCGGACGGGTAGTGTATTTGCATGCTTCTATCGAGCAGCAGGTGGCCCGAACCGCGCGCGACCGCAACAGGCCGTTATTGCGCAACGCCAACCCCGAGAAAATCCTGCGCGACTTGCTGGCCATTCGTGATCCGCTCTATCGGGAAATCGCCGACATCATCGTTGAAACCGACGAGCGGCCACCGCGCATGGTGGTGCTGGATATTCTCGAACGTCTGGCGCAACTGGCGCCGCGTTAACTCAGTCGCGGCTTCGCTTTACAAGCCATTAAAGTGCGATACGAAATGCGCTATTCTCGGCGCCGACCCTGCCTGTTCGCAGGGTGCCATCATTTGATAATTGCGAAACAGGGCGCCGGGCTCTGTTTCAACGCGGGGATTCATGCAGACACTGACGGTTGATCTAGGCGAGCGCAGCTACCCGATTCATATTGGCGAAGGTTTGTTGGATCAGCCGCAGTTGCTGGCCCCGCACATTGTCGGTCGCCAAGTGGCCATTGTGACCAATGAAACGGTCGCGCCTCTTTACCTTGAGCGTCTGACCCGCAGCCTTGCGTCGTATTCTGTGGTGCCGATTATCTTGCCCGACGGCGAAGCCTTCAAAAATTGGGAAACCCTGCAACTGATTTTCGATGGCCTGCTGACGGCACGTCATGACCGGCGCACTACGGTGATCGCTCTGGGCGGCGGTGTGGTGGGCGACATGGCCGGGTTTGCGGCCGCTTGCTACCAGCGTGGCGTCAACTTTATTCAGGTGCCGACCACCTTGCTTTCGCAAGTCGATTCGTCAGTGGGCGGCAAAACCGGCATCAATCACCCGTTGGGTAAAAACATGGTGGGTGCTTTCTATCAGCCCCAGTTGGTGCTGATCGATACCCAAACACTGAACACGCTAGCGCCTCGCGAACTGTCTGCAGGCCTGGCTGAAGTCATCAAGTATGGGCTGATCTGCGACGCACCGTTCCTGACCTGGCTTGAAGACAACATGGACGCGCTGCGTGGGCTTGATCAGGTTGCACTGACGGCTGCCATTCATCGTTCCTGCGCGGCCAAGGCCGAAGTCGTCGGCGCTGATGAACGTGAGTCTGGCGTGCGCGCTACGCTTAACTTGGGCCACACCTTTGGTCATGCCATTGAAACCCACATGGGCTACGGCGTGTGGTTGCATGGCGAAGCCGTCGCTGCGGGCACGGTGATGGCGCTTGAAATGTCTTGCCGTTTGGGCTGGATCAGCGCACAAGAGCGTGATCGAGGCATTCGGCTGTTCCAGCGGGCCGGTTTGCCGGTCGTGCCGCCTGCTGAAATGAGCGTGTCCGACTTTATGCAACACATGGCAGTAGATAAGAAAGTGATCGACGGTCGTATGCGACTGGTTCTGCTGCGGCACATGGGCGAAGCCATTGTGACTGACGATTATCCACAAGAAGTTCTACAGGCCACGCTGGGTGCGGATTACCGTGCGCTGGCTCAGCTTAAAGGTTAATAAAATCCCGATGACAAGTTTGCATGCCGACGAGGCGTTTCTCGGTCACTTCCAGCTCAACCACGACCCCTTTGCGCCACGGGTGCCGGGTTTCAAGTTTTTCCCGGCCCAGCGCAAGCCCGTGCTCGGGCAACTGCATCACCTGGCCCGCTACAGCCAGTTGCTGTTGGTGGTGACCGGCCCAGAGGGCAGCGGCAAGACCTTGCTGCGTCAGGCGCTGGTCGCCAGCACCAATAAACAGTCTGTGCAAAGTGTCGTCGTCTCGGCGCGGGGCGGGATGGATGCAGCGGGTATCTTGCGTCAGGTCGCGCAAACCCTGAATGCCGCCAGCGCTGATGTCGGGGCGATTCTGGCGCAAGTGGTGCAGTTGGCGCTGACCGGGCAGGAAGTCTACTTGCTGGTCGATGATGCCGAGCAGCTTGACGAATCCGCTCTGGAAGCCCTGTTGGCGCTGGCTGCCGGTGCGCCGGAAGGCCGTCCGCATGTGTTCCTGTTTGGCGAACCGTCGATGATTGACGGGCTTGAGCACCTGAGCGCGGAGGAAGAACGCTTCCACGTGATCGAGTTGCAGCCTTACACCGAGGAAGAAACCCGCGAATATCTGGCCCAGCGTCTTGAAGGGGCGGGTCGCGGGATCGAACTCTTTAGCGCCCAGCAGATCTCAGATATACACGAGAGCTCCGAGGGTTGGCCTGGCATCATCAATCAGGTCGCCCGCGATGCAATGATCGAAGCCATGATAGCGAGCCGCTCAGCGGTCAAGCGTCCAAGTATGGGGTTCAACATGCCTAAGAAACACGTATTGGCCATTGGTGCCGTAGTCGTAGTGGCTGTGGCCGCCGCCTTCCTGATACCGGGCCGCAGTAAAACGCCGACTGCGCCGGGTACCGAGCAGACGCAATTGGGGCAGGCAGCTCCGGCTGACGGTGCTAACCCGTCCATCGACTTTGCCGGCAAATCGCAGCCTATGCCCTTGCCGCTGGTGGGGCAGTCACAACCTGTCGTGCGCGGCCCTCTGGCTGAAGAAGCCGGTGGCATCGCTGAAGGCGATGACGGCGGTGTGCCTGCCGTTGACGGAGGTGTGGCTCAGCCACCGACCGTGACCACCACAGCGCCACCTGTGGGTGTGCCAGCAGGCCCGGCAGCTGCGCCAGCTCCTGCGCCAGCACCCACGGTTGCTACCGCTAAACCAGCACCTGCTCCAGTGGCCAAGCCGGCGCCTGCGCCTGCTGCCAAGCCTGCGGTCAAACCAGCCGACAAGCCGGTGACATTGGCCAAAGCCGCCCCTGGTGGTAGCTGGTACAGCAGCCAGCCTGCCGGTAATTACGTGGTGCAGATTGTCGGCACCAGCTCCGAAGCCTCTGCGCAAAGCGTTGCGAAAGAGCTGGGCGGCGAAGCCCGTTATTTCAAAAAATCCCTCAACGGCAAACCCCTGTTCGTTGTGACTTACGGCAATTATCCGAGCCATGCCGCAGCAACTGCGGCCATCAAGAACTTGCCAGCGAAGATCCAGACTGGTAAACCTTGGCCTCGCACTGTCGCCAGCGTCCAACAAGAGCTGGCAACCGCTCGCTGATGATCCGGCGACCTTACCCAGGTCGCCGTTCTACGCCATCAAAATTCCTGATTGTGCATGCGGCTTTTAAGCCGCATGCCTCTTGGTGTCTGTGCCGCGCAGCAGTCAACATCAAAAATGTTTTGACTAGCACGAGCAATCGCTTTAAACCTTTCATAAATGCGACACGAATTTATGGCAAAGCGCCGCTTAATTTGTGGGTCTTTATGACGGTGTGTAGAATGACCACCCTTTTGCCCCTGCCAAGCTGGCGTACGTTCAGCGCGGGAAGCAAGTGGTTGAATTAAAAGAAATTTGCCCTTTTATGGGGCAGCCTGGTGAGAAAGTGTCTATGAAAGCAGGTCTGTACCACCCCGATGAATTCAAGGATAACTGTGGTTTCGGCCTGATTGCCCACATGCAGGGCGAACCCAGTCATACCCTTCTGCAAACTGCCATTGAGGCCCTGACCTGCATGACCCACCGCGGTGGGATTAACGCAGACGGCAAGACCGGTGACGGTTGTGGTCTGCTGATTCAAAAGCCGGATTTGTTCTTGCGTGCAGTCGCCCAAGACCATTTCGGCATCGATTTGCCCAAGCAATATGCCGTGGGCATGGTGTTCTTTAATCAGGACCCAATCAAAGCCGAAGCGGCGCGCGCCAACATGAACCGCGAGATTCTCGCAGCCGGCCTGCAATTGGTTGGCTGGCGCAAAGTGCCGATTGATACCAGCGTGCTGGGTCGTCTGGCGCTGGAGCGTCTGCCCCAAATCGAACAAGTGTTCATTGGTGGGGACAGCCTGAGCGATCAGGACATGGCCATCAAACTGTTCAGCGCCCGTCGCCGCTCCTCGGTGTCCAACGCGGCTGACAGCGATCACTACATCTGTAGCTTTTCCCACAAGACCATCATTTATAAAGGCCTGATGATGCCGGCGGACCTTACCGCCTTCTATCCAGACCTGAGCGATGAGCGCCTGCAAACCGCAATCTGCGTGTTCCACCAGCGCTTCTCCACTAACACTTTGCCGAAATGGCCGCTGGCTCAGCCGTTCCGCTTTCTCGCCCACAACGGCGAAATCAATACCATCACCGGCAACCGCAACTGGGCGCAGGCCCGTCGCACCAAGTTCGCCAATGATTTGATCGGCG
The DNA here is from genome assembly GCF_007858365.1 of Pseudomonas saxonica. GTDB lineage: Bacteria > Pseudomonadota > Gammaproteobacteria > Pseudomonadales > Pseudomonadaceae > Aquipseudomonas > Aquipseudomonas saxonica. The sequence goes on along the minus strand of NZ_VFIO01000002.1, from coordinate 339,665 downwards.
ACCTCGACGAACTCGGGCCGTTGGTCAACCGCGTGGGTTCTGACTCCTCCAGCATGGACAACATGCTCGAGTTGATGGTCACCGGCGGCATCGACCTGTTCCGTGGCGTACGCATGCTGATTCCACCGGCGTGGCAGAACGTTGAGACCATGGACCCCGACCTGCGGGCGTTCTATGAGTACAACTCGATGCACATGGAGCCGTGGGACGGCCCTGCGGGCGTGGTCATGACCGACGGCCGCTACGCCGTCTGCCTGCTCGACCGTAATGGCCTGCGCCCGGCGCGTTGGGTCACGACCACCAATGGCTACATCACCATCGCCTCGGAAATCGGCGTATGGGACTACAAGCCGGAGCAGGTGATTGCCAAAGGCCGTGTCGGCCCGGGTCAGATTCTTTCGGTCGATACCGAAACCGGCCAGGTGCTGGACACCGACGCCATCGACAATCGCTTGAAGTCGCGCCACCCGTACAAGCAATGGCTGCGCAAGAATGCCCTGCGCATTCAGGCCACCTTTGACGACCACGACCACGGTTCGGCGTTTTATGACGTTGACCAGCTCAAGCAATACATGAAGATGTATCAGGTCACGTTTGAAGAACGCGACCAGGTGCTGCGCCCGCTGGGTGAGCAAGGCTACGAAGCGGTCGGCTCCATGGGCGATGACACCCCGATGGCGGTGCTGTCTCAGCGTGTGCGCACGCCGTATGACTACTTCCGTCAGCAGTTCGCGCAGGTCACCAACCCGCCGATTGACCCGCTGCGTGAAGCCATCGTCATGTCGTTGGAGATCTGCCTCGGTGCCGAGCGCAATATTTTCCAGGAATTGCCCGAGCATGCCTCGCGTGTGATCCTCAGCTCGCCGGTCATCTCGCCTGCCAAATGGCGTTCGTTGATGAACCTCGATCTGCCGGGTTTCGAGCGTCAGATCATCGACCTCAACTACGACGAGACCCTTGGCCTTGAAGCGGCTGTGCGCAACATCGCCGATCAGGCTGAAGAAGCGGCCCGCGCCGGGCGTACGCAAATTGTCCTGAGCGATCGTCATATCGCGCCTGGCAAGCTGCCGGTACACGCCTCGCTGGCGGTAGGTGCAGTTCACCACCGCTTGACTGAAAAAGGCCTGCGCTGCGACAGCAACATTCTGGTCGAAACCGCTACCTGTCGTGACCCGCATCACTTTGCTGTGCTGATCGGTTTCGGGGCTTCGGCGATCTATCCGTTCCTGGCGTACGAAGTGCTGGGCGACTTGATCCGCACCGGCGAAGTGCTGGGCGACCTTTATGAAGTGTTCAAGAACTACCGCAAAGGCATCACCAAAGGCCTGCTGAAAATTCTTTCGAAGATGGGCATTTCGACGATTGCTTCGTACCGTGGTGCGCAGCTGTTCGAAGCCATTGGCCTGTCCGAAGAAATTTGCGACCTGAGCTTCCGTGGCGTACCGAGCCGCTTGAAGGGCGCGCGTTTCGTCGACCTTGAAGCCGAGCAAAAACTGCTGGCCGCTGAAGCCTGGAGCGCGCGCAAGCCGATTCAGCAAGGCGGTCTGCTCAAGTACGTACACGGCGGCGAATACCACGCCTACAACCCGGACGTGGTCGCCACCCTGCAAGCCGCCGTACAGCAGGGCGACTACAGCAAGTTCAAGGAATACACCGCACTGGTCGACAAGCGTCCGGTGTCGATGATCCGCGACCTGTTGCAGGTCAAGACCCTCGATACGCCGCTGGCCATCGAAGAGATCGAACCGCTGGAGTTGATTCTCAAACGTTTCGACTCCGCGGGTATTTCATTGGGCGCCTTGTCGCCCGAGGCCCACGAAGCGCTGGCCGAAGCCATGAACCGCTTGGGCGCACGCTCAAACTCCGGCGAAGGCGGCGAAGACCCGGCGCGTTACGGCACCATCAAAAGCTCGAAAATCAAGCAAGTGGCCACGGGTCGTTTCGGTGTAACGCCGGAATACCTGGTCAACGCTGAGGTACTGCAAATCAAGGTCGCTCAAGGCGCCAAGCCGGGCGAGGGCGGGCAACTGCCGGGCGGCAAGGTCAACGGCCTGATCGCTAAATTGCGCTACGCCGTTCCGGGCGTGACCCTGATTTCGCCACCGCCACACCACGACATCTATTCCATCGAAGACTTGTCGCAGCTGATTTTTGACTTGAAGCAAGTCAACCCCAAAGCCCTGGTATCGGTGAAGCTGGTGGCTGAAGCCGGCGTCGGTACTATCGCCGCGGGCGTGGCCAAGGCCTATGCCGATCTGATTACCATCTCCGGCTATGACGGCGGTACTGGCGCATCGCCGCTGACCTCCATCAAGTACGCGGGCGCACCGTGGGAACTGGGTCTGGCTGAAACCCACCAGACACTGCGTGGTAACGACCTGCGTGGCAAAGTGCGTGTGCAGACAGACGGCGGTTTGAAAACCGGCCTGGACGTGATCAAAGCGGCGATTTTGGGCGCTGAAAGCTTCGGCTTCGGCACCGCACCGATGATCGCTCTGGGCTGCAAATACCTGCGTATTTGCCACCTCAACAACTGCGCCACAGGCGTGGCCACGCAGAACGAATCGTTGCGTAAAAACCACTACATCGGCACCGTCGATATGGTGGTCAACTTCTTCACCTACGTGGCTGAAGAAACCCGTGAGTGGCTGGCCAAGCTGGGCGTTCGCAGCCTTGAAGAGCTGATTGGCCGCACCGATTTGCTCGACATTCTGCCCGGCGAAACCGCCAAGCAGCAGCACCTCGACCTGACGCCGCTGCTGGGCAGCGACAACGTGCCGGCTGACAAGCCGCAGTTCTGCGAAGTGGATCGCAACCCGCCGTTCGACAAAGGCCTGCTGGCCGAGAAAATGGTCGACATGGCTACGGCTGCCATCAATGACATGAGCGGCGCAGAGTTCGAACTCGACATCTGCAACTGTGACCGTTCCATTGGTGCTCGAATCTCGGGTGAGATCGCCCGCGCATACGGCAATCAGGGCATGGCCAAAGCGCCCATCACCTTCCGCTTCAAAGGCACTGCCGGTCAGAGCTTTGGTGTGTGGAACGCCGGTGGTTTGAACATGTACCTGCAAGGCGATGCCAACGACTACGTCGGCAAGGGCATGACCGGCGGCAAGCTGGTGATCGTTCCGCCTACCGGCAGCGTGTACAAGACTCAAGACAGCGCAATTATCGGCAACACCTGCCTGTACGGCGCCACCGGCGGCAAGTTGTTTGCAGCGGGCACGGCGGGCGAGCGCTTTGCGGTGCGTAACTCCGGTGCTCACACCGTGGTTGAAGGCACGGGCGATCACTGCTGTGAATACATGACAGGTGGTTTCGTCTGTGTACTGGGCAAAACGGGTTATAACTTCGGCTCGGGCATGACTGGCGGTTTCGCCTACGTGCTGGATCAGGACAACACCTTCGTTGACCGGGTTAACCACGAGTTGGTGGAAATCCAGCGTATCAGCGGCGAAGCGATGGAGGCGTACCGCAACCATCTGCAGCACGTGCTGGACGAATACGTGCAAGAGACTGACAGCGAGTGGGGTCGCAACCTCTCGGAAAACCTCGATGATTACCTGCGCCGTTTCTGGCTGGTTAAACCTAAAGCGGCGACGTTGAAGTCTCTGCTTGCCAGTACTTTGGGCAGTCCGCAGTGATGCTGCAGCAATCGGCAAGCTTTGAGCGACCCGCTCAAAGCAGCGCGCGGTGTGTCGGGTTTATACGATTTTTTTGCAGCTTGAAGCTTGTAGCTTGCAGCTGTTGTAAAGAGGTTTAGAAGATGGCCGAACGTCTCAGCAACGACTTCCAATTCATCGATGTCGGGCGCAAAGATCCGAAGAAGAAACTGTTACGGCAACGCAAAAAAGAGTTCGTGGAAATCTACGAACCCTTCAAGCCCCAGCAATCGGCCGAGCAGGCTCATCGCTGCCTGGGTTGCGGTAACCCGTACTGTGAATGGAAATGCCCTGTGCATAACTTCATTCCCAACTGGCTCAAGCTGGTGGCCGAGGGCAACATCCTCGCCGCCGCCGAGCTGTCACACCAGACCAACACCCTGCCTGAAGTGTGTGGCCGGGTGTGCCCGCAAGACCGTCTGTGCGAGGGTGCCTGCACCCTCAACGACGGCTTTGGGGCCGTCACTATCGGTTCGGTAGAGAAGTACATCACCGACACCGCGTTCGCCATGGGCTGGCGCCCGGACATGTCCAAGGTGGTGCCGACCGGCAAGCGCGTTGCCATCATCGGTGCGGGGCCTGCGGGTCTGGGCTGTGCCGATGTGCTGGTGCGCGGCGGTGTGACGCCGGTGGTGTTCGACAAGAACCCGGAAATCGGCGGCTTGCTGACCTTCGGCATTCCCGAGTTCAAGCTGGAAAAAACCGTACTGAGCCACCGTCGAGAAGTCTTCACGGGCATGGGTATCGAGTTCCGTCTCAATACCGAAATCGGCAAAGACATCAGCATGGAAGAACTGCTGGCCGAGTACGACGCGGTCTTTATGGGCATGGGCACCTACACCTACATGAAAGGCGGTTTTGCCGGTGAAGACCTGCCCGGTGTGCACGATGCGCTGGATTTTCTGATCGCCAACGTCAACCGCAACCTGGGTTTTGAAAAGTCGCCGGAAGACTTCGTCGACATGAAAGGCAAAAAGATTGTGGTGCTGGGCGGTGGCGACACGGCGATGGACTGCAACCGCACGTCGATTCGTCAGGGCGCTAAATCGGTGACCTGTGCCTATCGTCGTGACGAAGCCAACATGCCGGGCTCACGTAAAGAAGTGAAGAACGCGAAAGAAGAGGGCGTGAAATTCCTCTACAACCGCCAGCCGATTGCCATTGTTGGGGAAGGCAAGGTGCAGGGTGTGAAGGTGGTCGAGACGCGTCTCGGCGAGCCGGATGCCCGTGGTCGTCGCAGTCCTGAGCCGATTCCGGGTTCTGAAGAAATCATTGCGGCGGATGCCGTGATTATTGCCTTCGGTTTTCGCCCAAGCCCGGCCACGTGGTTTGAGCAGTTCGAGATCCAGACTGACAGCCAGGGCCGCGTGATTGCGCCTGAGCAGTCGAAGTACAAGCACCAGACCAGCCATCCGAAGATTTTTGCGGGTGGTGACATGGTGCGCGGTTCTGACCTGGTGGTGACCGCGATCTTCGAAGGCCGTACGGCAGCAGAAGGGATCATGGATTACCTGGGCGTCTGAAAACCCCTCACCCTAACCCTCTCCCAGAGGGAGAGGTGACTGGTTTGAAGGTGTTCTTGAGCGTGCGCGCGGTCAGCTCCCTCTCCCTCTGGGAGAGGGTTGGGGTGAGGGAAAAGCCTCACCCCGATGCGACTAATCGCCCCGATAGATAAAAGGCACGGCACTTGCCGTGCCTTTTGCGTCCGTCTCTGAGAAAATGCCCGCACTTTTCTTCCGGACGCTGACATGACTGATCTCAAGAATGATCGTTTCCTTCGCGCTTTGCTCAAGCAACCCGTTGATGTAACGCCTGTCTGGATGATGCGTCAGGCCGGTCGCTACCTGCCGGAATACCGTGCCAGCCGTGCCAAGGCCGGCGACTTCATGAGCCTGTGCAAGAACGCGGAATTCGCCTGCGAAGTCACGATGCAGCCTCTGGATCGCTTCCCGCAGCTGGATGCGGCCATCTTGTTCTCCGACATCCTGACTATTCCCGATGCTATGGGCCAAGGCCTGTACTTCGAAACGGGTGAAGGCCCGCGCTTCAAGAAAGTGGTCAGCACCCTGGCTGACATCGAAGCACTGCCGATCCCTGATCCGCAAAAAGACCTCGGCTACGTGATGAACGCCGTCAGCACCATCCGCAAAGAGCTAAATGGCCGAGTGCCATTGATTGGCTTCTCCGGCAGCCCTTGGACGCTGGCCACCTACATGGTTGAAGGTGGCTCGTCCAAAGACTTCCGTAAAACCAAGGCTATGCTCTACGACACGCCACAGGCGATGCACCTGCTGCTCGACAAGCTTGCCCAGTCGGTCACCTCTTACCTGAACGGTCAGATTCTGGCCGGTGCCCAAGCGGTGCAAATATTCGATACCTGGGGCGGCAATCTGTCCTCTGCGGCTTACCAGGAATTCTCCCTGGCCTACATGCGCAAAATCGTCAGCGGCCTGGTCCGTGAGCACGAAGGGCGTAAAGTGCCGGTGATTCTCTTCACCAAAAACGGCGGTCTGTGGCTTGAAAGCATTGCTGATGCAGGTGCCGACGCCTTGGGCCTGGATTGGACCTGCGATTTGGGTGAAGCCCGTCGTCGCGTGGGTAATAAAGTTGCGCTGCAAGGCAACATGGACCCTACCGTTCTGTATGCCAACCCGGAGGCGATCCGCACCGAGGTCAAACGCATTTTGGCCAGCTACGGCAAGGGGTCAGGTCATGTGTTCAATCTGGGTCATGGCATTACCCCTGAAGTGAAACCCGAGCATGCAGGCGCCTTTATTAGCGCGGTGCATGAGTTCTCAGGGCAGTATCACCAAGAGTAAGCACTATCTTTTTTTAAAAACCCGGCACTGCCGGGTTTTTTTATTCCTGTATAAAAGTTGGTAAGGGGTTGGCGAGAACTTTAAATGCCTAATTTATAGGGAGAAAATCTTCGGGTGATTAAATAGTAACAAATATTTTCAGACTTATAAGTTTTATTATTGGGAATAGAGCCACTTCGCTTAAAGACATTTCCTACATAAAGATTATTTCAGCTCTGTAAAATCCAACGGCGATTGAACCCATTTTGTGCGTAGTTTGTTAATACGGTGTAAGTGTTTTCTGAAGGTGGCTGATGTATGTGACCTGAGTTCAGGTTGTGAATGTCTGTTGTCATTGGAATGTGTAAGAGATGTCTGCGCAGATGCGCGAAATGTTTAGTCTGATCCAACTTAGTTGCTCTATAAAAAACGACCTAGTGTCGATTCAATAATGAACTGAAGGGTTTTATTTATGACAATTGCACTTTCAAAGTCTCGGGCTTTGATGGGGTGTGCATCCTCATTGACGTTAATGGCTGCCATGTTCGCGTCCCAACAGGTAGCCGCGCACGGTTACATGAGCGAACCCCCTTCACGGTCCTATGCGTGCCGGATCAATCTCAATACTGGCTGTGGCCCTGCAACTGATGAGCCGCAATCCGTCGGTGAAGGCGCTAAGGGCTTTCCAGTATTGGGCCCTCCCGATGGCCAACTGGCCAGTGGTGGCTTGACACAGTTCGGCACCATTGATGCTCAGTCGGCGACTCGTTGGCACCAGAGTGACGTGACTGATCGCAATATCAAGTTTGCTTGGCAGTACACCGCTGCCCATAAAACCACCAAATGGGAATACTTCATCACCAAGGCGGGGTGGAATCCTAACCTGCCACTGAGCCGTGAAAGCTTTGACACGGCACCCTTTTGCGCCGTCGATGGCGCGGGTGGTGTACCGGTTGACGGTGCTGAAGGCACTGGAGGCCCAGGCGCTCAAAAGCATGATTGCGTCATCCCTTCCGATCGCACCGGCCATCACATCATTTTGGGTGCCTGGACCATTGATAACACCGGCGCTGCTTTCTACAACGTAGTTGATGTCAATATCCTTGCAGCTGCGCCAGATCCAGACGGGTATGCCAACGTCGGTACGCTGACAGCCAACCAGTCCCTGCTGCCAGGCGACTCGGTCAAGGCTCGCGCTTTCACAGGCAGTGCTGAAAGTGCTGAGTACAGCTTCAGCGTGAATATCGATTCTGTGGAAGAGGGTCAACCTGAGAATTGGTCGTTCAAGCTGGCTGAAGCTGTAAACGCAGCCAATAAGCCTGTACGTGCCGGTATTCGCAATGAAGAGGGTGTGATCGAGCCAATCAAAGGCACCAATAGCTTCTTCGCCAAGGCAGAAAGCGGTGTCACCACCTACCAAATGCAGACCACGCTGGTTCCCGATCCGGAAGCCTATATGCATGTGCATGATGTGGCGGGCGAGTACGTGCTGGACAAAGGCCAGGTCGATGTTGGCTTTACGCTGATGACCAATAAAAAAATTGACGTTGAAGCCACCGTTTTCGACGCAAATAACAAACAAGTTGGTGTCACAAAGCAAACCATCGACGCTACCACTGCTCCCGTTAGCGTGGCGGTACGAAGCGCGCCGGGTGCTCACTCCCTTAAGTTGATTGCCACCAGTGAAGACGGTCGTGAGAATTTCCAGGACCTTAAAGCACTCACTCTGACCGGTGAAGGCAGCAGTCATGAGTTCGATGCCATCTACCCGGATGATATTGCCAACTACAAGGTAGGCACCGCGGTCCTGCAACCACAAACCGACAAGGTTTATGTGTGCAAGATTGCCGGCTGGTGCTCACAGGCCCCTGCTTACTATGCGCCTGGTACAGGTTCGCATTGGTCTGATGCCTGGACCGAGAAGTAACCAACGTTAAAGCATCGGGCGGCTCGTTATGAGCAGCCCGATGCTCAATAGCAGGTGAGAGTACGTACCATCATGAAATATTCGATGTTGCAAAAAGTGCTGCACGGATTCTCGGCACTGACAATTATCTGGTTATTGATCTCGGGTTTTTATGTCGGATTAATAAGCGAAAATTTAGCCCTGAAAGTCTTTGTGGGTGAACTTAATGTGTCAGTGAGCTTATTACTGGCGCCTGTGTTTTTGTTGCGTCTATATGTCTCTTTTGGACGAGGATATGGTGCTTTAGCGGGTGAGAAGAGTCTGACGCCGTGGCTGGCATTTTTTGTTCACACAATGATGTATATGTCGGTAGTTGTTGTCCTCATTTCCGGTGTTTTAATGATGGACAGGCCGATAATTTTTTTTAACGTTGTTACGTTTTCCCAGCCCTTTAACAGCATGGATGTGACTGGCCTATTTGGCCGCATTCATACACCTGCCTGCGTGTTGCTGGCAGCGCTGATAACCCTGCATGTGGCCGCAGTTATCAAGCATCAGCTATCAGGACAGTCGGTTATCAAACGAATGTTTTGTTAAAGCGCTCTTTATTTTTGGCAGAGGCGTTGCAGGTTCAGTGATGAAGCAGTTTTGAATATTTCGACAGTAGCGCTCAACCGCTATTGGGCGACAACAGTGGGTTGGATAGTGCTGGCATTGCCTCTGGGCTATGGCGGCTTTTTGGCGTGGCAAGAATGGGTATATAGCCAGTCCCTGAGTGCCGTGACGGTATCGGCTCCGCCCAGTGCGCCGACCCCGCCAGCCCCCCGGCAGTACACGCCCGATGCCATTGCCACAGTGCTGGGCTTCGCGACTCAGAGCCCTTGGGTGCAGAGCGCTGAGCCGCTGCAACTGCGGGCCAGCTTTGTCTCCAGTCGCGGTGTCTCCCAGGCATTGCTTGCGGGTGCACAAAGCACACGGTTCTACGCAGAGGGTGAGCGGTTACCCAGTGGCAGTGTTTTACGCCGCGTTGAGGCGAGCCATGTCGTGCTGTGGCGCAATGGCCGCGAAGAACGGTTAACCCTCAAGCCCGCCAGTAAACACGTTTTACCCGTTTCGGGCACGCCCGGCGCAGCCTCGCCAGCGATCTCCCTTCATCTGCGGCCCGTTGCCGAACAACCTTAGAGAAACCCAATGAGCAAACCCAATGCGTTCAGCATCGGTCATCTTTTGACGTGTAGTGTCATCTGCTGTGCGCTGCTCTCACCCGTTTGGGCATCAGCAGAAGAACAGTTCTGGCAGCTGGCGATGAAGGATGCCGAGCTACGTGATGTGGTGCAGGAAATGTCATCTGTTTTGGGCACTACCGTGGTGCTGGATCCCAGGGTGCAAGGCCGCGTGACGGTTATTTCCGAGCAGGCGCTGGACCGCGAAGGCGTACGTCGGCTGTTCTACTCGGTACTCGATGCCCACGGCTTCACGATCATCGATCAAGGGGATCGGTTGTTGATTCTCCCGGCCGCCGATGCCAAAGCGCGGCCAACCCATTCGCTGGATGAGCCAGCCCCTGCCGAAGCCTTTGTCACTCAGGTCATAGAACTCAATGCCAGTGTGGCAGCCGATCTGGCGGGTTTATTACGCCCCTTGGTGTCCAGCAATGGTTACGTTGGCCCCTCTGCCTCGGCCAACGCGCTGATTATTACCGACACGGCGGCCAATACTCAGCGCATTGCTGACATCGTGCGTCAACTGGATGCCGGTACGCGTTATGGCCACTCTATGGTCGAGCTCAAGCATGGTCTGGCCAGTGACATTGCCAAGGTTATCGAGAAGTCGCTGGATAAAAAAACCACGGGGGCGAGCAGTCAGGTCATCGCTGATCTTGCGAGTAATCGTCTGGTGATCCTGGGCAGCGATGGCGCGCGCAAGCGTTTAAGCGCACTGGCTCGCTCGCTTGACACACCAGCCAGCGCTCAGCAAGAGAACTCACGGGTGCTGCGCCTGCGCCACAGCGATGCCAAGCAATTGGCCGAGGTGCTGGCTGCAGTCGGTCAAGGTATGAAACAAGAGACTGCGCTGGCGGGTGCGACGCAGAAAGCCAGCTCACGCGAGGTGATGGTTGCGGCGGATGAGAGCCAGAACGCTCTGGTCATCATGGCCGACCCGGCGCAGGTTCGTACGCTGGAAAATATCGTGCGTCAGCTCGACCAGCCACGTTCACAAGTGTTGATTCATGCGGCAATCGTTGAAATCTCCGGAGACATCGTTGAAACACTGGGCGTGCAATGGGGCGTCAACACAGGCGGCACACAAGGCGGGATAACCTTCCCGGGGACGGGCATCCAGATCGGCGCGATGCCTTCAAGCGATATAAAAATGCCTGAGGGGGCTGTACTGCAAGTCGGTACCGATCGCTTTAACGCCCTGATATCAGCGCTGGCCAGCGACACCAACAACAACGTGCTATCCACCCCCAGCCTGTTAACCCTGGACAACCAAGAGGCTGAAATTCTGGTGGGGCAGAACGTGCCTTTCAAAACCGGCTCCTACAGTGGCACGGGTAATAGCTCAGAAGGCCCCTTCACCACCGTCACGCGTCAGGACATTGGTATCAGCCTCAAGATCAAACCGCATATCAATGAAGGCAGTTCGCTGCGTCTGGAAGTCGCGCAGGAAAACTCTGAAATTGCGCCGTCACTGCAAGGTGTCGATTCAACGGACTTGATTACCAACAAGCGTGCCTTGAAAAGTACGATCCTGGCTGAAGACGGTGAAATTATCGTCATCGGCGGATTGATCAAGGACAGCGTGCGTACTCAGGTCAGCGGTGTGCCTTTGCTGCGTAGCATTCCCTATCTGGGCGCCTTGTTTCGCTGGAATAAAGACACTCATACGAAAACCAACTTGATGGTTTTTTTACGCCCGACCATTGTGCGCAGCCGTCACGATTCGCGCGAGATCAGCGAAAAACGCTACAACGCTTTGCGAAATCTCAGCAAGCCTGCTTCCCAAGACAGCAATTCGCTGTTGTTGCCGGTCGACCCGCATCAACTCTTCGAAGGCAACCTGCAAGACCCGCCAGCCGTGGACCTGCGCAAACCTGAAGCAGATCGCCCATGATGCCGACGGCCGCACGTTTACCTTTCAGCTTTGCCCGGCGTTTTGGCGTGTTGCTGGACACGTCTACAACCCCCGCGGCCTTGTTGATTCGCGCCGACACCCCGTTGACGGCACTGGCCGAAGCACGGCGGCTGGCCTGCGGCGAGGTGGCCGTTGAGGTCATCACCGACACGCAATTTGGCGAAGTGTTGGCCAGAAGCTACAGCACCGGCCAAAGTGCAGCTGAACAAGTTGCGCAAGGGCTGGACGACGAACTTGACCTGATGAGCCTGGCCGAGCAAGTGCCGCAAACGGCGGACTTGCTGGAGCAGGAAGGTGACGCCCCGATCATTCGTCTGATCAATGCGCTGCTGCGCGAAGCCATGCGCGAGAAAGCCTCGGACGTGCACCTGGAAACCTTCGAGCATTACCTGTCGGTACGCATGCGCATCGACGGCCAGTTACGCGAAGTGTTAAGGCCCAAGCGTGAGCTGGCCAACTTGCTGGTGTCGCGGATCAAAGTCATGGCCCGGCTGGATATTGCTGAAAAACGCGTGCCACAGGATGGTCGTATCAGCCTGCGGCTGGCCGGGCATGAAGTCGATGTGCGGGTGTCGACTTTGCCTTCTGCCCACGGTGAACGGGTTGTGATGCGCTTGCTCGACAAACAGGCCGGGCGTCTGGACCTCAAATGCCTCGGCATGCCGGCCGACACCCTGAGCCGATTTGAACACGTGTTGGCCCGCCCCCACGGCATCTTTCTGGTGACGGGGCCCACCGGTTCAGGCAAAACCACCAGTTTGTACGCCGCGCTCAGCCACCTGAATCACGAGACCCGCAATATTCTGACCGTCGAAGACCCGGTGGAATATCACTTGCCGGGCATCGGCCAAACGCCGGTCAACACCAAAGCCCAGATGACCTTTGCCCGTGGTTTGCGAGCCATTTTGCGTCAGGACCCGGACGTGGTCATGGTCGGTGAAATTCGTGACCAGGAAACCGCCGAAATCGCCGTGCAGGCCTCGTTGACCGGGCACCTCGTGTTGTCGACCTTGCACACCAACAGCGCCATTGGCGCTGTCACCCGGCTGGTGGACATGGGCGTAGATGCTTATCTGCTGGCGTCCTCGTTGGTGGGCGTCTTGGCCCAGCGCCTGCTGCGCACCCTGTGTGCTGACTGCAAAACGGCGTACAGCGCCGATCCGGCCACCAGCGTTCGGCTTGGCCTCGCGCCTCAGGCCGCCCCCACCCTTTTCCGCGCCCGGGGTTGCAGCCACTGCCAGCAAGGCTACCGGGGGCGCACCGGTATCTATGAACTGATCGGCATCACCCCGACCTTGGCCGGTCTGATTCACCAGGGCGCCAGCGAACCGGATCTGGTCCTCGAAGCCCGGCAAGGCGCTCCCAGTTTGTTTCAGGACGGTCAGCGGTTGGTGCTCGAAGGGCTGACCAGCCTTGACGAACTGTTGCGTGTGACCCAAGAGGACTGAACATGCCAGCCTTTGAGTATCAGGCGCAGGACGCCAATGGGCGCAAATGCCGCGGGTCACAAGAAGCCGACAGTGCCCGCCATGCCCGTCAGCTTTTGCGAGAACGGGGTTTGCGCCTGACCCACCTGAGCGAGCCTAAAAAGGGCCGGGCTCAGGGCAGCCATGCCCAGTCGGGTACGCGGCTGGGCGTGACCGATCTGGCCTTGCTGACACGCCAGCTGTCGACCTTGATTCATGCAGGGTTACCCTTGGAAGAAGCATTGGGTGCCGTCGCAGCACAAAGTGAAAAGCGCCGAGTCAGTCAATTATTAGCCGCCGTGCGCAGCCGGGTAATCGAAGGCCATGCACTAGCAACGTCACTGACGGCCTTTCCCAAGGCCTTCCCCGAACTCTTTCGTGCCACGGTCGCAGCCGGTGAGCGCAGTGGCCATTTGGGCCATGTGCTGGAGCAGCTGGCCGACTACACCGAGGCCCGGCATGCGTCGCGGCAAAAGATTCAACTGGCCCTGGTGTATCCGCTGATTCTGTTGGTGGCTTCGTTCTCGATTGTCGGTTTTTTGCTCGGGTACGTAGTGCCCGACGTGGTCAAAATATTTATCAACAGCGGCCAGCCGCTGCCTGCATTGACCCAGGCCATGATCGCCGTCAGCAGCGGCTTGCGCAGTTACGGCGGGTGGCTGCTGGTTCTGTTGTTCGCGGCCGTGTGGGCGGTGCGCTGGGGCTTGCGCCAGCCTCGTTTGAAGCTGCGCTGGCACGTACTGCTGCTTAACCTGCCACTGGTGGGCGGGGTGCTACGCGCGATGGAAGCCGCGCGGTTTGCCAGCACCCTGTCGATCCTCGGCAAAAGCGCCGTACCGCTGGTAGACGCGCTGGAAATCTCGGCCACGGTGATCGCGAATCTGGCCATTCGCCAACGCATGCTTGATGTCGCCCGTTCGGTACGCGAAGGCGGCACCCTGGCCCGAGGGCTGGAACGCAGCGGTGATATCCCGCCCATGATGCTGCACCTGATCGCCAGCGGCGAACGCGCCGGTGAGCTGGACAGCATGTTGGGGCGGGCGGCCGAACAACAGGAAAAAACCCTCGCAGCGCGCATCGCACTGGTGGTGAGTTTGTTTGAACCCATCATGTTGGTGCTGATGGGAGGCGTGGTGTTGTTGATCGTCATGGCCATCCTGCTGCCCATTCTTAGCCTCAATCAACTGGTGAATTGACCGATGAAAACCTCTGCAAAATACGCCCAACGCGGTTTTACGCTGATCGAAATCATGGTGGTCGTGGTGATTATTGGCGTCCTCGGCGCCATTGTTGTTCCGCAGTTCATGAGCCGCCCCGACCAAGCCAAAGTGACGGCGGCGAAGACTGATATTCAGGCCATCTCAACCGCCCTTGAGATGTACCGCCTCGACACCTTCAGCTACCCCTCGACCCAGCAGGGCCTCGAAGCGCTGATAAAGCAACCGTCGGGCACACCGGTGGCTAAAAACTGGAACCCCCAGGGCTATCTCAAAAGCATGCCGAAAGACCCGTGGGGCATGCCTTATCAATACCTGAACCCTGGCACTCACTCCGCGAGCTATGACCTGTTTTCCTTGGGTTCCGATGGCGTACCCGGTGGCGAAGCACATGCCGCTGATATCGGTAACTGGGAGTAAAAGGGCATGCGGCAGGCATCGTCGGGTTTTACCTTGGTCGAACTGATGGTGGTCATTGTGCTGATCGGCGTACTGGCCTCGATGGTGCATATCAACCTGGGCGACAACAACGCCCGCAATGCCCGTCAAGAAGCGGATGTATTACAGAGCTTGATGCACGGGCTGCGCGAGAAGGCCGTGCTTGATGGCCAGGAATATGGCCTGCGGCTAGAACCGGGGGCTTACCAATTGATGCGCTTTGAGCTCAATCGCTGGGAGGCGGTCGACACGCGAGTGTCACTGCCGTTCGGTCTGGTGCTGAACTTAACCCTGGACGGCCAGACCCAGCCTCTCGTGCCCTTGGCCGACATGCCGCAATTGTTGTGGTTGAGCAGTGATGAAAGCACCGCCTTCAGTCTGCACTTCGACAGCCCGCCCCGGCGCTGGCGCAGCATTGTCAGCGATGGCATCGGTGACCCTGAAATTGAAATACCTGAGCCAGCCAATGAAGGCTGAAAAGGGCTTTACCTTATTGGAAATCATGATTGCTCTGGCGATCTTTGCCACGCTGGCTGCGGCTGTCATGTCGGCCAGTCAGTATGTGCTGGGGCAAAGTGCGCGTGTTGAGGCCCGGCTATTGGCCGCATGGCTGGCCGACAATCATCTGGGTGAACTTGAGCTGCAGAGCGCGCCGTTGGTCACAGGGCAACGCACCCTTAATGTGACCTACGCGCAGCGTGACTGGCGCGTGCACCAGCGCATTGTGTCCGAGCCCGGTACCGGTTTGCTGCGGGTCGAGCTGGACGTCAGCCCGGCAGGCAGCGATGAGGCTTTGCAGTCTGTGACCCACTGGCTGGCCATCAAGCATGACTAAATCTCAGGCCGGTTTTACCTTGCTTGAACTGGTGATCGCCATTGCCATCTTCGCTTTGCTGGGCATCGGCTGTTGGCGCCTGTTTGACAGCGTGGTGCGCGCCGAGCGCAGCAGCACTGAGCATCAGCAGGCCCTGCGCAGCGTGCAACGTGCCGTCGCGCTGATTGAGCGCGATGTGCTGCAGGTGCAAACCTCGGCCAAAAAAACGGGTCTGACCCTGTCTGCCAATCAACTCTCCCTGCGCCGGGCCAACTGGCGTAATCCGTTGGGCCAGCCACGCAGTGAATTGCAGGACGTCAGCTATCAATTGGAAAATGGCGTGCTGTGGCGCCATAGCCGTGGGCTGGAAGGGGGAGCGCTGCAACAGCAAAAGCTGCTCAGCGATGTACGCAGTGTTCGCTGGCGGCTGTACGACAGTAAAAACGGCTGGCGCCAGCAGTGGCCGACCCGTAAAGACGCCTCCGTTGACGGGCCCAAAGCGCTTGAATTGCAGCTCTCGGTTGGACGCTTCGAGGGTATTCGCCGGGTGCTGTTACTGCCGGAGGGCGAGTAATGCGGCGCAACCAGCAAGGCATTGCCCTGATAACCGTATTATTGGTCATGAGCCTGGCCCTGCTGGTCACTGCGGGTATGTTGCGCAGCCACCGTCTGGCGCTGCACAGCAGCGCCCAGCAGATTCACCAGTTACAGCTTCGAAAGCTGGCGTTTGCCGGGGAAACCTGGGCGCTTGAGCACCTCAAGACCCAACTGCGCGACCCGGCGACCAGCGTCGCGGCAGGACAAGTCTGGGCCAACGCTCAGCCTCAATTGAATATCGACAACGGCCGGATTGAGGTTGAAATCGAAGACCTGGCCGCCCGTTTCAACATCACCGCCTTACTCGCCAAAGGCCCGGCCGACAAAGTGCTGGCGCAACGCTGGAACCGTCTGCAAGCACTGCTCAAGCTCTCAGAGGTTGAGGCCAGCGCATTGCAAGGCTTAAACCTGAGCGACATCAGCCAATTGCGCCAAGTGCCCGGCATTGACGGCCCGTGGCTCAAGACCTTGCAGCCGTGGGTTGTGCTGTTGCCCAAGGAGGCGGCCCTCAATATCAACACCGCGTCTGCCACCGTGCTCGCCACGCTGGAAGGGGTCACGCCGCACGTGGCTAATCAATTATTCGCTGAGCGCCCCTTGCAAGGCCATGCCAGCGTTCAGGACTTCACCTTCACCCCGGCGCTGATCGGACTGGGCGTTCAGGCCACAGGCTTGGGCACCACCAGCCGCTGGTTTCGCATCACCACTCATGCGCGCCTGGGCCAAAGCCGCTTACGTCTTGAAAGCGATGTGGCCCGCGACCTCAAAACCGATAAGTGGCACCTCTTGCAGCGGCGCTTGTTGGCGCCCAAACACAGCGAATCCCTTGATGAATAGCTGGCTTTATCTCACCGCCCACTGCGTTGCCGAGGGGGCTGAAACAGACGTCGATACGGCTTGCGTGTCTGTCTGGCACGACCCGGCAGCCATAGAAAGTACTTCTTTAAATGAAGCAGCGGCCCGATTGAAAGACCGTCAGGTCAACCTGATTCTGCCGATGGAACGGTGCAGCTGGTTGCTCACAGAGCCTTGGCCCAATAAGCGCCGGCCCGGCGCACAAGCGCTGGCCTTCGCTGTAGAAGACCAACTGGCTGACGATCTTGATGAATTGCATATTGCCGTAGGGCCAATGGATGCCCAGCGTCGGTATCCCTTGATGATTACTCACAAACAGCGCTTCAAGGAATTGCTGGAGCTGTTGCGTCAGCGCGGTTTCAACATCGTCAGTGTGCAAGTGGACGCTGACCTGCTGCCCGCAGAGGCTGCGTGCAAGGCCGAGTGGGGTGGGCGCTGGATTGTCGGCGGGGCCCTGGAAGCCCGGCTGGCGTTGTCGGGGCCGGCACTCGATCTCGTGGCGGCTCGCTTGCAGACACCTCTGACTGAGCGTGCCATCGACTGGAACGTACCGCCCAAAGAGGCCATCAACCTGCTGCAGGGCGAGTTTGCACGTCGTTCTCAAGGTTGGCCGTGGCGACGATGCAGTGCGGCGTTACTGCTTACGTTTGCCTTCGCACTGGGGTTTACCCATCTGCGCAGCAGCGTGCTTGAAGACGAAGCCGCTCGTGTGTATGCCCTGAGTGAAGCGCGATTCAAAACCCTGTATCCGGAGCAAACCCGCATCGTCGACTTATCTGCGCAACTCAAGGCATTGCAACAACAGGGCGCTCCTGCTCGCAACGGCCACATGGTCCGACTGCTGCAATTGACCGAACAGGTGCTGGGCGCCAGCTCTGTCGAAGTGCAACGCATGGAGTGGCGAGCGAATATCGGCTGGGTACTGAACATCACCGCCAGCAGCTTTGCCCAGCTCGAACACTTGCGTGAACGCGGTGTGCAAAGTGGCATACCGGTCACCGTGGGTAACGCCAGTCAGCAGGGCGGCCGTGTTCAGGCCATTGTCACCGTGAGGGATGAATCATGAAGGCTCGCCTGCGTGAACGCTGGCTGCAACTGCCACGACGTGACCGTCAATTGTGCGCAGTCCTGGCTGTTTTTTTGCTGATTGTCGTGAGTGTTTATGGGCTGTGGTTACCGGCACGGCAACGACTGGCAACGGCTGAGGCGCTCTACCTCAAACACCTTGCGCAAGCGGCTGACGTTCAGCAGGCCCGCCCGACGCTGGCCGCCAAAGTGTTTGATCAACCGTTGAGCACGCGCCTGAGTGAAAGTGCAGCCCGTTCGGGGTTGAACGTGCAGCAATTCGACGTCGATGCCGCAGGCATACGTATTGGCTTGAATGGCGATGCCACCACGGTGCTGGGCTGGTTGCATCGCATCGAACAAGAAGGGGCTCAATTTGAAAACCTGAGTCTGGAAAAACAAGACTCAGGCTTGCAGGCTCAACTGCTGATCAACAACCCGGAATAGTGCTTGGGGTCACGCTTTTTTGGCATTGCCCGGCAGTACCGGCAGCCGGGCCAAATGCAGCGACACCAGCAGCGCAATCACCAGCAACGCGCCAATAAACAGGCCGATGCCGTTCCAGCCGCCGATGTGCCAAAACACGCCGCCCAACGTGCCAGCAATGCTCGAACCGGCGTAATAGCTGAACAGGTACAGCGACGATGCCTGGCCTTTGGCCTTGGTGGCTCGGCGCCCGATCCAGCTGCTGGCTACCGAGTGGGCGCCGAAGAAACCGAAGGTGAACAGCAGCATGCCGATGATCACAAATGGGATGGGCGTCAGCATCGTCAGGGCAACCCCGGCCAGCATCAGCACAATCACCGCCCACAGCACCCGGCGACGGCCCAGCTTGTCCGCCAGGGCACCGATTTTTGCCGAGCTGTAAATGCCTGACAGATAGACAATCGAGAGCATCCCCACCAAGGCTTGATTCATGTTGTATGGGTCAGCCAGCAGGCGATAACCGATGTAGTTGAACATCGTCACAAAGCTGCCCATCAGCAAGAACGCTTCAAGAAACAACCACGGCAGGCCAGCGTCGCGAAAGTGCATGGTGAAGCCATCAAGCAGGCTGCGCGGGTTCATGGCCCGTGGGCGAAAATTGCGCGATTCCGGCAGGATTTTCACAAACACCAGTGCGGCCGCCAGCGCCAGCCCGCCAATCACCAGCATTGCCGTGTGCCAGCTGACAAAGTCGATCAACACGCCGGTGATCAGGCGCCCGCTCATGCCGCCAATGGCGTTGCCGCCGATATACAGACCCATCGCCAGCCCGATGTGTTGCGGGTGAATTTCTTCGCTCAAATAGGTCATGGCCACTGCCGCCAGCCCGCTCAGCGACAAGCCCACCAGCGCGCGAGTGATCAATACGCCTTCCCAGCTCGGCATCAGCGCACTCAATACCGTAAATAGACCGGCTGAAAACAGCGCAAAAACCATCACCGGCTTGCGCCCGAAAGCATCTGAAATAGGCCCTGTGATCAACAAACCAATGGCCAGCATGGCGGTGGCCACCGACAGGATCAGGCTGCTTTGTGCCGCATTGATCCCGTACTCATGGGACAGCATCGGCATCATCGGTTGCACGCAGTACAGCAAAGCAAAGGTCGCAAACCCGCCCGAGAACAGCGCCAGCACCGTGCGCATAAACATCGGTGTGCCTTTCTCGATAAACACATCATTTAATTGAGCGACAACATCATCCAGCGGCGCAGGCGGGATTTCGTGGGCGAGTGGAGCAACAGCAGTTTTCACGGGGGACCTCTGGAAAAGCGGAAAGCCGAACGGCAATGACAAAAGAATATAGGCGGCTAACGATTCTTTCCAATATATTATTCGACCTGTTTGATAGGTTTAACGACTTAATGAGGTGTGCATGGAACTGCGTCATTTACGCTACTTCATAGCGGTGGCCGAAGAATTGCACTTTGGCCGGGCTGCGCAGGTGCTGGGCATTTCCCAACCGCCGCTTAGCCAGCAAATACAGGCCCTGGAGCAGGAGTTGGGCGCGCGGTTGTTTGACCGCACCAACCGACGGGTGGCGCTCAGTGAAGCGGGGCGGTTGTTTCTGGAAGAGGCGCGTCAGGTGCTGGCTCAGGTCGACAAAGCCGCGGATGTGGCGCGACGGGCGCAGTTGGGGGAATTGGGTGAACTGAAGATTGGTTTCACCTCGTCGGCCCCCTTCAACTCCAGCATTCCCCAGGCCATCTTTGCGTTTCGTCAGGCCTTCCCGGCGGTGCACCTGAACCTCAAGGAAATGAGCAGCCGCGACGTGGCCGAAGGGTTGGTGGATGAGTCCATCGAAGTGGGCATCATGCGACCGTTGGCCTTGCCCGACTCGTTGGTGGCCGTGGAGTTGTTCCGTGAGCCATTGGTGGCGGTGATTCGGGCGGATCACCCGTTGGCTGAGGGCAGTGAGGCGGGGTTGCAGTTGGCGGCGTTGGCGGACGAACCCTTTGTATTCTTCCCGCGCACCTACGGCAGCGGTTTGTACGCGCAATTACTCAGCCTGGCGCGGCAAGCGGGGTTCAGTCCGCATTTTTCACAGGAGGCGGGGGAGGCCATGACCATTATTGGTCTGGTGTCGGCGGGGTTGGGCGTGTCGGTGTTGCCGGCGTCTTTTCAGCACATGCGCATCAAAGGGGTGGTTTACCGGCCGTTGCTGGATGCAGATGCGAACACGGCCGTGTGGCAAGTGCAACGCAGAGGCTCCAGCTCACCGATGGCGAGTGCGTTTGCGCAGTTGTTGCGGCGCAAGACGTTGCAGCCCTCACCCTAACCCTCTCCCAGAGGGAGAGGGGACTTGATCGTGGTGTGGCGCACATTTGCTTGCACACAAAGAGGGTGGCAGCTGTACGCGGGTGTGCAAGACCGAGGATATAGAACTCGGCAGACTCGAAAGTCTCCCCCGCACAGCCGCCATAAGGCGGACTGACGTTACTGCGCTATATCCTTCGAACTTGCACGTCCGGTCACCCATGGGGGATGACGCATCGAAGGCTAGTGATCGAAAGAGGCAGGCGCAAGGCCAAAGGATTCTCTAGGAATCGTCCTGCAAAGGAAAGGGACCGCGCCCGCAGGCATTGCCGCAGCGCCTCCGATCAAGTCCCCTCTCCCTTCGGGAGAGGGCTAGGGTGAGGGTCGTGCGGATCACCCGGTCATCAACTTATCCACAGACACTTTCACCTGAGCAATCAAATGCACGACAGCCAACGCCACGTCGCGGTTGAGCCCTTGCAGGTTATCGGCCGATGCATACGCGGTCGCGAGGGCGCACCGCAGCAGTTCATGGGTGTGTTCGAAGGTTTGATCGTAGTCGGGTGCGGGAGTCATGGTTCAGTTCCTTTCGTTAGTTAAGAGCTGACGCCATTTGCTTGCACACAAAGAGGGTGGCAGCTGTACGCGGGTGTGCAAGACCGGTCGAAAGGAACGCAATCCCGGCAGGCGCGAAGACCTCCCACGTACAGCCGCCATAAAGCTGGATATTTGGCGGTGATTTCCATGTTCCTGACTCGACTCGAACTTGCACGTCCGGTCACCCATGAGGGATGACGCATCGAAGGCTAGTGATCGAAAGAGGCAGGCGCAAGGCCAAAGGATTCTCTAGGAATCGTCCTTCAAAGGAAAGAGACCGCGCCCGCAGGCATTGTTACCGAGTGATAAAACAGGACATTTGCCGTCATACAACGGGCTTGGAATGTTGAAAGTAAAGCTGCGCAAAATCGCTTCTTTTTTCGGGTTCAGCCAATGTCCCTCCTCTATCAGCCGAAAGAAGGCACTGTGCTTATTTGTGATTTCAGGGGCTACGAAGTGCCGGAAATGATCAAGGTTCGGCCCGTTGTGGTCGTGCGTAAACACCGCACCAATCGTCAATTGGTAACGGTCATTCCCTTAAGCACCACCGAGCCACAATACATGTTGGACCATCATCTTCAGTTGCAAAGTCATTTGCAGGGAGCGAGCCCTGTCTGCTGGGCAAAATGTGACATGGTGGCCACCGTTAGCTTGTCTCGACTGGACCGGATAAAAACGCGTGACAGGCAAGGTCGTCGTATTTATATGGTTTCACAACTTGAAACACATGAGTTCATAGCCATCAAAGCCGCTGTACGGTGCGCATTGGGGTTGTGAGGCACCGGAAAAAACGATGAGCGGGCAAATAGGCGGTTGCCTAAAATTAGGCTCAGCGCGATACTCGCCTCGTTCCCGAAAGGGGCTTGTGAGACTCTGAGGATCCTGGGCAACCAGCCATCGCAGAGCCGGACAGACACAGTGCGATGACAAGCCAGTCTGTTTGTGAATGAGGCGCCGAAAGGCGCCTTTGTCGTTTCTGCACTAACAGGTTTTTCTCAATCCACCTTCGCCAGGTTACCTTTCAGTGCCACCCCGGCAATGACTGCGCCGGCATGACATTCGTAGGTTTTCGGATCTTTGCGTTCGTTCTTTTTGTAGTAACTGGCGATGTCAGTGACTGCATTTGCGCCGACGTTTTTCGCCGCTTGATGCAGTGTGATCAACGCTGACTGCAACGCCCAAGAGCAGGCTTGATAATCGGTTTTGTTAAAGGCATTGGTTTTTTTGTTGGTCACCACCCCCGGTGTGACGACGCTGGCTTTGCCCGCTGGCGTGTTGCCCGCCAAGTAAAATTTGACGCTGCCATCGATCTTGCCGGTGCTGATGGCTTCGGTCACAACCTGATCAAAAGGTAAAAATAGCGCCGTGTCGCGCGCCTGACTAATGGCAGGCAGGGTGCCCAGTAGCAATGCGGTGGCAGTTGCCAGTGTCTTGAATTGCATTGTTGTCTCCTTGACGTTGGGTAAGAACAGCGTTGTTAGGGTTAAACGGTCAATCACGACCAGCGACGGAAGATCAACGACGTGTTGACCCCGCCAAAGGCAAAGTTGTTGTTCATCACGTAATCGTTGTGCATCACCCGGAACTCGCCACGCAGGTAGTCCAGTTCGCCGCAGCGGGGATCGACCTCATCGAGGTTGAGGGTCGGCACGTAGCGGTCACGGTTCATCATTTCGATGCTGAACCACGACTCCAGCGCACCACAGGCCCCCAGCGTGTGGCCCAGAAAGCTTTTCTGCGAACTGATGGGCATGTCTTTGCCAAACAACTCGCTGGTGGCCAGTGTCTCGGCAATGTCGCCTTGTTCGGTCGCCGTACCGTGGCCGTTCACATAGCCGATGGCCTGCGGGCCAAGACCCGCGTCTTCCAGCGCCAACTCCATGGCCCGGCGCATGGTGCTGACCTCGGGGCGGGTGGTGTGCTGGCCGTCGGCGTTGCTGCCAAAGCCGACGATTTCAGCGTGGATGTGCGCTCCTCGGTCCAGTGCATGTTCCAGTTCTTCAAGCACTAACATGCCGCCGCCTTCACCAATCACCAGACCGTCACGGCCCAGGTCATAGGGGCGTGGGCTGGTGTGCGGGGCGTCGTTTTTCAGGCTGGTGGCGTAGAGCGCGTCAAACACCATCGCTTCGGTGGGGCACAGTTCTTCTGCACCACCGGCAAGCATCAGGGGCAAACGCCCGAATTTGATGGCTTCGTACGCGTAACCAATGCCCTGGCTGCCGCTGGTGCATGCGCTGGATGTAGGGATCAAACGCCCGGTCAGGCCAAAAAAGATGCTGATATTGGCGGCGGTGGTGTGCGGCATCATGCGCACGTAACTGTTGGCGTTAAGGCCATCGGCCACCGAGTTAAGCAGCATATTGCCAAAGGCTTTGATTTCGTCGGTGCTACCCGTGGATGAGCCGCAGGCCACACCCATGCGGCCATCGCGGATGATCGGGTTGCCGAGCAAGCCGGCATCCTGCAAGGCTTGCTCCGCGGCGCCCACGGCCAACCTCGACACCCGGCCCATGCTGCGCAGTTGCTTGCGGGTCCAGTGTTTGGGCACGACGAAATCATCGATCGGGCCGGCCAGTCGCGTGTTGAGTTCGGTGAAGCGATCCCACTCGTCCATGCGCCGGATGCCGCTGCGCCCGGCCACAAAGTGCGCTTCGATGCTGGCCCAGTCACTGCCCAGCGAGGTAATGCCGGCCATGCCGGTGACGACAACGCGCTTCATCAACACAGCCCTCCGTTTACGGCCAGTACCTGACGGGTGATGTAGCCAGCTTCGGCAGACATTAAAAAGTTAACGGCCCCGGCGACTTCTTCCGGGGTGCCCATGCGTTGAGCCGGGATCATTTTCATCAGGTCGTCTATGGGAACGTTTTCGTCGAGCATCGCGGTGTCGATCAACCCCGGGGCGACGCAGTTGACGGTGATTTTGCGTTTGCCCAGTTCGATGGCCAAGGCTTTGGCTGCGCCGATCAAGCCCGCTTTGGAAGCGCTGTAGTTCACCTGGCCGCGATTACCGATCAGGCCCGAGACCGAGGTTATGCACACGATGCGCCCGGCGGCGCGACGCCGAATCATCGGCATCATCACCGGGTGCAGCACGTTGTAAAAACCGTCGAGGTTGGTGCGCATCACCACGTCCCAGTCGTCTTCGCTCAGCGCCGGGAAAGCGCCGTCGCGGGTCAGTCCGGCATTGAGCACCACGCCGTAATAAGCACCGTGCTGTTCTACGTCGGCCTCAAGAATGGCTTTGCATTCGTCGCGCTGCGACACATCGAACTGCAAGACACGAGCCTTGCGGCCCAAGGCGTGAACCTCGGCCATGACCGCGTCGGCTTCGCGGCGGCCACTGCGGCAATGCAGCACCAGATCAAAACCGGCCTGTGCCAGGCGCAAAGCGATAGCGCGGCCAATGCCACGGCTTGAGCCTGTGACCAAAATGGACTCAGTCATGGCGGGTCTCCTCGGTTGTTTGAGTCAGGTACTGTTCAGGCTGAGGCGGTCGAAACACGTTCAGGCGGGCGCTGGCATGGATGCCGGGGCCGGTGAGGTGGCATTCGAACACGCCCATGCCGTTGTCGTCTTCGAGCGAGCGCTGCGCATGGATACGCAACTCGGCACCCAGCGGGAAGTGTTCGACGTTGCATTCAAATTTGCGGGTACCGAGCAAAAACCCCAGTACCACTTCATTGCCTTGCACGCGGGCATGGCAACCCGCAAAGGCGGCAACACTTTGTGCCATCAGTTCGACGCCCACCCAAGCGGGCAGGCTGCCGTCTTCGCGGTTGAAGAGACCACCGCCCTGCACCGTGAGACGGGTTTCAATTTGTTCTTCATCAAACGCCAGCACCTGATCGATAAGGATCATGTCGCCAGCGTGGGGCAGCAGTTCGGCGAGCGGCCAATCCGTCATGGAGCGTCTCCAATAATCAGGCTGACGTTATTGCCGCCGAAGGCAAACGAGTTGCTCATCAGGCAGCGTTGTGGCGAGGCGGCGAGGGTTTGGCCGGGTATTACCCACTGCAACGCGGGCAAGGCCGGGTCGGGCTGGCCATCCCACAGGTGCGGTGCCAATGCATTGTCATGGGTCAGGCTCAGCCAGCAAAACGCCGCTTCCAGAGCACCGGCCGCACCCAGGGTGTGGCCGGTCATGGGCTTGGTCGATGAGCACGGTACGCCCAAAGGGAAGACCTGCGCGACCGCGTGGCTTTCCATCGCATCGTTGTGCTGGGTGGCGGTGCCATGCAGGTTCAGGTAGCCGATGTTTTCGGGCTGTAAACCGGCCCGTTTCAACGCTTTGTGCATGGCTTGAGCCGCGCCGCGTCCGCTGGGTTCAGGGGCGGAAATGTGGTGTGCATCGCTGCTGGCACCTGCCCCGAGCAGGGCGATGGTCTGAGTGCCCGCAGGGTGTTTGCTCATGATGAACAACGCCGCCGCTTCGCCAATGTTGATGCCCTGGCGGTTAACTGAAAACGGCTTGCAGCGTTCATCGCTCACCGCGTCCAGTGCGCTAAACCCGTTGAGCGTCAGCCCGCACAAGCTGTCGACGCCGCCGCACAGCACTGCGTCGCACAGGTTCAGGTCAAGCAGGCGTTGAGCGCTCATCAGTGCGCGGGCGCTGGAGGTGCAGGCGGTGGAAATGACATAGGCGGGGCCGCCAATGTTCAGCCAGTCCGCGAGAAAAGTGGCTGGGGCGCTGAGTTCTTGTTGTTGATAATCGTATTCTGCCGGGAACTGCTGTGCCTGCAAGTAATGGGCAATACCGCGGCTGGCTTCATCAATGCCCGAGGTGCTGGTGCCCAGGACAACGGCGATACGTTCACGGCCGTAGCGCTCAATGGCGTGGTCGATGTCGTCGCGTATCTGCAAGGCAGCTTCGAGCAGCAACTGATTATTGCGGCTTTTTTGTTGCTGGAGTTCAGCTGGAATTGCCGCCAAATTGCCTTTAACAGCGCCGACCGTGAGCGAGCGGTCGGGCACCCAGCCGCTTTCGCGCTGCATGCCCGAGCAGTCGCCGGCAAATAGAGTGCGCGCCACTTCGTCTGGGCCACGCCCGAGTGAGCAAATCACTCCCAAGGCATTTAGATAAGCAGTCATGGCGTCACCTCCAGGGGGCTGACGCGGTAGTGCAGGTCGCCTTTCATATCAATGCGAAAGACCGACGGCTGCTGGTACTGCACCTGCCAGCGCTGCGCCAGAAACCGCAGGTCTGCTTCGGCGTTGGCCTGTGGATAATTCGCCTTCAGCTGTTCCTGCGGCGTCAGTGCAAACAACAACGCGGCAAACAACTCGCGGGCTTCGGGGTTGGGTGGCAACAGGCCGTCGGCGTGCCAGCGACCGTCTTGCAGCAGCTGACGCGCCAGCGGAATGCCCAGCGGGTCCATCAACGACCAGCGCAGTCCGGCGTCTTGTTGCTGAATCACCAATAACCAGTCCTGGCGCTGTTCAGCCTGCTCGCGCAGGATATGCAATTGCATCGGTAACGCCAGTGTGGGCGTGTGCTTGGGCAAGGGCAGGCTGGTGCAGCCGCTGAACAAGGCAACTACAAAGAACACTAACAAAGCGCGAAATCTGTAGCCGCTGCCGCCAGGTTGCGATAAGGCCCGCAGGGCCTTCAGAACAACAGGCCTGCGGCGCACGCCAGCGCAGCCTGCGCCAGCGGCTACAGGAGTCGTATTCATCATTGCGGTAGGCCATTTAAAGGTTTGCGCGCCACGACGTTGACCAGCGTTTCTTCGCGCTGGCCGACCGGTTTTGGCTTGAACAGGCCTGTGCGTTCCAGCAGGCCGAAATCTTTGGAGCGACTCCACCACAGGTACGGGTACGAGACGTTCTGCGCCTCAAATTCAAAGCCCTGATCACGGATCATTTCAAGGTACTGCGCTGCGCTTTTTTGCACGTGCATGGGGTGGCGGAACAACCAGCGAATCACCCAGGTGTCGATATAGGCTTCGGTGGATTCGGCAAACAGCAAATAGCCGCCCGGCTTGAGCACGCGATAGAACTCGGCCAGCGCCCTGTCCTGCTGCACCAAATGGTGGAAGGTCTGGTGGCAGAACAGGAGGTCAACGCTGGCGTCCGGTACCTCCAGCTCGGCGCAATCGCTGCCGATCAGCTCGATGTCGATGCCCTGACGCTCGGCCTCTTCACGACTCATTTGCAGGCTCAGCGGGTCGGCATCAAGACCGATCAAGCGCTGCGGGGCGAAGGTTTTTTGCAGGTACTGGAACGATTTTCCCTGACCACAACCCGCATCGAGAATCACCGGCGCGTTCGGCAGCGGCTGACTGAACAGGCTGCGCAGATCGTTGATGGCCACTCGCAGTACGTGGTGTTGCCAAGTGTGGCTACGTAAAAACCAAAAGCCGAAACGGGTTTCTTCAACGTAGGTGTCGCTCAGAGGTTTCATGCGGTCTCCGTGGCGCAGATGTCCGAGAGCATGCGCAGACGGCGCTTGGGTTCACTGACAAAGGGATTGTTTTGATCCCAGGCATACCCTGCCAGTATCGAACTGATCATGCGGCGAATCTGCGGCGAGCTGCCGGGGTGGTAAATCACGTCCTGAAAAGTGCCGGCGTACCAGCCTTCGACGTAACAGCGGAAAGTGTCGACCCCGCGCTTGAGCGGGTCGGCGAACTCGGTTTGCCAGTTCACGGCCTCACCTTGCAGTTGGCGGTGCAACACGCCAGCGGCCATGCTGGCCGAGCGCATGGCAATGGTCACACCCGAGGAAAACACGGGGTCGAGAAACTCGGCGGCATTGCCCAACAGGGCAAAACCGGGGCCGTGCAGGGTTTTGACGTTGGCCGAGTAGCCACCCATCGTGCGCGCAGGTGTGTCCCATACGGCATTGGCCAGTACCCGCTGCAAGCTGGGGGTCTCGTTGATAAAACTGCGCAGGCAGTCGTCGAGGTGCTCACTGCGCCCGGCAAAGTGTTCTGCCGCGGCCACCACGCCCACCGAGGTGCGCCCGTTGCTGAACGGGATGCTCCAGAACCAGATATCGCGTTGGGTCGGGTGAGTGGTGACGAGGATCTTGTTGCGATCAAAGCTCGGGCAGTCGATGCGGTCTTCGACGTGGGTGAACACCGCCTTGCGTAGCGGGAAGTTCGAGGGTGCTTCGAGGTCAAGCAGGCGCGGCAGCACACGCCCATAACCGCTGGCGTCGAGCATAAAGGTCGTTTCGATGCGATAGCGGCTGCCGTCTTCGCGTTCAATTTCCAGCAGGGGCCGGGCGCCATCAATGCAGGCGCTGATAACGCTTTCGCCGTAGCGGATTTCTACCCCTTGCAGGGCTGCCTGATCCGCCAGCAACTTATCGAACGTGGCGCGTTGCACTTGAAAGGTAGTGGGCTTGCCGTTGCTGAACGTGTCGCCAAAATCGAAGGCGCTGTACTGCTCGCCCCACGCGAAGGCTGCGCCGTTTTTCAGCTGGAACCCGGCGGCTTGCACGGCTGGCAGCATGCCGGCTTCTTCGACGAAATCGAGGCAATGGGACAACAGGCTCTCGCCAATGGAAAAACGCGGGAAGTGCTGGCGCTCAATGACCAGCACATCGTGGCCGTTGCGTTTAAGCAAGGCCGAAGCGATGGCGCCCGAGGGCCCTGCACCAATCACGACCACCTGACGACGTTCCATTTCTATTCCTGACACAGGCGCTCCTTGCCGGGTACTACGGCAGACTTCAAAGGGGGTTTACTCATGCCTGCCAGCGCCGGTAACAGCGTGGCTATCAGGCTCATCAGCATCAGCGCGACGTACAGCGCAGGGCTGATCAGGTGTTGTTGCAACAGCAGGTTGAGGAAGACGATCTCACTCAGCCCGCGAATGTTCAGTAACAGGCTTTCACGCCATTGGCTGGCGCCTACAAACGAGGGTGTAGCCCAGTTCAAGCCCACCCAGTTGCCCAGCACCTTGCTGGCCATTGGCAGCAGCAACAGGGCCGCCAGTTGCAGCGGGCTGATCTGGTTCAGGGCGCTGTGCACATCGATTTGCACAATGCCGAAGGTCAGGATCAGCGGGATCGCCAGTGTGGTTTGCACACGTTCAAGCCACACACCCTTTAACGGCATCACCAGCGGCACCTTGAGCCATGCCATGCAGACCAGATAGCCGACACCGAAAATCAGCGCATTGAGGCGGTAGTGTTCGGCCGCCACCAACAACGCGAAAAAACTCAGGCTGTAGCACAGCGGGTGGCGAATGCGCAGGGCGCGCATCAGCAGCGGCAGCATGGCCCCTGCCAGCGGCAGCAGCACGCTGCTGAGGTCCAGACTGCCTTGGGCCAGGCCGAACAGGCTCCAGCAGGTCAGGTCGATCACAATCGCACTTTGCACCAGGCGCCGGGTGGCAGCCGGCGGGTAATCGATATGGTGCAGGTACAGGTACAGCACCGGGATGGCGGTAATCGCAAACACCAGCCCGACGGCCAGCGAGCTGAGCCAGGGTTGCTCCGGCAGCACCCAGACCGCGCAGGCCAGCCCGCAGGTGAAGGGCACGGCAAAACTGGGCAGGGCAATTTTCAGGCTTTGACGGTCCAGTTGAAGATCGATCACGTCGCTTAAAATGGTGCCCAACAGCAGGGCGAAACTCAGGCCGTACAGGCTTTTGAGCCAAACCGGCGCCACCAGTTGGGCGCCGTTGAGTTGCCAGTGCGGCTCGATCCAGAACAGCATCAACAACGGCAGCCCGATAGACGCCAACAACAACTGGCTGACAATCGGGATCATGCGAAAGCGCCGGCCCACGTGGGTTGCAACGGCAAACAGGGCCATGATCAGCAGCCAGAACACGACGGTCAGCATGCGGTGTGCGCCTGTTTACCGGCCCATGGGGCGAGGATAAAACTGAACGCCAGGCCCAGGCTCACTGACAGCCCGAAGTTGCTCACGGCGGGTGTGCTCGACACCGCCAGCAAGCCAAACGATAGCCATGTGGTCAACGCGGCCAGCAAGGTGCCCAGTAAACTGACGGCTGCGCCGCCGATTTGCTCGCGCATCAAGATCGCGTAATCGACGCTGATTGCCGTGACCAGCAACAACCCGAACAGGCTGAACAACGTCAGTGGCTGACCCAGCCAACCCAGGCTGGCAAGGCTGCACAAGGCGGCCAGCAACGGTAGTGCCACGATACGCAACGCACCGCCGAAGCCGAATGGGGCAATCAACAGCACAACGATCAGTGCGCACGACAACAGTTTCAACTCAGCGGCGCTGATTTGTGTGGCCGCAAAGACCTTGTTCAAGTCGCCCAGGCGATCCACCAGCGTAACGCCAGGCAAGTCCTGCGCCTGCGCGCGTAACAGGCTGGCGTCATTCAAGCCTTGCAGGCTGACCATTGCGGCCACGCCTTCGGGGTTTTTGCCCAGCCAAAGCGCTCGCCAGGGTTCGGCCAAGGGGCCTTTCAAAGCGTCGTCGATTGATTGATCGGGCAAGGCTAGCAATTGCGTCAGCTCGTTTTGCAAAGCGCTTTCAGGCACCCCCACGGCTAACAGCGGCTGCCAGTGTTGAGGCAGCGCGTTGAGTGCGGCGCGCAGTTGTTGTTGCTCGCCGGGCTGGCTGACTAACTGGTTCAGGGCCAAAAAGCCCTGCAACTTGCCTGTGCCGATTAACGGTTCAAGACGCTGGCTCAGGGCGCTTTGGCGCTCCAGCAACTGTTGCTCATTGTCGGCGCGCACCAGAAAGAACTGACTGGTGGGTTGATAGCCGGTGATGCGCGCAATGGCCTGCGCTTCGCTCATCAACTGCGGTGGCGCGCCGACCCATTGGCGGATGTCATTCTTGCTGGTGAGTTGCCACAGGCCGGCTGCGCAGAAGGCCAGCAGCATTAGCAGCAACACCGGTGTCGGAATTTTTTCCAGCAGGGCTGCGCGTACATCAAGCAAGCGTTGCGCAAAGCGAAGTGGCCATTGCGCCGGGCGCAATTCGACGTTTTTGAGCAGCGCTGGCAACAGGCACACGGCGCTTAAGTAAGCACCGATCAATCCGGCAGCGGAGAAAATGGCGATTTGGGTCAGGGCCGGAAACGGCGTGAAGGCCAGCGCCAGATAACCGATGCAGCTGGTAGCCAGGCTCAGACTCAAACCCGGCAAGGTCAGACGCAATGCCGGCCAACTGCGCCAAGGTTTCAGGCTCCAGCTTTTGGACAGGTAGTGCAGCGGGTAATCCACCGCGACGCCAATCAGGCTGGAACCCAGCACCAGCGTCATGACGTGCATGCGGCCAAACAACGCGACACAGGCGACAGCGCCAAACAGCATGCCCACCAGTACCGGAACAAAGGCCAGCAGTACGCGCCAGCGGCGAAAGGCCAGCAGTAGCAGCAGCAGAATGCCCACGGTGGCGCCGCCGCCCACCCAGGTGATTTCGCGGGTGGCTTGTTGCTGCCCGCTGGCGGCGTACAGCAGGCCGCTGGCGGCAAGTAACTGCACGTCGTTTTGAGCCACCTGCTCGCGGCTTTGCTCAAGCAGCTCGGCGACCCGCAGCGGCAGCTTCATATCGAACGCATTGCCTTGAGTGCGGGCGCGCAATAGCACCCAGTTTTTGCCATCCGCTTCAGCGATCAAGGCGCCGCTGCCAATGTCCAGTTGCACAGCGCCGCGTTGCGGCTGGCTGTTTTGAATGCGCCCGGTCAGGCCCAGCCAATCGTCCTGACTCGGCACCAGACTGAACCCGGTAAAGGGATCAAACAGGGCTTGCACCCGCTGCTGGATAAAGGCCTCGGGGTGTTCGATCAACTGTGTGCGATCGGCGCCCGAGAGCATGGCCAAACGCCCGCGCAGCAATTGTTCGCGCAGGGCGGGCAAGTCGGCTTGCAGGTTCCATTGGACCTTTTCAAACAGGCCGCTGGTTTGCCACTGCTCGCCCAGTTGTTGAGCGGTGGCGATGGCCTGTTGACGATCCGCGCTGCCCACCAGTACCAGCATTTCGCGGTTCAGGGGTTCTTGCATGCGCTCTTCAGCGCTGAGCTCCAGCGCGTCAGGCGAGTCACCGGGCACCAGCTCCATCAAGTTGGCGGACAGTGGCGCACCGTGACGCCATTGCCAGCCGGCCAGCGCCAACACGGCCAGCAGCAGCATCAAAAAAGCCCGTGGCAGCCAGCGTTCACTGCGCAAAATCGTGTTGCTCCGCGTCGCTCAAAGGCGTGTTGCTGACGCTGTTTTGCAGTTTGAGCAGCGTGCTGTCCCCTTGGGTTTCTTGCAGTTCAATGCGTTGAACCAGCTCACCGCCTTCGATGTTGATCTGGTTGAACACTTGCTTGAGCAGCAAGGACCGTGGGGTCAGGGTGAGCGTCCAACGGGTGGGTTCACCTTGCAGTTTCAGGTCGAAATCCCGTTGCAGGCCGCTGCTGTCGCCTTGTAGCACGGCGAGGAATAAACGGTTTTGTTCGGCCCCGGCGCTTTTGCCGGGGAGCATTTGCCACTGGGTGCCGTTGCGTCGGGCAATGCCTTGGGCAGTGATGCGGTAATCCTGTTGCAACGGGGTTTTCAGTTGCCAGAGCAGGCCGTGGTCTTTGGCCAGGACAAAGGTGCCGGTGCTGGTGAGCGGTAGAGGCAGGGCGCGCAGGTGTTTTTCCTGAACGAAATCGCCGTGGATGACCTGGGGTTTGGCCAGTTGTTCGCTGAGCTGTTGCAGGTCGAAGGCGTGGGCCAGAGGGGTGAACGCCAGCAGTGCGGTGAACAGGGCTGCGAGACGTGTGCGGGCTTTACCCTCAGGGGGCCGATGCGCGCCGCGCTCAGTCCCCTCTCCCTCTGGGAGAGGGCTAGGGTGAGGGGCTTTTGATCTAAAAAAGACACTCATGACAGCACCCGTTCAACAGCTTGAACAAAACACGCAGGCGAGACCAATTGCATCTCGCGGCTCTCAATTTCAACCGCCACCTGCACCGTTACCGCCCGAGTCAAACGCTCACCCGTGACCGCATCCGTAATCAGGTAATTAATCTTCAAGCGGTTCTCCCACTCCACCAGACTGGCACGCACGTTGATGCGCTGGCCAAAGGTGGCCCCACGTACATAGCGCAACTGCATGTCGATCACCGGCCACGCATAACCGGCTTCAAGCATGTGGGTGTAGTTGTGGCCGATGTGGTCGAGCAGCGCGCAACGCGCCACTTCGAGGTATTTGACGTAATGCCCGTGCCACACCACGTGCAGGGTGTCGATGTCGAAAAACGGCACCAACACCTCGGTATCAACGTGCATTACGCCTTTGCTACGCATGCAGCCTCCAGTGTTGTTGGGCGATGCGGCTCAAGCACAGGCGCAGTTCGGCTTCCAGCGCCCGGTCTTCCACCACGGGCGGGAAGTCTTTGGCCAGTTCAGCGTGCATCAGCGCCAGTGCAGGCGGCAGCGGGCGGGCATCTTCGGTGCGGCTGCGCAGCCACACGCCTTGGTTGGCGGCCAGCAAGGTCGCGGCGGCCACTTGTTCGGTCAACTCCAGTACGCGGATTGCATCACGGGCGGCGATGGTGCCCATGCTCACTTTGTCCTGGTTGTGGCACTCGGTAGAGCGCGAGAACACGCTGGCCGGCATGGTGTTTTTCAGTGCCTCGGCGGTCCAGGCGCTGGTGCCAATCTGCACGGCTTTAAACCCGTGGTTGAGCATCGCACGCTCGGCGCTGGCGCCCGACAGGTTACTCGGCAGGCCGTGGTTGTAACGCACGTCCACCAGCAGGGCGAGCTGGCGGTCCAGCAGGTCGGCGACGTTGGCCACCAGGGTCTTGAGGCTGTCCATCGCAAAGGCGATATGGCCTCCGTAGAAGTGCCCGCCATGCAGCACGCGCTCTTCTTCGGCGTCGATGATCGGGTTGTCGTTGGCGCTGTTGAGTTCGATCTCGATAAACCCGCGCAGCCAATTCAAGCTGTCAGCCAGCACGCCCAGTACGTGGGGGGCGCAGCGCAACGAGTAACGGTCTTGCAGCCGATGCAGCGGCGCCGTCGGGGCGTCGATGGCCAGATCTTGACGCAGCCAGGCGGCCACCTGCATTTGCCCCGGATGCGGCTTGGCCGCGAACAGGCGCTCGTCGAAATGTTCGGGGTTGCCTTGCAGCGCCACGACGTTGAGCGCGGTGATGCGGGTGGCGAGTTTGAGCAGGTAGTCGGCGCGGGCGTACGCCAGGCAGGCGAGGCCGGTCATTACAGCGGTGCCGTTCATCAGCGCCAGCGCTTCCTTGGGCCTGAGTACCAGCGGCGTCCAGCCCAGTTCGCGGTGTACGTCTGCCGAACTGCGGCGCTCACCGTTAAACAACACTTCACGCTCGCCAGCCAAGGTTGCGGCTACGTACGACAGCGGTGTCAGGTCGCCGCTGGCGCCGACCGAGCCCTCTTCGGGAATCAACGGCAGCACGTCATGGGCGATGAAGGCGTGCAGGCGCTCCAGCAACTCGATACGCACCCCCGACACACCGTGGCACAGCGACTGCAAGCGCGCGGCAAGCACGGCGCGGGTGGCTTGCGCGTCGAGCAACTTGCCCAGCCCGCAACCGTGGAACGTATACAGGTGACGCGGCAGGGCTTCGACGTGCTCCAAAGGCACCGCCACCACGCACGAGTCGCCGTAACCCGTAGTCACGCCGTAGATCACGCCTTCTTTGTCCAGCAACGAGTCGAGGAAGCGCGCGCCCTTGGCAATGCGCTCGCGGTACTCGGCGTCGTCTTGCAGATGGGTCGGTGCTTGACGATTGGCCAGCGCCAGCACGTCTTCAATGCGCAGCGGGAGTTGGCCGAAGGTTACTGGCTCATGCGGATGCGTCGTCATCGGTCTTCCAGAAAGGGTAAAAGTTAAACCATTGTTGCGGCGCTTCAAGGCAGTAATGCCCGAGCCGTTCGGCGTAGCGGCCAGCCCAATGGGCAATGACCTGTTCGCGGTCGCTGCGCCGCCACACGACGGCCTCTGCGAAGGGTTCGAGGATGACTCGGTAACGACCTTCGCGTTTCAGACAAAACAACAGATTGACCGGGCACTTGAGTAGCCCGGCCAACAGCCACGGGCCTTGCGGAAAGGCGGCTGGCTGGCCGAGAAAATCGACTCGCACCTGACGCCCACCTTGCAGGGGCACGCGGTCACCGGCAATCGCCAGCCACTCGCCGTTTTCCAGGCGCTGGTTGAGTTGCAGCATGACGGCGGGGTTGAGCTCGCTGACTTGAATCAGGCGTAAATGGCTGGCCCCGGCTTCGCCCAGCAGGCGATTGAATTGTTCAGCGTGTTTGGTGTGAACCAGCACGTTCATGGTGACTTTTTCGCCCAGCTCGGCGAGGGCGCGGCACACCTCAAGATTGCCCAGATGAGCACCCACCAGCATCTGCCCGCGCTCAGCGCGTAAGTGATTGCGCAGCAGGGCCGGGTCGATGATGTCGATGTCTTCGATCTTGAGGCGGCCGTTCCACACGTCGAGCTTGTCGAGCAAGGCGTCGGCAAAGGCCATGAACTGGCTGAATACCCGGCGGCGGGTCGGGCGCAGGGCGCTTTGCCCGCTCCAGTCGGCCAACCGTTGCTGATACTGCCCAATGCTGCGCCGGGCACGGCCACCGAAGACAAAGAAGTACAGCACGATGCCGTACAGCACCGGGCTGAGCAGGCGCCGTCCGAGTAATTTGACGCCGAATGCAGTGAGTTGCATCAGCCGCAAACTGCCGCGTTCCTTGTGATTGGCCCAATGTTGTCGAGGTTCGCTCATGCCTGCCAGCGCCTCCAGAGAATGGCGGGCAGACGCACCAACATGCCGAAGAACAGCTTGGTGTGCATGCTGCTGATCAGCGCGTTGTCATGCCATAGACGAAAATGCGAGAGGCCGTCCTGCGGGTAATGAACGCGGGTTGGCAGCCAGCGCATGGGCTGGTTGCGCCAGGTCAGTCGCACCAGAATTTCGGGGTCGAAATCCATGCGTTTGCCCAGCGTGACCGAGTTGATCAGCGCCAGCGTCGGCGCCAGCGGGTACACGCGAAAGCCGCACATGGAGTCGGGAATCTGCAACGACAGGCTGTTGATCCACACCCACACGTGGGTCAGGTAACGGGCATATAAACGACCTTTTGGCACGCTGGCGTCGTACTGCGGATAGCCGCACACCAGCGCCTCGGGGTGGTGCTGCGACACCTGGATAAAGGTGGCAACGTCGCGCAAGTCGTGTTGACCGTCGGCGTCCACTTGCAGTGCGTGGGTAAAGCCCAGGCGCGCGGCTTCGCGCAGCCCGGCCATGACCGCGCCACCCTTGCCCTGATTGACGGCCAGACGGATGAGGTGGATGTTTTCGCCCTGAGCCAACTGTTCGAGGACCGCTGCGCAGGCGGGGCTGCTGGCGTCGTCCACCAACACGCAAGGCAAGCCCGCGGCGAGCAGGGCATCGACCACGGCCGGCACAGCGGTTTCATGGTTGTACACCGGGATGACAGCGCAAGGGTTATGCATGGGCAGAGCCCTTCAGGCTGTTACGAACGTTGCGTAGCAGCTGCCGAAGGCTGCGTTCGGGGGCGTAGCCGCCGTAAAGTCCGGCGCCTCGGTTTATCAGGGAAGTCGTGCAAGTCGGTACACGATTGCTTCGCAACCGAACGCAGCCTTCGGCAGCTGCTACGGGTAGGTGGTGAATGTTATCCACAGCGAGCCTCCAGCACGATACGGCCGCTGGCGCACGACGCCGTGGCGTTGCGATAAGCGAAGTGCAACTTGCTGCGCTCGCGGTCAAAGCGCAGGGTCAGTTCAATGGCGTCGCCGGGACGTACCAATTGCTGAAACTTGAGCACTTCCATCCCGGCAAAACGCGGCGGCAGGTCGAGCCACTGTTGGCCCAGAGCCATTGCCCATTCCACTTGCACCACGCCCGGCAATACCGGGGTTTTGGGGAAGTGGCCACTGAAATAGGCCAGATCCGGCGGGATCGACAGGTTGAGCGTCCATTGGCCCTGGTCTTCACGCTGGCTCATCACTTCGGGCTGTTTGGGCCGTGGTGCGAGCAGTAAGGCATCGACCTGCGCCTGAGGCAGCTTGCCCTGGCTGTTAAGCGGCAAACAGCGCAGCAAGCGCCAGCGACGTGGCAAGGCCAAGGCTTCGCAGTGTTCGCTCAAATGCTGGCGCAAGGCTTGAGTCAGCGCCCGGCGACCGTGCTCGCGCAGGGCAAACAGACCGCTGTCGCTGAGCACGAGCAGCGCGCCCAGCGAGGCACGGTTTTCATGAACAACGCCCAATCGGGCTTCGGCCACCCATGGGTGGTTGGCCAGCGCGAGTTCCAGCATCGGCAGGGAGATGCGTTTTTCTTCCAGTTTGACGATACGGTCAAGGCGCCCGAGTAACTCGAAGCGCCCGTCAGCCTCAATACGGGCAGCATCTGCTGTGAGCTCAACATGACCGACAGGCAAATAGGCAGAGGCGATACGCAGGGCGCCGTCTTCGCTTTGGCTCAGCTGCACATCGGCAAAGGGCTGCCACAGGTTGTGCCCCTGGCGCCAGGCAATGCCACCGGTTTCGGAGCTGCCGAAAATTTCAGTCGGCCATTGCCCCAAACGGGTGTGTAAAGCCTGTGCCGCCTCGGGAGGTAACGCGCCGCCGGAGGAAAACACACGTTGCACGGCACTCAAGGCTGACCAGTCGAGGTTGTCAGCCATTCGCTTGAGCATGGCAGGGCTTGCGACCCACGCAAATGAATGGTGTTCACGGCTGACACGCTGCATGTCTTCAGGGAAGGCCAATTGGTTGCGCACAAAACTGCGGCCCGCACACAGCGGCCACAACACGCGGAACAACAGCCCGTATATGTGCTGCGCCGCCACGCTGGCGATGATGCAGGCAGAACCCAGTTCAGCCCCCCACAGCTGTTCCAATGCTTGAACTTCATTGGCCATCTGGCGCAGGGTTTTGTCGATGCGCTTGGGCTCGCCGCTGGAACCGGACGTACACAGGCTCAGGTGGCAGCTGTCCAGATCCAGCTCTGCGCCACCCAGTGGCGCTTCGTACAGCGCCTCCAGTTCAACCGTTGACGTTATCCACAGGTCAACCTGCGCGTCCCAGCGTTGGCGGGTTTGTGCTTGCAGGTCGGCGGGCAATAGCACGCTGACACCGGCTCGCCAGGCGCCCAGCAAGGCAATCGCCAGCTCAGCGGCGTCATCCAGGTGGATGGCCACCTGTTGTATTTTGCGCCGATGCAGGCCGCCTGCCAGACACAGAGCCTGTTCGCACAGCTGACGGTGATCCAGTACCGGATCAAATGTCACTGGGCGGTCTGCGTGCCCTTTCAGCACCAGGTGCTCAAGTTTTATCCAATTCATGCCCGGCCTCTTACCTGTTGCCGTATCAGCCATTCAATGGCAAACAGCAGCCCCATCAACCCGTAGGCGATCAGGCCGTTGTACAGCGTCCACCAACTCAGCGGTGCCCATAGGGTCAAGCTGGCCGCGACCAGCCCGTTGAGCAGGAAAAACAGGCACCAGACTTTGGTCACCTGCCGTGTATAAACAATCGCAATGTCGGGCAGCACCGGCTCGCGCAAGCGTGCCAGGCGCTCAATGATCGGCGGGCCTAAACGCAGGCTAAGGCCGAACAGACACAGCATGAAGCCGCTGATCAGCACCGGGTACCAACGCAGCAAAGCGGGGCTGTTGAACACTGCCAATAGCCCGCAAAACACCAGCGCGACCACCGCCATCCACAGGCCACCGGGACGTCGCTCGCCCGTCAGGGCGCGGGCCAGCCACAGGCCGCCGAGCAGCAGCGCGAATTGCCACGGCGCAAAATGGGCCATGCCGAAATACACCGCAAAGGGGTACAGCACGCCGGCCAATAACAGGCCAAGGCTGATCAGTCGGCTCATTCGACGGGATGAACCAGACGGTAGACCGCCTCCACCACATCATTGACGGTACGCACCGATTTGAATTCTTCAGCGGCGATTTTCTTGCCGGTTTTACGTTTGATATGGTCGATCAGGTCTACAGCGTCGATGCTGTCGATTTCCAGATCTTGATACAGGTTGGCGTCGAGGGTGACGCGCTCGGGTTCCAGCTCGAAGAGCTCGACCAGTGCGGTACGCAGGGTGTTGAAAATGTCGTCACGGGTTTGCATGGTTCGGTCTCAGGCTGCCTGTTTGGCCGTGACGAAAGCCGCAAGGCTGGCCACGTTGGAAAAGTGATTGCGGGTGTCTTTAGCGTCGGCGTCTATTTTGATGCCGTAGGTTTTCTGGATGGCCAGGCCCAACTCAAGCGCGTCGACCGAGTCCAGCCCCAAGCCTTCACCAAACAGGGTTTGCTGGTCGTCAATGTCATTGACGCTGATGTCTTCAAGGCCCAGGGCGTCAATGATCAGTTGTTTGATTTGCGTGTTCAGATCGCTCATCTGTGGCGAGTTCCTTAATAAAGTAGTCATGCACGAAGTCATTGAGCAGGCGCGAAGCTTTGGGCGGCGGGCCAAGCGCGGTAAAGGTGTTTGGATCTATATCGGCGCCGACCTGAAAACTGAAGTGCACGCGACGATCGGGAATGCGGTACCAGGGTTCGGCTTTGGTCAGCGTGGTAGGGCTGACCTTGATCACAACCGGGGTGAGAATCTTCGCACCGCGCAGAGCAATGGAGGCCGCGCCGCGATGAAAGGCAGGCGCTAGCCCCGGTTGTGTGCGGGTGCCTTCAGGGAAAATGATCAGCGTCTGGCCTTCGCGCAGGGCGCCAGCTGCGGTGTCGAGCATATCGACGCTGCCGTCATTGCTGATGTATTGCGTGGCACGCACGGGGCTGCGAGTGAACGGGTTTTGCCAAAGGCTTTGTTTGACCACGCAATTGGCGTTGCGCACCAGACCAATCAAAAACACCACATCGATCAGTGACGGGTGGTTGGCGATGATCATTTGACCGGGGCGCCCCAGGCGTTCAGCACCTTGTACCTCATAGGTGAGCACGCCCATGCGCGCCATGCTGCGAATAAATAGCCAGAACAAGCGACTGACCGTGGCTCTGGCCCGCTCGCGCCGGCGAACGGCGCCCCCCGGCAAGCACCCCAGCACCGGAAAAACGATAAGCCGCAGGCACAGTCCACCGAAGCCGAACAGCACAAAACTCAGCCCGGTGGCGATCAGGC
Organism: Pseudomonas saxonica; assembly: GCF_007858365.1. GTDB lineage: Bacteria > Pseudomonadota > Gammaproteobacteria > Pseudomonadales > Pseudomonadaceae > Aquipseudomonas > Aquipseudomonas saxonica. Next base: position 299,318 of record NZ_VFIO01000002.1, on the reverse strand, counting down.
GCCAGTAGTAAGCGTCGCGGCGATTACTCACCACTGCGTTGCCAGTTCCAGACGCGGTGTTTCCAGGCGTGTTGAAAGCACGTTTGCTCATCGAGCAGATGACGCACCAACTGCAACGCGTGAGGCCATGGGGTTTTGGCCGCATCGCCCAAGCCTGTACTCAGTGACAGCTGCCACTGTGTGCCGGGCGTCAATAACAGGCCCACGGCGTAAGGGAAGGGCACATCATCGACCCAGCGGGCATATGCGTGAGGGGGCTGTTCTTCGGTGATCACCAGCAGCACAGCGGGCGCGCCCTCGTTGAGCAGGGCGCAGGCTTCGATCAGACCGTGTTCCAGGCCATCCCCCGCCGCAGCGAGGGCTGTCATTTCGCTGGTTTCGCCGCGCATGATCGACCATAGGCCGATTACCGCGTTATGCACCGAAAGGCTGAATTGGGTGGGTGACAAAGGCTGATCGGCGGCCAGATCGCTGAGGATGTCGAACGTGCGCGGTGTTTCGCCGTGACGGGAAATAAACACCAGCGGCAACGCTTCATGGCCTTCTGCTAGCGGCCAGCCGACGCTAAACGCCATGCGCGCCAACCGGCTGAGGCGGCGGCGCTGCATCGCCGGTAAAAACGACACGTCCGGGGCGTTGTCACTGGCGGGGAGTAGGCGGGGTTGCTGGCTCCAGGCCTGCCAAGCGGCCACGCTTTCGAGGCCCGGAGCCCAGGCGCGCCATGCGGCAATATTAAAGGTAATCACTGGAGTGTTATCCCGCCCTTGCGGGCTTCCTTGATGTGGCGGTAGGCCGCGATCCAGGCACTGGACCCAGGGCGGCACCCTGAAAAGTGCCGGCATTATCCCGGTGCGGTTGGCTCGTAGCAAACATCTCGTTACCGTTTAATACTGATTTTTAAACGAGACTGAACGCAATAGCTGTCATTTTGCCAGTATTGGGCTACAGGGTAGCCTTTATGACTTCCAAAATGACGATATGTTCTCTAGAGCTGTAGTTCATTTCGGGGCAAGGTAGCGAAGCTTCACAAATGGCATCTACACTCGGGCACTCATTGATACACGGAGGTCTTGAAATGCGGCGCGTGGTGTTCAATCAAAAAGGCGGTGTGGGCAAGTCCAGCATCGCTTGCAATCTGGCTGCGGTCAGCGCCAGTGAGGGGTATCGAACCCTCTTGGTAGACCTGGACGCCCAGGCCAACTCCACCCAATACCTCACCGGCCTGACCGGCGACGAGATCCCGATGGGGATTGCCGATTTCTTTAAACACAGCCTGTCGGCGAGTGTGGGTTCCAAGAAGAATCGAGTCGATATTTACGAAACCCCCTACGAGAACTTACACATCATCACGGCCACCGCCGAGTTGGCGGACCTGCAGCCCAAACTTGAGGCCAAGCACAAGATCAACAAGCTGCGTAAGTTACTGGATGAACTGGCTGAAGATTACGACCGGATTTACGTCGATACACCGCCCGCGCTGAACTTTTATGCGGTATCGGCGTTGATTGCCTGCGATCGTGTATTGATTCCCTTTGATTGCGACAGTTTCTCGCGCCAAGCGCTGTATGGCCTGCTGGCTGAAATCGAAGAGCTGAAAGAAGACCACAATGAAAACCTGGTGGTTGAGGGCATAGTGGTTAACCAGTTCCAGTCGCGGGCCAGCCTGCCGCAGCAAATGCTGGACGAACTGATCAACGAAGGGTTGCCGGTCTTGCCTGTGTACCTCAGCAGCTCGGTGAAAATGCGCGAGTCCCACCAAGCCAGCCAGCCGCTGGTGTATTTCGACCCGCGGCACAAGCTGACGCAACAATTTGTTGAGTTACACGACTACCTGGATCAGAACGCTTAAGCCTGCACGCCGTGGCTTTGCAGCCATGCCTTGAGTTGCTGCAACGGGAATGCGCCACTTTGGCGAGCGATCTCCTTGCCGTTTTTGAACAGAATCAAACTGGGGATTGAGCGAATCCCCAGTTGGGTTGCCAATTGCTGATTGGCTTCACTGTCCAGCTTGGCCAGCCGGCATTTGCCCAGTAACTGGCTGGCAGCTTGCTCAAACACCGGCGCAAACGCCTTGCACGGCCCGCACCACTCGGCCCACACGTCCAGCAACAACGGCAGGTCGCCCTTGATTTGACTGGCGTAGTCGGTTTGCCGCATATCAAACGGCTTGGCCAGCAACACCTCGTTTTTGCAGCGCCCGCACTTGGGGTGATCGCCCACGCGCTCGGCAGGAATTCGGTTCAGGCCGTTGCAGTGGGGGCAGGGGATCAGCAGCGGGTCGGTCATGGCGCACTCCATCAAAGCGGTTTCTATATGGCGTGCAGTTCAGCAGATCATTACGCAACCTGCCACTGATGCGTGACGCATCTGTTCATACATGGCTGGCGCTTATGCCAAACGCCGTCGCTAGGCTGTTAAGCCAGAATTTAAAACACTTAGGTCAGAGGTAAATATCGCGAATTGCGATATCTAACCCTAGAGTCTAATCTACAAGGGGCAAATGGAAGGGATGACCTCATGAATTTACAGATTGAACAGGCTATACAGCACTGGCCATTTGTAGCGCCGCTGCTGCGCAAACCCAAAACCGAGGCGGATTACGACGCGCTGGTCGTCGTCCTTGATGAACTGACCGACCTGATAGGCGATGACGAAATCCATCCATTAATGGGGCTGGTGGACATTATTGGCGACTGGGTTGAGGCCTATGACCTGGCGCATCATCCGATGCCCAAGGCCAGTGGTGTCGATGTACTGCGTTCAGTGATGCAAGAGCATGGCTTGACCCAAAGTGATCTGCCGGGTGTTGGCACTCAGTCTGTAGTGTCCGAAATTCTCAGCGGAAAACGCCAGCTCAACGTACGGCAAATTCGCTGGCTGGCCGATTACTTCAACGTACCTGTGGATATGTTTATTTAACGCTTTGAGCCTGCACCACGCTGTCCAGCATGGCATCGATCAACCCTTTACTCATTTCAACCAGCTGCAGGCTGGCGAAGGTCAAGCTGTGACTGGTTTGAGGGGAGGCGAGCTGGCTTTCTGCGCTCAATACCGCTGCGCTGCCGAGTAGTTGTGCGCTTAGCTCAAGCGCAAGCTTGATCGGGATACCGGGGTTAACGCTGAACAAGGGTTCGCCCGTAAAGCTTTGGCCGAAGGGGGTGAGGTTTTGTAGGGTTAGATCGGGCATTGGAAAACTCCGCTATGAAGTAGAAGTCACCACCGCTCGCCGTCAAACATGAGGTGGCAACTGTGTGCAGGTTGACGGACCGGTCATAGTGGAACCCGGCGCACCCGAAGATGCCCCACACACAGCCGCCATAACATTCATGCGGGCACGAGCGTGCACGAACGAATTTTTAGACCATGCGTTCCACTATGAAGAGCCCGACCGTCAAACCGGGTCACGAATGTGTCGTGACGCTGGCGAGGATAGGGGCTGACTGCGTGAGGGTCAATCGGGCAGGAAGAGCGCGGGTCGTAGCTTTTTGAAAAACCCTCTTTATTTAACGAAAAAACTTACGCGTTGCTTGTTGTTTGTCTGACATTGCCATGACTTTATTGGCACTACTCTTTTCGCCACTTATTTTCGAAGTAGTCACTGGCCCTGCGGGTGTGTTCGCGTATGTACGAATATCTGAGAGTTCCTGCGGGGCGCAAAGTCTCGCCTCTTTTTAAGGAGGGGTACTTTAGGTGTGATTGCTGTGGGCGTGAACTCAGCATTAATTATGAGCACCTTGAGCGCTTAGAAAATCGTGAAGTGCTCAAATGTATATTTTGCAGTTGCCCTCTTTTCATTGATGACAGTGACCGTGAACTGTTGTCTGCCTTGATCAGTCGATTAACTGTGCGCGATCAGTGTTTATGGGGGGTTGGCGGGCCTTGGCTAACCACTGCATCCGGTTATATGTTGACGGGTGATCCATCGGGAAAATGGATGTGGTTGTCCTTTTGCCTGGTCATGTTCTTTGTCACGCGAATGGAGGCCGAAAGACCGCCCTTGCAGATTGTGCTTAAACGGTTTGTGCCTGAAGTTAAAAAGCGTTACAGGCGTCAGTGGCGTATGGCGCAATAAACGTTCGAGATTTTATCAGGGTGCGCAAATTATTGAATTGAATGGTGTCAGGTCGAGCCCATACAAAACCGTTGAGTAAGACAGCCCAGTTTAGTTATATCTCAAGGAGTGACCGATGAGTGATGTGAATGAAAAGAGCGAAGAGCTGTTGGCGTCGAAGTGCACCTACGCAGCTTTTATATGTAGCGTGTGTGAAGCTGAGGTGGAAATAAGCCTTATGGATGTGAATTTATTGGCCGAGGGCAAATCCGTTGGGTGTCAACATTGCAAGGTGACACTCAATGCATCGGCCGATGATCAAGCAAGTCTGGCTGAGGTGCATGAAGATCAAGTTCGCGTTGGCAAATTTATGCTCCCCTTTAGTGTTGTGTGGTTCTCGGGGGCGGGTCTGGTAGCCATTTTCCTGGAGCCACAGTTTTCTTTTATAATGATGGCAGTGGGTGTGATGATCGGCTTCGCAATTAAAAATTCTTCTCGTGTTATTCATGATGCTATTTGCCTTGAACATGTCACTGAGGTCGAGCGGGATATCCGTATAAACACCAATCAGTAGTTTCTGTCCTGTGCCGCTGACTCTAAAGGGGGCCGTATAAGCGAGCCGCTCCTTTTCTACTCACGCCCAATGGCGAGCATCATTCTATTCTGGGGTGCGTGCGCGTACGTATAAGCCTCCAGGGTTTCGGCCTTAAAACAGCAAGGCCAACTCAATACAGGTATTGAGTTGGCGATTGATGAGATGCCTGAACAGGGGGCTCAATCAATGTTATTTAAATGCTTACAGGCAGACAATCATTTCGACGTTATCAAGCCCGAAGGCGTTAGACGCTTGGAACTTCAAGGTGATCTCATTGGTTGTGTGATCTGTGGGGATAACCATTGCAATTTCTTTTGTGCCCGCCGTTGTGAACGATGGGTACGATATGCCATGCAAACTGACCGTCACGGCGCCATAGAGGACCGAGATGGTGAAGATGAGTTTAACAATGTCGCCCTTCACCAGCGGTCGATCCAAAGTGACTTTCTGTTGGACATGACCAATGTTGGCTACATTAGCTTTGCCGTTAGAAAATGAAGTGTTGTTGCCCGTCCAGTATTTACCTGCTTCGACAGGGCTTGAGAAGTCACCGTGTTGAATAACATCTTTTGGTGTGCACGCTTTATTTTCAAGCTCTAGCCATACGTTGTCTAACGTAAACGCGTTCGATGCCTGGAATTTTAATGTCAGTTCATTGGTTGACATGTCGCTGGTGAGTGTAATTGCAATGTCATACTCGCCTTCTTGTGTGATAGCTGGGTATGACCCGTTACTCACAGACACCGTTACGGCACTTCCGTACATGGCGCTAACTTTGAATTTTATTTGAACGGTGTCGCCTTTATTAAGTGGGGCATCCAATGTGATTGTTTGTTTGATGTGGCCAATGTTGGTAACGTTTGCCGTACCGTTGTAAAAAGTGGTTGATTGATAAGTCCAGTGGTCGCCGTTGGAAGAGAAGTCGCCATTGAGTACTAAGTTTGCCATTGCTTTATTTCCTGTATGAGAGTGAGGTGCAAATATTGCTAAATGCTTCCTAATGAAAGTAAGCGTTACAGCAATGTGCGTCTACTGTCATTTCTAACAGGGTTCTACCGCAGTGGTATGTTTTATGGCGATAACTTAGTTGTTACTAATAGCCTATGGGAATGGGTGGGCTTCAAAATATCTAAGCGAGCGCAGTAGAGTAATCCACAGCGCTCACAGGTAATAAGCTGCAGTGAGGTTATGAAGAACAACTAATCTCCAGATGTTTGCCCCATTCAGGCGGGCGTTCGGCATAATTTTCCATTCCCGGTTGTTCGGTAAAGGGTCGGCTCAGCACATCATGCAAGCGTTGCACTTCGCTGTAGTCCCCTGCCTCAGCGGCATCAATGGCTTTTTGCGCCAGATAGTTGCGCAGGATGTACAGCGGGTTGACGGCGTGCATGCGCTCACGTCGCAGGTTTTGGTCGCTGACCCCTTCGCGCTCCACGCGAGCAAGGTACTGCGCAGCCCACTCATCAAACCCCTTGAGGTCGACGAATTCGTCACGTAATCGCGCCACGGCGGTGGCTGCGGGCTCATCACCCAGACGGCGGAAGAACAAGGTGTAGTCGATGCTGCTGCCTTGCATGCGTTGCAACAGGGTTTCGATCAACTGTTGATCACCGTCTTCGGCGGTGGTCAAGCCCAGCCGGCGGCGCATCAGGTCAAGGTAATGAGCCTGATACAGCGGCAGGAACAGGCCAAGGGTTTCTCGCAGGGCCTCTACGCTGATGAACGGAGTGAGTGCCTGGGCCAGTGCGCTGAGGTTCCATTGACCAATCGGGACTTGATTGCTGAATGAATAGCGACCCTCGTGATCGGAGTGGTTGCAGACGAAGTTGGCATCGAAATCATCCAGAAAGGCGAACGGGCCGAAGTCGAAGGTGATGCCCAGAATCGACATATTGTCGGTGTTCATGACGCCGTGGCAAAAGCCATAGGCCTGCCATTTGGCGATCAGTTCAGCGTTGCGCTCGACCACTTCGCGAAACATCGCCAGATAGGGTTCCGGCTGTTCCAGGCATTCGGGAAAGTGCAGGGCCAATACGTGTTCGCCCAACTGCTTTTGCTGTTCAGGTTGTTTGGTGTAGTAGAAATATTCGAAATGCCCGAAGCGGATATGGCTCGGGGCCATACGCAACACCATGGCGGCGCGTTCTTGTTTTTCACGCCACACGGGGGTGTCTGAGCCGATCACGCATAAGGCGCGGCTGCTGGGGATGCCCAGCGCGTGCAAGGCTTCGGACGCCAGGAATTCGCGAATAGAAGAGCGCAATACCGCGCGGCCATCGCCCATGCGCGAGTAAGGGGTCATGCCGGCACCCTTGAGGTGCAAGTCCCAATGCTCGCCGGCGTTGTTGTAGACCTCGCCCAGCAACAAGCCTCGGCCATCACCCAGGCGCGGGTTGTAAGAGCCGAACTGATGGCCCGAATAGACCATGGCGCGGGGTTCTGCGTCGGCCCACAGGGTATGGCCGCCAAACAGCTGAGCGAAGACGGGGTCTTGAGCCACGGCGGGGTCGAGATCGATCAGGCCCATGGCGGCGGTGCTGGCCACAACGACGCGCGGTGCTTCGATAGGTTCGGGCAGCACATGGGTCGAGAACGCGTCGCCCAAGCGGGCGAAGCGATTATCGAAGGTCAGTTCGTTCAGCGTTTTCAAGGTGTGGCTCCAGCATTGGGGGCAACAGGTTCCGTAGCAGCTGCCGAGGTACGAGGCTGCGTCCGGCGGCGCAGCCGTCGTAAATTCAGAAACCCCCGTGAATCAGTTGAATTTGACACTCCGGGTTTACGATCGCTGCGCAATCGGACGTCGCCTTCGGCAACTGCTACGTTGGGTTGGGCTTATCCAGCGTCAGCTTTTGGGCCGGCGCTTGCGGGTCTATTGGCACCAGTTTGTATTCCTGGCCATGAAGGTTTTTAAGGTACACCTCCATCTGCTGGAACGAGATGTTGATGTTGTGGTTTTTGAATTCGCGGTTGATAAAGCGGTTGACCTCATCGATGACCGGGTTGCGGTCGCCCAGATCACGTACGTGCATGCGCAGTTCGTGGTCCAGTGTGCTTTGGCCGAAGCTGAGGAAGTACACGTGCGGCTCAGGGTCTTTGAGGACGCGGGGGTTTTCTTGCGCGGCCTTGAGCAGCAGATCTTTGACCAAGTCCAGATCGGAACCATAATCGACCCCCAGTTTCAGGGTGACGCGGGTAATGGTGTCGGTCAGCGACCAGTTGATCAGTTGCCCGGTAATGAAGGTTTTATTCGGAACAATAATGTCTTTGCGGTCGAAGTCGGTAATGGTGGTCGCGCGGATGCGGATCTTGCTCACCGTGCCCGACAGGTTGCCGATGGTGATGGTGTCGCCAATGCGCACCGGGCGCTCAAACAGGATCATGATGCCGGAGATAAAGTTGGCGAAGATCTCTTGCATGCCGAAGCCCAGCCCTACCGACAGCGCGGCCACCAGCCATTGCAACTTGTCCCAGCTCACGCCCAGTGTCGAGAGGGTGGACACAAAGCCTACGCCGATGATCACGTAGGTCAGCAGGGTCGTGGTGGCGTAGGCACTGCCCTGGCCCAGGTCGAGCCGTGACAGCACCAGCACTTCCAGCAGGCCAGGCAGGTTACGCGCCAGCGCAATGCTGATACCGATGATGACCAGCGCACCGATCACGTCGCCGATGCTGATGGGCACCATACTCATGTTGGCGCCGGTGCCGCTGGTGTATTCGTAGAGGGTGATGTTATCCAGGTAGGAGAACACCGAGATCAAGTCAGACCATACCCAATACAACACGCCGATAAAGCCTGCGAGCAAGGCCAGACGAATCAGGCGCAGCGATTGCTGGTTGACCTGTTCGATGTCCAGCGTCGGTTCTTCAATGACGACGTCGTTGCCTTCACCGGCTTCTTTGGCCGCCTGGCGTTTGGCCAGTGCACGCTGATAGGCCAGACGCCGTGCTGCAACCGCCAGGCCGCGTACGAAAGCAGCCTCGACCACCAGCCAGAACATCAAGAGGTAGAGGGTGTTGATCAACCGGTCGCTGAGTTTGAGCGCGGTGTAGTAATAGCCAAAACACACGGCCACAAACAAGGCGAGCGGTAGCAGGGCGAACAAAAAGCCCAGCGTTTTACGCACGCGAAAGGCTTTTTTGTCGGTCTGGTCGTTGATCAGCAGGCGAAACAGCAGCCAGCTCATGGCTGCGTAACAGCTCAGGACGACGAGGATGCCCAGCACGTCATCGGCCAGTGCCGCAGGCTGTTGTTCGGCAAACGCAACGACGGCCACCAGGGCGAGGACGACGAAGCCCAGTTTGCGGATCCAGTTTTGTAGAAACTCGACCAGCGGTTTTTCCCAGCGGAAATGCAGTTCAGCCACGCCACCCGGCGCCAGAATTCGGTAGACCGTATAGAACACCAGCCAGGCTTCAGCCATTTGAATCAAGGCCGCGCCGGTGTTGGCGTTCATGCCGCGGGCGTCAATTTGCAAGGCGTAGCCGCACAGCGCCAGCGCCAATGCCACGGGCATGGCCAGCAGAATGTTGATCAGAATCGCCAGCGGTGTATGCCATTGGCTGTCACGCTTGAAGTGGCCAATGTCCTGATGGATTTCGTTCAATTTGCCGTACAGGTATTTGCGCTTCCACAGCAGGGCAACAATCAGCAGCACCAGCGGTAAAAACAACAGCGGGCGTTGGCGCAAACCATCGGCCAGCTCACTGAAGCTGGAGGTCCAGGGCAGGGTGATGACTTGCAGCTCCAGCTGACGAGGCGCCCCTTCCAGCCACTCCAGGTCCAGCGGTTTATTGCTGGGGATCCAGAACATTTGTTCATCGAGGGTGGCCCGCAGGTTTTGCGCGGTGCTGAGCAGTTGTTTCTGGTTGAGCTGCAGGGTGATCGATTCGTTGAGTAGTGAGCTTAACTCGCGGTTCAGACGGTCTAGCAGGTCGCTGCGGGTATTGACCAGATCGATCAGGGTTTTACGCAGTTGCGGGGTGACCTGATCGGCGGGTTGGGTTTTGAGCAGGTTGTCGACGTAGGTAGTCGGGTTGCTGATCAACTCGCGCTGCTGGTTGATTTCGAACTGATACAGGCGAATGTCTGCAATCTCGTCTGCCAGGTTTTTGTCCATTTTCTGCAAGCGCGGCAGGGCTTGCTTCTGTTTATAGAGAATCTTGGACAGCAGCAAACTGCCCTTCAGCACACTGATTTGCTCATCCAGGGCCTGATCACTCTGGGTCACGTTATCCAGTTGCTGCTTGGTTTCGAGATTTTGCTGCGTGACTTCGTTGAGGCGGTCGGTACTGCGCAACAAATAGTCAGAAAGCTTTAGGTTGATCGCGCTTTCAGTGGCCAGCAGGCTGCTGCTGCCTGATTTTTGTGCCTCGATGGATTGCTCGGTCACCGTTTGTTGCGATTGAGCCAGGCGCTTCTGGTTGATCAGGGTTTGCAGGTCCTGAATTTCTTGGTCCTGACGGGTGGTTTTTTCCAGCAACAGGTCGTGTTGGCTGCCGCTCAAGTCTTGCAGTTGGCTGTTGCCTGCCAGCTCCTGACGGCGCAAGGCAATGAGGGCGTTAAGTGCGGCGATTTCGGCATTGAGCTGATTGCGTTGATCGGCGTTTATCAACTTGCCATTGTCGCGGCCAGTTTTGAGGATGTTGTTGATCTGCTGAATGCGTGTCTGACTGGTGCTGATTTCAGCCTGCGCCCGCTCTGGGCGAGTTTGGGCGGCAATGCTTTGGCTGTTGGCCGTGGCCAGGGCTTTTTGCAGTTCACCTTGTTGCGTCGTGCGATCAGCGAGCATTTGCTCCAGTTGCGCAACGGACAGGTCTTTATAGCGTTGGGCGACTGGCACGGCCGGGCTGGCTTTAAGGCGGGCCAGTTCGCGCTGATTCTCTGCCGTCTGGTCAGGTGCCGTGGCCAGTAGCTGCTTGATATCGGTCAGGCGCTGTTCGTAGCCAGCTTTGTCACTCAGAAAGGTGAGTGTCTGTTGCAACACCCCTTGCAAGGCTTTCTGGTCGGCTTCTGGCAGTTTTCGATCGGCAATTTTGTCGAGGCTTTGCTGTACCGACTCGGGCGACGGGGGCTCGGCGGCCTGGAGTGTGCCAACAGAAAGACTCAGGCCGAGCAGTGCGGTGACGAATAACGTGCGCAGTAGTGACATAGATACCGGTCAGACAAGCGTAGGAAAATTGGAGTTTAGAGGAACAACCCGGGACCCGGGGCACTTCCTTCGGGGAATCTGACGCCCACTTTGCCTATCTTGTTCCCGTCCATGACCGCGACGGTCCAGATGGTGTTGTTCCATTCCACCTGGTCGCCGACCACCGGAGCACCGCCCACTTTTTGTGCAATAAAACGGCTGAGCGGCAAATCGGGATCGATGCCGTCGAGCTGTAAGCCATACAAAGCCGCGACCGCGCCCAGCCGGGCGTCACCTTCAAGAACGAAGTCGCCGAAGAAGCGCAGATCGAGGCCGCGAGTAGGGGGCTGGCTGAACAGTTTGCCGAGGGCCGGCAAGTTGTGTTCGTGGCCGATAACACACAGCAAATCGCCAATGTCGAGGGTGGTACTACCCGACGGATGGAGCAGTTTTTGGTCGCGAAACAGGGCGGCGATGCGGGTGCCATCAGGCATTTTAAGTTCCCGCAGCGCAGCGCCGACGCACCAGTTTTGTGCATCCAGACGATAAACAAACAGTTCCCACTCACTGGTGGGGTGAACTTCAAGGGCTGCGCGAGACACCGGCGCCAAATCAGGTGGCACGGTGACTTTGAGCAACTTGGCCACCCACGGCAGGCTGGTGCCTTGCACCAGCAGGGACACCAGCACGATAAAGAACGCCAGGTTGAAATACAGCTGCGCGTTGGGCAAGCCAGCCATTAGCGGGAATACCGCCAAAATGATAGGCACCGCACCGCGCAGCCCTACCCAGGAGATAAAGACCTTTTCGCGGCCGTGGAAGGCTTTGAACGGCAGCAGGCCAACGAACACCGACAGGGGGCGGGCGAACAGGATCATCCACAGCGCCAAGGCCAGGGCGGGGATAGCGATGGGTAGCAAGTCATGGGGGGTGACCAGCAGGCCCAAGACCAGAAACATGCCGATCTGGGCCAGCCAGGCCATGCCGTCAAGCATATGCAAAATGCCGTGGCGGCTGCGAATCGGACTGTTGCCGATCACCAGGCCGCACAGGTAGACCGCAAGGAAGCCGCTGCCGTGCAGGGCGTTGGTCAGGGCAAAGACCGCCAGCCCGCCAGCAATGACCAAAATCGGATACAGACCGTTGGCCAGATGGATGCGGTTAACCATTTGCAGCAAGAGCCAGCCACCGGCCAGACCGACCGCGCCGCCGATACCAAACTCTCGCAGCAGGTTAAGCAGCAGGCTGGCGTGCAGGTTGGTTTCACCGCTGGCGAGCATGTCGATCAGCGTGACCGTGAGGAACACCGCCATCGGGTCGTTGCTGCCGGATTCGATCTCAAGGCTGGCCGACACCCGCTCGTTCAGGCCTTTGCCGCCCAATAGTGAGAACACTGCCGCGGCATCGGTGGAACCGACGATAGCGCCTATCAGCAGGCCTTGAATCAGGTTGAGGTTGAACAGCCAGGCGGCCATCAAGCCGGTCAGGCCCGTGGTAATCATGACCCCGACCGTGGCCAGCGATAACGCCGGCCATAACGCTACGCGAAAGCTCGACACCCGAGTGCGTAAGCCGCCGTCGAGCAAGATCACCGCCAGAGCGAGGTTGCCGACCAGGTACGCGGTGGGGTAGTTGTCGAAAATGATTCCGCCGCCATCGACGCCTGCGGCCATACCGACCGCCAGGATGATGACCAGGATCGGGATGCCCAGGCGTGAGGACAGTGAACTGACGAGAATGCTTGCACCTACCAGCAACGCGCCGATCAAGAACAGGCTGTTGATGGTCGTTGCATTCAAAGGCAGTACTCCAGAAGGCTTAAAAGACGAGGCGTAGACGACGTATGCAGTCTACGTGCCAGCGATTCTAACCTGCGCGATTGGCCAGCTGTCAAAAAGGTTTTCAGGATATGAACTTGCGTGCGCGCAGCCGTTTTTCATGCCCATTGAATGGGTTGCACCTACGGCATTGCTAAGTGATTGCAGTTAGGTCTGAGGCTTTTTCTTACAAGAGAGAGGGATTAAGACTGCATTTTTTTGGCCCGGCAAATTGTATCTCTATGTCACATTTCTAATGCCAATGGATGAGTCATGAAACCTACCCCTTTGACCAGTGATCCGGTGTCTGATGAAAATCGACTCTTGGGTCTGGGTCCAAGCGCGTTGTACGTCGTGTCTGTCACCAAGTTTGTTGTGATGTATTTACTCACGGGCGGTGGGTACATCGTCTATTGGTCATACCGCAACTGGGCGACCTATAAACAAAGAGTCGGGGCTGACATCTGCCCGCTTGTACGCGCTGTGTTGTGGCCGTTTTTTATTCTTGAGCTCTTCGACAAAATTCAGAACGGTCTGGAACTGGCCGGCCGGCCCTGCCGGTGGCACCCCGAACCCAGGGCGTTACTGATTATGTTAATGGTCATGATCTCGACCCTGTTTGCGATGTTTTTTGATAGCCCGGCAGACGCCGGTTTGGTTTTCATAGCCAATACCTTGCTGATCACGCTGAGTGTGTTCTTGTTTGTCGGCGCTCAACGCGCCATCAATCTTTTGGCCGATGACAGCCTGGGGTTCAGTAATTGCAATTTTAGTGTGAGCAATGTGTGCTGGACGTTAGTCGGGGCGGTGTCAGTAACACTTCTGGGGTTCTGCGTGTTGGTGCGCACCAGTTAATTGCCCGGAGGTGGCGCACAAAAAAACCGGGCACTTTTCAGGTGCCCGGTTCTTGATGTTTCAGCCTGCTATCAGCCGATGGTCATCAAGCTTGCGTTGCCCCCCGCAGCAGCGGTATTGACGCTCAGTGCGCGCTCGATCACCAGGCGTTCCAGGGCAATAGAGGTTTCGCCTTGAGACAGACCTTGCACACCGACAATGGCGCCTGCGCGTTTAGCCACTTTCTGGCAGACGTCACGCAGTTGATCGCAATCGCCGTGGTGCAGGACGGCGTCAAACATCACATCGTCTTTGGTCCAGTCTGCAACCCGCTTGATGCGTGCTTGCACGGCTTGAGGCAGGCGCGCTATCACGGTTTGGCTCAGCTCGTTGTCCGGCAGTACCGCCGAGCTGCCCACTGCCAGCACAGCAGCCAGTTGGGTGAGCAGGTCGCCTTCGACTTCGGCCAGGCACAACACATGTTCGCGCGGCAGGATGGCGTAGCTGTTGCGCTCGCCGGTAGGGCCATTGAGCAGGCGAGTGATGCCGCTTTGCGAGTGGGCGGCATACTCGTCGCACAACTCGGCCAGCGCCGCTTGCTGATTGCTGTTGGCCCAGTCTTGCAGAGCCTTCAGCGGTTTGCTTAGCGCGTCACGTGCTTGAGTATCAGGCACGGTGATGGCGTCGGTCTTGGCGAATGATTGCTCAATCGCGTTAGCGGGACGGGTCGACAACAGGCGGAACAAGTACAGCGGGCCGCCGGCTTTAGGGCCTGTGCCCGACAAACCTTCGCCGCCGAACGGCTGCACGCCGACCACGGCACCGACGATGTTGCGGTTAACGTAGACGTTACCGGCATTGACGTTGTTGACCACCTTGGCAATGGTTTCGTCGATGCGGGTGTGCACGCCCAGCGTCAGGCCGTAACCCGATGCGTTGATTTGCGCGATCAACTGGTCGATATCTTTGCGCTTGTAGCGCACCACGTGCAGCACCGGGCCGAAGATTTCGCGTTCCAGCTCGTCGAAGCTTTCCAGTTCAATCAGGGTCGGCATGACGAAGGTGCCGCGTTTGCACTCTTCAATGTCGGCGATGGCCATTTGGTAGACGCTACGGCCTTTGTTGCGCATGCCCTGAATGTGTTGCTCGATACCGGCCTTGGCTTCGGCGTCGATCACCGGGCCAATGTCCACGTTTAGCCGCTCCGGATTGCCCATGCGCGATTCAGCCATGGCGCCTTTCAGCATTTCGATCACGCGATCTGCCGAATCTTCCTGCAGGCACAGTACACGCAAAGCCGAGCAACGCTGACCAGCGCTGTCGAACGCGGAAGACACGACGTCGATGACCACTTGCTCGGTCAGCGCCGAGGAGTCGACGATCATTGCGTTTTGGCCACCGGTTTCTGCGATCAGCGGGATTGGGCGACCTTGTGCGTCAAGGCGGCCCGCGATATTGCGTTGCAGCAAGCGCGCTACTTCGGTGGAACCGGTGAACATCACACCTTTGACGCGATCATCACCCACCAGGCGTGCGCCCACGGTTTCGCCACGCCCCGGCAGCAGTTGCAGCACACCCTCAGGGATACCGGCTTCGAGCAGGATGCGTACGGCTTGCGCAGCCACCAGCGGTGTTTGCTCCGCAGGTTTGGCCAATACCGGGTTACCGGCAGCGAGTGCGGCAGCGACTTGGCCGCTGAAAATCGCCAGCGGGAAGTTCCAAGGGCTGATGCACACCACCGGGCCCAGTGGGCGGTGGGCGTCATTGGTCAGGTCGTTGCGCGCCTGCACTGCGTAGTAACGCAGGAAGTCGACGGCTTCTCGGACTTCCGCAATGGCGTTGGCGTAGGTCTTGCCCGCTTCACGTGCCAGCAGGCCCATGAGCGGCTGGATTTCGCCTTCCATCAGGTCAGCCGCGCGCTCCAGAATCGCGGCACGTTCGGCCGGTGGCGTGGCTTGCCAGATAGGGGCAACGTTCAGTGCGCACTGGATTGCGTTATCGGCATCTTCAACCGTGGCTTCTTGTACATGGCCAACGACGTCACGCAGGTCGGACGGGTTGAGTACCGGCGCAGGCGTTTCGCTGCTGGAAGCGCATCCCAGCATCGGTGCCGCTTTCCAGTTGTTGTGCGCGGTGGCCAGCAAGGCGCAGGACAACGACGCCAAGCGATGTTCGTTGGACATGTCGATGCCGCTGGAGTTGGCGCGTTCGCTGCCGTACAGATCACGGGGCAAGGCAATGCGCGGGTGCGGCAGGCCGAAACCGCCTTCCTGCGCCGCCATGTGTTCGATCTGCGAGATCGGGTCGGCAACCAACTCTTGAATCGAAATGGTGTGGTCGGCGATGCGGTTAACAAACGAGGTATTCGCGCCGTTTTCCAGCAAGCGACGCACCAGGTATGCCAGCAGGGTTTCGTGGGTGCCGACGGGTGCGTACACGCGGCACGGACGGTTCAGCTTGCCTTCGGCCAATTTTCCGACAACCTGCTCGTACAACGGCTCGCCCATGCCGTGCAGGCATTGGAATTCGTACTGGCCCGGGTAGTAGTTCTGACCGGCAATATGGTAAATAGCCGACAAGGTTTGGGCGTTGTGCGTGGCGAACTGCGGGTAAATCGCTTCAGGCACGGCCAGCAATTTTTTCGCGCAAGCAAGGTAAGACACGTCGGTGTACACCTTGCGGGTGTAAACCGGGTAACCCTCCAGGCCTTCGACTTGGGCGCGTTTGATTTCGCTGTCCCAGTACGCGCCTTTTACCAGACGGATCATCAAACGATGGCGGCTGCGGCGCGCGAGGTCGATGACGTAGTCGATCACGTACGGGCAACGCTTCTGATACGCCTGAATGACGAAGCCGATGCCGTTCCAGCCCGCCAGTTGCGGTTCGAAGCACAGGCGCTCAAGCAGATCGAGGGAGATTTCGAGGCGATCGGCTTCTTCGGCGTCAATGTTCAGGCCGATGTCATATTGCTTGGCCAGCACGGTGAGTGACAGCAGGCGCGGGTACAGCTCGTCCATCACGCGCTCGTACTGGGCGCGGCTGTAACGAGGGTGCAGGGCCGACAATTTGATCGAGATGCCCGGGCCTTCATAAATGCCACGGCCGTTGGACGCTTTGCCAATCGAGTGGATAGCTTGCTCGTAAGAGGCCAGGTATTTCTGTGCATCATGCTCGGTCAGTGCCGCTTCACCGAGCATGTCGTAGGAGTAACGGAAGCCCTTGGCTTCAAAGCGCGTGGCGTTGGCCAAGGCTTCGCCAATGGTTTCGCCGGTGACGAACTGTTCGCCCATGAGGCGCATGGCCATGTCGACGCCCTTGCGGATCATCGGCTCGCCGCTTTTACCAATGATGCGGCTCAGCGAAGAGGTCAGGCCCGCTTCGTTGTGGGTCGAGACCAGTTTGCCGGTCAGCAGCAGGCCCCAGGTCGCGGCGTTTACAAACAACGACGGGCTGTTGCCCAAGTGCGGGTGCCAGTTGCCGGTACTGATCTTGTCGCGGATCAGGGCATCACGGGTGCCTTTGTCCGGGATGCGCAGCAGTGCTTCGGCCAGGCACATCAGGGCCACGCCTTCTTGGGACGACAGGGAGAACTCTTGCAGCAAGCCTTGAACGATGCCTGCACGACCCCCCGCGCTCTTCTGATTGCGCAGTTTTTCGGCGATCGAGGCGGCGAGGGCCTGAGTGGCCGCAGCCATCGGCGCAGGCAGACGAGCCTGTTCGATGAGCATGGGCACGACTTCAGGTTCTGGACGGCGGTAGGCCGAGGTGATTGCCGCACGCAGGACGGACTGCGGCAAAATGCTTTCGGCGAATTCGAGGAAGCACTGATGGGTGTGATCGGTGGGGGCATCGTCGGCGTCGTCGCCAGGTACACCGCTTAACTCGGTCAGGGTTGCACCACCCTCGAGTTTTTCCAGGTAATTGAAAATTGCCTGTTTGATCAGCCAGTGAGGCGTGCGATCAATCGAGGTCGCGGCAGCTTTGAGGCGCTCGCGAGTTGGGTCATCAAGTTTGACCCCAAGGGTGGTGGTAGCCATATTTTTATCCTCATGGGTGCCGCAGTTGCGCGGCAGCAGCTGGCGGCAAGATTAGCGCTGCGCTGAGAGAGGTGCAACCTAGTGCAACCCGTTTTTTTCTGCGCTTCGTCAGGATTTTTCCTGGCGGAGGAATTGCGTGCACATCCTTGGTGCTTCCAAGTCTGTCTTGCAGGTTTCTTGCTCCGAAAAGGCGCAAAACTCCTGAATTGAGACGAAAAGGCGACAAGGTGCAACTTGCCTGGAAAAAACTGGTTGCACCTTATTTGCTTTGTTGCATAGCATTCGCAGCCAAGGTGCAACCGCTTTAATGCCGGGGCACCAACTGATGGTTTTCCTGGGGGAACGTCAGTCATAAATGCAGGGCTTTGTTCATCGTCTCAAACAGGACGTTTGTGAGCGTTCAACCAGACCGCTGCTAAACATAAAAACAATGCCAGGGCTTAATGTAATGAGTGTGAGTAACCCAACCCTGATCACGTTTGTGATCTATATCGCGGCAATGGTCCTCATCGGCCTTATGGCCTATCGCTCCACCAACAATCTTTCTGACTACATTCTGGGTGGCCGCAGCCTGGGCAGCGTTGTGACGGCATTGTCTGCTGGCGCTTCCGACATGAGTGGCTGGTTGTTGATGGGGTTGCCCGGTGCAATCTACATGTCCGGCCTGTCCGAAAGCTGGATCGCCATCGGTCTGGTGGCCGGTGCCTACTTGAACTGGCTGTTCGTGGCCGGTCGTCTGCGGGTACAAACCGAGCACAACGGCGACGCCTTGACGCTGCCAGACTATTTCTCCAGCCGTTTTGAAGACCACAGCGGTCTGCTGCGGATTATTTCGGCCATCGTGATTTTGGTGTTCTTCACCATCTACTGCGCCTCTGGCATCGTGGCCGGTGCCCGTCTGTTCGAAAGCACGTTCGGCATGCCGTACGAATCAGCTTTGTGGGCCGGTGCTGCGGCGACCATTGCTTACACCTTTATTGGCGGCTTCCTGGCTGTTAGCTGGACCGACACGGTTCAAGCCACGCTGATGATCTTTGCGCTGATCCTCACGCCGATCATCGTGCTGCTGGCGACGGGCGGTGTGGACACCACATTCCTGGCGATCGAAGCGCAAGACCCAAGCAACTTCGACATGCTTAAGGGCACCACCTTTATTGGCATCATCTCGTTGATGGGCTGGGGCTTGGGCTACTTCGGTCAGCCGCATATCCTGGCTCGCTTCATGGCGGCGGATTCGGTCAAGTCGATTGCCAAGGCGCGTCGCATTTCGATGACCTGGATGATCCTGTGTCTGGCCGGTACGGTTGGCGTAGGTTTCTTCGGTATTGCCTACTTCGCGACCCATCCGGAGCTGGCTGGCCCTGTGACTGAGAACCCTGAGCGGGTGTTCATCGAGCTGGCCAAGTTGCTGTTCAATCCGTGGATTGCCGGCGTGCTGTTGTCGGCTATTCTCGCGGCGGTGATGAGTACCTTGAGCTGCCAGTTGCTGGTGTGCTCCAGCGCCCTGACTGAAGACTTTTACAAAGCATTCCTGCGTAAAAATGCCTCCCAGGTCGAGCTGGTATGGGTCGGTCGGATCATGGTGCTGGTGGTTGCTCTGATCGCGATTGCATTGGCCGCTAACCCTGAGAACCGTGTGTTGGGTCTGGTGAGCTACGCGTGGGCAGGCTTCGGTGCTGCATTCGGCCCGGTGGTACTGATCTCGGTACTGTGGAAAGGCATGACGCGTCATGGCGCGCTGGCCGGTATTCTGGTCGGTGCAATCACCGTGATTGTGTGGAAACACTTTGCCTTGTTCGGTCTGTACGAAATTATTCCGGGCTTTATCTTCGCCAGCCTGGCCATTTGGCTGGTCAGCGCGCTGGGCCAAGGCCCAAGCAAGAAGATGATCGAGCGTTTCGACGCTGCCGAGAAAGATTTCCAGCAGAACAGCTGATTGGCCTGAGCCTTGGCTCGCTAAACAGCGCATAAAAAACGGCCCGCTCCTGTATGGATGCGGGCCGTTTTTGTTTGGGTCTTGCCCAAAGCCGTAAGCTTTTTCAGTGCTCATTGCATGAACAGGCAGGGTGTTTGTGGAGAAAGGTCTGAGCGTGCTGGCGAGCGTTAAAGTACGGCTAGCCTTGCGTCAGCGTCCGCTTTCGGACGCCTTATCAAGGAGCATTTCTATGGGCAGCAAAACTATAAAAGGAGAGATCTCGCTTCGTGAGATTCCTTTCCAGTTCCAGAGTCAATACGTCTGGACCATACAGCTCACTGGCGTGAAAGCAGACGGCAGCCGCAAGCAACTGGGCTTTATCAGTGAGCCCACCGAAATCAAAGAGCCGTGGGCCTTTATGTTTCATGTTGATGATCATCTGATGGCTCATGACCTCCACAGGTACGATCTTCGCGTTGAGGTGTTGGATGGTCAGGTATTGATCGCGGATGCCGATCATCGTTTTCCGGTCGACAGTCAAGGCGACGCGCCCACGGTGCAACAACTGGTCTTGCAGCCTCAGTACATTTGATCAAGACCGCCGTCTGGCGCCACCTCAGGCTTAACGCCTGACGCAGCTCGCTGCGCAGGGTAAACTTCGCCCCCTGCGCAGGAGCAACCATGAACTATCGTCACGCCTTCCACGCCGGCAACCACGCCGACGTGTTCAAACATATTGTCTTGACCCGACTGATCGCCTTGATGTCGCGTAAAGAGCAGCCATTTGCCTATCTGGATACCCATGCCGGGATTGGTTTGTATGACCTTAAAGGTGATCAGGCCAACCGTACCGGCGAGTACCTGGAAGGCATTGCCCGCTTGTGGGATCAAAAAAACCTGCCCGCTATCACCGCGGATTACATGCAGGTCTTGCACAAGATGAACCCGGACGGCGAGTTGCGCTATTACCCCGGTTCGCCTGAGTGGGCGCGGCGCTTGACCCGTTCTCAAGACCGTATTTTGTTGAACGAGAAACACCCCGAAGACGGTGTGATGCTCAAAGACAACATGAAAGGCGACCGTCGCGTGGCCGTGCATTTGGGTGAAGGCTGGCATGTACCGCGGGCGTTGCTGCCGGTGGCCGAAAAGCGCGCGCTGATGCTGATTGACCCGCCGTTTGAAAAGCTGGACGAGATGAAACGCTGCGCTGAATCGTTGAAAGATGCGATCAGCCGTATGCGTCAGACCGTGGTAGCGATTTGGTACCCGATCAAGGACAAGCGCCAGCTGCGTCGTTTTTATCAGGACCTGGCAGGTTCTGGCGCGCCGAAGCTGTTGCAGGTCGAATTGTTCGTGCACCCACTGGACACCCCCAACAGCCTCAATGGCTCTGGCTTGGCGATTGCCAATCCACCGTGGGGTCTGGAAGAAGAGCTGCGTGAGCTGATGCCGTGGCTGGCCAAGAAACTGGGGCAAACCCAGGGTGGCTGGCAGATGGAATGGTTGATCGCTGAGTAAGCTGCAATGGGCCTCGTAGCCGCTGGCGAAGGCTGCGTTCGGCGGCGCAGCCGTCGCAAAATCCGGAAGCACGGTGTTTCAGCACAACCGAGCTGTCTGATTTAACGATTGCTTCGCAACCGGACGCAGCCTGCGGCAGCGGCTACGCAGATCGTTTTCGTCAAATAGGGCAGGTCACGCCAGTGCCGCCAATGCCGCAATAACCCTGCGGGTTTTTCGCCAGGTATTGCTGGTGGTATGCCTCGGCGAAGTAGACCGTTGGCGCTTCATCGATTTCTGTTGTGATCTGGCCAAGGCCGGCTTTGTCCAGTTCTGCCTGATAAGCGTCTTTGCTGGCCTTTGCTTCTTCCAGTTGCTCTGGTGTGGTGCAGTAGATGACTGAACGGTATTGACTGCCGATGTCGTTGCCCTGACGCATGCCTTGGGTCGGGTTGTGCAATTCCCAGAACATTTTCAGCAGGTCGGCGTAGCTGACTTTGTCCTGATCGTAGACCACCAATACCACTTCGGTATGGCCGGTCAGCCCCGAGCACACTTCTTCGTAGGTTGGGTTAGGTGTGTAACCACCGGCGTAACCTACGACGGTGCTGACTACGCCTTCACGCTCCCAGAACTTGCGCTCAGCGCCCCAGAAGCAGCCCAGACCAAAAATGGCGAAGCCGACATTGTCCAGAAACGGCCCCAGCAAGGGTGTGTTTTTGAATACGTAGTGCTTCTCAGGCAGTTGCATGGGTGTTTCGCGGCCCGGCAGGGCTTGTTCTTGAGTAGGTAGCACGTTTTTATTCACCAAAATTTCCGAGCGCAAGACCATTGTTCATGTCCTCTCAGTCAGAGTGAGTGTGGAAGTCAGGCTAGCAGTGTGCCCGAGTGTTGCAATGCTGTCAGGCCGAAGGGCCGCGTGGATAGCGTTTGAGCTTTTCCATCAGGTCGTCGCCCGGGATAGGGCGGTCGAACAGGTAACCTTGGCCCACATCGCACCGGTGGCGACGCAGAAACGCAAGCTGTGCGGCGGTTTCGATCCCTTCGGCGACCACTTTGAGCTTGAGGTTGTGGGCCATGGCAATCACTGCGGAGGTGATTTCCATGTCATTTTGGTTGTCGGGAATGTCTTTGACGAAGCTGCGGTCAATTTTGATGACGTCGATCGGGAATTTCTTCAGGTAGCTCAGCGAGGAATAGCCGGTGCCGAAATCGTCCATCGCCAGGGTCAGGCCCATCTCTTTCAACTGATCGAGCTGCAAGCGGGTGTCATCTGTGGCTTCCAGCAGCAGGCCTTCGGTCAGTTCGAGTTCCAGCAGGCAAGCAGGCAGTTGTTCTTCCTTGAGGATGCTGGCGATAGAGGCTACTAGATCGGGGTCGGAGAACTGCTTGGGCGACAGATTGATCGCCACTTGCAAATTGCCCAGCCCGTTGTCGCTCAGATGCTTGCTCATGCGGCAGGCCTGACGTGCCACCCATTTGCCAATCGGAATAATCAACCCGGTTTCTTCAGCCACGCTGATGAACTGGTCCGGACGGATCATGCCTTTTTCAGGGTGGTTCCAGCGCAGCAGGGCTTCCATGCCGAGCAAGCGCCCGGAACGCAGGCATAGCTTGGGTTGGTAGAACACATCGAGTTCGTTTTGCGTGAGCGCGCGGCGCAGGTTGTTTTCGACGAAGAGTTTGTAGCTGGCTTCAGCGTTCAGGGCCTCGGTGAAAACTTGTACCTGATGTTTACCGTTGGCTTTGGCTTTGTGCAGGGCCAGCCCGGCATTGCGCATCAGCGTTTGCGGGTCGAGCCCGTGCACGGGTGCGCAGGCAACGCCGACAGAGCCGGTCACGCTGATGAGCTGGTTGTCGACAAACATGGGTTTGTCCAGGGTCATGAGCAGTTGGTTGGCGGTGTTCTGGCCCGCTTCTACCCCGGTGTCATCAAGGAGCACGGCAAATTCGTTACTGGCGAACCGCGCCAGAATATCTGCGGGGCTAAGGGTATTGCGCAGGCGTCGGGCCAGACTGATCAGCAATTTGTCGCCGGTTTGATGGCCGAGGCTGTCATTGATGCGCTTGAAGTTGTCGATATCGACCAGTAGCAGGCAAATAGGGTCGGTACTGGTGCGGGCGAAGCGCTCGTCCAGGGTGCGGATGAAGGCCGGACGATTGCCCAGGCTGGTCAGGTTATCGGTATAGGCCAGACGTTCAATGCGCTGCTGCGCCAGCTTTGACTCGGTGATGTCTTCGTAAATGCCGATGTAGTGGGTCAGCTCCCGGTTGTCCCCGTACACCTTGGAGATCGACATTTGACCCCAGTACGGTTCGAGGTTTTTGCGTCGACTTTTGAACTCACCTTGCCAGCTGTTGCCTTTGCTCAGGCTCGAATGCGCATCGAACAACAGGTCGCTGAGGTTCTCCAGTGCGGGCAGCTCGCTCAACTTCTGGCCCTGAACTTCGTCGGAGCTGTACTGGGTAATGGCGGTAAAGCTGGGGTTGACGTATTCCACCACGCCTTCGCAGTTGACCAGCAAGAAGGCGTTGGCGCTTTGTTCGACAGCCCGCTGAAACAGGTGCAAGGCGCTGGTGGCAGTGCGCCGGTTGTGGTTGTTGATGACTTGCGCAAACTGGTCGGCCAGCTCACCGGCAAAAGCTATCTCGTCCGATTGCCACACCCGGCTTTTACCGGTTTGCTCAAGGCACAGCACGCCCACGACCTGCCCATCGATACGGATGCTGGCGTCCAGCATGGCATTGGTGTCGTGGCGGCTCTGGGTGGCGATGAGTTCACGGGTGCGCGGGTCGCGGTTGGCGTTGTGCGCATCGATGGAGCGGCTGGTGTGCAGGGCTTCGAGGTAGTCCGGGAAGTTGCTGATGTCGAGTGTGTCGAGCGGCACAAAGCTCTGGCTTTCACGCTGGAAGGCAGAAACCGGGTGCAAGTAGTTCCCTTCGAGGTTCCACAGGCTCGCGGCATCAACTTGATACATGTCGCAAGCGCTGCGGGTGATCAGTTCAGCCGCCTCTTGCAGCGAGTTGTGCTGGCTGTAGCGGTGACGGGCGAGCAGCAGAATCAAATCCTGTTGGGCGCGTACGCGCTCCAGGTGCTGGAGTTGTTCTTGCTGGGCGCGTTGATTGAGCTCCAGTGCCATATGCAGTCGGCTGTTCTGGGATTCTGGCTCAGTCAAGGCTGAAGGCGGCGGGTTTTCAAGCACCAACAGGTAGCCACGTAGTAACTGACGGTTGTGGTGTTTGTAGGTTTCGCCCGCTTCCATCACTTTCAGCAGGCCCTGCTGCGTGTGCAAGGTGTAATGCACGACGTAGTGAGGCTCGTTGGTGAGTTGCCGGGTAATGGACTCATGCAGGTGATGACGGGCTTTGGGCTCCATCAAGCTGGCATAGGGTGACATGACTTGCGTGCACAGATCGTTCGCTGACGCGCCGAAATGGCGTTCGCAATTAGGATCGAGATAAAGCAGTGCCCAACTGGCGTCATTAAGCCGCTCGAAACGCAGCATGCCGAGCCGCGAAGGCACGGGTAACTGGGTTACGACCTCGGATGCTATGCGCACGGCAGCATCGGGCTGGCTTTTCATTGAACACTCGCTTCACAAATGCGGATGGCGCACGGGCAGGTGCCCTGATCCTGTGGTATGCGGCAAGGTTGCATCAAGCTCGCTGCGCTGACAAGTCAGCAAGGAGGCTAAGTGCTATAGAAGGCTATCGGCAGGTCGGTGAGATTCTGGAATTTCCTTTTGCTTAAGCCCTCACCCCAGCCCTCTCCCGGAGGGAGAGGGGGCTGATTTATGCAAGACTTGAATCAACCACCGTTCAGTCCCCTCTCCCTCTGGGAGAGGGTTAGGGTGAGGGGCTTTCATAAATCGCAGGCAAAAAAAGCCCCGCCAAAAGAGCGGGGTTGAGGTACGAGCGTGGCGCTCGGAAAACAGTGCGCAGCCCCGGCCTTCGGTGAGGAAGGCCGGGACGTGGCTTACAGCAAGATAGTGCGGATGTCGCCCAGCAACTGGCTCAGACGCTGGGTGAAGCGTGCAGCCGCGGCGCCGTTGATCACACGGTGATCGTAGGACAGCGACAGAGGCAGCATCAGTTTCGGCTGGAAGGCTTTGCCATCCCAAACCGGCTGAATGGTTGCCTTGGAAACACCCAGAATCGCTACTTCCGGCGCGTTGACGATCGGCGTGAAGCCGGTACCGCCAATGTGGCCGAGGCTGGAAATAGTGAAACAGGCGCCTTGCATGTCGTCTGCGGTGAGCTTTTTGTCACGGGCTTTGGCAGCCAGTGCCGCAGCTTCGGCTGCCAGTTGCAACAGGCTCTTCTGATCAACGTTCTTGATCACAGGTACCAGCAGGCCATCCGGGGTGTCTACGGCAAAGCCGATGTTGACGTACTTCTTGCGGATGATCGCTTTGCCGCTTGGCGCCAGCGAGCTGTTGAAGTCCGGCATTTCCTTGAGCAGGTGCGCGCAGGACTTGAGCAGCAGAGGCAGTACGGTCAGTTTCACACCGGCTTTTTCTGCGACGGCTTTCTGCGCAACGCGGAAGGCTTCCAGCTCAGTGATGTCAGCCTGGTCGAACTGAGTCACGTGCGGGATGTTCAGCCAGCTGCGATGCAGGCTCGACGCGCCAATTTGCATCAGGCGAGTCATGGCCACTTCTTCCACTTCACCGAAACGGCTGAAGTCGACGGTCGGAATTGGCGGGATTCCCGCGCCACCGGTTGCACCGGCAGCCGGTGCTTCCTTGGCCTTCTGCATCATGGCTTTGACGTAAGCCTGTACGTCTTCCTTGATGACGCGCCCGTGCGGGCCGGTTGGCGGCACGGCGCTCAGTTCAACACCGAACTCGCGGGCCAGTTGACGCACGGCAGGGCCGGCGTGAACCTTGCCACCTTTTGGCGCAGGCGCTGCGGCCGGGGCAGGAGCAGCCTCGGCTTTGGCGGTTGGCGCAGGTGCAGCAGCGGCAGGCGCTTCAGCTTTGGCAGCAGGTGCTGGCGCAGCTTGGGCCGGTGCCGCAGGCGCCGCAGCGCCCGCCACTTTAAGCTTGAGGATGAAGTCGCCAGTGCCGACTTCGTCGTCCAGCTTGACTGCAATGCTTTCCACCACACCGGCTGCCGGCGATGGAATCTCCATGCTGGCCTTGTCGGATTCGAGGGTGATCAGCGATTGATCAGCTTCAACGGTGTCGCCAGCCTTGACCAGAATCTCGATGATTTTGGCTTTGCCCGACGAGCCGATGTCCGGGACGTGAATGTCCTGAACTGTCGAGCTTGCAGGTGCAGCAGCCGGGGCCGCTGGGGCCTCGGCTACTGGCGCGGCAGCTGGCTTTTCAGCAGCGGCCGCTGGGGCAGCGGCTGGCGCTTCAGGTGCCGCAGCGTCGCCTTCGGCTTCCAGCTCCAGCAATTCATCGCCTTCTTTCAAGCGGTCGCCCAGCTTTACTTTCAGGCTTTTGACGATACCGGCTTTGGGAGCAGGGATTTCCATGCTCGCCTTGTCCGATTCCAGCGTCAGAATGCTCTGGTCCGCTTCTACACGGTCGCCGACTTTTACAAACAGTTCGATGACTTCACCGTCACCGCTGCCGATGTCAGGTACTCGAATGAGTTCGCTCACAAATATTCTCCTCAGCAGTCCAGTGGGTTGCGTTTTTCCGGGTTGATACCGAACTTCACGATGGCTTCTGCAACCACCTTGGGTTCGATGTCGCCACGGTCAGCCAATGCTTCCAGGGCTGCCAACACCACGAAGTGACGGTCTACTTCGAAGAAGTGACGCAGTTTTTTGCGGCTGTCGCTGCGGCCGAAACCGTCAGTGCCCAGTACTTTGAATTCCTTGACCGGTACCCACTGGCGAATCTGTTCAGCGAACAGCTTCATGTAGTCAGTCGAAGCAATGACCGGACCTTTACGGCCTGTCAGGCATTCTTCAACGTAGCTCAGCTTAGGCTTCTGGCCCGGGTGCATGCGGTTGGTGCGTTCAACGGCCAGGCCGTCGCGACGCAGTTCGTTGAAGCTGGTCACGCTCCATACGTCTGCACCGATGTTGAATTCGTCACGCAGGATTTTCGCGGCTTCACGCACTTCACGCAGGATGGTGCCGGAGCCCATCAGTTGTACGTGGTGAGCAGCTTCCTTGGTGTCTTCTTCAAGCAGATACATCCCTTTGACGATGCCTTCTTCAACACCGGCCGGCATGGCAGGCTGCTGGTAAGACTCGTTCATCACGGTGATGTAGTAGAAGACGTCCTGTTGCTCTTCGGTCATCTTCTTCATGCCGTCCTGAATGATCACCGCCAGCTCATAGCCGTAGGTCGGATCGAAGGTGCGGCAGTTCGGGATGGTCGAAGCCAGAATGTGGCTGTGACCGTCTTCGTGTTGCAGGCCTTCACCGTTGAGCGTAGTACGCCCGGCGGTGCCGCCGATCAGGAAGCCACGGGTGCGGCTGTCGCCAGCAGCCCAGGCCAGGTCGCCAATACGCTGGAAGCCGAACATCGAGTAGAAGATGTAGAACGGCAGCATCGGCTGGTTGTGGTTGGAGTACGAAGTACCGGCCGCGATGAAGGAGCTCATGGCGCCTGCTTCGTTGATGCCTTCTTCGAGAATCTGACCTTTTTTGTCTTCCTTGTAGAACATCACCTGGTCTTTATCGACTGGCTCGTAGAGCTGGCCAACGGACGAGTAGATGCCCAACTGACGGAACATGCCTTCCATACCGAAGGTACGGGCTTCGTCCGGGATGATCGGAACGATGCGTTGACCGATGTCCTTGTCTTTCACCAGCTGTGCCAGGATGCGCACAAAGGCCATGGTGGTGGAAATTTCACGGTCGCCGGAGCCGTCAAGGATGGCCTTGAGGGTGTCCAGTGGCGGGGTCGGAATGCTCAGGCTCTTGGCGCGACGCTGCGGCACGAAGCCACCCAGTGCTGTGCGACGCTCCATCAGGTAACGCGCTTCAGCGCTGCCTGCTTCTGGCTTGAAGAACGGCAGGTTTTCGATTTCGTCGTCTTTGACCGGAATGTCGAAGCGATCGCGGAACAGCTTCAGGCTTTCAACATCAACCTTCTTGGTGTTGTGCGCAGTGTTTTTCGCTTCGCCGGCGCCCGTGCCATAACCTTTGATGGTCTTGGCCAGAATGACGGTTGGCTGGTCTTTGTGATTGACCGCTTCGTGGTACGCCGCGTAGACCTTGTACGGGTCGTGGCCGCCACGGTTGAGTTTCCAGATTTCGTCGTCGGACAGATCAGCAACCATCGCCTTGAGTTCTGGCGTGTTGAAGAAGTGTTCACGCACGAATGCGCCATCTTTGGCTTTGTAGTTCTGGTACTCGCCGTCGATGACTTCGTCCATGCGGCGTTGCAGGATGCCGTCGACGTCTTTGGCCAGCAGCGGGTCCCAGAAACGGCCCCAGATGACTTTGGTCACGTTCCACTGAGCACCGCGGAACACGCCTTCGAGTTCCTGGATGATCTTGCCGTTGCCGCGAACCGGGCCGTCGAGGCGCTGCAGGTTGCAGTTGATGACGAAGATCAGGTTGTCGAGGTTTTCACGGCCAGCCAGGGAGATTGCGCCCAGGGATTCTGGCTCGTCGCACTCGCCGTCACCCAGGAAGCACCATACTTTTTGCTTGCCGGCTGGAATGTAGCCGCGTGCTTCCAGGTACTTCATGAAGCGTGCCTGGTAGATCGCCTGGATCGGGCCAAGGCCCATCGAGACGGTTGGGAACTGCCAGAAATCAGGCATCAGCCAAGGGTGCGGGTAAGACGACAAACCGTGACCGTCGACTTCCTGGCGGAAGTTGTTCATCTGGTCTTCGGTGATGCGGCCTTCCATGAACGCACGGGCGTAAACGCCTGGAGAGGTATGGCCCTGGAAGTAGATGAGGTCGCCGCCGTGTTCTTCGGTCGGGGCCTGGAAGAAGTAGTTGAAGCCGATGTCATACAAGGTTGCGCTGGAGGCGAAGCTGGAGATGTGACCGCCCAGGTCAGAATCTTTCAGATTCGTGCGCATAACCATCGCCATGGCGTTCCAGCGTACCAGCGAGCGAATGCGGCGTTCCATGAACAGGTCGCCAGGCATGCGTGCTTCGTGGGTAACGGGGATTGTGTTGCGGTATGGCGTGGTGATGGCGTACGGCAATTGCGAACCGGTGCGGGTAGCGAGCTCACCCATACGGGTCATGAGGTAGTGAGCGCGTTCTTCGCCTTCTTTGTCGAGAACCGATTCGAGGGCGTCCAGCCATTCCTGGGTTTCGACGGGATCGAGGTCTTGCATGGCTTGCTCCAGGGCGGAAAGGCTTCCAGAATCGGTTGCCTGAGTTTGCGACTGGCCTTGTGGGCAGACGACATAAATTCTTGGATCGCCGAAAGCTTGTTTTCCGGCGTTGTGTAGTTTTACTACAAATCGTCGGCCATTTCAGCCTTTCGAGTGTTCAGGTCAGTAGTAAAACTACACGAAGTGCTCTGCTGGCGGTCCGTTGTGTTGTGCGGAAAATCGATAATGTTGGTTGGATATTGACTTGAAAGCGATTGGCGTACATGTTTGCTGCCAATAAAGATAAAAATTAAGCTATTTATAACCTTTGTTAGACAGTCGGGTTTAACCGCTGTTTCTTCCTGTCACGGTACCCGGCAACCCTATCGCCGATCAAGGATAGACCATGAGCCTTCCCTCGCTAGTCCCCATTCCAAGCCTTTTGTTGCCACTTGCCAGCCGCGCAGAGCACGCGTGGCGCGCAGCGGTCGCAGATCTTGCGGGCGGGCACGGGCTGGATGACTGGTCGTCGGATCGGTGGTCTGACTTTAATCGGGTCAGTGCTGCCAGTGACTTCTTTATTGAGCACGCCTTACGTGACCCTTTGATGTTTCTGGCGTTGGTGAGCTCCGGGGAGCTGGATCGCAGTTATGCCCCCGGTGAACTGTGCGGGCAGATTGGCGGTGCGGTTGAGCAGGCCAGCACTGATGATGAGTTGGGCCGTGAGCTGCGCCGTCAGCGTACTCGCCAGCAAATCCGGATTATTTGGCGTGATCTCACCCGGCAGGCCGATTTGATTGAAACCTGTCGCGATCTGTCGGACATGGCTGACGCCTCTATAGACCAGGCCTACCGTTGGTTGTATCAGCGCCATTGCCAACAATTCGGTACGCCTACGGGGCACCGCAGCGGCGAGCCGCAGCAGATGGTGATTCTGGGCATGGGCAAGCTCGGCGCGGTAGAGCTGAACCTGTCGTCCGACATCGACCTGATTTTTGCGTATCCCGAGGGCGGTGAGACGGTGGGTGCCAAACGCCCGCTGGATAACCAGGAGTTTTTTATCCGCCTGGGGCAGCGGCTGATCAAAGCACTGGATCCGATGACGGTCGACGGGTTTGTATTTCGCGTCGACATGCGCCTGCGCCCGTATGGTTCGTCGGGTGCGCTGGTGTTGAGCTTTAATGCGCTGGAACAGTATTACCAGGATCAAGGTCGCGACTGGGAGCGCTACGCCATGATCAAGGCCCGCGTGGTGGCCGGCGATCAGGTGATGGGCGCACAGTTGCTCGATTTGCTGCGGCCCTTCGTTTATCGACGCTACCTCGATTTTTCGGCCATTGAAGCGCTGCGCACCATGAAGCAGCTGATTCAGCAGGAAGTGCGGCGCAAAGGCATGGCCGACAATATCAAGTTGGGGGCGGGCGGCATTCGTGAGGTCGAGTTCATTGCGCAGGCGTTTCAACTGATTCACGGCGGGCGCGACCTTAGCTTGCAGCAGCGTCCGCTGCTTAAAGTGCTGAAAATCCTCGAAGGGCAGGGCTATTTGCCAGCCGCTGTGGTGAGCGAGTTGCGCGAAGGTTACGAATTCTTGCGTTACACCGAGCACGCGATACAGGCCATTGCTGACCGTCAGACCCAGATGCTGCCGGACACTGAGCAGGATCAGGCGCGCATCGCTTTTATGATGGGCTTCGACAGTTGGGCTGCTTTCCATGAGCAACTGATGGTATGGCGAGGGCGTATCGACTGGCATTTCCGTCAGGTCATTGCCGACCCGGATGAGGATGAAGACATCGACGAAGGTGAGCTGATCGTTGGTGGTGAGTGGCTGCCCTTGTGGGAAGAGGTTCAAGACGATGCTGCCGCCTGCGCCCAGCTTGAAGAAGCCGGATTTGTCGATGCCCCCAAAGCCTTGAAGCAACTGGCCGCGCTGCGTGCCAGCCCGCAGTTGCGTGCGATGCAGCGTTTGGGGCGCGAGCGGCTCGATGCCTTTATCCCGCGGCTCTTGGCTCAGGCGGTGGAGCACGCCAATCCCGATCTGGTGCTGGAGCGGGTCTTGCCGCTGGTTGAAGCGGTTGCGCGACGTTCAGCTTATTTAGTGTTGCTGACAGAGAACCCCGATGCACTGCGCCGTTTGCTGACCCTGTGCGCGGCCAGCCCGTGGATTGCCGAGCAAATTACCCGCTTCCCGCTGTTGCTCGACGAATTGCTTAACGAGGGCCGATTGTTCAAGCCACCGTTGGCGCCTGAATTGGCTGCCGAGCTGCGCGAGCGTTTGACCCGCATTCCCGAAGACGACCTTGAACAGCAAATGGAAGCGCTGCGTAACTTCAAGCTGGCGCACCGTTTGCGGGTGGCGGCCTCGGAAATCGCGGGCAGCCTGCCCCTGATGAAAGTCAGTGATTACCTGACCTGGCTGGCTGAAGCCATTCTGGAACAAGTGCTGGCACTGGCCTGGCGCCAGACGGTGGCCAAGTACGGTACGCCGCTGCGCAGCGACGGCAGCCTGTGCGACCCCGGCTTTATTATTGTCGGCTATGGCAAGGTCGGCGGGATCGAATTGGGGCATGGCTCGGATCTGGATCTGGTGTTTATTCACGACGGCGACCCCAATGCCGAAACCGATGGTGTCAAACCGATCGACGGGGCGCAGTTTTTCACCCGCCTGGGCCAGCGAATCATTCATTTACTGACCGCACAAACCAACTCCGGTCAGCTGTATGAAGTTGACATGCGCTTGCGTCCTTCAGGGGCTTCGGGCTTGTTGGTCAGTTCGCTGGGCGCCTTTGAGCGTTATCAGGAAAACGAAGCCTGGACCTGGGAACATCAGGCGTTGGTGCGGGCGCGCGTGTTGGTGGGGTGTAAACAGGTCGGTGCGGCGTTCGAGAAGGTCCGCGCCCATGTGCTGGAGCGTGAGCGCGACCTGCCGACGCTGCGCCAGGAAGTCAGCGAGATGCGCGCCAAAATGCGTGACAACCTGGGCACTCGCATCACGGTTGCCGGTACGGCGCAAAATGCCTTCCAGCCCACGGTGCCCTTCGACCTCAAGCAGGACGCCGGAGGTATCGTCGATATTGAATTTATGGTGCAATACGCGGCCCTGGCGTGGTCCAGGGAACACCCGGCGTTACTGCGCTACACCGATAACATCCGCATTCTGGAAGGGCTGGAAGACGCCGGGCTGATGCCTGCTGCTGATGCCAGTCTGTTGCGCGAGGCTTACAAAGCCTTTCGCGCCGTCGCCCACCGGCAAGCCTTGCAGAAGGAGGCCGGGGTGGTCACGGGGGATCAATTTGTGGTCGAACGCCAACACGTACGGCGCATTTGGTCCGAGCTAGGATTGAGCTAACGAGTGAGTTGGCTCACACACAGAGTTAAAGCTGTAAGAACGTATCCGGCGGGTCCATAAGGCCCGTCCAATTTGCCTGATGCCGTGTGGTGCAGGTGCTGGATTCTTTGAGGAGCGTAATGATGTCGATGGCTGATCGTGATGGTGTGATCTGGTATGACGGCAAGCTGGTGCCGTGGCGCGATGCCACAACCCACGTGCTGACCCATACATTGCACTACGGCATGGGCGTGTTTGAAGGTGTGCGCGCTTACGAAACCCCGCAAGGCGCGGCGATTTTCCGTTTGCAGGCGCACACCGACCGCCTGTTCGATTCGGCCCACATCATGGGCATGAAGATCCCGTTCAGCAAAGACGAAATCAATGAAGCGACCCGCCTGGCGGTGCGTGAAAACAACCTCGACAGCGCCTATATCCGCCCGATGGTGTTCTACGGATCTGAAGCCATGGGCCTGCGCGCCACCGGTTTGAAGGTTCATGTGATCATTGCGCCGTGGAGCTGGGGTGCCTACATGGGCGCCGAAGCACTGGAAGTCGGGATCAAGGTGCGCACCAGCTCCTTTACCCGTCACCACGTGAACATTTCCATGACCCGCGCCAAGGCCAACGGTCACTACATCAACTCGATGCTGGCCTTGCAGGAAGCGATTTCCGGCGGTGCTGACGAAGCGCTGTTGCTGGACCCGGAAGGCTTTGTGGCCGAAGGTTCAGGCGAGAACGTGTTTTTGGTCAAAGACGGTGTGATTTACACCCCGGACGTGACGGCGTGCCTGAACGGCATCACGCGCAGCACGATCCTGACGCTGGCCACTGAGCACGGCTACAAGTTTGTTGAAAAACGTATTACACGCGACGAGGTGTACATCGCCGACGAAGCGTTCTTTACCGGCACCGCCGCTGAAGTAACGCCGATTCGCGAAGTGGACGGTCGTCAAATTGGTATCGGCCGTCGTGGCCCGATTACTGAAAAACTGCAAAAAGCCTACTTTGATCTAGTGACCGGCAAAACATCGAACCACCCAGAGTGGCGTACACTGGTCAAATAAAGCGATATGGCATCACAGCGGGGAGGCGAATGCCTCCCTTGCTTGTTTATGGAAACTTATGAATATTTTGATCGTTGGGCCCAGCTGGGTCGGTGACATGGTGATGGCGCAGACACTGTTCCAGTGCCTGAAACAGCGTCACCCAGAGTGTGCAATCGATGTGCTGGCCCCCGAGTGGAGCCGGCCCATCCTTGAGCGCATGCCTGAAGTGCGCCAGGCCTTGAGCTTTCCGCTCGGCCACGGCGTGCTGGAACTGGCTACGCGGCGCAAGATCGGCAAGTCCCTCAAGGGCCAGTACGATCAGGCCATCCTGCTGCCTAACTCGTTGAAATCGGCCCTGGTGCCGTTTTTCGCCGGCATCCCCAAACGTACGGGCTGGCGCGGCGAGTTCCGTTACGGCCTGCTTAACGATGTGCGCACGCTCGATAAAGCGCGTTACCCGCTGATGATCGAGCGCTTTATGGCGCTGGCGTATGAGCCGGGCGCAGACTTGCCCCGGCCATACCCGCGCCCTGATTTACAAATTGACCCGGTGAGCCGCGACGGCGCGCTGAACAAGTTTGGTCTGACGATGGACCGGCCAGTGCTGGCGCTGTGCCCTGGCGCCGAGTTCGGTGAGTCCAAGCGCTGGCCGTCCGAGCACTACGCTGCAGTGGCCGAGCAAAAGATCCGCGAAGGCTGGCAAGTCTGGCTGTTTGGCTCCAAAAACGATCATGGCGTGGGTGAAGACATTCGCGCACGCTTGATTCCCGGCCTGCGTGAAGAGTCCGTCAACCTCA
Source organism: Pseudomonas saxonica (assembly GCF_007858365.1). GTDB lineage: Bacteria > Pseudomonadota > Gammaproteobacteria > Pseudomonadales > Pseudomonadaceae > Aquipseudomonas > Aquipseudomonas saxonica. The sequence continues at coordinate 265,020 of NZ_VFIO01000002.1, read as the reverse complement.
GTGGCGAGACGTCACTGGCTGAAGCCATCGACTTGCTGTCGTGCGCGGACGCCGTGGTGTCCAACGATTCCGGGCTGATGCACGTGGCTGCGGCGCTCAATCGCCCACTGGTGGCGGTGTACGGTTCGACCTCGCCGGGTTTCACTCCGCCCTTGGCCGACAAGGTCGAGATTGTGCGTCTGGGTCTTGAATGCAGCCCTTGTTTTGATCGCACCTGCCGTTTCGGGCACTACAACTGCCTGCGTGAACTGATGCCTGCGCCTGTGCTTGAAGCCTTGCAGCGGTTGCAGGGTTCTGTGGTCGAGGTCAACTAGGTGCGCGTTCTGTTGGTGAAAACCTCATCCCTTGGGGATGTGATTCATGCGCTGCCGGCGTTGACCGATGCGGCGCGGGCGATTCCGGGCATTACCTTTGACTGGGTTGTGGAAGAAGGCTTTGCCGAGATCCCGACCTGGCACCCTGCGGTGGGCAAGGTGATCCCGGTGGCCATTCGTCGCTGGCGCAAAAATATCTGGCAAACCCTCAAGAGCGGTGAGTGGAAGCGGTTTAAACAAAGCCTGCGCGCCGAAAAATACGACCTCGTGATTGACGCCCAAGGGCTGGTAAAAAGCGCGTGGCTGACCCGTTACGTCAACGCACCGGTGGCCGGGCTGGACAAAAACTCGGCCCGGGAACCCTTGGCCAGCCGTTTTTATCAGCGTCGCCTGGCCGTGGCTCGCGGGCAGCACGCGGTTGAGCGTTTGCGTCAGTTATTTGCCGTTGCGCTGGGTTACGACCTGCCCAAAGGGCTGGGTGATTACGGCCTCGACGTTGATCGCTTGGTTGAATTACCGCGCAAGAAACCCTACGTATTGTTTCTGCACGGCACCACGTGGGACACCAAGCACTGGCCGGAGGTGTATTGGCGCGATTTAACCATTCGCATGGGTCATCTGGGTGTCGAGGTGCGTTTGCCCTGGGGCAACCCGGCTGAAAAGGCTCGCGCCGAGCGCATTGCCAGCGGTCTGCCGCATGCCGTGGTGTTGCCCAAGTTGAACCTGGCGGGCGTTGCCAAAGTGTTGGCCAGTGCCAGCGCGTGTGTGGCAGTGGATACCGGGTTGGGGCATTTGGCGGCGGCACTGGATGTGCCCACCATTTCCCTGTTTGGCCCGACCAATCCCGGCCTGACCGGTGCTTATGGCAAGGCACAAATCCATTTGGCCAGCGATTTTCCGTGTGCGCCGTGCCTGCAAAAAAAATGCACCTACACTCCGACTGCACAGGACCAGCAGCGGTTTGATCTGAAAAACGAGTGGCCTTTGTGCTTCACCCGTTTGAACCCTGAGCGTGTCGCGAGTCGATTAAGCACGTTGTTACTGGCTGAGGAACTGCGCTGATGCAACTGGCTTTTGTACTGTACAAATATTTCCCGTTTGGCGGGCTGCAACGCGATTTCATGCGCATCGCGCTGGAATGCCAGCAGCGTGGCCATCAAATCCGTGTGTACACGATGATTTGGGAAGGTGACATTCCGCCCGGTTTTGAAGTGTTGGTCGCGCCGGTCAAGGCGTTCCACAATCACACCCGCAACGAGAAAATGCTCGCCTGGATGCAGGCCGATCTGGCCAAGCGCCCGGTCGACCGCCTGATTGGCTTCAATAAAATGCCGGGGCTGGACGTGTACTACGCCGCCGATGGTTGTTTTGAAGACAAGGCGCAGAACCTGCGTCATTCGTTCTACCGCTATTTCAAGCGCTACAAGCATTTTGCCGAGTACGAGCGTGCGGTGTTCGACAAGGACGCCAAGACTGAAATCCTGATGATTTCCGAAGTCCAGCAACCGCTGTTCATCAAGCATTACCACACCCCGGCAGAGCGCTTTCACTTGCTGCCGCCGGGTATTGCACTGGACCGTCGTGCGCCGCCCAATGCGGCCGAGATTCGTGCCGAGTTCCGCCGCGAATTCAAGCTGGCAGACGACGATCTGCTGCTGGTGCAGATCGGTTCGGGGTTCAAGACCAAGGGTGTCGACCGCAGCCTCAAGGCGCTGGCGGCGTTGCCGGCCGAGCTGAAAAAACGTACGCGTTTGTTTGTCATTGGTCAGGACGATCCCAAGGTTTTCCAATTGCAAAGCGCGACGCTGGGGCTGGGCGAGCATGTGCAGTTTCTCAAAGGGCGCAGCGATATTCCGCGCTTCCTGTTGGGTGCTGACTTGCTGATTCACCCGGCCTATAACGAGAACACCGGCACCGTACTCCTGGAAGCATTGGTGGCGGGCTTGCCTGTGTTGGTCAGCGCGGTGTGCGGCTATGCCCATTACATCGCCGATGCTGATGCAGGCCGCGTACTGGACGAGCCGTTCGAACAGTCGCAACTCAATGATTATTTGACTCACATGTTGTCCGATGATGCTGCGCGCGCAGCCTGGAGCCGTAACGGCCTGACCTACGCGCAGACGGCCGACCTCTATAGCATGCCGCAACATGCTGCGGATGTGATTCTGGCGGAGCAACACTGATGAAACTGATACTGGCTGAACCGTTCAAGAGCCTGTGGGCCGGGCGCGATGCCTTTGCCGAAGTCGAGCGCCTGGAGGGTGAGGTATACCGCGAGCTGGAAGGGCGTCGTACCTTGCGTACCGTCGTCGACGGGCGTGGTTATTTTGTAAAAATTCACCGTGGCATTGGCTGGGGTGAGGTGTTCAAAAACCTGCTGTCGGCCAAGCTGCCCGTGTTGGGTGCAGGCCAGGAATGGCGTGCAATCCAGCGCCTGACAGAAGTCGGCGTACCCACCATGACGGCTGTCGCGTATGGCGAAAAAGGTAGCAACCCGGCGACCCAGCATTCGTTCATTGTCACTGAAGAGCTGGCGCCGACTATCAGCCTGGAAGACTTCACCCTCAATTGGGTCAAGCAGCCGCCACAGCCGCCGCTCAAGCGCGCACTGATTGCTGAAGTGGCACGCATGACCGGCATGATGCACCGCGCAGGTGTGAACCATCGCGACTGTTACATCTGCCATTTTTTGCTGCACACCGACACACCGGTCACGGTGACTCAGCTACGCCTGTCGATCATTGATCTGCATCGCGCGCAGATCCACACGGTGCTCAGCAACCGCTGGCGCAATAAGGATCTGGCTGCGTTGTATTTCTCGGCACTGGACATTGGTCTGACGCAACGTGACAAGTTGCGCTTCCTGCGGGGTTATTTCCAGCAGCCGTTGCGTCAGATTCTGCGCGATGAAGCCAGACTGCTGACATGGCTGGAAAGCAAGGCGAGCAAACTTTACGCACGCAAACTGCGTCACGGAGATGCACTGTAATGGCGGGATGGAATCTGGACCCTGCTTACAGTGAGTTGGCCGCGGATTTTGGCAGCCTGGATGCGGTGTTTGCCTTGCAGGGCGTGCACCTGACCCGTGACCCCTTGTCTGAAGTGATTCGTGTGGAGCGTGGCGGGGTCAATTACTACGTCAAACGCTACACCGGCGCAGGCAAAGGCTTGCGCCGCTATGTGGGACGCCCGCGGGTGAAGTCGGAGTGGCAGAACCTCAAACGCTTCGCCAAGTGGGGTATTCCCACGGCTGAAGTGGTGGCGTGGGGTCTTGAGCGCAGTGGCTTTGCCTACTCCCGTGGCGCCATGATCACTCGCGAATTGCCCAACACCCGAGACCTGTCGGACTTGGCGGACAACTACGATCCGTTGCTCAAGGACCGTGCCTGGGTCGATTGCGTGAGTCGCCAATTGGCGCATTGCACCAAGACCATGCATGACCATCGCTTTACGCATAACGACTTGAAGTGGCGCAACCTGCTGATCGACGACCAGCCCAAGCTGTACCTGATCGATTGCCCGAATGGTGATTTCTGGCGCGGTTTCTGGCTCAAGTACCGCATTACCAAAGATTTGGCGTGCCTGGATAAAGTGGCTAAATACCACCTGTCTTACACTCAGCGTTTACGCTTTTATTTTCAATACACCGGGCGAACGACGCTCAACGCCGCAGACAAGGAACGAGTCCGCCATATCGTGCGTTTTTTTGAGGGCCGGGAATGACTGATTTTGTGACGCCCGCTGACCGCGCCTTGCTAGAGCGCAATGGTCTGGCCAATTTTGATGCCTTGTGGAACGTGCAGCTTGATGCGGTGGACGAACCCAACACCAGTGGCGATGGCTGGAGCAGTGTGTTTCGACTGGATTGCGAAGGTCAGGGTTTCTATCTCAAGCGCCAGAGCAACTACTTGACCCGTACGTTGCACAGCCCACTGGGCGAGCCCAGCTTTGCCCGCGAGTTTCGCAATATCCAGCGCTATCAGCAGTTAGGTATTCCTGCGCTCGAAGCGGTCTTTTTTGGTGAGCGAAAAGTGCCGGGTGAGCGTCGGGCCATTTTGATGACCCGTGCGCTGGATGGCTGGAACGACCTCGATTCGCTGTTGGCCCAATGGCCGCAACTGACCGAGCAACAGCAGCAGGCGATTGTGTTGGCCTGCGGCCAACTGGCGCGCCAGCTGCACGGCTTGCGTCAGGTTCACGGGTGTTTCTATCCCAAGCATATTTTCTTGCAGCCAAACGGCGATGCCTACCGCGCGCAACTGATCGACCTAGAGAAAACCCGGCCATTGCTGCTGGGCCAGCGCGACCGTGTCAAAGACCTCGAACCGTTGCTGCGCCGCGCCCATGCCTGGGGCGAGGCTGAAGTGCGCGCGCTGTTGGCCGCCTATCTCGATCAGCCGCACGACAGCGCTCTGGTGAACACCTGGCTTGAGCGTTTGAACGGTCGTCGCACACATAAGGAAACTCGCTGATGCGCTTATCCGAACTGCAACACGCCGGGCGTACGCCGGGCTTGCCGCTGAGCATTGAACTGGCTGACGCTGCCGGGCCTGCGCAGTTGCAGATGCTGACCTTGCTGCGTGTGCTGCCGGGTCAGCGTTATGTCGGTGCAGGCGTCTGGCGTGGGCGTACGGTGCTGGCCAAGTTGATGGTCGGCAGCAAAGCGGCGCGTGAGTTCGGGCGTGAGCTGGCCGGTGTGCAACTGCTGGCCGAGCAAGGTTTGACCACGCCTCAATTGCTGGCCGATGGCTTGTTGGAAGGTGAGGGCGGCTGGTTGTTGTTCGAGTTTCTGGACGGCGCGCAAAGCCTCGATGAGGCCTGGAAGGCGGTGCAGGATTTGCCGGTGCTGGCCGATGAACAGCAAGCGGTGCTGGGGCAAGCCTTGGCGGCGATTGGCCAGATGCACCTCAAAGGCGTATGGCAGGAAGATTTGCACCTGGACAACCTGCTGCGTCACAACGGTCAGTTGTATCTGATTGATGGCGCCGGTATTTGTGTCGAGCAGGCCGGCAAACCCCTGTCTCGTGACAAAGTGCTGGAAAACCTCGGGGTGTTTTTTGCGCAACTGCCCAAATCCCTTGAGCCGTTTACCGAAGAGCTGCTGGTGCATTACCTGCTGAGCAACGGCGAAAACGCGTTGCCACTTGAAGCCCTGCTAAAACAGGTCGAAAAAGTGCGCAGTTGGCGCTTGAATGATTTTCTAAACAAGACGGGCCGTGATTGCACCCTGTTCAGCGTGCAACGCGGGGCGTTTGCCTTGCGCGCCGTGCGTCGCGAAGAGGAGGCGGCCATGTTGCCTGTACTGGTGCATGCCGATGCTTTGCTCGATAAAAGCCATCTGTACAAAACCGGTGGCACAGCCACGGTGGGCAAAATCGAAATGGCAGGGCGCCCGCTGGTACTCAAGCGTTACAACATCAAAGGCTTCACCCATTGGCTGAGCCGCTTTTGGCGGCCGAGCCGGGCCTGGCATTCGTGGCGTGAAGGCAATCGGCTGGCCTTCCTTGGCATCGCCACGCCCAAGCCGCTGGCACTGCTTGAAACCCGATTTTTGTGGTTGCGCGGCAAAGCGTTTCTGGTGACCGATTACCTGTCGGGCCCGGACATCATTGCGCGTTTTGCCCCCTATGTTGAACACGGGAATGCACCAGAAGCCGAGTTACAGGCGCTGGATCAATTGTTTGCCAGTTTGATTCGAGAGCGCATCAGCCACGGTGACCTCAAGGGTCATAACGTGTTCTGGGACGATGGGCGCTGGGCGTTGATTGATCTGGATTCTATGTGCCAACACTCATCCCCAGGCAGCTTTGCGCCGGCCTATGCCCGTGACCGTGCGCGCTTTATGCGCAACTGGCCTGCGGACAGTGCGCTGCATCAAGTGATTGATGCGCGCCTGCCGAAAGACGTGTGAGGCAACAGATCAAAAGCTGTACTGCGCTCCGGCACCGGCGTACCACGAACGGCCCGGTGCGGCTTCGTAGTAGCGATTGTTAGTGTCACCCACGATTACGGAGCCCACGTATTGGCGATCCAGCAGATTGTCCAGTCGCAGGGTCTGATGGAAGGTCCAGTGCTCGACCTTTTGTTCAAATTGCGCACGCCAGTTGAAGACGGTGTAGGCCGGGGCCGCTTTTTGGGTGTTGGTGTCTTCCACATAGACCTTGCTGCGGTACATGCCTTCCACAGCCGTGCTTAGCCAGTCAGTGGGTTTCCAGTTCACTTCGGCAAACAAGGTGGTTTGCGGTACGCCCGGCAGGTAGTTGCCTTTGTCGATCGTGCCACTTGCGCTGGTGAAGTTGCTGTCGTAAGTGGCTTGCAGGCGGGTATAGGCGAGGGTGGTGGTCCAGTGTTCGGCAAGCTGGCTTTCGACGCCCAGTTCGAAGCCTCGACGTAAGGTGCGACCGGCGTTTTGATAGGTGGTGCGGCCACCCGTGTTGCTCAGCACCACCAGTTCATCTTCTGTCGTTATCTGGAAGATGGCGGCATTGATGCGGGTGTTGTTGAGTTGAGCCTTCAAACCCATTTCGTATTGAGTGCTTTCTGAAGGCTTAAGCCCGAAGTTGAACCCGTCGCCGCTCGGCGAGTAGGCCAATTCAGCCTGGGTTGGAGTTTCAAACCCTTTGCCCGCGCTGACATAGCCATGCAGTTCAGGAGTGAAGGCGTACATGACGCTGATGGACGGCGTGGCTTTTTCGTAGCGTTTGGTGCCGCTGGCGTCACCGTTGCTCAAAAATTGATCATGGACGTCCATTTCCATCGTGCTGTAACGCAAGCCGGCCTGCACCGTCCAGTTATCCAGCGCCCAGTTGGCCTGTACATACGGGTCGAGGCTGCGCGCGGTGTCGATTTCGTCACGCACCAAGGCGCCTTTGACACCCAGTTGATCGCCGACGAAATTATTGTAGCCGTGGCGGCTGTCCTGGCTTTGGTCGTAGTCCAGGCCGCCAATCACCGTCAGGTCACCCGGTACGCCATCGACCGGTTGCATCCAGCGCAGGCTGCCGCCATAGAACTTGCGGTCGAACTGCACGACACCGCCGCCTTGTTTATTGCTGGCGGCGGCAGGTGGAATAGCCAAATACTGAATCACGCTTCGTGTGCCGGTGTACGCATTGACCTGTAACGTCGCATCGCCAATGTAGCGTTCGTAGTTCATGCCCACTTGCTGATGGTCGATGCTTTTACGGGTGTTGTAGATCAGGGCGTTGGGTGTCACTGAGCGGGGGTCGGCTTTATAAGCGGCCCAGCTTTGGCCCAGTGGGTCTTGTGTGCCGTTTTGCTCAAGGCTGCTGTAAATCAGGGCCAGCTTGCTGTCTTCGTCGGGCTTCAGATTGAGCTTGGCAAAGGTCTGATCGCGGCGGGCGGCGCTGTGGTCACGATAGCCGTCGGTGTCCATGCGCGAAGCGTCGAGCACAAAGCCCACGTCATCAACCGCACCTTCGGCCGTCAGGTGGTTTTTGCTCATGCCGTCGCTGCCTACGAGGGTTTCAGCACCGATGCGTGGCGGGCCTTCGCCGTCGCGGGAGAACATTTGAATCACCCCGCCCGCATTACTGCCGTACAGCGTGGCAGCCGGGCCACGCAGCACTTCTATGCGCTCGGCGGTGTCGAGGTTAAAGGTGGCCGCCTGGCCCTGCCCATCCGGAGTACTGGCCGGGATGCCGTCGGCAATCAGCTTGATCCCCCGCACCCCGAACGCTGAGCGAGCGCCAAAACCACGGGACGAAATTTGCAAGTCCTGTGCGTAGTTCTGACGGTTCTGCACCACCAGCCCTGGTACGCGGGTCAGCACCTCAGAGGCATTGATGCCCAGTTGGCCATCCTGGATTTGCGCCTGGCTGATGCTATCGATTGAGTACGGCAGATCAAAGCTTGGGCTGACGCTGCGTGAACCGGTAATCACGCTGGGGTCGAGCTCCAGCGGTGCGGGTTCAGCGTGGCTGTTTTGGGTAAGCACCAGGCACGGCAGAAGCAGGGCAAAGTGAGCGGGAACAAAAAAATTCATGAGGGATATCGGAGTTCCGTGGGACGCGACCCGTCTTGGGCGATGGGTATCAGGCTAGCAGAGAAGATGAAGTTTAACGGGTGAGGGTCTTATAGCCAGTAAAAGTAACAGGCAAGGACGACGTTCTGTCGTCCTTGCGAAGGTGTGAGTGACTGAGTTCTATAGGTTATTTGAGCTGGCGCAGACCGTATTCATACAAAGCTATGGTCAGTTCATTCATGTCTTTGTAGCGAACCAAATGAATACCCTGCCAGTTAGGGCGCTCTATAAAAAGCTCGCCATGAGCATCGGCTTGCAGTCGGGTACGGATGATTTGATTGTTGTTTGAACGGTGGATGAGCTGAGCACCATCGACTGGGTTATTTTCAACTATGTAAAGGCCGGGCTGGCTGAGTTTCTGCTCAATTTGCGCGGGCGACAGGGGCGCTTTTTGTGGTGTTGTCCCGGGGATTTCCATTTCCATCACGTAGTCGTTTTTCAAATAAAAGTAATCCGTTTTCGGGTATTGCGGCGCTATCACCTCGCTGAAATCTTTCTTTAATGTGGGGCTGCTGCCAGGGGGCGCATCCAGTACACGCAGCCCTATGGCGCCTTCCAGCTCTGCCAGTCCTGGAACCCCCACGAACGTATTGGCGTGAGAGTTGCCCACAAGGGCGATCCATTTTTGGCCAGGGTTTTGTGCGGTATGCGCTCGAATGATCTGCGAAGCGGTATAGCTGAACATTTCGTAGCGCACCCGGGGTTGATGACCTTGCGCGAGGCCGTTCAGGTGGTAACTGGCCATGCAATCAAGGGCTTTGATTTTAATGCCGTGTTGCACGGCGCAGCGCACCAGGTTGCTGTAATTATGGGCGCTGGCGGTGTCAACTCCGTGGCCTGCATCTTGTTCTTTGAGAAATTTGTCCAGCCCGGCAGGTATTTTTTTACGTGCAGAAAAATCATCCAGGTAGGTTTGATGTGCATCTGTTTGCAGGTGTTCTAAAAATAAGGTGTCGACTTTGTTTCTGGCCAGGTGGGCCATCTGTTCGATCAGTATTTTTTTGCCTGACTGGCTGGCGTGTGCTTCCCCAATGATCACGCCTTGGGTGTTTTCATATAAACGGTCAAATATGACGCTCGCCTTTTCATTGGCCGCAAGATCAGGCTTTAAGGGGCGAGGTTTGGTGGGTGACGTGTTGAGGAACGCCTGTGCATCCGCTAGCAGGTTTGCCCGGTGCCTTTTGAAGAACGTAGCAGCGTCGTGAAGTTTGGGGTCACTTGAAGTTACGCCATTGATCAGCAGTTTTCTGCTGTGTGTCAGCAAGTTTTGCACGTCGGTGTTGTATTCAAGGGCTACGTCGTGCGGCGTGTGAAGTACGACAGCGGGCGCAGGGGGCAGCTGTACACCTTGACGTACCAGCAGTTCCCAGCGTTTCGTGGTGGGTGATAGGCGGTGTTTGATTTCCCAGTGATCGGATACACGCCGAACTTTATAGGAGGTCGTGTGGCTAGACCCTCCTGGTATGTGCAAGTACCAGTCGCGTCCTAACCAGCCACTGCGGACTTCAAACACCAAGCCACTTTGTTCGATATACCTCATGTTGGACAGACGATAGATGCCTTGTTCATCAGGCGTTTTACCGGCCAGGTTGATGCCTGAAACCTGAGCGCTCTCGATGACCTCCTCTATCGCGATCCTTTGCCTGATCGCTGCCAATGTCTGGTTTAGATCCCAGTCTCCCGACGACAGTTGACTGACCGGCTGGCGATAAAACGCGCTGGGTTCACGGGTATCAATCACCCGCCATGTTGCGTCCAGGCTGTCGTACTGGCAGCGGTAGTAGTTGTTACGGCTGTCTTTTAGGTAGTGCGTGCTCTGGGTTCGGCCATCGCTCACCCGTGTGAGCTCGTAGGCGCCAGTGCCGTACTCCTCACCTGTGCGTAACGTGAGCCCGCTGCTGGGAGGTGGCGTGGCTGCGTTGGGGTTGAGGGCAGGTGCCGGCAGCCGGGCACGTTGGCGAATGGCTCGCCCAAACACCGCTGAGCCAGCGAAGTCTGAGGCACCATCTGTCAGGTGAGCGATGGACTCTATGAAGTTCAGAAATGCCTCGTGCTCTTCTCCGCGCGCGAGTGCATCCAGGCCGAGTCCAATCTGGTAAGCAAAACGCAACATCACGATGGGCAGCAACACTTTGGTGGGCAAGACAAAAGACACCACATCAATCGCTGTCAGAATTGTTTCCTTGGCCGTGTTGAGATTGCTTTCATAGGTTGAGGTCGATTGCTCGTCGGCCTCCCTGATGGCGTACATGGCCTCGGTGTCGTACGACGCTTCATAAAACTGCTGGTGCTCGACTATTTGAAAACGCAGGTCGGTATCAGTCAGGCCGTCATTGAGGAGCGTCTGAATATAGGGCCGTTGAGAGGCTGTCACGCGGTTCAAGAGGTAGGGGCGTAAAACCTGCGACGACAGCTTGCGCGCCAACTCATTGCGCGATGTGGCGACCACGAACCAGTTTCGGTCAGGTGCATCCGGGAGGTAACACACCAGGCCACTCGAGCCTGTAGAGCTAAAGGCCAGTAACCCTGGCAAGGGTTTGTAGCGCAACATCGGCAGATGGACTTTTATTTTTGCGCCGTTGAACAGAGGTCGGGTGCTGTCGACGGGGTGCTCCATTGCCGTCCTGACCCATGCCGCCTGTTCATTGTTAAGGGTGCCGGATAACTGGGCTTCTATCAGGTCCAACTTCAATTGCGCGGTCTTGAGTGCGACGTAGCGTTCCTTGCGCCAGTGCGCATGCGGGGACCTGACTAGCAAGTTGTTGAGTTTGGTTTTGTAGCGTTCCCCCACATCGATCCTGCGGACTAAATTCTTGATGTAGCTGTGGGTGAGTATCGGGTGTGTATTGCCGTTGGCGTCAAGCACCTGTGCCGTCAGGGAAAAGGTGGTGTCGAGTTGCCCCACATTGAGGAGCGCCAGTTCGGTCAAGCGGTGACGCGTATTTTTATACGTAATGGTTGGTCCGGTTCGATCAGTGCTGAACCCTGCGGCGAACGCGGAACCACCGAACGGGTTAATCACGGCGCCTGTCTGCAATGCTTCGGTGGTCGAGATGATAATGGTGTCGGGGTCGACCTCTATGCTGTGATCCGCTTTTATTGTTTGCTTGAGTTGCAGGCGGGCATAACCCAGCAGCGTATTTTTTTTCCCGCTTTCAGTGATGGACTGAGCCTGTGAGCTTTCCGAGGCCAGACGTTCGAAATTGAGGCGCTCAACGGCCAGTCGCCATTGAACTTTATCGGCATCGGAGGCGTTTTTAAGCCAGCTCGGCAATTGCGCCTCAATCAGACGGGTTTGGCGCGCCCGCAAGATGCGCTCGGGTTTGAGGGGCAGGCTTGAGTGCAGGGAGTGTTTGACGCATTCAAACAGTTGCTCAAGGCTGAGGTCTGCTTTATTTGTCCGCGCCTCTGCCCAGGCATGGCGCATATCGTGGTGTTGTTTATGGATCAGATCCTGACTGTAAAACGTCCCGGTATCTTGGGTGATCGTGCGGTACTCCACGACACCTTGTGTGAGGGCGCGCGCTCGATCCTGGGCCAACACGCAGTCAAGCAAGGCCTCGCGTTGATGGACGTCACGCAGTCTTGCCTTTAACTCTTGCGTAAGGTCTTTGAGGGACTCGAAGGTTTCCAGTCCGTTGGCCGGGGTGAAAAGGACCACCGTGCGAGCAGTTGGATCATCTGCTGACTTTTCGTCAGAGGCATCGTCCATACCTGCGGCTCGTCTCGGGGGGTGTATCCCCGGAAGGTCTGCATCGCTGATGATAAAGACCCCGTTGAGCGGTGTGCCGATCTGCTGCTGATCGCTTTTCAAGGCCACGCTGTAGAGGCCGAGTGTGTCTTGAGGAGGGGTTGGTGGGAGCGTTATAGGTGGATCAAAGACCTGAATGATGGCGTCCAGAGCGGCCTTGCTCAGAGTTTTGTCCTGATGACGCAGGTGGCTTTCGGCGACGAGCAAATCGAGAAAGATCTGGTCCAGTTTGTTTTTCGCAGTGAGCCCATCGAAGTCTGCCTGTGGGGTTTCCCAAAAATCTTTCAGTGCATCAATTACACATCGCTCCATGTATTTAGTCGCGTAATCGAGATACCGCTCGAGTTCGTGCGGGGTGATCCCCCGGGTGCGATGCCGCTCATCCAGCGTTAGCGCCTGATTGTAAATATGAATCGAGCCTTGCTCGAAAGTAGGCACCTGACCTGTGAGGTAACACTCTTCAATCATCGCGCCAAGCGTTTGACTGACGATAACCGGGGCTTGTCCCGGGAGCGGTGGTTGTTCATGGGTGAGGTAAAGCAAATCGGTGTGCGCTTTTTCAGGCAGTCTCGGGAAGAACGCCCGCAGTCGGTGATTCAGTGAGAGGGTCAGGTCAGGGGTAGCGCTGTGCAGTTCGAGTAATTCGCGATGAGCGTTTTTGAATTGTTCCAGGTAAGTGGACATTGCGTGTTCCTGTTTTAGACGTGTGCAGATGCACGTGAGGATGTCCTCACAGGGAATCGCAAAGCTCGGGCGAACAGGGCCTATATACGTATTGTGCTCCCTCAATGTGCTCGCTGGGGGGTAGCCCCACGCTCGTGGGAACGTGCATACGATGGATGGGTTGGGCGTGGCAAATCGCGCTGGGTCATTCTTGGCGTCTTTACGCTATAATCCCGCCCTTTAGTTGTTTCTGCGCTTTGCGCGCAGTGCACCCTTTTTTCAGGCGCCTGCCGCCTGCCTGCACTCTAAAGAGGCTAACCCAGTGGCATTGACGATTCTTGGCCTGTCCGGCGCCCTCAGCCATGATCCCTCCGCAGCCCTCTATATCGACGGCAAGCTGGTAGCGGCGGCTGAGGAAGAGCGCTTCGTACGTGATAAGCATGCAAAGAACCGCATGCCCTACGAGTCTGCGAAATTTTGCCTTGAGCAAGCGGGTATCAAACCGTCTGACGTTGACGTGGTGGCGATTCCGTTCGCCCCGATCAGCTTGTTCGGCAAGGCACGCTGGCACTATGCCAAGCGTTACTGGTACGCCCCGGACCGCGCCCTTGACGCGATCCTGATGGGCAACCGTCGTTACAAGCGCTATCGCAACAAGATTGTGTTCTGCCTTGAGCAATTGGGTTTTGACCCGAAGAAAATCAAGATTGAACCGGTTGAGCACCACTTGGCCCACGCTTCCAGCGCTTACCACTGCTCGGGTTTCAAAGAGAAAACCGCGATTCTGGGCATCGATGGCAAGGGCGAATACGCCACGACCTTCTTCGGTTATGGCGAAAACGGCAAGATTACCAAGCTCAAGGAATTCTTCGATCCAGACTCCCTCGGCGGCCTGTATGGCGCGATTACCGAGTTCCTCGGTTTCGAGATGCTCGACGGCGAGTTCAAGGTCATGGGCATGGCGCCGTACGGCGACGCCAGCAAGTACGATTTCTCGCGTCTGGCCTCGTTTGAAAACGGCGAACTGGTGATCAACACCGAGTACGCCAACGTCATCGGCCTGCGCCGCTACAAAGAAAACGGCAAGGGGTTCTACTTCTCGCCAAAACTGATCGAGTGGCTGGGGCCAAAGCGCGAAGGCGATATCGCCGACGAGCCGTACATCCACTACGCGGCCAGCATGCAAGCGCTGTTTGAAAAGCTGTCGCTGCAAATGATTGATTATTATCTGGGCGACATTCTCAAAGAGACTGGCAAGCTGGCTTTTGCGGGTGGCTGCGCGTTGAACGTGAAGCTGAACCAGAAGATCATTGCCCGTCCTGACGTGAAAGAACTGTTCGTTCAGCCTGCATCCGGAGATGCCGGCACCGCGGTCGGCGCTGCGGCCTATGTGTCCCACGCACGTGGCGTGCCGGTCGAGAAGATGGAGCATGTCTACCTCGGCCCTGCGTACAGCAACGAAGACGTGATTGCCGCGTGTGCCCGTCATCCGGGCAACCCTGCATGGCGCAAAATCAACAACACCCCTGAGAACATCGCCAAGATCATGGTCGACGGCAATCCGGTGGCTTGGTTCCAGGGCCGTATGGAGTTCGGTCCTCGTGCGTTGGGCGGGCGTTCGATCATTGGCTGCCCAAGCAGCTCGGGCGTGGCTGACCGGATCAACGAGCAGATCAAGTTCCGCGAGCGCTGGAGGCCTTTCTGCCCGTCGATGCTCGACACCGTGGCCCCGCAGATGATCAAGGTCGATCACCCGGCGCCGTTCATGACCTTCACCTTTGAAGTGGCTGAAGAGTGGAAGACCCGCGTGCCCGAGGTTGTGCATGAGGACGGTACGTCCCGTGCCCAGGTGCTCAAACGCGAATATAATCCTCGTTACTACGACATGATGAAGGCGCTTGAAGTCCTGACCGGCAACGGTGTGTCGCTCAACACTTCGCTCAACCGTCGCGGTGAGCCGATGGTTTGCTCGCCGACCGATGCGTTGAACATGTTTTTCGGTTCCGATCTTCAGTACCTGATTATGGAAGACATTCTGGTCGTTAAAGAAGGTGCGCCGACTTATGAATCGCTCGACTGAGCGTCATGTGCTGCAGTTCTGTCACGGCTATGACGGGCCGTTTCTGGACTGCGCGCGCCAGTACGCCAGCCTGTTTGCCGGCAGCGGGTATCGGGTCACCACGGTCTTTTTGACCGGGGCGGCCGATCCCGAGGTGGCCGAGGGCTGCGCGTCTGACGAAGTGCTGTTTATGGAATTCAGCTCTCGGGACATTCGTGGCCTGAAGCTGGGTGCCATTGGCAAGCTGCGTAAAATCGCGGCCTCGCGTGATTTCAGCTTTTGCATCGCCCATCGCTTCAAGCCGGTTTATGTTGCCTTGTTGGCAACAAACCTGCCGGTGATTGGTGTGCATCACGCGTTTGGCGACTATCAGCGCCGCAGCCGCCGGCTGTTTGCCCACCTGTTCCGCAAACGCTTGAGCCTGCTCGGTGTGTCCAACGCTGTGCGCGATGACCTGCGTAAAAGCTTGCCAAAGTGGCCGAAAGGCCGCATCAGCACGCTCTATAACCGCATTGATATCGACGCCGTTCAGGACAGCCAACTGCCCCGCCTTGAGGCCCGAGAGGCCTTGGGCTTGCCTGCCGCTGCCTTTATCGTTGGTAACGTCGGGCGGCTGCATCCTGACAAGGATCAGGCCACGCTGATCAAGGGGTTTGCCAACGCTCTGGCGAACTTGCCTGCGGGCAGCCTATTGGCCATTTTGGGCAAAGGCCGTCTGGAGCAGGACCTTAAAGAACTGGCCAGCGAGCTTGGCATTGGCGATCAAGTGAAATTCCTTGGCCAGGTTCCCGAGGCCCGTCGTTTTTTCCGTGCCTTCGACGTATTTGCCCTCAGCTCCGACCATGAACCGTTTGGCATGGTGCTGCTTGAAGCCATGGCGGCCGGTGTCCCCTTGCTGGCGACTGCCTGCGGTGGGGCAATCGAAGTGGTTGAAGGTGTGGGCATTTTGTTCCCGCTGGGCGATGCCGAACGTTTGGCCCAAGGCCTGCAACATCTGGCAGTGCTCACCGAAGAGCAGCGAGAAGACTGCGCCGAGCGCATGCTGGGCCGTCTGCATGAGCGCTTCAGTGATGAAGCCGTTCGCGATGCGTTCTGGCGCTTGCCGCAAGTCACCGACCTGACTGCGGAGTCTTGATGCTCAATCGTTTTCAAGGCTGGCGCGAGCGTGGCTGGAGCGTGATTGACGCGCCAGCCTATGCCGATGCCTGGCAGCGTTTTGGCGGCAGCGTCGCGACCCATCCCATGGTGGTTGAGCGCTTGGCCCAGCTGGCCGGGATCCCGGTGCGCTATCTGGCGTGGGAGCAAGGCGGCGATCTAAAAGCGGCTATCCCGACCTGGGGGCGGGATTTGGCATTGTCCAAGGACGTGCTTAAGCGTCAGGGCAAAAAAGGCCTGTTTGACCTCGGCAACGCCGAGATTATCTTGCCTGCGGCGGCTGATGCGGCCGCGCCTTTACGTCATCGTGGCCGTTATTTGTCGCAGCTCAATGAAGGGCGCTTCAGCCATCTAGTGCTGCAAGCCGAGCTATTGGCGATGTCACGCACTCCGGAAGAACTGTCGAAGAAATTCCGTTACAACCAGCGGCGTGAATTGCGATTGCTGGAAGAGGCCGGAGGCGTGATACGTCCTGTTAGCGAGCTGTCCAGCGTCGAACTGGCGACGATCTACTGCGATCTGTTTCTGCGCCGCTGGGGGTTTGTAGCGACCGGGGCCGAACGTATGGCCGAGGTGATCGAGCTTTTGCGTGAACTGCTGATCGGCTCGGTGATCTACCTCAACGATGCGCCCATAGCCATTCAGTTGGTGTATCGGGTCGAGTCGCCGCAGTGGGTCAGCGTCGAATACGTCAACGGTGGCGTAGACCCCGAAACACGAGCCTTCAGCCCCGGTAGCGTGTTGAGCTTTCTCAACACCCAGTCCGCTTGGGAGCAGGCGCGCAACGTCGACAAACCTCTGCGTTTCTCCTTCGGTCGTGCTGACCGAGAGTACAAGGAGCGTTGGTGCAACCCGGTGCCTGTCTACCGAGTGTGAGTCGAGGCAACGTAAAACTGGCGGGCGCTGGCAGTCAGCGCCTGCTACGGGACACATTACAAGAGCCATTTCATGAGCCAACCTGTCAGTCGCAAGCAACAACTCCTCAAACGTCATCGGCGAAACAAACGGTTTGGCCTGCTGGTGGCCTTGTTGGTGTTAGCCGTCTGTGCCGTGCTGTTGCCCTGGTGGGTAAGCGTTCTGGTTGCGGTGCTGAGTTGGGTGGCTCATGAAGCCTGGTTTGCCGACCACCTGTTTTACTCGCCCAAGGATGATTACCAGTATCAGTTTGCGGCGCACAGCCAGGGCCCTGGTGTCCGGCTGGAGAACGGTCGCTTGCGTGTGGACCAGCCTCTGAGTCTGGAGGGTGATGAAACCCTTATCCTTGCGCTCACGGTTAAAAGTGGTTGGCTTGGACGTTTTCTCGACCCGTATGTGACGATTACGGGCGGCGAGACTTACGATCAGCAGACCTTCGAACGTGGGGTCAATGGCCTGCGTTATCTGAATTTGAGTGGCAGTGCTTCAGCGCTGAGCGCCGGGGAGCTGAGTCTTCGCGGGCATTTTTGTCGTTTTCAAACCCCGCAGCTTTGGATTTTTCGCGAGCCTGATTACCGTCAGCAGCGGGTGATGGTCATTGCGCCTCACGCCGACGATGCCGAGTTGGCTGCCTACGGGCTGTACAGCCAGGCTAAAGAGGCCTGGATCGTCACGCTGACGGCAGGCGAAATCGAAACTGAGCATTATCAGGACATGGGCCTGTGTCATGTCGAGGCTGCGCGTCTAAAAGGGCGTCTGCGCGCCTGGGACAGTTTGGCCGTGCCGCGTTGGGCGGGCGTACCCGAAACCCAGTGTGCGCAACTGGGCTACTTTTGCATGCAACTGCAAGCCATGCAGGCAGCGCCAGACGAAGCGATCGTTTCTCGCGAAGCGGACCTGTGCGATACGCGGCTGTTTCGCCAGTTCAACGCATTCCCGCTGCCCGGCGATGTGGACGGTGCACCCACCTGGAACAATCTGCTGGCGGACTTGCGTGCATTAATCCTGCAGGCTCGCCCTGAGGTGATCGTCTTGCCGCACCCGACTCTGGATCCGCACCCGGATCATGTCTGCGCACAGGCGGCCGTGCTCGAAGCGCTTCAAGGGCTTGAGTGGCAGCCATTGACTGTCCTGGGGTATGCCAACCACTTGCACGACAATGACCGCTGGCCGATGGGGAGTAGCGGGGAGGGGATCACCTTGCCCCCGGTTTTTGATCCTGAGCAGGTGCTACAGCCCTACAGCGTATCGCTGAACCTCGCCCATCAACGCGACAAAGCCATGGCGCTGGGCATGATGCATGACCTGCAACCGCGCGCGCCGTTCAAACGGCGGCTTCGGCGTTTGTTACAAACGCTCTTGGCGGGCAGAAAGCCCTCGCCCTACGGCGAAAATGAATTCTTTCGTAAAGCAGTGCGGCGCCATGAGCTGTTTTGGGTTATCGATACCACCGGACTTCAGCAGGGATAGATATGAAGCGTTCCAAGGTTTTGCAGTTGCAACCTGACTACAACGTCAAATCCCATGACTTTGCCGATCTCGCTGAACAGATCGTGCGGGCGTTGCCCAGCGAGCGCTATGAAATCACGGCAGCCTTTTTGCGCGGCCGCCCCGGCCCCGGCGAGCCAGTGAGCAAAGCCGATCATTCGGTGTATTTCGAGTTCAGTGACAAATCGCTCAAGGGCATGCGCCTGCGCGCCATGTGGGCGTTGTACAAGTTTTGCCGCAAAGAGCAGTTTGATGTGGTGATTTGTAATCGCTTCAAGCCTGTGAACATGATGCTGCAACTCAATCGCTGGCTGAAAGTGCCGTTGTGCGTGGGTATTTCTCACGGTTTCGGCGAATATGACCGCTTTTATCGTCGTAGTCAGGCCAAACGCCTGATTGATAAAGCCTGGCGCTTTGTGGGCGTGTCGCCTGCAGTCAAACAGTACTTGCTCGACTGTAACTGCGGGTTCACCGAGCAAAATACCTTCGCAATCACCAATGCGATCGACATCGAGCAAGCCGAAGCCTTGCAGCTGCCTCGCCAGCAGGCCCGTGAAAAGCTTGGCCTGGATCAGAATGCGCGGATGATTGGAGCGTTGGGGCGTCTGGTGCCGATCAAAGGGCATCGTTTTTTATTGCAGGCCTTTGCAGCGCTCAAGGACAAATACCCGCAAGCACAGTTGGCGATTATTGGCGCGGGGCGTGAGCAAGCGCGTTTGCGTGAGCAAATCGAACAGCTCGGCCTCACTGGGCGTGCGCACTTGCTGGGGTTTCAAGAGAATGCCTTGCAGTACGTCAGAGCGTTCGACATCTGGACCATGCCTTCACTGGCTGAAGGTCTTGGGCTGGCGCTGCTCGAAGGCATGAGCGGCCATCTGCCTGTGATTGCCACAGACGTGCCGGCCATGCTGCCCCTTATTGAAGGCGCCGGCGGTCTGGCCGTTAAGCCAAGCGATGTCGCGACACTGACGGCTGCACTGGATGAGTATCTGGGGTTGTCCGATGAAGCGTTACAGGCCAAGGGTGAGCAGGCTTACCGCTATTTGCAGGAACACCATGACATCGAAGTGTTCCGGCAGGCGTATCTGGATTTGATTGAGGATGGCCTGAGTCAGGCGCGTAAGGAGTTCCCATGACAGAGTCGCAACCGCTGGTTACGGTAATCATTGCTTCCTACAACCACGGGCCGTATATCGAACAGAGCATCCAGAGTGTTCTGAATCAGACGTACCCCAATATTGAGTTGCTGGTCATTGATGATGGCTCGACCGATGACAGTGTGGAACGCATTCAGCGCCTGCAAGCAGCCCACGGTTTTGATTTTCGGGTGCAACAGAATCAGGGGCTGACCAACACCCTTAACGGGGCGATAGCACGGGCCAAGGGCAGCCTGATTGTGCCGTTCGGTTCGGACGACATCATGCTGCCCGAGCGTATCGAGATACAGGTCAACTACCTGTACGACAAACCTGAAGTGGGGATTTGTGCGGGTAACATCGAGTTGATCGACGCTGAGGGCAACTTGTACCCAGAGAAGCGTCAGCGCCGTGATGTGCCGTTCCGCCGTCTTGACTTTGACGACATGTTTCTGGAACGCAAGCCTTATCCACCGGCGACCACCTTGATGATCCGTCGCGAGGCGCTGGACAAGGTAGGCGGGTTTGACCCGAGCATTCGCCTGGAGGATTTGTATATCGAACTGAAGATCACCCATGCCGGGTACTTTATTGACGGCTTGAATGTGGTGATGGCGCAGTATCGCAAGCACGCGACCAATTCCTATAAGAACCACCGGTTCATGATCGACAGCATTCTGCGCATTTACGCGCAGTACAGCGATCACCCGTTGTACGACGAGGTGCGGTACAAATTTCTCAATTCCATGTTTTTGAAAACGGCCAATCGCGACCGTGCTTTAGCGCGGGAGTTGTTGGCACAGATCCCTTTCAAGCAATGGACAGGCAAAACCTGGCGCGGGCTGGGGCGGCTATTCTTTTCGCCGCTGGAAAAGAGCTAGCCCTCTCTGACAGGTGGGTGCAAGTGTGCCCGCGAGGGCAGCACCTACAAGACTTGCACTCTAGCCTGCATTTTTTGGCGCAACCAGTTCGCGGCCTTCTTGCCGGTCGCCATGCCGGGTTTTTCGATGTACAGGAAGGTCAGGGTGCTGATCACCATCAGCAGGCAGCTGCACAGTGCAGCCAGCAACACAAAAGTGAGCGGTTGCTTGCTATCGATCGGTAACAGCAGCGGCAAGCGCTGCATCATCAGCCAGAGCAGGAAGCCGTGCAGCAGATACGTGCTGTAGCTGATTTCTCCCATCCAGCGAATGCTACGCAGCGCCAATGCCCCAAACAACATGTTGCCCGAGGCGATGATCGAGAAGGGCAGGGTCAGCAATAGCAACGGGAAGAACGCAAAGCTTTTGCGGAACAGGGTCAACACTATCAGCAAGACCAGTAGCGCAATAACCCCTGCTTGACGGGTCTGACTCCAGGCCACCAGCGCCGGGCGCCGAACCCAATAGGCGGCCGCTACGCCACCGAGAAAGCTCATCAGGATGTGCTTTTTCAGCGAATGTTCCCAACCCACCAACTGATACAGCGCATAAATGCCAATCAGGCACAGCACCGTCTGTTGCCAGCCCTGGCGATACAAAAACACCATGGCGAACAGCGGCAACGTCATATAGAAGAACACTTCATAGCTCAGTGTCCAGGTGACATTGGCGATCATCCCGCCGGTTTGTGTGAATTGGTTGATGTCGGGCCGGTCGAAAACCAGCCAGGCTAAAACCTGACCCGCCACTTCAAGCACAGAGTCATGGAAGGTCCAGTCCTGCACATAAAAAACGCTGAAAATAACCAACAACAACAACGGCAGGTACAGCGGATAAAGGCGGAAAACACGGGATACCGCGAAACCCAGCCAGTCGAAATCGCGTCCTTTTTGGATCAGTCGGCTCCAAAACAGAAAAGCGGTGATCATAAAGAACAGCGCCACGCTGGCCAGCCCGATTTGCGCGTAAAACGGGTCTTTGGGCATATCAAACACGCCGGTGCGCACAAAGACCCAGATAATTGCCGAATGATGAATAAATACGCCGAATGCCAAATAACCGCGCAGGCCATCTACGCTGGTAAAACGGTTTTTGGAGGTGTGCTCGAGGTTGCGTCTGACTACCGGAAAAAAGCGCAGCAACAGACTCGAGGTGGCAATCGCCAAGGCATAAGCCATTACGGCCCACAGGACGCTGTTGCTGCTCAGGCTCATGAGGTGGCCACCTGCGCAGGCCGCAGGCGTGCAACTTGCAGGCGCAGACTCTCAACTTCAGCCCGCGAAGCCAGCGTAGCGTACCCCTTCAACAATTCTGGCAGTTGCTCTTCGAACAACCAGCGGCGGTCTTCAGGGTAGCGCTGCATGTGCCGCAGATTTCTTTGGCGCAGGGTAATTCTGAGCGGTGAAGGGAAGATTCGCATGTCGGCGATATCGATCAATGCGAATTCGCCATCGTCCATCAACAACACATTGCCCAGGTGCAAGGAGCGGAAGTACACCCCTTGTTTGTGGAGTTGGGCCAGAAATTTACCGAAGCGTTCCACCAGCGCCTGCCGTACTGAAGGCGATCCCATCGACTGCAAGACCTGACGCAGCGTTTGTCCGGGCAGTGGCTCGTAAAGCACTGCAGTGCTGCCCTCGGTCAGTAGGTACAGGTCGAGGATTTTCGGAGCAGGAATGCCCATGGCCTGTAGGCGCTCGCTGTTAACGGCAAAGCGCTCGGAATAGGGGTTGAAGTAACCGGAGGTGTAGAAGGGGCGCGCGCGGAATATCTTGAGGAAATGGCCATTTTCCAGGCGCAGCACTTTAGGTCCAAGGCCGTCCTCTTCTATCACCTGAGCGTGGGTCATCAGGCTGTTCAGCGCAGGCGCAGATAGCCGATTTACGGGGCGGTCGCGCAGGGTTTTGAGGCGTAGGTTGATGCTCAGGGCCGCGATCAGGGCCAGTGGAATCCAGAGTAAGTACCAGTGTTCTTTAGGTCTTGGCAGAATGCCACCGCCTTCGGTCAAGCCTGCCCCGATGCCGTACACCAGCCAGGCGGATGCCAGTATGAACAACGGTTGCACCCGATGTCGCCAGCTGCTGTATAGCGCCCACACCTGAATAAACAGCCAGGGCAGCAAACCGAAGATACCGACGTAATAGAGCACGCCCAAAGCGAAGTTATGGGGTTCACT
Organism: Pseudomonas saxonica; assembly: GCF_007858365.1. Taxonomy (GTDB): domain Bacteria; phylum Pseudomonadota; class Gammaproteobacteria; order Pseudomonadales; family Pseudomonadaceae; genus Aquipseudomonas; species Aquipseudomonas saxonica. The sequence goes on along the minus strand of NZ_VFIO01000002.1, from coordinate 242,399 downwards.
CAGGGCTTCAGCGGCACCAGCCGGCATAAGGGACAAGTGCGCGTCAAAACCATGGCCGAGCAAGGGGTGCTGGCCAATGAGGTCAAGTGTCATGGCCCATATTTCAAAGCGAAAGGAGCTGCCACGGCTCAGAATTATGTCGCTGAAGAGGGTCATGGCCACAATGCCACCTGCGACCAAGGCGCCGATCAGTACGACCGAGCGACGGTTCCAGCACATAAAACTCAGCCAGCCCATGGCCAGAACGATTGCGACCAGCGGGGTTCTTGAACCGGTGGCGACCAGTGCCGCGAACATGGCAATAAAGCCGGGGATCGCTATCAACAGAATGGGCGCACGCTTGCAGGTCATGATCAGCGTTAGCCAGTAAACACAAAAGAAGCCGAAGGCGTGTGAACTGAGCAGCGGATTGTCGAAGGCTCCCGCGCCGACCATGCGCATATGCGAGTTATAAATAGGAACAAACAGGTAAAGGTTATAAAAGGTGGCGATCAAGGCGATGACCGCCGCGGCGAACATGACTGGCTGGACGATTTCACCCCGGTACTTGAGCAGCAGTGAGCAGCCCAGAAACAGCATGAGCAGGTGCAGGGATGGACGCAATTGGCTCCAGAAACCGGCGTCGGTGTTGCTCCAGATCAGACTGAACATGGCCCAGACGCAAAAGATCAGAAAACCCAGGATTATGGGTTCACGCAAAAAGTCTTTCAGCTCGCGCGGGCGCAAGACGAGTGCGATCAGGGTCGGAATGCTGAAAAAACCGTAATACAGTTTGTGATGCAGGCTACGGTTAGGCAGAAAATATAGGTCGGATAACAGCAACAAAAGGCCGATGGGCAGCAGCCACAGGCAAATAAAGTCAAACAGCCGATTTTTTGAATAGCTCAAGTCGCGGAATTGCATGCGGTAAAGTTCATTCCATAGTTTGACGGCCATACTAGCGTAGTGGCCTTTTAATATCGTTTTGGCTGCCCTACGGGGCGTCGTCCTAACCGGCACGCAGTACACCAGAGAAGCTGTGATAAAGTCAGCATCCTTTTTTCTTAACCGCCGCGTGATATGACCGAATCCAGCCCCAGCGAAAGCCAATCGAGCGTAAAAATATACCTGCGCCTTTTAGGTTATGTCCGGCCCTATATCGGCCTCTTCCTGCTGAGTATTGTCGGGTTTCTGATTTTCGCTTCGACGCAGCCAATGCTTGGCTACATCCTCAAGTATTTCGTCGACGGCCTGTCCAACCCCGATGCGGTGTTGTTCCCGACTATTCCCTACCTGCGTGATCTGCGCCTGTTACAGGCTGTGCCGATATTGATCGTCCTGATCGCAGCATGGCAAGGTTTTGGTTCGTTTCTGGGTAACTACTTCCTGGCCAAGGTGTCGTTGGGGTTGGTGCATGATCTGCGGGTTCAATTGTTCAATAACCTGCTGACATTGCCCAATCGATATTTCGACAAGCACAACTCGGGTCATCTGATTTCGCGTATCACCTTCAACGTAACCATGGTCACCGGTGCTGCAACCGATGCTATCAAAGTGGTTATCCGTGAAGGCATGACGGTGATCTTCCTGTTCGCGTCCTTGCTATGGATGAACTGGCGTCTCACGCTGGTGATGATCGCCATCTTGCCGCTGATTGCGGTCATGGTGAGCACGGCCAGCAAGAAATTTCGCAAGCAGAGCAAGAAAATTCAGGTCGCGATGGGCGATGTGACTCACGTGGCTTCTGAAACCATCCAGGGCTATCGCGTAGTGCGCAGCTTTGGTGGCGAGACTTACGAAGAGAAGCGCTTCCTTCAGGCCAGCCTCAGCAACACCGAAAAGCAACTGCGCATGACGCGGACCGGAGCGATTTACACGCCCATGCTGCAATTGGTGATTTACATCGCCATGGGCATCCTGATGTTTCTGGTGCTGTACCTGCGCGGTGACGCCTCGGCTGGCGACATGATTGCCTACATCACCTTGGCCGGCTTACTGCCCAAGCCGATCCGCCAGTTGTCGGAGGTCAGCTCGACCATCCAGAAAGGGGTGGCAGGCGCAGAAAGCATTTTCGAACAATTAGACGAAGAACCTGAAGTCGACAAGGGCACCATCGAGCGTGACCAGGTGACTGGTCGTCTTGATGTGCGCAACCTGAGCTTCACCTACCCGGACACCGACCGTCAGGTACTCAAGGATGTAACGTTCTCGGTTGAGCCTGGGCAAATGGTGGCGTTGGTGGGTCGCTCTGGTAGTGGCAAATCGACACTGGCCAACCTGATCCCACGCTTTTATCACCACACTTCGGGTGAAATCCTGCTCGACGGCGTGGAAATCGAAGAGTATCGCTTGCTTAACCTGCGTCGCCATATTGCTCAGGTAACCCAGAACGTAACCCTGTTCAGCGACACGGTGGCCAACAACATCGCTTATGGTGACTTGGCTGGAGCGCCGCGCGAAGCGATCGAAAAAGCTGCGCGCGATGCCTATGCGATGGACTTTATCGAGCAACTGCCCCACGGCCTGGATACTCAGGTAGGTGAGAACGGCGTGCTGCTTTCCGGTGGTCAGCGCCAGCGTTTGGCGATTGCGCGAGCATTGCTTAAAAACGCCCCGTTGCTGATTCTCGACGAAGCCACCTCGGCTCTCGATACCGAGTCCGAGCGTCATATTCAGGCGGCCCTCGACCATGTCATGAAAGGTCGAACTACACTGGTGATTGCTCACCGCCTGACGACCATCGAAAAAGCCGATCTGATTCTGGTCATGGATCAGGGGCAGATCGTCGAGCGCGGCACCCATGCTGAATTGATGGAGCTGAGCGGATATTACGCACGGTTGCATTCGATGGGTCTTGATGCCCCGCAAACCTCGGGTGATATGACCTAGGATGTAAACCAGACCTGCGGGGGCCGACTCCCGCAGGTTTGATTAAGATTCGTCGGGCTGCCAGGCCCACCTCTGATTCTCATTCGCTGCGATTAACAGGTGAACTGACCTGTGTTCACCCTGTGTTAATATCGCGCCCCTGTTCATTTTGTATGTGGGTTCTCCATGAAGTTGTCCATGCCGCGATTCGATCAAGCCCCTGTCTTGGTGGTAGGCGATGTCATGCTCGACCGTTATTGGCATGGCGGGACCTCACGGATTTCCCCTGAGGCGCCGGTGCCGGTCGTCAAGGTCGAGCAAATCGAAGACCGCCCGGGCGGTGCTGCCAACGTTGCTTTGAACATCGCTGCCCTGGGTGCACCGGCTTCTCTGGTGGGTGTGACCGGCGACGATGAGGCGGCCAATAGCTTGGCCAATAGCCTTGAAGGCGCGGGGGTGCGTGCACTGTTTCAGCGCATTGCGCATCAGCCGACCATCGTTAAGCTGCGGGTCATGAGCCGTCACCAGCAACTGCTGCGTATCGACTTCGAAGAACCGTTCGCCACCGACGCGCTGGCGTTGGGGGCTGAAGTTGAAAACTTGCTTGAAGGCATCAAGGTACTGGTGCTTTCCGACTACGGCAAAGGCGCGTTAAAGAACCATCAGGTCCTTATCCAGGCCGCACGTGCCCGTGGCATTCCCGTGCTGGCAGACCCGAAAGGCAAAGATTTCTCGATTTATCGAGGGGCGAGCCTGATCACGCCTAACCTCAGCGAGTTCGAAGCCATCGTCGGTGGTTGCGTGGATGAAGGCGACTTGGTAGCCAAGGGCGCCAAGCTGATGGCAGAACTGGATCTGGGTGCTTTGCTGGTGACTCGCGGTGAATCAGGCATGACCTTGTTGCGCCCGGGTTTTCCGGCCATGCACTTGCCAGCTCGTGCCCGGGAAGTGTTTGACGTGACCGGTGCCGGTGACACGGTGATCTCAACCTTGGCAGCGGCCATTGCTGCCGGTGAAGAGCTGCCTCACGCGGTTGCGTTGGCCAATCTGGCGGCTGGCATTGTGGTGGGCAAGCTCGGTACGGCGGCCATCAGTGCTCCTGAGCTGCGTCGTGCGATTCAACGTTCAGAAGGTTCGGAGCGAGGCGTAGTGACCCTCGATCAATTGCTGTTGGCGATTGACGATGCTCGTGCTCACAACGAAAAGATCGTTTTCACCAACGGTTGCTTCGACATCTTGCACGCCGGGCATGTGACGTACTTGGAACAGGCGCGGGCCCAAGGCGATCGTTTGATCGTTGCGGTTAACGACGATGCGTCGGTAAGCCGTCTGAAAGGGCCGGGGCGTCCGATCAACAGTGTTGACCGTCGCATGGCGGTGCTGGCCGGTTTGGGGGCAGTGGATTGGGTGATCAGCTTTCCTGAAGGCACACCGGAAAACTTGCTGGCTCAGGTCAAGCCTGATGTCTTGGTCAAGGGCGGCGACTACGGCATTGACCAAGTGGTCGGTGCGGACATCGTGACGGCTTATGGCGGCACCGTGAAAGTGCTGGGGCTGGTTGAGAACAGCTCGACCACTGCTATTGTCGAGAAAATACGCGGTCAGTGAGGCTTGCCCTCACCCCAACCCTCTCCCAGAGGGAGAGGGGGCTGATTAGCGGTGATCTTGAATCTGCGTGCGGTCAGTCCCTCTCTCGTTGGTAGAGGGGGCTGATCAGTGTTGATCTTGAATGCTCGTACGGTCAGTCCCCTCTCCCTCAGGGAGAGGGTTAGGGTGAGGGGCTTTGTGCTTCACCACCTTCCTGAATATCTGTCGGGCCTTGCCCGTCAGGCGCTTGAGTCCTGATTCTTTCTCAGGCGCACTCAAGCCCTGCTGCTTGAGCCAGTCTTTCCAGCGAATACGTTCATCGCTGACCACCCAGCCCACCTGCGGCGCAAAACTTTCAGCCAAATGTATCCCGCGCGTACTGACCGAGTGCAGCCTGTCCTTGTGCAGGGTGTAAAGCTCGGCGCAGGGCAATCCATCAGTCAACGGCATCAAGTAAAGATCTGGACGCTTGCGGTTGAGCCGCGCCACCAGTTGGTCGCCTTCCAGACGTTCATCGACATGCAGCAGGCTGAGCGATTTAGCCTCTTTGGGGACCTCCAGCCGCAAGTCGTAAATCAGTTGCAGCGAAGCTGTCGGCAAATGCACATACGCCCGTGGGCGCTCCAGCAACGTTTGGCTGCCACAACGAACCGCAAGCGCAGCGCCGGACAACGGTGTGAGTAGAAAGGGCAGGGCCTCGCGATAATGTAGCGCGCTGGCATAAGGTGCAGGCAGCCAGGTTTCCTTGAAGCGACCGCTGAGCCAGCCTTCAGGGGTTTCGAGCAAGCACTCTTCAGCGACTTCCTGGATGGCGGTATGCAGCGGCAAGTTGATCTCGTGGGCCGGCACATAGCCAGAGATCAACTTGAGCACCACGTCGCCCCGGTCTTGACGGCGTTGGCGAACCAGCACCCAATAATCACGGCCCTGCCAGTTCAGCGTCAGGCGTACCGATACCCCGAGATTGGCCAACTCCACACCAAAGCGCTGGGTGTCTGTCACGTTGACTTGACGGCGTTTATGCAAGGTCTGGGCAAAGTTGAGTGGCATGCCAATGCTTTGATAGCTCAAGCCTTCCGGCGTGGCCTCGACAAACAGGGACAGGGTTTTAAAGTCGTTGGGGTTCTTGCGGATGAGCGAACGCGGCATGTCGGCTCCTTCTTGCGTCGGGGTCGGCCGCGTCGGCGGCATCAAGGTTTACGCAGAATCTGCGCCACGGTGACCACGTTATGGGCCAGGTGCAACGGGTTGATGGTGCCGACAATAGCACTGGCAACACCCTGATGGCCAAATACCAGTTCAAAACTGGCGCGCACCGGATCAACCCCCGGACTTAGACAAACATGCCCGCTGGCCAGCGCTTTTTTGACAAGAATGGCTTTGCCATGGGCCGCGGCATAATCAATGACCGGCTTCTCGGCCTGCTCATTCAGGTTGTAGGTGACCATCGCACAGTCGCCCACTTCAAGCGCTTTGAGGCCACCTTCAACGGTTTTCCCCGAGAGGCCGAACCCGCGGATTTTGCCTTCGCGTTTAAGGGTCGCGAGGGTTTCATACGCATCCTGTTGTTCAAGAATGGCCATATCATTGCCATCAGAATGCACGAGCACCATATCGATGAAGTCTGTTTCAAGACGTTTCAGGCTGCGCTCAACCGACAGCCGGGTATGGGCGGCACTGAAGTCATGACTGGACTCACCGTGGGTAAACTCTTCACCCACTTTACTGACAATGACCCAGTCCTTGCGTTGGCCGCGCAACAGAGGACCAAGGCGCTCTTCACTGCGGCCATAGGCCGGCGCAGTGTCGATCAGGTTGATGCCCAGATCGCGGCTGAGATTGAGCAGCCTGCGTGCTTCGTCGTCATCCGGGATCTGAAAGCCGCTGGGGTATTTCACGCCCTGATCGCGGCCCAGTTTGACGGTTCCCAGCCCTAGCGGTGAAACCACAAGGCCGGTGCTACCCAGTGGGCGATGGAAGTCGTGCAGAGTGGGCTGACTCATGGCAACAATTGCTCCCAGGCCGTTTTCGCCAGAGGCGGGCGAGGCAATGGTGGCAAGGCAGGGGGATTGCCTGGCTGTATGCCATCTTGTTCAAGCGCCATCAGCACGCGATCCGAGAAGTCCGGCGCCAGTGCCAGTTTGGTCGGCCAGCCCACCAGTAAACGACCTTGGTCGGCGACAAAGGCGTTATCCGGACGTACCAGCCCCGATTGCGCCGGCTCGGCACGGTTGACCCGCAGCGTGGCCCATTGGGCTTGGCTCAGATCGATCCATGGCAGTAAATTGCCCAGTTCTTTGCGTGCCACCGCTATTTGCTCGGCCGGTTCGCGAGCGACGCCCTCGGCTTCGGCAATGTCCCCACCCAGATACCATACCCACTCGCCATTGGCAGCGGGGTGGGTGGTCACCGTGATACGTGGCTTGGGGCCGCCACCCAGACAGTGGGCGTAGAGCGGTTTAAGCGTTGGGCCTTTGACCATCACCATATGCAGAGGGCGCAGCTGTTGCGCTGGCACGCTGATACCGGCACTGGCCAGCAGCTCGGCATTGCCAGCGCCCGCGCTGAACACGATGCGCTGAGCGTGAATTTCGCGGCCATCAATGCGCAGGCCGATCATTTCACCGTCTTCAATCAGTGGCTCGATGGATTGCGCTGCCAATAAACCGTCTTGCGCGAGTTCGGCAAGACGCTCTATCAGGCTTGGCACATCGACCACCAGCTCGGCCAGTCGATAGACCTTACCCTTGAAACGGGGGGCTTGCAGCGCCGGGGGCAGTTCATCGCCTTTCACCTGATCAACCCGGCCGCGCACAGCCTTGCTGGCGAAGAAGCTGGTCAGATTGCCCGCTAGCGTGCCGGGCGACCATAGGTAATGGGCTTGGGAAAGGATGCGCACACCGCGCAGATCCAGTTCGCCTTCACCGGCCAGGGCTTCGCGCCAGCGGCGCGGCATATCGGCAATGGCTTCGGACGCGCCGGTTAGCGCGCCATGTAACGCGTATTTGGCACCGCCATGAATGATGCCCTGGGACTTCACACTCTGCCCGCCGCCCAGACTTTCGCGCTCGACCACAATTGTGGAGAAGCCTTGACCACGCAGGCGGGCATTGAGCCAGAGGCCGGCAACACCAGCGCCGACAATCAGCACGTCGGTGGAAATAACGGATGGCATGGGCGACCTCAGTGTTAAAAGACAAGGTCGGGAGTATACAACGTGATCCAGAGTCTGACGTTCTGTCGGCGCCGCTGAGGGGCAGGCTTAGTGCCCCGCTGTTTTAGAGAACAACTGGATCACCACCACACCCAGCACGATCAAACCCATACCGAGCATGGCCGGAACATCGAGTTTCTGGCCGTAGATAAACAGTGCGGCGACGCTCACCATTACAATCCCCATGCCTGCCCAGACGGCATATGCCACACCGACCGGGATCGTGCGCACCACCAGCGTCAGCATCCAGAACGCGGTGGCGTAACCGGCAATCACCAGCACCAGTGGCAGTGGCGTGCTGAACCCCTTGATCGCTTTCATCGAAACGGTGGCAATCACTTCGGCGCAAATGGCGATAGCCAGATAGTAGTAAGCGTTCATGGAGAAGTCCTGAATGGGGGCGGGGCAATTTACCAGCAAGGCAGTCTAGTGTTTGTAAAAGTCTGTACGGGTTTTAATTGCGACCTGTTCAGGGGCCGTTCCGACAATACGACTGCCCATCAAGCGCCATCATCGTAACGCCCGTTTTCAAGTAAACTCTGCGCCCATGAATAGAACCCTCTACACCTTGCTGTTTCATCTGGGGCTGCCATTGGTGGCGATTCGGTTGTGGCTACGGGCGCGCAAGGCGCCAGCGTATGCCAAACGTATCGGTGAACGCTTCGCCCTCAATCTGCCGGTTATGCAGCCGGGCGGAATTTGGGTTCATGCGGTATCCGTGGGCGAAAGCATCGCCGCCGCGCCCATGATTCGTGCGCTGCTCAAGCGTTACCCGCAGTTGCCCATTACAGTGACCTGCATGACGCCCACTGGATCAGAACGCATTCGGGCCCTGTTTGCCGATGAGCCGCGAATCCAGCATTGCTACCTGCCGTATGACTTGCCTTGGGCGGCGGCGCGCTTTTTGGATCGCGTGCAGCCGATACTGGCCGTCATCATGGAAACCGAGTTGTGGCCCAATCATATTCACCAATGCGCAAAACGAGGCATTCCGGTGGCGCTGGCCAATGCGCGGCTGTCGGCCCGTTCGGCTAAAGGCTACGCACGGTTTGCCAAACTGACTCGCCCGATGCTTGAGGAAATGAGCCTCATCGCCGTGCAGACAGAAGCTGAAGCGCAACGATTCCGTGAGCTCGGCGCGCGTCTTGAGTGCGTTGAGGTGACAGGGTCCATCAAGTTCGATTTGAGTATTGATCCGCAGTTGGTGGTCAAGGCCCGGGCATTGCGCGAACACTGGCAGGCACAAGCCCGTCCTGTCTGGATCGCCGCCAGTACCCACGAAGGTGAAGACTCAATCGTGCTCGCGGCTCATCGGCAGTTACGGGTCAGTTACCCTGATGCGCTATTGATTCTGGTGCCGCGTCATCCCGAGCGGTTTAACGCGGTGTTTGAGCTGTGCCAGCGGGAAGGTTTTGCCACGGTGCGCCGCTCCAGTGGCGACGCAGTGACCCCTCTAACGCAGGTTATGCTGGGCGACACCATGGGCGAGTTGCTGTTTCTCTATGCATTGGCAGACAGCGCCTTTGTCGGCGGCAGTCTGGTGCCCAACGGCGGGCACAACCTGCTGGAGCCCGCCGCCTTGGGCTTGCCTGTGTTGAGCGGACCGCATCTGTTCAATTTCCTCGACATCGCTGCGTTGTTACGCGATGCCGGTGCGTTGCTGGAAGTGGAAGATGCCCAAGGCTTGGCCTTGGCGGTGCAGCGCTTGTTTGAGCTGCCGCAAGACGCCCACCGAATGGCCGAGGCGGGCCTGAAGGTAATGCAGGCCAACCAAGGCGCACTTCAACGTTTACTGAATGCTTTGGGGCGCTTATTGCCACCTTGAGTCATCGAGTTAAACAGGGCTATTCATCACCCGCCAAAGGCAGAAACCAGCGTTCAGCCAGCTCCTTGCCGATCCGGCCATAGTGCACATCGACAACCGCTTGCTCGCTACGCGCGTCCGCCAATTGCGAGTAATAGCTCAATTTGCGCTGTTCCTTTGTTTTAAGGTGAGCGACTTCAAATTCGAGCTTTGGTGTTCGGGCTTCGGCGTAGTGAAAATGGGCATACCACAGCGTAAAACCTCCCCTGTCATTGACGGCGTATTCCTGGATAAAGTCTTGGCGTGGTCCTTGTAACTTGATGCGCTTCCCAAGACCTGCAATTTGTACAAGGTTCTCGCCAAGCAGATATTGAAGGTTGCTGTGGGTGGGCGGGAGTTCCCTGCTTAATTGAGTACGAAAAGCCTTGCCCTCGCTGAAAAAGTTACGGGCTGCTGTGCGCATGTTGTCCACCAGTGACACATCATCGGCTCGGCGGGATTCGGCAGGGATACTCTGCATGGCGACGTCCATTTCGGTTGCCAGTTTGTCGAGTTTTTTGCCTTCATTAGTGAACAGCTCTTCAATTTCTACCGGATACCGGCAGAGCTTTTGAAACTCTCGGGCTTTGAACAGATTTTCGTCATACAAGCGATAGAGTTTGCGGGCTTCACCCTTGATGAGGCTGAGTGCGCGTGAGGGGGCCGTGACAGGGCGCACCGCTTCTTTGATTTCTCGCCATTCGTCGCCATGCTGGGAGTAAGTCGACAGCAATTTATTTTCGAAACCATCGCGTATTTCTATGACCTCGATGGGCCAGTCCTTACCCGCGGGTTTGATTTCGCCAATCAATTTGCCTCTACCCTTTACGCTGATGACTTTCTTCTTGGGCGTACCCCCTGAGGAGGGACGGCTACGAGGCTTTTTTCGCGCTTTCGGTTCAGGTTTGATTTCGGCTGCCAGTAACGTTCTGGCGTCCTGGTAAAGCTCTGTCAGCAATTGCACCAGTTTATTGAAGTATTCTGGCTCCAGGTCCTCGGCGTTCACGATGCGGATGCCATGCAAAGCATCCAGCGCCTGACCGTAGTTTTCCACGAGGCTGTCCAGGACTTCGAGGCGTTTGTGGCTATCTAACGTCTGCACGTTGAGTTCATTGTGGGTTTGCACGTGTTCCTGAAGGGGATCGATCGTATGGTCCAAGCTTTCTTCAACAGCGATTTCTACCCGTATTTTGGTGCTGGCCAATTTAAGGCAACTCAGTTGAACAGCTTTCAGGCTCAACGGCGTAAGACCTTCTCTGGAAATTTCTTCGAGCAGGGGCGTGGCAGAGGTCACGCCGGATGGGCCCTGGTTAAACAACTCGTCCAGCAATGAGTTTCTTTTTTCAACACGCTCAATCGCGCGCCCGTTGAGGCTTATCAACTCGTGAAGGAACTGGTTGAAGCCTTGTGGGTCGTCCTCTCCCGCCCAGTCAAGCTCGGGACCGGGAGTGCTGAACTGTGGCCATTTGTCTGTCAGTGCTTTTCGCTCAAGTGATGACAGGTACAAGGCCACGACTCTGTTATTGAAGGCTTTCTCAAGCAGCGTGTTTAAGGAGGAGGTCGTAAAAGGAACATGTAGCCGGATGCGCTCCTCTGTGGTGTTGAGCATTTTTAAGTAAGCATTCAGTTGTTCCTGCAACGCTGTGTTGAGCCTTTCTCGCAGGGATGCAATCTGCGCCCGTGGGAAACGTAGGTCCGCTGAGGCAGATTGAAGCGCTTCGGAGGTGACTTTAACCTTTCTGAACAGCGATTCTTCTGCTGCATAAAAATCGTTCAGCTCACCCCTCAGTTCAAGGATTCGTGCTTCATTTTCTCGCTGGCGGGAGGCGATCCGCCGGGGCGGCATACCACCTTGCAGGCGCAGTCGCAGATCCAACGACCATTTGCCTCGACCGTCTGGTTTTACACCGGGGCCGTACAGACTGGTGTCCGAAGCGCTGACGATCACGGCTGCGCCACTAGGGTCCACGTCCACGGGGAAAAGGTCTTCCCCAATCAGTACGTGCCACTTGTCATCAAAGCGATAAAGCCCTTTGTGCAGACCATTGGGTTGTGCGGGCGGTAGAGGCTGCGGGGGAGTCGCTTTAAAACCCGCCAGACGTTCCCGTTGGCTGGGTGTCAGCTGGTTGCGGGCACTGGCGAAGCTGAAGTCGACCGGGGTACTTTCGGTGTTGGGGAATACCCCCGGCAGCGCCACCAGCCCCGCATCGATCAGGGGTGGAGGGGAAGCGGGCCAGTTCTCCTTGAAATGTGGGGGGGCAAAGGGCCGCATGATGCTGGACTTCAGGCCTGGCGGCAATTTTGTGAGGCGTGGCAGAGCATCCAGAATCGGGTGAAACAGCAGCAGGCTCAGGTTGATCAGAACATCTGCTGCCGCATTTTCGCGCACGGCCTTATCGGGACTGGCCAGTGCTGGAATGTTCCTGACGGCCAGTTCTGCCAAACTTTTGAGGCCGGCTGTAAGCATGAGGGGGCGGGGCAGTTCCGGGAGCAACAGCAAGCTGTTAAAAATCAGACTGGCACCTTCAAGGAGTACTGCCCAGCGACTTTCACTGTTGGAAACGGACTCTGCATTGGCTTGTTCCACCAGTCCTCTGGCATTGCTGCCATACAGAAACAGCATCAGTTGGCCGTTCGCCAGATATTGCATCAATTCATTGCTGGTGCCATTAGTCGCCAGCTGCGCAGGGGCTGGCGTATCAATCGGTGCGAACTCATCGCCGAGCGTGAAATGCACGATATGCGGTTCTTTGAAGCCGCCATAATCATAAACGGGACGTGCACGGTCGCTTAACCAGGTCAATACGCTCTTTTGCAACTCACCCGGTTGCGCAATAGCGTCCAGCAGTGCGGCGCGGGTGGGGTATTCCAGTAATGACTGGGCGTAAAAGGGGCGGTAAAGCAGGTGCGGTCCTTGCTCTACGTCCTGGGGCTCAATGATGAACATGTTAGCCACGACATCAGGCAACGCCTCGTGTTTACGCACCAGCGCCAAGTGGCGAATGACGATGATGTTTTCGTCGACGACCCTGTCACTGGTTCCCGGTTGTACCAATGCTGCGACATACCGCGCGCCCTGAGCGGTCACACCGTTTTCTTTTTTAAGGCTGTGTTCCAGTGCTTCCAGGGGCAGTTGCGCGCTCAGGTGTTCGGCGAATATCTTTTCACGCGTGCTTAGCGCCGAACTGCTGAGCAGTAGATCCTCCAGCCTCTCGGGATACGCTTTGCCAATATTCACCTGTTCAATCAGCCCATTTCGGCGCGTGATGTAGTCGGTTGTGAGCCAGTCAGGTAGCGTTAATCCATAGCGATGACGCAGTCTCACGCTGCCTTTGGGGCGTCCCTTCAGATTGTTCAACGCCAATTCGGTCAGGCTCATGGCCGTTGACTCTATGATGCCCACTGCATCTGGCAAACCTGTTGCTGTGGTAAACGTCAGCTCAAGCGCCTCGGGGTCCAGTACGGCATCCGATACATGCTTGTCGGTGTTCAGTTCGAGTCGTAACTGGTCGGCTCGCATTTGCTCGCGAAGTACATCGACGGCATAGGTGTGCAGATCGGTAATGCCGTAGAGATAAGTCTGCCCTTTGTTGATTTTTTTGGTTGCGGACAGTGACAAACTGTATTGGCGATAGAGCGCTTGATCCCCAAGGGAGGCATTGGCCAGCCAGTCGGGCAGTTGAGTTTTGAGTGTTTCAAGTGTATCGAGATTGGCTTGTGGTGAATCTTCGAACAGTGCTGCGGTGTCGATGATATCCCTATACACATTGTCCAGCGCTTGCCATCCAATGCTGGCGGGCAGATTCAACAAGCCGATGCGTTCCAGTTGTTGATTGAGGATGGCGGCGGCGCTGGCCTCAAATACATTGCCTTCAAGCTCAAAGCGTGTGAGCCGGATTTCTTCTGCGGCATAACGGCGCTTGACGCCTGCACTCCAGCTCTGGCTAAGGGCGTCAATGTCTTTATAGGTGCGGGTTCTGCCGTTGGGCTGGAACACAAAAACCCGATCCCGGGTAGCCAATGCAATGCGCGCACTTAACCCTGAACTCATGACGCCAGCGCTAATCAATGAAACCTTAATCCAGTAAGCCCTAACCGCATTGTCCTGATACAGGCGTATTCGATCCTCGCGCACCGGCGCGTTGATCACTTGGCTAATGGCTTGAAGTATCTCTTTATTCAGGTCGGGTTGTTGAAGTGCACGAATGGTTTGGATGTCTTTAATAACATCACTTAGCCAGCTCCAGCGATTACCGCCAGCTCCGCAATCTTGCCCCCAGAACTCGTTCAGCGCGTCTTGCAGGCCAATGGGTAAACGCCAGGCGAGTTCTTTGACTAGCTTTTCAATGACCTTCATATCCAGTTCACCCTCTTGCAGAGTGAGCCATGCGTAGTGTTGATCGCTTAAATAGTAGGATTCGCCGTAAATCGGGCTGAAATCAAGGTCTGTTCCGCTGCCCAGGAACTGCTTGACCCTTGCCATGAACGGTTCAAGTGTCCATCCACCCATCGGTTGAGGGGTGGCAAGTCGGGTGTGATCGAGGTCAATCACAAGTGACGGGTATTGCTGGGCTATGGCATCGGCGAGCAGTTGTTGAGTGACGGATTCGAGTGTCGGCGAACCGCTGAATTGCGCACGCACGGCATTTTCCGGGGGCACAACTTGCTGTGAGGTTGAGGTAGGCATGAGTGTTCCTGTACTGAGTTCCAAGAGGTCAAACGACCGTGATGTCGTATTAACCTCTGGTGCTCTCAAGGAACGGTGGTAGCGGGTTATGGTGACTCTGCGCTTGCTGCGAAGAAATCAGCGCTTCAGTTGCCCGGCGAGCGAAAGTTGGCTTCAGCCGCTTTGGCAAGGTCGGGTGGCAGGAAGTCTTTGTCCGGGTTGTAGTCCGCTTTCAAATACTGAGCCAAGGCTTGCAGATCGCCGGGGTTCAACGTGCCAGCTGCCTGTTTGAGTCGCAGGTTGTCGAGGATGTAGTCATAGCGGCTGTTGTTATAGTCGCGCACCGAGTTGTACAACTGGCGCTGGGCGTCGAGGACGTCAACGATGTTGCGTGTACCGACCTGATAGCCAATTTCGGTGGCTTCCAGTGCGCTCTGGTTGGAGATGATCGACTGTTTGCGTGCCGAGACCTGCTCAACGTCGGTGTTGACCGCGCGGAAATAATTACGCGTGTTTTCGACCACTTGGCGGCGCAATTGCTCGCGCTGTTGCTCGGTCTGATCCAGACGGGAATAAGACTCACGCACTTGTGAGCTGGTCAGCCCGCCGCTGTAGATCGGGATATTCAGTTGCACGCCAATGCTGCGTTGCGATACGTCACCCCCATAACGCTGGTTGAGGGCATTGGGGTTGCTCAGACCAAAGGCATCGTTATCGCCGGTTTTATACTGCACCACGGCATCAAGCGTCGGCGCGTGGCCGGCCTTGCGCTGCTTGAGGGTTTCTTCTGCTGCATCCACCGCATAGTTGCTGGCAAGCAGTTGAAGGTTCTGCTGCCCGGCGGTGTCGACCCACAATTTGGCGTTGTTGGGTGATGGCGGCAGAATCGGCAAGGTGTGGCGCATGCCTTCAATCGAGTTGTATTGGCGGTTGGTGAGCGTCACCAGTGCTTCAAAGGCATCTTCCACCTGACGCTGAGCCAGCATCCGGTTGGCGCGTGCGGTGTCGTAACTGGCCTGGGATTGCAGCACGTCGGTCTTGTCCGACAGGCCCACGTCAAAGCGTTCTCGAGACTGGTCCAGCTGGCGCTTGAAGGCTTCTTCTTCAGCCTTGGTGGCGGCGAGCGTGTCCTGGGCGCGCAATACCGAGTAATAGGCATTGGCCGATTGCAGAATCAAATTCTGTTCGGTCGCCGACAGTTGCAAAGCAGCCTGCTCATTAATCGATTCGGCGGCTTTCAACTGGAACCAGCGATCAATCCGGAACAGCGGCTGTGCCAACGTTGCCTGATACACCATCGCACTGCGGTTGGTGGTCAGCGAGGGCTGGTCAATGGCGGTGCGCACATTGCTGGACTCGGCGCCACCGGACAAGTTAGGCAGCAAACCGGCGCGGGCCTGTGGCACCACTTCCTTTTGTGCCGCGTAATCGGCGCGGGCAGCGGCCAGATCAGCGTTGTTGTCGACCGCTTCGTGGTAAACGCTGACCAGGCCGTTTTGGCTGGACAACGGGGCAATGGTGTCCAGAGCCATTGCGCTGGTCGCCCAAGACACGGCGATTGCCAGTGATAGTTTGCGCAGCATGAGCGATCCCTAGTTCAAGAGTGCGAAAAATGATGGCCCGAGTCCGACTCGCGGTTTCAAGACGTAGCGAGTGTAGTAGTTTTGTAGATAGAGGGCAGCTGCAAGTTGCGAGTTGCAAGCTACAAGTTGGATCAACTTCTAAAGCTTGCCGCTTGTAGCTGGCAACGTGTAGCAAAATACTTACCACTCCCCTAGACTGGCCACGTTCTTGTCGGGGTGCCTTGCTATGAGGCTGAGATCGAATAATTTCGGATCCCGTTGAACCTGATCAGGTTAACGCCTGCGTAGGGAACAAGATTTCTCGTCTCCCGGCGAGTCCTCTTGAGTGCTGTCCGGGATCAGTTGATCAAAAAATGATCAGTTGTTCGAGGCCGTCACTCAGCACCCAGCCATGGGGTGCATCCGTGCTTTTTTCAGGTTCTTCCTCCGACAATCCGCCTGGATGCAGTCTGGAGAGCCGTGATGAGTACAAAACTAAAAAACGCAATCAACCTCAGTGATTCGGCCAAGGTCGATGAACAGTCGGTCAAGCCGTTTACCCGCTCGCAAAAAGTCTACGTACAAGGTTCGCGCCCTGACATTCTGGTGCCGATGCGTGAAGTCAGCCTGGATGTCACGCCCACCGATTTTGGGGGCGAAGTGAATGCCCCGGTATTGATCTACGACACCTCCGGCCCGTATACCGACCCGTCTGTGCAGATTGATGTGCGCAAAGGGCTGGGCGATGTGCGTTCAGCGTGGATTGATGACCGCAACGACACCGAGCGTTTGCCGGGCCTGAGTTCGAATTTTGGCCAAATGCGTCTTGAAGACGCTGAATTGACCAAACTGCGTTTCGCCCACGTGAAGAACCCACGTCGGGCCAAGGCGGGCGCCAACGTCAGTCAGATGCACTACGCGCGTCAGGGCATCATCACGGCGGAAATGGAATACGTCGCTATCCGCGAAAACATGAAATTGCAGGAAGCCCGCGCAGCTGGTCTGCTCGACCAGCAGCACGCAGGCCACAGCTTCGGCGCCAATATCCCTAAAGAAATCACCGCCGAATTCGTGCGCGATGAAATCGCCCGTGGTCGTGCAATTATTCCGGCCAACATCAACCACGTTGAGCTGGAACCGATGATCATCGGCCGTAACTTTCTGGTGAAGATCAACGGCAATATCGGCAACAGTGCACTGGGTTCTTCCATCGAAGAGGAAGTGGCCAAACTGACCTGGGGCATTCGCTGGGGCTCGGACACGGTCATGGACTTGTCCACCGGCAAGCATATTCACGAAACCCGCGAATGGATCATCCGCAACTCTCCCGTACCGATCGGTACCGTGCCGATTTATCAGGCACTGGAAAAGGTTAACGGCGTGGCCGAAGACCTGACGTGGGAATTGTTCCGCGACACCCTGATCGAACAGGCCGAGCAGGGCGTTGACTACTTCACCATTCATGCCGGCGTCTTGCTGCGCTATGTGCCGCTGACCGCCAAGCGTGTGACCGGCATTGTCTCCCGTGGTGGCTCGATCATGGCCAAGTGGTGCCTGGCGCACCACAAAGAGAACTTCCTCTACACCCATTTCGATGACATCTGCGAAATCATGAAGGCCTACGATGTCAGTTTCTCGCTGGGTGACGGCTTGCGGCCCGGCTCGATCGCCGACGCCAATGACGCGGCGCAGTTCGGTGAACTGGAAACCCTCGGTGAACTGACCAAAATCGCCTGGAAGCACGACGTGCAATGCATGATCGAAGGCCCGGGCCATGTGCCAATGCAGTTGATCAAAGAGAACATGGACAAGCAGCTTGAGTGCTGCGACGAGGCGCCGTTCTACACCCTCGGCCCGCTGACCACCGACATTGCGCCGGGATACGACCACATCACTTCGGGCATTGGCGCGGCGATGATCGGTTGGTTTGGTTGCGCCATGCTCTGCTACGTGACGCCTAAAGAGCACTTGGGCTTGCCGAACAAAGATGACGTCAAGACCGGGATTATCACCTACAAGATTGCGGCCCACGCCGCCGACTTGGCCAAAGGCCATCCCGGTGCGCAAATCCGTGACAACGCCCTGAGCAAGGCGCGTTTCGAGTTTCGTTGGGAAGACCAGTTCAATCTGGGCCTTGATCCGGACACCGCGCGTTCGTACCACGACGAAACCTTGCCTAAAGACTCGGCCAAGGTCGCGCATTTCTGTTCCATGTGCGGTCCGAAATTCTGCTCGATGAAAATCACACAGGAAGTGCGTATTTACGCGGCCAACCAGCGTATCGAGGCCATCGACGTCGACGTGGCCAAAGGTTTGGCCGAGCAAGCAGAGCGCTTCAAGCAAGAAGGCAGCCAGCTCTACAAAAAAGTGTGATCTAAACCGCAAACTCCGTAGCAGCTGCCGAAGGCTGCGTTCGGCGGCTTAGCCGTCGTAAATTCAGAGATCGCGGAACATCTGTTAGACCGCATTTTCAGGTTTTACGATCGCTTCGCAATCGGACGCCGCCTTTGGCAGCTGCTACGAGATAAGTGTTTATCCTGCTCTCCTTGAGATTCATGCCTTGAACACACCCAATACTTACTCACCGGACGTCGCGGTACCTGCCAGTCAGCGGGTCCTCGGCGGTCGAGATCTGTTTTCTCTGTGGTTTTCCCTCGGCATTGGCTTGATGGTGTTGCAGACCGGCGCGCTACTGGCGCCAGGTCTGGGGCTATCGGGTTCATTGTTGGCAATCTTTCTCGGTACGCTTGTGGGCGTGTCGTTGCTGGCGTCGGTGGGCGTGGTCGGCAGCGACACCGGCCTGTCGTCCATGGCCGCGCTTAAACTCAGTCTGGGCAGCCGTGGTGCAATGCTCCCGGCATTGCTTAACGTACTGCAACTGATCGGTTGGGGTTCGTTTGAAATCATTGTCATGCGTGACGCCGCCAGCCTGCTGGGTGCGCGGGCATTCAGTGACACCAGCCTGTGGAGCCAGCCATTGTTATGGACGGTGTTCTTCGGTGCTCTGGCAACTTTGCTGGCAGTCAGTGGGCCGCTGACCTTTGTGCGTAAAATTCTGCGCAAATGGGGTATCTGGCTATTGTTGGGCGCGTGCCTGTGGCTGACCTGGAACCTCTTCAGCAAAGCTGACTTGCCTGCGCTGTGGGCGCAAAAGGGTGATGGTTCGCTACCCTTTGCCGTGGGCTTTGATATTGCCATCGCCATGCCGCTGTCGTGGTTGCCCTTGATTGCCGACTATTCACGTTTCGGTAAGCGCGCCAAAAGTGTGTTTGGCGGCACCGCGCTGGGCTTTTTGATTGGCAACTTCTGGCTGATGAGTTTGGGTGTGGCCTACACCCTGGCGTTCGCGCCGAGCGGTGAAGTCAATGCCCTATTGCTGGCGCTGGCCGGGGCCGGGTTGGGGATTCCGTTATTGCTGATTCTGCTGGACGAGTCTGAAAACGCCTTTGCCGATATTCACTCGGCGGCGGTCTCCAGTGGGTTGTTGCTGCGGTTGAAGGTTGAACACTTGGCGTTGATCATCGGTGTTATCTGCACTTTGATTGCCTGTTTCGCGCCGCTGGCGCAGTACCAGAACTTTCTGCTGTTGATTGGCTCAGTGTTTGCGCCGTTGTTTGGCGTGGTGCTGGTGGACCACTTTATCGTGCGTAAACGCAGTGTTCAGGTGGCGCCCACGTTATTTAGCGGTTCGGCGTTACTGGCCTGGTTGGGCGGGGTGGTGACGTATCACGTGCTGGCCAATCTGCTGCCGGATGTGGGCGCGACCTTGCCGGCCCTGTTACTGGCGGGGGCGTTGCAGTGGGTGTTGGGGCGTCAACGCTAAAAGCCCCTCACCACCTATCTCCCGGAGGGAGAGGGGACTGACCGAGCACGGCCTCAAGCACACTGCAAATCAGCCCCCTCTCCCTCTGGGAGAGGGTTGGGGTGAGGGTCGCTCAGGTTTAACCCTGCGCTGGAACCCACTCCGGCTTCAAAATCCCGCGCAGGCGCGAGTAAGGGATGCTCAGCTCAACATGCCCTTCGGAATACGGTGCAATGCTGTACACGTCGTATTTAAGCACCACGTTGTCTTTGAGCAGGGCCACGTTCGGCGTTTTCTGGAAAGGCCAGTTCTTCACGTATTCCGGGTCGCTGCCGTAGTGGGTTTTGATCAGCCAGTTGTTATGAGCCACTTTGGCCGCGCCCCAGAAGGCTTGCTCCTGCCCCGGCAGCAGCATGTCCTGCAAGGTCACTTCTTTCTGGGCGGTGCGCGAGTAGTTGATGAACCCGCGACCCGGCATACCGTGTGCGCCGCCGGTGTCCAGGTAGCTGGACAGCTCGATCACCACCAGGTCGTCATGCTGTTCGCGTACTTTGGCCTGCAAGTAGGTGCTGTTGCGAGGCTGCGCGGTGCGCAGAAACTGCTCGCGGTAGGCATCCAGTGACGGCGCCAGTTTCTCGTCAGGCGAGTTCACGGTCATTTGCAGCAGGCGCTTTTCGATCAGAGCGTCGAGCTGCGGCGCATTGGCAAAGTGCAAAGTGTCAATATTCACCAGCGGGCAATCCTGGCCCTCGCAACCTGTCTTGACCTGCTCCGAAGCGTCCTGGGTGAATGCCATTGGCTTGGGCTGGAAAACACTCTGGCAAGCGCCCAGTGTCAGGGCTATACACGCCATGGAGGCAAATTTTAAAAGCGACATGGTCGTCCTTCATTAACGAATAAAAGGTGAAATTATGCGTGTTCGACTGCCAACAAAGGCGTCAGTTCGACACTAAGCTTAAGCCAGTCAATTAGAGAGGGTTTGCAGGCGATCCGTCTATCCCTGTGGCAAAAAAGAGGCTACATGCTGAACCTCAGGCGCGTTAGGATGCGCGATGCTTGGGGTTCGCCCCGGTAAGAATTCGCC
This sequence comes from Pseudomonas saxonica, assembly GCF_007858365.1. GTDB lineage: Bacteria > Pseudomonadota > Gammaproteobacteria > Pseudomonadales > Pseudomonadaceae > Aquipseudomonas > Aquipseudomonas saxonica. The sequence goes on along the minus strand of NZ_VFIO01000002.1, from coordinate 221,794 downwards.
AGCCAGAGGTTTGCAATGACTGATATCACCCGCGCCACGCCCAGCGCTGTCGAGGTCGTAAAACGCGAAGAATGCTTCAAAGGCTTCTACAAGCTCGATCGTGTACACCTGCGCCATGAATTGTTTGCCGGCGGCATGAGCCGTGAGATCAGTCGCGAAGTGTTTGTGCGCCACGATGCCGTGTGTGTGCTGCCCTATGACCCGCAACGCGATGAAGTGGTGCTGATCGAACAGTTCCGCGTCGGTGCGATGGGCAAGACCGATACCCCGTGGTTGATCGAACTGGTCGCCGGGCTGATCGACAAGGCTGAAGAGCCCGAAGAAGTGGCTCACCGCGAAGGCGAAGAAGAGGCGGGGCTGACGTTTACGTCGCTATGGCCTATCACGCGCTATTTCCCGTCGCCAGGCGGCAGCACCGAATTTGTCCATTTGTACCTGGGCCGTTGCAGCACTGAAGGCGTGGGCGGCTTGCATGGACTGGAAGAAGAGGCCGAAGATATTCGAGTGACGGTTTGGGCGTACGAAGATGCGCTTCAAGCAGTACGGGATGGACGTATTTCCAATGCAGCGAGCATTATTGCCCTGCAATGGCTGGCGCTTAATCGCGCTGAAGTGAGGGGGTTATGGCAGTAACGGCGCGACGTGATCGATACAGGGTCGATTTGATTGGCTTGCAGGCCGCCTGCGAGGCTAACTTTGCACGCTTGATGCGCTTGTTGCCCGATATGCGTGAACAGCCCAGCGCGCGGCGAATTGCGGTGACTCAGGGCGACCAGATGCTCGGCGTCCTGACCCTTGAAGTGATGCTCGACTGCCCGTACACCAGCACCCTGCGCGTGCGCCAGGAACACAGTTTGCCCTGGTTGCCCGTGCCGGAATTGCAGGTGCAGGTTTACCACGATGCGCGCATGGCCGAAGTGATCGGCGCAGAGCATGCGCGGCGTTTTCGCAGTATTTATCCTTACCCCAACGTGGCCATGCATCAGCCTGATGAAAAGGCCCAGCTCAATATCTTTTTGGGCGAGTGGCTCAGTCATTGCCTGACCTGCGGTCATGAATACGCGCAAGTCCGATAACGATTTATTGCATGTCTTCGCTCTTTTTATAAACGTGCTCCGGAGAAATCCCCTTGCCGAATGTCTCCACGCTGACCACCGACGATCCGGTGCTGCTGGTGCAACTGACAGACAGCCATTTGTTTGCCGACACAGACGGGTCGCTGCTGGGGCTTAAAACGGCTGAAAGCTTGCAACGGGTCATCGATCTTGTGCGCGTCGAACAACCCCGGATCGACCTGCTATTGGCAACGGGCGATCTGACTCAGGACTCAACCGTTGAGGCCTATCAGCGCTTTCGTCAGATGACTCAAGCGCTTGCAGCCTCTGCGCGCTGGCTGCCTGGCAATCACGATGACCTCGCCCCCATGGCCGAAGCCGCCGTGCAAAGCCGTTTGCTGGAGCCTGTGGTCGATATTGGCAATTGGCGCATTACGCTGCTCAACTCGTCTGTTGCCGGCAAAGCTCACGGCTACCTGGAAGACGATCAACTGCAACTGCTCGCCCAAGCCCTGAGTGAGGCGCCCGAGCGTCATCATCTGGTTTGCCTGCACCACCACCCCGTGCCTATCGGCTGTGAGTGGATGAACGGAATCAGTTTGCACAATGCCACTGCGTTCTGGTCCGTCGTTGACCGCTTTCCGCAGGTGCGAGTGGTGCTGTGGGGGCATGTGCACCAAGCATTTGATCAGCAGCGCAACGATGTGAGGCTATTGGCCACCCCCTCAACCTGTCTTCAGTTCGAGCCAGGCAGCACGGACTTCAAGGTCAGCAACCAGGCGCCGGGTTATCGTTGGTTGCGCCTGCTGCCGGATGGCGATGTGCAGACGGGTATCTCGCGGCTAGCAGATTTCACGTTCGAGCCCGATTACAGCGCCAATAATTACTGAGTGTTGCAGACCGGATATATCCAGATGCCGAGTCAGGCTAAACTGCGCGTCTTTGTTGATGTAGCGTTGGCTAACCTGTACTCGGGAGTGATTGCATGTCCGGTTCCATTTTGTATATCCACGGTTTCAACAGTGCGCCCGAGTCCACGAAAGCCAGCCAGCTTGCCTCGGTGATGCAACGCATCGGCCTCGGTCATCAATTGCATGTGCCGGCTTTGCACCACCATCCACGTGAGGCACTTGCCCAATTGCGGGCGGCAATCGATGAGCTTGGCAGGCCACTGCTGGTCGGCAGCTCGCTCGGCGGCTACTATGCGACGTATCTGGCCGAACAGTTGGGCCTCAAGGCCTTGCTGATCAACCCGGCCGTCAGCCCGCATCGGATGTTCGACGGCTATCTGGGTACGCAAACCAACCATTACAGCGGCGAAACCTGGGAACTGACTCTCGACCACGTGGCGGCCCTCGCCGAGCTTGAAGTGCCAGCCCCTCAGGACCCGCAGCGTTATCACGTGTGGTTGCAAACAGGCGATGAAACCCTGGACTACCGCTACGCTGAGCAGTACTACAAGGCGTGCACCTTACGTATTCAGGCAGGCGGTGATCACAGCTACCAAGGTTTCGCCCAGCAACTGCCCGATCTCCTGACATTTGCCGGGATCAGTGCACACCGTTATCAAGCCATCGACTTTGCGGCCCTTTAGGCGCCCCGGCAATGGCCTTTATTCTTAATTTACGACTAACGACGAGACCTTATGGCCACTCCCAGCGCTAGCTCTTATAACGCCGACGCCATCGAAGTCCTCTCGGGCCTCGACCCGGTGCGCAAGCGCCCCGGCATGTACACCGACACCAGCCGGCCCAATCACCTGGCTCAGGAAGTCATCGACAACAGTGTCGACGAGGCCCTGGCCGGTCACGCCAAATCGGTGCAAGTCATTCTGCACGCTGACCACTCGCTGGAAGTCAGTGACGACGGGCGCGGCATGCCCGTGGACATCCACCCCGAAGAAGGTGTTTCAGGTGTCGAACTGATCCTGACCAAGCTTCACGCGGGCGGCAAGTTTTCCAACAAAAACTACCAGTTCTCCGGCGGCCTGCACGGCGTGGGGATTTCGGTGGTCAACGCGCTGTCGACGCAGGTCAGGGTCAAGGTCAAGCGTGACGGCAACGAATACCAGATGACCTTCGCCGATGGCTATAAAGCCACCGACCTGGAAATCGTCGGCACCGTTGGCAAACGCAACACCGGTACCAGCGTGTATTTTGCGCCGGACCCAAAATACTTTGATTCGCCCAAGTTCTCGGTCAGCCGCCTCAAGCATGTGCTCAAGGCCAAGGCCGTGTTGTGTCCGGGGCTGCTGGTCAGCTTTGAAGACAAAAACACTGGCGAAAAGATCGAGTGGCATTACGAAGACGGCTTGCGCTCCTACCTGGTGGACGCGGTCAGCGAGTTCGAACGCCTGCCCAATGAACCGTTCTGCGGCAGCCTGGCCGGAAACAAAGAAGCCATCGACTGGGCGTTGCTGTGGTTGCCCGAAGGCGGCGACAGCGTTCAGGAAAGCTACGTCAACCTGATCCCCACGGCCCAGGGCGGCACGCACGTCAACGGTTTGCGCCAGGGCTTGCTTGATGCCATGCGTGAATTTTGCGAATTCCGTAGCCTGCTACCCCGTGGCGTCAAGCTGGCGCCCGAAGATGTCTGGGAACGCATTGCCTTCGTCGTCTCGATGAAAATGCAGGAACCGCAGTTCTCCGGTCAGACCAAGGAGCGCTTGTCATCGCGCGAAGCGGCGGCATTTGTGTCCGGCGTGGTCAAGGATGCGTTCAGCCTCTGGCTCAATGCCAACCCTGAACTGGGCATGCAATTGGCAGAGCTGGCGATCAACAACGCCGGTCGTCGTCTCAAGGCCAGTAAAAAAGTCGAGCGCAAGCGCATCACCCAAGGCCCGGCCTTGCCGGGTAAGTTGGCTGATTGCGCCGGGCAGGACCCGATGCGATCCGAGCTGTTTTTGGTGGAAGGTGATTCCGCTGGCGGTTCGGCCAAGCAGGCGCGGGACAAAGAGTTTCAGGCGATCCTGCCGTTGCGCGGCAAGATCCTCAATACCTGGGAAGTCGATGGCAGCGAAGTGCTGGCCAGCCAGGAAGTGCACAACATTGCCGTGGCCATTGGCGTCGATCCGGGCGCTGCTGACATTAGTCAGCTTCGCTACGGCAAAATCTGCATCCTCGCCGACGCCGACTCCGACGGCTTGCACATCGCCACCTTGCTCTGTGCCTTGTTCGTGCAGCATTTCCGCCCGTTGGTGGATGCCGGTCATGTCTACGTCGCGATGCCGCCCCTGTACCGTATCGATTTGGGCAAAGAGATCTACTACGCCCTCGATGAAGCCGAGCGCGACGGGATTCTTGATCGTCTGGTGGCCGAGAAAAAACGCGGCAAACCACAAGTCACTCGATTCAAGGGGCTGGGTGAGATGAACCCGCCGCAACTGCGTGAAACCACCATGGACCCGAACACCCGGCGTCTGGTGCAACTCACGCTGGAAGACTTCGCTGCCACCTCTGAAATGATGGACATGCTGCTTGCCAAAAAGCGCGCGGGTGACCGTAAAAGCTGGCTGGAGTCCAAAGGTAACCTGGCGCAGGTTCTGGCTTGATGGGCAGAGCGTTACTGCTGGGCCTGTGCTTGAGCGCTGCGCCGGTGATGGCCGATACATGGCCTGAGCTGGTGCTTCAAACTGAGCATCCTGTCGAAGGCATGCTCGGGGGCAATCTGTCCGGGCTGGCGCTCTGTGAAGGCGAGATGTGGACGGTGTCTGACCGTGATGACGATCAGATTTACCGTCTCGATACCCGTTATGCCGAATGGCAAGCCGAAGCGGTTAGTATCCAAGTGCCACCGCCCCCCGAAAGCGGTTTGCCGTGGGGCGTGCGCATGATGCACAAAGCCGTCAGCCCGTTGCGGGGCGGCAATCTGGATTTCGAAGGCATCAGTTGTGACGCGGCGGGCAACCGTTATGTTGTCAGCGAAACCCATGCGGCGGTACTGCAAGTGCCACCCATCGGTGAGCCTTTGTGGCTCAAGATCGACCCGGCGTTGGTGCGTCAGGCGCGTGGCAGTGGCATGTTGCTGCATTTCAATGCGTTGTTTGAAGGCATTGCCGTCAACCCGCAAGGCACCCAACTGTGGCTGGCGGCCGAGCGTGAACGCCGTGGCTTGATGACCCTGCGCAAGCAACAAAGCGTATGGAACTGCGAAGGCGGATGTGTGGTGATGAGCGAGGGCGGGCTTGAACAGCCGCCTGCTCAATTAAAGGCCAAGGCGCAACAAAAGGACTTTGCCGATCTGGCGCTGTTCGATGGCAAGCTGTTTACCCTTGAGCGCATGGCCTACCGTATTTGCCGACGTACGCCAGCCACCGGTGAGGTAGAGCGTTGCTGGTCGTTTGCCAACGATGCATTGACCGAACCGCGGCGCTACAACTCCGGCTATGGCACCGCCGAGGCGCTGAGTCTGGACGCTAAAGGCGTGTGGGTCGGGGTGGACAATGGCAATCACATACGTGCCGATGGCGAAAAGCGCCCCATCGTCTGGCGTTTTGCTGCCCCGCAAGGTGGCTGGAGCGCTAAGCCATGAGCCAGCAAGCACCGGGCAAAGGCATGGGGCGCGTGTTCATGATCGTCGCCTGGTGCGCCGGCCTGTATCTGGCGACGCAATTTTTTGGGCGCTGGGAACAGCGTCAGGACAACCCCAACACTGAAGTCATCTCGCAACAAGGCGAGGGCTTCATCGAAGTCAAACTGCTCGCCAATGTGCAGGGGCACTTTGTTGCCAGTGGCCGTATCAATAACGTGCCAGTGGAATTTTTACTCGATACCGGAGCCACCGATGTGGCGGTTCCGCTGGATCTGGCAGAACAACTGGCGCTGCCCAAAGGCGCGCCTGTCACCTTGAGCACGGCCAATGGCCGCGCACAGGGCTTTCGCACTCAAATCGACCGCCTGCAACTGGGGGCCATTGTGCTGCGCAACGTGCGTGCAGTGGCCGCTCCAGGGCTTGAAGGCGAACAAGTGCTCTTGGGCATGAGTGCGTTGAACAAACTCGAATTTACCCAGCGCGGTGGCACCATGCTGCTGCGCCAGACAACGAACTGAATGAGGTCCGCATGAGCGACTCCCTTGATCTCAGCCTGGACGGCGTAGAACGCCGGTCACTGGCCGACTTCACCGAACAGGCCTACCTCAACTATTCCATGTACGTGATCATGGATCGGGCCTTGCCGCACATCGGTGACGGTCTTAAACCTGTACAGCGGCGTATTGTTTACGCCATGAGCGAACTGGGGCTGGATGCAGACTCCAAGCACAAAAAATCGGCGCGTACCGTCGGTGACGTGCTCGGTAAATTTCACCCCCACGGCGACTCGGCCTGCTACGAAGCAATGGTGCTGATGGCGCAGCCGTTCAGCTACCGCTACACCTTGGTCGATGGTCAGGGCAACTGGGGTGCGCCGGACGACCCCAAGTCCTTCGCGGCCATGCGTTACACCGAGGCGCGTTTGTCGCGTTACTCCGAAGTGCTGCTCAGCGAACTGGGGCAGGGCACCGCAGACTGGGTACCGAACTTTGATGGCACGCTGGACGAGCCGGCTGTATTGCCGGCGCGCTTGCCCAACATCCTGCTCAATGGCACCACCGGCATCGCCGTGGGCATGGCCACCGACGTGCCGCCGCACAACCTGCGCGAAGTGGCGGCGGCGTGCGTGCGTTTGCTCGACGAGCCGAAAGCCACGGTCGAGCAACTGTGCGAACACATTCAAGGTCCTGACTACCCGACCGAAGCCGAAATCATCACACCGCGCGCTGATCTGCTGAAGATTTATCAGACGGGTCGTGGTTCGGTGCGCATGCGGGCGGTGTATCACGTTGAAGATGGCGATATTGTCGTCACCGCCTTGCCGCATCAAGTCTCGGGCGCCAAGGTGCTGGAGCAGATTGCTGCGCTGATGCAGGCCAAGCCGACCAAGTTGGCGATGGTGACTGACCTGCGTGACGAATCGGACCACGAAAACCCGTGCCGCATCGTGATCATCCCGCGCAACAATAAGGTGGATCTCGATGAGCTGATGCAGCACCTGTTTGCCGTGACCGAGCTGGAGTCCACGTTCCGTGTCAACGTCAACATCATCGGCCTGGACGGCAAGCCGCAGCTGAAAAACCTGCGAGCCCTGCTGGTCGAATGGCTTGAGTTCCGCATCAACACCGTGCGCCGCCGCCTGCAGTTCCGCCTCGATAAAGTCGAGCGTCGTCTGCACCTGTTGGACGGTTTGCTCACCGCCTACTTGAACCTCGACGAAGTGATCCACATTATTCGTACCGAGGAGCACCCCAAGGCCGAGCTGATTGCGCGCTTTGGCCTGACTGAAACCCAGGCTGACTACATCCTCGATACGCGTTTGCGCCAGTTGGCTCGTCTTGAAGAGATGAAGCTGCGCGACGAACAAGATGCACTGCGTAAAGAACAAGCCAAGTTGCAAGCGTTGCTGGGCAGCGAAGCCAAGCTCAAAAAGCTGGTGCGCACTGAGCTGATTGAAGACGCGAAAACCTACGGTGATGATCGCCGCTCACCGATCGTTGCGCGGACTGAAGCCAAAGCTCTGTCGGAAAACGAGTTGGTACCCACCGAGCCGGTGACGGTTGTTTTGTCAGAAAAAGGTTGGGTTCGGTGTGGTAAAGGTCACGATCTGGACGCGACCGGGTTGTCCTATAAAGCGGGCGATGGCTATAAAACCGCTGCTGCGGGGCGTTCCAACCAATTTGCCGTGTTTATTGACTCCACCGGGCGCAGTTATTCGGTGGCGGCACATACGCTGCCATCTGCCCGTGGTCAGGGTGAGCCGCTAACCGGTCGCCTTACGCCACCGCCGGGCGCGACGTTCGAGTGCGTGTTGTTGCCTGAAGACGACGCGTTGTACGTGATTGCCTCCGACGCCGGTTACGGTTTTGTGGTCAAAGGTGAAGACCTGCAAGCCAAAAACAAGGCGGGTAAAGCGCTGCTTAGCCTGCCAAAGGGCGCGCACGTCATGCAGCCACGGCCTGTGGCAGACCGAGAGCACAACTGGCTGGCAGCGGTGACCACCGAAGGGCGCCTGCTGATCTTCAAAGTCAGCGACCTGCCGCAATTGGGCAAAGGCAAGGGCAATAAAATCATCGGTATTCCCGGCGATCGCGTGGCCAGCCGTGATGAATATGTGACTGACATTGCCGTATTGCCAGACAACGCCACATTGGTGTTACAGGCGGGTAAACGTACGTTGTCGCTCAAAGCTGACGACCTTGAACATTACAAAGGAGAGCGTGGTCGGCGTGGTAACAAGTTACCGCGAGGCTTCCAGCGTGTTGATGCTTTGCTGGTAGAAGTGCCCAATTAAGGTTGTTTAGAGCGCCCGGTCTGCGTTTTATCGCGTAGATCGGCGCAACAGCACTGGAGTCACGGTCGATATTCGCGGATGATATGCCGCGATTGTGAAACGACGTGTAAGAAACTTCCTATGAATTGGAATCACATTGAGGCGCGCCACATGGCGGCCACCTGGATGGAATGATGAACGTTCTACGTCTTCCTTTAATTGCGCTGCTGTCTGGCGTGCTTGGCTTGGTGGGGTGCAGCGTGCACCAGCCCGCGGCCTTGTACCAGCTGGACAGCGGCACCCCCGGCCAGCCCAAGCAAAGTGCGGGCATGTCGGTGGTACTTGGCCCGGTGACTGTGGCCGATTACCTGCAACGTGAAACCCTGCTGCAACGTCAGACCGATGGCAGCCTGAGTGCAGCACCGGACGGGCGTTGGGCGGGCAGCTTGTCGTCAGACATCGATCAGTTGCTGTTGCGTCAGCTGGCGTGGCGTCTGGACAGCCAGCGCGTAGTGCTGGCCCCTGCGCCTGCGGGTTTCAGCCCGGATGTGCAAGTGCTGTTGTCAATTACTCGGTTGGATTCGGGTAAAGACCAGCCAGCAATTCTGGATGCTCAATGGCGTTTGATTGACCGCCGTGGGCAGGTGCGTGACAACCGGATGGTTCACCTTGAAAAGCCGCATGCGGGGACTACTGCAGATCAGGTCAAGGCTCAGGGTGAGTTGTTGCAACAGTTGAGCGAGCAATTAGCCGTGGCGCTCAAGCCGCTGGCTAACCAGCCGCCACTGGTTGAACCCCGTGCACCGGAAAAGAAAGCGGCACCGAAGCAGGACAGCGAAAAACCGAAGATACCGATGGCGTCGCCGATTCGCACAGATATGGAAGTATTCAGGTTCTGAGTGTTTGGCGATAACAAAAAATCCCGCACGTGTGCGGGATTTTTTTGGTCAGGGCAAAAGCCCCTCACCCTAGCCCTCTCCCGGAGGGAGAGGGAACCGACCTATGTGTTTTCGAATTCACTGGTGATCAGTCAGACTGCAGCAAACCTAAAGCATCCCCTCACCCTAGCCCTCTCCCGGAGGGAGAGTGAACTGGCCTATGTGTTTTCGAATTCACTGGTGATCAGTCAGACTGCAGCAAACCTAAAGCATCCCCTCACCCTAGCCCTCTCCCGGAGGGAGAGTGAACTGGCCTATGTGTTTTCGAATTCACTGGTGATCAGTCAGGCTGCAGCAAACCTGAAGCATCCCCCAATCAGTCCCCTCTCCCTCTGGGAGAGGGCTAGGGTGAGGGGCTGTGCGCCTTACCCACGATTCTCATGCATGCGCGCCAACTGGCGTTCTAGCATGGAAGGGTAAGGCTCCATCAGGCGCTCTACACAGCACGCCCCTTCAGGGCTGGCAATCGGGCGGATGCGGGCGCGTTGGCGAATCAGCGGGTCGTCACTGATCTTGCGCTCTACCAGCAACAAGTTACGGCTGTGTTGCGACAGCGCCAGTGCATCCTGCGCCGTTTCAGTCAGCAACAAATCAATCTGGCTCAACCCGCTCAGGCCTTCGCCCAGCACCAGACCCAACTGCAATTGCAGCGTAATGCCGCTGTCAGCCACTTCGATCTGCAAGGCATGACCCAGGGCACGCAGCAACTCGCCACAGCAAATCGCATTGGTCAGGTAGTCCTCACCGCTGTCTTCGCTGTGGAACAGCATGAGCGTGCTGCCATCATTGAGCGTATGCAACTCGCTTTGATACAGCGACGCCGCCTGGTTCAGGCAGTCGCGATAACGCTCCAGCAGCTCCATCAAACGTGCGCGAGGCAAGCGTCGCAGTTGCTCTTGCGCCCCCAGTTGCACGGCCAGTACCGCGCTTGGCTGCGGCGCAGTCGGCTCAGCTTTGACTTCGGCTTTTGGCGCCACACTGGCGGCGCCGGTATCGCGCAAATCAGAAAACGGGTCTTCGTCGCCCTCGTCTTCTTCGGTAATGATCACTTGCCGAGGTGCCGCTTTGGGTGCTGGCACAGCCGGTTTTTCATCGAAGGTCGGGTCGCTCAGGTTGCGGACTTCGAAGGTAGGCTCATTGTCGTCAGCGTCTTCATACTCGCTGTCGTCGAAAGCTTCTTCGGGTTCCGGCTCAGGCTCTGGAGCAGGCGGCGCCAGGCGGGTGTGCAGTTGGCGGGCCAGATCACCGATTTCATCCTGACGGGTAATCGCCGGCGTGTAAGGATCCGGTTCGCGCAACCACACACGCAGTTGCAACAGGGGCGTCGTGATGTTGCGGCCCAGCCGCAGGCTCAGCGCCAAGGCAAGGGCCAGCAAAATAGCGCTAAGAATGCCCATGCTCTGCAAGCTGATGGTCATCGGCTGTTCGAACTGGTTCATGTCCAGGCTGATACGCAGGTGCCCGGCCGTCACATCCTGAAAGGTGATCTTGGTCTGGTACACGCCTTCGGTTTCACCCAGCAGGCTGTTTTTAGGGCGTTGCCCGGCCTCCGCGAGGATGCGGTTATCCACGCTATAAATAGCAGCGTGCGCCACCAGGGGATTTTTGGTCAGGTTGTTGAGCAGCACGTTGAGGCTGAGGATGTCGTTGGACACCAGCAACTCGGTCGCCGACGTGGCGGTCTGCGTGGTCAGGCTCTGCCCCAACGCATCGGCCTGCTCGTGCATGGCCTGCTTGAATTGCAGGCCCATGACCACGGCATAAATGACCAGCGCCAACGCGACCAGAATCACGTTGTGGGTGGCAATGCGCAGAGCTATCGGAACGCGACGATCGCGCAAGGCCCGGAAGATCAGCAGAAAGAAATTATCGTTTTTGACAGGCAATGGCCGGTTCACTGAGCGCGGCTCTTAGTCCGTTAAGTTGGAGCGCAGTATAGCGATCAGCCCTGAGGCGGCAAAGCCTTGGCGATGCCCGATGGTCACTGAATGGGGGTAGAATGCGTTTTTTTTAGCGAATGGGGGTGTGCCTTGCGCGAAATCGTCCTGATAAACATCACTGGTGAAGACCGTCCAGGTCTCACCGCTGCCATTACTGGCGTGCTGGCCAGCAATGGGGTGAATATTCTCGACATCGGTCAGGCCGCCATTCACGGCGTTTTGTCGTTGGGGTTCCTGGTAGACATTCCTCACGCCGATCAAGTGTCGGCTGTGCTGAAAGACCTTCAGCCCTTGATCGCTAAAGAAGGGCTGCAGTTGGTGTTTGACCCAATTACTGAAGAGCGCTATCAACAGTGGGTCAATGGGCAAAGCCAGAAACGCCATGTCGTGACCGTGATGGGCCGCCAAGTGACGGCCCTGCAATTGCAGCGCGTGACGTCGGTCATCAGTCAGCATGGGTTGAACATCGAGCAAACAGATCGTCTGTCGGGTCGAGTGTCACTGGACGCGCCCACTGCACTGAGCAAAAGCTGTATCGAGTTGCGCGTCTGCGGTGACGTGGCTGATATCGACGCTCTGCGAGCAGCGTTTTTTGATCTGGCCCAGGAACTCAGTGTCGATATCGCTCTGCAAGAAGACACGCTGTTCCGACGCAATCGCCGGCTGGCAGTGTTTGACATGGACTCCACCCTGATTGAAGCCGAAGTGATAGACGAGCTGGCGAAAGCGGCCGGCGTGGGTGATCAAGTGTCCGAAATCACCGAGCGCGCGATGGCCGGTGAGCTGGATTTCAAAGCCAGCTTCAAAGAACGTCTGGCGCTGCTTAAAGGTCTGGACGTGAGCGTACTGGACTCGATCGGCGCGTCACTGCGCTTGACCGAAGGCGCTGAAGTGCTGTTCGCCGAACTCAAGCGCTTGGGCTACAAAACAGCCATTTTGTCAGGCGGCTTCACTTACTTCGCCAAGCAATTGCAGGCCAAATTGGGGATCGATTACGTATTCGCCAATGAACTGGCCGTGGAAGATGGCAAAGTGACAGGCGTGGCGGTCGAGCCGATTGTCGATGCACAACGCAAGGCTGATTTGCTGCGCGAACTGGCGCAAAAGGAAGGCTTGAGTCTGGAACAGACCATTGCGGTGGGTGATGGTGCCAACGATTTGCCGATGCTGGCGATTGCGGGGCTGGGTGTCGCCTTCCGTGCCAAGCCGCTGGTTAAAAAATCGGCCAAACATGCCATTTCGACCTTGGGGCTGGATGGCGTGCTGTATTTGCTGGGCCAGCGTGACCGCAACAGCCAGGGCTAAATGATTTCGTAGCAGCGGTCCAAGGCCGCGTCCGATTGCGAAGCGATCGTGAAATCTGAATTCATGGTGTGTTTGATTCACCGCGATTTTAGTTTCTACGACGGCTGCGCCGCCGAACGCCGCCTTCGGCAGCTGCTACGGAGTCAGTATGGATCGCAGGTTATTCGGCGTGAGCCGGGGCGCCAATGCTCTGCCCCATCATCACCGGCGAGCCTGCGCTCAGGCCTTCGGCCCATTTGACCTGCTCTGGGCCGAACAGCACGATGGCTGTCGATCCCAACTTGAAGCGACCCAGTTCGGCCCCTTTTTCCAAGTGAATCGGCGCACGCGCGGCTTCGTCGTAACGGAAAGTTTTCAGCTCGCGTTTAGGCGGCGTGACCAAACCGGCAAATACCGTCTCAATCGATGCCACGATCATGGCACCCACCAATACCACGGCCATCGGGCCGCGTTCGGTATCAAAAATGCACACGGCGCGTTCGTTGCGGGCAAACAGCTCCGGCACGTTTTCAGCGGTGGTCTGGTTAACCGAGAACAAGCGACCTGGCACGTAGATCATTTCTCGCAGAGTACCGGCCAGCGGCATGTGCACACGGTGGTAATCCTTGGGTGACAGGTAAATGGTGGCAAATTCGCCGCCCATGAACTGCGACGCAACGGCCGCATCGCCGCCCACCAGTTCCAGCACACTGTAGCTGTGGCCTTTAGCCTGGAATACACGACCGTGCTCAATGGCACCCAATTGGCTGACTGCACCATCGGCCGGGCTCAAGACGGCGCCGGGGGTTTGGTCCAGCGGGCGAGCGCCGTCTTTCAGGGCGCGTGTGAAGAAGGCGTTGAAGTGTTCGTACGCGGTGACGTCTTCAACCAGCGCTTGGGACATGTCCACGTTGTAGCGTTTGGCGAACCAGGTGGTGAACGCATTTTTAAACCAGCGCACACGGCACTCGGCAATGCAGCCGGCCAGACGCGACAGCAGGTGATGGGGCAGCAGGTACTGACTCAATAGAAACAAACGCTTTTTCATTACAGGTCCTTAGTGTTTGACAGGCAGCTCGACGGGGGTGTCGGGGTGGTTGCCCCATTCGCCCCAGGAGCCGGCGTAGCCTTTGACACGCGGATAACCGAGTGCTTTGGCAACGAGATAGGTAAAGCCAGAACGGTGATGGGTCTGGCAATGAGTAATCACTTCTTTGTCCGGTGTGATCCCCAGATCCTTGAGGATCTGCGCCATATCGGTCCGAATGCGCAGGTCGCGGGTTTTATCCATGCCTGCTGTCCATTCAAAATTAATCGCGCCGGGGATGTGACCGCCTTTAGCAGCCAACACCTTTTCGCCCGAATATTCGGCGGGATTGCGCGCATCCCAGATTGCCAGGTCGTCTGCGCCCAGACGGCTTTGCAGGTACTCGCGGGTGGCGGTCGGTTCTTCATGCAGCGTCACCCGTACCGGGCCGCCGACAGGCGCAGGTACGTCGGTGGACAGCGGGCCACCTTCGGCAATCCAGGCGTGAAGGCCGCCATCAAGATAGTGATAGGCCTTGTGCCCGATCACATCGAGCAACCAGATAAAACGCCCGGCCCAGCCGCCGCCTTCGTCGTCATACACCACGTAGACCGCGTTGGTTGTGTGCCCCAGTTCACCGAACAAGGCTTCCAGCGACGTGTGTGTCGGCAGCAGGCCAGGTGCGGGAGGCTGACCCAGTTGCGTGCGTTTGGGGTCGACAAAGCGAGCACCCGGAATATGCCCGGCACCGTAGCGTGCTGCGCTGGTCAGGTCGACCACAATCAAGTTGGGGGCATCGAGCCGTGCGAGCAGGTCGCCGGGTTCGATCACCAACGGCAAGCCAGAGAAGTCAGGCATGGGTTCTCCAGAGCGAAAAAAGAGGGGATTGTAGCGCAAGCGCTAACGCCCGCGGTTGGTAAAGCTGTGCAGGGCTTTTTCAATGCACTGCGCGGTTTTGCCAAACGCTTGCACGCTGGTCTCGTTGAGCGCGCCGCCGCCCTGGTCGGCCAGCACGAGCATGACCACGCGGCCATTATTGCTCAGCGAGCGTAGCAGCAGATGCTCACCGGGAAACAGGCCGCGCAGGTCGTCAGGCAGAGCTGCGCAGATCACCCCATTGTTATCGGGGGTCAGGCGCAGTTGTGCCGGTTGCGCCATCAAACGCTGCAGGCCGGCACTCTCGCTGATGTTGAAAGTCAGATCGAACACCTCTTTGGGCAGTCCCCAGACCTGAAAAACCCGCAGATGGCTCGATGTCTTGTCAGCCATCAACACCATTAGCCTGCGCATACCGCAGGCGACCAAGGCTTCGCGGGCGCATGTGGTCAGGTGCATCGCATTGGCGAACGTGCTTGGCTCGGCCAAAAGCTGTGCACAGTGTTTGCGCCACAGGGCCAGCGCTTCGGCTGAAGGCGGCGCGGCGGGTTGATTGCCTTGCAGCGTGCGGCGTGCATTCCAGGGCAAGAGCAGTGCCTGCGCCGGGTGCCAAAGGTCTGGCAAAGAGTGGTATCGGCCGCTGCTGACGGCGTTTTGGTGAACAAGCTGTTGCACATCGTCCAGCGGCATTTGCAGGTACAGGCTGGTCAGAAGTTGCCAGCGCCGATTGTGCGGTATATCCCATGCGGCTTGGGCCGACAGTGCCAACCCATTGGCCAGCAGCACGCTGCTGGCTGGCTGGTTGAGCCAGCTGCGCAAGGCCGGATCGGCGTCCAGACGCTGTTGCTGGCGAAGCGGATGATGCCGGTCGCGAGCGATATGCAACACTCTGACCAGCGTAGGCTGTTGCTCAATGACCACGGTATAGCCGTGCAGTACCCAGGCAGGCAGCTGCCATAACTCGGCCAGCGCCCTGCAAATCTCAAACAGGCGTACGCCGAACAGCTTGAGCTCAACCTTGGCGGCGCACTCACCTCGGTGAAGCACTCGCAGCTCCCATTCTTCGAGCTGATCAGGGTGGGTCAGCGCCATGGCCCACAAGGGCGAGAGGAACAGCAAACTGCCCCAGTAAATCTCTTGCCAGAGCCGCGCCAGGCGATTGCCGAACAGGCCGATGGCTTGTTGCGCCGCATGCTGGCTGATGAGCTGGATTTGTCGGAAAGCCAGCGGCATATCCTCAGGTGCCAGAGCGGGCAAGCTCTCAAGCACTTCCAGAGTGCGCTTCAACCCCAGTCGATTGAGGGCCACTTCCAGGCTTTCAGCCGGTTCACTCAGGCTGCTTTGCAGATGCTGGTTGGCTTCGCGAATCAGGCTTAACGCCAACGCCGGGCTGTCTTGCATGATCTCGGCAATATCGCGCAAAGAGCGGCGGCTGTCGTTGATCGCCGCGCTCACATGCGCATGGCTGTATTGCGAGATGGGCAACTGCGCGTCGTTCAGGCGCTGAACCCAAGCGTCCAGAGTGGTCGGTACTGATGTCGATGCAGAGGTTTTATTAGCCATAAAAGGAGCGCGATCATCATAAAGGGAGGGCACGCCCGAACCGGGCTGAATGTTTTTCGCTTTTACGCGTTACAGTCTGGCGCAGATTTGCCGATAGGGAGAAGAAGAGTTTTAGTGACGCTGCAATCACCCCGAACCCGACTGAATAAGTACTTTTATATTTATGGCTAAAATTATCGGCATTATCGTCGTGATCGCGAGTGTACTCGGCGGCTACGTGCTCTCCCACGGCAAGATCGCGGCACTGATCCAGCCCTTTGAGGTCATGATCATTGGTGGCGCAGCGCTGGGTGCGTTCTTGCAGGCCAATCCGGGCTACATGACCCTGCACGTACTGAAAAAATCGCTGGGCATGTTCGGTTCGCGGTTCTCCCACGCTTTCTACCTTGAAGTGCTGGGCCTGGTTTACGAGATTCTGAATAAAAGCCGTCGCGAAGGCATGATGGCTATTGAGGCCGACATCGAAGATGCGGCTGCCAGCCCGATATTCGCCAAATACCCGACCATTCTTAAAGATGAGCGCATGACCGCATTTATTTGTGATTACTTGCGCATCATGTCCTCGGGCAACATGGCGCCCCACGAGCTGGAAGGCTTGTTCGACATGGAGTTGTTCAACCTCAAGGAAGAGCTTGAGCACCCGTCTCACGCCGTCAACGGTATCGCCGACGGCATGCCGGGTTTCGGTATCGTGGCGGCCGTTCTGGGTATTGTGGTGACGATGGCATCGCTGGGTGAAGGCGATCAAACTGCCATTGGCCAGCACGTAGGTGCTGCATTGGTGGGTACATTCTTCGGTATTCTGGCCGCTTATGGTTTCTTCGGCCCTTTGGCCACGTCGCTGGCTCACGATGCCAAAGAAGAAATCAACGTGTACGAAGCCATCAAAGCCTCGCTGGTCGCTTCTGCCTCGGGCATGCCGCCGTCGCTGGCAGTCGAGTTTGGCCGCAAAGTGCTGTACCCCAAGCACCGTCCAAGCTTTTCCGAGCTTGAGCAAGTGGTTCGCGGTCGCTGATTTATGGAAAACAATCAGCCGATCATTATCAAGCGCGTCAAGCGTTTTGCCGTTGGCCATCACGGCGGCGCCTGGAAAATTGCCTTTGCTGACTTTGCCACGGCGATGATGGCGTTCTTTCTGGTGCTGTGGCTGATGTCTGCGGCCACCCCGGCGCAAAAGCTTGCCATCAGCGGCTACTTCAAAGACCCGGTCGGCTTCACTGAAAGCGGTTCGCCGTACACCATCGATTTGGGCGGTACACCCGCCCTGGCACCGGACAACACGCTCAACCCAGAAGAAAAACTGCAACCCCAGGTCGACATGATCAACAAAGAGAAGATCGATCCTGATCAGGCCGAAAGTGTGGCTGAGCAAGTGGAGAAAGAGCGCCTGGAACTGCTGTTGCAAGAGTTGCAAAACAAGGTCGAAGAAAACCCTCAGTTACGCAAATTCAAAGACCAGTTATTGTTTGAAATCACGCCGGATGGCTTGCGCATTCAGATCATGGATGATGAAAACCGGCCGATGTTTGACGTTGGCAGCGCGCGGCTTAAGCAGTACGTCGAAGATATTCTGCTGGCCATGGCTGACACCATCAAAGCTGTACCGAACAAGGTCAGCATCAGCGGTCACACCGATGCCACGCAGTATTCGGGGAGCGGTGATTTTGGTAACTGGGAATTGTCTGCAAACCGTGCCAATGCGGCCCGTCGTGCGCTGGTTACGGGCAGTTACCCCGAAAGTCAGATCGCCAGGGTAGTGGGGTACGCTTCATCGGTGCCGTTCGACAAGACCAACCCGACGAGCCCGGTAAACCGCCGTATCGACATCGTGGTGCTGAACAAGCGTGCCCAGCAAGCGATTGAAGGAGGGCAGAGTGCGGAGCCGGTCAAGGCTAAGTCGCTGCCCAAAGCGCCGGTTGACCCGATCACCTTGCCGCCGGATCAACAGCCGCCGCCGATGCATGAGGAGCGCCAGAAGCTGAATTTGTTTGATGACCCGGCGCTGCCCTCACCCCAACCCTCTCCCGGAGGGAGAGGGAGCTAAAAGCTAAAGCAGATGTGCCATACGCCACAAATCAGTCCCCTCTCCCGGAGGGAGAGGGAGCTAAAAGCTAAAGCAGATGTGCCATACGCCACAAATCAGTCCCCTCTCCCTCTGGGAGAGGGCTAGGGTGAGGGGCTTTGGCCGTTAGTAACTCGATTCAGGCAAGCTGGCAATAATCGAGCGGTAGCTGTTCATGCGTTGTTGCTGCACGCGGCCATCCTCGAGCGCCATCAGTAACGCGCATCCTGGCTCGCGGTCGTGCTTGCAGTCGCGGAAGCGGCAGCGGCCAATCAAGTCGTTGAACTCAATAAAGCCCGCTTCAACATCGGCCCGGCTGACATGGCCCAGACCAAATTCACGAATACCCGGGGAGTCGATCAAGTCGCCGCCGCCCGGAAAGTGGAACAGGCGCGCTGTGGTCGTGGTGTGCGTGCCCTGGCCCGAGATTTCGGACAGCGGCCCCACCCGCAGGTTGACCTCTGGCAGCAAGCTGTTGACCAACGACGATTTACCCACGCCCGACTGACCCACAAACACGCTGATGTGGCCGTCAAGTTGCGCCTGCAACTGCTGCATGCCGTCGCCGTGATGCGCCGATACTTCCAGCACCGGGTAGCCGAGCTGGCGATAAACACCCAGCAAAGCGTTCAGTGCCGGGGCGTTTTGCTCGTCAATCAGGTCAGCCTTGTTGAGCAGCAGTAAAGGGCGAATCCCCGCGTGCTCAGCCGCGACCAAATAGCGGTCAATCAGGTTGGCGTGCGGCTCGGGCATGGGCGCGAATACAATCACGATCATGTCGACGTTGGCGGCGACTGGCTTGAGCTGGCCGCGGCTGTCCGGGCGGCACAGTTCGGTTTTACGCGGCAGTTGGGCGACGATAACGCCGATACCCTGGTTGCCAGCGCGCCACACCACCGTATCGCCTGTTACCAGTGCGGGCAGGTTGGCGCGCAAGTGGCAACGGAACATCTGGCCTTTAAGCTCACCTTCCTGCGCTTCGACTTCGACCTGCACACCAAAGTGCGCGATCACCAGGCCCAGCTGTTCAGCGCCTAAATCGCCGCCTTCGAGCGCTTCGACCGCACTGGATTCACGTTTAGCGGCGCGGGCAGCGCGCTCGCCCTGGATCTTTTCGATGCGCCAGTTTTGGCGACGGTTGAGCTGGCGTTTGGCCATGGGTGTTCCGTGTTGATAAAACGATAAGGAGGGTGAGACGCTGGCGAGTTTAGCACGTGGGCAACCTGCCTAAGCTAAACTGCGCGACTAAGCACTGGAGGCCATTATGCAAAACGCGCAGAACCTGATTTGGATCGACCTGGAAATGACCGGTCTGGATCCTGACAACGACGTCATTATTGAAATGGCCACCATCGTTACCGACAGCAACCTCAATACCTTGGCCGAAGGCCCGGTCATCGCCATTCATCACAGCGATGAGGTGCTGGCGCGCATGGACGAGTGGAACACCCGCACCCACGGTGGCAGCGGTTTGACCCAGCGTGTCAAGGACAGCACCACAACCATGGCCGAGGCCGAGGCACAGACCATCGCCTTTCTTGAGCAATGGGTGCCTAAAGGCAAATCACCGATCTGTGGCAACAGCATCTGTCAGGATCGGCGTTTTTTGTACACCTACATGAAAGACCTCGAAAGCTACTTCCACTATCGCAACCTCGACGTTTCCACGCTTAAAGAGCTGGTGGCGCGCTGGGCGCCTGAAGTGCGCGACAGTCTGGTCAAAAAAGGCACGCATCTGGCGCTGGACGATATTCGCGAGTCGATTGCCGAATTGCAGCACTACCGAAAGCACTTCATCAAGTTCTGAGGCGCGACCGTCCTTCTGCCCTCTGTTGGTGCATGCGGCAAATGAGTAGACTGCGCGCCTTATCGCAAGGATCGCCGACATGTTGCTGATGCTCTATTTAGTGGCCATTACGGCTGAAGCCATGACCGGTGCGCTATCTGCCGGTAGGCGCGGGATGGATTGGTTCGGGGTGGTGCTGATCGCCTGCGTCACCGCACTGGGCGGCGGTTCGGTGCGTGACATGTTGCTGGGGCATTACCCGCTTACGTGGGTCAAACATCCTGAATACCTGGTGCTCACCACCGTTGCCGCCCTGGTAACGATTTTTATCGCACCGCTGATGCGTCATCTGCGTTCACTGTTCTTGGTGCTGGATGCGCTAGGGCTGGTGGCCTTCACCCTGATCGGTTGCATGACCGCCCTGGAAATGGGGCAGGGCATGCTGGTGGCATCGGTCAGTGGTGTGATCACCGGCGTATTCGGCGGCATCTTGCGGGACATTTTCTGCAACGACATTCCGCTGATCTTCCGCCGCGAACTCTATGCCAGTGTCTCGTTTGCAGCGGCGTGGTGTTTCTTGCTGTGTACGTTCTTTGGGATGCCTGAGGATCAGGCGATTTTTGTCACCTTGTTCGGCGGGTTACTGCTGCGCTTGCTGGCGATACGCTTTAACTGGGAAATGCCCAAGTTCGTTTATAACGACGAGCATTAGTTAAAAGCACCCTAGCCCTCTCCCGGAGGGAGAGAGGACTAACCGCACACGGACGCCAGATCACCGTAGATCAGCTCCCTGTCCCTTCGGGAGAGGGTTGGGGTGAGGGCAGGCGCTTAGCATGCTGCTCAAGCGCCCACTCCACATGTTCTTGCACCAGCTCTGACGGATAGTCACGCCGCGCTTTCAACGCTTCGAGCACGGGAATGGTGGAGGGCGCATTGCCCAGCCCCACCGCCAGGTTGCGTAACCAGCGTTCATACCCAGCGCGTCTCAAGGGCGAGCCCTCGGTGCTGCTCAAGAACTTATCTTCATCCCACATAAACAGTTCGGCCAAGCCCGCGTTGTCCAGATTATGCCGGGGCTTGAAGTCACCCTCGGCTGTCGTGCGGGCAAAACGGTTCCAGGGGCAGACAATCTGGCAGTCATCGCACCCAAACACCCGATTGCCGATCATCGAACGCAACGCCACTGGAATCGCGGTTTTCAACTCGATGGTCAGGTACGAAATGCATTTGCGCGCATCCAGCACATAGGGCCCGACAAAGGCATTGGTGGGGCAAATATCCAGGCAGGCCGTGCATCGCCCGCAATGTTCCGTCTCGTGGGGCGCATCCACAGGCAGTGGCAAGTCGACGAACAATTCACTTAAAAAGAAGTAGCTGCCTGCCTTGCGATTGAGCACCAGGGTGTTTTTACCGATCCAGCCCAGTCCGGCTTTTTGGGCGATGGCTTTTTCCAGCACCGGGGCGCTGTCGACAAAGGCCCTGAAACCAAACGGTCCAATTTGAGCTTGAATACGGTCAGCCAATTGCTGCACGCGTTTGCGAATCAGCTTGTGATAATCGCGACCCAGGGCGTAGCGCGACACGTAGGCTTTTTCTGGCTGGGCCAGCAATTGCGCCATGTGCGTGTCACCAGGCAGGTAGTCCATGCGCAAGGAAACCACCCGTAAAGTGCCGGGCACCAATTCGTCGGGGTGTGAACGTTTGCTGCCGTGAGCGGCCATATAGTCCATGTCGCCGTGATAACCGGCGGCCAGCCAGCGCTCCAGATGCTGTTCGTGTTCGCCCAGATCGAGGCCGGCAATCGCGACTTGTTGAAAGCCCAACTCGCGACCCCATTCCTTGATGGACTGAGCGAGAGCGGGGAGGTCGGCAGTAATAGCAGGCATGAGGCAAGAGAAACCGGAGCTGAGATGCGTATAATTCTGCCAGACATCGGAGCACGACACGTATGCCGCAGACCAAACACCTGTTTTCTGAACCCCAGCCGCTCATGGCGCAGACCTTGCCAGCTCTGCCCGCTCGTCCGCTCAATGCTCATAAAGGCCAGTTTGGTCACGTGCTATTGATCGGTGGCGACCGCGGTTTTGGCGGTTCGATTACCCTGAGTGCACAAGCTGCACTACGCTGTGGCGCGGGTCTGGTGTCGCTGGCAACCCGACCTGAACACATACCCGCCGCCTTGGCCCGCTTGCCGGAGGTGATGGCCGTGGGTGTGCTATCGGCCAATCAACTGATGGGCCTGCTGGCGCAAGCCTCTGTGTTGGTGGTTGGCCCGGGCTTGGGCCAGGCGCCTTGGGGGCGCAGCCTGTTGTCGGCCGCCGCTCAGGCAAAAATGCCGCAGGTGTGGGATGCCGATGCTCTCAATTTGTTGTCCAACACCGACTTGGCGTTGGCTCAAGGCTCCGTATTGACCCCGCACCCCGGCGAAGCCGCGCGTTTGTTGCGCATCAGCACAGAGCAGGTGCAGGCGGATCGCCCTGCGGCGGTCAGAGCGCTGGTTAAAAAATACTCAGTGGTATGCGTCCTCAAGGGGGCGGGTACATTGATTGCGGGACTGCAAGGCGAGTTGGCCCAGTGCAACCACGGCCATCCGGCCATGGCCACTGCAGGGCTGGGTGATGTGCTGGCCGGAGTGGTCGGTGCATTGCTGGCGCAAGGCATGAACGCTTATGAGGCGGCTTGTCTGGGGGTGTGGTTGCATGCCCGTGCAGGCGAGCAGCAAGGACAATTGGGCCGTGGGCTGGCGGCCAGTGATTTGATTCCAGTCATTCGTCAGTTGTTGGAGGAACACGCACCGTGCAAGAAATAACACTGCAACTGGCCGATGAAGAGGCAATGACCGCTTTTGGAGCGCGTCTGGCAAAGGTTACTGAAGGTCATGGCCTGATCTTTCTGGATGGCAACTTGGGTATGGGTAAAACCACCTTGTCTCGTGGCCTGATTCGGGGCCTGGGCCATACAGGTGCGGTTAAGAGTCCGACATTTACACTGGTTGAGCCTTACGAGATCGGCGACATCCGAGCGTTTCACTTTGATCTGTATCGTTTGGTCGATCCCGAGGAGCTGGAATATCTCGGCATTCGCGATTACTTCGACGATGACGCTCTATGCTTGATTGAGTGGCCCGATAAAGGTGCAGGCTTTTTGCCAAAGCCCGACCTGACCATTACCATTAGGCCGCATAACACCGGGCGGGAGCTGACGCTGACGCCCCACGGTTCACGCGGTGAATCCTGGTGTGCCAAATTGGCATCGGAAAACAATTAATGATGGGGTTAGGTATGCGCTTTCGCGCGTTAGTGAGTGTCGTGGGTCTGTTGCTGAGTGTCATGGCCGTGAATGCGGTGGCGGCGACACAAGTAAAAAGCGTGCGTTTGTGGCGTGCCCCGGACAACACACGGCTGGTGTTTGACCTCACAGGCCCGGTGCAGCACAGCGTATTTACGCTGACCGCCCCTGATCGTCTGGTTATTGATATCAATGGGGCGACGCTGGCTGGCCCCTTGAATGTGCAGACCGCCAATACGCCGATCACCAGCATGCGTTCGGCGCAGCGCACCCCGACCGATTTACGCGTGGTCATCGACCTGAAAAAGGCCGTGACCCCCAAGAGCTTTATTCTGGCGCCGAACGCGCAGTACGGTAATCGCCTGGTGGTCGACTTGTACGATCAAGGCGCGGACCTCACGCCAAGTTTACCGGCCACCAACGTGGCGACGGTGCCCGTTGTGCCTGTGACCCCGACTCAACCGAGCGTGGCCTTGCCGCCCATTCCGAGCGGCAAGCGCAATGTGGTGGTGGTCATTGACGCCGGCCACGGCGGCGAAGATCCGGGGGCTTCTGGCTCCGCCGGGCAGCGCGAAAAAGACGTGGTGTTGGCCATTGCCAAAGAATTGCAGCGTCAGGTCAACGGCATGAAGGGCTTTAAAGCCGAATTGACCCGCACTGGCGACTACTTTATTCCGTTGCGCGGACGTACCGAAATTGCCCGTAAAAAGGGTGCAGACCTGTTTGTTTCGATCCACGCCGATGCGGCGCCGTCCAAGGCCGCTTTTGGTGCGTCAGTGTTCGCATTGTCTGAGCGCGGCGCGACCTCTGAAACCGCGCGCTGGCTGGCCGACAGTGAAAACCGTTCTGACTTGATCGGCGGGGCAGGCAACGTCAGCCTGGATGACAAGGACCGCATGCTGGCAGGCGTGTTGCTCGACCTGTCGATGACTGCTTCGCTGACCTCCAGTCTTAACGTCGGGCAGAAAGTGCTGAGCAACATTGGCCGCGTAACACCGCTGCACAAACAGCGTGTTGAGCAAGCAGGATTTATGGTGCTCAAGTCGCCGGACATCCCGTCAATCCTGGTTGAAACCGGCTTTATCTCGAACTCTAATGAAGCCTCGAAGTTGGCCTCCAGCAGCCACCAGCAGGCGCTGGCCCGCTCGATCAGCAGCGGCGTGCGTCAGTTCTTCCAGCAAAATCCGCCACCGGGCACTTACATTGCCTGGCTGCGCGACACCGGCAAAATTGCCCAAGGTGCACGCGAGCATACGGTTCGCCCCGGCGAAACGCTGGCGATGATTGCTGTCCGCTACCAAGTGCCCGTGACGGCATTGCGCAGCACTAACAACTTGAAAACCGATGAATTGAAAATCGGCCAGGGCCTGCACATCCCGGCAACTACCTTGGCGGCTCAATAATGAGTGACGGGCCGTTGAACGACAGTGCACGCATTGAGCTGCTCAGCCCGCGACTGGCTAACCAGATTGCGGCAGGCGAGGTGGTTGAACGTCCTGCCTCGGTGATTAAAGAGTTGCTGGAAAACAGCCTCGACTCCGGCGCCAAGCGCATTGATGTGGATGTCGAGCAGGCGGGCATCAAACTCTTGCGCGTACGCGATGACGGTCGCGGCATCTCCAGCGACGACTTGCCGCTGGCGTTGGCGCGACATGCGACCAGTAAAATTCGCGACCTCGAAGACCTTGAACGGGTCATGAGCCTGGGCTTTCGCGGGGAAGCGCTGGCGTCCATCAGTTCGGTAGCACGCTTGACGCTGACCTCGCGCACCCGTGGTGCCGATCAGGCGTGGCAGGTCGAAACCGAAGGCCGCGACATGGCGCCCAGGGTTCAGCCAGCGGCCCACCCGGTGGGGACGTCGGTTGAAGTGCGCGACCTGTTTTTCAACACTCCGGCGCGGCGCAAGTTTCTTAAAACCGAGAAAACCGAGTTCGATCACCTGCAAGAAGTCATCAAACGCTTGGCGCTGGCGCGTTTTGATGTGGCCTTTAACCTGCGCCACAACGGCAAAGCCATTCTCAACCTGCATGAAGCCCGCGACGATACGGCCCGCGCCCGGCGTGTGGCGGCGGTGTGCGGCTCGGCGTTTCTGGAGCAGGCGCTGCCCATCGAAGTGGAGCGCAATGGCCTGCATTTGTGGGGCTGGGTTGGTTTGCCAACATTTTCGCGCAGCCAGGCCGACTTGCAGTATTTCTATGTGAATGGCCGTGCGGTGCGCGACAAGCTGGTTGCACACGCGGTGCGTCAGGCGTATCGCGACGTGCTGTTTAATGGCCGTCACCCTACCTTCGTGCTGTTTTTTGAGGTTGACCCCTCTGTGGTCGACGTCAACGTTCACCCTACCAAGCACGAAGTGCGTTTTCGTGATGGGCGCATGGTGCATGACTTCTTGTACGGCACCTTGCACCGCGCCCTTGGCGATGTAAGGCCCGAAGACCAACTGGCTGCGCCAGCGCCTGTGCCAGGGGCCGAGCGGCCAACGGGGCAGGACGCCGGTGAGTTCGGCCCGCAAGGTGAAATGCGTCTGGCAGCCAATGTGCTGGAACAGCCGCAGTCGGCGCCGACTCAACACGTCGCGGGCTCAGGTGCGGGGGCGGGTTATCAGTACCAATATCGCCCGCAGTCCTCAGCGCCTTCGGTGCCTGTGGCGGAAGCCAAAAATGCATATCGGGAGTTTTTCGCCCCTTTGCCTGAAGCCAATGCGGCGCCGTTGCCGGACGGGCAGGGCGATATCCCGCCGTTGGGTTTTGCACTGGCCCAGCTCAAGGGCATCTACATCCTTGCCGAAAACGCCCAAGGGCTGGTGCTGGTGGACATGCATGCGGCGCACGAGCGGATCATGTACGAGCGCCTCAAGATCGCTATGGCCAGCGAAGGCCTGAGCGGTCAGCCGTTGCTTGTGCCGGAGTCGATTGCCGTCAGCCAGCGTGAAGCCGATTGTGCCGAGGAACATGCCGAGTGGTTTCAACGTCTGGGCTTTGAGCTGCAACGCCTTGGCCCGGAAACCCTGGCGATCCGCCAAATTCCGGCGCTGCTCAAACAGGCCGAGGCCCAGCGTTTGGTGCATGACGTGCTCGCCGATTTGATGGAGTACGGCACCAGCGACCGGATACAGGCCCACCTCAACGAATTGCTCGGCACTATGGCTTGCCACGGTGCCATTCGGGCGAATCGCCGTTTGGCGATCCCGGAAATGAACGGCTTGCTGCGTGACATGGAAAACACCGAGCGTAGCGGTCAATGCAATCATGGTCGCCCGACCTGGACCCAAATGGGCCTGGACGACCTGGATAAACTCTTTTTGCGCGGTCGCTGATGACAGGTTCCAACGCTTTACCCCCGGCCATCTTTTTGATGGGGCCGACGGCTGCCGGTAAAACCGATCTGGCAATTGAGCTGAGCAAGGTGCTGCCGTGCGAGCTGGTCAGCGTTGATTCGGCGCTGGTCTATCGCGGCATGGACATTGGTACTGCCAAACCGTCCAAAGATATTTTGGGCAAGCACCCGCATCAACTGATCGATATTCTTGATCCGGCGCAGAGCTATTCAGCGGCCGACTTTCGGGCCGATGCCCTGAAAGTCATGGCCGAAATCACTGCGCGCGGAAATACGCCTCTGCTGGTGGGTGGCACCATGTTGTATTACAAAGCATTGATCGACGGGCTGGCCGACATGCCGGCCGCCGACCCGCAGGTGCGTGCCCAGCTCGAAGAAGAAGCGCAACAGCTCGGCTGGCAAGCGTTGCATGACCAGTTGGCCGCCATTGATCCTGAGTCGGCTGCGCGCATTCACCCCAATGATCCACAGCGCTTGACGCGTGCGCTGGAGGTTTACCGGGTCAGTGGTCTCACCATGACGGCCCATCGACAAAAACAATCTGAACAATCTACTAAAGCAGCGGCTTCTGGGTGCAGCCAATTGCCCTATACTGTCGCGCATCTGGCCATCGCCCCGGCGAATCGTCAGGTGTTGCATGAACGAATTGCACAAAGATTCGGGCAAATGCTGGAACAGGGATTCATTGACGAGGTCGTAGCCTTGCGTAATAGAAGTGACCTGCATGCCGGGTTGCCGTCTATACGTGCAGTAGGTTATCGACAAGTCTGGGATTACCTGGACGGCAAACTGACGGCAGCCGAGATGCAGGAGCGCGGTATCATTGCTACGCGCCAATTGGCAAAGCGTCAGTTCACCTGGTTACGCAGCTGGGATGGTCTACATTGGCTGGACAGCCTCGACTGCGACAATCTGCCACGAGCCTTGAAATACCTGGAATCGGTCTCCATATTGACCTGAGTCTTAGGGAATGCCGTCTATCCTATGGATGTGGCGACATAAGCCATTTAATTTTTGTTTCTATTTTTTTCCTTACAGGAGTGCGGCATATGTCAAAAGGGCATTCGCTACAAGACCCTTACTTGAATACATTGCGTAAAGAGAAGGTTGGCGTTTCCATTTATCTGGTCAACGGCATCAAGCTGCAGGGGACCATCGAGTCTTTCGACCAGTTCGTGATTCTGCTGAAAAACACCGTTAGCCAAATGGTTTACAAACACGCTATCTCTACAGTCGTACCTGTGCGTCCAATTCGCTTGCCTAGCGCAACCGAAGCAGAGCTCGCTGACGCGGAACCAGGTAACGCCTAATAAATAAGACAGGAGCTTCCTTTGTTCTTTGAGCGTCACGGTGGTGGTGAGCGGGCAATCCTCGTTCACTTGGAAGGACAGGACCCTGAGGCGCGCGAAGATCCGCAGGAGTTCCAGGAGTTAGCTAAATCGGCCGGTGCCGAGACCGTCGCGTTTTTTAACGTGCCGCGTCATCGGCCATCGGCCAAGTACCTGATTGGCACTGGCAAGGTCGAAGAGTTACGCGACCTGGTCAAGGCCGAGAAGGTCGACATTGTGATTTTCAATCACGTCCTCACGCCCAGTCAGGAGCGTAACCTTGAACGTGTGTTCGAGTGTCGCGTGCTTGACCGCACCGGGCTGATTCTCGACATTTTCGCTCAGCGCGCCCGTACCCATGAAGGCAAGTTGCAGGTCGAACTGGCCCAGCTTGATCACATGAGCACGCGGCTTGTTCGTGGCTGGACTCACCTTGAACGTCAAGGTGGGGGTATCGGCAGTCGTGGCCCGGGTGAAACCCAGCTCGAAACCGACCGACGCCTGTTGCGCGTTCGCATGAGCCAGATCAAGGCCCGTCTGAAAAAAGTCCGCAGTCAACGCGAGCAGTCCCGTAGAGGGCGCCAGCGCGCCGACATTCCTACGGTTTCGCTGGTGGGCTATACCAACGCAGGTAAATCCACGCTGTTCAATGCGGTCACCGGCTCAGACGTGTTTGCCGCTGACCAATTGTTCGCCACGCTCGACCCGACATTGCGTCGCCTTGATTTAGGTGACCTGGGGCCAATTGTGCTGGCGGATACCGTGGGCTTTATTCGTCACCTTCCGCACAAGCTAGTTGAAGCTTTCCGGTCTACGCTCGAAGAGTCGAGCAATTCCGATTTGCTGCTGCACGTGATTGATTCGCACGAACCTGAGCGCATGCAGCAGATTGAACAGGTGATGGTCGTTCTGGGCGAGATTGGCGCTCAGGACTTGCCGATCCTCGAGGTCTACAACAAAATCGATTTGCTTGAAGCGGTCGAACCGCAGATTCAGCGCGATGCCAACGGCAAGCCCCAGCGGGTCTGGTTGTCGGCACGCGATGGTTCGGGGCTGGAGTTGCTGGAGCAAGCCATTGCCGAGTTGCTGGGCAATGATTTGTTCGTAGGCACCTTGCGCCTTGAGCAGCGATTTTCTCGACTTCGGGCACAGTTCTTCGAGCTGGGTGTTGTGCAAAAAGAAGCGCATGACGATGAGGGGGCCAGTTTGTTGGACGTACGCCTGCCGCGAGCCGAGCTCAACCGCTTGGTCAGCCGCGAAGGGATGCAGCCGCTGGAATTCATCGAAGAACACACTTTGCAATACAAGCCTGACAAAGCGGCTGTGCCGCTGTGATAGGCATTCTGTAGCATTGGTCGGCGCGCCGTGGGCGCGTCTTTGCTTTATCAGATGGAGAGCGCTATGGCTTGGAATGAGCCGGGTGGCAACTCGAATAATCAAGATCCCTGGGGTGGCAAACGCCCTAAAAATGGCGACCGCAAGGGACCACCAGATCTCGACGAAGCCTTCCGAAAGCTGCAGGAAAGCCTGAATGGGTTGTTCGGTGGTGGAAAAAAACGCACGGGCGGCAGTGGTGGTGACAGTGGGTCGGGCGGCAAGGGTGCCGGTTTCGGACTGCTGGGCATTGGCCTGGTCGCATTGGCAGCCGTTTGGCTGTACAGCGCAGTCTATGTAGTCGATGAGCAGGAGCAAGCCGTAGTGCTGCGCCTGGGCAAGTACTACGACACTGTAGGGCCGGGCCTGAACATCTACTTCCCACCGTTCGATAAAAAGTACATGGAAAACGTGACGCGTGAGCGTGCGTATACCAAGCAGGGTCAAATGCTGACTGAAGACGAAAACATCGTCGAAGTGCCGCTGACCGTGCAGTACAAGATCAGCAACCTGCGCGATTTCGTGCTCAACGTTGATCAGCCGGAAGTCAGCCTGCAACAAGCCACCGACAGTGCCCTGCGCCATGTCGTAGGCTCTACCTCGATGGACCAGGTGCTGACCGAAGGTCGTGAGCAAATGGCTATCGAGATCAAGGAACGTTTGCAGCGCTTCCTCGATACCTACAAGACCGGTATCACCGTGACTCAGGTCAACGTACAGAACGCAGCCGCACCGCGTGAAGTACAAGAAGCCTTTGATGACGTGATTCGTGCCCGTGAAGACGAGCAGCGTGCCCGCAACCAGGCCGAAAGCTACGCCAATGGTGTAGTGCCGGAAGCCCGTGGTCAGGCGCAGCGCATTATCGAAGATGCCAACGGTTACCGCGACGAAGTGGTTTCTCGTGCCAAAGGTGAGGCAGACCGCTTTACCAAGCTGGTGGCCGAGTACCGCAAAGCTCCGGACGTGACGCGTGACCGTCTGTATCTGGACACCATGCAGGACGTCTTCAGCAACACCAGCAAAGTACTCGTGACCGGTAACAAGAACGGCCAGAGCAACCTGCTGTACTTGCCGTTGGACAAAATGATCGAAGGCCGTAATGGCAGCACCCCGGCAACGGGTTCGGCAGCTGCGTCGAGCACCAGTGATTCTGGCTCGCACACCAGCACGGATCTGCCGACACCACCGCGTACCAGGGAGAGTCGCTGATGAGCAATAAATCGCTGATCGCCCTTATTGTTGCCGTTGTCGTGGCGATCGTTGCCTGGAACAGCTTCTACATCGTCTCGCAAACTGAACGTGCCGTTCTGCTGCGCTTTGGCCGTGTGGTTCAGACCGATGTTCAGCCGGGTCTTCACGTGAAGATTCCTTACGTCAACCAGGTGCGCAAGTTCGACGCCCGTCTGATGACGCTGGATGCGCCGACACAGCGTTTCCTGACGCTGGAAAAGAAAGCGGTCATGGTGGATGCCTTCGCCAAGTGGCGTGTGAAAGATGCCGAGCGCTTCTACACCGCTACCTCCGGTATGAAGCAGATTGCTGACGAGCGTCTGTCGCGTCGTCTGGAATCCGGCCTGCGTGACCAGTTCGGTAAGCGCACCCTGCACGAAGTGGTGTCAGGTGAGCGTGATGCATTGATGGCTGACATCACCGCATCGCTGAACAAAATGGCTGAAAAAGAGCTGGGCATCGAAGTGGTCGACGTTCGCGTCAAAGCCATCGACTTGCCAAAAGAAGTGAACCGCAGCGTTTTCGAACGTATGAGCACCGAGCGTGAGCGTGAAGCACGCGAGCATCGGGCCAAGGGTAACGAACTGGCTGAAGGCATTCGTGCTGACGCCGACCGTCAACGTCGTGTTCTGCTGGCTGAAGCGTATCGTCAGTCTGAAGAACTGCGCGGTGATGGCGATGCCCAGGCCTCTGCGATCTACTCCAAGGCTTACGGCCAGGATCAAGAGTTCTACCGGTTCTATCGCAGCCTGCGCGCTTACCGCGAAAGCTTTGCGAACAAGAGCGACGTGTTGGTATTGGATCCAAGCAGCGATTTCTTCCGCTACCTGGAAAAATCCAAGCCCGCGCAACAGTAAGGCGTCATGCCGTCCGATTGCCGGCCTCTGGCATCACAATCGGGCGCATGCATTCATTCCGCCGGGCGGGCAAATTGCCTGGCGGGGTGATCCTTTTAGAAAACGTGTGTATGATGCGGCAGCCGGGAAATTCCCGGCTTTTTTGCGTCTGCATGTTTGATTGACCGAACGGCTGATACAGCGTCGGCAGATTTTTTCGAGGAATGTGCTGTGTAAGCCTGTTGCTTCAGGCTTTTTTGCTGTGCGCGCTCAAGACGCAGCCACGTTCTGCTTTACTCAAGGCTCGCCTGCTGGCAAGCCGCCCGGATCATAGGGGAATGGCGTAATGGCAACAGTAGACCGCTGGCTTCTGCCAGATGGCATCGAAGAAGTACTTCCACCTGAAGCAGCCCGCATCGAAGTGGCGCGGCGTCAGGTGTTGGATCTGTTCCAGAGCTGGGGCTATGAGTTCGTCGTCACCCCGCATATCGAATACCTGGAGTCCTTGCTGACTGGGGCAGGCCAGGATCTCGACTTGCGCACCTTCAAGGTTATTGACCCGCAAACGGGTCGCCAGATGGGGTTTCGTGCCGACATCACGCCGCAAGTGGCGCGCATTGATGCGCATACCCTGCGTCGTGAAGGCCCGAGCCGTCTGTGCTATGCCGGCAGCGTGCTGCATGCAAAGCCGCGCGGCTTGTCTTCCTCGCGCAGCCCGATTCAGTTGGGTGCCGAGTTGTATGGCGATGCCAGCCCGAGCAGCGATGTCGAAGTCATCAGCCTGATGCTGGCGATGCTGCAACTGGCAGATGTGCCTGATGTCCACATGGACCTGGGGCATGTCGGTATTTACCGTGGGTTGGCCCGTGCGGCCAACCTGTCGGCGCAAGTGGAACAACAATTGTTCGACGCCCTGCAACGCAAGGCGATCGACGAAGTAACGGCCTTGACCGAAGGTTTGCCAGCTGATTTGGCGGGCATGCTCCAGGCATTGGTCGGTTTGTGTGGCGGTCACGAGGTTCTGGCTGCCGCGCGCGAGCGTTTGGCAAAGGCTCCGGCTCAAGTGCTGGCGGCGCTGGATGACCTGCAAGCGATTGCGCAAGGGTTGTCTGTGCGTTTCCCGCAGTTGCCGTTGTACTTTGACCTGGGCGAGTTGCGTGGGTATCACTACCACACAGGTGTAGTGTTTGCGGTATTTGTACCGGGCGTTGGGGATTCCATCGCTCAGGGCGGCCGTTATGACGACATCGGTGCTGTCTTCGGGCGTGCCCGGCCGGCAACCGGCTTTTCGACCGATTTGAAAACCCTGGTGACCCTGGGGCGTGCGCAAGTCGAGTTGCCGTCTGGTGGTATATGGATGCCCGACAGCACGGATGCGGCACTCTGGCAGCAGGTTTGCCAGCTTCGCAGTGAAGGTCAGCGTGTGGTTCAGGCATTGCCTGGGCAGCAGCAGGCCGGGGCCCAAGAGGCTGACTGCGACCGCCAATTGATTCAGCAGAATGGCCTGTGGCAAGTAGTGCCGCTGGTTTCTTGAGTTTTCCTGCCGGCAATTGCCGGCACCAAGTTTGCGCGAATGAGGACAAGTGTTATGGGTAAGAATGTCGTAGTCCTGGGCACCCAATGGGGTGATGAGGGCAAAGGCAAGATCGTTGATCTGCTGACCGAACATGCTGCCGCTGTAGTGCGTTACCAAGGTGGTCACAACGCTGGCCACACCTTGGTGATCGACGGCGAAAAAACCGTATTGCACCTGATTCCGTCGGGCGTGTTGCGCGAAGGCGTGCAATGCCTGATCGGCAACGGTGTCGTGGTCGCTCCCGACGCCCTGCTGCGTGAAATCATCAAGCTGGAAGAAAAAGGCGTACCGGTGCGTGAGCGCCTGCGTATCAGCCCGTCCTGCCCGCTGATCCTGTCGTTCCACGTTGCTCTGGACCAGGCCCGTGAAAAGGCCCGTGGCGAGCTGAAGATCGGCACGACCGGTCGCGGCATTGGCCCTGCGTATGAAGACAAAGTGGCACGTCGTGGCCTGCGTGTTGGCGATCTGCTGAACATGCCGCGCTTTGAAGCCAAGCTGCGTGAACTGGTGGAATACCACAACTTCATGTTGGTAGGTTTCTACAAAGAGCCAGCCATCGACTTCGACAAAACCCTGGCCGAGTGCAAGGAATACGCTGAGCTGCTCAAGCCGCTGATGCTGGACGTGACCGCTGAGCTGCACGGCCTGCGCCGCGCTGGCAAAGACATCATGTTTGAAGGCGCACAAGGTTCGCTGCTCGACATCGACCACGGCACCTACCCGTACGTAACCAGCTCCAACACCACCGCTGGTGGCGTTGCAACGGGTTCGGGCGTTGGCCCGATGTTCCTGGATTACATCCTGGGCATCACCAAGGCTTACACCACTCGCGTTGGTTCGGGCCCGTTCCCGACTGAGCTGTTCGACGACGTTGGCGCTCACCTGGCCAAACAGGGTCACGAGTTCGGCGCGACCACGGGCCGTGCCCGTCGTTGCGGCTGGTTCGATGCCGTTATCCTGCGTCGCGCCATCGACGTCAACAGCATTTCGGGCATTTGCCTGACCAAGCTGGACGTGCTCGACGGTCTGGAAACCATCAACATTTGCGTCGGTTACAAAGATGCAAACGGCACTGTGCTGGTTGATGCCCCGACCGATGCTGACAGCTACGAAGGCCTGCAACCGGTCTACGAAACTGTACCCGGCTGGACTGAGTCGACCGTGGGTGCAAAAACCCTGGAAGCCCTGCCAGCCAACGCACGTGCTTACATCAAGCGCGTAGAAGAGCTGATCGGTGCGCCGATCGACATCATCTCGACTGGTCCGGACCGCAACGAAACCATCGTTCTGCGTCACCCGTTCGCTTAAGTCGTCTCGATGTAAAACAAAGGGCCCTTCGGGGCCCTTTGTTGTTTGCGTCGTATTAAACGGCACGACCCTTGCTGTGGAAACCGTCAATAAAAGTGCCATCAAAATAATGGCACGTATGTGGAGGGGTTACCTGTGTCTGCCGTTCTCTCACTGTTACGAAGCCGCTTGTTAAGACCCGTGTTCGTTACCTTGGGTATCGCTCTTTTGGTGCAAGTGTTGGTGGCGGTTGCACTGACTCGGAGCACAGTCACCGCATTGGAAGCCGATCTGGACACGCGTCTGGGAGCAGACAGTCAAAAGTTGACGGTTGAATTGCAGCAGGCCAGTGAGGAGGTCAAAAACAGCCTTGATGAGCTGTCTGCTCATACTCGTCAGCGTCTGACTGCGGGCTTGGCGCCGCGCTTGAAAGAAGAACAGACGCAGCTGTGGGATTTGATGGAGAAAAATCTCAAGGACTCAGCCAATGACATGGCGCAGTTACTGGCGGCTGTGGCACCGCGGGCCATTTGGGACAACGACGTGCCAACCCTGTCTGAATTTGCCCGCCGCGCTCAACATAATCCCAATGTGTTGTTTGTTGTGTATGACGATGCGTCAGGTCAGCACCTGACGCGCTATCTCAACCGTGACAACCCGATCAACAAAGCCCTGTTGGAAAAGGGCCAGGGTGAGCGAGCGCTGGACAAGGTCTTGAGTGCGGCCCGCAACGACCCGGCGGTGTATTACCTCGAAGCGCCCATCAATCCTAACGGTGTCGAAATCGGCAAAGTGTTGATGGGTGTTTCCACAGCGTCGTTAGAAGAGGATCTGGCGGCCCTTGATAAGCGTTTTGCGAAACTGATCGTCAACAGTGAGCAGTTGGTCGGCGAAAGCTTGCAGGGTGCTGCCAGCGACAGCGCGGCGGTGTTGGGCGCACGTTTGCAGTCGGCTCAGGCGGCCGCTGCGCAAATGCAAGCCAATACCTCGCAGACCGTGCGTGAGGCGGCGGATACGTTGCGCTGGCGGATTGGCCTGGGCTTGGCGATAGTCGGCTTGGGCGTACTGTTGCTTCTGGCCGTGGTACTGGGCCGGCGCGTAGTGAACAAATTGCTGTTGTTGATTAACGCGCTCAATGATCTGGCAGCAGGCGATGGCGATTTGACCAAGCGTGTCGGCCTTCACAGCAAGGATGAAATTGGCGACATGGCTGCGGCGGTCAACCGTTTTATCGACAAGCTCCAGCCCATCGTGCGCGAGGCCGGTGATGTGGCGCAGCGTACCGGGGTCGAGATTGGGGCGATGACCGTACGCAATGCCGGGGCCAATGCCGCCGCGCAATTGCAGCGAGATGAGGTTGCGCAAAGTCTGGCAGCGCTGTCGACCATGGCCGATGCGGCGCAGTCCGAGAGCCATGCAATGCAAGCGGCGCTTAAACAGGTGCTGGAGATTCGTCAGGCCACCGATGAAAACACTCGTACCTCGACGCAAGTCGGCGGTTTGATTGAAGCCTTGGCCGGACAAGTGGGCGAGGGTGCCAAGGTGATAGAGCGGCTGGCCCGTCAGAGCGAGCAAATTGAGGTGGTATTGACGGTGATTCACGGCATTGCAGAGCAAACCAACCTGCTGGCGTTGAATGCGGCCATTGAAGCGGCGCGTGCAGGGGAAACCGGACGTGGCTTTGCAGTGGTGGCCGATGAAGTGCGGGCGCTGGCGAGCAAGACGCAACGCTCAACGGGTGACATTCAGGCGCACATCGTGGCGTTGCAGCAGGGCGCGAAAGAGGCGGTGGCGGCGATTGGTTTGGCGGGGCGTCAGGCCAATGAGGGCTTGGTGGTGTTACGCGGCAGTGTGCAATTGCAAAAAACGGTGCAAGCCTCGGTTGAGCAAGTGCATGCCGCCATTGGAGATGCAACTAAAGCCGCTGCGCATCAGGCGCAGGGTGCTCATGCCGTGCGTGGGCGGGTTGAAGTGATCCATGCACAGTCCGAGCGGGCGGCGCAGGCGGTGAATGAAACCACGGCCAGTGGCAAGGTGCTGGATGGTTTGGCGGCGCAGCTCAAGGCGAGCTTGGGGCAGTTTCGGGCTTAAGATCAAAAGCCCCCTCACCCTAGCCCTCTCCCTGAGGGAGAGGGGACTAAAGGCAAAAGCAGATTCACGAAACGCTTAGATCCAGCTCCCTCTCCCTCTGGGAGAGGGTTGGGGTGAGGGCAGGCGGACTCAGCGGCTCAAATACATCCGCGTCGTGAGCAAATACACCGGCAAACCCGACACCAAAATGAGCAGCGCCGCATAAGGAGCCGCCGCCGCAAACTCGATGTTCGAGGTGTGCGACCACACTTGCGTCGCCAAGGTATTCAGCCCTGTAGGACTCAGCAGCAACGTCGCTGTCAGTTCCTTCATCGCATCCAGAAATACCAGCGCGAACGCCGCCCCCAGTGCAGGAAAGATGATCGGCAACGTCACCCGGCAAAACGCCGAGAACGACGAAGCGCCCAAGGTTCGCGCCGCTTCTTCAAGCTGCGGGGCCGCCTTGTTCAGCGCCGTGCGGATTGGCGCCTGAGCCAGCGGCAAAAACAGCAGCGCATAAGCAATCAGCAACAACGCCGAGGTCTGGTACAACACAGGCACGAAATGCAGCGAGAAATACACCAGCGCCAAGGCAATCACCAGCCCTGGCAGGGCATGCAGCAGGTACGGCAAGCGCTCAGCCCAGATCGCCAGTTGGCCTTTATAACGCACCACCAGCAGGCCGACCGGCACCGCCAGCACCAGACACAACGCAGCGCCTCCCAGCGACAGTGACAACGACGAGAGCAGCGCTTCGCCAATCTGAGCCATGGGAAAAGCCGCCGAGCTGCCCTTGACCAGCCAGTACACCAGCATGCCCAAAGGCACGCCGCTGCCGATCACTGCCAGCGCCAGGCAATACAGTTGGCCCAGCAGCGACCACTTGCCCAGCCGCACTTGCTCGGCACGCCGCGCCGCGCCCTGACCGATGCGAATGTGGCGGCCTTTACCGCGCACTTTCAGCTCCAGCCACAGCAGGCTCAGGCACATCACCAGCAACACCGCTGACAACATGGCGGCATTGGCGTTACTGAATTCCAGCTCAAATTGCTGATAGATCGCGGTGGTGAAGGTCTGCAAGCCAATAATCGACAGTGCGCCGAACTCCACCAGCATGTGCAGGGCAATCAGCAACGATCCCGCCAGTAGCGAGGGCCAGAGCAGCGGCAGGGTGATGGTGAAGAATACCCCCCAGCGATTCTGGCCCAGCGTGCGGGCAGACTCCTCAAGCGCCGGGTCGAGGTTGCGCAAGGTGGCCGCCACCGGCAGAAAAATGAGCGGATATTTGGACAGGCTCATCACCAGAATGGCGCCGCCCAACCCCTCAAAGCTGGCGCTGAGCGATACCCACGTGAAGCTGCTGACGAACGCCGGAACGGCAAACGGCAGACACAGGATCACGCCCCACAGCCGCCGGCCCGGCAAGTTGCTGCGTTCCAGCAACCAAGCCAGCGACAAGCCCACCAGTGCACAGGTGACGGTCACGCCGACCATCAACATCAAGGTGTTGCGCATCAGGCCAAATACAAACGGCCGCCACAACAGATGCACCGCTTGCGCCCAGCCGGCTTGCCAGGCCTTGGTGCCCACATACAGCAACGGCAACAGGCTCAGGCCCACCAGAAACAACACGGGCAACAACAGCCAGATTGATGGCCTTTTGCGTTTCAGGGTAAAGCGGGCAGGTTGGGCGGCAAGCAGCATCAGAGCAGGCCTACTTCTTGTTCGAGCTCCAGCGCTTCATCCGCGTTGCCCAAGTCGGCCGGGGTGATTTTCGGCGCTTGCAGTTCATCAAACGGCTTGAGGCCGCGTTCCGAGACCATGCCTTTGCGCATCGGGTATTCAGCGGTGGTGTTGGTGATTACCCGCTGACCTTCTTCGCTGGCCATGTAAGCCAGCAATTGCTGGGCTTCTTTAGGGTGCTTGGTGGCTTTGACCACGCCGGCACTGGACACGGTAATCAAGCCGCCCGCATCACCGTCGGTGAAATAGTGCAGTTTGGAGTCCAACTTGCCTTTCTCGCGCTGCAAGGCAAACCAGTAGTAGTTGTTCACCAGTACCGCTGCCACTTCGCCATTCTCAACGGCTTTGAGCGCCACCATGTTGTTGGTGTAAGTCTTGCCGAAGGCGCGCAGGCCTGTCAGCCATTCTTCAGCGGCGTCGCGACCATGCATTTTGATAATGGCCACGGCCTGTTCCTGGAAAGCGCCGCTGGTCGGCACGAAGCCTACCTTGCCTTGCCATTCAGGGCCCGCGAAATCCAGAACTGATTTGGGCAGTTCTTCTTCCTTGATCTTGTTGGGGTTGAAGGCCACTACGCGGGTACGCGCCGTCACGCCGATCCAGGTGCCGTTAGCCGCCACGTATTCCTTGGGCAGCGCTTGCAGGGTGCTGTCGTCAGCCTTGGCCAGCAAGCCTTGCTCACCCAGGCTGTTGAGCGGTGGCGATTCTTCAGCGTAAAACACGTCGGCAGGCGAGCGGTCGCCTTCTTCGACGATCTGGCTGGCCAACTGGTTGCTGCTGCCTTTGCGCACATTGACGTGGATGCCGGTCTTGGCTTCAAAGGCGGCGGCAAGGTTGTCGCCAACCTCTTTGTGCTGACCGTTATACAAGGTCAGGGTGACAGGGTCGGCTGCATAAGCGGCGGGAGCGAGCAGGGTCAGGCCAAGCGTTGCGATGGACAAACTGCGCAGTAGAAATGTTGCAAGCTGGGTATTTCGGAGCATCATTCGCTGGGTTCCTCGCTGGGGTACAACAAAACTTGAAACAATAATAAACGATATTGTTTCTCAAGTGCGCTTGACCCAGCGTCCAATTGTGCTCCTACGACGAACTGTGATGCGTCCTTCCTCAAAGTGTGTCGAGAAAACTGCGCAAAGCTCTCAGTTCGTCCTTGTCCATGTTCAATACTTTCAGGCGTTCACTGGTGGTTGGAAACAACGGGTCGTTGACCTGCTGCGCGTTGGGCCGCGGGCGTGGCATGCCCATGTTGTAGAAGGCCAGCGTGCCCTCCATGTTGACGAACAGGCCGTTGTGCATCCACGGCGCCGTTTTCATCACCAGGCGTAATGACGGGGTGCGGAAGGCGCCCACGTCTTCAGGCTTGCGCGTCACTTCATAGCGCCCCAGGTCTTCGTATTTAGCGCGTCCGTAATAGCTCAGGCCAACGTTATGGAACTGTTCGTCGCTCAGGGCTGGGCCGAAGTGGCAGTTCATGCAGCGGGCCTTGGTGCGGAACACATGCAGGCCGTAAAGTTGTTCGTCAGTCATGCGCTGCGGGCGTCCGCGCAGTAATTGCTCGAAAGGGGTGTTGCGAGTGCTTTTGACCAGCGTGCGCTGGAACGTGGCCAATGCTTGCCCGATTCGTTCGGTGGTAATCGGGCCGTCGCCAAAAACCTGCGCAAATTGATCGTGGTAGGCCGCGTCGGTATTGAGCCGTTCAAGCAATTGCGGTATATCGAAGGCCATTTCCACCGGATCGACGATGGGGTGCATGGCTTGCTGCTCAAGACTGCCGCCTCGACCGTCCCAAAACAGCTGGGAGCTGTAGCCGCTCATCACCAGACTAGGCGCGTTTCGTCGTCCGTTCTGGCGATCATGGCCAAAGGACACTCGGCGACCATCGGCAAAGGCCATGTCGGCTTCATGACAGGATGCGCAGGCAATTTGCCCGGAGCGTGACAGCTTGGGGTCGTTAAACAGTTTTTTGCCCAGCTCGGCCTTGGCCTCGCTGAACGGGTTTTCGGGAGGCGCGGGCGCATGGTCGGGCAGGGCGGCCATTTCCTGCCAGGCCACGTCGGCATCAACCTGCGGAGCGGGCCACTGGGCGACAGGCTGGCGGTACAGCTGGGCTATGCAGGTGCTGTAATCGCTGGCCTTTTCATCGCAGGCCGACGCTGCGGTCGCACTCAGGCTGCTCAGCGCCACCCCCACGCTGAAGCAGAAAATCAGGCGGTTCAAAAGGTGTACCCCACTTCAAGCATGAATTGACGGCCGACTTCATAGGTCGGCAAGCCGCTGTTCTCGGTAGCGCCGACAATTTGTTTATCCAGCAGGTTGGTCACGTCAAGGTTAACGAACACGGCCTGGTCTTTCGCTGTGGGCACTTGCCAGGCAATGCGGGTATCCCAGGTCAAGGCGCCAGAAAACGGTGTTTCGGCCCACACATAAGCGTCCTTGCCTTCGTGCTGGACTTTTTTGCCAGTGGCTGCGATTCGGCGGTAACCGTCGCGGTAACGCAGGAAGTTACTCCAGGTCAGGTGCAGTGGCTCGATTTCGGTGATGGTGGTCAGGCGCGCGGTCCAGGGGCGGTTGTAATTGGTCGCGGGCATGTCGGAGTACTTCATGAACTTGCCGTCGTACTGGATCGTGGGGTCTTCGACGTAGGTTGCGCCGATGCTGGCACTGTAGTTCGACAGGCCGGTGTTATTGATTTTGCTCCAGTCCATCGCGAACTGACCCGAGGTGCGGGTGCTGCCCAGCGTAAAGGCTTGCAGCGGGGTAATGGTCAGGGTGTAAATGTCGGCATCACTTTTGCCGCCGTTGTAATAGGTGTAGTAGTTGGCGGCCAGCGTACTGGTGTCTTCGGACGGCTCACCAATCTGCGAGCCCCACGCGCGGCTGACTTGCTCGCGGCCCATGCGCTTGACGTATTTGACGGCGAATTCGGTGTCCCATTGCACATGGCTCAGGCCTAGGGTCAGCTCATCGTCATAGGGCACTTTCAGCTGGTTGAACTTGCTGTCATTGGCGTTCTGCTTACCTTTCACCCATTCAGAAGACTGGCTGGCACGGCTGTATTCGGTGCCCATGGCGGCGATACCGTCGCGCAGGCGATAGGCGTACAGGTTGCGGCCGTAGTAGCGGTTGGCGCCGCCGGTGATACGGGTCTTGTTGTCGCCGAACACGTCCAGCTCGATGGCCAGGCGCGGCGCGATAGTGGTCTGGCTCATGTAGTCATCGCCGTCGATCCGTACGCCGGGTCTTACGGTTAGGCGTCCATAGCGCATTTCGTCTTGCAGGTATAACGCCCAAGAGC
Source organism: Pseudomonas saxonica (assembly GCF_007858365.1). Taxonomy (GTDB): domain Bacteria; phylum Pseudomonadota; class Gammaproteobacteria; order Pseudomonadales; family Pseudomonadaceae; genus Aquipseudomonas; species Aquipseudomonas saxonica. Next base: position 180,597 of record NZ_VFIO01000002.1, on the reverse strand, counting down.
GAGTGTCAAAGGCAACTTTGCCTTGGCTGACGGTCATCTTGTTGGCGTATTGCCCGGGCCACCCCTCTTTGGTGGTGCCAATCGAGCAGTAAGGATCGCTGCCCACACATGTGCCGGTGGACGCCACGGTGTAACTGCTGTGGGGTTTGCTGCGTTCATAGCTGGCCGAGTTCTGTGACAGTTCAAGGCCTGTTTGTACGGAGTGATCCAGCCCCAGCCAATTGAAACTGTTCCAGTCGGCCTTGAGCTTGTAAGCCAGCGTTTTCTGGGTTTCTTCGATGTCGCCAAAGCCGCCTTCGGAGGCAACTGCTGAAGTGCTCCAGTCTTTGGTCGTGGAGGAGCGCCAGAAAATCAGGTAGTCACTGTCTGAGTAACGTGACGTGTTCAGTTCGCTCCAGCTGAGGTTTTGTTCGACGCGGGCCATTGGCGCATTCCATACCAGGCGGGCGCTGATGCTCTCGCCGCCGGCTTCCATGTCTCGGGCGGAGTAGACCGAGTTAGGGCCAAAGGTTTTGGCGGTTTCCGGGGCGTGGGTCAGGCTGACATCGAGTTTCCAATCTTCATTGACCTGCCAGACGGCTTTAAGGAAGTAGTTGTCGATGCGCCGCGTCTGTGTTTCGGCAACATTGGCCGTTTCGGTCTGGTTGGAAACGGCAAATACTCGGGTCGGAATAGTGGAGTCTTTGCGTGAAAAACTGCCCATCAGACCGAAGTTGTCGGTTAAGTATCCTTCGAGAGTGGCGCGAGTGATGATCTTCTTGAACTCGGGCTGACTGTCGTTTCCGAAGCCGGCTTCAAAGTTCTCGAGATCCGGGTCATCTTCGTTGAGGTGATAGCGGGTCCACTCCGAACGCGACATTTGCACCGACACCTTGCCGTGAAAGTCCTTTTTGGGGTCGCGGGTGTTGGCCTCGACCACGCCGCCGTTAAATCCGCCAAATTCTACGGGCACGTTGCTGTCATAGACCTTGATGTCTTCGAGCAGGTCGGTGTCGAGCGCCATGCCCTGACTGCGCCCTGAAATCTCTGCGAAGCTGTCATTGCTGTTGCCGGGGTCGAGGTCGTTGTTCATGGTCATGCCATCGACCACAAACAGATTTTGCCAAGGTCGTGCGCCGTTGATACTGATGTCGGCAGGAGCAATTTCGCCCGGCGTCTTGCTGCTTAGCTGATTGTTATCGAATTGCACGTTGGGGTTGGTACGCAGCAAGCTGGTGATGTCGCCATTACCTGAAGGCAGGCTCTCGATCATTTGCCGATCAATCACCTGTTCTCCCTGGAAAACAGAATCCATCGCTGTAATCGGTGTGCTTTTGATCTGTAGGACATCGCTCTCTGCGGGCGGCAGGATGGAGGCGCTCTCGGGCGAGGTTACTTCCCACTGCAGGCCGCTGTCGCGCAACAGGCGAGCCAGTGCGTTTTCGGGGCTCGTCGTCGCGTTCACCGGCGCGCTATTGAGGCCGGTCAGCAGCGTACTTTCTGCGCTGACCTGCCAGCCTGACTGCTGCGAAAAAGCAATGAGCGCCGTGGCCAGTGGTTGGGCCGGAATCTGGAAATGCTGTTGTTGCTCATGCTGGCTCTGCGGGCTCGATCCAGGGCTGGCGGCGAGGGTCAGTGCGGGCATGCCAAGCAGCACGGCCAAAGACAACGAACGGTAACCAGAGAGGCTGACGCAACGCAAACGCGGAGAAGGCATGAGAAGACCTACGAAATTAAACGCTCTTGTCACTAATGCGAATCTTTATCAGTGACGTTCGTAAGTAAAGACTCTCGGCGGTGTGGGATTTCCATAAATAAATGAAAATATTTTTAGGCGGCTGAAAACGACGTCTTAACGCTCTACCGTTCTGCCGACACAACCAGGGTATACGGCACGCCGTCTTGCACGTTCCCGCCCAGCGGGGCGATGACGGTTTGCAGTGCGCGTTTGGGGTCGCGCATGTTCAGCGCTGCGGTGACACGGCGCTGGCCCAATGCTTTATCGGTCAGCAGAATCAGACCCGGCTGGTAGCGGCGCAGTTGCTTGATCACGTCATCGACTGATTGGTCTACAACCACCAATTGCCAGCGGCGCCAAGGGGCGACGTATCCGATAGGCAGTTGTTCCAGACGGGTTTTCCGAGCCGTTGCGTCATAGCTCAGATGGTCGCCGTAATGCAGGGTGGAAGACTCGGAAGACGAGGGGGTTTTGACGGCAACCGTGCCGCTCTCAACGCTGACATGCACATCATCGTTGTCCACGCTGACCGCAAAGGCGGTACCTGTGACACGAACACGAACCTGACCGGCATTAACGTAAAAAGCGCGGTCTGGCTCGGAGGTGACCGAGAAAAACGCCTGCCCGCGCAGCAGGGTGACTTGCCGCTGTTGGGGGTCGAACTGCACATCGGCCACGCTGTTGCTGTCGAGCAGCATGTGGCTGCCGTCTTTCAGGGTAATGTCCCGGTGTTCCGCGGTAGGGCTATGGTAGTCAGCCCGCAGGGCCTGCCAGTCGGGCAGCAGCATAAACACGGCACAGGCTGCAGCAGCGGCACCTATCAATGAACGTCTGCGCCGGCTGAAGCGATGGGGCGCAGACTTGGGCGGGGTGACGTGTACCGTGCCGCACATCGCTTCGTTCGGCAGGCTCAGTGCTTCCCCGCTCAGGCTCCAGACCTTCTGCGCCTTGCGCCACGCTGCCTCATGCTCAGGTGCACTGTTACGCCATTGATTGAGGCGCAGGGTCAGATCAGGGTCGCCCGGGTTTTCCTGAATCAGCAGCAGCCAGTCCAGTGCGGTTTCCCAGATGAGGTTCGGGGGCGGTTTATCAGTCATCACTCAGTTGTTCCGCGCAGTAGGTCAGGGCGTCGCGGACCAATTGGTGGGCCAGGCTCACAGAGATACCCAGTTGGGCACCTATTTGTTGAAACGTCAGGCCTTGCAGTCGATGCAGGACAAATGCCTGTCGAGTGCGTTCCGGCAGGCGCGACAGAGCATGTTGCAATTTGCGCAGCTCGTCCAGATGCAGGGCTTCTTGTTCAGGTGATGGCGCGTTGGAAGCATGCTCGTCCAGTAGCTCATCACGAGAGGTGTGGCGATTTTCCAAGGTGACGCGGCGATTGAGGTCAAAGGCCAGGTTGCGCACGATTCGATAAAGGTAACCCACCGGTTGCGTGAGCGGCATGAGGTTGTCGGCGCCCTGACTGAAACGTAGCCAGGCGTCTTGCACCACATCTTCGGCTTTGGACCGGCAGCCGACGATAGGTGCGGCATAGTCCACCAGAGCATGTCGATGCATGAGGTAGAGCTGTAGTCTTTCGTTGTTGTCGGACACTCGAATCCAGGAAGACGCATAGGCGATCTGAAGGTGGCCGGATATTAGTGCGAGTGAGATGGATTATCAAATGCAACGTTGGTGTACTGATGAAAGGCATCAGGCCAAGAGAGAAGAGGGGTGTGTGACGTCAAATCGCGGAAACTAAAAAGCCCGCTTTCGCGGGCTTTTAGAGTGGTCAGTCACCTGTTGGTGAGTAACCTGAATTGGTGCCCAGAAGAAGACTCGAACTTCCACGACCTTGCGGTCACCAGCACCTGAAGCTGGCGTGTCTACCAATTTCACCATCTGGGCAGTATCAGCAACGTTGCCGCTGTTGATGTGGCGCACTATACGGACAGGTTTTAAATCTGTAAACCCCTGTTTTAGTTTTATTAAATCAGCGGCTTAGAACGCAAAAACCCGCTTTCGCGGGTTTTTGTGTGAGTGTGAAGATTGTACTAATCTACAACTCTAAATTGGTGCCCAGAAGAAGACTCGAACTTCCACGACCTTGCGATCACCAGCACCTGAAGCTGGCGTGTCTACCAATTTCACCATCTGGGCAGCATCTTCAACGTTGCCGTTGTCGATGGCGCGCACTATACGGATGACCCTTTGACCTGTAAAGCGTTGTGATTAAAAATATTGAAAATATTTCGCGAACGGTGGGGCGGCAGTGTCAAAGCGTGTCAGAAAGGACTATTAAGGCTCTGAGTGAGTCCGAAATTTCCCGTTTCAATACGCGTATGCCAAACTAACCCGCATATAGACAAGGTGAAAACTATCTAATGGCCGATTGGCAGACCCTCGATCCCGAGGCCGCACGTGAAGCGGAAAAATACGAAAACCCTATCCCTAGCCGCGAACTGATCCTTCAGCATCTGGCCGAGCGTGGCTCGCCTGCTGCTCGTGAACAGTTGGTGGAAGAGTTTGGTCTGACGACTGAAGACCAAATTGAGGCCCTGCGCCGTCGCCTGCGTGCGATGGAGCGTGATGCCCAACTTATTTACACCCGCCGCGGCACTTATGCCCCGGTCGACAAGCTCGACTTGATCCTGGGTCGCATCAGCGGTCACCGCGATGGCTTCGGCTTCCTGATCCCGGACGACGGCAGTGACGACCTGTTTATGAGCCCGTCGCAAATGCGTCTGGTGTTCGATGGCGACCGTGCTTTGGCCCGTGTTTCGGGGCTTGATCGCCGTGGTCGTCGTGAAGGCGTGATCGTTGAAGTGGTTTCGCGTGCTCACGAAACCATCGTGGGTCGTTACTTTGAAGAAGGCGGCATCGGTTTTGTCGTGGCCGACAACCCGAAGATTCAGCAAGAAGTGCTGGTCACGCCGGGTCGCAATGCCGGCGCCAAGATTGGCCAGTTTGTTGAAGTGAAGATTACTCACTGGCCGACGCCGCGCTTTCAGCCGCAAGGTGATGTGCTTGAAGTCGTGGGCAACTACATGGCGCCGGGCATGGAGATCGACATCGCTCTGCGTACCTACGACATTCCGCATGTTTGGCCAGAAGCCGTGGTCAAGGAAGCGCGTCGCCTGAAGCCTGAAGTCGAAGAAAAAGACAAAGAGAAACGCATCGACCTGCGTCACCTTCCGTTCGTCACCATTGACGGCGAAGATGCGCGCGACTTCGATGATGCGGTGTTCTGTGAAGCCAAGCCGGGCAAGCTGCGCTTGTTCTCCGGTGGCTGGAAGCTCTATGTGGCAATTGCCGACGTGTCCAGCTACGTGAAAATCGGTTCGGCGCTGGATACCGAAGCGCAAGTGCGTGGCAACTCGGTGTATTTCCCTGAGCGCGTGATTCCGATGCTGCCCGAGGAACTGTCCAACGGGCTGTGCTCGCTGAACCCGCACGTTGACCGTTTGGCCATGGTTTGCGAGATGACTATCTCCAAAACCGGCGAAATGACCGACTACCAGTTTTATGAGGCGGTGATTCACTCCCAGGCGCGTCTGACCTACAACAAGGTCAGCACCATTCTGGAGCAGCCAAAAACTGCTGAAGCCAAGCAACTGCGCAGCGAATACGCTGATGTGGTGCCGCATCTCAAGCAGCTTTACTCGCTGTACAAGGTGTTGCTGGCGGCTCGTCACACCCGTGGCGCGATTGATTTTGAAACTCAGGAAACCCGAATCATCTTCGGCTCCGATCGCAAAATCGCCGAAATTCGCCCAACCACTCGTAACGATGCGCACAAGCTGATCGAGGAATGCATGCTGGCGGCCAACGTGGCCACCGCCGAGTTCCTCAAGAAGCACGAAATTCCTGCGCTGTACCGTGTTCACGATGGTCCGCCACCTGAGCGCCTTGAGAAGCTCCGCGCCTTCCTCGGTGAGCTGGGTCTGAGCCTGCATAAAGGCAAGGACGGCCCGTCGCCGAAGGATTACCAGGCGTTGCTGGCCAGCATCAAGGACCGTCCGGACTTCCACCTGATCCAGACCGTGATGCTGCGTTCGTTGAGCCAGGCTGTGTACAGTGCTGATAACCAGGGCCACTTCGGCCTGAACTATGAAGCCTATACCCACTTCACTTCGCCGATTCGTCGCTATCCGGACTTGCTCACGCACCGGGCGATTCGCAGTGTTATCCATTCCAAAATGGATACCCCGCACGTTCGCCGTGCTGGCGCGATGACCATTCCGAAAGCGCGCATCTATCCGTATGACGAAGCTGCGTTGGAGCAGCTCGGCGAGCAGTGCTCCATGAGCGAGCGCCGTGCCGACGAAGCCACGCGTGACGTGACCAACTGGCTCAAGTGCGAGTTTATGAAGGACCGCGTTGGCGAGTCGTTCCCGGGTGTTGTGACCGCAGTTACCGGTTTTGGCTTGTTTGTAGAGCTGACCGACATTTATGTTGAAGGTCTGGTGCACGTCACCGCCTTGCCGGGTGACTACTACCACTTCGACCCTGTGCATCACCGCCTTGCGGGTGAGCGTACCGGCCGTAGCTTCCGTTTGGGCGATACCGTTGAAGTGCGTGTGATGCGTGTCGATCTCGACGAGCGCAAAATCGACTTCGAAATGGCTGAGAAAACCCTCAGCGCACCGATTGGTCGCAAGAATCGTGGCACTGACAAACCGGCAGCCAAGACCAAGCCGGCAGGCAAGCCAAGCGGTTATGACACTGAAAAGCCGGCTGAGCCAGCAAAAACCAGTCGTCGTAGTGCGCCGGCCAAAAAGCCTGCAAAAAATACGGACGAGACTTATCGCCCGGGCGATGCAGCGGCAAAAAATGCCGAGCTGCGCAAAAGTCGTGAATTGAAACAGGCGCTGCTGGCCGAATCGAAAAGCGGCGGTCGGACATCGGAGCCGGGAAAGTCGGGTAGGGCGGCACCTGCTAAAGATGCAGGCAAGCCTTCCAAGCCGAGCAAACATCGTAAAGGCCCGCCAAAAACGGGCGCCGCGCCTGCTGCCAAAAGCAGCGGGTCGCGCAAACCTAAGGCCAAGTCATGAGTCAGTTGGAAAAAATCTACGGCATTCACGCCGTAGAAGCGTTGCTTCGTCATCACCCCAAGCGCGTGAAGCAAGTGTGGTTGGCTGAGGGTCGTAGCGATCCTCGCGTTCAAACCCTGATCGCGCTGGCTGATGAAAGCCGTGTGCCGGTGGGCAATGCCGAGCGTCGTGAGATGGACGTCTGGGTTGAAGGCGTTCACCAAGGTGTTGTGGCGGATGTAAGCCCAAGCCAGGTGTGGGGCGAGGCGATGCTCAATGAGCTGCTGGATCGCACCGAAGGCGCGCCGTTGATTCTGGTGCTGGATGGCGTGACCGACCCGCATAATCTGGGTGCTTGCCTGCGTACTGCCGATGCGGCCGGTGCGTTGGCGGTCATCGTGCCGAAGGACAAGTCAGCGACCTTGACTCCGACTGTACGAAAAGTAGCCTGCGGCGCTGCGGAAGTGATTCCTTTGGTGGCGGTGACTAACCTCGCTGCGACCTTGAAAAAACTGCAGCAGCGCGGTCTGTGGGTTGTCGGTACTGCCGGCGAAGCCGAGCAGGAGCTGTACGAGCAAGACCTGACCGGCCCGACCATCTTGATCATGGGTGCCGAAGGCAAAGGCATGCGTCGTCTGACGCGTGAGCATTGCGATTACCTGGTGCGCCTGCCTATGGCCGGTAGCGTCAGCAGCCTGAACGTATCGGTGGCGACGGGCGTCTGCCTGTTCGAAGCCCTGCGCCAGCGCAGCGTGAAAGCCAAGGCCCCAGCCAAGAAGAAGTAATCATCTATCCGCTGCCCCAGGCTGCGTTAAGGCCGCAGGCCTTCAAGCTTGAACCGTCAAGCCGAGCGTTGCATGCTCGATCGCAGCCCGCGGCAGCGGCTACAGATGACCGTACGGCAAGATTGTTCAAATAATCACCAATTGCCTTGCGCCTCTCTTGTGCCTTCTCTACAATTGCGCCCCTTGCCGTCATGGCGGGCGCATATGTGCCTCTCTAGGCAAGACACACAAGTGTCATTCACTCCTTGTCTGACCGCTTTTTAGTTAGCGGCAGGCTACAACCCGTAAGGAGCATTCATGCGTCATTACGAAATCATCTTTTTGGTCCACCCGGATCAAAGCGAACAAGTCGGCGGCATGGTAGAGCGTTACACCAAGCTGATCGAAGAAGACGGCGGCAAAATCCACCGTCTGGAAGATTGGGGCCGTCGTCAACTGGCCTACGCAATCAACAATGTTCACAAGGCTCACTACGTGATGCTGAACGTTGAATGCACTGGCAAAGCCCTGGCTGAGCTGGAAGACAACTTCCGTTACAACGATGCTGTGATCCGTAACCTGGTCATCCGTCGCGACGAAGCCGTAACTGGCCAGTCCGAGATGCTCAAGGCTGAAGAGAACCGCAGTGAGCGCCGTGAGCGTCGTGACCGTCCTGAGCATTCTGACAGCGCCGATGGCGATGACAGCGATAACAGCGACGCCAGCGATAACGCTGACGAGTAATCCACGGACCTTTTGAGGAGCCAATTACATGGCACGTTTCTTCCGTCGTCGTAAATTCTGCCGCTTCACAGCAGAAGAAGTGAAAGAGATCGATTACAAAGATCTCAACACTCTGAAAGCCTACGTATCCGAAACCGGCAAAATTGTTCCAAGCCGTATCACCGGTACTAAAGCTCGTTATCAGCGTCAGCTGGCCACCGCTATCAAGCGCGCCCGCTTCCTGGCCCTGCTGGCCTACACCGACAGCCACGGCCGCTGAGACCGGGCAGTCGACAGGTAGTAAAGGATTGAAAGTATGCGCGCCTTAGCTGAGTTCATCATGCGAGGCCGTGTACAGGCCACGTTAATCGTGGCCGGATGTGCGGCATTGCCGTTTTTGTTCTGGTTGAGTGCTGCTGCAGGGTGCCTTGTGCTTCTGCGGCGCGGTCCGAGAGATGCCTTGAGCATCCTCTCATGGGCTTTACTGCCGGCCTTGGTCTGGTGGTTTATCGGAGAGCCTCGCACCTTGATGGTGCTGCTGGGTACTCTGGGATTGGCGATGCTTTTGCGCGCCGGTCAGCCTTGGTATCGCGTGCTGCTGGTCAGCGTAGCGTTGGGTGTGGTGTATGGCGTGATCCTGGGTACGGTTTTCCGCGAACCCATTGGTGCGATGGCGCAGGAGTTGGAAAAACTTCTGCCGCAGGTCCTCAATGGTCTCTACGACAAGTTATCTGACGTAGAGCGAGCGCGCCTTGGAGCACTGATTGCACCCGTCCTTACCGGTTTGATTGCAGCTTTGATGCAGGTCGTCAGCGTGCTGAGCCTGATACTTGGGCGTTACTGGCAAGCGCTGTTGTACAACCCGGGCGGTTTTGCCAGCGAGTTTCGCAGCATCCGCCTACCGCTGGGTCCAGCGTTATTGTTGCTGGCGTGCATGCTTGTTGGGCCGAACTTCGGTCCTCAAATGGCCATGCTCACGCCGTTGTGCAGCGTAGCGTTGTTCTTCGCCGGGCTGGCCCTGATTCATGGGCTGGTGGCGCGAAAGCGACTGTCCAAGTTTTGGCTGGTGGGGATGTACGTCACGCTCTTGCTGTTTATGCAGCTGATCTATCCGTTGCTCGTGGTTTTGGCCATTGTCGACAGCCTGATTGATTTTCGCGGACGTCTGGCGCCGAAAGACGCTGATAAAGGCTCTGCGGACGGTGAAGGTTAAAAGTTAAGAGGATTTTCACATGCAACTGATCCTTCTGGAAAAAGTCGCAAACCTGGGCAACCTGGGCGACAAAGTAAATGTTAAGGCCGGTTACGGTCGTAACTACCTGCTGCCATACGGCAAAGCTACCGCTGCAACCGCTGCCAACCTGGCTGCGTTTGAAGAGCGTCGTGCTGAGCTGGAACAAGCAGCAGCTGACAAGAAAGCTTCGGCTGAAACACGCGCTGCCCAACTGGCTGAGCTGGAAGTGACTATCACTGCCACTGCTGGTGACGAAGGCAAGCTGTTCGGTTCGATCGGCACTCACGACATCGCTGATGCACTGACCGCCTCTGGCGTTGAAGTTGCTAAAAGCGAAGTTCGTCTGCCGAACGGCACTATCCGCAACGTTGGCGAATTCGACGTGGCTGTGCACCTGCACGCCGAAGTTGAAGCAACCGTACGCGTTGTTGTGGTAGCTGCTTAAGCAGTCTTAACTGACTGGCACCTTGTGTGCTGGACGGTTAACATCGGGCACGATCCTGTTTACAGGTCGTGCCCTTTGTCTTTCTGCTGATCCTGATTTTCAAACCCCTGCTTTTTCAAATTCAAGTGGCCATGAACGATATCTCCGCTCCTGAGCAATACGATCTACAAACCGCAGCCCTGAAGGTGCCTCCGCATTCCATCGAGGCCGAACAGGCTGTGCTTGGTGGTTTGATGCTGGACAACAACGCCTGGGAACGCGTGCTGGATCAGGTCTCGGACGGTGATTTCTATCGACATGACCACCGGCTGATCTTCCGCGCCATCGCCAAACTGGCTGACCAGAACTCCCCGATTGACGTCGTGACCCTTGCCGAGCAATTGGACAAGGAAGGTCAGACTTCCCAAGTGGGTGGCCTGGGTTACCTGGGCGAACTGGCGAAAAATACACCGTCGGTCGCCAACATCAAGGCTTACGCCCAGATCGTGCGCCAGCGTGCGACGTTGCGTCAGCTCATCGGCATCAGCACCGAGATCGCCGACAGCGCGTTCAACCCCGAAGGGCGTAGCGCTGAAGAGATTCTCGATGAGGCTGAACGGCAGATCTTTGCGATTGCCGAGGCCCGGCCAAAAACCGGCGGCCCGGTCAGCGTCAATGACCTGCTGACCAAAGCCATCGACCGCATCGACACCCTGTTCAACACCGACAACGCCATCACGGGCCTGTCCACCGGTTACACCGACCTGGATGGCATGACCAGCGGCTTGCAGCCTGCGGACTTGATCATCGTCGCCGGTCGTCCATCCATGGGTAAAACCACCTTTGCGATGAACCTGGTAGAAAACGCCGTGTTACGCAGTGAGAAGGCTGTACTGGTTTACTCCCTCGAGATGCCAGGTGAATCGCTGATCATGCGTATGTTGTCGTCTCTCGGGCGTATTGATCAGACCAAAGTCCGTGCCGGTCGCCTTGAAGACGACGATTGGCCGCGCCTGACCTCGGCGGTCAACCTGCTCAACGACCGCAAGCTGTTCATCGATGACACCGCAGGCATCAGCCCTTCGGAAATGCGCGCCCGTACCCGACGCCTGGTGCGTGAGCACGGTGATATCGGCCTGATCATGATCGACTACCTGCAATTGATGCAGATCCCGGGTTCCGGCGGTGATAACCGTACCAACGAAATTTCCGAGATCTCGCGTTCCTTGAAAGCCCTGGCCAAGGAATTCAATTGCCCGGTAGTGGCACTCTCGCAGCTCAACCGTTCTCTTGAGCAGCGCCCGAACAAACGCCCGATCAACTCCGACTTGCGTGAATCCGGCGCCATCGAGCAGGACGCCGACGTCATCATGTTCGTGTACCGGGACGAGGTGTATCACCCCGAGACCGAGCACAAGGGCATTGCCGAAATCATCATCGGCAAGCAGCGTAACGGGCCTATCGGCACGACGCGCCTAGCGTTTATCGGCAAATACACACGCTTTGAAAACCTGGCGCCGGGCAGTTACAACTTCGATGATGACTAAGGCTTCGGCACGCTGGATACACTGCTTGCAGCAGGTGCTCCGAACAGCTTTCTGACGCTCGGTTCCGTGTAGCAGTAATTCCAGCGCAATTCTGCCCCTGCTTCAATCTGCTCACTGGCAAACAAGACACACAGACTCATTCGTTTCCAGGGGGCAGTGCCTTTTTGCACGTCCACGTCAAAAGGTGCAGTCTCGACGTTATACCCTGACGTAGCTTGTCTGACAGGTCGCCCGTCTTCGTATTCAAAAATCGTATTGATACGTGAAGTAATGTTGTCGCCAGATAACATCACTTCTCGGGTCATCATTGTGGGATGCCCAGGTGCGTCCTCTTTGGGCAGGTTTTTTGCCATTACATCCATCAAATAAGGGTCATTACGATAGGTCGCAACGGGGGGTGGCAGCAACTCGCCACCATAGACGCCCAGAACCTCACCTTTTTGAATGACTCTTCGGCTAATGACAGTGAATTCTCCAATCAAGCTCGACTCTTGAGGAAACTTTTGATGTTCTGCTGAGAAAGGCACCACTTCCAGCTTTTCGTCGTACAAGCGCGCGACTTCTTCGTAACCTTCCCATTTGATATACGGCAATACGAGATCTTTATGAATGGTTGTTTCTGAGGTGTAAGACTTGGCCACCGCTTGAATAAACCTGATACGTAATGATTGACCGTCTACATCTCGTAATGGGTAACGGCCATTGTTAGCGCGATCATATTGGCGCTGATAATTGCGGCTGTGTTGATAGCTCGAACTGGAGTGCATGTGTTCAAGCTCCTGCTGTGTGTAAGGAACTGGGTGCGTGGCCTCTTCGCCCGTATGGTAAGAGCTTTCAGAAGGAATTAAGCCAAGGGACTCTTCGGCAGAGACCATCGATGTTAAACCCGCTCCTGAACTGTGTTCCGAAGGACTTGCTTGAGCCTGTGCCGGCGAATGTTGCGAATCAAAGTGAGTGTCGACACTTGTGCGCCTGGGCGGTGAGTTGTTCATTCCGCCAAAAAGTGCCCCTGTATTTGGATCAATGCCCCATTCGCCCTGTGCGTTTTTGCCCACATAGGGTTTGTATGCCCTGAAGGGGCTGCGAGCATCGATCAGTTGCCAGCCCACCGGGTTTCTTTTGACTTGATAGTAACGGGCGTTTTGCAGCACGTAGTAACGGTTTTCTCTACCGCTTGACGGCGCGCTTTCATAAATACCGTCGTTACGCAGTGTCTTCATCACCGGGTGCATGTTTTCTGCAAAAAGAGGATCAAAGGGCTGGAAGGGTCTGGGCGGGATTTTGATCTCAGCAGGTTTACCCCTGGCGGTTGGGGCTGGGTTTGCGAGTAACTCCATGCTGAGTTTACGTGCAGCTTGCTTCAGTGACGCCGTTTCGGTGCGCAAGGTAATTGCTTGGCGTTGGGTGCTGGAGAGCGTGTGTTCAACGGTGCTGAATAGGTCAGCCGGTTCTTTCAGGCGTACACCTGCCGAAGAAAATAGACCGTATAGCTCACCTTCACGCGTCAGCACATGCAGAGTGCCAGTATTCGCCGGCCCTGCACGGCCAAGAAGATTTCCATCAAACCTCTGGTCACGGATTTCTATGCGGTGAGAGGCGGGCCAGCCGGGAAGTTGTTCAAGTGTAAACAGCAACATGCACAAGCTTTCAGGCGTGCTGACCGAATCCAGGTAAAGGCCCTCGCGAATCCGCAACGTCTCGGATTGCCGAACATATTGGTCGACTTCCCAGCGTTGTTCTGCAGTCAGACTTTTTTCCCGTAATACTCGACTCTGTTCATGCTCACCGAGCACGGCAGATGTCTCTTCCAACTGGCTCTTGGTGAGCAGTGGAATAATCTCGCTGAGTTGTTTTTCGATAGGCGTGACCGGTTTTTCGCTGTATTCACATAGCCAGGTGAATATCCGTTGTTTGTGTTGCGCTGCCTCTTCACTTAATCGAGACGCCAATCTTGAGACGGGAGTGAAGTATGGCTTGGCTTCGTCAGGTATTGAGTCTGTATGGGCTAACGCCTCAAATACATTCGCAGGCAGTTTCTGTTCAAGTACCTGCAATAGCTCGCCTTTCCTCAGTTGTTCTTCGCTAATTGAAATCTCCGTGCCCTGCGCCCCGAAGCTCATAATTGTGTTTTGTTTGGGGTCGAGAATTTTCAATACAGTAGTCGCGGGCCATTCGGGCAGTGAACCCAGCAGGTGGAGTTGGATCAGCGGTGAGTGCGCAGAGACTGTTATGCCTTCAGCGCGGGCCATAGTGAATTGATTGATTTCTTGTTCAAAGTTGAAATGTTTTAACGTGTCTCGCAGTCGAGGTGGGGGGCGAACCATGTCCTGATGAACGTGACGCAGTTGTTCGATGTTCACCTCGCTTACTTGAAGAATCGGTTCAAATGCAGGTTGATCAATATGTAAGGCATCGGGCCCCACTCGGGTCAGGAGTGTTAAGTCATCCCAGTTTTTGACAGCCTCGTGCGCGTGCCGCCACGTCCCCACGCCATTGGTTAGCAAAGCTGGGGTGTATGCGGCCTCACTGAGCGGATGCTCTACATGCCACTGTTGTGTTTGCGGATCGCGTTTGACCTGATGGAGTACATCCTTGCCCAGCTTCAAATAGTGCCGTTGGTTGTGCTCATAGAGCCCTTGCGCGTTTGCAGCCAAGCCTTCGGGCAGTTCATGAGGGCTACGGTAAGGTGTCAAATCTGGACTCCATAACCGCCAGGATCGATTCTTGAGCTGCACTTTCACCAATGTGGCCGTGAAGCCTGCGGTCTTTATGGCACCTGCTGTGGCTAGCCCCAAAGCGACAGTGTCCATCACATCCAGCAGTTCATTCAGGGCTTGATCGCTATCGCCTCGGCTCCAGGCAGCAAAGCCGTGGTAGACACTGCTAATCAGCTGTAGCCCAGTCACAGTGAACAGTACTTCGCCCACAACCGGAATGAACGATGCAGCGAAAAACAGTATGGAAGTTCCCAATTCTTTAAAGCGTTGCAGACGTGCCTCGCGACCTCGCAAGTTTGCATCTGCAGTAGGTACAACCAACACACGAGCATCGCTTCTGATGTGGCTAATACGGTGTTCAGCGATGGAGTGGAAAATATTGCCTGTGATAGGCGTTCGGCTGATTGCTTGATCGACTCTGGCGGGTACACGTGTGGTGGGGCGCCCTCCAGGCAGTTAATCAATGCGTGGGGGGGTAATGGAGATCAGGTGACCGCGATAACGCAGGGGGACAAATCGGTTAAAAAACTCGAGGTAGCGAGCGCTGAGCAAGCGCACGGACAGATCAGCTTCAAGTTGGTGCATTGAGGGGTATCTGCGAAACATCGCCACTGGATCATGAGGGGTGTAAAGAATCTGACTTTTGTCGAAGTGACGGTCCCGGATCACCAGAATTCCGGGCAGCGTCACGTTGTTAATGGTCAGATGATTACAGATTAAATCCGGGTGCTGTCCATCGATCTGAAGGGTGAATAATTGCTGGTACAGCTCATTGCTGATTTCGCCTTTGAGGAGTGCCAAGTGCAAGGCGCTTTCAAAGCTGCTTTGTTCATATGCGCGTATAACCTGACGCGGGTTGGGTACAGTCTGTAAGGCGTCCGATAGGGGAGGCGGATTGAAAAATTCATTGAGATGTCGCTGGTAGTGGCTGCCTAAATCAAGATGGCGGCAAAATTGAGCAAAAATAATGGGCGGGGTATGGGCTCGCACTCGCCCGGTAGCCGTCTGCAGAAACAGCCCGGACCCCTCCTCAATGCCACCACTTTCTGCTTCCGAAGGCTCAAAATTTTGCAGTGCCGCTTCAAACAATGAGTGTTCAGATGTTCGGTCATGAGTGCTGTACACCCCGAGCAGGTGCTCATTGCGCCATTCACGTACAAAAAGAGTTTTGTCTGGGTCAAGCCCTGTTAAATATTTTCTTAGGGCTTGTCTGAATAGCGGGCGGACGAACATTTCGGGATTTTGCACCTGACCCAATAATTCATTGAGGTCATGCCGCGATTGGTTATTTCTGATCAGGCTACTACGCAGCTCTGCAAGTACGATCGGGCTGGCACTTGCTGCCCAGCTGGGCAAGCGTTCCTTTATAAAATCGGCGTGAATGGATCCAGGGGGCCGACTGGATGGTGAGCGAGAATGGGACATGACTTTAGCCTTGGGTAATGTGTTGCAGTGACGTTACCCACGTTTTTTCTGATTTGCGTTTAGCTATGCATGGCCCATTAGATTGGCTAATCGTGTATATGCAGCCCTGAGCAGGGGCTCGAATAAAGCCGACCATCGCCGTCGGAATTGGTTATTTTTTGTGCTATATTCCGCGACCGCGAATTTCTTAAGAAATGACGCGCTCCTTTTTGCACTCAACACCGGTCACCGACATGCAAGCAGCCAAGCCTTTATTTGACTATCCGAAGTACTGGGCCGAATGTTTCGGTCCAGCACCATTCCTGCCGATGAGCAGGGAGGAGATGGATCAGCTTGGCTGGGATTCATGCGACATCATCATCGTCACCGGTGATGCGTATGTCGATCACCCGTCGTTCGGCATGGCCATCATCGGTCGTTTGCTGGAGTCTCAGGGTTTCCGTGTGGGCATCATTGCCCAGCCGAACTGGCAGTCCAAAGACGATTTCATGAAGCTGGGCGAGCCGAACCTGTTCTTCGGTGTCGCGGCCGGCAACATGGATTCGATGATCAACCGTTACACCGCCGACAAAAAGATCCGTTCCGATGACGCCTACACCCCAGGTGGCATGGCTGGCAAACGTCCGGATCGCGCGAGCCTGGTGTACAGCCAACGTTGTAAAGAAGCCTACAAACACGTGCCAATCGTGCTCGGTGGGATTGAAGCGTCCCTGCGCCGTATCGCGCATTACGACTACTGGCAGGACCGTGTCCGCAACTCGATCCTGATCGACGCCTGCGCCGACATCCTGCTGTATGGCAACGCCGAGCGTGCCATTGTCGAAGTTGCCCAGCGCTTGTCGTACGGCCACAAGATTGAAGACATTACCGATGTGCGCGGCACCGCGTTCATTCGTCGCGATACGCCAAAAGACTGGTACGAAGTCGACTCCACACGTATCGACCGTCCGGGCAAGATCGACAAGATCATCAACCCGTACGTGAACACCCAGGACACTCAAGCCTGCGCCATTGAGCAGGAAAAAGGCCCGGTTGAAGACCCGAACGAAGCCCAAGTGGTGCAAATTCTGGCCAGCCCGCGCATGACCCGCGACAAGACGGTAATCCGTCTGCCGTCGGTTGAGAAAGTGCGTGGCGACTCCGTTCTCTACGCTCACGCCAACCGCGTGCTTCACCTCGAAACCAACCCGGGTAACGCGCGTGCGTTGGTGCAGAAGCATGGCGAAGTGGATGTGTGGTTCAACCCGCCTCCGATCCCAATGACCACCGAAGAAATGGACTACGTGTTTGGCATGCCCTACGCACGTGTTCCACACCCTGCGTACGGCAAGGAAAAAATCCCGGCCTACGACATGATCCGCTTCTCGGTGAACATCATGCGTGGCTGCTTCGGTGGCTGCACCTTCTGCTCCATTACCGAGCACGAAGGCCGGATCATCCAGAACCGTTCCGAAGAGTCGATTATTCGAGAAATCGAAGAAATTCGCGACAAAGTGCCTGGTTTTACTGGCGTTATTTCCGACCTCGGCGGCCCGACCGCGAATATGTACCGTATTGCCTGCAAAACGCCGGAAATCGAATCCGCGTGCCGTAAGCCGTCCTGCGTATTCCCTGGTATTTGTCCGAACCTGAACACTGACCACTCGTCGCTGATTCAGCTGTACCGCAGTGCCCGTGCCCTGCCGGGTGTGAAGAAGATTCTGATTGCTTCCGGCTTGCGTTATGACCTTGCGGTCGAGTCGCCGGAATACGTGAAAGAGCTGGTGACCCACCACGTTGGTGGTTACCTCAAGATCGCCCCGGAACACACCGAGGAAGGTCCGCTCAACCAAATGATGAAGCCGGGCATTGGCAGCTATGACAAGTTCAAGCGCATGTTCGAGAAGTACACCAAGGAAGCGGGCAAAGAGCAGTACCTGATTCCTTACTTCATCGCCGCTCACCCCGGCACCAAAGATGAAGACATGATGAACCTGGCGCTGTGGCTCAAGGGCAACGGCTTCCGGGCGGATCAGGTGCAAGCGTTCTATCCCTCGCCAATGGCTACCGCTACGGCGATGTACCACTCGGGCAAGAACCCGCTGCGCAAGGTCACGTACAAGAGCGATTCGGTCACCATCGTCAAGAGTGAAGAGCAGCGCCGTCTGCACAAGGCGTTCTTGCGCTACCACGACCCGAAAGGCTGGCCGATGCTGCGTGAAGCGCTGACCCGCATGGGCCGGGCTGATCTGATCGGCTCGGGTAAAGATCAGTTGATTCCCCTGCATCAGCCGGCGACTGACAGCTACCAGAGTGCGCGTCGCAAAAACTCGACGCCTGCTGGCAGCCATAAAGTGGCTGGAGAAAAGACCACCAAAATCCTGACCCAGCACACTGGCTTGCCGCCACGTGCCAGCGACGGTGGTAACCCGTGGGATAAACGCGAGCAGGCTAAAGCTGCGGCATTCGCCCGTAACAAACAGGCAGCCAAAGAGCGACATGAAGCGGCCAAGGGTGGCAAAGGCCAAAAGCCAACCCGCAAACCGGCTGTACCGCGCTAAGACCTAATTCGTAGCAGCTGCCGAAGGCAGCGTCCGATTGCGCAGCGATCGTAAAACCAGTAATCGCGATTTTACAGTCGCACTGTGATTTCTGAATTTACGACGACGCTGTCGTCGGACGCAGCCTGCGGCAGCTGCTACGGAGGAAAGTGATCAACGCCAGCCTTCGGGCTGGCGTTGTGGTTTCTGGGCGCTGAGAAGCCTGCCACGAACTTGTAGGCTGTTGGCTGAGGCTGAGTAAGGGGAGTGGCTCTTAAGGCGTCTGAAAGACGCTCAGGCTATCTGCGAGGATCAGCAGGCGCGCTGCTGATCCTGATCACAGATCCTGTGGGCCGGGTTGTGGATAACCGGGCCGTGGGGGTTACGCGTTTGGAGCTTTTTCTTCAGGGGTGTCGGTAGTTTCAGCGACAACATCACCTTGCTCATCGACGTCGGTGTCGGTTTCAGTGCCCGGCTCTACAGTGCCTTCTTCAGCTGCGGCTTTCTTGCGCGCGAGCTTTTCCTCTTTCTTCTGCTCTTTAGCCAAGTCTCTTTGACGCTTAGCGAAGTTATAGTTTGGTTTGGCCATGGGCGATCCTCTGGGGCTCGAAGGGAAGTTGAGCGGCGCGTATTCTGCCCTGTATTAGTGCTTAGCCGTTAGCTGGGTTTTTGCAAGGCTATATTTGCGCGGCTTTCACGACTTTACACCGCTCAAAAAGCGCGAGGTGGATTAATTCCGCGGTCTGTTGAGCCTTATCGCTCGGTGATGGCCTAAGGTTGAGCGTTTACGGTTCGTCTAGAGGGATCATAGTGCCGTTTATACACATCGAGCATGACGTGGGTCATTGGCAATGCGACCATTTTCGTGCAACCTGTATACAAGTTATGGATTTTTTGTACCCTACCTTGGAGAGAAACCATGTTCGCTAAAGCTGTTGCGGTATCCCTGTTGACCCTGGCCAGCGGCCATTTGCTGGCAGCTGAGTGTGCAGTGACGGTCGATTCGACTGATCAAATGTCATTCAACACCAAAGAAATCGTGATCGACAAGTCGTGCAAAACCTTCACCGTTAACCTGGAGCACTCCGGCAACTTGCCTAAAAACGTGATGGGGCATAACTGGGTGCTGAGCAAAAAAGCCGACATGCAGGCTGTTTCCACTGACGGGATTGCGGCCGGTCTGGACAAGAATTACCTCAAGGACGGCGACGAGCGCGTGATTGCCCACACCAAAGTGATTGGCGCTGGCGAGAAAGATTCCGTGACCTTCGATGTATCGAAGCTCAAGGCGGGTGAAGACTATGAGTTCTTCTGCACCTTCCCGGGCCACAACTCGATGATGAAAGGTGCTGTGATTCTTAAATAAGAATCCGGTTCGCTCTCAAAAGCCCTGACGTGCCCTAGGCCGTCGGGGCTTTTTGCATTACGGGTCAGACTTTTGAGTCGGTCATTTTGAAAATGCCTTGCGCATTGCTGCTGTCAAAATTCAAGTCGATATGCCCCGTTTCCGGGTCGACCTTGCGTTGGATGAACTCGACAAACGAGCCGGGCACTGAGTGTTCGCGAAGCTGCCCGCCAGCATCGATCAGGCCGCGGGTAACGGTGCAGGCATGATAAGCCGTTTGCATGACCCGTCCTGACGCAGACACCTCGATGCTGTCTTTCATCGGGCGCTGCAATTCGCGTTGTTGGGCGACGCAGGCTTGAAGATCTGACACGCGGTCAGTGAGGTGGTTGAAGCTGTTGCCTTCGGTGGCAATCCAGGCCATTTCAGCACTTTCGCTGAGCAGGCATTGATAGTCGGCTTCCAAAACGATGCCATGTTGACGCCCGAACGCCCGGTAGAGCGCGGGTAACAAGGTGGTGGCTTCTTGCAGGCTGCAATGGCGGGTGAGTTGCAGGCGCTCAAGGATGTGCTGGTGTTCATCGTGCAGGGGGTCAAGGCTGGACGCGACCACGCGGCTAACGGCTTGTTGAAATGCCTCGCTGAAACGTCCTGGATGGAGTTCCGAGACAAAAAATTGCGCGATGTCTTCGGGCAGATCCATGTGCCGGTAGCCCCAGCCAGTCATATTCAGTTTGGTCAGTGGGTAAGTGCGTACATCGGTAAAGCCTAGCGGCTCCAGCAATCGGGAAAATGCCTGACGGCCACGGGGTAGCTGGCCGTTGAGTGGCCAGTCCACGGTACGAATAGCGCCGTGGTCGAATACGATTTTGCGACCTTGTTGCGCTTGTTCCTCGACGTAGCGCAGACCGTTGGGCACGGCATTTACCAGTTTGTGCAGTAAACACAGGTTCAGGGCTTCGGCCAGCCAGGCCCGATGCACGGCCTGGGTGCTCCAGTTGAAGCGCTGCAAGGCTTGGGGAACCTCGACATGGGCGCGCAGCCAGTGGGCCGCGGGTTGGCCAAGTTCAGATTCGACGAGGGTGAACAAACCATCAAAGGCAGGCATGGGGCAGGGCTCTGGTGACGGGACAGGCGTCTATCAAAGCGTTTGGAGGCGGGGGCGACAAGCGAAAAAAAGCGTGGGGGTCATTCCGTTTTTTCGGGCTGGACGAAGAGCCCCTCACCCTAGCCTCTCCCGGAGGGAGAGGGGACTCAATCAAAAGCAAATCTACGCAACACCACCCATCAGCTCCCTCTCCTTCCGGGAGAGGGTTGGGGTGAGGGCAAACGATGTACGCAGGCTTAAGGCGCGAACGGCATCTCACGTTTGTGCTGAGTTTTTTCGTACGTCTTGCAGATGATGTTGAAGACTTCTTCGCTCACCGGCTCGCCATGCAAGAAAGCATCAATCTCGGCATAGGTCACACCGTGAGACGCCTCGTCAGGCTTGCCCGGCGCCAAGTCCTCAAGATCCGCTGTCGGGACTTTCTCGACCAGGTACTCAGGAGCTTTGAAAAAGCGTGCAATCGAGCGCACTTGGTTCTTCACCAGCCCGCTCAACGGCGCGAGGTCGCAAGAGCCGTCGCCAAACTTGGTAAAGAAGCCCATCACCGCCTCGGCCGCGTGGTCTGTGCCAATCACCAGACCGCCCGTTGCGCCCGCAATCGTGTATTGCGCCACCATGCGCATCCGCGCCTTGGTATTGCCCAGTACAAAATCCACGGTGGCAGGTGACTTGCCTTCAAACGCGGTGACTTCTGCAGACAGTGCCTTGACGGCCGGGCCGATATTCACCGTTTGGCGCTCATCAGGGTTGATGAAATTGACGCAAGCGGTCGCATCAGCTTCATCCTGCTGCACGCCATAGGGCAGGCGCACGGCAATAAAACGATAGGCCTGATCGCCTGACTGTTCACGCAGTTGCTTGACGGCTTTCTGGGCCATCAACCCTGCGGTCAGCGAATCGACCCCGCCGCTGATGCCCAGCACCAGCGTCTTGAGCCCGGAATTGACCAGGCAGCACTGAATAAAGGTGATACGGCGGGCGACTTCAGCCTCCAGCGCGTCCTGGTTTTTAAACGGCGGCTGGACCTTGAGGTCTTCAGCAATCTGACGCTGTACGGCCTGCATGATTCACTCCTTGGGGGACTGTTCGGGAACTTGGAAAACGTGTCGCAAGTAGGCGGCGAAATTAGGGTCGGAGCAATGAGTCTTGCCCGGCTCATCAGAAATCTTCGCAACCGGCGAGCCATTGCAACCCGTCATTTTAAGCACGATGCTCATCGGCTCCACACCCGGAATGTCGCAGGTCAGATTGGTGCCAATGCCGAAGCTGACGTTGATTCTGCCGCGCAACGCCCGGAAGATCTCCAGCGAACGGGGCAAGGTCAAACTGTCGGAGAACACCAGCGTCTTGCTCATCGGGTCAATGCCGAGCTTGTGATAATGGGCGATGCATTTTTCGGCCCAGACCACAGGATCGCCCGAGTCATGGCGCAAGCCGTCAAACAGCTTGGCAAAGTACAGGTCAAAGTCCTTCAGGAAGGCGTCAGTGGTGATGCAGTCGGTCAGGGCAATCCCCAGCAGGCCGCGATACTCCCGTACCCAGCAATCCAGCGCGGCGCTCTGGCTGTCGATCAGCCGGGGGCCGAGTTGCTGATGAGCCATGATCCATTCGTGGGCCATAGTGCCCAGCGGTTTCATGTCCAGCTCGCGGGACAGGTGAACGTTGCTGGTGCCGACGAAGCGTCCGGGGAAATCGTGCTTGAGCACGCTGACCACTTCTTCTTGTACGCGGTACGAAAATCGACGGCGCGTTCCGAAATCGGCGACTTGAAGTTCAGACAATTCTTCAGCGCTGGCATTTGCCTGAAGCCAGTCGAACTTGCGGTACAACTGCTCGCGCGCCTGAGACAGCACGGTGTCGGCATAACGTGAGCGGTTGCGCACTTCGCTGACAATCGCCAGTAACGGCACTTCAAACAAGATGACGTGCAGCCACGGGCCGCGCAGGCGGATAAACAGCTCGCCGTTCTCGATGCCGGTGTGCACGTAGCGCAGGTTGAAGCGAAACAGCCCGAGAAACCGAATGAAATCCGGCTTCATAAAGGTAATACGCTCCAGGAAACCGAGCTGGTCCTGGGTCATGCTCAACTCACCCAGACGATCAATCTGATGGCGAATCTCATTCAGGTACGGGCGCAAATCCTCACTGTTGCGGCAGCGGAATTCCCATTCGACTTCGACGTTGGGGTAGTTGTGCAGCACCGCCTGCATCATGGTCAATTTGTAGAAGTCGGTGTCGAGCAGGTTCTGCACGATGCGATCGGCAAATACACTCTCGCTCATAACGGCAATCTCCATGCTGGCCGTGCCTGATTGCCACGACGTTCAGCTTTTTCAATGAATGGTGCTAGTGGCGCATATCCGCAGGCAGTATTGCCAGCGGTTTTTTCAACCCGGTGCATCATCCAGCTGCTCCATCATCCAGCTGACAAAGGCTCTGACCTTAGGCACACATGCTGAATGCTCAGGGTAAGTCAGGTAATACGCGTCCTGACTGGGCTGCGTGTGTGGCCAGGCAATCACCAGTTTGCCGTCGTTTAATTCTTCTTCGATCAGAAATCGCGGCAGCAGGGCGACTCCACAGCCGACTTGAGCGGCCCGGGTGCTCATATAAAACGTATCGAAGCGCGGGCCATGGTAGCTGTGGTCAGTGTGATAGCCCTGGTTTTCAAACCATTCATGCCAGGCTTGAGGGCGTGAAGCATTTTGCAGCAGTACCAGATCGGTCAATTGCGTGGGATCAGTGAACGGCGAGGCGGGCAGGTTACCGGGCGCGCAGACCGCCACCATTTCTTCGCCAAACAGTTTCAGGCATTCACTGCCCGGTCGTGCGCACTGACCAAAGTAAAAGGCCAGGTCGCAGCCGCCCTGCAACAACTCCTCGGCTACAGCCTCATTGCACAGGTCCAGATGAATGTGTGGATGACGTAACCGCCAGCCTTTTAACCGGGGTACCAGCCATCGGGCGCCGAAGGTTGAGGGTGTGGCTACCCGCAATACCTCAGTTTCGCCGCCATAGGAGCGCAGCGTATGGGTCGACATTTCGACTTGGGTCAGGATTTTTCGGACTTCTACCAGATACAGCTCGCCAGCAGGGGTCAGTTGTAAACGCCGCCTTACCCGGCGGAACAGCAGGTGCTGTAGCAGATCTTCCAACTGGGCCACTTGTTTGCTGACTGCACTTTGCGTGAGGTTCAGCTCTTCTGCTGCGCGGGTAAAGCTCAAGTGACGGGTCACGGCTTCGAAGCACTGCAAAGCGGCGATCGACGGCAGATAACGTTTATTGAGCATCGGGCGGCCCTTTTGGGTAGATGACTAGCGCAGCATGAATTTTCGGAATGATATCTCGCTTAAAGGTCGTTTGTTGCGGCGATGTGAGCCAGCTACAACTAATGGCCAGAGTTTCCGTTTATTGAGTTGAGGAGTGACCCATGGTTGCCGCATTGCTGGATCGTTTAGGAGTCAACCCCGCGTTGTACCAACAGGGCAAACAACCCGTGCATTCGCCCATCGATGGCAGCCAGATCGGCGTCGTGCAGTGGGAGGGTGCGGCCGAAGCCGAGCAGCATGTTACCCGTGCCGAGCATGCCTTTGATCTGTGGCGCAAGGTGCCGGCCCCGCGCCGTGGCGAGCTGGTGCGTCAGTTTGGTGATTTGCTGCGTGAATACAAGGCCGACCTCGGCGAGCTGGTGTCGTGGGAGGCGGGCAAAATCACTCAGGAGGGGCTGGGTGAAGTGCAGGAAATGATCGACATCTGCGACTTCGCGGTCGGCCTGTCGCGCCAGCTTTATGGGTTGACCATCGCTTCGGAGCGCCCGGGCCACCATATGCGTGAAACCTGGCACCCGCTGGGCGTGGTCGGGGTGATCAGCGCGTTTAACTTTCCGGTGGCGGTCTGGGCGTGGAACACCACCCTGGCGCTGGTGTGCGGCAACGCCGTGGTCTGGAAACCGTCCGAGAAGACTCCGCTGACCGCGCTGGCCTGTCAGGCGTTGTTTGATCGTGTGTTAAACACCTTCGAAGGTGCGCCTGCGTACTTGAGCCAAGTGATTATTGGCGGTCGCGACGCCGGTGAAGCCTTGGTCGATGACCCGCGTGTAGCCCTGATCAGTGCGACGGGCAGCACTCGGATGGGGCGCGAAGTAGCACCCAAAATCGCTGCCCGTTTTGCTCGCAGCATTCTGGAGTTGGGTGGCAACAACGCGATGATTCTGGCGCCGAGTGCCGATCTGGATATGGCTGTACGCGCCATTCTGTTCAGCGCCGTGGGCACGGCGGGTCAACGCTGCACCAGCTTGCGCCGTTTGATCGCCCATGAGTCGGTCAAAGAAGAAATCGTCACCCGGCTCAAGGCTGCGTATTCCAAAATCCGTATTGGTCATCCGCTGGAAGGCAATCTGGTGGGGCCGCTGATCGACAAGAGCAGCTTTGAAAACATGCGCGATGCGTTGGAACAAGCGTTGAGCGAAGGCGGGCGTGTATTTGGCGGTGAGCGCCAGCTGGCTGACCAGTACCCGAATGCTTACTACGTGGCCCCGGCGATAGTGGAAATGCCGGAGCAGAGCGAAGTGGTGTGCAGCGAGACATTTGCGCCCATTTTGTATGTTGTCGGCTACAGCGATTTTTCCGAGGCGGTGCGTCTGAATAACGCCGTGCCGCAGGGCTTGTCGTCGTGCATCTTCACCACCGATGTGCGTGAGGCCGAGCAATTTATGTCGGCTACGGGCAGTGACTGCGGGATTGCCAACGTCAACATTGGGCCGAGCGGTGCTGAAATTGGCGGTGCGTTTGGGGGCGAAAAAGAAACGGGAGGCGGTCGCGAATCTGGGTCGGATGCGTGGCGCGGGTATATGCGGCGTCAGACCAATACCGTCAATTACTCGCTTGAACTGCCGCTGGCGCAGGGGATTACGTTCGATTGAGGTGATGCCTTGCCCTCACCCCAACCCTCTCCCGGAGGGAGAGGGGGCTAATTTGCGGTGTTTTTGAGGCCGCGTGCGGTCAGCTCCCCCCGCCTTCGGGGATACAGGGCTGATTTGCGGACGCCCACGGTCAGTCCCCTCTCCCTCTGGGAGAGGGTTAGGGTGAGGGGCTTTTGATCTCGTGGTTGGGTTTCATTTCTGGAGCTTGGCAATGTCTTTACGCGAACAATGTCTGTGGGAAACACTCACGCCACAACGACCTCAAGCCACCGCCTTCAAAGGCGAACTCAAGGTCGATGTCTGTGTCATTGGTGCCGGAATTACCGGCCTGTCAGCCGCCATTCATTTGCTCGAACAAGGCAAGACGGTGTGCGTCCTCGAAGCCCATCGCACCGGCCATGGCGGTTCGGGACGCAATGTAGGACTGGTCAACGCCGGGATGTGGATCGCACCCGATGACATCGAAGCCGGCTTTGGTGAGGCGGTCGGCAGCCAGCTCAATCGCATGCTCGGCGCGGCTCCGGCGCTGGTGTTCAGCCTGATCGACAAGTACGCCATCGACTGTCAGCTGCGACGCGAAGGCACCTTGCACATGGCCCACAATGCCAAGGGTGAAGCAGACTTGCGCTGTCGGGAACAGCAATGGAAACGTCGCGGCGCACCCGTTGAATTACTCACAGGGGCCGCCTGCGAAGCGGCCACCGGCACGCCGAAAATAGCCGCCGCCTTGCTGGACCGTCGCGCCGGTACGCTCAATCCCATGGCCTACACCTCGGGGCTGGCCAAGGCCGCCAGTGATCTGGGCGGCCGCCTGTTCGATCACTCCCCCGTCACCGGGCTGGAACGTCAGGGCCAGCGCTGGTCTGTTCAAACCGCGCGCGGTGCGGTGAATGCCGAACAGGTGGTATTGGCCTCCAATGCCTACACCGAAGGCGAATGGACCGATCTGCGGCGTCATTTCTTCCCCGGGTATTACTACCAGGTCGCCTCAAAACCACTGACCGATGACTGTGCCAAGCGCATTCTGCCGGGTGGGCAAGGTTCCTGGGACACCCGTCAGGTACTCAGCAGTATTCGCCGCGATGCCGAAGGGCGTTTATTGCTGGGCAGTCTGGGCAATGGCAATCAAAAACCCACGTGCTTTCTCAAAGCTTGGGCCGACCGCGTCCAGCAGCACTATTTCCCTTACTTGAAAGGCGTGGAGTGGGAATGTACCTGGACGGGCTGTATCGCGTTCACGCCTGATCACCTGATGCGTTTATTTGAGCCCGCGCCCGGTTTAGTGGCAGTCACCGGTTACAACGGGCGCGGCGTGACCACCGGCAGTGTGGTCGGCAAAGCCTTTGCCGACTATCTGTGCCATGGCGATGCGAGCATGCTGCCGATTCCCTTCACACCCATGCGGCCACTGTCTGGCACGGCCCTGCGCAGCTGTTTGTACGAAGTCGGGTTTTCGCTGTATCACGCGGGTCAGTGTTTACGGATTGTGATTTGAGACTGATTGTTCGTTTAACCACGCACTTAAAAAGGTGCGCCTTGTAGCAGTGTCGCACCGAGAGTGTGCAGTTCGGTGACGCCGCCGGTTACGACCTCGCAGCACAGTGCAGTCCGGATGGGGTGAAACCCGTGATGTGGCGGGTTTGACCGATCATCAATGCGTGGTTTTAGCTTCCCCGGTTTAGACGGTTGCACGCCTGATGAACGGGCACCAAGGGCGCCTGCACCCCCCTGAAACAAACGCTTTTTTGAGAATAAAAAACCAATGGCACGCGGCTTGCTCTGCGCTTTACGTGAAGTCGAAGTGCCATCTAACAAAACCTCAGGAGCACCACCTCATGTCGCAGATGTTCTACAAAAAAGGTTTTCTAGCCCTCGCAGTGGCTGCTGCGCTGGGCGTTTCTTCGTTTGTTCAGGCTGATGTGAAAATCGGTGTGGCAGGTCCCATGACCGGCGCCAACGCAGCATTTGGTGAGCAGTACATGAAGGGTGCGCAGGCGGCGGCAGATGCCATTAACGCCAAGGGCGGGGTTAACGGTGAAAAAATTGTGCTGGTCGCAGGCGACGATGCCTGTGAGCCAAAGCAAGCTGTGGCGGTGGCAAACCGTCTGGTCGATCAGGACAAGGTGATTGGCGTTGTCGGCCACTTCTGCTCGTCGAACACTATCCCGGCATCCGAGGTGTATGACGAGGCGGGTGTGATTGCAATTACACCGGGCTCAACCAACCCGCAAGTTACCGAGCGCGGTTTGAACGCCATGTTCCGCATGTGTGGGCGCGATGATCAGCAGGGCGTCGTGGCCGGGGATTACATCGTCGACGTGCTCAAAGGCAAGAAAGTAGCCGTGATCAATGACAAGGACACCTACGGCAAAGGCTTGGCCGATGCCACCAGTGCACAACTGACCAAGCGTGGCGTGAAGCCCATTCTTGAAGAAGGCCTGACCCGGGGCGAAAAAGACTTCAGCGCTCTGGTGACCAAGATCCGCTCCAAAGACGCTGATGTCGTGTACTTCGGGGGCCTTCACCCGGAGGCTGGCCCGTTGGTGCGTCAACTGCGAGAAGCGGGCCTCAAAGACGTGAAGTTCATGTCCGATGATGGTGTGGTAACCGATGAATTGGTAGCCACCGCTGGCGGCCCTCAATACGTTGACGGTGTGTACATGACCTTCGGTGCAGACCCGCGCAAGCTGCCAGAGAGTAAAGAAGTGGTGGATGCGTTCCGTAAAGCCGGCACTGAGCCTGAAGGCTACACCCTGTATGCCTACGCGTCGGTTCAAGCATTGGCAGACGCCTTCAATGGCGCCAAGTCCAACAAGGGCGAGGATGCTGCCAAATGGCTCAAAGCCAACCCGGTAAAAACGGTGATGGGTGAAAAAGCCTGGGACAGCAAAGGCGACCTGAAAGTCTCTGACTACGTGGTGTACCAGTGGGACAAAGACGGCAAGTATCACCAGTTGGAAAAACAGAAGTGAGATGAGTCCCTCGACTGATCGGTACCTGGCTACCGATCAGTCTCAGGGTTCATCGGCCTCACCTGTCATCTTTTCCAAGAGTCGCGCTTGTTCCAACCTGCCAACACTGTCTGCGGACGGTGTGGCAGGTCTGGGTTTGCGCAAAGGCTCACCTGTGTGAGATTGCGTTATGGACGGTATCTTCCTGCAGCAACTGCTGAACGGTCTGACCCTCGGGTCTGTCTACGGCCTGATCGCCATCGGCTACACAATGGTCTACGGCATCATTGGCATGATCAACTTCGCCCATGGCGAGGTGTACATGATTTCTGCTTATCTGGCGGCAATCAGTCTGGCTCTGCTGGCATATTTCGGTATCGAATCCTTCCCGCTGCTGATGTTGGGCACCTTGATTTTCACGGTTGTGGTCACCGGCGTATATGGCTGGGTGATTGAGCGCGTGGCCTACAAACCGCTGCGAAACTCCACCCGACTGGCACCGCTGATCAGTGCCATCGGTATTTCGTTGATCTTGCAAAACTACGTACAAATTGCCCAAGGCTCACGCCAGCAAGGCGTTCCGACCTTGCTCAGCGGCGCATGGCGCGTCGATATTGGTACGGGTTTTGTGCAACTGACCTACACCAAAGTCTTCATTCTGGTTGCAGCCTTCGTCGGCATGGGGTTGCTGACCTACATCATTAAGAACACCAAGCTGGGCCGCATGTGCCGCGCCACGCAGCAAGACCGCAAAATGGCCTCCATTCTCGGGATCAACACGGACCGGGTGATTTCCTACGTGTTCGTGATCGGTGCTGCCATGGCGGCATTGGCCGGTGTGCTGATTACCATGAACTATGGCACCTTCGATTTTTATGCGGGTTTTATCATCGGTATCAAAGCCTTCACCGCCGCGGTACTGGGCGGCATCGGTTCTCTGCCCGGCGCCATGTTAGGCGGCATCATTCTGGGGGTGTCCGAGTCGCTGTTTGCCGGCCTGGTCAACTCTGACTACAAAGACGTGTTCAGTTTCTCACTGCTGGTGCTGATTCTGATTTTCCGTCCCCAAGGCCTGCTGGGTCGTCCTCTTGTGGCGAAGGTGTGAGTATGTCTGCAGCCATTAATAAACCGGTTGATATCAAAAAAAGCGTTGTCGATTCGATCCTTGCCGGGTTGATCTCCTTGATTCTGTTCGGGCCCATCGTGGGGGTGGTGCTCGACGGTTACAGCTTCAACTTGCAACCGGCACGGGTCGGTTGGCTGGTAGCGATTGTGATGGTGGGGCGTTTCCTTTTAAGCCTGTTTTTGCAGACACCCAAGGGGCTGAAAGTTCTTCAAGGATTTGAGTCCAGCGGCTCGGGTGTGCATGTGCTGCCGCCAGACTACAAATCGCGGCTGCGCTGGATCATTCCGTTGTTGATCGTGATTGCGATCGTCTTTCCGTTTTTTGCCAACAAATACATTTTGACCGTGGTGATTCTGGGGCTGATCTACGTGTTGCTGGGCCTTGGGTTGAACATCGTGGTCGGTTTGGCCGGCTTGCTCGACTTGGGCTACGTGGCGTTCTATGCAATCGGTGCCTACGGTCTGGCTTTGGGCTATCAATATCTGGGGCTGGGGTTTTGGTCGGTGCTGCCACTGGCGGCGATTGCGGCGGCGATGGCGGGGTGCATTCTCGGGTTTCCGGTGTTGCGAATGCACGGCGACTACCTGGCCATCGTGACCCTGGGTTTCGGCGAAATTATCCGTCTGGTGCTCAACAACTGGCTGTCGTTTACCGGTGGGCCTAACGGTATGCCTGTGCCCTCACCAACGTTCTTCGGCCTGGAGTTTGGTCGGCGTGCCAAGGAAGGCGGCGTGCCGTTCCATGAGTTCTTCGGCCTGGACTACAACCCCAATATCAAATTCCTGTTTATCTACATCGTGCTGTTTCTGGTGGTGCTGCTGGTGCTTTACATCAAGCATCGGTTGACCCGCATGCCGATCGGCCGGGCCTGGGAAGCGCTGCGCGAAGACGAAATTGCCTGCCGCTCGATGGGCTTGAACCACGTGCTGGTCAAGCTATCGGCCTTCACCCTCGGTGCCTCGACAGCGGGACTGGCAGGTGTGTTTTTCGCCAGCTATCAAGGCTTCGTCAACCCGTCCTCGTTCACCTTTTTCGAGTCGGCGTTGATCCTCGCGATCGTTGTGCTCGGCGGCATGGGCTCGACGGTGGGCGTAGTGATCGCGGCCTTTGTGCTCACCGTTGCGCCAGAGTTGCTGCGCAGCTTTGCCGAGTACCGGGTGCTGCTGTTTGGTGTGCTGATGGTGTTAATGATGATTTGGCGACCGCGGGGCCTGATTCGCATTAGCCGTGTCGGGGTTAAACCACGCAAAGGAGTTGCGCCATGACCACACTCGCCAAAACCACTGATGAGGTCGTACTGCGCGTTGACAAACTGATGATGCACTTCGGAGGCATCAAGGCCCTCAGTGATGTAAGCCTTCAGGTCAAACGTAACTCGATCTTTGCCCTGATCGGCCCGAACGGAGCCGGTAAGACCACCGTTTTCAACTGCCTGACCGGGTTCTACAAAGCCAGCGGCGGCAGGATTGAAGTCAATGCCCGGGGTGCCTGCACCAACGTGATCAAGTTGCTGGGGGAACCGTTCAGGCTGACTGACTTCATTTCGCCCAAAGCCTTTGCCAGCCGGCTGTATTACAAAATGTTCGGCGGCACGCATCTGGTTAATCGGGCTGGGCTGGCGCGAACTTTCCAGAACATTCGTCTGTTCAAGGAAATGTCGGTGCTGGAAAACCTGCTGGTGGCGCAGCACATGTGGGTCAACCGCAACATGCTGGCGGGCATTCTTAACACCAAAGGCTATCGCAAGGCCGAAAGCGATGCGCTCGACCATGCCTTCTACTGGCTGGAAGTGGTGGACCTGGTGGACTGTGCCAACCGCCTGGCCGGTGAACTGTCTTACGGCCAGCAACGGCGGCTTGAGATCGCGCGGGCCATGTGTACGCGCCCGCAGATCATCTGTCTGGACGAACCGGCTGCGGGTCTCAACCCACAAGAAACTGAAGCCCTGAGCGGGATGATTCGCCTGTTGCGGGATGAGCATGACATTACCGTTGTGCTGATTGAGCACGATATGGGCATGGTCATGAGCATTTCTGACCATATCGTCGTACTCGACCACGGCAACGTGATCGCCGAGGGCGGACCAGACGCCATTCGCAACGACCCTAAAGTGATCGCCGCCTACCTGGGCGCAGACGAAGAGGAGCTGATATGACGGGCAAGATCCTCGAACTCAAGGAACTGGACGTTCACTACGGGCCGATTCAGGCCCTGAAAAAAGTCTCGATGCACATCGAAGAGGGCGAAACGGTGAGCCTGATCGGCTCCAACGGTGCGGGTAAGTCCACGCTGCTGATGTCGATCTTTGGCCAACCTCGTGCCAGCGGCGGGCAGATTCTCTACCAGGGCGTGGACATCACTCAGAAGTCTTCGCATTACATTGCCTCTCACGGTATTGCTCAATCGCCGGAAGGACGCCGGGTGTTCCCGGACATGACCGTTGAAGAAAACCTGTTGATGGGCACCATCCCCATTGGCGACAAATACGCCGCTGAAGACATGCAGCGTATGTTCGAGCTGTTTCCCAGGTTGAAAGAGCGGCGTGCCCAGCGGGCCATGACCATGTCGGGTGGTGAGCAGCAAATGCTCGCCATCGCCCGTGCATTGATGAGCCGGCCCAAGTTGTTACTGCTCGATGAACCCAGTCTGGGTTTGGCACCGATTGTGGTGAAACAGATCTTTGGCACCCTGCGGGAGTTGGCGAAAACCGGTATGACGATTTTTCTGGTTGAGCAAAATGCCAACCATGCCTTGCGCCTTTCAGACCGTGCCTACGTGATGGTCAACGGCGAGATTCGCTTGACCGGCACCGGTAAGGAACTGTTGAGCAATGATGAAGTGCGTAACGCCTATTTGGGCGGGCATTAACGACAGGTAGACAAGCCCCTTCAGAGGGGCTTTTTTTTCGCGCCTGAAATTGTGGAAAACAATATTGCAACCCTACTAAAGCGCGACATAAAGCCGCTGTAAATTGCTGTTTTGTCATCGTTTTGACTTGTCCCCGTTTGCTGTGGAGGTGCCTGTGGGTAACGTGGGAGTAGTTGGCTGCAGGCCTTTATTTATGTGGCGTTCAGAGGTGTGGCTGTTTTTTGTACAGTGTCTTATGTCAAGCCGCCGGGATTATTTGTCAACAGGTTTATTCAGTTATATAGCCCGTCATAAATGTTCCCAGGGCCTGTGGATAAGTCTGTGGTTAAACTCTGGAAAGAATGCGCTAGACGGTGTAATTGCTGGCTTCTGGCTATCTCATAAGGGTTGGACGGCCGCACCTTTTTGGGGCGTCTGCATATTCGTCGTATCAAGGTCAAGTCATAACCCCGGTAAAATTCTCTGCACCCCGTGTAAACAGAAGCTTGCAGCCTGTTGAGTTGCCCCCAAAGACTGTGGACGGGCCTGTGGATAAGGTGAGTGCACAGTGCTCCAGCCTATATAGAACGTGGGTTCGAAGATGTTGGTTGTTTTTTGTACAGTTCGGGGGCGTTTAGTGCGGCCGGGTTGCTGCCGGAACGCAGTCGGGGCATGCTGCTCAGTGTCCATTTCAACGGCGGCCAAAGCCCGCCAGCCAAGGAGAACACGATGACTTCCACCCTGTTTATTACGGGCGCGACTTCCGGATTTGGAGAGGCGTGTGCACGCAAGTTTGCGCAGGCAGGCTGGAAACTGGTGCTGACGGGGCGACGCGAAGAGCGTCTTAAGGCGTTGTGTGAAGAACTGTCCAAACAGACCGAAGTGCATGGTCTGGTGCTGGATGTGCGCGACCGGGCGGCGATGGAGGCTGCGATTGCGAATTTGCCACCCTCGTTCAGCAAATTGCGTGGGCTGATCAACAATGCCGGGCTGGCATTGGGTACTGACCCTGCGCCCAAGTGCGATCTGGACGACTGGGAAACCATGGTCGACACCAATATCAAAGGCTTGATTTTCACGACTCGTCTGTTGCTGCCACGGCTGATTGCCTATGGCCGGGGTGCCGGGATCATCAATTTGGGTTCAGTGGCCGGCAACTATCCGTACCCGGGCAGCCATGTGTATGGCGGCACCAAGGCGTTCGTTAAGCAGTTTTCCCTGAACCTGCGTTGCGACTTGCAGGGCACGGGCGTGCGGGTCAGCAACATTGAGCCGGGTCTGTGTGAAAGCGAGTTCTCGATGGTGCGTTTTGGCGGCGACAAGGCGCGCTACGATGCCACCTATCAAGGGGCAGAGCCGATCCAGCCGCAAGATATTGCAGAGACCATTTTCTGGGTGCTCAACACCCCGGCGCATATCAACATCAACCGACTTGAACTGATGCCTGTCACCCAGTCCTGGGGCGGTTTTGCCATCGAACGTCACGCCAAGGAGTAAACTCGCGCCTGGCAGCCCACTCGCGGCCTCCTGAGGGGGTCGCATTCAACCGGGTTGAAAGGAGTTTGTGTGAGTAACCGTGGTGAGCAGAAATTGCTCAAGCAATCGACTGTTTTAATGTTTGCGGTGGCCGTTGCCGGCATCGTGACGGGTTTTATGTCGGGGTCAGAATCCATCCTGTTTGATGGGTTCTTCTCGCTGATCGCGACCTTTATCAAAGTGCTGATGTTGATTACGGCGCAATTGATCGCCAAAGAAAGCAATCAGCGTTTTCAGTTCGGCTTCTGGCACCTTGAGCCGATGGTGCTGTTGATCGAAGGCAGCTTCCTGTTATTGATTGCGATCTATGCCTTTCTCAATGGTGTGTTCGGCATCCTCAATGGCGGACGTGATATTGAACTGGGGTTAGTCATCGCCTACGCGGCGGTGTTTACCGTGATCGAATTTGGCTACTACTTCTGGGTACGGCGCAAAAACATCAAGCTCAAATCAACTCTGATCCAGTTCGACAACATCAGTTGGCTGGTGGACGCCATGTTGTCGGTGGGCCTGTTGATAAGTTTTGTCACGGCCCTGGTATTGAAACAGCAAGGTTATGCACAGTGGGCGGCGTACGTTGACCCTGCGATTCTGATCTTGCTGGCGCTGAGCATGTTGGCACCAGCGTTCAAAATCCTTAAGCCGGCCTTGCGTGACGTGCTGGGCATTGCCCCGGACAGGCTCGATGACAAGGTGCGTGAAGTGCTGGAAGAAATGTCAGCGCGCCACGGGTTCGAGGGTTACAAAACCTATGTGCAGAAGCATGGGCGGGCGAGGTTTATCGAAATCCACATTGTGTTGCCAAGGGGTTATGCCCTGACCAGCATCAACACCCTGGATGCGCTGCGCGAAGAGATTTCCGCGCTGTTGGGGCCGGGGGACAGTGCCCGCTGGCTGACCATCAGCTTTACCGGGGATCGCAAGTGGATCACCTGAGACGGTAAGCCCCTCACCCTAGCCCTCTCCCGGAGGGAGAGGGGACTAAAGCAAAAGCAGATAGGTGTAACGGCACAAATCAGCTCCCTCTCCCTCTGGGAGAGGGTTGGGGTGAGGGTTTTGCCTCAACCGAAAAACTGCGCCAAGCCGCTGTAACACGTCGCCAAGTGATAAGGCGTAGTCGACGGCATGTCTTCGCGGCTGACGTTACCCTCGGCATCTCGGCACTCGTACCAGCCCCCAGCATGCAAAAACTGCTGCTGCAACGCCTGCAACTGACGTTGCAAACGCGTCAGGTTGTCCGGCCGCAACGTGAGGGCGCGCAAATACTCGGCTTGAGCCCAGATGCGTTGCGTGCCATCGCGCAGCGTGCCATCGGGCGCCAGCATCCCGCACACAGCGCCGCTTTCAAGATCGACACCTACCTGCTCGGCAAAGTCGAACGCACGATCCAGAGACGCGTGCAAAGCCCCTGAACACAGCAATGGCGACGATTCCAGTAAATACAGCCACTCGAACTGATGCCCCGGCTCAAACCAGTTATCCACAGCCCCACACGGTTTTTCGAGCATCACGTTATGCACAGGCTCAATAAAGCGCTGCTGCATACCGTCGGCCAGTGCCAACAAAGCGGCCTTCACGATTTCATCCTCACGCACTGACAAGGTGGCAAGAAAGGCTTCGGCCAAGTGCATCAGCGGGTTTTGCAGCGGCCCGGTGTTCAGCGAGGTCCAATCCTGATTAAGGTTGGCTTCGTACAAGCCCTTGCCGTCACTGAACCGCTCTGCAACCACTTGTAACGCGGCATTGAGGGCTGACGCCACAATCGAGTCGTCTACCTTGGCCCAGTAATGGGCGCAGGCGAAGATGATGAAGGCGTGGGTGTAGAGGTCTTTGCGTGTATCGAGCGGCGCCCCTTGAGGATCGATGCTGTAGAACCAGCCACCGTGCTCGGCGTCGTGAAAGTGGCGTTGCAGCGAGCGAAACAAATCGGCCGCGCGCTCGGCAGCGGCGGGGAAGGCCGGGTCGCCGATGAGGCTGGAAAACACATAGAGCTGACGGGCGCAGGCCATAGCCCGATAGCGCTGGGGCGGCAGCGGCCGATGCTCGGGGCTGAGCGCCTCGTAGGGTAATGCCAGTTCGGCATTCCAGCCGGGGCCTTGCCAGAGCGGCACAATGACCTGACGGAAATGCTGTTGCACGGCCGCAAAGGTGGCGGTCAATTCAGGCGCAAAGGTGGTGCTGGCTACATCGGGCATTGGCGGGCGTCGTCACGGCTGGGGCGTTTGCGCAACATGATACACGCAAAACTTGTAGCCGCTGCCGCAGGCTGCGACGGGTTGCGCAGCGACCCTGCTTTTAAATAAAAGTGACGGTCTCTGGGCCCTATCGCAGCCTGCGGCAGCGGCTACAGGTTCGCAATCAAACCAACAAACCCTGACGCTCAATAAACGCCACGATGGTCTCCAGCCCGTGACCGGTTTTTTGATTGCTGAACACAAAGGGTTTTTCACCGCGCATGCGTTTCGTGTCGCTGTCCATTAGCTCAAGCGAAGCACCGACCAGCGGCGCCAGGTCAATCTTGTTGATGACCAGCAAATCCGATTTACAGATTCCCGGCCCACCCTTGCGCGGCAGCTTGTCGCCGGCCGACACGTCAATCACGTAAATGGTCAGGTCCGACAGCTCCGGGCTAAAGGTTGCGGACAAGTTATCCCCACCCGATTCCACCAAGATTAGATCCAGACCTGGAAAACGCCGATTCAGTTGGTCAACCGCTTCAAGGTTGATTGACGCATCTTCACGAATGGCGGTGTGTGGGCAGCCGCCGGTTTCTACGCCGATGATGCGCTCTGGTGCGAGCGCCTCGTTGCGCACCAGAAAATCAGCATCTTCACGGGTGTAGATATCGTTCGTTACGACGGCCAGGTTGTACTTGTCGCGCAAGGCCAGACACAGGGCCAGGGTCAGGGCCGTTTTGCCGGAGCCTACCGGGCCGCCGATGCCGACGCGTAAAGGTTGTGTGTTCATGACATTCTCCTAGGAACGAAACAGACGGCTGTACTGGCGCTCATGGGCCATGCTCGCCAATGACAGGCCAAATGCGGCGCTGCCCATGTGGGTCATATCGAGACGGCTGGCGTGTTGTTGAGCCAGCTGCAATGCGGGTGACAGCTCGCTGGTCATGCGCTGGGCTGCTTGTTGGCCCAGTGGCAAGGTTTTCATCAGCACTGCCAATTGGTTTTCCAGCCAGCTCCACAGCCAGGCTGCCAGTGCATCTTGTGGGTTGATACCCCAAGCGCGCGCCGCCAAGGCCCAACCGAGGGCCAGATGTGGCTCGCATTGTTGGTTGAGAAACAGTCGGGCGGGGTCGTCCAGTTCGGGCAGTCCCGTGAGCAGTTGCTGCAAGGAATAGCCCATTTGTCGACTTTCCTGATGCAGCTCCCGGGTTTCGCGGCTGGCACGGTGTTCGTCGCAAACGCGCTGCAAGCGCTCCCAGTCCTCGTCCGCCGCTGCCTGGCAATGCGCAAGCAACAGTGGCGCTTCAAAGCGCGCCAGATTGAGCAGCAATTGATCGCTGATCCAGCGGCTGGCCGTAACCGGGTCGACTACTCGGCCATTGTCGACGGCCATTTCCAGCCCTTGGGAATAGCTATAACCGCCAATCGGCAACTGGGGACTGGCCAATCGCAGCAGCGCCCAGGCCGGATTCACAAACGCACACCAAACTGGTGCAGGCGCGGCGCATAGTTGAAGTCTTCTTCACCGGCTCTTGAATGATGATGGCCGCCGCCATACGCGCCATGCTCCGGTTGAAACGGGGCGTCGATGGTTTCGGTGTGGGCGCCCAACTGATCAAGCATGGCCTTGAGCACATAGTCATCAAGCAAGCGCAGCCAACCATCC
Organism: Pseudomonas saxonica; assembly: GCF_007858365.1. Taxonomy (GTDB): domain Bacteria; phylum Pseudomonadota; class Gammaproteobacteria; order Pseudomonadales; family Pseudomonadaceae; genus Aquipseudomonas; species Aquipseudomonas saxonica. The sequence continues at coordinate 142,835 of NZ_VFIO01000002.1, read as the reverse complement.
CCCACTTGCAACGCGACATGGCGGTTGCCCAGGTGATAAGCGGCGCGTGTCAGTTCAAAGGCATTGCGGCACGTGACGTGCAGCAGTTTTTCGGGGCTGGCGCAAACGCGCACGATACGCCCGTCCTGAGCTTGAAGAAATTCGCCGTCTTGCAAAGGCGATTGACCGCGCTCAAGAAACAGGCCGACATCTTCGCCGTCGCTGCTGAAACAGCGCAGGCGGCTTTTACTGCGGGCCTCGAAGTGCAGGTGTAACTCGGCGCTCCACACGGGGTGGGGTTGGACTCTGCGATGAATCACCAACATCGGAAGGCTTCCTGCGAATGACAATGCCTTGAACAGAGCAAAGGCCGCGCCAACCCGGTGGTGTGCCGTAAATGTGTAGGGAAAAAGCCTCAGAAGGGTGCGACAAGGTCAAAACTGGTGCGCGATTAGCGCGCTCGCGCACCAGCAAGGTGCGCCGTGGGGTTATTCGGTGCTTCCTAGACCTTGCCAATGTTTGAGCCCGATAAAGATAAACCGCAGTTGCTGACTGATTTTGGCCTGAGGCTGCAAGTAATCGGGCAACGTCTCACCGGTCGGGTCGATGACATCGGGCAGGGCCGCGAACACACTTTTAACCACCAGATCGGCAATCACGGTCAGGCCAGCATGATTCAGATGCCGCAATTTGGGTTTTGAGCCCAAGTCAGTGGCCAAATCCAGCGTAATGTCTTCGCGCAGGGCGCCAATGGCCTGGCGAACTGGCTGTGAGCCACCGTATTGCTCGCGGGCCAGAAACAGAAACTGAGAGCGGTTGGCTTCAACCACATCGAGAAAAATACGCACCGAGGCGTTGATCACTCCGCCCATGAACAGCTCGTTGTGGCGCACCAGGCGAATGGTTTCGCGAAAGGTCTGACCGACCTCGCTGACCAGTGCCAGGCCCAGCTGGTCCATGTCGCTGAAATGGCGATAAAAACCGGTGGGTACAATGCCAGCCGTTTTGGCGACTTCACGCAGGCTCAGGCTGCCAAAGCCGCGTCCCGATTCCATCAAGTGGCGGGCAGCGTCCATCAGTGCAAGGCGGGTTTGTTGCTTCTGTTCGGCGCGGGGCAGCATCGGGGCTGGTATTCCAGACAAGTACAGCGGCGCACTCTAGCAAATCGGCTTTGATGACGTCGAACGCTGTGTTGCTCAATAAGCCTTGTGGCCGCTGGCGTCGGTATTAACTCGCACGTTGATTTCTTTCAGCAAGACGATCAGCGCCGCCCTCAGCCACAAATGTGCTGCCTTTGGTGCGGTCGTAGCCATCTTCGGCGACACGGTTTTGCTGATCCAGCGTGCGTTGGGCGCCGTCTTCGGCAATTGGGTTCAGAGGCTGGCTCAAGGTGCTGGAGGCAGGCTGTACCATGGGAGTGGGTTCGTCTTCGGCTGGCATGGCAAAGGCGTTAAAAGCAAGCAGTGACAGGCTCAGGCCAAACAATACTGGGCGTTTCATGATGAGGGTACTCCGTAGCAGTTCAATCAAGTAGGTAGGGTGCCAATGCTACGCTTGCCTCCTCAAGATCAAAGTTCATACGGCCAATGGTGATAATCAACAAAATTGATTGTCCAGGCTCAACCGCTCTACTGCGCCGCTTTTGGAAGTTTTTTTACGAAAGTTAAGCTCGGGTTAAACCTTGAGCCCGGTTTGTCAGTCGTACCTTAATAGCGTCTTAATAAGGACGTTCAGTTGTATGAAAGGAGTCGTGATATGACGCGCACCCGTAAAACCCTTGCTTGGGTTGTCGGTATTTTCTTCCTGTTGGTGGCCGTGCTGGTGGTGATCCTGGCGACCTTCGACTGGAACCGTATCAAGCCCACCATCAACACCAAAGTGTCCGACATTCTCCATCGCCCCTTTGCCATCAATGGCAACCTGGCCGTGCGCTGGCAGCGCGAAGAGGGTGAGGGAGGCTGGCGGGCGTGGGTGCCGTGGCCCCATGTGATCGCTGAGGACATCACCCTGGGCAATCCCGAGTGGTCGAAAAACCCGCAAATGGCCAGCCTCAAGAAAGTTGAGGCACGCGTGTCACCGCTGGCGTTATTGACCGAGACCGTGGCCATCCCGCGCATCGACCTGACGGAGCCCAGTGCCAACCTTGAACGGTTGGCTGATGGAAGGGCCAACTGGACCTTTACCTTCGACCCTAAAGATCCCGATGCCAAACCTTCAGACTGGACGGTGGATATTGGGGCGATTGGCTTCGATAAAGGCCACGTGACCTTAAACGATCAAACCTTGAAGGCTCGGTTGGATGTGGTCATCGATCCTCTGGGCAAGCCGATCCCGTTTAGTGACATCGTCGGCGAAAAGGAAGCGAAAAAAGCTCAGGAACAGGGTGCGGTGCCGCAAGACTATGCCTTTGCCTTAAAGGTGAGCGGCGAATACCACGGCCAGAAACTCAATGGCACTGGCAAAATTGGCGGTTTGCTGGCGTTACAGGACGCGTCCAGACCGTTCCCGCTGCAAGCGCAGGTCAGCATTGCGGACACCAAGGTGGCCTTGGCCGGTACGCTGACTGACCCGCTCAATCTGGGCGCTCTGGACTTACGCCTCAAGCTCGCAGGTAGCAGCCTGAGCAACCTTTATCCGCTGACGGGTGTGACCTTGCCCGATTCGCCACCTTATTCCACTGATGGTCATCTGATCGCCAAGCTGCATGAACCGGGTGGTGCCGTGTTCACCTATGAAAACTTCAACGGCAAGATTGGCAGCAGCGATATTCATGGTGACCTGAAATACGCGGCCAGCCAGCCACGGCCAAAGCTGTCCGGCAAGTTGGTGTCCAACCAGTTGTTGATGGCTGACTTGGCTCCGCTGATTGGCGCCGATAGCAACGCAGAGCAAAAAGCCCGAGGCGGAGCGAGCAAACAGCCTGCGGGCAAAGTGTTACCTGTCGAGGAGTTCCGCACTGAGCGCTGGCGCGACATGGACGCCGATGTGGAGTTTACCGGCAAGCGTATCGTGCAGAGTGCCGACTTGCCGTTTACCGATCTTTTCACCCATGTAGTGCTGAACAACGGTGAGTTGAGCCTTGAGCCCCTTCGTTTCGGCGTGGCGGGTGGCAAGCTGGATGCGCAAATCCGCCTCAATGGCCGCAGTACTCCGCTTGAAGGGCGGGCCAAGCTGACAGCGCGTAACTTCAAGCTCAAGCAGTTGTTCCCGACGTTTGAACCGATGAAAACCAGCTTTGGCGAGCTCAATGGCGATGCTCATCTTTCTGGGCGCGGCAACTCAGTGGCCAAATTGCTGGGCACGGCCAATGGTGGCTTGAAGATGATCATCAACGACGGTGCCATCAGCCGCAGCCTGATGGAAATCGCCGGGTTGAACGTGGGCAACTACGTGGTGGGCAAGATCTTTGGTGACGAAGACGTGAAGATCAACTGCGCAGCCGCGGATTTCGGCATCAAGGACGGCCTGGCAACTACCCAGTTGTTTGTGTTCGATACAGAGAACGCGATTATTTACATCGATGGCACAGCCAACTTTGCGACAGAGCAATTGGACCTGAAGATCACACCTGAATCGAAGGGGTTCAGGGTGTTTTCGCTGCGCTCGCCGTTGTATGTGCGCGGCACATTCGGCAACCCGTCCGCTGGCGTCCAAGCGGTGCCTTTGCTGTTGCGTGGTGCGGGGATGGTGGCGTTGGGTGTGATAGCCGGGCCTGCGGCGGGTTTGTTGGCGTTGATTGCGCCGAGTGGCGGGGAGCCTAACCAGTGCGCGCCACTGTTGCAGCAAATGCAGCAGGGTAAAGTGCCGAAGACGGTGAAGTAAGCCGCCCCTCACCCCAGCCCTCTCCCGGAGGGAGAGGGGGCTAAAAGGCAAAGGCAGAGCTGCGTGACGGCAAAAATTAACCCCATCTCCCAAGGGGAGAGGGGGTTAAAGGCAAAAGCAGATATTCACTACACCACAAGCCTGTCCCCTCTCCCTCTGGGAGAGGGTTAGGGTGAGGGTGGCGTTTATAGACCTTTCAACAGATCAGCCATGTCGTCAGCATGCTCTTCTTCTTGAGCCAGGATTTCTTCGAAGATGCGACGCGTGGTGGGGTCTTTGTCGCCGATGTACTGGATGATTTCGCGGTAGCTGTCGACCGCAATGCGTTCGGCGACCAGGTCTTCATACACCATTTCTTTCAAGTTCTTGCCCGCTACGTACTGTGCATGGGAGTTTTTGGAGAGCAGGTCAGGATTGAATTCCGGCTCGCCGCCCAATTGCACGATGCGCTCAGCCAGCTTGTCGGCATGCTCCATTTCCTGATTGGCGTGTTCCAAAAACTCTTGCGCCGCCACGTGGGCTTTGATTCCGTCTGCCATGAAGTAATGACGCTTGTAACGCAGCACGCACACCCACTCGGTAGCCAGCGACTCGTTAAGCAAGCGAATGATTTCTTCGCGGTCAGCGCTGTAGCCAGGGGTCACGGCACCTTCTTCGACGTTCTTGCGGGCACGATCGCGCAGGGTTTGTTTATCGGACAGCTTTATGTCGGTCATTTCAATCTCCTCACTCATCAGGTTGCCGCATCGCTCTGTAGGCAACGTCGGTTCATAGGGTGTGAGTTCAGCGCGAGCAGAAAGTTTTATCGAAGTGGCAAGTAACAGAGTTTGTCTACACTGCTGTTAAGTCCGCGGCCATTCGGTGCGGCCCTAAGGAGAAAACTCCATGAAGATGTTGCGTGTTCCTTTTCTGCTGATGGGTTTGGTGCTGTGCTCCCACAGTTTTGCCGACACCTCCCAACAAAACAAAATGACTTCGTGCAACGCTGACGCCAGCGCTAAAACCCTCAAGGGCGATGAGCGCAAAGCGTTTATGAGTGCCTGCCTGAAAGCCAAGCCGAGCACGCCGCAAGAAAGAATGAAAACCTGCAATGCCACTGCCACCACTCAGGCGCTCAAAGGTGATGCACGTAAAACGTTCATGAGTGAGTGCCTGAAGAAAAAATAACCGTGAGTGGCTGCGGGGGGCTGCTCGCCAACCGTCACATTGTGTAGTGCTGCCGGACGAAGGCTGGCAGACTGCCCATCCTTTCGCGCTGCCCGTTTTGAGGCTGTATGCCATCGTTTTCCCAGCGTCACATCCTGTTGGCCAGTTACATCATTATTGCTATCGGCTTATTGCTGGTTTTTCCATTAAGGCTATTGCCCAGCTTGCTGGCCGGTTTGCTGGTTTACGAGCTGGTCAACATGCTCACGCCGCAACTCCAGCGCCTGATTGCCGGGCGCCGGGCGCGCTGGTTGGCTGTGGCCCTGCTGGGCACACTGGTGGTCAGCGTGTTGGCGTTGATCTTTGCGGGAGCGATCAGCTTTTTACTGCATGAGGCAGAAAACCCGGGGGCCTCACTGAACAAGTTCATGGCCGTGGTCGACCGGGCGCGGGGGCAACTGCCGCCGTTTCTGGACAGCTATTTGCCGGCCAGTGCCGCCGAGTTCCGTATCGCCATTGGGGCATGGGCCAATAAGCATCTGAGTGACTTGCAACTGGTCGGCAAAGATGCGGCGCACATGTTTGTGACGTTGCTGATCGGCATGGTGCTGGGAGCCATCATTGCGTTGCAGCGCATCCCTGATATCAGTCGACGCAAGCCGCTGGCGGCCGCGATGTTTGATCGCCTTCACCTGTTGGTGCAAGCGTTCCGCAATATTGTGTTTGCGCAGATCAAGATCGCCTTGCTCAACACCGTGTTCACCGGAATTTTCCTGGCCGTGGTGCTCCCGCTGTTCGGTGTGCACTTGCCGCTGACCAAGACGCTGATCATGTTGACCTTTTTGCTGGGGTTGCTGCCTGTGATCGGCAACCTGATTTCCAACACCCTGATCACCATCGTCGGCTTGTCGTTGTCGATCTGGGTGGCGGTGGCGGCATTGGGGTATCTGATTGTTATCCACAAGCTGGAGTACTTCCTGAACGCCAAAATCGTTGGCGGCCAGATCAGTGCCAAATCGTGGGAATTGCTGTTGGCGATGCTGGTATTCGAAGCAGCCTTCGGCCTGCCGGGCGTGGTGGCTGGGCCGATCTACTACGCGTATTTGAAGAGTGAGTTGAAGCAGTTGGAGTTGGTGTAACGCCTTGCCCTCACCCTAGCCCTCTCCCGGAGGGAGAGGGGACTAAAGGCTAAAAGCAGATTTGCAACACACACAAATCGAGCGCCCTCTCCCTGAGGGGGGGGGACTTAAGGCTAAAAGCAGATTTGTAACACACACACAAATCGAGCTCCCTCTCCCTTTGGGAGAGGGCTGGGGTGAGGGGTTTTTAGCCGTAACGCTTTTTAGCTTCAATCGCCAAGCCGCTACCAATGCTGCCGAAGATGTTGCCTTCAACATGGCGGGCGTTTGGCAGCATGGCCGACACGCTCTGGCGCAACGCCGGAATACCGCTCGAACCCCCGGTGAAGAACACGGTGTCGACTTGCTCGACACCCACACCGGCGCTGCTCAGCAACTGGGTCACGCTGTTACGGATGCGCTCCAGTTGGTTGTCGATGGCGGCTTCAAACATCACACGGCTCAAATCAACGCTCAACCCGGCCTCTACCCGATCCAGCGGTAAATGGCGGTTGTCGTTGTGGGTCAGTTCGATTTTGGTTTCTTCAATTTCCATCGCCAACCAGTGACCGGCACGCTGTTCGATCAACTTGAACAGGCGGTCGATCCCGCTGGTGTCTTCGATGTCGTAGCGCATGCTGCCCAGTGCCAACTGGGATTTTTGCGAGTACACCGAGTTGATGGTGTGCCATGTCGCCAGGTTCATATGGTGGCTGGTGGGCATGTAAGCACCGCTTTTCATGCGGCTGCCGTAGCCAAACAGCGGCATCACGCCTTGCAGGCTGAGTTGTTTGTCGAAGTCGGTACCACCAACGTGCACGCCGCCGGTGGCGAGGATGTCGTCCTGACGGTTGTCCATGCCGCGACGCTCAGGAGACAGGCGTACCAGCGAGAAGTCGGACGTACCACCGCCGATGTCGACAATCAGTACCAGCTCTTCACGCTCGATGGTCGACTCATAGTCGAAAGCGGCGGCAATCGGTTCGTACTGGAAGGACACTTCCTTGAAACCGATGGCACGGGCCACGTCGGTCAGGGTGTTTTCGGCTTCCTGGTCGGCCAGAGGATCGTCATCGACGAAAAATACCGGGCGGCCCAATACGACTTCTTCGAAATCACGACCGGCGGTGGCTTCGGCGCGTTGTTTCAACTGGCCGATAAACAGGCCCAACAGGTCCTTGAACGGCATGGCCGTGCCCAGAACGCTGGTGTCGTGTTTGATCAGCTTGGAGCCCAACAAGCTCTTGAGCGAGCGCATCAGGCGGCCTTCGTAGCCTTCCAGGTACTCATGCAGCGCCAGACGGCCATACACCGGGCGACGCTCTTCAATGTTGAAGAACACCACGGAGGGCAGGGTGATCTTGTCGTCTTCCAGCGCGATAAGGGTTTCCACGCCTGGACGGAGCCAGCCGACGGTGGAGTTGGACGTGCCAAAGTCGATGCCGCAGGCACGTGCTGGAGTGGCGCTTTTCATGTCGATCATGTTCCGGTTAAAAAAACGGCCGCGCAGTGTATGTCAGACGCTCACAGAACCGAAGTGCGAACATTCGCTAATTCGCAGGTTTTAATCCTCTTGAAAGACTATCCTTTGTCCCCAAACTTCCAGACATTGGCGTGGTAGCTTCAGGGCTATCGAACATTTTCGCAGCGCTGCACGGTCACAGGGTTGAGGTCGGTCAATGTACAGACCAGTCAAACCGAGCATTCTGGGCGCTGAGCGGCGCGTTTTTGATAACGGATGGTGATCCTTACATGGACTTCAAAGACTATTACAAGATCCTGGGTGTCGAGCCCACGGCGGACGACAAGGCGATCAAGACCGCCTATCGCAAGCTCGCACGCAAATACCACCCTGATGTGAGCAAAGAAAAAGACGCCGAAGAGAAGTTCAAGGACGTCAACGAGGCGTATGAAGCGTTGAAAAGCCCCGAAAAACGGGCTGAGTACGACGAAATTCGCAAATATGGCCAACATGGTCAGCCATTTCAGGGCCCGCCTGGTTGGCAGGGGCACTCCAGCAGTGGCTTCGAAGACGCTGGCGATTTTTCAGACTTTTTCAGCTCGATCTTCGGATCGCGCGGAGGCGGTTTTGGTGGCCAGTCTGGCCGTAGTGCAGGACGACGCGGTCAGGATGTTGAAATGGAATTGCCGATTTTCCTTGAAGAAACCCTGTCGGGTGAGTCGAAGCCGATCAGCTTCCAGATTGGCGGTGTCAGCAAAACCCTGAACGTGAAGATTCCGGCCGGTGTTACAGATGGTGAACGCATCCGTCTCAAAGGCCAGGGCGGACCGGGTGCAGGCGGCGCAGCCAATGGTGATCTATACCTGATCATTCGTTTCGCGCCGCATCCGAAGTTTGATGTGGAAGGTCACGATTTGATCATCACAGTGCCGGTCGCACCGTGGGAAGCCGCGCTAGGTACCAAAGTGCCTGTGCCGACTCTGACCAGCAAAGTGATGATGACCGTGCGCCCTGACAGCCAGACAGGTCATCGTTTGCGCATCAAGGGTCATGGCCTGGTAGACAAGAAAGGCCAGCGCGGTGATTTGTATGCCCAATTGAAAGTGGTCATGCCCAAAGAAAGCGACGAGGCCACCAAAGCCTTGTGGCAAGAACTCGCCGACAAAGCGGCATTTGATCCGAGAGCCCAATGGAGTAACTGATCATGAGCAACACCCTGATCGTTCAGCTGGACATGGAAAGGTTCTGCGAAGAGGCCAATATCCCGGCCACTTACGTGATAGAGATTGTCGAACACGGAATTATCGAACCTCAGGGCCACGCTCCGGATGCGTGGCGTTTTGAAGACTATGAGCTGCTCATCGCAAAACGTGCGGCCAAGCTGCATAAAGACCTGGAGCTTGAATGGGAAGGCGTCGCCCTTGCGCTGGACCTGATCGAGGAGGTGCAGCAGTTACGCGCCGAGAACCAGCGTCTCAAGCAACGACTGGGGCGGTTTGTAGGCAACGCCACGCGTGACTGACCTGGAGTCGCTGCCGCAGGCTGCGAGCTGTTAGCCACTCACAACAGCCCCCAGCTTGCAGCAGCGACTACACGTATCAAGGCCTTTTCGGCAACACCACGGTAAAGGTCGTGCCATCGGTGGCGGTGGACGTGACATCGATCTTGCCGCCGTGAGCATCAACCACTTCTTTGATGATAAATAATCCCAACCCCAGGCTGGTCGAGGTACCCGGTTGCTCGATGTCTTCGCTGGGACTGCGCACCAGTGGGTCGAACAATGTCGCCAATGCATCTTGGGCGATGGGCAGGCCCACATTGTGAACGCGCAGGGTCACGTCATGTGCCGTGCCGTTCAAACTCAGCTTCACTTCTCCCTTGCGGGCTCCATGTTGCAGTGCGTTGCCGATAAGGTTTTGCAGCAACTGACCCATACGACGCGGGTCCCATTGCCCTACGACGTCCCCCTCAACATGCAAAGTAACGGCGCAGTGAGGTTGTCCGGCAGTGGCTTCTTCCAGCGCTATCTGACACGCCTGCGACAGATCCATGGGTACGGTCTCGATTGGCATCTTGCTGCCAAGCCGGCTGCGCACGAACTCCAGCAGGTCACTGACCATTGACCCCATGTGGCGAGTGCCGTTTTTGATGGCCAACACATACGCCAGCGCATGTGTGTCCAGTGTGGCCTTACGTTCCAGCATCTCGGTAGACATGCTCACTGCCTGCAAGGGCGCACGCAGATCGTGTCCCAAAATGGCCAGGAAGATGTCCCGCGAGCGATTGACCTGTTCGGCATAGGCCGCTGTGGACTCGGCCAACGCTTCATCAATCGCCTCGTTGAAGCGAATCATGTCTTGCAGGTGAGTATGGGCGGGGCTGTCGACGCTATTTACCCACAGGCGAATCACGCAGGCGCGCAAATGGCGGAACTCCGAGGTCATCTGCACCAGATCAAAACCGACTGCATGGCGCAGCTCACCATGATTGGCAGAGGCGCGGTCCAGGCTTGGGGTTTTCTCCAGGTTTTCACCCTCAGCCTTGGCCTGCTGCTCGCTGGCCGTTTGCGCGGTGTCCATGTCGCGAGAGGCCGCAATCAAAATAGCTTTGGCATGGTCGCGTAACTCGATGCTGTCCATTTTTTCGGCAGCGGGTGCGATCGTTGCGGCGAATTGCTCCCACTCATCGACGATGCGATCAACGTTTTGCACGATGAATTCTGACAGGCGCATAGCCAATTTCCTGGGTAAAAGAGTTGATATAAAGCGGGTGGCGTATCTTAGCCGTTAATGTAGCTTTGCAATACCGCCACGGATCTGATGCCAGGCGGACACGGGATATATAGATACCTCTTGAGTGATTCACCTCCTCGATAACCTGATGCCTTCATCATTTATCAAGGAGTTTTCCATGCCTGCGACGATAGCGCGTGCCATGCCCCCCGGCGCAACGCCCATTACCGAATCACGCCATTATGAGTTTTTAAAAACCTCTATCCCGCCGTACCTCGCGGCGGCCAAGCCTGAGCATCGTGCTGGGCTTAAAAGTACCGAAAAAACCATGCCAAGCTGGTATGCCGCATTGTCACCGGCTCGTAAGGCAGATCTAAAGTCGTTACTGGAGGCGCGATTCACTTCGCAAAATCGTTTGGATCAGCACTGGGCCAAAATGCTGTCGCTTGAGGCGTTTGCGCAGCCATTATTGGACGCTGCCCTCAAGACAGCAGGGTTTCCCTTGCCCGTGAAGGACGTCTATTTGCGGTTATATGCGCCTGCGGTGGATGCTTTTGGCGTGTCCACTGGGGGCTACAGTGTGCGTACGTTGACATTGCTGAACGCGGCGCTGCACAACTTCGAACAGCCCGAAACGCGCGCTAACTTCTTTGCTGATGGATCAGGCTTTATAACGCCGCCCGATGAGCTGGGGCGATTTAAACCCTATGCCACCGCACTGAAAATCGAGACCTTCACCCAGCTGTGCCGCGACCTTGATATTGGCGCTAAATACCAGGAATACATCAAACCGTTTCTGGATTCCCAAGAACCGGTTCCCCAAGGCATCCAGGAGCACCGTTACTTCTCCCAGCAAAAGGCCATGCTCGAACTGGACGCGGAAATTGCGTCGTACAAAGGGGATATAACCCGCAGTGAGCATGATCTGATACAGCGAGTGATCAACGGTGAGCGTCGCATCAAGGTGGGCGATAAGCAACTGTGGTACTGGACCCCCTGTGTCATGAAAATCTTGTTGCATGGCTGCGTGGTGTTCGCGCCGAGCGTGAAATATAAATATGCCGAGGGCTTTATTGTCTGGATTCCAGGTGATCCCGAGCACCCCCTGAAGTCGTATGCCACGTTCGATGAGTTTCGCGACGAACTGGTGCGTAAGCTAACCGCTCCCAGTACGGGATTAAGGCAGGTCGGTCTTACGCCGTATCAGGCATTCCTCAGCCGGTTTATCCAGCAAAGTGATCGACCTCGCTACTACCAGCACTTAACCGAACTGGTTAATGATGCGCCGGATCAACCTTGGGGCCTGGAGTGGTTCCGCTCCGAAAGTACCCAGTTATGGGTTCGTGCATTGGCGCCGATAGTGTCGTTGCCGGTAGTCGTACCCCCCAACCCCGACACCCATAAGACCCGTGTTCAGCTCGCACACCCCTCGATCCGCGTAACGGCCACCACCCTGGACGGAGGCAGCGACTGGGCAGACATAGATCTATGGAGCACGCTGCTCAACAACATGCGCACCCAAGCCTTTGCCAATGCGCAAGGTATGGCGATACCCACTGCACTCGCTGACGCCAACAATCGTTCATTGCGCTATTCGCACTACCTGAACATTGGGTTGTTTGCAGTCAACCTGGTGGCGATGGTCGTACCGCCCTTGGGCGAGGTCATGATGGTGGTGATGGCCGGGCAATTGCTCTACGAAACATTCGAAGGTTTTATCGAGTGGGGCGAGGATGACAAGCAGGCAGCGTGGGCTCATATCAGCGACGTGCTGGAAAACATAGCGACACTGGCGATAGGCGCTGGAGTCTTTCACGTTGCGGCACCGGTGATTGAAAAACTCAAAGTGGTTTTCATGCCCGATGGTTCAAGTCGGCTGTGGAACGAAGATCTGAGCCCCTACGCCCGCTCAATTGAAATCCCTCCCACTTCCCAACCGGATGATACGGGGCTGCACACCATAAAAGGGCAGGCCGTGCTGTTACTCGAAGGCAAAACCTACACCCTGCAGTTTGATCCCGTTTCCGGCGAATACCGTGCGGGCCATCCTTATGCACCGTATGCCTATAAACCCTTATTCAAGCACAAAGGGCAGGGTGTTTGGGTGCATGAGGGAGAGCGTCCGCTGACGTGGGATCTGCCCACGCTTAAGCGCCGTCTGGGTACCTTGAGCGCAGACTTTAGCGACACCGAATTCGACCACATCCTCAAGGTCAGTGATGTACATGAAGATGATCTGCGACGTGTTTTTGTCGAGGACGAGCCATTACCTGGGGTGCTGATCGATAATCTGCGTCAGTTCAGGGCCTACAACAGGGCCATGAAGGCTGTCGCAGAAGTACGGGCCGGGCCTCTTTCCAGAGATCTGAGTGCGTATAGCGCCATCTTTACCACCGAGCTTGCGAGGTGGCCGCAGACCCTGGCCTTTGATGTGTACGATGAGCCTTTGCCGCAGTTAAAACCCAAGCGCTATGGCAGTGAGGAGGCAACGGGCAGCAACGTAATCAGAATCAGCCAGGAAGAGTTGATGAAGGGGAAGTTGCCGGAACGAGTGCTCGAAGCGCTGAGTGAGTCGCAAATAGGCGGGTTGCTGGGTGAACGGGTTCCCGTTGAGACTGAAGAGCGAGTGCGGGTGTTCAAAGAGCGACTGGCCATGCAAATGGAAAAAAACATCCATCGGCTGTACACCAGTTTGTCTAGTGAACCCGTGTTGGAAACAGACCCGGCCAAAGCGTCCATTAAACTCGTCCAGCGTCTGTTCCCTAAACTGTCGACGAACCTGGCGCGTGAGCTAGTGGCTGACGTCAGCACAGCAGAAAGCCTGCAGCTTGAGAGCGGTAAATTACCGGCGCGTCTGCACAGGATCGCGCGCCGATGGCAGCGCCAAACGCGCTTATCTGCCGCTTATTTAGGTGGGTATTTGGACGGTTTGATTACGGCCGATACCGAAACCTTGATATTGAATACCCTTGGAAATCTGCCGGGCTGGAAAAACGACCTGCGTATTGAAATACGTAACGACCATTTTAGTGGCGAGATAACGGCCAGTTTTGGCGAGAGTGACGCGAGCGATCGCAAGGTATTAGTCCGAATCTCGGACGGCCGATATAAGCCGTTCGACCGCGAAGGCAATGATCTGCACGGCACTGATGATCTTTACAGCAGCCTGCAACATGCCCTGCCTGATGCGTATCGCAAGGCAATTGGCTTGCCCCATGTAGGCCAAGGGGGGGAGTTAAAACTCAAGCTCCAGCAGCACGCATTACCGCAATCATCCTTGCGCGAGCTGTTAGGGATGCAAGCTGATAATTCCCCCTTTTTCCTGCCTCCTGAGCGTTTGCTTGATGGTCGACTGGGCTATCCCCTCAGCGGCCGAGGCGCAACTGGCGCTGCCCCTAACAGCAATGAAATCTTGAAGTCGCGGTTGCGCAACCTCTATCCCTCGTTAAGTGAAGCGGGGGTGTTGGAATACCTGACTACGTATGGGGAGAATACGGCGGCTCGTGTAAAGGCACTGGAAGATGAATTTGCCCAGTTGGACCGCACGCTCAATCAATGGATTATTTCGAATATTGACGGTCAATCGATAGATAACATTTTGTCTAACAGGCAGCGCAGAATACTTAAGCTGCGACATTGGGTGCGTTATCGTTTAAAGGAAGCCTGGAGTCGAGTGGGCCCCCGGCATATTTTCAACGAGACCCATGTTGGCCATATGCTGGTATTCGATAAGCCTGGGTTGGGCCCTATTCTTGAGTCCATGCCGCCCCTTCCGGCGGACTTTGGTCATATCAGCCGTGTAGTCATGGACCGTATTGGCACAACTGATGGCATCGATGGCTTTCTGTCTAACTTCAGTAAGCTGCGTTCGCTCGATATCACGGATAGCTATCTAACGCGATTACCTGCGTCGGTTGGCCGTATGAAGCGTTTGGGCCAGTTGGACTTGTCGCTTAATCATATAGAGCTGACGCCTGAGTCTGTGAACCAGCTAAGCCGATTGAGCCTAATGCAGCTGATGTCCTTCGAATTCAACCCGATCGGTTTGCCTCCCGATATCAGTCACATGCCTAAACTGAGAGGTTTGAATCTGAGGCATTGTGAAGTCGAGCAATGGCCAGAAGGTCTTTTGGCTGTCCCACGGCCTCGAGAATTTCAGATGTACCTTGATCACAACCCCCTTTCAAGCATTCCTGATTTAGAGCCAGGTTCTGAGGGGGCTAATACGTTGGCCCGAGCAATAGTGACTTACGATGACGTGTCATTGGAGGTGCTCACAAAGTTGAAAAGTTACAGGAGGGCCCTGGGGCTGGATCCTGAACGCCAATTCCCTCCTGCGCTGGAAGAGGGCAGTAAAAGTTGGTTGGAGGATTTAACCTCCGAAGTGGTCGTGAGTAACAAGGCATTATGGAATCGCATAGAGCAGGAGCATGGTTCAGAACCCTTCTTTAGAATTTTTCAACAGCAGGTTTGGTCGTTCAAGGATCGTCCAGGTGAGGCGATCCTGGACATGCAAAATAAAATATGGCGGATGCTGAGGGCGATGGACGAAAGCCCTCAGCTTCGCGAGAAGATGTTTCTGATGGCATCTGCGCCTGCGGCTTGTGTGGATGCCGGGGCACAGATTTTCAATGCATTGGGCATTGAGGTGATGTTGTATGAAGCCTACCTGTCGCCACGGGAGTGGCTGGTCAAACTGGAGGTCTTTGACTTGTCCAAAGGTAAGGCGCGTCTCAATCAATTAGGGAAGATTGCGCGTGCGCGGGTGGATGAACTGCTTGCCGAGGGGCGTCGTTTTCCGCAATTCGACGAAGCGGGTGATGTTGTGCCTTATCGGCGAGACGGCGTTCTGCAGAGGTCCATCGATGAGGTCGAAATCTACCTCAAATACACCTCCGAGCTTAAAAACCGGCTCGACCTCCCTTGGCAAATAGACCACATGGTTTTTCGTGAAGATGATGTCACCCCAGAAATGATCGAAAACGCAGCCATCCACGTGAGAGCGCTGGAAGAGGGCACAGGGCTGCGGGATCAACTTCTTGAGCTGCCGATGTGGACTGAATACCTTGAGCGCGCTAACCCTGAAGCATTCGACGCGATAAAAAATAAAATAGATGCACTAAGCGACTTGATTCAAGCGCAAGAAGAATTAGCAGAAAAGGGTGCCACGTTGTCCGAGGTGCAAAAGGAGGTATTGCGCAAGGACATCCAGCAGGCGGCTGACACCGCCGCCATAAAGGTTGTGCCAGGGCAAGTACTCAGTGATGAGGCGTATTACGCGCAACTGGAGGTTTTTAATCAAGAGAAGACGGCCTTGCTGCAATTCTTGACGAATGAGGAGTTGAATATAGAGGCCGATGCAGATGAACCGAAAACAGGCAGAGCTGACTCCTGACTGGCCGTATAAGTAGATACAGCGCGGCGTGTAAGACGTCGCGTCTGCCTAAGTGCGCGGCACTACATAGATAACTCTTGCTGGCGGTGCCCCTCGATAAGCTGATGACTCAGACATTTATCGAGGGTCAACCATGCTTGATTCCAGCACTCCAGGGTCTTCCCTGATTATTCAACCGGCACGGCAAGGGCGTCATGATGCCTTCCTTAAGCGTTCATTTCCCCGGTGGCTGGTCGACACCAGCGTTGAACGCAAGACCGAACTCAAGAACATCCGACCTCATATTCCGGACTGGTACGCCGCCGCGACCCACGGGCAAAGAGAACAGCTTAAATCGTTGTTTGAAGCTCGATTCATTTCACAAAATCGCCTGGATACCCACCTGCGAGCCTTAAAGACGGCGCAGGCTTTCGCGCAGCCGCTGTTAGAAGCCGCCCTCAACTCTGCGGGCTTCACACTGCCCGTGAATGAAGTGCATCTGCGACTTTACTCGCCGACGGTGGATGCCTTTGGGGTCAGGTCCGGGGCGCACAGCGTGCGTACGTTGTCATTGCTGCAAGCGGCGCTTCACAATTTTGAACAGCCCGAAACGCAAGCCAATTACTTTGCTGAAGGGTCCGGCTTTATTACACAGCCCGATGAGTTGGGGCGTTTCCAGCCGTATAAAACCGCACTGAAAATAGAGACCTTCACCCGGCTGTGCCGCGACCTTGATATTGGCGCTCAGTATCAGGAGCACCTACAGACGTACTTGAACTCCCAGAGCCAGGTGTACCAAGGCGTACTGGAGCACCGTCATGCCACTCAGCAAAAAGCCATGCTCAAGCTGGATGCGGAAATTGCCTTGCTCAAAGGGGATATTGACCCCAGCAGCCATGCATTGATGCAGCGCGTGATTCAGGGCGAGCGCAACATCCGAGTGGGCGAGCAGCAACTGTGGTACTGGACCCCTTCTGTGATGGGGCTTTTGCTGCAAGGCTGTGTGATCTTCGCCCTCGGCGTTAAATACCGATATGCCGACCAGTTCATTGTCTGGATTGCGGGCGATCCGGAGCATCCCCTTAAGCGGTATGCCACGTTTGCACATTTTCGTGATGAGCTGGTGCGCAAGCTAACGGCTCGCAGTACGAGATTGAGGCAAAACGGTTTAACACCCTATCAGGAGTTTCTAAGCCGGTTTATCAAACAAGCCGATCGTCCTTACTACTACAAACGTTTAACCCAGCTCGTTAAGGATGCGCCTGATCAGCCTTGGGGGCTGAAGTGGTTTCGCTCCGAAACCACCCAGTTCTGGGTTCGTGCCTTGGCGCCGCAAGCGTCGCTGGCGCTGGTTGTAAAGCCCAACCCTGAAGCCCATCAACGCCGTGTTCAGGCCAATCACCCGTCGATCCGCGTCAGTGCCATAACGTTGGGTGACGAAGCCTATTGGGCAGAGCTGGATCCATGGAGCACCTTGTTCAAGGAGATGCGTACCCTGGCTTTTGCCAATGCGAAAGTCATGGCGTTACCCACCGCGATGGCCGATGCCAATAATCGCTCATTGCGCACTTCGCACTACCTGAACATCGGGCTGTTTTCGGCCAACCTGGTCGCGATGGTCATACCGCCTTTGGGCGAAGTCATGATGGTGGTCATGGCGGGGCAGCTGCTTTATGAAACCATCGAGGGCATTCATGAATGGTCTGACGGCGACATGGAAGCGGCTTGGGCCCACATCAGTGACGTGCTGGAAAATGTGGCGACATTGGCGGTAGGTGCTGGCGCCGTCGTCGCGGCGTCACCCATTATCGATGGACTCAAAAAAATCACCTTGCGCAATGGCACTCAGCGGCTGTGGAACGTTGACCTGCGCCCCTATGAACGCCTGATTGAAATGTCTCCAGAGACCAAGGTGAATGAGCAGGGGCTTTACCTGATCGATGGGCAGAAAGTGTTGTCGCACGAGGGTAAAAACTATGTGCTGGAATCAGACCCCATACTCGGGCAGTACCGCGCCATTCACTCCACAGACTCAACGGCCTATAGGCCCGAGTTCAAGAACAATGGTTATGGGGTCTGGGTGGATGAAGCCGATCAGCCTCATACCTGGAATCGCAGAATGCTCAAGCGTCGCTTGGGGCCCTTGGTGAAAGGTCTGCGGGATTTAGACATAGAACTCATGCTTAAGGTGTGTGACGTACAAGAGGGTGACCTGCGACGTATGTATGCCGAAGGCGAGCCGATACCGATGTTACTGCATGAAAACTTGCGCCAACTGGAGGCCTACTCCAAGGCCAGGCGTATTGTCACTGAAGTACGAGCCGGTCGTATTTCCGAAGAGTTGTGTAGCTATGTGGCCGCGTTCACGGTTGATATGCCCGGCTGGCCTGCGGCAAAAGCGATTGAAGTGGCAGATTCAAAAGCACTCCACGCCAACAGCATCAGTTACGGCAACCCCAAGGCAACCCAAGGGGATGTGATCAAAATCAGTCGGGCCGATTTGATGGCAGGCAAGCTGCCAGGTCATGTGGCGGACGGTTTGAGCATGCCGCAACTTGAAGTGCTGCTGGGCAGTCGAGTGCCCTTTGATCGGGCAGATTGTCTGGATATGCTCAAAGAGCGGTTGAGTGCCTATATGGAAAATAATACCCGGCGCCTGTTCGACAGCTTGCGTGAGGAGCCTCTGGCCAAAGCAGACCCCGCGTATCGACCCGTTGAGTTGATTAAGCAGATGTTTCCAAAATTGCCCAGCTCAATGGCTCGGCGATTGGTCGCGCAGGCGGGGCCGGATGACATTAAACAGCTCGCCACGGGCAAAGTCCCTTTACGTTTGATGGAGTCGGCTCGCACGTTGCAGCGCAATACGCGGCTTTCGACCGCGTACCTGGGGTTGTATATGGACGGCTTGGTCACGATAGATACCGAGGTCCTGGCCCTCAATACGCTCAAGATGCTGCCCGGCTGGAAAAGCGACCTGCTCCTTGAAGTGCGCGATAAGTATTTCTCAGGCCGGCTCAGGGCCAGCATTGGCGAGCAGGATGATCTCTATCGAAAAGTACTGGTGAGAACCTCCGAAGGGAAATACCAGGCTTTTGACGCCGAGGGCAATCAACTGCACGGCATTGATGACCTTTACAGCAGCTTGCAACACGCCTTGCCGGATGATTATCGAAAAGCACTTGGGGTGCCTCATGTTGGGCAAGGTTTGAAGTTAAAGCGTGGCTTGCAGCGCCGGGCGTTATCGCGCGAGCAACTGCAAAAGCTGCTGAATTTGAAAGCCGACAGCCGTCCCTATTTTCTGCCGCCTCAACGATTGGTTGATGGCCGGTTGGGTTATGTACTCAGCGGCAGGGCCGGGCTGGTTGAGGATGACGCTCAGTGGGTGGCGATGAAGATTCGGCTGGGACGGCTTTATCCAACGTTCACGTCCGACGAGCTAAATGCTTTTTTTAAACATAAAGATGCCCTCTCGAAACTCCGCCTCCATGCGTTGGAGGATGAATTCGATGCGTTCTCCACGGTACTGGGGGACTGGAATTACCAGCCCATCGACGGCAAAGCTGTGAGCGCCACCCCCACACCCCATGAACAACGCATTCTCAGGCTCAAGCACCAAGTGCGTGAGCGTCTGGATAAAGCCTGGCGCCGATCCGGACAGCCTCACTTTGACCGAGCGGGGCAATATCAGGGTCAACAGTTGAGCTTTCCACTGGAGGGCGTGGGGCCAATTTTACAGAGCCTGCCGGCGCTGGGTGTTGACCTGATTCACGTCAGCAAGCTCAATTTGTCAGGGATCGGAATCACGGACGGGATTAACACATTTCTCACCAGCTTCAAGAACCTGCAGGAACTGCACATTACGGGTGAGTCGCTGACTCATGTGCTCCCCGCCATCGCTGACATGCCTTTTTTAGAAGTACTCAATCTCAAAGGCAACGCTATTGTGCTGACCCCGCAGGGGGTGGCCCGGTTACGAGCTTTGGTCCACCTGCAAGAGTTGAATTTTGAGGGATGCCCGCTGGGCTTGCCTCCGGATATCAGCCGCATGCCTTACCTGTCGAAATTGACGCTGACCCAATGCGCGCTTGATCGTTGGCCGACGGGGCTCTTTGCGCACCCGCGGGCACGGGCATTCAAGCTGCTGCTTGACCAGAACCCGCTTCGTCACATTCCCGAGGTGGTGCCGGGTTCGGATAAGGCCGCCACCGTTGCACGCACCTCGTTGACCCTGAGTGAGGTCTCCATCGAGGTGGCCGAACGCTACAACCTGTATCTCGAGTCGGTGGGTATGGAGCCGTTGCAACGCATTGCTTCGAAGTTGCAGCCCGATAGCCTTGACTGGATGAGTGGTTTGTCGCCCGAACAAGTGGGTCTTAACCAGGCGCTGTGGAATTCTGTTGAAGCGCATGCGGGTTCTGAACCTTTTTTCAATGTCATCCGCGATCAGGCTCGCCACTTAAACCTTCGTAGTCAGGCGTTCAAGCTGGACATGAGCGACAAGGTTTGGCGCATGTTGCAAGGCATCTCGGACAGCTCTGTACTGCGCGAGAAGTTATTCGAGATGGCCGCCGCTCCTTATTCCTGCGTGGATGCAGGAGTGCAGCTGTTCAATGCAATGGGGATTGAAGTCAGGCTGCACGAAATCTACCAGGGCTCGCGGTTATTCGTCGGTGCAGAAGTTTATGAATTGGCTAGAGGTAAGGTGCGCCTGGATGAGCTGGGCGCCATTGCTCGGGCACGAGTGCGTGCGCTTGAAGCTGAAGGGCGATTGCACCCGGAGTACGATGCGAACGGTCAGCGAGTGCCACACCTTGACAGCAGTGGCAGGCCGATCCGCGACATTGATGAGGTTGAAATCTACCTGGCCTATACCACTGAACTGGCGCAAAGGCTGCATTTACCCTGGCAGTCACCCGAGATGATGTTCCCCGAGTCTGATGTGACCCCGGCAATGTTAGAGCGAGCTTATCAACGAGTTCATGAGCTGGAGCAAGGTGGAGGCCTGTCCGATCATCTCCTGGATCAGCCCATCTGGACCGAGTATTTGCGGGGCGCTTATGCGGAACGGTTCAAGCCAATAAGGGAAAAAATGATCGCCTTGACCGATTTGCAAGTAGGGCTGCGCGAGTGGATCGAAGAGCCCGCCTTAACGGAGCAACAGCGGGCTGAGTTACGCACAACCATCGACACAGCCGCTGGGGTGCTGGGCAAGTCGGCTGACGAGGTCGCCCTCGGCAGATTGATGTCCAACACGGCCTATGATGCGCAAATGCGTGCACTTGACGACGAGGAGCGTGAACTCATGCGTACCTTGACAGCTCAATTCTCCTGGTCGCCCCTGGATTCCCTGCTGAGCAATTCAGACTCCGACTTTGAATAAGAGCCGGAGCGCTGAATGGGATGCTTCAAAATAAAAAGTAACGCTGGGCCATGGGCAGTACGTCTGCCGGTTCGCACCACAGTAATACGCCATCTGCCTTGACCTGATAGGTCTGCGGATCAACTTCAATAGTGGGCAAATAACCGTTGTGGATCAGGTTGGTTTTTTGCACATCGCGACAACCTTTGACCACGGCGATTTGTTTTTTGAGCCCGAGGGTTTCTGGCACCCCTGCATCAAATGCTGCCTGGCTGATAAACGTCAGGCAGGTGGCGTGCCGAGAGCCGCCATAGCTGGCGAACATGGGGCGATAGTGAACCGGCTGGGGAGTAGGAATCGAGGCATTGGCATCGCCCATCAAGCTCGATGCAATCGCCCCGCCCTTGAGAATCAACGTCGGTTTAACCCCGAAAAACGCCGGGCGCCACAGCACCAGATCGGCCCACTTGCCCACTTCAATCGAGCCCACTTCATGGCTCACACCGTGGGTGATCGCCGGGTTGATGGTGTACTTGGCGATGTAACGTTTGGCGCGGAAGTTGTCGTTGCCGGGCGCATCTTCAGGCAGGGGGCCGCGTTGTTTCTTCATCTTGTCGGCGGTTTGCCAGGTGCGGGTGATCACCTCACCCACACGGCCCATCGCCTGACTGTCGGAGCTGATCATCGAGAACGCGCCAAGGTCATGCAGGATGTCTTCGGCGGCAATGGTTTCGCGGCGGATGCGGCTTTCGGCGAACGCCACGTCTTCGGCAATGCTCGGGTCCAGGTGATGGCAGACCATCAGCATGTCGAGGTGTTCGTCGATGGTGTTGCGGGTGAATGGCCGGGTCGGATTGGTGGAACTAGGCAGCACGTTGGTCAGGCCGCAGGCCTTGATGATGTCCGGGGCATGCCCGCCGCCCGCGCCTTCGGTGTGGTAGGTGTGGATGGTGCGACCCTTGAACGCCGCCAGGGTGGTTTCGACAAAGCCCGACTCATTGAGTGTGTCGCTGTGAATTGCCACCTGTACGTCATACAGGTCGGCCACGTTCAGGCAGTTGTCGATAGAGGCGGGCGTGGTGCCCCAGTCCTCATGCAGCTTGAGGCCAATGGCGCCGGCCTCGACCTGCTCAATCAACGGCTGTGGCAGGCTGGCGTTGCCTTTACCGGTAAAGCCCATGTTCATCGGGAACGAGTCGGCGGCTTGCAGCATGCGCGCCATGTGCCACGGGCCGGAGGTGCACGTCGTGGCGTTGGTGCCTGTCGCGGGGCCGGTGCCGCCGCCGATCATGGTGGTCACGCCGCTGTTGAGCGCTTCCTCGATCTGCTGGGGGCAGATGAAGTGAATGTGCGTGTCGATGCCGCCTGCGGTGAGGATCATGCCTTCACCGGCGATGACTTCCGTGCTGGCGCCAATGGCGATGGTCACGTTGGGCTGGATGTCCGGGTTACCGGCTTTGCCGATGGCGTGGATGCGACCGTTCTTGAGGCCCACATCAGCTTTGACGATGCCCCAGTGATCGATGATCAACGCATTGGTGATCAGCGTGTCGACCACCTCGGCGGCGAGCAACTGGCTCTGGCCCATGCCGTCACGAATGACCTTGCCGCCGCCAAACTTTACTTCTTCACCGTAGGTGGTGAAGTCTTGCTCGACCTCGATCCATAGCTCGGTGTCGGCCAAACGAACCTTGTCACCTACAGTCGGGCCGAACATATCGGCGTAAGCCTGGCGGGAGATTTTCATGGTGTGTTCCTAAGCGTTGAGTCGAACCCTGTAGCCGCTGCCGAAGGCTGCGATAAGGGCCCAAGGACCTTCGTTCACGTTGAAATGCCGGGGCCGCTGCGCAACCCTTCGCAGCCTTCGGCAGCGGCTATAAGTTCGGGTTAATCCAGATCACCCATGATCCGTCCGGCAAAGCCGAACACGCGGCGCAGACCGGCCAGTTCCACCAGTTCCACTTCGCGGGTCTGGCCCGGCTCAAAACGTACCGCCGTACCCGCCGGGATATTCAGGCGCATACCGCGGCTGTCGGCACGGTCAAACATCAGGGCGTCGTTGGTTTCGAAAAAGTGATAGTGCGAGCCCACCTGAATCGGCCGGTCGCCGCGATTGGAGACGCTGAGTGTGTGGGTGCGACGACCGACGTTGAGTTCGATCTCACCCGCTTCAATTCGGTATTCGCCTGGAATCATTGCGGCTCACTCAAGGTTTTGTAGTAGATGGCCGTAGGGCTGTAATGGCCGTTTGGGCTTTGGCAGTAGTTGGGCAGTTCGCCGACACGGGTGTAGCCCAGAGCGCTGTAGAAGTTTTCGGCCGGTGAGCCGGCTTCGGTGTCGAGGTGCAGCAGGCCGCGCTTTTGCTCGCGTGCCCCTTGCTCCAAGGCATGGATCAGCACTTGGCCCAAGCCTCGGCGGCGGACTTCGTTGAGCACCAGCAGCTTTTGCACTTCGGCGCGGTTCAGGCCATTGGTCTTTTGGCACAACGCCAATTGCACGCTGGCCAGCACGCGTTGCTCTTCAACCAGCACCCACAACAGCAGGTTGCCCTGATTCAGTTGCGCATGAACTTCGTCGAAATAGCGATTGGCCTGTGGCAGATCCAGGTCGTCCATAAAACCGACGGACGCGCCATGCTTCACGGCATCGAGCAGCAGTACGATCAAGTCTTCACGGAACTGGCCAATGGTGGCGGCCGTGACTTGAATGACGTGTTCGGCGTTCATTGGCCGCACTCCTGAGGTGGCAGTGCGCCGGGGTTGAGCATGAGTTGCATAAAGGTCAGGTCGAGCCAGCGGCCGAATTTGATACCGACCTGCGGCATGCGCCCGCTGGTGACGAAGCCCAGCTGCTTATGCACGTGAATCGATGCTGCATTGCCGCCTTCGATGGCCGCAACCATCACGTGTTTGTCGCACGCTCGGGCGCGCTTGATCAGCTCGGCCAGCAACTGTGGACCGAGGCGCTTGCCGCGCTGCTCGGGGTGCACGTACACCGAGTGTTCGACCGTGTGACGAAAACCTTCAAAGGGCCGCCAGTCACCAAACGAGGCGTAACCCAAGGGGATATTGGCGTCGTCGACAATCACCAAAATCGGATAACCCTGCGCCTGACGGGCGTTGAACCATTGCTGACGGTTATCGAGGTCGACGGTTTGCTCGTTCCAGATGGCCAGGGTATTGAGCACCGCATCGTTATAGATCTCTCGAATCGCCGGTAAGTCAGCCGGGACGGCATCACGAATGACATAAGACATGGCGCAGCCTCAGGCGATGGGTTGGTGGACAGTGACCAGCTTGGTGCCGTCCGGGAAGGTGGCTTCGACCTGGATGTCGGGGATCATTTCCGGGATGCCTTCCATCACTTGTTCACGCGAGAGCAGGGTGGTGCCGTAGTGCATCAATTCAGCCACTGTGCGGCCATCGCGGGCACCTTCAAGCAGGGCGGCGGATATGTAGGCGATGGTTTCCGGGTAATTGAGTTTCACGCCGCGGGCCAATCGACGCTCAGCCAACAGGCCGGCGGTGAAGATCAGCATCTTGTCTTTTTCGCGTGGAGTCAGGTCCATGGTGGAGTCCGTGTTCGGCAGTTAAAAGTTGTGTGGGTTGCTCAAAATCAAAAGCCCCTCACCCTAGCCCTCTCCCGGAGGGAGAGGGGACTAAAAGCAACACCCCCAATCATCTCCTTCTCTCGTGAGAGGGGACTAAAAGCAAAGCAGATCTGTATAACACCTCTAATCAGCCCCCTCTCCCTCTGGGAGAGGGTTGGGGTGAGGGCGCTTCAGGTGCTCCAAATTCTCGGCGCTACCGCCTCGCGCCCCAGCAATGCCGGGCGCAGCAAGCGCCATAAATCAATCAGCCAGCCACGTGCCTGCAAGGCTTCACCCGCCAGGCAGCGCGCCACCAGCAAACCCGGCAATTGGGTCAAGTCCCCGCGCACCGGGTTCGGCAAACTGCGACAGGTTTCCAGCAACTCAGCGCTGATTTCACCCGTGACCAACAACGTTGCAAACACTGGATTGCCGTCCAGCCCGATGGGCGAGTCCAGCAGTCCGTCGTCACCGACAATGCGCTGGCGCTCATGCCAGAGCAATTGGCCGTCGCGGCGAATATCCAGTCCAGACTGAAAGTGCCCGCGCTCAAAACGCTCGCCGCTGGCCAGCCGTCCCAACGCCACCATGTCCCAATAAAACAATTTGGCATCGCCTTCCAGCTCAATGCGGGTGCTGAGCTCGGCCTGGGCCGCACTGAAGACGATGGTTTCTTGTGGTAGCCATTCCAGGGTCGCGCCGGCCGCTACGTTGAGCTCGACAGTTTGATAGGCCGGGCCCGCCGCGCGATACCACTTGGCCGCGCCGGGGCTGGTGAGCTGCGCCCAGGCATCGGGGCCGACACTGGCGCGAATGTCCAGACGGTCACCGCCCGCAATCCCGCCGGGCGGGTGCACGATGATGTGCTGGCACACTTCAGGGCCTTCGGCGTACAGGTGCTTTTGCACCCGCAACGGGCCGACGTGGCGGCGCAGAGTCGGGCGCGTGCTGTCACCGAAACGGCCATAGCCCAGCTCCAGCTCGGCATGCCAGCTAGGGGTGAATAAGGCGGTGTTGGCAGGCAGGTTCATATGTAGGACTTTTTACCCGGAAAGAGTGACAGATTAAATCGTCACCAGGCCGCGCACACCCTCTGTTTGCATATTTTCACCACGGCCTTGCTGCACGATTTCACCACGCGACATCACCAGGTATTGATCAGCCAATTCTTCGGCGAAGTCGTAGAACTGCTCCACCAGCAAAATGGCCATATCGCCGCGTGCCGCCAGCATTTTGATCACCGCGCCGATCTCCTTGATCACCGAGGGTTGAATGCCTTCGGTGGGCTCGTCGAGGATCAGCAAGCGCGGGCGGCTGGCCAATGCACGCCCAATGGCCAGTTGTTGTTGCTGACCACCGGACAAGTCGCCGCCCCGGCGATGCTTCATTTGCAACAACACCGGGAACAGTTCGTAGATAAACGCGGGCACTTCGCGGGCTTCGGAGCCGGGAAAGCGCGACAGACCCATGAGCAGGTTTTCTTCTACCGTAAGGCGCCCGAAAATCTCGCGGCCCTGAGGGACGTAGGCGATGCCAGCGTGTACCCGTTGGTGAGGTTTGAGCGCAGTAATGGTTTTACCTTCCCATTGCACCGTGCCTTCTTTGACCGGCAGCAAACCCATCAGGCATTTGAGTAGCGTGGTTTTGCCTACACCATTGCGGCCCAGCAGGCATGTCACTTCACCCACTTTGACCTCAAATGACAGGCCGCGAAGAATGTGGCTACCGCCGTAGAACTGATGAAGCTTTTCGACTTGAAGCATGCATGTATTCCTTTTGACCTGCGGCTACGGGTTCGCTACCTACCCAGGTAAACCTCAATCACTCGCTCATCCGCCTGCACCTGTTCCAGCGAACCTTCGGCCAAAACGCTACCTTGATGCAGCACCGTTACGTGGTCGGCAATCGAGCCCACAAAGCCCATGTCGTGTTCCACCACCATCAGCGAATGTTTGCCCGCGAGGCTTTTAAACAGCTCTGCGGTGAACTCGGTTTCGGCGTCGGTCATGCCCGCCACCGGCTCGTCCAGCAACAACAGTTGCGGGTCTTGAACCAGCAGCATGCCGATCTCCAGAAACTGTTTCTGGCCGTGGGACAACAACCCCGCCGGGCGCTGCGCCGAGCCGGTCAGGCGGATCGTGTTGAGTACTTCGCCGATGCGATCTTTTTGCTCGCCGGTGAGTTTGGCGCGCAGGCTGGCCCACACCGATTTGTCGGTTTTCTGCGCCAGTTCAAGGTTTTCAAACACACTCAAGGCTTCAAAAACAGTGGGCTTTTGAAACTTGCGGCCAATCCCGGCCTGGGCGATTTGCACTTCGCTCATCTGCCGCAGATCGAGGGTTTCCCCAAACCAGGCCTGGCCTTCGCTGGGCCGGGTTTTGCCGGTGATGACATCCATCATCGTGGTTTTACCGGCGCCGTTAGGGCCGATGATGCAGCGCAATTCACCCACGCCGATGTACAGGTTGAGGTTATTCAGTGCCTTGAAACCATCGAAGCTGACGCTGATATCTTCCAGCGTCAGGATGGTGCCGTGGCGGGTGTTGAGGCCCGGTTCAGCGCGCTGGCCAAAGCTGATGGCGTCGCGGCTGCTGCCGGCGTCCTTGTTCGGGTCGAGGATAGGTTCGAGCATGACATTCCTCATTGTTCGCCCTTTTTCTTCAGCAGGCCGATCACGCCTTTGGGCAGGTACAGGGTCACGATGATGAACAGCGCGCCCAGGAAGAACAGCCAGTATTCAGGGAAGGCCACGGTGAACCAGCTCTTCATGCCGTTGACCACGCCTGCGCCGAGCAAAGGCCCAATCAAGGTGCCGCGTCCGCCCAAGGCCACCCACACGGCCGCTTCGATGGAGTTGGTCGGTGACATTTCGCCGGGGTTGATGATGCCCACTTGCGGCACATACAACGCACCGGCCAAGCCGCACAGCACCGCGCTCAACACCCAGACAAACAACTTGAAACCGCGTGGGTCGTAGCCGCAGAACATCAGGCGGTTTTCGGCGTCACGCAACGCGGTCAGCACGCGGCCAAACTTGCTGCGCGCCAAGCGCCAACCCAGAAACAGGCTGGTAACCAGCAACACCACGGTGGCGAAGAACAGCACTGCGCGGGTGCCGGGTTCGGTGATGCCAAACCCCAGAATGCTGCGGAAGTTGGTAAAGCCGTTGTTGCCGCCAAAGCCGGTTTCGTTGCGGAAAAACAGCAGCATCCCGGCGAAGGTCAGTGCTTGGGTCATGATCGAGAAATACACGCCCTTGATCCGCGAGCGGAAAGCGAAGAAGCCGAACACCAACGCGAGCAAGCCGGGAGCCAGCACCACCAGGCACATGGCCCACCAGAAATGTTCGGTCCCGACCCAGTACCACGGCAGTTCGGTCCACGACAAAAAGGTCATGAACGCAGGCAACTCATCGCCCGAGGCCTGGCGCATCAGGTACATGCCCATGGCATAGCCGCCCAGCGCGAAGAACAAACCGTGGCCAAGCGACAGCAACCCGGCGTAGCCCCAGACCAGATCCAGCGCCAGAGCGACGATGGCGTAACAGAGAATCTTGCCCACCAAGGTCAGGGTGTAAGCCGAGACCTGAAACGGGCTGTCGGCGGGTAATAACGAGAGCAACGGCATGGCCAGCAGCACCAGCAACACAAGCCCGCCCACCAGCGCGGTGAGTTTGGGGCCGGCTTTTTGCGTGGCCGTCAACATAAGAGGCTGATTCATCAGTCGATCACCCGTCCTTTAAGCGCGAAGAGACCTTGCGGGCGCTTCTGGATAAACAGAATGATCAGCCCCAGGATCAGGATTTTGCCGAGCACGGCGCCAATCTGTGGTTCAAGAATCTTGTTCGCGATGCCCAGCCCGAAGGCCGCGTACACGGTGCCTGCCAGTTGGCCGACGCCGCCCAGTACCACCACCAGAAACGAGTCGATGATGTAACCCTGACCCAAGTCCGGGCCGACGTTGCCGATCTGGCTCAAGGCCACACCGCCGAGCCCGGCAATGCCCGAGCCAAGACCAAACGCGAGCATGTCCACGCGTCCTGTAGGTACGCCGCAGCAGGCGGCCATGTTGCGGTTCTGGGTGACCGCGCGCACGTTGAGGCCCAGACGTGTCTTGTTCAGCAGCAGCCAGGTCAGCACCACCACCGCCAGGGCGAAGACGATGATCACCAGCCGGTTGTACGGCAGCACCAGGTTGGGCAGCACTTGCAGCCCGCCCGAGAGCCAGGCCGGGTTGGCCACTTCAACGTTCTGCGCGCCGAACAGCACGCGTACAAGCTGGATCAGAATCAGGCTGATGCCCCATGTGGCGAGCAGGGTTTCAAGCGGTCGGCCGTAGAGGTGCCGAATGATGGTGCGTTCCAGCACCATGCCCACGGCGGCGGTGACGAAGAACGCCACTGGCAATGCCAGCAACGGGTAGAACTCGATGGCGCCGGGGGCGAAGCGCTGAAACAGCACTTGCACGCAATAGGTGGAGTAGGCACCCAGCATCAACATCTCGCCGTGTGCCATGTTGATCACCCCCAGCAGGCCGAAGGTGATGGCCAGCCCGAGTGCCGCGAGCAGCAGAATCGAACCCAGTGACAGGCCGCTGAAGGCTTGGCCCAATACGTCGCCGATCAGCAATTTGCGGTTGACTTGCGCCAGGCTGGTTTCGGCGGCGGTGCGCACGGAAGCGTCGGTTTCGACGTCGGGTTGCAGCAGGCTTTCAAGGCGGGTACGCGCTAGCGGTTCGCCGGTTTCGCCGAGCAGGCGTACAGCGGCCAGGCGGACTGCCGGGTCGGGGTCGGCCAGTTGCAGATTGGCCAGCGCCAGGCTGAGTGCCGAGTGCACATCGCTGTCGGTCTCGGCTGCCAGTTGCTGGTCGAGGAACTTGAGCTGCGCCGGTTTGGCAGATTTTTGCAACTGTTGCGCCGCGACCAGGCGCAGTTTCGGGTCGGCGGCCAGCAGTTGATGGCTGGCCAGGGCGGTGTCGATCAGACCACGCAGGCGGTTGTTCAGGCGTAACTTCTGAGGGGCGCCGTCGACGGTGAGCAGACCTTGTTGCAGGCTGTTGATTAGCTCAACTCGCGCGGGGGAAGGGTGTGCTGCCCAGTTTTCGAGGAGTTGGGCTTGCTCTGAATTATTGGCCGCTGCGAAGTCACTCGCGTCCTCGGCGTGGGCGGCCCATGGGAGCAACAGCAGGCAGCTGAGGATCAGGCGGTAAAGGGCAGTGGGCATAGCGTGTGTCCCTGTTGGGCAGGTGGTCGATCTTCAGGTCCTCTCCCAGAGGGAGAGGGGACTAAAGCAAATCTGTGCAACGCCACTGATCAGTCCCCTCTCCCTCTGGGAGAGGGTTAGGGGGAGGGGGCTTTTGATGTGCTTAGTTACTCTTCACCGCGTGATCCGGCTTCTTATCGTTACCCTGAATGTACGGGCTCCACGGCTGGGCGCGGATCGGCTCTTTGGTCTGCCACACCACGTTGAACTGACCGTCGTCCTGAATCTCGCCAATCATCACGGGTTTGTGCAGGTGATGGTTGGTCTTGTCCATGGTCAGTGTGTAACCCGATGGCGCGGCGAAGGTTTGGCCTGCCATGGCTTCGCGCACTTTATCCACATCAGTCGATTTGGCTTTTTCAGCGGCCTGCGCCCACATGTGGATACCCACATAGGTGGCCTCCATCGGGTCGTTGGTCACTGCTTTATCGGCCCCCGGCAGGTTGTGGGCCTTGGCGTAGGCTTTCCAGTCATCGACAAACTTTTTGTTCACCGGGTTCTCTACTGACTGGAAGTAGTTCCAGGCCGCCAGGTTGCCCACCAGCGGTTTGGTGTCGATGCCACGCAGTTCTTCTTCGCCTACCGAGAAGGCAATCACCGGCACGTCGGTGGCTTTCAGGCCTTGGTTGGCCAGCTCTTTATAGAACGGCACATTGGAGTCGCCATTGACGGTGGAGATCACAGCCGTTTTGCCGCCGGCCGAAAACTTTTTGATGTTGGACACGATGGTCTGGTAATCGCTGTGACCAAACGGGGTGTAGACCTCTTCGATGTCTTTGTCGGCCACGCCTTTGGAATGCAGGAACGCGCGCAGGATTTTGTTGGTAGTGCGTGGGTACACATAGTCGGTGCCCAGCAGCACGAAACGCTTGGCACTGCCGCCGTCTTCGCTCATCAGGTACTCAACTGCCGGGATCGCCTGCTGATTCGGCGCGGCGCCGGTGTAAAACACGTTAGGCGACATTTCTTCGCCTTCGTATTGCACCGGGTAGAACAACAGACCGTTGAGTTCTTCAAACACCGGCAACACGGACTTGCGCGATACGGATGTCCAGCAACCAAACACCACGGCGACCTTGTCCTGTGTCAGCAGCTGGCGGCCCTTTTCGGCAAACAGCGGCCAGTTGGACGCCGGGTCCACTACCACGGGTTCGAGCATCTTGCCGTTCACCCCGCCCTTGGCGTTGATCTCGTCGATGGTCATCAGCGCCATGTCTTTAAGCGACGTTTCGGAGATCGCCATGGTCCCGGACAAGGAATGCAGAATCCCGACCTTGATCGTTTCGGCTGCTTGCAGGGTCCAGGACATGCCCATGGCTGCAATGGATGCCGTGAGGGTAAACGCTTTGATCAAGTTACGACGCTTCATGGTGCGGTCTCCAGGAACGTGATTTTTATCAGTTGCAGATACGGACGATGCACAGGCTTTTGCAAAGGCTGTGCCGGGATTGAGCCAAGGCTCTAGCGTGGGTGTTTGCGCGAATAGTGGGCGTTGCTCTGCACTGATTCGGCGCTTGCGTGGTCGCGTGGTGCGGGTGGGTGCGCCGCTTTGGTGCTTGGCGTGGTGCGTGGCTAATTAACTACCACCTCGTGGCTGTCCATAAGGCCAAGGATTGCGGTGAACCGGCACCTGCTGTCACCACATCATCAAGGAGATGAATGTCTATGGAACCTGTCTATGAAATTCCGCAAATAGGGGTAACGCCCAATAAAGCGGTGAACCTGCCGGGCTTGAGCCCGAGCTTTGTGAACCCCGACGATGCAGCGCGTTTTGCCCATGAGTTGATCGGGGGCAAGCGTGATGCCGGGTATGGGGGGCTCATTCTGAAAGATGCTTTAGGGCGATTCGTAGCTTCGCGGCCGGTCAAGCTGGCGGGTGGCGAGTTTAGCCCGCAGCAGTTTTTATCGAGCGATGCCAAAGGCTTGCTGCAGCATCCAGTGGGCTACACGTGTCACGCCTTCTATCATTCGCGGGCGCACCAACTCGCCGAGGTGCAACGGGTGCCGCCTGGGGGATCGCGGGAAGAAGTGCTGACCTTGGTCAACTTTTATTTGCCTGCAGACATACACACCCTGCTGGGGTTCTCCAGTTTTGTAAGGACTCACTATTTGTCGGGGTTCAATGGCTCTTTGCTCAAGGCTAAAACCAGTCCGACCAATAATTCGAAGGAGCTGTTTGCCTACTTGTCATTGGCTATTGAAGACAGCTCGCTGCTTAACGAATTGATTGATTTCGTCAAGCAGGTGGTGGAAACGCTGGAAGTGAGCGTTATCCAGAGCACCGAAGTCTGGCGCGGAAAAGTAGGGAAACTGGAGCCGGATTTCTTCTTTTTCTCACCTGGCAATCAAGTGGTTAACGACAGTGTGGTTATCCAGCGTCCGGCGTATGGCCCGCTGCTGGACAGCGAAAATTTGGCCTTGGAGTACATCCGGTCACGCTCCGATCACACTACCGATCAGCATTACGGGTTTATCCTCAAAAACACCTCGACGAATGAATTTATCGTCTGCGAACCCGTGACAGGGGCGTTGGATTTCGCTTTTGCCCGGGCTTTCGCCGTCGCCAGTGATGGCGAGCCTCAGTTGCCGGCGGGCTTTGCAATCGTTGCAGTGTACGGCGCTGACGCAGAATATCGTGACCCGGCATTGATCCCGGCCGCTCAACCGTCGGTGTACAAAAACTTTCTGCACATCGATGCGCTGGAAAAAGGCATTTTGAAAGCCCGGGAACTGGCTGCACCTAACAGTATTACGGCGTTGCCGCTGTATATCCTGGCCCGAGACGGGGCGCTGTTGAAGTACGTGTCCAAGTCTTCGCCGGTTGAGCAAACCCTGTTTGCCAGGTTGCCCGAGCGAGAAGGTGGCGGTATCGCCTTGCTGCGCAATGTGCTGACGGGGGAAGAGAAGATCGAATCGTTGATTCACGCTTTGGCTCACACCGGTGAACTGAGGGTGGTGCGAGGCAGTGAAGTCTGGGGGATAGAAGGTCCGGTAGGGTCTGGCTGGCAGCCTTTCGATGGCTTTATGAGGCGCACGTTGAGCCCTGTCTTTATTGAGATGGACGATGCCGTTCGCTATGCCCATGAGCAAATTGCCCGGCGCGCGGATTACACCTACGGTGGGTTGATCCTCAAGCGGCAGGACAATCTATTCGTGGTCACCGAGCCGATTGCCGTACGCACGGAAACCTTTGATCCGACGGTGGTATTTCCACCCGAACAGTCATCGTTTATCCCCTATGGATGCGTGGTGGCCGGCAGCTACCACACCCGTCGCATCACGCCTTTGCAGCTGTGGCGCACGGCCATTGAAGATCAACTGAGCCGCACACTGTTTGCGCCCCATGAGCTGCGCAGTGCAATTATGGATCGCCGAGGCAAGGTTCGCTACTTTTCGGCGCAAGACGGTGCACTGCTCAAGTACATACCCAGCGGTTCTGACTTTGAAACGCGATTCTTGGCGCGTCTCTCGCCTCCCGCCGCTCACCCCGAGCAGGCGCGCAACAATCTTAGCCAGACCAAGCTGCGCGACAATTCGCTCATGCCGAGTCAATTCATTACCCAGGTGGCACGGGCAGGGGAGTTGCACGTTGTGGTGGCCAGTCGCTTATGGGGGGAACGAGGCAAGGTCACGTCGCAATGGCAGCCTGCTCAAGCTCCCGTCGAGAGGGGCAGGCTCACCCTGCAACCGGCCTTGAGCCCGGTGTTCAGCCAGGCCATTGATGCTGTGCGCTATGTTCATGGCCGCATGGGCTCGCGTGGACATACGCAGTTTGGGGTCATCCTCAAAAGCCAGAACGCTGAGCAGTACATCGCCACAGAACCTCTGCGCACCCGTACCGCACTGCTCAGCAATGTATTCCCGCGGCCTTTGGGCGCTCAGATGTACAGCCTGCCTGCCGGTTTTACGTGCGATTCGGTGTATGTGGCTACGCCTAAAGTCCCCGCTGAACGGCAGTCCGATGATGTGTTTGCTGATTTTATTGCCCCTGCCGACTTGGTGAACCTTGCGGTGCTTTCAAGCTCGGTGCGTGACCTGTCTGCAGGGCGGCTTGATTATCCGACGATATTTATATCAACCCGCAATGGGGCGCTGCTGAGTTACAAGGCCGTTAACCTGAACACGGTGCTGAATTTGGAAAGTGGGTTTGGGCCGAACGAGCCCATACTTGCCATGTTGAACAGCAATAAGCTGCGCACCCCGGATTACGTGCGCAAGGTGGCCGGCAGCGGTTATCTGGAGGTGCTGCTGGCCAGTTCCATGTGGGCGACGCCGGGGCCTGTCACCTCCGGCTGGCGGCCTTTCGCCATGGACGTGGACATTACCGGTCGCCCTGCCGCCACTGTGCCGGCGCTGGGCCCCGCATTCAGCCATATCGATGATGCAGCGCTCTACAGCAACCGCAAACTGCGGCGCCCGCATGCGCATCATGTGGTGGGCGCGGTATTTTTTTCATCCGCGCAGACCCTATATGTACCGCAGGAGCCTGAAACCAATGGCGCTCCGGCTAATGCTCAAGACACCATTTTCCTCAATCCGCTGTTTGAACGAACTTCAGGCCGGTCGCGACCGTTACCCGCTTTGCCGTCGGGTTACGGTCCTGTCGCTGTTTATTATGCGCATCAACCTGTGAGGCCCAGTGTGCTCAGACCCGGCCAGAGCAACTGGGTCGATAACGCGTTCTGGCCGGTGGACATTTGCTTTATGACCAAGAGCCTCCCGCGGCTGGAGTTTTCACTCAACATTGCCTATGCGGCGGGTAATGATGGATCGCTGTTGAAATACGTGCGTCGTCGCGGCAAAGCTGAAGATGACTTGTGCCAATTGGTCCTGGGGTATGACTACTGGGAAAACCAATACCTGGATCAAGAGTGGGTAGATAAAGGCCTCGAAACTGAAAGCCAGTACATCGCCAAATTACTCAAAGCGGGGGAGTTGGTCGTGGTTAACCCCAGCGAAAATTGGTCGCGAGTGGGGTGGGTGACCGCAGACTTGAAGACCACTGAACCTGCAAAGGTCAGCCCCGAGCTGCCGTGGGCGCGTTCGCCGACGGCAGGTAACAAAGACGAGCTTTGAATCAGGGCTTGCAGCGAGATCACGCGCAGGTTGAGCTTTTTAAAGGGTGCAGACGTTGCCGCTCGTGGGTATGAACTGACGAGAGTTCGACGAGATGAGCAGCGCCGAGGCGCAACTCTAAATTGGGAATACGCCAGCACTCTTCGATGCCACCCTTTTGGTTAATGGTTTACTCCTTGAATGGGTACTTATATATGACCCTGCTGCAGGCGGACGTACATAAAATGGTGCGTGCAAAGGCAATAGTGTTTGCCTCGCAAATAATAAATGTGATGGGTGGTGTAGTGTCGCTTGAATAATTTCCAGCTGCAGGTAATTAAGTTGCCGCTGGCTAACTAATTTAAAAGGAATTAAAAATGTCTGAAGATCATCATTCGCAGTCTCATGATCCCTCGTCGCCCCCTGTTCGATTGGTGTTTCCGTGGGAACTTGTCACGCCGATTGAAGATACCGGAATTTGTAGCGGTATTTCGGTGGTCGAGTTTAATCATAAAATATATGCGTTTTTTATGGTTGAAAATTTTCCGGGTCATTTAGGGCTGAGCTATCTTGTGCTCGGTAATAATGCGGAGAACAAACTGGTGGAGCAGAAGCAGGAGTACCTGGATGCTATCCACCCTACGCGTGGTCGACCGGCGGTAACAGTGCATGAGGGGCATTTATTCTGCTTTTACACAACCCTCGAACAAACAGTGCTTTACCATGTTTTTTCAGGTGAACATTGGACGCATGCCCAAGAAGTGCCAGGCGTACTGACCCAACATGCACCTTCGGTGTCCAGCACGAATGGCCAACTGTACCTGGGCGTGCAGGGTACTTCTAACGGTGAGTTTTACCATAAGATTTTTGAAAATTACGAATGGGGTAATACCATAAAGGCGAGTGGTATCAGGTTCAAAGGAACGCCTTCCCTGGCGGGTAATGGCAGCCGGATGTACGCTGCACTGACAGGGGCAGATGATAGTGTGGGGCTGTATGCGTTCCACAGTAATAGCTGGGAGTTACTGTACAGGTCTAATTTTTACAAAGTGCAGGGTTCTCCAACACTTTATGCCGGTGGCAGTATGCTTATGTGTACCTCGGTCAATGCTCATGATCAGCGTGCTGTGACTGAAGTCCTTGGTGCACAAATGCTCGATATTACGCATCCACAACTCCCGTATTATTTGAATGTGACGAATGGTAAATACCTGTCTGAGCCGAGTATTGTTTATGTCGGGGAGGAATTGTATTTGATCGGTCGCCGGCCATGTAATGATGTGGGGATCTCTTTGTATAAACCGCCCATTAGTGGATAACACAACCGCTTGAACCAAGGGCTGTTTAATTCGGGCTTGGGAGTGGTGTGCCAGCCTGATGTGCAAAGGTCTTTGCACTCCCGTCAGAGGCCAGGTTGAATACCAGACCTTTGCACAGTGAGTGTTAACGCTTGCGCATCAGGCCAATAAAAAACAACCCGCCAATCGCCGCCGTGGCCACCCCAATCGGCAAGTCTTCGGGGGCGATCAGGGTGCGGGCGGCCACGTCGACCCACACCAGAAACACGCTGCCGAGCAGGGCGGACACGGGCAACAAGCGCCGGTGTTCCGCACCGACCAAGCGGCGGGCGATGTGAGGGATCATCAAGCCGACAAAGCCGATTGAACCGCTGATGGCTACCAGCACGCCGGTCATCAGTGAGGCGATCAAAAAGACTTTAAGTCGAACATTGCGCGCGTTTAGTCCAAGCGTGACGGCGGTTTGTTCACCGGCCATCAAGGCATTTAGCGGGCGTGCCATGCCCAGCAGCAACACCAGCCCCAGCAGCACGCTGGCGCTGGGGATGGCCAGCAGTTCCCAGCGTGCCAACCCTAACCCGCCCAGCATCCAGAACAACACAGCGGAGCTGGCACGGTGGTCGCCCAAAAACAGCAAGGTGTTCGCTACGGCCATCATCACAAATGACACCGCGACGCCGCACAGTAGCAGCCGGTCGCTGTCCAGGCGGCCTTGTCGGCTGGCGATGGCCAGTACCAGCAGCATGCTCAGCAGGGCGCCGATAAAGGCGGCAATCGGCAAGGTCAGCAGGCCGACAATCTCCCCCACGTGCAGCACCACAATCACCGCGCCCAAGGTCGCTCCGCTGGTCACACCCAGCAAATGCGGGTCGGCCAGCGGGTTGCGGGTCACGGCTTGCAACACCGCACCAATCAACGCCAGCCCTGCACCGACCAAGGCGCCGAGCAACATGCGCGGCACGCGAATCAACCACACGATATGTTCCTGGCCTGCGCTCCAGCTTCCCCCTGCGAGGCCAAACACCTTGTGCAGCAAAATGTGCCACACCACGTCCACCGGCACCCGCGCCGGGCCAAAGCCCAGCGACACCACGCACGACACCAGCAGCAGTATGCCAAGGGCAAGCAAGAGTAACGCGTAGCGGCGAGCCATCATTGTGGGTGGAACCCTTTGGCCAGGGTTTCGATGGCCAGCACGTTGTCGATACCCGGCGTGGCTTGCACGTACGGGATGACGATAAAGCGTTTATTGCGGATGGCACTCACTGATTGCAGGGCGGGGTTGGTTTCAAGAAAGCGCTGCTTTTGCTCGGCGGTGACTTCGCTGTAGTCCACGATCACGATGACCTCAGGGTTGCGTTCGACCACGGTTTCCCAGTTGACGCGGGTCCAGCTGGCGTCGATGTCGCTCAAGATGTCGTCGCCGCCTGCGGCTTCGATCAGCGCGTGAGGTATACCCAGTTTGCCCGAGGTCATGGCGCGGTCTTCGCCGCTGTCATACAAAAATACGCGGGGTTTTGCCGCGGGTAGCGTCTTTTGCACGTCGGCAATTTTATGCTGCATCTGGGCGATCAGCGCATTGGCGCGGTCTTGCACGTCGAAGATTTTGCCCAGGTTGCGCAGGTCGTTGTAGGTGTCTTCCATGCTCGCGGGTGGGCGCTTCATCACAAACGCACATGACTCCGTCAGCTCATACACGTTGATGCCCAGCGGTGTCAGGGTTTGCGGCGTGAGGTCGCCGCCCACACGCATGCCGTAATCCCAGCCGGCGAAGAAGAAATCGACGTTGGCGTTGAGCAGGGTTTCAACAGACGGGTACTTGCTGGCCAGCTCTGGCAGGCCGTCGAGAATGGCCTTCATCTCAGGCGTTACCGACTTCCAGCCAGTGATGCCGCTGTAACCCGCCATGCTCGGCTTGAGGCCGAGGGCGAGCATCATTTGCGTCATGTTGATGTCGTGGCTGACCGCGTGTTTGGGCGCTTCATTGAAGGTGACATCTCGGTTGCAGCTTTTGATCGTCAGCGGGTATTTCGTCGCTTCGGCATGGGCAAGCTGTGCACCCAGTACAACGCTCAGGCAGAGAGCGATGCGGATCAGCGTCATGGTTGAGTTATCCAGGTAATTCGTGGGTAGCCAGAGAGTGGATGGTCGTCCACCAGCGCGTCAACGCCGAACACATCGCGCAATAGTTCGACGGTCAGTACTTCACGCGGGGTGCCGCTGGCGATGATCTTGCCGTGATTGATGACGTACAGGCGGTCGCAGAACGCGGCGGCGAGGTTAAGGTCGTGAATGCTGGCCAGGGTGCCGATATTGAGGCGTTTGACCAATTGCAGCAGCTCCAGCTGATAGCGCGGATCGAGGTGATTGGTCGGCTCATCGAGGATCAGCAGTTCAGGTTGCTGGGTCAAGGCGCGGGCAAGGATGACGCGTTGTTTTTCGCCGCCCGACAAGGTGGCGAAAGCGTGATCTTCAAAGCCCTGCAGGCCGACGGAGTCGAGTGCGTTTTTAGCGAGTTCGCGGTCCGCTTCGGTGTCGCCGTCGAACAGCCCTTTGTGCGGGGTGCGGCCCATGGCGACCACTTCTTCTACGGTCAGGCCAAAGGCATCGGGAAATTCTTGAAGTACCACGGCAATGCGCTGGGCGCACCAACGCGGTGATTGTTGCCAGAGGTTGTGGTGGTCGAGGTGCACTTCACCGGACTCAGGTTTGCTGAAACGGTAGGCGCAGCGCAGCAGGCTGGTTTTGCCGCTGCCGTTGGGCCCGATCAGCCCCACGAACTCGCCGGCAGCCACGTGCAGGTTGGCATCGCGCAGGTGGAACTGGTGATGGCAATGGCCGTGGCCTAAAGGCGTCCAGGCGAGTTGGGTGAGGGTGAGGTGAGTCATGGACATCCGGTTGTTAGTTAAAGTCAAAAGCCCCTCACCCTAACCCTCTCCCGGAGGGAGAGGGGACTAAGAGCAAGAGCCGATGTTCGCAACGCCGCTCCTCAGCGCCCTCTCCCTCTGGGAGAGGGCTAGGGTGAGGGTCGGCGGGTCAAAAAGCGTAATCCGCCGTCACGAAGAACGAGCGCGGCTCGCCCATGATCCATTGCTGGCCGCGATTGTATTGCGTTACGGCGTATTGGCGATTGAATACATTATTCAGACGCAACCCCAACGTGGTTTTAGGCAGTGCCTTCCAGTTCACCGTCGCATCCACCACGGTATAGCTCGGCAACTGCACGGTGTTGGCAATATCTGCATAGCGCGAGTCAACATAGCGCACGCCGGCTCCGGCATTGACGTCATCGGTGATGGCTTTGCTCAACCACAGGTTGGCGGTACGGCGTGGCACATCGGTCGGGCGGTTGCCTTTACGCGACACGCCTTCGTCATCGAATTTGTCGTATTGCGCTCGCACCACCGCAGCATTGGCTTGCAGCTGCCAGCGATCGGGCAGTTGCAGATCAAGGCTGGCCTCCAGGCCGTTGGAGGACTGCTCACCGACTTGCAGTGAGTTGCCGGGCACCATCGGGTCGGGTGTCAGCAAATCCTTTTTAACGATGTGATACGCAGCCAGCGTCCATTCGCCGCGTTGGTCCCAGAACATCTGTTTGAAGCCAATTTCGGTCTGCCGTGCGTGGGCCAGATCAAACCCTTGCTCGGACGGATATAAACTGATCAGTCCGGCCACGCCATCGACGCTGGTGGCTTGTTGGGCATAAACCGACATGTCGGGTGTCAGCTCATAGACCAACCCTACTTTCCAGCTGTTGGCTGACAGGCTGCGGTCACTGCGCGTGCCATCGATCAAGTCGTCGCGATCAAGGTGCACGATGTCTCGGCGCACGCCCGTCACCAGCGACAGTTGGTCCGTCAGCTCAGTGCGGTTTTCGGCAAACAATGACACTTGCTGCGTCGTGGTTTTGAACTGGTCGCGGTAGGGTGAAGCACTTTCAAACTCGCCACGATCCGGGTGGTACATATTGATCGGCTGGCCGTCTGGATTGACGTCGTCATACGGCGCGTTGCTGTGCAGGTTGAAGTGAATCCGGTTGTAGTCTGCACCGACCAGCGTTTTGCTGTTCAGACCAAAAATGTCATGGTTGAGGGTAAAGGTTTGACGGTCGCCGACCTGTTCCTGTTCATGCTTGATGCTGAAATAGCCACTGCGCAATAACGTTTGCTGGTCTTCATTCCAGGCATGGCGTTCGGCGTTCTGCCAACGGCGCTGGG
This sequence comes from Pseudomonas saxonica, assembly GCF_007858365.1. GTDB lineage: Bacteria > Pseudomonadota > Gammaproteobacteria > Pseudomonadales > Pseudomonadaceae > Aquipseudomonas > Aquipseudomonas saxonica. Next base: position 102,423 of record NZ_VFIO01000002.1, on the reverse strand, counting down.
CCTTGAGGTAATACAGTTCGTTGTTGGCGCTGAGGTTGTCGCTGATCTGCCATTGCGTGTTCAGGCGTGTCCACTGATCGTTGTAATGCAGCTTGGCGTCGCGCACGTTGTAATTCTTGTCGCGCAGGCTCTTGTGATAATGACCATTGATCAGCGGGACGCCGAAGTCATTCTGGGGCTCCTGGTCGCCGTAGTCGTGGCTCAGGGTAAACGCCAAATCGTCGGTCGCCTGCCAGCGTAAGGCCGCACTGATAAAGGTATTTTCCGAGTCGCCGTGGTCGATCCAGCCGTTGCTTTGGGTATGGTTGATATTCAACCGGTAGCTGAGGGTGTCGGTCAGTGAGCCGCCGCTGTCCAATGCTTGTTGCTGAGTGTCGTAGGAGCCATAGCCGACGCGCAGGTGATTTTCGATCTCGCCACTGAAAGGCTTTTTGGGGATGACGTTGATCACAGCACCGGTTGCGCCTTCGCCATACAGCACCGAGGCCGGGCCACGCAGTACGTCGATACGTTCGACCGACCAGTCGTCCACTGGGAAGGTTACGGTGCCGGCCCCGCTGTACATGCGAATGCCGTCATACAGTTGCATCACCGACCCTTCGCCGACGAAACCCCGCGCCGAGTAGGCGGAGCCGCCATTGCCCGGCGTGCCGTTGTTGCTGATGCCGGTGGTGCGGGTTACGGCGCTCTGCACACTGCGGTCACCGCGTGCGCGGATTTGTGCGCCGGTCAGGCTTTCAACGCTGGCCGGTGTTTCGAGGCTGTTGAGGTTCAGGCGTGAACCGGCACTGGTGGCGGTCTTGAGGCCGATCTGTTCGGCATCGATTTCAGGGGCGGTAATGGTTGCGGCAGGCAACATCAAGGAGGGTGCGGTGTCATCCGCCTGCGCGCTGTTAATCGTCAGCAGGCAGAGGCTGGAAAGCAGGTACTTGTTCATCTGGGCAGTGAGTCGCTTATATCAAGAGGTGTCCCCGCTGCCTCCTGGCGGCGGGGATAGAGCTTAAATAGTTTGTTATATAGTAACAGCTACGTATTGTCTGATACTGGCGCGCCAGTATAGACAAGGCTCTAGAATGCACCTCTCGGATGGCTAATCTTTATTATGAATGGGCCTCATGTGGCTGTTTTGCCCGAACAAGCAACAGCAAGCGATCGAGTAACCAAACGGCGATCAGTGAGGCACCCACTAGCGGAAAGGCAATGGCCAGCGCAAGGATGATGAAGATGCCCGTTTTCCAGGTGGGCAAATCATGGCGCAGAGGCGGCACGCCCAGGCGCCCTTGAGGGCGACGTTTCCACCACATCACCAACCCGCTGACCGAACTCAGCAGAATCATCAGGCATACCAGCAAAATCGCAATTTGGTTTGGCGAGCCGAACAGTTTGCCCTCGTGCAGCATGACGCTCATTTCGGTGGCCCGGGCGACGTTGCCATAATGCTGCCAGCGCACATCAGTCAGTACTTCACCGGTGTATTGATCGACATGCAAGGTGGCGTCGTTGCGCGGGTCGTCGGCAAATACAGCGATGGTGAAAACACCTTCAGCCGTGGTCGGCAACGTGATGCTGTAGCCGGGTTCGACCTTGCGTGCGGTGGCGGTTTCATACACCTCTTGCAAGCTCACACCGGGTGCGGCCGGGCCGCTTGAGTGAGCGCCGTGGCCCATGTGTTCGGCGTGGGCGCCAGAGACCGGCATCGGCGTATTTTCCATGGCCCAGGGGACGGTCTGGCGGGCGGCCGAGTTGAGGCTGCGGGCTTCGAGATCGGACGCGGGCACGTTGTTCCACATGGCCGCCGGGAACTGGTTCCACAAGTCGGCGTACTGCTTGCCCCAGAAGCCGGTCCAGGTCATGCCGCTGATCAGCATGAACAGCAGCAGGGCGCCTCCCCAAAAGCCGGTGACAGCGTGAAGGTCACGCCACAACACCCGGCCTCGGCGGCTAAACCTGGGCCATAAAACCCCGGCGGCTGATTGCCCGCGTGGCCACCACAGGTACATGCCCGACACCATCAGCACGATCCCCCAGCCGGCGGCGAGTTCTATGAGGCGGTCGCCGAGGGTGCCGATCATCAACTCGCCATGCAGCGCACGAGCCACGGCCTGCAGGTTGAGCTTGGCATCCTGCTGGCCGAGTACGGCGCCGCTGTAGGGATTGATGAACACATTCAGTTCGCGGCCATTGTTGTGCAGCACGAACTGGGCGCTACGTTCGGGGTTGATCGGTGGCAGGTATTGACTGATGTGGGCTTGTGGATAACTGGCCTGCACGAGGGTGAGCTGTTTGTCAGCGCTTAAGGTGTGATGACCAGGCTGGACGTTGATCAGGTGGTCGTACATCAAGGGGTCGAGCTGAGGTTTGAACAGGTAAATGATGCCGGTGAGGGCCAGCAGGATCATAAAGGGGGCGACAAACAGCCCGGCATAGAAATGCCAGCGCCAGGCCAGGTTGTAGAAAGACGGTGTGGGTTGGCTCATGTGAGCGGCTCCGCGAGTGAATACCTAGTTGTTTTTGAGACCCTCACCCTAGCCCTCTCCCAGAGGGAGAGGGGACTGATCGTGCGCAGTCTGTAGAACAGCGCCAATCAGCTCCTTCTCCAAAGGGAGAGGGGACTGACCGTGCGCGGTCTGAAGAACAGCGCCAATCAGCTCCTTCTCCAAAGGGAGAGGGGACTGACCGTGCGCGGTCTGAAGAACAGCGCCAATCAGCTCCTTCTCCCAAAGGGAGAAGGGACTGACCGTGCGCGGTCTGAAGAACAGCGCCAATCAGCTCCTTCTCCCAAAGGGAGAAGGGACTGACCATGCGCGGTATCAAGACCATCGCCAATCAGCTCCCTCTCCCTCCGGGAGAGGGTTGGGGTGAGGGCAAGCGGTGGATCAGAAGCTCACATCAACCTTGGTCCATAGCGTACGACCCGGTTCGTTGATGGGCGTCGGGTCGTTGGCCGGGTAGCCGTAACCAGCGTTGCCCGCCATGTTCAAATGCTCGCTGTAATTCTTGTCCAGCAAGTTGTCCACACCAGCACTGACCTTGAGGTTCTTGTTGATGCGGTAAGCCCCGTTCAACGAAAACACGCCAAAACCTGCGCTTTTGTCGAAATCCTTACCCACCACGTTGCCCGCGTTGCGGTCGATTCGGTCCTGTTGCGCCACTACGCGCCACAGCGCGCCCGCACTCCAGTTGTCTTCGCTGTAGGTAAGGCCCAGGCGGGTATCCAGCGGGGGCATTTGCGGCAGTGCTTTGCCGTCCGTGGTGTTCTTGCCCCACGCATAAGCCAGCGTTGCGTCTGCCTTCCAGTTGGAGGTCAGGGCGTAGGCCGCACCGAACTCACCGCCCATGATCCGCGCGTTGATGTTTTGCGCTTGAGAATAACCGGGGGCATAGTCGAACAATATGTAGTCATGGACTACGCCGATGTAGGCCGATGCCCAAGCTTCCAGGTCGCGGGTTTTGTATTGCAGGCCCATGTCCAGCTGGGTGGTTTTCTCGGGTTTTATGGCATCGAATGCATTCACCGAACCCGCAGGCCCCGCGGTCGGTGAAAACAACTCCCAGTAATCCGGGAAGCGCTCGGCATGACCTAAGCCTGCATACACCGTGGTCGGGCTGTCGGCCATGTCGTGTTCGTATCGCACAAAGCCGCTGGGCAGTGTGTCGGCACGGGTTTTGTCGAGGGTCGGGTTGGGTTTGCTCATCATCCCCGAGCCGATCCGGGCGCGGTAATCCTTGGCCGATGCACGGTCCAGTCGCGCACCCGTGATCACGCGGTCATGCTCGGCGGCATACCAGGTCAGCTCGCCAAAGGCCCCGTAGTTGTGGAAATCAGCGTCCTTGCTCCAGTTTTGTTCCTTGTACGTGTCGATACCCATGCCTGAGCGTTTACGGTGCTCATTGGTCTGGGCATCAATCCCGCTGATCAACTGGTAATCGGCCCAGCGCCAGGTGGCCTTGATGCGGGCACCCAGCGTGCGGCGATCTACGTTGCTGGCCATCGGCCCCGCCATCATGCCGGTGCCCGACGGGGTGCGCAGGGTGTAGTTATCCATCACGTGGTCGGCGTAGTTGTAGTAGACCTGCGCTTCGAGGGTGTCGAGGACCTCGCCAATATTGGATTTTTCAAAGCGCAGGCCCAAGCTTTCACGCTTGTACTGGCTGCCATCCATGCCACGACCCGCCGAGCGTGCTTCGCCGTCGCCCTTGCCTGCGGTGAGTTCAAGCAACGTGTCAGCGTCCGGCGTCCAGCCGAGTGCAACATCTCCGTTCCATTTGTCATACCGCGACGGCACGGTGTTGCCGTGGCCGTCTTTGTAATCGTCGGAGTGGGCCGTGTTGCCAATCACCCGTACATAGCCCAGCGGCCCTCCGGCAGCAGCATCAATGGTCTTGTCAAAGCGGCCATTGGAGCCGGCCAGCAGGCTGGCATTGACCCGCGTGCCCAACTCGCCAAAGTGCTCCGGTTCCCGCTCGAACAGGATGGTGCCAGCCGATGCGCCGGGGCCCCATAGCACTGTTTGCGGGCCCTTGATGACGGTGAGTTTGTCGTAGGTTTCGGGCGAAATATAGGACGTGGGTGCGTCCATGCGGCCCGGGCAGGCGCCGAGCATCATGCCGCCATTGGTGAGGATATTCAGGCGAGAGCCAAACATGCCACGCAACACCGGATCGCCGTTGGTGCCGCCATTACGGATCAGGGCGAAGCCAGGAATCGTCTTCAAGTAGTCACCGCCATCGCTTGCGGGCACCGGTTGGCGCGGGTCTTTGGGGTTGGTGACGATGGTCAGGGGGGAACTGGGGGCAATGGCCGTAATTACGGTCGGGCTCAGTTCATTGGCATGGCCTGCGTGTTCATCAGCCAGCGCAACCGGCGCCAGCAGCCCGCAACACAGGGCGCTCAAGGTAAAAGGCAGCACCGATTGCGCGCGAGGCAAACGGTGGGCAGCAGTAAAACGGGACATAAACATTCCACTTTTCAAGCGAATACAACTCGACCATGCATCGGCAGATTCTTACCAATGGGCCAGAGAGCGTTAGTTGTGTTGGTGCTTAGTGCAATGTGGGGGGCGCCCGGGAACGCGCGCCGAGAAACACAGGTTGTCGGGCATGGCCCAAGCGTGGGTTGGCCGCCAGGTAGCGGCTCAGCTTTGGTGCGCTGTGCAGCGACAGGTTTGGGCTGCCGGGCAGGGCCGGGCAACTGAACAGCAGCGTGCAATAGCCGCACTTTTCCCAAAGGGCATGATGCTCAGTCGCGGGCTGTTGATGCTTTGCATGCTCGGCATGCGCCGGCATGGACATACCCATCGGCATGTCCATCTTCATGGACGCGTGATGATCCATCGGCACCGCTTGGGAAATCAGCGGGCCGATAAAAATCATCAGCATGGCAAACAGACCTAACCAGCGGCCACGAAGGGCCGGTCGGGTGTGTCTGGCGCGATGGGAGCGCATCGGCGTCAAACGCTTTGCGGTCAGTGCGTGTGGGCGTGCTCTGAAGCGTTAGCAGGTGGTTGCTTCTGCACCTTGACCTCAACGTTCAAGTCGCCTGCTTTTTCAAAGTGCAGGGTCATCGGGAAGCGTTCACCGTCTTTGAGCAGGCTGCGATCTTTGAGGCCGACCAGCATCACGTGGTAGGCCATTGGGGCAAATGTTACGGAGCCTCCAGGTACCACTTCAACGCTCGGTACCGGCTGCATCTTCATCAGATCGCCTTGCATGACGTGCTGATGCAACTCGGCCTTTTCGGCTATGGGCGTATCGACGCCCAGCAGACGGTCTGCCGTGTTGCCGGTATTACGAATCACGAAATACGCCGCCACCGTGGGGGCGTTGGGCGGAAGTTCTTGAGACCACGGGTGGGTGATTTCGAGGTCGCCAGCCTTGTATTGATGGGCATTGGCGAAACAGGCAGGCATCAGCAAAGCCGCCGCGATAGCAGCGTGCTTGAACATCGACAGGTTCAACATGGTCATTCTCCGGAACGATTCAAAACGCAAAAAAGGTTGCGAGGAGGAATCAGACCAGAGGCGAAGCGCGGGGGTTGAGGCTCGGCCATTGCTGGCGCGGAGTAGGGCGTTTGAGGTGATCAGGGATCTGGCTATGGCCATGTTCTATGGCCGCAAAATACAGCTTGGGAATATGCGCAGGCAACGCCACCACAGGGGCTGAGCCCGAACAGCACCAGCAGTGCTGCATGGTCGAGTGATGGTCATCTTGTGAGTCGCTGGCCTCGAAAGTCCCGAGCGACACGGCGACCATTTTGGTGCCCATCGATGTGCAGAAGCTGCTCATCATAAATTGTTCGACCGGGCCTTCACGGGTTTGCGCCATCGAGCCGTTCATTATCGACATGGCAAGCATGTTGAACAGCACTGCAAAGCAGGCGATCCAGGCAAATGCAAACCGTTGTCGAGGCATGACGAATTCCGTGAGTGGAGCGATCAAGCGCGCTATTTAGCCTGAATGATCGGTGTAAGTAAAAAGCCCATTTGTGTGGCGAAATGTCGCGTAAGTATAGTCGATGGTTTTTTCTGAAACCGTTATGGGGTGCTCAGTGCACTGATCAGCGCGTGTGTCGTATAAAACTCCCGGGCAACCTTGGGCAGTTCAGGTCGTTTAAGCACCAGTACCGGAATGCCCCGCTCGCGGGCAACTTGCAGTTTAGGCTCTGTGGCACTGCTGCCGCTGTTTTTGCTGATCAGTACATCGATGCTGCGATGCTCGAAGAGACGGCGTTCGTCCTCAAGCACAAAGGGACCCCGTGCGCCGATCACCTCACAGCGGGCATTGCCGGGGTAGACGTCCAATGCGCGAAGAGTCCAGAACTGGCTGTCGGGAATTTCATGGACATGGGCCAGCGGCTCCCGGCCCAGCGTAAACAGGGGGCGGTGAAAGGGCTTCAGTGCCTCGACAAGTTCAGCCCAGTCGGCCACTTCTCGCCAGTCATCACAGGGCTGGGGTTGCCATGCCGGACGGCGCAACGCCCAGCACGGGATGGCGCTGAGCTGCGCCGCACGGGCAGCGTTCTGGCTGATTTGTGCGGCGTAGGGGTGGGTCGCATCCACCAGCAGGTCAATGCCCTGCTCATCAATGTACTGCGCCAACCCTTCGGCTCCGCCATAGCCACCCACCCGCACCTCACAGCGCAGATCAGTCGGCACACGGCCCACTCCGGCCAAGCTGTACACATGTTGCGGGCCCAAGGTGCGGGCGATGGCCAGCGCTTCGGTCACGCCGCCGAGCAATAAAATGCGCTTCATTCAAACACTCCGGCATGGCCGACAATCCCGCCTTGGCGGTCGATGGCAAAGACTTCCACCTGCACTGAGGCGGGCACCACGCTGCGAGCGAAATTCAATGCGTGTTGGCACACGGCATCGCCCAGTGCGATGCCTTGGGCGCTGGCCATCGCCAAGGCCTGCTGGCTTGTGTTGGCCTGGCGGATGGCGTCTTGCAGTTCGGCACTTGCGCCAATGGCGGCCGCCCACTCGGCCAATTGTGGCAAGTCGATGCTGGAATGGCGGCTGTGCAAATCCATATGGCCAGCGGCCAGTTTGCTGATTTTGCCGAACCCCCCGCACAGGCTTAACTTATCCACAGGCACTTTGCGCAGGTGTTTGAGCACTGCGCCGACGAAGTCGCCCATTTCGATCAGGGCAATTTCCGGCAGGTTATAGACCCGGCGTATCGTGTCCTCACTGGCATTGCCGGTGCAGGCAGCGATATGCAAATACCCGTTGGTCTTGGCGACGTCGATGCCCTGATGGATCGAGGCGATGTAAGCCGCGCAGGAAAAAGGCCGAACGATGCCACTGGTGCCCAGAATCGACAGGCCGCCCAAAATACCCAGGCGCGGGTTCATGGTTTTCAATGCCAGTGCCTCACCATCCTGCACATTGACAGTGACTTCAAACCCGCCGGGGTAATTGTGTTCGCCGGCCAGTTGCAGCAAGTGTTCGGTGATCATTTTACGGGGCACCGGATTGATCGCCGGCTCGCCCACGGCCAGCACCAGTCCCGGCCGGGTGACTGTGCCCACGCCTTGGCCCGCGACAAATCCGATGCCGGGTTCGGCGCGCAATTGCACATGAGAAAACAGCAATGCACCGTGGGTGACATCCGGGTCGTCGCCTGCGTCCTTGATTGTCCCGGCCTCGGCGCCGGTTGCGTGCAGGCGGCAGAACTCCAGGCGCATTTGGACTTTTTTGCCTTTGGGCAGCGTGATTTCAACGGCGTCATGGCACACACCACTGAGTAACAGGCGCGCCGCCGCCAGGCTGGTGGCCGTGGCGCAGCTGCCAGTGGTCAGGCCGCTGCGAAGGGGCGCGGGTTGTTCAGCGGTTTCTTCACGCATCGAGGGGTTTGATCACGTCTAAAAGGGTAATTGGCAACGCCTGACGCCAGGTGTCGAACTCGCCCAACGGCTGAGCCTGAGCAATATGAATGCGAGTGAGCTCGCCGCCGTGGCGCTCACGCCAGCTCATCAGCAGCATTTCACTTTGCAGAGTCACGGCATTGGCCACCAAGCGCCCGCCGGGCTTGAGTTGTTGCCAGCACGTCTCAAGCACGCCTTCGCGGGTTACGCCGCCGCCGATAAAAATCGCATCCGGGCGTTCCAGCCCTTGCAAGGCTTCAGGCGCTTTACCGCGAATCAGGTGCAGGCCGGGTACGCCCAAGGCATCGCGGTTGTGCTCAATCAGTTGCTGACGACCGGGATCTGCTTCAATCGCCAGCGTGCGGCAGCTCGGGAACGTGCGCATCCATTCGATACCGATCGAACCGCAGCCTGCGCCTACGTCCCACAACAGTTGGCCGGGCAAGGGGGCGAGGCGGGCGAGGGTGATGGCGCGCACATCACGTTTGGTCAATTGGCCGTCATGGTGGAATGCGCTGTCCGGCAGGCCACCGATGCGCGACAAGGGGTGGGCCGTGGCGTCGGCGCGACAGTCGATGGCCACGAGGTTGAGGTCGGCCACGCAGACGTCGTCCCAGTCAGTGGCGCTGCTTTGGAGTTGACGCTCGCCAGGGCCTCCCAAGTGTTCCAGTACCGTCATGTGGCTCGGGCCAAAGCCGCGCTCACGCAGCAGGGCCGCGATGCTTGCCGGGCTGCTGGCGTCATTGCTCAACACCAGCAGGCGTACGCCACTGAACAAATGGGCATTGAGTGCCGCTATTGGCCGCGCCACCACAGACAGCGTGGTGACCTCCTGCAAGGCCCAACCCAGCCGCGCCGCGGCCAGGGAAAAGGACGAGGGGGAGGGCAAGACATGCATCTCGTCACGGGCCACGACGCGGGCCAAACTGGCGCCCACGCCGAACAGCATCGGGTCACCACTGGCCAGCACGCAGACCGGCTGGCCGCGTAACGCCAGCACGGGGGCCAGCGAAAAGGGGCTTGGCCAGGTCATACGCTCGGCGCGAATGCAGGGCGCCAACAGATCGAGCTGGCGCGGGCCGCCAAACACCGTCGTCGCGCTCAATAATGCCCGACGGGCGTTTTTACCCAGACCGCTGAAACCGTCTTCACCGATGCCTACAACTGTTAGCCAGGGTGACATGCCAATCCTCATGCTGAACCTAAAATCATTTGCCCGCGCTTACAGGCAAAAACAGCGCGCATGATAGCGCGCCTGAGGGGTATCAGCGGATGCCTGTCATCACTCTGTAGCCCCTTCAGCCGGCCGCTGAGTAGCCAGCCTGTTCATGCCTCCATCGTGCAGGCCATGAACAGGCTTGGGCCGGTATGGCCACAACTGATCCTCAAGGCAGTGTCATTCCGTCCGGCAAGCTTTTCATGCAGTCGTGCAAAGCAGGCATAATGCGCGACCTGCAATAGCTCATTGCCTGCTTTGGATCGACTTTTGACCTTGCCATTTGAAACTCCTGTCACGACCCCTGTGCGTCCCTCGGCTTGCCCGGGGTTATTGCGCATCGTGCAGGCAATGGACGGCGGGATATGTCGGGTCAAACTGGCAGGTGGCTCAATCACCGTCGCGCAAGCCCACGCCGTGGCTGACGTCGCGTTGCGCTATGGCAGCGGTGTGATCGAGGCGACCAACCGGAGCAACCTGCAAATTCGCGGCATCCGTGGCGCCGCATCTGAGCATGCGGCGTTGATCGCACCCTTGCTGGCGGCCGGGCTTGGCCCGGCCAACGCGGCCAGTGACGATGTGCGCAACCTGATGCTCAGTCCCTCTGCCGGCATTGATCGCGATCACTTGATCGACACGTGGCCACTGGCACGTCAGTTGCTTGCCAGCCTTGAAGGCATTCCACGTTTTAGCGAGTTGTCGGCCAAGTTCGCACTGCAACTGGATGGCGGGGAAGCCTTGGCGATGCTGGAGCATCATCACGATCTGTGGCTGTCTGCTATCCAACATGATGGGCAATTGCAGTGGGCCTTTGGTCTCGCAGGGTCGCCAGCGCGAGGTCCGGCATTAGGTGCTGTGCCCATTGAACAGGGGCATGAGCTGGCCCTGGCGGTATTGCTGCTATTTCTTGATCTGGCGCGTCCCGAAGACATCCGCATGCGTCATCTTCTCCAAACCGTGCCCGTGGAGACGTTTGTCGAACAGCTGGCACTGCGTCTGAGCGTATCGATTACGCCCGTCCCACGATGGCGTCGCCCTGCCAACCCACTGGCGTTGCCTATGGGAACTTATCCACAGCGTGAGGCGGGCCTGACATCTGTCGGTGCAGTTGCACCTTTGGGGCGGTTGAGCGCAGCGATGCTCAGGGGGCTTGCGCAGATCGCCCACGATTACGGCGATGGCACCTTGCGTTTTACCCCGTGGCAAAGTGTGTTGTTGCCAAACATACGGGCTGAGAATGCGCCTGGGGTAACTCGCCACCTGCAGACCTTGGGTTTGCTCGGTGATGCGCAGAACCCGCTGGCACACCTGATCGCTTGCACGGGCTCCAGCGCCTGTGCCAAGGGCATGGCGGACACCAAACAGGATGCACGCCAGCTCGCGACCCTCTTGTCGCAACCCCTCGGTGTTCATCTGACTGGCTGCCCGCGTTCTTGCGCTGCAGCCCATGTGGCGCCGGTCACGTTGCTGGCCGTAGCGCCCGGTCACTACGACCTTTATTTATGCACCCCAGGACAGTCCGGTTTCGGCGTTCTGTGTGAGCGCAACCTTACTATTGAAGCGGCGGGCGCCTGGCTTGAGGCTCGCCAACGGAGCAACACCGATGATTGATTACATCCGCGATGGTCAAGAGATCTATCGCAACTCGTTCGCCATTATTCGTGCCGAAGCGAACCTTCAGAGCATTCCGGCCGACCTTGAAAAGCTCGCGGTGCGAGTGATTCACGCGTGCGGCATGGTGGACGCTATTGAAGACCTGCGTTTTTCGCCGGGCGCAGGCAAGGCGGGGCGTGATGCACTGGCGGCGGGTGCTGCCATCTTGTGCGATGCGCGGATGGTGAGCGAAGGTGTCACCCGCACACGCTTGCCGGCCAATAACCCGGTGATTTGTACCTTGCGTGAAGAGGGTGTACCGCAGCTGGCACTGGAGAAGGGCAATACCCGCTCGGCAGTGGCGCTTGAGCTGTGGCGTCCGTATCTGGAAGGCAGTGTCGTGGTGATTGGCAATGCGCCAACGGCCTTGTTCTACCTGCTGGAAATGATCGACGCCGGAGCGCCGAAGCCAGCCTTGATTCTGGGGTTCCCGGTAGGTTTTGTGGGAGCTGCCGAATCCAAGGCGATGCTGGCGGCGGATAGCCGAGGCGTACCGTTTGTGATCATGCAAGGCCGACGTGGCGGTAGTGCCATGGCCGCGGCCGCAGTCAATGCCTTGGCCACGGAGATCGAATGATGACTGCGCCTGGACGTTTGATTGGCCTGGGCGTCGGCCCGGGCGACCCGGAATTGATTACCGTTAAAGCCTTGCGCCTGCTGCGAGAGTCGCCCGTGGTGGCGTATTTCGTCGCCAAAGGTAAAAAAGGTAACGCTTTTGGCATCATCGAAGCGCATCTGCAAGACGCACAAAACTTGATGCCACTGGTGTATCCGGTGACCACAGAAGTGCTGCCCGAACCCCTGTCATACGAACAAGTCATTAGCGACTTTTACGATCAGGCGGCCGAAGACGTGGCGGCGCACCTGCACGCCGGACGCGATGTGGCGGTGATTTGTGAGGGCGACCCGTTCTTTTACGGCTCTTACATGTACTTGCACGACCGTCTGGCGCATCGCTTTGAAGCGCAGGTAGTGCCCGGCGTGTGCTCTATGCTGGGCGGCGCCTCAGTGCTGGGCGTGCCCTTGGTATACCGCAACCAGAGCTTGTCTGTGCTATCGGGTGTTTTGCCACACGATGAGCTCAAACGCCGTCTGGCCGATGCCGACGCTGCGGTGATCATGAAGTTGGGCCGCAATTTTCACAAAGTGCGGGAGGTGTTGACCGAACTGGGTCTGGCCGAGCGCGCGTTGTATGTGGAACGCGCCACCATGAGCAATCAAAAAATCGTCCCGTTCAACGAGGTTGATCCCATGTCATCGCCGTATTTCTCGTTGATTATCGTGCCCGGCGAACGGTGGCAAGGATGAGTCGTGCAGCGCCGGCCATTGTCATTCTGGGCAATGGCAGCCTGATCACTGCTCAGCGTATTCAGCAGCGTTACCCTGACGCGTTGATCTATGGGCTTGAGCATCGTGTTGAGGGGGCTGACAGAACGTACAGCGATTTTGGTGCCACGTTGCGTCAGTTGTATCAGCAAGACACACCGATAATTGCCTTGTGTGCGGCCGGTATTGTGATCCGTACACTGGCGCCTTTGCTGCTCGAAAAGGGTGTCGAACCGCCGGTTCTGGCGGTGGCTGAGGACGCCAGCGCGGTGGTGCCGTTGCTCGGCGGTCTGGGCGGGGTCAATGATCTGGCCCGCGAAATTGCCGCAGCACTGGGCGTTACGCCAGCGATCACGACCAGCGGTGAGTTGCGCTTTGGCACCTGTTTACTTAATCCTCCCAGCGGTTATGCCCTCGGCGATCTGGAGGTGGGCAAGCGTTTTGTTTCAGACCTGCTGGCCGGTGAGTCGGTACGCATTGAAGGCGATGCCCCTTGGCTGGCTCGGGCACAGTTGCCTGAAAACCCGCAGGCGCGTTTGGCCATTCATATCGGCCATGCGGAACGTGAACCCGCTGCCCATGAGCTGATGATCTATCCGCGTACAGTTGTGGTGAAGGTCAAGCACGCTGTCGGGGCGCAGGTGATTCGTGAGGCCCTGCATCAAGCAACACTGGCTTGGCAGTCGTTGTCGTGCATCATTGCGGCCGAAACGCTGATGGCCAGCCCGCAGTTGCACGAAGCGGCGGTCGAGTTGGGTGTGCCATTGCGTTTTGTTCCTGCCGATGAGCAGCCCGTCGGCCCACACTCTCTGGTCTGGCAGGAACAGGGCGAACACCTTGCAATTGGCATTGCACCCACGCCGCTAGACGTCTCACAGATTGGCCGCGCGCGAGGCCGTTTGGCCGTGATTGGTCTGGGGCCAGGTGCCGCAGAGCTGATGGTTCCGGCAGTCAAGGCAGAACTTGCCAGAGCCAATGACATCCTTGGCTACGAAACCTATGTGCGCATGGCTGGCCCGTTTCGTAATGATCAGGTGATGCATTGCACGGACAACCGCGAAGAAATGCAGCGAGCGCGGCATGCCTTCGAACTGGCCGCTCAGGGGCGCTCAGTGGTGGTGGTATCGTCGGGCGATCCGGGGGTTTTCGCTATGGCGGCCGCCGTGCTGGAAGCCTTGCACGAATCCGACAACCCGCATTGGCACAGTGTTGATCTGGAAATGCTGCCGGGCGTCTCTGCTTCACTGGCGACGGCGGCTCTGGCGGGTGCGCCGCTGGGGCATGACTTCTGTGTCATGTCGCTTTCCGACAACCTGAAGCCCTGGAGCATCATCGAAAAACGCCTGGATCTGGCCGCAGAAGCGGATCTGGCGTTAGCGTTCTACAACCCGATCTCTCGCTCGCGCCCTTGGCAACTGGGGGTTGCGCTGGAAATCGTCGCACGTCATCGCACGCCGTCCACGCCAGTGGTACTGGGGCGTGATGTGGGTCGCCCAGCCCAGACGCTGCGTATCACCACACTCGGCGAATTGACTCCGGATCAGGTCGACATGCGCACGATGGTGTTGATTGGCTCATCCACGACCTGCACCTTCCCGCGTGCCCATGGCGCTGACTGGGTTTACACGCCACGTTGGTACGGTGAAAAACCCTAGCTGAAAGAATGGCTCCGCAATGGGGCCATTTCGCTGCATCCTTATTGATATTCCGTCAGATAAATCTCCCCTGTATTTAGAAAAGTAATTTTTTCAATGGGGTTGAGCGGTAATGTTTGGCATGAATAGGTATTTATCTGCTCTATATACATTTGGTTTTATTTTTAAAGGCAATGCGCTCTTGTCGGCGCGGGATTGATAAATAACCTGTTTTTTTGAAATGTATTTCCGCTGTTTTGGTTTATCTACTATTAACTGTAACTTTATATGGTTGTCAGGCGTTGGGAAGGGCAGTGGAAGGTTGCGGGCTGATTATCTAGTGTTTCTGTTACTTGCCTCCAGCAGGGGGCGAGGGAGGCTGATATTAATCCGTAAACTTTGGAGTTGTGATATGGCTATTGAAATGACGGGCACCGACCTTAGTAATGAAGCACGCATTGCGGCAATCGAAAATCTTGAACTGAACGATGCGACTTCCAGTACGCAATGGCGGATTCAGCCGTCAAGAAGTACAGCAGACATTCATGGGAGCGGGACAGACCAGAGTGCATTGGTAACGGGCAACAGTGTGCTTTCCTTTGTGGGTGGCTTGACGCCTCAGCAGAAGCAGGACGTACAGGATTGCGTGTTATTTGCACAAATGGCAACGGACAAGGCCTTTCCAGATAAAAAGTTATACAGGCAAGAGCGGTTTGACTTCCACAGTGACGTGCTGGCTTTGTGTGGGTGGGGAACGACCAATGAATCCTTGAAGAAGATCACCGGGTTGAAACAAAAGTTCACCATGGATCAAGTGGCACTGGATATTATCTCCAGCGTTATCGGCGTCAATAAAGTCTTGCTTGATATTGTCACGGTGGTCTTCAAGGCGTTGCAAAAAAACCCTAAAGCGCTGGCCTTGTTCGAAAACGAGGCGGGAGGTAACGAGAGTGGCGATTTTCAAATATTGCCGTGTATTGGTACGGCGGATGGCGAAGTATTAATGATCAAGTCGTCCTTTCACTTCACCTCGCCAAAACGCGTGACCAAGGTGCTTTTTTGGGAGTGGAGTCATAACAGTGTCGATTTATATGCCGGGGCCAGCAACACCACGCTTAACCAAAAAGTCTATGCAGGCGTTCGCCAGACCATCAGCGAAAAGTTAGCCTTCACGACCAAGAAGCGTATCGAAAAAATCGAAATTTAATTCGGCCTTCCAAGGAGCTCCTGCATGACTATTGCTCTTGGACACATGAGTGTGAATGCCGGAATAATAATGACACCGTTACTCGACGTGCCGATTTCGTTGCAGAGGCACGCTGACGTCGTCAGTTCGTTGTTGTTGGCGCAATTGAGTGCCCAGTTCAAGTTTCCCTTGGCGTCGCAATACGCTGAGCGAGAGAGCGCTTATCAGTCAGTCCTGGCAGATTTGTCATGGACGACACTCCATCAACCGTACAGCGAGCAACAGGGGGCTCAGAGCTTAGATGTCGTCAATGTGTTGATGACTGAAAGTGCCCGACTGTTTGAATTCCGGATTGGCGTGGCATTTTCAAATCTGGTTTCAAACCTTCAACTCTCTGCGCCAACAGACCTCGCCCGTATGGTATGGCGTGAGCATGTGGTACGCCGTATTCAGCCGGTGCAGGATCCAACACCCGACTGCACCGGGGTTGATGAGTCGGTGGTGTGTATCAAGTTGGCGCTGATCGACTCGGACCTGCTGTTGCATACTTTGATGTTGCGCTTTGTTACCCACACCGTGTTGGCAGAGGACTTCCTGAGCCAGAGTATTCTCACCGCGCCTGACAGTAGCATAGGGGTGCACGGCTACACCTATAGCCTCAATGAGCGTATGTACAGCCAATTGCGGGAGACAATAGACGAGAAGCTCATGCTGAAACGGACGAGCCTGGTCATGCCGTGGGGTTCTTCCTCTTCCCCTTCAGTGTCTGTGGGTTAGTTAACCTTTAACGAGTGGAACATCGCATGGACGCAATAAAAGTCGGAGGCACCTGGGTCTCATTCGTCGAAGGCCTGTCGCGCGAAGATAAACAAGATGTTCAGGACTGCCTGCTCTATGCCGAGTTACGTGCCAATAGTGAAGGGATTGAAGGGTTCGTATGGCTTTCGCACTATCAAAGTACGTTACTGACCCTTGGGTTTAACCTGCAATCCTATATTGTTGACCGGCCCATACTGGTTTTGGATATTCGTCAGGTCGACGAATACGCCGTTGAAGTTTCTGGCGTGCAGAGTACGCAACGCCTCGCACAGTCACTGGGGGACGTTTTTGATGCAATGCCCATCAGGCAGGACGCGCTGAGCTATCTTCGTCATCCGGTAGATAACGCGCAGACGCGTCATTATCAATGTGTGCCTTGTGAGAACACACAGGAAGGGCATGTGATCGTGTTTGTGTGTGGCTTGGCTCTGAGCTGTCAGAGAGCGCGGGCAAGAGGGCGTACGCATGATGTGTACTTGAACGCTAAAGGCGGCGCTTTTGTGTTGAACAGAACGATCTATGCCAGGCATCGAGCGCAGGTACAGGAGGCGGTGCGTCAGGCGGCTGCACACATGGTCAGCGTTATCGAAATTTAAATGAATGATTTAACAATGGCCCTTGCGGGCCATTTTTTATGGCTAATGGCTGTGCGTGTTGACGATGTGCCGACTCAACAGCGCAAGGCGCGGGTCAAGGCACCATATAGCCCCTGATCCCGGTGAAAATAATTTGTGCCGCCAGGGCGCACACAAACAGGCCCATCAAGCGGCTGACAATTTGCAAGCCTTGCTCACCCAGAATGCGCTCAATACGGTTGGACAGGTAAAGCACTACACCTACCGTCAGGCTAGCGAGGGCAATGCTGCTAATCGCCATCAGTTTATCGTCCCAGTGTGGCTGGCTAATGCCCATCACCAGAAGTGCACCAATGGTCCCCGGGCCAACGGTCAGCGGGATCGTCAGCGGGACAATAGTGACGTCTTGATTGACGTTGTCGGTTTGTACCGCCGATTTACCTTGGGCCATGCCCAGCGCTGAAATGAACAACACACTGCCAGCGCCAATTCGAAAGGCGTCCACAGTGATGCCAAATACGTTGAAAATGACGCGTCCGAACAGATAGAGCAATACGCTGGAGATCAACGTTGCCAGCGCTACTTTCCATGCCAGATGCCGGCGCTCTTTACGCGAGTAGCCTCTGGTCAGGCTGATAAAACATGAAAGCACGAAGAATGGGCTGTAAAGCACGAGCATCTTCAAGTACACACTGAACAACACATGGAGCATGGTTTGAGCTCACATTGAAGGAGGGCGACGAAAGTCTATCAGGCCAAATGAACTCTGTCGGCCTGATGACAGGCTCTCTACAGTCCCTGGGAAGGCGAATCCCGGTGTTGACGCTGCTCACGTTGGGCCACCCAATACTCAACCAGCTCACGCAATTGCGACAGCTCTACCGGCTTGGACATGTGTCCATCCATGCCTGCCTGGCGAGCCCGTTCTTTATGTTCGGCCAGAATGTGAGCCGTCAGCGCGACCACGGGGGTACGAATCCGTTGATGGCTGACTTCCCAGGCACGCATTTGTTCAGTGGCCGAAAAGCCGTCCAGCACGGGCATTTCACAGTCCATCAAGACCAGATCGTAACGTTTGGCTTTCATGGCCCTCAGGGCTTCTTCGCCATTGCTGGCAGTATCGGGCTGCAGGTTTAGCTTGCCCAGCATGCCGCGGATGACTTTGGTTGAAATACTATTGTCTTCGGCCACTAAAATCCGGAAGTCATCAGGGACCGTAACCGGAGCAGCGGGGCTGTTGGCTACGGGTTGTGCCGCTGGATTGCCCTTGTTGCGTTGAGTCAACTCATCGGCAAGGGTGGTCTTTAGCGTGTAGCCCGCGACTGGCTTTGCCAGGATTCGCTTGATGCCGCAATTGCGCGCAATGATCTTGCTGGGTGCATTGCTGATACCGGTCAGCATGATCAGCAAGATATCGTGATTCAGGCTCGGGTCTTCCTTGATCTTGGCGGCCAGTTGCATGCCGGTCATGCCGGGCATGTTTTGATCCAGCAGCACAATGTCAAAGTAATCTCGCAGGTGGGCTTTAGTGCGTAACAAGGCCAAGGCCTCTTTGCCCGATGCGGCCGCGTTAACATTCAAACCCCATGCAGTGCATTGTTGTACCAGCACTTTACGGCAGGTGTCGTTGTCGTCCACCACCAGTACTCTGGCGCCCTTGAGTGGACTGTCCAAATCTGAAGTCGGATGTTCCAGGTGCTGTGGGTCTAACGGCAACGTCAGCCACAGATTGGTGCCTTTGGTCTGGCCGGTCTTAATGCCGAACTCGCCCCCCATCAGCATGATCAACTGACGGGCAATGACCAGCCCCAAGTGGCCGCCAAGACGGGTAGCGGCCAGAAAGTTCTTGCTGTGCAATTCAGCATTCAGCAGGGCCTCGCGCTCTTGCTCATCAATCGGCTGGCCTGAGTCCTGTATCGCGATGCGCAGTCGAGGGGCCCCGGAGCGTTCCTCCAGAGCTACGACGATCAATATTTCGCCATCCTCGGTCTTCTTCAGTGCGCTTTCGAGCAAGCTGAGCAGTGTCTGACGCAAGCGCGTAGGGTCACCGCTAATGACACGAGGCACTTGGGGCTGAATGAAACTGATGAGTTCGATGTTCTGCTGTTCTGCTTTAGTGCGGAAAATACTCAAGCAGTCTTCGATCAGAGCGTTGAGATCGAACTGCACATCGTCTAATTCGATTTGCCCTGATTCCAGTTTTGAAATGTCGAGGATCTCGTTGATCAGGGTCAGGAGCTCATTGCCAGCACTGTGGATAGTTTGGACGTAGTCGCGTTGTTTAACGGACAGGGGAGTGCCGAGCAGGAGCTCGGTCATTCCGAGCACCCCGTTCATGGGGGTGCGGATTTCGTGGCTGATCTTGGCCAGAAATTCCGCCTTGGCGTTCACTTCAGCATTACTGGCGGCCAGGTCGCGGCTAATGCTGAATTGATCTTCAGCGATGCTCTGATTGCGTTCGCTTAACGCGATGCTCATCAACAGGCCACTGATGCAGACGATCACCAGCAGCACCAGAATCAGTTCCTGCGGGGCAATCAAGGTCAGGCCCAGCAATGCGGGCAGAATCATCAGGGTGCCAATGTTGAATATAACCATGGCCACTACGAACAGGCGCGCAGGGCGGTAACCTTGATGCCAGTGATAGGCCGCTACCAGCAGAATGCTCAAGCTGGTGAGGGCGACCATACTGTAGGTCACGATATTCAAGGGCAGGCTGTCGATGAACAGTAAAAGCAGCGAGCCGAGGCTGACGATCAAAATGTCCAACAGCAACAGTTTGTGCAGCGCATGTGGGCTCTTGGCCGAGAAAAAGCTGAAGGTGTACATCAGCCCGCAAGGCGCAGTCAGTATCAGCGCCAGGTAAGCGCCAGACGGTTGGGTGCTTAGCCATTCCGGAGCCCAGGGGCCCAGAACGTTCAAAAATAAGGTGCAGCTGATCAGTAGCAAGGCCTCGCAGAGGGCGAGCCATAGGCTGCACATCGAGCGACTGAACGCAAAGCGAATGAGGTTATGCAACACCAGCATTGCCAGGCAGCCCAGCAACATTCCGTAGAGCAGGGGCATACCCTGATTGGCTGCAAGCTCGACAGCAGTATTGAGGGTAATGTGCGGACGCAATTGGTGGTCAGAGATCAAGCGCAGGTAAACATCCAAAGGTTTAGTGCTTTGCGGCAAAGGCAGCAGGTAGTCGCTGCTGGACAGCGGTTTTGCGGACGAGGGCAACGTGTTGCCGGTATTAATCTGGGTGATTATCTTTTGATCATCCAGAACGTACAGGTCGAGATGCGAAAGATCAGGTGCAAATACGCTCAGGACTTGTTCGTGCTTGTCGGGCGGGAGTTTGAACCTTAGCCATAGGGCCTCGCCAGGTTGGGCGGCCGTAAGGTGTTCGAGCTCAATGGGGCTGAACTGGTTGGCAAAGCGTGCTGAGCGAACGTCGCTTAGCTGCAGATCGCCCGTCGCGTCCGAGAAGAGTGCCCAACTGCTGGCTTGTGCAGCCTGCATGGGCATCAAATAGAGCAAAACAGTCAGAAGACTGACGATTAAACCTATGGCGATCCTTAGCCAGCGCACGGTGAAATCCCTTCGTATATTGAGGCTTGGCAGGCACTATGCGCGGTGCTGGAATACTTAGGCAAGGGCTGATAGCCCTTGCCTATCCATATGAGTGGCTTACTTCTCAGCTTCGCCACGTTCGCGTGCAATGGCCCGGTAGCCAATGTCATTTCGGTAGAAGCAACCATTCCAGGAGATGGCTTTGGCAAGGTCGTAGGCCTTTTCTTGAGCAGCTTCGACCGTATCGCCCATCGCGGTCGCGCACAAGACACGGCCACCCGCAGTTACAACTTGGCCTGCCGAGTTGAGCGCGGTGCCCGCATGGAACACTTTACCTTCCAGCTTGGCTGCAGTGTCCAGACCGTGGATGACATCGCCTTTGGCGTAGTCAGCAGGATAGCCGCCCGCTGCCAGAACGATACCGAGGCTAGGGCGTGGATCCCATTGTGCTTCGATCTTGTCCAGCGCTTGAGCCAGAGCGGCCTCAATCAGCAACACCAGGCTCGATTGCAGACGCAGCATGACCGGTTGGGTTTCTGGATCGCCGAAACGGCAGTTGAACTCGATCACTTTCGGGTTGCCGGCTTTGTCGATCATCAGGCCTGCGTACAGGAAGCCCGTATAGACGTTGCCTTCTTCAGCCATGCCGCGCACGGTTGGCCAAATCACCAGCTCCATTACGCGCTGGTGCACCTCGGCGGTGACCACGGGAGCAGGGGAGTAGGCGCCCATGCCACCGGTGTTCGGGCCGGTATCGCCGTCGCCAACACGTTTGTGGTCTTGGCTGGTGGCCATTGGCAGAACGTTCTTGCCGTCGACCATCACAATAAAGCTGGCTTCTTCACCGTCGAGGAACTCTTCGATGACAACACGCGAACCGGCTTCGCCAAAGGCGTTGCCAGCGAGCATGTCGCGCACGGCATCTTCGGCTTCTGCCAGGGTCATGGCGACGATCACGCCTTTACCGGCTGCCAGGCCATCAGCCTTGATCACGATAGGTGCGCCGACTTTCTGCAAGTAAGCCAGTGCCGGTTCAATCTCGGTGAAGTTCTGATAGTCAGCGGTCGGGATCTTGTGGCGCGCCAGAAAATCCTTGGTGAAGGCTTTGGAGCCCTCCAGCTGGGCTGCGCCAGCGGTAGGGCCGAAGCAATCCAGGCCACGTGAGCGGAACAGATCAACCACGCCGGCAACCAGTGGCACTTCCGGACCAACGATGGTCAGTGAAACGTTCTTCTCGGCAAAGTCTGCAAGCTGCTCAAGGGCCAAAACGTCGATGGCGACGTTTTCGCACTTGGCTTCAGTGGCCGTACCGGCGTTGCCAGGCGCCACGAATACTTTAGCGACACGCGGGTCTTGGGCTACTTTCCAGGCCAGTGCGTGTTCACGGCCACCGCTGCCAATGATCAAAACATTCATTTCAAAAACCTCGGATGACGCTGAATTCGGTTTAAAGCCTAAAGCGCTTCACGCTTCAGGAGGTCGTAATGAAGTCGGTAGCTGCAAGGCGGAGTCGACCTTGATGAGCGGAGTTGCCTTTTGGCAATGAGCATCATCGAGGTCGACTCCAACGCAGCAGATGCCGGGTTCAGTACGGCCGTCGTCTAGTTAGTGACGGAAATGACGCATCCCGGTGAAGACCATCGCAATACCGGCTTCGTCAGCGGCAGCAATCACTTCGTTGTCACGCATCGAGCCGCCTGGCTGGATCACCGCGGTGATCCCGGCCTTGGCGGCGTTGTCGATGCCGTCACGGAACGGGAAGAATGCGTCCGATGCCATCACCGCGCCTTGTACTTGCAGGCCAGCGTGTTCAGCTTTGATGGCGGCAATACGGGCCGAGTTTACGCGGCTCATCTGACCGGCGCCGACGCCGATGGTCTGGCGACCTTTGGCGTAGACGATGGCGTTGGACTTCACGTACTTGGCCACTTTCCAGGCGAAGATCAGGTCGTTGATTTCTTGCTCGGTCGGTGCGCGCTTGGTCACGACTTTGAGGTCTTCGCTGCCGATCATCTCGATGTCACGGCTTTGAACCAGCAACCCGCCATTAACGCGTTTGAAGTCCCAGGCCGGGGTGCGCTCTGCGCTCCACTCGCCACAGGCCAGCAGGCGCACATTGGCTTTGGCGGCCACGATAGCGCGGGCTTCTTCACTGACCGATGGCGCGATGATCACTTCAACAAATTGACGCTCAACAATGGCTTTGGCAGTTTCAGCGTCCAGCACACGGTTGAAGGCGATGATGCCGCCAAATGCCGACTCGGTGTCAGTGGCATAAGCCAGTTCGTAAGCCTGGCGAATGCCGCCTTCGGCGTCCGGGCTGACGGCAACGCCGCACGGGTTGGCATGCTTGACGATCACGCACGCGGGCTTGACGAAGCTCTTCACGCACTCCAGTGCGGCGTCTGTGTCGGCCACGTTGTTGAACGACAGTTCTTTGCCTTGCAACTGGGTGGCGGTAGCAATACTGACTTCGGCAGGTTTGGCTTCAACGTAGAACGCCGCTTTTTGATGCGGGTTCTCGCCGTAGCGCATTTCTTGAGCCTTGATGAACTGGCTGTTGAAGGTGCGCGGGAACTGACTGCGGTCTTCGGTGCTGAGTGTTTCAGCGGCCTGATTCACGGTGCCCAGGTAGTTGGCAATCATGCCGTCATAGGCTGCGGTGTGTTCGAAGGCCTTGAGCATCAGGTCGAAACGCTGTGCGTAGGTCAGGCCGCCGGCCTTGAGGTTTTCCAGCACGTTGGCGTAATCGCTGGCATTCACCACGATGGCCACATCTTTGTGGTTTTTAGCAGCAGAACGGACCATGGTCGGGCCGCCGATATCGATGTTTTCGATGGCAGTCGGCAGGTCGCAGCCTGGCTTGCTGATGGTTGCTTCGAATGGGTAGAGGTTAACCGCTACCAGGTCGATTGGCTTGATGCCGTGCTCGTTCATGATGTCGTCGTCGATGCCGCGACGGCCCAGGATGCCGCCGTGAATTTTCGGGTGCAGGGTTTTAACCCGACCGTCCATCATTTCAGCAAAGCCTGTGTAATCCGCGACTTCAACTGCGGCTACGCCGTTGTCTTGCAGCAGCTTGAACGTACCGCCAGTGGAGAGGATCTCGACGCCGAGGGCTTCCAGTTCACGGGCGAACTCAAGGATTCCGGTTTTGTCGGAAACGCTGATTAAAGCGCGGCGGATCGGCAGGCGGGTAGTCTGATCGGTCATCTCGATTTCCATCAAAAGCAAAGGAGTCAGCAAAAAAGGCGGCCCGTTTTACCAGGACGCCTTTCAGGTTTGATTGAATGCTTACAGCAGATCGTACTGTTTGAGTTTTTTTCGCAAGGTGCCGCGATTAAGCCCCAGTAGCTCTGAGGCCTTGGTCTGGTTGCCCTTGACGTAGTTCATGACACATTCGAGCAGGGGAGCCTCGACTTCAGAAAGTACCAGGTTGTACACGTCCGTGACTTCTGCGCCCTCCAGGTGGGCGAAATAATTGTGCAGCGCCTTTTCGACACTCCCGCGAAGGGTTTGGCCTTCTTCGCTAGGCGTATTGAGGTGCTGTTTCAAGTTGACGTTGTCGCTCACGGGCGTTGTTCCACTCACTAATGTCTCGGTCATCATCGTCATGCGGCCACCCATCCTTCGTCCCCTGTCCCCAGGCTCTTGTGTCGTTCGGCGAAAAACGCCTGAACGTTGGCGCATTGTGCTTCCGTGTCTTCTAAACGATTGAAGTGGGCGCGAAACTCCTTGGCGCCCGGCAAGGTTGCGAGATACCAGCCGACATGCTTGCGGGCAATACGAACGCCCAATACCTCTCCATAGAAGGTATGCAATGCAGTCAGATGCTCTAGCAGAATACGTTCCACTTCGGTCATTTCCGGTGCCGGTAACAATTGCCCGGTACGCAGAAAGTGATCAACTTCGCGGAAAATCCAGGGCCGCCCTTGGGCAGCCCTGCCAATCAATAGTCCGTCAGCCCCGGTTGCATTCAACACGTGCAGGGCTTTGTGGGGTGAATCGATGTCGCCATTGGCGAAGACTGGTATCGACACGGCCTGCTTGATCGCGGCGATGGTGTCGTACTCAGCTTCCCCGGTGTACAGGTCGGCGCGGGTTCTGCCGTGCACGGCCAGCGCTTGAATCCCGGCTTGCTCGGCAATTTTTGCCACCGTCAGACCATTTTTGTTGTCGCGGTCCCAACCCGTACGGATCTTCAGGGTGACCGGTACATCAACTGCAGCCACCACGGCTTGCAGGATTTCGTTCACCAATGCTTCGTCTTTCAGCAACGCGGAGCCGGCAGCCTTGTTGCAGACTTTTTTCGCCGGGCAACCCATGTTGATATCAATAATCTGTGCACCCAGTTCCACATTGGCCCTGGCGGCGTCTGCCAGCATTTGCGCATCACCGCCGGCGATCTGTACCGAGCGTGGCTCGGGATCACCGTCGTGAATCATGCGCAGGCGCGATTTACGGCTGTTCCAGAGACTCATGTCGCTGGTGACCATTTCCGAAACAACCAAACCCGCGCCCATCCGTCGGCAAAGCTGACGAAAGGGCTGGTCGGTGACACCTGCCATAGGGGCGAGGATCAATCCGTTATGCAATGTATATGGGCCGATGCGTACCGCCGACATAGGACTTCCCTGTTGTGGGGCCGAATCTGGAGAGTTCGAAAAAGGGTTGGCATGATACCCGCTCTCGATGACTGGATAAAGGCTGGGTTGGATGTTTTTTGAACAATGGGGCCTAAACCCGGCTACAAGCCTCAAGCGCCAAGCGACCAGGCACCCCTGGCGTGCGCGTGGTCTCTCAATAGCCGCTTGAGGCGTGATGCTAAAAGTGCAGCATGCTCACTCGGGGGAGTGAAAGCTCAGGCTGTAATTGACGGCTTTAGGGCCCGGGTCGAGGATGTCCAGCGCTATATGAATAGGCGTTTGCGGGGGCATTTCGGTCTTGGCCATGTCGCCGGTCAAGTATTCACCGGGTTTGAAGCGGCGGCTCGCAATCATCTTGCCGTTCAGGTCAGCAAAGCGCAGCTCCAGCAACGGGAAAGGCTGGGAGAAAGGCGCGCGGTTGTAGAGGATCGCATCCACCACCAATGCTCCTGCGAATTCCGGATGGCTGCGTACCACCAGATTGCTGCTTTTAATGCGGTCAATATCGACCTTGGACGGCACTGTGCAGCCGAGCAGAGGGCACAGTTGCTCAAAAGTCGGTCGGTACTGATCCTGTCTGGCCAATTCTTCAAAGTGGCTGGCAATGTACTGCCCGGCCAAAGCAGCGCCCGCCAGCAGAATCAGCACTATCCAAAGCAGTCGTTTGCCCCATGGAGAGCGGCGCTTTTGCCATTCCAGCTGCAAAGGATCGTCGGCCAGGTCCAGCAGCATTTCGTCGCGTACGCCAGGTTCGTTGCGTTTGCGCCTGTTTTTGCCGGGCGGTGCAGGTTTAAGAGGCTCGTCGTCTTCGTCATCAATCGCAGACAGGTGTTCGCCGGTCCGCTCATCATCATCAACAGACAGCTTGAGGGGCGGCGTGTCGTCGGGCTCCTCAATGTCCAGTGACAATGAGGGTTCTGAACGACCGGTACGAGCGGGCTCGGCGTCACTGTCATCGGCGCTTGTGGCCAGTGCTGACGATTGAGCACGTTCAGCGGCTGAGTCACTGAACAGGCTGTCAGACCATTCGCTTTCTTCGGCATCCGGCGTGTCGCGACGGGCGCTTAGCGAACTGTCCTTCGATTTTTTTGGTTGACCGAAGGTTTTGCTTGGCTGGATTTCAAGTTCTTCAAGTTTGGCCAGCTCTTCGTCCAGATCCAGATGGTCGAGGTCCATCTCTTCGGTTTGCCAGGCCACCGGTTTGGCGCTGGCGGGCGGCTCGATAACCTCGGGTTGTGCCACATTAGGGGCCGTCACGGCAGGTTGCTGTTCAGTTTCAGTGCGTTTATTCAGCAGTTGCTGTGCGGCATTGAACACTTGCAGGCAGGAGCCACAGCGCACCACCCCGCGTGCCATGCCCAATTGAGCATGGTTTACGCGGAAACTGGTTTGGCAGTGCGGGCACTGGGTAACGAAGCTATCGCTCATGTGGCCATCCGGATTGGGCAGGCGTGCATTCTAGCGCCGACGGCCACTGATGCGCACCCAGCCATCGCGAGTGGCGATCGGGTCGAGGTCAAAGTCCTTGGCGTAGGCTGCGGCCACTTCTTCGCCTTGCTCGGCGAGGATGCCGGACAGTGCCAGGCGACCGCCGGGTTTAACCAGGCCCGACAATTGCGGCGCCAGAGACACCAGTGGGCCGGCGAGGATGTTGGCGACCACGACATCGGCCTGCACCTGTGGCATGTCTTCAGGCAGGTACAGTGGGAACAGCGCCGGGTCGATACCGTTGCGGTTGGCGTTATCGCGCGAAGCTTCCAGCGCTTGCACATCGATATCGGTGCCGACGGCTTCCTTGGCGCCCAGCAGCAGGGCGGCAATGGCCAGAATGCCCGAGCCGCAGCCAAAATCCAGAACGTTGCAGTCCTTGAGATCCTGGCCGTCCAGCCATTCGAGGCACAGTGCTGTGGTCGGGTGGGTGCCGGTGCCGAACGCCAGGCCCGGGTCGAGCAGCAGATTGACCGCGTCAGGTTCGGGTGCCGCGTGCCAGCTCGGTACGATCCACAGGCGCTGACCGAAGCGCATCGGGTGGAAGTTATCCATCCAGCTGCGTTCCCAGTCTTGATCTTCGATCACTTCGGCGTGATGTTCTGGCAGTGGCGAGCCGGTGAGCAGCTCCAGATGGGACAACACGAGGTCGGCTTCGGTGCCGTCTTCGAACAGGGCCAGCAAATGGGTGTGTGACCACAACGGGGTGGTGTTGAGTTCAGGTTCGAAAATCGGTTGATCTTCGGCATCCATGAACGTAACCGATACGGCGCCGACTTCGAGGAACGCGTCTTCGTAGGTTTCAGCTTGTTCTGGGCTGATGGCGAGGCGTACTTGCAGCCAAGGCATGGCGGGCACCTTTGAAAAATAAGAGTGTGCAGCCGGTAGGGCTGCGAGAAACGCGCCAGTTTACGCGAGCGCAGGCATGGGGGGTAATCAAAAAACGATGAAAAGCCAAAGCCCCTCACCACGCCTCTCCCGAAGGAGAGGGGACTTAGACCGCACACAGATACACATTCACCGCAAATCTGCCCCCTCTCCCTCCGGGAGAGGGTTGGGGTGAGGGGAGTTCTGCGCCACACACAACAAAGCCGCTCGAAAGCGGCTTTGTTGACGGGATTACAAACTTACTTGTTAGCCAGTTTGTGTTCCAGGTAGTGAATGTTGACGCCGCCTTCGCAGAAGCCTTCGTCATTCACCAAATCGCGGTGCAGCGGGATGTTGGTTTTGATCCCGTCGACCACGATTTCGTCCAGGGCATTGCGCATGCGCGCCATGGCTTCGTCGCGGGTCGAGCCCCAAGTGATCAGCTTGCCGATCAAGGAGTCGTAGTTGGACGGAACCTTGTAACCGCTGTACAGGTGCGAATCGACGCGAACGCCGTTACCGCCCGGAGCGTGGAAGTGCTTGACCAGACCTGGGCTCGGCATGAACGTGGCCGGGTCTTCTGCGTTGATCCGGCACTCAAGCGAGTGGCCGTGGATCTTCACATCATCCTGTGTAAAGGACAGCGTGTTGCCTGCCGCAATGCTCAGCATCTCTTTCAAGATGTCGATGCCGGTGACCATCTCGGAAACCGGGTGCTCTACTTGCACACGAGTGTTCATCTCGATGAAGTAGAAACGACCATTTTCGTACAGGAACTCAAAAGTGCCCGCGCCGCGGTAGTTGATGTCGATACAGGCTTTCACGCAGCGCGCCAGAACTTCCTGGCGAGCCGTTTCATCGATACCCGGTGCTGGCGCTTCTTCCAGAACCTTTTGGTGACGACGTTGCAGCGAGCAGTCGCGGTCGCCCAAGTGGATGGCGTGACCCTGACCATCGGAAAGTACCTGAACTTCCACGTGACGCGGGTTGGTCAGGTATTTTTCGAGGTAGACCATCGGGTTGCTGAACCAGGCGCCGGCTTCTTCACGGGTCTGCTTGGCTGCTTCGATCAGGTCTTCTTCGCGGTTTACAACACGCATGCCACGACCACCACCGCCGCCAGCGGCTTTGATGATCACCGGGTAGCCAACTTCACGGCCAATGCGCAGTGCGGCTTCAGGGTCTTCCGGCAGTGGGCCGTCAGAGCCTGGAACAGTCGGAACGCCCGCCGCGATCATGGCGTGCTTGGCCGAAACCTTGTCGCCCATCAGGCGGATGGTGTCGGCTTTAGGACCGATGAAGGCAAAGCCGGATTTCTCGACTTGCTCGGCGAAGTCGGCGTTTTCAGCCAAAAAGCCGTAGCCAGGGTGAATCGCCGTAGCGCCTGTCACTTCAGCGGCCGCGATGATGGCCGGAATGTGCAGGTAAGACAGGTTGGCCGGTGCCGGGCCGATGCAGACGGTTTCGTCTGCCAGACCCAGGTGCATCAGTTCCTTGTCGGCAGTGGAGTACACCGCGACGGTCTTGATGCCCAGTTCCTTACAGGCCCGCAGGATGCGCAAGGCGATCTCGCCGCGGTTTGCGATTAGAACTTTTTCCAGCTTTTTAGGCTTCAGCATCGTGGGTTCCCCGTGGTTCAAACGATGGTGAACAGCGGTTGGTCGAACTCAACCGGCTGACCGTTTTCTACCAGGATGGACTCGATAACACCGGCTTTTTCAGCGGTGATGTGGTTCATCATTTTCATCGCTTCAACGATGCAAATGGTGTCGCCGACTTTTACGCTCTGGCCGACTTCAACGAAGGCAGGCGAGGTAGGCGAAGGCGTGCGGTAGAACGTACCGACCATTGGCGACTTAACCACAAAACCGTTCAGTTTTGGTGCAGCAGGCGCTTCGGTCACGGTGGCAACCGGGGCCACAGCCACTGGAGCGGCAGCCGGAGCTTGTTGCATTGGCGCGGGTGCGTAGAACTGCTGAGCTGGAGTCTTGCTGTGACGGCTGATGCGTACGGACTCTTCGCCTTCTTTAATTTCCAGCTCGTCGATGCCGGACTCTTCCAGCAGTTCGATCAGTTTCTTAACTTTACGGATATCCATGAATCGTCAACTCCCAATGGGTCGGTCAGGGGCGTTTAGCTTGTAGTTCAAGCTGTTCCAGGGCGGCCTCCAAGGCCAGTCGATAACCGCTGGCGCCAAGGCCGCAGATCACACCTACTGCAACGTCGGAGAAGTAGGAGTGATGGCGGAAAGGTTCGCGTTTGTGCACGTTAGATAAATGCACTTCGATGAATGGGATGCTCACCGCCAGCAGCGCGTCACGTAATGCCACGCTGGTGTGGGTAAAAGCAGCCGGGTTGATCAGGATAAAGTCCACGCCTTCGTTGCGCGCAGCATGTACCCGGTCAATCAATTCATACTCGGCATTGCTTTGCAGGTAGAGCAAATGGTGACCGGCATCGCGGGCTCGCTGCTCCAGATCCTGATTGATTTGCGCCAGGGTGGTAGCGCCGTAGACCCCCGGTTCGCGGGTGCCTAGCAGGTTCAGGTTGGGGCCGTGCAGAACCAGAAAAGTCGCCATCTGCTGTTCCTTGTTATGTGTGTGCAGTTAACAGTGACGGGCGACTATGCCGAAAAGTCGATTGGCTGTCCAGTTAACTGCAATAGCCAGCACGATGACCGATGTTCGCGAAAAGTTTATGACTGAGGCTCTAAGTCTGGTCATTCGCTTTGCCGACACGTTCGGCGAAGTCTTGTGCATTGATCTCGCCAATGACCCGTTGGTCACTTTTTTCTTCGCCGTTTTTGTCGAAGAACATCAGTGCCGGAGGACCGAACAGTGCGTAGCGATCCAGTAAAGCGCGCTGCTCGGCATTGCTGGCGGTCATGTCAAAACGCACGAGCTGATAGCCCTTGAGCAACGTGAGGACATTGGGCGCGTTGAGGACTTCGTGTTCGATCACTTTGCAGCTGATGCACCAGTCGGCGTACCAGTCCAGTAGCACCGGTTTGCCTGCGTTTTTAGCCGCAGCCAGTGCGCTGTCCAGTTCGTCCGGGGTGCTCACGGTCAGCCATTGGCCGTCGGGCTGCGCAGTGTTGGGCGTGGCTACAGTGGACGTTTGGGCATGGCCGACAGGATTGAATGGGTCACTTTGACCGCTGAGCGCGCCAAACCAGCACGCCAGGGCGTAAACCAGCAAGAACAGACCGAGCAACTGCGCCAGGCGCTGGCGTGGTGCTTTGTAGATGAACTCGAGCGTACCCAGAAACAGGCTCACACCGGCCGCCAGCGAACCGATCAACAGCAGCGTGACGGGCCCGGGTAAAACGCGGCTGAGCAAGCCGATAGCCAGCCCAAGCAATAGCACGCCAATGGCATTTTTTACGCTGACCAGCCAAGGGCCGCTTTTGGGAAGCCACGCCGCACCGCCCGTTGCGACCAACAGCAGCGGAGCGCCCATGCCCAGGCCGAGGGCGAACAGCTTGAGCCCACCTCCCACGGCATCGCCACTGGCGCTGATATACAACAATGCACCGGCCAGCGGCGCGGAGACGCAAGGCGAAACCAGCAGGCTGGACACTACGCCCAGCACGGCCGCACCCCAGAGTGAGCCGCCCTGTGTTCGATTGGCGACACGGTCAAGGCGATTGCTGAGGGCCTGCGGCAACTTCAGTTCGAAGACTCCAAACATAGCCAGCGCGAAAATGCCAAAGAACAGCGCAAACGGCACCAGCACCCACACCGATTGCAGCCGTGCTTGCAGATTGAGTTGAGCGCCGAACATCCCCATCAGCGCACCCAGCAGCGCGAAGCAGGCCGCCATGGGCAATACGTAGGCCAGCGACAGGCTGAAACCGCGCAGGCCACCCACTTGGCCGCGCAGCACCACGCCGGACAAAATCGGCAGCATCGGCAACACGCAGGGGGTAAATGTCAGGCCAAGCCCCGCGAGGAAAAACAACGCCAGTTCGCGCCAATTCCACGACATTTCATCGCCGGGGGCCATCTCTGCGGATACTGTCGCGCCGGTTGCACCGATGCTCAGGCGCTCTGTCTCGGGGGGGTAACACAGCCCTTTGTCTGCACAGCCTTGATAGGTAACGACCAGGGTAAAGGGGCGCGTATCGTCGGCCGGGCGCGGGATGTCGACATCGACAATGCCGTGGTAGACCTCTACATCGCCGAAGTATTCGTCATGCTTTTGCTCGCCGGCGGGCAAATTTACAGTGCCCAGGGCGATATCGGCGGGCTCTGTTTTAAAGGCGAAGCGGTGCCGGTACAGGTAATACCCTTCGGTCGGTACAAAGCGCAGTTTGATCGATGTGGGTGTGCTTTCGATCAGGTTGAGCTTGAAGGCTTCTCGCACCGGCAAGAAGTCGCGGCTGTTATTGATTGCACCCAGCGTCGAGCTGGGGCGGTTGTCCAGCAACCCGGTTGCCATGGCTGGCAGGGTGCAAAGCATGAACAGAAGGCAGATCAAGCGGCGCATAGGACCCTCGCAAATCAAACGTGGGCGCATGATAACGGAGTGGCCTGAGCTGTGCTGATACCCGATGCCCGGAAGCGCGCGTGCACGCGTCGTATTGTTATGGATTGGAGCGATACGGGTTTTTGAGGGCGGGAAGGTCATAGAGGATCAACTTCAAGTTGATGTCGTTACGTTTATAGACCCATGTCACACGCTGATCGTTGGCGACATTGCACGTAACATCAACAATGCCTTCCAGTACGAGCCGAATACCGATCCCTTCATTTGTCGGGGTGTGGCACGTCAGTTGTTCATATCTCAACGGGCCGCTGGGTCGATACGTATAGCTGGCGACACTTTTGAACGGGTGTTTGTTAAGCGCGTCATGGGTAGCGTCCAGTTGGGCGGGCATCGAAACAATAAACAGCCTCTCGTTTGCGACTTCATCGTCCACCAGCTCATAAGCAAAGTGGGCTTGCGGAGGCACCAGGCACGGGTTGACTGTTTCGGGGGGGTGTAAACAGGGATAGCCGCCCGTGTTTTGAATAATGACAGCGAGGTATCTGGAGTTGTTTTCTATATGCAAGGTTGCGCTGTTGCCGGGCGGGACGAAGAGCAGAAGCACAATGAAAATGACGATTCTCATGGCAGTGCCGCCTGTGAAATACAGGGTTTCAATCGTTTAAAACGCGGGTCAAGTAAAACGCCTTTGAGCCAGAACGGCTACTGTCATAAGTATCAGGTGGAGGGCGGGTGGCAGCCTAAGTACTCTTCTATAGGGTGTCAGTCGAATGACGGGACAAGGCCATTCTGAAAAAGAGATGCATTAAGCCTTGATTTAAAAACGTGCACCTACAGGCAGCACGATGGGTTAGGGTTGTGGTCGAATTGTTGAACCTGATATTGAAAGGATATGGCCATGCTGGACTGGAAGAAACGTGAGGGCAGTGCCCGCGAGTCGGTCAAGGAAAGCCACGCGCAGCCGCGTGGCTATTTCAAAAGTATTCTGCTTAGCCGCTCCATTGCCGTTTTGCTCGGCATTTACGTGGTGGTATGCCTGGGTCTGGGGTGGTATTGGAGCCAGGAGCCTGACTTGTTCCCGGTTCAGCAAAATGCGCAAATGGCCGCCGAAAAAGAAGGCAAGCAAATGGTGCCGGGCTTCACCACCGTCGAAACACTTAAAACGGTAGCCGGTACTTTGCTGAATAAGCCTGGGGGGTATTTGTCCAATGACCGCTTGCCGCCAGGTGTGCTGCTCGACAACATTCCCAGCTGGGAATATGGCGTGCTGGTGCAGGTGCGTGACCTGACCCGCGCCTTGCGTAAAGACTTTGCCCGTTCGCAATCACAGTCGGCTGAAGATGCTGATCTGGCCAAGGCCGAACCGCGCTTCAACTTTGACAACAAGAGCTGGATGCTGCCGTCCAGCGAATCCGAATATCAGGAAGGCATCAATTCTCTGAGCCGTTATCAGGCGCGACTGTCTGATCCGAGTCAGAAAAACGCGCTGTTCTATGCACGAGCCGACAACCTGAACAACTGGTTGGGCGATGTGGGTACCCGTTTGGGCTCGCTGTCGCAGCGTCTGTCGGCGAGCGTGGGGCGTGTGAAGCTCAATAGCGCGCTGAAAACCGAGAGCTTGCAACCGGGGCAAGTCCCGGTGGTTGACGAAGAAATTGTCGAAACCCCGTGGATGCAGATTGATAACGTGTTCTATGAAGCGCGTGGCCAAGCGTGGGCGTTGTCGCACTTGCTGCGGGCCATCGAGGTCGACTTTGCCGATGTACTGGCCAAGAAGAACGCCACGGTGAGCGTGCGTCAGATCATTCGTGAACTGGAAGCTGCGCAAGAGCCGGTATGGAGCCCGATGATTCTCAATGGCAGTGGCTATGGTGTCTTGGCCAACCACTCGCTGGTCATGGCCAACTATATTTCCCGCGCCAACGCGGCGGTCATGGACTTGCGTCAACTGCTGTCACAAGGCTAAGGCATGTCTATATCAGTCAATGAGGCCGCGCACCGTGCGGCCTCGGATGTTGAACAAGTGGTCTGGGTCGACCGTGATGACCGCGTGCTCGGTGCCAAACCGCGTCATGAACTGCGCGAGCAAGGGTTGATCGGGCGCGGCACGTTCATTCTTTTGTTCAACTCGTCGGGCGAATTGTGCGTACATCAGCGCACCTTGAGCAAAGCGTTGTACCCGGGGTTTTGGGATGTGGCGGCAGGCGGCATGGTGGGCGTGAATGAAAGCTACGCCGAGTCGGCCGCCCGCGAGTTGGATGAAGAACTGGGCGTCAGAAATGTGCCGCTGACGGCCCATGAGCGTTTCTATTTTGAGGGCCCGCAAAACCATCTGTGGTGCGGCGTGTTTTCGGCGGTTTGGGATGGCCCGTTGCGGGTTCAACCTGAAGAGGTTCAGCAAGCGTTATTTATGCCGGTAGCCAAAGCGTTGCGTTTGAGTGAACAGCAGAATTTCTGCCCCGATTCACTGGATGCCCTGAAACGGTATCTTGCTCAAAGCCAAACCCTGTAGCCGCTGCCGAAGGCTGCGATGGGGTGCATAGCGGCCCCGAAATCCTTAAGGCCCGATAGCCCTTGTCACAGCCTGCGGCAGCGGCTACCGGTTAAGGCGCAGGATTTGTAAATTGGCGCCAATTGGCTCTTGGGCCACGGCGAAATTGTCGTTACACTGCGCGACCTTTTTCAGGCTCGGGCGGCTTTCCCGCCCGAGTTGCGCTGCCCCTGCCAGAGTGGGGCTTCGCGGTCGGTATAGCGTGGCGCTCCCGCGTCCTGCACCGGCCAATTCTTTGTCCTCCATATGAGGATTGCCGGTGGCCAAAAAAGCCGCATCCTTCGCCGCCCTTGGTGGCCTGGTATTTTCCACCGACGCAGGTCGTCACTGTCCGGACTGTCGTCAGCCGGTGGACACCTGTACCTGCAAACAAACCCAGATCCCTGCCGGTGATGGCATTGCTCGCGTGCGCCGCGAAAGCAAGGGCCGTGGTGGCAAGACGGTTACGACAATAACCGGTGTGCCACTGGCTGAAGATGCCCTCAAAGAGCTGGCCACAACGTTGAAAAAACGCTGTGGTACAGGCGGTGCATTGAAAGACGGCATTATCGAGATCCAGGGTGATCACGTCGAACTGCTGCTTGGCGAGTTGATCAAGCACGGGTTCAAAGCCAAGAAGTCTGGCGGTTAGCAGCTTCTGTGAAGACCACCGTTGAGCTGTGCTGCTGCCCTGAAGGGCTTCAGGCACTGCTGGCCATGGTTTTCACAGAACCTGTTCTGACGGGTTTCTAAACTCCGAGCTGTTGCAGCGGTCTACCCTGCACAGACGAATCGTCACTTTCACGCTTTAGACTGCGCCAGCCTGCGATCAGGTTGGGCTTTTTGACTTATATAGGGGACTTCGATGTCCGTACGACGCACACGCAAAGACGATGGCAGCCAATGGACAGTTGCGGACAGCCGCAGTGTTTATGGGATTCGCCATTGGGGGGCCGGGTATTTCGCGATCAATGAAGCCGGTCGCGTAGAAGTCCGTCCGAACGGCCCGAACAGTTCGCCCATCGATCTGTACGAGCAAGTCGACGAACTGCGCAAAAGTGGCTTGTCCTTGCCATTGCTGGTGCGTTTTCCCGATATTTTGCAAGACCGTGTACGCCAACTGACCGGCGCTTTCGATGCCAATATCGAGCGTCTGGAATACCAGAGTCAGTACACCGCGCTGTACCCGATCAAGGTTAACCAGCAAGAAGCGGTGATCGAAAACATCATCGCCACCAAGGACGTGTCGATTGGCCTTGAAGCCGGTTCCAAGCCTGAGTTGCTGGCCGTGCTGGCGCTGGCCCCCAAAGGCGGCACCATTGTTTGCAACGGCTACAAGGACCGTGAGTTCATTCGTCTGGCGCTGATGGGCCAAAAGCTGGGTCACAACGTATTTATCGTGATCGAGAAAGAATCCGAAGTTGACCTGGTGATCGAAGAAGCGGCCTCGCTCAAGGTCAAGCCACAGGTTGGCCTGCGCGTGCGCCTGTCGTCGTTGGCGTCGAGCAAGTGGGCGGACACCGGCGGTGAGAAGTCCAAGTTCGGTCTGTCTGCTGCACAGTTGCTGTCGGTGGTTGAGCGCTTCCGCGCCGCGGGTCTGGATCAAGGCATCCGCCTGCTGCACTTCCATATGGGCTCGCAGATCGCCAACCTGGCGGACTACCAGCACGGTTTCAAGGAAGCGATTCGTTACTACGGCGAGCTGCGTAACCTCGGCCTGCCGGTTGACCATATCGACGTGGGCGGTGGCCTGGGTGTTGACTACGACGGCACACACTCGCGCAATGCCAGTTCGATCAACTACGACATGGACGACTACGCTGGCGTAGTGGTCGGCATGCTGAAAGAGTTCTGCGATGCGCAAAGCCTGCCGCACCCGCACATTTTCTCTGAAAGCGGCCGTTCGCTGACTGCCCACCACGCCATGCTGGTGGTGCAAGTGACCGACGTCGAGAAGCACAACGACGACGTGCCCGAGATCCAGAACAAGGAAAGCCTGCCGGAAACCGTGCAATGGCTGGTTGACCTGCTGGGCCCGACCGACATTGAGATGGTCACCGAAACCTACTGGCGTGCCACGCACTACATGAGCGACATCGCGGCCCAGTACGCAGACGGCAAGATCAACCTGGCTGAAAAAGCCCTGGCCGAGCAGTGCTACTTTGCGGTGTGCCGTCGCCTGCACAACTCGTTGAAAGCGCGTCAGCGTTCGCACCGTCAGGTGCTGGACGAACTCAACGACAAGCTGGCCGACAAGTACATCTGCAACTTCTCGGTCTTCCAGAGCCTGCCGGACACGTGGGCGATTGGCCAGGTGTTGCCGATTCTGCCGTTGCACCGCCTGAACGAAGAGCCGCTGCGTCGCGCCGTGCTGCAAGATCTGACCTGCGACTCTGACGGCAAGATCAAGCAATACGTTGACGAGCAAAGCATCGAAACCAGCCTGCCGGTGCATGGTCTGAACGAAGGCGAAGACTATCTGCTGGGCATCTTCCTGGTTGGCGCCTATCAGGAAATTCTGGGTGACATGCACAACCTGTTCGGTGATACCGACTCGGTGAACATCTACCAGAACCCGGATGGCAGCGTGTACCACGCCGGTATCGAGACCCACGACACCATCGAAGACATGCTGCGTTACGTGCACTTGTCGCCGGAGGAGCTGATGACTCACTACCGCGACAAAGTGGCCAGCGCCAACATCAGCGTCAAAGAGCGCACCCAGTATCTGGACGCGCTGCGGCTGGGCCTGACGCGTTCCTCATACCTGTCTTCGTAAGTTTCGCGAAGCTGTAAAAAAACGCCGCTTCCCTTACAGGGGGGCGGCGTTTTTTTATGAGTTGAACCATTGATCCCGACGCTGCATGCGCCACGCATAGACACCCAGTGTGGCGCTGCGCAGCACCATAAACAGCAAGAAACTTATCCACAGGCCGTGATTGCCATAGCCGTGCAGCGCCCAGGCCACGGGGAAGGCGATCACGGCACTGATGAGCATGGCATTGCGCATTTCGCGGGCGCGGGTCGCGCCGATAAACAAGCCGTCCAGCAAGTAACTCCACACGGCAATCAACGGCAGCACCGCAAGGTATGGCAAGTACTGGAAGGCAGTTTCTCGCACGCTGGCGATATCGGTTTGCATCTGCACAAACAAATGCCCGCCCAACAAAAACAGCAGCGTAAAGGCCAGACTGGCTAGCAGTGACCAGCCGCACGCAACCACCATCGAGCGTCGCAGCGCCTCGCGGTCACGAGCGCCGATGGCGTGTCCGCACAAGGCTTCAACCGCGTGGGCCAGACCATCCAGCGCATGGGCGGTCAGCAACAGGCCGTTAAGCAGCAGCGCATTGGCCGCCACGGTGGCATCACCCAGGCGGGCGCCTTGCAAAGTGATGGAAAAGAACACGGATTGCAGCACCAGACTGCGTATGAAAATGTCGCGGTTGACCCCCAGCAATGGCTGCCAGTTGCGCCACACGCGCAATGCGGCCCACAGCACCTTGCCCGGATACACGCGCAATGCCCCGCGTGTCAGGTACAGGCCGAGCAGGGCACCGCTCCACTCGGCAATCACCGATGCCCGGGCCGAACCGGCGACTCCCCAGTCCAGTCCGAGCACAAACCAGAGGTTAAGCGCGATATTCACCAGATTGGTCGTCAGCAGAATGGCCAGCGGCGCACGGGCGTTCTGCGTGCCCAGAAACCAGCCGACCAGCGCATAGCTGGCCAGCGCGGCGGGCAAACCCCAGAGCCGGATGTGGAAGAACTCCAGCGTCAGCTCATGCAGCTCGGCTGAGGGTTGCATCAGGCTCAGGGCCACGCCGCTGAACGGGATTGCAATAGCGCCCAGCAGCAGGGAAAGCCCTGCGGCGAGTAACAGGCCTTGCAGCAAGATTTGCCGTAATGCGTTGCCATCGCCACGCCCGGCGGCCTGCGCGGCAAAGCCGGTGGTGCCCATGCGCAGAAAGCCCATCATCCAGGCCAGGAAGATATACAGGCTGGCACCGACGGCCACTGCGCCCAGTTGGTGAGCGTGGGGCAAATGACCAATGACGGTGCTGTCGACCAGAGCGACCAGCGGCACTGAGATATTCGACAGAATCATGGGCGCCGCCAGCGCCCACACTCGGCGATGGGTGGGGCGGTCGCGCCAGTCAGCTAAGAGGGAAGAGGACATGCAGGCTCCTTGAGGGAGCGCGATTGTAGCCCAAGCCAGCCCTCACCCTAACCCTCTCCCAGAGGGAGAGGGGACTAAAGGCAAAGGCAGCCCTCACCCTAACCCTCTCCCGGAGGGAGAGGGGACTCAAAGCAGGTCAGCTCCCTCTCCCACGGGAGAGGGTTGGGGTGAGGGGCTGCCGTTCAACACGGGCTGTTATATAGTCGACCCCTTAACTGCCCAGTCAATGAGTACCCCATGCTGAACAAAGGATTGTTTCTGGCTTGCGCGTTAGCGCTGCTGAGCGCTTGCGACTCTTCATCCTCGGGAACGTCCGATACACCAACGGCCAAAGCCCAACCGGTTGCGGACGTCAAGGTGCTGGCCGAGCGCTATGCCGGGCGCGAGTTAAGTGTGGTGGACGTCTCCGAGGTACAGTTGGACGGTGCCAGTACGTTGTCTGTCAGCTTCTCGGTGCCGCTGGACCCGCAGCAAAACCTTACCGACAAATTGCACCTGGTGGACGCCAAAACCGGCAAGATCGATGGCGCCTGGGAGCTTTCCAATAACCTGATGGAACTGCGCCTGCGCCATATCGAACCACAGCGCAAGTTGATCCTGACGGTTGATCCCGGTTTGCGCGCGGTGAACGGCGCCACACTGGCCGCCGAGTACACGGCCCGCCTGGAAACCCGCGACCTGCAACCCACTGTAGGGTTTGCCAGCCGAGGCAGTGTGCTGCCCACGCGGCTGGCAGAAGGCTTGCCGGTCATTGCGCTGAATGTCGATAAAGTCGATGTTGATTTCTTCCGGGTCAAACCCGAGTCATTGCCGGCCTTTCTGACCCAGTGGGGGCGCAACAGCAGCCTGCAAAGCTACGAAGCCAAGGACCTGCTGAGCATGGCGGATCTGGTTTACGGTGGCCGTTTTGATCTGAACCCGGCGCGTAACACGCGCGAAACCCTCATCCTGCCCACCTCCGGGATCAAAGCGTTACAGCAACCCGGCGTTTATATGGCGGTGATGAAACCCTCAGGCAGTTACAACTATTCGACACCTGCCACACTGTTCACCCTCAGTGATATAGGCCTGTCCGTACACCGTTATCAGAAACGCCTGGACGTATTCACTCAGGCCCTGGAAGGCGGCAAGGTATTGGCCGATGTGGAGCTGGAACTGCTCGACGGCAAAGGCAAGCGACTGGCGCAAGGCAAAACGGATAAGGCTGGCCATGCGCAACTCGCGCTTGCACCCAAGGCTGAAGTTCTGCTTGCCCGCCAGGGCGACCAGACCAGCCTGTTGCGTCTGAATACCGCGGCGCTGGATCTGGCCGAATTCGACATTGGCGGCCCGACCGCGCACCCATTGCAGTTCTTTGTGTTCGGCCCGCGCGATCTCTATCGCCCCGGTGAAACCGTGTTGCTCAATGCCTTGTTGCGTGACCGCGATGGCAAGCCGGTCACGCCGCAACCGGTCACGGTTGAGGTGCGCCGCCCCGACGAGCAAGTCAGTCGCAAATTTGTCTGGTCGCCGGATGCCTCGGGTTTTTATCAATACCCGCTGCAACTGGCTGGCGAGGCGCCGACCGGGCGCTGGCAGTTGGTCTTCGACCTGGGGGACGGCAAGCCGCAGCTCTATGAGTTTTTGGTCGAAGACTTCTTGCCCGAGCGCATGGCCCTGGAGCTAAAGGGAAGCGATACGCCGTTAAGCCCCGATCAAACCGCTGACATTGAAGTGACAGGTCGTTATCTGTACGGCGCACCGGCAGCCGGTAATCGGCTCAGTGGGCAAGTCTATGTGCGCCCGTTGCGTGAGGCCGTCAGCAGTTTGCCGGGCTATCAATTTGGTTCGGTGACCGAGAGCGAACTGACTCAGGATCTGGAACTGGACGAGAGCGTTCTGGATGCCGATGGTAAACAAACCCTTCACCTGCAAAGTCAGTGGAGCCAGGCCAAGTCACCGCTGCAACTGATTGTTCAAGCCAGCTTGCAAGAGTCGGGCGGGCGTCCGATCACCCGCCGACTGGTACAACCGGTGTGGCCCGCCGAGCGGGTACCCGGTGTTCGCGGCCTGTTTGAAGGCACTGAAACCGACGGCGATGGTCCGGTTGAGTTTGAGCTGCTGGTGGCAGACAAGGACGGCCATAAGCTGGCGGCTGAAAACCTCAAGGTTCGACTGGTGCGCGAGCGCCGCGATTACTACTGGAACTACTCCGACAGCGATGGCTGGAGCTATCACTACAACGAGAAGTTTCTCAACCTGAACGAAGAAACCGTCAACCTGAAAGTTGGAGAAACCGCCAAGGTCAGCTTCCCGGTGGAGTGGGGCCCTTACCGGGTTGAAGTTGAGGACCCGAGTACCGGTCTGATCAGCAGCTTGAGGTTCTGGGCCGGTTATCGTGCGCAAGACAACGCCGAAGGCGGTGCCGTACGGCCGGATCAGGTCAAGCTGACACTGGATAAAGCCGCGTATGCAGAGGGCGAAACCGCCCGGGTCACGGTCACGCCGCCGGCACCGGGTAAAGGCTATCTGCTGGTTGAAGGCAGCGATGGCCCTCTGTGGTGGGAAGAAGTCGAGGTGCCCGCCGAGGGCAAGACCTTTGACGTCAAACTCGACCCGAGCTGGGCGCGCCACGATTTGTACATCAGCGCGCTGGTAATTCGTCCCGGCGAACGCAAAACCAATGTCACGCCCAAGCGGGCGGTCGGGGTATTGCACTTGCCGCTGGATCGCAGTCAGCGCAAGTTGTCGTTGACCCTGGATGCCCCCGAGAAAATGCGTCCCAAGCAGCCGTTGACCGTTAAGTTTAAAGTCAAAAATGCAGACGGCAGCATCCCTGAAAGCGCTCATGTGTTGCTCGCCGCCGTAGATGCCGGCGTGCTGAATATCACCGACTATCCGACCCCCGACCCGTACGCCAGCCTGTTTGGGCGCAAGGCGTATGGCGCGGATCAGTTGGACATTTATGGGCAATTGATCGAAGCCGGGCAGGGCCGTTTGGCCAGTCTGGCTTTCGGCGGTGATGCGGCGCTGGCCAAAGGCGGTAAACGGCCTGCGACCAGCGTGAACATCGTGGCACTGCAAAGCGCACCGGTGACGCTGAACGAGCACGGCGAAGGCGAGGTCAGCGTGAATATCCCCGACTTCAATGGCGAGTTGCGGCTGATGGCCCAGGCCTGGACGGACGACCGCTACGGCATGGCGCAGGCCAAAACCGTAGTGGCAGCGCCCCTGGTGGCGGAGCTGGCTGCGCCGCGCTTTTTGGCGGGGGGTGACCAGACCCGTCTGGCGTTGGACCTGTCCAACCTGACCGACATCCCGCAAACACTGAAGGTGCAACTCGAAGCCGAGGGGCAGCTCAGTCTGCTCGGCAATGCACAGCAGAGTGTCACCCTCAGCCCTGGCCAGCGCAGCACCTTGCAGATCCCGGTCAAGGCCCAGGGCGGCTACGGCAGTGGTGTGGTCAAGGTGACGGTCAACGGCCTC
Source organism: Pseudomonas saxonica (assembly GCF_007858365.1). Classification (GTDB taxonomy): domain Bacteria; phylum Pseudomonadota; class Gammaproteobacteria; order Pseudomonadales; family Pseudomonadaceae; genus Aquipseudomonas; species Aquipseudomonas saxonica. The sequence goes on along the minus strand of NZ_VFIO01000002.1, from coordinate 60,427 downwards.
AACCTGCCGGGTGAAACCCTGGCGCCGTTCAGCCGCGAGTGGACCCTGGGTGTGCGCCCGGCGTATCCGGCCATGCTCAAGCACTACCGCGCTGTGCTCAAGGATCAGCCGTGGACTTTGCCTGAGGGTGAGTTGCAAGCCTTTGAACCCGAGGGGCGAGAGGCATTGTTGAGCTTGTCGAGCCGCCCGCCGTTGAACCTGGGCGAGCAAATACGTGCGCTTAAAGCCTATCCGTATGGTTGCTCCGAACAAACCACCAGTGGCCTGTACCCGGCGCTGTATGCCGATGCGGCGTTGCTCAAACGGCTGGGGCTTGAAGGTGAGCCGGACGCCGAGCGCACACGCAAAATCGAGTTGGGTATCGAGCGTCTTTTAGGCATGCAGCGCTATAACGGCAGCTTTGGCCTGTGGGGCGCGGACGGTCAGGAGGAGTACTGGCTGACGGCATACATCACTGACTTCCTCTTGCGCGCGAGGGATCAAGGCTATGCAGTGCCACGCCAGGCGCTGCAACAGGCCAGCCAACGCCTGATGCGCTATGTGCAAGAACGTAATCTGATTGAGGCCGATTACAGCGACAATCTCAATCACACCCGTTTTGCCGTTCAAGCGTATGCCGCATTGGTGTTAGCTCGCAGCCAGCAGGCGCCACTGGGCGCATTGCGCAGCATTTTTGAGCGACGCAGCGATGCCTTGTCCGGTCTGCCGCTGGTGCAACTGTCGATTGCCTTGCAGAAGATGGGCGACCAGTCGCGTGCCGATCAGGCGTTGGTGGCGGGCTTGGCCGTAACCCGCAAAGGCGATCAATGGTTGGGCGATTACGGCAGCCCGCTACGCGATCAGGCATTGATTCTGGCGTTGCTGGAAGAGAACGACTTGATGACTGCGCAGCGTGAACAGCGTCTGTTTGAATTGTCAGACCAACTGGCGGCGAGTGCTTGGCTATCGACCCAAGAACGCAATTCGCTGTTCCTTGCGGGGCGTGACCTGTTGAGCAAGCCAGAAGTTGACTGGTCAGCTCAACTCAACAGTGGCGGTCAAATCCGCGAGCTGAACAATCGCCAGTCGGGTATGAAGCTCGACGGGCCGCTGCTGGGCACACCGCTGAGCGTGCGTAACGAAGGTCTCGACACGGTGTATCAGCAGCTGACGATTTCGGGTTATCCACAGCAGGCTCCGGTGGCGGAGGGTGAAAACATGAGCATTCGCCGTGAGTATCTGGGCATGAATGGCGAGCCGCTTGATCTCAACGCTTTGAAAAGTGGTGATCTGGTGCTGGTTCATATCGCGGTCACGGCCAAACAGTCGGTGCCGGATGCCTTGGTGGTGGATTTACTGCCCGCAGGTCTTGAGCTGGAAAACCAGAACCTGGGGCAAAGTGCTGCCAGCCTTGAGAATGCCAGCACTGAGGTCAAGCAATGGCGCGAGGACATGCAAAACGCCAATGTGGAGCATCAGGAATACCGCGATGATCGTTATGTGGCTGCGTTGAAACTGGAGGGCAGCGGCACTGCGCACCTGCTGTATCTGGCCCGGGCAGTCACGCCGGGCACTTACCGGGTACCCCCGCCGCAGGTGGAGTCCATGTACCGGCCGAACTGGCAAGCCGTGGGCGAAACACCGGGGGAGATGGTGATAAAAGGCCGGTAAAAGACTTGCTCGTAGCAGCTGCCGAAGGAACGAGGCTGCGTCCGGCGGCGCAGCCGTCGTAAAGCCTGCCACGCGGTGTACCCTGGAAGACCGCATCTTTAGGCTTTGCGACGGCTACGCCGCCGAACGTCGCCTTCGGCAACTGCTACGTTAAGAGCGCCAGGGGTTAGCTGATCACCCAGCTCAAGATCCACAAACCCAACAGCAGCCAGATCACGCCACCGATGATCGAGGCGCGCATAAAGGCGCGTACGGCGTTGTACAAAAACAACAAGCCGATCACCAGTACCGCGATGCTGACAATTGAAGTGTCCATGCCCAGGGCACGGGCCATGCCGTCAATGAAGTTGCCGCCCGCCTGGGTAATGGCCGTGAACAGACCACTTAAGGATTCAACAATAAAGTGCACAATCTGGCCAAGCCAGAGGCCAAGGTTTCCAGCGAAGCTTTCTACGTACATGGATATATTCCGTTCAATAAGATGGCCACTGTGCCAGAGATGGCCATTGGGCAACCAGTCATGGCTTAAAGTTGCGTTACGAGTGAGTGTGAGTGAGTTCTCGTCTTAAAAACATCGTCTTGTGGAGTGCGGGCAGCCTGCTGGCGGGATGCGTACTGCTGTGGCTGGCGGATCGACTTTGGCCATTGCCCTTGCCGCAGGACGATATGGCCCGCGTGGTACTGGCAGAAGATGGCACACCGTTATGGCGTTTTGCTGATGCCCAGGGGGTGTGGCGCTATCCCGTGCACCTCAATGAGGTGTCGCCGTATTACCTTGAAGCGTTGCTGACCTATGAAGACCGCTGGTTTTATCAACACCGCGGGGTAAACCCGTTGGCGCTGGGGCGTGCCACCTGGCAGAACCTGACCGGGGGGCGGGTGTTGTCCGGCGGCAGCACGCTGTCGATGCAAGTCGCGCGCTTGCTCGATCCGCATGAGCGCACGTTGACCGGCAAATTGCGCCAGTTGTGGCGCACGGCACAGCTGGAATGGCATTTAAACAAAGAGCAAATCCTCACGCTGTACCTCAATCGCGCACCGTTTGGCGGCACGCTGCAAGGCGTCGCCGCCGCCAGTTGGGCGTATCTGGGCAAGTCACCGCTGCACCTCACTCACTCTGAAGCCGCGTTATTGGCGGTGCTGCCGCAAGCGCCCAGCCGCCTGCGGCCTGACCGTTACCCGGCGCGCGCGCAAGTGGCGCGGGACAAAGTACTGCGTCGCCTTGTCGAGTACCAGGTGTGGCCGCAGGGTGCGGTGGCTGAGGCGCTGCAAGAGCCTTTGCTGCTGGCGCCGCGTCTGGAGCCCAGTCTGGCGCCCTTGCTGGCGCGCCGATTAAACCGTCCTCATAGTCCGCCTTTGATTCGCACCACCCTTGACGCTGGCTTGCAGCGTCGCCTTGAAGATTTATTGCTGGGCTGGCGAGCTCGTTTACCCGATCGCACCTCGGCGGCCATTGTGGTGGTGGAAACCGAGACTATGGCCGTTCGGGCTTATTTAGGCTCGGTGGATATCAATGATGCGCGACGTTTTGGCCATGTCGACATGATCCATGCCCTGCGCTCGCCCGGCTCTACGCTGAAACCGTTTTTATACGGGCTGGCCATGGACGCAGGACTGATTCACTCCGAATCGCTCCTGCAGGACGTGCCGCGTCGTTATGGCGATTACCGGCCGGGCAACTTTTCGATGGGCTTCAGTGGCCCGGTGTCCGCCAGCTCGGCATTGGCGCTGTCGCTCAACTTGCCGGCGGTGCAACTGCTCGAAGCGTATGGGCCCAAGCGGTTTGCCGCAGAGCTGCGCAATGGTGGTGTGCCGCTCAGCCTGCCCGCGTTGGCCGAGCCTAATCTGGCATTGATTCTGGGAGGGGCGGGCAGCCGTCTGGAGGACGTGGTCAGTGGTTACAGCGCGTTGGCGCGGGGCGGCAAAAGTGCGGCCCTGCGTTTACAGCCACAGGACGAACTGCGCGAGCGGCGTCTGCTGTCGCCGGGTTCGGCATGGATCATCCGGCGCATTCTCAGTGGGCAAGCCCGCCCCGACCGCGATCCAAAGGCCGAACTGGCTCAGCGTCCGGCGCTGGCCTGGAAGACCGGCACCAGCTATGGCTTTCGCGATGCGCTGGCGATTGGTGTAGGGCCGCGTTATTTGATCGGCGTGTGGATCGGCCGGCCCGATGGCACACCCGTGCCGGGGCAATTTGGTCTGGCTTCTGCTGCGCCGCTGATGTTGCAAGTGCACGATGTGCTGAGTAATCGCGACAGCCAGCGCGGCATTGTCAGCCCGGTGCCACCGGTACCCGATACGGTCGGCGTCGCGGCAATCTGCTGGCCGTTGGGGCAACCCTTGAATCGCACTGATGTGAATTGTCGGCGTCAGCGTTTTGCCTGGACGTTGGACCACACCACACCGCCGACCTTACTGGCTGCCGACCAGCCTTTGGGTTCGGGTTTGCGCGAAACCATCTGGGTTGACCCGCAGGGCTTGCGAGTGGGGCCGCACTGCCCCGGTGCTACGCCTCGCGTAGTCGCCTTGTGGCCCGCGCCGCTTGAACCGTGGCTGCCTCGTGTTGAGCGGCGCGAAGCGCGTTTGCCGCTGGCTTCGGCGCAGTGCCCGCCGCCGGCGCTGAGTTCAGTCGCCCAGCTAACCATTGTCGGCGTTCGCGAGGGGGATCGCCTGCGCAGCCCGGCGTCAAGCCAGGCGGTGGTGCGGCTTACCCTGTCGGCGTTGGGCGGCGATGGCCGGCGCTGGTGGTTTCTCAATGGCAGGCCGCTGGGTGACAGCGGCTTTGAGCAAACCTTGACCACTGCACTGGAGCAGGTAGGCCGTTACGAACTCAGTGTGCTGGATGAAAGTGGCCAAACGGCGCGGGTCGGGTTCAATGTGGTGGAGTAACAAGCAATCAATTGTGGTTATACCCTAAGGGGTAGCGAAGGTGCGTGTTTAATTGATTGAACATCTGCCCTGTTGAAAACACAGGGTTTTTTAATAACCAATAACGCCAAAGTATTAGTTATTAAGGTTGAGGCTCAGTGCGTTATATAAGGCGTTAATACCAAGGGGTGAATTGTCTGGAAGTGCGTCCTGGTTTGTTATGTGTACACGGATGAAGTGTATCTCTGGCGTCAGAACAGAGAACTTTCGAACTTAGTCGTTACGTGTGCCAGGACAATGAACATGAATACTCAACTGTGGTTAAAAACAAGTACAGCCCTACTGTTGGTAATGACTGTAAGCCTCGCAGGGTGCAGCAGTGGTGGCGGCGGTTCCAAAAGCCATGTTTCGGCAAGCACCCCTGAGGCCGGTACGGATGGTGGTACGGGTGGTGGAGACGGTGGCGCTGGCGGTGGCGATGGCACTGGTGGCGGAACCGGAGGTGGTACAGACGGTGGCGGAACCGGCGGCGGAACCGGTGGTGGAACTGACGGTGGCACAGGTGGTGGCGACATAGGTGGCGGTGGTACAGGTGGCGGCGGCACAGGCGGTGGCGGCACAGGTGGTGGCGACACAGGTGGCGGTGGCACAGGTGGCGGCGGCACAGGCGGTGGCGACACAGGTGGCGGTGGCACAGGTGGCGGCGGCACAGGCGGTGGCGACACAGGTGGCGGCGGCACAGGCGGTGGCGGCACAGGTGGCGGTGGCACAGGTGGTGGCGACACAGGTGGCGGTGGCACAGGCGGTGGCGGCACAGGTGGCGGTGGCACAGGTGGTGGTGGCACAGGTGGTGGCGGCACAGGTGGTGGCGGCACAGGTGGCGGCGGCACAGGCGGTGGCGGCACAGGCGGTGGCGGTGGCGGCACAGGTGCAGGCACCACACCGTTGGTGACAGGGCAGATAGTCGGGCAAGTTGGCACCGGTGTTCAAGGTGTCGGCAACGTGGTGAGCGGCATCGGCAATAGCTTGGTCGCCGTTCCTGTGGTTGGCACGGTGGGCAGTGGCCTGGTAACCAATACCGGCAACGCAGTGACGTCCGTGGGCACAGGCTTGACCAACGGCCTCGGCTCGCTGGGCACCAATAAAGATTCGCTGGGGCTGACGGTTGCGGGTGCAACGACTGCCGTGTCGGATATCGGTAAAGGGGTGACTTCGGTCGGCACGGGCGTCAGCACTGTGCTCGACAACACGATGATCAGTCAGATCCCGATCGTGGGCGGTGTGACCAACAAAGTCACAGACGTAGCGGGAGGGCTGGTTGGCAAGGTCGGCACGTCAGTCACCATGCTCGGTAACACGCTCACCGGGTCTGCAACCACTGGCCCGCTGAGTAACGTAACAGGCGCCGTGAATGACAAAGTGCTGGTGCCGGTCATTTCCATGGTGGAAACCACTACCGGTAAAGTCGGCACAACCACGGGCCTCGGTGCTCCGGTCGATGGTGTATTGAACAAGGTCAGTACCGCAGTCGGTGGTCTGGGCGACAAAGTAGCGGCAACGGGTAACAACCCGGTGACCAGTCTGGTCGGCGGTGTGCTTAACACGGTAGCGGGCGCTACTGACAAGGCTGGCGGCCTGGTTAATCCGGCAGTCGGTACAGGGGGTGGTAGCACAGGAGGCTCGGGCGGCCTGGCCGGCAGTGGCCTGCTGGAAACCGTTGGCGGGGTGGTTAATGGCGTAGGTGCCGGCCTGACAGCAGGCAGCACCAATGGCGTGGTTCAGGCGGGCGGCGGCAATGCAACAGGCGTAGGTAATGTGGTGGCTTCAGCCGGCTCCGTTTTGGGCGGCACAGGTGTGGCTAACACGGCGGCAGGCGCTCCGGTAGCCGCTGTCACTGGCACCGTAGCAACGGCGCTGAACCCGGTCACCACGGCGGTCACGACCGTTACCCAGAATGTCGGCGCGGCCACCGGGCTTGGTGCTCCTGTTAGCGGACTGTTGAATCAGGTGGGCAGTGCAGTCAGCAGTGTGGGGGCCAAAGTCGAGAGCACTACCGCTAACCCGGTAGGCAATGCGGTAGGCGCGCTGGTCGGCACTGTCGGTTCAACGGTAGGTTCAGTCGGTGGTCTGGTTCAGGCCGCGCCTGCTGCTCCGGGTGCTCCTGCGGCGGGTTCGGGCAATGCGGTCGGCGCACTGGTCGGCACTGTCGGTGCAGCGGTGGGTTCAGTCGGTGGTGTGGTTCAGGCCGCGCCTGCTGCTGGGGGTGCTCCTGCGACGGGTTTGGGTGGTGCGCTTGGTGGCGTACTTGGCGGCTTGGGCAACTTGGGCAAGAAAAACTAACGAATTGCTCCTGGCCGGTTCGACGGCCTTCCCTACAGCGCCTACGCTTGGTTGGACGAGAGATTGTGAGCAATCTCTCGTTTTTTTTCATGTGTAAGTTGTAGGGCTGATGCCGGGTAGCTTCACGGTCAGATGACGCGCCCCCCTCGTTTTGCCGCTGTAGTAGACCATGGAGTGTCTTATGCGAACTTGCGTCCCTTTTATATTGTTGGCGTTGACGCCTTACGTGGGTGCCGAACCTCTTCCGCGTTACCTCAACAGTAATGAAACCCTGCAAACCCTGCCCACGCCCAACTTGCCGGTCGATGCCTATCGCCCGCAGGCGCCTGCGCTTGAGTTGCCCAAACCCAAAGCTGCTCAGCCGGCACCGTTGACGATGAGCACACGTTTAACCATCCGCAAATTGCAAATTGAAGGCGGGACGGTGTACCCCCTCAAGGAGTTGGGTGCTGCCTACCAACCGTTGCTCAATCATGAAATCACCCTGGAGCAATTGATCCAGGCTACGCGCACCATCACCCAGCGCTACCAGGCCGACGGCTACCTGCTGTCCTATGCCTTTTTACCGCCACAGGACTTTGATCAAGGGTTGGTGCGCGTGGTGTTGGTCGAGGGGTACATCAGCAACTATCGCGTTGAAGGCGATGTGGGGCGGGTCAGGGGCATGATCGATGACTTGGCGGACAAGCTGAAGGCAGAGCGCCCGTTGACCCGTAAAACCTTTGATCGCTATGCCACCTTGATGGGCCGACTGCCGGGCGTGACGTTGCAGGCGCAAGTGCCGCCACCCACAACCACCGATGGTGCGTCGACGATGCAGATTACTGCCAGTCGAAAGCCCTTCACCACCAGCATGAGCCTGACCGAAGGCAGCCGTAACAGCACTCAGGCGTTGCTTGCTGCGAGCAGCAATTCGCAGACGGGCATGGCCGAGCAGTTGACCCTGAGCGGCTTGTTTCCGCCGGGCCACGACAAAGAGCATTACTACCGTCTTGATTACAGCCAATACCTCAATGCCGAAGGCACGCAACTGAGTCTGTACGGCTCGCACTATCGCAGTGACCCGGCCTCCAGTATTGCCACCAGTGACGGCTTTGAGCTTAAGCCCCATCGCAAGAACGACCGGTTTTCGGTGGGCGTAAGTCATCCGCTGATTGCTGCGCCCGATCAATGGCTGAGCATCGGCACCCGGCTGTATGGCGTCAACGACAACACGGACTACGAAATCGTCGGGTATGACCCGACCATCAGCGAACGTACCAATGTGCGAGCGCTGGCGGTAGAAGGGGATTGGCGCAAGTCTGATGCCAAGCAGTTGCGCATCGTCAGTGCCGGCGTGTACCAGGGCATCAATGGGTTGGGTGCCAAAACCGAGACAAACTTGACCGGCAGCCGGTATGACCTGGATTTCTTCCGTTTGCGCCTGTCGGGTGTTCAGAGTGATGGCTTCTTCGACAACTGGCAGGGGGTGATGTCGGGCGCGCTGTACTGGAGTGATGACAGTTTGCCGGACAGTGAAAGGGCAGTGTTTGGCGGGCAAAACTTTGGTCGTGGTTACCCGGATGACCAAGCCTCGGGTGACAAGGGCTGGGGTGTTGCCTATGAGGTTAACTACAGTTTCAACCGTGATGGCGACTGGGTGAAGTTGTTGCAACCTTATGTGGTGCTGGACAAGGCCAAGACCTGGTTCAACGAACTGCCGTTCAAAGGTTCGGACATGTCCTCGGCGGCGGCAGGGCTGCGCTTTGGCGACAAGCGTTATTACAACATTGCTTTAGAGGTGGCCAAGCCGATGTCTGACATGGCACTGGACAGCTTTAACCGCAGGCCGCGTTATACCTTGAGTTTCAGTTATCAGCTGTAAAACCCTCACCCTAGCCCTCTCCCAGAGGGAGAGGGAACTGGACCGGGGAAAGTTGGAGTAATTAGGCGGTCTGGCGTTAATGCGTTGCATCTGAAATCGACCAGAGGATGTTCGAGTACTCAGGCGGTCTGGCGTTAATGCGTTGCATCGGAACCCGGCACGGTCAGTCCCCTCTCCCAGAGAGAGAGGGAGAGGGAGCTGGACTGGGGAAAGTTGGAGTACTCAGGCGGTCTGGCGTAAGTGTGTTGCATCTGAACCCGGCTCGGTCAGTCCCCTCTCCCTCTGGGAGAGGGTTAGGGTGAGGGGCTTCTAAGGCGCCAACTGTTGCAAGACAGACTTAGGGAAGAGGTGATCCAGCGTACTGAGCAAGCGCACGTGGTAGATGGGTTTGCGAAACAGATCCAGCACCTGCAAGCGCAGCAGATCACTGACATCGTCCATATCGGCATGCCCCGAAATGACGATCACCGGCAAATGCTGACGCTGCGTGTGCTCGCGCAGACGCTGTATCAGAGCAATGCCGCTTTCCTCTGGCATGCGCAGGTCAGTGATGACCAGCGCAATATCAGGATTGAGAGTCAGCAGTTGAAGGGCGCTGATGACAGACGTTGCCGTATGGCAACTAAAACCTTCGCCCTCCAACAGCTCGGCCAGCTCCATCACCGCCTCTTCTTCGTCATCCACCAGAAGAAGCGATGGGCGGGAAAAGGTTAAACCCATGCCGATTAACCCTATCAAGCAGGCCTCTCATCTAGGCCATTTTTAATGTCGTTAAACATGGTTTTTACGGACGACTGAATGTCCGGCGAAACCGCAATAATAACAATCGCAACCATCGCCACGATCAATGCGTACTCAATAGCTGAAGCACCTTCAGTCCGTTTTGCAAACTGTTTAACCTGATGCGCGACAAACGTTCGGGCCGGAACATACACGCTAAGAACAGTATTTAAAAACATCTGACTTCTCCTTGGTGCACCGATCGGAGCACTCTGCACATAAGGTGTCGCTAAGTTGAATCTGCACCCACAGCATTGGCAATAAACCCCTCTGCTTCAACTGTAAATAGGAACTAATGCCAAAGTATTAATACTAAAGTTATTTTCAGAAAACGCGTGTCAAATCAAACTTCCAGCATTTATTTGCAGCTTTTTAAAGTGGCTAATGGCAATTTGAAATACCTGCGCTATTTTCAAATAGCGAAATGGTTGAAACGGTTTTCAATGTGTTGATCGATACCTGATCACGAAGGATTTATGGACTGCCGTTTGCAGTGAAAAAGGGAGTTTTTACATGAACAATCGTCGCAGTTTGATGTTGGCCGCCGTTTTGTTCGTGGGTGCCATTGCTGCAGGTTATTGGGGGTTGGTGATTTCACGGCAACAACCGATTGCGCAGGTTCCTGTAACTCAAGTCGTCGAGCAGGGTGTGGCAAACGTTGAAGACCAGACCCGTCATCCCGTGGTGGTGCTGGTACGTGATGTGCCTCCCCATGTCGCCCTGACAGCTGATGATGTGACCCTTGAAAAATTACGCACAGTCCCCGCCGGCAGCCTGACCGCCATTGATCAGGCTGTGGGGCGTACGCCGTGGCGAGCACTCAATGCGGGTACATGGGTGAATGAGCAGAGTTTCGAAATCGGCGGGCCGTTGTCGCGCATGATTCGCCCGGATGAGCGTGCGCTGGCCGTGGCCATCGATGAAGTCAGTGGGGCGGGGGGGCAACTCACGCCCGGCGATTACGTCGACATCCTGCTGTTCCTGCGTCAAGACCCGGCCAACCCTCAGCAGTCTGCGCAAGTGGTATTGCCGGCCGTGCGGGTATTGAGTGTGGGCGAGGAGTTGGGCCTGACCAGCGATGGTCAATTGGCCCGCCAGCCGTTGAACGCTGAAGAAGCCCTTAAACAGGCCCAGAACCGCGCAGCAGCGCGCACTGCCGTACTGGCGGTGCCAGAACCGTTACTTAACCAGCTGATGCTCGCGACCCAGGCGGGCACGCTGCGCTTGGCTGTGCGCAGCGCTGAGGAACAACGCCTGAGCAAATACTGGGCCGGTGAAAAAGACGCCTCCGCCAACCTTGAGTCGGCCAAGCGCAGCCTCTATCAATTCAACCAGTTAGCCATGACCAGCCCGCCTAAAGCACCGGTGGTCAGCACGGCCAATGGTGTGACGCGTGAGCGGGGTATCGAAATCATTCGCGGCAATCAAGCGGCTCAGCAGCCCGCCCAATAAAAAATCTGAACTGCAAGGAAGCCCAGCATGAGTCATCGTTTTTCGGTGTTGTACAAACGAGCTGTCTGGACTCTGATTTTAAGCAGCGCGCCATTTGAAATGGCCTTGGCTGTTCCAAGCAATTGCGCAGCCCTGGGCCAGTTGCCGTCCGTACTGGAGGTCGCGCAAGGCACCCAACAGGCAATGGATTCCCCTGTCGCGATTTCACGCATTGCGGTCGGTGACCCGGCCATTGCCGATGTGCACGCCAATGGCAGCAATGCGTTCTTGCTCACCGGCGTTGCGCCTGGCACCACCAGCCTGATGATCTGGACCGCGTGTTCGAAATCACCCCGCCAGAGCATGGTGTTCGTCAAAGGTAAAGCCACTGTCGGCTATACCAGCGCCACCGTATCCCCTTCAGAAGACCCGACGCTGCCTGTGCAGGTGCAGACCGATATTCGTTTTGTCGAGGTCAATCGCACCAAACTTCAAGAAGCCAGCACCTCCATTTTCGGCATGGGCAGCAACTTCCTGTTCGGCTCACCGGGCTCATTTCTCAGCACGGCTGAAGGCCTTATCACCGGTGGCCCAGTTGCAGATGGCAAGTACTTCAACATCGGTTTTGGGGGGGGGCGGGTCAGGGCCATGATCAATGCACTGGAAGGCAGCGGCTTTGCCTACACCCTGGCGCGACCCAGTCTGGTGGCAATGAGCGGGCAGAGCGCGACCTTTCTGGCCGGGGGCGAAGTGCCCATCCCGGTGCCCAGTAGCGGCAGCGACAACGTGTCGATTGAGTACAAAGAGTTCGGTATTCGCCTGACGCTGACGCCGACGGTGGTCGGTCGTGACCGTGTCATGCTCAAAGTGGCGCCCGAGGTCAGCGAACTGGATTACACCAATGCCGTGAATATCGCCGGTACTTTGGTGCCGGGGCTGAATGTTCGCCGCACCGACACCAGTATTTCCCTGGCCGATGGCGAAAGTTTCGTGATCAGCGGCCTGATCAGCACCCGCAACAGCTCGCAGGTCAATAAATTCCCGGGTCTTGGGGATATTCCGGTGTTAGGCGCCTTTTTTCGCGACTCCAATATCAGCCGTGAAGAGAAAGAGCTGCTGATGATTGTGACCCCGCATTTAGTCCAGCCATTGGCGGCCAATGCCCAGTTGCCGTCATTGCCCGGCGAAAAGCTGCGTAATTACGACCCCAACTGGTACCGCCTGTATTTCCTTGAAAACGGTAAGTTCAATAACCGTAGCGGGCTATCCCAATGAGCCAAAGCCTGAGCCAGACGTTTCTCGCGCTTACGCGCAACAACACCGATCTTGAATGGCTGCAAGGTGCTCTGGCGCCGCTGGGCCAAGTCGTGGGTGCAGGCACTACCAGCCTGGATGAGTTGCTGGCGTTGGTCGATGTGACCTTTGCCGGGCTGATTTTTGTGGGTCTGGATCGGGAAAAAGTCGTCGCGCAATGTGCGTTGATCGAGGGCGCGCTGGAAGCCAAACCGATGTTGGCCATTGTGGCCCTGGGCGATGGCATGGATAACCAGTTGGTGCTCAATGCCATGCGTGCCGGTGCGCGGGATTTTGTCGCCTATGGCTCACGCTCCAGCGAAGTGGCAGGTTTGGTGCGCCGCTTGAGCAAGCGCTTGCCGGCGGTTACGCCGAGCACCACGCTGGGCGGTATGACCGTGCTGTTCAGTACTCAGTGCAACGCCGATGGCGCCTTGCTCGCCAGCCACCTGGGCTTGGTGGTGCACAAACACAATCACAAAACTCTGTACCTGGATCTGGGGGTACCTCGCGGCGATGGGCTGGCGTTGCTGGGCCTTGAAAGCACCTTCTTTTTTGGCGACGCCATGCGGCATTTGCGGCGTCTGGACAGCACCTTGATTGATAGCGCATTCGCCAAAACCCCTGACGGTATGTGCGTACTAGCCCATGGCTACAACGATGAGCCGCTGTCGCAAACCAGTGCGGCCGAGCTGTATATGCTGCTCAGTGCCCTGCGTAATCATTTCCAGCACATTGTGGTCAACCTGACCGGCCAGCCCGATGGCGAAGCCATTCGCACCTTCGTGACCCATTGCGACAAATTGCTGTGGTACACCGATCAAAGCGTGCTCGATTGCCGACGCAATCTGGACGTGCTGAGCCTGTGGCGCGCCAAGGGCATGAAGCTTGAGCACGCCGCCTTGCTGGTGGACCGGTATCTGCGTGGCGTGGCGCCGGATGCCGATGCACTGGTCAAAACCTTTGGTATACCCCTGTCGGTGACGTTACCGCCGAGCGCCGAGTTGCGGCTTAATGCCAAAAATCAGGCCACCACCCTCTATGACCTGGCCTCGCGGGATGGCTTGAGCCTGGGCCTGAAAAAAGTCGGTGAACAACTGGCCAGGCATTCGCCCGCCACTCAAGCGTCCTCGGCCAGCCCTGGCAAGTGGTTTAACCGTCTGTTGGGGGCTAAATGAAAGGTGAAAACCTGTTCGGCTCGGGCCTCTATAAAGATGGGCGAGCTGACCACGACGGCCTGAAATTGGTGCTGCACCGGTACATCATTGATGCCATTGAGGAGAGCGGCAAAAACCTGCTCGAAGATTCGCGTCAGGCGCTGTCGCAATTCGTCACTGACCGCGTGGCCGAATACGTATCTCGCCTGCATCTGGCCATTTCGCGGTATGAGATGGAGCGGCTGGCCGAAGAGATTGTCGACGAGTTAACCGGTTTTGGCCCGCTTGAAGTTTTGCTGCGCGACCCCGCGGTGACCGAAATTCTGGTCAACGGCCCGTACCGGGTGTTTGTGGAGCGCGAGGGTGTACTTAGCCAGACCGACCTGCGTTTTATTGATGATCACCATGTCGAGCGGGTGATGCAGCGCATTCTGGCGCCTTTGGGGCGACGTCTTGATGAGTCCTCGCCGATGGTCGATGCGCGCATGCCGGACGGCAGCCGGGTCAACGCGATCATTCCGCCGATTGCTCTGGACGGCCCGTGCCTGTCCATCCGCAAATTCCGCAAAGACATGCTCAACAGCACAGACCTGGTGGCCATGCACACCATTGATCAGGACATCTTGGAGTTCTTTCAAGAGGCGGTGGGCAAGCGCTGCAACGTCCTGATCAGTGGCGGTACAGGCACGGGTAAAACCACACTGCTGAATATTCTCAGCCAACTGATCAACCCCCATGAGCGTCTGGTCACCATCGAGGACGTGGCCGAATTGCAGCTCGGCCATCCCCACGTGGTGCGCCTGGAAACCCGCCCGCCCAATGCTGAGGGGCATGGCGAAGTGAAATCCAGTGATCTGATTCGCAACGCGCTGCGGATGCGCCCTGATCGCATCATTCTGGGTGAGATCCGGGGTGTGGAGGTGCTCGACGTGTTGACGGCGATGAACACCGGTCACGATGGCTCGATGAGTACCGTGCACGCCAACACTGCCCAGGACGCCTTGTTGCGTCTGGAAACCCTGGTGGGCCTGACCGGCCGTACGGTGGCTGAAAAGACGTTGCGGCAAATGATTTGCGCGGCGCTGGACGTGATTATTCAACTGACGCGCATGCCCGACGGCCGACGCTGTGTCAGCGAGGTGCTGGAAGTCGTTGGCGTGCGCGACGATGTGTATGTGACCAACACCCTCTTCCGTTTGGACAGGCGTACCGGCTTTGGGTTTATGCGCGAAGCGTTAAACCCTGCAAGCGACAAGTTGCGTCGTGATCCGATTTTGAATCCGAACGGCTGAGGGGGCTGCTGATGATCCCGGCATTGGTGCTTTTTGCGTGCAGCCTGATGATGTTCATGTTGTCGCTGCATCTGGTGTATCGCACGTTACGTGATCCGACGACCAGTAGGGTGCTGGAACGTCTGGGTGAAGGCCGGGTGGTGGTGGCCGAGCAAGCCTTCACTGTCGCGTGGCTGGATCGGGCTTTTTTGCAGGCGGGGCTGGGACGACCTTCCGAACGGCTGGGGCTTTGGCTGTCATTGTGGGGTGTTGCTGTCGTTCTGGGGGCGGTGATGGGCGGCCCCATGGTTGCCCTCGCGTGTATGTTGCTGCCGCCCTTGTGCGTGTGGCTGTTTGTCAGCTGGCGCTACCACCGCCGGGTGCGTCGTATGGTTGCGCAACTCCCGGGTCTGCTCGACTCCAGTGTGCGCAGCCTCAAGGCCGGTCGCACCCTGGCTGACGCCGTGTTGCTGGCCATTGAGACGTCCACAGACCCCCTCAAGACCAGTATCAGCCGGGTGGCCCGTAACGTGCAGATGGGGGTGAGTTTGCCCGAAGCCGTGCAGGACTTTGCCGAGCTGTATGACCGTGAAGAATTTCGCATGTTCGCCCTCGGCTTGAAGGTCAATCATCGCTACGGGGGCAACGCCAGTGAGCTGCTGGATAACCTGATCGTGCTGATTCGCGAGCGTGAGCAAGGGGCCCGAAAGTTGAAAGCCATGACCGGTGAAACCCGCATGACGGCCATTGTGTTGGGGTTGTTGCCGATACTGGTGTGCTCCTTTTTTATGATCAGCAACCCCAATTACCTGATCAACATGTGGCATGACCCCAAAGGTCAGAATTTGATGCTCACCGCCCTTGCCATGCAGGTGTTCGGCAGTGTGGCGCTGTGGCGCATGGTGCGGAGCGTATGACATGGCCTTTGTGATTTGCATATTGCTGATGGTGGCCGCAGTGGCGTTGCTGATCAATATTGCGGTGCGCGACCGCCTGCGCCAGCAGCGTGTGATGCAACGTCTGGAAGGGGAAAAGACCGGCCCTGGCAAGTTTGATACGTGGATGCGGGCGGTGGGTAACACCAAATTTGGCCAGCGATCAGTCTCGATGGACAGCGAGACCGAAGTGCTGCTCAACCGGGTAGGTTGGCGCACCGCTAACCAGCGCGCGCTGTTTGCCGCGTTTCAGGTGGCGACCCCAGTGGCTTTTGCCGGGCTGGTGTTTCTAGGCCATGAGCTGTTCTTTCCTCGCTCCGGCAACCTGCTGGTGGTGCTGCTTTGTGCTTTGGTGTTGGGCTATCTGATCCCCAAACGCATGCTGGCCTATGTCGCCAAAAAACGTCAGCAAGAAATCGCGGTAGAGATCTCAACGTTTATTCCGTTGCTGCGCATTCTTTTTGAGTCAGGCATGGCGGTGGAGCAAGCCCTGCGGGTACTGAGCCTTGAGGCACGGCAGTTGTTGCCGGTGCTCACCGGTGAACTGCGCGTGGTGCTGGCGCGGGTGGACTCCGGCCTGGAGCTGGGTCAGGAACTGAGTAAAACCGCGAGCTTGCTGGACGTGGATGAGTTCAATGACACCTGTGTGATTTTGCTGCAATTGATTCAACAGGGCGGCGGTGCCATGAAGTCACTGCAAGCGCTTAAACAGATGCTTGATGACCGTCGTGCGGCGCGACTTGAAGAATACATTTCAAAAATGTCCGCGAAGATGTCTGTGGTGATGATGGTCTTTCTGTTTCCGGCGCTGATGCTGGTGCTGGCCGGACCCAGTTTTATTGCGATATCACGGGCGTTTGGCTCTTGATCAGGAGTAGGAATATGAAAGCAGTCCTTAGCGTGTGTGCCCTCCTGATGCTGGGGGGCTGTGCGACAGAAGGGCAGAGCAACCCGCCGTGGCTGGCCTTGACCGACAGCAGTTGCGCCAAGTTAAGCGGCGATCAGGAGTTGTCGATGAACCTGGCGGACGACATGGCCAAGGAGGGCAAGCTGCACGCCAGCCTCGCCAACTTGCAGAGCCTGCCGGAGCGTTATGCTCAGGTGCAGCTGCGAAAAGCGCGGATCTACCGCCAGTTGGGTCGCCCTGAAGCCGGGCCTTTATACCAAGGGCTGTTAAGCACCTGCCTGAGTGCTGAAGGGAATCACGGCCTTGGGCAACTGGCGGCAGGCGCTGGTGATAACGCCCTGGCGGTCAGCTACCTTGAGCGTGCAGCCCAAATGGCGCCTACCGATGACAAAATCAGAAACGATCTTGGCGTGGTTTACCTCAATCAACTGCAGCTCGACAAAGCCCGCTTCGAGTTTTTGACTGCACTGGAACTCAAGCAATCGGATTCGCTGGCGGCCTTGAATCTGGTGACGCTACTGATTTATCAGGACCAGTGGAGTGAGGCCGCGGAGTTGGTCACCCGTGCTCAATTGTCGCCAGAGCAAGTGAGTGATGCTCAGGCCAGGGCGCAAGCCTTGAAAACTCAAGCACGACCTACCAGCAACCAGGTGGCTGCGATCAAATAAGCTCAGGAGTTGTGCCATGAGAGAGTCGATTCGCGTGGGTGTACTGTTGGCGGTGCTGCCATTGAGTGCGCTGGCCATTGAGCCGGGCCCGGCGTCCCAGTATCAGCAGGAAACGGAAAATTGGCTGCAACTGCAAGTGAGCGGCAAGGTGAAATCGCCGGTGCCTCAGGCAGCCACCGCAGCGGAGAGAGAACGTAGCCTGCAGCGCTGGTTGGACAGTTACACCCATCCAATCCCGGAGTACTACAAGCAAAAGGAAGGCGGGAGTGCCAAGCAGGACTGAGGCGAGGAGGGCTTGGTGTCGCTAACGCGGAACGAAGGCGTCTTTGCCGTCCATTGCAGCCTGCGTTCCTTGTCAGCGACTACGGTCTCTTCAAGCGCTGGTTTTAATGCGCGGTTTGCCGGCGCTGTTGATCCGATGCATTAGGGGACAAGGCCAGCGCCAGTTGAGTACGGTTGTTCATGTGGGTCAAACGCAACACCTGTGACACATAGAGTTTCACGGTGTTTTCGGTGATGCCCAGATCGCAGGCAATTTGATAGTTGGTTTGACCTTTGCTCACCAGTTTTGCAACGTCCAGTTGGCGTGGGGACAGCTGTTTGAAAATAGTCGGGATTTGCCCAGTGGGTGACGCGTCCTGCTCCATGCCTTGAGCGGCATGGGCGTAGTGTGGCGGTCGGCGAACCGACTCCATGTCTTGATAAAGATCGTCGATGGATTCCGCCAGATACTGCAATTTCTGGTTCAAATGCCCGAGCCGTTCAGTTTTTTGCCGTTCTTGCAGCACCGTGATCTGGCGCTGGATACCTTCAAGCAACTCGTTCAAATCGACCGGTTTTTGATAGTAGTCAGCGATGCCCACACGCAACGCTTTGATCACGTCTTGTTTGTCGGCTCGGCCGGTCAGCAAAATGCTTTCAAAGATCCGTTGCTTGCCCGCCAAGGCTTGCAAGTGTTGGGTCAGCTCGATGCCATTCATCTCCGGCATGTGGAGGTCGCACAACACAAGGGCGATGTCGGTGTCGGCCTCAAAGGCTTCGATGGCTGCACGACTGGACTCACACGGCACGCAACGGTAGCCGCTGCTTTCCAGAAACTCGCACAGTTCTTCTACGATTAACGCTTGATCGTCGACAACCAGTATTTTTATTAGGGCAGGGTTTTTCACGCGGTTCTCCATCCTGGTAAACCAATCCGGGACATCTTGGCAGTATCAATTGAGGTGGCTCAATTGAAGTTAGACTAACTTTAGTACTAGGTACAATGTATTAACCCGTTCACTCACTTAAATATAGAGCATGAGCGTTAGAATAAAACCTGCGAGCAGGAAGGGGGCGAAGGGAAGTTTTTTTGACGTTGCTCCATTCGGCTTATTGTCAGGATGCTTAAGTTGTTGATTCAGCAGCGGCAGTATTTTTGACGCGACCAACCAGGCGATGGCAACCCATAGTCCGGCACCGATAAGCGTCCCCAGAACCATCAGACGATCGGTTGCCAGTGCGAGTGCACACAGCAGTTTTACATCGCCTGCACCGAATTTATTGAGTGCATACCCGGGCAGAGTCAGTATCAGAATAATCAACAGTGCCCAGCCACCTTCTGCGGCACTGGCCCCGAGCAACGTGTGGCCGGTGCAAAGTAAGTATACGAGTGCCAAACTAACGGCGCCCAAAGTTAGAAGGTTGGAAATTTGACGCTGATATAAATCCTGAGCGGTACAGGCCACAAACCAGATCACGATAAGAACTATATTGAACACTTAATTAACATCCTTTTTTTACGAATGATTCTATGCTCAAACCACGTTGAATTGTCAGGGTAGACGCTGTCATGAAAATAGGACTTCCCCGAAAACAGCAAGGCGCAGCGGCCATCGAGTTTGCTTTGGTCTTTGTTATTTTTTTTGCAGTGTTATATGGCGTGGTGAGCTACAGCCTGCCGCTATTACTGTTGCAGTCATTCAACAACTCCACGGCCGAAGCGGTGCGTCGCAGTGTGGCAGTGGACCCGACGTTGGCGGCGTCGGCTTACAAGACCACCGTTGAGAACACGGCCAAAGCCGTGCTCAAAGATAAATTATCGTGGGTGCCGGGCGGGCTGAAAGTCACCCAAACGGCCGTATATGACCCGACAGCGGGCGTACTGACCGTCACGGCCAGCCTGCCCGCGAGTGCGTTGAGCACTATCCTGCCAGTCATCGTGCTGCCGGGAAATATCAGAGTGCCGAACCTGCCCGATAACCTGCAATCCACCTCGAGCATGAAGTTTTGACTCAGGGCCAAAGGCTGCTCGCACGCTGGTTGAGCCGAAACGAGCCTGAGCCTCCACCCGTTGCTGCCCTATTGCCCACCGGTAACGCCCTGCAACTGCTGCTCGATGATCGGGGGCGAGTGGTTCAAATCCACGGCGCACTGAATCATGGCCTGACGCCGGTGAAAGAGGGAGCAGAGCCGAAGCTGCTGCTGGACTATCTGATGCCGGGCAGTACGCAAGCGCTCGAAGGCACTCCGGCGCAGTGGACAGGGCAGATGATTGATCTCGACTTTCGGGGGGCTGACCAGCAGGTGCTGCGCACCCGAGGCTGGGTACAACCTCAGGCCGAGGGTTGGTTATTACAGGTGATAGACATCAGCGATTTACAGCGCGATAGCCAGCAAGCGCGCGTGAACGCCCACAATAGCGACTTGATTCACAGCATTGGCCAACAACTGCGCCAGTGCGACATGGCGCGACTGCCTGCGGTGATGCTTGAGGCCTTGCAGCAGGTGGCTGAGCATTGGCGTGTGCCCGGCATGGCGCTGGCCCTGCGCACGGACACGCACCTGGGGTGGCGCCTGTACAGTGCGTATCACGCCTTCGACACCCCGCAGTTATGGACGACGGGACAAACCCTTGGCACAGCACTGGATGGTTTGAACGAGTGCGCGCCGATTCCCGTGAGTGCCAAACAGGCTGACAACCAGTGGCTTATCAGCCTGTTTGGCAATGCAGAGGGTTTACTGGTGCCTTTTCGCGACCAGAGCGGGGCGTCGGCGTGGTTGCTGTTGGGGTTTTATTCGGCACCGTCTGGTGGTGCGCAGACGAGCGTCCGTGATTGGCTGCAGGTGTGCGCGACGATTGCCGGGCCGTTGCAAGACCGCTTGCGAGCGCAGCATTACGAGCAACAGCGCGAACGCATGGAAGCATTGCAAGGGCTGCTCGGTACGGGCTGGTGGGAATGGCTGCAAACTACTCGGCAAATGCAATTGGCGCCTCAACTGAGTGCCAGCCTCTTGCCCGCACTGGAGTCGGTTTCGCTGTCGCGTGAGGCATGGCTGGCGCTGTTTCATCCGGCTGATCGCGATGAAATCAGTAGCGGCTTTACCGCGTTGCTGGAGCAGGGAACGCCGCTCTTACTGTGCGCCCGCGTGCATCAACCGCAGGGCACTGAACCGGCGCAGTGGTACCGCATTCAAGGGCAGGTACTGGGCAAGGGGGCAGGGCGTCGGATTGTCGGTTTCATGCTGGATGTCAGCGACATCAAAAATCAGCAACTGCAAGCGGCAGCGGCACAGGCCCGTTTGGGTAACGTGATCGCCCGCTCACCGGCCGTGATTTATGTACAGCGTTATGTTGAAGGCGCCTTGGTGCCCGAATTTTTCAGTGAAAGCCTGCAGCCCTTGCTGGGGTTAGGTCTTGACGACTGCTCGGGGTCTGCATTGATCGAGCGTATTCATCCCGACGACCGTGAACACTACCTGGAGCGCACTCGCCAGTTGCTGCGTGAGGGCAGCGCCCGTGGTCGTTATCGCCTGCGTGATCAGCAGGGCAATTACCACTGGTTGCTTGATGAGGCCAAATTACTGCGTGACGATTTGGGGCTGCCTGTTGAAGCGGTCGGGCTGTGGCTGGACGTTACCGAAGCAACCGAAGTGGCAGAGCGAGTCCGGCACAGTGAAGAGCGTTACCGGATACTGGTCGAAGATTCGCCCGCGATGATTTGCCGTTACCTGCCGGACTTGACCCTGACGTTTGGCAATCGGCCGTTGGCCAACTACCTGGAGTGCGCGCCCGAACAACTGCCGGGGATTAACCTGGCCAGTTGGCTGTCACAGGAACAGCATGAGGCGTTCTTGCAGCGCATGGCCAGTTTGACCCCTGAGCTCCCGGTCAGTACGGCTGAAATCAGCCTGCAACTGCCGGGGCGTGAACATGCGTGGTGGGTGTGGTCTGACCGAGGTATTTTTGATGGGCAGGGCCAATTGTTAGAGATTCAGGCGGTCGCTCGCGACAACACGGAAGTCAGACGCTCGCAACAACAACTGACCCACGGCGCCAAAATGGCCACCCTTGGCGAAATGGCCACGGGGTTGGCCCACGAAATCAACCAGCCGCTGAATGTGATGCGCATGGCCATCGTTAACGTGCTCAAACGGCTGAGCAATGGCGATGTGCAAATTGACTACCTGCAAGAGAAGCTCACCCGAATTGATGCGCAAATCCAGCGGGCGGCACGGGTGGTTGATCACATGCGGGTATTTGGGCGTCGCTCCGAGATAGAACAGCAATTGTTCAATCCTGCGCAGTCGCTGGAAGGCACGTTGGCCCTGTTAGGTGAAGGATTGCGCGGTAAAGGGGTAGAGATCCGCAGTGATGGTCTGAACTGTAGCGTTCATGTGCGCGGTCACACCGATCAGTTGGAGCAAGTGCTGATCAACCTGCTGGTCAACGCCCGCGATGCCTTGCTAAGCAAGTGTGAGACCGACCGCGATTTCAAGCCGTGGATTGCCTTGAGCTCGGAGCGGGCAGGCAACTGTGTGCGTCTTTGGGTGCAAGACAATGGCGGCGGGATTGACCCGCGTTTGCTGGAGCGCATCTTCGAACCGTTCTTCACCACCAAGCCTGTGGGTGTGGGCACAGGCCTGGGCTTGTCGGTGAGCTACGGCATCATCGACAACATGGGTGGGCGCTTGAGCGTCAGCAACACCGAGCATGGCGCTCGGTTCTGCGTGGAATTACCGGTGGTGGATGAGGGATAGAGGCACAGATAAAGACGCGTAAAAATTCCGTAGCAGCTGCCGAAGGCGGCGTTCGGCGGCAAAGCCGTCGTAAATTCAGAGATGGCGGTGTATTTGTTAGACCGCGCGCTCAGGTTTTACGATCGCTTCGCAATCGGACGCAGCCTTCGGCAGCTGCTACGCGAGTGGTGGTGCGGGTCAAAGCACCAGTTGGGCGCGGCCGCCTTGACCGCACGTGAGGTTGGCGCCGACATCTACCTTATCTATTGATATCCCGAGCAAATCAAGAACACCATTTAATAACGGGTCAACAATAGAGCTTAGTAAAGGCCCTATGAGAGTAGTCACCGCAGTTACTAAGGCTCCCAGAATGTCACCTACACCTACGAGTAAATCGCCCAAGGCGCTTGTTCCGGTAGGTTTGTAAACATATAGCTGGATGCCTTGCAGAGTTGTTTTTAGACTGCTTGTCAGATCTTTTGACTCCACTGAAAAGTAAAGGGGGTCTTGTTTTACATCTGGAGGTTGATTGTAAACGTGAGTACTAAACGCCGCAGGAAGGCTGCCGATACTGCTATCCACGCGGAGGCCTACCCCTCCGCCATAAAAGGGTACTCGTGTTTTGATATCACATACTTTTAAGCCCAGTAGCCCGGAGCAAGTGATTGAGCCGATATCAATAATTGGCAAAGGTTTGACGGTCACATCACTGGTTGAGGAAAAGGCGTTTGTCATATTTATATCGCCAAATTTAACCTTGAGCAGAGCTGCGTTATTTGCTGTGGTCAAGCTTTTTGTAGTTGCGGTAGAGCATGAATAATCGGTGACATGTGAGCTGGCACTGGCTACTTCAAGGATTACGTTAATTGAGGCATTAGGGAGTATTTTCAGGTCAGTTTGTTTACAAGGAAGTAGAACAAGGCAGAACACTGATTCAAGGGTGGCCGCTAAATCTAGTCGCAATAAGCTATTTAATGTGTTGGTCAGAGGCCCCACTAGGTTGGTGAGTGCGAATTGAACGGCCGTTGTATTCAAAACAGGCAGATTTAAGGTTATACCAGCTCGGACTTGAGCGGTTCGCACATAAATTTGAGAACCCGGGTCAGTAGGATGGGCTTTTGCTTTTGCTGGATCACCTATCGCTGAAAGTTGTGGGGGTTCAATTATTTTCAACTTGACAGTGCCATTGACAACGCCTGGAACGTTCAGGGGGACTGAGGCCGCTACTCCATTGCTGATGTTAGCCAATTGAACAAACGCTTCTGCCAATTGAAATACATTTAAAGATGTGTCCAAGCCTGCTGCGCTCGTGCCTGACTGCAGTTTAAGAATATCACCCAGTTTGACTTGAACGTTCCCCACGGCGCCTTTGAGTGCTAATAGCCCTTCGACTGCAACATTGGCGGTCGTCCCGTTCGCAGTTAGAACTTTTACGGCGGTATCTATAAGTTTTGTAAGTTGTACTTTGGTATTTAATACATCTGTGTATCCGCCGGCATTGATGTTGAGGTCTATAGCGAGCTGGTCTAAATAATTAAGTAAGTTTATTTTTCCATTTGCTAGCCCTTGCCAACCCGCAAGACTAAGGTTAAGAGTGCCTCCCGCCAGTCCTCCCCACACGTAATTAAGTACTTTAGATTTTGAAGAATCGATATCAAGCGTTGTGCTTCTAATGGTTAGCTGGGCAAGCAACCCCTTTGGCGCAGCCCCCACCGCACTCGCCGTCAGCGGGGTATTGATCAAGAATTTGCCATTGGAATAAAACGACCACAAACCGCCGGCCACGCTGGTGGGGACGGTGGTGGTGGCGATCACGCGTATGGCGTCGGATTTGGTGCTGTCCAGTTTGAAGGCGCGCAGGTTGTCGCTGCCCGTCACCAGTGTGCCGCAGGTGGTGTTGATCTTCTGCACGGTGCCCGGCGTGAAGCTATTGCGGGTGGCGCTCTCGTTGGCGTAGGTGGGGGCTGTGCCCGCCGTGCAACTGCCACCACGGCTTACGGCTTCAAGCACCGCCAAATCCGCGACCCGCTGCAATTTGCGCTGCTCCAGATACAACCGCCCGCTGTCGACCACCAACAGCATGAATAAAAGAACCAGACCCAGCGTGACGGCGGCCATTAAGCCAATGGCCCCGCGCTGTTGTTCAGGCCCTTTGAATTGAATAGAACGAAGGGGGGGAGACATCAAGCACTCCTGTTGCTGGAAAACACCCAGCGCTAACGCTCCAAAGTTTCAGCGAGTGTAGCCAAGAAGTGTGTACTGCGCTGGCAAGTTGCCAGTTTTAGAAGCGCGATGTGCGGGGGTTATCAAAACTGTTCGTTATAGGAGGCTTTGCAACTAACGTACTCGCGAAAGTATTAATACATTGGTAGGTGTTAGTTTCGCGAGTACGTTTGCTGACTACTTAACGTGAACCTGGTTTTGGTGGGTAATCGCTGAAGATTTTAGCCACGGCTTTATGAATGGCCGCGCTGCGTTCCTCAGGCGACGGGGTATCGTCGACGACTTTTTCTGCGCTGCCACGCCAGACCAGTTGACCGGTTTTGGCATCCATCAGGTCAATTTGAAGCGTGCCCACCTGATAGACGACATTGCGGGTTTCGTTATACATCGGTGGGCCCCAGTAACCTTCCCACGGGCCGCCCCAATAACCTCCCCAAGGTCCGCCCCAAGGGCCACCGTAACCATAGTTGGTGACGATCTGCTCCTGACGGTTGGCGACGATCAACCAGGTGTGCACCAGCAGATCCGGCTTGGCGCCGGGCGCTACCGGGCGCAAGCCCTTTTGATCCATTTGGGTGGTTACCGCCTGCATGATCCGCTGCTCGGTCAACTCGCTTCTGAGCATCGGGTTATTGGGCTGGTACTGAACGGGAGGATCTTGCCAGGCCCACGTATGAAAGGCCGCGAAATCCGTAGCGGGGTTGTAATCGTAGTTAACCTGCATGGATTCGCAGGCACTGAGCAACAGGGCCATGCCCAATAATGCAATGCGACGAAGCATAATAGTTCTCCGCTAAAACAATCAGTCTTAATGAGGAGGGTAAGCCTGCACTGCCTTGTTCAGTGATTCGCGCAGGGCGTCACCGCGTTCGCTCAGGCTGCCGGTACTGCTGGTTTCTGCACTCGAACTCCACACCGGTTGCCCGGTTTTACCGTCATACAGATTGATCCGCACCACCATGACGTCCACCTGATAAGTGCGGATCACAGGTACGGAGCCGTACATCCCGCCATAACGTCCCCAACGGTCGCCATAGCCAGCCCCGTAACCAGCCCCATAACCATAGTCGTCCTGAACCTGACGCAAGCGTTTTTCTGTATGTAAATCTGCACTCACCAGCAGGTCGGGCGGACGATTGGGTTGCACTGGCCGTAAACCGCGCTGATCGAGGGCATTACTCACCGCTTCGGCAATTTGCGCCGAGTCGGCCCACGCGGTGCCCACCGGCAAGCGGCCATTGAGCCAGGCCCAGCTTTGGTAACGGCCGTAATCCCGTGGCGGCGCCGGGTAGGCGCTCAAGTCCAGGGTGTTGGCCGCTTGCGCCGGGGCGGGCGGCATCGGCATTGCGCTGGGTGTGTAGGGGTTTGGGCTTTGGCAGGCGCCCAGTGCAAGGCTCAAAACGAGTAAGGCAGCACGGCGATACATGATGTTTTCCCTCAAACGAGCGGTTTAAACCGGACGGCACACCCAATGCAGATAGCGGCCCAACCCCGCAAAGGCCGGGTGACGACGATGGGCCATTTCCATTTCTATCAACGCAGCCAATTCAGCACGGGCCTGAAACTCAACGGGCATGTAGTCATGAAATACCCGTACGCCACTTTGTGTCTCTGTTTTCCACAAGCCTTGCATCGCTGTCGCCAGTTCCCGTGGGTCGAGCGGTTGCTGAGGCGTCAGGCTTTGCTTCTCGCCAGCCATGTCGTTCTTGCGCATTTTGCGGAAGTGGCCTTTGAGCAGGTTGCGATAGATCAGCGCGTCGCGGTTATAAAACGCCAGCGACAACCAACCGTCCTGGGCGGTCAATTGGTGCAATACCGGCAAAATGGTGTGGGGCTCGGCCAGCCATTCCAGTACGGCGTGGCACAGCACCAGATCATAAGGTTCGGTCAGTTGGCCCAGCAGTTCCTGCCACGGGGCCTGAATGAAGGTGGCCGTCTGGCCGGCTTCGGCAAACCGCTGGCGAGCGCCTTCGAGCATCGGCGCAGCAGGCTCGGCCAATGTCACGTCGTGGCCTTGTTGGGCCAGCCACAGCGACATATGGCCCAGCCCGGCGCCAATATCCAGTACGCGCAACGGGCGCTTGGGCAAAGACTCTTCAAGGTCGGCCTGTAGCACAGCGAGGCGAATGGCCCCTTTGGCGCCGCCATAGATTTTTTCGGCGAAGCGGGTCGCCAGTTGATCGAAGTGACGGTCACTCATTTGCTGAAACGCCTTTCGTTATCGGCCAGTTTGTTGCGCACCACTTCATTCATGTCCAGCCCAAGCTCCGCGCACAGCAACACCAGATACAACACGATATCGCCCACTTCCTGGCCGGCGTGGGCCAGTTTGTCAGCAGGGAGCTGGCGTGACTGGTCTTCTGTCAGCCACTGAAAGATTTCTACCAGTTCAGCCATTTCAACACTGGCGGCCATGGCCAGGTTTTTCGGGCTGTGAAATTGTTTCCAGTCGTTGTTATCGCGGATGCGATGCATGCGCTGAGTCAGTTCGTCGAGGTTCATCGGGGTGTGCTCTCCAGAAGACGCAAAGCTTGCGGCTCAACGAACCTTGGCGCAAGTGAAAAGCCAAATCCCACCCCCCCACTCCGTAGCAGCTGCCGCAGGCTGCGTTCGGCTGCGCAGCAGTCGTCAATGCGCCACCCGCGGTATTCAGGTTGTACGAGCCTTACGCGTCCGGACGCAGCCTGCGGCAGCTCGAGCATTCGCCGATGGGGCGCCACTGCCCGACCATGTGCACCAGATCGCCGTGCCCATTGAGCTGGAAGTCGCCGCTGGAACTCACCTCACTGCTCAGCAGGATCACTTCGCCGGGTAAGCGCACCGGCTTTTTGAAGTCCACGCTGAACTCTACATTGGCGCTTGGCACGTGGGAGTTGAGCGCCGCCAGCGCCCGGGCTTTTAGCCAAAGGCCGTGGGCAATGGCGCTGGGCAGGCCAAATAGTTTGGCGCTGGCTGCGCTGAGGTGGATGGGGTTGTAGTCGCCCGAAACCTTGGCGTAACGACGGCCAATGTCTGCAGGGGCGTACCAACGCGTCAGTTCCTTCAACGCCAGCGGTGCAGCGACAGGGTGTTCAGGTATTTCGCCGGGCAATTTGACGCCTTTGCACAGCAAGGTACTGCGGGCTTCCCACAAGGGACCGAGCCAATCATCCACCCGAGTGATGACATCAAAGGTGGCACCTTTGGCGTGTGGTTGCAGGTTGTCCACGTACACACCGATGTGCAGTTGACTCACACCGCCCATGGGTCGCAACACTCGGATCCGGTTACTCAGGTGAATCAGCCCCAACAGCGGGAAAGGGAAGTCCTTATCGGTCAGCAATTGCATTTGCAGGCCGAACGCCAATACATGGGGATACGTGGGCGGCAACAGTGGGCTGGGCGCCAACCCGCAGACGTCGCGAAAGGCTTGCAGCGACGGCGCGTCAACCGGTACCCAGCTGCGCAAGCCCTGTTCAGGCAGTGTGCTGCCGGTAATCTTGCGTTTTGCGGCCGCGTGAGCGTACAGGGCCGGTAAATGAGGTGCACTGGCGAGGTCTGTCCACGTGACGCTCATGGTTCATGCTCCCAATACGCTTTGGCCGCATACCCGCAAGGCTTGCCCGGTCACAGCGCCCGAACCCGGCTGGCTGAGCCAGGCGACAGCTTCGGCAACATCTTGCGGTTGACCGCCCTGGCCTAACGAGCTCATGCGCCGACCCGCTTCACGCAGGGCAAAGGGAATATGCGCGGTCATTTGAGTTTCGATAAAACCGGGTGCCACAGCGTTGATGCTGATGCCACGTTCGCTCAACACAGGGGCCCACGCCTGTGCCAAACCGATCAGCCCGGCTTTGCTGGCGGCGTAGTTGGTCTGACCCCGATTGCCGGCAATGCCACTGATGGAGGCGAGCAGAATGACCCGGCCGTTATCACGCAGGGTCCCGCTGTCGAGCAGGGCTTTGGTCAGCACTTGAGGCGCGTTGAGGTTGACGGCAATCACCGCATCCCAAAACTCAGGGGTCATGTTGGCCAGGGTTTTGTCACGGGTGATGCCCGCGTTATGCACCACAATGTCGACGCCTTCAGGCAACTGTTCGATGAGGCGGGCAGGGGCGTCAGGGGCGCAAATATCCAGCGCGATGCTGTTCGCGCCCAAGCGGGCGGCCAGTGCATCAAGGTCACTTTTGGTGGCGGGCACATCGAGCAGGATGACTTCGGCGCCGTCTCGAGCCAGTGTTTCGGCAATGGACGCACCAATACCGCGAGCGGCGCCAGTCACCAGCGCCTTGCGTCCGGCCAAAGGCCGTGTCCAGTCTGCGACCTGTGACCCGCAGGCATTCAGGCGAATGACTTGGCCACTGATATAGGCACTTTTAGGTGACAGGAAAAAGCGCAGTGCCCCTTCCAGTTGGGCTTCAGCCCCTTCGTCGACGTACAGCAATTGCAAGGTGGCGCCATTGCGCAGTTCTTTGGCCAGCGAGCGGCTAAAGCCTTCAAGGGCTCGCTGAGCGCTTGCGGCAAAGGGATCGCTCAACGTTTGCGGAGCGCGGCCCAGAATCACCACGTGGGCGCTGTGCTCAAGGCTGCGCATCAAGGGCTGGAAGAATTCACGCAGCTGCTTGAGCTGGTCGGTATGCAGCAGTTCGCTGGCGTCAAACACCACCGCTTTGACTTTGGGCCCGGTGCCGGGAATCCAGGGCGAGGCGACCAACGGCTCAGGGCCATAACTGAATACCGTGTCGGTGAGCTTGGCAGCAAAGCGGTTCACCTGTTCGGCCAAAGCGCCGCCGCCAATCAGCAGAGGCCCTTCGATGGGGCGCAGGCGCCCAGCTTGCCAGCGTTCCAGTCGCACCGGTGACGGCAGCCCCAACGCGCCGACCAGTCGCTGGCCGAGGGATGAGTTGACGAAGTCAATATAACGGTCTGACATGGAACACTCTCCGACTGATGGGGTTCAAAAGGTTGACCACACACAAGCGATAGTCGTTCGTTCTTAGCGATAAGACCTACGCTTGTACCGATCAAAGTTCATAAGAGAATAGGGTGAATCGTATGAGTCTGCGTCGTGTCGCCATTATTGGCGGTAACCGAATCCCGTTTGCGCGGTCCAACGGGCCGTATGCGACCGCCAGTAATCAGGACATGCTGACGGCCGCGCTTGAAGGGTTGATTGAGCGTTACAACCTGCACGGGCAGCGTCTGGGCGAAGTGGTGGCCGGGGCGGTACTCAAGGATTCGCGCGATTTCAGCCTGACCCGCGAGTGTGTGCTGGGTTCGCGCCTGTCGCCGCAAACACCGGCTTATGACATTCAACAAGCCTGCGGCACAGGGCTTGAAGCGGTGTTGCTGGTGGCCAATAAAATTGCCCTGGGGCAAATCGACTGTGCGGTGGCCGGAGGTGTCGACACCACCTCTGATGCGCCGATTGGCCTCAATGACGGGCTGCGCAAATGGCTGTTGCAGTTCAATCGCACTAAATCCCCTGTGGATAAATTCAAGAGTTTGCTGCAACTGCGCCCCGGCTTTTTAAAGCCGGAGTTCCCGCGCAAGGGCGAGCCACGCACAGGGCTGTCTATGGGCCAGCACTGTGAGTTGATGGCACAAACCTGGAGCATCCCCCGGGTTGAGCAGGATGAATTGGCTTTGCACAGCCATCAGGCATTGACCCGGGCCTATCACGCTGGCTGGGAAGATGATCTGCTCACGCCGTTCAGAGGCCTGAGCCGCGATAACAACCTGCGTGCTGATCTGACGATGGAGAAGCTGGCCGCGCTCAAGCCCGTGTTTGAACGCAGTGCCAAAGGCACGTTGACGGCGGGTAACTCAACCCCGCTGACAGACGGTGCGGCCGTCGTGTTATTGGGCAGTGAAGAATGGGCCAAGGAGCGTGGGCTCCCCATTTTGGCTTATCTGCGCGATGGCGAAACTGCGGCCGTGGATTTCGTGCATGGCGCCGAAGGTTTGCTGATGGCTCCGGTGTATGCGGTGCCGCGATTGCTGGCGCGTAATGGCCTGACCTTGCAAGACTTTGACTACTACGAGATACACGAGGCGTTTGCCGCACAGGTGCTCTGCACCTTGAAAGCCTGGGAGGACGCAGCCTACTGCAAAAGCCGTCTTGGCCTTGAGGCACCGCTGGGGTCGATTGACCGTAGCAAACTCAACGTCAAAGGCAGTTCACTGGCCGTTGGGCATCCGTTTGCGGCCACGGGCGGGCGGATCGTGACCAATTTGTCCAAGTTGCTCGCCACTGCCGGGCAAGGCCGGGGGCTGATCTCTATCTGCGCTGCGGGCGGTCAGGGCGTGACCGCCATTCTTGAGCGATGAAGCTTTATTGCGCAGGCAGTGCGTTCTGCGCCAGCAGTGCTTCTTCGCGGCTGCGGCTGGCGTAGCTTTCAGCCATCACCGAACAGACGATCAGCTGCAGCGGATGGTAAATCATGATCGGCAGCAGAATCAGGCCCAGACCGGGGTTGGCGCCGAAGATCAGCGCGGCCATCGGCGCTCCGGCGGCCAATGATTTCTTGCTGGCGCAAAACACGGCGGCAATTTCATCGGGGGTACTGAATTTCAGGGCGCGAGCGGTGCGAGTGGTCAACCACAAGATGATCGCGAGCAGGAGCGCACTGCCCACCAGCGCGCTGACAATCACGGAGGTGCCTTGTTGCTGCCACATGCCCGAGACCATCGAGTTGCAGAACGCGGCATACACCAACAGCAGAATCACCAGTTTGTCGACGATGTTGGTGTAGCGCTTATGGCGAGCGAAGAAGCGACCCAACCACGGGCGCACCAATTGGCCCAGCACCAAGGGCAGCAACAGCATGGCGCACAGGTCGAGCAAGGTTGAGCCCAGGTCAATCCCGCCGGCACCGCTGCCCACGACGAAACTGACCAGCAGCGGAGTCAGGAATATCCCCAGTACGCTGGACAGGCTGGCGTTGAGAATCGCCGCCGGCACGTTTCCGCCTGCGCTGCCGGTCAGAGCCACCGAGGACGAAATGGTTGAAGGCAGGGCGCACAAGTAGAAGAAACCCAGCATCAGCAAGGGCGGAATATGGCTGCCCAGCAGTTTGTCGGCGATCAACCAGATCAGCGGGAAGACAATAAACGTAAAGCCTTGCACCATCATGTGCAGGCGGATGTTCTTAAGGCCGTGGCTGATCTGCTCGCTGGACAGGTTGACCCCATGCAGGAAAAAAACCAGAAACACACCGATGTTGATGACCCATTCAGCGTGCATGGCGCCGCCGCTACTGCCGAACTTCGGAAACACATACGCGAGAAAGGTCGCTAGCAGCATCCCGCACAGAAACCAGTCAGTGAACAGACGTTTGAGGTGTTTGAGCACAGGCATGGGGGACTCGAATATTGTAAGAATTGATAACTTAGCCTAACGTCGGGCTTCACTGACGTCTTGCGACATAAGGCCAACCAATGCCGACTAACGGACAGCGTGGCGCGCCAAGGGCGATTCCACAGCTCGATGCTTTACCGCGACCGCTGTATGCCCGGTCTGAGAGTCTGGGGGCTGGGTCGTGGACGCCGCGTCATCGGCATGACTGGGTGCAGTTTTCGTACGCCATCAGCGGCGTATTGGGTGTCCATACCGACGAAGGCAGTTTCTTCGCGCCGCCGCAGTGGGGTATCTGGATTCCGGCCGGGCTGGAGCATGAGGTGTTGACCTCGACTCGCGCAGAAATGCGCAGCTTGTATGTGCGGCCCGAGGTTTGCCGATGGGCGCCCACCCATTGCCGGGTGCTGGAAGTCACGCCGTTGGCCCGTGAGTTGATCAAGCGCTTCTGCGCTTTACCGGTGCAATACCCAGAGGGAGGCAGCCCTGAAGAGCGCTTGGTTCAAGTACTGCTCGACCAGTTGGCCGACTTGACCGAGGTGGGGTTCTCGCTGCCATTGCCGCGTCATGCCCGGTTACTGGCCTTGTGCAATGAGCTGATCGAATGCCCGGATGCAGAAGTGAGTTTGAGCCAATGGGCGCAGCGGCTGGGAACTTCAGAAAAAACCCTGATGCGTTTATTCGACCGGGAAACTGGTTTGAGCTTTCGCAGTTGGCGTCAGCGCATGCGCTTGCTGTCCTCACTGCGAGTGCTGGAGGAGGGTGTCAGCGTGACCGGAGCTGCGTTATCGTGCGGGTACGACTCGACCTCGGCCTTTATTGCCGCCTTTAAAAAAATGTTCGGGTTTACGCCGGGCGAATTATTCAGGCAGTGATTCGTCTATCATCCGGAACGCATGGCGCAGGACGCCAGCCTCTGGATTTTTTGGACAGAGGGAGTGTAAACAAGCGACGCTTAACGCGGTTCCCCTCTCCCCGTAACGAGTGGATTGCCGTATAACGAATGACTTTCGCGTGTTTGGTAACAAAGGACCCACAATAAAAGCTGATGAAGACTCCAAAACGCTTAGAAGCCCTGATCGAAGACGGTCTGATCGACGAGGTGCTGCGCCCACTCATGAGTGGCAAAGAAGCAGCTGTGTACGTAGTCCGCTGTGGCAATGAGCTACGGTGCGCCAAGGTTTATAAGGAGGCTAACAAACGTAGTTTCCGTCAGGCCGCCGAGTATCAGGAGGGTCGCAAGGTTCGCAACAGCCGTCAGGCCCGAGCGATGGCCAAGGGCTCGAAGTTCGGCCGCAAAGAGACCGAAGACGCCTGGCAAAATGCCGAAGTGGCTGCACTGTTCCGTCTGGCGGGCGCCGGTGTTCGCGTTCCCAAGCCGTTCGACTTCCTTGAAGGCGTGCTGTTGATGGAACTGGTAGCGGATGAGTACGGCGATGCCGCTCCGCGTCTGAACGACGTGGTGCTGGAACCGGATCAAGCCCGCGAGTACCACGCCTTCCTGATTCAACAGATCGTGCTGATGTTGTGCACGGGGTTGGTTCACGGTGACTTGTCCGAGTTCAATGTGCTGCTCACGCCGACCGGCCCGGTGATTATTGACTTGCCGCAAGCGGTCGATGCTGCAGGCAATAACCACGCGTTCACCATGCTGGAGCGTGACGTGGGCAACATGGCGTCCTATTTCGGACGATTTGCCCCCGAGTTGAAGACCACCAAGTACGCCAAGGAAATGTGGGCGCTTTACGAAGCGGCTACCTTGCACCCGGGCAGCGTATTGACCGGCGAGTTTGACGAGCCGGACGAGCTGGCTGATGTGGGCGGTGTGATGCGCGAGATCGAAGCGGCCCGTCTGGACGAAGCGTTTCGTCAGGCCGTTCGGGCGGCAGACGATGCCCCGCCGAGTAAAACCGAAGAGCCGCCTCCGCCCTGGATGCAGTGATTCGATGAATAAAAAATCCGGCTTCGGCCGGATTTTTTGTGCCTTGCAATTGCCCGGATTTCAAAACCGGTTCAGCGGAATCTTCAGGCTGTGCAAGCCGCTTTCATCGGCAGGTGGCAGGTTGCCGGCGCGAATGTTCACCTGGATGGCCGGAATCAGCAGCGCCGGAACACCCAAGGTTGCATCGCGGGCAGTGCGCATGTCGACAAAGCCCGCCAGATCAATGCGGTCGTTAACGTGGATATTGCTGGCGCGCTGTTCATGCACGGTAGTTACCCACGAGGCTTCTCGCCCTGCGGGTGGATAGTCATGGCACATAAACAGTCGCGTTGAGTCGGGAAAGGCCAGCAGACGCTTGATCGAAAGGTACAACTGCTGCGCATCGCCCCCCGGGAAGTCACAGCGCGCGGTGCCCACATCGGGCATGAACAGCGTGTCACCGACGAACAGGTTGTCGCCTTCAACCTGATACGCCATGTCAGCCGGGGTGTGCCCTGGTACATGCAGCGCCCGCACGTTCAATCGCCCAATCTGGAACTCGGCGTCTGCTTCGAACAGGCGGTCGAACTGGGAACCGTCCAGCTTGAACTCAGGTTCCAGGTTGTAAATATCGCGAAATACGCCCTGAACCTGAGTGATTGCCGCGCCAATGCCGATCTGACCGCCCAGGGTGCGTTTCAGGTAGGCGCTGGCAGACAAATGGTCGGCATGGGCATGGGTCTCCAGCAGCCACTGCACTTTCAAACCTTTGGCCTGGACAAAGGCGGCGATGTTATCGGCGCTGACAGTGCTGATTCTCCCGGCAGCGGCATCGTAGTCGAGCACCGGGTCGATGATCGCGCATTCCTCTTGGCCTGCGGCATAGACCACATAGCTTACAGTCGAGGTCGCAGGGTCGAAAAATCCTTGAATGTCGGGGTGCATGAATGGCCTCGCGCAGATCAATAAGTATTCAATATATTGAAACATATATTATCGGGTCGTAGACTGTCGACCATCACGTCACGGAGCGTTCCATGTCTGCTCAACTCACCCACGAAGAAATCGGCCTGTTGCGCGACTCTGCTTCCAAAGCCTGCACCCTGCTCAAAGCATTGGCCAATGAAGACCGGCTATTGTTGCTCTGCCAGCTCACCCAAGGTGAACGCAATGTAGGCGAACTTGAAGCACTGACAGGCATTCGCCAGCCCACGCTGTCGCAACAGCTTGGTGTGCTGCGCGATGAAGGCATGGTCAATACGCGACGGATGGGCAAGTACATTTTTTATTCACTCGCCAGTTTTGAAGTGGTTTCTGTGATGCAGACCTTGTCGGGGCTGTATTGCGGGCAAGCCCTGAAAAAGTGACGCGGCGGGTTCCCTGCCGGCTTATTCCATTTATTTTGTTGTGACTGGAGCGCTCAATGGAGCAAAGCATCAAGCGAATCGACGCGTCATTTTCGGTGGCAGGGCAGATTGATCCTGCGGATCTCACCGTGTTGGCGGCACAGGGTTTTCGCACTGTGATCTGCAATCGACCTGACCATGAAGGCGGGCCACAGCAACCAGACCACACTGCGATTGAGCAGGCAGCGCACGCGGTTGGCCTGAGCTTCGTTTACTTGCCGGTGCTGACTACGGGCGCGACGCCTGAACAAGCTGCGCAGTTGCGCCAACTGCTCAACGAATTGCCTAAACCTGTTCTGGCCTACTGCCGAACGGGCAATCGCTCATCAAAGCTTTACGAAGCCGCCACGCAACCTGCGCGTGAGCTCAAGCAATACGATGTGGTCGTCGTGGGTGGCGGCTCGGCGGGGATCTCCGTCACGGCCAGCCTGCTTAAACGTAACGCTTCGTTGCGCATCGCCGTTATCGAACCCAATAGCGAGCATTACTATCAGCCCGCGTGGACGCTGGTTGGCGGTGGTGCCTACGATGT
This sequence comes from Pseudomonas saxonica, assembly GCF_007858365.1. Classification (GTDB taxonomy): domain Bacteria; phylum Pseudomonadota; class Gammaproteobacteria; order Pseudomonadales; family Pseudomonadaceae; genus Aquipseudomonas; species Aquipseudomonas saxonica. The sequence continues at coordinate 24,847 of NZ_VFIO01000002.1, read as the reverse complement.
CAAGGACACCGTGCGCCCTACCGCGCAGGTGATGCCCAAAGCTGCGGTCTGGATCAAAGCGTCACTGTCGGCCTTTGCCCCGCAACGCAAGGTCGTGTTGCTGTGCGATGGCACCGAGCTGGGCTATCAGCAATTGATCGTCTGCCCCGGCTTGCAACTGGCCTGGGAGAACATCGAAGGCCTTGAAGAAACGTTGGGTAAAAACGGGGTGACGTCCAACTATCGCCACGATCTGGCTCCGTACACCTGGGAGCTGGTACGCAACCTGCGTGGCGGCAAAGCTTTATTCACCCAACCGGGCATGCCGATCAAATGTGCAGGCGCTCCGCAAAAAGCCATGTACCTGTCCTGCGATTATTGGCGCAAGCAAGGGGTACTGGATTCGATTGCGGTGGAGTTCAATCTGGCAGGCGCGGTGTTATTCGGCGTTCCCACCTTTGTGCCGCCATTGATGAAATACGTTCAGGCCTACAACGCCCAATTGGCCTTCCAGTCCAATCTGGTCAAGGTGGATGGGCCCAACAAAAAGGCCTGGTTTGAGGTGACAGACGCTGCCGGTCAAGTGACCCGTGTTGAGAAATCCTTCGACCTGTTGCATGTCGTGCCGCCTCAACAAGCGCCCGATGTCATTCGGCGCAGTGAGTTGGCTGATCAGGCGGGCTGGTTCGAGACCGATCCGGCGACCTTGCAACACCCGCGTTATCCCGAAATATTTGCCTTGGGTGATGTGTGTAACACCACCAATGCCAAAACAGCGGCGGCAGCTCGCAAGCAAGTGGTGGTGGTCGCTGACAACCTGCTGGCGTTGCGCAGTAATGCGCCGTTGCCCAAACGTTATGACGGGTATGGTTCATGCCCGCTGACGGTGGAAAAAGGCAAAGTGATTCTGGCCGAGTTTGGTTATGGCGGGAAATTGCTCCCCACCTTCCCACTGGACCCGACCGTGGCGCGCAAATCGGCCTGGCTGCTCAAAGCCACGCTACTGCCGTGGTTCTACTGGCATGGCATGCTCAAGGGCCGAGAGTGGTTCACTGACTGCAAACCGGACTGAGTATGTTGATTATCCTGTTGGGCGTGCTGGTGGGCTTGCTGCTCGGACTGACGGGCGCAGGCGGTGGCATATTGGCGATCCCCGCATTGACCTTGGGGCTGGGCTGGACGTTGCTTGAAGCCACTCCGGTGGCATTGTTGGCCGTCGGCATGGCGGCAGCAGTCGGTGCGCTCGACGGGTTGCGCAAAGGGCTGGTGCGTTACAAGGCGGCCGGGTTGATGGCGGGTGCTGGCTGGCTGGCCTCTCCGGTGGGGCTTTACCTGGCCAAGTTGTTGCCTGCCGCGGCGCTGATGACCTTATTTGCCGCGATCATGATGTTCGTTTCCGGGCGGATGTTCCGCCAGGCCGCTGACGGTTGTTCAGAGATCGACGCGGCGCACGGCAAAAACTGCCGGATTAACCCCGACACAGGCCGGTTGGTGTGGGATACCAAATGCTCCACCACGCTGGCCTGTATCGGTGCGGTATCGGGCTTGCTCACGGGCTTGCTGGGTGTGGGGGGCGGTTTTTTGATCGTGCCTGCGTTCCGTCGCTTCAGTGATGTACCGATGCACGGCATCGTTGCCACCTCGCTGATGGTGGTGGCCCTGGTGTCGTTGGGCACCTTGGCTCACTTGTTGTATCAGGGCGTGAGCCTGTCGGGTGAAGCCTCGGTGTTCATCGGCGCGACATTGGCCGGGATGATCGTAGGTCGGCTGATAGCCCCCAAAGTCTCAGGCAAACGAATGCAGCAGGGCTTTGCCGTCGTGTGTGCCATCGTCAGCGTGCTGATGTTGGTCAAGGTGGCTCTGATCTCGTAGCAGCTGCCGAAGGCTGCGTTCGGTTGCGAAGCAATCGTAAAACCGGTTTGCCGAATAACCCTTATTGACGACGGCTACGCCGCCGAACGCAGCCTGCGACAGCGGCTACAGGTTTGTTCATCAGCCAGCCGCCAGATCCTTGAGGATCGGGCAGTCAGGGCGGTGATCGCCCTGGCAGCTTTGCACCAGTTCCTCCAGGGTGTCACGCAAGCTGCTGAGTTCGGTGATTTTCTGGTTCAGCTCTTCAATGTGCTGTCGTGCCAGTGCTTTGACATCGCCACTGGCCCGTTGGCGATCCTGCCACAGCGTCAGCAGTTTGCCGACTTCCTCCAGTGAGAAGCCCAGGTCGCGCGAGCGTTTGATGAACGCCAGCGTATGCAGGTCATCGCTGCTGTACAGGCGGTAGCCGCTGTCGCTGCGATTCGCCGGTTTGAGCAAACCAATGGATTCGTAGTAGCGAATCATTTTGGCGCTCAAGCCGCTGTGTTTAGCGGCTTGGCCGATGTTCATGAAAGATGCCTCCTCACTCAAGGTCCTTGGGTTTCCAGAATTTCAACAGCAACGCATTGCTGACCACGCTCACACTGGAAAAGGCCATCGCTGCGCCCGCCAGCACGGGGTTCAGGAAGCCGAAGGCGGCCAGGGGTATGCCTACCACGTTGTAGATAAACGCCCAGAACAGATTTTGCCGGATCTTGGCGTAGGTTTTGCGGCTGATTTCCAGTGCGGCGGGCACCAATCGTGGGTCACCGCGCATCAGTGTAATCCCGGCGGCATGCATGGCTACGTCGGTACCGCCGCCCATCGCAATGCCAATGTCCGCCGCCGCCAGTGCGGGTGCGTCGTTGATGCCATCGCCCACCATGGCCACAACGCCGGTTTTTTTCAGCTCGCTCACAGTGGCCGCTTTGTCGGCGGGCAGCACTTCGGCGTGTACATCGGTGATGCCCAGCGCCTCGGCCACCACCTTGGCGCTGCCACGGTTGTCGCCGGTCAACAAGTGGCTGCTGATATGCAGCGCATTGAGTTGTTGAATCGCGGCCAGGGCTCCAGCTTTCAGTGTGTCGCCAAAGGCAAACAGCCCCAGAACCTGCGGCTGTGGGCTTTGCTCGATCAACCATGACAGCGTACGACCTTCGGCCTCCCATGCGGCGGCTGAGTCGGCCATCGCGCCAGGTGTCAGACCGGACTCTTCCAGCAGGCGGCGATTGCCCAAGGCTAAACGACGGCCCGCCAGCGTGCCGGCAATGCCGCGTCCGGTCAAAGATTGGCTCTGCGTGACATTGGGCACTTCGAGATCACGTGCGGTGCAGGCGTCCAGAACGGCTTTGGCCAGCGGGTGTTCGCTGCCGCGTTGCAAAGCCCCCGCGGCTTGTAAAACCTGACTGTCCTCACCGTCAACCGCCCGCAAATGAGCGATCTGCGGTGTGCCGGAGGTCAAGGTGCCAGTTTTGTCGAACACCACCGCGCTGACTTCGTGGGCCCGCTCCAGGGCTTCGGCATCTTTGATCAGAATCCCGTGACGGGCGGCCACACCGGTGCCGGCCATGATGGCGGTAGGTGTTGCCAACCCCAGGGCGCAGGGGCAAGCAATCACCAGCACGGCGACGGCGTTGATCAGTGCTGTTTCAATTGGCGCGCCATACAGCCACCAGCCGATCAGGGTGGCGAGGGCAATCAACAGCACCACCGGAACAAAAATCTGGCTGACTTTATCCACCAGTTTCTGGATCGGTGCCTTGGCTGCCTGGGCATCTTCGACCAGACGAATAATGCGCGCCAGTACGGTTTCTGTGCCCAGCGCCAGGGTTCTGATGACCAATCGGCCTTCGCCGTTGATGGCGCCGCCGGTGACTTTATCGCCGGGCTGTTTGGGCACGGGCAAGCTCTCGCCGCTGATCAAGGCTTCATCGGCGTGGCTTTGACCTTCGACCACTTCTCCGTCCACCGGGAAACGCTCGCCGGGTTTGACCAGCACTAGATCATTGATGCGCAGTTCGCTGATGGCAACATCCTGTTCCTGACCGTCGACCACTCGCAAGGCGCGCTCAGGCCGCAACGCTTCGAGGGCGCGGATGGCGCTGGCGGTCTGCCGCTTGGCGCGGCTTTCGAGGTATTTGCCCAGCAGCACCAGTGCTATCACCACGGCCGACGCTTCAAAATACAAGTGCGGCATCTCGCCGGGTTTGGCAATGGCCCACTCGTACAGGCTCAAGCCATAACCGGCGCTGGTACCAAGGGCGACCAAGAGGTCCATATTGCCTGCACCGGCTTTAACGGCCTTCCAGGCCGCCACATAAAAGCGCGCGCCGAGAATAAATTGCACGGGTGTGGCGAGTATGAATTGAGCCCAGGCGGGCAGCATCCAGTGCACGCCAAACGGCGCCAGCAGCATGGGCAGTACGAGCGGCAGTGCCAAAACGATCGCCAGGATCAAGGCCCAGCGCTCACGGTGTAGACGGTGTTGTTGGTCGTCCTGGGTGGCCTGCTGGTTTTCGTGCAGGCTGGCGCTATAGCCCGCCTGGCTGACCGCGTTGATCAGAAGTGTCGGGTCTACGTGGCCGAGCAGTTCGACGTGAGCCCGCTCGCTGGCAAGGTTGACGCTGACCGATTTGACCCCGGGAACCTTGGCCAGCGCTTTTTCGACGCGCCCCGCGCACGAGGCGCACGTCATGCCGCTGATGTCCAGTTCCAGACTGCTGGACGGAACGCTGTAGCCGGCTTGCTGAACGGCCTCAATCAATGCCGGCAAGCTTTCGGACGGGGCTTCTACGCGCGCCTGTTCAGTGGCCAGATTGACACTGACCGAGCTGACACCCGGCACTTTGGCCAGCGCTTTTTCGACACGCCCTGCGCAACTGGCACAGGTCATGCCGGCAATCGGCAGATCGAAAGTAGTGGACACAAGCAGTCCTCCTCAAGAAGTTATCTCTCCATAGAATCAACCTTGACCCGATGGCAAGGTCAAGGCTTCTTGTTGACCATTACTGTAGTCACTTGTGCGGGTTTCAATAGCCCAAGGCGGCCGGCTTGAGGTAAACGCCATCTTTGCCCAGGGCCATGCGGTATTTAACGACGTCACCGGCTTTCAAGGTGAATTGCTGCGCGGGAGGCACCAGCATGCCTGGCAAGCAACCGGGCGCCTGGCCCGGCAGTAGCTTGAGACGAATACCGACGTTACCGGCCGGCAGATTGAAGGAGAGCGATTGTTCCTGAAACAAACGTCCGGCCAACTGGTCATCTATATAGATGCCGATTTCGCAATTGGTGGGCACCTCAAGGCGCTCGCGGGAAATAATCAGCACCCCATAGTCCTGAGCCGCATTTGCCCACAGTGGCAAACTGGCAAGACCCAAAAGGCTGACTAGGCTCAACGTTGACCAGCGCATGACTAGGTATCCTGTTCTCGATAGCAAGGCGTTCAGCTTGGCCGAGCAGGGTATAGATTGCCAGTACGTAATCGCAGAAGGGGGCTTGACCTTGCCACGATGGTAAGGTCAAAGCTGTCGCTATCTCAAACAAGGAGCAAGGCTTATGTACGTATACGAAGTCAAGAATATGACCTGCGGTGGCTGTGTGAATGGCGTCAAGAAGGCGGTGTTGACGGTTGACCCCAATGCTCAGGTCGAGGTGGATCTGGCCACCAAGAAGGTCACGGTTGAAAGCACCCACCCTTCGACAGAGTTTGTTGATGCGCTGACAACCGCCCAATACGATGCGCGCACTGCACATTAAGTCTGAAATTCGTAGCCGCTGCCGCAGGCTGCGTCCAGCGGCGAAGCCGTCGTAAATCCTGACCTTCCGAGTGGCCTGAGTTAGCGACCGCTGCGCGCTCGATCGCAGCCTTCGTCAGCGGCTACAGATTACGCCAGCGACTTGGTGCAGAACTTCGTAGCTGCGTCCGGCGGCGAAGCCGTCGTAAATCCTGACCTTCCGAGTGGTCTGATTTTGCGACCGCTGCGCGCTCGATCGCAGCCTTCGTCAACGGCTACAGGTTACGCCAGCGACTTGGCGCAGAACGTTGTAGCAGCTGCCGCAGGCTGCGTCCGGCGGCGAAGCCGTCGTAAATCCTGACCTTCCGAGTGGCCTGATTTTGCGACCGCCGCGCGCTCGATCGCAGCCTTCGTCAGCGGCTACAGATTACGCCAGCGACTCGGTGCAGAACTTCGTAGCCGCTGCCGCAGGCTGCGTTCGGCGGCGAAGCCGTCGTAAATCCTGACCTTCCGAGTGGCCTGAGTTAGCGACCGCTGCGCGCTCGATCGCAGCCTTCGTCAGCGGCTACAGATTACGCCAGCGACTCGGTGCAGAACTTCGTAGCAGCTGCCGCAGGCTGCGTCCGGCGGCGAAGCCGTCGTAAATCCTGACCTTCCGAGTGGCCTGATTTTGTGACCGCTGCGCGCCCAATCGCAGCCTTCGTCAGCAGCTACGGATTGTGTGCTGCTTTAATGGCTTGTTAGCTAGCTCGCTATCGTTATGTTCAAGTTCTGTATCCACAGCTAGACTGTCGAGCTGCGCTAACCGCAGCTCGATCTGGATACCTGATGAACCTTAAAACCATTTTGATCCTCGGTGCCTTGAGTGCCTTTGGTCCGTTGGCCATCGACTTCTATTTGCCGGGCTTTCCGGCAATGGCGACCGCTTTTGCGACCGACGAAACACAGATTCAATTGACCCTCGCCGTGTATTTTTTGGGGCTGTCCATCGGCCAACTGATCTACGGCCCCATCGCTGACCGCTTCGGTCGGCGGATCCCGTTATTGGTCGGTGTAGGCCTGTTTACGGTGGCGTCTCTGGCCTGTGCACTGGCACCGTCGCTGGAGTGGCTGATCGGTGCGCGCTTTGTTCAGGCACTGGGCGGCTGCGCAGGGATGGTGCTGTCGCGGGCGATTGTCAGCGACAAGTGCGACTCCGTAGGTGCGGCCAAGGTGTTTTCGCAGTTGATGCTGGTGATGGGGTTGGCCCCGATTCTGGCGCCAATGCTGGGTGGCCTATTGGTCAATCTGTATGGCTGGCAGTCGATTTTTATCGTCTTGACGGCCTTCAGTGCGTTGGCGGCGCTGGCCGTTGCGCTCGGGTTGCCAGAAAGCCTGCCTGATAATGTGCCGCGTCAGCCGCTGTCGGGAGCGCTTCGCCAATACGGCCGGCTGCTCAAGGATCGCGAGTTTCTCGGCCATGCCCTGACCGGGGGGATCGCAATGGCCGGTATGTTTGCCTACATCGCCGGCTCACCCTTTGTCTTTATCAAACTCTACGACGTGCCCGCCGAGCATTACGGCTGGCTGTTCGGCAGCAACGCGGCCGGTTTTATTTTGGTGGCGCAGATTAATGCTCGCTTGTTGGCCAACCGTGGGCCCGCTTTCTTGCTGGCGCGTACGATCTGGATCTATCTGGCTGCGGGGATTGTGTTGCTGGGTGTCAGTGCCTTGCACACCCAACAACTGTGGCCGTTGCTTATCCCGTTGTTTGTCTGCATCGCCAGTCTGGGCTGCATCATTCCCAATGCCTCCGCCTGCGCCATGAGCGGGCAGGGCGCACGCGCCGGCAGTGCCTCAGCCATGCTGGGTTGCTTGCAGTTCAGTGTGGCGGCTGGGGCCGCGTCGCTGGTTGGCGTGCTACACAATGGCACGGCCATGCCGATGGCAATGGTCATCACCTTGTGCGGGGTGTTGGCTGTGGTGCTCGCCATGGCGACCCGGCGCGTCTATACCGCGCGGATCGCCGCTCAAGAGTTGAGCTAACTGACCAGACGCTCGGGCAGGTAGTGCGGGGCTTGCAAGCGTGCTTGCAGCTTATCGACAAAGGCCCGGGCTTCGGCCTCACTGCGAAAGGTGACGGCCTGCTGGTCGAGTTGAACCAGCCATCGGGCATCGCGGGATTTTGCTAACGCTTTCATCAGGATTTTCATTTCTGGCCTCCTTGAGTTTGCAAAGGAGGCCAGTGTAAGCCTGATTTTTCGCTGGGAAATGCCAGGGATCAACTCTCTGACTGACGGTCAAAAAATGGCCGCTTCTATCCCGTTCAGCCCTTAGGGTTTGATCAGTCGTGCATCCAGACCGTTTTGCGCCAGGCGCGTAGCTTGCTCTTTGGTCATGCCCAGATCGGTGTGCAGCGCGTGGAAGTTCTCGGTCATGTAGCCGCCAAAGTAAGCCGGGTCATCCGAGTTGACGGTCACTTTCACGCCGCGTTCCAGCATCTCAAGGATGTTGTGCTGAGACATGTGGTCGAACACGCACAGTTTGGTGTTGGACAGCGGGCACACGGTCAGCGGAATTTGTTCGTCGATGATGCGCTGCATCAACCGCTCGTCTTCGATGGCGCGTACGCCATGGTCAATACGCTGGATTTTCAGCAGGTCCAGCGCTTCCCAGATGTACTCCGGCGGGCCTTCTTCGCCAGCGTGGGCCACGGTCAGGAAGCCTTCGTGGCGGGCGCGGTCAAACACGCGCTGGAACTTGCTCGGCGGGTGGCCCATTTCGGAGCTGTCGAGACCCACGGCAACAAACGCATCGCGAAATGGCAGTGCCTGGTCGAGGGTTTTTTCTGCCTGTTCTTCGCTCAAGTGGCGCAGGAAGCTGAGGATCAGGCCACTGGTAATGCCCAGTTGCTGCTCGCCATCCTTGAGTGCGCTGGCGATGCCGTTGAGCACCACTTCGAACGGAACGCCACGGTCAGTGTGGGTTTGCGGATCGAAGAAAGGTTCGGTGTGGATAACGTTCTGTGCCTTGCAGCGCAGCAGGTACGCCCAGGTCAGGTCATAGAAGTCTTGCGAGGTGCGCAGTACGTCCGCACCTTTGTAGTACAGGTCGAGAAATTCTTGCAGGTTGTTGAAGGCATACGCTTTGCGCAAGGTTTCAACGTCGTTCCAGGGCAAAGCGATTTTATTGCGCTCAGCCAGCGCGAACAGCAACTCGGGTTCCAGAGAACCTTCCAGGTGCATGTGCAGTTCTGCTTTTGGCAGGGCGTTCAGCCAGTCATACATATCGGTTCATATCTCATCAGGTGCAAACAGGGCGTTCGCAGTGCTCGCAAGCGACCACGGTGCGCGCTTAAAACCCGCCATTCTACAGCCGCGTAACCGCGAGTTACATAAAACCTGACCAACTGGATCAGGGTATTTGCTGTTCACGCCGGTACGCATAAGTGTCGGCGAAGCGCGAGAGCAGAAATTCGGCACAGGTAGTGGGCGGGTATTTGGCCGGGTGTTGTGCGTCCTGACAGCCGGGCAGGCATTCAATCGCAGTGTCGGGGTGCGGTTCGGCAAAGAACGGCATGGAGTAGCGGTTGACTCCCTGCGGGCTGATGACCCGGTGCGGCGTCGAGACATACCGGTCATTGCTCCAGCGCGCCATCATGTCGCCGAGATTGACCACGAACGTGCCGTCAATGGGCGGTGCGTCGATCCATTCGCCCTGAACATTGCGTACTTGCAAGCCGCCTGCGGCATCTTGATACAACAGGGTCACGCAGCCGTAGTCCGTGTGTGCGCCCGCACCTTGCTGCTCGTGGCTACTGGCCGTTTCGCGGGGCGGATAATGGATGATCCGCAGCACGCTGACCGGTTCCTCAAAGCGCTGGTCAAAGAAATCACGGTCTATGCCCAGCGCCAGCGTCATGGCTCGCAGCAGGGTTTGCGCCAGCGCTTGCATGTCCGTGTAGTGGGTTTCCATCAGGTCTTGCCAGCCGGGCAGGTCGGGATGGCGGTTAGGCCCGCGCAAGGGTTTTTCGGCCATGACGTGCGGGTGGTCTTCGGGCAAGTGCAGGCCCATGTCGAAGGTTTCTTTCAGGTCGCTGGGGCGGGCGGGGTCGAGCTGTTCGGTAGCGACAGCACCATAACCGCGGTGATGGCGTGTCTGCGTAATATCGATGCGCAGTTTTTCCTCGTCCGGCAGGGCGAAGAAGGTTTTAGCGATGTTGAGCAGTTGCTCAATCCGCTCGGGGCTGATCGGGTGGCCCTTGATATAGAAAAAGCCCCATTCACGGCAGGCTTGGTCAATGTGTTGGGCCACGGTGTGCCAACCCGCGGCTCCATCCTGATACAGCGGGCTGATGTCGATAATGGGAAGCCGGTTCATGGGGGCGCTCCGGTAGGTGCGGGCACGCAGATCAGTCTGGGCCCGCAGAGGGTTTATTTCGGTAGATCGGCTTTCATGCCTTCGACGTAGTAATTCATGGACGCCAGTTCGGCGTTGCTGGCGGTGACACCGGCAGCGATTTTTTCAACGCCTGCCTGATCCTTGACAGGACCCGTGAACGGGTGGAATTCGCCGCTTTCGATGCTGGCGATTATTTTCTCGGCTTCGGCCTTGGTGTCCGCAGGCACTAAATCACTGATCGGCAATTGCACGGTGCCTTCTTTCAGGCCACCCCAGTAGTCCTGCGATTTCCAGGTGCCGTCGATTACGCCTTGTGTGGCCTGAATGTAATGCGGCCCCCAGTTGTTGACGATCGAGGTGAGCACCGCTTTTGGCCCGAAGTGCTGCATGTCCGAGGCATAACCCACGGCGTATACGCCACGACGTTCGGCCGCCTGAATGGGGGCCGGGCTGTCGGTGTGCTGGAACACCACATCCACACCCTGGTCGATCAGAGCGTTGGCGGCATCCGCTTCTTTGCCCGGGTCAAACCAGGAGTTGACCCACACCACTTTGATCTCGGTGCCGGGGTTGTATTTATTCAAGGCCAGTTGAATGGCGTTGATGTCGCGGATCACTTCCGGGATTGGAAAGGACGCCACATAGCCAACCTTCTTGCTCTTGGTCATCTTGGCTGCGAGAAAGCCTGCCACGTAGCGACCTTCATAGGTGCGTGCCAGGTAGGTGCCCATATTCTTGTCTTGCTTATAGCCGGTGGCGTGTTCAAAAGTGGTCTTGGGGAATTGCTTGGCCACTTTCAACGTCGGGTTCATGTAGCCGAAAGAGGTGGTGAAAATCAGGTCGTACTTATCTTTGGCCATATTGCGAATGACGCGTTCGGCGTCGGCGCCTTCGGGCACGTTTTCGACATAGCTGGTGGTGATCTTGTCGCCCAATTGCTTGGTCAGCGCCTGGCGGCCCTGTTCGTGCTGGTAAGTCCAGCCATGGTCGCCGATCGGGCCGATATACACGAAGCCGACTTTCAACGGATCGGCGGCGCTGGCCGAAAGGCTGGCGCTCAGGCCAATGGCTGTGGCAAGGGCACAAAGCAGCGTTTTCAATGGACGTTTATGCATGGGGAGCGTGTTCCGTCTTGTTGGTTGTGTTGTGGGATCCGTGACTGAATAGCGGGTCTCTGCGGACAGACTGCCCAATGCAAAAAATTGACCAACAAGACAACAAACGCGGGTTAGCGCGTTTGTGTCGTGGTGCCGGTTCTGAACGTGAGCTTGACCCATGATGGCAAAGAGCCAAGCCGGTGCGTGACCAATGGCCTGTGCCTGCCGCTGGTGCGCGGTTTAGAGACCGTTGACCAAGGTATGGGCAGCGTGTCGGTGGTCAGCAATCAAACCTTGCACGTCGAGCCCTTCCACTTGGCCATCGATGACGCGCCACTTCCCGCCGATCATGACCCGGTCTGCGCGATCCGCACCGCACAGCAATAAAGCGGCGACCGGGTCATGGCTGCCGGAAAACCGCAGTTCGTCGAGTTTGAACAGCGCCAGATCAGCTTGTTTGCCGACCGCCAGTTCGCCGATGTCGGTGCGCCCCAGCAGGCTCGCCGAGCCGCGAGTGGCCCAGCCCAGCACGAGCTCGGGGGTGATTTTTTCGGCCCCGTAGCGCAAGCGCTGCAAGTACAACGCCTGCCGTGTTTCGAGGATCATGTTCGACGCGTCATTGGAGGCCGAGCCGTCAACGCCCAGCCCTATCGGAGCTCCACTGGCGAGTAGCTCCAGTGTCGGGCAAATGCCTGAAGCCAGTCGCATGTTGGAACTGGGGCAATGGCTGATACCGGTGCGGGCGGCGCCCAGACGGGCGATTTCTTGTGGGTTGAAATGAATGCCGTGGGCCAGCCAGGTACGTGGGCCGAGCCAGCCGACGCTGTCCAGATAATCCACGGTACGCAGGCCAAAGCGTTGCAGGCAGAACGCTTCTTCATCGAGGGTTTCGGCCAGATGCGTATGCAGGCGTACATCCAGTTGCTCGGCCAGTTCAGCGCTGGCCCTCATGATCTGCGGGGTGACTGAAAAGGGCGAGCAGGGCGCCAGGGCAATCTGGATCTGCGCGCCGTCACCACGTTCATGGTAGGTCTCTATCAGGCGCTGGCTGTCGGTCAGAATCACTTCGCCCTGTTGCACCGTTTGCTGAGGTGGTAAACCCCCATCGGCTTCGCCCAGACTCATCGAGCCACGGGTCAGCATGGCGCGCATGCCAAGCTCGCGCACGCACTCGACCTGAATATCAATGGCGTTTTCCAGACCGTCCGGGAATAAATAATGATGGTCGGCTGCCGTGGTGCAGCCGGAAAGAAGCAGCTCTGTGAGCGCGACTTTACTGGCCAGTGCCAGTTGCGCGGGCGTCAGGCGTGCCCACACCGGGTAGAGCGTTTGCAACCAGGGGAACAAGGGTTGGTTAACCACCGGCCCCCAGGCACGGGTGAGGGTTTGATAGAAGTGGTGATGGGTGTTGATCAGCCCCGGCAGCAGCACATGTTCGCGGGCATCGAAGACGTGATCGCACGGCTGGGCAGGGTGTTGCCCGATACCGAGCAACTCAACGATACGCTCGCCTTCGAGCACCAGGCCGCCACGGGCATCAAGGGTGTTGGCGGTGAACACGGCCAAGGGGTTTTTTAACCAGATACGGGTTGCAGGCACGGGCCGGCTCCTCTGAAAGTTGAGTTCAGGTTTGCCAGCTCAGTGTTGTCCTGTCTGCTGATCCAGGAGTGATGCGGTGTGTGTTATGGCATCGAGGCTATCACCATGCAATCGTCTCGCCTTGGTAATCGAGGAAGTAATGGCCTCCTTTACCGGTGTAGGCATTGATTACATCAACCAGACCACGGGTGCTGGTGGCGACATCAATCTGCGCATCCTCGCCGCCCATATCGGTTTTGACCCAACCCGGATGCAGAGACAAAACGGTCAGTTTGCGCTCGCCCAATTGGCTGACGTACGTGTTGGTCAGCGAGTTGAGGGCCGCTTTGCTGGCCTTGTACAGCGCCAATTCAGGCGCGTCCGGGCTGGTGATGCTGCCAAGACCGGAGCTCATGAACGCCAGCACGCCAGTGTCAGGGCGCAGGTTGTGGGTGAAGCGTTGTGCCAGGCTGATGGGGGCCACGCTGTTGGTCAGGAACAGTTGTGCAACTTCTTGCGCGGGGGCGGCACCGGGCATCTGGTTGGCAGGGCCTTTGACGCCGGCATTGACGAACAGCAAGTCGAACACCTGATCGTGCAGACGGGTATGCAGCGCGTCGACGGACTGGGCGTCATCCATATCCAGCTGTTCAATCTGTATGCCCGAGACAGCGTGCAGCGCCTCTGCCTTGCCGGTGTCGCGCACGGTTGCGGTGACCGCCCAGCCATCTTCTTTCAGACGCTGCACAAGCCCCAGGCCCAAGCCTCGAGAGGCGCCGATAATCAGTGCTCGTTTAAGTGCGGACATGCATAAGTTCCTTTGAGTAGATAAGACCCCTGTAAGAAACTGTGCCCCAGCGACTGGCGTAACACCAGCTCTGATTCATGCCTCTGATCTTTCATTCAGTGCCCTGCTTGCCAAGGTTGACCCAGTGAAACCGGGGCGTATAACCGTGTTCGCAGCGCATCGCGCGACAACAGCACCAGCACCACAATAGTGGCGACATAGGGCAGCATGGCCAACAGGTTAGAAGGAATCGCCAACCCCAGCCCCTGTGCAACCAGATGCAGGATGCTGGCGAGACCAAACAGATAAGCGCCCAGCAACAGACGCCCGATTCGCCAGCTGGCAAATACCACCAATGCCAGCGCGATCCAGCCGCGCCCGGCTGTCATATTTTCGGCCCACATCGGGGTGTAGGCCAGAGAGAGGTAGGCACCTGCCAGACCGGCCATCGCCCCGCCAAACAATACGGCCAGTGTGCGCACCCACAACACCGGTATGCCCATTGCATTGGCTGCGTGAGGATTTTCACCCACCGCCTGAATGATCAGGCCGACCCGGCTTTTGAGCACAACCCAAGCCACCAGTACAAACAGTGCAAATGACAGGTAAACCAGAGCATCCTGCGCAAACAACATGCGACCGATCAGCGGAATATCGCTCAACAGCGGGATGGCCAGCGGGTCAAAACCGGCGAGGGGTTTACCGACCCAGGCGGCCCCGACAAAGCTCGACAGGCCGACACCGAAGATGGTCAGAGCCAACCCGGTGGCCACCTGATTGGCGTTGAACACCAGTGCCACCAGTGCAAACAGTGCGCTGAGCAGCATGCCCGCCAGCATCGCCAGCAAGACACCGAGCCACAGATTGCCGGTGCTCAACGCGACAATAAAACCGATCACGGCGCCGAACAGCATCATGCCTTCCTGCCCAAGATTGAGAACGCCGCTTTTTTCGCAGATCAGTTCGCCCATCGCCACCAGCAACAGCGGTGTACCGCAGCGCACCATGGCGTAGAAAATATTGCTCAGCAGATCCATGTCCATCAAAGCGCTCCCATCGTGGCAATGACCGGGTGGCGTCGGCTCCAGCGCAGCGTGAGGCGCGGGCGATAAAGAATCAGCACGTCACTGGCCAGCAGGAAGAACAGCATCATTCCCTGAAACAGTTGCGTGATTGCCAGTGGCAGATTGAGGGTCATCTGCGCTTGTTCACCGCCCAGATACAGCAAGGCCATCAACAGGCTGGCAAACAGAATGCCGAGGGGGTTCAAACGCCCCAGAAAGGCCACGGTGATCGCGGCGTAGCCGTAACCCGGTGAGACTTGCGGCACCAGTTGCCCCAGTGGCCCGGTGACTTCGCAGACCCCCGCCAAACCGGCCAGGCCTCCGCTGATTAACAGTGCCAGCCAGATCAGGCGTTTTTCGCGAAAGCCGACAAATCCGGCGGCGCGCTTATCAAGCCCCAGCACTTTGATCTGAAACCCGACAAAGCTTTTTTGCAGCAGCACCCATACCGCGACCAACGCCAGCAACGCGAAATACACCCCGGCGTGCACGCGGCCGTCTTCAGTCAGCAGAGGCAATCGACTGGCATCTCCAAACATCGCCGATTCAGGGAAGTTGTACCCGGCCGGATCCTTGAGGGGGCCGTGGACGCAATACAGCAGCAGGTTCAGGGCGATGTAATTGAGCATGATGCTGGTGAGGATTTCATTGGCATTGAAGTGCGTGCGCAGCCACGCCGTCAGCCCACCCCACGCGGCACCCGCCAGCGTGCCGCAGAGCAGGATCAGCACCAGTGCCCAGCGACTGTCCAGGTCGATCACGTTGACGGCCAGCGCACTGCCGGCCAGTGCACCGATCAACAGTTGCCCTTCGGCCCCGATGTTCCAGATACGCGCTTGATACGCCACCGCCAGGCCGAGGGCACAGAGCAAGATGGGCAAGGTTTTTATCATCAGTTCGCTGACGCCATAAAGGTCGCTGACCGGGGCTATCAACAGTGTGTGCAGGGTCAGTAACGGGTCGTGTCCCAAGGCGATAAACAGCAGTGAGCCGCAAGCCAGTGTCAGCAGTGCCGCGAGCAGGGGTGAACACCACAACATGGCGCGCGATTGTTGGCCGCGGGGTTCAAGGGATAGCAACATGACTCGCTCCGTGAGCAAAAGAGGGGTTGGCAGGCGTGTCAAACTGGCCGGCCATCCAGCCGCCGACCTCCACCAGATGGGTGTGGGCCGTGTCTTTGAGCGGCGATAACCGGCCGCTGCACAGAGCCCCGAGGCGATCACTGATCTGGAACAGCTCATCAAGGTCTTCGGAAATCACCAGAATCGCCGCCCCGGCATCACGCAGGGCAATCAGGGCGCGGTGGATCGTGGCGGCTGCACCGACATCGACGCCCCAAGTAGGGTGGGCGGCAATCAGCAATTTAGGCTGCTGGAGGATTTCCCTGCCCAGGATAAATTTCTGCAAGTTACCCCCAGACAGGCTTCGGGCCTGAGCCTCACAGCTGGGCGTTTTAACGTTAAATCGTTGGATGATCTGTTCGGCCAATGCCTTGACCCGCTCATGACGAATTAACCCGCAGCTCACCAAACCTTGTTGAAAGGCGGTTAACAACGCATTGTCAGCCAGACTCATTTCGGGCACCGCGCCATGGCCCAAGCGCTCGGCGGGTACAAAAGCCATGCCTTTGTGCCGTCGGGCATCGGGACGCAGATGGGCGACAGGCTGCTGGTCGATGCAGATGTGCCGGCCTTGACTGACGGGCAAGCGCACCTCACCACTGAGCAAGGCCAGCAACTCATCCTGACCGTTGCCGGCCACGCCCGCGATGCCAACGATTTCGCCGCTGCGTACATTCAAGTTGATACCGTGCAGCGCACAGCCGAAAGGGTCGGGGTTGTGCCAGGACAGTGCGTCTACCTGCAAAAAATCTGACCCACCTTGGGCTTTCGGGTAGGGGTCAATCAGGTTGGCAGCCTCACCGACCATCATCTGCGCCAATTGCCTGTCTGAGCACTCGCCCGGAATGCAGTGCCCCGCCACCCTGCCACCGCGCAGCACGGTGGCGCTGTGGCAGAGCGCCCTTACTTCATTGAGCTTGTGGCTGATAAACAGAATGCTGCATCCCTCGCGAGCCAACCGGCGCAATGTCACAAAGAGCTCATCGGCTTCCTGTGGCGTGAGCACTGAGGTGGGTTCATCAAGAATCAGCAGGCGAATGTCTTGCATCAGGCAGCGAATGATTTCGACCCGCTGGCGCTCGCCAATCGAAAGGCTGTGCACCAGGCGCTCAGGCTCCAGCGCCATGCCATAACGTTCGCTGACTTCACGAATACGCGGCTCCAGCTGTTTGGGCGTCCCGGCGCTGGCACCCAACGCCAGAGCAATGTTTTGCGCCACGCTCAGGGTTTCAAACAGCGAAAAGTGTTGGAAGACCATGCCAATACCCAAGCTGCGTGCTTGAGCGGGGTTGCGAATAGTCAGAGGTTGACCCTGCCAGATGACTTCGCCGGAATCGGCTTGGGTCACGCCATAAATAATCTTCATCAGGGTGCTTTTGCCTGCGCCATTCTCCCCCAGCAGGGCGTGGATTTCGCCGGGCTGGATGCTCAGGTCAATGGCGTCATTGGCCAGGCAGCCGGGGTAGCGTTTGCTGATACGGCGTAGTTGCAAGCGGGCAGGGTTGGACATGACAGGCTCGATTGATCAGAGGTGTACTGTCAGGGCTAAAGCAATTTCTTGGCCAACAGGTCAGGAAATGAGGCGGTCTGGCTGTTCTGCAGGGCTGAGCGACGAAGGATGTAATTTATCCACACGCAACGGGCACTGTTTCAGGGCGCAGATTAGCGTTCAGGCGCTGATTTGGTTCCTGCTGTTTGATCAAAAAACATACAACGTCGTACAAGTCCTGCCGCATATGCATTTCGGGGGCTCTTGCACGGGTTATCCACAGGTTGCTCCACAGGAACTGTGCGCAAGCGTAAAAACCCTGCATAAGGCCAATAAGGCTTTGTTCCAACTGGCGATATACGCTGGCAAGCCGCTGATTTAGATCGAAAAGGTGCGGCTATTAAGTAAATTGATCGTTTTTTGATCATTGATAGCCAAGCCACGGTCTGTCTGGCCTGCAGCGGTATGTGCTCAGGTTATCCACAGCCCGGTGCACAGTGGTTGGGGGTAAAGATTCAAAGGCGGACTCATCCTGTCGGGCTATGGCTCCCGAGAATGGCTCACTGCATTTGAGGGGGACGGTGCAACGTAATGCGCCCGCGACTCAAGTCTGCAAGCTGCTGTTGCAAGACGTCGATTTGCGGTTCGCCGACCGCTATTCGCAGCGAGACTCCATTGGCATTGAAGGTTTCATCGAGTATCAGACCGCCGAGGTCATGCAGACGCACTTTCAGCAAGGCCAGTTCACTGAACATGCATTCACAATTCAACTCAGTGCGCTTGATCAAGGGCACGTGCTCTGCATTTTGCAGGCACTTGTTGGCACCCCCGCCATAGGCTCGCGCCAGTCCCCCCGTACCCAGCTGAATGCCGCCGTACCAGCGAATCACCAACACCGCGACTTGATCAAAATCCTGGGCTTCGATGGCGGCCAAAATGGGCCGTCCTGCGGTACCTCCGGGTTCGCCGTCGTCATGGCTGCGGTATTGGTCCGCCAACTTCCATGCCCAACAGTTATGTGAGGCATTCGGGTCACGGTGTTGCTCGATAAAGGCCTGCGCCTCGGCGGCCGAGTTAATCGGGCTGGCAAAGGTGATAAAGCGGCTTTTGCGAATTTCTTCACGGTATTCACAGAGACCGGCCAACGTAAAGGACATGCGTTACTCAGTGTGATGACGGGGGTGTCAGGCCGCAGCCCTTGAGGATGATGCGGGTCAGATTGTAGCTGGCATCCGCCATGTCTTGCTTGGTCAGACGTGAGCGGCCTGTGACTCGGCAGATTTGCGTCGCGAAGTCAGCATAGTGCTGCGTGCTGCCCCAAAGCAGGAAAATCAGGTGGGTGGGGTCAACATCATCCATTTTTCCGGCATCGATCCAGGCCTGGAAAACCGCCGCCCGGCCCTGGAACCAGAGGCGATAGTCCTGGTTGAAATACTCGGTGAGGCATTCGCCGCCACTGATGATTTCCATCGCGAAGATGCGCGAGGCCTTGGGCTGGCTGCGGGAAAACTCCATTTTCGCCTGGATATAACGGGTCAGCGCCTGAGCGGGATCGTCCTGTGCGTTGAGGGTATTAAAGGTGCTGTCCCAGAGCTCAATGATATTGCTCAACACGGCAATATAAAGCCCGAGCTTGTTGGTGAAGTAGTAGTGCAGGTTGGCTTTGGGCAGGCCAGCATTTTGCGCGATGGTGTTCATGCTGGTGCCTTTGAAACCATGGCGGGCAAATTCGTCCTCGGCGGCCTTGAGGATGGTTTCTTCGTTTTTTTGACGAATACGGCTGGCAGGTTTACCTGCGTGTGCGGGGACTTCAAGGGTCATAAGCAATTCCGGACAGGTCGGTGGGCGCAATCGGTGCACTGATAGCGCACCCACCGTAATGAAACAAGCATTGTGCCCATAAGTAGTTCAGCTTTTTGGCTCGAGTGCGGGGCTTGTCGCAGGCACAAGCACGATCTCAGTTTCGGTTTTTTTCTCCGGCAGGAGCAGGCACATGACCAACGCAGTAATGCCGCCGCTGGTGATCGCCGAGTCGAACAGGTTTTGCACCAACTTAGGCATTAAATGCAGCAAGCCAGGCTGCGCGGCGATCCCCAGACCTACGCCAAAGGAGGTTGCAATAATCAGCATGTTGCGACGATCCAGCGGTGTTTGAGCGAGGATGCGCACGCCCGCTGCGGCGACGCTGCCAAACATGACCAGCGTGGCACCACCCAGTACCGGCTTGGGTATTTGCTGCAACACGGCGCCAATCACCGGAAACAACCCAAGACAGATCAAAATGGCGCCGATATACAGGCCGACATAGCGGCTGGCCACGCCGGTTAACTGAATGACACCGTTATTCTGGGCGAACGTGGTGTTGGGAAAAGCACTGAAGGTGGCGGCGATCATGCAACTGACACCATCGCCCAGTACGCCGCCTTTGAGCCTTGCAATGTAACTGGGCCCGCTGATGGGTTGGCGGGCCAGCATGCAGTTGGCCGTGAGGTCGCCGACGGTTTCGATCGTGCTGATCACGTAGATCAGGGCGACGGGCAAAAAGGCCGTCCAGTCAAAATTGAAACCAAACTTGAACGGTACAGGGGCGCTGATCAGTGGCAGGCCGGCAATGGCCTTGGGCGTCAGTTGACCGCTGAACCAGGCGATCACGCTACCCACGGCGAGACCGATGATGATGGCCGACAGGCGAACCCAAGGGGTCGAAGAGCGGTTGAGCAAGATGATGGTCAGCAGTACAAAGCCGCCCAAGGCCAAATTGGCGGGCGCGCCAAAGTCAGGTGCATTGAAACCGCCCCCCAGATCTGTGATGCCGACCTTGATCAGGCTGACGCCAATCAGGGTAATCACGATGCCCGTCACCAGGGGGGTGATAACACGGCGCAATTGGCCAATAAAACGGCTGAGGATGATTTGCACCAGTGCGCCGAAAAAGCACACGCCAAAAATCATCGCCAGAATATCTTCCGGGCTGCCGCCTCGTTGTTTGACCAGAAACCCGGCGGACAGAACGGCGCCGAGAAAGGCAAAGCTGGTGCCTTGCAGGCAAATCATTCCGGCGCCAATGCCAAAAGGTCGACGGGCCTGAATGAAGGTGCCAACACCAGAGACCAGCAAGGCCATGCTGATCAGATAAGGCAGGTGTTCCATCAGACCCAGCGCAGAGCCGATCACCAGCGGCGGGGTAATGATGCCGACGAATGCTGCCAGTACGTGCTGTAGCGCAGCCAAGGTTGCGGCGAGCGGTTTAGGGCGGTCGTTAAGGCCGTAAATCAGTTCACTGGGCGTAGATGATTCTGGCTGCATGGGGCGCTCTCTGCATTCGGCTGTGCATGTTGGGTCAATAGGCCGTTGCAAAAAGCTGTCCAAGTGCTCAGGTAATTGTTCGTTGGTTCTCTCTAAATTTTTACAAATCAGTAAGTTAAAAGTTTTTTTCAGACGCTGAATGATGCCTGTGTCAGGTCTTGAAACCGATAGGCGCCCTAGCGTGTAGCGGCCAGACTCTCCAGAAAGCTTTCCAGCACCAAATGGGGGCGGCGGCCTTTGCGCGTGACGGAGGCCAGGCTCAGATCGTAATAGCGCAGTGTAGGTTTGAGCGCACGTAACCGGCCTTGCTGCACCCAGAATTGGGCGTAGTGGTCTGGCAGGTAGCCAATGTATCGGCCGGTCAGAATCAAAAAAGCCATGCCTTCTCGGTCCGAAGCACTGGCCGTGCAGTTGAGTGCTTGATAGTGCGCTTGAATCTCGGCTTGCAGGCGGAAGGTCGGGGCAATGGCGTCCTGATCATTGAGCCGCTTATCCTCCAGCAAGCGGTCGTCGACATAGAACAGCGGATGGCCCACGGCGCAATAAAGCAGTGAGCGTTCGCTGTACAACGGTTGGTATTCAAGCCCGGACAGAGCACTGGCCTGAGGCACCACACCCACATGCAAACGCCCGTCGAGCACGCCTTGCTCCACTTCATTGGGGGCGATCATACGGATATGGATTTGCACGTCTGGCCCTCGCTCCTTGAGCTGAGCCAAGGCATGGGTAATGTGCATATGGGGGAGGGTGACAAGATTGTCTGTCAGCCCGATGGTCAACTCACCGCGCAAATGGTGGTGCAAACCGTTGACCTCGGTACGAAAGCTTTCCAATGCGCCCAACAACTGGAGCGCTGACTGGTAAACCTCGCGGCCTTCTTCAGTCAGGGAAAATCCGGCTCGCCCACGCTGGCACAGACGCAACCCCAAGCGCTGCTCAAGGTCACTCATTTGCTGGCTGATCGCCGAGCGTCCTATCCCCAATACCGTCTCAGCAGCCGAAAACCCGCCGCATTCCACAACGCTGCGGAAGATGCGCAGCAATCGGATATCAAAGTCGCTGACTTGCGCCAGTGCATCGGGACGACGGTTGCTCATAGTTTAGTGACCACCTAACTAAAGGTTAGAAGAGTTGGATTTCACAGACTTTATAGGCGTGTCAATTTAGCTGCAACAACGCTTTCAATCCCACGCCGCTTTCTGCTTTGCGAGGTTTTGCCCATGAACATGCCTGAAAATGCCGAGATCTCAGTGACCAGCCAATTGAAGCTGGATGCTCACTGGATGCCTTACACCGCCAACCGTAACTTCCATCGTGACCCTCGTTTTATCGTGGGAGCAAAAGGCAGTTACCTGACGGACGATAAAGGTCGGCAAATTTACGATTCGCTGTCAGGTCTGTGGACGTGCGGCGCAGGGCATACCCGCACGGAAATTCAGGAAGCGGTGGCCAAGCAACTGGGCACATTGGACTACTCTCCCGCGTTCCAATACGGGCACCCGCTGTCTTTTCAATTGGCCGAGAAAATTACCGCGCTGACGCCGGGCAATCTGAATCACGTGTTCTTCACTGATTCGGGGTCTGAATGTGCGGACACGGCCGTGAAGATGGTGCGTGGTTACTGGCGTTTGAAAGGCCAGGCGACCAAAACCAAAATGATTGGTCGTGCTCGCGGCTATCACGGAGTGAACATTGCCGGTACCAGCCTGGGCGGTGTGAATGGCAACCGTAAGTTGTTTGGTCAGTCAATGATGGACGTCGACCATCTGCCTCACACGCTGTTGGCCAGTAACGCGTTTTCTCGCGGTATGCCTGAGTTGGGCGGCATCGCATTGGCCGATGAGCTACTGAAGTTGATCGAGCTGCACGACGCTTCGAACATTGCCGCGGTGTTTGTCGAGCCAATGGCCGGCTCTGCCGGTGTACTGGTGCCGCCACAGGGTTACCTGAAGCGCCTGCGTGAAATCTGTGACCAGCACAACATCCTGTTAGTGTTTGACGAGGTCATTACCGGGTTTGGTCGCACGGGCTCGATGTTCGGAGCTGAAAGCTTCGGTGTGACGCCAGACTTGATGTGTATTGCCAAACAAGTCACCAACGGTGCCATTCCTATGGGGGCCGTGATTGCTTCCAGCGAGATTTACCAGACGTTCATGAATCAGCCGACGCCTGAGTACGCGGTTGAGTTCCCGCATGGTTACACCTACTCGGCTCATCCGGTGGCGTGTGCTGCAGGCATTGCTGCGCTGGATCTGCTGCAAAAAGAAAACTTGGTGCAGAGCGTGGCTGATGTTGCACCGCATTTCGAGAATGCGCTGCATGGTCTGAAGGGCGTGAAAAACGTCATCGATATTCGAAACTATGGCCTGGCGGGCGCCATTCAAATTGCGCCACGTGATGGCGATGCGATTGTGCGGCCGTTCGATGCGGCGATGAAGCTGTGGAAAGCCGGCTTCTATGTGCGCTTTGGCGGTGACACCCTCCAGTTCGGACCAACATTTAACAGCAAGCCGCAAGACCTGGATCGTTTGTTCGATGCAGTCGGTGAGGCGCTGAACCAGATCGACTGATCCATCTATATATAGAAGCGATACTTTTGCCTTTACCCAGGCGCGCAGCGTTCGCGCCTGTGGACAACTTTTCTGGAGCATCCATGAGCACCATTCAACATTTGATCAATGGCGAGTTGCTGAACGATACCGGTCGTACTGCCGATGTGTATAACCCATCGACCGGTAAAGTGATCCATCAGGTTCCCTTGGCCAGTCGCGAGACGATTCAACAAGCGATTGACGCTGCCAAGGCGGCATTCCCGGCCTGGCGCAATACGCCTCCAGCCAAGCGTGCTCAGGTGATGTTCCGATTCAAGCAATTGCTGGAGCAGAACGAAGCGCGTATCTCGCAGTTGATCAGCGAAGAACATGGGAAGACCCTGGAAGATGCGGCGGGCGAGCTCAAGCGTGGGATTGAGAATGTCGAGTACGCCTGTTCAGCGCCGGAAATTCTGAAGGGCGAATACAGCCGAAATGTAGGTCCGAACATTGATGCATGGTCGGACTTCCAACCGTTGGGTGTGGTGGCCGGTATTACGCCATTTAACTTCCCGGCGATGGTTCCGTTGTGGATGTACCCGTTGGCGATTGTGTGCGGCAACTGTTTCATCCTTAAGCCGTCGGAGCGCGATCCAAGCTCGACTTTGTTTATCGCTCAGTTGCTGCAAGAGGCAGGGCTGCCCAAGGGTGTGATGAGCGTCGTGCATGGTGACAAGTCTGCAGTGGATGCGCTGATCGAAGCGCCGGAAGTCAAAGCGTTGAGTTTTGTGGGGTCTACGCCGATTGCTGAGTACATCTATGCCGAGGCGACCAAGCGCGGCAAGCGTGTTCAGGCATTGGGCGGGGCGAAGAACCATGCGGTGTTGATGCCGGATGCAGATTTGGATAACGCGGTTAATGCGTTGATGGGCGCCGCGTACGGTTCTTGCGGCGAGCGCTGCATGGCGATTTCGGTCGCCGTCTGTGTTGGCGATCAGGTGGCGGATGCACTGGTGGCCAAGTTGGTTCCACAGATCAAGGCGCTGAAAATTGGGGCCGGCACTTCGTGCGGACTGGACATGGGGCCTTTGGTTTCAGGGCAGGCGCGTGACAAGGTCAGTGGTTATGTGGAAGACGGTGTAGCCGCGGGCGCCGAGCTGGTGGTTGATGGTCGCGGTTTGAGTGTCAAGGATCACGAGGATGGCTTCTTCCTGGGTGGCTGCCTGTTTGATCGCGTAACGCCTGAAATGCGCATATATAAAGAAGAGATCTTTGGGCCGGTGCTGTGCATTGTGCGGGTGGCTAGCCTTGAAGCGGCGATGCAGTTGATCAATGATCATGAATACGGCAATGGCACCTGTATTTTTACCCGTGACGGTGAGGCGGCGCGTTTGTTCTGCGATGAAATCGAAGTGGGCATGGTCGGTGTAAACGTTCCACTGCCCGTACCTGTGGCTTATCACAGCTTTGGTGGCTGGAAGCGCTCACTGTTTGGTGACTTGCATGCCTATGGCCCCGATGGCGTTCGTTTCTACACGCGCCGTAAAGCAATCACACAGCGTTGGCCGCAACGTGCCACGCATGAAGCGTCGCAATTCGCGTTTCCTAGCCTGTAAAGACTTCGTTTCATCGGCATAAAGCAAAGGCCAGCCGTGAGGCTGGCCTTTGCTTTTTTGGGCTATATGGCAGAAATGTGAAATGACCGCTTGACCCAGAATCCTAACGGCCTATAATTCGCCCCACTTCCGGCGCAGTCGAAACGGAAAACTCCTTGAGATTCAATGAGTTATACGGTTTTCGGCGGTGTCAGCTTCAAGTCATCGAAGCAGGAAATGAGGTGTTGACAGCAGCGTGTAACGCTGTAGAATTCGCCTCCCGCTAACGAGAGATCGAAAGCGCAAGTGGTTGATGTTACAGAGGAAACTTTGAA
>NZ_VFIO01000029.1 GCF_007858365.1 Pseudomonas saxonica | reverse complement strand
CCCGGGGGATCCGGCGCGCCTAGGCCTTGACGGCCTTCACTCAATTCGCCCTATAGTGAGTCGTATTACGTCGCGCTCACTGGCCGTCGTTTTACAACGTCGTGACTGGGAAAACCCTGGCGTTACCCAACTTAATCGCCTTGCAGCACATCCCCCTTTCGCCAGCTGGCGTAATAGCGAAGAGGCCCGCACCGAAACGCCCTTCCCAACAGTTGCGCAGCCTGAATGGCGAATGGGAGCGCCCTGTAGCGGCCACTCAACCCTATCTCGGTCTATTCTTTTGATTTATAAGGGATTTTGCCGATTTCGGCCTATTGGTTAAAAAATGAGCTGATTTAACAAAAATTTAACGCGAATTTTAACAAAATATTAACGCTTACAATTTAGGTGGCACTTTTCGGGGAAATGTGCGCGGAACCCCTATTTGTTTATTTTTCTAAATACATTCAAATATGTATCCGCTCATGAGACAATAACCCTGATAAATGCTTCAATAATATTGAAAAAGGAAGAGTATGCGTAGCCGTAATTGGAGCCGTACCCTGACCGAACGTAGCGGCGGTAATGGTGCGGTGGCGGTGTTTATGGCGTGCTATGATTGCTTTTTTGGCGTGCAGAGCATGCCGCGTGCGAGCAAACAGCAGGCGCGTTATGCGGTGGGCCGTTGCCTGATGCTGTGGAGCAGCAACGATGTGACCCAGCAGGGCAGCCGTCCGAAAACCAAACTGAACATTATGCGTGAAGCGGTGATTGCGGAAGTGAGCACCCAGCTGTCTGAAGTGGTGGGCGTGATTGAACGTCATCTGGAACCGACCCTGCTGGCCGTGCATCTGTATGGCAGCGCGGTGGATGGCGGCCTGAAACCGCATAGCGATATTGATCTGCTGGTGACCGTGACCGTGCGTCTGGATGAAACCACCCGTCGTGCGCTGATTAACGATCTGCTGGAAACCAGCGCGAGCCCGGGTGAAAGCGAAATTCTGCGTGCGGTGGAAGTGACCATCGTGGTGCATGATGACATTATTCCGTGGCGTTATCCGGCGAAACGTGAGCTGCAGTTTGGCGAATGGCAGCGTAACGATATTCTGGCCGGCATTTTTGAACCGGCGACCATTGATATCGATCTGGCCATTCTGCTGACCAAAGCGCGTGAACATAGCGTGGCGCTGGTTGGTCCGGCAGCGGAAGAACTGTTTGATCCGGTGCCGGAACAGGACCTGTTTGAAGCGCTGAACGAAACCCTGACCCTGTGGAACAGCCCGCCGGATTGGGCGGGTGATGAACGCAACGTGGTGCTGACCCTGAGCCGTATTTGGTATAGCGCGGTGACCGGCAAAATTGCGCCGAAAGATGTGGCGGCGGATTGGGCCATGGAACGTCTGCCGGCGCAGTATCAGCCGGTGATTCTGGAAGCGCGTCAGGCGTATCTGGGCCAGGAAGAAGATCGTCTGGCCAGCCGTGCGGATCAGCTGGAAGAATTTGTGCATTACGTGAAAGGCGAAATTACCAAAGTGG
>NZ_VFIO01000028.1 GCF_007858365.1 Pseudomonas saxonica | reverse complement strand
GTCCTTGCGGTATGACTCACCCACATAGGTTACAAATCAGTTCAAGCACATAGGTAACAGTTTTTAACTGGCAGGGTCGATTTCGAGGATCTGACCATGCCGTGGCGAGAGCTTAATCCTATGGACCTTAAAGTGATGTTCATTGCCGACTTTCTGTCGGGACGCTTCAATTTCAGCGAGCTGTGTGCATCGCACGGCATCAGTCGTAAAACAGGCTACAAGTGGGTCGCCCGATATAAAGCGGACACAGTACATGGTCTGGATGACTTGAGCCGGAGCAGGCACAATCAGCCGCACTCCATCCCATTTCAGATCAAAGCGTCCGTCATAGAGCTACGCACCAAGGGGCCGACAACTCCTGGCCCTAAAAAAATTCAGGTGGCTCTGAGTCAGCTTTACCCTGGGCAAGATCCACCCTCTAAAACCAGTATTTACAACATCCTCAAAAAAGCAGGCTTGGTGACCCCGAGGAAGCTGCGGCAACGCGTTTCTGCTTATCCTAAACCCCTCAAGAAAGCGGAAACGGCTAATCAGTTGTGGAGTGCTGACTACAAAGGCCAGTACCTGACGGGTGAAGGCATTTGGTGTTACCCCTTGACCGTCATGGATCATGCAAGTCGGTACTTATTGGCCTGCGAAAGCATGCCAAGTACCAACTTTAAAGAGGCAAAAGACACCTTCGAGCGGTTGTTCAAAAGGTTCGGTATGCCTGAACGGATTCGTACAGATAACGGTGTTCCTTTCGCCAGTAAAGGCCGTGCAGGACTTTCTCAGTTATCCATTTGGTGGCTTCGTCTGGGCATTATTCCAGAGCGTATACAGCCCGGAAGGCCAGAACAGAATGGGCGCCACGAACGTATGCACCGGACTCTAAAAAGCACCCTGGCCAGTCCGCCCGACATCGAGTGGGCGGCTCAGCAAAGGCATTTTGATCTATTCATACAGCATTACAATCATGAGCGGTTACATGAGGCGCTGGGGCAGAAGACACCTGCGTCCTGCTACAACAGCTCCAGTAGAGCCTATCCGTCCCGGCTACCCGTTATGAGATACCCAAGCCATATTGAGACTTATATTGTTGACTCATGTGGAGTGGTTAACAGAGGGCAAATCAGGATTTATGTCGGGAACGTACTCAAGCGCCAAACCGTAGGGCTGGAACGCATCAGCGAGGGTGTTTGGGATGTAATATTTGGCCCGATTAATCTCGGGCGTTTTGATCTGAAGGATGTCAGAAATGGTTATGTCAGGCTGATGAAGGCATCAGAGATGTGATGAGGTGTTACCCATGTGCCTGAACTTTTCTGTTACCTATGTGGGTGTACCGTACATTGCCCTACCATACGGCCGAGCTCGCCTAGGCTCGCCCGGTGCCTTCACTCCGGCACTGTTATGGGGGCACGCCGCGACGGGCCATCCTTGGCCCGATCGCGGCTGGCTCGGCGTCCTGCCTCGCCACCCCCATAACAGCACCTGCGTTCAGCCTCCTGTGATGGGCCCCAGTGTCGTTCCCACTGTTTCGGTGGCA
>NZ_VFIO01000026.1 GCF_007858365.1 Pseudomonas saxonica | reverse complement strand
GTAACCGCTCCATGAACCCCACATTCCAAGCCGGAATTTGATGTCCGATGCTGCGCTCCCGATTTCTTTCTGGAGCCAGCAGGCCATGATGCGACCCGACGCCAAAGTCGAAAAAGTCTACCTCTATCCCAAGCCCGTGGACTTTCGAAAGTCCATCGACGGCCTCACTGCTCTGGTCGAGCTAGACATCAAGGTCGCCGTGTTCGACCCGGTACTTTTCGTCTTCCTCAATAAAGCCCGTAACCGTATAAAAGTGTTGTACTGGGAGCGCAACGGCTTCTGCCTTTGGCTCAAGCGCCTCGAAGCCGAGCGTTTCAAAACCTCACCCGACGCCACCGACGAAGCTATCGTCCTGACCGTCCAGGAACTGAATTGGCTACTCGACGGTTTTGATCTCTGGCGCAACCGCCCGCATCAGGTTTTGACGCCTCGTTTCGTCGCCTGAGCCGGTATAATCCGGGCCATGATTTCAGTGCCCGATGACCTTCCTGACGACCCTGCCGCGCTCAAACAACTGCTTGCGCAGTTGTTGGCCGAGCGCACGGTCGACAAAGGTCAGATCGTCGATCTTAAAGAACAGGTCAAGCTGCTGCGTGACCGACTGTTCAATCGCAAGTCCGAGCAAACCGTCGAGTCCAACACGCCCCAACTGGCGTTGTTCAACGAACCCGAAAGCCAGTGGCTACCTGACGCTGATGATGCCGACGAAGAAGTTGTTGCGCCGACCAAGCAGCGCGGCAAACGCAAACCACTGTCGGCTGACCTGCCACGCATTGAAATCATTCATGACTTGCCCGAGCACGAACTGACTTGCGCTTGTGGTTGCCGCAAACACGTGATTGGCGAGCAAACCAGCGAACAACTCGACATCGTGCCGATGCAGATCCGTGTGCTTAAACACATACGCAAAATTTATGGCTGCCGTGGTTGCGAAACCGCGCCGGTCACTGCTGATAAGCCGGCCCAATTGATTGAAAAGAGCATGGCCAGTCCCAGCGTGCTGGCGATGTTGCTGACCACCAAGTACGTCGATGGCCTGCCGCTGCACCGCTTCGAGACGGTGCTGAGCCGACATGGTATCGAGATCCCCCGGCAAACCCTGGCCCGCTGGGTGATCCAGTGCAGTGAATACTTCCAGCCGCTGATCAACTTGATGCGTGACCGCCTGCTGGAAAGCCCGGTGATCCATTGCGACGAAACACGAGTGCAGGTGCTCAAAGAGCCGGATCGTGACCCGACCAGTCAGTCCTGGATGTGGGTGCAGGCCAGTGGCCCGCCTGATCGACAAGTCGTGCTTTTCGATTACACCACCAGCCGCGCGCAGGAGGTGCCGCTGCGCCTGCTGGAGGGCTATCGCGGCTGCGTGATGACCGATGACTACGCTGGTTACAACGCTTTGGCGTTACAGTCGGGCGTTGAACGGCTGGCGTGCATGGCGCATGTCCGCCGTAAATTCGTCGAAGCGCAGAAGGTGCAGCCCAAGGGCAAGATCGGTCGCGCCGATGTCGCGCTGACGATGATCAACAAACTGTATGGCATCGAACGCGACCTCAAGGATGCCAGCGATGAACAGCGATTCATCGGTCGTCAGGAGCGAAGCCTGCCCATCCTCGAGCAGTTGAAAAGTTGGCTCGACAAGACACACTCGCAAGTGACACCGCAAAGCGTACTGGGCAAGGCGGTACATTACCTGGCAAACAACTGGAGCCGCCTGGAACGGTATGTTGAGGCAGGCCACCTGCCGATCGACAACAACCTGGCAGAGCGGGCCATAAAGCCGTTTGTGATCGGGCGCAAGGCTTGGCTGTTCAGTGACACGCCCAAGGGAGCCACGGCTAGCGCGCAAATCTACAGCTTGGTCGAAACCGCCAAGGTCAACGGCCAAGAGCCTTATACGTGGCTGCGCCACGTACTTGAGCGACTGCCCCATGCGTCGTCAGTAGCAGACTACGAAGCGCTGCTGCCATGGAACTGTTCGCCGGAGATGCCACGGTAACCTTGGCTTCCACCTTGCGGTAGGTGGGGTTCATGGATCGGTTAC
>NZ_VFIO01000025.1 GCF_007858365.1 Pseudomonas saxonica | reverse complement strand
ATAACACTTTCACTGGTGTTTATTCAGGCTAAGGTAAAATTTGTGAGTTCGCTCTTAATTGAGCATGCGAATTTTCGGCGAATGTCGTCTTCATAGTATAACCAGATTGCTTGGGGTTATATGGTCAAGTGAAGAAGCGCATACGGTGGATGCCTTGGCAGTCAGAGGCGATGAAAGACGTGGTAGCCTGCGAAAAGCTTCGGGGAGTCGGCAAACAGACTTTGATCCGGAGATGTCTGAATGGGGGAACCCACCTAACATAAGTTAGGTATCTTAAGCTGAATACATAGGCTTAAGAAGCGAACCAGGGGAACTGAAACATCTAAGTACCCTGAGGAAAAGAAATCAACCGAGATTCCCTTAGTAGTGGCGAGCGAACGGGGACCAGCCCTTAAGCTGTATTGATGTTAGCGGAACGCTCTGGAAAGTGCGGCCATAGTGGGTGATAGCCCTGTACGCGAAAACATCTTTGCAGTGAAATCGAGTAGGACGGAGCACGAGAAACTTTGTCTGAATATGGGGGGACCATCCTCCAAGGCTAAATACTACTGACTGACCGATAGTGAACTAGTACCGTGAGGGAAAGGCGAAAAGAACCCCGGAGAGGGGAGTGAAATAGATCCTGAAACCGTATGCGTACAAGCAGTGGGAGCCCACTTTGTTGGGTGACTGCGTACCTTTTGTATAATGGGTCAGCGACTTATTTTCAGTGGCAAGCTTAACCGAATAGGGGAGGCGTAGCGAAAGCGAGTCTTAATAGGGCGTCTAGTCGCTGGGAATAGACCCGAAACCGGGCGATCTATCCATGGGCAGGTTGAAGGTTGGGTAACACTAACTGGAGGACCGAACCGACTACCGTTGAAAAGTTAGCGGATGACCTGTGGATCGGAGTGAAAGGCTAATCAAGCTCGGAGATAGCTGGTTCTCCTCGAAAGCTATTTAGGTAGCGCCTCATGTATCACTGTAGGGGGTAGAGCACTGTTTCGGCTAGGGGGTCATCCCGACTTACCAAACCGATGCAAACTCCGAATACCTACAAGTGCCGAGCATGGGAGACACACGGCGGGTGCTAACGTCCGTCGTGAAAAGGGAAACAACCCAGACCGTCAGCTAAGGTCCCAAAGTTATGGTTAAGTGGGAAACGATGTGGGAAGGCTTAGACAGCTAGGAGGTTGGCTTAGAAGCAGCCACCCTTTAAAGAAAGCGTAATAGCTCACTAGTCGAGTCGGCCTGCGCGGAAGATTTAACGGGGCTCAAACCATACACCGAAGCTACGGGTATCACCTTAGGGTGATGCGGTAGAGGAGCGTTCTGTAAGCCTGTGAAGGTGAGTTGAGAAGCTTGCTGGAGGTATCAGAAGTGCGAATGCTGACATGAGTAACGATAATGGGTGTGAAAAACACCCACGCCGAAAGACCAAGGTTTCCTGCGCAACGTTAATCGACGCAGGGTTAGTCGGTCCCTAAGGCGAGGCTGAAAAGCGTAGTCGATGGAAAACAGGTTAATATTCCTGTACTTCTGGTTATTGCGATGGAGGGACGGAGAAGGCTAGGCCAGCTTGGCGTTGGTTGTCCAAGTTTAAGGTGGTAGGCTGGAATCTTAGGTAAATCCGGGATTCTAAGGCCGAGAGCTGATGACGAGTGTTCTTTTAGAACACGAAGTGGTTGATGCCATGCTTCCAAGAAAAGCTTCTAAGCTTCAGGTAACCAGGAACCGTACCCCAAACCGACACAGGTGGTTGGGTAGAGAATACCAAGGCGCTTGAGAGAACTCGGGTGAAGGAACTAGGCAAAATGGCACCGTAACTTCGGGAGAAGGTGCGCCGGTGAGGGTGAAGCATTTACTGCGTAAGCCCACGCCGGTCGAAGATACCAGGCCGCTGCGACTGTTTATTAAAAACACAGCACTCTGCAAACACGAAAGTGGACGTATAGGGTGTGACGCCTGCCCGGTGCCGGAAGGTTAATTGATGGGGTTAGCTAACGCGAAGCTCTTGATCGAAGCCCCGGTAAACGGCGGCCGTAACTATAACGGTCCTAAGGTAGCGAAATTCCTTGTCGGGTAAGTTCCGACCTGCACGAATGGCGTAACGATGGCGGCGCTGTCTCCACCCGAGACTCAGTGAAATTGAAATCGCTGTGAAGATGCAGTGTATCCGCGGCTAGACGGAAAGACCCCGTGAACCTTTACTATAGCTTTGCACTGGACTTTGAATTTGCTTGTGTAGGATAGGTGGGAGGCTTTGAAGCGTGGACGCCAGTCTGCGTGGAGCCAACCTTGAAATACCACCCTGGCAACTTTGAGGTTCTAACTCAGGTCCGTTATCCGGATCGAGGACAGTGTATGGTGGGTAGTTTGACTGGGGCGGTCTCCTCCTAAAGAGTAACGGAGGAGTACGAAGGTGCGCTCAGACCGGTCGGAAATCGGTCGTAGAGTATAAAGGCAAAAGCGCGCTTGACTGCGAGACAGACACGTCGAGCAGGTACGAAAGTAGGTCTTAGTGATCCGGTGGTTCTGTATGGAAGGGCCATCGCTCAACGGATAAAAGGTACTCCGGGGATAACAGGCTGATACCGCCCAAGAGTTCATATCGACGGCGGTGTTTGGCACCTCGATGTCGGCTCATCACATCCTGGGGCTGAAGCCGGTCCCAAGGGTATGGCTGTTCGCCATTTAAAGTGGTACGCGAGCTGGGTTTAGAACGTCGTGAGACAGTTCGGTCCCTATCTGCCGTGGACGTTTGAGATTTGAGAGGGGCTGCTCCTAGTACGAGAGGACCGGAGTGGACGAACCTCTGGTGTTCCGGTTGTCACGCCAGTGGCATTGCCGGGTAGCTATGTTCGGGAAAGATAACCGCTGAAAGCATCTAAGCGGGAAACTTGCCTCAAGATGAGATCTCACTGGAACCTTGAGTTCCCTAAAGGGCCGTCGAAGACTACGACGTTGATAGGTTGGGTGTGTAAGCGCTGTGAGGCGTTGAGCTAACCAATACTAATTGCCCGTGAGGCTTGACCATATAACACCCAAGCAATTTGCGTCGAAGAGACCAGATTGCGGTGTGTGAAGACGATACAAACCGAAAGTTTGCAATCGCAAAGCACCGAATTCTATTACATACCCATTCGCTGGAACGTTGACCGTAAGGTTAAACGCGCTGGCTACCGAATTTCTTGACGACCATAGAGCATTGGAACCACCTGATCCCATCCCGAACTCAG
>NZ_VFIO01000024.1 GCF_007858365.1 Pseudomonas saxonica | reverse complement strand
GAGTGAAACCGGACCAACCTGGATTCGCGATGTAGCAGTCAAGAAAGGGACAAGGGACCGCAACGAGACGTCGCGCAATAGCAGAATGCAGGTTGGTCCGGCTTTGCCGGGCGCGCACGCGGGTGAATTTTCGAGACAAGCCCGTTCAGGGCGCAGGGGAGGAAAGAGGGTGGAGGCTCGCGCAGCGAGTCGGAACCCTGAAAGCCTGACGGGGCGCTCCCCCGGAAGGTTTGGGCGTCCCGCAGGGCGGCCACGACAGACCGTAGGGATGGCGCGCTGTTGCTCTGCTTTTGTCTTGGATTATCTATGTGGCGTTCTATTGGTCGTTCTATTGCGTTGGCTATTGCTTCAGCAATAGAACGCCAATAGGAGAGGTATAAAGGTGAAAAGGTACAAAAGGGCAAAAAGCCAAGAGCATTCGCGCTACGCGCTCACCAGCTCGACCCCCTAAAGGGGGACCCCCACTCGCTGGGAAAGATCCAAAGCGGGTAATAACCCTGAGAGACAAGAGCACGAGCAATGATGGCTGACGCCAGTCTAAGGCCGCCCACTGGCGGCAATAATGATGGCTACGCGACGCTCTTGATGGCTCCCACTGGCGTGGGAGCCCCTACGATCGGCTTTTAAAAAAAGCGTCTCGCATGACTCCACGCAGTGAGGATTTTGTTCCAGGTGCGATCACCCGGCTCCCACTCCCAACAGGCGTTCCAGACTTTCGGGGATTGTTTACCACTGCGCCCCCTGCCCTCTTCGGCGTCTGGCGGTTGGTGGGTTTTAGGACAGTGACAGCGCCCGTGGTTGGGTTTTTACGCTGCCCTGCCATTGCCTTCTCGCCCTTGCGGGTCGCACCTAACCGGCTATACCGGCTGCCGTGAAGAGATCCCCTTGATCGGCAGCTATTACTTCCCGGGCCCAAAGCATCTTGATTCCAAGCGTCGGGAAGAGGTGTCGGGGGAGGCTGGAAGCTGGACAGACGGGAGTTTTCCCGACAGAATTGGCTTACCAGGTCTCGTTCCCCGCACCGAAAAGCAGAGATTCCCCGAGACCTTGGCCAGAGCGATTGCCGTCGCCGCTGGCCCGAATGAAACCCTGCCTTGGCAGGGTTTTTTCGTTTTAATGCTATGTATCTATTACCCAAAGATATTGCGTTTGCTCGCCCAGCGCAAACCCTGTGTCTTTCACAAGCTGCCGTGTGGGTCTGGCAGCTGTGCTGCCTACCAGCACGGTAGCCAACAAGGTCCACCGGACCGCGTTAGGGAATGATCGGTTAAGTCTCATAAATAGCAGTAGACTGTAGGGCACCCTACAGACAGAACCCGACACTGCCCTACATGGCAAAATTAACCATCGGCCGCATGGCAAAACTCTACGGTTTACACCGTTCAACATTGCATGAGGCCGTGTCTAAAGGCCGCGTAACTGCTGGCCTAGACGGTAAAGGGCAAAAGGTTATCGACCTATCAGAAATGATCCGCGTTTATGGCGAACCACAGGGGATCACCCTACACCGCCCTACACTTGACCCGACACCCTCGCCCTACACTTCCCCTACACCTGAAATGGACGCCTTACACCCAGCCCTACACTCGTTGGTTGAAGAGGTTCGATTGCTGCGTGCAGAGATACAAGAGCTGCAACAATCACTTCGGCTGATCGAGCATAAACCCGAGCCTAAACCTGCATTGCCTCACAACGCGAAGCCAGGGGAAGCCCCTACTTGGGCAAATTTGCTCGACGCTCTCGATAACTAAAAGCCGTGGCCAGTTTCGCGGGCGCGAAACTTCACAGTTCCACCGCAAAGCCTCGCACGCCGAGCCCTTCGGCAAAGCGACCCACCGCCGTTAGGCTGGCCCAGGTACGGATCACTTCGCGCCGTGAGCGCACCGGGATCAGCCTTGAGTGCGGCCCGCCGAGGCGTACCGAAAAAGTCCATTTCAATCGACTGACATCGCGGCCCACGACAAACTCCCTGACCGCGTTCTGTTGCACCAGGTGCTGTAGCGCGTCTTCGTGAATCCCGTCCCCGATCACAGCAGCAACGCCGTGACGCGCGCCTGAGCGGCGTCATCAATGATCAGGTACAGGCTTTCAATCTCGGCCGGCTTAAGCACCTTGAGCTCTTCCAGCATCTCAACAAAACCTTGCGCCCGCTCGCTGGCCAGATGCACCTGCAGGGTGTCGGCGGCGAGCTCGATGGCAGTCATTCGACGGCGCAGTGTGGCCAGCACTTCAGGCGACGTACTGATCGCGGCTAACGGGTCGCTGCCGTTACCGTAACGGCCGCTCATTCGGGCACCACTCCGGACGGGCCGCCCAAGGTGGCGGCTTCGCAGGCAAACGCTGCCGCCTGTGGTGGGGTCAGCGCTCCGGCGGCGACCACGGCGTTTAACCAGTCCCAGAATCGAGTTACACAGCGCGTCTGCTGCTCAGCCACTTCCTGCAGGTGATCCAATAATTGCGCCTCCAACGCCTCAATCGAGGTGGCCAGCACTTGCGGCTGCAGCTCCAGGGCGATGCGCTCAAGCAGTGCGCCAGTGTCCGGGGACAGCGTGCGCAGGTCGCGCAAACGGCGCTCATAAGACGGCGTGACGGGTAACGGCATGGCAGGGGTGTCCTTATCCGAGTCAGTGGCCCCCAGTGCGTAAAACCACAGTATGGGGTTCTGGAGTACCAGTGTGGGGGGATGTGGTATCCGTGCCCACAAAAAAAAACCCCACGCTCGGCTTGAGTGTAGGGGGCTTTTGAACATAAGCGGCGTTATTCGTACCTCCGGTTACCCAAGCGAGACAAGATATAGATCAACGATGTCTAATTTGGGCGATCACACTCATCATCGACTTAGCTTTAAGGCCTTCTTCCACGCTTCCTTGAAACCTTTCAGGGACACCGTCCCATTTGTGTAACCAACCCGCATCCTAGCCACATTTCCACTCATCATTTGCCGTAAGGCTTCGCCATTTTTCGCGACCTTATTACATGAGCCTGGATCCTCAACAGGAGTGAGTGGAATAGCCTTATTTCCGTCCACCGACACACTACTCAGGTCATAGTCACATGATGGCCAGTACATATCACCGAGAAATCCAACGGAAGGGCTCAGCGTCACGAGTCGACCACCGAAAATGGTGAATCCGATGGTTAGGTCAGTTTTCGGGGGAAATGGAGACCCTGGCTTCGGGGTATCTTTGAAGTCAGTTCTAACTCCGATCTGTGTAACGGTATCCATATCATCGTGGAACACTTTGACTCGCCAGTCTCCAAACGACTCCCAGTCGTCAGCGTAGCTGTTCGCCGAAGTTAATAGAAAAAACACAGCTAGAATTCGCTTGTTCACTACGATTTTATCTCCTGATAAATAATCTAAATTGCGCTCCCAGTTAAGCCCGGCAAATATCACCTACAACGAACAATTGAATGGGGCCAGTAAATCGTCCAGAGCGGCTAAGGCCGCTCTGATAGACCGCCGTCGAAGACGGCGAAGTAGCCTGACAGAAACTCCCCGAGCCCACGAGGGGAGTTAGGAAAAATGGCCCCAAGGCCAAATTTTTCCGATCTGCCTTGGTGCAGCCCGTACAGGGCGTAACCAAGGTGCGAAGCATCAGGCCGCACCGCTTGCGTGCGCGTCAGGTGAAACCGGACCAACCTGGATTCGCGATGTAGCAGTCAAGAAAGGGACAAGGGACCGCAACGAGACGTCGCGCAATAGCAGAATGCAGGTTGGTCCGGCTTTGCCGGGCGCGCACGCGGGTGAAT
>NZ_VFIO01000023.1 GCF_007858365.1 Pseudomonas saxonica | reverse complement strand
TTCGACTTGGTCGACGACCGACAATTTAAAGGTCAGCGTGTAGTCTCGCTGACTACGCCTTTTACTTGTCTCCATTACGCCCTCCTAAAATAGATCAGAAGGTGTAAACCTTATTCAGGACGGGACAAGATCATCAAAAAAAGACGCTTCGGCGTCTTTTTTCGTTGTGCCTGATTCCATCGAAAGCCAAGAGCATCTGGACGAATCCAGTCCAGAATCCAGTCCATTATCGAGATGGCTTCGAGAGCGGATTGTTGCCGGTACCCAACCAGACTTTTGCTGAATATCTAGCCCTGAACTCAACGTTCAGGGGGATAAACTACGGCTCTAGCCTGGACGCGATGGAGTTGCCCCGCGTTTTAACCGGTTTATCCTGGCAGGCAGAGTGGTTGACCCCATGCGCTGCGACGTTAAACGCAGTGCACGGGGGCAGCGGCAAGGAAATCAGTAAATGGCAACCGGGTTGATGTTGACCTGAGTGGAGCCAACGTATAGCGGTTGGCCGAGCACGAACAGGAACTCCCAGACCTTGTCGCGCACCAGTGCACGGCTGTCGATCAGTTCCAGGTTGTAGATGCCGCGCTTGGCGAGCATGTACTGGTTGACCGGAAACTCGTCATCACCCTGTGGGCTTGGATAGACCTCAGAGGCCCAGGTATCGCCGCCGAAAGCAACGATGCCTTGGTCAGCCAGCCACTGTGCGGCTTGCATGCCGATACCGGGCTCCACTTCGAGGAATTGCGTGTTGTCCTTGCCGATCAACTCCAGCCAGCCGGTGTTGAACAGCACCACATCGCCCTTGCGCAGGGTCAGGCCCTGCTTTTTCAAGACGG
Organism: Pseudomonas saxonica; assembly: GCF_007858365.1. Lineage (GTDB taxonomy): Bacteria > Pseudomonadota > Gammaproteobacteria > Pseudomonadales > Pseudomonadaceae > Aquipseudomonas > Aquipseudomonas saxonica. The sequence goes on along the minus strand of NZ_VFIO01000023.1, from coordinate 9,890 downwards.
CCTGGATATCGGCCACGCTGAACTCGGTGCCACCGGGCACAACAGTCTTGTTGTAGTAGGCGGTCATGTCCAGCACCACGCCGCGAGTCACCATGGGCGGCACCTTCTCGACACCCAGTTTGGTGACGCCATCGATCGTCACGAAATCGGCGGCCTTGTTGCCGTTGTAGTACACATTGTCGATGCCGATATGGCCGATACCGTTCAGTTGGGTGCCCACACCGGTCCACGCATTAACCAGTTCATCGTTGAAGGTGAACTTGTTCGGCCCCAGCGACTTGCCGGCCTGTTGTCCGACCTGCACGTTGTACAAGTGGAAGCTGCGATGGCGGTATGCCGGAAGGTTTTTGTCCACGGGCACTGCCAGGGGATACGTCTTGCCCGTCTTGACCAGCCCGACCGCTTGCTTGACCACCTCCGGCGTCAACAGATTTGCTGCACCGATTTGATCGTTGGCACCGTATTCGGAGGGGTACCAGTCGGCTGCGTTAGCGGCCTGTATGGCCAGCGGCAATAAGGTCGCCAAGGCCATTTTTGAAAAGAGTTTCATGGTGTGATCCAGTGTTTTAGACAATGAATCGAAGTGTGCGGTGTTTACATCTGTGGATTAAGCCCTGTCTTAGCCAAATTTATTTGCTTTGAAATCAACAATGAAGGCTGGGCGAGCCCCAGCTTGCGGGCTGCTCGTAATGTGCAGGCTCCCCATCGCTCTATGACGGGAAACGTGTGCGTGCGGGGTGGCTCAGGCTTCGCTGCTCAAGCGTTGCAGGTAGGCAATACCTTCCCACATCGCGCAGGGGTTGGAATACATGGGGAAATGCCCGCAGTGGCTGATCTGCGCCAGATGTACGCCTTGACTCTGGATAGAGGCCAGATACGGCAGCGAGCTGTTCTGCTCGCCGTACATGAACATGCGCGGGCAGGGCAGCGCGAGAAACCTGCTCATTAACCCGCCGTGATCCGACAGCCTCACCATTGATTCGAAAATCCCCCGCACTGCGCCGGCACGCACCTTGTGCCGCAGGCTGGCGGCATACAGCGCGCTGGCGTAAGCCGGCGCGTGTCGGGTGCGTTCGATAAAGTCATCAAAAAAACGCTCAGCGTCATCCTCGGCGTAATCGTGAATCTGCCGGCTCAGAAAGCAGTCGTATGGATCTATATTGCCCTCGATATTGACGAAACTGAGCACTCGGTCTGGATGCTGATGGGCCAGCAGCAGCGCTGTCAGGCCGCCCATGGAATGACCGACCAGATGGAAGCGCTGGATGCCGAAGTGCTCCAGCATCGCCAGGGCCGTCTTTACCAGTAAAGGAATGTCGATACGTGTCAGGTCTGAGCAGTCGGTTTCGCCACAACCCGGGGCGTCGTAGGCGAGGAACCCATGCCCGTTGAATGCGGCATACCGGACAACGTCGGCATAGTCTTCCTTGGTCGAGCCGAAGCCGTGCAGGAACACGACAGGCGCTTTTTCGCCACTGCGATACAGAGCCGCAACGTTGAGGCTGATACCGTCGACCTTCAGCGGCACGAGGGCTCGGGAGAACGCTTGTTGAGTGGACACCGGTCTGGCTCCTGAGGCGGGAAATTGTCGGGGGGGCGGACTCTGAAACACGCTGACCGTTCTGTAAATTCCTGATCCAGTAATCCATCCATAGGCTGAACCTATGGAAGAGAACGCCTGCTATTTCGCGTCAGCCGGCAACAACGCCAGCAGCGCGTCTACCAACGGATTGGCGCGAGCGCCATTCCACACGACCGCGGCGGTCACCACACTGAGCCGGGGCGTCAACGGCTTCAGTATCACGTTGTCCGGGGCCAGCTTTTTCATCGAGGCAGGCACCAGCGCTACCCCTTGGCCGCAACTGACGAAGGCGATCTGTGAGGTGACCGAGCGGACTTCGTGCAACACCCTTGGGGACAGGCCATGGGCATTGCACACACCGATCAGGTAGTCGAAGTAATTTGGGCTGACCTGACGTGAAGACATCACCATCGGCTCGTCCACCAGATTGGCCAGGGTCAGCCGTGTGCGAGCGGCAAGCGGGTGGTCGCGGGGAATGGCAACCGCCAGGCGGTCCTCGGTCAGCGGCAGGCTGCGTATATTTTTGCCGAGGTTGCCTTCAAGGCGGGCGAAGGCCAGGTCGATATCGCCGGTCTCCAGCGCCGTGATGGCTTCAGCACTGTCGATTTCACGCACGGTCACCGTGATCTGCGGGTGCTCAGCCTTGAATCGGTCTATCAGCGGTGGCAGTACATCAATCATGGCTTGAGTGATGGCGCCAATGGTCAGCACCCCGGCCTGACCGGAAACGGCTTCGTGTACCGCCAGTTCGAGCTGCCCCAGTTGCTCGGCGAATTTGCGCACCGCAGGCAGGATGGCAGCGCCTGCCGGAGTCAATCGTGCGCCCTGACGCGAGCGCTCGAACAATTTGGTTTTCAACGCATGCTCAAGGATCTGAATCTGTTCGGTCAGCGGCGGCTGGGACATCCCCAGGCGTTTGGCTGCGCGACTGAAATTCTGCTCCTCAGCGACGGCAAGGAAGAGCCAGAGGTGCCGGATCAGGCGGAAATTGATCATGTTTTTTCCATAGGTTGGGCGTATGAAAGCCTTAGTTTAATAGGAATATACCTATGGAATGGGTCTGTCGATACTCGGGCCTCCACACCCACCAGGTCAGCCATTCATGAACACCTCCCACCTCCTGGAGCGCTTGTCCGCTCTGGACACCAATACGGTGTCCGACGCTTTGGACTTCCTCGGCATGCGCGGCGCAACCTTCGGTCTGCTGCCGCTGTGGAACTGCCCGAAGATCACTGGCCGTGCCAGCACCGTGCAATTGGGCGCCAAACAGGACGCAGCACCGACTGCGCATCTTATTTCCCCGGTAGTGGCGCGTATCGATACCGATGACCGAGTGCTGGTCATTGCCGGTGGCGCGGAAGGAGTCTCTTGTTGGGGCGATATTCTGGCCAATGCGGCGCACATGAAGGGTATTCGCGGTTCAGTGCTTGACGGGTGCAGCCGCGACATTAAGGGCAGCGAGGCCATTGGCTATCCGCTGTACGGCCGTGGGGTGACCATGATCAGCGCGCGCAATCGTCTGGTGCAGGTGGATGCCGGTTGCGCCGTGAGCATGGCCGGAGTGACGGTAAAGGAAGGTGACTATGTGATGGCTGACGAGTGCGGCACTGTGTTCGTGGCCGCCGAGGTCATCGACAAGGTGCTTGAGCTGGCTGAGCGCATTGACCGACGTCAGGCGGCGATGGTCGATGCCATCAGGGCCGGATGCTCGGTCGAACGTGTGATGCACGACAGCCAATTCGAAGCCATCAATGCTGAGTACGCCTGATGAATATTGAAGACAAAACACTCGTCGCGCTTTTCGAGGGGCTGGACACCCCGGCCGTTTCCGATGCGCTGGACACACTGGGCTTGCCGGGGCAATGCCTCAATATCATGCCGCTGGCCAATTACACCCAAGTCATCATCGGTCCGGCATTCACTGTGCAATACGTCAGCGCCAGCAGCCCGCCCGGCACCGTGGGCGATTTTCTCGATGAGGTGGCGCCCGGCGATGTTGTGCTGATCGCCAATGACGGGCGCACGGACTGCACCGTGTGGGGCGACATCATGACCCAGTTCGCCTTGGCGCAGGGTATTGCGGGCAGCGTGATTGATGGTGTTTGCCGTGACGTGAGCAAGGCGCTTGGCGAAGGCTACCCGCTGTTTACCCGGGGACGCTTCATGCGCACCGGCAAGGACCGGGTCGAAGTGGTGGTGGTTAACCAGCCGGTCAGTATCGGCGGCGCCCGTGCTTGCCCCCGCGACATCGTGGTCGCCGATGCCAATGGCGTGGTGGTGGTGCCGCGTGAGCGAGCCCGAGAGGTGGCGCAACGGGCCCGACGGATTGAGCAGGTGGAAGCGCAGATTCGCGAACACCTCACCAGCGGTAAAACGCTCAAAGAAGCCCGGGCGTTGCTCGGTTATCACGGCCTGCAAAAGAAATCGCAATGAGCCCTTATGACATTGAAACCGTCGCCCCGCGCGCCAAAGCGCTCGGCAGTTCGACGCTGTACGAAGCGTGCGGTCTGCCAACGGCGGTAGACCCGGCAATCCGCCCCGTCTGGCGGGGTGCCTTGATTGCAGCGCCGGCTTTCCCGTTGGCGTGTGCGCCGGGCGACAACCTGGCGTTGCATCTGGCGTTGGAGCAGGCCCCCAGAGGCAGCGTGCTGGTGGTCAGTACCGGCAATTACATCGCCGGGTATTGGGGCGAAGTGCTCACCGTCGCGGCTCAGGCTGCTGGCGTGGTGGGCCTGGTGATTGATGGCGGGGTGCGTGATATTCAGGCCATCGAGCAGCTCGGTTTCGCGGTATTTTCGCGCGGGGTGTCGGTCAAGGGCACCGTCAAGGCTACGGCCCTGTCGGTAGGCCAGCCCATGTTCTTCAACGGGGCGCAGGTGGCGGCCGGTGATCTGGTCGTCGCCGATGCCGACGGCATCGTGATCATTCCTCAGGTTGAGGTGCCGCGCACTTTGGCTGAGGGGCAGGCGCGTTTCGACAAAGAGGCACGGATGATGGCGGCCCTGCGCGAAGGCCGTACCACCGTCGAACTGTTGGGGCTCAAACGCCCAGAGGCGATTCAATGAGTGGCGGCGATCAGCGTCTCAATCACCGCCTGGCGGCGGCTCAGCCATCAGCCACTTACCGCGTCATGGACAGGGTCGCCCAGCGCCGCGATCAAGGTCACCGTGTTCTTTCCTTGTGTGCGGGCGAGCCTGATTTCGATACTCCGCAGCACATCCGCCAGGCGGCCATCGCGGCCATCGAGGCAGGTCACACGCGCTATACCCCAGTGGCCGGTTTGCGTGCCCTGCGCGAGGCCATTGCGGACAAGTACCGGGTCGAGAATGGTCTGTCTGTCAGTTGGCAAGACACACAAGTCAGCAGCGGTGGTAAGCAAGTGATCTTCAATGCACTGGCCGCCACCCTCAATGACGGCGATGAGGTCATTATTCCGGCCCCGTACTGGGTCAGCTACCCGGAGATGGTGCAACTGTGCGGCGGCCGCTCGCGCATGGTCACCTGCGGCGCCGACTGCGGTTTCAAGCTGACCGCAGCGTCCTTGCGCGCAGCCATTGGGCCGCACACCCGCTGGCTGATTCTCAACTCGCCGTCCAACCCCACCGGTGCCGTGTACAGCCGAGAAGAACTGCACGCACTGGCTGAGGTGCTGCTGGAGCATCCGAGCGTATTGATCCTCTCTGACGACATCTATGAGCACCTGATATTTGACGGCCGACCCTTTCACACCCTGGCCCAGGTGGAGCCGCGTCTGGCTGAGCGCACCCTGACCATGAACGGGGTCTCCAAGGCTTACGCCATGACGGGTTGGCGCATTGGCTTCGCCACCGGGCCGCGCTGGTTGCTGGACGCTATGGAAAAACTGCAAGGCCAGCAGACTTCCGGCGCCTGCTCGATTTCTCAACATGCGGCAGTGGCCGCACTGCGCGGGCCAAAGAACTTTCTCGATGAGAGCCGCGAGGTATTTCAGCGTCGCCGTGACCTGATGGTGGCCATGATAAATGACACGCCGGGGCTGTACTGTGCTGTGCCGCAAGGGGCGTTTTACGCGTTTGCGGATTGCGCTGCGCTGTTGGGCAAGTATTCACCGGGCGGGCGAGCCCTGCACAGCGACGAAGACGTTGCGCTGGCTCTGCTTGAGGAGGCGAATGTGGCCGTGGTGCCGGGCAGCGCTTTCGGGCTGGCGGGCTATATCCGCATTGCCTATGCCCTGAATGACGACGCGTTAAGCCATGCCTGCCTGGCGATCCAGCAGTTCTGTCGCGCAGTACGATAGGGGCATGATCACGGCCCAGTACGAAAGCTGGCGATTATCCTGCGCGTGGTCAAACCCCTTTATGGATGTTGTTCACACGCATTCTTTGGCGATTTGCACAAAACCACGCGCCAGGAGACTGCGCTGATAAATCACGATTTTTGTGCCGGAGCTGACTTTATACAGTTCGACGATATTGTCCGCCGCCACAGGGCTGCGCACCACAATTCTGGAGTGGCGATTACCCTCTGTTAAATCAGGCGTAAAGGCTCGCTCCTGTAGTTTTGGTGTCAGGCAGGCGGCATAGGCTTGAGGGGTTTTATCGGTGTTGAGTGTCAAAGTGGGCTGGTTTGGAGCGCTGGCGCACCCGGCCAGTAAGGAAAGCAACAGTAGGGGAGTGGTAACGACGGCAGTGCGCATGGGCAAAAACTCTTGGCCTGTTGGCGGGGGAAATGGACGGCATTAAAAGTTCGTCATTATCCGGGTCAGGCAAAGATTATAAATAGCGCCGTTACGATGGTGATTATCGACTCAATCGATGAAAGGACCTGTCATGCATGGGCAGAACTGCCGCTGACAGCGCGGCAGTCTGCGGCTCAGTTACCGATAGCGCTCAAGCCAGTGAGCGTAAGGCGCGGGCAATGTCCACGAGGCGTTGTCGACGCCCAACTCCTTGGCTGCGAAATAGGTCCAGTGCGGGTCAGCCAAATGCGCGCGCCCCACGGAGACCAGGTCAAGTTGTCCGTTTTGAACGGCCGCTTGAGCCAACTGCGGTGTACCAAAACCCCAGGCGGAGGTCACAGGCAGCTCGGCTTCCCGGCGAACGCGCTCTGCGACCGGGCCCATGAATGCCGGGCCCCAGGGAATGTTGGTGTCAGGAATAGTGAATCCGACGCTCACGCTCAGCAGGTCGAGACCACCGTCCTTGAAACGGCGCGCGAGTTCGATCGATTCGGTCAGTGTCTGTTCGTCGCGGCCATCGTACTCGATGACACCAAAGCGGGCGGTCAGGGGCAGATGTTCCGGCCACACCTCACGCACGGCAGCCAACGTCTCCAGCAGAAAGCGGCTGCGGTTTTCAAAGCTGCCGCCGTAGGCATCGGTGCGTTGGTTGGAATGCTCCGAAAAAAAGCTTTGGCCCAAATAGCCGTGGGCAAAGTGCAGTTCGATCCACTCGAAACCCGCTTCGCGAGCACGGCGGGCCGCATCGACGAAGTCCTGACGTACGCGGGCAATGTCCTCAAGGGTCATTTCCCGTGGCACCTTCGGCAGATTGGCGCCGTACGCAATGGCGGATGGCGCAATGGTTTGCCATCCGGCAGGGTTACCCTCAGGGATGTGATCATCACCTTCCCAGGGGCGGTTGGCGCTGGCCTTGCGACCTGCGTGTGCAATCTGGATACCCGGCACCGAACCGGCCGCCTTGATCGCTTTCACGGCGGGTACAAATGCTTGAGCATGTGCGTCGCTCCAGATGCCGGCGCACCCTGGTGTGATGCGCCCCTCAGGAGAAACCGCAGTGGCCTCAACGACCACCAGGCCCGCGCCGCCTCTTGCCATACTGGCCAAATGCACGAGGTGCCAGTCATTGACCATGCCGTCCACGGCCATGTACTGACACATCGGCGGAATGGCGATACGGTTCCTCAAGGTGACGTCCTTGAGAGTAAAGGGCTCAAATAGTGCAGACATGGGTCGGGTTCCTCGTAGGTTAATTCGCTTGTTCGATAGTATTCGAAATATGGCGACAATTGAAACCTTTGGTTATCATTCGGCCATGCGAGCTTTCAAACACCCCCTGCCTTCCGATTTTGTCCTTGAGCGGTTGCTGTACGCCTTGAGCGACCCTGTGCGCATGGACATTGTCCGCTATCTCGCTGGAGTCACCGAGGCCACGTGCGGCGAACTGGACGGTGGTCGCCCCAAGTCCAGCATGTCCCATCATTTCCGGGTCCTGCGCGATGCAGGGCTGGTGCAGACGCGAAATGTGGGCACAACGCACATGAATTCCCTGCGCGCGGATGAACTCAACAGGCGATTCCCGGGGTTGCTGGCATGCATACTTGCCCAATCCTGAATTTCACTGTCTGTCAGTCGGTTTAGCTCTGTCTTTTGCACGACTGCGAAGCTTTCTAGGGCCTTGAATCAAGCCGTTTCGGGTGTTGTGCGGTTCAGAGTGGTTATCGCGCTGAGGCATTTTAGTCGAGCCTGCGGAGCCTGCTGGTCACTGCAGTGATATTCGTCGAAAAAAGCCACTGGGGCTCTTCTTCTTGTCCCTGTCTGCGGCTACCATGCGCGCCCTGATTTTGTCTGCCCGGTCAATAACGAGGTGCGCGTCCAGCGCGTCTTGAACCTTGCCCGCACCTCGAACGCCTCGACTGTGGCCTCGAGCCACGCACAATCACACATGTACAAATCCCCCCGCCCGGCGTTGCCGAGAGGGGTCGCTGTGCTGTTGCCCGTTCGAGGGTTTAATTGTTTGTTGAGGTCTTGAGTTCATTATGTCTGTGCAACTGTTAGCGATGGCGCTGGCACCGTTACTTGGGCTGTTTATCATCAGTATCGGCAACGGCATGCTTTCGTCGTTAACGACACTTCGTCTCGATTCGTTGGGCGAGTCAGCCACGATGGTTGGCATTGTCTCGTCCGCGTACTTCATCGGGCTGACATTAGGCTCGATTTTCAATGACCGACTGATCGTGCGCATCGGGCATATCCGCGCCTACAGCTGCTTTGCGGCCCTGATTGCCACGACGATTCTGTTTCAGGGGCTGTCTTCTGACCCCTGGATTTGGTTTGCCCTACGCCTGATTAATGGCTGGGCCAGTGTGGGTGTATTTCTGGTGGTGGAAAGCTGGTTATTAATAGCCGCCGACCCCAAGATCCGTGGTCGCCTGCTGGCCCTGTACATGATCGCGCTCTATGGTGCGGGCTTGTTGGGGCAGGCCAATCTGGGGGTTATTGCGCAGACCGGCGACACCATTCCCTTCATGATTGCGGCCATTCTGGCCTCATTGTCGATGCTACCGATTGTGATGATCCCGCGGGTGACACCTGTGGTCGAGCGAGCGGAGCCTCTAATGCCTTGGCAGTTATTGCGTGCCACGCCGACCGGAGTGATTGGTTGTTTCGGTTCGGGTCTGGCCATTGCTGCGGTCTACGCCTTACTGCCGCTGTACCTTCAACGTATTGGCCTTGATGTTACCGAGGTCGGACACATGATGGCCTACGTGATACTCGGTGCAATGCTGCTGCAATACCCGGTTGGGCGCTGGTCGGATCATCAAGACAGGCAACTGGTCTTGATCGTGCTAGCTGCGGCCTGCGCAGTGCTGTCGTTGATTATCCTGTTCCTACCGCCTGGTTCACCGTTGTTGATCGTGGCTTTTTTCCTGCTGGGTGGTGGTATTTTTGCGATCTACCCGGTTGCGGTCAGTCACGCTGCAGACCACGCGTCATCCGGGGCCATCGTGCGCATGATCCAAGGCCTACTGCTGATCAACTCACTAGGGTGTGCCATCAGCCCTCTGGTGATTTCACCGTTGATGACCAAAGTGGGCGAAGGCGGATTGTTCTGGGCGTTGGCCGGGTTAAATGCGGGGCTCGTGGTGCTATTTATCTGGCGTCGTGGCCAGCGTTCAGAGCCGGTGACGGCAGCGCCCTTTACCGCAGCGGCGCAGATGTCGGCAGTGGGTGTTGAAATGCGTGTAACCGAAGACCTTGCCCAAGCTGTATTTGATCATGAGCACGACGGCGAAGAAGAGCAGAGGCAAGCCGGGTAGGGGAGGGGCGGCTCTAGTATTTTTTCATGAGCGCAGTGTGCTCTAAACCGCTTGTGATCTGCTTGTGATCTGCTTGTGATCTGCTTGTGATCTGGCTTTTGATCTTGATCTACCGCCCCTTTCGGGAGGCCGAGTGGAGGTTCTGCGGAGTGGGTCGACCGGCATGGATGCCGGGAGAGCTGCGATCGGGCCATGGATGGCCCGTCGCAGCGTGCCCACGGAGCGGGACCGGAGTGAGGGACACCTGAGCGAAGCGAGGGCCGTACGCAGG
>NZ_VFIO01000022.1 GCF_007858365.1 Pseudomonas saxonica | reverse complement strand
TGAGCGACTGCCCCATGCGTCGTCAGTAGCAGACTACGAAGCGCTGCTGCCATGGAACTGTTCGCCGGAGATGCCACGGTAACCTTGGCTTCCACCTTGCGGTAGGTGGGGTTCATGGATCGGTTACGAATGATCACTTTTGTGCAGAAAATTGCCGTGCTTATACTGAGCCATATCTATTCCCTTGAACTGTTGCTCTATATTTTTGTGCCACTTTACCGGGGCACAGAATAATTTTTATCACGTAATGACGAATAGATTCCAGCGAAGTTTTCCATAATCGCTCAGTACGCAGCCTACTTTCGTAGCATTTATTATTCTGATTGTGTCAGGCAGGAGATTTTTATGCCGGCGGAATTTTGGCGCCATGCTATGGCACCAGGATAGAGATCAAATCACGCCATCAAGTGACTCTTGCTATTCGAACCTGCCCCTACAAGAACAGGTAGTCACGGCACCCTGCTAGAGCGCGGGAGAGGCGGAGCACACAGAGCAGGCGTCATTGTTTTTTGAATAGCGCACTGAAAAATATAGAAGTACAAGAAGCCCGCAAAGAGAACAGTAGGCGCCATCAGAGCCAATTGAGGATCCATAAACCCTGAAATTACATACTGCTTAAGTGTAAGAGAAGCCAGGATAAAGGCCGAACAATACAAAGCACCTGTAAATTGATTCCCTAGAAAGCTTAGCACCCCACTAAAGGCATTATTGGCGCTCAATAACACTGCCTTCAATATGGTCCAACCGAAAAGCGGAAGGAAAATCTTCACCATAAAGGCAAATAAAGTTGTTGAGGCGAACAGTTTCAGTGGTATCTCTGCCCATGGCTTGATGGTACCGTCGTTTTCTACACCAAAGAATAGGATGGCATTCAGGATAATTGCTATAGAGCAGCATATGATGAGGCGTATCACCTCCCGTTTAAGCGGGGCCATCATTATAACTGAGTTAATGCTTTTCGCGATATATTGCTTTAGAGCCTGGGTCATTGACCTATTGCGTCCTATGCTAGCCGAGGTGATAATATTGTATTGATGCAGCAGTAATAGACTGACGCTTTATTTATTTCTCAGTCAAGGAGAATCCTGATGATTTACGAGTCTGATGATTGGAGGAAGTCACTTCTTCGTTCAGCTCGTTGGCTTGAGAAGGCTCGTGTAAAAGAGTGTTCTGAAGGGCGCATTTATGCGAAAGCAGAACGTGAAATTTTTGTCAGTTTTTATACGGTACGCAAGCTAATCGAGACCTACAAAATCTCTGAATCAACGAAGAAAATTAAGCTCCATCTACCGTACTACCCGATCACCAGTGGCAAGACAGTAGACTACTTCAATCGGCACAACATAATGGAAAACTACGAAACTACTAAAGTTTACAAAGAACTGCGGGATATGACTTTTGTCGCGAACCAGGTAATCCACTCGTACGTATTCGAATTCGCGACTAGTGAGGATGGACGGATTGACGGGGTGTTTGTGGCCTCAGACAAGGGACGACACCAGCGACTCTATTACTATTCTATGACGCTAATGCTCAGTATTTTTAGGTCCGTAGGCTTGGATGTCGTCTCAGAGCAGCATTTGGTAAGGGACCCTGAAACAGAGCAGTGGAAGATCAGGTGAGTAGCCACCAAGCCAAACCCGCTACGGCAGCTGTAATTAACCCAACGGTTGCATAGAAGGCAGGTCTGCCGATCCAAGGGTGACAAGCCAGCATGATTCCCAGATGGGTCTTCGGCTTTATGCTATCCCACTCAGACTCGACGATGGTCCCATCTAGAATATAAGGCTTCCAATATTTGACGATATGGTCCTTGTCGGGCTCAAAAAAATCGCTATGGCCGTAATCAAAGTAACGGTCAGCTACACGTGTATTTTTAAATCCGTTTCGACCAGTCCCGCCGTAGCCTATAGTCGAAAAGGTAGCTAGGACGGGGTAAAAATCTCGCGTCCCGACATCGTTGACGATGTTGCCTGCAGCCATGTGCCGAGCATGCTTCTCCCAGGCATAATTGCCTTTTATTATGGAGCCGCAGAGAACAATTCTCTCAATGTTGATGTCAGTGTATTTGGCGAGGATCCGACTAATGATATAGGTGCCGAAGCTGTGGGCAATGACCATAATGCGAGCAGTCGGTTCCATAAGCCGTGCGTCTCGGAAGTCATTTGCGATCTTATTGATTGGCGTAGATCGAAACGGACACGCAAGCTGCAGCGCGGTCACACAATGGTAGCCAAGACCTTTGACTCTGACATGAGCAACATCTCGGAAGGCTGCTTTTACCAGCTCGTGCCAGGAACCATCAGTTTGAATACCATGGACAAGCATGAGCGTGATGGCCTGAGCATCATCTTTGACATTAGAAATCTGCATATCGACTAACGAGTCAAACAGCTCCAGATGCTCGGCATCCAGAGTTGCCCTAATTGCCTGCAGCTGGGCCAGTCGTTTGGTCTCAATCGTATTTTCCCAAGTCGATCGAACAAGGGTAACAATATCAACAGGCTTCAATCGAGCACCAATCTATAGGTTGGTTCCACGTTGGCGGCAAGTACTTCAAATTCGGTATCCATCCCAGGATCACGAACAATCTCTGGGATATCGCCGTAAGATTGGAATGAGAGACCTTCGCCGCTGGGGCACCTAACAATAAGGAATCTCTTGATAATCCGGCCCGTTACCAAGATATTAATCAAGATTGCAAGGTGCGCGGAAGTACCGGCTTGCATAATATCGAACATGCGATTCGGGTTTAGCCGAATTCTAGGCAAAGCTTCGCCACCCTGGGATTCATAGCCCTGGATAAAACTAGCCAATCTTCGGAGGCCTTCAGCCTCGTCTGGATGGTTAAGTATTAAAGGCGATAACTTTTCCGCGAACATATTCGTATTCTCCGGCGGAGCACGCTACGGTCACCGCAAACTCGTTTCTCTCACCCGAAATCAAAAGCCTCAGTTCACGGGGAGGATCACTGTCTGGTAGTTTAACGTAAATATTGGCTCCCGTCACTTCGCCATCACGCTCCAAGAAGCGATCCAACGCAGACATCGAACCCTCATCCGATGAAAGGTTTTCATCAACCGATGCGGAGGTAATCTGCATTTGGGCCCCGAATTCATTTCGAGCCGTTGAATTGCTATATCTGATTTCTTGGGAGAGGTTATCGCGCTCGCGCAGAATCTTATTCTTAGCGGGGCTAAGCGAAACTTCAGCGAACCCATCGTCCGGTAGAAATTTCCTTACTTTGTTTTTCAACACCCACAAGAGCTCGGAATATTTCTTTGCCTGATTATCTTGAGAGGCAATACGAAACTCCAATAAACCAGTGTGGTCCAGGTGAACAATATTCACCGCACGTTTTTTTGTGGTCGCATAGCGTCGAATCAGTTCGCCAGTTGCTGGATCCGTCTCCACAGCGCTGAGACGATTGATGTCACGGCTTTCGACGACTTTGATCGTAAGCGAAACCGGTGTCTTCTGCGGGTCCGGACGGTACAGGCGGATGTCGACGATTGTGGCCTCGTCGGGCATCTCAAGATCCAGCGGGTGAGTAAACAGCCCCGAAAGGCCCTCAGCTGCTGCGATTGAAGCGATGCGCGTAGGAGACAGCAGGCCGATTGCCCGCTCTTCAGTGCACTGGAAAAGGAACGAGTGCTGCTTGCCAAACTCCTCCACCTGCTGCAGTAGATCACGGAGGTCTTTCAGGGCAAGTTTTTTATCCTTGAGGGCAGGCTCGATCCGCTTCTCATAGAGATCGTCCCAGTTTTGCGCAGAAACGGGGATGCCCTTCGTCCGGAGGAATTCCTTGACGACGGCTTGGCTAGTCGCATTTTTCAGAAGGCCAAAAAGGATCTTGGCTAGCTTTTGGTCGTCGTCACTCAGCACATCACTCTCCACAAATTGGCATTAAGCTTAAAGGCTCGTGCGAGCCTTGGCTGTGGAGGCATGAAGCCGGTGACATCCTGCCACGAGAGCGCCGACCTGCGCGCATCATGCCTTCCATTGCGCGCGCATTCTCGCCTTTTTATCCAGCGGTACACAATGAGTGGAGAAGGTCAAAATGCCATCAGCGATGTAGGATCCCTTGGCCACGTGGAGTAGGTTCCATCAGATTTTGCCGTAATGTTCAGCTTTTTCGGGAAGATGGGTAGGAATTCCCAGCTTTTCTGTGAACCGCAAGCAACAGCCTGAGCCCCAGTCATCCGGGACCTAGCATCACAATTGTTGGTGAAGCTGACTGCTGTGGTGGCCCGCCTGGGCCTAAAATCAAATTTGCTCTGCAACACTGAATATGGAACATCAAAATCTGAATAAGCATCAAGGAATGCTTCTATCTCGGGCACTTCAGCCGAGTGAAACACTAGAGTTGACACCATAACCGCGACCGATACATCCACAGGTGGCCGCTGATGAGGGGAGCAACTGACGCTGAAAATTCTTTCCAGCTGCCAGATCTCGCGTTTCCTTGTCATGCAGGTAGTCGAAACTTCTCCACCGCGCATCATCTGGTGAAATAGGCTCCAGGATGGCTTCCAAGGTCGCCTCCTTGCTCCTCAAAGGGCGAACATCTTCCGCTGTCAGGTTCGTTAGAGCACCTTCCGTATAAGCAACCACAGCCATCCTTGACCGGTCCTCTAACGCTCCATATTTCGCACCATCCAAAATGCACTCGAAAACGCTGTACCCAAATGAAGCAAGAGCAGAACGAATGACCAACATCGAGGTACTGTTCAGGTAGTCGGGCACGTTCTCTATGATCGCAATCGCCGGGTTTGCGAAACGCACAAACTCCAGAAAGTCCATGAACAAAGCTCCTGCTGACGGATGGTCCTCAGTAGCCACCAGCTTGTTCTTGGCCTTACCTGACCGGGACGCTCCTGTGCAGGGATTAGGAGGATCGTCAAGAGTCAATCTATGCTAGGAATCCTATTGCTAGGACGCCTCAGCATAGCTATAGCGCCGGCCAGACGATCTACGTGTAAGCATAGCAGCCACGCTGCCCCCATATCGGCCGCACCCCAGCCCCCCTGACTTTTATACAGAGGCCCCAATGAAAACTGAAAAAATAGTTCTAGCAGGCGGTTGCTTTTGGTGTCTTGAACCGGTCTTCAAGAGAATCAAAGGCGTTCAGTCTGTGATATGTGGCTACACGGGAGGAACCCTAAACGCACCAACTTATGATGATGTATGCACTGGCAAAACAGGTCATGCTGAAGCAATAAAAGTTGAATTTGACAGTAGCGAAATTAGCCTATCCGAATTACTTGATATTTTCTTTGCAATACATGACCCAACCACTCTAAACAGACAAGACGCAGATACTGGAACCCAATATCGATCCGCCATATTTTATAATAACGACGAACAGCTAGAAATCGCGAAAAACGCAATACTAGAAACCGAAAAAAAAGGCACCTGGAAAAGCCCAGTGGTAACCACCCTAGAGAGGTTAGCTGAATTTTTCGAGGCTGAGGAGTATCACCAAGACTTCTTCACAAAGAATCCAAGCAACAGATACTGCCAGATATCAATCTCACCAAAGCTCGCAAAACTGGAAAAAATAATCAAAAAATAATCAAACATGTGGCACCACTAGTACCACATCGTCATGCAATATGTCCCACAGTGCGCCGAAATCAACCTCTTCGCGCGGTAGTGCGGGACGCTCGGTATCCAGCCAGACGAGCTCGAGACTGCCGCCGATCAACTGCTCCCCATTTAACCTAAACAGCCTTCCCCCCACTGCACTAGCTAGGGCTCGTAGTTCGGCGCAAGGCTGAAGTCGCTTGGCTGCTTCGCTGTGCAGATCCATGACCCACTTTCCATCAAACTCCCGGTTGTAGTTCCACAAGCATCTCGCGAGTCTTGCCGGCCCGCTCCACTAACAAGACCACAACATCTCCAACGTTCTTGTCGTCTAGCCGGGCCTGTAATGTGGTGACGTCGTCGACGGCGATACCGTCGATGCTGATAACGCGATCGCCGGGCACGATGCCGCCTGCGGTGACCTCGGCGCCGACGAGCCCGGCCCTGTGCGCCGCCGAGCCCGGCGTCACGCGCAATACGAATACGCCCTTACTGCCGGTCAGCGCCTGCAGACGCGCGTTGAGCTGCTCATCCACCTCGATGCCCAGCGCCGGACGGATGTACTTGCCGGTCTTTATGACTTGCGGCACCACGCGCATGACGGTATCGACCGGCACCGCAAAGCCGATGCCGGCCGAGGCGCCAGACGGACTGTAGATGGCGGTATTGATGCCGATCAGCCGCCCAGCCGAATCGAGCAGCGGGCCACCGGAATTGCCGGGGTTGATAGCGGCGTCGGTCTGGATCAGGTGGTCAATGGCCGGGCCACTGGCGTCGCCGGAAAGGGTGCGGTCAAGCGCGGAGACGATGCCGGTGGTGAGCGTCCAGTCGAGCCCGAAGGGATTGCCAATGGCAAAGACCTTTTGCCCCACCTTGAGATCGGCACTGGTGCCCACCGGCACCGCCGGTGGGCGTTTGAAGCCGACGCCGATCTTGATTACGGCGATGTCGTGCGCTGGGCTCGCCCCCACCAGCGCGGCCTGGTAGTCGCGGCCGTCGGCAAGCTTGACGGTGGCTTCGGACGCGCCCTGGATGACGTGGAAGTTGGTGACGACATGGCCGGCGTCGTCCCAAATGAAGCCCGATCCCGTGCCACGGGGCACGGAGAAGACATTGCGCGTCCAGACGTCGCGCACCAGCTGCGCGGTGGTGATGTAGACCACCGAGGCGCGTGATTTTTCGAACAGTTCGATGGTGGCCTGTTCGTCAGCGGCCAGATCGCCACGCGGCGTGACGGTGCGCTCAGCGGCTTGGCGCGGGCTGAACCAGGCTTCGATGGCGGGCAGGAACTGCCAGAACAGCATGAGTGCTGCAACGCACGCAGTGATGACGAGCCAGCGCCGGACGAAATGATCCGGAGCTGGGCGTTGTGGGTAAGGACCGGGGGAAGACATGACGGAGGCTCCTTTCGAGTGATTTAGCGCCAAAGGCCGCTCAGGCCCCGGCGTGGTGGGCACATCGGGGCGAACGACCTTGGCACGAGATAATCCGTTTGGAACGGCAGGGTCTGCGATGGCTGAGGCGCCAACTCCATCAGGCGCGCGATACGATTCTCTGCCGCCGTATGCGTGCGCAACCAAGACGGCTCGGGATTTCCCCAGCCGGGCAGACCATCCGTGAGGGCAATGGAGGCAAGGCGCCTGGAGCCGGTGGCAAAGGCATTAACATTGACGATGCCGCTGGGCACATAGTACGGAACCGGCGTGTTCGGCAACCCGGCGCGCGTTGTAAGCGCTCGCAGCAACGACCAGATTACGGGGGCTTCATTGCTGCGCAAGGGACGGACGCCATACAGGCGCAAGGTCATCGCGGAGGCGACGACAGGTTCGATCAGCAGGGTCAATGCGCATGTTGCCAGTGCCAGCCAAAGGCCATGCTCGCCCAACAGCAGACTGCCAACGGCAGCCGCGATCCCCACCAGGGTCAAAACCAGCAACACGGTTTGAAAGCGGATTGAGCCAGCGGTGCCTCGACCTGGCATCGTGTCGACCGTCTAGACTATAAAGAGCCATGGTCCAATCACTCGCTCTTCCGGTCGTCGCGTTCACGCATGAGCCAATAGGTCAGACCCAAGGCCAGTATCGTCCCCGCCAGGGCGGCCAATTTGGCAGGATCAACGTCGGGGTCAAGGATGATGAACTTGCGGGCCAGTGCCAGGATCGCGATCAGAATGACGGTCTTGACCTGGATGATGCTTTCCTTACGCAGCGCCACGCGCACGATGGAATGCTTGAACTCCATCGCGATCAAGAGCGTCATGATCATGCCGAACACACTCTGGAATACCTTGTGATCCAGGGGATTGAAGGCATCGAGAACCAGCAGCGTGAAGACGATGGCGATGAGCTGGAACAGCGACACCACGATGATGACGGCAATTACCGCCGACAGAACGAGGGCGACGACCTGCTCGAAGCGCTCGTAAACCGTCATCAACCGCCACTGGGAGCGCATCTCGTCAAGGGCCGTGTGGCCAGATTCTTTATGCATAAGCGTTGCTCTCTCTTTCAATGAAGCGCTAAGGAAGGTCTGAAGTAACCCTGTATTTCCGGTCGACTTCAGCCCTCGCTGCTTTTGAAAGCGGGCCGTCGATCAAAATCGACCAGGTAACCCGCTCAGTTCTCCGTTTTTGGCCGCCGCGAGCACCTCGCAGCAGCCATTTTCCGCATTACAGGTGCACCTTTCCTGCGGTAGTCAGCAAATGTCGGCGCGCCATCCATAGGTTCGACAGCGCGAACAGCGTCACCAGCTGAGCGGTGTTCTTGGCCAGGCCACGGAAGCGCACCTTCACGTAACCGAACTGGCGCTTGATCACTCGAAACGGGTGCTCGACCTTCGCTCGCACTTGTGCCTTGGCCTTCTCGATCTTGCGCTTGGCTTTGTACAGGGCGCTGCGTTTATCGAGCTTCTTGTAGGTGCTGCGGCGTGCTGCGACCTGCCAGATCACTTCGCGGCCAGCATGTTCGGGGCGCTTTTCGACGCCGGTGTAGCCGGCATCGGCGCAGACGACGTTCTCTTCACCGTGCAGCAGTTTGTCGACCTGGGTGATATCCGCCACGTTTGCCGCCGTGCCGACCACGCTGTGCACCAGCCCCGACTCGTCATCCACACCGATGTGGGCCTTCATGCCGAAGTAGTACTGGTTGCCCTTCTTGGTCTGGTGCATCTCCGGATCGCGCTTGCCGTCCTGGTTCTTGGTCGAGCTGGGCGCGTGGATCAGTGTGGCATCGACGATAGTGCCCTGGCGCAGCGACAGGCCGCGATCCCCCAGGTAGCCATTGATTACGCCGAGGATGCCGGCTGCCAGCTCATGTTTCTCCAGCAAGCGACGGAAATTTAGGATGGTGGTTTCGTCGGGAATACGCTCCAGGCTCAGCCCGGCGAACTGACGCAGGATGGTCGTCTCGTAGAGCGCTTCTTCCATGGCCGGGTCGCTGTAGCCGAACCAGTTCTGCATCAGATGGATACGTAACATGGCCATCAGCGGATAGGCTGGACGACCACCTTCACCCTTTGGGTAGTGTGGCTCGATCAGGGCAATCAATCCCTTCCACGGCACCACCTGATCCATCTCGATCAGGAACAATTCCTTACGGGTCTGCTTGCGCTTGCCGGCGTACTCGGCGTCGGCGAAGGTCATCTGCTTCATGGAAAAACTCGGCTGGCGGGATCGGCGTGTTTCACCAGATTCGGGAAGTCTTTTTCAGACCTTCCCTAATGGAACGGGGAGTCCGAGAAGACGACTCGATTACACCTGGATTGCCGAGGCAATTGCGAAGCCACCCAGCGCATAATGTCCTGCGCGCCCGTGGCGCCGCCGATGGGTGGATCAGCCTCTTGCACGTCAACCCTTTGTCCCATGCATGGCATCAATCCGGCTTCTGGTCTGGCGGCAGCAATCCCAGCAGATCCGCCTGCAAATGTTGCAACTTGTCGATGCCAGCCTTCAATGCCTCGACACGGCC
The DNA here is from genome assembly GCF_007858365.1 of Pseudomonas saxonica. Lineage (GTDB taxonomy): Bacteria > Pseudomonadota > Gammaproteobacteria > Pseudomonadales > Pseudomonadaceae > Aquipseudomonas > Aquipseudomonas saxonica. The sequence goes on along the minus strand of NZ_VFIO01000022.1, from coordinate 11,420 downwards.
GGCATTTTTCATTTCACTCAGGGTGTGCGCTAACTGCTGGATGCTCTGATGCAGGACATCGACCTGATCATCAGGATCCTTGCCGAAGAACGTCGGGCAGCCACTTTGATCCCGCCAGTATTGGAGTGCTTCGGGTTGAGGCGGCACTTGGGTCTTACCTGACAGATAGTCGATCATCTGGGAAATCCAGACCCGGTGGTCGGCGTATGTGAACGGCACGGGCAGCGCGGAGCGACTGTCAGGTTTGAATCCCTTCCAGGATAAGGGTACCTGCCAGGTGTGTAGCCATTGCTCGAATTCATGCACCGGCATCGGATGCCCGATGGCATAACCCTGGCCCCACTCGCATCCCAGACGCAGCAGAATTTCTCCATGCTTGATGGATTCGACTCCCTCCGCGATGCAGTTCCTGCCAAACGACCTTGCCAGTGCCAGTAGCGCATCCAGGATGGCGATATCGTCCGGGTCCTCGAGCATGTCGCGTATAAAACCTTGGTCGATCTTGAGCAGGTACGCGGGCAGGCGCTTCAGATAGGTAAGCGATGAATAGCCGCTGCCGAAATCGTCGAGGGCAAAACGCAATCCCATCCTTTCGCACAGCGCCATCGACTGAGACACTTGAACGAAGTCCTCCACGGCGCTGGTTTCGAGGATTTCCAGTTCAAGGTCTTGCGCTTGGGCGCCGGGGTGTCGTGACAACATACCCCGTAGATGCATGATGAAATCCGGTTGAAGCAAGTGCTCGGCATCGATATTCACGCTGATCGGGACATTTAGGCCGGCCTTGCGCCAAATTTCGATCTGGGTCAGCGCAGCCTCGATGGTCCATTTCCCCACAGCAATCCCGAGCGGATGATTCTCTATGAGGGGTAGGAAGGAGGCAGGAGATAACAAGCCACGCGCCGGATGTTGCCAGCGGATCAAGGCTTCGGCGCCCAGCACCTCACCGGTGCGCATGTTGACCTTAGGTTGGAAATAAAGCAGAAACTGCCCATTGGCAAGTGCATTCTCTATGCTGTCCAATCCTTCGTAACGGTTGCGCAGCGTACGATCCTTCTCCGTATCGAAAACGTGATATCGATTCTTGCCGGCTTGCTTGGCACGATACATAGCCTGATCTGCCTGCCGCAGCAGTTGGTCGGCATCGATATCTTCGCCTTGCGGGTAGTAGCTCACACCGATACTCGCGCTCACCTCACACAGTGCGTCACCAATCGGTATGGGCTGTGCAGCCACCTCGATCAGGCGATCGAGAATCGGTACGCTGACGGAAATATCCGGCAGGTCGACCAGAATAGCGACAAACTCATCACCACCGAGACGGGCCAAAGTATCGCCTTCGCGCAACACTTGCGTCATACGCCTGGACAGGACGGACAGCAATTTGTCGCCGACTGCGTGGCCGTGCTGGTCGTTGACCTTCTTGAATCCATCCAGATCGATGAGGACAACCACCAGGTGCATACCACGCCGACGTGTCTGAGCAATGGCCTGCTTAAGGCGGTCTCCAAGCAATAGTCGATTGGGCAAGCCGGTGAGCAGGTCGTAATGAGCAACGCGTTCAAGCTGTTGCTGGTTTTCCTTCAGCGCTGTGATGTCGGAAAACATGGCTGCGTAATGCTCGATATTGCCCTGCATATCCGGCACTGCACTGATCGTCAGCAGCGCGGCAAACTGACTGCCGTTCTTGCGTCGGCACCAGAGCTCTCCGTGCCAATAGTCGTGCTCACGCAGAGCCTGCCAAACGGTCTGATAGAACTCATCGTCATAGCGATCGGACTCGAGCAGACGAGGTGTCTGACCCATTACTTCCTCCCGCGCATAACCAGTGATCACGGAAAACGCCCGATTGACGTTGACAATGTGGCCTTGAGCGTCCGTAACGAGGATGCCCTCTCCTGCGTGCTCAAAAACTTCAGCCGCAAGGCGAAGCTCTTCCGCGGATCTTCTGCGTGAGGTGACATCATGGATATAGCCGTGCCAGAGGATGCTCCCATCAGGCATGGCTTCAGGCGACGCCTCACCTTCGACCCAGATCACCCGACCGTCTGGAAACTGCACTCGGTACTCGTCATGCCAAAGCGCGAGTGACTGCCCCGACACCTGTATGGTTTCATGCACACGGTCGCGGTCTTCAGGATGGAGCGCAGCGAACGCAGGAGTGGCATCCTCAACAACATCCTCCGGTGCAACCCCGTATATTTCCTGTATCCTCGCGCTGGCATAAGGGAAGTGCGAGCTGCCGTCCGGACGAAGACGGTATTGGTAAAGCATACCGGGAACGTGGCTGGCCAACTCTTCTCGCTGTCGGCGCATAGCGTTCAGCGCCTGCTCGACCCTCTTGAGATCGGTGATGTCCTCTACCGTCCCGTCTGCCGCTCTGGGCCGACCAGAGGCGTCGCCCTTGAATGTTGCCCGCAGGTGTATCCAGCGAACCTGCCCTCCGCTGACGATGCGATACCGCAGATCAAGGGTCTTTCCGCACATGGCAGCATCCCATGCCCTATCGAAGAGGGGGCGGTCTTCAGGGTGAATGCACTGCAGGAATCGCTCGAAGGCTATTGGCGCACCAACATCCAGGCCGAGCACGCGGCAGGCTTCATCGGAGCAAGTGAGGAGTTGCGAGCCAAGATCGAGATGCCAACTGCCAGAATGGGCATTCTGGTTAATCTGGTCACAGTGTCGGGCTGAGATTTGAGGCGTCTCGTTCAAAGGTGACGCTCCTTATGGGTGAAACAGAGGTTCCAACGTTTCTGCAACTCGGAGCGTATTTCGTCAAAGATTGTGTGGTTGGGGTCGCTATGCATCGCGGCTACGCACTTTCTTCAAGGATCGCACAACTGATAAGCAGGGTGGTTCGCGCCGGGTCATTGCGGCAAGCGGGATGTCACCCAGCGCATAATGTCCTGCGCGCCCATGGCGCCCGCCTGACGTGCAACCTCATGTCCCCCTCGGAACAAAATCAGGGTTGGAATGCTGCGAATACCGAACTGGGCGGCCAGGTGGGGTTCTGCCTCGGTATTGACCTTGGCCAGCCTGACCCTGGGTTCGAGCTGGCGCGCCGCTTGCTGGAACTGCGGGGCCATCATCTTGCACGGCCCGCACCAAGGTGCCCAGAAATCGACCAACAGTGGCAGGTCGCTGCGCTCCACGTGGCGCGAGAACGTCGCCGTGGTCAACTCGATGGGTTCGCCCGTGAACAAGGGCTGCTGGCAGCGGCCGCAGTTGGGATGTTCCGATAGCTTCGCAGTCGGTACGCGGTTGATGGACTGGCAATGCGGACAGACGAGGTGAAGATCATTCTTCATGGTTCGCCTCCTTGGACCACAGTGAGGCTGCCGCGCTTCGGGTCACAGACAATGCCGACCAATCAACGCCTTGGAGCCAATCGTTCCCGTCTTTGCTTACTCCGGCCTCTTCCAAATGAGCAGCGATGAACGCTTCGGCCTGCATGAGCCACCTTTGGACAGTATCTTCCTTACTAGGAATCAGCAGGATCTCAGAGACGCTGCTGGCATCCAGCCCGTCCACACGGATAAGCAGAAAAATGCGCCGCCACAAACGCGGCATGTCCTTCAGCAGGTCGAATGCAAAAGCGAACTCGCTCGACCGATCAACTAGCTCCTGCTCTTCCGCGATCGTTGCGGCATCGGGATGCTGACTGTCAGCGATGATATCGGCCAGCCTGAGTGTGTCATCGGGCTGATAAAATTCGAAGACTTCCTCTTCCACCATGGCCTCGGCGACGTCCTGGGCATCCGCTTCGACCGGCGCGTCCAGAGAAACGAATTCGCCAAATTGCCGGCTGTTTGCCACTTCGTGATCCAGGACGGCGAACAGATGTTTCAGAAGACCGAAGTAAGCCGCTTTTTCTTCCGGCACGGATTGCCATTCCACCTCAGCTTGGACAATCGCTTCATCCACCACGTCGCGCAGCGTCGGATAATCGCGCGGTAAATCGCCGACGGCACGCAGATAAGCCAGCTCACGCCTTGCGACAGCCTCAAGTTTCGACAGTAGAGGCATTCGGGTCACGTTGGCCTCATGGGCGGCTGACGCGGGTTTTGCGGCAATTCGCACCTTGAGCTCGCGCAAGCGCTTGCGTCGTGCTTTGCGCTTGATTTGGTCCTGAGCATGCAGCCGGTCAAAATGCTTCTTGGCCTGACGGAACAACGACTGTGCGAGCATCTGCGCGAGGGGCGTCAGCTCGTCATGTGATGCAGTAACGCTGACAATCTTTCTGCCGGGCAGGTGCATATAGCCACTGGCCAGAAATTGCCGCTTGGTCTTGTCGCGATCAAGGACGATTCGAAGTCGCACTGAATCTTTAGTGTGTTTGTCGAGCAATGGCTTGAGGTCGCGCTCGACCGCATTTCCCAAAGCTCTCTGCCATGGTTCATGAAACTCTTTGTCGACAGCTCGATAGCTATATTGCATCTGCATGTATGACTCCTTTGATGTCATTTCTATGGAGGCACGAACCGAAAATGCTCATATCCATAGAATTTAGTTTGACCCGCTCTTATCCCTGGCGCGTTTTGCGAAGACGCCAACTCAAGAACAAAAGCGTGACACCATAGACTGCCGCATAGAAGCCCAACAGCCAGCCTGCGGCCAGGAATGACTCGACCGGACGGGTAAAAAATATCCACAAGACGATAGCGCCAAGGACAATCGAGAGCAGTCCACTGAAGGCAAGCCAGATTTCACCCTTGATTTCTTGACGCAGCCGAACGGCGGCGGATATCTCCAGCACACCGGTGAAAATCGCCCAGAACCCCACGCTAGCCCATAAAAAAGAAGCCATGACCATCGTGGCGACCCAAGGAGCAACCAGGACGACGACGCCGGTAAGTATGCCGACAATGCCGCTGAACAGCAGCCAGCCCCAGCGCTCTTTTTTCTGGATATGGCGCACCGCTGCAACCAAGTTGAAAGCGCCATTGACCAAGGAAAATGCGCCGAACACTAAGGTCATGGCCAACAGAGCCGATTGTGGCATCCAGAACGCAAGGGCTGCGAAAATCAATGCCAAGACACCGCGCAACGCAAAAATCCACCAATTTTCGGTCAATGAACATAGTGTTTTGGTGGGCTCATCCGCACTGGAATCGGCGATGGTGTCTGTATTCATGCTATATCTCCTAAAGATCTAATGGGGTGAAAAAGCAAACACTCCTGAGCCAAGAGAGGGGCGCGACGCGCCCCTCTTACGCCCTATCCAGCGGTTTCAGAACAACTTGGACAGCTTTGCCTTGATTTCATCGAGCCAGCCTTTTCCGCCGCCTCCCCCAGCCGTCTTTTGCTTGACTTTCTTGAGTTCAGCATACAGGGGCTCAAAGTCCTTCTTCTTTCCATAGCCCAGCAGTTCTGCCATTTCCAACTGCTGCCGCGCTTCGTTCAATAATGTCTCCAGGCGCTCATTGGACGCTTCGCTCCGCTGACCATCTTCTACCAAGGTCTCGGCGCGCTTCAGGAGCAGCCTGGCGCGCAGGGCGGGCAGCGGATGCACGCTGCGCGTCTCGACCAGCGTGCTGAGCGCTGCCTGCAGCGCGGCTTTGGCTTCTTCAATCTTGCCCTGATCGATCAGCGGCACGACTGACTTCACGGCTGCGGGATAGGACGCCAGAGGGATGTTGGTGACCGCGATCACGATTTCACTGGCCAGCAAAGCCAGCACGTGACGTGCCTGTTGCACCTCGCCATGTTTGAGGGCATCCAGCGCCTCGTCGGTCATCGCCTCAATGGTTTCCGTGTTGGCGAACAAGTCGTGCACGATGGTGCGCACATCAACGGGGGCCAGGGCGAGCGTGGGTTCGCGCGCAACGATCAGCTCCAGCTTTCCCGTCACTTCGGCCAGCGTTGCCAATGCGCGTGCAGCGTCCTTGCCGTCAAGTGCGGCCAGCGCTGATTTGGTCAGCGCCAAGGCCGAGACGGCCTCATCGAGGACTTGTTTACGTTTGTCTGCCGCCTGCGAGTCCGTTTCCTTCTGAACCTCAGGCTGTACCTCCGTGACGACTTCAGGCTTGGCCTCTGGACTGACAGGAAGGCTGCTTACCGCGGCCTGTTCGTTTATTTCTTTGTTCGTCGCATTGGGATTCGATGTTTGCTCATTCATGGTGATATGCCTCGTATGAGTTAGTGAAAATAGGCGAATCTATTGGGGCTGACTGCGAACATCGCGAGACTGACCGACCGAACAGTCGGCCCCTTCATCACCTCAAAACAGCTTTTGGAGGCGCGTCTTCAACTCGTCGAACCATCCCTTGCCGCTTTTGCCACCAGCCGACTTTTGCTCAATGGACTTCACCTGATCGAAGATGGGTTCGAAATCCGCCTTCTTGCCATAACCCAGGATCTGCGCCATCTCGATCTCCGTGCGCACGGACGACAGCAAGGTGCTGAGCTCCTCGTTCTGCTTGGCATCGCGCTTGTCGGTCTCGGCCAGCTTTTCAGCTTTTGCCATCGCGGCTTCAGCCCGTAGCACGGGCAGAGGAAAGGCGACCGAGGTCACCACCAGCGTGTTCAGTGCTCGGGCGAGTTCCGCCTTGGCGTCGTCGATCTTGCCGCTGTCGATGAGCCGTGCGGCCGACTTGATCGCTGCCGGGTACGTTGCCATCGGCAGGTTGTCGGTTTCGATCACGATTTCGCTGGCAAGATTGGCAACAATGGGCCGTGCCTTTTGCACCTCGCCATCATCCAACAACTCCCGAGACAACTTGACCGCTTTCTTGACCGATTCCACGTCGGCGTGGATGTCATGGGTGATGACGCGTACATCGACGGGCGCCAAAGCAAGTTTTGGCTCACGCGCCAATACCAGTTCCAGCTTTCCGCTGGCCAGTTCCAGCGCAGCGAGCGCCTCCTTGGTCTTCTTTGCATCAAGGAGGATCAATGCCTCATGGGTCTTGGCCAGCGCAGTGATTGCATCTTGGGCGAGTTCGGCGCGCTTTTTCGCGGCTTCCCGGGCGGCCTTGTCATCTACCTGTGGCTGTGCCGCCTTGGATGCGGCAGAGGGTGCTGCAGCACCTGGGCTAGAACCTGCCGCCGATTGGGCCAGAGCCGGTCCGCTCAGTCCGACGACGACCGCCAGGGCAAGTGCGGAGAAGGTGTATTGTGGCTGTTTGATATTCATGATCTTGGGCTCTTGATTGAAGTTAGTTGACTGAGATTTCAATCTGTTTCGGTTTGGCTTGCTCGGCCTTGACAAGCCGCACTTCCAGCACGCCGTCTTTCATGGAAGCCGTCACCTTGGTCGGATCAACGTTGTCAGGCAAGACAAAGCTGCGCACAAAGCGGCCATACGCACGTTCGATGCGGTGGAACTTCTTGCCCTGCTCCTCTTTCTCCAGTTTGCGCTCGCCGCTGATGGTGAGCACACCGTTTTCCGCGCTGACGCGCACGGCATCCTTGGGGACCTCCGGCAGATCCAGTTTGAGGATGAATGCGTTCTCATCCTCGCTGATGTCCACCATTGGCGCCCAGTCCGCCGTGGTCATGGCTTCGTTGCTGGTACGGGCGCCCTGTCGCTGGGGTGTCCGTCCCAACATCGTCGCCAGGCGGTCTTGCAATTCATCCAGTTCCCGGAAGGGGTCCCACGGAGTCAATGCAGACATATCGGTTCTCCTTGAACAATGCCGACGAATTGGATGACGCACTGAACAGAGCCGTCGGTTTACTCTGAATGGCACCTACTACTGTTTTCAGTTCCGAACAAGTCCTTGAGTCAATTGACGGATATCGCTTTCGTCGAGCGTTTCCCGCGCCAGCAGCTCGCGCGCACAGCGCTCCAGCACCGCGCGGTTGATGTCGAGAATCCGGTAGGCGCGCTCGAACACGCCCATCACGATGTCGCGGATAGCCTGATCGATGCGCGCCTGGGTCGATTCGGCCACCCGGCAACCGCCGTGGGCCAGTTCAGGTGTATCGAGAAAGCGGGGCCGCTGCGCCTCGAAGGCGATGTAGCCCAGGCCCTCGTCCATGCCAAAGCGGGTGATCATGTCACGGGCGATGTCGGTGGCTCGCGCCAGATCGTCCGCCGCCCCGGTAGACAACTCGCCGGACACCAGCTTTTCGGCGGCACGCCCGCCCAGCAGTACGGCGATCTTGTGCTCGAGATCGGTACGCGTCATCAGGAAGCGGTCTTCGGTGGGGCGCTGCAAGGTGTAGCCCAGCGCGCCGATGCCGCGCGGGATGATCGAGATCTTGTGTACGGGGTCGGTTTCGGGCAGCGCCAGCGCCACCAGCGCATGGCCCATATCGTGATGGGCCACGGTTTCCCGCTCCTTGGGATTGAGCACTCGGTTCTTCTTCTCCAGGCCCGCCACGATGCGCTCGATGGCGGCGGTGAAATCCTGCAACTCCACGGCGGACGCTTTGCGCCGGGTCGCGGCCAGCGCGGCCTCGTTGACCAGGTTCGCGAGGTCTGCACCCGAAAAGCCCGTGGTCAGCGCAGCCACCTGTTCGAGATCGATATCCTGAGCCAGCGTCACCTTCTTGACGTGGACTTTCAGGATGTCCAGCCGTCCCTTCTTGTCGGGCCGGTCCACCAGCACCTGGCGGTCGAAGCGGCCGGCACGCAGCAGCGCCTGGTCGAGGATTTCGGGGCGGTTGGTGGCGGCGAGGATGATCAGCCCCACCGAGCTGTCGAAGCCGTCCATCTCGGTGAGCAGCTGGTTGAGCGTCTGCTCACGCTCGTCGTGGCCGCCGATGGGCCCGCCGACGCCGCGCGCGCGGCCCAGCGCATCGAGCTCGTCGATGAAGATGATGGCCGGCGCCTGCCCGCGGGCCTGCTCGAACAGGTCGCGCACGCGCGCTGCACCCACGCCGACGAACATCTCGACGAACTCCGAGCCTGAGATGGAAAAGAACGGTACCCCGGCCTCGCCCGCCACGGCCTTGGCCAGCAGGGTCTTGCCCGTGCCGGGCGGGCCAACCAGCAACACACCTTTCGGGATGCGCGCCCCGAGCCGTCCATACTCCTGCGGATTCTTGAGGAAATCGACGATCTCAACCAACTCCGCCTTGGCTTCATCGACGCCAGCGACATCGGCAAAGGTCACGCCAGTGTTCTTCTCCATGAATACCTTGGCACGGCTCTTGCCGATGCTCAGGAAGCCACCCATGCCCTGCTTCTCGGCGAAGCGGCGGAACAGGAAGAACCAGACGCCGAAGAAGGCCACCGCCGGCAGAATCCAGGAGAGCACATCACGTAGCCAGGTGCTTTCCACCACCCGCGCATAGGGCACGTCGTACTTGGACAGCCGCTCGGCCAGGTCGGGTTCGACACGGGTGGCCACGATGGTGGTCTTGCCCCGGCTGTCCGGCGATTTCAGGCGCCCGGTGACCGTGCGGTCCGACACCAGCACTTCGGCGACGCGCCCCTCGGCCAGCGCCTTCTCGAATTCGCTGTAGGGCACGGGCTCGACGGTCTTGGCCGCCTGCCAGTAGTTCTGCAGCGTCAGCAGCAACAGGCCGGCGACGATCCAGTAGCCAATGTTCCATTGATCTTTCTTTTCCATGGGCAATGTTCCTCGCAAGTCGTGTCGCTAGAGAATAGGGGTGAACAGACGGGCCACCCCGTCGCGCAAGCGGATGGCCAGCGGGCGGGCGCGCAACGCCTTCGCCGATATCTCGCCCGACGCATCACGAGCGGCATCAAAAAGGGATTCCAGCCGCGTAGACAGAGCGGTGTCGTACACCTCCACATTGAACTCGAAGTTGAGGCGCAGGCTGCGCGCATCCCAATTGGCAGAACCCAGGCAGCACCACTGGCCGTCTATCAGCATCAGCTTGCTGTGGTCGAACGGGCCAGGCCGTTCGAAGATGCGTACACCGTGCTCCAGCACCTGCCAGTAGTGGGCGCGCGCGGCCCATTGCACCGTGGGATGGTCGCCGTTTGCGGGCGTCAGCACCTCGACGCGCACGCCGCGCAACGCGGCCGTGCTCAGCGCCGCGATCATCGGCTGATCGGGCACGAAGTAAGGTGTCCAGATGCGCACCGAATGCTTCGCCGCGCTCAAAGCGCCCATGAAGGTCCAGCGCATCCTGTCCAGGGCCTCATCGGGACCGGCCTCGATGCCGCGCGCCCAAGAGGTTCCTTGCTCATCAGCCGTTGCGGGCGGTTCGCCCCAGAAACCCTTGCTGAGCCGCTCGCCCGTGGTATCGCACCAATCATCGGTGAAGCACCGCATCAGATGCGCAACCACCGGCCCGCGCAGACGAAAGTGCAAATCGTGACAGGCCTGCTCCGGCGCATCGGGCCGCCAATACGGGCTGAAGATGTTCATGCCGCCGGTGAAACCCGTCTCGCCATCGATCACCAGCAGCTTGCGGTGATTGCGCAGATGCGCGGCATGCAGGCGCGCGGGAATCAACGTCGGGTTGAACGTCGCCGCCGGAACGCCGGCGCGTTGCAAGGCGCGGTAGGCGCTGCGGGGCCTCCAGCGGGCATAGACGTCGTCGATCAGCACCCGCACTTGCACGCCGCGCTCATGAGCCCGGCGCAGCGCATCGACGAACTGCGCCCCGATGCCTTGGCTGTCGAAGATGTACGAAGCCAGCGCGACGCTGTGCCGCGCCGACTCGATGGCAGCGAGCATGGCCGGGTAGGCCTGCTCGCCATCGACGAGCGGCTCGATGCGGTTGCCGCTGGTCAGCGACTGGCCGGTGGCACGTCCCACCAGGTGCGCCAGGCCGGCAAACGGCGCCGATACGGCCTGGGGCATCGTAGGCACGAGGTCCTGCCGAACAGCAGGATCTGCCCCCGGAAACAGCCGCCGCGCCCGCCGCTGGTAACGGTTGATGCCGAACAGCCCATACAGCAGCGAACCGCCCAGCGGCAACAGCGCGATCAGCAGCACCCACAGCGTGGCCGATCGAGGGTCACGTTTGTAGATGACCGCGTGCCCCGCTGTGGGGATAGCGACCGCCAGCGACACGAGGGTGGCTGCCCATGTCAGCCCGTTGGGGTCGGACACGACAGCCTCCCATCGCTCAAGATTCGCCGCCCGCTGACTTCTTCTTGCGCGCAGGCTTGCTCGCGTCGCTCGGCGGCGTCTCGGCCACGTTCGCGGCATCGGGCTTCTCAGGCTCGGCCGGCTTCGCGGGTGGCTCCTGGCGCTCGAAGACCACCCGTTCGGCCTTGTCGTCCCAGCGGGCGCTGGCGTGATCGGCCTTGCCGATACCGCCACCCAGCATCTCGCGCGCCAGAGCAGTTTCCAGCTCGCTGCGGATCAGCCGCTTGAGCTCACGCGCGCCGAACTCGGGCTTGTAGCCTTCCTCCGCGAAGTGATCGATCAAGGTCTGATCGAAGGTCAGCGTCACGCCCTGGCTGGCGGCGTTGCGGGCCACACGATCGAGCTGCAGGCCGACGATATGGCGGATCTCCTCCTTGCCCAGCGCATGGAAGACGATGATCT
>NZ_VFIO01000021.1 GCF_007858365.1 Pseudomonas saxonica | reverse complement strand
TGAGCGACTGCCCCATGCGTCGTCAGTAGCAGACTACGAAGCGCTGCTGCCATGGAACTGTTCGCCGGAGATGCCACGGTAACCTTGGCTTCCACCTTGCGGTAGGTGGGGTTCATGGATCGGTTACCCCTGATGTACCGCCATGAATGGTTTTACGACGGCTGCGCCGCCGATCGCAGCCTTCGGCAGCGGCTACAGGGATTTTGTCCGCCCGTAGCAGTTGACGAGTGGTGCGAGGCTACGTTCGACGATGCAATCGTCGCAGTACACTCAACCACGACAATCCGGGGGTGCTTGATGTATCGGGTTGACTGGTTTACGACGGCTGCGCCGCCGATCGCAGCCTCGCGGAGCTCGTCAGCTGCTACGAAGTTATGCGCTGAGTCTTAAGGTTTCAGGCGCCTCCGTGTGTCACGCTTTACACCTGCATCGCCCGCGGCCGGTCGCTTCTGTTCTCTGCCGCACTGTCCGCCGCCTGTTGCAGTTGAAAGTCGAATTTCATTTCGGCATAGCGCCCTTCTATTCCTCGTGCACCGTCTTCGCGGAAGATGACTTCGCCCACCAAGCCATCACGGGTGGCGTAGGCGAAGTCGTCCCACAGGTATTTCTCGCCCGACAGGTTAATTTGGGTGGTGAGGTGGCGCTGCCCCGGCGCGCTGATAAAGAAGTGAACGTGGGCCGGGCGCTGGCCGTGACGGCCGAGTTGGTCCAGGCATTCTTGGGTCGGGCCTTGAGGGTCACAGCCATAGCCGGAGGGCACGATGCTGCGCGCACGGTATCGACCTTGCGCGTCGGTGATGATGCGGCGGCGCAGGTTGTAATCGCTCTGGCTTGGATCAAAGAAGGAGTAAGTGCCTCGGGTGTTGGCTTGCCACAGGTCGACGGTGGCCCCAGGCAGGGGTTGGCCATGGCTGTCGAACACTTGCCCCTCTAGGAACATGACCGTACCGACGCCGTCTTCGCTGCCGTCGTCCATGCGCGCTTCGCCTGCGCTCAGCGGTGCGCCAGCTACGTACAGCGGGCCTTCGATGGTGCGCGGGGTGCCGCCGGTCAAGCCGATCTGCTGGTCTTTGGCGTCCTGCAAGAGGTCGAGGAAGTGTTCGATGCCCAGCCCCGCCACCAGTAAGCCCGCTTCTGATCGACTGCCCAGACGGTTGAGGTAGTCCACCGTTTTCCAGAACTCGTTTTCACTGATGTCGAGGTCTTCGATGATTTTTGCGGTGTCTTGCAATACGCGCAACACGATGGTTTTCAGGCGCGTGCTGCCGCTGTCATTGGCAAAGCCGGCGGCTTCTTTGAAGAAGCTCTGGATGGCATCGGTGTGGGAAATTTTCACGGTCATGCTGTTCACCTCATCTTGTTTTTATGCAAGGAACTGTTCGTTTTACCGGTCGTCGCTGTGGACCGAGGATGGGTGACGGCACAGCCCGTTGATCTCGATGTCCATGTAGGGGAATAACGGCAGTTGCATCAGGGTGTCGTGCAGGGCTTCGACGCTGGCGACGTCGAATACGCTGTAGTTGGCGTAATGCCCTGCGATACGCCACAGGTGGCGCCAGGTGCCTTCGCGTTGCAGGCGCTGGGCCAGTTCTTTTTCGTCGGCCTTGAGGGCCGCGGCTTTGGTCGGGTCCATGTCAATCGGCAGGTTGACGGTCATTTTTACGTGGAAGAGCATGCGGGTCTCCTTGAGGGTCAATGGCGAGTGGGATCAGTGGCGGCGATAGTGCGTCAGGCGTTCTTCGTCGATGCACAGGCCAAGGCCCGGTGTGCGCGGGATGTGCAGTTCAAAATCACGGTACTGCGGCGCCTCGGTGATGATGTCGGCGGTCAGCAGCAACGGGCCGAACAGCTCGGTGCCCCAGGTCAGTTGCTTAAGGGTCAGAAAGGCATGGGCCGACGCCAAAGTGCCGACCGAACCTTCAAGCATGGTGCCGCCGTACAAGGCGATGCCCGCTGCTTCGGCGATGTGTGCGGTGCGCAGTACGGCACGCGGGCCGCCGTTTTTGGCGATTTTGAGGGCAAATACACTGGCTGCGCCGTCGGCGGCCAAACTGAACGCGTCTTCAACGCTTTCGATGGATTCGTCAGCCATGATCGGCGCCGGGCTGCGTTGGTTCAGGCGCACTTGCCCCGAGCGGTTAACCCGTGAGATCGGTTGCTCAATAAGGTCTATGCCGTTGTCGCCCAAGACCTGACAGCCACGGATGGCTTGGGACTCGTCCCAATACTGGTTGACGTCAACGCGCACGCTGGCACGGTCACCCAGGGCCTTTTTGATCGCGATCACGTGCTTGAGGTCTTGCTCCAGCGGGTTGGCACCGATTTTCAGTTTGAAGATACGGTGACGGCGCACGTCAAGCATCTGTTCGGCTTCGGCGATGTCGCGGGCGGTGTCGCCGCTGGCCAGGGTCCAGGCCACTTCCAGACTGTCACGCACGCGCCCGCCCAACAGTTCGCTGACTGGCAAGCCGAGTCGTTTGCCTTGGGCGTCGAGCAGTGCGCTTTCGATACCGGATTTGGCGAAGGTATTGCCCTTGGCAATTTTGTCGAGTGTCTGCATGGCCGCGTTGATGTTATCCGCAGCCATGCCCACCAGCATCGGCGCCAGGTGTGCGTCGATGTTGGCCTTGATGCTTTCCGGGCTTTCATAGCCGTAGGCAAGCCCGCCAATGGTGGTGGCTTCACCGATGCCTTCGATGCCGTCACTGCAGCGCAGGCGCAAAATCACCAAGGTCTGTTTTTGCATGGTGTGCATCGCCAGCTTGTGCGGGCGGATGGTAGGCAAGTCGACGATGATCGTGGTCAGGCTTTCAATCAGGGCGTGGGTCATGGCGTGTTCTCCAGTGATTTTTTGTACGGCTCAGCCGAGGTCGCCGCCGCCCACAGGCAGGGTCACGCCGGTGATATAGGAAGCGTCGTCGCTGGCCAGAAACAGAATCGCACCGACTTGTTCGTCCAGAGTGCCGTAGCGTTTCATCAGGCTGCTGTCCAAGGTCTGGTCGACAATTTGCTGATACCAGGTGGCTTCGTCCGTGCTTTGCTCGGCGCCATTGCGCGGGATGCGTCGCGGCGGTGCTTGCGTGCCGCCCGGTGCGGTGGCGTTGACGCGAATCCCGCGCTCGGCGTTCTCGAACGCCAGGCACGCGGTCAGGGCATTCACGCCACCCTTGGCCGCGCCGTACGGTACGCGGTTGACGCTGCGGGTAGCGATTGAAGAAACATTCACAATGGCGCCCTGGCCCTGATCGAGCATGTAGGGCAACGCCGCGTGGCAGCACCACAGGGTCGGGAACAGCGAGCGACGCACTTCAGCTTCGATTTCTTCGACCTGATAATGCTCAAACGGCTTGGCCCAAATTGTGCCGCCGACGTTGTTGATCAGGATGTCGAGACGGCCAAAGGTGGACACCGCCGAGGCCATGACGCGGGCGCAGTCAGCGTAAAGCTCCAGGTCTGCTGTCAAGGTCAGCACGCCCGGCCCTTTCAATTCATGCACCAGTTCAGAGCGGTCGACCGCAATCACCTGTGCGCCCTCCCCCAACAGGCGCTCGCAGACACGGCGGCCGATGCCTTGAGCGGCGCCGGTGACCAGCGCGACTTTGTTGTCGAATCGGTTCATTACAACCTCGCTTAATCAGGGATCAGGCCGCGGCAGCCGCGAATTTCTCGTAGTAGAAGTTGGCAGGCGTGATGCCTTGCTCGCGGATGTACTGGCTGACGGCTTCAACCATCGGCGGCGGGCCGCACAGGTAGACGTCGACATCGCCCTCATTGAGGTGCTGAGGCTCGATATGCTGGGTCACATAGCCCTTGAGCGGGTGTTGGCTTTGCGGGTTGGCCACGCAGGCGCTGAAGCTGAAGTTGGCGATACGCGCACTCAGGGCTTGCAGGCGATCGAGTTCGACCAAATCCAGGTCGTTGGTCACCCCGTAAATCAGGTGCACCGGGTGTTCGCTGCCTTGTTCGGCGATTTTTTCGAGCATGGCGGTAAACGGAGCCAGGCCGGTGCCGCCCGCCAGCAGCAAGAGCGGGCGCTGTATCGCACGCAAGTAGAAACTTCCCAGCGGCCCGGCAAGGGTCATGCTGTCGCCTGTTTTGGCCAGGCCCGTCAGAAAGCTGCTCATCAACCCGCCCGGTACGTTGCGGATCAAGAAGCTGACTTCGCCCTCTTTTTGCAGGGTGCTGAAGGAGTAAGCGCGGGTCTGCTCGCTGCCCGGCACGTGCAGGTTGACGTACTGACCGGGCAAGAACGCCAGACGGCTCAGGGACTCGCCCTTGATTGACAGCGCGATGGTGCTTTCGGAAAGTTGGCGCAAGTCGCTGATGGTGGCTTCGAAGCTGGCCTGTTGGGTTTTGCACAGCGCCGATGAGGCTGGCACACGCAACACGCAATCGCTGGCGGCGCGCATCTGGCAGGTCAGGACGTAGCCCTGCTGCACTTCGTCATCGCTGAGGGCATCTTCGATAAATTCATCGCCCAGGTCATATTGCCCGGCCTCAGCGAAGCATTTGCAGGTGCCGCAAGCACCATCACGGCAGTCCAGCGGTATATTGATACCTTGGCGGTACGCCGCGTCGGCGACGGTTTCCTGGCCAGTGGCTTCGATAAAACGGGTGACCCCGTCTTCAAAATTGAGTGCGATCTGAAAACTCATGATGTACCTCGCACGCACGGCCAAGCCCGCAGCGCCCGCAGGCGCCCAGCGTCACTCGCCGCGCGTTGGTCAGATGTGATAGATGTCGATGACTTGACGCACGTAGTCGTTTTTGAGCACCACTTTCTTGGCCTTGATCAGTGGCTGCGAGCCACGCATGTCGAGGGTGTAGAAGCTGGTGCCGAAGTAGCTGTCAGTGGTCTTGTAGCGAAAGCTCAGGGTGTGCCAATTGAAACGCACATGGCACAGCCCTTCGGTCTGCTCGACGATCTCGATGTTGCTTAAATTATGCGAGGTGCGAGTGTCGGGCATGGTGGCGCTGGAGCGCTCGGTCTTGATACGGAACACGCGGTCTTCAAGGCCGCCCCGGTTGCCGTACCAGATCAGCGAGATTTCACTTTGCGGGTCTTCGGTCAGGGTGTCGTTGTCATCCCAGGCGGGCATCCAGAAGCTGGCGTCGGCGCTGTACAGTTCCAGCCATTGATCCCATTGCCCGTCATCCAGATGGCGCGCTTCGCGGTACAGAAAGTCCCGCACGATGCTGTAAGTGTCGGTCATCACACGGCCTCCACAGGGATCAGGGTCGGCTCGGCGGCCACGGCTTTGAGCATGGTCTCCTGCCAATACTTGTGTTGCAGCACAAACAGCCCTTCGTCTTCAGTGCGCACGCCGGAGAGCAGCGGTTTCAGGTCGATTTCTTCAGCGGCCGCATCGGCGCCTTCGATCCAGTGTTCTGCGCCGCGTGACATGTCGTTCCAGCCACGGCCAGCGCCATAACCGGTCTGGCACGAGCGGAACTCTTCGAGATCGTCCGGGGTGGCCATGCCGCTGACGTTGAAGAAGTCTTCGTATTGGCGAATTCGCTTGGTCCGCGCTTCACTGCTCTCGCCTTTGGGGGCAATGCAGTAAATGGTGATTTCGGTTTTGTTAACCGAGATCGGCCGGGCGATGCGTATCTGCGAGCTGAACTGGTCCATCAGGTAGACGTTGGGGTACAGGCACAGGTTGCGTGAGTTCTCGATCATCCAGTCGGCGCGGGCCTTGCCGAAGTCGCGCGCCAGTTCATCACGGCGCTCGTAGGCCGGGCGGTCTTGCGGGTTGGCCCAGCGCGTCCAGAGCAGCAGGTGACCATTGTCAAACGAGTAGAAACCACCGCCACTTTTGGCCCAGCTACCAGCGCTCATGGTTTTGATTTCTTCGCCGGCTTCGCGCAGGGTGCGCTGGTTTTGCGTGGCGGCGTAATTCCAGTGCACGGAACTGACGTGATAGCCATCAGCACCGTTTTCGGCGGTAAGTTTCCAGTTGCCTTCGTAGACATACGAGCTTGAACCGCGCAGCACTTCCAGCCCTTCAGGGGATTGGTCAACGATCATGTCGATGATCTTGGCCGACTCGCCCAGGTGTTCAGCCAGCGAGCTGACGTCGGGGTTGAGGCTACCGAACAAAAAGCCGCGATAGGACTCGAAGCGCGCCACTTTAGTCAGGTCGTGGGAGCCTTCACAGTTGAAACCTTCGGGGTAGCCGGCCTCGCTCGGGTCTTTGACCTTGAGCAGTTTGCCGCTGTTGTTGAAGGTCCAGCCGTGGAACGGGCAGGTATAGCTTGCGCGGTTGCCGGTCTTGTGGCGGCAGATCATGGCGCCGCGGTGGCTACAGGCGTTGAGAAACGCGTTGAGTTCACCGGCCTTGTTGCGCGCGATAAAGATGGGCTGACGGCCCATGGTGGTGGTCAAAAAATCATTGACGTTGGGGAGCTGACTCTCGTGTGCGAGATAGATCCAGTTACCCTCGAAAATATGGGTCATTTCGAGTTCAAAAAGACGCGGATCGGTGAACATCTCCCGCTTGCAGCGGTGGACGCCCTTCTCCTTGTCTTCCTCAAGCATGGCATTCAAGTAGTCGATTCCCAGGGACATGGCCAGGGCCTCCGTTGTTATTATTCAGGCAACGTCAGCGTAAGGAATGAACAGGGAAGCAACTATCCGTTTACTGCGGATCGCTATCCGATTACTGCGGGGGCTAATCAACTGCGAGAATCTCGTAGCAGCTGACGAGTAATGCGAGGCTACGATCGGCGGCGTAGCCGTCGTATTTTGGGGCTCTTGGTGTTTCAGTTAAAACTAACCTCCCTGGTTTACGACGACTACGTCGCCGGACGTAGCCTTCGGCAACTGCTACGGGTTATTTCGCAAGGTTTTTAACCGCTGTGCCAGCGCTTTGGCCTGTGACGCAACATCGGTCACGGCGGTGCTTTCCCACCACTGGCCGCGTAACGGTGGGCCCATGGCAAACAGTCGCTGAGCTGGCACGCCCTCGGCGTTCAGTACCGCGCCATCGGGGTTCGCAGCAATCCCTAACCCCAGGTTCCCGGGCTGGATCAGCCCGCGTTGTAACAATTGCCGGGGCAACGGCTTGTCCACCCGGCGCCAGTCGTACTCGATGCCGGTGGAGTTGATCAACCCGTCGCCTTGCACCCACAGGGTTTGCGCCTCGCCACGGGGACGCAGACGAATACGCGGCTGGGCGCCGCTGCTGTCGACGGCTTGCAAGGACGCTGCACGAATGGTCAGCCGCCCTTCCTTGAGCAGTCGCTGCAGTAGCGCATCCCCTTGAGGCGGTGAACGGTGATGATGGCTCTCCCACCAGGGCCGCACATGGCGCACGAACTGACGGCGCTGTGTGTCACTGGCCTGACTCCAGAGCCTGGCGATATGTACGCGTACGGTGTCCAGTGGTGCCTGCCAATCAACGCCCTGCGCTTGCGCCAAACCACATTGGCGGCGCAATTCGCGTAGCAAGTGCAAGGGGCTGCGTAGCTGCGGGGCCAAGGTCAGAAAGTCCTCCCATGCTGGAGGCTGACGGCGCACGTGAGGCAACAGGCCGTGGCGGGAATACACGTCAATCGGGCCGCGATGACCGGCCTGATTCAGCGATTCCAGTGCATCGACCATGGTCAGCCCGGAACCGATGATCAGCACCCGGGCGTCGACCGGCAGCGCCCGCAGCGCCTCGACATTCCACGGGTCAAGGGCCGCCGCATTCAGCCCGCTGGACTGGCGCTGCGCGGTACGCGCTGCTGCAAACATGCCCGTGGCCAACACCACTGATGCCGCTCGCCATTCGCTTCCCGCCTTGAGCGTCACATTAACGCCCTGCTCATGGGTGTGCAGGTCAATCACTTCATCGCGTACATGGGTCAACGTTGACCCTGCGCTTTCACCGATTACCCGTGCCTCGGCCAGTCGTTGCTGGGCATACAGCCCAAACAATCCACGGGGCGCAAACAGTTCGGCGACCGGCACCGACTGTTTAGCTGACTCGGGCCAACCACCGCCAGCAATGTGTGCCTGTAGCCAGCGGGTCAGATCATCCGCGTCATCCGGTTCGATGCTCATGCGTGCAGCATTGCCGTTCAAGGTATGCCCCAGCTCAGTGGCACTGTACGCCTCACCGCGTCCCAACTCGGCTCTTGGCTCAACCACAACGATGCGCCGGGCACCCGGCAGACGCAGCAGTTGCATGGCCAACAGGGTGCCGCTCAGCCCCCCGCCAATGATCAAAATATCGGCCTCGCGGGCTACCGCTGGGGTCTGTCCGGTGTGTGGCTCGCTCATGGTTGCTCACTCATTTTTGAAATTATGTCGCGCACGGCGCAGTTTCTGGGACGCCAGCCTGCGATGATTTCCTCCGCGCTGTCCAGTCTCTGGCACATTGCAGATTGCTTAAGCTAGTTCCAAAACAGTATTTCCCCTTTTATTTAAAGCACTTAGATTCGTCTGCACCGGATCACCGGACTGCCTTCCTCTCTTTTAACAAGGTCCAGCCCATGTCCGTTCGCTCATTGTTTTTTGCCCTTTCAATCACCGGTTTCAGTCTTGCCGCTCAGGCGTCTGATCTGACCATCGGCTATATCACGGGCATCGACCCGACCAAGCTGGCTCAAGCAGAAGGTCGATACGAAGAAGCGATAGGCGAGAAGATTGACTGGCTTTATTTTTAAAAGACCAAGGCAAAATCGAAAGCGTTTTGCCCGATTACTCAGGTTATGTCAGCGACCGTTATTTACCTGAATAAGCCGCCTTGGACCGGTGGCACAACAAATGCTTCTTTACGGCCCATCGCGCGGGTGCTGGCCACTCCAATCCTGCGCGAACCCGACGCCAGAGGCGTCCAGGACCGTAAAGAGGACTGTAAGGATGGCTACACCGGTTACAGCGGCATCGTACAAAGACCCCATCGTTAAAACGGTGGGCTTTCTGGTGATACCAAACTTCACCACTATCGGCTTTGCCTCGGCCATCGAGACCCTGCGTATGGCTAATATGGCGGCGCGCCGGGAGATGTTTCGTACCGTCATCATCGGCCCGGACCTCAATCCGGTCACCGCCAGTAATGGCATGCGCATCCTGCCCGATTACGCGGTGGGTGATGCACCAAAACTGGACATTTTATTGATCGTGGGTTCAAACCCGATCGTTTCACACCTCAGCAGCCGCCCTACCCTTAACTGGTTACGCAAACTCGCCCACGAACAGGTCGCACTGGGCGGCATTTGCACCGGCAGTTATTGGCTGGCCCGCGCCGGACTGCTCAAGGGTTATCGCTGCACCATTCACTGGGAAGATATTGAAACCCTCAAAGACCACTTCCCCGGGATCATTATTTCCAACCAGTTGTTTGAACTGGACCGCGACCGTTACACCTGTTCAGGCGGGGTCGCGTCGATGGACATGACCTTGCAATTGATCGCCCGTGAACCCGGCGGCCGGGAGATTGCCGCACATGCTGCCGAGCTGTTGCTGTGTGATCGCCCGCGCAGTGCTCAGGAGCAACAGCGCGTGCCCTTGCGCCAGAAGCTCGGCACGTCACAACCCAAGCTCAGTCAGGTGGTGGCCATTATGGAGGCCAACCTTGAAGAACCGGTCAGTCTGGAAGATCTGGCGCGCTTGAACGAGGTGTCGGTGCGTCAGCTTGAGCGTCTGTTTCACAAGCACCTGCAGCGTACGCCGAGCCAGTATTACCTTGAACTGCGTCTGGCCCGTGCCCGCAGTCTGTTGCTGCGCAGCGAATCTCAAGTGCGTGACATCGCCCTCGCCTGCGGTTTTGTGTCGGCGGCGCATTTTTCCAAATGCTACAGCCGGTTGTTCGGGGTTTCGCCGATTGGTGAGCGTAAACAGGTGGCGTTGCATTGAGGCAATGCAGGTGTGGAGCAGTTGTTGTCGCTGACGAGGAACGAAGGCTGCGATCGGCGGCAAGGCCGTCGTAAAACCTGACACACCGATGTGTCCCATTGTGCGACCGCTTAGCGCTCGATCGCAGCCTTCGGCAGCGGCTACAGCCACTCAGTCAATCCTGCAAGGCTTTATGCGCGGTTTCGCGACTGGCCAGCATGGCGACCAACGCGACGGCTGCGGCGGCCAGCAAATACCAGGCCGGGGCCATTTTGTTGCCGGTCATATGGATCAACCAGGTAGCTATAAACGGCGCGGTGCCGCCAAAAACAGCATTGGCAACGTTGAAGCTGAAGGCAAAGCCGCTGAACCGCACGCGCGTGGGGAATATCTCGGCCAGAAAACACGGCAAGGTGCCGTCGTTCATGGCCAGAATCGCGCCAAAGGCAATCTGGATCATCAAGATGACAACCAGCGACGGGTTGCCGAGCATGCCGAACAGCGGGAAGGTCAGCAGCAAAAACAGCACAGAAGCCGTCACCAGCATGGTCTTGCGACCATAGCGGTCGGACAGCTTGCCCATCATAAAGATCAGGCCGATGTAGGTCGCCAATGACACAGTAGAGGCGATAAACGAATCACCCTCACTCATGCCCATTTCGGTCGACAGGTAGGTGGGCATGTAGCTGAGCAGCAGGTAAAAGGCCACCGCATTCAAGCAAGTGACGCCAATGCCGATGGTAACGGCGCGCCGATGCACGGTGAGCAACTCACGAACCGGGGCGTGGGTGGCGCACTCCTTGGCTTCAAGACGTTTTTCCATCTCAAGGAACTTAGGGGAGTCCTGCAAGCTCATGCGGATGTATCGCCCCACCAGGCCGAAGGGCGCAGCCAGCAGAAACGGCAGGCGCCAGCCCCAGTCGTGCAGGTTTTCGCTGGTCATCAAGGCGTGCATGCAGGCCACAAACAGCGCGCCAAACAGCAACCCGGCCGCCGTGCTCGCGGGCACGATACTGGTGTAAAAACCGCGTTTACCATCAGGCGCGTATTCGGCCAGAAACGCCGAAGCACCAGCGTATTCACCCGAGGCCGAGAAGCCTTGCACCATTCGGATCAACAGCAAAAGCGCCGGAGCCCACAGACCAATCAGGTTGTAACCCGGCAGGATACCGATGCAAAAGGTCGAGACGGTCATGATCAGGATCGACCAGGACAAGGCGCTGCGCCGCCCGTATTTGTCGCCAAAATGGCCCCAGATCAATCCACCCATCGGGCGCACGATAAACGACAGGGCAAACACGGCGAATGTGGCCATCAAGCCTGTGGCAGCATCCGTTTGAGGGAAGAAGGTCAATGCAATCACGGTAGCCAGATAACCGTAAGCGGCGTAATCGAACCACTCGACAAAGTTACCCATAAAGCTGGCGGTGGCTGCGCGGCGCAAGGCTTTGCGTTCACTCAGGCGTTCGCTCTGCTGTTCTATCGTCAGGGGCAAGGTCAGGCTGGGAATACTCATTGAGCACCTCCACAGGAGCGAGTGGAGGCTGGAAAAAAGCCAAGCAACGTCAGGACATGGGACATGACAAATACCCTCATTGTGTTCTTTTTGGCAGGGGTAAAGGGTCAAAAACGCTGCGCTCTCTGGGGGCGCATGCGTGGGTCTTGGACGGCAGAAGGCGGCAGGCGCGGTCAACGCGCCAGCACCTTGCGCTGAAGTTATCGCTTGATGATGTTGTGCTGCGGACCATACGGGAAATGTGTGATGTTTTCACCGCCCTGTTCATTGACGATCAGGATGTCGTGCTCGCGATAACCGCCCGCCCCTGGCCGTCCTTCGGGGATCATGATCATCGGCTCGATGGACACCACCATCCCTGGCTCCAGCACGGTGTCGATGTCTTCACGCAGCTCCAGCCCGGCTTCGCGGCCATAGTAATGGCTCAAGGTGCCAAATGAATGGCCGTAGCCAAAAGTGCGGTATTGCAACAGATCGTGTTCAAGGAAGATTTCGTTGAGTTGCAAGGCAATGTCTGAACAACGCATGCCGGGTTTGATCAGTTTGAGCCCGGCCTCATGCACCTTGACGTTGACTTCCCAAAGGCGCAGGTGCTCGTCGCTACAGTGATCCAGAAACAGGGTGCGCTCCAGCGCTGTGTAGTACCCGGCAATCATCGGGAAACAGTTGAGGCTCAGGATGTCGCCCTTGTTGACCTTGCGGGCGGTCACCGGGTTGTGGGCACCGTCGGTGTTGATACCGGACTGGAACCAGGTCCAGGTGTCCATCAGCTCAGAGTTCGGGAAGGTACGGGCAATCTCGCGCACCATGGCTTGAGTGGCGTGCAGTGCCACTTCGTATTCCGGCACCTGATCGCGCAGGGCTTCAACGATGGCTGCACCGCCGATGTCGGCTATGCGTGCACCATGGCGAATAATCGCGTGCTCTTCGGCGGATTTGATCATGCGCATGCGCATGCACGGCGCACCAATATCCACCAACTCAGCCTGCGGGTAACGGCTGGCGAGCTTGTCACGGTTGAGCAGGTTGATGTGGTCGTATTCGATCCCGATGCGCCCGGCCTTGGGCAACGCCTGCTGGATGCCGACAAAGAAGTTATCGCGCTGCCAGTCGGTGTAGACAATGTTGTCGGTGCCCATGGTGCGACGCCAAGGCTGGCCACCGTCGATATTGGCGGTGATGGTAACGGCGCTGTCCTGAGTGACCACCAGCGCGTAATTACGGCCAAATGAGCAGTACAGGAAATCGCTGTAATAGTTGAGGTTGTGGTACGAGGTAAACACGGCGGCATCAATGTCGTTCTGCGCCATGTACGCACGCAGTTTAGCCTGGCGGTTGGCGTATTCCTGGGCCGAGAACGTCGGAGTGACTTTTTCGCCGTTCTTGATCTGTATGGTTTTCGGCATCTGCATGTCATTTACCCTGGTCGATGATCGAACTTCAAAAGCCGCTGTTTGGGCGGGCCGTTGAGGATCATTCGACCAGATGCAAGGATGCCGTTTTTGTGTGAATCCGACCTGTAGTTGATCAGAACCGCTGCATCAATGCGGCGCTTGTTCCTCCCTGACGTCCGGAATGGTCAATATGCGTTTCAACAGCTCTACCGTTTCAAGGCGGCTGGTCTTTTTGAACTCAACCGTCACGGTTTCGGTACCCATGTCAGGGCCTTGCTCAACAATCACCTGCTTGAGCCGGTTTGCTTCTTCACCGAGTAAATCCGTAAGGCTCTGACGGTTCAATACGCCAATCGGCGCAACCAGTTTGATGACATGCACTTTGATCCAGTCGCGGTAGCGATGCTCAATCGGCGCGATAGCAATCAAAATGATCAGTATCAACACCGTCGCCGATACCCCCAGCCCATACAAACCGCCCCCGATGGTCATGCCGATAGCGGCCACGGCCCACAGGCTTGCCGCCGTGGTCAGGCCCTTGATCACCTCACCGCGCATCATGATCGAACCCGCGCCGAGAAAACCAATACCGGTGACAATCTGTGCAGCGATCCGTGACGGGTCAAGCCGTGTGCCCGCCTGGGTCAATGCCTGTTCAAACCCAAAGGCCGAGACGATCATGAACAGGCACGCGCCGGTCGCGACCAGCATGTGCGTGCGCAAGCCTGCGGTCCAAAACAAGTGTTCGCGTTGCAGACCAATCATGCTGCCCAGTACAGCCGCCAGTAGCAGACGCGCCAACATTTCCCACTCTGAAATCATTTTCATCCCTCGACTTTGACAGCCTGCACATGCAGGCGGTGCCGATAGCATAGTCAAGGTTGCGCAGAATGAAGTGCAGGCGCAGCGACTTTGATTCACTGCGCTGCACACTGTCTGGCGGGTCAGCTTTTGACCGTCCGCCAGCGCTTGAACAGGCTACCAAACCCGCCCCTGGCCGTTTGCAACAGCGCCCCGCGTACTTCTGTCAACGCAGACACCACGCCTTTGGCAGCACCCACCCACGCCCTTGCCCTGCCACTTTGCGCTTCAACAGGCTGCCCCGTGACCCACTGCGCAACCGCCTCGATGCCGACCCCAGCCCAATAAGTCCAGGTCTGATTAAACATCCGGCTCAGCCCCCCATGAGCCGTATTCATTGCCCCTGGCACCTGCAACGTGCTGACGTGGCGGTCAAAGCGCGCCGTCGCATGCCCCGCACGAATGGCCGTCCCTGCCGCCCCATCGTATGCCTCGATCAACGGCCCGACATTAGGAATCAGTGGCCCCGGCACATACTGACCAAACACGGCATTAGGCACTGTGGCCAAGCTATAGGCGCCTGCGGCCGCCAAGGTACGCGGGATTCTGGCACGCACCGGGGTCTGCCCCCACGACACGCTTTCGCCGAGCCCGCTCACCATCTGCTGCAAGACTTCCCGGGTAAAGGCTCGCACATGCCCGGCCAGCCTGAGCCTGGCCACCGGGTCCCACGCGTCTTCAGCGCCAGCACCTTCACTGGCACCGCGCACCTCGAATCCACGATTAGCCGCTGTGGCAGCAAAAAAGCCGATCAGAGGGCTCCAACGAGTCACATGGCCAAACAGCCCGGTGCTCATGTGCATAACGCTTAAGGCATCCAGCGCCGCAACAGTACTGCGTAAAGCAGAGTTCAAACCCTGTGACGGTTGACGGCCTTCAAACAGGGCGATGTCCACACCTGCCCCGACGGCATTGCTGATAAAAGTGGCAAGGCCATCACGGATTGCAGCCGCACTCGACGCCTGCACCCTTGGCCTGACCCGATTGGCCATGTCTGTGACCACGCGGTGCAAAATGGCCAGTCGACCCGGTCGTTCCATACTGTCGGTGCTTTGCAACCCTTGGCTTTCAACCCTGCTGATCGGGTTTGCCCGGGTCATGGCATACAAATTAAGACCGTCTATATCATCGGCCGGGTCAGCACTGATCCAGCGGGCCAGCCAAGGTGCGTAATAACGGTAGCCATAGTAGTAAAGGCCGCTGGCATCGCGTTCCTTGCCCGAATAACGGACGAATTTGTAGCTGGCTTCGAGTGCATTCTTGCCTGCCCACCACGCCGTTGCACCATAGGGGTAGTAGCTTTCCTGACTCAGTAATCGGGCTTTTTGATCCAGCTCCAACGTGCTGCTGCCCAAATGATCCGAGAGGCTGAAGCGCAGGTGTTCGTTGTCGATGCCCTCGGGCCGACCCTGTTCCCATTGCAAAAGCGCCGCACTGTTGAGTTCCCCTTCGATCCTCAATAGGTTCAACGCTTCACCCGTCGCGCTGTTGCGTCGAATTTCCAGCCCCGGCAAGTAATACACTTCGCGAAGGCGGCGCTGACGTGGGCCGTTGGCGCGGGTGATTTTCAGCGCTCGTGCCCCAGCGCTGTCGTACACATAGACTTCGTCGTCATCCGTGCCGGC
Source organism: Pseudomonas saxonica (assembly GCF_007858365.1). Lineage (GTDB taxonomy): Bacteria > Pseudomonadota > Gammaproteobacteria > Pseudomonadales > Pseudomonadaceae > Aquipseudomonas > Aquipseudomonas saxonica. Next base: position 6,736 of record NZ_VFIO01000021.1, on the reverse strand, counting down.
TTCGCGCGTGACCTGAGTCACGCGTTGCAGTTGGTTGCGCAGGTTCCAGGTCAGCGTCTGCCCGGGTTCCAGCATGTGCAGATTTCCGTTTGGGTCGAACCCGCTGCCTAACCCCGGATGGGCCTGACCCGCAATGAGCTCAAGACTGTGATTACTCTGACCTGATACGTTGAAGTGTCGCGTATAGCCTGAGCCACGGCTCGTCCTGTGTTGCAGTCGGGTCAAGTTGCCACCTGCATCGTAGGCATAGGACTGGCGATACTGACGGGGGCGCTGGCCGTCAGCCGCACCGAAACGGACAAAGCCGCTCTGGGGCGCACCGCTGACATTGGCGGCGTTTTCTCGCCCGCTGGCCTGAATCAACTGATAGAGGGTGTCGTAGGTAAACGTGCTGAGCGCTTGCACGCGCGTGTTATCGGTCCACTGCACCGGTTGCGCCGCATCACCAATGCTCAGCACATTGCCGACGTGGTCATAACGATATGAAAGGTCTTGCAAGGCTTCAGCAGGTTGATCGCCACGGTAGCTCTTGAGTTGCAGCAGGCGCTCATCCCTGAGGTCGTAGGTCAGTGCTGTCAGCACCTCATTGCCAGCCCGCTCTGTCTCAATGTTGCCGCTTGCGTTGTAGGTTCGGTGCTGCACAACGGTATGTTGCGTGCCGTTATTGAGGACCACCCCTCGTGATGTCAGCAAACCGTCCACGGCATAGTGCGAACGTTGACGGTTGTGTTTGGCGTCGATCTGTTCCAGCAACTGGCCCAGCGCATCGTAGCGCCACTGACTGCGCCACACAGCGGGATCAAGCGCCAGGTCACGCTGATCAGGTGACAAGGGCCAGTCCGCAGAGGCAGAGACCTCATGGACAAACCGGCGCGATTCACTCGTCACACGCCCCTGCAAGTCAAAATCCTCTGACCACAGGGTGCCTGCCGGGTCATCGTGACGCAGCAACCGGGCACAACGGTTATGCCGTGCATTTTCGGGGGTGTTGTCGGCATAGCTCAGACGCTCGACGCACCGGGGTTTGTCGTCATCGGCGGCCTGTTCAAACAGCGCGCTTAAGCGCAGGAGCTGATCGTACTGGTAAGTGTGCCGGGTGCCACGGGCATCCCAGCTGTAGCGCAACTCGGCACCGGCGCCGCAGAAGAGAATGCGCGTGCCTCTGTCTACATTGTCGGTATGCAGCAAACGCCCCGACAGCGTGTAGCGATTACGTTGATTGGCGGCGCTGGCCCGCAGGGCCGTGAGCCGTGGGTCCCACTGTTCGCTAAGCAAGCCTGTGGCACTGTAAACCTGACGGTGGATGCGCGCCTGCGGTTCATCGCCGGCTATGCGGCGGTGATAGGCCACCGCGCGAATGGTCAATCCGCGCGGGTCGTAAGACGTCAGAGACGGAGTATGGCGATGCAAGGGTTGGGGCATAAGTCAGCTTCCTGAGCTGCACAATGATTAAAAAGTGTAGTGATCTGGAAACCGACTTTTGACGCGTGTCCGGACACGTTTTGTATCCAGATAAGTTCAGTTACAAACTTTGAAGACGTTTCAGAAGCCTGCGGGTACTGCGGGCTGACAGCGCTTGGCCTGGTAACGTGCATTGATCGCCATCAGGCAACGTTCCGCCTCGAGGACCATTTCATCAATCAGTTGCTGGCAGCTCTTCAACTCCCCGATCGCGGACGCCACTTGCCCGCAGGGCAAAATGCCTTCATCAGGGACGCCATCCACCATCGAACGTTGCAGCAACACCGGCTGGTTAGCCGCCATCACTGTTTGCGACAAAGCGCCGGGGTCTTCTTTCACTGATTGGGCAAACACCCCGAGCATGTGCCCCAGGCTCATACCCGTTTGCTGTTTCCAATGCCAGGCGCTGCCCAAGGCAATGCGCAGCCGGCCAAACGCTCCGGCTTTTTCCAGACGGTCAATAAAGGCGTTTTCAATCATGCGATGACGCATGCCGTCGACCGCCAAGGTCACGCGGATTTTTTGCGGGTCGGCGACTTTCACATAACGCTCAAGCGTCGCCGCAGGCGTGGGCGATTCTTTAGTCATCAAAAACCGCGTGCCCATCGCCACACCCGCAGCGCCGGTGGCCAGTGCACCGGCCAGGCCGCGCCCGGTGGAGTAGCCGCCTGCCGCAATCACCGGCACCTGCACCGCATCCAGTACCTGGGGCAATAAAATCGTACTCGGCACCCCGCCCGTGTGCCCGCCGCCCTCACCGCCCTGCACGGTAATCATGTCCGCGCCCAATTCAACCGCCTTGATTGCATGCTTGACCGCGCCCACCGTTGGGATACACAGCACCCCGGCTTTTTTAAAGCGCTCAATGGTCTGACGATCCGGGCCGCGGCCATAGCTCACGGCGCGCAATCGGTATTCGATGGCCAGATCCACACATTGCGCGGCGTTTTCCTGGAACATATGGAAATTAAGGCCGAAATTACTGCTGCCCAAGGCCTCGATCACGCGCTGGATTTCGGCTTCCAGTTGCTTTGCATTGATCGTCGCGCCGGCCAAAAAGCCAAAGGCGCCGGCCTTGCTGCTGGCGATCACCAAATTGGCATCCGACACCCAGCCCATCGCGGTTTGTACGATGGGGTACCGACAGCCCAGGGCATCGGTTAACGCGGTGTGCAAATATTCGCTCATCGACGTTCTCCCGCAGCGGTCTTGTTCGCCTCAATCATCGCCTTGGCGTCATAGCCGCCGAGCTTGTCACCGGAAAGCAGCTCGTTATGGCTATGGGCAAAATGATGCCAGGCAAATACAGCATCCATCGCGGTGCGTTTGCCCTGCAAATCTTCAACGTGATTGATCGCCTGTTTGGTCAGGGCCAGGCCCATGCGCGGCTGCTTGGCAATGGCCGCCGCCAGTGCATAGGTGCCGGCATGCAGCTCATCACGACTGAACAGGCGGTTAACCATGCCCATTTGATAAGCACGCTCGGCACTCATGCGGTCGCCTGTGAACAGGAATTCCTTGGCGATCCTGGGGTTGAGCTCATACGGGTGAGCAAAATACTCCACCCCCGGAATGCCCATGCGCACCACCGGGTCCTGAAAAAAGGCATCGTCACTGGCCACGATCAAATCGCAGACCCAGGCCAGCATCAGCCCGCCTGCAATACAGGCCCCCTGCACCATGGCGATCGTCGGCTTGGGTAATTCGCGCCAGCGTCGGCACATCCCCAAATAGACTTCCTGCTCACGGGCATAGAGGTATTCACCCCCGGGTTTGTTGGTGTGATCCCACCACAAACTGGCCCGGTCAAACGATTTATTGATGTCGCGCCCGGGTGTGCCGATGTCATGCCCGGCCGAAAAGTGTTTGCCATTGCCGCACAACACAATGACTTTGACCGCGTCGTCATTGACGGCGCGGCGAAAGGCATCGTCCAGCGCATAGGTCATCTGCGAGTTCTGAGCGTTATTGACCGTGGGCCGGTTCAGGGTCAGCGTGGCGATGCCATCCGCTACCGCATACAGCACCGGCTCTTCGGTTTCATACACAGCACCATCAACGCGCTGCACAAAATCGCTGTCGCTACTCATAAGAGGAATTCCTTGGCTTCAGGCCTGACGAATGCCGGGCGGGTTGCCCTTGAGCGCGGCGGCGCGGTAATCATGGGGATCGAGCCGACGGATCAGGGCCAACTGCTCCGGGGTCGGTGCCACGGTTTGTTTGAGGTCTGGTGCCTTGAGCAAGGGGAAGCCGGTTTTCTCCTGTACCTCTTCAAAGCTCACACCGGGGTGCAGCGAACGCACTTGCACCGCCCGGTCCGGGCCGCCGAAGTCCATCACACACAGATCGGTGACGATCAGGCGAATGTCCATCAGGTCGCGGCGCATGCCGTCATCCCAACGCTCTGTCTTGAAGCCCACGCCCGAGACCATGTCCACTTCACCGGCGACAAACGCTCGAGTGTTGTGGTTGGGTATGAAGAACGAGTTGATATGGTTGATGCTGTTGCCCGGCAAGCCGCGCACCCCGAGCATCGCGACCTTAGGCTTTTGATAATCGCCGATGCATGACAGGTTGGTCTGCCCCCAGCGGTCAACCTGAGTCGGGCCGATCATCGCGTGACGGCGTCCGCCCCATACGCATTCAAATACTCGCTCGAATGACAGGTAACCCGAATAGCGCGGCTGATAATCCCCACGCGGCCCCAACGGAATGGGTTCTTCGACCAAAAACGCTTCGCTGTCGGTCATCAACAGTTCAGGGCTATGGCTCAATTTGGCCAGGCTCGCACCCAGGCGCGGGATCACGCCCAGACCCGAGGCAATCACTTCACCGTTATCGCGCCAGGCCTCGCAGGCGGCCACGATCAGCAGTTCGGCCAGGGAAAAATCACAGGTTGCAGTCATCGTCATACTCCTCAAAACACCGGCAGCGGCAGCGCGCTCAGCCGGTCGGCACCGCCATTGCTGGCCTGATAGGCACTTTCGCCCGGCGTTACAAACTCGGCGACATACCCTTCCCAGCCGCCCTCTTCTGCAGCACTGGCGCTGTAGCGCTTGAGGTGACTCATGTCCCAGCCGTAATCAGACGGGCATGAGGTGGGATGGGCGCCAAACGGCGCATGCACCACGCCGCTGACCAGATAACGCTCGAAGGTGTTGAAACGCGCTTGGGTGGCGTCAAGGCTCAAGCGTTCTTCAATGCGCTCGCAAGAGACAAAACACTGTTTGGCGGCACGCGCATACAGATGATCGAAGTACGGATCAGGGCCGGTCACCAGCGTATTGCCCAGCCGGTCGGCAACGTTGACGTGCAAGAAGGCGATGTCCAGGTTTAGCGCAGGCATGGCCAGCAGCACTTCGCCGTCGTCATAGGGTGATTGCACGAGCTTGATTTCAGGGTTGAGTCGCGTCACATCAGTGGCCAAGCCGCAGCGGGTGGGTAAAAACGGCAACCGCATGCCTGCTGCGCGCAGGCCCCATTGCAACATCCCCTCGTCCAGCTCCATCAGCTCCAGCTCACCCGCCTCGCGGGCCTTGCGGAAATACGCTTCCAGCGGAATGGCATCGAGCGTGGCAAAACCGAACACCAGCTTCTTGACCTTGCCGGCGGCGCAAAGCATGCCGACTTCGGGGCCGCCGTAGGCCACCACGGTGAGGTCCTTGACGTCCGAGCGGAGGATTTCGCGGACAATCGCCATCGGCTTGCGCCGTGGCCCCCAACCGCCAAAACCGATGGTCATGCCGTCACGCAATTGGCCGACCGCATCGGCCGCTGTCATTTGCTTGTTCATGGCTATTCCTTACTTTTGCTGGCCGACGGAGAAATCGTGGCCCCACAGGCTGACGCGGGTGAATTCAAAGGCGCTGTGTTCTTGCCAATCGACCAACAGGCCGCCATAGCCGTATTCCAGATCAAAGCCCGAAGGGGTTTTCATATAGAACGAGGTCATGCGGTCGTTCAGGTGCTGGCCCAGCGTGGCCGACTGCGGCACGTTGTGAGCGATGCTGCGGTCATACGCGCGCCCGACTTCGGTCATCGACTCGACTTCGACCATCACATGCACGCAACCGGACGGCACGGGGTATTCGGCCAACGCCAGGCTGTGGTGACGGCTGTTTTTGCAATGCAGAAAATGGATGCGGATCGGCGGCGCAGACGGATCGGGGCGGAAATTGAAAATGTCCGACAACTCAAAGCCGAGCACCTCCTTGGCAAAGGCCAGCGTGGCATCGAAGTTGGGGGCCGGTAACACGGTATGGCCCAGCCCCATGTCGCCGGTGATAAAGCCCGGTACCCCTTGGGGCGAGATAAAAGGCTGGCAATCAGAGCGATGGCCCCAGCTCAACTCATGGTGGTTGCCCGAGGGATCGGTGACGTGCAACAAGGCCTGGACGCCGCGCTGATCACACTGTTCGGCAGTGCCGAGACGCCAGCTGACATCGGCTTGGTCGAGGGTTTCAATCGCAGCATTGAAGGCCCGTTCGCTGGCCAACTCCCAGCCTGAAGCGAGGTACCGGGACTCACCGCCGGGCACCACCAGCATGCGAAAGGGGCGTTCGTCCATTTTGACGTACATGCCGCCTGCGGGGGCTTCGCTGACCATCATCCCGAGTACGTCTTGGGCATAGCGCTGCCACTGCACCGGGTCGGTGGATTCTGCAACGAAGTAGCTCAAACCACGAATGTCGATCATGCGCCTGCTCCTCAATGCCTGTATTTATTGGCTTGGGGCAGTATGGGAAGGTTGTGGGTGGGGCTCATCGTCCGTTGAGACTAACGCAAGTGAGCAGCGTGCGGGTCATGCAGGGAGTCGTAGTTGTTACAGTGGTTACGGAGTGTAGGACTGCCTGGCTTGTTGCTTGTTGCTTGTTGCTTCTAAACCAATGCCCCTGCCGCCACCGAAACAGTGGGAGCGACACTGGGGCCCATCACAGGAGGCTGAACGCAGGTACTGTTATGGGGGTGGCGAGACAGGACGCCGAGCCAGCCGCGATCGGGCCAAGGATGGCCCGTCGCGGCGTGCCCCCATAACAGTGCCGGAGAGAAGGCACCGGGCGAGCCTAGGCGAGCTCGGCCGTATGGTAGGGCAAGGACTTTTTGGGTACTTTTGTGGTGGTCCGACACTCGGCAGTTTGACAAAAGTACCTCGCCGTAAGAGGGTGTTTACAAAACTAAGCAGTCAACCTGCGTAGCAGCATTCTTCCCTGAGCCAGCCATACCCATGCCTCGGCGATTCGTGGCAGCCGATCGTAATGAACTGCAAGTCGTCGAG
>NZ_VFIO01000020.1 GCF_007858365.1 Pseudomonas saxonica | reverse complement strand
AGCCGTACGAACTCAGGGAAATCCCCGGCCTGAAAATCATCATTGCGACCCTCGCCACCAGCGACCCGGCTCCGGGAAGTGCACCGCCTCTGCCCATGTCGGCCGAGACTGAAGCCCAGCTCAACGCGCCAGTAACTAAAGCTCGATATAAAAACATCTACGTGCATTCAAAACTGCTGTTGGTGGATGACGTTTATACCTTGCTCAGCTCCGCCAATATCAATATCCGCAGTATGCACAGCGACTCGGAACTGGGGATTGCTCATCCTCATCCGGTGTTGGCGAAGTCTTTAAGGGAGAAGTTGTGGGGGATGCATGCGGGTGAGGTTGACACATCAGCCCTTGACAATTACGACTTATGGAATGATGAGATGGATAAAAACTGGAAGTTACGGACAAGCGAACTTCCATTAAATACACACCTACAGCGCTTCTGGGACATCTCAACTCCTTACAGTCCCCTTTTTACGGTAGATTAATGCGCCTATTTAATCGAATTATTTTAACTGCGCTTTTAAGTTACGGAGTCTCTACCATGGCCGAACCTAAACCTTATGTTTGCGTACAAGAAAAAGACTTCCTACCCATACTCGACCCCGTGGCAGATGCCTGGTACCAAGAAGCCGTACTTCTTGCAAAACCCGACACTTTACGGCCTTGGGAACACATAGTTGAGCTATACAGCAAAGCAATAGAGCGCGATCACTGGAAAGCCATGCATAACTTGGCGGCCCTCTATCGCACGGGGTGGCCAGGAGGTGTTGAGAAAGACATACAAAAAACCATCGACCTCTACCAGCGCATGATAGATCTGAATATCCCCCAAGGTTTTTACAATATGGGGGCAATCATTGGAAACAAAGCCGGTGTTAAAAACCCAGCAATAGATGGTCTTACATTTCTGGACAAGGCCGCAAGAATGGGTAATCCGGCTGCACTTACAGAGCTTGGAAAACTATACATATATATAGGAAAAAATAAACCATTAGGGTTACAGCTCACACAATGTGCTGCCGATCAAGGATATGGCCAAGCCAACTACGAGCTCGCTACCTACCACGAACTAATTAAACCAAACTTCCCTAAAGCACTAAAACACTACCAAATTGCTCTTTCACAAGGCCACAACACCTCAGGACGTATTATGCGACGAGTCTTTAATGCAAAGACTTCACCTCATAACGCTATGTGGTATAAACCCAGCGAGCAACTGTACACGATATATAACAACCTCTATCAGCAACTCCTAATTAATTCCGACTTACGCTTTCCCACTTTAATGAAAGACTACCCTCTCCCGCCCCATCCAACACAAGGTTATGACGCAGACAGACCGAACTGGAAGCCAGATCTATAGATCCTTTGCAAGCTGACCCACAGAGTAGTCGAGTTGAACAACGCTAAAAATAGAAAAAAGGATATAACCATGCAGCACACAAGATACTGCAGTCACCTAAAGGAATAGTCATGCAACTATTCAGTGTCTTTATGCTTTTCTTGCTTCTAATTACAGGCATTCCTGTAATGGCAGAATTACGCCCTTTTGTATGCACTCAAGAAAAGGACTATTTACCTTCACTCGACCCTTTAGCGGAGGCTTGGTATCAAGAAGCCGCACTACTGGCAAAGCCGGACACTTTGCGACCATGGGATCGCATCGTTGAGTTGTATAGCAAAGCCGTAGAGCGAGATCACTGGAAAGCCATGCATAACTTGGCCGCCCTCTATAGAACTGGCTGGCCCGGAGGTGTTGAAACAGACATCCAAAAAACCATCGACCTTTATCAACGCATGATTGACCTAAAGATACCGCAAGGTTATTACAATATGGGAGCGATAATCGGCAATAAGGCAGGGGTTAAAAATCCAGCAACGGACGGCCTAGCATTCCTAAACAAAGCGGCAAATATGGGCAATCCAGAAGCGCTCACCGAACTTGGGAAATTGTATATTTATGTAGGGGGAAATAAAGAGCTAGGTCTGCAGTACCTCCGCTGCGCTGCCGAGCAAGGATACGGGGATGCAAATTTCGAGCTAGGCATCTATTACGAAATAAATAAAAAAAACTTTCCCATTGCCTTAAGCCACTACCAAATAGCTCTATCGCAAGGGCATAGTTTATCAGCACTTCAAATGATAAATGTATTCGAGAGTACAAGTCTTCGGCACAACGCAATGTGGTACAACCCTGATGAAGCACTATCAAAGTTATACACAAGGTTAAGAGCAGAATTGAAATCAGACCCCGACATACGCTTCCCCACCCTAATGAAAGACCACCCACTCCCGCCCCATCCAACCCAAGGTTATGACGCAGACAGACCAGGCTGAAAGCCTGAGCAATAGCGGCCCTAAACGCGCACTTAAACACTAGAACGTCTACCCAGACGCAACAATCCATTATTTCCCTTGCGAAAGCCTATGAAAACCAACTTCCTGTTTTACATTCTGCATTTGGCCATGAGCATAATAATCATTGTGTTTACTCCATTACCCTCAATGATGGGCATGGCGTTTTGCGCAGCTATTGCGGCACTCATTCCAATGCTAATAGCTGGACGACATCAAAAAAACCTCAGGCCAATCAGCGAAAACTGGGTATCCACACTGGGATGTTCTGTTTTTATGGGTGTGGTGATCACCGCCCTCTTCACAGCCAAAGCCTTTGTTTACATTCTTGCCGTCAGCATTACGGGGTCACCTCATGCAACCGATGACTTACAGATAGGAAAACTGGTCGCCATCTGGCTATGCACCTCTGTTGTCGCAACAGCCTGTGTTTTCTTTGCCTATGACTTTATTAGGGCGCTACGCAACAACAGGAATTGATAACCCATTACACATCCGTCAATTTTATCCTCCATCGCCACCCTAATAAAAAAGAGAGCGACACTGATGCCTACCAAGACTCTGTTTTTGATTCTTTACACTGCACTGGTGATCGCAGCCAATTATTTCTTCCCGTCCGGTAAGATCACTGACACGGCATTAATCGCGGCCTGCACGATACTTATTCCGGTACTTTTATTTCGCCACGAGCGAAAATATTTCGTATCCCTTAGAAACAACTGGGGCTCGACAGCGGGGATTTCTTTATTGCTGGGCTGTATTTTTGCCGCAGTCTACACAGTGGAATTCTATTTCCATAACGTGACCATCATCATTTTTGGTGTGCCCTTAGCCACTCTTTACAAGGGCATGGCCCGCCTGTTTGCGTTTTTATTCACCCTTTCATTTGGCATAAACATCTGCGTATTGGTTTTATACGATTTCTTCAGAATCAAGCCCTCCTCCACCCTGTAAACATCCCGACCACGGGTGCTTTTACATGCGACTTCCCGCTCACATGTGCAGCCGTACTACATGCCGTGTGTATAACGTAAATAACCAAAAACAATAAACACTATGAACGACTTAAATCCATTACATGCTGTTTTAGACCATTCCCAACGTTTGCGTCAGGTAGTTGACCGATTGGGTTATTCCAGCCCCGAAACGACGTGGCGCGGCTGGCACGTGGCGCATTGTTTTAACTGCAAGCAGGGCCATGTGATTTCTACGCCCCCGTCTGCTCTGCTGCGGGCTAATGTGACGGGTTGCAAACAGTGTGCCGGGGAAGCGCGCTTGCAGGCAGTACATCTGGCTGCACAGTCGGTCGGGGCAACGTGCCTGTCGACTCGATGGGAGGGAGAGCAAGCGCTGTATTCGTTCAAATGCAGCTGTGGGCACCAATGGCAACGCAGGGGGCGTCACGTTGCCAAATCTCCTGCCTGCCCCTTATGCATGCGTCGTGCCCACAGCCATCGCCTGCGTCTGCAAGACGGAATGGACAAGATTCGCCAGGCCGCTGCCGCCCGCGGTGGCGAATGTTTGGCCCACGTGTATGAAAACAGTGCTCACTTTTACCCTTTTCGTTGCGCCAAGGGCCACGAGTGGAACGCTCAAGGTCATGAGGTGTTGCGCGGCAGTTGGTGCAAGCGGTGTTCCTGGTTGCAAAGAAGCGAACAATACCTGATGCCCAATGGCCTCGAACGACTGCACGCCATAGCCGCCAGCCACGGCGGCGAATGCTTGAGTCAAGGTGCCTACCGAGGCGTGGGTGAGCGTTATGGCTTCCGTTGCAAACAAGGCCATGAGTGGCAAGCATTGGGCAAGCGTGTAGTACGTGGCGGCTGGTGCCCTCTTTGCGCAAACGATAAAAAGCGCCTGACCCTTGAGACGGCGCAAGCCGATGCAAGAAAAAGAGGAGGTCAATGTTTGTCGACCGCTTACACCAATAATTCGACGCCCCTGGAGTGGGTCTGCCATCGGGGCCATTTTTGGAGGGCTGCGCTGGCGACGATTCGCAGCAACCACTGGTGCCCCCAGTGCGCCATCATTGCGCGTATCACCAATCCTAAATCCAAGGCCCGCTTGCGCTATGGGCTTGCGCCTTAAGCACAGGAGTATTCACCCCCTGAACTCAAGACTTGCCGACCGTCCAGGCAGGCGTAGAATTGTCGGTTTTGTGCGTTAAATACTGTGGATACTCGCTTGTGAATTCTGTAACACATAACCTGCCTTCCAAGGGCGCCAACCGGGTGATCCGGGTTACAACCGAGGTGCGCGCGCTATTGGCGCTGGCGTTGCCAATCATCGTTTCCCAAGTCGCCACCACCGCGATGGGTTTTGTCGATGCCGTTATGGCGGGCCGTGTCGGGCCTCGCGATCTGGCTGCCGTAGCATTGGGCAACTCAATCTGGGTGCCGGTGTTTCTGTTGATGTCAGGCATCTTGCTCGCGACTACGCCAAAAGTCGCTCAGCGCTTCGGCGCTGACACTCACAGTGATATTGGACCCATCGTGCGTCAGGCCCTCTGGCTGGCGGTGATGACCGGGCTGTGCGCAGCCTTTGTGTTGATCGGCGCAGAGCCGCTGCTGCATGTGATGAACGTCGCCCCTGACTTGATTGAGCCGTGCATGGGCTATTTACACGGCATTGCCAGCGGTATGCCAGCCGTAGGCCTCTATTGCGTGTTGCGTAACTTCAGTGATGGCCTGGGCAAAACCCGGCCAAGCATGGTACTCGGCCTCTGTGGGCTAGCCCTGAACATCCCGCTCAACTACATCTTCATTTACGGACATTTTGGCGTACCGGCCATGGGTGGCGTGGGCTGCGGATGGGCGACGGCCATTGTCATGTGGTTTATGGCGCTGGGCATGGTGGTGTGGACTTTTCGCGGAACGATTTATCAATCGAGTGAGGTGTACAGCCGCTTTGAATGGCCACAATGGGCAGTTATCAAGCGTTTGCTCAATGTAGGTCTGCCCATCGGCATCGCGGTTTTTGCCGAATCCAGCATTTTTGCCGTGATTGCGCTGCTGATCGGTAGCTTGGGCGCTACCGTTGTGGCGGGCCATCAGATTGCGCTCAACTTCAGCTCGCTTGTGTTTATGATTCCGTATTCGCTAGGCATGGCAATCACCGTGCGCGTAGGCCAGGCTTTGGGCCGCGGGCAGCCTAGAGAGGCGCGCTTTGTCGCCGGTGCAGGCATGGGCACGGCGCTAGTATGGGCGTGCATTTCTGCGAGCCTGATTGTGTTGTTACGCGGCCAAATTGCGACGGTGTACACGGCCGACCCAAAGGTGATTGAAGTGGCGAGCATGCTGTTGATGTTTGCTGCGCTGTATCAGTTCTCCGATGTCATTCAAGTGACCGCCGCCGGCGCGCTACGCGGTTATCAGGATACCCGCGTGACCATGATCCTGACGCTGTTTGCCTATTGGGGCATTGGCTTGCCGGTCGGTTACGCACTGGGGTTGACTGACTGGCTTGGCCAGGCCCATGGTCCAAGTGGTCTTTGGCAAGGGCTGATTGTGGGCCTGACCTGCGCTGCGCTGATGCTGGGCCTACGCCTAATGCGCACGGCAAAAAAACGGATTAGGGCCGCTTGATCCGTATTTTCACGACGTACTGTGTGCCTATTTGATCTGAATCGGGACGACTGTCGACGCTGTGCCGTTATACTCCCGTCTTTTTTATGAAGGGCAACGGCACGTGGCAAACAAAAGGTACAGCTGCATTGGTTTATACAACCCCAAATCACCGGAAAACGTCGGTTCGGTGATGCGCGCGGCTGGCTGCTATAACGTGGCGTCCGTGTTTTACACAGGCAAGCGCTATGAACGCGCCCGGGATTTCATCACCGATACAAAGAAAGTCCATCAGGATATTCCCCTGATCGGCATTGATGACCTTAAAAAGATCATTCCTCTGGGGTGCATTCCGGTCGCGGTCGAAATGGTTGAAGGAGCGCGCTCACTGCCTGAGTACACTCACCCGGATCGGGCAATTTATATTTTCGGTCCGGAAGACGGGTCTCTGGGCAAAGACGTGCTGGAGTGGTGCGAAGACGTTATTTATATCCCGACCAATGGCTGCATGAATCTCGCAGCCACGGTCAATGTGGTGCTTTACGACCGATTGGCCAAGGGTAACAACACCCGCTCCGGCCCCAAATTCGGCTAAGTTACACCTTGTCTTTATTCTGCTGGCTGGCGCTCCAGTCCACCAGCAGGCTATAGGCGATGGCCAGTAAGGTCGGGCCGATAAACAGGCCAATAAAGCCAAACGCGATCAAACCGCCGAATACTCCCAGCAAGACAATGACCAAAGGCAAGTTACCGCCTCGACTGATCAGGTAAGGCTTGAGTACGTTGTCGACACCGCTAATGATCAGCGTGCCCCAAATACCCAGGAAGATTGCCATCCCGTAGTCGCCTTTCCAGGCCAGCCATGCCGTGGCTGGAATCCAGATCAGCGGCGGCCCCATGGGAATCAAGCTCAGCAAAAAGGTGGCCAGCCCCAACACCAGAGCCCCCGGCACGCCGGCAATCAGAAAGCCGATCAGCGCCAGCAAGGCCTGGGCAGCAGCCGTACCGATGACACCATTCACGACACGCTGGACCGTTCCCGCCACCAATTCCTGATAGTAATCAGCGCGCTCGCCGATCAGGCGCTCGAGCAGCCCGTGAACAAAAGCGGCCAGACGTGGGCCGTCACGGTAGAAGAAGAAGACAAAAACAATACTGAGCGTCAGCTCCAGAATGCCACCACCAATCTGTGCACTGCGTGCCAGCAACCAATTACCCACCTGCCCCAGATAAGGTTTGATGGTCACCAACAAGGCTGCGCCCTGCTCGTCGATGGTGTCCCACATGCCCACCAGACGTTCGCCAATCAAAGGAATACCGGCCAGCCATGTTGGCGCTTCAGGCAGACCTTCGAGCTGAACGTCCTTCACAAAGGTAGTGGCATCGCGCACGTGGTCGGCCAGGTTCAACCCCAACCACACCAGGGGCCCCGCAACCAGTAGCATCCAGCCTAACGTCAGGATACCCGCCGCCATTGACTCTCGCCCCCCAAGGGCGCGTGTCAGCAAACGCATCAACGGCCAACTGGCAAACGCCAGCACCGCGCCCCAGAACAAAGCCGACCAAAACGGTGCCATCACCCACAGACTGGCACCAAACAACACCAGAAGCAGAATCTGCACCAGCAGGCGATCGTTATTGACCATGTGTGTTCCGCAGAAAATACAACGTGAAATAAGAAGCGACGGCTACGCCAAGTGCAGCCGTCGTAGCGGTATGACTAGCGCAGTAACTCGATATGCAAGCCTTTGGCCTGACTGTTGCCCAACTCCATACGAGCGGCCCGTACACCTTTGTTGATCAGTGCATCGCGCCATGCAGAGGCTTGGCTGCCAGTCAAACTGACTCTAGCGGTGGTATCAAGGTTCAATGCGCGTGAAATCAAGGTCAGCCACTGCGCATCTGGCTCACCTGTGAGTTTAGGAAAGTCCAGCTCGCCCGTGCTTTTCAACTGACGTTGCAAGGTGGCCGAGGTAGGCAACAACTCACCGAGGTCGGTGCTCGCCTGCATTTGTTCGACATGCAGATAGGCTTTGCGGTTGCCCCGATCGATGCCATACAAGGCAATCAATTGGTTCTGCTCGGGGGCAGCCCGACGCAACAACAAATAGGTTTGCTGCTCATCTGAACCCGTCAGTTTTGAGTTACCGAACACCTCATTTGCCCACAGGCTGCTTTCACCACAATCCCGTGCCTGGCACCAGAACAGCAATTCGGCACCTTGTGCTTGCAGGGCTTCACGCGCAGCGGTGAACGCTTCGGTTGCACTGTGTTCAGCAGGCAATTCGTAAGTTACTGCGGTGGTCTGACCGCGGGTGTTGAGTTGTGCTTCAAAGCGCAATCGACCACTGATTTTACGAATTGAGCCCATCGGGTAGATACGCTCAACATCAGGGCGAACGGTGTAATCAACGATTTGTGCGTCGGCCAGGCGCGGTATACCCGGCAAGTCAAGGCTGCCGGGAACATCAGCGGCCCACAGTAGAGGACTTGAACAGGCCAAACCCAGCGTCAGGATGAGGCGGGCAGAATGTTTCATCGGCGCATGCCACGCAGTGGTGGCGTGTCATTGTGCATCCATGCGATAGAGACCGGATGGCCTTTCGAGGTCGCAGCGGTATAGAGATCTATCATGGTTGTCTCCCATTTCAACCCGCCAAGCCTCGGCAGTTGGTTGCCGCAAGTCAAGGAGCAGCGAAGAACCGATTGAAACAGTCTGCAACAAGGATGGCGCCCGCCTCGTCATTCAGGTGCAAATGGTGCCCCCCGGCTAACCGTTCAAGGGTGAAGGGTAGACGATCCAGCAACTCGGGATGATCAATCAGCATGCCCTGTTCAGCTACGATCAATGTCGTCGGGCACGCCACTCGCAGAACAAATGACATGGCCTGTTCGTCTGTCATGCGTACAGGCGATGGCAAGGTCAGGCGACTGTCGCTACGCCAGCTATAGCCGCCGGGGACGGGCATCAGCCCACGCAAGGCCAAAAGCTCTGCCGCTTCTCGACTGACCGCGACCATGCCTTTCATTCGCGCTTCAATCGCCCGCTCCAGTGTTGGGTGCACCGATTTGTGCTTATTGTTGAGGTTAAGCTGCGCCTGCAGTGCTTTGCCAATTTGCTGGGCTGCATCCTCTGCAGGGCCGCTACGCAGCAAAATGCCGTCAATCAGTGCCAAATGCGTGATGCGCTCGGGGAATGCGCCAGCAATGACGACAGACACAATCGCCCCCAGAGAGTGCCCCAAGAGAGCAAAACGCTTCCAGCCCAGTTGCTCTGCCACACGCAATACATCAAAGGCGTAGTCCGCCAGGGTATAGCCTGCTCCGCAGGGCCGGTGATCGGAATGACCATGCCCGGTGAAGTCCAGTGCGACGATACGTAGCCCCTCAAGCTTGGGCGCCAACCGCGCAAAGCTGTTGGCGTTGTCCAGCCAGCCATGCAGGGCGATGACGGGCAACCCGTCTTCGGGGCCAAAAATATGCGCAGCAAGCTCGATATGCGGCAGGCTCAAGCGAATTTCTTCAACCACAAAACTCATGCAATAGGCTCTTTAATGTCCAGAATGGCGAAGCGCCCAGCGGGCAAAAATGTCTTTTAGCAAGGCCGCAGTGGCATGGGGTTGCTCCAGCGGGAACATATGCCCGCCGGGCACACTCATTGACTCGCCGTTGGGCATGCGCGCTACGGCCTTGGCATGATGCCGCATGACCACACGGCTGTCTCGACCGCTTACCACCGTCAAGGGCACTTGCAGGGAGCGCGCTCTGCCGGGACTGGTGTGAGGAACCCCCCGGTAGATGTTAATTTCTGTTGCAGGGTCAAAGCGCAAGCGCAAGCGATCTGCAACCGGGTGCAGGCCATGCACCAGATACGCCTCAAAACAATCGGGGTCGAAACTGCGAAACAGCGACTTGCTGGCAAAGTAGTCCCTGGCCGCCGCGTGATCGGAAAACTCCTCACGACGCCCCAAGGTACGACCGGCTGGAGTCAAACGGTCGATAAAACCAAATCGCTTGGCAGCGCGAATCACCCACTGATCCATCAAGGTCAGAACCGGTGAGTCCAGCATGACCACACCTTTGTACAAATGCGGACAGCGCAAAGCCGCGTGTAGGTGCAGCATCCCGCCCAGTGAATGGCCTACACCCAATACTGGACCGCTTTGCTGTTGCAGATGAAAAATCAGCTCATCCACCAGGTTGTGCCAATTGTTGTCTACGGGAAAGCGTGGATCATGCCCATGCACCGGTAAATGAGTGACGGCATAGTCCGGAGCGAGGGCATCGAACAATTTAGCGTAGGTGGCCGATGGAAAGCCGTTGGCGTGGGCGAAAAAAACCTGCCGAGACATACAAGGCGTCCATATGTAGGAGTACGCCTTATTGTCTGTAGGAAATTTCTTTATAACAACTTATAGATACGCCATGAGTGACGCCACTCCGGCCACGACATGACCATTATCACCGCGCTGGCGGCGCATCACCCAACGGCACTACCGCTATGGTCAATCGGGAGATGCAGTTGAGTTTGCCGCTCTCATCTGTCAGGCGAATGTCCCACACATGGGTCGTGCGGCCCATATGGATCGGCCGAGCAACAGCACTGACCCGACCGCTGCGCACACCGCGTAGATGGTTGGCGTTGACCTCAAGTCCCACGCAATAAAACTTCTGGGAATCGATACACAGATAACTGGCCATCGAACCCAAGGTTTCAGCCAGAACCACGGACGCGCCACCATGCAGCAAGCCGAAAGGCTGATGAGTGCGATGGTCAACCACCATGCTGGCCGTGATTGACTCATCGTCGTACGCATCAAACGTGATATCGAGCACGTCGCAAATGGTGTTTTTACGCATCGCGTTGAGGTGTGCCAGATCGGGCGGGCGTGTCCACATACTCATAGGGCATTCCTTGGTCAGAGAGTGCTAGGGGCGGCATGACCTGAACTATGTTTCACTCCCCGCCCTTTATGCAACCACCCCGTACTGGAACCTGTCTTTGGCTCCTTGAGGGAATGTCAGGGATTAACCACTCCCCGCAATGTCATGCTGCCTGCCAAGGGCCACTCACCTTCAAGTTCTGCAAGGCTGGCTGTTTGCATGGGCTGTGGCTGACGTAAATGACCGAACTGAAGCAGGCTGATCAGATCGCCCACGAAAGGCTGATGACTCACCAAAAGTACATGCCCATCATCAGGGAGTCGGCTGGCGGCATATTTGGGTTCGCTGTCCGGGGTCAGCCACGGCACGGTTTGCACCTCCCCCGTAAACCCCAGCACTTCACACACCAGCGCGGCGGTTTGCTGCGCCCGCACATAGGGACTGACCCAGATGCGATCCAGTGGCTTGCCCACGAGTTGAGCCGCACTGCGCCGCACCTGTTCACGCCCCCGGATAGTCAGTTCGCGCTCAGCATCTCGTCGGGCGTATGGCTCAGCTTCTCCATGACGTAATACCCACAGTTTCATGGCTTGCTCTCGGTGCTGGCCACATAAGGTGCCTCGCCTTCTGGCGCACGCGCAGTCGGCCAATCAGCGAACGGCCAAGGTTTTTGCTCAGTGTGAAAACTGCCAAAACGGCCTATTTGCGCAAGGTACTGGCTCAGGCTGTCGCCAAAGCTCATCAGCCCGCCATTGGGAGCACCGTAGACCAGACGGAATATCAGTTGCCCCAGCACCAGCCCGCCAAGCACCAACTGTGCGACTTGCCAGACCAAAAGGAAGACCAGCATCCACAGCACACGCAAAACAATGGGCTCGTACTTCGGGGCAATTTTGGAATCATTCATGTGCTGCTCCTTCGCTTAGTTAAAACCACTCGGAGAGATAAAGTCGACATCGGTCTTGGGCTCTGCGCGCATCAGTAACTCGATGACTTGCGCAAGTGTGCGGCCTTCAAAAAGGACTGCGTGCAAGCCGGCAACCAGTGGCATGTAAACATTCAATTCCTGCGCTTTCACCTTGAGCACCTTGAGCGTATTGACACCCTCAGCGACTTCACCCAAACGCGTGACAGCTTCTTCAAGACTCAAGCCCTGCCCCAAGGCAAAACCCACTTGATAATTACGACTTTTGGGGGATGAACAGGTCACTATCAAATCACCGACACCGGCCAGCCCCAGGAAAGTCATCGGATTGGCCCCCTGGCTGACCGCAAATCGGGTCATTTCTGCCAGCGCGCGGGTAATCAGCATGCTTTTGGTGTTTTCACCCATACCCAGCGCCACGGCCATACCGGCCATAATCGCGTAAACGTTTTTTAACGCCCCGCCCAACTCCACACCAAATCGGTCAGCACTGGCGTATACCCGGAAAGTACGGCCATGCAGTGCCGACTGAACACACGTGCACAGCGCTTCGTCAGCACTGGCCACCACGGTTGCTGTCAGTGCGTGTTCCGCCACCTCACGCGCCAGATTAGGCCCGGACAAAACGCCGATTCGGGCTTGCGGGGCTATTTCCTCGAGAATTTCACTCATCAGTTTAAAACTGTGTGCTTCAATCCCTTTGGTCAGACTGATCAGCATTTTTCCGCTCAAGCGCCCGGCATGCTCGGCCAGCACATTGCGCAAGGCACTGGAAGGCAACGCCACAAAACACAGATCACATTCATCGAGTGTCGCTTGCAGGTCTGTAACCGGCTCAACCCCAGGATGAATTTTGATGCCTTTAAGGTAACGGGGGTTTTCTCGATTAAGCCGGATGGCTTCGGCCTGTGCAGGATCGCGCATCCATTGACGTACGCGATGGCCATTTTCTGCCAGCAAGTTGGCCACGGCGGTGCCAAAGCTTCCGCCTCCCAAGACCGCAATAGAGCGCTGTTCAGTCATCTGTAGTCCCGTCATCTATCTAGCCGTTGGCAATGGCCGCATTATACGGAGCACATCCTGCAAGGCGAGAGTTTGAACGTTTCAGATACTGTAAATGAAGGGTTTTGGCTGGAAAAGTGAGTCAGCTCAGTTACCATGCTGCCAGCAACTTAACAGAGTGAGGCAGCCGTCCTGCCCACGAAATTAGCTGACTTCATCGTCAAGGATGAGCGAACACATGGGCAATACATCCGGGGCCATGCGCAAGACTGACGGGGCGTTGTGTAAATGATCAGTCGCCGCCGTTGGGACATTCACACCCGTACACAAATGATGAGCCTCGGGCCGGCGCTTCTACTGACGTTGCTGTTGATCAGTTTTTTTACTTTTGTGCGCATTCAGGACTTGCGCCAAGAGATGAATCATACCGGCCAATTGATAGCCAACCAGTTGGCGCCTGCAACGGAATACGGGGTAATCACCGGTAACGCACAAGTACTGGATACCTTGGTAAAAGCCTCGCTCAACACACCGCATGTGCAATTTGTGCAGGTACAGGACCGTAACAACAATGTACTGGTCCATGCTGAGCAACCCCTGTTACCTCAGGAGCAAGCCGCACCGACAGAAGTCTTTCAGGCCCCGGTTCGTTTGCAAAGAAACGCCGCGGGTAACGCTTTTGTATTGAGCAACCGGCAGGCTTCGGCGCCGGACGAGGATTACTTGGGCAAGGTACGGGTGGGCATGTCCAACCAGGCATTCAGCAAGCGTCAGCAGGAGATTCTGCTGAAGGCCGTGATTCTGGCCCTTTTTGCCCTTGGCTTTACCTATTTACTCGCACGCCGTCTGGCCTCCAATCTGTCCCGCCCCATCATGGCCATGAGCAACGCCGTCAATGCCATCCAGCGAGGAGACTACAAAACACCCTTGCCCGTGGTCGATGACGGCGAGTTAGGCAGCTTGGCCCAACATATCAACAATTTGGCCGACGGCCTGGCCAAAGCCAGTCGCGAACAACAATCCGCTATTTCTCAATTGATTCAGGCACGCGAAGAAGCCGAACGAGCCAACAGCGCGAAAACTGACTTTCTGGCAATGATGAGCCACGAATTACGCACCCCAATGAATGGCGTACTTGGGATGCTTCAATTAATGGAAACCACTGAAATGACCGAGGAGCAGGCCGAGTACGCTGCCCTGGCCTCGGAATCAACCGAACACCTGCTAAAAGTCATCAACGACATCCTCGATTTCTCGAGAATCGAGCGTTCGGCACTTGAGCTCGAAAACATTCCGTTTAATCTCGCAGAACTGGTCAGCAACTGTGCTCAAGCATTCCAGCACACAGCCGGGCAACGCGGTTTGCAGTTGCAGTTAACCCTTCCCGAGGGCTTGCACGACCTGCACGTTCTGGGTGACCCCACCCGTATTCGGCAAATCCTGGTCAATCTGATCGGCAATGCGTTGAAGTTTACCGAGCAGGGTCAGATCAGCATCGAACCGCACTGGCAGCCGTTGGACCATGAGCTGATCTGGTTTAGCTGTACGGTGCGCGACAGCGGTATCGGCATCAGTACCGACAAGCTCGAGTCGATGTTTAACGCATTCCAGCAGGCGGACAGTTCCATTTCACGTCGCTATGGCGGGACCGGACTGGGGCTGCCCATCGCTCGTACGCTGGCAGAGCGCATGGGTGGCACTCTGCATGCCAAGAGTGAAAAAGCTCAAGGCTCCGTGTTCACGCTGGAAATTCCGCTGGAGCTTCACCACTCTGCACCATTGACCAACCGGCCCGATTTAACGGCCCAGGCAAGGCAAATGGCGGGCCGCACCATCTTGCTGGTCGAAGATAATCGGGTCAATCAAACCGTCATTGAGGCTGTACTGGTCGGGCTGGGCTACGAGGTGTGCGTGGTCAGTGACGGCGCCCAGGCCATTCATTGCGCGAACACAGAGCGCTACGCCGCTATTTTGATGGATTGCCGGCTGCCGATCATTGACGGGTATGAAGCAACCCGGCAAATTCGCCAATTACCGGGCTGCGCCACTGTTCCTATCATCGCCCTGACGGCCAACGCTTTACAGGGGGATAGAGAAGCCTGCCTGGAAGCCGGAATGAACGATTACCTCGCCAAGCCGTTCAAACGGGCTGATCTTGAACAAATTCTGCAACGCTGGGTCCAGTGATTTATGGCTAATTACTGGCGTTAAATACAAAAGTGCGGCAGTCTTAGGCACCCTGATGGGCCCCTGAACCGGCCTGATTTAAATTTTCAGTGAACAAGTGTACATTCTTGTCCTTGACGCTGTGACTTTCACTACAACGCAATAGTCTATGTGTAGGCTGGCGAACTGAAACATGCACGTTTCAGTTGGTCGGGAAGAATTGCCCCACCTGCCGCATGGGATTATTGAGGAGCTCGCATGACCAAACAAAACGCCTTTACTCGGGAAGATCTGCTGCGCTGTAGCCGCGGCGAACTTTTTGGCCCGGGTAACGCGCAACTGCCCGCCCCTAACATGCTGATGGTTGATCGCATCACCCATATCAGTGACGAGGGTGGCAAGTACGGCAAAGGTGAATTGGTCGCCGAGCTGGATATCAATCCAGACCTGTGGTTCTTTGCTTGCCACTTTGAAGGCGATCCAGTCATGCCGGGCTGCCTGGGCCTTGATGCCATGTGGCAGCTGGTTGGCTTTTTCCTCGGCTGGCAAGGTTTGCCGGGCCGCGGTCGCGCACTGGGTTCAGGCGAAGTGAAGTTCTTCGGCCAAGTGTTGCCAACCGCCAAAAAGATCACCTACAACATTCATATCAAACGCGTTCTGCGCGGCAAGCTGAACCTGGCCATTGCCGATGGTTCGGTGAGCGTAGATGGTCGCGAGATCTATACCGCCGAAGGCCTTCGAGTCGGCGTTTTTACTTCCACTGAAAACTTCTAAGGGTTATCCGCATGCGTCGTGTCGTTATCACTGGTCTGGGCATTGTTTCGTGCTTGGGCAATGACAAAGAGACCGTCTCCGCTAACCTGCGTGCAAGTCGACCTGGCATCCGATTCAACCCGGAATATGCTGAAATGGGTCTGCGTAGCCAGGTTTCCGGCTCCATTGACCTGCCTCTCGAAGAGCTGATCGATCGCAAGATTTATCGCTTCGTCGGCCACGCAGCGGCTTACGCTTACCTGGCCATGAAAGACGCCATTACTGATTCGGGTCTGACCGAGGAGCAAGTCTCCAACCCGCGTACCGGCCTGATCGCCGGTTCCGGCGGCGCATCAACCTTGAACCAGATGGAAGCGTTGGACATCCTGCGTGAAAAAGGCGTCAAGCGTGTTGGCCCGTACCGCGTAACGCGGACCATGGGCAGCACCGTGTCCGCTTGCCTGGCCACGCCCTTCAAGATCAAGGGCGTGAACTACTCGATCTCTTCTGCCTGCGCTACCAGTGCTCACTGCATCGGCACCGCAGTTGAACAAATCCAGCTAGGCAAACAAGACATCGTTTTTGCCGGCGGTGGCGAAGAAGAACATTGGAGCCAATCGTTCCTGTTCGACGCCATGGGCGCCCTGTCCACTCAATATAACGACACGCCTGAAAAAGCATCCCGTGCTTATGACAAAAACCGTGACGGTTTTGTTATTGCCGGTGGCGGCGGCATGGTTGTCGTTGAAGAACTGGAACACGCTCTGGCTCGCGGCGCCAAAATCTACGCTGAGATCGTTGGCTACGGCGCAACGTCCGACGGCTATGACATGGTGGCCCCAAGCGGCGAAGGCGCTATCCGCTGCATGCAGATGGCAATGGCCACTGTTGATGGCCCGATCGACTACCTCAATACTCATGGCACCTCTACTCCGGTAGGCGACGCCAAGGAAATGGAAGGTGTTCGTGCGGTGTTTGGCGACAAAGCGCCTGCCATCAGCTCGACCAAAAGCCTGTCGGGTCACTCCCTGGGCGCCGCAGGCGTTCACGAAGCGATCTACTGCTTGCTGATGATGGAAGGCAACTTCATTGCCGGCTCTGCCAACATCGAAGAACTGGATCCGGTCGTTGCCGATATGCCGATCCTGACCAAAACTCGCGAAGACGTCACGTTGAACAATGTGATGAGCAACAGCTTCGGTTTCGGCGGGACTAACGCCACTCTGGTACTGAAGCGCTGGACTGGCCAATAAGCCGTCCGCTCGCGACATGAAAAAGCCCCGACTGTTCGGGGCTTTTTTTGGTCTGTAAAAAACCGGTTAGCGCTGCTTTGGCAGCACGGACACGAAATTATCCTTGGCTACTTTATGTGCGACGCTTTCAGGCAAAGCATCGAGAAAGGGATTAAAACTCTTTAATTCCACACCCAGTTTGTCAAAGCGGCCCACCACATCTGACCCCAGCATAAATCGGTCCGGGAAGCGCTTTACCAGCGTGACCCATTCAGGCCTGGCCTTACCGTTTTCATCCAGCAGATACGGAGTGAGCATGCTCCAGGAAAGGTCTATATACAGGTTTGGGTATTTAGCCAATAGACGTGTCAGCTCGGGCAGCAAAAACGGCATTTGCGTCTGGTGCCGATGAATTTCGGCGCTGGTGCCGGCATGTGCCCAAATGAATCGGGTATCAGGATGCAAGGTCAGCGGCTCCTCAATCTCGGCCAGATACAGCGGATTGCGCTCTCGCTTGGACGTAATGTTGGAATGCACTAAAACGGGTAAATCATACTTCGCGGCCAGTGCGTAGACCTTGCTCAGCGCTTCATTGTTAGCGCGCGGAGTATCACCGGAAATAAGGGCCGTCAGGTCGTCATGGCGCGTGAAGACTTCACCGATGCCCTGCCACAACCCAGGATCCAGATCGAGCATGCGCTGTATGTGAGCCGCCGAGTTTTTGTCATTTGGATTAAACCCTGACAGAAACGGATGAAAATGCTCCCGCTGCTCAGCAGTCAACTGCCTGACTGCCGTCGCAACCCAAACATCCGTTGCGCTATACCAATAGGCATCAGCATCGTCGCCGGCGTAATAACGTGGACGCTTGGGCTCGTCCTCGTGCCATTTTTTGGCGACCGGAATACCGGAAATCATCACATGATCAATGCGATTTTTGGCCATGGCCTTAAGTAACGTACTCATGCCCTCGGTTTCCTGGAAGAAGTCGACGTAGTGAAGGTGGGCATCACTGTAGGCATAGTCCCTGGCTTGAACCCATGCACTTGCAGTCAACAGCCCCAAAGCCAGCACAGAGTGTTTCAATCGCACCTTAACTCTCCTCTCCCGTAGTCACTGTAGACCTGCGGCGAGGCTTACAGGTTCAGCAAGCGATCAAAGGGAACGCACAACGCGCAACATGCTCTATAAAGATCAGGACCTTTATCTCTGCCACTGTGAGGTTTGCCATGACTGTTACCGTAAATACCGTGTCTCACGACAGCTTTCGCCACAGCATCAAGATTGACGAGCACGAAGTGTTCACTGATTTGCCCAAAACAATGGGCGGCGAAAGCTCGGCCCCCTCTCCCCATGATTATTTCGATGCCGCTCTGGGCGCGTGCAAAGCACTGACGGTCAAGCTCTATGCGCAAAAGAAGGACATTCCGCTGACCGGGGTCACGGTGGAAGTCAAACACGACGCCAGTGAGGAGCAGCAGGGCAAATACGCGCTGCATGTCAAACTGACACTTAAAGGCGTTTTGACCGATGCTCAACGCGAAGAGCTGCACAGAGTGGCTGACAAGTGTCCAGTGCATAAACTGATGACCACCGCCGAAATTACCATTGAGACTCATCTGTCTGAGGGTGCTTTCAGTCAGTAATCCAGAAACAGGGTCGTAAGGCGTTGGGTTATGCTCAACGCCCCCCTCTGCCGGAAATGCACGATGGATTCCTTGACCGTGATTCGCCCCCGAGCTGAAGAAGTCGAAGGCCAACCGATCCTACGCCCCCTGCCCTCAGCCAAATGCCGCAGCGTTGGGCCTTTCGTATTTTTCGATCATATGCTTCAAACACACTATTGGCCTGGCCAAGGGATGAATATTCGGCAGCATCCACATATCGGCCTGTCGACCCTGACCTATTTATTTGAAGGGCAACTCCAACACAAGGACAGCTTGGGTTCGGACCAGCTCGTCAACCCTGGCGAAGTCAGCTGGATGACGGCAGGTGCCGCGATTGCCCACATTGAACGAACACCCTGCGCATTGAGGGCTCAAGGTTCAACCTTACATGGATTGCAAGTATGGCTGGCCTCCCCCAAAAAAGATGAACAAGGCCCGGGGCTCTACAGCCATCACACTGCCGACAGTTTGCCCGTCAGTGACCGCTCAGGGGTCCAGATTCGTCTGATCGCAGGCACCGGGTTTGGTCTGATTTCACCTGTACCCGTGCTCTCGCCTACTCTGTACGCCGAGGTGCATATGCAGACAGCCACCACGCTCCTCATCCCGACGGAACATGCTGAGCAAGCGCTCTATGTACTGGAAGGTGATGTTCTACTGGACGACCAAGCTATCGAGCCCCACTGCCTGGTGCTACTGCCCTCTGCGAAGGAAGTTACATTATTCGCAGAGAGTGATTGCCATCTGGTATTGATTGGAGGCGCTGCGCTGGACGGCCCGAGGCGCATGAACTGGAATTTTGTGGCCAGTAATCCGGCGCTGATAGATCAGGCCAGAGCGCGCTGGACGGCCGGAGATTGGCCGACCGTACCTGGTGAGAACGGTCGGATAGAGCTGCCATGAAAGCTTGCTGCAGTTCGTTTGTTTACAAAACCATTGCCGCCACCCAGCCAAAGGCCAGTAGCGGCAAGTTGTAATGCAGGAATGTAGGCACGACGGTGTCCCAGATATGGTGATGCTGGCCGTCAATGTTCAGGCCGGAGGTCGGCCCCAAGGTAGAGTCTGACGCAGGTGAACCCGCGTCACCCAAGGCACCTGCCGTACCGACGATACAAACAATGGCCATCGGGCTAAACCCCAACTGCACGCACAAGGGCACAAAAATCGCCGCCAGAATGGGCACAGTCGAAAACGATGAACCAATGCCCATGGTCACCAGAAGCCCGACCAGCAACATCAACAGTGCGCCAATTCCCTTGTTGTGATTCATCCAGCCGGCGGAAGTCTCTACCAAAGACTTAACTTCACCCGTCGCCTTCATTACCTCGGCAAAACCTGAGGCCGCGATCATGATAAAACCAATCATGGCCATCATTTTCATACCTTCAGTGAACAGGTCGTCAGTCTCACGCCACCGCACAATTCCTGAAGCCGAGAAAATCAAAAAACCCGCCAGAGCACCGATGATCATAGAACCCAGCCACAGCTGGATGATAAATGCGGAGGCAATAGCAACCCCAGCCACAATCAGTGTCAGCGGGTTGTACCTGACCGCGACCTGCTCGACCTGCTCAATCTTGACCAGGTCATACTCGCGTTTTTTGCGATAGCTGATAAACACCGCTACCAACAAGCCAAACAACATGCCAAGCGCAGGAATGGCCATCGCGTGGGTGACATTGACCTGACTGACATCCACACCACTATTGCGCACGTTCGCGAGCAAAATCTGATTGAGGAAGATGTTGCCAAAGCCTACGGGTAAAAACATATAAGGCGTGATCAAACCAAACGTCATCACGCAGGCGATCAAGCGTCGGTCAATTTTTAATTTGGTCAACACGTACAGTAGAGGCGGAACCAGCAAAGGAATAAATGCGATATGTATCGGCAGGATGTTCTGCGAGCAAATCGCAACCACCAGCAATAAGCCGATCAAAAGCCATTTGATCCGGTTACCACCGGTAGCGTGCTGCTTGTTGACCATGAGCAGGGCTTTATCGGCCAAGGCATGAGCCAGACCTGATTTAGCGATAGCGACCGCGAAAGCTCCCAGCATGGCGTAAGACAAAGCGACTTGAGCCCCACCGCCAAGCCCGCTATTGAACGCATTGAGGGTTGCCTCAATGCCTAAGCCGCCCACGAGGCCGCCAACGACTGCCCCCACGATCAGAGCGATCACCACATGCACACGGGACAGGCTGAGCACAAGCATGATGCCAACCGCTGCAATTACTGCATTCATCTTTACAACCTCATAGAGCGCACCACGATAAAACACCGTAAAGCGGGAAACTCCGGACGCAAGACTGCTGTTTCAGTCGCCGGATCTGAAGGAAGGACTTATTTGAGGGCGCACACTTTGCAGCAGCATGGACGCCTTGTCAAAGTGAAGCCTGAAGGCCTCCACCGCATGTTCGCCAAGGAGTCCTAACCCCAGAATCCCGGAAGTTTAAGGATTTTATCAGCGATGAATGCAGACGCTTAAAAGCAGAGATTGCAGTAAAGAAAAACCGCTGGCGGCCGCTAACAGTCAAAGCCTCTATTTAGGATGTCTCCATGTCGGTCCGACAGCTTTCCATCCAGTGGAAAATCTCCCTCCTCTCCGGTCTTTGCCTCCTCAGTATCGTAGCTCTGCTGGTAGGACTTTCGCTTTATCGCATGGATTACACCACACAGCTTGTAGAGGCTTCGAGCACACAGATGCTCAATGAGGCGGCCAAGGCACGCATTGAAGCCCAAGGTGAAGCTCAGGCGCTGGCAATCAGCCGTCAGTTTATGGATGCCTATCAATACGGCAATGGTTTCGCACGCCAGGTCCTGTTTTTGCGTGAGCAATCGGAAAAGCGTTTTCTGGATGCATTTGACCTGCGTGAAGACCTGACCCGTCAGGTAAAGGCGGCATTACAAGCCAACCCTGATTTGCTTGGCTTGTCCCTGGTGTTTGAAGCCAACGCACTGGATAGCAAGGATGCGTTGTTTGACCATCAAAAAGAGCTAGGCAGCAATGATAAAGGCCGCTTTTCTCTCTATTGGTCGCAGCCAACGCCCGGCACCCTGACATCGATGGCCTTGCCGGAAGCCGATCTGGCAGACACCAGCACCGGCCCTAGCGGGCAAGCTAATAACTCGTGGTTCACTTGCCCTCGAGAGACACTGAAACCGTGCATTATCGAGCCTTATTTTTACGAGATCGATGGTCAGAACGTGTTGATGACCAGCATCGTTTTTCCACTGCTGGTCAATGGCAAGCTGATCGCTTCGCTTTCGGTTGATATCAACCTCAATAGCCTGCAAGCCATTAGCAAACTGGCGAGTCAAAAGCTGTATGACGGGCAAACCAATGTCAGTATTGTCAGTTCGGCAGGCATAGTGGCCGGGTTCAGCAAGGATGCGAGCAAACTGGCACAGCGCCTTGATCAAGTAGACGTCGAGGATGGTGCACAACTGATAAAGTTGATGGCCACTGGCGATCAGCCGCAAAGCCTGCATGCGCATGAACGCCTTAAAATACTGACACCGTTTAAACCTATTCCCGGCAGCAAGCCATGGGGCGTATTGCTGGACGTGCCTGAAAAAGTGCTGGTTGGCCCCGCCCAAGCGTTGCAAGTCGAACTAGAAACACGAAATCGCGATGGCGCACTGATTGAACTAAGTTTGGGATCGCTTGCTGCGGTCATCGGCTTGCTACTGATATGGCTGATGGCTCGCAGTGTCACACGTCCGATTCTGGGCGTTGCGAATATGTTGGAAGACATTGCCAGCGGTGAAGGCGACCTGACACGACGTCTGGCTTATGACAAAAAGGACGAATTGGGCCAATTGGCCGGCTGGTTCAACCGCTTCCTCGACAAGTTACAACCCATTATTGCTGAGGTTAAGCGTTCAGTGCAGGATGCTCGCAACACGGCTGATCAGTCAGCAGCCATCGCTACCCAGACCAGCGCAGGGATGGAGCAGCAGTACCGTCAGGTTGATCAGGCTGCCACTGCATCCCATGAAATGAGTGCCACAGCACAAGATGTTGCCCGCAGCGCAGCCCAAGCCGCACAAGCTGCGCGGGATGCAGACGAAGCAACGCGTCAAGGGCTGACCATCATTGATCGAACCACATCGAGCATTGATGTTCTGGCTGCAGACATGAACGTGGCCATGACTCAAGTTGAAGGGCTGGCGGCTAATAGTGAAAAAATTGGTTCGGTACTGGAAGTCATTCGTGCCATTGCCGAGCAGACCAATTTACTGGCATTGAATGCGGCCATTGAAGCAGCGCGTGCAGGTGAGGCTGGCCGAGGTTTCGCGGTAGTAGCTGACGAAGTTCGCAACCTGGCCCGCCGAACACAAGAGTCGGTCGAAGAAACTCGGCAAGTGATCGAACAGTT
Source organism: Pseudomonas saxonica (assembly GCF_007858365.1). Taxonomy (GTDB): domain Bacteria; phylum Pseudomonadota; class Gammaproteobacteria; order Pseudomonadales; family Pseudomonadaceae; genus Aquipseudomonas; species Aquipseudomonas saxonica. The sequence goes on along the minus strand of NZ_VFIO01000020.1, from coordinate 3,539 downwards.
GCAAGTAGGCACTCAGGAAGTCGTCAGCTCAATGAGCAACAGCCATCGCCAAGCCCAGGGCAGCGTTGAGCAAGTGAGTCAGGCGGTAACGGCTCTGCAACAGATCGGTCAAGCCGTCACGGTCATTACGGACATGAACCTGCAGATTGCCAGCGCCGCGGAAGAACAAAGTGCAGTGGCCGAAGAGATCAATAGCAATGTGGCCACTATCCGTGATGTTACGGAGTCTTTGTCCGAGCAGGCCAACGAATCTGCACGGGTCAGCCAGTCTCTGAACACTCTGGCGAATCAACAGCAGACTTTGATGGATCAATTTCGCGTCTAAGCAATACGATCAGCGTAAACGGTGACTGGTCTTGTATGACCCGTCACCCTTATCGGGGGCGCATCTGCAACTTGATCAACACTGACAACCCGCCCAATGCCCCCGTAGACAGCTGCATCTGCCCTCCCCAAGCTTCTACGACATCCCTCACAATGCCCAACCCCAAACCATGACCATCGGTTTGCTCGTCTAGCCGAGTTCCTCGACTGAACACCTGGTCTCGCTCTGATTCAGGAATGCCTGGGCCATCGTCCTGTACCTCAATTTCAAACTCGTTTTCTCTCTGGACGATTCTTAGCTCAACCTGAGCGTCTGCCCATTTGCAGGCGTTATCCAATAAATTACCGAGCAATTCGAGCATGTCCTCACGATCCCATGGCATGTGAAGACCTGAAGGGACATTAAATTTCAGATCGAGATGCTCGCCGTAAATCATGCCAAGTGTGGCCATCAAGCCGGGCAGTTCAACATCCGCCTCAAAATGAGCGCCTGGAAGCGCATCACCCGCCAGGCGAGCACGATTCAGCTCGCGGCTCATGCGTTGTTGTATGTATTCAAGCTGCTCGCTCAGGGTGCTCTGGATCTGGGGGTAAGCAGCAAGACGCGGGTCCTTCGCCAGACTGAACAACACAGCCAATGGCGTCTTTAATGCGTGCCCTAAATTGCCAATGGCATTACGCGAGCGTTTCAAGTTGTCTTCAGTGTGGATCAACAAGTGATTTATCTGCGTCACCAACGGCTCAAGCTCCTGAGGAACCTGTTCATCAAGCTGCGAACGCTGCCCCGCCTGTAATTGGACAATCTGTTTTCGGGCAGTTTCCAATGGCCGTAACGCCGTTCGCACCGTCAACCTTTGAAGCAGCAAGATCACGATCAGGGCAACCACCCAAATGCTTAAACCCACCCGCTGAACTTGCTGGAAGCTTTCTCGAATGGGTGTGTAGTCCTGAGCCACTGTGATGGAGACTGTTTGACCAAAGCGCTGATAAATGCTGTTTAAAACAAGCAGCATCTGACCGTCCGGCCCAGGCTCCAGCGCTCGATCCAATCCCGGATGGCTGGGTTGAGGTAACTGAGCATCCCACAACGAGCGGGAACGCCAATGTGTATCACCGAAGGCAATACTGAAGTAATGGCCTGAAAAAGGCCGTTGATAGGCAGGTGATATTCGACGCTCATCCAACTGCAAGCCTTGAGGCGTTCGGCTCAACGCAATCAACAGGTTTTCACTGTCGTTTTGCAGACCTGACTCCAAATAGCGCTGAAGACCGCTTTCAAATAGCCAGATGCTGACTTGCCCCACCACCAGGCCGGCAATCAACAGCGCACTGATTAAACCCAGGCTCAAACGCCGCTGAATGGACTTCACTGATCACCAGCGCCAAAAATATACCCTTGCCCACGGCGTGTTTCTATTACCGCTCGACCGAGCTTGCGACGCAAGTGATTAACATGGACTTCCAGAACGTTAGAGTCACGCTCCGTCTCACCATCGTAAAGGTGTTCTGCCAGATGACTTTTGGAAAGAATTTGCTGAGGATGGAGCATAAAATAACGCAGCAGGCGAAACTCGGAAGCCGTCAATTGCACTTCTTCGCCATGATTGATTGCGCATTGACGGGACTCATCGAGCTGAAGGCCCGCAGATTTCAGAAGCGGTTGATTCACTTGGCCGTGAGAGCGCCGCAATAACGCCTGCACACGCAATTGCAGCTCTTCAGGATGAAAAGGTTTGGTGACATAGTCATCAGCACCTGCTTTCAGACCGTCAATGCGCTCTGACCAAGAACTTCGCGCGGTTAAAATGAGTACTGGTATAGACAGACCTTCAGTGCGCCACTGTTTGAGCACCTCGATTCCTGACAGCCCGGGCAGTCCAAGATCGAGAATAATTAAATCATAAGGTTCACTTTTACCCTGATAAAGAGCATCACGGCCATCGGCCAACCAATCAACCGCGTAACCCTGGCGAGAGAGACTCGCCATCAGTTGATCAGCCAAGGGAACATGATCCTCTACCAACAGCAGCCTCATTAATCATCTTCCTCATCTTTGAGCAAACGGCCATCACTGGCATCAAGCTTTATTTCACGCACAATTCCAGCCGAAGTTAACAACTCGACTTCATAAACATAAACATCGTGCTTTTCCTCCAGCTCGGCCTCCAGAAGCTTTGAGCCCGGGTAACGCTGAAGAACCTGTTGCAAGAGTTGCTCCAATGGCAAAATCGCGCCTTGCTGACGTAAACGCAAGGCTTCGTCCTGCCCCAAATCACGTGCAGAGGCCAAAGAGCAGAATACACAAAGCATCAGCGCAGCAACCCTGCCAACTTGCACATTCACTGTCATCACTTGTCTCGCTGGCCTCCGCCTGATCACCTGCTTGCAGTATCGCAAACATTTGATCATAGAGATGCAGGCTTAAATGAAACTGAATTTACAAGCCTGGTAACAACGTGACCGTGAGGGCGAATTCCGCACGTATGGGGTTAGCTGCTAAACTGCAGGCCTGCATTCGTCCCTTAGGCGATAGCCACCTTTTCAAGAGCAATCAACACTGTGGAAATTTTCAAAGAATTCACCTTCGAATCGGCGCACAAGCTACCTTACGTCCCAGAAGGTCATAAATGCGGCCGTTTGCACGGCCATTCGTTCAAGGTTGCGATCCATTTAAGCGGCGACGTTGATCCTGCCACTGGCTGGATACGTGATTTCTCGGAAATTAAAGCCATTTTCAAACCGCTATACGAGCGACTTGATCATAACTATCTAAACGATATTCCTGGATTGGAAAATCCGACCAGCGAAGTACTGGCAAAATGGATTTGGCAACAACTCAAGCCACTGCTTCCAGAGTTGTCTGCAATTCGCATCCATGAAACTTGCACAAGTGGCTGTATTTACTACGGTGATTAAGAAGCACCATAAAAAAAACCACCTTTTGAGGTGGTTTTTTTATATTTTCGATTCGAGCAACGGCCAAAATATGATTAACCGCAAGTGAATCAGCCCCCTTTAGCGGACCTGACCATCTGAAGTCAGATAATAACAAGCTGCTTAATATTTTTTTCGTGCACAAAAACAAACCCCCTGTCTGCGTGAGCAGACAGGGGGTTTGGAATTTAATCTTGACGATGACCTACTCTCACATGGGGAAACCCCACACTACCATCGGCGATGCATCGTTTCACTACTGAGTTCGGGATGGGATCAGG
>NZ_VFIO01000001.1 GCF_007858365.1 Pseudomonas saxonica | reverse complement strand
CGCAAAGCACCGAATTCTATTACATACCCATTCGCTGGAACGTTGACCGTAAGGTTAAACGCGCTGGCTACCGAATTTCTTGACGACCATAGAGCATTGGAACCACCTGATCCCATCCCGAACTCAGCAGTGAAACGATGCATCGCCGATGGTAGTGTGGGGTTTCCCCATGTGAGAGTAGGTCATCGTCAAGATTAAATTCCAAACCCCCTGTCTGCTCACGCAGACAGGGGGTTTGTTTTTGTGCGCGAAAAAGCGCAGGAAGCATGTGTCTTCATTTTTAATGAGGATATCTACTGTGCACGCAATGGCGTTTTTGCCTGACTTGCCAGTAATTTCGATGACGCAGTTATGCTTTGGTGGTTGGGTATGCAATGGCCTAGCGCATAGCTATCATGCCTCCCTCATTGTGAGGTGATACGTGAATGCTGACGTTGTTGAAACTCCTTAAAGATGGTCGATTTCACTCGGGACAGGCCTTGGGTCAGGCTCTCGGTATAAGCCGTAGTGCTGTATGGAAGCAGCTGCAGCACTTGGAGTCAGACTTGAATTTGTCTATTCATAAGGTTCGCGGTCGTGGTTATCAATTGGCTTCACCGCTAGAGCTGCTTGATTCCGAGCAGATCCCATCCAGTCCCTGGCCAGCGCTCATCCATCAAGCGCTGGACTCAACTAACGCTGAGGCATTGCGTGCTATTGGTCGGGGTGAGGCCGCCCCCTTTGCTGTATTGGCAGAGCAGCAAAGTGCGGGTCGCGGTCGCCGAGGTCGTAAGTGGGTCAGTCCGTTCGCAGAAAATATCTACTTCAGTCTCGTTTTGCGCATTGAGGGTGGGATGCGTCAGCTTGAGGGGCTTAGTCTAGTCGTCGGTCTGGCAGTGTTGAATGCGTTGCGCGACATCGGTACTTCTAATGCTGGTCTCAAGTGGCCAAATGATGTGCTCGTGGGTAGCAAAAAAATCGCTGGCATTCTGCTTGAGCTGGTCGGCGATCCTGCTGACGTGTGTCATGTCGTGTTGGGCATTGGCATCAACGTCAATATGAAAGCGACTGAAGAGGTTGATCAAGCATGGACGTCAGTTCGCTTGGAGACAGGTCGCTCTATCAATCGCAATGAATTTATTGTAATTCTCAATAATAGGCTGCATCAGTATTTGCAGCAGCATGAGATGCAGGGCTTTTCTGTGATGCAGTCGGAGTGGGAAGAGAATCATCTATGGCAAGGGCGAGAGGTGTCATTGATCGCCGGTAGTCACAAGGTCGATGGTACTGTTCTTGGCATTGATGGTCAGGGTGCGTTGCGTATAGATGTGGGCGGTACAGAGAAAATATACAGCGGTGGCGAATTGAGTTTGAGGTTACGCCATGATTCTTGAATTGGACTGTGGCAATAGTTTCATAAAGTGGCGTGTACTTAGCGGTAATGTCTCGGTCTGTGGTGGTGTTGCTGATACAAATGCTGCACTGGTCACTGCTGTGTCGGCGCATACGGCGTTGACAGTGCGCTGCTGTCGTCTGGTGAGCGTACGAAGTGATGAAGAAACTGCTGATCTGATTGCCACACTTGAGGCCAGCTTTGGGGTGGAAGTTCTCAGTGCCCAGCCAGCTCGAGCTGTGGCGGGAGTCAAAAATGGCTATAAGGACTTCGAGCGCCTGGGTTTGGATCGTTGGCTAGCACTGCTGGGTGGGTTCGAGCTGGCAAAAGGTGCATGTTTGATACTTGATTTCGGCACTGCGGTAACCTCCGATTTTGTAGCGGGAGATGGTGCTCACTTGGGAGGGTTCATTTGTCCTGGATTGCCATTGATGCGCAACCAGCTGCGCACCCACACACGGCGTATCCGGTACGACAAAGTTTTGGCTGAGCAAGCATTGCACAGTTTTACTCCGGGTCGCTCTACAGCTGAAGCCGTTGAGCGCGGGTGCTTATTGATGCTGCGAGGGTTTGTAATGACTCAGTTGCAATTGGCGCATGAGTATTGGGGGGATGATTTTGTAGTGTTCCTCACTGGGGGGGATGCTTGCCTTGTGGTCGATGTGGTGCCAGATGCCAAGCTTGTTCAGGATTTAGTATTTATCGGTTTGGCGGTCGCTTGTCCTATTGCTTGAGGTTTCTATGCGTTGGATGTTTCTGCTCCTTGTCGTGCTGAATGTTTTTTACTATGTATGGCATCAGCAAGAAGCTCCAGTGAAGGTTAAGGAAGTGGGCTCGTTATCAGTGCCTACAAATGGCAAGCGCACCATTCAGTTGCTTAATGAAGTGCCGCCAATGCTGCCTTTATCTGGCGCCATGAAAGCGTCCGACGTTGAGGAGCTCTGCACTTACTTGGCTGGGATTAATGATGGCGAGCAGCTTCGAGGGCTAGAGCTGAAGCTTGAGAGCTTGAATATAAAGCTGGTACCAGTTACCTCGGCCAACGCCGAGCTTGCAGAGTTTCACCATCGCATTGCTCAGGAAAACCAGGTTCAGGCGAGTGAAGAGCTATTGCAAGGGCTTGCTAATGAATTCAAAGGCTTAAAATACAAAAAAAGCCGATGTTAGGGGTTGCAGCTGTCCCATTCTTTGCATAGAATGGCGCCCGCTCCACAGTGAACATCGTAAGATGGGCGCCAAGTGAAGTGAGTCAATTTCCTAACTTGATGATTTTATTAAGAAAAGTGATTGACAAAGAGTTGGGATGCTGTAGAATCCCGCTCAGCTCAGGAGGGGTTCCCGAGCGGCCAAAGGGATCAGACTGTAAATCTGACGTCTACGACTTCGAAGGTTCGAATCCTTCCCCCTCCACCATATTTTCGCAAATCAGCATGATTTGCGGGTGTAGTTTAGTGGTAGAACCTCAGCCTTCCAAGCTGATGATGCGGGTTCGATTCCCGCCACCCGCTCCATTTATGCTGGCTTGAAGGTAGTTTTTGCTCTTGTAGCTCAGTTGGTAGAGCACACCCTTGGTAAGGGTGAGGTCAGCGGTTCAAATCCGCTCAAGAGCTCCATATAACAAGGCAGATATGAAAATATCTGCCTTTGTTTTAACAGGCTGGAAAGCTTGTTCGGGGTGTTTGCTGGTGGTGCTTTTTTGTGCTGCTGCTCCGGTTGCTGTTGCTGTTGTAAGTGGCTTGCATACAGTTGCTTGCGGTGTTTGGTGGGCTGTTTGGGTCTGTCGGCAAAAAGTAATTGCATTGGTTGTTGAAAAGTCTCTCTCGGGTCGGCATAATCGGCGGCTCGATAATGTTTTAGGTCAGTAGCTCAATTGGCAGAGCGACGGTCTCCAAAACCGTAGGTTGGGGGTTCGATTCCCTCCTGACCTGCCAGATTCTCTCATTGCATCTGGCTTTCTTTTCACAGGATCCTCTTTGATGACTCCCAAGGCTGAAGTTCAAGGCTCTCGCTTCGATCTACTCAAGTGGCTAGCAGTGGTTGCCCTTGTTGTGGTTGGCGTTGTTGGGAATCAGTACTACTCTGGTTCGCCGATCCTGTATCGCGTCATCGCTCTCCTTGTTATTGCTGCTGTCGCTGCCTACATCGGGTTGCAGACTGCGAAAGGCAAGTCGTTCGCTGTCCTGGTAAAGGAAGCTCGTGCTGAGATTCGTAAAGTCGTATGGCCAACTCGCCAAGAAACTACGCAGACCACGTTGATCGTGGTGGCTGTTGTTCTTGTTATGGCGTTGCTGTTGTGGGGTTTAGATTCCCTGCTCGGTTGGCTCGTTTCCTTGATTGTTGGCTAAGGGTGTCCCGTGGCTAAGCGTTGGTACGTAGTGCATGCTTATTCGGGTTACGAAAAGCATGTTATGCGCTCTTTGATCGAGCGTATTAAGCTGGCAGGCATGGAAGATGGCTTCGGCGAGATTCTGGTTCCCACTGAAGAAGTGGTTGAAATGCGTAATGGCCAGAAGCGCAAAAGCGAGCGGAAATTCTTCCCTGGTTATGTGCTAGTCCAAATGGACATGAACGAAGGGACTTGGCACTTAGTCAAGGATACTCCTCGTGTCATGGGCTTTATTGGTGGCACCGCTGACAAGCCGGCACCGATTACAGATAAAGAGGCAGAAGCGATTCTGCGTCGCGTTGCTGATGGTAGCGACAAGCCTAAGCCGAAGACGTTGTTCGAGCCGGGCGAAGTTGTTCGAGTCACTGACGGGCCGTTTGCCGATTTCAATGGTACGGTCGAAGAAGTAAACTACGAAAAGAGTCGCATCCAAGTGGCTGTGCTCATTTTCGGTCGCTCTACTCCGGTAGAGCTAGAGTTCAGTCAGGTCGAAAAGGTCTAACTGAGCACGCATCCCAACCCCATGGCTTCGGCTGTGGGGTTTTGTCGTCACTGGGATAAACACGCAAGTAACCGGGGAGCCTTTTGATTTAGGCGTCTGAACCCGTAATTGGAGTGCCTCATGGCCAAGAAGATTACCGCTTACATCAAGCTGCAAGTGAAGGCCGCTCAGGCCAACCCAAGCCCACCTGTTGGTCCAGCTCTGGGTCAGCACGGTGTGAACATCATGGAATTCTGCAAAGCTTTCAACGCCCGTACTCAGGGTATTGAGCCAGGCCTGCCGACTCCTGTGATCATCACTGTATACAGCGACCGTAGCTTCACATTCGAAACCAAATCGACTCCTGCTTCGGTTCTGCTGAAGAAGGCTGCCGGTTTGACTAGCGGTTCCGCTCGTCCAAACACCGTTAAGGTCGGCACTGTTACTCGTGCACAGCTGGAAGAAATCGCGAAAACCAAAAACGCGGATCTGACTGCTGCTGACATGGATGCAGCCGTGCGTACCATCGCCGGTTCTGCTCGTAGCATGGGCCTTAACGTGGAGGGTGTGTAATGGCTAAGCTGACTAAGCGCCAAAAGGCTATCGCCGGTAAAATTGAAGCTGGCAAGTCTTACAACTTTGTAGACGCTGCTGCTCTGTTGGCCGAGCTGTCGACTGTTAAGTTCAGCGAGTCTTTTGACATCGCTATCAACTTGGGCGTAGACCCACGTAAATCTGACCAGGTTGTTCGTAGCGCTACTGTGCTGCCACACGGCACTGGCAAGACTGTACGTGTAGCTGTGTTCACTCAGGGTCCAGCTGCTGAAGCTGCTCTGGCAGCCGGCGCAGATCGCGTTGGTATGGACGACCTGGCCGCAGAAATGAAAGGCGGCGACCTGAACTATGACGTAGTTATTGCCTCCCCGGACGCAATGCGTGTTGTAGGTCAGTTGGGTCAGATCCTGGGCCCACGTGGCCTGATGCCTAACCCGAAGGTTGGTACTGTAACTCCAGACGTAGCTACTGCGGTTAAGAACGCAAAAGCTGGTCAGGTTCGTTATCGCACCGACAAAAACGGTATCATCCACACTTCCGTTGGCAAGGTCGGTTTCGACGCTGTCAAGCTGAAGGAAAACGTTGAAGCCCTGGTCGCTGATCTGAAGCGTATCAAGCCAGCTTCCTCGAAAGGTATTTACGTTAAGCGCGTTACCCTGAGCACCACTATGGGCCCAGGCTTGGTCATCGACCAAGGTTCTTTGGACGCGTAAAACAAATTGGCGCAGCATGCTGCGCCAATGAAAGATTGGGGTCCCTGCCTGGCGGGGGCTATCCAAGACCGTAGGCGGTGAAAGCCTTAAACCTCAAGCCTACGCAGATGGTGCTCCCGGTTCCTTACCGAATCAGACACCAAAACGACATCCGACCCAGGTTGGATGAAACGGTAACAAGCAGGAGTTAAACCCGTGGCAATTAAACTCGAAGACAAGAAGGCCATCGTCGCTGAAGTCAACGAGGCTGCCAAAGTTGCCCTGTCCGCTGTTGTGGCTGATGCCCGCGGTGTGACAGTAAGCGCTATGACCGGACTCCGTAAAGAGGCTCGTGAAGCTGGCGTATACGTACGTGTTGTACGTAACACCCTGCTAAAGCGCGCTGTTGCTGACACTGAATACAGTGTTCTCAACGACGTGTTCACTGGCCCGACCTTGATTGCATTCTCCCAAGAACATCCGGGCGCTGCTGCTCGTATCTTCAAAGAATTCGCAAAAGGTCAGGATAAGTTCGAGATCAAGGCAGCTGCGTTCGAGGGCAAGTTCCTCGCAGCTAATCAGATCGACGTACTGGCAAGTCTGCCGACCCGTGACGAAGCAATTTCTCAGCTGATGAGCGTGATTCAAGGCGCTACCAGCAAATTGGCTCGTACTCTGGCGGCACTTCGCGACCAGAAAGAAGCTGCTGCAGCCTAAGGCTGAGCGACTTTTTTCGGCGTTTATTGTTTATTTCGATGGCCGCTTAGGCTGTCACCCCAATACAGGAATTAATAGTCATGTCTCTGACTAACGACCAAATCATCGAAGCAATCGGCGAAAAATCCGTTCTGGAAATCGTTGAACTGATCAAAGCAATGGAAGAGAAGTTCGGCGTTTCCGCTGCTGCTGCTTCTGCTGGTCCTGCTGCTGCCGCTGCTGTTGTTGAAGAGCAAACTGAATTCAACGTCATGCTGCTGGAAGCTGGCGAGAAGAAAGTTAACGTGATCAAGGCTGTTCGTGAACTGACTGGTCTGGGCTTGAAAGAAGCCAAGGCAGTAGTTGACGGCGCTCCAGCTATGGTTCTGGAAGCTGTTGCTAAAGACGCAGCTGACAAAGCCAAGGCTACCTTGGAAGAAGCAGGCGCTAAAGTCGAGCTGAAGTAAGCATCGACCTTGCGTCTCCAGCCCAGGCGTTAAGCTGAGGCTGATGGCTGGTGGCTCTTGCCACCGGCCTTTTTCCGTTATTGGCAACCGACTAGGTTGGTGCCTTTGACGTGCTGTAACCACCCTGTGCGGTGGAGCAAACCAAGGGGTTTGCACGATTTTCTGGCTGCTCCCGTCGGGAGAGGCCAAACAAGCAGGTGACCAAGCTGGGGAACGCTGATGGCTTACTCATATACTGAGAAAAAACGTATCCGCAAGGACTTTAGCAAGTTGCCGGACGTCATGGATGTGCCGTATCTCTTGGCAATCCAGCTGGATTCGTATCGTGAATTCTTGCAGGCGGGAGCGACTAAAGATAAGTTCCGCGACGTGGGCCTGCATGCGGCCTTCAAATCCGTTTTCCCGATCATCAGCTACTCCGGCAATGCTGCGCTGGAGTATGTCGGTTATCGCTTGGGCGAGCCGGCATTTGATGTCAAAGAATGCGTGTTGCGTGGCGTAACGTACGCCGTACCTTTGCGGGTAAAAGTTCGTTTGATCATTTTCGACAAAGAATCGTCGAACAAAGCGATCAAGGACATCAAAGAGCAAGAAGTCTACATGGGTGAAATCCCCCTGATGACTGAAAACGGTACCTTTGTAATCAATGGTACTGAGCGTGTAATTGTTTCCCAGCTGCACCGTTCCCCGGGCGTGTTCTTCGATCACGACCGCGGCAAGACGCATAGCTCCGGTAAACTGCTTTATTCCGCGCGTATCATTCCTTACCGTGGTTCGTGGTTGGACTTTGAGTTCGACCCGAAAGATTGCGTGTTCGTACGTATTGACCGTCGTCGCAAGCTGCCTGCATCGGTATTGCTGCGCGCGCTGGGTTATACGACTGAGCAGGTGCTGGACGCGTTCTACACCACCAACGTATTCCACGTTCAGGGCGAAACCATCAGCCTGGAACTGGTACCACAGCGTCTGCGCGGTGAAATCGCGGCTATCGATATTACCGATGACAAAGGCAAGGTTATTGTCGAGCAAGGTCGTCGTATTACTGCTCGCCATATCAACCAGCTGGAAAAAGCCGGTATCAAGCAGCTTGTTATGCCTCTGGACTACGTCCTGGGTCGCACAACGGCCAAAGCTATCGTGCATCCGGCAACTGGTGAAATCATTGCAGAGTGCAACACCGAGCTGACCACCGAGATTCTGGCGAAAATTGCCAAGAGCCAGGTTGTTCGCATCGAAACGTTGTACACCAACGATATCGACTGTGGTCCATTCGTTTCCGACACGCTGAAGATCGACTCCACCAGCAATCAATTGGAGGCGCTGGTCGAGATCTATCGCATGATGCGTCCAGGCGAGCCGCCAACCAAGGACGCTGCCGAGACTCTGTTCAACAACCTGTTCTTCAGCCCTGAGCGCTATGACCTGTCTGCGGTCGGCCGGATGAAGTTCAACCGTCGTATCGGTCGTACCGAGATCGAAGGTTCGGGCGTGTTGTGCAAAGAAGACATCGTCGCGGTACTGAAGACTCTGGTCGACATCCGTAACGGCAAAGGCATCGTCGATGACATCGACCACCTGGGTAACCGTCGTGTTCGCTGTGTTGGCGAAATGGCAGAAAACCAGTTCCGCGTTGGCCTGGTACGTGTTGAGCGTGCGGTCAAAGAGCGTCTGTCGATGGCTGAAAGCGAAGGCTTGATGCCGCAAGACCTGATCAACGCCAAGCCTGTGGCTGCTGCGGTGAAAGAGTTCTTCGGTTCCAGCCAGCTGTCCCAGTTCATGGACCAAAACAACCCGCTGTCCGAGATCACCCACAAGCGCCGTGTTTCTGCACTGGGCCCGGGCGGTCTGACGCGTGAGCGTGCTGGCTTTGAAGTTCGTGACGTACACCCGACTCACTACGGTCGTGTATGCCCGATTGAAACGCCGGAAGGTCCGAACATCGGTCTGATCAACTCCTTGGCTGCTTATGCTCGCACCAACCAGTACGGCTTCCTTGAGAGCCCGTACCGTGTTGTGAAAGATGCATTGGTGACCGACGAGATCGTTTTCCTGTCCGCTATCGAAGAAGCTGATCACGTGATCGCTCAGGCTTCGGCCACGATGAACGACAAGAAAGTGCTGATCGACGAGTTGGTAGCTGTTCGTCACTTGAACGAATTCACCGTTAAGGCGCCGGAAGACGTCACCTTGATGGACGTTTCTCCGAAGCAGGTAGTTTCGGTTGCAGCGTCGCTGATCCCGTTCCTGGAGCACGATGACGCCAACCGTGCGTTGATGGGTTCCAACATGCAGCGTCAAGCTGTACCGACCCTGCGTGCTGACAAGCCGCTGGTAGGTACCGGCATGGAGCGTAACGTAGCTCGTGACTCCGGCGTTTGCGTCGTGGCTCGTCGTGGCGGCGTGATCGACTCTGTAGACGCTAGCCGTATCGTGGTTCGTGTTGCTGATGATGAAGTAGAGACTGGTGAAGCCGGTGTCGACATCTACAACCTGACCAAATACACCCGCTCCAACCAGAACACCTGCATTAACCAGCGTCCGCTGGTTCGCAAAGGTGATCGTGTACAGCGTAGCGACATCATGGCTGACGGCCCGTCCACCGATATGGGTGAGCTGGCACTGGGTCAGAACATGCGCATCGCGTTCATGGCCTGGAACGGTTACAACTTCGAAGACTCCATCTGCCTGTCGGAACGAGTTGTTCAAGAAGATCGCTTTACCACGATCCACATTCAGGAACTGACCTGTGTGGCACGTGACACCAAGCTTGGGCCTGAAGAGATCACTGCAGACATCCCGAACGTGGGTGAAGCTGCACTGAACAAACTGGACGAAGCCGGTATTGTTTACGTAGGTGCTGAAGTTGGCGCTGGCGACATTCTGGTCGGTAAGGTTACTCCGAAAGGTGAGACTCAGCTGACTCCAGAAGAGAAGCTGTTGCGCGCAATCTTTGGTGAAAAAGCCAGCGACGTTAAAGACACTTCCCTGCGTGTACCTACCGGTACCAAAGGTACTGTTATCGACGTGCAGGTCTTCACTCGCGACGGCGTTGAGCGTGATGCTCGTGCCCTGTCGATCGAGAAGACCCAGCTGGACGAGATCCGCAAGGACCTGAACGAAGAGTTCCGCATCGTTGAAGGCGCCACTTTTGAACGTCTGCGCTCTGCACTGGTTGGCCGTATAGCCGAAGGTGGAGCTGGTCTGAAGAAAGGTCAGGAAATCACTAATGAAATCCTGGACGGTCTTGAGCATGGGCAGTGGTTCAAACTGCGCATGGCTGAAGACGCTCTGAACGAGCAGCTTGAAAAAGCTCAGGCCTACATCATCGATCGCCGTCGTCTGCTGGACGATAAGTTCGAAGACAAGAAGCGCAAACTGCAGCAGGGCGATGACCTGGCTCCGGGCGTGCTGAAAATCGTCAAGGTTTACCTGGCAATCCGTCGTCGCATCCAGCCGGGTGACAAGATGGCTGGTCGTCACGGTAACAAAGGTGTGGTCTCCGTGATCATGCCGGTTGAAGACATGCCGTACGATGCCAATGGCACCCCGGTTGATGTGGTCCTCAACCCGTTGGGCGTACCTTCGCGTATGAACGTTGGTCAGATTCTTGAAACTCACCTGGGCCTCGCAGCCAAAGGTTTGGGCGAGAAGATCAACCTCATGATTGAAGAACAACGCAAGGTCGCTGACCTGCGTAAGTTCCTGCATGAGATCTACAACGAAATTGGCGGTCGTCAAGAAAGCCTGGATGACTTCTCGGATCAAGAAATCCTTGATCTGGCGAAGAACCTTCGCGGCGGTGTGCCAATGGCTACCCCGGTGTTCGACGGTGCCAAAGAAAGCGAAATCAAGGCAATGCTTCGTTTGGCAGACCTGCCAGACAGCGGCCAGATGACGCTGACTGACGGTCGTACCGGCAACCAGTTCGAACGTCCGGTTACCGTTGGCTACATGTACATGCTGAAGCTGAACCACTTGGTAGACGACAAGATGCACGCTCGTTCTACTGGTTCTTACAGCCTGGTTACCCAGCAGCCGCTGGGTGGTAAGGCTCAGTTCGGTGGTCAGCGTTTCGGGGAGATGGAGGTCTGGGCGCTGGAAGCTTACGGCGCGGCATACACTCTGCAAGAAATGCTCACAGTGAAGTCGGACGATGTGAACGGCCGTACCAAGATGTACAAAAACATCGTGGATGGCGATCACCGTATGGAGCCGGGCATGCCCGAGTCCTTCAACGTGTTGATCAAAGAAATTCGTTCCCTCGGCATCGATATCGATCTGGAAACCGAATAACACGTGACGCGAATCGAGAGCGGGGCTGTTCTGCCCGCTCTCTGCTCCGCCAGGAGGAAAGGCCTTGAAAGACCTACTGAATTTGCTGAAAAACCAGGGTCAAGTCGAAGAGTTCGACGCCATCCGTATTGGATTGGCATCGCCTGAGATGATCCGTTCGTGGTCGTTCGGTGAAGTTAAAAAGCCGGAAACCATCAACTACCGTACGTTCAAGCCTGAGCGTGACGGCCTGTTCTGCGCCAAGATCTTTGGCCCGGTAAAGGATTACGAGTGCCTGTGCGGTAAGTACAAGCGCTTGAAGCACCGTGGTGTGATCTGTGAGAAGTGTGGCGTTGAAGTCGCACTGGCCAAGGTCCGTCGCGAGCGCATGGCTCACATCGAACTGGCTTCGCCAGTTGCTCACATCTGGTTCCTGAAATCGCTGCCGTCCCGTATCGGCTTGCTGATGGACATGACCCTGCGTGATATCGAACGCGTTCTCTACTTCGAGAGCTATGTCGTTATCGATCCGGGCATGACCACTCTGGAAAAAGGTCAGCTGCTGAACGATGAGCAGTATTTCGAAGCGCTGGAAGAGTTCGGCGACGACTTCGATGCCCGTATGGGTGCTGAGGCTGTTCGTGAGCTGCTGCACGCTATCGACCTGGAGCACGAGATTGGCCGTCTGCGCGAAGAAATTCCGCAAACCAACTCCGAAACCAAAATCAAGAAACTGTCCAAGCGCTTGAAGTTGATGGAGGCCTTTTTGGGCTCCGGCAACCTTCCTGAGTGGATGGTTCTGACCGTTCTGCCGGTTCTGCCGCCAGATCTGCGTCCTTTGGTTCCGTTGGATGGTGGTCGTTTCGCGACTTCCGACCTCAACGATCTGTACCGTCGAGTGATCAACCGTAACAACCGCTTGAAGCGCCTGCTTGATCTGTCCGCTCCGGACATCATCGTGCGTAACGAAAAGCGTATGTTGCAAGAAGCCGTCGATGCATTGCTCGACAACGGCCGTCGCGGTCGCGCTATCACAGGTTCCAACAAGCGTCCTCTGAAATCCTTGGCTGACATGATCAAGGGTAAACAAGGTCGTTTCCGTCAGAACTTGCTCGGTAAGCGTGTTGACTACTCGGGTCGTTCGGTAATTACCGTAGGTCCGACCTTGCGTCTGCACCAGTGCGGTCTGCCGAAAAAAATGGCACTCGAGCTGTTCAAGCCGTTCATCTTCGGCAAGCTGGAAATGCGTGGTCTTGCTACCACCATTAAAGCCGCCAAGAAGATGGTTGAGCGCGAGCTGCCGGAAGTTTGGGACGTTCTCGCTGAAGTCATCCGCGAACACCCAGTGCTTCTCAACCGTGCACCGACCCTTCACCGTCTGGGTATCCAGGCGTTTGAACCCGTACTGATCGAAGGTAAAGCTATCCAGCTGCACCCGCTGGTCTGTGCTGCGTACAACGCCGACTTCGACGGCGACCAAATGGCTGTTCACGTACCGCTGACGCTGGAAGCCCAGTTGGAAGCACGTGCGCTGATGATGTCGACCAACAACATTCTGTCGCCAGCCAACGGTGAGCCAATCATCGTTCCGTCGCAGGACGTTGTATTGGGTCTGTACTACATGACGCGTGAAGCGATCAACGCTAAAGGCGAGGGTCGTGTATTCGCTGACTTGCAAGAAGTTGACCGTGTATTCCGTGCCGGTGAAGCCGCACTGCATGCCAAGGTCAAGGTTCGCATCAGCGAAACTGTCAATGACCGTGATGGCGGCAGCGTGAGCAACACCCGTATCGTCGACACCACTGTCGGCCGTGCGCTGTTGTTCCAGGTTGTGCCAAAAGGTCTGTCGTACGACGTCGTCAACTTGCCGATGAAGAAAAAGGCGATCTCCAAGCTGATCAACCAGTGCTACCGCGTGGTTGGTTTGAAAGAGACCGTGATCTTCGCTGACCAGTTGATGTACACCGGTTTTGCTTACTCGACCATCTCTGGCGTATCCATCGGTGTTAACGACTTCGTTATCCCGGATGAGAAAGCTCGCATCATCGCGGCTGCAACCGATGAAGTGAAAGAGATCGAAAGCCAGTACGCCTCGGGCCTGGTAACACAGGGCGAGAAGTACAACAAAGTAATCGACCTTTGGTCGAAGGCTAACGACGAAGTTTCCAAGGCCATGATGTCGAACCTCTCGAAAGAGAAGGTTATTGATCGTCACGGTGTTGAAGTTGAGCAAGAGTCGTTCAACTCGATGTACATGATGGCTGACTCCGGTGCTCGGGGTTCTGCTGCGCAGATCCGTCAGCTGGCCGGTATGCGTGGTCTGATGGCCAAGCCAGACGGCTCCATCATCGAAACGCCGATTACTGCGAACTTCCGTGAAGGTTTGAGCGTACTTCAGTACTTCATCTCGACTCACGGTGCTCGTAAGGGTCTGGCGGATACCGCCTTGAAAACAGCTAACTCCGGTTACCTGACGCGTCGTCTGGTAGACGTTGCGCAAGACTTGGTGGTGACTGAGGTTGACTGCGGTACCGAACACGGTCTGCTGATGACTCCGCACATCGAAGGCGGTGACGTTGTTGAGCCGTTGGGTGAGCGCGTTCTGGGTCGAGTGATCGCCCGTGACGTATTCAAGCCGGGTACTGAGGAAATCATTGTTCCTGCAGGCACTCTGGTTGACGAGAAGTGGGTTGAATTCATCGAGCTGAACAGCATCGACGAAGTGATCGTTCGCTCGCCAATCAGCTGCGAAACCCGCTTCGGTATCTGCGCCAAGTGCTACGGCCGTGATCTGGCTCGTGGTCACCAGGTGAACATCGGTGAAGCTGTCGGCGTAATCGCTGCACAGTCGATCGGTGAGCCGGGTACACAGCTGACGATGCGTACGTTCCACATCGGTGGTGCGGCAAGCCGGACCTCTGCTGCTGACAGCGTTCAGGTGAAGAATGGCGGTACTGTCCGTCTGCACAACCTGAAGCACGTAGAGCGTGTAGATGGTTGTCTGGTAGCGGTATCGCGTTCCGGTGAGTTGGCGATCGCTGATGACTACGGTCGTGAGCGTGAGCGTTACAAACTGCCGTACGGCGCCGTTATTTCGGTTAAAGAAGGTGACAAGGTTGACGCTGGCTCTATCGTAGCCAAGTGGGATCCGCACACTCACCCAATCGTTACTGAAATGAAAGGTACCGTGACCTACGTGGGCATGGAAGAAGGCATCACGATCAAGCGTCAGACTGACGAATTGACCGGTATGACCAACATTGAAGTGCTCGATGCCAAAGACCGTCCAGCTGCCGGCAAGGACATTCGTCCAGCCGTCAAGATGGTTGGTGTTGATGGCAAGGATCTGCTGTTGCCAGGTACCGACGTACCGGCTCAGTACTTCCTGCCAGCTAACGCCTTGGTCGGTGTAGCGGATGGTGCGGAAATCGCGATCGGCGACGTTATCGCTCGTATTCCGCAAGAAACTTCGAAGACTCGAGACATCACCGGTGGTCTGCCACGGGTTGCTGACTTGTTCGAAGCGCGTCGCCCGAAAGAAGCCTCGATTCTGGCTGAAGTCAGCGGCACCATCGCGTTCGGTAAAGAAACCAAAGGCAAGCGCCGTCTGGTTATTACCCCGAACGACGGTACTGATCCGTACGAAGAGCTGATTCCAAAGTGGCGTCACCTGAACGTCTTCGAAGGCGAGCAAGTGAACCGCGGTGAAGTTATCTCCGACGGTCCTAGCGATCCACATGACATCCTGCGTCTGCTGGGTGTGAGTGCGCTGGCCAAGTACATCGTTAACGAGATTCAGGACGTTTACCGTCTGCAAGGCGTAAAAATCAACGATAAGCACATCGAGACGATTCTGCGTCAGATGCTGCGTAAAGTTGAAATTGCCGAGTCTGGTGATTCCACCTTCATCAAGGGCGACCAGATGGAGTTGACCCAGGTGTTGACTGAGAACGAGCGTCTGAGCACTGAAGACAAGTTTGTCTCCAAGTTCACTCGTGTTCTGCTGGGTATCACCAAGGCGTCGTTGTCGACTGAATCGTTCATCTCCGCGGCCTCTTTCCAAGAGACTACGCGAGTACTGACCGAAGCAGCGGTAACCGGCAAGCGCGATTACCTGCGCGGCCTGAAAGAAAACGTGGTCGTGGGTCGTTTGATCCCGGCTGGTACCGGTCTGGCTTATCACAGCGAGCGTAAGCGTCGCCGTGATGCTGACAAACCGTTGCGCGTAAGCGCCAGTGAAGTGGAAGCTGCACTGACCGAAGCGCTGAACTCGAGCGGTAACTGAGTTCTGCGGTAAATGATGGGCGGGCCCCGGCAGTTCCGTTCATCGAATCCTGGCAATTGTCTGGGTTTGGTGAGTGGAAGTGTCGGGGCCTTGCCTTGACTGGGGACAAGATCCTCTTTAGACTCTTGTACCCCTAAATTTGGCGGGAATTCGTTCCTGCCATTTTGCTTTTCTTGCAAGACAATAGCGTCGCAAGACAACAGTGGAGCTAGTAGATGGCAACTATCAACCAGCTGGTACGTCAGCCGCGTAAGCGTATCGTCGAGAAATCCGACGTACCTGCGCTGCAAAACTGCCCGCAACGTCGTGGCGTATGCACCCGTGTGTATACAACTACGCCGAAAAAACCTAACTCGGCACTGCGTAAAGTATGCCGTGTGCGCCTGACCAACGGTTTCGAGGTTTCCTCGTACATCGGTGGTGAAGGTCACAACCTGCAAGAACACAGCGTGGTACTGATTCGTGGCGGTCGTGTAAAAGACTTGCCAGGTGTTCGTTATCACACCGTTCGCGGCTCTTTGGATACTTCCGGCGTTAAAGGTCGTAACCAAGGTCGTTCGAAGTACGGTACCAAGAAGCCGAAGTAGTTTTCGGTTACTGGTAAAAATTGCAGATTTCTTTTTTTCTGAGTCGATAAGAGTAAGGTCGGGCGTGCATCCTCTGGGTGTAATGGTTCCGAGCTAACCTGAAGACCGTTTGAGGGCTTATCCATGCCAAGAAGACGCGTAGCAGCCAAGCGCGATGTGCTTGACGATCCAAAATACGGAAGCCAAATTCTGGCCAAGTTCATGAACCACGTAATGGAAAGCGGCAAAAAAGCCGTTGCCGAGCGTATCGTTTATGGCGCGCTGGAAAAGGTTAAAGAACGCAAGAACAGCGATCCCCTGGAAATCTTCGAGAAAGCTCTCGACGCCATCGCTCCGCTGGTCGAAGTGAAGTCGCGCCGTGTAGGCGGTGCTACTTACCAGGTTCCGGTCGAAGTTCGTCCGTCCCGTCGTAACGCCCTGGCAATGCGCTGGTTGGTAGACTTCGCCCGCAAGCGCGGCGAGAAGTCTATGGCTCTGCGCTTGGCTGGCGAACTGTTGGACGCTGCTGAAGGCAAAGGCGCAGCAGTTAAGAAGCGTGAAGACGTGCACCGTATGGCTGAAGCCAACAAAGCTTTCTCGCACTACCGCTTCTAATTTCAGCGCAACTCATTTTGCGAGGGCTTTATGGCTCGTACTACTCCGATTAATCGCTACCGTAACATCGGTATCGTTGCTCACGTGGATGCTGGTAAAACCACCACCACCGAGCGCGTCCTTTTTTACACTGGCAAAAGTCACAAAATGGGCGAGGTGCATGACGGCGCCGCGACCACAGACTGGATGGTTCAGGAGCAGGAGCGTGGTATTACCATTACTTCTGCTGCTATTACCGCCTTCTGGCAGGGTTCCGTTAAGCAGCACAAAGACCAGTATCGTTTCAACGTAATCGATACACCGGGCCACGTTGACTTCACTATTGAAGTTGAACGTTCCCTGCGTGTACTCGACGGCGCGGTCGTTGTGTTCTGCGGTACTTCGGGCGTTGAGCCTCAGTCGGAAACCGTATGGCGTCAAGCCAACAAATACGGCGTTCCACGTCTTGTTTATGTAAACAAGATGGACCGTGCTGGTGCCAACTTCCTGCGCGTGATCGGTCAGATCAAGCAGCGTCTGGGTCATACTCCGGTGCCAATCCAATTGGCTATCGGTTCAGAAGACAACTTCCAGGGTCAGATCGACCTGATGTCCATGGAAGCTGTTTACTGGAATGACGCTGACAAGGGTATGACTCCACGTCGTGAGGCGATTCCTGCTGAATTGCTGGAATTGGCTGAAGAGTGGCGCGGTAACATGGTTGAGGCTGCGGCCGAAGCCAGCGAAGAGCTGATGAACAAGTACCTCGAGGGTGAAGAACTCACCAACGAGGAAATCAAGGCCGCTCTGCGTCAGCGTACTATTGCTGGTGAGATCGTTCTGGCTGTTTGCGGTTCTTCGTTCAAGAACAAGGGTGTTCCCCTGGTTCTCGACGCCGTTATCGACTACCTGCCTGCTCCTTCCGAGATTCCTGCCATCAAGGGTACTGACCCGGATGACGAGACTATCGAGCTGGAGCGTCATGCAGACGACAACGAGCCGTTCTCGGCTCTGGCGTTCAAGATCGCTACTGACCCATTCGTGGGTACTTTGACCTTCGTTCGAGTTTACTCGGGCGTGTTGAACTCCGGCGACGGCGTAATCAACTCGGTTAAAGGCAAGAAAGAGCGTGTGGGTCGTATGGTGCAAATGCACGCAAACGCCCGTGAAGAGATCAAGGAAGTACGCGCTGGTGACATCGCGGCCTTGATCGGCATGAAGGACGTCACCACTGGTGAAACCTTGTGCAGCGCTGACAAGCCAATCATTCTGGTTCGTATGGACTTCCCGGAGCCGGTTATTTCGGTTGCCGTTGAGCCTAAGACCAAGGATGACCAGGAAAAAATGGGTATCGCTCTGGGCAAACTTGCTCAGGAAGATCCATCTTTCCGCGTAAAAACTGATGAAGAGACCGGTCAAACGATCATCTCTGGCATGGGCGAGCTGCACTTGGACATCCTGGTTGACCGGATGCGCCGTGAGTTCAACGTCGAAGCCAACATCGGTAAGCCTCAGGTTTCGTATCGTGAGCGCATCACGAAGAGCTGTGAGATCGAAGGCAAGTTCGTTCGTCAGTCCGGCGGTCGTGGTCAGTTTGGCCATTGCTGGATCCGTTTTGCACCTGCTGACGAAGGTCAGGAAGGTCTGCAATTCGTGAACGAAGTGGTAGGTGGTGTGGTTCCTAAGGAATACATCCCGGCTATCCAGAAGGGTATCGAAGAGCAGATGAAGAACGGTGTTGTTGCCGGCTATCCGCTGATCGGCCTGAAGGCTACCGTGTTTGATGGTTCTTACCACGACGTCGACTCCAACGAGATGGCGTTTAAGGTGGCTGCCTCCATGGCTACCAAGCAACTGGCCTCCAAAGGCGGTGGTGAGTTGCTTGAGCCGATCATGGCGGTAGAGGTTGTTACACCTGAAGACTATATGGGTGACGTGATGGGCGACTTGAATCGTCGTCGCGGCATGATCCAGGGTATGGAAGATACGGTCTCCGGCAAAGTAATTCGTGCTGAAGTTCCGTTGGGTGAAATGTTCGGTTATGCGACCGACGTTCGTTCCATGTCTCAGGGTCGCGCAAGCTACTCTATGGAATTCAAAAAATACGATACAGCTCCGTCGCACATCGTCGAAGCTGTTACTAAAAAACAAGGCTGATTTAGTTCAGTCCTTTAGGCAAGGAGTTAATTGTCGTGGCTAAAGAAAAATTTGATCGTTCCCTACCGCACGTCAACGTTGGCACTATCGGTCACGTTGACCATGGTAAAACCACACTGACCGCAGCTCTGACTCGTGTTTGCTCCGAAGTTTTCGGTTCGGCAATCGTTGACTTCGATAAAATCGACAGCGCGCCAGAAGAAAAAGCTCGTGGTATCACGATCAACACTGCGCACGTTGAATACAACTCGCTGATCCGTCACTACGCTCACGTTGACTGCCCAGGTCACGCTGACTACGTGAAGAACATGATCACCGGTGCTGCTCAGATGGACGGCGCTATCCTGGTTTGTTCGGCCGCTGATGGTCCGATGCCACAAACCCGTGAGCACATCCTGCTGTCCCGTCAGGTTGGCGTTCCGTACATCGTGGTTTTCCTGAACAAGGCTGACCTGGTAGACGATGCTGAGCTGCTGGAACTGGTTGAGATGGAAGTTCGTGACCTGCTGTCGACTTACGACTTCCCAGGCGACGACACTCCGATCATCATCGGTTCGGCTCGTATGGCGCTGGAAGGCAAAGACGACAACGAAATGGGCACCACTGCCGTTCGTAAACTGGTAGAAGTTCTGGATACTTACATTCCAGATCCAGTTCGTGTTATCGACAAGCCGTTCCTGATGCCAATCGAAGACGTGTTCTCGATCTCTGGTCGCGGTACTGTTGTAACTGGTCGTATCGAGCGCGGTATCGTTCGCGTTCAAGACCCACTGGAAATCGTTGGTCTGCGTGACACAACTGTTACCACTTGCACCGGCGTTGAAATGTTCCGCAAGCTGCTTGACGAAGGTCGTGCAGGCGAGAACTGCGGCGTTCTGCTGCGTGGTACCAAGCGTGACGACGTTGAGCGTGGCCAGGTTCTGGTTAAGCCAGGTTCGGTTAAGCCGCACACCAAGTTCGAAGCTGAAGTTTATGTTTTGAGCAAGGAAGAAGGCGGTCGTCACACTCCGTTCTTCAAAGGCTACCGTCCTCAGTTCTACTTCCGTACAACTGACGTAACTGGTAACTGCGAACTGCCGGAAGGCGTTGAGATGGTAATGCCGGGCGACAACATCAAAATGGTTGTTACCCTGATCAAAACTATCGCAATGGAAGACGGCCTGCGTTTCGCAATCCGTGAAGGCGGTCGTACTGTAGGCGCTGGCGTTGTAGCCAAAATCATCGAGTAATCGTTGATCGCTTAAAAAGGCCCCCGCTCAGCGGGGGCTTTTTTATTGAGTTGACACCCGCTGGGGCCGTCTATAGAATTGCGCCTCCTTTTAACGGGCGTATTGCGCTCGGTGGGAACAGCAATCGGAGTCTGAAATCCAATGCAAAATCAGCAAATCCGTATCAGGTTGAAGGCTTTTGACCATCGCCTGATCGACCAATCAACCCAGGAAATCGTGGAAACCGCGAAACGTACTGGTGCTCAGGTTCGTGGTCCTATTCCACTGCCTACTCGTAAAGAGCGGTTCACTGTTCTGGTTTCCCCGCACGTCAACAAAGACGCGCGTGACCAGTACGAGATCCGTACTCATAAGCGCGTACTGGACATCGTTCAGCCAACGGATAAAACCGTTGATGCTCTTATGAAGCTAGATCTGGCGGCCGGTGTGGAAGTACAGATCAGCCTCGGCTAAGACTTGGGTCTTAGTCGTGTAACGCTCTGAAATGGGCGGCCATAGCGGGTGAAAGCCCCGTACACTCATGAGGTTTACAACATGACTATTGGTGTAGTCGGTCGTAAATGCGGTATGACCCGTATTTTCACCGAAGAAGGTGTCTCCATTCCGGTCACGGTCATTGAGATCGAGCCGAATCGCGTCACCCAGTTCAAAACTGAAGAAACCGATGGCTATCGTGCAGTGCAAGTCACTGTCGGCGAGCGTCGCGCTTCGCGCGTAACAGCTGCTCAAGCGGGTCACTTCGCTAAAGCAAACGTTGCTGCTGGTCGTACCGTAATGGAATTCCGCCTTGAAGAAGGCGAGTACCAGGCAGGCGATCTGATCAACGCTGAAATCTTCACCGCAGGTCAGATGGTCGATGTGACCGGTCAGTCCAAAGGTAAAGGCTTCCAGGGTACGATCAAGCGTTGGAATTTCCGTGGCCAAGATAACACTCACGGTAACTCCGTTTCCCACCGCGTCCCGGGCTCTATTGGCCAGTGCCAGACTCCTGGTCGTGTATTCAAGGGCAAAAAAATGTCCGGTCATATGGGCGCTGAGCGCGTGACCGTGCAGTCCCTCGAAGTAGTGCGCGTCGACGCTGAACGCAATCTGTTGTTG
The DNA here is from genome assembly GCF_007858365.1 of Pseudomonas saxonica. GTDB lineage: Bacteria > Pseudomonadota > Gammaproteobacteria > Pseudomonadales > Pseudomonadaceae > Aquipseudomonas > Aquipseudomonas saxonica. Next base: position 1,526,787 of record NZ_VFIO01000001.1, on the reverse strand, counting down.
GTCAAGGGTGCTGTTCCTGGCGCTACTGGCGGCAACCTGGTTGTACGTCCGGCGGCCAAGGCTCGCGGTTAAGGGGAAGCTGACATGCAATTAAATGTAAATGACGCTCAAGCGATCGAAGTTTCCGAACTGACATTCGGCGGCGAGTTCAATGAGACGCTGGTTCACCAAGCAGTCGTGGCCTACATGGCCGGCGGCCGTCAAGGTAGCAAGCAGCAAAAAACCCGTTCCGACGTTCGTGGTGGCGGTAAGCGCCCTTGGCGTCAGAAAGGTACTGGCCGTGCTCGTGCCGGTACTATCCGTAGCCCAATCTGGCGCGGCGGTGGTACTACTTTCGCAGCTCGCCCACAAGATCACTCTCAGAAGCTGAACAAGAAGATGTATCGCGCAGCAATGCGTTCCATCCTTGCTGAGCTGGTGCGTACTGATCGTCTGGTCGTGGTTCAGGACTTCGCTGTTGAAGCGCCGAAAACCAAAGATCTGCTGAACAAACTGACTGGCATGGGTCTGACAGACGTTCTGATCGTGTCTGAAGTTGTTGATCAGAACCTGTACCTGGCTGCTCGTAACCTGCCACACGTTGATGTACGTGACGTGCAAGGTTCCGATCCAGTTAGTCTGATCGCATACGACAAGGTGTTGATCACCGTGTCGGCCGTGAAGAAATTCGAGGAGCTGCTGGGATGAACCAGGAACGCGTATTTAAAGTTCTGCTTGGCCCGCACGTTTCCGAGAAGGCTACGGTTCTGGCAGACAAGAAAGGCCAGTTCGTTTTCAAGGTTGCTACTGATGCAACCAAGCTGGAAATCAAGAAGGCCGTCGAAAGCCTGTTCAGCGTGAAAGTTGAGCGTGTTACTACCCTGAATGTTCTGGGTAAGAGCAAGCGCACCGCTCGCGGCGTGGGCAAGCGTAATGACTGGAAGAAGGCAGTAATCTCCCTTCAGCCAGGCCAAGATCTCGATTTCAGCAGCAGTGCTGAGTAAGGAAGGGGTGCATCATGGCAATCGTTAAATGCAAACCGACTTCCCCTGGCCGCCGTCATGTGGTCAAGGTGGTCAACCAGGAGCTGCATAAAGGCGCTCCTCACGCACCGCTGCTCGAGAAAAAATCGAAGACTGGTGGTCGTAACAACAATGGCCGTATTACCACTCGTCACATCGGTGGTGGTCATAAACAGCATTACCGTATGGTCGACTTCCGTCGCAACGACAAAGATGGCATTCCAGCCACTGTTGAGCGTATCGAATACGATCCAAACCGTACTGCTCACATTGCTCTTATGTTGTACGCAGACGGCGAACGCCGTTACATCATCGCCCCTAAAGGCGTGAGCGCTGGCGACCAGCTGATTTCGGGTGCTTTGGCTCCGATCAAGCCAGGCAACCAGTTGCAGCTGCGCAGCATTCCAGTTGGTAGCACCGTACACGGCATCGAATTGAAGCCGGGCAAAGGCGCACAGATCGCTCGTTCCGCTGGTGCTTCGGCTCAGCTGGTCGCTCGTGATGGTGTCTACGTGACCCTGCGTCTGCGTTCCGGTGAAATGCGTAAAGTATTGGCTGAATGCCGTGCAACGCTGGGCGAAGTCTCGAACTCCGAGCACAGCCTGCGTTCGCTGGGTAAAGCTGGTGCCAAACGCTGGCGTGGCGTTCGCCCAACCGTTCGTGGTGTTGCCATGAACCCGGTTGACCACCCACATGGTGGTGGTGAAGGTCGTACCTCTGGTGGTCGTCATCCGGTATCGCCATGGGGCTTCCCGACTAAGGGCGCGAAGACTCGTGGTAATAAGCGTACCGACAAAATGATCGTCCGTCGTCGCAAGTAAATAGAGGGATACGACAGTGCCACGTTCTCTGAAAAAAGGTCCTTTTATTGATCTTCACCTACTGAAGAAGATCGAAGTGGCGGCGGAAAAGAACGATCGCAAGCCGGTGAAAACCTGGTCGCGTCGTTCGATGATCCTGCCACAAATGGTCGGTCTGACCATCGCTGTGCATAACGGTCGTCTTCATGTCCCAGTTCTCGTGAACGAAGACATGGTTGGCCATAAACTAGGCGAGTTTGCCGGTACCCGCACTTATCGTGGGCACGTGGCAGACAAGAAAGCCAAGCGTTAAGGGGTAAGGAACGATGGAAGTAGCCGCTAAGTTGTCGGGCGCTCGAATCTCCGCCCAGAAAGCCCGCTTGGTCGCCGACCAGATCCGCGGGAAGAAGGTGGGCGAAGCGCTCAACCTGTTGGCTTTCAGCAACAAGAAAGCCGCCGAGATCATCAAGAAAGTGCTGGAGTCGGCCGTAGCCAACGCCGAGCATAACGAAGGCGCAGACGTAGACGACCTTAAAGTCGCCACCGTTTTCGTCAACGAAGGGCGTTCGCTGAAGCGCATCATGCCGCGTGCCAAAGGCCGCGCTGATCGCATCGTCAAGCGGTCTTGCCATATCACTGTCAAGGTTGCTGACAAGTAACGGAGTCGAAGAGATGGGTCAGAAAGTACATCCCATTGGCATTCGCCTGGGAATCGTCAAGGAGCACACCTCCGTCTGGTACGCAGACGGTCGGACTTATGCGGACTACTTGTTCGCAGATCTGAAGGTGCGTGAATACCTCCAAGACAAACTAAAAAGCGCGTCCGTAAGCCGTATCGATATCCATCGTCCGGCCCAAACTGCACGCATCACCATCCACACTGCTCGTCCAGGTATTGTTATCGGGAAGAAAGGTGAAGATGTTGAGAAACTGCGTCAGGACCTGACCAAGCAAATGGGTGTGCCTGTGCACATCAATATCGAAGAGATCCGCAAGCCGGAACTCGACGGTATGCTGGTTGCGCAGAGCGTAGCTCAGCAGCTGGAGCGTCGTGTAATGTTCCGTCGCGCGATGAAACGCGCTGTACAGAACGCTATGCGCATTGGTGCCAAAGGCATCAAAATCCAAGTGAGCGGTCGTCTCGGCGGTGCTGAAATTGCACGTACTGAATGGTATCGCGAAGGTCGTGTGCCATTGCACACCCTGCGTGCCGACATCGACTATGCCAACTACGAAGCTCACACCACTTACGGTGTGATCGGTGTAAAGGTTTGGATCTTCAAAGGCGAAGTAATTGGTGGTCGCCAAGAAGAACTGAAGCCACAAGCACCAGCGCCTCGTAAAAAAGCTGCTAAGTAAGGGGTACGCCAAATGTTACAACCTAAGCGTACGAAGTTCCGCAAGCAGATGACTGGCCACAACCGTGGCTTGGCATTGCGCGGTAGCAAAGTCAGCTTCGGCGAATATGCGCTGAAGTCTGTTGCTCGTGGTCGTCTCACCGCTCGTCAGATCGAGTCAGCGCGTCGTGCACTGACCCGTCACGTTAAACGTGGCGGCAAGATCTGGATCCGTGTATTCCCGGACAAGCCTGTAACCAAAAAGCCACTCGAAGTTCGGATGGGTAAAGGTAAGGGTAACGTGGAATATTGGGTTGCCCAGATTCAGCCAGGCAAAGTCCTGTATGAAATCGAGGGTGTTACTGAAGAGCTGGCGCGTGAGGCTTTCGCCCTGGCTGCTGCAAAGCTGCCGCTCGCCACCTCCTTTGTTAAACGGACGGTGATGTGATGAAAGCGAATGAACTTCGTGAAAAATCCGCACAGCAGCTGAACGAGCAACTGCTCGGCTTGCTGCGCGACCAGTTCAATCTGCGTATGCAGAAAGCAACTGGCCAGTTGGGGCAGTCGCATCTGCTCTCGCAAGTTAAGCGTGACATTGCTCGCGTGAAGACTGTGCTCAAACAGCAGGCAGGTAAGTAATCATGGCTGAAGCCGAAAAAACTGTCCGTACGCTGACTGGCCGTGTTGTCAGCGACAAGATGGACAAAACCATCACCGTTCTGATCGAGCGTCGCGTTAAGCACCCGATCTACGGTAAATACGTTAAGCGTTCGACTAAGCTGCACGCGCACGACGAAACCAATCAGTGCCACATCGGCGACAAAGTCACTATTCGTGAAACTCGTCCGATGGCCAAGACTAAGTCTTGGGCATTGGTTGATGTTCTCGAACGCGCTGTGGAAGTCTAAGGACTAGGGGTCGGAGAAATTATATGATTCAGACTCAATCCATGCTCGATGTGGCCGATAACAGCGGCGCACGCCGCGTTATGTGCATCAAGGTGCTGGGTGGCTCCCATCGTCGTTACGCTGGTATCGGTGACATCATCAAAGTTACCGTGAAGGAAGCAATTCCTCGCGGTAAAGTGAAAAAAGGCCAAGTGATGACTGCTGTTGTAGTCCGCACTCGTCACGGCGTACGTCGTGCTGATGGCTCCATTATCCGCTTTGATGGCAACGCTGCTGTTCTTCTGAACAACAAGCAAGAGCCGATCGGCACCCGTATCTTTGGGCCAGTGACCCGTGAACTTCGTACTGAGAAGTTCATGAAGATCGTCTCGCTCGCCCCAGAAGTGCTGTAAGGAGATCCGACATGCAAAAGATTCGTCGTGACGACGAGATCATCGTGATCGCCGGCAAAGACAAAGGTAAGCGCGGTAAGGTGCTTAAGGTTCTCGCTAACAACCGTCTGGTTATTGGCGGTCTGAACCTGGTAAAGCGTCATACCAAGCCTAACCCGATGTCGGGCGTACAAGGCGGTATCGTCGAGAAAGAAGCTCCACTGGACGCTTCTAACGTAGCCATTTTCAACGGCGAAACCAACAAGGCTGACCGCGTTGGTTTCAAAGTAGAAGAAGGCAAAAAAATTCGTGTCTTCAAGTCGACCCAAAAAGCGGTTGATGCTTGAACACTGCTAGGTAGATAAGACCATGGCACGACTAAAAGAGATTTACCGGAAGGAAATCGCTCCGAAACTTAAGGAAGAACTTAAGCTTTCGAACGTGATGGAAGTTCCGCGCGTTACCAAAATCACCCTGAACATGGGTTTGGGCGAAGCGATCGGTGACAAAAAAGTCATCGAGCACGCTGTAGCTGATTTGGAAAAGATCACTGGTCAAAAAGTTGTTGTGACCTACGCTCGCAAGTCCATCGCAGGCTTTAAAGTTCGCGAAGGCTGGCCGATCGGCGTCAAAGTAACTCTGCGCCGTGAGCGTATGTACGAATTCCTGGATCGTCTGCTGTCGATCTCCCTGCCTCGGGTACGCGACTTCCGCGGCCTGAATGCCAAGTCCTTCGATGGTCGTGGTAACTACAGCATGGGCGTAAAAGAGCAGATCATCTTCCCGGAAATCGACTACGACAAAATCGATGCCCTCCGCGGTCTGGACATTACCCTGACCACCACTGCTCGGACAGATGATGAAGGTCGCGCCTTGCTGCGTGCTTTCAAATTCCCGTTCCGCAACTGATTGGAGTAGGACCATGGCTAAGATGAGCATGAAAAACCGCGAGCTGAAACGTCAGCTCACGGTTGCCAAGTTCGCCAAGAAGCGTGCTGAGCTGAAAGCTATCATCGTGGATCTGAACGCAAGTCCAGAAGCCCGTTGGGAAGCTCAAGTTGCTCTGCAGAAGCAGCCACGTGACGCAAGCGCTGCGCGCATGCGTAACCGCTGCCGCCTGACTGGCCGTCCGCATGGTGTTTACCGCAAGTTCGGCCTGGGCCGTAACAAATTGCGTGAAGCAGCAATGCGCGGCGACGTACCAGGTCTGGTTAAAGCCAGCTGGTAAGGCGCACAGGCAAAGTTATCGCTGCCAGGGTCTCAAGATCCTGACAGCCGGTGACCTTGAATATGAATCAAGCCCCTATTGGGGCTTGATTCATTTCTGACGTGTGTCTAGAATGACCGGCTCGCCTGAGCCCGTGCTTTTTGAGCATTGAGTACTCGGCGAAAGTTGTAGCCGCAAGGCTAATTTTTTTTGTATCAGGAGCATCTAGCCCATGAGTATGCAGGACCCGTTAGCGGACATGCTAACTCGAATCCGTAATGCCCAGATGGCTGAAAAGTCCGTCGTAAGCATGCCGTCTTCCACGTTGAAGGTAGCTGTAGCCAAAGTTCTTAAAGACGAAGGTTACATCGCGGATTATCAGATCAGCAGCGAAACAAAACCTCTGCTGTCTATCGAGCTGAAGTACTTCGAAGGCCGTCCGGTTATCGAAGAAGTTAAGCGCGTTAGCCGTCCAGGCCTGCGTCAGTACAAGTCCTCCGATGATCTGCCGAAAGTTCGTGGCGGTCTTGGTGTGTCTATCGTCTCCACCAACAAAGGTGTGATGACGGATCGTGCTGCGCGCGCTGCCGGTGTCGGCGGCGAAGTTCTTTGCACTGTGTTCTAAGGGGGGATAAGCATGTCACGCGTCGCTAAGAACCCCGTTAAGCTGCCAGCTGGTGTCGAAGTAAAATTCGCCGGCCAACAGCTTTCGGTGAAGGGTGCCAAGGGCACTCTAGAACTGAACATCCATTCGTCCGTTGAAATTGTTGAAGAAGCTGGTGAGCTGCGTTTCGCTGCTCGCAATGGCGATCAACAAACACGTGCAATGGCTGGTACCACTCGTGCGTTGGTAAACAACATGGTCCAAGGCGTAAGCCAAGGCTTCGAGCGCAAGCTCCAGCTGGTCGGTGTTGGTTACAAAGCGCAAGCAAAAGGCACAGTGCTGAACCTGGCTCTTGGCTTCTCGCACCCAGTGGATTACGAATTGCCGGAAGGCATCACCGCTGAGACCCCAAGCCAAACCGACATCCTGATCAAGGGTATCGATAAGCAACTGGTAGGTCAGGTGGCCGCTGAGATCCGCGGTTTCCGTCCACCAGAGCCTTATAAAGGTAAGGGTGTACGTTACGCGGACGAAGTCGTCCGTCGTAAAGAAGCCAAGAAGAAGTAGGGCATAGCAAATGACCGACAAAAAAGTTACTCGACTGCGTCGCGCTCGCAAAGCACGTCTGAAAATGCACGAACTCGAAGTCGTGCGTCTCTGCGTGTTCCGCTCGTCTCAGCATATATACGCCCAGGTCATCTCGGCCGACGGCAGCAAAGTCTTGGCAAGCGCCTCGACTTTGGACAAAGAACTGCGTGATGGTGCCACTGGCAACATCGACGCGGCCACAAAGGTTGGCCAGCTGGTCGCTACGCGTGCAAAAGCCGCTGGCGTCTCGCAGGTGGCTTTCGACCGCTCTGGCTTCAAGTACCACGGCCGCGTGAAAGCGCTGGCTGAGGCTGCTCGTGAAGCTGGGCTGGAGTTCTAAGTTATGTCAAATAACGACCAAAAGCGCGACGAAGGCTACATTGAGAAGCTGGTTCAAGTTAACCGCGTAGCCAAAACCGTTAAAGGCGGCCGTATCTTCACTTTCACCGCGTTGACCGTGGTTGGTGATGGTAAAGGGCGCGTTGGCTTCGGCCGTGGCAAGTCACGTGAAGTGCCTGCTGCGATCCAGAAGGCAATGGAAGCTGCTCGCCGCAACATGATTCAAGTGGACCTGAACGGCACCACTCTGCAGTACGCCATGAAATCCGCCCACGGCGCTTCCAAGGTTTACATGCAGCCTGCTTCTGAAGGTACCGGTATCATCGCTGGCGGCGCTATGCGTGCTGTCCTCGAAGTTGCTGGTGTTCAGAACGTACTGGCCAAGTGCTACGGCTCGACTAACCCGGTAAACGTGGTTCACGCCACTTTCAAAGGTTTGAAAGCTATGCAGTCTCCTGAGTCTATTGCCGCTAAGCGTGGCAAAAGCGTTAAGGAGATCTTCTGATCATGGCTACCGTTAAAGTAACGCTGATCAAAAGCATGACCGGCCGCATCCCTAATCACAAACTGTGCATTAAGGGTCTGGGTCTGCGTCGCATCGGTCACACTGTAGAAGTACTTGATACTCCCGAGAATCGCGGGATGATCAACAAGGCTTACTACATGCTGCGTGTAGAGGGTTAATCGATGAAACTCAATGATCTGAGTCCAGCGCCGGGTTCCCGTCGCGAAAAGCATCGTCCGGGCCGTGGTATCGGTAGTGGTTTGGGTAAGACTGGTGGCCGTGGTCACAAAGGTCAGTCCTCCCGCTCCGGTGGCACTATTGCTCCAGGCTTTGAAGGCGGTCAACAGCCGCTGCATCGCCGTCTGCCTAAGTTCGGTTTCGTTTCCCTGAAAGCCATGGATCGCGCAGAAGTGCGTTTGTCCGAGCTGGCTAAAGTGGAAGGCGACATCGTTACTGTGCAGACCCTGAAAGATGCCAACGTGATCAACGTCAACGTACTGCGTGTGAAAATCATGCTGTCCGGTGAAGTTACTCGCGCTGTCACAATCGGCAAGGGAATCGGCGCCACCAAAGGTGCGCGTTCGGCTATCGAAGCAGCTGGCGGCAAGTTCGAGGAATAAATGGCTAAGCAAGGTGCTCTCTCAGCGCTCAGCAAAGGCGGGTTGTCCGAGCTCTGGGCTCGTCTGCGATTTCTATTCTTGGCGATTATCGTCTACCGAATAGGCGCACACATCCCAGTTCCAGGTATCAACCCGGACCGGCTAGCGGACCTGTTTCGACAGAATGAGGGGACCATACTTAGCTTGTTCAACATGTTTTCCGGCGGTGCGCTGGAGCGGATGAGTATTTTTGCGCTGGGGATCATGCCGTACATTTCGGCATCGATCATCATGCAGCTTATGTCCGCTGTCAGCCCACAGCTGGAGCAGTTGAAGAAGGAAGGTGAAGCTGGTCGTCGCAAGATAAGCCAGTACACCCGCTACCTCACTGTCGCTCTTGCTCTTGTCCAGGCCATTGGCATGTCCATTGGTTTGGCAGGGCAGGGCGTCGCGTTCACTGGTGATCTAGGCTTCCATTTCGTTGCAGTTACCACGTTTGTGGCAGGTGCAATGTTCATGATGTGGCTGGGTGAGCAGATTACTGAGCGCGGAGTTGGCAACGGTATCTCGATGTTGATTTTTTCGGGTATCGTCGCCGGTCTTCCGAGAGCAATAGGGCAGTCTTTCGAGTCTGCGCGTCAGGGTGATATCAATATCTTCGCTCTGGTTGCTATCGGTTTGCTGGCAGTAGCGATTATCGGTTTTGTGGTGTTCATTGAGCGTGGCCAGCGTCGTATTGCTGTTCACTACGCCAAGCGTCAGCAGGGCCGCAAGGTGTTTGCTGCACAGACGAGCCACCTACCGCTGAAAGTGAATATGGCCGGTGTTATTCCGGCTATTTTTGCGAGCAGCATTTTGCTGTTCCCGGCTTCGCTGGGTGCCTGGTTCGGTCAGTCTGAAGGTATGGGCTGGTTGCAGGACATCTCGCAGTCGATCGCTCCTGGTCAGCCGTTGAATATTCTGCTGTTTAGTGCAGGGATTATTTTCTTCTGCTTCTTCTATACGGCGTTGATGTTCAATCCGAAAGACGTAGCGGAAAACCTGAAGAAGTCCGGTGCCTTTATTCCGGGTATCCGTCCAGGTGAGCAGTCGGCACGCTATATTGATGGCGTTTTGACTCGTTTGACTCTGTTCGGTGCTCTTTATATGACGGCCGTGTGCTTGTTGCCCCAGTTCCTGGTGGTTGCAGCAAACGTTCCGTTCTACCTTGGCGGGACCTCGTTGCTGATCGTTGTCGTGGTTGTTATGGACTTCATGTCCCAAGTACAATCGCACCTCGTTTCACACCAGTACGAATCCCTGATGAAGAAAGCCAACCTGAAGGGCTACGGCAGCGGAATGCTTCGCTGAAGTGTCCATAAGGTGATAGGAGTTGGTGATGAAAGTTCGTGCATCGGTGAAAAAGCTGTGCCGTAACTGCAAGATTATTCGCCGCGAAGGTGTTGTTCGAGTAATTTGCAGCGCGGAACCACGTCACAAACAGCGCCAAGGCTGAGTGTGATCTGTTTGAAGCCCAGCAGCTAGTGCGCTGCTGGGTTGATTATTTGTTATTACAGCGATATTATCTCGCGCCCTATTTCTTGGCTTCCGGGGCGTAGGTAGCTGTCAATTGGAGTCCCACTGAATGGCCCGTATTGCAGGCGTTAACATTCCAGATAACAAGCACACTGTTATCTCGCTGACCTACATCTATGGTGTTGGTCGCACTACCTCACAGAAAATCTGTGCGGATGCTGGTGTAAACCCAGCCGCTAAGATCAAGGATCTGAGCGACGAGCAGATTGAGTTGCTGCGTGGCGAAGTGGCGAAGTTCACCACTGAAGGTGACCTGCGTCGTGAAGTCAACATGAAAATCAAACGCTTGATGGACTTGGGCTGCTATCGCGGTCTGCGCCATCGTCGTGGTCTTCCAGTACGCGGTCAGCGTACCAAGACCAACGCGCGTACTCGCAAAGGTCCGCGTAAGCCGATCCGCAAGTAATCGCACCAGCGAATCGACAGGAATTTAGTCATGGCAAAACCTGCTGCTCGTCCTCGTAAGAAAATTAAAAAGACAGTGGTTGATGGCATCGCCCACATCCACGCGTCTTTCAACAACACCATCGTGACCATCACCGACCGTCAGGGTAATGCGCTTTCTTGGGCAACCTCCGGTGGTTCGGGTTTCCGCGGTTCTCGCAAGTCCACCCCGTTCGCTGCTCAAGTAGCTGCTGAACGTGCTGGTCAAGCTGCGCTGGAATATGGCCTGAAAAACCTTGACGTTAACGTTAAGGGCCCAGGTCCAGGTCGTGAGTCCGCTGTCCGTGCTTTGAACGGCTGTGGCTATAAGATCGCCAGCATCACCGACGTGACGCCTATCCCGCACAACGGGTGCCGTCCGCCGAAGAAGCGCCGCGTGTAATCCAGGAGACTGTAAAGAATGGCTCGTTACATTGGTCCAAAATGCAAACTGGCACGTCGTGAAGGCACCGATCTCTTCCTGAAGAGTGGTGTGCGCGCTATCGAATCGAAGTGCAATATTGAAGCTGCTCCAGGCATCCACGGCCAACGCCGCGGTCGCCAATCCGACTACGGTACCCAACTGCGTGAAAAGCAGAAGGTCCGTCGTATCTACGGCGTTCTCGAGCGTCAGTTCAGCGGCTACTACAAACAAGCTGCTGGCAAAAAAGGTGCAACCGGTGAAAACCTGCTGCAACTGCTCGAATGCCGCCTGGATAACGTCGTATACCGTATGGGTTTCGGTTCTACTCGTGCCGAATCTCGTCAGTTGGTATCGCACAAGTCGATCAGCGTTAACGGTCAAACCGTAAACGTTCCGTCCTACCAGGTTCGTGCTGGTGACGTGGTCGCTATCCGCGAGAAAGCAAAGAACCAGCTTCGCATTGTCCAAGCTCTCGATCTGTGTGCCCAACGTGGCCGCGTAGAATGGGTAGAAGTAGACACTGAGAAGAAGTCGGGCGTTTTCAAGAACGTTCCTGCTCGCAGTGATCTGTCCGCCGACATCAACGAAAGCCTGATTGTCGAGCTCTACTCCAAGTAAGGGCTAGAAAATAGGTGCATCCATGCAGATTTCGGTAAATGAGTTCCTGACACCTCGCCATATTGATGTGCAAGTTGTCAGTCCAACCCGCGCTAAAATCACTCTCGAGCCTCTCGAGCGTGGTTTTGGCCACACCCTGGGCAACGCGCTGCGACGCATCCTGTTGTCCTCAATGCCAGGCTGTGCAGTAGTCGAGGCCGAGATTGATGGTGTGCTCCACGAGTACAGCGCCATCGAAGGTGTACAGGAAGACGTAATTGAAATCCTGTTGAACCTTAAAGGTCTGGCTATCAAGCTGCACGGCCGTGACGAAGTTACGCTGACCTTGTCGAAGAAGGGTTCGGGGGTGGTTACCGCTGCCGATATTCAGCTGGATCATGATGTCGAGATCGTTAATCCCGATCACGTAATCGCCAACCTGGCGTCTAACGGCGCCTTGAACATGAAGCTCACCGTAGCTCGTGGTCGTGGTTATGAACCAGCAGACTCGCGTCAGAGCGATGAAGATGAAAGCCGCAGCATTGGTCGCTTGCAGCTTGACTCTTCGTTCAGCCCGGTTCGCCGTATCGCATACGTGGTGGAAAACGCCCGTGTCGAACAGCGTACTAACCTGGACAAGCTGGTTATTGATCTGGAGACCAACGGTACCCTGGATCCTGAAGAGGCTATCCGTCGTGCTGCAACCATTCTGCAACAGCAGTTGGCTGCATTCGTCGACCTCAAAGGTGACAGCGAGCCAGTGGTTATCGAACAGGAAGACGAGATCGATCCGATCCTGCTTCGTCCGGTTGACGATCTGGAACTGACCGTGCGTTCGGCCAACTGCCTTAAGGCGGAGAACATTTACTACATCGGTGACCTGATTCAGCGCACCGAAGTAGAACTGTTGAAGACTCCGAACCTGGGCAAGAAATCCTTGACTGAAATCAAGGACGTTCTGGCCTCCCGTGGTCTGTCCCTCGGCATGCGCCTCGACAACTGGCCGCCTGCAAGTCTTAAGAAGGACGACAAGGCGACTGCCTGATCGTCGTAATCACCGAACGTTGTGTTTGGTAAGGAATGAACCATGCGTCATCGTAAAAGTGGTCGTCACCTGAGCCGCACTAGCTCGCACCGCAAGGCTATGTTTCAAAACATGGCAGTGTCGTTGTTCGAGCACGAGCTGATCAAAACGACTCTGCCGAAAGCCAAAGAATTGCGTCGCGTTGCTGAGCCGCTGATTACTCTGGCCAAGATTGATTCTGTTGCTAACCGCCGTCTGGCTTTCGACCGTACTCGTTCGAAAGCTATGGTTGGTAAGCTGTTCAACGATCTGGGCAAGCGTTATGCAACTCGTGAGGGTGGCTACCTGCGCATCCTCAAGTGCGGTTTCCGCGCTGGCGACAACGCGCCTATGGCGTACGTCGAGTTGGTTGATCGTCCAGTTGGCGGTGAAGCTGTATCCGCTGAGTAAGACGTCAGTCTCTACAGAGAACCGGGCCTAGTGCCCGGTTTTTTGTGCGCGTCATTTAGCTATTGTTATTTTCTATTGGTTCGTGAAGTTCAATGCATTTGCCCGTTTAGAGATCGTGGTCAATACTCGTCCTCAGCCGATTAGCCGGCAGCATCAAGACTGACTGAGGAAGGATTAGCATGAGCCTGACCAAAACGCTTACGACCGCCAGTGGCGCCCCTGTTGCTGACAATCAGAACTCGCGATCGGCTGGGCCTCGTGGCCCCCTGTTGCTCGATGACTTTCATCTGATTGAGAAGCTCGCGCACTTTAATCGCGAAAATATTCCCGAGCGTCGTGTGCACGCCAAAGGTTCAGGTGCTCATGGCACCTTCACCCTGACCCGTGATATTGCGCAGTACAGCAGTGCCAAGCTGTTTGATACCGTTGGCAAGCAAACGCCCACCTTTATGCGATTTTCGACAGTAGGTGGCGAGCGCGGCTCCGCTGACACCGAGCGAGACCCGCGTGGTTTTGCGATCAAGTTCTACACCGAAGAAGGGAACTGGGACATTGTGGGTAACAACACTCCAGTGTTTTTTATCCGTGACCCGCTTAAATTCCCCGACTTTATCCACACCCAAAAACGTCTGCCGCAAAGCAATCTGAAAAGTGCGCAAATGATGTGGGACTTCTGGTCGCACTCTCCTGAGTCACTGCACCAGGTCACGATCCTGTTTTCTGATCGCGGGATTCCCGATGGCTACCGTCACATGCACGGTTTCGGCAGCCACACTTACAGTCTGATCAATGCGGCGGGTGAACGGCACTGGGTGAAGTGGCACTACAAGACCAAACAAGGCATCAAAAATCTACCGCCCGCTGAAGCAGCACGTCTGGCAGGCACCGATCCCGATTATGCTCAGCGCGACTTGTTTGAGGCGATAGAGCGCGGTGATTTCCCTAAATGGCGTGTGTGCATGCAAGTCATGACCGAAGCGCAAGCTGCGTCCCATCATGACAACCCGTTCGATGTGACCAAAACCTGGTCGCAGAAAGAGTTTCCGCTGATCGAAATTGGCGAGTTGGAGTTGAACCGCAACCCGTTGAACTACTTTGCTGAAGTTGAGCAGGCGGCATTCGGCCCAAGCAACATGATTCCCGGTGTGGGTCTCTCGCCTGACCGCATGCTGCAAGGGCGGGTGTTCGCTTATGCCGATGCGCATCGCTACCGTGTGGGCACCAACCATCAGCACTTGCCGGTCAACGCGCCACGTGTACCTGTGCACACCTATCAGCGTGATGGTTCGATGGCCTACGGTAACAACGGCGGCGCTGCACCTAACTATGAGCCTAACAGCTACGCCGATGCACCCAAGCAGGCTCCTCAATTTGCAGAGCCGCCACTGGCGTTGAGCGGTGCAGCCGATCGTTACGATCACCGCGAAGACTCGGACTACTACAGCTATGCCGGTGCACTGTTTCGTTTAATGAGTGACGAACAGAAGACGCTGTTGATCAACAACATTGCAGGCACCATGGCCAATGTATCAAGTGATGTCGTAGAGCGTCAGTTGCAGCATTTTTACAATGCCGACCAAGCCTATGGCGAAGGCATTGCCAAAGCACTGGGCGTAACTGGGAACTAACTCTAAGTGAGAAGCAGAACCGCCCTCAATTGGGCGGTTTTTGCGTTATTTAGCCTCATTTTCTACGCATATTGGATGTTTTATTGCGATTGATCCGTGACCTCTCGGTCGGCTTGGTTCAAACTACAGACTTTCAAGCAGGGAGATGTGCGGCGATGCAAGGGCACCCGGACGTAATCGATTACCTCAACACGTTGCTCACCGGTGAGCTGGCTGCACGTGACCAATACTTTGTCCATTCCCGTATGTACGAGGATTGGGGCTTCACCAAGCTTTACGAGCGTATCAACCACGAAATGGAAGAGGAGGCACAACACGCTGATGCGTTGATGCGCCGGATTCTGATGCTCGAAGGTACGCCGCGCATGCGCCCCGATGACCTGGACGTAGGCACTACAGTGCCCGAGATGTTCGCAGCTGACCTGCGCCTTGAGTACAAGGTGCGCGCTGCACTCTGTAAAGGCATTGCGTTATGTGAGCTGCACAAAGACTACGTGAGCCGAGACATGCTGCGTATTCAGCTGGCTGATACGGAAGAAGACCATACCTACTGGCTCGAAAAGCAGCTGGGTCTGATCAAATCGATTGGTTTGCAGAACTACCTCCAGTCGCAGCTCTGATCGATTCAAGCCTCAAAAAAAGCCCCTGCCATCTTTCGGTGACAGGGGCTTTTTCGTGGGTCAATTTAAGCCTTGTCGCGAATCAGCAATGGCTTCAGGTAGAAACCCGTATGCGACTGCTTCATCTCGGCAACCTCTTCAGGCGTACCCGTCGCAATGATCTGACCACCCTTGGAGCCACCTTCCGGCCCAAGATCCACCAACCAGTCAGCAGTTTTGATCACGTCCAGATTGTGCTCGATCACGACCACCGTATTGCCGTGATCACGCAAGCGATGCAGCACATCCAGTAACTGTTGAATGTCGGCAAAGTGCAGACCAGTTGTAGGTTCATCAAGGATGTACAACGTCTTGCCGGTATCACGCTTGGACAGCTCACGAGACAGCTTGACCCGCTGCGCCTCCCCGCCTGACAGCGTCGTGGCGGATTGCCCCAGCTTGATATACGACAAACCTACATCCATGAGCGTTTGTAGCTTACGAGCGAGCGCAGGTACAGCGTCGAAGAACACGCGGGCTTCTTCGATCGTCATCTCGAGCACTTCGTGGATGCTCTTGCCCTTGTATTTTATTTCCAGGGTTTCGCGGTTGTAGCGTTTGCTCTTGCACACATCACAAGGCACATAGATGTCCGGCAGAAAGTGCATTTCTACCTTGATCAAGCCATCACCCTGACATGCCTCGCAACGCCCGCCCTTCACATTGAAGGAGAAACGCCCTGGGCCGTAGCCCCGCGACCGAGACTCAGGCACGCCTGAAAACAACTCACGGATCGGGGTAAACAGGCCGGTGTACGTCGCCGGGTTGGAGCGGGGTGTGCGTCCAATCGGGCTTTGATCGATATCAACTACCTTGTCCAGATGCTCCAGACCTTTAATGCTGTCGTGAGCAGCTGCTTCCAGCGTAGTCGCGCCGTTCAAGGCGGTGGCGCTTAGCGGGTAAAGCGTATTGTTGATCAGCGTAGATTTACCCGACCCCGATACGCCGGTGACACAGGTCAGCAGGCCAATCGGGATTTCAAGATCCACGTTGCGCAAGTTGTTGCCGCGCGCACCTTTGAGTGACAGCGTCAGCTTTTTGTTGCGTGGTGTACGTTTGGCAGGCACGGCGATTTTCACACGGCCAGACAAATACTTGCCTGTCAGCGAGTCAGGGTGCGCCATCACTTCTGCCGGAGTGCCTTGGGCAACGATATGGCCGCCATGAACGCCCGCACCGGGGCCAATATCGACCACGTAGTCCGCCAGGCGAATAGCGTCTTCATCGTGTTCAACCACAATCACGGTGTTGCCGATATCACGCAGATGTTTGAGCGTGCCCAGCAAACGATCGTTGTCGCGCTGATGCAGACCAATCGAGGGCTCATCGAGGATGTACAACACGCCGACCAGGCCCGCGCCGATCTGACTGGCCAAGCGAATACGCTGCGCTTCACCGCCGGACAACGTATCGGCGCTGCGATCCAGCGACAGATAATCGAGCCCCACATTCACAAGGAACTGAAGGCGTTCGCGGATCTCCTTAAGGATTTTGTCTGCAATTTCACCGCGTCGCCCGGTCAGGCTCAGGGAGCTGAAGTACTCGGTCGCATCGCCAATAGGCATGCTGGTCACGGCAGGCAGTGTTTTCTCGCCCACCCATACGTGACGGGACTCGCGGCGTAAACGAGTACCACGGCAATCAGGGCATGACTGGGTACTCAAAAACTTCGCCAGCTCTTCGCGTACAGTGGCGGACTCGGTTTCACGATAACGCCGCTCAAGGTTCGGCACGATGCCTTCAAAAGGGTGCGCACGTTTCACGATATCGCCGCGATCATTCAGATAGCGAAAATCTACATTCTGGGTGCCGCTGCCATACAAAATGACCTTTTGCTTATCGGCAGGCAACTCACCAAACGGCACTTCCAGACTGAAATCGTAATGCTTGGCCAGCGCTCCGAGCATCTGGAAGTAATAAACGTTTCGTCGATCCCAGCCGCGTATGGCGCCTTCGGCAAGCGTCAACTCGCTATTGACCAGCCGCTTGATATCGAAAAACTGCTTCACCCCCAAGCCGTCACAAGTCGGGCAGGCACCCGCAGGGTTGTTGAACGAAAAGAGCTTGGGCTCCAGCTCACTGATCGCGTGACCACAGATAGGGCAGGCGAAGCGCGCAGAGAAGATCATCTCTTCGCCAGGCTCGTCGTCCATCGGAGCGACCAGCGCAATACCATCAGCCAGTTTTAGAGCGGTTTCAAACGATTCGGCGAGGCGTTGCTGCAAGTCGGCACGCACTTTAAAGCGGTCGACCACCACATCAATCGTGTGCTTTTTCTGCTTGTCGAGTTTCGGCAACTCGTCCAGCTCGCACAACTTGCCGTCAACGCGAGCGCGCACGAACCCCTGAGCTCGCAGCTCTTCAAAGACCGAAAGGTGTTCACCTTTACGCTCTCGGATCACCGGGGCCAGCAGCATCAGTTTGCTGCCTTCAGGCTGCGCCAGCACCAAATCAACCATTTGGCTGACGGTCTGGGCTTCCAGCGGAATATCGTGATCCGGGCAGCGCGGGATACCGACGCGGGCATACAACAGGCGCAGGTAATCGTAAATTTCAGTGATGGTGCCGACTGTCGAACGCGGGTTGTGCGACGTCGATTTCTGTTCGATGGAAATTGCCGGCGACAAGCCCTCGATCGTATCAACGTCAGGCTTTTCCATCATCGAAAGAAATTGCCGGGCATAGGCCGACAGTGACTCGACATAACGGCGCTGGCCTTCGGCGTACAACGTGTCAAACGCCAGGGATGATTTGCCGGAGCCAGACAGTCCGGTGATGACGATCAGTTTGTCCCTTGGCAGGGTCAAGTCGATGTTCTTCAGGTTGTGGGTTCGTGCCCCACGTATCAGGATCTTGTCCACTGCGGCCTCGCTTGGCGGGCATTACGTAAACGAATGAGTATACGG
Organism: Pseudomonas saxonica; assembly: GCF_007858365.1. Taxonomy (GTDB): domain Bacteria; phylum Pseudomonadota; class Gammaproteobacteria; order Pseudomonadales; family Pseudomonadaceae; genus Aquipseudomonas; species Aquipseudomonas saxonica. The sequence continues at coordinate 1,508,842 of NZ_VFIO01000001.1, read as the reverse complement.
TTCTGTGCGAAAAGTGTGCAGGCCCTTAATGGCACGATGTCATTAAAGGCCATTTATAACTTTTACGTGACAAAGCGTCGCGCCTCTCTCGTGTGTGTGCTGTTACACGATGGGACTGGTAGAATCGCCGCCGGTTCACATGAGGTTTTTCCATGCACGATCCCCACAGCGAACGCATGAGCAGCGGCGAGACCCGAGCAGCAAGTGGTCTGGCCCTTGTGTTCGCCTTCCGTATGCTTGGCATGTTTATGGTATTGCCGGTGTTGGCGACCTACGGGATGGACCTCGCCGGTGCGACGCCTGCCCTGATTGGCTTGGCCATTGGCGCTTATGGTCTGACTCAGGCGCTTTTTCAGATTCCTTTCGGTGTCATTTCTGACCGTATCGGTCGCCGGCCCGTGATCTACCTTGGCTTGATCGTCTTCGCTCTCGGCAGTGTGCTGGCAGCTAACTCTGACTCGATCTGGGGTGTTATCGCTGGACGAGTCCTGCAGGGTGCAGGCGCGATCTCCGCAGCAGTGATGGCGCTGCTATCAGACCTGACCCGCGAACAGCACCGCACCAAAGCCATGGCCATGATTGGTATGACCATTGGTTTATCGTTTGCTGTCGCAATGGTTGTAGGGCCACTGCTGACCAACGCTTTTGGTTTGTCCGGCCTGTTTCTGGCTACGGCTGCAATGGCATTGGTGGGTATCGTGATCGTCATGTTCATGGTGCCGCGCTCAACCGGCACCTTGCAGCATCGTGAGTCCGGCGTAGCCAGGCAGGCGCTGTTGCCAACACTGCGTCATCCCGACCTGCTGCGACTGGACCTGGGCATCTTTGTGTTACATGCCATGTTGATGTCCAGCTTTATTGCGCTGCCGCTGGCGCTGGTAGAAAAGGCCGGCCTGCCCAAAGAGCAACACTGGTGGGTGTACCTGACCGCATTGCTGATTTCTTTCTTCGCCATGATCCCATTCATCATCTATGGCGAAAAGAAACGCAAAATGAAACGAGTTTTGCTTGGCGCTGTGGGTACGTTGATGCTCACTGAGCTATTCTTTTGGCAGTTCGGTGACAGCTTGCGAACATTGGTGATTGGCACTGTGGTGTTTTTTACCGCGTTCAACTTGCTGGAAGCTTCATTACCTTCGCTTATCAGCAAGGTGTCACCGGCAGGCGGCAAGGGCACGGCGATGGGAGTTTATTCCACCAGCCAATTCCTCGGCTCAGCATTGGGCGGCATACTCGGCGGCTGGTTGTTCCAGCATGGCGGTTTGTCGGTTGTGTTCCTGGGAGGCGCAGGTCTGGCTGCACTCTGGTTAGCCTTTGCTGTTACCATGCGCGAACCACCCTACGTAACAAGCTTGCGCTTGCCGTTGTCACCTGAAGCGTTGCGCGAAGCAGGTCTGGCTGAGCGTTTAAAGGCTGTTACGGGCGTTACAGATGCAGTGGTCGTTGCCGAAGAGGCCGCGATTTATATCAAATTGGACACCGAACTATTGGATCGCGCGACACTCGAGCAGTTGGTTAACCCAGCGCCGACGTGCGAAGCCTAGGAGAACGTTATGGCCCGTGGGGTTAACAAAGTTATATTGGTCGGCACATGCGGCCAGGATCCCGAAGTTCGCTACTTGCCTAACGGTAATGCCGTGACCAACCTGAGTCTGGCAACCAGCGAACAGTGGACTGACAAGCAAACCGGCCAGAAAGTCGAAAAGACTGAGTGGCACCGTGTATCGATGTTCGGCAAAGTTGCCGAAATTGCTGGCGAATACCTGCGCAAGGGTTCGCAGGTGTACATCGAAGGTAAGCTGCAAACCCGTGAGTGGGAAAAAGACGGTATCAAGCGTTACACCACTGAAATCGTGGTCGACATGCAAGGCACCATGCAACTGCTGGGTGGCCGTCCACAAGGCGACCAACAGAACCAGGGCGGCGGTAACAACTACCAGCAGCCACAGCAGTCCGCTCCGCGTCAGCAGGCTCAACGCCCTGCACCGCAGCAGCAACCGCAGCAACAACGTCAAGCGCCGCAACAACAGGCTCCACAGCCTGCTCCGGATTTCGACAGCTTCGATGACGATATTCCGTTCTAGGTCTTGCCTTAGGCTTAACAGCTTCAGCGTTACCTAAAAAGCCCCAAGAGTTCTGCTCTTGGGGCTTTTTGTTTGCCTCAAAAATAATCCCCGTAAACGGGGATTATTTTTTACATAAACGCAACCAGCCGTTTATTTTTCAGCGCTGTCCGGTAATGCATACGCAATGATGTAATCACCTACGTCAGGGGAGTGGCTCATGCCCCCTGCAGAGATCACCACGTATTGTTTGCCGGTAACCGGTGATTTGTAGATCAGCGGTGCGGCGACTGCGCCGACAGGCAAGCGTGCTTTCCACACTTCTTTACCGGTTGCCGAGTCGAGTGCACGCAGGTAGTAGTCTTGAGTCCCTGCAAAGAACACCAGGCCCGAGGCTGTTGAGGTTGGACCACCCAGTGTTGGCATGCCCAGCGGTATCGGCATGTGGGTTTTAATTCCCATAGGGCCGGTATCTTGGACGGTGCCCATAGGCACTTGCCACACCAGTTTCTGAGTATTGAGATCAATCGCACTCATGCTGCCGAACGGAGGTGTATTGCACGGCACGCCCAGTGGGGATTGCAGAATGTCGATTCTCACGCCGCCATAGATACCGGCGACTTGTGGACGAATGGTTCCCATGAAACCGGGCACTTCGTCAGTCGATACTTTGAACTTGCTGGTGTCTTCCTTCGTCACCAGCGACATCCGCAGGGGCACACGCATGTCGTTAACAAACATCATGCCTGTATTTTCGTCGATGGAGATGCCGCCCCAGTTCATGCCGCCCAACAAGCCTGGCCATTCGATGTACGGTTTCTCGGACGGAGGTGTAAACGGGCCCACGTAAACGGAGTCCTTGAACATGATCCGGCAGTACAGTTGATCGAAAGTCGTCACGCCCCACATGGACTTCTCAGTCAGTGGCTCAACACCAATAGTTGGCATTCCGACCGAAAACGGTTGAGTCGGTGACAGGTGCTCGCCTTCAGCGGCAGGTGAGGTTGGAACCGGACGTTCTTCAACTTCGGTAACAGGTTTGCCTGTACGGCGGTCCAGAACAAAAATATTGCCTGTTTTGCTGGTCTGGATCAAAACCGGCGTTTTCTCGCCGTCAGCGTTCTTCCAGTCATACATGACTGGCTGCGAAGGCAGGTCGTAATCCCACACATCGTGGTGAACGATCTGGTAAACCCACTTGGCTTTACCGGTCGATGCATCCACCGCTACAACCGCCGAGCCATATTTTTCTTTGGCCGCGTTGCGATCACCGCCCCAGTAGTCCGGAGGGCCATTGCCTGTTGGCAGGTAGACCAGGTTCAACTCTTTATCGTAAGTAGGAATAGTCCATACGTTAGGCGTTTCCAGCGTGAACTGGTGGTCGTCGGCAGTAGCGTCCTTACCCTCAGGTGCGCCAATGTCCCATGCCCAGGCCAAATCACCTGTCAGCACGTCAAAGGCACGCACGGCCCCTGAAGGCTCGCCCGCTACAATGTCACGCACCCAGCCGCCGACCACGGTCAGATGACCCATCACAACCGGCAGAGAGGTTGGGTGATAGCGTTTGCTCTTCTCGGTCGGGCCCATGCCTTTCTTGAGATCGACATAACCGTTCTCACCAAAGCTCGAACACAGGGCACCGGTGTGCGCGTCAAGCGCAAACAGACGGGCATCTACCGACGACACCAGAATGCGCTGACGGCATTGTTGGTCGTTGTCGTGCGAAGCCTTGACCTCAGCACTCAGGCTGTCGTCTTTATCGATGTCGTAATAACCCACGCCGCGGCAGGTGACGTGTTCTTCGGTTTTGGCTTTAGGGTCGAACTTCCAGAGAGGAGCCCCAGTATCACCATTCAGTGCGGTGATCAGATTCTCCGGTGTGCATGAATACAGCACGTTGCCAATCTGCAACGGCGTGTTTTCGTCTACGCCCGCACCAGCCCCGGTCGTTCTGCGCCCTGTTCTGTATGTCCAGGCGACCTGAAGGTCCTTGACGTTTTCTGGGGTGATCTGCGTGTAAGGCGCAAACCGGGTACCCGATGCGCTGCGACCATAGTATTCCCAATTTTCAGGCGTATCGGCAGTAGGTTCCTTCGGCTCGGATGCCTTCGACGCGACCACAGGATTTGAAATCGCACCGTGAGGGTAAAACGCAGCAATAAAGGTGGCGATCAACGCGGCAAATACCGCAAAGCCAAACCGGTTAGCCACGCGCTGAGTCGTCAGGGATGTACCCGGGAACGTCGCGCCCACCCACAAACTAAGTGTCAGGATAATGGCTGGAACCACAAGGCGTGGCAGCAGTTCCCAATAACTGAACTGGCCTACCTCATAAAATGCCCAGACGCATGTAGCAAGGAATATAAGTGCCGAAAATATAATGCTGAAACGTTTACGCCATAACAATAACGGGGTTAGTACCAAATAAGCCAACCCGGCTATTAGATAATAACTTGATCCGTCCAGAGCCAATAACTTGACCCCGCCGTATATCAATGTCAGTGCAACAGCAAAAACGAAGAGAGAAAATATTACTCTCGCGAGCGAGCTTATTGCCCGTCTTTTAGTGGGTGATTGATTGTCATCCGTCATTTTCATGAATGCTCTATGGGTGAATACAAAACTGTTCGTTGTCGGTGCGAACAGCCCGGCCGAATGATCGATTCGGTCGTAACTGGTTGGGCGTAAATCCTCTGGAGCCTCGTCATTCAGGCGTTAAAGCGCTGAAAAACCAGGCCGTTGCCCGGTGAGTCGGTTGCTGAACGCGCAGTTGCACGCAAAGGACTGAAGGTTCTACGAAACCTGGAGCGGAGCGTCAGAGCTCTATAGGGTTGGGTTTTGTGACTTTGTTTGTGCAAGCAGGCTTATTTTAATCGGATGATGTCTCGGATAAATCCAGCGCATTGGAAAACAATATTGATGAAACAGTAATAATCCAGTAGCCGTGAGCGACTCAATATGTGCCGAGCGTCATCGGTGCTGGGTGGCCAACGAACAGTGAGCTATTGACGCGATGAGCAAATCTGGCGAGTCAGCGGTTCAGGTTCGTGCCTGTTAGTTCAAGAGCTGGCATTAAGGTGAATTGTTACGAACGCACCAACAATGTTTCTTGCAGAGTTGGATTTATTCCCAAAAAGCTAATGCTTACACTTAAGCGTTGCTACTAACTTCAAGCGACGCTATCCAATCCTGTCCTTACACCCTGACGCAAGCAGTATTAGGCGACTTGCAAACAGCCTTGATCATCTGCGTTTTTTCAACGGAGCACCTTTCGAATGTTTTTTTCTTTCCGCGCGCTGACTACCAGCCTGTGCAGCGGTTTGTCGTTCTGTATGTTGGCCCCTGCTCCAGCGTTGGCGGATTCTACGGACTTGATGAGTCGCTCAACACTCACCGGCGATTGGGGAGGGGAGCGACAGAAGCTGGTCGACAAGGGGATTAAGCTGACGGGTGAATACAGCTCTGAGACGATTTCGAACCTGCACGGCGGGATAAAGCGCGGCACTCGCTATGCGCAACAAATACGCATTGGCGCGCAGTTTGATCTGAGCAAGTTACTCGACACTCCGGATGCTGGCGTGGTGCAGATCATTATCAATGACCGTCGTGGCCACAGCGCCACGGAAGATTTGCTCGGTAACCGCTTGTCAGCTCAGGAAAACTATGGGGGTGAATACACCCGGCTGACCGAGTTCAGCTATCAACGCAATCTGTTTTCCAAAGACCTGTCTGCCAAGGTCGGATATATGGTCATGGGCACCGAATTTGGGGGGATGCCCATCTTGACCAACTTTGTGAGCGCCGGTTTTTGTGCACACCCGTTAACCATGTCCAGCGGCAGTGGCTGGGGTAACTATCCGACGGCACACTGGGGGGGAGAACTGCGTTACGACGTTAACCCGTCGCTCACGCTGCAAACCGCTGTGTTCCAAGTCAACCCGGAGCACAACGCACGCCCTTCTGAAGCGTTTTCCATGCCCAGCAACGACACCACCGGGGCTATTTTGCCACTGGAGGCGATTTTTAATAATCATGCCTTTCTGGATGGTCAGTACAAAGTCGGTTGGTATTACGACACCTCCAATTACCAGAAAATTGGCAGCACACAAAAGAGCAGCAACCGTACCGGGGCTTACGTGTTGTTTGACCAGGCCATCTGGAAGGACGAGCAAGACCCTGAAAGCGTATTGCGCCTTTTCGGGCAAGCGGCCACCAGTAACGCTGCGACTTCACCGATGCGTCGTTGGTATTCGGTGGGTCTGGTCAAGCAAAAACCCTTTGCAAACCGTCCCAAAGATACTATCGCCTTTGGTTATGGCCGCGCCGTGATCAATCCGCGCACGCGCGATGAGCAAGAAGCGGCTGCAATCAATTTTGGTGAGTCAGACATGATCGCCAGCCTCGACAACGGCGAACAGATGCTTGAACTCAACTATGGCGCGCAAGTCACGCCCTGGCTGCTGGTGCGACCGGACATGCAGTACTACATCGAACCGGGCGCGTTCTTCGGCAAAAAAAGAGGAAACGCATTGGCTGTAGGGCTACAGATCAAAGCGACTTTTTAACCGACGGGCTGGCGCTTTGTGTGTTGCGAACCTGAAAGGGCAGGCCATGAAGCGATCTGCGCGACTCATGCCAGCACACATTGGCCATTGACCGTCCGCCAGAGTTCTAGCGGATTGCCATCTTGTAGCGCAGTCGGCATCAAGGCCGCAGGCAGGTCCTGATAACACACCGGCCGCAAGAATCTGTCGATAGCACTGGCGCCCACGGCGCTACTGCGACTGTCCGAGCTGGCCGGGAACGGGCCGCCATGCACCATCGCGTGAGAAACCTCGACGTTGTTCGCAAAACCGTTCACTAAAATGCGGCCCGCCTTGCGCTCAAGGATGGGCAGCAGTTTTCTGGCCAGCGCAAGATCAGCGTCATCCAGTAGCAATGTCGCTGTCAGCTGTCCTGACAGGTGCTCGGCGACAGCCAGCATTTCATCTTCATTCTTGCAGGCGACTATCAGCGAGCTGGGCCCGAATATTTCGTCGCCCAGTCGTTCTGTCGTCAGAAAGGTGGCTGCATCCGTTACGAACACTGTGGCTTGTGCTGCACATGGCTTTTGGGCAGTGCAACCTTGCGCCAGCGTCGTCACACCTTTGATATTGCCCGTCTCCTCGATACCGGTGAGGTAGGCATGATGAATGCCTGGCGTCAGCAGGGTTGCCGCGGCCTTTTTGCACAGGGCTTCCTGGGCGGTGTTGCAAAACTCGGTCAGAGGCTGACCTTCCAGGGCAATCACCAATCCGGGATTAGTACACAATTGCCCGGCACTCATTGTCAGCGCGTCCACATATGCACGGCCGATTTCGCTGGCGCGCATTGACAGTGCATGGGGCAACAGGAACATGGGATTGATGCAGCTCATTTCGGCGTATACCGGAATCGGCTCGCTGCGTTGCGCCGCTGTACGCATCAGCGCCAAGCCGCCTTGTCGCGATCCCGTGAAGGCGACGGCCTTGATTGCGGGATGACTGACCAGAGTCTGGCCGAACAGATTACTGTCGCCTATGAGCAGGGAAAACACGCCCTCTGGCAAATGGTGGGCAGCAACCGCCTGCTGAATCACCCGGCCTACCAGTTCAGACGTACCTGGATGAGCTTCATGCGCCTTGACCACTATCGGGCAGCCAGCGGCCAACGCTGCGACGCTATCGCCGCCGGCAACCGAAAACGCCAGGGGAAAATTGCTTGCACCAAATACAGCAACCGGACCGAGTGCGATCTTGCGCAACCTCAGATCGGAGCGAGAAGGGATGCGCGTCGGTAAAGCGCTGTCCAGGGTGGCGCCGAGGTATTGGCCATTGCGCACAACCGTTGCAAATAGCCGTAACTGGCTCACGGTACGGCCCCGTTCGATGATCAGGCGCGCGGCAGGCAAGCCAGACTCCAGGGCCGCGCGCTCGATCAGCGTGATCCCGAGCGCCAGGATGCCCGTGGCGATCGCTTCGAGGAATTGAGCACGCTGCTCTGCGGTGGTTTCGCGGTAGCGATCAAAGGCCTGCTGCGCCAGCGTGCAGGCCTGCTCAATGTCAGCGATACCGCCCACGCCGAAGTTGGGGGTCAGCGTTTCATGGGTGGCAGGATTGATTGCAGACAGTGATCCTTTGTCGCCACGCACTGCCGACTGACCGATAAGCATATTGCCGGTAATCATCATATTTCCTATAGCGTGCTGTGCCATCGTCAGACACGTATGGCTTGAATTGATCGGTGCAGGGGTTTCAGATTTCTTTGGCGCTATGTGTAGCGGTAGCGGCCCAACACAGCCTGCGGGTCCATCAAATGCTGCATAGCCCTGCTGATTTCCTGCACCTTAGGGGCCGTGTACTTACTGTAATAAGCGGCATTTACGGGCCCGACGCCATGCTCTGCACTGAAGCAGCCGCCGTTTTCCGACACCAGCTTGTAGAGGCCGCTACGCAAAGCGACCACCTTGGCGATGCCGTACTGGGCGATACAGGCGTGCGGGATTAGCACAATCAAATGGCAGCCGCCGTCGGCAAAATGGCCGAAATCGTAAAGCTGCAGCAGCGGATGTTCGTGCTGTAACCACTGTGCAGCTTGATCGCGGAAAGCGACCAATCGCGAGCGCGAAAATGCCACGTCGAACGAGAGCGGGAGACCTTCCTTGGCGATGGCCAGCGGCAGGTTGTCTCGCAGCGGCCAAAAGCTGCTGGTATTGCCCAAGGCGGCGTCGAGAATCCGGTCGCTTTCATAGAGCTGTTCCAACACCTGTTCCGTTCGTTGCGCAAAAATCGTGTGCAAGCCAGGCATGCTGCTGGCGATCTCTATCAGGGCATAACAACCTGCCGACGATTGGCCGAACGGGTGGCGCAGCGTGGGGAAGTTGCGCAAGGTAATGGCCAGAGCCGCGTCGGATATCACTTCGAAAGCGCCCAGTAGATCGCCAAAATGAAGCTCGAAGGCATGCAGCACCTCAAGCGCTGCCGCATGGTCAGGCAAGGCTACAAACATGCTCTGCGTCGACTGGTCGATGCGCTGGAGTTCCAGCGTCGCCGCCGTAATGATCCCGAAGGCGCCACCGGTGCCGACAAACAATTGCTTGAGGTCAAGCCCGGTATTGTTCTTGCGCAGCGGTGCCAGCAGCTGCACCACGGTGCCGTCACCATCGGCCAGAACCGCCTCGATACCGAGCAGGTTATGACGCACGTCGCCATGCTTGAGCAAGCGGCTGCCGCCGGCATTGGCGCCGATTAATCCGCCTATCGCCGGATCGCTGCCGATATCGACAGGAAAATACAGCGAGTGGGTTTCCAGTGTGCGATTGAGTTCTGACAAGAGTGCGCCGGCTTCGACAATGACCGTGCGGTTCAAGGGATCAATCTCGCGCACTCGGCGCAGGCGCGAAAGGGAAACGATCACTTGCTTGCCGGAGTTGTCGGTGATGGCACCGCCCACCAATCCGCTGCGGTTGCCTTGGGCGATCAGCCGTATGCGATGGCGCACAGCGATGCGCATCAGCGCGCTGACCGCGTGGGTATCGCGCGGGATGACGACCGCCGCCGCTTTGCCACGGCAATGAGCAACGTCAATTTCATAGGGGGCACAGGCCGCTCCGGTCAGCAGTGACGCCTGCCCCAACACTTCGGCGACTTCGGCCAGGAACGCGTCGAGTCCCGAGGCTTGTCTGTCCACGGTTTTTTCCAGGTCGCTCATTGCGTGGCAACCATGCGTTTGAGCAACTGGCTGCGTACCAGCACCAGTGCGACGATGGGCAATACGCCTCCCAGCAGCGTGTTATGGCGAAACGTCAGCGACACCGCGACTGCGATTGCCGCGCCAGCCAGCAGCATCACAGAGAGTTTTCGGACCAACCCCTGATCGCTGCTGGTTTCGCCGATGAAACCGAGAGGAGAAAGCCGGGTGGCAGCTATGCCAATCACGAATACACAAGCCAGCACGGGCGCTGCCCCAAGCTCCTGCCCCCACACTTGCAACGCTGCAGTAGAGACCGAGGCCAACAGGGCGCCAATCATCAGATACAGGTCGACGCTCAGTGCGATCCAATGGCCAGGGCGGTATTTGAACAGCCAGAACATATGCGCAATGCTGATAACACCGCTGACCACATACGCGGTCTCCCAGCGCACGCCTGCCTCACCTGGGCCGAAACGGCCATACAACAGGAACACGATCACCGGAATGAATGCACTGGCATTCGACAAATAGGCACGGCCTAACTGGCTGACAGACATGCTGGTTTCCTTGAATAGAGGTGCAATGAAATGCCTGAGTCCCGGGCTTAACTCTTGTGCCAGCGGAACATTAAGGTTGCTGCGGTGAGAAACAATGCGGTCCAGCCTGCCATGGTCAACAAGGGCAGCCACAGCGAAGGCAACGAAGCACCTTCGAGCATCACTTGACGCAGTACCGAGACAAACTGGTTGATCGGAATCACCGAGAGAATGTTTTTGATCCAGGCGGGCGCATCGTTCAACGGGATGGTCAGGTTGCCGAAGAACAGGGCCGGGTAATGGATCAGATGGCAAAGCAATTCGGTTTCTTTTACCGAGGAGGTTCGGCTGGCCAGCAGGGTGCCGAGGCACAGCAACATGGCGCCGCCCAGCAGAATGACCGGCAACGCACGCAAGGTTTGCGAACTCCACAGCGAGATGTCGATGCCGTATCCATAACGCGCCACCAACAGCAAGGTGCCCACCGAAATCAGCATCATGACGACCCGAGACAGGAGGATCGAGGCCAGAAACACCAGCTTCGGCACGGGAAAGCAGGCGTAGATCTTGAGTGCATTGTGCTCACGCAAGCTTGCAATCGATAAGGCGGTGGACATGATGCCCAGTGACATCAAACAGATGACCAAAATGCCGGTTGTGAAAAACTGGCCGTAGTCGAAGGGCTTGGCGCCGGAGGCCGTATCTTCGAAACGCACCAGGTCTGTCGACACAATCCCGCGCTTGGCCGCCGAACACCTGACCGCGGCGATCTCGATCACGCGCGCGGCGGCGCGTACCGCGAGCTGACCCTTGAAGTCATAGTGCACCTGCAGCGGTTCGGCGCCTGCCGCAAATACGATGCGTACCGTATCTGCTGCGGAGGCAGCCGTGCTGCTGACGGTTGAAAAACTGGCCTTTACTGGATCTCCTCCCGCAAATGCCTGCTCAATCGCCAACTGGCAGCTGGTATCCGAGCTGGCCTGGTCAGCGTCCACAAACTGGACATTGACCGTGCCGAGTGAGCCAGGATGACCGAAAGCCATCAGCATCACGGTCAGCAGCAGAATGGGAAAGGCCAGCGCCCAGAACAACGCCGATTTGCTGCGAAAAAACCCCAGCAGCTCGTTGCGCGTCAATATCGCCAGTATGCTAAACATGCTGTTCCCCCTGGGCGCAGAGGTGCAACATATCGCGGTAGTGGGTGGGGCCGAACTCAAAGTGCTGGAACGCGACATGACCGATCAGGGTGCGTATCGACCGGTCCAGTTCCTGGGTGCCATAGACGCTGATTTCATTACTTGAAGGCCTCGACAGCCGCAGCGTGGCGCCTTCGCGTTCCAACTGTTGATAGATGGCGTTGATCTGATCACGGTCGTCCAGCTGCAAATAGGCATGGAAGGCGCCAACCAGGCGGTTCTTCAATGCTTCTTTATCGCCCCGATACTCAACCCCGCCGTTGCACACCCACACCACATCGCTTGCTGTATCCAGTTCCTCAACCGAGTGGCAAATCATAATGATGGTCAGGTCAGCCAGCTCGTACCGCAGCAGGTGTGCGACGCGTTCGATATACGCCCGGTCAAGCCCGGTAAAGGGTTCGTCAAGGATTGCAATTTCCGGATGGTGAGCCAGCGCCACGAACAAATCGAGCCGCTGCTTCTGGCCACGTGACAGTGCCCGATAGGGGAGTGTGCGCAGCGCTTCGATATCCAGTGCCTGCGCCACCTGTGGGTCTTGCTTGCCGTACAGGGCCAGATGCAAATCGAGAATCTCTCTGACATTGGACGAGTCTTCATATTCGACCCGCTGCAGTTGCACCCCCAGTCGCTTGCGGTGCCGGGTGCTTTGCAGAAAACGCGCCGCTGGAACCCCCAGAATCTGAGCGCCTTCCAGATGCGCCTGCCGGAACCCGAGCAAGGCTTCGATCAGGGTGCTCTTGCCGGCCCCATTGGGGCCGATGATGGCGGTATGGCGACCGCGTTCGAAATACAGATCGCGGACCTCGAAGCGGAAACTGCCGGCGCTGACCTGGATAAGTTTGGCCGCCGCCGCATAGGGTTCATCAATGCGCGTGCGTGCGTGCTGCCTCTCAGGATGCAGGGCATTTTCGGACAGCCCGGGTTTGTCGTCCGTCATCAGGCGTTGACTGTTCATGTTCAATCGAACAACGCGACTTGGACATCGCGTTTGCCTTTGAAGGGATTGCGGCCATGGGCGACGGCAATGTTATCGATCAACAGCAGGTCACCGCTGTGCCAGGGAAAGGCGATCTCCTGCGCCTCCAATGCGTCGTAAATAGGCGCGATTTCAGCCTCCGAGATCGGCGTACCATCGCCGAGCCGCACATCGTACGGGCGTGCCAGTTTGTCCTGATAGGCGTGCTGGATGTAGGTGTAACCCGGCTTGCCGAGGGAGCGGGTGTTGTTATGTTGGGTCGACAGTTGATTGAACCATATAGGTTCGCCCGTCAGCGGATGTTTTAAAACGGCGTCACCGGTATGCGACACCGTGATGCTGCCATCTTCGAGCCACTGGTAATCGAGGTCAGTATCGCGGCACAGCTGTTCCACCCGCTGCGGATCATCGGTCAGGAACGCTTCATCCCAGGGCCGGTGGTATTCGCGCATGTGGGTGTTGCGCGGTTCATTCTCGGGCGTGCTGGGTGCCCGGAAGTTGCGCAAGTACAAAATGCGCGCGGCGCAGAGACGTTCGATCAGTGACGGTGGCAGGCGGCGGGTAACGGCTCGCATGTCACACAGTATGGTTTCGCCGCCTTGTTCGGAGGGATGTTTGCAAAAGAAGGCCAATTTCTGTGGGTAGTGCGCCATGTAGGCCTTTTCCTGATGCAGACCGATTTTCAGGGTGGCCGGGATACGAGTCGATTCGTAGACTCTGCCCTCGATGTTCTTGCGTGGCGTGGCGCCGCCGATATAACCGAACGCATGCTCAGGATAGTTCTGCGCAATAGCCTGGAAGTCCGCGTTTTCGCGCAGTGGAAAGCCACGGAACAACAGGCAACCGAATTCCAGCAGCATGCTGTCGAAGACCGCCTGATGGTGGCGATACCACGTCGCAAAAACCTCGCGGTCACCGCTTAGCGTGCTGTCTACAGGCGTAATGACGAGCGGCATGCGCTCAGGTGACAGAAAACCACACTGTACCTGCGAGCTGCCCAGCATTTCCTGAAAGTGCTCAGCCCGATCTGTACGTTGGTCCATAGTCTTTCCCCTGGCGAGTTGCATATCAAGCCAACACAGGCTTTTTAATGAGGATTTCGAAACCCAGCGCACCCATGCCGGAGCTGGGGCTGGTCACTACCGTGCAGTGGTCCAGACCGGCCTCGACGACCAGCGCGCGCGCTTCTTCGAGGGTGACTTTTTCTTCGACATGGGTCGGTGGATAACCCACTGAAGCGCGCATTTGAGTGAATTTTTCCAGCAAGTCGGGGGCGACGTCGCGGCGCATGTCGTGCACCAGGCCAACTCCGCCCGGCTGCAATACGCGATACATCTCCGTCAGGCTTTTCACCTTGTCCGGCAAGTGATGCAAGGTGGCGCGGCTGACAGCCATTGTCAGACTGTTGTCCGCGAAGGGCAGGTCCAGGGCGTCGCCCACCTTGAGTTCGATGGCATCGCTCAGGCCCAAGGCTTCGATGCGCGGCCGGCCCCCTTCGAGCATGGTTTCGTCCAGATCCAGGCCGATGAAATGCCAGCCCTTTAATACGGGGTCGGCCGCCAGGCGCACCGGGACCACGACGGTGGCGGTGCCGATATCGACCAGAGCGCCGGGCTGCAAGTCGCGGGCAATCTGGCGGATGCGGGTGACGAACAACACATCCCAGGGTTCCAGTGCTTGCGAGGCAAAGCGGTCGTATTCGTCGGCAGGTCGTAGATTTTTCAATAACATGTAAACGTTCTCGTCGTGGATGGCGTTGGAAGAAAATTCAGCGTTTGAATATCAGGTGCGGCTTGCTCGTTTCTTGTCCTACAGCCAACCCACTGGCACGGTGGCCAACAACTTGCGCGCGGCTTTGCTGTTCACACCGAAAGCAGGGCGATCACGTCGCTCGATGGCATGCGCGACCATGGCAGCCACCCGGCCACAGAGCCCCAGGCCAACACTCCAGCGGGCCTGCGTCACGCCGAGATCGAGCAGGGCCGCGGCGGTGATGAAATCTATATTCGGACGTAAGCCTTTACGTTCCAGGACGTGGGCACAGACGACGTCGAAGATCTCCAGGTAGCGCCCCCCGAAGCCCCATTTGGCAAACAGGTCACTGATATGCGGCGGCCGTGGATCCTGCACAAACAGCGGATGGCCGAAGCCGAATAGCAAGTTGCCCGGTTGATCCAGCGCGTGGTCGACCGCTTGCCGTATGTCCGCATGGCTGTCTTGTGCACGGATGGTCTTGAGCCAGGTCATTGCCTCTTCTGCTGCGCCGACATGTTTCGGCCCGCTGGCCATGAAACCGGCCGCCACGGCCTGCGCAAGGGTGACGCCGGTGCCGATGGCGGTACGTGGAACCAGCACCGTCGGCGTGATGTAGCCGAAACCGGCGTGCCAGGCCACCAGCAGGGCGTCGACGACACGAATGGATACTGGATCGATATGGGGCGCACCCATTGCAGTCAACACGGCCTCGGCGTGCTGGGTTGATGGTGCGCCGGGGGCTGCATACCCGAGCGCCGCGTGCAGGAAATGCGGGGTTGAGGCAACGCTGATCAGGCCCAGGATGAAATCCTGATGCGTGGGCAAACCGCGCGCGGTCGCTTCGCTCAGGGCGATAGTTTCCAGCGCTGCCAGATCGCCGAGCAGGCCGCAGGCTGCGGCTTGAACGATGCCTGCACCGCTGTCGGCGACGGCTTCGATACCACGCCGATAGGCGGGGGCTTGCGACAGGTGGTCGGCAATGTGCACCAGCACGGCATCAACGGCCTGGCTCTGTGCAGTGGACGGCATGCTGCCAAACCACGCCAGCCATAGTGCAGTGGGGAAGTCGACGATGCCGATCAGGTCATTGAGGTTGCGACCCCTGACCCACAGGCCTTCATTTGGCTCTATCGTGGCGCCGTCGATATTAGTGCCGCGATACAGCGTGCGCGGTCCGCCAAACAGGCTCTGCGGCGATGCGGGTGTCGGAGTGTCTGTCTGTACCAACTCATCAAGCCCAATGCTGCAGTGAGCGACCAGCAGGTTTTCCAGGGTGTGGGCGTGTTGCGTAACCGTCGGCAGGATGTTGGCGAAAAAATAGTGCGCGGTTTTGACCTTGCCACGGTAAAAAGCGGCTTCTTCGGCACTCTGTGGCTGGAGCAACTGACGCTCTGCCACGCAGGCCGATTCAAGCAGCACCCAGGCGCTGGCGGTGAGGCCGATCATTTCCAGAAAACGGGTATAGAACTGGCTGGTTTCGTGGGTGCGGCCTGCACGCACGTGCTCATTGATACGTGAAAGCGCCTGCTCAACGGCGAGCATGGCGTTTTCCAGTGCCGGGAATGTGTCGTTCAGTTCAGTACTGACGGCCATTTTGCTGCTCAAAAAGGCATCCAGTTCTTCACGCAGAAACTTGATCAGGCGTGAGTTCCTGCCAAATCCCAGCTTGTCGCGCACCAAGTCCTGAGACTGGATGTAGTTAGTACCTTCCCAGATCGACAGGATTTTTACGTCGCGCGCATTTTGCTCGACAGGGTAAGCATCGGTGTAGCCGATGCCGCCATGCACTTGTATCGCCAGTTCGCAGATTTTCCAGGCTTGGTCCGAGACAAAAGCCTTGCACACCGGGGTGAACAACAGCACCAGCTTGCGGTATTTTTCGATCTGGGCTTCGTCCAGTGCAGAGTCGGCTTCCAGGGCAAACGCCTGGGTCGAGGCACCGGTCAATTTGCCGAGCAGCCCACGGCAGCCCTCTACCCGAGCCTTCATTTCCAGCAGCATGCGCTGTACATCAGCGTGTTCGATGATGGCCTGAGGGGGAGCGCTGGCATCGGACGTTCGACTGATGGCGCGGCCCTGGATCCGTTTACCGGCGAAATCCACTGAATGCAGATAGGCGCTGGACGCCAAACCCAGGCCGATAATCGCCGTGCTCATACGCGCCTGATTCATCAAGGGCACCAGTTGCAGCAAGCCGGCATTTTTGCGGTCGCCCAGCAGCACAGCGCGGGTAGTGCCGCTTCGACCAAACACCAGGTGGGTATTGGCGCAGCCCTTCAATCCCATTTTGCGCAGTAATGACGTGCACTCGACGTGGTTGTCTTCCAACTCACCGGTCACCGGGTTGGGCCAGAAACGCGGCACTAGCAGGCAGGACAGGGAGTAAGAGGTCGAGGTCGTGGTGTTGATGCGGCCCAAGACAAAATAAACGGTGTTTTCAGTCAGCGAATGCATGCCCGCCGAGATGTAGACTTTTTCGCCGCTGACGGCGTATTCGCCGTTTTCAAGAGGCTTTGCGAGTGTGGTGACAGCGGTCAGGTCGCTGCCCGCCTGCTGCTCGGTGGCGCAGAAACACGCGTCCCAGTCGTAGTGCTGAAGCTTGCGCAAGTACGTTGCCTTTTGCGCTGCGCTACCGTGCAGCTTCAATAGCTTGATGGCCGGAAAATTGAAGCCGCCGTAGGTCATGAACGCCGGGTTGGCACCCATGAACATTTCCTGAATGGTTTGCCGGATCAGGGGGGGCATGGAGGGTTGCTGCGATTCGCTGTCGTTGCCCAGCACCTGAATCCACTCAGCCTTATAGCGTTGCCAAAGCCCGTGGAATTCCTTGGGGATTTCGACTGTGCCGTTTTCCAGCAAGTGGCATTCCTGTCGGTCGGAGGCTTGATAGGCTTTGCCTAACTCATAAGCGAACGCCCTGGCGCGCTCCAGCAAGGCATCGTAGTAGGCACGACTCTTGTCGTTGAACGGTACCCGTGCGAGAAACTGCTGGTCGGTTTTATGCAGTTCCCACAAAAAAAAGCGAAGCTCACGCAGGCTGACTTTATAAGCAGACATAGGTTTTCCTGATTAATAAGCGGTTTGAATCTTGATTCAGGCGCCAGCCTGTATCTCGGCCACAATGGCGCCAGCGGTGCCGCACAACGCTGCATCCCATAGCAAGGCGGTGGCCGTTTTACCCTGAGGGAGGGTGGCACGCAGGCGCATCAGCGACAGCAAGGGGGCCGCGCTTGAGTGGTGAGGTCGGGCACCGAATTCGAAATGTCGCTCTTGCGCAATGCCCAGTTCGCGACTGACGCCGAGGGTGAAGCTGTCGCTGAATCCCGCCGGCAACACCCAATCGATGTCGCTGGCTTTCAGGCCGGAACGTTCGATGGCCGTTTGCGCTGCGCTTACCGCCATCGGATGCAGACGTTCAGCCTGGGCGGCAGGCGTCAGTTTCCAGGGGTTGTCAATGGCCGAGCCATAGTGCATCGCTGAGGCGCGTATGGCCCCCCAGCCTGACGGCGTCTGAGCCTCGCCATCGAGCAAGATGGCGGCTGCGCCGTCGCCATACACCACCAGATCACCCCAGGCGCGAAAGAAGGGGTAAAGCCACTTATCGGACGCCACCAACAGTACTTTGCCGCCGAGACTGACCAGCGCTTCGATCATGGTCAGTGCGTTGAATACCCCGGCAGTGCCCGACTGGCCGATGGCGAAAGGCAACGCTTTGGGCAAACCCAGTGCATGCTGGATACGGCCTGCGACCGATTCGTTAATGCGTTGGTTAAGGGCGGTATTGGTCACCACTATGTGGGTCACTTGTGCCAGCGTTTCTGGCGCAACCTGTTGGCGCAAGAGCGCTACCGCTTCCAGAGCCAGGTCGGCACAGCTTTGCAAGGGGGGCGCTACGGGCAGCGCGATGCTCGCCGTAGGGAGCAGCCGACGCTCTTCTTCGGCGTCGATTCTGCCCTTGCCGCGAGGCATGGAAAAGACAGCCGTCTTGTACAACAGATGGCCATAGCCGATGTTTTTTTCCTGGGCTTGTACCGCTCGGAACGGGGTCGTATCGGGAACGTGAGAAGCGATAGCGCGAATTCGAAGCATGAGGCTATTCCGTGACCGTAAGTGGGGTGGAGAAAAACTCGGAAAACTGCTGTTTAAGCTGCTTTCGGTCGATCTTGCCGTTCGGATTGCGCGGTAAAGGCGAGTCATGCAAGGACACATGCAGCGGCACCATATAGGTCGGCAGTTTGTCCCTGCATAGCTTGATCAGTGCCGGGGTCGTGATCTGTCTGTGCGGGTGGGCGAACAGGCTGATGATGATGGCTTCGCCCAGTTGTGGGTGCGGCACACCAAACGCTGCCGCTTCGGTCACTTCATCCAGGGCAAACAGGACTTCTTCGACTTCGGTGGGGCTGACGCGATAACCGGAGGTCTTGATCATGTCGTCGCTGCGCGCAACGAAATACAGATAATCGTCTTGGTCGCGGTAGACGATATCGCCCGACCAGACCGCTGTTTCGGTGCGCAAAATCTGCCGGTCCGGGCGAACCCAGGGACGAAAGCGTTGAGCGGTCAGTTCTGGGTCATTCCAGTACCCGAGGGTGACGAACGCCCCCCGGTGCACCAATTCTCCGTGCTCTCCAGCAGCACATTCAGTGCCGTTGGGGCGCAACACGCGGATATCGGCGTTGGGCACTGCCTTGCCGATGGAGTCGGGCCGCGTGACGGCCGCTTCCGGCGGCAGGTAGGTCGAACGGAAAGCCTCAGTCAAGCCGTACATCAAGTAGGGCAGCGCATTGGGAAATGCACGTTTGAGTTTTTCCAGCAAAGGGGGAGGCATATGCCCGCCGGTATTGGCAAAGCAGCGAATGCGTGCGCCGGCAGGTTGAGGCCACTGTACGGACGCCAGTTGCATCCACAGTGGCGGCACGCCGGTAATCACGGTGACGCCATGGGCTTCACAGAATGTCGGGACTTCGCCTGCTTGCAGGAAATCCAGCGGCGCGTAGCAAGCACCGCTGACCAGCGCTGTGGTCAACTGGCTAAGCCCGGCATCGAAGCTCAGGGGCAATATGCCCAGGATGACGTCATCGGCCTGCAAGCGCAGATAGTGAGCGACGCTATAGGCGCCCGACACCAGGTTACGTTGCGACAGCACCACGCCCTTGGGTCGTCCCGTCGAGCCGGAGGTATACAAAATGGCAGCAGGGTCACTGTCGGTGACGGTGCTATGTGGGTTGACAGGCGCCGTATCGGGCGGCGTGTTCAAGTTGTCGGGCTGTAGTTTTTCCAGTGACCAGGTGTCGAGTTCGATGTCCATCAACGCCGCCTCGATACGTCTGAGGCGTGGGCCCGTACTGATGAGCAAGCGAGCACCGCTGTCCAGCAGAATGTGGCGTGCCTGTTGCTCTTTGAGTTGAGGGTTGATGGGCACCAGGATCGCACCCCGGGCATTGATTGCCAGGAACGTGACGATGGTTTCGTACTGCTTGCCGGCATAGACAGCGACGCGATCGCCGGCTTGCACGCCGTTATAAGCCAGCCTCTTTGCGGTCAGGCGCACGTCCTCCAGCAGTTCTGAATAAGTCACTGTCTTTGCGCCCTGCGCAAATGCACGGCGGTCGCCATGCTGGTGGGCGCTGTCCTGCAAAAGGTCGTACAAACTGATGTGGGCGGTCATGGTGACGTCCCTAGGATTGGTGGATATAGGTGTGTGCCGGACTTTGCGAGAGAAAAGCGCTGACGCTGTAGGTCTGGTTATAGGCGCCGCAGTTCTCGAAGATCACCAGGTCGCCCACGCTCGGTGGGGCCGACACGTCATGGCGCCAGCCGATCACGTCGGCGCGGCTGCAAGTACTGCCCACGAACTGGGTCGGCAACAGTGGCGCGTCAGTCGGCGCCTGCTGGCGCCGCAGCAGGCGCGGCTGCGCGTAGTTCTTCAACATGGATTCAGTTTTGGCCAGCAAGAAGTTGTGGCTCAGGCCACCGTCGCAGATTGCAACGTAGCGTTCACCCAGTGCTTTGACTGAACGCACGCGGGTCACGAAGGTGCCTGCGCCAGCGAAGACTCCGCGTCCGGACTCGTGAATGACCTTGAAGTCTTTGTGCAGCGGTGCAATACGCTGGCGATAAGCGTCAAACGTCTGCGTCTGGCTATGGAAGTGCTCTGAGAAACCTCCACCGACGTTAAGAAACTCAACCGGCATGCCGGTGAGGCGTGCTATTTGCGGCGCAAAGGCAGCGAGCGCGTAGGCAAGGGCGGCAGAATCGGTAGCCTTGTCATCGATGTGAAAGGCATTGGAACCCGCAAAGGTATGCAGGCCTGCGATGGGCACGTTGGCCTGAGCCAATGCAACCGTCGCCAGCAAAGCGTCGTTGCGACTCATGCCGAAATGGTCCGCCAACTGTTTGCCCGAGCCGACCAGGTGACCCGCATTCAGGCGCAATACCGTTTGCGGCGGGGCCTGTTTACCGATGACGCGAATCAGTCTCTGCGCCTGCTCCAGGCTGTCGATAATGAAGGTGCAGCGTGATGCCAGGGCCGCACGCATGAAATCTTCATCCATGGACGGATTGTTAACGTATTTGGGGGTGTTGATGCGACCCGCCACAATATCGAGTTCACCCTGGCTGGCCAGCTCAACACCGTCGACGAACGCGTGGCCGCAACGGATCAACAGATCCAGATTGGGGTTGGCCTTGAGCGACACAATCAACGGTGTACCCAACCGCTCGCGTAAATCAGCGTAACGGGTCATTACGACAGTGGGGTCGAGTACATAGCACGGCGTTTTCAGATTCAGCAGCCATGGGTCGGTCGTTGCTGCGTCGCCACTGACCGGAGAGAAGGCGGAGGTCATGGTCATTTCAATTCACCGGATGAAGGGTCAATGCCGAAAACGAACCGTTGTCCGATTCCGTTATGTTCATCAGGTGCGCCCCCGCATCGACCTTGCTTAAGCCAATATCGGCAAGGTTGATGGCCAGGTCCGAGCCAAAGGAGTGACCCTTGTTCAGGATGTTGTCGCTATAGAGCGTGGAGGCAGGAATCGCCATGGCGTTACAAAAGGCGTTCCAGCCAGAGTGGTTGGAGTTGTAAGGCAAAATGCAGGAAAAATCGCTTAGCGCCATGCCACAGTCGGCCACGGCTTCCATCATGACTTTGCGGGTGTAGTGCCACTCCAGATTGAACATTTCCTTTTTCACCGCGTTATTGGTCACGGAGCCCAGGTACCAGCTGCCATAGTTGCGCACGGCCGTTGCACCGACCCGGTTACGCCGGCTGTTACGGGTCACCAGCAAGCACCCCGCGCCATCACTTAATATGCTCGCCTGCAACACCCGGTAGCGTTCAATAAAGACGCGGTCGGACGACACGATCAGCACCGAGTGCAATTGGCTATGTACATTCATCAACGCCTTGGCCATCTGAATGGCGACGCTGATCGACGAGCAATTGAGCTGTGCGATCGAGCCGGCCCAGATAGGCTTGATGCCGAAGGCCGTGGCCACTTCCAGGGGCAGACTGCGTGGCGCCGGCGGTATGCTGAAGAGCCCGGTATGCACATGGATCAGTGCGCCGATGTCGCTGCCCTTGAAGCCTTGTTCTTCTTGCAGGCGAGCGACAGCGCGCTTTGCCAGCTCGACCTCGTCGATGTCCGGTGCCACATGGAAATAACGGCAACCCGCATTGCGAATCATGTCTATGCGCTCGGCTGGCAACTTGTATTGCTGAGCCCAGTCATTGATGTCCTGGCGTTCGCCGGGCAGTTCGTAAGCGGCGGCTTCAATACCGATCGTGTAGGGGGCGCAGTTGTGTGTTGCCGCGGTAGTTGGGGACGTCATGTCTGTCTTCCTGTTAAGCCGGCATTGGCATGGCGGCGTAGTCCAGCACTCTGAGCTTTTCAAAGGCATCGCTTACACGGGGCGTCAGCAAACCCATTTCGCGGATGGTCGGCACCAGCCGGCGGAAAATGGAACGGCGCATGGAGTTGGCCACTTCCGAACTCCTGACCAGGTGGCTGCACTCTTTTTTGGATAAGCCCATCGGCTCCCATATGTCGTCGGCGCACAGGTGTTCGTACAAGGTGTAAGCCCCTTCAACCACAAACTCTTCGCGTTCCTTGCGTTCAGTGCTGCTCATTTCCTTGTACACGCTGCCCAGCGTGATACGGCCAATGGCGAAGTGGCGTGCTTCATCGCGCTGAATGCGAGTCATCAAGTCTTTGATGAAAGGGTCCTTGGTGTAGGCGACCATGCTTTGAAACAGTGACAGCGCAATGCCCTCGACCAGCACTTGCATGCCCAGATTGGTCATGTCGAGTTTGTCGGTGGTAATGGTGTCTTGCAGCAGGCCTTTAAGCGCCTTGCTCATGGGGTAGCTGATGGGCAGCTTGTTATTCACCAGCCGACCGAATGCTTCAATGTGACGGGCTTCATCGATGATTTGCCCGGCGGCACACAGACGGGCCGAGAGGCTTTCTTCGGCCACTGCCAGTTTCGATGCGCAAATCAGGGCAGCCTGTTCACCGTGCAGGACCTGTGACAGGGTCCAGCCTTGGGAGTGATGGCGAATCTCGGCTCGGTTTTGTTCATTCATCTTGTTCCAGACATCGGTGCCGTAGATCAGCAATGTGCCGTCCGGCATGCCCAGTGGATTGTCTGGATTGAGCTCGTAACTCCAATCGATGTCGGTGTTGACATCCCATTGGTTGGCCTTGGTTTTCTGGTACAGCGCATTCAAGCTGTCATCGCTGAAATCGTAGGTCTGAGACATGTAAGCGTCGACCGAGAATTTCCACTTGATCGGCTCGCCATCATCCACTGTCTGTTTGTGCTCTGTTTGCATGATCACCCCTGTACGTGCGTGCGTGTCGGTTGAGAGGTCGTGAACGGCTCGTGAACAGGTGATGCATGCACCTGCGCTGCGAGATAGTTCAGGTCGGGTAAGAACCACTGGGTGATGGCGGGCGTTTGTGCGGTATTCCAGGCTGCAATGTGCAGGAGGTTATCGCCGCCGTCCCACAGGTCGCGCCGGATCTGTTCGGCGCTGATCCAGACCACCGGCGTCTGTATCTGGCGCGCCCAGAACAAGGCCTCATTGCATAAATGAGCGCCCATCGTCACGCGTGGATCGAGCAGGTTTTTTGGCAAGGCAAGGTCGATGGAAGGCATGCGTACTTGCGCAAAGAGCAGCGTTTGTTCACCGCAGTTATCCCAAATGCGCCGGGCCAGCGTGGACAGCAGGGTGTAGTACTGTTGGTTGTTGACCAGTACCGGCGTTGGATTGTCGTGTGCGTACACACTTCGGCGTGCATAGTCTTGCGTTTCGAACAGAGGCAGGTTGCGAGCCGAACAAGGGATCGCCAAGTGGTGATCCGGGTTGCGCTGCAACAGCAGGGAACAGGTTTGCGCGCTCATCACATTTCACCTTCCAATGCATAGTGCAGATCGGGTGCGAGCGTTATCTGGGCAATCGAGAAATAGCCATTCATTGCCAGCGAAGAAACGATGCAGTCGCTGCCGGGGTTCGCTGAACCCGCGCCAAGCTCGCCCAGTAGCGAAAGCCAGGGGTCGCTGCCGAAGGAATGACCGAATCGTTGATAGTGGTCGGCATGCACGCAAGCAGTGTCGAAGCACTTGAACAGTGCGCGGCGTGACATCTCCGGGAAAAACGGTACCGCGATGCCTAAACCAGGTCGGCTTTCGGTGAAACTGCGCAGGTTTCTTCCTAATTGCAGCAGCGCATTCGCCTGGCTTGAAGTGCCGATGAGCAGCATATTTTGGGCCTCTGGGATCACGTCAATCACTAACGTGCAGATGCCAAAACCGGATTTCCCCCACCGGTTGTTGCCTAACCAGTAAGTAAAATTGTGGATGTCCGTATCGACAATCTGCAGCAACAGCCTGCGACGACCATTGAACTGCGCCTTCTTCTGCATGTAACGCAGGATGAAACCCCAGCCAGTGCATTCATAGGCGTTGGTTATCCAGTCAGGACGGCGCCCGTAATGGGTGGCTATCTCATCCTGGAAATAGCGTGCATGTGGCGAACCGTCAGCCAAAAACTGTGACAGCACGGTAGAACTCACCACGTAGTCGTCGATAGGGCCTGCGGCGCTTGCATGACGGCAAGCCTCATCGCCTACCCACTGCCCCAGCATCAACGCTGCATCCTCCAGGCTGACCTGGGACGCCACAAAGGGCGTTTCTGTGCGCCGGTAAGCGACCGTATGGACCCTGAAAGCCGGGACGGTGCCAAGCGACGGCGTTGATGCTAAGGGCTGCGAGTTCGACATGGTGAGCTTCTGGTATGAGGGTGGCTGGCGATCAAGCGACTTGTTGCTGATGCAACTGCGTGTCGATTTGCTCCAGGGTGGTGTACTGCGTGATGTTGAGTTGCTCAGGATCAATGGATCCGTAGAGCTGTTCGCAATAGACGATCAGCTCAACCACATTGAGTGAATCGATTCCCAGCTCGCCCAAGCCGACATGGGTATCAACGCTTTCGATATTGAGGATCTTGGCGGCTTCCTTCTTCAGAAGTTCCAGAGTGTTGAGGCTTTCAGTCGTCGTAGTCATAGTTGTTTCTCTTTGAGTTAGAGCGGTTTAAAGGGAGGTGGATACAGGCTTGGCCACGCGCATGCTGGCGCGCAATTCGTGATAACAGCGGTAAGAACTGCCTTCCATTTTGGTAAACGCCAGCAGGTCACGCTGGTCGAGAAAGCTCGCCACGGCGCCACGGCTGACCAGATGCAAAAGCAGTTCGTTTGAGGCGAGTTTCAGTGCCAGCACGCGGTGCACGTCTTCGCTCTCGTAGCGGTCGGCGAGCGTCTTGGTGCGGGCGGCGGCGGCAATGAAGTCGCGTGAAGCGCGTTCGTCCGGCGTCAGTTCGAGGCGCCCTTGACTGGCCAGCCAGTCAACATGGGCCATCAGTGCGCGCACCAGAAAAGGCCGTACCGTTGTCAGGTATTTATTGAGTACCGCCGGGCCGCCCACTTTGAGGCGATCCTCTTGGGAAACCTGCACCGTGCCCTTGACGTTCCCCAGCTGCACGACATCGCCGAGAAAGGGTTCGCCGCAGAGCGTTCGCTTGAGTGTCTTGTATTGCTCGGGCCAGACCAGAAAGGCCGACGGGAAAAACGAGCCAGGCGTGCGGGCGGCAACAATTGCCATGCCATCAAGGTTGGCGTACATGCCCCAGACCTTGTCGATGTGCAGCTTGAAACCATCACCTTCCGGCTGGGCGACAGTGCGCCAGCTAGTGAGAGTAGGGCCGCCGGCATCACTCATCAGGAAACGCAGGGCGCTGCCGGCATCAATGCTGGCGCGTGCCCGTTCATATTGATCCGGCGTCAGGAACAGCGAAAACAAATGGGCGAAGTTCTGCATGAATGATCGATAGTGCAACGCCAGCCCTTCTTGCTGAATGCGTTCCAGAATAGATTCCAACTCATGGGTCGGCTGTGACAGGGCCACCGAGGGCCGGTTTAATTGCTCGGCAGACTCAAAGTTGTGCATCGTCTGCGAAATCAACATGTCGGAATCCATCAGTCGCACGCAAGCGCGCGAAATGATCTGGATCAACTGAGCAGGAAGTTCGCCATATATAGATAAGCGGTGAAGAACCGGTTGCGCACACACATTCAATAATGAATGGCGTGACGAACCCGTCTCCCCACCTTGCGTCAAAGTGTGCATAGTGAGTGATCCAGTATTTAAAGTTGCAGTGCGTCAGCGTTTGGATGTAACTGGCGTGGTTAGTCGTTAACTCACAAGCTGCGCTATATCGGTCTTGTCGTTATTGTTCACTACGGTTTGCAGATAAATAGTTCGACACTCCAGGCGCTTGAGTTTATTGCTGGTCGTGCGTGGCAAACTTCCGGGGGGGACGAAGTTAATGGCGTGGGCGCCAAATCCAAACTTGTCGCGCAACTGGTTTTGAAGTTGGGTGCGCAGTTCCAGTTGGTTCTGCTTGGCGTCAAGCTCAACCAGAATGGCCAGGCTCTCGGTTCTCTGTGCCTCGTCGTAGATACCAAAGGCTGCTATTGCATTACCCCCGCTTGCCAATAAAGGGTGTAAGGCAATGACGTCTTCAATTTCATGGGGGAAATAATTACTGCCACGGATGATGATGAGTTCTTTCTTGCGCCCGAGTACAAATAAGTGTTCATCCACTCGATAGCCTATATCCCCGGTCGCAAACCAGTCGCCGCTTTGGTAATGCTCGGCCTGGCCTTCGGCGGGCAAATAGCCGGACATGACAGAAGTCCCACGTATGAAAATTTCACCCACTTCGCGGTCTTTAGCGTCGGAATTGTCCAAGGCCCTTACCGCTACTTGCATCCCGCTAATCGGCCGACCCATCGACAGTACGGTTTCTACCCTGCGGCTGTTATCGTCGGCGCGGCGTGCTTGCCAATGGTCAATCACCGAGCCGGAGTCGATACGGTCAGAAATCACGTAAGAGAGCGCCTGCTCATCGTAATTAAAGTTCGTATTATGCATGGTCACCGCCAGCGTCGATTCCGCCATGCCGTAACAGGGTTGCAGCGCAGAACGTGAAAGACCGTGGGGCGAGAACGTCTGTGCAAAGTCCCTCAGGCAGACTTCATCGACCCTTTCGGCGCCGACAAAGATATTGCGCAACTTGCTTAGATCGACATCTTTCATTGACGCTTCGCGGTAACGGCGAATGCAATACTGCAGGGCGAACGTCGGCGCAGCCGTGGTGGTTGTGCCAAAGCTGGACATGCGTTTGAGCCAGCCAAGCGGATTGCGAATAAAACTGGCCGGCTGCATCAAGAGCAGAGGTGCCTGGTAATACAGGTTCGACAATAGTGTCACCAGGCCCATGTCGTGATGCAGCGGCAGCCAGGAAGCGGAGGCGTCGCCGCGGTCGGCACTGTAGCCAACGACACCGCCGATACCGCGCACATTGGCGATGACATTGCGATGACTCAGGATGGCGGCCTTGGGGCGACCGGTCGAGCCCGAGGTCAGTTGCACATGATGGCCGCTGTCCGCTTGGCAGCGTTCCAGGCGGCTTGGAAAACCTGCGCTGGCCGCGACTTTCACCTCTGCGCTCGAGACCACACGTACAGGCATTTGAGCAAGCAAACTCTGGAGTGCGGGTGCGTTGCTTTCGGATGCGATCAGCAGGCGCGGTGCAAATAACTGACAGGCAACATATATCTGGTTGCGCGGTGAGTCTGCCATTAATCTTCCGGGCAATGCGACTGTGCAAGGCAAGGCGCCTATCAGAACGCACCCAGTCAATAGCAACAAGTGATCGATAGATGCAGGCAGGGCAAGAATAACCAGGTCATTACGAACAACACCCAATTCGGTCAGGGCTGAAGAAACCGCCAACGCTTGTTGTGCCAACGTCGCATATGAAATGCTTTTTTCTTCCCCGTTCTCTTCTATGACAGTAATTTCTCGCAGTGCGCTGTGCTGTGGGTTTTCCAAGGCGCACACAATAGCATCGATCATTGTGTCCAATTGATGATCTCCGGGAAGTCAATCAAACAAGTTTGTGAAATATTAAAAATTCAATACAACGTTCGAATGAGCCTGCAAACCTGTAGTGCCCGGTGCGAGTGACTCTAAGGTATGAAATAGTGTTTGTAAATATGTCGACTGAAACTTTCATCATCTTTCATGTTTGCTGCGCTTTGCGCTAATGCCGGTTTTTTAAGTGGGTGTTAGAGCCGTTTAAGTTTCTAAACATTTGGTGGATTGAATCGGAAGTTTTGTATTTGAGCGATAGCGTCCGTTGTTTGCTTTTGTAATACATGTCGGCTATTTGTTCTTGTGCGTAGGCGCGGTCATGTCTTTGGGTTGATGCAGAATAAACCGGGTTTTAAAGTTGTCGTTTATACGCATTGCCTAAGTATTTTAATAAGGGCCGCGTTCTTCAGTGTTCGAGCGTTCTATTCTTCGTTTAGTGTTTATGGCAGTTGTTATACCTTGCTCTTCGGGTTACACATTTTGTCGGGTCGTGTATTGGTTGGTGGCAACGTAAGGCAGGCCATAGCCGATTATTTCTGGCGCCTGACGTGTCATTGACTACGCTGCACTTGATCGAACGTACCGACGCGCCCTGTATCGAGCCTCGTCAATTCGTTACGGTTTGTTTTTCAAGGATGTGAAGGAGGCCCGCGGGTTTGTCCAAATTCAAAGCAGTCATCGTCTTCCTCGTACTGTTGCTCTCAGGCAACGGCATGCTTCAAGCAGCACCTACTCTGGCCTCTGTAATGAAGGCCGAGGAGCGAGATGGTAAACCTCCCGTGCTGGTCGACGGTGGCCTGCTCGGGGCGCTAGGTGCGGGGATGGATGAGGTTCAAGAAAAACTTGGACTGAGTTTGAGTCTGCTGGACGTGTGGCGTTTGCGTATCGAGCGTGCCGCCAACGAAGCCGGGGTGCTGCTAGAGCAAGCATCGAGCCGCCCGGATTGGAGTACAGCAGGCGACTTTTTCCTGTTGTCGGCTATTTGGTTTGGCGTTTTTATTGCCTTGATGCTGGGCGGTCGGTTGGTTGCGCATCACGTGTGCAAACGCCGCGATATTGCGATAAGACCGAGGGTGCAAAAGCTTCTGGGTTATCTGCTGCCTTACCTGCTGCCCTCGTTTATCAGCCTGAGCATCACGTTGTATGCCAGTCGTCTTATACAAGACTCCCTCAGTCGCTCGCTGGCGCTCAGTTTCGCTTACAGCAGCAGCGGCGGCGTGTTTTGTGCCGCGCTGGTCCTGTCGTTGAGTGCGATGTTCTATATAGGCCACAAGCGTCGAGCGGTGGCGATCATTGAGCGGTATGCGGTGCGTCCGTTGTTTCTGATCGGCTTTTTTGCCGCGTTCAGCGATGCCATGAGCAGTGCTCAAACGGCCGCTCAAATCGGCGAAAACCTCGCGAGCTGTGTATCGGTGCTGACGGGATTGCTGGCCTGCACGGTCTTTGCTTTTCTGGTAATCAGGCTGCGTCGGCCCGTGGCCCACCTCATACGTAACCGTGCGTTGGCGCAACGCATAGGGCAGCCGGCGCTGCAGGAATCCCTGCGCATCTTTTCAGTGCTGTGGTACTGGCCTATTTTGCTGATGCTGTTGGTGTCAGCATTCAACTTGCTGGGTGTGGGTGAGGGCAGCGAGCGCGCTTTGCGAAACGCCCTGCTGACCTCTGCATTGTTGATCGGCACTGTTTTCCTGAGCACGATCTTTCATCACTCATTTACGACCAACACCGAGCATGCAGGTGCCTATAAGGCGCGGTTGATGACCGTGGTATACGCGGTGCTGCGAATCGCCTTGAGCGTGACGTTTATCGAACTGCTGGCGCAGATTTGGGGTTTTTCGCTGTGGGCTTTTGCCTCGGACAGCCGCACAGGGAAGGTCATCAGTGATTCGTTAGGGCATATTCTGTTGATCTTGCTGGTGACGTGGCTGGCTTGGGTGGTGCTCGATACCGCCATTCAACAGGCGTTGCAACCGCCCGCCAATCGACGTGGAACCCGTGAGCCCAGCACCCGCATCAAAACCATCCTGCCTTTGATGCGCAACGCGATCAAAGTCATTTTGGTGGTGGTCTGCACCATCACCACCATGGCCAATCTGGGTGTCAATGTGGCTCCTTTTCTGGCCGGTGCGGGCGTCATCGGCTTGGCCATAGGCTTCGGTTCCCAACAGCTGGTACAGGACGTGATTACGGGTCTGTTCATCATTATTGAAGACACCATCTCGGTCGGTGACTGGGTGGTGGTCGATTCAACCCATGCTGGCACGGTGGAGGGGCTGACCATCCGGACTTTGCGTCTGCGTGACTCCAGGGGTTTTGTTCATTCTGTACCCTTTGGGCAGATCAAGGCGGTCATTAACCATTCCAGGCAATTCGCTTACGCCTTCTTTACCGTGCAGTTCACGTATGACACCGACATGGATAAAGCGACAGATCTGATCCGTGAAGCGGGTCAGCAGATCAGCAATGACCCTATACTGAGCCTCAGCTTGCAGGGCACATTGACCATCTTCGGGGTCGATAGCATGACGCTTGATGGGGTGACAATTACAGCGCAGTTCCGAACCGTGTCTGGGGCGCAAAACACGGTGAGCCGTGCGTTCAATGGCCGGCTTAAAAAGCTTGTGGATAAATCGGATGATGTGCACTTTGCGCAACATTATCCACAGGGTTTTTTACTGCCTGTTCGGGAGTCGGGGGAGGGCGCGGCACCCGTGGGTGGGCAAGCGCGCTCCTCGGTACTCCTGGCTGACCTACCCGGTAGCCTCAATGAGGGTCATTGAGACGCGGCGCAGTTTGTCAGTGACGACAGGCGGATAAACCCGCAAAATGCGTAATTGTTGATCATGACCAACGGTTTGCGAGGTTGGTTTCTGGTATATATCACCCTTTTGAATAGACTGAGCCTGCACAATCTATGCGAATGCGCCTTATGTTACTGGGCGGCGGAAATGCTCTCGGGCAGGCGCTGATCCGTCAGGGTGCCGAGGAAGACATCAATTTCCTCGCCCCGCGTCCGCCGCAAGACGGCTGGGACGCTGCAAGCCTCACACAACTGCTTGATGACACCCGTCCAGATGCGGTGATCAACCTTGCCTACTATTTCGATTGGTTCCAGGCGAGGGCAGTGGACGAGACTCGTCTTGCGGCTCAGGAGCGCTCTGTCGAACGTTTGGCTGAGCTGTGCCAGCATCACAACATCATTTTGTTGCAACCCTCCAGCTATCGCGTGTTCGATGGTTCGCGGGCAACTGCCTATAGTGAAAAGGACGAGCCTGTCCCGCTGGGGTTGCGCGGTCAGGCGTTGTGGCGCATTGAGCAAAGCGTAAGGGCCATTTGCCCTCAACACGTTTTGTTGCGCTTTGGCTGGCTGCTCGATGACAGTCCCGATGGCACGCTGGGGCGCTTTCTTGCTCAGGCTGAAAAGCCGGGCGAAGTGTTTCTGGCCGATGATCGCCGCGGTAACCCTACGCCGGTAGATGATGCTGCCCGCGTGATTATTTCTGTGCTTAAACAGCTCGATTGTGCGGCTCCGCTTTGGGGCACCTATCACTACGCGGGGCATGAGGCGACAACGCCGCTGGCGCTGGGGCAGGCGATCTTGACCGAAGCGCGCAACTTGCACCCACTGGCCATCGAAAGTCCCACGCCGCAGGCTCATGCAGCGTGCCCGGACGCGGCTCAAGAGCCGCAACATGCCGTACTGGCCTGTAAAAAAATTCTACACACTTTCGGAATCAAGCCCCGCGCCTGGCGTGCGGCGCTCCCGACTTTACTTGACAGGTTTTATCGTCATGGTTGATGCACCCGTTTTAGTCACTGGCGGAGCCGGATTCATTGGTTCCAATCTGGTCGATGCATTGTTGGCCAAAGGCTACGCCGTTCGAATTCTCGATGACTTATCCACCGG
Source organism: Pseudomonas saxonica (assembly GCF_007858365.1). GTDB lineage: Bacteria > Pseudomonadota > Gammaproteobacteria > Pseudomonadales > Pseudomonadaceae > Aquipseudomonas > Aquipseudomonas saxonica. The sequence continues at coordinate 1,477,196 of NZ_VFIO01000001.1, read as the reverse complement.
TAAACGCAGCAACCTGCCGCTGGACAACCCCAAGGTCGAGCTAATCGAGGGTGACGTAGCGGACGCGGCATTGGTCCTCAAGGCCATGAACGGTTGCAGCGCAGTCGTTCATCTGGCGGCAGTTGCTTCGGTCCAAGCCTCGGTAGACGACCCTGTACGTACTCATCAAAGTAATTTCATCGGCACGCTGAACGTCTGCGAGGCCATGCGCGAGACTGGGGTCAAGCGGGTTGTCTTTGCGTCCAGTGCGGCGGTCTACGGCAATAACGGCGAGGGCGAGTCGATCGCTGAAGACACGCCCAAGGCACCGCTGACACCTTACGCATCGGACAAGCTGGCCAGTGAGCACTATCTGAATTTCTACCGCCGCCAGCATGGCCTGGAGCCGGTGATTTTTCGCCTCTTCAACATCTTCGGGCCGCGCCAGGATCCATCTTCGCCTTACTCGGGTGTGATCAGCATTTTCAGTGAGCGCGCGGTAAAGGGTTTGCCCATCACCATTTTTGGCGACGGGGAGCAAACGCGCGACTTCTTGTACGTAGGCGATCTGGTCAACATTCTGATGCAAGCCATCGAGGCCACAGAGGTTGAGGAAGGTGCGGTCAACGTGGGTTTGAACCAAGCCACCACCCTCAACCAAATGCTGCAGGCGTTGAGCGGCGTGGTGGGAGAGTTGCCACCGATCAGCTATGGCCCGGCCCGCTCCGGCGACATCCGGCATTCGCGGGCTGACAACAGCCGTCTGTTGCAGCGTTTTACACTGGGTGAAATCACGCCCATGAGCGAAGGGTTGGCCCGTTTGCTCGGTCGTTAATAACCTCTCGGTCATAAAAAAGGCGCCTGTATAGGGCGCCTTTTTTCTTGCTGCTTAGTTAAAACTTGTAACCAATGCCGACCATGTAAACGAATGGGTCCACGTCTACGTTGACCTTGGCGCGCGTGCCGGGTGCCACGGCGTTGTTTTCTACCGTCGCGCGGGTATCGATATCGATATAACGCGCCTGGGCGTTGATCATGATGTTATCGGTCAGCATATAGTCCGCACCGATCTGCCAGGCCAGGCCCCACGAGTTTTTCGCCTTGAAGTTGTCAAAGCCTGCTGCGCTGGCGCTGCTGCCGACGTGTTCGTCGTAGATCCAGGTGTAGTTGATGCCGGCGCCGACGTAAGGCTGGAATACTGATTTAGGGTCCAGCGGGTAGTACACAACGCTCAGGGTCGGAGGCAAGTGCTTGAGGCTGCCCAATTTACCGTTGGCCGCAGCCAGGCCGGTGCCCTTCAGCTTGACGTCGTGCTCAAACGGCGTGGCCGCCAGCAACTCGATACCGACATGGTCGGTGATCATGTACGCAAAGTTGAGACCCAGCTGCGTGTCGCTGCTCATGGTCGCCTTGCCACCCAGATCTGCCCCTGCCAGCGGACCCTGATCAACCTTGACGCTGGAGCTGTCGGCTTTCGGGTTAACCGTGATGGCACCGGCCCGCAGGATGATGTCGCCTTCCGTGTGTGCTTGGGCAAGCGGTGCGACGACAGCGAGCGCAAGGGCTGCGGCGCTAAGCAAGGACTTGTGCATTGGAGCTCCATTGGGATGTTTAAAATTTATATAACCAATGGTAATGAGCGAAAGATGAGCTTCCGTTGACCCAGCTCAATGAATGGGCAAAGTTGTGAAAAATTCGTTAAAAGTTAACCGCATACCCTCACCCTAGCCCTCTCCCAAAGGGAGAGGGGACTAAAGTCAAAAGCGGTTAGACGCAACACCACCGGTTAAGCCCCCTCTCCCAAAGGGAGAGGGGACTAAAGTCAAAAGCAGTTAGGCGCAACACCACCGGTCAAGCCCCCTCTCCCTTTGGGAGAGGGTTGGGGTGAGGGGGTATGAGTTATTCAGGCAACTCATACACAACGATCTTCTGCGCATCCATCTGATAACCCGCGTCTGCCAGTTCGCTGGTGCTGGCTTTGACCTGCAAGGCACCGACGATCCAGTAGGGCTGATACAGCTCATCGACCTGAACCCCTTCCTTGCTGGTCACATGCACGATCTGGTTCGACGGCGGAGGCGGCACATGAATGCAGGCGCCAAAGTAAGGCACCAGCAAGAACTCGGTTGTGCGCCCGGCTTCATTGACTTCAAGCGGGACGATATACCCCGGCAAGCGAATCAATTGGCCGTTCAGTGATGTCACCACCGGCGCATTGGGCAAGTCCTGTTTGGCCGCCGGAGCGGCCTCCATGTCGCCCATCTGTGACAAGTCATGCATCGGCGCCATGTCTGGCACCTCGGCCGGGGCGTCCGGCGGGATCATTTCCGACCAGGTCAGCTCCTTGGGCTCAGCCGCCCACAAGGGTGTAGCCACCACCACCAGCACGAGGGCAAGCAATGCGCGAGACAGAGCAGACGTCATCATAAAACCGGACTCATAAACGAATGGACAGACCATCGGCCAGCGATTGTCGGTAGGCGCGCCATGCCGGCACGCAGCCCATCAACAGGGCGGCCGCCAGAATACCGCCGAGCAGTGTCCATTCATATTCAGTTGGCCAGGACAGCGGCAAATATAACCCGTAGTTTGATTGCACATAGCCTTGAGCCACGGCGATGCACACATACAGCAAGCCAACACCCGCCACCACGCCGGCCAAGGCCAAAGCCAAGGCCTCGAACACCAATAAAGTGGCGATATGCCAAGGTCGGGCGCCGACGGAGCGCAAAATCGCCATCTCACGACGGCGTTCGTTGAGGCTGGTCAAAATCGCGGTCAGCATGCCGATCAAGCCGGTTAACACCACAAACAAAGACACCACAAACAGTGCTTTTTCAGCAGTGCTCATCAAGCTCCAAAGCTCTTGCAGGGCCACGCCGGGCAAGATAGCCATCATCGGTTCACCACGGAAATCATTGATTTCACGCTGCAAGGCAAAGGTCGAAATTTTACTGTTAAGGCCCAGCATAAACGCTGTGATGGCTTGCGGTGTCAGGTCCATATTGCGCGCCTGATCCGCAGTGACACGCCCGGCGCCTCGGGCGGGCACACCGTTATGCCAATCGATATGAATCGCTTCCATGCCCCCCAGACTGATATGCAGCGTGCGGTCGACCGGCGTGCCGGTACGTTTGAGAATCCCGACCACGGTGAACGGCTTGTCATCATGTTTGACCAGGCTGATGGCCGCCACGCCGTGGGCCAGTACCAGCTTGTCGCCCAGCTTGTAATGCAGGGCCTCAGCCACTTCGGCACCCAGCACCACCTCAAAAGGGTCGGTGGCAAAGGGCCGTCCAGCGGCCAGTTCGAGATTTTGCCGATGACCGTATTGATAGTGCTCGAAATAGGCCTCGCTGGTGCCCATCACCCGATAGCCACGGTGTGAATCACCCAGTGACATGGGGATTGCCCATTTCACCTTGGGGTTATTGGCGAAGTGTTCAAAGCTGTCCCAACGAATGTTGTTGGTGGCATTGCCAATGCGAAACACTGAATACAGCAGCAAATTAACTGAGCCGGAGCGGGCGCCGACAATCAGGTCGGTGCCGCTGATGGTGCTGGCGAAGCTGGCGCGAGCTTCGGTGCGCACACGCTCCACGGCCAGCAGCAGGCAGACCGACAGGGCAATGGCGAAGGCGGTCAGCAGCGCGGTGAAACGGCGGTTAGCCAGGCTGGCCATGGCAAGACGAAACAAATACATCTCAGACCTCTGCCTGTGTGGCGGCGCGATTGAGTTCAGACAACGACAGGTTACGGTCAAACAACGGCGCCAGGCTTTGATCATGACTGACGAACAGCAAGCTGGCGCCCGCATCCCGGCACTCGGCAAACAGCAACTGGATAAATGCTTCACGGGCATCGGCGTCGAGGGCGGATGTGGGTTCATCCGCGATGACCAGTTCGGGCTGACCAATCAGTGCCCGGGCGGCTGCAACCCGTTGCTGCTGACCGATGGACAGTGAATCCGCACGCCGCTCCAGCAGGGCCGGATCTTTAAGGCCCAAATGTGTCAGTAGGGTTTGCGCGGCGTTGCCCACGCTGCCGTGCCGTTGCACGGCGCGGCTGGCGCGCAGTTTGGAAAAGTGACAAGGCAGTTCGACGTTCTCACGTACCGACAAAAATGGCAGCAAATTGAATTGCTGAAAGATATAGCCCGTGTGGTCGACCCGGAAACGATCACGAGCGCCTGAGCCGAGTTCACTCAACTCCTGGCCCAGTAAGCGAATGGTTCCTTTGTTGGCTTTTTGCACACCGCCCAGCAAGCCCAGTAAGGTGGTTTTGCCGCTGCCGCTCGGGCCTTTGAGAAACAGGGTTTCACCCGGTTCCAGGCGAAAGGTCGGAATATCCAGCAACACGGGTTGTCCCGGCCAGCTGAAGCTTAAGTTGGCGAGTTCGATAAGCGCTTGGGTCATGGGTAAAGACTGTCGCCTGCAATGGGGTAAACATTATGTCGTCGCAGCCTGTGGCCGCGACGGCACCTGCGCTTTTGCTTAAAACTTCAACGTTGGCGCTTTAGGTGTTGCTTCTACCGATTGCTGCCCTGTACTGCCGATCAGTTGTACCTTGATTGTATGAGTGCCGGGGAAAGTCTTGAAAAACTGAGCCAGATCCAGCGTCTTCAATGCGTCCGGCTGGCTGCACGTGAAGGCGTAATGCGCTTCGATATCGCTGTGATGATGCTCACCTTTGACTGCGCCTTCTTCCGGTGCAGGCTCAAAGAGCGGGCTCTTCAATTCTTGAGCATCGGCGGTGCAGCCAGCGGCCTTTGGAATGCTGAACAGCACAAGCGGATTTTCCAGTTGCTGGCGAGCCGAGGCAACCTTGGCCTTGTCAGCGTCAGTGGTCGCGACGTGCTCGAATCCCACCAGGTTCATCGAGGGCCCGTCGAGATCCAGCTCCAGCGTTTGGCCGTCCAGCGCGACGTTTAAACTGCCTACTCCATGCTCATGGGGGGGCAAACTGCCGTGTTCATGGTCGTGATCATGCGCGTCGGCGGCATGCGCCATGGCCAGTGGTAACAAAGCAAACGGCAAGGCAAGAAGCAAACGGCGCATGGCGGACTCCAGCTGAATGATGAATAAATTGTTATGTGATCTTATAACAATGTTGGCGGGAGTTTGCCTGTCTGCTTGGCGTTAAGCAAGTCGCATGGGAGCATGCCTTCATGAAACTTTTGGAGCAGCGTTGATGGTGCGTATTCGCGGAATGATCGGCGACTGGCCGGTGGATTTGACGGTTGAGCTCGATGACAGCGATTGGGCAAGACTAGGGGCGCAGTTGCACGTGAGCGAAGCGCCGACCAGCACGGTGCCACCCAAGCCTGTGAGTCAGGACGATGCAGTCTGGGAAACCACCAAAGACGTGTTGCGCAAAGCCGGGTCAATCTCCGGGCCTGAGTTATTAGGCCAGCTTGAAGCCCTGACTGGCAGCGTCGGCGCTGGCAAGCGCTTATTGGTGCGCTTGCGCCATTGCGCCGAAGTGAAGGTGGTCAGCGGTGCTGATTCACCGATTTATAGCTGGGTCGACCAGGGACCCTCAATTCCGTAGCCGCTGAGGAGCGTAGCGAGGCTGCGTTCGAGCGCGAAGCGGTCGTAAACCCGGAATGCTTGATTGACCTGACACGCAGCAGGTGTCTGGTTTTGCGACGGCTTCGCCGCCGGACGCAGCCTCGCTTCGCTCCTCAGCTGCTACGTGGCGGTGGGTTTAGTACAGCGCCGCGAACAGTTTGCGGCGATAAGTGGTGACGAGCGGATGATCGTTGCCCAGCAGGTCGAATACTTGCAACAAGGTCTTGTGGGGGAGGCCTTCGTTGTAGCTGCGGTTGCGGGTAAACAGTTTCAACAAGCCATCCAGTGCAGCTTCGTATTGCTGGCGGGCCAATTGCTGGATTACCAATTGATACGCGGCTTCGTCATCCTGCGGGTTTTGCGCAATGCGGGCTTTCAAGTCAGCCACATCCGGCAAGTCTGCGGCCTGGCGCAGGAAGGTTACTTGCGCTTTTGCGCCTGCCAGTTCAGCTTTATGTTCGTCACTTTTGACAGCGTCCAGCACGGCTTGCGCTTCTGTCAGTTCGCCACGCTCGGCCAGACAACGGCCATACAGAATCAGCGCTTTGGCGTTGGTGTTGTCCTCGGTCAGGATGCCTTTAAGCGCCGTTTCGGCGTCAGCAAAACGGCTCTCGGCAAATAACGCTTCAGCTTGCACCATCGGGTCTTCTTCGACGGGTTCGGGCATCACGACATGGGGGGCGAGCATGGTGCGAATCGCGGATTCGGGCTGCGCCTCCTGAAAGCCGTCGACCACTTTGCCGTCTTTAAACAGCACCACGGTCGGCAGGGTTTGAATGCCGATACGGCCAACAATGTCTTGCTCAACGTCACAGTTGACCTTGGCCAGCAGTAATTCGCCCTGATAGTCCTCGGCAATCTGTTCCAGGATGGGCAGCATCACCTTGCACGGTGCGCACCATTCGGCCCAGAAATCCACCAGTACGGGTTGGTCAAAAGACGCTTGGACAACCTGTTTGTCGAAGTCAGCAGAGGTCACGTCGAAGCTGTAAGAAGGCGTAGGCTGATTCATGTTGTGTCTCAAAGCAGGTAAAAATTAAGGCAACTATAAGGGCAAAGCGGGACGGTAGGCTCAGGGGGCTTTGACGAATGCCAAGGTTCCCATGGCCTGCGTCGACGGCTGGCTGATAATTCGCGATGGCAGGTGCAGGATCAACTGCCCTGACTGACTGGCGCGCCCGCGCAGTTCAACCCGTGCCCCAGCAGGAAAGGCTTCAGGGTTGAAACGCAGTTTGAACGGCAGCGCCTGGTTATTGCCGGTGATCTTGCTGCTGGCCATCAAACCTTGCGGACGCCCGCGCTCATCAATGATCAGTATGGCCAGTTCTACTTCAGCACCGGCCGGTACGCCGGTCAGTACGCCGCTGATCTCACGCTGATAAGCCGGGAGCGGGCCCAGGTCTTTCGGGACGTCAGTCTCTGGCTCCATCAGTACCTGAGGCTGCACAGGTTTTGGCGGTTCACTGCTACACGCGACCAGCAAACTGGCGAGGCACAGCAAAACAAGCGTTCGTAGCGGCATAGACGGCTCCAGCGGCAAGTCAGTCGGCGTAACAGATGGTGTGAAACATAGTCGGCGGACTGTATACCGTAAAGCCTATGACTTGTCTTGCCAGTGGGATGCGCTAACATGGCGCTCCCCATTTTTGTTGGCTGCCACCATGCACTGTCCCTTCTGCGGTGCCAACGACACTAAAGTCATCGACTCGCGTCTGGTTGCCGAGGGCGATCAGGTGCGTCGCCGGCGTGAATGCCTGGCCTGTGGTGAGCGCTTCACCACCTTTGAAACAGCTGAGTTGGTATTACCCCGCCTGATCAAGCAAGACGGCAGCCGTCAGCCGTTCGACGAAGAAAAACTGCGTGCTGGCATGCAGCGTGCGCTGGAAAAGCGCCCGGTCAGTGTCGAGCGTCTTGAAGCCGCCCTGGCTCACATCAAAAGCAAGCTGCGTGCAACGGGTGAGCGCGAGGTCAAATCCCTTGTTGTCGGTGAGTTGGTCATGGCTGAGCTGCAAAAGCTCGACGAAGTGGCCTATATCCGTTTCGCCTCTGTGTATCGTCGCTTCCAGGACCTTAACGAGTTCCGTGAAGAGATTGACCGCCTTGCCCGAGAGCCTTCAACCAAATGACCGTATCCACTGAACAAGCCGTCCTGGACGGCCATTACATGGCCCGCGCTATCGAATTGGCGCGCAATGGCCTGTACACCACACACCCTAACCCGCGTGTCGGATGCGTGATTGTGCGCGACGGGCAGATTGTCGGTGAAGGCTGGCACGTGCGCACGGGCGAGCCCCATGCCGAAGTTCACGCTTTGCGAGCGGCGGGCGCGTTGGCCCGTGGTGCCACCGCATACGTTACGCTTGAACCGTGCAGCCATCACGGCCACACACCGCCGTGTGCCGATGGACTGGTCAATGCCGGCGTTGCACGGGTTGTTGCGGCGATGCAAGACCCCAACCCGGATGTCGCGGGGCGTGGTCTAAAACGGCTGTCAGACGCGGGCATCGATGTGCGCTGCGGCGTGCTTGAGCACGAAGCCCGCGCGTTGAATCCGGGTTTTCTCAAGCGTATGGAGCACGGCCTGCCGTTTGTGCGGGTCAAGATGGCAATGAGCCTGGATGGCCGTACCGCGATGGCCAATGGCGAAAGCCAATGGATTACCGGCCCGGCTGCGCGCTCGGCGGTTCAGCGTTTGCGCGCGCAAGCCAGTGTGGTGTTGACCGGTGCAGACACCGTTTTGGCCGATGGCGCTCGCCTGACCGTGCGAGGCCCGGAGCTGGGCTTGAGCCCTGAACTGACCGCGCTGGCGCTTAGCCGTCCACCGTTGCGGGTGTTGATTGACGGGCGTTTGCGGGTGCCGCTGGATGCTCCGTTCTTCAAGGCCGGGCCGGCGCTGGTCGCCACGTGTGTGCCGCCCGCCGAACAGTACCGCACGGGGCCGGAATGCCTGGTGATTCACGGGGCCAACGGCCAGGTCGACCTGCGCAAACTGTTGGAAGCGCTGGCCGCCCGTGGTGTCAACGAGGTGCTGGTCGAGGCCGGCCCAAGGCTGGCGGGCGCGTTTGCCGAGCAAGGTCTGGTGGATGAATACCAGATTTTTGTCGCGGCCAAGTTCTTGGGTTCCAGCGCCCGGCCATTGCTTGAGCTGCCGTTGAACCATATGAGTGAAGCAGTGTTGCTTAAAATTACAGATATGCGCGCAGTAGGCGATGACTGGAGAGTCACAGCCATACCTGTGCCATCAGCGAGCGTATAATTCTCAGCCTCCGTTTAATGCAGGCTTGGTTCTCAAGGGGAACGCCATGTTTACCGGCATCATCGAATCCATCGGCACCATCCGCGCACTGACCCCTAAAGGCGGTGATGTGCGTGTTTCTGTAGACACCGGCAAGCTCGACCTGAGCGACGTCAAACTCGGTGACAGCATCGCGATCAATGGCGTGTGCCTGACTGCCGTTGAACTGCCGGGTAACGGGTTTGCGGCGGATGTCAGTCGCGAAACGCTTGATTGCACCGCGTTCAACGAATTGAAAAGCGGCAGCCGGGTCAATCTGGAAAAAGCCCTGACCCCGACCACGCGTCTGGGCGGTCATCTGGTGAGCGGTCATGTGGATGGCGTCGGCGAAGTGATCTCCCGTGAAGAGAACGCCCGCGCCATTGAATTCGTGATTCGTGCCCCGAAAGAACTGGCCAAATACATTGCCCATAAAGGCTCGATCACCGTCGACGGCACCAGCCTGACCGTGAACTCGGTCAATGGCGCCGAGTTCTCGCTGACGATCATTCCGCATACCCTGAGCGAAACCATCATGGACGACTACCGTCCGGGCCGCCGGGTGAACCTAGAAGTTGATTTGTTGGCGCGTTACCTGGAACGCTTGTTGCTGGGCGATAAAGCCGCCGAGCCAACCTCGGGTGGCATCAGCGAAAGTTTTCTGGCCGCCAACGGCTATCTCAAATCCTGATTAAGGGGGTGCCGCGTGGCGCTCAACAGCATCGAAGAACTGGTTGAAGACATCCGCCAAGGCAAGATGGTCATCCTTATGGATGACGAAGACCGTGAGAACGAAGGCGACCTGATCATGGCAGCCGAGTGCTGTCAGGCCGAGCATATTAACTTCATGGCGCGGTTTGCCCGTGGTCTGATCTGCATGCCGATGAGCCGTGAACGCTGCGAGCTGCTGAAGCTGCCGTTGATGGCTCCGCGCAATGGCTCCGGCTTTGGCACCAAGTTCACGGTGTCAATCGAAGCGGCGACAGGTGTGACCACCGGCATTTCAGCGGCGGACCGTGCGCGCACCGTACAGGCGGCTGCGGCCAAAGACGCCAAAGCTGAAGACATCGTCAGCCCTGGCCATATTTTCCCGTTGATGGCCCAAGCCGGCGGCACCCTGGCCCGTGCAGGTCACACCGAGGCGGCTTGCGACCTGGCCCGTATGGCCGGTTTTGAGCCAAGCGGCGTCATTTGTGAAGTGATGAACGACGACGGCACCATGGCCCGTCGTCCGGAACTGGAACTTTTTGCCGCCGAACACGGCATCAAGATCGGCACCATTGCCGACCTGATCCACTACCGCATGATTCACGAACGTACCGTTCAGCGGATTGCCGAGCAGCCACTGGACAGCGAACTGGGCCAATTCAACCTGGTGACCTATCGTGATTCAGTCGAAGGCGATGTGCACATGGCACTGACCCTGGGCAAGATCAGCGCAGAAGAACCGACGCTGGTGCGTGTGCACAACATGGACCCTTTGCGTGACCTGTTAATGGTCAAGCAGCCGGGCCGCTGGAGCCTGCGCGCGGCCATGAGCGCGGTGGCAGAGGCGGGCAGCGGTGTAGTGCTGTTGCTGGGGCACCCCTTGGATGGCGACGTATTGCTGGCTCATATACGTGAAACCGCAGACGCGGTGCCGGCCAAAAAACCGACCACGTACAGCATCGTCGGTGCCGGTTCACAGATCCTGCGTGACCTGGGCGTGCGAAAAATGCGCCTGATGAGTTCACCAATGAAGTTCAATGCCATATCCGGTTTCGATCTGGAAGTTGTAGAATACGTGCCCTCCGAATAAAGACCGGTCGTGTCCAGTCCGAATTCGTGGCCCAATATCCTTAAAGAGCGCACGCAAGTGCGCTCTGGCTCTTTAATACGAGACATACCGAATGACCCTGAAGACCATCGAAGGTACCTTCATCGCCCCCAAAGGTCGCTACGCGCTAGTAGTCGGCCGTTTCAACAGCTTCGTCGTCGAAAGCCTGGTGAGTGGTGCCGTTGATGCCCTGGTTCGCCACGGTGTGAACGAAAGCGACATCACCATCATCCGTGCTCCGGGCGCGTTTGAAATCCCGCTGGTTGCGCAAAAAGTTGCCCAGCGCAACGAATTCGCCGCCATCATCGCCTTGGGCGCTGTAATCCGTGGCGGTACTCCGCATTTCGAATACGTTGCAGGCGAGTGCACCAAGGGCTTGTCTCAAGTGTCCATGCAGTTCGGCGTACCGGTTGCCTTCGGCGTGCTGACCGTTGACTCGATTGAACAAGCCATCGAGCGCTCCGGCACCAAAGCCGGCAACAAAGGCGCAGAAGCTGCCTTGTCCGCCCTTGAAATGGTTAGCCTGTTGGCACAGTTGGAGGCCAAGTGATTTCCGACGAAAGCGATCGTTTCAACCCGCGCGACCCGAAACCTGCGGACGCTGGCAAACCTTCCAAGAGTGCCAAGCGCCGTGAAGCGCGTCAGTTGGCGACTCAAGCCCTGTACCAGTGGCACATGGCTAAACAGTCCCTGAACGAAATCGAAGCGCAGTTCCGCGTCGATAACGATTTCACCGACGTTGACGCTGCGTACTTCCGTGAAATCCTGCATGGCGTGCCTGCGAACAAAGTCGAGATTGATACGGCTCTGACGCCTTGCCTGGACATCACCATCGAAGAACTCGATCCGGTTGAGTTGTCGGTGCTGCGCCTGTCTACCTGGGAACTGCTCAAGCGTGTCGACGTGCCTTACCGCGTTGTGATCAACGAAGGCATCGAGCTGGCCAAAGTATTCGGTTCCACCGACGGCCACAAGTTCGTCAACGGTGTGCTCGACAAACTGGCGCCACGTCTGCGTGAAGCCGAAGTAAAGGCTTACAAGCGCTAAATCGCGCTGTCGGCCATGGGCGAGTTTGAGCTGATCCGCAACTTCTTCGCTGCTGCGCCGTGTGCGCAGGGCGGCGCTGGGGTTGCTCTGGGCATCGGCGACGACTGCGCCCTGCTGGATGTTCCCCACGGGGAACAGCTAGCGATTTCCACCGACACCCTGGTTGCCGGGGTGCACTTCGCAGATCCATGCGACCCTTTCTTGCTCGGTCAGCGTTCGCTGGCAGTGGCGGCCAGTGACTTGGCGGCCATGGGCGCAACACCCCTGGCGTTTACCCTTGCCCTGACGTTACCCACGGTTCAAGCCGACTGGTTGCAAGCGTTTGCCCGTGGTTTAAATAGGATGGCGCAACACTGTGGCTTGCAGCTTATCGGCGGCGATACCACGCGCGGGCCGCTGTGCCTGACGCTGACGGTTTTTGGCCGTGTTCCCAATGGCCATGCGCTGAAGCGTAGCGGCGCTCGCCCTGGGGATTTGCTGTGTGTGGGCGGCGAGTTGGGCAATGCCGCAGGCGCTTTGCCTCTGGTGTTGGGTCAGCGTACGGCCGCGCCGTTGATCAGCGAGCCGCTGCTGGCGCACTACTGGTCGCCCCAACCGCAGCTGGCACTCGGCCAGGCGCTGCGTGGCAAAGCCACCTCGGCACTGGATATTTCCGATGGCTTGCTTGCAGACTGCGGCCATATCGCGACAGCGTCGCGGGTGGGCTTGGTCATTGACCTGGACCGTGTGCCGGTTTCGCTGGCGCTGGAAGAGTTTCTGGGCGATAGCGGCGCGCAACTAGCGGCGTTGAGCGGCGGTGACGATTATGTGTTGGCGTTCACCTTGCCTGCGCTAGAGCTGCCGACCTTGCTGGCCGATGGCTGGCCGATTCATGTGATCGGCCGTGTTGTTGAAGGGCAGGGCGTTAGGCTGCTGGATGACGAGGGTCAGGACATCACCCCGACAACGCGTGGTTACCAGCACTTCGGCGTTTGATTGGCTCCCGTAGCAGCTGCCGCAGGCTGCGATCGATTGCGCAGCGATCGTAAAATCAGAGTACTCGATTTAATTGATAACCCGCGCCCGCTGATTTTGCGACGGCTGCGCCGCCGGACGCAGCCTACGGCAGCTGCTACGAAATCGTGTGCAGCAAGACATCAAACTTTTTGATATTTATCCTCCACAATTCAGCCTAAGCGTCTGTAGGAACGTCCTGTTACAATGCCGCCTCTGCGAATATCCAGTACTCAAATTGATCAGGAGCACACGGTGCCCGTCGCTTTTGTTGCCGCATGCAAACTTCCCACCCCTTTTGCCGAATTCACCATGAATGGCTTCCTAGAGAAGGCCACAGGTCGTGAACACGTTGTGCTCAGTTTGGGCGACGTGGCAGACGGGGCGCCGGTATTGGGCCGGATCCACTCCGAATGCCTGACGGGCGATGCCTTGTTCAGCCAGCGCTGTGACTGCGGCTCGCAGCTCGAAGCCGCGTTGCAAGCGATCGCGCGTGAAGGTCGTGGCGTATTGCTGTACCTGCGTCAGGAAGGCCGTGGAATTGGCTTGCTGAATAAAATCCGCGCCTACGAGTTACAGGACGGCGGTGCAGATACCGTGGAAGCCAATGAGCGTCTGGGCTTCGCTGCCGATCAGCGCGACTACGCCATCTGCTTGCCGATGCTGGAGCATCTGGGTGTGAAGTCGCTGCGTTTGATGACCAACAACCCGCGCAAAGTCAAAGCCTTGACCGACATGGGCATCACCGTGGCCGAGCGTGTTCCGCTGCACACGGGCCAAAACCCGCACAACAAGCTGTATCTGGCGACCAAAGCCAGCAAACTCGGGCACATGATGGGCAATCAGCATCAAAGCGAAGCCGATCCCGCGTGACCCGGGGTCAGATTCGCCGACGTTTGAGCTTCAGTTGGTGGCAGCAGCTTGTGCTTACGATGCTGCCCTTATTGTTGGCTGAGATTTTCTTTGGCGAATCGCCCCCCTTGCTGCCCTTTCTGAAAATGCCGCTGTTCATCGCCGGTGTTGCCTCCATGTTTGTCACGCTGCGGTTCTTCGGGCCTTACAAACACGCGTTGATCGCCCTGCAAAAATCGTTGGGCAGCCCGCAAGAGCCTGCTGCCTGGGCGACGCTCGCCCGGGTGCGTTATCCGGCGTTGCTGGTGGCGGGCTTGCCGGCCTGGCTGGCCACCCTGGCCGTGTTTGTCGGTCTTGAAGGCGTGCCATTGCTGTTGCTGGTGGTCTCCACGCTGCTGCTGTTTTACCTCTACCGCATACCGCGTCAGATCGGCTGATGCGTATCGGGCTGGTGGTATTGCTGCTGGCGTTAGGCATTCCGGCCATGGCGGCCTCGCGCGTGGTGAGCCTGGCGCCGTCCTTGACTGAAATGGTGGTCGAGCTGGGGGCAGCCGATTTGCTGGTGGGTCGGCTGGATGCCGGCGAGTCATCACCGGCATTGGCTGATGTGCCTTCGGTGGGTCGCTATGGTCAGTTGAACATGGAGCGTTTGCTCAGCCTGCAACCCGATCTCATCCTGCTCTGGCCCGGCAGCGTTGGTGCTGCTCAGCGTGAGCAACTGCACCGGCTAAATTTGCCCACCTACGTTGCCGAACCCAACAGCCTTGATCAACTGGCGAACCAGATTGAAGCCTTGTCGCGCGTCTTGAACCGGCCCGAACGCGGGCAAGCGGTGGCGGCACAGCTGCGCGAGCGTCTGGCTCAACTGCGAGCCGAGTACCGGCGCGACAAACCGTTGCGGGTGTTTTATCAAGTGTGGGATCAGCCGCTCTACACCGTAGGCGCAGGCCAGATTATCAGCGACGCCCTGGCGGTGTGTGGAGCGAGGAACGTCTTTGACGACCTAAAGCTCCCGGCGCCGCAGGTCAGTATCGAGTCGGTGTTGCAGCGTAATCCCGAAGTGATCATTGCTGGCAGCCAGGCGCAGCTGGATGCCTGGAAGGTCTGGCCGCAACTCGATGCGGTCAAGCATGGGCGTCTACTGTTGTTGAAGGACAAAGGCCTTGAGCGGCCAAGCGGGCAGATGATTGAAGCGACCGCCCAGCTGTGTGAACAACTTAACCCGTAGCAGTTGCCGAAGGCGACGTGCGATTGCGCAGCGATCGTAAAGCCTGAAATCCCAAACTCATGGAGACACCGCGCAAGTAGGCTTTGCGACGGCTACGCCGCCGGACGCAGCCTCGTTCCTCGACAGCTGCTACGGTGAAGTCACAGGGTGGGGGTCCAGGTGACGGCCAATTGCACACTGCGGCGCTCTTCGCGATAGCCATAGTAATTGCCGTCATAGCTGTAGAGCGCTCGGGTAAAGGATTTGTCCAACAGGTTGTCGACTTTCAACTCCAGCCGTACCTCTGGGCTGGCGATCCAGTTGCCACGCAGCCCCAGCAACCCGTAGCCACCAATCGGTTGCTTGTTGTCGTCGTCATTAAAGCTGCTGCTCACCGCTTGCCAGCTGGCCCCGACACCCAGGCGGTCGAACTGGCGGTCCAGATCCAGGCTCACAGTACGCCGCGCGCGGCGGCTTAAGGTATGACCGGTATCGCGATCCCGCGGGTCGATAATGGCCACGCCCAGACTGCTCTGCCAGCCGAACCACTCCTGATGCAATGCGCTTTCAAACCCGGTGATCCGTGCGGCACCAATATTCTGCTGAATGAAATCGGCGTCCGCCACGATCGCATCACGAATGTCGGTGCGGTAAACCGACGTTTCCAGTCGGCTGCTGTCAGTCAACTGGCTGCGCCATTGCAGCTCGTAACTTTTCGAATATTCAGGTTTGAGAGCCGAATTGCCATATTGCGGGTAGTACAAATCGTTAAAGGTCGGCGCCCTGAACCCTTCGCTGTAAGACAGCAGCACCTCGTTGTCCACATTGAGCGGTACGCTCAGACTCGCGCTCCAAGTGTTGTGACTGCCGAACTGCTGGTTCTGATCGTGGCGCACGCCTAACTCGGTCGAAAAGTAATCCCCATGAAAGCGGTGTTGAACAAACACGGCGCGGTTCCAGCGGCTGTCTTCGTCGAAAACGGTGCTGCTGCGCACGCGGTCTTCATAGCTGTCGGCACCCACAATCAGGCTGTGCTGATCATTGAGTGTCAGGTTGTTTTGCCAGTTCAGCGAGTCGCGATAGGTATTGAACGCGTAAAGATCCGGGCTGAGTTTGTCCCGGGTCTTCTCGCGGTTTTCGCTATGACCCCATTCGACACGTGAGTTCCAGCGGTCGTTGATTTGCGCGTCGATAAAGCCTCCGACACTGCTGATATCAAAGTCGCTGTAACCCTTTTGCCCGAACATGGCGTCCAGCTCGGTTTTGCCGGTGTTTTTAATGGCACTGACGCCTACTTCGACGGCATCAGTAAGGTTGTGGCTGAGATTCAAGCTCACGGACTTATTGCGGTACGCGTCGTGGTCGTTATCCACCGGGTACGACACGGTAGTGCGATTAATCCCCGCCGTGTTTTCGAGGCTGGCGCTCAGGTTATAACGGGTTTGCGTATCACCCCCGGAGATGCCGAGGCTGTTCAGCGTGCTGCCGTAACTGCCCACGGCACTGTGCAGCCGTAGCTGAGGGGCGTGAACTGCACCCCGGCGGGTAAAAATCTGAATCACCCCACCAATCGCATCGCTGCCATAGATCACCGAACGCGAGCCGCGCAGGACTTCCACGCGCTCGATTTGGTCAATGTTCAGGTATTGCAGGTTGCTGTCCGCTGACGTGGCGTTGGCCATACGCTGGCCGTCCACCAGCACCAGGCTTTGCGCCGATTTAGTGCCGCGAATATAGATACCCGGCAACGCTCCACGCCCGCCACTGCGTGCGACTTGCACACCGGGAACCCGGCTTAACAGATCCGTCAGGCTGGTGGGTTGCAGGCGGTCGATATCGTCACGGGTGAACACGCTGTTGGCGCTGGTACTGTCCGAGCGCGCTTCAACCTGTCGATTGCCGGTAATCAGTGTTTGCGGGAGCTTGAGTGCATTTTCGCGTTCAAGGGTGTCGGCGAGTAACTGGCTGGCGGGGATAAATCCAAGTAACAGTACGAGGTGTTTCATGGTGTCAACTCTGTAGCCGCTGCCGCAGGCTGCGATAAGGGCCACAGGGCCTTCTACAACGGGGTCGCTACGCAACCCATCGCAGCCTGCGGCAGCGGCTACACGTCAGCAGTTCGGGTTACAACCCCAACAACGCCATTCGCTCACGCACTGAGGCTTCAATGCCCGCAGCATCCAGTCCGCATTCCGCCAGCATCTGGCTAGGTTTGGCATGTTCGACGTACACATCCGGCAAACCCAGGTGCAGCACAGGCATAAGCACGTTTTCACGGGCCAGGAACTCACTGACAGCCGAACCCGCGCCGCCCATGATGGCGTTTTCTTCAATGGTTACCAGCAGCTCATGGCTGTCGGCCATTTCGCGAACCAGTGTTTCATCCATCGGTTTGACGAAGCGCATGTCGACCACGGTCGCGTCGATTTTTTCTGCCACTTGCAGGGCTTCAGCCAGCTGTACGCCGAATACCAGCAGCGCAACTTTGTTGCCCTGACGGCGAATGACACCTTTACCGATTTCCAGCGGTTCCAGGGTTTTTTCGATTGGCGCATTCGGGCCGGTGCCGCGCGGGTAGCGAACGGCTGCAGGGCCGTTGTACAGATGCCCGGTGGTGAGCATTTTGCGCAGTTCGTTTTCGTCGCTTGGGGTCATGATGACCATGCCCGGAATGCAGCGCAGGTAGGAGAGGTCGAAGCTGCCGGCGTGAGTCGGGCCGTCTTCACCCACCAGACCGGCACGGTCGATGGCAAACAGTACATCCAGGTTCTGCACGGCAACGTCATGCACCAACTGGTCATAGCCGCGCTGCAAGAAGGTCGAGTAAATCGCAACAACCGGCTTTGCGCCTTCGCAGGCCATGCCGGCCGCTAAAGTGACCGCATGCTGCTCGGCAATCGCTACGTCGAAATAACGCAGCGGGAAGCGCTCGCTGAAAGCGATCAGGTCCGAACCTTCTTTCATCGCCGGGGTAATGCCGACAAGACGCGGGTCTGCCGCAGCCATGTCGCACAGCCACTCGCCGAACACCGCCGAGTACTTTGGTCCGCTGGCGACTTTTGGAGCCGCTTTTGGCGCGTCCAGCGGTTCAAGTTTGGTGATGGCGTGATAACCGATCGGGTCCGCTTCGGCCGGGGCGAAGCCCTTACCCTTTTTGGTCACGATATGCAGGAACTGCGGGCCTTTAAGGTCGCGCATATTGCGCAGCGTCGCGATCAGGGTCGGCAGGTCGTGGCCATCGATAGGGCCGATGTAGTTCCAGCCCAGCTCTTCGAATAGTGTGCCGGGGACCAGCATGCCCTTGGCGTACTCTTCGGTACGGCGGGCAATCTCCCAGGCGCCCGGCAGGCGTGACAGCACTTTCTTGCTGCCTTCACGCATGCTGGCGTAGGTGCGGCTCGACAGGATTTTGGCCAGGTAATTGGACAAACCACCGACATTGCGCGAGATCGACATGTCGTTGTCGTTGAGAATCACCAGCATGTTGGCATCGACTTCAGGCGCATGGTTCAGCGCTTCAAACGCCATGCCCGCCGTCAGCGCGCCGTCACCAATCACAGCAATCGCTTTGCGCTCGCTGTTTTGCAGGCGGGCGGCAATGGCCATGCCCAGCGCTGCGCTGATAGACGTGCTGGAGTGGCCAACGCCAAAGGTGTCGTACTCACTCTCAGTACGGCGCGGGAAGGCGGCAATGCCGTCCTTCTGGCGCAGACTGTGCATCAGCTCACGGCGACCGGTGAGGATTTTGTGCGGATACGCCTGATGGCCCACATCCCACACCAACCGGTCATCCGGGGTGTCGAACACATAGTGCAGGGCAATCGTCAGTTCAATAACACCCAGGCCGGCACCAAAATGCCCGCCCGTCTGGCCGACGGTGTAGAGCAGTTCCTGGCGCAGTTCATCGGCCAGCGTTTCCAGCTCGGCTTCGGCCAGTCGGCGCAGGCCCACAGGCGTGCCCGCCCGGTCGAGCAGAGGAGTGGTTGGGCGCGTGCGGGGAATCTCTTGAAACGTCGTTGGCATCAGGCGAATCGTTATAGATATAAAAGAAGCCGCAGTTTACCTCATGGAACGTAACCTGCCCACGCAGTCTGGCATTCGTTAGTCAGACCTTGGCATTAGAAACTGTCAGAAATAACTGGGTTTTACGACCTGTTAGTGGCGGCGATCCACGATATAGCGTGCCAGTGCGCGTAATGGGTCTGCAGCTGTGTCAAAAGTTTGCAACGCTTTCAGTGCTTGATCGCGTAACTCCAAGGCATAGTCTTTTGCCCCCTCTAGCCCCATCAGTGCAGGGTAGGTGGGTTTGTCTCTGGCAATATCAGCGCCTTGGCGTTTGCCCAGGGTAGCGGTATCGCTTTCAACATCGAGAATGTCGTCCTGTACCTGAAACGCCAGACCAATCGCCCGTGCATAGCTGTTGAGCGCAGCCAGGTCGGCAGCAGTAGAGCGACCACTTGCAAGCGCCCCGAGTTGCACGCTGGCTTCGATCAGGGCGCCGGTTTTGTGCCGGTGCATGAACTCAAGGGCTGTGCGGTCGAGCTTGATTCCGACCGACCCCAGGTCAATGGCCTGACCGCCAACCATGCCTGCCGGGCCTGCGGCCAACGCCAACGCCGAGACCATCTGCAAGCGCGTATCGGCGTCCAGCGTATTGAGTTGCGGGTCGAGCAGGGTGCTGAACGCCAAGCTTTGCAGGCCATCACCCGCAAGGATGGCGCAGGCTTCGTCAAAGGCTTTATGGGTGGTCGGTTGGCCACGGCGCAAATCGTCATCGTCCATCGCCGGCAAATCGTCATGCACCAGCGAATAGGCGTGGATGAGCTCTACCGCACAGGCCGCGCCATTTGCTCGTTCAGGGGCAACCCCCAGCGCTTCGCAGGCTGCATAAGCCAGCAGCGGTCTCACCCGTTTGCCACCATTCATCACGCTGTAGCGCATGGCCTCGTAAAGCCTGGCCAGCTCAGGTGCCGGAGCGACAAACAAGTGCTCAAGCGCCGCATTGACACGTGCCTGGCTGCTGGTCTGGTAAGCATCAATCATTCGGGCTGTTCCGCATCAAAGGGCTCTTGCGCCAACTCACCATCACGCTCAAGCAGGATCTGCACTTTCTGTTCGGCTTGAGCCAGTGCGCCCTGGCAATCTCGCGTCAGGCGGATGCCTTGTTCGAAGGCGGTCAGGGAGTCTTCCAGTGACAACTCGCCATTTTCCAGACGCTCAACCAGCGTTTGCAGGTCGGCTAAAGATTGTTCGAAGTCAAGGGGCGTTTTTTTGCGGGCCATAGCGGCGGTCTCGGTAGGCTTTTTAACCGGCCGACACTAGCAGACACCGGGGTTTGGGGCAAATCGGAAGGCTGCTCATGAAGTCCTGGCGTGGGATGGCTCTCTTTGAATCCAACCTTTTCTCACTTCGTTATGAAGGCTACGTACCGCTGCTCAATCCTTCGTATGTTTTCACACCAAAAGCTGTAGGAAAAAAGTCGAGATAATGTGCGATTGGCCCTTACAAATCGGGGGTTTGCTGTTTTTTTTGGTTCGCGGAACTTTCTTTCGAAATTGCAGAAAATTCCGACATTTTTCTTTTGAACTATCGCCTAAGGTCTCGCCAATTGAATGGAGTCGGTCGAGAGCAGTGAACAATCCCTTTAGCTTTTGCATGGTTTTCGAAATGCGCCCGAGTTCGGGGTGCGAGAAGCGATGACTTACTCCAGCAAGCTGTTTGCTCGCCACATCGACTTGGCTAAAACGCCCGTGTTCAAAGATAACTTCGCGGGTAGTGACGTGCGCTATTCGAATGAGTTCGAGGCGCTGGAGCTTGAGTTGGGCAAATCGCAGTCCATGCATGAGCAAAACCAGGTCGACTGGTTTGTCGTGATGGAGCAGAGCGAGGCTTTGCTGCGAGACCACTCCAAAGACTTGCGTGCCGGCGTCTGGCTTACCTGGGCGTTGTATCAGAGAGAGTCGTATCAAGGGTTACTGGCCGGGCTGGGGCTGCTGCATTACCTGTGCAAGCACCATTGGGCAGACATACACCCTTTGAAGGTGCGCACCCGTGGCGCGACCATCAGTTGGTTGTCGTCCCGCCTGGATCTGGTGCTCAACGAAAGCATCCCGATCAAAGAGCAACTGCCGCTTTTCAAGCACATGGTTGAGCTGTTGTTGGAGTTGGAGAGCATGCTGGCTCAGCACATGGGGAATGACGTGCCTTTGCTGTTACCGGTTTGCCGCCGCTTGGGGCGCATGGTTCAGCGCGCCGCAGAAAGCCTGCCCGACTCAGGCTCGATTGCGGCAGCAGTGGCGCAGGTCAAGCAAGTTGCCTCGCAGTTACTGGAGCCCGCGGCCCCAATCAATAACGAAAAAGACGCACACAAAGCGTTGCGTGGCTTGCAGGAAGTTGCCCGCCCACTGTGTGTGTGGTGGTTGAAACAGCAGGCCAGCGATGCGCGGGCGTTACGTCTGAATCGCACCCTGACCTGGCTGGCCATCGACGTCACCCCGGAGCGCAATCTGGAGCACATCACCCAATTGCGCGGACTGCCCGCAGACAAGCTCAAAAGTTACAAGGAGCGGTTTGCTCAGGGGCAGTTTGCCGATGTGTTGGTCGACCTTGAGACCAGCCTCACGAAATCACCCTTTTGGCTCGACGGTCAGCGCATGGTCTGGGAGTGCCTGCACGCGTTGAAAGCCGATGGTGCCATGCGTGAGGTCGAGCACCATTTGGCACTGTTGCTCCAGCGCCTGCCTGGGCTTGTGGAGCTGCGTTTTAACGACGGTGCGCCGTTCGCCGACCTGCAGACCCGCACCTGGATTGCTGCTCAGGTGATGCCCCATCTTCAGGCCCCGAGCGAGTCACTGGCGGTGGCTACGGTGGCCCAGATGCCGGCATGGGAGATCGCGCTTGAAGCGGCGATGACCGAGTTTCGCGACAGTGGTTTTAAACCCGCGGTGCAATTGCTCAAGCGCGCCCAGAGCGGTGTTCAAGGCGAGAGAGTGCGTTTCTTTTGGCAGATGACCCTCGCTCGCCTGTGCTTTCAGGCCAAGAAATACGAACTGGCCAAGACCCAGCTCGAAATGCTTGACCAGCAACTCCATCGCAACGGGCTACAGGCATGGGAACCCGATCTGGTTCTTGAAGTTTTGCGTCTTCTACATCGCTGCTGCGAGCTCCTGCCGCAGAACCACGAAGTGCGAGAACGCAAGGATGAGATGTATCGCAGGTTGTGCCACCTCGATCTGGAAGTGGTACTCGAATAGGCCTCAGGGCCGCTCACACGCAAGGAAAAAACGTCATGGCCAAAGAAAGCTCGGTAGCCCCCAAGGAACGTATCAACATCACGTTCAAACCCGCGACTGGAGGGGCTCAGGAAGAAATCGAACTGCCGCTCAAACTGCTCGTGGTCGGCGACTATATCCATCGTTTTGATGATCGAAAGCTTGAAGACCGCAAGCCTATTTCCATCGACAAAATGACCTTTGACGAGGTGCTTTCCAAGCAGGGCCTGGAGTTAAGCATGGGCGTGCCTAATCGCCTTCAGGACGAAGGCGGTGCGGATGAGCTGGCGATTGCGCTGAGTATCCGGGCAATGAAGGACTTCACCCCGGCCAGCCTGGTGAATCAAGTCCCGGAGCTTAAAAAGCTAATGGAGCTGCGAGACGCACTGGTGGCGCTGAAGGGCCCGCTGGGTAATGCGCCGAGCTTTCGCAAGGCGATTGAAGGCGTACTGGCAGATGACGATTCCCGCGCTCGGGTACTGAGCGAACTCGACTTGGTCGTCACTCCGGCCTCTGACGTTTGAGCCCTCTATCAGCAAAGGAAGTCACTTTATGAGCACCCGTGCCACCCAGCAAACTGACAATCAAAGCGTGTCGCACAGCGTCCTTGACGACATCATCGCGCAAACCCGACTCACTCCCGAAGACGATGCCTATGACATTGCCAAGCGCGGCGTGGCGGCGTTTATCGAAGAGCTGCTCAAGCCACATAACAAGGGCGAGCCGGTCAAGAAGGCCATGGTTGATCGCATGATCGCAGAGATCGATGCAAAGCTAAGCCTGCAGATGGACGAAATTCTCCATCACCCGGCGTTCCAGTCGCTGGAATCGGCGTGGCGTGGCCTGCAGTTGTTGGTCGATCGCACCAACTTCCGTGAAAACATCAAGATCGAAATTCTCAACGTCTCCAAAGAAGACCTGCTGGACGATTTTGAAGACTCCCCCGAAGTCATGCAGTCGGGCCTCTACAAACATATTTATACCGCTGAATACGGCCAGTTCGGTGGCGAGCCGGTGGGCGCGATTATCGCCAACTACTACATGACCCCCAGCTCTCCCGACGTGAAGCTCATGCAGTACGTGTCCAGTGTGGCGTGCATGTCTCATGCGCCGTTCATTGCCGCTGCCGGGCCGAAATTCTTCGGCATTGAAAGCTTCACCGGCATGCCCAACCTCAAAGACCTGAAAGACCATTTTGCCGGGCCGCATTTTGCCAAATGGCAGAGCTTTCGTGAGTCCGAAGATGCTCGCTACATGGCCCTCACGGTTCCGCGCTTTCTGTTGCGCAACCCTTACGACCCTGAAGAAAACCCGGTCAAGACCTTCGTCTACAAAGAAACCGTTGCCAACAGCCATGAGCATTACCTGTGGGGCAACACCGCGTACACCTTCGCGTCCAGGCTGACCGACAGTTTCGCCAAGTTCCGCTGGTGCCCGAACATCATCGGCCCGCAAAGCGGCGGGGCGGTCGAAGACCTGCCGTTGCACCACTTCGAAAGCATGGGCGAAATCGAAACCAAAATACCCACCGAAGTCCTGGTGTCCGACCGCCGTGAATACGAGTTGGCCGAGGAAGGTTTTATTTCCCTGACCATGCGTAAAGGCAGTGACAACGCCGCGTTCTTCTCGGCCAGCTCAGTGCAAAAACCCAAGAACTTCGGCATCAGTGCAGAAGGCAAAGAGGCCGAGTTGAACTACAAGCTCGGCACTCAACTGCCTTACATGATGATCATCAACCGGCTGGCGCATTACTTGAAAGTCTTGCAGCGCGAGCAGTTGGGTTCGTGGAAGGAGCGTTCCGATCTTGAGCTGGAACTCAACAAATGGATCCGTCAGTACGTCGCCGATCAAGAGAACCCGGGCGCTGAAGTGCGTGGTCGCCGTCCGTTGCGTGCCGCACAGATCACCGTCAGCGACGTAGAAGGCGAACCTGGCTGGTACCGCGTGAGCCTCAACGTGCGCCCACATTTCAAGTACATGGGCGCTGACTTCACCTTGTCGCTGGTTGGCAAGCTGGACAAAGAGTAAGGGGAGCCGCTCATGACTGGATACGGCAGCCTTTTCGAGCGCCTGGGCGACGACGCGCACACCCGCAGCACCCTGCGTCGGGAAGACAGCGTCCTGGCGTCCGTGGCTGCCCATCTGGCCAAGATGCTCAGCACTCGAGCGGGCAGCGTGCAAACGCTGCCCGACTACGGGTTGCCCGACCTTAACGACATGCGCCTGAGCCTGCATGACTCGCTGGCTCAGGCACGTCAGGCCATCGAATCATTCATCGCCCGCTACGAACCGCGCCTCAGTCAGGTGCAGGTCAAGCCTCTGGCTAAAGGCGACAGCGAGCTCAAGCTGTCCTTCAGCATTGAAGGCTGGCTGCAAGTTGAAGGGTTCAAGCGCCATGTCGGTTTCACGGCAGAGCTCAATGGCAGTGGCGAGGTCAAGGTCACGTGAAGCTCTGTGAAGGTTTTTCAATGTCTGTAGCAGCCGACTATTAACAGGTAACGCCGTGTCCTTTAACCATTACTACCAAAGCGAACTGACTGCACTGCGTCAGTTGGGAAGCCTTTTTGCCGAGCGTAGCCCGGCGTTGGCGCCGTTTTTGGGGCAGGCGGGGCGCGACCCGGATGTCGAACGGCTGCTGGAAGGTTTTGCGTTTTTGACCGGGCGTCTGCGTCAAAAGCTGGATGACGAGTTGCCTGAGCTGAGCCATTCACTGATGCAGTTGCTATGGCCCAATTACATGCGCCCGCTGCCGGCATTCAGCATGTTGCAATTTCAACCGCTCCAACGCCCTGGTCCTGCATTGCTCGTCGAGCGCGAAACCCGCGTGGAGAGCAAGCCTGTAGAGGGGGTGAACTGTCAGTTCAGAACCTGCTACCCGACCGAGATATTGCCCTTGCAGCTGGTTGAGCTCAAACACTCGGTCAAAGGTGAAGGCTCGATGTTAAGCCTGCGTCTGGACATGACCTGTGACGGTCATTTGGGCGAACTGAAGCTAAGCCGCTTGCGCTTGCATCTGGCGGGCGAGCGATACATCAGTCAAATGCTCTACCTCGGATTATTACGCCATCTGCACGACATTGTGCTGGTGCCCCTGGATGCCCAAGGGAAGGGATTGACTGACGCGGACAACTCTCCGCTGACCTTCACGCTTGGCCCTGAGCGTGTTCAGCCTGTGGGGTTTGCCGAAGAAGAAGCACTGATTCCTTACCCACTGAATACGTTTCGCGGTTATCGCTATTTGCAGGAGTACTTCGCCTTTCAGGACAAGTTTCTGTTTGTCGACCTGGACGGGTTGGACCGGCTGGCGACCCTGTCTGAAGACAACCTGCAAAAGGTGCGCGGGCTGGAGCTGCGTTTCGATATTCGCAAAAGCAGCACCCAGCGCCTGCAGCCCACCCTGCAAAACGTAAAGTTGTACTGCACACCCATCGTCAACCTCTTTACCCACGATGCGATGCCGACCCGCCTGGATGGCAAGCAGGACGAATACCTGCTGATGCCTTCACGCTTGGGGCTAGAGCATTGCGGTGTGTTCTCGGTCGACAAGGTGACAGGCTGGAAAGTCGCTGGCAGCGGTTTGCAGGACTATGTGCCGTTCGAGTCCTTTGAGCACGACCCCAGTTTTGACGTGCTCAAAAAACAGGCCCATTACAGCGTGCGCCAGCGCACGGCACTGCTGCATGAGGGGCTCGACACCTACCTGAGCTTTGGCGCCCGCCAGCCTGAAGAAAGCGAAACCCTTTCCATAGAGCTGACCTGCACCAACCAGAACCTGCCCAGAAGCTTGAACCCGGGTGATATCTGCCTGGCCAGCCCGGGTACGCCCGAATACCTGGAGTTCAGCAATATCACCGTAGTCACGGCCAGCTATGCGCCGCCGCTGACCCGTGACTTCCTCTGGAAGCTGATCAGCAACATGTCCCTTAACTACTTGTCGCTGGCCAACGTGGATGCCTTGAAGGTGATTCTCGAAACCTACGACTTGCCACGTTACTACGACGAGCACGCCGAGCGAGTCAGTAAGCGCCTGCTCGGCGGCCTCCAGTCGATTCGTCACGAACACGTTGACCGGCTGCATCGCGGCTTGCCGCTGCGGGGCCTGCGTACCGAGCTGATCATCGACCCGCAAGGCTACATCGGTGAAGGCGACCTGTTCGTTTTTGCGTCGGTGCTTAACGAGTTTTTTGCGCTCTACGCCAGCCTCAATTCGTACCACGAACTGAGGGTCAAGAGCACCCAAGGAGAAACGTACCAATGGACACCGCGCATGGGTCTACAGCCCCTGCTCTAAGCGGGCTGGCCCAGAGCATTCGCGAGTACTCGCTGTTTCAATCGGTGCTGCTGGTCATTGACCGGCTGCGCGATGGCGACCCCGATATCTCTGAGGACGAGCTTTACGAGCGCGTGGAATTTACCGCAAATCCAAGCCTCGGTTTTGCCGGCAGCGACGTTGACCGTGTCGAGTTTTTTACCGAACGCGGGCAAACCCGTGCGCGACTGCGCTTCAACTTGATGGGCCTGGTGGGCGCCGGCTCGCCCTTGCCCGTGTTCTATTGCGAGCAGGCGCTGGGTGACAGTGATGACGGCAATCCAACCCGCGTGTTTATGGATCTGTTCAACCATCGCTTACAGCGGCTCATGCTGCCGATTTGGCGCAAATACCGCTACCGCGCCCGCTTTCAAAAGGGCGCGACGGACCCCTTTTCCAGTCAGCTGTTTGCCCTCATTGGTTTGGGTGGCGAGACCATCCGTGATGCCGAGGAACTGAACTGGCGACGCTTGTTGCCGTACCTGGGTTTGCTGAGTTTGCGCGCGCATTCCGCAGCCCTGATCGAATCGGTGCTGCGCTACTACTTCAAACACGCCGAGTTGACCATCGAGCAATGCATCGAACGGCGCGTGAACATTCTGCAAGAGCAGCGCAACCGCTTGGGCATTGCCAATCACCAGTTCAGCGAGAGCCTGGTGCTGGGTGAGCGAGTACGCGATTGCAGCGGCAAGTTCCGCATTCATATCCGCCAACTGTCGTGGGAACGTTTTCACGAATTGCTGCCGATTGGTACGGGTTACCAACCGCTGTGCGCGCTGGTGCGTTTCACCCTGCGAGATCCGCTGGATTACGACATTCGGCTGGTACTGCGACATGAAGAAATTCGCGAATTGCGCATTGCCGAACTCAGCCCCTGCCGCCTTGGCTGGACCAGTTGGCTGGGCCGTGAACAGGCCGACGGCGTCGTCACCCTTGCCAGCAAAATTC
This sequence comes from Pseudomonas saxonica, assembly GCF_007858365.1. Taxonomy (GTDB): domain Bacteria; phylum Pseudomonadota; class Gammaproteobacteria; order Pseudomonadales; family Pseudomonadaceae; genus Aquipseudomonas; species Aquipseudomonas saxonica. Next base: position 1,449,930 of record NZ_VFIO01000001.1, on the reverse strand, counting down.
ATTAAGGAACCATGGCCATGATCAATGTAGACCTGCAACAACTGATACAGGCACTGGACGCACCAACCCGGCGTGATCTGGAAGGCTGCGCCGAACGTTGTGTTGCCCGGGGTGCCAATAAAATTCTGGTGGAAGACCTTCTGCTGGCGTTGCTCGAACGCCCGCAAGGGCTGCTGGCAAGGGCAATGCTGGATTCCGATATTGATGCCGGTCAGTTGAGCGCAGCGTTGCAGTCGGACGCAGAGAGCAATCCGTCACGCAACCCGGTATTCGCCCCGGAGTTGGTGCAGTGGTTACAGGACGCCTTGCTGGTGGCCAGCCTTGAGCTGGGCCAAAGTCAGGTTGATCAGGCAGCACTGATTTTGGCGTTGTTACGCAACCCTTTGCGCTACGCAGGCAGCCGCTATCAAGTGCTGCTGGCGAAGCTGGATATCGAACGGTTGAAAGGCTTTGCGCTGTCACAGCAAGACACGCCGGCCAACGGCAAGCCGGCTGCTGCGGGTGAATCGTTGCTCGCTCGTTTTACCCATAACCTCACCGAACAGGCGCGGGCAGGCCAGCTTGACCCGGTGCTGTGTCGTGACGATGCGATTCGCCAGATGATCGACATACTGGCCCGTCGGCGTAAAAACAACCCGATTGTGGTGGGCGAGGCGGGCGTGGGTAAAACCGCGATTGTCGAAGGCCTGGCTTCTCGTATTGCCGCGGGTGAAGTGCCTGCTGTGCTGCAAGGCGTTGAATTACTCTCCCTGGACATGGGCCTGCTGCAAGCCGGGGCCAGCGTCAAAGGGGAGTTTGAACGTCGCCTCAAAGGCGTGATCGACGAGGTCAAGGCTTCGCCCAAACCCATCATTCTGTTTATCGACGAAGCCCACACCCTGATTGGTGCCGGGGGCAACGTGGGCGGCTCGGATGCCGCCAACCTGCTCAAACCGGCGCTGGCGCGTGGCGAATTGCGCACGATCGCAGCCACGACGTGGGGCGAGTACAAAAAATACTTCGAAAAAGACCCGGCACTGGCCCGGCGTTTTCAGCCAGTGCAACTGCATGAGCCGACAGTCGGTGAGGCCGTGACCATTCTGCGAGGTCTGGCGCAAGTTTACGAAAAGAGCCACGGCATCTATCTGCGTGATGACGCCGTGGTCGCGGCCGCCGAGTTGTCTGCGCGCTATCTGGCAGGTCGTCAACTGCCCGACAAAGCTGTGGACGTGCTCGACACCGCCTGCGCCCGAGTGCGAATCAGCCTGGCGGCCGCCCCGGAACGCCTGGAACGCTTACGCGGTGAACTGGCCGAGGGCGGTCGGCAGCAACAGGCCATGCAACGTGATGCCGACGCGGGGTTGCTCATCGACCAGGCAGTACTGGCTGCGTTGGTAGAGCGGCTGGACGAGGCTGAGAGCGAGCGTGCCGCACTAGAAGTGCGTTGGGACGAACAGCGCACGCTGGCGCAAAGGCTTCTGAGCTTGCGTCAGAAAGTGGCCGAGGCCCGCGACGCGTCGCAAATAGAAGCCTGCGAAACCCTTGCAGGCCTCGAAACCGAGCTTAACGAAACCCACCGTGCGCTGAGCGACGCCCACGGTATCGATCGGCTGGTGAGCTTCGAAGTGTGCCCGCGTCTGGTCGCCGAGGTCATCAGCGCCTGGACCGGTGTGCCGCTCAGCCAATTGGCGCGGGAACACAGCAGCAAGGTCGCCAGCTTTGGTAGCGACTTGCGCAACCGTATCAGGGGGCAGGAGCAGGCCGTGCAGGCGCTGGACCGCTCAATGCGCGCCACGGCCGCGGGCCTCAATAAACCGGATGCCCCGGTCGGGGTGTTCCTGCTGGTCGGCCCCAGCGGGGTCGGCAAGACCGAAACCGCGCTGGCGTTGGCCGACCTGCTGTACGGCGGCGAGCGGTTTATCACCACCATCAACATGTCCGAATTTCAGGAAAAACACACCGTCTCGCGGCTGATCGGCGCCCCTCCCGGATACGTGGGTTATGGCGAGGGTGGCATGCTCACCGAAGCCGTGCGCCAGAAGCCTTACTCCGTGGTGCTGCTCGATGAGGTCGAAAAAGCCGATCCCGATGTGCTCAACCTGTTCTATCAAATCTTCGACAAAGGCGTGGCCAATGATGGCGAGGGCCGGGAAATTGATTTTCGCAACACGCTGATCCTGATGACCTCCAATCTGGCCAGTGAGCGCATCAACACCCTGTGTGAAAACGGCGCCCGGCCGAGCGCCGAAACCCTGGAACAAAGCATCCGCCCAGTGCTCAACAACCATTTCAAACCAGCGTTGCTGGCCCGAATGCGCGTGGTGCCTTATTACCCGGTCAGTGGGCCTGTGTTGCGCGAGCTGGTTGAAATCAAACTCCAGCGCCTGGGCGAGCGCTTACAGCGGCGTCACTTGCAGTTCAGTCATTGCCAGGGGCTGGTCGACCATCTGGCCGAACGTTGCACGCAAAGTGACAGCGGTGCGCGCCTTATCGATTACCTGCTCGACGCCCATGTCCTGCCGTTGATTGCTGATCGCTTGCTGGAAGCCATGGCCAATGCTCAAACCTTGACCCGCGTGCACGTAACGCTGGACGCCATGGCCTCTGTGCAGTGTGAGTTTGCATAAGGTGGCGCAGATGTTCGCGCACGTCGCACAGCCGCTGGCGTATGCCGAGTTGCTGTTGCAACAGTTTGCCTGTGTGGCCAGAGCCGGCGACGCTGCGACAGCGGCCTCGGCGTGTGTGCGTGCCATCGCACCGCTTACCGGGTGTGAACTGGGCCAACTGTATGTGCTCGATGCTTCTCATAAGTGTCTGGAACGCCTGGCCGAGTGTTGTCAGGGGCAAGGCAGCGCTCAACCACGGCAGGCCGCCGGTGTGCCGGTTGATTACACCGGCGAGCAACTGCTGCAATTTGCCCTGTGCCAAAACCGGGTGGTGTGTATCGGCGATCTGAACGCGGGGGTCTACGACCTCGGCTTTTTACCCCAGCAAACCCAGCCCTGGCGCTCACTGCTGTGTATACCCCTGGTGAACGCTCACCACGCGGTTGAAGGCCTGTTGTTGGCGGCCAGTCACGAGGCGGTCGAACTTCAGGGGTATGCGCCATCGTTAGGCGCGCTGGGGGCGTTTGCCGTGATGCAACACCGCGTGCTGCAACAGGGTGTAAAGGTCCTCTTGCCACCTGAACGGAGCATTACGTCAACCGGGCTGGTGGGCAAAAGTGCAGTGATGCGCCGCACCTATGGCCTGATCAACAAAGTGATCCACAGCCCGTACACCGTGTTGCTATTGGGCGAAACCGGCACCGGCAAAGAAGTGATTGCGCGCACGATTCACGACAGCAGCACCCGCCGCAGTCAGCCCTTTGTTGTGCAGAACTGCGCAGCATTCCCTGAAAACCTGCTCGAAAGTGAGCTGTTTGGTTACCGCAAGGGCGCGTTTACCGGTGCAGACCGTGACCGTGTCGGACTATTTGACGCGGCCAGCGGTGGCACCTTGCTGCTGGACGAAATTGGTGACATGCCGTTGTCGCTGCAAGCCAAGTTACTGCGGGTGTTGCAGGAGGGTGAAATCAGGCCCTTGGGTTCCAACGAATCGCACAAGATCGATGTACGCATCATCGCGGCGACCCACCGCAACCTGACCGAACTGGTCAGCCAAGGCCAGTTTCGCGAAGACCTTTACTACCGCCTTGCGCAGTTCCCTATCGAATTGCCCGCCTTGCGTGAGCGTGAGGGCGACCTCCTTGAGCTGGCCCGGCACTTCGCTGACAAGGCGTGTCAGTTTTTGCAACGCAAGCCTGTGCTCTGGAGTGATGCGGCGCTGGCCCTGCTGGCGGGCTACGCCTTTCCCGGCAACGTTCGCGAGCTTAAAGGGCTGGTTGAGCGGGCTGTTCTGCTGTGTGACGGCAGCGAGTTACAGGCAGAGCATTTCTCATTGCGCAGAGATGTCAGCCCTGTCCCCCTCCACTTGAGCCTGCGAGCGCGAATGGAGCACGTAGAGCGCGGGCTGTTACTCGACTGTTTGCGCAAGCACGCCGGCAACCAGACCCGCGCCGCTCACGAACTGGGCGTGGCGCGACGCACGCTGCTGTATCGACTGGAGCGCCTGAACATCGTGCCGGATGACTTTAAGGCGATGGCCTCGTGATGCCCTCTGACTGCTTTATGCCTTTGCCCGCAAGGCCCTCGACGGGTCAAGCCGAGGCCCTGATCACCCCCTGGAGACTTCCCCTATGACTGCTCGTCACTGGTACGCCGTCCTGCTGACCCTCGCCGTGCTGTGTGGTGCGAGCGGCTGTGGTGGCAATTACAAATTCAACGACAACAGCTATCGCCCATTGGGTGATCCGCAGGCGGTCAATCGCGGCAAATGACCGCAAGGAGTCTGAACATGGAATTGATTTTTGAGCTGCTGAGCCATCCGTCACTCACTGCCACGCAGGAGATGCGCAAACGCTTTGACGAGAAGGGCGGGGTGATAGGACGCAATGCCGATTGCACCTGGCAGGTGGTCGATGGCGAGCAAAAAGTATCCAAATACCACGTCACAATCAGCTATCTGGACGGTGCGTTCTTTATCACCGACACCAGTACCAACGGTGTAGAGGTCAATGGAACGGGAACCTACCTGGTCCGTGACAAGCCCGAGCGAATTGGGCACGGCACCCGCTACTCTCTTGACCGGTTCGTCATCCGTGCTGACCTGCCACAAGAGTTGCAACGTGCATTACTGCTCGCCAGGGAGCCCCAACCCGCGGGCATAAAAATCCCGGACGATGCGTTTATGGGCGGCACCTTGCTTGATCCGCTAGAGCCTGAGGTACTGAATTACTCAGTGTTCGATGTCACGCAGAGCGACAACACTCCGGCGTCAATGGACCTTCAGTTCACCGATCGCGCGCCTCTGGATTTCGAAAATCTCAGCGTGCCGCAATTGGTAGAAGCTACTCAGGCACCCACCCCGCAGCCTGAATGCGAACCGCAAGCCCCTGACATGGATGGCTTCTGGGCCGAATTCGGAGCAGCACTGGGTGTTGATGTACTGGCAATGGAGCAAGCCGGGCGTGAGGCACTGGCCATTAAGGCCGCCACTGTGCTTAAACAAACGGTTGCCGGTTTACAGCAAAGTCTGTGGACCCGCAGCGAGCTGAAAAATCAGCTTCGGTTGGCCCGTACGGTTATTCCCGGTACCCGGCACAACCCGCTTACGTCGACCCATGACGCTGGCGAAGCCTTAGAACTGCTGCTGGCGCCCCACAAGGCTCATCAACTCTCGGCTGAACAAGTGGTATGGCGCGCATTCCGTGACCTGCAGGCGCATCAGGTCGCGCTGCTCAGTGCCAGCCGCGCAGCGGTGCGCGCCAGCCTTGAACATTTCTCGCCCCAACAACTGACCTTGCGTCAGGAGCGCGACGGGCATCAGCCCTGGTTCGCCACCTCTGGCAGCCGCTGGCGCGCATTCAGTCGTTATCACCAGGCATTGCAACAAGACGACGACTGGTGTGAACGCATGTTGGCCCGCGATTTTGCGCAAGCCTACGAAGAACAGGTGCGGCTGATTACGACCCTTCACAACGACACTCAAGGATGATGCGCATGCCATGCCCACCTCTTTATCTCAAGGCCATGCTGGCTTTTGCCGTACTGCTGCTCACTGGCTGCACGGCGCTGTCGCCTTACTCCAGTGTGACCAAACTCAACCTCGGTTTAAGCGCCAGCGATCAGGTCAACCCTGACCTCAATGGGCGCCCGTCACCGGTGGTGGTTCGGTTGTTCGAGCTCAAACACCCGGTCGCCTTCGAGAATGCCGACTTCTTCAGCCTTTATGAGCGCGCTAAAGAGTCACTGGCCCCCGACCTGGTGACCAGTGAAGAGCTGGAGCTACGCCCTGGGCAAACAGTGCAGCTCAAACTCAGTGTTGAGCCCGGCAGTCGCTATGTCGGCGTACTGGCCGCTTACCGCGACCTGCCTCAAAGCCAATGGCGCTATGTCATACCGCTCACTGCGATGGCCCTGACTGAATCGAATCTGGTGCTCGACCAGACCGGGATTCGCAGTGCCGACCCCGCCCATGAGCAGGGAGGTAACTGAGCATGACGACTCATAAAGTGCTGTGGCTGGAAGGCATGTTGTTGCGCCCCCAACACTTTCAGCACAGCGATCGTTATTACGATCAACAAATGAAAACGCGAACCCGATTATTGGGGCGTTACACCTGGGGGTTCTTGAGTCTGGAGGTCGACGAGCAGTTTCTCAATATGGGTAAGCTGGTCGTTAGCCAAGCGTCAGGCGTGCTGCCCGATGGCAGCTTGTTCGACCTGGGCGGCAGCTCCGAACTTCTGGCTCTGGATATACCGCCTAATACGGGTAAAACCGCCGTTTACCTGGCACTGCCGCTGGTTACCGGTAACCACATCGAAGCGCGGCGCAAGGACCAGGTCGACGTACTGGCGCGTTATGTCGCGTATGAAACCGAAGTCAGCGACTCCAACGCAGGCGAAAACGCCAACAGCCAAGTCAGTTGCGCCCGTCCTGACTTTCGCTTGCTGCTGGGTGAGCAGCAAAGCGATCAGGCCTGCGTCAAATTGCAACTGTGTCGAATTTTAGGCACCAACAGCGACGGCGCCATCAGCCTTGACGCTCAATTCGTACCGACCTTTATCCACAGCCATGCGTCGAGTTACGTACTGTCTTGTTTGAAAGAAGTCATCGGCATGCTGAGCCTGCGGGGTGACACGCTGGCGGCGCGTATTCGCTCAAATGGCAAGGTCGGCGGGGCTGAAGTCGGTGACTTCATGATGCTGCAACTGATCAACCGAACGGAGTTGGTGCTTCTGCATTATCTGGATCTGGAACAACTGCACCCGGAAGAATTGTATTGCGCCTTGCTGGCGATGCTGGGGGAGTTGGCCACCTTTGCCAATGACAGCAAGCGACCGCAACTTGCGAGCAAATATCAGCACAGCAATCAGGGTGAAAGCTTTCGCGAGTTGATGGAGGCCATTCGCCAGGTGCTGTCGATGGTGCTTGAGCAACATGCCAACGAGCTGAAACTGGAAGCACGTCAATACGGCATTCTCGTCTCGCAAATGAGTGACCACAACGCCCTCGCGCTCACCACCTATGTGCTGGTGGCAAAAGCCAATTGTGACAGCGAAGAACTGCGCCACCGCTTGCCGGCGCATCTCAAAGTCGGGCCGGTCGAAGGCATCCGTCAGTTGGTCAACCTGCACCTGCCAGGCTTCAAGGTAAAACCCTTGGCGGTGGCCCCCCGGCAAATCCCGTTCAACTCCGCCAAAACCTACTTCAGCCTTGAACTCAGCGCCGATGACGTGACGCAGATGGAGCGCTCCGGTGGTTTTGCGTTCCATGTGTCGGGCGAGTTTTCAGAGCTTGAACTGCAATTCTGGTCCATCAGGAATTAATCGCCATGAGCAAAGATACCCCCATGGAAGATGAAAAAACGGTACTGGCGGCCAAACACCGTCCTGGTGCGGACACGCTGGCCAAGCAACCGGCCATGATCGACGGGCCCGTTCTGACTGATCAATCACCGCCACCGACCATTGAAAAGCTTGAAGACCGAATGATCTTTTCCGCCCGTTTGCAGGCTGCGGGCACCTTCAATGTGAGCCTCAATCCGCTGGTGGCCGCGGCCAGTGGCTTGTTGTCTTGCGTGGTCGGCCTCAAGCACAGCGAAGTAGCGCCCGGCATCCCGGAGCTGCGTGAGCAGCTAATTAATGACCTCAACGCATTTGTACAAGAGGCTCTCTACAACGGTGTGGACTACGACCTGGCCATGAAAGCCCGGTATGTGATGAGCACGGTGCTTGATGAAACGGTCGTGACCACCCCGTGGGGTTACGAAAGCGAATGGTCACAGCACACCCTGCTCAGCAGCCTGCACAACGAAACCTTTGGGGGAGAAAAGGTCTTCCACGTACTGGAGCAACTGTGCCGTAACCCGGTGGTCAACCTCTCGCTGCTGGAGCTGATCTACCTGTGCCTGTCGCTGGGGTTTCAGGGCAAATACCGAGTGGTCAATCACGGCACCTCCGAGCTCGACTCCATTCGTGATGCCCTGTACCGACAAATTCGTCACTTGCGCGGCGATGTGCCTCGAGAGCTTTCGCCCCATTGGCAAGGGCTCACTGATCGACGTCACCGGTTTATCCGCAGTGTGCCCGGCTGGGTGCTGGGCACACTCACGGTGGGATGCCTGTTGGTGATGTTCTCAGGCTTTGCCTGGGTGCTGGGTGAGCAACGCGAGGCGGTATTGCGACCGTATGAGCAGCTCGAATCTTCGGTTGTTCAGCAGCAGTCGTAAAAGGGATATGTGATGAAAAACAGTTTAAAAAAAGTGGCTGCCTTTATGCGTCAAACCTGGGTCTGGACTCTGGCGCTGCTGCTGACCATTGCTCTGCTGGTGTGGTGGGTCGGCCCGCTATTGGCGGTCAACGACCATAAATTCTGGGCCGATTCCAATGCCCGGCTGCTGAGTATCAGTGCGCTGTGCCTTCTATGGGGCCTGATGATGGTCTTCGTCAGCTGGCGCGCGGGGGTACGCAAAAAAGAGCGCGAAGACAGTGAACTGGGTAAAGCCCGTGAGCTTAAAGACGCGAAGCTGGAGACCACCCAGAAAGAACTGCGGCAACGCTTCAAAGAGGCCCTGCGTACGCTCAGCACCTCCAGCGTGTACCGCGGGCGCAGTGAACGCTGGCGAGATGAGTTGCCCTGGTACTTGGTGATCGGCCCGACTTCCAGCGGTAAAACCAGCTTGCTGGACTTCTCGGGCCTGGATTTTCCGCTGAACAAGATCGACCGCAAACTCACCCGCGACATGAACGGTACTGCGCATTGCGACTGGTACTTTGGCGAGCATGGCGTGCTGATAGACACTGCCGGGCGCTATCTGGAGCAAAATGAACCCGACATTGACGCCAGCAACTGGCGCACCTTGCTGGAGCTATTGCGTAGCCGCCGACGAGCGCGGCCGTTGAACGGTGTGTTGGTCACGGTGCCGGTCGAGTGCCTGTTTCCGGTCAATGAAACGATCATGTCAGGACTGGGCGATGTGGTGCGCAACCGCCTGCAAGAGATTCATCAAATTCTGCATGTTGATGTGCCGGTGTATCTGGTGTTGAGCAAGGCCGACAGTTTGATCGGCTTCAGTGAATTTTTTGACCAGATGACCCGTGAAGAGAGTGATCAGGTGTTCGGTGCCAGTTTTGGCAAAGACCAGACCGGCTCCGACGTATCCATTTTGCGCACCGAGTTTGACGCGCTGTTGGGCCGGCTTACGGGGCAGGTCATCTCGCGTATGCATCAGGAGCGCGACACTCACCGTCGAGCGCGCATTCTCGATTTCCCTCATCAGTTGGGGGCCATTGGCGAGCGCCTTTGTGTCTTTGTCGACACTGCATTTACCGGTAATCGTTATCAGCGCGCCAGCCCGTTGCGCGGCTTTTACCTCACCAGCGCCCCCCATGTAAAACGAGAGGCGCAGCCCGAAACCAAGAAGCTGAGCGAGTCTTTAGGGATCAAGGCACACGCCTTGCCGGTTCTGCACAGCGGTCGCTCGCACTTTATCCATCACCTGCTGAGTCGAGTGATTTTCCCGGAAGCCCAATTGGCCAGTCTGGACAAGCGTGAGCGGCGACGTATTCAGTGGACACAGCGCTCAATGTACGTGGGTGCCTTGTCAGTGCTGGGGGTGATGGGGCTGGTGTGGGCGCAGAGCTTTGCGGCCAATCATGAGCGTCTGGATACACTGCGCGAGCTGGCTCAGCAGCTTAATAAACAGCGTTCGTTGCTGAGCCCGCGTGACGACAGTGCCGCGGTGCTGAGCATGCTCGACACCCAATTTGCGGCCTCGCAGGTATTTCCCTCAACACTGGATGTGGGGCTGTTCGAACGCACCGGCTTGTATCAGGGCGGCGCCAGCAACCCTCTGCTTGAACAGGCCTACCAACACCAACTGCAAGCCCAGTTATTACCACGGGTCGCTCAACAGCTGGAAAGCCAGATCCGCGCGAATTTAGGGGATCGAGCACGGTTGCTGAACAGCCTGCGCGCCTACCTGATGTTGGGCGAGGCTGATCGTCGCGACAACGCCTGGCTCAAGACCTGGGTGGCCACTGACTGGTCAGCCCGCTACCCCGGCAACACGTCGGTGCAGAACGGTTTGAGCCAGCACTTCGACCGCCTGCTGGCTCTGCCATTCAACTATCCACTTAACCAGCCACTGATTGCCAAGGCCCGTCAGGTGCTGCGTAGCGAATCACTGGCCTCGGTCGTTTACCGAATGTTGCGCGAACAGGCAGACGGGTTGGCGCCCTATAGCTTCGATCAACACCTTGGCCCGCAAAGTCAGGTATTTAATGGCGCCGACTACGTGATTCCGGGGTTCTATACCCAGCAAGGTTATCAACAGTACTTTTCGGTTAAGGGCGCCGCCCTGGTCAGTGACATCCTGCGGGACAACTGGGTGCTGGGCGAGGGCAATACCCTCAGCGCCATGGACATGCGCAAGCTGATGGTTGAGCTGGAACAACTGTACTTCCGTGACTACGCCACACAGTGGGGCGAAGCCATCGGGCAACTGACCCTGCAGCCTTTCACGGCAGCGAGCGAAGGCGCCGATCAGCTTGCAGCGCTGACCTCTGCCAATTCGGCCATCGTGCAATTGCTGATCGAAGTGCGTGAAAATACTCGCTTCCCAAGCTTCATTGATGAGCTACCGGTACCCACCGAGGGCGACGAAACGGGGGCCGCTAAAAAACTCGGCGCACTGGCGGGTACCGCAACAGCAACCATAGCCAAAGCGGCGGATACCTTGGCCGCCAAGCTGCCGGATAACGCCAAGCAAGCCCTGCAGCGACGGTTCGAACCGCTGCACCGTTTGCTTGACGAAAACAATGCACCGACTGCCACCCTCACGGCAGCCCTGCAAGGGCTCAACGACGTGCAGCAGCAACTGGCCAGTCTGGCCCGCGCCAGCGCACCCGATCAGGCGGCCTTCGACATGGCCAAATTGCGCATGGGCGGTCAGCGCGACGCGCTCAGTCATTTGCGTCAGGCCGCACAACGACTGCCGCGTCCGCTCAGCGGCTGGTTCGAAGGTGTCGCTGAAGACACCTGGAGCCTGGAACTGGACAACGCCTACCACTTCATCAACCAGCGGTATCAGCGTGAGCTGTACAGTTTTTACGACCGCGCAATCAAGCAGCGCTATCCCTTCAGTGCCCACAGCAGCAGCGATGTGGCCCTGAATGACTTCCGCGAGTTTTTTCGGGCCCAAGGGCTTAGCGAGCGTTTTTTTGACAGCTACATGCGCCCGTTCGTCAGCGGTGAGGCGGGTAACTACCGGCTGCGCAGCATTGATGGGCGGAGTTTGCCAGTGTCCAAGGCTTACTTTGATCAAGTGGCCGCCGCGCAAGTCATACGCCAGGGCTTCTTCGCCCAGAACCCGGCAGAACCCCTCGTACAATTTACCCTTGAGCCTTACAGCCTTGACCCCGCCGTCAGCCGTGCGGAGTTGCGTTTTGGTAACCAGTCGCTTGATTACCGCCACGGGCCGATAGTGCCCATCACCTTGCAATGGCCCACGGAGGCTGAAAACGGTCGCAGCAGTCTGGTACTCGACAAAATGTCCGGCCGCCCGGTCGGCATCGAAAAAAGCACCGGGCCGTGGTCCTTATTTCGCTTGCTGGACTTGATGACCGTTGAGTACCTCAGCGGTCGCGATGTGATGGTGCTCAAAGCGGACGTGGGCGGCATGCGGGCCAACTACCTGCTAATGAGTCAACGCACGCCTAACCCGTTTGACCTGAGCGTATTGCGTAGTTTCCGTTTGCCCGAGCAACTGTAATGGGCGAAAACGCGCAATGGCGCAGCGCCGCGGGCACCGATCCGGGCAAGGTGCGTACCCGTAACGAAGACGCCACCCTTGATTGCCCGCAGCTTGGGTTATGGGCGGTGGCGGATGGTATGGGCGGTCATCGGGCGGGCGACATTGCCAGCCAGATGATCGTCAACAGCCTGGCCGAGTTGAACCAGCCGCAGACCTTTGATCAACGGCTACTGGCCGTGCGCAAATGCCTGCACTGGCTTAACCGCCGTTTTAGTCAGGAGCTGACGGTCAGCGATCAGAACGGCGACAACATCATGGGCAGCACCGTGGTCGCCTTGTTGCTTGAAGGCAACCGCGCTGCCTGTGTCTGGGCGGGCGATAGCCGGTGTTACCTGTGGCGTCGGCAACAGCTGTACACCCTGTCGCGCGATCATTCATTGCAGCAGCAATTGATGGACGAACAGCATATGACCCAGGAGCAAGCGCTGGCCCAGCCGGGTTCCCGGGCTTTGACCCGGGCAATTGGTGCGTGCGAGCGACTGCGCCTGGGCGTGCTGGAACTGGAAGTGCAGCCAAACGATGTGTTTTTGCTGTGCAGCGATGGTCTCTATCAAGAGTTGAGCCATCGTGAAATGGGCAACGCACTCAGCCTCATTTCACCCCAGGCGGCGCTTGCGCGATTACTCGACGGCGCCTTGAGCGGGGCGGCACGTGACAACGTGAGTGCCGTGGTGATTCGTCAATGACAGCGTCCTTGCCCGAGGTATTGAGCGGGCGTTATCGGATTGAACGGTTATTGGGCGCGGGAGGCATGAGCACGGTCTATCGTGCCCGTGACCTGCTGCATGAACAGTTCGCGGATCCACACCCCTGTGTGGCCCTGAAAATCCTCAGCGACGACCTCAGCCAATCCCCCGACGCCAGTGCTGTGCTGTTCAACGAATACGCGCTGATCCGCCACTTGCGTCATCCCAATATCCTGCGCATGTACAGCTTCAATGTAGACACCGCACACCAGCGAGTCTTCATCGTCATGGAGCTGTTACAGGGCCCCACCCTTGACCGATTACTGTGTGAGCGGCCTCTGGGTTTGCCTTGGCAGGAACTGCGCGAAATCGCCCTGCCACTGCTCGACGCGCTGGCGCATAGCCACGCGTCGGGCATCCTTCATGGCGACATAAAGCCCAGCAATATTTTGCTCAGCGAAGAGGGCGTGCGCCTGTTCGACTTCGGCCTTGGGCAGGCTGAAGCGGGGCGGCTGGACGGTTTGGCCGCGATCAGTCGTCAGCGCATGAATGCCTGGACACCCGGCTACGCCGCGCCGGAAATCCTCGAAGGTAGCGCCCTGACCCGCACAGCAGACGTGTACGCAATGGCTTGCGTCATCTACGAACTGGCGAGTGGTAAACACCCGTTCAACCGCATGCTGTCGACGAAGGCCCGCGACCAGCGGCCTGCGCTGCCCCTCAAAAAACCCAAGCGCCTGCCAGCTCGCGTGTGGCGTGCAGTGCGTAAAGGCCTCACCTTCGACCCGGCTAAACGCACCGTCAGTGCTGCCCAATTGCGCGCGGTCGTCGCCGCCCGGCAAACACCTTGGTGGTGGCCCGGTTAGACCCGGGGAGTGCCTTGCATCAATGGGCATTGTGCGCAGTGGTCTATGGTTAAGGCCGCTGGACGCAGACCCCCCTCGTTGAAAGGAGCCAACACATGAAGCTTTCAGGAAAGATTGCATTAGTCACAGGTGCGGCACAGGGCATTGGTCGTGGTATTGCACTGCGCCTTGCCAAGGATGGCGCCGATATTGCGCTGGTCGACCTTAACCTTGAAAAACTTGGCCAGGTCGCCGAAGAAATCAAAGCATTAGGGCGCAACTACACCGTATTTGCGGCCGATGTGGGTGATCGCGATCAAGTATTTTCGGCGGTTGACTACGCCCACAACCAGCTCGGCGGGCTGGACATCATGGTCAACAATGCGGGCATCTGTCAGGTCAAACCCCTGATGGACGTCACCCAGCAAGACATTGAGCACATCTACCGCATCAACGTGCAGGGCACCTTGTGGGGCATACAGGCCGCGGCAGAAAAATTTCAGGCGCTTAAACGCAAAGGCAAAATCATCAACGCCTGCTCCATTGCCGGTCATGAAGGTTATGCCCTGCTGGGGGTTTACTCCTCCACCAAATTTGCCGTACGCGCCTTGACCCAAGCGGCGGCCAAGGAACTGGCGATGCACGGCATCACCGTCAACGCCTACTGTCCGGGCGTCGTAGGGACTGACATGTGGGTGGAAATCGACAAACGCATGGCCGAAGTGACGGGCGCCCCGATTGGCGCGACCTACGAAAAATTCGTCAGCGGCATTCTGCTGGGGCGTGCGGAAACGCCGGAAGACGTTGCGGCATTTGTTTCCTACCTGGCCAGCCCGGACGCGGACTACATGACCGGTCAAGCCCCCTTGATTGATGGCGGGATGGTGTTCCGTTAAGGGATAAGACACAAATAACGCGCCTGCTTGCACTCAGGCGCGTGCTGCTTGGCGATTGATGCTTACAGGCTACAAAAGGTAGTTATAAAAGGTTTTTTGATGCTTCTGGGCTACAAGTGTTGCCTTCAAATGAGCAAGATCAAATCTGACCAGCTCTGGCAATATTGTGTCCTTAGGGCTACATTAATAACAGATTCAGGAGTTATTGATGCTTGAGGGCTACAAATGAGCACCTTGTATGATGTGGCTGAAATGTTGAAAGAGGCCCGTGCCGAATCACGCTTGAGCCAACACGCATTGGCCAGCCGTGCAGGCGTATCCCGCTCGACAGTGGCGCGCATGGAAACCCTTGCCAAGGGCGATATGAGCGTTTCGGCTCTGGTTCGTTTACTGGAGGCGGCGGGCTATGACTTGAAACTGGTTAGAGCCGGCCATGAGCGAACAGTCGAGGACATCTTGACTGAGCAGCGATCTGGAATATACAGGCCATGATTCTTGATGTGCAGGTCAGTGGCACTACTGTCGCCCAGCTTTATCGCGAGCGTGATGACTATGTGCTGAAATACCTCCCCGCTGCCACAGCGCAAGATTTTGTCAGCTTGACGTTGCCTGTTCGAGACGAACCATGGCGTTGGCCGCGTGATCTTTTTCCCTTCTTTCGGCAGAATTTGCCTGAAGGATATTTGCTTGGGGTTATCCGCGAAGAGTTCGGGGCATTACTGGATGGCACTGACTTATCCCTGCTAGCCGTGATCGGTGGCTCGGGTATTGGGCGGGTGACAATTACACCTGAGGGGCAGGTTCCCGGCATTGAAACTGAACCACTGGAGATAGGGCACCTGCTGACTGCAGAAAACACGGATGAACACTTTGCGACCTTGGTACGCCGTTACGCACGTGCAGCAATTTCTGGTGTAGTGCCCAAGTTCATTGCGCGGGATGCCAGCAAAACAGCACTGCCTTTGGGTAAGCCGACCCTGCGAACCGACTTGCACATCATCAAAGGATCCGATGAAACGACGCCCTACCTGGGCTTCAACGAGTTTTATACGCTGCGTGTGCTGGAGCGGCTGAACGTCGTGCCGGTAGCAACCAGCCGGATGTCCGAGGATGGCCGAGTGCTGGTGGTGGATCGGTTCGATGTCGATGAGCAGGGTTTACCACGTTGCGGTCTTGAAGACGCTTGCGGACTATTGGGCTTGCCTCCCCATGAGAAATACGCGACTACCACGGAGCGAGTTTGGAACGCCACTCGGGCCTATCTGCCTGCAGAGTCACTTCGTCAGCAGCGAGTGCATTTAGGGTGGCATCTGCTGGCCAACTACGTCGTGCGCAATGCTGACTGTCATGCCAAAAACATCGCGCTCTATTACACCTCGCGAGCAGATGTAGGATTTACTCCGATCTTCGATTTGGTAACTACCCAAGCCTACCCGCGCTTTGCCAGTAACCCACCGGGATTATCCGTGGGCTGGCGGCAAATCTGGACGCCGGGACGCACGCTTGAAACCTTTTTCAATAGTCGTCTGGGTATCTCACCCCGTCAGTACTCGGCCATGGTCGAGCAACTGTGCGAGTCAGCAATTGTTGTAGGCAAGGAAGTGATCGAAGCGGCGAAAAACGAACCCGCATGGCGTGACGTAGCCAAGCACATGGTGCATGCCTGGAACGACGGGATGGAGTCGCTACGCAGTTCGCGCGCCGCGCCCCATTTGCGAGGGCTGGACACGGCCATTACAGACGCGGGTTTTTCAGGCCCCAGAGCTCCGGAAAGTGGGCGGGTTCAAATAGGTCGTTCACCCTTGCTGGCGCCACCGAAACGCTGAACAGAGGGTGCGATAGAGAACTATGACGCGCCTGCTTGCACTCAGGCGCGTGCTGCTTAGTGCATCGTTAAACCGTCCAGCGACTTGTCGACATACGCTTTGGCCAGCTCCACCAAGTGCACAACCGACAACACCAGGTCGCGCGGCAACCCGCTCAAACCATTCCCCGCCTCACACGCTGAAGCACCCGCACAGCGCAACAAGTCTGACGCTTGGGCCAAAGCCGCTTCTAAATTGACACTGTCCGGGATGGCATACGTCACCGTGCTTACCGGCCGTGGAGGTCTGTGGTCGAGCAAGTAATAATCGAGCGCGCGATCGGCGGCAGCGCGGTCCAACGACTGTGCATCGCACTGAGCAGCATCGTGCAGGGTGAAGGAGGGCGGATCGGGGGTGATTCTTTTCATGGCGATTAATCCGAGGCATTTTTAGGAGCTGTTACCTGTCGCGACTAAACGAAGGGGTGGCAGCCGTACGCAGGTTAGTCGACCGGTGCACTCGGAACCCGGCGCGCCCGAAGGCGCCCTACGCACGGCCACCATAACGCGGGGCCGAAAAAAAGCGCCTCGCGGAGGTGGCGCCTTGCGCCGAGTACTGCATCGGGCGACTAAACCCGATCGCTGATTGTGCAGCGATGGGCCGAGACTATGCCCCGAAATGAGCGGGCGCAAGGGAACGGGATTTTCTCGGATGTTTCACGTGATTGAAAGGGAAACGTCGTACGAAACGGCTGATTTTAAAGGCGTGAAACACACCCCTTCGTAGCAGCGGACGAGTAACACGAGGCCGCGTTCGGCCGCGCAGCGGCCGCAAAACCGTCCAGCGCGGAGGTTGAGTCGACTACATAAATTGTCGACCCAGCGTGGCCCGTACGCGCTGTGCAACAGCCGGGTCAACCTTGGCATTGTCGAGAATAAAACTGCATCGACCTACAATCGCAAACTCACGGATCATATTGATTTCAAACCCGCAAAAGTTGAAGTTTAAAACCACGCAAGACACCTCATCGGTTAAGTGAGGCTTGAGCAAAGTCATCTTGTCTTCAATCGTCTCGGCGATATCCGCCTCTATTTGCCTGTAGAGATTTTCCGCGACCTCATCTTCATCGGGAGGCGGCTTGAGATACGGCCGCACCCCGGCCTGATCGTGAATATAGGCCGTATGCTTAACGTCCAGTATCTCAGTCACATCGATATACACCACCCCATTGGCGGCTTCACCGGCTTCCTGTTTTTGTAACTGTTCGATGGCCTTTTTAAAACGCCGCACCAGTAACTCCGGCGACTGAATGCGCTTGCATTCAATGGCCAGCGCCAAGTCGGTGACGATGATGTCGGTACGCTTCGACACGTCGATACGGTGGGCCTGCGCGGCATAGCTGGAGGCAATGCCCAGCTCGAACATATAGTTGCGATCCTGATCCTTGCCCGGCGTGTCATTTTCATGGCTGAAGTTAATGCCGTACATGGCAGCATGTAATGTCTTATTGAATTGGGTCGAGGCCTGCTGTTCTTTAAGTTGCTCACTGCACTTCACCACGTGATGCATTTCAGACACTGCATGCAAGAACTCAAACATCTTCGGGCCGTATGAACCACGGACAGCGTCATAGTTCTTGATGACCTCCCGGTAGTACGGAATACGGCCTTTGACCTTCAGCCCACGGCTTTCCAGCCATTCGCAACTCTCTTGCGCACGGGCCAAAAAAAGCGGAAGGCAATCGGGGCGGCTGTAAGGCGCTACGTTAACGAAGAAGGTTTCTATGAACATCTTATCCATAAGAATGTAGATATCTCGAAGCGGATAGTTTTATGACAGGCATTAAAAAGCCGGCTTGTGGTTAGCTTTTTATTGATCTATCTATTTGAAAAACAATGATTTAGCTATTTTAAACAGCGCCAAGATCCCCCACCTGCTCCCCCACTTTTTGCGGTTTTTAGCTGATTTTTTTCCGGCAAATGACCGGCTTTTTTGACCAGTTTTGATGATGTCTACACATGAGTTTGAGCTGTAGGAAGTGGACGTGACCGGATGGAATAGGCTAGGCGATTGTACGTTCCTCCATGTTCAGCTCCGGTCATGTTTCTGATGGCTACTCACTTGGGTGACATCAACGTCCAGGTATATGGGCGGGTCGCTGATGCCCGAGCTTTTACCTTGGAAAATTTAGCCCATGTCATCTATCAAGTCGATGACATGGGCGGCCAAGGATATGAAAAGCTGCAACGCGCTGGCATGTTGCCCCACAAAGGCGGCTGTGAACGTGCCGCAGTGGCTACCCTAGCTCAATGCTCGCCAAGTGACTGCGTCTGTCTGTTCCCAGACCTGACCTTGTTCGAAGTGAAGGTATGCGCGCCACCCTTCGATGTCTTTAAATGGCAGATCAAAGTCGACCTCAGCCACTGTCACGTGATTCCCAAAGTGCTCGAACAAGTATGAATTGAGCCCGTGAAAAAACATGTCCGGAAGCTTGGTGCTGCAGGTTATATAACACGATGTTCCGTTGGCGAAGAGGTCGCACGGCTGCACGACCGACCACAATGTAGCGGGCGGTTGATCAGGGTATTCTTTTATCCAGCTTTGGGCTGCTTGATGGATCAATTGATGCCAGTTACCGTCAGCGTATGGGCCTTCAATACCCCACATATCAACTACAAAAAACAGAGTGATCTTTTTAGGGCGACGAAGGTCGGGCGCAAATTCATGGGTGTCTGTCATTTAAAATCCTTAGCTATTTAGTAACGCAGATAAACCGTGATGACCGTATGCCGATAGCCGGCCATTTTTTCCAGCACGTTCCATTTTCATTCATACCCAGACGCCGCACTGCGCAGCTTCTCTGCGATCTGCTCGCGAAGACTCTGCGGCTTCTCAACAACCACCGCATTACCGAGCGACAGGATCCACCACTGCAGTTGCCAGCTATCGCTAATCGTCGCAGTAACGCGATAACCGTCACCATTACCAAGATCGGTCAGGGCCATATCGACACTCAGCGGAGTTTCCCGGAGTAGCCGCGCCTGTTTTTCGCTGAGCCAGGCTTGGAAAGAAATTCGTTCGGTCTTGCCGAATTGCAGAGCATCCGTGCTCAGGTAGATTTTAAGATTAAAGTCCTTCAGCCCCTGCGTTGCGGTGGGTAGGAGAGCCAGTTCGCGGAATCTGTGTACCGCATACTGGCGAACGTCGGTGTAGGGATGAGCAGTGCCAATCAGGTAAGTGATCAGGCCACGTTGCACCAAGGCCAGAGGGTTGAGTGTCAGCTGGCTGAGTTTGTCAGTATGTGCGGAGTAGTACTGGCACTGCAGCTGCTTTTCCTCCAGCAAGGCCTGTTGCAACGTCTCCAGGATCTCTTCGGGAATATCCGGCGCCTGCAGGTTCAAGTCCGGGCTCACGCTGGCCACTTTATCCAGCCAGCGGGCAGCGTGATTCTCCTCGCCCAGGGTCTTGAGTTTTTGTCGAGCGTGGCTGAAGCGCTGCTCCAGCACCCTTAGCATGCTTTTGGGTAGAAGGGGACGGATCGCGTCTTCGACTAAAGCCAGACTCAAAGCCTCGGTCAGTGTAATGCCCTGTAGCTCGACGCTGACGCCGGGTTTCCAGTACCAACCGTAAGGCGCGCTTGCGTCGTTGCATTGCAGGGGAAACATCAACGACAAATCAATCAAATCACGTTCAATCGTGCGCTTGCTGATGGTGTAACCCGCCGACTGCAGGCGCGTGGTGATTTCGGAGGTGGTAATGCCGGGTGATTTCGACGGCAACTGACGAAGCAATTCCCACTGACGACTGACAGTGGAATGGGCTTTGGCGGAGGGCAAGACAGGCATCCTTGAGTAGTGCTTAAGCTCAGCATGGCGGCAAGGGCGCTATATGGCAATATGCCATTTAGCGCCCGCCGTGAAGTCAGCGCTGCTAATGGACGAAGCCGATGGGTCGCTGCTGCCCGGCAGTCTTGAGGCGAGATTCGGCGATCAGCGCACTGGCCAGCTCGTTCGCGGTCGCGAAGGGCTTGAAGCGTGCCCGCCGGGCTACTGATGCGAAGTCACCGGGTGTCAATTGCTGTTCGTTTTTCAAGCGCAGACCTGCTGCCTTGACGGGGTCCTTGAGCTTAAGTGCCAGCAGGTGGGCGCCGAACAACTGTTGCACTTGCGGCTGAGCGAGGTAGCCAAAGTGAATCTTCATATCGAAGCGGCGCAGCGAGGCTTCGTCCAGATCACTGATCAGGTTCGTAGAAGCAATAAACAGACCGCGATAGCTTTCCATCTGGGTGAGCATTTCGTTGACAGCTGTTACCTCCCAGCTTTGCCGGGCCTTGCGGCGATCCTGCAGAAAGCTGTCGACTTCATCGAGTAGCAAAACCGAGCCATCCTGACTGGCCTTTTCAAAGGCTTTGGCCAGATTTTGTTCGGTCTGGCCCACGTAAGGTGAAACCAGGTCCGATACACGCTGCACCATCAGCGGCCTGTCCAGCTCCTGTGCCAGCCAGCAGCCGAAGGCGGTTTTGCCCGTGCCGGGTGGCCCATAAAAGCACAAGCGAGCTTCTGCATGTTTGCGCAGGCCTTCGACGAGTCCGTCGAGTGACACGTCGGCGTTGATCAGATCGGGTGAATAGAAACTCGGCAGCCGCTGGCCATGTGCGGCTTCCAGCTTTTCAAAACCTTGGGCTTTGAGCGTGCTATCGACCAGGCACTCGACCGTCGCATCGAGTGTTTTGCCAGCGCGGGGATTAAGGCTGCGGGCGATGTGCACTGCGCGGGTGAGCACTGCCGGTGTGGCATGCTCGTGATCGACGAGCTTCTCTACGAGTTCGTTGCCTAGCTTGTTGGCGCTGCAGTCCCTGACGATTTGCTCGCGTTGCGCCCGAGGCGGGTTGGGTAGCTCAATGATCAGATCGAAGCGACGGATATGTGCGGCGTCCAGTGATTCGACGCTGTTGCTCAACCAGAAGCAGGGCAGGGTGTTTTCCTCAAGCATCCGATTGATCCAGCCTTTTTGCGCCTTGCTTCGAGCGCCGATACCCATGGGCATGGGGCTATCAAAGATATCTTCGATTTCGTCCAGGACCAGTAGCGAGTTGTGCGAGTGCAACACGCTCATGGCCGAGCGCAATGCGCACAGGCGCTGGTTAGCACTGACCGGATCACCGTCGCTGTCGGAACAGGCGATTTCATACAGGTCGGTATTCAGCGTCTTGGCAAGCAGGCGGCTGAGTTGCGTCTTGCCCGTCCCTGGCGGGCCGTAGAGCAGAATGTTCACCCCGATACGGCCTTCAGCCAGAGCCTTGCTCAGGTAGGCTTTGGCGATATCAACGTGCTGACGCAGGTGTTCGTAGTTGTCGAGCTGCAGAGTGCCTGGAGGGCTGAGTCTAAAGGCATACTTGAAGAGCTCGATGGGCTCTTCCTGATTGAAACGCATCAAGCCCGGCAGATCAGAATTACCCACGCTCAATCGGCTGCTCAGGGTGGTGACTGCGGAGGACATGGTATTGACCTCAAGCAACCCCGCCCGGACCAGTCGACCGTCGTTGCTCAGGTAATGCGTCAATTGCAGTTGCGGAATTTCCAGCAGGGCGCTGAGAGCAGCGAGCATGCGGTTGAAGCCGAGCATGCCCAGTAGGTCGGCAGCGTTATTGAGCGTCGGATCGGTTTGCATCAGGACGCAAAAACCGAGAATCCGCAGTTCTGCTGAATCCAGGCCCAGCAACTCCCCCAACGCGTCGAGATTATCCTCCAGCAGGTCAGGGTAATCGCAGTCGGTAAACGTCTCATCGAACAGCTTGCGCTCGCCCTTCAAGCGCAGCAGCGCCTGGCGCGGATTGAAATCATCTTCATCGATAAGGGCTTGCAGGCCAAGCTCGACGGCCAGGTCGTCATCGTTGAAGCCATGTCGCTGGATAAGATTCCGATGCCCGCCAAGCTCGAGCATCATCATGAACGACCACTTGAGCGTCAGGGTGCAGGTGTCCGCGTTGTGCGGGCCGGAACTACGTACTTTGCTGCGGTTCAGCGAACGCGGGATGGGCACGGCGACTTCTCCTGATACTGACGAGACACAATCATCAGCCTGGGGGGCGTCGTAATGTGTCGCGGTCACCCAGCACGGCAATATCGAGTGGGGGAGCGAGAACAAATTCCTTACGTCTTTTTACATCTTCGATCCTGGCGTTCAACCGCAACTTACATCGTCTTCCAATACTCGGCATGACCCCAACGGCGCACTACTGGCCGACCTCTACACCGTCTGGGGCAGTGCCAACCCGAAAGTGCTGGTCGAAAAGTAATCTTGCCATCCACAGGGCGCGCTCCTTCGGGCGCAACTTTATCGAGCCACTGACAAGCCCAATGTATGACGGGGACCGACAGGAGAGAGCTCGCTTTCTCCTGTCATCAGATACCTCTACACCTCGGCGCTCTATGAGGAAATTGCCGATGAAGATCATGAAGATCATGAAGATCATGAAGATCATGAAGATCATGAAGATCATGAAGATCATGAAGATCATGAGGATCTGGAGTTTGAGGACGAGATCCTGGAAATCCGATCTTACGATGTTTGGGAAGACGAAGATGTGTTGTTAGAAATTCCGTCCCTGGAAGCACGCTTCCGGCACGAACTGCTGCGTAAGTAAGGGGCGCTAAGCCTTCGTGGCGCTATTGGCAGGGAAGTAGAGGTTGATTACGTGCACCGTCCAGGTAATCAACCCGACTTGCGAACTAATCACTCATACAGCCACGCCTTCAATTCCTTGAGGTTAGTCACCACGATTTGCTGCGCCTCAGGGTTGGGGTCCATGTTTCTGTGGTCGATCTGATAGCGCTGCAATACATACTTCACCAGCGCCCTACGGCTGGGCACCACTAGCTGGCCATCAACCATGCCGAAGTCGGTTTCGATGATCGCCTTCTGCGCTGCGCTCAATCGCCCATCGGGCGCGATGATGACTGGTATTTCAGTATTCCAGTCTTCATCCAACTCACGGGTGTTCTCTGACGCATCAAGCAACCCCGGCTCACCTCGCAGTCGGCTAAGCACAAAATCCCGGTACTGGCCGTTCTTCTCGCAGTATGCGCGCACGTGCCAGCGCATGCCGGTGTAGACCAAGGTGTGCGGGGCTATGAGACGAGTATCGACCTCAGGGGTATTGAGTGACACGTATTCGGTTTCCAGGCGCAGACCATCGCGACAGGCTTTGAGCAGTGGGCGCAGGATCTCGGGGCGAATCGGCCGGTCCGGTACCTCCAACACCTTGGTGTGAGCGTAGGCCAGGGCGAGCCCATCAATGTGCGGGGCGCGTTCGTTGTTCTGGTAAAGCAGGTGCAAATAGGCGCTGGCGCTGTCGTCGATGAACTTTGGTTTGAAGTGCTTGCTGGGTACATAGCCCTTGATCTGCTTGTCATATGTCAAGTTTCGGGGCGCATGTTCGGTGATGTAGGTGTTGATGTCTTTTGACGCCTGCTGACGGCTGATGCCAAAGCTCTGGATCAAGTGTCCCGTGGTCAGCCGGCCCTCCCACCAGGCAACGGTCTCAATCAAACGATAGCGAAGTGCCAGGTCCCAGCGGACCTGTTCGATGGACTGCTTGCGTTTCATAACCTCTCCATGTGCGCGAATACTTTACCTGTATAAGTCTACATTCTAGACCTGTCGTAAATCACTACATATCGTGTGGCTGTCTGAAAAGACAAATTGAACTCACGGAAGGAAGTGGACATGAGTATGTCGCAAGCGGTTTCGACAGGTGCATTGGTGATGATGGGGGTAATCCTGCTGGTGCTTCTGCTGCAGTACCTGAGGCTGCGTGAGCTCTGGCAAATGGCTCTTGCCTGTCGAAAGGACGCGCGCTGGGTACGGATTTGGGAGATGGAGAACCGGGAACTGCGCTCGGCGCTGCGCGCTGAGAAAGCGCACATCGAGCAGTTGCAAAGAAAGCTGGTGATTTTGCAGGAATTGATCCCGGCAGAGGGATAAGGGAGGGCATGAACAGACTTGAACGGATCAAAGGTTGCCTGCTGGGTGGTGCCGTCGGCGATACGCTAGGCGCCCCAGTGGAGTTTCTCGAGTGGCCTGCAATCGAAGCTAAGTTCGGTCCACAGGGAGTCATCGATTTTGCCCCGGCTTACGGAATCACCGGTGCCATCACCGACAACACCCAGATGATGCTTTTCACTGCAGAAGGCTTGCTGCGGGCTTATGTGCGCGGCAGTTCACGAGGGGCTTGCCACGTCCCCAGCATCATTCATCATGCATTGCTGCGCTGGCTGATGACCCAGGATTACCCTACCGCGATACCGGTCAGCAGGGACGGGTGGCTGATCGAGCAACTGGCGCTCTGGTCTCGCCGCACCTCTGGCACTACCTGCCTCGCTGCACTTAAGGCCAGTCCACGGCTGGGGGCTGTCGCGGAGAACAACAGCAAAGGCTGTGGTGCCGTGATGCGTGTCGCACCCTGCGCATTTTTTGCTAATGCCTTTGACTACGCCGCCCAGTCAGGGCGCCTGACCCATGGGCACCCCACGGGCTATCTGGCTGCTGGGTTGTTCGCCGATATTCTCCAGCGCATTGTCGACCGGCAAGACAGCCTGGAGCACGCAGTCACTCAAAGCTTGGCCAAATACGGGCAAATGCCCGGTATGGAAGAAACACGTATCCTCATTGAGCGCGTACTTTTCTTCTTTTACGAGGGCTACCAGCCCACCCCACAACGCATAGCCGAGCTCGGTGGCGGTTGGGTCGCCGAAGAGGTGCTGGCTATTGGGTTGTGGTGCGCTTTGGCGGCGCACTCGTTTGAAGAGGGCGTGATCTCGGCGGTGAACCACAGTGGCGATAGCGACAGCACCGGGCTGATCGCCGGGCATCTGTTGGGTGTTCAGTATGGTGCTGCGGCGATTCCTGCTCGGTGGTACGCACAACTGGAACTGCGTGAGGTGATCGAGCAAATGGCCGAGGATATTGAACGTGTTCCGCGGGAGTACTGTGGGTATGACGGAGAGTTCGATCAGCAGATCGAGCAGATGTATCCCGGCGGGTGAGAGAGTTGATGGAGTCGACTATGGGTAAGTTTTCAGGAGAACTGTGATGCCAATTAAACCCAAGCCTTTCACCTTTGTTTGTGATGACTGTGGCTGGAAAAAAACTGTAGCACCACGCAGCGATGCATTGGGCCCCGGTGACTGGTTCGCTCACTGCCCCAAATGTGGCAGCGAGGCGTTGAGTCATCGGCGAGCGGGCATTATTGATCGCTCGGTGGCTGAATGGCTGGCGCGACTGCGGCGCTTTTGAGTGCTCGTAGGTACGCAAGGTAATGTCATGATGATATCGTTGGGCGCCCTGCAGTGGCCGTCACTTCTGGCTGCTGTTGGAGTGGTGCTGCAAGGAAAAGGGATGTTGGTGTTCATAGCAATTATCGTCGCACTGATTGGCTTCGCCGCTATGTCTCGGCTGTTCAAGACTGTTCTTTCCTTGTTCGTGGGGTACTTTGTCTATTGCCTCTATCTGCATGGCGGTAGGGCCGATCTGGAACAGGCGTCGATCTTTCTGACGCTGATGGCCGGGGGTATTGACCTGTTGATCCTCGGTGGCGTTCGTGCTGTTGATCGCAGTGTTTTATGGCGTGAAAAACGCTATCGCAAGCCGATCTTGGGTCAAGGCATGAGTGACCTTGTATATCCAGGGGGGCGCTCAAGAAGTCGATCGCTCGGCCGATAGTGAACATGCTGCGGGCCCGTTTACGGGCTGAATCTTGCGCAATCTGATCACACACGGACGAGCCTCATGTTTTGTTCCTTTTTGCAGGTTAGGTGGCTGTCGCTAGATCACACCCGGCTTGCGGCCCTTGCAAGTCGCTCTGTTATTGACTCATGCCCACCGGAAAATGGAAGCCCCGCGTCATGAACGCTCGCTACTCATCTATCGTCAAAGTTCCGAAAGCACCGGTGCCTTTTCTCGCCATTGATGTGGGTCGTATCGACGAGTCCGAACACGTCTGGTATGAGCGGGTCTCGCAGTTCGTCCGGCACTGGGCGTTCGATCATCCCGATCAAAAACCTGCAACTCTGTGGTCGCTGGAAACCTTGAGCGAGCTTTTTGAGGGGGGCTACGGTATTTACATCGCGACCAGTACGAAGCTGCCTGAAGACTTTATGATTCGCTTGGGGCGCTATCTGCGCCAAGAGCTGGGACAGGTAATCAGGTCTGCGAAAGGCGCCGATCTTAGAGGTGAGGACGACTGGCAACCGCTATTCCATTTCGAAGACGATAACGTCTGGACACCGCGCGACTTTGAGAACTGGCCCGCGCGCGATCTGACCCCCATCGAGCGCCCATCAACGGATGACGACAATCAGCGTGCTTACAACTTTCGGTCCGAACCTTATGTGCTGTCCGAGCAACAGCTCAACACACGTCAGTTCAAGGAGGCGTTGAGCTCGGGTGATGTCGGCGACCTCGATCGGTACATCCGCGAGCATTCGGCAATCCTTGGTTCGTCTGAAGCCTTTGAAAAGGGCAACACACCTTTGCACCTGGCCGCCGAGGCCGGTGAAGTGGAGGCATGCCGCGTGTTGTTCAGCTACGTTTCATCAGACATCAGAAACCATAGCGGACAAACCCCGTTGATCCAGCTGTGCATGTCCAGGCGCTTCAAACCCCATGCCGGTGTCGTCGAGCTATTCGCTTCGACCATCAATTACATCGACCAGTATTCGATGACTGCACTGATGCACGCGGCAGATGGGCAAATGATCAAAACCCGCATCGGTAACCTGCGTCTGGTAAAGCTGCTGGTCAATCAGAATGCCGACCTGCAAATGCTTGATGCTAAGGGTAGAACCGCTCTGGGGCGAGCGACTGCGCGTAATCTCACAGGTAAACCGGATGCCAATATCGAGGTGATCGAGTGGCTTCGAACAAAGACCTACGAGCAATCCGTGGACCGCTACTTCCGCACACACTACGACCATTATTTCGATGAGAAAGGTCTCCTCAATATCCGTAAGCGCTGAGCGCTTGAGACTTTCTCATGGATTGGGAACATTGAATGAATGCCAAATACGATCCAACTACCGTTGAGTTGAAAAGCCTTACGCCGATGGCCAATGACTTGCCGCGCATTGACTGGGACGCGCCGAATTTCGCTGAGCTGGTTCGCCTGCCCAAGGTGCCTGACAGTCAGATCAGTTACCGGATGCTGCACATCAGCGAAATTGGTGAGGGTAAGCCTGATGCCTACCGCCAGGCGATGACCAACGTCATTTCGTGCCTGAACAGCACCTCGTGCGCCAGCGTCTACATCTTGTCAGGTCGGCCCGAGGGTATCGACCTGTACCTGGGCGTTGCGACGTCCTCCAAGGATATTGATATTCCAGACGCCTCGAAAATGCTGCGGGCAACCTTCGAGGGCAACTTTCTGGGCGCCAGACTGGAAGACGTCAGGGACGATGACGAGCAGTTTCAACACCTTTATCGCGACAGCCGTCATCTGGGCATGATTACGGGCGTGCCATCGTTCAACGATAGCGAGAGAGCGGCAGAAGAGGACTTTCAGGGCGTCGAGCGGCTGGCTAACAGCCTGGTCGGAGAGACTTGGCAACTGACCATCTATGCAGAGCCGGGCACGGACGATGACGTTCGCGCCACACTCGACAGCGTCTACAACCTATCGACACTGCTGTCGGCCCATATCAAGCAGTCGGTGCAACAGTCTGAGAACAGCGGCTGGCAGAGCACCCGGACCACCGGTACCTCGACCAACGACACCAATGGCACCTCGAAGACTTATGTCCGGGGTACCAACATGAGCGCCACCAATAACTCCGGTCGTGCTGATAGCAGCAACAGCAAGTCGATCCAGAAAGGTACAAACGAGTCCACTAACACCGGCACCAATGATTCAGTGTCCACGGGTAGCAGTGACTCTTTGGCCAACGGCACCAGCGGCGGCCAAAGCCTGGCCATGACTCGAGAGCGCACCGACAAGCGTGCGGAAGAACTGCAAAAACACCTGAGCGAAACCCTGATCGAGCGTTTCCTGCAGGGCCGAAGCAAAGGCATGTACCGCACTGCCATTTATGTCAGTGCCGAGACCCGAAGCACCTTCGAACGTCTTTCTCGCGGGTTGATTTCGACCTTCCAGGGCAATAACTCAAGCGTGACGCCGCTGCGGGTTCACAAGTTGCAGTCTGGAACCAGCTTTAACCTGTCGGAGTTATTGCAGCTACGGCGTTTGAAAAACAAAGGTATTTCTGCGGACAACTGCGTTGCCCACAGTGCGCCGCTACTTCCGGGCGGTGAGCTGCTCGGCGCAACCTGGCTAAACATCGAAGAGTTGGCGCTGGTTGCCGGTTTGCCAAGCCTAGAGCTGCCAGGATTGAAGATTCGCAAGAACGTCGACTTTGCCCTCAATACGGGCACCGATGCTTCCAGCACCGATCAAACATTGAAAATCGGCAAGATCATCCAGCATGGTCGACTGCTCAAACACAAACCGGTCAGCCTGCCGCTCAAGGAGCTGTCCAAGCACGTCTTCGTGACCGGTGTGACGGGGGCAGGGAAAACCACCACGTGCATGAACCTGCTACTTGAGTCCAAGTTGCCATTCATGGTGATCGAGCCGGCCAAGACGGAGTACCGCGCCTTGCACGGTCGCGGGGTTGAAGTCGACTACTACACCCTGGGCCGCGAAGACCTGACGCCATTTCGTCTCAACCCATTCGAGCTGGTGTCCAGCCGACAGAACCTGGCCAGTCATATCTCGGTGCTGAACGCCACGCTGGCGGCGGTTTTTCCTATGGAAGCGGCGATGCCCTCGATTGTCGAAGAGGCGATCATCGAGGCTTACAAGGCCAAGGGTTGGGATATCCATAGTACGCAGAACTTCCTACTCGACGACCCGTGGACGAATGGCAGTGATGCCTGGCCGACCTTCTCCGACATGATCGCCAAGCTGGATAAGGTGATCACCTCCAAGAAAATGGGACACGAGTTCGAAGAAAAGTACCGGGGCTCACTAGTGGCACGTCTGACTAGCCTGACCCTGGGCGTCAAAGGGCGGATGCTCAACTCGCGCTACTCGATGAACTTCGACCAATTACTCGATCGCCACGTTGTGATCGAAATGGAAGAGATCAAGGACGAGAAGGATAAGGCCCTGCTGATGGGCTTGATCATCAATCGTCTGGCCGAGTGCATGAAGCAGCGGCACCGAATCCAGCCGGCCTTCCAGCATTTGACCCTGATCGAAGAGGCTCACCGCCTCCTGTCGCGGCCAGAACCTGGAGATGCCGAGTCGAAAAAAATGGGCGTCGAGATGTTCGCCAACCTGCTCGCGGAAGTGCGCAAGTATGGCGAAGGCCTGATCATTGCCGATCAGATCCCGAACAAGCTGATCGCCGATGTGATCAAGAACACTAATACCAAAATCGTCCACCGCCTGTTCGCTGCCGACGACCGAAAAATTATTGGCGATGCCATTGGCTTGAGCGAGGAGCAGCAGGCGTTTCTACCGCTGCTTAAACCGGGCGAAACTATCGTCTATTGCGGTGGCTGGCACGGCGCGGTACGGGTTCAGATCGAGCAGATCGCTGAAACCGACGCGGCGGAAATTCCCGAGGAAACGATCAAGCAGCGCGGTCGGCTTCAGCTCTGGGAGCAACGTCAAAAACTGCTGCCGCGATTGGCAGCAGACCCTTTGATGAGCAATCCGGATCACCTGGCACAGGCCCTGGAAAAAGGCTGCTTGCTGATCAACATGTTTCTGACGCTCAACCACCTGCGTATGCACGCGACTAGCTCTAAACCGCTGCATGCACGCATCGCTCAGCGCTTCGGCGTTGAGTCTCGGGCGTTGTGTGATGCGCTCGTGCAGACGCCGGAGCAAGTGTTCGGGTTATTGACCAAGGTCTTCGAGGACTGCGCCAGCATCCCCGGTTGGTACGAAAACGATTGGGCCCTCATTCGCCCGCTGCTTGATCAAGCATTCAACGCGTTAGGTGACTCGCTGGAAGCCTTTGAGACGGTCTGTGCACAACGGCCGATGAAGGGGCTAGAACTTCTTCAATCTTTCGACTCAATCTAGGAATCTGAACCATGGTATTTCCTCTCATAGCAGCAGCATTCAGTGCCGTCGCCAGCGTAGTCGCCGCCGTTACGCCGGTCATTGCTTCCATTGGTCCGGCTGTCGCCAGTTTCTGCACCACGGTGTTGCCCAAGGTCGTACCGGTTCTGATCGGTAACTTGGAAAAACTCAACACCTTCGTCAGTGTGGTCCAAGCGGTGCTGCAGGTCATTGGGATTTTCAAACCTGGTGAGCAGATCAAGGATATTGGTGATCGAGCCATTCAGGCTGCAAGCCAGGACATTAAGCCAGAGAACTTCGACAGTTTCGAAGCGTACATGGAAGAAATCCGTGCTTTTGAACTTGATCCTACCAAGACCGAAAGCATCACCGATGTTGAAAAATATGCTGCTGGCCTGGCAATCGGCGCCCAGTGTATGGATGAAAAATTCAATGTGCGTGAAGGTACTATGGCCAACCTATGGCCGCTGGTGGCGAACAATCCGGAGTACTTCAGTAGCACACGTTTGACCTCGCTGCTGGGCTCCACAACCGACGTAATCAGCCTGCTCAAATACTTCGAAGGCGGTCTCGGCCCGGCCGCCGCCGCAGAAACCGAAGGCAAAATTATTGCTGCGGAAAAAAACATGGCACCGGATAAAACCGAAGAAGCCATCTACGTGCAGCTGGACGCGGCGGTTGAACACTTCAAAAAGCCTGAGTCAGTCTGATAACCGAGCCCCACGCGTCGGTTTCGGCGCGTGGTGGCCATTGATTGGGACAGTCCTGTGTCTACCGAGAAATACGCTTTAGTGCTGAGGGGCGACCAAGTTGCCTGCTTCGAATCAACGACCGCAGTTAATGAACAGTGGAAAGTCACGTTGATCAATGGTGAACCGTGGGTGTCGCTGAGCAGCCATTCAGCGCAAACCGCAGGCTCCGTGCTCAAGCAATTGAGTGAGCGCCGAAACCTACGCAAGCAGTTGGCGCAGGTGCACATCACCCTAATCTACGAGCAGGTCTCAGCAGGGTATCTGGCTGACGTTTCCAGGGCACTCACCGAGTTGCAATGCTCAAGCTGGGAGGTTCTGCGTTATGAGCCACTGGCTGAGCGCATCACGTTGCCACAGGGTGAACTCCCACGTCCGTACGATGGTGCTTGGCTGGTCGAGCACCTGCTGCAGCCGGGTTTGGCTCAACCGGTACAAGAGTCCGTTGCAAGTCCCACGACCAGCGTGAATGGCATGTCTGAATTACCGGGTGTCGAGTTGCTGCAACTCTATCTGCCGCTGCTGTTCCAGAACTTCTGGTCCAGTATCAGCCCGCAGGATCTCGCGTTCATGTCCGGCTCGCTGCAGATCCCGGACGTCGAGTCGCCTTATCCCGAGCCTTCGCTGGAGGCCATCGCGGTGCTGCGTCGACGCTTCCTGAAACTGCCGGCCGCACAACGCAGTACGGTGTTGGGATTCGCTCAGGAGCTGACCTACAAACTCAAGGTGCGGACACAGCTGCGTGACCTGCTGGAGGTGTTTTGATGAGTGAGCTTTCCTCGCATGTGGCGAAAGAAGAATGGTTGCGGGAGGCACTGATCAAACTGCTGGAACGCGACACCAAGGTTCACCAGTTGGTGCTTGATATCGTCGCCTCGTCGGCGGCTGCGGGTGAGCCAGCCCCTGAACCAGTGCCTCTGCCTGTGGCCGTGATTCCGCTGACACTGCACGAGCGTCCGCAAGATTCACTACGCGAGCAGTTGGTCGCGCAGTTGGCCTTGCTTAAAACACTCTCAGCCGATGAGGAACTGAGCGCCGCCTGGCTCCTCGAAAGCGAAAGCGAAGGGCAACAACTGACGCGTTTGTTGGCCACAGCCGCTCAGTGGGAGCGCCTGCTCGAACTCTGGGACCTGCTGGCCGAACGCTGCAAATCGCAGGCACGCCCGGCAAATGCTGCTGAGCTGCACATCCTTGAAGGATGTCTGGATATCCACAACCTGATCTGGCGCGATCGCCAGGCGCAGCTGTGCTGCGTGGAGGCTGGCGCTGAATACGACTACCGCCTGCACCAGCGTTCGACGCTCCGAGGGGAAGTGATTAGGGCGCAGTGGTTGCCTGGCCTGGCCAACGCCGGAGGTGAGCGTCAGCGCTTGCCGCTGGCGGCAACTGAGTAGAGACCTGCGCCCGCCGGGCCGCCAGCACATTGATTGCCGTTTAAAAATAGAGCCGTATCTGACCAATGACCATGACCCAGGCGTCGTCGTTACCTGCTTTGCTCAGTCACTTGATCGGGTTGTTGAAGCAGGTCGAAATATTAAAGGAATGCCATATGTCGGGGCGTACACCACCCTATGCTCGCAATGCGTTTGTGGCGAGTTTGCGCAGTCAATGTGCGTCTGAAATTGCCGCTTCGCGGTATTGGTGGGTGAAGTTTCCCCAAGAGTCCGCCTCGAAGCTGTACGACACGCAAAGTCGCCTGATATGGGATGACGACGTCCCCTCCAGAGCCGTCTATAGCCTGTCTGTTGCAGAGGAGATCCTTGAGCAAAAACTGATCATGGGCACTCCTCCGTGGCGTTTACCTTCCAGGGTTGAGCTAATTGATTTTGCTTCAACCGAGGGTAACCCTCTGCGCGTAGGCTCTTCAAAAGCGTTACTAGGGCAAGAGTTTTGGTTGTCGCAGGAGGGGATGGTCGATGTTGATAGCGATTGGGTTTATGCCGATGGGTTCGGTTGTCTGATTGCGTGCAGCGACCAGGTAAGCCACCTCGACACCCAGCAATTTGTGACCCACGCCATCCAGCGCGGCTGGAGCCTGACATCGCTTGATGCCAACCACAAAAAGGACCCTTTAGCGATTATGAATACCCCAGCACCTGACTTGGCCAGCCTGTACCGCGACGTCGATTACCGCATTTGCCGTCTACCCAAACTCAGTGATGCACAGTTCAGTGACCCGAACCTGGGCATTTGGGAGTTCTGTGGCGAAGACCCGACAGAGCTGAGCCAGGCCAAATTGCGCGCGCGTGACCCGGTGACGGACGTCAAGGACTGGAACATCGCCATCGACTTCGGCACCAGCAGCAGTGTGGTGGCCTACGACGACAATGGCCGTTACAAGCTGCTGCGTATCGGCGCCAAGGATCATTGGGAAAAAGAGCAGCCCGAGCATTACGAAAACCCAACGGTGCTTGAGTTCATCGACTTGCGGAGCAGCCTGGAAACCTGGAACTCGGAGGCGTACCGTCCCAACCTGAACTGGGACAACGTGCGCTGTTCCCATGAAGCCTTGCACAGCCTGCGCAATAACGGCAGCGACCCCAAGGTGGTCGCCAGCATCCTGTCCAAGATCAAGCACTGGGCATTACGCCATGGCTCGGACAACCTCACCCGCATCGCCGATAGGGTGAATGGTTACGAATACCCACTGCCAGCCCTGACCAAGCGTGATGTGGTCAAAGGCAAGCCGCTGACCGTCAGCCAGGATGATCCGCTCGACCCGATCGAGTTGTATGCCTGGTACCTGGGCATGGCAATCAACTGGCGCAGCCGCGGGCTCTTTTTGCGGTACTACATGACGTTCCCCGTCGCCTACACCCGGGAACTCAAAGAGACGATCCTGATGTCGTTCCGCAGAGGCTTGCAGCGCAGCCTGCCACCTCAGTTGCTTGAAAGTGAGGTGTTTAAAGAGTTCTGTGTCGAAGAACTGGCCAACGAGCCGGCCGCGTACGCCGCCGCGGCGTTGCCAAAACTGGGCATCGAGCCAACCGAGGAGGGCATTGCCTACGGGGTGTTCGATTTCGGTGGTGGCACCACGGACTTCGACTTTGGTCGTTACCGTTTGCCCACCGCAGACGAAGAGGACGAAGGCTGGGAGGAGGTGTTCGAGCATTACGGCAATGCCGGGGACGCTTACCTTGGCGGTGAAAATCTGCTCGAAAACATGGCCTACCTGGTATTTCGCCACAACATTGAACTCTGCCGTACCAAACGCATTGGCTTCGTCCGCCCATTGGACGCCGAGGACTTCCCGGGTTCGGAAATGTTCCTGCTCGACAGTCAAAGTGCCTCGACCAACAGCGTGATGTTGTTGTCACGCTTGCGCCCACTCTGGGAGCAGGGAGCCCTGCCGGAGAAGAACGGCGTACTGAAACTGCCGCTGCTCAACCGCGACGGCGAAAAAATCGAAAGCGAACTGGCCGTCCCGGTGGACAAGCTAGTGAGCTACCTGACCGACCGCATCGGCCTGGGCATTCAGAATTTTTTCAGCGCCATGAACAAAGCCTTCACCGGGCATTCGGTGGAAAGTGTGCACGTGCTGCTGGCGGGTAATAGCAGTCGCTCGGCAATTGTGCAGAAGTTGTTTGAGGCGGTGGCCGGTGGCGCTGACAAAGATCAGGCAGTGACCAAAGATAGCCCCGCGGCCATTTTGGGTAGTGCTACAACGCTGAGTGGACTCCTTACGGCGACCATGTTGTCCCCAGCGGGTTCCATCAAACCGCCCCAGCCCCCCGTGCGATCAGAGTCAGTCAGCGCTCGTGCGACGGATGAGTCGGTTCCAATGATCATCGTCCACCAGCCACTGGTCTCCAACCCGGACCAGCCCTACAGCCCCAACGGCAAAACCGGCGTCGCCATCGGCCTGCTGCGCCTGGCGCCCGGTAGCCCGGTCAAAGTGATCTCCAACATCACCCGCGACACCGAAGAAGCCCCATTCGCCCATTACGTCGGTCGTGTACAGCGAGGCAAGTTCAGTCCAGGGCTGCAGCAAGGCGACACCTACCACACCTGGAAAGAAATCGGCGTCCCCCGGGACCGCGTCTTCAACCTGTTCCATTCCCAATCTCCAAGAGCCCATACCGGCGAAATGCTTGAAGGCGAAAGCGGCCTCCACAAACACCGTCTCAGCATCGCCGGCGACCATCAGGGCCACCGGGTATACGCCAAGGCAATCGGCCCGCATCAGGTGCAACTGTGTACGGCCAGTTCGTTGGAGGCGTTGGAGGCAGGGGATTGCAGTGTGATTGATGCGTTGGATTTGGCGAAGGTTTAGGGCAGGGTGGCGGTTTTGTTTGGAGGCGGGGGGCGACCGAATTCGTCCTCCAGACCTTTCAGGCACCCGATTGTGTAGGAAGAACACTTGGCATCGACATGCCATGCATGAATAAATGTACCCATATTTCATACAGGTAAATAGACACCGTGATTACAGGCGCTATCAAGACCCAAGTTGACCAGATCTGGAACGCGTTCTGGAGCGGTGGAATCTCGAACCCGATGGAAGTCATTGAGCAGATGACTTACCTGCTATTCATTAAGCGCTTGGATGAACTGCAAACGGTCAAGGAAAAGAAAGCCGCGCGTACTGGAAAACCGGTTGAAAACCCGATTTTCTATGCCACCCACAGCACCCTGCGTTGGTCGGTGTTCAAGGATCTGGGGGATCCGGCCGAGCTGTATCGCGTGATTGCCGAGGAAGTGTTCCCGTTTATCAAGTCCCTAGGCGGTGAGAAGGACGATTCGACCTACGCAGTGCATATGAAGGATGCGCGTTTCACCATCCCCAATCCGGCATTGCTGGCCAGGGTGGTGGACTTGTTGGACGCGATCCCTATGGAGGACCGCGATACCAAGGGCGACCTCTACGAATACATGCTCGGCAAGATCGCCAGCGCCGGCAAGAACGGTCAGTTCCGTACGCCGCGCCATATCATCAAGTTGATGGTGGACATGATGGCGCCTAAGCCGTCAGACACCATTTGCGATCCGGCCTGCGGTACGGCGGGTTTTCTGGTAGCGGCTAGCGAATACCTCAACACCCATCACCGCGACGAAATTTACGCCGACAAGCAGTCTACAAAGCGCTTCAATCAGGAAACTTTCCATGGTTTTGACTTCGACAACACGATGCTTCGTGTGGGTTCGATGAACATGCTGTTGCATGGCGTGGAGAATCCGGCCATTGAGAAGCGTGACTCCTTGAGTGAAGAGCATTCGGGTGTCGAGAACCAATTCAGTTTGATTCTGGCCAATCCACCGTTTTCGGGTTCTCTGGACAATGAAAGCTGCGCCAAAGATCTGCAGCAAATAGTGAAAACCAAGAAGACAGAACTACTTTTTCAGGCGCTGTTTTTGCGGCTGCTGAAGGCGGGTGGCCGTGCTGCGGTCGTCGTACCGGACGGTGTGTTATTTGGCACTAGCAAGGTGCATAAGACATTACGCCGTATGTTGGTAGAGGACCACAAGTTGGATGGTGTTGTTTCGATGCCATCGGGCGTTTTTCGACCATATGCGGGTGTGTCCACGGCAATTTTATTTTTCACAAAAACCAACTCTGGCGGCACCGACAACGTTTGGTTTTACGATATGAAAGCTGATGGCTATTCTTTGGACGATAAACGCACCCCTCTGGATGCCGGCAAACACGTCAGTAATAATCTTCCAGATATTCTTGCTCGCTGGCATCAGCGTGATCTAGAAGTAGATCGTGCGCGCACTTTGCAAAGTTTCTTGGTGCCGAAGTGCGAAATTGTTGATAGTGATTACGATTTATCGATCAGTCGATACAAAAAAATAGTGCATGAAGACGTACAATACGAGTCGCCTAAGAAGATTTTTGCCGATCTGAGGGTTTTGGAGGCGGAAATTATTCGGGGTATGGATGAGTTGGAGAAGCTGATATGAGTTTTCCAATAGTTGAACTTGGTGAAGTGGTTGACTTTAAAGGAGGTGGCACCCCAAGTCGGGATAAATTGGATTATTGGGGAGGGGATATTCCTTGGGCGACAGTCAAGGATTTTAATGACGGGCATGTAATTCGTACTACTCAAGAATTTATTACAAGTGAGGGGCTTGAGCAGAGCGCATCAAATCTTATTCCCGCAGGTACAGTTATTATTCCTACCCGAATGGCGTTAGGAAAGGCGGTTGTAACTGAAGTGGATTTGGCTATCAATCAAGATTTAAAGGCTGTTTTTCCTAGTGAAAAAATAGATGCACGTTACTTGCTTTGGTATTTTATAGCGAATGCTTCAAAGATCGAGGCGATGGGGAAAGGGGCTACGGTCAAAGGGGTCACTCTAGAGCAGTTACGAAAGCTAAAATTTCCATTTGTACCATTATCAGATCAGCGTCGTATTGCTGCTTTACTGGATAAAGCCAGCGCAATCTGTGTTAAACGGCGGGAAGTGATACTTAAGCTTGATCTTCTTGTGCGTACCTTGTTTGTTGATATGTTCGGCGACCCTTTATCTAACTCCAAGGGTTGGCCGATTTTTAAGCTTGAAGAGTTGGTGCAGTTTACTGGTGGGTCGCAGCCGCCAAAGTCAGTATTTGTGGACTCTCCTCGTCCGGGTTATGTACGTCTTGTTCAAATAAGGGACTTTAGGACCGATAAATATCCTACATATATTCCGGATGATTTAGCTCGGCGTAGATTCGAAAAGACAGATGTGATGATTGGTCGATATGGGCCGCCTGTATTTCAAATATTTCGCGGAATGGAAGGCTCCTATAATGTGGCTCTGATGAAGGCCGAGCCGAAGGAAAAATTATTGCCGGACTATCTTTTTTATATGTTGAAAAATTATTCGGTTCAAAGGAGCGTAATTGCTAGCTCGCAACGTTCCGCAGGGCAGACAGGTGTGAATCTTGAGTTTCTTCATGGGATTGAAGTCGGCACACCTCCAGTCAGCTTGCAAGAAAAATTCGCATCTGCGGTAGTGGCTTTAGACGCGCAGCGTGAGGTGTATGTCAGGTCTGAGAGTAAGGCGAATGTGTTACTTAATTCGCTGAAATATCAAATGTTCGCAGGGAAGCTATAACCAATGACCAATTTCCAGTTTCTCCACCCTGAATTCAAAGTTCTCCTTGAACCTGCCCAAGGTGCGGAGCAACTGGTCTATTCCGATCCTCGTGCGTGCTGCATGCGCACTCGTCACGCCTTGGAACAGACAGTGCTGTGGCTGTACGAGCATGATCGCGACCTGCGCATGCCCTACGACAAAGGGCTCAATCTGCTGCTGACTCAAGTCGAGTTTGTCGAGTTGCTGCCGCCGTTGATTCACCAAAAGGCTCGGCTGATTCAAAAGTTCGGCAATCAGGCTGTGCATTCCAGGCAGCCGGTTGGTTTCAGCGATGCAATGAAGCTGGTGCGTGAGTTGTTTCACGTGCTTTTCTGGCTGGCGCGTACCTATACGCGAGCAAGTGATCCGAAGAGCATTGATGCCGAGTTTGATGAGAAGCGTGTACCCACGCTGGTTAGCGCGGTGGATGCAGCGGCTTTCACTCGTGAGGAACTGAAAAAGCAGGAAGCCAAGTTTCAACAACAGATCGAGGCCCTTAACTCTCGACTTGAAGCGCGCGAAGCCATAATTGCCGCGCAAGCAGCGCTGCCAGCAGACCGCGAAGCAATGTTGCGTACGCTCGATGCATCGCTGGCAGACACACGTGCCGAGTTGGCGTTGGCCAAGTTCGCGAACATCGCTGTTCCCGATACTCACGACTATGACGAAGCAGACACTCGTCGCTTCTTTATCGACGTGTTGTTGCGCGAAGCTGGTTGGGAGTTGGGTAAAAACGCTGCCATTGAGGTACCGGTTTCTGGCATGCCGAATGAAAAGGGCAATGGTTTTGTCGATTACGTGCTGTGGGGCGCCGACGGTAAACCATTGGCGGTAGTGGAAGCCAAGCGCAGCCTGAAAGATCCGGACATCGGCCAGCAACAGGCCAAACTGTATGCCGATTGCCTGGAAGCCGAGAAAGGTCAGCGACCACTGATCTTCTACACCAATGGTCATCACACCTGGTTGTGGGACGATCTTCGTGCGCCACCACGGGAAGTGCAGGGCTTTTATACGCGTGACGAACTGGAACTAGCGATCAAGCGCCGCCATCTACAGACTGATGTACACACGTTGCCTATCAACACTGCCATCGTTGAACGTGCTTATCAGCACCGTGCGATCCGTGCGATGACAGAATCGATGGCCAAGGGCCGTCGCGCTGGTTTGCTGACCATGGCCACCGGCACCGGAAAAACCCGAATGTCCATCGCATTGGTGGAATTGCTGATGCGGGCCAACTGGGTCAAGCGGGTGCTGTTTCTGGCTGACCGAGTGGCGTTGGTCAATCAGGCGGCAGGCGCCTTCAAGGAGTTCCTGCCCGACTCTGCTCCGGTCAATTTGGTCACCGACAGAAATGGCCAGGGTCGGGTCTATCTGTCGACCTATCCCACCATGATGGGGTTGATCGATGAGATGGAAGGTGACCAGCGTAAATATGGTGTCGGTCACTTCGATTTGATCGTGATCGACGAAGCGCACCGCAGTGTGTATCAGAAGTACGGCGCCATTTTCCGCTACTTCGACAGCTACCTGGTCGGCTTGACCGCTACCCCGCGGGACGAAGTGGATCGCGATACTTACCACTTGTTTGGCCTTGAAACCGGTGTGCCAACCGATGCTTACGGCTTGGACGAGGCCGTGAAGGATGGTTACTTGGTGCCGCCGATTGCGCATTCGGTGCCCATAAAATTCGTGCGCGAAGGTATTCGTTACAGTGAGCTTAGCAGTGAGGAAAAAGAGCACTGGGAATCACTGGATTGGGGAGACCATGACCTTGAAGGTGACACACCTGCCGAGGTCGTAGCATCACAGGTCAACAAACAGTTGTTCAATGAACACACTGTCGACTTGATGCTGCAGCATCTGATGCAAAACGGACTGGCCGTGGACGGTGGTGACAAAATTGGCAAGACCATTGTGTTTGCGGTCAATCAGAAACACGCCGAATTCATTGCCAAGCGCTTCAATCATCATTACCCACAATACAAAGGTGAGTTCGCCCGCGTGATCACCCACGCAGTTACTTACGCACAGAGTCTGATCGACGACTTTGGCAGTAAATTGAACAAATTACCGCAAATCGCCATTTCGGTGGATATGTTGGACACCGGCATTGATGTGCCGCAGGTGCTGAATCTGGTGTTTTTCAAAGCGGTGCGTTCGAAAGTAAAGTTCTTGCAGATGATCGGTCGTGGCACGCGTCTGTGCCCAAATCTGTTTGCGCCTGGAGCGGACAAAAGCGAGTTCTATATTTTCGATTTCTGCGCCAACTTCGAGTATTTCAACGAGAACCCTCAAGGGGCTCCTGGTAGCGTGGCTGAGCCGCTAGGCAAGCGGTTGTTCAAGGCGCGACTGGATCTGCTGTCATTGTTGTCATCGAGCAATACGCGCAAAATCACGGGCGTAGGTGAGGCGGTGGAGACGTACGATGTGTTTATGAGTCTTCGCAAGGATTTGACCGATGAACTGCACAGTGAGGTGGCGGCGATGAATGTAAACAACTTCATCGTTCGTACTGAACTGGAGCATGTGACTCATTTTGCTGACCGTGAAGCCTGGAACACCTTGAATGACTCGGCCCTGGGTGACCTGCGTACCCACGTCGCGGGTTTACCTAGTGAGCTTGAGGCTGAGCATATCAGCGCAAAACTGTTCGACCTGGTATGCCTTAATTTGCAACTGGCCCTAGTGCGGTCTACCAGCGACTTCGTGAGCTACCGTGACAAAGTGATTGAGCTGGCTACCCAGTTGGAAGGGATGGAGGCCATCCCGTCCGTGCGGGCAGAGCTAGCGTTACTGCAAGAAGTGCAGAGCGAAGAGTACTGGGAGGACATCACCTTGCCGCTGATTGAGCGGATGCGCCGCAAACTGCGTGGGCTGATTCAGTTTATCGAACGTCAGCCTGGTAATCCGGTCTATACCGTGTTGACCGATGAGATCGGTGAAGCAACTGTCGTGAGCCTGAAGGACTTCAGTACCGGTATCAACATCGCCCAATACAAGAAGAAGGTCGAGGCTTACATCCGTGAGAACGAAAGCCATGTGGCTATCGCCAAGCTAAAGTACAACAGGCCGCTGACGCCGACCGACTTGAGTGAGCTGGAGCATTTTGTCTACGATTCCGAATTGGTGGAAAGCCGTGCGCGTTTTGAGGAGTGCTATGGCAGCGACAGGCCGTTGAGTCTGTTGATCCGCTCACTCGTCGGCTTGGATCGCAACGCAGCCAAAGATGCATTTGGCAAATTCCTCGATGAAAATCGTTATAGCAGCCAACAAATTCGCTTTGTCGAAATGATCATTGATCGTCTGACAAAGCAGGGTGTCATGGAGGCGGGACAGTTGTATGAGCCTCCATTCACCATGGATCACCATGAAGGGCTGGATGGGACATTCAATGATGCAGATGCGGATGCAATTGTCGCTACGATTTTCGAAATTAACCGTGCTGCAGCGGTAGCGGCCTAGCATGCTAAGGGAATGAGGCATTGCAACCATTGCAACGCCTAATTTTTGCAGGGTTGCTGATTAACCAAACGCTAGCAGAGTTACATAGCAATGCAGACTTCAAGATGGTGCGTGCGTTTTTACACAGCCTGGGCCGGTTGCTGACCTTCGCTTAGCAGTTGAACTGCCAGAATTTTCCTAGGCGATGAGTGAGTAATTGTATGGTCAGCAAATAGTAATAGCGCGTCGAGTCAGTGCGCTGGTTTAGGTGGTGATTTAAAAACCACACAAGGTGTTTTTTCTGCCAAGTCCGTGGGTTGTCGCGTTGCCAGCGCTCAGCGATTGCTGTTTGGATAGCCTCCGCCTGACGAAGGTGGCGTTGGCGTGTGGAATGCGACCCGGTCAGAACGCCGGCCAGCAGCAGCTCCATATCGAATGCCTTGCTCATGTTCGACCGCCAATGTAAGCCGACACCACGTCGATACGGCCGTGCCCGAGTTCATAGCTGATTTGCACTCGGGCTTCCTGATCTAGCCGTCGGTCGAGCTGATAGCAGCGGCCACCGTTGATGGGCGCGAGATGATGGGTGATTTGCTCGTAGCGTTCGCACGCATAGGCCGCCCGCAATTCGTGGAAGCCTTTAAGGTTGTGCTGATGGAGGAGGTGTCGGGCGGGGCGGATGATTCCTCGTTGGAAATCAAGGTAGCTTTCATGCGGCGCAAGCAGGTTGCGGCTACCGTCGGGCGAGACCTGTTCGGCAAACCTCAGCGCGTCACGAATATGCTCATCTACCATAATCCAGCGAGGCGCCGACGCGCCAGAGCGACCACCTTTGGTGCCCTCCTGGATGTTGATCTTGCCGTAGTGTTCGGCCTCACGTTTTAGGCGCGGTAGGTCGGCCAAGATGGCCTCGCGCAAGCGCATGCCGGTGGCTCGGGCCAACTGAGCGATGGCCGCGGGGCGCAGCTGCTGGTGCTCGCAAAGCACCTCTACGATCCGCTTCACCTGTTCGCGGTCTTGGCCTTGCGGCACAGAACGACGAACACTGGTTCGCCGCATTCCCAGCGCCTTGCTCGGGCTCGGCACTTTTACATACTGATCGCGGCGAAGCGCCGCCATCGTTCGGTTCACGCTGGACAACCGATTTTGCGCGGTGGCGATGCAGATAGCGCCTTGTTCAACCTGCTGACGTAGATATCCTGCGTAATCCAGTAAGGTCTGCCGATCAATTTTTCGCGAATCGTTAAACCCTGGCCCATCCTCCGACCGACACCAGCGCACAAACGCCTGCCACCGATCACTGTGCGCCTTGACCGTGCCGTAGTGTCCGCCGCCGAACATGTCTTTCAATGCCTGTGGCCCGGCATAACTCAGTTGCCGACCCCATCCAAAATTGCGCCCATCCCGCCTACCTACCAATGCCATGATCAAATTCCTCTCGAAGCCAAACTTTTAAAAACTTCCCCACGTCATCCCGCCATGGATGTTGAGTGCTATCAGGGATCAAGGCCCCTGCGACCTGTGAGGGTTGTCCACTAACGCGGGACTGGCGGCTCCTTACGGCCAAGAGCTTGGGCATCTCATGATCTGGCCTCCTGAGCACTTCCGAAGAAGTGGGCGGGTGGAGGCTGCGCTGGCTGACGAAACCGGCGCCGCGAGATCCTGAGTCGGGTGAAGGCAGTAATGCGATGACCGGGGCATGCCTGACTGTCAGTCAGCTGCAGTCCATTCCCTGGGCTGCGGCACCATCATCTGCATCGCTGTGACGAGTGAGCATTCGGTGTTTGTCACGCCGATTGTCACGAGGGGGAATGCCGCAAAGCCTTGTACGAGTTGGGCTGCAGCAGCGGTAGGCGCGTTCGTCTCTTCCTGGAAGTAAGAGACGAACGCAGGTTGGCGCAGTGAAATGGCCAAGCGGATAGGTTGCTGCAGGGCAGGAATGTAGAGGTATGAGTTGCCGCAGTGGGCACTCTGGTAGAAGTAGGCATCCATCACATTGCTGTGACTGTGCGAGCCGCCGGACGCTAATCGCACTTGGGGGTGAACCACCACGTTCGTGGCGTAGCCTTAAAGGTTCTGGCTACCTGGGTTGCTGTCAACGACAGCGCTTGCACGATCTTTTCTACGCCTGTGGATAATTTGGGTCAAGGCCCTATTTTTCGCGGGTTTTGCGGCTGTGGATGAAATTATCCACCGGTGGAAATCAGTGGTTTTCCACAGACAGTTACGTGGGTTTTAGATTTTTTAAGTTAGGCCCCTTCAAGCAGGGAGGCTACGCATCCCTGCTTGAAGGGGCCCGGCTTGAAAGTCGGTAGCCAGAGATTTTGTTGCCTTACACCGATGTTGGTTGCGCCGCGGTTGCGGAATTGTTGTCTTGATACATGGGCCTCAAGGGCTGACGCACTCAGTGGCCGTCGCCTCATCATTCTTCCGAGGTTTAGTGTTGAGCTTCATTCGTGTGTTCGGGTGTGGATGTAGCGTAGATGGCCCATGCGTTCATCAGCTCCCGACGTTTATCAAAAAAGTCTGATCGAGAGTACGCGCTTTCCGTTTCCCCGCGCTCGTCATGGGCTAGCGCGAGCTCGCAGATATCTCTCGGGAAAGGTGTCTTTTCACCTGCCCAGTCCCGGAAGGTTGAGCGGAAGCCGTGACGAGTGATGTGCTCATAACCCAGTGTATGTAGCAGATTGCGAATGCCATTAGCGTGCATCACGCCGCTTTGGCCGTGGCCGGGGAAAACGTAGGGACTTCTGATGTTGATTTTCGGAAGGCCCTTCAGAAGTGAAACCACTTCTGGGGCCAGGGGGATCGCGAACGCTTGCCGCGTTTTCATGCGCTCATCAGGCAGAGACCATCGACCCGACTTCAAGTCAAATTCATCCCAGCGTGCGAATCGGACCATATGCGAGCGAGCGCCGGTTAGGATCAGTAACTGAGCCGCGACAGAAACGTGGCTGGGGTCCTTGCGCAAGGCATCCATGAGCTTCGGCAGGTCCTGCCATTTCAGCGCAGGATGATGCTGGCGTTTGCGAGCTTTTTTCTTCTCGTGCCGACTGAGCAGGTTTTCCAGATGGCCGCGCCAGCGTGCTGGATTCTCTCCGGTCCTG
The DNA here is from genome assembly GCF_007858365.1 of Pseudomonas saxonica. Classification (GTDB taxonomy): domain Bacteria; phylum Pseudomonadota; class Gammaproteobacteria; order Pseudomonadales; family Pseudomonadaceae; genus Aquipseudomonas; species Aquipseudomonas saxonica. Next base: position 1,405,350 of record NZ_VFIO01000001.1, on the reverse strand, counting down.
AGGCCTCGGGCTCTGGCGGCATCCAGGATCTGTTCGATTTGCCCGCGTACTTCGTCGGCCGTCCGTGTCTTGGTTGACCATAGTGGCTGTAAGGCCTTGATCAGATGCTTGGTCTCGACCTGGTCCGCTGATAGTTTTCCCAGATAGGGAAAGGCATAGAGCTCCAGTTTTCGCAGCCAGCCTTTGCGCCACTTCTCGGACCAGCTTGTCCCATGGGCGTCGCGGTAATCGTTGGCTAATTGCTCAAACGTGATTAGCTTGGCCTGTTCTCGCCGCTCAGCTTCTTTCGCGGCCGCTTGTTCAGCTTGACGCTTTTCAAGTGGGTCGTTTCCACCAAGGACCTGAATCCGGTTTTCGTATGCCGCCGCGCGAGCTTTCTTCAGATCGAGTTGAGGGTAACCGCCTAGCCCCATTTCCCTACGTTTGCCATTGAGCTGGAATCGCAGAACCCAGTTTTTTCGGCCCGTTGATTTGACGACAAGGCGCAGTCCATCACCGTCTTCGTAGGTGCCTGCTTCGGTCACATTTTCGACTTGCTTTGCGGTCAGCTTGCCCATGCTTTCGGCCCTCTGGTCCCCCATTTGATCCCCCACTTTGTCGTGGAAGCCGGTGGATTAAAAAAGAAGTCACAGGAACAAAAATAGGCTGAAACCCTTGATCTAGCAAGGCTTAGGCGGATTTCAGTAGATGAGAATGGCTTTCAATAGGGCATTAAAAAGCCGGCTTGTGGCCGGCTTCTCGGGGGTGGGTCTGGTTTATTTTTGGTAAACCGTACTCACCTTCAAACTGGGAGTGGGGCGGGGCAACCTTGCGTTGCCGACCCTGCATGCCGGCTCGCGGTGAGCGAGGGGGATGCGTAAGTGCGGCAATCATACTGAGGTTGAAACGCTTTTCCCAGAAAAAAGCCCAGCTGTTGTTATTCACTCAGTGCGTAAGGCACTAGCGGGCGCCGTGTGTTCAGGGTTGACCACCAGAATACCCAGCCCAGAATGCGTATGTTTTGCTGCTCTACTTGTAACTCACTGAAGACTTCGTCCGGGTACTCGCCCGGGTTGTGGCTGCGCAGGCGCAGGCCGCTGTTGGGTAGCCGGTAGGCGTATTTGATGCGCAACATGCCGTCATGTTCGAGGGCGTATATCTCGCCATCGACGATTTGGGTCAGGCTGCGGTCAATGGCGACCGTCGAGCCGTCTTGTATCCGGCAGCTCATGCTGTTGCCGATCATGGGCGCGCAAATGGCCAGGTCCGGGTTGACGTCCATGGCGTGCAGACAGGCAAGGCTCAATCGCACTCGGCAGCCCGGTATTTCAACCACGTGGGTCTTACCCGAATCGTTGGGGCTAAGGACTTCGTTGTAGAAGGGTACGGCGATGTCGTTGGCCGCGGCGTCGACAGCGTGGGAGGTGGCAGTGGCCGTTTTAGGGGCATTGGGTGGCAGTCCAGGGGCGGAGGGGTGTTTCACGCCTTCCCCCGTACGTAACCAGCGGCTGTTGACGCACAGCAGTTCGGCAATTTCGTCCAGACGGGCCATAGGTATACCGCGTTTGAACCAGTTGTTGACGTGCTGCGGCGTAACGCGGCGGTTGGCGGCGAAGTCCGAAGCGGATAAATGGCACTCCCGCAGGAGTGACTTGAGGCGATCACCGGATGTATTCATGAATAGGGAGTTTACGGGCAACCCCTGTCCGTTTAAATAAACCAAGCGTTCAATAAAGCAGGCATGAAATAGGATAAATCCCTATCGCCTGAAGAAGTTTCTGAAGCTTTTTATGTAAATTCCTACAGCTGCACGGCTTAATCGTTAAACCTGTTGAACAGACCGTTTGGTGGCGATGTTTCAGGCATAAAAAAACCTCGGCGAACCGAGGTTTTTCAGGAAGTAGAAATGCCACTAAGGCATGACCGACTTCACTTAGCCTTTGTAGGCTGCAACCGATTTGGTGATCTCGGCGCGGGCAGCTTCTGCGTCGCCCCAACCTTCGATTTTCACCCATTTGCCTTTTTCGAGATCTTTGTAGTTCTCGAAGAAGTGCTGGATTTGTTGAATCAGCAGCGGTGGCAGGTCGGTGTACTCTTTTACGTCAACGTACAGCTGGGACAGCTTGTCGTGAGGCACTGCAACGACTTTGGCATCGCCACCGCCGTCGTCGGTCATGTGCAGAATGCCAACCGGACGTGCACGGATAACCGAACCTGGCGCTACCGGGTAAGGGGTCACAACCAGCACGTCGAGGGGGTCACCGTCGTCAGCCAGGGTGTTAGGGATAAAGCCGTAGTTGGCCGGGTAGAACATTGGGGTCGCCATGAAGCGGTCAACGAACAGGCAATCGCTGTCTTTGTCGATTTCATATTTGATCGGCGCGTGGTTGGCCGGAATCTCGATGGCGACGTAGATGTCATTCGGTAGGTCTTTGCCAGCCGGAATCTTGCTGTAGCTCATTGGGCGGTGCCCCCGTGTATAGGCGAATTTACTTGGCCAATTTGACCAAAAAGTGGCGGCGATTATAGGCGTATTCGTATAACGCCGTCACGTCTGGCCGTGCAGGGGCTGCGCACGGTATTCGGGGTGTTCGCTTTGCAGGGTGAGCAGGCGGGCCAGCGGGTCCTGCCGATAAAACAGGCCGAGTTGTTGATACACCTTCGGGTAGGCACGGTTCAGCAGGTCGGGCGCGCTGAAAAAGTATTCGCTGGTGACGGCAAAGAATTCAGCCGGGTTTTCACCCGCATACGGGTCTATGGGCGCGTGATCGGGGTGATGATCAAGGATGCTGTTGAGGTGGTCGTAGGCGTGCTGCATGGCTTGCGTCCAGTCACTGACGACCATGTGGCTGTGCAAGGGTGGCATGCCGTTCGCCGCGCCGTTCAGCATGTCCAGCTTGTGCGCCAGTTCGTGAATGACCAGGTTGTAACCTTCCCAACCACCGCTGGCCAGTACGCCGGGCCACGCCAGTACGACGGGGCCATGTTGCCAGGCTTCGCCGCTGTGGTGGCCTTCCCATTCGTGTTCCACGCCACTTGAATCACGATGGCGTTGTGGGCTGATGAAGTCATCGGGGTACAGGACAATTTCGTGAAAACCCTGATACCAGTCCAGATCACCAAGGTTGAGCAACGGCAGTTGTGCCTGCGCGGCCAGCAACAACCGGCCTTCTTCATTCAGTTCGACGCCCGGCATGGCGGTCAGGTGTTTTTCTTGCAGGAACAACACGCTGCTCTCGCGCAGCCATTGGTATTGCGCGTCATTCAGGCCGTCGAGAATGCTCAGGTGCTGACGAACGTTGTGCCACACATCGGGGGCTACCGGGTGTTGCGCCAGAATTCGCTGGCGCCGCCATTCATGAAGAGACCACATCAGGTACGGCCTCGATCAAGCTTTGGCTTTTACAGGTGTACGACCCATGCGGCTGCGTACGACACCAATAATCATCGGCACCAGCGACAGCAGAATGATGCCCACCACCAGTAAGGACAGGTTGGTCTTGATGAACGGTACGTTGCCGAAGAAGTAACCCAGCGTGACCAGACCGCCCACCCACAGGATGGTGCCGATCACGCTGAACATCAGGAAGCGCGGATAGAACATGTGCGCGACGCCGGCAACGAAAGGCGCGAACGTTCGGAAGATCGGCAGGAAGCGCGCCATGGTCACGGTTTTGCCACCATGACGTTCGTAGAAGTCGTGGGTTTTTTCCAGATAATCGCGGCGGAAAATTTTCGAGTTGGGATTACTGAACAGGCGTTCGCCTGCCGTTCGTCCGATGACGTAATTGGTGCTGTCGCCCAAAATCGCCGCAACCATCAACAAGCCCGCCAGCAATACCGGGTCCATGCCACCGCCAGCCGCGACCGCGCCAGCAATAAAGAGCAGCGAATCACCCGGCAAAAACGGCATGACCACCAGACCGGTTTCGCAAAAGATCACCAGAAACAGGATGGCGTAGATCCACGGCCCGTAATTGTTTACCAGCAAATCGAGGTACACATCGAGGTGCAAGATAATGTCGAGCGGGTTGAAATCCATGTGAAGCACCTGTGTTGATGACCCGACTCAGCAGGCCTGTGCGGGGGGAGAGGGTATTTAACTACAAGCTAAGTAGTAATTTCGTACAATTTTGACGAGTTGGATTATACGGTGTGATGCGAATTCTGCTGATCGAGTTTGTAGCGAAGCGTGTATTTGGCATGAAAGTCTCGTAGATATTTTGTTGCAGGTTGAACGGGGAACGCAAAGCCCCGTAGCAGCTGACGAGTAGTGCGAGGCTGCGTTCGACGATGCAATCGTCGCAAGTTATTTGAGCGCGATGTATCTGAAATCACCCGGCTGAATGATTTACGACGGCTTCGCCGCCGAACGCAGCCTCGTTCCTACGGCAGCGGCTACAGGGATTCAGTCGCCCTTTAGCAAAAAGTTTTCGCGGGGGGCTTCGGATTCAAGGGTGTTCAGTTGCGCTTCGTCTTTCAAGTTAACTCCCGACAGTTGCCGACGGCAGGCTTCATTCATCAAGTACGCCAACCGATGGGCGGCCATGCTGTAGCTCAGCCCTTCAAGCCGGACGTTTGAGATGCAGTTACGGTAGGCATCGGTCAGCCCGACTTTAGGCGCGTAGGTGAAATACAGCCCCAGGCTGTCCGGTGAGCTCAGGCCGGGACGCTCGCCAATCAACATCACCACCATGCGGGCGCCCAACAGTTCGCCAATCTCATCCGCCACGGCCACTCGGCCCTGTTCCACCAGAATCACCGGCGACTGGCTCCATGCCGCTTGGGCGATATGTTCTTGCATCCGGTTCAAAAAAGGCAGGGTGTGGCGATGAACGGCCAGCGCCGACAAGCCATCTGCCACCACGATGGCCAGGTCGATGCCACCGGGGTTGGCTCGCGCGTGCTCACGTAATTGTTGTGCAGAACCCTCATCGAGCTTGCGCCCCAGATCAGGACGTTGCAGGTAGCTGTGACGGTCCGGGGCGGCACTGTGAAGCAGCAGGGTAGTTTGACCGCGTTCGGCCAGTTGTTCGCTGAGGCCTGCATGATTAAACGGTAGATGCACAGCGTCCCGCGCTTGCGCATGGGCGTACTGAAAATCCAGCTGGGCATGGGTGGGCAAGCTGGTGCCTGTACGGCCCAGGGCAATTCTGGCTGGCGTCAGGCGGCGCAGTTCAAGCCACGGGTTAAGAGTGTCAGTCATGCTCATCGACCTCCCAAATGAGCCAGCGCCTGACGAAATGCCGGCGGTAACTGATGGCCGAACTCAATCCGGCCATCGGTCTGGGTAAATATTCCGACCTTGCTCAGCCACTGCTCGAACTCAGGGGCAGGCTTGAGTCCCAAGGTTTTGCGCGCATAAAGGGCGTCATGGAACGAGGTGGTCTGATAGTTGAGCATGATGTCGTCCGACCCGGGAATGCCCATGATGAAGTTGATTCCGGCCACCCCCAGCAGCGTGAGCAGGGTGTCCATGTCGTCCTGATCGGCTTCGGCGTGGTTGGTGTAACAGATGTCGCAGCCCATCGGCACGCCCAGCAACTTGCCGCAGAAGTGGTCTTCAAGCCCGGCGCGGATGATTTGCTTACCGTTGTACAAATACTCGGGGCCGATAAAACCCACCACGGTATTGACCAGAAACGGTTTGAAATGCCGGGCGACGGCGTAAGCGCGGGTTTCGCAGGTCTGCTGGTCAACGCCAAAATGCGCGTTGGCCGACAATGCGCTGCCTTGGCCCGTTTCGAAATACATCAGGTTGTTGCCCAATGTGCCGCGATTGAGGCTCAAACCGGCTTCGTAGCCTTCCTGCAACACATTCAGATTGATCCCGAAACTGGCATTCGCGGCTTCAGTGCCGGCAATCGACTGGAACACCAAATCCAGTGGCACACCTCTATTAATAGCTTCAATTGAGGTGGTTACGTGAGTAAGTACACACGATTGAGTGGGTATCTCGTAGCGCTGAATGATTGCGTCGAGCATGTTCAGCAAGTCGCAGATTGAGGCGATGCTGTCTGTGGCCGGGTTGATGCCGATCATGGCATCACCGTTGCCGTACAACAGGCCATCTAGAATGCTGGCCGCAATACCGGCCGGGTCGTCGGTCGGGTGATTGGGTTGCAGGCGGGTCGAAAGCCGCCCGCGCTGGCCCATCGTGCCGCGAAACCGGGTGATGACACGGATCTTCTGCGCCACCAGTACCAAGTCCTGAACGCGCATGATCTTCGAGACGGCGGCGGCCATTTCCGGGGTCAGGCCGGGCGCCAATGCCCGCAGGCTGTGTTCGTCGGCGGCGTCGCTGAGCAGCCAGTCGCGAAAACCTCCGACAGTCAGATGGCTGACCGGTGCAAAGGCGAGCCGGTCATGGCTGTCGAGAATGAGCCGGGTGACTTCGTCGGTTTCGTAGGGAATCAGCGCTTCTTGCAGGAAATAGGCGAGGGGAGTGTCAGCCAGTGCCATTTGTGCAGCGACGCGTTCACCGTCGTTCTGCGCGGCCACGCCAGCCAGAAAGTCCCCTGAACGCGCCGGACTGGCTTTGGCCATCAGGTCTTTGAGGCTATCAAAACGGTAAGTCTGAGTGCCGACCGCGTGAGAAAAAGTTGCCATTCAAATGCTCCTTAACGTCAGGCGCCATGCGCCTGACGTGACGCTCGGCGGTTAGTGCAGGGCTTTTTCGGCCTGTTGAATGGCCGCGAATTCCTCTTCCGGCGTACCGGCGACCAAGTGATGTCGACTGTAGAACGCGAAGTACGCGATTAATACGCCATAGATCACCGCCGCGCCAATTACCACGCGCGGGTCCACCAGAAAACCGGCGACAACCGCAACGCAGGCCAGCACCAATGCGATGCCTGAGGTGAATATACCGCCCGGAGTGCGATAAGGACGCTCCATTTTGGGGCGTCGAATGCGCAGGGTGATGTGCGCAGCCATCATCAGCACGTAGGAAATCGTTGCGCCAAACACGGCCACCAGAATCAGCAAATCACCCTGACCGGTCAATGACAGGCCAAAACCGATAATGCCGGGAATGATCAAGGCCAGCACGGGGGCTTTGCTTTTGTTGGTTTGCGACAGTTTTCGCGGCAAATAGCCCGCGCGCGATAAGGCGAAGATCTGACGTGAGTAGGCGTAAATGATCGAGAAGAAGCTGGCGATCAAGCCCGCCAGGCCCACCAGATTCACAAAGCCGCCCATCCAGGTCGAGCCGCCATAGGCCTTGCTCAGGGCTTCAACCAGCGGGTTGCCGGAGGCCATCAAGTGATGGGCGCCCGCACCGCCGGGGCCAATGATCAGGATCAGCAGAGCGAAGGTGACGAGCACCAGCATGGCGCCAATCAGGCCGCGGGGCAGGTCGCGCTTGGGGTTTTTGGTTTCTTCGGCGGCCAGGGGCACGCCTTCGACCGCGAGGAAAAACCAGATGGCATACGGGATGGCAGCCCACACCCCGACATAACCGAAGGGCAGGAAAGCACTGGCGCCCTTGGCTTGAGTCACTGGAATGTCGAGCAGGTTGTTGATGTTGAAGTGCGGCACCATCGACACCAGAAACACACCCAGGGCGATGGCGGCGACGGCGGTGATGATGAACATCAACTTGAGCGCTTCGCCGACACCGAATATGTGGATGCCGATAAAGATGATGTAGAACGCCAGATAGATCATCCAGCCGCCAATGCCGAACAGCGACTCGCAATAAGCACCGATAAACACCGCGATGGCGGCGGGCGCAATGGCGTACTCAATCAGGATGGCGGTGCCGGTGAGGAAGCCGCCCCACGGCCCGAATGCACTGCGGGCAAAGCCATAGCCGCCGCCCGCAGTGGGGATCATGGAGGACAGTTCGGCCAGTGAAAAGCACATGCACAAGTACATGGTGGCCATCAACAATGTGGCGATAAACATGCCGCCCCAGCCACCTTGGGCCAGGCCGAAGTTCCAGCCGGCGTAGTCGCCGGAGATGACGTAGGCGACGCCAAGTCCCACCAGCAGGACCCAGCCGGCGGCACCTTTTTTCAGTTCGCGTTGTTGGAAATATTCAGAGCCGACCTTTTCGAAATCCACGGAGGTCGGGGCCGCTGTTGCGGCAATCGGTTCGCTAGGCATGTGCAGTCACCTGTGCTTTATCGTTTGAAAAATTTGACAGGGTGTAAAGCAAAAGATGAGCCAGAAGGCTCTGTAGCCGCTGTTTTCGGCAGCGGCTACGGGGCGATGGGTTAGAAGAAACCCAGCGGATTGATGTCGTAGCTCACCAGCAGGTTTTTGGTCTGCTGGTAGTGGTCGAGCATCATTTTGTGGGTTTCACGGCCGACACCGGATTTTTTGTAACCGCCGAACGCGGCGTGTGCCGGGTAGAGGTGGTAGCAGTTGGTCCAGACGCGACCGGCCTTGATGGCGCGGCCCATGCGGTAAGCGCGGTTGATGTCGCGGGTCCACAGGCCGGCACCCAGGCCGAACTCGGTGTCGTTGGCAATGGCCAGCGCTTCGGCTTCGTCCTTGAAGGTGGTGATGCTGACCACCGGGCCAAAGATTTCTTCCTGGAAGACACGCATTTTATTGGTGCCTTTGAGCAGCGTCGGCTGGATGTAGTAGCCGGTGGCCAGGTCGCCTTCGAGCTTGGCTACAGCGCCGCCGGTCAGCAGTTCAGCCCCTTCGTTTTTGGCAATCTCCAGGTAGGACAGGATTTTGTCGAACTGTTGCTCGGACGCTTGAGCACCAACCATGGTGTCGGTGTCCAGCGGGTCACCGCGCTTGATCGCTTCGACTTTGCGCATGACCACTTTCATGAAGTCGTCGTAGATGGATTCCTGAACCAGTGCCCGCGACGGGCAGGTGCACACTTCACCCTGGTTGAAGAAGGCCAGCACCAGACCTTCGGCCGCTTTCTCAATGAACGCCGGTTCGGCCTGCATGATGTCTTCGAAGAAGATGTTGGGTGACTTGCCGCCCAGTTCTACGGTCGACGGGATGATGTTTTCGGCGGCGCATTTCATGATGTGCGAGCCCACCGGGGTGGAGCCGGTGAAGGCGATTTTGGCAATGCGCTTGCTGGTGGCCAACGCCTCGCCTGCTTCTTTGCCGAACCCTTGCACCACGTTGAGCACGCCCGGCGGCAACAGGTCGCCGATCAGTTCCATAAACACGGTGATGCTCAGTGGCGTTTGTTCAGCCGGTTTGAGCACGATGCAGTTACCGGCCGCCAGCGCCGGGGCGAGCTTCCAGGCGGCCATCAGCAGCGGGAAGTTCCACGGAATGATCTGCCCGACCACGCCCAACGGTTCGTGGATGTGGTAAGCCACGGTATTGCCGTCGATTTCTGCGGCGCTGCCTTCTTGGGCGCGGATGCAGCCTGCGTAGTAACGGAAATGATCAGCAGCCAATGGCACATCGGCATTCAGGGTTTCACGCACCGCTTTGCCGTTGTCCCAGGTTTCGGTGATGGCCAGCAGTTCGAGGTTTTGTTCGATGCGGTCAGCAATTTTGAGCAAGACCAAAGAACGGGCCTGCACCGAGGTCGCGCCCCAGGCATCTGCGGCTGCGTGGGCAGCATCGAGGGCTTTGTCGATGTCTTCTGCGGTCGAGCGCGGGAATTCGGCAATGGCTTTGCCGTTAACCGGCGAGGTGTTGGTGAAGTACTGGCCTTTGACCGGTGCCACGAATTCGCCGCCGATGTAGTTACCGTAACGGCTCTTGAACGAGACGATCGAGCCTTCAGTACCGGGTTGTGCGTAACGCATGGTGAGTGTCTCCTGGCTTTATTGTGCTTATTGGGAGGATGCGCTGTAGCGCTGGCCAATTCAGCAGCAAAGGCTGGGCCATAGTGCTGAGACTCAGGCGGGCCGGGGCTTGGCAGGTTTTAGTGTGGGCGGGAGTAACGGGTGCTGTGCCAACGGTGACACGCTCGCTGTGACACTGTGTGCCACAGGTGACACAGTCGACGACCGGTGAGTCAGTTCGTGATTGCAATGCTCGGGTGCCCGGAGGATGCTGGGGATTCGGTTTGAACTGGATCTGTGTTGCCGCTGAGGAGCTTTGCCTCTGACGAGCGCAAGACCGCCGAGACAGCAAGGAGAACAATAACAATGCACAGCACCGATTTAAGCCGTCATGCGCGGCAAGTCTTGGATGTCACCCGAGGCCGTCCGTTGGGTTGCGACCCCTCTATTATTCGTTCCTGGCAACGCTGCCTGGACGACTACCACCTTGATCCGGCACAGACCATCGCCCCGACGGTGCTTGAACACGGCCGAATTCTGGAGGGGCGCGAGCGTTTGCAGCAGGTGCTGCAATTTGCCGGGCATGAAATGAACAGCTTGCACCAGCAGCTTTCGGGTGCCGGGCATGCGGTGCTGCTGACGGATGCTCGCGGGGTCATTCTGAACTGCGTCACGGCGTCGACTGAGCGCAAGGTATTTGAGCGGGCGGGCCTGTGGCTGGGCGCTGACTGGAGCGAGTCGCGCGAGGGGACCAACGGTATCGGCACATGCCTGGTGGAGCGCCAGGCGTTGACGATTCATCAGGACGAACACTTTCGGGGGCGTCACACCGGCCTGACCTGTTCGGCAAGCCCGGTGTTCGATCCCCATGGCGAGTTGCTGGCGGTGTTGGACGTGTCCTCGGCCCGCCATGAGGTTTCACGCCAGAGTCAGTTTCACACCATGGCGCTGATCAATCTCTCGGCCAAGCTCATCGAAAACAGCTACTTCCAGCGCCACTACGAGCATCAGTGGCTGCTGCGCTTTAATGTTCAAGCGCAGGCGGTGGGGCTCTTCAGTGAAGGGCTGCTGGCGTTTGATGGCGACGGGGTGATTGTGGCCATTAACCAAAGTGCCTTGAATTTGCTGGGCAACGGCCGCGCAGGCTTGCTCGGACAAGGGGTTGAAAGCGTATTCGACTGCCCGCGTGACGAACTGTTCTCCCGGGCCAGCGCACAGGCCAGTCAGTGCTGGCCATTACGCACACACGACGGTCGCACCCTGTTTGCCGTCGTGCGAGGGCAGCCGCGCAGTGTGCCGACGCCGGTCAATGCTCAAGCGCTGCCTGAAGCTGCCCCGCGCCTGAACGCTATCTGTTTGGGGGACGAGGGCCTGCAACACCATTTTCGACGGGCGCTGCGGGTGTTCGAGCGGGATGTGCCGTTGTTGGTCAATGGCGAAACGGGTTCAGGCAAAGAGGTGTTTGCCAAGGCCGTGCATCAAGCCAGCTCGCGCAGCAGCCAACCTTTTGTAGCGCTCAATTGCGCGTCGATTCCCGAGAACTTGATTGAAAGCGAGCTGTTTGGTTATCGCGGTGGCAGTTTTACCGGCGCACGCAAAGAGGGGATGCCGGGCAAGCTGCAGCAGGCCGATGGTGGCACGCTGTTTCTGGATGAAATTGGCGATATGCCGCTTGCGCTGCAAACCCGTCTATTAAGAGTGCTGGAAGACCGCTTGGTGGTGCCCATTGGGGGTGAGCCGCTGGCGGTCAATGTGCGCATCATCAGTGCCACCCACCGCAACTTGCAGGAGCATGTGGCGGCGGGCACTTTTCGTGAAGATTTGTATTACCGGTTGAATGGCTTGGAGATCGGCTTGCCGGCCTTGCGAGATCGCACGGATAAAGCACAGTTGCTGGACTTTTTGTTGGCCCGGGAGGCGGGGGAGCAGCGCATCACCATCAGCCCTTGCGCGCGTGTTGCGTTGCTGGACTTTGAGTGGCCGGGCAATGTGCGGCAAATGCGCACCGTGCTGCGCGCGATGGCTGCATTGTGTGACAGCGCAGTGATTGAAGTGGATGATTTGCCGGCAGCCATTCGTCAGGCCGCGGCCCCGCCTGCCAGGCTGTCTGAGCATCCGCTTGAGGATGCAGAAAAGTTGGCCTTGTTGGGGGTGCTTGAACAGCACCGCTGGCACATGACGCAGACGGCGGAGCAGTTGGGGGTCAGCCGCAACACGCTTTACCGCAAGCTGCGCAGGCATGGGATAGCGCGTTGAATCCTGAAGCACCCTCACCCCAACCCTCTCCCAGAGGGAGAGGGGGCAGATGGGGGGTGATTGTGAAAGTGCAGGCAGTCAGTTCCCTCTCCCTTTGGATGAGTAGGCAGATTGGCGGTGAAGGTGAAGATGCATACGGTCAGTCCCCTCTCCCTTTGGGAGAGGGCTAGGGTGAGGGCTGGAGCATTCAACAATAATCATCAGGTGCGAAAATAACCCTCCTACGCTACCCTTCGCCGATGTTTTACGAGGTCGACTATGCACATTCATATTCTTGGTATTTGCGGCACTTTCATGGGCTCTCTGGCGGTGTTGGCCAAAGAACTGGGCCATCACGTTACCGGTTCCGACGCTAACGTCTATCCGCCAATGAGCACCCAGCTGCAAGCTCAAGGCATTGAATTAACGCAGGGCTACGACCCGGCCCAACTCGACCCCGCACCCGATGTGGTAGTGATTGGCAATGCCCTGTCACGCGGCAACCCGGCGGTGGAGTACGTACTGAACAAAGGCCTGCCCTATGTTTCAGGCCCACAATGGCTGGCCGACCATGTGTTGCAAGGTCGCTGGGTGCTGGCCGTCGCGGGCACCCACGGCAAAACCACCACCAGCAGCATGCTGGCGTGGGTGCTGGAGCATGCGGGCATGGCGCCGGGGTTCCTGATTGGCGGTGTGCCGCAGAACTTTGCCGTGTCGGCCCGCCTGGGTGATACCCCGTTCTTTGTCGTTGAAGCCGACGAGTACGACAGTGCGTTCTTCGACAAACGCTCAAAATTCGTTCACTACCGTCCACGCACCGCGATCCTGAATAACCTTGAGTTCGATCACGCAGATATCTTCCCCGATCTGCCGGCTATTGAGCGTCAATTCCATCACTTGGTGCGCACCATCCCGAGTGAAGGTCTGGTGATTCACCCGACCACCGAGCCTGCATTGCAGCGCGTGATCGAGATGGGGTGCTGGACGCCGGTACAAACCACAGGCGAAGGGGGGCAATGGCAAGCCCGCTTGCTCAGCGACGACGGCTCGCGGTTTGACGTGCTGTTTGAAGGCGACGTTCAAGGCACGGTTGAATGGGACATGACGGGTCAACATAACGTGGCGAATGCCTTGGCAACGCTGGCTGCGGCGCGTCATGTGGGGGTAGTCCCTAGCTTGGCAATCGCCGGTTTGAATGCATTCAAAAGCGTAAAACGGCGCATGGAGAAAGTCGCGCAAGTGCACGGCGTCACCATTTATGACGACTTTGCCCATCACCCCACAGCCATTGCCACGACCCTGGATGGCCTGCGCAAGCATATCGGTGATGCCCCGCTGATTGCAGTGATTGAGCCACGTTCCAATTCCATGAAATTGGGCGCGCACCGCGAAGGTTTGCCACACAGTGTCGTGCAAGCCGACCATGTTGTCTGGTACGCACCGGCCAACCTGGGCTGGGACCTTGCGGGCACTGTGGCTTGCAGCCCTGTGCCGACAAGGGTCTGCGATTCGCTGGAGGCCATCATTGCCGAGGTCAAATCGAAGGTCACGCCCGGTACTCATGTCGTGATCATGAGCAACGGCGGCTTTGGTGGCCTGCACGGTAAATTGGCGGACGCCCTGCGATGAGCGGCCCTGAACGCATTACCCTGGCAGTCACCGGAGCCTCGGGCATGCAATACGCCTTGCGCCTGCTCGATTGTCTGGTGCGTGAAGACCGCGAGGTGCACTTCCTGATTTCCAAGGCCGCACAATTGGTGATGGCCACTGAAACCGATGTGCTATTGCCTCCCAAACCACAGGCCATGCAAACCTTTCTGACCGAGTACACCGGCGCGGCTGCCGGGCAGATTCGGGTGTACGGCAAGGAAGACTGGATGTCGCCAGTGGCCTCCGGCTCAGGCGCGCCTGCTGCGATGGTGGTCGTGCCGTGCTCCACCGGCACCTTGTCGGCGATTGCCACAGGCGCGTGCAACAATCTGGTTGAGCGAGCGGCCGATGTCACACTTAAAGAGCGACGGCAGTTGATTCTGGTGCCGCGTGAGGCGCCGTATTCCAGTATCCATCTGGAAAACATGCTCAAGCTGTCGAACATGGGGGCGGTGATACTACCGGCCTCACCGGGCTTTTATCACCAGCCGCAGACCATCGATGATCTGGTGGATTTTGTCGTGGCCAGGATTCTCAATCTGCTGAATATCCCGCAAGACATGCTCCCGCGTTGGGGTGAGCACCATGTCGGCGGCGATGAATAAGGCGCTGCTGGCGTTGTTGATGACCTTGCATATCGGTGGTTGCGCCAGTGTTCGCACGCTGGACGCGGCCAAACCGGGCGCCCCGGTTGTGTATTCCGGCACTCGGCTGGACATGTATGCGCTGCAAGGCGGGTGTTGTGCAAAAGAGCGCTTTGGCGCGGATGCGCCGCGCTATCCCGGCCTGGATCTGCCCGCCAGCGCGTTGCTTGATACGGTGCTGCTGCCGTTGTCAGTGCTGACGGTGCTGGGCGTCGGCTTTCAGGCAACCGGCGGGTTGTAAACGGTGCATCTTTTGTAGTCGCTGACGAGGTGCGAGGCTGCGATGGGCAGCGACTACGCGAGGTGAGGCGAGATTATTTGCCCAGGCGCCTCAGTTCATCGGACTCAATAACCCGCGTACCGTCTTGTTCCTCCAGGGCCAAACGCCACAGTGCCCGTGCGAGGTGGCAAGCCTCGATCCCTTGGTACTTGCCCGGAATCAGCTTGGACAGCGGCCCGGCAATTTGCTCGGCCAGTCGTGGTTCAAGGCGATCGCCAATCAGTATCGAGGGGCGGGCAATGGTCAGTTGTGGCCAGCCTTGAGCACGCAGCGATTGCTCCATCTCGCCTTTGACCCGGTTATAAAACACCGACGACTCCGGGTCGGCGCCAATGGCGCTGATCACCACCAAGTGCCGTGCGCCCATTTCCAGAGCGCGTTTGGCAAATGCCACCACCATGTCATGGTCAACCGCCCGGAAGGCTGCTTCAGAACCGGCTATTTTGATCGTGGTACCCAGGCAACAAAACGCCACATCGACTTTGCCGCTCAGTTGGGGCAGGAACACGGCGGGATCGCCCACAGGGTTTTCGAGGTGCGGATGGGGGGCCAACGGTTTGCGCGACGGGGCCAGCACACGGTTGATGGTGGGCTCGTTCAGCAAACGGTCAAGCAAGTGTTCGCCGGTAAGGCCGGACGCTCCCGCCAGCAGAATGTTGGAAGGTGTCAAATGCATGGTGTGTCTCCCTTGATGCATTCAGCTTAGTCAGCTCAGGGGGCTTTGCTTATTGCAGAGCCTGTTTTGCTTGTTGTTGACGTAAGCGTTGCCAGTGGGTCAGAACGCCTTTTGGCGCCCATATTTGGGGTTCAGAAGGCTCATAACCCTCAGCCTGTTCTCGTTCTGCGATGGATTGAGTGGCCAACTTGAAAGCTTTTTGCAGGTCGTCCGTCTGGTTAAGCGCCTGGGCAAACAGCGCATTGCCGAAATAGGTGAAGTCGGCTTCTTCCGAACAACCGAATGAAACATTACCAGCGCTGGATGCGGTCATGATCAGAGTCTTTTCATCTTTGAGGGCCGGAATAAACCCGCCCGAATAGCAGGACGAAATGACGATGATCTTGTCGCGGTTTTTCAATGGCGCCAGTGCCGCTGCAAGTTCGTCAGCGGCCAGGTCTGCAAGTTCCATGCGCGGCTGTTCCAGCACCAATTGGTGCTCGGCGGTGCCGTGGCTGGTGAGGTAGATAAACACCAAATCTTCTGGGCCAGTGCGCTCAGCCAATGTTTTAGCCGCGCGGTAGAGATTTTCTCGGGTGGCCATTGGCCGGTCCAGTAGATGATCGCGATGGTTGATCAGGCTGATCTGGCCGCGGCTGCCAAAGCGGCTGGCCAGCATGTTGTTCACGTACTCGGCTTCGCGCTTGAACACGCTTTGCTTGCCATCGCCGGCCAGCACCAGGCTGTACAGCTCGACGGCAGGGGTAGAAGGGGCAACAGCGTCCAGCGCTTGATTAAGCAAGGTGCCTTGATTGAGCAGCCCCAGCTCCAGCGGGTCGGGCAGCACGGCGCCTTTGGCATCGCGTACCCGCTGGCCGTTTACCCACTCGCCACTCAGTACGGTGCCATCACTCAAGGTCAGGGTGCCGTGGCCCTGATAGGTGTCGGCGGCAAACTCACCAACATAGGTGCTGCCATCGGGCATGCTCAGATGGCCGGGGCCGTTAAAACGCCATTCATTGAACTGGCCGCGATAGTGGGAACCGTCGACCCCGATGAGTTCGCCCTGACCGGTCAGGGCGCCATCCTTGAACTCACCGATCCAGACATCGCCGTCGGCATTTTCATAGCGACCTTTGCCATTCAACTGGTTGTCTTTGAAGGCACCTTCGTATTGGTCGCCCTCTGCGCTGTTAAAGATGCCATTGCCTTCAAGATCGCCATTCACGAACTGGCCGCTGAACTCATTGCCACTGGCATCACTGCGCTTGCCTTCGCCGTGGGGTTTGCCGTGGGCGAACTGGCCCTGGTACTGGCTACCGTCTTCGAGCTCAAGGTGGCCGATGCCCGAGAATTGGTCGTCCTTGAATTCACCGCGATAGGTCATTTCGCCCTGTTTGAGGGTGCCTTCGCCTTCGCGTCGGCCTTGCTTGAAACCGCCGACATAGGTGCTGTCGTGGGTGGTCAGACTGCCTTGGCCGCTATACAGACCCTGCTCGAAGCCGCCGCGATAGACGTCGCCATTGCTGGCGTGCCATTCGCCCTGGCCATGCCACAAGCCATTTTTGAATTCGCCGGCGTACCAACTGCCGTTCGGGTAATCGATGCGGCCCTGGCCTTGCAACAGCCCATTGACCACCTCGCCGCGATAACGTCCGCCATCAGGCAGGCGTGCGTCGGGGGGCAGCAGCGACTCTCCCTCACCGCAGGCAGTCAGCAGCAATGTCAAAGCAAGGGGGGCAAGTGAGCGCATGGCAAGATCCGCAAAGTTAGGCCTGCGAGTATGCCGCAGCAACCCAAGCGGCTCTATAGGCCCGCATGAAACATGCGCACTTATTCGGGGAGCAGCCGATGCCGGGTCGAGAAGGGACGTGCTTATAATGCCGAGCCAAAAATAATAATCGCTGGAGAGGTGAAATGTTGTTACGGGGTTTGACTTGGCTGGTGCTGTTTCAATTACTCGGCACGGCCCTCAATCACTTGTTCGTCCCGGTATTGCCGGGGCCTATCATCGGCCTGTTACTGCTGTTGGTGTTCTTGATAGTGCGCGGTCAGGTGAGCGAGCCTTTAAGCCAGGCCGCCAGTGGTTTGTTGCGCTATCTGCCCTTGTTGCTGGTGCCGCCTGCTGTAGGGGTGATGGTCTATGCCGCTGACATCGCGGCCGATTTTTGGGCGATTGCCGGGGCGTTGGTGCTGTCGTTGCTGATCTCAATGGCGTTTGTCGGGGTACTGATGCAGCGCTTGCTTAAAGGCCACGCTCATCCTGAGGAGCGGCCATGAACCTTCAATGGCACGACGCCTGGCAGTCGGTGATTCATCACCCCTTGTTTGGTATCGGTATTACCTTGGGTGCCTATCAATTGGTGCTGGCGACTTACGAAAAGACCCGCTGGATCTTCCTGCAGCCGGTGTTGGCTTCCATGATGCTGGTCATTGGCGTGTTGCTCAGTTGCGGTTTGAGTTACGTGGAGTACCGTAAAAGCACCGAGATTCTGAGCATTCTGCTAGGCCCGGCGACCGTGGCGCTGGCCGTGCCGCTTTACTTGAACCTGCGGCGGATTCGTCAGCTGTTCTGGCCCATCTTTACTACGCTGGTGATTGGAGGCGTAGTGGCGACAGCGTCAGTGGTGCTGCTGGGGCAGTGGTTCGGTGCCGAGCATATGATGTTGATGACATTGGCGCCCAAGTCAGTCACCTCTCCGATTGCCATGCTGGTTGCCGAGCAAATCGGTGGCGTTGCTGCGCTGGCTGCGGTATTTGTGCTCATTACTGGCGTGATCGGAGCCATTGTCGGCCCCGGTCTGTTACGACTTTTACGGGTTCACAGCCCGGAAGCGCGCGGTATGGCGCTGGGTATGACCGCGCATGCGGTGGGCACTTCGGTGGCCTTGCACGAAGGCGAAGAGTGCGGCGCATTTGCGGCGCTGGCGATGAGTTTGATGGGAGTGGCAACCGCCGTATTTTTGCCGTTGGCTGTCTCCCTTATAGCGTAGGAACAAAAATTATGAAGTTGCCGTTGTTTCCTTTGAATACGGTGTTGTTTCCGGGCTGCGTACTGGACTTGCAGATCTTCGAAGCGCGTTATCTGGACATGATTGCTCGCTGCATGAAGCAGGGCACGGGCTTTGGTGTGGTGTGCATTCTGGAAGGTGAAGAAGTTGGCGATGCGCCGCAAGGCATTGCCCGGGTGGGCTGTGAGGCGTTAGTCCGTGATTTTCAGCGTCAGGACAATGGCTTGCTGGGGATTCGGGTCGAAGGGGGGCGCCGTTTTGAGGTGCTGGACACCGAACTTCAGCGCGACCAGCTCATGGTGGCAGAGGTTGAGTGGCTGGATGAGAGCCCCGAGCAGCCTCTGTCCGAAGAAGACCAGGACTTGCTGGCGTTGCTCAAGGCGCTGGCCGAGCATCCTATGGTGGCTGCCTTGAACATGAACACGGAAGTGGCGGGGCAGCAATCGTTGGCCAATCAGTTGGCGTATCTATTGCCCTTTACCGAAGAGGACAAGCTGGAGCTGCTGCTGGTCAATGACCCGCAGCAGCGTCTGGACGGCATTCAGGTTCTGCTCGATGAAATGCAGGGCGAGATGCTCAATTGATGAGCGGCTTGCCGAACGCTAATAGGCGTAACGCAGCAGTTCTTTGGACAGGTGCCCCAGTATAAAAAAGCCGTAGAGCGCGGTCACTGACGGCAAGATCAGCCACCAGATTTTTTGCGGGACGGGCTCCAGCGGCATAAACCGCTGGCTCAGGGCCAGTGCGAAGGCGTTGACGGTGATGGCCAGTAGCGCTCCGGCAGTGATGTCGGTCGGCCAGTGTGCACCTAGGTACACTCGGGACATCGCAATCGTGATCGCCATCAAGCATCCCAGTAACACCCACGTCACGCGCATGCGTTGCGGCTGATTACGTCCTGCCAGAATGGCCAGCGCGACAAAAAATGCAAAGGCTCCCGAGCTGTGACCGCTTGGCATGCTGTAACTGGTTAAGGGATCTATCAGCACTTCGGGGCGCACCCGCGCAAAGAAGAGCTTGGTGGCGGTGTTGGTCAGCGCGGTCACCAGTGTCACCCCACCAAAAAACCACATCGCTCTCCATTGCCGGGTGAACATCAAAATCACACATACCAGCGCGGCTGCTAGAAATTGCGTGCGGAAGTTACCGATTAGTGTCACCAGTACCGCAGCGGTGTCCATGGCACTGCTTCGATGCTCTTGCACCAGCGCGTTGATGCCTTGATCGAACGCCGTCATGTACGGGTAGCCAATGAATACAGCCAGTAGCAAGGTCAGGCTTAATGCGCCAATCAGCAGTGTGGCTTTGGGTTGGCGGCGAATGCTGGCATTGATGCTTAGCCCCAGCAGTGCGCACAGGCCTACAGCAACGATGGCAGCCTGCGGCCAGAAGCCTTCGGGCAGTGGCAGGCGAATGGCCGCGCCGGTGGCCCAGCCCGGCAGCAGATAAGCCACGGACCACCCTGCGCCTGCCAGCAAGCTGACGCCGATAAAACGAGGGATTGGCATGTCACACATGCCGGCGACCATGGGTAGCATAGGCCGCAGCGGGCCAATAAAACGGCCCACCAACAGGCTGACGATGCCGTACTTATGGAAGTAGCTCTCGGCACCGTTCATCCACTCGGGGTGGGTGCGCAGCAGTGGCAAGCGCCGGATGTTCTGGTGGAAGCGTCTGCCCAGAAAGTAAGACACCGCATCGCCGAGCAAGCCGCCGAGGAAGCCCAATAGCAGGGTTTCGCCTAAAGACAGGGCCCCGCTGCCGGCCATGACGGCAATGGCGAATAGCAAGACCGTGCCGGGGACAATGATCCCGGCAATTGCCAGGCATTCCACGCACGCCACAATAAATACCGCCAGGCCCAGCCATTGTGGGTTCGCGGTGAGCCAGCCGGTGATGCTGTCGAGCCATGGGCCCATCTTCATGTCCTTATTTGTATTGGATCAAAAGCCCCTCACCCTAACCCTCTCCCAGAGGGAGAGGGGACTAAAGGCGAAAGCAAATATGTATTACGCCTCCGCTCAGCTCCCTCTCCCTGAGGGCGAAGGGACTAAAGGCGAAAGCAAATATGTATTACGCCTCCGCTCAGCTCCCTCTCCCTGAGGGCGAAGGGACTAAAGGCGAAAGCAAATATGTATTACGCCTCCGCTCAGCTCCCTCTCCCAGAGGGCGAAGGGACTAAAGGCGAAAGCAAATATCTGTTACGCCGCCGATCAGCCCACTCTCCCTGAGGGCGAAGGGACTAAAGGCGAAAGCATATGTGTATTACGCCGCCGCTCAGCTCCCACTCCCTGAAGGCGAAGGGACTAAAGGCGAAAGCAAATGTGTATTACGCCTCCGATCAGCTCCCTCTCCCTCCGGGAGAGGGTTGGGGTGAGGGCAGCGGTTCAACCACCAAATAATCGCGCCCTTCAACTTGCCCGCGGCGCAACGGATTACGCGTGCAGTACGCAGCGTAGTCAGCGTCAACAAAGCGGTACATCAGGTGTTCGTCTCGCCCGTGAGGGATACCCAGCCGTGTGGTCTGAATGATCTGCGCCGGTTTTGCTCCGACGTCATCGACCCATAAACGTTCTGGGTCGAAACATTTTGCATCCCATTCGCGGACTTTCAGCCCAAGTGCCTTGCACAGCAGTGTTTGCCCTGCACAGAGCTTTTGCGCGGGGCGCGGGTTGCCTTGGGCATCGGGATTGTTCAGTTGCATCCGGGCCAGGCTGGCCGGGCCGGAGAGCTCATCAAGCCACGGATAAGCCGATTTGATGAGCACGGCATTACCCGGCCCGTGTGCGCTGAAGTTCAACGAATCACCTCCGCGCGCGTAGTACATATAGATGTGCCCGCCATCCATAAACAGTGCTTTGCGCTTTTCGGTGTAGCCCAGCGAGGCGTGGCTGCCTTTTTCAGCGCAGTAATAGGCCTCGGTTTCTATGATGCGGGCGCTGAGCCACAGGCCGTCGACCCGATGACGAATCACTTTGCCCAGCAGTTCGCGCGCCAGTAACTGGGCGTCACGGTCAAAAAATGAGTCCGGCAGCACGATGGGCATGTTCAGGGCGGTCAGTGAATGGCTGAAAAAGCGCAGATCATAGCAACTCATGCTTAATCCTTGCTGAACACGCTGAATTCGCAGCCCATTTCGACCATCCGCCAGCCACTGCTGTGATTGAGGCTACGCGACAGCTATAATCGGCCGCTTTCCTCCCTGCCAAGACCCTTGAGACCATGACTGAGTCCGTTCTTGACTACATGACCCGCTTGGGTCGCGCTGCTCGTGAAGCTTCCCGAGTGATTGGCCGTGCCAGTACCGGGCAAAAAAACCGTGCCTTGATGGCGGCGGCTGCCGCACTGGATGCCGCGCGACCCGAACTGACGGCTGCCAATGAGCTGGATCTGGCCGCTGGCCGGGCTAATGGTCTTGAGCCCGCCATGCTGGAGCGTCTGGCGCTGACCCCGGCGCGTATCGACGGCATGATCGTCGGTTTGCGCCAGGTGGCCAGTTTGCCGGACCCGGTAGGGGCCATTCGCGACATGAGTTACCGCCCTTCGGGGATTCAGGTCGGCAAAATGCGCGTGCCGCTGGGGGTGGTCGGTATCATTTATGAGTCACGTCCGAACGTGACCATTGATGCCGCCAGTCTGTGCCTTAAATCAGGCAACGCGACGATTCTGCGCGGTGGCTCTGAGGCCATTCACTCCAACCGGGCGATTGCTGCCTGCATCCAGCGAGGTCTGGCCGAGGCCGGGTTGCCGCCGGCGGTGGTGCAAGTGGTTGAAGTTACCGACCGCGCTGCGGTTGGGGCGTTGATCACCATGCCCGAGTACGTGGATGTCATCGTGCCCCGTGGCGGTAAAGGCTTGATCGAGCGCGTCAGCCGTGACGCCAAGGTGCCGGTCATCAAGCATCTGGACGGCATTTGCCATGTGTACGTGAGTGCTCAGGCCGATCTGGTGAAGGCGCAGCGCATCGCGTTCAACGCCAAAACCTACCGTTATGGCATTTGCGGCGCGATGGAAACCTTGCTGGTGGACCAGTCAGTCGCGGCGCAGTTTTTGCCTGCAATGGCTGAGCAGTTCCGTGCTAAAGGTGTCGAATTGCGCGGTTGTGAGCGCACCCAGGCGCTGATTGACGTGAAACCCGCCACCGAAGAAGACTGGCACACCGAGTACCTGGACGCGATTTTGTCGATTCGCGTGGTCGATGGGCTGGATCAAGCGATTGAGCATATCAATCACTATGGTTCTCATCACACGGACTCGATTGTGACCGAGCATCAGGGCGACGCCCGGCGTTTTATGGCAGAAGTCGACTCCAGTTCGGTGATGCTCAACACGCCAACCTGCTTTGCCGATGGATTTGAATACGGATTGGGTGCCGAGATTGGCATTTCTACTGATAAGCTGCACGCCCGCGGTCCGGTAGGTCTCGAGGGTCTGACCTGCGAGAAGTACATTGTGGTCGGTGACGGCCAGTTACGCGGTCAGGAGCCAGTCTGACTTGGTCGACCTTATCCCGATAGCGGCAGAACCGGTCATCGAAGCGGCACCGTTGCGCATTGGTATGCTGGGCGGCACCTTCGACCCGGTGCACATCGGCCATTTGCGCGGTGCGCTTGAAGTGGCGGAAATGATGACGCTCGATGAGCTGCGTCTGATCCCCAATGCCAGGCCGCCCCATCGAGATACGCCAAGAGTGTCGGCGCTCGATCGTCTGGCGATGGTTGAGTGTGCGGTTGCCGGAGTACCTACGCTGAAGGTAGACCCTCGGGAGCTGCATCGGGACACGCCGTCCTACACTATTGACACCCTGGAACTGATGCGGGCCGAGCTGGCTGCTGATGACCAGTTGTTTTTATTGCTGGGCTGGGACGCTTTTTGCGGCCTGCCCACGTGGCATCGCTGGGAAGAGTTGCTCCAGCATTGCCATATCCTGGTGCTACAGCGCCCGGATGCCGACAGCGAACCGCCGGATGCCTTGCGCAACCTGCTGGCAGCGCGCTCGGTAAGCGACCCGCTGGCCCTGAAAGGGTCGAGCGGACAGATTGCATTCGTCTGGCAGACACCGCTCGCGGTATCCGCCACCCAGATCCGTCAACTGCTGGCCAGCGGTAAGTCGGTACGTTACCTGGTGCCCGACGCGGTCCTGGCCTATATCGATGCGCACGGGCTTTACCGTGCGTCGAACTGAAAGGCGTGGTTCATAGCACGATCTAACGTGTAATGAACCCCCCGAACATACGAGCAAAACGAGTTTTATATGACTGACAAAGATGTAAGCAAAGTAAAGCGTAAAGGCACCTTCAAAAGCGCTCCACTGCCAGAAAAAACCTTCTCTGCCGAGCCTCTGAAAGGCGACGCGCTGGTCAAGGTTGCAGTCGCCGCGCTGGAAGACGTAAAGGGCCAGGACATTCAGATCATCGACGTACGTGACAAGCACAGCATCACTGACTTCATGATCATCGCCACCGGTACTTCGAACCGTCAGATCGGCGCGATGCTGGACAAGGTCCGTGAAGCCGTCAAAGCCTTGGGCATCAAGCCATTGGGTGAAGAAGGCAAGGGCGACAGCGATTGGGTACTGTTGGACATGGACGACGTGATCGTGCACATGATGACCGCCAGCGCCCGTCAGTTCTACGACCTGGAACGCCTGTGGGCCGGTGCTGCACAGAGCCGTGCTGAAAGCGCTGCTCACCACAGCCCGGAAAACACCCATGAGCATTTCGCCAAGCTCAACAAAGACCAAGAGTAAGGGTTCGTTGTGCGCCTGCGCCTGATTGCTGTCGGTTCGCGTATGCCCAAGTGGGTGGAAGAAGGCTGGCATGAATATGCCAAGCGTCTGCCATCCGAGCTGGCCCTTGAACTGGTGGAAATACCGCTCAATACCCGTGGCAAGAATGCTGACGTGGCCCGTTTTATCCGTCAGGAAGGCGAGGCCATGCTGGCCAAGGTCGGCCCGGGCGAGCGGATCGTCACCCTTGAGGTGCACGGTAAGCCCTGGAGCACTGAGCAGCTGGCGGTCGAGCTCGACCGCTGGCGCCTGGACTCGCGCACGGTGAACTTCATGGTGGGCGGCCCCGAAGGGCTGGCGCCGGAAGTCTGCGCCCGCGCCGATCAGCGCTGGTCGCTGTCGCCGCTGACGTTGCCGCACCCGTTAGTACGGATTCTGATTGGTGAGCAGTTGTATCGCGCCTGGACGGTGTTGTCCGGGCACCCTTATCACAAATAGTCAGCGTCCCGAATGTCTCAGCCGATTCGCCTAAAAGATCACGAGAAAGACGCCCGCCTTGTGCGCCGACGTGTCGTGGTCGGCGCATGCGTGGTGGTGGCACTGATTTGTGTGCTGATCGCACGTCTGTATTTTCTGCAAGTGGTGCAGTACGAGTATCACTCGACGCTGTCAGAAAATAACCGGGTGCACGTTCAGCCGATCCCACCGACACGGGGTCTGATCTTCGACCGCAATGGTGTGGTGATCGCGGACAACCGTCCCAGCTTCAGCCTGAGCATGACGCGCGAGCGTTCCGGTGATTGGTCCCAAGTGCTCGACACCATCGTTCAGGTGCTGGAACTCACCCCGGATGACCGTGCTCTCTTCGAAAAGCGCATGAAGCAGGGGCGGCGGCCGTTTGAGCCGGTGCCCATTCTGTTTGAGCTCAATGAAGAGCAAATCGCCCGCATCGCTGTGAATCAGTTCCGCTTGCCCGGGGTTGAGGTGGTGGCGCAATTGGTTCGCCATTACCCGCAGGGCGCGCATTTCGCGCATTCTGTGGGCTATATGGGGCGAATCAACGAGAAAGAGCTTAAAACCCTCGATCCGGTGAATTACAGCGGCACCCATCACATTGGCAAAACCGGTATCGAGCGTTTTTACGAAGCCGAGTTGCATGGTCAGGTGGGTTACGAAGAAGTCGAAACCAATGCAAGGGGCCGGGTGTTGCGGGTGCTTAAACGCACCGATCCGATCCCGGGCAAAGACATCGTGCTTAGCCTTGATATCAAGCTGCAAGAGGCGGCCGAGGAAGCACTGGCAGGGCGCCGAGGCGCGGTGGTAGCACTGAACCCGATGACCGGTGAAGTGCTGGCGATGGTCAGCCAACCCAGTTTTGACCCCAATCTGTTTGTGACCGGCATCAGCTTCAAGGCGTATGCCGAGTTGCGCGATTCGATTGATCGACCACTGTTCAACCGCATTCTGCGTGGTCTGTACCCACCGGGTTCGACCATCAAGCCGGCGGTGGCTATTGCCGGTCTGGACAGTGGCGTAATCACCGCCGGGTCACGGGTCTACGACCCCGGTTATTACCAGTTGCCCAATTATGATCACAAGTACCGTAACTGGAACCGCACAGGCGATGGTTATGTCGATCTGGACACGGCGATCATGCGTTCCAACGACACCTACTTCTATGACCTGGCGCACAAGCTGGGGATAGATCGTCTGTCCTCGTACATGAACCAATTCGGCATTGGCCAAAAAGTCTCCCTCGACATGTTCGAAGAGTCGGCAGGGCTGATGCCGTCCCGTGACTGGAAGCGTGCCACCCGACGCCAGGCCTGGTTCCCGGGCGAAACCCTGATTTTGGGGATTGGCCAGGGCTATATGCAGTCCACCCCGTTGCAACTGGCTCAGGCCACCGCGTTGATCGCCAGCAAGGGCAAATGGATACGTCCACATCTGGCCAAAACCATTGAGGGTGTACCGCCGGTTGATCCGAACCCGATGCCCGATATTGTGCTGCGAGACCCGTCCAACTGGGCCAAGGTCAACCACGGCATGCAGCAGGTAGTGCATGGTGCCCGCGGTACGGCCCGGGTAGCGGGCGTGGGTGCGCAGTATTTGATTGCGGGCAAGAGTGGTACGGCGCAGGTAGTGGCGATCAAGCAGGGTGAGAAATACGATCGCTCCAAAGTACAGGAGCGTCACCGCGACCACGCGTTGTTCGTTGGCTTTGCGCCAGCCAACAACCCGCAGATTGCCGTCTCGGTGATGATTGAAAACGGCGAAGCCGGCAGCCGGGTGGCATCGCCCGTTGTGCGCAAGGTTATGGATGCCTGGCTGCTGGACGCCGATGGCAAGCTCAAACCTGAGTACGCCGGTCCTTTGAAGACAGAGGTTACGGGCAATGATGAGTAATTTTGACCGCATCCTCTCCAGCGAGGATGTGATGCGTCGGCGTGCCACGCTGCTTCAGCGTTTGCACATTGATGGCCCTTTGCTGATTCTGCTCCTGACCCTGGCGGCAGGCAGTTTGTTCGTGCTGTATTCAGCCAGCGGCAAAAGCTGGGATTTGCTGGCCAAACAGGCAACCTCATTCGGTATCGGGCTGGTGTCGATGTTTATCATCGCCCAACTGGAGCCGCGTTTCATGGCGCGCTGGGTACCCATCGGTTATCTGATGGGCGTATTGCTGCTGGTGGTGGTGGATGTCATGGGCCACAACGCCATGGGTGCGACGCGCTGGATTAACATTCCAGGGGTTATTCGCTTCCAGCCGTCGGAATTCATGAAGATTCTGATGCCGGCAACCATTGCCTGGTATTTGTCCAAACGCACGTTACCGCCGCAGCTCAAGCACGTTGCCGTGAGTTTATTGCTTATCGGCATTCCCTTTGGCCTGATCGTTCGCCAGCCAGACCTTGGCACCGCGCTGCTGGTGCTGGCCGGCGGTGCATTCGTGCTGTTTATGGGGGGCTTGCGCTGGCGCTGGATTATCAGCGTGCTGGCTGCTGCCGTGCCCGTGGCCGTGGCCATGTGGTATTTCATCATGCACGACTACCAGAAACAGCGCGTATTGACCTTTCTCGACCCTGAAAGCGATCCGCTGGGCACTGGCTGGAACATTATTCAGTCCAAGGCTGCGATCGGTTCGGGCGGGGTGTTTGGCAAGGGATGGCTACTGGGTACGCAGTCGCATCTGGACTTTTTGCCTGAAAGTCACACTGACTTCATTATTGCGGTGATGGGTGAAGAGTTCGGTCTGGTCGGTATTTGCGCGCTGCTGCTGATCTACCTGTTGTTGATTGGTCGCGGTCTGGTGATCACCGCCCAGGCGCAGACCCTGTTTGGCAAATTGCTGGCAGGCAGCCTGACGATGACCTTTTTTGTGTATGTCTTCGTCAACATCGGTATGGTCAGTGGCTTGTTGCCGGTGGTGGGTGTGCCCTTGCCGTTTATCAGTTACGGCGGTACTTCGCTCGTGACGCTGCTGTCAGCGTTCGGGGTTTTGATGTCGATCCACACACATCGCAAATGGATCGCACAAGTTTGATTAAGGTGAATTATTCAATGCAAGTAATGCGCGGCTGGGCCGCTCGATTTGCGCCATGGATGGGCTTTGTTGGCCTGTTCGGGGCAGCGCAAAGCGCGGTAGCCGGCGACTATGAAGGCTCGCCCCAAGTGGCAGAGTTCGTCGGCGAGATGACCCGCGATTACGGCTTTGCCGGCGAGCAGCTGATGGCAGTGTTCCGTGAGGCGAATCGCAAGCAGAGCATCCTCGATGCCATTTCGCGCCCGGCAGAACGCGTCAAGCAATGGAAAGAGTACCGTCCTATCTTTATTTCCGACGCCCGCGTGGCCAGGGGTGTGGATTTCTGGCGTGAACATGAAGCTGTGCTGGCTCGCGCCGAGCAGGAATATGGGGTGCCTGCGCAAGTGATCGTGTCGATCATTGGTGTTGAAACCTTTTATGGCCGCAACACCGGTAATTACCGAGTGATTGATGCCCTGTCGACGTTGGGCTTTGACTATCCGCCGCGCGCCGAGTTTTTCCGCAAGGAATTGCGTGAGTTCCTGCTGCTGAGCCGTGAAGAGCAGGTCGACCCGTTGACCCTCAAGGGCTCATACGCCGGAGCAATGGGCTTGCCGCAATTCATGCCCAGCAGTTTTCGCGCCTACGCGGTGGATTTCGACAACGATGGCCACATCAACATCTGGAGCAATCCGGACGATGCCATTGGCAGTGTCGCCAGCTACTTCAAGCGTCATGGCTGGGTCGCCGGTGAGCCCGTCGTGGCCCGCGCTCAGGTGCAGGGTGATCGCGCAGACGAAGGTTTGACCCAGGGAATCGAGCCGATCAAAACCGTCGGGGAGTTGCGAGCGCTGGGCTGGTCGAGTCATGATGCGCTGCGTGACGAAATGCCCGTCACGGCGTTCCGTCTGGAAGGCGCCAATGGCCCTGAATACTGGATGGGCCTGAAGAACTTTTATGCCATCACGCGCTATAACCGTAGCGTGATGTACGCCATGGCAGTGCACCAACTGTCCGACCTGCTGGTTCAAGCCCGGGGCAACAAGTAATGCCGTTTTTAGCGATCCGCACACCTTTGAAACTCGTAGCCTGCGCATCGATTGCGCTGGTGGTGGTGAGCTGCTCCAGCAGCCGCCCTAGCACCCCGCAAAAGACTACTGTGGCCGTTGCTGCCAAACCGGGGCTGGACATCAACCGTGCGCACAAAGATGGCGCGCCGTGGTGGGACGTTGATGTTTCGCGTATCCCGGATGCCACCCCGACCCTGCACACCGGGGCCTACAAGGCCAACCCGTATACCGTGCTGGGCAAGACCTATTTCCCGATGCAAGAGTCCAAAACTTACGTGGCCTCGGGCACCGCGTCCTGGTACGGCACCAAGTTTCACGGTCAAAACACGGCCAATGGCGAGGTGTACGACCTGTACGGCATGAGTGCCGCACACAAAACCCTGCCACTGCCCAGCTACGTCAAAGTGACCAATCTGGACAACGGCAAAGCCGTGATTCTGCGGGTAAACGACCGTGGCCCGTTTTATTCGGACCGCATCATTGACCTGTCTTACGCCGCCGCCAAGAAGCTGGGCTACGCCGAGACCGGGACTGCCCGAGTCAAGGTTGAAGGCATTGACCCGCAAGCCTGGTGGGCCCAACGTGGGCAGCCGGCGCCCTTGATGCTCAACGAGCCAAAAGTGGCCCAGTCCGCACCGGGGCCGACGGTCAATACCGGCAAGGTCGAGCAATGGACACCGCCCGCACAGCAGCACGCTACGGATGTAATTCCGTTGCAGACCGCCCAGAAAGGGCAGGGCACCTACTTGCAAGTGGGTGCATTCGCCAATCCTGACGCGGCAGAGTTGCTTCGCTCCAAGCTCAGTGGCATGGTCAGCGCCCCGGTGTTCATAAGCTCGGTGGTGCGTAACCAGCAAACCTTGCACCGCGTTCGCATGGGGCCGATCGGTTCGGTCAATGAAGTGCAGCAGACACAAAACAGCGTGCGATTGGCCAACCTGGGCCAGCCGAGCGTTGTGACAGATCAGTAACACTGAATAAAGCGTCGGGCATTCATGCGTGAAGGCTCGACGCAGTTGGCAGGCTCTAAAATAAAAAGCCCTTAAACGGCTGACCTGCAACTGAACACGCGACAGCCTGTCAAACGGCTGCCACACCCGGTTTGCCCGTGAGGGTAAGTTTTATTAACAATTTCGAGAGACGGATGAACATCACCACCTTTGCCAAACGCCTGTGTCTGCTTGTCCCGCTGATCATCACGCCTGCTGCCTGGGCCGTCGAGATGATGCCTTCAGCACCCCAGCTTGCAGCCAAAGCCTACGTTTTGATGGATGCCAGCAGCGGTAACGTACTGGTTGAGAACAACGGCGACCAGCGCCTGCCCCCGGCCAGCCTGACCAAGCTGATGACAGCCTATATCGCGACACTGGAAATCCGTCGCGGTCAGATCGGCGAAAACGACCCAGTAACGGTCAGCGAAAACGCTTGGCGTACCGGCGGTTCGCGGATGTTCATCAAGGTCGGCACTCAAGTGTCGGTCAGCGACCTGTTGCACGGCATCATCATCCAGTCGGGTAACGACGCCAGCGTTGCGCTGTCCGAGCACATCGCCGGCAGCGAAGACGCCTTCGCCGACATGATGAACAAAACCGCTGGCGAACTGGGCATGAGCAACAGCCACTTCATGAACCCGACCGGCCTGCCAAACCCAGAGCACTATTCGTCGGCACACGACATGGCGTTGCTGGCGCGGGCAATCATTCACGAAGACCCGACTCATTACGCGATCTACTCGCAGAAAGAGTTCTTCTGGAACGGTATCAAGCAGCCTAACCGCAACCTGTTGCTGTGGCGTGACAAGACCGTAGACGGTCTGAAAACGGGTCACACCGACGAAGCCGGTTACTGCATGGTGTCCTCGGCTGTTCGTGATGGCCAGCGCCTGATTGCTGTGGTGTTCGGCACCAACAGCGAAGTGGCTCGTGCTGCCGAAACACAAAAGCTGCTGACCTACGGTTTCCGTTTCTTCGAAACCCAGACCTTCTACCAGAAGGGTGTTGAGCTGGCTCAGGCACCTGTCTGGAAAGGTACGACTAATCAGGTCAAAGCCGGTTTGGCAGAAGACTTGACCATGACCATGCCTAAAGGCCAATTGAAAAAACTGGCTGCCAGCATGACCATGAACCCGCAACTGATGGCACCAATTGCCAAAGGTGACGTGATCGGCAAGGTAGAAGTCAAACTGGACGACAAGGTTGTGCACAGTGCAGACCTGATCGCCCTTGAACCCGTTGAGGAAGGTGGTATTTTCCGACGCGTGTGGGATAGCATCCGTCTATTCTTCTATGGGCTGTTCAACTGATTACAGCCACCTGTATGACCTCGCGCTGACACGGCGCGGGGTTATCTCTGTAGTTCTCGGCTTACGAGGCCAATACGCCATGAGCGATACCGAAGTAAAGGCGCCAAAGATCGAATTCCCAGTGACTGATTATCCGGTTAAGGTCATCAGCGACACGGGTGTGGGCAACAAGGACAAAATCATCGAAATCATGCGAAAGCACGCGACGGTCAACGATGAGCGTGTGGACGAACGCCAGAGCACCAACGGCAAATACACCACGATCCAGTTGCACATTGTTGCGACTGATCAAGACCAGCTTTACAACATCAACAGCGAATTGCGTGCCACCGGCTTCGTGCACATGGTGCTGTGATGTCGCAGGTCTTGGGGTTTCGCGAGCTGGGCCTGGCTGACTATGAGCCGACCTGGCAAGCGATGCAGCGGTTCACCGACGAGCGCAAGCTCAAGCCGGACACGCAAGACGAAGTCTGGCTGGTGCAGCATCCGCCTGTGTTTACCCAAGGTCAGGCAGGCAAGGCCGAACACCTGTTGTTGCCGGGCGATATTCCGGTCGTCAAGTCGGACCGCGGTGGTCAGGTGACGTATCATGGCCCTGGCCAACTTGTGGCTTACCTGTTGCTGGATGTACGCCGTTTGGGCTTTGGTGTACGAGAACTGGTCAGCCGGATGGAAATTTGCCTGATTGACCTGCTCGCCAGCTATGGCGTGAGTGCGGCGGCCAAGGCTGATGCTCCGGGTGTGTACGTGGAGGGCGACAAGATTGCCTCCTTGGGCCTGCGGATTCGCAATGGCTGCTCTTTCCATGGTCTGGCCCTGAATGTGGACATGGACCTGGAACCGTTTCGACGGATTAACCCCTGTGGCTACGCGGGGCTGGCGATGACCCAGTTGCGTGACCGTGCAGGGCCGATTCAATTTGCCGAGGTCGTTGCGAGGCTGCGTGCGCAACTCGTCAAACACCTCGACTATGCTGAGCAGACGACCCTTACGGGCGGAATCGATTGATATGACTACTGCGCAAGACGCTGTTCAAACCCTGATCCCTACGCTGGATATCTCCGAACGTGTGGCCCGTGCGAACGAGGCCCGTTCCAAGGTTGAGACCGGCGTCAAATTGCGCGGTGCCGAGAAGGTTGCGCGTATCCCGGTAAAAATCATCCCGACGACAGAACTGCCGAAGAAGCCGGACTGGATTCGTGTGCGCATTCCGGTTTCGCCTGAAGTCGACCGTATCAAGGCCTTGCTGCGTAAGCACAAGCTGCACAGCGTGTGCGAAGAGGCCTCCTGCCCGAACCTGGGCGAGTGCTTCTCGGGCGGTACGGCGACGTTCATGATCATGGGTGACATCTGCACCCGTCGTTGCCCGTTCTGCGACGTGGGCCACGGTCGTCCCAAGCCTTTGGACGTCAACGAGCCAGAAAGCCTGGCGATTGCCATTGCTGACCTGGGCTTGAAGTACGTGGTGATCACCTCGGTGGACCGAGACGATCTGCGTGATGGCGGTGCTCAGCACTTTGCTGACTGCATTCGTGAAATTCGCAAACTGTCGCCGAACGTGCTGCTCGAAACGCTGGTGCCGGATTACCGCGGCCGTATGGATGTAGCGCTGGAAATCACCGCTGCCGAGCCACCTGACGTATTCAACCACAACCTCGAAACCGTTCCGCGTCTGTACAAGGCTGCGCGTCCGGGTTCCGACTACCAGTGGTCGCTGACGTTGTTGCAGCGCTTCAAGCAAATGATGCCGCATATCCCGACCAAATCCGGCTTGATGCTGGGCCTGGGCGAGACAGACGAAGAAGTCATTGAAGTGATGAAGCGCATGCGTGAACACGACATCGACATGTTGACACTGGGTCAATACCTGCAACCGTCGCGCAGCCACTTGCCGGTTCAACGTTTTGTGCACCCGGACACCTTTGCCTGGTTTGCCGAAGAAGGCTACAAAATGGGCTTCAAAAACGTAGCGTCGGGCCCGCTGGTACGTTCTTCTTACCACGCCGATGAGCAGGCCAAACTGGTCAAAAACATGCTGGTAGGTGCTTGATACGATGAACAGCCGGCTTACCGCGCCCGTGACTTACAAGGTTCACAGCGCGGTACCCGCGCTTCCCGCTGGCGGGGTGATCGGCCTGATTGCCCCGGCAGGTCCCGCTGAACTTGATCTTGAACGCGCCACCCAATGGGTGAACGCCCACGGCTACTCGCTGCGGGTGTTTGACGGTGTGTGGGAGAAAGACGGCTATCTGGCCGGTTCAGACGCCGTGCGTTTGCGTGATCTGCACGCGGCCTTTGCCGACGACAGCATTGATGCCATCTTTTGCCTGCGCGGCGGCTACGGCAGTCCTCGCTTGCTGGACGGTATCGATTTTGAGCTGCTACGCCGCCATCCCAAGCCTTTTGTAGGCTACAGCGACATCACCGCACTGCATCTGGCGATCACCCGTTACGCAGGCTTCGTGACCTTTCACGGGGCAATGCTGAATGCGGATCTGTTGGGTGGTAAACAAGAGCCGACTCAATCTTCACTGCTGCGTATGCTCACGGGGCAGCAAGGTGCAGTGTTGGAGCACCCTTGCGCGTATCCGCTGACTACCCTGGCACCGGGTTCGGCCAGTGGCCGACTGCTGGGCGGCAATCTGTCGATGATCTGTGCCGCTATGGGCACGGCGTTTGAGCTGGATTCGGACGACATCATCCTGTTTATCGAAGATGTGAACGAGCCGCTGTACCGGGTTGATCGGTTGCTCACGCAGTTACGATTGGCCGGCAAACTCGAACGGGTTCGTGGGGTATTGGTTGGGGATGTTGCCGGGGTTGATGGGTTGGCGCTGGAGCGTTTGCTCACACAGGAATTGGGGCCGTTGGGCGTTCCGATTTTGTCTGGCTGGCGCAGTGGGCACTGTGATCCCAACCTGACGTTGCCAATGGGGGCTCAGGTGCGCCTGGATGCGGATGAACAGCAACTGGTACTTGAGCAGGCGGTGGTTGATACCGTCAGAATCAAAAGCCCCTCACCCTAACCCTCTCCCATAGGGAGAGGGGACTAAAAGCAAAAGCAAAAGCAAATTTGCGCGACACCCCCATCAAGCTCCCTCTCCCTTTGGGAGAGGGCTGGGGTGAGGGCGCTTACTGACTGCGCAAACTTTCCAGCAGCTTATGTGACGGATAACCGTCTGCCGGCCACCCTAATGCCTGCTGCGCACTGCGAATCGCTTTACGGGTATTGGCGCCGATAATGCCGTCCGGGTTGCCGGCATCGTAGTTGCGTTGGTTCAGCAGGGTTTGCAACTCAACGCGTTCAGTACGACTTAGCGGGCGATCATCTTTGGGCCAGTCGCCCAAAATAGTACCACCACCCCCAAAACGCTCAGACAACAAACCTACCGCCAGTGCGTAGGACGATGAATTGTTGTATCGAAGGATGGCGCGGAAGTTATCCAGCACCAAAAACGCTGGCCCCCGGTAACCGGCCGGCAGCAGCAAGGTGGCCGTCAGCGCTTCAGTTCCAGCAGGTAGAGTTTTGCCTGCAGGCAGTGTTACGCCCAGTTTCTGCCATTCACTGACACTTTTACGCACGGCACCATCGGCCAAAACATAGTCAAAGCCTTCAGGCAACGTGACTTCAAAGCCCCACGGCTGTCCTTGCTTCCAGCCAGAACTCTGCAAGTAGTGAGCAGTGGAGGCCAGAGCGTCTGCCGAGCTGTTCCAGATATCCCGGCGGCCATCACCATCAAAATCCACGGCGTGGGTTTCATAGGTCGTGGGTATGAATTGGGTCTGGCCCATCGCGCCAGCCCAGGAACCGCGCATTTTCTCGGGCGTTACGTCGCCTTCCTGAATGATCTTTAGCGCTGCAATCAATTGGCTCTGCGCGAACTCCGGACGACGACCTTCATAAGCCAGCGTCGCCAAAGAGCGGATGACCGAATTGTTGCCCTGGAAGGTCCCGAAGTTGCTTTCCATGCCCCAGACCGAGACCAGCGCCTGACGGTCAACGCCATAACGTTGCTCGATTCGGGTCAGCAGCTCAGCGTTTTCTTCCAGCAAGCGTTTGCCATTTCGTACACGTAAAGGCGAAAGGGCGCCGTCTAGGTATTCCCAGACTGGGCGGCTGAACTCGGGCTGGCTGCGGTCAGCCTTGATCACGCTCATGTCGGGGGTAATGCCGGCAAAGGCGCTGTCGAATACCTGCGGGGTGATACCAGCGTTAAGCGCCTGTACGCGGAACTTGGCTTGCCACTCGCTAAAGCTCTGCTCGGGCGTAATGACAGGCATGTCTGTGTTGGGTGTACCTGTGGTAACCACTGGTGCGGCAGGCGTTACAGGCAACGGTTGAGCATCGGCCGCGGTCGGTTTTTCGGCGCAGGCGACTAAAAGAATGGCGCTGAATGATGCAATCAGTTGGCGCATCGGCCAACCACGTTTATGGCTTAAGGGCATGCTCAGGTCCAGGTAATGCAAATCAGGTACAGACCTTATCATTCCCGCTGTCAGGCAGCCAGAAAGTAAAAAGCCTCCCGGTCTCTCGACTGGAAGGCTTCGCGGCGATAGCTGCCTTTGCCTTTGGCGGGGCGTTCCTGGCGGCTGCGGAACAAGGGCTGTGCGACGATGGATTTGGCCTTGTTGGGGCGTTTGCTCATGGCAGTGACTCTCGCATGGTTTGAACAAGCGCAAATCATCGGCCAGTTTTTTTGGGTTGTCCAGTGTCAGGTTAGGCGCGGCTTAAGGTCACTCTGCTGGCAGGTTCAGGCGTTGCCCACACATTAATGAGGTCAATCGGCTCAGACTGCTCCAGGCGGAACCCGCCGCCTGCCCTTTGATTTGGGCATCAATACGCTGTGCATCCATTAGCAATTGGGCCCAGCGCTGCGCCGAATAGCGCTGCAAGGCTTTGCTCATCAACGGTTTGCGCTTGTCCCATACCGGCGGTCTGGCCTGGCTGAACGCTTTGTCCAGCGGGATGCCCTGACTGTATTGCAGTGCAATATTGGCCAGTACCCGTAGTTCTCGTGCCAGCGCCCACAAGATGACCGGCGGTTCGACCCCTTCACCTCGCAGGCCTTCGAGCATACGCAGAGCGTGCGCGGCCTCACCGTTGAGCACCGCATCGACCAGGCCGAACACATCAAAGCGCGCACTGTCGGCCACCGCCGCTTGCACGGTTTCAACCGTGATCTGGCCTTCTTCGGCCATCAGTTTGAGCTTTTCGACTTCTTGTGCGGCGGCCAGCAAATTGCCTTCAACCCGGGCAGCAATCAACTCGACGGCATCATGGCTGGCTGTCAGGCCGGCCTGTGACAAGCGCTGGCGAATCCATTGCGGCAACTGGTTGGCGTCCACTGGCCAGATCTGAATGAACTGGGTATGTGAGCCTTCAACCAGTGCTTTGCCCCATTTGGTTTTTTGGGCGCTGCCGTCAAGCTTGGGGAGGCTGATCAACAGCAGGGTGTCTTCGGCCGGACGCGAGCAATACTCGATCAGTGCCGCAGCACCTTTGTCACCAGGCTTGCCCGACGGCAGGCGCAGTTCCAGCAGGCGTTTTTCGGCAAACAGCGACATGCTCGCGCCAGCTTGCAACAGTGAACCCCAGTCAAAACTGGCGTCGGCACTGAATACCTGGCGTTCATCGAAACCCTGTTGGCGGGCAGCGCTGCGTATGGCATCTGCAGCTTCCTGGCAGAGCAACGGATCATCACCGCTGACGATGTAAACCGGAGCAAGGCTGCCTTGCAGATGTTTGGCAAGTTGGGCGGGGGCGAGTTTCATAGGGGCTTGATAGATGACGGGGCGCTTGCGCGCCCCGTATGCCTTACTGGTCTTGCAGTTCGAGTGGCGACTGCTGAGGGGTTTCTTCTTGAGCCTTGCGGGCCGCTTCAATAGCGGCAGCTTCGGCTTGAGCCCGTTCATCAGCCAGTTTTTGCAGTTCGGCCAGTTTCTCAGGCGTCAGCTGTTCAAGGCGCAGCACCATCTGCTGTACGACTTCGCGACGCATTTCCTGCTTGGCCATGGCCGCTTCTTGATCAGAACCTGTGATGTTGCTGGTGTCCTGCAAGTACATTTTATGAACTTCGATTTTGTTGCTGAGCAAAGGCAGGTGGTTCTGGCCTTCGATCTCGTAGTTCAAGACGTTGGTCAATTGATACTCAACTGTGCCGCCGACGCCTGTGTAAGTGGCCGCGCGCTGGGATTCCTGCTCGCTGGTCAGTACCAGTTTGTAAGGTGCGCTGGCGGTGATTTTGACGCCGCTATTTTCCAATACCTGACGCAGTTGGCGAACGGTATCGCCGTAGGCATTGCGCGCAGTCACATCAAGCTCGGTGATGCTCAGTTGATTGGTGCCGGTACCGCGCAGCTGAAAGCCGCAGGCGCTCAACAGAACAGCGAGACCCATCACCAGCAAATTGCGTTTGATCATGTGTAGCTCCCCTTGAAACCGGATAGGCCGACGATGCGGCCCTGAAGGCTTTAATGGGCACCTGCATTCATTGCAGGTGCCTGTTCCTGTTTAGCTGGCGACGATGTTGACCAGTTTGCCCGGCACCACGATCACTTTGCGAATCGTCAGGCCTTCGGTAAACCGGAGCACGTTTTCATTGATGCGGGCAGCCGCTTCAATCTCTTCACGGCTGGCACCGGCTGGCATGTCGATCTGACCGCGCAGTTTGCCGTTGACTTGAATAACCAGTTGCAGGGTGTCTTGAACCAGCGCGCTTTCGTCGAGTGTTGGCCACGCTGCGTCGATGATGGCACCGGCATGGCCCAACTGGTTCCACAGGTCATGGCTGATGTGCGGCGTGATCGGCGCCAGAATCAGTGCAACGGTCTCCAGGCCTTCTTGCAACAAGGCGCGATCCTGCTCGGTGGCCTGCGGGGCTTTTTCGAGCACGTTCATCACGATCATGACCTGAGCAACGGCCGTGTTGAATTTGTGATGAAGGCCGACGTCCTGGCTGGCTTGCTTGATTGCATGATGAATTGCACGGCGAACAACTTTTTGCTCGTCATTGAGGCTGGCGATGTCCAGTGCGCCGGGCAGGCCCTGGCCAACGTGGTTGTAAGCCAGACGCCAGACGCGCTTGAGGAAGCGGTGCGAGCCTTCAACCCCTGAGTCGGACCATTCCAGGCTCGCGTCAGGTGGCGAAGCAAACATCATGAACAGGCGGCAGGTGTCAGCGCCGTATTGTTCAATCATGTATTGCGGGTCGACGCCGTTATTCAGCGACTTGGACATCTTCTGCGTGCCGCCGATTTCGACAGGCAGGCCGTCACTCTTCAGCTTGGCGCCGATGATTTTGGCCTTGGCATCACGTTCGATTTCAACGTCGTCCGGGTTGAAGTAATCCTTGCCGCCGTTGTCCAGCGTACGGAAGTACGTCTCGGCAATCACCATGCCCTGAGTGAGCAGGTTCTTGAACGGCTCATTGGAGCTGACCAAGCCTTCGTCGCGCATCAGTTTATGGAAGAAGCGCGCGTACAGCAGGTGCAGGATCGCGTGTTCAATGCCGCCGATGTATTGATCAACCGGCAACCAGTGGTCAGCCGCCGATTTTTCAACCAGGCCGCCTTCATAGTGCGGCGAGGCGTAACGGGCGTAGTACCACGAGGACTCGACGAAAGTGTCCATCGTGTCGGTTTCGCGTTTGGCCGGGGCGCCACATTTAGGGCAGCTGCATTCGTAGAACTCAGGCATGCGAGCCAATGGCGAACCAGCGCCGTCGGGTACGACATCTTCTGGCAGCACGACAGGCAATTGGTCTTCCGGCACCGGAACGTCACCGCAGGTATCGCAGTGTACGATCGGGATCGGGCAACCCCAGTAGCGCTGACGGCTGATGCCCCAGTCGCGCAGGCGGAACTGGGTGCGCGACTGACCAAGGCCTTTGGCAGTCAGAGCGGCTTCGATGGCGTCGAAAGCCGCCTGGAAGTCCAGACCGTCAAACTCGCCGGAATTGATCAGCACGCCATGTTCGTTATAAGCGTCTTGCCACGGGGCCGGGGTTTCGTCGCCAGCACTGGTGCGTACGACGGTTTTGACAGGCAAGTCGTACTTTGTAGCGAATTCGAAATCGCGTTCGTCGTGTGCCGGTACTGCCATGACGGCGCCATCGCCGTAATGCATCAACACGTAGTTGGCGACCCATACCGGAAGCTTTTCGCCGGTCAACGGGTGAAGTACGAACAACGGTGTAGGCAGGCCCTTTTTCTCTTGGGTCGCCATATCGGCTTCTGCAACGCTGCCGCCTTTGCATTCAGCGATAAAGGCTTGCAGCTCGGGGTTGCCTTGCGCCGCCAGTGTGGCCAGTGGGTGCTCGGCAGCCACGGCCACGTAGGTCGCGCCCATCAGCGTGTCGGGACGGGTGGTGAACACCTTGAGTGCACCGGCTTCACCGATCGAGGCTTGATCGTAAGGGAACTGCACTTCCATGCCGCGGGATTTGCCAATCCAGTTGCGCTGCATGGTCTTGACCTGCTCCGGCCAGCCGGGCATGTCGTCGAGGCCTTCAAGCAATTCATCTGCGTAAGCAGTGATCTTGAAGTAGTACATCGGAATTTCGCGCTTTTCGATCACTGCGCCCGAACGCCAGCCGCGACCGTCGATCACTTGTTCGTTGGCCAGAACGGTCTGGTCAACCGGGTCCCAGTTCACCGTGCCGTTCTTGCGGTAGATCACGCCTTTTTCGAACAGGCGAGTGAACAGCCATTGTTCCCAGCGGTAGTAATCCGGCTTGCAGGTGGTGACTTCACGCGACCAGTCAACGGCCAGCCCGAGGCTGCGCAGTTGGGTTTTCATGTAGGCGATGTTTTCGTAGGTCCACTTGGCAGGGGCGACCTTGTTTTTCATTGCAGCGTTTTCTGCCGGCATGCCGAACGCATCCCAACCCATGGGTTGCAGAACGTTTTTACCGAGCATGCGCTGGTAGCGGGAGATCACGTCGCCAATGGTGTAGTTGCGCACATGCCCCATGTGTAGCTTGCCGCTTGGGTACGGGAACATCGATAGGCAGTAATAGGTTTCTTTGCCTGGATCTTCGCTGACTTCGAAGGACTTTTGGTTGTCCCAGAATGATTGGGCGGCGGCTTCTATTTCACGGGGCTGATATTGTTCGTGCATGGCTACTTGTACTGAATAAAGGGTGGCCTAATCCTCTTCAACATACTCAGGCGTTTGCGCGCCCGGTCAGGTTGGAGCAGGGGTTACAGGAAGTCCCGTAGCATACATGACCCCACTCTATCGAGGGAAACCTTGATTACCTCATGACTCCGTTGGTCGCAGTACCTGACCGGTTTTAGAACCACAGCTAAGCTATCTGGGGGGAGAATACAGTTTCTTAGAGTGAGGTGGACGGATGCCAGAAACGCAACGAACCGTTATAAAAACCCAGGTGTACGAGCGGCTGATTGATCGTTTGAGTGTGGCTCTTGATTCAGCAAGTACGGCAGTGCAATTGCGTAATGAGCAGCCTGTCGATTTGGAATTGCGTGGTTTGAGTCGTGCCGAGTTAGAGTTGATCAATGTGTATTTGAACCGGATGGGGCGTGAGGCTGATGTACGCCCCAAAAGCAGTGTGAGTGCGCAACAAACCCCATATAAGGCCAAGGTCATCTGGCTGAAAGACAGGGTGCAGGGAAAGTAAGGGTGAGTGACCATTCAAATCGCACCCTTGTTCAAAATCGTACACCAGCGTGTACTTCCCGGGTTGATGCAACAGGCGTGAGGGTTCAATTGTGGCCTGCCCTGTTGATGAGTCCAGTCAGCCCCCTTAGGCTTCGGGCATCTATGGAGATGCTCGATGCCTATTCGATATGTTGTTAAACACCTTCTCTTGCCGCCTGGCCTTTTTCTGCTGCTACTGGCACTTGCCTGGTGGCTGAAGGATTCGCGCCCACGTATAGCCTGTGCCCTGTTTGCGGCAGCTGTGGGTTGTTTATGGCTCATGTGTTTGCCGGTGGTGGTGCAGTGGGCTGCCCGCTCAATCGAGCGCGAACCCGCGCTAGCGCAAAGTGAATGGTCAACGCTGGCTGCGCGCGCGGATGCGATTGTAGTGTTGGGGGCGGGGCGCGAACGGGTTGATCCGGCGTGGGGCAGCGATCAGCCCACGACGCTCGGACTGGAGCGCATGCGTTATGCGGCCAGATTGGCAAAGGCATCGGGACTGCCGGTGTTGACCAGCGGTGGTCTGGACCATGGCGCACCGCCGAGCGAGGCCCAAATCATGTCGGATTCGCTGCGTGATGACTTTGGCGTGACCGTGCGCTGGAAGGAAGAGCAAAGCCGCACGACCTGGGAAAACGCACAAATGACGGCTGGGGTGCTAGTGCCTCAGGGGATCAGGCGTGTGGTCGTGGTCACCCAGGCCTGGCATATGCCGCGCTCAGTGTGGAGCTTCCAACAGGCTGGATTTGAAGTGGTGCCTGCGCCAGTGGGTTTTTTGAGCGCAGACAATGCGCGACCGTTTGGAGGCTGGATGCCGGAATATTCGGCGATCTGGCAGTCGGGTCTGTTGCTTAATGAGGCTGTTGGGCAGGTAGCTTATCGGTTTATTTACCGATGAATTGAGAATCAAAAGCCCCTCACCCTAGCCCTCTCCGCAAGTCCAAGCATCACCGCCAATCTGCTCCTCTCTCTCGGGGAGAGAGGACTGACCGTGCATGGATTCAGAATCACCGCAATTAAACGCCCTCTCCCTCTGGGAGAGGGTTGGGGTGAGGGCATTTGGCTCACACAGCTAATGCGTCTTGGCAATCCGGCTGGTCACCAGCGCCCAACCGATCAACAAACAGCACAGAATGGCCAGCGGCCAAGACCGCCATTGCAGGTACGGTGTCAGCTCATGCATGGGCACCACTTCGCCATACATGATCGCGCGTTCGAACTGCGGTATTTGCGTGGTGATCTGCCCATAGGGATCAATCAGCGCCGTAACGCCGTTGTTGGTTGCCCGGATCATCCAGCGTCCCGCTTCCAGTGCGCGCATCTGCGCCATCTGCAAGTGTTGCAACGGGCCAATCGAAGTGCCAAACCAGGTGTCGTTACTGATGGTCAGCAAAATATCGCTCTGAGCCGCAAGGCCGGCCACGAAGTCGGGGTAGACCACCTCATAACAAATCAGCGGGGCAATCTGATAGCCCTTGGCTTGCAACATGGCCTGGTCAGCCGGCCCGCGGGCAAAGTCCGACATGGGCAGGTCAAAGAACGCGATCAGTCCCCGCAACACATCCTGCAAGGGCACGTACTCGCCAAATGGCACCAGTTTCTGTTTAAGGTAATTGCCATCCGCCTCACCGACCGCCGTGATGCCGTTGAAGTAGCGCGACACATGGTGCACGTCCTGGCGTATCGGCACGCCGGTAATCAACGCTGAGTTTCGATCAGCCGCAAACCGGCTCATCATGCTCAGAAACCCTTCAGCATTTTCTTTCAGTATCGGAATCGCGGTCTCTGGCCAGATGATCAGGTCGACGCGCTTGGAGCTCAATGTCATGTCGCGGTACAGCGCCAACTGAGCATTGAGCTGCGCCGGGTCCCATTTCATGCTTTGTTCAATGTTGCCCTGAATAGCGGCCACGCTCAGAGGATCGCCCGAAGGGCTAGTCCATGCGTGGTGCTTGAGGGCCATGCCGACGCACCAAGGGCCAATCAGTAACACCGCGCTTGCGAATATAAAGGCTTTGCGTTTGGCCTTGATCAAGCGAGGCAGGTTACACAGCAGGGCTGCGGTCAATGCGAGGGTGAACGAAATCAGCCACATGCCGCCCAGCGGTGCGAGACCGGCCAGGGGGCCGTCAAGCTGGCTATAACCCGAGTAAAGCCAAGGGAAACCCGTGAGGAACCAACCGCGGAACATCTCCTGAGCGACCCACAGAGCCGCAAACGCCAATGTGTCTGCCAGCGGGGCTTCGTTGCGCCGAATCCAGCGCGCCCAGACCCAGGCGGGCAGGGCAAAGAACCAGGCGATTGCTGCGGTGAAGGCCAGCATCAACAAACCGGCCAAGAGCACGGAGGCGCCGCCAAAATTATGGATGCTGTAGTAAATCCAACTGGTACCGGCACCGAACAGGCCAAAGCCGAAGCACCAGCCCCGGCCCAGCGCCTGCTTTGGCGACAGTTCGCGCAACCCCAGGTAGAACATGGCCAAGGCAACCAGTGCCAGTGGCCATATATCGAAAGGCGCCAACGCCAAGGTAGTCAGTGCGCCGGCTACCACGGCCAGCAGGTTACCGGGCCAGCCGGGGGAGGTTATCCAGCGCATTTCATTCCTTGGTGTTGAGAGGTTCAGCGGGTAATAGGCGTCAGTCGAATCAAGTGAATTCGGCGGCTGTCAGC
Source organism: Pseudomonas saxonica (assembly GCF_007858365.1). GTDB lineage: Bacteria > Pseudomonadota > Gammaproteobacteria > Pseudomonadales > Pseudomonadaceae > Aquipseudomonas > Aquipseudomonas saxonica. The sequence continues at coordinate 1,362,226 of NZ_VFIO01000001.1, read as the reverse complement.
ATTGAGGATGCGGAAGCGATAAGGCCCGATTTCAGTGACTTCGTTGCGCTTTGGCAGGTGCCCGAACGCGCTCATGACCAGACCGCCAACGGTATCGAACTCATCGTCGGAGAATTCACTGTCGAAGAACTCGTTGAAGTTCTCGATAGGGGTCAGGGCTTTGATCAGGAAATCTCCGCTGGGCAGCGGCTTGATGTAGCTGTCTTCTTCAACGTCGTGTTCGTCTTCGATATCGCCGACGATCTGTTCAAGAACGTCTTCGATGGTCACCAGCCCGGCCACGCCGCCGTATTCGTCGATCACGATGGCCATGTGGTTGTGGTTGGCACGAAACTCACGCAGCAACACATTCAGGCGCTTGGATTCAGGGACGAAAGTAGCCGGACGCAGCAGGTCCTTGATGTTGAATTTGTCGCCGTTCTCTTGAAGGATCAGCGGCAACAGGTCTTTCGCCAAGAGGACGCCCAGGACGTCATCATGACTTTCCCCGATCACCGGATAGCGCGAGTGCGCAGCATCGATGATCGCCGGGAGGAATTCGCGGGGTGTCTGGGTCGCCTTGATGCTGATCATCTGCGAGCGCGGAACCATGATGTCCCGTACTTGCAGGTCAGCCACTTGAATGGCGCCTTCGACGATGGCCAGCGCTTCGCTGTCCAACAGTTTGTTCTGATGTGCTTCGCGCAGCAGCTCAAGCAGCTCCTGGCGGTTTTTCGGCTCATGGGCAAAGGCCTGGGTCAGCTTACCTAACCATGACTTTTGCCCGTTGCTCGATCGGTCTTCGCTCATAGCGATTTACTCGTATCCCTTGGTTGTTTCAGTGGGTGTTATTCAATGTCGTCGTCAGCGTATGGGTCTGGATGACCCAATTCGGCAAGCAACGTTCGTTCCAGCGCTTCCATCTCTTCGGCTTCTTCATCTTCTATATGGTCGTAACCCAGAAGATGCAAGCAACCGTGGATCACCAGGTGAGCCCAGTGAGCATCCAGTGCTTTGCCCTGATCGGCTGCCTCGCGTTCGACCACGGCCACGCAAATCACCAGATCGCCCAATAACGGGATATCGAGAAATTCATCAGGCACGTCAGCCGGGAAGGACAGCACGTTGGTGGCGTAATCTTTCTGCCGCCACGTGTGATTTAGCTCACGGCCTTCAGCTTCGTCTACTAGACGAATGGTCATTTCTGAATCAGCCGTGCGCTGGCGCAAGGCCAGTTCACACCATTGGCGGAACTGGGCTTCGGTGGGGGCAGTGGCGTTTGTCGCCAGTTGCAGGTCAAGCTCAAGCATCTTTGCGGTAATCCTTGGCAGCAGGCAGTGCGGCGAGCTTGTCTGCGGCTTCCTGTTCATAGCGCCCGTAGGCTTCTACGATGCGTTGCACCAATGGGTGACGCACGACGTCTTTGGACTGGAAGTGGGTGAAACTGATGCCGGGCACATCCTTCAGCACTTCGATGACGTGATTAAGCCCTGATTTTGTGCCCTTTGGCAGGTCGACCTGGGTGATGTCACCTGTAATCACGGCTGTAGAACCAAACCCGATACGGGTCAGGAACATCTTCATTTGCTCGACGGTGGTGTTCTGGCTTTCGTCGAGAATAATGAAGCTGTTGTTCAATGTGCGCCCGCGCATATAGGCCAGCGGTGCCACTTCGATGATCTGGCGCTCGATCAGCTTGGCGACATACTCGAAGCCCAGCATTTCGTACAAGGCGTCGTAGAGCGGGCGCAGGTACGGATCGATTTTTTGCGACAGGTCACCCGGAAGAAACCCCAGCTTCTCGCCCGCTTCAACCGCAGGACGCACCAGCAGGATGCGGCGGATTTGCTCGCGCTCCAGGGCATCGACGGCGCAGGCCACGGCCAGATAGGTTTTACCCGTACCGGCTGGGCCAATGCCGAAGTTGATGTCGTTACCCAGAATTTCTTTGACGTAGCGCTGCTGATTAATACCGCGAGGGCGAATCATGCCCTTTTTGGTACGCAACGACACGCTGGCTTCAGCCACCGGGTTACTGGCGAGGTCTTCTACGGCAGATTCTTGCAGGAACAGGTGCACCATGTCCGGCGAAAGCTCAGAAGCTTGTGTTTCGCGGTACAGACGGCGCAGCAGGATTTCTGCGGAAGACGTCAGTTTGGGGTCGCCAATGAGCTCGAATTGATTACCGCGATTGCGGATTACGATCGTCAGGCGTTGTTCGATCAGGCGTAAGTGCTCGTCGAATTGCCCGCACAGATTGGCGAAACGGCGAGCCTCAAACGGCTCGAGAAGAAAACGATGTGGTTCGATGGGTGCGTTCAAGGTCGTATTTAGCCGCCCTTAGGCAATTAAGATGAATTGAAGGATAACGCTAGCAGGTCATGGGCGAAAGGACTTACTGAGGCGACGTAAAACCTGTAGTCGCTGCCGCAGGCTGCGAACGTCCACGCAGTGGACGCACGCTTTTCAGGGCCGAAGATGCTGGCGGATCTTATCGCAGCCTTCGCCAGCGCCAACAGGTCAATTGAGCAATGAACCCCGCAACGAGTGCGGTTGCGCCGCATCGATGTGCACGTCAGCAAACTGGCCGATCAACTGCGGGTTGTCGCAGCGGAAGTTGACGATGCGGTTGTTTTCGGTTCGACCTTGCAATTCGCCCGGGTCTTTTTTCGAGTAATCAGTGACTAGAATCCGCTGAGTGGAGCCCACCATTTGTCGGCTGATCTCAAAGCCTTGCTGATTGAGACGATGTTGCAGCGCGTTGAGGCGTTCTTTCTTGCGCTCTTCCGGGGTGTCGTCTGCCAGGTCGGCAGCGGGCGTGCCGGGCCGCTGGCTGTACACAAATGAATAGGAGAAGTCGAAACCGACGTCTTCAATCAGCTTCATGGTCTGCTCGAAGTCTTTTTCAGTCTCGCCCGGGAAGCCGACAATAAAGTCAGAACTGATGCAAATACCCGGCACGGCCGCACGCAGTTTGCGCAGCTTGGATTTGTACTCCAGTGCTGTGTGGTTGCGCTTCATGGCCGACAAAATGCGATCCGACCCGGACTGCACCGGCAAATGCAGGTGCTTGACCAACTCAGGCACCTCGGCGTGTGCCTGGATCAGGCTGTCGGAGAACTCCAGCGGGTGTGAGGTGGTGTAACGAATGCGCTCGATCCCGTCGATGGCCGCCACCACGCGAATCAATTCAGCCAGATCGGCCAAACGACCGTCTTCGGTCAGGCCGCGATAGCCGTTGACGTTCTGTCCCAGCAACGTGACTTCACGTACACCGTTTTCAGCCAGGTGAAACACTTCTGCCAGCACGTCGTCGAATGGGCGGCTGACTTCTTCGCCTCGCGTGTACGGTACGACGCAGAACGTGCAGTACTTGCTGCACCCTTCCATCACTGAGACGTAAGCACTGGGGCCGTCGATGCGGGGTTCTGGCAGGTGGTCGAATTTTTCGATTTCAGGGAACGATACGTCCACTTGCGGCAGCTTGGTGATGCGGGCCGCGTCGATCATTTCGGGCAGGCGGTGCAGGGTTTGCGGGCCGAATACCACGTCAACGTAGGGTGCGCGGTCGCGGATGGCGGCGCCTTCCTGACTGGCAACACAACCGCCAACGGCAATGACCATGTCCGGATTGGCCAGTTTCAGTTCGCGCCAGCGACCCAATTGCGAATACACACGGTCTTGCGCACGTTCGCGGATTGAGCAGGTATTAAGCAGGATGACATCCGCGTCTTCAGCGCGCGCCGTGACTTCCAGGGCTTGATGTTCACCCAGCAGGTCGACCATGCGTGAGCTGTCGTACTCGTTCATCTGGCAGCCGTGGGTTTCGATGTAAAGCTTCTTGGCCATGGGTGTTCATCAAGTGATTCAAAGAACCGCGCATTATAGGGGGCATGGCCTTTGCTTCCTAGCGTTGTGCGTCTGGTGGCTATGCTATAGTTCGCGCCCTCTTTTATATCCTCAGATGTTTACCCGCCCACCATGACCAAACGTGACGCTCCAATCTACAAGGTGATTTTCCTTAATCAGGGCCAGGTGTTCGAGATGTACGCCAAGCAGATCTATCAAAGTGATCTGTGGGGGTTTCTGGAAGTAGAGGAATTCGTCTTCGGTGAGCGCACGCAAATGGTCGTCGACCCGAGCGAAGAAAAGCTCAAAGCTCAATTTGAAGGCGTGGTACGCAGTTTTGTACCGATGCACTCGATTGTGCGCATCGACGAAGTGGAGCGGCTGGGCACTCCGAAAATCAGCGAAGCCCGCGGCGTCAGCAATGTGATGCCGTTTCCGTTTCCGATGCCGGAGAAGTAAGAAGCCTGTTTATAAAAACACCTGTCAGGTATGACAGTAGATAGTTTTTGGCAGGGGTCCTATATAGAAAGGGACTACTGGCAGCGCGGCTTGAAGTATGTCGGTAGAAATCTGAACCCATTGCTGATGAGGTGTTTATGACTACCAAAGAAATTCGTATTTCTTTAAGCGACGTCGACGGCGATAAAAAACCGGACGTATTGGTTGAGCTTTATGAAGGCAAAGAAGTCACTTTCTCAAGCTTTGTAACCGCTTCGAAGAATCCGGGGCCTTTCGATACAGTCAAAGTAAAAGTGGACGTTGATGGGGATGGTCAAACGAATGAAACGGACGATAAGTTGTTGCTGCAATTAGCGAATACGGCTGCTGAACTGCTTAAATAAAGTCGGTTTGCTGGGTTGATTTCAAGGGGCTCCTGTTCGCGAGGCGATAGCGTACAGGAGCCTTTATCAATAGAGATCAACTACCTGCCCTTCGTTATTCATGTATGCGTAGTTAAACGCGAGTTTTCAAACGTTATATCAAGGCAGCGGCGAAAACGGCGAGCGTCCGTCGGCTGATTGCAGTTCCAGCAGGTATTTGCGGAAAATCTGTCCCAGCACCTGGGTCGCGGTTTCGAGCTGGTCGCGGGGCATTTGCTCTGCCACCTGATCGGCTGTGTCCAGTGCCTCTTCGGCGCCATTGACGGCCGCCATCTTCAATACGATATACGCCTGAATGTTATTGGCCGGTACACCTTCGCCCTTGAAGAACATGGTGCCGAGCTGGTACTGGGCCATGGCGTGACCCTGCAGGGAAGCCTGCTCGAAGTAGCTCAATGCTTTATTGAGGTCGCGAGGAGTATTTTTGCCGTCGTAATAGAACTCGCCCAACTCGTATTCAGCTTCTGCATCCCCGGTTTTGGCGGCTGCTTCGCAGGCGGCAAGCGCCTCAGCCAGGTTTTCTGGCTGTGTATCGAGGGTGCAGCGACCCATTGCCGGAATCAACAACGAGTTACCGCCAGCCTGGACAAGCAGCGGCTGCAGGAGCAACAGGCAGCCCAGTGCAAGGGCGCGGCCGGTGCGGTTCATGAGATTCGACGTACCTCTGAAAGATGGGCAAGTACAACCAAGGGGTCTATAGGCGCGCATTATGAAATAAGCAGAGGCAACCTTACAAAGTCTTTACTCGTTTTTCTGCTGCCTGACCGCGATATCCGTTGATTTAAGACGATTTTGGACGGGTGGCGTAATTGAATCAGCCATTACCTGCCTAAAAAGCCGGCAAGGACGTAAGCCCTTGCCGGTTTCATGGCTTATTTCAGCGCGGCGAAGGCACGCTCGGCAGCGTCGAGAGTCAGTTTCAGCTCGGTGTCACCGTGGGCAATTGAGGTGAAACCCGCTTCAAAGGCGCTAGGCGCCAAGTACACGCCGCCTTCCAGCATCAGGTGGAAGAAGCGCTTGAACAGGTCTGCATCGCTGGCCATGACATCGTCAAAGGTGACGATGTCATCGGCGCCGCTGAAATACAGGCCGAACATGCCACCGGCCTGGGTGGTGACAAATGGGATGCCGGCCGCATCGGCGCGTTGTTGCAGGCCGTCGAGCAGGCGCGTGGTGTAGTCGCTCAGCTCGGCATGAAAGCCCGGGCGGCTGATCAAGCGCAAGGTGGTCAGGCCGGCAGCCATGGCCAGTGGGTTACCAGAGAGGGTGCCTGCCTGATAAACCGGGCCCAGCGGGGCGATGTGCTGCATGATTTCGCGTTTACCGCCGAAGCAGCCGACTGGCATGCCGCCGCCGATGATTTTGCCGAATGTGCTCAGGTCGGGTGTCACACCGTAGTGCGCTTGAGCACCGCCCAGTGCGACACGGAAGCCCGTCATCACTTCGTCAAAAATCAGTACCGCGCCATGTTTGTCGCAGAGGCTGCGCAGGCCTTGCAGAAAGCCCGGTGCTGGCGGAACGCAATTCATGTTGCCCGCGACCGGCTCAACGATGATGCAGGCCACGGTGTCGCCCACTTCATTCAGCAGTTTTTCAACGGCGTCGAGGTCGTTAAAGGTGGTGGTCAAGGTGTGCTTGGCGAAATCGGCAGGTACACCCCCTGAGCTGGGAACACCCTGGGTCAGCGCTCCAGAACCGGCTTTGACCAACAAGCTGTCGGAGTGGCCGTGGTAACAGCCTTCAAACTTGAGGATGTTGTCGCGGCCGGTAAAGCCACGTGCCAGGCGGATGGCGCTCATGGTGGCTTCGGTGCCGGAACTGACCATGCGGACCATTTCCATGGACGGCACAATCGAGCACACCAGATCGGCCATCTCGGTTTCCATGGCGGTTGGAGCGCCGTACGACAGGCCGTGCTCCAGTTGCGCACGCACAGCGTCCAGTACATCCGGATGGCTGTGGCCCAGAATCATCGGGCCCCATGAGCCGACATAATCTACATAGCGTTTGTCATCTTCGTCGGTGACGTAAGCGCCTTCGGCGTGCTTGAAGAACAGCGGTGTACCACCCACGCTTTTAAACGCGCGAACGGGCGAGTTGACGCCACCGGGGATGTGTTTCTGGGCATTGGCAAACAAGGTTTCGGAACGAGACATGATGGGCTCTCTCTGAATCAGGATTCGGTATTAAATAGCCAGCAATTGGTTGAATGCCTTGGCACGGCGAGTCACTTCCTGAGCGCTGTCAGCACCAAACAGGCCATGCACTACGGCCAGTAAATCGGCGCCGTGGGCGACCAGTGGCGCGGCATTTTCGAGGGTGATACCGCCGATCACACAAATCGGCAGTTTAAGCTGCGATCGAGCCTGGTCGAGCACGTCCAGGGTCGCGGTCGGGGCGCCGGGTTTGGTGCTGGAATTAAAGAAGCGCCCAAAGGCGACATAGCTTGCCCCTTCTTTGGCAGCTTGCTCGGCCAGATCAACCAGACTGTGACAGGTCGAACCGATGATCGCTTTTGGGCCAAGCAGTGCGCGGGCAGGGGTCAACGGGCCATCTGTCTGGCCAAGGTGCACGCCGACGCCCAGCCGGGCTGCCAGCTCGGCATCATCATTGATGATCAGCCGGGTGTTGTAACGCGCGCACAAATCGCGCAGAGCCTCAGCTTCGCGGAGTCGACGGGCGTCATCGCTGCTTTTATCGCGGTACTGCAACAGGGTTAGACCGCCATCAAGGGCCGCCTCGACATAGGCAAGCAGTTTGCCAGCAAGCAGCTGGCTATCAGTGATTGCGTACAGGCCTCGCAAGGTCATAGATCGAGCCTCTCGCGTTACGAACAGAAATCCAGTGGCAAGCGACGGGGCACAAATTGTCCTTGGCCCAGTTGCTCGGCATCGCGCAAGGTGCGCCACGTGTAGTTGAGCGCTGTTTCGACGGCGCTGACCAAGTTCTCACCGATGGCCAGCCGGCCGGCCAACGTACTGGCCAGTGTGCAACCTGAGCCGTGGTAACTGCCGGGCAAGCGATAGCAGGTGAACGTGTGGCGACTGCCGTCGCGGCTGTACAAGCGGTTGTGAACTTCGTGTTCGTCACCGTGGCCGCCGGTGATCAATAGATGTTGGCAAAAAGGCAGGAGCTTTTCAGCGCACTCATCGGCACTGCCGTCGGGCAGTTCGGCGAGGATGCGGGCTTCGGGCAAATTGGGGGTGGCAATAGTGGCCAAGGGCAGCAGGCGCTCGCGCATGGCGAAACCCACTTCGTCCTTGCCCAGGCGTCCTCCGCCGCCTGCGCGCAGTACCGGGTCGCAGACCATCGGCAGATGCGGGTTGGCCTGCAGCAATTGGACGACAGTGTCGACCATTTCCAGTGAGCCGAGCATGCCCAGCTTGACGGCCGCAACGCAGGAGTCGGTGAGTACGGCATCGGCTTGCGCCAATACCCACTCGCGATCCAGCACGCGGAAATCGCGGACATTGACCGTGTTTTGCACAGTCAGGGCGGTTATTACCGGAGCGGCGTGACAGCCTTGAGCCAGCAAGGCTTCGATATCTGCCTGCAAGCCGGCACCCCCACTGGGGTCATGGCCGGAGAGACAGAGGACAACGGGGCGAGAACTGTAGATATTCATGGTGCGCGAGCTTACCACCAAACGGTTTTTTCGGGCGCGTTCCCCGATGGCTGAAGTGTCGCGCGTGAGTATTCGTTTGTGGGCATTTTGCCACCACGTGGTATGCGCTTAAATCTCGCTGCAATGCCCGATCTAGAGCCTTTGAGAAGAATATTAGAGTGATGCATATTTGCCACTACCGCTATGTTAAAGTGACTGCAAATTAATAACAGGTTGTCTGGTAAGTGGGTCTCAAAGGGAATGAGCGGATTACCCATACTGCCAGGCTGCCACGTTGGGGCTGTATGCGCTATTTGCTGATGATGTTGTTGGGCTGGCTGCCGATGCTGGCCAGCGCAGTGGATTTTGACGAAACCACACAGAGCCTGCCCTTGGGCCGACTGATGCAAGTCTTTGAAGATTCGGGTGGTACGGCGAAGCTGGCAGATGTCATCGGCCACGACGAGCTCTTCAAGCCTCTTGATAAAGACACCTTGAATGCCGGTTATTCCCACTCGGCCTTCTGGATCAAGCTGGACTTGCGTTATCAGCCGCAGAATCCCAACACTCATCGCACTTGGTTGCTGGAGTTGGCGTACCCGCCAATGGACCAAATTGATCTGTATACCCCGGACGCATCTGGCAATTATCGGCTGGCTGCCCGAACGGGCGACTCCCTGCCTTTCGACAGCCGCGACATCAAAGAAAACAACTACCTGTTCGAGCTTAACTTCATTCCGGGGCAGCCTCAGACGGTGTATTTGCGGCTGGCCAGCCAAGGGTCGATACAGGCGCCGATTACCTTGTGGTCGGCACAGGCCTACCTCGAAAATCAGCCCGTCAGGATTTATATATTGGGTCTGATTTACGGCGTGTTGCTGGGGATGTTGGTTTACAACCTGTTTATTTACCTCAGCGTACGTGACACCAGCTACCTCTATTACATCTTTTACATCGCCTCTTTCGGGCTGTACCAACTGTCGGTCAATGGCGCCGCAGTGCAGTATTTCTGGCCGAACAATCCGTGGTGGGCCAATGCGTCCACGCCGTTTCTGATCGGTTCGGCGGCCTTTTTTGGTTGCCAGTTTGCCCGCACGTTTTTGCAAACGGCCACCCATAGCCGCAAGCTTGATTGGGCATTAAAGGCCCTGATGGCGGTGGGGGTGCTAGTGATGGTGCTCGCATTGTCGACGAGCTATGCCGTGTCATTACGTTTGGCCACCGGGCTGGCGCTGGCCTTTATCGTCACTATCTTTACCGCAGGTATCGTTGCCTGGGCACGCGGCCTGCGGGTGGCTCGTTATTTTGTGATTGCCTGGTCGGCTTTCTTGCTGGGTGGGTTGATCAACACACTCATGGTGCTCGGCTACCTGCCGAACATGTTCTTGACCATGTACTCCAGCCAGATCGGCGCAGCCATTGAAGTGGGCTTGCTGTCGTTGGCGCTGGCGGACCGGATCAATGCCATGCGCGACTTGCAGGCGCGTACGCTGCAAGAGTCCGGGCAACAGCTGGCCGCCATGAACCAGCAGTTGGCGCGTACCAACAAGCTCAAGGACGAATTCCTGTCCACGGTGACCCATGAATTGCGTACGCCTATGAATGGCGTGCTGGGGTCAATAGAGTTGATCAAGACCCTGGATTTAACCCCGGAGCTGGAGCTGTATACGCAAACGGCTGAAGGCTCGGCCCGAGAAATGATGCACATGGTCAATGGCATTCTGTCCCTGACCGAGCTACAGGCCGGGCGGCTGATCGTGCGCTCTCAGCCTTTTAGTTTGAAGAGTCTGGTGCAGAGTTTGAACATTCAGTTCGCCCCATTGGCACACACTAAAGGGCTGGAATTTTCCTATGAAGTCGCGAGCAACCTGCCCGATCAGTGGGTAGGGGATTCAGACAAGATTCGTCAATGCCTGGAGTGTCTGTTGGAGAACGCGATTAAATTCACCAGCGTAGGTGATGTGATTTTGCGGGTGACGGGCAAGACCTCTGAAGAGGCCGGTCGCTGGGCGCTGACCTTTAATGTGATCGACAGCGGCATTGGTTTTGTTCATCAGGAGCAGGGTGAGCTATATCAGCACTTCTTTCAGGTCGATGGTTCCATGACCCGAAGCTACGGCGGGTTGGGAATCGGTCTGGCGATTTGTCGACGTTTGGTGGAGTTGTTGGGCGGCCAGCTCACGCATCAATCGCAGCCGAGCAAGGGGTCTGAGTTCCAACTGTTGCTGCTACTGGATTCGCCTGTCGAGCTGCCGAGCGAGGTCGCGACAAGAGACCCGCAAGATTGTGTGATTTTACTGGTGGAAGATAACAGCGCCGACTGCAGGGTACTGCGTGGCATGCTGCTCAAATTGGGCTATCGACTGATCAACGTCGACAGCGGCGAGGCGGCAGTGACTGCTTTACGTCGCGAACACGTTGATGCTGTGATCGTCGGCTGCCCGGTTAATCCTGTTGCGCAGACGTCGGCAGGCAGGCAGCTGCTTAGCTTGGCAGACTGCGCGCAGCTGCCTGTGATGGCGATATTTGACTCTCAGGCGCACGCACAGCAGGTGCGCGAACAGGTCGATGGCATTAGCGACTACTGGATCAAGCCCCTGCGTTTTGAAGAGGTCCAGCGTACGCTTGAGCAGCGGTTATTGATGGGGCAGGATGGCATAAGCGCCTAACGTTAGGCGCTTATGCCCCTTGTGGTGGCGGCCACGCGTGCTTCACTGGGTTCATTGAACTCAGGAGCCAGCGCCATGAACCTGCATCAATTCGCCGAAACCCATCAGGTCACCAATCAACCGCCGTCTCTGGACGGTGCCAACCTGTACCGCATCGACCTGCCCTTGCAGCAGTGGGGCCAGCATTTCGGGGCAGGTTGGGCGCAGGCCCGCATTGATCACTACGGCGCATTGGCAGGCGGGCCCTTGATGGCTGCGGGGTTTCTGGCCAATGAAAACAAGCCCGTTTTTGTCAGCCATGACCGTTTTGGCCGTCGGATTGATCTGGTGGAGTTTCATCCGGCCTATCACGAGTTGATGCGTACGGCGATTGAGCACGGTTTACCGTCCTTACCCTGGGTCGACCCTAAACCCGGCGCCCATGTGGCCCGTGCCTGCATGACCTATTTGCACTCGCAGGCCGAGGCTGGCAGTGGCTGCCCCCTGACCATGACCTTTGCCAGCGTTCCGGCCCTGCGGTTGCAACCAGACATTGCCCAACTGTGGCTGCCTAAAGTGCTGGCGACCCAGTACGACCCGCGCAACGTCGACATCAGTCAAAAAGCCGGTGTGACCCTGGGCATGGCCATGACCGAAAAACAAGGCGGTACGGATGTGCGGGCCAACACCACGCGAGCCTACCCTGTGGGTGCCAGCGGGCCGGGGCAGGCGTATGAGTTGCTGGGGCACAAGTGGTTTTGTTCGGCCCCCATGTGCGATGGATTTCTGACGTTGGCGCAGACCGATAAAGGCCTGAGCTGTTTCTTGCTGCCGCGCCATCGTCCAGATGGCAGCCGTAACGAGTTCTACATCCAGCGACTGAAAAACAAGCTGGGCAACAGCTCAAACGCTTCCAGTGAGGTCGAGTTTCGTGGGGCGCTGGCGTGGATGATGGGCGAAGAAGGACGCGGAGTACCGACGATTATTGAAATGGTCGCCATGACCCGCTTCGATTGCATGGTGGGTTCCAGCGCCTTGATGCGTCAGGCGCTGACCCAGGCCAGCCATCACTGCGCTCATCGCCTGGTCGGCGGCCGGGTGCTGGCTGAGCAGCCGTTGATGCAAAACGTGCTCGCCGATCTGGCCCTTGAAAGCGAAGCTGCCCTGGCCTTGAGTCTGCGTATGGGGCGAGCGCTGGATCATTTGGATGACGCCCAAGAGGCCAAGTTCGCGCGGCTGGTAACGGCCGTGGGCAAATACTGGATCTGCAAACGGGCTCCGGCCATGATCAATGAAGCCGCCGAGTGCATGGGTGGCGCGGGGTATGTGGAAGACAGCATTCTGCCGCGTCTTTATCGCGAGGCGCCGGTCAACTCGACCTGGGAGGGTTCTGGCAATGTGCAGTGCCTTGACGTATTGCGGGCCTTGTCCAAAGAACCCGGTGTGCTTGACGCCTTGTTTGCCGAGTTGGGGGATGGCCATGGCGATGTACGTTTGGCCAAGCATATCCGCACCTTGAAGCAAGCCTTTAAAGACACTGAGGATGTTCAGTACCGTGCGCGGCAATTGACCGAGGACATCGCATTGGGCTTGCAGGCAAAACTATTGCTGGAAGCGGGCAACAGCGATATCAGTGACGCGTTCATTGCCAGCCGGTTGCACGGCAGCGGCCGGGTGTATGGCTTGTTGCCCCGTGGCCTGAATATCTCCGCTATCGTTGCCCGCTCAACACCGCAGGTGTTTTGATAATCCCGCGCCAGACCGCTCTGTGCTTTGCGCAACGATGCAGGCAAGATAAAGGTCAGCCCGTTCTGAAGACAGGATGCTTATCGTGACTGAAGATTTTATTGTCGTTGCAACCGCTGAAGAGGCCGTCGATCGCCTCGCAGCCCTCCACGAACGTGCAACCACGGCGTTGAGCCAGGCGCTCAAGCGTTATCTCAAAGACCGGCTTGAGCCCACCGCCGAGGAGCGCGCACAGTTTCGCTATCCGGAACTGCGCCTAACCTACCGCATCAATGGCGAAGTCCCGACGACGACTCGCGCCTATGCCAAGGTTCAACTGCCCGGCACCTACAGCGTAACCGTCACACATCCGGCGGCCTTCCGTAATTATTTACTGGAACAGCTGGTGCCCTTGATGCGCGATTTTACCGTCGAGGTAGAAGTGGGGGTCAGTCAGCAAGACATTCCATATCCCTACGTGGTCGAGCAGGGCGATGAGCTGGCCGGCTCAGGTGTGACCGCCGCTGCGCTGGCGCGGGTATTCCCCAGTACTGATTTGTCGGCCGCCACCGATGGCATTGCCGATGGTCTGTACGATTGGGAAAACACCGACCCGCTACCCTTGGCGCTGTTTGATGCGGCCCGTGTCGACTTTTCGCTACGTCGTCTGGTGCATTACACCGGCAGCGACTGGCGCCATGTTCAGCCGTGGATTCTGCTGACCAACTACCACCGCTATGTCGATCAGTTCATCGTGCACGGCCTTGAGCAATTGCGCGATAACCCGCGTTTTGTGCGCATGGTATTGCCGGGCAATGTGATGATCGAAAAGGCCATGGATTATGGCGAAGCCCAAGCGATTGCCGCCGGCGTGGTGTGGCACCGTTACCAAATGCCCGCTTACCACTTGCAGGCCAGCGATGGTCATGGGGTGACGCTGGTGAATATTGGCGTCGGCCCGTCCAACGCGAAAAACATCACCGATCACCTTGCGGTATTGCGCCCGCATTGCTGGCTGATGATCGGTCACTGTGGCGGTCTGCGTCAGTCGCAGACCATTGGCGACTACGTATTGGCCCACGCTTACATGCGACGCGACGGGATTCTGGACCGGGTTGTACCGCCCAACATTCCAATCCCGGCTTTGGCTGAGGTTCAGCTGGCGCTGCAAGAAGCCGCGGCGCAAGTCACTGGCGAACATGGCGATGAACTGAAAAAACGCCTGCGCACCGGTACCGTGCTGACCTATGACGACCGCAACTGGGAGCTGCGCTGGGCTCAGGAGCGACCGCTGATCAACCTGTCCCGCGCAGTGGCCGTGGACATGGAAAGCGGCACCATTGCCGCGCAGGGTTATCGTTTGCGGGTGCCTTATGGCACGTTGTTGTGTGTGTCGGACAAACCCTTGCACAGTGAAATCAAACTGCCGGGTTCGGCCAACGCTTTCTATGAGCGGGCGGTGAACCAGCATTTGAAAATCGGCATCGCTGCCGTGGAATTGATGCGCAAGCAACTGGCATCACTGCATTCGCGCAAACTGCGTAGTTTCGACGAACCACCGTTCCGCTGATAGACGATGGTCATTTGGCGATCAGGGCACTAGCATATCGAGCCCTGATCGCTAGATGTCCTTTTGTCATGTCCCGTCCTGCCCATCCCCCTGCACGCCGTCCGGCGCCCAAAAAACCTGCTGCGAGTGCAGTCGGTCGCCGCGTGGCCAAAGCCCCACCGTCTGATCCCAAGTTATTTCTGTTTAACAAACCATTCGATGTACTCACCCAGTTCAGCGATGAAGGCGGGCGGGCGACGCTCAAGGATTTTATCCCCATCCCCGGTATTTACCCGGCCGGACGCCTGGACCGCGACAGTGAAGGATTGTTGTTGCTGACCAATGATGGCCAGTTACAGGCTCGTATTGCCGACCCCAAGCACAAACTGCCCAAGACGTATTGGGTGCAAGTAGAGGGTGAACCGACGCCTGAGCAGTTGCAACAACTGCGTGATGGTGTCGAACTCAATGATGGCAAGACTTTGCCCGCCGAAGCGCGCGCCCTTGAAGAGCCCCAGCTATGGCCGCGTAACCCGCCTGTGCGGTTTCGCAAGAGCGTGCCGACATCATGGCTGGAACTGGTGATCCGCGAGGGTCGTAATCGCCAGGTGCGGCGCATGACGGCTGCGGTCGGCTTGCCGACCTTGCGACTGGTGCGGGTGCGCATAGGCGACTGGACGATCGAGGGGCTGGATCAGGGCCAATACAAGGAAGTGCCGGCGCGGCTATAGCGTGCCCGACTCGATCAGGCCGATCACCACGCTTTTGATGATGAACGCCACCACGCCCAGGCCCAACACGAAAAACAGGATAAATGACCCAAAACGCCCGGCCTTGGACTTTTTCGCCAGATCCCAGACGATAAAGGCCATAAAAACAATCAGGACGCTGACCAGAATCGTCATCATCCATTCTTCAAGCAGGGCCGGGTCCATCGGTGTTCTCCAGTGCTATGGAACATGAAAGCCGGGTCTCGTAGCAGCTGCCGAAGGCTGCGTCCGATTGCGTAGCGATCGTAAATGCAAAGTCCCGGGCTTGCAGGTACGCCCAGGTGCATGATTTTACGACGGCTTAGCCATCGGACGCAGCCTCCGGCAGCTGCTGCGAAAATGAGCAGGCATCACGTGCGCAAATGGGTCAACGGCAACTCGGTACTGTTGAGTACCTGATTGAGCACAAAACTGGAGCGCACGCTGGTTACGCCGTCGATGCGGGTCAGGTGACCCAGCAACAGTTTTTGATAGTGGTCCATGTCCGGCACCACGACTTTCAATTGATAGTCCGCGTCTATACCGGTCACCAGGCTACATTCCAGTACCTGCGGTAGCGTGCGGATCTCTGCTTCAAAATTCTCGAAGCGCTCTGGGGTGTGGCGATCCATGCCGATCAATACATAGGCGGTCAACGTCAAGCCCAGCAGCTTGCGGTCCAGCAACGCGACCTGACGCGAGATATACCCGTCGTCCTCCAATTGCTTGACCCGGCGAGAGCACGGGGACGGCGACAGGCCAATACGTTCGGCCAGTTCCTGATTAGAGATGCGCGCATCACGCTGTAATTCCGCCAAAATACTCAGATCGTATCGGTCGAGTTTGCTCACGAAGACACCCTTTGCCATAACTATTGCGTGAAAGTATCCACCTTAAGTCAAAAATTGCGCAAGTAATGTTTTATTCAGCAATCTTCGCAATCCTCTGCTGCCGTCCAAAGCCTATTCTTAACACCAGAATCACTGCCCGGACATAGAGTCCACTGCGGCCCGCCGAATCAGGCCAGCCGCGGCCGCCAACCCCACCGGGTTGCCCCGGCCCCCGGGCTACACACTGTCCACAAGACGGCGTGAGGTGAGCCAACATCACGAGTGTTGAGCCAGGACCGAAAAATTCAAAAGGCGACCGACGGGTCGCCTTTTTTTGTGCCCGAAAATAAAGTGCGCACCTGTTAGTCTCCCGCAGAACCGGATTGCGGTTTATCAGTCTTATGATTACGCCCCACCCCCTCATGAGGAACACCATGAAATCGCGCATCTGGCGTTTGGCTACTGCTGGTCTGATCTGCTTGAGTGTCGGCAGTCAGGCGTTGGCCGAAGAGCGAGGTGATGGACCCCCTCAGCATCAAAGTCGCCCGGATGGTGGGCAACAGCATGGTCAGCAACATGGCCAGCAAGGGCAGGGAGGCAACAATCACGCCCGCCCGGAGCAAGGGCAGGGGCAGGGCCGTCCGCAGGGTCAGCAGTGGAATCAGCATCAAGGCAATCAACCGCGTCCTGACAGCCATCAGCCTTCAGGCCGACCCGGTCAGCCGGGTAATAACCTTGTGATCCAGCCGCGTCCCGACACGGTGCAGCAAAACCCGCGTCCGCCCAGCGGTAATTGGCAAACCGCGCCCCGACCGCAAGGCAACTCCCCCCATTGGCAAGGCGGTGACCACTCAAGGCCTGACTACAATCCGGGTGCCCATAACGGTCGACCTGACGATAATCGCTGGCCGGGCCGACCAAATGGGCACGGCAACGGCTGGGGGCCGGGGCCACAGTACCGTCCCGGTTATATAGTTGACCGCTTCCCTGATCGCCATTGGCAGGTGCCGTATCGCGGGCAGAACTACTTCTTTTCCGGCGGCTACTGGTATCGACCCCAAGGGCCTCGTTACGTCGTCGTGCAACCGCCTTACGGGATTCGCGTAGGGTATTTACCAGACTACGCGCGAGAAGTTTTGATCGGGGGGTCGTTGTTGTTCCTCGCCGCAGGCGCTTATTACGCCTACCAACCGGCCACTCAGGATTACATCGTGGTACAGCCGCCGACCGCCATCGCGCAGCCTATGCCGCAGCCTCAAGGCAACGGTTATGACGTGGTGGCCTACCCGGCCAATGGCCAGAGCGCTGCGCAAGTCGATCAGGACCGCTACGACTGTTATCGCTGGGCGGTTGACCAAAGTGGCTTTGACCCGGCCAAAGTGACCTATGCCCCTTCGCCTGCCGTGGTGCAAACCTACCGGCAGGCTCAAGGCAATTGTCTGGGCAGCCGTGGCTATCAGGTCAATTATTAAGTGAAGTGGCTTGAGGTTTAACGACTTCCTGCGGGTCGGCGTGCACCAGCACCTCGGCCTGTGGATAAGCCTGGGTAATGGCGTGTGCCGCGTTGTCACTGATGCTGTGGGCTTGGGACAGTGTCAGTTCGCCTGGCAATTCAAGGTGCAACTGAACAAACCAGACATTGCCGGAAATGCGAGTGCGCAGATCATGCGCACCTAATACGCCGGGCACGCTGCACGCTAAGGCCAGCATGTTGTCACTGACATCGGTGGGTAATTCTTCGTCCATCAGCACAGAAAAACTCTCACGGGCGATCTGGTACGCGCTCCAGAGGATATACACCGCAATCCCCAGGCCGAACCAGGCGTCCAGTTGCGGGAAGCCCACGCTGGCCAGCACCAACGCCACCAAAATACTGCCGTTGAGCATCAAGTCTGATCGGTAGTGCAGCGAGTCGGCGCGTACCGCATTGGAACCTGTGGCCTTGACCACGCGATGTTGTAACACCAGCAGCCCGACGGTCATGACCAGCGAAAAGATGATCACGCCAATCCCGATCCACGGCGCTCCGACGGGCTCCGGGTGTTGCAGCCGTTCGACGGCCTGAAACGCAATCAGCACCGCACTCACGCCAATAAACAGGGCTTGCGCCATCCCGGCCAATGACTCGGCCTTGCCGTGGCCGTAACGGTGATCATCGTCTGCCGGGCGCAGCGCGTAATGGACGGCCAGCAAGTTAAGAAACGAGGTGACACCATCGAGCAACGAATCGGTCAAGCCGGCGAGCATGCTGATCGAACCACTGAGCCACCAGGCGATGGCCTTGGTCACGATCAACAGGCTTGCCACCGCCACTGACGCACGGGTGGCCAAGCGTAAAAGGCGAGCGTGTTCCGCGCTGCTGGTCATAGAGCGTCCTTGAGTCAGGCGGCTGGAATCAAACCGTAAAGGGCCAACTGTTGGGTGCTGCCTTTGTGTTGAATCAGGCGTGGGTCGTTCAGCGGGAAGCTATGGCCCAGTTCACTTTCAAGAATTGCCTGAAGCTTACTGTTGTCGACTTTGCCATCGGTGCTGACGGCTTCGCGCAGTTTTTCAGGGGCGATGTAGGCGGTCTTGCCCGGCGGGTAGTAAATCGCCCCGGTTGCGAAGTCGACGCCGAACGCAATCAGGCCCGGGATCACATAAAACAGCAGGCCCACGGCATCCAGTACCACGATCATCGGGTCAATCTTGCCGTCGATCTGACCGCGCCGGTCAGGGAAGAAAATACTCCCGCACGCGGTCAACTGGGTCAGCAAAGCGGCCACTACAACGCCGCCAATCACACGAGAAGGGATACGCATACACAAGACCTCGAAGGAGCTTAAAGAATCGGACTCAACATTAAGACCGTGCTTAATGCCGAACTGTTCGCCGTTATACTCGTCGCACTGTTCTGGAGCCACCATGATTTGTTTGCCGATTGATGAAGTTTTACCTGCGCTGCGTCAGGCCTTGCGTGAACGCCACGAAGCGGTGCTCGAAGCCCCGCCCGGCGCCGGTAAAACCACGCGGGTGCCGCTTGCCCTGTTGAATGAGCCGTGGCTCGCCGGGCAGAAGATTGTGATGCTCGAGCCCCGGCGCCTTGCAGCCAGAGCAGCGGCTGAACGTTTGGCCAGTGAGTTGGGCGAAAAGGTCGGCGAAACCGTGGGCTATCGGATTCGACTGGACAGTAAAGTTGGACCCAATACCCGTATCGAAGTCGTCACCGAAGGCATCCTGACCCGCCGCTTGCAGCACGACCCGGCCCTGGAGGGCGTGGGCTTGCTGATTTTTGACGAGTTCCATGAGCGTAGTCTGGATGCGGATCTTGCGTTGGCTTTGAGCCTCAATGGGCGTGAGCTGTTTCGCGATGAGCAGCCACTCAAAATCTTGTTGATGTCCGCCACTCTGGAAGGCGAGCGGTTGTCCAGTTTGCTGGACAATGCTCCTGTTGTAAGCAGTGAAGGCCGCATGTACCCGGTGGCCCTGCGCTGGGGGCGACCGTTTGTACCGGGTGAATTTATCGAGCCGCGCGTGGTGCAAACCGTCCTGGATGCCCTCAACGACGAAAGCGGTAGCCTGTTGGTGTTCCTGCCCGGTCAGGCGGAAATTCGTCGAGTCAATCAACAGCTGGCTGAGGCGCTGGGCTCGCGCAGTGACATCCTGCTTTGCCCTTTGCATGGTGAATTGGACCTGGCCGCCCAACGCGCCGCCATTGAGCCTGCGGCCAGCGGTGCGCGCAAGGTGGTGTTGGCGACCAATATCGCGGAGACCAGCCTGACCATTGATGGTGTTCGGGTCGTGATCGATGCCGGGCTGGCGCGGGTGCCGCGCTTCGATCCGGGCAGCGGCATGACCCGCCTCGACACACAGCGCATCTCCCGAGCCAGTGCTACCCAGCGCGCGGGCCGGGCCGGGCGCCTGGAGCCGGGTGTATGTTATCGCCTGTGGTCGCAAGACCAGCATGCACAATTGGCGGCGTATGGCAGCGCAGAAATTCTGCAGGCCGATCTCGCCGGGTTGGCGTTGCAACTGGCGCGCTGGGGCGTGGCCCCGCATGAACTGGTGTGGCTCGATGTGCCGCCCACCGCCAGTTATGCACAGGCTCAGCAATTGCTGGAGCGCTTGGGCGCGCTGCGCAACGGCACACTGACGCCCCACGGTGAAGCAATGGCCGAATTGCCGGCACATCCGCGCATCGCTCATTTGTTGTTGCGTGGGCAAGCGCTCGGGTTGGCTGACATGGCGTGTGACGTCGCGGCCTTGTTGGGTGAGCGCGATATTCTGCGGGGCGCCGGGGCTGATGTTCACAGCCGTCTCGCCTTGCTGTCTGGCGAAAGCCGTGCAGTACGCGGCGGGCAGGGCGGTGTGCAGCGGGCCAAGCAACTGGCCCGCCAGTATCGGGGCATGTTACGGGGCCAAGCCACGCAGCCGGTGGCCGATCCAGAGCATCCGCGCTGGCTGGGCGCCTTGCTGGCGCTGGCCTACCCCGACCGCGTTGCTCAGCAGCGCAAACCGGGTGGTGCTGAATATCGGCTGGCCAATGGTCGCGCAGCACTGTTCGGCGAAGTTGACGGCTTGATGAAACAGCCTTGGTTGGTGATTGCTGACTTGGGAAGTCGCCAGGGCCAGCGTGAAGAGCGCATTTATCTGGCCGCCGAATTTGATCCTGCGTTGCTGGACGGGGTGCTGCGCGAGCAGGTCAGCGTGGTAGATCAACTCGACTGGGACGAACGCGAAGGCGTACTGCGCGCTGAACGCCAGCGCAAAGTGGGCGAGTTGGTACTGAGCCGAGAACCGTTGACCGGTCTCGATGAAACAGCGCGCACCCAGGCATTGGTCAATCTGGTGCGGCGCAAAGGCCTTGAGCTGTTGCCGTGGACGCCCGAGCTGCGGCAGTGGCAGGCCAGAGTCACGTTGTTGCGTCAGCTCGATCTAGAGGCGCAGGGGCAAAGCGAGTGGCCGGATGTCAGCGATGGCGCTTTACTGGCCACCCTGGAAGAGTGGCTGGCACCTTATCTGGGGCGGGTATCGCGGTTAAGTCACTTTGCCAGCCTCGACCTGTCGAGCATTGTGCATAACGTGTTGAATTGGCCTTTGGGGCAGCGTCTTGATGAGCTGGCTCCGCATCACATCAAAGTACCTTCGGGCTCATCAGTGCGTCTGGACTACAGCGAGCACCCACCGATACTGGCCGTGCGCTTGCAAGAACTCTTCGGCCTGGCCGATACGCCGCGAATTGCAGGTGGGCGCCAAGTGGTGAAACTGCATTTGCTGTCGCCAGCCCGGCGTCCGGTGCAAGTGACACAAGATCTGGCCAACTTCTGGCGTAGCACCTATGCAGAGGTAAAGAAGGATTTGAAGGGGCGCTACCCCAAACACTATTGGCCTGATGACCCGTTGATCGCTGAGCCTACGGCGAGGATCAAGCCGCGCAAAACCTGATAGACCTGACGAGGGTTAATCGGAAGGCATCAAAAATTGGCCCATGACCGGCAAGTGATCGGAAATGGTCAAGGTATCTTCCTGGCGAACATAGCCATCAAGGCGCTGCAGTTTTGGACTGTAGAACAGGTAATCGAGGGTGCGATCCGGGCCATCAACCTGTGGGTCGTTGGGGAAGTGGGTCAACCATAGCTCGCGATTTATTCCCGTGGCATCCGGGTTACTCGGGATCATCGGATACCTTTCCCACAGAAAGTGCAGTTCGCTGTCAGGCGAGTAGTGTTGGCGCAAAGGGGGAGGCAAGCGCAGAAACTGGCCTATGGGCAGCAAGTTGAAATCGCCGCCAATCAACCACGGCGTGCCCTGACTTTCAAACTTGTCGAGCACGGCAGCCGTGGCTTGTACTTGCCGCTGCACAGCGCTGTTGTCGTGAGACGGAGCATCGAATTGAGTGTTGATGGCGATCAACTGACCGCCATCATTCAACGGCAGATAGCTCAGCAACAGTGCAGGCTTGGGCTGGAACTGGCGGCTGATGAAGTTGGCATCGGCCACGGGCAGTTGCAAGCGTTCGGCGTGTTCGATCTGAAAGCGGCTCAGGGTGACAAGTTTGCGGCCCACGCTGCCGAAAATATGCCGGTCGGGCACGAAGTCGGCTTTCCAGGTAAAGGCCTGGCTGCTGCACGGATACAGGTCAACCAAACGTTCTTGCAGCAGCGCCAGTTGATCCTGGTAATCGCTGGCCTTGGCGTTTTCATCGACTTCTTGCAGCAGCACCAGGTCGGGCCGCTCATCACGTATGACCCGCGACACTTCATCCAGGCTGTAAGCCATGTCTTCGCGGGTGGGCTGTGTGTCGGGGCCGCTGCCGTCCGCCAGGTTGTACCAGAAGACGTAGCGCTTGCCCGCCAGGTACTGAACGTTCCAGGTCATGACCTTCAGCGCTTGCCCCTGCGTGAGTACCGGGGCGGTGGTCGGGCACGAAAGCGCCAGCACCTCTTTGGCCTCGGGACGCCACGTCAGGCTGTAGATCAAGCTTGCCAGCACCCCTGCGAGCAGCAGCAAACCTAACAGGATGTGGCGCAGGAAACGTGGCATGGGCTCGGCTTATGACGTAGCAAGGAATTGGCGAGCATACCGGACGACCGTTCGACACCCAAGGAGCGATCAATAAGGAATCGTGCTCATTTGCTGTCAAACGATTCGCTGATTAGCATAAACAGGCGGAATACAACGACTGTCAGAAACAGCTGCAAGAAGCTGTAGAGGCTATCAAGCGCCAGTGACAAGAACAGGTTTTCATCCTTTGGGAACGCTGAAAAGGTCAGTTCTTTCAACAGCATCAGCGGTGCCAGTACGGCCGCCACGCACGTAAATATCTGCCAGAAATGCCCTCGGC
The DNA here is from genome assembly GCF_007858365.1 of Pseudomonas saxonica. Taxonomy (GTDB): domain Bacteria; phylum Pseudomonadota; class Gammaproteobacteria; order Pseudomonadales; family Pseudomonadaceae; genus Aquipseudomonas; species Aquipseudomonas saxonica. Next base: position 1,339,589 of record NZ_VFIO01000001.1, on the reverse strand, counting down.
TCATCAGCACGCTGGACTTTAACGCTGCCAGTGGCCCTTCACCGCGTAATACCAGTCGGTACTCGGAAAATGCAAAGACGATGGTCATGAAAATACCGGGCAGAACCAATATCGATAGCCCTAGCACAATGGCCAGCGTGCTGATGGCGGATAACAAGGCGAAGTTGGGCCAGAGGGACAGCGCGCGCGCCAGCAGGTCACTATTACGGGGCGATTCACCCCGGCTGCGAGCATCCAGAAACAGAATCAGGGCGCCCGTGTACAGCGGGTACACCAGCAAGCCGACCAGCAGGTCATAACCGGGTGAAGCATCCGGCCCCGAAGCGCTGCTGACCATCTGCGTGATGATCGTTTCAAGAACAATCAGCGGCAAGCACAGCATGACGATCTGGCCCAGATTACGCTGGGTGAAGTAAAGGGCGTCGCGAAGAACAGTCATCGGGTTCATGGTTGGGTATCGGCAGTCAAAAGCGGTGTGTCACTTTAACCGATGAATTTACAACTTTAAGCAAATGTTGCTCAGGATCAGCATGAACCTACAGCTGAGCGGTTTATCCGCGCAAAGGTTCGGCAGGCTGGCATACTGCTGCCTTGTTATTTAGCTCATTGCCCGAAAGTCCGGGCTCCCAGAGGTTTGCCGGTGAAAAAAATTGCGGTCTTTGCGGATGTGCAGAACCTTTATTACACGGTTCGCCAAGCTTATGGCTGCCATTTCAATTACGCCGCGCTCTGGGCTGATATCAGCAAACGCGGTGAAATCGTCGAGGCGTATGCCTATGCGATTGATCGGGGTGACAGCAAACAGCAGCAATTTCAGCAAATACTGCGCAACCTCGGTTTCACGGTGAAACTCAAACCCTACATCCAGCGCAGCGATGGTTCGGCCAAGGGCGATTGGGACGTAGGGATCACCATCGACATCATGGACTCGGCGGCCAATGTCGATGAAGTGGTGCTGGCTTCGGGTGATGGTGACTTCGACCTGTTGCTTGAGCGTATCGCCAGCAAACACGGGGTCGAAACCGTGGCCTATGGTGTGCCTGGCCTTACCGCCAACTCATTGATTCGCGCTGCTACGCGCTATGTGCCGATTGAAGGCAGCTTGCTGCTGAAATAACGCCCCATTTTTACAGGATTGATCAGCTTTGGAACGCATTGCGGTAATTGACTTTGAAACCACCGGCATCTCTCCGAGCAGCAGTTGCCGGGCGACTGAAATTGCCGTGGTGATTCTTGAGCAGGGACGTATTGTTGAGCGTTATCAAAGCCTGATGAATGCCGGCGTGCGAGTGCCGGGGTTTATCGAGCAGCTCACGGGTATCAGCAACGCCATGTTGCGTACGGCGCCATCGGCTGAGCAGGTGATGAATGAGGTCAATGAATTCGTCGGTATCACGCCACTGCTGGCGCACAACGCGGCCTTCGACCAAAAGTTCTGGGATTTCGAGATGGGGCGCATCAAGCGCACCCGCTTGCAGAATTTTGCCTGCTCTTTGCTTTTGGCGCGCCGCTTGATGCCTGAAGCCCCCAATCACAAGCTGGGGACGTTGACCACGTTCGCTAACTTGCCTCACACGGGTCAGGCTCACCGGGCCATGGCCGACGCTGAAATGGCCGCTAACCTGACCACTCACCTGGCTGTGCGATTGCGCCAGCAACATGGTGTGCGTGAGTTGAATCACGAACTGTTGCGCGGCTTGCAGAAAGTCCCGGCGGCGAAAGTGACTGAACACTTGAAGCGTTATCGCGGTTTTTAACAGCACCCTCACCCCAACCCTCTCCCAGAGGGAGAGGGGGCTGATTGGCGGTGTTGCGCAGATCTGCTTTTGCCTTTAACTCCCACTGCACTCAAGGGAGAGAGGCTGATTGGCGGTGTTGCGCAGATCTGCTTTCGACTTTAACTCCCACTGCACTCAAAGGAGAGAGGCTGATTGGCGGTGTTGCGCAGATCTGCTTTTGCCTTTAACTCCCACTGCACTCAAGGGAGAGAGGCTGATTGGCGGTGTTGCGCAGATCTGCTTTTGCCTTTAACTCCCACTGCACACAAGGGAGAGAGGCTGATTGGCGGTGTTGCACAGATCTGCTTTCGACTTTAACTCCCTCTGCACTCAAGGGAGAGAGGCTGATTGGCGGTGTTGCGCAGATCTGCTTTTGCCTTTAACTCCCACTGCATTCAAGGGAGAGAGGCTGATGTGGGGTGTTGCACGGATCTGCTTTTGCCTTTAGTCCCCTCTCCCTCCGGGAGAGGGCTAGGGTGAGGGCGCTTTTGATTTTGAAAGAAAAGTGTACGGTCACTTTTGGTGCGTTCTGTTACTTATTATTTCTTTCTTCGTTGTCTAAACTCCCCAGTCCCCTGCCTCTGCCTTTGAGCTGCCTTCATGCCTGCCGCACGCCGTTTTCCGCTTCAACTGATCGGTGCTTTTTTCGCCTTGTACGTTATCTGGGGCTCGACCTATCTCGCCATCCGCATCGGTATTGAATCCTGGCCGCCGTTGATGATGGCCGGCGTGCGTTTTCTCATTGCAGGCAGCTTGATGTACGCCTATATGCGCTGGCGCGGGGCGCCTTCGCCGACGGCCATCCAGTGGCGTTCGGCAGCCATGATCGGCTTTCTGCTGCTGGCCTGCGGCAACGGCGGCGTCACGTTGGCCGAACACTCCGGCGTGGCGTCAGGCGTCGCCGCGTTGGCCGTGGCTACCGTGCCTTTGTTTACATTGCTGTTCGGTTACTTCTGGGGCGCGCGTAATACCCGTCTGGAATGGGCCGGCATCATTCTCGGATTGATCGGCATCGGCATGCTCAACCTGGGCTCCAACCTGCAAGCCAGTCCGATAGGCGCCGCGATGGTGATTTTTGCCGCCGCCGCGTGGGCATTTGGCTCGGTGTGGAGCCGACACTTGCCGCTGCCCGTCGGACCGATGGCCAGCGCGGCTGAAATGCTTGCGGCAGGTGCCATGCTGCTGGCGGCCAGCCTGCTCAGTGGCGAGCGCATGACCCATATGCCCACCGCTGCTGGCTGGGGGGCGCTGCTGTATCTGGTGATCTTCGGCTCGATCATCGCTTTCAGTGCGTATATGTACCTGTTGAAAAACGTGCGCCCGGCCGCTGCCACCAGCTACGCCTACGTCAACCCGGCCGTGGCGGTTATGTTGGGCATTGCCTTCGCCGGCGAAACCATCGGTGTAGAAGAGTGCCTGGCGATGGCGGTCATCATCAGCGCCGTGGTGTTGATCGGGTTGCCGCAGTGGCGTAAGAAGAATCCCGCCTGAATTAGGGTAAACTGCGCGCCATTGCACCTCTGCGCTGACCTTTTTCGACGGTATTCCCATGACATTCGCCACCCTTGGCCTCATCGAGCCCTTGCTGCGCGCCCTTGAGGCGCTCGGCTACAAGACCCCAACCCCGGTTCAGGCCCAAGCGATCCCCGCAGTGCTGGCAGGCCGTGACCTGATGGCCGCAGCCCAGACCGGCACCGGCAAAACCGCGGGTTTTGCCCTGCCGTTGTTGCAGTCGCTGACCATGGAAGGGCCGAAAGTCGCCAGTAACATGGTGCGTGCACTGGTGCTGGTACCGACCCGCGAATTGGCCGAGCAGGTGCACGAGAGCATTCGCCAGTACGCTGAACACCTGCCGTTGAGCACCTATGCGGTGTACGGCGGCGTCAGCATCAACCCGCAAATGATGAAAATGCGCAAAGGCGTAGATGTGCTGGTGGCTACACCGGGACGTCTGCTCGATCTTTACCGTCAAAAAGCCATCAAGTTCACGCAACTGCAAACGCTGATTCTTGATGAAGCTGACCGCATGCTCGACCTCGGCTTTACTGAAGAGTTGAAGGACATTTACCGCGTACTGCCGAAAAAGCGTCAGACCCTGCTGTTCTCGGCGACGTTCTCAGACCCGATTCGCTTGTTGGCCGAGCAGATGCTCGACAACCCGCTGAGCATCGAAGTCAGCCCGCGTAACGTAGCGGCCAGCAGCGTTAAGCAGTGGATCATTCCGGTGGATAAAAAGCGTAAGCCGGAGCTGTTTTTGCACCTGCTGCGCACCCAGCACTGGAAACAGGTACTGGTATTCGCCAAGACCCGCAACGGCGTGGACGAACTGGTCGGCAAGCTGCAAGCGCTGGGTATCAATGCGGATGGCATTCACGGCGACAAGCCTCAAGCGACGCGCCAGCGTGCGCTGGATCGTTTCAAGGCCAGCGAAGTACAGATTCTGGTGGCGACCGATGTGGCAGCCCGTGGTCTGGACATCGAAGACTTGCCGTTGGTGATCAACTTCGACATGCCAATTGTGGCCGAAGACTACATTCACCGTATCGGCCGCACTGGCCGTGCGGGGCAGAAGGGCGAAGCCATTTCGTTTGTGTGCGCCGATGAAGTGAACATGCTGTCGGCCATTGAAATGCTGACCCGCCAGACCTTGCCACGCCATGAGCAGCAGGACTTTGAGCCTGAGCACCGTGTGCCCGAAACCGATGCCAGCGGGCAGGTGATCAAAAAGCCGAAGAAGCCCAAGAAGCCGAAAACCTCGGGCGGTGGTGGTAAGCGCAACCTGGGCAAGTGGGTCGACAGCGGTGAAGCTGCGCCGTCCGAGCCATCGGTCAAGCCGGTGCGCAAAGTGCCTGTGTTCAACACCGGCCCGCGCAAGCGCAAGCCTTAAGCGTTAAGCCAGCTTAAAACCCCCAACCCGGCGGCGCGGCCACTGGCAAAACAGCCCGTGAGCAAATAGCCGCCGGTGGGGGCTTCCCAATCGAGCATTTCGCCTGCGCAGAAGACGCCGGGTAATGGCTTGAGCATCAGGTTTTCATCCAGCGCCTCAAATCGCACGCCTCCCGCACTGCTGATGGCCTCGTCCAGTGGGCGCGCCTTCACCAGTTTGAGGGGCAGCGCTTTGATCGCTTTGGCCAGTCGTGCCGGGTCATTGAAGTCTTCAGCGCAGGCCAGTTCACGCAACAGCGCCGCTTTCACACCATCAAGTCCCAACTGGCTGTGCATATGTTTGCTCATCGAGCGCGAGCCGCGAGGCTTGGCCAGTGCGGCGGCTACTTTATCCACAGCCTTGCCCGGCAGCAGGTCGATCAGGATCGTTGCGCTGCCCTGTTGGTTGATAGCCTCTCGAATCGGTGCTGACCAGGCGTAAATCAAACTGCCTTCAATCCCGCTGGCGGTAATCACGCACTCGCCCAAGCGCGGGGTACTGTGCTCCTGTGCGATGGCGATGTTTTTCAGCGGTGCCCCGGCGAATTTACTGCGCAGCACCTCACTCCAACCTTGTACATCAAAGCCACAGTTGCTCGGCTGCAATGGGGCCAGCTCGACCTTGTGCTCAGCCAACAGCGGCATCCACGCACCATCGGAACCCAGTCTGGCCCAACTGCCGCCGCCCAGCGCCAGAATGACCGCATCGGGTTTGCAGCGCTTTTCGCCGTCGGGGCTGTCGATGCGCAACTGACCCTCGGCGTCCCAGCCCAGCCAGCGATGGCGGGTGTGGATAACCACACCGCTGTCGCGCAAACGCTTGAGCCAGGCGCGCAGTAGCGGGGCGGCTTTCATGTCGGTGGGGAAGACACGGCCTGAGCTGCCGACGAAAGTTTCAATACCCAAGTCGTGAATCCACTGACACAAGGCATCAGCGTCGAATGCCCGCAGCAGCGGGGCCATCTGCGGCGCACGTTCGGCATAGCGGGACAGGAAGGCCGGGTAGGCTTCGGAGTGGGTGATGTTCATGCCGCCCACGCCAGCCAGCAAAAACTTGCGGCCCACGGACGGCATGCTGTCGTAGAGGTCCACGTGTACGCCTGCCTGACTCAACACTTCGGCGGCCATTAAACCGGCAGGGCCCCCGCCAATAATGGCGACGTGACGGGAAGCAGAGGAGGTAGGCTGAGTCATGACAAGGCTGCAAATCGGCGAAATAAGTCGGGTATTCTACCTGAGCAGGTCGCAGATCTCCCGTAGCAGCTGCCGAAGGCTGCGTCCGAGCGCGCAGCGGTCGCTCAGTCAAAGCTCGCGGTTTATACGACTGCTGCGCAGCCGGACGCAGCCTTCGGCAGCTGCTACGAGGATAGGTGTGTGCTGCTGTACGAAAAACATACAGTGCTGTGCAGGCTATATGGTCTGTGGCCTGCAAGGGCTTTCACTCAGGTTATCCACAGGCAGTTCCACAGGCATTGTGGGTAAAAAATCACGCCTCAATGACACCCTGATGACAGCCAGACCTTTTGTGCACTGTGATGCAAGATTCCATGGCGCCGTGCCAAGGCTTTGCGGTCTTTGCTGTAACCACCGCCAATCACGCCGACCACCGGAATATCGCGGCCCAGGCAATGACGCATCACGCGCTCATCGCGCTCGGAGACGCCCGCATCCGTCAGTTTCAGATAACCCAGGGCATCGTCTTTGTGCACGTCGACGCCGGCGTCATACAGCACCAGATCCGGCTGGTACAACGGCAACAAATAGTTCAGTGCCTCATCGACCACTTGCAAGTATTCAGCATCGCCCATACCCATTGGCAAGCCGATGTCCCAGTCGCTTTGCGCCTTGCGCGCCGGAAAGTTCTTTTCGCAGTGCAGGGAAACCGTAATGGCGTCTGGCGTATGTTCAAGGATGCGCGCTGTACCGTCACCTTGATGCACGTCGCAGTCAAAAATAAGCACCCGATTGACCCGGCCGCTTTCCAGCAGGTAGCGGCTGATGACCGCCAGATCATTGAAAATGCAAAACCCCGCCGGATGGTCGTAATGCGCATGGTGAGTGCCGCCGGCCAAGTGGCAGGCCAGCCCATGCTCAAGGGCTTGTTCGGCGGCCAATAGTGAGCCGCCTACAGCGCGAATAGTGCGACGCGCCAGGGCTTCGCTCCACGGCAGGCCCAGGCGACGTTGATCCTCACGCGCCAACTCCCCGGCCATATAGCGCTCGATGTAGGCGCGGTCATGGGCCAGCGCGAGGATATCCACAGGGCACAGTTCGGGGCGCAACAGCTCGGCATCACGGGTCAACCCGGTGTCGATCAGGTGATCGCGCAACAAACGGAACTTGTCCATCGGAAAGCGATGCTCTGCCGGGAATTCAGGGCTGTAATCATCGTGGTATATCAGCGGTACAGGCATAGGGAATTCACGTCTGAGCGAGCGCGGAATATTAACAGCGCTGTACACTGCTCAACAGTTGAAAAGCCCGGTCACCAATCGGAGAGGCCTGATGGAGCAGATCAAAGAACTCGAAAGCCCTCGTTTGTTGTTGCGCCCCTGGCGCGACACTGATTTGCCCGAGTTTGCTGCGATGTGTGCTGACCCTCAGGTGATGCGCTATTTTCCTGCGCACTTGAGCCGCCTCGAAAGTGCCGCCTTGATAGGCCGCATACGCGGCCATTTTGCTGAGCACGGCTACGGTTTTTGGGCGCTGCAACGCAAGGACTCCGGCGAGTTCATTGGCTTCACCGGGCTGGCGAATGTCAGTTTTGCCGCTGCGTTTACCCCGGCGGTTGAAATAGGCTGGCGGCTGGCGCGAGAGCACTGGGGGTTGGGGTACGCCAGCGAGGCTGCCTGGGCGGCCTTGCGCTGCGGGTTTGATCGTTTGGCACTGGATCAGGTGGTGTCATTCACCAGTGAAGCGAATCTGCCGTCACAAAAGGTCATGCAAGCGATTGGTATGCACCACGACCGCGAAGGTGATTTTGAACACCCGCGCCTGCTGCAAGGGCATCCATTAAGGTCGCATGTGCTGTACCGCATTTCGCGGGCACAATGGCTGGAAACCCTGCACGGCTAGGTCGATGTAGAGCGACGCAAGTCGAAATTTTGTTGAGCGCCGTCCTCCGATGTACGGCGCTACTGCTTTGTGTGAGGAGAATCGGAATGAGCCAAGTGTTGGATGATCTGGTCAATTTGCTGACGCTGGAGCCAATCGAAGAAAACCTCTTTCGTGGCAGCAGTCAGGACTTGGGCTTTCGCCAGTTGTTCGGCGGTCAGGTACTTGGGCAATCGCTGTCGGCCATGAGCCAGACGGTTGAAGACGCCCGCCACGTGCATTCAATGCACGGTTATTTTTTGCGCCCCGGCGATGCCAGCCTGCCCGTGGTTTATCAGGTCGACCGCGTGCGCGACGGCGGCAGTTTCAGCACCCGCCGGGTAACGGCCATTCAGAAGGGCCAGCCGATTTTCACCAGCAGCGCTTCGTTCCAGTACGACGAAGTGGGGTTTGAGCATCAGACATCAATGCCCGATGTGGTTGGCCCGGAAAACCTGCCGTCCGAGCTGGAGATGATTCGCCAGCGTGCGCACCTGATCCCGGAGTCGATGCGCGAAAAATTGCTGTGCGCAAAACCGATCGAGTTTCGCCCGGTCGTTGGCGAAGACCCGTTCAACCCTGCGGTCTCTGACCCCATCAAATACGTGTGGTTTCGTGCCGACGGCACGCTGCCCGATACCCCGGCCCTGCACAAATACCTGCTGGCCTATGCTTCGGACTTCGGCTTGCTGACCACCTCGTTGCTGCCCCACGGCAAAGGCGTGTGGCAAAAAGACATGCAGGTTGCCAGCCTCGACCACGCGCTATGGTTTCATGCCGACTTGCGTGCCGATGACTGGCTGCTCTACGCGATGGACAGCCCCTGGGCGGGCAACTCGCGGGGATTCTCCCGTGGCAGCGTTTATAACCGTGCGGGCCAGTTGGTCGCATCGGTGACTCAGGAAGGCCTGATTCGCCATCGCAAGGACTGGGCATGACGCTCAAAGACATCAGCCATTGGGTGTTTGACATGGATGGCACCCTGACCGTTGCTGTGCATGACTTTGCCGAGATTCGCCGTGCGTTGGGTATCCCGGCGGATGAGGATATTTTGACTCATCTCAATGCCTTGCCAGCGCAGCAAGCCGCAGCCAAACACGCGTGGTTGCTTGAGCATGAACGTGAGCTGGCCAAGGCATCCAAAGCTGCACCCGGCGCGGTTGAACTGGTGCGCGATCTGGCTGGGCGGGGTTATCGCCTTGGGATATTGACGCGCAATGCGCGGGAGTTGGCGCTGATCACCCTGCAGGCCATTGGCCTGGCCGACTGCTTTAAGCCTGAAGATGTGCTGGGGCGTGAGTGTGCGATGCATAAACCTGACCCGGACGGCCTGCTGAAACTGGCGCGAGCATGGCAGGTGGAGCCTGCCCGGATGGTGATGGTGGGCGATTACCGTTTTGACCTGGACTGCGGGCGCGCGGCGGGCTGCAAAACCGTGCTGGTCAACGTGCCGGTCAATCCCTGGCCGGAATTGACGGACTGGCATGTGCAGGACTGCATCGAGCTGCATGCGTTGGTTACATCCCCGTAGCAGCTGCCGAAGGCGGCGTCCGATTGCGCAGCGATCGTAATAATTAAGCCCCGGATCTTACTGGGACACTCAGGCGTCTGAATTTACGATTGCTGCGCAATCGGACGTGGCCTGCGGCAACTGCTACGGCGTCCGGCTCAGTGCCCGAACAACGCCTTTTGCCCCTCGGGTGAGGTGAACATCTGGTCGCCGTTGTGCCCAACGCCGGGCACTTCAACCAATCGTTGATTGAGCCCCTGTGGATGGCGTTGAGTCAGGTATTCAACGTAATTCTTGCCGCGTACCAATCTGAATGCACCCTGTGCCTCGGCCTCACAGCTTTTATCCAGCGCCGGATGATTGGGGTCAGTGTCTTTAGCGCCTAACAAGTAGGTGATGTCACGTTCAACGTAGGCCTGTTCAAGCGCCTGCTGCTTCTGCCCTTTGGCATACGCGGGCAGGTCTATAAGCCCGTATTTCCACGTATTGAAGCCTGGGCAACTGGCCTGGTCAAAGGTTGGAACGGGCCGCTGCGCCGTGAAATAAGCGTAGGACGACGGATTGGCAACCACGTAACGCACCTTGATGCCTTTGGCTTTCAACGCCGTATCGGCCTGAGTTGTCAGGGCGTAGCGTTGCACCACTTGGGCACCGCCTGAATGCCCGGCAATCACCACTTCGCGTAACTCCGGGAAGCGTTTGCGGTCGCCAAGTCGCTCAAGAATGTGATCAAGCGCCGCATACGAACTGAGGGGTTGCGGCCCAAGGGCGGGAGCCCCGGCCATCCAGTCGTTACCCTGCCAGCGCAACACGGCGTCCGGCAGAGCGTGACGGTTAATATCGGTTTGATTCAGAAACTGCGGCGCGATGATCAGGGTTGTGGATAACTGCCCGGCCTGAGTCGCTGCCTGTTCAGCGCTGTGCAAGTAGGTCTGGGCATTGCGCAAGCGCCCGTGAATGACAATCAGCGCCCGTTGCACGCCGGGCAGTGGTTGTTTCCAGTTCTGGCTGACGCCGACACTCAACTCGCCGGGGCCGATGTTCATGTGCTCGGGGCTTAATACCTTAACCCCATGCTCGGCAGCATGAACCATCGCGCTCACCATCAGCACGCCCATCAGCGAAGCGATCACGCGCAGTGCCATTTACAGGGCCCTTGCCGAGAAGGTGTCGCATTGATTGATATTGCCTTGAGCAAACCCGGTCTTGAACCACTTGACCCGCTGCGCCGAGGTGCCGTGGGTGAACGAGTCCGGCACTACGCGGCCGCGGCTTTGTTGTTGCAGGCGGTCATCACCAATGGCATTGGCGGCGTTCAGCGCCGACTCAATGTCGCCAGCCTCCAGCCAGTTATGACGCTTTTGCGCCAGATTGGCCCACACCCCGGCAAGGCAGTCGGCTTGCAACTCCTGACGCACCAACAACCCGCCGTCACCTTCCATGCGCTGGCCTTGCTGGCGAGCCATCTGCATTTTTGAGGAGATGCCCAGCAAGGTTTGCACGTGATGGCCCACTTCATGGGCAATCACATAGGCTTGCGCGAAGTCGCCCGAGGCTTTGAAGCGTTGCGCCATTTCCTGGAAGAAGCTCATGTCCAGGTAGACCTTCTGGTCAGCCGGGCAATAGAACGGGCCGCTGGCTGCTGTGGCATAGCCGCAGGCCGAACCTACCTGCCCACGAAACAACACCAGTGTCGGGTTTTTATAGTTGCGACCCGACTGCTGAAAAACCTGTGCCCATGTGTCCTCGGTATCGCCCAGTACGGCGCGTACAAAATCGGCTTGTTCGTCATTGGCTGGCGGCGCATGCCCGGCTTGCTGAGTCACTTGGGGGGCGGATTGCTCGGTCAGTTGGCCGCTTAATTGCCCGAGAATCTGCATGGGGTCCTGGCCGGTCAGCAGGCCGAAGCCGACAATCACCACCACCGCCATCAAGCTCAGGCCTTTGCCTCCCCCGAAACGCATGCCTCCACCGCCGCCGCCAGTGCTTTGATCGCGCACATCTTCAACGTTGTCGCTACGACGGCCTTTTTTCCAAAGCATGGAGGAATCCTCTGATAAATCGTGTCTATAAGTGTTGTTGCTGAGACCTGACTGCGCCAGCCCGGCTGTCAGACGTTTCTTGGGTGGAGTCCTTTAAAAAGACTCAAAGGGGTTATGACAGTTCCAGACCTCCGGCTCAAGTGGTTGAATAGCGCCTGAACCGCAGATCGCGCCTGGAGTTGTTATCCCTGTGAATATAGATACCCGCATCAAATACCGTCATCTGGTGTGCTTTCTGGAAATGGCACGCCAAGGCAGTCTGGCGCGGGCGGCGGATGTGTTGGCGGTGAGTCAGCCGGCCATGTCCAAGACCCTCAAGGAGTTGGAAGCCTTACTGACGGTCAGTCTGTTTGTACGCAGTAAAAGCGGAATAAGCCTGACTGAGGCCGGGGTAGCCTTCCTGCGTTACGCGACGCCATCGGTGCAAGCGTTACGCGAAGGGGTCAATGCGCTGCGCGGCGGCGAATATGCGGGCGGGGTGGTGCGCCTTGGCGTGCTGTCGACCGTGGAGAGCGTGTTGATCCCTGAACTGGTGCGCCGTCTGCATCGCCAGTACTCCTCATTGGTGGTGAGTGTGGTGACGGGGCCCAGCGCTTATTTGCTCTCGCAATTGCGCGTAGGGGATGTGGATCTGGTGGTGGGGCGAATGACCGACAGCCCGGAAATTCAGGGAATGAATTTCGAACATCTGTACAGCGAGTCCATGACGTTGGTGGTTCGAGCCGGACACCCGTTGACCCGCGAGCCGCTGGATCGAAGCCTGCTGGAACATTACCCGTTGGTGTTGCCGCTCGCCAATACGACCATACGCGCGTACGCCGATAGCTTGTTTGTGCAATGCGGCATCAACCCGTCCCGCCAGCGCCTGGAAACCTTGTCCGTCACCTTGAGCCGCCGTTATGTGCTGTGTAACGACGCCGTCTGGATCGCGCCACTGGATGCGGTGCGCATGGATCTGGCCAGTGGCGAGTTTTACGAACTGGACGTGGGGCAGCGTGAGCCGGGCGGTTCTATCGGCATTTGTCGCAACGCCCATGTGCCGGTGTCGTTGTCTGCGCAAGGGTGCATCGAGGTGCTCCGTGAACTGGGGCAGGCGTATGCCGCAGGGGTTTATCCATAACTGAATGGTTATGGATGGGCCGGGCCTTTTCAGTAGTCCTTGTTCGCCTGTTGTTTAAACTGCTGGCTTACCGTGCAGCCTATAAAAACAACAGGAGATCGACATGTCTGATGCAGACAGCCGGCGCTTTGTCATTCGTGACCGCAATTGGCACCCCAAAGCCTTGACCCCGGATTACAAAACCTCCATCGCCCGCTCCCCGCGCCAGGCGTTGGTGAGCATCCCGCAATCGGTCAGCGAAACCAGCGGGCCTGATTTTTCCCATCTGAAATTCGGCCAATTCGACAATGACCTGCTGCTCAATTTCAACAATGGCGGGTTGCCGATAGGCGAGCGGATTCTGGTCTCGGGTCGCGTCTGCGATCAGTACGGCAAGCCGATTCCCAACACCCTGGTGGAGATGTGGCAAGCCAACGCCGGTGGCCGTTATCGCCACAAGAATGACCGCTACCTGGCCCCGCTCGATCCTAATTTTGGCGGTGTGGGCCGTACCTTGACCGACAGCCAGGGCTATTACAGCTTTCGTACGGTCAAACCCGGCCCCTACCCGTGGCGCAATGGCCCTAATGACTGGCGTCCGGCGCATATTCACGTCTCGGTCAGTGGCCCGTCGATTGCCACACGCTTGATTACCCAGTTGTATTTCGAAGGCGATCCATTGATTGCGATGTGCCCGATTGTTAAGTCGATTGCCAACCCCGAAGCGGTGCAAAGCCTGATCGCCCGTCTGGACATGGGGGCCGCCAATCCGATGGATTGCCTGGCGTACCGCTTTGATATCGTGCTGCGCGGCCAGCGTCAGACTCACTTCGAAAATCGCTGAGGAGCTAGATCATGCCTATCGAACTGCTACCGGAAACGCCTTCGCAAACGGCTGGCCCTTACGTCCATATCGGTCTGGCGCTGTCCGCTGCCGGTAATCCGCCGCGCCCCGAGGAGGTCTGGAACGAAATGGCCAAGCCCGACGCACCGGGTGAGCACATTGTGCTGCAGGGCAATGTCTATGACGGTAATGGCCATCTGGTGCGCGACTCTTTTCTGGAACTGTGGCAAGCCAACCATGAAGGGCGCTACGACGAAGTGTTTGATTCGCAAAAGTCGTTCAACAGTTTTGGCCGCACTGCCACCACGTTTGATGCCGGTGAGTGGACGTTGAACACCATCAAGCCGGGCGTGGTAAACACGGCTGGCGGTGTGCCGATGGCGCCGCATATCAACGTTTCGCTGTTTGCCCGTGGCATCAACATCCATTTACAGACGCGGCTGTACTTTAGTGATGAGCCTGAGGCCAACGCAAAGTGCCCGGTGCTCAACCTGATTGAGCAGCCGCAACGGCGTGAAACCTTGATCGCACAGCGCTGCGAAGTGAATGGCAAACCGGCTTATCGCTTTGACATTTATATTCAGGGTGCGGGCGAAACGGTGTTTTTCGATTTTTAACGCTTAGCCGCGTGCGCGGCGTTGCTGCCACGCCGCGGCCAGCCCGCTCAGGCAAATAATGGCGATGCCGATGCGGGCTGACAGGTCGGGCATGTGGCCAAAAAGAAACCACCCCAATAGGCCGGAGAACACAATCTGGCAATAGCTGAACGGCGCCAGCAGCGCCGGTGCAGCCACCCTGAAAGACTGCGTGAGCAACAAGTGCGCGGTCATGCCCAGGGTGCCCAGCGCCAGCATGGCCAGGCCGTTAATAAACGTGGGGGTCTGCCAAAAAAAAGGCACCAGCGCGCTCATCACGATTGCATTGAACAGCCCGGCAAAGAAGTTGCTGGTGGTCGGGCTGTCGTAGGCACTGAGTTTGCGCGTCAGGATCTGGTAACAGCAGAAGCAAAGCGCCGCAGCCATCGGTAGCAAAACCGCGGGCGTGAACAGCGCGCCGCCGGGATGGATGATCACCACCACGCCGATAAACCCGCACACCACCGCCAGCCACTGGCCTTTCGAGACCTTTTCGCCTAACAACGGGCCGGACAATGCCGCCACCAGCAACGGGGCGATAAAGTTCACGGCGGTGTTTTCCGCCAGAGGAATAAACAGCAAGCCGTAGGTGAAGAACAACCCCGAACCCAGCAGGCAGATGGCACGCAGCACTTGCAGCAGCGGCCGAGTGCTGCGCAATACGCTCAGCCCGGACTGGGGCAGAAAAATCCCCGCCATCAATACGGTGTGCACTAGATAACGCGCCCACACCACCATCACCACGGGGTAGATCCCACTGAGGTATTTGGACAGTGCGTCATGGCTGGAGAACAGCGCAGTGGCTGTGACAATCAGCAGAATCCCTTTCAGAGGGTGGTTAACACCTGAAAGTGGCGTGGGGAGTGTCATCGAGCACCTCTATTGAAGGATGGCGTGCCGAGCGTCGGGCTTAGCCCAACGCTCACAAGAGGTTCGATTGAACTCGCGTATCAGACCTGCGGGATTTTTCGCGGAGCCATAAAGTACATCCAGACTAACGCAATAAAATACATGGCTGGAATCATGGTGAACAACACGGTGTAGTTGTTGTTTGTGACGGTCAGCACATAGCCGACAAACTGGGTCATAAACATACCGCCGATGGCGGCGCACATGCCGCCAAAGCCGAACACCGTGCCCATCATGTGCTTAGGCGTGTAGTCCATCACCATGCTCCACACGTTGGCCGTCCAGGCCTGGTGCGCGCCCAGCGCCAGCGCGATGGCACCCACGGCCATCCAGAGGTTGCTGGAGCCTGCGGCCAAGACCACGCCAATAATCGCAACGGCGCACATTGCCATCGACACCAGTCGCGCCTTGACTGCCGCCATACCCCGTTTGATCAAGACCGAAGACAAGATGCCGCCACCCACGCTGCCGAAGTCGGCGGTGATGTAGATGATGATCAGCGGTATGCCCATCTGCGTGACACTGATGCCCAGGTTGTATTGCTGATTGAGGAAGGGTGGCAACCAATACAGGTAAAACCAGAACACCGGCGCGGTCATGGCATAGGACAGGGCAAAGGCCCACGTACCGCGCATCTTCAGGATGGTGGAGAACGAAACGGTGGTTTGCTCCGGCTCTTTTTCTTGCTGGATATACGCCAGTTCCTCCTTGGAAACGGTCGGGTGGTCTTCGGGGTTGAAGTACTTCAGGCCCCAGAAGATCAGCCAGATACCGCCCAGCGCAGACATGCACAGAAACGCGGCCTGCCAGCCCCAGACATGCAGCACCAGCGGCAGCATCATGGGGGTAAACATGGCGCCCACGTTAGTCCCGGCGTTGAAGATACCGCTGGCCACCGCACGTTCCTGAGCCGGGAACCACAGACGCGTGGTTTTTACACAGGCCGGGTAGTTGGCGGCTTCGGTCACTCCGAGAATGAAGCGGCAGATCATGAACCCGACGGCTGAGGTGGCCAGACCGTGCGCGCCGGTGGCCAGGCTCCATAGCAGCACGGCGCAGAAGAACACACGCTTGACGCCGATGCGGTCAATCAAGCGGCCCTGAAGGACGAAGCCAATGGCATAGCCGACCTGAAACCAGAAGTTGATGTTGGCGTAATCCATCGCCGTCCAGCTCATCTCTTTGGCCAGAACCGGTTGCATCACACCCAGTGCGGCGCGATCGATGAAGTTCAGCGTGGTGGCGAAAAAGACCAGCGCGAGCATTCCCCAGCGGGTCTTGCCGCTCGCCATGGCACCGCGGATCTTGCCCCCGATGCCCGGGTGCGGAACGCTCTGGGCAGGCGTGGTACGTGCAGTCTGAGAAGGGACCATGAGGTGTTTACCCGTTTCTTGGAATTGTTGTTTTGGTGTGGCGCATGTGTAGCAAGTCATACGGGTTTGATGGTGGCGACTGGATAAAAAACCGTCAATTCACCACAGGGCATAGTGTTCGATAATCGCACATAAAACTAACTGGTTGGTACACAGTGATTGCTCAATAATAGAGTGCCCTTAATAATCAGGCTATCAAGAATTGCCGTCGTCTAGCGGCCATGCCATTGCCGGGGAGTTATAAATGAAGCGCTCGATTGCCACTGTTTCCTTGAGCGGCACCCTGCCGGAAAAGCTGGACGCCATCGCGGCGGCGGGTTTTGACGGGGTCGAAATCTTCGAGAATGACCTGCTGTATTACGACGGCAGCCCGCGTGAAATACGCCAGATGTGTGCCGATCTGGGGCTGACCATCAGCCTGTTCCAGCCCTTTCGTGACTTTGAAGGCTGCCGCCGTGATCGGCTGGCACGCAACCTGGATCGCGCCGAGCGCAAGTTCGATTTGATGCAGGAGTTGGGCACTGATCTGGTGCTGGTGTGCAGTAACGCGGCCGCCGACTCAGTGGGCGACCGGCAGATTCTGCTGGATGACCTGAGCCTGCTGGCCGAGCGTGCTGGCGCGCGCGACCTGCGCATTGGCTACGAAGCGCTGGCGTGGGGGCGACACGTCAACACCTGGCAACAGGTCTGGGACCTGGTTCGCCAGATCGACCACCCGAATCTGGGCGTGTTACTCGACAGCTTCCACACCTTGTCGCTCAAGGGTGATCCGTCTGGGATTGCACAGATCCCCGGTGACAAAATCTTCTTTGTGCAAATGGCCGACGCGCCGATTCTGGCGATGGATGTGCTGGAGTGGAGTCGCCATTTCCGCTGTTTTCCGGGGCAGGGCGAGTTCGACTTGCCGGGCTTTTTGGCGCCGATCATTGAAACTGGCTACACCGGGCCGTTATCGCTGGAAATCTTCAACGACGGTTTTCGCGCCGCGCCGACCCGTGCCAATGCGGCCGACGGGTTCCGTTCGTTGCTCTATCTCGAAGAGAAAACCCGCGAGCGGCTCATTGAACAGGCCGCTCCGGCGCCCGTCCTGGAGCCGTTGTTTGCGCCGCCCAAGGCCAGCGACTACGACGGTGTCGAGTTCCTCGAATTCGCGGTGGATGAAAGTCAGGGCGCCAAACTGACCCACTGGCTGGAGCGCTTGGGGTTCAGCAAAGTGGGGCAGCACCGCTCGAAAAATGTCAGTTTGCTGCGCCAGGGCGAAATCAATCTGATCCTCAATGCCGAGCCCTATTCATTTGCCCATAACTTCTTTGAAGCCCACGGCCCTTCGTTGTGTGCCACGGCGATTCGGGTGCAAGACAGTGCCAGCGCGTTGGCGCGGGCGGTGGCGTACAAGGGCCAGCCCTACCGTGGGTTGGTCGGGCCCAATGAGCTGGAGTTGGCGGCCGTGCGTGCGCCCGATGGCAGCCTGATTTACCTGGTAGACAAAGACGCTGCCGGTAAACCGTTGTACGAGTCGGACTTCAACTTGAGCGCTGCCATTACACCGCAGGCCGGGCTCAAGCGTATCGACCATATGGCGATGGCGTTGCCGGCGGATAGCCTCGACAGTTGGGTGCTGTTTTACAAAAGCGTGCTCGATTTCGAGGCCGACGATGAAGTGGTGTTGCCCGACCCTTACGGTCTGGTTAAAAGCCGTGCGCTGCGCAGCCGATGCAGCTCAATCCGTTTACCGCTCAATATTTCCGAAAACAGAAACACAGCCATTTCCCATGCCTTGTCGAGTTATCGCGGCTCGGGCGTGCACCACATTGCGTTTGAATGCGACGACCTGTTTGCTGAAGTCAGCCGCGCCAAAGAGGCGGGCGTACCGTTACTCGACATCCCGCTCAACTACTATGATGACTTGGCGGCCCGTTTTGATTTTGATGATGAGTTTTTGAGCGAGTTGGCCTATTACAACGTGCTGTATGACCGTGACGCCAAGGGTGGCGAGTTGTTCCATGTGTACACCGAGCCATTTGAAGGGCGATTCTTTTTCGAGCTGCTACAGCGCAAAAACGGCTATGCCGGTTATGGTGCGGCCAACGTGGCGGTGCGTTTGGCGGCTATGGCCAAATCACGCAGCGGCGCTGTTCGCCAGGCCAAGCTGTAAAGGCATGGACTCATACGATGGGCGTCTTCCCTCGCAGGTCGGGGCGGCCCATAATCGCCGCCATCTTTCGATGGCCGTGAGCCTCCAATGACTTTGAAACCAGAAGCCGACGCGCAAGCTGCGGCTGCCGAACCGCGTAAAAGCCGTAAGAACAACCCGCAAAAGACTCGGGAAAATATCCTTCAGGAAGCCTTGGTGGAGTTTGTCCAGCAAGGCTTGTCCGGTGCGCGGGTGGACGCCATCGCCGAGCGCACGCGTACCTCCAAGCGCATGATCTATTACTACTTCACCAGTAAAGAGCAGCTCTACGTTGAGGTTCTGGAGAAGTTATACGGGGACATCAGGGGCATTGAGAGCCAGATGCCTCTCGACGAGCTTGAGCCGGTGCAGGCGATTCATCGGCTGGTGGAGTTCACCTTCGACCATCACGACCAGCATGTTGATTTTGTGCGGATGGTCAGTGTCGAAAACATTCACAAGGGCGAGTACATCAAGCGTTCGGAAGGGATCAAGGCGACCAACGACACGATTGTGCAGGCGCTTGACGGGGTATTACGCAGAGGCGTTGAGCAGGGTGTTTTTCGGGCAGGGCTAAATGCACTGGACGTTCACCTGCTGGTCAGTTCGTTCTGTTTTTATCGGGTGTCGAACCGCTACACGCTGGGTGAGATATTCCAGATCGACTTGTCGGATGATCAGATCAAACAGCGTCATCGGGAGATGATCTGTGATTCGGTGTTGCGCTATCTAAAAGCTTAAAAGCAAACCCTCACCCTAGCCCTCTCCCAGAGGGAGAGGGGACTTAAAGCAAAAGCAGATTGCGTAATGACACAGAACCAGTCCCCTCTCCCAGAGGGAGAGGGGACTTAAAGCAAAAGCAGGTTTGCGTAATGACACAGAACCAGCTCTCTCTCCCAGAGGGAGAGGGGACTTAAAGCAGACCGCACGCGGCTTCAAAATCACCACACATTAGCCCCCTCTCCCTTTGGGAGAGGGTTGGGGTGAGGGTAGCGGTGCCTTACCGACGAACCAGCAACACACCCGACTCCATGTGGTGAGTCCACGGGAACTGATCAAACACGGCGCAACGCTCGATACGATGCGTATCGTGCAGTTGGGCAATGTTCTCGGCCAATGTCAGCGGATTGCACGAGATATACAGAATGTTGTCAAAACGACGGGTCAACTCGCAGGTGTCCGGGTCCATGCCCGCACGCGGCGGGTCAACGAACACGCTGCCAAATTCGTAGCCCTTCAGGTCTACCCCCTGCAAGCGACGGAACGGACGCACGTCATTCAACGCTTCGGTCAATTCCTCTGCCGACAACCGAACCAGTGTGACGTTATCCACAGCGTTATCGCGCAGGTTATTGAGCGCGGCATTCACTGAGGTCTTGCTGATTTCAGTCGCCAGCACGTTGCGCACCCGGGTCGCCAGCGGCAGGGTGAAGTTGCCATTGCCGCAATACAGCTCCAGCAAATCATCCGAACGTTCGCCCAGTGCTTCATACGCCCAATTGAGCATCTTCTGGTTGACCGTGCCGTTGGGCTGGGTAAACGCGCCTTCAGGCTGCTGATAAGTGAAGGTGCGACCCGCCACGTCCAGCTTCTCGACCACGTAATCGCGACCAATCACCGTGCGCTTGCCTTTGGAGCGACCAATCACGCTGATGTCCAGGTCTTTGGCCAACTGTTCGGCAGCCGTGTGCCAGTGCTCGTCCAGCGGGCGGTGATAGCACAGAGTGACCATCGCATCGCCGGCCAGCGTGGTCTGAAACTCCACCTGAAACAGCTTGTGGCTCAGGGCCGCGCTGGCTTGCCAAGCGGCTTTGAGCTGCGGCATCAATTGATTGATGCGCAGGCTGGCAATCGGGAAGTCTTCGATCAGGATCGGCGTACGTTTGTCGTCCTGGGCGAACATCGCATAGTGACGCTCGCCGCCTTCGCGCCACAGACGGAATTCGGCGCGCAGGCGAAAGTGCTTGAGGGGCGAGTCGAACACCAAAGGCTCGGGGGCATCAAAGGGCGCCAACAACTCGCGCAGACGATTGGCCTTGGCCTCTAGCTCAACGGCGTAGGTAGCAGCATCAAACGGCAAAGCACTCATGCGGGGAACCAACCTAGCTTGACCACAAACAGAATCGACAGAATGATCAACGGCGCGTTCAGCTCGCGGGCGCGCCCCGACAGCAACTTGATCACCGTCCAGGAAATAAAGCCGAAGGCGATGCCGCTGGCGATGGAGTAGGTGAACGGCATGGCCAGTGCGGTGATGACCACCGGCGCGGCAACGGTGATGTCTTCCCAGTCGATTTCAGCCAGGCCACTCATCATCAGCACGGCCACAAACATCAACGCCGGGGCAGTAGCAAAGGCAGGAACGCTGGCAGCCAGTGGCGAGAAGAACAAGGCCAGCAAGAACATGATGCCAACCACGATAGCGGTCAGACCGGTACGGCCACCGGCGCTCACGCCTGCTGCCGACTCGATGTAGCTGGTGGTGGTCGAGGTGCCCAGCAGCGAACCGGCCATGGCCGCGGTGCTGTCAGCGATCAGGGCACGGCCCATTTTTGGCATGTGGCCGTCTTTGCCCATCAGGCCTGCGCGCTTGGCAACACCAATCAGGGTGCCCGAGTTGTCGAACAGGTCAACGAACAGGAAGGCGAAGATCACGCTGATCAAGCCAATGTCCAGCGCACCTTTAATGTCCAGTTGCAGGAAGGTCGGCGCCAGAGACGGCGGCATCGACACCACGCCACCAAACTCGGTCACGCCCATCAGAATCGAAACAAAGGTCACGGCCAAAATGCCGATCAGCACGGCGCCGCGCATTTTCAGGGCTTCAAGGGCGATGATCAGGGCAAAGCCGAGGGACGCGAGGACGACTTTAGGCTGGGTCAGATCACCCATGCTCAGCAAGGTGTCTTTGTTGGAGATCACAATGCCGGCGTTTTTCATGGCAATCAGCGCCAGGAACAGGCCAATGCCGGCTGCAATCGCTGAACGCAAAGGCAGCGGGATGCTGTTGATGATCCATTCGCGGATACGGAAGATCGACAACAGGAAGAACAGCACCGCCGAAATAAACACCGCACCCAGCGCCACTTGCCAGGTGTGGCCCATGTGCAGCACTACGGTGTAGGTGAAAAAGGCATTCAGACCCATACCCGGCGCCAGGGCAATCGGGTAGTTGGCGATCAGGCCCATGACAGCGGAGCCAATCGCGGCCGCCAGACAGGTGGCCACAAAGACCGCGCCTTTATCCATGCCTGTATCACCCAAAATGCTCGGGTTCACAAACAGGATGTAGGCCATCGCCAGAAACGTGGTGATACCCGCAAGTATCTCGGTGCGCACGTTGGTATTGTGTGCCTTGAGTTGAAACAGCCTTTCCAGCATGCCAGTCCCCGTGGCGCCCAATGCGCCGTAATTAAATCGTTTTCAACAGCAAAGCACAGACCTCTTGGATCTGAAGATTATCTGTCGCTCGGAAAAAGCCGCGCATCATACCAGCAGCGTGGGCGTCTGGCTGCCTTGGTTACCCCAGCGGGCGATGTTTTGTAACGAGGAGGGCACAGGCATACTGCGTGCCAAGTTTTGGGGGGATTTATGAAGCGTACGTTCACAGGTTTTATTGTCTTTTTCGGGCTGCTGGCCAGTGGCATGTTGCACGCTGCGCCGGCCATGCCGTTGAGTGCTGTTGAAATTCTCAAGGTGGTGTCGCGAACCTGCGCCGTAGAGGATGTTTCCGACGCTCGGGAGCAAACCCGATGCGATCACAATGGCCCGAATATCAAGGTGTATGTGCTTGAACGGGGCTATGGCGGCCAGCCGAATGTGACGCTCAATGGCCAGAAAATCGACGGTGTTCGTGCCCCTGTTTGCAACCGGGGCACTGGGCTGGATGACTGTCAGCGGGGTGGAACCACCACGGGTTACCTGTATACCTTCGATCTGGGTAACAAAAACGAAGGTTGGTTTGAGTTCAGTAACACCTCACTGGTGCCGCCGCACACTCGGTTGGGTGCGCGGCTGTTTATAAAGTGAAGCTGGCCTAAGCTCACAGAACCTCTGTGTGAGAACGCTTATGACCTATAGAGCCCTGATACCTGTAGCCGAAGGTGTTGATGACCTGCAAACCGTGACCCTGATCGATGTGCTGCGTCGGGCAGAAATCGAAGTGGTGGTCGCCAGTATCGAAGGGCGGCGCATGTTGACCTGCGCCCGAGGCACCCGACTGACGGCCGACGGCATGCTGGTCGACCTGCTGGCGCAGCCGTTTGACTTGATCGTATTGCCGGGTGGCGTGGTGGGGTGTGAGCATTTGGCGGCGCATCAGCCCGTGATGCAAATGGTTAAGGAACACGCACGGGCAGGTCGCTTTTATGCCGCCATTGCGCAGGCCCCCGTGTTGGTGTTGCAGGCATACGGGGTGCTTAAAGGACGGCGCATGACCTGCATTGAATCGGTGAGCGATCAACTTTCGGGGTGCAACTACGTTGATCAACCCGTGGTAGTCGATGGCAACTGCATCACGGCGCAAGGCTCGACGGCGGCACTGGCCTTTGCCCTGACGCTGGTGGAGCTGCTGTGCGGCAAGGCCCGCCGTAATGCCCTAGCAAACCTGTAGCCGCTGCCGAAGGCTGCGATCGGCGACGCAGTCGTCGTAAAGTCAACAACGTGTGCGATCGCTTCGCAATCGGACGCAGCCTTCGGCAGCTGCTACGAGAGGGGGCTACTTTTTAGCGGGTTCCACCATCCGGTCGCGGTTGGCCAGCCCAGGGAACAGTTTTATCCACAGCCCCGTGACCACCAGCGTGCCGACCCCACCCAGCACCACAGCGGGCACAGTGCCCAGCCAATGCGCCGTCACACCGGATTCAAACTCGCCCAGTTGATTGGACGCACCGATAAATACCCCGTTGACGGCGCTGACGCGGCCGCGCATTTCATCCGGGGTTTCGAGCTGCACAAAAGAAGCGCGGATCACCATGCTGATCATGTCTGCGGCGCCCAGTACCACCAATACGGCCAGTGAAAACCAGAACGACGTCGACAGCCCGAAGGCGATGGTGGCGACTCCGAATATGCCCACGGCGGTAAACATGACGCGCCCCACCTTGCGGTACACCGGGAAGCGGGCCAGCCATAAGGACATCAGCAAAGCGCCGACTGCCGGAGCCGAGCGCAACATGCCCAGCCCCCAAGGGCCGGTGAGCAGGATGTCTTTGGCAAATACCGGCAACAATGCCGTCGCGCCGCCCAGCAGCACCGCAAACAAATCAAGAGAGATCGCGCCAAGTACGTCCGGACGGCTGCGAATAAAGCGAATGCCCGCCAACAGCGAGTCCAGCGTGGCCTTGGCTTTAGTGAGCGGTAACTGGCGGGCGGGCAGGGTGCTCATCAGCAGGGCCGCAATCAGGTACAGCGCCACGCTGGGGCCATACACCCACACGCTGCCAAACGCATACAGCAACCCGCCCACCGCGGGCGCAACAATAGTGGCCGACTGTTGTGCGGCCTGCGCCGCCGCGACGGCACGCGGGAACAGTTCGGCCGGTACGATCGAGGGCAGTAATGCCTGGGTTGCGGGCATCTCGAAAGAGCGGGCCGCGCCCAGTGCAAAGGCCAGCGCAAAGATCATTTCACGGGTGATGTGGTCAGTTGCACTGCTGATCGCCAAGGTCAACGCGATCATGGCTTGCAAGGACTGACACAGGGCCGCCACTTTGCGCCGGTCATAGCGATCGGCCACATGCCCGGTGTGCAGCATAAAGAGAAGGCGTGGCGCGAATTCGATCAAACCGACCCAGCCAAGGTCCATCACACTGCCAGTCAGTTGATAGAGGTTCCAGCCAATGGCCACGGTCAGCATTTGAAAGGCGCTGGCGGTGAAGATACGGGCAAACCAAAAGGCCACAAACGGCCGGTGGTGACGGAGCAAAAGAGGCTGGCTGGTCATTGATGACATCGTGGCAAGGGGCGGGGTATGCCAAGATTATCATTTTTATGTAACAAACAATGACTTGGTTGGCCGCGTGTATAAACGGGTCGTCAGGGCGATGAAAAAGTGCGTCCTTTTGGCGCTCTTACAGTTCCGGCAACGGTCTATTTCAAGGCCTGGGGCAACCTGTCACGCGACAACAAACCACATTAGCGTCATGCCGATATTGGACTACTCTTGCTTCAATGCTTGATCCAGATCAAAGCGTTTAAAGGCTTACTGGAGTGGCCAGACGGCCAGATCCCTTTGAGTATTGGTTTATGAGAGCGAAGCCTGATTCGCCAAAACCATCGCCCGCTGGGCAGTTGGATTCCGGTGTCCTGCCGGAGTTCTGAACGACCTGATACCTGATAGAGGAAGACATATGTTCGGTTTGGAGGCTCTCGATCTCGCCCGAATTCAGTTCGCGTTTACCGTGTCGTTTCACATTATTTTTCCCGCCATTACCATCGGTCTCGCCAGTTATCTCATGGTGCTCGAAGGCATGTGGCTGAAAACCCGTGACGATACCTACCGTGATCTGTACCACTTTTGGTCGAAGATTTTTGCAGTCAACTTTGGGATGGGCGTGGTGTCCGGCTTGGTCATGGCGTATCAGTTCGGCACGAACTGGTCACGCTTCTCTGACTTTGCGGGTGCTGTAACCGGGCCTTTGTTGACCTACGAAGTACTCACCGCATTCTTCCTTGAAGCCGGTTTTCTGGGCGTTATGCTGTTTGGCTGGAACCGGGTTGGTCGTGGCATGCACTTCTTCTCGACCATCATGGTCGCTGTCGGCACGCTGATCTCGACCTTCTGGATTCTGGCGTCCAACAGCTGGATGCAGACCCCTCAGGGCTTCGAAATTATCGATGGTCGAGTGATTCCGGTGGACTGGCTGGCGGTGGTGTTCAACCCTTCCTTCCCGTACCGCCTGGCGCACATGGCAACAGCAGCCTTTGTAGCGACTGCCTTCTTTGTGGGTGCGTCGGGGGCCTGGCACTTGTTGCGCGGGCGTAATACCCCAGCGATTCGCCGCATGTTTTCGATGGCCATGTGGATGGCCCTGGTGGTTGCCCCTGTGCAAGCCTTCATCGGTGATGCTCACGGTTTGAACACTTTGAAATATCAGCCGGTGAAAATTGCCGCCATCGAAGGTCACTGGGAAAACAAACCCGGAGAGCCTAGCCCGCTGATCCTGTTCGGCATCCCGAACATGAAAACCGAAACCACTGACTACAAGATCGAAGTGCCTTATTTGGGCAGTCTGATCCTGACCCACAGTCTGGATGAACAAATCCCGGCCATGAAAGACTTCCCGGCTGCGGACCGTCCGAACTCGACCATCGTGTTCTTCAGCTTCCGCATCATGGTTGCCTTGGGCATGTTGATGATCTTTATCGGCCTGTGGAGCCTGTGGTTGCGTAAACGCGGCACGCTGTACGACAACCGTCACTTCTTGCGGTTGGTGCTGTGGATGGGACCTTCGGGCCTGATCGCCATTCTGGCAGGCTGGTTCACCACTGAAATCGGCCGTCAGCCGTGGGTGGTGTACGGGCTGATGCGTACCGCAGATGCCTCGTCCAACCATAGCGTTACGCAGATGAGCGTCACTCTGATCCTGTTTGTGCTGGTGTATTTCTCGCTGTTCGGTGTGGGTCTGGGGTACATGATGCGTCTGGTGCGCAAAGGCCCTGTTACCCATGAAGGTGACGAACATAACGAAGGTGGGCCAGGTCAGCCGCGCACGCCTGCACGTCCTCTTTCTGCTGCCCATGAGGGTACAGAAGAAGGCCATAGCGACAGCCTGCCTAAGGGGAATTGAGTCATGGGAATTGATCTGCCACTTATCTGGGCAATCATCATCATCTTCGGCGTCATGATGTATGTGGTCATGGATGGTTTCGATCTCGGGATCGGCATCCTCTTTCCTTTTATCAAGGGCGAGAAAGACCGTGACGTGATGATGAACACCGTTGCGCCTGTCTGGGACGGCAACGAAACCTGGTTGGTTCTGGGCGGCGCCGCGCTGTTTGGCGCCTTCCCGCTGGCCTATTCGGTCATCTTGTCGGCGTTGTACTTGCCGTTGATTTTGATGCTGATGGGTTTGATCTTTCGCGGTGTGGCCTTTGAGTTCCGCTTTAAGGCGCGCCCCGAGAAACGTCATATCTGGGACATGTCATTCATTGGCGGTTCGCTGGTTGCCACGTTCTTTCAGGGCGTGGCACTGGGGGCCTTCATTGATGGTATTCCGGTAGTCAATCGCCAGTATGCGGGCGGCGGGCTGGACTGGTTAACGCCGTTCTCCGTGTTCTGCGGGCTTGCGCTGATCGTGGCGTATGCCTTGCTCGGTTGCACCTGGTTGATCATGAAGACCGAAGGGCCGCTGCAAGCAAGCATGCACAAGTTGGGCAAACCTCTGGCGCTGGCGTTGTTGGTGATCATGGGGGTTGTCAGCCTGTGGACACCGCTGACCCATACGGACATTGCTGCCCGCTGGTTCACCTTGCCTAACCTGTTCTGGTTCCTGCCGGTGCCGATTTTGGTATTGGTCACCTTTTACGGACTGATCAAGGCGATTGCCCGCAATGCTCACTACACACCGTTCGTGCTGACGCTGGTATTGGTCTTTCTGGGTTACAGCGGTTTGGGCATCAGCCTGTGGCCACACATCATTCCGCCGTCGATCTCGATCTGGGATGCAGCTGCACCACCGCAGAGTCAGGGCTTTATGCTGGTGGGCACCTTGTTCATCATTCCATTCATCCTGGGTTACACCTTCTGGAGCTACTACGTGTTCCGGGGCAAAGTGACTCACGAAGACGGTTACCACTAGACGTCAATGCCGCTGCGGCCTGAGGGCCGCAGCCTTTGCCCAATAGGAGGCATGAACATGGCTGGCAAGGATTATCTGAACGAGGTGCAAGAGGCCGAGAAAAAGCCACTGTGGCAACGCATTGGCTGGTTGGTACTGATCTGGACGGCCAGTGTGGCGAGTCTGTTTGTATTTGCCATGCTGATCCGGCTCTTCATGACCGCGGCGGGCATGAAGAGCCACTGACCTCTATTTCAGTCAAGAGCCCCTCACCCTAGCCCTCTCCCAGAGGGAGAGGGGACTAAAAGCACAAGCGGTGTTGCGCAACTCCACACTTCAGCTCCCTCTCCCTGAGGGAGAAGGGACTCAAGCCCAAACCTGATTTGCGCAACAACTCACATCAGCCCCCTCTCCCTTGGGGAGAGGGTTGGGGTGAGGGCAGGCCGCGACTCAGCCCTCCAGCCGTGCAAACCCCTCGCGGATCTTGGCCTCTGGCAAGTCATCAGCAATAAATACCATCACGCTCTCACGCGGCTCACCCTCGGCCCATTCGGTGTCCCAGTCAAAGCCGTAAAGCTTGAGCACGCCCTGAAATACCAAGCGCCGATCCTCACCAGCAATGTTCAGCACGCCCTTGTAACGCAACAATTGCGGCCCATGCTCCTCCAGCAGCTCGTTCATAAACGCGCTAAGGCTGTCGATGTCCAGGGGCGTCTCTGTACGCAGTACCAAACTTGAAATGCGATCTGCCGTTTTCATCGGCTGCACCGGGCGCAAGTTCAGCCCGCCGCCCACATCTGCGTTTAGGTTAAACCCGCGCACATCCAGCAGTTCAGCCAGATCAATACAACCATGATCAACCACACGAATCGGTGCCCGGCGATTAATCCGCGTCAGGCGCTCGCACAGCGCTTCATAGGTGGCGTCATCCACCAGGTCGCGCTTGCTCACCAGTAACCGGTCTGCAAAGCCTATCTGCGCCTGGGCGATGGTTTGCGCCAGATGGACATCGGCATGGGCCGCGTCCACCAAGGTAATAATGCCGTCCAGCAGGTAACGTTCGCGCAGCTCTTCATCAATAAAGAAGGTTTGTGCAACAGGGGCCGGATCGGCCAGCCCGGTGCACTCAATGACCAGTCGATCAAAGGCGATCTCGCCACTGTCCAG
This sequence comes from Pseudomonas saxonica, assembly GCF_007858365.1. Lineage (GTDB taxonomy): Bacteria > Pseudomonadota > Gammaproteobacteria > Pseudomonadales > Pseudomonadaceae > Aquipseudomonas > Aquipseudomonas saxonica. The sequence continues at coordinate 1,311,261 of NZ_VFIO01000001.1, read as the reverse complement.
TCGCTCAAGGAGCAAGTACAGGGCTTTGGTCAGGTCGGTGTAAATGGTGCAGCACACACAGCCATTGGACAGGGTCATGACTTGCACAGGCTCGTCGCCCAGCAATTGGGTGTCGATGCCTGCGTCGCTGAATTCATTTTCGATCACGGCGATTTTCAGCCCGTGTTCGGCCTTGAGCAAATGACGCAGCAGGGTGGTTTTACCAGCTCCCAAAAAACCGCTGAGGATGGTAACGGGGATTGGCGCAGACATGCTGAAGTCTCCCGAACAGCAGAAATAAAAAAGGGGAGCAGACTGGCTGCTCCCACTGATGTCATGCAACGCGGATTAGCGGGCTAACAACATTTTGGCCCACCCTTGCCGCCATAACGCGCTTCCTGACGCTCTCGAAAGAACGCCTCGTAGCTCATCACCGGTTTGTCCGGGTGCTTGGTTTTCATGTGCTCGACGTAGTTGTCGTAGTCAGGCATGCCGACCATCAGGCGGGCAGCCTGACCGAGGTATTTACCGAGGCGACTCAGGTCATTGAACATGTTCAAGCGTCCGGAATTGTGTGGTACGGGGCTTCTTTATCCGTACGCTCTTTGGTGCCCCACGAGGCAACACCCACTTTGATCGCAAAGAACAGAATGCTGAACACCACGAACAGAAACAGCACGGTCAAACCGGCGTTCGTGTAGGCGTTGATAATCACGTGTTGCATCTGGTCGATGTTTTTCGCCGGGGCAATCACTTGGCCAGCGTCGAGCGCGGTACTGTACTTTTTGGCCAGGGCCAGGAAGCCCACCGCAGGGTTGGCGTCGAACAGTTTGATAAAGCCCGCTACCGTGGTGCAGATCAGCAGCCAGACCGCAGGCACCAAGGTCACCCAGATATAGCGTTGGCGCTTCATTTTGATCAGTACAACCGTGGCCAGCATCAGCGCGATGCCCGCGAGCATCTGGTTGGAGATACCGAACAACGGCCACAAGGTGTTGATGCCACCCAATGGATCGATCACGCCCTGGTACAGCAGGTAACCCCACATGGCGACACACAGGCCCGTCGCCAGCAGGTTGGCAGGCCACGACTCGGTGCGCTTGAGAGCAGGAACAAAACTGCCCAACAGGTCTTGCAGCATAAAGCGCCCGGCACGGGTGCCCGCATCAACCGCAGTCAGGATAAACAAGGCTTCAAACAAAATGGCGAAGTGATACCAGAACGCCATAGTGTTTTCGCCCGGCAACACGTTGTGCAGGATCTGAGCAATACCCACCGCCAGGGTCGGAGCGCCACCCGCACGTGCCAGAACGGTGGTTTCACCAATGTCATGAGCCAGCGCTGTCAGGGCATCCGGGGTAATTGCAAAGCCCCAGCTGCTCACCGTTTGAGCCACGGTCACCACATCACCACCGACAATTGCGGCAGGGCTGTTCATGGCGAAGTACACACCCGGCTCGATCACCGAAGCAGCAACCATTGCCATGATGGCCACAAACGATTCCATCAACATGCCGCCGTAACCGATGTAACGGGCGTTGGTTTCGTTATCCAGCAGTTTGGGTGTGGTGCCCGAGGCGATCAGGGCATGGAAGCCCGACACTGCGCCACAGGCAATGGTGATGAACAGGAAGGGGAACAGGCCGCCTTTCCACACGGGGCCAGAGCCATCAATGAATTGGGTCAGTGCCGGCATTTTCAGCTCGGGCATGGTGACCAGAATACCGATGGCCAGCGCAACAATGGTGCCGATTTTCAGGAACGTTGACAGGTAGTCACGTGGGGCCAGTACCAGCCATACGGGCAGTACTGCGGCCACAAAGCCATAGCCGATCAGCATCCAGGTGATTTGTGTACCGGTGAAGGTGAACACATGGGCCCAGTCCGGGCTGGCTGCAATCTGGCCCCCCAGCCAAATGGAACCCAGCAGCAACAGCACGCCGAGAACCGAGATTTCACCAATGCGGCCCGGGCGGATGTAACGCATGTAAATGCCCATGAACATGGCGATCGGGATGGTAGCCATCACCGTGAACATGCCCCACGGGCTTTCAGCCAGTGCCTTGACCACAATCAGCGCGAGCACCGCGAGGATGATGATCATGATCAGGAAGCAACCGAATAGTGCAATGGTGCCGGGAATCTTGCCCATTTCCTCGCGCACCATGTCGCCCAGGGAGCGACCGTTGCGGCGGGTGGACATGAACAGCACCATGAAGTCCTGCACGGCCCCGGCCAGTACCACACCGGCGATCAGCCAGAGCGTGCCAGGCAGGTAGCCCATTTGCGCGGCCAATACCGGCCCGACCAAAGGCCCGGCTCCGGCGATTGCCGCAAAGTGGTGACCGAAAAGAATGTGTTTATTGGTTGGCACATAGTCCAGGCCGTCGTTATTAACGACGGCTGGCGTTGCGCGCAAAGGGTCCAGCTGCATCACTTTGGTGGCGATAAACAGGCTGTAATAACGATAAGCGACCAGATAGATGGCAACGGCTGCCACCACGATCCATAAAGCGTTAATTGCCTCGCCCCGGCGTAATGCCACTACGCCAAGGGCGCAGGCTCCCACAATTGCCAGCACCAGCCACGGGATGTGGCGGAGCAAGCTATTTTTATTATTCATTTTTATATTCCGGCCAGTTGGACAAGAAGGATTGCCTCTGGAGTTTAGCGCCCTCAGCACTAAAGACCACCCCCTGAGGTTGGTCTAGAGCCTTCTTTTGCAGATTTTCGGTAGGCGGCGCTGCACTTTTTAACCGTTATTCGAACAACGCATCCAGCGCCTGCTCCAAACGCGTTACACCAATGACTTTAAGGCCCGGCGGCGATTCTTTGGGAGCGTTACCTTTAGGCACGATGGCGCGTTTGAAGCCATGCTTTGCCGCTTCCTTCAAGCGCTCCTGTCCGCTAGGCACGGGCCGCACTTCACCCGAAAGCCCGACTTCGCCAAACACCAGCAAATCATGTGGCAGAGGCTTGTTACGCAAACTGGACATTACCGCCGCCATCAAGGCCAGGTCAGAGGCAGTTTCGAGCACCTTTACGCCCCCCACCACGTTAAGGAATACATCTTGATCGTGGGTCGGAATGCCGCCGTGACGGTGTAATACGGCCAGCAGCATGGCCAGACGATTTTGATCCAGGCCCAAGGTCACGCGGCGCGGGTTGGACATATGGCTGTCATCGACCAGCGCCTGCACTTCCACCAGCATGGGCCGCGTGCCTTCCCATGTGGCCATGACCACGCTGCCCGGCACCTCTTCCTGAGCGCGAGTCAGAAAGATTGCGGAAGGGTTGGAGACTTCCTTCAAGCCTTTGTCGGTCATGCCGAACACGCCGAGTTCATTGACGGCGCCGAAGCGGTTTTTCACCGCCCGCAGCAAACGCAAACGACCGTCAGACTCGCCTTCGAAATACAGCACGGTATCGACCATGTGCTCCAGTACGCGTGGTCCGGCCAGTGCGCCTTCTTTGGTCACGTGACCCACCAGGAAAATGGCTGTGCCGCTGGACTTGGCGTAGCGCACCAGCAGTGCCGCACTTTCACGCACTTGCGATACGCCACCGGGTGCCGATTGCAGTTGTTCGGTGAAGATGGTTTGAATCGAGTCGATCACCATGACCTTGGGCTTTTCCAGCTTGGCCGTGGCGATAATGCTTTCGATACAGGTCTCGGTCATGACCTTGAGTTTGTCTTGTGGCAAACCCAGACGCCGGGCACGCATGGCCACTTGCTGTTGAGATTCCTCACCTGTCACGTACAGCGCTGGCATGCGGGTGGCCATATGACACAAGGTTTGCAGGAGAATGGTCGACTTACCGATGCCGGGGTCGCCGCCGATCAGTACCACCGAGCCATCAACCAGACCGCCACCGAGCACTCGATCCAGCTCGCCGGAAGCGGTGGAGAAGCGTGGCAGCTCTTCGATGCTGACTTCGGCCAGTGTTTTGAGCTGCGCCTGCTGTCCCGTCCAGCCGGTGCGGCCACTGGGTGGCGCGGCGGCGCCGCTTTCTACAACCGTTTCGACCAAGGTGTTCCAAACGCCGCATTCGCCGCATTGCCCGGCCCATTTGGGAAAGGTTGCGCCGCACTCGGTGCAGCCGTATATGCGCTTTGGCTTGGCCATCTGAACTCCACGGAAAAAACGCGATGATAGCCCACCTGCTTGTGATCAGTGCGATACCGGCATGCGTATTTCGCCATTCGCCAGCCGGGCGGCAGTATTGCCCACGGCATCTTCGGCATTCAGGTCGGCGCCCTTGCGGGCCAAATCGTTGAGCAGTTCGATCCGTTTGAACAGGCCTGCATACATGGCTGCGGTCTGCCCGGCGCCATTGCGCTGATCGGGATTGCATTCGGTGGCCATTAATCGTCGGGCTATTTTCAACTCACCTTTGAAAATAGCGCCCATCAGGGCGGTGTTGCCGCGTTTGTCTTGAACACAGGCATTGGCACCGGCGTTCAGAAGTTGTTCTACCGCCTTGCTCTGGCCGTTGTAGGCCGCGAGGATGAGCGCGGTATAGCCTTTGTCGTCCTGCGCATCGAGCGGGTAGTGAGAGGCGATGAAGGTATTGAGCATCTCCACGTCGCCTTGGCGGGCAGCGTCGAAATAGTAGGTTTGCAGTTGGGTGGGCACGTCGGGTTCATCTGCAAGGCTTAGGCTGCTGACGAGCAGCAAGACCAGGGAAAGAAAAATGTTCATGTTGAGCTGCCTGTTAAGTGACTGGATCAAAAGCCCCTCACCCTAGCCCTCTCCCGGAGGGAGAGGGGACTGACCGCATGCGCTTTCAAAATCACCGCATATCGGCCCCATCTCCTGCGGGGAGGGGGGACTGACCGCATGCGTCTTCAAAATCACCGCATATCAGCTCCCTCTCCCTCTGGGAGAGGGTTGGGGTGAGGGTAAAAAGTCAATCCACTAACTTGGCCGCTAGCGCTTTAACCCGCGCCAGATCGCCTTTGGCGACTTTAGTGACGCCTGTGCCGTACTCAGGGTCTGCTTTGTAAAGGAACGAAAGCATGATGTGCTTGCTTTCGTCATCGGTGGTTGCCAGCGAGCCACCGAAGCTTTCAATCAGGTCCTGACGCTCCTTTTTGCTGAATGAGCGATACAGATCACCGGCCTGCTTGAAGTTCTGTTCACGCTGGATCTTCGCTTGCTGGGTAGTGCCTGAGACGGGCATCTGGCTGTAAAGGGCAGATTGCGGTTCTTCACGGGGCATCAAGCGACTCGGCTGGTAGTTCACACCCGTGGTGGTGTGACCGGCATTCATAGCGCCGTCCTGATTACCGTTATTCACCGCCACACGTGGAGCGTTGATCGGCAACTGCATGGCGTTCGCGCCCAAACGGTACATCTGGGTGTCGGCGTAGGAGAACACGCGACCTTGCAGCAGACGGTCTTCAGACGGCTCAATGCCAGGCACCAGGTTTGCCGGCGCCATTGCGACTTGCTCGGTCTCCTGGAAGACGTTGGCCGGGTTACGGTTCAGCACCATCTGACCGACTTTGCGCTCAGGAACATTGGGCCAGATTTTGGTCGCGTCCAATGGGTCGAAATCGAAAGACTTCAGGTCTTCAGGCTTGAGCACTTGTACGTATAGGTCCCATTTAGGGAAGTCGCCCTTGTTGATGTGCGTGACCAAATCATGGGTCATGTGGCTGTAGTCTTGCCCCTGAACCTGAGTCACTTGTTTTGGATCAAGGTTGTTCAGGCCTTGCAGACTCTTCCAGTGGAACTTCACATAACGCACGTCGCCTTTGGCATTAACCAATTTGTAGGCGTGCACACCATTGCCGTCCATTTCGCGATAGCTGGCCGGTGTTCCCGCGTTGGAGTACAGCTCGGTCAGGGTGCGAGTGGCTTCCGGGACGTGGGAGAAGAAGTCAAAGCGACGTGAGTCATCATCAAGGTTGGTGCGTGGGTCAGGCTTGAAGGCGTGAACCATGTCCGGGAACTTGATGGCATCGCGGATAAAGAATGTCGGGAAGTTGTTGCCGACCAAGTCCCAGTTACCGTCGGCGGTATAGAACTTGGTGGCAAAGCCACGCGGGTCGCGCAAGGTTTCAGGCGAGTGAGCACTGTGCACCACGGCCGAGAAGCGCACAAACACGGGGGTGGTCACGCCAGCGGCAAACACATTGGCTTTGGTCAGGTCGCTCAGGTCGTTGGTCACCGTAAACGTACCGTGAGCCCCCGTGCCGCGCGCATGCACGACGCGCTCAGGGATGCGTTCGCGGTCAAAGCGCTGGAGCTTTTGCAGTAATTGCACGTCTTGCAGCATCACAGGGCCGTTGGCGCCTGCCGTTTGAGAGTTCTGGTTGTCGCCAACAGCGGCGCCGTTGTCACGCGTCATGGTGGCGGCGTTAACTGAAACCGACAGCAGGCCGGCGCTCAAAACACACAGCAGGCGACCCTGCGAAAGCAGTCCTGAGCCTAGGGGGGTGGTCATGCGTAAGTCCTCTGATTATTTTCTGCGCATCAAGGCGCTGAACAAAGGCTAGAGGCCTGGACCGAAAACTCTAAATAGAAAGGTCGCACACAGTCGATTGAAAAAAAGGTCTGGCCCTGACGCGTCTAAACGGTTATTTAGCGAGCCGTTTTTTAAACGGCTGCTGACCGTTGGCGGTCAATTTATGAGCATAAAAGAGGACGGGCAGGCAAGATCAGTCAGGCTGATTTACACTTCACCCTCAACCTCATCTGTAACAAGGAATAACCTATGGGCGTGATAAGTGAGTTCAAGGCCTTCGCGGTCAAAGGTAACGTGGTCGATATGGCCGTTGGTATCATCATTGGCGCAGCGTTCGGCAAGATCGTTTCCTCCTTCGTAGGCGATGTGATCATGCCGCCCTTGGGCTTGTTGATCGGCGGGGTGGATTTCACAGATCTGGCCATTACCCTCAAAGCTGCAGCGGGCGATGCGCCTGCCGTGGTATTAGCCTATGGCAAGTTCATCCAGAGTGTCATTGACTTCATTATCGTGGCCTTCGCTATCTTCATGGGCGTGAAAGCCATCAACCGGCTCAAACGTGAAGAAGCAGTAGCGCCGAGTGCGCCACCGTTGCCGTCTAAAGAAGAAGAGCTGTTGGGTGAAATTCGCGACTTGCTCAAAGTACAAAACAACAAACCTTAAACGGTATGTTTAAACAGCGGCGCCTCAGGGCGCCGTTATTTATAGGGTCTGAGTTACCAGTAGTTTTCGACGGCTACCTGGCCTGGGCGTCGCGTCAGGCTTAGTTGCAAGTTGCGTTCTTTTAGCAGTTTGCGTGTGTCGTCAATCATTTGCGGATTACCGCACAGCATGACACGGGAGTGCTCAGGGCTTAGTTGAACGCCGGCAGCACGCTCTAACTCACCACTTTCAATCAATGTGGTAATGCGGCCATTGAGTGTGCCGGGCACTTCTTCGCGAGTCACTATCGGGATGTAGGTCAACTTGTGCGCATATTCGGCCAGGTACTCACGTTGGGTCAGGTCAGCGATCAAGTCCTGATAGGCGAGTTCGCGTACTTCGCGTGCGCTATAGACCAGCACGATCCGTTCAAATTTCTCCCAGACCTCAAAGTCCTGAAGGATCGACAAAAAGGGGGCTACCCCAGTTCCCGTGGCTAACAACCACAAGTCGCGACCGTCAATAAATCTGTCCAGCGTCAGATAGCCATACGCCTGACGCTCAACCATTAGCGTGTCACCGACCTTGAGCCGGCTCAGCTCACTGGTGAACTCTCCGCCTGGCACCACAATGGAAAAGAACTCCAAAAACTCGTCGTAAGGTGATGAAACAACCGAATACGCTCGCCATACGGTGCTGCCATCGGCCTTGGTGACCCCAAGCTTGGTGAACTGCCCTGCGCGGAAACGAAACCCTTTGTCGCGAGTGGTACGCAGTGTAAACAGGCTGGGAGTCAGAGGGTTTACCTCAAGCAGCGTCTGGCATGTGAACTTGTCTGCACTGTCGGTCATGGTGCGCTCCGTGTTGACTGAGGAGCTAGTGTCGCGCAAACCCGCTCGCGGGAACACCCAGAAGGGGTAGGGGCATCCAGTGTTTCAGGGGTGCAACTCCTAACTATCGAACTAGTTAATAAGTAATAGTGTTAACCGGAATTAGAGTATTTGCCCTATAGAACTTGCCGGGAAAACAAAATATTGGCGCCATAAAGTCAGCGAGTTGGCGCTGTTCTTAGAGCTTTCTCGTATATTGATCCGTTCATCATTAATGTTTAATGGGTGGTGTTATATATTGTTATTTCCTACCGGAGTTTATTAATATCGGGTGTAGGGATTTTCTATTTGTTGTGCTCAAGGGAGGGGTCTATTTCATGGGCATTAAGTGCGTACCCGATGAAAAACAATATGTTAACAAGCTAAATCCAAGCGACTTGTATGAATATACCCTCAAACAGATACAGTGCTATGGTTTTGAATACTTCTGTTTTTGCTTCACTACTCACCTTAAAAACATTCATGTGAGTGTAAAACGTGTTTCTAACTATTCAGATGAGTTTATCGAGTTTTACAGAAGTATTGACGTTTCTCTTAACAATCCTTTAGTCAGTCATTGCCAGCGCTCCATTGACCCAATTATTTGGGATGAGTCCATTTTTCGAGACACTCCTGAGCTCTCGAGGCAAGCTCAGGCGCACGGCCTGAATTATGGCTGGTCGCAAGCAGTGCATGACACTCAAGGCTGGACCAGTATTTTGAACATGGCCAGAAGCAGTACGGCTATTACTCAAGAAGAGTTTGATGAAAAAGCAGCCGATGTATTGTGGCTGTGCAACCAATTGCATGGAGGCGTATTGGCCGAGCTTTCACCCGCACAAAGGGTTCAGACGCCTCTGGAGCATTTGTCGCAGCGCGAAGCAGAGGTGTTGAAGTGGACAGCTCAAGGCAAAACCGCTTCGGATGTCGGCATGATTTTGGGGCTGACGACACGCACCGTGAATTTTCATATCAGCAGTGCGATCAGAAAATTGGGCACCAGCAATAAAACGTCAGCGGTGGTACTCGCCACTCAGCGCGGTTTTATCTAGTTGAGTGCGCTGTGAACAGTCTCCCTCGCCAGCGCGTTAAATCGCATCAGGCAATTAGCTTTAAAAAAAAGTAAAATCAGCGCCACCTGTAAAACCCACCGGTCTCGATTGCCCGTCAAACCGCCCAAAGGCGATTTTCATGGGTCTCGATGCCCCAGAGTTTGTATAAATGCCAGTGCTTGAAAGCCCGTTCGCTCAACTCCGTTTGATCCGCCAACCTGAACAGCAAAATGAGCCGTTACAGGCTTTTGATGCTGCAGATGAGTATTTACTGAACCACTTGGCCGAACAGGGACTACCCGCTGGTAGCCGGGTGCTGATCCTCAATGACAGCTTCGGCGCATTGGCAGTCAGCCTTGTGGCCACGATGAAGGTCACCAGCAGCAGCGACTCGTTTCTCGCCATCCAGGCGCTGGAGAAAAATCTGGTCCTCAACGGCCAGGCATTTGATGCGGTCACGATTATCCCTGCCAGTGAGCCATTAACAGGCCCTTTCGACTGCGTTTTGGTGCGCGTCCCTAAAACCCTGGCCCTGCTTGAAGAACAGCTTATTCGTCTGCAAGGCCAGTTGGCGCCGAATGCTCAGGTGATTGCGGGGGCGATGGTCAAACATTTGCCGCGCGCCGCAGGTGAGCTGCTTGAACGGTATATCGGGCCGGTACAGGCATCATTGGCGGTTAAAAAAGCCCGACTGCTGATGGCTACCCCTGAAGCTAAACAACCGTTTGTTTCGCCTTACCCTACTCGCTATCTGCTGGATGAACCGGCGATTGAGCTGCTCAACCATGCCAATGTTTTCTGCCGGGAAGGGCTGGACATCGGTACTCGCGCTTTTCTACCCCATCTGCCCAAAAACCTGGGGGCTGCCCGCGTGGCTGATGTGGGGTGTGGCAATGGGGTGCTGGCGATTGCGAGTGCGCTGAACAATCCTGAGGCTCACTACACGCTGGTTGATGAGTCGTTTATGGCAGTGCAGTCCGCCCGTGAAAACTGGCAGGCTATTCTGGGTGAGCGTGAGGTCATTGTGCGGGCAGGTGATGGCTTGGCCGGGCAAGAGCCAAACTCACTGGACGTGGTGCTGTGCAACCCGCCGTTTCACCAGCAGCAAGTGGTGGGTGACTTTCTGGCGTGGCGCATGTTCCAGCAAGCCCGTGATGCGCTGGTCGTCGGCGGTGCGCTGTATATCGTCGGCAACCGTCATCTGGGTTATCACAGCAAGCTGGCCAAGTTGTTTCGTGGTGTAGAGCAAGTGGCGGCCACACCCAAGTTTGTAATTCTCAAGGCCCGCAAGTAAACCACCGCCCACAAAAAAGCCCGGCTCAACGCCGGGCTTTTTTATTCAGCGATCGACACTCAGTTGCCGTAGACCGGCAGCTTGGCGCAGATGGCTTTTACTTTCTCGCGAACAGCATCAATCACAGCTTCGTTGTTGATGTCGTCGAGGATGTCGCAAATCCAGCTCGCCAGTTCACGGCATTCTTCTACTTTGAAGCCGCGAGTGGTGACTGCTGGTGTACCGAAACGCAGGCCCGAGGTTACAAACGGGGAGCGAGGATCGTTCGGCACGGAGTTTTTGTTCACGGTGATAAATGCTTTGCCCAGTGCGGCGTCAGCGTCTTTACCGGAAATGTCTTGCTTGATCAGCGACAGCAGGAACAGGTGGTTTTCAGTGCCGCCCGATACCACGTCAAAGCCGCGTTCGATGAATACCGACGCCATAGCTTGAGCGTTTTTCACCACTTGTTGCTGGTAAACCTTGAACTCCGGTTGCAGGGCTTCTTTAAAGCAAACAGCCTTACCTGCAATCACGTGCTCCAGTGGACCGCCTTGCGAACCCGGGAAAACAGCCGAATTCAGCTTTTTCTCGATTTCAGGGTTGGCCTTGGCCAGAATCAGACCGCCACGAGGACCGCGAAGGGTTTTGTGAGTCGTAGTGGTCACCACGTCTGCAAACGGCACCGGGTTCGGGTAAACGCCTGCGGCTACAAGACCGGCAACGTGAGCCATGTCGACGAAGAGGTAAGCGCCCACTTTGTCGGCAATGGCGCGGAAGCGCGGGAAGTCCAGAATCTGCGAGTAGGCAGAGAAACCGGCCACGATCATTTTTGGCTTGTGCTCAACGGCCAGACGCTCAACTTCGTCGTAGTCGATCAGGCCGTTGGCGTCGATGCCGTACTGAATGGCGTTGTACAGCTTGCCCGAGGACGAAACGCTGGCGCCGTGGGTCAAGTGACCGCCGTGAGCCAGGCTCATGCCCAGAATGGTGTCGCCTGCCGACAGCAGCGCCAGGTAAACAGCGCTGTTGGCCTGGGAACCGGCGTGGGGTTGAACGTTGGCGTAATCGGCACCGAACAGTTCCTTGGCACGGTCGATGGCCAGTTGCTCAACCACGTCTACATATTCGCAGCCGCCGTAGTAACGCTTGCCTGGGTAACCTTCGGCGTACTTGTTGGTCAGTACCGAGCCTTGAGCTTCCATGACCGCTGGGCTGGTGTAGTTTTCCGAGGCGATAAGTTCAATATGTTCTTCCTGGCGCTGAGCTTCTTGCTCCATGGCGGCAAAAAGGTCGGCGTCGAACTTGGCAAGTGTCAAATCACGGCTGAACATGGCGGTCCTCAAGGATCGGGGGGCAGAAAAGGAGGGCATTCTAACTCAATGGATTTTTTCTGACATATGAATGCGATTCATGGTGACGAGCTGCGAGCTTCACGCCGGTAGCTCGCGACTGGCGGCCGTTAGTTGCAAGGCTAACTGCTCGGCAGGCACCGGTCGGCCGAACAGATAACCCTGCACTTCATCGCAACCGTGCTCGCGCAAAAAATTTAACTGTTCATGGGTCTCGACGCCCTCGGCGATCACCGACAGGTTCAGGCTGTGGGCCATCGCGATGATGGCCCGGGCAATTTGCGCATCTTGCTCGCCCAGCGGTAGGCCATCGACAAAGGTGCGGTCAATTTTCAACACATCAATCGGGAATTGTTTGAGGTAGTTGAGCGACGAGTAGCCCGTGCCAAAGTCATCGACGGCAATACTTAGCCCGAGGTTTTTGAGGCTATCCAGAATGTGCAGGGCTTCGCTGACTTCACGCATCAAGATGCTTTCGGTCAGCTCCAGCTCCAGACAGGCCGGGGGCAAGCCGGTCATTTTTAGAATGTTGGCGATACGTGTGCCGAGCTGGCCATCGGAAAACTGACGGGCCGAAATATTGACCGACACTTTAGGTACACGCACTTTCGCCTGGTGCCAGTGCTTGAGCTGCCGGCAGGCTTCTGTCAGCACCCAGTCGCCGACTTCTACCACCAGCCCGAGCTCTTCGAGCACCGGGATAAAATCCCCTGGCGGCACTAGCCCGCGCCGAGGATGATTCCAGCGCAGCAGCGCTTCAACGCCGGTCAGGCGTTTACCGTCGCCGCTGAATTGTGGCTGGTAATAGAGGATAAACTCTTGCAGGTCCAGCGCATGGCGCAAGTCGCTCTCAAGTTCGAGACGCTCCAGCGCGCTGGCGTTCATGTCGGCCTGATAGAACTGGAAGTTGTTTTTACCGCGTTCCTTGGCGTGATACATCGCCGTGTCGGCGTTCTTCATCAGTTGGCTGAGTTCCTTGCCATCCTGAGGGCTCAGGGCGATACCAATACTGGCCGTCACGAAGAACTCGCGGCTTTCCAGCACAAAGGGTTTCACCAGGCTGGCGAGAATTTCTTCGGCCACATGAACCGCCCGGTTCAGAGCGTGCTCACGGGTGTTGCGCGGCTGTAAAAGCAGGGTGAATTCGTCTCCGCCCATCCGGGCCACGGTATCGTCGTCGCCGACACATGCCAGCAGGCGTATGGCCATGTCTTTGAGCATGCGGTCGCCTGCCGCGTGCCCCAGGGAATCATTGATGGGTTTGAAGCGGTCGAGATCGAGGAACATCAGCACCACCCACGATTTATTCCGGTCGCCTTGTTGCAGTGCGGTGTGCAGGCGATCTTGAAACAGTGTGCGGTTAGGCAGGTGGGTCAGCGCATCGTAATACGCCAGGCGATGGATGCGCTGCTCACTGGCCTTGCGTTCGCTGATATCGCTGAAGAAGCACACGTAACTGGCCAGGTCGCCTTCATTGTCCAGTACGGCGGTGATCCCGACCCACGCCGGGTAGTGCTCGCCATTGCGCCGTTTAAGCCACACCTCGCCTTCCCATGAGCGGTGCTGGCTGAGTTGTTTGAAGATGTAGCGCAAGTGTGTCTGCTGATGTTCGTCCACGGTGAGCATGGTGGGCAGTTGGTCGAGTACGTGTGACACGGCGTAACCGCTGACCCGGCTGAAGGCTTCGTTGGCTTGTACGATAAACCCGTCGGGGTCAGTGATCAGAATCGCCGAGGTCGAGTGTTCGAACACCGTGGCAGCCATGCGCAAGGATTCGCTGGCTTCTATCTGGTCGGTGATGTCTTTAGCCACTCCGATGATCCGTGTGACCTGATCGCGAGCGTTACGGGCCAGGGCCTGTTCGCGTATATCAAAGCGTCGCCACACACCCGTGCGATGGCGAAAGCGTAACTGGCACTGCAACAGTTGGCTGTAAGCGGTGGCGCGCTGCAAGATGCGCCGTTGCGCGTATCGTTCGGCATCCTCGGGGTGTAGCAGTATTTCCCAGAAATATGCGCCCATCTGGTGCAGCTCAGCATCGTTGTAGCCCAAGCTATAGCCCAGATGGTGATTACTGAAAATCATCATCTGGCTATTCACGTCTTGTACATACAAATGATCAGGCACGGTGCGCACAACTTCTGACCAGAAGCGTTCACGTTCTTGCAAGGACAGCTCAATGAGTTTGCGGCTGGTGATGTCCGTAATGCTCAGAATGACCGCGTGATAGTCCTGCTCGACCTCCGGAAGGCGCAGGACCAGCCATAAATGCTGATCTTCACCCTTGGCGTCACTCAGTTTGATTTCCAGCTCAAGCTGTTGCTGCTGAGTAATCACGGTTTCGACCACTCGATAACCAATGGCAGCAGCGTTTTTCGGGCAACCGTTAATCAGTTTTAACCAGGCACCGTCTTCGGATCCGACCTGCAATAGATGCATGGCGACCTGATTCACTTCGGTGATGCGCAATTGCTCAAGCAATAACGGGTGGCGTTCAGGATTCTGGGTGAGCCAGCGCGTCAGAGCGTCGACGTTGTGTAATTTCTCGCGCTCCAGAAAACCTGGCAAGTTGGCCAGGTCGAGCACACAAAGCGCCACCCCGGTGCCTTCAAAAATATCGTGATAACGCCGGCGCCCCTCGTGTAACTGCCGTTGACGGCGGCGCATGTTCACCAGTGCGACAATCGGCAGCAATGAAAACAGCAAACCGAGCAGGCACTTTGCGATCAGTCCGGGCAAGAGGGCTTCAATGCTCTTCTGTTCGTTGAACAGCCCCCGCAGTTGCCAGTCGCTGTGGCTCAAGGGCTTTAACAGTACGGTGTCTTCTATGTCGGCCTGGGTCATGGCTGAGGAGGGACGAATGGTCGGGTCGCTGTGACTGAGCACTCGCCCTGTTTGGGTGTTTTCAATCAGCCATTGCGGACGTTTGGTTGCGGCTGTCTGGCGTGTCAGGTTTTGCAGCAAGTCGGGTGTCATGCGCAGCAGCCAGTAACCTCTGGCCGGGCCAATGGGGTGGTTCAGCAATAAATAAGAAAGGCTGCCATCACGGTTACTGGCGTAGTAGTAACCATCGGTGCGCTGGATGGGCTGGCGGTGTTTGATCCAGTCTTCGAGGTAGGCGGCATCGGGGCTGATGCCAGTGCTGTCGATCAGCACTTTTGCGTCGGGGCTTAACCAGGCAAGGCTATGCAGGGACGGTAAGGATTGGCGCAGCCGATTGACCAGGGCTTGTTGCTGGCGCGAGGTGGTTGGCTGCTCGTACTGGGGTAACTGGTTCAGCGCGATTTCGGCTCTGAGGGCCATATTCAAGCTGATGTTGTCCGCCAGATCGGCGCTGTAATTGATGCTCCATTGCCGCTCTTGCTGAAGGGTTTCCTGATATTGCTCAATTAACAACCAGAACAACATGCCCAGCAAGAATAGAACCAGCGTCGCCAGTGCCCCTTTGAGCGTGCCGCGCACAGGCGTGCCAGTGCGTTGGCCTGGTTTGGGTGCGCGAGTGGACGTTGACGCGTTGACGTTGGGCAAACTGTGATCCTGCGGTTTGGCTGTATGGCTATAAGCCTACGCCCAGAGGACGCCTAGCATGCCTTGGGTTGTGGCAAAGTGCCAGCTCTGTGGCGCCGGTTGGTTTGCCCTGATCAGCGCATTCAGGTAGCTTTGCCGGTTACGCGGGAGCATTCGATCTCCTACACTTAGGCTTTTTGTGCGAGCAGGTATTGATTTCGATCAGTCCCTGACTGACTGCTATGGCCTGATCCGGGCGTAGCTCGCGCTTTATTCATCAGTCACAGACGCTAGGTTCTCCATGGCCCAATACGTTTTCACCATGCATCGGTTGAGCAAAGTTGTTCCGCCGAAGCGGGAAATCCTGAAAAATATCTCCCTGTCGTTTTTCCCGGGCGCCAAGATCGGCGTACTCGGTTTGAACGGTTCGGGTAAATCCACCCTGTTGAAAATCATGGCTGGCGTTGATACCGAGTTTGACGGTGAAGCCCGTCCAATGCCGGACCTGAACATAGGCTATCTGCCACAAGAACCGCAACTGGATCCAAGCAAAACCGTTCGCGAAGTGGTTGAAGAAGCCGTTAGCGTGATCAAGGATGCCCAAGCGCGTCTGGATCAGGTGTATGCCGAATACGCGGACCCGGATGCCGACTTCGACAAGCTGGCTGCTGAACAGGCCAAGCTCGAAGCCATTCTGCAAGCCAGTGACGGTCATAACCTTGAGCGCCAGCTCGAAGTCGCTGCCGATGCACTGCGCCTGCCGGCCTGGGATGCCAAGGTCGAGCACCTGTCGGGTGGTGAAAAACGCCGTGTAGCCCTGTGCCGTCTGTTGCTGTCGGCCCCGGACATGCTGCTGCTCGACGAACCAACCAACCACTTGGATGCTGATTCGGTGGCTTGGCTGGAGCACTTCCTGCACGACTTCCCGGGCACTGTGGTTGCGATTACGCACGACCGTTACTTCCTGGACAACGTGGCGGGCTGGATTCTGGAACTCGACCGCGGTGCGGGCATTCCTTACGAAGGCAACTACTCGGGTTGGCTTGAAGCCAAGTCCGATCGTCTGGCGGCCGAATCCAAACAGCAGTCGGCCCATGAAAAGGCCATGAAAGACGAGCTGGAGTGGGTCCGTAAAGGGGCCAAGGCGCGTCAGTCCAAGTCCAAGGCACGTCTGCAACGCTTCGAAGAACTGCAATCGCAGGAATTCCAGAAACGTAGCGAAACCAACGAAATCTACATCCCGGCCGGTCCGCGCCTGGGTGACAAGGTTATTGAGTTCAAAAACGTCTCCAAGGGTTACGGCGATCGCGTGCTGATCGACAACCTGTCGTTCGCGATGCCTAAAGGCGCCATTGTTGGCGTGATCGGCGGTAACGGTGCCGGTAAATCGACCCTGTTCCGCATGTTGATGGGCAAAGAGCAGCCGGATTCGGGCAGCATCGAAATTGGCGACACTGTGCAACTGGCGTGTGTTGACCAGAGCCGTGACGACCTGGATGGCAGCAAAACGGTATTCCAGGCCATTTCCGATGGTTCTGATGTGATCCGCATCGGCAACTATGAAATTCCGTCGCGTACCTATGTCGGTCGTTTCAACTTCAAAGGCGGCGATCAGCAGAAGTTCGTCAAGGACTTGTCCGGTGGTGAGCGTGGTCGCTTGCACCTGGCCCTGACCTTGAAAGAGGGCGCCAACGTGTTGCTGCTCGACGAACCGTCCAACGACCTTGACGTTGAGACCTTGCGTTCGCTGGAGGAAGCGCTGCTGGACTTCCCGGGCGCCGCCATTGTGATCTCTCACGATCGGTGGTTCCTTGACCGCGTCGCGACTCACATCCTGGCGTACGAAGACGACTCGCAAGCGGTCTTCTTTGAAGGCAACTACACCGAGTACGAAGCTGATCGTAAAAAGCGCCTCGGCGAAGCGGCCACCTTGCCGCACCGCGTGCGTCATAAAAAACTGGCCCAGTAAGGGCGGTTGCAACACAAGACGGCGCCTTCGGGCGCCGTTTTTTTTGGTGTGCGGACTTCAATTCGTAGCCGCTGCCGAAGGCTGCGTCCGGCGGCGAAGCCGTCGCAAAGGCGGTGTGACATTCAACATGCAGAGACGAATCCTACGATCGCTTCGCAATCGGACGCAGCCTTGGGCAGCTGCTACGGTTCGGTTTTCAATGGTGTAAAAGTGCGTACAAGAAGCCATTTTTTGGTGCGCAAAACCCTTTGAAATCGGTTCTATTTATATAAAAGCACCATTTAAATTCAGAACTGCGACATTTTGCGCTGTCGCGGTGCGACATGAATTGATAAAGTTCTGGCCAATCGCCTTCTAACGACAACAAATTTGCCGAGACTTTTCCATGATCGAATCCGTCGACCACTTCCTTGCCCGCCTGAAAAAACGTGACCCGGACCAACCGGAATTCCACCAGGCTGTGGAAGAAGTCCTGCGCAGCCTTTGGCCTTTTCTTGAAGCCAACCCTCATTACCTGACCTCCGGCATTCTTGAGCGCATCTGTGAGCCCGAGCGTGCCATCGTGTTCCGTGTCTCGTGGGTCGACGACGAAGGCAAAGTGCGGGTCAATCGCGGTTTCCGTATTCAGATGAACAGTGCCATTGGCCCGTACAAAGGTGGATTGCGCTTCCACCCCTCGGTCAATTTAGGTGTTCTGAAGTTTCTGGCCTTTGAACAAACCTTCAAAAACTCCCTGACCTCGTTGCCTATGGGCGGCGGCAAGGGTGGATCGGACTTCAACCCTAAAGGCAAAAGCGACGCCGAAGTCATGCGGTTTTGTCAGGCATTCATGAGTGAGCTGTACCGCCATATCGGTTCGGATGTGGACGTGCCCGCGGGTGATATCGGCGTGGGCGCACGGGAAATCGGCTTTATGTTCGGCCAATACAAGCGTCTGAGTAATCAATTTACCTCGGTGCTGACCGGCAAAGGCATGAGCTACGGTGGCAGTTTGATCCGTCCGGAAGCCACCGGATTTGGCTGTGTGTACTTCGCTCAGGAAATGCTCAAGCGCAGCGGTCAGCGTATTGACGGCAAGCGGGTCGCCATCTCCGGTTCCGGTAACGTTGCGCAGTACGCGGCACGTAAGGTGATGGATCTGGGCGGTAAAGTGATTTCGCTGTCTGATTCCGAAGGCACGCTGTACTGCGAAGCGGGTTTGAGCGAAGAGCAGTGGGAAGCGCTGATGGAGCTCAAAAACGTCAAGCGTGGCCGCATCAGCGAGCTGGCGACACAGTTTGGTCTGGAGTTCCTGGCCGGCCAGCACCCGTGGAGTCTGGTGTGCGACATAGCCCTGCCTTGCGCGACCCAGAACGAACTGGACGCCGAGGCGGCGCGCACGCTATTGCGCAATGGCTGCGTGTGCGTGGCTGAAGGGGCGAACATGCCGACCACCCTTGAGGCTGTCGATCTGTTTATTGAAGCGGGTACTTTGTTTGCGCCGGGCAAGGCTTCAAATGCCGGTGGGGTAGCCGTGAGCGGCCTGGAAATGTCGCAGAACGCCATGCGCTTACTGTGGACGGCAGGCGAGGTGGACAGCAAGTTACACAACATCATGCAGTCCATTCACCATGCGTGCGTGCACTACGGTGAAGAAAACGGCCGCATCAACTATGTCAAAGGCGCCAACATTGCCGGTTTCGTCAAAGTGGCCGATGCCATGCTGGCTCAAGGCGTGGTTTAAGCCGGTTCAATCTTGATGATTTCGACCTGCACATTCCCGGCAGGTCGAACCCACAACACCTCATCGCCCAGCTGTGCCTTGAGCAGGGCTCTCCCCAGCGGCGAGCCCCAGTTGATCAGCCCGTTGCGTGTATCGGCCTGATCCTCGCCTACCAATTGCACCCGCTGCTCAACGCCGTGTTCATCGGCAAATGTCACCCAACTGCCAATCTGCACCTCCTGCGTAGATGTCGCGGGGGCAATGACGCGGGCGGTGTTTAACCGCTGATTGAAGTAGCGCAAGTCGCGTTCAAGCTCGGCTATTCGCTGTTTATCGGCCTGCTCGCCGCGTGCGGTTTCGTCACTGTGCTGGCGCTTTAACTCGCTGACCCTGGCCTGCATCTGGGCCAGCCCTTCAGCGGTCACCAGGTTGGGCTGATCGCTGACGTGGCGCTCAATGGGCGTATTGGCCTGATCGGCAGCGTTGTCTTCATTTACAAATGCGCGGCTCATAGGGATTTTCCTTGTGGCTACAAGGTTCAGAGCACGGCTGAGTGTGCGGGTTCAATTCCTTTTGAGTGACACACCGATGCGTCCAGTCTGCGACCGCTTCGCGCTCGGTCGCAGCCTTCGGCACAGATTACTAGTAGTGATACCACTTCACTTCCAGCATCACTTCGTTGATGGGGGAGGTGAGCTTGCTGAACTCTCGTTGAGCACTTAAGCGCACACCCAGATTACGAGACACTTCCCACTGTTGATTCAAACTGAGGCTACGGCGGATTTCTCCATTGGCAAAATAGTCACCCTTGGCCTCAAGGCTCAGATTACCCACCGGGTTACGCCACAGCACTCCGGTATTAAAACCGGCAGCGGGTGATACGAAGGCGGCGAAGTCATTGTTGTGTTCTATCCGCACAGTCCCCAGCGCAAAGCCGAGCATGTCTTCACCCAATTGCCAGGTGCCGCCCGCGCCGCCGTTGACATGACTCACCAGATTTTCGTCGCCGTGCTTGCCCAGTACCCGTTCTAGCCCGCCGCCGACTTGCCATGACCACGGCTTAAGCAGCTCGTTACGCGGCGTCAGGGAGCGGATATTGGCCAGATCCAGCTGCTGAACTTGCCATTTATTACCTTCGTACTGGCGCAGTTTGAGTTGCAGAATTTCAATCTGCGCCCCCAGCGGGAAGCCCGGCGCGTTGTCATTCAGGTCGTGATAGGCCATGCGCAAGCCGTACTCGGCAAACGCTTTGTCGTCGCGGCTACCGGCACCTAATTGCCAGGTGCGCGACTCGTGGCCGTTTTCAGGTAATTCAGGTTTCTCGACCTTTAGTTCGGGCGCAGGGTTCTGGTTGATCGCTCGCAGCAGTTCAAAGCTGCGTTGCGAACGCCCGGTATCGCGCTCAAGGCCATTGGCACGATAGCGTTCAAGGCGATACGCCGCGTCAATAATCAACGCCTGGCGTTCTTTGGGCAGCGCCTTGAAAGCCGGATTCTGCAGCTGCGCCTGATCGGCGCTGACCTGCAGTACCCATTGCTGTTCTTGCGGATCGAGCACCTTGGCCCGATCCAGCAGTTCACGCTCGCGGGATGGCCGGTATTCAATGCTTTCTACCAGCCCGGCTTCCTTGACGGCTTTCACTGTGTCGGTGGGGATTGCGGTCAGCGGGAACTGGGTGGTCAGTTGCAAGCCGGGACGCGCAACTTGCAGCAGCTCAAGCAGGCGGTATGAGCAGTTTTCGTCAAAGAAAAAGTAGTCAAACTGAACCTGTTTAAGCTCCCACACATGTTCAACCATGCGTTGGGTTTCTTCGGGTGTCAGGTTCAGGCGGTATTCCCACAGGTCACGGTTTTCCAGGCTGCGGTATTCCGAAAGCTTTTCCTGATACGGCACCAGTGCGAACAGGCCGGGATAGCCGCCGGCCAAGCCTTTCCAGGCATACAGGATGCTGTTGTCAGAGCCTTCAATGTAAGCGCCAAAGTTGATCGCATAGCTGAGCAGCGCCGTCTTGTTGCTCTGCACGTCAGCCTGGTCGATCCGCAACAAGGTATGGCCAAACATGGAGGACGGGCTGTTCAGGTACGCGGCCGGGAAAATCATCACCGTGCTGTGGGGCGCCACGTCTTTGAACCATTGAGTGAACTCTGCGCAATCGGCCTTGGGCAGGTCGGTCAGGTTCAGTTGGGCTTTGAGCCAGCGGGTTCGTGCCGGGTAGACACATTGTGGGTGTTTATCGCCCAGGCTCAGGGGGGCATACAACGCCTCGACGGTGGCGCGTAGTTCTGCGTCCGGATGATGAGCACCGTCAGGGGCGAGAAAAAATTTGTCATCGCTGACATAGCTGCGCCAACCACTGAGCTTGCCAGCCTCGTAATGACCCAAAGAAATCCAGAATGGATCATTAGCCAGTTGTTGCACACGTTGATTGTCGAGCTGGGGAGAGGCATACAGCGGGGCGCAGGCACAGAGCGCCAGATAGGCAAGGCGTTTGAGCATGTTCGGCAACTGTTGTCAGACGAAGAAAGGTGTCGCGACACAATACCCGCTCCCGAAGGAGCGGGCAGGCCTCATTTACGCAGCTGTTGCGTACTTGGACAGGCGTGCGTCACTTTTCAGCACGGCCAGGGTGTTGTTGTGAATATCTTCCGCAGTTACATCAGCTTTGCTGAAGATTTGTTGGAAGTGTTCGTGGGTAACGGCTGCAAAATGCTCGCGATCTTCAGGTGCGACACCCAGAACCACCGCATAGGTCGTCAGTGCTTCGCCATTGCCTTTGGCCATGTCTTCGGACAGCTCGTTCATCATGCCATTCATGGCAATCCACGATTTGCCGCCGTAGGTCAGGGCGTCTTTGGTGGTACAGCCGTTGGTGCCGGAGGTCATGCCGAAGGTGGCGTTACCGGAAGTGCCGTTGGTAGTGGATGCCAGGAAGTGGGCAGGTGTACCGCGCTGACCTTCAAACAACATGTTGCCCCAACCGCAGTTCGGGCCACCGGGCGCTTGCGCCATGGCATTGAGGGATACAACGGTAAAGAGAGTACCAAGAAGAATCCGTTTCATAAGCTGAGATCTCTATGTGTATGCAACCAATGGACAAGGGGTTCTGGCTCATTGCGCCAGTACGGGTCGGTTATTACTCCAGCCGCGTAACATGTAGGAGTCTAGGCACGATCGTAGGGTTCCGTGATTTTTTGTAAAACAATCGTGGCTTGAGCACATTTTCGTCCCGTAAATACGGGGGGGTAAGATTTCACGCGATGTGTGCCTTGCCAGTCGTGCATGGCCAGCGCCAGAATGCCTGCATCTGCCCCGCCCGATGTAAGGAAGCCCGATGCCTGATTCTGTTGCTGCCAGCTTGCGTCTAGCGCCTGACGCGCTAACCCGTCCGTTCTCCGCTGAACAGTTCAGCTTCTCGACCACCAATGATTTGGAGCCCTTTCGCGGCATTCTCGGCCAGGAGCGTGCGGTCGAAGCCCTGCAGTTTGGCGTGGCCATGCCGCGCCCCGGTTACAACGTGTTTGTGATGGGCGAGCCCGGGACTGGGCGTTTTTCGTTTGTTAAACGCTACCTCAAAGCTGAAGGCAAGCGGCTCAAGTCACCCAGCGACTGGGTGTACGTCAACAATTTCGATGACCCTCGCGAGCCGCGAGCACTGGAACTGCCGGCCAGCACGGCGGGCGCGTTTATCGGTGACATCAATGGCCTGATCGACAACTTGCTGGCAACGTTCCCGGCGGTGTTTGAGCACCCGACGTACCAACAGCGCAAAAGCGCGATTGATCGCGGCTTCAACCAGCGCTACGACCGTGCCCTTGATGTGATCGAGCGCTTGGCACTGGAAAAAGGCGTGGCGTTGTACCGCGACAGCAGCAACGTCGCGTTTACGCCCATGAGTGACGGCAAGGCGTTGGACGAAGCCGAGTTCTCGCAGTTGCCGGAGGAAGAGCGCGAGCGCTTCCACGAAGATATATCTGCACTTGAGGAGCGTCTCAACGAAGAGCTGGCCAGCCTGCCGCAGTGGAAGCGAGAGTCGAACAACCAGCTGCGTCAGTTGAACGAAGAAACGATCACCTTGGCGTTGCAACCCTTGCTGGCACCTCTGTCGCAAAAGTACGCCGAAAATGCTGAAGTGTGCGGCTATTTGCAGGCGATGCAGGTGTATCTGCTTAAAACTGTGGTCGAGCAGCTGGTCGATGACAGCAAGACCGATGCTCAAGCGCGCAAGTTGCTGGAGGAGCAATACCTGCCGAGTCTGGTTGTTGGCCAACCCATGAGTGGTGGCGCGCCGGTGGTGTTTGAACCGCACCCGACTTACGACAATTTGTTTGGCCGTATTGAATACAGCACCGACCAAGGCGCGCTGTACACCACGTATCGACAGCTGCGTCCGGGGGCGTTGCACCGTGCGAACGGTGGCTTTTTGATTCTTGAAGCCGAGAAGATGCTGAGCGAACCCTATGTGTGGGATGCGCTGAAGCGGGCCTTGCAATCGCGCAAACTGAAAATGGAGTCGCCGCTGGGTGAAATGGGGCGTCTGGCCACCATTACCCTGAGCCCGCAAGTGATTCCCTTGCAGGTCAAAGTCATCATCATTGGTGCTCGCCAGTTGTATTACACGCTGCAAGACCTTGATCCGGACTTCCAGGAGATGTTCCGGGTGTTGGTGGACTTCGATGAAGATATTCCGATGGTCGACGAGAGCCTTGAACAGTTCGCTCAGCTGTTGACCACACGCACTTGCGAAGAAGGCATGGCGCCGCTGACGGCTGATGCCGTAGCGCGACTGGCCACCTACAGCGCCCGTCTGGCCGAGCATCAGGGGCGTTTATCTGCCCGTATCGGCGACTTGTTTCAGTTGGTCAGCGAGGCGGATTTTATCCGTCACCTGGCCAACGATGAAATGACCGACGCGGGGCATATCGAACGTGCGTTGAAGGCCAAGGCCACGCGTACCGGGCGCGTGTCTGCACGGATTCTCGATGACATGCTGGCCGGGATCATTCTGATCGACACCGATGGCGCTGCGGTCGGCAAGTGCAATGGCTTGACTGTACTTGAGGTGGGCGATTCGGCGTTTGGCGTGCCGGCGCGCATTTCCGCCACGGTGTATCCGGGCGGCAGCGGTATTGTCGATATTGAGCGCGAGGTAAACCTGGGGCAGCCGATTCACTCCAAGGGCGTAATGATTCTGACCGGGTATCTGGGCAGCCGTTATGCACAGGAGTTCCCGCTGGCGATCTCGGCGAGTATTGCGCTGGAGCAGTCCTACGGTTACGTCGATGGCGACAGTGCGTCACTGGGCGAGGCTTGTACGTTGATCTCGGCGCTCTCGAAAACACCGCTCAAGCAGTGTTTTGCAATTACGGGGTCGATCAACCAGTTTGGTGAAGTTCAAGCGGTAGGCGGAGTTAACGAGAAAATCGAAGGCTTCTTCCGACTGTGTGAAGCGCGCGGTCTTACGGGGGAGCAGGGCGCGATCATCCCGCAAGCCAACGTGGCCACCTTGATGCTGGACGAGAAGGTGCTGCAAGCCGTGCGTGATGGCAAGTTCCACGTGTACGCCGTGCGTCAGGCGGATGAAGCCTTGAGTCTGCTGGTGGGTGAGCCTGCGGGTGAGCCCGATGCCGAAGGGCAATTCCCTGAAGGCAGCGTCAATGCCCGGGTGGTTGAGCGTTTGCGGGTAATTGCCGAGATGATCAGTGACGAAGACCTCAAAGAGGCCGAGAAAGAGCTGATTGCTGAAACCTTGGCGGCGAAGCAAAAGCCCGCTTAAAAGCCCCTCACCCTAGCCCTCTCCCAGAGGGAGAGGGGACTAAAAGCAAAAGCGGATGTGTGCAGCGTCACTATTCAGCCTCCTCTCCTTCTGGGAGAGGGGACTAAAAGCAAAAGCGGATGTCGCAGCGCCACTAATCAGCCTCCTCTCTCTGGGAGAGGGGACTAAAAGCAAAAATGGATGTGTGCAGCGCCACTAATCAGCCCCCTCTCCCTCTGGGAGAGGGTTGGGGTGAGGGTGTTGGGCGCTCACCTGCCTTCCGTTGGTCACGACATTCTCACCTGTCAGATATTTCTTCTATGCTCACCTCAAGGACCTCCACTGTAGTCAGCGGAATGATGCAGCCCGTTTTGAGCGGCTGATACAGGATCTACCGAGGGTCGCCGCCATGTCGCGCAACCTTTGCCTTACACGCCAATGCTTTGGCTTGGTTACCCGTATTGAATGCAGCGTTCGTCCGCTGGCAGGCAATAACGGGATGTGGACATTGCTCTTTGCCGCAGGCCTGGCAGGCGAGCAACCGACCACGATCAAAGCCCAAGGCCCTTTTCCCGGCCCGTTCGCGGCTGAATCTACCCTTGACTCCATCGTCGAAAGCCTGACGCTGCATGGTTATCAAGTGGCCAATGACCCGCAAATCTGGTGCCTGCATGTGCAGGCCCAGTTGCGCGAGATCAATGGCGGGCGGGCTCACTCGTTCAGTTAGCGGGGGGCTGTCGTATCCGGGACTTTGGCGAGTTTGACTTCAAATCCGTATTCGACCGGGTTCAGCGCTGTGCGGCTGTAGCTCTCAATCAAAGTCGGCTGCCCATAAAAGTAATGCACGTCAAATAAGGCAGGGCCATCCGGTTCTGCGCTATGGCTGACGGCCAGTACTTCTTTCAGGTAGTTGCCGGTGTCGTCCTTGGCGTAAAAGCGCCAGGCTTCCGCCGGAAACAGTTTTTGATCAACGACCAGAGCATTGCCTTTGAGCTCAAGGCCTTTGGGCAACTGCGCGGTATTGAAGGCGTGTTTGTCGATGGAGGCGATAAACAGTGGCATTGAACCCACCGCATACGCCGGTGTTTCGGGGAACAGGTTGAGGTCGTAGGTGATGACCCCTGTGTGCGGGTCGACATCAAACGCTTCGACAGGCAGTTCGAGCGGCTCGCTACGTTGGCCGTGCTCATCCTCTGCGAAGAAGGTGACAGGCGCCTCAGAAGTGTCTGGCAGTACGCCCAGCAACTCATCATTGAATGTCGGCGGGTGGCTGAACTCAATCGTTGCCGCACTGGCGTCTTCAACCGATTGACTGATGATTACACTCTTGGTCAATTGCTGCGGCTCAAGTGCTGAACCCTTCAGGTAGTTGGCGGCCTGATCGTCATACACCACGACGGATAACGGCAGAGATTGAATATCTTTGCTCACCACTGTCTTGTCGAGGTTGCGCACTGGCAAGTCAATGGTTTTGCGCGTGACATTGGCGGTGGAAAAGTCGAGCACGCTGATATCGAGGTTCTCAACTGGGCCGTTGAAATACACCTTGCTGTAGTGATGCGGGTGTTCGGCCTCAAAGGCTTTTTGCTCGTCATCCAACTGCTGGCCAAACGCGTCGCTCCATGCGGTTTGCTTAAGCATTTCATCCAGTTGCTGTTGATAAAACGCCAGTTGCTCGGCGTTTTCATTGATGGACCCGGCGCGTGACAGAAATTGCCCCGTGTGGTCGCGGGCCTGAATGATTAGAGGGTTGAGCGGCGTGTCGCGGACTTCAGCGGCCAGCGGTGCGCTGTTGATGATGTCGACTTCAGCGACATTTTTATCCAGCGACAGCAGGGTCACGCTGATCGTACCGTCGGTACGGGTTTTGCCCACGTCTTCGCGTGTCAGTTTGAAATTAACCACGTTGCCGGGGGCGATCACCTCGACTTTGCCGTGCAGCATCAGGGGCTGCGGCTGTTGCGCGTTCGCAGTTTCTACCCCGTCGACATAGGGGTAGGTGATGGTGAGGTCGTCAGGGTTGCTCAAATTGGCACTGGAAGGGCTGAGTTGGATGCCTGGGTCGGTTTCAGACCACTCGGGCTGGAAGGGCACCACGTGTTTATTGCTCAGGGTTACGGACTGCCATTCCAGCGCATGGGGGAACGGGAACTCGGCATTGCTATTGGCCGGGAACGGAAAGACTGGCTCCAGATCGGTCAAATAATCAGAGCTGGAGTTTTTGCGCAGCACAAACAGGCCATTGATGTAGGTGTCGGTTAGGGCCTGGCTGTCAGGGTAATGCTTGAGCAGCGCGAGATCGTCGTTGCCGTATTCGGTTTCGAAGGGCTTGTCTTGCAGCTTGATGCGCGCGCGTTCCAATAGCAGCAGCGAGCCGCCAAGGTCTGCAACGGCGTCTTTGAGCTGCTGATCCTGAATCGAATCGAGGGTCTTTTCGAACGCTGCGTTTCTGTCTTCCAGGCTGGCCTGCTGAGGTTTATCGTCCGGCGAGCAGCCGCCCGTGATGAGCAACGCTATTGAAAGCCCGAGACAACCCAAGGGGAATCGCAGATCCATTGTTCAGTTCCTGTGCGTAACGATGCCGAAGGGATGGACACTAGCAGAAAATGTTTTTACCGGCTGTTTCGAAGGCTTTATCTCTGTGCTTTTGTCACTGATATACTCGCGCCCATTTTTTTTAATACCCAGTGAGATTCAATGGAACGCTTTATCGAAAACGCAATGTACGCCTCCCGCTGGATTCTGGCGCCGATTTACTTTGGCCTGTCTCTGGGCTTGCTGGCTTTGGCATTGAAGTTCTTTCAGGAAGTGTTTCACGTCATTCCCAACGTGTTTGCATTATCTGAATCGGATTTGATCCTGGTCATCCTGTCGTTGATTGATATGGCGCTGGTGGGCGGTCTGCTGGTGATGGTGATGATTTCGGGCTATGAGAACTTTGTCTCGCAGCTGGACATCGACGAGCACAAGGAAAAGCTTAGCTGGTTAGGCACGATGGACTCGACGTCGCTGAAGATGAAAGTCGCCGCGTCAATTGTGGCCATTTCCTCTATCCACCTGCTGCGGGTGTTTATGGACGCGCGCAATATCGAAACTCAGTACCTGATGTGGTACGTGATCATTCACATGACCTTTGTGGTGTCAGCCTTTGCGATGGGTTATCTGGATAAGCTGACCAAGCATTAACCTGTGTGCAAACGCGCCTTACAAGAAGCTGGGCTTCGATGGCTTTGGGGCCTGTGATAGTCTGCTCGCCCTTTTTTGGATTCTGGCGCCCGGGAAGTGCCTGTTGAGAAACAGGTTTTCTTATGCGCCCTACAGCGGAGCAGTGTTATGTCCGAAGTAAATCTGTCGACCGACGAAACCCGCGTTAGCTACGGCATTGGCCGCCAGCTGGGCGATCAACTGCGCGACAACCCACCACCTGGCGTAAGCCTGGATGCAATTCTGGCTGGTCTGACTGATGCTTTCGCTGGCAAGGAAAGCCGTGTTGGTCAGGAAGAAATGTCGGCCAGCTTCAAAGTGATCCGCGAGATCATGCAAGCTGAAGCGGCTGCCAAGGCAGAAGCGGCAGCTGGCGAAGGCAAGGCTTTCCTGGCTGAAAATGCCAAGAAAGACGGCATCACCACCTTGGCTTCGGGTCTGCAATTTGAAGTCGTGACAACAGGTGAAGGCGCCAAGCCATCCCGTGAAGACACCGTGCGTGTTCACTACCACGGCACCCTGATCGACGGCACTGTCTTTGACAGCTCCTACGATCGTGGTCAGCCAGCCGAGTTTCCGGTGGGTGGCGTGATTGCAGGTTGGACCGAAGCCCTGCAACTGATGAATGCCGGCAGCAAATGGCGCATCTACGTGCCGAGCGAACTGGCTTACGGCGCTCAAGGCGTTGGCAGCATTGCTCCGCACAGCGTTCTGGTATTCGACGTTGAGTTGCTGGAAGTTCTGTAAGAACCCGGCGTTTTGACGTTGGCTGCGGGTTTGCTGGCAAACCCGCAGCTACACCGGGCGTTTCATATTTCGATCTTGGCGTGATGTTCGTGCGTCTCGCTCACGCCAGCAGGGCGCAATGCCCGGGCGTAGCAAAACAGAAATAGATTGCGCACCAACTCTTTGAGCACCCCCGGCTCGTTTGAGTTAAGGCCATTGAAATCAAGATCCCCTTGATCCTGAAGTTCGTTCAGGGCTTCTTCTTCCAGTACCGCACAGACTTCTCCGGTTTCCCTATGCAGGATTCGCAGGTACGGATGTGGGCGGTCCAGCCAGGCATCAATCAAATACGTCATGGTCGTCATCTCCTTGGTTAATACCAATGAGAATAATTCTTATTCAGTTAATAGCAAGTGCCTATTGGCGGATTTCTGATCTTTATGCGTTGCAACTGCTGCTGATCAAAGTTGCTGGCTTTTTGATATTGCGGGAGTGGGGAGGGTGGTGCACCTTCCTGCGCAGGGAGCAGGAAGGCGTGCAGCAGAGTCAGACTTTTCGTACGAACTCGGACTTGAGTTTCATCGGGCCGATACCGTCGATCTTGCAGTCAATATCGTGGTCACCGTCGCACAAGCGGATGTTTTTAACCTTGGTGCCGACTTTAACCACCAGTGAAGTGCCCTTGATTTTCAGGTCTTTGATCACGGTAATGGTGTCGCCATCGGTCAGCACAGTGCCTGCGGAGTCTTTGTAGACTTTTACGTCATCAGCCGCTTCAGCGTCGCCAGTGGCAGACCATTCGTGGGCGCATTCCGGGCAGATCAGCTGTGCGCCATCTTCGTAGGTGTATTCGGAGTTGCATTTTGGGCAGGGTGGCAACGTGCTCACTAAAGCTCCTTAAGCGTCAGGTCGGCTAAAAGGCGCGCATTGTATAGGGTTTTAGCGGTGAAGGCGAAAACCCTCACCCTAGCCCTCTCCCAGAGGGAGAGGGGACTGACCGGGCGCGAACTTAAGATCACCGACAATCAACTCCTCCCCCGGAGGGAGAGGGGTCTGACCGGGCGCGAACTTAAGATCACCGACAATCAACTCCTCCCCCGGAGGGAGAGGGGTCTGACCGGGTGCGAACTTAAGATCACCGACAATCAGCTCCTCCCCCGAATGGAGAGGGTTGGGGTGAGGGGTTAAGGATCAGTGCGTACGTGCGACCGCAAATTCGCTCAGCTCAACTAGCGCATCGCGGTATTCGCTTGGCGGCAGGGCTTCGAGGCACACAATGGCGCGGGCAACGAAGTCGCGGGCCAACTGGGCGGTGTAGTCCAGGGAGCCAGAGGCTTCAACGGCCTCACGAATGCTTTCAAGGTCTTCAATGCCACCTTTCTGGATGGCTTTGCGAACCAGGGCCGCCTGTTCAGTCGTGCCTTCGCGCATGGTGTAGATCAGTGGCAGCGTCGGTTTGCCTTCTGCAAGGTCGTCACCGACGTTCTTGCCCAAGGACTCCGCGTCGCCCCGGTAGTCGAGCAAGTCGTCGACCAACTGGAACGCGACGCCAAGATGATCGCCGAACGTGCGCAGCGCTTCACTTTGCTCAGGGGTTGCACCGGCCAGCGCCGCAGCACTGTGGGTCGAAGCCTCGAAAAGCATTGCGGTTTTACCGCGAATGACTTCCATGTAGGTTTCTTCGGTGGTGCTGGCGTCTCGTACCTTGGACAGTTGCAGTACTTCGCCTTCGGCAATGATACGGGTGGCTTGCGACAGGATTTTCATCACCGGCATCGAGCCCAGCTCAACCATCATTTCGAAAGAACGAGAGTACAGAAAGTCGCCGACCAGTACGCTGGGTGCATTGCCCCAGGTAGCATTGGCAGTTTTGCGGCCTCGGCGCATGCCGGACATGTCCACAACGTCGTCGTGAAGCAAGGTGGCGGTGTGCAGGAACTCAATGGTGGCGGCCAGCAGGCGCAAGTCATCGCCTTCGCGACCCAGGGCCTTGCCACACAGCAACACTAATAAAGGACGCAAACGCTTGCCGCCGGCCGAAGTAATGTAGTCGCCGATTTTTGAGACCAGCGGTACGCGTGAAGTCAGCTGCTTCTTGATGATGCCGTCGACGGCGCTAAAATCGTCCGCCACCGCGCGGTAGAAAGCTTGGGGTTGCATCAGCGACAGGTGCTCCAGAAGGGTTGCGCGGCATGCTAGGTCGGGGGGCTGGGCGTGTCAAGGCGGATGGACGGCCCCTTGCAAGCCAGACCTGCCTTGCGTACAATCGCGCACCCTGAACTTCCTGGGCAGCACCTGCCTTACGCAATTGCATCTGGGCCGTTCCAGCCCCATGCAGCCATGCCAGCCAATACCTTTACCTATAAAGCGCTGGGTGAGCAGGATTATCGGAGAAATACCATGTCGTACGCAGTAATCGTTACTGGTGGCAAGCAGTACAAAGTAGCTCCAGGTGAATACCTGAAGATCGAAAAACTGGAAATCGCTACCGGCGAATCCGTAACTTTTGATCGCGTTCTGTTGGTTGCCAATGGCGACGACGTAAATATCGGCGCTCCAGTTGTACCTGGCGCCACTGTTGTGGCTGAAGTGATCTCCCAAGGTCGTCACGATAAAGTCCGCATCATCAAGTTCCGTCGTCGTAAGCACCACATGAAGCGTATGGGCCACCGCCAGTGGTACACCGAGATCAAAATCACCGGTATTCAGGCTTAATTTCAGCCTAATTCCTCACTAGGAGAATTGACTCATGGCACACAAAAAAGCTGGTGGTAGTACCCGTAACGGTCGCGACTCAGAAGCCAAACGCCTTGGCGTGAAGATGTATGGCGGCCAGGCTATCATCCCGGGCAACATCATCGTGCGTCAGCGCGGCACCCAATTCCACGCTGGCTACGGCGTTGGTATGGGCAAAGATCACACCCTGTTCGCGAAAGTGGAAGGCGTGATCAAGTTCCAGGTTAAAGGCGCCTTCGGTCGTCGCTATGTAAGCATCGTTCCGAAGACAGCAGTCGTCGCAGCGTAATAGCTTGGTAGCTGGAAGAGCCCTGTCTTGCGACGGGGCTTTTTCGTTTGTGGGGTGAGTCTCTTGCAAAACTGTTTGTATGGGCTGCTGGCGCTGGATTTAACGGACGTTGATTGAGGTCGCTGCGCTCATTTTTGCAAGAGTCTTATGTCTTGGTTTTAATCGGCTCGTCCTGATGACGAGAGGCGCGTTTTGTTATGAAGTTTGTTGATGAAGTATCGATCAAAGTAAAAGCAGGCGACGGCGGTAACGGTTGCATGAGTTTCCGTCGCGAGAAATTCATCGAAAACGGTGGTCCTAACGGTGGTGATGGGGGTGATGGCGGCTCGATCTATATGGTCGCCGACGAAAACCTGAACACCTTGGTTGACTACCGTTATACCCGTCACTTCGATGCTCAGCGTGGCTCCAATGGCGGCAGCGCGGATTGCACCGGTCGCAAAGGTGAAGACCTGGAGCTGCGTGTTCCGGTCGGCACGACGGTGATCGATGCGGGCACTCAAGAAATCATCGGCGACCTGACCAAAGCGGGTCAGCGTTTGATGGTGGTGCACGGCGGTTGGCACGGTCTGGGTAACACGCGCTTCAAGTCCAGTACTAACCGCGCTCCGCGTCAAACCACGCCGGGCAAGCCGGGTGAGCAGCGTGACCTGAAACTGGAATTGAAAGTACTGGCTGACGTCGGTTTGCTGGGCTTGCCGAATGCCGGCAAAAGTACCTTCATCCGTTCGGTGTCTGCGGCCAAGCCAAAAGTGGCGGATTATCCGTTCACCACCCTGGTGCCAAACCTGGGTGTGGTCAGTGTCGATCGCTGGAAAAGCTTCGTAATTGCCGATATTCCGGGCTTGATCGAGGGGGCGTCCGATGGCGCGGGCCTGGGGATTCGCTTCCTTAAGCACTTGGCGCGTACGCGTCTGTTGTTGCACCTCGTCGACATGGCGCCGGTTGAAGGCACTGAAAGTGCTGCCGATACCGCTGAAGTCATCGTTAACGAGCTGACCAAATTCAGCCCGTCGCTGGCTGAGCGTGATCGCTGGCTGATACTGAACAAGTGCGATTCGTTGCCGCAAGAAGAGCACGACGCTCGCGTCAAAGAAGTCGTTGATCGTCTTGAGTGGACTGGCCCTGTGTACGTGATTTCGGCGATTGCCAAGATCGGTACTGAAAAGCTGTGCCACGACATCATGCGTTACCTGGAAGATCGTGCTGACCGTCTGGCCAATGATCCGGCTTACAAGGCTGAGTTGGCAGATCTTGATCAACGCATCGAAGATGAGGCGCGTGCTCAGTTGCAGGCGCTGGACGATAAGCGTGCCCTGCGTCGCAGTGGCGTGAAGAGCGTTCACGACATCGGTGAAGATGACTGGGACGAAGAGGATGTTGATGACGAAGATGGTCCGGAAATCATTTACGTCCGCGACTGATTTGTTGCAGTAAACTACAGCGCCGCTCAATTGAGCGGCGTTTTAGCATCTGTGGTACAGAGGTCAAAATAATTCCATGGGCAGCGCTCGGTCGCGCTGCTCTCAGGCATAGGTTGAGTGATGATGCGGAGCAAGGTGACGGGTGCGCAACGTTGGGTCGTGAAGATCGGCAGCGCATTACTGACGGCAGATGGCAAGGGTCTGGATCGCGCAGCAATGGGTGTCTGGGTCGAGCAAATGGTCGCCCTGCACGAGGCAGGCGTGGAGTTGGTGCTGGTTTCCTCCGGTGCGGTGGCGGCGGGCATGAGTCGCTTGGGCTGGACGGTACGACCGAGTGCCATGCATGAGTTACAGGCCGCTGCTGCCATTGGCCAGATGGGGCTGGTGCAGGCTTGGGAGTCGAGCTTTGCCGAGCACTCACGGCATACCGCGCAAATTCTGCTGACCCATGATGACTTGTCTGACCGCAAGCGCTATCTGAACGCGCGAAGCACCTTGCGTGCCTTGGTTGAGTTGGGTGTGATCCCGGTCATCAATGAAAATGACACGGTCGTTACCGACGAGATTCGTTTTGGTGATAACGACACGCTGGCTGCACTGGTCGCCAATCTGGTCGAAGCGGATTTGCTGGTTATTTTGACCGATCGCGACGGCATGTTTGATGCGGATCCGCGTAATAATCCCGATGCAAAAATGATTTACGAGGCGCGTGCCGACGACCCTGCGCTTGATGCTGTGGCCGGTGGCACGGGCGGTGCGCTGGGTCGTGGCGGAATGCAGACCAAGTTGCGTGCTGCGCGACTGGCTGCGCGTTCGGGCGCGCACACCATTATTGTCGGTGGCAGGCTGGAGCGTGTGCTGGATCGGCTCAAGGCTGGCGAGCGCATAGGTACCTTGCTGTCCCCTGAGCGCGGCCTGTTGGCTGCACGCAAACAGTGGCTGGCCGGGCATTTACAGACGCGTGGCACGCTGGTGCTGGATGACGGTGCTGTCGCTGCTTTGTCCAAAGGCAATAAAAGTTTGTTGCCGGTGGGCGTGAAGGCGGTGCAGGGCGGTTTTCGCCGGGGCGAGATGGTGGTCTGTGTAGCGGCCGATGGGCGAGAAATTGCGCGTGGGCTGGCCAACTACAGCGCGCCGGAAGCGCAAAAAATAATTGGGCTGCCGTCAGATGCGATTGTCGGTGTGCTGGGGTATATGGCAGAGCCGGAACTGGTTCATCGCGATAACCTGATTCTGGTTTGATTTTGAGGTGTGGAATGCGCTTGATTGGCGGGCTGTTGGGTTTGATGTTGATGATGCCGTTAATGGCATCGGCGGAAGAAATTGGCTCGGTGTCGACGGTCTTCAAATTGGTTGGGCCCAATGACCGCATTGTGGTCGAGGCATTCGATGATCCCAAGGTTGAAGGCGTGACCTGCTACCTGTCGCGTGCCAAGACAGGCGGTATGAAAGGTGGTTTGGGCTTGGCTGAGGATCGTGCTGAAGCGTCTATTGCTTGTCGTCAGACGGGGCCTATCAGCTTCAAGGGCGAACTTAAAGATGGCGAGGAGGTGTTCAAGGAGCGGACATCGCTGGTGTTCAAGACCATGCAGGTCGTGCGCTTCCTCGACAAGAAGCGCAATACCCTGGTTTATCTTGTGTACAGCGATCGCTTGATCGAAGGTAGCCCGCAGAATGCGGTGACGGCCATTCCGATTCTGCCGTGGCCTCAGGGCTAAAGCGCTTAAATAAAAAAACCGCGTATATCGCGGTTTTTTATTGCCTGCCTCTCCCTGGTTTTGTAGCAGCTGAGGAGCGTAGCGAGGCTGCGTTCGAGCGCGAAGCGGTCGCAAATTCTGCGGGTGCGTTCAGGCTGGATGCTCGCAATCTCATGGTTTACGACGGCTTTGCCGTCGCTCGCAGCCTCGCTGCGCTCCTCAGTGACTACAGGATCGAGATCAATTCTGAGGCAATAAAAAACCGACCCTAGGGTCGGTTTTTTAAAAAGCTTATCGCTTAAGCGGCAGTCGCAAGGTTCAACGCCTTGACGTGGCCATTCAGGCGGCTCTTATGGCGAGCAGCTTTGTTCTTGTGGATGATGCCTTTATCGGCCATACGGTCGATAACAGGAACAGCCAGAACATAAGCAGCTTGCGCTTTAGCAGCGTCTTTTGCGTCGATGGCTTTAACTACATTCTTGATGTAGGTACGAACCATGGAACGCAGGCTGGCGTTGTGGCTGCGACGCTTCTCAGCCTGTTTTGCACGTTTTTTGGCGGAAGGTGTGTTGGCCACCGTCGAGCTCCTCGAAAGACTTTTGGGAAATAACAAACAAAATAGGCCGCGAATCATGCCGATGACGACAACTCTTGTCAAGGGCGATTGATAAGATCCGCTGAGTGGTGGATCGAGGGAGACGGGAGATTTATTTCCGGCGCTTGACCTGTAAACTCGCGAGCTTGGCTCTGTGCTGTTGCGGCGCGCAGTATCGCATAAGTGGACGCTTTGTTCGCCTGCTCTTTCTCTATAGGCAAAAACTCTTTCAATGAATTTGCTCAAATCGCTAGCAGCCGTCAGCTCTATCACAATGATTTCAAGGGTTTTGGGCTTTATTCGGGACACCATCATCGCGCGTACATTTGGTGCTGGAATGGCCACGGATGCGTTCTTTATTGCCTTTAAATTGCCCAATCTGCTGCGCAGAATTTTCGCCGAGGGGGCTTTTTCTCAAGCATTCGTGCCCATTCTGGCGGAATACAAAAGTCAGCAAGGGGAAGAAGCCACGCGCACCTTTGTGGCGTACGTGGCCGGTTTACTGACGCTGGTGCTGGCCATAGTCACCGTACTCGGCATGGTGGCTGCACCTTGGGTTATTTGGGCGACAGCGCCCGGTTTTGCCACATCGCCGGAGAAATTCGAACTGACCTCCGAGATGTTGCGGGTTACGTTTCCCTACATATTGTTGATTTCGTTGTCTTCATTGGCCGGTGCCATTCTCAATACCTGGAACCGTTTTTCGGTGCCCGCGTTTGTGCCGACGCTGCTGAACGTGAGCATGATTATTTTCGCTCTGTTTCTGACGCCATATTTCGATCCGCCCGTCATGGCGTTGGGTTGGGCTGTGCTGGTGGGCGGTTTGGCCCAATTGCTGTTCCAGCTGCCGCATCTGAAGAAAATCGGCATGTTGGTGCTGCCACGAATCAACCTGCGCGATACCGGTGTGTGGCGAGTCATGAAGCTGATGCTGCCGGCCATTCTCGGGGTTTCGGTTAGCCAGATTTCGCTGATCATCAACACCATTTTTGCGTCATTTCTGGTCGCGGGTTCCGTATCCTGGATGTATTACGCCGACCGCTTGATGGAGTTGCCATCGGGAGTGCTGGGCGTCGCGCTGGGCACGATCCTGTTGCCCACCCTGTCCAAAACCTATGCCAGCAAAGACCGCCAGGAATACTCGCGGATCCTCGACTGGGGCTTGCGCCTGTGTTTTGTACTGGTGCTGCCGTGCTCGCTGGCTCTGGCTATCCTGGCTGAACCACTGACGGTTTCGCTGTTTCAGTACGGTGAATTCAGTGCATTTGATGCCTCGATGACCCAACGCGCACTGGTTGCCTATTCCGTCGGTTTGCTCGGGCTGATTTTGATCAAGGTGTTAGCGCCTGGGTTCTATGCTCAGCAAAACATTCGCACGCCGGTGAAAATCGCTGTGTTCACGTTGATCATCACTCAGTTGCTCAACCTGGTTTTTATTGTGCCGCTGCAACACGCCGGCCTCGCCTTGGCTATCAGTGTGGGGGCCTGCATCAATGCCGGCCTGCTGTTTTGGCAGTTGCGTAAGCAAAAGCTGTTTGTGGCGCAGCCCGGCTGGACGAAATACCTGTTCAAACTGGCGGTGGCAGTGGCTGTGATGTCCGCCGTATTGTTGGGCCTTATGCAGTTGATGCCCGCCTGGGATCACGGTCATATGCTCGAGCGGTTTATTCGTCTGGGCGGCCTGGTGATTGCCGGTGTTGCGACTTATTTCGGCATGTTATTGCTGCTGGGCTTGCGTTTGAGGGATTTCGCCCGCAAGTCTCTTATGTAAGGTAATGACCTGTCAGACGTCCATTTTGTCGATTTCACTCGATTTGCCGTGTGCAGTTGCCTGTCGTAGCGGGCCGGGTGTGGTTATAATCGGCCACTTTATGAGCAAGAAGCGCGTTATGCAGCTGGTTCTAGGCCTACACAATTTGCGGCCCCAGCATCGGGGCTGTGTCGCCACTATTGGCAACTTTGACGGTGTACACCGTGGTCACCAGGCTATCCTGGAGCGACTGCGTGAGCGTGCACTGGAGTTGGGCGTGCCCAGCTGCGTGGTGATTTTTGAGCCGCAGCCGCGCGAGTTCTTTGCCCCTGAAACGGCTCCGGCCCGTCTGGCACGCCTGCGCGACAAGCTGCAGTTGTTGGCCGACGCCGGGGTTGATCGGGTCTTGTGCCTGGCGTTTAACCAACGCTTGTGCAAACTCAGCGCCGCAGAGTTCGTTGATACCATTCTGGTTGACGGCCTGGGTGTTCAGCACCTTGAAGTCGGCGACGACTTCCGCTTTGGCTGTGACCGGGTGGGCGACTTTGACTTCCTGCAGCAAGCAGGGCTGATGCAGAAATTTACGGTCGAAGCGGCGCAAACCGTTGAGCTTGATGGCGTACGAATCAGCAGTACCAAGGTGCGAGACGCCTTGGCCAGTGCAGATTTCGGCCTCGCAGAACGTTTGCTCGGGCGCCCCTTCACCATTGAAGGCAGGGTTCTGCACGGTCAGAAACTGGCGCGCCAACTGGGCACACCAACCGCTAATATCCAGCTCAAGCGTCGTCGCGCTCCGTTGACCGGTGTTTATGTGGTCAGCGTTGAAATCGACGGAAAAACCTGGCCGGGTGTCGCCAATATCGGCGTCAGACCCACCGTAGCAGGGGATGGCAGCGCCCATCTTGAAGTACATCTATTAGATTTCGCCGGCGATGTGTATGGCCGACGATTGACCGTGGCATTCCACCACAAGCTGCGTGATGAGCAGCGTTTCGCCTCCCTTGAGGCGCTCAAGACGGCGATCAATGCGGACGTCGCCGCCGCCCGAGCCTTCTGGCTGGGTCAACCGCTTAAAAAGAGCCTGAAATGACCGACTACAAAGCCACGCTAAACCTTCCGGACACAGCCTTCCCAATGAAGGCCGGCCTGCCACAGCGCGAACCGCAAATTTTGCAGCGCTGGGACAGCATTGGCCTGTACGGGAAGTTGCGCGAGATTGGCAAGGATCGTCCGAAGTTCGTACTTCACGACGGTCCTCCGTACGCCAACGGCACCATCCACATCGGTCATGCGCTGAACAAGATCCTCAAGGACATGATTATCCGCTCCAAAACCCTGTCGGGTTTTGATGCGCCGTATGTGCCGGGCTGGGACTGCCACGGCCTGCCGATCGAGCACAAGGTTGAAGTGACCCACGGTAAAAACCTGAGCGCGGATAAAACCCGCGAGCTGTGCCGTGCGTACGCAACCGAGCAGATCGAAGGTCAGAAATCCGAGTTCATCCGTTTGGGCGTGTTGGGCGATTTCGCCAACCCGTACAAAACCATGGACTTCAAAAACGAAGCCGGTGAAATTCGAGCATTGGCCGAAATCGTCAAGGGCGGTTTCGTGTTCAAGGGCCTTAAGCCTGTGAACTGGTGTTTCGACTGCGGCTCGGCACTGGCTGAAGCTGAAGTTGAATACCAGGACAAAAAGTCCGCTGCCATCGACGTTGCCTTCCCGGTTGCCGATGAAGCCAAGTTGGCCGAAGCCTTCGGTCTGGCTGCCTTGAGCAAGCCGACCTCGATCGTGATCTGGACCACCACCCCGTGGACCATCCCGGCGAACCAGGCACTTAACGTGCACCCTGAGTTCACCTACGCGCTGGTCGACGTGGGCGACAAACTGCTGGTGCTGGCTGAAGAGCTGGTCGAGGCGAGTCTGGCGCGCTACAACCTGCAAGGTTCGGTCATCGCCACCACGACCGGTACGGCGTTGGAACTGATCAACTTCCGTCACCCGTTCTACGACCGTCTGTCGCCTGTTTACCTGGCCGATTACGTTGAGCTGGGCGCAGGCACGGGCGTGGTTCACTCCGCACCGGCTTATGGCGTAGACGACTTCGTGACCTGCAAAGCCTATGGCATGGTCAACGACGACATCATCAATCCGGTTCAAAGCAACGGCGTATATGTGCCGTCGCTGGAATTCTTCGGTGGCCAGTTCATCTGGAAAGCCAACCAGAACATCATCGACAAACTGATCGAAGTCGGTTCGTTGATGTTCACCGAGACCATCAGCCACAGCTATATGC
Source organism: Pseudomonas saxonica (assembly GCF_007858365.1). Classification (GTDB taxonomy): domain Bacteria; phylum Pseudomonadota; class Gammaproteobacteria; order Pseudomonadales; family Pseudomonadaceae; genus Aquipseudomonas; species Aquipseudomonas saxonica. The sequence goes on along the minus strand of NZ_VFIO01000001.1, from coordinate 1,271,976 downwards.
ACTGCTGGCGCCACAAGACGCCGCTGATCTACCGCGCTACCGCGCAGTGGTTTATCGGCATGGACAAAGAGCCCGTCGAAGGCGACACCCTGCGCACCCGCGCACTTCAGGCCATCGAAGACACCCAGTTCGTACCCGCATGGGGCCAGGCTCGCCTGCACTCGATGATCGCCAACCGTCCAGACTGGTGCATCTCGCGTCAACGTAACTGGGGCGTGCCGATCCCGTTCTTCCTGAACAAGGAAAGCGGCGAGCTGCACCCGCGCACCGTCGAAATGATGGAAGAAGTGGCCAAGCGCGTTGAAGTTGAAGGTATCGAGGCGTGGTTCAAGCTGGATGCCGCCGAGCTGCTGGGCGACGAAGCGCCGCTGTACGACAAAATCAGCGACACGCTGGACGTCTGGTTCGATTCGGGTACCACACACTGGCACGTACTGCGTGGTTCGCACCCGATGGGCCACGAAAGCGGCCCGCGTGCCGACCTGTACCTTGAAGGTTCGGACCAACACCGTGGCTGGTTCCACTCGTCGTTGTTGACCGGCTGCGCCATCGACAACCACGCGCCCTATCGCGAGTTGCTGACCCACGGTTTCACTGTGGACGAAGCAGGCCGCAAAATGTCCAAGTCCCTGGGCAATGTCATTGCTCCGCAAAAGGTCAATGACACCTTGGGTGCCGACATCATGCGCCTGTGGGTGGCCTCGACTGACTACTCGGGTGAAATCGCGGTTTCCGACCAGATTCTGCAACGCAGTGCCGACGCCTATCGTCGTATCCGTAACACCGCGCGCTTCCTGCTCTCCAACCTGACCGGCTTCAACCCGGCCACTGACATCCTGCCTGCCGAAGAAATGCTGGCACTGGACCGTTGGGCTGTGGATCGTGCGTTGTTGCTGCAACGTGAGCTGGAACTGCATTACGGCGAATACCGTTTTTGGAACGTTTACTCCAAGGTGCACAACTTCTGCGTTCAGGAGCTGGGCGGCTTCTATCTCGACATCATCAAGGACCGCCAGTACACCACCGGCGCCAACAGCAAGGCTCGCCGTTCGTGCCAGACCGCGCTGTTCCACATCTCCGAAGCCTTGGTTCGCTGGATCGCGCCGATCCTGGCGTTCACCGCGGACGAATTGTGGCAATACCTGCCGGGCGAGCGTAACGAGTCGGTCATGCTGAACACCTGGTACGAAGGCCTGAGCGAATTGCCGGAAGGCACCGAGCTGGACCGCGCCTACTGGGAGCGGATCATGGCGGTTAAGGTTGCGGTCAACAAAGAGATGGAAAACCTGCGCGCGGCCAAGGCTATTGGCGGTAACTTGCAGGCTGAAGTCACTCTGTTTGCCGAAGAAGAGCTGGCGGCCGACCTGTCCAAGCTGAGCAACGAGCTGCGCTTTGTACTGATCACTTCCACCGCCAGCGTTGCGCCGTTTGCACTGGCACCTGCCGATGCTGTGGTCACTGAAGTACCGGGCCTCAAGCTCAAAGTGGTCAAGTCTGTACACGCCAAGTGCGCGCGCTGCTGGCATTGCCGTGAAGACGTTGGCGTGAACCCGGAGCATCCGGAAATCTGCGGTCGTTGTGTCGACAACATCAGCGGCGCCGGCGAGGTACGTCACTATGCCTAACACCAGCACTGCCGGGCGCTTCGGGCGCCTGGGCTGGCTCTGGTTGACTGTGCTGGTTCTGGTCATTGACCTGACCAGCAAGGTCTATTTTGATAACGCGCTGCATTTGTACCAGCAGATTGTGGTCATACCTGACCTCTTTAGCTGGACGCTGGCTTACAACGAAGGTGCGGCCTTCAGCTTTCTGGCTGAAAGTGCGGGTTGGCAGCGTTGGCTGTTCGCATTGATTGCTGTGGTGGTCAGTGCCGTGCTGGTGGTGTGGCTCAAGCGTCTTGGGCGCAATGACACTTGGCTGGCCATCGCGCTTGCACTGATTCTTGGAGGTGCCTTGGGCAACCTCTATGACCGCATTGCCTACGGACATGTCGTCGATTTCATTCTGGTGCATTGGCAAAATCGCTGGTACTTCCCTGCATTCAACTTCGCCGACAGTGCGATTTGTGTAGGGGCAGTGATGCTGGCACTGGATATGTTTAAAAGTAAAAAGTCCGGAGAACCCGCTCATGACTGAGCAACGTATTGGCCAGAACACGCAAGTCACTTTGCATTTCGCTCTGCGTCTTGAAAATGGCGACACCGTTGACAGCACCTTTGACAAATCGCCTGCCACTTTCAAGGTCGGCGACGGTAGCCTGTTACCGGGATTCGAAGCCGCCCTGTTTGGTTTCAAGGCAGGCGACAAGCGCGAGCTGCAGATCCTGCCGGAAAACGCCTTCGGTCAGCCTAACCCGCAAAACGTACAAATCATTGCGCGCTCCCAGTTTAATGACATGGAGTTGTCGGAAGGTTTGCTGGTCATCTTCAATGATGCCGCCAACACCGAGTTGCCGGGTGTGGTCAAAGCCTTTGATGATGAGCAAGTGACTATCGATTTCAACCACCCGTTGGCAGGCAAGACCCTGACCTTCGACGTGGAAATCTTCGAAGTCAAAGCGCTGTAACTCAGTGCCCGGCGAAAGCCGGGCCTGATTGGCATTATTTCTCTGCGCGTCCCACGAGGCCTAGCATGCACATCAAACTCGCCAACCCCCGTGGCTTTTGCGCTGGGGTGGATCGGGCGATTGAAATCGTCAATCGCGCTCTCGAAGTATTCGGTCCGCCTATCTACGTCCGCCACGAAGTGGTGCACAACAAATTCGTCGTTGAAGACCTGCGCTCCCGTGGCGCGATCTTTGTCGAAGAGCTGGACCAAGTTCCGGATGACGTCATCGTCATCTTCAGTGCTCACGGTGTATCCCAGGCCGTGCGTACCGAAGCCGCTGGTCGTGGCCTGAAAGTATTCGATGCCACCTGTCCGCTGGTGACCAAGGTGCATATCGAAGTGGCTCGTTATAGCCGCGACGGTCGCGAATGCATTCTGATTGGTCATGCCGGCCACCCGGAGGTTGAGGGCACAATGGGCCAATACGACGCCAGTAATGGCGGCGCTATTTATCTGGTTGAAGATGAGAAAGACGTCGCCAACCTGCAAGTGAAAAACCCGGAAAAACTGGCGTTTGTCACACAAACCACGCTATCTATGGACGACACCAGCCGAGTCATCGACGCCTTGCGCACCCGCTTTCCAGCTATTGGTGGCCCGCGCAAGGATGACATCTGCTACGCCACCCAAAATCGTCAGGATGCCGTCAAGCAACTGGCCGACGAGTGTGACGTGGTGCTGGTGGTGGGCAGCCCGAACAGCTCTAACTCGAACCGTCTGCGTGAGCTGGCGGAACGCATGAAAACTCCGGCTTACCTGATCGATGGTGCCGAAGACATGCAGAAAGACTGGTTCGACGGCGTTCAGAGTATCGGTATTACTGCCGGTGCTTCTGCGCCTGAAGTATTGGTTCGTGGCGTGATCCAGCAATTGCACGCCTGGGGCGCAACCGGCGCTGATGAATTGGCCGGTCGCGAAGAGAACATTACGTTCTCCATGCCCAAAGAGCTGCGCGTTCGCTCGCTGCTTTAAGCGCATAACGCCTGCGCGGCTTTATCGTTGCGCAGGCTGATCCTCCCGGTTTTTGCCAGCACCACTTGAAAGTGGCTCTGCGCTGTCCTTGCGTGGCAAACATGCAGCGTTCCTGCTTGAAATGCGCCTCCACTCAATAAGGGTTCACCCAGCGGGTTAAAACGCACGTAATGCCTGACCGGTGTATTGCCGGCAATTGGAATGCGTGAGTCGCCTTGTCTTTGTGTCAGTACCGGGTTGCTGGGGTCCTGATGTCCTCGTCCACTCACGTCCAGAATGACCTGCCAGCCTTGGCTCCAATCTGCGCCCAATGCATGAACCACTACAGTCTGATGACGCACCAGCGCCTCGACGCGTGCGTTGCGCAGGCTGCTGACTAATTGCTGTGCAGCAACTTGCCGCCGTTGCTGCTCAATCAGAACGTTATAAGCCGGACTGGCGAATTGAGCGCTAAGCGCGACGATCAGCAGAACGAATAACAGTTGAATCAGGCTCATGCCTTGTTGGTTCACGATGTCCTCCCTGGACAGATTGGCAGTCGCACTCCTTGCGCTGTTCGTTGGCTGCTTTCAGGTATAGCTCAAGGGTTAAAAGGCCCATGTTGGCAACAGTTTCATCATGTTTAAGGCGTGTTTAGGTTCAGTTAAAGAACAATCCGTATGCCTTGCCAGTGTTCTCCTACAGGTAGGCCCATATTCCGGGGCTAGGCTTCACTCCTGACGACACAGGACGTGTCGCCCAGTAAACGCTCACGGATGGGGCACATGGCTATCTCACACAAATACCGTCAATGCGCAATGACCTTGATTGAGGTGATGGTCGCGACATTGATTTTATCCAGCGGTTTGCTGGGTGCTGCGGCGGTTCAGCTCAGCGCCCTTAAACACACAGACAGTGCGCTGATGACCTCCCAGGCCAGCTTTATTGCTTACGGCATGCTGGATCGGGTACGCGCGAACGAACAGGCCGATTACCGCTATTCGAGCTCTGACGGCGCAGTTCCAAGCGGTGCGCTTAATCAGGACTTGAATGATTTCAAACGCGCCATATTCGAGTTCGGCGGGGAGAGTGCGACCGGCATGATTGCGGTCACTGATCGGGAGGTGAGTATTACCCTTGAGTGGAGTGACGCTCGCAGGGCCTCGCAAATCGGTGCACGGCAAACCATTACCCTGACCAGCCAGATTGCCGCCGACGCACTGGCAACTGCTTCATGAGCTTGCGAAATGCAGGGTTTGGTCTGATTGAACTCATGGTGGCTCTGGCACTGGGGATGCTATTGGTCTTAGCGGTTACTCAGGTTTTTTTGAGTGCCCGGCATACGTATCTGGCCCAACACGCAGGCGCAATGGCGCAACAGGATGCGCGTTTTGTCTTAAGCAAAATAGCTCAGGAAATCCGCATGACTGGCATGTTCGGTTGTCTGGCCGCCGACCGCATTGTCGATGCGCCGGCTGCATTTCAAACACCTATCGCCTGGCAAGGCTCAGCAACCTCGCGATCGCTGACATTGATTAGTGCGGATGTCGGGTCGCAATCGTCACAACCTGATTGGACGGTGGTCTCGGACTGTAAAAGTTATGCACAGTCCTATTCTGGTTCGCGGGCTGTTTTGGCGCCCGGAGAGACTGCTTTTGCGTTGCGTAAGATTTTTTATTGGTTTGAAGGCAATCAACTAAAAGTTGGGGCGAACAAAGCTGTACTTCTGGATAACGTTATCGCATTCGATATGAGCTTCGGTGTTTCCGGCGCGGGCAGTGATCAGTCTGTTCAGCGTTATGAGGCCAGCCCTGCTCGTTTAGGCAGCATTCGCAGTGTGCGCATTGCCCTTACCTTGCGAGATCCCGGGTTGCAGGTCAAAGATCAGGTCTATCACCTTGTCGTCGCGCTGCGTAATCGATTGAGTTAGATCGCAGATGACGTCTTTATCACGCCATCAGGCTGGCATGGCATTACTGGTTTGCCTGACATTTTTACTGATGCTGAGCGTGCTCGGCGTATCAGCTCTGCAAAGCGCGGGTCAGCAGCAAAAGATCGCTGGCAGCGTGTTGTTCGCTCATCAGTCGCTGCAAGCCGCAGAAACAGCATTGCGTAGGGGCGAGTTGCAGGTGCAAGCCCAATGGCCGCGATTAATCGAGTGCGCCTCGGCTGCTCAATGCATCCCTCCTCAAGAAGCCCGTACTCGAGACTCGCCGGGTGTAGACCCGGTGTCGCGGGTGATATGGGAGCGCACCCCCGACGGTTTTTTTGGCATTCAGAGTCTGGGCCAGGGTGTGATGCCGGCAAATCTGCCGGGCATCACTGTCGGTCAGTTTTATCGGGTGACAGGCATTGGTTTGCGCGGCTTGTCACGCACGGTTCTGGAGAGCGTAGTGGTGAGTTATCAACAGGTCGGCGCAGCACCCGGGCAGGCCCAAGGTCTGCTCTTCAAGCGTGTGATGTGGCGTCAAATCCAATAGGAGGGCAGGTTGTGGGCAAGCATGGGGCAGGGTTTAGCTTGGTGGAACTCATGGTCGTGGTGGCTATTGTTGGCCTGCTGAGTGCGTTTGTGTATCCGGTCTACAGCGACTCGGTAACCCGTGCAAACCGCTCGCAAATCGTGGTTTTGTTGTGGGAACAATCCCAAAGTCTGGAGCGTTTTTTTTCGAAAAATGGCGTATACAGAGGTGCGGAAAATCTGAGTGTGGGCAATAAGCATTACTGGGTAACCCATGCGTTAGGCGATCACGACTTCTTGTTGACGGCGACCCGCCGAGAAGGCGCGTCTATGGTGGACGATGCCTGCGGCAACTTCACATTGGCCCACACCGGGGTAATGGCGATTACCCAAGCCGCCCCGGACCTGACAGAGCAGCAGTGTTGGGGGCACTAACGTTTATTTTTATGTGAGCTGAGTGGATCGATGGCTAAGCAGCAACGAGTGGTAATTGTAGGGGGCGGTGTTATTGGGCTGCTGACCGCATTTAATCTGGCGGCGCAGGTTGAGCACGTCGTATTGCTGGATCGTAGCGGTGTAGGCCAGGAGTCGTCATGGGCTGGGGGCGGCATTGTTTCTCCGCTATACCCTTGGCGCTATAACTTGGCAGTCACCGCTTTGGCTCATTGGTCGCAAGACTTTTACCCTCATTTGGCACAGCGTTTGTTGGCTGAGACGGGCCTGGACCCTGAAGTTCATACCACGGGCCTGTACTGGCTAGACCTCGAAGATGAGGCCCAGGCGCTGGCGTGGGCAAAGCGCGAGGGGCGGCCCTTGAGTTCAGTCGATATCTCGGACGTAGAACGTGCAGTACCGGTGTTGGGCGCTGGTGATTATTCGCGCGCTATTTATATGGCCGGTGTCGCTAATGTTCGCAATCCGCGACTGGTTAAATCGTTAAGGGCTGCCTTGCAGGCAATGCCTAACGTCACGATTGAGGAGCACTGCAAAGTTGAGGGGTTTATTCAAAAGGGCGAAAAAATTCTGGGCGTGAAGACGGCTCAAGGTGAGCGCTTGGCTGACCACGTGGTGTTAGCCGCAGGTGCCTGGAGTGGTGAGTTGCTGAGCAGTCTGGGCCTTGAATTACCTGTAGAACCTGTCAAAGGCCAGATGATTATGTACAAGTGTGCGCCCGACTTTTTGTCCAGCATGGTGCTGGCAAAAGGGCGGTACGCAATCCCGCGTCGTGACGGCCATATCTTGATTGGCAGCACGCTGGAGCATGAAGGGTTTGATAAAACCCCGACTCAAAGCGCCCTTGAAAGTTTGAAAGCGTCGGCGGTTGAGTTGATTCCAGCGTTGGCGGGGGCCGAGCCGGTGGCGCATTGGGCCGGGTTGAGGCCGGGCTCGCCTGAAGGTATTCCGTATATCGGCAGGGTGGCGGGGGTAGAGGGGTTATGGCTTAACTGCGGGCATTACCGTAACGGCTTGGTATTGGCTCCAGCGTCTTGCCATTTGTTTGCCGATCTATTGTTAGGGCGTGAGCCGATCATCGACCCGCGACCCTATGCGCCCGAAGGGCGGATTTGAACGCTCTGGCGCAACCCCTGTAGCCGCTGACGAGCAGCGCGCGGCTACGTATTGAATAGCGTTCAGCGTGATTACTTCGGGCCTTTCTCCAGGTGATTCTGGGTGCAATACCATTCTTGCTGCTGGCTCAATGCGCGATCACGGGGTAAGTGAACGCCGCAGTGAGCGCAACGCACCATCGGCATTGCACCGGGATCAACCGACCTTTTAGGGGCAGCAATACTCGCTTTGTATTTGCGCCAGCACCATACGCCCGCAGCAATCAGTGCAGCCCACAACAGTAGACGAAACATGGTTATTCGCTATTAGAAAGAAGATGCGTCAGTTTAGCCAAGGACTCCACAGGCGCACAGGGCCAAATTGCACATAAAAAAAAGAGCCCCGAAGGGCTCTTTTTTGTGGCGCGGATTGATCAGTCAAACAGACCAAAGGTCATGTAGCTCAACCACGAACGGCTTTTGCCTTCCGCTTCCGGCTCAGGGATGACGTTACCGTCGGCGTCTTTTGGCTTCAGTTCGGCAGGAATCGAATCCTTGGCGTCCTGATATTGCTTCTGAATATCAAGGTTGGCGCGCGTTTCACCTGGCGGCAGCGGTGTGCTCGATTCGATCAGGCCCAGCGTAGCCTTGCTCAGCCACGAGCGGTTATCCGAATCGGACACCTGTGGCACAAACTGACCGTCCACCAGACTTGGGTGGTTCGGGTAGTTGTCTTTCAGTACTTCGAGGCTGGTGTTGGCCAGCTCATCGAGGTGCATGCGTTGATAAGCCTCAACCATTACTGCCAGGCCGTCACCCACTGAAGGGGTTTCCTGGAAGTTTTCTACCACATAGCGTCCACGGTTAGCCGCGGCTACATAGGCCTGACGGGTCAGGTAGTAATCGGCAACGTGAATTTCATAGGCGGCCAGCAGGTTACGCAGGTAGATCATGCGTTGCTTGGCATCCGGTGCGTAGCGGCTGTCCGGGAAGCGGCTGGTGAGCTGAGCGAACTCGTTGTAGGAGTCGCGTGCAGCACCCGGGTCGCGCTTGGTCATGTCCAGCGGCAGGAAGCGCGCCAGCAGGCCAACGTCCTGGTCGAACGAGGTCAAGCCTTTAAGATAATAGGCATAGTCGACGTTCGGATGCTGTGGGTGAAGGCGGATAAACCGTTCGGCAGCTGACTTTGCAGCTTCCGGTTCGGAGTTTTTATAGTAGGCGTAGATCAGTTCGAGCTGTGCCTGATCGGCATAGCGTCCGAACGGATAGCGCGACTCTAAAGCCTTCAGCTTGGCGGTAGCACTGGTATAGCTGTGGTTATCCAGGTCGGCCTGCGCCTGCTGGTACAGCTCGACTTCGCTCAAGTTGTCGTCCACGACTTCTTTGGTCGACGAGCAGGCGGCGGTCAGTGCGAGGATGGCGATCAGCAGCAGGTGTCTCACTTGCATGGCGGCTTGCGTCCCTATGACGGCCGCTGTCTTGGGCGGGTCCGTCCTGTTATGATGAGCGCCCCGTGAAAAGCCTCGGGGCAAAAGACGCCGTATTTAACCACAAGCGCGCAGCCGAAACCAAAGGCTTGGCGCGGTCCTGATGAGCATGTCCGAGAAAATTCAACTTCGCGAAGAGGTGCCGTCCGAACTGGGTGGCCAACGCCTCGATCAAGTCGCCGCACAATTATTCGCTGAGCACTCGCGCTCGCGCCTTTCCGCCTGGATCAAAGACGGCCGCCTGACTGTGGACGGAGCCGTTATTCGGCCCCGTGACATTGTTCACGGTGGTGCCATCCTGGAGCTGACTGCCGAGCAGGAAGCCCAGGGTGAGTGGGTCGCCCAAGACATCCCCCTGGACATCGTCTACGAAGACGATGACATCCTGGTCATCAACAAGCCTGCGGGCCTGGTGGTACACCCGGCTGCGGGGCATGCCGATGGCACTTTGCTCAATGCTTTGCTGCATCACGTACCGGACATTATCAATGTGCCGCGTGCGGGTATCGTGCATCGCCTGGACAAAGACACCACGGGCCTTATGGTGGTCGCCAAGACCATTCAGGCGCAGACACAACTGGTCACCCAGTTGCAGAGCCGCAGTGTCAGCCGGATCTACGAGTGCATCGTTATTGGTGTCGTCACCGCCGGGGGCAAAATTGACGCGCCCATCGGCCGTCACGGTCAGCAGCGCCAGCGCATGGCGGTGATGGAAGGCGGCAAACAGGCGGTGAGTCATTACCGTGTGCTTGAGCGCTTCCGTTCCCACACCCATGTGCGGGTCAAACTGGAGACCGGCCGTACGCACCAGATTCGCGTGCATATGTCGCACATCAACTTCCCGTTGGTCGGAGACCCTGCCTACGGCGGTCGCTTCCGTATTCCCCCAGCGGCCAACGTGACGATGGTCGAATCACTGAAAAACTTCCCGCGTCAGGCGCTGCATGCGCGTTTCCTTGAGTTGGATCATCCGACGACCGGTAAACGCATGAGCTGGGAATCGCCACTGCCGGACGATTTTGTCTGGCTGTTGACGCTGCTCAAGCAAGACCGTGAGGCATTCATCGGGTGAATACGTTCCTGATTCCTGACTGGCCTGCGCCGGCAGGCATCAGGGCCTGCGTGACCACCCGTGCGGGCGGCGTCAGTCTGGCGCCGTTCGACAGCCTGAACCTGGGCGACCATGTTGATGACGATCCCCTGGCCGTTGCTGCCAACCGCCAGCGTCTCACCCATATTTTTGACGTACAGCCCGCTTGGCTTAGCCAGGTTCACGGGGTTGTCGTTGCACCTGCTTCACCAGGCCGCGTCGTTGAAGCTGACGCCAGCTGGACCTCTACGCCCGGTATTGCCTGCACGGTCATGACGGCCGACTGTTTGCCCGCATTGTTCTGCAATCGTGCCGGCACCCGTGTGGCTGCGGCTCATGCTGGCTGGCGCGGGCTCGCCGCCGGGGTGCTTGAAGCCACCGCCAAAAGCCTCAATGTTGAGCCTCAAGAGATACTGGTCTGGCTTGGGCCTGCTATCGGCCCCACAGCCTTCGAGGTTGGAGGCGAGGTCAGGGAAGTCTTTGTGCAAGACCTGCCGCAGTCCGCCGCTGCTTTCGTTCCAAGTATCAATCCGGGACGATTCATGGCCGATATTTATGGGCTGGCGCGCCTGCGTCTTGCTCGTTGCGGTATTACGGCCGTCTATGGCGGGGGTTATTGCACCGTGACTGATCCGCGATTTTTCTCCTACCGGCGCAGTCCTCGCACTGGCCGCTTCGCATCTCTGGTCTGGATCGAAAGACCGTCCAGCTGATCTGCATCAAATGTGTTCGTCTTGAAACTTCCGTATTCGCCCGCATCTACTATGGTATCTGGCAGGTTTCTTCATTCAGGAGTTTCCATCCCTCCGGCCTGCTCATAAGGAAGGTGACGAATGCGTATAGATAGATTAACCAGCAAATTGCAATTGGCGTTGTCCGATGCTCAGTCCTTGGCCGTAGGCCTTGACCATCCGGCCATTGAACCTGCGCACTTGATGCAGGCATTGCTGGAACAACAGGGCGGCTCGATCAAGCCGTTGCTGATGCAAGTCGGTTTTGATGTAAACAGCCTGCGTAAAGAGCTGACCAAAGAGCTCGATCAACTGCCAAAAATTCAGAATCCTACTGGCGACGTGAATATGTCGCAGGATTTGGCGCGCCTGCTGAATCAGGCGGATCGTTTGGCACAGCAAAAAGGTGATCAATACATCACCAGCGAACTCGTGTTGCTCGCTGCGATGGATGAAAACAGCAAGCTGGGCAAGTTGTTGCTGGGCCAGGGTGTGAGCAAAAAAGCCCTGGAAAATGCCATCAACAACCTGCGTGGCGGTGAAGCAGTCAATGATCCAAACGCGGAAGAGTCGCGTCAGGCGTTGGATAAATACACCATTGACCTGACCAAGCGTGCTGAAGAAGGCAAGCTCGACCCTGTGATCGGTCGTGACGATGAAATTCGTCGCACCATTCAAGTGTTGCAACGCCGGACTAAAAACAACCCTGTGTTGATCGGTGAGCCGGGTGTGGGTAAAACCGCGATTGCCGAAGGTCTGGCTCAGCGCATCATCAATGGTGAAGTGCCTGACGGCCTGAAAGGCAAACGCCTGCTGTCGCTGGACATTGGTGCGCTGATTGCGGGTGCCAAGTTCCGCGGTGAGTTCGAAGAGCGTCTGAAAGCGTTGCTCAATGAGCTGTCGAAACAGGAAGGGCAAATCATCCTGTTCATTGACGAACTGCATGTCATGGTCGGCGCCGGTAAAGGCGAAGGCGCAATGGATGCGGGCAACATGCTCAAGCCAGCGCTGGCGCGAGGTGAGCTGCACTGTGTCGGTGCCACCACGCTCAACGAATATCGCCAATACATAGAGAAGGACGCCGCACTTGAGCGTCGGTTCCAGAAAGTATTGGTGGATGAACCTAGCGAAGAAGACACCATCGCGATTCTGCGTGGCCTGAAAGAACGCTATGAAGTTCACCACAAAGTGGCGATCACTGATGGCGCGATTATCGCGGCGGTAAAACTTAGCCATCGTTACATCACCGATCGGCAGTTGCCTGACAAGGCGATTGACCTGATGGACGAGGCGGCCAGCCGTATTCGCATGGAGATCGACTCCAAGCCTGAAGTACTGGACCGTCTTGAACGCCGCCTGATTCAACTGAAGGTTGAGGCGCAGGCGCTGAAGAAAGAAGAGGATGAGGCTGCGAAAAAACGCCTCGAAAAATTGCAGGAAGAAATCGAGCGCCATGAGCGTGAGTATTCTGACCTGGAAGAAATCTGGACTTCGGAAAAAGCTGAAGTGCAGGGTTCTGCCCAGATCCAGCAAAAGATCGAGCAAGCGCGTCAAGAGCTTGAAGTGGCGCGTCGTAGTGGCAACCTCAATCGCATGGCCGAATTGCAGTACGGGGTCATTCCCGACCTGGAACGCAGCCTGCAAATGGTCGATGAGCACAGCAACAAGACCGAGAATCAATTGTTGCGCAGCAAAGTGACTGAAGAAGAAATTGCCGAAGTCGTGTCGAAGTGGACCGGTATTCCGGTATCCAAAATGCTCGAAGGCGAGCGCGACAAACTGATGAAAATGGAAAGCTTGCTGCATGAGCGCGTAATTGGTCAGGACGAGGCCGTAGTGGCCGTGTCCAACGCCGTACGCCGTTCGCGCGCCGGGCTGAGTGACCCGAACCGTCCAAGCGGCTCGTTCATGTTCCTGGGCCCAACCGGTGTGGGTAAAACCGAGTTGTGCAAGGCGCTGGCCGAGTTCCTCTTTGATACGGAAGAGGCGATGGTACGGATCGACATGTCCGAGTTCATGGAGAAACATTCTGTGGCTCGACTGATTGGTGCGCCACCTGGCTACGTGGGTTACGAGGAAGGCGGCTACTTGACCGAAGCTGTGCGCCGCAAACCGTATTCGGTGATCTTGCTGGACGAAGTCGAGAAGGCTCACCCGGACGTGTTCAACGTGTTGCTGCAAGTGCTTGAGGATGGCCGTCTGACTGACAGCCATGGTCGCACCGTTGACTTCCGCAATACGGTGATCGTGATGACCTCCAACCTGGGGTCTGCACAGATCCAGGAACTGGTTGGCGATCGCGAAGCGCAACGGGCAGCGGTGATGGATGCTGTCAGCACGCACTTCCGTCCGGAGTTTGTGAACCGGATCGATGAAGTGGTGATCTTCGAGCCTCTGGCCCGTGATCAGATTGCCGGTATTGCTGAAATCCAGATGGGTCGTCTGCGTAGCCGTCTGGCTGAGCGTGATCTGAGCCTGGAGTTGAGCCAAGAAGCTTTGGACAAGCTGATTGCGGTAGGTTACGACCCTGTCTATGGCGCACGTCCTCTGAAACGTGCGATCCAGCGCTGGATCGAAAACCCTCTGGCACAGCTGATTCTTTCGGGTCAGTTCATGCCGGGCACTACGGTGGTGGCCACTGTGAAAGACGACGAAATCGTCTTCGCATAAGGCTTTGTGGTGGTGTTTTAAGAGAGGCCTCGCTTGGCGAGGCCTTTTTTTTCTTAGAGTGTTGATCTGTAAGGAAAACGCTTGTAAGATGCGCCCCGCAGTAAGTCACCCGTAACGGCAACTTGGCCCAAACCAGGAAGCCCGTAAGAAGAGCTAAATCATTGTCTTCTAACGAAAAATAAGGGTTGACAAGGGTTTCAAAGGTTGTAAAATGGCCCGCCTTAGAGACGCAAGCGTAGCGATACGGTGAAGTCAAAGAGTGCTGCAAAGTTGTAAGGCAGTAATGTTGTAAATTGAAATATGTAGTTCCGCGATAGCTCAGTTGGTAGAGCAAATGACTGTTAATCATTGGGTCCCTGGTTCGAGTCCAGGTCGTGGAGCCATTTTCAAGCCGGGGTATAGCGCAGTCCGGTAGCGCGCCTGCTTTGGGAGCAGGATGTCAGGAGTTCGAATCCCCTTACCCCGACCATTTTTGGGTCGTTAGCTCAGTTGGTAGAGCAGTTGGCTTTTAACCAATTGGTCGTAGGTTCGAATCCCACACGACCCACCATTTTTGGTTTCAGTTCGCTGAAGCTAGATCTTAAGATCAGAGGCCAAAAGCGCTGATCGCAGAAGGCGCCTCTTGAAGGTGCCTTTTTTTTACCGGGGTATAGCGCAGTCCGGTAGCGCGCCTGCTTTGGGAGCAGGATGTCAGGAGTTCGAATCCCCTTACCCCGACCATTTTCTGCCCGGCAGTAGTGGGTGTAGAAAATACGGTGCTGATGCCAATTGCATCAGTTGCCATAAAAAAAGCGTCCGCAGGGGCGCTTTTTTTATCCAGTTGTTATTGAAATATGCAGTTCCGCGATAGCTCAGTTGGTAGAGCAAATGACTGTTAATCATTGGGTCCCTGGTTCGAGTCCAGGTCGTGGAGCCATTTTCAAACCTGTTTTTTGGGTCGTTAGCTCAGTTGGTAGAGCAGTTGGCTTTTAACCAATTGGTCGTAGGTTCGAATCCCACACGACCCACCATATCGCAAGACCAAAACAGCCGGTTTATCCTCAGGGATGACCGGCTTTTTTGTGCCTGCGATTTGGTAAGAATAGCCCTCTTCAGGTGAGCACTAGCTGATATTCGACGGGAAGGATTGCCTAATATGCTGCTCCCGCTTTAAATCAATAGGTGCGTTGCACGTGGAAAGCCGCCAGGTCGATCGGCAGTTGGCGACCGAGCGTAGGCAGGATGGGCACTAGGCATCAAGGAGAAGCGCTCATGATGCGTGTCAAGGAACGTCTTGCAGCCCCAGGGTCACGTCATCAATGATCGCCTTCGCCATCTCGCTGAGGTAGTGCGACGCCCAACGCATGGTTTCGTGGCCATCGTCCATGGCGCCCAGGTACGAGAGTCTGTTGACACAGTTCAACAGTAACGAGGCGTGTTGTAGGGCTTCTTCGCCCGAGACACCGGCAATGACGCTGAACAGGCGTTGGTTCTCTGCGTTGCAGACGCCAAAGGTGGCGCCGCCAACAGTTTTGATCAACGGGGAGGCGTTCATAGGTCACCTCGTTTCGCATCGAGATGTTGGGCTTTGGGCAGGGCGACAGTGCGCGTAGGGCATTTTTTGAACGGATTGAGAGCGTGCATCTGGCATTACTCCTGTATGTGAGGAGCTACCACGGTTCGCCGCTAAACGAATTAGGGTGGCAGCTGTGCGCAGGTTAGCGGACCGGGCATACAGGACCCCGGCAGACCCGAGGGTCTCCCACGCACAACCGCCATAAACAGATAGGCGGGCACAAAAAAGCGCCTGTCATCTGAATGGTGGGCGCTGTGCGCCTGTATGAACTCGGGCCGCTAAACCCGTTCGCTGATGAGCAGCGACGTCGGAAGGGTAACGCTGGGGTAGTTAAAGTGCAACCGCGTGCTCGCGTGCCACAGCAACATCCCCGGCATTTGTAACGCGATCATTATTCCCAGCGACCACCGATAAGCCTCCGGATGAAAAACGGCTCTATCGAGAGCCGTATTCGCGTTACTCATAAAAAATGCGTCCGTTGGGACGCTTTTTTTACACCTGTGTTAAACCCAGTCTGTGGTCACTGCCCCAGGCAGCGACCACGTGCCATCTCAGGTTGCCGCTGGAGCAGGGGGAGGGGTCGTTGATGTCGTGCTGTTGCTTGCGGCCGTCGCGGCAGCAGCCTTGTCGTCTGCATCTTGCAAGTCTTGCAGTGCTGCGGAGTACTGATCGGCTTCTGCCTTGGGCACCATCTGCCATGAAGGTTTGCGCACCGCATAGAAGATAAAGGGCGGTATCCCCGCGATGATCAGCCCGAGCAGTAATATCCCCGCGTATTCAAAGAACGGCATGCTGCTGAAACTGTTCGGTGGAATAAAGCCGAAGATCAGCGCCACGCAGGTCGAAAACAGACCCAGATAGCACCAGCCGTGCAGCCCTTTAAGCACATAACCGCGTTTGACGTTGGGCTGAGTTTTACGCAACTTCATGGCGGCCAGGAACATGAACACGTAAATGATCAGGTACATCAACGCGGCCATGGCGCTGATCATCCAGAAGGCATCGGATACGTTGTCGATAAAGATATAGATCGTTGAAAGCAGGGTGACGATGATGGCCTGTAAGTACAGGATGTTTTTCTGCACGCCCTTTTTGTTCACTTGCTGAAAGATGGGTGGAAGCATGCCGGCTTTACCGACGAACAGCAGGCCTGTTGATGGCCCCGCCGTCCAGGCCAGCACCCCGCCCAATGCACCGATAATCAGCAGGATAGCCAGAATGGGCGTTGCCCACGGTATGCCGAAACCTTCAAAAAAGGCCGAGTAAGCCTGAATGACGCCCGCGGTCAGGCTGGTCGAATCCGCCGGCACCACCAGCGAAATCGCCACGGTCGGTGGGATGAACACCAACAGAATCATGAAGAACGCCAACAGGATTGCGCGCGGCATTTCTTTTTGCGGGTTGCGCAGCTCACGGGCGTGAATGGCGTTCATTTCAATACCGGCGAACGCCAGGAAGTTGCTGACGATCAGCACCAGGCCGGTGATGGCTCCGGTAAATTCCTGCCAAAAGTCCGGGTGCAGATTATGAACGCCGGCTTTTACTGTGGTGTGGGTGTCGAAAATGGCTGGAATCAGCGCGTCCCACGTCAAGGGTGTTGCCGATTTATGCCCCAGTACCAGCCAGGCCACGCCGAGCAGCACCAAGAGCGCAGCGGGTAAGGCCGTGCCCAGCAACATGAACCAGGAGGTCAATTTCGACAGGGCTGTCAGCCCGTTAAGCGCCACGAACGTTGATAGCCAATACAGGACGATGATCACCGCAGTGGTGAAAACCCCGCTCTTGGCCAGTTCAGGATTGATCAGGTAAGCCAGCGTGCTGGCGCCAAAGCCCAGGACGATGGGGTACCAGGTGACCACTTGTACCCACATGAACCACATGATGAAAAAGCCCGGTCGGTCGCCATATGCTTGGCGCACCCAGCCGTAAATCCCGCCGTTCCAACCTGTGCCCAGTTCAGAGGCAACCAGTGACACCGGAATGAAGAACAGCAGCGCCGGAATTACGTACAGAAACACCGAGCCCAAACCGTAGACCGCCATGCTTGGCAAGGAGCGGATGCTGGCAACCGCGGCAACCATCATGAAGCAGATGGTGAGCCACGACATGTATGTTTTAGCTTTACTGGTAGTAGCCATAAGTGTCTCGCTCCCTTACGCGAATTCGTGCAGCAGGCTCAGATTAAGCGTGCGGCTCAGGTGCTCGGCGGCTAGCTGGCCGCGCACGCTGTTACCCGCCACATCCAAAGGCGGGGCAAAGGCGGCAATGGCGCACACGCCCGGCACTACGGCCAGAATTCCACCGCCAACCCCGCTTTTACCCGGTAAGCCGACCTTGTAGTACCAGTCGCCCGTGGTGTCATACAGGCCATTCAAGGTCATCTCGGAAAGAATCGGTGCCACATTTTTAGCGGCCACAACACGCTTGCCCGTAATGGGGTTCACGCCGCCATTAGCCAGTGTCACGCCCATGGTCACGAGGTCATGGCAGGTGATCGAAACGGAGCATTGGCGGGTGTAAACGTCGCACACTTGCATGGGATCGGCGTGCATATAGCCATAGCTTTGCAACAGCCAGGCAATGCCGCGGTTGTGCTGATTGGTGTTGGCTTCCGATTGATAAACTTCTTCGTTGACCGCTAATTCGCGCCCTGCGAAAGCGTTGTAGGTTGCTTGAATCTGATCCCAGCGATCTTTTGCCGTCTCGGCTTTGATCAGGCTGACAGTCGCCATCGCACCGGCGTTGACGAAGGGGTTCAGGGGGCGGCCTTTGTGCAGTTCCAGAGCAATGACCGAATTGAAGGGTTCGCCAGTCGGGTCGCAGCCGATCTTGCTGCGCAAGACTTGGGGCCCCACTTCATCCAGCACGTGGGCCAGCGTAAATACCTTGGAAATTGACTCAATGGCGAAGGCGTAATCGGTGTCGCCCACTTCGGCATGCGTGCCATCGCAAAACATGATGCTGATGCCAAACAAATTTGAAGGTACTGAGGCCAGATAGGGAATGTAACTGGCGTTTTTTCCATGATGGTTGCCGCTATAGCGCTGCAGCGCTTCGTCCAGTGCCTGCTTGACCTCGCTATTGAGGGTGGTGGGTCTTTGTTTCATGGTGCTCGCTCCGTGAGTACGTTGAAGACAAAGACTATAGATCGGAAAATTCACATCGATCGATTATCGGAGGGCATCCCCCAAAAGGTTGTCTATGCTGGCTGGGTCTGATCGAGCCTCAGTTGATTCAGGCACGCCCCGGTTGACCCATACTCAAGGAGAGATTAAATGGCCCTTCACCGTATCAAGAGCAATAAGGATATTGACCCTGTATTTGGTTCTTCCGCGCTGGCGCATGTTGCAGCGACCAAGCAATTTCCCGAGGCTGAGCAATCCCCCGGGGATGTGTTTCAGCTGGTTCATGATGAGTTGTATCTCGATGGCAACTCTCGGCAGAACCTCGCCACGTTTTGCCAAACGTGGGAAGAGGATGAAGTTCACAAACTGATGGACCTGTCGATCGACAAAAACATGATCGACAAGGACGAATACCCTCAGTCCGCCGAGCTGGAAAACCGTTGCATTCACATGCTGGCGGACCTATGGCACTCCCCGGAAGCTGCCACCACTATCGGCACATCAACCGTAGGCTCCAGTGAGGCTTGCATGCTCGGCGGTCTCGCTGCTCTGTGGCGCTGGCGTGCGGTACGCAAGGCGGCAGGCAAGCCTACGTCCACCCCGAACATGGTCTGTGGTCCGGTACAAGTTTGCTGGCACAAATTTGCCCGTTACTGGGATGTCGAAATTCGTGAAGTGCCGATGTCCGAAGGGCAGTGGTTTATGACACCCGAAGACATGCTGTCGCGTGTTGATGAAAATACGATTGTGGTAGTACCAACGTTTGGGCAGACCTTCACCGGTCTGTATGAAACGGTAAAACCGCTTTCGGATGCGCTGGATGATCTGGACAAGCGCACTGGCCTGAGCGTTGATATTCACGTTGACGGTGCAAGTGGCGCGATGCTGGCTCCGTTTTGTGCACCCGATGTTCTTTGGGATTTCCGCGTCGCACGCGTCAAGTCCATCAGTACATCGGGGCACAAGTTTGGCTTGGCACCGCTGGGGGCAGGCTGGGTGATCTGGCGTGACGTCAAAGAGCTACCTGAAGGTTTGATCTTCCACGTGAATTACCTGGGCGGGGACATGCCAACCTTCGCCTTGAACTTCTCACGTCCGGCGGGGCAAATCATTGCGCAGTACTACAATTTCTTGCGCCTGGGGCGTGAAGGTTACGAGCGAATTCATTCGGCGTGCTATGAAACGGCACAATTTCTGGCCAGCGAAGTGGTCAAGATCGGCCCGTTCGAAATGCTCTATGACGGCAATCCACAGTTGGGTATCCCCGCGCTCACATGGCGTTTGAAGCCGGGCGCGAAGGTGAGTTATTCGCTCTATGATCTGGCGGATCGGTTGCGTACGCGGGGTTGGTTGGTGCCGGCGTATAGCTTGCCAGCAAATGTCGAAAACGTCGTCGTGCAGCGGATTCTGGTCAAGCAGGGCCTGTCGATCGACATGGCCAAGTTGCTGTTGGCTGACTTCAAACGTGCGGTTGAGTTCTTCGATGAGCACCAGCCTCATGGCTTCAAAGGCCGTGAGGGCGAGGCGGGTAACCACACGGGTCGTTAGGTTCTGCGCCCCGCAAGCGCTTGCTCGCGGGGCCGAGGGTGGTTATTTAGTGCAGTTTCAGACGCGGCTCGGTGCCGCGTCCGATTCTGCTGCCAAGCATCAGCATCAACGTACGGAACGTGCCGTAAAGCGCCATCTGATGCATGCGATACAGCGAGATATAGAACATTCGCGCCAACCAGCCTTCCAGCATGACGGTACCCATCAAGCTGCCCATCAAGTTACCCACCGCCGAAAAGCTCGACAGCGAAATCAGCGAGCCATAATCGCGGTAGTGGTAGTCCGGTAATTGCGTTTTACCTTCCAGGCGCAGTTTCAACGACTTGGCCAGCAGCGACGCTTGCTGGTGAGCGGCTTGCGCGCGAGGAGGAACCATCTTGTCACTGCCCGGTTGCGGGCACGCCGCACAGTCGCCAAAGGCAAAGATGTTGTCATCGTGCGTCGTTTGCAGGGTAGGGCGCACGACCAATTGGTTAATGCGGTTGGTTTCCAGCCCGGCAATGTCTTTCAGAAAGCCCGGTGCCCGAATGCCTGCTGCCCATACTTTCAGGCTGGCAGGAATGACTTGACCATCCTTGGTGATCAGGCTGTCAGCAGTCACTTCGCTCACGGCGGCGTTAGTCAGTACGGTGACGCCAAGTTTTTCCAGGGTTTTATGCACAGGCCCGCCAATACGTTCCGGCAGGGCAGGCAGCACCCGTGGACCGGCTTCGATCAGAGTGATGTGCATGTTTTCCGGCTTGATCCGATCCAGCCCGTAAGCCGCCAGCTCGTGCGCGGCATTGTGCAGTTCGGCGGCCAGTTCAACACCGGTTGCCCCGGCACCTACAATTGCGACGCTGATTTGCTCAACGGCATCGGTTTGCCCGGCGTGCGCGCGCAGGTAGTGATTAAGCAATTGTTGGTGAAACTTCTCTGCCTGTTTGCGGGTGTCGAGAAACAAACAGTGCTCCGCTGCGCCCTGGGTGCCGAAGTCGTTGGTGGTACTGCCCACGGCAATCACCAGCGTGTCGTAACTCAAGTCGCGCGCAGGCACCAATTCCTGACCGTTTTCGTCGAGGGTCGCCGACAATGAGATCTTTTTCCCATCGCGGTCCAGACCGCTCATGCGCCCCAGCTGGAACTCGAAGTGGTTCCATTTAGCTTGGGCGACATAGTTGAGCTCATCTTCAGAGGAGTTCAGCGAGCCAGCGGCGACTTCATGCAGCAACGGCTTCCAGATATGGGTCAGGTTGGCGTCGACCAGCGTGACGCTGGCTTTGCCGCGCTTACCCAGAGTCTTGCCCAGGCGGGTCGCCAACTCCAGGCCGCCGGCACCGCCGCCGACAATAACAATACGATGGGACATAGGTATCACTCACAAGGCTTGAAAAAAAATTCTGTGCCTGAGCAATCCGGGCGAGCGCTACGCAGCTCATAGCGCCAGATAACTCAGGAGGCGGCTCAAAAGGCCGAGGCCAATCACCACGATCACCACCACAGCAAGGAGCAGCCAAGGCCTGAAAGGCCGGCGCTCAACTTGGTGTTGAGGAAGCAGCAGGTACTCTTCGACATGCTTTTGATCATCTGGGTTCAGGCGGCTGGACATATTTAAGGCCTCATCCGATAGACGTTGCAGGCGGTGTTAAAGCTACAGCAGTGATCAACCGGGATGAAATGAAGCATAGCCGTTGGGACCCAGCGGCTCGACACTTACTTGGTCGTCTAGACGAATGATGCCACTTTCAATTACCCGTGCCGTGATACCGCCATGGCCGCGTACTGCCTGAAACGTCCCCTCACCCAGCCGTTGCTCAAGCCGGGCGCAGGGTTGGCACCAGCCGGTCGTTTCGAAAATGGCCTGGCCAATCTTGAACCGTCGGCCTTTGAGGCTAAACAGGTTGATCCCGCTGATGACCAGATTGCGGCGCAAGTCTTGCGCCACAACCGGTTGATCGGGCGCCCGTCCCAGCAATGAGTTGATCACAGCCAGATGCTCCCACTGAATAAGTGTGACTTGTCGGGCATAGCGAGCGCCGGGTCGTGCATGGTCGCCGGTCAGTCCGGCTTCGCGCCGGGCTTCGACGGCATCGAGCACCAGCATTTCGGCACGAGATTCGGGGCGTACGCCAATCCAGCGTACGAGCCCGGTTTGCGGGACGTTCGCTATCAACTCTTGCAGAGGGCTCACAGACTGATACCCACATCAAAAATAATGCTGCGGCCCAGGTTGTTGCGTAGAAAATCGGGTGCATCCGGTTGCGCGAAGAGCACACGGGCGAAGGTGGGGCCCACCAGTGACAAGGAGCGCCAGCCCATACGCAAATATTCGGTCGGCGGCGGGAAGTGGCTGTTGAGGTCCAGTACCTCGCGTTTGAGGCTGGAGAAGGCAATGATGTCCAGTTGACCCAGATCGATA
The DNA here is from genome assembly GCF_007858365.1 of Pseudomonas saxonica. Classification (GTDB taxonomy): domain Bacteria; phylum Pseudomonadota; class Gammaproteobacteria; order Pseudomonadales; family Pseudomonadaceae; genus Aquipseudomonas; species Aquipseudomonas saxonica. Next base: position 1,249,809 of record NZ_VFIO01000001.1, on the reverse strand, counting down.
TCACGCTCTAAATAGTTCTTGGCTTTTTTGTGCAGAGTCGGGCCCAGTCGTTGCAGCAGCTTGCTCGCGGGAATGCGTTTGGGCCGTGCTTCACGGCGTACCAGTTGGCTCAGGGAATATGCACTGCGTCGTCGTTGGAGCTCTTCGCGCCATTCGTCATTCAAGCGTCGACCTTCGTCGAGCACAAAAAACACTTCGAAACGCGCTTCGCCAAACAGCACATCCGGGGGTTCCTGGCTGGCGGGTGTGAAGTCTTCAGTGTGGTAGGGAACATTCAACCCCTGAAGCAGGCGCTGGCATACCCAGCGCTCACGCTCCCATTTGCGAGCATTGGATAAAAATGCATTGGCTTGTTCGGCCTGGATCGTGAGCAGGCGCAGATAATCTGAGTCGTCCATATACAGGCACCTTAGCGTTGAAACAGGGGTTACCGAGAGCCCGAAACGTGTTCGGGCTCGCAGCCGCTGCCCGGCGCTCCTCGTTTAATGCACTTGCTCAGGCAAGTCTTCAGAAAAAAGTTCATCTTCAGCATCCGGGCTAACCGGGATTTTGTGCTCTTCGCTGGCCCATGCACCCAGATCGATCAGTTTGCAGCGGTCAGAGCAAAATGGACGGAACGGGTTGGTGGGCTTCCATTCCAGGGCTGTGCCACAAGTCGGGCAGTCTACGGTCATAGGTTTGGTCATGGTTGGCCTCCGCGCAACGTTAAATAAAAATGATGCAGGCGCTCGACTTCTGTCTTGAGAGCCTGCAGGTCGCGGTCATTGGTGAGTATGTCGTCAGCGTGGCGAAGGCGATCTTCGCGGCTGGCTTGTGCCTTGAGAATGGCGTGTACCTGTTCTTCGCTGGTGTTGTCGCGTTTAAGCGTGCGCTGAATCTGCAACGCCTGCGGCACGTCGATCACCAGCACGCGTTGAGTCGTGGTGTGTTGCCCGGACTCGATCAATAACGGTGAAACCAGAATGGCGTAAGGCGATTGGGCCTGTGCCAGATTGTTGGCGATTTCTTCACGAATCAGCGGGTGCAGCAGGGCTTCGAGCCAGCGGCGTTGCTCCGGTTCGCTGAAAACAAGCGTGCGCAACGCACCGCGATTGAGTTGCCCATCGGCTTGCAGCACATGCTCGCCGAAGTGCTCAGCAATTTTGCTCAGCGCCGGGCGCCCCGGTTCCACTACCCAGCGCGCCGCATGATCGGCGTCAACCACGTGGACGCCCAGCGCCGCAAAATGCTCGGCGGCAGCACTTTTGCCGCTGCCGATGCCGCCAGTCAGGCCGAGAATCCAGGGGTGTGCAGAAGGGGTATTCATATCAACTCGAAAGCTGCCAATAGAAAGTGGTTATTTGATCACCCCAGAGCAATGCAATCCAGCCAGCAATTGCCAGGTAGGGGGCAAAGGGGATCTGAGTAGAGGCTTGCGTGCGGCGCAAGGCCAGCATCAACACGCCAACCACCGCGCCCGATAGCGAGGCGAGCAGCAGGGTTAACGGTAGCACCGCGATGCCGCCCCACGCGCCAATCATGGCCAGTAATTTGAAGTCGCCATAGCCCAGGCCGTCCTTGCCGGTCAGCAGTTTGAAGACCCAAAAGATCGACCACAGGCAGGCATAGCCCAATGCGGCGGCCCAAACCGCCTGCGACAGGCTGGTAAAGGTGTCGAAACTGTTGAGCAGCAAGCCCAGCCACAGTAGGGGCAACACCAGCACATCAGGAACGATCATATGCTCCAGATCGATCAGGCAAATGGCGATCAACCCCCAGGTCAGCACGAGCATCCAGCCCGCTTGCGCACTGACGCCAAAATGCCAGGCGATAAAGGCTGACAATAATCCACAGGCCAGCTCGGTCAGCGGGTAACGCGGGCTAATGGCTTTCTTGCATTGCGCGCACTTGCCGCGCAGGAACAGGTAACTGATTACCGGGATGTTTTCCCATGCACGCAGGCGGTGTTGGCAATGGGGGCAATGAGAGTGGGGCAGCAACAAGTTATACACAGGGCCTTTGTCGGGCGCGGGCAGAGACAGCAACTCGCGAGCTTGCGCTTGCCAATCGTGCTCAAGCATCTTGGGCAGGCGCCACACCAGCACATTGAGAAAGCTGCCTACCAGTAATCCAAGTACAAGTGCGCTGGCAATGAAGAGGTCGGTGTAACGGGTGAACAGGTCGATCATGCTCAAATTACTTGGCCTAGTTTGAATATAGGTAGATACATGGCGATTACCAGACCGCCTACCATGACGCCCAATACCAGCATGATGGCTGGCTCCATCAAGGTTGTCAGGCTATCGGTCAATGTGTCGACCTCGTTCTCATAATAGGTGGCCAGATGGTCAAGCATGCTTTCCAGTGTGCCGGATTCTTCGCCTATAGCTGTCATCTGAATCGCCATGCCGGGAAATACGCCGGTAGCGGCCATGGCGACATGGATCTGCGACCCTGTTGCCACCTGATGTTTAAGCTTTAGCACGGCGTCTTTATAAACGTTGTTGCCTGTGGTGCCGGCGACAGCATTTAGCGCCTCCAGCAAGGGCACCCCGGCGGCAATGGTCGTTGCGAGTGTGCGGGCGAAGCGGGCAATGGCCGACACGTGCAGCAGGTTACCCATAACGGGCATTTTTAGTAGCCATTTATCAATGTTTTGACGTAACAACTCAGAGTGTTTGTACCGATAGCGCAGGCCCGCAACCACAAGGCTCACCGCTGACACCAACCCTATTGCGTGGTCTTGAAGCACCTGCGATAACGCGATGACCCACAGGGTGAGCGCTGGAAGTTGAGCGTCAAACGAACTGAATACACGTTGAAATTGCGGTACGACTTCGAGCAATAAAATCCCGCAGACCATCACTGCCACCACCAGTACGGCGATAGGGTAGGTCATGGCTTTCTGTATTTTCTTTTTCAGTGCCTGGGTTTTTTCTTTATAGGTTGCTATGCGTTCCAGCAGTACATCCAAAGCACCTGCCTGTTCGCCGGCATCAATCAAGTTGCAAAAAAGAGCGTCGAAATGTGCCGGTTTTTTACGTAATGCATTGGCCAGGCTGGTGCCTGCGCAGATGTCCTGTTTCAGGTCGATCACCAGTTCACGCATGGCGGGCAGCTCAACTCCCTCAGCAATCACGTCCAATGCTTGTATCAGTGAAATGCCTGCTTTGATCAACGAGGCCAGTTGGCGTGTGAACAGCATGATATCCAACCCTTTGATGGATTGAACGCCGAGTCGTCCGCGATGGGTTTTACGTCGAATGTGACATGCGGAAATACCTTGGCGGCGCAGCAGAACGCGTATCATCGCCTGACTTTCGGCGCTTGTTTCCCCCTTGGTTTTGGCCCCCGCGAGGTCTGTTCCTTCCCACTGATACAGACGGGTCTTAACGGGTTGTGTAGGCATGCGGCTGGTCCTTGTGGCGCTGATGGCTCGTGCGAGCGCTGAACCAAAAGACTAGGTGCCGTTCATGCCAGACCGTCCATGGGAGCGTGTCCAAAGGTGTCAGCGGAGCGGTTGTGGAGCATCGGCGGGCTAACCTTGATAGCCTGTGCGCCATTTTTGGCGGCTCAGAACGGCTATGGCATTTGGCCAAGGTGCCGCGTCTTTATTTTGGAGATGACTTGTGAAACAACAAAAAGGCTTCACCCTGATCGAATTGATGATCGTGGTAGCGATTATTGGTCTGATCGCCTCGTTTGCATTGCCCGCTTACACCGAGCACACCATGAAGGCCCGGTTCGCAGAAGTGAACGCCATTAGCAACACCTACAAAACCGCGGTAGCACTGTGCTACAGCGAGAGCAATGATTTGACGGTATGCGATGCAGGCAGCCATGGCATTCCTGGGCCGGCCGATGCGACGGATAACCTGGCTGCTGGCATGACGGTGATTGATGGCGTGATTACCCTGACCGGCACTCAGGCTGCGGGTGGCTGGACCAGCGTGCTGGCGCCTGCGTTAAGTGAATCGGGTAGCACCCTGGTGTGGACACAAAGCGGTACGTGTCTGGAAAAGGGAGCGTGCAAGTAAGCCTCGCACCGGTACGTATTTAATTTAGAGGGAGCCTTAAGCGCCCGCAAAACGGCAACATCCACGTCCGAAAATGGCGAGATTCGGCCCATTGCCAGTGCTATCGTGCAGGCTATGAACACATCCGACAGTCTTAGTGTACCCAGCACCGCCGCCTGTGAAATCGCGCGTCTGAGCCGCGATTCGCGGTTCGACGGGGTGTTTTTTACAGCGGTGCTGAGTACGCGCATCTACTGCCGCCCGGTCTGTCCGGCGCGCGCGCCCAAAGCTGAAAACGTGGTGTATTACCCCAGTGCTGCGGCGGCTCAAGCCGAGGGTTTTCGCCCTTGTTTGCGTTGCCGCCCGGAGCTGGCACCGGGTAATCCCTTCTGGCAGCAGGGTGAGCATTTAGTGGCCCGAGCGTTGAAACTGATCAATGAAGGTTTTTTGGCTGACCACTCGCTGGAGAGGCTGGCTGAGCGCTTGCATGTCAGCGCCCGGCAAGTACGCAGGTTGTTCGTGCAGTATTTGGGCGCACCACCGATGGCGGTGCACGCCACTCAGCGATTGCTTTTTGCCAAGCAACTGTTGACCGAAACCCCTATGTCGATCACTGAAGTGGCGATGGCTTCAGGTTTTGGCAGCCTGCGGCGTTTCAATGCAGCCTTTGCCGAGGCCAATCACGTGCAGCCCAGAGCTTTCAGGCGCAGCCCAAAAGCGCGGGCGGACAATGCATTGGTGCTGCGCCTGAGTTATCGCCCGCCTTATGATTTCGCGGCGCTGCTGGGGTTTCTACGCAACCGTGCCTTACCCGGCATTGAACAGGTGGATGAGCACAGCTATCAACGGGTCATTGGCACGGGCGATGCCCCTGGCTGGTTGCGGATCAGCGCGTGGCCCGGTGAGCAGCATGCGTTGCAATTGGAACTGTTGAATGTGGCACCGAGCCAAATGCTGGGCGTGGTTTCACGGGTTCGGCGGATGTTTGATCTGGACGCTGATCCGCTCGCCATTGCTCAAACGTTAAGTGCCTCCCCACTGCTGGCGCCGATAATGGCCCGCTATCCGGGCCTGCGGCTGCCGGGCGGTTGGGACGGTTTTGAAGTGGCCGTGCGGGCGGTATTGGGCCAGCAAGTCAGCGTGGCCGCCGCGCGTACCTTGGCCAGTCGCATTGTGCAGCGCTATGGAGTGGTGATTGAATCCCCCTCCGGAACCCGCCTTGAGAGGTTGTTTCCTGGCCCTGCACAACTGGCCGACGCGGATCTGGGGCAGATGGGGATTACTCAGGCACGTATCGATACGATCAAAGGTATTGCGCGTGCTCTGGTGGAAGGTCGTGTTGACTTTGCCCTTGAGCAACCTTTACCCACTTTTATTGAGCGCTGGGTGCAATTACCGGGCATTGGCCCATGGACGGCTCATTACATCGCCATGCGCGTGCTTAAACACCCGGATGCTTTTCCCGCAGCAGATTTGATTTTGCGGCGCGAGGCCAACCCTCACGGCGTACCCTTGACGACCCAAGCGTTGCAATCGCTGGCCGAAAGCTGGCGCCCGTGGCGGGCCTATTCCGTCATGTATTTATGGCGCGCTGCCACAGACTCGGCGGCAGCCCGCAAGGAGGGAGCATGAGCCTTATTTATTACGATCAAATGCCTTCACCTATCGGCCCTCTTTTTTTGGTTGCCGATGATGAAGGACTGCGAGAGGTGCGTTTCGAGTTTGAAAAGCGTCCGCACGAGCCGCTGGACGGTTGGGTGCATTCAGCGCAACAGCTGGCGCAAGTTCGTCACCAGCTTGAAGCGTATTTCTCGGGAGAGCGACAGACTTTTGATCTGCCGCTCAAGCCGCAGGGCACTGATTTCCAGCAGTCGGTATGGCAGGCGCTGACGACCATTGCATACGGGACAACGGCCAGCTATGGGCAGATTTCGCAACAGCTTGATCGCCCCAAAGCCTCACGGGCGGTGGGCGCTGCCAACGGACGCAACCCAATCCCGATCATCATCCCGTGTCATCGTGTGATTGGTAGCAACGGCAGCCTGACCGGGTTTGCTGGTGGGCTGGCTGCCAAACAGTGGTTGTTGGGGTTTGAAGCAGCGGCAAGCTTTAAGCTGCAAGCTCCAGGTAAAAGCTGAGACCCGGCTGTAGCTTGCAGCGCTTGAAGCTCTAACCCCCGCTAGACACTCAACCGCATCGACAAATCGACCGCTTTGACATCCTTGGTCATGGCGCCAATTGAAATGTAGTCCACCCCGGTTTGGGCGATAGGAAGCAGTGTGGCTTCGTTGATCCCGCCGCTGGCTTCCAGTTTGGCCTTGCCCGCGTTAAGGCGCACGGCCTCGCGCATATCGTCCATGCTCAACTCGTCGAGCATGATGATGTCTGCGCCAGCCGCCAGCGCCTCTTTGAGTTCCGAGAGGCTTTCTACTTCGATTTCCACGGGTTTTCCCGGGGCAATTTTGTGCGCGGCAATGATGGCCTGAGCAATGCCGCCGCAGGCTGCAATGTGGTTTTCCTTGATTAAAAAGGCGTCGTACAGGCCGATGCGGTGGTTGTGGCAACCGCCACAGGTCACGGCGTATTTCTGTGCTAGACGCAGGCCGGGCAAGGTTTTACGGGTGTCGAGCAGTTTGACCTGGGTATCGGCAACCTGATCGGCCAGCGACTGCGCGTGAGTCGCGACACCGGATAACAGTTGCAGAAAGTTCAGGGCACTGCGTTCCCCGCTGAGCAGAGAGCGGGCCGGGCCTTCAAGGTGAAAGAGTATTTGGTTCGGGGTTACGCGCTCGCCATCGCACACTTGCCAATGCACTGCGACACGCGGGTCCAGCTGACGAAATACGGTATCGACCCACGCTGTTCCGCTGATGACAGCCGCTTGGCGCGTAATGATTGAAGCTTTGGCCAGGCGTTCGGCCGGGATCAGCTGTGCAGTGATGTCGCCGCTGCCGAGGTCTTCGGCTAACGCACGGCGCACGTTGGCTTCGATTTCGGCAGTGAGGTCGGCCAGACGTAAATTCGGCATAACGAGCTCCACAAACAAAGTGCTTCGATTATAGAGGCATGCCGGGAGTGAACCCAAGGTGCGCGCGACACCCAGAGTAAATGGCCACAATTGTGCGGTTTTCGGCAGTTTGAGGTTTAATTCAACCACTCATGCCATGAAGTGAAGAGTCTGCTGGCACAAACGGCATGATTTACAAGATAATCCGCCTTCTATTTGGCGTCATAGCTTTGACGCGCATGATTGGGGGGCGGGATGCACAATGAAGGGAAAGGGGGAGGGCCACAATGGGCCTCAACGGAGTTGGCGACCCACTCGCCGCTCACCCGCTTGCCCGTGATCCTGTCACAAGTGCATGACAAAGCGGCACAGCAACTCAAGCAGCAGTTGCAGGTGCTGTTTGATAACGCGGATAAAGCCCTGTTCGAGATGGCCGACAAAGCCCGGAGCAATGTCGAGCAAAGTCTGTTTTTCGAGGCCATGCGCGACCTGCGGCTCAAACGAAAGAATATTGAACGTGGTTTTCTCAATCGCCTGTTTGATGCCTTTATCGCCCTGACCCAGCCCTCGGCCAATGAATCGACTTTATTGGGCAAGGGGCTCTCCCCGAATAGTTTTTCGCTGCTGGGCAATGATTTTGTCCGTGCCGAGGCCGTCAACTCGATGGTGTCGAAAGTGTTGAATCGTGATCATCTGGCTTTGTGCCATTTGAGTACGCGTTTCAACACCTTGAGTTGGGTGAAGCTGGATGAACAGAGCAACCCTCTGGGGCCGGCGATGCTGTGTGAGTATTTTCTTCAAGCTGAGCGCGACCAAGGTGTCGACATCAAAGTCAAACTGATCACGCTGCAGTTATTCGAACATTACCTGCTCAGGCATACCGGGCAGCTTTATGCCGATGCCAATCAGTTGTTGATCGCCACAGGGGTATTGCCCAATCTCTGCGCGATCACGTCGGATCACGCTCAGGAAGTTCCGGGTGCAGGGGAATACGCGAGCCAGTTGGTGGGCCAACTGTTCGAATACATCAGCGGTGATCGTAACCTCTCGCCGGCGCTCAAGAATCTTGTCGCTCAAGTGCAACTGCCCATCCTCAAGATTGCGCAAATGGACCAGAACTTTTTCAGTTCTGACAGGCACCCGGCGCGGCGCTTGCTCAATCTCGTGGCCCAGGCCGCGATCGGGTGGGACGCGAATCTTGATTGCGACAATGACCCGCTCCACGCGTGCATTGAGCAAGTCGTGCGGCAGTTGGCTGCTTATTCAGGGAGCACCCCTGACGCGCTGGAAACCGTACTGCACGATTTTCTGTTATTTACCAACGCCGAAAGAGAGCGCGTCGAAGCCCTTGAATTCGCCCTCATCGATGGCCTGTCAGCGCCTTCTCAGCAGGTGCCGGCAGAGCCCCTGGCCGAGTTGGAAGAGCAGGATCACTTGGGGTTGTTGCTGGTCAGTCAACTGCGCATTGGCAGTTGGGTCGAGATCAAGGACGGGCAGGGTATTCGCCAGCGTTGCAAGCTCATTGCGATTGTTGCCCCTGAACACCGGCATGTTTTTGTCAACCGAAGCGGTATTCAGGTGGTGGAACAATCCCGTGGGGAATTGATTGCACAGTTGCGCTGCGGTGCGATTGAGTTGATTGATGAGCGCCTGTTATTCGACCGGGCTCTGGCGTCCATGATCGACAGCCTGGCACATTAAAGCGACCACGGCAGATTGCTGCCCATCTGCAGGCACATCGCGGCATACTGCACCTTTGGTTTGAGTTGTCGAAGGAGGCTGTATGCTGCTGGACCCCGCTAGCGGTTGGTTTGAAGGCGTGTGCCATTGCCCGTCGCCCAACTTCAATGAGCGCCCTGATGGCGAAATCTCCTTGCTGGTTATCCACAACATCAGCTTGCCGCCCGGCCAGTTTGCCACCGGAAAGGTTCAGGCGTTCTTTCAGAATCATTTGAATGCCACAGAGCATCCATTCTTCGAAAGCATCAGTGAATTGAAAGTCAGTGCGCATTTTCTGATTGAACGGGATGGCAAGATCACGCAGTTTGTTTCATGCCTTGATCGCGCATGGCATGCCGGTGTTTCAAGTTTTGAAGGTCGTGAGGTTTGCAACGACTTCTCGCTGGGCATCGAGCTTGAAGGCACCGATGAGTTACCGTTCACCGATGCTCAATACGACGCGTTGGTCGCTTTGACCTTGCAACTGCAAGGGGCTTATCCCGCCATTACCGTGCAACGGATATGTGGCCACAGTGACGTGGCCCCCGGGCGTAAAACTGACCCGGGCCCTGCGTTTGATTGGCAGCGCTATCGCGGCGCGTTGCAGCACACAGGAGAGATGCAATGAGTTTTGTGGTGTTACTGCTGGCGATCTTGATCGAAAAGTTTTCGAGTTTGCGCCAGCGTTTTCAGCGTGACGGGGGCTGGCTGCGAGAGTTGCACGCACTGGAAGCCAGCCCGAAGTTCGTGACCCGCCCCTGGCTGGTCTTAGCCATTCTGATTCTCTGCCCGGTGGCCTTGCTGGCCTTGTTGCTATGGGTGCTCGACCCTGTGGCTTATGGTCTGTTGGCGTTGCCAGTGCATGTGCTGGTGGTGATTTACAGTCTGGGCAGAGGCGATGTAGAGGCCGGGCTAGGGCCATTCCGAGATGCCTGGCGCCGCGGCGACTTGCAGGCCGGTGCTCATGTTGCTGAGCGTGACCTTGGTATCACCGCTGAAAATGGCGAGCAATTACTGGAAAAGGTGCAAAGCCATTTGCTGTGGCAGTCGTATCAGGGTTTTTTTGCGGTGATTTTTTGGTACTTCCTGCTGGGCCCCGTGGCTGCCTTGAGCTATCGCTTGTTGGCGCTGGCTGCCGAGCAAGGTAAAAACCCGGAGTTGGTCGAACGGGCGCAACAACTTCGCCATGCCTTTGACTGGGTGCCGGTACGGTTGCTGGCGGCAAGTTTTGCGTTGGTGGGCAATTTCGCGGCGGTGGGCCGGGTGATGTTGCATGAATTGTTGAATTGGCACATTAGCGCCGAGCAGTTGATCAACAAGGCCGGTTGTGCAGCGGCAGAAATCGCGGCACCGCAGGCGGGACCTGAGGGTATTGTGAGCCTGGACACGCTGTGGGCTTTGCTGCTGCGCGCGGCGTTGTTGTGGTATGCCGGTTTTGCGGTGTGGACGTTATTGCTCTAAACGTCAAAAGCCCCTCACCCTAACCCTCTCCCGGAGGGAGAGGGGACTTGATCGGTGTCGTTGCGCACATCTGCATTTGCTATTAGTCCCCTCTCCCTCTGGGAGAGGGTTAGGGTGAGGGTCGATCTTGTGTGCTCACCCAACCAAACACCTCACACGCATTCGCAGTCGTCACCTCAGCCAACTGCTCTTCACTGATACCCATCACCTGCGCCAGCGCCTGGCATATGGCCGGTAGATGCTGTGGGCTGTTGCGCTGGTTGGCAAACATGGCCGGCGCCATGTCCGGTGAGTCGGTTTCCAGCACAATGGCACTCAACGGCAAATCAGCAATCACTCTGCGCATCCGTAAAGCCTGGGGCCATGTCGCGGCACCTCCCAAGCCCAATTTAAAGCCCAGCTTTATATACTCGCGGGCCTCTTCCCGGCTGCCCGCAAAGGCATGAATAATCCCGCCGCGTTTGAGCCGAAAACGTTTGAGTGTCGCAATCACTTGCGCGTGGCTACGTCGAACATGCAGCAAGGCAGGAAGGTGGAAATCGACCGCCAATTGCAACTGCGCTTCAAATAGCCGTTGCTGAGCCCCACGGTCGAGTTCGGGGAGAAAGTAATCCAGGCCGATTTCACCCACGGCACACACCTGCGGATGCCCGGCCAGTCTACTCAGCCATTCGCCCAGTTCAGTCATATGTTCGGGCCGGTGCTGATTGAGGTACACCGGGTGCAAGCCAAACGCGGCAAACAGATGACTGTCTGTTTGCACCAGGTCCCATAGCCGCTGCCAATTTTCTTGATAGACCCCCAGCACCACCATTTGCTCGACACCCAATGCCCGACTCCGGCTCAGCACTTGAGCGCGATCCGCATCGAAGTCCGGGAAGTCGAGATGAGTATGGCTGTCGATCAAATGCATGGTCAGGCCTGATGAATGCGCTGTTTGAACACTCGGGCAATGGCGTGGATGCCGGGTTCATAGCGTTGATCTTCAATGGCCGCCAAGGCAAGGTCCAGTGCCTTTTCAGCAATTTTTTGATGCTGCTGGCCCATGGCATTTACAGGCAATGGCAGGAAGTACAGTAACTGAGTGTCACCAAAGGTGGCCAGACGTAACGGCGGTTTCTGTTCTGGATGCTCCAGCAGCGCATCGAACATCCCTTGCAGCAACACGTACGAAGTGGTCACCAGTGCATCGGGGAAATGCCCGAGGCGCTCCAGTAACTCGTCGATAATGCGTCGGCCACACTCTCGGCTAAAGGCGCTGCCGTGCTCAATCAGGATGTCGCCTTCAAAGTGCTCCAGGGCTTTTTTGAAGCCCGCCGCCCGCGCCTGACTGACGCTCAGCTCGGGGCGAGCGCCGATCAAAACGATCTGTCGCGGCATGGGTTGTAACAGGCTGCGGGTCAATTGCAGACTGGCTTCGCAGTCATCGCTGATCACCGAGCTAAAACGCGTCGGGTCCAGTGTCCGGTCAATTGCAATAATCGGTATGCCCAGCTCTTGCAGTGTGCGGTAGCTGTCATCCTCGGCGGGCAAGCAACTGGCGACGAACAGGGCATCGCAACGGCGGGCACGAAACAATTTGAGCAACTGACGCTCGCTGTCGGGTGCATCATCGGAGCTGGCGATCAATAACTGATAGCCACGGGCACGGGCACCTTTTTCCAGTTGCTTGGCGATGCGCGCATAACTCGGGTTTTCAAGGTCGGGAAGGATAAACCCCAGTGTGCGTGTGTGCCGGCTGCGCAGCCCGGCCGCTTGCGGGTTGGGGGTGAAACCGTGCTCTTCAACCACCGCTCGCACGCGTTCGACCGTGGCGCTGCTGATGCGCTGCTGCTCGGCCTTGCCGTTGATGACGTAGCTGGCCGTGGTGACGGATACACCTGCCAGTTGAGCTATATCACTGAGCTTCACGCCGAAAATTCCTTATTTTTTGTAGTACATATCAACATTTTCGCCAATCCTACCCGATTGTGGCAGTCGATCATCGTCTGCCTTGTGCTCACGGTATTTTTTTGTGTCAGTACCAACACAGGCTCGAACAATGCGACAGGTTGGGCTTCAAGCGCGGGCAATTATGCAGTAACGTGCCGTGCAGTCAGGGTTAAACGTTTCAGCAGGCGTGTTTAATAGGTTTTTCCGCACGTGATGTGCTTGCCACACATCGGCCCAAAGCGGTCTGGTGCTAACAACCTAAGCTGACCTCATTCAAAACAATACCTGGCGCCACAGAGTGCCGGAAAAGGAGAACGCATGCTCGAACTCACCATAGAGCAGATTTCCATGGGCCAAACGGCTGTGGATAAGTCTGCGGCGCTGCAATTACTCGCGGATAAGCTGGTCGCCGATGGGTTGGTGGCTGAAGGTTATCTTCAGGGCTTGCAAGCGCGTGAGGCTCAAGGTTCGACCTTTTTGGGCCAAGGTATTGCCATTCCCCACGGCACTCCGGACACCCGTGAGCTGGTGTATGCCACCGGCGTGCGTTTATTGCAGTTTCCTGAGGGGGTGGATTGGGGCGATGGCCAAATCGTCTATCTGGCGATTGGCATTGCCGCCAAATCCGACGAGCATTTGCGCTTGTTGCAATTGCTCACTCGTGCCCTTGGCGAGACCGATCTGGGCCAGGCATTGCGCCGTGCCAGCACACCTGAAGCCTTACTCAAGCTGCTTCAGGGCGCCCCGCAGGAATTGGCGCTGGACGCGCAGATGATTGGCCTGGGGGTCTCGGCGGATGACTTTGAAGAGCTGGTGTGGCGCGGCGCACGCTTGCTGCGACAAGCCGACTGCGTCAGCAATGGCTTTGCCGCCGTGCTGCAACAAGTTGAAGCCCTGCCGCTGGGCGACGGTCTGTGGTGGCTGCACAGCGAGCAAACCGTCAAGCGCCCGGGGCTGGCGTTTGTCACTCCCGACAAGCCGATCCGGTATTTGGGCCAGCCCTTGAGCGGGTTGTTTTGCCTGGCCAGTCTGGGCGAAGCGCATCAAGCCCTGCTCGAACGTTTGTGTGCGCTGCTGATTGAAGGCCGGGGCCATGAACTGGGCCGTGCCACCAGCCGTCGCGCAGTGCTCGAGGTGCTGGGCGGCGAGTTGCCGGCAGATTGGCCGAGCGCCCGCATCACGTTGCCCAATGCCCACGGCCTGCACGCGCGCCCGGCCAAGATTCTCGCGCAACTGGCGAAAAGTTTTGATGGCGACATCCGCGTGCGAGTTGTCGAGGGGCAAGACTCTGCGGTATCCGCCAAAAGCCTGAGCAAACTTCTGAGCCTAGGCGCCCGTCGCGGTCAGGTACTGGAATTTGTGGCTGAACCGAGTATTGCCGACGATGCACTGCCAGCGATCCTGGCCGCCATTGAAGAAGGCCTTGGCGAAGAAGTAGAGCCATTGCCAATCGAAACCGAAGCACCGTCCGTGGTGGCGGACATTGCCGCAGTGCTCACGGCACCGGCCGCTGGCACCGTGATTCAGGCCATTGCGGCGGCACCTGGTATCGCCGTCGGCCCGGCGCATATTCACGTCCTGCCAATTCTGGATTACCCGCTGCGGGGCGAGTCATCCGTGGTTGAGCGCGAGCGCCTGCAAAAAGCCCTGGCGGATGTGCGGCAAGACATTGACGGGCTGATTCAACGCAGCCAGTCCAAAGCCATTCGCGAGATTTTCATTACTCATCAGGAAATGCTCGACGACCCCGAGCTCACCGACGAAGTCGACACACGCCTCAAGCAAGGCGAAAGCGCGGAAGCGGCATGGATGTCGGTTATTGAAGCGGCCGCGCTCAAGCAAGAGTCATTGAAGGATGCGCTGTTGGCCGAGCGGGCCGCCGATCTGCGCGACATCGGTCGTCGTGTGCTGGCGCAGTTGTGTGGTATCGAAACCCCTGCTGAACCCGATCAGCCGTATGTGCTGGTGATGGACGAAGTCGGCCCCTCGGACGTGGCGCGCCTTGATCCGACGCGGGTTGCAGGGATTTTGACCGCCCGTGGCGGTGCGACCGCACACAGTGCCATTGTGGCCCGTGCACTGGGCATTCCGGCGTTGGTCGGGGCGGGCGACAGCGTATTGCTGCTGGCCCCGGGCACGCCGTTGTTGATCGACGGACAGCGCGGCCGCTTGCATGTGGCCCCTGGTGCCGATGCCCTGCAGCGCGCCACGCAGGAACGCGACAGTCGCGACCAACGTTTACTGGCCGCCGCCGAGCGCCGTCATGAACCTGCTGTCACCCAGGATGGGCATGCGGTTGAGGTGTTTGCCAATATCGGTGAGAGCAAAGGTGTTGCCAGCGCGGTGGAGCAGGGGGCAGAAGGCATTGGCCTGTTGCGTACCGAACTGATTTTCATGGCTCACTCCCAAGTGCCCGACGAAGCCACGCAGGAAGCCGAATACCGACGCGTACTGGATGGGCTTGATGGTCGCCCTTTGGTCGTGCGCACGTTGGATGTGGGCGGTGACAAACCCTTGTCCTACTGGCCCATCGAGAAAGAAGAAAACCCGTTTTTGGGCGTGCGCGGCATTCGTCTGACGCTGCAACGTCCACAAATAATGGAAAGCCAGTTGCGTGCCCTGTTGCGCTCCGCGGATAACCGTCCGCTGCGCATCATGTTCCCGATGGTGGGTAGCGTGGCCGAATGGCGCGCCGCGAGGGACATGACCGAGCGTCTGCGTGTGGAAATACCGGTTGCTGATTTGCAGCTGGGCATCATGGTCGAAGTACCCTCGGCGGCCTTGCTGGCGCCGGTATTGGCCAAGGAAGTCGACTTCTTCAGCGTCGGTACTAACGATTTGACCCAGTACACCTTGGCCATCGACCGGGGGCATCCGACCTTGTCGGCGCAGGCGGATGGTTTGCATCCTGCCGTGTTGCAACTGATCGACATCACCGTCCGTGCGGCCCATGCCCATGGCAAATGGGTGGGGGTATGCGGCGAACTGGCGGCCGACCCTCTGGCGGTGCCGGTGTTGGTTGGGCTTGGCGTTGATGAGTTGAGCGTGTCGGCGCGCAGCATTCCTGAGGTTAAGGCTCGAGTACGTGAATTGTCGATGGAACGCCTTAAAACCTTGGCCGCTGACGCGTTGAGCGTGGGCAGCCCGGATGAAGTTCGTGCCTTGGTGGAAGCGCTCTAATGGCCAGAATACTGTGTATCACCCTGAACCCCGCATTGGACGTGACCGTGCGCATGCCGCACTTGGTGCCCGGCGAGGTCAACCGCTGCCAGCCTTTAATCACCCATGCCGCCGGTAAAGGCGTGAATGTGGCCCAAGTGCTGGCTGATTTAGGCCACACCGTGACCGTCAGTGGTTTTCTGGGTGAACAGAATCCGCATGCGTTTGAAGCACTGTTTGCCCGCAGAGGGTTCGCCGATGCGTTTATCCGCGTACCGGGCGAAACCCGCAGCAACATCAAACTGGCGGAAGACGATGGCCGCGTGACCGACCTTAACGGGCCGGGGCCGCAGGTCAGTGAACTGGCCCAGCAAGCGTTGCTCGACAAACTGGATCAGATTGCCAGTGCTCACGACGCGGTCGTTGTCGCAGGCAGCTTGCCCTGCGGCGTCAGTGCGCAGTGGTTACGAGCGTTACTGCTGCGCCTTAAAGCGATGGGGTTGAAAGTGGTATTGGACAGCAGTGGCGAGGCGTTGAAAGAAGGCCTGAGTGCCGGTCCTTGGCTGGTCAAGCCCAATACCGAAGAGTTGGGCGGCGCGCTGGCCTGTGCAGTGGACAGTCTGGCCGCCCAAGTAGGCGCTGCGACTCAATTACTCGCTCAGGGCATCGAGCATGTAGTGATTTCTGACGGTGCGCAGGGGGTTAACTGGTTCAGTCGCCATGTGGCCCTGCAGGCAGTGCCGCCCAAGGTTCGTGTGGCCAGCACTGTGGGCGCGGGTGACTCGCTGCTGGCGGGCATGCTGCATGGCTTGATCAGTGGTCACAGCCCCGAACAGACCTTGCGCACGGCCACCGCGATTGCGGCGATGGCGGTTACCCAGATTGGATTTGGTATCAGCGATGCGGTGCAGTTAGCGCTGCTCGAAAGCCGCGTAAACGTGCGCCACCTGACAAAAGAATAAGAGGAATACCCATGAAATTAGCCATAGTGACGGGCTGCCCCAACGGCATGGTGACCAGTGTGCTGTGTGCTCGCCTGCTGGATGCAGCGGCGCAGCGTCAGGGCTGGAGCACCAGCGTTGAAGTGCATGATCCCAAACACCCTGAGCGCCAACTGTCGAAAGCGACACTCGACGAGGCCGAATGGGTGCTGGTGGTGAGCAGCACGCCATTGGACATGCAGCGGTTTATCGGCAAGCGAGTGTTTCAGAGCACTCCGGCCCAGGCTCTGCAAGATGTAGAGGCGGTGTTGCAGCGTGGGGTGAAAGAAGCCCAAGTGTACGTCGCGCCTGCGCAGGCTGTTGAGACTGAAAAACCGCAGAGCACGCCTAAAATTGTGGCAGTCACGGCATGCCCGACGGGGGTAGCGCACACCTTCATGGCCGCCGAAGCCTTGCAGCAGGCGGCCAAGCGCTTGGGGTACGACTTGCAGGTCGAAACCCAGGGTTCTGTAGGGGCTCGTAATCCCTTGAGCGAGCAGGCCATCCGCGACGCCGATGTGGTGCTGTTGGCCGCCGACATTGAAGTACCTACAGAGCGTTTCGCCGGTAAGAAGATTTACCGTTGTGGCACGGGCATTGCGCTGAAGCAGGCTGAAGCAACGCTTAACAAAGCGCTGAGCGAAGGTCAGCAGGAGAGCGCTGCTGCGGGTGGCGGAGCCCCGGCCAAGCAAGAGAAAACCGGCGTCTACAAACACCTGCTGACGGGTGTGTCGTTTATGTTGCCGATGGTGGTAGCGGGCGGTTTGTTGATTGCACTGTCTTTTGTGTTCGGCATCGAGGCCTATAAAGAGCCGGGTACGTTGGCGGCGGCGCTGATGCAAATCGGCGGAGATGCTGCGTTCAAGCTGATGGTGCCGTTGCTGGCGGGTTATATCGCCTATTCGATTGCCGACCGTCCGGGTCTGGCCCCGGGGATGATAGGTGGCTTGTTGGCGAGCACCTTGGGCGCCGGCTTTATCGGCGGGATCATTGCCGGTTTTGTCGCGGGGTACTGTGCCAAAGCGATCAATCGCTATGCGACGTTGCCGCAGAGTCTTGAGGCGCTCAAGCCGATTTTGATCATCCCGTTGTTTGCCAGTCTGTTCACCGGGTTAGTGATGATCTACGTGGTGGGCAAGCCTGTGGCCGGGATGCTGGAAGGCTTGACTCACTTCCTGGACAGCATGGGCACCACGAACGCAATTTTGCTGGGTGTGCTGCTGGGCGGCATGATGTGTGTTGACCTTGGCGGGCCGATCAACAAGGCGGCGTATGCGTTTTCGGTTGGGCTGCTGGCGTCGCAAAGCTACGCGCCGATGGCGGCGACGATGGCGGCGGGCATGGTGCCGCCGATCGGCTTGGGGATTGCGACTTTCATAGCGCGCCGCAAGTTTGCCCAGACCGAGCGCGAGGCGGGCAAGGCTGCTCTGGTGCTGGGGTTGTGTTTTATTTCTGAGGGGGCCATTCCCTTTGCGGCCAAAGATCCGCTGCGGGTGATACCAGCGAGTATCTTGGGCGGGGCGTTGACGGGTGCGTTGTCGATGTACTTCGGCTGCAAACTGATGGCGCCGCATGGTGGTTTGTTTGTGCTGTTGATTCCGAACGCGATTAACCATGCGTTGTTGTATTTGCTGGCGATCGTAGCGGGCAGCGTGGTGACGGCTGTGGTGTATGCGGTGATCAAACGGCCGGAGCCGGTGGAGATTGCGCTGGAAACGGCGAAGGCGTGATACCGCTGACCCTCACCCCAACCCTCTCCCAAAGGGAGAGGGGGCTGATTTGTGGTGTTTGGTCTGTCTGCTTTTGGCTTTAATCCCCCTCTCGCCGCGAGAAGGCTTTGCCTTTAATCCCCTCTCCCTCTGGGAGAGGGTTAGGGTGAGGGGCTTTTGATTTTTCGGTGCGCTGTACGCCATATCTCTTGCAATACACCTTCGGTTTCCACCAATACCTGCCGGTTATCAAACCGCAGCACTTCAATTCCCAAGCTATTCAAATACTCGCTTCGACGCCGGTCATCATCGCGCTGCTCAGGCGTGAAGTGCTGACTGCCATCCAGCTCAACAGCCAATTGCAGTTCAAGGCAGTAAAAGTCCAGTACATAAGGCGGGCAGGGATGTTGGCGTCTGAACTTCAAATCCAGTACTTGCCGGGCACGCAGTTTTGCCATATCAGTCGTTCACACTCGGTTTGATGAGTGCGTAATTGGCGGGCGAATTGATGGAGTGTTGGCATGCTTCACGTCCTTGTGAAGGTGGGTGCCTGATTGAGTGTAGTTGCCTGCCACACAATACTGTTTTTGCTTTAAGTCCCCTCTCCCTCCGGTAGAGGGAGAGGGTTAGGGAGACTCAATACACATCCCGACGATAACGGCCTTGCTCAATCAACACCTGCACCCCTTCAGCACCGAGTATCTCGATCAATACCTCATCCACACCCGTAGCCATGCCTTGCAGGCTGCCACAGATATAAATGGCGGCGCCTTCAGCGACCCAGCGTTTGACCTCTTCACCCGCGTCACGCAGTCGGTCCTGAACATAAATCTTGTCAGCCTGATCCCGCGAAAACGCCAGATCCAGCCGTTCAAGATCACCGCTGGCCAACCATCCCTCTAATTCCTCGCGGCAATAAAAGTCATGCGCCGCATTGCGCTCACCAAACACTAGCCAGTTGCGCTGCTCACCTGCAGCGATGCGTGCCTTGAGCAAACTGAGCAAACCAGCCAACCCAGTGCCATTACCCAGCAAAATCACCGGGCACGGTTCGCCTGGAAGATGAAAGCCACTGTTGCGGCGCAGGCGCAGGCTGATACTCGACCCTATCTCGGCATGCTCGGTCAGCCAGCCAGAACCCACCCCCAAACTACCATCGGCATGTCGTTCCTGACGCACGAGCAGTTGCAACAGACCGTCCTGGGGGATGGATGCGATGGAATACTCACGCATCGTCAGCGGGATCAGCGCATCGACCAGCGCTTGGGCATGCATGCCCACCAGGTGGCCACGGTTTTCAGGCAGTTGGCGACTGGCAAGCGCCTGAGCGAGTGTTTCATTCAGACCATCAAGGCGCACTTGCGCGTCGCACGCCAAGCCCAAGCCCTCCAGAAAATGCTCAACGGCCCAGCTCGACTGTCTTGGCATGACTTCCACCAGATCACCGGCTTGCCACGTGTAGCGGGCATCGGGTGCTCGCAACTGCAATTGGTAGACGCCCGATCCGCTGCTGTCAGGATTGAGTAACAGGCGTTGCTCAAGCGCCCAGTTGTCATACGCCGCTACCGGCCATTTACCTGTGGGGGCAACACCCGTCAGTTGCCCCAATTGCTGTTGCCAGTGCTGGAGCGCTTGCGGATCGCCGCTGTCGACCTGAACGGGAGTGAACAACGATTGCGCGCCACGTTCGCTCAACCAGTGGGCAATGCGAGTCGCAAAGCCACAGAAATGCGGGTATTGACGATCGCCCAGCGCCAGCACTGAATACTTGAGCGTTTCCAGCCCCAAGGGCTGGCCGAGGATTTTGCGTTCAAAGCCCCGTGCGCTGTCGGGCGCTTCGCCGTCACCAAAGGTGCTGACCACGAACAACGCATTGCTCGCTTGTTGCAGGTCTTGCTTGCTGACCGAACTCAACGGCTCGACCCGCACCGGCAAACCGGCCGCTTGTAATTGCCCGGCAGTCTGCCACGCCAGTTGCTCAGCAAAGCCGCTTTGGCTGGCGAAACCGATCAACCATGAAGGCGTATCGGTGTTAGCCGCCCCAACGCCCTGACGCGCCTGCTTGATCTGGCGCTTTTTGCGTCGACGGTCCAGGTACAGCAGCCAACCCGTAATAAAGAACAAAGGCATGGTCAGGCTGGCAACAGTGACCAGAATACGTCCGGGCAAACCCCAGTAACTTCCGGTGTGCAGGGCGTAAATACTGGAGAGCAATTGCGCTTTGTACGTCTTGTCGTCATAGCGCTCGACCTTCTTGACCACTCCCGTGGCTGGATCGAGCACGATCTGGTTGAAGGCGCGCTCATGGGGCGACGTTTTCAAAAGATAGAAGACCGTCGCAGGCTGACCGGCCACGGGCGGCATACGCACGTTGTACATGCTCAGATCGGGGCCGGCGGCTTTCTGAATGCTGGCCCACATTGCGTCGTAATCGGCGACGGGTGCAGGGCCGGAAGGCCCGCCCTGACCGCGAGGGCCACGACCGCCACCTTGGCGTTGTTCACCAGCGGGGGCGTCTGACAGCAGTTTTTGCAGGCCCTTGTTGTACCATTCGTACGACCACGACAGGCCGGTCAAAGCGGCCAACAAGTAAAAGACCATGCACCAAGTGCCCGCCACTGCGTGCAAGTCCCAGTTGAAACTGCGACCTTTCTTGGCCCAGTCCAGCGTTAACCAGGTGCGCCAGTTCAAGGCTTTGCGCGGCCAGCGCAGGTACAGCCCCGACAGACAGAAGAACACCAGCATCAAGGTGCAGGCGCCTGTGATCTGGCGACCCGTCTGGCCAATGGCCAAAAAGCGGTGCAGTTGCAGCATCAGGTCGAAAAAGCCTTGGCCGGTGGCGCTGCCCTGATAGTTGCCGGTGTACGGATCGACATAACGCAGTTCGCCGCGACGTTGCCCCGGTGGAGGGGTGAGAAAGATCCGCGCAACGCTGTCGCTGTCCACACCGACCCACAGCATGGAGACGGGTTTGCCTTCAATGGCTTCGACTTTGCGCACCAACTCGGCAGGGGGCAATACGCCGCTTTCGCGTTTTTCGACCTTAAGCACCGAAGGATTGAGCAGGTTCAGTAACTCGTCCTGAAACGATACGGTGGCGCCGGTAATGCCCATCAGGGCCAGGATCAACCCTGCGGTTATCCCGAAAAACCAGTGCAACTGAAACAGGATTTTCTTAAACACGACGACCGCCTTGCTCGCTCAATGGGTGGGGCTTTCACACAAAAGCCCCGGCCATTGAATGGGCGGGGCTTGTTCAGCGCTAAACCGGTTTAGAAGTGGACGCTGGTGGTCAACAAGGCTGTACGGCCCGCCGCCTGGTTGGCGAAGTGGGTCGAGAACGCTTTGTCGTAGTAGGTCTTGTCTGTCAGGTTTTGCACGTTCAGTTGCAGGTCGATATTTTTGGTCAGCTTGTAGCTGGCCATGGCATCGAAGCGGGTGTAAGCCGGTACATAGGTGGAGTTAGCCACGTTACCAAACACTTCATCCACGTAGAACGCACCGCCACCTACGGTCAGCTTTGGCGTAATGGCATACGTTGTCCACAGGCTGGCGCTGTTTTTCGGGGTGTTAGGCAGTTGGTTGCCATCCGTGGCCTTGTTCAACGGGCCGCCATCTTTCTGTTTGCCGTCCAGGTAGGTGTAACCGGCGAACACTTGCCATTTGTCGGTGATCTTCCCGGAAGCCGACAGTTCAACACCGTCGACGCGGGTTTTACCGGCGTTTTCGTAGGTGTCAGCGTCGGTCTGAACGCGGGTGTTTTCTTTCTCGGTGCGGAAAATGGCAGCCGTCAGAGACAGGCGGTCATTGAACACATCCCACTTGGTACCGATCTCGTAGTTGGTGGTTTCTTCCGGCTCCATGTCGCTGGCCAGCAGCTTGCCAGTGCGATCCGGTGTGCCGCCCAAGGCGTTGCCTTCCATACCTTCACCGAGCATCGAGCCGGGCGGTGTCGCCGAGGTGGCGTAAGACACATAGATGCTGCCGTTAGGCCGCACTTTCCACACCAGACCCAGTTGGCCGGAGAAGAAATCGCTGGTGTCATCGCCTTTATACGTCGTGGCGCCATCAGCGGTGTACGACTTGTACTTGGTTTCAAAGTGGTCGTAACGCAGGCCCATGTTCAGCAGCCATTCCGGCGACAGTTCCAACGTGTCCATCGCGTAAATGGCGCGTGTGGTGCTGGATGTATCAGTGCCTGCGTAGTTGCGTGCGATGGCGCCGTTCCATGGGTCATTCGGGTTCGGGTTGCCCAGCGAGGTGCAGTTAAAGCCGCTGGTTGAGCCAATCATGCTCGGCGTACAGTTTGTGCTGGCAGTGCCAGGGCTGCCCGGTGTGGTATCGGTGTTCACCGTGTATGACGACTTGCTGCTGGTCTCACGGCTCAGTTCGATACCGGTCGAGTAGCTGTTTTTAAAGCCGCCGATGTACACGTCACCAAACAGGTCAGTCTGGTTGGTGGTGGTGGCCGTGTTGCTGACGCGAGTGTTGGCCCGGCGCCATACGCTGCCGTTGTTCACGTTGCCTTTACTGTCATCGGGCTGGGTCAGGATGTAATCCTGCATGCTGTTGCCGTGGCGCAAGGTGTTCTTGATGTGCAGGTCTTCGGTGAAGTCGTGCTCAAACGCCAGCGTGGTGATGTCGGTGCGGGTTTTACGGAAGTCGCGGTCTTTCAGGCCGTAGAAATTGCTGCTGTCGCCGCCGTTATTCGGGCGGTCGGGGCTGGCGGCGGTGTGGGTTTTACCCACCGAATAACCATAAGGAATGCCCGAGTCCGGCAGGTCGTTGCTTTCCATGTGGTAGTAATCAATGTTGACGCGGGTATCTGTACCCAGGCCGAACGCCAGCGAGGGTGCAATACCCCAACGGTCGTAGTTGACGCTGTCACGACCGGCCACATTGCTTTCGTGGCTCATCAGGTTCAATCGACCTGCAACGGTGTCACTGAACTGATAGTTACCGTCCAGCGTGTAGCGTTGGGTCTGGTCAGAACCCCAGGTGTAACCGCCATCAAAGGAGTTACCCAAGTGGGCCTTTTTGCTGACCATGTTGATTGTGCCGCCCGCTGCGCCACGACCGCCGAAGGCCGAGTTCGGGCCCTTGGCAACTTCAATGGATTCAACTGCGAAAATTTCGCGGCTCTGTGCGCCAGTGTCGCGCACACCGTCCAGGTAGGTATCACCCTGCGCGTCAAAACCACGGATGAAAGGTCGGTCGCCCTGCGGGTTGCCGCCTTCGCCAGCACCGAAGGTCACGCCCGGCACGGTGCGCAGCGCATCTTGCAGGGAGGTGGCCGCGGTGTCTTTGATCAGTTGCTGCGGGATGATGGTGATTGAGCGGGGGGTATCGATCAGGGGTGCGGTGTACTTAGGCGAGTCGGCCTTTTCAATCTGGTAAGACTGTTCAGTCTGCTCGCCCGAAACCGTGGTCGCGCCAAGGGAAAGGGTATTGCCCTGCGCCTTGCTGTCAGTGCTTTCAGCGGCTTGAGCCATGTGCGCAGCCGAGGTCGCAGTAATCGCAACACCGATGGCCGAAGCCAGTAAACGCGGTGAGCTGACAGGTATTTTTATAAGTTGGCGCGACATGTGAAGATCCCTTCCCCCAGAATTTGAGCCGCGAAATATAGTGCAAACAATTACTCCTATCAATTGAGAGCAATTACTATTAGCGCTAAATTTACAATCTTTACAATTTGGCTTTACGGTTTTTTCACACTCGTTCGTCTATGTAGCCCTTAACAGGGTTTTACACAATCAATAAGAATCAATACCATTGCCATCCCTTTGCTATCAGGTATTGCGCCATGCTGCTGCACATTCCCGGCTTGTTCTCCCGTGAAGAAGTACAGCGCATTCGCGAGGCGCTGGAGCAGACGGAGTGGGCTGACGGTAAAATCACCGCCGGCTTCCAGTCGGCCAAAGCCAAGCACAATCTGCAACTGCCTGAAGGCCATCCGCTCGCCAAGGAAATCGGCGCGGCGATGATTGATCGGCTGTGGCAAAACCCGCAATTCATGTCAGCAGCCTTGCCGCATAAGGTGTTCCCGCCTTTGGTCAATTGCTACACCGGCGGCGGCAGCTTCGACTTCCATATCGACAATGCTGTGCGTCAGCCCAAAGGCAGCCCGGAGCGTGTGCGCACTGATTTGTCGGCCACCCTGTTTTTCAGCAACCCCGAGGACTATGACGGCGGTGAGCTGGTGATTCAGGACACCTACGGTGTGCAGCAGGTCAAGTTGCCCGCGGGCGATATGGTGCTGTACCCCGGTACCAGTTTGCATAAGGTCAATGCCGTCACCCGTGGTACCCGCTTTGCGTCGTTTTTCTGGACCCAAAGCCTGGTACGCGAAGACAGCCAGCGCACATTGTTGTACGAGATGGACGGGGCAATTCAGCAACTGACACGCGACGTGCCGGATCACCCCTCGCTGATCCAGCTCACCGGCACCTATCACAACCTGTTGCGTCGCTGGGTCGAGGTCTAAGCCATGAGCTTTCAACTGCGTCGCGAAGAACAGCTGGATGGTCAGCAACTGACGGCCATGCTGGCTGAAAATCCGGCCCGGGCTGCCCAGGCAATTTTACTGGCAGCCAAACAAGGCATCGTCGACGGGCAGGCTTTGCTGGGTCAGATTTTGCTCGATGGGCAAGGCATCGCTTGCGATCCAGTCCTGGCCAAGCGCTGGTTCCAGATTGCAGCCAACGGCGGTCATTTAATGGCTCGCAACATGTTGGGCCGTTGCTGGGAGCATGGCTGGGGCGGGGCTGTGGACTGTGCCAAAGCCAGCCATGAGTACCGGCTGGCGGCCGAAGCCGGGCTGGACTGGGCGCTCTACAACTTTGCCAATTTGCTGGCCACCGGGCGTGGTGTGGCGCAAGACGTTGCAGGCGCACTCAAGCTGTATCGAGTGGCGGCAGAGGCGGGACATGCCAAGTCGATGAATCTTGTAGGACGCTACCTGGAAGAGGGGGTGCATTGCCCCATGGACAAGGCAGCGGCCTGCGAGTGGTACAAGCGCTCGGCATACGGTGGGGATTTCCGTGGGCAGTTCAGTTATGCCTCTGTGCTGTTGGAAAATGGTCAGATGGAAAGCGCGCTTGTGTGGTATCGCAAGGCGCTTGATAACGGCAATTTGAATTTCTTGCGCGTGGCTTATCCAGCCTTGCTTACCAGCCGGTCTGCCGCCATCCAGGCCGTGTGCGTTGACTATAAAAAGCGCTTGGATGAGTTAGAACTTTTGGCGAGTAAGTGATTAATTAAGGTCATTGTTGTAACAGTTACTTACGCTAATTTTTTAAAGCGCAGGTAAAGGTCTTATTTCTTGCCTGAGAACGTGCGCATCCTACGTGCACAGTATGTTTTTTCACGTTGAGTAAATTGATATCGACACTACCCTTTTGAAAGGGAAGTTAATAGGTATCAAGGAGCTCAACGTGAATACGTTAACGATTCAAAGTGAAGCAGGGAGTATTGAAAGTCTAAGTGTGCATGAGGCGGCAAGTTACATGCCCGAGCAGTATTTGAAAGTCATGTCGGGTGCCACGCTGTCGGGTATTGATAAGAAGGAACTAGGTTTCTTGATTCGGCGAGGTGATATTGCGAACACGCGCCAGTATGTGCGTCATGTGCAAGTTTTGCCGACCCGTTTGCAGGATGTGCGGCAGCGGTTGAATTATGAGTCTATCGGCGTTCCCGAGTTGGAACCTGAGAGCATCATGAAAATGCATGTCAGCATCGTTGCGCATGCGAATACGTGGTCTGCACTGGAGGTGGGCACTAAAGAATTGGCGAGGCAGTTAGAAAAGTTCTCGGCTGAATTTTTATTGTTCGGCAATGCCCTGCTTGATCTTATTAAAGAAGTTGAATTGGGGCGGCGTTTAACCGGCACCCTTGAAGAGCTCACTGATCAGGAACACCAGAAACTGAGCCAAATGCTGCTTAATGCCACAGAAAAAAAGGGTATTTCCAGTTTGAAGCAGTACCTGACCATGTTGCAGGAACGAACTCAGAAATTCATCAAGGAGGTCAGTCACGTTGAAAAGCTGGCCTGCGTGTTTGAAACCACCTTGACCGACGATTTGATTCCGACTCTTCAGATAAAACTTTCGGCCTACAAGTACTCTGGAAAGCTGGGTGAACGTGATGATTGGGTGGATCAGATAGAAGAGCTCGATGAGCAAATCGAACTCCTGAGTGCCACCTACAAAAAACTGGTGGGGCTCGCCTTTTCGGGAATGGCTGCTGGCCCTCTGGGTCTCGTCATCACGGGGGGCGTGTTTGGTGATAAAGCAGAAAAATGCCGAAAACAGAAAAACCAGCTGATAGATAAACGAAGAGTCGCTCGAGAAAAAGTGAGGGAGGTGGACCGTGTTGCCGACTTGCTGGACGGGTTGCAGGAGCAGTTTGTAGACCTGCAAGGGCGAATGTTTTCTGCGGAAGTGGGCGCTAAACAACTGTCCCAGGTCTGGGCTTATATTGCCCGTTATCTGGATGAAGCGAGCGATGAGCTCGACCAGGTGGATAACATGGCTGAACTGCACTTGTTTGCGCTTAACTTGTCCTTGGTGATTAATCCGTGGCGCAGTATTAAAAATTATTCAATTCAGATTTCCAGTGCCTTTAATGAACTGGTCAAGCCTTAACTTGATAAGGAGTCTTCACGTGAATGGAATCACCTCTTTGAATCTCTACCGAGCGTTGAATATGACCGCTGTCAAGTCTGCTACGCGCCTGTTTAATCAGGTGGTGGCCAATAATTACTATGCGTTTATTCCCGGTTTGCAGGAGCGTGTAGTGGCGGCCAGTGCAATGATGAATACTCATGGTCGTGCCCTGGTGGTCGAAGTCATGAAGCTGGAAGTCAAACTTTCGAACTCAGGTATGGACGACATTGCAACGCAAACCCGCGAACTCAGTGAGTCAGTCACTTTGTCTGACGCAGTGAAGAGCAAAGGCCTGGAGAGTTTGGTTGCGCTCAGCAAGAAGCGGTTGTTGAGTGTGATCATCAAAACCGAAGAGGTTCGGTTGGCCCTGGATGCGTTAAAGCAGGAGTTCAACGCGTTAAACCTTGAACATTATGCGGGCGAGTTGGTTGACTATGATGAAAGCCGTTTAAAGATACTGTGCGCACGGGAGGGGGCGTTGCAGGCGCAGCGAGAAAAGCTATTGGCCGACCTGCAAGCACTTAAAGCGGCTGATGCCGTGTTGGGGACTGATTTTTGGTTAGAGCAAGCCAAAACTTTATTGCCCACGGCTGAAGAAGTAGAGTTATTGGTTTCGATTGCAATCGTACCCAAAGTCGACGCTCAGATTATCGAA
Organism: Pseudomonas saxonica; assembly: GCF_007858365.1. Taxonomy (GTDB): domain Bacteria; phylum Pseudomonadota; class Gammaproteobacteria; order Pseudomonadales; family Pseudomonadaceae; genus Aquipseudomonas; species Aquipseudomonas saxonica. The sequence continues at coordinate 1,222,529 of NZ_VFIO01000001.1, read as the reverse complement.
CTGGCATTAAAGCGCTTAAGCCAATACATAGACCTGTTCGCAGGAGTGGCAAAGCGCTCCTCTCTCGCGCAGGCGATTATGAATGTGTCAGCAAAGTTGACCGTTAATACCCGTGAACGGTCAGATAACCAGGAAAAAATTCAGGTGTTGCAGGCGCGTAAAGAAAGGGTTGAGGCTTATGACCGTCTGCTCGAAGCTAAGACACGGTGGGTGGAGCAGGTCGGCAACGTCATTGAGTGTGTAGACGTATTTTCAAGAGAGTGCCGGCTATTTCAGACGGCAGAAGCGGTTGAAATGCGCCGCTTACTTGATCATTTTCTAACCTTTGAGCAGTTGCTCCGTCAGGTGCGCGTGTAAAGGTGCAGGGCAAAGGCCCAATGATCGGTGATGAACATTGCGCCCATGTGATGAACCTCACGGGCGCAATGATCAATCGCTACTTATAGATAGAACGATTTCAACGGTGGGAAGCCATTGAATTCGACCGCGCTGTAGCTGGTGGTGTAAGCACCGGTCGACAGCCAGTACAAGCGGTCGCCAATGGCCAGGTTCAGCGGCAGACCGTATTTGTAGTTCTCATACATAATGTCGGCGCTGTCGCAGGTCGGACCAGCGATGACAACTTCTTCCATCTCGCCTTTCTTTTCAGTCCAGATCGGGAACTTGATGGCTTCGTCCATCGTTTCGATCAGGCCCGAGAATTTGCCCACGTCCGTGTACACCCAACGCTCGACGGCGGTACGCGATTTACGCGCGACCAATACCACTTCACTGACCAGAATGCCGGCGTTGGCAATCAGCGAGCGGCCTGGTTCCAGAATGATTTCTGGCAGGTCATCGCCGAAGTCATCTTTAAGGAAACGAATGATTTCTTCTGCGTAGGTTTCCAGGCTGTTGGTGCGGGTGATGTAGTTGGCCGGGAAGCCGCCACCCATGTTGATCAGCTTGAGGATGATGCCGTCTTCTTCTTTCAGGCGCTCGAAGATCACTTTGACCTTGGCAATCGCCGCGTCCCATACACCGATGTCGCGTTGCTGCGAACCGACGTGGAAGGAAATGCCGTAAGGCACCAAGCCCAATTCACGGGCCAGAATCAGCAGGTCCATGGCCATGTCGGTCTGGCAGCCGAACTTGCGCGACAGTGGCCAGTCAGCCGTGGTGGAACCTTCGGTGAGAATGCGCACATAAATCTTCGAGCCTGGGGCAGCCTTGGCGATATTGCGCAAGTCAGCTTCGGAGTCGGTAGAGAACAGACGCACGCCTTTCTCGTAGAAATAACGAATGTCTTTGGATTTCTTGATGGTGTTGCCGTAGCTGATGCGGTCCGGGCTAACACCGCGGTCCATGACTTTATCCAGCTCATAAATCGACGCGATGTCGAAGCTCGAGCCTTTGTCGCGCAGCAGGTCAATGATTTCGACGGCCGGGTTGGCCTTCACCGCGTAATACACCTTGGCGAATTCGAAGCCTGCGCGCAGGTCATCGTAAGCCTTGCTGATCATGGCAGTGTCGATCACCACGAACGGCGTTTCCTGGGTGTCAGCGAAGGCCTTCATTTTGTTGAAGGTATCGCGCGCGTAATAGTCTTCGATCTGGATCGACATGCTGGGGAACTCCTGTGGCAAACGTCATCAATAAATGGGTGCAGCTGAACATCCTCCGTATCCCCACTTTGGTTCGCCTACTTCCCAAGGCATGTCCGCCGAAAGCAAATAAGGTAAATGAACCTTGCTGTCTCGTCGTCAGTACTTGAGCCGGATGGATCGTTTCCAGCATGGATGTTCGGCGCGAACTTTAGGGCGTGACCGCGTTGAGATCAACAAAAAATGTCGCGTTTTTACACGGCTTTGTCGTGGGGGAAAAAACGGCCCTTTATGTAACCGACTGTGATGACAGCGCAGAGTTCAGGCAGCAGAAAATCAAAAGCCCCTCACCCCAACCCTCTCCCAGAGGGAGAGGGGGCTGACCAGTGGTGGGGCCAAGATCAGCTTTTGCCTTCAGTCCCTCTCCCAGAGGGAGAGGAGGCTGAGGAGTGGTGAGGCCAAGATCAGCTTTTGCCTTCAGTCCCTCTCCCAGAGGGAGAGGGGGCTGAGGAGTGGTGGGGCCAAGATCAGCTTTTGCCTTCAGTCTTCTCTCCCGTTGGGAGAGGAGCTGATTTGTGATGGGGCGCAAATACGCTGTTGCCTTTAGTCCCCTCTCCCTCTGGGAGAGGGCTAGGGTGAGGGTGACATTCGATCAGGCCAGCGCAATGTCCGCTGGCGACACGATACTGCTCTTGGCCCCACGCGAACGTCCTGAGCTCAAGTACGCTGCAATCGACTCTTGTGTCACTTCACCCTGGAACACGCGCTCGGGGTCCATCACCGGCAACCACGAACGGTTGAACTCGTACATGCGCGACAGGAGAATGCGCAAGTGCTCTTCCGACGCAGCGGTCGCGGTGAACTCCCGCAGGAACTGGCCACAGGTGCCGGTCTGACGGTGCAAGTCGCGTCGACGTACATAGCCGAGTGCCTTGTTGTCGCCATCGGTGACCACAACATAACGGCGATCCAGTTCGTCCATCAATTCCAGCGCTTCGGCGACCGGTGTTTCCGGGCTCACCGACGGTGCGTTATCGGCCGCATCTTCCGCCTTGACCAGCAACAGACGCTTGAGGGTGCTGTCCTGACCCACAAAATTACTGACAAATTCATCCGCCGGATGCGCCAGCAAGGTGTCCGGGTGATCCATCTGCAACAGCTTGCCGCCACGGAAAATGGCGATTTTGTCACCCAGCTTGATCGCTTCGTCGATGTCATGGCTGACCATGATTACGGTCTTGTTCAGCGCCCGCTGCATCTCGAAAAACTCGTTCTGGATCATCTCGCGGTTGATCGGGTCGACCGCACCAAACGGCTCGTCCATCAACAGCAGCGGGGCGTCAGCGGCCAATGCGCGAATCACGCCGATACGCTGCTGTTGGCCACCGGACAACTCACGCGGGTAGCGATGCAAGTACTGCTTGGGCTCCAGCTTGATCATGCTCATCAGTTCGCGAGCGCGCTCATGGCACTTTTGCTTGTCCCAACCCAGCAGGCGCGGGACTACGGTGATGTTTTCTTCGATGGTCATGTTCGGGAACAGACCGATCTGCTGGATCACATAACCGATGTTGCGACGCAGGGTCACCGGGTCGAGGTCGGTGGTGTCTTCACCGTTGATCAAAATCTTGCCGGAGGTTGGCTTGATCAGGCGGTTGATCATTTTCAACGTGGTGCTTTTACCGCAACCCGAAGGCCCCAGGAACACGCAGATTTCGCCTTCGTTCACGGTCAGGCTTACCGAATCCACGGCCTTTACATCTTTGCCGTTGCTTTGGAATGTTTTGCTGAGGTTTTGAAGTTCGATCATTTGAGCAGTCCTTTTGGAGTCAGCGAGCGTTGCAGCCATTGCAGAAGCAAGTCAGCGATGATGGCCAGAACACTGACCAATACGGCGCCGACGATCAGCATCGACATGTCGCTACGGCTGATTGCAGCAAGAATAAGTACACCCAGACCGCCGGCACCGATGGTGGCGGCAATGGTCATGACGCCGATGTTCATGACCACGGCGGTACGCACGCCGGCCAGAATCACCGGTACGGCAATGGGCAGTTCAACCATGCGCAGGCGCTGGCTGAAGGTCATGCCGATGCCGCGTGCGGCTTCGCGAATACCCGGTTCCACGCCGGTAAGGGCCAGAAAGGTGTTACGCATGATTGGCAGCAGCGAGTACAGGAACACCGCCGTAATGGCTGGCATCGGGCCAAGGCCTTGGCCGAACTTGGAGTAGAACGGCAGTAGCAGGCCAAACAGGGCAATCGACGGGATGGTCAGCAGCACCGTGGCACTGGCTTGCAGCGGGCCGGCGAGTGACGGGAAGCGTGTCATCAAGACACCCAGGGGCACACCGATCAGGATCGCCAAAATGACGGCGATGCCCACCAAGGTGATGTGTTGCAGCGTCAGATGCAGAACCTGTGACCAGTCCATGTGGGAAAAGGCGTTTAAAAATTCCATGTCTTCTCCTCGGTTCAGTTCAGTGGGTGCTGGCGCAGAAAGTCTGCGGCGACTTTGGATGGGCTTTCGTGATCAACGTCGACCCGGGCGTTCAGTTGACGCATGGTTTCATCGTCGAACAGATCGGCCAGTGGCTTGAGCAAGCCTTCGAGATCCGGGTGCTTGTCCAGATAGGCTTTGCTCACCACCGGCGCTGCGGTGTAGTCCGGGAAGTAGTGCATGTCGTCTTCAAGCAATTTGAGATTGAAGGCGCTCAAGCGACCGTCCGTGGTGTAGACCAAACCGGCAAATACTTGACCGTTTTTCAGCGCGGTGTAGACCAGCCCGGCGTCCATCTGGCGGATATTGCGGCGCGTCAGGTCCATGTCATAAAGCTTGACCATGCCCTGCAAACCGTCAGAGCGGTTGGCAAACTCGGTATCCAGTGCCACCAGCGCATCTTTGTTTTCCGGATCGCGCAGCGCCTTGTTCAGGTCGCTGACGCTGTTGATCTGCGGAAATTCCTCGGCCACTTTCTGTGGCAAGGCCAGTGCGTAGGTATTGCTGAACTTGGACGGATGCAACCAGACCAGGCCTTTTTTGGCATCCAGCTCTTTAACCCGATCGTAGGATTGCTGGCTGTCGAGTTTTTCAGTGACGTGGTTGTAAGCCACCAGTGACACACCGGTGTATTCCCACACCATGTCCAGTTGCCCGGACTCATGGGCCGAACGTGCCAGGCTACTGCCCAGACCGCCGGTGACTTGTGCGTTGTAGCCCTTGCTGTTGAGGTATTGCGAGGTGATTTCAGCGAGCAGGGTTTGCTCGGTAAAGACCCGTGCGCCGATGCGAATCAAGGGTTTCTCGGCGGCCTGGACAATGCCTGCGCACAGCAGAACGCAGCCCAGTAAAAAGCTAATTTTTTTCATGCTTATTCCTTTGCTCAGCCAGACCTTAAGCAGGTCGAAGACCGCGTTCCAACCAGCGACGGCTGATGAGAATCACCAGGCCATCGAGCAGCAATGCCAGCAGCGCGGTGCACGCGGCGCCAAGGATCAATTGCGGCTGATTGTTAAGGGCGATGCCGGGGAAAATCAGGCTGCCCAAGCTGTTGGCGCCGATCAGGAACGCCAGCGGTGCAGTACCGACGTTGATCGCCAGTGCCACGCGTACACCGCCCATGATGATGGGCACGGCGTTGGGCATTTCGACCCGCCAGAGCACTTGGCGCGGGGTCATGCCGATGCCGACGGCGGCTTCTTTGAGCGAACCCTGGACGTTTTTCAGGCCTTCATAGGTGTTGCGCACAATGGGCAGCAACGAAGCGAGAAACAGGGCGAAGATGGCCGGACCGCTGCCGATCCCCAGGAAACCCAGTGCAATGGCCAATACGGCCAGCGGCGGGACGGTGTTACCGATATTGAAAACCTGCATGAAGCGCTCGGCACGAGCGGCCATGCTGGGTCTGCTGAGAAAAATCCCGGCGGGTATCCCTACAAGGAGGGCGGCAAACATTGAAGCGAGTACGAGGTACAGATGGGCTTGCAGATAGAACAACAGATCATCTTGATAGTGTTCGATAGTGCTGATGCCGATCCAGTGGACCAACAGGGCCAGAAGCGCGATAACGATCACACTTCCTATAAGCCCTTTACCATAGCGATTAGCCACAGGCGGACTCCTTTTTTTTAGTCGGCGGACACATTGTCGCGTGGCAACGCCATTCCTGGCTGCCGACGATGTGTTCGCGAAAAGCAACAGGCCGTGGCGAAAAAAACGCCGTCATCACCTGTCATTAGCGCAGCCTCGTCAGGCTAACTTGCTGATATTTCAGCCCCTGACGGTTTGTCGTATCAGGGGAGTGGACGCCTCCACTGCCTAAAAGGTTCACATTTTTTACGGCACATTGCCACTCTTAACCGACGAGCCACGGTACCAACGGTGGCTGCACACGCTGTATTTGGGCTATAATCCGCGCCCTTTTTTGAATCAATCGTCAGGCGATTTCCCATGACCCACCAGGCCGCCGAAGTCGCGAAACGCCGCACTTTCGCCATCATTTCCCACCCCGATGCGGGTAAGACCACCATCACCGAAAAGCTCTTGCTGATGGGTAAGGCGATTGCTATCGCCGGCACGGTGAAATCGCGAAAGTCCGACCGCCATGCCACCTCCGACTGGATGGAAATGGAGAAACAACGGGGTATTTCGATTACCACGTCGGTCATGCAGTTCCCGTATCGCGACCACATGATCAACCTGCTCGACACCCCGGGCCACGAAGACTTCTCTGAAGACACCTACCGCACCCTGACCGCAGTGGATTCGGCACTGATGGTGCTCGATGGCGGTAAAGGCGTTGAGCCACGCACCATTGCCCTGATGGACGTGTGTCGCCTGCGTGACACGCCTATCGTCAGCTTCATCAACAAACTCGACCGTGATATTCGTGACCCTATCGAGTTGCTTGATGAGATTGAAGCCGTCCTCAAAATCAAGGCCGCGCCAATCACCTGGCCAATTGGTTGCTACCGAGACTTCAAGGGTGTGTACCACCTGGCTGACGACTACATCATCGTCTACACCGCCGGTCATGGTCATGAACGCACCGCAACCAAGATCATCGAGAAGCTCGATTCTGACGAAGCCCGTGCCCACTTGGGTGACGAGTACCAGCGCTTCGTTGATCAACTTGAATTGGTTCAAGGCGCCTGCCACGAGTTCAACCAGCAGGAATTCCTTGACGGCCAACTGACGCCGGTGTTCTTCGGTACAGCATTGGGCAACTTCGGTGTCGATCACGTGCTTGATGCCGTGGTCAACTGGGCGCCGGAGCCGCTGCCACGTGTGGCTAACGAGCGCGTGGTTGAACCGACCGAAGAAAAATTCAGCGGTTTCGTGTTCAAGATTCAGGCGAACATGGACCCTAAACACCGCGACCGCATCGCCTTTATGCGTATTTGCTCGGGCAAGTACGAAAAGGGCATGAAAATGCGTCACGTGCGTACCGGCAAAGACATCCGCATCGGCGATGCACTGACGTTCTTCTCTTCTGAGCGTGAACAGCTCGAAGAAGCCTACGCGGGCGACATCATCGGTCTGCACAACCACGGCACCATCCAGATCGGCGACACCTTCACCGAAGGCGAAGTGTTGGGTTTCACCGGTATTCCGCACTTTGCTCCGGAACTGTTCCGTCGCGTGCGTCTGCGTGACCCGCTCAAATCCAAGCAGCTGCGTCAGGGCTTGCAGCAATTGGCCGAAGAGGGCGCCACTCAGGTGTTCTTCCCGGAGCGCAGCAACGACATCATTTTGGGTGCCGTCGGTGTGCTGCAATTCGACGTGGTCGCCAGCCGCTTGAAGGGCGAATACAAAGTTGAGTGCTCCTACGAGCCAATCACTGTGTACTCGGCCCGCTGGATTGACTGCGACGATAAGAAGAAGCTGGAAGAGTTCAAAATCAAGGCGGTGGAAAACCTCGCGATTGACGGCGGCGGTCACCTGACCTACCTGGCGCCAACCCGCGTTAACCTCGCACTGATGGAAGAGCGCTGGCCCGATGTGAAGTTCCGCGCCACGCGTGAGCATCACTAAGGCGTAAGCCATCGTTTAAAAAAGCGAAGCTCTTTGGGCTTCGCTTTTTATTGCGTGTTTGAAAGTGATCCCACTTACTAAAGAGAACAATAGTGTGGGAAATTTCTTTTTTAAATTTGTGTTGTCTCTATGTTTATAGAATGTGAGGCATGTCCTTTTTTATGAGGGATGCTTCTGTTCTTGACCTGTAGGTCTGAATTGTGCCGAGCGAAGCGCTAAAGTTTTGTGCGTGTTAAGGGAGGCGCATCAATAATTCAATACAGGGATAAAACATGTCTAATGACATTGAAAGGTATTTAGGGCCGCATAAGAAATTAGGTCCCGGCTCATATGAAATTGGGTCTGTTGTCACTCGAGCTCCACAGCTTATAGAGTTTGGCGGTGGCTATAATACGTGGGGCTTGAATGAAGGCCCGCGCAGAGGTGAAGGCGGTCCGAGCAATATTCAAACTGTCGCAAAACCCAACGTGGTTGCTGAATTGTTGAATGATCAAATTCATAATCAGGCAGACATGGAACGTGACTACGCGGTGCGTATGAACGGGGTTAAGCCCGACGTCGAGCGTGAAGTAAACGTCCGTAAACAAGCGGCCAAGGGTTCGCAACCATTAACGCCTGCTCAGGCGGCGGCCATAGATCAGCAGGTCACGCTTGATTTGGTACTGTCGAAAATAAATCAATACGCAGAACTCGCGCCAGCGACTTACGGACTTTATGGCCAAAGTCCGTATTTTTTAATGACTTACCTTTCGCGGCAGAAAATACACGAATTTATCCATTCGGATAATGGCAGCAATCCGCGTGAAGTTTTAATGGCGCTGTATGCCCAGTTTGATGCTGTTTATAAGTCCGCAATGGATTTGAAGGCCCTGTCTCTGTCCATCGAAATACTGGCAGAGCAGCTGCCTCAACTGGCCTTGAATCTAGAGCGGTCGGAGGGAGTTGCTGCGGATGCTGCACTTTATGAACGATTAAATACGGTCGCGAAAGAGCGAGATCTACACGCGCGGCAACTGCCTGGTTTTTTACAGTCCGAACTTCTTGGCGCAGCAGGCTCTGTCGCGGGTTTAAAGCCATCGCTCGTAATGGCCCACTACAAGGCGACGCTGGAGCGAATGGCTGCGTCGAAAATTGCCGCGATAAAACCTATTGTTGCGCCAACACCATACGAAAGGGGAGGCATTACCTACTCGCCTCCTGCTCATAATCCCAAAATCAATGCGCCCTTACGCCAGCCTGAGCTGCAGGCACTATACGAATTGGTTCACTTGCAAACCCATACTCAGTTAGGAACCAAGTGGATTACCTATCACGATGCCCTGCTCAAACGAGAGTCTGCCAGGCACTTGACGGCAACTGCAAACGCCTTTGGAGGCTTGGCAGAACGAGCGGATCGTGCAGAACACCTAATTGACGCAAAGCTTCTAGCGGATGAACAGGCTCGTGCAGCAGCAGTGGCAGAGGCCAAGCGCGTTGCAGAAGAACAGGCACGCGCTGCGGCAGAAGCTGAGGCCAAGCGAGTTGCAGAGGAGCAGGCACGCGCTGCGGCAGAAGTTGAGGCCAAGCGTGTTGCAGAAGAGCAGGCCCGCGCTGCGGCAGAAGCTGAGGCCAAGCGTGTTGCCGAAGAACAGGCACGCGTTGCGGCAGAAGCTGAGGTCAGGCGTGTTGCAGAAGAGCAGGCCCGCGCTGCGGCAGAGACTGAGGCCAAGCGTGTTGCAGAAGAGCAAGTGCGTGTAGCGGAGGCTATTCGGGTTGCCAATACGTTTGTAGCGTCTGGGCCTGCTGCAGCGACTAGCCCGCTGTTTATGACTGCTTCTGGTGTCCTGGACGTTATTGATGCTGCGGGAGTCACCCTGCAAGCGGCGATACGGTCTGCCGTTGCCGCATTGAGCAACGTGGCTGCCGGCACTGCATCCGGTCTGATGGTCGGGGTGACTGCGTTAATCTATTCACCCAAACTGGCGAATGGAGAATTGCCGGAGCGTTACGCTTTTAGCACGCCACTCTCGGATCTGGCATCTGTGCATGTGCAGGGTTTACAGGCAATTGCTGATGCCAGTGGAGCCGTTGATTTGCCTGTCCGTATCAGTTCAAAAACAACCGTAGATGGGCAGTCAGAGGTTTATGTAGCCATAACGGATGGCGCCATCGTGCCCTCGAAGGTCAGGGTTGTAGCGGCCACCTATAACCCCCAACTAAATGTATACAGCGTCACAACATCGTCTATACCGCCAAGAACCTTAACGTGGACGCCTATCGTCAATCCTGACAACAGTTCGACAACGTCTCCTACTGTGCAGCCTGAAGCGCCGGTCTACACGGGGGCGACTGTGACACCTATTTTGGGAAGGATTGATACTTTCCCTGGGCTTGCCGAAGCCGGATTTGATGACTTCATTACGGTATTCCCGGTAGATTCAGGTCTGCCTCCGTTGTATGTGATGTTCAGGGATCCTCGGGAAGATCCCGGGACTGCAACAGGAATGGGTCAACCTATTGTTGGCGTGTGGCTGGGTGCAGACACGCAGGATGGGGGGGCTGCTATTCCGGCGCAGATAGCAGATCGGTTAAGAAGTATAAAGTTTAAGAGTTTTAGGGAGTTTCGAGAGACATTATGGACCGAAATATATAATGATCCCGAGCTATCTGGTCAATTCATAGTTGCGAACCGAGCTCGCATGAGTTCTGGTAAGGCTGCAAAGACCAGAAAGGTAGATGCTGTAGGTGGCCGGAGTACATTTGAGATTCATCATGTTCGTGAGTTGGCTAAAGGTGGAGATGTTTATAATATCGACAATATGTTGATTCTGACGCCAAAGCGTCACATAGAAATACATAAAAGGAAGCCGTGATGAAACTGATGAACAGTTTTTCCGATTACACAGAACATGAGTTTTTTGAGTTTATGTACGAGCTTTTCAAAGAGAATGCATCAAAAACAGATGAGCAATTGGATGTTCTTTTGGCTCATTTCGAAAGAATTACGGAGCATCCTGAAGGTACGGATCTTATCTACTACGCTTCGTCGGATGCGGAGTGTACGCCTGAGGTGATAACAAAAAAAGTTAAAGAATGGCGGGCAGCTAATGGTAAGCCAGGATTTAGGGAGGTTTAGCTAAGTCACTATACTCAGCCACTGAATAGTATGAGTGGCTGAGTATTTCGATGCTTTAACAGGTAGTAAAGCAGTCGAACCTCCTGTCCGTATCATTTCAAAAACTGCCGTAGATGGGCAGTCAGAGGTTCATGTAGCCATAACGGATGGCGCCATCGTGCCCTCGAAGGTCAGGGTTGTAGCGGCCACCTATAACCCCCAACAAAATGTATACAGCGTCACAACCTCTTCTATACCGCCAAGCACGTTAACGTGGACGAATATCGTTAATCCTGAGTACAGTTCTACAGCTTCCCCTGCCGTGCGGCCTGAATGGGGAGTTGGAAACGCTCGTAGCAGTTGACGAGTAGAACGAGGCTACGTTCGACGATGCTATCGTCGCAAACGCTATGTTGCAGCCTCGCAAAGCTCTTGTGCAGCAACATAGAGTTGACGATAAAGCCATGGATTTAGACCGAATGGTTCTAGTGAGACTCCAAGCTTTTGGGCAATAGCGACGTAAAAGGTCTAGGTTTAAACCGAACTTCTCCTATTAACAGGATGGAATTGGCTATGAACCTTTTTCAACGCATCGTGTTGTCGATCAAAGTACTGCTACTGCTCACGATAAGCGCGTCGAGTGCGTGGGCGAGTAATCCTCTAACGCTTCCCGGTGTCGGGGCTTCAACCACGGGTGTGGCCGGGCCGACGGTGCATGCCATTTACAAGTCTGATTCTGAGCCGGGTGATCAAGGCCAGGGCGGCAGCTCGGGGGATGATGATCAGGTCGATGGCGACAGCGGGACGGATGGTGAAGACTCGACCGATGGCGATGGCAAGACTGATCCTGACGAAGATGACAGCGTCGATGACGGTAAATCGAGCGGCGGGCAGTATTGATCGTCAGCAACATAAGCTGAGAATTCCTGCGTAGGAGCTGTCGAGCTCCGCGAGGCTGCGATCGGCGGCAAGGCCGTCGCAAAACTGTACTTGCGTTACATCAGGTACAAAGCAAAGTTTGGATTTGCGGTCTCGGATACACCTTGCTCATAGCACTTGCGACGATTGCATCGTCGAACGCAGCCTCGCGGAGCTCGACAGCTGCTACACGGTTTCTCAGGGCAGGCGCTGCGGCTTATCGACTAAGCCGCAGCATTCCTTTTACATAAACTGTTCCGCGTAATGGCACGCTACCTGGCGGTTGTCGAGCAGGCGCAGCGCCGGTTCGTCTGTGCTGCACAACTCGGTCGCGTACGGGCAGCGCTTGTGGAAAGCGCAGCCCGAGGGCGGGTTTAGCGGGTTGGGCAGCTCGCCGACAATCTTTATTTTCGGTTTGAGCGGGTCCGGGTGGATGGTCGGGGTCGCTGACAGCAGCGCTTGGGTGTAAGGGTGCAACGGGCGGGTGTAGATCTCTTCCTTGGGGCCCATTTCAACCGGGCGACCCAAGTACATCACCAACACGGTATCTGCTACATGGCGCACCACCGCAAGGTTGTGCGAGATAAACACGTAGGCGGTGTTGAACTCTTGCTGCAAGTCCATGAACAGGTTGAGCACCTGTGCCTGAATCGAGACGTCGAGCGCCGAGGTCGGTTCATCGGCCACCAGCACTTTAGGTTGCAGCATCATGGCGCGAGCCAGGGCAATGCGCTGACGTTGGCCGCCAGAGAACATGTGCGGGTAGCGCTGGTAATGCTCAGGGCGCAATCCGACTTGTTTCATCATGGCCTGGACTTTTTCGCGACGTTCGCTGGCGCTCAGGGTGGTGTTGATCAGCAGCGGTTCGGCCAGTTGGTCCCCGACTTTTTGCCGCGGGTTAAGCGACGCGTAAGGGCTTTGGAAGACCATCTGCACGTCTTTGCGCAGTTGCTTGCGCTCGGCTTTGTTGGCCCCGGTCACTTCCTGGCCGGCGATTTTCAATGAGCCGGAAGACGGTTCTTCGATCAGTGTGAGGGCGCGGGCGAGGGTGGACTTGCCACAGCCCGACTCACCCACCACGGCCAATGTTTTACCGGCCTCCAGTTCAAAGGAGACGCCGTTCAGGGCGCGTACCAGAGCGTGGCCTTTGAACAGGCCACGGGACACTTCGTAGTGACGGGTTAGGTCGCGGGCGGTAAGAACGACAGTCATTACGCCACCTCCTGATTCAAGGGGAAGAAGCAGCGCACCTGGCTGTGGGCCTTTGGCTCCAGCGCAGGACGTTGTTGGCGGCAGGTGTCTTGCACATAGGGGCAGCGCGGCGACAGCAGGCAACCATTGGGGCGGTCATAGCGACCGGGAACGATCCCGGGCAATGTGGCCAGACGCTCAGCGCCCATGCTGTGTTCCGGAATTGCCGCCAGCAAGGCTTCGCTGTAAGGGTGGCCCGGTACGTCGAACAAGCCCGGCACCTGGCCGACTTCCACGGCTTGGCCTGCGTACATCACGCAGACTCGCTGGGCGGTTTCGGCCACCACGGCGAGGTCGTGGGTGATCAGCACCAACCCCATGTTTTGCTCGCGTTGCAGGTTGAGCAACAAGTCCATGATCTGGGCTTGAATGGTCACGTCCAGCGCGGTGGTCGGTTCGTCGGCGATCAGCAGCTTGGGTTCGCCGGCAATGGCCATGGCAATCGCAACCCGCTGGCTCATGCCGCCCGACAGTTGGTGCGGGTAGGCATCCATGCGGCTGGACGCGCCGGGGATTTCAACCTTTTCCAACAGTTCGATGGCGCGCTTGCGGGCCTGTTTTTTCGACATGTTGAGGTGCAGGCGTAGAACTTCTTCAATCTGGAAGCCCACGGTGTAGCTGGGGTTCAGTGCGGTCATCGGGTCCTGGAAGACCATCGCCATGTCTTTGCCGACGATTTGCCGACGTTGGCGGGCGCTGAGGGTCAGCATGTTTTTGCCGTCGAAGTTGAGCGCGTCGGCGGTGACGATGCCGGGGTGCTCGATCAGGCCCATCAGCGCCATCATGGTCACGGATTTACCGGACCCCGACTCGCCTACGATGGCCAATACTTCGCCTTTGTCGACCGACAGGCTCAGCCCGTCCACCACCGGCACGGCCGTAGCGTCGCCAAAGCGGACGTTGAGATTCTTGATTTCTAACAGTGACATGGGAATCTCCTCAGGCGGCGTTCTTGAGTTTCGGGTCCAGCGCATCGCGCAGGCCGTCGCCCATCAAGTTGATTGCCAGCACGCTGAGCAAAATGGTCAAACCGGGCAGGCTCACGACCCACCACGCGCGTTCGATGTAGTCGCGGGCAGAGGCCAGCATGGTGCCCCACTCCGGGGTCGGTGGTTGTACGCCAAGGCCCAGAAAGCCCAGTGCGGCGGCGTCGAGAATGGCCGATGAAAAGCTCAAGGTGGCCTGAACGATCAGCGGTGCCATGCAGTTGGGCAGCACGGTGATGAACATCAGGCGCGGCAAGCTGGCGCCGGCCAGGCGGGCGGCGGTCACGTAGTCGCGGTTCAGTTCGCCCATCACGGCAGCGCGGGTCAGACGCACGTAGGAGGGCAATGACACCACGGCAATGGCGATCACGGTGTTGATCAGGCCAGGGCCGAGGATGGCGACAATCGCCACGGCCAGCAGCAAGGACGGCAGGGCCAGCATGATGTCCATCAAGCGCATGATGCTGGGGCCAAGGATGCGCGGGAAGAACCCGGCAAACAGTCCCAGAATCACGCCCGGAATCAGCGAAATGACCACCGATGACAAGCCGATCAGCAGTGACAGGCGTGAGCCTTCGATCAGGCGCGAGAGCAGGTCACGGCCCAGTTCGTCCGTGCCGAGCAGGAACTGCCAGTTGCCACCTTCGAGCCAGACCGGCGGGGTCAACAGGAAGTCGCGGTATTGCTCGCTGGGGTTATGCGGGGCGACCCACGGGGCAAAAATCGCGCAAAACACGATGATGCTCATAAAGATGAGGCCGGCCACGGCGCCTTTGTTTTTCGCGAAGGCGTGCCAGAACTCTTTGTAAGGCGATGGATAAAGCAGGCTTTGATCCACTTCTGTAGCGTTGGTTGGGGTGGTCATGGTCAAGATCTCAGCGCTGGTGACGGATGCGTGGGTTGGCAAAGCCGTAGAGGATGTCCACCACGAAGTTGACCAGAATCACCAGGCAGGCGATTAGCAGGATGCCGTTTTGCACCACGGGATAGTCCCGGGCGCCAATGGCTTCAATCAGCCATTTGCCGATACCGGGCCATGAAAAGATCGTTTCGGTCAGTACGGCACCGGCCAGCAGGGTGCCGACTTGCAGGCCGACAACGGTGAGTACCGGGATCAGCGCATTGCGCAGGCCGTGTACGAACACCACACGGGCGGGCGACAGACCTTTGGCGCGGGCGGTACGGATGTAGTCTTCGCGCAGCACTTCAAGCATGGATGAGCGGGTCATCCGTGCGATCACGGCCAACGGGATAGTGCCTAGCACAATGGCGGGCAGGATCAAGTGATGCAGCGCATCCCAAAAGGCCTCAGGTTCCTCACTGAGCAAGGTATCGATGAGCATGAAGCCCGTTTTTGGCTCGATGTCGTACAGCAGGTCGATGCGTCCGGACACCGGCGTCCAGCCAAGACCGACGGAGAAGAACATGATCAGAATCAACCCCCACCAGAAGATGGGCATTGAATAACCCGCCAGGGAGATCCCCATCACCCCGTGGTCAAACAACGAGCCTCGCTTGAGTGCCGCGATCACACCGGCCAGCAACCCGAGGATGCCGGCGAACAACAGCGCGGCCATCGACAACTCAAGGGTGGCCGGGAACAGGGCGGTAAATTCGGTCCACACGCTTTCACGTGTTCTGAGGGATTCGCCAAGGTCGCCGTGGGCGAGCTTGTCGATGTAGTCAAAGTATTGCTCATACAGCGGTTTGTTCAGGCCCAGACGTTCCATGGCCTGTGCGTGCATTTCGGGGTCGACTCGACGCTCGCCCATCATGACTTCGACCGGGTCGCCGGGAATCATGCGAATCAGGGCGAAGGTCAGCAGGGTGATGCCGAAGAACGTGGGAATCAACAATCCCACTCGGCGGGCAATAAAACTAAACATCGTGTGGTGTACCTCATCAGCCGGTTAGGCAGGTCCGCCAGTGTTCGGGTGAACGCTGGCGGGTGTTTTATTGTTCTACTTCACCTGGGTGGTGGCGAAGTTGTTATTGGTCAGCGGGCTAAGGGTGTAGCCCTCGACGTTTTTGCGCAGGGCAGTGAAGAGCATAGGGTGCACCACATTGATCCAGGGTTGGTCCTGATTGAAAATCACCTGTGCCTGTTCATAGAGTGCGGCCCGTTCAGCGGGTTCACTGATCGTGCGAGCCTTGGTGATCAGGGCCTCGAAGTCCTTGTTGCACCAGCGGGCGTAGTTTTCACCATTTTTAGCGGCTTCACAGCTTAGTAGCGGGGTCAGGAAGTTATCCGGGTCGCCGTTATCGCCGCCCCAACCGGTGGAGACCATATCGTGCTCGCCACTTTTGGCACGCTTGAGCATTTCACCCCATTCCATGACCCGAATATCCAGCTTGATGCCGATTTGCGCCAGATCCGATTGCAAGAGTTGTGCACCCAGCATCGGGTTAGGGTTGGTCGGGCCGCCGCCGTTGCGGGTGAACAGGGTGAAGACTTGCCCTTCAGGTACACCGGCTTCCTTGAGCAGAGCGCGGGCTTTGTCGAGGTCGCGGGGTGGAATCGGGATGTTCTTGTTAAAACCGAGCATCGTAGGCGGATACGGGGTTATTGCTAACAGGGCATTACCGGCGCCGTGAACGGTATTGAGGTAGGTCTGTTTGTCGAAAGCCATGTCGATGGCTTTGCGCACCCGGACGTCGTTCAGATAGGGATGGCTTGAGTTGATGGCGATGTAGCTGGTCATCAGCGCGGCCAGTTCATCGACCTTTAGATTCGCGTCGGTGCGGATATTTTTGACGTCATCGGGCTTGGGGTAAAGCGCGATCTGGCATTCGTTGGCCTTGAGCTTTTGCAGGCGCACATTGCTGTCGGTGGAAATGGCAAAGATCAGCACGTCGCTGGGCGGCTTGCCGCGAAAGTAGTCGGGGTTGGCTTTGAAGCGTACCTGCGCGTCTTTGTTGTAGCGCACGAAGATAAACGGGCCCGTGCCGATCGGCTTGCTGTTCAGCTCGGCTGTTTTGCCGCTTTTGAGCAATTGGTCGGCGTATTCGGCGGAGTAGATCGACGTGAAGGGCATGGCCACGTCACGCAAAAAAGGCGACTCGGCATGGTTGAGCGTTATTTTGACGGTCAGGTCGTCGACTTTTTCGACGCTCTTGAGCAAGTCTTTAAAACCCATGCTTTCGAAATAGGGAAAACCGACCAGCGAAAGCTTGTGCCACGGGTGGTTCGGGTCCAGCTGGCGCTGAAAACTCCAGACCACATCATCGGCATTCAGGGTTCGGGTCGGTTTGAAATAGTCGGTGGTGTGAAATTTCACGTCGGGGCGCAGGTGAAAAGTGTACTCCAGGCCATCCGGGCTGATGTCCCAGCGCTCTGCCAGTGCGGGCACAACATCGGTGGAGCCCGGTGCAAAGTCGACCAGGCGGTTGAGGATGGTTTCAGCCGAAGCATCGGCCGTGACGGCGGTGGTGTATTGAGCGATGTCGAACCCTTCAGGGCTGGCTTCGGTACAGACCACCAGGTTTTTGGCGCTAACACTGACAGCGGTGCTGAGCAGTGCCACGGCCAGGGCAGTGCGTAGTGGACGTTTTTTCATTGCAACCCTCTCCAATTGGTTGAACCAGCGTAACGACTACGGCTGATTCGTCGAATCAGCCGTAGTCTTCAGGGGTGTAAGCGGTGTTTTACAAAATGTTGAATGGAATGGTGGTGACCACGCGGAACTCGTTGATGCTGCCGTCAGCCTGATTTTTGCTGGCGCGGTGTGTGGTGTAGGTGGCGCGAATGGCAGTGGCTTTCAGTGGGCCGCTTTGGATTGCATAGGACGTGCCAACGCTGTACTCGTAGTGTTTTTCACCGTCCATATTGCGCACGTCATAGGCAGTGCCTTTGTAATGAGTGCCGTCGATGTCCCAACCACGGGCGTGGTAAGCGTTGAACTTCAGACCCGGTATGCCGTACTGCGCCATGTTGATGCTGTAGGCCAGTTGCAGCGACTTCTCGTTCGGGCCGTTGAAGTCCGAGAGCAAGGAGTTGGCCAGGTAGATGCCGTTGGTTTCATGCAGGTAGTCGAAGTACTCATCACCCGCAATTTGCTGGAACGACAGGCTGACGGTGTGTGCCTGATGGGTCAGGGCGAAGGCCAGGCTGTACGCATCGTTGTTGATGTTCCCCATGGCCTTGCTGCCGGTGTCGAGGGTCTTGTAGTAGTTGAAGTTGGTGTTCAGGCCCAGCGTGGCGTTGTCACCCATGTCGTGCACGGCGCCGAAGTAGTACTGATTCCAGAAGTCTTCTACGTGGGTGGCGTAGAGCGTGGTTTTCAGGTTTTTGAACGGCTGGTAGTTAAGGCCGGCGACGCTGGCGCGGTCTGTCTCAACCCCGGTGGCGCTGTATTCACTACGAAACTTGCTCAGGCTGGCTTCGGTACGTGGCGACACGCGATCAAACGAACCTGCGTCAAAGGACAGGTTGTTGAATTCTTCGCTGTGCAGCGCCACACCCTGGAAGCTGGAAGGCAGTGCACGGTTGCCAATCACGTCGATGGTCGGGCTGCTGAAGTTCTGTCGGCCTGCGGTCAGTGTGGTGTTGGAGATACGCGCACTGATATTGGCCAGCCCCAGTTTGCTCCACTGGCCCACAGCGTCGCCGTTATGGCGGGTCAGGGTGCGGTTGTTGTCGCCGGCAATGTCATTGATGTCGCGATCCAGTGCAATGGCGTTGTAAGCCGCGAATTGGGTGCTGAACCCGACGGTACCCTGGGTGAACCCCGAGGTGTAGTCCAGGATGGTGCCCTGTACCCAGTTGATCCGGCGCGGGGTGGTTTTTGTTTCACCGTGATCGTTATAGGTAAAGCGACCGTCGCGGCGCTTGAGCTCATTGGCATACCAGTTGCGCGTGGTGCCGCTCAAGGTTTGTTCTTCAACAAAGCCTTTGGTTTCGCTTTGAGCGCTGGCACCGGTTTTCAGTTCGGTGGCAATGAACTCATCGGCATGGGCCATACCGGCCAGGCCGCTGATGGACAAGGCTAACAACGCGCTGCTTGTGACTTTCATGGTTGAGGCTCCTTACTGCTTTTTTTATTGCCGGTCTTTATTGGTTTGACCTGGCTGTTATGGAACTTTGAAGCGTTGCAAACCTGTCCCCGCCCTGCGGCTGCACACCTTCAACCCACCCTCCCAAGGGGCTGGTTGAAGGTGAGCGCAGGGGAGGGGTTATTCCTTGAGGCTGACGCCCGAGAACGCGTTACGTCCAAAAGGGCTGACCGTGAAACCTTCGACGTTGGCCGTAAGCGGCTGGTTGACCGTGGAGTGCGCAATCGGAGTCATGGGCACGTTTTGCTTGATCAGCTGCTGGGCCTGCTTGTACAGCACAGTGCGCTGGTCGCGGTCAGTGATGGTTTTTGCATTTTTGACCAGCGTGTCGTAGGCCTTGTCGCACCACATGGAGTAGTTGTTACCGCCGATGGCGTCGCAGCTGTAGAGGGTGCCGAGCCAGTTGTCCGGATCACCGTTGTCACCGGTCCAGCCAATCAGGCTGATGTCATGTTCGCCATTTTTGGTGCGTTTGATGTACTCGCCCCATTCATAGCTGATGATGTTGACCTTAAGACCAATCTTGCCCCAGTCCGCTTGCAGCATTTCGGCCATCAGCTTGGCGTTCGGGTTGTACGGGCGTTGTACCGGCATGGCCCACAGGTTGATCACCGTGCCTTCTTTGACACCGGCAGCCTTGAGCAACTCCTTGGCTTTTTCAGGGTTGTAGGGGGCGTCTGTGATGGTGTCGTCGTAAGACCACTGGGTGGGCGGCATGGCATTCACGGCTTTTTGCCCCGCGCCCTGATACACCGCTTTGAGAATGGCATCCTTGTTGACGGCCATATCCAGCGCCTGACGTACTGGAAGCTGGTCGAGCGGTTTGTGTTGAACGTTGTAGGCAATGTAACCAAGGTTGAAACCGGGCTTTTCGATGACCTTGATTTTCGGGTCTGCCTTAAGACCGGCAATGTCGGCCGGACGCGGATTGAGCGATACCTGACATTCGTTTTTACGCAGCTTTTGCATGCGTGCCGAGGCATCGACGCTGATCGAGAAAATCAAGTTGTCGAGCTTGACCATGCTGGGATTCCAGTAGTCCTTGTTGGCCGCATAGCGAATGTTCGAATCTTTTTGATAACGCTGAAACACGTATGGGCCAGTGCCGATCGGTCGCTGATTGATATCGCTGGGTTTGCCGGTCTTGAGCAATTGATCGGCATATTCGGCGGACAGAATCGCGGCAAAGCTCATGGCGAGGTTTTGAATGAACGCGGCGTCGACCGAGTTGAGCTTCATCACTACGGTCAGCGGGTCGGTTTTTTCAACGCTGGCGATGTTTTTGTCCAGGCTCATTCCGGTGAAATACGGGAACTCGGTCGGGTAAGCCTTACGGAACGGGTGCTCAGGGTTGAGCATGCGGTTGAACGTGAAGAGCACGTCATCGGCATTGAAATTACGGGTCGGCGTAAACCATTTGGTGGTGTGAAATTTCACATCGTCACGCAAATGAAAGGTCCATGTCAGTCCGTCTTCGGACACGTCCCAGCTTTTTGCCAATGCGGGAATGGCGGCCGTACCGCCTTTCTCGAATTCGGCAAGACGGTTGTAAATGGGTTCTGCCGCGTCGTTGTCGGTGGCGGTGGTGTATTGCGCGGTATCAAAGCCGGCAGGGCTGCCTTCCGAGCAGAAGACCAAGCTGTTGGCGGCGTTTGCGAGCGGGCTTGCGGCCAGAATTCCGGCACTGAGTAATACAGATAAAACCACTGGGTTGCGCATGAAGTTGCCAATCCTTTTTCTTGTTTTTGAGTCTTGCGCGCACGTTTTTGATTGCGCACGAAGGGCTCGGGGCGTCGTTCTCATCAGCTACGGTGTTTTACCTGGCGCAATAGACTGGCTATGCGTCGACGTTAGGGAGTCGACGCATATGAGTAAATGCGGCAGGACTGACAATCGTGTAGGAAATGTCTCTAAGTCCTATAGCCTCTGCTGTAGTACGCAGTGGCTTTAGACTGACGGAAATTTCCGATTGCGAGGGGGTAGGGGGATGCGGCGTTGTCGCCGCATTTACCCTTAACCTTATTTGCTGACGCTCACGCCGTAGAAGGAGTTCAAGGCAAACGGACTGATCTTGAAACCCTCCACTTTTTTGCTCATTGGCTGATACACCGTCGAGTGGGCGATCGGTGTCATGGGCACCTGTTGTTTGATCAGTTGCTGCGCCTCTTGATAAAGCTTTGTGCGCTCAGCAACATCGGTGGTGGCTTTTGCGGCCTTGACCAGTTTGTCGAACTGCGGGTTACACCACTTGGAAAAGTTGTTGCCTTCGATCGCGTCGCAGCCAAACAGGGTGCCCAGCCAGTTGTCCGGGTCACCGTTGTCGCCACTCCAGCCAATCAGCATTGCGCCGTTTTCACCGCCCTTGGAGCGCTTGATGTACTCGCCCCACTCATAGGTCATGATCTTGGCGTTGATGCCGATCTTGGACCAGTCCGATTGCAGCATTTCAGCCATCAGCTTGGCATTCGGGTTGTAGGGGCGTTGAACAGGCATGGCCCACAGTGTGATTTCGGTACCTGGCTTGATGCCGGCTTCCTTGAGCAGCTCTTTGGCTTTCTCAAGGTCGTAAGGGGCATCCTTGATGGTGGTGTCATAGGACCATTGGGTCGGTGGCATGGAACCTACAGCCAGTTGACCGGCACCCTGATAGACCGAGTCGATGATTTGCTGTTTGTTCACGGACATGTCCAGCGCTTGGCGAACCTTGAGCTGAGCCATCGGGTTGGGCTCGTTGCTGCCCTTGATTTTGTCCATCACGTTGTAAGCGATGTAGCCAAGGTTAAAGCCTGCTTGCTGTGGCATTTGCAGCTTCGAATCAGCTTTTAACGCCTCGAGGTCGGCAGGGCGCGGGTAGAGAGTCACCTGACACTCATCCTTTTTCAGCTTTTGCATCCGCACCGACGGGTCAGTGGTGATGGCGAAAATCAGGTTGTCGATCTTGACGTCTTCAGGCTTCCAGTAGTTCTTGTTACCGGTAAAGCGGATGTTCGAATCTTTCTGGTAGCTCTTGAATACAAAAGGGCCGGTGCCCACTGGCTTCTGGTTGATATCAGCCGGATTGCCTTGCTTGAGCAGTTGGTCGGCGTATTCAGCAGACTGGATAGAGGCAAAGCTCATGGCCAGGTTCTGGATAAACGCAGCGTCGACCGTGTTCAGGGTGAATTTGACGGTTTTATCGTCAATCTTTTCCACCTTGGCGATGTTTTTATCCATGCCCATGTCGGTGAAATAAGGGAATTCGCTGGGGTAGGCCTTACGGAACGGCATGTCTTTGTCGAGCATGCGGTTGAAGGTGAACAGCACGTCGTCTGCGTTGAAGTCGCGAGTCGGTTTGAAGTAAGGCGTAGTGTGGAACTTGACCCCGTCACGCAGGTGGAACGTCCAGATCAAGTTGTCCGGCGAAACGTCCCAGCTCGTGGCCAGACCGGGTTCGACGGCGGTGCCGCCGCGCTGGAATTGGCTCAAACGGTTGAACATCGTTTCGGCCGAGGCATCGAAATCTGTACCGGTGGTGTATTGGCCCGGGTCAAAACCGGCAGGGCTGCCTTCGGAGCAATACACCAGGTTTGTTGCCGCCGAGGCAAAAGGTGCACTGGCCAGCAGGCTGGCGCCCACTAACAACGGAATGACCGCGAGTTTAAACATGGAGACCTCATGATTTTTATCGTTTTTGATTTGAGGGCGACCTTATGAGTCGACCTGGCGATACTTATGCACGGCCCGTACCCAATGCAATATGTGTATGAGTGTGCACCCGAAAAAAGTGGAACGTGCGTACAAGAATGTCGCTTATCTATAACTTATGACGCATTTGATCGTTTGCGTCGCGGTTTTCGACTCATTTAGTTACATGCGCGCGACACGCAAGCACGCTCAATGCCCAGCTTTGGTGCGGGGTTGTTACTTATCCAGACTTTTGGCGGGCTTGCATGTAAGTCCATGCTCTAAATGGTGTAAGAATTTTCTAATATTGTTCTTGGGCGCGTCCCACTATTACACCGGGCGTAAAAAAGCCCTTGAAGCGAAACCACTTCAAGGGCTTGGGCAAACGTACGCAGTTTTATTGCATCTGCACTTCAATCACGCCGTCAGCACTCATGCTGACTTCGCTGGTGCCGGCTTCAATTTCGGGAGTAGGTGCCGAGTCCATTGCAGGGGCGGCGGCTTTCATCATCATGGCGCCGCGCATATAGGGTTGCGGGTAGCCATTGGTGTTGAGGTTCAGGCTGACGATTTTGTAACCTTTGCCGCCCAAGGCATCGGTGGCCAGTTGGGCGCGGGCCTTGAAGGCGTTGACCGCATCTTTGAGCAGTGCATCTTCGCTGGTTTTGCGCGTGGCATTGGCCACGGAGAATTGCATATTGCCCATTTTAAGGGTTTGCATCAGTTCGCCGGTCAGCTTGGACAGGGCTGCGAAATCGGTACTTTCCAGGCGTAACTCTGCGCGTTCACGCCAGCCAGTGATTTTCTGGGTTTTGTTGTCGTAAATAGGGAAGCTGTTACGCGACCCCTGTCGCAGGGTCACTTCCTTGACCTGTTTGGCCTGATTCAGGGCGTTGTTCATGGTGGTAGTGATTTCAGCTGCCAGCTTGGCAGAGTCGCTATTTTGCGCTTCGGTGTACAGGGTCACTATCATCAGGTCGCGAGGCACTTCCTGACTGGCCTCGGCACGCAGTGAAACCTGATTGTAGTTAATGCCTTCGGCCAACGCCGGCAGGCTGGCGAATGTGCCGAGGGTCAGAGTCAGAACGGCTGCAGTGCGTTGAAACGTAGACATGGAAGCTCCTTGAATGGGTAAACCTATAAGACTGTAGTGATTGGGCTTCCGTTCGCCCAGTTTACATTTTCACTACAACTGCACTGTGCTCCGTAGCAGCTGCCGAAGGCGGCGTCCGGCGGCGAAGCCGTCGCAATATTAGGCAGCGCGTTTTAACTGTTGTATCGAGATTCGCGGATTTACGATCGCTTCGCAATCGGACGCCGCCTTCGTCAGCTGCTACGAGATGGCGCGGGGGCGGCTAATAGACAAAAATTCAGAAATTACACTGTGGCCCTTTGCCGCACTTGTGACTGTCAGGCCTTCAGCTTGGTTATACTGCGCACGAATCGCCTGCAGTGCTCATCAGGAGAGCTCATGCTCGCCCCCGAACAGTTAGTCTCCGTTACTCGCCAAAATCTCTGGCGCCTTACCATTATCCGAACACTCGTGCTGGCCGCGCAGGCGAGTTCAGTAGGCATTGCCTATCTGTTCGATCTGTTGCCGCTGCCATGGTTTCAGCTATGCCTGACGCTGGCTTTCTCCATGCTGTTGTGTGCATTCACGGCCATCCGGTTACGTACCACATGGCCGGTTACCGAGCTGGAATACGCACTCCAGTTGGCATGCGACCTGTTTATCCACAGTGCCTTGCTGTACTTCTCGGGGGGGTCGACCAACCCGTTTGTCTCGTATTATCTGGTGCCGCTGACCATTGCCGCCGTTACCCTGCCCTGGCGGTTCTCGGTGGTGTTGTCGTGTATCGCACTCACGCTCTACACCTTGTTGCTGGTGCAGTCTTACCCGCTGGACACGATGGCGTTCTTCCGCGAAAAGCTGCAGATCTACGGGATGTGGCTGAGCTTTGCGCTTTCTGCGGGGGTTATTACCTTTTTTGCCGCAAAAATGGCCGAAGAGTTGCGTCGCCAGGAAGAACTGCGCGCATTGCGTCGTGAAGAGGGGTTGCGTGATCAGCAATTGCTGGCGGTCGCGACTCAAGCTGCGGGTGCAGCGCATGAGCTGGGTACACCCTTGTCGACCATGAGCGTGTTGCTCAAAGAGATGCGCAGCGATCACCCCGACCCGGAGTTGCAAGAAGACTTGAGCGTGCTTCAGGATCAGGTCAAGTTGTGCAAGGAGACCTTGCAGCAATTGGTGCGTGCCGCTGAAGCCAATCGCCGTCTGGCCATTGAAGTGCAGGACGTCACCGAGTGGCTGGATGAAGCGCTGCATCGCTGGCACTTGATGCGCCCCGAAGCCACCTATCGCTTTAATTGTCTTGGCCATGCGCCGATACCGCGCATGGCGCCGCCCCCCGATTTGACCCAGGCACTGCTCAATTTGTTGAACAATGCAGCCGACGCGTGCCCCGAAGGGCTTGAGGTGTCCCTGGATTGGGATGCGGTGGATGTCACCATCAATATTCGTGATCATGGCCCCGGGGTTCCGTTGGCCATCGCAGAGCAAATCGGTAAACCTTTTTTTACAACCAAGGGTAAAGGCTTCGGTCTGGGCCTATTCTTGAGCAAAGCCAGCGTGACACGCGCAGGCGGCTCGGTAAAACTCTACAGTCATGAGGATGGCGGCACGCTCACCGAGCTGCGCCTGCCACGTGTCGCCCGAGGAAATGAAAATGAGTGAAGAAATTCAGGTCGAAGAAGAAGAGCTGCCGCATTTGTTGCTGGTAGACGATGACGCCACGTTTACCCGGGTGATGGCCCGCGCCATGTCACGCCGCGGTTTTCGCGTCAGCACTGCCAGTTCGGCAGATGAAGGGCTGGAGCTGGCTCAGCAGGACTTGCCGGACTTTGCCGCGCTGGACCTGAAAATGGACGGCGATTCAGGTCTGGTATTGCTGCCCAAACTGCTGGAACTCGACCCGGAAATGCGCGTGGTCATCCTCACCGGGTATTCGAGTATTGCCACCGCCGTTGAAGCGATCAAACGCGGCGCCTGCAACTACCTGTGCAAGCCAGCCGATGCCGACGACGTGTTGGCGGCCCTGCTGACCGAGCACGCCGACCTGGATTCTCTGGTGCCGGAAAACCCGATGTCGGTGGACCGTTTGCAGTGGGAACATATCCAGCGCGTGCTGGGTGAGCATGAAGGCAATATCTCCGCTACCGCCCGCGCACTGGGCATGCACCGCCGCACCTTGCAGCGCAAGTTGCAAAAGCGCCCGGTCCGACGCTGAACGAGAGCTGTAGCCACTGCCTTGCGAGTTGCAACGCAGTGGCAACCGCCTCTAGTCTGTAACTAGACGTTTCTGCGCGTCAAAGGCCGGTCGCCTTGACCGGCTTACCGGTTGCTCTCTATACCCACCGAGCTTGAACGATGAAAAAGAACGCTGAGCCTTCTGCGGTCAATGATGCTGTGCACGGCGATTTTATCCCTCGGGTATGGGGCCTGATTACACCCTATTGGCGCAGTGAAGAACGTGCTGGGGCCTGGACGTTGCTGGTCGCTGTTATTGCCTTGTCGCTGGTCAGCGTAGGCCTCTCGGTGTGGATCAACCATTGGTACAAGGACTTTTACAACGCGCTGGAAAAAAAGGATGGCGCGGCCTTCTGGAGCCTGATCGGTTACTTCGGGATCATCGCGGCAGTGGGTATTGTCGGTGCGGTCTACAGGCTTTATCTCACACAGATGTTGACCATACGCTGGCGTCGCTGGCTGACCGAGGAGCACTTCGCGCGCTGGCTGGCGCACAAGAACTATTACCAGCTGGAGCAGGGCAGTTATACCGATAACCCTGACCAACGCATCAGCGAAGACATCAACTCGTTCACCGACAACACGCTCACGCTTGGCTTGGGTTTGATCCGCAACGTGGTCAGCCTGGTGTCCTTTTCGATTATCTTGTGGGGCGTTTCAGGCAGTATTGAAGTCTTTGGCATCACCATACCCGGCTATATGTTCTGGTGCGCGCTGGTGTATGCCGCAGTGGGCAGTTGGCTGGCGCACTTGATCGGTCGTCGTCTGATTGGCCTGAGTAATCAACAACAACGCTACGAAGCTGACTTGCGTTTTTCGATGGTGCGGGTGCGTGAAAACGCCGAAAGCATTGCCTTGTATAACGGTGAACCCAACGAATATGAGCGCTTGAGTGAACGCTTCACCAAGGTCTGGAAGAATTTCTGGACACAAATGAAGGTGCAGAAACGCCTTACGTTCTTCACGGCGGGTTATTCGCAAATCGCCATTATCTTTCCGTTTATTGTCGCGGCACCGCGATACTTCGCAGGCAACATCGAGCTGGGCGAGCTGATGCAGATCAACTCGGCCTTCAGCAATGTGCAAGAAAATTTCAGCTGGTTTATTGATGCCTATGTGACCCTGGCCGCATGGCGCGCGACCTGCGACCGGTTACTGAGCTTTCGTCAGGCTATGACCGACAATGAGCTACGCCCCCCTGCCATTGATGTGCGGGCCCAAGGCGACGCGTTACTGGTTGATGAACTGGACCTGACTTTGGCCGATGGGCGCCCCTTGCTGTGTGACGCCAACCTACGGGTGGCGGCGGGCGAGCGAGTCATGCTCAGTGGTCGTTCAGGCAGTGGCAAAAGCACCTTGCTGCGGGCGATGGGCGGTTTGTGGCCGCAAGGGGGTGGGGCGATTCGGTTGCCTGAACAGCGCGCTCTGTTTTTGCCGCAAAAGCCTTACCTGCCCATCGGCACCTTGCGTGACGCGTTGAGTTATCCACAGGAGAGCACCCTTTACGCGCTTGAAGAGTATGAGCGCGTGCTGCGCGACTGCCGTCTGGGGCATCTGGTGTCCAAGCTTGATGAACCTAATCACTGGCAGCGTTTGCTCTCTGGAGGTGAACAACAACGCCTGGCTTTTGCCCGTGTGTTGCTGTATCGCCCGCAGTGGCTGTACATGGACGAGTCCACGTCAGCGATGGATGAAGAAGACGAAGCGATGATGTATCAGGCGCTGATCGACCAACTCCAGGGCTTGAGCATTGTCAGTGTGGGGCATCGCAGCAGTCTGGCGCGCTTTCATGCCCGGCACGTGCGTATTGAAACCGGTCAGTTGGTTGTGCAGTAGCTCGCTGACCTCTGCCGGTCGCGGTAAACAGCATGCTAGAGTGCTGTTTCCCGCTTTTTGGAATATGCCATGAGTTTTCTATTTCGCAGTGTTGCTTTGAGCCTGTTGATGGCCAGCCTGCCATTGGCGGCCGCGCCCGCTGCGACTGCGCCGTTGCATGCGCAGTTTCTACCGGCTGATGACCTTCAACTGCGGGCCGAAGCGCCCGAGCACCAACAGTTGATGTTGGTGACCTCTTACTCTGTGGTGGTGGGCAGCCAGCGGCAGTCCAATCAGCAGCCGATTCCGGTCACATCGCCTCTACTGGTGCGCCTCAAGGGTAAGCCTATGAGCCAGGGGGCAACGGTGCGTGAAGTGCTGATGACATTCGATGGCGAAAGTAAAAGCCTTAAAAAGCCGACATTTGACAGTAAAACCCGCACTTTGAACCTGTCTTATCCACAGAGCCAATACCGCGTGATTATGGATTTGCTGCGCAATGACACGGTCTATGTTCAGTTTTTGACCTATGCCAATGGCCATGTCTGGGCTGATTTGCACACCGGCAGCGTGCGCGCACGTTGAGCCTTGGGTAAACTGCGGGCCCCGTGAAGTTTGAGCAGGTTGGAGTCGGACATGCGTAAAGACAAGAAACAGTTGATTGGTGATGAGATTGGCGACGAGCAGGTCAAGTTATTCCTGGATTTTGAGCCGGTAGACGCCACTTCACCCTCGCTGCACAAACTGATCAAGGCCTATCGTGGCCTGCGTATTGACGATTTCGAGCGTTTTCTGGGCTTTTTCAAAGAAGCCGGCTACGACCTTGATGGCAAAGATGAGCATGGCCAGACCTTTGTCGACCTCATCAAAGACCAGCGCAATGCTGCCGAATACATCGAGCTGATCGAGCAAGCCCGCTGATCCTGTAGCAGCTGACGAGGAACGAGGCGGCGTCCGGCGGCGAAGCCGTCGTAAATTCAGGTGTCACGTTTTATCAGGCAAGACGCACACTCAGGTTTTACGATTGCTTCGCAACCGGACGCCGCCTCGTCCCTACGGCAGCTGCTACGGACTCAAGACCCTTCCTACGAATCGCATTCGCTTTGGCGCATGGGGCTTTTGCGTGGGCGAGCAATACTCGATGATGAAGCGGCCCATAAGGACTATGGGTCGATGACTCATAGGAATTGAGCAATGACGGGTACATTGGTAAGGATAACCGGCCTGATGTTGGGGCTTTTTGGCCCGGCCGCGCTGGCGTTGGATCCGGTGCTGGAGGTCGAAATATTCAACGCAACGGAGCATGACATTTCGCCGGGTAAGGATTTTTCATGGTTGAGCCAGCCAGAGAACTCGGGCCATGACTTTGTTATTACACCGGGCGGCAGTCAGGAATTGATGTATTACTTGCCCGAATCTCGGGGCACCCAAGCATTTACCTATCAGTACGGCGAGCAAGCGTGTCACTTCGGCTTTGGCCACCTCACGCCAGATTCTGCCAACCTCAATCGTTGGGTGGGGGCCAAATCTGTGGGTTCAGTGCCTGCTCAATGCAGTGCCGAGCAGATTGCCGTACCCGACGACGATGAGTTTGTCAGCCACGGCGGTTCACGGGTGATGTTTACGATGCGATGAGGCAATAAAAAGCCCGCGCTCCATAGTGGGGCGCGGGCTTTTTGTGCGCCCCTTTATGGGGCGATGGTGTTACGCGATGCTGGTTGCAGTGCTCGGTGCGACCAGTTCCAGCAACTCGGAGTTGCGGGTGCTGATTTCACGGTACAACTGAGCGTCGGTTTCGAGGGCTTTTTCACGAGCCGGGAAAATTTCCTTGAGCTTGGTGGCCCATTCACCTTTGGCCTTGTCGGCGAAGCAGCGCTCAATCAGGTCAAGCATGATCGAAACGGTCACCGAAGCGCCCGGAGATGCGCCCAACAGCGCAGCCAACGAACCGTCCTTCGCTGCTACCAGCTCAGTGCCGAACTGCAACACACCGCCTTTTTTCGGATCTTTTTTGATGATCTGAACCCGTTGGCCGGCCACTTCAAGGCGCCAGTCTTCGGCTTTGGCCTGCGGGTAGAAGCGACGCAGGGACTCAAGGCGTTGCTCCATCGACTGACGCACTTCGCTGACCAGGTATTTGGTGAGGTCCATGTTGTCGCGAGCTACGGCGAGCATTGGCCCGATGTTACCCAGACGAATCGACATCGGCAGGTCAAGGAACGAACCATGCTTGAGGAACTTGGTGGTGAAGCCGGCATAAGGTCCGAACAGAAGGGACTTTTTGCCATCGACCACACGGGTGTCCAAATGCGGAACCGACATCGGTGGGGAGCCAACCGCAGCCTGGCTGTACACCTTGGCCTGATGCTGTTTGACCACCTCTGGATTGTCGCAACGCAGCCACTGACCGCTGACCGGGAAGCCACCGTAACCTTTGCTTTCTTCAATGCCGGAAGCTTGAAGCAGTGGCAAGGCAGCGCCGCCAGCGCCCAGGAACACGAACTTGGCATCAATGTGACGGGTGTTACCGCTATTGATGTCCTTGATGCTCACTGTCCAGCCGCTGCCATTGCGTTTAAGGCCAGTGACTTTTTTGCTGTACTTGATCTGGGTGTCCGGAGCGCTGCCCAGATGCTTGAGCAGTTGCTGGGTCAGGGCGCCGAAGTTGACGTCAGTACCCTGCATCACGCGAGTGGCCGAGATGCGCTGGTCCGCAGGGCGGCCCGGCATCATCAAGGGCATCCATTCGTTCATGACGGCTTTGTCTTCGGTGTATTCCATGTCGGCAAACGCATGGTGCTGGCTCAGCACGTCAAAGCGTTTTTTCAGGAAGCAAACCCCTTTTTCGCCTTCAACGTAGCTCAGATGAGGAATCGGGCTGATGAAGGACTTGCACGAACCGAAGGTTCCTTTTTGCGCCAGATAGGCCCAAAACTGTTTTGACACTTCGAACTGGGCATTGATATGCACAGCCTTTTTGATGTCAATCGAGCCATCGGCCGCTTGCGGCGTGTAGTTCAGTTCACAAAGACCAGCGTGACCGGTGCCGGCGTTGTTCCACGGGTTGGAACTTTCTGCAGCACCTGAGTCCATCTGCTCAACAACTTCCAGCGTAATACCGGGGTCGAGCTCTTTGAGCAGCACGGCAAGAGTGGCACTCATGATGCCTGCTCCAACCAGTACTACGTCGACTGCTTCGTTATGCGCCATTAACGCGTCTCCAAAATCTACGGCACCAAATTGACGGCATAGCTGCCAGGTGTTCCGAGGCGTCAATCAGGTGTGCCTCAAACCACGCGTGGCCAGGATCGCCATGTCCGATTCTCGCAATTTCTTGCTACTTCAGCGGACGCTTCCAGTCGGGCCTTGAAGGTTCATATGAACGCATTTTGGTTCCCGACAGGCAATTCGACTTAAGGTCTAGAGCGTCCGATTGTGCAACCAGATCCGATGCGGACAGGCTTCAGTCTCGTGCTGTGGAGCCGACTTCGATCCTGCTTGGTGGGGCTGTTTCAGACGCTAATGGTGCATGTTCAGACGCAAAACTTTTCATTTGCTCGCCACACTCTTGTGAAGTTGTGAAAACCCGTTTTTTTTCACGCTCTCTTGAAGACGTGAACCTCAAAAAAGGGCTGTCGCACGCGTGGCACCGAACACCAGTGGCCGAGCGTTATGACAGCTCTGGCAGACCGTGTGAAAAATGGGGATCGACGCATAAAAAATCAAGCGCCCCCGTTTCACAGGGTCTGTGTGGGCGGCTCTCTGTGGGCGGTGCGGGGGAGCTAATACAAGCGCATTAGCGGTGCTGCGAGGCCCGATCAGGAGACGTCCTTATAATCGGGGGGAGAGTGTATCGAAGAAACGTGGGCAATTGACCCTGTTTAATGACTTTAATTGGTTCGCCGGTCAATTTCTTTGCATTCAACCCTGGCGGTTACTGGCTGACGACTGCGTAAAACAGCGCACAGCAAGCCGCTAGTTAGCAGGGACAGTGCACCGCTATACTGGCGACCTGTTTTACCCAGTCCTGGAGAGATGAGCATGTTGCAACGCCTGTTGTTCGGTTTGATTACTGTGACCAGTTTGACGCTGGTCGGTTGCGCCCACAGCCCGCAGCAGCTTAGCCCGCAACCCAAGCTGACAACTCAGCTGGCACCCGTGGGCCGGGGCCAGCCGGTAGTGGTGCGTGTGGTAGACGGCCGTCCGTCGCCAACCCTGGGAACCCGTGGCGGCATGTACCCCGAGACCAGCGCGATCAGCGTCAGCAGCAACGACGTGATCCCCAAGCTCCAGGCTCAAGCTGAAGCGGCCGTGCGTTTGCTGGGTTTCACCCCCACCAGCAATGCAATGAATGCGCCGACGCTGACCGTTACTCTGGCTGAGCTTAAGTATCAATCGCCCAAAGACACCATGTACGTGACCGAAGCCACCATTGGGGCGACGTTTCGCTCTGATGTGAAGAACGGCGGGCGTACCTACAGTGGCCGTTATGGTGCCTCGCTGGATCAGCGCTTCGGCATGGCACCCAATCAGGAAACCAACACCAAGCTGGTCAGCGATGTGTTGAGCGACGCACTGACCCGCGTGTTCAAAGACCCGAGCATTGGTCGTTTGCTGAGCGAGTAATCGCGTTTAAACAAAAAGCCCGAACGTGCTGCGTTCGGGCTTTTTTGTGGGTGCTGCCTTCAGGCTGCTTCGGCATACACTTCAAGGCGACTGACCCCGGTCAGCAGATCCAGCTCGGGCAGGTCGGCATGGGTGTGGCCGCTCAAGGCGCAAAAAACCAGCCAGTGATGGTCCTGCACGTTAAAGGCCAAGCCCTCGATCAGTGCTTGCTGTTCGTCGCTGGGTGCGATGAGGTAAAGACGATCCTGATTTTCTGCGTGCAGCATGACAATCTCCGTGTCGGTGTCGAGGGGCCACAGAGTGACCTCTGTTGATGACGATACGGTGACAGCAGAAATTAGCACCCGATGTTCTCGTAGCAGTTGCCGAAGGCGACGTCCGATTGCGCAGCGATCGTAAAATGATTACGACGACTGCGTCGCCGAACGCAGCCTTCGGCAGCTGCTACGAAAATGAGAGGCGTTAGAGGGGTAATCCGGCCTTGATCCGGTACTGGTTGCGCACCGGCATCGCGTATTGCAGCACCAGATACGGGCGATGCTCCGCCGGGCAGGCGTCAAGGCGGCGTTGCCACTCTTGTTGGGCCTTGGCCAGTTCTTCGGCGGGGAACACTTCGGCGGCCTTGGGCACCTGCAATTGCGGGTCTGCGTCGGTCCACTGGGCATACGCCAGGTAGTGCGCAGGGAACAGGCGATAACCACTGAGAATATGACGGTCCATTTCGGCGGCCAGCAATTTGCTGTCTTCGAAGGCCTCGGTAACGGGTTCGGCAAAGTTGATGTGCACGCGGCCTTTGTAGCCGGTAATGCCGTTGGCAATGCTGGTGTCGTCTTCGCCCGGGGCTTTGGTGTAAGTGCCGGTGGTGGCGCGGATATACAGTTCGCGGGCTTTGGCCTGATCACAGGGGTCGTATTCGTAGCTGATCGACACAGGCGTCAGATTCAGCGACTGAATCACCTCGGCGAAGGGCTCGTTTTTACGGCTCATGTGGAACATTTTCAGGATCGCCGAATCAGTGCGGTCATCACCGTCCTTGGCGCGGCCTTCGGCCTGGGCAATCCAGATCGATTGGCAATCATTGATGATTGAGTGATTGATATACGCCGACAGCAGTTGATACGCCGCCAGCTTTTCGCGACGCCCGGTAATTGAGCGGTGCACGATAAAGCTTTTGTTCAGGCGCATCAGGTCGCTGACAAAGGGTTTTTGCAGCAGGTTGTCGCCAATGGCGATACGCGGCGTCGGCAGGCCCGCGTGGTACACCGCGTAGTTGACGAAAGCCGGGTCCATGACGATGTCGCGGTGGTTGGCCAGGAACAGATACGCACTGCCGGGCTTGAGCCGCTCTACGCCGGTGTAGGTCACGCCGTCAGTGGCTTGCCCAATGGTGCGGTCGACATAGACTTCAACTTTGTCCTGTAAAGTGGCGACCGAGGTGACACCTGCGAACTCTTTGCGCAGACGATGCGCTATAAGGGGTCGTAACAACCAGCCGAAAGCGCCCGCCAGACGTGGGAAGCGGAAGTGGGTCAGGATTTCCAGAAACGCCTTGTCGCTGAGCAGCCGGGCCAGCACGGCTGGGACTTCGGCGTCGTTGTAAGGTCGGATGCTATCGAATTCGCCCATCATGCTCTCTTGTTGGAAACAGCTAAGGTTAGTACACAGGGCAGGACACAATAATAGCCCTGCAAATAGACGGCGATTATACGCACAAGTCACTCTGGAGACCGCGATGCTTGAGACCGAACACTATGACTGCCCGTATTGCGGCGAATCAGCAGAGGCGGTCATCGACCTGTCGGGTGGCGATCAGCAGTACATAGAAGACTGCCCCGTATGTTGCCGTCCTATCGTGTTTAAGCTCCAGACCGATGGTCATGAGTGGATGCTGGAAGTACTCAGCGAGAATGAGGTGTGAGTGACGGCCATGCGACGTATCTATGAGCCACAAAACCTGATGGAAGCCGAGCTTTTGCTGGGGATGCTGGACAGCGAGGGTATTTATGCCCGCCTCGACGGCCGCGATCTGGTGGGCGGTACGGGCGAGTTGCCCGCGCTGGGTTTACTGGGACTGACGGTGGCCGATGATCAGGCGCGGCACGCGCGCGAGCTGATCGATGCGTACAATGCGGCATCTCCCGTGGCGGACGATGAGCCTCAAAGCTTCCCGGATGTGCTCGATTGCTGAGCCCCGTGTTTCTTGCCACCTTTATATAGAAGAGTTGTACAGCCCCATGTGTGGACGTTTTGCCCTGTTTCGTTGGAACCCTGCGTTTGCAGCCTTGCCCGGTTTTCCGGCAGATCAGCAGGCTCAGTGGAATATTTCGCCCAATGACTCGGTATTGATCCTGCGTGCCGAGGCTGAAACCGGCCAGCGTAATCTGGCACGGGCCCGTTGGGGGCTTACCCCGCCGTGGCTGACCGACCTGTCGCGCACCCCGGCGCATGCCCGCGCCGAAACGGTCGTCGAGCAGCCCATGTTTCGCGATGCCTTTAACCTGCGTCGCTGTCTGATCCCGGCCAATGGTTTTTACGAATGGCGCGGTACCACGCGAAAACGCCCTTATTGGCTGACGCCGGGTGAGGGGGCTTCACTGTTTTTCGCGGGCATCTGGGAGGCGTATCCGGTGGACGGGCACGTGTGGCTGAGCACCGCGGTGATCACACAGGCGGCGGCGAGTCAGCGTCGCCCGTTGATTCTTGATGAGGCGGGCCAACAGGCGTGGCTCGACCCTGAAACCCCGCTGCACACCCTGCAAGCGCTGTTAGCGGCGCCGCAATCGCCTTTGCGCGAGCGGCCGCTGGCTAACCTGGTCAATGACCCCAAGCTTAATGCCCCCGAGTGCCTCACGCCGGGCTAAACCTCAGATTCGCCACGCCATTCAAGGCCCACGGGCTAGACACATTTGCTAATGTCTGGACGCGCATAACCCGCAGGTTGCCGAGTCATGGCCCTAGCGCAGTTGCCAGCGCGCGCCTACCATGGCCGCCACGTTTATGGAGGCTGATGATGGGTAAATTAGCGGTAGTGTGTGCAGTGGGTGCTGGCCTGTTGCTGGGCGGTTGCCAGGCGGTGAACACCACCAGTGGCGGAGCGGTCGGCGTCGAGCGCAAGCAGTACATGTTCAGCATGCTGTCGAGTGAGCAGGTTGACCAAATGTATGCGCAGTCGTACCAGCAGACGGTCAGTGAAGCCAGCACCAAGGGCGAGCTGGATAAAACCAGCGCCAACGCCCAGCGCTTGCAGGCCATTGCCAATCGACTGATTGCCCAGGCACCGGCTTTCCGTCCCGATGCGGCGCAGTGGAATTGGGAAGTCAATTTGATCAAGAGCGACGAACTCAACGCCAACTGCGGGCCGGGCGGCAAGATCATCTTCTACAGCGGCATCATCGATCAGCTCAAGTTAAGTGACGATGAGATTGCCGCGGTGATGGGCCATGAAATCGCCCACGCCTTGCGAGAGCACGGGCGTGAGTCGATGTCCAAGGCGTACGGCATCGAGATTGCCAAACAAGGCGCGGGCGCGTTGTTGGGCTTGGGGCAAGACAGCCTGCAACTGGCCGATACCGTGGTGAACTACAGCCTGACGTTGCCCAATAGTCGCAGCAATGAGAACGAAGCGGATTTGATTGGTCTGGAGTTGGCGGCGCGGGCGGGTTACAACCCGAATGCGGCGATTACGCTGTGGCAGAAGATGGGTCAGGCTTCGCAAAGTGCACCGCCTGAATTCATGAGCACTCACCCGGCCTCTACCAGCCGGATTGCGGCGCTGGAAGCGGCGATTCCCAAGGTGATGCCGCTTTATCAGCAAGCGGCCAAGACCCAGTAACGGCTGGGCCCTCACCCCAACCCTCTCCCAAAGGGAGAGGGGGCCAGACGGTGGCGTTGTGCAAATCTGCTTTTGCTTTTAGTCCCCTCTCCCAAAGGGAGAGGGGGCAGACGGTGGCGTTGCGCAAATCTGCTTTTGCTTTTAGTCCCCTCTCCCACAGGGAGAGGGGGCCAGACGGTGGGGTTGCGCAAACTTTCTTTTGCTTTTAGTCCCCTCTCCCACAGGGAGAGGGGGCCAGACGGTGGCGTTGCGCATATCTGCTTTTGCTTTTAGTCCCCTCTCCCTCTGGGAGAGGGCTAGGGTGAGGGTCGCTTTTAAACCCAGCCGCTGATCACCATCGCCTTGTACACCGCCACTACTGCCAATACAAAGAACGCTGTCGCAGCCAAGCGGCGGATCAGGGTCAACGGCAGTTTATCCGCCGCAAAATTACCGGCAATGACCACCGGTACGTTAGCAATCAACATACCCACGGTGGTGCCGATAATCACCAGCCACAAGTCTGGATACTGCGCGGCCAGCATCACAGTCGCCACTTGGGTCTTGTCGCCAATCTCGGCAATGAAAAACGTAATCAGAGTGGTCACGAAAGGGCCGTACTTGCGCGCAGTACTGGCTTCGTCATCGTCCATTTTGTCCGGCACCAGCGTCCACAAGGCCGTGGCGGTAAAGCTGGCAGCCAGAATCCAGTGCAGCATTGCATCGGTGAAGAACCCGCCCACCCATGCTCCCACGGCACCGGCTGCGGCGTGGTTGGCGAGGGTCGCGACCACGATACCGGCAATAATCGGCCAGGGTTTGCGAAAGCGTGCGGCAAGAATAAGCGCGAGGAGTTGCGTCTTGTCGCCGATTTCGGCCAAGGCAACGATTGCAGTAGGAACAAGTAAGGAGTCGAGCATCATCAGGTAGTTTTCCAGGGGCGGGTCGACACGGCTATGACACGTACAGCCTTCCCGCCCCGGGTAAGGTGTTCGTGTCATAGGTCTTGTCAAACCCTGGTCCATCTCTGTGGACACCTGGGTCGCATGCACCATGGTCTGTTGACCAAGTATGTTGACGCATGCCGGACGAGCGTGAGGCTCGTGGGAGACTACTCCCCTAGGACGGAGCGGATTCTGCCTAGGCAAATCCGATCCGGCAAGCCCTTATTTTCAAATAGCGTCAACGACGTTTGGCGCTGTAGATGCGAAAACCCGATCCTTCAGCCTTGACCGTACAGTGGCCAAATTGCGCTTCGATGAGCGGTTGGTAGCGCAGAAAGCTATTGGCAACCAAGCGAAGTTCGCCACCTGTTTTCAGATGTTTTACCGCTTTTGTCAGCAAGTTCTCGGTGGCGTGATAATCCGTATGCACGCCGACATGGAACGGCGGATTGCTCAGAATAGTGTTCAAACCCATCGGTGCAGCGTCGATGCCATCACCGGTGATCACCTCTGCTTCCAGACCATTCGCGGCCAGAGTCAGACGACTGCTGGCGGTGGCAAACGCATCGACATCGAGCAAGGTGACGGTGTTATGCGGGTAGCGACGCTTGACTGCTGCGCCCAAAACCCCCGCGCCGCAGCCGAAATCCAGCACGTGGCCGCTCGGCAGTTTATCCAGGTGTTCCAGCAGCAGCGCGCTGCCGCGGTCCAGTCGCCCGTGGCTGAATACACCCGGCAGGCTGACGACTTTAAGCGGACCTTCTGCCAGTGGCAGTTCGTAGTGCTGAGCGAGGTCGGCCAATACCGGGGCTTGCGGTGCCGTCTCGACAGTCACTTGCCACAGTTGGCAATGCCGCGCGCTGTCGAGTTTGCGCGGTTTGCCCAGCGCCAGCAGTTGCTTGGAAGCGCCTTCGATACCGCCCTTTTTCTCACCGACCAAGAACACATCGGCGCCCGGCAGGCGAGCGGCGACCGCCTTGAGCACGTAATCGGCCAATTCCTTGGATTTGGGCAAAAACACCACCGCCGTGTCGAACGCGCGCTCTGGCACCTCAACGCCGAAGTGCACGCGCCCGGCAAAGCGGGCGTCGAGCGCGGCCTGATCACCCGCATGCCAGCACCAGCCATGGGCATTGGGCAGTTGGCCGAGTAAATCATCGGCCGGTAAGCCGACTAACAGCAGCGAGCCTTGAAAGTATTCAGGCTGACGAAGCAGTACTTCACTGCGCGGATCCATAATCTGCTCCTCAAAAAAGGGTCGCAGTTTATCAACTGACGACCCGCAGCGCTGTACCGTTGAAGAAGGCTTCGGCGTTTTCAGTCAATTGAGCAACGATTCGTTGCCGCGCCTCACGGCTGCCCCAGGCGCTGTGCGGGGTGATGATCAAGCGTGGGATGTCTGGCGCCAGTAGCGGGTTGCCGTCACGCGGTGGCTCTACGCTCAGCACATCGGTGGCCGCACCGCCCAGATGACCACTGCGCAATGCGTCGGCCAGTGCCTGTTCATTGATCATGCCGCCGCGGGCGGTGTTGACCACAAACGCTCCGGGTTTGAGCAAGGCCAGCTCGCGGGCACCGATAAAGTTTCGGGTGTGCTCGGTGAGCGGGCAGTGAAAGGTCAGCGCATCGACCTGAGGCAGCAGTTCGTTCAGTGTCAGGCGATCAGCACGGGCCGGGCGACCGGGGATTTGCCCGATCAACACGCGCATGCCAAAGGCTTCGGCCAATTTGGCCACGGCGCTGCCGAGCTCGCCATGACCGAACAGGCCCAACGTTTTGCCTTCCAGCTCGACAATCGGAAAATCCAGCAGGCAGAACTGCTTGGCCTGCTGCCATTGACCGTCGCGTACGGCGTGGTTGTAGTCGACCAGGCGTGTGGCCAGCGCCAGCAGCAAGCCCAGAGTGTGTTGCGCCACGGAAGGTGTGCCGTAGCCTTGGCAATTGGCGACGGTAATCCCTTGGGCGCGGGCTGCTGCAAGGTCGACGTTATTGGTGCCGGTGGCGGCGACCAGAATCAGCTTAAGCTCCGGGCAGGCGGCGAGGGTGCGGGCGTCCAGCTGGATTTTATTGCTGATGGCCACGCTGGCCCCTTGCAGGCGCTCGATCACGTTGTCGGGGGTGGTGTCGGTCCATAACTGCAACTCGCTGAAGCATTGACGCAGAGGGCTGAGGTCGAGGTCGCCGAGATCCAGAGAAGGGTGGTCAAGAAAGACGGCGCGCTGAGTGTTTGTCATCAACTGTACCTTTTGTGCTGTCGAGTGAAGGCGTAATGTGGCGAGCCTAACAGAAGAAACATTTTGTAATGGAGCCCTGCATGTACTGGACAGAATTTTTGACCGTTGCCCTGATTCACTTGTTGGCGGTGGCCAGCCCCGGGCCGGATTTCGCCGTTGTGGTGCGTGAAAGCGTGACCCACGGGCGACGTGCTGGTCTGTTTACCGCGTTCGGTGTGGGCACGGCCATTTTTGTCCACGTGGGCTATTCGTTGCTGGGTATCGGCATCATCGTGTCGCAGTCGATTGTGCTGTTTAACGCGCTCAAATGGCTCGCGGCGGCTTACCTGCTGTACATCGGCATCAAGGCACTGCGGGCCAAACCGGCCGACCCGGCGGCCATGGCGCAGAGCTTGCCGGTGGGCGAACGCACGGCGCGCGGTGCGTTCACGGCAGGGTTTGTGACCAATGGCCTGAATCCCAAGGCGACGTTGTTTTTCCTCTCGCTGTTTACCGTCGTGATCAACCCGCACACGCCGCTGTCGATTCAGGCCGGTTATGGCGTGTACCTAGCGGTGGCGACGGGGCTGTGGTTTTGCATGGTGGCTACGTTGTTCAGTCATCAGCGGGTGCGCAACGGTTTTGCCCGCATGGGCCACTGGTTCGATCGCAGCATGGGGGCGGTACTGGTGGCACTGGGCATCAAGCTCGCCTTTACCGAAATGCATTGATCGAGTACGTCGATCGCTGTTTGCAAAAAGGTATTTCAGTCGCGAGTTAAAGAAGCCTCCTACATCCCAGAAAGCGTTCATCCGTTAGCGTTTATCCCTCATTTCAGAGGATCGACGGATGAACGCCCATCACCGTTTCAGCCTGACCGCCCAGGCCAGCCCGAACCCGTTGGAGGTGCTGGCCTTCAGCGGTGACGAAGCCATCAGCACACCCTTTTCGTTTGCCGTTGAAGTGGTGTGTGAACGCCCTGATCTGGACCTTGAAGCGCTGCTGTACACCCCTGCCTTTCTGGCCTTTGACACGCAAGGGCATGGCGTCCATGGGCAGATTTATAGCATTGTCAAAAGCAGTTCCGGCCCACGGCTGACCCACTATCGTCTGTCGCTTCGACCGCAGTTGGCTTATCTGCTCCACCGTACCAATCACCGTATTTTTCAGAACCAGACCGTGCAGCGCATCATCGAGACACTCCTCGAAGAGCACGGCATTTTCAGCATTGATTATGGTTTCACCCTGCAAGCCGCTTACGCGCCGCGTGAATACTGCGTGCAGTACGGTGAATCGGACCTGCACTTTATCCAGCGCCTGTGTTTTGAAGAAGGTATCCACTATCTCTTCAGGCATTCGCCCGACGGCCATTTTTTACAATTCGGCGATGGTGAGGCTGCGTTCACCC
Source organism: Pseudomonas saxonica (assembly GCF_007858365.1). GTDB lineage: Bacteria > Pseudomonadota > Gammaproteobacteria > Pseudomonadales > Pseudomonadaceae > Aquipseudomonas > Aquipseudomonas saxonica. The sequence continues at coordinate 1,181,825 of NZ_VFIO01000001.1, read as the reverse complement.
CTTCGCGGGGAGCAACTCCCTTCAAGCCTGATAACGCAATGGTAGCCGGCGAGCCGTCTGTTCACAGTTTTCGCGTAAAACTGAGCCGGCGGTTCAACAGCGCCGTATCTCGCGACTACAACTTCAAGGTCGCCAGTCGTACGTTAGAGGCCGACAGTCGCGCCAATCTCCACGAACGGCCCCTTGAGGATTACACCTATCCCGGTGGTTTTACGGATCATGCTGACGGTGAGCGGCAGAGTCAGCTCGCTCTCGAGCGTCATCAAGCCGATCGTTGCGAAGGGCATGGTGACAGCGATCAACCGACCCTGTGCAGCGGCCAGTTTATGACCCTGACCGAGCACCCCAATCCGACATTCAACGCGCCTTGGCTGCTGACCCATGTTCGCCATGAAGGCAAACAGCCGCAGGTGTTGAAAGAGCAGGGCGGCGGTTCAGACATTGAGCATTTAATCGATTTTACCCAAGGCTACCGCAACCGTTTTCGGGGCATTCCCGAGACCGTTACCTACAGATCGTCCACCGTTTTCGCCAAACCCGTGGTTGCGGGTTATCAGACGGCCCGCGTCACCGGGCCGACCGGCGAAGATATTCACATCGATGCGTTCGGCCGGGTGCGGGTCAAGTTTCACTGGGACCGCAGCGAGGTAAGCAATGAGCACAGCAGCTGCTGGGTGCGCGTCGCCTCCAGTTGGGCTGGCGATTCCTATGGCGTCGTGATCACCCCGCGGGTTGGCATGGAAGTGATGATCAGCTATCTGGAAGGGGATGTTGACCGCCCCGTGGTCACCGGCTGCCTGGCGTCGAGCATCACCCCGACGCCGCTCACACTGCCAGCAGAAAACACCCAAAGCGTGTTGCGCAGCCGCAGTACGCCGGGCGGCAGCGGCCACAACGAGCTGCGCCTGCAAGACCGCAAAGGTCAGGAGTTGATCTATCTGCACGCCCAGCGAGACCTGCGGCAACACATCAAACACGACAGCCACCTGCACGTCGAAGGCAAGCGCGAAGAAACCATCGAAGGCAACAGCCGGGTGGTGCTCGATGCCGAGGATCAGCAAACGGTCACCGGCGACCGCAAAACAATGATCAACGCCAGTGATTATCTGGACACCGCCCTCAACAGTCATACCCGCGTGGGTGCGGTATGGACGGTTGAGGCGGGTGAGCATATCCATCTCAATGCGGGGGCCATGATGACACTCGACGGCGGCTCCAGCTTGAGCCTCAAGGCGGGTGGCCAACACTTGTTGCTGACGCCTGCCGGGATACACAGCAGCACGCCGATTTTGCCGGGCGGGGTGCCCATCCCTGGCGTGCCAGTGGTGTCGGCGCTGGCCGGGTCGGTTGGGGTGATGACGGCGCTGGCGTTAAAAACCCAACAACAGGCCTTCACCCAAGCCATCGCCAACCGTTCGCCGGTGTGCATGGTCTGCCAGTCCCTTGAGGAGCGCCAGCCATGATGCACGCCTACCTGTTGCTCGACAGCCATCAAATTGAGGGTCTGCATGCGCAGTTGTATGCGCTGGCGCCCACCGCCACCCCTCACTCGCTGTATCTGATGACGCAATACGCGGCCATGGCTGCCTTTGGTCCGGTAGTGGTAGGCGTTGAGCGCGATAGTCAACTGGCTAACACCTTCTACGCGAACTGGCAGGAAAAGGCAGGCATCTGGCTGGAGTCCGACGCGGCTGAAGCGGACCTCATTGCGCATTTACGCAGCCTGATTCATGTGCAGCTGGACGGTGACGTGAGCGCGTTTTTCCGCTTTTACGATCCCGTGATCACACGCCTCTGGCTGCACGATTTACCTGTGGTTGAACGTGACCGGTTGATGGGGCCGGTGCGAGTGATTCGGTTGCCGGAGGCTGATGGCAACACGCTCCTGATCAGTCAGCAAAACCCGGATCAGCCGACAGCTCGCTATGCGCCGACGCCTTGGTTGAGGCTGAGCGCACACACCCTGGAGCACCTCGGTCAGGCCCAGCGCAGTCAGTTTTTGCAACATCTTGTGGACCATGTACAGCGCTATTTTCCTCAATGCCTGCACGACCTCCACCCCCGACAGCAGCAGGCGTGGGCCTTGGCGTGTCAGGCCAGCGCCGCGCGGCAGGGCTACAGCGCAGAAGACGAAGTGATGCTCTGGGCGAGTCTGTTCGCCACTTATGGCCAAGACTTCCCGCAGGGTGAGGGGCAGGAGATTTATCGCACCCTGCTGGCAGAGCGAGGCGTCACCCCACGACAACGTCTTGATCGTGTGCTGGACGAATTGACCCTGCGCGCCATCCCAAGAGAGCCCGCCCAATGAGCGAAATTAAACCTCTGCAAACCGTTACCCAACTGGCAGAGGCCAGACGCGCTGCCGCTGCGTGCGGTCATGTCGACATCAACAGCACCGTCCAGCAATGCCCGGCCAGCCAAGGGCAACTGTTTGTCGTGCCAGTACGCTATGCCCTCAGCGAAGAACCTGTGACCCATTCTGCCTTCCAGCCGGGCGTTGACACTCAAAGTCATCCCATGGCGGCGCGGTTGCTGCGCGTCGGTTTTATCTACGTGTGGCAGGGCAAGGGGCCGCTACAGCGGTATGCCGTGGCGGAGAACAATCGGTTGCGCAAACAGGCGCTGGACGACGATGACACCGTCGTGGTCGTGGGTGATTTGAGCGGTATTGCACTGGCCAAGCACCAGTCGGCGTGGATGCTGTACAGCGAAATCCCGCTCAAGCCCCAGCATTGCGAACACCTGAACGATCCAGAGGTTCGCGCCCGGCGCATGCGCTGCCTCGACTTGAGAACCGTCGCCAACACCCTGCAAGCGCCTCATTGCGTGCCCTTGCAAGACGCGGCACAGGTCATCGGCGAGTTGATACCCAAGACCTACGATCTGACCTTGGCGATGGATTTTCAGCGCGACCAACAGGCTTACCGTAGAAGCGTGGATGAGTTGGGTGATCAGCTATCCAAAAAGCACACCTCTGCCACGGTCAAGTCCTACACCGATGCCGTGCGTTGGCTGAATGAACGAGAGCAAATAGCAGCGAACTATCCGCAGCTTTCCGAAGACGTCCCGCCACCGGGAGAGTGGAGTGCCCAAACGTGGGCACCCACCGCCAGCAAAACGCTTATGGAAATTGCTCACGAACAATCGAGCGGTTTACACAGCGTACTGGCCTGCCTCGATGATGACCTGGGTGTGCTGCGCGACATCAATCATGAGCAGGAATTGGTCGAGTACCGCCATGAACAGTGGCAAACCGATAACAACCTGCGCTTGAGCATTGGCGGGTTTGTGAGGAGTTTGATCACTGAGGACGCTGCAGAATTATCAGGACTGATCAGCTATCGCTACCGTGATCGCGACATTGTGATGACGCTCGATCAGGCCCAAATCCTGATGGATGCCCGCACACAATTAGCAAAGCTGGCCAGAGACCGTTACACCGCCAACATTCGGCGCGGCACCACCCACAGCAATGTAGAAGCTGATACTCGTTTGGCTGAAATACATCTGCGCGAGCAGGCTGCCGTATTCCCTGTGCGCGGGTTTATTCCCCTAGATCTGCACAGTGAAGTGATAGAACTGGTGCGCGATTATCAGGAAAGCAAAGCCAACAATATCAACAACAAGCACGCCAGCGACAAGGTCGGGGAATACATCGACTTGCCGGCGATGAACACCTGGCTCGACACCACGGCTCCGGCGCACTTTGCGCAGGTTCAGCAGCGCCACGAAAGCCTGTATTCAGACCGTGGGCTGTACTTGCAGCGCCATCACAGCGCGACCTGGCAAGTCGATTACAGCGACCCTGACCACACCCATTGGCTGGACACACTGGCCGTGGCCTGCCTCAGTGGCCAATGCATCCGCACCCAGGGTGCCGAGCAATACGCCGATTATGTGCGCAGTCCTGATGAAGGGGCGTTGCGCCAATTGTTCTATGGCTGGAACCCGACGCTGGATGCCGCGGTTAACAGCACCACGCGCGCAGGCGAATTGATCATGGCATTGGGGCTGGAAAATCAGGCCAACGCCAAGCAGGGCATTATCAAGGTCCTGGGGGTGTTGAACGAGTCAATGGTCACCCGTATGGGTATTCGTGCGGAAGACATCCAGGGCAGTTGGGCAACATTGGTCAAGCGGTTGGGGGCCGCGTTGCTGCTGCTTAAAGGCGAGCACGGCAATGCGCCCGGCGGCACCTGGCTGGCCATACTGGTGGCGGCTCGTTTGGGGAGTGGCGTCGGGTTGCGTGCGGTCAAGGAAGGGGCCTTGCGGACGTGGGAACTGTTTGGCAAAGCCGGGGAAGATATTGCGCAATGGGCCAAAAAAACCGGCGATGCCATTGGTGCAGGGCAAGTGTCCAAAATCCTTAACTCCCAAGCGGTGAAGGGCAGCGGAGGGTTGGTGGCTTTGGCGGCGTTATTGCTCAATAGCTGGAACGCCAAGAATTATCTCTCGCAGGCAGGGGCTCTGGAGGGAATGGATCGGCAGCGGATTAATGACACGGCATCTGCGACGTTGTATGCAGGGGCTGCGTTATTAGCGGTTATTGATAGTCAGATGAGGAGTAAGGTTGCTGAGAGGGTGTTTACATTTAAGTTACCCGGTAGCCGCTGGGTTTCAGCACCCGTATTAACTTTTTTTGGATTCTTCATCGGTGGCTTTTCAGCGGCCGCAGCTTTCAATGAGTTTTTGTCTCTTCAGAATCAGTTAGAAAAAGCTCAAGGTTCACTGGATCCGTGGTTGAGCATGCGGACTAACGTAGTAGGTGGACAAGTTTTCGCATTTGGTGCCCAGGCAGTATTAGGACTTTATTACACTGCCAAAGTCCTTGCTGGAGCAATGACAGCTAAAGCAGCTATAGCGGCTTACGCTATTTGGATGGGGCCGCTAAATTTATTGGTCGCTGTATTGGGTGTGTTGTATTTGATTGCATGGTACTTCCAGCAAACACCCATACAAAAATTTCTAAACTCGTGTTGTTGGTCCAAAGCCCGCGCCAGCGAACTAAGCCCCATTACAATTGAGAATCAGCAAGATGAACTAAACAGGCTCTACGGTATTCTGTACTCCCCGAGAGTCAGCTTTAAAGGGCGTGATGAACCCGTTGGCGCCAATAGCTATGTGGGGGTGAAGTTCACCACCTTTATTGATTCCCTGACTATTGATTTACCTGGGGCGGAACCGGGTAATGCGCACCTCGAAATCGCCATGATTGGTAATCCAGTGGATTCGCCGGCGATGTGGGCGCGTATCAAAAATGGTGAAGGTCGCCTGCGCGCGGAAGAACCTATGCAAACCCTGGGTGATCTGTGGATAAAGCACAGCCGATGTGAGTGGATCCCGTATACCCAAGGTCAAGGGTTACGTTTGACAGGCAATTTCTTGAAGGTTGTGCCGGGTGTCTTTGTCTCTCAGCCTTCAAAAGTGTCCTTGCGGTTGCGCTATCGCACGCCGTTGACTTCCCTGCTGGGGGCACTCAGCTACGTCGGTGGCGAACGAGGTGTAGCCTTTACAGTGAGCAGTTCATCAGGCGTTGTTGAACTTCGTAACGATCCAACTCCAGAACTGGATAGAGCGCCTAACTATGTTTTAGGTAATCAAGAGTTTTCGGTGCTCTGGCAGTCGGGGTTGAAGAAATGAGTTCTCCTGCGGCTGGAACAATCAAAAAAAGCGTCCTTTCTCAGCAGGACTACTTGGCACCGTTGCCAATTCCGACCGGTCAGAAGCCAGTTGATATGGCCAACATGATTTGGCGCAAGAATGATGTTTTTTTAGACATAGGGAATTTTAATATTGGCGGAGTAATGGTGCTTTGGTGTGCGACGCTTTTTTATTTGATTCTTGGTTTAAGCTTTAAAAATATCGATCCTGAAGTTACCAAATTTGCGATTTTGAGTGGGCTCGTTATTGTAGGGATTCCCGCAATCGTATTTGTCTACAATTTAAGCCGCCCAACGCCATTGCCAATACGCTTCAATCGCCAGCGTCGTGAAGTTTGTGTACCTCGAGAAGAGGGCGAGTATTGGATTGTGCCTTGGGAAACAGTCACCGCCGCAGCATCGCAGCATTCTTCAGTCAGTCAGGCAGGAAAAACGACTTCGGGAATGCTGTTTATTAGCTTTGATAACCCTGATCCTCTTGCATCCGAAGACAACAAGCACTGGATGTGGGGGTTTAACTGCGGCGGCAATGAAGCCGCGATGTCAACGTGGGAATGTATTCGCAGTTACATGGAAATCGGTCCGCACGCCATACCTCAATGCAATAATTTTGAAGGGGCGCGTACCAACTTTAAAGACCGTGGAATAGTTTGGGGTAACTGCTGTGAGTATGCGCAGGGTATTTGGAAGCATCTGCGGGACGGGGAGGTCGGTGAAGCCATTTGGTTAATACTGGGTATCTTCGTTTTTGGCGCCCCCGTAGCCTTCATGCTGCAAACTTGGAAACTCTCACCGCCACCCACATTGGATTACCCCGAGATCATCGAATGGTCCAAACCCCTGCCCCCTGAGCAATGGGCCAAGCGTTCAGACGCTTTGGAAGCCGCCATTATTCAGCGCGACGCGGAATTGCTTGCGAGAGCACAGTCATGACTACAGAAGCCGCGGGCACTACAAAAAATAATTTATTTTCGCAGCAGGACTATTTAGCTCCGTTGCCCATTCCGACCGGCGAGAAACCGGTTGATATGGTCAACATGATATGGCGCAAGAACGATATTTATTTGGATATAGGGAATTTCAATATTGCTGGAGGCGTTGCGTCGATTTGGTTTTTGTCTTTGGTTTTCATAAGCCTTGGCACCTATATGGCAAGAATTTCTCCGCATGATGGTATTTACATTCTTTCAGGATTAGTTCTCTTTCTTGGACTGCCGACACTCATATTTATCTACAACCTGATCCGCCCAACCCCATTACCAATTCGCTTTAATCGCCAGCGCCGCGAAGTCTGCGTCCCCCGAGAAGATGGCGAGTATTGGATCGTGCCCTGGGAAACAGTCACCGCCGCAGCATCGCAGCATTCTTCAGTCAGTCAGGCAGGCAAAACGACTTCGGGGATGCTGTTTATAAGCTTTGACAACCCCGACCCGCTTGCGCCCGAAGACAATAAGCACTGGATGTGGGGGTTTAACTGCGGCGGCAATGAAGCGTCGATGTCAACGTGGGAATGTATACGCAGTTATATGGAAATTGGGCCGCATGTTTTACCGCAAAGTAATGGCTTCGAAAAAAGTCGCGCCAGCCTTAAAGGGCGAGGCCTGTTATGGGGAACGTGCTGTGCCTATGTCGAGGATTTTTGGCTGCACTTACGCAAAGGTGAATTATGGGAGGCAACGTATTTGATACTGTGCATATTCCTGTTCGGCGGCCCCCTCATCTTCATGCTGCAAACCTGGAAACTCTCACCGCCACCCACATTGGATTACCCCGAGATCATCGAATGGTCCAAACCCCTGCCCTCTGAGCAATGGGCCAAGCGTTCAGACGCTTTGGAAGCCGCCATTATTCAGCGCGAAGCAGAATTGGCAGCCCGTCCCGCTTCTTGAATAAACCCGTCAGTCACGGACGAGCAGGCAGGCTGTGATCTTGTCTATTTCTGAGTTTGCTTCATCCTTGCGGGCTAATTGTGCGTGCCCACGGAGAAGTGTCGATGTCCTCAGTCAATCGGTTTTGGCGCCGAGCCAAGCTGCCACTGGTAGTCAGCCTCGTTTCGACCTTTGCCGGGCCTGCCTGGGCGTTGAGTTTCAATATCGGTGAAGTAGAAGCCCAGCTCGATTCAGAGCTGTCCATCGGTGCCAGTTGGTCCACTGCCAAGGCGGATCACAACCTGATTGGCGCCAATAATGGCGGCAAGGGGCAGTCGCAAATCTCCGATGACGGGCGGTTGAACTTCAAGCGCGGCGAAACTTTCTCCAAGCTGTTCGCCGGCATGCACGCGCTGGAGTTGAAGTACGGCGACAGCGGTGTGTATGTGCGCGGCAAGTATTGGTACGACTTTGAGCTGCAAGACGACAGTCGACCTTTCAAGCAGATCAGTGACCGTGGCCGCAAAGCCTCCGCGCAATCGGCGGGCGCTCAGTGGCTCGACGCTTTTGTGTATCACAATTACGCCATCGCCGATCAGCCCGGTGCCGTGCGTTTGGGCAAGCAAGTGGTTAATTGGGGCGAGGCCGCGTTTATCGGCGGCGGGATCAATGCGATCAACCCCACCGATGTATCAGCCTATCGTCGCCCCGGTACGGAATACAAAGACGGGCTGGTGCCGGTCAACCTGTTTTATCTGTCGCAAAACCTCACTGACAACCTGTCTGCCGAAGCGTTTTATCAGCTGGATTGGGAGCAGTCCGAGGCTGATAACTGCGGCACGTTTTTCTCGCAGTCAGACGTGATGGCTGACGGCTGTAGCGGCAATTATCGGGTGATGAGCAAACGCTCGGCATTGGAAGTGGCGCAGTTGTCGACCCTGACCTCGGCAGGTGTCGAGGTTAACGAGGAGGGCGTGTTGGTGCGCCGTGGCGCTGATCGTGATGCGCGCAACGGCGGTCAGTTCGGTGTGGCCATGCACTACGTGTTCGAGCCTTTGGACACCGAGTTTGGCGCTTTTTTCATGAACTATCACAGCCGTGATCCTATTCTCAGCGGGCAGGCAGCGTCACAGTCGGCGTATAACGCGGCTATTGGGGCAGGTGCGCTGGCGCCGATGATTGTGGCGGGTAATTCCAGCTATTACGTCGAGTACCCCGAAGACATTCGGTTATACGGTCTGAGTTTCGCCACGACCTTATCCACAGGCACGCGCTGGAAAGGCGAGCTGAGTTACCGTCCCAATGCGCCCGTGCAGCTCAACAGTAATGATCTGCTCTATGCCAATGTCACGTTGCTGCCGGGGCTGGCGGATGCCTCACCCTTGAGCGTGACGCCCGGTGCGGACATACAAGGGTATCGGCGCAAGGAGGTCAGTCAGTTTCAGACATCGCTGGCGCACACCTTCGACAATGGCATGGGCGCTGACCGTATGACCCTGATGGGCGAGGTGGGTATGACCCATGTGGCCGGGCTGGAAGGTAATTCCGAGCGGCGTTACGGGCGTGACCCGGTGTTTGGTTCGGCGGGCAATGACGGTTTTACCACGGCCAATTCCTGGGGGTATCGCGCCCGTGCCGTGTGGGAATACAACCATGTGTATCCCAGCTTGCGCCTCAAGCCCAATCTGGCGTGGTCCCACGATGTCAGCGGTTATTCACCCGGCCCGGAAAACACATTTGAGGAAGGCCGCAAGGCGGTCAGCGTGGGCGTTGATGCCGAGTACCAGAACACTTACACCAGCAGCCTGTCGTACACCAATTTCTTTGGTGGGCGTTACAGCACACTCAGCGACCGCGACTTTATGGCGCTGAGTGTGGGTATCAAGTTTTAAACCGCCGGTTGAGGCGCCAGACCGAGGTCAGGCGACGCTTGCTCACGACGAACACTGTTCAGCGGCACAATCACCAGCAGCAAGGTCAGCAGTACGGTGACGGCAATGCCCCACGCGGCCAGGGTCAGGCCACCGATGGAAATCAGCCCGCCGGAAATGGCCGGGCCCACGGCCAGACCCAGACTCAGGAAGCTGCTGGCGGCAGCCACTACACGGCCTTCGCGGTCCAGCGCGGCGGCGAGTGCGGTGAGGTAGCTCAATGCGTAGAAGTAAGTGATGCAGATGGTCATCACGCCGACGGTGTAGAGCATTTTCGAGTGCTCACCCAAGACATAGCTCAGGCTGGTGCCGCCGGTCAGCAGGATGGCCAGAATCACTGGGGTGCTGAGACCGAAACGCTTGCCGATCAGGGCGGCCAGTAATGGGCCGATCAGGCCGACGAAGGACTGGAATGACAGCAAAATGCCGACTTCATCGCCGCTGTAGCCGACCATCGTGCCGATGCGCTCGACAAAGGCCCAGCCCATGGTGTCGCGGGCCTGAAACACAAACATGGCGAGCATCATGCAAATGGCCGGCAGGCTCAGCAGCACATTGCCCGCAGGTTTGATGCTGTGCAGGCGTGGCTCGATTACATCCTTCGGCGCGTACTGGGGCATAAACGGAATGGCCAGCAGCATGACTGCCATGGTGCCCGCCATTGCGTAGTACAGACCCGGCAAGCCGTAGGCGGCCATGACTTTGGCGTAGCTGAGCATCACCACAATCATCAGCAGTACTGACAGCACGTTCATGTGCCCGGCAATCCGGTCAGGTTGTTTGGCGCTGGCCACGCAGGCGTTACCGCAGGCCAAGGCCAGACCGGCACCGATACCGGCAATGCAACGCACGGCCGCCAGGGCGTAAATGTCAGTCATGCTGGCGCTGATCAGGTTGGCGGCGATCGCCAATAGGGTGCCCGCGATGGCCAGCGTGCGGCGCGGCGCACGGCCCATAAATGGGGCGACCAGCAAAGACGCCAGCATGGTGAAGATAAATTCGGCCGACATCAGGATGCCGGCGTGAGCCTCATTCAAATGGAGGTCATTAATGATCGCACTGATCAAAAAGGGCAGCGCCCAAAGGCCAAGCAGACCGACGCCGTAGGCAGAACCTGCGGCGGAGAACACCAGACTCCAGCTCTCGGGCAGGACGTTTCGTATTGTTTTCATGGGGTGATCCCTAGGTTTAAAAAAAGCGCGCCTGAACAGGCGCGCTACAGGTACAAACGTTATTGCTGGCTTTCGTCAACCGGCGTGCCGTCGTCGTACTGCGACAGCCACGTCACCATGGCATCGCGGTAACGGGTAAAGCCTTTGTAGTCCACCAGTTCCTGATCCAGATCGCGGATCACCCGGTGCATGCGTTTGGCCCATTGCGGGGCGAATTCTGCCAGTTGTGCGAGGCTCACCAGATAGGTACGCACCGGAAACAACACGGCGTTGCTGCGCGGCAGGCGGTGCAGCGGTTGCAGTTCGACGCGCAGGTTGACCAGCTCACCGGCGTTTTCGGCGGTGACGATGGTGCGATCCGGCGCCCAGTCCGGCAAGGTTTCAGCCGATGTTTCAAGGCGCGGGTTAACCGTGATCGACCAGTTGGTGCGGCGCACCGGGTGACCGGGTTGCAGGCGCAGCAGGAACTTCAGGGCGCGTTGCAGGATGCCCATCTCATGCAGCTTTGGCACCGGGCCATGAAACTCCATAAAGCTCATGCCCAGGTTGAAACGCAACGAGTAGTCCGCTCGCTGAGTGGCCATGCCTGCGCCCATGATCAGGGTTTCGTCGCGCTCTTCGAGCAGGATGAATTCGCCCTGTGCCTGACGGGTGATGTATTCCATCGGCTCCATCGGCAAGGTGCTGGTGTCACCGAAGGTAAAGGTCTGATTAATTTGCAGCGGGCGGTTGATCCAGTGCCACTGGCTGCCGTTTTTCTCCAGGGTGAAGTGCTCTGGGAAGTCACGGGAGTAGGACTCCATCAGCAACTCCAGCAAGTCCCATTGGGCTTCCATCATGTGCGGCAGCGCAGCGTAGTGAACACCGGGCTCGTTCTCCAGCGTCTGGGCGCGGTGATGGCACTCGGAGATGTAATGTTCGTCGATGTCAAATTGGGCGCGCAGGGCGCCTTGGCCGAATGGCACATGCGGTTCGACGTTCATCGAGTACATGTACTGGTCTTCCGGGTACGGGAAGGGCAGGCGCGTGACCGCTTCGCGGCTGTTGCTGTAGGTGTAGTCGCCGGAGTAGGTTTCGATTGGCTTGAAAGCAGTCATCTTTGAGTTCCTGAATTAGAGGTCTACGACCAGGCGGCTACATGTGGCGCGGGACACGCACGGCATAAATTTGCGCTGGCTGAGTTTGTCTTCTTCGCTGAGCCAGTCGTCGCGATGATCCAGTTCGCCTTCAAGCTCCAGCACTTCGGTTTCGCAGTAACCGCAGGCACCGCCACGGCACAGGTACGGCACCTGATAACCGGCCTGTTCGGCTGCTTCCAGCAACGATTGATCGGGCGGCACTTCCAGCGTCACGCCTTGACGCGCCAGGGTGACGGTGAACGGCTGGCCGTTGGAGCCTTGTTCGACGAAGCGCTCGAAGTGCACATGGCTGTCAGTCCAGCCCAGTGCGCGGGCGCTGGCCAAGGTGTCGTCGATCATGCTGTCGGGGCCGCACGCATACACGTGGCTGCCCAGCGGGCGGTCGGTGAGGATCTGGCGAATGTTCATGCGCGGGCCTTCACCCGGCACATACAGCGTGACCTTCTCGCCGTAGCGCGCTTTTAATTCGTGGCCCAGTGCGGTGTGCTCCGGGCCGCGAACCGCCAGGTGCAGTTCGAAATCGGCCTGTTTGAGCAGCAGTTCTTCGAGCTGCGAATAGACCGGGGTGATGCCCACGCCGCCCGCGATAAACACATGCTGGCGCGCATGTTTGGCCAGCGGGAACAGGTTGGCAGGCTGCAGTATTTGAATCAGGTCGCCTTCGTTCAACTGGTCATGCAGGTAGCGCGAGCCACCACGACCTTCACTGACTCGGCGTACGGCGATCTGGTAGGCGCTGGAGTCATACGGTGAGTTCATCAGCGAGTAGGCGTTGCGCAGGGTTTTCTCGCCATTAGGCACCAGCACCACCACATGGCTGCCGCCGGAAAACGCCGGCAAGTGTTTGCCGTCCGGGTCGACCAGGGTGAAGCGGGTAATTTCCGGGGTCATGGCCTCAATGCGGGCAACCCGCACGCTGAGTGTTCCGTTATGCGTACTCATGTGTCCAGCTCCTCGGCAGGGGGCAGTTCGCCCGGTACTTCGCCATCGGCCTTGATGCCTTGAAACGCCGCCAGGCGGCGTGAGTAATGATCGCGTACGACCAGATTGAGCTGGCAACCCGGGCAGGTGAACAGGCGTTGGGTTACGTTTTCGGTGTAGGTGTCGCAGTGCACGCACCAGACGCGGCGTACCAGAGTGCCGCTGTGTTCGCGCAGCACTTCGTCACGGTTCAGGTCCACCGCGTTGGCGGCTTGCATCGCTGTGCCGATAAAGCTCTCTGAGCCGCTGAGGTACAGGCGGGTGCCCATGTGGGCGTTGCCCAGCCACGTATGCAAGGCTTTAAGCAGCTGTTGATTGCTGGCAAAAACGTGCAAATCGTCGGCGGCGCTGTGTTTCAGCGCGCTGAGGTGGTTGTGCCCGGAAAACGATTCGGTGGAGTAGAGCAACGTGCTGTTCTGGCGCTGGCTCGGGGTCATTTCCTCAATCAGCCGCAGCATGGCCGTACCGCCGCTGCCCTGACCTGCGATCAGGTGGCGCAGGCCTCCCTCCATGGGGCGCAGCACGTCATAGACGGGGCGGCTTTTAATGCCGGTGATAAGCATGGTTACACACCTCTTAATACGTTACCGCCACGGTGCCGTTCGGTAACAAAGGATGGCGGCTTCAAGTTCATGCCAAATACAAAGCAGAACCTATGCCATATTTCATCTTGTTTTATATGTTTTAGTATCAAGGCCAAAATCTGGCCCTTTTGCTCGCTTGCTGCGGCCACTTATTGCTCTGTAAAGGTGCGCTAAGTGGCTGCGTGCTCGAACAGGGTGCGAATCAGTGCTTGAACATCACATGGCGGACGCAGGTGTAGTCTTCCAGTCCGTACATGGACATGTCCTTGCCATAGCCAGATTGTTTCATGCCGCCGTGGGGCATTTCGCTGACGAGCATGAAGTGCGTGTTTACCCAAGTGCAGCCATATTGCAGGCGCGAGGCGAGGCGATTGGCGCGCCCCACATCTTGTGTCCAGACCGAAGACGCCAGGCCGTAATCCGAGTCGTTGGCGAACGCCAGGGCTTGGGCTTCGTCCGTAAACGGGGTGATCGTCACCACTGGGCCAAAGACTTCGCGCTGGACGATTTCATCGTCCTGGCGGGCGTCGGCCAGCACCGTGGGCTCAAAGAAAAAGCCCGGCCCTTCGACGCGGTTGCCGCCGGTGATGACGCGGATGTGCGGCTGAGCCTTGGCCCGCTCCACAAAGCCTGCGACCCGCTCCAAGTGGTCGCGGGTAATCAAAGGGCCGAGTTCGGTGTCGGGATCGTCCTGTAGGCCATGGCGAATGGTGCCTACAGCGGCACCCAGTTTTTCAACGAATTGCTCGTAAACGCCTTCTTGCACATAGAGGCGGCATGCGGCGGTGCAGTCCTGGCCCGCGTTGTAAAAACCGAAGGCGCGGATGCCTTCAACGGCGGCGTCGATGTCGGCATCGTTAAAAATCAGTACGGGCGCTTTGCCGCCCAATTCCATGTGGGTGCGTTTTACGCTGCTGGCGGTGGCGCCGATGATGCGCGCGCCGGTGGCCACTGAGCCGGTCAGGGAGACCAATCGCACCTTGGGGTGAGTGACCAGTGGCTCGCCAACGCTCGGCCCGCGACCGAACAGAATGTTGACCACGCCTGCTGGGAACAGCTCGGCGATGATTTCAGCCAGTTTCAAAGCGCTGAGCGGAGTCTGTTCCGAGGGTTTAAGCACAACGCAGTTACCGGCGGCCAGTGCAGGCGCGAGTTTCCAAGCGACCATCATGAGCGGGTAATTCCAGGGTGCGATAGAAGCCACAACGCCCAGCGGATCGCGGCGAATCATCGACGTGTGCCCTGGCAGGTATTCACCGCCAGCCGAGCCGGACATGCAGCGGCTGGCGCCGGCGAAGAAGCGAAATACATCAGCAATGGCGGGGATTTCGTCATTCAGCGCGGCCTGATAAGGCTTGCCGCAGTTGAGTGACTCCAGGCGGGCCAGGGTTTCTGCCTGCTCCTCGATTCGATCAGCCAGCTTGAGCAGTAACTGAGCGCGGTCTTTGGGGGGCGTTTGTGCCCAGCCTTCAAATGCTTGGTCGGCGGCGAGGACGGCAGCTTCGACCTGGCGCGTGCTGGCTTCGGCAATGTCCACCAGCACAGTGCCCAGCGACGGGTTGTAAACAGGTTGGCAGGTGCCTTCGCCGTCGACCAGCTGGCCGTTGATCAGAAGTTTGGTTTGCATGGCGTATCCCTTGGTCAGCGTGCGGGTGGAAAGTCGCAAAGAGCAGAAGATGCCCATGACGTTACATCGTAGGCATCTTAAACATATGGAAACATATCTTAAAGTTTGTCGCGTGTGCAAGCCGTGCTGATATTTCGCCTATCAGGGGGGCTTTAATCGCTATAAGATACGAATCCGAACCTTTAAATGCCTCTTTGCCCCACAAGGGCGGCAGTTACCTGCAAGTCGAGGAATGTGGAGAACCGATGAGTGCCCTGAATACAGCCCGCAGTACCGCCTTTATACGGTTGCGCCAGGAAGGCCGTACCGATGAGGTCGCGAGGCGGCTGGTGGAAGCGATTGAACTGGGATTGTTCGCCGAAGGGCAGCAACTGCCCAGCGAGAGTGAGCTTGCACTGCAACTGGGTGTCGCGACGGTCACCTTGCGTGAAGCTCTAGTGGTGCTGCGCCAGCGCGGATTGATCGAGACCCGGCGCGGGCGCAATGGCGGCAGTTTTGTCTGTGCGCCGGTGGAGTTGCCCGAAGCCCTGTTGTTGCAACGTCTTAAAGACATCAGCGGCCCGGACTTGCGCGATTTGGGCGATGAACACATGGCCATTTCCGGGACTGCGGCACGCTTGGCCGCGCAACGCAGTTCACCCGAGCACCATGCCCGTATCGCTCAGCACATTGATGCCTTGCACCATGCCAAGACGCGGCAGGCACGGCACCGGGCAGACGCACGCTTTCACATTGAAGTGGCCGCCGCCGCGCAATCGCTGAGGCTGACCAACGCCGAAATGCGTTTGCAATCAGAAGTGGGCGAGTTGCTGTGGCTGGACGCGATTGGCGGCAATGACGTGACGCTGGTCGAGCAGGAGCACCAGGCGATCCTGCAAGCGTTGGTCAATAACGATGTGGTATTGGCCGGTGCGCTGGCAGAGGCTCATGTCGTGCGGGGCATCAAACGCCTGATCGGCCTGCGTCTGGAGCTGCTGGCCGCAGGCGATGAAACCGCGTGAGTCTGGCGTGGTTATTGCGTGAATGTTCAAGGTAATGTCAGAAACACAGCCGTAACCCATAAAAAGAAAGCCCCAAACTGCGTGAGGTAATGCCATGTTCGCCGCGAGTGAGAATGCTCCCCTTGGTGCCTGTATTCAGCAGCTCAACAGCACACTGGAGACGATCTTCGGTCAGGTCCGTCAACTGGTGGATGAGACCCTCGGCCTCTGGGTGCGAGTACTGGCGGAAGGCCGTCAACCCACAGCAAAAGACCTGACCACCCTGCGCCCTGGCATAGACCGGCAGCTGCTGGCCACCGGCGCATTTGGCTGTGGGGGTGGGGTGATTCTAGAGCCGGGTTGTCTGGCGGATCGCGAAATGCATCTGGAATGGTGGTATTTGGCAGATGGCGGAAAAACCATGCCCTTGCGGCCGAATTTCGACCTGCGTCGCGAGAACTTTTACGACTACACCGCCATGCCTTGGTTCAGTCGCCCGCGCAGTACAGGATCGAGCTGTGTAGAAGGCCCTTACGTCGACCTCTACGGCACCAATATGTATGTGCTGACCTTCACCATGCCGATTGTGGTCGACGGTCGTTTTATCGGGGTGGCGGGGCTGGATCTGTCGCTGCACAACGTTGAGCGTCTGTTGATTCGCAGTTTGATGCGACTTGAACACGAAGCGGTATTGATCGCAGTGGATGGCCGCGTGATCGCGTCCAATAGTCCCAACTGGATGGTCGGTGATCTGGCCTCAAAACTCTTGCAGCCCCTGCCTGATCAAGGCCAACGCCTGGCCTTGGCCGAGCCGGAGGCAGGCTGGTCGCTGGTGCGTTTACCAACGTTGCGCAACGCCGCCTGAATCCCGTAGCAGTTGCCGAAGGCGACGTTCGGCGACGAAGTCGTCGCAAATCAGCCCTTGCGATTTAGCAGGCAGATCACAAGTTCCAGTTTTACGATCGCTTCGCAATCGGACGTAGCCTTCGGCAACTGCTACGCAATTGGTGCCGCCTCTAATGGGCCAGACAGTAATGTCTGGCCCATTTTTTATTGTGCCCTTCATCAGGGGGGCAAATAAAAAGATTGAATAGTCACAGTAAATGTTATTTAAATAACAAAAATAATAGCGCCAGCGAGCACTGAGTCGTGGCGTTCACAAGGTAATTATTGATGAACAAGATCGCGGTCATTGGCAGCAACATGGTGGATTTGATCACCTATATCGACCGGATGCCTGCGCAGGGCGAAACCCTTGAAGCTCCCGATTTTGCCATGGGCTGTGGCGGCAAGGGGGCCAATCAGGCCGTTGCCGCTGCCAAACTGGGGGCTGACGTGCTCATGCTGAGCAAGGTTGGCGACGACATGTTCGCCGATAACACCCTGGCCAATTTCAAACGCTTTGGCATTGATACCCGTTATGTCGAGCGTGTACCGGGTGTGTCCAGCGGTGTGGCTCCGATATTTGTGAAGTGCGATTCGCACAACAGCATTCTGATCATCAAAGGTGCCAACGCTCACCTCAAGCCTGCGGATATTGATGCCGCGCAAAGCGATTTGCGCGACTGCAAGCTGATCGTTCTGCAACTGGAAATCGAGCTCGACACCGTTTACTACGCCATCGACTTTGCCAAGCGTAACGGCATTCAGGTGTTGCTCAACCCTGCACCTGCGGTGGCGGGCTTGAGCCACGCGCACTTGTCGCAGCTGGATTTCTTTATCCCCAACGAAACCGAGCTGGCACTGATCACCGGCCTTACGGTCGACGGGCCTGAATCTGCCCTTATCGCTGCGCGCCAATTGGTTGAAGACGGCATACGTCATGTGATTGTCACCCTGGGTGCCAACGGCGCGCTGTACGTGGGCGAGGAGGGTGAGTTTCGGGTCGAAGGCCTCAACGTCGCCGCGCGTGACACCACGGGTGCGGGCGATGCGTTTATCGGTTGCTTTGCCCATCACTGGAGCCAGGACGGTGAAATCCGCCACGCCATGACCTTGGCCGTGGCCTATTCCGCGTTTTCGGTCACCGGCCTCGGCACGCAAACCTCCTACCCGGACGCGGCCCAGTTCGCGCAGTTTTTAGCGTCACTTTAAGCCGCTGCGTGAAGCCCTTCACAGACTAGGGCGCGCGCGGCATCCCGCAGATCACGGAGAACAATAATGACAAAATCCGCGCTCCAACAATCCCCTGATGGTTTCTACCTCAACCGTACGCCGTGGTTCGCGTTCCTGCTGTTGTGCAGCATTTTTGCCATGTGGGCGGCGGCCGCGGGCATGAACGATGTGCTGATCGCGCACTTCAAAAAAGCCTTCTTGCTCAGCGATTTTGAAACCGCTTTCGTGCAGTCGGCGTTTTATCTGGGGTACTTCTTTCTGGCGATTCCGGCAGCGATGGTGGTCAAGCGATTTAGCTACAAGACCACCATTTTGATCGGACTACTGCTGTACATGGGTGGCTGCCTGCTGTTTTTCCCGGCGGCTGCCACGGCTAAATACGGCATGTTCCTGCTGGCGCTGTTTGTAATTGCAGCAGGCCTGTCGTTTCTTGAAACTGCCTGCAACACCTACTCCACACTCATGGGGCCGCGTGAAACCGGCACGCGCCGTTTGAATATTTCGCAGACCTTCCACCCGTTCGGCGCGATGGCCGGGGTGTATGTCGGCAGCTTTGTGATGTTCAAGGACACGGACGCCACCCGCGAGCAGTTGACGCAAATGAGCGCGTCAGAAGCGGCGGTTGAGCAGTTGCAGATGATTCAGTCCACCTTGCTGCCCTACAAGTGGATGATCGCTGTGCTGGTGCTGATGTTTATCTTGATCGCCATCACTAAGTTTCCTGCGTGCAAAGGCATTGTCAAAGAGCGTGTGAAAACCAGCAGCGTGGGCCAAAGCCTGTCGCGGTTGTGGCGTAACCCGCGCTTTACCTTCGGTGTGCTGGCGCAGTTTTTGTACGTCGGGGCGCAGGTGGGTGTGTGGAGCTTCACTATTCGGCTGGCCATGCAAATGGGCGGAATGAACGAGCGCAGTGCGTCGTGGTTTTTGATCACCACGTTTGCTGCGTATTTTGTGGGCAAGCTGATTGCCAACTTTATGATGCGCAAAATGCACCCGGCCAAAGTGCTGGCCATTTATGGTGTGCTGGCCATTGTGCTGCTGGCCTACACCATTCTGGTGCCCAATATCACAGCGGTGTACGCCGCGGTGGGCGTGAGTATTTTCCTGGGACCATGCTGGCCGACCATCTACGGCCTGACCATTGATGGTCTGGGCGAAGACACGGGTGTGGGTGGTTCACTGTTGGTGATGAGCATTGTCGGCGGCGGTGTGATTCCGATCTTTCAAGGGCTGTTGTCTGACGCGACCCACGGCAATATGCAGTTGGCCTACAGCGTGCCATTGGTGTGCTTTGTGGTGATCGTGGCCTATGCGCTCAAATGCCTGCGTGATACCCGCACAGAGCCGTTGCCGGTGTGTGCAGTGGTGGCCTCATGAGTACGCCTGCGAAGAAAGTCACGTTGGCGTTGTATCCGGAATTATTTGGCAGTGCAGAAAAGACACTGCTCGAATCCTCTGATTTTCGCGTGCTGGCCTGGACCTATCCTTCGGGGGTGAAAGCGCTGGCGCTGGAAAACAACCGGGGTCGCGTGGTGGTGCTGCCGTATCAGGGGCAGATGGTGTGGTCTGCCGTGTTCGACGGTTGCAACCTGACCATGGGCAACATGTTCAGCCAGCCGCGCCCCAGCTCCACCGTGCTGGGTACGTACGGCTGCTTTATGTTTCACAGCGGCTTGCTGCGCAACGGCTGCCCTTCACCCCTGGACGACCATCCGATACACGGCGAAATGCCCTGCGCGCCGATGGATAGGGCCTGGCTCGAAGTGGGGGAGGATGCAGACGGTGTGTTCCTCAGCGTGGGCGGGGAGTACGAGTACGTTCAGGGTTTTGGCGATCATTATCGCGCGTGCCCCAGCGTCACGTTGCGGGCGGGAACGGCGTTGTTCGATATCGGCATGGACGTGAGCAATCTTGCCGGCAAGCCGATGGACCTGATGTACATGGCGCATATGAATTACGCCTATGTGGCGCAGGGGCAATTCGTCCAGCCGTTAGGTGTTGCGCGTGCACGCATGCGCAGCAGTGTTCCGGCGCATGTTAAGCCCACGCCTGCGTGGTCGGCCTATGTGGCTGACTTGACCGAAGCGCCTGAACGCTTGTCGACGCTGGACAGCCCCGGCTTGTACGACCCGGAAATCGTATGCTTTTTCGAGGGTGTGAAGGCTGACGTCAACGGTGACGCGCATTTTTTGCTTAAGCATCCACAGGGGGCGGCGTTTTACACGCGCTACAAGCCCGAGCAGTTTGAGCATGCGGCGCGCTGGGTTCTGCATAACCCCGATCAACAGGTCGCGGCTTTCGTGCTGCCCGCCACGTGTGAGCCAGAAGGGTATTTGGCAGAAAAGGCCAAGGGCCATGTGCGCACGCTGAACGCCGGGGAGCGAGCGGTTTTCAGCGTGACTACAGGCTATTTGTCGGCGGATGAAATGCGCCGACTGGAAGCTGATGGGTTGGTGGGTTAAATCACCACCTTGGCACCGTTTGCTTGGATCAGATCGCGGTAGGTCTTGGGCATTTTTTTGTCCGAGACCACCACGTGAAATTGTTCAAGCGTCGCGAAGTGCGCTGTTTTGACAGCATCGAATTTGGTGTGGTCGGCCAACAACATGCAGTGCTGGGCTTGGCGCAAGACCTTCTGTTTGACTTCGACCTCGTTGAAGTTAAAACAGGTCACGCCCAAGGTCTGGCTGACGCCTGCGGCCGATACAAAGGCCCAGGTCAGGCGAACGCTGTCCAGAATGCTGCTTTCATCGCGGTGTTCGAATACCTGGTTTTTTCGGTGAAAGGTGCCGCCACACAACACGATGCTGCAATTGGGTTTCTGCTGAAGTTTGAGCAGGACGTTGAGTGAATTGCACACCGCGGTGAACTCCAGATCGTCGGGAATGAAGTCCACGACAAAAGGAACGGTTGTGCCGCAATCGAAGAACACGGTGTCGCCGGGCTGAATAAACCCTGCAGCGAGTTTACCGATTCGGCGCTTCTCTTCGACGTGCCGTGTGCCTTGCTCGGCGAGCTTGTATTCCGCCGTGTCGCAAGGGTCGAACGCCAGCGTGATATGCCCTCCCAGCAGATGAAATTTGTCCGGGTAGCGGCCCAGATCGCGGCGCAGAGTCATTTCCGAGACGTCCAGCAAGGCGGCCATTTCCCGTAAATGAATGGCCTTCTGATCCTGCAGGGCTTGCTGGATCAGTTTGATGCGATCTGATTTTTTACGGTCCACAGGCATTCCGACAGTCGATTAATTGTGGTAAAAAAGTAACACTAATTGTTAAATTAGCAACACAACAGGTTTGGCTTGGGGCGTTGATGCGCTCACAGGTCATGGCTCATAAAAGGATCTAAAGCATGATCAAGATTGAACCCGCAGCACTGGCCCAGTATATCGATCACACGCTGTTGGCCGCTGATGCCTCGCGTGAGCAGATCGCCACATTGTGCCGTGAAGCGCAGGAGCATGGGTTTTATTCCGTGTGCGTCAATTCTGGCCAAGTGCCTCATGCAGCGCAATTGCTGGTGGGTCAGAAGGTGAAGGTCTGTGCTGTGGTGGGCTTCCCGCTGGGTGCCGGTTTAACCGCCAGCAAAGCCTTTGAAGCCGCGCAGGCGATTGCCGCTGGCGCGGGTGAAATCGATATGGTGCTCAATATCGGCGCATTGAAAGAAGGGTTGCTGGAGGTTGTACGTGATGACATTGACGCCGTGAAGCAGGCGTGTGGCATCGTGCCGCTGAAAGTCATTCTGGAAACGTGCTTGTTGGATGACGAGCAGAAAATCCGCGCCTGTGAAATCTGCCGCGAGTTGAACGTGGCTTTCGTCAAAACCTCCACAGGCTTCAGCCGCAGCGGAGCTACGGTTGAAGACGTGGCGCTGATGCGTCGGGTGGTGGGTGCTGATATCGGCGTCAAGGCGTCGGGCGGTGTACGCGACTACGCGACAGCCGTGGCGATGATTGAAGCGGGTGCTACGCGGTTGGGCACCAGTTCGGGTATCGCCATTGTGACGGGCGCTCAAGCGACAGGTTCGGGCTACTGAGGTGAGTTAATCAATCTGTGGGAGGGTGTTTTAAGGCGGCTTGATTTGTGGGCTGGCGATCCGGCAGCTATCGTAATCGCCCAAAGGGTGGGTGGAATTTTTACCGTTGGTCGTGTTCCAACGCTCCACAGAAGTCTAACGCCCATGTTTTTGCCCCCAGAAAGATTGACAGGAGCTTCACCATGTTCAACTCGCGTCGTTTGATTATTGCGGCCAGTGCAATGGCCTTGCTGGCTGGTTGCGCTTCCCCCAACCCTTATGACAATCAAGGTCAAGGGTCTACTGGCCTGAGCAAAACGGCTACCTACGGTGGTTTGGGAGCGTTGGCCGGTGCTGTTGCAGGTGCGGCCATCGACCACAATAACCGTGGCAAGGGCGCTCTGATTGGTGCCGCGGTGGCAGGTCTTGGGGCTGCCGGCTATGGTTACTACGCAGATAAACAAGAAGCTGCATTGCGTGCCAGCATGGCCAATACCGGGGTAGAAGTTCAGCGTCAGGGCGACAACATCACGCTGGTAATGCCGGGCAATATTACCTTTGCCACCAACTCGGCGAACATAGCCCCAAGTTTCTATCAGCCGCTGAACACCTTGGCGAACTCCTTGAAGCAATTGAACAATCAACAGCAAATTCAGGTGGTGGGTTACACCGACAACACCGGATCTTATGCCTACAACATGCAGCTTTCCCAGCAGCGTGCGCAGAGCGTGGCCACCTATTTGACCTCTCAGGGCGTGAGCGGCCAGTACCTGACGGTCAAAGGTATGGGGCCTGCGGACCCGATTGCCAGCAACGCAACGCCTGATGGTCGTGCCATGAACCGCCGCGTGCAAATCACCCTGGCGCCGATTCCGGGTATGAACTATCAGCAAGCAGGAACTGTTCAGCAATACCCTTAACGTATACGCAAGCTTTGTAGCAGCTGCCGCAGGCGGCGTCCGGTTGCGAAGCAATCGTAAACGTTGAGATTGCGGTCAAACAGATAAATCGGGTTGTCATAGGTTGCGACGGCTTTGCCGCCGGACGCAGCCTTCGGCGGCGGCTACAGATCCAATAAAAAGCCCCGTGATCCTTACAGATCACGGGGCTTTTTAGTGAGCGTTTAACCGGAAAAATTACTTCTTCAAGCCGTAGTGCTCATCCAGCATGCCAGGGCCGTTTGCGCTTTTTGGCGCGTAATCCAGTGGCGGCTCGGTGCTGTGCGGCGGAGTGATGCGCTCGCGATGGGGTTGCGCCACGTCAGAATTCAGGGCGGCCAGCAGGCGTTGGCGAGTCAGCTCGTCCAGGGCCAGACGATTGGCACCCTCGGCGAGATGTTCTTGCACGTCCTGATGACTCTGATTGAGTTTCTTCATCAAATTGGCGGTGCTGTTGAAGTGGGTTACCACCTCACTTTGATAACTGTCAAAACGTTCCTGGATGTCGTCTAGCTGACGCTGCGTGCGGTTAGGCGCGGCATTGGGCAGCAGACGAGCAAGCAGAAAACCAATGGCGACACCGGCAACCAAGGCTAGAGTCGGCAACAACCAAATTAAGAGCGAGTGTTCCACGAGTCCTTCCTCTATAAACGGCTTTGCTTTACGTTAACGGCTCGGACCTGCGCTGTATACCGCGATCCACTCGCAAATATCTCAGACAGAATCTATCAGCTAGACGAGTCGACCCACTTTTAGGTCACGGAGTTCCTTTTTGCTTATGCGTGAAACAGCGTTATTCATTGATGGCCCGGTCGGCCAGTTGGAAGCTTTATACCTTGATCACGTTGAGCCTCGCGGCCTCGCGTTGCTGTGTCATCCCAACCCGGTACAGGGTGGGACGATGTTGAATAAAGTGGTTTCAACCCTGCAACGTACGGCCCGTGATGCCGGTTTTGTAACCTTGCGATTCAATTACCGTGGCACTGGAGCCAGCGCCGGTAGCCACGACATGGGCGCCGGTGAAGTTGATGATGCGTACGCGGCGGCCAACTGGTTGCTCGAAAAGCACCCGGGCTTACCGATCACCCTGTTGGGTTTTTCATTTGGCGGTTTTGTTGCGGCCAGCCTCGGCGGGCGTCTTGAGAAAGCAGGCGTCACGCTTGAGCGCGTGTTTATGGTCGCGCCTGCCGTGATGCGTTTAAGTGATGCTGACTCGCTGCCCGCGCAGTGCGCGCTGACTGTGATCCAGCCTGAAACCGACGAAGTGATTGAACCCCAGCTGGTGTATGACTGGTCTGAACACCTGTCACGTCCCCATGAGCTGCTGAAAGTGGCAGAATGCGGGCACTTTTTTCACGGCAAGCTGACTGACCTCAAAGAGTTGGTAGCGCCACGCCTTTCGAAATGATTGCAGCCTGATAAGCGATTACCCATGACCACTCGTACCCGAATTCTTACCGGTATCACCACCACCGGCACGCCGCACCTGGGCAACTACGCCGGGGCTATTCGCCCTGCGATCGTGGCCAGCCGTGACAGCAATGCCGACTCGTTCTACTTTCTGGCCGACTACCACGCCCTCATCAAGTGCGATGACCCGCAGCGCATTCAGCGTTCGCGTCAGGAAATCGCCGCGACCTGGCTGGCGGCCGGGCTGGACGTTGATCGCGTTACGTTTTATCGCCAGTCAGACATTCCGGAAATCCCTGAGCTGACCTGGTTGTTGACCTGTGTGGCAGCCAAGGGCTTGCTCAACCGCGCCCACGCTTACAAAGCCTCGGTCGACAAAAACCTGGAAAACGGCGAAGACCCGGATGCGGGGATCACCATGGGGCTGTACAGCTATCCGGTGTTGATGGCGGCGGACATCCTGATGTTCAACGCCCACAAAGTGCCGGTCGGCCGCGACCAGATCCAGCACGTGGAAATGGCTCGTGATATTGGGCAGCGTTTCAATCACCTGTTTGGCAACGGCAAAGAGTTTTTCGCCATGCCCCAGGCGTTGATCGAAGAAAGCGTAGCCACGCTGCCGGGTCTTGATGGCCGCAAGATGTCCAAAAGCTACGACAACACCATTCCGTTGTTCAGCAGCGCCAAGGACATGAAAAGCGCTATC
Organism: Pseudomonas saxonica; assembly: GCF_007858365.1. Classification (GTDB taxonomy): domain Bacteria; phylum Pseudomonadota; class Gammaproteobacteria; order Pseudomonadales; family Pseudomonadaceae; genus Aquipseudomonas; species Aquipseudomonas saxonica. The sequence continues at coordinate 1,156,703 of NZ_VFIO01000001.1, read as the reverse complement.
TCGCGCATTGTCACCGACTCCCGCGCACCGGGTGAGCCGAAAGACCCTGACAATTCGCACCTGTTCACCTTGTATCAAGCGTTCTCGACGCCTGAGCAAGCGGCAGAGTTCCGTAGCGAGCTGTTGCAGGGCATGGGCTGGGGAGAGGCCAAAGAGCGGCTGTTCAAGCTGCTGGACGGCGAGCTGGGTGAGTCACGCGAGCGTTATCACGAGCTGATGTCGCGTCCTGCCGACATGGAAGACATTCTGTTGGCCGGTGCGCAAAAGGCCCGCAAAACAGCGACGCCCTTTCTCGCTGAACTGCGTGAGGCAGTTGGCCTGCGTTCGTTTGTCGGCGCGGCGCAAACCAGCGCTGCCAGCAAAAAGAAAGCGGCGAAAGGCCCGCGGTTTGTCAGCTTCCGTGATGAGGATGGCAGTTTCCGCTTCCGTTTACTGGCAGCCGATGGCGAGCAGTTGCTGTTGTCGCGCAGTTTTGCCGACGGTAAAGCCGCCGGTCAGGTGACCAAACAGTTGCAGAGTGGCGAAGCCCTTGATATTCGCACCGACGATCTGAGCTTTAGCCTGTGGCTCAACGACAGCTGTGTGGCTGACAGCCCGGTGTTTGCCGGCGCGGATGCCCGTGATGCAGCTATCGAAGCTCTGCGTGTGGCGCTGGTGCCTGCGCAAGACTGAGAAAGTGCGACGTTTCGACACAGGTTTGATTGCCATTCCTCAGGGCCGTCGCTACAGTGACGGCCCGTTTTTGTTGCCTTGCTAACGAATTATGACGCCTCTAGAACGATACCAAGCAGATCTGAAACGCCCGGACTTCTTCCATGATGCTGCGCAGGAAAACGCTGTGCGCCATTTGCAGCGTCTGTACGACGACCTGGTGGCCGCTTCGCAAAGCAAGCCGGGCATGTTCGGCAAGCTGTTCGGCAAAAAAGAACGCACGCCGGTCAAAGGCCTGTATTTCTGGGGCGGTGTTGGACGGGGCAAAACCTATCTGGTTGATACCTTTTTCGACGCGTTGCCATTCAAGGAGAAAGTGCGGACGCACTTTCACCGCTTCATGAAGCGCGTGCATGAAGAAATGCGCACGCTTCCTGGCGAAAAGAACCCGCTGACCATCATTGCCAAGCGCTTTGCCGATGAGGCGCGGGTGATCTGTTTTGACGAGTTTTTTGTCTCGGACATTACCGATGCCATGATTCTCGGCACGCTGATGGAAGAGTTGTTCAAAAATGGCGTCACACTGGTCGCGACCTCGAACATCGTGCCGGACGGCTTGTACAAAGACGGTTTGCAGCGTGCACGCTTCTTGCCGGCGATTGCCTTGATCAAGCAGAACACTGACATCGTCAACGTCGACAGTGGCGTCGACTACCGTTTGCGTCACCTTGAGCAGGCAGAGTTGTTCCACTTCCCGTTGAACGAGGAGTCTGAAAAGTCCCTGCGCGAAAGCTTCAAGGCGCTGACGCACAATTCCACCCGGGCAATCGAAAACGATGAGCTGATCATCGAAAACCGCACCATCCGTGCATTGCGTACGTGCGATGACGTGGCCTGGTTTGATTTCCGTGAGCTGTGCGATGGCCCGCGTAGCCAGAACGACTACATCGAGCTCGGCAAAATCTTCAATGCCGTGATACTCAGCGGGGTCGAGCAGATGGACGTCAAAACTGACGATATTGCCCGTCGGTTTATCAACATGGTCGACGAGTTCTACGACCGTAACGTCAAGTTGATCATCTCGGCCGAGGTTGAGCTCAAAGACCTCTACACCGGCGGGCGATTGAATTTCGAATTCCAGCGCACGCTGAGTCGTCTGCTTGAAATGCAGTCCCACGAGTACCTGACGCGGGCGCACAAGCCTTAGTCCAACGCTGTACAAAAAAAGGCCTGCGATTGCAGGCCTTTTGCATTCAGGGCGCTGATTCAAGCCGCTTGCTGAAACTGCTGGCGATATTGATGGGGGGAACGTTCGGTGTGTTGGCGAAACAGTCGCGCAAAGAAGCTCGCGTCGTCGTAGCCCACATCGTAACTGATGGTCTTGATGCTTTTGCGGGTGGCCGAGAGCAGCCCTTTAGCGGTTTCGATGCGCAGTCGTTGCAGGTAGTGCAAGGGCTTGTCGCCGGTGGCGGTCTGAAAGCGGCGCATAAAGTTGCGAATGCTCATGCCGTGTTCGCGGGCCACGTCTTCAAAGCGGAATTTGTCGGCAAAATGCTCTTCGAGCCAGTGCTGGATCTGCAGGATGATCACGTCCTGATGCAGTTTTTGCCCGCCAAAACCGATAGGCCCTGTGGTGTAGTTGCGCTGCACTTCGTAGAGGATGTCGCGGGCAACGGCCTGGGCGATGTTGGCGCCGCAAAAACGCTCGATCAGGTAGATATAGAGGTCACAGGCTGAGGTCGGACCACCTGCGCAGTAGAGGTTGTCGGCGTCGGTCAGGTGCTTGTCCTGATTAAGCTGCACCTGCGGATAGCGAGTGGCAAAGGTCGTGAAAAAGCGCCAGTAAGTGGTCGCTTCCTTGCCGTCCAGCAAGCCGGCTTCTGCCAGCCAGAAGGCGCCGGTGGCTTCGGCACACAACACCGCACCGCGCGCATGCTGGGCACACAGCCACGGCAGGATTTGCGGGTAGCGTTGGAGGAGGGTGTCGAAGTCGTCCCAGAAGGCCGGGAGGATGATGATGTCGGTGTCTTCCAGTGCGCCATCGACGGGAATGGCGACATCGCTGAAGCTGCTCACAGGCAAGCCGTCGGGGCTGACCAGTCGGGTTTCAAAACTGGCGGTCAGGCCTTGGCCCAATTGTTTGCCATGCCGCAGGCTGGCCAGATGAAAAAAATCCTTGGCTTGCATCAGGGTTGAAGCAAATACCCGATCAATGGCCAATATGCTGACGCGCCGCAGGGGCGTAGAGAGTTGATTAGACATGATTTGATTATTCTTATAGGTGAAATTGGTCAACTTACGGCTGGATCGTCTTATTTTTTATCCTGTGTGTCTAGGGCTGCATGCTAAATCCGTAGCAGCTGCCGCAGGCTGCGTCCGGCGGCGAAGCCGTCGTAAATCTGGGGGGAGCGATCTTTGAATAAAATCGCGGTGCCTGGGTTTACGATCGCTACGCAATCGAACGCAGCCTGTGCCAGCTGCTACGGGACGATTGATAACCGTGGTTATGGCGCGGGGTTTGGCTGATCCTTGTGGATGGCTTCTATCCCCGCCAGAACCTCATCCGAGAGCTTCACATCAACGCTGGCGATGTTGCTTTTGAGTTGCTCCATCGTGGTTGCGCCAATGATGTTGCTGGTCACGAAGGGTTGCTGGGTGACATACGCCAACGCCATTTGCGCCGGATCAAGACCGTGCTCACGGGCCAGGGCCACGTAACGCTCGCAGGCAGCAACAGCTTGCGGGTTGGAGTAGCGTGAGAAGCGGCTGTACAGGCTCAGGCGGCCTTTTGGCGGCTGTGCGCCACCACTGTACTTGCCTGAGAGCATGCCGAACGCCAGGGGTGAGTAGGCGAGAAGCCCGCATTGTTCGCGAATGGCGATTTCAGCCAGGCCCACTTCGAAGCTGCGGTTGAGCAGGCTGTAGGGGTTCTGGATCGAAACGGCACGTGGCCAGCCACGGCTTTCGGCCAGTTGCAGAAACTTCATGGTGGCCCACGGTGTTTCGTTGGACAGGCCGATGTGGCGGATTTTGCCGGCTTTGACTTGTTCGTCCAGCGCCTCGAGGGTTTCCTCCAGCGGTGTGAACTGCTCGTCGGCGTTGTGCGTGTAGCCCAGTTGCCCGAAAAAGTTGGTGCTGCGTTCAGGCCAATGCAGTTGGTAAAGGTCGATCCAGTCCGTTTGCAGGCGCTTGAGGCTGGCATCCAGCGCTTGCACAATGTGGGTCCGATTATGTTTGAGCTGGCCGTCACGGATGTAGTCGATGCCATTGCCTGGGCCGGCGATCTTGCTGGCCAGAATCCAGTCGGCGCGGTCACCGTGTTCCTTGAACCAGTTGCCGATATAGCGCTCGGTTGTGGCGTAAGTTTCGGCTTTTGGGGGGACCGGATACATCTCGGCGGTGTCGATGAAATTGATGCCGGCGTTTTTGGCGTAGGCAATCTGCTCGAAGGCTTCAGCCTGGGTGTTTTGCTCGCCCCAGGTCATGGTGCCGAGAGCAATTTCGCTGACTTTTACTTCGGTTCTGCCCAGCTTTCGATAGTCCATCGGATGCTCCTTCGGGTAAACAAACATAAAAGCAGGTTGTATTTTTTTTCGCAATCTGCATAATTGCCGACCTCTTTCTGCAGTGGAAGTGATGCGCCGCCTGCCGAAGAATCTTGCCGTTGAACGGACGCGCTGACCCGAGCCCCCGATAGCGTCTGTATCCGGCTGCCTTTGACTTGTCAAAGTACGCACTATTCAGTAAGATCCGCCGTCTAATTTACAGGGCGGCCCCTGAGGCTATAAAGAATGAAAACTTTTACTGCTAAACCAGAAACAGTAAAGCGCGACTGGTTTGTCGTCGACGCTGCTGGTCAGACCCTGGGTCGTCTGGCCACCGAGATCGCCAGCCGTCTGCGTGGCAAGCACAAGCCGGAATACACTCCGCACGTTGACACCGGTGATTACATCGTTGTTATCAACGCTGAGCAGATCCGTGTCACTGGTGCTAAAACCACTGACAAAATGTACTACTCTCACTCCGGTTTCCCGGGCGGGATTAAGTCGATCAACTTCGAAAAGCTGATCGCCAAAGCTCCTGAGCGCGTGATCGAGACCGCGGTTAAAGGCATGCTGCCTAAAAACCCACTGGGTCGCGACATGTACCGTAAGCTGAAAGTCTATGCGGGCGCTGCTCACCCTCATACTGCTCAGCAGCCCCAAGAACTGAAGTTTTAACGGAATAGTTCATTATGTCGGCGACTCAAAACTACGGCACTGGCCGTCGTAAAACCGCAACCGCACGCGTTTTCCTGCGTCCAGGTACCGGTAACATCTCGATCAACAACCGCACTCTGGAGAATTTCTTCGGTCGCGAAACTGCCCGCATGGTAGTTCGTCAACCGTTGGAACTGACTGAGACTGTCGAGAAATTCGATATCTACGTCACCGTGATCGGTGGTGGTGTAAGTGGTCAAGCTGGCGCAATCCGCCACGGTATCACTCGCGCACTGATGCAGTACGACGAAACTCTGCGTGGCGCTCTGCGCAAAGCAGGCTTCGTAACTCGCGATGCTCGTGAAGTTGAACGTAAGAAAGTCGGTCTGCGTAAAGCGCGTAAGCGTCCGCAGTACTCGAAGCGTTAATTCGCAGCTTCGTTCAAAAAAAGCCCAGCCTCTTCGGAGCTGGGCTTTTTTTATGGGCTTTTTTTATGGGCGTTAATTATGTGCTGTGTCAACGTGCCACATCAGTAGAGACCCTATACTGCAAGGGCTGTAGCCGACTCAGAACGGTAAAGACCTTGTAAGAGTAGGGTCTTTTCATTACCATTCTGCAAAATTTTAATAAGCACAGATTGTTACTTAAAAGAAGCCTGGTTTTACAGGCTAAAAAGCTGATGGGAGAGGACTGATGAGCAATGACGGCGTCAATGTCGGCCGGCGTCGCTTCCTCGTGGCAGCCACATCCGTGGTGGGTGCTGCTGGAGCGGTGGGGGCGGCGGTTCCGTTCGTAGGGTCATGGTTTCCCAGTGCCAAGGCGAAAGCCGCAGGCGCACCGGTGAGAGTGAATATCGCAAAGATTGAGCCGGGCCAGCAGATGATTGCTGAGTGGCGGGGTCAGCCGGTATTTATTGTTCGCCGCACAGAGGAGATTCTGGCAAATCTGAAAAAGATTGAGGGCCAGCTTGCTGATCCTGAGTCCAAGCAGTCTGATCAGCCTGAAAACTCAACGAATGAATGGCGATCCATTAAGCCGCAAGTGCTGGTGGTGATCGGAATTTGTACGCATCTGGGCTGTTCGCCGACGTTTCGTCCAGAAGTTGCGCCTGCTGACCTGGGTAAGGATTGGGTCGGAGGGTATTTTTGCCCCTGTCATGGTTCCCACTATGATCTGGCCGGTCGTGTTTACAAGTCGCAGCCTGCTCCATTGAACCTGCCAGTTCCGCCTTACTACTATGTAGATGGCAGCGATAACGTCATTGTCGTTGGTCTTGAAGGGGAGAACGCGTAATGAGCAAATTCATGGATTGGATTGACGCTCGCTTCCCCGCAACGAAAATGTGGGAAGACCATCTCAGTAAATATTACGCCCCCAAAAACTTCAATTTCCTCTACTTCTTCGGCTCCCTCGCTTTATTGGTTCTGGTAAACCAGCTGGTAACGGGTGTGTGGCTGACGATGAGTTATACGCCGTCAGCAGAAGAGGCTTTTGCTTCTGTCGAATACATCATGCGTGATGTTGAGTACGGCTCCATCCTGCGCTACCTGCACTCCACAGGCGCGTCAGCGTTCTTTATCGTGGTGTATCTGCATATGTTTCGGGGCTTGCTCTATGGCTCCTATCAGAAGCCGCGAGAGCTGGTGTGGTTATTCGGCATGATGATTTACCTGGCCCTGATGGCGGAAGCTTTTATGGGCTATTTGCTGCCTTGGGGGCAGATGTCCTACTGGGGCGCGCAAGTGATCATCTCGCTGTTCGGCGCTATTCCGGTCATCGGCAACGATCTTACGCAGTGGATCCGTGGCGATTACCTGATCTCCGGTATCACTCTGAACCGTTTCTTTGCCTTGCACGTGGTGGCCTTGCCGATCGTGATTTTGGGATTGGTGGTGCTGCATATCCTGGCCTTGCACGAAGTCGGGTCCAACAACCCGGATGGCGTGGACATCAAAAAGCTCAAAGACGAAAACGGTATCCCGTTGGATGGCATTCCTTTCCATCCCTATTACACCGTCAAAGACATTGTCGGCGTGGTGGTATTCCTGTTTATCTTTTGCTCGATCGTGTTCTTCTTCCCGGAAATGGGTGGCTATTTCCTTGAAAAACCAAACTTTGAACAGGCTAATGCCTTCAAGACACCTGAGCATATTGCCCCTGTCTGGTACTTCACACCGTTCTACGCGATCTTGCGGGCAATCCCGGACAAGCTGTTTGGCGTGATCGCCATGGGCGCTGCAATTGCCCTGTTGTTCGTGTTGCCCTGGCTTGACCGTAGCCCGGTTAAATCGATGCGCTACAAAGGCTGGCTGAGCAAAATCTGGTTGTGGGTATTTTGCATCTCGTTCGTGATTCTCGGTGTGCTGGGTGTTATGGCTCCGACTCCGGGCCGTACGCTGCTGTCGCAGGTGTGTACGTTCCTGTACTTCGCCTACTTCATTCTGATGCCGTTCTACACCCGGCTTGAGAAGACCAAACCTGTTCCGCAAAGGGTGACTGGCTGATGAAAAAGCTATTGGCTGTATTGATGCTCGTGGCCTTGCCGGTAGTCTCCTTTGCCTCTGAACAAGGTGTGCAACTCGACAAGGTCGACATTGATGTGTCTGACAAGGCAGCCTTGCAGGATGGCGCGCGTACGTTCGCCAACTATTGCATGGGTTGTCACAGTGCCAAGTTCCAGCGCTATGAGCGGGTGGCCGATGACTTGGGTATCCCCCATGACGTCATGCTCGACAATCTGGTGTTTACGGGAGCCAAGATTGGTGACCATATGAACATTGGTATGCAGCCTGAGGATGCCAAGGCCTGGTTTGGTGCCGCCCCTCCCGACCTCACGCTGGTGGCGCGTGTGCGCGGCACGGATTGGTTGTACAGCTACCTGCGTGCGTTCTATGAAGATCCGTCACGCCCATGGGGAGTGAACAACAAAGTCTTCCCGAATGTGGGCATGCCTAACGTTCTGGCACCGTTGCAAGGTCGTCAGGTTATCGGCTGCAAGCAAGTACAGATCGTAGAAGATGGCAAGAAGCAGTATGATCCGCTCACTGGCACGCCTTTGACACATGAAGCGTGCGACCAGCTGACAGTGTTGCCTAAAACCGGCACGCTGACTGAAGAGCAGTTCGATGAGAAGATCAAGAACCTTGTGACCTTCCTGGCCTACTCGGCCAACCCGGTAAAGCTGGAGCATCAGCGCATCGGGACCTACGTTCTGCTCTATCTGGCCTTCCTGTTCGTATTCGCTTATCTGCTCAAGCGCGAATACTGGAAAGATGTGCACTAAAAGATTTACACGCAATGCTGTTAATCGTGTGCGCCCGAGGTGTCTCTTAAAGGTAACCCGGCAAGATGTGCGAGGGGCAAGGTGAATACCTTGCCCCTCCGGATTTTGCAGTTATCGGAGACGTTCCTTGGGCGTGTTCGTTTTTCCGCTCCTGATAATTTCTACAAGCGAGGAGGACCGCCATGGGCGTGACCAATCGGTTGGCCTGTTACTCCGACCCAGCAGACCACTATTCTCACCGGGTGCGCATTGTGCTCGCAGAGAAAGGCGTCAGCGCCGAGATCATCAGTGTGGAGGCGGGTCGTCAACCGCCGAAGCTGATCGAAGTGAACCCTTACGGCAGCCTGCCAACGTTGGTCGATCGTGACCTGGCGTTGTGGGAGTCGACTGTAGTCATGGAATATCTGGATGAGCGTTATCCGCATCCGCCGTTGTTGCCGGTGTATCCGGTAGCGCGTGCCAACAGTCGTCTGCTGATCCACCGTATCCAGCGTGACTGGTGTGTACTGGTGGACCTGATTCTCGACGCCAAGACCAAAGAGCCGGCACGGGTGCAGGCCCGTAAAGAGTTGCGCGAAAGCCTGACAGGCGTTTCTGCATTATTTGCCGACAAACCTTTTTTCCTCAGTGATGAGCAAAGTCTGGTCGACTGCTGTCTATTGCCGATACTCTGGCGCCTGCCTGTTTTGGGTATTGAATTGCCGCGGCAAGCCAAGCCGCTGCTCGACTATATGGAGCGCCAGTTTGCGCGTGAGGCTTTCCAGGCTAGTTTGTCTGGTGTCGAACGCGACATGCGCTAAGGCTTAGGAGCCCTCGATGAATTCAAGCAGACCTTACCTGGTGCGTGCGCTCTATGAGTGGATCGTTGATAACGATTGCACGCCGCACATGCTGGTTAACTCTGACTACCCGGAGGTGCAAGTGCCTGCGGGTTTCGCCAGTGACGGGCAGATTGTCCTGAATGTTTCGCCAACCGCCGTGCGCGATTTGCACATGGACAACGAAGCAGTAAGCTTTGAAGGGCGTTTCGGTGGTGTGCCGCATACGCTGTACGTTCCTATCCCGGCCATCATGGGCATTTACGCTCGTGAGAACGGCGAGGGGATGGTATTTGACCTTGAAGAGCACCTGAGTGGTGATGATGAGGTTGAGCCGCATGATGATGGGCCGCCACCAGGTACTGAGCCGCCGAGACCTTCGGGTCGGCCAAGCCTGAAAGTGGTCAAGTAATAAAAAAGGCGACCTTGAAGGTCGCCTTTTTTGTGCCTGACGTTCAGGTCAGTCGATGTACTCAAACAGCTTTACGATTTTTTGCACGCCAGACACGCCTTGCACCAGATTGGTGGCGCGAGTGGCTTCTTGTTTGGTGACAAGGCCCAGCATGTAGACGATGCCGTTCTCAGTGACAATTTTGATCCGCGAGCCCGGGATTTCACTGTCGGTCAGCATTTGGGTTTTGATTTTGGTGGTCAGCCACGCGTCATTGTTACGTGCCAGAAGGGATGACGGTGCCATCACTTGCAGTTCGTTGTTGACCTTCTTTACGCGTTGAACGGCAGCAGCGGCCTGTTCAGCCTGGGCTTTGAGTTCTGCGCGCGGTGTTTGTCCGGCCAGCAATACGATGCCGTTGTAGCTGGTCACAACGATATGGGACGCGGTGTCCAGATCAGGGTTGGCTTTGGCCACATTCACGGCCACTTTGGTTTCGATCAGGGAATCGTCGATTTTGCTGCCGAAAGTACGCGTACCACGATCATCTTCGATCGGTGTGTCGCGGGTGGCGGTCAGTACCGAGCTGCAGCCTGCGGTCAGGCCCAGACACAGGGTCAGGGCGACGAGGCCAAGGCGATTGAAAGTCATTCTTCACTCCCGAACAATTGGCTGTCGATCAGATCACACAAACAGTGGATCGCCAGCAGATGGACTTCTTGGATGCGTGCAGTGACCAGGGACGGGACGCGAATTTCCACGTCCTCGGGTAGCAGTAGTGAGGCCATGCCGCCGCCGTCTCGGCCGGTCATGGCAACCACGATCATTTCTCGGTCATGGGCCGCCTGGATTGCCTGAATGATATTGGCCGAGTTACCGCTGGTGGAAATGGCCAGCAGGACGTCGCCAGGCTGGCCGAGGGCGCGAATCTGTTTGGAGAACACCTCGTTAAAGCTGTAGTCATTGGCGATCGAGGTGATCGTCGAGCTGTCAGTGGTCAGGGCAATGGCCGGCAGGCTCGGGCGCTCGCGTTCGAAACGGTTGAGCAGCTCGGATGAGAAGTGTTGGGCGTCGCCGGCGGACCCGCCGTTGCCGCACGACAACATTTTGCCTTCATTGAGCAGTGCGTTGACCATCACTTGGCTGGCGAGCTCAATGTGGGGGGCAAGCACTTCCATCGCTTGCTGCTTGGTGTCGATGCTGGCTTGAAAAAGCTGGCGGATCCGGGATTGCATGTCCATCTATGTGACCTTAAGTAGGGCGGCTGGTCGGGCGTGATTCAGGTGTTCCTGAGTGACTTCCCGGCACAAGAATGTGCAGCCCGCAAAGCAAAGCAATAATCGTTTTAAAAAGGGTGCTGGATAGGCCTGATAGCGCATTAGCTGTCAAAGGCGTTCCGTAGCCAGTTCAAGTGAGGTGTGGCGCTGTCCATGGCGACTACATCGAATCGACATGGGTGATTGGCCCAGCGTGCCTCGCGTTGCAAGAAGTGCTGGGCGGCAAGAATCAGTTTTTGGCGCTTGCGTGTGTCAATACTGGCCAGTGCGCCACCCCATTGTGCGTGTTGCCGGTAACGAACTTCGACGAATACTACTGTATCGCCGTCAAGCATGACCAGATCCAGCTCGCCGCGTTTGCACAGCCAGTTTTGCGCCAGCAACCGCAAGCCATGTTGCTCAAGATGCCGCAGCGCCAGGCGCTCGGCATCTTTGCCTGTGTTTTGGCTGGAGCGCTCAGGCATCAGTTCGGGGTGTCGGGCAGGCGTTGGACTTGGCCATTAACGAACTCGGCCCATGGCAACTGGCGCTCAACGTGCTGGGTCGGGCTCATGCCGAGGCTGCCGGACAAGCCGTCAATCCGGCTATCAGGCAGTGCCTTGAGTTGGCCCAGGCGCGAGGTCAGTATGTAAGCGTCAACGCCCATTGCATAAAGGCGTCCCAGGCTGCCAGATGCTTGAGGCCACTGCGCGGCGACTTGCTGGCGCAGTGGATTGCCAGGTTCAAGCAGCCAAGGCGTTTCACAAAAACGTACGCCGTTCATGTCGTTGTACTGGTCCTGATTGCCACTCGCGCTGAAAACGTGGGACGTGGCATACACAGGCAGGTCGCTGGCATATTGATAGTTCAGGGTCGGCTTGATCTGCTGGGCTTGCTGAGGAGTGGCCGCCAAAAACAGGAACTGCATGGGCTCGTTCGAGTTTTTGCGTTGCTGAACCAAATCGCCGACTTGCTGTGCCAATGCAACGGGTTGATCGATGTATTCAATACCTACAACGCTGCCGCCGTGGGCAATCCATTCCTGACGGAAGGCGTTAAGCACGCGCTCGCCCCATTCGCCTTTAGGCACCATGGCGCCAGCGCGGGTCAAGCCATCGGCACGTGCGCGACGAGCCACTTCACGGGCTTCGTCTTCAGCGGCCAGGCCGAACTGAAACAGCTGAGCCGGGCCTTGGGTACCTTCGCTGTAGTTCAGAGCCAGTGTGGTAATGGGCAATTGCGAGCGTGCATTGAGTTGCTTGACCAGTGTTTTTTCCAGTGGGCCGACGACCAGTTGCACGCCGTCGGCTTGGGCCTGGCGATAAAAATCGTCCAGCGAAGTCAGGCGAGAGCTGTCATAAAACTGGATGCTCGGCGGGTTTTGACCGGCCTGTTGAGCCTGGTAATGAGCGGCCACGAAGCCGTCACGTAGCGCTTTGCTGACCGAAGCCAATTGGCCTTCTTGTGGCAGCAGCAGCCCAATTTTGGTCAGTGGCTGGCTGGCCAGCTCCTTGAGTTTGACCAAGGGGGTCGGCAGTTGGATAGCAGCAGGGTGAGCAGGGTTCTGAGCACGCCATTGGTCAATGGCAGTTTGTTGCTCCTGCACGGTGCCGGCACGCTTCACGGCCAGCGCCAATGATGCCCAGCCGCCTAGCACGTCATTGCCTTGAGCCTGTAATTGCTCAACCGGCAACGCGGCAACCAGCGCCCAGATAGCGTCATTGTTGCTGTTGGCAGCATCGCCCGTCAGATTTGCGCTCATGGCCACGCGTTCACGCGCAGCAGCGAGAGTTTGGTCATCGGCTTCGAGTGCGCGGGCATGAACCGTGTGTGTGCGCACTTGCAGATCAGCTGGCATCTCGTCAATTCGCGCGATGCTCGGGTGGCTCAGAGCGGTCAGGGCAGCTTTAGGGTCGTTGCGGTTCATGGCCAGCTCAGCGGCCAGCGTGCTGGCAAAAACCTGCTGGGCGGGTTTTAGTTGATCCACTGGCACTTGAGCCAGGATCTGGGCGGCGCGCTCATTGTTTTGCTGGCGCATGGCGAGGTCGGCCGCAGACAGGCGCAGCAGCGCAGCCTTCTGCGGATCCTTGCTGGCAGACGCCTGTTGCAGCAGCTGTTCAAGGCTGGCATCCGGGGTCCGGGGGAGTTCGCCAAGGCTGGACGAGGGCGAGCTGGCGCAAGCCGCCAACAGGGCAGCAAGGCAGAGGGCAGTGAACAGCCGCAGGCAGACGGTCATGTAGTGTTCCTGATACTCGATCAAATGAGGGGGGAAGTGTACCCAAGCGCTGGCCGGGGCGCGATGTTAGGTTCGTTAAAGCTTAAATTTAGATCACATATACGACCTGTGGCCGCTGAAGTTTTCGGGTTCAGCGGTTAACGGCCATTCTGAAGGGTGCTTTCAAGAGGGGTCTACGCGTTACAATGGCGCCTTTAACTCTCATGAGGTGTGCGTTTTGACTGCTCCAGGTGCAATGAATTCCGTTGTCGGCTCGCTTTATGTGGTGGCCACGCCCATCGGTAACCTGGACGACATCAGTGCGCGTGCGCTCAAAGTGTTGCGCGAGGTGTCGTTGATTGCGGCCGAAGACACGCGTCACTCCCTGCGTTTAATGCAGCATTTCGGTATTTCCACGCCGTTGGGCGCTTGCCACGAACATAACGAGCGTGAAGAAGGCAGTCGGTTCATTCAGCGGTTGCTGGCCGGGGAAGACGTAGCCCTGATCTCCGATGCGGGAACGCCACTGATTTCTGATCCCGGTTACCACTTGGTGCGTCAGGCTCGGGCGGCAGGGGTCAAAGTGGTGCCGGTGCCGGGCGCGTGTGCCCTGATTGCAGCGTTGTCTGCGGCAGGTCTGCCTTCAGACCGTTTTATCTTCGAGGGTTTTTTGCCGGCCAAGGCCGTAGGGCGTCGTTCGCGGCTGGAATTGTTGAAAGAAGAGCCGCGCACGCTGATTTTCTATGAAGCGCCTCACCGTATTCTGGAGTGCCTGCAAGATCTTGAACTGGTCTTCGGCCCTGAGCGCCCAGCGTTGCTGGCCCGCGAGCTGACCAAAACGTTCGAGACGCTTAAAGGTTTGCCGTTGGCTGAGCTGCGTGCTTTCGTAGAAGGCGACAGCAATCAGCAGCGCGGGGAGTGCGTAGTGTTGGTGGCGGGCTGGACTGCACCTGAAACAGGTGAAGTGGTCAGCAGTGAAGCGATGCGAATTCTTGATTTGCTTCTCAAGGAAATGCCACTCAAACGTGCAGCAGCCCTAGCCGCGGAAATCACGGGCGAACGCAAAAACGTGTTGTATCAAGTGGCGCTGGAAAAACAAAAAGCCGATTAAGTGCGGCTGAGTAGTGGCGCTTTGATATTTTTAGGCTTCTTATTCTGCCGGCAAAAGGTTTTGCGACATATGAATGTAGTGGCTAAGTGGCTTTAGCGCTTGTTCTATACGCTCTGTACAGTTAACCTTTGCGCCGGAGAGTCGATTGGACAGTCGCTGCCCCCTATGAAAATTAGGGGGGGGAGGAAAGTCCGGGCTCCATAGGGCGAAGTGCCAGGTAATGCCTGGGAGGCGTGAGCCTACGGAAAGTGCCACAGAAAATAACCGCCTAAGCACTTCGGTGCCGGTAAGGGTGAAAAGGTGCGGTAAGAGCGCACCGCACGACTGGCAACAGTTCGTGGCTAGGTAAACCCCACTTGGAGCAAGACCAAATAGGGTCCCAAGGCGTGGCCCGCGCTGGGACCGGGTAGGTTGCTAAAGATGTCCAGTGATGGCCATCGTAGACGAATGACTGTTCACGACAGAACCCGGCTTACAGATCGACTCTCCACCTTTTTCTCTCTGTTTGCATCGCAAGCAGATCGCTGATTGTAATATCGAGTCATATCCCTTCGAAACATTCGCAAGCAAACTCGGCTATGTAATGCCAAAAAGTTCTTACTCTTAACAAACTGCTTTAAGTTTGAAGGTTAGAGCCCCGAGTTTGCTGTGTATCGGTTGTCAAAAAATCCCTTCGCTAAATGCTGTACGTCTATTTACCCCGTTAAAACTCCGTTCTGTAAGGATTTTCCTATGGGCATCTCCTTGACGGTGTGGTGGGCGCATTCCTATAGTGTGCGCAAGTGGCGAAAAGTGGCATAAAGTGGGTTTTTCAGACGTAAAACGATAAGAATTGGAGTGACGCTCGTGTTTCGTGGAGCTAACGCAATCAGTCTCGATGCCAAGGGTCGTCTCGCAATGCCGAGCCGGTACCGTGACGAGCTGATTTCGAGAAGTTCCGGGCAACTGATCGTGACCATCGATGCGGTCGATCCTTGCTTGTGCGTTTACCCGCTCGATGAGTGGGAGTTGATTGAAACCAAGCTTCGTGCGTTGCCTTCGTTACGTGAAGAAAACCGTCGTTTGCAGCGCCTTTTGATTGGTAACGCCGTCGACCTAGAGCTCGATGGCAGCGGTCGTTTTTTGGTGCCACCGCGGTTGCGTGAATATGCCAAGTTGGATAAACGCGCGATGTTGGTGGGCCAGCTGAACAAGTTTCAACTGTGGGACGAGGATGCCTGGGAAGCTGTTTCTGCCGCTGACCTTGCAGCCATTCAACAACCGGGCGCCATGCCTGAAGAACTGCGTGATTTAATTCTGTGACTATAGATAGCGACTTCAACCACATCACCGTACTGCTCGACGAAGCCGTAGAGGCTCTCGCCGTACGTCCTGATGGATGCTATCTGGATGGCACCTTCGGTCGCGGCGGACATAGCCGCTTGATACTCCAGAAGCTTGGCCCGCAGGGGCGTCTCCTCGGGTTTGATAAAGATCCACAAGCGATTGCCACCGGGCAAGCGCTAGCGGCCGAAGACGGCCGCTTTGTCATTGTGCAACGCAGTTTTGCCGAGATGGGCTCCGAGGTCGCTGCGCGCGGTTTGGCGGGTAAGGTGAGCGGTGTACTGCTTGATCTTGGCGTGTCTTCGCCGCAGCTTGACGATCCTGAGCGCGGCTTCAGCTTTATGAATGACGGCCCTTTGGATATGCGTATGGACCCGAGTCAAGGGATCAGCGCCGCCGAGTTTGTGAACACGGCTTCCCATGAAGAAATCACTCGCGTATTCAAAGAGTATGGCGAAGAGCGTTTCTCGGGCCGCATGGCTCGCGCAGTCGTTGAGCGCCGTGAAATCAAACCGTTCGAGCGCACGGGTGATCTTGCTGAAGTGCTAAAAGTGGCCAATCCGGCCTGGGAGAAGGGCAAACACCCGGCAACCCGAACTTTTCAAGGGCTGCGTATTCACGTCAACAACGAACTGGGTGATCTGGAGGCTGGCCTCGAAGCAGCGCTGGAGGCGCTCGAAGTTGGCGGCCGTCTGGTTGTGATCAGCTTCCATTCTCTTGAAGACCGCATCGTTAAGCTGTTCATGCGCAAACTGGTCAAAGGCGAGCCCGATAATTTGCCGCGCGGCTTGCCCGTGCAGCACGTTGCCTTTGTTCCCAAAATCAAGATCCACGGCAAGGCACAAACGGCTTCTGAAGCAGAGCTCAAGGCCAATCCGCGTTCGCGCAGCGCTGTTATGCGCGTCGCGGAGAAGCTTCGTTGAACAAGCTCTTCGCCAAGCCACTTCCCGGCGGAAGCTTTTTCATGTTGCTGCTATTTATTGGCGTGCTCGTCTCGGCCGTGGGCGTTTCTTACAGTGCTCACTGGAACCGGCAGTTGCTCAACACCCTGTACGGAGAGCTGAGCGTGCGCGACAAAGCGCAAGCCGAGTGGGGACGCCTGATCCTTGAACAAAGTACCTGGACAGCCCATAGCCGCATCGAAACATTGGCCAGCGAACAACTGAAAATGCACATTCCGGGCGCAGCGGAAGTGCGGATGGTGGCGCCATGATTAAACTCGAAGGCGCACTCTACCCGTGGCGTTTTCGCGTAGTGCTGGCATTGCTGGCACTGCTGGTAGGGGCTATTGCCTGCCAAATTGTCTACTTGCAGGTCATCGACCATGACTTCCTTAAAGGACAGGGCGATGCTCGCAGCATGCGTCACATCCCGATTCCCGCGCATCGTGGTCTGATTACTGACCGCAATGGCGAGCCTTTGGCGGTGAGCACGCCCGTGACCACGTTGTGGGCCAATGCCAAAGAAATGCAAGCGGCCAAAGACCGCTGGCCAGCGTTGGCGCACGCGTTGGGGCAAGACCCCAAAGTATTGACGGCGCGTCTTGAGCAACAAGCCAATAAAGAATTCATCTATCTGGTTCGGGGGCTGACGCCGGAGCAGGGCCAAGTTGTGCTCGACCTCAAAGTGCCGGGCGTTTATGGCATCGAGGAGTTTCGGCGTTTCTATCCGGCCGGTGAAGTCACCGCG
This sequence comes from Pseudomonas saxonica, assembly GCF_007858365.1. Taxonomy (GTDB): domain Bacteria; phylum Pseudomonadota; class Gammaproteobacteria; order Pseudomonadales; family Pseudomonadaceae; genus Aquipseudomonas; species Aquipseudomonas saxonica. The sequence continues at coordinate 1,139,767 of NZ_VFIO01000001.1, read as the reverse complement.
CATATGGTTGGCTTTACCGATATCGACGATAAAGGTCGTGAGGGCGTCGAACTGGCTTATGACGAGTGGCTGGCCGGTGTTCCGGGTAAACGACAAGTGATCAAGGACCGACGAGGGCGCTTGATCAAAGACGTTCAGGTGACCAAAAACGCCAAGGCAGGGAAGACCTTGGCGTTGTCCATTGACCTGCGCCTGCAATATCTGGCTAACCGCGAACTGCGCAATGCGCTGGTCGAGAACGGTGCAAAGGCGGGCAGCCTGGTCATCATGGATGTGAAGACCGGCGAGATTCTGGCCATGGTCAATCAGCCGACTTACAACCCGAACAACCGCCGTAACCTGCAGCCGGCGATGATGCGCAACCGCGCCATGATCGACGTGTTTGAGCCCGGTTCGACCGTTAAACCTATTTCGATGAGTGCTGCGCTGGAAACCGGCCGCTGGAAACCGACGGATAAAGTCGAGGTGTATCCAGGGACGTTGCAATTGGGCAAGTACACCATTCGTGACGTATCGCGCACCGAAGGGCCGGTTCTCGACCTGACCGGCATCCTGATCAACTCCAGTAACGTCGGCATGAGTAAAGTCGCCTTCGATATTGGTGGTGAAGCGATCTTCAGGCAGATGGCAAAAATGGGGCTCGGCCAAGACACCGGCTTGGGCTTCCCCGGTGAGCGCGTTGGCAATCTGCCGAACTACCGCGAGTGGCGCAAGGCTGAAACCGCGACCCTGTCTTATGGCTATGGCGTTTCGGTAACGGCTATCCAGTTGGTGCACGCTTTCTCGGCTTTGGCCAACAACGGCAAGCTGGCGCCACTGACCTTGCTTAAAGCAGACAAGGACAAGCCAGCCGAGGCCGCGCAAGTCATGCCTGAAAAAGTGGCCAAAACCCTTCAGGGCATGTTGCAGGAAGTGATTGAAAACCCACGGGGTGTCTGGCGTGCCAAGGTGCCGGCTTACCATGTCGGCGGCAAGTCGGGTACTGCACGTAAAACGTCCTCGGGCGGCGTTAAAGGCTACGCGGTGAACTCTTATCGTTCCCTGTTTGCCGGGTTTGGTCCGATGAGCGATCCGCGTTACGCGATCGTTGTCGTGATTGATGAACCGAGCAAGGCCGGTTACTTCGGTGGCCTGGTCTCGGCCCCGGTCTTCAGCAAAGTCATGTCGGGGACACTGCGCCTGATGAACGTGACCCCCGACAACCTGCCTACAGCCGCCGAGCAACAAGCTGCAGCCGCTGCTGCCACAGCCAAAGGAGGGCGCGGCTAATGTCCCTGAGCCTGAACAAGATCTTCCCTCATGCTGGCCACGATCTGTTGATTCGTGAGCTGACACTCGATAGCCGCAACGTGCGCGCCGGAGATTTATTTCTCGCGGTGCCTGGTGGCAAGCTTGATGGGCGCGAGCATATTGGCGACGCGCTAAAACGTGGCGCGGCCGCTGTGGCTTATGAAGTGGACGGTGCCGATGTATTGCCGATCACCGCCGTTCCGTTGATTCCGGTCAAGGGGTTGGCCGCGCAGTTGTCGGACATTGCCGGGCGTTTCTACGGTGAGCCGAGCCATCATCTGGACCTGGTCGGTGTAACCGGCACCAACGGCAAAACCAGCGTGACTCAACTGGTTGCGCAAGCCCTGGATTTGCTCGGTCAGCACTGCGGCATCGTCGGGACTCTGGGCACCGGCTTTTATGGCGCGCTGCACAGTGGTCGCCATACCACGCCCGATCCGATTAGCGTGCAAGCCATGCTGGCCGATTTGAAAAAGGCCGGGGCCAAAGCGGTTGCGATGGAAGTCTCTTCCCACGGGCTCGACCAAGGTCGCGTCAGTGCGCTGGCGTTCGATGTGGCGGTGTTGACCAACCTGTCCCGCGATCATCTGGATTACCACGGCACTATGGAAGCCTACGCCGCCGCCAAGGCCAAACTGTTCGCTTGGGCTGATCTGCGTTGCCGCGTACTGAATCTGGATGATGACTTTGGTCGCCAACTGGCCACTGAAAAGCACGACTCGCGCCTGATCAGCTACAGCCTTGAAGACAGCAGTGCCTACTTGTATTGCCGCGAAGCGACCTTCGATGACGAGGGCGTACGTGCCACGCTGGTGACCCCGCAAGGTGAACATCACCTGCGCAGCGCCTTGTTGGGGCGCTTCAATCTGAGCAACGTACTGGCAGCGGTAGGTGCCTTGCTGGGGCTCGAATACCCGCTGGACGATATTCTTAAAATACTGCCCAAGCTCGAAGGCCCGGTGGGGCGTATGCAGCGATTGGGTGGCGGTAATAAACCGCTGGTGGTGGTCGACTACGCGCATACCCCGGATGCACTGGAAAAAGTGCTGCTGGCCATGCGTCCCCACGCCAAAGGTCAGTTGTTGTGCCTGTTCGGGTGCGGTGGCGATCGTGATCGCGGCAAGCGCCCATTAATGGCCGAGGTGGTAGAACGCTTGGCTGACGGCGTGTTGGTTACCGATGACAATCCGCGCACAGAAGCACCCGCTCAAATATTTGATGATATTCGAGCGGGCTTTGCTGCCCCCGGTAACGTCACTTTTGTCGCCGGTCGCGGCGAGGCCATTGCCCGCATTATTAGCAACGCTCGCGCCGAAGATGTGATTGTGTTGGCCGGCAAAGGTCATGAGGACTATCAGGAAATTAACGGCGTACGCCACGACTTCTCTGATCTGGTCGAAGCTCAAAAGGCGCTCGATGCTTGGGAGGCCGCGCATGCTTAAGCCTCTGTTGTTGAGCGAAGTAGCCGACGCCCTTGGCGGGCGTTTAGTCGCAGCGGATAGCTACTTCAACGGCGTCAGCATCGACAGTCGGGCCATTACCAAAGGCCAGCTGTTTATCGCACTGACCGGCCCGCGTTTCGACGGCCACAACTATCTGAATGAAGTCGCCGCCAAGGGCGCTGTTGCGGCATTGGTAGAGCGCGAAGTGCCTGAGTCGACGTTGCCGCAGCTGGTGGTCGAAGATACCCGCGCAGCACTGGGTCAACTGGGCGCGCTTAATCGCGCCGGTTATGACAAGCCTGTTGCCGCGATTACTGGCTCCAGCGGTAAAACCACGGTCAAAGAAATGCTGGCCTGCATCCTGCGTACTCGCGGGCCGGTGCTGGCGACCAAAGGGAATTTGAATAACGATCTAGGCGTGCCGCTCACGCTGCTTGAACTGACTCACGAGCATACTGCTGCCGTGATTGAGTTGGGTGCGTCGCGTCTTGGGGAAATTGCCTACACCGTCGCCATGACCCGACCACAAGTTGCTGTGCTTAACAATGCGGGCACTGCTCATGTCGGCGAATTCGGCGGGCCGGATAAAATCGTTGAAGCCAAAGGCGAGATCATTGAAGGGCTGGGCGCCGCTGGCGTCGCCGTTCTGAATCTGGATGACAAGGCTTTTGATATCTGGAAGAACCGGGCGGCAGGCCGCACGGTGCTCACCTTTGCATTGAGCAACACTAAAGCCGATTTTCATGCGGGCGATTTGACCCGTGATGCACGGGGCTGCCCAGGTTTCAAGCTGTACAGCCCGACGGGTGTCGAGCAGGTTCAACTTAACCTGCTGGGCACTCATAACGTGGCCAATGCATTGGCCGCTGCGGCTGCTGCCCATGCGTTGGGCGTATCGCTGTTTGGCATCAAAACCGGCCTTGAAGCGGTACAACCGGTCAAAGGACGTGCGGTGGCACAATTGACCGCTGCTGGCTTGCGAATTATTGATGACACTTACAACGCAAACCCCACCTCAATGTGCGCCGCCATTGATATACTCGCCGCCTTTTCCGGTCGCACCGTCCTGGTGCTCGGAGATATTGGCGAGCTGGGTGAGTGGGCGGAGCAAGGACATCGTGAAGTAGGCGCTTATGCCGCCGACAAGGTTTCAGCGCTCTATGCGGTGGGACCGATGATGGCTCATGCCGTCTCTGAATTTGGACCACAGGCTCGTCATTTCGCCAATCAGGCTGACCTGATCATGGCGCTTCGCGCTGAGCACCAAACCAACACCACTATTTTGATCAAGGGCTCGCGCAGTGCAGCGATGGAAAACGTCGTTGCGGCTTTGTGCGGTTCCAGCGGGGAGAAACACTAATGCTGCTGCTGCTAGCGGAGTATCTGCAACAGTTCTATAAAGGCTTCGCGGTCTTCCAGTACTTGTCCTTGCGCGGGATTCTTGGAGTATTGACCGCGTTGACCTTGTCGTTGTGCCTAGGGCCGTGGATGATCCGCACCCTGCAAAACCGCCAGATTGGCCAGTCGGTTCGTAATGACGGCCCGCAGTCGCACTTGTCCAAGTCCGGCACGCCCACCATGGGTGGTGCGCTTATCCTGTCGGCGATCACAGTCAGCACCTTGTTGTGGGCTGATCTGAGCAACCGCTATGTCTGGGTCGTGATGATTGTGACCCTGCTGTTCGGTGCCATTGGTTGGGTAGACGATTATCGCAAAGTGATCGAGAAAAACTCCCGCGGCCTCCCGAGCCGCTGGAAGTATTTCTGGCAGTCGGTTTTCGGTCTGGGTGCAGCGATCTTTCTATACGCCACAGCCCCTAGCGCTGTTGAAACCACCCTTATTCTGCCGATCCTTAAAGATGCCAGCATTCCGCTGGGCATTGGTTTTGTGGTGCTGACCTACTTCGTGATCGTGGGGTCGAGCAACGCCGTCAACCTGACTGATGGCCTCGACGGCCTGGCGATCATGCCAACGGTAATGGTGGGCGGTGCCTTGGGCATCTTCTGCTACCTGTCGGGTAACGTGAAATTCGCTGATTATCTGCTCATTCCATACGTGCCGGGCGCAGGCGAACTGATTGTCTTCTGTGGTGCGCTGATTGGTGCCGGCCTTGGTTTTCTGTGGTTCAACACCTACCCGGCACAAGTCTTCATGGGCGACGTTGGCGCGCTGGCACTGGGTGCTGCGCTGGGCACCATTGCCGTGATCGTGCGTCAGGAAATCGTGCTGTTCATCATGGGCGGAGTGTTCGTGATGGAAACCCTGTCGGTGGTGATACAAGTCGCGTCCTTCAAGTTGACCGGCAAGCGGGTGTTTCGCATGGCACCGATTCATCACCACTTTGAACTCAAGGGCTGGCCTGAGCCGCGAGTGATTGTCCGTTTCTGGATTATCACCGTGATTCTTGTGCTGATTGGCCTTGCCACTCTGAAGCTGAGGTAGAACCTGTGTCTCTGATTGCTTCTGACCACTTCCGCATTGTCGTCGGCCTCGGCAAGAGCGGCATGTCTCTGGTGCGCTTTCTAGCGCAGCAGGGCGTGTCGTTTGCTGTGGCTGATACGCGGGAAACACCACCGGAGCTGGCCACGCTGCGCCGTGACTACCCGCAAGTGGAAGTGCGTTGTGGCGAACTGGATGTCGATTTCCTGTGCCGTGCCGATGAGCTCTACGTGAGCCCCGGCCTGGCCTTGGCGACACCTGCGCTGCAAGCGGCGGCTGCCCGCGGGGTGAAGCTGTCGGGTGACATCGATCTGTTCGCGCGTAACGCGAAAGCGCCCATCGTGGCAATCAGTGGTTCCAACGCCAAGAGCACCGTGACCACGCTGGTTGGCGAAATGGCGGCGGCTGCCGGTAAGCGTGTGGCGGTCGGCGGCAACCTCGGTACACCGGCACTTGATCTGCTCAACGATGACGTCGAGCTGTACGTGATGGAGCTGTCGAGCTTTCAGCTGGAAACCACCAACCAGCTGGGCGCCGAAGTGGCTACCGTGCTGAATGTCAGCGAAGACCACATGGACCGTTACAGCGGTCTGCCGGCTTACCATCTGGCCAAGCACCGGATTTTCCGCGGTGCCAAACAGGTTGTGGTCAATCGCCAGGATGCCTTGACCCGTCCGCTGATGGGTGAAGGTCTTCCGTGCTGGACCTTCGGTCTGAGCGCGCCTGACTTCAAGGCGTTCGGCCTGCGTGAAGAAAACGGCGAAAAATACCTCGCCTTTGAATTTCAAAACCTGATGCCGGTGCGCGAGCTGAAAGTACGTGGCGCTCATAATCAGGCCAATGCGTTGGCCGCTCTGGCGCTGGGGCATGCCGTAGGCTTGCCGTTCGATGCCATGTTGAGCAGCCTGCGCAGCTTCACCGGGCTTGAGCACCGCTGCCAATGGGTGCGCGAACTCGATGGCGTGAGCTACTACAACGATTCCAAAGCCACCAACGTGGGCGCTGCACTGGCCGCGATCGACGGTCTGGGTGCCGACATGGACGGCAAGCTGGTGCTGATCGCTGGCGGTGATGGCAAGGGCGCCGACTTCAGCGGCCTGCGTGACTCCGTGGCCAAGCATTGTCGCGCCGTGGTGTTGATTGGCCGTGATGCGGATTTGATCGCTGCAGCCTTGGGCGAGGAAGTGCCGCAAGTGCGGGCAGCTTCGCTGGATGACGCCATTGCGCAAAGCCGCGAGTTGGCACAACCGGGCGACGCCGTATTGCTGTCTCCGGCCTGTGCCAGCTTCGACATGTTCAAGAACTACGAAGAGCGCGGCCAGCTGTTCGCTCGCGCAGTGGAGGCCTTGGCATGATCTTCGGCATTATCAAACCTTATCCATCACCCTTGATCACAGGTCGTGGCATCGACCTCGACTTCCCGTTGCTCGCCGGTTGCCTGGCGTTGCTTGGTCTGGGCTTGGTGATGATTACTTCGGCATCGTCCGAAGTGGCCGCTTTGCAGTCAGGCAACACGCTGTACCACATGATCCGCCACCTGTTTTATATCGTGCTCGGTCTGGGCGCTTGTGTGCTGACCATGATGGTGCCGATTGCGACCTGGCAACGTATGGGCTGGATGTTGCTGCTCGGTGCGTTTGGCTTGCTGGTGATGGTGTTGCTGCCCGGTATTGGCCGTGAGGTCAACGGCTCAATGCGCTGGATCGGTTTCAGCTTCTTCAACGTGCAACCTTCGGAAATCGCCAAGGTGTTCGTGGTGATCTACCTCGCCGGTTATCTGGTGCGTCAGCAAAAAGAAGTTCGCGAAAGCTGGATGGGGTTCTTCAAGCCGTTCATCGTGTTGCTGCCGATGGCTGGCCTGTTGCTGATGGAGCCGGACTTTGGTGCAACGGTTGTAATGATGGGCGCTGCGGCCGCCATGCTGTTTTTGGGCGGCGTCGGTTTGTTCCGTTTTGCCCTGATGGTGGCGCTCGCGGTCGGTGCGGTGTTCGTACTGGTGCAGGCCCAGCCTTACCGGATGGCGCGCTTGATTACCTTTACTGACCCGTGGTCCGACCAGTTCGGTTCCGGGTACCAGCTGACTCAGGCCTTGATCGCATTTGGCCGTGGCGAGTGGTTCGGTGTAGGTCTGGGCAACAGCGTACAGAAGCAGTTCTACCTGCCTGAAGCGCACACCGACTTTGTATTTTCGGTGCTGGCTGAAGAGCTGGGTGTGGTCGGTTCGTTGCTGACCGTGGCGCTCTTTGTATTTGTGTGTGTGCGTGGCATGTACATCGGCCTGTGGGCTGAACGGGCCAAGCAATACTTCGCCGCCTATATGGCGTATGGCCTGTCCTTTCTGTGGATCGGCCAGTTCCTGATCAATATCGGGGTGAACGTCGGCCTGCTGCCAACCAAAGGTCTGACCTTGCCATTTCTCAGTTATGGCGGCAGCTCGTTGGTGATTTGCTGTGTGTGCATGGGCTTGTTGCTGCGTATTGAGTGGGAAAGTCGTACCCATTTAGGCAGTGAAGAAGCCGATTTCAAAGAAAGCGATTTCGCAGAGGAGCCGACCCATGGGCGCTAATGTGCTGATCATGGCGGGCGGCACTGGCGGGCACGTATTCCCGGCACTGGCGTGCGCACGTGAATTCCAGGCGCGTGGCTACACCGTGCATTGGCTGGGTACGCCGCGTGGTATCGAGAACGAACTGGTTGAGCCCGCGGGCTTCAAACTGCACCTGATTAACGTGGCGGGCCTGCGGGGCAAAAGCAAACTGTCGCTGCTCAAAGCACCGTTTGTGCTGCTCAAGGCCTTGTTTCAGGCGCGCAAGATCATTCGTGAACTTCAGCCCGTTTGCGTGCTGGGCTTTGGGGGCTACGTCACAGGCCCAGGCGGCCTGGCGGCGAAAACCTGCGGTGTGCCCGTGATCATTCACGAGCAGAACGCGGTCGCCGGAACGGCCAACCGTTTGTTGGTACCGATGGCGAGCCGTGTGTGTGAAGCCTTCCCGCAAACCTTTGCAGCGATGGACAAATTGCGCACCACCGGCAACCCGGTGCGTGCCGAGTTGTTCACGTTGGCGCCACGTGCTGCCCTTGAAGGGCGCAAGGCGAGGCTGTTGGTGCTGGGCGGTAGTCTGGGCGCCGAGCCGTTGAACAAACTGTTGCCTGAGGCACTGGCCCATGTACCGGCCGAGGTGCGCCCTGAGGTGTTTCATCAGGCGGGCAAGCAACACGATCAAATAACGGCCGAGCGTTATCAAGCGGTTGGCGTTGAGGCTGAAGTTCAGCCGTTTATCAAAGACATGGCCCATGCCTATGGCTGGGCCGACCTGGTGGTTTGTCGCGCAGGCGCGCTGACTGTCAGTGAACTGGCTGCGGCCGGTCTGCCTTCGCTGTTGGTGCCATTGCCCCATGCGATTGACGACCATCAGAGCCGCAATGCCGACTTTTTGGCCCGCGAAGGTGCTGCCTTCCTGATGCCACAAGCGACAACTGGCGCAGCCGAACTGGCTGAACGCCTGACAGAGGTATTGATGCAACCGGAACGACTGAACAGCATGGCGACCCATGCTCGCCGCCTGGCCAAACCTGATGCAACTCGCAATGTTGTCGATATCTGCCTGGAGGTGGCCAATGGTTGAGAATCAGAAAGCTATTCCGCAGCCGGAAATGCGCCGCATCCGCCATATTCACTTTGTCGGTATCGGTGGTGTGGGCATGTGCGGTATCGCCGAGGTATTGCTTAACCTGGGTTATCAAGTATCGGGTTCCGACCTGAATGCATCCCCTGTGACTGAACGCCTTGAGTCGTTCGGCGCGAAGATTTTCATCGGCCATCTCGCTGAAAACGCTGCCCATGCCGACGTGCTGGTGGTGTCGAGCGCGGTCAATACGTCTAACCCTGAAGTCGCAAATGCGCTGGAACGTCGTATTCCAGTGGTGCCTCGGGCCGAGATGTTGGCTGAGTTGATGCGTTATCGTCACGGTATTGCCGTTGCCGGTACGCATGGCAAAACCACCACCACCAGTCTGTTGGCGTCCGTGTTTGCGGCTGGTGGTCTGGACCCGACTTTTGTAATCGGTGGCCGGCTGAATGCAGCAGGGACCAATGCTCAATTGGGTACCAGTCGTTATCTGATTGCCGAAGCCGACGAAAGCGATGCCAGCTTTTTGCACTTGCAGCCGCTGGTTGCCGTCGTGACCAATATCGACGCTGACCACATGGCGACCTACGAAGGCGACTTCAACAAGCTGAAAAAAACTTTCGTTGAGTTCCTGCATAACCTGCCGTTCTACGGTTTGGCCGTGGTGTGTATCGATGACCCGGTCGTGCGTGAAATTCTGCCGCTGGTCAAGCGCCCGACTGTCACGTACGGCTTCAGCGAAGAAGCTGACGTGCGGGCGATCAATGTTCGCCAGCAAGGCATGCAAACCTTCTTTACCGTACTGCGCCCTGACCGTGAACCTCTGGATGTGTCGGTCAATATGCCGGGCAACCATAACGTATTGAACGCATTGGCCACCATCTGCATCGCTTCGGATGAAGGCATCAGCGATGAGGCCATCGTTCAGGGGCTGTCGCGCTTTGAAGGGGTGGGCCGACGCTTCCAGGTTTACGGCGAACTGCCCGTTGAAGGTGGCAGTGTGATGCTGGTGGACGACTACGGTCATCACCCGACCGAAGTGGCTGCTGTGATCAAGGCTGTACGCGGTGGCTGGCCGGAGCGCCGTCTGGTCATGGTGTACCAGCCGCACCGTTTCAGTCGCACCCGTGACCTGTATGACGATTTTGTGCAAGTGCTGGCCGACGCCAACGTGTTGCTCTTGATGGAAGTGTACCCGGCCGGTGAAGAGCCTATTCCGGGGGCTGACAGTCGTCAGCTGTGCCACAGCATCCGTCAACGGGGTCAGTTGGACCCAATCTACATCGAGCGCGGTGTTGAGCTGGCACCGATCGTCAAGCCGCTGCTGCGTGCTGGCGACATCCTGCTTTGCCAAGGCGCGGGCGATATTGGTCGCCTGGCACCGCAACTTATTAAAAGTCCGCTGTTTGCCGGTGCTGTTGTTGCAGCCACTGAAGGGAAGTTGAAATGACTGCTGCCTACGCCAACCTGTTCTCGACCATTGCCCCCGCCGACTTCGGTCGTGTGGCGGTGCTGTTCGGCGGCAAAAGCGCCGAGCGCGAGGTGTCGCTCAATTCGGGCAATGCCGTGCTTGCAGCGCTACAAAGTGCGGGCGTCGATGCGTTCGGCATTGATGTAGGCGACGATTTCATCTCACGCATCACGCAAGAAAAAATCGACCGCGCCTTTATCATTCTTCACGGCCGTGGCGGCGAAGACGGCAGCATGCAAGGTCTGCTGGAGTGCCTGGGCATTCCTTACACCGGCAGCGGCATCCTCGCGTCGGCGTTGGCCATGGACAAGCTGCGCACCAAACAGGTGTGGCACAGCCTGGGTATTCCGACCCCGCGTCACGCCGTTCTGGCCACTGAGGCTGATTGTATTTGCGCGGCGAAGGAACTGAGCTTCCCTTTGATCGTCAAACCGGCCCATGAAGGTTCAAGTATCGGTATGGCCAAAGTGAACAACGTTGATGAATTGATCAGCGCGTGGGCCGAGGCCAGTAAGTACGACTCGCAAGTATTGGTAGAGCAATGGATCACTGGTCCCGAGTTCACCATCGCCACCCTGCGTGATCAGGTGTTGCCACCGATTGCGCTGGGCACTCCGCATACGTTCTACGACTACGACGCCAAGTACGTGGCCAACGACACTCAGTACCGGGTGCCGTGCGGTCTTGATGAAGCCAAGGAAAAAGAACTGATGGACCTGACGGCCAAGGCCTGTGAGGCGATTGGTATTGCCGGGTGGGGCCGTCTGGACGTGATGCAGGATGCCGAAGGGCAATTCTGGCTGCTTGAGGTCAACACTGCCCCGGGCATGACTGATCACAGCCTGGTGCCGATGGCGGCCAAGGCTGCCGGTCTGGATTTCCAGCAACTGGTGTTGTCGATTCTGGCCGCCAGTGTTGAAGAGTCGCGAGGTTAAGACCATGCAAGGCGCATCGCTTCGTCATCAGCAACCTGTCCCCGGCCGCAAGCCGGTGCCTCGGGGTGCAAGCCGAATGGTGGCTAAAGAGCCGATGTCGGGGCGTCTGCCAAAAGCCAATTTCGGCTTTTTGAAGATACTGTTTTGGCCGGTGTTATTGGTTGTGTTGGGTTTTGGCACTTACGAAGGTGCGCAACGGTTGATGCCGTACGCGGACCGCCCGATCAGCAATATCAACGTGCAGGGTGATTTGACTTATATCAGCCAGCAAGCCGTGCAGCAGCGCATTGCCCCCTACATGGCCGCGAGCTTCTTCACGGTGGATCTGGAAGGCATGCGCACCGAGCTTGAGCAAATGCCATGGATTGCCCACGCAGAAGTACGCCGCGTTTGGCCTGATCAGGTGGTCATTCGCCTTGAAGAGCAACTGCCGGTTGCTCGTTGGGGTGATGCAGCCTTGCTCAACAACCAGGGGCAGGCATTTACCCCGCGTGAATTGGCCAATTATGAGCACTTGCCGCAGTTGTTTGGCCCACAGCGGGCTCAGCAGCAAGTGATGCAGCAGTATCAGGTGTTAAGCCAGATGCTGCGTCCGATGGGCTTTTCTATCGCCCGTCTGGAGCTGCGTGAGCGCGGTAGCTGGTTCCTGACCACTGGAGCTGGCAGTGCAGGGCCAGGAATCGAGCTGCTGTTGGGGCGCGATCACCTGGTAGAGAAAATGCGTCGATTCATAGCCATCTATGACAAGACGCTTAAAGAACAGATTACGAACATAGCGCGCATTGATTTGCGTTACGCCAACGGATTGGCCGTCGGCTGGCGGGAACCTGTGGCACCCACGATAGCCCAACCCGCTGTCGCGAAGAATTAAGAAGAGGCAGGACCCATGGCAAACGTGCAAAGCGGAAAAATGATCGTCGGTCTCGATATCGGCACCTCCAAGGTGGTGGCGCTGGTGGGCGAGGTCGGTGAAGACGGCACGATCGAAATCGTCGGTATTGGCACGCATCCGTCCCGGGGCCTGAAAAAGGGCGTGGTGGTGAACATCGAGTCCACCGTGCAATCGATCCAGCGCGCCATCGAAGAAGCGCAGCTGATGGCCGGTTGCCGGATTCACTCGGCATTCGTCGGCGTTGCCGGTAGCCACATCCGCAGCCTGAACTCCCACGGCATCGTGGCGATCCGCGATCGTGAAGTCAGTGCGGCCGATTTGGAGCGCGTTCTCGACGCCGCACAGGCTGTCGCGATTCCTGCAGACCAGCGTGTGCTGCACACACTCGCGCAGGATTACGTGATCGATAACCAGGAAGGCGTGCGTGAGCCGCTGGGCATGTCGGGCGTGCGGCTGGAAGCCAAGGTGCACGTGGTGACCTGTGCGGTAAATGCCGCCCAGAACATCGAGAAGTGTGTACGCCGTTGTGGCCTTGAGGTAGATGACATCATCCTTGAGCAACTGGCTTCGGCTTACTCCGTTCTCACCGATGACGAAAAAGAGCTGGGCGTCTGCCTGGTCGACATCGGCGGCGGCACGACGGACATCGCCATTTTCACCGAAGGTGCTATCCGCCATACGGCAGTGATCCCGATTGCGGGTGATCAGGTGACCAACGACATCGCGATGGCTTTGCGTACTCCGACTCAGTACGCCGAAGAAATCAAAATCCGTTACGCCTGCGCACTGGCCAAACTGGCGGGTGCCGGTGAAACCATCAAGGTACCAAGCGTGGGCGATCGTCCTCCGCGCGAGCTCTCTCGTCAGGCGTTGGCCGAAGTGGTCGAGCCGCGTTACGACGAGCTCTTCACCCTGATTCAGGCGGAGCTGCGTCGCAGCGGCTACGAAGACCTGATTCCGGCAGGCATCGTCCTGACCGGCGGCACTTCGAAAATGGAAGGCGCAGTTGAACTGGCGGAAGAAATCTTCCACATGCCGGTGCGTCTGGGCGTTCCGCACAGCGCCAAAGGCTTGTCTGACGTTGTGCGCAATCCGATTTACTCCACCGCTGTGGGCTTGTTGCTGTACGGACTGCAAAAGCAGTCGGACGGTATTTCCATATCGGGTATCAGCAACCGCGACAACTACAGCAGTGATGAACAGAAAGCCCCTGTATTCGAGCGCCTCAAGCGCTGGGTGCAGGGCAACTTTTAAAGCATGAGCAGTAAAAGATTCAAAGCGGTAGAAGTAGGCGAAAAAAACTAGAGAACTGTAAGGAGAGGGACCATGTTCGAACTCGTAGACAACATCCCGCAAAGCCCGGTAATCAAGGTTATCGGTGTTGGTGGTGGCGGTGGCAATGCTGTTAACCACATGGTTAAGAGCAACATCGAAGGTGTGGAATTCATCTGCGCCAACACTGACGCGCAAGCGCTCAAAAGCATCGGCGCGCGTACCATCCTGCAATTGGGCACCGGTGTGACCAAGGGCCTGGGTGCCGGCGCAAACCCTGAGGTCGGTCGTCAGGCCGCTCTGGAAGACCGCGAGCGCATCGCAGAAGTGCTGCAGGGCACCAATATGGTGTTCATCACCACGGGTATGGGCGGTGGTACCGGTACCGGTGCTGCGCCGATCATTGCCGAAGTGGCCAAGGAAATGGGCATCCTCACCGTTGCGGTGGTGACACGTCCGTTCCCGTTCGAAGGTCGCAAGCGCATGCAGATTGCTGACGAAGGTATTCGTCTGCTGTCTGAAAGCGTTGACTCGTTGATCACGATTCCGAACGAGAAATTGCTGACCATCCTGGGCAAGGACGCGAGCCTGCTGTCTGCGTTTGCCAAGGCTGATGACGTGTTGGCCGGTGCCGTTCGCGGTATTTCCGACATCATCAAGCGTCCGGGCATGATTAACGTCGACTTTGCCGACGTGCGCACCGTGATGAGCGAAATGGGCATGGCGATGATGGGCACTGGCTGCGCCAGCGGTCCGAACCGTGCACGTGAAGCGACCGAAGCGGCCATTCGCAACCCGTTGCTCGAAGACGTAAACCTGGAAGGCGCTCGCGGCATCCTGGTTAACATCACTGCCGGTCCTGACCTGTCCCTGGGTGAGTACTCCGACGTGGGTAGCATCATTGAAGCCTTTGCTTCCGAGCACGCGATGGTCAAAGTGGGCACCGTGATCGATCCGGACATGCGCGATGAACTGCACGTGACCGTGGTAGCGACCGGTTTGGGCGCGAAAATCGAGAAACCGGTCAAGGTCATTGATAACGTGCAAGCTTCCTACGCACCTTCTCAGGCACATACTGCCCCTGCTCGTCAGGACGTACGTACCGAGCGTCAGGAGCAGCCAGTGGTTAATTACCGCGATCTGGACCGTCCTACCGTTATGCGTAATCAGGCTCAGCAGGGGGCAACAACCGCTGCCAAACTGAATCCGCAAGACGATCTGGACTATCTGGACATCCCGGCTTTCCTGCGTCGACAGGCTGATTAATGAAATCAATCAGGGGGATTAAGGTGATTGGTATTCAGCAAAGGCTCGGTCTGCTATTATCGCCAGCCTTTGTTGATACCAGTTCGCAATTTGCGCTGAAGCGGCCAATGCCATGATTAAACAACGCACCCTGAAAAATATTATCCGTGCCACAGGTGTCGGCCTGCACTCCGGTGAGAAGGTCTACCTGACCCTCAAACCTGCGCCTGTGGATACCGGCATCGTGTTTTGTCGTGCAGACCTTGACCCTGTGGTGCAGATTCCTGCTCGCGCGGAAAACGTCGGCGAGACGACGATGTCGACCACGTTGGTCAACGGTGATGTAAAAGTAGACACGGTAGAGCACTTGCTCTCGGCCATGGCTGGCCTGGGGATCGATAACGCCTACGTCGAACTCTCCGCGTCTGAAGTCCCGATTATGGACGGTAGCGCCGGGCCTTTCGTGTTTCTGATTCAATCGGCGGGCCTGGAAGAACAGGACGCGCCGAAGAAGTTCATTCGAATCCTGCGTGAAGTGACAGTAGAAGATGGCGACAAGCGCGCCACTTTTGTCCCTTTCGAAGGCTTTAAGGTGAGCTTCGAGATCGATTTCGATCACCCGGTTTTCCATAACCGTACCCAAAGTGCAAGCGTGGATTTTTCCAGCACTTCGTTTGTTAAAGAAGTCAGCCGCGCCCGTACTTTCGGTTTTATGAGTGACATCGAGTACCTGCGCAAGCACAACCTTGCACTCGGCGGTAGCGTAGAAAACGCCATCGTGGTTGATGCTAACGGTGTTCTGAACGAAGACGGCCTTCGCTATGAAGACGAATTCGTTAAGCACAAGATTCTCGACGCCATTGGTGACCTTTACCTCTTGGGCAATAGCCTGATTGGTGAGTTCAAGGGCTTCAAGTCTGGCCATGCACTGAACAACCAGCTGCTTCGCAAGCTGATTGAGCAGAAAGATGCATGGGAAGTCGTGACCTTTGAAGATGCCAGCACGGCACCGATCTCGTACATGCGTCCGGTTGCAGCAGTTTAAGTAAAAACTTCTTTCTCTAGTTTTGAAGGCCACCCTCGGGTGGCTTTTTTTATGGTGCGCATTCGTGCCGTCGCGGCAGTTAAAGCGTTTCGGGGGTAGGCTTGATCGCATTTAGCCCCGTTTCGTTGATCGCTACGACCCGGTTTCTCCCCCCTTTCTTGGCTTGGTACAGGGCTTTGTCCGCCATGCTTAACAACACTTGAACCTCATCTTTCGGCTTGGCATAACAGGTACACGCCCCCAGGCTGATCGTGAGTTTTTGCTTGCCCTGTGGCACAGGCTCCATGGCATTGACTGATGAGCGGATTTCTTCAGCCAATTGTCGGGCGCCCGCAGCATCTGTATCGGCCAGCACTACGGCAAATTCCTCACCGTCATAACGAGTTGCCAGGTCTCGTGGCCGGCGCATGTGCATGTTGATGACTTTGGCAACTCGACGAATAGCCTCATCACCGGTCTGATGCCCGTGGAGGTCGTTAAAGTGTTTGAAGTGATCAATATCTATCATCAAAAGCGAGACTGGCCGGCCTGTGCGCTGTGCAAAACGCCATTCTTCGGCAAGCGTTTTATCCAGAAAACGGCGATTGGCCAACCCGCTCAAAGGATCCGTAAAGGTAAGTTCATCCAGCGAGCGTTCGGCCTGTTGGCGCAAGTTCAGTTCATGCATCAACAGCAAAGTCAGCCAGATAATGCCCAGGCACAGCAGCAAGGTGGTGGTTCCAATCAGTAAGGCTGTATGCCACCAATTACTGAAAATATATTCTGTAGATAAGCCCACCACGACCACGATAGGCAAGTTGTAAACCTGGGAGAAGTTGTAGAGCCGCGACGCTTGATAGATTTCAGAGAGGGCGATAAAGCTACCGTAACCCTCATTCAGCAGTCGCACGTAGTTAGGGTGGCTGCCCAAATCCTCTCCCGTACTGATGGAGGGGATCGGTGGGTATTGCACCAGCATGATGCCGTCAGTGCGAAAGAGACTTATGCGACCATCGGGGCCCAGGTCCAGGCCGCGTAACAGGTTAGTGAAGTAATCCAGCTTCATCTGAGCAACGGCCACACCCGCAAAAGCGCCGTCCCCCGTTGACATGCGTCGGGAGAAACGGATGCTCCAGTCGCCATTTTTACCGCTGGTTTGAAACGGCCGGCTGATGAAGATCTCTGCACTGTCCAGTTCGCGATGTACCTTAAACCAAGGCTCCTCGGTCACGTGCGGGCCCAGGACGACGTCCGGTACTGAAGTTGCAATCACGTTGCCCGCTGCATTGAGCACATAAAAGCCGTCGTTAGAGGGCAGGTTGCTGGCTGTGTGAAATAGCAGGGTGTTTTGAAGGGGGGCAGAAAACGAATCGAGGGCACGGCTTTGGAACAAATTGATCAAGCTCATCAACGTTGTGTCGTAAAGCGATACGGTATTGCGTAACTCACGATCAATCAGTTGCACAAGATTAAACGCTGAGCGCGTGGCCTCTTGTTCGGTGTTGCGGTATTCGCGCACCAAAAAATAACTGACGATGCACAGAATTGACGCCACGAGCAGGGCAGATGCAGTTATCAATCGGCGCCGCGTGAGGGCCTGTGTGCGAACGTAGAATGAAATAGCTCGACCCTCACTGATATCCACGGCGCCGGGATGAGACACAACCAAGAAGCTCAAGGCCAGCAAGGGCCAGCCTTGAGCTCATCGTTTAAAACACGTCCAGAGGATAGTCGATGATTACACGGTATTCATCAACATCGTTATCCACTGTTTGGTAAGCCGTGTTGCCGCGGTTGGTCGCCCAGCGCAGGCTGACTGCGAGGTCTTTGGCTTTGCCATCCTGAATCACATATTTGAGGCCCAGATCGCGTTCCCAGTGGTGAGCATTTTTACCTTCTGGGTTATACCAATTGCCATACCCGATGCTGTTGGGGTCGGCTTTGGTCAAGTCCAGTTCGCCACGAGAGTACGAAACGCTTGAGGTCAGGCCTGCGATCCCAATGCCAGCGAAGTCGTATTCGTATTGCAGCTTCCACGAGCGTTCGTTCGGGCCGTTGAAGTCTGAATATTGCTGTGAGTTGTCCAGATAGACGCTGTCGCCTTCATTGATGTAGTCAAACGGGGTATCACCATTTACTCGCTGATACACCGCTGTCACGGTGTGCCCCGCCATTGCCAGCGCCAAGTGAAGGCTGAACGTGTTGTTGTCGATGTCGCCGAGCAGCGCTTTGCCGCTGTTCTCAGTGTGATAGAAATGCACGCCGGGGTTTAGGCTGATGCTATCAGTCAGCGCGTGGGTGTAGTCCAGATCGTAGTAGTACTGGTTCCATACATCCTTGAGTTGCGCGGCATACAGGTTGCTGGTGATCTCGGGAATTCCGCTCCAGGATACGCCTGCCCAAGTCAGGTGCTTGGTGGTCTGATCGCCGAGGTCGCCATACGTGGTGGTCAGCCGGCGCATACCGCTTTGATCGTAAGGTTTGTCGAAGCTGACCTGACCGCCTTCCAGCATCCAGCCTTCGAAGCTGGTGTTGGTCAGACTGACGCCTTGAAAGGTCTGCGGCAACATGCGGGTTTCACCGCCTGCAATCACCGGGTTGGTCAAAAACAGATCGCCGGCTTTAAGTTCCGTGTCAAACGCACGGATCTTCAGCGCGGCCCCACCGGACGAGAACGAGGTTGGCGCTTTGCCATTGCCATCACTCACCGGCAGGATGCTGCTGCCATCGGTACCGCCGCCACCGTCGAGCTTGAGGCCCAGCATGCCGTAGGCATCCAGGCCAAAGCCGACAACGCCCTGAGTGAAGCCGGATTCGAATTTAGCGATAAACCCTTGGCCCCACTCCTTGCTGTCATCAGCATGGGGGCTGCGGATGTCGTGGTTCATATAGTAGTTGCGGGCGTGCAGGTTAAGGCTGGAGCCTTCAATGAAACCGTCTTTTGCGGTTTCGTCGTCGGCGTGGGCAAAGGTTGGGATCGTTGCAGCCAGGGCAATGAATAACGGACTGAGTTTAAGT
The DNA here is from genome assembly GCF_007858365.1 of Pseudomonas saxonica. Taxonomy (GTDB): domain Bacteria; phylum Pseudomonadota; class Gammaproteobacteria; order Pseudomonadales; family Pseudomonadaceae; genus Aquipseudomonas; species Aquipseudomonas saxonica. Next base: position 1,121,110 of record NZ_VFIO01000001.1, on the reverse strand, counting down.
GAAGACTTCACCAGTGAGTTGCTCCTTGAGAGTGGCGGCAGTTGTTATTTTCGTTGAGTAGTCAGTTCTTGTTCTAAGGCACGCCTGGGTTGGCCGCAGCTTTTTTCGAAACAAAAAAAAGCCGCTATGATAGCGGCTTTTGAAACAGTTGGTCACATTAGTGACGTGTGACCCACTGCGACGGGAAGTCTTGGAGCTTCGAATCAGCTGTCTTTCGCTTCATCGGTGGTGCTGGCTTTAGCTTGTGTTTGCTGAGGCTGCACATCGTTTTGATGCTGTGCTGTCAGCTCTGCCTGGTGCTGTTCAAAGGCTGCTGCACGGGCCGCATTTTGGGCGACGAATGCAGGTGATTCTTCCGCCATGGCCAGGGGCGACAACAACAAAGATGACAAAACGAAAACGCTAGCCATACCCATACTGCTGGACATTTCAAAGACCTTCTTGCTGAGCAAGTTCTGTGTGGTTGAGACAAATTTATAGCGGTATGGGGGGGCGAAAAAGCCCTGATTTTAACAAGGACTTTTGCGTTTTGAGTAACAAAGGCTGAAAGGTGCGGGGTAGAGCTGTGCTTGGTTTCAGTGGCGCGTCTGTAGCGGCTGACGAGAAATGCCTGACACACCGAGGGCCTCATGGTACGACCGCTTCGCGCTCGATCGCTGACGAGGCACGAAGGCTGCGATCGGCGGCAAAGCCGTCGTAAAACCTGACACACCGAGGCGTCCATTGTGCGACCGCTTCGCGCTCGAACGCAGCCTCGCACTACTCGTCAGCTGCTACGAGGATTTGCGCTCAACTCTTCTGCTTAATGTGCGTCTGTCGTGTTTTGAGGCTCTGAAAACTTAACCTTGTAATAGTCCATCAGGCTTTGCCCTTGGCTAAAGGCCAAATTCACTTCGGCGCTTTCTTGCACTAATTCTGCGCTGGGCTGAGCGTGTTGTTCGGCGGGTAAAGGTTTCGACCATTCACGAATCGATTCGGGGAAGGCAGCCTTCGGGCGGGTGTTTATCCATTGAGCAAACCGGCAAGGCAATGTCCAGCCGCTGCAAAACTGAATGGTCAAAAAGCCAACTGCATACACCGGCCAGGAGTGCATTTCGCGGTAAACCCCTCGGCACATATGGAAGTACGCCACGGTGCCCTCTTGAAATTCTTCGTCTATCAATAAGGGCGTCGGCAAGGCGTCCGGGCCTTGCTCCATATACACCCGCAGCGCCTCCCATTCGCTGACGGCCAAACTTGGATGACCGGTGGACAGCGTCATCCATATCACTTCACCGCTGTTGCTGTCACGCAACCCAATCATCAGGGAATAGCTGGACATCACGGAGTATTGGGTAATAACGGTGCCCGCTGTGACACAGGCAATGACTTCTTCCCAGGGAACAATCAGTGGAGGTTGGCCTTTTTCTCGGACGTAAACGACTTCTCGGCGTTGACGGTTGAAACGGACTGGGGGTTGGGAAGTTATTTGGTGAATGCTTTTATAAAGGGGAACGCCAGCCAGTACCATCAAGATGGTTATAAAACCCCAAAAGTAATAATTAGGAAGCACCAAAGTAAGTAATATCTCAAACGGTGAATCCCCATGTTCAATATAATCATGAACACCTAAACCCAGCCCAGTTATGAAAAATAACATCACCATAAACATGATTGATCCCACAGGAGCTCTTACAGCAAACTCTAATCCCTTGACACCCTGAGCGAAATCCAAAAAAACTTCATTCACCTCTCTATGCATTCGCAACCCAGTAAAAGGAGTTGCTCCCGTAGGCAAAGGCTTGGGTGAAAGATAAAACGCCTCTGTGCCGTTTTTATTTTCAAAATCCCCGGCATGCGGTAACCGATTGTATTTAGAATCACCCATTATTTTCACCCGTAGGCTCAGGCTCTGAAAACTTGACCTTGTAATAATCCATCAGGCTTTGCCCTTGGCTAAGGGCCAAATTTAGTTCGGCGCTTTCTTGCACTAATTCTGCGCTGGGCTGAGCGTGTTGTTCGGCGGGTAAAGGTTTCGACCATTCACGAATCGATTCGGGGAAGGCAGCCTTCGGGCGGGTGTTTATCCATTGGGAAAACCGGCAAGGCAATGTCCAGCCGCTGCAAAACTGAATGGTCAAAAAGCCAAACGCATACACCGGCCAAGAGTGCATTTCGCGGTACACCCCCCGGCACATATGGAAGTACGCCACGGTGCCTTCTTGAAACTCTTCGTCTATCAGTAATGGCGTTGGCAAGGCATCCGGGCCTTGCTCCATATACACCCGCAGCGCCTCCCATTCGCTGATAGCCAGACTTGGATGACCTGTGGACAGTGTCAACCACACCACTTCGCCGCTGTTGCTGTCACGCAACCCAATCATCAGGGAATAGCTGGACATCACGGCGTATTGGGTAACAAGGGTGCCCGCTGTGACACTGGCAATGACTTCTTCCCAAGGAACAATCAGAGGAGGTTGACCTTTTTCTCGGACGTAAACGACTTCGCGGCGTTGGCGGTTAAAGCGGATAGGGGGTGTAGAGGTTATGTGATGGATGCTTCGGTAAAGGGGAACACCTGCCATAATCATTAGAACTATAAGAAAACCCCACATTAAAGGATTTTGAATATATTCAAACAAAGTACTCCAGAACGGCCGGCCATAACTAAAAGCTGAGCAGGCTAAAATAACATTCACTACAGCAAAGAAAATCGCCATAAATATGATAGAACCTAACGGAGCTCGAACAGCGAACTCCAAGCCTCTGACACCCTGAGCGAAATCCAAATATACATCATTTACCTCTCTATGCATTTGCAACCCAGTAAAAGGAGCGGCTCCAGTAGGCAAGGGCTTTGGGGAAAGATAAAACGCCTCTGTACCGCTTTTGCTCTCAAAATCTCCGGCGTGTGGTAAACGTTCATATTTTGGATTATTCATTGAGGTGCTCCGGCTTAAGTTCATATACTTCAGCAGCACCAATATGAGGTACACCTGCGACCCCTTTTATGGGCGTATTAACACTAACGAGATCCAAAGGGATACGGTAATGGAGAAATAGGTTTTTGTTATCGAGTGGTGCAAATGCCAGTTCAGGCTGAACCGAAATCCGCATTAATAGGACTGCCTGTGGACCACACCACTCATACGGTAAGTTTAACTGCAGTGAGAGAGAGGAATTACTCACAAGCTTGCAGCTTTTGCGAACTTCTTCACCGACTTCTTTCAGAGCGGTGAAATTATCTCGTTGCCACTGTGCTGTAAATTCAATTGGATTTTCCGCCAATGCCTGTACATTCATGCCCGGAAAGCTAACAGACAAAGTGCGAAAACTGTCCAGTTCATTTTCAGGCTGAGTAATACCGTGATCAGTAATGACTGGCTGTAATGTAGCCTCTGCCAAGCGCTGGGCATGGGTGGGCCAATCCCATTCTTGATCTTCATTCCCCCAGCAGCAATTCAACAACCATCGCTGGCTTTCATCAAGATTGTAATATTTGTAAATGGTCTCCCCCCCGTAACTCAATGCCATAAAGCCTAGCGTCCACGGGGTGAGTCTGGCGGCATAGAATGCATAGCGGCTACTGCTCAATGACCAAGCCTCACCTAACGCCTTTGCCCCTGCGCCTCGTAATCTTGCTGCAACAACTGGAGCAAACTCTACCCACGCTCTTACCGTCCATATACCCCCTACTAGGCTACTGCCTGTATCTCCGGTCAGCGCTATTAAAGCTCCGGCTCTTTCGCCTGCACTACCCGTGCGAATAGCTGAGATCCATTTATTGAAATTACTTATCGATACACCAAGTGCTCCTACAAAAGCTAATGGTGAGATAAAAATTCCAAGGCCCAAACTCAACTTCGCAATTTTAACAGCCAGCAACATTCCATTTGCACCTTGGCTGTTAATCTGGACAGCCCTGAAGGCTTTTTCGACTAGAGATATATGGACAGCCTGATATACGGATAACGCAGATGAGATCGCAGCTGCTATTGCACCTCCAATTATAAATCGCTCTTTAAGCCCATCCGTGCCCTCAGTGATATGCTTCCCAAACTCCACCCAAGCATCCCTCAACGCCTGCGTCTGCCATAACATCAATGCCAGCGGCAGCCAGCCACTTTTAAACGCTGCCACGCCCGCGTGCCCTTCGCCGTAGCCTCCGCGCACGCCGGAGCGCAGCCGTTTTATCTCTTCATCCAGATAAGCCTTTTGCCGTGGATCAAGATCAAGTTTGACCCCAATAAAACCGGCCGCCTGACTGCTGGTGACCGTCAGGCTGCTTTGTATTTGTTGCACCAACTGCCAGCGCTGAGAGCGGGCTTCGTTCCACAAGTTGTAGTAACGCTCAACGTTGAGCCGGGCACGTTCTCGCTGCAGGTCGCTGAGGTACCTGCGGTTGCTGTCTTTTTGGGACAGTTTGAAGTTGTACTTGTAGGTGTCTTCGTTTTTCAGCAACACATTCAGGTTGGCCATGCGGATGCTGAACTCCTGCACGTGCTGTGCACTGGCCACGTGTAAGGTCGCGCCTGAATGTTCCAGTGCGATCAGACCGGCTAAACGATGAGCGCGGTTGGTGACGGTGTTTAAATCGTCCAGATGCGCTTTGAGCGTGGGGTTGTTCAGTTCGGTTTGCAGTTTGATCAGCCATTGCTCTGTGCGCAGCGCGGCCGCAGGCGCATAGATGGCCTGCACCAACTGGCTGTTGTTGGACGCTTGCTGATTGAGCGTCACGCTGTTACCCCAATACCGCCCCATCAGTTCACTCACTTGCACCCGGTGGGCTTGGGCCTTGGCAATGTTTTCCTGCGCGTGGAGGCTGTCATCCAGAAGCTTGATGAGGTCGGGCGCTTTGCTGTTGAGAAAGGTCCAGTCCAGTCGGCTGCCGAAGGCGGGCAACAGGTAGTACGGGTGCGCGTGCAAGTATTCGCTGACCGCTTCAAGGCTTTCATCGGTGCGGCACAGGTCGCGCAGGCAGTTGTGCTCGGCCACCAGCACGGCGTTCAGTTGTTCTTCGATGCTGGGGTCGTAGGCCCACAGGCTACGGTGCATGTCACCGCGGGTTAACAGGTGCGTGCGGTCGACGGTGATGCGGTCCAGTCGGGCGGTCCATCGCTTGATGTGCACCCGCTGCGCTTCGAGGTAGGCGGTCATTTCCTGGTGCCGGACCAAATCATGAATGCCGCGAGCGCCCAACCCTTTGCCTTGCAGCGCGGCATCGCCGTGGTCTTGCAGGGCTTCGATGTCGTCTTCCAGTTCGTCATGCAGCGGCTGGCCGAGGGCGTCGTGCATGGCCTGTTTTTTGTCGACCATGGTTTGTCGAATCGCCCGGCTGTTGGCGTCGTAACCTTGGCCGGGGTAGGCGGCTTTTTCCGGGCTGGCACTGCTGGGCAGGCCTTTTAACGTATTGCGTGCATTCAAGTAGTCGTAGATCGCCTCCCGTTGTTGCGGGGTGGTTTTTTCGAACAGTTTGGGGCTGACTCCCGCGTTCGGGGCGCTTTGGTCGTTCAGGACCATGAGGGTTTCGATGTAGCTGCCCACCAGATATTTCAGTTCATGTTTTTCCTTGGCCACCCACTCATCGATCCAGCTCACCACGGTGTCTTGTTCTTCGGCCAGGTCGCGCATGACCCCAAGGGTGTCGTTGAACACCAGGTACAGATGGTCGTATTCGTAGGCCGCCAGCATCTGGCGTTTGACCGCGGCGATGGGGGTCTTTTTGAACAGTGGCGTGTCTTCCCAGACGTAGTCCTGGGTTTCCTGCGGGTGAAAGCCTTCTGACGGAGCAATGCTTGAGGGCGCTTCGGCGACTTCGGCCAGCCACTGCTTGGCTTGCGCGTCGGTCAGCAAATGCGTCCCGCCTTTGACGCAGTCGGCGCTGCTCAAGTCGACGCATTGCATGAAGTGATCGCGGTCGGGGCGGCTGTCGATCATTTTTGAGCATTTGTGGGCCGTCCACTGAACCTCGCTGTAGGCGATGTGCAAGGTGGTGGCGCGTGAGAATAGCAATACATGCTGGGTGTCCATGCCTGGGCGGTGGTCCTGGCTGGCCTCGTTGCCTTGCCAGACAAATTGGCTGACTTCACCGTTTTCCACCCGGTATTCGTGCAGGTAGCCGCTGGTGTTGTCGATCACGTACAGCCAGCCATCCCGTACCAGACGTATGCCCATTGGCCGTGAGGTGGTCTGGTAAGGCAAGGACAACGCTGCCGCTGGGTCGAGCCGCTCGACCAGGCCATAGCGCAGCGGCAACAGTTGTACTTTGGGTTTGCGCAAGGGGCATACGCCCAGGGCTGATTTGGCATCACTGCGACGCAAATCCAGATGGTTAGGGTTTGTCAGCGTCATGGGCGTTTGCTCCCAAGGGTTTGGAATCTTGAGAAGGCGAGTGCAACGGCTTTCTCAAGGCGCAGTGATGCAGTGAGTTCGGACGGTTGAGTGATCAACGCGGCAATGTCGGGGTGGCGCTGCAATACCTCGTTGCCTAACATCAGGCCGAGCGTGGTGTAACGCCATATGTCCTGTTCGCTCGTATAGCCCGCGTGGTAGGCCTGATTGGCGAATTCATGGATCCATTGCCATCGCGCCTCCGGTGGTAAACCGGCTCCAGCGTCGGGGAATGTGTTTCGAAGGTGCTTTTCCAGCTCTTTGATAACCCCGCGAAAGCTCACGTCATCCAGCTTCGCCTGCTGCGCTTCGCATACCCCGTAAGGCCCGTCAGGCAAGGCTCGCACTGTACCTTCGGGGCGGGCATGTTGGTGCCAGCCATTGCAGACCACATCCGGCAGGACGACGCGCTCCATCGGGCCAAACACTTCAGGTTTACGGGTGTCGATGGCATGGCTTAAAACGGTGTGCATCACCGATGGATCGGCAATCCGTAGCCATACGTTTAGCCCTTGTGGCTGGTACTGGGCATTAAGTAACAGGCGCAAGTGGCGGATGACGTCGAACGCACTCGCCTGGCTGTAAATCAAATAGCCCCATTCTTCACCGCTATGGGCCAGGTAGTGACCAAGGCCGGGTGTGTTCGGGCCATTGAGCGTGATCAGACAGGGGGAAATTTCATTGCAAGAAGCCAACGGTGTGGTCGCGTACAGCACTTGAATTTCAGGCGTGCCGTACCACTCGGTGATCTTGGCTTGCAGGTTGTTCACACTCACGCCATCAAGCAGCAAATAAGCATGGGTCTGCCAAGGCAGATCGTCAGGCAGCGTCTCAAGCGTCGACATGGACTACCCCTTGAGCAGTGGCTTGCTTTAAGGCTTCGCATTGCGGGCAAGCCGGGTGCTTCTGCTGTAACGCCTGCATTTGCGTCGCAGGCGCCAGCACAAGGCTGTGCAACGCCTCGACTTCACCCGGTATCAACGGGCTGGCCGGCGTACCCGGCACCGGCGCACCGCCCAGCACAATCGGCGTGCTGCTGAAAATCCCGCCGCCGCCAATCACCAGGTGCTGACCACCGGCCATCAAGGTGATGTTCGCGCCTGCCTCCAGCACCACCCGAGCACCCGCCTGCAAGCTCACTTCTTGCCCGGCCTCGGCTGCCAGTAATTGCCCCACCCGCGTGTGGCTGCTGGTGGCCACCTGCAAATGGTCGCTGGCCTTGAGCTGCACTTTGCGATCCCCTGTAACGGTGTGCTGCTCCTGCGCCTTGAGCACCACCACACTGTTGCCAGTGACCCGGGTTTCGCTGGCGCCTTCGATGTGCACGCGGCTGTCGTTTTTGATGTGCTGTTGCAGGTCGCGCTGGGCGTGCAGGTAAATCAGCTCCTGGCCCTGACGGTCTTCGATGCGCAGTTCGTTGTAGCCACCACCACCGGGGGTGCTGCGGCTGCGAAAGACGCTTTGGGTTTTATGGGCGGGCAGTTCGTGCGCGACCGGGTTGATGCTATTGGGAAGGCACGAAGATATGACCGGAAAATCCGGGTCTGAATTGAGGTATTCCACTAGCACTTCCATGCCCACCCGGGGAATGGTCACGGCGCCATAGCCATCACCGGCCCAACTGGACGACACCCTGACCCAACAACTGCTTTGCTCGTTGTTGAGGTCGCTGCGATCCCAATGAAATTTAACGCGGACCCGACCGTACTCATCGCAATGGATCTCTTCCCCCGCCGGCCCGGTGACGCGCGCGGTCTGGCTGCCAATGATGCGCGGCTTGGCGTAGACCTTTTGCGGCCGGAAGGTCACTGCTTCTGGGATGCTCTCGAAAGTGTTGCGATAGCCCTGGGTAAACTCGTCGAGCTGCGCAGGCTGGCGGGTGCGGCTCTGCTCTTCCAGCACTTGCGGCTGTTTGCCTTCATGGTGAACGTGGGTCAGCAACCAACGGCCATTCCAAGCGGTGTTTTTATGCTCGCTCAGGGTCAGAAAGTGGCCACTGCACAGGCGCGGCTGATTGCTGGTGCCACTGGCCAGTCGGTGGCCAGTCTGGTGATGCTCCAGCGCGCGCTGGCTCAGCCGTTCACCGTCGACTTTTTGTTTGAAGCCGCCGGGGTATCTGTAGTGCTCAAGAACGCGCTCCTTGCGCTCGAAATGGCTGTCGGCTTCCAGCGTGCGGCTGGCTTTCTGGAAGTCGTAGTCGCGGCGCACGATGTGATTGGTGCCGATTTTCAGCCTCAGCTTGAAGCGGTCGATTGAGGGTTCGGCGGCGGCCATGCCGTTATTGGGCACGTAGGGCGTGGGGTGTGTTAGCGGAGTAAAGGCTTGCTGTTTGTCACCGAACACCAGTGTGTGGCCGTCAGGTGAATGCTTGAAGTAATAGTGAAAACCCTCTTCAAAACACAGGCGTTGAATAAAGTCCAAATCAGACTCGGCGTATTGCACGCAGTATTCGCGAGGCAAGCAGGGTGAAAAGGCATTGAAGGCGTAGGCATCGCTGAAAATGCCGTGCTCTTCGAGCAGTGTTTCAATGATCTGCTGGACGGTCAGGTTCTGAAAGATACGGTGGTTGGTGCGATATTTCAGGTTGGCCAGATGCGGCGTCAGTGTCAGGTAATAGCGGGTCAGGCGGCTGTCGGAGTGGCCCTGTTCAATGTCCAATATCTGCCCGTGAACACCGCACCCCTGATCGTCGAATGCCAGAAAAGCGCTGTGACTCATCAGGGTGTCGAGGTCAATACCAGCGTGTTCGCTGACCAGTTCAATCTTGAAGGCATAGGGCGTGCTGATGGCCTCTTCGCCGGTGAATTCCAGCACCTTGAAATCATGTTGAACGTGGTGGATGTGCAGGCTGAAGGGGTGTTGACGGGCTGACGTGGGCATGCCGGGTTCCTCCCTAAATAAAGGGCTGAACGCTAACGGATTGACAGGTGAGGGGGGTGTAGGAGGATTCTGAAAGATTCTAAATATGTATTACCGATTGTTCAGTGCTGTAGGTGAAGTGACGGTGGGAACACGATCAAAGACTGTGTCGCTGGCGAGGCACCGCTCAAGAATGACTGCTTTTTTCAGCGCGATATGTCGCGATGGATGGACTACACCGGCAAATGCAGGCCAAACGTATTTGTCCCATTGCGGCTGGTTACAAACACCTCGCCGCCGTGCATCAGCGTAATGGCCCTGACGATAGCCAGTCCCAGGCCGTGATTGGCGCCGCTGTTATGCCGCGAGGCATCAACACGGTAGAAGCGTTCGAACAAACGCGGTAGGTGCTCCTCGGCAATGGGGGCACCCGGATTGCTGATGCTGATACTCACCCGCTCAGCGCTCTGGCTGATTAGCACCTCAATCGATTGCCCTGCTTCGGTATGCTGCACCGCGTTGTTGAGCAGGTTAATCAGCGCTCGACGCAGATGAGCTTTTTCGATATCCGCCTGCGCATCGCCACTGACTCGAACCTGTACCTGCGCGTCTTCCAGAATGAATTCAAGATAATCCAGTGTCGTTGCCACTTCGTCCGCCAGCGACACGCGGGTCAGTTTGCTGGCTTTGCTGCCTTGATCCGCACTGGCCAAAAACAGCATGTCGTTAATGATGCTGCGCAACCGCTCCAGCTCCTCCAGATTGGATTGCAGCACCTCAAAGTAATGCTCCGCCGACCGCCCGCGGGTCAGCGCAACCTGGGTTTGGCCGATCAGGTTGGTCAGCGGCGAACGCAGTTCATGGGCCACGTCTGCGTTGAAGGATTCCAGACGGGTATAGGCCTGTTCAACACGTTCAAGGGTCGAATTGAATGCGTTGACGAATTGATCAAGCTCCGGCGGCAAAGCGTCCAGATGCAAACGTCCGGACAAGCGCGGAGGGGCCAGCTTCTGGGCTTCTTCAGACAAAGTGATCAAAGGTTTAAGGCCGATTTTGGCCACCCAATAGCCCAGCAGCGACGCCAGTAGCACCCCGATAATCGCCAGACTGATCAGAGCCACCAGCAATTGATGCTGGGTCTGGCGAAAGGTCTCGGTGTCGATGGCGATCAGAAAACGCAGTGCCGGGCGCTGCTCTTTGGCCGGCATCTGGCTGACCAGCACTTTGAACGGATAAGCCTCACCGGGCAGATGCAGGTCGCGTACACCGGGCGGGCCTTGAGCAAAATTCCGCACGATGGCGTCTGGGTGGCCGTACTCATAATTCGGATCGTCGCTGATAACCCAAAAATGGATGCGCTTGTCTTCTTCGCTGAGCAATTTGAGTTTGGTGCTCATTTTGGCCCAATGATCTGGATTGCCAAATCGGTTGATCGACGACTCCAGTACGCTGTAGCGCGCATCCAGTTCGGCTTCGGGCAGCAAGCCGATACTTTTGTCGACTTGCTGGTACAGCGCCCCACCGATGAGCACAAACACCACCAAGGCCACCAGCGTGAACATGGCGCTCAGGCGAAGGGCGATGGCGTTCAAACGATGGGGCCGCTTAGGCACTACGTCGCTCCAGCACATAACCCATACCGCGAATGGTGTGCAGCAATTTGTGCTCGAAGGGGCCGTCAAGTTTGGCGCGCAGGCGTTTGATGGCGACTTCGACCACATTGGCATCGCTGTCGAAATTGATGTCCCAGACCATCTCGGCTATGGCGGTTTTAGAGAGGATTTGGCCCTGGCTTCGCGCCAGTACGCTAAGCAATGAAAATTCCTTGGCTGTCAGGTCCAGGCGCGTACCCGAACGCGTCGCCTTGCGGCTGATCAAATCGATCCACAGGTCGTCGACTGTCACCTGCACTGGCTCGTGACCACCGCTGCGTCGGGTCAGGGCTTGCAGGCGAGCCACCAGTTCCAGAAACGAAAACGGCTTGCCCAGGTAATCATCGGCTCCTTCGCGCAGGCCGCGAATGCGGTCTTCAACCCGTTCGCGCGCGGTCAGCATGATCACCGGGGTTTGTTTGCGGGCGCGCAGAGCGCGTAACACAGCAAAGCCATCCAGCCCCGGCAGCATCACATCAAGCACAATCACCGCGTAGTCGCTTTCCAGTGCCAGGTGCAAGCCTTCAATGCCGTCGCGGGCCACATCCACGGTGTAGCCTTGCTCCGTCAGGCCACGATGCAGGTAGTCTGCGGTTTTCTCTTCGTCTTCAATTATCAGAACGCGCATAACCCGCCTCAGTGATTCGTCGCCAGCAAGCTGACGGGTTTGGAACGATGGAACAGCCGCTCAAGCCACAAGTATATGACTGGCGTGGTAAACAGCGTCAGCGCCTGGCTCACCAACAGCCCGCCAACGACGGCAATGCCCAACGGCTGACGCAGTTCAGCGCCGGTGCCATAACCGAGCATCAATGGCAGTGCGCCGAGCAAGGCGGCGAGGGTGGTCATGATGATGGGCCGAAAACGCGTGAGGCAGGCTTCATAAATCGCCTGCTCAGGCGTTAAACCGCGAGTACGCTGGGCATCAAGGGCAAAGTCGACCATCAGAATGCCGTTCTTCTTGACGATACCAATCAGCAGAACCAAGCCGATCAGCGCCATGATTGAGAAGTCCTGACCACACAGCCATAGCATCAACAGTGCGCCAAGCCCGGCCGAAGGTAAGGTTGAGATGATGGTCAGCGGGTGTACAAGGCTTTCGTACAGCACGCCAAGAATGATGTACACCGCCACCAGTGCCGCCAGAATCAGCCACGGCTGGCTGGCCAGCGAGCTTTGGAATGCTTGTGCCGCGCCCTGAAAGTTGCCGCTGATGGTGGCCGGCATACCGATCTCGTTCTTCGCCTGATTGAGCATCAGCACCGCATCGCCCAGTGCCACGCCGGGCGCGAGGTTAAAGGACAGGTTGGCGGCCGGGAACATGCCGTCATGGCTGATCGACAACGGCCCGCTGACCGGCGCATCGACCTTGGCTACGGCGGACAATGGCACCATGTCACCGTTAAGCGGCGAGCGCAGATAGAAGTAGTTCAGGCTTTCGGCCTCGGCGCGCTGCTGTGCATCGACTTCCAGAATCACGTTGTACTGGTTGATCTCGGTCTGAAACTCATTGACCTGACGCTGGCCGAACGCGTCATACAACGCCTCATCAACATCGGTGGCGGTGAGGCCGAAGCGGGCAGCGGCGTTCCGATCAATGCTGATATGGGTGATGCTACCGCCCAGTTGCAGGTCGTTGGACAAGTCGCGGAAGGCCGGGTTGGCCCGCAGCTTTTCAGTCAGGCGCTGAGTCCAGGTGTTGAGCGTCGGCCCATCGTTGCTTTTAAGTACATATTGATATTGGCTGCGGCTTGGCCCCGAGCTGAGGTTGATGTCTTGCCCGGCGCGCAGGTAGAGCACGATGCCTGGCACTTTAGCCAGTTGCGGGCGGATACGGTCGATAAACTCGCTGGCGGACACGTCGCGGTCGCCGCGATCCTTGAGGGCAATCCAGAAGCGTCCGTTGGCGATGGTCTGGTTGCTGCCGGTCACCCCCACCGCGTGGGAGAACGCCTGCACGGCCGGGTCGTTGCTGATGATGTCGGCCAGCGCCAGATGCTTTTGTTTCATGTCAGTAAATGAAATATCGGACGCAGCCTCAGTGGTGCCGAGCACGAAGCCGGTGTCTTGCACCGGGAAGAACCCTTTGGGGATCAGCACATAGCCGGCAATGGCCATCGCCAGCGTGACAGCGAAGATCCCCAGCATCAGCCGTTGATAGGCCAGTGCGCGTTGCAACCCTCTGTCGTAAAGCCTCAGCAAGCGCTCACCAAACCCCGGTTTGGCATCGGCTTGATGCACCGGCGAACGCATGAACAGCGCCGCCAGGGTGGGCGCAAGGGTCAGCGACACCAGTACCGAAATCAAAATGGTCGAGGTGGCGGTCAGGGCGAACTCCTTGAACAGACGGCCCACCACGCCGCCCATAAACAGCAGCGGGATAAAGGCCGCCACCAGCGAAAAGCTGATCGACACCACGGTAAAGCCAATCTCGCTGGAACCTTTGATCGCCGCATCGCGCATGCTTTCGCCCGCTTCGAGATGACGGTGAATGTTTTCCACCACCACGATGGCATCGTCGACCACAAAACCCACGGCCACCACGATGGCCACCAGCGTCAGGTTATTCAAGCTGAAGCCCAATACATACATCAAGGCAAAACTGGCAATCAGTGACACACCGAGCACGGCAGATACGATCAGGGTGGCCGACCATTGGCGCAAGAACAGCGCCATTACGGCGATGACCAGCAGGACGGCAATCAGCAGGGTGATTTCCACCTCGTGCAACGACGCGCGAATGGTTTTGGTGCGGTCGCTCAGCACGGTCACTTCGACCGATGCCGGGAGCATTGCTTGCAAGCTCGGCAGGGCGGCCTGAATACGGTCTACCGTCTCGACAATATTGGCGCCGGGCTGGCGCGAAATCACCAGGTTGAGCCCCGGCTGATGGCCGGACCACGCTTGCACATAATCGTTTTCGGAGCCGTTGATCACCCGCGCCACGTCCCGAAGTTGTACCGGGGCACCGTCTTTGTAGGAGACCACTAACTGGCTGTACTCGTCGGCGTTGAACAATTGATCGTTGGTCGACAGGGTCGAAATGCTCGACGGCCCGTACAGCGCGCCTTTGGCCAGATTAAGGCTGGTTTGTTGAATGGCCAGACGTATATCGGCCAGCGTCAGGCCAATGGCGGCCAGTTTGTCCGCAGAGGCTTGTACCCGGATCGCCGGCCGCTGCTGGCCGGTGATATTGATCAGGCCCACGCCATCGATTTGGCTGATCTGTCGGGCCAGCAAGGTTTCGACGTAATCGCTCAGTTCTGTGCCGGGCATTTGCAAAGAGCTGATGCTGAGGATCAGCACGGGGCTGTCCGCCGGATTGACCTTCTTCCAGGTCGGTAATGTCGGCATGTCTTTAGGCAATTTGCCGGATGCGGTATTGATGGCCGCTTGCACCTCCTGGGCGGCGGTATCGATGCTTTTGTCGAGGGTGAATTGCAGGGTCAGGGTGGTCGATCCCAACGCGCTGCTGGAGGTCATTTGGGTCATGCCGGGGATCGCGCTGAACTGCACTTCCAGCGGGGTGGCTACCGACGACGCCATCGTGTCGGGGCTGGCGCCGGGCAATTGCGCCGAGACTTGAATGGTCGGGAATTCCGCCTCGGGCAAAGGCGCGATGGGCAGCCGCGGAAAGGCAATCAGCCCCAGCAATACCAGCGCAAAGGTCAGTAACACCGTGGCTATCGGGTGATCAACGCACCAGGCAGAGAGCGAGCGGCTGCGGCTCATGGTTGCACCGGCGGGTTGCTGCGTGCGTCGGTTAGCGCCGGTTCGCTCAAGACGGTGATGTGCGAGCCGGGTTTAAGCCGTGACTGGCCGTCGCTGACCAGTGTATCGCCCACATTGACCCCGCTGATCACGTTGAGCGCCGTGTTTTGATAGACGATCTGTACCGGTACGGTTTCAACCGAATCGCCCACCGTGCGGTACACGAAGTAATTATCCAGCCCGCGCTGCACCACCTGTGGCGGCACCACGAGGGCCTGTTGTTCAAGCCCGGTCTGGATCTCGATATTGACCAACTGGCCGGGCCACAAGGTGTGGGTGGGGTTATCAAATTGAGCTTTGACTTTGATCGTGCCGGTGGTTGCGGATACCTGATTATCGATCAGGCTCAAGCGGCCTTGGCCCAGCGGCGTACCTGCGGGGCCGGCGTTGCCTAGAAAGGCTTTGACCAAGGCCGGTTGTGGAGCGTCGAGGAGTGCGTGCAAGGTCGGCAGCAACTGTTGCGGTAACGAGAACTCCACGGCAATCGGGTCGATTTGGGTGACGGAAAACAGCCCCTGGGTATCGCTGACACGCAGGAAGTTGCCTTGGTCAACCGTGCGAATGCCAACGCGACCTGAGACCGGCGAGTGAATTTGGGTGAACGACAACTGAACTTCTGCAGCGGCAATCGCAGCCTGATAGCCCTTCGCTGTGGCGTTGAGCTCATCGACCAGCGCCTGCTGCTGGTCGAGGGTTTGTTTGGACACCCCGTTGTCGACACTGAGCAACAGGTAACGCTTGAGGTCGATCCGGGCGACTTGCAGTTGCGCCTGGTTTTGCCCTAACTGGGCTTTGGCTTGATCGAGGCTGGCCTTGATTGAACGGTCATCCAGGGTTGCCAGCAAATCTCCGGCTTTGACCGTTTGGCCTTCGGTTACCAGCAGCCGGGTCAGAATGCCGTCGATCTGCGGGCGTATGACCACACTGTGCAGGGACAGTACTGAGCCAATCCCGCTGACATAGCGCGGCACATCTTGCTGCACCACGTGAATCACCCTGACCGGTACGGGCGCAGCAGCGGATGACTTGAGAGGGGGGGGGCGTGTGGCCCACCACAGTGTGCCGCCGATAAGGGCAACAACTAATGTGCCCAGCACTATCTTATTGGTTTTGGTTGGCATGCCGGTTAGACGCCGTGTGCGTGAGGTGGTTGGATGGGCTCAGCCAAGGGTTATAACGCGTGAACCCGGTCAGTACAGTGACGGCTAACTGACATTACCGACAGCTTAATTAAAAAAGTGTGAAGGCTTGTCAGGATCTGTCATGAGTGGCCGATAGGCTGATTAATAAGAGGAGCGCTTCAGCGTTCCCGCACGGAGATGCATGATGAAGAATGTAGCGTTCGGGCTGTCGGTATTCGGGGTGTTGGGGCTGATACATCAGGTGAGTGCCCAGCCCGCCGTAGAGGGGGGAACCCTCCATTTTCGAGGCTCAATCGTGGAGCGCATGTGCGAATTGGACGCGGGCGCTACGGTCACGTATGGCGCCGCAACCCAGCTTATCAACGTCACCCCCTCGGTCGTACTGGCGGTGAACCGGGCCACCCGGTTATGTCGGTTTGCAGACCTACCGTTTGTCGCGACGTATCAGGTGCTCGAACCCGCAGACCTGCGTGCAGAGTCACCGAATGAAAAGGGTGTGGTAACTATTTCCTACTTGTGACTGCGCGGCGGAGGAATCAGGCAGGTATACTGCGCGGCTGTTCGCCAATTGGCCTGATTATTCCCGTATCCCGGAGCTTTCATGACTACTCCTACACAACCGACCGCTCCTGATGCTGTGGACACGGTTGACAGCGAAACCAGCCTCAACACTGTAGAAAAGCCGGTTATCCCGGCCTTCAAATTCCCGTTCAAGCCCGCTGAGTTTGCTAAAGCCAAATCTCAGGGCAAAGCGTATTACCAGAAGAGCGGGCTTGGCGGCCACGATACAACGCCAGGTGCACCGCCGCATGGCACGCGTAAAACCATGGGTAAACGCTGATTAACTTGACGGTTCATCAGAGCACCCGTTCGCGTTGCACCACGGTCATGCCGTGTTTTTGATACAGGCACAGGGCCGTGTGATTGTGTTCCATGACCTTGAGGTCTACACAGGCTTCGCGACGCTGCTCAAATACAGCGAACACATGGCTTAGCAACGCGTCGCCCAAGCCACGGCGCTGGTGGTCGGGATGCACGACCAAATCCTTGAGGAAGGCGCTGGTCCAAGCTTGTGCAAACGCGATGACCTGGCCATTGCGCAGCAGCGCAAAACACAACTGCGGATCATATTCAGCGTCATGCACCAGGGCATGTTGCCAGTGCGCAATTGATTCGATACTGCCCATGCCGCCGCTATACGCCTGGTCAAGCAGCGCGTGGGCTTGAGGCAGCCACTGTGGCTTCAGGGTTGCCAGGGTTACGTCGTCAGGCCAGCGAACGGCTAATAAGGGTTCGCGCAGGTCTTTGCGTAGCAACAGGCTATAGGCACTCATGCTGTTAATAGCCTTGTTCGGCTACCGTGCGCGCGGCCTGAATGAGGCATTGCGTCAACTCCGGCGAGGAAAACTTGGTCAGCACCGCATTGGCTCCGGCCAGGTGGGCTTTCTGGGTGTTCATGGTGCTGTTCAATGAGGTATGCAACAGCACATACAGGTGAGCAAAATCGGGGGTGTCGCGCACCGTACGGGTGAACGCATAACCGTCCATTTCAGACATTTCGATGTCCGAGACCACCACGTTGATCTGCTGCGGCGTGCCTTGTAACTCCAGCAGGCGGTCGATGGCTTCCTTGGCGCTGCGGGCGGTGTGGCAGTGCACACCCAGATTGCGCAAGGTGATGACCGATTGTTGCAGTGCCACCTGGCTGTCATCCACTACCAGAATTCGGGCGTTGGCCAGCAGTTTGGCGTCTTCACGGCTGAGCACCTCAGGTGAGGTGTCAACCCGGGTGGGGGCGATACCGTGGATGACTTTTTCGATGTCCAGTATTTGCACCAGCGCGCCGTCTACCTGGGTAACACCAGTGATGTACGAGCGTTTGCCAGAGCCATAGGGCGGCGGGCGAATGTCAGTTGTCAGGCAGTGCACGATCCTGCTGACGGCTTGAACGTGAAGCCCCTGCTTGGAGCGGCTGACATCGGTCACGATCAGGCAGCCGCCATCAGGATCGAGCAAAGGTTGTTCGCCGATGGCACGGCTCAGGTCGATCACCGAAAGAGACAGGCCACGCAGTACTGCAATGCCTTTCACATGGGGGTGAGACTCCGGCATTTTGGTCAGTGGCGGGCAAGGGATGATTTCACTGACTTTGAGCAGGTTGATTGCCATCAGCTTGCCGCTGCGCAGGGTAAAGAGCAGAAGCGAGAGTGAATCTGCGCGGGCATTGCTTGAGGACATAAAAACCTTCAAAAGGCCGAGGGTGGCGTGGGATACAGGGTTATCGACCTGATCGGGTTGGGCTTTAGGTGGGCAGGGAGATTGTGTGGCCTTCAAGACCCTCACCCCAACCCTCTCCCAAAGGGAGAGGGGGCTGGATTTGCTTTTGCTTTTAGTCCCCTCTCCCTCTGGGAGAGGGTTAGGGTGAGGGCGGTTTTTATTTCAAGCCCAATCGCTTGGCCATTCGCCCTAGATTCGCCCTGTCGACCCCCAGCTCGCGGGCCGCACTGGCCCAGTTATGCTGATGACGCTCCAGGCAGGCACTGATGAACTGGCGTTGGAAACTCTCAGTGGCATGACGCAAGTCGCCCACGCCTTCAATGCTCATCGCCTGCTCATTCATGCCAGCACTCTCAGTGGTGGTGGGCAAATCAAGATCCGCCGCCGTCAACGTCAAAATACGCGGGCGTGTGGTGCAACGGCCCAAGGCTTTCAGCGCGCTGCGGGCTATCAGGTGTTCCAGTTCTCGCACATTCCCCGGCCAGTCATAGTGCACCAGCGCTGCTTGCGCATCGGCGCTTAACCGCAAGCTGCCAAGGCCCAGGCGGGAACGGTTTTGCTCCAGAAAGAAGCCACTCAACAGCAACACATCTCGCCCGCGCTCACGCAGCGCCGGAACCCTGAGCGGGTAGACGCTCAAACGATGGTAGAAATCAGCACGGTAGCGTCCGCTGCGCACTTCTTCGGCCAAATCCCGGTTGGTTGCCGCGATTAAGCGCACGTCCACCCGATGCTCCTGATCTGAGCCCAAGCGCTGTAACTGGCCGCTTTGCAGCACGCGCAAGAGCTTCGCCTGCACCGTCAGTGACAATTCGCCCACTTCGTCCAGAAACAGAGTGCCGCCATTGGCCAATTCGAATTTGCCGCGTCGATCTTGGGTGGCCCCAGTAAATGCGCCTCGCACATGACCGAACAGTTCGCTCTCTACCAGTGTGTCGGGCAGCGCAGCGCAATTGAGGCTGATCATCGGTTTATCGGCGCGTGGCGAGGCCGCGTGTATGGCTTGCGCCACCAACTCTTTGCCGACTCCGGTTTCGCCCGTGATCAGTACAGTCAACTCACTGCTGCCTACCAGGGATATTTCTTCAAGCAGCCGCTTGTGCGGGAGGCTCTGGCCGATCAGCTCTTTGTCCGGTGAGTCGTGGGCCTGACGGTAGGATTCGGCCCTTTGCTGTTCATCCTCGACCCGCAGAGCCAGGCGTTCAATGCGCTGGGCCACCTTGACCGTAGCCGCTGCAAGGCTGGCAAAGGCTTGCAGGTCATCAAGCTCAATAGGCTCAAAACGCTTTGAGTCCAGCGCGTCCAGTGTCAATAACCCCCAAGGCTGTTCATCAACAAACAGCGGGCAACCCATGCAGTCGTGAACTTCCAGGTGATCACCCAGACCGTCCACCAGACCGTCGTAGGGGTCGGGCAATTCGCAATTGCTGGGAAAGCGCGTGGGGCCGGGGCTGCTGAGCAGAAATTGAAAACGCGGGTGTTCGCTGACTTTAAAGCGCCGGCCCAGTGTGTCGAGGCTTAAACCATCGACGGCCAAGGGCACCAGCCATTCACCGTCCAGTCGCAATAATGCCGCCGCGTCGCACGGTAGCAAGGTGCGCAGTGCGTGCAGCAAGCGGCGATAGCGTTCACTTTCAGGCAGGTCGCGGGCCAGGTCTGCGACCAGCGGCAAGAGTGTGGTGAGCAGTAGTTTTGCAGTCATTTTGACCTCGTGTAGTCGATATGACTCTAGTGCAGGGCGGGTCAAAATGACAAATAAATTTCTAAGTATCTGATTTGTAACGATTTAAATGTTGGCACGAATAGTGATGTGTAATGGCTAATAGTTCTACATTATCAGGAGTCACTCTTATGCTTACTGCTCAAGATCGTGCCATCGTCAAATCCACTGTACCGCTGCTGGAAAGCGGTGGTGAAGCGCTGACCACTCACTTTTATAAATTGATGCTCGCCGAGCACCCTGAAGTGCGTCCATTGTTCAACCCGGCCAACCAGGCCAGCGGGGCTCAACCTCGCGCACTGGCTAACGGCGTATTGATGTATGCCCGTCATATCGACCAACTCGACCAGTTGGGTGATCTGGTGGCACGGATCATCAACAAGCACGTTGCCCTGCAAATTCTGCCCGAGCATTACCCCATTGTCGGCAGCTGCCTGCTGCGCGCGATTGAAGAAGTGCTGGGCAGCGACATAGCCACACCTGAGGTGCTTGCCGCCTGGGGGGCAGCCTACAATCAGCTGGCTGAAATTCTGATAGGCGCCGAATCGGCACTGTATGAAGAAAAAGCTAACGCACCGGGCGGCTGGCGTGGCGGGCGTGAATTCAAGTTGGCGGCCAAGGTTGAAGAAAGTGCTGAAGTGACTTCTTTCTACTTCCGCCCTGTGGATGAACAGCCCATTTTAGAATTCACCCCCGGTCAGTACATCGGCCTCAAATTGAATATAGATGGCGAAGAAGTGCGCCGTAACTATTCGTTGTCAGCCACAGCCCAACTGGGCCGCTACCGCATCAGCGTCAAGCGCTTGGAAGGGGGCGTAGCCTCTAACTACCTGCATGAGCGTATGCAGGTGGGCGATACCCTTGAGCTGTTCCCACCAGCCGGGGAGTTCACCCTGACCGACAGCGATAAGCCTTTGGTATTGATCAGCGGTGGTGTCGGCATTACTCCGACGTTACCGATGCTTGAGGTTGCGCTCAAAACAGGGCGGCCTATTCATTTCATTCACTGCGCCCGCAATGCCCGTGTGCATGCGTTCCGCACCTGGGTCGATGAGCTGGCTGAGCAACACCCGCAGTTGCAGCGTTTCTACTGCTATGAAGAGCACGACGACGGGGCCGACCATGTTGGCCTGCTGACTGAGGAAGTGCTGGCACAATGGTTACCTGCTGACCGAGATGCAGACGTCTACTTCCTTGGCCCGCAAGGCTTTATGCGCTCGGTAAAACGCCACCTCAAGGCGCTGGGCGTGCCAGAGCAACAAAGCCGTTATGAGTTCTTCGGCCCGGCTGCGCTGTTGGATTGATCCAGCTGTAGCCTAGCCTTCGTTCCTCGACAGCGGCGACAAAGGTTGGCAGCACCCCGTTTCGATGCGCGGGTGCTGCTTTGCGCCTTTAATGTTGCATTAATTGCCTTGCGCCACGTTTATCCACACAGTTTCACTCCTTCAGGCTGCAGGTCTGCGTGTAAACTGCGGACTTTTCCAATATTCAGGCTTAAGGGATATGCGATGACACATGACATGATGCGTTTGGGCCCCGAGAAGCGCTTTCTGGCGTTGCTCGGGCTGATTTGCCTGGCCCTGATCGGTGGGGCGTTGTACATGCAAATCGTGCTCGGAGAGGCGCCATGCCCGCTGTGCATATTGCAACGCTATGCCTTGTTATTGATCGCACTCTTTGCCTTTATCGGGGTGGCGATGCCGACCCGGCGCAGTATCACGGTGTGTGAGGTGCTGGTGGTGCTCAGTGCCATTGGCGGAATTATCGCTGCGGCCCGCCACGTCTATATCCTCGCTAACCCGGCAGTGAGCTGTGGCCTTGATGTATTGCAACCTATCGTTGACGGCCTGCCACTGGCTGCGATTTTTCCTTTAGGTTTTCAAGTCGATGGCTTTTGTTCAACGCCTTATCCTCCCGTATTGGGCTTGTCGCTGGCGCAATGGGCGTTGGTGGCGTTTGTGTTGACCGCCGTGCTGGTGCCGGTGGGCATTTACCGCAATCGCAGAAAAACGCATTAAAACACTCGCATCCGCCCCGTACTTCTATTGGAAGTACGGGTTTTTTATGTCCGGCCAAATGTCAACAGGATGTGATGCAGCATAAAAAAAAGTGTCTGCTAAGCTGCGACATATTGTCACGCGAGAGGTGTCGCACGGCGGCTTTAGCGGGATGCAGCGCGTCGTAAAACCGCCTATCGGGTATTAATGGATCTAGACTTACTTCTGATGGGCAAGGGTTGAAATAGGCAGAGGGCGTCTCAATGAAAAAACGCTGTAAGCCTCTTTGTTTGGGCGTTTACGCGGATTGACGATGGGGCGGTCGTGCGCTAAAAAGAGGCGTTTTTTGAAGGGGCGGTGGCGTGCTACAAGCTGTTTCGAGAGGGTTAGGGGGCGTGCGGCGTAATAATAGTTAGGGATTGTTACCGTAGCCGAGATGAATTATTTCGGTATGAGACATGGTTTATGGAGGGCTACCTAACTACAATCGCACGCACTGAACGTCCAGCCTGCTCGTCCCGAGCCCAAGCGGGTAGTTGACGGTCGTCTGGGCGGTTCGACAGGCGTCCCATGCGACTCCCAGGTACTGGCAACCCTTCTAAGTTCTGCACCAAATGGATTTGGTCTGTAACAAGGCCATTGACCACGTATCAAATAAGAAATCACTGCTACCCCGGAATTCGCCTATTCGCCTGATAGTGATAGAGCAGGGCTTCATACAATTCCGGAAAAGAGCCAACGCTTGGCAGGGCGAAGCGTTGGCGAAAAAAACCAACTGCATTGTGCAAGCTGTTTTAGAGGTCGTGAGATGACTAAAAAAAGGTACCCCAGACTCCTTGGCTTATTGCCACTTTTCGGCACGTTGCTGCTGGGAGGTTGCAATTGGACATTGCTCAATCCAGTGGGGCAGATCGGGATCGAAGAGCGGAATCTGATCATCACTGCAACATTGTTGATGCTCCTGGTTGTGGTCCCGGTCATCGCGATGACATTTATCTTCGCGTGGAAATACCGTGCGTCGAACAAGGATGCTACCTACGCACCTAAATGGTCGCACTCTACCAAGATCGAAGTCGTGATCTGGACTGTTCCTATCCTGATCATCCTCGCCCTGGGCGTTTTGACCTACAAGTCGACCCACGCTCTGGATCCATACCGTCCACTTGAATCCGACGTCAAACCGTTGACCATCGAAGTGGTGGCAATGGATTGGAAGTGGCTGTTCATCTACCCGGAACAGGGTATCGCCACTGTCAACAAGATCGTGTTCCCGGCCAATACGCCGATCAATTTCCGTATCACCTCTGACACGGTCATGAACTCGTTCTTCATTCCGGGCCTGGGCGGGCAGATCTACGCCATGGCCGGTATGCAGACCAAGTTGCACTTGATTGCCAACCACAACGCTGAACTGGATGGCATCTCTGCCAACTACAGCGGTGCGGGCTTCACTGGCATGAAATTCAAAGCGATTGCGACTTCTCAGGCCGAATTCGACGCCTGGGTAAATGAAGTCAAAGCGTCACCTAAACAGCTTGATCAAGCTGAATACGCCGCCTTGTCCAAGCCAAGCCAAAACAACCCCGTTGCGCTTTACTCTTCGTACGCACCGAACCTGTTCCAGACCATCATCGACAAGTATGAAGGTATGACACCAGGCAAACCGGTCAAGCACGAGAAGAAAGCAGTCGCCGGGACCGATGGGGTGGACGAGAGTTCGAATTCAGCTGCCGGGGCAGAGGAGTAAACGATGTTTGGTAAATTAAGTTGGGAAGCGGTCCCATTCCACGAGCCGATCGTAATGGTGACCATTGCCATGATCGCGCTGGGTGGTCTGGCACTGTTTGCAGCAATAACCTACTTCAAGAAGTGGACCTACTTGTGGACTGAATGGCTAACGTCAGTCGACCACAAGAAAATCGGCGTGATGTACATCATCGTCGCCATGATCATGCTGCTGCGCGGCTTTGCCGACGCCGTCATGATGCGTACCCAGTTGGCCATGGCCACCGAGGGTTCACCTGGCTACTTGCCGCCTGAACACTATGACCAGATCTTCACCGCTCACGGTGTGATCATGATCATCTTCATGGCGATGCCATTCTTCACCGGCCTGATGAACCTTGCGGTGCCGCTGCAGATTGGCGCACGTGACGTTGCCTATCCGTTCCTGAACTCCCTGAGCTTCTGGCTGCTGGTGTCCGGCGTTGTGCTGGTCAACCTGTCGCTGGGCGTCGGCGAGTTCGCCAAGACCGGTTGGGTTGCTTATCCGCCGCTGTCGGGCTTGCAGTACAGCCCTGGCGTGGGGATGGACTACTACATCTGGGCCCTGCAGTTATCGGGGTTAGGTACGACGTTAACCGGGGTTAACTTCCTGGCGACCGTACTGAAGATGCGTGCTCCAGGCATGAAACTGATGGACATGCCGATCTTCACCTGGACCTGCACCTGGGCAAACGTCCTGATCGTGGCTTCGTTCCCGATCCTGACTGCTACCCTGGCACTGCTGACACTTGACCGTTACATGGATTTCCACATTTTCACCAGTGAACTTGGTGGTAATCCAATGATGTACGTCAACCTGTTCTGGGCGTGGGGTCACCCTGAGGTGTACATCCTCATTCTGCCGGCGTTCGGGATCTTCTCTGAAGTTATCTCCACGTTCACCGGTAAACGTCTGTTCGGTCACCACTCGATGGTCTACGCCTCCGGCGCGATCTCGGTGCTGGGCTTCATGGTTTGGCTGCACCACTTCTTCACCATGGGTTCGGGTGCAAGCGTCAACGCCTTCTTCGGTCTGGCGACGATGCTTATTTCGATCCCGACGGGGGTCAAGCTATTCAACTGGCTGTTCACCATCTACCAAGGTCGTCTGCGCTTCACCAGCCAGGTTCTGTGGACCCTGGGCTTCATGGTGACCTTCGCCATTGGTGGTATGACTGGCGTACTGCTGGCCATCCCGGGTGCTGACTTCGTACTGCACAACAGCCTGTTTGTAATTGCTCACTTCCATAACGTGATCATTGGCGGTGCGGTATTTGGTTACATCGCTGGTTTCAGCTTCTACTTCCCTAAAGCGTTCGGCTTCAAACTGAACGAGAAGTGGGGCAAGGCAGCGTTCTGGTTCTGGATTGTTGGCTTCTTCATCGCGTTCATGCCGCTGTATGCACTGGGCTTCATGGGCATGACCCGTCGTCTGAACGCCACTACCAACCCAGAGTGGGTGCCTTACCTGTACGTAGCTGCGTTCGGCGCATTCCTGATTGCATTGGGCATCATCAGCCAGTTGATCCAGCTGTACGTCAGCGTACGTGACCGTAACAAACCAGAGAACGCCTGCGAATTCGGCGATCCATGGAATGGCCACACCCTGGAATGGTCGACTTCGTCGCCACCTCCGTTCTACAACTTCGCCGTAGTGCCAAAAGTAGACGGTATCGACGCGTTCACCGAAGCCAAGGAAAACGGTACGGCTTACAAGGCTCCGGCCAAGTACTCGCCGATCCACATGCCTAACAACACCGCTACTGGTGTGTACATGGGCGCACTGCTGACCGTATTCGGTTTCGCGATGATCTGGCACATCTGGTGGCTGGCCATCGTGGGCCTGGTAGGTACGGTTGTTGTCTTCGTTGCTCACGCAGCCCGTGACGACCAAGGCTACATGGTGCCGGTCGAGACCATCGAGCGTATCGAGGCCGAGCAGCACAAGCGTTTGGTAGCCGCCAAAGCAATCCCGGCTACCGGTGTTGAATCCAAGTTGGAACAGGTTTAAACCATGTCGAACTTAGCGACCACTGCTGGAAACGCTCATGGTCACGACCATGAGCACCATGACGAACATCACGACGCAGGCGAGACTACCGTATTCGGTTTCTGGCTTTACCTGATGACCGACTGCATCTTGTTTGCGTCGATCTTCGCGGTATATGCGGTATTGGTGAACAACGTTGCGGGTGGCCCGTCGGGCCACGACATCTTCGAACTGCCGTACGTACTGGGTGAGACTGCCCTGTTGCTGTTCAGCTCGATCACCTACGGCTTCGCCATGCTGGCGTTGTTCAAGGGCAAGAAGCCGCAAGTGCTGTTCTGGCTTGCGATGACTTTCCTGCTGGGTGCCGGCTTTATCGCCATGGAAATCAACGAGTTCCATCTGTTGATCTCCGAAGGCTACGGCCCTAGCCGTTCAGGCTTCCTGTCCGGGTTCTTCACCCTGGTTGGTACCCACGGTCTGCACGTGACCAGCGGTCTGATCTGGATGGCGATCATGATGTATCAGGTGCAGAAAAACGGCCTGACGGCAACCAACAAGACCCGTCTGAGCTGCTTGAGCCTGTTCTGGCACTTCCTGGACGTGGTGTGGATCTGCGTATTCACCGTTGTTTACCTGATGGGGACTTTGTAATGGCTAACGCACATTCCGACGGCGCCAACCACGGCAGCGTGAAGTCATACGTGATCGGCTTCATCCTGTCGGTAATCCTGACCGCCATTCCGTTCGGGCTGGTCATGTATCCGAGCTTGCCGAAAATCACCACGCTGGCAGTCGTACTGCTGTGCGCTGTGGTGCAAGTGGTTGTTCACCTGGTGTACTTCCTGCACCTGGACCGCTCGCCGGCACAACGCAACAACGTGACAGCGCTGGTGTTTGCCGCGCTGGTAATTGTCCTGCTGGTGGGCTTGTCCCTGTGGATCATGTTTAGCATCCACGCTGAAATGATGGCGAAGTGAGGTAAGACCCGATGTCCTTCAAGCACTTTATCCAAATCACCAAACCGGGGATCATTTTCGGTAACGTGCTTTCTGTGGCAGGCGGGTTCTTCCTGGCCTCGAAGGGGCATTTCGATCTTGCCCTCTTCCTGGCCGCGGTAATCGGCACCTCCTTGGTGGTTGCGTCTGGATGCGTGTTTAACAACTGCATTGACCGCGACATCGACATCAAGATGGACCGCACCAAAAACCGCGTATTGGTACAAGGCTTGATTTCCCTCAAGGTGGCACTGCTTTACGCCACCTTGCTGGGGGTTGCTGGTCTTGCGCTGTTGTATCGCGTGGCCAACCCGCTGGCGGCTCTGTTCGCAGCGATCGGCTTTGTGATCTACGTGTGTTTGTACAGCCTGTACTTCAAGCGCAAGTCGGTTCACGGCACGCTGATAGGCAGTCTGTCGGGTGCAATGCCTCCGGTCATCGGCTATGTCGCAGTGAGTAACCACTTCGACATGGCTGCCCTGACCCTTTTGGTGATGTTTAGCCTGTGGCAGATGCCGCATTCGTACGCCATCGCGATTTTCCGCTTCAACGATTACCTGGCTGCATCGATTCCGGTGTTGCCGGTGAAGCGCGGGATCAAGGTTGCCAAGAAGCACATCCTGCTTTACATCCTCGCGTTCCTGATCGCGACCCTGATGCTTACGCTTGGCGGTTACGCCGGCATGAGCTACATGGCCGTAGCAGCAGCGATGGGCATGTACTGGCTGTACATGGCGTGGACAGGCTATAAAGCTGTCGACGATAAGGTCTGGGCACGCAAGCTGTTCGTGTTCTCGATCTTCACCATTACCGCGTTGAGCGTCATGATGTCACTGGACTTCAAAGTGCCAAGCGAGTTGTTACTCACTTACGCGCACTAATTAAGCCAGACAAAAAAACCGCCTTTCGACAAGAAAGGCGGTTTTTTTTCGTCTTCACAAAGGCTTAGACCCAGGAATGCTCGTTGCCGGTTTCGATAATGTACTTACTGGCAAAGGGGAAGTAGTGGTGGGTGCAATCAATCGCTTGTTTGTGATGCCTGATATCATAGATGCCTTGTGTCTGGAGTGTGCTGTACTTGGGCATTAACTCAAACACCGTTTTATGGACAACGGGTATTTTAGCGATCAGCACATCATTCATCAGTGTGGGGCCGGTGAGTCGAAAATAGTTCTGGTGATAGGCTTTGCAATCGGCCTTGTTTTTGATCAAGGCGTCCCCCGACAGCCTCAGATCAAGTACGGGTTTGGGCTGTGAGTAAAAGTCCCTGCTCTCTATAAAACGCTTGTGCATTTCGGCAGAGATAGCGGTTAACAGATCGTTATTAGGATGGGATGCAAAGTGGCTGGTGTTATAGCCCTCAAAGTCCAATGTGGTTTCAGTAACGATGCTGCCTAACAATAGGTCATGGGGGGCTGCTTTGATATCGTCTGCGGCCAAGGCCACGATCAACGCATCGTCCAAATCCATATAGAGGCCACCGTAATAATTGATCAGCGGAAAACGAATCACGTCGCAGGCCGCGGACCAGTTTTTATGTTCTGCCGCTATCAGGGTTGTGTATTGTTCAGCGTTGGAACTGTTTTTGAACACGTCGTAAAAAGGTTCGTTCTTGATGTTTGAGAGCTGTAACTGAGGGGTGTATTTCTCGCTCATCGATTTTATTTTAATAAACAGTTCATCGCTTACATCGAGGTGCAAGGTGGAGGTGAACTCAGTGGAGTACTCAAGGTTTTTAGCAATCCGGTCAAACAAGTGACTGCCCGGTACTTGAGTGCCGACCCAGATGTAATGAATGTGATTGGGGATGGCCACTGGGTTTTTCGGCAATTGAGGTAACTGCGGCAGTGTAATGGTTACACGTTCTTGGGCGGCGGGTAGGGAGGCTTTGACCGCGTTGAATTTTTCGATGCTGCCTTTTTGCCATTTCCCATCAGCGTTAAGCCAGACAGGATCGCCGAAGCTCATATCCATCTCGGCCTGGGGCCCAGAGTTTTTCTTGACGATACGTTGGCGCCAGGTACCAAGGTCGGCGTCATATGCAACGGGAATCAGATAGTGGCTCAACATGATTGCATAATCGGGTGTGTGAGCAGGCGCACTTAAATTCATTACGTTATCCATGGGTACACTTAGCTGTCGCTGAAAAAAATGGGCCGTTGAAGGCGTCTCCATCCCTCCTGCCAAGCCGCTATGGGCAAGTTCCCATCTATTTTGAGCCGTGTTAAATCGTACCGCCGGACCTGTCACAGAGCCTTTATACACGTGCAGAAATGCACTGCCTGAAGGGCGTGTAACCGCAAAAATATTGCCCTGCATCTGGATGTAGCTAACACCCGTCAGCTGATAAATATGATTAACCCGCTGTGTGATGGATAAGTCGACATCATTGACATGAAAATACTGTTGCTGAGCAATGTTCAGCTTTCGATTTCCCCAAGAAAAATCAGGATTGAATGCAACAAGGGGCGCGTCGATAAAGGGGCTGTTAATGATTTTTGGTTGAATCAAAGGGGCCGTAACAAATGATGAATAGGCGGTTTCGGGGTTCAGTTTGGCTTTAAGTCCTACCAGTGATATCACGTTATTCAGCGATTTTGCGGTCTGGAGCTTGAACTGAATAAGCGTCACCCCTTTGAGTCCGCCTCGGAACAAAAGCCCTGCCAGAGCCAACGGGTTGGCGGCGGAAATCAACCCTTTGCCCAACGTCGTAGCAAATGCTTTGCTGGCATAGAGTGTTTTCATGGTGTTCAGTGCAAACCTTGATACGCCGAGCGATGTACTGCGAACCACAACCTTGCCCAGTGTGATGGAGGCTCTCAAACCGCTATAAGCCGCTTTGCCAAACGGCAAAACAAACGCCAGAACTTCCAGCGCGCCGAATATCGCCGTCCCTGTGGTTACATTCTCGGTCTCAATGTCTCGATACAGGGCATAGAACGGAATAATGACGTTGAAAATGATTTCAGTTCGATTGACCAACTCATCACGGTACGATTCATAAGGTGTCGAGCCCCTGAATACGGGACGCACTTGTGACAGGCTCAGGCTAAAGATTGAGTTAACCAACTTCTCGCACAGTTGCTGCACACGCTGCTCTTCGCTGACTCCCGCCGGATTGTTCCACGTAAAGCTCAACGTTAAAGAGGGTGTGACTTTCAGAGTGCCGGGCATGCCCGTCAAGTACGCTTGTTGATCGAGTTGGGGAACACCCATGACGTACTTGTTTGCCTCAGTGGGTGCCCAATCATCAGAGTCATACAGAATATAGGCGTTACCTTCAGCGCGTATTTTGCGGACAGTGCCGGAAGGGCAAAACACTTCATAGAAACTATTGTTTTGCGGGTCTGTTGAAAATGCCAACACGCCATAGAAGCCCGGTACCTCTTCGCCCTCAACCGTGAAAGAAACCCTCAGGAAATGTTCGGCATTGAGCAGGTCTCGACGCAGTTCGGGGGTTAGGTCATTGATCGCGTGTGTGAGTTGTACAATCAGTGCCGCGTTGTATTTTTGCTGAAAAGCATCGAACTGTTCATTGAATGCCTTCAACAATGTGCACCCCCCCAAACCCTGGGACTCCAAGGCCAGCTCGCTATCTGAGAAGGCACGATCCTGGCCGCAGGTCATATACCGCTCCAAGAGCGACAGGTTCATGGTGCGGCCGAGGTTTTTGAAGCGGGTGACGAAGTACTTATGGATTTCAGCCTCAGTAAACGGCCTTTTTTGATGCACATCGGTGAGCGGATGATGCTCTGACAATTGCTGGAGTGCCATTTTTTTGCGATCCGGCGGGAGCTGCACCAGTGTGGTCATGGCCGAGGTCTTTTGTTCATCAAGCTCGATGGCGTATTGCAGGGCGATCATCACCTCTTCAGGTTTTACCTCGGCTATGTCGGTGAAGGGGATTTTCCCGCGGCACATCGCAAAATGCAGGACGGGCTCTCGGCGCAATAAGGTGATGGCCAGTTGTTCATCGTGGTTCATCGATTCGCAGAGGGTCTCGTTCAATAGTTCGATCAGACGCTGATACCCCAGCGCCACTGCAGCGCCGGGCAGTGTTGATTCGGCCAGTGCCACGGCGTGACGAAAGTCAACGGCCTCTCGGGTATAGCCATAGCGCAGATCCTGCGGAACGTCATACACCGTTAACTGCGGGCAGTAGCGCCCGGCAATCAATTCGAAAGCCAGACGCATAGCCGGTTCGCTCGTGCATTGGAGCGTGCTGCGCAGATGCTCCATGACTTGGCGCCGCACCTCACTGATCGAGTGACCGCCCATTGCCTGAGTATTCAAGTTAAGACCGCAGACATAGCCTTCGGTGTGGTTCTCTGGTGGATACAGGTAGTCGGTAATGCAAGCCAGGGCGAGTGCCCTGGTCATGTCGGGTGTTGCCTCCCGGCGCTCTCGCTCTGTCCATGAAGACGTACCGACAGCGGCCAGTTCCAACTGATGAAAAACAGGTGAATCGACCACGATGCTCATAAGCGTGGTGAAGGTCGCGTCGCGATGCAGCCCGGATTCGGGAAACCTTGGGTCACGAATCAGCGTCGAAAGTTTCAGGTATACCGTCAGCGCATTGATATCTGGCGTGCGCTCACCTCCTGAAATATTGGCATGGATGTCCAGCGTTGAAGACGCTGCGGACACACGGGCCGATGCCCAAAGGCTTGTACTCAGGGGCTCAACGTTCGTGCCTGTTGTAGCTGCACTGCCCAGCAACAAAAAGCACGACGTCAGGTAGTGATGATCGGCGGTGAAAAGCGTTTTGTTTCGCAGCGCTTGCTGCACCGCAATGGTGACTCGGTGGTTGCGGCTATCAATCTCGGGTATTGCTGTGGTGTGGCTGGCATATTTATGAACCAGCTTCAGGCCCATTTCGGCGGTGATCGGAACCTTTGCTGCCATCGGATCAAGCACGCCCTCCAGCACACGGCTCAACAGGGTTTGGTTTTGGGGCGTAGCCAGCAGATGGCTGGCGAAGGTTTTAAATTGATCATCGGTGATCAGCGTTTGCAGCTCGGCTGACGGGTGCAGTACGTGGGCAATGTCGCGGATTGGCAGAGGGCTATGCAGGGGCAATTCCACCTGCGGCTCTTGCTGAATCAAAAACGCCTGAGCTATCGCTTCGGGCAGGGAGCGTTCGATAACACGGTTAACGCGAGTATTTAAAAGATCGCCCGTGGTGGGCTCCATTGTGCGTCCTGTTGCCAGGTCAAACCACGTGCTAAGGCTCATGGTTTGTGGTTCGGTTTCAAGCGCACGGTACTGGTTAAAAGTGGTGTTGATGTCCTGATAGCTTTGTTCGAGCTTAAAACCGATTAAATCCGGAATGATGTTTTCCCTGAAGCGTTCCAAGGTCATGGTTTTACGCACACGGTGATTGAAAAACGCCGTCTCTGCCTTATGTTCCAGGCCCACATACTCAACCCAGGCAGGTAGCGTTTGGCGGTTGTTCAATTGCTGGTTCAGCTCGACTCTTGCCTGGTTCGCGTTGGCGAACACCTCAAAGCCCCGGTGCGCGGTGAGCACATAGGTGGTCCGGGGTACTGCTGCAGCTGGCCCCCTGACCTGGAAGGCCACGGCAAATGAACAGCCCCGCGAGTTTAATGAGGCACCATTGCGTATGCCGAGTCGCGCAGCCCGCAGTTTATTTGGCGTTTTAAGAGAGGGCTGAAAGATCAGGGTGCGGATGGCGCTGTCATCATCCTGGTCAAAGTAGCCGTCGGCGCACAACAGTTGCAATTGCGTCTCTAGAAGCAGCCTGAGGTGGGCGCCATAGTCCTGCTCTTTTGTAGGTGCCTCGGCACGGCTATCTGCGGGGCTGCTCCAGTAGCCTTTCAAGCGCTCGATGTAAGTTGTGTTGAGGTTTTTGATGCGCTCACAGAAGGCCTGGTACTGAGGCTCAGTAATCGACAGGTAGTCTTCATTGGGTGGGTTCAGTTGCGTCAAAAAACGAATTTCAAGAGGAACACGCACAGGCTCTGGAGGGGCGTTCGCTAACGATTGTCGGATCAAGCTCCCCAGGCTTTGCTCAAACACAGTGTGATCTTCCCTGTCGACAAACCACAGTGAGTCAAAGTTGGCGAGCAACAGGGTATCTGGCAGATCGGTAAAAATGGCCTTGAGTTCCGCGTGTATGCACTCCATCAGGCTCGGCTGCCTGGCCATCAGCATCTCGATGCTGTTGTTAGTCATCAGTCTGTTGGCCAGTACCTGTTGCAGGTTACTCAGGTGCTGGCAGTCGAGCAGATTGGCGATGAAGTGAGTGGTGCACTCGCTCATCACCCGGTTCAACGGAAAACTGGATAGCGTTGCAATAACGTTCGCTCTGAACGCCGCACGTGACGTCTGATGCGGGTGGAGCAGGGGGTAACTGAGCAACGGAAACTCGAGGCTCCAAATCAGATTGGCCAGTTTGGAAACAAGGTCCTTTACATGCTGATGATCTGTTTTATCAAGATCAGTACCGATGGCCAGTGCGGTTGTACGGCGTGCACTGAGTTGTGTGCAGAAGGCTTTCAAGAAGGTCGCACGTGCACACAGCTCTTTCGTTAGATCAGTTGCGGAACACTCTCTGAGCAGTCCGGCAATGATTTTCATCGCCAGGTTGAAGGCGGCTGAGTCACTGCGGTCGGTCGTGCGATAGCCGAGGTTGTTAGCAATGTCATAGATATCCATGCTCGCTATTTTTTGGCTGCTGTAGGTGTTCATGGGATGTCACTTACTTGTGGGGGATAACTTCAAAGTAAGTCAGGTGTTCTGGGGTGGGGTGGTATATATGTGTCAGCTTTTCTGATTGGGTTGAAGTGCCAGCCGGCACCTTTTGCATATTAGTATTAATCGGCACTGCAAACGTATTAAAGGGTAATCAGACAGATCAGCGCCCTCGCCATTCAAGGAGTTATAAGCATAGGCTTCAGCCAGCATCGCTGCTTTTTGCGGATCGTTTTCTGCCAGCGCGATAAGCGCCTGTGGAAGGAGAGTTTTAGTGCGGCAGGTGTTGTTGGTTTTTCATTATGCAATGCTCCTGTTGTTTTAATCAGAAGAGCAAAGACGGTGCCATGTTCAACAAATAATGTGTGCGGACGCTGTTGCACTCTGCATAAGGGCGAGGCGTCAGCGCGGCCTGCACTTAATATGTTTAAAGATTGGCAAGTATTGTCGGTTTTCGGCTAATACTTGCCGGTAGGGGGGTGTAAGTTATAGGCGTTATTTGTAAGGTTAAGTAATTAAATAGGTGGGGCTTTTCAAGTTTCGCAGCAGTGCCGAGCGGGTAGAGTGCGCCACCCTAACCCAAGACTCTTTTGCAGAGCTATGTAGTCCTTGATCAGTTGGCCGTCGCTGTGAACCCGGTCCTGTTCGGCACGGTAGCGGGTGCGTTCGGCGTCGAGCCAGTCCAGCACACTGCTGGTGCCCGCACGGTAACGTTGATCGGTCAGCTGGGAGGCGCGCACAGCGCTGCTCTCGACCCGGCCAAGGGTGCTGCGACGTTGACGTTCATTG
The DNA here is from genome assembly GCF_007858365.1 of Pseudomonas saxonica. Lineage (GTDB taxonomy): Bacteria > Pseudomonadota > Gammaproteobacteria > Pseudomonadales > Pseudomonadaceae > Aquipseudomonas > Aquipseudomonas saxonica. Next base: position 1,087,071 of record NZ_VFIO01000001.1, on the reverse strand, counting down.
CCATAGCGAGCCAGCGCCACGTCAGCATCGCGCAATGCGCTGAGTACGCTGCTGCGGTAGTTGGCCAGGGCTTCATCGCGCCCGGCTTCGGCCTGGGTGACCTGCGCCTGTACCCGGCCAAAATCCAGCCAGTTCCATTGCAGATACGGCACGCCCAGCGCACTGAGGTTGTCTTTGCGCAGCAAATGGCCCGGTTCGCTGGCGCTGAAGCTCAGCGAGCCAAACAGGCTGACTTTGGGAAAGGCCGCTGCCTTGCGTTCGCCGATTTGCGCGGTACTGGAGGCCAGACGGCGTTCGGCGGCGCGGATGTCAGGGCGTTGTTGCAGCAAATGCGCAGGGTCGCCGATGTTGACGGTGACGGGCAGCACGGGCAGGGCCGTTTGCTGCTGCAAGCGGGTGTTCAATGCACCGGGTGGCAGGCCGCTGAGCACGGCCAGTTCATCAAGAGATTCGATTACGTCCAGTTCCAGTGCAATGGAGGCGGCCCGGGTTGTTTCTACTTGAGTGGCAATGCGCTCGCGATCCAGTTCCGAGGCCGTGCCTTGAGCCAGGCGTTGTTCGGTGAAGTCGAGCAACTGCCGCTCAAGGGCTTCGGACTCGCGTGCAATATGCAGGCGCTGCTGCTGGTCACGCAAGCCGACATACGCTTGGCCGACTTCAGCGGCCAGTTGCACATGGGCATCAGCGAGGTCGGCCTGTACGGCATCGGCTTCGGCGCTGGCTGCTTCAACGGCACGGCGGCCGCCGCCGAAAATATCCAGCTCCCAACTGGCGTCAAAACCGCTCAGGTACAGGTGCGTGGCGTCGGTGTTTTTGTCTCCCGAGCCCGTGTACAACGCTGCCGCCGTGGCCGAACTTTTCGGCAGCAGGTCACTGCGCTTTTCTGACAGGCCCGCGCGGGCCTGACGCAAGCGTGCTGCCGCAGCGTGCAGATCGGGGCTGTTGCGCAGGCTGCTGTCGATTAGCTCGTTAAGCAGCGGATCGTTCAGGGCTAGCCACCACTCGGCCACGTGCGGCGTATTGGCCCGAGTTCCGGGCACTTGACGTTGAAAGGCCGTGCCTTGCAGCGTGCTGTCGGGCGCGGCGTGGTAGTCCGGGCCAAGGGTGCAGCCCACCAGCAACAGCGGGCACAGCAGGGTGAGGGTTTTACTCGCGATCATGGTCAGTGTCCTGTGCTCAAGGGCGTACCGGCCGGCGGTTTTTTCAAAAAGAAGGCCAGAGGCAGGCACAGCAGTAAGGCGATGCCGAGTACGTAAAAGGTTTCGCTGTAGGTGATCACTTGCGCCTGCACTTGAATTTGACTGGCCAGTTGGCCCAAGGCTTGAAGCTGGGCATGGGCGAGGTCGCCGTGTTCAGCGAAAAAGCCTTGGGTCGCCGTTGCAAGGTGGTTTTGCGCTTCGACGGATTGCACGTTCACGGCATCGCGCAAGGTGTCGTCATGAAAACTGCTGCGCCGTTCGATAAAGGTGCCCAGCAACGCCAGCCCCACCGAGCCACCGAGGTTGCGTGCCATGTTGTAGATACCGGCCGCTTCGCCTGCTTCATGGGGCGGCACACAGCTCATGGACGCCTGATTGAGCGGCATCATCGCCAGCACCTGGCCCAGCCCCAGCAGTAATTGAGTGCGGGTGAAATTGTCGCCCACACTGTCGGCTGTCAGGCCCGTGGCCAGTAAACAACTGCTGGCCAGGCAGCCCAGGCCAGCCATTACCAAAAGGCGGGTGTCTACGCGGCCGATCAGGCGCGGCAGAATCGGCATCATCAAGAAGGCCGGCAGGCCTGACATCAGCATCACTGCGCCCGATTGTTGAGCGTTGAAACCCGCGATGTTGCTGAGAAACTGCGGCAACACAAAGGCCACACAATACAGCCCGCAGCCGACCACAAAGACAATCGCGATCACGCTGGCAAAGCGTGGGTTGAGCAACAATCTGAGGCGCACGATCGGCGTTTGGGTGAGTTTCTGTGCAAACAGCAGCAGGGCAATCCCGGCCACGGCCAGCAGGCTGAGCGCGATGATGTGTGAGGACTCGAACCAGCGCTCGCGGTTGCCTTCTTCCAGCACCACGGTCATGGCACTCAAGCCCAGGGTCAGACCGATAATCCCCAACCAGTCGGCCTTGATAAACGCTTGCCAGTTGCCCGGGCTTTTTTTCAGGCCCTGACTCAGCATGACCAGCAGCAGAGCGCACACCGGAATATTCAAGAAGAAGCACCAGCGCCAGCTGAAGTTCTCGGTCAGGGTGCCGCCCAAGACCGGCCCCAGCAGGGGGCCAAGCAGCACGATCAGGCCGAATATCGTCATGCCGATGGGCATTTGATGGCGCGGCAAGCGGGTGGCTACCAGCACTTGCGCCGTTGGGATCATGGCACCGCCAGCGAAGCCTTGGCCGAGTCGACCGATGACCATTTGCGGCAAGGTTTCGCTGAGGCCGCAGAGGATTGAAAACAGGCTGAACAGAATCGCGTTGCCGATTAGAAAATTGCGCAGCCCAAACACCCGCGTCAGCCAGGCGGTCAGCGGGATCATGACAATTTCGGCCATCAAATAGCCGGTCGAAATCCACGTGCCTTCCGTGCCCGAGGCGCCAATCTGGCCCTGAATCTGCGGCAGCGCGGCGTTGGTGATGGAAATGTCCAGGGTGGCCATTAATGCCCCCAGCGCACCTGCAAAGACTACGATCCAGTCGCTGGTGCTGGCATTTGCCTGAGGGGGATTGAGCGCTGCGGGTGCAGCGGCTGCATTAGCCACGACGGGTATCGACGTCGGCCGTGGCTGACAATCCCGGCATCCATTCGATGCTGGCGTCGGGTGAAGGCTGGAGGCGAATACGCACCGGTACTCGCTGGACGATTTTGGTGAAGTTGCCGGTAGCGTTGTTGGACGGCAGCAAGGCAAATTGCGAGCCGGTGCCAGGTGACAGGCTCTCGATCACGCCCTTGAACTCAACCCCCGGCCAAGCATCAATGTGCACCGCAACCGTCTGGCCTGGGTGCATACGCTCGATCTGGGTTTCCTTGAAATTGGCGGTGAGGTACACATCATTGGTCGGTACGATGGTCATCAGCCGAGTACCGGGTTGCAGGTATTGGCCCACCCGCACCGAACGGCTGCCCACCCGTCCGGCCAGCGTGCTGTAAACCACGGTATCTTGCTCATCGAGCGTGCTTTGGCGGGTGCTGGCCTGCGCACTGGCTAATTGCGCGCGGGCCTGTTCGATGGCGGCGCGCTGAGTGTGTAACTGGCGTTGGGCAACGGTCAAGGCGGCGGCCTGAGCCGCCCGTTGAGCACTGGCCTGACGCAGGGCATTACGCAGCTCGGCCATGCGCTCTTGTGTCTCGGCACCACTTTGGGCCAGTGGCGCGTAGCGTTTGACCTGTGCGGCGGCGTATTGCTCGTTGGCACTTTCACCGTCGAGTTGCGCCTGCACTTGGGCAATCGAAGCGCTTTGCTGCTCCAGTTCAGCCTCGCCCCGGGCAATGTCAGCTTGCGCGGCACGAATGGCCGCTTCGGATTTTTCCCGCGCAGCCTGGTAAGGCCGTACATCGAGGCGCACCAACGGCTGACCGGCACTGACGGTCTGGTTATCAGTGACGTACACCTCACTGACCGTGCCCGAGACTTTCGCTGAAACGCTCAGACTGTCGGCCTGCAAATAGGCGTCGTTGGTGCTTTCAATAAACCGCCCCACGCTCCACCAGTGCGCCCCCCAAACCGCTGCACCGACCAGTGCGGCCAATCCCAACCCTCTCAAAAGCATTTTTTTAACGGGTCTGCGTGATGGCCGCAGCTGGGTCGGTTCATCGAGCGATTGATGTGCGGTCATGACGGTCTCAATTGTTAGCGGTTGTAACAATTATTACGATTGGTAAAATTATGTCAATCGATATAAATTCAGGCAAACTTGCGAATTCATCGATCAAGGAGAGACCCATGACCACCATTCACCGGCGCAGACCTGCCAGCGAAGGCGGCTACACGTGTGGGGATGAAACCAGTGCACGGATAATCGAAGCGGCATTGAACCTGTTTGGCGAGCGGGGGTACGACGGTGCATCCACTCGCGATATTGCCGAGCTGGCGGGAGTGAATGCGCCGGCATTGAATTACTACTTCAAGAACAAGGAAGGGGTCTACCGGGCTTGTACCGAGTACATGGTCGAGCGCATTTGGGACTATCTGGCACCCACCATCGAAGCGGCTCAAGCCCAATTGGGTGGGCGACCGGACAGTGAACAACTGATTGAGACCTTCTGCGCGGTGCAGAGCAAGATTGCTGAATTCATGCTGCTCTCCAATCGCACCAATAGCTGGCGTAAATTTTACGCACGCGAACAGGCAGGCTTGGGCCCCAGTGCGAATGAAGAGGTGGTTAGCCAGCGAATTGGCCAGCGCATCATTGGTGTGACCAGCGGCATCATCTCGCGGCTAATGGGCCCGGGGGCGAGTGATGAAGAGTGCAGCCTGCGCTCCATGACGCTGACCGGCCAGTTGCTGCCATTTCACCTGACCCGTAACAGCTCCCTCAAGTCACTGGGCTGGGACGCGTTAACGCCAGAGCGGTACGCATTGCTGATGAAGATCGTGCGCGAGCAGACCGAAACCTTGCTGCGTGGACTGATCAAAACGCCCTAGCTGCTGGCAGCATTCTGTTTGAAGTCTGCCGGGCGTAGGGCGTTTATCGCCTGATGCGTTTGATTCGCACCTCTTGCAACAGGTTTCAGGTGTAGGCGAACGCGCTGCGGTGCTTTTGCACAAAGTCTTCCCAGCGCACAGGCTGGCGGCCGGTGATCTCAGGGAAGTTGTCGAAGGTTTCTTCAACACCGGGGATCTGCCGTGCGGCCATGCGGGTGAAGTTGTCGTGTACGCAGGTCATGTAAGCCATTTCGGCCCCGGCTGCGCGCATGTTCTCCAGAAACACATCCGGCGATTGGGCGTCATAGCGGAACGGCTGACCCAGCACGCGGGTCATGATGGCGGCGATGTCCCCGTAGGATTGCACGTCGTAGCCCAAGCGATACGTTTTGCCTGCGTGCTTGTGTGGGTGCAGCAGGGTCTGCGCAGCAACGCGGGCAACGTCTTCGCCGTCCACCCAGCTAAAGCGTGCGTCGCCGGTGTATTGCTCGATCACCCCGTTTTTAACGGCTTGGGTGCCATCGTAGCTGAGCAGATTTTGCATAAAGCACTCGGGGCGCAAGTGGGTGAACGAGAAGCCGCACCATTCGATGTAGCGCTCTACAAACTGGTGCCAGGCCCAGTGGCCGATGGTGGTGTCGTCCCGCCCGCAAGCGCCCAAATGCACAATGTGCTGCACACCGGCTTTTTTCGCTTGATCGAGAAACGCTTTGCTTTGGCGCAGCATGTCCACGGTATAGCCGGTAACCAGCAAGGCGCGGTCGATGCCCTGTAAGGCCGGTGCCAGTGTCTCTTCCTTGTCGAAGTCGAGCATGACCGTGCGGATGCCCAGTGCTTCAAAAGGTTTGGCTTTGGCTGCAGAACGTACGGCCGCCACCAGCGTGATGCTGTCATCTTCCAGTAGGTTGCGCAGGGTATCGCCGCCAATCTGGCCGGTGGCGCCGGTGATTAAAACCGTGGGTTTTTGCGAAGTCATCGATCAGCCTGTTTTGTGAATAAGTAGAAGCAAACCAGCTTACTGGGGAAATGAGTGCGTATTTGCGATACCTTTTACTCAATCACGTGAACTGAATTCATGAATAGGTGCCGGGTATGTTTTCTTCGGAGCGCTTGAAAGGCATTGATGTGTTTGTCTGTGTCGCGGATGCAGGCAGTTTTCGGGCTGCGGCCGAGCGCTTGAATTTGACGGCGTCGGCGATCAGCAAAGCTATCGCCCGTCTTGAAGGCCGGTTACAGGTGCGTTTGTTTGAACGCACAACACGGCGCTTGGCACTGACCGATGCGGGCAGCGCGTTCTATCGAACCTGTACCGGGGTTTTGGCTGAACTGGAAGAGGCCGAGCTGGCCTTGCATGTGGAAAACACTGAGCCGCGGGGGCGAGTGCGCATTGATTTGCCAGCAGCGTTCGGCCGCTTGTTGGCATTGCCGGTGATTCTGCGCTGTGTGCAGGCGCATGACCTGTTGTTGCCGCATATCTCTTTTTCGGATCGCTTTATCGATCCGGTGGAAGAGGGCGTCGATATTGTGGTGCGGGTGGGTGGCCCACAGGTCTGGCCGGCGACGCTGGAGCATCGTTACCTGGGCAGTGAGCGGCATGTGTTTTGTGCTGCCCCGTCGTATCTGAGCGACCACGGCACACCTGCGACTGATCGTGACTTGGAGCATCACCAGTGTGTCGCTTATGGCTTGGCAGACGGAACGGTCAGCCCGTGGCGTTTTGCGGGTACCCGGCCGGGCGAGATTGAGCGACGGGTCATGCCCGCCCGGTACATCGTGGGCGACGGCGAAGGGCAGGTGATGGCGGTTGTGGCCGGGTGCGGTATTGCCCAGTTGCCAACCTGGCTGATCAAGCAACCACTGGCTGACGGCGCTTTGGTCGAGGTGCTGCCGCATTTGGCCAGTGAGGGGTTGCCGATCCATCTAGTGTGGCCAAAAAATCGTCAGGATCTGCCCAAAGTGCGTGTTTTGCTCGATGCGTTGGCACAGGGGTTGGCCGGCGGTATACAGACGCTGTAGCCGCTGCCGAGGAACGAAGGCTGCGATCGGCGGCAACGCCGCCGTATAACCGGATACACCTAAGACCCCGCTCCCGATCGCAGCCTGCGGCAGCGGCTACAGGGGCAACACCCGGTCATTGATGACGTTTTTCATGACCAGCGTTGACACCAGCCTTTGGACGTTGGGCAGTGAGGTCAGGGACTCATCATAGAGCTGCTGAAACGCAGCAAGGTCTTTGGTGATGACTTGCAGCAGGTAGTCCGGGTCGCCAAACAGCCGCTGCGCTTCGACGATCTGCGCGACGTCCAGCAACGCGGCCTCAAAGTCGGTAATCGCCTGGCGTGTCACTTCGCGCAACGTCACGAACACAATCGCTGAAAATCCAAGGCCCAGCTCTTTGGGCGCTAACAGTGCGCGATACCCCAAAATCACCCCTGATTCTTCCAGCGCCCGTACCCGTCGATGGCAGGGTGAAAGGCTTAAACCTACCCGCTCAGCCAGTTCGGTGAGAGAAAGCCGGCCGTCCGCGTGCAGCTGCGCAAGAATCTTTCGGTCAATTCGATCCATACAGAAGAACCTTCCAGCCATGTTAGGTGGCATTGGTATAAACGAAAGATAATCCTATCAGCATTTCCCTATTCTTCTACTCATAGCGTTCGCCAAAACGGGTGTAACGCACTTGGCGCTTAGAAGGTAGACATCCCGTGACTCTCAGCATTGTGGCCGCCTTTTGGGCGGTGTCGTTTCTCTTCATCATTACGCCGGGCGCTGATTGGGCTTACGCCATTTCAGCCGGTATGCGCGAGCGACGCGTCGCACCAGCCGTTGCCGGGTTGCTTTCGGGGCACTTGCTGGCAACGCTGTTGGTGGCGGCGGGTGTGGGCGCGTTGCTGGCCAAAAGCCCGGTGGTCATGTCGCTGCTCACCTTGGCCGGTGCTCTGTATCTGCTGTGGCTGGGCATTGCGATGGTCCGGCAGCCGTCAGCGCCCGAAGAAGGGCAGGCGCACGTTGCCGATTCCTGGTTTCGCTGGGTCTGGAAGGGCGCTTGTGTCAGTGGCCTGAACCCCAAGGTTTTATTGCTCTTTCTGGCTCTGTTGCCGCAGTTCACAGACCCGTTATCGACATGGCCGATACCCACCCAACTTTTGGCTTTGGGCGCTTTGCATGCGGTGAGTTGTGCGGTGGTCTATCTGTTGGTGGGCTTCAGCGCTCAAGCGGTATTGCAGACCCGGCCCAGTGCTGCGAGAACCGTCAGCCGGGTGTCTGGAGTGTTGATGGCGATCATTGCGCTGGTGTTGCTGGCTGAGCAGGTGATGCATTGATTACAGGACGTGCAACCCGAGACCGGCAAGCAGCATACCGGCTTGAGATTTGGAGATAATCGCGCCCTTGAACAGTTTGGCGTCGGTGAGGTGTAGCCCGTGCAGGCTGGCTTCGCGCAAGTCAGCCTGATCAAAACGCGCATTGTTGACCCGAGCCAGGGAAAGACTGCCGCCTTCAACAAAGACTGCTTGGCGAAAGTCGCAATAGCTGAGGTCGGCTTCGGCGAAATCCAGGTTGTGCAGCTCAGTCTTGTAGAAGGACAGCCCCGACAGGATGGCACTGCGCAACACGCAGTCTTTGAACACGAGCCCCAATGTAGAGCTATCTACAAAATTGGCCCCGGTTAATTTACAGCCTTCGAATAATGCGTGGGCCAGCTTGCTGCGTTGCCAAAGGGTATTGTTCAGGTCGCAATTAACAAATACCGCTTCTTCCAGCGTGGCAGAACGAAACACCGCTTGGGCTGCTCGACAGCTTTGCCAGTGCGTATTGGAAATGTCAGCCGCCGTCAGATTGGTGTCGCCAAAGAGGCAGCGCTCAAAACGTGAGCTGCTCAGGTTTAGTCGGGACAAGTCTTGCCCGCTGAAATCGATGCCCTGAAAGCGAACTGGACGGCGAGCGTCTTTAATAAAGTCCGCAAGGGCCGTTTCGCCCAATTCAGTGGCGTCAACGGTGACGTAATCGTTTTCAGAAAGCATGACGCCTCGCAATGGGTTCAGATGAACAGAGACCATAGTGGGTCAACGAACGCGAATCATCAATATTGATCATGGGCGCGCTTTGTGAGCAAGAATCCTTGATCCGAGTCAGCGTTTTGCGTGCGCTGACCGAATCAAGGCCCTGTAAGATTGCCGCTTGGTCAGATACCTGAATGTGGAAGCACTCATGCAAAAAACGCTGTTATTGACCGCTGTTCTAAGCCTCGCTGCCTTGTTTAACAGCGCCGCAGCTCTGGCCGCCGGTGATGCCGAGGCAGGCGAGAAGCTGTACAACAAAATGTGCGGAGGCTGTCACAGCATTGGCGAAAACGCGCGGGACGGTTTTGGCCCGCAGCTCAATGGCGTGATAGGGCGCGCGGCCGGCACTTCACCGACCTATCTGTACTCAGACGCCATGAAAAATTCCGGCGTGGTGTGGACGCGAGACAAACTGGCGGCCTATATCGAGGCACCCAAGAAAGTGGTCAAGGGCACCCGAATGATTTTCTGGGGCATCAGTGACCCGGAAAAAATCGACAACATCCTGGCGTACATCGAGCAATTTCAAGACCACTGATCACTGAATGGCTTTCAAGTAGTCCTTGAGATGAGCCAACGGTAGGTGCAGTTGTTCGAGCGTCTGAGCATCAGCGACCTGAGCGGAGAGCTTGTTCAGCTCCCTGCCCATCACAGTCCCCGCGCCGCCCAGGGCAATCAGCGCCACCTCAAGGCATTGATTGAGCTTGAGCTGAATGGCCTCGACATCGCCGTTGCGCAGCAGCAGGGCAAAGACTTCGCGCTGGTATTGAGCCATTGCCGGATCGTCGCGCAACAGCGGGCTTGAACCTTCGGGCTCATAAGCCAGTTTGAGGGCGTACAGGGCGACGGTTTCCAGAGGCGAATCCATGGGGCGGGTTCCAGTGGGTCAGAAGCGGGGCGGCGATCATCGCTGTTCTGGGGGTTAAAAAAAAGTCCTCGCCGACAGCGCGCGTGACGTGAGCGAGCGTCGGGTGATGGGCGCCCCGAGGTCCGTGAGCTCATAGATCACCCTCCCCGGCGTGTTGCAGCCCTAGAGTCACGTCATCAATCAGCGCTTTGGCCATCTCGCTGAGATAGTGAGAGGCCCAGCGCATGGCGGTTGCTTGGTTGCCATCATCGACGGCCCCCATAAACGAGAGGGTATTGATGCAGTTCATGAGCAGTGAGGCATGTTCGAGGGCTTCAAGGCTCGAAACCCCGGCGTTGACCGAAAACAGGCGTTGATCCTGAGCGTTGCACTTGCCAAACGTGGCGCCGCCAACGGTAGGCATCAAGGGCGAAGGACTCATTGCACACCCCCTTTTGCAGCAAGGGTGCGAATTTTGGACAGATTGAGGGTAGTCATGTGGTGTTGCTCCCGAATCATTGGAGCCACCGCGATCTGCCGCCAAGCAGAAAAGGGTGGCGAGTTGCGCAAGATTGGCGGACCGGTGATTCAGGAACCCGGCGCACCCGAAGGTGCTCCTGCACAACCCGCCATAACGCATTATCGCGAGCATAAAAAAAGCGCCCGCGATTAAGTCTATGGCGCTGTTGCGCCTGAAATCATTCGACCCGCCAAGGTCGTTCGCTGAATATGCAGCGACCGGCGGAGATTACCGCTCGAATTTCAAAACTGCAACCCTGTCAGGAAACCGACTATTGCCTGCCGGTCTACGCTTGCTGCAAGACCTTTAATGCCGCTGATGCCAAAAATCCAGAACGACTTTTTTCTTCTGGATGATGCTTCACGTACTCATCAATACGGTTCAGCAGGTATCCAGGTAGGGTGATGTTCAGCTTTTCAGCCTTGCCAAGATATTTGGTGATATCGATATCGACTACAGCCCAGATGCAATCCTTGTAATCGGGATTTGCCACATGAGCGCTTACCTTGGTTGCTACAGGGATCCTGGCGTTATCCTCGGCCAAAATCTCCAGGTGTCCTTCAATGGCCTCGCGTGCCATGGCCATCGCGTCATCAAGATCATCCCCCGCAGAAAAACATCCTGGTATATCGGGGACTTCCACGCCCCATGCGTGATGCATATCACCGGGTCGAATCGCAATTGGGTAAAGCATTACCTGGCCCTCCATCGGACTTGGTGCAGCTCCCGGCTCATCAGAGCTGGGCTTGTTTCAAGATGCTGTTAATTGTTTTGGTCAGTAGATCTTTTTTCGGATGAGGAATCGTGACCAGTCCCGGCTTCGTTGGATGCTTGAAGTGGTGATGACTTCCCTTGCTCCTTACCAGATACCAACCGTCAGCTTCTAGAGTGCTTATCAGCTGTCGGCTATTCACATCGCCTTCCTGCAGTCCGGATTGGTGGTTAGTATAACCACCAAACTTGCAATTTCCATCATTGGCTTCGTCGAGGGGCTTCTATCAAGCATGCCGTTGGCTGGTTGCGGGTCGGCTTTGAATTAATGCTGTAAGCGTTCGGCATTAGCTTTTCGATGACCGCTAAGCTTTCACGCAAGCCAGAAGTCACGACGAAATATCGGAGTGAATGTTTGAAGTGGCACACAGTGCTTTTGCCCAGTGAATGGCTTCAATGCCCCGGATCGAAGGCGAGGGGAGACAGAGCTAAATCGCAGGCACAAAAAAACCGGCGCTAGTGGCCGGTTTTTTTGTATTCAAGGTGCATTGAGCGGCACCTTGAGATCTTTGTTTGGTGCCCCGAGGGAGACTCGAACTCCCACTTCTTTCGAAAACGGATTTTGAATCCGCCGCGTCTACCAATTCCGCCATCAGGGCTCAATGGCGGCGAAGTATAGAGATGAGGTTGAGGTCGGTCAACAACTTATTGGTCTATTTTTACTAAGTCCGTTAAACTCCCCGGCCCTGCTAGACGAAACCTATCATGCGCGTTGCTGACTTTACTTTCGAGCTCCCTGATTCACTCATCGCACGCCATCCTTTGGCGGAGCGCCGCAACAGTCGCCTGCTGACCCTTGATGGGGAGAGCGGGGCACTGGCACATCGTCAATTTACTGATTTGCTTGAGCATTTACGCTCAGGCGATTTGATGGTGTTTAACAATACCCGGGTAATTCCAGCCCGTTTGTTCGGCCAAAAGGCGTCGGGCGGCAAGCTGGAAATTCTGGTTGAGCGGGTGCTCGACAGTCATCGGGTGCTGGCGCATGTACGCTCCAGCAAGTCGCCCAAGCCAGGCTCGAAAATCCTGATTGATGGCGGCGGCGAAGCCGAGATGCTGGCGCGCCACGATGCGTTGTTCGAGCTGGGCTTTGCCGAAGAGGTGTTGCCGCTGCTGGACCGTGTCGGGCACATGCCGTTGCCGCCTTATATCGATCGCCCGGACGAAGGTTCGGATCGCGAGCGTTATCAAACGGTCTACGCTCAGCGCCTGGGCGCAGTAGCTGCCCCCACGGCAGGTCTGCATTTCGATGAGCCGTTGATGCAGGCTATTGCCGCCAAGGGTGTCGAGACTGCATTTGTGACCCTGCATGTGGGCGCGGGTACGTTCCAGCCCGTACGGGTTGAGCGTCTTGAAGATCACCATATGCACACGGAGTGGCTGGAGGTCGGCCAGGACGTAGTGGATGCCGTAGCCGCATGCCGTGCACGTGGCGGTCGCGTGATTGCGGTGGGTACCACCAGTGTTCGTTCGCTTGAGAGCGCAGCACGTGATGGAGTGCTCAAGCCCTTCAGTGGTGATACCGATATCTTTATTTTCCCCGGTCGACCGTTTCATGTGGTCGATGCGCTGGTGACCAATTTTCATTTGCCGGAATCCACGCTGTTGATGCTGGTTTCGGCGTTCGCCGGTTATCCCGAAACCATGGCGGCCTATAAGGCTGCGGTTGAGCATGGGTACCGCTTCTTTAGTTACGGTGATGCAATGTTCATCACCCGCAATCCTGCGCCGACGGCTCCTGCCCCGGCCCCGGAGGATCAAGCATGAGCAACTGTCGTATGTCATTCGAGCTGCTTGCCACTGATGGCAAGGCGCGTCGCGGTCGTTTGACCTTCCCCCGTGGTGTGGTTGAAACCCCGGCCTTCATGCCTGTGGGCACCTATGGCACGGTCAAGGGCATGCTGCCGCGTGATATTGAAGCCATCGGCGCGCAGATGATTTTGGGCAACACTTTTCACCTGTGGCTACGCCCAGGCACTGAAGTGATCAAGAAGCATGGCGATCTGCATGACTTCATGAAGTGGCAAGGGCCGATCCTGACTGACTCGGGTGGTTTCCAGGTGTTCAGCCTGGGCGCCATGCGCAAGATCAAGGAGGAGGGCGTGACCTTCGCGTCCCCGGTAGACGGCGCCAAAGTGTTTATGGGGCCGGAAGAGTCGATGCAGGTTCAGCGTGACCTTGGCTCCGACGTCGTAATGATTTTCGACGAGTGCACGCCGTACCCGGCGGATGAAGATGTAGCGCGCGTGTCCATGGAGCTGTCGTTGCGCTGGGCGCAGCGCTCCAAGAACGCTCATGGTGATAACACCGCAGCTTTGTTCGGTATTGTTCAGGGTGGCATGCACCAGAACCTGCGCGAACGCTCGCTCGAAGGCCTGAACAAGATCGGTTTTGACGGTCTGGCTATTGGCGGTTTGTCGGTGGGCGAGCCCAAGCACGAAATGATCAAGGTGCTGGATTACCTGCCAGCGATGATGCCTGCTGACAAACCTCGTTACCTTATGGGGGTTGGCAAGCCAGAAGATCTGGTTGAGGGTGTGCGCCGCGGAGTGGACATGTTCGATTGCGTGATGCCAACCCGCAACGCCCGCAACGGGCATTTGTTTATCGATACGGGTGTGATCAAGATCCGTAATGCGTTCCATCGCCATGATGATTCGCCGCTGGATCCGACCTGCGATTGCTACACCTGCCAGAACTTCTCCCGCGCTTATCTGCATCATCTGGACAAGTGCGGTGAAATGTTGGGAAGCATGCTCAATACCATCCACAATTTGCGGCACTATCAGGTGCTCATGGCTGGTTTGCGCGAGGCTATTCAACAGGGTACATTGGCCACCTTTGTCGACGCCTTCTATGCCAAGCGCGGGCTTCCTGTGCCGCCCCTGGACTGAATTTACGACCTTTAAGAAACAACAATGCAACTGGAGTGCTTAATGAGCTTTTTCATCTCTTCCGCTTTCGCGGACGCTGCTGCACCTGCCGCTGCTGGCCCTATGGGTGGTGGTTTTGAATGGATTTTCCTGGTGGGTTTCCTGGTCATCTTCTATCTGATGATCTGGCGTCCACAGGCCAAGCGCGCCAAAGAGCAGAAAGCCCTGTTGGGTAACCTGCAAAAAGGTGACGAAATCGTAACGACTGGCGGCATTGCCGGCAAAATCGTTAAGGTTTCCGATGCATTTGTTGTGATCGAAGTGTCTGACACTGTCGAGCTGAAAATTCAGAAAGGCTCTGTTGCAGCCACGTTGCCTAAAGGCACGCTGAAAGCGATCTAAGTTTCAACTTTTAACAATCGACGGGGCGCGCAAGGCGCCCCGCGTTTTAAGCGGGCGGCGTGATTGATGCTGAACAAATACCCTCTGTGGAAATACATACTGATCCTGGCGGTGCTGGCGATCGGTCTTATTTATTCCGCTCCCAATCTGTACCCTGATGACCCGGCGATCCAGATTTCGGGTGCAAGCACAGCGTTGCAGGTCACTCAAGCTGATCTGGATCGTGCAAGCAAAGCACTGACGGATGCCGGTATTGCCGTCAAGGCTGCGACGTTGGCTCAGAACGGCAAAGGCGGTTTGCTGCGTCTGGAACAGAAAGACGACCAGTTGCCAGCCAAAGAAGTCGTGCGCAAGGCTTTGGGGGACGACTATGTGGTCGCGCTCAACCTGGCACAGACTACGCCGCAATGGTTGCGTAGCCTGGGTGCTCACCCAATGAAGTTGGGTCTGGACTTGTCGGGTGGTGTGCACTTCCTGTTGGAAGTGGACATGGACAAAGCTGTCGATGCACGTATGAAAGTGTACGAAAGCGATGTCAAAAGCTTGTTGCGTAAAGAGAAGGTGCGTTATCGCAGCCTGCCGCAACTCAATGGTGCCATTCAGCTGGGTTTCACTGATGAAGCTGTCCTTGAGCAAGCGCGTAGCCTGATCCGCAAGAACTTCAATGATTTTGACGTAACGACAGCGGACCTTAATGGTCAGCCAGTTCTGCGTCTGGCGATGACCCCGGCCAAGCTGGCGGAAATCCGTGAATATTCCATCAAGCAAAACCTGACAACGGTCCGTAACCGGGTCAACGAGTTGGGTGTTGCCGAGCCTCTGGTTCAGCGTCAGGGTGCCAACCGCATCGTGGTTGAGCTGCCGGGCGTACAAGACACCGCCGAAGCCAAGCGTATTCTGGGCAAGACGGCCAACCTGGAGTTCCGTCTCGCAGCCGAGCCGGGCGCATCCAAAGCCACTTCCGAGACATTCGAATTCCGCGAGGGCAATCGCCCTTCCGCGCAAATCGAGCGTGGTCTGATCATCACGGGTGATCAGGTGACCGATGCTCAGGCGGGCTTTGACGAGCACGGCCGTCCGCAGGTGAACATCAAGCTTGATGGGCATGGTGGTGAGCTGATGAGTCGTTCGACTCGCAGCAACGTGGGTCGCAGCATGGCGGTTATCTTCATCGAGCAAAAGCCGGTGACGACGTACACCAAGCAAGTGGTCGATGGTGTTGAGAAGGACGTGCCGACTCAGACGTTCAAGGAAGAGAAGAAGATCATCAGTCTGGCGACCATTCAGTCGCCATTGGGCAGTCAGTTCCGGATTACCGGCCTGAATGGCCAGGGTGAGGCTTCCGAGCTGGCTTTGCTGTTGCGTGCCGGTGGTCTGGCCGCGCCGATGTACTTCGCTGAGGAGCGCACCATTGGCCCGAGCCTGGGTGCTGACAACATCACCAAGGGTATTCACGCATCGTTGTGGGGCATGTTGTTTGTGTCGCTGTTCATTATCGCCATCTACCGTTTCTTCGGTTTGATTGCGACAGTGGCGCTGGCAGTCAACATGGTCTTGCTGCTGGCGTTGATGTCGCTGCTGGGTGCAACGCTGACCCTTCCGGGTATTGCCGGTATCGTCTTGACGATGGGTATGGCGGTCGACGCCAACGTGCTGATCTTCTCGCGGATTCGTGAAGAGATCGCCAATGGCATGACTGTGCAGCGGGCAATCAATGAAGGTTTCAGTCGGGCATTCACGGCAATTGTCGATGCCAACCTGACAACCTTGCTGGTTGGCGGAATTCTGTTTGCCATGGGTACCGGGCCGGTTAAAGGCTTTGCGGTGACCATGTCCCTCGGGATCTTTACCTCGATGTTCACGGCCATTATGGTGACCCGCGCAATGGTCAACCTGATCTACGGCGGTCGGGACTTCAAGAAGTTGTGGATTTAAGGGGCTGCCATGTTACGTACAATCAACTTCATGGGCGTTCGCAACGTTGCGTTCGGCGTCACTGTAGTGCTCACCTTGCTGGCACTGTTCAGCATGTTCCACAAGGGCATGAACTACGGCCTGGACTTCACCGGCGGTACGCTTATCGAGCTGACCTACGAGAAGCCAGCTGACCTGACCAAGGTGCGTAATGAGCTGGCTACGGCAGGTTTTCATGACGCGGTAGTGCAGAGCTTTGGTGCGACCACTGACTTGCTGGTGCGTATGCCCGGCGATGATCCGTTGCTCGGCAACAAGGTTGCCGCAGCATTGGGGCAGGCAGATGCCAGCAACCCTGCGGTGATCAAGCGGGTTGAGTTTGTGGGCCCGCAAGTGGGTGAAGAGCTGCGCGACCAGGGCGGCCTTGGCATGCTGATGGCGCTGGGCGGCATCATGCTTTACCTGGCTTTCCGCTTTCAGTGGAAGTTTGCGGTGGGCGCCATTGTGTCCCTGGTGCATGACGTGATCGTCACCATGGGCGTGCTGTCGTGGTTCCAGATTACCTTCGACCTGACGGTGTTGGCAGCGGTACTGGCTATCATCGGCTACTCGCTCAACGACACCATCGTGGTATTTGACCGGGTGCGGGAGAACTTCCGGGTGCTGCGCAAGGCCAGCCTGATCGAGAACATCAACATCTCGACCACGCAAACCCTGCTGCGCACCATGGCAACGTCCATCTCCACCCTGTTGGCGATCGCTGCGTTGCTGATCTTTGGTGGCGACAACCTCTGGGGCTTCTCGATTGCCTTGTTCGTGGGTGTGTTGGCGGGTACTTACTCGTCGATTTACATCGCCAACGTCGTGCTGATCTGGCTGAACCTCAGTGCTGAGGATTTGATTCCGCCAGCGGCGAGCGAAAAAGAGGTGGATGACCGTCCTTAACGGTTAATCATCTAAAAGCTGTGACTAAAAGGCGTGAGTATTGAACTCACGCCTTTTTTTATGCTCCAACATCAGGATTGGTGTGGGACTGTTCCCACGTGTGATGGTCTGGAGGTTCGCGTGAACAAATCTTTGCTGGTAGGCGCTGTTTTAGGTGCTGTCGGTGTGACTGCCGGAGGTGCTTTTGCCACCTACAGCTTGGTTAAATCCCCTGATGCTGCGCAGGTGTTGGCGGTTGTTCCAGTCAATCAGCAGATCAAAACGCCGCGAGAAGTATGCAAAGAAGTGGCTGTGACGCGACAAGCGCCAGTCAAGGATCAGCATCAAATCGTCGGTAGCGTGATCGGTGCGGTCGCGGGCGGTTTGCTGGGCAATCAGATTGGTGGCGGTAGCGGCAAGAAGATCGCTACGGTTGCCGGTGCGGTGGGCGGTGGCTATGCCGGTAACAAGGTTCAAGAAGGTATGCAGAACCGCGATACCTACACCACGACCCAAACACGCTGCAATACTGTCAACGACATCAGTGAGAAGGTCGTTGGTTATGACGTGCGTTATTCCCTCAATGGCAAGGAAGGCAAGGTCCGGATGGATCGTGAGCCTGGCAGTGAAATTGCCGTGGATAAGCAGGGCAAGCTGATTTTGAATTAAGTTCGGTATTGTAGTTTCGGCTCAGAAACTGCAAGCCAAAAAAAAGCACCCGCAAGGGTGCTTTTTTGTTTGCGGGTTTCGCTTAGCGTTTCAGCGAAGCCGGCAGGTGAGGCTGGATAGCCGTCAGAACTGCTTTGAAGCACTTGGTGTTACCAGCAACGATGTGGCCTTTTTCAAGGAAATCGTGGCTACCGGTGAAGTCGCTGACCAGGCCGCCTGCTTCTTGAATCAGCAGTGCGCCTGCGGCCATGTCCCATTCGGACAAGCCCGACTCCCAGAATGCATCGAAACGACCAGCGGCCACGTAAGCCAAGTCCAGGCTGGCTGCGCCTGCGCGGCGGATGCCGGCAGTTTGGCCAACCAGGCTACGGAACATGCCCAGGTAGTTTTCGAGGTTGTCCATCTGGTTGTCGCGGAACGGGAAGCCCGTACCCAGCAATGCGCCTTCCAGGCTGGTGCGACCGCTGACACGCAGGCGGCGACCATTCAGTTGAGCGCCACGGCCACGGCTGGCGGTGAACTCTTCTTGGCGAACTGGATCAAGAACCACGGCGTGCTCAAGGCGGCCGCGGTATTTGCAGGCGATGCTGACGGCGAAGTGTGGAACGCCGCGCAGGAAGTTGGTGGTGCCATCCAGTGGGTCGATGATCCACAGGTAGTCTTCACCTTCACCGCTGCCTGGGTGCAGGCCGGTTTCTTCACCGAGGATGCCGTGCGTCGGGTAAGCCTTGCGCAGGGCGTCGATGATTTTCTGTTCGGCCGCACGATCGACTTCAGAGACGTAATCCTTGGCGTCTTTTTCGTCAACCTTAATGGTATCCAGGCGCTCGATGGAGCGGAAAATCAATTCACTGGCGCTGCGGGCGGCGCGCAGCGCGATATTCAGCATGGGCTGCATGGACGTTTCACCTAAGGTTGTTAAAGAAAGCCGAATATTCTATCAGAAAACTTTGGTAGATGAAGGTTTGCGTTAGCTTTCGTAGCTTATGGCGTTTTCGTTAGGTAAGATTTGCTCCCTTTTGCTGGCCTGTGAGCGCTTCCTTTGTTGCCTAATATTCGTGTCGTTCTGGTTAATACCAGCCATCCCGGGAACATCGGTGGTGCTGCGCGCGCCATGAAAAACATGGGCTTGTCACGGCTGGTGCTGGTTGAGCCCCGAGTATTTCCGCACCATGAAGCCGATGCGCGTGCTTCTGGGGCGGGCGATATTCTTGAAAATGCGCAAGTCGTGGCCACCCTGGAAGATGCGTTGGTGGGCTGCAATCTGGTGCTGGGTACCAGTGCGCGTGATCGCCGTATTCCCTGGCCACTGCTGGACCCCCGTGAGTGTGGGCAAAAAGTTGTGGCTGAGGCGGCTAATGGTGCAGAGATCGCCTTGGTGTTTGGTCGTGAAGACTCTGGTCTGACTAATGACGAGCTGCAGCGTTGCCACTTTCATGTACACATCCCTTCGGATCCAGAGTTTAGCTCCCTGAATCTGGGTGCAGCTGTGCAGGTGTTGAGCTACGAGATTCGCATGGCCTGGCTGGCCGCTCAGGGGCAGCCAAGCAAGGTCGAAAAAGAAGAAGTGGCCTCCACTAAAAGTGGTGAGCTGGCGACTATGGATGAGCTGGAGCGATTTTATGAGCATCTGGAGCAAACGCTGGTCGCCATTGAATTTATGGATCCCGAAAAGCCGCGCCACTTGATGGCGCGTTTGCGCCGGCTCTATGGGCGCAGTTCGATCAGCCGGGCAGAGATGAATATTTTGCGTGGCATTCTCACTGAAACCCAAAAAGCAGCCCGCGGTGAGCTGCTCAAGCGCAAGGATTGATCATGTTTGAGCGTCTGCGTGAAGATATTCAAAGTGTGTTTCATCGAGATCCTGCAGCGCGAAATGCTTTTGAGGTGCTGACCTGCTACCCGGGCATGCACGCCATCTGGATTCACCGCTTGTCAGCAGTATTGTGGGGGGCGGGCTGGAAGTGGTTGGCGCGCCTGGTGTCGAATTTCGGGCGCTGGTTGACCGGTATCGAAATTCATCCGGGGGCCAAAGTCGGGCGCCGTTTCTTTATTGATCACGGCATGGGCATTGTGATCGGTGAGACCGCCGAGATCGGTGATGACGTGACGTTGTACCAGGGCGTGACGCTGGGTGGCACCAGCTGGAATAAAGGCAAGCGTCACCCAACGCTGGAAAATGGCGTGGTGGTCGGTGCCGGTGCCAAGGTGCTGGGGCCATTTACGGTAGGGTCTGGCGCCAAGATCGGTTCCAATGCGGTGGTGACCAAGGCGGTGCCAGCCGGGGCGACGGTTGTCGGTATTCCGGGTCGTATCATTGTCAAAAGTGACGATGCGGTTGAAGCCAAGCGCAAGGCGATGGCTGAAAAGATCGGTTTTGATGCCTATGGTGTGGGCGAAGACATGCCGGATCCGGTGGCGCGAGCGATTGCTCAGTTGCTGGATCATCTTCAGGCGGTAGATGGCAAGCTCGATGGTATGTGTGGTGCTCTGAAAGATTTGGGCAGTCCCTATTGCGCGCAGGATTTGCCTGAACTGCGTGAAGAAGACTTCGCCTGCGTCAAAGGCAAGGACGACAGCCAGGCCGTCTAGGCTTGTAGCCGCTGCCGCAGGCTGCGATCGAGCGCGAAGCGATCGTGCTTTTTGGGCTGCAGGAAATTCCTGCAGCCCCTACGGAAGTCTGCGATGTTGAGCGGTGCGTTTGCTGTGGCTCATGTGCCATTACGTCGCAGATGCTGCTACAATGCGGCCGCTGTTTTGCGGGTAATCCCGACTAAAGTGCTAGGTCTAATAGTTGACTTAAATGGTCGGGAATAGCATACTCGCCTCCATTCCGAATTCCGTGGTACCTGTCCATGAGACTGACTACAAAAGGCCGTTACGCCGTTACTGCAATGCTTGATTTGGCGTTGCACGCACAGCACGGGCCGGTGTCCCTGGCTGATATTTCCGAGCGCCAAGGCATTTCTCTTTCCTACCTTGAGCAATTGTTCGCCAAATTGCGCCGCAGCAGCCTGGTTTCCAGTGTGCGCGGGCCTGGCGGTGGCTATCGGCTGTCGCGAGACATGCAGGGTATTCAGGTCGCCCAAGTGATTGACGCGGTCAACGAATCTGTCGATGCCACGCGTTGCCAGGGGCTTGGCGACTGCCATGCCGGCGACACGTGCCTGACCCACCATTTGTGGTGCGACCTGAGCCTGCAAATCCACGAATTTCTCAGCGGTATCAGCTTGGCTGATCTTGTTACTCGCCGTGAGGTACAAGAAGTAGCCCAGCGTCAGGATCAGCGCCGCTGTAATGGCAAAGCGCCGCACCTGGATAAGATCGAAGCGTCCGCCGTCGAGTGATTGCATAAAAACGACGGTGCGCCAGCCAGCCTGATTTAGGAGATAGTCCATGAAATTGCCCATTTACCTTGATTACTCAGCCACTACCCCGGTTGATCCGCGTGTTGCTCAAAAAATGAGCGACTGCTTGCTGGTTGACGGGAACTTCGGTAACCCGGCTTCGCGCTCTCACGTATTCGGCTGGAAAGCTGAAGAAGCGGTTGAGAACGGTCGTCGTCAGGTCGCTGATCTGGTCAACGCTGACCCGCGTGAAATTGTCTGGACCTCCGGTGCAACCGAGGCCAACAACCTGGCAATCAAAGGTGCAGCGCATTTCTATGCCACCAAAGGCAAGCACCTGATCACCGACAAGATTGAGCACAAAGCTGTTCTCGACACCATGCGTCAGCTGGAGCGTGAAGGTTTTGAAGTGACCTACATCGAGCCGGGTGAAGACGGTCTGGTCACCCCTGCCATGGTTGAAGCAGCCATGCGCGATGACACCATTCTGGTGTCGATCATGCATGTGAACAACGAAATCGGCACCATCAACGACATCGCTGCCATTGGTGAGCTAACGCGCTCGCGCGGCGTGCTGTTCCATGTTGATGCGGCACAGTCTACCGGTAAGGTTGAAATCGACCTGGCCAAGCTGAAAGTCGACCTGATGTCCTTCTCGGCTCACAAAACATACGGCCCTAAAGGCATCGGTGCTCTTTACGTAAGTCGCAAACCGCGCGTACGTATTGAAGCTGCCATGCACGGCGGCGGTCACGAGCGCGGCATGCGTTCGGGCACCTTGGCCACCCACCAGATCGTGGGTATGGGCGAAGCGTTCCAGATTGCCAAAGAAGAAATGGCCGCTGAAAACGTTCGAATCAAGGCCTTGAGCGATCGCTTCTTCAAGCAGGTTGAACACCTTGAAGAGCTGTACGTTAACGGCAGCATGATTCACCGCGTACCGCACAACCTGAACCTGAGCTTCAACTACGTTGAAGGCGAGTCGCTGATCATGGCACTCAAGGATCTGGCTGTTTCGTCCGGTTCGGCGTGCACTTCCGCTTCCCTTGAGCCGTCCTACGTATTGCGTGCCTTGGGCCGCAATGACGAATTGGCGCACAGCTCAATCCGTTTCACCTTCGGCCGATTCACCACCGAAGAAGAAATCGACTACGCCGCGCAGAAAGTGTGCGAGGCCGTTACCAAGCTGCGCGCTCTGTCGCCGCTGTGGGACATGTACAAAGACGGCATCGACATCTCGAAAATCGAGTGGGCGGCGCACTGATATTTCAAGTCGCCGTAGACAGCCGCTGTAAGCGCAGCGAAAGCAGCGTTTACAGCGTCTCAAGAGCGACTCTCTGATGAGTGAGGATTAGTACCATGGCTTACAGCGAAAAGGTCATTGACCACTACGAGAACCCGCGCAACGTCGGCAAGATGGACGCGGAAGACCCGGATGTCGGCACCGGCATGGTTGGCGCGCCTGCGTGCGGCGACGTGATGCGTTTGCAGATCAAGGTTAACGAGCAGGGCATCATTGAAGATGCCAAGTTCAAGACCTATGGTTGCGGTTCGGCAATTGCCTCCAGCTCCCTGGCAACTGAGTGGATGAAAGGCAAGACTCTGGATGAAGCAGAGACCATCAAAAACACTCAACTGGCCGAAGAACTGGCTTTGCCTCCGGTGAAAATTCACTGCTCGGTACTCGCAGAAGACGCCATCAAGGCGGCTGTTCGCGATTACAAGCAGAAGAAAGGTTTGATCTGATCCGCATGGCTTGCGCCTTTAATGGCGCAAGCGTGGTGAAGAGACTGGCAAAAGGTAAGGAGTCACGATGGCTATCAGCATGACAGAAGCGGCTGCTCGACACATTCGCCGCTCCCTTGACGGGCGCGGCAAAGGTGAGGGGATTCGTCTGGGTGTTCGCACCACAGGCTGTTCCGGTCTCGCCTATGTGCTGGAGTTTGTCGATGAAGTGGGTGAAGAAGACCAGGTCTTCGAAACCTATGGCGAAAAAGTGATCATTGATCCGAAGAGCCTGACCTACCTGGACGGAACTGAGCTGGACTTCGTCAAGGAAGGCCTGAACGAAGGCTTCAAGTTCAATAACCCTAACGTACGTGGCGAATGTGGCTGCGGCGAAAGCTTCAACATCTGAGGCTAGTCGTGGGTACTCCTTGTCATTTTGCTTTGTTTGAGCTGCAACCGAGTTTCGTTCTGGATCTCGATCAGCTCGCTGTGCGCTATCGAGAGTTGGCACGCGGTGTTCACCCGGATCGTTTTGCTGATGCTTCCGAGCGCGAGCAGCGCCTGGCGCTGGAGCAGTCGGCTAGCCTCAATGAGGCTTATCAGACGCTCAAAAACCCGTCCAAGCGTGCGCGTTACCTGCTCGCGTTAAAGGGTGGGGAGTTGCCGCTGGAAGTCACGGTGCATGATCCCGAGTTTCTGATGCAGCAAATGCAGTGGCGCGAAGAACTTGAAGATTTGCAGGACAGCGCCGATATGGCGGGTATTGCAGCATTCAAGCGTCGACTGAAAGTCGCTCAGGATCACCTGAACGACAGCTTCGCTGCTTGTTGGGATGACGCTGCGCAACGCGAGCAGGCCGAACGTCTGATGCGCCGCATGCAGTTCCTGGACAAGCTCTCTTACGAAGTGCGCCAGCTAGAAGAGCGCCTCGACGATTAACTCCGTGCTTCCCTGATGGCACGCCTGATTACAGATAAGTCCTGATTACGATGGCCCTACTGCAGATCGCCGAACCCGGCCAAAGTCCTCAACCGCACCAGCGTCGTCTGGCTGTGGGGATCGACTTGGGCACTACCAATTCGTTGGTCGCTGCATTGCGCAGCGGTCTTTCCGAGCCCTTGGCTGACGCAAATGGCAATGTCATTTTGCCGTCTGCCGTTCGCTATCACGCTGATCGCGTCGAGGTTGGTGAGTCGGCGCGTCTGGCAGCCGCAAGCGACCCTTTCAATACCATCCTGTCGGTCAAGCGTTTGATGGGGCGCGGTGTGTCTGACGTCAAGCAATTGGGTGAGCAGTTGCCTTACCGCTTTGTTGGCGGTGAGTCGCATATGCCGTTTATCGACACCGTGCAAGGGCCTAAAAGCCCGGTTGAAGTGTCTGCCGATATTCTGAAAGTGCTGCGTGAGCGTGCTGAAAAGACTTTGGGCGGGGAATTGGTGGGTGCGGTGATTACCGTTCCGGCCTATTTCGACGATGCTCAGCGTCAAGCCACTAAAGATGCTGCCAAATTGGCGGGCCTCAATGTGCTGCGTTTGCTCAATGAGCCAACCGCAGCGGCCGTGGCTTACGGGTTGGATCAGTCGGCTGAAGGGGTTGTGGCTATTTACGACCTGGGCGGAGGCACGTTCGATATTTCGATCCTGCGCCTGACCGGCGGTGTATTTGAAGTGCTGGCCACCGGTGGTGACACCGCGTTGGGCGGCGATGATTTCGATCATGCGATTGCGGGCTGGATCATTGAGCAGGCGGGTTTGTCCGCTGATCTTGACCCCGGCACTCAGCGCGCTTTGCTTCAGGCCGCTTGCGCTGCCAAGGAAGCGCTTAGCGATGCATCTTCTGTAGCGGTCACGTTTGGTGAGTGGCGTTCAGAGCTGACCCGCGAGGCTTTTGATGCGTTGATTGAGCCCATGGTTGCCCGCAGTCTCAAAGCCTGCCGGCGCGCCGTGCGCGATGCCAACATCGAAATTGAAGACGTTCAGGCCGTGGTCATGGTCGGCGGTTCGACCCGCGTACCGCGTGTGCGTGAAGCGGTGGCAGCCATGTTCGGCCGTGAGCCGCTGACCGATATCGACCCGGATCAAGTGGTAGCCATTGGTGCTGCGATCCAGGCCGATACGCTGGCGGGTAACAAGCGTGAAGGTGGCGAGTTGTTGCTGCTGGACGTGATTCCATTGTCGCTCGGTCTTGAGACCATGGGCGGCTTGATGGAGAAGGTTATCCCGCGCAACACCACGATTCCAGTGGCCCGTGCGCAGGATTTCACGACCTACAAAGATGGTCAGACGGCCATGATGATTCATGTGCTGCAAGGCGAGCGTGAACTGATCAGCGATTGCCGTTCTCTGGCACGCTTTGAGTTGCGTGGTATTCCGCCGATGGTGGCCGGTGCTGCAAAAATTCGTGTGACCTTTCAGGTCGATGCGGATGGTTTGCTCAGCGTCGCCGCTCGCGAGCTGGGCTCGGGCGTTGAAGCGAGCATTCAGGTCAAGCCGTCTTACGGCCTGACCGATGGCGAAATTGCCAAGATGCTCAAAGATTCGTTCCAGTACGCCGGTGATGACAAGGTGGCCCGTGTGCTGCGCGAACAGCAGGTCGATGCGCAGCGTCTGATCGAGGCTGTGCAGTCAGCACTGGAGGTTGACGGTGATCGCTTGCTGGACGCTGAAGAGCGCATGGTCATCGAAGCGCAAATGCAAGAATTGTCTGAATTGATGAAAGGCACAGATGGTTACGCCATCGAGCAGCAGACCAAGCGTCTGTCGCAAGTAACTGATGCCTTTGCTGCCCGTCGTATGGATTTGACGGTCAAAGCCGCCCTGTCTGGGCGCAACCTGAATGAAATCGAGGAATAACTGATGCCGCAGATCATTTTTCTGCCACACGCCGAGCATTGCCCGGACGGTATGGTCGTAGAGGCTGAGACCGGCAAGTCCATTCTCGAAGTGGCCCATGACAATCACATCGAAATCGAAAGTGCTTGTGGTGGTGTCTGTGCGTGCACGACCTGTCACTGCATTATTCGTGAAGGCTTTGACTCGCTCGAAGAAGCTGATGAGCTGGAAGAAGACTACCTGGATCGTGCCTGGGGTCTTGAAGCTCACTCTCGTTTGAGCTGTCAGGCCAAGGTCGGTACTGAAGACCTGACGGTCGAGATTCCGAAATATTCCCTTAACCATGCTGCTGAAGCGCCGCACTGATAAGGAATTGTCATGAGCCTTAAATGGGTTGATGTGCAAGAAATCGCCATACAACTGGCTGAAGCTCACCCGGAGGTTAATCCTCTGACCGTGAACTTCGTCAAGCTGCGCAATCTGGTAATGGCGCTGCCGGACTTTGATGACATCCCGGATCGTGGCGGAGAGAAGGTTCTCGAAGCCATTCAGGGGTTGTGGATCGAAGAAGCCGACTAAGCTTGTAACTACGCAATTATGCAATACCCCAGAACCCGCGTATAATTCGCGGGTTTAATTTTTCGCTTAAATCACTGTTTCTGGAGTTACACCATGGCTGTTCAACGCACTTTCTCCATCATCAAGCCTGACGCTGTTGCAAAAAACGTTATTGGCGAGATCACCACTCGTTTTGAAAAAGCCGGCCTGAAGGTTGTAGCTTCGAAAATGAAGCAACTGTCCAAAGCAGAAGCTGAAGGCTTCTACGCTGAGCACAGCGCTCGTGGTTTCTTCGGCGACCTGGTTGCTTTCATGATCTCCGGTCCTGTTGTTGTTCAGGTTCTGGAAGGCGAAAACGCTATCGCTCTGAACCGCGAACTGATGGGCGCTACTAACCCTAAAGAAGCAGCTGCTGGCACTATCCGTGCTGATTTCGCTGATTCCATCGACGCTAACGCTGTTCACGGTTCCGACTCGGAAGCCGCTGCTGCACGCGAAATCTCCTACTTTTTCGCAGCTACTGAAGTAACCACTCGCTAAGTATTGGCTTGTGAGTGAGGGTGAAGACATGATTGCAACGACTGGCAAAACCAACCTGTTGGGTTTGACTCAACCGGAAATGGAGAAATTCTTCGACTCAATCGGGGAGAAGCGTTTCCGTGCCGGTCAGGTCATGAAGTGGATTCACCACTTTGGCGTCGATGATTTCGACGCCATGACTAACGTCAGCAAGGCCTTGCGCGACAAGCTCAAGGCTATTGCTGAGGTTCGTGGGCCTGAAGTCGTCAGCGAGGACATCTCCAGCGATGGCACCCGTAAATGGGTGGTACGTGTAGAGTCCGGCAGCTGCGTCGAGACGGTTTACATTCCCTCGGGCAAACGCGGCACCTTGTGCGTTTCGTCCCAGGCTGGCTGTGCCCTGGATTGCAGTTTCTGCTCCACCGGCAAGCAAGGCTTCAATAGCAACCTCACCGCCGCCGAAGTAATCGGTCAGGTGTGGATTGCCAACAAATCCTTCGGCAGTGTTCCGGCAACCATCGACCGCGCCATCACCAACGTGGTGATGATGGGCATGGGTGAACCGCTGCTGAACTTCGACAACGTCATCAGTGCCATGCAACTGATGATGGATGACTTGGGCTACGGCATTTCCAAGCGCCGGGTGACCTTGTCTACCTCGGGCGTAGTGCCGATGATCGATGAGCTGGCCAAGCACATCGATGTCTCTCTGGCATTGTCGCTGCACGCACCTAACGACGAACTGCGTAGTCAATTGGTGCCCATCAACAAGAAGTACCCGCTGGCCATGCTGCTTGATTCTTGCCGTCGTTATATGGCGACCTTGGGCGAGAAGCGCGTGTTGACCGTCGAGTACACCTTGCTCAAAGACGTGAACGACCATGTCGACCACGCGCGTGAAATGATCGAGTTGCTCAAAGACACGCCGTGCAAGATCAACCTGATCCCGTTCAATCCGTTCCCGCATTCGGGTTACGAGCGTCCAAGCAACAACGCCATTCGCCGTTTTCAGGAGCTGTTGCAACAGGCGGGTTACAACGTGACTGTGCGTACGACGCGCGGCGAAGATATCGACGCGGCATGTGGGCAGTTGGTGGGGCAGGTCAATGACCGCACCCGTCGCAGCTCGCGCCTGATTGCGGCACGTGAGCTCAATGCCGATGCCGACTCAGCGCCTAACGCTGCCTCTGCGCCCTGAGAGAGGACATTCATGATCCTGCGCGCTGCGCTGTGTGTCGTTTGGGTCGGCTTTATAGCTGGCTGCGTTTCATCGGGTAGCTCAAACCCGATGAACAGCGACAAAGGGCGTGATGCAGCGCGTGAGGCTTATGTACAGCTGGGGCTCGGTTATCTTCAGCAGGGTATGGCAGAGCAGGCCAAAGTACCTTTGGGTAAAGCCCTCGAACTCGACAAGACTGACCCTGACACCCAAGCCGCCCTGGCATTGGTTTTTCAGTCTGAAATGGAGTTTGAGCTGGCTGAGCAGGCATTTCGCACGGCGTTGAACCGGCGGCCTGATGACTCGCGCATTCTCAACAATTACGCCAGCTTTCTGTTTGAACAACAGCGCTACCAAGAAGCCAGTACGTACTTCCAAAAAGCGCTGGCGGACCCTCTCTATCCTGAACGATCGCGCATCTACGAGAACCTGGGGATTACTGCACTCAAGTTAGGGCAGCGTGACTCGGGCCGTCAGCAGCTCGAAAAAGCCCTGCGTTTGAACCCTCGGCAACCCCGCGCACTGCTCGAAATGGCTGAGTTGTCTTACGAAGACAGGCATTATGTGCCCGCACGTGACTTTTACGATCGTTTTAGCCTGCTTAGCGGGCAAAATGCACGTAGTCTATTGCTCGGTGCGCGGTTGGCAGATGTTCTCGACGAGCGTACTTCAACAGCCAATTATGGTCAGCAACTAAAAAGACTCTATCCCGGTACGCCGGAATATCAGCAATACCTGTCGGAGCAATGATGAAAGCGGCGCAACCCGAAGTTCTAGCAGCGACTCGTGTCAATCCTGGTGAGACCTTGCGTCAGGCCCGTGAAAATAATGGCTGGACGTTGGCTGAAGTCGCCATGAAGCTCAATCTGACGGCCAGCTCCTTGAGTAATCTTGAGGCGGGTGCGTTCGACAAGCTGCCAGGGCATACCTTTGCCCGCGGTTATATCCGCGCCTATGCCAAATTGCTCGGTATGGACCAGACTGCGCTGGTGCATGAGTTTGATCTCTACACCGGGACAGATGCCAACGGCAGCAATGTGCATAGCCTTGGTCGTATTGAAGAGCCGGTGCGTATTTCGCACACCATCTTGCGTATTGTCAGCCTGCTCTTGCTGATCGCTGTTATCGGCGGAGGCTTTATCTGGTGGCAGGACCAAACGTCCATGCGCGCCAAAGACCTGATTGGCCTGGCCCCGGAACACGTGGAAGTTGAAGGCGCTGACGGCACCACCCAGATCCACCCGCTCGACGAGCCGGAAGATCAGGCTGTGGCTGAAGCCAAGGTTGAGGCAGAGTCTGCGGCCGAGGCTCAAACCACGACGCAGCCAGATCAGAGTTCGCAGTTGGCACTGCCGCTGGCGTCTGAACCTGCCGCTACCGCCTCCACAACCACAACCGCACCCGCTGCTCCTGCTGCATCTACCACGGCTGTTCTGCCTGCTCCTGCAGCACCTGTCGCGCCAACGCCTGCTGCCACGCCTGTGGCGCCCGCAGTTGCTCCGGTTGAAAGCGCACCGGTAGCCGGTGCTGGCAAGGTTGCAGTTCAATACAGCGCAGATTGCTGGACTCAAGTCACCGACGCCACGGGTAAAGTGTTGTTCGGCGGCCTGAAGCGCAAAGGCGATAATCTTGAAGTGAGCGGCAAGCCGCCTCTAAGTTTGCGACTGGGCTTTGCCCGTGGTGCGCAAGTGACCTACAACGGTCAGGCGGTAGATGTCGCTCCTTTCACCAGTGGCGAGACTGCTCGCCTGAAGTTAGGTCAATAAGTCATGCACGGCGAATCACCAATCAAACGTCGCGAATCGCGCAAAATCTGGGTCGGCTCGGTGCCAGTCGGTGGCGATGCCCCTATTGCTGTACAGAGCATGACCAACAGCGATACCAATGATGTCGCTGCGACCGTTGCGCAAATCAATCGTCTGGAAGCTGCGGGTGTCGATATCGTGCGGGTTTCCGTACCCGATATGGATGCAGCAGAAGCGTTTGGCCGTATCAAGCAATTGGTCAAAGTGCCATTGGTTGCTGACATCCACTTCGACTATCGGATCGCGCTGCGCGTGGCCGAGCTGGGTGTGGACTGCTTGCGAATCAACCCGGGCAACATTGGTCGCGAAGACCGTGTGCGTGCTGTGGTTGATGCTGCCCGTGATCGCGGTATTCCAATCCGAATCGGCGTTAACGCCGGCTCGCTCGAAAAAGACCTGCAAAAGAAGTACGGCGAACCGACCCCTGCTGCGCTGGTAGAGTCGGCATTGCGTCACGTTGAACACCTTGAACGCCTGAATTTCAAGGACTTCAAGGTCAGCGTAAAGGCCTCCGACGTGTTTATGGCCGTTGAAGCCTACCGCTTGCTGGCCAAAGAAATTGTCCAGCCGCTGCACTTGGGTATCACCGAAGCCGGCGGTTTACGTTCGGGCACAGTGAAATCTGCTGTCGGCCTAGGTATGCTGCTCGCCGAGGGAATTGGCGATACTATCCGCATCTCGTTGGCAGCAGACCCGGTTGAGGAAGTCAAAGTTGGTTACGACATCCTGAAATCCCTGCGTTTGCGCTCGCGTGGCATTAACTTTATTGCGTGCCCAAGCTGTTCGCGCCAGAACTTCGACGTGGTTAAAACCATGAACGAGCTGGAAGGGCGCCTCGAAGATCTGCTGGTGCCATTGGATGTCGCTGTGATCGGCTGTGTCGTTAACGGCCCCGGTGAAGCCAAAGAGGCCCATGTCGGTCTGACTGGCGGAACGCCCAACCTGATTTATATCGACGGCAAGCCGTCGCAGAAATTAACGAATGAAAATCTGGTGGATGAGCTCGAAAAGCTGATTCGCCAGAAGGCGGCCGAAAAGGTCGAAGCTGACGCAGCGGTTATCGCGCGCGGCTAATCAAACGAATTAAGGACTTTTTGTGAGCAAGTCTCTGCAAGCCATTCGTGGCATGAACGACATTCTGCCCGACCAGACACCTGTATGGCGTTACGTCGAGGGCAAGGTATCGCGTTTGCTGGATAACTACGGTTACAAGCAAATTCGCATGCCTATCGTCGAGTTCACCGAACTGTTCAAACGCTCCATCGGCGAAGTGACAGATATCGTCGAAAAAGAGATGTACACCTTCGAGGACCGCAACGGCGATTCGCTGACCTTGCGTCCTGAAGGCACGGCGGCGTGCGTGCGTGCAGTACTTGAGCACGGGATCACCGGCGGTGGTCAGGTTCAAAAGTTGTGGTACATCGGTCCGATGTTCCGCCACGAACGTCCGCAGAAAGGTCGCTATCGCCAGTTCCATCAGATTGGGGTTGAAGTGTTCAACCTGGATGGGCCGGACATCGATGCCGAGTTGATCGTGCTGACCTGGCGTCTGTGGGGCGAGCTGGGCATCCGTGATGCGGTCAAGCTCGAACTCAACAGCCTGGGTACCAGTGAGGCCCGCGCTCGCTATCGTGCGGCGCTGGTGCAATACCTGTCCTCGCGCTTGAGCGAGCTTGACGAAGATAGCCAGCGTCGTTTGAAATCCAACCCGCTGCGTGTGCTTGATACCAAGAACGCCGATACACAGGCTGTACTGGTCGATGCACCCAAGCTCGTGGATTACCTCGACGAAGAGTCTCGTGTGCATTTCGAAGGGCTGAAGGCACGTCTGGATGCTGCCGGTATCCCTTACGTGATCAACCCCAAGCTGGTTCGTGGCCTCGATTACTACAGCAAAACCGTATTTGAATGG
Organism: Pseudomonas saxonica; assembly: GCF_007858365.1. GTDB lineage: Bacteria > Pseudomonadota > Gammaproteobacteria > Pseudomonadales > Pseudomonadaceae > Aquipseudomonas > Aquipseudomonas saxonica. The sequence continues at coordinate 1,055,538 of NZ_VFIO01000001.1, read as the reverse complement.
GTCACCGACAAGCTGGGCGCTCAAGGCACTGTCTGCGCGGGCGGCCGTTATGACGGTCTGGTCGAGCAAATGGGCGGCAAACCGACCACGGGTGTTGGTTTTGCAATGGGCATCGAGCGTCTGATCCTGTTGGTCGAAACGCTTGAACAAATCCCGCAAGAACTGGCGCGTCAGGTGGACGTTTACCTGTGCGCGTTTGGTGAGGCCGCCGAACTGGCTGCCTTGGCCTTGAGCGAACGGGTTCGTGATCAGTTGCCGAACCTGCGCTTGCAGATCAATGCTGGCGCCGGCAGTTTCAAAAGCCAGTTTAAAAAAGCCGACAAAAGCGGTGCGCTGTACGCACTGATTCTGGGCGACGACGAATTGGCCCAGCAAGTGGTAGGTGTCAAACCTCTGCGTGGCCAGGGCGAACAACAAACGATTGCCTGGGATGCTCTAGCTGAGCACTTGGCCACCTGCGTTGTGCAGGGTTGAAGCTGTAAAAACAGCCGATTTAGCGAATAAGGAGTGTTGGGGTGTCGAGTAACGAAGATGAACAGCTGGGCGAGTTGAAAGACTGGTGGCAGCGTAACGGCAAACCCCTGCTGACTGGCGGCTTGCTTGCGCTGGTTGTGGTGTCGGGCTGGCAGCTATGGCACAAATATCAGGCGAATCAGTCGCAAGGTGCGTCGGTTCTCTATCAGCAGTTGCTTGAAACCACACTCACGCCTGACGGTAAGCCCGATGTGGCACGTGTGGCTGATCTGGCCAACAAGTTGAAAGGCGAATACGCAGGTTCCGCCTACGCACAATTTGGCGGGTTGTTCGTGGCCAAAGTGGCCGTGGACAATGGCAAACTCGACGACGCAGCCACTGAGCTGAAAGTCATTGTCGACAAGCCGGCCAACCCAACGCTGGGTGAAGTTGCACGTCAGCGTCTGGCTCAAGTTCTGGCAGCACAAGGCAAAGTTGATGATGCCTTGAAACTGCTTGAAGGTGATTCGGACAAGGCATTCCTGGCCAGCCGTGAAGAATTGAAAGGCGACCTGCTGGTTCAGCAGGGCCGTACTGACGACGCACGTGCCGCCTACGAAAAAGCTAAAGCCGCGCTGTCGGATGAAGCCGCGGTCGGTGGCTTACAAATCAAGCTGGACGACCTGGCCAAAGGGGATGCGTGAAGTGATTCGATGGAAACATGCGGCATTGCTGGCTCTGGTCGTTTTGGCCGCGGGTTGCAGCAGTAACAGCAAAAAAGAACTTCCACCGGCTGAATTGACCGACTTCAAAGAAGAAGTCGTGTTGCAAAAGCAGTGGGATCGCTCGATCGGTGACGGTCAGGGCAAAACCTATAACATGCTGGTGCCAGCGGTTGAAGGTAATAACATCTACGCCGCTGATGTGACGGGCGTAGTGATGTCTCTTGATCGCATGAACGGTGACGTTCAGTGGAAAAAAGACCTCGATCAGCCTGTTTCTGGCGCAGTAGGTCTGGGCTATGGTCTGGTGCTGCTGGGTACCTTGCAGGGTGATGTCATTGCTCTGGATGCCAGCAACGGTGAAGAGAAATGGCGTGCACGCGTTAATAGCGAAGTGCTGGCTCCGCCTGCAACCAACGGCGATATCGTTGTGGTTCAGACCCAGGACGATCATCTGATTGGCCTGGATGCCTCGACAGGCGATCAGCGCTGGATCTACGACAGCACGCCAGGTGTTCTGACCTTGCGTGGCACCGGTGCTCCGCTGGTCACCAATCACCTGGCGGTTGCAGGTCTGTCGACCGGTAAAGTCGTTGCGCTGGATACTCAGACCGGTGTGCCGGTATGGGAGCAGCGTGTGGCCGTACCGCAAGGTCGCTCGGAGCTGGAGCGCATCGTTGATATTGACGGCGGTCTGCTGTTGTCCGGCGGCACGCTGTATGTAGCGAGCTACCAGGGCCGCATGGCAGCACTGGAACTGGAAAGCGGTCGCGTGCTCTGGCAGCGTGATGCTTCCAGCTATGCCGGTGTCGCGCAGGGCTTTGGCAACGTCTACGTCAGCCTGGCGTCCGGTACGGTTGAAGGCGTTGATGAACGCTCGACCACTGCCTTGTGGAGCAACGATGCTCTGGCCCGCCGTCAACTGTCGGCACCAGAAGTGTTCTCCAGCTACGTGGCAGTCGGCGACATGGAAGGCTATCTGCACCTGCTCAGTCAGGTTGATGGTCGTTTCGTTGGCCGTACTCGCGTAGACAGTGATGGCCTTCGGGCACGTCCGCTGGTGGTCGGTGACATGATTTACGTGTTTGGTAACAGCGGCAAACTGGAAGCCCTGACCATTCGCTAAGGCGTCTATGCTTGAGACTCTAGGGTTTCAAGCAGCCTTGCTCTGGCAAGGCTCGCGGCACATATGTGCTGTTCCGAACTCTGGCCGCAGCCTTGCTGCGGCTTTTGTATTTTCTGAAATAACGAAGTGGAGAGCCGCATGGTTCCCGTAATCGCCCTGGTGGGCCGACCTAACGTCGGCAAGTCCACCTTGTTCAACCGCCTGACCAGGACTCGCGACGCAATCGTCGGCGACTTGTCCGGTCTGACCCGTGATCGCCAATACGGTGAGGCCAAGTGGCAAGGGCGTTCCTACATTCTGGTCGACACCGGTGGTATTTCCGGTGACGAGCACGGTATGGACGAAAAGATGGCCGAGCAGTCCCTGCTGGCGATCGAAGAAGCAGATGTTGTTCTGTTCCTGGTAGATGCGAAGGCGGGTTTCACCGCCGCTGACCAGATGATCGGCGAGCACTTGCGTAAGCGTAACAAGCGTTCTTACGTTGTTGCCAACAAGGTCGATAACATCGATCCGGACATGGCTCGCGCCGAGTTCGCACCGTTGGGCATGGGTGATGCGATTCCAATCGCTGGTGCTCATGGTCGCGGTATCACGCAAATGCTGGAAATTGCCTTGAGCAACTTCCCGCGTGACGAAGAAGAGCCGGTCGACGGCGAAGAAGAAATCGTTCTCGAGGGTGAGGAAGCCAAGCGCATTCCTGGCCCAAGCGAAAAAGACGGTATCAAGATCGCTATCATTGGTCGCCCTAACGTCGGTAAATCGACCCTGGTTAACCGCATGCTCGGTGAAGACCGGGTGATCGTGTACGACCAGCCGGGTACCACGCGTGACAGTATCTACATCCCGTTTGAGCGTAATGACGAGAAATACACGCTTATTGACACCGCCGGTGTGCGCAAGCGCGGCAAGATCCACGAAGAAGTTGAAAAGTTCTCCGTGGTCAAAACCTTGCAGGCGATCAAAGACGCTAACGTGGTGATCTTTGTAATGGATGCCCGTGAAGGCGTGGTAGACCATGACCTTAACTTGTTGGGCTTTGCGCTTGAGGCCGGTCGTGCACTGGTTATAGCGATCAACAAGTGGGACGGCATGACCCCGAGCGAGCGAGAGTTCGTGAAGGTTGAGCTGACGCGTCGCTTGTTCTTCGTCGACTTTGCTGACATTCACTTTATCTCGGCGTTGCATGGCACTGGCGTAGGTAACCTGTACCAGTCGGTGCAGAATTCCTTCAAGTCGGCAGTAACGCGCTGGCCGACCAACCGTCTGACCCAGATTCTGGAAGACGCGGTCAGCGAGCACGCGCCACCGATGGTTAACAGCCGCCGGATCAAGCTGCGTTATGCCCACTTGGGTGGTGCTAACCCGCCGATTATCGTGATTCACGGTAACCAGGTTGAGAAGGTTCCGAAGTCTTACGTCCGTTATCTCGAAAACACCTACCGTCGTGTCTTGAAACTGGTCGGTACGCCGATCCGCATCGAGTTCAAAGGTGGCGAGAACCCGTACGAAGGCAACAAGAACTCGCTGACCGACCGTCAGGTCAACAAGAAACGCCGCATGATGTCGCACCACAAGAAAGCCGAGAAAAATCGCAAAGACAAGCGCTGATAGCAGCACGTTTTAGCGTAATGAGAAAGGGTCCTAATGGACCCTTTTTCGTCTCCGGCGTTTGGGCTATTCTCGTTGAGTCCTGTGCCGCAGTCAGTGCCGGGAACTCAACAGGGAACGGCCATGATTATCAGCAAGCTGCCGAATGTCGGCACCACCATCTTCACACGCATGTCGCAGCTCGCGGCCGAGACCGGCGCTCTGAACCTGTCTCAGGGGTTTCCTGACTTTGATGGGCCGCAAGCCCTGCGTGACGCGGTTGGCCGCCATGTCAGCAATGGTCACAACCAGTATTCCCCCATGACCGGCTTGCCTGCCCTACGTCAGCAAGTAGCAGCCAAGATTGCCCGCAGTTACGGTGTTCAGGTCAATCCCGACAGCGAAGTCACGATTACTCCCGGCGCGACCCAAGCCATCTTTTGCGCGATTCAGGCGGTCATTCATGCGGGTGACGAAGTGATCGTCTTTGATCCCTGTTACGACAGCTACGAGCCCTCGGTTGAACTTGCCGGTGGCCGATGTGTGCATGTGCAATTAGGGCTGGGTGATTTTTCGATTGACTGGCAAAAGCTTGAAGAGGCGCTGAGCCCGCGTACGCGCATGATCATCCTCAACAGCCCGCATAACCCAAGCGGTGCGCTCATTACTCGGGCCGAACTGGATCAGTTGGCCAAGCTCATCGAAAACCGTGACATTTACCTCATCAGCGACGAGGTGTATGAGCACCTGGTGTACGACGGCGTGCCCCATGTCAGTGTTTTGTCGCATGCGCAGCTGTACGATCGTGCATTCGTGGTCAGCTCGTTCGGCAAGACTTATCACGTTACTGGTTGGAAAACGGGTTATGTCGTGGCGCCGCCGGCCCTGACAGCTGAGTTGCGCAAGGTTCATCAGTACGTCAGTTTTTGCGGAGTGACGCCTTTGCAGTATGCGTTGGCAGATTTTATGCAAGCTCATCCCGAGCATGTAGAAGAGCTGCCGGGGTTCTATCAGGCCAAGCGCGATCTGTTTTGTGATTTGCTGAGCCCGTCGCGTTTTACGTTCAAACCCGTGGCAGGGACCTATTTTCAACTGGTCGATTACTCTCGAATTCGTCCCGACCTTGATGATGTCGCCATGGCCGAATGGCTAACCCGTGAGCACGGTGTGGCGACGATTCCGGTGTCGGTGTTCTACCAGACCCCGCCTGAAGGGCAGCGGCTGGTTCGTTTATGTTTTGCAAAACGCGAGGAGACGCTGCGTGAAGCAGCAGAAAAACTATGCGTGATCTAAGTGGATTATCCGATTTAACCGTTGCGTTGGTTCAGACCACGCTGGTCTGGCATGACCGTCAGGCCAATTTCGAGCATTTTGAAGAGCTGCTGGAGCAAGCCAAAGGCGCTGATCTAGTGGTGTTGCCGGAGATGTTCACCACGGGCTTCAGCATGGAGTCAGAAACGCTGGCAGAGCCTGAGCACGGGCCTACTCAGGCCTGGATGGTCAAGCAGGCGAAAAGGCTTAATGCGGTCGTGACTGGAAGCATCATCGTACAAGCGGCTGATGGCAGCCATCGTAATCGCCTGTTGTGGGCCCGCCCCGATGGTGAAGTGCTGCACTACGATAAGCGCCATTTGTTCCGCATGGCGGGTGAGCATGAGCATTTCACCCCGGGCGAGCGTCAGGTGCAGTTTGAAGTCAAAGGCTGGCGTATTCGTCCGTTGATTTGCTACGACCTGAGATTCCCGGTGTGGAGCAGTGACCCTCACGACACTGATTTGTTGCTGTACACCGCCAACTGGCCGGGTGCGCGTCGTTTGCACTGGAACCGCTTGCTGCCTGCACGTGCGATTGAAAACTTGTGCTACGTCGCAGCCGTCAACCGGGTGGGAACAGACGGTAAAGGTTTGGTCTATACCGGCGACAGCCATGTCTTCGACTTTCAAGGGGAGTCGTTGCTCAGTGCGGGGGAGGGTGATGGGGTGTTTGAAGTTCGCCTGAATGCGGCTGAACTGGCGGCTTACCGAGAGCGCTTTCCGGCCTATATGGACGCCGATACATTCGAGTTTCGGTAGCGAGGCTTGCCCTCACCCTAACCCTCTCCCGGAGGGAGAGGGGACTAAAAGCCACAGCATCTCGCAATCAGTTCCCTCTCCCTCTGGGAGAGGGCTAGGGTGAGGGTTTTCTGTCAGCCAATACGCAAAAGGCCCCAAGGTTCGCACCTTGGGGCCTTTTGCCATACTAGCACTGCTTTACGCGGCTTTAGCCTCGCTTTCGCTCAGCGAGCGGTTCAGGGCGCTGAACAGGGCCTTGAAGCTGGCGGTGGTGATGTTTTCATCAATGCCCACGCCATGCACTGCGCGTTCACCATTCACGCGCAACTCAATGTAGGCCGCAGCTTTGGCATTAGTGCCCGCGCCAATCGCATGCTCGTTGTAATCCATGATCTCTGCTTTAACCGGCAGACCGGCCACCAGCGCTTCCAGTGCGCCATTACCCTTGCCGCTCCAGCGCAGATTGGTTTCACCGTCGCCTTTGGCGGACACTTCGACCTCTACCGCGCTGTGGCCGTTTTCTTCCTGAAGACGATGACTGACCAGTGCGTAAGGCGTATTGGCCTGCAAGTACTCACTGCGCAGCAAGTTGTGAATCTGTTGTGCAGTCATTTCAAGGCCCAGGCGATCAGTCTCGCGCTGAACGACCTGGCTGAATTCAATCTGCATGCGGCGCGGCAAGCTGATGCCGTATTCCTGTTCCAGCAGGTAGGCAATCCCGCCTTTGCCGGATTGGCTGTTCACGCGGATTACTGCTTCATAGCTACGGCCAATGTCTGCCGGGTCGATGGGCAAGTACGGTACTTCCCACAGGCCATCCGGTTTTTGCTGGGCGAAACCTTTGCGGATAGCGTCCTGATGCGAGCCAGAGAATGCGGTGTGGACCAAATCACCCACGTACGGGTGTCGCGGGTGCACCGGAATCTGGTTGCACTCTTCAACGACTTTGCGCACGCCGTCGATGTCGGAGAAATCCAGTTCAGGGTTCAGGCCCTGGGTGTACATGTTCAAAGCCACAGTCACCAGATCGACGTTACCGGTACGTTCACCGTTACCGAACAGGCAACCTTCAACGCGATCGGCACCCGCCATCAGGCCCAATTCAGTGGCGGCCACACCGGTGCCACGGTCATTGTGGGTGTGCAGGCTGATCAGCACGCTGTCACGGCGATTGATATGGCGACCGAACCACTCGATCTGGTCGGCATAAATGTTCGGCGTGGCGCACTCAACGGTCGCAGGCAGGTTGAGGATCATTTTGTGTTCGGGAGTCGGGTTCCACACCTCGATCACCGCGTCGCACACTTCCTTGGCGAACTCCAGCTCGGTGGCGCTGAACGTTTCAGGCGAATACTCGAACGTCCAGTGAGTTTCAGGCTGTTGAGCCGCATATTTGACGAACAGCTTGGCCGCGCTGACGGCAATTTCCTTGATGCCTTCTTTGTCCTGGTTGAACACGATGCGGCGGAACGCCGGGCTGGTCGCGTTGTACAGGTGGACAATGGCTTTCTTTGCGCCGCGCAGCGACTCAAAGGTGCGAGCGATCAAGTCTTCACGGCCTTGGGTCAGCACCTGGATGGTGGTGTCGTCCGGGATATGCCCGTCTTCGATCAAGGTGCGCACGAAGTCAAAGTCGGTTTGCGATGCTGCCGGGAACGATGCCTCGATTTCTTTCACGCCTACGCTCACCAGCGTCTTCCAGAAACGCAGCTTCTTTACCGCATCCATCGGCTCGATCAGCGACTGGTTGCCGTCGCGCAGGTCGGAGCTGCACCAGATCGGCGCTTTGGTGATGGTTTTCGACGGCCAGGTGCGGTCAGGCAAGTTAATAACCGGGAAGGCGCGGTATTTGGAAGACGGGTCTTTGAGCATGGTCATCAGGCAATCCTTTTTGTACAAGTCGCAATTAATGAGCGGCTTGCTGAAGAAATACAAAGCATAAGGGGCGAGGCACCGCGACTAGCTTTGCAGTCGTGCACTGACGAGGCAAAGGCTGCGATGTTGGCGTTGCAGAATGAGGGTGTGAGAGCTATTCATGGCCTCAACCCTAACCCTGCGGGAGGGAAGATGGCAAGCAGCTAAATAATATTGAGAGAAATGCCCGGATGTTGGCGTTATTCGAGCTTTTATTGCGCGAATATTGTCTGGTGGTTGTTTTTATTGCAGGGCTTAAAGGGATGTCCAGCAGTGCGTGCTGCTGATGGTCATCCCTTTGGCGGCGCTGTCAGGGTTGGAAGGCGCCGATAAAAATGGCCGGGTCAACCCGGGCATCATTGAGGCTGACGTTCCAGTGCATATGCGGGCCCGTGGCACGGCCGGTGGAGCCTACTTTGCCCACCACATCGCCACGCGCCAGTTGCTGGCCGACCTTTGTATCCACTTTCGACATGTGGCAAAACATGCTGATGAAGCCTTGGCCGTGGTCGACAAATACAGTGTTGCCGTTAAAAAAGTAGTTACCGATCAAGATGACCTTTCCCGCTGCCGGGGTCTTGATGGGAGTGCCCGCCGGCACGGCGAAATCGAGACCTGCGTGCGGGTTGCGCTCTTCGCCATTGAAGAATCGACGAACGCCGAACTTGCTCGACAGCGGCCCGTTAACGGGTTTATCGAGGAGCAGATTGCTTGGCGTGTTAGGGCTGAAGGTACGGTAGGCCTTGATCTGGATCGCCAGTTCGTTGTCGATGCGCTTGATGTCATTCAGGTTGGGGTTGACCTGACGCTGATTTTTTAAGGTGATGCGTTGTTCCGGGTACTTCTTGGTGCCCACCGTAAAGTTAAGCTCGCGCCCGCCCGTAGTGATCTGCTGGATTCCAGGCTTGACGGTGAGTGGTATGCCGACAATGGCCCGCCAGGTGTCCTGCTCTTTAATCACCATAACGGGTTTGCCTTCAAAGGATGCCTTGGGCGCTTGTGCACCCGTTCCCAGCTCAATTACGGCTACCCCGCCCGGCACCGGCTTATTCAGCAAGCGCGTGATATAGCTGTCAGCAGCGTTGGCGTTCAGGGTCAGGCACAGCAAAAACAGTGCAGAGATAAAGCGCAGCATGGATCAATCCAATAATGAGAGGGTGACAGGCGTGAGATGGTTGTCTTCAACCCGAACTTGCAGTTCGCCTTCGCCTAGCCTGGCTTTCAACCGCTGGCCATTTTGGGTTTGTGCGGCGCTGCGGATGGCGTTGCCGCGCTCATCGAGCAAAATGCTGTAACCCCGGCCCAGCGTGGCCAAGGGGCTGACCACATGCAGGGTTTGCATTTGGGTTTGCAGCTGCAGGCGGCGCGACTTCAGCCCTTCGCGCATGGCGCGTGGCAAGCGCTCGGCCAGACTGTCCAGGCGTTGACGCAACAGAGCCAGTTGACGGCCCGGATGCTGACCGGCCAAACGCGTTTCGAGGCGGATAAGGCGTTCGCGGCGTGTATTGAGGTTGCGTTCGAATGCCCGACGCATGCGCATGTCCAAATCATCCAGGCGCTGTGATTGCTGGCGCAAGCGCTCTGCGGGGTTGCGCAGGCGTCGTGCCAAGCCGTCGAGACGCAGGCGATCACGCATCAGACGATCGCGGATGCGCATCACCAAGCGGCGGTGAAGGCTGTCGATACGCCGTTGCAGGTCGCTCGAGTCGGGGGCCAGCAACTCGGCAGCCGCTGAAGGCGTCGGGGCTCGGACGTCCGCCACAAAGTCAGCGATTGAAACATCGGTTTCGTGGCCAACAGCGCTGACGATAGGTGTGATGCATGCATCAATGGCTCGGGCCACGGCTTCTTCGTTAAAACACCACAGGTCTTCCAGCGAACCGCCGCCGCGGGCCAGAATCAGCGCGTCAAAACCTCGCGCATCGGCGAGTGTCAACGCTCGCACAATTTGTGCGGTGGCTTCGCGGCCTTGCACGGCGGTGGGGATCAGGGTCAATTCAACGTGCGGCGCGCGGCGACGGAAGACGCTGATGATGTCGCGGATCACCGCCCCCGTAGGCGAACTGACAATACCGATGCGCTTTGGGTGGGCGGGCAGGGCGACCTTGCGCTCAGCGCTGAACAGGCCTTCAGCGCTGAGTTTTTCTTTCAGCGCGTCGAACGCCAGGCGCAATGCGCCATCACCGGCAGGCTCTACGGTGTCGAGGATCAACTGATAATCCCCGCGGCCTTCAAACAGTGAAACCTTGCCGCGCACTTTGACCGCAAGGCCGTCTTTTAGCGCCTGACGCACCCGCGCCGCATTGTTGCGAAACAGCGCGCAACGCACTTGGGCGCCGCTGTCCTTGAGCGTGAAATACACATGGCCAGAGGCCGGGCGGGCAAGGTTGGAGATCTCGCCTTCTACCCAGATGTTGCTGAACACGTCTTCGAGCAGGACCCGCGCCCGGCCGTTGAGTTGGCTGACGGTCAGGACTTCTCGGTCGAGGTTGAGTCGTGCAAAGGGATCTTTAATCATGGCGGCCATCATAAGGGTGGATTGTGATGACTGCACGGTCTGGTTAAAGTCGCGACACTAAAAATAAGGAAAGTGTGCAATGGAGTTGCCTTTTACCGGCAGTGAGTGGGTGTTGCTTGAGCTGACTATTGCGCTGGCTTATATCGTGTTCGGTGTGGCGGGTTTTGGTACTGCATTGGTGGCCGGGCCGATTTTGATCCTGTGCCTGCCCCTTTCAAAAATTATTCCGTTGTTGGTATTGCTGGATTTTGTCGCCGCATTTGGCAATTGGCTGCCCTCGCGCCGTGACGTGGCCCGCTCGGAACTGCTGCGATTGTTGCCGTGCATGGCGGTGGGTTGTGTGGTCGGCGTGGTGTTCCTGCTCAACCTCAAGTCCGACGTGTTACTGCTGTTGATGGGGCTTTTTATCACCGCATACGCTTTGTACAGCCTGGCCGTTAAGGTCAAGCCGAAACAGGTCGCTGCCGGTTGGGCCATTCCCACGGGTATCACGGGTGGATTGTTTGGCGCCCTGTTCGGTAGTGGCGGGTTTTTGTATGCGCTTTATCTTAATTCACGCTTGCCCAAAGACGCCGCCCGCGCCACCCAAAGTGCGCTAATCAGTTGCAGCACCGTGGTGCGCTTGAGCCTGTTTGTGATCGCGGGGGTGTACGCCGATGGGACGTTGCTCTTGCTCGCTGCCTGCTTGTTGCCAGCCATGGCACTTGGATTGTGGATTGGCCGACGGTTGACCCGCAAATTGTCCCGGGAAGCCTTTGTGCGGTTGGTCACCTGGTTGGTACTGGTCAGCGGGATTGCGTTGATTGTGCGCTACCTGAGTTAAACTGCGCGGCCTAATCCTGTATTCACTGCCGCAGGCTGCGATCCGCGAAACGGCTCTCAGCCTGTGGCTGCGACGACCGGATACAGAATTTGCTCTTATCCATATGTGCCATACCCATGAATTCGCAAAGCATCATCGTTCCTAAAATCTCAACCTTGCCGGTTCATGAGCCTCGTGCCCGGGCTATCGTGCGCTGGCTGGTGCGCAAGAACATCATCGAACAAGAGCTGACCACCTGTGGCCGAACCGGCAATGGCATGGCTTACGCCATCGCTCCCGGTGCTGCCAGTGTGGTGTTGCACCCTGAGGCCTTGCCTTTTGGTGAGGCGGTCAATGGTCTTGAAATCATCACCAAGCGCTGCATCTATACCCCGGCCAAGGGCTTTCTTGAAGAAGCCGGTTGCGCTGAATGCCGTAAAGAAGTCGGTGAAGCCTTGTTCGAAAGCCTTGAAGACTGGATGCCGGGGCGTACCGACAACTTCACGTGCCCGCTGTGCGCCCACGAAGATGACATCAACGGTTTTCTTTTTTTGCAGCCGTGTGCGTTTTCCAATCTGGGGTTTATTTTCAACAACTGGGCTGAAGCGGGGTTCAAGCAAAGTTTCCTTGATGAATTTGCCGACTGGCTGGATCAGCCGGTGGCGTGGGTGAAGGTAGAGTTGTAAGCCTGTAGTCGCTGTCTGAGGCTGTGAAGGGGTGCGCAGCAACCCCTTACCTGAAAGCTGCGCATTACCTTTCTCGGCCTTCGCCAGCGTCAAAGGTGGGCTAGCTGTCCGCAGAGTCAATAAATCATTGACCCTTAGCGCAAAACTCTCTAAAGGTTTCCGTTGAGAGAGTCAGGTGTTTTAAGTACAATGGCGCGCTTCCATTTTCCCGCTCGGGAGCCCCAGCGATGCTGCGTATCAGCCAAGAAGCACTCACATTCGATGACATCCTTCTCGTCCCCGGTTATTCCGAGGTTCTCCCGAACGAAGTCAGCCTTAAGACTCGTTTGACCCGTGGCATTGAACTGAATATTCCGCTGGTTTCCGCCGCAATGGACACCGTAACTGAAGCCCGTCTGGCAATCGCCATGGCTCAGGAAGGCGGTATCGGCATTATTCACAAGAACATGACCATCGAGCAGCAAGCTCACGAAGTACGCAAAGTTAAGCGTTACGAAGCCGGTGTGGTTAAAGAACCGATCACCATCGAAGCTGACGCTACTGTTCGTGAACTGTTCGAATTGACCCGCCAGCACAATATCTCCGGCGTTCCTGTACTGCACAATGGCGACCTGGTCGGCATCGTGACGTCCCGTGACGTGCGTTTCGAGAACCGTCTGGAAGCCACTGTTCGTGAAGTGATGACGCCTAAAGAGCGTCTGGTCACGGTCAAGGAAGGCGCCGACAAGGACGAAGCCCGCGAGCTGTTGCACAAGCACCGCATTGAGCGCGTACTGATCGTTGATGACAAATTTGCCCTCAAAGGCATGATGACCGTCAACGACATCGAAAAAGCCAAGGCGTACCCGCTGGCCAGCAAGGATGATCAAGGTCGTCTGCGCGTAGGCGCTGCGGTCGGCACGGGTAAAGACACTGCAGATCGCGTTGCTGCTCTTGTGGCTGCGGGGGTTGATGTGGTGGTAGTGGATACCGCGCATGGTCACTCCAAAGGCGTTATCGACCGCGTACGTTGGGTCAAGCAGAACTTCCCTGACGTTCAGGTCATTGGCGGCAACATCGCCACGGGCGCTGCCGCTCTGGCACTGGCCGAAGCCGGCGCTGATGCCGTTAAGGTCGGTATCGGTCCAGGCTCGATCTGCACCACACGTATCGTTGCCGGTGTTGGCGTTCCACAAATCAGCGCCATTGCCAATGTGGCCGCTGCCCTTGAAGGTACGGGCGTACCGTTGATCGCTGACGGCGGCATCCGTTTCTCGGGTGACCTGTCCAAGGCTATCGTTGCCGGTGCATCGTGCGTGATGATGGGCTCGATGTTTGCCGGTACTGAAGAAGCGCCGGGTGAGATCGAGCTGTTCCAGGGCCGTTCGTACAAGGCCTATCGCGGCATGGGCTCACTGGGTGCGATGTCGCAATCCCAAGGTTCCTCCGACCGTTACTTCCAGGACTCGTCCGCGGGTGCCGAGAAGCTGGTGCCGGAAGGCATCGAAGGTCGTGTGCCGTACAAAGGCTCGCTGACAGCGATCATTCACCAACTGATGGGCGGTCTGCGTTCTTCGATGGGTTACACCGGCAGCGCCGACATCGAGCAAATGCGTACCAAGCCTGAGTTCGTGCGTATCACTGGCGCGGGCATGGCTGAATCCCACGTCCACGACGTGCAGATCACCAAAGAAGCACCTAACTATCGCGTAGGTTGATAGTGATCGCATTCGGGCCAAACCCGGGTGCGATACGAATTAAATCACCGGGGCTGTTTGATTCAGCCCCGTGTCGTTTCTGAAATTTATCGAGATTTTGTCATGGCCCTCGACATTCACGCTCACCGCATCCTGATTCTGGACTTCGGTTCCCAGTACACCCAGCTGATCGCTCGTCGCGTTCGCGAAATCGGCGTTTACTGCGAACTGCACCCGTTCGACATGGATGACGCTGCGATCCGCGAATTCGCCCCTAAAGGCATCATCCTGGCCGGTGGCCCGGAATCCGTGCACGAAGCTGGCAGCCCGCGCGCGCCTCAAGCTGTATTTGACCTGGGCGTACCCGTTTTCGGTATCTGCTACGGCATGCAGACCATGGCTGAACAGCTGGGCGGCAAGGTTGAAGGTTCCGAGCTGCGTGAGTTCGGTTATGCCCGCGTAGACGTGGTCGGCAAAAGCCGTCTGCTGGACGGTATCGAAGACCATATCGACGCTGATGGCCTGTACGGTCTGGACGTGTGGATGAGCCACGGTGACAAAGTCACCAAGATGCCATCGGACTTCCACATTCTGGCCAGCACCCCGAGCTGCCCGATTGCCGGCATGTACAACGACGAGCGCGGCTACTACGGCGTTCAGTTCCACCCGGAAGTGACCCACACCAAGCAAGGCGGTCGTATCCTGTCGCGCTTTATCCTCGACATTTGCGGCTGTGAAGCCCTGTGGACGCCGTCGAAAATCGCTGAAGACGCGATTGCCAACGTCCGTGCCCAGGTCGGTACCGACAACGTATTGCTGGGCTTGTCCGGCGGCGTTGACTCCTCGGTTGTGGCCGCGTTGCTGCACAAGGCGATCGGCGATCAACTGACGTGCGTATTCGTGGACAACGGCCTGCTGCGCTTGCACGAAGGTGAGCAAGTGATGGCCATGTTCGCCGAGAACATGGGTGTCAAAGTGATCCGCGCCAACGCGGCGGACCAGTTCCTGAACAATCTGGCTGGCGAAAGCGATCCGGAGAAGAAGCGCAAGATCATCGGTCGTACCTTTATCGACGTGTTCGATGCCGAATCCTGCAAGCTGGACAACATCAAGTATCTGGCGCAGGGCACGATCTACCCGGACGTGATCGAGTCGGCTGGCGCGAAAAGCGGCAAGGCTCACGTCATCAAGTCGCACCACAACGTGGGCGGCCTGCCGGACGAGATGAACCTCAAGCTGGTCGAACCGCTGCGTGAGCTGTTCAAGGACGAAGTTCGTCGTCTGGGTCTGGAACTGGGCCTGCCGTACGACATGGTCTACCGTCACCCGTTCCCGGGCCCGGGCCTGGGTGTCCGTATTCTGGGTGAAGTGAAAAAGGAATACGCCGACCTGCTGCGTCGTGCTGACCACATCTTCATTGAAGAACTGCGTAAAGCTGACTGGTACCACAAAGTCAGCCAGGCATTCGTAGTGTTCCAGCCGGTGAAATCGGTGGGTGTTGTTGGAGATGGTCGCCGTTACGCCTGGGTTGTTGCCCTGCGTGCCGTTGAAACCATCGACTTCATGACTGCTCGTTGGGCACACCTGCCTTACGAGCTGCTTGAAACCGTGAGCGGTCGCATCATCAACGAGATCGAAGGTATTTCGCGCGTTACTTACGACGTGTCGAGCAAGCCGCCAGCAACGATTGAGTGGGAATAAGTCAGACCGGCTTAACGGTTTGAACTGAAAAAGGCGGCCAACATTCTGTGTTGGCCGCCTTTTTTATGGAGGCAAAAGCCCCTCACCCCAACCCTCTCCCAGAGGGAGAGGGGGCTGTTTTGTGTCGTTTTGGAAATTTGCTACGACGTGGATCAGTCCTTCTCCAGAGGGAGAGAGGCTATTTTGTGTCGTCTGGAAAAGGTAGCCACGACGTAGATCAGTCCCCTCTCCCTCCGGGAGAGGGTTAGGGTGAGGGCGCTTGCTCTTACGATTTCTCATTTGCAGGTGTATCGTATTCGCCTTTTGCGGGCTCAGCGCCCGCGCCGGATACGAGAGGTAATTAAATCCATGTCCTTTACCCGTCGACAAATACTCGGTGGTTTGGCCGGCCTGGTAGTGGTGGGTGTTGGCGCAGGAGGCGCTTCGCGTTACTGGTTAGGCAAGATGGCCGATGCTGAAGCTGGCCACGATTACGAACTGATCGCCGCTCCGCTTGATGTTGAGCTGGTGCCGGGTCATCAGACCGAGGCCTGGGCCTTTGGCCCTTCGGCGCCCGGCACGGAGTTACGGGTGCGTCAGGGCGAATGGCTGCGGGTGCGCTTCATCAATCATTTACCCGTGGCGACCACCATTCATTGGCATGGCATCCGTCTGCCGCTGGAAATGGACGGCGTCCCTTATGTGTCGCAATTGCCTGTTCTGCCCGGTGAGTACTTCGATTACAAATTCCGTGTACCCGATGCCGGCAGCTATTGGTATCACCCGCACGTCAACAGCAGCGAAGAGCTGGGCCGGGGGCTGGTCGGGCCGCTGATTGTGGAAGAGCGCGAGCCCACGGGTTTCAAGCACGAACGCACGCTGAGCATCAAAAACTGGCACGTGGACGAAGAGGGCGGTTTTCTGCCGTTCAGCATCACCCGTGAAGCCGCACGAGGGGGGACAGCGGGACGGTTGTCGACGATTAACGGCACCCATGTACCAACCATTGATTTGCCCGCCGGGCAGATCACCCGGGTGCGGATTCTCAACCTCGACAACACGCTGACCTATCGCCTGAATATTCCCGGCGTTGAAGCCAAAATTTACGCACTGGACGGTAACCCCATCGAGCCACGCCCGCTGGGCAAGGATTACTGGCTAGGGCCGGGCATGCGTATTTGTCTGGCGATCAAGGCGCCGCCTGCAGGTGAAGAGTTGTCGTTGCGTGATGGCCCTGTGCGTTTGGGCACATTGCGTTCGGTCGCTAATAACGATGCCCCGAACGAATGGCCGCCTGCGTTGCCAGCCAATCCGATTGCCGAGCCGGATGTGGCAAATGCCGAGAAGATTAATTTCAACTTTGAATGGGTCGGCTCGGTGTCAGAGAATCAGAACGGTGATCAACCGCCCAGCCTGTGGCAAATCAATGGTATTGCCTGGGACATCAAGGACAAGACCTGTGCTGATCGCCCTATTGCCAAGCTCAAGCTGGGGCAGAGCTACATTTTCGAATTGAAGAACATGACGCAGTACCAGCACCCGATTCACTTGCACGGTATGAGCTTCAAAGTGCTGGCGTCCAATCGCAAAAAGATCACACCCTATTTCACCGATACTTACCTGTTGGGTAAAAACGAGCGTGCCCGCGTAGCGCTGGTGGCGGATAATCCCGGCGTGTGGATGTTCCACTGCCATGTGATTGACCACATGGAAACCGGCCTGATGGCCGCCATTGAGGTTTCCTGATGCGACAAGGGCGTCAACCCCAGATCATCGACCGCAGTCGCGATCAAGAGTACATGCGTGAAGCGCTGGCGTTGGCCGCGCAGGGTGCCGCGTTAGGCGAAGTGCCGGTGGGCGCGGTGCTGGTGCAAGACGGCGAGATTATTGGTCGAGGGTTCAACTGCCCGATCAGTGGCAGCGATCCCAGTGCCCATGCCGAAATGGTCGCCATTCGGGCTGCCGCTGCTGCGGCCAGTAACTACAGGTTGCCCGGCAGTACGCTGTACGTAACCCTGGAGCCGTGCAGCATGTGTGCGGGCCTGATCGTGCATTCGCGGGTATCGCGGGTGGTGTACGGCGCGGTGGAGCCCAAGGCAGGGATTGTAGAAAGCCAGGGGCAGTTCTTTACCCAAGGCTTTCTTAATCACCGCGTGCTGTTCGAAGGCGGGGTCTTGGCCGAGGAGTGCGGGGCGATCCTCAGCGAGTTCTTCAAGGCCCGACGAGCGAAGTAGCCGTACGGGCACTGATGAGCAGGGCTTACTTCTTCGCCACTATCACTGCCCGCATCGGCGCTGGCAGCCCCTCGATGGTTTTGCTGTGGTCGTTCGGGTCAAGGTAATCACTGAGCGACTGAAACTTCATCCATTCTGTGGCGCGTTGTTCTTCCACCGTGGTGATGCTCACATCCACGCAGCGTACATCGCTGAAACCCGCGCGGCGCAACCAGCGCTCCAGTGCCGCAATTGACGGCAGGAACCAGACGTTGCGCATTTGCGCGTAGCGGTCTTCGGGCATCAACACCTGATTGACATCACCTTCAATCACTAGCGTTTCCAGCACCAGTTCGCCGCCTTTGACCAGGCAGTCTTTGAGCGCGAGCAAGTGCTCGATGGGCGAGCGGCGATGGTAGAACACGCCCATGGAAAACACGGTGTCAAAGCCTTCCAGATTCGCGGGCAGGTCTTCGAACGGGAAGGGCAGGTGCCACGCCGCTTCTTGCTGCAAGTAGCGTTGTACAGCCTGGAACTGGCAGAAGAACAGCCAGTTTGGATCGACCCCGATCACGCTGTGTGCGCCCGCGCCCAGCATGCGCCACATGTAATACCCATTGCCGCAACCCACATCGAGGACGCGTTTGCCCTGCAGGTCGATGTGGGGTGCGACCCGCGACCACTTCCAGTCGGAGTGCCATTCCGTGTCGACATGTACCCCGAACAAATCGAACGGCCCCTTGCGCCACGGTGACAAGCCCATCAGTGCCTGACGCATCTGTGCACGGGTTTCGTCGTCGCAGTCGGTGTCCAGCCTCAGGCCGTCAAGCAAGTCGATTTCGGTTGGTACAACGTCAGGCAATGCATCCAGGGCGCTTTGCCAGCGCTCAAGGTCGCCATGACCTTTCTCCATTTTGGCGTCGAGCCGGGCTTGCAGTGTGGTGGCCCATTCAGCCAGAGGTGTTGCGGCAAGACGCCGGACGAGGGGGGAAAGATCAATCATGGCAAGGCAATCAACGAGGCAAAGTTAAGACACTGGAACCACGGCACGACTTTCGAGAACCCGGCCGCCAGCAGGCGTTCGCGGTGTTCTTCGAGGCTGTCGGGCTTCATGACGTTTTCGATGGCGCTGCGCTTTTGCGCTATTTCGAGGTCGCTGTAACCGTTGGCGCGTTTAAAGGCGATGTGCAGGTCAGTCAGCAGTTCATGCTCTTGAGGATCACTGAAACGCAGTTTCTCCGACAAAATCAGCGCACCGCCAGGCAGTAACGACTGGCGGATGCGGCTGAGCAAGGTCAGCCGCTCGTGTGGGGCAATGAATTGTAGGGTGAAGTTCAGTGCCACCACCGATGCGGGCTGAAACTCCAGGGCAAGAATGTCGCCCTCAATGACCTCTACCGGCAGCAACTCCTGAAACATCGAGTTTTGCCCGTTGAGGTACTCGCGACAGCGCTCAACCATCGCCGCCGAGTTGTCTACGGCAATCACGGAGCAGCCTTCTGTGCGCACATGACGACGCAATGCCTGAGTGACGGCCCCCAGTGAACTGCCCAAGTCGTATAGCACGCTGTTGGGCTGAGCGAATTGGGCGGCAAGTACCCCGAGGTTTTCGACAATGGTCGGATAACCGGGCACCGAGCGTTTGATCATGTCCGGGAACACCCGCACGACGTCTTCGTTAAAGGCGAAGTCCGGCACCTGGGCCAGGGGCTGGGCGAATATACGGTCGGGGTCTTGGCTCACGGCGGTTCCGGCGGTGATTTTTCAAAGGGGCGGTATTTTAGCCAAGTTGGCGCCGGGATGCGCGGTTTGTCTGATGAACCACGCATCTTAAGGGGCTGGAGGATGACTGCTAGTCACATTCACACAGCGTGGATGACACGGCCAGATTGCCAGTGACAGTCAAGTCAATGCCTTCGCTGTCTTTTGCGGAGAACGAAAAGGCAGTGAGGGTGTAGGTACTTCCTTCAACTTGGAGGTCCAATGTCCCACTCAGACCTTCGCAGTTGTAGTACACCTCATTGCCGCCTATCGTCGCGAACTCGACATAGGAGAGTGCATGAATGTCACCGGCCTGACCGGAGGTGAACGTGTATTGCCCTGATTCCAGACCCAGTGTCAGCGTGAAGTTGATCACGCGGTACTCATAAGACCCAAACGTTGCTGCCGACGCCGCAATGCTGACGGTATTCAAGCCGCTACCGAGCAGAATGTCATCGGCGTTGAAATCAGGTCTGCCGGTCACTGTGGCAGTTGCTTCACTGACCCTGAGGCGAGATGTTTGCGGCCCTTGTTTTTGGGGTTTGTGGGTGCTGTTAACAGCGGCGGATTTTGGCGTGTTATCGACCATGATTGAACCCTCTCAGTTTAATAATGACGAGAAGGCATCATGAGCGGATGTCACACGACGTCTACTGTCATAACTGCCAGTAGGTCTGTGTTGCGAGGGTCAGTCGGGGTCTCTCAGTTCACCGTGATCGCGCAGTCAAAGGTTTGCGCCGGTTCGGCTTCGGGTTCCCACGGTTGTTGATAGGTCAGCCGCAAGCGTCCGTTGCCCGCAGCAATGGCCTGAAAGCGCCAGGTAGATTGCCCGCCGCTGCCCAGCACTTGCCCATTCTCGGCACTGGTGTAGACCTCCGGGCTGAGACTGCGTAATACGCCCCCGGCTGAGTCCTGAATGGCCCAGCGATAACCTGTTGTAGGGTTGCTTGGCAAAGACACCGTGAGAGGTTGCCCGACGTGGAGTTGCAACGGGCAGTCGCTTTGCTCTTCAACATTAATGTTGTCGACAGGCGAGTGTGCACAGGCAGTCAGCAGGCCGAGGCTGAGCGCAGTCATTAAGCGAGTGAGGGACATTCAAAGCTCCAGTCAGACAAAAACAATGGCGCAGCATACCCCATCAAGTGTGCTGCGCCATTTTCGTTGGCCGGTGCTGGAGTTCAGTATCAATATTTGAAGGAAGCATGGGGTGGGCTGATTTTGAAATCGCCGCACATTTCTAATGTTTCATCGTTATGGTCAAGGCATTCAAGGGTGAAGAGTCGAGCGCTGTAACAACTCTCGACAACACTGAGGTGCAATGTACCGACGGCCGCCTCGTTCAAGTGATAAACCTCTATGCCATTCACTTCCGCACATTCTAAATACGTCATCCCCCACACGGGGCCCGCTTCACCTTTTTTGAAAAGGTAAATGCCGGACTGGATATTGACGTCCAGAGTGAGCGTGATGGCTCGATAGTGCTTTGATCCGAAGTCGTCGAACTCAGCGGTAATCACAATTTTCTTGTGGCTACTGGCAAAGGTCATCTCCTGGGCCGTGAACGGTCGTCGGTCCAGTATCTCAGCCTTGAGTTCGCCTCGCGTTTTGGGATTGAACACGGCTTGGTCGAATAATGCCGGCCAAAAAACATCTGGGTTTTGATGTGCAGGATGATGAAGTGGCATCTTGGTTTCCCGACGTAATCCATGTGGGCTATGGGTCGCATTTTTACGTCGAGACCTGAATGGCTGTCTACTGTCAGAAATAACAGTGAGTGTGCCAAGCCATGCCGTGGAATACAGGAATGAGACTGCGGGCCAGCGCACAATCGCCTGGCCCTGCTCACGGAATCAACTCACTAGCGTTGAAACAATACTTTGGCCACGTCGCTGAAGTGTTTGGCAAAGTGCACGGTGATCCCCTCTTTCAAGTAGTCAGGCAACTCATCAAAGTGCCCTTTGTTGGGTTCAGGAAGAATCAGTTCGTGAATTTTTTGCCGTCGTGCAGCAATCACCTTTTCGCGCACACCACCAATGGGCAGAACATGCCCGGTGAGCGTCAGTTCACCGGTCATGGCGATGCCTTTTTTCGGTGGCTGATTACGCGCCAATGACAACAAGGCGCTGGCCATGGTCACACCCGCACTCGGGCCGTCTTTGGGCGTTGCACCTTCAGGCACGTGCAAATGCACAAAGGCTTCGTCGAAGAACCGTGGGTCGCCGCCAAACTGCTGAAGGTTGGCGCTGACGTAGCTGTAGGCGATTTCGGCAGACTCTTTCATCACATCGCCCAATTGACCGGTCAATTTGAAACCGCGATTCAGGGTATGAATACGTGTCGCTTCAATCGGTAGCGTGGCGCCTCCCATGCTGGTCCATGCCAGGCCGGTAATCACACCGGTGCCGCTGATCACCTGCTCGTTTCGAAATATCGGTGTTCCCAGAGAGGCTTCGAGGTCTTTGGGGCCTATCTTGATCACCGCCTTAGGGTCTTCGAGGAGTTCGATGACTGCTTTGCGCACCAGTTTGCCCAGTTGTTTTTCCAACTGGCGTACCCCGGCCTCACGGGCATACCCGTCGATGACATGGCGCAGGGCGCTGTCGCTGATGCTCAGGCTGTTTTTCGAAACGCCGGCTTTTTCCAGCTGCTTTGGCCACAAATGGCGTTTGGCAATCGCGATTTTCTCTTCGGTGATGTAACCGGAGAGACGAATGACTTCCATGCGGTCCAGCAGGGGGCCGGGGATGGAGTCCAGGGTGTTGGCGGTGCACACGAACAGCACTTTGGACAGGTCTAGACGCAAATCGAGGTAGTGGTCGAGGAACTCGACGTTTTGCTCAGGATCCAGGGTTTCCAGCAATGCAGAAGCCGGGTCGCCCTGGAAGCTCTGGCCCATTTTGTCGATTTCATCGAGCATGATCACCGGGTTCATCACTTCGACATCTTTGAGCGCCTGCACCAGCTTGCCGGGTTGGGCGCCGATGTAGGTACGCCGGTGACCCTTGATCTCGGCTTCATCGCGCATGCCGCCCAGGCTGAAGCGGTAGAACGGACGGCCCAGAGACTCCGCAATCGACTTGCCGACGCTGGTTTTGCCCACGCCTGGCGGTCCCACCAGCAAGACGATAGACCCGCTGATAGAGCCTTTGTAAGCGCCCACGGCGAGAAATTCGATAATGCGGTTTTTAATGTCATCGAGCCCGGCATGATGGGCATCGAGTACTTTGCGGGCGTGTTTGAGGTCGAGCTTGTCCTGGCCATAGACCCCCCACGGCAGCGCCGTGGCCCAGTCCAGATAGTTGCGGGTCACAGCGTATTCGGGGGAGCCGGTTTCCAGAATCGACAGTTTGTTGAGTTCTTCATCGATACGTTTTTGCGCTTGCGCCGTCAGGGTTTTACCTTCAAGACGTTGCTTGAATTGTTCGATATCCGCGCTGCGATCATCTTTGGTCAGGCCCAGCTCTTGCTGGATCACCTTGAGTTGTTCCTTGAGGAAAAACTCGCGCTGATGCTCGCCAATCTTGAGGTTCACCTCTGCTGAAATCTCTTTTTGCAGACGTACGACTTCAACTTCTTTGCGCAGCATGGGCAGAACTTTTTCCATGCGCTTGAGGATCGGCACGCAATCGAGCACTTCTTGCAGCTCGTTGCCGGTGGCCGAGGTCAGGGCTGCGGCAAAGTCAGTGAGCGGCGAAGGGTCGTTGGGACTGAAGCGGTTGAGGTAGTTTTTCAGCTCTTCGCTGTACAACGGATTAAGCGGTAGCAGCTCTTTGATCGCATTGATCAAGGCCATGCCGTAAGCCTTCACCTCATCGGTAGGGGCTTTGTTTTCTTGCGGGTACTCAACCTCCACCAGATACGGCGGACGGTGATGTTTGAGCCACATGCTGATGCGTACGCGGGTCAGGCCTTGCGCGACGAACTGTAACTTGCCGTTTTCGCGGCTGGCGTGATGCACCTTCACCAGCGTGCCGTATTCCGGAAGACTGTCGGTGTCGAAATGACGAGTGTCATCGGGGGGCGTGTCGACAAAAAACAGCGCCAAAGAGTGATGCGGCGACTTGCTGACCAATTCGAGGGTTTCGGCCCAAGGTTCTTCATTGACGATGACCGGCAAGACTTGAGCCGGGAAGAATGGGCGGTTGTGAATCGGGATGATGTAAACCTTGTCAGGCAGATTCTGGCCTGGCAATGCCAATTCGGTGCCACCCGTGTGTATGGAATGTTCGGGCTCGGTGTGTTCTACATCAGAGGCTTCTACCGTGTCTTCTGAAAATTTTTGCTGGTCGCTCATGGGGCACCTGCGCAATTGAGTATGAGTCTTAGATGGGGCGCAGTGGCAGTCGTTTCAATGGTGAAGCGATTTTCATGTCGCATCACGTGCAGTCCTCGGCGCTGGGTTGATTGGAACCTAAGGACTGTAGACGGTCAGGGTCGTTTGCAGAGCCTAAATGCCCTTGAAATGCCAAGCGGGTGTGCGCTTGAGCCACAGTCTGGGGCTGCAGGTGGAGGCCGGGGCGTTGAGTGGCAGCACAGCCTTGCTTTGCTTTGAGGCGGGGATGACCACGTTGAGGGCGATTATTTACAACGGTCAGCGTATAAAACAGCGGCCATAAAAAAAGCGGCTATCTCTCGATAGCCGCTTCTTCAACAACCAGCTGTATTACTTACTCAGCCAGTTTAAACGCCACCAGGTAGTCACCGGCTTTAGTGCCCAGACCGCCGTGACCGCCGGCCATGACCACCACATATTGGGTGCCATCCTTGCCGGTGTAAGTCATCGGAGTGGTCTGGCCGCCAGCAGGCAGACGACCTTCCCACAACAGCTTACCGTTGCTTACATCGTAAGCACGCAGGTATTGGTCGAGTGTACCGCTCAGGAAGGCAACACCCCCTGCAGTGGTCACTGTACCGCCCAAGCTTGGAACACCCATAGCCAGTGGGATTGGAACCGGCGAGCTGTCACGCACGGTGCCGTTTTTGTGTTTCCAGATCACTTCGTTGTTGGTCAGGTCGACCGCAGCAACGTAGCCCCACGCCGGTGCCTGGCAAGGCAGACCGAGTGGCGACAACAGAGGCTCCAGAATCACGCCGTATGGAGCGCCTTTGTTCGGTTGAACGCCCGAGGTTTCGCCTTTACGTGGACCCATTGCTGCCACATCCGCCTGAGGAACCAGTTTGGAGGTGAAAGCCATGTAGCTTGGGTTCAGGAAAGCAATCTGACGTACCGGGTCAACCGAGATACCACCCCAGTCGAACACGCCGAAGTTGCCTGGATACACAATCGAACCTTGCAACGAAGGCGGGGTGTACATGCCGTCGTAACGCAGGGATTTGAAGTTGATCCGGCACAGCATTTGGTCAAATGGAGTCACGCCCCACATGTCACGCTCGGTCAGAACCGGCGGAATCATGTTCAGCTCTGAACGAGGCTGAGTAGGAGCAGTGTGGTCGCCTTCGACAGCGCCGCCTGGAGCTGGCACTTCGTGGATTGGAACAATGTCCTCACCCGTGCGACGGTCCAGTACGTAGATGCTGCCTTGTTTGGTGGACGCCAGCAGAGCCGGTTTCTCACCCTCAGCGGTTTTCAGGTTCATCAGCGTTGGTTGACCACCTACGTCCATGTCCCACAGGTCATGGTGAGTAAGCGGACGGTACCAGCGGACTTTACCGGTTTTGATATCCAGAGCAGTGATGCCTGCGGCATAACGCTCGGAGTCTTCGGTACGGTCGCCGCCGTATTGGTCAGGGGTCTGGTTGCCCATTGGCAGGTACAGCATGCCAAGGTCTTCGTCGACCGCGAACATCGACCACATGTTAGGCGAGTTACGGGTGTAGGTTTCGCCTTCAGCAATCGGAGCGGTGGCTTCAGGGTTACCGCTGTCCCAGTTCCAGACCAGTTTACCGGTACGTACGTCGTACGCACGGATCACACCGGATGGCTCGTCAGTGGAGATGTTATCGGTCACGTGACCGCCAACCACAACCAGATCTTTGGTCACGGCAGGTGGCGAAGTGGAGTAGTAGCCACCCGGTGCAAAGCCACCGACGTTATGACGCAGGTCGATTGCGCCGTTGTCACCGAAGTCTTCACACACTTTACCGGTGTCGGCGTTCAGTGCGATCAGGCGGGTGTCAGCGGTTGGCAAGAACAGGCGACGTGGGCACGAGTTGCTGGAGGCAGCAGGCTCGGCAGCGTTTTCGTCGGTGCTCGCTTTAGCGTATGCGTTTTCGTCGTGATAGCTCACGCCGCGGCAGGTCATGTGTGCCCAACCTTTGAAGTTTTCAGCATTTTGCGTGCTGATCTTCGGGTCGTAGCGCCAGATTTCCTTGCCGGTATCCGGGTCAAGGGCCAGTACCTGACTGTGTGGTGTACACACATAGAGCATGCCGTTCACTTTCAGCGGAGTGTTCTCGGCAGTTGTTTCGCCCGGATCACCTTCGCCTGGCATGTCACCGGTACGGATTGTCCAGGCTGGAACCAGCTTGTGGGCATTTTCCGGAGTGATTTGTTTCAGTGGCGAGTAACGATCACCGAAAGCCGTGCGGCCATAGGACTGCCAGTCGCCTTCAGGCATTTCTGGTGCAGCATTGGTCACACCTGGTACTGCTTCACGGTCCAGTTGACCTTTGATTTCGCCTGGGCTGGTGAACTGGCTAGCCAGTGCAGCTGCGCCTGCCAATACAACGGCAACGCTCAGTGCGCCAGTGGCCATTGGGGCCGATTGGCCGCGTAGCACGGGACGACGAAACCAAGGCAGCAGCAGGACGATACCGATGGCGAACCACAGTGCCAGACGTGGCACCAGTTGCCACCAGTCCAGACCCACTTCCATCAAGGCCCAAACAGTGCTGGCGAACAGCACCAGAGCATACAGACCCAGCGCCGCACGGCGCCCGGCAATCAGCAATGCGCCTGATAAGCCAAAACCGATACCGGCCAGCAGGTAGTACCAAGACCCGCCGAGTGTTACCAGTTTGATACCCCCGACCAACATGGCCAGGCCCATAAGCAGCAGCAAGATACCGAGCAGGCTCGGTAGCAGGCGGCTTCGACTGAAAGCACTATCAGTGCTCATAGTGTGGTTCTCCGTTACGTTATAGATACCCTGTCGTTACACGTCTTGTGGACACGTATCGATGCGGGAATGAATCAACTAAATAGGTTCTTGGTGACAACCTTCAAGGTTGCCGTTGTAGTCCGTTGGTCAGGCGACCAGTCGGTGCGTCACTCAGTGGGCAGCCAGTCCCTGACAGCGATCTCGCTGTACAACAGTGCGCTGTACTCCGAGCGCGGAGGTGGGCATGCAGGTTGACGTGTTGAATGGGTTGAAGGCGCAGGCCTCACCGCGTGCAACGATGTTTAACGCTATGACGTGACTGTAGTTGCTACCCGGCTGATATTCGCGCTGCGAACCATTTTTTTTTGCCGGCCGCACACCTTCAAGCTGCTTCGCTGCGGCATATGCGCGGCTTGCGTTGAATGGGTGCGGAATCACGAAAGTGGGCATGTCAAAAATTGAGTCTTTAGATTTTTCTTGGCGTGAGTAGGGCTGCCAGAGGTAGCGCTAACTTTGCGTCGATCGGGATAAACTGAATCGTTTCAACCCTTTATGTGCGAATGATAAAGCCCCAAAACATTTTGAAACAGCACTTTAAATGACATGGATCATTTCTGAATCGGTAACAGTGTGCTGCGGCGGTTCGTCTCAGGGCTTTTATGTCGCACCCCCTGTTGGTTGGAGGCCATGATTTTAAAGGCGTCCAGCCTAGAAGGTGGTTCGTAGTCCGAGCTCGATACCGCGGCCGGGAGCGGGGGCAATATTTCTTAAAATTGAACTCGCATAACGTACGGTCTGGTTGGTCAAATTGTCTCCTTTGACGAAAGCCAGCCATTGACTGCTGCCGACATCGAAGTGATAGCCCGCGCTGGCCCCCACGGTGGTGTAGCCGTTGGTGCCTGACTCATTGTCCGGAACGCGGCCTTGATTGCTGGCGTGCTGCACGTCGACTCGCGCTTGCCAGCGATCAGATTCCCACAGCAGACCACTGTTCAATCGCAGGGGAGCGATTCGCGGCAAGGGTTCGCCTGAGTCGAGGTTAGTGGCGCGTGTGTAATCACCGGAGAGCTCCAGTGCAAATTTTCCGTAGGCACTTTCACCCAGTGTCCAGTGGTCCTTGGCCTCGAAGCCGGTGAAGCGTGCCCGAACCCCGGAATAGGTGTATTCAGGAATGCCGTCTGCGTCAGCTTCGCCTTCATCATTGAGTGTACGGCCCGTGCCCAGAAGACCGATGTAATTGGAGAAATGGCTGTAAAAAACGCCAACGCTGCCTTTATGTGTACCGTTGTCGAAGCGTAACGCCAGGTCGCTGGAGACGGCTTTTTCTTTGGACAAGTTGGCGTTACCCACCTCGTAGGTGCCGGTGGCAACATGAGCGCCATTGGCATAAAGCTCGTAGAAGGTTGGTGCCCGTTCGGTATAACCCAGCGTCGCGGCCAGCGACCAGATCGGTGTCAGGGTGAGCACGGCGCCCGATGACAGGCTGCCTGCGGTGAAGCTTTTGGAGCGCTCGGCAGCGGCAAAGCGCTCATTGCCCTGGGCATGCGGGTCCACCACGGTGTGCTCAAGTCGCCCGCCAAGGCTAAGCTTGAGCTGTTCGTAGGCTTGCACCTCTTCCAGAATAAACAAAGCACCGCTGTTGGTATCGGTCTGCGGTACGAAGGCTTCCTCGCCCAAGGCCGAGAATTCATTGCGGTTTACCTGCGCACCAATGACCCCATTGAGTGGGCCAAGGGGAACGTGACGGGCCTCGACACGGCCTTCATAACCCTTGTTCTTGAAGGTGGTGCCCACTTCACCACCTTCAATTTCGCGGTGTTCATAGTCGGTGTAGCCAGCGTCGATTTTCACTGAGCTGAAGGGGCCCTGCAGGTTGCGAATTTCAGACGCGAAAGCGTAGTGATCCTGCTTCATGCGGATGCGTACATCCTGCTCCGCTGGCGAGCCGTAGTTCGCGTCGTAATTGCTGTAGGAAAGGCCAGCATAACCGTCGTCCCAGGTATAGGAACCACCGACTGAACCGCCATCCTGGCGACCATTACTATTGCCTAAACGGCCTTTCTTTTCGTTCCCGTCTTCACTTTGCGGTGCATGTCGATCGCGGGCATAGCCGGGAATTTTAAGGTCGTTGAATTCTCGGGCGTTGGCATCCAGGTGCAGGGCAAAAGTCCCATTACCGGCTTCCAGTTTCCCAGCGCTGCTGCGTGTGGTGTCCGCGCCGCCATAACGCAGTTCCCCCGCGCCATGAATACCTTCGATCGCTTGCGTAGGGATGCGGTTGTCGAATGTATTGACCACTCCTCCAATAGCATTGCCGCCATACAGCAGGGCCGCTGGCCCGCGCACGATTTCGATGCGTTCAACATTGACCGGGTCGAGTGGAACCGCGTGGTCGTAAGACAGGGATGACGCATCAAGCGCACCAACACCGTTGCGCAATATACGAATACGGTCGCCATCAAGTCCGCGAATGATGGGTCTGCTGGCTCCGGGGCCGAAGTAGGATGACGACACGCCGGGCTGGTTTTTCAGCGTTTCACCCAAACTGCCCTGTTGTTGCAGGAGCAGATCGTCGCCTTCCAGAACCGTTGTGGGCGAGGCCAGCTGGCTGTTGCCTAACGGATTGCCGGTGATGACTTGGGGTTGCAGTTCGAGGGCGAAGACAGGGGAGGCGAACAGTAAAGCCGTGGCAATGGGTGTCAAGCGCAGGGGGCGTCGAGATAGAGCGGGGCAGGGCATTGCAGATTCCTTGGCAAGGAGAGATAAAGTCGCAAACAATAGTTACAATATAACATTGCTTTCATCATCTCCAAGCGGAACTTTCACCGCATCGGTGGTGACGTCTAGACTCTGCCTGTGCGAATGCGCTTCCCCCTGAGCAGGCGCTCGGCTAAGGTGCGCGGCTTTCCTTCACTTGCTAAAAGGCTCGGCATGACTGAACCCAACCACAATCCTTTGCACGGCGTGACGCTGGAACAGATCCTCACGGCGCTGGTGGCGCACTACGAGTGGGAAGGCCTAGCCGAGCGCATTGATATTCGTTGCTTCAAGAGCGATCCGAGTATCAAGTCGAGTCTGACCTTCTTGCGCAAAACACCTTGGGCGCGAGAAAAGGTCGAAAAGTTGTATGTGAAATATGCCCGTACCAAGCGCGAACTCTGAGTCGGGCATGAATGCCGCGCCAAAGCACTGGCTATGTACGTTGATGGCATTGCTGGGCTGGGGCGGGCTGGCGATTCAACTGTATGTGGTCCTGCTGATGCGCTGGGCATCGGGCGCCAGTGTGATCGGCGGTCTGTTGAGTTATTTCAGTTTTTTTACCGTGCTCACCAACACGATGGTTGCAACGGTGCTGACCTATGCAGTGATCTCTCGATCTTCAAAAGGCAGGAGTTTTTTCCTGCAAGCGTGGGTAAGCAGCGGTATTACGGTGAGCATTATCGTGGTGGGTGTCGCATACAGCCTGTTGCTGCGCCAGCTCTGGCAACCTCACGGTGTGGCATGGTTGGCCAACGAGTTGCTGCATGACGTGATGCCAGTGCTGTTTACGTTGTACTGGTGGTATTGCGTGCCTAAAGGCTTGCTACGTGTGAGTCATATCGGAGTATGGGCTCTTTACCCGGTCCTGTATTTCGCCTACATCTTGTTGCGTGGGCACTTGCTGGGTGTTTACCCGTACCCATTTATTGATGTGGGCAAGTTGGGGTATGCGCAGGTGTTTCTCAATGCGGGCGAAATTTTGGCGGGATTTTTCGTTGTGGCGCTGATGCTGGTGGCGCTTGATCGATGGGTGGGAAGCAAGCGCATGGTCGGCGACGCACTCTAACCCTCTGTAGAGGGTTAGAGTGAAGCCGCGATTTACTCTTCGTCGCTGCCTTCCAACCGCCAGTAACCGGCGGCTTTAACGAATTCGTCGTTCAAGCCATGGGTATCCAGCAGCACTCTGCGCACTTTGCGTGACAGCGTGCTTTCGGTAGCGACCCAGGCATACAACTGGCCCGCTGGGATTGTCAGCCCTTCAACGGTTTTGAGCAGATCTTGCTCAGGATTGTCTCGGTGTACCCAAATCACCTCAACGGCTGCCGCACTCTTCAGGGGTTGCTCTTCAAGCGCGTTTTCGACCTCCACGACCACCAGTGCACGGCGGTTGCCGGGCAGCTCTTCCAACCGACGGGCAATGGCTGGCAAAGCGGTCTCATCGCCAATCAGCAGATAGCTGTCGAAAATGTCGGGTACTACCATCGAGCCACGCGGGCCGCCAATGTGCAGGAACTGCCCAGGTTTGGCTTGTGCCGCCCATGTGGCAGCAGGGCCATCTCCGTGCAGCACAAAGTCGATATCCAGCTCCAGAGCGTCAAGGTCATAACGGCGCGGGGTGTAGTCGCGCATTGGGGGCATGGCACCGGTTTTTTTCCCAGCGCCTAACTCCAACGATTCCAGTGCCGTCAGTTCCTGTTCGTTCTGCGGGAAAAACAGTTTTACGTGATCATCGCTGCCCAAGCTGATGAACCCTGCCAATTCGGGCCCGCCCACGGTAATACGGCGCATGCGCGGGGTCAGGTCGACCACGCGCAGCACCTCCAGTTTGCGACGTTTAATTTCATGCATGACCCTGTGAATGGTCAGAGCATTGGTGTCGTTCATTGATCATTCTCCTGCACGGGCTGAGCAGTAACCGGGCCATCGACGATGGCTTTGGCGGTGTTGTTGAGCAACTCACGAACCCGCAGGATTTCTGCCGGGTTCCAGCGACCATGATGCATTTGCAAGGCGTGGCGCAGGTTGTGTATCGCTTCATGTATTTCTTCGGGACGGTCATGGCCGCGCAGTGAGCGCTTGCTCACATCGATGCGCATGCGTACACCATCCAGCGCCACGGCTTGATCACTCAAGGACTGACGGCCAAGATCGGTGATGGTGTAGCGTTTTTTGCCGCCTTGGGCATCGCCCTGAATCATTTCGCTTTCTTCCAGAAAGGTCAGTGTCGGATAGATGACACCGGGGCTGGGGCTATAAGCACCATCGAACAGCCCTTCAATCTGGCGGATAAGGTCGTAACCGTGGCACGGTTGCTCAGCAATCAGTGCCAGCAGCAGTAATTTCAAATCGCCAGGCGCAAATACACGAGGCCCACGTCCGCCGCGCTCGCGGCCAGTGCGTTTTTCAAAGCCGTCTTGGCCCGGGCCGCGTTCACGACCGTTGCGTTTCTCTGAACCTTCTTGTCCCGCGCGCTGTGCGTGGTGATGGGGATGATGTTCTCTCATTTCTCTTCGCTCTCTCATTAAGTTAGACATAACTTAAGATATATCTTAGATCGCGTAAAGTTGAGGCGATGAACGGTAATTATTCGTAATAAATACGGATTGGCGCGTTTCTTACAACGCGCTCAGATTTTGCGGGGCTGTGCATCGTGTATGGGAGCCGGGTTGCAGGTAGGGGGTGAGGATCGGAGCCATGCCTTTCAGCACTTGCACCGGTAAGGCAGAGGTGAACGTAAAGGCTTCTGCTGAGCGGCCGGGTACGAATGCCGTCAAGGTGCCAAAGTGATGTTCGCCGATATAGAACACAAAGGTTGCCGTGCGATTGATGGACTTGGAGCTGATGATTCGCCCCCCAGCGCCCATGCTTTCAATGCGGTTGTCGCCTGTGCCCGTTTTACCACCCATGGCCAGTGGGGAGCCGTTGTCGAGAGTGAAGCTGCCCGAGACCCGCCGTGCGGTGCCCGCGTCAACCACTTGCGACAATGCCTCGCGCAGGGCGGTCGCGACTTCGCTGGGCATTACTCTCACGCCTTTGTCAGGATCGTTTATCAGCCGTGTCTCATACGGTGTATTGGCCGCGAAATGCAGCGTATCAATACGTAAAACCGGTAAGCGCACACCATCGTTAAGGATGATGCCCATCAGTTCGGACAGCGCCGCCGGGCGATCCCCCGAGCTGCCCAGCGCTGTGGCAAGGGAAGGCACCAAATGGTCAAACGGGTAACCCACTTGTTGCCAGCGCTGGTGAATATCGAGGAAGGCTTCGATCTCAAGCATGGTGCGAATCCGGCTGTCGCGGGCGCTCTTGTGCCGGCTTTTAAACAGCCAGCTATACACTTCCTGACGCTCGAACACGCTGGCGGCGACCGCTTGCTTGAAGGTGGCCTCGGGGTTTTTCAGCAAATAGCCCGCCATCCATAAATCAAGCGGATGCACCTTGGCGATATAGCCCTGATCGGGGAGGTCGTAAGCACCCGGGCCGTAGCTTTGATAAAGCTTGGCTAAACGCTCATCGGTGATCTTGTCGCTCTTGAGATGAGCTCGCACAAAGCTGTCAAAGGTGTCCTGGCTGGCATTCGGAAACAGGTAACGGTGCACCGCCGCCATGCGGATAGGTGTCGGGCGCATGCTGTCGAGAAAGGTTTCAAGGCGCTCCTTGGAATCTTTGCCTTTGTATTTCTTCCAGAACTTGAGCATGTAGGTGGTGCCTTCGCGGTCGGCGAAGCGGCTCAGGTACTCCTGACGGCGCGGGTTCAAGTCATCCTTGAGCAATTCAGCGTTATTGCTGGGGGCTTGATACGAGGTGTATCTCACCACGTCCCGCATCAGGCGCACGAAGGGCAAGTTGATCGATTCACGTATTGCGTCGCGTAGCGTGGGGTTGCGGTTGTTGTCCTGATTGCGGAAGTTGTGGAAGTAATGCATGCCGCCGCCTGTGAAAAAACCTTCACCAGGACTGGCCGAATATGTGCGGTTAAGCGCCGCGTCGAGCATCTTGGCGAGGTTCGTCCCCGGATTCGCAATCATGTAACTCAGAGCCCAGCGGGTCAGCGGGTCCTGATCAGTCAGCTGTATTTGCTTCAGTTGGCTGCCCGACTGGCTGGCATAGCGGTCATGCAGCTCACTGATGATCTGCAAGTAAGTGGTCAGTACCCGCATCTTGGCGGTTGAACCCAACTCCAGCTTGCTGCCTTCGTTGATATCGAAAGGTTGGTCAGTGCTGTCAGTCTGCACCCGCGCCCGTGCGCCGTCGGGTGTCAATTCAAACAGCGTAAAGCTGTAGCGCACTTGCGCGGTGCTGGCTGGCGTCAGCAAGCTTTTTCCCAGCAGGCCCATCTTGCCGGCAAATACAGGGTCTGCCAGTTGCCGCAGGTAGTCGCTGGCTTGCAGCTGCAAATCGCTCTGCAAGGTGCTGGTGGCAGACAGATCGAGGCGGTCGAGGTCATACAGCGGGCGCTTGAGCATGGCCGACAGGCGCGTGCGTGCCAGGCTGATGCCCTTATTGGTTTCAATCGCTTGCAGGGTGGGCGACACCTGCCAGTCGCGGTAGGTCACGCGGCTGGTCAAAGCGGCTTGTGTCAGAGCCGGATCAATTACATTGTTTTGCGCCAGTAGCCGGATGTGGCTGTCAGTCAGTTGTGCAAGTTCATCGCGGCCCTTGGTCAAATAATAGGAGGGGCGACGCTGGGCAATCATCAAGGACAGCACTTCGCGCAAAGCCAGCCCCTTATTCGCAAGACTTTGCGGGTCGGTAGCAGCGCTGGCGAGGTACTGATTGACTTGATTGAAATCGGTGCCGTACCACACGCGCATGCCTTCAGCCATGCCATGTACCTCCCCGTGACCGGGGACGGCCGACAGCGGCACACTGTTGAGATAGTCACGCACTATGTTTTGACGGGCGATCAAGGTATCCGGGCCATCCTGATAAGCCCGCACGCTGGCTGAAATCATCTGGCGCAGCTTTTCGGTGCCCGATACGGTTAAACCATCAGGTGAGTGCCGATATTTCTCAAGCTGGGTTGCCAAGGTGCTTCCCCCTGCCGATTGCCCCGGCAGGTGAAACAGTTTGGCGACTTGTGAGTAAGCGGCCATGGCAAAACGGGGCCAGTCGACAGCAGGGTTATTTAAAGGCTGTTTAGGGTCCAACAGGTCGCGGTTCTCAATAAACAGCAAGCTGTGAACCACTAAGGGAGGAATGCTCGCAAAGGTCGGGTAAAGCTGTTGTGGGTAGTTGTACTGGTAAAGCGAACCACCCGAACAGTCAGTAATGGAAAGCCCTGCTTGAATCTTTTCGGCGTAGGGGACGAAAAAACCTTTTTGACCGTAGCTCAGCATTTCAGGGCTAAAACGAGCTTGCTCGGCAATCACGTAGTCACGCTTTAGCAGACGCGGCAGAAAATCCCCCAGTGCGCTGTAACCCAGACGTTTGTCGAAGGGCCCCAAGCCCGGGTAATAAATCGAATCGCTGGGGCCTGCCTGCACTGAGTAACTCAGGTTGGCAGCAAAGCGGCTGAACTCGCGTGACTGGATTTTTGAGGTGCGTACCTCTTTAGCGATGGCAAAGCCCAAAACGACAAGGCCAATCAGGGCCATAAGTAACAGGACCCAAAATACCCGCCAGCCATAGCGTTTGCGCGGAGGCTTTTGCGCAGGCGGATCAGGTTGAGCCATTGGCGCTATTGGTTGCGACGCTTTGCTGGAGTTGGAGTGCCACAGTGCGCCCATAGTTGATTGATCCATGTACGCATCTTTGCTGCGCTTGAATGAAGCGTAGACGCTGTGGGCGGGTCTTGATGAATAAATCTGAGGCGCTCATGACTGTTTCTAATCAGGCCATGAAGATCGAAGCAGAGCCTTCCAGAAGGTGACATAGGTCCTGGGGAGGGGCATGACTGTGCACCAACCCTGTGCAATACTCGGCGCCGATCTCTGTAGGACATTTCCCTTTTGATCTACTGACCTACAAGGTCAGGGCTGATCAAAAGGCGAGAGCAGGTGACCAACCCGGCCTACAGCTGCATATCCAATAACAATACGAGGTTGTACATTTATGCCAGTCGGCAACCACCAGCCCCACGGCGAAACCGTGCAGGGCGGTCCTCTGAAACGCGAACTGGGCGAGCGCCACATTCGTTTGATGGCGCTGGGCGCCTGTATCGGTGTCGGCCTGTTTCTAGGGTCGGCCAAAGCGATAGAAATGGCCGGGCCGGCCATCATGCTCTCTTACATCATCGGTGGCCTGGCCATTTTGGTGATCATGCGTGCCCTCGGTGAAATGGCCGTGCATAACCCGGTAGCAGGCTCCTTCAGCCGCTACGCCCAAGATTACTTGGGGCCGTTGGCCGGCTTTTTGACCGGCTGGAATTATTGGTTTCTTTGGCTGGTGACCTGTGTGGCGGAGATTACCGCCGTGGCGGTGTACATGGGTGTCTGGTTCCCCGATGTACCGCGCTGGATATGGGCCCTCGCAGCGCTCATTAGCATGGGCTCTATCAACCTGATTGCGGTCAAGGCCTTTGGTGAATTCGAGTTCTGGTTTGCCCTGATCAAGATCGTCACCATCATTGCGATGGTCCTGGGCGGTGTCGGCATTATTGCGTTCGGTTTTGGCAATGACGGCGTTGCGCTGGGTATTTCCAATCTCTGGACCCATGGCGGCTTTTTACCCAATGGCATGCAGGGCGTGCTGATGTCCTTGCAGATGGTCATGTTTGCCTATCTGGGCGTCGAAATGATCGGCCTGACAGCGGGTGAAGCGAAGAACCCGCAAAAAACCATCCCGAGTGCGATCGGTTCGGTGTTCTGGCGAATTCTGCTGTTCTACGTGGGCGCGCTGTTCGTGATTCTCTCGATCTACCCGTGGAATGAAATCGGCACTCAGGGCAGCCCGTTCGTGATGACTTTTGAGCGTCTGGGCATCAAAACGGCCGCGGGTATCATCAACTTTGTTGTTATTACCGCAGCATTGTCATCCTGTAATGGCGGTATTTTCAGTACCGGTCGCATGCTCTACAGCCTGGCGCAAAACGGACAGGCACCGGCCAACTTTGGCACCACTTCGAAAAATGGGGTGCCGCGTCAGGCGCTGTTGTTATCGATCGCGGTGCTCCTTCTAGGGGTGGTGCTTAACTATATGGCGCCCGAGAAAGTCTTTGTATGGGTAACAGCCATTGCCACCTTTGGTGCTATCTGGACTTGGTTGATGATTTTGCTGGCGCAACTGCGTTTCCGTCGAAGCCTGAGTGCTGAACAGGCCGCTGCCTTGAAATACCGGATGTGGCTGTATCCCTACAGCTCTTTTGCCGCCTTGGGTTTCTTGCTTATGGTGGTCGGCCTGATGGCATGGTTTGAAGAAACGCGCATCGCGTTGATCGTTGGACCGGCGTTTCTAGTGCTGCTGACAGTGCTGTTTTATGTCTTCAAGTTGTACCCCGCTGATAAGGTGACTTCCCCAGTAACCACGGCGGGCTGAACACCCTATAACCGCTAGCAGTACTTCTCTAAAACCCCGACGGTGATGTTTGCCCGTCGGGTTTTTTTATGCATGAATTAAAGGCGCTCATTACACCAGGTGTGGGTGTGCCGTTAGTTTTGATAGTTCTTTTATCCCCGGGTTCTGCGTAGCTTTAGAACAGCGCTTAAAGCGTAAATTTCATTCATGACTGATGTCAATATCGGAAGTGAAGGGTGGTGTTCTCATGTGGCAATAGGGCAGTGGGGCAATAGATGAGTAATTTTGATTTGGTAGTTGGCCTCTCGCAGTCAGAGGTCAGTCGTCTTTTAGCCGGTTATCATGCCAGTGCGCCGGTCGATGACAATCCCTTTAAAGGGCGTGAAGAAGTTGATGTGTTGGATCAGCTCGGGGTCATTGAGTGGGAAGTGCCGGTAGCGCCGAATGTAGTATTGGATACACCGGAGTGCAGCGTATGGAAGGCCGCCCAAGGCGAAGACGGCCTAACTAATCTTGAAGCCCATAGGCCGCGGCCTAAACTACCCATGCTACAACTTGTGTTTCCCTTGCTGGATCTGAAGTGGGGATTAAAAGACGCGGAGCTTGAACAGGGCACATCCCGTAATGTACTTGCGCACGTGACGCTGGACTTCAGAGAGGCGACTATTGCAATGGCAGTTGTTGCTCTGACGATCGACCAAAGCGAGTTTGAAGAGTTCGACAAACAATTGTTCAATCTGCTGGTACTGCCGATGATTTTTGCACAGGCACGCAAAATGCTGTCTGTGATTCATTTGCCAGAATTGAAATTGGGCGATGACCTGTTATTTAAACCCCTGCAACTTAGTTTGGTAGAGCGTTGTCTGCTAGGGGCTACGACCTTGACAGACAACCCGCACCCCCTGGACATAACTGATCTGACTTTGCCCGAAGAAGCTGTTTTTTTAATAGTGAATAATGCGTGCATTAACAGGGCCTTGGTCACTGCAGTCGAGTCTTTGGGTGATCTTGAAGCCAGTGATTCCGGCAAAATAGGTATTTTGGCAAATTGGACTTCATACGCCAGAGGAACGCCTAGCTTTACATTGGGTACATTGAGCCCGTTGACGTTTTCTGGAACGGCTGATTTGTTGCTGGACGTGGAAGTTACCTTATCCGAACAGTTTCTTGAAATATTGAATCCCTCCAAGTGCGCCATGATGATGTGGGGGGGCTGGGGTCGTAGGCGTGTAGGATGAAATGGATGATGAATGGATTGTATTCTCAAACTTAAGGTCGATAATTAATGAAACTTTACTATGACGTGGTTATTGACAATGCGCCACTCGACGTTCCTATAGAAGTGGAACTTGTTCGGGGCGATTTAAATATTGTTATTGGGCAGGTGCCCGAGCTGCAATTGTCGTTGAATCCACGAGGCGGTGGACTTGAGCAAGTGGTGTCAGACGTGTTAGAGCCGCTGGCAGCCAAGATGGTAGAAGATAATAAAGGCCGATTGAGTAGTATGTTGTCGGGTCGCGAAATAAATATTACTTCTGTCGAGAGTTTTACGGTGGGCGGTATTTCTATTTCGGTCGATGAACTTGAAGTGAGTAGTCACTCGGTAGGTTCGGAGCAGCATTTGATGTTGGTACCGACACTCTCAGTGGGCTCGCGTTGAACAGTTTAATTAGGTCGTCACTCATACAAGGTCTTCGACATGACAATTGATGGTTTTTTATCCCGCCTCGCTTCTCTGAGCGACTCACCGGCAGAGCATCCTTTTTTACCGCCTGTTTTTACCATAGCTGACGCGGGTCCTTTCCCGTTAAAGCAGCACATCAAACCCGACGGACACACATTGGGCGGGGAGCTGTTGCTCTCTTTTGACAGTCTGTCAGTGGCGCCTGTGATATTGGGGGCAGTGCAGTCCGGTAGTGATAAGCGTCATTTCAGCGTCACGCTTGAACCTGCGTCGCTCCGGGGAAAGTATCAGCTGTACTACAACGAGTGCGCGCAAGTCACGCTGGACACAGGCGGCTTTATGGCCCCATTGCCTGCTGAAGGCGAAGAAACAGGCGAGATGACCGAGGAAAAGTATTGGCGTTTAGTGCAACTCGAAAAAGAACGTGCCCAACTGAATCAATCGGCCAATGGCCGTGTGCTGGTTAATGAATATAACGAGCACAATGATGTCTATCATCAGGTGTTTACCGAAAACGAGCAATTGCGCAAGTTTTGGCATCAAGACGGCGCCAGTGATGAGATGGGCGAGCACACCTCTGAGGCACTCAAGAGCGGTGCTGTCATCAATCCGCCTGATGGCCAGTTTGGTGCCAAGGGTGTGAGTTACAACTCCAATGCTTTTGCGCAACAACTTAACTTGTGGGCCGCATGCTTAACTAATCACAAGGAAGCAGCTGAAGCGGCGTTGAAATTTTCTGACACAGTGGATCTCACGGGCAACACCCAAACGGTGACTGTGCCACTCACGGGTGAGCAGGTGCATGCCTCTGTTTATGCTGAAGGCCGCGCAGTCAACCCTGCTGAGTCGAGTGCCAAGGTGCAGGCTCTGCATACGGCTCTGTGCAATATCGTGGTCAATAAAGTAGCAACAGACAGCGATATACAGGTCTGCCATGGACAAGGTTACGTGATGGATCTTGAAACGCAGCAGAGGCTGCAAGAGATTTATCAAGCCTCATTGCGTGCGCAAGACCCAATGCAGCGAGTGGCACTGAGCAGTGAATGTTTCGAGATCGCTCTGCCTCAAAGTGAGTTCAACTACCTGCTGACTGCACAACCCGATGGCGCATTGACTCTAAAACTGTTGGCTACCACGTTGCGTATCCCGCAGATTCCCTTGGGGCCAGAGGTGGGAGAGCCAGTCAGCACACGCTTTATCCGAGGCTTGCTGGTTGATCGCATTGCCTCTGGGTTGACCCGTTGTTTGCGCGAAATGGCCAGGCAGGAAAGCTGATGAGCCTACTTGCCTGTGATCCTGAAGAGCAGCACTCCCCAGATTTTGCTGAGTCGCCCCTAACGCTTATCTGTGAAGGACTGCTGGGCGAAGATCTCCCGCAGTTTCGACACGAGATCAATCTAGCGTTGCAGGCGCAAGACTCTTACCTGACGGACATTGAGCGCCAAATGTTTCACGGCGGGAAAAAAATCCGGCCGGTGGTGATGATGCTGGCTGCCCGCATGGTTGCGGGGCCAGCTCCTCTAGACCCGAAGATCCATAAAGGCGCAGCGTCACTTGAAATGCTGCACGTTGCTACCTTGATCCATGACGACATTGTCGATGACGCGCCATTGCGTCGAGGCGTGCCCTCTGTATCGGCCGCACGGGGCATTAAAACCGCCTTGCTGGTGGGCGATTTACAGTTCGTTCAAGCGCTGCGCGGCTTCGCTCAGGCTGTCGAGACCGAAAGGGATATGAGCCTTGTGCGCATGGTGCTCGACACGGCTTTTGATATTTGCCGGGGCGAGCTGGACGAGTTGGATCGTACTTTGCCCACAGATATGGATTCGGCACTTACTCGCTATTACCAGACTATTGACCGCAAAACGGCTGAGCTGTTTCGCCTAGCGTGTCATGCGGGCGTCGAGTTGGCGGGCGGACGCTTGCGCGACGCAAGGCGAGCCGGTTACTTCGGACGTTCCTTGGGGCGAGCCTTCCAGATCATGGATGACGTTCTGGATATTGTTGAGTACGAGGGGTCGGCGGGTAAAGAAGCGGGCATCGACCTGGCTCAGGGTCGCTTGTCATTGCCGTTGCTCTATGCGCTGCAACGACTGGGGGCCGAGCATGAAATTGGCCGGGCCCTCAAGGGCGAACTGCACCTGAGCGGTGATGCGCTGCAACGATCGATTGATGACTTACGCGATTGCGGGGCCATCGATATGGCGTATTCCCATGCACGGCGCGAGGCCCACCAAGCGCTGTTTTATCTCAAAGGGTTTACCCCGTCGGCCTACCGCACGGCGCTGCAGGACTTGGCGCTGTATGTAATTGATCGCCCTCTGAACGGACAACTTTGATCATTTTAAGGAGGCGCTTCTCCATGAGCACCTTGATGAGTTTTATCCATAATTCCGTGCAACCGCGACTTAATGACCCTGCTAATGCCCGGCTCTGGTTGCCTCGGCTGTTGGTCGGGATGACCGAAAACGATGAACCTGTACTGCCGATCCGTTCTGATGTTCAGGATCTGGGCTTTCTGCAAGGCGAGCACGGCGGTTATGTGGCTGATCGCTTCGTGCAAGTGTGGAGCATCATGAACCAGAAAGATGCAGTGGCCGACCCACTGCAGCCTTTGCCTGCGATGAAGCTGACAGAAGTCACGCTGGGCGGTTTGCAAAATATGCTTGTACAGCAGGTCAGTTCGCTTCCCAAGCCAGCCGGCTATGACGCTAGCGTCGTCTTGCTGCCCAATCATTATCCCAACCCGACCCAAGGTCTGGAAATGCCATCGCTGACCTTCTCTGGGCGGTATCAGATTGAGCAATCACTGTGGGTAGAAGACGCTTATAGAACGTCCATCACGGGTATCGGGTCGTTTAGTGCATCATTCAGTGATTGTTCACTTAACGCTCTTCTGGCGCTTGAAACTGCGGGCAGTGCAGAGCAACGAGTGCCGACAGTGACGCTGTCAAGCTTGAACATGAACGCTATCGAGGGGGAGCAGCCCACACTCCTGTTCGAGAAGTTAACCCTTGAAGGCGATCTGGAACAAAGCGAGGTACTGATCCAGTTTATCCAACAGGCGTTGAATGCTCCGGATGGCAAGCTGAGTATGCTCAGCACCGTAGCGGACATGCTCAACGGGCCCGACAACCTGGATTCAATGAGTTCGGCATTGTCTACCTATTTGATCAACAGCCTGGATGAGTTATTCAGCCGTGTGCCAGACCAAGGTTTACCCACCGATAGCCATAACCAGCAGGGCGCAACTGTGCTGGATGTGTACCTGTTTGATCGCTTGCGTGTGGCATTAAATCAATCCGACAGCGAGTGGTATTTACCCCTGCTGCTCAGTGATAGCACTGACCCTGTACTTGAGCCCTATCACCACGCCCAAGTAGTGATCCCCGATCAAACCATTGCAGGCCTCGAATACACCAACATTGAACTCAACAACTTATACGTTGCCGGGTTATCCAATGCCTTTATGCCCCTTGAAAAATGCTTATTGGCATCGCCCGTGATGACCATGGAAGTGCTGTTTGGCGTCTTGCCTGAAGGT
This sequence comes from Pseudomonas saxonica, assembly GCF_007858365.1. Lineage (GTDB taxonomy): Bacteria > Pseudomonadota > Gammaproteobacteria > Pseudomonadales > Pseudomonadaceae > Aquipseudomonas > Aquipseudomonas saxonica. The sequence continues at coordinate 1,013,845 of NZ_VFIO01000001.1, read as the reverse complement.
AATACGGTTTCACGGCAAGCGCTGCACTTAGGATTGCCACCCGCTCCGCCTGTCACGATCACCACTCGGCTATCACTGACCCAGCAGGGTAACGTCTCAGTGGACCTGAAAGGGGATGTTCACGCTTCGCTACACGATTGTCATCTGAACATTAACGTGAGTGTAAGCGGTGAAGACGTCAGCGATCTCGACGTCACAATCAACGCGTTGAATTTTGTGTGGGGAAGCGAGCCTGTTGAGTTCAACGTAGCGCTGGAGCCACGTAACAGTGTGTTGGAAAGCATGCTCCAGAAGATGCTGCTCAAACCTGAAATTCAAGACCCTCTTAAAGCTCAACTGGCCAATGCCTTGACCGCGCAACGATCTGAACTGTCTGCAAGCTTCACGCGTTTAGCGCGGGCCACATTGATTAATCAACTTAGTTAAGAGATTTATATGTCCAATAATCAGCTGGTCGATATTCTACAAAATATGCTGCTCACCCCCGCGTCGGATTTTTACGTGTCCAAGTTGCTGCACAGTCCTGAACAGGATTCTCTTGATCCGTGCAGCATCGCAGAAATTTATTTGGGTTCTTTTTATGTGTTAAATACTCTCTTTGAAATAGTCGTTAAGAACTTACACGTCAAGGGGCTGAGTAATACTCAGGTAAAATTCAATCAACAAGGTAATCCTGAAATTGTAGTGGTCGGTAATAAAGTGTCATTTACCGCCAAACAACCCAATACGCAGGAAGGGTACGAACGACCTTCAGATGTGCCTGCTCAAGTGGAAGCGTTGGGCGAATTGCATATCACTGGCGACGGCAGTCCAATGCCAGTGGGTTCCCTGAGCATCACCATCAAAGCCACTGATCAGATCATGGGGGTGTTTACGGCGGAGGAGGAAATTGAAGGCCAATTGGACAGTGCCAAAATTACTTTCTCGGCTTTTTCACTTCATCCGTCGGTTAGCGGTGACACCATTGAAGTTGAGGCGGACCTGGAAACATTATTTCTGGAGCAGATTAACCAGTTTCTTAACCGTGAAAGTTCAAAACAGACTTTGCTGAATGAAATGAATACTTATTTGGCAAGTGCTCAGACCTTGGCCAACTTTTCGCAGAAGGCGACGGAACAAGCCAGGTTGGCATTGGCTGATTTTTAAAGCTTCCCGTACCGCAATTAATCTCAGGTGTGAAGTCGGCTTGATATAGAGCGTGTTCCCGATGAAAGGGGTAAAACCTTTACGCCGGTGGATGCACATGGGCAGGTGTATTTGATTTAAAGGCCGTACTCTGGACGTTCATCTCGATAGTATTGGGTTGGACGCAGCTTCGTCGCACTCTTCAGTTGGGTTTACGCCACGGGTAAAGCTTAACGCTTATTCAATAACGCTTATTCAAACGGCGCTTAGCGCCGTTTGATCATAAAAACCGATTATTTAACCGGCTTCAAACCTGGAGTATTCAGCCGTTTATTCCATTCTAGCCAAGCGGCGAATACGGCCATCACGCCCACGCCCATTAAGGCGCTGAACAGCTTAATGGTCGTGGTGTCGCCTCCCAGTGCATTGAGCATGTCTGCCAAGGGCGCAAGGATCACACCTAAACAAAAGACTTCAAGAGAATATCGGCCCATGCGGCATATTTGACGGGCCAGCCATACGTTAAGCCACTCCGTGTGGGGCACGGATTTGGCAACAACATAAGCCAAGGCTAGAAAATGCAGTAATCGCACGGGCGAAAGATTGGTTTTGCTTATGGGATATATCGCCTCGCCCAGCCACATCGGCATCAATGCATCATGAACTTGCGGCCATCGCCAGGAAACGGCAATCAGGCCTGTAACCAGCAGATAAATAATGGCACTTATAAACAGCGGCTGACGGGAAAGCGGTCGGGTTTTTTGAGTTGTTTGTCGTTGGCCAATCATTGCGGCAGCCCCGCCCAAAATAAACAGAAACTGCCAGGCCAATGGATTAAAAAACCAGACGCCGCCTTCCTGTGCCGAGAAATTCCATTGCGGGGCGGTTAGATACACGATCAATGAAACAGCAACGACGTATTCAGCCTTGCGTAGCAGCATAGGCAGCACCAGTGGCAACCCCAACAACAGCACGATATAGAGCGGTAAGGGGTCCATCAGGTTGGGTTTGAAGCGCAACAACAACTCATCGGTCAACGCCTGCTGCGGATTGCTCAAAAAGTACTGCAACCCCATTTCTTGCACCAAGTCGCGCGTTTCTACGTGGTTGTTTGCAAAAAAAACAATCCCCATCAACACGGCAAGCAAGAAAATATGCACGACGTAAAGTACCCACGCGCGGCGCAGTATTTTAACCGTGGCGATGATGAAACCGTCGCGTTGAGCTATTTTTCCGTAAGCCAGAACGGCCGCGTATCCGGCCAGAAATACAAAAATCTCGGCCGCATCACTGAAACCAAAGTTGCGCACGGTCAACTCGGCCAGCGGGTTATGCGGGATGTGATCCCAAAATATAAAAATCAGTGCCAACCCGCGAAAGAAATCGATGCGGTGGTCACGTCCGTTCAGCGTCACGGCGAGTGCTCATTCAATTGTTCAATTAAAGACCTGCGGGTGCAGCCAAGATTGCACGCCGCGTTTATTGACGGCGCGCAGGGTGAGGGTATTGGCGGCTAAATGCAAAGGTTGGGTCGCTGAGTTTTCCGGTTTCGTACCGCCCGTGAGCGGCCCATGAAGGGCCGCTGCAACGGCTCAGACTTCAAGCAGCGTTTATGACATTGGCTTCAAAACTGTCCGCCCGGGCCATTTGCCACATGCGCGAATAGAACTCTCCGTTCACTTCGCCCGTCAACAATTCCCCCGGCTTGAGAAACACATGCAACTGCGAGAACAGTTTGATCTCGGTGGCGGACACACGGCGCACCAAGTGTTTTGCTTGCAGTTGAGAGGGATGCTCAAGGCCCGCAGCGGCGAGCATTTCAGCCAGCCCTTTAAGGGTATTGCGATGGAAGTGAAATACCCGTTGTGCTTTGTCCGGCACCACAAGCGCACGCTGACGCAAGGCATCCTGAGTCGCGACGCCGGTAGGGCATTTGTTGGTGTGGCACGACTGCGACTGGATGCAGCCGATAGCGAACATAAAACCGCGCGCGGAGTTGGCCCAGTCAGCGCCGATGGCCAGCACACTGGCGATGTCGAAGGCACTGACAATCTTGCCGCTGGCGCCCAGTTTGATCTTGCTGCGCAGGTTCAGGCCTACCAGGGTGTTATGGACAAACAGCAAGCCTTCGCGCATCGGCGCGCCCATATGGTCGGTGAATTCCACAGGGGCTGCGCCGGTTCCGCCTTCCTTGCCGTCAATCACGATAAAGTCTGGCAGGATGCCGGTTTCGAGCATGGCCTTGGCAATCCCCATAAACTCCCAAGGGTGGCCCAGACAGAATTTGAAGCCCACGGGTTTGCCGCCCGACAGTTCACGCAATTGGGCGATAAAGTGCATTAATTCCAGCGGGGTCGAAAAGGCACTGTGGCGCGACGGCGAAATGCAGTCTTCGCCCATCATGATGCCGCGGGTTTCAGCGATTTCCTGGGTGACTTTGTCTTTGGGCAAAATGCCGCCGTGGCCAGGCTTGGCGCCTTGGCTCAGCTTGATTTCAATCATGCGCACTTGTGGGTTTTGTGCTTGTACGGCAAAACGTTCGGGGTCGAAGCGACCATCGGCTGTGCGGCAACCGAAATAGCCACTGCCCAATTCCCACGTCAGGTCGCCACCGTTCTCACGGTGATAGGCGCTGATGCTGCCTTCGCCAGTGTCGTGGGCAAAATTACCGAGTTTGGCGCCCTGGTTCAGTGCGCGAATCGCGTTGGCGCTCAGCGAACCAAAACTCATGGCTGAAATGTTAAACACGGAGGCCGAGTACGGGTGGGTGCATTGCGGACCGCCCACAATGACCCGAAAACTTGCGGGGTCGCTCAAGGGCGCGGGGCGCATGGAGTGGCCGATAAATTCAAATCCGGACTGATACACATCCAGCAAGGTGCCAAACGGCTTGTCGGCACTCTCATTTTTGGCGCGAGAGTAAACCAGCGAACGTTGAGCGCGTGAGAAGGGCAGCGCGTCGCTGTCCGACTCCAGCAGGTATTGGCGAATTTCTGGGCGAATGGCTTCCACCAGATAACGAATATTGCCCAGGATCGGGTAATTGCGACGGACTGCGTGGGGGCTTTGCATCAGGTCAAAAATGCCGAGCAAGCTCAAGGCCAGTGTCAGGGCGGTAAAAGGCCACAACCACTCGTGGTGCATGAAGGGAAGGCTGGCGAGGGTGAATATCACGCATAACGCAAAAAACGCATAACGGCTTAACAGTGACAGGCTCATACGGTTTCCTGTTTCAGGCTTTTCTGTTCGTCGGTCGAGTGAACAGCAAGATCGGGACGGTTGACACCGGTAATACAGCGGGCCTCTCTAGCGTGGAGGTTTGTTGCGCCAAGGTGGTTGCTCAGTGTCAGGCCACCTGTTGTAAAGCATACCTGCCATTGAACGGGGTTTCGTGAAGAACAACATCCCGACCAAGGTCGTGGGCAGTTTAGCCGCCTGACGTAAAGGTGGCTGAAACTTCATAGGGTTGTTGCGGCAATCCCTTTCATCTGTGTCTTTTCAGCTGCGTGAAGGCATGTGATCCTTTGTGCCCTTACTCAACTGCAGGCTGATTTTTGCGATGCCCTCCGAAAGCTCAACAACACCTAAGATCCATATTGCCGCGGCTGTACTGATGGACCCGAAAGGCCGAACCTTGCTCGTACGCAAGCGTGGCACGCAAGCTTTCATGCAGCCGGGGGGCAAGATTGAGGCTCATGAGCAACCGATCAACGCTCTGGTACGTGAACTGGAAGAAGAGCTTTCATTGAAAATCGACCCGGCCAGTGCTACCTATCTGGGGCACTTTAATGCCCCGGCGGCCAATGAACCGGGCTATGAAGTGCTGGCTGAGCTGTTTCTGATATTGACCGAGCAAGCCATTACGCCCGCTGCCGAGATTGAAGAAGTGCAGTGGATTGATCCTGCCGGTGATGGCGGATTGGTGTTGGCCCCTTTGACTCGTGACGTGATCTTGCCCTTCTACCGCAATAGCGTGCGGGCACCTGCTTGATGCTGCTGGAACACCGTAAAACTGTATGACCTGGACATGTTATGGCAATCGAACTGCTTGAACCCTCCCACGCCAAGGCCTATCGTCAATTGATGCTTGATGCATACGCACTGCATCCTGAAGCGTTTGTGTCCACCCTCACAAACCGTGAGAGGTTGCCGTTGAGTTGGTGGCAAGGGCAACTGGACGATGAGTTAAGCGCCACGCTGGGCGCTTTTGTCGGTGACCGGCTGGCAGGCATTGTCGGTCTGGCGTTTGAGCCTTGGGAGGACGCACAACATAAGGCCACTTTGTTTGGCCTGTATGTGTCAGAGGCGTTTCGCGGCCAAGGGCTGGGCGAAGGGTTGGTACAGGCAGTGCTGTCACTGGCCGAAGAAGAGCCCCCACTCAAAGTGATAGAACTGACAGTGAGTGCCAATAGTGCCGCTGCCCTCGCACTGTACAAACGCTGCGGTTTTCAGCAATCGGGTCTTGAAGACTGTGCGATTCGGGTAGGGGAGGCGTACTACGACCGGGTGCATATGCGCCGCCTGGTCAACCAAGGCTCGCCGGACCCTCACCCTTGCTAACAAGGTGAGGGCGCTGGATTCACCGGCTATTTAACCGCGCTAACGCCATCGAGCGTCGAGAAAGAGGTGTCTTTGGCCGTCAGCAAAAAGTCGCGCATATAGGGCGCATCCAGCATGTCTGTGCGTACGGCTGCATAAAGGGTGGCAAACAACCCCTTTTCACCCAGACGCTTGGCTTTTACATAGCCCCGCGAGCTGTATTCATGCAGCGCCCAGTGCGGCATACCGCATACCCCACGACCGCTGGCGACCAGTTGCATCATCATCACCGTCAGCTCGGACGTACGCACCTGTGCCGGCTCAATATCGGCAGGTTCCAGAAAGCGGGTAAAGATGTCGAGGCGGTCGCGCTCCACCGGATAAGTAATCAGGATTTCCGTGCTCAAATCCTCGGGCACGATAAAAGGCTTGTGGGCCAATGCATGCTGATTGGCGACAGCGAGCATTGCCTCGTAGGTAAACAGCGGAACGTAGGTCAGACCCGCGATCTCTTGTGGATCAGAGGTCACGACCAGATCCAGATCGCCCCGTGCCAAGGCAGGCAGTGGGGCAAATGCAAAGCCCGAGGCCAGATCCAGTTCGACCTCCGGCCACGCATCGCGAAATTGGTCAATGGTGGGCATCAGCCACTGAAAGCAGCTGTGGCATTCAATCGCCATATGCAGCCGCCCTGCGGTCCCACCGACCAAGCGGGCGATATCGCGTTCGGCACCACGCAGCAAAGGCAGCATGGCGTCGGCCAGTTGCAGCAGGCGCAAGCCGCCGCTGGTGAAGCGTACGGGCTTGGTTTTTCGTACAAACAAGGGCATGCCCATGCGCTCTTCCAGCTCTTTGAACTGGTGGGATAACGCGGACTGGGTCAGGTGTAAACGTTCAGCGGCTTCGACCAGGCTGTCGGACTCGCGCAAAGCGTGCAGGGTTTTGAGGTGACGAATTTCCAGCACGTGGACTCCATGAGTAAATTTTGTGATCAACACTAAAGCGTTGAGTTTGTCTCATGTTGTCGTGGGTGTCGATAACAGTGCCATTACTCATACGAAGGAATGTTGTTCGGGCCCATGCGCGCGATCTTGTCGACATGAATATCCAGCTTTTTCAGGCGATACCATAAACTGCGCTCTGAAATTCCGATCAGCTGTGCGGCGGCAGCTTGAACCCCTTGGGTCTGTTGCAGGGCTGCAAGGATGTAGGCTCTTTCAACCTCAGCCAATGCTGCTTCCAGATCAGGCGGCACGTCACCCAACCGAGTAAACGGTTTATCGGCTTGATCCATTTGCCCGCTAAACAGATAAGGCGGCAGGTCGCTGTCTTCAATCGTGCTGCTGGTCGCCACAATCGTGGCACGCTCCACGCAGTTCTGTAATTCACGAATATTGCCCGGCCAGTGGTAATGCATCATGGCCTGCAAGGCAGTGGGGCTGAAGTCGGTGATCCGCTTACCTGCGGTCGCCCCCAAGCTGTGGGCAAAGTGTCGCGCTAACGGGGTAATGTCTTCCACGCGCTCGCGCAAAGCGGGCAATGGAATCGGAAACACGTTAAGGCGGTAATACAAATCTTCGCGAAACTCTTTTTTTGCCACCGCTTCCAGAAGGTTTTTGTGGGTCGCGGCTATCACGCGCACGTCCACTTTGCGCTCTCGAGTTTCGCCTACCGGCTCGATCACCCGCTCTTGCAGCGCGCGAAGAATCTTTGCTTGCAAGGTCAGCGGCATATCGCCGATCTCATCAAGAAACAAAGTCCCTTTGTCCGCCTGTAAAAACCGTCCAATCCGGTCAGCCACCGCGCCGGTAAATGCGCCTTTGCGATGGCCGAACATCTCGCTTTCCAGCAGCCCTTCAGGAATTGCCGCGCAGTTGACCGCTACAAAAGGCTGGTCAGCACGGCTGCCATGTTTATGGATGGCGCGAGCCACCATCTCTTTGCCGGTGCCGCTCTCGCCGGTCAGCAAGATCGTGGCATTACTGTCACGCACAGAGTCGATGGCCTGTAGCACCCGGCGAAAGCTCGGGCTGTCGCCGATCAAGCTGTCGATGTGCTGGTGTTCATCCAGCTCGGCACGCAGGCGAGCGTTATCGCGCAGGATGTCGCGAAATTGCAGGGCCTTGCTAACGGTGATGTCCAGTTCGTCAATGTCGAACGGTTTGGCGATGTAATCGTAGGCGCCGTTACGCATCGACTGTACGGCGTTTTTCACGGTGCTATAGGCGGTCATGACAATGACCGGTATGTGGGGGTAGCGAAGTTTTATTTCTGCCAATAACTGTGGGCCATCCATTCCGGGCATGCGCCAGTCGCTGATGACCAGATCAATACTCTCCTGCTCCAGTAAGGTCAGGGCTTGCAGGCCATTGCCTGCGGTGAAAACCTCTATTGCGTTCTGGCTCAATACCGAGCTGAGCAGATCGCACAGCTTGGGCTCATCGTCGACCACCAACACCTTATGACTCATGATTCGTCCCCTCCGTGGGTTGGAATGTACACATTGAAGGTGGCACCGGCCTCTTTCTCGCTGATGCATTCGATACGTCCATCATGGCTGTCCATGATGGAAAAGACCTTGGCCAGGCCCAAGCCTGTGCCTGAGGCTTTGGTGGTCACGAAGGGAGTGAAAATGCGCTCGATCATATCGGGGGCAATCCCTTCTCCTGTGTCCGTAATACTGATCACGGTGTAACCGTTTTCCTGATGAATGCCCAGTGTGAGCTTCCCGCCGTTGGGCATGGCGTCGATGGCGTTGATTACCAGGTTTAGACACGCTTGCTTCAACTGTGGCGCGTCGCCAAACAGGGTCGCGCCCGGTGCCTGATCGTCCAGGTAAACGTCAATCTGATGGCTTTGCAGCTCGGGGGCGCAAAACCCCAGAATATCTTCGACCAACGGGCGGGCAGCTTGCAGTGACCGAACTGGGGTGCTTGGCTTGGCGAAGTCGAGGAATTCAGTCAGCAAGTCATTGATGCGTGTTACTTCACTGACGACATATTCCAGATGGCGCTTGTCGGTTTCGCCCAGTGCTGCACGGCGATGCAATAGTTGGGTCGCCGTTTTGATAATGCCCAACGGGTTACGGATTTCATGGGCCAGCCCCATCGCCACTTCGCCCAATGCGTGCAGCCGATCGCGACGACGCAATTGTGCTTCGAGGTCTTGCAGCTCGCTCAAGCGCGCAGTCATATGGTTGAAAGTGCTGCTCAACTCCGCCAGTTCATCGTGCCCGGTCACGGCCACACGCTGGTTATAGTCCCCCGCAGTGACCGCCCGTACGCCCTCGGACAAATCGCGTAACGGGCGAGTCAGGCGCTCGGAAACCAGCCAGCCCACAGTCAGTGAAAGCACTGAGCCAAGCAGGAAAATAAGCACAAACAAATTGGTCTGGTTTACCAGGCCCACCAGACTGTTATGGCGCAGCAGGCCGCTATAAATCACCCCTTGCAACTCGCCACTACCATTGAAGATTGGCCAGTACAAACCGCTGTAACGGTTGGTGAACTGTTCAATGGGCTGACGGGTTTCGCGCAAGGTTTTTTCGATGCTCAGGGGCACGGTGGGCTGGCGGTCTTCAAAGCGCTGGCTGGAAAATATTTCGGAAAAGCCGCCGGGGTTGTGCAAGTACAGGCGCAGGTCAAGGGAATGCACTTCGGCAACACTGGTCAGGAAGCTGCTGTCCATATACGTCGCTACCAGCAATTGATAGTCAACGCCGTCCTCACTGGTAGGGAATGTCGAGACCACAGCACCGGTGGGTACTTCACCGACGTTGATGGTTTGCAGCACAGCATCGGGCGCCAGGTTGAGTTGGCTGACGATGCTATCGCTGGCGGTGCTGAATATAACCTTGTGGTCACTGCTGCGAATCAATGCCACCACATCGATACCCATCGCTTGGGCAATATCGGCACTCAGTCGGTCGTCGCGAAGGGCTTCTCGGGTCGCGGGCGGGTGGGTGTATTGCAAGAACAATTTGGCAACACGGGCATTGTCCGTAAGGATTTCACTGATTTCGTCCTCGAGGATTTTGGTCGACTCCAGCAGCCAGACCCGCACGTTGCTGTCGAAAATCTGCGACAAGGTGGTCGCTGCCAGTTCGGCGGCAATCATGGTCGGAATAACGCTCACCAGCCAGAAGGCTAATACCAGCTTGCGCTGTACGGTCCAGCGCGAGACTTTGAAAGATTCCGGCTTTTGCGATAAAGGCATCAATACTCTCTTAGTGCTGGCGCAGGACACGTAGATGGCAGATGGACAGTGTGTGCTCATTTGCAGCGGCTTTCGAGCCTATATCGAATGCGCAATGTCCCGGTTCCGATGATCAGCAGAATGCTCGATAGCGCGTTCTGCGGGGCTGCGGTGAGTGTTGATAAACCCGTCGCTGAGTTCAATGACCCGTCGATATTGCAGGTCAACGGTGATCATGTGATAGCAGTTATCGAGCAGCACTTTCGTCACAGGCCCACCTAAATGGCGCTCTACGTAATCAGCGTTCCAGCGGCTGGTAATATCGTCCTCGATAGAGTGCACCACAAGCGCGGGTGTCGTAATCGAAGGCATGCGCTTTTTCACCACGGCGTTCATCCGGTGCAGTTCACGCACAGTCACTCCTTCCATCGTCAGCAGGCCGGCATTGGTACTTTCCCCAGCTTTCATCTGGCGCTCCACGATGGCCCGCAAACGTTCGTTCTTGATGCCGTAAGGTGGCCTCTCCTCAAAGCTGCACAGGTGAACGCCAAAGGGTATGGCCATCAGCAATGGGGTCATAAAGGCCAGCTTGTTGATGCTCCATCCGTCATATCGAAGGGTGGTTGAATACAACATCAAACCGGCCACTTGCCCCGGGTGTTCGGCCGCCACGTACATGGACATAACCGCTCCCATCGACAGGCCGCCGACGAACACCTGCCGATGGCGCTGGCCAATGGCAACGAAGGTTTTACGCACGCCTTCGTACCAGTCTTGCCAACCCGTGGCTTGCAGGTCGCTGTTGTCGCCGCAGTGCCCGGCCAGGGTGGGCACGTACACCGTACGGGTTCCGTCTTTGGCCAGCCCCTGAGCCACCCGACGCAATTCTGCCGGGGTGCCGGTGAGGCCGTGGATCAACAGAACCCCGACCTCGCCCGTGCCGAGAACGAAACCGGCGCTGCCTTCGCCCAGATCGATCTCTGCACTGTTCACCGTTTCATGGCCCGATGCAGCAGGCGGTCGAGCAGGGCAATTCCCAAGTCAATTTCGCCGTAGCTGATTTCCAGCGACGGGGCCAGGGTGATGACGTTTTTGTAGTAACCGCCGACATCCAGAATCAGCCCCAGACGCTTGCCGTCGATTTCAATATCGCCTTTCATGCCTTCTTCAACCATGTAGTCCAGGGTTGCCTTGTCCGGCGTGAAACCGTCCGGGCCGCAAATCTCGCAGCGCAGGGCCAAGCCCAGACCGTCGACGTCGCCAATGATCGGGTAGCGTTTTTGCAGCTCTTGCAAACCGGCCAGGAAATATTTGCCCTTGGCCATGACCATCGCGCCATAGTCAATTTCACTGGTCATCTTGAACATTTCCAGTCCCACAGCGGTCCCCAGCGGGTTGGAAGCGAAGGTGGAATGGGTGGAGCCCGGCGGGAAGATTTTCGGGTTGATCAGCTCTTCTCTGGCCCAGATGCCGCCCAACGGATTGAGGCCGTTGGTCAAGGCTTTGCCGAATACGATTACGTCGGGTTTGACGTCAAAATGCTCAATCGACCACAGCTTGCCAGTGCGCCAGAAGCCCATCTGGATTTCATCCACCACCATTAAAATGCCGTGTTGGTCCAGCACGTGCTTGAGTTCACTGTAAAAATTCATCGGCGGAATGACGTAGCCGCCGGTGCCCTGAATAGGCTCGACGTAAAATGCGGCGTACTCGCTCTGGCCAACTTTCGGGTCCCATACGCCGTTGTATTCAGTCTCGAACAGGCGGGCGAATTGCTGCACACAAAGGCTGCCATACTCTTCCTTGGTCATGCCTTTAGGCCCACGGAAGTGATACGGGAACGGGATAAAGTTGGCGCGCTCGCCGAAGTGGCCATAGCGACGGCGATAGCGGTAGCTGGAGGTGATCGACGAGGCACCCAGGGTGCGGCCGTGATAACCACCCTCGAAGGCAAACATCAGGCTTTTGCCGTTGCTGGCGTTACGCACCACTTTCAAAGAGTCTTCGATGGACTGCGAACCGCCGACGTTGAAGTGCACGCGACCGTCCAGGCCGAACTTGTTTTTTGCGTCGACGGCGATACGTTCCGACAGTTCGATCTTGCCTTTGTGCAGGTATTGGCTGGCAATCTGAGGCAGGGTGTCGATCTGTTGTTTGAGTGCGTTGTTCAGGCGTGGATTGGAATAACCGAAGTTAACCGCCGAGTACCACATTTGCAGGTCAAGGTAGGCTTGGTCTTCGGTGTCCCAAACGTAAGAACCTTCGCAACGACTGAAGATACGCGGCGGCTCGATATAGTGAACGGTGTCGCCGTACGAGCAGTATTTGGCTTCTTTTTCCAGAAGAATCTGGTCTTCAGCGGTGGCGATTCGGATGTCAGACATGAGTGAAGAGTTCCTGCTGGTCACGAGAATAGGAAGGGGCGTTGGCGACATGTGTCGGTAGCTGATTAAGCAAGGCCGGTAGATCTGCAAAAGAGTCGAAGCGGGCATAGGGAATGCCGTTGCGCTCGCAGTGTTCGGCCAGGCTGTCCTTGGCGAATACGAAGTCGGCGCTGGCGGCCACGCACATATCGGAGCGGCCATCACCAATGACCAGCACGCGTTTGCCGCGGGGGGCGGATTTGCATTTGCAGTTGCCGGAGGCTGCGCGGCAGGCGTCGCTGGCGTAAGGGAAGTCAATGCGCCAGCTGTGATGGTCGACCTGACGCAGGCGGTTAGCGAGTATCGGCAACAAGGTGACGTAGTGGCGTGCCAGAATCCGCGCAATTCCCTGCTCGATACCGTCACTGACCACTTCAATGGAGGCACCGAGCCCAATCACCAGGTCAACAAAGTCGGGAAAGTCCGGGTCAATTTCAACCGTGTCGAAATAAGCCAGCAGCTCAGCCGGCAAGGCCCTAACCAGCGAGAGTTGGCGGCTGAGGCATTCACGCGAACCTATTTCGCCTTTTAGCCATTGATCTTCTATCGCTTCCCAGCTCGGGTCGGCGAAGCGTTGAAGAATGGTGTCGATGACGTCAGTTCGGGTGATGGTCCCGTCGAAATCACACACGATATGCCATTGCATCATCTGCATTGTCCTGTTGAGAAGACGCGCTTTTTGCGCTTGCCAGAGGAGATTGCATTGAGTGTGCCAAAAGCTTCATGCCCAACAGGGCCGGGCTTTTCTGAGTATTTAGGCGGTCAATGAAGGGCTTGAAGCTACAATTTTTGTAGCTCGCTACAAACAACATCAGTGCTTGCGCCGCCTGCAGGAAAAAGAGATTGATGCGCGCATGAATCTCTTTGGATCGTGGGCAATGAAGACGTTTGCTTATGTTGTGTGGTTGCTGATCGGGTTGGGATTGAGTGCCGCCGCCTATGCAGTTAGCGGCCCAAGCGGCGAAGTGGGCGCTGGGGTTGGTTACCAGCCGTACGATCCGGCTGGCAGTCGGCATCAGACGGTGCCATTGCCTTATTTCGATCTGGACTGGGGTGACGTAAGCCTTGATACCGACGATGGCTTGACCTGGAGTGCGTTGAAGGCTGATGGCTGGAGTGCCGGGCCCTCTATCAACTATGTGCCGGGTCGTAATGCCAATGGCTCGTTGCGTGGATTACGCGATGTGCCTGACAGGGCGCTGGTGGGTGGTTTTGTCCAATACAGCCCGGCCGAATTTTGGCGACTGTATGCACAGCTTGGCCAGACGGTAGGCGGTGCTGGCGGGCAAGGGGGCTGGGCGGGAAAGGTCGGTGGGGAGCTGGGCTACCCGTTGGCAATGGGCATCATCGGTAGCAACCAATTGATGGCGCATTTCGCGGATGGCCGAGAGATGTCTACGTTCTTTGGGGTAAGTGAGAGTGACGCGCTGGATTCAGGTATACCGGGCTACAAGGCCAGCGGCGGATTTCAGAATGTCACGTTGACCCAGAGTGTTGAATTCCCGTTGGCCCCGCGGTGGTCGTTGGTCGCCAGTGCCAGCTGGGCTCATTTGCTGGGTTCGGCGGCACAAAGCAGCATCGTGAAAGAGGTCGGTCAGGTTAACCAGACCAGCGTGCAGACGGCAATGAGTTATAAGTTCTAAACAACAACGCAGTGCCGGAAGTCGCTCAATGCAGACGCACCCACACGCTCACCAGCACGGTTGCCGCCATCAACCAGGCCACAGCAGCCAGCGCCAGAGAAGCCTCAAGGCGCATGCGGTCGACCAGCACATACAGCGCCGCGAGGTAGACGAAATAGGGAATGATCGACCACATACCGAAGACGATGGTGGTCTTCAGGTCATCTACCGAGCGCCCTTTGCCAACGATGTAGTGGGCAATGAGTGCGAACGTCGGAAACAGCGGAACCAAACCGGCGATGTAGTAATTTTTGGTTTTTGCCAGCATCGCCAGAATAATCACCACGGCGGCGCCCAATGCAGCTTTTAAAATCAGATCCACAGCATTCTCGCTTAATGTGCCAAGCCATATTTTTTGACTTTGTCGAACAACGTAGTCTTGGCCATGCCCAATTCCTGACTGGCTTGGGTCAAGTTGCCGCCGCTGCGTTGCAGTGCGTCGCTGAGCAGGTTGCGTTCAAACGCCTCTACGGCCTCGGAAAAGCCCAAGCCTTGTGAGGTGATGCTGCCGGTTTTTTTGAACGCCGGCAGGCCTAAAGCGAAGCGCTCGGCCACGTTGCGCAATTCACGCACATTTCCCGGCCAGTCATGGCTCATAAGGCTGGAAAGCGTCTGATTGTCCAGTTCCGGTACGGCGCGATCAAAGCGCAAGGAGGATTGCTGCAAGAAGTGTTCGAACAGCTGCAGAATGTCTTCGCGCCGCTCGCGCAACGGGGGCAGTTCGAGCGTAACGACGTTCAAACGGTAGTACAGGTCGCTGCGAAACTGACTGGCTTTGCTCAGTTGATCAAGGTCGGACTTGGTGGCTGCAATCACCCGACAATCCACATCAATGCTCTGGTTGGAACCCAAGCGTTCCAATGTGCGTTCTTGCAGCACCCGAAGCAATTTTATTTGAAGGTTGAGCGGCATGCTTTCGACCTCGTCGAGAAACAATGTGCCTCCATCCGCGTGTTCAATCTTGCCGACCCGACGTTTTCCAGCACCGGTGAACGCGTTGGCTTCGTGGCCGAAAATCTCGCTTTCAAACAGGTTTTCCGGCAACCCCCCACAGTTCAGCGCTACAAACTGCTGCGGTTGACGTCGGCTGAAATCGTGCAGGCAGCGTGCAACTAACTCTTTGCCAGTGCCCGTTTCACCCTCTATCAACACGTTGGCCGACGTATCGGCGACGTTGGCAATCAACTCCCGTAATTGCTGCATGGCTGGCGAGCGGCCGATAATGCGGCCTTCAAGAGAGTCGCGCTCAGCCAGTTGGCGACGCAACGACCACACTTCACGGGCCAGGCTGCGTTGTTCCAGCGCCCGTCGAGCCGCATCCACAAGGCGCTCAGGGGAAAACGGCTTTTCCATAAAGTCATAGGCGCCGTCGCGCATGGCACCTACCGCCATGGAAATATCGCCATGCCCGGTAATCAGAACCACGGGCAGGCTGCGATCCCGTGCCTTGAGCCGTTTAAGCAGTTCCAGGCCATCGATCCCCGGCAAGCGGATATCACTGATGACAATCCCTGGGAAGTTATCACCGACCATTGCCAGCGCCTGTTCTGCAGTGCTTACACCTTCGCTGCGGATGTCTTCAAGCGCCAGCGCCTGTTGGCATCCGAGCAAGACATGAGGGTCGTCTTCAACAATCAGAACGGTCAGATCGTGGTTCATATTGGCTCGGCCTTAGCAGGTTGCACCAGCGGTAAAAGTAGGACAAACGCAACACCACCGGCATCCGGAAACTCAACATTGAGGCTACCGCCAGCGGCGGCTGCCAGGCTGGCGGACAGTGTCAGGCCAAGGCCCAGACCCTGCTCGCCCGGTTTGGTGGTGAAGAACGGTTCAAACAGGTGCTTACGGCTTTGCGGGTCAATGCCGGGGCCGTTATCGCGCACCCTCAGGTGATATTTGCCTTCGCTGAACTCACCCTCAAGCCACAATTGCGGGGAGGTGGTCTGGGCGTGCATGGCGTCCAGCGCATTGCCTATCAGGTTCACGAGTATTTGTTCCAACCGGGTCTGGTCGATGGTTAGCTGGGCATCGCTGAAATCGCGATGCAACTCAACACCGGACGTTTCAAGGCGAGCAGCGAGAAGTTGCAGGGTTGCCTCAACTGCTTTATTCAGGCTGGCCTGGCCCTGATCGTCACCGCGACGAGCAAACGATCGCAGGTTAGCGGTGATACGGCCCATGCGATCAACCAAGTCGTTAATGGTCGTCAAGTTGTCCGCAGCGACCTTCAGGTCACCTCGTTGAAGAAACCTGACGGCATTGCCGGACAGAGTGCGCAAGGCGGCCAATGGCTGGTTCAACTCATGGGCAATGCTGGTGGACATTTGCCCGATTGCAGCAAGCTTGCCGGCTTGCACCAGTTCGTCCTGTGCGCGACGAAGGGTGTCTTCTGCGTGGCGACGTTCACGAATCTGAGCTTTGAGCCGTTCGTTGCTGGCGCGCAGGTGGGTGGTGCGATCAGTGATTTTTCGTTCCAGTTGATTATTGGCTTCTTGCAGGGCCTCGCGGGCCGCCAGTCGGGTAGCAATCACTTTGCGTCGTTCATTCCACGCAATCAGCAGAAAGGCCAGTAAAGCGAAAAACACGGCCACTAGCATGCCTTGATTGGCTGCCTCTCGGCGCAAGTCTTGCAGAGGGGTCAGTAAGGTGATGTCCCACGGTGTGTCATTCAGGTTGCGGGTCTGGGCCAGATAACTGACTTCTTTGTCATCGCTGGCCACGTCGCTGTGGGTGGCAAACGTGACGGTTTCGACGCCTTCGGCTAACTGTTCGCGTTCAAGGGGCTCAAGCTCATTGAGCGGCCACCAGTAATACTGCAGGCTGCGCGCCAAGCGCTCCTTTGTCTGCGAGGTCAGTGGGCGTACTGATTTAAGGCGTAAGTTTGGGTCGCTGGACAGAATAATGATGCCGTTTTCATCGCTCACATAAGCTTCGAGACGAGCACGCTGCCAGCGTTCTTCAAGGGCTTCGAGCCTGACTTTGATCACGGCGACGCCGATGATTTTGCCTTGCTGTTCCAGGCCGTGGGCCAGGTAGTAGCCAGGCTCACCTGAGGTGCTGCCTATTCCATAGAAACGCCCCGGTTGTCCGCGTACCGCGTCCTGGAAGTAGGCTCGGAAAGACAAATCCTCACCGAGATAACTGTCGGTATCGCGCCAGTTACTGGTGGCAACGACGCGCCCATTGGTGTCGAGCACATAGATGGCGCGGCTGCGGCTGCGTCGGTTAAGGCCTTCTAGGTATTGATTGACGCTGTCGCGGTTTTGCGCGGACGGTTCCGCCAGCAAGCTTGAAACACTGGACTCCAGCTCAAGCAGGCTGGGCAGATAGGTGTATTTGCCGAGCTCGCTTTCGACGGTGCGGGCATGTAATTCAAGCTGGCGCTCGCCGTTTTCGCTGAGGCTGCGAATACCAAAGTGTTCGCTGATGCGATAGCCCGCATAGCCCAGCCCTATGGTCAGCAGGAGGATGAGCGGCGGCAACAGTAAATGGCGGAGCAGGCGAGGTTTCACGGCAAGTGAAGGCGGGGCACCGCGATAAAGTGTGGGGTCGCATTTCATCACAGATGCCTTGGGTCGACCACTGCGCGGTAGAAGCTATACAAAACCTGCTACCGCTGGCGCAAGCAGCGCCCGCGGTAGCCAGGATTCCGGCGCTTAGTGTTGCAGGATCTTGGAAAGGAAGTTTTGTGCACGCTCGGAGCGGGCAGACACGTCGCCGAAGAACTCTTCTTTCTCGCAGTCTTCGACAATTTTGCCTTGATCCATAAAGATCACCCGGTTAGCCACTTTGCGGGCGAACCCCATTTCGTGGGTTACGCACATCATGGTCATGCCTTCGTGAGCCAATTGCACCATCACGTCGAGCACTTCGTTAACCATCTCCGGGTCGAGTGCCGAAGTGGGTTCGTCAAAGAGCATTACGATTGGGTCCATGGCCAGCGCGCGGGCAATGGCCACACGCTGTTGCTGACCACCCGAAAGTTGGCCAGGGTGCTTATGAGCGTGTGCCGACAGGCCGACACGCTCAAGCAGCTCCAGGCCTTTTTTGGTGGCTTCGGCTTTGCTCCGTCCCAACACCTTGACCTGCGCAATGGTCAGGTTTTCGGTGATGGTCATGTGCGGGAACAGTTCGAAATGCTGGAACACCATGCCCACGCGCGAGCGCAACTTGGGCAGGTTGGTTTTAGGGTCGGCAATCGAGGTGCCATCAACAATGATGTCGCCCTTCTGAAAGGGTTCAAGGGCGTTCACGCACTTGATCAACGTCGATTTTCCTGAGCCGGACGGTCCGCAGACCACCACCACTTCGCCTTTTTTGACTTCGGTACTGCAATCGGTCAGTACCTGAAAGTCCCCGTACCACTTGTTGATGTTCTTGATCGAGATCATACGGCAAACCTTTTTTGCAGACGCTTGACCAGCAGCGAGGCGGAAAAGCTGATGATGAAATACACCAGACCGGCGAAGATCAGGAACTCATTGGAGCGGCCGATGATGTCGCCACTGGAGCGTGACGCATTGAGGAAGTCGACCAAGCCTACGGTGTAAACCAGTGACGTGTCCTGGAACAAAATGATGCTTTGTTGCAGCAGTAACGGCGTCATTTTGCGGAAAGCCTGCGGCAGGATGATCAGACGCATGGCCTGGCCGTAACTCATGCCCAGTGCTTTGGCAGCCCCCATTTGCCCTTTGGGAATGGCTTGCACGCCTGCCCGGACAATTTCACAGAAGTAGGCGGCTTCGAACATGACGAAGGCGACCATGCACGACTCAAACGCACCGATCGGCGTGTCTTTACCGGTGATCCAGCGCAGCACAAACGGCACGGCCAGATAGAACCAGGTAATGACCAGCAGCAAGGGAATGGAACGGAAGTAGTTCACATAGGCGCCGGCCAGATTGGCCAGCCATTTGCTGGAAGACAAGCGCATCAAGGCCAGCACGGTACCCAGTGCAACGCCACCGATCACGCCCAGGACCATGAGTTTCAAGGTCATGATCATGCCGTTCCACAGGCCTGGGAGTGCGGGGACTATCCCGCTGAAATCGAAGAAGTCCATTATTTACCCCCCAAAGACATCAGCCCGGGCACTGCTACTTTCTTCTCGATCAGGCGCATCAACAGCATCAGGCTCATGTTCAGCGTGAAGTAGATCAGCGTGGCGAGTGTGAAGGCTTCAAACAGGTTGGCGGAAAACTCGGCGGTCTGTTTGGTTTGCGCCAGCAGCTCCATCAAACCGATCAACGAAGCCACAGACGAGTTTTTGAACACGTTGAGGAATTCGGAGGTGAGTGGAGGGATGATGATGCGGTAAGCCTGCGGCAGCAGCACGTTCCAGTAGATCTGAGCCATGCTGAAGCCCATGGCGCGGGCCGCTGACTCTTGGCCGCGAGGCAGGGCCTCAATGCCGGTACGTACTTGCTCGCACACCCGTGCCGCCGTAAACAGGCCCAGGCACACCACCACACTCAGGTAAGCCGAAGTGGTCGGGTTGAGGTCTTGCTTGTACCACTCTTGCAAACCGGGTGGCAGTAGATCAGGTACCAGGAAGTACCAGATAAACAGCTGCACCAGCAGCGGAACGTTACGGAAAATTTCCACGTAAACCGTGGCGATGCCGGCCAGGAAACGGTTCGGCAGGGTGCGCATAACGCCCAGCAGCGAACCCAGGATCAGGGCAACAATCCAGGCGACAACAGCAATCGCGATAGTCCAGCCAAGCCCCGAAATAAACCAGTCGAGATACGTCTCGCTGCCTACGCCGGTGGACTTGAAGAATACGCTCCAGTCCCAGTTGTAATTCATGCAGGGTCTCCCCTCAGATGGGTCTATTAACAAGCACTTGCTTCAGGGAGTCCGTTCTCTCCCGACAGTCTCGTCGGGTACACGCTTGCCGCTCGACAACCAGCGGTTCGAGTGTTCTCTCAGCAATTTAAAAGGCTTGTATGGCCTGTGAACAATGATCCCGAGCGCGATCAGCCACGCTCGGGAGTCAGTAGTGAATAATTAGATTTTCACTTCAGGCGCTGGTTTGTCGTTTGGATTAGCGATCAGCTCTTTGACTTTGTCGCTCATCGGGAACATGAGGTTCAAGCCTTTTGGTGGAATTGGCTGAGTGAACCACGTCTCATAGATTTTATTGATTTTGCCCGATTTGTAGATACCCACAATGGCGTCATCAACCGCTTTTTTGAAGTCCGGGTCGCCTTTGCGCACCATGCAGCCGTACACCTCAAACGATTGCGGTGTGCCGGTCACAGCCCAGTCGGTTGGCTTTTTGGCTTTAGCCATTTCACCGGCCAGCAAGGCATCATCCATCATGAACGCTACAGCGCGGCCCGACTCAAGCATCTGGAAGGATTCGCCGTGGTCTTTTGCGGAGATCACGTTCATGCCCATTTGTTTGTCGGCATTCATCGACTTGAGGATGCGTTCAGACGTGGTGCCAGCAGTGGTCACAACGTTTTTGCCTTTAAGGTCGGCAAAATCTTTGTAAGCCGAGTCCTTTTTGGACAGCAGGCGAGTACCGATTTCGAAGATGCCGACCGAAAAATCGACTTGCTGGGCACGTTCTGCGTTGTTGGTGGTGGAACCACACTCAATGTCAACGGTGCCATTTTGTACGAGTGGAATGCGGGTCTGGGAGGTGACCAGGTTGTACTTGACCTTGAGGTCTGGCATGTCGAGTTGCTTTTTCAGCCCTTCAACAATGGCCAACTGGATATCGTGTGAGTAGCCAACCGGCTTGCCGGAAGCGTCCGCGATGTAGGAGAAAGGAATGGAGGAGTCGCGATGCCCAAGGGTCACGGTGCCGGATTCTTTGATTTTCTTCAGTGTGCCGGTCAATTCGGCTGCAAAAACTGGAGTGCTCATCAGCGCGACAGCAATAGCGGCGCTCAAAAGTTGCGGAACGATGCGCATCGGTATTTCCTCGACATTGTTTTTTTTATTGAGCCCGTTGATAGGCCCTTATAGGAACTGCGTACAACTCAACCGCTGAATGCGCTGTATTGCATTCGGCCTAGAGTGTAGAGCATGACTCATGCCAAATACGGTTTTTACACCTAAGTCGCTGATATATATAGATATATTGTTTTTTGATTAGCGGCTTGGTGTCAGGGGATACCCGGAAAGCCGAATCAATGTGGTGCGAGGCGTTCGGAAAACCGAATGGGGCAGGCCTGCTGGGGCGCTCAATCGACGCCCCGGCAGGTGAAGTGGCAGGCAGGAATTTAAGCGGCTTTAACTTTGCGATGCTTGAGGTTCAAGCTGTCCAAGTAAAGCGCCAGATGTTCTTGTTCTTGAGCGGTGGTGAACAGGCCCAATTTGGTCCGACGCCACAGGATGTCCTGAGCGTCCAGCGCCCATTCCTGGCTGCACAAGTAATCGACTTCCCGGCTATAAAGGCCGCTGCCGATGTGCTCTCCCATATCGCTCAATGCATTTACACCGTCCAGCAGGCGCCATGAGCGGTTGCCATAGGTGATTGCCCAGCGTTTGGCGATGGCTGCATCCAGCCATCCGTGTTTTTGTGTCAGCGCGGCACTCAGCGCAGCAGGGGTGGTCATGTCTTCACCACCCGGCAGCGTGGCACTGGCTGTCCAGCTCGGTTTGATCTGGGTGAAGAACGGGGCTAACTGTGCCATGGCCGATTCGGCCAGCTTGCGATAGGTAGTGAGTTTGCCACCAAACACAGACAGCAGTGGGGCTTCGCCCTGTGCGCCGGACAAGGCCAGGGTGTAGTCACGTGTGACGGCTGAAGGGTTGTCCGACTCGTCATTGCACAACGGACGCACGCCGGAATAGGTGCGCAGAATATCGGCACGGCTGACGTGTTGTTTAAAGTGAGCATTGACCACGTTCAGCAGGTAGTCGGTTTCTTCTTCGGTGATGACGACCTTGGCCGGATCGCCGGTGTATTCACGGTCGGTTGTGCCGATGATGGTGAATTGATCCATGTACGGAATGGTGAACACAATTCGCTGGTCTTCATTCTGCAAAATGAAGGCGTTAGGTGCGTCGTACAGTTTGGGCACGATCAGATGGCTGCCTTGAATCAGGCGGATGCCATAAGGCGAGTCCAGCTTCAGGTCGTCCTTGATGAATTTGGCCACCCACGGGCCAGCTGCGTTGACCAGTGCTTTGCTGCGAATCGAGAACAGACTGCCGTCGGCACGCTCAAGATTCAATTCCCACAGCCCTTTGTTTCGACGAGCCCCGACGCAGCGGGTCTGGGTGTGAACATGCGCGCCTTTTTCGCGCGCAGCCATGGCATTGAGTACCACCAGGCGCGCGTCATCTACCCAGCAGTCTGAGTATTCGAAGCCTTTATTGATTTCTGTCTTCAGCGGGCTATCAGCACCAAATTTGATGCTTTTGGAGCCCGCGAGTTTTTCGCGCTTGCCCAAATGGTCATACAGAAACAACCCTGCCCGAATCATCCATGCAGGGCGCAGGTGAGGGCGGTGAGGCAATACAAAACGCATTGGCTTTACGATGTGCGGGGCTTTTGCCAGCAACACTTCGCGCTCAGCCAATGCTTCGCGCACCAGACGAAACTCATAGTGTTCCAGGTAGCGCAGGCCGCCATGAATCAGCTTGCTGCTGGCTGACGAGGTATGGCTGGCCAGATCGTCTTTTTCGCAAAGAAACACAGACAAGCCACGACCGGCTGCATCTGCCGCAATACCGACGCCATTAATCCCGCCGCCGATAACGGCAACGTCGTAAACCTCTGCGAGGGGGGTGGCAGGCAAGGTGGTCAGGGGCATGATTGGGCCTCGCGTTCTTGACGCATATTTTTGAATTCGAACATTAATGTTCATTTGCGAAAATAATAGCGGATAAATACGCCCACAGCCAGCCAAGTTCGATTGAAAAAACTCATCGAACAGGGCTTAAAAGAAGAATTACGAACATTACGAGGGGGGGTGAAGCTGTCTGAACAAGATCGTGAAGGCTATAGGGGGAAGGGGCTCATGCTTGGTCTTGCCTGCCGTGCAGTCAATTGCCCCCTCCCGCATTTGATCCTGCTGTCAGACGACTTCCAGACGGATTTTGTTCTGCGCCAGTAACTGAGCAAGCTCCGGTACAGGTGGCTGGTCTGTGACAAGGCAGTCAATCAAGGTGATCGGGCCAAGACGAACCATAGCGTTGCGCCCGAACTTGCTGGAATCCGCTGCCAGAATGACTTGTCGTGCGTTGGCAATAATGGCTTGGGATACGCGCACCTCCTGGTAGTCAAAGTCCAGCAGGCTGCCGTCGGAATCAATGCCGCTGATACCCACGAGTGCGAAATCGAACTTGAACTGGTTAATGAAGTCGACACTGGCTTGACCGACGATTCCGCCATCGCGACGGACTTTGCCGCCTGCAATCAATACTTCGAAGTCGTCTTTGGCGCTCAGGATTGAAGCGACATGAAGGTTGTTGGTGATGATTTTCAGATGATTGTGGTTGAGCAACGCCCGGGCAATTGACTCGGTAGTGGTACCGATATTAATGAAAATGGAGGCGTGGTCAGGAATCTGTGCGGCGATGGCTTCACCAATTCGGCGTTTTTCATCGCGCATTTGGTCGGCGCGCATGGCGTAGGCGGTGTTTTCAACGCTGGAGTCATAGGCGGCGCCCCCGTGGTAACGACGTAATAAATCGGCCTCGGCCAATTGATTGATGTCTCGACGGATGGTCTGCGGCGTTACGACGAACAACTGCGCCATTTCCTCGATGCTGACGTAGCCGCGTTCGCGAACCAGTTCGAGGATCTGCTGCTGGCGGGGAGGCAGATTCATGGAGTTTCCTTTAGGCGGCGAAGCAAAATTCGCCCATCATGCCGCAGGAAACAGCTGTCTGCTACTCATGGCAACGCTGAAACGCTTATGCAACAACGGACACCGAAGTGTCCGTTGCTGATTACAGCGTTAGTGCTTAGTGGCTTTCTTCGTGGGGTTCCCAATCACGCGTACGGCTTACAGCCTTTTTCCAGCCTGCGTACAGCTTCTCTTTGCAGGCTTCTTCCAGAGCAGGCTCGAACTCGCGTTCAATTACGGCCTTGCCGCGCAATTCATCCAGGCTGCCCCAGAAACCGCACGCCAGACCCGCCAGGTAAGCGGCACCCAGTGCAGTGGTTTCGCGCATTTGCGGGCGCTCTACCATTGTGCCGAGGATGTCGGCCTGAAACTGCATCAAGAAGTTGTTAGCCACTGCACCGCCATCTACGCGCAGTGCTTTGAGACGTTCACCCGAGTCTTGCTGCATAGCATCCAGCACGTCACGGGTCTGGTAGGCAATCGACTCCAGGGCGGCACGAATGATGTGATCCACACGTACACCGCGGGTCAGGCCGAACAGTGCGCCGCGTGCATACGGATCCCAGTAGGGGGCGCCGAGACCCGTAAATGCGGGCACCAGATACACGCCGTTGCTGTCTTTTACTTTGCTGGCAAAGTATTCAGTGTCGTGAGCATCATTGATGATCTTCAGTTCATCGCGCAGCCACTGGACGGTGGAGCCGCCGTTAAACACCGCGCCTTCCAGTGCGTAGGCCACTTCGCCGCGCGGTCCGCAGGCGATGGTGGTCAACATGCCGTGTGTTGACTTGACGGCATTGGTGCCGGTGTTCATCAGCAGGAAGCAGCCCGTGCCGTACGTGTTTTTTGCCTGACCCGGTTCAACGCACATTTGGCCGAACAAGGCGGCCTGTTGGTCGCCGGCAATACCGCCAATGGCGATGCCGCTTTTGGTGCGCCCGTAGATTTCGGACGAAGATTTGACCTCTGGCAGCATCTCACGCGGGATATCCAGCACCTCCAGCATCTTGGAGTCCCATTCCAGCGTGTGAATGTTGAACAGCATGGTGCGTGAGGCGTTGGTGTAGTCGGTAACGTGAGTCTTGCCGCCAGTAAATTTCCAGATCAGCCAGCTGTCGATGGTGCCAAACAGGAGTTCGCCGTTGCGTGCACGTTCGCGGCTGCCTTCGACGTTATCGAGGATCCACTTCAGCTTGGTGCCGGAGAAGTACGGGTCGGTGACCAGGCCTGTGGTGTCGCTGATGTATTGCTCGTGGCCATCGCGTTTTAGTTGTTCGCAGATTTCGGTGCTGCGTCGGCATTGCCAAACGATCGCATTGTAGATCGGACGGCCGCTGATTTTGTCCCACACCACGGTGGTTTCACGCTGGTTTGTGATGCCGATAGCGGCCACTTGGTCGTGATGAAGCCCGGCTTGAGCCAGGGCTTCAACCATCACGGCGCTTTGGGTGGCGAAAATTTCCATCGGGTCGTGTTCAACCCAGCCTGCTTGTGGGTAGTGCTGTTGAAACTCACGCTGAGCCGTGCACACCACATTGGCGTCACGATCAAAGATGATCGCTCGCGAGCTCGTGGTGCCTTGGTCCAGCGCAATAATGTAATTCTTATTCTGAGAGTCGGTCATGTGGTTGCCTTGCAGAATGAGGTAATGGTTTCAGGGCGCGAGAATGAAGTGGGCAGTGATCTCGTGCGCCCCGTTTCAAAATTCGATGTCAGGAAGCTTGGGTTTTCACCTCTGTGGTGGTTTGGGCTTCCATTGCCGTAGGCTCGACAGCAGGCAGATGGCGGGCAATCATCCCGCGATAAATAGCTGCGCCGAGGCAAGCACCGACGATCGGTGCAAAGATTGGAATCAAGAAATACGGTATGTCGCGGGCACCTGTGAATGAAATTTCACCCCAACCGGCAAAGAATGTCATCAGCTTAGGCCCGAAATCACGCGCAGGGTTCATTGCGAAACCGGTCAGCGGGCCCATTGAGCTACCAATGACAGCAATCAGCAGGCCAATCAACAGCGGGGCCAATGGGCCGCGAGGCAGTCCATTCTTGTCATCAGTCAAGGCCATGATCACGCCCATTAGAATGGCCGTAATCACCATTTCAACCAAGAACGCTTGAAGGGTCGAAAGCGCAGGGTGCGGATAAGTGGAAAAGACCGAGGCCAATTCCAGGCTTTCTTTGCTGCCGCGAATCATGTTGTGCGCTTGTTCGTAATCGAAGAACAGGTTGCTGTATAGCGTGTAAACCAATGCTGCCGCGCAAAAGGCGCCCGCTACTTGAGCAAGGATATAAAAGGGCAGCTTGCGCTTGTCGAAATCAGTAAACAGGCAGAGTGCGATACTCACGGCAGGATTCAAATGCGCGCCTGAAACACCTGCTGTCAAGTAGATGGCCAGGCTCACACCGATACCCCAAATGATGCTGATTTCCCACAAGCCGAAGCTGGCGCCTGCGACTTTGAGAGCTGCCACGCAACCAGTACCGAAGAAGATTAATAGTGCGGTGCCTAAAAACTCCGCTATGCATTGCCCTGAAAGGGTGGGGTGCTGTTTTGCAGTCGTCATTTGAAACCTCGTTTTTTTTGTTTTTTGACGTTGTCAGTCAGGGTGGCAATGAATCTGTACGGAAGCCGGATCGGTAAAATTCGGCATTTCATAAGTTCGGAACAGAAAACAAGTAACGGCATGGCATATTCAGAATCGAAAAAATATAGACAAGAAACACTGCTGTCAAAGGTCGAAAGTGAACGGGCATTCATATTCTGACTTTTAGGTAGGGGTTTGGTACTGATTTTTGTGTAAGAAAAGAATACGTTTTTGTAGGGGAAAGCCTGTAATTTACCACTTCAAGTGAGTTTCAAAGGCCTGTTTAACGCCTGTTTGCTCATCTAAATCCTAAAATTCGCTTACCTGATGCTTATATCCAACACAACACAGGAGCTGCCATGACACCTGCACTGGACCTGCTGAAAAAAGTTCGTGCCGAACATCGGATACACAGCTATGAGCATGATCCCAAAGCTGCGTCTTACGGCCTGGAAGCTGCAGAGAAGCTGAATCTTGAACCGGCCCGGGTCTTCAAGACGTTATTGGCCAGCAGTGAAAAAGGTGAATTGTTAGTCGCTGTAGTACCGGTCGTCGGAACGCTTGATTTAAAAGCGCTAGCTCATGCGGCAAGTGTCAAAAAAGTCGAAATGGCCGACCCTGCTGCCGCTCAACGGGCTACTGGCTATTTGCTAGGCGGGATTAGTCCACTGGGTCAAAAAAAGCGCCTGCGCACGTTTATTGATGAAAGTGCCCAAGGGTTTGAGACGATTTTTGTCAGTGCCGGACGGCGTGGACTTGAAGTGGAGCTAGCGCCTGCGGTGCTGGCTGAGCACACGCAGGCCAAGTTTGCGGGTATAGGGCGTATTTAAAGCTGTAACACTTAACTGGCGGTACTGAAACGTCTTACACCTGATTCAGTGTGAGCGATCTGTGCTGCCGTACTACCGCTGGTTTGAAACATGACCAGGTGCTCGGCCGCGACCCGAATCCCCACGTCTGTGCCTGGCAAGTGATCGGCATGGCTTGGGAAAATAGATTCAAGTTGGCTGCCGGTGGGCAATTGCAAGCGGTAGAGCGTCGAGGCGCCGAGGAAGGTTTTGCCGACTATGCGGGCTTTTAGCTCACTGTCGGGGGCATAGACGATATCGTCCGGGCGCAGTAATACATCGACCGCGCCACCCACAGGCCAGTTGTAAGCTCGATCACCGCGCAGCACGCCCAGCTCTGTTTGCACAGATTCGGGGCTCAACAGCTGTCCGCGAATGAAATAGCCCTGGCCGATAAAACTCGCTACAAACGGAGTCTTTGGCTCGTGATACAGGTTGTAGGGCGTATCCCATTGCTCAAGGCGACCCTCTTTGAAGACGCCGACGTGGTCGCTCACAGCGAAAGCTTCTTCCTGGTCGTGTGTCACCAGAATCGCACTGGTGCCGCGCGCCTTGAGGATATCGCGTACTTCATGACTAAGTTTGCGACGCAGCTCGCCGTCGAGGTTGGAGAACGGTTCGTCCAGCAAGAGCAATTGCGGTTCCGGCGCCAGAGCACGGGCCAGCGCAACACGTTGTTGTTGCCCGCCCGACAGTTCATGGGGGAAGCGCTTGCCAAGGTTCTTCAGGTTGACCAGTTCCAGCAGCTCTTGGGTGATACGCTCTTTTTCGGGGTGCTTGCGTATGCCGAAGGCGATGTTGTCAGCCACGCTGAGGTGCGGGAAGAGTGCGTAGTCCTGAAACACCATGCCGATTCGACGTTTCTCGGGCGCCAGTGTGAAACCGGCCCTGGAGATGACCTCTCCGGCGAGCTGGATTTCGCCCTGATGAACCGGCTCAAACCCGGCGATCGCCCGCAGCGTGGTAGTTTTACCGCATCCGGAAGAGCCCAGCAGGCAGCCAATGTCGCCAGCATTGAGGTGCAGGTTAAGGTTCTGCACCACGCTCTGGCCTTGGTACCCGCACGCCAGATCTCGCAGGTTAAGCAATAACGGCTGGCTCATGCGGGTTTGTACGCCGGTTGGACCAAGAACTCGAGAAGGGCTTTTTGCGCATGCAGGCGGTTTTCCGCTTGATCCCACGCGACCGAGCGTGTGTCGTCCAGCAGGTCAACACTGATTTCTTCACCGCGATGGGCTGGCAGGCAATGCATGAACAGCACGTCTTCTGCTGCCAGGTCGAGCAGGGCGCGGTTAACCTGATAGGGCGCAAATAGCTTCAAACGCTTGGCTGTTTCTTCTTCCTGGCCCATAGACGTCCAGACGTCTGTGCTCACCAGATGGGCGCCAATGACCGCCTCACGCGGGTCACGCACGATAGTCACACGATCGCCGGCTTGGGCAACGAACTCAGGATTAGGCTCATAGCCTTGCGGGCAGGCAACGCGCAGCTTGAAGTCAAACTGGATGGCCGCCTCTATATAGCTGTTGCACATGTTGTTGCCGTCGCCAATCCAGGCAACGGTTTTGCCTTTGATCGAGCCGCGATGCTCCAGAAAGGTCTGCATGTCAGCCAGCAGTTGGCACGGATGCAAGTCGTCCGACAGGCCGTTGATGACCGGCACGCGGGAATTTGCGGCGAACTCGGTCAGCGTGCTGTGAGCAAAGGTGCGGATCATGACTGCGTCGAGCATGCGCGACATAACGATTGCGCAGTCGCCAATCGGTTCGCCGCGACCCAGTTGGGTGTCACGCGGGGACAGGAATATGGCCTGGCCACCGAGCTGGATCATTCCAGCTTCGAACGACAGTCGTGTACGGGTTGATGACTTTTCGAAAATCATACCCAGCACGCGATTTTTCAACGGTTCGAAAAGCACGCCGCGCTGGCGCAGGTCCTTCAACTCGATACCGCGACGAATCACGCTGAGTAGTTCTTCGGGCGTGCAATCCATCAGGGAGAGAAAGTGCCTTGCGCTCATCATTAACTACCTTTTTTGCAACGACCGCAGATGCTCAGAGCCGGGTTTTTCGGAAAAACGGGCGAGACCTGCGGCGAAAGCCGCACGTGGCGACGAAATAGGGGAAGGCGCGATCTTATAAGGAAATGTCGCGTCTTGCCAATAAGGGTCACATTTAGAGGGGGCGAGACGTGAGCTGTACGGGCGCATGGCTTGCAGCACGGTTGTGTGGTTCGCCTCTCCTCAGCTGCACATTTGTACACTGGCCCTGTACTGCTTGGCAATTCTTAGGGGCTGGGGGGCAGACTATTGTCTGTCGGGGAGACCGAGCGTCAGGCTCGGGTTTCCGTTACAATGCGCCACCGTGCCGACAACTGAGTCGGAAAGTTCAGCCGAGGTGCTCCATGGATATCATCGAAACTATTAAAGATCAGATTGCCAACAACACCATTCTGCTCTACATGAAAGGCTCCCCGAATGCCCCGCAGTGCGGCTTTTCGGCTAAAGCAGCTCAAGCGGTCATGGCCTGTGGTGAGAAGTTCGCCTACGTGGACATCTTGCAGAACCCTGAAATTCGCGCCAACTTGCCGAAGTACGCAAACTGGCCAACTTTCCCACAGCTGTGGGTCGGTGGTGAGTTGGTCGGTGGTAGCGATATCATGGCCGAGATGGCAGCAGATGGTTCTTTGCAGGCGTTGATCAAGGACGCTGTTGAGAAAGCAGCTGCGACCAAGACTGAAGCCTGACTTCAGTTGCACGGTTACGTTTGACTAAGTAACCGTGCATAAAAAAGCCCCGCTTCTGATTAAACAGAGCGGGGCTTTTTAGTGGGCGCGTTACTCGCCCATTTGCGACTGCAGGTAATTCTCGATACCTATTTTGTCGATCAGGCCTAATTGTGTTTCCAGCCAGTCGATATGTTCTTCTTCAGACTCAAGAATATCTTCCAGAAGTTCGCGGCTACCGAAGTCACCCACAACTTCACAGTGTGCGATCGCGGCTTTGAGGTCGGCGTGACCCGTCTTTTCGATGCGCAGGTCACACTCCAGCATTTCCTTGGTGTGCTCACCAATGTGCAGCTTGCCGAGGTTTTGTACGTTAGGCAGGCCCTCAAGAAACAGGATGCGCTTGATGAGTTTGTCCGCGTGTTTCATCTCATCGATGGATTCGTGGTACTCGTGTGCACCCAACTTTTCCAGGCCCCAATCCTGATACATGCGTGCATGCAGGAAGTATTGGTTGATCGCAACCAGCTCATTGCCGAGAATTTTATTGAGATGCTGGATGACTGAGATATCGCCTTTCA
The DNA here is from genome assembly GCF_007858365.1 of Pseudomonas saxonica. GTDB lineage: Bacteria > Pseudomonadota > Gammaproteobacteria > Pseudomonadales > Pseudomonadaceae > Aquipseudomonas > Aquipseudomonas saxonica. The sequence goes on along the minus strand of NZ_VFIO01000001.1, from coordinate 983,332 downwards.
TGGCTGGGGCCTGCCTTAATTAACCGTGTATAAGGCAGAGTTTGAGCCGCACATAGAAGACTGTCAAACCTAAGTATTTGAATAATAAATGAAAATTAATCGGAATAAGAATGTTTGTGTTCCGCGTCTTGGGCGTAAGCACTTGAATTCAGGGCATAAAAAAACCGGACACTAAGTCCGGTTCTTCAAAATCTGTTGTTCAGGCCGCTGAAAATTCTGCTGGAAAACCCAATGTTGCCTGACTGGCTTGCAGCGAGGTGAGGGTTTCACGTACAACTTGCTTGGCTAAGCACGCACATTTACCGCATTGGCTGGCAACGCCTGTCGCTTCGCGTACTTCTCGGTAACTGCAGCAACCGTCATAGATTGCGTCGCGGATTTTGCCATCAGTGACGCCAGTGCAGATGCAAACGTACATAAATAAGAACCATCGCTGGTTGGGATTCAATGACGAAGATCTTAATGTTAACGAGAATGATTGTCAAAGTGCATTAGGTCTTGATTGAGGCTGATTTCCTACATGCTGACGAACGGTTCGAATCGTCTCGTTATGGGCTTTAAAAAGGCTTAAGGCTGGAGGGCGACGAGCGGTGTATGATGCCGGGTCTTTTTTACGCGGGATCTGGTTTTAGATTGTTGTTTTCCCACAACTTTTTTGCTCGGTTTCGTTTTTCACGTCGCACCAGGAGATAACCAATGAGCGTACTCGTAGGCAAGCAAGCGCCTGACTTCACCGTCGCAGCCGTACTCGGCAATGGCGAAATCGTAGACAGCTTCTCGTTGTCCACCGCCATCAAAGGCAAATATGGCCTGGTGTTTTTCTATCCATTGGACTTCACGTTTGTATGCCCATCCGAGCTGATCGCTCTGGATCACCGCATTCCTGAGTTTCAAGCGCGTAACGTTGAAGTGGTTGCCGTGTCGATCGACTCCCATTTCACACACAACGCATGGCGCAATACGCCGGTGAACAATGGTGGTATCGGTCAGGTTAAATACACCATGGCGGCCGACATCAACCACGCTATCTGCAAGGCATATGACGTTGAAACTGAAGGCGGTGTTGCATTGCGCGGCGCCTTCTTGATCGATGACAAGGGCGTTGTTCGCTCGCAAATCGTTAACGATCTGCCGTTGGGTCGCAACATGGACGAGTTGCTGCGTCTGGTTGACGCGCTGCAATTCCACGAAGAGCACGGCGAAGTGTGCCCTGCCAACTGGAAAAAAGGTGACAAGGGCATGACCGCTTCCACTGAAGGTGTAGCGGCTTACCTGACTGAGAATGCTGGCAAGCTGTAAGCGTTCGTCGAAGCAAAAAAAAACCGGACTTAATGTCCGGTTTTTTTATGCCTGGATTTCAGCCTGATCAACAGACTCAGTCGTTGAAATCTTTCCAACCGCCCATTTGTTTCCAGCGGTTAACGATGCCGCAGAACAACTCAGCGGTTTTTTCAGTGTCGTAGCGTGCTGAGTGCGCCTCGCGGCCATCGAAGTCGATGTCGGCCGTTTGGCAGGCCTTGGCCAATACCGTCTGGCCATACGCCAGACCTGCCAGCGTTGCGGTGTCAAAGCTTGAGAATGGGTGAAACGGATTGCGTTTCATGTCCAGACGCGCAACCGCAGCGTTCAGGAAGCCCAAATCGAAGCTGCTGTTGTGCCCCACCAGAATGGCACGTTTGCAGCCATTGGCTTTCAGCGCTTTGCGCACGCCACGGAAGATGTCGGTCAGCGCAGTTTCTTCGCTAACGGCCATACGCAGCGGGTGATCAAGCTTGATGCCGGTGAATTCCAGAGCCGCTGCTTCGATATTGGCGCCTTCAAACGGTTCAACACGGTGAAAATAAGTGTGCTCCGGGAACACGAAGCCTTTTTCATCCATGCCGATCGTCACGGCTGCGATTTCCAGCAGGGCATCGGTGGCGCAATTGAAACCGCCAGTCTCAACGTCGATTACGACAGGCAGGTAGCCGCGAAAGCGCTCGGCCATCGGGTGGCGTGGGCCGCCATGACCGCCTTCGTGTTCGTCATCATAATGGTCGTCGCTCACAGTGTTTCCTCCAGCAGGCGCCAGCGCAGTTTTTCACCGGCGCGCAGCGGAATTACGTTCAGCTCGCCAAATGGCAGGCTTGTAGGTGCGGTCCACTCCTGGCGAACCAGAGTGATATGTTCGGTGCTGGCAGGCAGTCCGTAGAAACGAGGACCGTTGAGGCTGGCAAACGCCTCCAGTTTGTCCAGCGCATTACGCTGTTCAAAGGCCTCGGCATACATTTCAATTGCCGCGTAAGCGGTGTAGCAACCGGCACATCCACACGCAGCTTCTTTGGCGTGTTGAGCATGCGGCGCAGAGTCTGTGCCCAGGAAGAATTTTTCGCTGCCACGGGTGGCTGCATCCAGCAACGCTTCCTGATGAGTGTTGCGCTTGAGAATCGGCAAGCAATAGAAGTGCGGGCGAATACCGCCCACCAGCATGTGATTGCGGTTGTAAAGCAGGTGATGGGCAGTGATGGTTGCGCCGACGTTGGCCGAAGCCTCATTGACGAACTGCACGGCGTCAGCAGTTGTGATGTGCTCAAACACTACCTTGAGTGTAGGGAAGCGCTCAACAACTCGACGCATATGCTCATCGATGAATATTTTCTCGCGATCGAAGACGTCTACGTCGGAGCGAGTCACTTCGCCGTGAATCAGCAGAGGCATGCCCACTTCGGCCATGACTTCCAGAACCGGGAAGATCGCATCGATACTGGTCACGCCAGAGTCGGAGTTTGTCGTAGCGCCAGCCGGGTAAAGCTTGGCTGCATGGACGAAACCGCTGGCCTTGGCCGTACGAATATCTTCTGGCTGTGTGCGGTCAGTCAGGTAAAGCACCATCAGCGGTTCGAAACGGCTGCCGGCAGGGCGGGCAGCCAGAATGCGCTGGCGATAGGCATCGGCTTCGGCAGCATTACGCACCGGCGGTACCAGGTTAGGCATGATGATGGCGCGGCCAAAAGTACGCGCAACATCCGCGACAGTGTGGGGCAACACAGCACCATCGCGAAGATGTATATGCCAGTCGTCGGGACGCAGCAGGGTCAGGCGGTCAGACATTGGGGATTCCAGGCGGGTCAAACTGAAGCGAATGCTACCGGAAAAGACACTTTCAGGCACTCGCTATCAAGTTTTGTAGCTGCTAACCGATATAAAAAAGGTCTGCCGTAAACCAATGGCCTGATTTTTTGCTTTTCAAGCCTGTGGAGCTTGCCGTGCGCCAGTGTTATTTATTCCTGCTGACCCTGTTCACCTGCCTGCCTGCCATGGCGATGACTTTCCAGACGCGACTGGAGAGTATTGAGTGGAAAGTAGAAGGGGACAAGTTTGAGTGTCGTCTGATCCAGCCAATCACCGATTTTGGCTCTGGGGCTTTTGTCCGTCGGGCAGGTGAGCAAGCCGTATTTCGGCTTAACAGCTCTAACTCAGTGCTGGGGGAAGGCTCTGCAACTTTGTTGGCAGCAGCGGCACCGTGGCAGCCGGGTCGCGGGGACATTAACCTCGGCTCAGTGCGTATTGGGCGTGGGCACGTGCTGTTCAACAGCTCTCAGGTTCAGGCCGGGCGCTTGTTTCGTGGTTTGCTGGAGGGGCGCAGTCCAGTGGTGAGGCATTACTCGGCGACCAGTGGTGTGTCAGAGGTACGATTACTCCCCGTCAGATTTCGCCAGGCCTATGGTGATTTCCAGGCTTGCACCACAAAGCTGCTGCCCAAAAATTTCGAACAGGTTCAGCAAAGTCGAATTGCTTTTCCGGGGGCCGCCATTGAGCTTGATGCCTCGGCGCTGAGAAGCCTTAATGTGATCATCGAGTATTTAAAGGTAGATCCCACGGTCAATCGCATCATCCTTGACGGCTATTCAGATAACAGTGGCAATCGCTTAACCAATCGTGAACTGTCACGGCGACGGGCATTGGCAGTCATGGACTTTTTCAAGGCCCATGGATTCGACGAATCACAGATCAGCTTGCGTTTTCATGGCGAACAGTACCCTTTGGTGCCTAACACCAGTGCGGCTAACCGCGCAAAAAACCGCCGGGTCATCGTACGATTGGAGCGTACGGGCACGTCAGGCAAGGCCGTTCCGCAAACGGCTGTCAGTAACCCCGCGAGCCTTACTTGAGAACATTTCTCGTCGCCTTGTTGAAACTTACTGTCGCTTTGTCGTCTTAAGGTGTCGCCCCTCTGTAAATTAGCGCACGTGGGCGGTAGACTGTTCGGCTTTTCGAACAACCCGTGGAGTGATGGCATGGCGGACGTAAACAAGGTCGTTCTGGCTTATTCGGGCGGCCTGGACACTTCGGTGATCCTCAAGTGGCTGCAGGATACTTATAACTGTGAAGTCGTAACCTTTACCGCTGACCTGGGTCAGGGTGAAGAGGTTGAACCTGCACGCGCCAAGGCGCTCGCCATGGGCGTCAAGGAAATCTACATTGACGACCTGCGTGAAGAGTTTGTTCGAGACTTCGTGTTCCCGATGTTCCGCGCCAACACCGTTTATGAAGGTGAGTACCTGCTGGGTACCTCCATCGCGCGTCCTCTGATTGCCAAGCGTCTGATCGAAATCGCCAACGAAACAGGGGCTGATGCCATCTCCCATGGCGCGACGGGCAAAGGTAACGACCAAGTCCGTTTCGAGCTGGGTGCTTACGCACTTAAGCCGGGCGTAAAAGTTATTGCTCCTTGGCGCGAGTGGGATTTGCTGTCTCGTGAAAAGCTCATGGATTACGCTGAAAAGCACAACATCCCTATCGAGCGTCACGGCAAGAAGAAGTCCCCGTACTCGATGGACGCAAACTTGCTTCACATCTCCTATGAAGGCGGCGTGCTGGAAGATACCTGGACCGAGCACGAAGAAGATATGTGGCGTTGGACCAAGTCGCCAGAGGACGCGCCTAATACGCCGACCTATCTGGAGCTGACGTATCGCAATGGCGATATTGTGGCGCTGGACGGCGTTGAAATGACCCCTGCGACGGTTTTGGCGACATTGAACCGTATTGGTGGCGAGAATGGCATTGGCCGTCTAGACATCGTTGAGAACCGCTATGTGGGTATGAAATCCCGTGGCTGTTACGAAACGCCTGGCGGCACCATCATGCTGCGTGCTCACCGTGCCATTGAGTCGATAACGCTGGACCGTGAAGTGGCTCACTTGAAAGATGAGTTGATGCCCAAGTACGCCAGCCTGATCTACACCGGCTACTGGTGGAGCCCTGAGCGCTTGATGTTGCAACAAATGATTGATGCGTCGCAGGCTCACGTTAACGGTGTTGTTCGCCTCAAGCTGTACAAAGGTAATGTAATCGTTACCGGTCGCAAGTCTGACGACTCACTGTTCGATGCCAATATTGCCACCTTCGAAGAAGATGGCGGTGCCTATAATCAGGAAGACGCAGCCGGCTTTATCAAGTTGAATGCTTTGCGCATGCGTATTGCTGCCAACAAAGGTCGCTCGTTCTTCTGATTTCTTTGGTTGTGCAAAAGCCCTGGTCCATGACCAGGGCTTTTTTTTGTTTGATAAACGGTTCTGGACAGTTATTCATCATCAGGCAGGGCACAAAATATTCAACTGCCGGGTTTCAATGTTGTAAGTAATGATCGTTGAATCTGCGAATGCAGAGGGAGTTTTGAAACCCATCAGAGAGCGTTTTTGAAGGTGCAGTTGTGGTTCTGACTGCGGGGTGGTCAGCAAGAGCAGCATGTCATTTTTTTGAATATGGGTGCTGTGTGTTCGTGTTCTCTTCTTGTAGGTATTCAATATGTCAGTGAGGGTATGTTTGGGCGACAGCTGTAAAGCAGAGTGACTGATGTCAATCACGTGTAAATGGCTGAACTCAGTGCCTTCTAACAACAGATGATGGTCTGCTGAAGAAACGAGCGACGTCTTGGTTGAAACAGCTTCAGGGCTTGAGCCAGGGTCGTAATCCCTGTGCCCTTGTGGCAAAAAGGTGAAGCGCTGAGGGTGAAACGCGCCGGGTTTGTTATCGGCTTTGGACAGTAAGAGTGATGAGCGCTCCCGATGAGGGGCCTGTTGCTGTGCCGGAGCTTGATCGGTGTTGTGCAGGCACACTTCAGCGCAGCGATCAGCTCGATGGCTTTCTTTAGTGTGTTCCCTGGGCGTGTACAGTGTCTTGCTGTTGAAGTTCAGGGTGAGAAAGAAAAAAGTAATCAAGACGGAGGGGAATATAATCAAAAACCAGACATATATATGCTGGTTTTCACTGTCAATGTAAGGAAGGGAAACGGCTGCCGAAGTCTCCGTTAACATTGAGAAAATGGCGATTACCGTAAGGGGGTTGTTTATTTTTATGGGGCGTTTAATCATTTTAAAACCTGCATTTAATAGTGTGGCCGGTGAGTAATTGAGGTGCGTAATAGGCATGAGCGGTGGGTGATAATATTTGAAGGGTAGCGCCAAGACAGGGAAATAGATGCTCGGGTTTCAGTGGGATGTGGATTATTTACTGAAGGAAAAATCATGCAGATCGATCATGTGCTAAGTAGGGGGGTGTTTTTTATCGGAGTTTGGATGGGTGTTTCGATAGGTGGGTTATTTTGACTTTTTAAGTAGGGTAAATCTTTGAGTAAAACTTGAGAGGTATTTCTTCCGGTTTGTAGGCGAGGTGATAGGGTTGTGCGCTCTAGGTATTTGTTATTAAGTGTTTTCTGATTTGCTTGTAGTCCTAATCTTTATGTTTGGTTTGGTAATATTTCTTATAACAAAATAGGCTAGGGTTTTTAGAGCGTTAGTGTTAAAGGTGCTGCGTGGCAGGTATTTATGTTCAACGTGCGAAGCATTTTTTGTCTACGTTGTTGGTGACGTTTCAGGGAGGGCTGGAAACGCTGGAGTTCGATGCGTGAGCATATTTTTACCAAGGTAAAGTATCGCCTTGGTTGTGTTCTGTATTGGTTTTTTCGTAGGCGGATTTTTAATTGTCCTGTGCTGTTTTTGTCGTGTTGTTTATCCTGTGTTAATCAGAAAATAAGGAGGGTTAAGGTTGAATGGATACGTTGATGAGCTATTGTTTGAATATCGTATTTGGTTTTTAATGACGAAGGCAGATTTGTAAAAGGATAAAACCAGATGGAATCAAGTCAGGGCATTTCCGGTTAGTGGTATAAGGAGGAGACCGCTCATCATTAGAATTTTCTTTTTAAATATGAAGATGGACCTGCATATAGGGAGCTCGCACGCTGAGCATTTTGCGAGAGGATGTAGCAAGAGCTTAATATTTATGAGTGATTTTTTTGTAGGGCAAATCTTGATTGTCCGTAGGAAATGTCTTTGGCTGTTGGTGCTTGGGGGGGAGTGCTATGCCCAGGGTGTTGTGACTAGGCTATTGTGCTGGCTCTAAAATTCGAACAGCGAAAAAATTGGAATTACCCATGAATAAAGTGCTGATCGTGGATGATCATCCTGTCATTCGTCTTGCTGTACGCATGCTTATGGAACGACATGGCTACGAAGTTGTTGCAGAGACGGATAATGGAGTAGATGCATTACAACTCGCGCGCGAACACGCGCCTGATATTGTAATTTTGGATATTGGAATTCCGAAACTTGACGGGCTTGAAGTCATTGCGCGCCTGTCAACACCAGTTGTGCCTATTAAGGTGTTGGTGTTGACGTCTCAGGCGCCGGGTCATTTTTCCATGCGCTGCATGCAAGCAGGGGCCGCTGGCTATGTTTGCAAACAGCAGGACTTAACTGAACTGTTGAGTGCAATTAAGGCTGTGCTATCGGGATATAGTTATTTTCCAAATCAAGCGTTGCACTCAGTTCGTTCAAGTTTAGGCAATGCGAGTGAAGCGGATATGGTGAATCGCCTCTCAGGGCGGGAAATGATGGTTCTACAACAGTTGGCCAGAGGTAAAAGTAATAAAGAAATAGCAGACGGAATGTTTCTGAGTAACAAAACCGTCAGCACCTACAAAACGCGCCTTTTATTGAAGCTTAATGCCCGTTCGCTGGTTGATCTCATTGAGCTTGCACAGCGTAATGGGTTGGTCTGATTAGAGTCAGGCTTGAAGCCTGGATTCTTCTGCCTTGCTGAACACAAAAAGCCTCCGCTTCAGGAGGCTTTTGATTTTTTCTTAAGCTCATAGATCGTAAGGGTAATCTTCCAGCTCTTTCTGAAGACGCTTTTCAGCCAAAAGCGCATCAATAGTGCGGCGCTTTGCCAGGTTGGTTTTAGCGACTTCCGCAGGGGGTTCCACAACCTCATCCTGGTCTACGACAGGAAAATCTTCTTCTACTTCCAGTTCTTCTTTGCCAGTGCTCATTCAGTTCACTCCAGGCTAAGACGTGTAATGGCGCCTCTTATAGCGATAATCGCTTCAAGCGTAAAAAAGATTTTCTCAATCGATCAACCCATAAAATGACTATCACTCAATCGTCAGAGGTTTTGTCCTTGTAATCACACAGGTCCTCAATGCGGCAGCTGCCACAGCGTGGTTTTCTTGCCTGGCAGACGTATCGGCCATGCAAGATCAACCAGTGATGTGCGTCCATCAGGTAGGGCTTGGGAACAAATTTCATTAACTTCTGTTCGACCTCCACTACGTTTTTACCCGGTGCGATTCCGGTTCGGTTGCTCACTCTGAAGATGTGAGTGTCAACGGCCATGGTTAATTGCCTGAAAGCAGTATTGAGCACGACGTTTGCCGTTTTACGACCTACGCCTGGAAGTGCTTCCAGTTCCTCTCGGGTTTGCGGCACCTGACCACCATGCTTTTCAATTAGCAGGCGGCAAGTTTCAATCACGTTCTTGGCCTTGCTGTTGTACAGGCCAATCGTCTTGATGTACTCGGACAGTCCTTCAACCCCCAGAGCGTAGATGGCTTCTGGTGTATTCGCGACTGGAAACAATTTAGCCATTGCCTTGTTCACGCTCACATCAGTGGCTTGAGCAGACAAAATTACGGCGATCAAAAGCTCGAACGCAGAGGAATAGGCCAGCTCAGTTTTGGGCTCGGGATTGTCTTCGTGAAACCGGCGAAATATTTCAAGGCGCTTGGCGGCATTCATGGATAAAGCGTTTCCTGGAGAGGCGGTCCGATAAACGAGTAAAGCTTGATTGGGTGCAACGCACTATTGGATTTTGTCTGGCTCCAAAGCAGTCAGGGTGGATTCTGCCAGCCTTACTGCTTCCTCCAGCAGCCCCAGTTGTGGGCTCGAAAGCTCTTGGGCGATGGCCTTTTTGAGGTCGGCACGACGCATGGCGAGCTGTATTTTTGCCCGTTTGAGTTCTGCAGTATTGGCGACAGGAGCGGGTGTCGAGATCTCGGCTCCTGTTTCCAGTCGAGCCAGTGCGCGCTCTGCCAATTCAAATTGCTGCTGGAGCGAGACCAACTGGGCTTGTTGGGAGGCCGTTGGCGGGTGGCCGAATGCCTTCAGTGATTTATTCAGTTGTGCGCGTGCCATTGCGAGCGACACCTTGGCCTTTTTCAGTGCCGCTTCATTTGGGTTCGCAGCGGCACTTGTCTCCCTTGCAAGTAGTTCAGGGGTTTGAGCGGGTGTAGGCGAGCGCTGGAGGCGTGCCAGCCGTTCTGCCTGTCGGTGCTGTTCTTCGCGTTGAAGGCGCTCCTCACGGTGCTCATGGCGGATGCGAGCGTGGGCTCGCTTTTGCAGGCGTGCTGTCAGGTCTTCTGATTCGTAAGCAAAGCCGCTGACAATGGGTGTGACATTGGCAGGTAGTGGCCGCATTTCAATGCAATCCACCGGGCAGGGGGCGACACATAGATCGCATCCTGTGCATTCGTCCACAATCACGGTGTGCATTAGCTTGGCGGCACCGAGAATTGCATCGACCGGGCAAGCTTGTATGCACTTTGTGCAACCAATGCATTCTGCTTCGCGAATGTAAGCCACTTGTGCGGGGGCGTTACCGCGTTCAGTGTCCAGTGCGATCACGGGAATGCTCAACAAATTCGCCAAGGCAGCGATTGTTTCGGTGCCTCCGGGCGGGCATTTGTTGATTGCTTCGCCTTGGGCAATACCCTTTGCATACGGTTTGCAGCCAGGGTGTCCGCATTTTCCGCATTGGGTTTGCGGTAGCAAGGCATCAATTTGTTGAATCAGACTCATGGCGTGATCAGTCCAGCGACAGTGGGTCGCACCTCGGCGGCACTCATTGTGCGCAGTGATTAATTAGGGTGGGGTGATCAAATATCAATGTCAGGTCTGTCATGGTCGGTAAAGGCGAACGAGCAGAACTGAGCAGGCGGGAAGATCATAAGCAGATAAAGGATGAATGTCCGCTAACAGCTGGTGAGCTGTTAGCGGATTTTGAAGCTTTACTTGATTCGTTGACCCGGCTTGGCGCCGCTGTCCGGGCTTAGCAGGTAAATTTCTTCACCGCCCGGGCCGGCAGCCATCACCATGCCCTCTGAAATACCAAAACGCATTTTACGCGGCTTCAAGTTGGCAATCATCATGGTGAGACGGCCTTCCAGCTCAGCCGGATTCGGGTAAGCGCTTTTGATACCAGAGAATACGTTGCGTTGCTCGTCACCGATATCCAGCGTCAGGCGCAGCAATTTGTCAGCGCCCTCTACCGCTTCGGCTTTAACAATCAAGGCGACACGCAGGTCGACAGCGGCAAAAGCATCGAAGTCGATTTCAGCTGCCAACGGCTCTTTAACCAGCTCGCCGTTGCCTTGCGGTGGTTGAGCGCCAGTATCCGTCTGGCTGGCTGCCAGGTCTTCTTTGGAGGCGTCGGTCATGGCTTGTACTTTTACCGGGTCAATACGGGTCATCAATGGTTTGAATGCATTCAACTGATGGTTGGCCAGCAAGACGCGGTGATCATCCCACGTCAGCGGTTCGACGTTCAGGAAGGCTTCTGCATCGGCGGCAAGCACTGGCAAGACCGGCTTGAGGAAGATGATGAGTTGGCGGAACAGGTTGATGCCCAGCGCGCACACGGCTTGAACTTCATCCTGCTTGCCTTCCACCTTGGCCATTGCCCACGGTGCCTTGTCAGCAATCCAGGCGTTGGCGCGATCGGCCAGGCCCATGATTTCACGCATGGCGCGGGCAAAATCGCGAGCTTCATAGGCTTCGGCAATGCTCGGTGCGGCCTCTAGAAAAGCGTCGGTCAGCTCAGGAGCTGCATTGCCTTCAATCAGGATGCCGGCGTTACCTTTTTGAATGAAGCCTGCACAACGACTGGCAATGTTGACTACTTTGCCGACCAGATCCGAGTTGACCTTCTGTACGAAGTCTTCAAGGTTCAGGTCAAGGTCATCGACGCCACGACCCAGTTTGGAGGCGTAGTAGTAACGCAGGTATTCCGGCGACAGGTGGTCCAGATACGTGCGGGCCTTGATGAAGGTGCCGCGTGATTTGGACATCTTCTGACCGTTGACGGTCAGGTAGCCGTGCACGTTGATTGCAGTTGGCTTGCGATAGCCTGCGCCTTCAAGCATGGCGGGCCAGAACAGCGCGTGGAAGTTTACGATGTCTTTGCCGATGAAATGGTACAGCTCGGCGGTGGAATCCTTGGCCCAGTAGGCGTCGAAGTCCAGCTCCGGACGGCGGGCGCAGAGGTTTTTGAAGCTGGCCATGTAGCCGATCGGAGCGTCTAGCCAGACATAGAAATACTTGCCAGGCGCGTCCGGGATCTCGAAGCCGAAGTAGGGTGCATCGCGGGAAATATCCCACTGCTGCAAGCCTGCATCAAGCCATTCGGCGATCTTGTTGGCCACGGCATCTTGCAAAGCGCCGCTGCGGGTCCAGCTTTTCAGCATGGCGTCGAAGTCAGGCAGCTTGAAGAAGAAGTGTTCGGAGTCTTTAAGGACTGGCGTGGCACCCGAAATCGCTGACTTGGGATTTTTCAGGTCAGTCGGGGCATAGGTGGCACCACATTTTTCACAGTTGTCGCCGTACTGATCTTCCGCGCCGCATTTCGGGCAAGTGCCCTTGATGAAGCGATCGGCCAGGAACATTTTCTTTTCCGGGTCGAAATACTGGGTGATCGAACGGGTGGCGATATGGCCAGCCTCACGCAATTTGATGTAAATCGCACTCGACAGCTCACGGTTTTCTTCGGCGTGGGTCGAATGGAAATTATCGAAGTCGACGAGGAACTCTGCAAAGTCGGCGCTATGTTCAGCCTGCACGTTGGCGATCAGTTGCTCGGGGGTGATGCCTTCTTTCTCGGCTCGCAACATGATTGCCGAGCCGTGGGCGTCGTCTGCGCAGACATAGGTGCATTGATTACCGCGATGCTTCTGGAAGCGCACCCACATATCGGTCTGGATGTACTCAAGCATATGGCCAAGATGGATTGAACCATTGGCATAGGGCAGGGCGCTGGTGACGAGGATCTTGCGTGGCTCGGACATGGGGCTCGGCTACTTGATGAGACGGTGGTCGGCCACTATAAAGCGCCGGGCAATTTATTTCACCCCGTGGGCGACTATCTGGGTGATTACGGTGTTTTAGATTGTGTTTAGGGTGCTTTTTTACAGGTACGATAGCGGCCTGTTTTTACTCAGTCTTTCGGGAGTTGCCCATGAGCGCAGTGAATCGCGCGGCGGTGGAAGCCGTCCTTCGCCAATACACCGACCCTTATTTGAATCAGGACCCCGTCAGTGCGGGCTGCGTGCGCAACATCGAGGTTCAGGGCGAGCACGTCAGTGTTCAGCTTGAGCTGGGCTATGCCGCAGGCCTGTTCAAGAACGGTTGGGCGCAAATGCTGCAAATGGCCATCAGCAATCTTGACGGTGTTTCCTCTGCCAAGGTCGAGGTTAGCTGTGTGATTGCCGCGCATAAGGCGCAAGCACAGATTCCCGGCCTGGCCAATGTGAAGAACATTGTGGCTGTCGCTTCCGGCAAAGGCGGAGTAGGAAAATCGACCACAGCCGCCAACCTGGCGTTGGCATTGGCGCGTGAAGGGGCCCGGGTCGGGATACTGGATGCAGATATCTACGGGCCGAGTCAGGGTGTGATGTTTGGTATCCCAGAAGGCACGCGCCCTCAGATTCGTGATCAAAAGTGGTTTGTGCCCATTGAAGCTCACGGTGTTGAAGTGATGTCCATGGCATTTCTGACCGACGACAACACCCCGATGGTGTGGCGTGGCCCGATGGTGTCCGGTGCACTGTTGCAATTAGTGACGCAGACGGCCTGGAATGATCTGGACTATCTGGTTATCGATATGCCTCCCGGCACGGGTGACATTCAGCTGACGCTGGCGCAGAAAGTTCCGGTGACGGGGTCGGTCATTGTGACCACGCCGCAGGATCTGGCGTTGCTGGACGCGCGCAAAGGTGTCGAGATGTTCCGCAAGGTGAACATTCCGGTATTGGGCGTAGTGGAAAATATGGCTGTGCATATTTGCTCTAATTGCGGTCATGCCGAGCATTTGTTTGGTGAGGGTGGTGGCGAGAAGCTGGCGACTCAGTACGGTGTTGAAGTGCTGGCGTCGCTGCCGTTGTCCATGGACATTCGCGAACAGGCCGACCGTGGCAAGCCAACGGCCATCGCCGATCCGGAGAGCCCGATCGCTCTGATCTATCAGGAACTGGCTCGCCACGTGGGTGCTCGCATCGTTCTGAGCGAAGCGACTTCGCAAGCGATGCCGACGATTACCGCCAGCGACGATTGATCTGATTGTCAGTTCCTACAGGGTTCTAATAGGACCTTGTAGGAGCGGGCTTGCTCCCGATGCCACCTGTAGCCCGCGGTTTCATTTTCTGCAGGCATAAAAAAACCCCGCTTTTGAGGGCGGGGTTTTTTACTGGATCAGTACAAGTTAGATAACTTGAACTTCCTCAGCTTGCATGCCTTTCTGACCGCGAGTAGCGATGAAAGAAACCTGTTGGCCTTCTTTCAGGCTTTTGAAGCCGTCGGATTGGATTGCTTTGAAGTGAACAAACAGGTCGTCACCGGATTGTGGAGTGATGAAGCCGAAGCCTTTTTCATCGTTGAACCACTTAACGGTACCAGTTTGGCGATTAGACATGGTGTAACTCCTTGAACAAAGATAACTGCGACGCAGGAAAAGCCCTGGCCGAGACTGAGTGCAAAGAGCAGGAAAAATTCTTGGAGATGGTTGGATCGAAATTCAACATATCGTGTAGAGATTCTCAGTGACACAAGCAACACAGTGGCGCCACCTTAACGCTTTTTTCCAAACGTGCAAAGGGTCTTTGCGAAGGTTTCTCTAAAAACGTGACTGGCGGTTGCCCTTGCACCCTGTATTCACGGCTTCTTAAGCTATTTTCAATATTTTTCTTCCAGATTTTTGAACCGGGCCTTATGGGGCGGTAAGATGCCGATCAGAATTTTTCTACCTCGCTATTCAGGACACCCGCCATGAGCATCAAACCAGACAAGTGGATTCGCCGCATGGCGCAAGAGCACGGCATGATCGAACCTTTCGTCGAGCGGCAGGTGCGTGAAGAGGGTGAGAACCGTCTTATCTCCTACGGCGTATCGAGCTATGGCTACGATGTGCGTTGCGCGAATGAATTCAAGGTGTTCACCAACATCAACTCGGCAACCGTTGATCCGAAGAACTTCGATGCCGGCAGCTTTGTGGATGTCACGAGCGATGTGTGCATCATCCCGCCCAACTCTTTTGCGCTGGCGCGCACGGTTGAGTACTTCCGCATCCCGCGTAACGTGCTCACCATCTGTCTGGGTAAAAGCACCTATGCACGGTGCGGCATCATCGTTAACGTCACGCCGCTTGAGCCTGAATGGGAAGGTCACGTAACACTGGAGTTTTCCAACACGACCACGCTGCCGGCCAAGATCTACGCCAATGAAGGTGTCGCGCAGATGCTGTTCTTTGAATCCGACGAAGAATGTGAAGTGTCTTACAAGGATCGTGGCGGCAAGTATCAGGGCCAGCGCGGCGTCACCTTGCCGCGTACCTGATGACCTTAGGGAATTCTTGAGCGATTTTGCACTCTATTGAGTGTATTCCCGGTTGCGCACCCCGCGGGCCGGATTATCGCTCAGGAGTGCCCTATGAAGATTGATCCGAGTATCCAAGCCCAATTGGCAAGCCTTGAGCCCAATCAGGTTGGGCTGTTGGCGTGGTCACTCCTCGCCCAGCCTCATCTGCAAGCCGGTGGTATTCCCGGCCAGCCTGATCCGGACACCCCGCAGCCCACTGAGCCCGGCGTACCGACCATTCCTGACGAGCCACCACCCGCTCCCGTGGCGTAATCAGACGAATGTGGTCAGTGGCCATACGGCCCCGTCTGCAACCAGATAAATACGATGGTTGCTGGCGCCAGCGTCGATATTCATCCCGCCTGTGAAAGCACCAAAAGCCGGTAACAAGCTAATGCGCTCACCCAGGCTGAAGCAGGGGGCGCGCACACTTTGCCGGCCTCTGCCCTGCAGTCGATAAGTAGGGTGTACATGCCCGGCCAGCACGTGATGGGTCGGGTGCGGCACCGGCTCGTGTTGCAAGGCAAAAGGCGCCATCAGTAGCGGTTCTGCCACGACTTCTATGCGCAGTTGCGCAGGTGGATCGCCCGCGCGTAAATCGTGATTGCCGCGAATCAGTGTCAACTTCAATTCAGCGTGTCGTGCTCGCCATTGTTCAAGCAAAGCCAGTGTGCGAGGCGCGTGAGACTCTTTGGCGTGTAAGAAATCCCCCAAAAAGATGATCTGCTGGCAGTCATACTCGGCCAGAAGCTGATCAAGTACGTCTAAGTTGGTTTGAGTGGTACCGACAGGGACCGGTTGACCAAAACGTCGATAAGCGGCCGCCTTGCCGAAGTGTGCGTCGGCGATCAGCAGTGCCCTGTGACGCGGCCAGTACAGGGCTTTTTCTGCCAGCAAGCATATGTCTTCGTCCGCGAGATTGACGGTAAGTGCGCGTTTCATCATTTTTTCGAGCCTTTTGTCACCGCCGCTTCCAGATCCTTGACCATTCGGGCCACGCGGTCGGCGAGTTTTTCGGTGCTCAGACTTTCACGAAAGCGTTCCACCAGCAGGGGGAAGGCAAAAGGCGTGGCGCGCTTGATGAGTTGCAGATCCAGCGTACGCGCACGAATGTCCTTCAGCGTGAGTTCAAGGCGCGTAATATCCAGCTCCTGACGCAAGACTTCCTCTTCAGCTTGTGTGAGCAGGAGGTTGTCAGGGTCGTAGTTTTTGAACACCTCGTAGAATAATCCGCTTGAAGCTTGCACTTGCCGCGTGCTTTTTTGCGCGCCGGGGTAGCCACCAAACACCAGACCGGAAATGCGTGCAATTTCGCGAAAGCGTCGCAAAGCCAGCTCTCCGGCATTGAGACTGGCCATAACATCGGCCAACAGATGTTCTTCGCTGAATAATTCGGGTCGCAATAGCGCTGACCAATTCACTTCGGTCGCACACAGCAGCTCGAAACCATAGTCGTTGACTGCGATTGAAAAGCTCAACGGTTGTTGTCGGCTGATGCGCCATGCCAGCAGGCTGGCCAGCCCCAGGTGCACCTGACGCCCGGCGAACGGGTAAATAAACACGTGCCAGCCTTCACGAGACTTAAGGGCTTCGGCCAGAAGTGTTTGGCTGCCGGGCAGCGCTGACCATTGCTGTTGGACTTCTAACAAAGGCCTTACCGCTTGCATTTCGGGGCCCTCGAAGTGCCCGTGACGAGCCGCGTCCAGTTGGGCCACAACAGCCTCTGCCAGTTCGCTGGACAGCGGCATGCGGCCTCCGTTCCAGCGTGGCACGGCCGCTTTTTTGCCCGTAGTGCGTTTTACATAGGCGGTCATATTTTCAACCCGCACCAGCTCCAGCAAACGCCCGCCAAACAAAAATCCATCGCCGGGTTTGAGGCGGGCGATAAAGCCTTCCTCCACGCTGCCCAGCGCCTTGCCGCCGCCACCTTTACTCCAGTATTTGAGCTGAATACTGGCATCGCTGACGATAGTGCCGATGCTCATGCGATGGCGTCGTGCCAGCCGGGCATTGGGCACTTGCCAGCGGCCCTCTGCATCCGGCTCTACCCGCTGATAGTCGGGGTAGGCCGTCAAAGAGTGGCCGCCGTGGCGGACAAACGCCAAGGCCCAGCGCCACTGTTCGTCACTCAAGTCCTGATAGGCCCACGTACTGCGCACTTCGGTGAGCAGTTCGTCAGGTCTGAAACCACCAGCCAGTGCCATGCTCACTAAATGCTGGACCAGCACGTCCAACGGGTTGCGCGGGGATTCGCGCGGTTCGATCATGCGTGCGGCCACGGCCGCTTTGGCGGCCGCCGCCTCAACAAGTTCCAGACTATGGGTGGGCACCAGGGTCAGCCGCGAGGCACGGCCCGGTGCATGCCCCGACCGGCCTGCGCGCTGCATGAGGCGGGCAATGCCTTTGACTGAGCCGATCTGTAACACGCGCTCAACGGGCAGAAAGTCTACTCCCAGGTCCAGGCTGGAGGTGCACACCACAGCTTTGAGCCGCCCCTCCTTAAGGCTTCGTTCCACCCAGTCGCGTACCTCGCGGGCCAATGAACCATGATGTAAGGCGATGAGCCCGGCCCAGTCGGGGCGAGCCTCCAGCATGGCTTGATACCACAGCTCTGACTGCGCTCGGGTATTGGTGAAAATCAGGCAACTGGAACTGCTCTCAACCTCGGCAATCACCGCAGGCAGCATGCGCAGGCCGATATGCCCGGCCCAGGGGAAGCGTTCAAGCGTGGGTGGCAGCAAGGTGTCGATGTGCAAGTCCTTGATGACTTTGCCCTCCACGCTCACCCCGTCGCCTTGAGGGAGCAACACTTGCTGGGCGTGTGCCTGATTGCCCAGCGTGGCAGAAACTCCCCACACGATCAGTGCAGGATTCCAGTGCCGCAGGCGAGCGAGGGCCAGTTGTAATTGCACGCCGCGCTTGTTGCCGATCAATTCGTGCCATTCGTCCACCACAACCATGCGCAGATGACTCATTTGTGTCTGGGCATCGGCTCGGGTGAGCAAGAGGGTCAGGCTCTCGGGCGTGGTCACCAAGGCGCTGGGCAGACGTCGGCCTTGGCGGGCACGTTCGCTGCTGCTGGTATCGCCGGTGCGTAAACCCACGCTCCAGGGGATGTTCAGCTCTGCCAACGGCGCCTCAAGGGCGCGGGCCGTGTCTGCCGCCAGCGCCCGCATCGGGGTGATCCACAGCACGGTGAGGGGCGCGAACGCAGGCTTACGCGCGCGAGGGGGTGCGCTTGGGGCGGGTGGCGTTGAGGTTGCAAAGCGATTCAGGGCGCCAAACCACACGGCATAGGTCTTGCCCGCGCCTGTCGACGCATGCAGCAAGCCCGATTGCCCCTGTTGAATGGCGGCCCACACCTGGCGTTGAAAGCTGAAAGGCTTCCACTGGCGGCTGCTGAACCACTGGGTTGCGTAGCGGGATGAACGTGCCATGGCGAGTGCGACACTCTGAGTGGGCTTGTTTCAGAGACCGCACGCGACCGGCATTAGTGCCGAATAAAACCATCCTGGGCTATTTCAGATTGCCACTGAGAAACTGGCGCAAGCGCTCGCTCTTGGGGTGGTCGAGTACCTCTTGAGGGGGGCCTTGTTCTTCGACCAGACCTTGGTGCAAGAACATCACCTGACTTGCGACTTTGCGCGCAAAGTTCATTTCGTGGGTCACCATGATCATGGTGCGGCCTTCTTCGGCCAGCCCTTGAATGACCCGTAACACTTCACCCACCAGTTCTGGGTCAAGCGCTGAGGTCGGCTCATCGAACAGCATGACTTCGGGTTCCATCGCCAGTGCCCGTGCGATCGCTACGCGTTGCTGCTGGCCGCCTGACAGGAAAGCCGGGTATTGATCCGCGACGCGGGACGCCAGCCCTACTTTGTCGAGGTAGCGTCGGGCGCGTTCTTCAGCCTCCTTTTTGCTGACGCCCAGCACCCGGCGCGGTGCCAGGGTGATGTTCTCCAGCACTGTCATATGGCTCCACAGGTTGAAGTGCTGAAAGACCATGGCCAGGTGGGTGCGCAAACGCTGCAGCTCATCGTCGCTGGCAACCCGCATGCCGTTTTTGTCGGTCACCATGCGAATCAACTGTCCATCCAGTGTCATTGCGCCGTCGTTGGGTGTTTCGAGAAAGTTGATGCAGCGCAAAAAGGTGCTTTTGCCTGAGCCGCTGGCGCCGATCAGACAAATGACATCCCCGGTTTTGGCCTTGAGCGACACCCCTTTGAGCACCTCATTGTCGCCATAGCGTTTATGCAGGCCTTCAACGGTCAGTTTGTACATGCACACCTCAAGCAGAAAGAAGGTAGCCGCTTCGATAAGCGTCACGGCTGGCCACGTGGGCGATCACCATGCCCGCAGTTGCCATCCGCCTTAACGAGCGGGCGAAGAGCAGGCCGGCGCGGGTGGCATGCACCGGTGTCAGGCGGTCACTGACAGGATCAATGATTTCGGCAATCATCTGGCCGACCTCGATCCAGTCGCCAGGTTTTGCGCTAAAAACCAGTAACCCGCCCACCGGCGTTGCAACAGGCTCTACCCCGGCCAATGGGGTGGCGGGGTAAAGCAGCGGCGGCAAGGGGTTGGCGGCTCCTGAAATCGCGCCAAAGTCGATCAAGTAATCAATCAATGCCTGGCAATCTTGCTCGGCGTAGGCATGGCTGACATCGCCCTGGCCGCGCAGCTCAACGGTGACGGCAAAACAGCCCTGCGGGATGGCATAGCAATGCTCAAAGCGTTGTTGCAATTGCCACCACAGCAAGGGCAGGCATTCGTCAAATGACTGGCCGCCCGAGTCCGTTGCCAGCAGGCTGGCTTGAGCGCCCAGATAGCGCGCCAACGGCTCAACCTGCGGCCAGGCTTGCGGCGTGGTGTAGAGGTGGGCCACGGCCTCAAAGTCGCAGTGCAAATCCACGATCAGATCGGCGTCGCAAGCCAGCGTTTGCAGGGTCAGGCGTTGTGAGTGCAGTTGCGTCGTCGGTGTTTGCGCCGACATGGCCTGACGCAGATGATGGCGAATCAGTTGCAGATTATGCGCAGGGTCTTGGTTTAACTGGCCTTCTAGCTCGTCACCGATTTGCGTGCTGAGGTCGAGGAAGTTCCGATTGAAGTTTTGCCCGCTTTCAAGCTCATAACGCCCCAACGGAATGTCCATCAGCACTTGGTCAAGGCCCACCGGGTTAGCGACGGGCACCAGCACGATTTCACTGCGTAACAGGCCGGCGCTTTCCAGTTCGGCCAGCCGCTGCTTGAGGTGCCAGGCCACCAACATGCCAGGTAGCTCATCGGCATGCAGGGAGGCTTGTATGTAGACCTTGCCCTGTGGAGCGGCAGGGCCGTAGTGGAAGCTGTGGATATGCCGTTCTGTGCCGGGAACAGGTGCCAGCAAGGGATGGGACTGATGTCGCTGCATGTGAAAATCCTAGTGAGCAGGCCCAAGGAAGGCTAACCAGCGGCGTTCTGCCAAACGAAACAAACCGACCAACATAAAGGTAATGCTCAGGTAAATGACGGCTGCGATACCGAATGATTGAAAGGTCAGAAACGTCGCTGAGTTCGCGTCCCGGGCCACCTTCAAAACATCGGGGATGGTTGCGGTAAAGGCCACGGTGGTCGAGTGCAGCATCAAGATCACTTCATTGCTGTAAAACGGCAACGAGCGCCTCAAGGCCGAAGGCATGATCACATAAGCATAAAGTTTCCAGCCGCTCAGGCCGTAGGCTTTGGCCGCTTCGACTTCCCCGTGAGCCATGCTGCGAATGGCCCCGGCAAAAATTTCGGTGGTGTAGGCGCAGGTGTTCAGGGCAAAGGCCAGAATCGTGCAATTCATGGCATCGCGAAAGAACGCATCCAGTTGGGGTTGGGCGCGAACGGCTGCGATGCTGTAAATCCCTGTGTAGCAAATCAGCAGTTGGATATACAGGGGCGTGCCGCGAAACAGGTAGGTGTAGAACTGTACCGGCCAGCGTACCCAGGGGTTGGCGGAGACCCGCGCAATCGATAGCGGGATCGACACCACAAAGCCGATCACCAGGGCGGCACTCAATAGCCACAACGTCATTGCCAGGCCGGTCAGGTGATAGCCGTCGCTGTAGAGAAACGGGCGCCAGTATTCTTGCAGTAGCTCAATCATCGCACCGCCTCCCGCACGCCTGCGCCGTAGTGGCGTTCCAGCCGGCGGATGACGAAGTTGGAGGCACTGGTAATGGCTAGATAGATCAGCGCGGCGATGACCAGAAAATAAAACAGTTGATAGGTGCTTTTGCCTGCATCCTGCGCCGCCTTGACCAGATCGGCCAGGCCAATGATTGACACCAGTGCGGTGGCCTTGAGCATCACCATCCAGTTGTTGCCGATGCCCGGCAGGGCGAAGCGCATCATTTGCGGGAACACCACATAACGAAACCGTTGCCCGCGTTTGAGCCCATAAGCGGTTGCGGCCTCAACCTGACCACGGGGCACAGAGAGGATTGCCCCGCGAAAGGTTTCAGTGAAGTACGCCCCGTAGATAAACCCCAAGGTGATGACCCCGGCACTGAACGGGTTGATTTCGATGTACTCCCATTCCATCGCGTCCGTAAGGCTCGTTAACCAGGTTTGCAGGCTATAGAAAATCAGCAGCATCAGCACCAGGTCGGGAACGCCGCGAATCAGCGTGGTGTAGAGCTGAGCGGGGAGGCGCAGCACTTTAAGGCTGGAGAGTTTGGCGCTGGCGCCCAGCAAGCCGAGCAGAACGCTCACTGCCAGCGACAGTACCGATAACTTGAGGGTCATCCACGTGCCTTCCAGCAACAGCGGGCCAAAGCCCTGAAGGCTGAGAGATGAAAGCCCAAGGTTTTGCAGCAGAGTATCGACCATGACAATCAAACCTGTGGCGTGTCGTAAAGCGCCCACTGGGCAGTGGGCGCCGGGGTTTTACTTGCCGCTGTACAGGTTCAAATCACCGAAGTGTTTTTTCTGGATTTTGCTGTAAGTACCGTCGTCATGTAACGCTTTGATACCTTTGTTCAGCAGGGCTTGTAGCTCTTTGTTACCTTTATTGATACCGATGGCTGTCTTCGAGGGCAGCAGTTCACTGTCTACCGGTTTGCTGACTTCATAACCGGCGCCTTGCGGTGATTTCAAAAAGCCCAACTCGGCTTGCAACATGTCTTGAATCGATGCGTCCAGGCGGCCAGAGATCAGGTCTGCGTACACTTGGTCCTGGTTGGCATAGGCCTGTGTTTTAACCCCGGCTTTGTCCAGAACCGCTTTGGCATAGGCTTCTTGAATGGTGCCTTGCTCATAGCCGACAGTTTTGCCTTTGAGCGATTCGGGGGTTGCGTCCAGGCCCGAGCCTTTTTTGAACACGAGAGAGGTCGGCCCGGAGAACAGCTCATCGGAGAAATCGATGACCTTTTCGCGGGCGGGGGTGACGGTCATGGACGAGATAACGCCATCAAATTTTTTGGCTTTAAGCCCCGGAATCATTCCGTCGAAATCGGATTCGACCCATTTGCACTTCACTTTCAGTTCGGCGCAGATGGCATTGCCCAAGTCGATATCAAAACCCACCAGGCTGCCGTCGGCAGCTTTGGACTCAAAAGGGGCGTAGGAAGGGTCTACACCAAAGCGCAGCTCTTTGTACTCTTTGGCAAACGCGGTGCCCGCAGCCATGCATAAGGTGAGTGCAGAAAGGGCCAGAAAGACTTTTTTCATTATTCATTCCCTAAAACCATTGAGCGCTTATGGCGCGTGAGTACTGTTACTGCAAAGCCACGACAGAGGCGCAGTAGCAATTTCCGATCCAAAGTCGTATTGCCAGTCGGTAAAAGGGCTGAAAAGGGTCAATTAGGGTTGTAAGTGTCCATTTTGGAGCACGAACACGGGGGCGCGCCAAAACAGGGCGAACGCCTCAATTCAATAAGGCACTGAGTGTTTCCAGGCTGTCGGCGTCCTGGATGCCCTTGTCATGCCGCCAACGCAGCATGCGCGGAAAACGCACGGCAATGCCGCTTTTATGGCGTTTTGACAGGGCGATTCCCTCAAAGCCCAATTCAAACACCAGGCTGGGCGTGACGCTGCTGACCGGGCCGAATTTTTCGACCGTGGTTTTGCGCACAATCGCATCCACTTTGCGCATTTCTTCATCGGTCAGCCCGGAATATGCCTTGGCGAACGGGACTAGTTGGCGGTCGGCTTTTTCGGCGGGCCCGTCCCATACGGCAAAGGTGTAATCGCTGTACAGGCTAGCGCGCCGGCCATGGCCGCGCTGAGCGTAAATCAATACTGCATCAACGCTGAACGGGTCGACTTTCCACTTCCACCACACGCCCACCTCCTTCGTGCGCCCAACGCCATAGTGAGCATTGCGCGACTTGAGCATCATGCCCTCAACCCCGAGGCTGCGTGACGCGAGGCGCTGTTGGGCCAGATCCGCCCAGTCTTTGCCCTGCAGGACAGGAGACAGCCGCAAGCACGGGTCGCTGCTGGTGTTGACCACGGACTCCAGTTGCTCCCGGCGTTGGTGTTGGGTGTGTTGGCGCCAGTCGTCGCCTTGCCACTCCAGCAGGTCATAGGCCAGCACGACGACGGGAATATCGTTGAGTATTTTTTTGCTGAGGGTTTTTCGGCCGATCCGTTGTTGCAGCAGGGCGAAGGGCTGGACGGCCGGCGTCTTAGCATCGGCAGAGTCTTTCCAGACAACGATTTCACCGTCCAATACCGTGCCGTCGGGCAAGTCGAGGGCCATGCGCTGTAACTCCGGAAAGCGTTCGCTGATCAGCTCTTCGCCTCTTGACCATATCCATACCTGACCCTCCCGTTTGACGATTTGGGCGCGGATGCCGTCCCACTTCCATTCCACCTGCCAGTCGCTGCATGGTCCCAGTTGTGCGTCGAACTGTTCTGTTGGCAGTTGCAGGGGGTGAGCCAGGAAAAAAGGGTAGGGCTGGCCCCCGCGCAGGGCGTGTTCGTCAGCGGACTCAATGGCGATCAGCTTGAGGTAATCGGCCGCGGTGGGTGTGCGTGAGAGTTCGGTATAACCCACCAAACGCTGAGCCACGCGTTTGCTGTCGACTCCGGCTAATGCAGCAAGGGCGCGGGTGATCAGTAACTTGGAGACGCCCACCCGAAAGTTGCCGGTGATCAGCTTGATGCACACCATCAGGCTTTGTTGATCCAGTTGCGCCCATAACTCCGGTAATCGCTGCGCCAAGTCTGCTGGCGATTGACCGCGCAAGGGCAGCAATTGCTGTTCAACCCACTCGGCCAATCCGGCTTCGCTAGTGTGGCGGTTTTCAGGGAGCAACAGGGACAAGGTTTCAGCCAGGTCCCCGACCGCTTGATAGCTCTCTTCAAACAACCACTCGGGTAAGTTCGCCAATTGCATGCCGATTTCACGTAAAACCCGGCTGGGTACCAATTGCCGTGGCCGCCCACCGGCCAGGAAATACACGGCCCACGCCGCGTCACTGGGTTGAGCCTGGCTGAAGTAGCCTTGCAACGCGGCCAGCTTGGCATTGCTGGACGTTGTGGCATCCAGCTCACTGTATAACTGCGCAAAGGCTTTCATGGGGCAGGCTCCGGTTCTGGCATCGCCTCTTCGTCGTCCCCGTACTCAGTGTTGAAGCCCTGAGCGTTGAGGCCTTTGTCGCTCAGGTAGCGCACCAGCGTTGCCACTGATCCGTGGGTCACCATCACCCGCTCGGCGCCGGTTTGCTCAATCGCCCACAACAAACCCGGCCAGTCAGCATGGTCGGAAAGCACAAAGCCACGGTCTACGCCCCGGCGCCGACGAGGTCCTCGCAGGCGCATCCAGCCGCTGGCAAACGCGTCGCTGTAATCGCCAAACCGGCGCATCCAGGTGCTGCCGCCCGCAGACGGCGGCGCTAGAATCAACGCCTGACGAAGCAGCGGGTCGTTTTTCTTTATGTCGCCGGCATACAGCGTCGGCGGGATGAAAATGCCTGCGTCGCGATAGACGCGGTTCAGCGGCTCGACTGAACCGTGGGCGACGATGGGGCCGAGGGTTGAATCTATCCCGTGCAAGATGCGTTGTGCTTTGCCGAACGCATAACAGAACAGCACGCTGGCTTTGCCCTGTTGCTGATTGGCGCGCCACCAGTGATTAATTTCGGCAAATATCTCGGCTTGAGGCTGCCAGCGGTAAATCGGCAGGCCAAACGTCGACTCCGTGATGAAGGTGTGACAGCGCACGGGTTCGAACGGTGCGCAGGTGCCATCGGGTTCGACTTTGTAATCCCCCGACGCGACCCACACCTCGCCCTCGTACTCAAGCCGAACCTGGGCGGAACCCAACACATGACCGGCTGGATGAAAGCTGAGGGTGACACCCTGATGTTTGAGCGTTTCGCCATACGCCAGGGTTTGCAGGTTAATATCCTGCCCCAGTCGCGCGCGCAGAATTCCAGCGCCGGGTTCTGCGGCCAGATAATGAGAATTGCCCGTACGGGCGTGGTCGCCATGGCCGTGAGTGATCACTGACCGCTCCACGGCACGCCATGGGTCGATGTAGAAATCACCGGGCGGGCAATACAACCCTTCGGGACGAGCGATAACAAGGTCCATAAGCATGCCGGGGCAGAGGGCTTGTTAATTGAGAGCGCAGGGCAGGGCGGGAAGTTCGATCCCGAAGTGCAACGCCTGTAGCCGCTGTCGAGTAATGCGAGGCTGCATTCGACGATGCACCAGATATAAGGGGTTACGACGGCTGCGCCGCCGATCGTAGCCTCGCATTACTCGTCAACTGCTACGGTTTATCCGGGTTGATTCATTTACCCGGCACCAGTGTCAGGCGGGTTTTGCCGTACACCCTGTCGAAATTTTGCGGCTGCATCGGGAAACTGATGTATTGGCCCTTCAGCCACGGATCAATGCCATCCAGGTAGTGCGGGCTGGCCGGGTTGCTGGATTGGCCGGTGCTGTTTTGAGCCATCATCGGTTCAATCTGACCAAAGTCGACGATCATGCGCATCGCCGGTATGAGGGTCGTTTCGAAGGAGTTTGCTCCTACGTTGTAAGCCGCCATATTGAGCGTGGTGTGGTCGCCGCCTGCCGCTATCGGGCCGCGAACAGTCTGACCCGTGGTGTTGCGCCACAGGTAATAATGCAACTTGCCCCACTGCCACGCCTTGTGATCGCTGCCCATCAGGCTATCGCCCGTGTTGATTGCGCCGACAAGGCTGCGGGCCAGTATCGCGGGCTTGTCCTCTTTTTGCGGGGTGCGGGTGTCATCCCAGAACGGGCTGTCTTCGCGGCCCAGCAAGTGATCGGCCTGAGCGGAATACGATTGGCCGCCATTGGCGATAAAGGCGTTCCAGCCCGCGCTGTTTTCAGGGCCCAGTTCATCCTGAAAAATCTGTTGGGTGCTGGTTTGCAAGAACAGCTCGTACAACGCGGCATCGGCTGAGGTGGCGCTGAGTTTGCCGTCAAAGGCCATCAAGCGGGTCAGGGCTTCGTGGGCTTTGCTTTGATCTGCCGCAGGCAAGGCCGCAATGGCCTGCTTCAATGGCTGGGCCATGCCGGGTGCACTGAACATGGCTTTGAGCTTGGCTGCAAACAGGGTGGTCTGGTCGTATTGCATCGCAATCATGCTGCGAGCGTCCTGCTTGCCACTGCCAGCCAATTGCGCAAGACGTTCGCTGCGCTCCGGCGACAGCCACGAATTGGACAACTGCATGCCGTAACCAAATGCCGCCGTGCGTTGGTTGGCCGTGCCCAGCCAGCCCTGAGTCGGATCCTGATCGTAGGGGTGAAGCATCGCGTCGGCGTAACCATTCCAGTCATAGCGGCTGTCCCAGCCCGGCGACGGCAGCAGCCCGATGCCTTCCTGGCGGTTTGGATATAGCCCGGTGACTTGCCAGCCAATATGGCTGGCATCGGCATACAGAAGATTGAGCGCGACAGCGCGGATTTCTCGGCTGGCGTCAGACGCTTTTTCACTGTTCTGGGCGCGGGACAGGTCGAAGAACGCATCCAGGGTTTTATCGCCTTTCACTTCCGGGGTTTGCAGGGCAAGACCCAGGCCGCTATTCAGTGCTGTCGGTGTGCCCAATGCACTGTTGAGCAATGGCCCGTGGCGGGTGACATAAATCGTTTCGCGGACCGGGCGCTGACCCTTGATGAAAAAGGTTTCGGTGCGTGCTTTGGCCGGTAGCCATTTGCCGTTTGCCAGGTAATAAAGCGTGTTGCCCTGGCGTTTGAGTTTTTCCAGAAACACATCCTGGTTATCGCCCATGGCCATGCTCATGCCCCAGGCAACCTTGCCGTTGAACCCGGCAAACAAGGTGGGCAGGCCGGCGATCGTGGCGCCTGCTGCCTGGTATTTAGGCGCGCGGATTTGCACGTAACTCCAGGCTGACGGTACGCCGATGGGCTGGTGAATGTCGTTGGCCAGCAAGCTTTTGCCGCTACGGCTGCGTTGGGGGGCGATGGCCCAGTCACTGGACGCCGTGACGCCGGGCAGGCTCAGTTGTGTGACCTGCTCAAGGGCTTGGTTCACACCGCTCAAACCTTGTAACTGGCGGCCAAGGTCGAGACCTTTGAGTTTGTCGGCTTCGGCTGCAGGCAAGGCTTCACCTGGATAGGTGGGGGTTAGCCAGGCGAGTTTGTCAGTGCCGACTGTTTGCGCGAGTGCGAGCGAATTGAGCTCTTCTTGCAGGTTGGTCGACATGCCGAAGCTCAACAAACTGAAAATCAGCGCACTGTCTTCGGGCTTCCAGTACTCGGCTTTATAGCCGGCCTGAGCCAGATCGGCCGGGAGCTTGTCGCGGTAGCGGAACAGGTAGGCGTTGACTCCGCGCGCGTATACCTCGAAGAACTTTTTGAGGCGCGGGGACGCGCTTCTATACAGTTCATCGGCATTGGCTTTCAGATTGATACTGCGCATCAGGCGGTCGGCGGGCAGTGCATCGCTGCCATTGAGTTCCGCCAATCGGCCTTGAGCCATCAGGCGCAGGCGCACCATTTGGCTGATACGGTCGCTGGCGTGTACGTA
Source organism: Pseudomonas saxonica (assembly GCF_007858365.1). GTDB lineage: Bacteria > Pseudomonadota > Gammaproteobacteria > Pseudomonadales > Pseudomonadaceae > Aquipseudomonas > Aquipseudomonas saxonica. The sequence goes on along the minus strand of NZ_VFIO01000001.1, from coordinate 955,396 downwards.
ACCCAGGGTGAACAAGGCGTCATGGAAACTGCTGCTTTCAATCAGCGGCATGCCTTGGCTGTTGCGCCGAACCGATACGTTTTGTGCCAGCCCTTTAAGTGGCTGTGTGCCAGAGGTGGGAACCAGACTCTCGCCTGCATTATTTTGGCTCTGACAACCGGCCAGACCCAGCAAGGTGCCTATTGCCGCGGCAGCGCCGAACCGGGGTAAAAAACGAAAAAGGGCTGGCGAGGCCATGGCAAAGCTCCTGCGGGGGGTAGTGTCGTCGAAAGGCGCTACGTTAGTGAGGCCGATGACACTGCGCAAGCGCTATCTTGGTGGCTGATTGATAATGCAAAAACCTGTAGCAGCTGGCGAGCAGCGCGAGACTGCGTCCGGCTGCATCGCAGTCGTAAAACCATTCACTTCAGTGTGTCGGCGCATCACAGTGGTCAGGTTTACGATCGCTTCGCGCTGCTCGTCAGCGGCTACAGATGTGGTTTAGTGCGGCGGGTTGATTTTTTCGACCAGCGCATAGGCCCGTACAGTCGCTGGGCGCTCTTGGATGCGCTCAAACCACACTTTCAGGTGCGGGAAGTCGTCAAGGTTCTGACCTTGCCAGGTGTGCGGCACAATCCACGGATAAATGGCCATGTCAGCGATGCTGTACTCGTCTCCCGCTACGAACTGGCGGCCTTCCAATTGCTTGTTCAGCACGCCGTACAGGCGCGTGGTTTCGTCGACGTAACGCTTTATCGCGTAGGGGATTTTTTCGGGGGCGAAGCGATTGAAGTGATGGTTTTGCCCGGCCATCGGGCCAAGGCCACCCATTTGCCAAAACAGCCATTGCAAGGCCATTTGCCGTCCACGCAGGTCTTTAGGCAGGAAGCGCCCGGTTTTCTCTGCGAGATAGAGCAGGATGGCGCCTGATTCAAAGAGGGAGAGGGGGCCGCCGCCATCGGCTGGCGCCTGATCGACAATTGCCGGGATGCGGTTATTCGGGGAAATCTTCAGAAAGTCCGGGGCGAACTGTTCGTTCTTGCCGATATTGATCGGATGAATCGTGTAGGGCAGACCGGCTTCTTCAAGAAATAACGAGACTTTGTGCCCATTGGGGGTGGTCCAGTAATAAAGATCGATCATGAAGAGCTCCAGAAAGGAAGGTTCACGCAGCCTTTGCAATTCACTGCGGGCTCTCTGTTTTACTCCCTATGGCGCATCGGTTGAAGGTGTTTGTGGGAATTTTCATGTTTGCAAAAACACACACGCCGCACATGCCCAAGGCAGGTGCGGCGTGTGCCGGGCGCTTTAAACGATCAGGCGCCGTGGCATTTTTTGAATTTCTTGTTGCTGCCACAAGGGCACGGGTCGTTGCGGCCAACGTCTTTCAGCTCGTTGCGCACAGGTTCTTGAGGCGCATGGCCACAGTGAGGGCCATGTACGTGACCGTTGTCGTGGTCATGGGCATGATCATGGTGATCATGATCGTGGTTGCAGTCTGGGCCATGAACGTGGGGTTGTTGGGTCATTACTGAATCACTCTGGAATAAAATCGGCGGCGATTATCTCGCCTTTACGCATCACGTGCACGTCGTTACCGAAGAACAGGCCTGTTTCAAGTGTGCCTTCGAGACGATAGGGGATGGCTTGCTCGGGTGTTTCAAGCAATTTGACCAAGGTCCGCACATGGGGCCACAGGTTGGTCCGGATCGGCACCACAAACTGGGCGTGGCTGTTGGGCTCCACGCTGAACCACTGGCTGTATTCACCTTCGCTGAGTTTTATCGGCCCCAGGTACACCGCATATCGGATACCGCGCACGGTCAACGTCGAGTCATTGGGGTTATCGACCCTGAAGTGCAACTTGAAGCGTTGTTCCAGCACCTTGGCCTTGACCAGTTCGACGCGAACCAACTGCACTTGTGGGTCTTTGTCACCGGAACCAAACCAGGAGGCACAACCCGAGAGTGTCAGAACCATCATCAACAAGAGGGTTCGAGTTATTCGAGTTCGAGAATCCATTCGCTACTCCTGATCAGGTTTTCACCCGATTACTGGTTGAAAAAGCCGGCGCAACATTTTTTGAATTTGAGTCCGCTGGCACACGGGCAAGCGTCATTGCGTCCGACTTTAAGCGGCACGGTCGGGTCGATGAAATACCAACGACCTGCACATTGCACAAATGAAGAGCGTTCACGATGGCTGTGCTCGCCGTTGGCGTCATGCCACCGTGCAGTAAAGGTCACAAACGCGTGTTCCGGTTGGCCGCCGAACACTTCGCTGTTTTCAACCTCCAGACCCAGCCACGTGCTTTGCGCGCTCCACTGGGAAATGGACTGGCGATCAAGCCCTGCTTGCTGCACGGGCAACGTCGTCCCAACAAGATAGTCAATCAGCCCCAGCACGTAGGCGCTGTAGCGTGACCGCATCAACAGTTCGGCACTGGGAGGCGGATGACCGGCGTGATACTGCCCGCAGCAGGCGTCGAGCGAATTACCGCTGCCGCACGGGCAAATAGAGGTACTCATGGGGTTACCACCAATATTTGCCAAAATTCTCGGGATTGGCCCAAAACCTTGCATTGAGCCAGTCGGGGACTTGCTTGTACTCGCGCAGGTCGTAAGTGAACAGCGTCAGTACCTGTTCATCGCGCTGGAAATGCTCACTGCTTTGTAAGGCCAGGGCGAAAAAGTCAGTTTCTGCCCAGCCACATGCGTTCAGATCCGCCAGCACAGCAATACGGCTGGCGTTAAGGTTGCGAATACCGCCCAACAGTTCCAGTCCTTCGCGTTTGGGCAAATGCTCCAGACAATCGAGCACCAGCGCCAGATCAAAGCGTTGTGCTGCCAGATTTGAGGGCAAAGCACCCGGTCTTGCATGGCAGACAACGGCATCCGGGTGCGCGTTCTTGAACGCGGCCAGCGCCGGGAACTCGCTGGCGCCGACAACCAGCAGGCGTGGGGGCGCATAGCGATCAAGCAATGCCGCCAATGCTTGCTGGGGCGTGCGTGTAGAAAAACCAGACGTCATGGAAAGTCCTCAATCAGAACGACCAAGACTAGCCTGCTCAAGCCTTGCGGCCTAGTGCCTATCGCCAGGTGTGTGCAGAACGGGCGGCGTGTCTTTACTTTCGAGGCGTTTGGCGGCTTCCAAGACCGGAATCAACGGTCAGTGAATAAATTTGTCCGGTTTACTGGCGTCCCCCTCCTGCGAGCCGTTAATGTACGGTCAAAGAAAAACTTATATAGGGCAAGGGGTATGAAGGTGCTTTGGGGGTTGGGGAAAATACTGATGGTGTTGTTTTGGGGGGTGGCGCTCTACAACGTCTTCAAACCGCTGATTAACCCCTTTGATTTACTGATTAATCTGGCGGGCAGCTTATTGTTGCTCACCCATTTGCTTGAAATACTTTTATTCAATCGCAGCCTGCGGGATCGTCCGCATCCTTGGCGTGACCGCCTGTACATCCTGTTATTGGGCGTTCTTCACGTACAGACTTTTCGTCCTTCGACCGAGCGAGACCCCAGCCATGCGTAAGTTATGCCTGTTGGCTGCCCTGTGCAGCCCTTTTGCCCATGCTGAAGTTGTCAGGGTTGAACCCAATACCTTCATGCGCTTGCCTGCCACTACGGGCGTGCTGCAGCTGGAAAAACTCGATGTGGCTGAATACGGCACGTTGCTGATCCCGGCGGGTGTGACCCAGGTCAGCATCGACCAATTGCATCTGGGGCGAGAGGCGCGCATCACCATCGTGCCGGCCGACACTGCCATTGAATTGCGCGTGGCTCAGGCTGAACTGGAAGAGGGCAGCCAGATCAACGCCCGTGGCGCTGCTGGCAATTATGAAAAACCAGCCCGCCCGGCCCGTGATCTGAATGTTCGGATTGAATCGTTGCAAGCGCCCAAGCTGATTATTGATGCGCGTGGCGGCAAGGGTGCGCCCGGTTATGCGGGGCTTGATGGTGGCAACGGCTCGGAGCCGGGTTGCACTTGGGGTTCTGCGGGCAAAGGTCATAACGGAGACAATGGCGGTGATGGGCAGGCAGGTGCTGCGGGTGCCCACGTGCGTCTCGAATTGCCCCGCGACTACCCGGATGACTGGGTCAGCGTTCGGGTTGACGGCGGGGCGGGCGGTAACCCGGGCGAAGCCGGTCGGCCTGGTGCGGGGGGTAAATCAAAAGGCTGCGTGGTTTACCGCACCGATGGCGCCAAACCGGGACGTCCAGGCTTGGCCGGTCAGCCGGGCGAAGTAGGCAGTGCGGGTGCGGTAACAATCAATCGGTTGTAGATGAAACTCCAGCTGCAAGCGGCAAGCTTGCAGCTGTATTTCTCAAAACATCGGGCGTGCGGCCGCAATGGCTACCAGCACCACTCCCACTATCAAGTTACACCCCACCAAGCGCCGAATCTTGCCCATCACCGCCGCACCGGCCGCCCACTCCTGAGCCTCTACTGCCCGGCGTAACTCCGGCACCTGCAATGACTGAACCCGAATAAACAACGCTACCATCACAATGTACAAACCCATCATCACCTGTACATAGCGTGGCGCGGTTTCAAAACCGCTAAACCGCATCTGTAACAGCCCCACACCGCTTATCGGCAAAATGACCACTGCCACCCACACCCACACAAAAAAACGCTGAAACACTTCTGCCCACAGCTTCAACCGTGCAGGCCCCTCAAGGGCCGCCACAGCAGCAGGGCGCAGGATCATCCAGGCGAAAAACATGCCGCCCACCCATAGCATGGCGGCCAATAAATGAAGGCTGTAGGCGAGGGCAAAGGCTGTCATTGGGGTACTCCGTTCGGCGCAGGATGAATTAGCGGGGTATGATAGCGGCCATTCGAACCACTGAAAATTTATCCAGCGTTTCTTGCGCCCGAAGAACCATGATTAGTACCGAACTCAAATCCCAGATCCAGGGCGCATACTCGCGTTTTCTCGAAGCCAAGAGCCTCAAGCCGCGCTATGGCCAGCGTTTGATGATCGCCGAAGTGGCCAAAGTGCTGGGCGACATCGACACCGATGATGAAGGCCACCGCAGTGGTGACCCGGCCGTGGTTGCAGTAGAGGCCGGCACCGGCACGGGTAAAACCGTTGCTTATAGTCTGGCGGCCATTCCCACGGCCAAAGCAGCGGGCAAGCGTCTCGTGATCGCCACGGCGACTGTCGCGCTGCAAGAGCAAATTGTCTACAAAGACCTCCCCGACTTGATGCGTAACAGCGGGCTGAATTTCAGCTTCGCGCTGGCCAAGGGGCGCGGGCGCTATATGTGCCTGTCCAAACTCGACATGCTGCTGCAAGAAGGTCACGCACAGACCGCAACGGCGCAGTTGTTTGAAGAAGAAGGCTTCAAGATTGAAGTCGATGAAGCCAGTCAAAAGCTGTTTACCAGCATGATCGAAAAGCTCGCCGGCAATAAGTGGGATGGCGACCGTGACAGCTGGCCCCAAGCCCTGGAAGACCAGGACTGGGCGCGCCTGACCACTGATCACAGTCAGTGCACCAACCGTCATTGCCCCAACTTCGGCCAGTGCGCCTTTTACAAGGCGCGCGAAGGCATGAGCAAGGTGGATGTGATCGTCACCAACCACGACATGGTGCTGGCCGATTTGGCGCTGGGCGGCGGCGCAGTGCTGCCCGACCCACGGGACACGCTGTATGTGTTCGATGAAGGGCATCACTTGCCCGACAAGGCCATCGGTCATTTCGCGCATTACACCCGTTTGCGCTCAACGGCCGACTGGTTGGAGCAAACCGCCAAAAACCTGACCAAACTGCTGGCTCAACACCCGTTGCCGGGTGATTTGGGGCGTTTGCTTGAGCAGGTGCCGGAGCTGGCGAAAGAGATCAAGGGCCAGCAACAGTTCATGTTTAGCGCCTGCGAGCAAATCGCCGACTTCAAGACTGGTGACGAGCCCGAGGGGCGTGAGCGTCCGCGCCACCGTTTCGTTGGGGGGCTAATTCCTGATCACTTGCGTGAAATGGGCATCGAACTTAAAAAAGGCTTTTCGCGCCTTACCGATCTGTTCACTCGTCTGACCGAGATTCTCAAGGACGGCATGGATGGTGAGGTCAATATTGGTATCACCAGCAATCAGGCCGAAGAGTGGTACCCGCTGTTCGGCAGTCTGTTGTCCCGTGCTCAGGGTAATTGGGAACTGTGGACGGCTTTCACCACCGAAGATCCTGAAGACAGCCCTCCCATGGCACGCTGGCTAACGCTGGCCGAGAGCGGCTCGCTGTTTGATATCGAGGTGAATGCCAGCCCGATTCTTGCCGCCGAAATGCTTCGCCGCAACCTGTGGAACGTCGCCTACGGCGCGCTGGTGACGTCGGCGACATTGACTGCGCTGGGCACATTTGACCGTTTTCGCATGCGCGCCGGGCTGCCCAAAGCCGCGGTCACGGCGGTGGTGCCAAGCCCGTTTCATCATGCAGATGCCGGAGTCTTGCGCGTACCTGACCTCAAAGCCGACCCGCGCGATGCCGTGGCACATACGGCGGCAATCATTCGTGACTTGCCCGGCCTGGTTGAGGGCTCGCGGGGCACGCTGGTGCTGTTCTCCTCGCGCAAACAAATGCAGGACGTCTTCGACGGCCTGGAGCGCGACTGGCGCAAACAAGTGTTCATTCAAGGCAACCTGTCAAAACAGGAAACCCTTAACAAGCACAAGGCGCGAGTGGACGGCGGCGATTCCAGCGTGTTGTTCGGGCTGGCCAGTTTTGCCGAAGGGGTGGATTTGCCCGGCGCGTACTGCGAACACGTGGTCATCGCCAAAATTCCGTTCTCGGTGCCTGATGACCCCGTCGAAGCCGCTTTGGCTGAGTGGATCGAAGCCCGGGGCGGTAACCCGTTCATGGAAATTTCGGTGCCTGATGCCTCGCTCAAACTGGTACAGGCGTGTGGTCGTTTACTGCGTACTGAGCAGGACCGCGGCACTATCACCTTGCTGGATCGTCGGCTGGTGACTCAGCGCTATGGCAAAGCAATCCTCAATGCCCTGCCGCCTTTTCGTCGTGAAATTTCATAAGTGCAGGCCGGCTCAATGGCCGGCTTTGCTGTCGTCTATGCTGTGACATTCGAAACCTCACAGGCCGACTTTCGGCCGTTAGGGAGAACCTGATCCATATGATTCGCCGCTCGCTCTCTGCTGTTTTTGCGCTGCTGGTCACGACGCCGCTGTTGGCAGCGCCTACCAGTCAACAAACCCTGTTCAATTTCGTTCGCCCTGCCGATGTGGTGCAGGTGGCGACCGAAGATGCGACCTTGCCGCAATACAATGCGGAGCAAACGGCCGAAGGCGAAGTACTGCGCCGCGTGACGTTCAGTCCGGCAGACGCGCCCAACTTGCGGTTATCCCCGCAGACCGGAGTTTGGGACTGGTCGCAGTCGGGCATGATGACTCTGCGTATCCAGAATGCGATGAACTGGGCTCTGACCCTCGATATCACCGTCAAGAGTTCGGACGGCAAGACCCTCACCAGTCGTGTCGATTTGCCGCCAGGTCCTGCGCAAACATTGCTGCTGCCATTGCAGGCCAATACGCCGCATAGCCAGGGGATGCGTGCAGGCCCGCCGATGCCAATGACCCTCGACGGGCAGCGCATTCTGCTGGCCAGCAGCCAGGGCCAGATTGATCGCAGCCAAGTGGCTTCAGTGACGCTGTCGATCCCGCAACCCAAAGCCGCGCAAAGCATATTGCTGGAGCGCTTCGGTGTTCAGGACGGCGAGGGTGTCATCCAGTCGGTATATGGCTCAATTGTCGATGGTTACGGCCAGTCAACCCGGGCCAAGTGGCCGGAGCGTGTGGCCAATGACGAACAACTCAAAGCCGCTGCCGCCAAAGAACAGCAGCAACTCAAGGGATGGTTGGCCAACCGTACCGATGTTGATAAATACGGCGGCTGGCTGAAAGGTCCGGCGTTTGAGGCCACCGGTTTCTTCCACACTGAAAAGCGCAATGGTCGCTGGAATCTGGTGACGCCTGAGGGGCACCCGTTTTTCTCGCTGGGGCTTAATGCGGTTACCGCCAACGACAGTCAGACGTACATCGCTGGCCGCGAGTGGATGTTTACTGACCTGCCCAAAGGCGATGCACCGCTGGCGGGTTATTACGGTTCTTCGAACAACAACAACGGCAACGGTGCCTCGCAGGGCCGTGGGTTCAACGCCGGTCGTTGGTACAACTTCTATGGGGCCAACCTGCAACGTATTTATGGTGAGCCCTGCGTAGCCGGCAAAACACAGCCCGGCGCAGAACCTGTTATTCCGTGTGCGCCTGAAGCGTTTGATGCCAAGCGCTGGCAAACCCATACCCTGGATCGCTTGCAGGCCTGGGGCTTTAACACCATCGGTAACTGGAGTGACCCGGCACTTGGCCTCAACGACCGCGTGCCTTATACCTTGCCGCTGTCGATTGTTGGCGATTATGCCAGCATCAGTACCGGCACCGACTGGTGGGGTGGCATGCCTGACCCGTTCGACCCGCGTTTTGCCATGGCCACAGAGCGCGCGGTGGCCATTGCTGCCCGCGATCACCGTGATGACCCGTGGCTGATTGGCTACTTTGCCGATAACGAACTGGCGTGGGCTGGCCCCGGAGCTGATCCAAAGTCGCGTTATGCCCTCGCTTTCGGCACCTTGCGCTTGACCACTGATGTGCCTGCCAAGCGAGCGTTCCTCAAGCAGTTGCGTGACAAGTATCGCAACCAGCAAGGCCTGTCAAAAGCCTGGGGCGTTGATATCCCTGCCTGGGAATTGATGGAAGACCCGGGTTTTGAGGCCCCCATGCCCAATCCCGAGCATCCGGAAATCGAGGCGGACTATCAGTATTTCCAAAAGGTCTTCGCCGATACGTATTTCAAGACCATCTCGGACTCTCTGAAATGGCATGCGCCCAATCATTTGCTGCTCGGCGGGAGGTTTTCGGTCAGTACTCCGGAAGCAGTGGCTTCGTGCGCTCAGTACTGCGATGTGTTGAGTTTCAACTTTTATACCCTGCAACCCCAGGACGGCTATGACTTCGCCAAACTGCGCGAATTGAACAAGCCGGTAATGATTACCGAGTTCAACTTCGGCTCGCGTGACCGTGGCCCGTTCTGGGGGGGTGTAACAGAGGTCGCCAACGAAGAGGCCCGTGGGCCTGCGTACGCGAAATTCATCAAACAGGCCGTGGCCGACCCTTCGATTGTCGGTGTGCACTGGTTCCAGTATTTGGACCAGCCCGTGACAGGCCGCCTGCTTGATGGCGAGAACGGTCACTTTGGCATGATCGGCATCACTGACCTGCCCTTTACCGGCTTTGTTGAAAGTGTTCGCAAAACCAACCTTCAAGCCCTCGACCAATTGGGCGATGAAGCCGCCAAGGCGCAAGTGGATGCCGAACACGCAGTCAAAGCCGCTCGCCAAACGCCGCAGGAAGGTAATGGCGAACGCTCTGGCACAGGGCATGCAGGCGGTCACTCGGGTAAAGGCCACTGATCATCTGAACCGGATGAGTGGCGATGCATTTCGTCGCTCATCAAGGGTTAGCTTCTTTATTAATTCCATTTAAAAACTAAGGTCATCCGTTCCAACTGAATGGAGTCTTCGAGATGGAAGCTAAAGGAAGATGTGCAAGTGGGTTCGAAGCCGTTCAGAAGGCGTTTGAGTCAATCTTCGACGACCCGCAGGAGCGTGGGGCAGGACTGTGTGTGCAGGTCGGCGGCGAAACAGTGGTCGATCTGTGGGCCGGAGTGGCGGATCTGGAGGGTCAAAAACCTTGGGATCGCGACACACTGGTTAATACCTATTGCGCCATAAAGCCGTTTACGGCAGTGGCTGCCTTGATGCTGGTAGAAGAGGGCAAGCTGGAGCTGGACGCCCCAGTTGCCCGCTACTGGCCTGAGTTCGCTCAAGGCGGCAAAGAGCGCATCACCTTGCGGCAGGTGATGTCACACACCTCGGGCATTCCCGCCCTGCGGCTGCCGAATCGCACGCCCATCATGTTTGAGTGGGATGACATGGTGGAAATAATGGCGGCCGAACCTGTGTGGTGGCAACCAGGGACTGATCTGGGCTATGGCGCCCTGACCTATGGCTGGATTATCGGTGAGCTGATTCGGCGGGTGGATGGGCGGGACCCTTGTACGTTTATCGCAGAAAACATCTCACAGCCTTATGAGCTGGAAGTGCACATGGGGGTGGCTGACGAGCATTTTCATCGTATTGCACATTTCGATCGCGCCGAAGGACGAGTCGGTGATCAATATGCACTTGATCTGCGCGAGGTCATTGTCAATGAACCCGAGCACGTGGCCACGCTTGCCTTTACCAATCCAAGATTCGGTCCTAAAACCACTCACGATCCCCGATGGTGGCGTTATCGCCAGCCTGGCGTGAATGGGCACGGTACGGCCCATGGCCTGGCGGGTTTCTACAGTGCGCTGCTGGCCGGTCAATTGATCGGATCGGAGTTACTGAGTGAATTCACCCGCGAACACAGCAACAGCATGGACCGCACGCTCTTGAGACCTATGCGCTATGGCCTGGGCTGCATGATGGAGCAGCCAGCCGACCCCGCAGCATCTAACTGCATGGGCCCCAATACGTTTGGCCATGTGGGGCTGGGTGGCCCTGTCAGCTTCGCTGATCCGGAACGCGACGTGACCTTCGGGTTTGTCACTACGACGATGGGCAGTCACGTCTTGATGGACCCACGGGCCAGAGAGCTGGCAACCCGGGTTTACGCCGCACTCTGAGCTTCACTTTTCAGGACCCTCTTGCGTCTGGAGAGGGTTCTGAAGAACCGCGATTGATCCCGCATTACCCTCGCCATTTTCACAAAAAATCCACTCCGCCGCTGATACGGTCGTGGAAGTCTGCCTAACGCACAAAATTTGTGCGGTTGAGACCTTTGCTCTGTTTCAAAATTTGACCGGGGCTGGAACAATGCACGCCATTGACAGCCATGCTTGATCCAGGAGGTAGGTGGTGCAGATTCAAGGTTTTCACGACCTTCAGTTTGAAACGGTTCGCGAGGCATTTGCTGATCTGTTTAATGATCCGCAAGAGCGCGGTGCTGCCTTGTGTGTCCAGATAGCCGGTGAAACAGTGCTGGACGTGTGGGCGGGGACTGCCGACAAAGACGGTCATCAACCCTGGCACACCGACACCATTGCCAATCTGTTTTCGTGCACCAAACCTTTTACGGCAGTCACGGCGCTGCAATTGGTCGAAGAAGGCAAACTGGAGCTGGATGTACCCGTTGCTCGTTACTGGCCCGAATTTGCGGCAGCCGGTAAGCAGGCCATCACGCTGCGCCAGTTGCTGAGCCATCGGGCCGGTTTGCCGGCGATACGCCAAATGCTGCCACGCGAAGCTTTGTATGACTGGCAGACCATGGTAGATGCGCTAGCCGCCGAAGAACCGTGGTGGACGCCGGGTGAGGGCCACGGTTATGCCGCGATTACCTATGGCTGGTTGCTGGGCGAGTTGATTCGGCGTGCGGACGGTCGCAGTGCTGGCCAGTCGATCGTGGCCCGCACGGCCAAGCCGTTGGGGCTGGATTTCCATGTGGGGCTGGCAGACGACGAGTTTTACCGGGTCGCCCATGTTGCCCGCAGCAAGGGCAATGAGGGGGATGAGGTGTCGAAACGTATGTTGATGACGATGATGCGCGAGCCAAATTCCATGACTACGCGAGCATTTGCCAATCCACCTTCTATCATGACCAGCACCAATACGCCGGAGTGGCGCCGTATGGAGCAACCCGCGGCTAATGGTCATGGCAATGCCCGCAGCTTGGCCGGCTTTTATAGCGGTTTGCTTGATGGCCGTTTGCTTGAAGCCGAAATGCTGGAGCAACTGACCCGCGAACACAGCATTGGCGAGGATAAAACCTTGCTGACCCAGACACGATTCGGGCTGGGTTGCATGCTGGATCAACCGAATGTACCGAACGCTACGTTCGGGCTGGGGCCAAAGGCGTTTGGTCACCCCGGCGCAGGGGGGTCAATAGGATTTGCTGATCCGGAGCGAGAAGTGACATTCGGATTTGTAACTAACACCTTGGGACCTTATGTATTAATGGACCCGAGGGCGCAAAAGCTGGTCAAGGTATTGGCCGCGTGTCTGTAACGGTGTATTTGTAGTCCGTAGGTCGGATCGCTGTAGCTTTTATCCGTTTAATACGTTTTTTTAGTGGGCATATAGCCTTTTTTCATCAATTCATTGTGTGGATATTCAATGTCATCTAATAAGACCCTCGCCTTGGCACTTTGCCTGGCTATTACTGGTTGCGCACAAACTCCACAGAATAATGCCGACGGCGGCCAGAAATGGTGGCAGTTTGGCTCGTCAGAGTCGTCGACATCGACCGATAAGACAGCAGACGCCTCTGATAAAAAGGCCACACCTGCGGTGGAAAAACCTAAGGTCGCGGTCATCGCCGCACCTGCTGCTGCCACGACCTCCGCCAAAAAATGGTGGTGGCCGTTCGATAGCGACGCTAAAGAAACCCAAGCGGCGCCTATTGGCGTGATCCCGATGCCAGACCCGAAAATCACTCAGGCCTGGCTTGATGAGTACGAACCCCGTCTGCGTACTGCTATCAAAGGCACCGACCTGCAGTTGGAGCGTCGCGAAAACCTGTTAGTGGTAGTGGCCTCGGCTGACAGCTCGTTCAAGGCAACGCGCCCGGACTTGTTGATGCCGTCGATGCTTGGCCCGTTTACCCGTGTCGCCAAGGTGGTTGAAGGTGATCCTAAGACCGCCGTATTAGTGCTCGGTCATGCTGACTCAACCGGCGCCATGGCCAGCAATACCAAGCTGAGTCTGGACCGCGCCAAGTCAGTGGCGGCCATCTTTCGTATGAGTGGTTTGCAGGGTAATCGTCTGACGCTTCGTGGTATGGGTTCGGTCATGCCGCGTGCGGCGAACGACAGCAATGAAGGCCGTGCCTTGAACCGTCGCGTTGAAATCCTGATGACGCCGCAAGCCACTATGGTCGCACTGGTCAGCAAATACGCTCAGCCAGCTTTGACCGCTGAACAGTTGGCCGCCGTGCAACCAGCCGTTTCGGCTTCCGCAGCTAAAAAGGCAGCCGCTGCTCCGGCGAAAAAGGCCACCGTGGCCAAGAAAGCCGCTCCGGCTAAAAAAGCTGTCAAGCCAGCTCCCGCCAAAAAGGCTGTCGTGGCTAAAACAGCAGCGGCTAAAAAGGTAGCTACCAACGATCAAGCCAAGAACTGATTCGCTTGGCCAAGGAGCGCCTCATGACCCAAGCGCTGGCAGATATGCGCCGAGATTACACCCGAGACGGACTGGTCGAAGCGCAGGCACCCGACGAACCTTTTGCACTGTTTCGTCAATGGTTCAGTGACGCAGTCAGCACTGAGCAGGCGCCGGTCGAAGCCAATGCCATGACACTGGCAACGGTAGATGCTCAGGGGCGCCCGCATTGTCGGGTGCTCCTGCTCAAAGGCCTGGATGAGTTGGGTTTTACCTTCTTTACCAACTACACCAGCGCGAAGGGGCAGCAATTGGCTGCTCATCCTTTTGCGGCCATGACTTTTTTCTGGCCAACCCTGGAGCGTCAGGTACGCATCGAAGGGCGGGTCGAAAAGGTTTCGTCTCAGGAGTCCGACGCCTACTACCAGGTTCGCCCTTTGGGCAGCCGGATCGGGGCGTGGGCATCACCGCAAAGTCAGGTCATTGCTGATCGCGAGGAGCTAAACGAGCTGCTCAAGGCTACGCAGGCGCGCTTTAGTGATACACAGCCCCATTGCCCGGAGCACTGGGGGGGCTATCGCCTGATCCCTGAGCGCATTGAGTTCTGGCAGGGCCGTCCGAGCCGTTTGCATGACCGACTCAACTATTTGCGTCAGGGTGCTGACTGGGGCCGTGAGCGACTGGCCCCCTGAACGCTTTGAGTAATAAGGTCTGTGCACAGGAAAAAAACCTTGCAACGGGCTACCCTTGAATGTGGCTTGCAACGACGGTTGGTGTTGATTTGGCTGTACTGGCGCTGAATGAATACCCCGTTATCCGTACTGTGCGGTGACAGGCACCCGGCTGCGGAGTTTTAATGAATCCCTGTTCTTTTGGAGTTGAACCTATGCGTAAGTCCGTACTGCTAATTGCTGCATTTTCGACCATGACGGTCTTGTTGGGCGGCTGCACCTCGAACCTGACGGGCGATTCCTATTCGCGCGATGAAGCGCGTCGTGTTCAAACCGTGCGCATGGGCACTATCGTTGCCCTGCGTCCTGTACAGATCGAGGGCACTAAAACCCCAATCGGTGCGGCAACAGGTGCCGTTATCGGTGGTGTCGGCGGCAGCGCCATTGGCGGCGGCCGTGGCAGCATTGTGACCGCAGTGATCGGTGCAGTAGCGGGTGGCCTGTTGGGCTCGGCCGCTGAGTCGGGTTTGACCAAGACCCAAGGTGTTGAAATTACCGTCCGTGAAGACGACGGCAGCACCCGTGCTTATGTGCAGCAGGTAGAGCCTAACCAAGTGTTCCGTACCGGCGAGCGCGTTCGCATCATGACCGTTGACGGTACAAGCCGCGTTACCCAGTAAGCCTTCAGGGCCGTTCAATAAAAAACCCCGACCCATTTGCATGGGTCGGGGTTTTTTATTGTGCTCAGCGTTCTGGATTCAGAGTGCTGGCTGCTTGCGACTAAAGGCTGCCGTCACGGCATAGCCGATAAGTGCGGCCAGAATGGAGCCGGTCAGGATGCCCATGCGGTCCATACCGACGTAATCGCTGCTGCCCGGTACGAATGCCAGTGAGCCTACAAACAAGCTCATGGTAAAGCCGATGCCGCAGAGAATAGCGACGCCAAACACCTGGCCCCAATTCGCGCCATTAGGTAATGCGGCCATGCCGGTTTTGATCGCAATCCAGGTAAAGCCAAACACACCCACTGTTTTACCGATCAGTAAACCGGCGGCAATACCCAGAGGTACATGGTGGGTGAAACTGTGCAGGTTGACACCGGTCAGCGAGACGCCCGCATTGGCGAAGGCAAATAAAGGCAAGATCGCGTAGGCCACCCAAGGGTGCAACGCATGCTCAATGCCCATAAGAGGTGAGGGCTCGGAGTTTTTAGTGCGCAGCGGTATGCAGAATGCCAGCGTCACACCTGCCAGCGTGGCATGCACGCCGCTTTTCAGTACGCAGACCCAGAGAATCAGGCCGATGATCATGTACGGGGCTATTTTCACCACACCCATTCGGTTCATCGCGATCAAGGCCACAAGACAGGCGGCGGCCAACATCAGCGATACACCCGACAATTCGCTGGAGTAGAATACGGCGATCACAATGATTGCGCCCAGATCATCAATGATTGCCAGCGTCATCAGAAAAAGCTTCAACGACACCGGTACGCGTTTGCCGAGCAGTGCCAACACACCCAGGGCGAAGGCGATGTCGGTGGCCATCGGAATGGCCCAGCCATCGAGTGCATCGGGGAAGTCTTTGTTGATGAACCAGTAAATCAGTGCAGGTACGACCATCCCGCCAATGGCGGCACCGCCTGGAAGCACGACTTGTGAGGGCTTGGACAGTTGGCCTTCCAGCAATTCGCGTTTGACTTCAAGGCCGATCAGCAGGAAAAACAGGGCCATCAGGCCATCGTTGATCCACAGCAATGAGGGTTTGGCAATTTGCAGGGCGCCGATCTGAACCGCTACCGGAACATCCAGAAAGGCGGTGTAGTAGTGAGAAAGCGGCGAATTGTTGATGATCAAAGCCAGAGCCGCTGCGGCAATCAACAACAAGCCGCTGGCAGCTTCCAACTGAAAAAAACGAGTGAAAGTGCTACGCAGAGGCAAGGTGGCTCTCCATCAAATAGTTATAAGGTGCGACACCCTAACCCGACTTCTTAGCAGTTAAAACAAAAACTATATTCGTTTTTGTTATAAGCAACCGGAAGATTACCTATCGACGAAGAGCCTAGCAGTTGTGTGACAAAGTGAGACGAAAAACAGCCTGTCTACACGACGCAGAAGTCCGTATCCGCTGGCGTTCAAACGAGGTAGCGTGCGATGGAGAAGCTATCGTGAAGCCAGGATTTACGAAAGCTTCGCAGCCGGACGCAGCCTTTGGCAGCTGCGACCGGGTGCGAAAGTGTATTAGGCTTCGATACCCAAAATATCCCGAGCCACTGCTTCGGCAATGCGAATGCCATCAACGCCAGCCGACAGAATACCGCCGGCATAGCCTGCGCCTTCACCGGCCGGGAACAACCCTTTGACGTTGAGGCTTTGCATCGACGCATCACGGGTCATGCGCAACGGTGACGAGGTACGGGTTTCAATCCCGGTCAAAATCGCGTCATGCATTGAGAAGCCTTTGATCTGCTTCTCGAAGGCTGGCAATGCTTCGCGGATGGCTTCGATGGCAAAGTCCGGCAATGCCAGGGCCAAATCCCCCAGAGACACCCCCGGCTTGTAGGACGGCTCAACGCTGCCCAATGCGGTAGAGGGTCTACCGGCGATAAAGTCGCCGACCAACTGGGCTGGCGCTTCATAATTGCTGCCGCCCAGCACATACGCGTGAGACTCCAGGCGTTCTTGCAACTCGATACCCGCCAATGGTCCACCCGGGTAATCCTCAGGTGTAATGCCGACAACGATGCCCGAGTTAGCATTGCGTTCGTTACGTGAGTATTGGCTCATGCCGTTAGTCACAACGCGGCCCGGTTCGCTGGTAGCGGCAACCACAGTGCCGCCCGGGCACATGCAGAAGCTGTAAACCGAACGACCGTTTTTGGCGTGGTGCACCAGTTTGTAGTCGGCAGCACCGAGTTTAGGGTGACCGGCGTACTTGCCCAGGCGCGCACTATCGATCAAGGATTGCGGGTGTTCGATACGGAAGCCCACCGAGAACGGCTTGGCTTCCATATACACGCCGCGCTCGTGGAGCATGCGGAAGGTGTCACGGGCGCTGTGGCCCAGAGCCATGATCACATGCCGTGAGTTCAACTGTTCGCCATCGGCCAGGACCACACCAGTCAGTTGGCCGTTATCGATCAGCACATCAGTCACACGCTGCTGGAAGCGAACTTCGCCGCCCAGCGCTTCGATTTGCTGACGCATGTTCTCAACGACGCCGGTCAGACGGAATGTACCGATATGCGGTTTGCTGACGTAAAGAATTTCGTCAGGAGCACCGGCTTTGACGAACTCGTGCAGCACTTTGCGGCCGTGGTGTTTCGGGTCTTTGATTTGGCTGTAGAGCTTGCCGTCCGAGAACGTGCCCGCGCCGCCTTCACCAAACTGTACGTTTGATTCCGGGTTGAGGACGTTTTTACGCCACAGGCCCCAAGTATCTTTGGTGCGCTGACGCACTTCGGTGCCGCGCTCAAGAATGATCGGTTTGAAGCCCATCTGTGCCAGTAGCAGGCCAGCAAAGATACCGCACGGGCCAAAGCCTACGACAATCGGGCGTTCATTCAAGTCCTGAGGGGCCTGACCGACGACTTTGTAGCTGACATCGGGTGCTGGATTGACGTTACGGTCGTCGGCAAACTTGATCAGCAGCGGCGCTTCATCACGCACACTCAAATCAATGGTGTAGATAAAGCACAGTTCGGACGATTTTTTGCGCGCATCGTAGCTGCGCTTGAACAAGGTGAAATCGAGCAGGTCATCACTGGCGATGCCCAGGCGCTGCAGGATGGCAGGGCGCAGGTCTTCTTCGGGATGGTCGATCGGCAACTTGAGTTCGGTGATTCGTAACATGACAGTGTCCAGTATCGGGGCCGGGTAAACCCCGGCAGCCTTATGCGAACCGGCGATTATAAGCTGCTGGGCCCCTTAACAGTCAGCACTATGAGGTCACAATCGTCGGTTAGTCGTTACGGGCCCCACCGAAGTAGCCACAGCCACGCTGTACCTGACCGTTGATTCGCAGCTCTGCGCCCAGGTGCTGCACGCTCCCATTGGCGCTGTCGGTGCAGCGTTGCGGGGCGACCCACAGCTCGATACGTTGATGGTTGGCTTCGGTAGACAGCGAGAAGCGACCCTCGCCCACTTGCTCTTCGACGTAGGGCAGCGCGAGATCGGGCTGGCCGTCACGCTTGATGATCATGCCTTTGCCGCTCGCTTGCACTTCCCATGCAGGGCCATTGCCATTGGCGTGCACGGTCAGTTGTTTGAAGTTGGGATCTTTGCAGGCGGTGTTGCTGCGTTCCAGGCGATACAACTGTTGTAACTGCACCTCGCCTTCAGTTCCGGGAGTTTTAGCCGAGGTAAAGCTGCCACGAATGTCAGCGAACAGCTTGCCTGGCAGGTTGGGCATATTGGTGGCGTCTTGAATCAGAGTGGTGTTAGTGCCGTCGCGCACCACATAGCGTTGTTGGCCGACGCAGGGTTGAAAAATAAGTTGGTCATTGGCCGACACCAGTTCGCCTTGTAGGCGGGTCAGGCCGGCGTTGCTGTCAACGGGTTTGCTGTTGAACAGTTGGCAGCCGGCAAACACGGGTAACAGGGCGAGTAAAACAAAAGGGCGGACAGCACGCATCATTAGGACTCCTGACTAGTGCCGCCACGTTACTCAGGCTGATCGGGCATCACAAGGGGGATATTTTACGCCTACCCCACTTGATACGTTTGCCCCGTCTGTAAGCCCTCTACACTTTTGGCGTAAGCCAGTGCTGCCTCAGCGGCTGCTACAGGCTTGAATCCGCGGAAGTACGGTGCGTATTTATCCATCGCCTCAATCAGTACAGTCGGGCTCACTGAGTTCACCCGCAACCCGCGTGGTAGCTCAATTGCAGCGGCTTTTACAAAACCGTCCACTGCGGCATTAACCATGGCAGCGCTGCTTCCGGTGCGGATCGGTTCGCGATTGATCACGCCGCTGGTGAAGGTGAACGAGGCACCGTCATTGGCGAATTCACGACCAATCTGCAGCAAGTTGACCTGGCCCATTAATTTGTCCTGCAAGCCCAGCGCGAAGTCTTCTTCACCCATATCGCTCAGTGCTGCAAATTTGACGTTACCCGCGGCGCAGATCAATGCATCGAAGTGTCCGGTTTGCTCGAACAGTGCGCGAATGGAAGCACTGTTGCTGATATCAACCTGAAAATCGCCGCTTTTACGGCCGATGCACACGATTTCGTGACGCGCTGACAGTTCGCGATCAATCGCTGAGCCCAGGGTACCGTTAGCGCCGATCAACAATATCTTCATTGCGATGTTCCTTCGATGATGAGGTGTGCGTTGAGTCTAGTAGTCGTTTTCAGGGTGAAGCCCTCGTGCAGCACTCCGGTGCGCAGCAGTGCAAAAAAAACGGCCCGTGAGGGCCGTTTTTTACGGGCGCAAGGGGTTAGCCACCCAAGTAAGCGTCACGCACTTTTGGATCGTTTAGCAATTGCTCGCCTGTGCCTTGCATGACCACCCGGCCGTTTTCGAGCACGTAGGCGCGGTCAGCGATTTTCAGCGCTTGGTTAGCGTTTTGCTCCACGAGGAACACCGTCACACCTTCATCACGCAGCTGTTCGATGATGTCGAAAATCTGCTGGATGATGATGGGTGCCAGCCCCAAGGAAGGTTCGTCCAGGAGCAACAGTTTTGGTTTGCTCATCAGCGCCCGGCCAATCGCAAGCATTTGTTGCTCACCACCGGACATGGTACCGCCGCGCTGGGTAAAACGTTCTTTAAGGCGCGGGAACAAGTGCAAAACCTTATCCATTTGCTCCTGATAGTCGTGTTTCTCGGTGAAAAAACCACCCATGGCGAGGTTTTCTTCGACGGTCAGGCGAGCAAATACCCGGCGACCTTCAGGCACCACAGCGATGCTCTTGCGCATGATTTGTGCCGAGCTCAGCCCCACCAGTTCTTCGCCGAGGTAGCGAATGCTGCCGCTATGGGCTTGAGGTGAGCCGCATAAGGTCATCATCAATGTCGATTTGCCCGCGCCGTTGGCACCGATCAGTGTCACGATTTCGCCCTGGCGCACATCGACATTGACGTTGTGTAGCGCCTGAATCTTGCCGTAGAAGGTCGAAACGTTTTCGAACTTAAGCATTTACGCTTCCCCCAAATAGGCTTTGATCACGTCCGGGTTATCGCGGATCTGCTCCGGTGTACCGTCAGCCAGCGGTTTGCCCTGATTGATCACGACGATATGGTCAGAAATGCTCATGACCAGTTTCATGTCGTGCTCGATCAGTAGCACCGTGGCGTTGTGCTCATTGCGTAATACGCTGATGAGCGCCTTCAAGTCTTCGGTTTCCTTGGGGTTCAAACCCGCGGCCGGTTCGTCGAGCATCAGGATGCGCGGGCGGGTCATCATGCAGCGGGCGATTTCCAGCCGACGTTGTTGCCCGTAGGCGAGGGTGCCCGCCGGGCGATTGGCAAACTCGGTCAAGTTGACCTTGTCCAGCCAATAGGCGGCGTACTCCATGGCCTCGCGTTCACTTTTGCGGAACCCGGGGGTTTTGAACAGCCCGGCGAAGAAGTTAGTGTTGAGGTGGCGATGCTGAGCTATCAGCAGGTTCTCAACGGCGGTCATGTCCTTGAACAAGCGCACGTTCTGGAAGGTGCGCACCACGCCTTTTGCCGCGATTTCATGCCCGGGCAGGCCCTGGATAGGCTGATCGTCCAGCAAGATGGTACCTGCCGAGGGTTTGTAAAAACCGGTCAGGCAATTGAATACCGTGGTTTTGCCGGCGCCGTTAGGGCCGATCATGGAAACCACCTGTTTTTCCTGGACGGTCAGGGATACCCCATTCACCGCCAACAAGCCGCCAAAGCGCATGCTCAGGCCGCTGACTTTCAGAATCTCGCGGCTCATTTTCGCAGCTCCAGGTGAGGACGTTGCATGGGTAGCAGGCCTTGCGGACGCCAGATCATCATCAGCACCATCAATGCTCCGAACAGCAGCATCCGGTACTCACTGAAGTCTCGCATCAATTCGGGCAGCAGGATCATCACCACGGCGGCCAGAATCACTCCCAATTGTGAACCCATGCCACCCAATACCACGATGGCCAAAATAATCGCCGACTCAAGGAAGGTGAAGGATTCTGGCGTCACCAGGCCTTGGCGTGCGGCGAAGAAACTGCCTGCAAAACCGGCAAAAGTGGCGCCCAGGGTGAAAGCCGACAGTTTGATGATGGTCGGATTCAAGCCCAGTGCACGGCAGGCAATTTCGTCTTCACGCAGCGCTTCCCAGGCGCGGCCGATAGGCATGCGCAGCAAGCGGTTGATCACGAACAGAACGATCAGTACCAGCACCAGTGCGATCAGGTACAGGAAGATCACTTTGTTGATCGAGTTATAAGGAATGCCGAAATATTCGTGAAACGTCTGCATGCCTTCGGCGGCTGTGCGGTCGAAGCTCAGGCCGAAAAGAGTCGGTTTCGGAATGTTGCTGATGCCGTTTGGCCCGCCGGTAATGTCCGTCAGGTTACGCAGGAACAAGCGAATGATCTCGCCAAAACCCAGGGTGACGATTGCCAGGTAGTCGCCGCGTAAACGCAGTACCGGGAACCCGAGCAGGAAGCCGAAGGTAGCGGCCATCAAGCCGGCCAATGGCAGGCAGACCCAAAAGCTGAAGCCCAAGTAGTGCGAGAGCAGCGCGTAGGTGTAAGCGCCCACCGCGTAGAAGCCCACGTAGCCGAGGTCGAGCAGGCCAGCCAAACCGACCACGATGTTAAGGCCCAGACCCAGCATCACGTAGATCAGGATCAGGGTGGCGATGTCTACAGCGCCGCGTGATCCGTAGAACGGCCAGATCAATGCCAGGACGACCAGTGCGAGAATGATCCAGCGCTGGGTGCTGGGCAGGGTCAGGAAGTTGGTCGCTTTGCCTGGGACCTTGGGCATGTTGGGTGAGGATTTCCAGGCGGCACTCAGTTGATCGCTGAACAGCACGCGCAGGAACAATAGCAACGAGCAGATGGCGATGACGCTGAGTGTGAAGGCGCTGGTGTTGTGAACTTCGATATTGACCCCGACGATAGTCAGTTTCAGACCGAGTATCGGGTAGGCCACTGCCCAGACCAACAGGGCGCTGAACAGCGCCGATTTAAGATGCCTAGTCATACTTTTTCAATCTCCGGACGTCCCAGAATGCCGGTCGGACGAAACAGCAGTACCAATACGAGCAAGCCGAAGGCCACTACGTCTTTGTACTGGTCGCCAAAAATATCGGCACCAAAGGCTTCGGCTACACCGAGAACCAAACCACCCAACATCGCGCCGGGAATGCTGCCTATTCCGCCTAAAACCGCAGCGGTAAAGGCTTTCAGCCCTACCAGGAAGCCGGAGCCGGGGTTGATCACGCCGTATTGCACGCTGATCAGAACGGCTGCAACGGCAGCCAACGCCGCGCCAATGACAAAGGTCAGGGCAATGACGTTGTTGGTATTGATGCCCAGCAGGTTGGCCATCTTCATGTCTTCGGCGCAGGCACGGCAGGCGCGGCCCAAGCGTGAACGGGAGATAAACAGGGTCAGGCCGAGCATGGCCAGAAGCGTGACCACGAAAACGACGATTTGCATGTAAGAGACAACGACTTCACTTGCACCGCCCGGGCCGAAGGTGAAACCGCCGGGAATCAGGTTAGGGATCGATTTGTCTTTTGAGTCTTGAGACAGAAGCACCATGTTTTGCAGGAAGATCGACATACCGATGGCAGAAATCAACGGGATGAGGCGATTGCTGCCCCGTAGAGGACGGTAAGCCACCCGTTCAATGCTGTAGCCATAGGCACTGGTGACCACGATGCTGGCGATAAACGCCCCGGTCAGCAGTAATGGCACGCTGTCCAGACCCATCATGGTCAGGCCGGCGATGGCAATAAACGCGATATAGGAACCAATCATGTACACCTCGCCATGGGCGAAGTTGATCATTCCAATGATGCCGTAAACCATCGTGTAGCCGATGGCGATCAGGGCATACGTGCTGCCAACGTTGAGGCCGTTAACCAGCATTTGGAAGAAGTGATAGATGTCAGGCATTACAAAGCTCCTAAAAACCTGAGACGCATTTCACTGGTGGAGTCATTTTCCGGCCTGTGTTGCATGGGATTTCACCCACTTCGGACACAGGTCATTTGCCAGCGAACCGCTGGTGACGGTTTTAAAGATTTTCAGGTGGGCGAGTCTTCGGATCACGAAAGCGCGGCCCCATGTGCGTCAAACAATGATCGGTAAAACAAAACCCACCGCTCGCGCAGTGGGCTTTGTGGTCAGATCAGCGATCAGCCCTTACTGAGGGGTTGCTTCGGTTTTAGGTTTGCCGAAGTGCCATTCGTAGACGACGAATTTGAAGTCTTTCAAATCGCCTTTGTCGTCAAAGGACAGATCGCCCGTAGGGGTTTTGAAAGTGCCAGCGTGGATAGCCTCGGCCACTTTGGCCGGGTCTTCGCTGTTGGCTGCTTTGATACCGCCGACGATGACGTCAACCGCGGAGTAAGACGGGAACACGAATGGGCCGGTCGGATCTTGCTTTTTGTCTTTAAGCGCCTTAACCAGCGCGGCGTTGGCAGGGTCTGTATCGAACGCTTTAGGCAGGGTTACCAGCAAGCCCTCGGACGCACCTTGGGCGATTTGCGAGATGGAGTCGTTACCCACACCTTCAGGCCCCATGAACTTGGCTTTCAGGCCTTTTTCTTGAGCCTGACGCAGAATCAAGCCCAGCTCTGGGTGGTAACCGCCGTAATACACGAAATCTACGTCAGCTTGCTTGAGTTTGGCGATCAGGGAGGCGAAGTCCTTGTCACCGGCATTGATGCCTTCAAAGACAGCAACCTTGACGCCTTTGCTCTCCAGGGTTTGTTTAACAGCCGTGGCGATGCCTTCACCGTATTGCTGTTTATCGTGTACCACCGCGACGACTTTAGGTTTTACGTGGTCAGCGATGTAGTTACCGGCAGCTGGACCTTGGGCGCTGTCCAGGCCAATGGTGCGGAACACCAATTTGTAACCACGCGAAGTGATCTCAGGAGATGTGGCGGCTGGCGTAATCATGATCACGCCTTCATCTTCGTAGATATCCGAAGCAGGCTGAGTGGAGCTGGAGCACAGGTGGCCGACTACAAATTTAACGCCGTCGTTGACCACTTTGTTGGCCACTGCAACCGCTTGTTTCGGGTCGCACGCGTCGTCGTACTCTACGGCCTCAAGCATCTTGCCATTCACGCCACCTTTGGCATTGATGTCCTCAATGGCTTGGTTGGCACCCATGAACTGCATGTCACCGTACTGGGTAACAGGGCCGGTTTTAGGGCCGGCAATACCGATCTTGATGGTGTCTGCGGCAAATGAATGGCTGGCAACCCCGGCCAGAACCATTGCGGCAAACAGTTTAGTAATGTGCTTAGTAGCCATCTCTATTGGTGCTCCACTCTATGTTGTAATTTTTATAGTCCTGGAAGCCAAGGCAGCCGGACCGGGTATTCTTCTGCGCGAATTTCCCGGTCAATCCCCCCTGCAACTGTACCGGTACAGTGTAGAGCGCCGGTTCTGCGCTTGAATAGCAGGCTGCAGGTGGAAAAAACAGGGAATGTCGCTTAAACGAAAGAAAGAGACAGAAATGCGGCGAATTTTGCTGATCATTGTTATCAGGATGTTGCCAGCTAATTCAGGCATTTCTGCGCCTTTGTGCTTTCGTCGCTCTGCGCCTTTATTCGGGTTTTTCTACCGGGTCAGCGGCGCTATCATTACGCCGATTTTTTTACCTGGTGGAACCCATGACGCAAGAACCTAGCACCCTCTATGCCAAGCTGCTTGGCGAGACTTCAACTATTGAATGGAACGCCTTACAGCCGTTCTTCGCCAAAGGGGACCTGTTGTGGGTTGAGCCGGGTCTGGACTTGATCGAAGCAGCGCAGGCCGTGACTCAGGATGATGCAGCGAAAGTCTCGGCCTGGATGGCATCTGGCCTGCTTGGGAGAATGACGGGAGAGCAGGCGCTAGACGTGCTTGAGCGCGACCCGCAGCTCTGGGCCGTGGTGGTTTCGCCTTGGGTGATGGTCCAGGAAAGGGCGCAGCAATAGGTTGGCGCACCATTGCGGTGCGTACCTGTTCGTTCATTGACGGGGCAGGAACGGGTAGGGAAGTAACCTGTTTCAGGGTAGTGGCTAATTGCCGTAGATAATCGCTACAGTCAGCGCTGCGGCGTTTGAAGCGTTACAAGCCCTCTACCGCTGGGCAGAGGGCTTGTGGCGCTGATGGTCGATTAGCCTGCGACCAGTACTCGAATGGCTTCAAGACGCAAGGCTGCTTTTTCAAGCATGGCCAGGCTTTGTTCGCGTTGTTTGCGCAAGGCAACCAGTTCGCTGTCACGTACGCTCGGGTTGACCGCTTGCAATGCAGTCAGGCGGGCCAGTTCTTCTTCGGTGTCGGCAGCCAGGCGGCGTTTGGCTTCGGCGACGCGCTCGGCGTGACGGGGCGCGATCTTGGCTTCACCGGCGTTGATCTTCGGTGTCAGGGTGTCGCGCTGAGCCTGAATGAACTTGTTGGCGCTGGCGCGTGGAACGCTTTCCAGTTGCTCGTTCAGGGTGTCAAAGGCCACACGCGACGACAGATCATTGCCATTGGCATCCAGCAGGCAACGCAGTGCTGCTGGCGGCAAGTAACGGCCCAGTTGCAGTGACCGAGGCGCAACGACTTCGCTCACGTAGATCAGCTCAAGCAGCACAGTGCCGGGTTTCAGCGCCTTGTTTTTGATCAGCGCGACAGCCGTGTTGCCCATGGAGCCAGACCTTACGAGATCCATCGCGCCTTGCACCATCGGGTGTTCCCAGGTGATGAACTGCATGTCTTCGCGGGACAGCGCCAGGTTACGGTCGTAGGTGATGGTCACCCCTTCGTCATCGCCCAGCGGGAAGCTGGCGTCGAGCATTTTCTCGCTCGGTTTGAGGATCAGGGCATTTTCCGAGTGGTCTTCGCTGTCGATACCAAAGGCGTTAAACAGCGTTTCCATGTAAATCGGCAAGGTGAATTGATCGTCTTGCTCAAGAATCGCTTCAACCAGTGCTTCGCCTTCACCCGAACCCCCGGAGTTCAACTCCAGCAGGCGGTCACGACCGGTGTGCAACTCCTGTTCGAGGCGCTCGCGTTCAGTGCGTGCTTCATCGATCAGCGCTTGCCACTCTTCATCGTCAGCAGCTTCCAGTAATGGCAACAACCGAGGACCGAACGTATGTTGCAGTGCGTTACCGGTCGGGCAGGTGTTGAGGAAGGCATTCAGCGCTTCGTGGTACCACTGGAACAGGCGCTGTTGCGGGCTGGTCTCAAGGTATGGCACATGCAATTCAATGACGTGCTTCTGGCCGATACGGTCCAGACGCCCAATGCGTTGCTCAAGCAAGTCAGGGTGTGACGGCAGATCGAACAACACCAGGTGGTGGGCAAACTGGAAGTTGCGACCTTCACTGCCGATTTCAGAGCAGATCAGCACTTGAGCCCCGAACTCTTCATCAGCGAAGTAGGCGGCCGCACGGTCGCGCTCAAGAATGTTCATGCCTTCGTGGAAGACGGTGGCTGGAATGCCGGAGCGCACGCGCAGGGCGTCCTCCAGATCCATGGCCGTCTCGGCGTGGGCACAAATCACCAGCACTTTGGTGCGTTTGAGCATTTTCAGGGTGTCGATCAGCCACTCAACACGCGGGTCAAAGTTCCACCAGCGTTGTTCATCAGTGGCGTCCGGCTGGGCCTGAAAGCTGACCTCGGGGTACAGCTCGGCGTGTTCGCCCAGCGGCAGCTCAAGGTATTCGTCCGGGCATGGCAGCGGATACGCATGCAGTTTGCGCTCAGGGAAGCCCTGAATCGCGGCGCGGGTGTTACGGAACAGGACGCGGCCGGTGCCGTGACGGTCGAGCAGCTCGCGAACCAGGCGGGCGCTGGCCTCGCTGTCACCTTCGTTGACGGCTGCCAGCAAGGCATCGCCCTGAGCGCCGAGGAAATTGTGAATGGTGTCGTGAGCCTGTGGCGAAAGACGGCCTTTATCCAACAGTTCTTGTACGGCTTGAGCGACCGGGCGATAGTTTTCGCTCTCGGCGCGGAAGGCGGCCAAATCGTGAAAACGATTGGGGTCAAGCAGGCGCAGACGGGCGAAGTGACTGTCCTGACCCAGTTGTTCCGGTGTTGCGGTCAGCAGCAGCACGCCCGGGATGACGCCGGCGAGTTGCTCCACCAGACCGTATTCAGGGCTGACTTGATCTTCGTGCCACACCAGGTGGTGAGCCTCATCGACCACCAACAGGTCCCAGTCGGCATCAAAGAGGGCGGCCTGCGCTTTAGGATCGTCAACCAGCCATTCAAGAGCGACCAAGGCCAGTTGGCAGTCTTCAAACGGATTGCTGGCGTCGCTTTCAATGAAACGTTCTTCATCAAACAGCGCAACTTCAAGGTTGAAGCGACGGCGCATCTCGACCAGCCATTGATGCTGGAGGTTTTCCGGGACGACGATCAGTACACGGTTGGCGCGGCCACTGAGCAGTTGGCGATGAATCACCAGACCGGCTTCAATGGTTTTACCCAGGCCTACTTCATCCGCCAGCAATACGCGTGGAGCGATTCGGTCGGCCACTTCGCGGGCAATGTGCAATTGATGCGCGATAGGCTGCGCACGTACGCCACCCAGGCCCCACAACGGCGATTGCAGTTGGCGGCTGGTGTGCTCCAGGGTGTGATAACGCAGTGAGAACCAGGATAGCGGGTCGATCTGACCTGCGAACAGGCGGTCGCTGGCCAGGCGGAACTGGATAAAGTTAGACAGCTGCGTTTCTGGCAGGGTGACCGGCTCGTTTTGCTCGTTGAGCCCGTGATAGACCATCAAGCCGTCGACATCTTCGACTTCGCGCACGGTCATTTTCCAGCCTTCGAAGTGGATGATGGTGTCACCCGGCGAAAAACGAACCCGCGTCAGCGGTGCGTTGCGCAGCGAATATTGGCGGGTTTCGCCAGTGGCCGGATAGAGCACGGTCAACAAGCGACCGTCCTGTGCCAGAACGGTGCCTAAACCTAGCTCTGCTTCGCTGTCACTAATCCAGCGTTGCCCCGGTTGATACTGCTGCGCCATGCTGCCTGACTCCCGCTTTGAAAAAGCCGAGTATATTAACGCAGCAGGGGCCTCAGTCCAAAGGTCTCTCACAAAAAGCTGATCAGCAACCGAATGAGTATTCGATAAGCGGTTAAGGAGAACACCTGCATGCTGCCACCGATCTTGCCTTTGAGCGTTGTACCCGTGACGTCGCAACAGGATCCGGTGCGCCAGCGGCCGGACATTCCACCCGTAGTGCCTGCCCAGCCTTCGTCGGCAGACAGCACGATCAACCTGAGTGAGGGCGACCGTGAGCGGGCCGCGTTGTTGCTGCGTGAAGAACAGCAGCGTCAACACGACAAGCGCCGCGGTGAAGCTGAGGCCTCGTTGCCGCACGATGAGTCGGGCGAAGAAAGCGATGTGGTTGATTTGCCTGCTGTAGATGGGTTGCAGCGTCAGGGCGTGTGGGTGGATATCAAAGTCTGAGCTGTTTTTACTGGTCATGGGGATGAGGCCGTCGCATTATTGGCCCATCACACACACAGACAGTGACCTTATAGCGCCATGAGCCAAGACAACACGCTGGTCGACTTGGGTGCCGAGCGCGCCAAGCGAGTGCATGACCTCAAAGAAAAGAAGTTGAACGAAGTACGCTTGGCTTTCGAGCAGGCGATGCCTTTGTCAGCCGTCAAGAAAAAGCCCAAGAAAAAATCCAAAAAGCGCTGAAGTCCGGCGATTTAGATGATCTGTGTCAACCCTCCCGTTTAAGTGACTCTGATCGTGGATCATTATTGATCCCGGTCAAGGTCTGCACCTGCGTGTGTGGTTAATCTAGCTTCAACACACAGACAGACACGCAGGAGGCCGTCATGTTTCTCGATAACGTTGTTATCGCCGGGGTACTTACGGTGGGACTCATGATGGTGTTTTTTGCGGGTCTGGGCATTTTTATCTGGAAGGACTCTCGCAAGCGCAAGTAGCGCGAGTTTTTTTGGGGTATGAGCACGCAAGGCATTTTGGGCGACTTCGGTCGCCTATTTTTTTGCCCGAAGAAAACTACCCATGATCACCATGCAGGGGAGGGAGCTCAATTGTGGTTGTGCGCAGATTTGCTGTTGCCTTTAGTCTCCTCTCCCTCTGGGAGAGGGCTAGGTTGAGGATTCTTTGGCATAAAAAAAGGCACGACCCTGAGGGGCGTGCCTTCTCATGTTGCCAGGCGGTTATCAGGCGAGTGCTTTGGAAGCCAGCCAGAACAGCGCTGCAGACAGTGCAATGGTAGCGGGCAACGTCAGTACCCACGCCATCAGGATGGTCTTGATCGTACCGCCTTGCAGGCCGCTTTTATTCGCGACCATCGTACCCGCTACACCCGACGACAAAATGTGCGTCGTCGATACTGGCAGCGAGTAGACGTTAGCCAGGCCAATGGCAAGGGTGGTAGTGATTTGCGCCGACATGCCTTGGGCATAGGTCATGCCCTGCTTGCCGATTTTCTCACCGATGGTTTTAACCACACGTCTCCAGCCGACCATGGTGCCCAGGCCCAATGCCAGCGCAACCGCCAGAATCACCCAGAACGGGGCGTATTCCGTGGTGGCCGTCAGGTCTTTGCGTAGTTTTTCGAGGTCCGCTTTCTCGCGGTTATCAAGCACTGGCAATTTGCTGACTTTCTTGGCGGTGTCGTCCAGGCACAGCAGGTAGCGACGAATTTCGATGCGCTTTTCAGCCGGGATCGAGTGATAGTCAGCCACGCCTTTCAATGAACCCAGCAACGCCGCAATGGTCGGCTCGGTTTGCTGCGGGTTGCAGCTGAACTGCTCTGGCAAGTCGCCTTTAGCACTTTTGCCCAGTGCCAGGAATTCACTCAGGGTGGCGTTGTTGCGCTGGTAGAACTGGCTCAGATGCAAGGTGGCATCGCGAGTTCGCTCAATTTGATAGGTCGTACTGTTGAGGTCCAACACAAAGACACTCGGGACGATACCAATCAATACCAGCATGATCAGGCCAATGCCTTTCTGACCATCGTTGGAGCCGTGAACAAAGCTTACGGTCATGGCGCTGATCACCAGCACCAGACGGTTCCAGAAAGGTGGATGCTTTTTGTCATCCATCTTGCGGCGCTGTTCCGGGGTCTTGTGCATCTTGGAATTAGGGCGCCACCACTTCAGGCCGATCAACAGCAGAGCTGCAATCAGAAAACCGGCGAGTGGCGAGAAGACCAGCGAGGCGCCAATGTCGATCGCCTTCTGCCAGTTCACGCCTTCACTCACAGGAATACCCGTGATCAAGGCATTGGCCAGGCCTACACCGAGGATCGAACCGATCAAGGTGTGGGAGCTCGACGCTGGAATCCCGAAATACCAGGTGCCCAGGTTCCAGGTAATGGCAGCAGCGAGCAGCGAGAACACCATAGCCAGGCCGTGTCCGGTATTCACATTCACCAGAAGCTCAACGGGCAGCAGGTGGACGATGGCATAAGCCACGCCCACACCGCCCAGCAGAACGCCGAGAAAGTTGAACACACCGGAGAAGAACACCGCCAGATGAGGCGGCATGGCTTTGGTGTAGATGACGGTCGCTACCGCATTCGCGGTGTCATGAAAGCCATTAATGAACTCAAACGCGAGAACAAAGGCTAGGGCGAAGAAGAGGCTGACAAGAACCCAGGCATCCAATGCGCTTAGTAAATCGATCATGAAGGTTTTCTGACACGGACATAAAGGGGGCGGAATTATGCCAGAAAACCCCGTGAATCAATGCACTAGCTGCTGGTTGGTAACATCTATAAATGAAAAATCTTGTAAGACACAGCGGGTTTTGAAAACAGAAAAAGCGCTACAAGCCCCTGAAAACAAAGGCTATAAGCGATCACGAATGAGTGGCTAACGCTTCTGGTTGAGTCTGATTCTGCTGTATGAAATATCTCATATCAGACGTTCGGCTGGGGTAGGTTCCAGCTTCAACGCAGCAAACGGACACATTCGTGATCATAAACGCAGGGCATTGAGCAAGGCTCGGGGAGCTCAATCCGAGGCTCACGATTCCTCGGATTTGAGCTCTTTTTCAATTTTTTGGATTTCCTGGCTGAAAGCCTGATCGAGCAGGCTGGCGCGTTTTTTCCAGGGTTTGCGCTCGGGCTCAGGTTGCGCGGCGTAGGTCGTTATTTCGCCGCCGTAGACTTCCTTGTAACGTTGTTCCTGACGCTCAAGTTCTGCGCGCAGTTCGTCTTTCGTCGTCACAGTGTTACCTAATTGAGTAGTGGTTAAATGGATTAGACCATCGTGTATTAGAGCCGGGAAGATGAGTTAATTAAACTCGTCTTTAGAAACTACCTGCCAGCAACTTTAGCGGCAAACATCGTGTCCATTCCTACGGTATCAATTAACAGTGGCACCGTGCGCAGGGGACACTTTAATGTTCCACCCGCGTGGGCAAGAAGCTCGGGAGTAGATTGGATCCAATCCGTATCAGTGTGCCTGAGCTCTTGCACTCATGATGCTGCTGGCCATAAAGGCTCAAGGGATGGCGCTACTATCGCTGAATAACTTCGTTTACGTCAACTTCCAGATGATCGACGTGTAACAGAAGCGGCACGATTAACTAAGCGCTTCGCCATCCGGTTAATAATGGGCGAGCCAGTGAAGTATACGCGGATATTAGTGTCTTCCCTGAACGGATTTAAAACGCGCGCTTAATAAAAGAGAGTTTCGACTGAGCTTCTCGTCTGTATGTAAGTGTTCAATACCCGGAGGGAGCGACATACAGATGGCGGCAGGAAAGCAGATTGCGATTATCGGACGAAGGTTCGATAATCGCCCAACTTAGCGTGCGCCCTACAGGTTTTTGGCTCAAGCAAGCCTGTCATTGCAACCAATAGTCAACGCAGGGGTTAGGAATGAATGATCAAATGCGCACGTCCACTTCCTCTATCGCTCCGCCTATCGTGGCGTCTCCTGCAAAGCGAATCCAGGCGTTCACCGGTGACCCTGATTTTATGGCGTCGTTGGCACGTGGCCTGGCTGTGGTGCAAGCCTTTCAAGAGCGCAAACGGCATTTGACGATTGCGCAAATCAGCCACCGTACCGAGATTCCGCGAGCTGCGGTACGTCGATGCTTATACACGCTGATCAAGTTGGGTTATGCCACAACGGACGGTCGTACCTATTCCTTGTTGCCCAAAGTGTTGACGCTAGGTCATGCCTACTTGTCATCAACACCGCTGGCGGTTTCAGCCCAGCCCTATCTGGACCGCATGAGCGAGCAGTTGCACGAGGCGTGCAACATGGCGACCCTTGAGGGTGACGACATCTTGTACATCGCCCGTTCGGCGACTACGCAACGTTTGATCTCAGTGGACCTTTCAGTGGGCGGGCGCCTACCGGCCTATTGCACCTCCATGGGCCGAATATTGCTGGCCGCGCTGGACGATGTAACGCTGCATGAATATTTGGCCAATGGTGAATTTCAGGCTAAAACCAGTCGCACCGTTCACACGCCCCAGGCGCTGCTTGAATGCTTGCAGCAAGTGCGAGAGCAGGGCTGGTGCATTGTCGATCAAGAGCTGGAGCAGGGGCTGCGTTCTATTGCCGTGCCGGTCTACGACGCTTCGGGGCAGGTTTTGGCCGCGTTGAACGTCAGCACCCATGCCGGACGGGTAACACGTACGGAGCTGGAGCAGCGCTTTCTGCCCATCATGCTCAGCTCTAGCCGTGAATTGAGTGCCCAGCTGTTCACCTAAGGTGCAGCGAACACATTCCTCCCCCCCCCCCCATTCCATTAGCCAGCACACTAACTATGTGTTCGATAAACGAACACATAGTCGATTATCGGATTGTTTTGGCCCGTGACGGCGGCTTAACCTGCTGAGCATACGGTGTCGCCTCGGCGCGCCTTTCTCTACTGCAAGTGGCCAACAAGAAACGGGAGCTACCCCTCATGGCAGACATCATTTCACTGCACGACGCCGTGAAACAATTTGTGGGCGATGGCGATACCGTTGCCCTCGAAGGTTTTACCCATTTGATTCCGACTGCTGCAGGTCATGAAATCATTCGTCAGGGCAAGAAAGACCTTACTCTGGTACGCATGACGCCTGACCTGATTTACGACCAGTTGATCGGTGCCGGGTGTGCGCGCAAATTGATTTTTTCATGGGGGGGCAATCCTGGCGTGGGTTCATTGCACCGTTTGCGCGATGCCGTCGAAAAACAGTGGCCGCAGCCATTGGAAATTGAAGAACACAGCCACGCCGATCTGGCCAATGCCTACGTGGCAGGGGCTTCGGGCTTACCATTCGCCGTGCTGCGAGCCTATGCCGGTTCAGACCTGCCCAAAGTTAACCCGCTGATCAAAACCGTCACTTGCCCGTTCACAGGCGAAGTGCTGGCAGCGGTGCCGTCGGTGCGCCCGGACGTTACGGTCATTCATGCACAAAAGGCTGACCGCAAAGGCAATGTGCTGTTGTGGGGGATTTTGGGCGTTCAGAAAGAAGCCGCACTGGCTGCCAAACGCTGCATCGTGACCGTTGAAGAAATCGTCGACGATCTGCAAGCGCCCATGAACGCCTGCGTGTTGCCGACCTGGGCCTTGAGCGCAGTGTGCCATGTGCCTGGCGGCGCCCATCCGTCCTATGCCCACGGCTACACCGAGCGTGATAACCGCTTTTATCAGGCGTGGGACCCAATTGCCCGTGACCGCGAGACGTTTACCGCGTGGATTAACGAGTTCATTCGTGGCACTGCCAATTTCAGCGAATTCCAAGCCAAATTGGCGCGCGCTTCGGAGGCAAAATAATGACGTACTCCACCAATGAAATGATGACCGTTGCTGCTGCTCGTCGCCTGAAAAACGGCTCGGTCTGCTTTGTCGGCATCGGTCTACCTTCCAAAGCCGCTAATCTGGCGCGTCTGACCTCGTCGCCTGACGTGGTGCTGATTTATGAATCTGGCCCGATTGGCGCCAAACCGAACGTGCTGCCGCTGTCGATTGGCGATGGGGAGCTGGCTGAAACGGCAGACACTGTTGTCTCCACCAGTGAGATTTTTCGCTATTGGCTGCAAGGCGGCCGCGTTGACGTAGGCTTTTTGGGCGCGGCTCAAGTCGACCGCTTTGGCAATATCAACACCACCGTAGTAGGTGATTATCACCAGCCAAAAGTTCGCCTGCCGGGGGCCGGTGGAGCGCCGGAGATCGCCGGCTCAGCGAAAAGCGTGCTGATTATCCTCAAGCAGTCGGCGCGCTCGTTTGTTGAGCGTCTGGACTTCATTACTTCTGTGGGGCATGGCGAGGGCGGTGATTCACGCAAGCGTCTGGGCCTGCCGGGCGCTGGGCCAGTGGGCATCATTACTGACCTGTGCATCATGGAGCCGGAAGCCCAAACCCACGAATTTGTAGTGACTGCCCTGCACCCAGGCGTGACCCGCGAGCAGGTAATTGGCGCGACGGGTTGGGCTATTCGCTTTGCCGATAACGTTGAGCAGACCCCTGTGCCTACCGAAGTGGAGCTTAAAGCCCTGCGTGATCTGGAAGCACGTACTGCCCTGGCCCACGGCCAAACGCCAGGAGAAGCGTGATGCGCGAGGTCTTTATTTGCGACGCAATTCGCACCCCTATTGGGCGTTTTGGCGGTGGTTTGGCAACGGTGCGTGCTGATGATCTGGCCGCCATACCGATCAAGGCGCTGATGGAGCGCAACCCTAGCGTGCAGTGGGCTGAAGTCGACGAGGTGTTCTTCGGTTGTGCCAATCAGGCCGGTGAAGACAATCGCAATGTGGCGCGCATGGCCGCCTTGCTGGCCGGTCTGCCGGAGACAATTCCTGGGGTGACCCTCAACCGCTTGTGCGCTTCAGGCATGGATGCCATTGGCACGGCTTTCCGGGCCATTGCCAGCGGCGAGATGGAGCTGGCGATTGCTGGCGGTGTCGAGTCAATGTCTCGCGCACCCTTCGTCATGGGCAAGGCGGATGCAGCGTTTTCGCGCAACATGAAGCTGGAAGACACCACGATTGGCTGGCGCTTCATCAACCCGTTGATGAAAGCTCAATACGGTGTGGATGCCATGCCACAGACGGCAGATAACGTGGCCGACGACTACGGTATCTCACGCGCCGATCAGGATGCGTTTGCCTTGCGCAGCCAGCAGCGCACTGCGGCAGCCCAGGCAGCAGGCTACTTCGCGGAGGAAATCGTGCCGGTACGCATCGCCCATAAAAAAGGCGAGACCGTGGTTGAGCACGATGAGCACCCCCGTGCCGACACGACTCTGGCAACACTCAGCAAGCTCAAGCCGGTCAACGGCCCTGATAAAACCGTCACCGCGGGCAACGCTTCGGGTGTCAATGATGGCGCGGCAGCCTTGATTCTGGCTTCCGCCGAGGCGGTTAAACGTCACGGCCTGACGGCTCGGGCGCGTGTGCTGGGCATGGCCAGTGCCGGCGTCGCACCTCGGGTCATGGGTATCGGCCCGGTGCCTGCGGTGCGCAAGCTGGTTGAGCGCCTGGGTGTGGCCGTCAGTGACTTTGATGTGATCGAACTCAATGAAGCCTTTGCCAGCCAAGGGCTTGCAGTGTTGCGCGAGCTGGGTCTGGCAGACGATGCGCCGCAGGTTAATCCCAATGGCGGGGCGATTGCCTTGGGTCATCCATTGGGGATGAGCGGGGCGCGTATTGTGATGACCGCATTGCATCAGCTGGAGAAAACCGGCGGCAAAAAAGGTCTGGCGACCATGTGTGTCGGCGTCGGCCAAGGTCTGGCATTGGCGATTGAACGAGTCTGACAGCGTGATGTGAAAAAGCCGGGCGATTGTTCATTCAATCGTTCGGCTTATTGTGATTAAGGCGTTACATGTTGCAAGGTATGTCGGTAAGCAACTAAACCCTGATGAGTATAAAAAACATGACAACAGCCACTCACTACACAGGAGAGGAACGCAGAAAAAGGATTTTTGCGATTGTCGGTGCTTCTTCCGGCAACCTCGTCGAATGGTTCGACTTCTACGTTTATGCCTTTTGCGCGATCTACTTTGCGCCTGCTTTCTTCCCATCCGATGACCCGACGGTTCAATTGCTGAACACGGCCGGGGTATTCGCAGCTGGCTTTTTGATGCGTCCTATCGGCGGCTGGATTTTCGGCCGGGTGGCAGACAAACACGGCCGCAAGAACTCAATGATGATATCGGTGCTGATGATGTGCGCCGGTTCACTGGTGATTGCCTTCTTGCCGACCTATGCCTCAATCGGCGCCTGGGCGCCGGCGTTGCTACTGGTAGCGAGGCTGTTCCAGGGGCTGTCGGTGGGCGGTGAGTACGGCACCACGGCGACCTATATGAGCGAAGTGGCCCTCAAAGGTCAGCGTGGCTTTTTTGCGTCCTTCCAGTACGTCACCCTGATCGGCGGGCAACTGCTGGCCGTATTGGTGGTAGTGATCCTTCAGCAATTTCTGTCGGAAGACGAGTTGCGTGCCTGGGGCTGGCGCGTGCCGTTCGTGATCGGAGCCCTGGCGGCGCTGATCTCGTTGATGCTGCGTCGCTCCCTGAAGGAAACCACCAGTGCTGAAACGCGACAGGATAAGGACGCTGGCAGTATCAGGGCCTTGTTCCGCGACCATAAAGCCGCGTTTATTACCGTGCTGGGTTACACCGCAGGTGGTTCGCTGATTTTCTACACCTTTACAACGTATATGCAGAAGTACCTGGTGAACACGGCCGGTATGCATGCCAAAACCGCCAGCTACATCATGACCGGCGCTCTGTTCCTTTATATGTGCATGCAGCCGGTGTTCGGCATGTTGGCGGACAAGATTGGCCGCCGCCAGTCGATGCTGTGGTTTGGCGCGCTGGGCACACTGTGCACGGTGCCGATCCTGATGACATTGAAAACCATCTCCAGTCCGTTTTTGGCGTTTGTGCTCATCACCCTGGCGCTGGCGATTGTCAGCTTTTACACCTCGATCAGCGGATTGGTTAAGGCTGAAATGTTCCCGCCTCAAGTGCGGGCGCTGGGTGTCGGTCTGGCTTACGCCGTAGCCAATGCCATTTTTGGCGGGTCAGCTGAGTACGTGGCGCTGGGGCTCAAGTCGATGGGCATGGAAAACACCTTTTACTGGTATGTGACGGCCATGATGGCCATCGCTTTTCTGTTCAGCTTCCGCTTGCCCAAGCAACCCAAGTACCTGCACCACGACCTATGAAGCACCGCGCGCGCCTTTGAAGGGCGCGCGCCTTCCAGGAAGGGTTTATGAGCGAGTGCAAGAGTCACCAACTGTTCGATGCGTACTTCACGGCCAAGGCCATGGGCGACGTGTTCAGTGATCATGGTCGGGTTCAGGCCATGCTTGATTTTGAAGCGGCACTGGCGCGTGCTCAGGCGCGGGTCGGGCTGATCCCTCAGTGCGCGGTGATGCCAATTCACGTGGCATGCCGAGCCAGCTTGTATGGCTTCGAAGCCTTGGGGCAGTCAATTGCCACAGCGGGGAACTCGGCAATTCCTTTGGTCAAAGCCTTGGGCAAACAGATAGCCATTGCCGCGCCAGATGCAGAACGCTATGTGCATCTGGGCGCTACCAGTCAGGATGTGATGGATACCGGGTTGGTGTTGCAACTGCGATCAGCCCTCGACTTGATTGATCAGGATCTGCGTCGGCTGGGCGATGTGCTGGCCGAGTTAGCCCTGCGTTATGCCACTACGCCGCTCGCCGGTCGTACCTGGCTTCAGCAGGCCACGCCTGTCACCTTGGGCATGAAAATAGGCAGTTGGCTGGGGGCGGTGAGCCGAAACCGTCAGCGTCTGGGCGAATTGAAACCCCGCTTGCTGTGCCTGCAATTTGGCGGAGCTTCGGGCACCCTCGCTTCACTGGGTGATCAAGCATTGCCCGTGGCACACGCGTTGGCCGAAGAGCTTCACTTGCAGCTACCCGAACAGCCCTGGCACACCCAGCGTGATCGTTTGGTGGAGTTCGGCGCGGTTTTGGGTCTGATTGCGGGCGGTCTCGGCAAAGTTGGCCGTGACATCAGTTTATTGATGCAGACCGAAGCCGCTGAAGTATTCGAACCCTCGGCACCGGGCAAGGGCGGCTCTTCAACCATGCCGCACAAGCGCAACCCTGTGGGTTCGGCGGTGTTGATCAGTGCCGCCACACGTGTGCCGGGTTTGCTGAGCATCTTGTTCAGCGCCATGCCGCAAGAGCATGAGCGCAGCCTGGGGCTGTGGCACGCCGAATGGGAAACCCTGCCTGAGATTTGTTGCCTGGTGTCCGGGGCACTGGCTCAAGCGCTCACGATTGCGCAAGGGCTGGAAGTGGATGCCGAGCGCATGGCCAGCAACCTTGATCTGACCCACGGGTTAGTGCTGGCTGAGGCGGTCAGCAGTGTGCTGGCTCAGCGCGTTGGGCGTGAAACAGCCCATCACTTGCTGGAGACATGTTGCAAGCGGGCCGTCGCCGAGCATCGCCACTTGCGCGCGGTACTGGGCGAAGAGCCTCAAGTGTGCGCCCAACTGTCGTCACACGAACTGGATCGCCTGCTTGATCCGGCTTATTACCTTGGTCAGGCGACGACGTGGGTTGAGCGCGCGCGGGCTGAACATTTTGCACTTGAATCATAAGAAGGAGCACTGCGTGGGACGTGTACAACTTGCTGAAGGTGAACTCAATTACCAGCTGGACGGCCCGCAAGGTGCGCCGGTGCTGGTCTTGTCCAACTCGCTGGGCACGGATCTGGGCATGTGGGACACGCAGATGCCTGCGTTTACCGAGCATTTTCAGGTACTGCGCTACGACACCCGTGGTCATGGCCAGTCACTGGTGACCAAAGGTCCGTACACCATTGCTCAACTGGGCGCTGATGTGTTGGCCTTGCTGGATGCGCTGAAAATCGAGCGTGCTCATTTTTGCGGCTTGTCGATGGGGGGATTGATCGGTCAATGGTTGGGCATCAATGCCGGGTCTCGCCTAAACAAATTAGTGGTGTGCAATACCGCCGCCAAGATCGGCGAGCCGGCCGTGTGGAACCCGCGTATTGAAATGGTGCTGCGTGAAGGTGCTGCGGCCATGGCCGGTCTGCGTGATGCGTCAATTGCCCGCTGGTTCACCCCAGACTTTGCCCAGGCCAACCCGCAGCAAGCCAAGCGCATTACCGATATGCTGGCCTCCACCTCGCCACAGGGCTACGCCGCCAATTGCGCAGCGGTGCGCGATGCTGATTTTCGTGACCAGTTAGGCTCAATCACGGTTCCCATGCTGGTGATTGCCGGCACTGAAGACGCGGTCACTCCGCCTTCAGGCAGCCGTTTCATTCAGGAACATGTACAGGGCGCGCAGTATGCCGAGTTCCATGCTGCTCACCTGTCCAACGTGCAGGCTGGTGATGCTTTCAGCCGGCGAGTACTGGATTTTCTGTTAGTTGAGAAGTCGGTTTAAGGAGCGTTTTGTGGACGAGAAACAACGTTACGACGAAGGCATGAGCGTGCGCCGCGAAGTGCTCGGCGATGCCCATGTGGATCGCAGTCTCAATGCCCTGACCGAATTCAACAGCGAATTTCAGGAAATGATCACCCGCCATGCCTGGGGTGATATCTGGACTCGCCCGGGCCTGCCGCGCCATACCCGCAGCCTGATTACCATTGCCATGCTGATTGGTATGAACCGCAGTGAAGAATTGAAGTTGCACCTGCGGGCGGCCGCCAATAATGGGGTGACCCGTGCCGAGATCAAGGAAGTGTTGATGCAGAGTGCCATTTACTGCGGCATCCCGGCGGCCAATGCAACGTTCCATCTGGCTGAGTCGGTATGGGATGAGCTGGGTGTTGAGTCGCGCGGCTGATTCAAAGCGTTTTGATACCCCGTAGCCGCTGACGAGGAACGAAGGCTGCGATCGGCGGCAAAGCCGCCGTAAAACCTGGCACGCCGAGGTGCCCGATTGTGCGAACGCTTTGCGCTCGATCGCAGCCTTCGTCAGCGACGACAGGCGCCATCGCCGCATTGAACAACAAACCCGCCAAAAGGCGGGTTTGTTGTTTAACCGGTATGCATCAAGCCTTGGGCGGCTCGTCCGAAATTGGACGGTTTTGCCCGGTCTGTTCGTACCAGCCACCACCCAGTGCCTTGTACAGATTGACCTCACTGGTCAGCTGCGACAGGCGATCAGTGATCAAGGATTGCTGCGCGCTGAACAACGAGCGCTGAGCATCAAGGAAGGTCAGGTTGCTGTCGATGCCGATGCGATAACGACGCTCTGCCAAGCGATAGTAATCCTGGTTGGCATTGACGAATTGGCTTTGAGCCTCCAACTGCTGTTTGTAGGTCTCGCGGGATGCGAGCCCGTCAGAGACTTCCTGAAACGCCGTCTGGATCGTTTTCTCATACTGAGAAACAGTGATCTCTTTCTGGATTTTCGAGTAGTCCAGGCTTGCGCGCAAAGCCCCTGCGTTAAAGATCGGCAGGGTGATTTGCGGCGAGAACAGCCACGTACCCGAACCGCCCTTGAACAACCCTGACAAGTCAGGGCTCAGGGTCCCGGCATTGGCTGTGAGGCTGATGCTAGGGAAGAACGCTGCACGTGCGGCCCCGATGTTGGCGTTGGCGGCCAACAGCTTATGCTCGGCTTCAAGGATGTCCGGACGACGTTGCAACAAGTCTGACGGCAAGCCTGCCGGGACTTCATTCAACAGGTCGACGGCCAGCGGTTTGGCTGCCGGCAGGTTGTCCGGTAACGATGTACCTAACAGTAGAACCAGACTGTTCTGATCCTGAGCGACCTGACGGGTATAGCGTGCCAGTTGCACCTTGGCGTTTTCGACAGAGGTCCGCAACTGGCTCACATCCAGTGCTGAGGCCACACCCACTTCGTTGCTGCGCAAGGTCAGCTTGTAGCTCTCGTTGAAGTTTTTCAGCGTGTCTTCAGTGAGCTTCAGCAGTTCTTTGTCAGCCTGCCAGGTCATGTAGGCATTGGCGACACTGGCCACCAGACTGATCTGGGTGGTGCGTCGCGCTTCTTCGGTTGCAAAGTAGTTCTGGAGCGCTTGTTCACTGAGGCTGCGGACTCGGCCGAACAGGTCCAGTTCGTAGGCACTGACCCCAAGGGTCGCCGAGTACTGGCTGGTGATGCCCGACTCTCCGGTTTGCGACATGCGCGCCGGGGTGCGTTGACGACTGCCGCTGGCATCCGCATTGACCGCCGGAAACAGATCGGCACGCTGGATACGGTATTGCGCTGCATACGCGTCGATGTTCAACGCTGCGACCCGAAGGTCGCGGTTGTTGACCAAGGCCGTTTGAATCAGCTGTTGCAGGGCAGGATCATGGAAAAACTGACGCCAGCCTTGTTCGGCGGCGGCCTGGTTGGCCGACTCCGCAGGTGAGTAAGCCGGGCCTTTAGGGTACTGCGCGGCTACCGGCGCTTCAGGGCGCTGGTAATCCGGGATCAACGAGCAGCCGCCCAGCGTAAACGCGGCGATAGCTACTGCGAGAAGCGACTTGCTCATTGGCCAGCCTCTTTATTTGGAGTTTTAGTCAGGTCCACTTTCTTTTTACCTTCGGCGCGGTTGCCGACGGAGGACACGGCTACGAAGAACAGAGGCACCCAGAAGATGGCCAGAATGGTAGCGCTCAACATACCACCGATTACGCCGGTACCGATGGCATGCTGGCTGCCCGAACCAGCACCATTGGAAATGGCCAGTGGCACCACCCCGAGGATAAAGGCCAGCGAGGTCATGATGATCGGACGCAGACGCATACGGCACGCCTCAATCGCGGCCTCCGTCAAGGTTCGGCCCTGTTCGTGCAGCTCCTTGGCAAACTCGACAATCAGAATGGCGTTTTTCGCTGCCAGACCGATGGTGGTTAACAGCCCCACCTGGAAGTACACGTCGTTGGACAAACCACGCAGGCTGGTAGCCAGCAATGCACCGATAATCCCCAGCGGCACCACCAACATGACCGCAATTGGAATCGACCAGCTTTCATACAAGGCTGCAAGGCACAGGAAGACCATCAGCAAGGAAATTGCGTACAGTGCAGGTGCTTGCGAACCGGACAGACGCTCCTCGTAAGACAGCCCCGTCCAGGCAATACCGACGCCTGCAGGCAACTTCTTGGCCAGTGCTTCAACTTCTGCCATCGCCTCGCCGCTGCTGTAGCCCGGAGCGGGAGCACCCAGAATCTCCATGGCTTCTACACCGTTGTAACGCGACAGCTTGGGTGCGCCGTAGGTCCATTCGCCGCGGGCGAAGGCCGAGAAGGGCACCATCGTTCCCTGATCGTTTGTCACGTACCACTTTTTCAGGTCTTCGGGGTTCATGCGCGAGGTCTCATTGCCTTGCAAGAACACCTTCTTCACCCGTCCACGGTCGATAAAGTCGTTGACGTAACTGGCACCCAATCCGATAGACAGCGTGTCGTTGATGTCTGACAGGCTGACCCCCTGAGCGCGTGCTGCTTCATCATCGATGATCAGTTTGTACTGAGGTTCGTCGTTCAAACCGTTCGGACGTACGCCGGACAGGATCTTGCTCTGCGCGGCCATACCGAGGAACTGGTTACGCGCTTGCATCAGTTTGTCATGACCGATACCGGCCCGGTCTTGCAGATAAACGTCAAAACCGGTGGCGTTACCCAACTCCATTACTGCCGGGGGAGCAAAGGCGAACACCATCGCATCGCGGAACGTGGCGAAGTGCTTCTGTGCCCGTGCTGCCAAGGCAAATACGCTGTCTTCAGGGCCACGCTCGCTCCACGGCTTGAGCATGATAAATGCCAGGCCAGAGCTTTGACCGCGACCTGCAAAGTTGAAGCCGTTTACCGTAAAGACTGACGATACGGATGAAGCCTCATCTTTGAGCAGGTATTCACGCATCCTGTCGATGACGTCTTGTGTACGCTCAGCCGTCGTTCCAGGTGGTGTCTGAACTTGGGCAAACAACACGCCCTGATCTTCTTCTGGAAGGAAGGAAGTAGGGATACGCGTAAACAGGAAGACCATGCCCACTACAATCAATACGTAGGCCAGAAGGTATGGAGCTTTGTGGCGCAGGATGCTGCCGACGCTGTTTTCGTAGCGTTTGACGCCGCTGTCGAACGTGCGGTTGAACCAGCCGAAGAATCCGCGCTTGTTCTCGCCGTGATCGC
The DNA here is from genome assembly GCF_007858365.1 of Pseudomonas saxonica. Lineage (GTDB taxonomy): Bacteria > Pseudomonadota > Gammaproteobacteria > Pseudomonadales > Pseudomonadaceae > Aquipseudomonas > Aquipseudomonas saxonica. The sequence continues at coordinate 912,301 of NZ_VFIO01000001.1, read as the reverse complement.
CTTTGGCAATCGGTTTGAGAATCGTGGCACACAAGGCTGGGGTAAAGATCAATGCGACCATTACCGACAGCGCCATGGCCGATACGATGGTGATCGAGAACTGACGGTAGATCACACCGGTAGAGCCGCCGAAGAACGCCATTGGCAGCAATACGGCCGACAGTACAAGGGCGATACCGACCAGTGCGCCCTGAATCTGGCCCATGGACTTTTTGGTGGCTTCTTTGGGCGATAATCCCTCTTCGGCCATCACCCGCTCGACGTTTTCGACCACCACAATGGCATCGTCCACCAGCAAGCCGATGGCAAGTACCAAGCCAAACATGGTCAGCGTGTTAATGCTGAAGCCTGCCGCAGCGAGGATCCCGAACGTACCCAGCAATACCACCGGCACAGTCATCGTAGTGATGATGGTGGCGCGGAAGTTTTGCAGGAACAGGAACATCACCAAAAACACCAACACAACCGCTTCAACCAGTGTTTCAACAACCCCTTCGATGGAGGCAGAGATCACGGGTGTGGTGTCATACGGGTAAACCACTTCCATGCCAGGCGGGAAGAAGGGTTGCAGATCTGCGATGGTTTGGCGGACCGCCTTGGCGGTGTTCAGTGCGTTGGCGTCGGTGGCCAGCTTGATTGCCAGACCGGAAGACGGTTTGCCGTTGTACTGAGCGCTGACGCTGTAGTTCTCGCCCCCCAGTGCCACATCGGCCACATCACTCAGGCGAACCTGAGAACCGTCCGTGTTGACCTTGAGCAGGATTTTCTTGAATTCTTCGGCGGTCTGCAGACGCGTCTTGCCGATAATGGTGGCGTTGAGTTCCTGGCCTTTGACAGCAGGCAGACCACCCAGTTGTCCGGAGGACACCTGCACGTTCTGTGCGGTAATGGCCGATTTGACGCTAACCGGGGTCAGGTTGTACTTGTTCAACTTGGCCGGGTCGAGCCAGATACGCATGGCGTACTGGGAACCGAACACCTGGAAGTCGCCCACACCTTCAGTACGAGAGATAGGGTCCTGCATGTTGGAAACGATGTAGTTGGACAAGTCGTCCTTGTTCATCGTGCCATCAGTGGACACCACGCCAACGACCATCAGGAAGTTTTTCACTGCCTTGGTCACGCGGATACCTTGCTGCTGAACTTCTTGCGGCAGCAGCGGTGTCGCCAGGTTGAGCTTGTTTTGTACCTGAACCTGCGCGGTATCAGGGTCAGTACCCTGGTTGAAGGTCGCGGTAATGGTCATGCTGCCGTCGGAGTTACTTTCCGAGGAGACATAACGCAAATGATCGATGCCGTTCAACTGCTGCTCGATCACTTGAACCACCGTGTCCTGAACGGTTTGCGCCGAAGCGCCCGGGTAGGTCACGGAAATCGAGATAGCCGGTGGTGCAATGCTCGGGTACTGGTTGATCGGTAGCTTGAGGATCGACAGCCCCCCAACCAGCATCATCACCAGGGCAATTACCCAGGCGAAAATTGGACGGTCGATGAAAAAATTCGACATGGTTTATTCCCCTTTAGTGCCCGCAGCTTTTTCTGTTGCCGGGGCAGATGCCGGGGATGCGCCTTGAGACTTGTCCATGATCTTCACTTCGACACCTGGCTTGACGTATTGCAGGCCGTCAGTAATCAGGCGATCACCTGCTTTCAAGCCGTCTTCCACCAACCAGTCGCTGCCGACGGTGCGGGTCGCTTGCAGTACGCGCAGCTCAACTTTGTTGTCCGGGCCAACGATCAGTGCCGTCGGCTGGCCTTTGGAGTTGTGAGTCACACCGATTTGCGGTGCCAGAATCGCATCGCTGTTGATACCGGCTTCCAGTTGCGCATGAACAAACATGCCTGGTAGCAGAATATCTTTCGGGTTCGGGAATACGGCGCGCAGGGTAACGGAACCGGTGGTTTCGTCCACTGACACTTCAGAGAATTCCAGACGGCCTTCTTCTGAGTACTGGCTGCCGTCGGGCAGGGTCAATTTAACTTTGGCAGCGTTTGCACCCGCGGATTTCAAGCGGCCATCAGCCAGGTCACGGCGCAATTCAAGCATTTCGACAGAGGACTGGGTCACGTCAACATAGATCGGGTCCAGTTGAGTGATCACCGCCAGTGCGTTGGCTTGACCGCTGGTAACCAGAGCGCCCTCAGTAAACAGCGAACGACCAATACGGCCTGTCAGCGGCGCCAGTACTTTGGTGTAACGCAAGTTCACCATGGCGGTATTGAGTGCGGCTTCAGCCTCAAGGCGGGCCGACTCGGCGTTGTCGTATTCCTGACGGCTTACAGCTTGCTCTGCGACCAATTGCTTGTAGCGGTCAGCCAGTGATTTGGCCGATTGTAGCGTTGCCTTGGCGCTCAAGACATTGCTTTGGTAGATAGCTGGATCGATTTGATACAGCTGTTGACCTTCTTTGACGTCGCTGCCTTCCTTGAAGTAGCGCTTAAGAATGATCCCGTTTACCTGCGGTCGAACTTCTGCCGAGCGATAAGAAGCTGTTCGGCCTGGTAGATCGGTAGTCAGGGCAAATGGCTGGGTTTTCAGCGTCACGACGCCGACCTGAGGGATTTGCGGGGCAGGTGCTGCCTCTTCCTTTTTACATCCGCTAATAAGCGAAGCTAGGGCGATGGCAGCAACCAGAGCGGTAACAGCTGGCTTGAATTGCATGAAGATCCTCGGGTCAGGCACGCGAAAGCGCACAAGAATAGTGGAAGGGTATAGAAAGCTGTTCCGGGTGGATAAGTAGCTTGCTAAGGAATATACTTACATTCGTGTCTGTTTGTAAATAGCGTGACTCCTTTGCAAAGTACGCTACAGAGTCCTTTTTAGAGCGTGAAGTAGGCCGGGATAAGGCATAACAAACGCCACCCGATGTTGATTTGGGCGCCTGAGTGCAACCGTCCAGATCCTCCTGATTGAGGTTTTTATTGCCATGGTGCGTCGTACCAAAGAAGAAGCTCAGGAAACGCGCAGTGCGATCCTCGAAGCAGCTGAGCAGGCCTTTTACACACGGGGTGTCGCACGCACGACACTGGCCGATATCGCCGCGTTGGCGGGCGTTACCCGAGGCGCCATTTACTGGCATTTCAGCAACAAGGCTGATCTTGTTCAAGCCATGCTGGACAGCTTGCACGAGCCGCTGGAAGAGCTGGCCAAAGCCAGCGAAAGTCAGGATGAGCTTGATCCGCTTGGGTGCATGCGCAAGCTGCTGGTCCATTTGTTTCGCCAGATTGCCATTGACCCTAAAACCCGGCGCATCAATGAGATTTTGTTCCATAAATGTGAATTCACTGACGAAATGTGCGATTTGCGTCGTCAACGCCAAGTGGCGATGGTCGACTGTAATAGCCGAATTGAGCTCACACTGAATAATGCAATCCATCGCAATCAACTCCCCAAAAACCTTGATGCTCGTCGCGCGGCTATTTGTCTGCATGCCTATATCGACGGAGTTCTTGGTCAATGGCTACTGGTTCCCGACAGCTTCGAGCTGCACAAGGACGCTGAGGCCTGGGTTGATGCCGGCATCGAAATGATCAGCTTGAGCCTGAGCCTACGCAATTGATGCCAAATTCGATCAGAGTCTAGTCGGAACGAAGCATATGCGTAGGAAGATTTCCCAAACGATGCAGTTTGATTCCCAGCGGTCTTTATATACGTCTAGATCGCGGGTTTAAAGGTAGCCAGCTAAGTATTTTGTAGGTCAATTGTTACCGCATGGTTAAGGTCTCTGCAGTTCTGTATCTAGCCACCTTTTGCTTGAGCCTTGTTGCAGCTGCAATGAAACGGGAACAGCCCCTAGAGTTGTTGCGTGCGTATCCCTACACTCGGATAACGCTTTGGCCTTGGGCCAGAGCCGCCAGAGTTCAGCATGGCGGTCAATTTGACTGCCCTGAGCTTAAGCAAACAGGCTGCGATATGCCGAGAGCGTCGCGGCAAATTCGAGGAATAACAAGTGAACAAGATTTACTCGAGTGCTGAATCCGCTTTGCAGGGGCTTGTCGAGGACGGCATGACCCTGGCTGTTGGAGGTTTTGGGTTGTGTGGCATCCCTGAGGCCTTGATTGCAGCCCTGCGTGATACCGGCAAGCGTGATCTGACCGTGATCAGTAACAATGCGGGCGTCGATGGTTTTGGTTTGGGGCAACTGCTGACGACCCGTCAGATTCGCAAAATGATTTCTTCGTACGTCGGTGAGAACAAAGAGTTCGAGCGTCAGTTTCTGGCAGGCGAGTTAGAGCTTGAATTCACTCCCCAAGGCACCCTGGCGGAAAAGCTTCGGGCGGGTGGGGCCGGCATACCGGCGTTTTACACCAAAACGGGTTACGGGACGCTGGTGGCAGAAGGCAAGGAAACTCGTGAATTCGATGGTGAGTGGTACGTCATGGAACGCTCGTTGCGGGCCGACGTCGCCCTGGTCAAAGCGTGGAAGGCTGATAAATCCGGCAATCTGCTGTTCAACAAAACCGCACGTAACTTCAACCCCTTGGCGGCCATGGCGGCCAAGGTATGTGTGGTCGAAGTGGAAGAAATCGTTGAGATTGGCGAGATCGACCCGGATCACGTGCACTTACCGGGTATTTACGTACAGAGGCTGATCCTTAATGCCACTCCGGAAAAACGCATCGAACAACGCACTGTGCGGAGCGCCTGATCATGGCCTGGACTCGTGAAGAAATGGCGCACCGCGCCGCCCAAGAATTACAGGATGGTTTTTACGTCAATCTGGGTATCGGCTTGCCGACGCTGGTTGCCAACTACATACCTGAGGGCATGGATGTCTGGCTACAGAGTGAGAATGGTTTGCTCGGTATTGGCCCATTCCCGACCGAAGATGAAGTGGACGCCGACCTGATCAACGCAGGCAAGCAAACCATCACCACCTTGCCCGGCAGCAGTTTTTTCAACAGCGCTGATTCATTCGCCATGATCCGTGGAGGGCACATCAATCTTTCCATTCTGGGGGCGATGCAAGTCTCCGAGAAAGGCGATCTGGCCAACTGGATGATCCCCGGCAAGATGGTGAAAGGCATGGGCGGCGCGATGGACTTGGTGGCCGGTGTCAAACGTGTGGTCGTGTTGATGGAGCACACAGCCAAGGGGGGTGCCCATAAACTGCTCAAATCGTGCGATTTACCCCTGACCGGTGTAGGCGTGGTTGACCGGATCATTACCGATCTGGGGGTGCTCGACGTCACCGAGCACGGTCTGAAACTGGTAGAGCTGGCAACAGGCGTGACCCGTGAGCAGCTTCAAGACGCCACAGGTTGCACCATCAGCGCTTAACCTTGAGGCTTACGAGCCTTGGCCGTAGACGATTCACTACGTTAAAACGCAAAAAGCCCCGGCTCATACGAGACGGGGCTTTTTAGCTACAGCATCAATCAGCGTTCCAGGTCGGCAATCTTACCTGGCTTGCCATCCCACTCGGCCGCGTCCGGCAGAGGGTCTTTACGCTCAGTGATGTTTGGCCAGATTTCAGCCAGCTCGACATTCAACTGAATGAAATTCTCCATGCCAGCAGGAATCTCATCTTCAGAGAAGATGGCCTGAGCTGGGCATTCAGGCTCACAAAGCGCGCAATCAATGCACTCATCCGGGTGAATCACCAGGAAGTTCGGGCCTTCGTAAAAGCAGTCCACCGGACAGACTTCTACGCAGTCGGTGTACTTGCACTTGATGCAGTTGTCGGTGACGACGAAGGTCATTTCTAATTTTCTCCTCAGGCGGCGGCAGCGAAGCCCTTCCAGTTCGGGCTCGCAGGGTTCGGGAGTGATATCTACTGAACAGGCTAAAAGGTCAGTAGCATCCCGAACCGCGCGCGATTCTAGCAGCTTTTAAAGGCGTGTCTTTAATGTGTAGAGCAAATCAAGTGCTTTACGCGGTGTGAGATTGTCCAGATCCAGCTTGGAAAGATCATCCAGAACCGGGTGAGGCAGGCTGGCAAACAAATCACTTTGTTGGGGCGCAGCCTTCTTGCCGGGGGTTGGTTTTGGCAATTCGTGCGGCAGGCTGGTGGTCTCCAGGCGGCTCAAATGCTCGCGTGCACGGGCGATAACAGGCGTAGGGACGCCTGCCAGCTGCGCCACGGCCAAACCATAACTTTGGCTGGCTGGCCCCGGCAGCACGTGGTGCAGAAATACGATGCGCTCGTTGTGCTCGGTTGCACTCAAGTGCACGTTGGCGACCAATGGTTCACTCTCGGGCAGTACCGTCAGCTCGAAGTAGTGAGTGGCGAACAAAGTATAAGCCCGCAGTTGAGCCAAGCGTTCAGCGGCAGCCCAGGCCAGCGACAGGCCGTCAAAGGTGCTTGTGCCTCGACCCACTTCGTCCATCAGAACCAGGCTACGGTCGGTGGCATTGTGCAGAATGTTCGCGGTCTCACTCATTTCAACCATGAAGGTCGAGCGTCCGCCGGCCAGGTCATCGCTGGAGCCTATGCGGGTAAAGATGCGATCAACAAGTGATAGTTCACAACTGGCCGCTGGTACAAAACTACCAATGTGCGCAAGTAGAACGATCAACGCGGTCTGACGCATGTAGGTCGATTTACCGCCCATGTTCGGGCCGGTGATCACCAGCATGCGGGTGTTGTCATCCAGCGCCAGATCGTTGGCCACAAACGGCGTGGTCAGCACTTGTTCAACCACCGGGTGTCGCCCCTGGTTGATGCGCATGCACGGCTCGTCAACAAAGCGCGGACAGTTCAAGTCGAGATTTAGCGCACGCTCCGCCAGATTGCTCAGTACGTCCAGTTCGGCCAGCGCGGCAGCGGTGTCTTGCAGGGGCGGCAGCTCACCGATCAAGGTTTCGAGCAAGGCTTCATAGAGCATCTTCTCGCGAGCCAATGCGCGACTTTTGGCAGACAGGGCTTTATCTTCGAAAGCTTTTAGCTCCGGCGTGATAAAGCGCTCGGCCCCCTTAAGCGTCTGGCGCCGAATGTAATCTGCCGGGGCTTGTTCGGCCTGCTTGCTGGGCAACTCAATAAAGTAGCCATGAACCCGGTTGTAACCGACCTTGAGGTTGGCGAGGCCCGTACGGGCTTTTTCGCGGGCTTCGAGATCAATCAGGAACTGGCCGGCGTTCTCGCTCAATGATTGCAGTTCATCAAGCTCGGCGTCATAGCCGGTCTTGAGTACACCGCCATCACGGATGACGGCAGGTGGGTTGTCGTTGATGGCTTTTTCAAGAAGGGCAGCCAGCTCCGGATAGGTGCTGGTGATGCGGGCCAGTTGCTGCAAATGCGGGGCTTCGAGGCCAATCATCGCATCCTGCAGCTCGGGCAGGGCCGTCAAGGCATCGCGTAGCCGGGCCAGATCTCGCGGGCGGGCGTTACGCAAACCGATTCGGGCCAGAATACGTTCCAGGTCGCCAATTTCTTTCAGCTGTGGTTGGAGCTTTTCAAAGCGATAGCCATCGAGCAGGCACGTAATCGACGACTGGCGCGCGAGCAGAACACTCAAGTCGCGCAGCGGACGATTCAACCAGCGGGTCAGCAAGCGGCTGCCCATCGACGTCTGGCAGCGGTCAACCACCGATTGCAACGTGTTGTCGCGCCCCCCCGCCAGGTTGGTGTCCAGTTCCAGGTTGCGTCGGCTGGCACCATCGAGCACCACGGTGTCATCAAGACGTTCGTGGCGCAGGCTGCGCAGATGGGGCAGGGCGGTACGTTGAGTTTCCTTGGCATAGCTGAGCAAGCAACCGGCGGCGCCGATAGCCAGTGTCAGGTTCTCGCAACCAAAGCCTTTGAGGTCTTGGGTCGAGAACTGCTGGCACAGGCTTTTAAAGGCGGAGTCGCGCTCGAAATCCCACGGCGCGCGGCGACGTACACCACGGCGCTTTTCTGCTGGCAAACCTTGTGGCCAATCATCCGGGATCATCAGCTCAACCGGGTTAATACGCTCGAGTTCGGCCAGCAGGTTCTCCCAGCCTTTGATCTCCAGTACCGAGAAGTTGCCACTGGTGATGTCCAGCACCGCGAGTCCAAACAAGCGCTCGTCGCCCAGTACGGCGGCAATCAGGTTGTCGCGGCGTTCATCCATCAACGCTTCGTCGCTGACCGTGCCCGGTGTGATGATGCGCACCACTTGACGATCGACCGGCCCTTTACTGGTTGCCGGGTCGCCCACCTGCTCACAAATGACCACCGACTCGCCAAGTTTTACCAGCTTGGCCAAATAACCTTCAGCTGCATGGTAAGGAATCCCGCACATGGGGATAGCTTGCCCGGCAGATTGCCCGCGTGCGGTGAGGGTGATATCCAGCAACTTGGCGGCTTTTTTCGCGTCTTCGTAGAAGATCTCGTAGAAGTCGCCCATGCGATAGAACATCAACTGATCAGGGTGCTGGTTCTTCAGGCGCCAGTACTGCTGCATCATCGGCGTGTGGCCGGATAGGTCGGAAGTATTTTTACTCATGAGAGGCTTAGGCGGATTCGTTTTGAAAGTGGGCAAAGGCAGGCGCGTGGCCTGAGGTTTTCGCAATGGGCGCAAGGTTAACATGTCAGCCATGTGCATCTACAGGCGCTCATGGGCGCTGCTATTAATAGAAGAAATAGCATTTGCCATCTATAAACACCGCTAGCACTATTCTCTCCATGCCTAAACGAACTGTTTCTATCGTCCTCAAAGAGCTACTTGCTCGTCATCAGCTCAGCGCCATGGCGCTGCACCGTAGTACGGGTGTGCCGCAATCAACACTTTCGCGAATTTTGAATGGCAAAATTGTCGATCCGTCTGATAGGCAAATCTCTAGGATCGCGGAATATTTTCAAATCAGCACCGATCAACTGCGGGGCCGGGATAGCCCTGTCAGGCTTGTGGTATCCGAGGCCGATCCGAGGCATCCGCAGCTGCGGGATATTTGCTTATGGGATGACGACACGCCTGTGGCGGATGATGAAGTGTCCATTGCCTTTCTGCGCCAGGTCGAATTGGCGGCCGGTTCCGGGCGTTTTGCCATTGAAGAGAGCGAGCGTGCCAAGCTGCGTTTTGGCAAGCGCAGCCTGCGCCATAACGGCGTGCAATTCGATCAGGCCAAGTGTGTGACGGTGCGCGGTGACAGCATGCTGCCGGTTTTGCGCGATGGTGCAACGGTGGGGGTCAACGCGGGCAAGCGTGCTCTTGAAGACGTCATTGATGGTGACCTGTATGCAATCAATCACAACGGCCAGCTACGGGTGAAGCAGGTCTATCGCTTGCCACAGGGTATTCGATTGCGCAGTTTTAACCGTGACGAGTATCCAGACGAGGACTACGCCTACAGTGACATGGAAGATGAGCAACTGGTCATTCTGGGCCATGTGTTCTGGTGGGGCATGTACGCACGCTGAGCTAAGTCTTATGAAAAAAGCCCACATAAACGTGGGTTTTTTTGGTTTTAAAGTGGTGTTTATTACGGATGGCGTATTCAAGGGTGGCTTGAGTTGGGCGACATGGAAATATATGCGCTGGTGCATTGACTGTATATCCATACATGCATAGTCTAGTTTGCATGACGCTCAGCGATCGAATTCAAGCAGGGAAGCGGCGCGATCAATAGCGCCGGCAGCCCAGGTCAGAAATTGACTATTTATCCCTAAGGACCCAGGAGTGATGACACCATGAATGAACCGCAAGTATTGCTGGATATGCCAGTTTTACTGGTCATCCTTCTGGCCTTGGTGGGGGGCGTTTTTGGAGAGATGTGGCGTGCTGACAAAGACGGTGCCAGTGGATGGTTGCTGATCCGGCGCCTTGCGCTGCGCTCGGGTGCCTGCATGGTATGTGGCGTCTCAACCTTTCTGTTGTTGTATTCGGCGGGTATGTCTGTGCTGGCGGCGGGTGCCTTTGGTTGCCTGACAGCATTGGCCGGTGCAGATGCTGCGATCAGCCTGTATCAGCGTTGGGCTGCAAAGCGGCTCGGGGTGGAGAGTTCTGCAACCGACTCACGAATCGAACCTTAGTTTTCGTGTAGGTTATGGCATCGATCAGTGCTTACAAATATGCGCAAACCATTGCCTCTCAGGAAATCACTATGGACTCACTGTCTCACCTTGCTGCCGAACTCGGAGACCTGCTGAAGGCGATAAATGCCCAGGTTACGACTGCTGAATCCTGCACTGGAGGTGGTATTGCCGAAGCCATTACCCGTATCCCCGGCAGTTCGGCCTGGTTCGAGGCCGGCTTTGTCACCTATTCCAATAAGCAAAAAACCAAGCAGCTGGGGGTTCCCGAGGCCTTGTTTGGCCAAGTCGGCGCTGTCAGCCGCGAGGTGGTCGAGGCTATGGTCGCGGGGGCTCAGGCGCAAAGCGGAGCACGCTTTGCCGTAGCAGTCAGTGGCGTGGCCGGGCCCGGTGGTGGCTCGGAAGAGAAACCGGTTGGCACCGTTTGGCTGGCGTGGGGGGATGACGGCGAGGTTACAACTGAACGCCGGTATTTTGCCGGTGACCGTGATGAGGTGCGCCGGCAAACCGTAATCGCTGCTCTGAAAGGCCTAATACGCCGAACGGTACGATAAATAAAAAAACAGGGGTAGGCGATCGTTTAACCCTGTGGAATAATACTGGCTACTTATACAGTTATCGGCCGACCGGCCTTATTGATTACGAGAGGACTTTAATGGACGACAACAAGAAGAAAGCCTTGGCTGCGGCCTTGGGTCAGATCGAACGTCAATTCGGCAAGGGTGCCGTAATGCTCATGGGCGAGCAAGAGCGCCAGGAAGTGCCGGCAATCTCTACCGGTTCGCTGGGTCTGGACATCGCGCTGGGCATTGGCGGCTTGCCAAAAGGCCGTATTGTTGAAATTTACGGTCCAGAGTCTTCGGGTAAAACCACACTCACTCTGTCGGTAATCGCTCAAGCACAAAAGGCGGGTGCCACCTGTGCCTTCGTCGATGCCGAACACGCCCTTGACCCTGAATACGCTGCCAAGCTGGGTGTTAACGTCGACGACCTGCTGGTTTCTCAGCCAGATACCGGCGAACAGGCACTTGAAATCACTGACATGCTGGTGCGTTCCAACGCCGTTGACGTGATCATCATCGACTCCGTAGCAGCACTGACCCCAAAAGCCGAAATCGAAGGCGATATGGGTGACATGCACGTGGGTCTGCAAGCCCGTCTCATGTCTCAGGCCCTGCGTAAAATTACCGGTAATATCAAAAACGCCAACTGCCTGGTGATCTTCATCAACCAGATCCGCATGAAAATCGGCGTGATGTTCGGCAGCCCGGAAACCACCACCGGTGGTAATGCGTTGAAGTTTTACTCCTCGGTACGTTTGGACATCCGCCGCACGGGTGCGGTGAAAGAAGGCGATGTGGTGGTTGGCAGCGAAACCCGCGTCAAAGTGGTCAAAAACAAAATGGCTCCGCCATTCCGCCAGGCTGAATTCCAGATTCTTTACGGCAAGGGCATCTATCTCAATGGCGAGATGATCGACCTGGGCGTATTGCACGGCTTCGTCGAGAAGGCCGGCGCCTGGTACAGCTACAACGGCAGCAAGATTGGTCAGGGCAAAGCCAACTCGGCCAAGTTCCTGGACGACAACCCTGAAATCAAGGAAGCCCTTGAGAAGCAGTTGCGCGCCAAGTTGTTGGGGCCAAAGTCGGATGCCGAGATGGCTGAGATCAAAATCATGCCAAAAATGAGCAAAGCAGCCAAAGCGGCCGCTGATGAAGCTGAAGCGGCAGAAATGGCGCTGGAAAACGGCTCAGACGCCAATAACAACTGATCTGACTCATGACCGTAGTTCTGGATAACCTGGCCGCGGTGCGTCGAACTGCCATGGACCTGCTCGCGCGACGCGAGCATGGTCGGGTAGAGTTGACTCGCAAATTGCGTCAGCGCGGTGCTTGCCCCGACATGATCGACATCGCCCTCGACCGTTTAACGGAAGATGGTCTGCTGTCGGAGGCACGTTACCTTGAAAGCTATATCTCTTATCGTGCCGGTTCCGGTTATGGCCCTTTGCGCATTCGCGAAGAGCTTAATCAACGCGGGTTGCCCCGTGGCGATGTAGAAGATGCGCTGCGCGAGTGTGGATTTAACTGGCAAGAACGGTTGGAAGAAACCTGGCGCCGCAAGTTTTCCGCGCAGTTACCGGAAGACGCGAAAGAACGTGCTCGCCAAGGGCGCTTCTTGAGTTATCGAGGCTATCCGCTGGAAATGATCGGCCGCTTGTTGAGTGGCCGAGAATTTGATGACTGACTACGGGCATCTGTAGTCACAGACTGCGATAAGCATTGCATGATCTTCGTTCCTGCTACGAACGCTCGATCACCCAACAACTTGTCGCAGCCTCATTTTCCCTACCTTATTCAGCGATCCACTCGGACCTTTGTGCTACCGGTGAGGACTCTGCTGTCGCCCAATTTTCGGGCAAGTTGATGAAGTTGACTAGTTCGCGTAACCGCCCTTGATTACGCCCACTGAAAGCAAAGCTCAGACACGTCAAGTGATTGAATGCAGGGTCGTCGTGCTCAATCTGCGCATAGGCTTGCTGGTGAAAACTGTCATGAACGCAAATGTCGGCGAAGTTCTGCTTGATCTGTTCAAGGGCTGCGACATTCACAGCCCTTTTCATGCGTAGAACAAAGGTTTTGGTGAGCCAGCGGCTCGAATGGTAGTTGCTGTAGAACTGCTCGATCTCATCAACCGCTTCTTGAGCACTGTGAACCAGACGCATCAATTTCAGATCATTGGGCAGAATGTATTGATGGGCTTGCAACTGGTTATGGATGAAGTCCAGGGCGCTTTGCCAGAACGTTGCGCCGGGCATATCCAGAAGCACGATTGGCACCAGAGGTGTTTTGCCGGTTTGCATCAGCGTCAGCACTTCCAGCACTTCGTCCAATGTGCCGAAGCCGCCGGGGCAAATGATCAAGGCCTCTGCTTCCTTGATGAAAAACAGCTTGCGGGTGAAGAAGAAGTGAAAGGCCAGCAAGTGCTCTGAGTCAATGATTGTGGCGTTGGCGCGCTGTTCAAATGGCAGGGTGATATTGAACCCCAAGCTGTATTGCAGACCAGCGCCTTCATGTGCAGCGGCCATTATGCCGCCGCCGCCTCCAGTAATGACCATCATGTCTGACCGTGCCAGTGTTGCACCCACCTCGCGGGCCAGCACATACAGGGGATCTTCTGCGGGCGTGCGGGCTGAGCCGAACACGGTGACTTTGCGGCGTCCTTTGAATTGCTCCAGTACGCGAAAGGTTTTTTCAAGTTCGCGGATGGCTTGCAGGGTGATTTTGGCATTCCAGCGATCGATATCGTCATGGGCCATGCGCAAGACAGTCAGCAGCATCTCACGATAAAGCGGTTGGTTCGGGCTGTCAGGGGCCACCCGTTGTAGTTGTGCATCAACCTCTGCGGCAACATTCAGGCCGTGGTTCTCGAAGTAAAGTGACAGGGTGTCCTGAGTTTGGTCGGGCATGTATAGCTCCTTCTAGACAACATCCTTGGGGGCGCCCGATCAGCCAAGCGCAACGACTCAAGGAGTCAAAAGCGATGGTTGATGATGGTCCGGTGTTGTCTTGACTGGCAATAGCTAATTGCCTGATGTGGAAGAAGAAGCCTGATAACGAAGAAAGTGCAGCGAGGGCTGCACGCCGTTTATGACACGGCGTGCGCAAGAAAAGCAGGCAGTGATTATTTGCGCTGGCAGTTGTCGGCGCCGATGTCCTGGGTCAAAACCGATGTATTGGTTTTGTATTCCCTGATGTCAAAGCGCATGGTCGCGCCCTTGGCCATCAATTTACGGAAGTTCGGGTTGCTGCAAACGCTGCGGCCCAGTTGCGGTACGGCCGCTTCCGGAGCAGAGCGCATTTGTGCTGAAAGGGTAGGGCTGGCTTCCAGGTGATTGATCAGCACCGTGCCGTCAACGGAAAAGCCTTTGTCCAGAAGGTCGGGGCTGATGGCGCGGGGTTTCCCTTCATTGCTGACTTTGGCAACTTTGAGCAAGTCCTTATTCAAGTTGAACTCTGCAAGAGAGGCCGCTTGAGCGCTCAATGGCAGTGCGAACAGTAGAGCAAGGGTCGGGATGATAGTGCGCAGCATGAAACTCTCCTGATTTCAGTGACGCAAGCTTCGACCCGTCATAGATCGGTGCGTTCAGTGGCGCAGGAGTATAGGTCAGCATTGGAGCACAGGAAATGCCTCCGGTCATGGGGGCTCAGCCTCTGTTAAACTTCGCCGCTCTCTTTTTACTATCCGTCGTTACCCAGATCATGACCCTGATGACCTTTTCCCCCAATGCTGTTGCCCGTTTACGTGACGAGCGTGAAGAGGAGAGCACCAAGCCTTATCTGGCGCGAGGTTCACGCGCGCCGCGCTGCCATACGTGTCGAGTGATCGTCAGTCATTGCCTGTGCAACTGGCGGCCCCGGGTCAGTACTCGCGCAGGCGTTTGCCTGATCATGACCAAAAAGGAAGTCTTCAAGCCCAGTAATACAGGCTGGTTGATTGCTGACGTGGTGAAGGACAATTTTGCGTTCATCTGGTCGCGCACTGAAACGGATGATGCTTTGCTGGCCTTGCTGGCCGACCCACAGTGGCAGCCTTACCTGGTGTTTCCGGGTGAGTATGTTGCCCCTGAGCGTGTCACGCATTCGGTGGAAATGGACACCAGTAAACGGCCTCTCTTTATTCTGCTTGATGCAACTTGGACTGAGGCGCGCAAGATCTTTCGCAAAAGCCCGTATTTTGATGCCTTGCCGATTTTGAGTCTGCTGCCAGAAAAACTGTCTCGCTATCGTTTACGCAGATCGACGCGAAGCGAGCACTTGTGTACAGCCGAAGTGGCCAGCTTGTGCCTTGATCTTGCCGGAGACACCGAGGCTTCCTGTGCGCTGGATGCTTACTTTGATGTATTCAGTCAGCATTATCTGGATGCCAAAAACCAGTTGCCGATTAACGAGAGCAGTGCCGCGCACCGTGAACTGGGCGTTTTTGTAAAAGACCTTCCCCAGAATCGCTCTCAATAGACTAAAGAAGTAGCGCTACAATTTTCACCGTGATGTCACTTAGCGCTATCACCGGTTCTGGAGGGTGGCGCTGTAATAGCATTTAGCTGAGTCTGGCGTCAGGTTTTCGACTTGACCCCTCTGGATTCGCTCGGCATGCTTGGCGCCCATTGGGCGGCAACGACTGTAAAAACACTTATATTTACCGACGTTTAGCGTAAAACGCGTGTTTTGAAACGCTTCTCTACGCTGTTGTTCGAGTTGCCTTAGCGAGTACTGAAATGCATCAGGGCTCGCCTAAAAAACAGGATCATTTAAAAAATGGCCACATACGAAATCCTGATTGCCGACGACCATCCTTTGTTTCGCAGTGCTTTGCGCCAAGCGGTGACAATGGGGTTGGGGCCTGATGTCCGCTTGGTGGAGGTCGCCAGTATTGCCGAGCTTGAGGCACAGCTGGCAGACAAGGCCGATTGGGATCTGGTGCTGCTCGACCTTAATATGCCGGGTGCTTACGGTTTCTCCGGGCTGGTATTGTTACGTGGACAGTACCCGCAAATTCCGGTGGTAATGGTTTCGGCTCAGGAAGATGCATCAATCATGGTGCGCTCGCGTGAATTTGGCGCCAGTGGTTTTATCCCCAAATCAAGCTCTATGACTGACATTCAGCAAGCAGTGAGTGCTGTGCTGGAGGGTGATGTTAGCTGGCCACCCAAGGCTTTCGAGGCCGTTCAGGTCTCCGCTGAAGCCAAAGCGGCTAGTGAAGGGTTGGCCAGTCTCACCCCCCAACAGTTCAGGGTGTTGACCATGGTGTGTGAAGGGCTGCTGAATAAGCAGATCGCTTACGAACTGGGCGTGTCCGAAGCCACTATCAAAGCACACGTGACGGCTATTTTCCGCAAATTAGGGGTTCGTACCCGGACTCAGGCGGCGCTCCTTCTGCAACAGCTTGAATCAATTTCGAGCCATTAAGCTGCTGGCTTTCACGCTTTTTTAACAAGCGGTGAACTAGCGTTCCACCCTCATTTTTTGTGCAGTTGCCTATCTATGTCGCCTTTTAAGGGTAAAACCGGATTTAAACGGATTTTGAATGCGGGCGGCTACTCGCTGGACGGTTTACGAGCAGCCTTCACCGGCGAGGCGGCATTTAGGCA
Source organism: Pseudomonas saxonica (assembly GCF_007858365.1). Lineage (GTDB taxonomy): Bacteria > Pseudomonadota > Gammaproteobacteria > Pseudomonadales > Pseudomonadaceae > Aquipseudomonas > Aquipseudomonas saxonica. Next base: position 896,212 of record NZ_VFIO01000001.1, on the reverse strand, counting down.
ATTGGTGTTGCTTAATGTGGTGTTGATCCCGCTGACATTTTTATTGAATGTCAGCCGGGTAGAGCGTGCGCTATTGATTGCCGTGTGCTTGCTGGCACTGATTGTGGAGTTGCTGAACTCGGCCATTGAAGCCGCGATCGATCGAATCTCCCTTGATCTGCACCCGCTGTCTAAAAACGCCAAAGACATGGGCAGTGCCGCGCAATTTGTGGTGCTCACGCTGATTGCCGTGGTGTGGGCTGTGATCCTGCTTTAAGCAATGCTCGGCAGCACGATCTCGTCGCTGCGCTGAACACCTGCGGTAAATGCGCGGCATAGTTCCAGAAATTCGCGCATTGCTGAGGTCTGGTACTTCTTCTTGTGCCAGATGAAGAAAAACTGACGAGCGAGATCCAGATCAGGGGTTTCTACTGCCACCAGGCTGCCCCGCCGAAAAGCATCGCGCAGGGCCAGCCGAGAGATACAACCAATTCCCAGACCTGATTCCACCGCGCGTTTAATCGCTTCGGTGTGTTCCAGTTCGAGGCGGATATTGAGCGACGTCTGATGATGGCGCATGGCTTGGTCGAAGGTCAGGCGGGTACCGGATCCTTGTTCTCGCAAAATCCATGCTTCGCGGCTCAGTTCTTCCAGTGTCGCGTGCCCACGAGCCGCCAGCGGATGTTGAGGAGCGCAGAACACCACCAATTCATCTTCAACCCAGCTTTGCACTTCAATATCAGGGTGGCTGCAATCGCCCTCGATCAGACCAAGATCAATTTCATAATGGGCCACTTGTTGCACGATATGCGCCGTGTTTTGAACGATCAATTTGACCTGGCTCTCAGGGTGCGCCTGCATAAAACTGCCGATCAGCAGTGTGGCCAGGTAGTTGCCAATGGTCAGTGTGGCGCCCACGGTGAGCGAGCCGAAACCTGACTTGCCATTGAGCAAGTCCTCGATTTCCTTGGCCTGGTCCAGTAGCGCGACGGCCTGAGGCAATAACTGGCGACCTAAGGCATTAAGGCTTAGACGTTTGCCCGCACGATCAAAGAGCTGGCAGCTGGTTTGACGCTCCAGTTCGGTGATTGAAGTACTGGCAGCCGATTGTGAAAGGGCCAACAAACCCGCAGCGCGTGACACGCTCTCTTGTTGGGCGACGGTGACAAAAACCTGGAGTTGTCTGAGAGTAAATCGCATATCGATATAACCGATAACCCTTATCTTAATAATTCAGTTAACAGATATTGTCCTCGCCATTAGAATGCTGCGCAATCGCGCCCATTGTCAGCGCAGGCGAATTTTAGGAGCCCCGTACATGAGCAACATGAACCACGAACGTGTCCTCAGTGTTCACCACTGGAACGACACCCTGTTCAGCTTCAAGTGCACCCGTGACCCGGGCCTGCGCTTTGAGAACGGTCAGTTCGTGATGATCGGCCTGATGCAGCCTAACGGTCGTCCGCTTATGCGTGCCTATTCGATCGCCAGCCCTAACTGGGAAGAGCATCTTGAGTTCTTCAGCATCAAGGTGCCGGACGGCCCGCTGACCTCTCAATTGCAGCATTTGAAGGAAGGCGATGAAGTCCTGATCAGCAAAAAGCCTACGGGCACGCTGGTTCTGGATGACTTGAAGCCGGGTAAGCATTTGTACCTGTTGAGCACGGGTACAGGTTTGGCGCCGTTTATGAGCGTCATCCAGGATCCTGAAACCTATGAGCGTTTCGACAAGGTGATCCTGTGCCACGGCGTCCGTTACGTCAATGAAGTGGCTTACCGCGAATTCATCACCGAGACCTTGCCGCAGAATGAGTTCTTCGGTGAGGCGGTGCGCGAAAAACTGATCTACTACCCAACCGTAACCCGTGAGCCATTCGAAAATCAGGGTCGTTTGACCGATTTGATGCGCAGCGGCAAGTTGTTCTCCGATATTGGCCTGCCGCCGATCAACCCGCAGGACGATCGCGCCATGCTGTGCGGTAGCCCAAGCATGCTCGACGAAACCAGCGAAGTGCTTAACAGCTTCGGCCTGACCGTTTCGCCGCGGATGCGCGAGCCGGGTGACTATTTGATCGAGCGCGCCTTCGTCGAGAAGTAAGCAGCGCGGATCAAAAAAAGAGGGAGCTGGCTTGCCAGCTCCCTCTTTTTGTTTGCGCTTACTGCTTAGGAATCACCTCGAGCACGCGAATTACACTGGGCTGCGGGTAATGCCAGCGCACATCGACATCCCAAAAACCTGCGCCGTATTCGCGCTCGGCTGTAGGTGTCTGGTAGGCCGGTCGTGGGTCTTGGGCCAAGCATTGCTCTATCAGCGCCACCAGCGGCTCTTGAATACGCAGGGCATGCTCTTGTGCCTGGTGCAGCGCGTTCTCGCTCCAGTGCACGGGGATCAAGGCCGGTGGTGCGCTTGCCATGCTGTTGCTGGCGCTGTCGATGATGTCGGCGTAAGGCACGTAGGGCTTGATGTCCAGAATCGGCGTGCCGTCGAGCAGGTCAATTCCTGAGATAAACAAGCGCCCGGGTTCAACCTTGTCCAGCTTGACCACTGACTGGCCAATACCATTCGGGCGATGGGTGGCGCGGGTAGCGAATACGCCCATGGACGTATTGCCGCCTAGCCGGGGCGGGCGCACCTTGAGGCGAGGCTTGTCTTCGAGTGCCTGATGGAACACAAACAGTAGCCAGACGTGACTCACCTGTTCCAGTCCCTGTACTGCGTCGCCCTGATTGAAAGGCGCAACCAGTTCCAGTACACCGCGGGCGGCCGGAGCCAGCTGCGGCTGACGCGGAATGGCGAACTTTTCCTTGAAGCAGGAGCGCACAAAGCCAATAGGCGAAACGCTGTAGGTCATGGTTGCGCGGGCTCCCAGCTGTTTTTAAGCTCTAACCCGCAGGGTCAGGCCCTTGAGGAAATTGCGCAGCAACTGGTCGCCACAGGTGCGGTAGTTGGTGTGGCCAAACTTGCGGAAAAGAGCGCTCAATTCTGGTTTCGACACAGGGAACTCAGCCGCCTTGAGGATGGCGTGCATGTCGTCCTCTTTGAGTTCGAATGCAACCCGCAGTTTTTTCAAGATGATGTTGTTGGTCACGGGCAGTTCTACCGGCATCGGCGGACGGCTTTCGTCTTTACCGCGCTTGAAGATCACCAGGCCATCAAGGAAGTGCGCCATGACGTCGTCAGGGCAGCGAACAAAACCTTCTTCCTCGTCTTTCTTCAGGTAGGTCAGCACGTCTTCTTTGGTGACGTCCATGCCGCCCAGCTTGATGATTTCGACAACCTTGTTGTCACTGATGTCGAGCATGTAGCGCACGCTACGCAATACGTCGTTATGAATCATGTGGTCAATCCTGATATTCAGCAGTGAGCACCGCAGGCCATGCTGCGGTGTCGAAATGTTCGGGGCAGGCGGTGTTTAGAACTTTTCGGTGGTCGCCATGTAGCGCCACTGGCCGACAGGCAACTTGCCCATCGATACGCCACCAATACGAATGCGGCGCATGGAAATGACGGTCAGGCCGACGGCCTGGCAGAATTGTGCAATGACACCCGGCTGCGGATTCTTCATCGCAAAGCGCAGACGATTTTCACTCTGCCAACTGGCCTTCACGGCAGGCAGTTCGCGGCCTTTGTAGGTCATGCCGTGGTTAAGACGGTTCAAACCGTGCGGGGCCATCTCGCCGGAGACTTCAACCACATACTCTTGCTCGATTTTGTTGGCATCGGCAGTCAGTTTGCGCACAATTTTCCAGTCTTGGGTGAACACCAGCAGGCCGCTGGCGTTGGCTTGCAACTCATTGGCAACGGTCAGGCGCAGGAAATGCCCCTTGAGCGGTCGTTTGCCGTAGCGATGTTCTTCGCTCAGGGTCTCTGGGCCAATCAAAGCCATGGCACTGTCCGTGTCCAGGCCCGCAGGTGCGTTCAGCAAGATGGTCACAGGCTCAGGTGGTGTGGCCTTGGCGTGCGGATCCAGCTCGACCTTTTGGTCGCTGACCTTGAATTGCGGCTCGTCGATGACTTCGCCATCTACCGTGACCCAGCCACCTTCAATGAACAGTTCGGCCTCACGGCGGGAGCAGCCGACGAGTTCGATGAGGCGTTTGGAGAGACGTATCGGTTCAGACATGACAGGGGCCGTAATAGAATGGGGCGGCTATTGTACCCGGCTGGCGCTGGTTAAGCCCGGCTACATTTACCGAAAGCACGGGGTGGGCGTTTATAACGCAAGTGAAGCAGCGGATACGGCTGGCCCAAGCCGTCTTTTTCGCAGCGGCCAACGACTTCAAAGCCTTGTTTCATGTAAAAGCCGATAGCTTGCGAATTTTGTTCGTTGACGTCCAGTTCCTGGGCGTTGAGCTCGTCTATGGCAAAGCAGAGCAGGCTTTTGCCTACCCCGAGGCCCCGGTAGTCGGGGTGGATGAAAAGCATTTCAACCTTGTTGGCTGCCACGCCCACAAAGCCGCTGATTTTTTTGCGGGCCGGGTCTTTGCAGCACGCGAGCATTACGGTGTCCAGATACTGATCTTTAACCATGGGCCGCAGCAGCTGAATATAGCTGTCAGGCAAAAAATCGTGGGTAGCGCGAACGGATGCCTCCCATACGTCAGTCAGTTCGACAAAATCCCTAAGGCGTGGCGTATGAATGGCCCACTTCTGTTGCATCGGCGTGTCTCCTGGCGCAGATGACGAGCGCTATGGGTTAACAATAGCCGTAAAAAAAGCCCTGTCGTGAGCACGGCAGGGCTTTTTTTCGCAAGCGTTAGCAGTTTAGATCGCTTCAGCCCACAGATCGTACTCATCGGCGTCGGTCACGCGGCACATGATTTTGTCGCCGGGCTTGATGTCTTTCTCGGTGGCGATAAATACGTTGCCGTCGATTTCCGGGGCGTCGAAGAAGCAACGACCCACAGCGCCTTGCTCGTCCACTTCGTCGATCAGCACTTCGATTTCCTTGCCGATCTTCAGCTGCAGGCGGGCTGCACTGATGGCCTGTTGGTGAGCCATAAAGCGCTCCCAGCGATCTTGCTTGACGTCATCCGGCACGATGGCGGCATCCAGCAAGTTGGCGGGCGCACCTTCTACTGGCGAGTACTGGAAGCAGCCAACGCGATCGAGCTGTGCTTCGGTCAACCAGTCGAGCAGGTATTGGAAGTCTTCTTCGGTCTCGCCCGGGAAGCCGACAATAAAGGTCGAACGGATGATCAGGTCGGGGCAGATTACGCGCCAGTTCTTGATGCGAGCCAGGGTCTTGTCTTCAAAAGCCGGGCGCTTCATGGCCTTGAGCACTTTGGGGCTGGCGTGCTGGAAAGGGATGTCCAGGTACGGCAGGATTTTGCCGGCCGCCATCAGCGGAATCAGCTCGTCAACGTGCGGGTACGGGTAAACGTAGTGCAGGCGCACCCATACGCCCAGGGTGCTGAGTGCTTCGCACAGCTCTGTCATGCGGGTTTTAACCGGCGCGCCGTTCCAGAAACCGGTGCGGTACTTTACGTCGACGCCATAAGCGCTGGTGTCCTGAGAAATCACCAGCAGCTCTTTAACGCCGGATTTGACCAGACGCTGGGCCTCATCAAGCACATCACCGACCGGGCGGCTGACCAATTTACCGCGCATGGAAGGGATGATGCAGAAGCTGCAGCTGTGGTTACAGCCTTCGGAAATTTTCAGGTAGGCATAGTGGCGCGGTGTCAGCTTGATGCCTTGTGGTGGCACCAGGTCGATCAGCGGGTTGTGATCCTGACGTGGCGGCACGACTTGGTGAACGGCGTTGACGACTTGCTCGTACTGCTGCGGGCCGGTTACGGCCAAAACGCTAGGGTGAACGTTGCGAATAGCACCTTCTTCAACGCCCATGCAGCCGGTAACGATGACCTTGCCGTTTTCCTTGATGGCTTCGCCGATGACTTCCAGCGATTCAGCCTTGGCGCTGTCGATAAAGCCGCACGTGTTGACCACCACGACATCAGCGTCCTGGTAGGTGGAAACAACATCGTAGCCTTCCATGCGCAGCTGCGTCAGGATGCGTTCGGAGTCGACAAGGGCTTTTGGGCAACCCAGAGAAACAAACCCGACCTTAGGGTTGGCTGGCTTGGTAACGGTGGACATGGCGAACCTCGGTATGTAGTGACGTTACATGCCCGTAAAGGCTGCACGACGAACGGGCGCTTAGGCTCTGTACGAAATGTATCTGCGCTCGGTTATGCGGCGTTAAAAACAGGCTCGGAATGCTCAACGTTAACTCCGCTTCCTCGCCTGTTTCCGCCTTGCCTAACCTTCGCTCGAAAACATTTCGCACAGACCCTAGTGCGCCTCTAATGTAAAAAAGTGCGCAATTCTAGCTACGGGAACTGCGCTTGACCAGCGTTAAACGGGGATTTGCGACGAGTGCTGCGCTATGCTGCGCGCCGTCGCGGAATCAGCGTATTTTACTGCCGAGTTTGTGCGGGAAAGTGTCGTCGCTAATAGTCAGAAAATCAGTGCATGCTGTTTGTAAATGCATCGCTCTGGTTTATGAAATACGGTCTTGAGTCGTAGGAGTGGTTGATGGGGCAGGTCAGCAGTCAGGCAGCGGAACACGGTCATTCAACAGCAAAGCCCATTGGCATGCTGGTTGCCGCCGTTGGTGTGGTGTATGGCGATATCGGTACCAGTCCGTTGTACACCCTCAAAGAAGTGTTTTCCGGCGGGTATGGCGTTCAAGTCAATCACGATGGGGTCTTCGGCATTTTGGCGCTGATCTTCTGGTCGCTGATCTGGGTTGTCTCGATCAAGTACGTGCTGTTCATCCTGCGCGCGGACAACGAAGGCGAGGGCGGCATCATGGCGCTGACGGCGCTGGCGCGACGCGCAGCCTCGCCTTATCCCAAGTTACGCTCAGTGTTGGTGATACTGGGGTTGGTGGGCGCCTCGCTGTTTTACGGCGACAGCATGATTACCCCGGCGATCTCGGTTTTGTCCGCCGTTGAAGGGCTTGAACTGGCCTTTAGCGGTCTGGACCGTTGGGTCGTCCCTCTGGCTCTGATAGTGCTGGTGGCGCTGTTCTTGATTCAACGCCGGGGCACGGCAACGTTGGGCAAGTTGTTCGGCCCGATCATGGTGCTGTGGTTTGTGGTGCTGGCCGGGTTGGGTATTCACGGCATCCTTCAACATCCGCAAGTGTTGAATGCGCTGAACCCCGTGTGGGGCGTGCGTTTCTTTGTCTCTCATCCTGGCATGGGCGTGGCCATTTTAGGGGCCGTGGTGCTGGCGCTGACCGGTGCTGAAGCGCTATACGCTGACATGGGGCACTTTGGGCGCAAGCCGATTGCCCGTGCCTGGTTTGTTCTGGTACTGCCTGCGCTGGTGCTCAACTACTTCGGGCAGGGTGCCCTGTTACTGGAAAACCCTGAGGCGGCACGCAACCCGTTCTATTTGCTGGCGCCAAGTTGGGCGTTGATCCCGTTGGTGGTCCTGTCCACGCTGGCGACCGTGATTGCGTCCCAGGCGGTCATTTCGGGCGCCTTCTCGTTGACCCGCCAAGCCATTCAGCTGGGTTATATCCCGCGCATGCACATTCAGCACACGTCCAGCGCCGAGCAAGGGCAGATTTATATTGGTGCGGTGAACTGGTCGTTGATGGTCGGGGTCATTCTGCTGGTGCTGGGTTTTGAGTCGTCAGGTGCGCTGGCTTCGGCCTACGGCGTGGCTGTCACCGGCACCATGTTGATCACCAGTATTCTGGTGTCCGCCGTCATGTTGTTGCTGTGGAAATGGCCTCCCGTATTGGCGGTGCCGGTGTTGATCGGCTTTTTGTTGGTGGACGGACTGTTCTTTGCTGCCAACGTGCCGAAAATCGTTCAGGGCGGTGCGTTTCCGGTACTGGCGGGGATTGTGCTGTTTATCCTGATGACCACCTGGCGACGCGGCAAACAGTTGCTGGTGGATCGCCTGGATGAAAATGCGCTGCCGTTACCGTTGTTCATCAGCAGTATCCGTGTTCAGCCGCCTCATCGCGTTCAGGGCACGGCCGTATTTTTGACCGCCCGCCCTGATGCGGTACCTCATGCGTTATTGCACAACCTGTTGCATAACCAGGTATTGCATGAGCAGGTGGTGTTGTTGACGGTTGTCAACGAAGACACGCCAAGGGTTCCGGCGGCGCAGCGTTTTGAAGTGGATGCGTATGGCGAAGGGTTCTTCCGGGTGATCCTGCACTTTGGCTTTATGGACGAGCCGGATGTGCCGCAAGCGCTGAAGCTGTGCCACCTCGAAGAGTTGGATTTCAATCCGATGCGCACGACTTACTTTCTGAGCCGCGAAACAGTGATTGCGTCCAAATTGGTGGGCATGGCGCGTTGGCGCGAAGCGTTGTTCGGTTTTATGTTGAAGAACGCTAACGGCAACCTTCGGTTCTTCAAATTGCCGGTCAATCGGGTGATTGAACTCGGGACTCAGGTGGAGATGTAGAAAAGGCCAAAGCCCCTCACCCTAACCCTCTCCCAGAGGGAGAGGGGACTAAAAGCAAAAGCAGATTTGAGCTACACCACAATCAAGCTCCCTCTCCCAGAGGGAGAGGGGGCTAAAAGCAAAAGCTGATGTGGGCTACACCACAATCAAGCTCCTTCTCCCAGAGGGAGAGGGGACTAAAAGCAAAAGCAGATTTGAGCAACACCACAATCAAGCTCCCTCTCCCAGAGGGAGAGGGGACTAAAAGCAAAAGCTGATGTGGGCTACACCACAATCAAGCTCCTTCTCCCAGAGGGAGAGGGGACTAAAAGCAAAAGCAGATTTGAGCTACACCACAATCAAGCTCCCTCTCCCAGAGGGAGAGGGGACTAAAAGCAAAAGCTGATGTGGGCTACACCACAATCAAGCCCCCTCTCCCAGAGGGAGAAGGGACTAAAAGCAAAAGCAGATGTGGGCTACACCACAATCAAGCTCCTTCTCCCAGAGGGAGAGGGGACTAAAAGCAAAAGCAGATTTGAGCTACACCACAATCAAGCTCCCTCTCCCAGAGGGAGAGGGGGCTAAAAGCAAAAGCTGATGTGGGCTACACCACAATCAAGCTCCTTCTCCCAGAGGGAGAGGGGACTAAAAGCAAAAGCAGATTTGCGCAACACCACAATCAAGCTCCCTCTCCCTCTGGGAGAGGGCTGGGGTGAGGGTCGGCGTTTACTCCGGTGTCACTTGATGCTTCTTGATCAGGTCAACCAGACGCTGAGCCAGCGCCGGATAGTTCTCGTCAAAGTGATGCCCGCCCGGCAGCTTCAGGCTTTCGCCTACCGCTGTCTTGGCCGTGCAGCCGCTTTCATCGACTTCTTCTGCCCCATAGATGCACACCACTTTGTTGGCAGGCAGTTTGGACATTTCTTCGCCGGTATCAGCTTCTGCACCAGCTTTACCCAGCCAGCCATCAACATGTATCTCAAAGCTGCCACTGCGGGCAAAGGCCAGCAGCATGATGGCGTCCACACGATTCTGTTCGGCTTCGGGCAAACGGTTGTAGGTGGCAGGCAATACGTCCGCGCCAAACGAATAGCCAACCAGCACAAAGCGCTGAGTGCCCCACTTCTGGCGGTAGTGTTGCATCAGTTCGGTAAGGTCGGTGGCGCTTTGCTCGGGCGTCTTGTGCTGCCAGTAATAACGCAGCATGTCGATGCCGACGACCGGGTAACCGATCTTTGCCATTTCCCCGGCCACATCGCGATCCAGATCACGCCAACCGCCATCGCCCGACAGAAATAGCGTGACAGTGCTGTTTTGCTGACCAGCCGGGACTTCAACCACAGGCATGCTCAGCCCGCCATTGTCATCGCCCACCAGAATTTTGCGCAGTTCGTTGCTCAACACTTGTGGGAAGTGAATGTCGTAATCGCTGATGCTGGTTTGCGCATTGGGCTGATCGCGCACAAAGGCTGCACTGGGGTCGTCAGGGTTGTCGTTCCAGGCCACCAGCCAGTTGCCGTGAGCTGCGGATTTCGGCACGGGCAGGCTACAAGCAGGGTCTTCCAGCTTGAAACCCACCGACACTGCCTGGGCCTTATCGTTGGTCTGTTCAGCTAACCAGCGCCAAGCCAGGGTTGCCCCTGGGCCAATGCCGCTAACCAGCGTGGCAGGGCCCTTAAGTTGTTGCAGTGCCGTTTGCAGTGCTTGCTGCTGCAGGGTGCAATCATCTTTGGGCAGGATCACTTGCACCAGTTGCGCTTTACCACCACGGCTTAACGCCGTGAGTTGTTTGTCGGTCAGTGCCTCTTCGGCCGGCGTTGCGATAATCACGCGGGCTTGGGCCTTCTGGCCGGGTGTCACATTGGTCAGGGTCGAGCCGTCGGTTTGAGTCAAGTGTTCAACGGTGGGTTCGGGGGCGGGGCGATTCCACCACCAATAGCCGCCAGCGGCGAGCGCGACCAGAACAACCAATGCAAGCCATAAAAACCGCCAGGAACGATGTTTCATTAACGTTTCACCAATCCAGTCAAGCCGCCTGCAATCAGGGCGGCAGTGTCGGCCAGAGCCACCAGTGGATCAAGTCCGGCGGGCACGGCCATATAACGAGGTTCCCAGTCAGGCTGGAATTTGTCTTTGAAGCGGCGCAAACCCTGGAAGTTGTACAAGTGCTCACCACGCTGGAACAACATTGACCCCAAGCGCTGGGTCAGTGGCGCGCCACGGCGGGGTTGCAGGCCAGACAGGGGTACCATGCCAAGGCTGAATCGTGCGTATCCATGCTTCTTATAATGCTGAATCAGGCCGACCATCATGAATTCCATGGTCAGTTTTGGGGCTTGCGGGTGGGCGCGCATCAGGTCGAGGCTCGACAGTTCATGGCTGTGGGTCTCGAGCAGGTTGGCAAAAGCCACCGGTTTTCCTTCGAAGCGAATAATCGCCACGCGAAAATGCTTGATGTAGTCCTCATTGAAACGCCCTAGCGAGAAGCCCTTTTCGCGCACATTCTTGCCCGTCAGCCACGCATCGGAAATCACCTTGAGTTCGGCCATTGGCGCCTCACCCGGCTCATGGATTTCCAGCGACAGGCCATCGCGAGTGCCGCGGTTCCAGGTATAGCGCAGGTCTTTCATCTCTTTGCCTTTGGCGTCGAGATCAAATCGATGCAGGTCCACCCGGGCCTCTTCTCCCAGCTTGATCGCGGTCAGGCCGATGTCCATATAGAACGGCAGGTTTTCGGCGCGAACCTGATAGAACACGGGGCGAGCATGATAGACGTCACACAGGTCGCGGAACTGCCAGATCAGTTCGGCCCGTTGCTGAGGCGGCCCAATCGGGTCATACAGCGCAACCAGGCTGCGTCCTCGACGTGCGTACATCAGGAAGGCGTTGTCATCAGGGTGAAACAGCAGTGTCTTATCGCCCGTCAAGGCCAGACCACCATCGGGCTGATCAGAGGCCAGGATGATTTTTGCGGCTTTCTCCAACTCACCGGCATCCGGCAAGTGGATGACCGGGCGTGCGGTGCGTAGCAGCCAGGTGAGCGATACGATCACCAGCAGCACGGCGGCACCCAGCAGTGAGCGCAGGCCGCGGGGCGCATCCGAGTCGAGGGTGAACTGCCACCACAGTTGATGGCTGTAAGGAACATCTTGATAGGCGAACAGCAATAGCCAGATAGAAGCGCCTAGCACACAGATACTGGACACCAGATACAGCGGCGAAAAGGGCAGTTCGGTCAGTCGGCTCGGGCGGTAGAATGAGCGGCGAAACAATCCCAGCAGGCTGGCAGTCAGTACCAGAATGGTGGCTTCTTCCCAGTCAAAACCCTTGAGCAGGGACAGCACGGCGCCGACCAGCAAGAGAATAGTGGTCAGCATCCAGGCGGCCGACAGGCGTCGTCTCAGGCCCTGAGCCAGCAATAGACAGAGCACGCCGATCAGGCTCGCGCCGAAGTGCGAGGCATCGATCAAGCGATGGGGGATCAGAAACCCTATGTGTTCAAGGCGTGTATCAATTTCGGGCGTCGCGCCTGAAAACAGCAGCACGATGCCAGACATAAAGACCAGTACGGACAGAATCGGTGCTGCCAATCCGGATGCCACCCGCAAGCTTTGTCGGGTATGGATCAATCGCTGAGCTTCATTGAGCAGCAGCATGAAGCACGCGATCAGTAGCGGCAAAATCACGTAAATAATGCGGTACAGCAGCAACGCGGCCGCCAGGGGTGCAGCACCCAGTTTGTCGGCGAATGCGGCGAGCAAGATAGCTTCAAAAACACCGACGCCGCCAGGCACGTGGCTGAGAACGCCAGCGGCCAGTGCCAGCAGATAAACCAGCAGGAATGGACCAAATGGTGGCGCTTCAGGCAGCAGTAAGTACAGCACTGTGGCCGCAGCCGCGACGTCCAGCGCAGTAATCACCAGTTGCAGCAAGGTCAAGCGGGGGCTGGGTAACCGAAGGGTGCGCCGTCCGGCCTTTACCAGCAGATTGTCCGGAATGGGTTGCTCGGGCAGGCGGCGGCGGTAAATGCCCAGTGCCAGTAACGCAAACAGCGCGAGTATGGCAAAAGCGACTGAGCCTAATACCCATTCAGGAATGTTTAGGGCCGTCGAAGCTGCAGGCAGATTGCTCAGCGTTGCGAGTGCAGCCAGAGGCGGTAATGCGCACCCCAGTGACAGGCTGGCAAACAGCGTCATGTGAGCAACTTCAGAAGCCCCTACGCCAAAGCGTGCGTAAAGGCGATAGCGCACTGATCCGCCAGATAACAATGACAAGCCGATGGCATTGCCGATGGCAAAAGCGGTAAACCCGCCAAAGGCCAACGTTTTGGCGGGCAATTTGACACCCGCATAACGACTGGCAGACCACTCATACCCAAGCAGTATCAAAAACCCCACGGCAGTCGCAGCCAAGGCGCCGAGAAGGGCGGGCTTGGGGACTTCCTGAAGGGAGTCTTGCAGAGCGTAGAGATCCAGTTCGCTTAACAAATGACGACAAGCGATCAATGCTATTGCAAACAGCAGAAGGGTCAGTGCGAGGCCAATGGGTTGGCGGTATTTGCTCAGCAAGTCCAGCCAGCGCAAGCGTGTTGCGGCAATGGGGTGGGTAGCTGTAACGGCTTCTATGGGTTCTGGCGAATTATCGGGCATCAATCACCTCGTGGATCGTGCGCGATAGGATGGAGGCATAGACTCAAGTTACCAATCCTTTTGGTCAAAATAATTTGAAATACTTGCAGCTGTTTGCCTGATGTTCAGGTTAGGAGTGTGAAAAATAGGTAAATGTGATCGCTCAGCATAGCCTGCCGGACTTTCAGAAATATGACGTTTATTGTCAATAAACGTCTGCATTCTACTTTTCGAGCACGCACAAAAAAGGCCACTCTTTCGAGTAGCCTTTTTTGATGTTTGGTTGCGGGAGCCGGATTTGAACCGACGACCTTCGGGTTATGAGCCCGACGAGCTACCAGACTGCTCCATCCCGCGTCTGTGGGGTGGATTCTACAGAGGATCGATGAGGTGTCAAGCTTAAATCACGTAAGTGATTGAAATATGCGGTTTTAATGCTTGAGGGCCTGGTAGGGCAGTTGTCGTGAAAAACACGCGCGCACAAAAAAGGCCACTCTTTCGAGCAGCCTTTTAATGTTTGGTTGCGGGAGCCGGATTTGAACCGACGACCTTCGGGTTATGAGCCCGACGAGCTACCAGACTGCTCCATCCCGCGTCTGTGGGGCGCACTTTACAGTGATGAGCAGGGGAGTCAACCTTTAATCCACAAAACAGTTAAATAAGGTGCGAATAGTGCGTGCAGGGTGGCTTCGCGACTCTCCGGGCCTGTCATGCGTCGTCCTCGTCAGCGTCTGGCGATACGATAAAAAGGCAAATGTAGGATTTGCGCACACCGCTGGAATTGGGGCAGGCCTCTAAAGCAGGGTGGTGCTACAAAACAAACGCGCACAAAAAAGGCCACTCTTTCGAGTAGCCTTTTAATGTTTGGTTGCGGGAGCCGGATTTGAACCGACGACCTTCGGGTTATGAGCCCGACGAGCTACCAGACTGCTCCATCCCGCGTCTGTGGGGTGGATTCTACAGCGATACGCAGTGCTGTCAAACGTTAATTTCTAAAATAGCGTTCTGCTTCAATCAGTTAGGATGTTTTGTAGCCATAAACATGGCCGCAGCCCTTGCCCTGTATAGGGTTTGGCTCTATCGGCCAGGTATATTCGATTAAAAAATCAAATAAATCAGTTAAATTTCCTACGCTCGTCGGGCAGAAATAAGACTACTGGTGCTATATACAGTTGCCGGTGACATACTGGCGATCTGCATTGCCTTTCCTTCTAAGAACACCGCCCTACATGACGCAGCGCAAAATCATCCACGTTGACTGTGACTGTTTCTATGCCGCAATTGAGATGCGTGATGACCCGAGCCTGGCGAACAAGCCAATGGCGGTGGGTGGCTCGGCTGACCGGCGGGGCGTGATCTCAACGTGCAACTATGAAGCGCGGGCTTACGGTGTACGTTCGGCCATGGCGTCCCGTCATGCGCTCAAACTATGCCCTGACTTGGTGATCGTGAGCGGTCGAATGGAGGCCTATAAAGAAGCCTCCAAAGAGATTCATGGCATTTTGCGTGATTACACTGAGCTGATTGAGCCGCTGTCCCTTGATGAGGCTTATCTGGATGTATCGGATAGCTCGCACTTCGCTGGGAGTGCGACGCGGATTGCCCAAGACATCCGGCGTCGGGTTTCCAACCAGCTTCATATCACCGTGTCGGCGGGGGTGGCGCCAAACAAATTCCTCGCCAAGATTGCCAGCGACTGGAAAAAGCCCAATGGCTTGTTTGTTATTACCCCGGATCAGGTGGACGACTTCGTATCGGCGTTGGCTGTTAACAAGCTGCACGGCGTAGGCAAGGTCACAGCTGACAAGCTGGCGCGTTTGGGCATTGAAACCTGTCTTGATCTTCGCGATTGGAACAAATTGGCGCTGGTGCGGGAATTCGGCAGTTTCGGTGAGCGTTTGTGGGGGTTGGCGCGCGGGATAGATGAGCGTCAGGTGCAAAGTGATAGTCGCAGGCAATCCGTAAGTGTGGAGAACACCTACGACACGGATTTGCCCGATCTGGCGACGTGCCTTAAAAAAGTACCGGAGTTGCTTGAAACCCTGAATCGACGGATTGACCGCATCGGTAGCAGTTACCGTCCCGGCAAGCCATTCGTCAAAGTGAAGTTCCACGATTTTACTCAGACCACGCTTGAGCAGTCGGGTGCCGGTCGCGATCTTGAGAGTTACGAGGGGTTGTTAAGTCAGGCGTTTGCCCGCGGTGCCAAGCCCGTCCGGTTGTTGGGGCTTGGCGTGCGGTTACACGATTTGAGCGGTGGCCATGAACAGTTGGAGCTGTTCGGGCGTTAGCTGACGCCGGGGTCTGCCACCAATCGACCGGCTTTCTGGGTCAGTGACTGCAAGAACTCACGTTGTAACTCGGGGTCGTTGCGTGTGAGTTCGATCAGGCTTTGCTCCAGTTCGCTGGCTTCTTCTTCCAGCCCCAATTCTGAGAGGCGCTTGACCCGGTGAACCCATTGGTTGACGTCGTCGCCCTCCAGGTCGTCATAAATCAGGTTGTGCGCTTCGAGCAGTTTTGTACGCAGCGTGTGGCTGATCGACAGTGTGGAATCGGAGTGTGTTTCGTCCTGCGCATCTTCAACCGCAATCGTCAGGGTGCGGATGCGGTTCAAATCCTGCTCGGCAAAAGGGCTGTCCAGCAAGTTGAGGCGAAGCACGCCGTTACGGTCCGTCGTCATTTCGTGGCTTTGCGAGCCAGCCTTGACCATGACCGGCCGTTCAGCCCAAGGCAAGCTTGAGTTCTCGAGCCGCTTGTCGCGTTGAATATCGTCAATTCCCGCCAGATTTTGTTCGGCACGGCCATGGGACTGAACGTTCATGGCCGGGTTAATGCCGGCAAAACCGTAACTGATCCAGTCTTTCGTCACGCTGTCCGGTAATTGCCCGAACATAAAGACGTTAAGCACATTGGCGCCCACGCCGGCGACGATCGCTACTGCACCCAGCGGAATCTCATAGACCTCGCGCCAGGGTTGATAGGGTGTGTACCTGTCGTAATGGCGCGTGACATCGAACTCAGTGACCTCAAAGGTCTTTTGCTCATTGATGCGCACACGGCGTTGCGGCAGCTCCAGCACTGATGGCGAGCCGACATCGATCTGCAAGTTATGGGCGAGGAGTTTGCGCTCAATGCGCTCCTCGTGCTCGCTGCGTTGCGACATGTGGTTGGCGCAGCCGCTCAGCAGCAGGGCGCCGCACATGGCGGCGCCCCCGAGGGTCAAGGTGTGTCGATTGAACATGGTGTCTCTATCTGGATTCAGCGACGGATACGCGCCTGAAGGAAGGCCAGCACGTCAGCAACGGGCAGTGCTTGCGGCTCTGCTTCGGTGCGGCTCTTGTATTCCAGGTTGCCTTCGGCCAAGCCGCGGTCGCTGACGACGATCCGGTGCGGGATACCGATCAGCTCCATGTCGGCGAACTTGATGCCTGGGCTTGTTTTCTTGTCGCGGTCGTCCAGCAGCACTTCAAAACCGGCAGCGGTCAGTTGGGCATACAGGGCGTCAGTGGCTTCACGAACGGCTTCTGTTTCATAGCGCAGTGGCACCAGTGCCACTTGGAACGGAGCCAGTGCGTCGCTCCAGATAATGCCGCGCTCGTCGTTGTTCTGCTCGATGGCAGCAGCGACCACGCGGGATACGCCTATGCCATAGCAGCCCATTGCCAGTGTGACGGGTTTGCCGTTCTCGCCCAGTACCTGACACTTCATCGCTTCGCTGTATTTGGTGCCCAGCTGGAAGATGTGACCGACTTCAATACCGCGCTTGATTTCCAGCGTGCCTTTACCGTCCGGGCTTGGGTCGCCAGCCACCACGTTACGCAAGTCGGCAACAGTCGGAACAGGCAGGTCACGTTCCCAGTTCACGCCGAAGTAGTGTTTGTCGTCGATGTTGGCGCCAACGCCAAAGTCGCTCATCAGCTCGACCGAACGGTCGATAATGCACGGCAGCGGCAGGTTCAGCGGGCCCAAAGAGCCAGCGCCGGCGCCGATCGCGTCGCGCAGTTCGGCATCGGAAGCCATGGTCAGCGGGCTAGCCACCAAAGGATGGTTACCGGCCTTGATTTCGTTGAGTTCGTGATCGCCACGGATCACCAGTGCGATCAACTTGCCTTCTTCGGCCGCGTGAACGATCAGGGTCTTGACCGTTTTTTCGATTGGCAGGTTGTAGCCTTCTACCAATTGCACGATGGTTTTGGCATCAGGCGTGTCGATCAGGCGCAGCTCTTCAGTCGCCGCAGCGCGTGAAGTTTCGCGTGGTACCGCTTCGGCTTTTTCGATGTTGGCGGCGTAATCCGAAGCATTGCTGAAGGCGATGTCGTCTTCGCCGGACTCGGCCAATACGTGGAATTCATGGGAGCCAGCGCCACCGATGGAGCCGTTGTCAGCTTCTACCGGGCGGAAGTTAAGGCCCAGGCGGGAGAAAATATTGCAGTATGCCTGGTGCATGCGGTCATAAGTGATTTGCAGCGAAGCCTCGTCGGTATGAAACGAATAGGCATCCTTCATGATGAATTCGCGACCGCGCATCAAGCCGAAGCGAGGGCGGATCTCATCACGGAATTTGGTCTGGATCTGGTACAGGTTGATAGGCAGCTGTTTGTAGCTGTTCAACTCGTTGCGGCACAGGTCGGTGATGACTTCTTCGTGGGTCGGCCCTACGCAGAACTCACGACCGTGGCGATCTTTGAGGCGCAACAGCTCGGGGCCGTATTCTTCCCAGCGGCCGGACTCTTGCCACAATTCAGCCGGTTGAATGCTCGGCATCAGCACTTCCAGAGCGCCAGCAGCGTTCATTTCTTCGCGAACAATGGCTTCGACCTTGCGCATGATGCGCAAGCCCATGGGCAGCCAGGTGTACAGGCCGGAAGCAAGTTTACGAATCATGCCGGCGCGCAGCATCAGCTGGTGGCTGATAACGACCGCGTCGGAAGGCGTTTCTTTCTGTGTGGCGAGCAAATATTGACTGGTGCGCATGGTTAGCCGGTGCCGTTGCTGATGACTGGAAATAGCTTGGCATTGTACGGGCGAGAGGTGTCTGCGTACAGGGCGGGGCGGGGAGAGAGGCTCTCCCCGATTTTTACGGGGTTTTTTCGAGATTGACTGGCGGGTTCAGGCGGGCCCGGCGGCTTTCCTGAAACCAGTGCAGGCTGATCAGTAGCAAGGTCGGCACGCCCATGACGGCGGTGATGATGAAAAAGTTGTGGTAACCGAATTTCTCGACCAGAACGCCTGAGTACCCCCCCATCAGACGCGGCAACAGCAGCATGATTGAGCTGAGCAGTGCATATTGGGTGGCCGAAAACTTCAGGTTGGTCAGGCTGGACAAGTACGCCACAAAGGCAGATGTCGCGAGGCCCGAGCTAAAGTTGTCGAGTGAGATGGTGACAATCAGCATTTGCAGATTGGGCCCCATGTCAGCCAGCAGCATAAATAGCAGGTTGGTGCCCGCCGAGGCTGCGCCGCCGATCAACAGAATCGGCAGGATGCCGAAACGAACGATGAGCAGCCCCCCCATACCCGCCCCAACAAGCGTCATGATCAAGCCGAAAATCTTGCTGACACCGGCAATTTGATCCTTGGTAAAGCCTTGGTCGATGTAAAACACGTTGGCCATCACGCCCATGACCGTATCAGACATGCGGTAAGTGGCGATCAGACCGAGCAGCAGCAGGGCTTGCCAGCGGTAACGCAAGATAAAGTCGTTAACCGGTGTCAGAACGGGGGCCAGGCCGCGGCGCCCCATTGAAGACAGGCATAGAACGGTGAGCAGTGTGTAGAGGATGGCCCTTAAAAAAGCACGGTCCTCAAGCACCAGATTTACCGGGCTCACGCCCTCGAAAAGCACGCTGGCGAAGTCGGTGTTGTACAACTGGGTGAACATGGCAGGCACGGACACCAGCAGTACGATCAATACGAAAACCGAGGCCAGTTGGTGGGCAAAACTGTAGCGCCCGGCAGACAGCTGAGTGCGCAATGGGACCGGCGGTTCGCGCATGAAAAACGTGGTCAACAACGCCGGAACCATCAACAAACCAAACAGCACATAGGTGCCAGTCCATGCGGAGTGCTTATAGTCGAAGCCTGTAGACCCGAAGCCTTCGGCAAAAAACAATGCACCGGCAGTGGCCAGCAAGGCGGCAACGCGATAACCAGACATGTAACTGGCAGCAAGGGCAGCCTGACGGCTGTCGTCGGCAATCTCCAGTCGGTAGGCGTCAACGGCAATGTCCTGCGTTGCAGAGGCAAACGACACGATAACGGCAATGGCTATAAGCCATGACAAATGCTTTTGCGGGTCGCAGAAACCCATGCCAATAAGGCCGAGGATCACTAGCGTTTGCGCGAGTACCAGCCAGGAGCGGCGCCGTCCGAGTTTACCCAGTAGCGGCAAGCGCCATTGGTCGAGCAGCGGCGACCACACCCATTTAAAGGCGTAGGCCAGACCGATCAGGCTCGCATAGCCGATAGTTTCGCGGGCCACACCGGCTTCACGCAACCAAACGGAGAGTGTTGAAAACACCAACATGTACGGCAAACCGGCGGCAAAGCCGAGCAGTAACAGCACAAGGGTTGAGGGGCTGGAATAGGCAGCTAGCGCTTCGCGCCAGGTTTTACGGGGCATGGACTCGAGTCTGCCTCTGATTACGGAAACAAAGGGCGCACTCTAACCGCAGTGCTCTATCGGGCGCCACCCATGGCGACGTAAATCCACACGACTGTTTGAAACGTTCACCCCTTCACTGCGCAATCGCGCACGTTGTTCGTCGCCGGACGGGCTACCTGCGGGCAAGCTGATACGTCCTCCGGCGGCAACTACTCGGTGCCAGGGCAGACGCGACCCTTCAGGCAACTGGCTGAGTGTGCGTCCCACCCAGCGTGCGGCGCGCCCCAAGCCTGCCAGTTCGGCGAGTTGACCATACGTCACCACATAGCCTTCGGGCACTTGCATCAGGGTCGAGTACAACGCTGTGCGGCGAATATCAGCCGGACTTGGTGGTGAATCGAGGGCAGTGCTCATGGCAAATTCTTCATGTTTCATGACGCTCGTGGAGGGTGAATGCGTTTTTGTCAATTGGACCAAGAAATGAACTACACGAGAATCAGTCAGTCTTTATTGCCTGAGGCATGCCTATACGGATAATGCCGACATTCTTTCGCAAACCTGAGTTTCGCATTTGTTTATGTTGTCCAGAACCCTGTTATGCCTAGCTGTCTTGAATGTGTCCACGCCTTTGCTCGCCGATACTGTCTGGTTAAAAAACGGTGACCGTCTTACCGGTAAAATCAAAGTGTTTGATGGCGGCAAGTTGTTGGTTCAAACCGACTACGCGGGTGCTATCCCGATTGACTGGAAGCAAGTAAAGACGCTGGAAAGCGATCAGGAGTTGTTGGTCAAACAGGATGCTTACACGGGCGAAAAAGCCAAGTCGCTCAAAGCCGCCGAAGATGGCAAAGTCACCCTGGTCAACGGCGAAGCGCCTAAAACCGTCGATCTTGCCAGTATCGAGCAGATCATCAAGCCCAAGCCGGTGATCGAAGATCTGGTATGGAAAGGTAATGTGGATGTCGCGCTGGACTACAAACGCGCCGATAAAGACACCGATGATTACGATATCGACTTCAAAACGACGGCCCGCCATGGCGCCTGGCGTCACCACGCCGAAGGTGAGTACAACCGGGAGTTCCAGAATGATGTGGTGACCACGGATAACTGGAGCGCCGAATACGCCTTGGATCACTTCATTGACGATAAGTGGTATTGGCAGGGGCGGCTTGGCTATACACGGGACAAGGTTGAAGATATTGCCCGTCAACGCACCGTGGGTACCGGCCCGGGCTACCAGTTTTGGGATGATGAATTAGGTGCGTTCTCGCTCGGCGGGCTGCTTAATCGCACCGATTATGAATACTCTGATGGCAAGAAAGACAACTTCTACTCGATAGCCATGAAGTGGGATTACAACCGTTATCTGTTGGGTAAAACAGTTTCGATCTTCACCAATGGTGAATTGGGCAAGCCGCTTGAAGGGGCGTCGGATTACAGCCTGGATGCAGAGATTGGCTTGCGCTACAAAGTCACCGAGTGGGCCTCGTTGAATCTCAAGGCTGAAAAAGACCTGATCGGCAGTGGCAGCGGTTCAGATAACGCGCTGAATAAAACCCGATATACCGCAGGGTTTGGCGTGATGTGGTGATGGTGTACCCCTCAGTGTTGTCTGAACAACGCTGAGGGGTAGAGCTGAGATTAAATCCGCAACCCGCCATCGAGCTCGAGAATACGCCCGCTGTAGTAGTCGTTTTCGAAAATATAAGCTGCTGAGTGGGCAATTTCCTCTACTTTACCCATACGCTTGAGCGGTATGCCCGCAGTCATCTTTTCCAGCGCTTCGGGCTTCATGCCCAACGTCATTTCGGTCTCAATAAAACCGGGTGCAATGCCGGCGACGCGAATTCCGTAGCGCGACAGCTCTTTAGCCCACGTCACGGTGGCAGCGGCTACACCCGCCTTGGCGGCAGAGTAGTTAGTCTGGCCGACATTACCGGCGCGCGAGATCGACGAAATATTGATAATTGCGCCCTGATTGTTCAGTTCGACCATTTTCGCGGCCACCTCGCGAGTGCACAGGAACACACCCGTCAGGTTGACGTCGATGACTGCCTGCCATTGGGCCAGGCTCATCTTGGTCATCACGCCATCTTTGACCTTGAGCAGCAGGCCATCACGTAAAATGCCCGCATTGTTGATCAGGCCATGGATCGCGCCGAAATCTTCTGCCACTTGCCCGATGGTCTGCGTCACTTGGTCTTCGTCCGCGACGTTGCACAGGTAAGCGCGCGCCTCGACACCCTGTGCCTGGCAAGCAGCAACCGCCAATTCAAGCTTTTCGGGGTTGAGGTCAATCAACGCCAGTTTTGCGCCTTTGGCCGCCAGATATTCGGCCATGGCACGACCTAGCCCTTGGCAGCCGCCAGTGATAATGATTACTTTATCGTTTAATTGCATGGGAACCCTCAGCAGCCATTCAGAAGTAAGACCTTATAGGCTATCGATCTGCGCCGCCTGCGCGGTTCGCCTATCAGACATAGCCCTGAGTGCGGGTTGACGGCTAGCCCTGAACTCGTCCGTTTTAGACGGATTTTTTTTATAAGGAGTCATAAGTTGAGCGTTGAAGCGACCAAGCATGCACGAGAATTACTGCTCAAGGAATACCGGGGAGCCTTGTCTACGCTCTCCAAAGCCATGCCGGGTTTTCCGTTTGGGTCGGTTGTACCTTATTGTCTGGATGAGCAAGGACGACCGCTGATATTGATCAGCCGTATTGCTCAGCACACCCACAATTTGCGCAAAGACCCAAAGTGTTCGTTAATGATGGGGGAGCGCGGAGCTGAGGACGTACAGGCTGTAGGCCGATTGACGTACCTGGCTGAAGCCGAACAATTGACCGACACTGTAGCTATTGAGGCTGCCGCTGAGCGTTACTACCGTTACTTCCCTGAAGCGCGTAGCTATGACACGGCGCACAATTTCGATTTTTGGGTGCTTAACCCGGTTCGCCACCGTTATATCGGTGGTTTTGGCGCCATTCACTGGCTGGATAACATCACACTGTCCAATCCATTTGCCGGCCAGGCAGAAGCGCGCATGATCGAGCATATGAACAGCGACCATGCCAATGCCATTGAACACTATGTTGAGCTGGCGGGGCTGCCGAAAACGGCGCCCGCTCGCATGGTCGGTATCGACAGCGAAGGGATGCATTTGCGTATAGGTGAGGCGTTGTACTGGTTGGGCTTTCCCGAGCCTTGCAACAATTCGACACAGGTGCGGGAAGCCTTGGTTTTATTGGCGCGCGCCAGTGAGTGGCCAAAAAAACAGACGGCCTAGCCTTGAATTCAGAGAGGCGCGCCATCATTTAAACTGGGTTGGAAGATATTCTTCCGGAGAGGAATCATTTGATGCGCGCTTTTCTATTGCTCTTTCTGTTGTTTCCCGTGCTAGAGCTGTACGTCTTTTTCAAGGTCAGCACCGCTATCGGGTTTTTCCCTGCGTTGTTGCTGATCATTGCTGGCTCCATGCTGGGTATTTTGGTCGTTCGCGTTGCCGGATTGGCGACTGCACTGAAGGCCCGAGAAAGTTTGAATCGTGGTGAGCTGCCGGCCCAGCAAATGCTCGAAGGCCTGATGCTCGCCTTGGGTGGCGGCCTGCTGGTACTGCCAGGTTTTATCAGTGATGTGGCTGGTCTGCTGTTGCTGTTCCCGCCAGTGCGTCGTTTTCTGGTCTATCGCCTGCGCAAGCGCGCCGAAGAGCAGGCACTTCGTCAGCGGGCATTTGCCGATGAGTTCGACCCGGTCATTCGTCCGGGTACCCACAAGCCGTTGAGCCGTGAGCCCAACGTGATCGAAGGTGAGTTCGAACACCGCGACAAGTAAGGCTTGGACATTAACAACACGGCACCCTAGGGTGCCGTGTTTGCTTTCAGCAGGCGCTACGTTTTAAAAAATATTAACAGGCGCGCTCTTGTAATCAGTTGATACGCCCTTATGTAACGGACACCGCAGGGTTTCGCTGCTTACAGCGATTCTCTATAAGCGAATGGCACCCGGCATTTCCGGACTTGTAAACCCAGCCGGTATTGACATCGGCCGATGAACACCTCAATTAGGAGAGATCGACAATGAAGCTTCGTCCTCTGCATGACCGCGTCGTAATCCGTCGCAGCGAAGAAGAAAAGAAAACCGCTGGCGGTATCGTTCTGCCGGGTTCTGCTGCTGAAAAAGCTAACAGCGGTGAAGTGATCGCCGTTGGTTCGGGTCGCGTTCTGGATAACGGTGAAGTGCGTGCACTGGCCGTTAAAGTGGGTGACAAGGTTGTGTTCGGCCCTTACTCCGGCAGCAACACTGTGAAAGTCGACGGCGAAGACCTGTTGGTTATGGCTGAGAACGAGATTCTCGCTGTAATTGAAGGCTGATTTCCCGCTCCTTTTCCCGTTACTACAAAGTATTTAAGGAAGAACGAACATGGCTGCTAAAGAAGTTAAATTCGGCGACTCCGCCCGTAAAAAAATGTTGGCCGGTGTAAACGTCCTGGCTGACGCAGTAAAAGCGACCCTGGGCCCTAAAGGCCGTAACGTGATCATCGAGAAAAGCTTCGGCGCTCCGACCATCACCAAGGACGGCGTTTCTGTAGCCAAAGAAATCGAGCTGAAAGATCGTTTCGAAAACATGGGCGCGCAGCTGGTTAAAGACGTTGCCTCCCGTGCCAACGATGACGCAGGTGACGGTACTACTACTGCGACCGTTCTGGCTCAGTCGATCGTCAACGAAGGCCTGAAAGCCGTCGCTGCCGGCATGAACCCGATGGACCTGAAGCGCGGTATCGACAAAGCGACCATCGCTATTGTCAAAGAGCTGCGTCAACTGGCCAAGCCATGCGCTGACAGCAAGGCAATCGCTCAGGTAGGCACCATCTCTGCAAACTCCGACAGCTCCATCGGCGACATCATTGCCGAAGCTATGGAAAAAGTCGGCAAAGAAGGCGTGATCACTGTTGAAGAAGGCTCGGGCCTGGAAAACGAACTGTCTGTTGTTGAAGGCATGCAGTTTGACCGTGGTTACCTGTCCCCGTACTTCGTCAACAAGCCAGACACCATGACAGCCGAGCTTGATGGCCCGCTGATCCTGCTGGTTGACAAAAAAATCTCGAACATCCGCGAACTGCTGCCAGTACTGGAAGCCGTTGCCAAAGCCGGCCGTCCACTGTTGATCGTCAGCGAAGATGTTGAAGGCGAAGCCTTGGCAACTCTGGTTGTGAACAACATGCGCGGTATCGTTAAAGTAGTTGCTGTAAAAGCACCTGGCTTTGGTGATCGTCGTAAAGCAATGCTGCAGGACATCGCTGTTCTGACAGGCGGTACTGTTATCTCGGAAGAGATCGGTCTGAGCCTGGAAAGCGCTACCCTGGAACACCTGGGTAATGCCAAACGCGTTACCGTGACCAAAGAAAACACCACCATCATTGATGGTGCTGGCGTTGAGGCTGACATTCAGGCTCGCGTTACTCAGATCCGTGCTCAAGTGGCTGATACCACTTCCGACTACGACCGTGAAAAACTGCAAGAGCGTCTGGCCAAACTGTCCGGCGGCGTTGCAGTGATCAAGGTTGGCGCTGGTTCTGAAGTAGAAATGAAAGAGAAGAAAGCCCGCGTTGAAGACGCCCTGCACGCTACCCGTGCAGCCGTTGAAGAAGGCGTGGTACCTGGCGGTGGCGTGGCACTGGTTCGCGCTCTGCAAGCCATCTCCGAACTGAAAGGCGACAACGCTGATCAGAACGTAGGTATTGCTCTGCTGCGTCGTGCTGTTGAAGCACCTCTGCGCCAGATCGTTGCCAACTCCGGTGACGAGCCAAGCGTAGTTGTCGACAAAGTGAAGCAGGGTTCGGGTAACTACGGTTACAACGCAGCCACTGGCGAATACGGCGACATGATTGAAATGGGTATTCTTGACCCGGCTAAAGTGACTCGTTCGGCTCTGCAAGCGGCTTCGTCGATTGCCAGCCTGATGATCACCACTGAGGCGATGATCGCTGAGATCCAGGAAGACAAACCAGCTGGCGGCGGTATGCCAGACATGGGCGGTATGGGTGGTATGGGCGGCATGATGTAAGCCAGCTTTACCCCGATACGCAAAAGCCCCGCCTGAGTAATCAGGCGGGGCTTTTTTGTGGGTTATGTATGGTTAAAAGCCCCTCACCCTAGCCCTCTCCCAGAGGGAGAGGGGACTGATCGAGGTGATGCTCAAACCTGTGTTCCACCGCAAATCAGCTCCCTCTCCCAGAGGGAGAGGGGACTGATCGAGGTGATGCTCAAACCTGTGTTCCACCGCAAATCAGCTCCCTCTCCCAGAGGGAGAGGGGACTGATCGAGGTGATGCTCAAACCTATGTTCCACCGCAAATCAGCTCCCTCTCCCAGAGGGAGAGGGGACTGATCGAGGTGATGCTCAAACCTATGTTCCACCGCAAGACAGCTCCCTCTCCCAGAGGGAGAGGGGACTGATCGAGGTGATGCTCAAACCTGTGTTCCACCGCAAATCAGCTCCCTCTCCCTTTGGAGAGAGAGTGACTGATCTGGGAGATGCTCAAACCTGAGTTCTACCGCAAATCAGCTCCCTCTCCCTTTGGGAGAGGGTTGGGGTGAGGGTTGCGGCTCAATCAGCGCTCTGTGACCTGCACTGGCGACTTGTGCTCCGGCTTCCAGCTCAGCAACTGCTGCTTATAGCCATAGCTCGCGGCCTGATAGTAGGTAATCGCCCGCTCTACCAGCGGATCGGTCGCCGGTACGCGCGATTCAACACTGGCCGTCAGCGCTTCATCGTGGCGACGTAGCCCCTGGCGCGGGCTCAATATCGCCAGGTTCTTGCCGTCGAACAGTCCAAGGTGCTGATAGTTGCCCACCACCACACGCGGTGCCAGCGGGTTGTCCTGCAACACGTTACGACCAAAGAACGTCGACTGGTAATCCATGTTCAACAAGCCGAGCAGGGTGGGTGCAAGGTCGATCTGGCTCGCCAGTTGCGCGTTTTCGCGCGCTTCAATCAGCTTTGGCGCATAAATAAACAACGGGATTTGGTAGTTGCTGATCGGCAAGTCTTCTTTGCCCGCACTACCCGCCGTGTGATCAGCCACGAAGATAAAGATGGTGTTGTCAAACCACGGTTTTTTCCGCGCATTCTCGAGGAATTGGCCGATGGCGTAGTCGGTGTATTTCACTGCCCCATCGCGACCATTACCCGACTTGATGTCGATTCGGCCTTCTGGATAGGTATAAGGACGATGGTTTGATGTGGTCATCAATTGCAGCAAAAACGGCTTTTGCTGAGCGTAGTCGGCATCGGCCAGTTTCAGGGTTTCACGGTACAGGTCTTCGTCCGCCATGCCCCACGCGTTTTTGAAGTGGATGTCGGCTTCATTCACGCTGCTTTGGTCGACGACGCGATAGCCATTCCCACTAAAGAACGCGTTCATGTTGTCGAAGTAACCACGCCCCCCGTACACAAATACACTGTCATACCCGACCGCATTCAACTGTTGCCCAAGGCTGGCAAAGCCACTTTCACGACCGATACGCTTGACGATTGAGCGCCCCGGTGTGGGTGGAATGGCCAGAGTAATCGCTTCCAGCCCACGATCCGTACGGGTGCCGGTGGCATAGAAGTTATTGAAATACAGACTCTCTTTACGCAACTGATCGAGGTGAGGGGTCAGGTTGCGACCATCGCCATTGCTGCCCAAATATTTCGCACTCAGGCTCTCTATGGTGACCAGCACGATGTTGGGTTGGCGCGCAGCGCCGGGGTTATCAATAGTGCGGCGGATATCCAGCGGGTCCGTGCCGACAAACGTCGCATTGGGCTCAGCCAGCTCGCTGCGCAACTGCTTGGCCACCACCGCCGTGGGCAGGCTGGTGTAGAACTGCTGATAATCGAGTTCGTTGTTACGGAAGGCTGCGAAGAATTGGTACGGGCCGTTGCTGGCCAGCTCATGCTGATAGGCGTTGCCGCCCTGGCCGCGCGGGGTATCCTGATCAAGCAGTTGCAGGCTCAGCCCGGCCACCAGTAGCAAGCCGGCCAAGGTGGCGGCACGTCCGCGAACGGTCGGTAGCGGTGCATTGATCGCGGCGTTGAATGGTTTGCGCAACGCGATGCTTAGAAGAATGGCTACGACGCCAATGGCGCTTAGCAACATGCCAATCGGGTAGGACTCCATGACGTTATTCAGCACTTCATCGGAGTAAACCAAATAGTCCACGGCGATAAAATTGAAGCGCACGCCGAACTCATCCCAGAACAGCCATTCCGCCACTGCTGTGAACAGCATGGCAAACAGACTGACGGTCAGCAGGCCTTGCAGGAACCACTGATGGCCGCGACGACGCCACAGCCCAGGCGGGCACAGCAGTAGATACAGTCCCAGTGGCACGGCGGCATAGGCCAGAAAACCAAGGTCGTAGAGCAAGCCAATGCCAAATACAGGCAGCCAGTGATTGCCGGCCTCGCCAAGGTGAGTGGCCAGCAACACCCCTCGGGTGATTAAAAAGGTCGCAAGCCAGCAGCCCGTCAATAACAGTAGATAGCGCATAGGCGCGGAGTACAGCAGACGCATGAGTGTTTTTCCTTAAACCCTGGGGGTGCGCAAGTGTGCGGTCGCTACTGTAGGGGGTATGTGAACCGTTAGTAAAAAAAATGTCATATGCGCCCGGCAAATAACTAAACCATATAAATGCCCCAGAGCGCTGGCTCTGTGCAGTGACAGGACTTAAGCTGCGCGAGCCAACATGGCGGTAACTGCGTACGGAGAAGTGCCCATGCGAATTCTATTGGTTGAAGACAACCGCGATATCCTCGCCAATCTAGCCGACTACTTGGGGCTTAAAGGTTATACCGTGGACTGTGCGCAGGACGGCTTGTCAGGCTTGCATCTGGCGGCAACCGAGCATTACGACCTGATCGTGCTCGACATCATGTTGCCTGGTATCGACGGCTATACCCTGTGCAAACGCCTGCGCGAAGATGCGCGTCGCGACACTCCGGTGATCATGTTGACGGCTCGCGATCAACTGGATGACCGTTTGCAAGGCTTCAAGTCCGGTGCCGACGACTACCTGCTCAAACCTTTCGCGCTGTCAGAACTGGCTGCGCGAATCGAAGCAGTGTTGCGTCGTGCCCAAGGCGGTGGCCGACGGGAGTTGCAAGTGGGTGATTTGAAATACGACCTCGACACCCTTGAAGTCACCCGCGAAGGGCGTCTGCTCAAACTCAACCCCGTCGGGCTTAAATTACTTGCCGTACTGATGCAGAAAAGCCCTCATGTATTACGCCGCGAGGTACTTGAAGAAGCCTTGTGGGGTGATGACTGCCCGGACAGCGACAGCCTGCGCAGTCATGTTCACCAATTGCGCCAAGTGATCGACAAACCGTTCGAAAAACCATTGCTGCAAACTGTTCATGGTGTGGGTTATCGCCTCGCCGAGAGCCGTGATGGAGTTTAAGCAAAGCCTTGCTCAGCGGATCATTATCGCCTTTGCGTTGATGAGCGCTTTAGTGGCAGGCACCTTCGCTATGGGCATTGTTGCCACGGTTCACCTGGTCGAAGAGAAACTCATTTCTGCTGGCTTGGGCGGTGACCTTCAGCGTTTGCTGCTGATGGATAACGTCGCCGACTGGAACCATCGTCCTGAGCCCGATCAACTGTTTTATTACAGCGGCGGGCGCGGTGATTTTGCTTTGCCTAAAGACCTGCGGCATCTCGATCCGGGGTTTCATGAGGTCTTTCGTGATCAACTGTCGTATCACGCGATGGTTGAAGTCGTCGATGGGCGCCGCTACGTCTTGCTGCAAGATCAAAGTGATTTTGAAGAGCGTGAACGTGTGCTGTTTGCCGTGGTTGTGGTCGGCTTCGTGCTGGCGTTGGCGCTGGCGGTCTTCCTCGGTTGGGTACTGGCGCGCCGGGTGATGGCGCCGGTAGTGCGGTTGGCGCGGCAGGTGCGTCACCGCGATCAGTTGCTCGGCTTGGCCCCCCCTTTGGCACCAGACTACGCGGCCGATGAAGTGGGCGAATTGGCGGTGGCCTTCGATGCCACATTAGGCCGCTTGCGTGACACCCTCACCCGTGAGCGGTTGTTTACCAGTGATGTCAGTCATGAACTGCGTACGCCCTTGATGGTACTGGCCAGCTCTTGTGAGCTACTGCTTGAAAGTCCGTCGCTGGATCAACGCAGCCGCGCTCAGGTCGAGCGAATATCACGTGCCTGTGAAGAAATGCGCGAACTGGTTCAAACCTTCCTGATGCTGGCGCGCGCGCAACATGAAGACGCGAGCATGTCGCCGACGGTCACCCTTACCACCGTGGCCGAAGGGTTGATCAGTTTGTGGCGTGGCCCCATTGAGGCCAAAGGCCTCAAGCTCATTTATGACCCGGGTAACCCATTGGACACCCGCTATAACGCCACTTTCTTGCATGCGGTGATGGGCAATCTGCTGCGCAATGCCTTGCATTACACCGACACCGGCTTTATCCGCTTAAGCCTGGAGCCCACCGGCTTTGTGGTGGAAGACAGCGGAGTGGGGATCCCTGAAGAGAAACGCCAGGCTATGTTTCAGCCCTTTGTTCGAGGCAGCGAAAAGCGGGGCGAAGGGTTGGGTCTGGGGCTCTCGCTGGTGCAACGAATCTGTGACAGCCAAGGGTGGCGCGTGACGCTGACGACCATGGAGCCTAATGGTTGCCGCTTCCATGTTGAATTAAACCCTGAAGACCTATGACTGGTTCATTAACTGGCCCATAGCCAGTATTTAGGCTCTGTAAAACCCTGCAACGTTTGCTGGGTCAGGGCACATAATTTTCACTTTGTAATGACCTGTTACGCACGTTCTCCTGATTAAAGTTGAGGCTACACGCTTCAGGAGAGTCATTGTGAACTCAACAATCAAACTTAAATTTTCTGAAAAGTATGACCCGCAACACGCAAGCGAATACTTGGTTAAACATCAGGACGGGTTAGCGCGTCGCCTTTCGCATAAGCGTGATGAGCAATTGGCTCGCAAAGCCTTGGAATTGGCCGGTGAGCCGGGTCTGGTGCTGGATTTACCCTGTGGGGCAGGCCGTTTTTGGCCGTTATTGGCTGAAAAAACCAACCGTGAAATCATCGGTGCCGACTATTCGGCAGCCATGCTGGACGTCGCATCGCTGGCACAACCTGGCGAAGTGGTGAAACGGGTACGACGTTTGCAGACATCTGCATTTGATATTGATCTGCCTGACAATTCGGTCGACAGCATTTTCTCTATGCGCTTGCTCCATCATATTGGCGATTCAAGCCATCGCATGGCTCTGCTACGGGAGTTTCATAGGGTCAGCCGAGACAGCGTAATCATTTCTTTGTGGGTGGACGGTAACTTCAAAGCCTGGAAACGCAAACGTCTAGAGCGACTTCGCCAGTTCGATAGCGGGGCCGAGGGTTACCAAAATCGCTTTGTGTTACCAGCCGATACGGTTGAGTCCGAGTTTAAGAAGGCCGGGTTTACAGTTCAGAACCATTTTGATTTTATCCCGCTCTACGCCATGTGGCGGGTTTACATATTGCGCAAGAGGTAATAAATGACCGCTGATTCAGTATCGCCATCCGACGCTGCGACCGAAGATCGCTTTGAATTTTATTGGCAGCAGCAAGGCGAGTGGGTCGAGGAGCCGAACCAGCGTCGCGGCGGTGAGAGCGGCGTGCAGCGAATATATGAAGAAGGTGGGCGGTTGCTGTATGTCAAACGTCAGGTCGGGCATACCTACCGCAGCTGGCGCTATCCGCTGGGGCGCCCGACGGTCTTGCGTGAGCGGGATGCGTTGCAGGCCCTGACAAAATTGTCCGTGGGTGTTCCTGAATTGGTTTACTGCGCAGCCCGGCAAGGTGCAGACAAACAGTGGCGTGCCCTGTTAGTGACCGCTGCGCTGGAGGGTTTTGTCGAAGTCGATAACTGGTACGCAGCCGGTGAGCGTGAGCGTCATGGCGAAGCGGTCCATGATCGAGTCCTTGAAAGCATCGCCCACAATCTGGCACGCATGCATCTGGGGCGCTGGCAACACAGCTGTTTATACGCCAAACACATCTTTGTTCGCGTCACGGGTACGGGGGAGAGCGCAGTTGTTGATGTGGCCCTGCTCGACCTTGAGAAATGCCGTCAACGACTGACCGCGCATAAGGCAGCACTGCACGATCTTAAACAGCTACGGCGCCATTCGTCGTGGAATGCCGATGAATGGAAAAAACTGAACTACTTTTATGAAAAGGTGTTTGGTAGCGCCATCAAAGGTTTACGGTGATGAAGAGAGAAATAGCACGAGGTTTGTTTTTGCTGGTGGCTCTTGCTGTTGCCTCCGTGGCGATGGCCGCATGGGAGCAGCCGGTGATGCAGGTGATTAGCGGGCCTAATAGTGCCAATTGCCCCTTGCCGCGAGTCATTAAACCTGCCGAAGCGGCACAGCCTGATCATGACCTGCTGTTGTTTATGTTTGGAATGGCCCAGGGCTTGAAGGGGCAGGGGTAGCCGCCGCATTATCGTTGCTGGCGATGACGCTTTCTCGGTCGTCTTCGCCAGCAATGACAACGCCCTACATTACATGCAAGTGGTTGTCCCACAAGCCTGACGGCAACTCCAACGGCTTGGCGGTCAGCAATTTTTGGCGGCAATCATAGAAGCGGCAACGTCCTTGGCCGGATGTGACGACAAAACCATCTCTTACCGCCGCTACCCCCGCGCAGTCGGGCAGAGGGGCATCGAGACGTAAATCGCCGTTGTCCAGGTCCCAGACAAAAAAGCGATTACCGCGCGGCGCCGTCAATGCGACTAACCGTAATTCACTGTGCACCGCCACACTGGCCGTGTAGTGACCCATGGCCCGCAGTTGCTCTTCCTTCACTGGAAACGGCTCAAACGCCATGCCCGGCCGTTTAATTGCCAATAATTGCGATAACGTCTGAGCGTCCCCCATAAATTGCTGACACGCCACGATGGTGCCGTCATTGGCGATGCCCAAGTGGCGCACGCTGTTCATTTGTTGACTCAGCGTTTCTTTGCTCAGCAGGGTGCCATCGCGTTGCATCAGCACCAGGCTGGGCTCCATCGCGTTCAGATTCATCTCAACGCGGCTTTCGGCCTCAGTGCGAATGCCGCCATTGGCGACCACCAGTGTTTCGCCGTCGGGCATCCACGACACTTGATGCGGGCCAACGCCGTGAGTCGGAATTTCGCCGCTATGGGTCAGGCGTTCGCCTTCAAAGCGATAAACCCCGAGCAAGCCGCGGCCCGGATCTGTGGTGTCGTTTTCCGTGGCGTAGAGCCACTCGCCATCTTTGTGGATCACCGCGTGACCGTAAAAATGACGATTGGGCAGTGAGGTCAGTGTTTGCAACAGTTGCCCGTCAGTCAGGCTGATCAGGTAGCTTTCGGTGCCAGGGCGCCGGGCCACAAACAATGCGACAGGCAGGGTCGGGTGGTTAATGATGTCATGGCAACGCTGGCCGACCTGAGTGCTGAAGACTCGGGTGCCATCCAGACGATACCCGACGGCAAAGTGATTGCCGTCTACATCGTCACGGGCGCTGAGCAACAGCGGGCCTTGGCCTTTTTGCCGAAACAGCGACCAGCCACCCAAGGTGACAGCGCTCAGCAGTAGATCGCCGAGCTTGAGTGCTTGCCTGCGCATCATCGAACCCTCTTCATCAATCGCCGTCGTTGGCGTTAAAGCCCAGTTGTATGCCCAGCGCTTTGGCCAGCTCGCCTTCATGCAGGCGGTGGACGACGTTCAGGCTGTCGTAAATGGTGTTCAGTTGAGCACGGCCGGCCTCATCGGCCAGCAGCTCGCTCAATGAGCGCTGGTTGTCGTTGAACAGTTTGAGCGATGCGGCATAGGCTGCGTCGATCTTGTCGGCCAGTGGCTTTTGATCTGAAGGTAACAAACCACGCAAGCCCTTGTTATCCACGCCGACCCATACGGTCTGCGCGGCTGAGAGGCTGGCGGCCAAGCTTTGCAGGGAGGACTGGCTGCGCCATGCCTCTGCTTGCAACGGTTGAGCAATGCCCTTGCTCTGGCGGCCCATTGGCGTGCCGAGTTTCTTTTTCAGGGTGTCGAGCGCGGTCACCTGGGCACGCAACAGATCAGCGATGGCTTCGTGAGAGTCTGCATAGCGTTGGTTCGGGAACTTGGTCATCTGTGCCAGCATGCCATCCGTGCTGTTCCAGCTGGCCAGAATCTCTTCGGCCAGTTGTTTCTGACGTTCGCCAATAGCGGTCAACAGCGGGCAGTAACGGGCTTTTTGTGCCGGGTCAGCCAGGTCGATATTGCTGTCGAACAGAATGTACTCGTAGGCTGACAGGCCTTGTACCACAACGCTGGACTTGGCCAGTGCGTCAGCATCGATTTGCGGCTGGGCAATGACCAGTTGCTCAACCTGACGGCCGACCAAATTCTTTTTGTCCGGCCAGAACTGTACTTGCCACGAACGATTGCCTTCGGCCAATGGCCCGATCAGCAAAGGTTGCAGCTCGGCCCAGGCTTTTTGCGCGTGCTGGAAGTCGGCACGAGCGGTCTCCAGGGTTTCTTTACCCTCGCAATACGCCAGCGCGCTGATGGCCAGTTGGCGGTCAGCTTCAACCCATCGGCTGTACGTAGGCAGAATCACCTGCTTGGCGATAGCGGCCGAAGTGACGGCTTGCGGGTCTTGTGGCGAGCAGGCCGCCAAAGCGATAGCGGCAAGGCTGGTGAACAACAGCTTGGGTCGAAACATGTCGGGGTCCCCGATCGTGTAAAGCGTTTAAAGAGAGTTCAGGAACGCCAGCAACGCAGTACGCTGCTCGGCATTGAATTGCAAAACGTGCTGCTTGGCCGGCTCGGCTTCTCCACCGTGCCACAGGACGGCTTCGAGCAGGTTACGTGCACGGCCATCGTGTAAAAACTGAGTATGGCCACTGACGGTTTGGGTCAAACCGATCCCCCACAGCGGCGGGGTTCGCCAGTCGCTGCCCGAGGCGGCGAACTCGGTGCGGTTATCGGCAAGGCCGGGGCCCATGTCGTGCAACAACAAATCGCTGTACGGGTGAATGACCTGATTGGCCAACTCGGGTTCAGCGGCATCAGGCGAAGTGGTGAACGTCGGTGTATGGCATGAGGCGCAGCCGGCCTGATAAAACAGATTTTTACCGGCCAGTACGTCTGGTGATCCTACGTCCCTTCGTGCGGGCACCGCGAGGTTGCGGGTGTAGAACTCCACAAGACGCAAAATATTCTCGCTCACTTCCGGCTCACCCTGCGGGCCATTGCCGTTAGGTGCTGAAAGACAGTCCGTCTGTGCCGGGGTGCAATCATCAAAAGGTCTCAGGTGGGTGGTTAGTCCCATATCACCAGAAAAGGCGTGAACATTTTGTTGATTGAGATTGGGTTGCCCGGCTTTCCAGCCAAAACGACCTAAAACAGTCTTTTGCTGTGTGTCGTCCCACACCCAGTTGGGGCGACCGGCGATACCTTCGCGGTTGTTCTTCTGCTGGTCGGCGTTGGCCAGAATCGCTGCATTGGGGATGGCTTCCAACAAGCCCAGGCCAATCATCGGTGGCGCAACGCGAGCTGAGAAGCGTGTGTCGGGGTGCATCGGGCCATAACCCAGTTGGGTAATTTGCAGCGTCGGTTTGCGTAACTGCACTTCGGTGCCGTCTTTAAAGCGCACCGGCACAGCTGTGTAATCAACCCGCACCTTGCCCTCGGGGGCAACACCGGGCACGGCCATATCCTGTAATTGGCCGCCATACACGGGTTCGGGAACGATCCCGGCTTTCTCGATCAGCGAGGTGTAAGCCGGATCGTTAGGTATCGACAGGCGCACCAGCATGGACACAGCGTTTTTGGCATCAGGCAGTGGCGGGTGGCCGCGACCATCCTTGATATGACAATTTTGGCAGGCATTGGTGTTGAACAGCGGGCCTAAACCATCACGTGCGGTGGTGGTGGACGGTGCGATGACCCAAGGGCTGCGAAAAAAACTGTTGCCGACGCTGAAATCCAGACGCCGTGTAGGCGAAAGGTTGGCGGACGGCATGGAAAACGCATTTTGATCGTTTTTGCGCACAGTCGTTGCACCGCCTGAGCGGGCTTCGCCGGGCTCGGGTTTGGTGAAGCGCGGGGCATCATCACAGCCGCCGAGGCCCAGGGCCAACAGCAGCAGAGACAGGCGAAGAGGCAACGAGGGCATCAAGCGTCCAGATCAGCGAGCAAAATCGAGGGCGCAAAGTTTATCAGGGAAGGTGAATTGAAATAAGAGGGATTAGCGTTTGGTTTGACGTGTGGCTGCACAGTCTGCTTGAACGTTCATTCTCACGATGATGACCAGCGGGTCGCCGGAGCAAATTCATTCAACCAGACCTTACAAACTAGGTAATACGAGTCGTACTTCGTACAAAACAATCGGATACAAGTGATATTCAGCGCTTCTACCCATTCGTTATGCTCGCTAAAAAATGGATAAGCAGAAGAGCCCATGAAAGGATTATCGGTATTGATTGCAGTGATATTACTTTCTGGCTGTGCGAATGCACGGCTATTTCCCAAGGGATACTTTCCTCAAAAAGATTCCGGCACTGAGCTTGCTTATAAGTGTGAGATGGATCCTTATAATTTTGATTGTCTGCATCCCCCGGCCGTATTTAAAAGCCACTAGCGCTGGATTTACACATACCGGGCCGGTAAAACAAAAAAACCGATGCCTGTACGGGCACCGGTTTTATCGTTGTGACTACACGCCCATCCCAATGGATTTCCGTGAGGGCTTTCAACCCTTAAATCGCGTGTGTGCTTTTACTTTCTTGATCAGAACTCGTGATCGGCGTTATCCGGGTTCAGGTCGCTGATACCGAGTTTGCCAGCGGCTTGCTCGATAGCGCCGGTCTGTTTGACCAGGGCTGCAATGGCGTCACGAACGACTTGGTTGCCGGCTTCGTTGCCCGCTGCGATCAACTGGTCGTAGTGCTCACCCTTGTTGGCGTGGTCAACCATGACCTGAATCTTGGCTTCGGTGTCAGCCAGATCGGATTTCAACGTGGCGTCTGTAGCGGGGTCAACCACCACCACCAGAGAAGACAGGCTAGGGCCGGTCATTTTGGTGCCGTCAGCGCGGACGTACTCGCCCAGGTACACGTTACGAATACCTTTGGCGTCGTAGAAGTGCGAGTTGTGGGTGTTGTCGCTGAAGCAGTCTTGTTCGTCTTCCGGGGAGTTGGCTTCCAGCGACACTTTCATGCGCTCGCCAGCCAGTTCGCCCAACGACAGGCTGCCCATGCCAAACAGCATTTTGCGCAGACCGTTTTGCGGTGTATCGGCTTCGAGGGTAGCGCGGTAGTTGTCGGCCACATTCGGTGCCCAGTTACCGACCATTTCGTTCAGGTCGTTCACCAGCAGTTGGGTTACGGCTTTCAGGTACGCACGACGGCGATCATTGTGGCCGCCGGTAGCGCCTTCGCCTTCAAGGTAGTCGGAGGCAGGACGGTTGCCTGCGCCCGGGCCGGTGCCGTTGAGATCCTGGCCCCACAACAGGAATTCGATGGCGTGGTAGCCAGTCGCAACGTTGGCTTCAGAACCGCCCAGTTCGTTCAGGCTGGCCAGGGTTTCAGGTGTGATTTCAGTCACGTCGACTTTGTCTTCGCCGACCTGAATCTCGGTGTTGGCGATGATGTTTGCATTGGCCCCCGGATTGCCCAGTGCGCCAGCGTAGGAAGCGTCAACGTAATCGATCAGGCCTTCGTCCAGCGGCCAGGCGTTCACTTGGCCTTCCCAGTCATCAATGATGGTGTTGCCGAAGCGGAACACTTCGCTTTGCAGGTAAGGCACACGGGCTTGAACCCACGCCTCGCGAGCGGCTTTCAAGGTCTCGTCGTTGGGCTTGGCAAGGAACGCGTCGATAGCGGTTTGCAGGTTTTTCGCGGTGGATTCGGCGTCGCTGTACACGGCGTGAACCATGTCAGCGTAGTGGCCGACAACGGCTTTGGCCGCTGCTTCATCAACTTTGGCTGCGGTGATGTCAGTGGCCGGTGTTGCCACGTTGGTCGTTGCCGCTGGCGTTGGAGCCGCAGCTGTTTTTTCCTTGTCCTTGTCGCCACAACCGGCGAGTGTGATAGCAATGGCCAGCAGACTGGCGGTGGCCAGGGGCATACGAATCATGGCGAAAATCCTGCTTCGAGAGGTGGGACAAGCGTGCGGCTGCACGCAAAACTGCGACATGATGCGAAAGATATGCATTTTGTGTAAAGGGTTAGTGTTGGAAATCTTTCTTATTTACATAGTCTCAGGCTGATTCTGTCCCAAATCTTGAAATATGGATTTACAGAATGAGCGTGCGTTCACGCTCTTCCTTGATCAGATACGCGCTCAAGGCCCGCGCAGACAGGGGTTTACTGTACAAATAGCCCTGACCTTCATGGCAGCCCTCCTTGATCACATACGTTTCTTGTTCAATGGTTTCGACGCCCTCGGCAATGACCTGCATGCCCAGGCTTTTACCCAGTTGAATAATGGCCCGCACAATAGTTGCATCGTCGTCGTCCTTCATCAGGTCTTGAACAAAACTCTTGTCGATCTTGATTTTGTCTAGCGGCAGGCTCTTGAGGTAACTCAATGACGAGTAACCCGTTCCAAAATCATCAATGGCGATCAGGGCCCCGGAGCGACGCAGGCTGAGCAAGTGTTGGCGGGCGGTGTTGATGTCTTCCATAAGGCTGGTTTCAGTGACTTCCAGCTCTAGACTGCGCGGTGCCAGGCAGTGGCTCTGTAACAGGCTATCGATCATTTCTGGCAAGTCGGCATGGTGTAACTGCACCGTCGACAGATTCACCGCTATGCGCAGTTCATTGAAGCCCAGATCATGCCATTCCCGCAGTTGGCGACAGGCTTGGTCCAGCACCCACTCACCGATCGCAATAATGCTGGCGTTTTTTTCAGCCAGCGGAATAAAGAGGTCAGGAGCGATCATGCCGTGCTTGGGGTGCTTCCAACGTAATAACGCTTCGACGCCCACGATACGGTGGTCGCTGTAACGAATTTGCGGTTGGTAAACCAGGTAGAGCTGGTTGTTGGGCAAGGCGTCTTGCAGGTCTTGTTCAAGTTCACGCATGCGGCGCATTTGGCGATCCACACTGGCAATATAAAACTGATAACGGCCTCGTGAACGGGTTTTCGCCAGCGTCATGGTTTGTTCGGCTTTTTGTAGCAATTGTTCAGCCGTGTCGCTGTCTTCTGGAAACAGCGTAATGCCAATCGTTGCCCGCAAGCGAATGGCGTGTTGACCCACGTTGAAGGGTGTGAGGAATGTATCCAGAATGCTTTGAGCTAATTCGGCAGACTCGTAGGGCTGTTCAATGTGTGGCTGAATTAACGCGAATTGATCCCCGCCCAGACGAGCCAGTGCCCCGACGGTTTGATTATGGCTCTGCAATCGGTCGGTAATGACCTGCAACAACTGATCGCCAGCCTGATAACCAAACTGTTCGTTTATATCTTTGAAATCGTCCAGGCCGACACACAACACCGCTACACGGCGCTGGGAGCGGCCCGCATCGGCCAGCATTTTACTCAGTAGGATTTGCAGTTGCTTACGGTTGGGCAGACCCGTCAGAAAGTCATGCTGAGTCATACGAAGCAGAGAGCTTTCAGCTTCTCGACGTAGATGCGTATTACGTTCAATGGATGCCAATAATTGATTAATCGTATTGACCCATACCCCTAACTCATTGTGCTGATGGCCCTTGAGAAGCGGCATGGCGTTTTTACTGGGGTGGTCAGGGTTAACGCGTGTCAGGTGTCGGATGATTTTCGAGAGGGGGCGGGTCAATAACCAGTGATACACGAGGTACAACACCAACCCCATCAGCAGAGCCCGTAAAACACCGGAGATAAACACCTCTGCGGCATTGGTCAGAAACGCTTCGCCGTATATGGCTGTATCGAGAGAGAGGCTCAAATCACCGTAATACTCGTTGTATTGCGAGCTGCTTTTGAGCGGGATAGTAAAGGTGCGCTCCTTGCCCAATATGTAATCGGTGAGCCAACGGTAGGGTGTGTCCATCAGGGGGCGGGACTTTTGCGCAAGAGGCCCGGTGCTGGAGTTGCCAATCGAGGCTTGGCTGACAGAGTCATCCTGGAACAGGCCGCTGATGACTTGCATGGCCATATCGCGATCAAGGCTATAGAGCGCTTGAGTCGATGGGTCGCGAAACATGACCAGTAAACGTTGAGCATCGTGCTCCAGGGTCCGTCGTGTTTCGTAGATATTCAGCACGATTTGCGCGCAACTGATTACGCTCCCTACGGCCAATGCTGACAGCAGCACAACCCGGAGTAGCTTGAGTGACAAGCTGTTTTTGAATTCCAGCCTCAAAGCGCAATTCCTTGTTTGTTACCGTTACTGCTGTGGCCTGTGTACAGGGACATTGATGCGGATGTTAGATGCAGCTATCTCACGATAGTCACAAAGACGAGTGTGCAGGTGTATTGTTAACTGAGTATGAGCGGGTGGGCACGAGTCACCACGAGAAGAGAAGCGGTCGGAGGGGGCGCCCGTATCGGGTGGGGCGCTTTTAATCAGGCAATAAAAAACCCGGCAAGCCGGGTTTTTTACTGGGTGTCAGGCTTAAGCGGTGAAGGTTTTGCCTTCGAACTGCTCAGCGACGAACTTCCAGTTAACGAGGTTCCAGAACGCTTCTACATATTTTGGACGTACGTTGCGGTAGTCGATGTAGTAAGCGTGTTCCCAAACGTCGCAGGTCAGCAGCGGGGTGTCGCCGCTGGTCAGCGGGTTACCGGCGCCAATGGTGCTTGCCAGAGCCAGGGAACCGTCAGCTTTCTTGACCAGCCAGCCCCAGCCGGAGCCGAATGTGCCGATGGACGTTTTGCTGAACTCTTCCTTGAACTTGTCGAAGGAACCGAATGCAGCGTTGATGGCTTCGGCCAGAGCACCGGTAGGTTCGCCGCCGCCGTTTGGCGTCATGCAGTTCCAGTAAAAGGTGTGGTTCCAGACCTGAGCGGCGTTGTTGAAAATGCCACCCGAAGAGGTTTTGACGATCTCTTCCAGGGTTTTGCCTTCAAACTCGGTGCCTGGCACCAGGTTGTTCAGGTTCACGACGTAGGTGTTGTGGTGCTTGTCGTGGTGAAACTCCAGGGTTTCTTTGGAGATGTGCGGCTGCAGGGCATCGTGTGCGTAGGGCAGCGGCGGCAATTCGAAAGCCATGATGATTCTCCTAATCAGGTCAGTTGCGATGAGCGCAAGGCCGATCACGGGCGGCCAAACACGCGCCAGGGAGTTTTTACTCTTTGCGGCGCAGGCCAAGATCATAGCACCGGGGTGGCGGCATAACCACGCGACAACTGTGTGGAATAGACGTTTCAGCCGGGTTGATAAAAAATTGAGCGGTACGCGGCAGGTTATAAGCGTGAAGCTTGAAGCCATCTCATCCTGCCAGAATCAACTGTATTGCCACCGCATACATCATCACTGCCACTAACATATCCAGAATGCGCCATGTAGAGGGTCTTGCCAGCCAAGGCGCCAACCAAGCGGCTCCAATTGCCAGCGTAAAAAACCACAACAATGACGCACTGGCTGCACCCACCACATATGCGCCGGGAACACTTTGTTGCGCCCCAAGGGAGCCAATCAGCAACACGGTATCGAGATAGACATGCGGGTTGAGCAACGTCACCGCTAGTGCACTGAGCATGACGGCTTTGAGTGAACGCGCTGTCTGCCCGGCCGTCTGCTCAAGGCTTGAACTGGAAAATGCTCGACGCAGCGCCTGTGTGCCGTACCACAACAAAAATACCGCGCCACCCCAGCGTGCCGCACTGAGCAGCAGCGGGTTTTGCGCCAGAACAGTGGCCAGGCCAAAAACACCGGCAGCGACGAGCAATGCATCGCACACCACGCAAAATGCCGCCACTGGCAGGTGATGTTCCCGACGCAAGCTTTGCGCCAGTACGAAGGCATTCTGAGTGCCGATGGCCATGATCAGACCGAACGCGACCAACAGACCATTAAGATAGCTTTGCCACATAAAATTCACTCGTTGTACTGCAGCCGGAAAGAAGTTTGCTGCTGGCTATTGTCCTGTTCTTGGCTGTATAAGAAAAACCAATACTACTGATCGCTCATTAGGAAAACTGATGTTCGACTATAAATTGCTTTCTGCGCTGGCCGCAGTGGTAGAACAAGCGGGGTTTGAGCGGGCTGCGCAGGTATTGGGTCTGTCGCAATCGGCCGTTTCCCAACGCATCAAATTGCTCGAGGCGCGTATTGGCCAACCGGTGCTGATTCGCGCAACGCCGCCGAGCCCGACTGAGATAGGTCGACGCTTGCTTAACCATGTTCAGCAAGTGCGCTTGCTTGAGCGCGATTTGCAAAGTGCCGTACCGGCGCTGGATGACGAGGGGATGCCCGAGCGTCTGCGCATTGCCTTGAATGCAGACAGCCTGGCCACTTGGTGGGCGACGGCGGTCAGTGACTTCTGTGCCGAACAGCACCTGCTATTGGACTTGGTGGTAGAGGATCAGACGGTGGGGCTCAAACGCATGCGGGCAGGGGAAGTCGCCGCGTGCTTATGTGCCAGCGAACGCCCGGTAGCGGGTGCGCGCAGTGTTTTACTGGGGGCCATGCGTTATCGGGCACTCGCCAGCCCTGCGTTCGTTGCACGGCATTTTCCTGGTGGTGTTCGCGCCGAATTACTCCCTAAAACCCCCGCGCTGGTGTTCGGCCCGGATGATTTTCTGCAACACCGTTACTTGGCCGCCTTGGGTGTCGATGGCAGTTTCGAGCATCATCTGTGCCCGTCTTCCGAAGGTTTTATCCGCCTGACCGAAGCCGGACTGGGATGGGGGCTTGTACCGGAGTTACAGGTGCGTGAGCAGCTGGCAAATGGCGTATTAGTCGAGTTGCTGCCAGATAAACCCATCGACGTGCCACTGTACTGGCATCATTGGCGTAATGGTGGACAATTGCTGGGCCAGCTAACCGAACATTTATCGCGTTCGGCGCAGCGCTGGTTAGTGCCTTTGTTGTGACAAGTAGCGTTTAAACAGCAAGCAACAAGAATTACAGCATTGGAGCGATTGATGAAGATTCTGGTCACCGGCGCGAGCGGCTTTATTGGCGGACGCTTTGCGCGCTTTGCCTTGGAGCAGGGCTTTGACGTGCGGGTCAGCGGACGACGAGCCGAGGGTGTTGAACACCTGGTACGTCGTGGTGCTGAATTTATCCCGGGTGATTTGACCGATGGTCTGTTGGTGCGCGACTTGTGCGTCGATATCGATGCCGTGGTGCATTGTGCGGGCCACCGAGGTACTTGGGGTCGTTATCAGGACTTCCAGCGCGACAATGTGCTGGTCACCGAAAACGTGGTTGAAGCCTGTTTGAAACAGCGCGTTCGGCGGTTGGTGCATCTCTCGTCTGCCGCACTTTACTTCGACGGGCGCTCTCATGTCGGGCTGACAGAAGAGCAGGTGCCTCGACGATTTCGGCACCCTTATGCGGCTACCAAAAATCTGGCCGAGCAAAAGGTCTTTGGCGCCCAGGAGTTCGGGCTCGAAGTGATTGCCCTGCGCCCACGATGTGTAACCGGCGCGGGGGATATGAGTGTGTTTCCGCGCTTATTGAAAATGCAGCGCAAAGGTCGGTTGGCGATCGTCGGCAACGGTTTGAACAAGGTTGATTTCACCAGTGTGCAAAACCTCAGTGATGCGCTGCTGAGCAGCCTGCTGGCGAGCGGTTCTGCATTGGGCAAGGCCTACAACATCAGTAATGGGGCGCCGATTCCGTTGTGGGATGTGATTAATTATGTGATGCGTCAGATGAATATTGCGCAAGTGACCCGTCACCGTAGCTATGGTCTCGCTTACAGTATGGGGGCCTTGAGCGAGTTGGCGTGCAAGCTGTGGCCGGGCCAGCCAGAGCCTTCGCAATCACGTTTGGGGGCACAGTTCATGAGTAGGGACTTCACACTCGACATCAGCCGTGCCCGGCACTATCTCGACTACGACCCCAAAGTCACACTGTGGGCCGCGCTGGACGAATTTTGCGGTTGGTGGAAGGCTCAGCAATCGCCGTACCGTTAACACTCACCTCCAGGTTTTTATAAGGTTTTTTCATGCGTAACGATGCTCGCGATGATTTTGACTCTGTTCCCACCCTGCATGCCATCGAGGAGGATGACGGAGTGCAAAGTGCCGGTGCCCGCGAACGCACCACGGTGTATTCGCGCACGGCACCTGTGATTAAGGTGGACGCGCCACACACTGGCCCTTTGTGGGCGTTTA
Source organism: Pseudomonas saxonica (assembly GCF_007858365.1). GTDB lineage: Bacteria > Pseudomonadota > Gammaproteobacteria > Pseudomonadales > Pseudomonadaceae > Aquipseudomonas > Aquipseudomonas saxonica. The sequence goes on along the minus strand of NZ_VFIO01000001.1, from coordinate 852,298 downwards.
TCGGCGCACTGCTGTTGGCTATTGCGGGGTTGGCGTGGTGGAGTTTTCAGCAGATTTCATTGATGGAGCAGCAGTTAGTAGCGACGCAAGAAAGCTTTGCGCGCATCAGTGAAGAAGCCGCAGGGCGATTGCAGGCTATATCCGGCAAAGTGGTGGCCAGCGAGTCGAGCCTTAACACGGGCAGTGAAGCCTTGAAACTTCAGATCAAACAACTTGAAGAGCAACTGCTTGAACAGAGCAAGCGCCAGCAGGGTGCGGTTGAAGGGCAGAAAGGCGAGTTGGATGCCCGGTTTGAGAAAATCAATACGGCGTTGCTGGCGCAGGTGACGGCTGAGCAAGAGGCTCAAACCAAATTTGATACTCAGATAAAAGGTTTGACGGCCGAGGTTTCGGCCCTCAAAGGCAGCTTTGACCAGCAGGCAGCGGATGTCGCGGCCTTGAAGAAGCAAGGTAATCCAAGCGCTGCCATTGAGCGTCTGGAGCAGGATTTACTGGTGCTCAAAAGTGAACTGGAAAATCGTCCGGTGCCTGCCAAAGGTGCCAATGCTGCTGAATTTGACGTGTTTCGCGCTCAAGTGACGCGCAACATCAACACATTGCAAAGTCAGATTCAAAACTTGCAAAAGCAGATTAGTGCCAAGCCTTGAAATTAGCGGTGTGGCTGGCCCTCACCCCGACCCTCTCCCGGAGGGAGAGGGGGCTGATTGGTGGCGTTGCGCAAATCAGCTTTTGCTCGGGAGAGGGTTAGGGTGAGGGGCTTTTGACCTTGTCGCCCCGCCCGCGAAGTAGTTGATTGGGCATGGCAATCGCCGCACTCAACCCCAACAGCGAAACCACCGCGCTGACAGTCAACAAATGGCTGATTGGTGGTGTTGCGCAAATCAGCCTCTGCTTTTAATCCCCTCTCCCTCCGGGAGAGGGTTAGGGTGAGGGGCTTTTGACCTTGTCGCCCCGCCCGCGAAGCAGTTGATTGGGCATGGCAATCGCCGCACTCAACCCCAGCAGTGAAACCACCGCGCTGACAGTCAACAAATGGCGGAATGTCTGCAGCAGCTCCAGCCGCAGGTCATCCAGCGCTGGCCCTTGCACGGCGTTTAAACCATCCAGCAGCACATTGCCCGAACTGCCTTCACCCAGCAGTGGCTGACCCGTAACAGGTGCCAGCAATGAGTCATGCAGCAGCGCGAGCAACAAGGCTGACATCAACGCCACGCCCATGGCGCCACCCAGTGAGCGAAACAGGTTCGTGGTGCTGGTGGCCACACCAATATCATGCTGTTGCACCGAGTTCTGCGCGCCCACCAGTGACGTCGGAAACTGCATGCCCGCGGCTATTCCGCTCAACAACATGAATACGCCACTCAACACCTCGGCACTCGGGGGGCTAAAGGCCATGCCCAAAATGCTAAATGGCATCAGTGCCGCACCTGTCAGAATCATCGGTTTGTAACGCCCGGTCACCGATGTCATGCGCCCGGCAAAGTAAGCGCCCATCGGTAAACCCATTGCCAGAGGCAGCAGGTGTAACGCCGCACTGTCTGCCCCGGCCCCGGTGATGCTTTGATACCGCAGTGGCATCAACACAATCAGCGAAATTGCCTGAAAACTGGTGAAGAACACCGTGCACCAGCACAACACGGCATTGCGATTGGCAAACAAGTGCATGGGCAGCAAGGGTTCTATAGTGCGGCGCTCGTGCCACACAAACAGTGCCAGAGCACTCACGGCAGCCACCAGCAGGCCCATCACCTGATCGCCATGCCAGCTGTAGCCTTGGCCGATAAAGGTGATACCCAGCAGCAATGACGTCAGGCCGATGATCATCAGGACTGTGCCGGCATAATCAATGATCGGTTTGCGTTGTGGGACGGGTAGCCCGATCAGCGTGCGATGGGAAATCCACAGCGCCGCAAGGCCAAGAGGCAAGTTGATCAAAAATACCCAGCGCCAGGATAGGAATTCAGTCATGTAGCCGCCCAGTACGGGGCCGGCAACGCTGGCCACGGCGTACATGCTGCTGAAGTAGCCCTGATAGCGACCGCGCTCACGGGGCGGCACGATGTCGCCGATAATCGCCTGACTGACTGAGATCATGCCGCCCGCGCCAATGCCCTGAATGATCCGGGCCAGCACCAGTTGTTCCATATTTTGCGCAAGCCCGCAAAACAGCGAGGCCAGGGTAAAAACACTCATGCCAAACAGCATCAAGCGCCGACGTCCGTATAAATCCCCCAGCTTGCCGTAAATCGGCACGGCCACTGTCATTGCCACCATGTAGCCGGAAATTACCCACGCCAATTGGCTGACGTCCTTGAATTGAGAGGAAATCGCGGGTATCGAAACGGCTACGATGGTCTGGTCGAGTGCACCCAGGAATATCGCCAGCATCAGGGCAATCAGAATGCTGCGAATGGAGGGTTTTGGCGAGGCGGGCTGATGCAAGCTGGTCACGAAGAATCCCTGGGGGGCAAATCTGATCAGTCTACTGGATAGACGTGCGCGCGAAAGCCCGGGAGGTACAGTCGTTCGTGATTAACTCAAACAGACCGAACTGAGATGATCAGTCCGGTCTGCGGGTATTACCTCAATGTGCTGAACATTGAGTTACAGTGCCCGCCATTGCAACTGACGGTAAATCCGGCTGCTTGACGCGTTTGTTCGGCGCGATAACACGCACTTGCAAACAGAGCAGCGGCAGCAAAAACGATAAACAGAGTCATGCATCTGGTTCTTGTTTTAGTGGTCATGGCGTTATCTCTCCTGCTTCATTCGGAGTCAGACCTAGACATCACACCTTTGAGGCTAGCTCAGACCCTGGTTCCTGCCATGTCAGTTGTACGAGTGGTCATGCGTAGGTTCATCCTTCAAATGGACTACCAGCGAGTCTTTGGATGAAGTGGCAGACGAAAGGCCAAGCGGTCACTAAGCTTGACCTAATGTTTACATCTATCCGCCGAGGAATGATTTATGTCGATAGTGCGAGTTTTACGACGTTTTTTCCTTAGCATGACTTTGCTGAGCCTCATGGCACAGGCCGTTGCAGCCACGGCGCCTTTGACCCTGGATGTTTACAACCCTGGAGATTCGGCAGCTTTTGCGGTGTCCTCAGTGCTGGTCAGCGGCGACAAAGAGGCCATTCTGATTGATGCCCAATTTGCCAAAACTCAGGCCCGGCAGGTGGTCGACAAGATTCGTAACAGTGGTAAAAACCTGACGACGATCTACATCAGCCACGGCGACCCAGATTACTACTTCGGCCTTGAAACCCTGGTCCAGGCCTTTCCGAATGCAAAGGTGGTTGCCTCGGGGCCGACCGTAGCTCATATCAATGAAACCAAAGACGCCAAACTGGCTTTTTGGGGGCCTCAAATGGGCGCGGATGTGCCCAGCCGCATCATTGTGCCCGAAGTGATGAAGGGCAATACCTTGACCCTTGAAGGCCATGAATTGGACGTCATGGGGCTTTCCGGCAGGCAACCGCAGCGCAGCTACGTGTGGATTCCGTCGCTCAAGGCAGTGGTAGGGGGTGTAGTGGTGGCAGACAAGCTGCATGTCTGGATGGCCGATACCCAAACGCCACAGTCACACAGGCAGTGGCTGGCGACCCTTAAACGCATCGAAAGTTTGCAGCCCGAGATTGTCGTACCCGGCCATTACCTGGGTGAAAACGACCGTTCTTTGGGCTCGGTTCACTTCACCCGCGACTACATCAAGGCCTTTGATGAAGAGACGCCCAAAGCCAGAAATTCAGCCGAGTTGATAGCTGCGATGAAAAAGCGTTATCCGAACCTGGGCGAAGAGTCTTCGCTGGAACTCAGCGCCAAAGTCGCCAAAGGCGAAGTGGAGTGGTGAGCCAGCGTGCCCTTTAACGAACGGGTCCTGGCGTTGAGTGAGCCTGAGTCAGCAACCACTCCATCAAGGCTCGCAACGGCGCCGAAGGTTCGCGCCGAGGCGGGCACACCAGGTAATAACCTGCGCCTGTCGCGACTTTGAAATCGAACGGCATCGCCAGATTGCCGGCCTGAAGGTCGTCGCCGATCAATGACAAGTCCCCAATCGCCACACCATTGCCTTGCGCCGCCACCGTCATGGCAAGGTCCAGGGTGTCAAAGTACTGGCTGTGGCGGATCAAAGACAGGTCGGCCCCCACTGCGTTTAGCCAGTTGTTCCAGTCCCGCTGGTCACGGCTGGGATGCAACAGCGTGTGGTATTCAAGGTCGGTCAGCGTGTTGATCGCAGCGCTGCCTTGTAACAAGTGCGGGGCGCACACGGGGGTGAGGTGCTCATCGAACAGGTGTTGGCCCTCGCGTTTAGGTCCGGGTACCGGACTGTAGACCACGGCGGCGTCGAAGGTTTCACGGCGAAAATCCACCCCGTGCTGAATGCTGCTGGTCAATTCCACCGGCACGTCGGGGCGTAGCATTTGCCACTGCTTGAGTTTGGGCAGCAGCCAGCGCTGCATGCAGGTCGGCGCCTTGATTTGCAATGGCGTGCGGCGTGTGCCGGTCTGCTCTATGGCTTCGCCAATCAAGTCGAATGCCTGTTCGATCCGAGGGTACAGCGCCTGACCTTGCTCAGTGAGGCTTAAGCCGCGTGCCAAACGATGAAAAAGCGAATAGCCCAGATGCTCTTCCAGCCCGGCAATCTGGCGGCTTACCGCACCTTGAGTGATATGCAGCTGCTCACCGGCGCGGGTGAAGTTGCAACATTGAGCCGTGATCATAAACGTGTGCAGCGCAGGGAGCGGCGGTAAGCGTTTCATTGGTGGGCAGCCATGAGTCCAGGACATGGCAAGTATGAGCAGGATTGCGTTGTGCGCGCCACACGTGCTCGCTTCAATAAAGGCTCAAAAGTAAATTAAAAAGGCAGGACACATGGCGACGTGCGGCGAAGTATTGGTCAAGTTGCTCGAGGCGTATGGTGTTGAGCAGGTGTTTGGCATCCCCGGTGTGCACACCGTTGAGTTATATCGCGGCCTTGCAGGTTCAACCATTCGTCACGTGACTCCCCGGCACGAGCAAGGTGCCGGGTTTATGGCTGATGGCTATGCGCGCACCAGCGGCAAACCGGGGGTGTGTTTCATCATCACCGGGCCGGGCATGACCAATATCACCACGGCGATGGGGCAAGCCTACGGCGACTCAATCCCGATGCTGGTGATTTCCAGTGTGCAGTCGCGCAGTCAGCTGGGCGGCGGGCGCGGCAAGCTGCATGAGTTGCCGAATCAGAGCGCAATGATGGCCGGCGTTGCCGCGTTTTCCCATACGCTTATGTCTGCGGCAGAGTTGCCGAGTGTGCTGGCGCGGGCGTTTGCCCTGTTTCAGGCGGGAAGGCCACGTCCGGTGCACATTGAAATCCCATTGGACGTACTGGTGGAAAATGCCGATGCATTACTCGCCAGTCATCCGGTCAGTGTTGCTCGTCCGGGCGCTGCGCCGGCGGCCATCGCCCAGATGAGCCAGCGCCTGGCCGACGCCCAACGTCCGCTGATACTGGCAGGCGGAGGGGCAATTGATGCCGCCGAGGCGCTCACGCGGTTGGCCGAACGACTCGGGGCGCCGGTAGCCTTGACCATTAACGCAAAGGGCATGTTGCCTTCCAGCCACCCCCTGTTGATTGGCTCTACCCAGTCATTGGTGGCGACCCGCGCGCTTGTGGCTGAAGCGGACGTGGTGCTGGCGATTGGCACGGAGCTGGCCGAGACCGATTACGACGTGACCTTCGCTGGCGGTTTCGAGATCCCGGGCGCGTTGTTGCGCATCGACATCGATCCGGATCAAACCGTGCGCAACTACCCGCCGACACTGGCGCTGGTGGCTGATGCCAAGCTGGCAGCGGAAGCCTTGCTGGCTGACCTCGAACATTTTTCACCACGCGATACCGATTGGGGCGCGGCGCGAGCCCAGCGTCTGCGCAGTGAGTTGGCCAGCAACTGGGATGCACCCACACGTGCGCAAACCCTCTTTTTGCAGACCGTTTTCGAGGTGTTGCCAGACGCTGTGTGTGTCGGTGACTCCACACAGCCGGTGTACACCGGCAATCTGACCTTCAACCCTGAACAACCACGGCGCTGGTTCAACTCATCAACCGGTTACGGCACGCTTGGTTATGCCTTGCCTGCCGCGGTGGGCGCTTGGCTGGGGCGTCGTGCTGATGGGCATGCGGGTGGTCCGGTGCTGTGCTTGATCGGCGATGGGGGTCTGCAATTTACCTTGAGCGAGCTGGCCAGTGCCGTCGAGGCGCGCACACCGATTATCGTGTTGCTTTGGAATAACCAGGGCTACGGGGAGATTAAAAAGTACATGCTCAACCGGGCCATTGAACCGGTGGGGGTGGATATTTATACCCCGGACTTTATAGCCGTGGCCAAAGCCCTGGGGTGTGCAGCGTTGACGGTTGAAGGACCCGCGCAGCTACGCACGGCCCTGGCCCGTGCCGGCGACCACGACGGCCCGACCCTTATCGAGGTCGATGAACAGCGTTGGCAACACGCCTAGAGTCGCGTATCAAATTTAGCCAGCGACGCGGCTTGCAATGATGCGGGAACAGACCCTGGGCACTATGAAGTCATACGCAGGCGCGCCAGATCCCGTACAGGCGGTGCGCCAAACTGACGGCTGTACTCGCGGCTGAACTGTGAGGGGCTCTCATAACCCACGCGATAGCCTGCGGCCGAAGCATCAAGCCCTTCACTGAGCATCAGCCGCCTCGCTTCGTTGAGTCGCAGTTGTTTTTGATACTGCAACGGGCTCATCGCGGTGACTGACTTGAACCGGTGGTGCAGGGTCGAGACGCTCAAGTTGGCTTCGCGGGCCAGATTGTCGATGCGCAGGGGTTGTTCAAAGTTGCCGTTGAGCCAGGAAATAGCCCGAGTGACGCGGTGTGCCTGGCTGTTTTCGCTGGCGATTTCATACAGGCGATAGCCCTGTGGGCTGCGCAACAGCCGGTACAGAATCTCGCGGCGGATCAAGGGGGCCAACATGGCGATGTCTTTCGGCGTGTCGAGCAGGCGCGTCAGTCGCAACAAGGCATCCAGCATCGGCTGATCGATAGGCTCGACGTACAGTCCACGCCCGGCCGGTTTGGACGGTACGCCCATCGGGCCTGCATCGCTGATCAGTGTAGATATCTCCAGTGGGTCAATGTCCAGACGCAATGCCAGTACGGGACGTTCAGAGGACACTTCCAGCACACGGCCACTGATCGGCATCGACACCGAGACCACCAGGTAATTAAGCGGGTCATAGGCGAAGTGCTCATCTCCCAGTCTGACCTCTTTGCGGCCTTGAGCCATGATGCACAGCGCCGGTTTCGGCAAGCTGGGAGCGAAGTCGCTCGCGACGCTGTAGCGCGACACAAATAAGGCGTCGACCTGCGTTGTAAACGAACCATCCTGCGCCGCGTGACGGTGAATCAGGTCGGCCAGTTCCACGCGCTGTTTTTCAAGCGCAGGATCGAGCGCGGGGTGCGGCGGTTCCAGTAACGACATGCAGAACTTCCTCATTAAGACCGTAGAGACACAGCTTATGTTTGTGCAAGGAGCAGGGGTAGGCAATTTCTGCCGTAGTCTTGCCTGATCCTGTCGGAGTCAGTCGTTATTGCGCCAATACATCCACTGTGAGCCCTGAGTATTGCTCGAAATGGCGTAAGGCGCTGCTGCCATGGGCTCGGGCAATGTCGATCACGTCCTGTGTGCTTTTGCAGAATTGTGCAAGCCTTGGGCAGGAATTGACTAACGGCGCGGAGGGCTGGGCTTTAAGCTTTGAACCTTGCCACGGTCATTTTCAGTGTGGAGGCCACCATGCCCCAGTCCCATTGCGTCAGTCATACCACTCGGGTGCATGCCCGCGCCGGATGCTCGGTTCAAGTACAGGCGTGCCTCATGCGCGTGATAGAACCCACGTTGAAGACGCCGGGCTGCCTGCACTTTGCCTTGCAGCAATGCGACAGCGATCCGTTGTTGTGGCAAATTGCCGGCTATTGGCAAGACGAATGTGCCATGCAGGCTTACTTCAACTCCTCGGTGATGGAGGTCTACAGCGTACTGCTTAACGAGCAGATGATTGAACGCCTGGAGTTCCAGACGTTCACCGAAGAGGTTGCGGTCCCGATGCAGAAACACGCAGGTTAAGCGGGTAGAATGCCGACTTTAAATGGTCGGAATGTAAACCATGGCACGTAAAGAATTTGCACAGTTTGAAGCGGTAGCGGCGGTTGTCCCGGTAGAACCCGGTGTTTACCACGCCGCTATTGCAGTCAAAGCGCTGTACGAAGGTGGGGCACCGCGTTTTCATAAAATATTGCCTGACCAGACCTTCAAGACCGCCACTGCGGCCGATGCTGCCGCAACGCAACAGCTTGACGTGTTGCAAGGCGTCACTGAAGACGCCGAGCTGGTCTGGTAATCAACGTGGGCGGTGCATTTTGAACAATGCCTCGGGGCCCAGCTGGAAATAGTCCGCCGGGCCACCGCCACGCAAAATAGGCTCGGCAGCTGCCGTGTCGTAAATCCCGTCTTTAAGCAGGTGTTTGGCGATATGCACTGCCACCACCTCCCCCAAAATCAGCCAGCTAGGTACGAGTTCCTTATCGGCCCTTTGTAACTGAATGATCTGTGTGACCTTGCATTCAAACGATACGGGTGTCTCGGCGACACGTGGCACGCTCACGACACGTGAGGCGGCAGTGGTCAGTCCGGCCAGCTCGAACTCATTGATGTCAGGTGCAACCATTGCGCAGCTTTGGTTCATCGCCTCAGCCAGAGGACGTGTGGCCAGGTTCCAGACGAACTCGCCGGTTTGCTCAATGTTATTGAGGCTGTCTTTGCGGCCCACACTGCAAAACCCGATGATCGGCGGGATGTAGTTGAACGCGTTGAAAAAGCTGTAGGGCGCAAGATTCAAACGGCCTTCGGCGTCGTGCGACGAAATCCAGCCAATGGGGCGCGGCCCGACAATGGCATTGAACGGATCATGGGGCAGGCCGTGCCCCTGGGAAGGTTCGTAGAAATGGATATCGTCAGACATGGGCAGAATCCGCATACGCCGAAATAGAGGGCTCATATAGTGCGGGGCATTTCGCCCAATGACAAAGCCTGTCTTGACTCTGTAGCCGCTGGCGCAGGATGCGAAGGGGGAGCTCCCCGTGTCTCTCAACTCATTATTACGTTCACTGCGCAATCAGCGACACGCTTTCAGGTGCCCCAAAAATGACTAAGCCCGGCCGAAGCCGGGCTACTCAGCCTGCCGCAGGGGTTAGCTGAAGCGAGCGCCATTGGTGTTGTCATAGCCATCTTCTGCAAAAGAAGCTGAATGAGTGTGATCGTAGCCATCTTCAGCAAAGGTGGCGGAGTGCGTACGGTCATAACCGTCAGCAGCAACAGTGGCAGAACCGGTGCGGCTATAGCCATCTTCAGCAAAGCTCGAAGAGTGTGTGCGGTCATAACCATCAGCGGCAAAGGAATTGAACGCCAGAACCGACAGGGCAGCGGCGAGGATTAATTGAGTTTTCATGGTAAGGCTCCTTGGTTCAGTTGGGCGGTATGCCCTGGGTATGGGTTTAAGACTACGCCGAATAATTTGATTAAAAAGCGCAAAAAATCGCAGATAGTAATCAGTTAATTCGATGTGTTAGCCCGCGCTTTATCACGTGATGAATGCCTGTTAATGCCCTGGTGGGCCGTTCACAAGGCTGTCATAGGTGCGAGTGGGCTAAGGGTGAGGATGCGCTAGCAGTATTAACGGGCCATTAATTTGCACAAAAGCCTGCCCTGACGGGCTTTTCATCTGTGCATTACCTATTTTTCACTCCCTGAGCGCCAGTCTTCAGCCGTGCATATGTCGCTACTGGATGCGGCATTGCAACCCGCCAACTGGAGCCTTGAGCCTATGAATAAACTTCCCCAGATCACCCTTGCGTTTTGGGTGATGAAAATCTGCGCCACGACACTGGGTGAGACGGCAGGTGATTTGCTGTCGATGACCCTGAATGTAGGGTATGCCGTCAGTTCGCTGATCCTTATCAGTGTTTTTGTGCTGACCCTGCTGACTCAACTATTTTCCAGGACCTACAACCCTGTGCTGTATTGGCTGGTGATTCTGTCCACGAGTACAGCAGGTACAACGATGTCCGATTTTATGGACCGCTCGTTGGGGTTAGGTTACGCAACAGGCTCGTTGATTCTGGTATCGATTCTGGTGGCCATTTTTGCCGCGTGGAAATGGAGCGGGGAGTCGCTCAATGTCAGCAAGGTTCAATCGCGGCGTGGGGAGATGTTTTACTGGATGGCGATTTTGTTTTCCAACACCTTGGGAACGGCGCTGGGGGACTATCTGGCCGATGACTCAGGGCTAGGCTTTGCGGGCGGGGCGTTGTTTATAGGCGCGACCATTGCGGTCGTGGTGCTGGCGCGCTACTTCACCCAACTGTCTTCAGTGGTGCTGTTCTGGGTCGCGTTTGTACTGACACGTCCTTTTGGGGCTACTCTGGGCGACTTCCTGACCAAGCCACATGACAAAGGCGGACTGGACTTCGGCACGGTAGGTTCGTCAGTGGTACTGGCCGCTATATTGCTGGTGATGATTGCGGGTGCCGCTTATGCCAAAAATAAGCGCTCTCAGCCAGCCCTGGCTGAGTTGTCTTAGGCGATGACGCCCTGCAGGAACGACCGGTGGCGTTCCTGCAGGTAGTAGGTTTAATCGGTTTCGATGCGCGAGTGCTTGCGGGTGTCTTTCATGGTCACGTAGACCATCAGTGAGCAGGCAATACAGCCGGTGACGTACCAGTAGTAGCCAGTCTCCATGCCGGAACTTTTAAACCACAAGGCGATGTATTCGGCCGTACCGCCGAAAATCGACACGGTCAATGCATACGGCAGACCTACGCCCAGTGCACGAATTTCGGTCGGGAACAGCTCTGCTTTCACCACTGCGTTGATCGAGGTGTAACCGCTGACAATGATCAGCGCCGCCATAATCAGGAAGAACGCGCCCCACCAGGTGGTGATGGTGTGCAGCGTGGTCAGGATCGGGTAGGTGAAGAGTGTGCCCAGTACGCCAAAGGCAATCAGGATCGGACGACGGCCAATCTTGTCCGACAGCCCGCCCACCAATGGTTGTATGCACATGAACAGGAACAACGTGGCGGCCGAGATGGTGGTGGAGTCCGAGATGCTCATGCCCACCGTGTTCACCAGGTACTTCTGCATGTACGTGGTGTAGGTGTAAAACGCCAGCGTTCCGCCCATGGTCAGACCCACAACGGTCAACAGCTCTTTTGGATGCCGCATCAGGGTGCGCATGGCGCTTTCTTTAGGTTTGGTTTTGACCTTTTTGAATGATTCAGTCTCTTCCATGCCCCGTCGCAGGTACAAGGCAACCACAGCGCAGAGCGCGCCGATTACAAACGGAATACGCCAGCCCCAGCTGTAAAGCTGTTCTTCAGTCAGGGTTTGTTGCAGCACGATCAACACGCCCAGTGCGATGAGCTGACCCGAGATCAGCGTCACGTATTGGAAGCTTGAGAAGAAGCCGCGTCGCTCTTTGGTGGCCATTTCGCTCAGATAAGTGGCCGAGGTGCCGTATTCGCCACCCACTGACAAACCTTGCAGCAGACGGGCAAACACCAGCAGAACGGGTGCCCAGACGCCGATGGTTTCGTAACCGGGGGACAGTGCAATCAGCAGCGAGCCGAAGCACATCAGCAACACCGAAGCCATCAATGCAGCTTTGCGGCCTTTACGGTCTGCGTACAGGCCCATCAGCCAGCCGCCGATAGGGCGCATCAAAAAGCCCACGGCGAAGATGGCGGCGGTATTGAGCAACTGAGCGGTGGTGTCGCCTTTAGGGAAAAAGGCCTTGGCGAAGTACAGCGAGAAGGCGGCGTAGACGTACCAGTCGTACCACTCGACCATGTTGCCGACGGAGCCACTGAAGATGGATTTAATGCGGCTGGAAGTGGTTCTTACTTTTGGAGCCGCAGACGCGGCCCCGGCAGGCAGGGTGCTTGAATTGTCCATTGAATGGATCCTTTTTTTCTTGGTTTTGTTATAGCGCGACAAAACGCGAGCTTGCGGGGCTATAGCAGGAGTTGTGCCAAGGCTGTAAGGCCCTGTTTATTGGGGGATGGGTCAAGAAGTGAGCGGAAATCCGCTGGTTTTCGGCGGGTGATGAGCGGAAATCCGCCGAACATCATAAGCCCCTCACCCCAGCCCTCTCCCAGAGGGAGAGGGGGTTTGGAGAGGAGGGGTTCATTGAGGGGGGATTTTAAATTCGCGCGCGGTCAGTCCCCTCTCCCTCTGGGAGAGGGCTAGGGTGAGGGTTGCAGGGGGTTACTCGATCATCAAAAACGTCTCACGCACCAACCCATGGCGCTGCATTTTTTCATTCAGCGTGCGGCGCGGCAGTTGCAGTTCGTGTAACACCGCTTTGATATCGCCTTTGTGCCGCGTCAGCGCGGCCCGCAAACAATGCGCTTCAAAGGCTTCCTGCTGCGCAACCAGCGATTGGCTGGCGTCAATGTCATCGAACTGAGGGTCGTCCAGGCCCAGTACATGACGTTCGGCGACGTTAGCCAGTTCACGCACATTACCCGGCCAACTGTGGCTCAGCAGGTACGACAGTTGCCCCCCGGTCAAGGGCGCGGCACTGCGTTCCATGCGTTGCGCCGCATGCTGGGAAAAAAAGTCATAGAGCATGGGAATGTCTTCGCGACGCTCACGTAGCGGCGCCAAACGCAATTCAGCCACCGTCAGGCGATACGCCAGATCTTCACGAAAACGGCCAGCGCGGGCCTCGTCGAGAAGGTCGGGCTTGGTCGCTGCAACCACCCGCAAGTCGACATGGATGCTCTGGTTGGAACCCAGTCTTTCGAGTTTTTGTTCCTGTAGGACCCTCAGCAGTTTGGCTTGCTGAGCCAGTGGCATGCTTTCGATTTCGTCGAGAAACAATGTACCGCCGTCGGCGTATTCCAACTTGCCAATGCGCTTGCCCTGCGCGCCGGTGAATGCGCCGTTTTCATGGCCAAACAGCTCGGCCTCAAACAAGTGCTCAGGTATGGCCGCGCAGTTCAGGGCCACAAAAGGTTTGTCGGCACGCGGGCCAAAATCATGCAGGCAACGGGCAACCAACTCTTTGCCGCTGCCGGTTTCACCGCGGATCAGCACGTTTACCGGCAATGGTGCCAAATCAGTGATTTGCCTGCGCAGGGTCTGCAAGCTGCGCGAGACGCCGAGCAACCGCCCCTCTATCTGTTCGCGCCGGGCGGCCTGCTCGTGCAAACGGCGGTTTTCCAGCACCAGTTGGCGCTTTTCGAGGGCGCGGCGCAGGCTGCTTAACAACGCTTCAGGGCTGAAGGGTTTTTCGAGAAAGTCATAAGCGCCATCGCGCATGGCTTCAACGGCCATGGGCACATCGCCGTGCCCGGTCAGTAAAATGACTGGCAGATCCTGGTCAAACTGCTGCAAGCGCGACAATAGGGCCAACCCACCCATGCCCGGCATGCGTACATCACTGACAATCACTCCAGCAAAGTGCGCTGGCAATTGGTTGAGGCATTCTTCGGCACAGCTGAACAACTGAACTTCAAAGCCACTCAGGCTTAGCCATTGTTCAACCGCATTGCGAATGCTGGCCTCATCATCAATCACGATCACCGAGTTGAGCATGTTTCATGATTCCTGTGCGACAGGCAGCGTCAGCGTGAACTGCGCGCCATCGGCATGATTACAAGCGGTCAGACGACCACCGATTTCGTGAACAATGGCGTAAGACACGGCCAGGCCCAAGCCCAATCCTTCGCCTACAGGTTTGGTGGTGAAAAATGGATCGAAGACTTTACCCAAATGCTCATCACTCATCCCGCCACCGCTGTCGCTCACGGTCAAATACCACAGCTGTTGATCGGCCTTGATGCGGACTTCCAAATGTTTGCAGGGTTTGTCGCGCAGGGCATCCAGTGCGTTGCGCAGCAGGTTGATGAGCACTTGCTCCAGACGGATCGCGTCGCCGCGTACCCACGCCGGGCGTATCAGGTCAACCTTCAGGTCGATAGAATCTTCGTTCAATCGCGGCTCCAGCAAGTGCAAGGCTTGATCGACAACGCTCGCCAGATCCAGCCTTTCGCGTAAACCACTTGGGCTTTGCCGGGCGTACGTTTTTAGATGACCAGTGAGTGCGGCCATTCTGGTGAGCATCTGCTCCAGGGGGGCCAGAGCTTTGTAGGCGTCGTCGATACGGCCGTGATCCAGCAGCAGGCGCAGGGTTGCCAACTGCATGCGTTGGGCGGTCAGTGGTTGATTGATTTCGTGGGCCAATGCCGCCGACATTTGGCCTAATGCCGCGAGTTTGGCGGATTGCACAAGGCCATCTTGCGCGGTACGCAGATCGCGGGTTCGGGCCTGAACCAATTGCTCAAGTTCTTCGCGGTTGCGCTGGCGCAAACGATCGAGCCGCCAGCGTTGCAGTAAAAAAAGGGCCAAAAACACCAGCGCCAACCACAACCCGATGGCCGCCAGGGCCGCGTTGCGGCTGTCTTCGGACGCCAACTGCGGCTGACGCAGCAAGTGCAGAGTCCAGTCCTCTGGATTCAGCGCCTGGCTCTCCCACAAGTAGTCGGACGGCCCTGACGGGCTGTCAACGCGAGTCAGGTAGCTGTTATCGGCAAAACTGCGCAGAGTGTGAGTGGGCAGCAGTGTCAGAGGTTGTTTGTCGTATTGGCGCGTTTGAGTTATCTCGCTGAGATCACGGTCACTCAATTCACGCAGATGTCGGTAGCGCCAGCCCGGTTGGTTGGCAATAAACACAATGCCGCGCTTATCGGTCACAAGCAGCGTGTCGTTACCCTGGCTCCATTCGCGTTCCAGTTCCGGGAACTCCAGCTTGACCACCATCGCCCCCAGAAAACGACCGTCTGCAGCCCGTACCGCACTGGACATAAAGTAGCCCGGAATGCCGCTGGTTACGCCCACTGCATAGAAGCTGCCTGTGCCCTGATCGCGTGTCTGGCTGAAATAAGGGCGAAAGCCATAGTTGTGGCCGACATAACTGTTGGAGGTGTTCCAATTGCTGGCGGCTACGGCCAGGCCAGTGCTGTCGAGCAATTCAAGGGTCGAAGACTGTGCAGCACCGTTGATACGTTCCAGTTTTCGGTTGAGCTGCGCTTGTCCTGCAGGCGTGACGGGCTGTTCAAGTGCCGCAATCAGCTCGGGATCCAAGGCCAGCACGGCTGGCAATGCACGGTAGCGCTCGATCACTGTGTGCAACGAGTTGGCATACAAGTTGAGCTGTTCGGGGCCGCGGCTTACGCTTTGCTCCAGCGCATGCTGCCGTGCCTGGCTCCACGCCCATGTACCCGCGATGGCAGCACCGATCAAAATCAATGCGGTGTACAGGATTAAGCGGGAAAAACGCGACGGCATAGGCATGGTGACACTGTGCTCGATTAGGGGGCGCAAACCATAGCATGGCGCCGTGGCGGGCCAAAAAAGACATGAACCCCCACGGGTACAGTGCCCGTTGTGCCTGTTCGGGCATGCGCAATGATCGCTTGGGGGGCAGGCGATATGCGGCCTGATTCAAGCGCAGAGCCGCTAGGTGGGGTTAAACGGCGTTCGCCCTGATCGCCACGACACTCAGCAATTGCCCTTCAAATACGCAGAACTGGGCATCCAGCTCCCGCCCATTGGGCCATTCGGGTGACAAGTCAGTGAGCAGGCGCATGCGTACGTGACCCGCTGGGGTCCAGTTGAGTACTTCAGCGTGTTCAAAATAGAAGCGTTTTTGCACCAGCGGATAGAGGGCCTTGAACAGGCTTTCTTTGACCGAAAAGGTCAGCGTCACGACATGCCCCACGGATTGTGCGGGCGTGGATGCCATGCGGTGCAGTTCAGCCGGCGTGAGAATCTCTTTGGCGAGACGCTGGGCGCGTTCGTCAGTGAGTACGTTTTCGAGGTCGATACCCACGCTGGACCAGTCCCTTTTCAATGCAACCAGTGCGGCTGCACGGCCATTGCTGTGGGTGATTGATCCGCAAATATGCGCAGGCCACTGCGGCGCACGGTCTTCGCCAATGCCCGGTGTCGCGAGGGTGCCATCCAGTTGCAACAACGCTGCGCGGGCGCACAAGCGTCCAGCCAGATATTCGGCTTGGCGTTTGGTAACCGAGCGTTGAATACTGGCGGGCATTGCAACGGCTGTGCGTGCAAAATCATCGGCAGTGAGCTGTGCCGGGGTGAACTCAGTGCTTGCCCACACGCTGCCAGGCAGCGCTTGGGGCAATGGCCAGTCGGTGCGCAATGGGGTGCAACAGGCGGGCAGGGCGAAGGGTCGATTCATGGCGGGCATTTTGCCGGGTCTTGATCAGCCTGGGTAGCCTAAGATGACCTGTGCATGTTCAGAGTCTGTTCAGGGCCAACCCCGTATGGTGGCCCTGTGCAATGGGTGATGAGGCCTTAAGGGACTCGGATTTGGCTTGGGAGAGCGCGATGAAATTGTTGGTGGTTGAAGACGAGGCGCTGCTGCGCCATCACTTGCAAACCCGACTCAGCGAACGAGGTCATGTCGTGGAATCGGTGGCCAATGCCGAGGAGGCGTTGTACCAGAGTGAGCAGTTCAATCATGACCTGGCCATGATTGACCTCGGCTTGCCCGGTATGGGCGGGCTTGACCTGATTCGCCAACTGCGTGCCCGGGGCAAGACCTTTCCGATCCTGATTCTCACGGCCCGTGGCAACTGGCAAGACAAGGTGGAGGGGCTGGCTGCTGGCGCCGACGATTATGTGGTCAAGCCGTTTCAATTTGAAGAACTTGAAGCACGGCTCAATGCCTTGTTACGACGTTCCAGCGGCTTCACACAATCGACCATTGTGGCTGGCGAACTGGTGCTGGATATCAATCGCAAACAAGCGGTACTGGAAGGTGAGCCGTTGGCGCTGACGGCCTATGAGTACAGAATTCTCGAATACCTGATGCGTCATCACCAACAGGTGGTGGCCAAGGACCGACTGATGGAACAGCTCTACCCGGATGACGAGGAGCGTGATCCGAATGTGATCGAGGTGCTGGTCGGGCGCCTGCGACGCAAGCTTGAGGGGGCAAACGGCTTTAAGCCAATCGATACCGTGCGGGGGTTGGGGTACTTGTTCACTGAGCGCTGCCGATGATTCGTTCGCTTCGCGTTCGACTGATGCTGGCGGCCACGTTGCTGGCGGTGCTGTTTATGTTGGCTTTGTTACCGGCCATGCAAGGGGCGTTCAGTCTCGCACTCAAAGATGCTATCGAGCAGCGACTGGCATCGGACGTGACCACTTTGATCTCGGCGGCACGGGTCGAAAAAAACCAATTGAAAATGCCGGCGTTGCTCCCGGATGAGCAGTTCAACCTGCCGGACAGTCGCCTGCTCGGCTACATCTACGACCGTGAAGGCCATCTGGTGTGGCGCTCACGGGCTACCCAGGAAGAAAACATTAACTACACACCGCGTTACGACGGGCGCGGTAATGAGTTTGCGAGCATTCGCGAAGACAACGGTGAAGAATTTTTCGTCTATGACGTGGAGGTCAAGCTGCTGGGCGGCAAAAGCGCTGCCTTCAGCTTTGTAGCGCTGCAACCGATGCGCGAATACAACATGACGTTGGCCGGGCTGCGCGAAAACCTGTATCTGGGGTTTGGAGCAGCCTTGATTGTTTTGCTGGCGCTATTGTGGATTGGTTTGACCTGGGGGTTACGTGCCTTGCGACGCTTGAGTCAGGAGCTGGACCAGATAGAAAGCGGTGAGCGCGAAAGTCTCAGTGAGCAGCATCCTCGTGAGTTATTAAGACTTACCGGCTCCCTGAACCGCTTGTTGCAAAGCGAACGTGAACAGCGTGCGCGGTACAGAGACTCACTGGATGATTTGGCCCACAGCTTGAAAACCCCGTTGGCCGTCTTGCAAGGGGTCAGCGAAAGCATGGCCCAGCGGCCGCGAGATCGTGATCAGGCGTGGGTGCTGCAAACCCAGATTGAACGCATGAACCAGCAAATCAGCTACCAACTGCAACGGGCCAGTTTGCGTAAAAGCGGTTTAGTGCGCCATCAAGTCGAGCTGCTGCCGGTGGTAAAAAGCCTGTGCGATACGCTGGAGAAGGTGTATCGCGACAAACAAGTCAAAGTCAGTTACGACATACCGGAATTGAGTCACGTGCCCATCGAGCAGAATGCTCTGCTGGAACTGTTGGGTAACTTGCTGGAAAACGCCTATCGCCTGTGTCTTTGCCAAGTGCGCATCAGCCTGCATCAAAATGCCCATGGTGTTGAAATCTGCGTGGAAGACGACGGCCCGGGCGTACCACCGGATCAGCGGGCGCGTATTCTTCAGCGCGGCGAACGTCTGGATCGCCAGCACGCAGGGCAGGGTATTGGCCTGGCCGTGGTTAAAGACATTATCGAAAGCTACGACGCACAGCTGACCCTGGATGACTCAACACTGGGCGGGGCAGCGTTTCGGATTCATTTCCCCGCTGCGAACTGATTCTGCCCACTCTTCTTAAATTCCAACACCCGTAGTTGCTCCTGGTCAGCGACTACGAGGACACCCTGCCAAGGCGGAAATCCGCCATCTCACGCTTTCTTAAGCGCTCAAAGGGCGGAAATCCGCCAGCTCAATTCCTGCGTCTTGTAGATTTTCCCTGCAGGAGTAGCAGTATCAGCCCTTTTTCCATCTTGGCCCGCCGCTTGCAACAAGCGTAAGAGTTCTGCCGTTAGAGCAGCTCCACACAACAAATCCCTCCAAGTACAGGAGGGTTCGCGCTTTAGGCGTCGCCAGTCTCAGATGGAATGATGATTGAGTGATGCACTTGAGGAACTTTGCAATGACGACTCGTCAGCCACTGTACAAATCCCTGTATGTGCAAGTGATCGTAGCTATCGCTATTGGCATCTTGCTCGGTCATTTCTACCCGGAAACCGGCGTAGCACTCAAACCCTTGGGTGATGGCTTCATCAAGTTGATCAAGATGGTCATCGCACCCATCATTTTCTGTACGGTGGTGAGTGGCATCGCTGGTATGCAGAGCATGAAATCGGTCGGCAAGACCGGCGGTTATGCCTTGCTCTACTTTGAAGTGGTATCGACCATTGCGCTGCTGATCGGTCTGGTGGTTGTAAACGTGGTTCAACCGGGCGCTGGCATGCACATCGATGTGTCTACGCTGGACGCGACCAAGATTGCTGGCTACGTCACCGCCGGTGCTGATCAAAGCATTGTCGGCTTTATCCTCAACGTCATTCCGTCGACCATCGTGGGCGCGTTTGCCAACGGTGACATCCTGCAAGTGCTGATGTTCTCGGTCATGTTCGGCTTTGCCCTGCATCGCCTGGGTGCCTACGGCAAGCCGGTGCTGGACTTCATTGATCGTTTTGCCCATGTGATGTTCAACATCATCAACATGATCATGAAGCTGGCACCTCTCGGCGCGTTGGGCGCCATGGCTTTCACCATTGGCGCTTACGGCGTCGGTTCGCTGGTGCAGTTGGGCCAGTTGATGATCTGCTTCTACATCACATGTGTGCTGTTCGTGCTGCTGGTTCTGGGCAGCATTGCCCGCGCGCACGGTTTCAGCGTGATCAAGCTGATTCGTTATATCCGTGAAGAGCTGTTGATCGTGCTGGGCACCTCCTCGTCGGAATCGGCATTGCCTCGCATGCTGGTAAAGATGGAGCGTCTGGGTGCGAAGAAGTCGGTCGTGGGTCTGGTGATTCCAACCGGCTACTCGTTCAACCTCGACGGTACCTCGATCTACCTGACCATGGCGGCTGTGTTTATCGCCCAAGCGACTGACACGCACATGGACATTACGCATCAGATCACGCTCTTGCTGGTGCTGTTGCTGTCGTCCAAAGGGGCTGCAGGCGTGACCGGTAGCGGCTTTATCGTATTGGCAGCCACCCTGTCGGCGGTCGGCCACTTGCCGGTTGCCGGCCTGGCGCTGATTCTGGGTATCGACCGCTTTATGTCCGAAGCACGTGCCCTGACCAACCTGATCGGTAACGCGGTGGCCACGCTGGTGGTTGCCAAGTGGGTGAACGAGCTGGACGAAGACAAATTGCAAGTAGAGTTGGCCAGCGGCGGTAGCCCGCTGACTGATATGCGCCCGACTGACGATCTGGGTGTACCGGAAGGTCCGGCACCGTCGTTGCTGAAGTAAGTTTGGCCCTTTAAAAAAACCCATCTTCGGATGGGTTTTTTTTTGCTGTTTATTCGACCCGGGTTTCGCCGCTGAATACCAACGTGTTGCGACACCGTCGGCACAAGTACCCACGGCCTTGCTTGACCAGGCCGTGGCGCTGGGCAGAAAACGCGAAGTCGCTGTCCGGGCAAGGGCACCGATAGATATAGCGCGTCGCCGTGCGCCGCTTGATGGCGTATGTATGGCAACGGTTGGGCGGCAGTTCGTACACGCCCCGCATGATCAGCTGCCACTCCTCACCGTGGGCGCTGATTCGGTCACCAAATAGTTGGTGAGCGATCAAGTGGGCGACCTCATGGGCCACCGTTTGCTTGAGGAAGTCCTCGCTGTTTTCGCGGTACAGCTGCGGATTGAAACGCAGCAGGTTTTCATGCAAATGGGCGACGCCGGCTTTTTGTCCGCGCAGTTTGAAACTGACCACCGGGCGTTTGAAAGGACGTTTGAAAAACACTTCGGCCTGTTTGAAACAGTCTTCGACACGTGTATTGAGCAACTCGGGCATGCGGTTCGGTTCTCCAGAGGCGGTAATTATGCCGCAAGCCGCAAGGTTTCCGAACCTGTGAAGTGCCGAGTGGTCAGTTGGTGTACTCCGGCCCAACACCCATTCCCCAGACAATGACAGTGAATGCCAGAATCGACACCAGCACCACCAAGCCCACCGCCAGCACTGAACTTGAAAATAAAAACCCCTCGTCAGGGTCAATGTTCATAAACGTCGGCATCCCTATGTAGAGCAAATACACGGTGTAGCAAATTGCAGCGATACCCACGAGCATGCCAAACCATAGATGGGGATAGAGCGCAGCCAGACCGCCTATAAATAAAGGGGTTGCGGTGTACGTCGCGAACGCAACACAGCGCGCCATGCTCGGTAGTGCATCGTAGGTGCGGGCCATCCAATGAATAAAAGCGGCCATGACCCCTACGCCTGCGAGCATCGACAGGTATGACATCAACGTCATCCACAGTGCACTCTCGACCGTTAACATGACGGGGCCGTTATTGGCGATGACCCAGCCCACCTGGGTCGTGCCAATAAAAGCAGATATGGCTGGAATGGCCGCCAGAATCAGGGTGTGTGTGAGGTACAGATGGCCAATGCTTTCTTGCGCATCGCCGCGTATTTGTCGCCACTCCTGATCGGGGTGGGTAAACAATCCCACAACGTGATTGAGCATGACGGTCACTCCTGCATAAGACGCACCCCCCAATAGGGCGCGTATATCAGTGGGTTTTGCAGTCTCATTCGCAGTATAGGAAAGGTGGTACTCAATAATGCTGACCCTTAAGAGCATCTTGTACTGTCAGATACAGGCTTAATCGCGTTGCCCTCTTTAGAGGTAACGAGCGGGGCTTCGTGCATCGGGCATTTTTGGGTAAAATCACCGGCTTTTGGTCTTAACTCGCGGAATTGAAGCGCTATGGGCAGTCTTTCGGTCTCTCAAATCAAACTCCAGAAACGCCTGCGTCGATTGACCGGTGAGGCGGTGGCTGACTTCAACATGATCGAAGACGGCGACAAGGTGATGGTCTGCCTGTCGGGCGGCAAAGACAGTTACACGCTGTTGGATGTGTTGCTGCACCTGCAAAAGGTTGCGCCAATCTCGTTCGAAATTGTCGCCGTGAACATGGACCAAAAGCAGCCCGGCTTTCCAGAAGACGTACTGCCCGCCTACCTGAAGGCGTTGGGTGTGGCCTATCACATCGTCGAAAAAGATACCTATTCGGTGGTCAAGGAATTGATCCCGGAAGGCAAGACCACTTGCTCTCTGTGTTCACGGCTGCGTCGTGGCACCCTGTATACCTTTGCTGACGAGATTGGTGCGACCAAGATGGCGCTGGGGCATCATCGAGATGACATCGTTGAGACCTTTTTCCTCAATATGTTCTTCAATGGCAGCCTTAAGGCCATGCCGCCCAAATTGCTCTCAGATGATGGTCGCAATGTAGTGATCCGGCCGCTGGCGTACTGCAACGAGAAAGACATTCAGGCGTATTCGGACTTGCAGCAGTTCCCGATCATTCCCTGCAACCTGTGCGGTTCCCAGGAGAACCTGCAGCGTCAGGTGGTCAAGGACATGCTGCAGGAGTGGGACCGCAAGACGCCGGGCCGTACCGAGAGCATTTTCCGCAGCTTGCAGAACGTTAACCCGTCCCAGTTGGCGGACCGTAGCCTGTTTGATTTTGCCAGCCTGAAAATGGATGAAACGGCGACGCCGCGTTTCGTCAATCTGCTGAACCTGTCGTAATTCAAGAGGAGAGGGCATGCGCGACTACACATGGCTGCACGAATACTGTTTGAACCGCTTTGGTTCTGTAGCCGCTCTGGAAGCCGAATTGCCCGTACCGCGAACCCCCGCGCAATTACGGGCGATTCCCGACGACCGATATTTGTCGACCTTGGCGTTGCGCGTTTTTCGAGCCGGGCTCAAGCACAGCGTAGTTGATGCCAAGTGGCCGGTATTCGAAGAAGTCTTCTTTGGTTTTGATCCTGAAAAAGTGGTGTTGATGGGCGCTGAGCACCTTGAGCGACTGATGCAGGATGCGCGGATTATCCGCCATCTGGGCAAGCTCAAGAGCGTGCCACGCAATGCGCAAATGGTACTGGACATCGCCCATGAACACGGCAGCTTCGGCGCGTTTATCGCGCAGTGGCCAGTCACTGACATTGTGGGATTGTGGAAATACCTGAGCAAGCACGGGCATCAGCTCGGTGGGTTGTCGGCACCGCGCTTCTTGCGCATGGTGGGTAAAGACACCTTTGTGCCGAGCTATGACGTGGTCGCGGCGCTCAATGCCCAGAAGCTGGTCGACAAGGCGCCGACCAGCTTGAGGGATTTGGCCATTGTGCAGAATGCTTTCAACCAGTGGCACGCCGAAAGCGGTCGGCCGATGTGCCAGTTGTCACAGATGCTGGCATTTACGGTGAATCACTGACTGGGGTGCCTTCACCAGCCAGGCGCCGGTCTAACTGGTAGCGCCAGCGTACATACAACATGGCACTGATAAACACCGCCACGCTGACGGCCATTTCCAGTAAGCCGAAAAGTTGGCGGTTTGGGTCGAACGCCGCCAGCGCGCCTTTTATCAAGTACAGGTTGATCACGTAGCAGGTAAAGGAGTGGCCCCGTGTGCTGCCCAGCAACATGCCGGGCAACACAATCAGCAAGGGCACCAGTTCTATCAGCAGGATCACCCATGGGCGTGCGCCATGCAGGTTGGCGAATGCCAGGTAGTAAACGCAGAGCAACCCGATCAGGCTCAAAAAGCACACCAAACTCAAGACCCGCATTAGCCTCACCCGTGGCGCCAGCCATGCGATGGAGGGCAGCACCTTGGGCTTTTTAGCCACGGCTGTGATCCAGCTTGATGGCCGTCTCTGCCAAACGCTTGCCGAGCGCCCGGCACAGGGCTGTTTCATGGTCGTCCAGTTTGCGTTTGCCATCGGCGCCAGCGTGATGGCTTGGGCCGTAAGGCGTACCGCCGCCAGTGGTGTTGAGCAGTGCCGACTCACTGTATGGCAGGCCGGTGATTAGCATGCCGTGGTGCAGCAGCGGCATCATCATCGACAACAGGGTCGTTTCTTGCCCACCGTGCAGGCTGGCCGTTGAGGTGAAGACACCAGCCGGTTTGCCCACCAGTGCGCCGGTCAGCCACAGGTTGCTGGTGCCATCCAGAAAGTATTTGAGCGGGGCCGCCATATTGCCAAAACGGGTCGGGCTACCCAAGGCTAATCCTGAGCAGTGTTTCAAGTCATCCAGACTGGCATATACCGCGCCCTCGGCTGGAATGTCCGCCGCCACGGCTTCGCATTCGGTGGAAATGGCCGGGACCGTGCGCAGACGCGCTTCCATGCCTGCTTGTTCAATACCGCGAGCAATGTGCCGGGCCATTTCAGTGGTCGATCCATTGCGGCTGTAAAACAGCACCAGAATGTAGGGCGTGCTCATGGCAGGATCTCCAGGATTTTTTCCGGTGGGCGACCGATGACGGCTTTATCGCCCACGACCAGAATTGGCCTTTCGATCAGCTTGGGATGGGTGGCCATTGCCTCGATCAATTGGGCTTCGCTGAGGCTGTCGTCGGCCAGATTGAGGATTTTGTAGTCCTCTTCGCCTGTACGTAACAACTGACGTGCGCTGATGTTCAATTTGCGCAGCAGGTCGGTCAGTTGTGCGGCTGTCAGCGGCGTGTCCAGGTAACGTACTACCGTGGGCGTCAGGCCTCGGGCTTCGAGAAGCTCCAGCGCACCGCGCGATTTCGAGCAGCGCGGATTGTGATAAAGCGTCAGATCGGTCATGTGCGGGTCGCTTCTTGCGTAAGGTGGCGGCTATTCTACCCGTCTGAGGTGTCTGCCTGAACCGTGCGCGGCTATTCAGCGTTGTCACTTGGCTTTTTGAGCGAATTTACTGAGAAGGATCAACAGATGTTTAAGCGAGTCATGGTGGTAGTTGCTGTCGCCGCTACTTTACTGCTAGCCGGTTGTGGCAATGATTACGGGGTCGATCAGCATGGCGAGAAGATCCCCTCTGAACGTTTGGACAAACAGTGGAAGGTGATCAACTACTGGGCCGAGTGGTGTGGGCCGTGCCGCATTGAAATCCCGGAACTGAATAAGCTTGAGCAGCAATTGCAGGGGCAATCTGTGGGTGTGTTCGGGGTTAATTTCGACGGTTTGCAGGGCAAGGAGCTGAGTGATGCCAGCGCGACGATGGGCATTAACTTCACCGTACTGGCGCAGGATCCGGCGGAGCACTTTGATTTGCCGCGCAGTGAAGCGTTGCCGGTGACTTACATCATTGATGAGAAGGGCAAGGTTCGCGCACAAATGATGGGTGAGCAGACCGCGGCCGGGGTGTTGGCCAAGATCAAGGAGCTTAAGGGGCAGTAAAAGTCTGCCTCAAGAGCCCCTCACCCTAACCCTCTCCCAAAGGGAGAGGGGACTTGAACGGTGGTGTTGCACAGACCTGCGTTTGACCTTAGCCCTCTCTCCCAAAGGGAGAGGGGACTTGAACGGTGGTGTTGCACAGACCTGCGTTTGACTTTAGCCCCCCCTCCCAAAGGGAGAGGGGGCTTGTACGGTGGTGTTGCACAGATCTGCGTTTGACTTTAGCCCCCTCTCCCTCCGGGAGAGGGCTGGGGTGAGGGGGGGCTTTATTCAGGCCATAGCCGCAACGGCTTGCCTTCAGCCGGCCAGAACCGCACTTGCTCGATAGGCGAAATGTCCCAGCGCTGAACAGTTTGCAGGGCTTCGAAAAAGCGATGCTCCTGTTCCATCAGCGCGGGTGCGCAGGCCTTGCGCGTGCTGCCCACACCGCCAAAGGACAGCTTGTCACCGTCCAGCGTGTAGGGCGCGAACCAATGATTGCAGCCACCGCTGCCATAGGCCCGTCCGCCTTCGTCAAACGTCACGGTCAGGTGGCTGTTGTCAATCAAGGGCCGTTCGCCAATCCACTCCACCACGTAGGTGTGGTTGTGTTGCAGCTGCACCGGGTCACCTGCACACCCCACCAGGCTTGCGCCCAGCACAGCCATCAGGATCAGATGTTTCATTGCGCGGCCTTTTGGCATTGTGGGCACAGGTGCTTGCTGCCTTCAGTGCTCCAGCCCAATTCGGCGATTCGCGCACTGGCCGCAGGCTTTTGCGCTTTGACGCCCAGCTTTGCATCGACTGCGAACTCGAACTTCAGTTCTTTGGCGCAAGCGTCGCAGTTAACCTGCCACTGATGAATGGCCAATTCGCCGAAAGCCGGCCCTTTGGTCACGGCAACCCACTGACCGCGTGGGTTGATCAGGTGGCGTACTTTGTCGACACTCAAGCGCATGGACAAATCCTTGCTGCCTTTAAGCGTCACAATCAGCACGTCGCCAGATTGAATCGAACCCCCGTTGCCGGTGACTTGATACAGACCTGGCGCCAACGCGCGGCATTCAATCAGGGTGTGCTGCGGGTTCAGCAGGCTGAAGCGGAAATCGTGTTCGACCATGGGTCCTCCAAATAGGCCGCTATGCTATCACGCGCCTGAGCTCTGGCCTTTCAACCTTCGATCAGGTTGTGCGGTGTACCGTTTTTCCAGGCAACAATATTGTCCAGCGTGGTGCAGGCAATCGCACTCAATGCCTCACGGGTCAGAAAGGCCTGATGGGCGGTAATGATCACATTGGGGAAGGTCAGCAAGCGTGCCAGCACATCGTCTTGCAAAGGCAAGTCGGAGCGGTCTTCGAAGAAGATCTGGGCTTCTTCTTCATAAACGTCCAGCCCCAGATAACCTAATTGGCCAGTTTTAAGGGCTTCAATCAGCGCCGGTGTCTCGACCAGAGCGCCGCGTCCCGTGTTGATCAGCATGGCGCCCTGTTTAAGGGTGGCCAGCGACTCGCTGTTGATCAGGTGTTTGTTGTCGGCTGTCAGCGGGCAATGGAGGCTGATGATGTGAGAACCGGACAGCAGCTCGGGCAAACTCACGTAATGCGCACCCAGGGCCAGCAGTTCGGGATTTGAATACGGGTCAAAGCACAGTAATTTGCAACCGAATCCTGCCATGATTTTGGCAAACGTGGCGCCGATCTGGCCTGTACCGACCACGCCGACGGTCTTGCCCACCAGGTCAAAGCCGGTCAGGCCGTGCAGCGTAAAATCGCCGTCGCGGGTGCGGTTGTAGGCGCGGTGCAAATGGCGGTTAAGTGCCAAAATCAAGGCCACGGCATGTTCAGCCACGGCGTGGGGTGAGTACGCAGGCACGCGTACTACGCTCAAACCCAGGCGTTTGGCGGCAGGCAGGTCGATGTGATTGAAACCGGCTGAGCGCAGGGCGATCAAACGTGTACCGCCAGCAGCCAGTCGCTCCAGCACCGGGGCACTTAAATCGTCATTGATAAACGCACAAACCACGTCGTAATCATGGGCAATGGCGGCCGTTTCAAGACTCAGGCGCGCCGGTTGAAAGTGCAACTCGATACCGTCCGGCTGTTGAGCAGCGCTAAAACTGTCGCGGTCGTAGGTCTGGCAACTGAAAAGAATCGTGCGCATGAGTCTTCCTTGAGGGTGGGCGAGTGGGGTCGCCGGGTTCATTGTAGTGAATGGCACGCGTTTTACGGAGTGTTGCGCGCCTCTTCATTCAGGCGGGACATGGCTTCATCGAGTTCATCCAGGGCAGAACTCGCGTGGGCACTTCCTTGTTTGAGCAGGGTTTCACTGCGCTGACAGGCGGCACGCAATTGCGGAACGCCGCAGTAACGCGTTGCACCGTGCAGCCGGTGAACACGCTCGATCAGTGCATTGTTGTCATTGGCCTGGCGCGCTTGCTGGATCGCTTCACGGTCTGCGTCCAGTGAAGCCAGGAGCATGGCGAGCATGTCGATGGCCAGATCGGGCTTGCCTGCCGCCAGGCGCAAACCTTCTTCATGGTCGAGTACGGCCAGTTGGTTACCGCGCTGAATAAGCTCGTGAGTGTTGTCGATCACTTGATTGCGCAGGGCCAGCCCCGTCCACTTCAACACCACTTGGGCCAACTGCCGTTCACTGATGGGCTTGGTCAGGTAGTCATCCATGCCACTGTGGAGCAGGGCGCGTTTTTCATTGGCCATCGCATGGGCGGTCAGCGCAACGATCGGCAGCGGCGTCAAATGTTGTTCACTTTCCCACTGGCGTATGACTTCGGTGGTTTCACGTCCGTCCATGCCGGGCATTTGGACGTCCATCAGAACCAGATCAAAATCGTGGGACTTGACCGTTTTAACGGCTGTGTAGCCGCTGTCTACCGCGATCACTTGAGCGCCCATGTCTTCCAGCAGGGTTTGCACCAGCAGCAGGTTGGCCGGGTTGTCATCTACGCACAAAATTCGCGGTGCGCGGCTGGCCATCGGCTCGCCCGGTTCGTGACGTACCTGCTGCGGATTGATCAAGTCAGCCAGTGCCCGACGCAATTTTCGGGTGCAAGCGGGCTTGGCTTGCAATTGGCTGTGAGGGTTAGGGACCGATGCATTAAACAGGGCTTGCTCGGTAGTCGGGCACAGTACCAAGACTTTGCAGTCCAGGTGCTCGAGATCCCATATGTGCTGGTTGAGGCGTTCGGGCGGCATTTCATGGGCGGTGACACCCAGCACCACCAAATGGATAGCGAGTGCGGTCTGGTGGGCGCTCGTCACACAATTGGTCAGGTTTTCGAGGCTGGTGAAGGGAGTGACTTCCAGCCCGCAATCTTCCAGTTGATGTTGCAGGGCCTGACGGGCCAGGTCGTGTTTTTCCAGCACGGCTACGCGGCGACCCAGTAACGGCGCACTCGGCAAGTCTTCGGCATCGTCGCGGGCTTTGGGCAGTTTCACGCTGATCCAGAATACCGAGCCTTCACCGGGGGTACTCTCTACCCCAATTTCGCCGCCCATTTGTTCAACCAGACGCTTGGAAATCACCAAGCCCAGGCCGGTGCCGCCGGGTTGGCGAGACAGTGAGTTATCGGCCTGGCTAAAGGCCTGGAACAATCCCCTCACATCCTGGCTGGTCAGGCCAATGCCGGTGTCCTGAACACTGATGCGCAACTGGACGAAGCCTTCGGGGGTGTTGTCATCTTCGTCTTCCAGCATGGCCCGGACCGCAATGGTGCCCTCACGGGTGAACTTGACGGCATTGTTGACCAGGTTGGTGAGAATTTGTTTGAGCCGCAACGGGTCACCGATCAATGACAGCGGCGTGTCGCGGTAGACCAGACTGACCAGCTCCAGATTTTTCTCATGGGCTGCCGGGGCCAAAATGGTCAGGGTGTCTTGTAGCAAGTCCCGCAGGTTGAACGGAATTGTGTCGAGCACCAGTTTGCCGGCCTCGATCTTCGAGAAATCGAGAATCTCGTTAATGATGCCGAGCAGGTTATCGGCCGATTTTTCGATCGTGCCCAAATAGTCGAATTGGCGGGGTGTCAGCTCGCTTTTTTGCAGGAGATGGGTAAACCCCAGAATGCCATTGAGCGGGGTGCGTATTTCATGGCTCATATTGGCCAAAAACTCGGATTTGATGCGACTCGCCTCCAGCGCTTCCTTGCGGGCGAGGTCGAGTTCGAGGTTCTGGATTTCAATGGTCTCAAGGTTCTGACGCACATCTTCAGTGGCTTGGTCGACGCTGTGCTGCAGTTCTTCCTGAGCATTTTGCAGGGTTTCAGCCATGCGGTTGATGCCCGAGGCCAATTCATCCAGTTCATGGCTGCCCAGCGGCGGCAATCGGGTTTGTAACTGGCCGTCCTTGAGTTGGGCCACGGCTTGTTTGATTCGGTCCAGCGGGTCATTGATGGTGCGGCTCATGCGTAATGCCAGCAAGGTGGTAAACACCAGCCCCGCGCCGATCAGTAACAAACTGGCAAACAGACTGCGATACCCGCGCAGCAACATATTGTTGTGCGACAGTTCAAGCTCGACCCAGCCCAGTAAACGATGAGCTTCGTTGGGGATTACATCCCCTGCGAGGTTGCGATGACGACCAAACACGGGCAGTAAATAGCGAGTGGCGTCGACATCCGAACGCTGCAGTAACTGGCTGCTGTTACCCAAGGGCGGAGGGTTAAGCATGCTCGGGCCAGCATGAACGAGGGGTTGATGATTGGCACTCAGAAACGCCACCGCCCGAACATCGGGTTGTTCAAGGGCTTCGGTAGCGATTCGGTTCAGTAGAGCGGTGTCATTGCGGCCCATCGCGGGCGCTACCAAAGGCGCTAGCTGTTCGGCGATCATTTCACCGCGTTGCAGCAGTTGGGATTCCAGTTCTGACTGCTGCAACCACGTGAAGTAGCCTCCCAGAACCATTGCCATCAAGGAGACGGGCACTAACGTGAGCAACAACACACGGCCTTTGATACCCAAGTTTTTAAGCACGCAATTCTCCAGCCCGACATTCTTTTTAAGCGTTTCCTGAGCATCCCGCACAGGTTCGCCCGCAGTGTAGCCATTTGCGACAGGGCAAATCTTCGAAAACTTACTATTGCGTGCAGGTGTGTGACCTCAATCAGCCTTTGTTTAGCATGGCGGTTGCGAGCATGGGCTCAATCTTGAAAAATCGCCGATTGAGAATGACTTGCAGACGCAAATGAATCCCGTAGATGTCACTCCCTCCCGGCTTTTGGCCATTGAAGACGACCTTGTATTAGGCGCCTATCTGCATGAGCAATTGGGGCGTTGCGGGTTCGACGTGGTGTGGTGCCAGAATGGCATGGAGGGGTTGGCACATGCCCGCCAAGGGCAATTTGATGTGGTCTTGATGGACATTCTGCTGCCTGGCATGAACGGCTTGCAGGTGCTCACGCAGTTGCGACAGACCCACAGCCTGCCGGTGATTTTAATGTCTGCACTGGGGGCCGAAGCGGATCGCATCAGCGGCTTTCAACTGGGCGCCGATGACTATTTGCCCAAGCCGTTCAGCCTGGCCGAATTGCGGGTGCGGATTCAGGCCATCCTGCGCCGTGTTGCGCTGGATCGCATGCCCCCGCTTAAGCCGGCGGTGCAGCCTTTAATCAGCGACAACGAGCTGCTGTTCGACGAAATCAGGTCAGACGTGAGTTTTGCTCAGCAATGGGCGGGCCTGACGCGCAGTGAATACCGCCTTTTGGATACCTTGCAGCGCAATCCTGATGAAGTGCTGAGCAAGGCGTTCCTTTATCAGCAGGTGCTGCAGCGCGGTTATGCGGCCCATGATCGCAGCCTGGACATGCATATCAGCCAAATCCGCCGAAAACTCAAAGTCATGGGCTACCACGCCCGCGAAGTGCGTACGGTGTGGGGCCGGGGTTATGTATTGAGTGCCAGCGATGGGTTTTAACCTTCCCGGCAAACATTCAGTGTTCTGGAAGTTGGCGTGTTTGCTGGTTGTCTTTTGTTTGCTGATGATCTGGCTGAGTTGGTCATGGGGGCGCTATATGGACAAGCGCACTGCCTATCTGACCGAAGAGGCGCGCAGCACCTTGCTGCGTTACGCAGGTGAAGCCGAGCAGGCCTGGCAGACGGGCCAGCAAGCCGGTATCGATCACTGGATCTATACCATGGGGCCCAAAGAGCCGGGCTGGATCGGCGTGGTCGGTCCGGGACTGCAGTCGTTGAGCAGTTACCCTCTGAGTGAGTCGGAAAGTCAGCACTTGACGTTTTTACGCGGCCTGGACTGGCCCATCAGCCATCTCAAGTCGACACGGCCGTGGATGAAAATACCGTTTCCCGGTGATCGCGCCGCAGGGACTCTGATCATCGAGCTTCCCCAGCGTTTTATGCCGGGGTATTCACAGCGAATTTGGCGGGTGGTGACTAATGGCTTGATTCCGGGCTTGCTGACCTTATTGCTGTGCGTGGGCCTGTACCGTGTTCTGATCATGCCGCTCAACCAACTGCGGGCACAGGCCAATGCCTGGCGTGCGGATCAGTTGCACACGCGCCTGTCGAGCCAGACCACCAGTCGTCAGGATGAGTTGGGAGAGTTGGGGCGGGCGTTTGATCAGATGTCCGAACGCTTGCAAACCACGGTCAACCAACAGCAGCAACTGTTGCGCGATTTGTCCCATGAGTTGCGTACGCCCTTGAGTCGATTGCGTGTGGCCTGCGAGAGCGAGCAGGGCGTTGACGCGCTGCGTCAGCGCTTGAGCCGTGAAGTAGACGGCATGCAGCGACTGGTAGATGACACCTTGCAGTTGGCCTGGCTGGACGCAGAGCGCGCAATGTTGCCGGTCGAAGACATTCAGGTGCAGGCGCTATGGGAAATATTGACTGAAAATGCTCGCTTTGAGAGTGGTTGGCCTTCATCCCGATTGCCCTGTTTGGTGGGGGCCGACTGCTGGGTGCAAGGGCACCTCAATAGCTTGGCGCAGGCGATGGAAAACATCTTGCGCAATGCCATTCGTCATTCGCCGACTGACGGTACGGTCAGTCTGAGCGGGCAGCGTGAAGGTGATCAATGGCATTTGTGGATTGATGATCAAGGTGGCGGTGTTGCGCCTGAAGAACTGGAACGGATTTTCGCACCGTTTATCCGGCTGGATGGATCGCGTCCGGGGGATGGCGGTTTTGGTCTGGGGCTGAGTATTGCGCGTAATGCATTGCGCCTGCAGGGCGGCAGTTTATGGGCCGAAAATGTCGGTCAGGGGCTGCGTGTACACCTGCGCTTGCCTGCGCGTGTGTAAAAGCCCTCACCCTAACCCTCTCCCAGAGGGAGAGGGGACTGATTGGGGTGATTTCTGAAAGTGTTGTTCAATCCATAATCGCCGCTAAGGTTCAGGTTTGAGACGCTCGTCAGACACTGCTGTCTGTCCCCTCTCCCTTTGGGAGAGGGCTAGGGTGAGGGTTTGCTTATAGCCTTTGACCATAAGCACCGCACTTTGCGTGATATGGGCTGTCGGCGTTTGTCGGTATGATGTGCGCCCCCGCAGTCTGGATTGCGAATACGCCATGACATTGCAGTACCCCACTATCGCCGATTGCGTCGGCAACACTCCGTTGGTGCGCTTGCAGCGCCTGGCAGGAGATACCACCAATACCTTGCTGCTCAAGCTCGAAGGGAACAACCCTGCGGGCTCGGTCAAGGACCGTCCGGCCCTGTCAATGATCAGCCGCGCCGAAGCGCGTGGGCAGATCCAGGCGGGCGACACCCTGATCGAAGCCACCTCGGGTAATACCGGGATTGCGCTGGCGATGGCTGCGGCCATCAAGGGCTACAAGATGATCCTTATCATGCCCGACAACTCCAGCGCCGAGCGCAAGGCGGCCATGACGGCTTATGGTGCCGAGCTGATTTTGGTCAGTCAGGAAGAGGGCATGGAAGGCGCCCGCGACCTGGCCGACAAGATGCAGGCCGAAGGCCGCGGCAAGGTGCTCGATCAGTTCGCCAACGGCGACAATCCCGAGGCGCACTACACCAGCACCGGCCCTGAAATCTGGCGTCAGACAGAAGGCACGATCACTCACTTCGTCAGCTCGATGGGCACCACGGGCACCATCATGGGTGTTTCGCGCTACCTCAAAGAGCAAAACCCTAACGTGCAGATCGTCGGTTTGCAGCCGATGGAAGGCGCCGCCATACCAGGCATTCGCCGCTGGCCTACTGAGTATCTGCCAAAGATCTATCAGTCCAGCCGGGTTGACCGCATCGTTGACATGGCCCAGCGCGAGGCCGAGGACGTGATGCGTCGTCTGGCCCGTGAGGAAGGCATTTTCTGTGGCGTCTCCTCGGGCGGTGCGGTGGCAGCGATGCTGCGCCTGTCACAAGAAGTCGAAAATGCAGTACTGGTCGCGATCATTTGCGACCGCGGCGACCGTTACCTGTCGACCGGAATCTACGATGAGCCGACTAACTGATGGCTAAGCAAGAAAGGGGTCTGCGCTTCCAGCCCGCTGGCGGCACCAAGGCCCCGCAAGTGCCCGTGGGCAAGAAACAGCGTTTGAGCATCGAACGTCTGGCCAACGATGGGCGCGGTATTGCGTTTATTGAGGGTCGCACCTGGTTTGTGTCCGGTGCATTGGCCGGCGAAGACGTAGAAGCGCGTGTGCTGGGTGCACACGGCAAAGTGGTCGAAGCGCGTACCGAACGTGTTTTCAAGGCCAGCGAGATGCGTCGCGAAGCGCCTTGCGTGCTGGCTGGAAAGTGTGGCGGTTGCAGCGTGCAACATATGCCCCATACCGAGCAGCTTGCCCTTAAACAGCGCATGCTCGCCGAGCAACTGTCCCGTGTGGCCGGGGTCGAACCTCTAGAGTGGGCGCCAGCGCTGACCGGGCCTGAGTTTGGCTATCGCCGCCGGGCGCGCATTGCTGTGCGTTGGGATGCGCGGGCCAAGCGGCTGGACGTTGGTTTTCGGGCTGCGGGCAGTCAGGACATCGTCGCAATCGATCACTGTTTAGTGCTGGTACAGGCTTTGCAACCTATCATGAGTGGGTTGCCCGCGATGTTGCGGCAACTGAGCAATCCGAAGGCCCTGGGCCATGTCGAATTGTTCAGTGGCTCGGCAATCGCTGTTTTATTGCGCCATATGGCGCCGCTTAACGAAGCAGACATGAACGTGCTGCAGACTTTTTGTCAGACCCATAACGCCCAATTGTGGCTGCATGGCGAAGATCAGCCCCAGCCGCTCGATGAGCGTCAGGGGTTGGGCTACCGTTTAGAGCAGTGGGGATTGGAACTGGCGTATCGTCCCGGCGACTTTGTACAAGTCAATGCGGGCGTTAACGAAGCGATGGTGGCGCAGGCACTGGAATGGCTGGCACCGCAAGCCGACGAGCGGGTTCTTGACTTGTTTTGTGGGCTGGGTAACTTCGCATTACCGTTGGCGCGCCAGGCGCGTGAAGTTGTCGCGGTTGAAGGCGTTGCGACCATGGTCGAACGCGCCGCGCAGAATGCAGTGAGCAATAACCTGCATAATGTGGCGTTTTATCAGGCGGATTTGTCGCAGCCGCTGGAGAGTGCAGAGTGGGCCAAAGACGGCTTTGCTGCTGTCTTGCTCGATCCGCCTCGCGATGGCGCCTATGAGGTGGTGCGCAAGCTGTCCAGCCTGGGGGCCAAACGTTTGGTCTATGTGTCGTGTAATCCGGCCACGCTGGCACGCGACACCGTTGAGTTGATGAAACAGGGTTATCGGTTAAAGCGTGCCGCAATCCTCGATATGTTCCCGCAAACCGCGCATGTCGAGGCGATGGCGTTATTTGAAGCAGACTAGGATGTCTGTCTATTTCGACGGGCCCGCAACCCGCGCTACTGGCCCTGTAGCGTGCGGTTGGGATTAGGGCCGGTGATTTCGGCGCACTGATCGTGCGCTGTAGGGAAGGTAAGCAAGATGGTACAGGTCAGAGCACACCAGCCGATCAACACCGACGGCAGTCTCAACCTCGAGGCATGGCTAGATCATGCGGTGAGTGTCGATGTGGCGCTGGACCGCGAAGCCTTGAAAGAAGCGTGCGAATACGCACGTGAGGCTGAGCAACAAGCCAATGCAGCGAAAAACCTGTGGACCGAGGGCACTTCTAGCTTTCGCACCGGGTTGGAAATTGCTGAAATTCTCGCTGATCTCAAGCTGGATCAGGATTCTCTGGTCGCGGCGATTTTGTACCGTGGCGTGCGTGAGGGGCAAATTCAGCTCCCGGCAGTGAGTCAACGTTTTGGTCCGGTGGTGACCAAGCTGATTGACGGCGTATTACGTATGGCGGCCATCAGCGCCAGCCTCAGTCCACGTCAATCGATGGTGCTGGGCTCTCAGGGCCAGGTTGAAAATCTGCGCAAGATGCTGGTGGCAATGGTTGATGACGTGCGCGTAGCACTGATCAAACTTGCTGAGCGCACCTGCGCGATTCGTGCCGTTAAAAATGCCCCCGACGAAAAGCGCAATCGCGTGGCCCGCGAGGTCTT
Source organism: Pseudomonas saxonica (assembly GCF_007858365.1). Classification (GTDB taxonomy): domain Bacteria; phylum Pseudomonadota; class Gammaproteobacteria; order Pseudomonadales; family Pseudomonadaceae; genus Aquipseudomonas; species Aquipseudomonas saxonica. Next base: position 816,728 of record NZ_VFIO01000001.1, on the reverse strand, counting down.
CGATATCTATGCGCCGCTGGCGCACCGCTTGGGCATCGGCCATATCAAGTGGGAGCTGGAAGACTTGTCCTTCCGCTACCTTGAGCCTGAACAGTACAAACAAATTGCCACCTTGCTGCATGAGCGCCGCCTTGATCGCGAGCGCTTTATCAGTGACGTGATGAACCAGTTGCGCACCGAACTGGAAGCCACTGGTGTGACGGACGCTGACATCAGCGGCCGAGCCAAGCACATCTATTCCATTTGGCGAAAAATGCAACGCAAGGGTCTGGCCTTCAGTCAGATCTACGACGTGCGTGCGGTACGGGTGCTGGTTCCGGAAATGCGCGACTGCTACACCGCGCTGGGCATCGTCCACACCCTGTGGCGGCACATTCCCAAAGAGTTCGATGACTATATCGCCAACCCTAAAGAGAACGGTTACCGGTCGTTGCACACCGCGGTTATCGGGCCTGAGGGCAAAGTGCTGGAAGTCCAGATCCGAACCCATGCCATGCATGAAGAGGCTGAGCTTGGGGTGTGCGCGCACTGGCGCTACAAGGGCACCGACGTCAAGGCCGGTTCCAACCAGTACGAAGAGAAAATATCCTGGTTGCGTCAGGTGCTGGAGTGGCACGAAGAGCTGGGTGATATCGGTGGTTTGGCCGAACAACTGCGGGTCGATATTGAGCCTGATCGGGTCTACATCTTCACCCCTGACGGTCATGCCATTGACTTGCCCAAGGGCGCGACACCGCTGGATTTCGCCTACCGGGTACACACCGAAATCGGCCATAACTGCCGTGGCGCCAAAATCAACGGGCGAATTGTCCCGCTCAACTACACCCTGCAAACCGGCGAGCAAGTCGAGATCATCACCAGCAAACACGGCACGCCGAGCCGCGACTGGTTGAACCCGAACCTGGGCTACATCACCACATCGCGGGCGCGGGCCAAGATTGTTCACTGGTACAAGCTGCAAGCCCGTGATCAGAACGTGGCTGCGGGTAAGACCTTGCTTGAGCGCGAGTTGGGGCGTTTAGGCTTGCCGGGCGTGGATTACGAAAAACTCGCCGACAAAGCCAACATGAAAACCGCCGAGGACATGTACGCGGCTCTCGGAGCCGGCGATCTACGGTTGGCGCAACTGATCAATCTGGCGCAGCAACTGGTCGAGCCTGAGCGCGGCAGCGAGCAGATGGAGCTGATTCCGCGTAAAGCCACGGGCTACAAGCCGGGCAAACGTGGCGATATTCAGATCGAAGGTGTGGGCAACTTGCTGACCCAAATGGCCGGCTGCTGCCAGCCGCTGCCCGGTGATGCGATTGTCGGTTACATCACTCAGGGTCGTGGTGTGAGCATTCACCGTCAGGATTGCGCCTCGGTGCTGCAACTGGGCAGCCGTGAGCCGGAGCGGATCATCCAGGTCAACTGGGGGCCGATCCCGGTGTCGACCTATCCGGTCGATATCGAAATCCGCGCCTACGACCGTTCGGGGTTACTGCGAGACGTGTCGCAAGTGCTGCTAAACGAGCGGATCAACGTATTGGCGGTCAACACCCGCTCGAACAAAGAGGACAACACCGCGTTGATGTCTTTGACCATCGAGATCCCGGGGCTGGATGCATTGGGGCGTTTGCTGGGGCGTATTTCGCAACTGCCAAACATCATCGAAACCCGCCGAATCGGGCGTAGTGAGCCGCGTTAACGCGTAGCAGCCGCAGGCTGCGTCCGGCGGCGCAGTCGTCGTAAGTTCAGGTATCGCGGTGTGTCAGTTACGGCGCGTTATCAGGGTTTGCAATTGCTGCGCAATCGGACGTCGCCTTTGGCAACGGCTACACAGTATGCGTACAGATAGAGAATATTCATGTACACACTCGACGACCTGCTTCACCTCATGGCCCGCCTGCGCGACCCGCAGTACGGCTGCCCGTGGGATATCAAGCAAACTTACGCCAGCCTTGTGCCTTTCACCCTTGAGGAAGCTTACGAGGTGGCCGATGCGATCGAACAGGGCGACTTCGAGCATTTGCAGGGTGAACTGGGGGACTTGCTCTTCCAGGTGGTCTATTACAGTCAACTGGCCCGCGAAGAAGGGCGCTTCGAGTTCGCCGGGGTCATTGACAGCATTACTCGCAAATTGATCCGCCGTCATCCTCACGTCTTTCCAACCGGCGATCTGTATGCCCCGCTGGATGTGCCGCGCCTGAGTGAAGAGCAGGTCAAGCAACGCTGGGATGAGATCAAGGCGCAGGAGCGCGCCGAGAAGTCTGCTGCCCCTCAGCAGTTGTCCTTGCTTGATGATGTGCCGGTGGCGCTGCCGGCCTTGTCCCGTGCGGCCAAATTACAAAAGCGTGCCGCTCAGGTCGGTTTCGACTGGCCCGGCGCCTTGCCAGTGCTGGACAAAGTGCGTGAAGAACTGGATGAAGTGCTCGAGGCGATGGCTGACAACGATTCGGCAGCCATCAGTGACGAGGTGGGCGACTTGCTGTTTTCAGTGGTGAACCTTGCACGTCACCTCAAAGTTGACCCCGAAACTGCCTTGCGCGGTGCAAATGCCAAATTTGACCGACGTTTCCGGTTTATCGAGCAGGCATTGCGCGATACCCTGCGTCCCATTGAAGATTGCACCCTTGAAGACCTGGACGCCCTGTGGGGTGAAGCCAAGCGCCAGGAAAAGAATTTGCCCAGCTGCGGCTGAGCTTGCCTAAGTGAGTAGATAGATGAGCATTTCCCTACGCGATCAGTTGCTCAAAGCCGGACTGGTCAACGAAAAGCAGGCCAAACAGGCCGGTAAAGAAAAGCAGAAGCAGCAACGTCTGGCCCACAAAGGTCAGATCGAGCTGGACGACACCCAGCAGCGTCTGGCGGCAGAAGCCAAGGCCGAAAAGGTTAAACGCGATCAGGAGCTCAACCGCCAGCAACAGGAAAAGGTCGAGCAAAAGGCCCGCGCTGCCCAGATCAAACAGTTGATCGAAGTTTCACGTCTACCCAAGCTGAACACTGAGGACTACTACAACTTCGTGGATGACAAAAAGGTCAAGCGCCTGTCGGTCAACACCTTGATGCGCAACAAGTTGGCCAATGGTTCGCTGGCCATCGTGCAGCACCAGGGCGGCTACGAAGTGATCCCCCGTGAAGCAGCCCTGAAAATTCAGGAGCGTGATCCGCGTCGTATTGTGCAGCTCAATATCCTCGTCGAGCCGAAAACGCCGGAAGAGGATGATCCGTACGCGGCGTACCAGATTCCTGATGACTTGATGTGGTAACCGGCTAATTTTGATATCAACGAAAAACGCCGCCTGACGCAGCCTCGTTGCTTCGCCAGCGGCTACACGAACCTCTAGAGTTCGGAAACGACAAACCCCGCTTCGGCGGGGTTTGTGTTTTTCAAGACAGTAGTTTCAGTGATTCATGCCTGGCGTTTCTGCGCTTCCAGCTTTTCCAGCTCGGCTTTATAGCTGTGAGCGTCGCTTTCGCGGTGGAACATACCGACCAATACGTCTTCTTGATGAACATCCCACAGGTGAACACCGTGGGCTACCAGTTGGTGGAACATACGTGAATCGTCGCGCTCAGTTACTTTGATAGTCATCTGCTTGCTCCAAATTCTAAAGAAGGCCTGCGGCAAGGCGTCGCAGGTCTTCTTTATAGAATCTGTTAGCTCCCTAAGTAAATAGCCTACTGTATGGCTGTCATGTTGCGCAAAAACGCTGAATCGCTACAGCCCTTTGTTTTCGGGGTGTTTATGGATTTGAGCGATAGTTTTATGACAAATGTTTCATGTTGCGATTGCTTCAGGCGAAAAAAAACCTCGCCGAAGCGAGGTTTTTTCAGGTTGACGCTAGGTGCAGGAAATTAATCGCCTTTGACGGCTTTTCCACCCACCGTGCCGTCCAGCAGCATGATGTTGTATTCCTTACCGTCGGTTTCGACCTGTTGCAGGCGAACCAGCAGCGCATCCCATTTAGGGGCAAACCACATCACGGTCGTGCGTTTGTTCTTGGTCGGATCGCGGACACGTTCTACCTTGATGGCATCAATGGAGCCAGCCTTGGTTTTGACCTTTTCCGGGCCGAGAACGCGGAAGTCATACGTATCGACTTTATCTCCTTCAGCCACCTGGTAGCTCATACTTTTTTTGCCGGCAGCCACATCACGCTGCAAGGCCAGCTGATAAGTGGACTTGTCGAGCATGCCGGAAATCAGCGGCAGTTTGACCGGGTCATTGTTATCCATACCGGTCACCATTTTGGTGGCCCAGTCAAAGTCCAGATTGACCTTTTTAGTCTTGCCCAAGCCGCCACGCTCAAAGGTATACGTCAACGGCAGCAAGGTATTGTTCTCAACCTTGAAGGTGCTGGTTTCGGTCAGGCTGGCAAGCATCATGGAAGCCTTGAAGTTCAAGACCCAGTCGCCTTTGTCACCTTTGCTCAGGCTACGCTCGGCAGAACCGCTCATGGGTAACTGTTTCCAGTCGGCGGTGTAGCTGGCGGTGAAGGGCTGAAGATCGGCCGCCTGCACTGCTGGAATAGCCAGCAGGCTGAGGGCGAGGAGCAGGGCACGACGCATAATGTCTCCTAGGTTCGTATCAAGTGGCCGCTGGCCGCAAGTAATTGACCGTCTAATAATGCGCCCTGTTCGTCAAGTGACAAACGCCCTTCGGCAAACCAGCGCACTGCAAGAGGATAGATCCTGTGTTCCTGTGCGTGAACCCGTTGGGCCAGGCTGTGCGCGGAGTCGTCAGACTCTACCGGTACCACTGCCTGTACGACCAGAGGTCCGCCATCGAGTTCCTCGGTGACGAAGTGAACACTGCACCCGTGTTCGCGATCACCGGCATCCAGCGCGCGCTGGTGGGTGTGCAGCCCTTTGTATTTGGGCAGCAGCGAAGGGTGGATATTGAGCAGTCGCCCCTGGTAGTGACGCACAAAATCAGCGCTGAGGATGCGCATGAATCCGGCCAGAATCACCAGTTGCGGTTTGAATGTGTCGATGACTTCGATCAGTGCAGCATCGAAGGCCTCGCGGCCCTCGAAGGCTGTGTGATCCAGTACGCGGGTGTCGATACCCGCGTCTTTGGCGCGTTGCAGGCCGTAGGCGTCGGCGCGGTTGGAAATCACCGCGCGCAGAGTGGCCGGGCTGCCCTTGACGTCATCGCTGTCGATCAAGGCCTGCAAGTTGCTGCCGGTGCCGGAAAGCAGCACCACCACATCACAGGTATCAGGCATTAGTGCGCCTTGATATTTTGCAGCTCAACTTGCGCAGCGCCTTCAGCGGCGGTTGCGATCTGGCCGATGACCCAAGGCTGCTCGCCGGCTTCACGCAGTACGTTCAACGCGGTTTCAACATCGGCCTGAGCCACGCAGATGACCATGCCAACACCGCAGTTCAGCACGCGGTGCATTTCGTGTTCGTCCACATTGCCTTGTGCCTGGAGCCAGTCGAAAACAGCCGGGCGCTGCCAGCTGGCGACGTCAACCACGGCTTGGGCGCCTTTTGGCAGAACGCGCGGGATGTTGTCCAGCAGGCCGCCACCGGTGATGTGGGCCATGGCTTTAACAACACCGGTTTCTTTGATCAGCTTGAGCAACGGCTTGACGTAGATGCGGGTTGGCGCCATCAGCAGGTCGGTCAGTGGCTTGCCGTCGAGCTGGATGTTTTCGATGTCGGCACCCGACACTTCGATGATCTTGCGGATCAGCGAGTAACCGTTGGAGTGCGGGCCAGAAGACGGCAAGGCGAGCAGGGCGTCGCCAGTTGCTACTTTAGAGCCGTCGATGATTTCGGATTTCTCGACCACGCCTACGCAGAAACCGGCCAGGTCATAGTCTTCGCCTTCGTACATGCCAGGCATCTCTGCGGTTTCGCCGCCTACCAGCGAGCAACCGGACAACTCACAGCCAGCGCCGATACCGGTTACCACTTGGGTGGCGGTTTCTACGTTGAGCTTGCCAGTGGCGTAGTAGTCGAGGAAGAACAGAGGCTCTGCGCCGCAAACGATCAAGTCGTTAACGCACATGGCCACCAGGTCGATACCGATGCTGTCGTGTTTGTTCAGGTTCAGCGCCAGACGCAGCTTGGTGCCTACACCATCGGTGCCAGAAACCAGAACAGGCTGCTTGTAGCCAGCCGGGATTTCGCAGAGGGCGCCAAAACCGCCGAGGCCGCCCATCACTTCCGGGCGTGCAGTGCGCTTGGCCACGCTCTTGATGCGTTCGACCAATGCTTCACCGGCGTCGATGTCAACACCGGCGTCTTTGTAGCTCAGGGATGGTTGCTTGCTCATAATCCAGGCCTTTAGGGGGGATTCGGGGGTATCGACCGAGTTCAGAGGGCGGGCTTGCACAGGCTCAAGGTATGAAACAGAGCACTGGCAGGGCGCCCGGCTGTCGCCGGTCTGCGAAGGCGCGCGATTTTATCAGGCTTGAAGGGCAGCGGCCATCCTCGGGCCGACGGGCAGGGTCATATCTGTCGAAAAAAACCTTTTTTAACCCGTGTCAGGAAGCTTGTAATAAGGTATAGCCGCAGTGTTTTGATTTTTTATGACCGAATGAAAACGACGATGCGTCAGTGAATGATTCGGCCGTGGGCCTGTCTGACACCTTATCGAGTGTTTTTATATGGCTTTTCAATAGTGTTATTGGCCGTCAGGAATTTTTCATGCGTTTTCATCAATTTATCGCTGTGGGTTGTTTGTCTTTTTTCAGTTTGGCCAGTCACGCTGAAATCCTTACGGGGCTGTACCAAGTGCGCGAGCCGGTAAACAGTCAAACTCCTGAGGAACGTACCCAGGCCACGCAAAAAGCTTTGGAAACATTGGTGTTGCGCTTGACTGGGGATGCCAAGGCGCTGCAAAACCCGGCCTTGGATGCCGTCCGCAAAGACCCTCAGCAGATCATCAGCCAATACGGATATGACGCGGGCCCGCCCGAAAGCCTGCAAGTCGACTTTGACCCCGTGAGCACAGACCGTGTCTTGCGTCAGGCCGGGTTGTCGTTGTGGGGTAGCAATCGTCCAGCCTTGCTTGGTTGGTGGCTGAGCGACTCAGTAGAGGGCTCAAGCCTGGTGGGCGATGGTCAGTCAGCTGCAGAACCTTTGCGTCGTGCGGCCCAGCATCGCGGCCTGCCGCTGCGCTTGCCTTTAGCGGACTTGAGCGAGCAGTTGGTGGGCACTGCTGAAAATCTTGAGGGCAGCAACCCGGCGCCGCTGAAAGAGGCTTCCGAGCGTTACGGGGCTGATGCGCTACTGGCTGTTCACGCTCACGAAGACGATGGCAAGTGGACTGCCAAGTGGCGTTTGTGGGTGGGCGATCAGCAAGAGCAGGGCAGTGCCGAGGCGTCAGATCAACCCGCGCTGGCTGATGCAGTCATGCTTCAGGTGAGCCAGCGTCTGGCGCCGCGTTACGCGGTCAAACCGGGCGTAGCCACAGAGCAGGCACTGCAAGTTCAGGGCATGAATCTTGAGCACTATGCTCAAATGGGCCGCTTGCTGGAGCCGTTTGGCGGCCAGCTTCAGCGTATTGAAGGCGACCGCGCTGTTTACCGCGTCAACGGCAGCACCGAACAATTGCGCTCACAATTGGGGCTGGCTCAGTTGCGCGAAGTACCGGCTGATCAGGTCCCTGCTGTATCCACCGACGGGCAAGTGCCAGCACCCGCGGGTGAGTCGTCCGGCCAGTTGCGATTTAGCTGGTAGGGTTTTCTTCTATATAAAGGATGGTTGTTCATGACGGATTCGCGGCGATGGGTGTGGTGGGGCGTAGCGTTGGCTGCGATCCTTTTTGTCTATTTTTTGCATGCCATACTTACGCCGTTTCTGGTCGCGGTAGTACTGGCCTATATGTTCGACCCGGTTGTTGATCGGCTAGAAAAGTACGGTTTTTCAAGAACCTGGGGCGTTGTAACGGTTTTTACCCTGTTTACTGTCATTTTAGTGGCGTTGTTGCTGGTGCTCGTGCCATTGCTGGCCAAGCAGTTGATGAAGCTTTATCAATTGGCCCCGCTGGTACTCGATTGGCTGCAACATACCGCCATGCCTTGGGTGCAAGCCAAATTCGGCTTGGGTGATTCATTCTGGAACTTCGACAAGATCAAGGCCGCCATCACCGAGCATATCGGGCAGGCGGGTGACATTGTCGGTGCCGTGCTTTCACAGGCGACTACTTCAAGCCTTGCTCTGGTCGGTTTTTTGGCCAACCTGGTACTGATTCCTGTCGTGGCGTTTTACCTGCTACGCGATTGGGACATCATGCTGGCTAAAATCCGCAGCCTGTTACCCCGCGATCGCGCTGACAAGATTGTGTCGTTGGCTGAAGAGTGCCATGACGTGCTGGGGGCATTTCTGCGCGGTCAGTTACTGGTGATGCTGGCGTTAGGCGTGATCTATTCAGCTGGTCTGATGCTGTTGGGTCTGGATTTGGGCCTGATTATCGGCCTGATGGCGGGGTTGGCGGCTATCGTGCCCTATATGGGCTTTATCATCGGAATTGGCGCCGCGCTGATTGCAGGACTGTTCCAGTTCGGTGGTGATTTGTACCCGATGCTGGGCATCGTTGCGGTATTTATGGTCGGCCAGGCGCTTGAAGGCATGGTGCTCACCCCTTTGTTGGTGGGGGACCGAATCGGTCTGCATCCAGTTGCCGTCATATTTGCGATTTTGGCCGGTGGCGAGTTATTCGGTTTTACCGGCGTGCTGCTGGCGTTGCCAGTGGCTGCCGTGATCATGGTGCTCGTACGCCACATGCACGATATGTATAAGGATTCGCAAGCATTCAAAGGCGAAGAAGACCCTGAGTTGTAAAGAAACACGTGGTGATGAGGCGGGGTATTTTCGAGTGCCCCGCCTTTTTGTAGGTGCTCAAGCTCGCGCGGTGTCAGAAAAAACTCAATCATTCCAGACTGTTAACGCAAACCTTTGATTTTGTTCGTGGTCTGTTACATTGTGCGCCCGGCTACACGGGTATAAACTTTGCAAACTTTACACAGAGGCCACTAACGGTTCGCTTGAACTGTTCAGTCAGCATGAAACCGATTCAGCTGCCCCTAGGTGTGCGTCTGCGTGACGACGCTACCTTCATAAACTATTACCCAGGCGCCAATGCCGCTGCACTCGGCTATGTCGAGCGTCTGTGCGAAGCCGACGCCGGCTGGACAGAAAGTCTGATCTATCTTTGGGGTAAGCACGGGGTAGGTCGTACCCATTTGCTACAGGCCGCCTGCTTGCGGTTTGAACAGATGGGTGAACCTGCGGTGTACTTGCCGTTGGCTGAGTTGCTGGATCGCGGCATTGAAATCCTCGATAACCTTGAACAATACGAACTGGTTTGCCTGGATGACCTTCAGGCCGTCGCAGGTCGTGCTGACTGGGAAGAGGCGCTGTTTCACCTGTTCAATCGCTTGCGCGACAGTGGCCGCCGTCTGCTGATTGCTGCTTCTGCCTCCCCCCGCGAGTTACCGATCAAGCTGGCTGACCTCAAGAGTCGACTGACGCTGGCGCTGATCTTCCAGATGCGCCCCTTGTCCGACGAAGACAAATTGCGTGCCCTGCAATTGCGCGCATCGCGCCGGGGTCTGCACCTGACCGACGAAGTGGGGCATTTCATACTGACCCGCGGCACCCGCAGCATGAGCGCGCTGTTCGATCTCCTGGAGCGACTGGATCAGGCCTCCCTGCAAGCACAGCGCAAGCTGACCATTCCCTTCCTGAAAGAAACCCTCGGCTGGTAAAGCCACCTAAGCACTGCATGTCTGTCGGCTGTTAGAACCCCTGTGCTTCGGTGGGCGATATACGCAAAAGCTATTGGCAAGGGTTTTGACCCTCACATGTCACGATAAAACCGCGGAGTCACATTTTAATCGATTGAATTTGCAAATGAGGATCATAGAAGGCATAGTCGCGACTACTTTTCCCACAAGACACGGTCGTGCCCATGCTAAAGCGCTTTGCACCCCTCGTGCCCCTCGCACTGGTTACCCTATTGTTTGGCTGTGCAGCACACACACCTGTGTCGCAGCAAGTGGTTGAACAATCGGCTCAAAACACATCGGTATCGCAGACTTCCGCTCTTTATCAGGAAGAACTGGCGACCGAAAAAGAACTTGAACAGTTTTCCGAGAACAGCAAGCCTTACGAATTGCCGGCTTTGGCTGACAGCATTCTTGAGCGTGGCATGTCCTTGATCGGTACCCGTTACCGTTTTGGCGGCACCTCTGAGGCGGGCTTTGATTGCAGCGGTTTTATCGGTTACTTGTTCCGCGAAGAAGCTGGCATGCAATTGCCGCGTTCCACGCGTGAAATGATCAACGTTAATGCACCGTTGGTCGCACGAAACAACCTCAAGCCAGGTGACTTGCTGTTCTTCAGCACCAATGGCCGTGGCCGCGTCAGCCATGCCGGGATTTACCTGGGCGATGACCAGTTTATCCACTCCAGCAGCCGCCGCAGCGGTGGTGTGCGGATTGATAATCTCGGGGATTCCTACTGGAGCAAGACGTTTATCGAGGCCAAGCGGGCCTTGGCAATGGCACCCGGTAATCCAGCGAGCGTAGTTGCCCGCAAGTAAAGTTAAAGTCTTACTTGAAGTTTGGCCTCTAAGGGCTAGAATTCGGTCGCAATGTTAAATTCTTGAAGCCGCCAGGTACTCCCTTTCGCGGCTTTGGGTTTCGCGGCCACAGTTGCCGTATCCAGAATCAGGAAGTTCTGTTTATGTCGACCATGGCCCGCGCATCTCTTTTGACTCTAGCAGCACTGCTCAGTGCCTGCGCCAGCCACACACCGCCGCCGCCCCCTGTGGTCACCCCGGTTGTGTTCTCCACTGCTCCTGAAGAAATATCGCCGATTGCCGCCGATGTGCTCTTTCGTGCGTTCAGTTTGGTGGGCACGCCCTATCGTTGGGGTGGCAACACCCCTGATTCCGGGTTTGATTGCAGCGGGTTGATCAAGTACGTCTATAACGACATGGCGGGAATATCGCTGCCACGCACGACGCGCGAGATGATCGTGATGAGGGCGCAGAATGTCGGCAAGGATAAGTTGCAAACCGGAGATCTGCTGTTCTTCGCCACTAACGGTGGTTCACAGGTCAGCCATGCCGGTATCTATGTGGGTGAGGGCCGCTTCGTCCATGCACCTGCTACCGGCGGCACAGTCAAACTGGACAGCCTGTCCAAAGCCTATTGGCAAAAAGCCTATCTAAACGCCAAGCGCGTGCTGCCGACCGAGCAGCACCTGGCGCGTCTTCCATAGAAGTTTAAAACCTCTGAGCCCAACCCTCTCCCATTGGGCTAGGGTTGGCTTGCAGAACGCCTACTTCGGTGAAACACGCCACACGGTATTGCCCACATCATCGGCAACCAGCAAGTCCCCTCGTTTATCAACCACCACTCCTACCGGCCGACCCTGGGCCTTCTCGTCCGCATTCACAAAGCCGGTCAGCACATCCACCGGCATGCCACTCGGTTTGCCTTGTGCAAACGGCACAAAAATCACCTTGTAGCCACTGAGCGGTTTACGGTTCCAGGAGCCGTGCTGGCCTACAAATGCGCCCTCTTTAAACTCGGGTAAATGACTGCCTTCGGCAAAGGTCAAGCCCAAGGAGGCTGTATGGGGGCCCAAAGCGTAATCTGGAGCAATGGCTTTAGCGACCAACTCCGGATTTTGCGGATTGACTCGACTGTCCACATGTTGCCCGTAATAGCTGAAAGGCCAGCCGTAGAATCCGCCGTCCTGCACCGATGTCATGTAATCGGGCACAAGATCGCTACCGATTTCGTCACGCTCATTGACCGCAGTCCAGAGTTTGCCAGTCTTGGGTTCCCAGGCCATGCCATTGGGGTTACGCAACCCGGACGCAAAAATTCGATGGCTGCCAGTGGTCCGATCAACTTCCCAGATCGCAGCTCGACCTTCTTCCTTGTCCAGACCGTTCTCGCCAACGTTACTGTTAGAGCCCACGCTCACATACAGAGTTTTACCGTCCGGGCTGGCGATAACGTTTTTGGTCCAGTGATGGTTAAGCGGGCCACCAGGAAGTTCGACCACCGTGACCGGCTTAGCACTAATGGACTGTTCACCCTCCTGGTAGGGGAAGCGCAACAGCTTATCCGAGTCAGCGACATACAAGTCGTTACCCACCAGGGTCATCCCGAATGGAGAGTTAAGGTTTTCGATAAACACCGAGCGGGTGTCGGCAATACCGTCATGGTCTGTATCGCGCAACAATGTAATCCGGTTCGCGCTCGGTACAGCAGCCCCCGCACGACCCATGACTTTCTCCATAACCCAGCCTCGAATGCCTTTGCTGTCGTCAGGCTTTGGCGGGGCATTGGTTTCGGCCACCAACACATCGCCATTTGGAAGGACGTAAAGCCAACGGGGGTGATCGAGATTCTCGGCGAATGCAGCAACCTTCAAGCCTTGAGCGGCGACAGGTGTAGCACCGGCAGGCCAACCGATGGCAGGAGCAATATTGACAGTCGGTATCAAAGTCTTATTGGGCTCAGGCAGTTTCGGGGAGGGCCCACTGCCGTCACTCACCTGTAAAGTAGAACTTTCACCACAGGCAGCTAAACCAACCGCCAAAAAAACGACCACAGCGTTTGCTAATTGGGGCATGAGAAATATCCATCCAGTTGAGGGGTACAATTAATAGAGATGTAGAGCGGATAAATAGTTCAGCAGGGCATTGCGGTATTCAAAAAAAGCTTAAAATTATATTCAGCAAAAAATGGAGAGTAAACTAGATAGCGCTCAAGGGACGCCTGATGAGTTTTGTTAATAAGGAATGAGCCGTTGATTGATTAGGCGGTTTTATCAAATCGCCTTTTTGTTTTTATAAAGGATAAGCAGCATCGATTCGGAAAATACGGGAGAGAAACCTTTTTGGCTGGTCATTGTAATTAAGTCTGTATTGAATTTTTGCAGATCTAGAGTGCTAGGGCTCAGCGTGTCGTGATCAAGTTCAAAGCTGTTCTCAGACGTTAAGGTATTCGCTAATTTTCCTAGGAAATTGGATAAGCCTTGTTTGGAAAATGGCGATTTATTCATTCCCTCAGGGGGGAAGCAACCTGCAGATATCATTATCTCATTCAATATCCCTGCGATCGTTCGGCTGCTGATGATTTTTTCATATTTTTCTTTCATGTGCGCAACGTTGTATATGTATTCATACTGGGAGTCAGGGTTGTCGTTTTGATGGAAAGTGATCAGGAAATTAAAGAAGTCACTTTCGCTAGACAGGTTAATGGTGGTTTTGCCTTTTGCATAATTATCGACTGCAGCAGTCCATTGCTCCTGGCTTAACCCATTCAAAGTGTTGTCCCAATAACCATTCGTTTCGGGCAACGGTTTGTCAAGCACGTGCGGGCTATGTTCAAAGGACACTGAGTGCGCAAAATTTTCTAGATAGCCTGCTTCTTTGAATCCATTAGGCAGTGTGACTTCATACGCTAAATGATTGTCTTGGCAGTTCTCTAATAAAGTTTCAAAGTTGACCAGAATATCACCCAGGGAGTCGCTTTCAATAAAGCTGATGTCACTGGATTGGAGTAGCTCAGGCGACCAGTCGATTCTCCAGCGTATACTTTCATCCGAAGTCGTACAGTTGACTGTAATAGTTTGAGATAGACGATTTTTTATTCTGAGCACGCTCGATCCATCGTGGGTCTCGAATGTATCGAAAGCAGTGCGGTTTTGCCAAAGTGCTTTATCACCAAAGCGGCCGTGGTATTGTTTGCTAGGGATATAAAGCGCTGAAGTTGGTTTCTCAGGTTCTACCTCATCGTCTTTAGGCGTTAACACTCGAATCGTCAACGGTGTAGTTTCTGAAACGTCGTCGGCGTTAGCTATGCCGCGTTCACTTAGTTTGATCAGCTCTTCAGCCGTGAGAATTAGCTTTTCACTGCTCAATGTGGGGTCCAGCACATCGTTACCTGCACCGCTGAAAAGGCCATCGCCTATGCATACCATGACGTGTTTAACCTTTGGCACTTCATTTTGAGGGGTTGTTCCGGGTGTAGCTATAAACACAATGAGATCCCCTTTTTTGGCGACAAAGGGGCTACTTTGGACTGTACTCACATGAGCGGTGAGTAACGCCGTACTGATCCGATCAGCTGTGTTTGGTATAAGATTCATATCGTTGTCGTATTTTGGGAAGGTGAATGAGGTACTTAATGATTTAGCTGTTTTATATTTTGTTTTACCTATCAAGGCTAGGTCGTGAGTCACATCTATCCAAGAGTTTAATTTTGTAGCTTTCAGGCTGGAAGATTCGAATAGGTTGGCAGTCTTCTTGATCGCCTGGAAAGAATTAGAGAGAAACGGAATGCCACTTTTGATGAATTTTTTAATAGAGGGTTTTAACGCAAAGTCAAGTTTGTAATCAATAGCAGCGTTAATAAAAGCCATCCAGAAAATTTCACGTGATTCCTGAGCGCTGTCTGAGATCAGTAATTCCGCAAATGGAACGGCAGCCAATCCTAATCCTACGCCATATCCAATAGCACCGCTCAAAAAGGAAGTGGCCCCAGCCAAATATGGCCCCGCGTCGGTAACGGCTTGAAAGAATGCATGGCCGATAAGTTCAGCATTGGATTTGGTTATTGCGTCAGCATCAGCGAGAAGCTGATCAAAACAAAGGGTAAACAAGGTGCTTGCAAAGTCTTCGGCATTTTGGCCTAAAGAATGCATGTCAGACGGGTACTTTGGCTCTGCAAGTTCTAGGGTGGGAACATAGGGAAGAGCACTTTGCACGACGGCCGCTTCTTTTTGATCTTCAGACATGTGCGGTGTCAGCCATGAATAAAATTCTTTATCCTGCTGCCCAGGTTGCAGAGATGGACTCAGCGTATCCACGGGGTTTAAATATTTAGACGATTCATAACCCATGTTAAAAGCCGCTATCATATTTCCAGCGTCGCGGAATTCAAAATGGGTATTATTCAGCAGTGAACGTAACTCAAATCTACCGTTGGGTTTGCTGACTGCGTAAACACCCGCAATAGGCCTATCGTTGTAGATCACAGTGTGGAAAGGTTTCTCTGAAAAACTGGTTTTGATATGTTGGTAAAGAATCGGAGCGATGACAGTTTTCCAGTTTTTAAAAAATTCGGGATCATCTTTCAGCTGTTGGTATATATCCTCGAGATGGACTTGCCAATCGGTGGTGGCCAGTTTGCTCAACACGTTCAGGTCATACACGCTGTCAGGGTCAAAATAAATGTTCTTATACGAATTAGCAATAGCGTGTCGGATGTGTTTTTTCTGCATAATTTCAAAGATTGTAAATTCTTTAGTTTCTTTTATTGCTTCTGGAAGGACTCCTGTTTTACCTAAGACGAACCTTATATTGCCTCCTATATCGGCTGGCTCATATTTCCAAGTTTCCGTGTAGTTGATTTTTATCGTGTCTGTCAATTTTGGATGTTTGAAAAAGTCGGTGCCCGTTTGTTTATCAATAACAGCGTTATCCAATTCCTCTTGTAGAATGCTTAAAGGGTGAGGTATTTTTATCTTTTGTGCAGCTGCAGTAACCTCGTAGAGGTGAGCTACGACTTTGCGAGCGGCAACGTTCGTTTTAATCATGTCTTCCAACAGCGGATCATCGAGCGTTAGTCCAGGGGGATCAGTGATGAGAGTGTAGTCTGAGTTTTTGATGAACTGATGGCCCTCCGTAATAAATTCCAGGAATGTCATAGACGTTTGTTTCTTAACGCCAAAGCGATATTCCTCAAAGGTAATAATTGAATCTGGGGTCATAGCTTTCAATTGCGGATGGGCGCTAATACGGTTGCTGAAATCTTCGTGCCCCCACATTTTAGTGGCCAAGGCCTTCACGGCATTACTGAGGGTGGGTATTGAAGTGGCAGCTGTTTTAATGGCCGTATCGCCACGCATGTAATCATCATGAAACTCTGGTGTGGCCAAAGACTTTTGCCAACTTTCAGTGTAGTGAGTTGGCCATGTCACTTCGGGCTTAGTATTCAAGCCAGAGGATTTTTCTGACTCTGTCAGGTAGCGTCGGCGGATGTAGTCGTCGAGGGGAATTTTTTTGTACTTGAAAGTGGTTGCATCTGTATAAACTTTAACGGTAACCACATCCGTTGATTTCGGGCGGATAAGATCTTTGGATTTATCATCTGGTGTCACAAGGCTATTCAACGCTTTATTTTTGCTCCATTGGCCTGGCGTGTAATCGCCACTGCCACTGTTTAGTTCGTTGACGACTTCAGCTGTGCGTGCCTGTGATCCTTCGAAAATGAAGGGGTCGACACAATTTAAACTGATCATTCGCTGCTTTGCTCTTCCATTAAAGAAGTCAATTAGATCAGCCTGGCCTCTGTAAGTTATACGCTTGCTTGGATTGTCAGGGTCAATCTTGGAAAAAGAGAAATTAATTTTTTGGTAAGGATCGAAATTATTCCAGACGCGGTTCACAGCTTTAGGATAATAGGCCTTCATTTCTTCTAATTTATTAAGTGCATAGAGATTGGCTTTAATATACTCACGCTTCGTTTCAATAACGAGCTCCGTCGGAAGGCTATTACTGAATGATACGAATTGCTGTTCAATACGATGTAATTCCTTTTGTTTTTTATCGATTTCAGATTCAGGGGCTTCTTCCTCTTTTATACGGGATATGTCTTTTTTTATTTTATCTATAGACCTCATGAGCAGAGTAAGTCGGTTTCGGTTTTGGTTTCGATCTTGAGTGAGTGGCTCAGTCTTTGTGTCGTCATCATTAGCGCGTACATCAGTATTGCCAGTGGGGTTTACCGATCTTTTTGTACGAGGAGTTCTGTCTGTATTGGCTGCAGGTGACGATGAAGAATCCTCATCCGTATCAGTTTCTAGGGGCTGAGCATCGGTGTCTTCAATCTTCACATCCATGTCGTTGGCAAGGTCATCAATTGCCTGTATATCGAACGAAGGCGTATTTGATGACTCAGGTATGTTTTCAACGGGAGAGAAATATTGTTGGGTTTGAGCTAAATAGTGCGTTTTAAGCAGCATAAAAGGCTGTTCAATACCTGCCGAAACTAAGTTTAATTTCGTTCTTTTTTTAGCTTGCTCAAGGTATTCTTCGTTAAATTTTCCGCCCTTATAAAAGCCACTCAAAGTTAAAGCTCCCGACAAGGCGGTAATGGCTGCGGAAGGGAGTACACTGGTGAACAACCTGAAGGCTAATTTTCCGGCTTCACGTTTGAGGAATTTTTTGATAGCCGATTGTGGGTTTTCACCGACTCGGGTGGCTTGTCCAAGACCCCGTATAACTAAGCCGATGGTCAAAGGCGCCAGTAAGACTTTTAAATAAGCCATACGGGGGCTCAACAGATTTCTATTGGGGTGTATTGAGACTAAACGTTCCAGTGTGCGGGCACTGTCTTGCGCCGTAGCCGATACCATGCCGAGAAGTAAATTATAGTTAAACTTCTTAGCGCCCCATTCATGCAAATATTGTTTTATTTTAGGGTGTTGATTCAAGATGGCTTCGAGGGATGCAGGCCATGATATGTCGTCGTTCTCTGCGTCCTTTACAGCCATTTTAATCCATTTGCCGAGCACTTTCCCTTGGCTGTCTTCAGGGGTAGTCAGGTCTGATTGTAATTTGCTAAGCATCTGCTCTACTGCGCCATCAATATCCGAATCTGTACCAGGATTGTTTTTCAAATAGGCGGCTTTCTCTGAAGCAATAAATTCACCAATGTCTTTCGCCAGAAGCCCTCGGTGTGAATAATTATGCAGTGCAGAACCTGTCATTTGAGTCAGCGCAAGTTTTATTGTGGCCTTAACGTCGCGGGTTTTATTCTCCACATTCTTAAGCGCTGAAATCATCACCTCTAGTTGAGTTTCTTTTTCAGTTGGCAGCTTTGCAGTATTCATAAGGTCTGTCGCGGCTTCGAATAAGAGCTTCGCGGCGGGTTTGATAGTGTTTGAAAGTGAAATCAGTTTGCGCTCGGCCCCACGCTTGTATCGTGGGTCTATATCCGCCAGCGTAGCATCCATTAAAGCCTTGAACGCTTCATCAGACGTGTGCGTCTGTACGTGCGGTGCTACACGCAGCGCTGCTGTTTTAGCCTCTTCCAGCGTTGAAATACTCTTCTCTTTGTCCTTGAGTTTAGAATCTGATTCGAGGCTTTTTTTCGTTAAGGCCTCTCTTTCTATTTCCATGACGGCTTGAATAGCGTGCTGAGTCAAAACGTTAAGTTGTTGTTCTAGTGGCGTGGCCAATTTAAAGTCCCGACTTAGTGTGTCGGGAAGTTTTTTTATCTCGCTGTCTGTGGGCTCTTGTTTTTTTTCTAAGGCTTTTACTGTTTTACTCGCTTCATGCGCGGAGGCCAGCATTTTCTGTGTGACCACAAGAAGATCTTGTGTCGCGGCCAGTATCTCGAGTGGCGTGACACTCAGTGTTGCATCAAAATTAATACTGTCTTCACTTGAGGGGATTACTGATTCCCCCCAGTTTTTTAATGCACTTAGTCCTAATATCTGAAGGCTGTAAACGCCCCTTTTTGCCAGTGAAGGCAGCTTGGTGCGTGTGTAGTCAAGCGTATCGTGGGAGGCATCTCCTACCGTGGATATCACTCTTTCTACGATACCTTCCTCCATCAGTTCAATGGTTGATTTTAATAGTGAGCCGGTTTTTTTACCCATTGTATACGCGGCTCTTATCATTTTATTGGTGGTGCTTTCAGGTTTTTTTAGTGCGTATTGGGCCTTGTAAAAGTCCGCAGCAGCGCTTTTCAATGCACGGCCCGATTCTGAAAATAGTTCCGGAATAATGTATTGTATTGCTCGCGAGCTTTGTGTTTTTTCTTTGAGTGTTGGAAGTTTGTGCAGTGAGTAATTAAATGCTTTTTGTGCAGCTTTAGTGGCCTGCTTTGACTTTTCTTCTAAGGTGGTAAAGCGTTCTGATTTGTGACGCTTCACTTTTTTCAGCAGCAGGGTGTCGAGTTCATTATTAAATGCCACAGTCCCATTCTTGAAGGCGTGCTCAACGGATGCGTCTACCTTTTCGGAAAACGCAGTATCAGCTTTGTCCAGTGAGCCCAGCATGTGTTCTATTATTAGAACAGCCGATGTCTTTTTGAGGGTTTCAAGTTGGTCATGTTCATATTCCTCCCAATAAGCCAATGTGTCATTGTGTGTGGTTTGCAGCGACTTTGCTGCCTGTTCAAGGGCGTTAATGGTTTTATTCAAAGCCGTTAACGTCTCATTCATCGATGCCTCTTGAACTGACTTCCATTCTTGCTCGGAAATAACGGCTATCCGATTGGCGAAGTGTAAGATGTCAAGCAGAGTAGGGTGCCCATGGAAAATGGATAATGCTGTAGTGACGGTTTGAATAAGTGCCTCAACTTTAGAGCGCTTGATAATGGCTTCGTCGGGGATCTTGTTTTTATTGATTTTGTTGTATTCGCGCCACTGTTCTAATTTTGGCTTAATGTTTTCTTCGAGGTGCGCCGCAAAGGTTGATGTTGTAGGTGTTTGAGGCGCTTGCAGGGCAGGCATTTCGTTTTGCGTTGTATCTATCTCATTCGCGAAGTCTGGATCTTCAGTGAATACCTCTGTGGGGCCAGGTACTGCGGCATGTGAATGGGGTGTCATCGCTAACACATTAACCGGATAGATTCCTGTTGTCGGACCCGTTCTCTTAGATCCTTCAGTCAACAGGGGGGTGTCCAACGACTGGCCTAAATCTGTTAAGGTTTTGAAACGCTTTAAGGTTGAGCCCTCGGAAGAGTTTTCATTATTAGAGCTAACCTTCGAGTCTTTCATTGGTGATCCTCTTGATCATCAATGCAAGCGACGATCACGGGAGATAAGGATTCCGGGTCAACTTCCTCTGACATAGGCTTGATCTAAGAGATAATTCCTACGTTCTTTTTAAACTGTAGCTGACAACTAATCTGGCGCGTGTATTACGTCGGAAATCTCGTTTTAGGTTGGGGTGTCCATGGCTTCAATTGACGCTCCACCCCCAACCCTCTAACCTTCGCGGCTTGTTTCAGGTGCTCTGCAACCCTTGGTTGGCCGAGTGAAACAGGGAAGCCGGTGAAGGTGACTGTGAAAGCCACAGCCATCACGATCCCGGCGCTGCCCCCGCAACGGTAAATGAGTGAAAACTGCACAAAGTGCCACTGTGAACAGTCACGGGAAGGCGTGCGGTCAAGGGTTGTTCTATTAATGAGCGACCCGCTTGTGAGCCCGGAGACCGGCCTGATTCATCCAGCACTCTCGCGGCGGGCGATGCAGTGTGATTTGTGACGAATTTCCCCCGCCTCCCGTTTGCTTAATTCAGCCCCAACGGAGAGCTGCCATGAATGAATCCCCTGAACGTGATGAACGTCATCTGGCGCGTATGCTGCGCAAAAAAGCAGTTATGGATGAGCGCATTGCCAGCTCGCCAAACGAATGCGGCTTGCTGCTGGTATTGACCGGCAATGGCAAAGGTAAAAGCAGCTCAGCATTTGGCATGCTGGCTCGGGCTATGGGTCACGGGATGCAGTGCGGCGTGGTGCAGTTCATCAAGGGCCGCAACAGCACCGGCGAGGAAATTTTCTTCCGCCGCTTCCCTGAGCAAGTGCGGTATCACGTTATGGGCGAAGGTTTTACCTGGGAAACCCAGGACCGCCAGCGTGACATCGCTGCCGCCGAGGCTGCGTGGGAAGTGTCCCGCGAAATGCTGCGCAATCCGGCCATCGGCCTGGTGGTGCTGGATGAACTGAATATTGCGCTCAAGCACGGTTATCTCGACCTTGAGCAAGTATTGAGCGACCTGCAAGCCCGGCCGCCGATGCAGCATGTACTGGTCACAGGCCGTGGCGCTAAACCTGAACTGATTGATCTGGCCGATACAGTGACTGAAATGGGCGTGATCAAACACGCTTTTCAGTCCGGTATCAAAGCCCAGAAAGGCATCGAATTGTGAGTGTTGAAGCATGAGAGAGTCGCGTCATTGCCCGGCGGTATTGATCGCCGCACCGGCTTCCGGTCAGGGCAAGACCACCGTTACCGCCGCCTTGGCCCGTTTGCATCGCAATCAGGGGCGTAAGGTTCGAGTATTTAAATGTGGCCCGGATTTTCTCGACCCGATGATCCTCGAGCGTGCCAGTGGTGCGCCGGTGTATCAGGTGGATTTGTGGATGGTGGGTGCAGAGGAAAGCCGCCGTCTGTTATGGGAAGCCGCTGGTGAGGCCGACTTGATCCTGATCGAAGGCGTGATGGGGCTGTTCGACGGCACGCCTTCAAGTGCCGATCTGGCCCGGCATTTCGGGGTGCCGGTGTTGGGTGTGATTGATGGTACGGCCATGGCCCAGACCTTTGGGGCTTTGGCTTTGGGGCTGGCGCGTTATCAACCTGACTTGCCTTTTGCCGGGGTGCTGGCCAACCGGGTGGGTACGGTGCGCCATGCGCAATTGCTGGAAGGCAGTTTGACTGAGGGGCTGCGCTGGTATGGCGCGCTGTCCCGAGAGACCGGCATTGAATTGCCTAGTCGTCATTTGGGCTTGGTACAAGCCAGCGAGCTGAATGACCTGGATGCCCGCCTTGACGCGGCGGCCAATGCCTTGGCCAGTACCTGCGAGGTAGCGCTGCCACCCGCGGTGACGTTTGACGCGCCTGAACCTGTTGTTGTTGAGCCTCTGTTGGCGGGTGTGCGTATTGCGATAGCCCGTGACGAAGCATTTGCCTTCACTTATGGCGCAAGCTTGGCGTTATTGCGAGAGATGGGCGCTCAATTGCTGTTCTTCTCACCGATTCGCGATACTCAATTGCCGGAAGCGGACAGTCTGTATTTACCCGGCGGCTATCCCGAGTTGCATCACCTTGAGCTGTCGCGCAATCACCCGATGCTGGAAGCCATTCGGGCCCACCATGCCAGCGGCAAGCCTTTGCTGGCTGAATGCGGTGGCATGCTTTATCTGCTCAATGCCCTGACCGACGTAGAGGGCCAGCGTGCTGAGCTGGTGGGGTTGCTGGCCGGTGAGGCAACCATGCAAAAACGTCTGGCGGCGTTGGCATTGCAAGCCGTCGAACTGCCTGAAGGGCTGCTGCGTGGTCATACCTACCATCACTCGCTGACCAGTACCGAACTTGAACCCATTGCCCGGGGCTTGAGCCCCAATGGCGGGCGCGGCGCTGAAGCGGTGTATCGCGATGGGCGCATGACTGCGTCTTATGTGCACTTTTACTTTCCGTCCAATCCCCAGGCCATTGCCGCGTTGTTTGCGCCATGCGCCGTGAAGGTGTCATGAGCAACAATGCATTTAGCCCCCTAGAGCGGGCTGCTGTTTACCGAGCCATTGCCGAGCGCCGCGATATGCGCCACTTCATTGGCGGCAGTGTGGCACCTGAACTGCTGTCGCGTTTACTTGAAGCGGCGCATCAGGCCCCGAGCGTAGGGCTGATGCAGCCCTGGCGGTTTATCCGCATCACCGATCGACCTTTGCGCGGCAAGATTCAAGCGTTGGTCGAGGAGGAGCGAGTGCGTACCGCTGAGGCGTTGGGAGAGCGTTCCGATGAGTTCATGACGCTCAAGGTGGAAGGCATCAACGATTGCGCCGAGATCTTGGTGGCTGCGTTGATGGATGACCGCGACAAACATATTTTTGGCCGCCGTACCTTGCCGGAAATGGACATGGCGTCGTTGTCGTGCGCCATTCAAAACCTGTGGCTGGCGGCCCGCGTCGAAGGGCTGGGCATGGGCTGGGTCTCTTTGTTCGAGCCTCAAGCGCTGGCGGACCTGCTGGGTCTACCCGCAGGTGCCAAGCCTCTGGCTGTGCTCTGCCTGGGGCCTGTCGAAGCGTTTTACCCGGCGCCGATGCTGGTGCTGGAAGGGTGGGCGCAAGCACGTCCACTCAGCGAGTTGGTGTATGAGAATTATTGGGGAGTCAGTGCATGAGTGTGGCCTTGCTGTGCGTGGCCGGGGTGGCGATGGATGCGCTGCTCGGAGAACCCAGGCGCTGGCATCCGCTGGTTGCGTTTGGCCGTATGTGCGAGCGCATTGAACGGCGCTTCAACTCCGGCGGACGTGGCTGGCGCAGTCATGGCGTAACGGCTTGGGTGCTGGCGGTGCTGCCTTTGACGGTGCTGGCAACCGCCTTTTCATGGCTGCCTTACATCGGTTGGTTGGTGGATATTGTGGCGCTGTATTGCGCGCTGGGTCTGCGCAGCCTCGGTGAGCACGTGCAACCGGTGGCTCAGGCATTGCGCAGCCATGATCTGGAGGAAGCGCGCACGCGAGTTGGCTACTTGGTCAGTCGCCAGACCAGTGAGCTGGACGCCACCGAGGTGGCTCGTGCAGCCACTGAGTCGGTGCTTGAAAACGGCAGCGATGCAGTGTTCGCAGCGTTGTTCTGGTTTGTCGTGGCCGGTGCGCCGGGTGTGGTGCTCTATCGTCTAAGCAACACGCTGGATGCCATGTGGGGCTATCGCAATGAGCGCTTTGAACGTTTTGGTTGGGCGGCGGCGCGTATTGACGATCTCCTGAACTATATTCCTGCGAGGTTAGTGGCGTTGACCTACGCCGTATTGGGTAATACCAGGCTCGCCATCAAGTGCTGGCGTACACAAGCGCCCAAATGGGACAGCCCAAACGCTGGCCCGGTTATGGCTGCGGGCGCGGGTGCCTTGGCGGTTGAACTGGGCGGCGCCGCGATTTACCACGGTGAGCTGCATGAGCGCCCGCAACTGGGTGAAGGCGCGCCTGCCGACGCCGACGCCATTGACCGGGGCTGGCAACTGGTGCAGCGCGGCGTGTGGTTATGGTTATTGATTCTGTGCGTGGGGAGTGAATTCTATGCTTGAACACGGTGGCCGTTTACGTCAGGCAGTCCTTCATTACGGCATTGCCGAGTCGGACTGGCTGGACTTGTCCAGCGGTCTGGCTCCCTGGCCATTTGCCGTGCCCGACATTCCCGAACGTGCCTGGGCGCGCTTGCCAGAAACCGATGACGGTCTGGAGCACGCCGCCTGTGCTTACTACGGCGCGCCGAACGTGCTGCCCGTGCCAGGTTCACAATGTGCGATACAACTGCTGCCGCGTCTGCGCCGCAGTGGCAAGGTTGGCGTGCTGTCGCCGTGCTACGCCGAACACGCTGAAGCGTGGCGGCGCAGCGGGCACATCGTGCGGGAAATCACGGAAGAAGAAGTCGATTTCTATCTTGAAACACTGGATGTGCTGGTGGTGGTCAACCCCAACAATCCCACCGGTTTGCAGTTGTCGCCCGAGCGTTTGCTTGAGTGGCATGCGCGGCTGGCACAGCGCGGGGGCTGGCTGGTGGTTGACGAGGCTTTTATGGATAACACGCCTGATCTGAGCCTGGCGACCCATAGCTGGCGAACCGGGCTGATTGTGCTGTGTTCATTTGGAAAGTTTTTTGGTCTGGCCGGCGTTCGGCTGGGCTTTGTGCTGGCCGAACTCAAACTGCTCAAGTTGCTGGCCGAGCAGGTTGGACCCTGGGCGGTCAGTGGGCCGACGCGTATTGTCGGCAAGGCATGCCTGCTCGACACGCAAGCCCAGCAACGTCAGCGTGAGCGCAGCGAACTGGCTGGCGGGCGTCTGGCGCGCTTGCTCAGTGCGCACGACTTGCAGCCGCAAGGCGGCTGTGCGCTCTTCCAGTGGTTAATCACGCCCCATGCTGACCGGCTTTACGAATTTATGGCGCAACGCGGAATTTTGCTGCGTCTGTTTCCCCACAATAGCAGTGTGCGTTTTGGCTTGCCCGCAACCGAAGGCGATTGGCTGAGGCTGGAGCAGGCGTTGTTGGCGTTCACCAAGGAAATTCCATGAGCACATTGATGGTGCAGGGCACCACTTCCGATGCCGGTAAAAGCACGCTGGTCACGGCATTGTGCCGCTGGCTGACACGTCAAGACGTGCGCGTGGTGCCGTTCAAACCCCAGAACATGGCGCTGAACAGTGCCGTGACCGCAGAGGGCGGTGAGATTGGTCGCGCACAGGCCGTGCAAGCACAGGCGGCCGGGCTGGCACCGCACACAGACATGAACCCGGTATTGCTCAAGCCCAACAGCGACACAGGCGCGCAGGTGATTATCCATGGCCGTGCGGTGACCAGCATGAATGCCGTGGCGTATCACGATTACAAAGCCATCGCCATGCAAGCGGTGCTGGCCTCGCACCAGCGTTTGAGTGAGCAATACCCTGTGGTGATGGTTGAAGGCGCAGGATCACCGGCAGAGATCAACCTGCGAGCCGGTGATATTGCCAATATGGGCTTTGCCGAAGCGGTCGACTGTCCGGTGATTCTGATCGCTGACATCAACCGTGGCGGGGTGTTTGCGCATCTGGTCGGAACCCTTGAACTGCTGTCCCCCACGGAACAGGCTCGGGTCAAAGGTTTCATCATCAATCGTTTTCGAGGCGACATTGCCTTGTTGCAGCCGGGACTCGACTGGCTGGAGCAGCGTACCGGCAAGCCAGTGATTGGCGTGTTGCCGTATGTGATGGACCTGCACCTTGAGGCCGAAGACGGTATAGATCAGCGTCAAACCGACAAGGTGGAGCAGGTGCTGAATGTGGTCGTGCCGGTGCTGCCGCGAATCAGCAATCACACCGATTTCGACCCGTTGCGTTTGCACCCGCAAGTGAACTTGCAGTTTGTCGGGCCGGGCCAGCCCATTCCGCCTGCGGATTTGATCATCCTTCCGGGCTCCAAAAGCGTGCGCAGTGATCTTGCCTATTTGCGCGCCAATGGTTGGGACACGGCCATCCGCCGTCACTTGCGATACGGCGGCAAAGTTCTGGGCATTTGCGGCGGTCTGCAGATGCTCGGTGAGCAGGTGCACGACCCGCTTGGGCTTGAAGGGCCTGCGGGTTCGAGCGATGGGCTGGGCTTGCTGGCCTTCAGTACCGAGCTGGCAGCCGAGAAACAGCTGCGCAATGTGCGCGGGCATTTGACGTTGGAAAACGCAGCGGTCAGCGGTTATGAAATTCATGCGGGCGTGACAACAGGCGCAGGGCTGGAGTTGCCAGCGGTGCACTTGCAGGACGGTCGTTGTGATGGCGCACAAAGTCTGGACGGGCACGTGCTTGGCACCTATTTGCACGGCTTGTTTGAATCACCCGCTGCGTGCAGTGCACTGCTGCGTTGGGCCGGCTTGCAGGATGTGCAGGAGGTGGATTATCACGCTTTGCGCGAGCGCGATATTGAGCGCCTGGCAGATCTGGTTGAGAACCATCTGGACACGGCGTATCTGCGTGAGTTGTGCGGTGTTGCACTGCATGTCTCGTAGCGGCTGCCGAAGGCTGCGTGCCGTGGCGTAGCCGCCGCACATCAGGCGTTGCATTCCTTCGGGGGCATCACGGTTCAACTATTTACGATCGCTGCGCTATCGGACGTCGCCTTCGGCAACTGCTACGGGGATTTAATACATGCTGCAACTGATTTTGGGCGGTGCCCGCTCCGGTAAAAGTCGGCTGGCCGAAAAGCTTGCTGCTGAATCGGGCTTCGCTGTCACTTACATTGCCACCAGCCAACCGCTGGACGGCGAGATGAACGAGCGCGTGCGCCATCATCGGGAGCGTCGCCCCGGGCATTGGGCGCTGATCGAGGAGCCGCTCGAGCTGGCCCGAGTGCTGCGCGAGAGCGCGCGCGAGGACACTTTTATCCTGGTTGATTGCTTGACGCTCTGGCTGACTAACTTGCTGATGCTGGAAAGCCCGCAGCGTTTGAATGCCGAGCGTGATGCACTGCTGGCGTGCCTGGCTGAACTGCCGGGGCAAATTGTTTTTGTCAGTAACGAAACTGGAATGGGCGTCATACCGATGGGCGAGTTGACGCGTCGTTATGTCGATGAAGCCGGTTGGTTGCATCAAGCCTTGGCCGAGCGTTGCCAGCGCGTGGTGCTGACAGTCGCGGGCCTGCCCCTGACATTGAAAGGAACTGCATTATGAGTACTCCGTGGTGGCTGCAACCGTGCCAGTCGGTTGACCTGCAACAAACGGCGGCGGCTGTCGCGCGACAGCAACAACTGACCAAACCGGCGGGGTCACTGGGCCAGCTGGAAGCGCTGGCCGTGCAACTGGCTGGCCTGCAAGGTTGCTTGAAACCCCGTGCCGACAAACTCTGGATTGCCATTTTCGCGGGTGATCACGGCGTGGTGGCGGAGGGCGTTTCGGCCTACCCGCAAGCGGTCACCGGGCAAATGCTGCATAACTTTGTCAACGGCGGTGCGGCAATCAGCGTGTTGGCGCGTCAGTTGGGTGCGCAACTGGATGTGGTGGATTTGGGCACTGTCACGCCGATGCTTAATCTTGCAGGTGTACGTCACTTGCAACTGGGTGCTGGCACCGCCAATTTTGCCCACGGCCCGGCGATGTCTGACGGCCAAGGGCTAAAAGCATTGCAGGCAGGACGGGACAGTGTGCTCCGTGCACGTGAGGTCAACAGCGAACTGTTTATCGGCGGCGAAATGGGCATCGGCAATACAGCGTCTGCCAGCGCCGTGGCCAGTGCGTTACTGGACTGTCCTGCATCGCACTTGACCGGGCCGGGCACAGGTCTGGATGCAGCGGGTGTGAGCCATAAAGCCCGTGTCATAGATCGCGCGCTCGCGTTTCACGAGGGCTACCTGGACGATCCATTACAGACGTTGTTCCGCTTGGGTGGTTTTGAAATTGCTGCACTGGTGGGGGCTTATGTGGCCTGCGCTCAGGAAGGCATCGTTGCCTTGGTTGACGGTTTCATTTGCACGGTCGCCGCGATGGTCGCAGTGCGTTTGAATCCCGAGTGCCGTCAGTGGATGATCTTCAGTCATCGTGGGGCCGAGCAGGGCCATCGTCATGTTCTTGAAAGTTTGCAGGCACAGCCCTTGCTCGATTTGGGCTTGCGTTTGGGCGAAGGCAGTGGCGCTGCTTTGGCCGTGCCGTTGATCCGCCTGGCCTGTGACCTGCATGGCCAAATGGCGACCTTCGCTGAAGCGGCTGTGGCGGATCGCCCGGCATGACGGTGCAGCTGGATTTGCTTCGTCACGGTGAAACGGAACTGGGTGGTGGCTTGCGTGGCAGTCTTGACGATGCGCTGACAGCCCGGGGCTGGGAGCAAATGCGAGCAGCCGTCAAAGGCCAAGGCCCATGGCAGCGCATAGTCAGTTCACCGCTGCAGCGATGTGCGTTCTTCGCCCGCGAGCTGGCAGAACAACTGGACGTGCCGTTGACCTTCGAGAAAGACCTGCAAGAACTGCATTTTGGCGAGTGGGAAGGGCGCACCGCGGCTGCGCTGATGGAAACAGACGCTGAGGCGCTGGGCCGTTTCTGGTCAGATCCTTACGCATTTACTCCGCCAGGTGCTGAGCCGGTCATAGCGTTTGCCACTCGAGTACTGACCGCCGCCGGGCGTTTGCAGCAGCGCTATGAGGGTGAGCGGGTGTTGGTCGTCTGCCACGGTGGTGTCATGAAGTTGCTGTTGGCGCAGGCACGTGGTTTGCCCCGTGAACAGCTGTTGCAGATACCTGTGGTCAATGGCGCTCTGTTTTCATTGCACGTTCGCGCTGGCGGCTTGTTGAGCGAGGCAGGCTGACATGTTGCCTTTCTGGATCGCCTTACAGTTCTTGAGCAGTTTGCCCATTACTTTGCCGGGCATGCCAAAACCTCAAGAGCTGGGACGTTCGCTGCTGTTTTACCCGTTGGTGGGCGTGCTCTTCGGCGGGGTGTTATGGGGCGTCAGCGCGCTGTTGGCGGGTATACCGCTGATGTTGCACGCAGCCTTGCTGCTGACTGTTTGGGTGCTGCTCAGTGGCGGGCTTCATCTGGATGGGCTGGCTGACAGTGCCGATGCCTGGCTAGGCGGTTTTGGTGATCGTGAGCGCACGTTAACCATCATGAAAGACCCGCGTAGTGGTCCGATTGCCGTGGTTGTCTTGGTGTTGGTGCTGCTGTTGAAGTTCTGTGCCTTGCTGGCGTTGATCGAGCACCATCAGGCGATGGTTTTGGTGATTGTGCCCGTGATTGGTCGCAGCGCTTTGCTGGGTGTGTTTCTGACAACACCTTATGTGCGGGCAGGCGGTTTGGGCCAAGCACTGGCGGATCATTTGCCACGCAAGGCGGGGTGGTGGGTATTGGCGGGAAGTGCGTTTGTGTGCGTGGCGCTGGCCGGGTATGCAGGGCTGTGGGCTCTAGCGTTGGCAACTCTGGGATTCGTCTGGTTGCGCCACGTGATGATGCGCCGTCTGGCAGGCACCACGGGCGATACAGCCGGAGCGTTGCTGGAGTTGCTTGAAGTGTTGGTGTTGGTAGGGTTGGCGTTATAAAGGGTATTTGTGACGCTTAAATCTTGATTCTCCATTATTGCGGGTATATACATACAATATGTTACCAACCCAGTGTTTATGCACCAACCTGCGGCGTGCCTCGCGAGGCATCAGCAGGCATTACGACGGCGCCCTTGATGGCTTTGGGATCAACGTTGCGCAGTTTTCCTTGATGACTAACCTCAAGCGCCTCGACCAGCCGAGCATTTCCAGTCTGGCTGAAGCGATGGGGTTGGACCGCAGCACTTTGGGACGCAATTTGCGCGTTCTCGAAGGTGTCGGCCTGGTGAAGCTGGCAGAGGGCGAAGATCAACGCAACCGGCTGGTGTGCCTGACCGAAGAGGGAGAGAGGCGTCTCACGGCAGCCACGCCTGCATGGGAAGCCGCGCAGCAGCGTCTTGTCGACCGTCTGGGTGAAGAGCGTCGCGAACAATTGTTGCAGCTGTTGGATGAATTGGCGGGTTCCGAATGAGGCGCCTGTTACACGATTAAACATGGGTATATACCCGCGCTTGGAGAATAATAATGACAACGGTGTGGCGTAACAGTGCCTGGGTGCTCTTGGGCAGTGCGTTGATTTTGGCACTGTCCTTGGGGGTGAGGCACGGGTTCGGGCTGTTCTTGCCACCCATGAGTGCGCAATTTGGCTGGGGGCGCGAGGTGTTCGCGTTTGCCATTGCCTTGCAGAATCTGATCTGGGGTTTGGCACAGCCTTTTACCGGCGCGTTGGCTGATCGGTTTGGCGCGGCCAAAGTGGTCATTATTGGCGGTGTTCTGTACGCCGTTGGCCTTGTGTTGATGGGGTTGTCGGACTCGCTGCTGTCGTTGTCGCTAAGTGCCGGCTTGTTGATTGGCATCGGACTTTCAGGCACGTCTTTTTCGGTGATTTTGGGCGTCGTGGGGCGCGCCTTGCCTCCTGAAAAACGCAGCATGGGCATGGGTATTGCCAGTGCTGCAGGGTCTTTCGGTCAGTTTGCGATGTTGCCGGGAACCCTGGGCCTTATTGGCTGGTTAGGCTGGTCATCTGCCTTGCTGGTGCTGGGGCTGCTGGTGGCGCTGATCATACCGCTGGTCTCCCTGCTCAAAGACCGGCCCATGCCCAACCTGGGGGGTGAGCAAACGCTTAAACAAGCACTCAGTGAAGCTTGCTCGCACTCGGGGTTCTGGTTGTTGGCCTTCGGATTTTTTGTCTGCGGCTTTCAGGTCGTCTTTATCGGTATCCATCTGCCGGCTTATCTGGTGGATCAGCATTTGCCTGCCACGGTCGGCACAACGGTGTTGGCGCTGATTGGTCTGTTCAACATATTTGGCACCTATACGGCGGGATGGCTCGGTGGGCGTATGTCCAAACCTCGTTTGCTGACCGGGTTATATCTGGCGCGGGCGGTGGTGATCGTATTGTTTCTTTGGGCGCCGGTAACACACATCAGCGCGTATCTGTTTGGTATGGCCATGGGCTTCTTGTGGCTCTCCACTGTGCCGTTGACCAATGGCACCGTCGCTACCATGTTCGGGGTGCGTAATCTGTCCATGCTGGGCGGAATCGTGTTTCTCTTTCATCAGTTGGGCGCTTTCCTCGGAGGCTGGCTGGGCGGCGTGGTCTATGATCAGACCGGCAGCTACGACATCATCTGGCAGGTCTCGATTGTATTGAGCCTGCTGGCAGCAGCCTTGAACTGGCCAGTGCGCGAGCGTCCAGTGGCACGGTTGCAGGCCCAAGGGAGTCTGGCATGAATAGGACATGGTTAGGGGTGGTTGCTGTGAGTGCCGGTTTTGTCTTGCTGGCACTGACGTGGTGGGGTTGGCACCAAGGTGGGCTGGCTATGATGCAATTGGGTATGGGCACTTGCTAGGCGCTCTACGAAATCAATCTGCGCTCGGTTATGCGTCGTTGAAAACCGGCTCGTGCGCGAGTCCGGCTGTTCCTCGCCTGTTTTCGCTTTGCTTAACCTTCGCGCGAAAACATTTCGTACAGACCCTAAGCTTCTTGATTAAGGAAAACCATAATGTTTAAGCGCTGGGTTGCGATGCCTGTATTGCTGTTGGCCTGTGCCGGTTCGGTCTGGGCCGCTGACTGTCCGCCACTGCTGGAGGGCTCGCTGCCCAAGTTACGGGCAAAGGAATCAATCGACCTGTGTGAGCGATTTGCCGGCAAGCCTTTATTGATCGTCAATACTGCGAGTTTTTGCGGTTTTGCTCCGCAATTCAAAGGGTTGGAAGCGCTGAACAAGCGATTTAATTCGCAAGGCCTTGAGTTGATTGGAGTGCCTTCGGATGACTTTAAACAAGAAGCCAAGGACGGCGAAGAGACCGCCAAGGTCTGCTATGTCAATTATGGCGTCACGTTTACCATGATCGATCCGCAAAAAGTGCGAGGAGATGATGCAACGCATATGTTTAAAGTGTTGGCAGAACAGAGCAGTGCACCAAAGTGGAACTTCTACAAGTATGTCGTTGATCGAAAAGGCAATGTCATTGCCAATTTTTCAAGTCTGACCAAACCGGATGATCCAGAACTGATTGAGGCGATCAATAAAGCCATCGCTTCTAAGTCCTGACCGTTCTCCATTGAAAAGCCCCGCCTCTAAAAGAGAGCGGGGCTTTTTTAACTCAGTGGGCAATGAATCATGCGCACAGTGAATTAGAACTTGTAGGTTGCACCTACTGCGAAACCGTTAGCACTGTTTTCATACTTGGCGCTGTAAGAGTTGAGTTGGTTCGAGTCATGAACTTTCACCGATTCTTCTTTCAGGTACGAATACGCGGCGTCGATGGTCAGGTTTTCATTGACGGCATAACCGGCACCCAAGCTGAAAATCGTACGGTCGCCAGTAGGAATGCGCGGCGAACGGTTTTCGTTATTGGTCGGCGACTGATCCCATGACAGGCCGGTGCGCAGGATCCACTGTTTGTTCAACTGGTAGGACGTACCGATAGCGTATGCCCAGGTATCATGCCAGTTCTGTTCTTCCTTGATGGTGCCCAATAGTGCAGCACCGATACCACCTGAGTTAACCGGGCTGACACCGTCGTTTTTCACGGTGATATCTTTCAGGCGACTCCAGCGCGTCCAGGTAGTACCCGCATAGACTCTCCATGCATCACTCAGTTCTTGAGTGACGGAAAGGTCATAGGATTCTGGGGTATCAATCGACAGCGAAGCGTCGTAACGATTGCTCTTCATCAGCTGTGCCGGGGTGCCGGCTGCAGCGGAAACTTTGGTATGCCCATCAAGATCGTAGCTGACCTTGGAGTGATAAGTCAGGCCGACGCGAGTTGTGTCGGTTGCCTGAACCAGCACGCCGATGTTGAAACCCAGAGCGGTATCGGTGCCCTTGATTTCTACGTTGGTGTCACCAAACGCCGGGTTGAGGGTAAGGTCAGATTCGAGCGTGCCGGAAATGTGGTTAATGGTCGGGCCGAAACCCACCGACACGCGATCATTGAAGGCATAACTGACAGTTGGCTGGAGCGTTATAACTTTGACTTCGCTCTTCTTGCCGAACGCGCGACCCTGGAAACCGCTTTCATAATCGGTCACCAGGCCGAAAGGTGCGTATACCCCAAAACCGACCGCCCATTGGTCATTCAGTTTGTTGGTATAAAAACCCATCGGGACGCCAGTAAAGGGAACCATGTCACCTTTATTGGTACCAGGGTATCTACCTGAAGCATCTTTAATGTCGGTCGACGCGTCAATTACAGCGATGCCGCCAGTAATTTGCTGGCCGCTAAGGCGGGACATACCGGCAGGGTTGCCAAACACGGTACTTGCATCGTCGGCAATAGACGAGCGACCTGCGAAACCGGTCCCCATGCCGCTAATGCTTTGTTCGTTAAGTGCGAAGCCACTTGCGAAAATCTGACTGGAAGCCAAAGTGACGGCGAGGCTAAGTGTGGTCTTGAGCATTACTTTTTTCATTATTAGAACTCCTTTTGATCACCGGACGAAAGCTACCAACATTTTTAATTAAGCGCTATAGGCTAATTCGCAGAAGTTAACGTTGTTTTGTAGGACAATCCGTACGGTTTTAGATCTTTTTTATAATAGTGTGCGTGGTTGAAAATTTAAGCCACTTGGTTGAGGGGTGTAACACAGCTGCGCCATGCATTAGCAAAATCGCGCAAACGTCCTTGTGGTTCAAAGGCTTGGCGCCAGACTCTTGCCATGCCTTGTATGTCATCCGCGGCTGGGATCGACACATGAAGCTGTTCTATCAGCAGCCAGGCAATAGCCGTGGCGTACCGTAAATTAACGGTGAGTTCGAGGTGAGGGTTGCCTAAAAAGGCATGCTGACTGGCCAGTCCGCGAACCAGGCTCGCCAGGTCAGGCGTTTGGGCAAGGTAGTTATCCCAAAGCGCGGCATGCCGAGGTTCGCGAATACAGTACAGGCCATGGCCCCGACGGTCGTGCAGGGCAGCCCCTAAATTTGACTGGCTGGCGGCAATACCCAGTAACAAGGTTTCTGCATTTGGATTGTTCTGACCCAGATACGCAAGCGTGGGTCTTATGACGTACAGACTCAACTCTTTGGCAGCGATACCCATAATGTCCTCGACGCCTGTAAATGGCCGGCGACCCACAAGGGCTTGGCAGCAATGAGTCGGAAGGGGTCGCCGGAAGCGGGTGATACCGCTTAACTTGAAGTCTAGTGTCATATATCAGCTGTAAAGGACTGTTTTTAAAACATTTACAGCATCGAGGGGTTCGCTATATATCTGCAAGTACTTAAGCGCTACCGGATATTTCTTAAATGGCAGGCAATAAAAAGCCCCGCTGATAGGGCAGGGCTTTTGGAGTGACGCTCAGGTTTTCAGGCGACCAGCGCCTGACGAGTACGGTCGATCACAGCTTGCAGGGGTTCTGCGCTGGAATATTGATCGGGGTACAGGCGTTCGCTGTGACGTGCGATACCGTGTTCGTTGACCAGAGTGAAGCTGAAGCATCCTTTGCGAGCGGCCATAATCAGGCAGTTCATTGGGGCAAAGGCGTTGGTTAGGGTGCGAATGGCATCCTGAGTATGGATTTGAGTCGACATAGTTATTAGGTGTTCCTACAAATGACACGGATATGATCCGTGCTGCGTTAAAACGTTCCAGTAACGTCGAGCTATCTTTGGCTTGACGAAGAACCTGACTGGAACAAAGCCGCCAGTTGTAGCGCATAAATTATGTGGCGCTTGGGCTGGCAGGTAGGTACTTAGGAGGGCAGGCAATCACAACGGGAGCTAAGGTTCCATGCTCGGGGTGAAGATCCTGATCAATTTGCAGGTTGGTTCGGTCAGAATAAAGTGCTTCGCGCTACCCTTTGGTTTTCAAAGGCCGTAGCGTCACAAGATTTACCTGGAAACCATCGAGGGGGTCGATCCTGTTTTTCAGCGTTTCTTCGACTTTATGGAAGATGGCGTAAGGATTTGTTCGGCCCGAATTGACTTTCAGCTTGGTACTAACGCTGCGGATAGTAACCAGTTGAAAATTTAAATGCAAGTGTGCTAGTGAAAATACTTTCTGTAGGGGGTCGATTAGGACTGATTGCCTTAGGGGGAATTTTGGGGGGCTTTAGTCCATTTTTAGCGTAGTTGCGGTAGTGGCTTAATGGACTGTAGTCATTTGAAAGGGCGGCCTGACTGCGGTCCACGCCAGAGCGTTGCCTACAAGATTGAGCTTTTTTTTGCCCCGGTTTGTGCAGCGCAAATGGACTTGTGCACATTAATGGCGCGGCGCGAAAAATGGCTTGGCAGGCAAGGGTGCGGGCTCGCCTAGCCTGTTTGGCAAATTTAAGTCAATGAAAAACATCGTTTTTTATAGTTGGTGAAAAAATCGTCAGTTTGACCCTAGGCCGCATGGGATGGGCGTTTGCGAGGGTTTCTGTAGGGTTGTCCACTGACTTATCCACAGGATCTGTGGATTGTCCCGTGCGCTTGCTCTAGATCGCGGGTATAGACCTTTTTGGGCTTTACCAAGATGAAAAAAGGAGTAGAGTGGCGCGCCTTCTGTTCTGCCCTACAGTATTTTATGAAGTTTCGCACAACTACTGCTTCCGCAGCTCGCCCGACCACGCCCTCTGATGCCCCCAAGCGCTTTTCGCTGCGGGTTGCTATCTGGCTGCTGGATAACCCTCGTCTGGGCGCTAACCCCAGCGTCAAGCATGTTGCAGGCCACTTGCTGAAACAACCTGCCCGCCAAGGTGTGGTATTGGCGCAAAGCCGTTTAGGGCAATTGATGTGCCGTGACTGTGGAAGCGCCCGCGACCGGCGAATCGGCCACGAGCTTTTGCGTCAGGCCGCACGTGCTGGAGACCGCGTAGCGCAGCAAGAACTGAGCAAAAACGAAGGCTGAGCTGTCTTCGGCCTTGCAGCTTGGTTAACCTTGCTCTTTTAGCGCGTGCGGAGGGGTTATGACCCTGGACTTGAACAGCTTTTTGCTGGGCCTTTTGGTGTCAGGTGTGCCGCTGTTGGCGCTCCTCTGGCAGTTACAGCGCCGTTACAGTGCTCATCCCGCTGAATTGGCAATGCTTAATGAACGCCTGAATTTGGCGCTGTTGGCGCAAGAGGAGCTTAGCGCTCAGCTGGATGCCGGCCGTGATGAGATCAGTGATCTGGGGCAGGCCAACTCTGCCAAGCAAGCCGAGCTTGCCGCGCTGCGTCGAGAGGTTGAGCTGTCGCAGGTGGAGCGCGATAACTCACGTGATGCTGCTCATGCCTGGAGTGTCGAACGCAGCCTCAAGGAAACTGAGTTGCGCCGCCTGGACGCTCACGCCGCCGCGCTGGCCGCCGAATTGCGCGAACAGCAAGACAGCCATCAGCAACGACTCAATGACCTGCAAGGTTCACGCGATGAGTTGCGGGCGCAATTTGCTGAGCTGGCGGGCAAAATTTTCGATGAGCGCGAGCAGCGTTTCGCCGAGACCAGCAATGAACGCCTGGGTCAGTTGCTTGATCCGCTGAAAGAGCGCATCCAATCATTCGAGAAGCGGGTAGAAGAAAGCTACCAGCAAGAAGCGCGTGAAAGATTCTCCCTGGCCAAAGAGCTTGAGCGTTTGCAGCAGCTCAATTTGCGCCTGAGCGATGAAGCCACCAACCTGACTCGGGCCCTTAAAGGGCAGAAAACCCAAGGCAACTGGGGCGAGCTGATTCTTGAGCGCGTACTGGAGCATGCCGGGCTGGAGAAGGGGCGTGAGTATCAAACTCAGGTCAGCCTCAAAGGGCCCGATGGCGAGCGCTTTCAGCCTGACGTTTTGATCATGCTGCCGGGTGACAAGCAAGTGGTGGTCGACTCCAAGGTGAGCCTGACGGCGTATCAACAATATGTCAGTGCCGATGACGACGTGATCGGGCAGGCCGCGCTTAAACAGCATGTACTGTCACTGCGTAATCATGTGAAGGGCTTGGCCGGTAAAGACTATAAGCGTCTTGAGGGGCTGCACAGCCTGGACTTCGTCCTGTTGTTTGTACCCATCGAAGCGGCTTTTTCAGCTGCCCTGCAAGCTGAGCCTAATCTGTTTCAGGAAGCCTTCGATCGCAACATTGTGATTGTCAGTCCAACCACCTTGCTCGCGACCTTGCGGGTGATCGACAGTCTCTGGAAGCAGGAACGTCAGAGCCAGAATGCTCGAGAAATCGCTGAGCGTGCGGGTTGGCTGTATGACAAGTTCGTGCTCTTTATTCAGGATCTGGATGAGGTCGGCAATCGGCTGCAACAACTGGATAAAGCCTATGCAGCGGCTCGCAACAAATTGACAGACGGGCGCGGCAATCTGGTCAGCCGCAGTGAGCAGTTGAAATTGTTGGGGGCGCGAGCCAGCAAAAGTTTGCCGACAGAACTGCTGGAACGCGCGATGGCTGATGTTGATGGCGTCGCTCACCCCGCCGAGTAAAGCATGGTTGACCGTAGGAGCCTTCGTCCCTCGTCAGCGACTATCAGGAGGGACGGCGTTTCTACAGCGGCACATGCCGGCTGAGCAGCGCTCGGAGCGCCGCCGGCTTGACCGGCTTGGGCAAGTACTCAAGCCCTGCCGCATGAACCTGAGCAATCATCTCAGGCCGACCGTCAGCGCTGATGACAACGCCTGGCACAGGTTCGCCCAGCTCGGCTCGCAACCAGCGCATCAGGTCGGTGCCTACTTCACCCTCATCCAGGTGGTAGTCCACCAGCACCAACTGCGGACGAACCCCTTCATTAAGCAGTGCGGCGCATTCCTCGCGATTGCGCGCGGTCCAAACTCGGCAGCCCCATCGCGTCAGCAAGCTCTGCATGCCGATCAGAATGCTGTCTTCGTTGTCGACACACAGTATTTGAGCGCCTTTTGCGGTTTGGCCGTTTTGCTCGGGAACGTTCGGTTGTGGTGCTGTCTGGCTTTTGGCCAGTGGCACACGCACGCTGAATACACTGCCTTTTCCCTGCCATGAGCGCACTTCCAGGCTATGCCCGAGCACTTGGCACAAGCCGTCCGCAATGGCCAAGCCAAGCCCCAGGCCTTTCTCTGCCCGGGTCTGGTGACTGTCCAGGCGTTTGAATTCTTCAAAAATGACCTTGAGTTTGTCCTCGGGAATTCCGGGCCCTCGGTCCCACACTTCAAGAGAAAGCTCATTACCGCGTCGACGCACCCCCAATAGCACCGGCCCTTTGGCATAGCGGAAGGCATTGGTCAGAAAGTTTTGCAAGATACGGCGCAACAATTTGATGTCGCTGTTCACGCGCAGTCGACTGCCTCGCACTCTGAAACTCAAGCCTTGTTCCTTGGCCTGCGCCGTGAACTCGTTCCCCAGAGTGTCGAACAGGTCATTGATGGCGAAAGGCTTGATGTCGGGGGTGATTTTTCCGTTTTCCAGACGTGAAATATCCAGCAAGTCACTGATCAAGTCTTCGGCAGAGCGTAATGAACTGTCCAGATGTTGCACCAGCTTCTTCGCCTCCGGGCTCAGTTCCTCTTCCTGGTGAGAGAGCGCTGAAGAGAAGAGCCGGGCGGCATTCATCGGCTGCATCAGGTCATGGCTGACGGCTGCAAGGAAGCGGGTTTTTGACTGGTTGGCCGCTTCCGCTACGCCTTTGGCTTCGGTCAGCGCCTGATTGAGTTGTGACAGCTCATGGGTACGCTCAGCGACCCGCTGTTCAAGCCCTTCATTGGCTTCGGTAAGGGCTTGTTCGGCCTCGCGGAACGCAGTGATGTCGGTAAAACTCATCACGAAGCCGCCGCCTGGCATGGGGTTGCCGATCAGTTCGATCACCCTGCCATTGGGGAACAACCGCTCGGAAGTGTGTGCCCGCCCTTGACGCATCCAATGCAGGCGCCGGGCCACGTGTACTTCGGCTTCGCCGGGGCCGCACAAACCGCGTTCGGCATTGTGCCTAATGATGTCGGCAATCGGGCGGCCGACACTGATCAGTCCTTCGGGATAGTTGAAAAGCTCAAGGTAGCGACGGTTCCACGCCACCAGTCGCAGTGACTGATCGACCACACTGATGCCTTGAGTGATGTTTTCAATGGCGCCCTGTAGCAGGGCGCGGTTGAACTGCAAGACTTCCGAGGCTTCGTCCGCAATTCGCACAACATCCTCAAGCTGCATCTCCCGGCCTTCAATGGCCGCCTTGACCACCGCACGGGTAGATGACGCACCCAAGACCCCGGCCAGTAACCGTTCGGTATGAGCGATCCACTCACCGTCAGCATTTTGATTGGGGTTAAAGCCTTTGCCCTGACGATAGGCGAAGCGGATAAAGCTCTGGCGCGCCCGCTCTTCGCCTACAAAACGCGCAGCCAATGTCAGCAAGTCATTGATCTGCACTGACAGCATCGAACGCCCGCTGGGATGGCTGCTGATTTCCTGGCCGATAAAACGACCGGCCTGCCAGTGTTCCGAGACGCGGGTGCGCGACAGCACGGACACCCAGGCAAACAGTGTGAAGTTGCCGGCCAGTGACAGCACCACGCCCTGGGTCAGCGGAGTGATCGGCAAGCCAAGAGGGTTGCCGTGCAGCCACGCCAGCCCGGGGAAATGACTCAGGTGCCAGCCCAGGCTGTGGGCAATCAGCGGTAGCACCAAGGTGTAGAACCAGATAAAGGTTCCCGCTGCGAGCCCGGCGAAGACGCCTCGGCGGTTAGCTTGTTTCCAGTAGAGCGCGCCCAGCATGGCGGGTGCCAGTTGAGTCACGGCGGCAAAGGAAATTTGCCCGATGGTGGCCAGACTTGCTGTTGATCCCAATAAACGGTAGCTGACATAAGCCAGCAGCAAGATCACCAGAATCGACACGCGACGCACCGAGAGCATCCAGTGGCGGAAAACTTCAAAAGGGCGCTCGGCATTTTTATGGCGCAACAACCAGGGCAGCAGCATGTCATTGGACACCATGGTCGACAGCGCCACGCTGGCCACAATCACCATGCCGGTAGCAGCAGAAGCGCCGCCGATAAAGGCCAGCATGGCAAGTGCAGGGTGTGCTTGCGCCAAAGGCAGGCTGATCACGAATGAGTCGGGCAAAACCGAACTGGGCAAGAGCATTTGCCCGGCCAGTGCGATAGGCACAACGAACAGTGCGGCCAGAATCAGATAAGCGGGGAACACCCACTTGGCCAGACGCAGGTCCTGCGGTTCGATGTTTTCGACCACGGTCACATGGAATTGGCGCGGCAGGCAGATGATCGCCATCATCGCCACACCCGTTTGAACCACCATTGATGGCCAGTTGATGGTTTCTTTCCAATACTCCTCAAGGCGGGGTGCCAGCATGGCTTGATCGAACAAGTCCTCAAAGCCGTCATACAAGCCATAGGTCACAAAGGCACCCACGGCGAGAAAAGCGAACAATTTGACCAGTGCCTCAAAGGCTATCGCCAGCACCATGCCCCGGTGGTGCTCGGTTGAGTCGAGATTGCGAGTACCGAAGACGATGGTAAACAGCGCCAGAACCAGCGACACGATAAGTGCCGTGTCCTGAGCGCGAGTGCCGGTAGCGTCTGCGCCGGCGCCAATCAACAGGTTGACCCCCAGCACAATGCCTTTGAGTTGCAGGGCGATATAGGGCAGCACGCCCACCAGGCAGATCAACGCCACCACAATCGCCAGCGACTGGGATTTGCCGTAGCGGGCTGCAATAAAGTCGGCAATAGAGGTGATGTTCTCCTGTTTGCTGATCATCACCATCTTTTGCAGCACCCAGGGTGCGCACACTAATAAAAGCACCGGGCCTAGATAGATGGGTAAAAACGCCCACAATTGCTCGGCGGCCTGCCCGACGGCGCCGAAGAATGTCCAACTGGTGCAATACACCGCCAGCGACAAGCTATACACCCATGCGCGAACCCGCGGCGGCAGCGGTTTGCTGCGCCGGTCACCATAAAAGGCAATGGCGAACATGATGGCCATATAGGCCAGAGCAACGGCGGCGATGAGCCCGCTGGACAACGACATGGACACTCCTGAAGGTAAAAGACCGCTGCAATCCGGCGACGGCAGGCTAGTCTCGCATGATGCTTGATTAACGTCAGCGTCGACCAAGGTCTGAGCGTGGCGTGGGGTCGCAGGGTTGAAAGTGGAAGGCTGTATTCATATCTGCAAAATAGATAACAGTTAGAGAAATTACCCGTTTTATAGATATTCGATTTGGTTCTAGTCTTACGGCACCTCATACGAGGAACAGGAGGAACCCATGACTTACCCAAACAAAGCCAAAACAGTGTTGCGGCCATTTAGCCAACTGCAGCACCCACGTGAGGTGATCCGTCAGTTCACTCCGAACTGGTTCGCCGCCACCATGGGCACGGGGGTTTTGGCGCTGGCATTGGCTCAACTGCCTGTGCAGCTACCGGGTGTGCGCATGTTTGCCGAAGGGTTATGGCTCTTCAATATAGGTTTGTTCGTTCTGTTCAGTGCGCTGTATGGCGCGCGCTGGGTGCTTTTTTTTGATGAGGCGAGGCGCATTTTCGGCCACTCCACGGTATCGATGTTTTTCGGCACCATTCCGATGGGGCTGGCGACCATCATCAATGGTTTTTTGGTGTTCGGTGTACCGCGTTGGGGTGACGCCATGGTGCAGGTGGCCGAGGTGCTGTGGTGGATCGATGTGGCGATGGCGCTGGGATTTGGGGTAATCATTCCTTACCTGATGTTCACCCGTCAGGACCATACGATTGATCAGATGACCGCTGTGTGGCTGTTGCCGGTCGTGGCGGCAGAGGTGGCGGCGGCCAGTGGCGGACTGTTGGCACCCTACCTGACAGACACCGTCATGCAGTTCCACGTGCTGATTACCAGCTATGTGTTGTGGGCGTTTTCGGTACCGGTAGCCTTCAGTATTTTGACCATTCTGATTCTGC
Organism: Pseudomonas saxonica; assembly: GCF_007858365.1. Lineage (GTDB taxonomy): Bacteria > Pseudomonadota > Gammaproteobacteria > Pseudomonadales > Pseudomonadaceae > Aquipseudomonas > Aquipseudomonas saxonica. The sequence continues at coordinate 775,165 of NZ_VFIO01000001.1, read as the reverse complement.
GTATGGCATTGCATAAGTTGCCCCATGAAAGCATGGCCGCTTCAAGCTGGCTGGCCCTGGGGCCCATCGGTACAGGAGCACTGGGCTTGCTGCTGCTGGGGGCTGATGCACCGGCGATTTTTGCCGCCAATGGCTTGGCGGGCATTGGTGAAATTGTCGAAGGCCTGGGGCTTATTTCAGGCGTGATTTTGTGGGGTGTGGGTTTGTGGTGGATCGTGATGGCCGCGATGATCACCGTGCGCTACTTCCGCTCAGGTATCCCGTTCAACCTCGGGTGGTGGGGCTTCACCTTCCCGCTGGGTGTGTATTCACTGGCCACTTTGCGCCTGGGCAGCGTTCTGCACCTGACCTTCTTCAATGTCGCCGGGTGTGTGCTGGTGCTGGCGCTGGCACTGATGTGGCTGGTGGTGGGCAAGCGCACGCTGGTCGGGGCTTATCGCGGAGAGTTGTTTGTTTCGCCCTGCATTGCTGGGCTTAAAAAGTAGGACGTATGCTCAGGTTCTGTATGAAAGTGCCTAACGTGGCATTTTGCGCGCAGAACCTGAGTAAGGTTGTGCCTTGAGTGTTACAACAGCACTCCAAAGAGAAAGCCTTCGGCGCAACGTGAGTACATGGATGATGAGTCACCCCTCGCAGTTCAGTTTGCTAAAGAAGCGTCGCTTCCTGCCGTTTTTCGTCACCCAGTCCTTGGGTGCACTCAATGACAACTTGTTCAAGCAGTCGCTGATTCTCGCCATTCTTTATAAGTTGAGCATCGAAGGTGATCGTGGCATTTGGGTCAATCTGTGCGCGCTGCTGTTTATAGTGCCTTTCTTTCTGTTCTCGGCGCTGGCCGGGCAGTTTGGCGAAAAATACGCGAAGGATCGATTGATTCGCCTGATCAAGCTGGGTGAAATCGCCATTATGGTGGTGGGTGCCATTGGCTTCGCTTTTGATCATCTCGCGTTGATGCTGGTGGCATTGTTTGCAATGGGCACACATTCGGCACTCTTTGGGCCCGTCAAGTATTCGATCCTGCCGCAAACCTTGCATGAGGATGAGCTGGTAGGGGGGAACGGCCTGGTTGAAACGGGCACCTTTTTGTCGATTCTGGCGGGAACCATCGGTGCTGGCATCATGCTCTCGTCGAGCAATTACACCGCGGTGGTTTCAGTGGTGATTGTCAGTGTCGCGGTGTTGGGTTATCTGGCCAGCCGCTCGATCCCGTCGGCACCTGCCGATACGCCGCACATACGTCTGAACTGGAACATTTTCAGTGCGTCATGGGCAACCTTGCGCATGGGGCTGAATCAGACGCCGGCGGTATCACGCTCCGTAGTGGGTAACTCATGGTTCTGGTTTGTCGGTGCGATTTACCTGACGCAGATTCCGGCTTACGCCAAAGACTGGCTCTACGGTGATGAAACCGTAGTCACCCTGATTCTTACCGTGTTTTCGGTGGGGATCGCCTTGGGATCCATGCTGTGCGAGAAGCTGTCGGGGCGTAAGGTCGAAATCGGGCTGGTGCCCTTTGGCTCCTTTGGCCTGACTGTTTTTGGTCTTCTGCTGTGGTGGCATTCAGGGCAGATGCCACAGAATATCCAGGCAAATGACTGGCTGGGTGTGCTGGGTTTTAGCCAGGCGTGGTGGGTGCTGCTGGATATTCTCGGGCTGGGCGTATTTGGCGGGTTTTACATCGTGCCGCTGTATGCGTTGATTCAATCGCGCACGGCTGAAAACGAACGTGCGCGGGTGATTGCCGCCAACAACATTCTCAACGCCCTGTTTATGGTGGTGTCAGCCATCGTCACCATTGTGTTGCTCAGTGTCGCCAAGTTGACGATTCCCGAGTTGTTCCTCGTGGTGTCGCTGATGAACATTGCGGTCAATGCTTACATCTTCAAAATCGTGCCTGAATTCAGCATGCGCTTTTTGATTTGGCTGCTGAGTCACTCCTTGTACCGGGTCGAACACAAAGGGTTGGACTCGATACCCGATGAGGGAGCTGCGTTATTGGTGTGTAATCACGTGTCGTTTGTGGATGCGCTCTTGATTGGCGGTGCAGTGCGGCGACCCATTCGCTTTGTGATGTATTACAAGATCTACAACTTGCCGGTACTCAACTTTATCTTCCGCACCGCCGGAACCATTCCGATTGCCGGGCGTGCTGAAGATGCCGCGATTTACGAGCAGGCCTTCAGCAAGATTGCCAAGTACCTCAATGAGGGGGAGCTGGTGTGTATCTTCCCGGAAGGCAAGTTGACCACCGATGGTCAGATCAACGAGTTCAAGGCCGGAGTAAGGCTGATCCTGGAACGCACCCCTGTGCCGGTGATACCCATGGCGTTGCGGGGGTTGTGGGGGAGCTTCTTCAGTCGCGACCCTAACAAGGGCGTGTTTCGACGGTTGTGGTCGCGGGTGACGTTGGTCGCGGGTGCGCCACTGACGCCAGAAGAAGCTACGCAAAAAGTATTGCGTGAACGGGTGATTGAGCTGCGGGGGCAGAGCCTGTAGTTGTTGCCGCAGGCTGCGAAAGGGTGTGAGGCGATCTTGAGACAGCAGATCGCTTCGCACCCTTTCGCAACCTTTGGCAGCGACTAAAGCCCGTTGTTTACGCGCTCATCTTGAGGCCGATCAAGCCGGCAATGATGAGGGCAACACTGGCCAGACGAAACAGCGCCATCGACTCGCCAAACAGGATGATCCCTGCGATTACTGTGCCGACGGCACCGACGCCGGTCCAGATCGCGTAGGCCGTGCCCAGCGGCAGCTCTTTCATCGCCAGCCCGAGCAAACCTAGGCTGACGGCCATGGCGGCGATCGTCAGAGCGGTCGGTAGCGGCCGGCTGAAGCCATCGGTGTATTTCAGGCCGACGGCCCAGCCAACTTCAAACAGGCCGGCGAAAAACAGAATAATCCAAGACATGGTGCCTCCATCAATTGATGGGGTCGTCCCCAGAATAATCACTCGATGAGTCGCGAGGTCGTCCTCGCAGTGGGCAAAATATGCCCGTAATTAATCTGACAGACAACCTCGGACTTTCATTCGGCAGCCCGGCGTTCCGCTACCAGGCGATCTTCCTTTTCACTCATGCGACGGAAATACGTCGACAGCAGTGCACCCGAAATGTTGTGCCACACGCTGAACAGGGCGCTGGGAACAGCGGCCAAGGGTGAAAAGTGTGCGCTGGCGAGTGCGGCGCCCAAGCCTGAGTTCTGCATGCCAACTTCCTGTGCCAGAGACTTGCGCTGGGCCAGTGGCAGCTTGAACAGGCGGCCCGTAAAGAACCCCAGCAAATAGCCAAAGCTGTTATGCAGCATCACCACGGCCATGATCAGTAAACCCGACTCAGCGATCTGTGCCTGGCTGGCGGCCACCACGGCAGCCACGATAATCACAATGCTGACGACCGAGACCAGTGGCAGTACATCGACCGCGAAACGCACACGCGCACCGAGCAGGCGCTGGGCCAGTACCCCGAGCACGATAGGCAGCAATACAACCTGCAAGATCGACCAGAACAGATCCATAAATGAAACTGGCAACCAGGCCGACGCCAGCAGCCAGATCAGAGCTGGCGTCAGTAGCGGGGCGAGTAGGGTGGTAACTGCGGCAATGGCCACCGACAGGGCAAGATCGCCCCGGGCCAGCCAGGTCATGACGTTGGATGAGGTGCCGCTAGGGCAGCAGCCGACGAGTATCACGCCCACGGCGATTTCCGGGGGCAGGTGAAACAATTGGCAGAGTAACCACGCCACGCCGGGCATGATCACGAAATGAGCAACCACGCCCAGTGCCACTCGCCATGGATGACGGGCGACTTCGGCGAAGTCTTCGAGTTTGAGGGTCAGGCCCATGCCGAACATCACCAAACCCAGTAGCGGGACGATGTAGCCTTTAAGGCCGACGAACCAACCGGGTTCGAAAAACGCCAACACCGCGAAAATCAGTACCCAGTAAGCGAAGGTATTGCCGACAAAGCGGCTTAGAGCGGCCAGTGCGCGCATGGTGGTCCTTTATTGTGATTATTGTGGGTGTAGCGACTGCCGCAGGCTGCGAAGGGGATGGGGAAGGCCCCTTGCGGCCGAAAAAGAAGCGAAGGCCCTGCGGACCTTATCGCAGCCTGCGGCAACGGCTACAACAGCGTGAGCCGTTAGATCCCTTGCGGGGTTTCTTCGCCGCCCAGCGCTTCAAACAGCTGCGGCAAGAATTCGCCGAAGGTCAGCATCATCAGCGTGAAGCTGGCATCCTGCTGGCCCAGATCGTCGTCGCCGCCGTCCTGTTCAGCCTGATCTTGCAGCAGGTCTTCAAACTTGAGGCGTTTGACCACCAGTTTGTCGTCCAACACGAACGACAACTTGTCTTGCCAGGCCAGGGACAGTTGAGTCACGACTTTGCCAGTGCTCAAGTGCAACTGGATTTCGTCGCTGGTCAGGTCCTGACGTTTGCAGCGAATGATGCCGCCATCTTCGTGGGTGTCGCGCAGTTCGCATTCGTCGAGGACGAAGAAGTTGTCGGCGGCTTTTTGCGTCTTGACCCATTCAGTCATCACCGCGCTCGGCGCAGTTTTCACCGCCAGCGGACGAACCGGCAAGGAGCCGATCACTTCACGCAGCGTCGACAGCAAGTCTTCTGCGCGTTTCGGGCTGGAGGCGTTAACCAGAATCAGACCTTGTTTCGGTGCAATGGCGGCAAAGGTTGCCGAGCGACGAATAAAGGCGCGTGGCAAGAAGGCCTGGATAATTTCATCCTTGAGCTGATCACGCTCCTTCTTATAGACCTTGCGCATTTGTTCGGCTTCGATCTCTTCGACCTTCTCCTTTAATGCATCACGTACAACGCTGCCTGGCAGGATGCGTTCTTCTTTGCGGGCGGCGATCAGCAGGAAGTCCTGGCTGACGTGAACCAGCGGTGCGTCTTCGCCTTTACCGAATGGAGCAACGAAGCCATAGGTGGCTACTTCCTGGCTTGAACACGGGCGGGCCGGTTTGGTGGCCAGTGCCGTTTCCAGCACCTGCGCATCAAAAGGCAGATCTTGGGTCAGGCGATAGATAAGCAGGTTTTTGAACCACATGGGGTGAATCACTCCTATATACAAAGGTGCATTATTCGCTTGATAGCCTTAATAGGCCAACCCTGCGCTAAGCCTTTGTCATCGTTAGAAAAATTATTTTAAAAAGTGCTTGCCAGACTATAGGTCGCTACGTAGAATGCGCGCCACACCGAGAGTGAAAGGGTGATTAGCTCAGCTGGGAGAGCATCTGCCTTACAAGCAGAGGGTCGGCGGTTCGATCCCGTCATCACCCACCATTCGCTCACAGTGTTACGCGCAGCGGTAGTTCAGTCGGTTAGAATACCGGCCTGTCACGCCGGGGGTCGCGGGTTCGAGTCCCGTCCGCTGCGCCATTTTTGTTACCACAAGCCCCTTGAACGCTTGTGGTTGGGGAAGCCCGCTGAATGCAGGCTTTTTCCTGAAAGGCTTCGATTCTGCAGTTCGCTGCGGAATCAAAGAGTGGGGCGTTGGAAACGGTAGTTTTAGAGAGTTTTGAAAAAAAACTCAAATAAAACAACCACTTACACAAAAAGTGTGAGAGAATGCGCCCCGCATCGAGAGTGAAGTGAAAGGGTGATTAGCTCAGCTGGGAGAGCATCTGCCTTACAAGCAGAGGGTCGGCGGTTCGATCCCGTCATCACCCACCATTCGCTTTCAATGTTACGCGCAGCGGTAGTTCAGTCGGTTAGAATACCGGCCTGTCACGCCGGGGGTCGCGGGTTCGAGTCCCGTCCGCTGCGCCATATTAGAGTCACAAGCCCCTTGAACGCTTGTGACACGCAATAAAGCCTGCCTTGTGCAGGCTTTTTTGTGCGCGTGTGTTTTATATGTGGGCAATCTGTAGTCGCTGCGAAGGGTTGCTCCCGGAGAGCGCCGACGACTGCTTTGAAGCCTTCGGCAGCGTCTCCAGGTGAATTTTCAGAAATCCCAGCGTGTGCTCACCATCACATTGCGTGGATCACCGTAGTACGACGAGTTGTAAAAGCCGATATTGGTGTAATACGATTTGTCGAACACGTTGTTAAGGTTGACGGTGGCCGACAGGTTTTTCGAAATCTGGTAGCGCGCCATCAAATCAACCAGCCAGTAGGGATCTTGGGAAAACTTTTCTTGGGTGCCACCTTTGTTCCAGTTGGTCAGCACTTGCCAGCCTGTGCTCTGCCAGCGCACGCCGCCGCCCAAGGTCAATTTGTCGAGATCACCCGTCAATTTGTAGCTCGTGTACAGATTGATTTGATCCTCGGGCTCCCAGGTCGAGACCTTTTTACCGCTTTGATCACGGCTGACTTTGTGCGTATAGCCCGCTTGCAGCTGCCAGCCGGGCAGTAGCTCACCCGATATTTCAGCTTCGTAGCCCTTGGTTGTGGCTTTGATGCCTTTGTAGGCGTATTCAATGTCGGGGTTGGTCGGGTTGCCGTTGTAAGAAGTGTCTGCCTCTGGTCGGTTATCTTGGTGTACTTCAAAGTACGCAAGGCTTGAATTCAGACGACCGTCATAGAATTCACCTTTTAAACCCAGCTCATAGTTCGTGCCTTCATCGGGCTCAAGCATCTTGTTGTCGCGATCACGGTAATAGGATTGCGGCAGGAAAATTTCCGTATAGCTGGCGTAGGCAGAAATATTCTCGGTGAGATCGTAAATAACCCCGGCATAAGGCAGCACTTTGCCGGTGTCTTTGGCCTGGCTGGTGCCGGTCAGGGTGTAATCGGCAACCCGGGTTCCCAGCAATAGGGTCAAGTCGTCTGTCAGGCTAAAGCGCCCGGTCATATAGGTGCCGGTCTGGCGCGTGGTTTCATCGTTGTAAGACGTGACTGCGCCCCAGTCTGGCTCAAGCGCGTCGCCTTTCCAGTTGTAGTAGTCATAGGCGTTGTCGACCATCTTGGCGTTGGTGTAATCCTTGCCCGTCCAGTGAGATTTGGCCACCGAAGCGCCAATCACTAATTCATGTTCACGTCCCAGCAAGCTGAACGGCCCCGTGGCAAACAGATCGCCGCTGTCGCTGACGTATTCGCCGGTATATTTGCGGGCGAGAATAGGGGCCAGGCCGGTGGTTACATCCGGGTCGAGCAAGGCCCCCAAGGGGGCGTTATAGCCATTGATTTGATGGTTGTACTGGCCTTTGACGACCCAGCCGTTTTCGAAGTTGTGTTCCAGGGTGGAGAACACGGTGCGCGTGTATTGCTTCCAGCTGCTCCATTTAGTGCCGTTATTGAAGGAGCGCGGGGTGCTGATGCGTTCACCTGCGGAGTTGAACAACGAGGCGCTGCCTGACCAGCTGGAACCTTTTGGGTTGTTGTCCTGATAGTCGGCGCCCAGGGTCAGCAGCGTGTCAGGGGTCAGGTCGATCTCAAGAATGCCGTAGTAAACCTCGCTGTCGCGCGAGTAGTGATCCATGAACGAGTGCTTGTCCTGATACGCCGCAACCGCGCGGCCGCGCACATTGCCACTTTCTGTCAGCGGGCCGCTGACATCGATTTCCGAGCGGTAGTTGTCCCAGGAACCGGCCCCAAGATCCACGTGAGCCTTGAACTCGCGGGTCGGTTTTTTGCGCACCATATTGATCGTCCCGCCCGGCCCGCCCGCGCCAGTGAGCAAGCCTGTGGCACCCTTGATAACTTCAACCCGGTCATAAATCGCAGTGTCGGTCAGGGTGTGCCCAGCAGAATATTGCGCGTCTTGCAGTATCGGGATGCCATCGTATTGGAAGTTTTTGATCGCAAAACCACGGGAATAGTAGCTGGTGCGGTCGCTGTCATAGGTGGCTACGGTAATCCCAGGGGTGTGGCGCATCACATCATCAATCGAGTTGAGGCCGAAGTCGTCCATTGCCTGGCGCGTGACCACCGAGATGGACTGCGGGGTTTCGCGCGGTGTCAGCACCATCCGCGTCGCCGTGGCGATACTGCCAGGTGTGTAGGAGCCTGTACCTTCGGTAATTGTCCCCAACTGATTGGCGCTGACCTCGGTTGCGCCTAATTCCAATGCGCCGGCCACAGGCAATGGATCGAGCCGGTAGCCATTGGGCGTGTTGACAGCGGTAAAACCGGTACCGCGCAACAGTGCTTCGAAGCCGCCTTGCTCGCTGTACGTGCCATGCAGGCCGGGCGTCGTCAGATCTTGAAGGGTGTTGGACGGCACGATAATGGCGACCCCGGCCTGTTGCGCAAAGCGGTTGATCGCGCTGCTCAAAGGCCCGGCAGGAATGTCATAGGTTTGCACGGCCATGCTGGATTGTGCCTGGGCGTATGCAGGGCTCAGTACACTGGCAGTCGAAACAATAGCCATGTGAATGACCAGGGTCAGTGGTTTGCAGGAGTCGGGATTAAAGCGTCTGCGGAGGAGGGGGGAGGTCAACATGAAGAGCGCAATCCTTGATGGGTCTTTGTACCTTCCTTGACGGCTGACGCGAAAAAAGCGGAACGAATGCGAATTATTATTTTTTAGGTGGCGACTTTTGGCTGACCACAGTGAGCCACGGTGTGTAGGTATGAATAGTCAACGACAGGGTGTCTGCGACCAGTTGCAGGGCTCTGTCGGTATCGTCCAGCGGTAATACGGCGGACACACGCAAGTCGGAAAGTGCGGCACGGTCAAACTGAATATGGCCACGTCGATGGCGTGAAATCTCATCCAGAACGTGTGGCAGCGGCTGGTTTTCCACCACCAGTTGGTGGTGCAGCCAGGCCTTGTTAATGCTGGCCGGGTCAATGTCACCTGCGAGTTCGACAGCGTTGCGGCGGATCAGCGCTTGTGAGCCTGCGCCCACTTCCAATGTGCGTTGTTCGTCGGCGCTTTGTGCCGCGACACGCGATTGCAGCATGCTTAGCACAGTAGTGTCCGGCAAGTGTTTGACCACAAAACGTGTGCCTAGAGCGCGCATGCTGCCCTGTTCGGTGTGCACGATAAAAGGCCGGGTGTTGTCGTGCGCCACTTCAATCAGTATTTCGCCCTGCAACAAGTCGATGCGTCGCAAGGTGCCATCGAAGTGCAGATTGACTGCGCTGGTGCCGCTGAGGGTAATCGTGGAGTTGTCAGGCAAGCGCAAGGTTTTCCAGTCATTGGGGCCGGTGCTGATGTCGGCCATCCACTGCTCGGGGTAGTGGCTGCGCATCAGCAGGGTCAGCGGTAATGCCAGTGCAAACGCTAATAGAAGTGCCCTCAGTGTGTACTTATAGGGTTTCTTGGTGCTGAACGCTGCGTTCAGTGCCGCCTTGGCCGGTGCTGACTGCCCGCGCAGCGCCTGTAAACGGTTGATCACATGCTGCATGCGCAAGGCTGCAGCCTGATGCTTAGGGCTTTGTTGCTGCCAGCGGTCGAACTCAAGACGCAATGGTTCGCTGAAACCTTCTTCGTGCAGACGAAGGATCCACTCTGCAGCTTCTTCATCAATGGTTGGCTGTGAAGAGGGCATTACGTGTCCAGGCTATGGCTGCAATGCAACAAGGCCTGAATCAGATACTTGCGCACTGTACGGTCAGAAAGGCCCAGTTGGCGGGCGATCTCGCACTGGGTCATGCCGTCCAGGTAATACAGCACGAAAGCCTGTCGTGCCTTTTCGTGCATCCCTTCGAGAATAAACGCGATCTGTTCGAGTGCTTCGAGGGTGGTCAGAATTTGCTCGGGAGACTGGAAGCCTTCAAGGGCTTGGGCTGTAAGTGCCAGCTCTTGAAGGTAGGCGTTTTCAATTTTTTTGCGTCGAGACTGATCGATGATCAGGCGCCGCGCGGTGGTGCTCAAAAATGCGCGGGGTTCACGCAGGGTCGCGACTGATTCGCGAGCATTAAGTATCCGGGCGAAGGTGTCTTGTGCCAGATCGGCGGCATTGTGTGCGCAGCCCAGCTTGCGTCGCAGCCAGCCAAACAGCCAGCTGTGGTGCTCGCTGTAGAGCGCTGAAATGGCAGACTGAAACGCAGGTTCGCCCGAGGACATAAGGTGTGACTCAAACGTTATTGAGAATAATTACCAATTCTCAACGAAAGTGTCAGGTAAACGCAAGTCGTGCGAGCGGGATGCTGGCTACTAGTTTTTGGCGATCAGGTTGCCAGCGTGCAGCCCACATTCCTTTTGCGTGGCTTCTTCCCACCACCAACGCCCCTCGCGCTCGTGCTGGTTGGGCAATACCGGGCGGGTGCAAGGTTCGCAGCCAATGCTGATGAATCCCCGTTCGTGCAGGCTGTTATAAGGCAGTTCCAGCATGCGGATGTAACCCCAGACTTCCTCGCTGGTCATTTGAGCCAGTGGGTTGAATTTGTACAGGGGGCGCTCGGGTGTGGAGAATGCGCCGTCGATTTCCAGTGCGGCGACCTGGCTGCGAGTGCCTGGGCTCTGGTCGCGACGCTGGCCGGTTGCCCAGGCTTTGACCGTCGACAACTTGCGACGCAGCGGTGCGATTTTGCGGATGCCGCAGCACTCGCCGTGACCGTCCTTGTAGAAGCTGAACAGGCCTTTTTCTTTGACGAACGGTTCCAGTTTGGTGTGATCCGGTGAGATCAGCTCAATCTGGATGTTGTAGTGCTCGCGCACTTGGTCAATAAAACGATAGGTCTCAGGGTGCAGGCGACCGGTGTCGAGGCTGAACACCTTGACGTTTTTATTGATCTTCCAGGCCATGTCCACCAGCACCACGTCTTCGGCGCCGCTAAAGGAGATCCAGAGTTCGTCGCCGAAGTGTTCAAAGGCGAGTTTAAGAATGTCTTGCGGTGATTTGCTGGCGTATGTCGCGGCGGTCTGTGCGACGTCGAACGGATGGCTCATCAGGCGGCTTCCTACAGTGAATGGCGCTGGGCGCTCTCTAGTGGGCGAGATGTTAGCAAAAACCGCGGGCTACAGGGTTCGCAGCGTATCGAGCAATACCTTCACCTTAGTGATGGATTCCTGATATTCGTCTTGCCAGTGGGAGTCGGCCACAATGCCGCCGCCGCCCCAGCAGCGTGCATGGCCATCCTTGACCAGCACGGTACGGATAGCGATAGAGCTGTCCATTTCGCCGCGCACATCCAGATACAACAAGGAGCCGCAGTAGATGCTGCGCCGTGTGGGTTCCAGTTCGTCGATGATCTGCATGGCGCGGATTTTCGGGGCACCGGTAATCGAGCCGCCGGGAAAGCTGTCGCCGATCAGGTCCAGAGCATCCTTGCCGTCCGCCAGTTCCCCGGTAACGCTGCTCACCAAGTGATGAACGTTGGGATAGCTTTCGAGGTTAAACAACTCTGGCACTTTGACTGAGCCCGTACGGCAGGTGCGTCCCAGATCATTGCGCAGCAAATCAACAATCATTAAGTTTTCTGCACGATCCTTGGGGCTAGCCAGAAGCTCGGCTGCGTTGGCAGCATCTTCGGCGCTGTCTTTGCCTCGCGGGCGGGTGCCTTTGATCGGGCGGGTTTCAACTTGATTGTGGCTGACACGAACAAAGCGCTCAGGCGACAGGCTCAAGATCGCGTCGTCGCCAGTCAGGCTTATAAACCCGGAAAACGGCGTCGGGCATGCCTTGCGCAGAGCACGGTATGCCGCCCATGCGTCACCCTCGCAGGGGGCACTGAAGCGCTGGGTGTAGTTGACTTGGTAGCAGTCGCCCGCCTTGATGTAGTGATGGATCTGCGTCAGCGCTTGCTCGTAGTGGTGGGCACTGATATCGGCCTGCATGGGTTGTTTCAATGAAAAAGGGCGGTGGTGCGCGGCTGCTGGCTGGCTGAACAGGAGCGTCAGGCGTTCGCGCTCAGTCATCTCAACGCTGGGGTGAAATACCAATTGGCTGGTGGCCGCGTGATGGTCGCTGATCAGTGCCCAGGCATATAGGCCCAGTTGTGCGTCGGGCAGGTGCACATCGTCATGTGAGTGCGCGGGCAACTGCTCCAGTTGACGGCCGAAATCGTAGCTCAGGTAGCCGATCAAGCCGCCCGCAAAGGGCAGTTCGAGCCCGGTCGGCAGCGTGGCATTGCCGAGGTGCTTGAGGCTGTCGCGCAAGCGTTGCAGAAAATCGCGCCCTGACTCCTGCGGGCGTACGGCCAGTTCTTCGAGCGGCCAGGCACTCATCAGATCATAACGGCCACGGTCGGCAGTGGGCCGGCCGCTGTCCAGCAGCACAGCGCCGGATGCATGGCGAATGGCTGCAAAATAATCGGCAGGGTTGGCGCAGTAGGGCAGCGGGTGTACGGAGCAGGTCAACATGTGAGGCAGATCAGCCATCGGAGCGGGGGGCGGATTGTAGTCCTGAGTGCCAGGGCAACGCTAATCCCGTAGCAGCTGCCGAAGGCGGCGTTCGATTGCGAAGCGATCGTAAAACCTGAGAGCAGAGTTTAACTGATACACCGCAGCATCTGATTTTGCGACGACTGCGTCGTCGGACGCAGCCTTCGGCAGCTGCTACGGTTTTTAGTGTCAGTCTTTCGGGTGGATATGCCCAAACAACTCCTGAGCAAAGCGCACGCGCTCTTCCGGGGTTTCCTTGATGCCTTTTGCAGCCAGTTCTTCAAGGTGGGCTTCGACGGCGTGAGTGCGCAGCGTCAGGCCACAGTCGTTGGCAATCTGGATGTTCAGGCCGGGACGCGCGTTGAGTTCCAGAATCAGCGGGCCTTTCTCCTGATCGAGCACCATGTCTACGCCAATATAGCCAAGACCGCACAATTCATAGCAGCCCGCCGCCAGCTTCATGAAGCCGTCCCAGTTGGGCAGTTGCACGCCGTCTACTGCGTTGGTGGTGTCAGGGTGCTTGCTGATGATGTTGTTCAGCCATGTACCGCGCAGGGTCAGGCCTGTGGCCAGGTCGACGCCCACACCGATTGCGCCCTGGTGCAAATTGGCTTTGCCGCCCGATTGGCGGGTGGGCAAGCGCAACATGGCCATCACCGGGTAGCCCATCAGCACAATGATGCGAATATCCGGCACGCCTTCGTAGCTGATGCTTTTGAAGATCTGGTCCGGAATCACCCGGTACTCGATCAGCGCACGGTCACGGTGGCCGCCCAAGGAATAGAGGCCGGTCAAAATGCTCGAAATTTGATGTTCGATTTCTTCGTGGCTGATGATCTTGCCCGACACCGTTCGAAAGCGGTCTTCGAAGCGATCGGCAATGACCAGAATGCCGTCGCCGCCAGCGCCTTGCGCCGGCTTGATCACGAAGTCGGTCCGGCCCCCGATGATGTCGTCGAGTTTCTCGATGCCTTTCTCGGTGGAGATCACGCCGTACATCTCCGGCACGTGAATGCCGGCTTCGAGGGCGCGTTCTTTGGTGATGATCTTGTCATCCACAATCGGGTACAGACTGCGTTTGTTGTACTTGAGTACGTAGTCCGCATTGCGCCGGTTGATGCCCATGATGCCCCGGGCTTCCAGGGCCTTCCATGTCTTCCAGAGGCCAAACATCAGGAGTCAGCCTTCAGAAAGGCTTTGAAGCGCACCAGCTCGGTCAGGCGGTAGCCGCGATAACGACCCATGGCCAACATAAAGCCCACGAGAATAAGCAGCACGGCCGGGAACGTGAACACGAAGTACACCAGTTCCGGGATGCTCATGACCAGATACGCCAAGGTGGCGGCAAACAGGGTGCCGATGGCGACTTTCATGGCGTGTCCGCCACCGCGCTCTTCCCACGTGATCGACAGACGCTCAATGGTCATGGTCAAAATCACCATTGGGAACAGAGCGACAGAGAGCCCGCGTTCAAGGCCCAGCTTGTGGCTGAACAGGCTGATGGCGGCGATTAGTATCACCACGAAGGTCAGCACGACTGAAAGTCGAGGCAGCATCTGCAGCTTCAAGTGCTCAAGATAAGACCGCAACATCAACCCGAGCGCCGTTATCACCGTAAACAGGATGATGCCAAACTCCAGTTGGGTTTCGCGGAACGCCAATGCAATCAGCACCGGGGTGAACGTGCCCAGGGTTTGCAGGCCGATCAGGTTGCGCAACACCAGAATCACCAACACGCCGATCGGGATCATGACCATGATCATGAACGTTTGCTGGGTTTGCAGCGGCAAGCCATACAGCGAGTATTCAAGGAAGTTGGCGTCCGTGTTCTCGTCGGTCAGCTTGGCCAGGCGAATGGCGTTCATTTCGCTGTTGCTCAGGCTGAACGTCACGTTGGCTTTCTTGCCGCCATCCACAGTGACCATTGGCTCATCGCCTGTCCACCACAGCAAGCGGTCAGCCGGCAGGCCTTGTTCGCCGGTTTCCGGGTTGAAATACAGCCAGTCGTTACCGTTGAAGCTGCGCAGCCACAGCTCTGGGGTTTGAGGCTGATCGGCGACCAGGCGGATGGTGTGCACTTTTTCCATCGGCACGTGGGCAATCGACAGCAGCAACTCAATGACTTGAGCTTTATGTGCGGTGGAAGGGTCGCCCGCCAGCAGCAGTTTTACGTTGTCATCGCTGGGGTTGTTGACCCGTTTGATGGTCTCGCTGATAAAGGTTTCAACATCGGCCGAGTGCTGGCGAATCGGTGCCAACAACGCTTCGGCGGCGATTTTTTCAGGGCCCTCGACAGCGATGCTGTCACGAAAGACGGGACCTTTGACCTTGGTTTTGTCGCCCGAGTAGCGCTTAGTCAGCACCAGGCGGTAATACAGGGTTTGCTTGCCACTGACCCGGCGAGCGGACCAGGTGACTTTGCGGTTGCCATCTACCCGGTTAACGCTCACTCCGTAATTATTGGAGATAAAGCTTTCATTGAGGCTCACGTAGTCGCGGTTAAGCGGCGGCACGAACATTTGAACCTTGACCGGATCTTTTGAGCTGGCGACGAACTCGACCTTGGCATCGATGTTCCACAGGTCGTCGGTAGCGTCTTCGGTCACAGGAATGCCGAGGGCGAAAATCTGGTAAGCAGTGATCGAAATCCCGAGTACCACCAGGATGGTGATCAAGATTTTCAAGTGAAGGGTTAGCGCACGCATTTCAATTACTCTGCGGTTTGAGCGTTGGCGACACAGGCAGGTTTGCCAGCAGCATATTTAAGACTTGGGTCGACCAGCGCATCAAAGCGTTTAAGCGCCTCGGAGCCGATCAGCAGCGGGTATTGGAACGCACTTCTGTCAGTCAAGTTCACTTCTATCGTACGTAAAGCTTTGCCCATACAAATTTCCAGATTGATCACCGGGCGCGACGTGTAGTTTTTGTCGGCTTGCGGGTCATAGTCACCTGAGCGGCGCTTGATCTTGCTGACGCGGGCCAGCGGGCGTTCTATGGGGTGCGAGTGGGCGTCATCGATGGCCAGATAAAAGCGTACCCAGCTCTCGCCATCGCGCTTGAAGCGTTTGATGTCGCGTGCGCTGAGTGAGGCGGTTTTAGCGCCTGTGTCGAGTTTGGCGGCTACTTGCAGGTCGATGCCCGCCAGTTCGGCGTATTCGTTGAGGCCGTATACGGTCTTTTCGCCACCTAGGCTCAAGCCCGATACGCACAGCAGGGAAAGAAGGGTCGGCAGGGTGAGAAATTTCATAAATCGGGGCGTGGTCTCTTGCAATCTTCAGTTCAAGGCGACTGGCAGGAGCGCAAGTGTCCTCGTGCGGCTGCCCTCTATAAAGAAGGTCAGGGCGGATGCGGCCGGCATTCTAGCATGATGGTTTTATGGCGCCAGCGTTGAGGCGGCTTGCGGGGCACGTGGGGCTTGTCGATACAACTAAGGTCGAACGATTGGATTGTCGACAATATCTATTTATGCTTTGACTATTACCGCCTTAATCGCTAGTTTTGGCGTTATTGATTTTCAAGGTGTCGACAATATGCTGCAAGCACTGGATTCTGAGCTGAACGTTCAGGACGATTCGGAAACCCTCTCCGAGAACGTCTTTCGGCGTATTCAGGCCGCTATTGTCAAAGGCGAAATTGCCCCCGGCAGCAAAATCTCAGAACCCGAACTTGCGCGTACCTATGGCATCAGCCGAGGCCCGCTACGCGAAGCCATTCACCGGCTAGAAGGGCAGCGCCTGCTGGTTCGCGTCCCCCACGTTGGCGCGCGAGTTGTGTCCTTGAGCCACGCCGAGCTGATCGAACTGTACGAAATCCGTGAGTCCCTTGAAGGCATGGCGTGCCGCCTGGCCGCCGAGCGCATGAGCGACGAAGACATTGCCGAGTTGCGCCGCGTGCTCGAAACCCATGAGCGCGATGAGGCGTTTCGAGCGGGTGTCGGTTACTACCAGCAGGAAGGGGACTTCGATTTTCATTACAAGATTATTCAAGGCAGCGGCAACCGCACGCTGACCCAAATGCTCTGCGGCGAGTTGTATCAACTGGTGCGCATGTACCGCATCCAGTTCTCGACCACGCCCAACCGCCCGCATCAGGCGTTTGCCGAGCATCACCGCATTCTCGATGCCATTGCCGATCGCGACGGTGAACTGGCCGAGTTATTGATGCGCCGCCACATAGGTGCTTCTAAACGCAATATTGCGCGTCATTACCAAGACAGCGCCCAGCAGACAGCCACTCCACGAGGTGAGTCATGAGTAATAAAAACAGTCCAGGCCAACGTTTCCGTGATGCAGTCGCCAGTGAACATCCCCTTCAAGTGGTCGGCGCGATCAACGCCAACCATGCGCTTTTAGCCAAGCGCGCCGGCTTCAAGGCGATTTACCTGTCGGGTGGCGGGGTGGCGGCGGGGTCTTTGGGCGTGCCGGATCTGGGCATCACCGGTCTTGATGATGTACTGACCGATGTTCGACGCATTACCGACGTGTGCGACCTGCCACTGCTGGTCGACGTGGACACTGGTTTTGGCTCCTCGTTTTTCAACGTGTCGCGCACCGTCAAATCGATGATCAAGTTCGGCGCGGCGGCGATTCACATTGAAGACCAGGTGGGCGCCAAGCGCTGCGGTCATCGTCCGAATAAAGAAATCGTCTCGCTGCAAGAAATGGTCGACCGCATCAAGGCTGCGGTGGATGCACGCACTGATGACAGCTTTGTGATCATGGCGCGCACCGATGCGCTGGCGGTGGAAGGTCTGGAGTCGGCGCTTGAGCGTGCGGCGGCGTGTGTGGAAGCGGGCGCAGACATGGTGTTCCCTGAAGCCATCACTGAGCTTGAGATGTACAAACTGTTCGCCAACCGGGTGAAGGCGCCAATTCTGGCCAATATCACCGAGTTCGGCGCGACGCCGTTGTACACCACCGAGCAATTGGCCAGCGCCGACGTATCGTTGGCGCTGTACCCGTTGTCGGCGTTCCGTGCCATGAACAAAGCGGCGGAAAACGTCTACGGCGCGATCCGACGCGACGGCACTCAGCAAAACGTCATCGACACCATGCAAACCCGCATGGAACTGTACGACGCCATCAACTACCACGCATTCGAGCAAAAGCTCGACGCGGTATTTGCCGGGAAGAAATAACTTGTCTTTCTCGTAGCAGTTGACGAGCTTTGCGAGGCTACGTCCGGCTGCGAAGCAGTCGTAAAACCGTAAGATTCACTATGCCTGAATGAACACGTTGTCTGGCTTGCGACCGCTGCGCGCTCGGACGTAGCCTCGCAAAGCTCGTCAACTGCTACGAACTACAAAAATTTGCCTTATCCCTAACAAATTCAAGATTGGAGAGCGCAATGGCCGAAGCAAAAGTATTGAGTGGTGCCGGATTACGCGGCCAGGTGGCCGGTCAAACGGCGCTGTCGACCGTAGGTCAGGAAGGCGCCGGGCTCACTTATCGAGGGTATGACGTCCGTGAGCTGGCAGCCGATGCCCAGTTTGAAGAAGTGGCTTACCTGCTGCTGTACGGCGAACTGCCTACCAAGGCCGAGCTGGCTGACTACACGGCCAAGCTCAAAACCCTGCGTGATTTGCCCCAGGCGTTGAAAGAAGTACTGGAGCGCATTCCTGCTGACGCGCATCCGATGGATGTGATGCGTACCGGTTGTTCGTTCCTGGGCAACCTGGAGCCAGAGAAAGACTTCTCCGAGCAACTGGACAAGACCAACCGCCTGCTGGCTACCTTCCCGGCGATCATGTGCTACTGGTATCGCTTCAGCCACGATGGCAAGCGCATTAGCTGCTTGAGCGACGAAGACTCGATTGGTGGCCACTTCCTGCACTTGCTGCACGGTAAAAAGCCGAGTGAGTTGCACGTCAAAGTGATGAACGTGTCACTCATCCTTTATGCAGAGCATGAGTTCAACGCCTCCACGTTCACTGCGCGTGTCTGTGCATCGACCCTGTCTGACCTGTACTCATGCATTACGGCGGCGATCGGCTCGCTGCGCGGCCCGCTGCATGGTGGTGCCAACGAAGCGGCGATGGAAATGATCGAGCGTTTCGGTTCGGCAGAAGACGCCGTTCAGGGCACCCTCGGCATGCTGGCGCGCAAAGACAAGATCATGGGCTTTGGTCATGCCATCTATAAGGACAGTGATCCGCGTAATGAAGTGATCAAGCAATGGTCGAAAAAGCTGGCTGATCAAGTCGGTGACACGGTGTTGTTTCCGGTGTCCGAGGCCATTGATAAAACCATGTGGGAACAGAAAAAATTGTTCCCGAATGCCGACTTCTACCATGCCTCGGCGTACCACTTCATGGGTATTCCGACCAAGTTGTTCACCCCTATATTCGTGTGCTCACGCCTGACAGGTTGGGCTGCCCACGTGTTCGAGCAACGAGCCAACAATCGCATCATCCGCCCGAGCGCCGAATACACCGGCGTCGAACAGCGCAAGTTCGTACTAATCGAACGTCGCTGACCAGCAGGGCGCCTCGTCACGCCTCAACGGCGGTGCGCCCTCAGACCTAACCGTGATCGAGCCCTACGCCATGAACACTGAATTTCGCAAAACACTACCGGGCACCCGCCTGGATTATTTCGACACCCGCGCGGCAGTCGATGCGATCAAGCCCGGGGCTTATGACACGCTTCCTTATACCTCCCGCGTGCTGGCCGAAAACCTGGTGCGGCGCTGTGACCCCGCGACCCTGAATGCCTCGTTGAGCCAGTTGATTGAACGCAAGCGCGACCTCGACTTTCCGTGGTTTCCGGCCCGCGTGGTGTGTCACGACATTCTGGGGCAAACCGCGCTGGTTGACCTCGCGGGTCTGCGCGATGCCATCGCGCAGCAAGGCGGCGACCCGGCACAAGTGAACCCGGTGGTACCGACCCAACTGATCGTCGATCACTCGCTGGCTGTGGAATGTGGCGGGAATGATCCCGAGGCGTTTGAAAAAAACCGCGCCATCGAAGACCGTCGCAACGAAGACCGCTTTCACTTTATCGAGTGGACCAAAAAGGCCTTTAAAAACGTCGACGTGATCCCGCCCGGCAACGGCATCATGCACCAGATCAACCTGGAGAAAATGTCCCCGGTGATTCAAGTGCGTGACGGTGTGGCCTTCCCCGACACCTGCGTGGGCACCGACAGTCACACCCCCCACGTCGATTCGCTGGGTGTGATAGCCATTGGCGTCGGTGGTCTTGAGGCCGAAAGCGTGATGCTCGGTCGGGCCTCATGGATGCGCCTGCCAGAAATTGTTGGCGTAGAGCTGACCGGCAAGCTGCAACCGGGTATTACCGCGACGGACATGGTCCTGGCGCTGACCGAGTTTCTGCGCAAACAAAAAGTTGTCGGTGCCTGGCTCGAGTTCTATGGCGAAGGCGCTGCGGCCCTGACATTGGGCGACCGTGCGACCATTTCCAACATGGCCCCGGAATACGGCGCCACAGCGGCAATGTTCTATATCGACCAACAAACCATCGATTACCTCAAGCTCACGGGCCGCGAAGACCAGCAAGTTCAACTGGTCGAAAATTATGCCAAGGTCAGTGGCCTGTGGGGCGACAGCCTCAAGGGCGCGCAATACGAGCGCAACCTGAGCTTTGATCTGTCATCCGTGGTGCGCAACATGGCCGGCCCGAGCAACCCTCACGCCCGTGTAGCCACCAGCGATCTGGCAGCCAAGGGCATTGCCGGTCAGTGGGACAATGTGCCGGGGCAAATGCCGGATGGCGCCGTGATCATCGCGGCCATCACCAGCTGCACCAACACCAGTAACCCGCGTAACGTGATTGCCGCCGGTTTGATCGCCCGTAACGCCAACAAACTGGGGTTAGCCCGCAAGCCGTGGGTTAAATCGTCGCTGGCGCCGGGTTCGAAAACCGTGGCCCTGTACCTGGACGAGGCGGGGCTGACCGATGAGCTGGAGCAGTTAGGCTTTGGTGTCGTCGGGTTTGCCTGCACCACCTGCAATGGCATGTCGGGGGCGCTGGACCCGAAGATTCAGCAGGAAATCATCGACCGCGACCTTTACGCCACTGCGGTGCTGTCGGGTAATCGCAACTTTGACGGCCGTATCCACCCTTATGCCAAACAGGCCTTTTTGGCTTCGCCGCCATTGGTCGTGGCCTATGCTATCGCCGGCACCATCCGTTTCGATATCGAAAAAGACGTGTTGGGACTCGATGCTCATGGCAATGAAATCCGTCTGAAGGACATCTGGCCGAGCGACGAAGAAATCGACGCCGTGGTTAAGGCAGCCGTTAAGCCTGAGCAGTTCCGTCAGGTCTATATCCCGATGTTTGCGATTCACGAAGACACCGGCCCCAAAGTTGAGCCGCTGTACGACTGGCGCCCACAAAGTACCTATATCCGTCGTCCGCCTTATTGGGAAGGCGCCTTGGCCGGTGCGCGTCCGCTCAAAGGCATGCGCCCGCTGGCGGTGTTGCCGGACAACATCACCACTGACCATTTGTCGCCGTCCAACGCGATCATGCTCGACAGTGCGGCTGGTGAGTACCTGGCGAAAATGGGCCTGCCCGAGGTCGACTTCAACTCATACGCGACGCATCGGGGCGATCACCTGACGGCCCAGCGTGCGACCTTTGCCAACCCCAAATTGTTCAATGAAATGGTCATCGAAGACGGCAAGGTCAAGCAGGGTTCTCTGACCCGCCTGGAGCCGGAAGGCCAAGTGGTGCGTATGTGGGAGGCCATCGAGACCTACATGGATCGCAAACAGCCGCTGATCATCATTGCCGGTGCCGACTATGGGCAAGGCTCGTCCCGCGACTGGGCGGCCAAAGGCGTGCGTCTGGCCGGTGTGGAAGCTATCGCCGCCGAAGGTTTCGAGCGCATTCACCGCACCAACTTGGTGGGCATGGGTGTGTTGCCGCTGGAGTTCATGCCGGGCACTGACCGTAAAACGCTGCAAATAGACGGCAGCGAAACCTACGATGTTATTGGTGAGCGCACGCCACGTGCCACGCTGACGCTGGTGATTACCCGTAAAAACGGTGAACGCGTCGAGGTGCCGGTGACGTGCCGCCTGGATACAGCTGAAGAAGTGTCGATCTATGAAGCCGGTGGCGTGTTGCAACGCTTTGCTCAGGACTTCCTGGAATCGGCCACGGCTTAATTGCAGTGCCGGGGCCAAGTGCCCCGGCCTATAAAGGATTTTTTTATGGCCTACGCAGCACAAATTAAAATCCCCGCCACCTATATGCGTGGCGGCACCAGCAAAGGCGTTTTTTTCAGCCTGCTCGATTTGCCGGCTGTTGCTCAGGTGCCGGGTGCCGCCCGCGATGCCTTGCTGATGCGCGTCATCGGCAGCCCCGACCCGTATGAAAAGCAGATCGACGGCATGGGTGCGGCGACCTCCAGCACCAGCAAAACCGTGATCGTTAGCAAAAGTGCCCATGCGGATCACGATGTGGACTACCTGTTTGGGCAGGTCGCCATCGACAAGCCGTTTGTGGACTGGAGCGGCAACTGCGGAAACCTCTCGGCAGCGGTCGGTTCGTTTGCCATTAGCAGCGGTCTGGTGGACCCGGCGCGTATCCCGCATAACGGCACGGCTGTGGTGCGAATCTGGCAAGCCAACATCAGTAAAACCATTATTGCTCATGTGCCGATTACCGATGGCGCGGTTCAGGAAACCGGTGACTTTGAGCTTGATGGCGTGACTTTTCCGGCCGCTGAAGTGCAGCTTGAGTTTCTGAACCCGGCGGCGGACGAAGAGGGGGCAGGCGGTTCGATGTTTCCGACCGGCAATCTGGTGGATGACCTCGAAGTGCCAGGCGTGGGCACCTTGAACGTGACCCTGATCAATGCCGGTATTCCAACCATCTTCGTCAATGCACGGGATGTGGGGTACACCGGAGCTGAACTGCAAAACGACATCAACAGCGACCCGAAAGCGCTGGCCATGTTCGAAAACATCCGCGCCCACGGTGCGTTGCGCATGGGTTTGATTGACCGGCTTGAAGATGCCGCCAAGCGTCAGCACACCCCGAAAGTGGCGTTTGTTGCCGGGCCTTTGGATTACGTGTCATCCAGCGGCAAGCCAGTCAGTGCGCAGAGCATTGACCTGCTGGTGCGTGCGTTGTCGATGGGCAAGTTGCACCACGCGATGATGGGCACGGCGGCGGTGGCCATTGGTACGGCGGCGGCGATTCCCGGCACGCTGGTCAACCTTGCTGCGGGCGGTGAACCGCGCAGCGCCGTGCGTTTCGGGCATCCGTCTGGGACATTGCGCGTGGGTGCACAAGCGCAGCGAGTGAACGGTGAATGGACGGTCACTAAAGCGATCATGAGCCGCAGTGCGCGGGTCTTGATGGAAGGTTGGGTGCGGGTGCCCGGCGATTCGTTTTGATGGCGTAAAACCTTCACCCAACCCTCTCCCAGAGGGAGAGGGGGCTGATGGGTGGTGTTGCGCCGATTCGCTCTTGCCTTTAATCCCCTCTCCCAGAGGGAGAGGGGGTTGATGGGTGGTATTGCGCCGATTTGCTTTTGCCTTTAGTCCCCTCTCCCTCTGGGAGAGGGCTAGGGTGAGGGAATGCTTCAACACTGATATTAAGCGGGCACTCCAGACCCGCCTGTTAACGACCTGACTGAGGATTAACCCACGTTTCAATAATGCTTGCTGGAGACTGCCCCATGAGCGCCAACGTCGACCTCAACAACCGTCCTGACTATGACCAGGTTTTGCAGGACATTGCCGACTATGTTCTGACTTACACCATCACTTCCCCCGAAGCCCTCGACACCGCCCGTAACTGCCTGATGGATACATTGGGATGCGGTTTGCTGGCGCTACGTTTTCCTGAATGCACCAAGCACTTGGGGCCCATTGTGGCAGGTACCGTGGTGCCGTTCGGGGCGCGTGTCCCCGGTACCTCCTTTCGCCTCGACCCGGTCAAAGCCGCGTGGGACATCGGCTGCATCGTGCGCTGGCTGGATTACAACGACACGTGGCTGGCGGCGGAGTGGGGCCATCCCTCGGACAATCTGGGCGGTATTTTGGCGGTGGCCGATCACCTCTCACAAAAACGTGTGGCGAATGGCGAAAAACCACTGACCGTGCGGACAGTCCTTGACGCGATGATCATGGCCCATGAGATTCAGGGGGTAATTGCCCTCGAAAACTCATTCAACCGTGTAGGCCTTGATCATGTGCTGTTGGTCAAAGTCGCGTCCACCGCGGTCTGTGCCAAGTTGATGGGCGGGAACCGCGAGCAGTTATTGTCGGCGTTGTCCCATGCCTTTGTTGATGGCCAAGCCCTGCGCACCTACCGCCATGCGCCGAATGCGGGGTCGCGTAAATCCTGGGCAGCAGGGGATGCTTCAAGTCGTGGCGTGCGCCTGGCAGACATTGCCATGCGTGGCGAAATGGGCGTGCCGGGTGTGCTCACCGCACCGCAGTGGGGCTTTTACGATGTGCTGTTCAGTCACACCAACAAGGATTTGGCGCTCAAGCCTGAAAACCAGCGCCACTTCAGTTTGTCGCAGCCTTACGGCACCTATGTAATGGAAAACGTGCTGTTCAAGATCAGCTTCCCGGCCGAATTTCATGCGCAAACTGCCTGCGAGGCGGCCGTGACCTTACACCCGGAGGTCAAGGATCGCCTGCACGAAATCGCCAAAATAGTAATTACAACCCACGAATCAGCGATTCGAATCATTTCCAAGCAAGGCAAATTGGCCAACGCGGCAGACCGTGATCACTGTCTTCAATACATGACTGCCGTGCCACTGGCGTTTGGCAATCTGGTGGCGGAACACTACGAAGATGAGTTTCATGCGGCACATCCGATCATTGATGAGCTGCGCGAGAAGATGGAGATCGTGGAAGACCCTCGGTTTACCCGTGAATACCTGGAGGCGGATAAACGCTCGATAGCCAACGCCATTCAGGTGTTTTTCACCGATGGCACCTGCACCGGGCAAGTAGTCGTGCAATACCCAATAGGCCATCGCCGTCGTCGGGCACAAGGCATTCCATTGCTGGAGGCCAAGTTCAAGGCCAACCTGGCGACACGATTTGTCGGGCAGCGTTGCACCGAGATTTTTGAGCTGTGCAAGGATCAGGCAAGGCTTGAGGCGATGCCTGTTCATACGTTTGTAGGGCTCTTTGAGCAGTGAAAACAGCGGCAAGCGACACGTCATACAGGCGTGCGCAATCTGGTTTTCAACTGCCAACTTGTGGCTAAAAGCTGGCAGCTCGCTTTATTTGAAACGCCGCTCTACACCTTTTTCGACCAGAATCTTGGCCGAGATTTCTTCGACCGAGAAATGAGTGGAGTTGATATGCGGGATGTTTTCACGCTGGAACAAGCGCTCAACTTCGCGCACTTCAAATTCGCACTGGGCGTAGCTGGAGTATTGGCTATTGGGCTTGCGCTCGTTGCGAATGGCGGTCAAGCGATCAGGGTCGATGGTCAGGCCAAACAACTTGTGCTTGTGCGCCTTTAATGCCGGAGGAAGCTTGAGACTTTCCATATCGTCATCAGTCAGCGGATAGTTGGCCGCGCGTATACCGAATTGCATGGCCATATAAAGGCAGGTTGGCGTTTTACCGCAGCGTGAGACACCTACCAGGATCAGATCGGCCTTGTCGTATTTATGCGTACGTGCCCCGTCGTCATTGTCGAGGGCAAAGTTAACCGCCTCGATACGCTCCATGTAGTTGGAGTTATGGCCGATGGAGTGCGATTTGCCTACTGAATAGGAAGAATGTTCTGCCAGTTCTTGCTCCAGCGGGGCAAGGAAGCTGGAGAAAATATCAATCATGAAACCATTGGAAGTTGCGAGGATCTCACGGATGTCCTGATTGACGATCGTGTCGAAAATGATAGGCCGAAGCCCGTCTTTTTCGGCGGCATTGTTGATTTGTTGTACCATTGCCCGCGCTTTTTCAGCGTTGTCGATGTACGGACGGGTGAACTTGCTGAAGGTCACATTTTCAAATTGTGCCAACAAACTCTGGCCCAAGGTCTCGGCGGTAATGCCGGTTCCATCGGAGATAAAGAAAGCAGATCGTTTCATTTGCGCTTGGGCCTTAAGCTGGTGACGAATCTTGGATATGATAGGTAAGATTTTGTTGCACTACATAACAGGCAGTTTCACTTATTTTCCAGGTCCAGGCCACAATCGCTGCGATGCTCCCTAGATGAGCATTCAGCGCCCTGAGCTTTTCCAACACAGTTAGTGGAGAGATCACCTTGGTAGAGTACGTAGTTTCCCTCGATAAGCTCGGCGCCCATGACGTAGAGCACGTAGGGGGCAAGAACGCATCCCTCGGCGAGATGATCAGCAATCTTGCAGGCGCTGGTGTTTCGGTTCCCGGTGGTTTTGCCACAACCTCCCAGGCCTACCGTGATTTTCTTGAACTGAGCGGCTTGAACGATCAGATCCATGCGGCGCTCGACGCGCTGGATGTCGATGACGTCAACGCATTGGCCAAAACCGGCGCGCAGATCCGTCAATGGATCATGGAAGCCGAGTTCCCCGAGCAACTTAACGAAGCCATTCGTACGGCGTTCGCTACCTTGTCCAACGGCAACCCTGATATGGCGGTGGCTGTACGCTCGTCGGCAACGGCCGAAGACTTGCCGGACGCGTCCTTCGCCGGTCAGCAAGAAACCTTTCTGAACATCCGTGGCGTTGAAAACGTGATTCGTGCGACCAAAGAGGTGTTTGCCTCCTTGTTCAACGATCGGGCGATTTCCTACCGTGTGCATCAGGGCTTTGACCACAAACTGGTCGCCCTGTCGGCGGGTGTGCAGCGCATGGTGCGCTCCGAAACCGGCACCGCCGGCGTAATGTTCACCCTGGACACCGAGTCGGGCTTTCGTGATGTAGTGTTCATCACCGGCGCCTACGGGCTGGGCGAAACCGTCGTACAAGGCGCGGTAAACCCGGACGAGTTCTACGTTCACAAGCAAACCCTGGAAGCGGGTCGTCCTGCCATTTTGCGCCGCAACCTGGGCAGCAAAGCGATCAAGATGATTTACGGCGCCGAAGCCAGCGCCGGCAAGTCAGTCAAGGTGATCGACGTTGATCAGGCCGATCGTGCGCGCTTCTGCCTCACTGACGCCGAAGTCAGCGAACTGGCCAAGCAAGCCATGATCATCGAAAAGCACTACAAGTGCCCGATGGACATCGAGTGGGCCAAAGATGGCGATGACGGCAAGCTGTACATCGTTCAAGCGCGCCCTGAAACCGTGAAAAGCCGCAGTGCCGGCAATGTGATGGAGCGCTACCTGCTCAAAGAAACCGGCACCGTGCTGGTTGAAGGTCGCGCCATTGGCCAGCGTATTGGTGCGGGCAAAGTGCGCATCATTAAAGACGTGTCCGAAATGGACAAAGTGCAGCCGGGCGATGTACTGGTTTCCGACATGACCGACCCGGACTGGGAACCGGTGATGAAGCGCGCCAGTGCCATTGTCACCAACCGTGGCGGGCGCACTTGTCATGCGGCGATCATCGCCCGTGAACTGGGTATTCCGGCCGTTGTCGGTTGCGGCAACGCCACCCAACTGTTGAAAGACGGTCAGGGTGTGACAGTGTCCTGCGCTGAAGGCGACACCGGGTTTATCTTCGAAGGCGAACTGGGCTTTGATATCAAGAAAAACTCCGTCGACGCCATGCCGGAACTGCCGTTCAAAATCATGATGAACGTTGGCAACCCAGACCGTGCCTTTGACTTCGCGCAGCTACCGAACGCGGGTGTGGGCCTGGCTCGTCTGGAATTCATCATCAACCGCATGATCGGTGTGCACCCTAAAGCGCTTCTGAACTACGACGGTCTGCCGCCGGAAATCAAGAACAGCGTCGACAAACGTATCGCGGGTTACGACGATCCGGTTGGTTTCTACGTCGAAAAACTGGTTGAAGGCATCAGCACTCTGGCGGCTGCGTTTACCCCGAAAAAAGTCATCGTGCGCCTGTCGGACTTCAAGTCCAACGAGTACGCCAACTTGATCGGCGGCAAATTGTACGAGCCGGAAGAGGAAAACCCGATGTTGGGCTTCCGTGGTGCTTCGCGTTACATCAGCGAAAACTTCCGTGATTGCTTCGAACTTGAATGCCGCGCGCTCAAGCGCGTGCGTGAAGAGATGGGCTTCACCAACGTCGAGATCATGGTGCCGTTCGTGCGCACGTTGGGTGAGGCGAGCCAGGTGATCGACTTGCTGGCCGAAAACGGCCTCAAGCGCGGCGAGAACGGTCTGCGCATCATCATGATGTGTGAACTGCCGTCCAACGCGATTCTGGCCGAAGAGTTCCTGGAGTTCTTCGACGGTTTCTCCATCGGCTCCAACGACCTGACTCAGCTGACGCTAGGCCTGGATCGTGACTCCGGTGTGATTGCGCACTTGTTTGATGAGCGTAACCCAGCGGTTAAAAAGCTGCTGTCCAATGCTATTCAGGCGTGCAACAAAGCTGGCAAGTACATCGGTATTTGCGGTCAGGGCCCTTCCGATCACCCGGATCTGGCGCGCTGGCTGATGGATCAAGGCATTGAAAGCGTGTCGTTGAACCCCGATACCGTGCTGGAAACCTGGTTCTTCCTGGCAGAAGGTCAGGCGCAAGCTTGAGTCGTTGAGAGAAGGGCGGGGGGCGCTGATGGCGTTCCCTGCTCTTTATAAGCAGTTCTAGGGCGAGTTCCTGTGTGGAGTCGCCCTTTTTTGTGCAAGAGCATTATGCAAAGCAGCAGTCATCTTTTTCCCGTTGCCCTGATCAGCGCTGAGCGTCGGGGCGATCTGAGCGAAGACGTTTATCGCTTGAAACCCGCCAACAGCCCCGATATTTCCGTTGAGCTGGTGGCCACGCGTCTTGGGCTGGCAGACGGCGATAGCGCGCGCGGCGTACCGGTCATTTTGTTGCATGGCGGCTTTTCCAACCGACGCTTCTGGTATTCGCCCAAAGGGGTGGGGCTTGGCGCTTTTTTGGCGCGTGCCGGTTTTGATGTGTGGCTACCCGAGATGCGCGGTCACGGTTTGTCGGCTCGCAATATTCACTGGAACAAGAACCGTGTAGCTGACTATGCCCGTTACGATTTACCCGCAATAGGTGCTTTTGTCAGAGAGATAAGTGGGCAAACGCCACACTGGATCGGCCATTCTCAGGGTGGCATCAGCCTTGCGGCGGCGCTTGGCGGTCAGTATCTCAACGATGACCTGGTGGCATCGGCGGCGTTTTTTGGTACCCAGATCAATCGCCGTTACGGCTGGCTGAAAATCCCGCCGGTGCAGTGGTGTGCTTATTTGCTGCTCAAGCGCTTCAGGTATCTGTCGGGCGTGCGTCTAAAGCGCGGGCCAGAGGATGAGCCTGTCAGTATCGCGCTGGAAGCCCTGCGCTGGAATGGCTTTTTGGGGCGTTTCAAGGACACCGAGCGTGACTGGTGGGCAGGCCTGGCCGAAGTTCAGGTGCCAGTGCTGGCGGTCGCCGCGACAGGTGACAAGCTGACGCCCGAGTGGGCGTGCCGAAAACTCTACGATCAGTTGGGCTCCTCGCAGCGCACCTTCGTGGCGCTGGGGCGCGAGCACGGTTTTAGTACCGATTTCAGTCACGTTGAAATGCTCGTCAGTCAGCCTGCTCAAAAAGAGGTGTGGCCGCTGGTGCGCGATTGGTTGCGTGATTGCTAAAAGCTGGGCCTGCGCGCAGCCCATCGCAACCTCGTACCTCGACAGCGGCTACGGGTGCAATATGGGCTGCCTTCAAAGTACGCATTAGTGGCTAGGATGTGACGCGGCGCGCGCTTTTGGTCATTTTCAGCGTGCAAGGGGTTAATGAGTTCTCGACAAGGAATAGCCGCGACGGGTAAAACCTGTCTTCACCAGACCGTCTATACCTTAACCCTAGTGTGTTGCTTGCTGTCCTTCCCAACAGGAGCTTTCCCGTGAATCACTACTGCACTCCCGATCTGTGTGATGCCTACCCTGAGCTGGTGCAAGTGCTTGAGCCCATGTTCAGCAACTTTGGCGGTCATGATTCTTTCGGCGGAGAGATCGTAACCGTCAAATGCTTTGAAGATAATTCCCTGGTCAAAGAGCAGGCTGAGCTCAATGGCGCAGGGAAAGTATTGGTAGTAGATGGTGGCGGTTCACTACGCAGGGCGTTATTGGGCGACATGATCGCAGAGAAAGCGGCGAAAAATGGTTGGGAAGGGATGGTGATCTACGGCTGTATTCGCGACGTGGATGTGATTGCCCAAACCGATCTAGGCGTGCAGGCATTGGCCAGCCACCCGATGAAAACCGACAAGCGCGGCATCGGTGATTTGAATGTGGTTGTGACCTTTGCGGGCGTTACATTTCGCCCCGGTGAATTCATTTATGCCGATAACAATGGCATTATCGTTTCGCCATCAGCCTTGAAGATGCCGGGCTAAACGCATTTCCACTAAGGATCACGGATGTTCGAGGACGAAAACGCGCAATGGGGCCTGGTGCACGCCCTGGTGCTGGACGGTGAAGGTGGGGCGCGCTCTATTGCCCGCACCGAGCTGGACGATCTGCAACTGCAACCTCACGAGAGTATCTGGTTGCATTGGGATCGCAGCCACCCGCAGACCCAGAGCTGGTTGCGCGATTCCAGCGGCCTTAGCGATTTCAGCTGTGATTTGCTCCTCGAGGAAAATACCCGTCCGCGGTTGTTGACGCTGCCCAACAACGAATTCCTGTTGTTTTTGCGCGGGGTCAATCTGAACCCCGGTGCAGAACCTGAAGACATGGTCTCGCTGCGTATTTTTGGCAGTGCGCAGCGGGTTATATCGCTGCGTATGCGTCCGTTACGCGCCACCGATGAACTGCTCGGGGAGTTTTCCCAAGGTGAAGGGCCGAATAATCCCTCTGAATTGATTCTTTATCTGGCCCAGCACCTGACATTAAAAGTGCAGGACTTGATCGGCGAGCTATCAGAAATCGTCGATGACGAAGAAGATAAAATAGATGCCGACGAACGGTATACGCCTGAGCACGGCTCCATTTTGCAGATCCGTCGCAGGGCGGCTGCCTTGCGTCGATTCCTAGCTCCGCAACGGGATATTTTCGGTCAGCTGACCCGTACCAAATTACCGTGGTTCAGTCCGGATGATGCCGATTACTGGAACGAACTGAACAACAGCCTCACCCGCTATCTTGAGGAGCTGGAACTCACGCGCGAGCGCGTGGGGCTGGTTCTGGAGGCCGAGGACCGGCGCTTGAATGTGCGCATGAGCCGCATCATGTACCGCTTTGGCGTGCTGACCGGAATCTTCTTGCCGATCACCTTTATCACCGGTTTGCTGGGCATTAACGTGGGCGGGGTGCCGTTCTCAAATGATTCCTACGGGTTCGCGGTGACCTGTCTTTTAATGCTGGTGATTGGTGTGGGCCAATGGTGGTTTTACCGTCGGTTGCAGTGGCTATGAGCGGGGCAAATGTGACGCCGTCAAAGTTGCTCGCGTCTTTTACTGACATATCGAGAGGTGCTTATGCACGATCCGTTTGAACAATCGCTACGTGACATGCTCAAGGCGCCCGCGTCTACCCGTGACGATGACGCGTGCCTGGGTCGAGTACTGAAAACCGCTAACCGCCAGGTCGGTGCGGGTGATCTTTTCAGCTTGCTGGGGCGTTGGGTACAGGCACTGATGATTGCTTTGAATAGCGGTTCAGCTCATATTGCGCCCGTTTCGCGGCGCAAACCTGCTGCTCGCCCTGCTGATAAGGCTGATTGAACATGGAACTTGATCTCTGGACCCAGAGCCTGGTCACGGCAATGACTGCCTTGTGGACCAAAATTGCCAACTTTATTCCGAACCTTTTCGGGGCGTTGGTGGTCGTACTGCTGGGTTTCGTGGTTGCCAAACTGCTTGATGCCCTGTTGTCCAAATTGCTTGCCAAGTTGGGTCTTGATCGCTTGATGGGCGGAACAGGACTGACTAAAATTCTCGGCCGTGCCGGTATCAAAGTGCCTATTTCCACTTTGATTGGCAAAATTGTCTACTGGTTCATACTTCTGATATTTCTTGTTTCGGCGGCTCAGTCTCTGGGGCTCGAACGAGTTTCAGCTACGCTGGATATCTTTACGCTGTATTTGCCAAAAGTATTCGGTGCCATTTTAGTGTTGCTGGCTGGCGTATTGTTGGCGCAACTGCTTAATGGCCTGGTACGCGGCGCTGCCGAGAGTGTCGGTTTTGATTACGCTGCAGGCTTGGGGCGGGTTGCCCAAGGGCTTGTGATCATCATCAGTATTTCGGTGGCGATCAGTCAGTTGGAGGTCAAAACCGACCTTCTGAACCACGTGATTGTGATTGTATTGATCACGGTAGGCCTGGCAGTTGCATTGGCCATGGGGCTGGGTAGTCGAGAAATTGCCGGGCAGATTCTTGCCGGGATCTATGTGCGTGAGCTGTATCAGGTTGGGCAGGACATTCGAGTGGGGGCGGTAGAAGGTCAGATAGAGGAAATCGGTACGGTTAAAACCACGTTGCTGACTGATGAGGGTGAGCTAGTCTCCCTCTCTAATCGGACTTTGCTTGAGCAGCACGTGACGCGCCGCTAATGCGGTAAACCCTGATACTGTATGCCGCCGCGTTACTGCCTGCTTGTCAGGCTGCGGCGGACATTGACCTGACTGTCGGCACGACTCGTTTTGAATAAAGCACAACCGCTGTCCATGCGCTACGATCCCCGCGAGCTCTCTGATGAGGAGTTGGTGGCGCGCGCGCATGATGAGTTGTTCCACGTCACGCGGGCCTACGAAGAGCTGATGCGGCGTTATCAACGCACTTTGTTCAACGTATGTTCAAGGTATTTAGGGAACGATAGAGACGCAGATGATGTCTGTCAGGAAGTCATGCTCAAGGTGCTGTATGGTCTAAAGAATTTCGAAGGCAAATCGAAATTCAAGACATGGCTCTATAGCATCACTTACAACGAATGCATTACACAGTATCGAAAGGAACGGCGAAAGCGTCGCTTGATGGACGCATTAAGTATTGATCCCCTCGAGGAAGCGTCTGAAGAAAAGGCGCCGAAACCTGAGGAAAAGGGCGGACTTGATCGCTGGCTGGTGCACGTGAATCCGATTGATCGCGAAATTTTAGTGCTGCGTTTCGTCGCAGAACTGGAATTTCAGGAAATCGCAGACATAATGCATATGGGTTTGAGCGCGACGAAGATGCGGTACAAGCGTGCTCTTGACAAATTACGTGAGAAATTTGCGGATAATGCTGAAACTTAGTTCAGTGCAAATGGATCTACGTGTAGGCAAGGTCTGATAGACTTGTCGCCGAGTTGTCCCCCGGTATGTGGGACTGCTTTACAATCACCAGATGGGGATTTAACGGATGAAACTGAAAAACACCTTGGGCATTGCCATTGGTTCCTTTGTAGCCGCAACTTCGTTCGGTGCCCTGGCACAAGGCCAAGGCGCGGTCGAGGGTGAACTGTTCTACAAAAAACAGTACAACGACAGCGTCGACCACGTTGAAGACGGTTACAACCCAGGCGCATCGATCGGTTACTTCATTACCGACGACGTCTCGTTGAACCTGACCTACGACAAGACCAACCACACCCGTTCGAATGACGGCACTGGCCACCAGAAAATCAAAGGCGACAACTTTGGTCTGAACGCTCAGTACCACTTCCGTGACGTTGGCGACGCTCTGCGTCCATACGTTTCCGGTGGTGTTGCTCACAAGAGCATGACCAACGTAGAAGATGACGGTCACAGCGGTCGTGACAAGTCGACTTTCCTGACTGCTGGCGCTGGTGTTAAGTGGTACATCACTAACAACATCTTCGCTCGTGCAGGCGTTGAAGCTGACTACAAACTGGACAACGGCAAGTGGGACTACGCTCCTACCGTTGGCCTGGGTGTGAACTTCGGCGGCAACGGCGGTAAAGTTGCACCGGCTCCAGTTCCAGCTCCAGCACCAATCGCTGAGCCAGAACCAGAAGCTCCGATTGCTGAAGTTGTTCGCGTTGAACTGGACGTGAAATTCGACTTCGACAAGGCTAACGTTAAGTCGCAGTACATGCCTGACATCAACAACGTTGCTGATTTCATGAAGCAGTACCCATCGACCACCACGACTGTTGCTGGTTACACCGACAGCGTTGGTACCGATGCCTACAACCTGAAACTGTCGCAACGTCGTGCAGACGCCGTTCGTACAGCTCTGGTTAACCAAGGTGTTGCTTCTAACCGTGTAGACGCTGTTGGTCACGGTAAAGCAAACCCAGTTGCTACTAACGCAACTGCTGAAGGCCGTGCTCTGAACCGTCGCGTAGAAGCTACCGTTCAAGCTGAAGCTAAGTAATTTTTAGCTAGGCTGTTCAGAAAAACCCGGCTCAGGCCGGGTTTTTCTTTGCCTGTGATTTGCCGTACAGCGCAGCTATAATTGCGCCCTCTTTCTGTCAGCCTCGAGACCATTGAACCCATGTATAACCTGGCCCGCCAGTTGCTCTTCAAACTGTCCCCCGAAACCTCTCACGACCTGTCTCTGGACTTGATCGGTGCGGGTGGCCGGCTGGGGCTTAATGGTTTGTTGTGCAAGGCCCCGGCCAGACTGCCGGTTAATGTAATGGGGCTCGACTTTCCAAACCCGGTCGGCCTGGCTGCGGGTCTGGACAAAAACGGCTCGGCCATCGATGGCTTTGCTCAATTGGGTTTCGGTTTTGTAGAGGTGGGCACCGTGACGCCACGCCCTCAGCCAGGTAACCCCAAGCCACGCATCTTCCGGTTGCCGCAAGCGCAAGCCATCATCAACCGTATGGGGTTCAACAACCTTGGGGTTGATCATCTGCTGGCGCGGGTTCAAGCGGCTAAATACAACGGCATTCTGGGCATTAATATCGGCAAAAATTTTGACACGCCGGTTGAGCGCGCAGTCGATGACTATTTGATCTGCCTGGACAAAGTGTATGCCCACGCCAGCTACGTGACCGTCAACGTCAGCTCGCCGAATACCCCCGGGCTGCGCAGTTTGCAGTTTGGTGATTCGCTCAAGCAGTTACTTGAAGCCTTGCAAATCCGTCAGAAAGAACTGACCGAGCGACACGGCAAGCGTGTACCACTGGCCATTAAAATCGCGCCGGACATGACTGATGAAGAGACCGTTCTCGTGGCTCAGGCATTGCTTGAAACGGGTATGGACGCCGTAATCGCCACCAACACGACGTTAAGCCGCGTGGGTGTTGAAGGCATGGAGCACGGTGATGAAGCCGGTGGTTTATCGGGTGCGCCCGTGCGTGAAAAGAGCACCCACACGGTTAAAGTACTGGCAGCCGAGCTGGCTGGTCGTATGCCTATCATCGCTGCGGGCGGTATTACTGAAGGCAAGCACGCAGCTGAGAAAATCGCTGCAGGTGCCAGTCTTGTGCAAATCTACTCTGGCTTTATTTATAAAGGCCCGGCCCTGATCAGAGAGTCTGTCGACGCTATTACGGCACTTGCCCGCAAGTAATCGACCAGATCCAATAGTCGGGCAATAAAAAGGGCTCCATCAAGGAGCCCTTGGGCCGCAGCCCGCCGCCTGGATAGGACGGCATGGTTAAGTCGGTGCGTCTTAAAGGTGATGTCGGAGTGTGCCCAGAGTTAGCCGACGGCGTGAAGTTCGTTAAGTCTGTGGATGCCCGCAGTGCCTGTCATACCGTCCCAGTTGTCGCCGCGTCCTTCTCGCCAGCCGTTAATCCAGGCTTGACGTACCGACGGTAGAGTAAAAGGGCAAAGCTCACGGGATTTTCCATGAACGCCATATTGATATCCGCGTAAAAATGCTTTTTCCAACGGATCACGCTTAAGTCTT
Source organism: Pseudomonas saxonica (assembly GCF_007858365.1). Lineage (GTDB taxonomy): Bacteria > Pseudomonadota > Gammaproteobacteria > Pseudomonadales > Pseudomonadaceae > Aquipseudomonas > Aquipseudomonas saxonica. Next base: position 740,143 of record NZ_VFIO01000001.1, on the reverse strand, counting down.
CTCATAGGGTGTTGCCCTCACTTGTTGACTGTTTGTATAGCGTCGACCTACCAGAGGTCGGGGCAGAGTGTTCTGCCGTTGGTGTGCTCGCTGCCGGCGTGGCGAGCATTTTGTTGCCGCCTGTGCGGTGACAACCTGTGTTCATTTCTAACCAATGAGCCAAGGTGTGTGAATGATCGTTTTGTCATAAGGACGTAACGATAATGGTGTTAAGGCCATAAGAAAGGCCTGTTTTGCTGGCCCAAAAGCGACTAAAGCCTGACAGGGCGAGCCCTTGCAAAGAGGATGCGTGTCATTCTCTGCAGTGAATAGCCACCCTCAATGATCGGGTACTATTCGACGAAGGGTCTGAACATGTCACATTGTTTCTGAATGAATGAACTGTCTCTGCGTCTAAACTCCTTGTGCCTTCGGGCCGGGTGGTCGCCGGGGTGGAACGGCACAGTTTCGTGCCACACGAGCGCTCTTCAAGAAAAGCGCTTGATTGAAAACGGAGCAGGCGATGCGTTGCCTTCTCACTGATAGCTTAAAGCTCAGGAATTCCATGTCGGATCGTTACGAACTCTTCCTTACTTGCCCCAAAGGCCTTGAAGGCCTTCTCCTTGAGGAGGCTACCGGCCTTGGTCTTGAGGAAGCCCGCGAGCATACCTCGGCCATTCGAGGTGTCGCGGATATGGAAACCGCCTATCGCCTCTGCCTTTGGTCGCGCCTGGCCAACCGTGTCTTGTTGGTGCTCAAGCGCTTCCCTATGAAAGACGCTGAGGACCTGTATCACGGCGTACTGGATGTTGAATGGCATGACCATATGGTGCCGGACGGTACGCTGGCTGTTGAGTTCAGTGGCCACGGTTCGGGCATCGACAACACGCACTTCGGTGCGTTGAAGGTCAAGGATGCCATCGTCGACAAACTGCGCACGCCGTCCGGTGAGCGCCCATCCATTGATAAATTCAGCCCGGACTTGCGCATTCACCTGCGTCTGGACCGCGGCGAGGCGATTCTGTCCCTGGATCTGTCAGGCAGCAGCCTGCACCAGCGTGGCTACCGTCTGCAGCAAGGTGCGGCACCGCTCAAAGAGAACCTTGCGGCCGCTATCCTGATTCGTGCTGGCTGGCCACGCATGGCAGCTGAAGGCGCTGCGTTGGCTGACCCGATGTGTGGCGTGGGTACATTCCTGGTCGAAGGCGCGATGATTGCTGCCGATATGGCGCCCAACCTCAACCGTATCCATTGGGGTTTTGATGCCTGGTTGGGGCATATTCCGGCGATCTGGAAAAAACTCCACGAAGAGGCCACCGAGCGTGCCGAAATTGGCATGGCCAAACCGCCTCTGTGGATCCGTGGTTATGAAGCCGACCCGCGTCTTATCCAGCCTGCACGTAACAACATTGAACGTGCCGGTTTAAGCCACTGGATCAAAATCTATCAGGGCGAAGTGGCCACTTTTGAGCCGCGTCCGGATCAGAACCAGAAAGGTCTGGTTATCTGTAACCCTCCGTACGGCGAGCGTCTGGGGGACGAGGCAAGCCTGCTTTACCTCTACCAGAATCTGGGTGAGCGCCTGCGTCAGGCCTGTCTGAACTGGGAGGCAGCGGTTTTCACGGGTGCCCCGGATTTGGGCAAGCGCATGGGTATTCGCAGCCATAAACAGTATTCGTTCTGGAACGGTGCGTTACCGTGCAAGCTGTTGTTGATCAAAGTCGTGCCGGATCAGTTCGTCACAGGCGAGCGTCGCACTCCTGAACAGCGTCAAGCCGAGCGAGAGCAGGCCGAGTCCGACCTGCCGTCCAACATCGAAGCGCCGACCAAGTACGAGAAGTTCAACAAGAACGGTAACCCGATCAAGCCTGCTCCGGTGGTGATCGAACAGCCGCGCTTGAGTGAAGGCGGGCAGATGTTTGCCAACCGCTTGCAAAAGAACCTCAAGGCGCTGAGCAAGTGGGTCAAGCGTGAAGGCATCGATTGCTACCGGGTTTACGATGCCGATATGCCTGAATACTCAATGGCCATCGACCTGTATCACGATTGGGTTCACGTGCAGGAATATGCGGCACCCAAATCCATTGATCCGGAAAAAGCCTCGGCCCGTATGTTCGATGCACTGGCGGCTATTCCTCAAGCGCTGAACATCGACAAGAGCCGCGTGATCGTCAAGCGCCGCGAGCGCCAGAGCGGCACCAAGCAGTACGAGCGTCAAAGCGCACAGGGCAAGTTCACCGAGGTCAATGAAGGCGGCGTGAAGCTGCTGGTTAACTTGACTGACTACCTGGACACCGGTTTGTTTCTCGATCACCGGCCTATGCGCATGCGTATCCAGAAAGAAGCCAGTGGCAAGCGCTTCCTCAATCTGTATTGCTACACCGCGACGGCCAGTGTGCATGCGGCTAAAGGCGGAGCGCGCAGCACCACCAGCGTTGACTTGTCCAAGACCTATCTGGACTGGGCGCGTCGCAACTTGTCCCTGAATGGTTTTTCTGACAAGAACCGTCTGGAGCAGGGCGATGTGATGGTGTGGCTGGACGCCTGCCGTGAAGAGTACGACCTGATCTTTATCGATCCACCGACCTTCTCGAACTCCAAACGCATGGAAGGCATCTTTGATGTCCAGCGCGATCACGTGCAACTGCTGGATCTGGCCATGGCGCGTCTGGCGCCGGGCGGCGTGCTGTATTTCTCGAATAACTTCCGCAAGTTCATCCTGGATGAGCATCTGGAATCGCGTTATGCGGTTGAAGAAATTACCGCCAGCACTATTGATCCGGACTTTGCCCGCAACAGCAAAATCCACCGTGCCTGGAAAATCATGGCTCGATGATTCTGTGTTAAGGCGATAAAAAAACGCCCTTGGTCGCAAGATCAAGGGCGTTTTTTATTGTCTGTAAAACCTTACTGGGCGATGGAGACTGCGTTGTTGGTCAGCGCTGGCTGGCGATAAAGATCGAGCAGGACTTGATCGAGAATCGATGAGGCGCCCCAAGGGCGAGGGTCGTTAAGAATCGCGACAACCGCCCAGGTGTTGCCATTGCTGTCACGGCTAAAGCCGGAAATAGCCCGTACGGTGTTCAGGGTGCCGGTTTTGATATGGGCTTGACCGTTCATGGCTGTCGTTTTGAGGCGTTTGCGCATGGTGCCGTCCTTGCCTGCAATCGGCATGGAGCTGATGAACTCAGCGGCGTACGGGCTGTTCCAGGCTGCCTGAAGCATTTGTGCCATCTCACGTGCGCTGACTCGCTCGGCACGTGAAAGGCCTGAGCCGTTTTCCATGATCAGATGCGGTGCCGTGATGCCTTTTTTGGCCAGCCACTGGCGAATGACACGTTGAGCTGCTTTGGCGTCGTCGCCGTCCGCATCATTGCGGAACTGAGCGCCGAGGCTCAGGAACAGCTGCTGAGCCATGGTGTTGTTGCTGTATTTGTTGATGTCGCGAATGATCTCGGCCAAGTCCGGCGAGTAGGCGCGAGCGAGCAATTTGGCATTTTTGGGCACGCTGGCCTGACGGTCCTGGCCTTGAATGGTGCCGCCCAACTCTTTCCAAATGGCCCGTACGGCGCCTGCGGTGTAGGTCGCGTGATCAAGCAGGGACAGGTAGGTCTGAGAGTTGCAGCCATCGGCCAGTTGGCCGCTGACCGTGACCAGAACAGTACCGTCGGCTTGTTGCACGGGGTTATAGCGGACATCGCCGGTGCATTGCTTGCTGTTGAGGGCCTTCACCTGATTGTCGACCCGGATGCTGGCAATCGGCGGCTCGACCGAGATCAACACCTTGCCCGCATCATTACGGGCGATAAAGCGCAACGCCTTGAGGTTGACCATCAGCGCATCGGGTTTGACCAGGAACGGCTTGTTTTTATCGTTGCCGTCGTCGTTGAACGCCGGAAGTTGAGGTTGTTCAAAGAAGCTGCGATCCAGTATCAGATCGCCGGTGACATGCTGGACGCCATTGGCGCGCAGGTCACGCATCAGCAGCCAGAGTTTTTCCATGTTGAGTTTGGGGTCACCGCCACCCTTGAGGTACAGATTGCCCTGCAGCGTGCCGTTGTTCAGGGTGCCGTCGGTGTAGAACTCAGTTTTCCACTGATGAGTCGGGCCGAGCATTTCAAGTGCCGCGTACGTGGTCACCAGTTTCATGGTGGAGGCGGGGTTCATGGACACATCGGCATTGAACACGGTAGGCACACCGGGGCCATTGAGCGGGATCATGACCAGCGACAGCGCATCGTTTTGCAGTTTATTGGTTTTGAGCGCTTGCTGAACTTTAGGCGAAAGCGTGGTGTTGACGGGGGCGGCGTTAGCGCCGAAGGCGAGCGGTAAAAAAAGGCCCGCGAGAAGCAGTGGTCGTAAAGATTTGATCATAAGAAGTAAAACCCTGCACGCGAGGGGGAAAAATAAGAGGGCACGACGAAAAACGCCCTCGATGGTCATAAAAGTATCGGCATTATGCCCCAAGGTTTGTGAGCTTGTGCATCGGCATGCCAAAGACACGTGCTTAATATAAGCAGAAAACGATGAACCGTTCGCACGGAACCGGGCAGACGCGAGCTTAAGCTGGTAAAGTGCCGCCGTTATTACTTAAGAGGATTGTTCAATGGCTACTAATCGTTCCCAGCGTCTGCGCAAAAAATTGTGCGTTGATGAATTTCAGGAGCTGGGTTTTGAGCTGAACCTGGATTTCAAAGAAGACCTGTCGGATGAAGCTGTCGACGCTTTCCTGGAAGCCTTTTTGAAAGAAGCCATGGAAGCTAACGGCCTTGGCTATGTTGGCGGCGACGACTTCGGTCTTGTTTGCCTGCAGAAACGTGGTTCGGTCACTGAAGAGCAGCGTGCTGCTGTTGAAGCCTGGTTGAAAGCTCGCCCAGAGCTGACCAGCGCTGAAGTTAGCCCGCTGTTGGACGTGTGGTACCCGGAAAAGCCAATCAATCCGGTAGCCTGACGTCAAACAAAAAGGCAGTCCTGGACTGCCTTTTTGTGTTTTGCCCTCTGACCCGTTCCGGGTACTCATCACACCTTTGCTTTTATAGCCTGCAATGTCCTGTGCAATTTCGCGCACGGCTCCTGCATTCAGGCTGCGCGGCGTTTAATCGTAAATCGCCTTTTTCTTCCAGTCGCCTTCTACCTCGTCACTTTTGAGCCCTTCAGCCAGCTCATTGGCCTCGTCTTTTGCGGGTTCAAACTTGTTCAGCAGAAGAGTGTTCGCGCGAGCCAATTGCACTTCAAAAGCGTCGAGCTGAGTGCTGTATCGTGTGTCTGGCTGTTGGCGCAAGTACTGCACCCCACGTTCAAAAGCCAGACGTGCTTGACCAGGCTGGTTTTGCTGGAGCGAAAGCTGGCCGAGATTGTTGAAGAACTCGATATGCAGAACCACCAGCAGGTGATGCACCTCTTTTAGCCACTCCTTGGCTTCGCCGTTGCTCAGCACGTGATCTTTGGCCGCGCGCGTGATTTGGCCGTGTAGAGTTTCCAGCGTAAAGCGAACATCTTTGGCCGTGGCCTCCGCAAGGATAGGGCGTGGAGGGTTATTGACCGCAATTGACTCGCCTTGCCCGACCAACGCGGTGAGTTCGGCAACCCGTGCTTTTGTTGCGGCACTGTTTTTTTGCAGTTGCAATAACCGTTGTGTCGCGTTGAGCTCAAGACGAGTCAGTAAAAGCTTGAGCGCCCCAGACATCAATTGGCCCGGGAATGTCTCGTTGACCTCGCTGCACCGACGAATACGGTCATTGAGTTCGACCTTCTGACGGTTTTTTTCCAGCTTGTTGTTCTCCACCATATGGTTCAGGTAGGCAATGACAATCAACAGTACGATCCCGGCTACGACAAGCAGGGCGATCATGGAAGGAGTCAACGTTAAAACCTCTTCAAAGTGGTCTGCTGGTGAATGCAGGGCCAAGGCAGTATTGCCTGTTGGACGTATTCTGGATGCAGATTAAGGAAGCGCAGTGTGTTCTCGATTATGGACTATCTACCTGGAGCTTGAAGAGCAATGACTGCAATGTGCCATCACTCAATCCAAGCAATCATAACCCCTTGGAGTGAGACGGAATACACGCGTCGGAAGTTCAGCGACGTACTGCGCAGGAAAGCTTGCGTAGAAGAGGGAAGTCATTGATTTCAATATATTTTCAGAATGGGGTTGACGCCTTTCAAATCCATCCCTAGAATGCGCGCCAATTGCAGCGTAAAGCGAATAGCTAAACGCCAGCAACCAGTGAAGTTGTAGCGTGTCCCCTTCGTCTAGTGGCCTAGGACACCGCCCTTTCACGGCGGTAACAGGGGTTCGAGTCCCCTAGGGGACGCCATTGCGGGAATAGCTCAGTTGGTAGAGCACGACCTTGCCAAGGTCGGGGTCGCGAGTTCGAGTCTCGTTTCCCGCTCCATTTTTAAGCAGCTTCGTTTTCGGACGGGGTTGAGTGAAAGCCAGATCATTGACTCAGGTTATGTGATTGGCACTGAAATGTACGTGTGCATTTCGGGCAACGTCCCCTTCGTCTAGTGGCCTAGGACACCGCCCTTTCACGGCGGTAACAGGGGTTCGAGTCCCCTAGGGGACGCCATTATTGCGGGAATAGCTCAGTTGGTAGAGCACGACCTTGCCAAGGTCGGGGTCGCGAGTTCGAGTCTCGTTTCCCGCTCCATTTTTAAGCAGCTTCGTTTTCGGACGGGGTTGAGTGAAAGCCAAGTTACTAACTTCGGTTAATGACCTGGCACTGAAATGTACAGTGTATGTTTCGGGCAACGTCCCCTTCGTCTAGTGGCCTAGGACACCGCCCTTTCACGGCGGTAACAGGGGTTCGAGTCCCCTAGGGGACGCCATTATTGCGGGAATAGCTCAGTTGGTAGAGCACGACCTTGCCAAGGTCGGGGTCGCGAGTTCGAGTCTCGTTTCCCGCTCCAAATTTTGTTTTTTGGAGCTACGCAGTTTCAAAAAACACGGAAAAGCAGCCTAAGGGCTGCTTTTTTTGTGCCTGCTTTTTTTAGGTGATGCTTCTCTACAGTCAGTGCTAAGCAAATAACCAATCGATCTGCAAGAAATGCGCAGCTCGCGCCACACAGAGGTGACTTCCACTTCTTTGTTGAACTTCACGATGGCGCATTTTTTTGATCTAGCCCAGCAACGGGACATACAAGCACTGGCCCGCAGTTTTACCGGTCGCACCCAATGGCCAACCTGGCTGTTACTGATTGCGGTTCCCGGCGCATGGTTTGCGTTGCTGTTTTACAGCCCGCTGATAGGTGTCTTCTGGACAACCGTATTACTGATCCCGGTCGTCGTGTTGTGGATGTCCGTGCAACACGAGCTGTTGCATGGTCATCCCACCGCCTTTCAATGGCTGAACAAGTTGCTGGGGTATGCCCCCTTTGCCCTCTGGTACCCGTATACCTTGTACCGCGACAGCCACTTGGAGCATCACCGCGACCACGACTTGACGTTGCCCGGCATGGATCCGGAAAGTCGTTACCTCAAGCGTAACCAATGGCTGCAAGCCCCTGCATTAATGCGGGGAGTACTTTGGCTGAACAAAACCGTAGTCGGGCGATTGCTGGTCGGGCCACCGCTGGCGTTGTTCGGCCTCGCGGCAAAAGAGCTCACGCGCTTAGGTCAAGGAGACCGACAGGCATGGCGTATGTGGCTGACCCACGGCTTTTTCACCCTGTTGATGTTTGCTTACATTGCCCATTACAGCGTGTTATCAATTGCTCAATACGTTTTTCTGGTGACGGTCCCCGCACTTTCTGTGGGCGCACTTCGTTCTTACTATGAGCATCGGCCGGCAGTTCTCCCTGAACACCGGACGGTACTTAATGAAGCTGGCTGGCCATGGCGCTGGTTGTTTCTCAATCTGAATTTGCATTTGGTTCATCATGACCTGCCGGGCTTGCCATGGTTTCATCTGCCCAAGGTCTACAGAGCGCGTCGTGAACAATGGGTACAGCGCAGTGGCGGCTTTCTGGTTGAGGGTTATGGCGTGTTCCTGCGTAACAACAGCGTGCGCGTCATCGACAGCCCGCAGCATCCCTTCAGTTAATAGAGCACGGAGACCACCATGTCTGGACGTTATGCAGAACTCACCATGTACGTTGCTCCGGCGCCCGTGGAAGCGGCTAATCAGCAATGGTTGAAGCGCATCATGGCGCTGTTGGAGCAGACCCGCGAGAGGCCGCAAGACCTTGCCCCATTGGCGCTTTTTCGTGCACCGAACCTATTGTTGGCTCAAACCTGTGGTTACCCATTGGTGACTCAGTTGCGCGGACAGGTGCAACTGATTGGTCGACCTCATTACGACTTGCCTGATAGCACGGCTGGCATGCATTGCAGTTTGATCATCTGCCGCACTACTGATAACCGCGAAGCGCTCGCTGACTTCAAGGGCAGTCGCGGGGTGGTCAATGACGAACATTCGAACAGCGGCATGAATCTGTTTCGTCATCGATTGGCCGCCTTGCAGGAGGGCGGGCGATTTTTTTCTTCGTTGGGCATGAGTGGCGCGCATCGGCATAGCCTGCAATGGGTAAAGGCGGAGCGTGCGGATCTGGCCGCCATCGACAGCGTCACCTTTGCCTATTTGGCGCGTTACGCTCCCGAGGAAATCGCAGGGTTGCGCGTCGTGGCGCGTACTGCGCCAAGTCCTACGTTGCCCTACATCACCGCGCACACTTCAAGCCATGCCGAGGTGGAGCGCATTCGCGCCGCCATGAACACAGCTCTCAAGCAAATGCCTGAAGTTAGCAGCTGTTTGGGACTGAAAGAGGTGTTGCCGGCACGTGCGGTGGACTATCAAATACTGCTCGATTATGAGTCTGAAGCGGCGAAGCAGGGTTTTGCCACGTTGTGCTAGGGAAGGGGGCTGACTGCGTTTATATATTCGAAATAGATGTTTAAATATTTTTTTAATATTTAAAAGAAATATAAGCCTTTGCTAGGATCGCTGCACCGGATCACCGGACTGACCGCTATCAACTCATCTTTTGGAGCCTTTATGTCCGGGGCCGACACCTCTCACCGTGAATACGTGAGGCAGCTCTTCAACGCCCACTATTTATGGCTAAGCGCACGTTTGAGCCGCTACCTCAATTCGAGCAGCTACGCTGAAGACATTGCGGCCGATACGTTCGTCCAGTTATTGAGTACCCCTCAAGCCTTGGATATCCGTGAGCCACGGGCTCTGCTGACCACCATTGCACAGCGTCTGATTTACCAGCTCTGGCGCCGTCGTGATGTTGAGCGAGCTTTTTTGATGACGTTATCCAGCAGCGACCAGGACACCGCGCCTTCGCCCGAAACAATGGTGCAGCTTTATCAGGCGTTGGACTGGGTGGAACACCAACTTGATAATTTGCCCGACAAGGTCAAAGCAACCTTTGTGCTTTCTCGTCTCAATGGCATGACCTACACACAAATAGCAGCACAGTTGGGCATTTCTCTGCGTTCAGTCAGCGATTACATGAACCTTGCGCAGAGTCGTTGTTCAAAACCTGACAGCACACTGCTGAAAAGCCGTCCCCCCAAAACAAGAGAATACGTATGAACAGACTAAAAAAGTGGCTCGGTGGCTCGCTTCTGGCGGTTGGGCTCATCGCGCAACCGGCTCTGGCACAAGAGCAGGCAGCGCCTGTTCATTTCGGTGACATCACCTGGGAAAGCGGCAGTCTGATCACAGAAGTACTGCGGTATATCACCGAGCATGGCTACGATGTCGCGACGGATACCTTGCCTGGCAGCACGGTCAGTCTTGAGGCCGCACTGGCCAAGAATGATATTCAAGTCATTGGCGAGGAATGGGCTGGACGCAGCCCAGTGTGGGTCAAGGCCGAAGCAGAGGGCAAAGTTTCAGGTTTGGGGGACATCGTCAAAAACGCGAGTGAGGGCTGGTGGGTGCCCGAGTACGTGATCAAGGGCGATCCGGCCAAAGGGATCAAACCTCTGGCGCCGGACTTGAAATCAGTGGCGGATCTGGCCAAGTACAAAGACGTGTTCCGCGACCAGGAAGACCCGACTCGGGGACGTTTCCTCAATAGCCCGACGGGCTGGACCTCCGAGATTGTTAACAGTCAAAAGCTCAAGGCCTATGGTCTTGACAAGGACTTCGTCAATTTCCGAACCGGTTCAGGCGCGGCGCTGGATGCCGAAGTCAGTTCTTCGATTCGCCGTGGTAAGCCGGTGCTGTTCTACTACTGGTCTCCGACGCCGCTGATTGGTCGTTACAAACTGATCAAGCTGGAAGAGCCCGCCTTTGATGCCGAAGCGTGGAAGACCCTGGCTGATGCCAATAACCCCAACCCCAAAGGCACCCGCTCACTGCCAGCAAAATTGGCCATTGGCGTATCAGCCCCTTTCAAAGCGCAGTATCCGCAGTTGGTTGAGTTCTATGAAAAGGTCGATTTCCCCATCGATTTGCTGAATACCACGTTGGCCCAAATGAGCGAAAAACGCACTGAGCCGCGTAAAGCGGCACAAACGTTTTTACGTGAACAGCCCAACATCTGGCATGGCTGGGTCACCGCGCAAGCAGCTGAAAAAGTTGATCAAGCACTTAAATCCAACTAACTGATCGAGCGTGGGCATTGAATGTTTCCTGACAACCTGACGTTTTCCATCGCAGGGTGGGTCAATGACGGGGTTGATGCGCTGGTCAGCAATTACGGCGATGTGTTCCGTCACATCTCTGACACGCTGTTATGGGCCATCATCAATCTCGAAAACCTGCTGCGCATAACGCCTTGGTGGCTGATGCTGGCGATAGTCGGCGTGATTGCCTGGCACGCCACACGCAAAGTGGTCAGCACACTGCTGATTGTCGGCTTGCTGTTTTTAGTCGGCGCTGTGGGCCTGTGGGACAAGCTGATGCAAACCTTGGCACTGATGATGGTGGCCACGGTGATTTCAGTGCTGCTGGGTATTCCCCTGGGCATTCTGGCGGCGCGCAATAACCGCCTGCGCGCGGTCATGATGCCGCTGTTGGACATCATGCAGACAATGCCCAGTTTCGTGTACCTGATACCGGTACTGATGTTGTTCGGCTTGGGTAAAGTGCCGGCAATCTTCGCCACGGTCATTTATGCCGTGCCGCCATTGATTCGCCTTACCGACCTGGGTTTGCGCCAGGTTGATCGTGAGGTGATGGAAGCGATCAACGCTTTTGGCGCCACCCCGTGGCAACAATTGTTTGGTGTTCAACTGCCGCTGGCTATGCCCAGCATCATGGCAGGCATCAACCAGACCACCATGATGGCGCTGTCGATGGTGGTTATTGCCTCGATGATTGGTGCGCGGGGCTTGGGCGAAGATGTACTGGTGGGTATTCAAACCCTCAACGTCGGCAAGGGACTGGAGGCGGGATTAGCCATCGTCATCCTGGCCGTGGTGATTGACCGCATTACTCAAGCGTATGGCCGACCTCGGCATGGCGGTCAGGAGTGAGTGAAGTGGCAGTAAATAAAATAGAAGTACGCAATGTCTTCAAGATATTTGGTCAGCGCGAAAGAGAAGTCATGGCGCTTATTCGCGAGGGCAAAAGCAAAGATGAAGTGCTGGCTAAAACCGGCTGCGCTGTAGGGATCAACAATCTATCGTTGACGATTGATGCAGGTGAAGTCTTTGTCATCATGGGCTTGTCGGGTTCAGGAAAATCAACTCTGGTGCGTCATCTTAATCGGCTGATTGATCCTTCCAGTGGCGAGATATTGGTAGACGGGCAAAATATTCTTGAATACGACATGCCTGCCTTGCGCCAGTTCAGGCGGCATAAAATCAGTATGGTGTTTCAAAGTTTTGGCCTTTTGCCCCATCGCAATGTCCTGGACAACGTGGCCTACGGTTTAAAGGTGCGGGGCGAAAGCCAGGCGCAATGCAATGAGCGTGCGCGGCACTGGGTCTCGGTGGTGGGGTTGCAAGGTTATGAGCAGGCATTTATCCAGCAGCTGTCTGGCGGCATGCGCCAGCGCGTTGGACTGGCGCGGGCCTTGGCCACCGACACGGACATCATCCTGATGGACGAAGCGTTCAGCGCGCTCGACCCACTGATTCGCGCCGAAATGCAAGACCAACTGCTTGAGCTGCAACGCACGCTGCGAAAGACCATTGTCTTTATCACTCACGATCTGGATGAAGCTCTGCGTATTGGCAACCGTATTGCAATACTCAAGGATGGGCAGTTGATTCAAGTCGGTAGCCCCCAAGAGATCCTGCAGTCTCCGGCAGATGATTACGTGGGCCGTTTTGTTCAACGCCACCATGCTCGTCATTAACATATCCCGTTACCGCCTTGGGTAAGGCGTTCATGCGTTAAATCACAGAAGCGGGCTTAGCCGTCCAAGTGCCTCGGCTAAGCCCTTTTTGTTAACTGACGCGATGAGCAGCCCATGAAAGAACTTACAAAAACCCCCGATCTGATAGCGGCATATTCAGTTTTTAGCAGTTTTAACGCCCAGAATTTTGGCCCGCGTCCCAGCTTTCAGGAGGTGGCCAAAGCAGTTTTCAAAAAAGCTCTGATAGATAAGTTTCCGACACTGCCTGTCTCCGTTGCTGATTTGGCGTTGGCAGAGCCATTAACGGCGGTTGATCCGCAGAATCCGCAACCCCGGCATTTTCGTTTTATGGCCCCGGAAGAGGTCATGATTCAGCGGTTTATAGACGACTCGTCCTTCACATTGATAGAGGGCGAGCATCGTCTTACTGCCAGTCGCGATCCTGTGAACCCCGCTGCTCAACGTGTTGGCATGGACAGCCTGCAAGCCATTATCAATGATCAATCCGCAACGTTGATCGAGGCCTACCAACAGGCTGTGGCGCAGTTTTGGAGTGAGCGGTCTGAAGGCAAAAACAGTCCTTTTCAATGGTTGTCCCGGTCACTTAAAGCGGGGGTGAGCTCGACGACTTCAAATCGGCACCGTGAGCCTGCGTTATCGAATGAAAAAGCAGTTTCATTGGCCGTGATTAGCGCTTTCCCAGAAAAAACCGAACGTTTGGGCGTTTCTTCTGAAACCCCGTTACACGCTTACCTGGTCAACATACAAAGCACTGAGAGAACTGGGCCGCAGCGTTTTCAATTACCGGGCACGCTGGTGGTCACAAGGGACATGGCCGACCTGTCTTTTATTCTCAGTTATGCCCCTGAGCGAGGCGTTGAGCAGTTTCGGTCAATGCAATGGATGGGTAACAGCTTTATTGAGCGTGTCAGAGAGCGAGTGGCGGCGTCTCTGTTTACATGGACCTTGTACGAACCGCAGGGCGATATTTTTGAATCATTGGCCCTGACCTTGCTCGATGCGCAGCTTTATTCAATAAAAAAGCTGGGGCAAACCGCGCAGACCGAACGCTGGAGTGTGCCGCGGCTGGTGCGGGCGTTAGATGAAGCGGGCGCCCGGTTACCACTCTTTGATTCGCAAGACCGTACTTACCTTGAGCATGTACTCACCAACTTGCCACCGTGGTTGCAGCAGGCAGACCCTGACGATCAGTTGTCATACAGCGAACTGTTATCGGCTCAAATCTTTTGGCAGCAAAAAACCAAAGGTCGCACTTTTCTTGAGGGGATAGATGCTTTACCCGCGTACGCCCAGCAGATGCTGACGCAGCGACTTCATCTCGATCATCCTGAGGAGCGGGTCGATGTGACGAACCTGCAAGTCATCGAACTGACTGTTGAAAACGTGCAAATGCCGCAGTTCAACCTGGAACCTACCTCCCTTGTGGAGTTTGCCTTGAGTTACAGAGGTGGATGGCCTGTCGGGTTGATTGAGGTTGGCGACAGTCAGGGCAGGCCGGTGCCAGAGTGGCTAACCGGCGGCTACGTTAAAAATCTGATTGATGAACTGGATATAAGTACCCATTACATCGAACTCATCAAGGGTTTGTTAATTGATGATGAAGCCGGGCTTGTCGAGCGACAGGCTTTGTTCAAATCGCAGATCAGCGTGCAGTTATCGATGTTGGCGCTCGAGAAAAAAATCAAGGGCGAAGATGGATTTACTGCGCAAGGCTGGCAAATTGTGGCGCGCCTCATGCGTCCTGATGACGAGATGGTCGTGGGTAATTGCAATGTCTGTGTTCGACCTTTGGGGTTCCATGCTTATGAAGGATCTGCCTTTGATCCGGTAGCCAATATGTATGTATTGGGCCCATACGATATCGAGACCGGGCCTTTTATCCTGTATCGGCCTTTGACACCTGATCCATTGGTTGAGTTTGCGACCTGGGACGCACTGCTGGAGGGGATCAATCAGCCTGGCGAACTTCAGGAGAGTGTATTGGCCTGGCTTGATGAGCGCGCGCATGACTTTTATGCCGACGGCGGTTTTGAACGTCCGCACCTTGAGAGTGTATTGAACGAAGGCTTTTTAGCGTGGTTGCCAAGAAGCCCGGCGAGGTTGAGTACTCAACGCATAGTCGGCGATTACTTTGAGGCGATGTATCAGTCTCATGCCCAAGCGTTGATGACCTTGGCAGATAAGCAAACGGTGTCGGCCTCCGAGCGGCGCTGGGCATCGATCAAGCGTTATGGATGGAGCCTGTTCAATGGATTGACCTTTTTCATCAGTGGGCCGCTGCAAAAAGCCGCATGGATTTTTCAAACGTTGCTAAGCCTTGATGCCGGTCTTCAGGCCCGTCTTCAGGGTGATAAAGACGCTGCCATGCAAACCGTCATCGATTTACTGTTCAACATCAGTTTGGCTTTGTTGCACGAAGGCCTGAATTTTCGGCACACGGCTAACGAAAAGTGGCGACTCGAAGCCCCGGTGGATGAGCCGATGCTCTCGGTTTACCCAGATAAGAAACCTGAGCCTGACATGATTTCGCAGGCGCCTGCGCTGGTTCAGAAAAAGCTGCCTGATCTTCATACCCCGCAGACCATTGCTGAGTACTCCTCCTTGGATTATTCCTGGTTCAGTTCGTCAGTACGTTTAACCCCTGTTCTTCGGGCTGCACTGGACACCTTTGCGGTGGAGGTCGATCTGACGCAAGGCACGCGTGTAGAAGAGGGACCGTTAAAGGGCTTGATCAAGCTTCAAGATCAGTACTGTGTGCAGTTGGAGGATAAAACGTATTTCGTAAGTGTTGACTCCGACAGTGTGGTGATTCACAAGGCGGATGGCACAGGAGTAGCTGGCCCCCGCCTTAAAGGTAGCCCTTCGGGTGAGTGGCGTCTTGATCTGCGGTTGGGCTTACGTGGAGGGGGGCCTAAAAAAACCATTCAGGCGCTACGTGCTAAAAATACTGAAACCGTGAACAGGTTGATTGAGCAAGCCGAAAATATTCAGAGTGTTGTCAATCGTCGCGAGATGGCCATGGTTATCCTGGAAGGTGTATTGGATACAGACATTGAGCGCAGAGACGTACATTTGGATCGCTTCGAGGGCGAGTTGGCCGAATGGCGAAAAAATGTGTTGGAAATTCTCAGGTTGATGGATGAGGCTAATAAAGTAGTTCCCATTGATAATCATGAAGAGACGACCCAAAGTACGTGGGAGCGCCTGGTTCTCAAGACGTTCAGGTATCAGAATATATTGGAGGAATATTTACGAGCCTTGACAGTTCGTAATTCTCACGCTGATTACGAATCGTCGATGAAGTCCGTGCTTGATCATTTGGCAGCAGGAGTCAAGGCGCCTTATGAAGAGTGGGTGGCAAGTTTGGCAGTTGCGGAGCGGATGGAGCGTCGCCTGTTCATGAATTCCATCCTCGAAGTAGAAGCGCTGGAACATGTTAAAAAAAGACCGGTGCCTAAAAATAATCCGTTGGCAGAAATCATTAATAAGCCACATCAAGAAAATTTTGATCGGCATTGGGGGGCTTCCTATTTAGAAACGTTGTGTGAACTATTGATTCGACGGGGAGGCGAGAACTTGATGCCCGAAGAACAGCACGCGTTTGATTTGTTCGGGCAGGGGACACTGGTAGATACCGCCTGGTCACAATTTAACCTGCACCGTGAATCTCACGGTTTTGCGGCTGATCATCTCGATTTTTTTGACAATGTACTGCAGCGCTATGACGCTGCAGAGGCTGTCTGCATGAATCTGTTGGAATTGAATTCTGACCACTTCAGAAATGAATACCTTCCCTCAATGCTGCATTTGATCAAGCATTTGCGGACTTTTGCTGAGCAGCAAATGGCTTCCGTCATTATTGATTCTGAAAGTTCATCCTCTGAAATTGATGAGCCGAGGCCTGGTCCTAGTCGAAAAGCGAGCCACCCACAAACAGAGCCCCGCGGGAAAAAAACTCAGCGAATTATCAAAACCAAAGAAAAACAGATGCTGGTCGGGACGTTGCGTGATTCGAGTTCAGAGTCGGGAGAAGAGATTGTCGATGTCGTGGAGGGTATGGATGCGTTGAAGATTCATTCCTATCGAAAAATGACCAGTGGTGAGTGGGAACCCATAGGCCCACAGCGGCCGTCCACATTACAGGCAACCCACGTCAAGACGTTATCCAGGCTTGAGTTGGAGGCTAGAACATTACTGGGGCAGTTTCGCAACGCGATTGCCAGTGCGCGCGCAAGTGCCGAGTTTTCCAGAATACCGGTTGAAATCCAGGAAATTTTAGACTTTAAAGCCATATCCCTTGAGGAGGTGGCCTCCCAGATGGACGCAGTTATTCAGTCCGCCAGCACTGAGGTTGAGGCGCTCAGTGATGAGCGCAGAGTTGCAGCCAATGCGATGAGTCACAATCTTAAAGAAGGTGCCACCCGATTGAGGGAAGAAGGGCGTAATCTTCGAGTGAGTATTATTAAACGCCTGCCGCCGACGGGGCAAAATGTTGATTACTTAAACAACCAGGGCGTTATTGAAATCGCCCGTCTTGGCCCAAGAAAACATTTAACCAAAGGACAAAGAAAAGATTACCTTCAGGAATATGTCATTAAAGATCTGGAGGGAAAAGAACTATGGTTTGCTCATTTTCATTACAAAACCATGGACGCTCCGGCAAGAGAGTTCGATGTAGCGCATTTGAAAACTGCTGAGCAGCGTACATTGAGTGAAAAAACCCTCTATGCCAAAGCTCAAAGTTCCAAGGATTATGTGGAGGTCTATCGAGCTAAACTAGATCCAGTGTTGGCCGATCGTCTTTTTTTAGCGCCCTCACCCTAAAACGCGCGCAGACTTGAGCGGGTATTGTGATTTTTACGCTGTAGTGCAAGTAAGGCAAAGGCCCGTCCGAAAAACGGACGGGCCTTTAAAGTTGGGTATAACAAAGGCGCTTAGTGTTGTGTGCTTTCTTCAGCTACCGGCATGGCCATAAACTGCTTTTCCTGATTCCAGTCGAACGGTTCGCCATTAACTTCGGCTTCATGGCGACGCTCTTCCAGGGCCTGGTACATGTCCAGTTCTTCATCTGAGAGGAAGTTAAAGCACGCGCCGCCGAAAAACCACAGCAGGTCGCGAGGCACCAGGTGAGCAATTTGCGGGTAGCGCTCAATGACTTGGCACATGATGTCCTGGCCCAAGTACTGACTCTCGATGGGGTCGACGGGCAACGCTGCGCGCATATCATCGAAACGTTCCAGAAAAAGCGCGTGGCTTTCTTCGGGAATTTGCTCGGCATCACCCACAGCAACCAAAATGCTACGCAAAATGTCGAGCAGAACAAGATTGTGGTTGAGATCGTTGGTGGCCATTGCGGTGTCCTCTAAAGCAAAACGGGCGCGAGAGTATAAAGCTCTGCGCGCCCGCTGTCGTGCTAGCGAATTTTTCCTTCGCTGTGAGTCAGTTCTTCTTTGGAGAAGTCGTCGACATCGATCACCTTGCGCCGCGCGGTTTGCGCAGCGCGTAACGTCTGGGCTTCATCGGCTTGCAGAACGCCTGCCTGAAGGGCCGAATCGATGGCCGGTTCGCCTGCTGCCGGTTTGAGCTGGCCGCTTTTGAGGGCTTGATGCAGTTTTTTGTGCACCGGCTGGGCGTTGCGCAGCATATCGCTGGCATGTTGCAAGGCGCCTACGGCATCGTCGGGTGATTGCGGACGATAGCAGCCCGCCAGTATGGCTTCGAGTGCCGGATCGCCCTTGGCACGGCCCAGTACCGCAGCGACCTCAGCATCGAGAGCGTCAGAAGGACCGGTATGGCGGCGCCCAAACGGGAACACGATGCCACGCAACAAGAAGCCTAATGGGCGACTCGGGAAGTTTCTCAACAGTTCATCCAGTGCGCGTTCGGCATGCCCCAGGCTTTCTTCCATTGCCCACTTGAACAGCGGGTTAAGGTGCTCCGGCGAGCCAAGGTCGTGATAGCGCTTGAGTGCCGCCGACGCCAGGTACATGTGGCTGAGCACGTCACCCAGTCGCGCCGACAGGCGCTCACGACGCTTCAACTCGCCGCCCAGCAGCATCATGCTCAGATCGGCAAGCAGGGCAAAGGCGGCTGCCTGGCGGTTCAGTGCGCGGAAGTAACCTTGGCTCAGGGCATCGCCGGGCACGTGATCAAAGCGCCCAAGGCCCAGATTCAGTACCAGCGTACTGGCTGCATTGCTTAGCGCAAAACCGATGTGCTTGAGCAGCAAACCGTCAAACTCCAACAAGGCCTGATCTTTGTCTTCGCGGCTGGCAAGTGCCATTTCCTTGAGTACAAAGGGGTGGCAGCGAATTGCACCCTGACCAAAGATCATCAGATTTCGCGACAGGATGTTGGCACCTTCCACAGTGATGAAAATCGGCGCGCCTTGCCAGTTACGGCCCAAATAGTTGTTAGGCCCCATGATGATGCCCTTGCCGCCGTGGACATCCATCGCGTGGCCAATGCATTCACGGCCACGCTCGGTCAGGTGGTATTTGAGAATGGCCGACAGTACAGAGGGTTTTTCACCCAGATCCACTGCATTGGCCGTCAGGATACGGGCGCTGTCCATCAGCCAGGCATTGCCGCCAATCCGGGCCAGTGCTTCTTGAATACCTTCGAAAGCGGCCAGAGGAACATTGAACTGTTCGCGAATTTGAGCGTATTGGCCGGTCACCAAGCTGGTGAATTTGGCCGCACCTGTGCCGACTGCAGGCAGCGAGATGGAACGCCCGACGGACAGGCAGTTCATCAGCATCATCCAGCCTTTGCCGAGCATGTCCTGACCACCGATCAGGTAATCCAGCGGGATAAAAACGTCCTTCCCCGAGTTCGGCCCATTCATGAAGGCGGCGCCCAAGGGCAGGTGACGGCGGCCGATTTCCACACCGGGGGTGTCTGTCGGTATCAGCGCGAGGCTGATGCCCAAGTCCTCTTTGTCGCCCAGCAGATGCTCGGGGTCATACGCCTTGAATGCCAGGCCGAGTAATGTAGCCACCGGGCCAAGGGTTATGTAGCGTTTTTCCCAATTCAGGCGTAGCCCGATGACTTCTTCTCCCTGCCATTGGCCTTTGCAAATAATGCCGGTGTCGGGCATCGCGCCAGCATCCGAACCGGCCAGCGGGCCGGTCAAGGCAAAGCACGGGATATCGTCGCCGCGGGCCAGGCGCGGCAGGTAATGGTTGCGCTGTTCATCGGTGCCGTAATGCAGCAGCAGTTCAGCCGGGCCCAGCGAGTTAGGCACCATGACGGTCGAGGCAAGGTCGCCGCTGCGGGTGGCGAGTTTCATCGCTACCTGCGAGTGGGCATAGGCTGAGAAGCCTTTACCGCCGAATTCCTTGGGAATGATCAAGGCAAAAAAGCCGTGAGTCTTGATGTGCGCCCACGCTTCGGGGGGCAAATCCATCGCCTGGCCTATTTCCCAGTCGCTGACCATTGCACACAGCTCTTCGGTAGGGCCGTCGATAAACGCCTGCTCTTCGTCGGTCAGCTGAGCTTTGGGATAAGCCAGTAGTTGTTCCCAATCCGGGCGGCCACTGAACAACTCGCCATCCCACCAGACCGTGCCAGCGTCGATCGCATCGCGCTCGGTTTGCGACATGGGCGGCAAGGTTTTCTGGAACCAGCTGAACAACGGGGCAGTGAACATTTTGCGCCGCAGATCAGGCAGTAACATCAGGGCGGCAGGAACGGCCAGCAGGATCCACAGGATGGCCAACAACCAGCCCGACACATGGCCAATGACCCCCATGGCCAGCAGGTACACCGCGACCACACTGATAATCGTCAAAGGGGCGACGCGTCGATGGGCCAGCCAGGCGACGCCCACGATCAACACCAATATCCACAACAACAGCATATTCAATCCTCCATGAAGCCAAGGTCGGGATCCCTGAGTCTAGAACACCGTATTAAGTGTGACTGCGTGCAAGAGGCGCAGTTCACCATCACGGCGTAGACTCCCCTGGCGTCTATCAATCAGGAGTCTGGTCATGCTGAAAGTGTGGGGTCGCAAGAATTCGTCGAATGTCAGAAAAGTATTGTGGTGCATTGAGGAACTGGCACTGACTTACAGCAGGGAAGAGGCGGGCGGTGTCTTTGGTGTGGTCGACAGCCCGGAGTATCGTGTGTTGAACCCCAATGGCCGTGTGCCCATGATTCAGGACGATGACTTTGTCCTGTGGGAATCTAACGCCATCGTCAGGTATCTGGCGGCAGAGTACGGCAATGATACGTCGTGGTATCCGCTCGTTAATCGGGTCAGGGCTCAAGCGGACAAGTGGATGGACTGGACAACGGCCTCCTTTGCCGTAGCGTTTCGCGATGTGTTTTGGGGCGTCTTGCGCACCCCGGCCGAAGAGCAGGATTGGGTCAAGATCAACGCTGCCATTAAAGAGAGCGCTGAGTTGTTGGTGATCGCCGATCAGGCCCTGAGTGAAAAGCCTTACCTCTCGGGTGAGGAAATTGGCATGGGTGACATTCCGCTGGGTTCTTTCATCTACGCCTGGTTTGAAATGCCTATAGAGCGTCCGCCGCTGCCCCATCTGGAAGCGTGGTATGAGCGGCTGAAACTGCGTCCGGCCTACCGTAGCGCCGTGATGACCGCGTTGACTTAATAGACACTATTAACACGGGTGACTGTACTTGTGCGGCAAGGCCAAGCACCATGGGTGGTGTTAAATGGCCTTGTCGGACTTGTCTTACAGACAGTCCGCCCTCATTGAGTCATCCCCATTCCCCCACCTTGGTGCGTAATCCGATATGAGTTCCGCTCTGTCCATACGGCAGCTAACCAAAACCTACGGCAACGGTTTCCAGGCCCTGAGTGGTATCGATCTGGATGTGGCCGAAGGTGATTTTTTCGCCTTGCTCGGCCCCAACGGTGCCGGCAAATCAACCACCATTGGCATTCTGTCCACACTGGTCAACAAGACGGGCGGCACGGTCAATGTGTTTGGTAATGATCTTGACCGCCAACCTGCTGCGCTCAAACGCTGCATTGGTGTGGTGCCGCAGGAGTTCAACTTCAACCAGTTTGAAAAGACCTTCGACATTGTTGTGACCCAAGCGGGTTACTACGGCATTCCCCCCAAAGTTGCCAAGGAACGAGCGGAAAAGTACCTGACGCAGTTGGGACTTTGGGACAAGCGCGATACGCCTTCGCGTTCATTGTCGGGTGGTATGAAGCGCCGCTTGATGATTGCCCGGGCTTTGGTGCATGAGCCGCGTCTGTTGATCCTTGATGAGCCGACGGCGGGGGTGGACATTGAGCTGCGTCGCTCGATGTGGAGTTTTCTCACCGGTTTGAATGAGCAAGGCACCACCATCATTCTGACCACGCATTATCTGGAGGAGGCTGAGCAGCTGTGCCGCAATATCGGCATCATCGACCATGGCACCATTGTCGAAAACACCAGCATGCGCAATCTGCTGGGACAGCTGCATGTCGAGACCTTTTTGCTCGACTTGAAATATCCATTGTCAGCGAGCCCGCAGTTGATCGGCTACCCCAGTCAGTTGCTTGACGCCCACACCCTGGAAGTCCAGGTGGATAAGGTGGTCGGCATTACCGGGTTGTTCACTCAATTGGCCGCGCAAAACATCGAAGTGGTGAGTCTGCGCAATAAAACCAATCGCCTTGAGGAGTTGTTTGTGTCGCTGGTCGAGAAAAACCTGGCAAAGGTGGCGGTATGAGTTCAGAGCTGCGTCCCAACCTGATTGCACTGAACACCATTATCTACCGCGAAGTTCGCCGTTTTATGCGGATCTGGCCGCAGACATTGCTACCGCCTGCGATCACCATGGTGCTGTACTTCGTCATCTTCGGGAATCTGATCGGTCGGCAAATTGGCGATATGGGCGGATTCACGTACATGGAGTACATCGTGCCCGGCTTGATCATGATGTCGGTGATCACCAACTCCTACGGCAACGTGGTGTCGAGCTTCTTCGGCAGCAAGTTCCAGCGCTCCATTGAAGAACTGATGGTGTCGCCCGTATCCCCTCACACGATCCTGATCGGCTTTACCGTGGGCGGTATCCTGCGCGGATTGATCGTGGGATTGATCGTCACATTGCTGTCGTTGTTTTTTACCCATCTGCAGGTGCATCACCTGGGGCTGACCATAGTAGTGGTAGTGCTGACGGCCACGATCTTTTCGTTGCTGGGGTTTATTAACGCCGTATTTGCGCGCAACTTCGACGATATTTCGATTATCCCGACTTTCGTGCTGACGCCGTTGACCTATCTGGGCGGGGTGTTTTACTCGATCACCTTGTTGCCGCCGTTCTGGCAGAGTGTGTCGCTGGCCAACCCGGTGCTGCACATGGTCAACGCCTTTCGCTACGGCATCCTCGGTGTCTCCGATATTAAGATCAGCGTTGCGCTGACCTTTATGGTGATTGCGACCATCGTGTTGTATATCGGTTGCGCCCGACTGCTGGTCAGTGGGCGGGGCATGCGCCAGTAAAGGTGTAGTTTTATATCGATGGCCCCTTTTGGGGCCATTTTTCATGGGCGAGTGTTTTTACGTTTGCCCCACTTACGGCTAACCCACCAACGCCAGTACAGCATGGTCAGGCAATAAGCCAGCGCCCCGAAAACTACGCCACATACAACCGAGCCCAATAAAAACGGCTGCCACACCGTGGAAAGCTGAGCGCTGATCCATTCCCAGGTCAGTTCATCGGGCAGGGTGCGCGCGGGCACATTCATCAACCAGGCACCCAGCTTGTAGGTGCAATAAAACACCGGCGGCATGGTGATGGGGTTGGTCAGCCAGACCAGCCCTACAGAGATAGGCATGTTGCTGCGTACGTTAATTGCCAGAAAGGCGGCCAGCAGCATCTGAAAGGGCATGGGGATAAAGGCTGCGAAAATCCCTACAGCCATTGCCCTTGCCACAGAGTGTCGATTGAGATGCCAGAGATTCGGGTCATGCAGCAGTGTGCCCAAAAATCGTAAGGATTTATGTTCCCTAATCAGGGCCGGATCTGGCATGAAACGTTTGATCAAACGCCGTGGCATGGGCCTCTCCCTCAGTCAAGGGGCCAGTATGACCAAATTCGGCCGGATGCCTATTCAGACTTTGTGACAATTATTTAAGTGCCAGAAGTGGGTTTGAGCTAATCCGGGTGATGGGAAACTTTTGGACGGACGATGCACACAGGGATGTTGGCGCTGGCGTCGGGCTTGATTGCCTTGCGCTTTTTACCGGTACTGCCACCGGTGTGGTGTGTTTATCTGTTGCTGGCCGCAGGGCTGGTGTTGCTGATTGGGCGCAGGTATCCGGCCGGTTTGTTTTTGCTTGGAGTGGGTTGGGCCTGCATACAAGGGCAATCGGCCCTTGATGATCGATTGCCGCCTGCATTCGACGGGCGAACGCTTTGGGTCGAGGGGCGTGTGGTCGGACTGCCACAACCCACGGCCAGGGGCGTGCGTTTCGAGCTGCAAGGCGCCCATTCGCGGCACGTCGAATTGCCGGAGTCCCTGCTACTGAGCTGGTGGGGCGGGCCGTCGGTCAACAGTGGCGAGCGGTGGCGATTGGCGGTCACGCTCAAGCGCCCTAAAGGGTTGCTCAATCCGCAGGGGTTCGACTATCAGGCGTGGTTACTGGCCAAGGGCGTCGGCGCGACCGGGTCGGTCAAAGATGGGCAGCTCATCTCCCCAGCCACCCATGCATGGCGTGATGGGTTGCGCCAGCGCCTGCTCGGCACGGATGCCAACGGTCGTGCGCCGTGGCTGGCTGCGCTGGTCATGGGCGATGGTTCGGGTCTGAGTCGCGATGATTGGCAACTGCTGCAAGCGACCGGTACCGTCCATTTGTTGGTGATTTCCGGGCAACACATCGGCCTGTTTGCCGGTTTGCTCTATGGCCTTGTCGCACTGCTGGCACGCTACGGGGTATGGCCCCGTCGACTGCCGTGGTTGCCTTGGGCGTGCGGGCTGGCGTTTGTCGGGGCGACGGGCTACGGCCTGTTGGCGGGGTTTGAGGTGCCGGTGCAGCGTGCCTGCGTGATGCTCGGGCTGGTATTGCTGTGGCGGTTACGCTTTCGTCATTTGGGCGTGTGGATGCCATATTTACTCGCGTTCAATACCGTTTTGATAGTCGATCCGCTGGCGAGCCTGAAGCCTGGTTTGTGGTTGTCCTTTGGTGCGGTGGCCGTGTTGATATTTACTTTTGGCTCACGCTTGGGGCCGTGGGGCTGGCGAGCTGCATGGCTTCGGCCGCAAGGGCTCATCGCTCTGGGGTTATTCCCGCTGTTATGGATACTGGGCTTGCCCATCAGTTTGAGCGGGCCATTGGCCAATCTGGTCGCTGTGCCCTGGATCAGTCTGCTGGTGCTGCCCACGGCGTTATTGGGTACGTTCCTGCTGCCGGTGCCGTGGCTGGGTGAGAGCCTGCTCTGGTTGTCGGGCGGATTGCTGGATGTGTTGATCCGCGGGTTGAACCTGTTATCCGGTGTAATCACACCCTGGTTGCCCATAGAAGTGCCTGTGTACGTCTGGTTATTGACCGTCATCGGCGTCTTGATTCTGCTATTGCCCGCCGGTGTCGTGCTTCGGCCGCTGGGTTGGCCGCTGGCGCTGCTGGCCGTTTTTGCGCCGCGCGAGCAGATACCCCACGGCCAAGCCCAGGTGTTGCAACTGGATGTCGGGCAGGGATTGGCGATGGTCTTGCGCACCCGTAATCACACACTTTTGTACGATGCGGGGCCGAAAGTCAGGGATTTGGATCAAGGCGAGCGGGTAGTGGTACCCGTGTTGCGTTCGTTGGGGATTAAGGCGCTGGATGTGATGTTGATCAGTCACGCCGACTCGGATCACGCGGGAGGAGCCCTCGCGGTATATCGCGGCATGAAGGTTGCGCGAGTCATCAGCGGTGATGTGCCGGGGTTGCCTGCGCCATTGCAGGCGCAGCCTTGCCGCACTGATGAGCGCTGGGAGTGGGATGGGGTACGGTTTTCCCTATGGCAGTGGCAAGAGGCAAAGGACAGTAATCAGAAATCTTGCGTATTACAGGTAGAAGCCCGCGGTGAACGGCTGTTGCTTACGGGTGACATTGACACTCATGCTGAACGAGCCTTGCTGAGATCTTCGCTGGCGGTTCCTACGCAGTGGCTACAAGCTCCGCACCACGGCAGCCGAACCTCCTCTTCGATGGTGTTTCTCAAAGCACTGGCGCCCGGTGCGGTATTGATTTCCCGAGGCCATGGCAATACGTTTGGCCATCCGCATCCTCTCGTGTTGGCGCGTTATCAGGCGCTGGGGATGCAAGTGCTCGACAGTGCCCAGCAAGGAGCTATCACCTTTAGATTGGGCGCCTTTGGTTCGGCAAAGAGTTTTCAAGAGCGGCGCCGGTTTTGGCGTGATTAAATCTGCCAAGCCGGATGTAACCAGTGCCTGGAACGCCAGTCGTGCAGTCGCTGACGAGGTACCAAGCTGCTATAGGCCCCAAGGGTCTTCAAAATGCTGATCCCGTAGCGCAGCAGTTGTTAAGTCAGCACTGAACGCTATGGTAGAGTGGCGCACTTTTTCGAGGGGATTGTCACTGTGTGGGAACTGGTCAAATCCGGCGGCTGGATGATGCTGCCGATCATTCTGAGCTCTGTTGCCGCGCTGGGCATTATTGTCGAGCGCCTGTGGACCCTGCGTGCCAGCCGTGTCACGCCGCCTCATCTGTTGGGTCAGGTGTGGGTCTGGATCAAAGACAAGCAGCTCGACAAGGAAAAACTCAAACAACTACGAGCCGACTCCCCGCTGGGTGAAATCCTGGCCGCCGGTCTGGCCAACTCCCGGCATGGCCGCGAAATCATGAAAGAGTGCATTGAAGAGGCCGCCGCAAGGGTCATTCATGAGCTGGAGCGCTACCTCAACGCCTTGGGCACCATTGCTGCGATGGCCCCTCTGTTAGGATTGCTGGGCACTGTGCTGGGCATGATCGATATTTTCAGCTCGTTTATGGGTTCTGGCATGACGGCTAACGCGGCCGTGCTCGCAGGGGGTATTTCCAAAGCGCTGATTACCACCGCCGCCGGTTTGATGGTGGGTATTCCTGCGGTGTTCTTCCACCGTTTCCTGCAGCGCCGGGTTGATGAACTGGTGGTAGGCATGGAGCAGGAAGCGATCAAACTGGTCGAAGTGGTGCAGGGCGACCGTGAAGTCGACATGGCCGGGAGCAGCGCGTGAAGTTTCGCCGCAAACCACGAGAAACAGTGGATATCAACCTCGCGTCGTTGATCGACGTGGTGTTTATCTTGCTGCTGTTCTTTGTCGTGACCACCACCTTTACCCGTGAAACCCAGTTGCGCGTGGATTTGCCGGAGGCTGTCAGCGGTACTCCTGAACAGGAACCGAACAGCAAGCAACTTGATGTCGCCATCAGCGCTGACGGTGTGTTCTCGGTGAACAACCAATTATTGCCGAAAAACGACCTGGCGAGCCTGATCGAAGCGCTGCAAAAGGAGTCTGGAGGCGATACCAGCCTGCCCCTGTCGATCAGTGCTGATGGTAAAACCCAGCATCAAGCGGTCATTACGGCCATGGACGCCGCAGGTAAGTTGGGCTTCAGCCACCTGCGCATGACCACTGTCGAGGCGCAGACGACCCCCTGATGGCCATGTCCGATCGTTTGCTGCGCGCCTGGTATGCCGGGCACCCTTTGCTCAAGTTGTTGAGCCCTCTTGAATGCTTGTACCGCCGTGTGGTCGAGCGTAAACGTGCACGTTTCGTGGCGGGCGAGGGCGATATCTATCGTGCGCCGGTGCCGTTGATCGTAGTGGGCAATATCACTGTGGGCGGTACGGGCAAAACGCCTCTGATCCTCTGGCTGATCGAACATTGCCAGCGTCACGGTTTGAAAGTAGGTGTGGTGAGTCGCGGCTATGGTGCCAAACCGCCGCACCTGCCTTGGCGTGTGCAGGCTGAGCACAGTGCCGCCGTTGCGGGCGATGAACCCCTGTTGATTGTGCAGCGTACTGGCGTGCCGTTGATGATCGACCCGGATCGCAGTCGCGCCGTCAAAGCCTTGCTGGACAGCGAGCCGCTGGACTTGATTCTGTCTGACGACGGTTTGCAGCATTACCGGCTGGCTCGGGATCTGGAGCTGGTATTGATCGATAACGCCAGAGGCCTGGGCAATGGCCGTTGCCTGCCAGCCGGCCCGTTGCGCGAGCCAGCAGAACGCTTGAGCAGCGTCGATGGGGTGTTGTACAACGGCGCAGCCAATGATCCGCCGGGCGGGTTTGCCTTCCAGTTGAAGCCCACGGCACTGATTAATCTGGTCAGCGGCGAGCGTCAGGCGTTGGATTATTTTGCGCCGGAACAGGCGTTGCACGCCGTGGCCGGGATCGGTAATCCGCAGCGTTTCTTCACTACCCTTGAAGCGCTACACTGGCGGCCAATAGCCCATGCTTTCGCAGACCATGCGCCTTACAGTGCCGAGGTCTTGAATTTCAAACCGTCATTACCCGTGGTGATGACGGAAAAGGATGCGGTGAAGTGCCGCGACTTTGCGTCCCCCGACTGGTGGTACCTCGCGGTGGACGCTGTGCCGTCCCAGGCCTTTGTCCTGTGGTTTGACCAACAGTTGTCGCGGCTTTTACCTAATCATCTTTAACCCTAACTCATTCTTTTCAGGGGAACCCTATGGACACCAAACTGCTCGATATTCTCGCTTGCCCAGTTTGCAAAGGCCCGCTCAAGCTCAGCGCCGATAAAACCGAACTGATCAGCAAAGGGGCTGGCCTGGCTTTCCCGATTCGCGATGGCATTCCGGTGATGCTGGAAAGCGAAGCCCGTACCCTCGACACCGACGAGCGTCTGGATAAATGATCCCGGTTTTTACCGTCGTTATTCCGTCGCGCTTTGCGTCGACCCGTTTACCTGGCAAGCCGCTGCAAATGATTGCGGGCAAACCGATGGTTCAGCATGTCTGGGAACAAGCCTGTAAAAGCAGTGCTCAACAGGTGGTGGTTGCCACTGACGATCAGCGCATTGTCGACGCCTGCAAGGCGTTCGGGGCGCACGTGGTTCTGACCCGTGCAGACCATGAGTCTGGTACTGACCGTCTGGCAGAGGTCGCTACTCAACTTGGGCTGGCCAGCGACGCTATCGTGGTCAATGTCCAGGGCGACGAGCCGATGATTCCGCCGCAGGTGATCGATCAAGTCGCAGCCAACCTGGCCGCTCATCCTGAAGCCCGCATGGCGACACTGGCTGAGCCGATTGAAGACGCTCAAACCCTGTTCAATCCGAATGTGGTCAAGGTGGTCAGTGACATCAATGGGTTGGCACTGACGTTCAGTCGGGCAACCTTGCCGTGGGCGCGTGATGATTTTGCACTGCACCCCGATACGTTGCCGCAGGGTGTGCCTTATCGTCGTCATATCGGCATTTATGCCTACCGCGCCGGGTTCCTGCATGACTTCGTAAGCTGGGGCCCTTGCTGGCTCGAAAACACCGAGCGGCTGGAGCAATTGCGCGCGCTCTGGCATGGCGTGCGCATTCACGTGGCCGATGTGGTTGAAGCACCGCCCGCCGGTGTCGATACCCCGGAAGACCTTGAGCGCGTTCGACGTTTGCTGGAGGCTCGATGATTGGGTTGAAGGGGCGTCTATGAGTTTGCAGTTGCAGGTCAATGCATCGCTCAAACCGTTCAACAGTTTCGGTGTGGACGTGCGCGCCAGCCTGTTTGCCGAAGCCCACAGTGATGACGATGTGCGCGAGGCCTTGCAGTGCTCGGCGCAGCGCAATTTGCCGCTATTGGTTATTGGCGGCGGCAGTAACTTGCTGTTGACGGCCGATGTGCCCGCTCTGGTGGTGCGCATGGCGACCCGTGGGATTCGTCAGGTCGAAGCCGATGGTGAGCGTGTCGTGATTGAGGCCGAAGCAGGCGAGGTGTGGCACTCTTTTGTACTTTGGACGCTCGAACAGGGGCTGAGCGGGCTGGAAAACCTTAGTTTGATTCCCGGTACCGTAGGCGCTGCACCGATGCAAAATATCGGCGCGTATGGCGTTGAGATCAAAGATGTCTTTGCAGGGCTGACCGCGCTCGACCGTCAAACCGGCGAGTTGCGTGATTTCACTCTGGAGGACTGCAACTTTGGCTACCGTGACAGCGTGTTTAAACAGCAGGCAGGGCGCTGGCTGATTCTGCGGGTGAGGTTTGCCTTGAGCCGAGCCCCACGCTTGCGTCTGGAATACGGCCCTGTTCGCCAGCGTCTGAGCGAGCAAGGCATAGATCAGCCGACGGCCACCGATGTGAGCCGTGCCATCAGTAGCATTCGCAGTGAAAAACTGCCTGACCCGGCGGTGCTGGGCAATGCCGGCAGCTTCTTTAAGAACCCGGTGGTGTCTGCTGCCTTGGCCGCTGAATTGAAGTTGGCGCACCCTGGCGTAATTGGTTATCCGCAAGCCGATGGCCGAGTGAAGCTGGCGGCGGGCTGGTTAATCGAAGCGGCAGGCTGGAAGGGCTTCCGGGAGAACGATGCCGGGGTGCACCGTTTGCAATCCCTGGTGCTGGTCAACTATGGCTCGGCCACCGGCTTGCAGTTGCTGGCGCTGGCGCAGCGTATTCAGGCCGACATCGAACAGCGCTTCGCGGTGCAGCTCGAGATGGAGCCTAACCTGTATTAATGGAGCCAGCCTGACGCATGTACGCATGCGCAGGCTTTTCGGTCTGGATCATCAATGAAGTCACTTCCTGCTGTGTCGCTGGTTCTCTGTCTGGCGACGTTAACCGGGTGCATGACTGCCCCGCCTAAAGACCAAGGCAATCTCTGTTCGATCTATCGCCAGTATCCGGCCTGGTACAAGGATTCGGTGGCGATGGAGAGCAAGTGGGGAACCCCGCCCCATATCGCTATGGCAATCATGAAGCAGGAAAGCAGCTTTGTGGCCGATGCACTTCCGCCCCGTGCTTACCTTTTGTGGGTGATTCCGTGGGGCAGGGTCAGCCCTTCCTACGGTTACGCGCAGGCTCAGCCGCCCGCCTGGAGCGATTTTGAACGAAGCATGGGCAGTAGTGGCTCGCGCGATGACTTTGGTGACGCCATCATGTTTATCGGGTGGTACGTGGCGGGCACCCAGCAACAATTGGGCATTTCCAAGTGGGATGCCTATAACCAGTATCTGGCGTACCACGAAGGGCGGGGCGGTTTTAGCCGTAATACCTATCGGGCAAAACCCTGGTTGATGCAGGTGGCGCGTAAAGTCGATCAGCAGGCTAAAACCTACGGCGCGCAGCTCAATCAATGCCGTGGTGAGCTGGAACGTGAACGTCGCTCCTTTTGGTTCTTTTAGAGCCTGAAACACGGCGCATAAAAAAGCCCCGCCAGTTCAGAACTGGCGGGGCTTTTTAGTGGCCTTCAGAATCAGGCGAGGGGTTTAGGCTCGTGCTCTGCTTCCGGGGCTACGGTTTCGCTGGCAGCTTGAGCGGCGGCAGCAGCAGCTGCGGCCTCACGCTTGCGGCGACGCACTTCGCGTGGATCGTTAGGAGCACGACCGTTGCTTGGCTGAGTGCTGACAACCGGTGCGGCCACTACCACTTCAATCACTTCGGTCGTTACTACCGTTTCAGCCGGAGCTGTTACAGCGGTCTCGATCACAGTGGCTTCAGTGACAACAACTTCAGCGGCAACGGGTGCAACTGGAGTCGGAGCCGGTGCGGTTTCTACGGCGGCAGGCTCGGCAATTGGCTCGCGAACGACGCGTGCTTCCTTGACGTGCTCAGGCGCTTTTTCGAAGACTGGCTTTTCGGCGGCCGGCGTTTCTGCGCGTGGCGCTTCTACTGCCGGCGCTTCGATGGCGGCTTCGATCACTGGTTCTGGCGCAGCAACCGGGGTCTCGATGGCTGGGGCAGGCTCAGCAGTGGCCTTGATTTCAGGTTCTGCTGATACCTGTGCGGCCACTTCAACTTCAGGTGCCTTGACAGCTTCGATTGCTGTTACTGCTTCAACCACAGGCGCTTCGACAGTCGGAGCTTCAGCGGCTGGCGCTTGAACCGAAGGTGTCTCAACCACTGGCGCTTCTACCGCAGGGGACTCAACGATCGGCGCTGGAACAATGGCAACGGCAGTCGTTTGAGCTTCTGCTGCCACAACGGTCTGGGCCAGGGCCGAGTCGTGAGAGGCTTGGTTGGCGCGTTCAGCTTGCTGGTGAGCCTGGGCTTCAGCGGGTGCGCTGATGACCGAGCTGGCAACGGCCTCAGTGACAGCCAGACCGGCAGCCAGTTCAGTGGTGGTTGCTGCAGCGTTTTCGCCGTTGGATTCTTCGCTGTGCTCTTCCGAACCTTCAATCACGTTGCCATTGGCATCGCGTTGACGCTCGCGACGGTTGCTGCGACGACGCTGACCGCGTGAGCGACGACGTGGGCGATCGCCTTCGGCGTTCTCCTGCGAATCGTCCTGGGTGTTTGCTTCGCTGGACAGTACCTCTTCGTCTTCAGCAGCGGCAGCCGGCTTGACTTCGCGTGGTGCACGTTCTTCGCGCGGAGCACGTGGTTGACGTTCTTCACGCGGGGCACGGGCTGGGCGTTCTTCTTCGGTGGCCGCTACTGCTGGCGCAACGACAGGAGCAGCGTCCAGAGGCTCGCGCAGTTCGCGAACACGCTCTTCACGGGCTTCGCCACGTGGTTTGCGGTCTTCACGAGGAGCGCGCGGTGCACGTTCTTCACGCGGTGCGCGCGGTGCGCGTTCTTCGCGAGGAGCGCTTACAACCGGCGTTTCTTCCCGCGGCTCGCGCACTTCACGAGGAGCGCGTTCTTCACGTGGGGCACGTTCTTCGCGCGGTGCACGTTCTTCACGAGGCTTGCGCTCTTCGTCGCGGCGACCATTACGATTACGGCTTTGCTGACGGCCATTGCGACGCTCTTCGTTGCGTGCAGGGCGCTCAGGGGTGGCTGGTTTTTCAGCAACAGCAGGTGCGGCCGGCTCTTCTTTAGAGGCGAACAGGCTGACCAGCGACTTCACAAGGCCTTTGAACAGGCTTGGTTCGGCGATGCTGGCAGTTGGAGCCGATGCCGGGGTTGCAGTGGCCGGGCTTGCTTCAGTCGGAACCGGAGCCGTGGCGCGCGGCGGAGCTGTCTTGACGGCGGCTTCCTGGCGAACGAGGGTGCGGGTCGCAGCGGCAGGTTGAACTTCTTCAACTTCGGCAGCAGCGGCAGCAATTTCGTAGCTGGACTGGTTGGTGTTGGCTTCCGGGCTGTCATCACGCAGACGCTGAACTTCGAAGTGCGGCGTTTCGAGGTGATCGTTCGGCAGGATGATGATGCGGGCACGGGTGCGCAGTTCGATCTTGGTGATCGAGTTGCGTTTTTCGTTCAGCAGGAATGCCGCCACCGGGATCGGCACCTGAGCGCGTACTTCAGCAGTGCGGTCTTTCAGGGCTTCTTCTTCGATCAGGCGCAGGATAGCCAGCGACAGCGACTCAACGTCACGGATGATGCCGGTGCCATTGCAGCGTGGGCAAACGATGCCGCTGCTTTCACCCAGCGATGGGCGCAGGCGCTGACGGGACATTTCCAGCAGGCCAAAGCGCGAGATACGGCCCACTTGTACGCGGGCACGGTCTGCTTCCAGGCATTCGCGGACTTTTTCTTCCACTGCGCGCTGGTTTTTGGCGGGTGTCATGTCGATGAAGTCGATGACGATCAGGCCGCCGATGTCGCGCAGGCGCAACTGACGGGCGATTTCTTCGGCGGCTTCAAGGTTGGTTTGCAGTGCGGTTTCTTCGATATCGCTGCCTTTAGTGGCGCGCGCCGAGTTGATGTCGATGGACACCAGGGCCTCGGTCGGGTCGATAACGATGGAGCCGCCGGAAGGCAGTTCAACAACGCGCTGGAAGGCGGTCTCGATCTGGCTTTCGATCTGGAAACGATTGAACAGCGGAACGCTGTCTTCGTAGAGTTTGATTTTGCTGGCGTACTGCGGCATTACCTGGCGGATGAAGGTCAGGGCTTCGTCCTGAGCTTCAACGCTGTCGATCAGCACTTCGCCGATGTCCTGGCGCAGGTAATCGCGAATGGCGCGGATGATCACGTTGCTTTCTTGATAAATCAGGAATGGCGCGGAACGATCCAGCGAAGCTTCTTTAATGGCGGTCCAGAGTTGCAGCAGGTAGTCGAGGTCCCACTGCATTTCTTCGCTGCTGCGGCCAAGGCCGGCAGTGCGCACGATCAGGCCCATGTCGGCAGGGGCGATCAGGCCATTGAGGGCTTCACGCAGTTCATTGCGCTCTTCGCCTTCAATACGGCGGGAGATGCCACCGGCACGCGGGTTGTTAGGCATCAGAACCAGGTAACGGCCAGCGAGGCTGATGAAGGTGGTCAGGGCTGCGCCCTTGTTGCCACGTTCTTCTTTCTCGACTTGCACGATGACTTCCTGGCCTTCGCTCAGGACGTCCTTGATGTTGACGCGACCTTCAGGTGCTTTCTTGAAGTACTCGCGGGAGATTTCTTTGAGGGGCAGGAAGCCGTGGCGCTCAGAGCCGAAATCGACAAAGGCAGCCTCAAGGCTTGGTTCAATGCGAGTAATACGGCCTTTGTAAATATTGGCTTTCTTCTGCTCGCGTGCACCCGACTCGATGTCCAGGTCGTAGAGGCGTTGGCCATCTACCAGTGCAACGCGCAACTCTTCAGGTTGAGTTGCGTTAATCAGCATTCTTTTCATGTTGTACCGTCGGTTTCCGGGCTACCGGAAACGGCGTTCGGCACACACGACTTCTCACGGTCGGTGTCAGGTGCGTCAGGAGTAGTTGGCCACTCCAGTGTCCAGCGAGGTTCGACCAATGGGGGCGAAGTCGCGACTTACGCTTCCTGCTTGCTGTGGTGACTTAAGTTAAGCACTCAGTCAGGAGGAGGAATCAACCAGCGGCTGTGGACGAGATGAAGCGTCTTGAAAAAGCCTAGTGCTACACAGTCCGACGGTTGTGCATCTCCACCCTACACGTATCCCTGATAATTCGGGTGCTGCCGCGCGCAGAATCCGCAGCGGGTTGGCATTTACCGTGTTCTCCAAAAGGGGAGTTCACGCATCATGGCTAATAAAGGCGAAGTTTCCGAAGCATTCGCTCGCATTACCCGCAGCTGACTGCACTTTGTGAACTGGCCGTGAATATCGGCGTAAAAGGCGAGTTTGCACTCTGCTTTCCAGGCTCGCTTCAGGCCTCATGTCACCTGCGCTTGTTACAACTCCAAGTGGTGCGTATGCAGCAAAAGCCCCGTAGGACGGCCTCGCGTCCTGATCAAGAGCGTTGGTCAGGGTCGGTGATTCACCGTTAATCCGCTGTCCAGGCCGCTTTTGGCGGCGTTCGCGACTATAGCAGCAATGATTAAGTGCTTCAATTCCATAAAAAATTGTTATCATTCGCGCCATGACGACCACGACCCCCCCGACCCCCAGCGTTCAGCTGCTTGAGGTCTCGCCGGAATATGCCGGCCAACGCATCGACAACTTTTTACTTGCACGGCTCAAGGGTGTTCCCAAGACCTTGATTTACCGCATTTTGCGTAAAGGCGAAGTGCGTGTGAACAAGGGGCGGATCAAGCCCGAGTACAAGCTGCAGGCGGGCGATATCGTGCGCGTTCCGCCGGTCCGCGTGCCTGAGCGCGATGAGCCTGTGCCCCTTGCTCAAGGGTTGTTGCAGCGCCTCGAAGCCGCCATTGTCTATGAAGACAAAGCGCTGATTGTGCTCAACAAGCCTGCCGGCATTGCGGTGCATGGCGGCAGCGGCCTGACCTTTGGTGTCATTGAAGCCTTTCGTCAGTTGCGCCCCGACGCTAAAGAACTTGAGTTGGTGCATCGCCTGGATCGCGACACGTCCGGCCTGTTGATGATTGCCAAAAAGCGCAGCATGTTGCGTCACTTGCATGCCGCGTTGCGCGGTGATGGTGTCGACAAGCGCTACATGGCTTTGGTGCGTGGTAACTGGGCGACGTCCATCAAGCAAGTGCGCGCACCCTTGATGAAAAGCAATCTGCGTTCAGGCGAGCGTATGGTTGAAGTCAATGAAGAGGGCAAGGAGTCGGTCACCGTATTTAA
Source organism: Pseudomonas saxonica (assembly GCF_007858365.1). Lineage (GTDB taxonomy): Bacteria > Pseudomonadota > Gammaproteobacteria > Pseudomonadales > Pseudomonadaceae > Aquipseudomonas > Aquipseudomonas saxonica. The sequence goes on along the minus strand of NZ_VFIO01000001.1, from coordinate 704,839 downwards.
GGTGCTGCGCCGCTTTGGTGATTTCGCCACCATGATCGAGGCCAAGCCGATTACCGGTCGTACTCACCAAATTCGCGTGCACACCTTGCACGCCGGGCATTGCATTGCCGGTGATACCAAGTACGGCGACGAAGATTTCTCCAAAGAAATTCGCGATTTGGGTGGCAAGCGTCTGTTCTTGCACGCCTATATGCTGACCGTGCCGCTGCCCGAAGGTGGTGAGTTGAAATTGCAGGCTCCCGTAGATGAAATGTGGGCTAAAACCGTGGAGCGTTTGCTGAGTGCAGAATGACTACGCGCTGCTGATCTTCGACTGGGACGGGACGCTGGCTGACTCTATCGGGCGAATTGTCACTGCCATGCAGATGGCGGCGCAGCGTGCGGGTCAACCAGAGCGTGATGATGAGGCGGTGAAGGGGATTATTGGCCTGGGGTTGCCCGAGGCTATCTTGACCCTTTATCCCGATATGACGCCTGAGCAGGTTGTTTCATTTCGCCAGCATTACGCAGATGTCTATATCGCTATGGATGCCCAGCCTTCACCACTCTTTGCGGGTGTGAAGGAGTCGCTGGAGGCCTTCCGGGCTGCGGGCTATCGTCTGGCTGTCGCTACGGGCAAGGCCAGGCGTGGTCTTGATCGGGTGCTCAAGGCCAATGGCTGGGAAGATTTCTTTGATATCACCCGTGCAGCCGACGAGTCGGCCAGCAAGCCTGATCCTTTGATGCTGAACCAGATTCTTGCCCATTGCGATGTTCGCCCCGGGCAAGCCTTGATGGTGGGGGATGCGTCCTTTGATTTGCTGATGGCACGTAATGCAGGCATTGATTCTGTTGCGGTGGGCTATGGTGCTCAGTCGATGCAAAGTCTGATGGCTTATGAGCCGCGATTGGCCATTGAGCGTTTTACCGAGTTGCGTACCTGGCTGGATCGCCAGGTTAATTAAAGTCTTTGCAGGGGTAGAGCATGGTTGATCAATGGAAAGCGCCTTCCGAGGCAGAGCCGACTGTCGGTGATGACAAGAGCTGGAAGCTTCTGGAAAAAACCTTGTTGGCGGGTATTCAGGAGCAGCGCCGTTCGCGTCGCTGGGGTATTTTTTTCAAGCTGCTGACCTTTTTCTACCTGATTGCCATGTTGTTTTTGTTCACGCCTTTGTTGGATATGGAACGCAGCGTAACCAGCAGTTCGGGTTATACCGCGCTGATTGATGTGCGTGGCGTCATAGCTGATAAAGAGCTGGCCAGTGCCGACAATCTGGTGACCAGCCTGCGCGCTGCGTTCGAAGATCCAAAGGTCAAGGGTGTGATTCTGCGCATCAACAGCCCGGGCGGCAGTCCTGTTCAGTCGGGTTATGTCTACGATGAAATTCGTCGTCTGCGTGGCTTGAACCCGAATATCAAGGTGTATGCGGTCATTTCCGATCTGGGGGCTTCAGGGGCTTATTACATTGCCAGCGCGGCTGATGAGATCTATGCGGACAAGGCCAGTCTGGTCGGTTCGATAGGTGTGACCGCGGCGGGCTTTGGTTTCGTGGGCGCGATGGAGAAGCTGGGTATTCAGCGCCGTGCTTATACCTCGGGCGACCATAAGGCCTTTCTTGATCCGTTCGAGCCTGAAAAGCCGGATGAGACCAAGTTCTGGCAGGGTGTGCTGAACATCACTCACGAGCAGTTCATTGCCAGCGTGAAGCAGGGTCGAGGCGATCGACTAAAGGATAAGGATCATCCTGAGCTGTTTTCTGGTTTGGTCTGGACAGGTCAGCAGGCCCTGCCACTGGGGTTGATTGATGGGTTGGGCAATGCCAGCTCGGTTGCGCGTGATGTGATTGGCGAAAAAGAGCTGGTGGACTTTACCGTGCAGGAGTCGGCGTTTGATCGCTTCTCCAAAAAACTCGGTACCAGTGTGGCTGAGCAATTGGCAATGTGGATGGGTTTTCAAGGACCTACGTTGCGCTGATTGGCAGTGATGCTCACAAAAAACGGCCTTCGGGCCGTTTTTTTGTGGGGGCGGTTTGCATCTCAAGCGCGGAAATGACGTAGCAGTTGACGAGTAACGCGAGGCTACGTTCGACGATGCAATCGTCGCAACCTCTGTCAGTGCGGTGTGTCTGGTTTGCCGGGTCGAAAGGTTTAGCGACGGCTTTGCCGTCGAACGCAGCCTCGCGTTACTCGACAGCTGCTACGCAATTCGCGTTTCCCTATGGGGTTGCGTTAGGGGATAGCTACGCCTTCTGCTATCAACATGTCAACAAGGCGGATCAGCGGCAGGCCGACCAGGCTGGTGGCGTCCTCGCCTTCTGTGCGCTGAAACAGGCTGACGCCCAGACCTTCTGCCTTGAAGCTGCCTGCACAGTCGTACGGCTCCTCGGCGAGCAGATAACGCTCTATCTGCTCTGGGGTGAGCTTGCGCATGTGAACCGTAAAGGGGATGCAGTCGGTCTGATAATGGCCTGTCTGGCTATTTAGCAGGGTGAGGCCGGTCAGGAAGCTGACACTGGCCCCGCTGGCGTTCAGCAGTTGCTGGCGTGCCTTGTCGAAGGTATGCGGCTTGCCGATGATTTGCCCGTCCAGCACGGCGACCTGATCAGAACCGATGATCAGGTGTTTGGGGTGGCTGCTGGTCAGTGCTTGCGCCTTTTCCAAAGACAGGCGTTTGACCAGGTCGATGGCTGATTCGCCGGTTTGATGGCTCTCGTTGATGTCTGGTGAGCTGCAAGTAAAGGGTAAGCGCAGGCGAGACAATAAATCGCGGCGATAAACCGAGCTTGAAGCGAGTAATAAAGGTAGCATGCGCGACTCCTGTGGGTTGCTGACGATTCTAATGGTCGTACGCGATGTCGCACAGGCACAATTTCCTTTGACACGTGAAGGGGTCCTCCCTAGAATGCTGCGCCTATGTTGAATGACCCGATTCCACCTCACGTTGACCCGCGCAAATTGGCTGATCGTGGCACTACCCTTCAAGGTGAAGTGTTGCTGGCTGATTTGGAGAGACTCTGCGACCCGCTTTCCGACGATGTCGGTGCGGTCCAGGCTAAATTTGTTTTTGAGCGCGACGAGCGAAGATCTGTGGTCATACACAGCTCCATCGACGTCGAGGTCAAGATGGTTTGCCAGCGTTGTCTTGAGCTGGTCACCCTGCCGATCCACAGCGAGTGCAGTTATGCTGTGGTGAAAGAGGGTGCGAATACCCAGTCGTTACCGAAAGGTTATGACGTGCTGGAACTGGGCGAAGATCCATTGGATCTGCATGCACTGATCGAGGAGGAGCTTTTGCTCGCCTTGCCCATTGTGCCTGCTCATCATCCGGAAGAATGCCAGCAGCCGGCGGGTCTCGATGAGCCCGAGCCAGGCGAGGACGAGGTAACGCGGTCCAACCCGTTCAGTGTATTGGCGCAGTTAAAGCGTGACCCAAACGTTTAGGAGTTAATCAATTATGGCTGTTCAGCAGAACAAAAAATCCCGCTCTGCCCGTGACATGCGTCGTTCGCACGATGCTCTTTCGGCTAGCACTCTGTCTGTAGAAAAAACCACCGGTGAAATTCACCTGCGTCACCACGTATCGCCAGAAGGCGTATACCGTGGTCGTAAAGTGATCGACAAGGGCGCTGACGAGTAATCACTTGTCTGTCCAGGTCATCGCGATCGACGCAATGGGCGGGGACTTCGGTCCCCGCAGCATTGTTCAGGCATGTATTGCTTGCCTGTCTGCTACTCCCTCGTTACACCTGACCCTCGTCGGTCAACCTTCCGAACTTGAATCCTTGATTTCCAGCTATTCGGCTGTTGATCGCTCGCGCCTGACAATTACCCCTGCTTCAGAAATCATTGCCATGAATGAGCGGCCTTCGCATGCATTGCGCAGCAAGCCGGACTCTTCTATGCGTGTAGCGCTGCAATTGCTGCGTGACGGTAAAGTTCAAGCCTGTGTAAGCTCCGGCAACACCGGCGCGCTGATGGCGTTGTCGCGGCATGTGCTGAAAACCTTGCCGGGCATTGATCGTCCGGCCATGGTGGCGGCGATCCCTACGCAAACTGGCTACTGTCAATTGCTGGACTTGGGCGCCAATGTTGATTGCAGTGCGCAGCAGCTGTTTCAATTTGCGGTGATGGGTTCGGTGGCTGCTCAGGCGTTGGGTGTTCTTCGTCCGCGGGTTGTCTTGCTTAATATAGGCACCGAGGACGTCAAGGGTAATCAACAGGTCAAGGAGGCGGCGGCTTTGTTGCAGGCGGCTGCAGGGTTGCATTACATCGGCTTTGTTGAAGGCGATGGGGTGTACCGGGGTGAAGCGGACGTGGTGGTGTGCGATGGGTTTGTCGGCAATATTTTGCTCAAATCCAGCGAAGGCCTGGCGACCATGATTTCGAGCCGGATTGAGGCTGAGTTCAAGCGCACGTTGTTCGGACGCTTTGTAGGTGTATTGGCGATGCCGCTGATGCGTCGTTTGCAGGCTGAACTGGCGCCTGCCCGGCACAATGGGGCGAGCTTTCTCGGGTTGCAGGGCATTGTGATCAAGAGTCACGGTTCGGCAGGTGCTCAGGGCTTTCAAAGTGCGATAGAGCGCGCACTGATTGAAATCCATGAAGACCTGCCAAAGCGTTTGTATGGGCGCCTTGAAGGGTTGTTGCCATAGGCGTTTTACCTGCCGGGCGCTTAAATGTGACTGCCCGGTCAAATCAGCCATCCAACTGTCAGTTTCTTGCGTCCGCCAAGGCGAGACGTCAATTCTCCGACGACAAGATCATTAGGGGCTTGTTACATGTCTACATCCCTCGCATTCGTCTTTCCAGGGCAGGGTTCGCAGTCCCTCGGCATGTTGGCCGAGTTGGGCGCGGAGCACTCGCTGGTTCTGGACACCTTTAAAGAAGCGTCTGATGCTCTGGGTTACGACCTGTGGGCGTTGACTCAAAACGGTCCAGCTGAAGAACTGAACCGAACGGATATTACCCAGCCTGCCATTCTGACCGCCTCGATTGCCTTGTGGCGTCTGTGGCTGGCAGAGGGTGGCAAACGTCCTGATTTCGTTGCGGGCCATAGCCTGGGCGAATATAGCGCGTTGGTGGCTGCCGACTGCTTGAGCCTGGCCCAGGCCGTCAAACTGGTGGAGCGTCGCGGTCAGCTGATGCAAGAAGCTGTTCCGGCCGGTCAAGGCGCCATGGCTGCCATTCTGGGCCTGGATGATGATGTCGTCCTGCAAGCCTGTGCGGATGCCGCTCAAGGTGAAGTAGTGAGCGCGGTTAACTTCAACTCCCCGGGCCAGGTCGTCATTGCGGGGGCCAAGGCTGCTGTTGAGCGGGCCATGGCGCTGTGCAAGGAGGCGGGTGCCAAGCGTGCCTTGCCACTGCCGGTGAGCGTGCCTTCGCACTGCGAGCTGATGCGTCCCGCTGCCGAGCGTTTTGCCGAGTCCATCGAAGCGATCGACTGGAAAATGCCGAGCATTTCGCTGGTGCAGAATGTCAGTGCAGCCGTTGCCGCTGATCTGCCAACGCTCAAGCGCGATTTGCTTGAGCAGCTGTATAAGCCTGTGCGCTGGGTTGAATCGGTTAAGGCGCTGGCAGTCAATGGCCCTGTTGATCTGGTTGAATGCGGCCCGGGCAAAGTCCTGGTGGGCATCAGCAAGCGTTGCGCTGAAGGCGTGACGACACACAACTTGAATACACCCGAAGCATTCGCCGCTGCGCGTCTGGCACTGGTCTGAAGAATTAGGAGAAGCCTGCATGAGCTTGCAAGGTAAAGTTGCATTGGTAACGGGCGCTAGCCGTGGCATTGGCCAGGCAATCGCATTGGAGTTGGGTCGTCAGGGCGCCATTGTCATTGGCACTGCGACTTCGGCTTCAGGTGCTGAGCGTATCGCTGCCACACTGAAAGAAAATGGTGTTCAAGGCACCGGTATGGAACTCAATGTCACCAGCGATGAATCCGTTGCCGCGGTGTTGGCGAGCATTCAAGCACAGTTCGGTGCGCCGGCGATTCTGGTCAATAATGCCGGTATCACCCGCGATAACCTTATGATGCGCATGAAAGATGACGAATGGCATGACGTTATCGATACCAACCTGAACAGTCTGTTCCGCCTGTCCAAGGGCGTTTTGCGCGGTATGACCAAAGCCCGTTGGGGACGAATTATCAGTATTGGCTCTGTAGTGGGTGCCATGGGCAACGCAGGCCAAGTAAACTACGCCGCCGCCAAGGCAGGTCTGGAAGGTTTCAGCCGCGCGCTGGCACGTGAAGTGGGCTCGCGCTCGATCACTGTCAACTCGGTTGCTCCCGGTTTTATCGACACCGATATGACCCGTGAGCTGCCAGAAGCTCAGCGTGAAGCCTTGCAAACACAGATTCCGCTGGGGCGTTTGGGGCAGGCTCAAGAGATCGCCAGTGTGGTCGCTTTCCTTGCTTCAGACGGTGCAGCGTACGTGACAGGAGCTACAATTCCAGTCAACGGCGGGATGTACATGAGTTAAATGTGACGGCCTGTTTGAAAAAAATGTCATACGTGCTGTCCAAAATCCGTTATAAAGCTGCAATCTTTTTATAGGCGGCGGGTCATTGCGGTGTGAGTGCAAAGCTTTCAGTTGAAAAACTGAAAAGTCTTTCGATACACTTGCCCACTGGCCAGCTGCCTGAATTTGTCCATTAGGAGTGAAAACAAGGTATGAGCACCATCGAAGAACGCGTCAAGAAAATCGTAGCCGAGCAACTGGGCGTTAAAGAAGAAGAAGTTGTTAACTCGGCTTCCTTCGTTGAAGACCTGGGTGCCGACTCCCTTGACACCGTTGAGCTTGTGATGGCTCTGGAAGAGGAATTCGAGACTGAAATTCCTGACGAAGAAGCTGAAAAGATCACTACTGTACAAGCAGCTATCGATTACGTTACTAGCCACCAGGCGTAATAGTTTGTAATCGCTGTTTGCTGTCATGGAAAAACCGCACTGCCGCTCTGGCGTGCGGTTTTTTCTTTAGGTGTGATGCAAAGTGTCGTCAATAGAATAAAGGAGAGTGCTGTGTCGCGTAGACGCGTCGTAGTCACCGGTATGGGGATGTTGTCGCCACTGGGTGCGGATGTACCAAGCACCTGGCAAGGCATTCTGGCAGGCCGAAGTGGCATTGGTCTGATCGAACACACAGATCTTTCTGCCTATTCCACCCGTTTTGGCGGCTCGGTTCAGGGCTTTAACGTTGAGGATTACCTCTCCGTCAAAGAGTCCAGAAAACTTGACCTGTTTATTCAATACGGTCTGGCAGCCGGGTTTCAGGCTGTGCGCAATTCCGGCCTTGAAGTCACGGATGCCAATCGTGAGCGCATCGGTGTGGCCATGGGGTCGGGTATTGGTGGTTTGACCAATATCGAAGAAACCAGCCGCATTCTGCATGAGCAAGGCCCGCGACGGATTTCGCCGTTTTTTGTGCCTGGCTCGATTATCAATATGATTTCCGGTTTTCTGTCTATCCATTTGGGTACACAAGGGCCTAACTACGCCATTGCCACAGCTTGTACTACAGGTACTCACTGTATCGGCATGGCCGCGCGCAATATTGCTTACGGCGAAGCCGACGTGATGATTGCCGGCGGATCTGAAATGGCGGCCTGCGGTTTGGGTATGGGGGGCTTCGGTGCCTCGCGTGCGCTGTCCACACGCAACGATGATCCAACTCGTGCCAGCCGTCCGTGGGACAAAGGCCGTGATGGCTTTGTACTGGCTGACGGTGCCGGTGCGCTAGTGCTTGAAGAACTTGAGCACGCCAAGGCACGCGGCGCGACGATCTACGCTGAGCTGATTGGTTTCGGGATGAGCGGTGACGCTTATCACATGACCTCGCCGCCAGAAGATGGCGCGGGTGCTGCACGCTGCATCACCAATGCGTTGCGCGATGCCAGTATCAATCCTGATCAGGTTCAGTACATCAACGCCCACGGTACCTCGACACCTGCTGGCGATTTGGCAGAGGTTGCTGCGATCAAGTCGGTGTTTGGTGATCACGCCTACAACCTTGCCGTCAGCTCTACCAAGTCGATGACCGGTCACTTGTTGGGTGCCGCGGGCGCGGTTGAGGCGATTTTCAGCGTGTTGGCGATCAACAGCCAGATTGCCCCGCCAACCATCAACCTTGATGAGCCGAGCGAAGGCTGCGACCTTGACTTCGTGCCGCACACCGCTCGCGAAATGTCGATCGACGTGGTGCTGAGCAACTCGTTTGGTTTTGGCGGCACCAACGGCTCGCTGGTGTTCCGCCGGTACGCCGAGTAATGCAAAGTTGGGTCGACGGTCAGCCAGCGCACGCGTTAGCGTCGCTTAAAGACCGTGGGCTGGCTTACGGTGATGGTCTGTTTGAGACCCTTGTCGTCAAGGCTGGCCAACCGCTGCTGCTGGACCTGCACATGCAGCGTCTGGCGCAGGGGTGTTCCCGCCTGGCGATAGTTGCGGATCACTCATTGATCCGCAGCGAATTGCTGGCCTATGCGCAAGCGATGGGCGAGGGCGTCCTCAAGCTGATTGTGACCCGTGGCGACAGCCAGCGCGGTTACAGCGCATCACCCGAGGCTCTACCTCGACGAATTCTTCAAGCCAGTCCGCCTGCCGCCTACCCTGAGGCCAACGCCTTGGAGGGTATCCAGCTGTTTGATTGCGCCACACGTTTGGCCGAACAGCCGCTGCTGGCTGGGCTTAAACACCTCAATCGCCTCGAACAGGTGCTGGCGCGTGCCGAGTGGCAAGATCCGGCCTACGCCGAGGGATTGATGCGCGACACGTCCGGGCGAGTGATCGAAGGCGTGTTCAGCAACCTGTTTTTGGTACGCGATGGCAGCGTGTATACCGCCGACCTGCAACGCTGTGGTGTGGCGGGGGTGATGCGGGCCGCGCTACTGGTTGAAGCAGAGCGCCAGGGTATCGCGTGCCACGTCACAGACCTGAGCTTCACCCAGCTGCGCCAGGCTGATGAACTCTTTGTCTGTAACAGCGTGTATGGCATTTGGCCCGTGCGGGCATTTGCAGACCTGAGCTGGCCGGTGGGGCCGCTCACCCGTAAACTGCAAGGCATTGCTCGCACCCTATTGGATGTCTGATTCGTGAAACGTAATTTTTTGCTGCTGCTGGAGACCGGTCTGGTGCTGGCAGGCTTGCTGCTGGGCGCCAGTGCGTGGAAGCTCAATTCGGCGCTGGAGCAACCGCTCAACTTGACCGAGGAGCAACTGCTCGACGTTCCGGCCGGTGCAACCCCGACGGGTACGTTCAATCGTCTTGAGGCGGATAACACCTTGCACGATGCCTTCTGGCTGCGTCTTTACTGGCGCTTTAACCTTGAAGGTCAGCCGTTGCACAGCGGTGAGTACCGCATGACGCCCGGCATGACCGCCCAAGACCTGATTGGTCTGTGGCAGCGCGGTGAAGTGGTCCAATACAGCCTGACCCTGGTTGAGGGCTGGAATTTCCGTCAGGTGCGCAGCGCGCTGGCCAAACATGAAAAAATCGAACAGACCCTCGACGGCCTGAGTGACAGTGAGGTGATGGTCAAGCTAGGTCATGGGGGTGAATTTCCGGAAGGCCGGTTTTTCCCTGATACCTATCGCTTTGTCCGTGGCATGACCGATGCTCAGCTTTTGGAAAAAGCCTACGACCGCCTTGAAAAAGTACTGGCAGAGGAGTGGGAGCAACGAGCGCCTGATCTGCCCTATGCCACGCCCTATCAAGCGCTGATTATGGCTTCGCTGGTCGAGAAAGAAACGGGTGTGCCCCAAGAGCGTGGGCAGATTGCCGGGGTTTTTGTGCGCCGAATGAAAATCGGCATGCCGCTGCAAACCGACCCAACAGTCATCTACGGTTTGGGTGAGCGTTACAACGGTAAATTGACCCGTGCTCATCTGCGTGAGCCAACGCCCTACAACACCTACACCATTCCCGGCCTGCCGCCGACACCGATTGCCATGGTTGGACGTGAGGCCATTCACGCCGCCTTGCACCCGGTCAGTGGCAGCAGCCTTTACTTTGTGGCCAAGGGTGACGGCAGCCATACGTTCTCGGATGATCTGGATGCGCATAACAATGCCGTGCGCGAATTCCAGATCAAGCGTCGCGCCGACTACCGCTCAAGCCCTGCGCCGACCCCAGCTGCTGAGCCGGCGAGCCCTGCGGCCGAGCCGCATAGCCCGAATGAAACTGATTAAGGATTGCTGCCTGTGACTGGCTTGTTTATTACCCTGGAAGGCCCCGAAGGCGCGGGCAAAAGCACCAACCGCGACTACCTGGCCGAGCGTCTGCGTGCGCAAGGTATCGATGTGGTATTGACCCGCGAACCTGGGGGCACGCCTTTGGCCGAGCGCATCCGTGAGCTGTTGCTCACCCCCAGTGATGACGCCATGTGTGCCGATACCGAACTCTTACTGGTGTTTGCCGCCCGTGCTCAGCATTTGGCCGAGGTGATTCGCCCGGCGCTGATTCGGGGAGCCGTGGTGCTGTGTGACCGTTTTACCGACGCCACCTACGCCTACCAGGGGGGAGGGCGCGGTTTGTCACATGAGCGCATCGCCACGCTGGAAACCTTTGTGCAAGGCGCGCTGCGCCCTGACATCACGCTGGTGTTTGATCTGCCGATTGAAGTCGGTATGGCCCGCGCCAGCGCTCGGGGCCGACTGGACCGCTTTGAGCAGGAAGGCCGTACCTTTTTCGATGCGGTGCGCAGTACTTACCTCAAGCGGGCCGAAGCCGAACCTGCGCGTTATCGCCTGGTCGATGCCGCCCAGTCGCTGACTGACGTTCAGCATCAGTTGGATGCACTGCTGCCGCAACTGCTGGAGCTGTACCGTGGCTGAAGCCTACCCGTGGCAAGACAGCCTGTGGCAGCAAATGGCCGGGCGTGCGCAACACGCCCACGCCTACCTGCTGCATGGCCCTGCGGGTATCGGCAAGCGCGCCCTGGCTGAGCGACTGATGGCCAGCCTGCTGTGCAAGCAGCCGGTCGGGCTTGAAGCCTGCGGGTCGTGCAAGTCCTGTTCATTGCTGGCTGCAGGCAGTCACCCTGATAACTACATCCTTGAGCCGGAAGAAGCCGACAAAGCGATCAAGGTTGATCAAGTCCGCGAACTGGTCAATTTTGTGGTGCAAACCGCTCAGTTGGGCGGGCGCAAGGTGGTATTGGTCGAGCCCGTCGAGTCGATGAACGTCAACGCGGCGAACGCCTTGCTCAAAAGCCTTGAAGAACCCTCGGGCAACACCATTTTGCTGTTGGTCAGCCACCAGTCGAGTCGACTGTTACCGACCATCCGCAGCCGCTGCGTGCAACAAGCGTGTCCACTGCCCAGCGAGGCTTTGAGCCTGGAGTGGTTGGCCAAGGCGCTGCCCGAGTGCAGCGACGCCCAGCGCATTGAGTTATTGACGCTGGCCGCCGGATCACCCTTGGCGGCCGTCAAGTTGCAGGCCCAAGGTGTGCGCGAACAGCGTGCGGCGGTGGTCGAAGGGGTCAAAAAGCTGCTCAAGCGCGAGATCTCTGCCACTCAACTGGCGGAAAGCTGGAATGCCATCCCGTTGTTGCTGCTGTTTGACTGGTTCTGCGACTGGTCGAGTCTGATTTTGCGTTATCAATTGACCCAGGATGAAGCCGGACTGGGGCTTGAAGACATGCGTAAAGTGCTGCAATACCTGGCGCAGAAAACCCCGCAAGACAAAGTGCTGGCGATTCAGGACTGGATTCTCGCGCAGCGGCAAAAAGTCCTGGGCAAGGCCAACCTCAATAGAGTTTTGTTGCTGGAGGCCTTACTGGTGCAGTGGGCAAGTCTGCCCGGCCAGCGTTGATTTGATTGATTTGATAAACAGGTAATTTTGTATGTTGGTTGACTCCCATTGCCATCTTGACCGTCTGGACCTCAGCGCCCATGACGGTTCACTGGACGCAGCGCTGCAAGCGGCGCGTTTGCGCGGTGTCGGTCATTTTCTGTGTATAGGTGTCAGCGCCGAGAATGCCGCCGATGTCAAAGCATTGGCTGATCGCTTCGACGATGTCGATTGTTCAGTAGGCGTCCACCCGCTGGACGTGCAGCCGGGCGCGGCACCTGCACTGGACTGGTTGCTGGGCGAGCTGAACCACCCCCGGGTCGTAGCCATTGGCGAGACCGGCCTGGACTACCACTACGAGCCTGAAGCTGCCGAATTGCAGCAATTGTCGTTTCAGGTTCACCTGGAGGCGGCTAAGCAAACTGGCAAGCCCGTGGTAATTCACACGCGCGGTGCCCGTCAGGACACCCTGAACATGCTGCGCGACGCAAACTTGCCCAACGCCGGCGTGCTGCACTGTTTCACTGAAGACTGGGACATGGCCAAAGCGGCGCTGGACATGGGCTATTACATCTCGCTGTCGGGTATCGTCACGTTCCGCAATGCCGATGCGCTGCGCGATGTCGCCCGGCAGGTGCCTGCTGACCGTTTGCTGGTGGAAACGGATTCCCCGTACCTGGCCCCGATTCCTCATCGCGGCAAGCCCAATCTTCCGCAATACGTGCGTGAAGTGGCTGAGTTTTTGGCAATGTTGCGTGGTGAGCCTTACGAGCGGTTCGCAGAGCAGACCACAGAGAACTTCAAACGGTTGTTCCCGTTGGCTCGGGTTAAATGACCCTGTAGCCGCTGCCGAGGAACGAGGTCAGCGCACAATATCGACTTTTTGGGCAAAAAAAACCCGGACTCTGGGGAACCCGGGTTAAGACCATTAGGAGTAAAACAAAGGGCACATTCCGTTGTGACCTTGATCGGCAGCCACTTGGGGGGATGTGCCGCCGACTCCTTTAGTATTGGTCAGCTTTATCGAACGTCCAGTCGTGGCTGATCGTTTTTTAAACAGATTTGGAATACCTGTGATTCGTTTGTCTGCTCATAAGGGTTATATGAATGAGTCTGAAAACGCGAGTACACAGGATGGTCCGTGCAATTTAGCGTGACTAATGCATAATACTCCGCTTCGATTTTGACCCGAACAGACCTTTTCTTATGCACAAAGAACCCCGTAAGGTCCGTGAGTTTCGTCGCCGCGAGCAAGAAATTCTCGATACCGCGCTCAAGCTGTTCCTCGATCAAGGTGAAGACAGTGTCACCGTCGAGATGATTGCTGATGCCGTCGGTATCGGCAAAGGCACGATTTACAAGCACTTCAAATCCAAGGCCGAGATTTACCTGCGCCTGATGCTCGATTACGAGCGTGATTTGAACGAGTTGCTGCATTCCGCTGACGTCGATAAAGACAAAGAGGCGCTGTCGCGAGCCTACTTCGAATTTCGCATGCGTGACCCTCAGCGTTACCGGCTGTTTGACCGCCTTGAAGAAAAGGTCGTTAAAGGTAATCAGGTACCCGAGCTGGTTGAAGAGCTGCACAAGATTCGCGCTTCCAACTTTGAGCGTTTGACCCTGCTCATCAAGGGGCGTATCAGTGAAGGCAAGCTTGAAGATGTTCCGCCGTATTTCCACTATTGTGCAGCCTGGGCATTGGTGCACGGCGCGGTAGCGCTGTATCACTCGCCGTTCTGGAGCAATGTGCTGGAAGATCAGGAAGGTTTTTTCCAGTTCCTGATGGACATCGGTGTGCGCATGGGCAATAAGCGCAAGCGTGACACGGACACCCCGGCAGTCGAGTAGCGGGCAAGGGTTTTATCGTTCAGGGCCGCGTGCCCTGAACCCTTTTACCAGGTGTTGGCGCGGCTCTATCCTGCGCGTCGGAGTCATTCATGATTGTTGACCGCCAAGGCAGACGTTTTCGCAATTTACGTATCAGTCTTACGTCTGCGTGCAATTACGCCTGTACCTATTGCGTGCCCAACGGCAAGCGTCTGGTGGCGGCTCAGGATGAATTGTCGGCCGAAGCCATGATCCGTGGCGTGGCCTACCTGATTGAGGCCGCCGGCATAGAGCGCTTGCGCATTACCGGTGGTGAACCACTGGTCAGCCCCAAGCTTGAAGCTTTTATGCAGGGTGTGGGTTCGTTGGGCTTGAGTGATATCAGCCTGACCACCAATGGTCAGTTGCTGGGGCGAAAATTGCCCTTGCTGCTGGAGGCGGGCATACGTCGCCTCAATGTCTCCCTCGATACCCTGAACCCGGAAGCCTTTCGCGCCATTGCCCGTGGTGGTGATCTGCCAACTGTGCTCGACGGCATGCGCCAGGCCAGTGAAGCGGGGATCAAAATCAAGGTCAATATGGTGCCGTTGCGTGGGCAAAACTTCGATCAGGTCATCCCTTTGCTGGATTATTGCCTTGAGCGGGGCTACGAGCTGCGGTTTATCGAGCTGATGCGCATGGGCCACCTGGCGAGTGATGGCAATTCATTCTTGCAACAATTTGTCAGCCTGCAACAGTTGTTGTCGCTAATCGGCGAGCGCTATGAGTACCAGCAAGCCGACGCGCCCGTCGATGCAACAGCGGTGCGCTATCAAATTGCAGGTCAGGGTTATTTCGGCGTAATTGCCAACGAGAGTGTGCCGTTTTGCCGGACCTGTTCGCGCTTGCGCCTGTCTTCAACGGGCTGGCTACATGGTTGCCTGTCGTCGAGCAATCGCCACTATGTCGGTGACTTGCTGAACAAGCCCCGTCATCAGGCCTTGCCTGCACTGCAAAGCTTGCTGATGAAAGCCTTGGGCGACAAACAAGACGTTGCCTTTTCGGGCGGTGCCACCGTGATGAAGATCATCGGCGGGTAACCTTTAAATCCCTAAATATGGGATGCAAAATTATATATTGAGACTTTGCAGTTTCCGGGTTTATAGTCGGCTTTAGCTCCACGCACTCACACTAAAAAAATAATATGGTGAAGTGATGCCGAGATATTCCAGGACGCCCCTGCGCGCACGCGGGACTCCCCAATGCCCCCTTTTTATTGGCCGGTCATCGAAAGATGCCCGGTTTTTTTCGTGCCTTTTTTGTGGAGTCCTGATTCATGGCTGAGCCTCTTTCTTTACCTGCGGTGGCCGAACCGCCACGTGGCGAACGTCTGAAAAATAAAGTGGTGGTACTGACCGGTGCTGCTCAAGGCATTGGCGAAGCCATTGTCGCCAGCTTTGTGGCTCAGCAGGCGAAAATGGTCATTAGCGATATTCAGGCCGAGAAGGTCGAAAAGGTGGCGGCCCATTGGCGTGAGCAGGGTGCTGATGTGCAGGCGATCAAGGCTGATGTGTCGTGCCAGTCAGACCTGCATGCGCTGGTTGCGCAGGCCATGGAGCTGCATGGCCGCGTGGATGTGCTGGTCAATTGCGCCGGCGTTAACGTGTTTCGAGATCCGCTGGAAATGACCGAAGAGGACTGGCGACGCTGTTTCGCCATTGACCTGGACGGTGCCTGGTATGGCTGCAAGGCCGTGTTGCCACACATGATTGAGCAGGGTGTGGGCAGCATTATCAACATCGCCTCGACTCATTCCTCCCACATTATTCCGGGTTGTTTCCCGTACCCGGTGGCCAAGCATGGCCTGCTAGGGCTGACCCGTGCGCTGGGCATCGAATACGCATCCAAAGGCATACGGGTCAACGCCATTGCGCCGGGGTATATCGAAACCCAGCTTAATGTCGATTACTGGAATGGTTTTGCAGACCCGCATGCAGAGCGCCAGCGTGCACTGGATCTGCACCCTCCGCGGCGAATCGGCCAGCCACTTGAGGTGGCCATGACTGCTGTTTTTCTGGCGAGCGATGAAGCGCCGTTTATCAATGCGTCCTGCATCACCATCGATGGCGGGCGTTCGGTGCTGTATCACGACTGATTGACCGGTCGGCACCATCAGGCTTCAAACACTTTAAAAATAACAACAAGAGGGTTTGCCATGAAACGTCGTCCCATCCTTCGCGCCCTGTGCTGCGCGGCACTGACAGCGACTGCGCTGAGTTTCGGCCATAGCGTGCTGGCTGCGGAGCCGGTGAAAATCGGTTTTCTGGTCAAGCAGGCGGAAGAACCATGGTTCCAGACCGAGTGGGCATTCGCTGAAAAGGCCGCCAAAGATAAAGGCTTTGAGCTGATCAAAATTGCTGTGCCCGATGGGGAAAAAACCCTGTCGGCCATCGACAGTCTGGCCGCTAACGGTGCGCAGGGGTTCGTGATTTGCCCGCCAGACGTCGGCCTCGGCCCGGCGATCATGGCCAAGGCCAAGATCAACAACCTGAAAGTTATCGCCGTGGATGATCGTTTCGTCGATGCCAAGGGTGCGTTTATGGAAGAAGTGCCTTATTTGGGCATGGCAGCATTTGAAGTCGGCCAGCAGCAAGGCAATGCCATGGTCGCCGAAGCCAAAAAACGCAATTGGGACTGGAAAGATACCTACGCCGTCATTAACACCTTCAACGAATTGGATACCGGCAAAAAACGCACCGATGGTTCGGTTAAATCCTTGAAAGACGCAGGCTTGCCTGATGATCACATTCTTTACTCGGCGCTCAAGACGCTCGATGTACCCGGCAGCATGGACGCTACCAACTCGGCATTGGTCAAGCTGCCCGGCGCTGCAAAAAACCTGATTATCGGGGGGATGAATGACAGCACGGTACTGGGCGGTGTGCGCGCCACGGAAAGTGCCGGTTTTGCCGCCGCTAACGTGATCGGCATTGGTATCAACGGCACCGATGCCATCGGCGAATTGAAAAAGGCCGACAGCGGCTTTTATGGCTCCATGCTGCCGAGCCCGCATATCGAAGGCTACAAGACCGCAACCTTGATGTTCGAGTGGATCACTGAAGGCAAAGAGCCGCCGCTGTACACGGCCATGGACGAAGTGACGCTCATCACTCGGGATAACTTCCAGCAAGAGCTGACCAAAATCGGGTTGTGGAACTGAGTCGGAGGTTCTTATGCAGCCGCTTACAGAGACTCAAGCTTCATGCAATGACAGCCTGCGCTTCAATGCCATCGGCAAGCATTTTCCGGGCGTACAGGCGCTGGCCAATATCAGTTTTGTGGCGTATCCCGGTCAGGTCCATGCGCTGATGGGCGAGAACGGTGCGGGTAAATCGACCCTGTTGAAAATCCTCGGTGGGGCTTACACGCCCAGCAGTGGCACGGTGCAGATCGGCGAGCAATCAATGGTGTTCAAATCCACCGCAGACAGCATCGCTCACCGGGTTGCTGTGATTCATCAGGAGTTGCATCTGGTGCCGGAAATGAGCGTGGCCGAGAACCTGTTTCTGGGTCATTTGCCTGCGCGCTTTGGCGTGATCCGGCGCGGCGAGTTACGGCGCAACGCATTGACCTTGCTCAAGGGGCTGGCCGATGAAATTGATCCGCAGGAGAAGGTCGCACGCTTGTCGCTGGGCCAGCGTCAATTGGTGGAAATTGCCAAGGCACTGTCCCGTGGCGCCCATGTCATTGCCTTCGACGAGCCGACCAGCAGCCTGTCCGCTCGGGAAATAGACCGGCTGATGGCGATCATTGAGCGCCTGCGCGACGAAGGCAAAGTGGTGCTTTATGTCTCTCATCGCATGGAAGAAGTGTTCCGCATCTGCAATGCGGTCACTGTGTTCAAGGACGGCCGCTACGTCCGCACCTTTGAGCAGATGAGCGAGTTGACCCACGACCAACTGGTGACCTGCATGGTCGGTCGCGATATTCAGGATATTTACGACTACCGGCCTCGAGAGCACGGTGCGGTGGCGCTTAAGGTTGATCGCTTGATCGGCCCAGGGCTGCGCCAGCCGGTGAGTTTTGAAGTGCGCAAGGGCGAGGTCGTTGGGCTGTTCGGGCTGGTCGGGGCAGGGCGCACGGAGTTGCTGCGTTTGTTGAGCGGGCTGGCACGCCATAGCGCAGGACAGATTGAGCTCCAGGGCCAGGCGCTTACATTGCGCTCGCCCCGTGATGCGATTGAGGCCGGCGTTCTGCTGTGCCCTGAGGACCGTAAGAAAGAAGGCATCATTCCTCTGGCGAGTGTTGCTGAAAACATCAACATCAGTGCGCGCGTCGCACATTCCACCTTGGGCTGTGTGCTGCGCGGCAAATGGGAACGGGACAATGCCGATAAACAGATACGGGCACTGAACGTGAAGACCCCCACGCCAGGGCAGAAAATCATGTTTCTGTCTGGTGGTAATCAGCAAAAGGCCATTCTGGGGCGTTGGCTGTCCATGCCCATGAAAGTGCTGTTGCTCGATGAGCCGACCCGAGGCATCGACATCGGTGCCAAGGCCGAGATCTACCAGATCATCCATGCCTTGGCGGCCAGCGGCATTGCGGTGATCGTGGTGTCCAGCGACCTGATGGAAGTGATGGGCATCAGCGACCGTATTTTGGTGCTGTGTGAAGGGGCGCTAAGCGGTGAGTTGCCGCGTGCGCTGGCCAATGAATCCAGCCTGTTGCAATTGGCCTTGCCCGGTCAGCGTGCTGACGGCGTGACCCACTGAGAGGTTTTTATGACAACCCAAGATTCGACGTTGCCCACGACACCCCGAAAAAATCTCGATATGCGCCGCTTTCTCGATGATTGGGTCATGTTGCTCGCAGCATTGGCGATTTTCCTGCTGTGCACCTTACTGATCGACAACTTTCTGTCACCGTTGAACATGCGGGGTTTGGGGTTGGCCATTTCCACCACCGGAATTGCCGCTTGCACCATGCTGTATTGCTTGGCCTCGGGGCATTTCGACCTGTCGGTGGGGTCGGTGATTGCCTGTGCCGGGGTGGTTGCTGCGGTGGTCATGCGTGACACCGACAGCGTATTTTTGGGCGTCAGCGCGGCCTTGGGCATGGGCCTGTTGGTGGGCCTGATCAACGGTATCGTCATCGCCAAACTGCGGGTCAATGCGTTAATCACCACCTTGGCCACCATGCAAATTGTGCGCGGCCTGGCGTATATCTTTGCCAATGGCAAAGCTGTAGGTGTTTCCCAGGAGTCGTTCTTCGTGTTTGGCAATGGTCAGTTGTTTGGCGTACCGGTGCCGATCCTGATCACCCTCGTGTGCTTTGTGTTTTTTGGCTGGCTGCTCAACCACACCACCTACGGTCGCAACACCATGGCCATTGGCGGTAATCAGGAAGCGGCGCTGTTGGCCGGAGTGAATGTCGACCGCACCAAAATCATCATCTTCGCCGTGCATGGACTGATTGGTGCGCTGGCCGGCGTGATTCTGGCGTCGCGCATGACCTCGGGGCAGCCGATGATTGGCCAGGGGTTTGAGCTGACCGTGATTTCGGCCTGTGTATTGGGCGGGGTGTCGCTGAGCGGTGGCGTCGGGATGATTCGGCATGTGATCGCCGGGGTGCTGATTTTGGCAATCATTGAAAACGCCATGAACCTGAAAAACATCGACACCTTCTACCAATACGTCATACGTGGCTCGATTCTGTTGCTCGCGGTGGTGATTGACCGGCTAAAGCAGCGATAACTAGCCTGGCAAAACTGGCGCGCAAACTGCATCACGCGACTATTCGCCGGTTTTCTGTCACCGGCCATCGGGAGAATGGGATGCGTGGTCTGTGTGTGTTGCTGGCTTTTTTGGCGCTGGGTGGCTGCATGAAGGTCAGCGATCTGGGGAAGGGCGCCCGCTATCAAATGAGCGATGCGGGCCTCCTTGATCACAGTAATACGCGGCGCAGCAACTCGCTGCGCATCCAGCCGGATTCCTTTATCTACATCGCCCAAGGGCCATTTGCGCCCATCGGCGACCCTTATGTGCGGCCTAACGTGGTGGCCGAAGAGGCGTTTAACGGTTTCGTTGAATATTTCCCTATGGTGCGCCGCGCCAAGGAGCCGGCGGGGCTTGATCAGGCCATGACCGACGCCCGTGGTTTTGGCGCACATTATTTGCTTTACACCCGTTTTGCGCGCGCTGACGACCGTATCAGCAACAGTGACGAATGGCTGGATCAGGAAGAAATCAGCCGCTTGGGCGTCGACAGCGGAGTGATTCAGGTGATGCTGATCGAAACCAGCACCCAATACTTGATCGATACGGCGACCATTCGCAGCCGGGGTGGCCTGCTGACCTTTCATGACACCAAGCCTGCAGACTTGATTGGCCCGCCGCTGGCGAAGTACGCACGCAGCTTGATAGGCTTGAGCGATGAATAAGTCGAGGAGAGCATCATGAGTGACCCGGTAGACGTCAGTGACCTGTTGGCGCAAATCCCTAAAGCCGACAAAGGACTACCGCCGGTTCATTTATGGAACACGGCCTTCTGCGGCAATATCGACATGCGCATCGCCCGCGATGGCACCTGGTATTACATGGGCACGCCCATTGGCCGTAAACCGATGGTCAAGCTGTTCTCGACCATCATTCGCCGTGATGGTGACGACTACTTTCTGATTACTCCCGCTGAAAAAGTCGGCATTGTCGTCGATGATGCACCCTTTGTTGCGCAAATCCTTGAGGTCGAAGGTGAAGGCGAGCAACAAGTGCTGCGCTTCACCACCAACGTTGACGAGCAGATCACTGCGAACAGCGAACACCCACTGCGTGTTGTCATCGATCCGCAGACCCAAGCGCCGGCCCCTTATCTATTAGTGCGCCGCAATCTTGAAGCGCTGATCCATCGCAACGTGTTCTACCAACTGATCGAACTGGCCGTTTCTCGCTCCATCGACGGGCAAAACTGGCTGGGTGTGTGGAGCAGCGGGCAGTTCTTCCCCATAGGCCCTGAGCCCATTTAAGACCCAACACCGGTAGCCGCTGCGAGGGCAGCGCTCGGCGGCAAAGCCGTCGTAAGTCCACCCGTGGGCAAGTGTCACAAAATACGCGTTATTAATTCCCTATATATGGGACTGCAATTTATATATTGAGATTTTGCCTGCTCAAGGTTTATAGTCGCCCGCACTGAGACACAGCATTCACTGCTAAAAACAAAACAGGTGAAGCGATGCAGGCGCAATTGATTGCACTCGATTGGGGGACAACCTCCCTTCGTGCTTACTTACTCGGTCCCGCAGGGCAGGTGCTGAACACGCGCTCGCTGGACTACGGGATCATGCAACTGCCCGTCACACCGCGTCAGGTGGCTGGCCAGCAGTGCGCAGATGGTTTTGAACTGGCTTTCGACGAAGCCTGCGGCGACTGGCTGGACGCCCATCCCGGTATTCCCGTTATCGCGTGTGGCATGGTTGGCAGCGCCCAAGGCTGGCGCGAGGCCCCTTACCGCGAAACCCCTGCCAGCCTTCAAGCACTGAGCACCGCCCTACAGATCGTGCGCAGTGTGCGTGGGGTTGATGTGCATATCGTGCCCGGTGTCATCCAGCGTTCTTCCTTGCCCAATGTTATGCGCGGCGAAGAAACTCAAGTGCTGGGTGTGCTGCAAAGCCATCCGCTGATCAACGATTGTTTGATCGGCTTGCCTGGCAGCCACTCCAAATGGGTGCAAGTGCAAGACGGCTGCCTTGTGCACTTCGATACCTTCATGACCGGCGAACTCTATGCCGCCGCCTGTGACCACACTATTTTGGGCCGTACCCAGCAACGCGACGGTTCGTTTGATCAGTGCGCTTTCGAGCGCGGGGTAGGGGTAGCATCGTCTACCGATGGTTTGCTCGGACCGCTGTCAACCTTGTTTAGCGCCCGCACATTGGGCCTGACAGGGCAATTGAGCGCCACGGCGCAACCTGACTATGTGTCGGGTTTGTTGATTGGCCATGAGCTGTGCGCTTTGGGCAATGCGTTGCATCACCGACGTGGCGAGCAGGCAATGCCCGCGGTCATTCTTATTGGCAATTCCCAACTCTGTGAACGCTACCAACTGGCGCTGGCCGCCTGTGGGTTTGGCGACGTGCGTCTGGCTGAACAGGCTACCGAACAGGGTTTATGGCACCTGGCTCACGCCGCCGGGTTAGTGCGACACAACACTCTGGAGGGCTGACATGCTCAAGCAAGCATTGGCAAAAAACGGGTTGATCGCGATTCTTCGCGGGCTGCATCCGCAAGAGGCGCAGGCCATCGGCAAAGTGCTGTACGACGAGGGCTTTCGTACCCTTGAAGTGCCACTCAACTCCCCGCAGCCTTACGACAGTATTCGCATTTTGCGCGACAGCCTGCCTGCTGACTGTCTGGTGGGTGCGGGTACGGTGCTGACGCCCGAGCAGGTCGAACAGGTCAAGGCGGCGGGCGGTCAAGTGATTGTGATGCCCCACAGCGACCCCAAGGTATTGCGCGCGGCCAAGACGGCTGGCCTGTACCTGGCGCCCGGTGTTGCCACCCCTACCGAAGCGTTTGCCGCCCTGGCCGAAGGGGCTGATGTACTGAAAATGTTCCCGGCCGAGCAAATGGGGCCCGCGGTGGTCAAGGCCTGGCTGGCCGTATTGCCCGCCGGAACCCTGTTGATCCCGGTCGGCGGAATCACCCCTGACAACATGCAGGTGTTTCTTGACGCCGGCGTTGCTGGTTTTGGACTGGGTTCGGGTCTATTCAAACCTGGCCTGACGCCACAAGAAGTGGCCGTACGGGCCAAGGCGTATATGAACGCCTGGAATACGCAGCGTTACGCTGATTGACCGGCGCTGCGGCGTCCCATCGAATAAGAGAGACAACACGATGAAAATTACCAAACTCACAACGTATCTGGTTCCGCCGCGCTGGTTGTTCCTCAAGGTTGAAACCGACGAAGGCGTTACCGGGTGGGGCGAGCCTGTGGTTGAAGGGCGTGCCCACACCGTGGCGGCCGCGGTAGAGGAACTGTCCGACTACTTGATCGGCAAAGACCCGCGCAATATCGAAGACATCTGGACAGTGCTCTACCGCGGCGGTTTTTACCGGGGTGGCGCGGTGCACATGAGCGCGCTGGCTGGTATCGACCAGGCCTTGTGGGACATCAAAGGCAAGGCGCTGGGCGTGTCGGTCAGCGACCTGTTGGGCGGGCAAGTGCGCGACAAGATTCGTGTGTATTCGTGGATCGGTGGTGACCGCCCGGCGGACACCGCCAAAGCCGCTAAAGAAGCCGTTAGTCGTGGTTTTACCGCGATCAAAATGAACGGCACCGAAGAGCTGCAATTTGTCGACAGCTTCGAAAAAGTCGATCTGGCGCTGGCCAACGTCGCTGCTGTTCGTGATGCGGTCGGGCCGAATGTGGGCATTGGTGTGGACTTCCATGGTCGGGTGCACAAGCCGATGGCCAAGGTGCTGATGAAAGAGCTGGACCCGTACAAGCTGATGTTTATCGAAGAACCGGTGCTCAGCGAAAACTACGAAGCGCTCAAAGAGCTGGCGCCGTTGACCAGTACCCCGATTGCTCTGGGCGAACGCTTGTTCTCGCGCTGGGACTTCAAGCGCGTGCTCAGCGAAGGCTATGTCGACATTATTCAGCCGGATGCTTCCCATGCGGGTGGCATCACCGAAACTCGCAAGATCGCCAACATGGCCGAAGCCTATGACGTAGCGCTGGCATTGCATTGCCCATTGGGTCCGATTGCATTGGCCGCTTGCTTGCAGCTGGACGCGGTGTGCTACAACGCGTTTATTCAGGAACAGAGCCTGGGCATCCACTACAACGAAAGTAACGACCTGCTGGATTACATCAAGGATCCGTCGGTATTCGACTACGACAAAGGCTTCGTCAAAATCCCTAACGGCCCGGGTTTGGGAATTGAAATCAATGAAGAATACGTACGCGAGCGTGCACTCATAGGGCACCGCTGGCGCAACCCGATCTGGCGCCATGCTGACGGCAGCTTCGCCGAGTGGTGAGTCCACTCCGACCACTGTAGCCGCTGCCCAGGGCTGCGTCCGGCGACGAAGTCATCGTAAATTCAGGTCATGAGATCGTCCAGATGAATCAGGATCTCAGGGTTTACGACCGCTTCGCAGTCGGACGTCGCCTTCGGCAACTGCTACGGATTTAGCGACCTCAATAACCATAAAAACGAGGCACACCCCATGACTATCACTGTCGCGCAAGCGTCTATGGTGACGCCTAGCCGTAAGCGTTTTTTCATCATGGTCCTGTTGTTTATCACCGTGGTGATCAACTATCTGGACCGCAGTAACTTATCGATTGCCGCCCCTGCGCTGACCAGCGATCTGGGCATCGACCCTATCCATGTCGGTCTGATCTTCTCCGCGTTCGGCTGGACGTACGCCGCCATGCAAATCCCCGGTGGCTGGCTGGTAGACCGCGTGCCGCCACGCATTCTGTACAGCGTAGCGTTGCTGCTGTGGTCGATCGCGACCGTCATGCTCGGCTTTGCTGCCAGCTTTATTGCCCTGTTTGTCCTGCGCATGGCGGTCGGTGCCCTCGAAGCTCCGGCGTACCCGATCAATAGTCGTGTGGTGACCACCTGGTTTCCTGAACGCGAACGCGCCACCGCAATTGGCTTTTACACTTCCGGACAATTTGTCGGTCTGGCATTTCTGACCCCGGTACTGGCATGGCTGCAACATCAGTGGGGCTGGCACATGGTGTTCGTCTGCACCGGTGCGGTGGGCATTATCTGGGCGGGCATCTGGTATGCGGTCTACCGCGAGCCGCGAGACTTCAAGGGCGCCAATGATGCCGAAATCGACTTGATCATCGAAGGTGGCGGACTGGTGGATATCCAGTCGCAAACAGCCAAGCGCAAGGCACCCTTCAGTTGGGCGGACTTGGGCATCGTGCTTACCAAGCGCAAGCTGTGGGGTATCTACCTCGGGCAGTTTTGCCTGAACTCTACCTTATGGTTCTTCCTGACCTGGTTCCCTACCTACCTGGTCAAATACCGCGGCATGGACTTCATCAAGTCCGGTTTGCTCGCTTCGTTGCCGTTTCTGGCTGCGTTTGTCGGGGTGCTGTGCTCGGGGTTCTTCTCCGACTGGTTGATCCGTCGCGGCTACACGGTGGGCTTTGCGCGAAAATTGCCCATTATTGGCGGGCTGCTGATCTCGACTTCAATCATCGGTGCCAACTTTGTTGAGTCGACGCCGCTGGTGATCGCGTTTCTGGCACTGGCGTTTTTCGGCAATGGTCTGGCGTCGATCACCTGGTCGCTGGTATCAACCCTGGCCCCGGCCCGGTTGCTGGGCCTGACCGGCGGTGTGTTCAACTTCATCGGCAACCTGTCGGCGATTGCCACGCCAATCGTGATCGGCTTTTTGGCCAGCGGAGACTCGTTCGCCCCGGCCATCACCTACATTTCGGTATTGGCGCTGCTGGGTGCGTTGTCTTATATCTTGCTGGTGGGCAAGGTCGAGCGGATCGAACTCTAGGGTCTGTTCCCGTTTCATTGCAAGCCGCGTCGCTGGGTCAAATTTAGACAGGCAAGGCGCAGAGCGAAGGGAATGGTTGTTCCCTTCCCAGGCTCTGCAACACAGCCTGGCTAAATTTGACACGCGACCCGAAGGGACGAAAGCTCACGTGGCTGCTATGAGACGGGAACAGACCCTAGCCGCGCGTCAACCGGGCGACCATAATGCCGCCCGGTATTCCCTCCAATCCAAAGGCTGGCTATGCAGGACGACACCCCGAAAATTGCACCGACCGGCACCCAAACCTTACTGCGCGGCCTGGCGGTCGTTCAGGCCGTGGCCAATGGTGCGCGTGACCTCAAGGACATCGCCCGAGCGATTGGTACCACCCGCAGCACCACGCACCGTCTGGCCAGTTGCCTGGTAGACGAACGCTACCTGCGGGTATTGCCGCAGGTGGGTTACTTGCTGGGTCCGAAGTTGATCGAGCTGGGTTTTCAGGCGCGCGAAGAAGTGCCGCTGGTGACATTGGCCGGGCCGTTTCTGGATGAGTTGTCGGTTTTGACCGGCGATACCGTTCACCTGGCCGTGCGCGAAGGTGATGAAGTGTTGTACCTGCACAAAATTCCGGGGCGCAATGGCCCGGAAATGCGATCGCGTGTGGGGCATCGCATGCCGCTGGCGCGCACAGGAATTGGCAAAGCAATGTTGCTGGATGCGCCGTTGGGCGAGTGGCGACGTTTGTATGACGCTTGCCATCCGGCGGCAGAGAAAAACCCGTTATGGCCCAACCATGAGGAAGTGACGTGGGAGCAGTTTGAACAACGCATGCGCAGCTATGTTGCCGGCGGCTATGCGTTCGATCTGGAAGACAACGAACCATCGATTCGTTGTGTTGCGGCGCCGATAAGGGATGCCAGTCGCAAGATCGTTGCGGCCATCAGCATCGCCAGTACCGTGCCTTACATGTCTCTGGAAAAAATGACCGGCTTGATTCCTGTCATCACACATGCGGCGCAGCAGATATCGGCGGAGCTGGGCGGGTAAAGCCCTCACCCCAGCCCTCTCCCAGAGGGAGAGGGGGCCGATTTGTATGGGGTTTGGTACCGGATTCAGCGAGAAAAGCTGAGCAGACGCCGCTCAACAGTCCCCCCAATCAGTCCGCTCTCTCTTTGGCAGGGAGAGGGGGCCGATTTGTATGGGGTTTGGTACCGGATTCAGCGAGAAAAGCTGAGTAGACGCCGCTCAATAGATCCCCCCAATCAGTCCGCTCTCCCTTTGGCAGGGAGAGGGGGCCGATTTGTATGGGTTTTGGTACCGGATTCAGCGAGAAATGCTGTGTAGACGCCGCTCAACAGGCCCCCCCAATCAGTCCGCTCTCCCTTTGGCAGGGAGAGGGGGCCGATTTGTATGGGGTTTGGTACCGGATTCAGCGAGAAAAGCTGAGTAGACGCCGCTCAATAGATCCCCCCAATCAGTCCCCTCTCCCTCTGGGAGAGGGCTAGGGTGAGGGGCTTTTGACGTTTAAGCCTTCAACGTTTTCATGTCGATCACAAAACGGTATTTCACGTCGCCTTTAACCACGCGCTCAAAGGCTTCGTTGATGTTTTTGATATCGAGCATTTCGATGTCGCAGGTAATCCCGTGTTCAGCGCTGAAATCGAGCATTTCCTGAGTTTCAGCGATACCGCCAATCAGCGAGCCAGCCAATACGCGGCGTTTGAACACCAGATTAAAGGCATTCAGTGCCGGCTCAACAGGTTCGATCAGGCCGACCAGAATGTGGACGCCGTCAAACGCCAAGGTTTCGAGGTAGGGGTTCAGGTCGTGCGGCACCGGAATGGTGTCCAACAGGAAGTTGAAGGTGCCCGCTGCGGCTTTCATCTGCTCGGCATCGGTAGACACGATCACGTGATCGGCACCTTGGCGACGAGCTTCTTCGGCCTTGGCTGCAGAGCGGGTGAACAGGGTGACTTCAGCGCCCAGAGCCTTGGCAAACTTGATGCCCATGTGGCCCAGGCCGCCCATGCCCAGAATCCCGACTTTGTCGCCCGGCTCTACACCATAGTGACGCAGCGGCGAATACGTAGTGATACCTGCACACAGCAAAGGTGCAGCGCTGGCTGGGTCGAGGTTGTCCGGGATGCTCAGCACAAAATGTTCGCTAACGACCATTTTGTCGGAGTAGCCACCCATGGTCAGGGTGCCGTCAATACGATCAGGGCTGGCGTAGGTTTGGGTCATGCCTTCCAGGCAGTATTGCTCCAGGTCTTCCTGGCAAGCAGAGCAGGTACGGCATGAATCGACCATGCAGCCTACGCCAACCAGATCGCCGACCTTGTGCTTGGTGACCTTGTCGCCGATTGCAGTCACTTTGCCGATGATTTCATGGCCGGGCATCAGCGGGTAAGTGGCGAAGCCCCAGTCATTACGAGCCTGGTGAATGTCGGAGTGGCAAACGCCGCAGTACAGAACGTCAAGGGCAACGTCGTCCGGGCGCAGGGCGCGGCGGTTGAATTGCATAGGTGCCAACGGAGCCTTGGCGCTCTGAGCGGCATAACCGATTGCGTTGTAGGTGGACATGAAGAACCTCTCGAAACGTTGACTGTGAACAGGGGGGGATTTTGCGCTTCTGTGCCTGACAGGACTATGACGATTCCTACGCGTGTTATGCCTAATACTCCGGAGTCTCGGCTCAGATATGGCGTTGGCCGGTAATTCTGCGAAGATGCGTCTGTCTATTCCTCCTGCGAAGTTGTTTCCATGTTTCTGACGCGTCACCGAGATGAGAACGCCGCGCTAGTTTCGCTGATCCGGCCTTTGGCGTTAAAAACCGGCTTTGTTTCGACTTTATTGCCTGAAGTACGGGTGGTATCGGCGTGCAACGCCGTGGCGCGCATGCCGCAGATCTATGAGCCTAGCCTAATGGTCATCGCACAAGGCAGTAAGTTGGCTTATTTAGGCCAGCGGACGCTGGAGTACGGCGCTGGACATTATTTGGTGCAGGCACTTTCTGTCCCTTTTGAGTGTGAGACCTTCGCTTCTGCCGAGGTGCCGCTGCTGGGTGTGGCGATCAGCATTGACCGGGCCGTGCTCGGTGAGCTGGTGCTGGCGATGGGGCTGGATCCGGATCGCAGTGCCGTGGCGCAAACGCCGGAGTCGATGACTTCGGCGGAGCTGGATGACGAGATGCGTGACGCGGTAGAGAGGTTGTTGCGCTGTCTGCATGATCCCGTGGAGTGCCGGATCATGGGTAAGGCACGTTTGCGTGAAGTCTTGTTCGCGGCATTGCGTGGGCCGCAGGCCGGAGTATTGCGGGCATTGGTTGAGCAACAAGGGCAATTTGCCAGAGTCGCGGCGTCATTGAGCCATTTGCATGAGCATTTTGCCGAGCCCTTGAATGTCGAAACACTGGCGCGTTGCGCCAATATGAGCGCCTCCACGTTTCATGAGCATTTCAAGCGCAGTACCTTATTGTCGCCGGTGCAGTACCTGAAACGACTGCGCCTGTTGCGGGCACAGCAGCTGCTGTTGAATGAGCGTTTGGGCGTGGCGCAAGTGGCCGAACGAGTGGGTTATCAAAGTGCCTCGCAATTCAGTCGCGAGTACAAACGCTACTTTGAACGTAGCCCTGGCCATGAAGGGGTGGGGTGCTGAAGAGCATTGTGTAGCCGCTGCCAAAGGCTGCGTTCGGCGGCGTAGCCGTCGTAATTCAGAGATGCAGTGCATCTGTTAGAGCGCGAGCTCAGGTTTACGAACGCTTAGCCATCGGACGCAGCCTGCGGCAGCGGCTACAGGATGAATACCAGGCGCCATAAAAAAGGCTCCTTCGCAGGAGCCTTTTAGCTTACATATTTGGATACGTCGGGCCGCCGGCACCTTCCGGGGTCACCCAGGTGATGTTCTGTGACGGGTCTTTAATGTCGCAGGTTTTGCAGTGCACGCAGTTTTGCGCATTGATCTGGAAGCGCTTCTCACCGCTTTCCTGAGTGATGACCTCATACACACCTGCCGGGCAGTAACGCTGTGCTGGCTCATCATAAAGCGGCAAGTTGACGCTGATCGGAATGCTTGGGTCGCGCAGCTTGAGATGGCACGGCTGCTCTTCTTCATGGTTGGTGCTAGACAGGAAAACCGAGCTGAGTTTGTCGAAACTGATTTTGCCGTCCGGTTTCGGGTAGTCGATCTTCTGGCAGTCTTTGGCCAGCTTCAGGCAGGCGTAATCAGGTTTGGTGTCATGCAGAGTGAAAGGCAGTTTGCCGCCGAACAGGTTCTGATCCATCCAGTTGAAGCCTGCACCCATGATCGGGCCGAACTTGTGCATGGCCGGGCCGAAATTACGGCTGGCAAACAGTTCTTCATACAGCCAGCTGGCTTTAAACCCTTCAACGTAAGAGGTGAGTGTGTCGCCGCCTTCACTGTCTGCGAGCAACGCGTCAGCCACGGCTTCAGCGGCGAGCATGCCGGACTTCATGGCAGTGTGGCTGCCTTTGATTTTGGCCACGTTCATGGTGCCCAGATCGCAACCGATCAACGCGCCGCCGTTGAAGACCATTTTTGGCAGCGAGTTCAAGCCGCCTTTGGCCAGTGCGCGAGCCCCGTAGCTGATGCGTTTGCCACCTTCAAGGTATTGCTTGAGCACCGGGTGATGCTTAAGGCGCTGGAACTCATCGAAGGGCGACAGGAAGGTGTTGCTGTAGGACAGATCGACGATCAGACCAACAACGACCTGATTGTTCTCCAGGTGATACAAGAAGGAGCCGCCCGTGTTCTCTTTGCTGACAATGTCCAGCGGCCAGCCTGCGGTGTGAACCACCAGACCCGGCTGATGCTTGGCCGGGTCGATCTCCCAGATTTCTTTCAGGCCGATGCCGTAGTGCTGGACATCGGCATCGCTGTCGAGGTTGAAGCGCTCGATCAGTTGCTTGCCCAAGTGGCCGCGGCAGCCTTCAGCGAACAAGGTGTACTTGCCGCGCAGTTCCATGCCGGGTGTATACAGGCCTTCTTTAGGGTTGCCCTCACGGTCAATGCCCAGATCGCCGGTGATGATCCCGCGAACCACATTGTTTTCGTCAAACAGCACTTCTTGTGCGGCGAAGCCTGGGTAAACCTCTACGCCCAGGTTTTCAGCTTGCTGTGCCAGCCAGCGGCACAGGTTACCCAGCGAAATGATGTAGTTGCCTTCGTTGTGCATGGTTTTCGGCACAAACAGGTCAGGCACCTTGGTGGCAGTGCTGTCGCTGCGCAGTACATAAATATCGTCGCGGGTGACCGGTGTGTGGAGCGGAGCGCCCAGTTCTTTCCAGTCCGGGAACAATTCGTTCAGGGCGCGGGGTTCAAACACCGCGCCCGACAAAATATGAGCACCGACTTCAGAGCCTTTTTCTACCACGCAGACGCTGATTTCTTTACCGGCTTCGGCGGCCTTCTGCTTCAAACGGCAGGCGGCGGACAAACCGGCAGGGCCGGCGCCGACGATGACCACGTCGAATTCCATGTATTCGCGTTCCACAGGTTCTCTCCTACTCAAGGCTCAACGGTATTTTTCTAATTGGAGGTTTGGCGTTTCATCCATTATTCCTTCGGCCCGAAGCTAAAGACGCAATGGATGAGGCGCCGCTCTCTCTATGGGGCGGGCATTATATCTACACCACTAACAGCGTCCAATACAAACGTTTGTTTGAATTGGCTGTAAGCCAGACAAATCAAAGATGCGCGGCTTAAAACTGGCCGATTTGCTGTATTGACCGCAAATGGTGTTCCGGTCAAGATACGGGCGGTTTTGCGCTCGCCGTAGGCTGATTGTCGGTTTCAAGAGCACCTCTAAAGACAGGGCATGGGCTCAACTCAGTAGGAGCCTGCCATTCTTCGAGCGGAGTTTACACGTCCTTTTGGTGTATGACTTGTAGTCGCACCTGACAGACGGTCGCATGTGAAGCCTTTGGCGCTCGTCATTCTTTCTATTAAGAACGGCACGGCAACGATCTTTGGAGGTGCCCTTGTGCCACTGTGCATCAACCGCCAGGTTCGCCTAGGCGACTTTCTTTTCACCGGAGAGTAACGAGGAATCCATGAAGGTTCTTGTAGCTGTCAAACGAGTGGTCGATTACAACGTTAAAGTGCGCGTCAAAGCGGACAACTCCGGCGTTGACCTCGCCAACGTCAAGATGTCGATGAACCCCTTCTGCGAAATCGCCGTGGAAGAAGCCGTACGCCTGAAAGAGAAGGGTGTTGCGACTGAAATCGTCGTCGTCTCCATCGGCCCGACCACCGCTCAAGAGCAGCTGCGTACCGCGCTGGCTCTGGGTGCCGATCGCGCCATTCTTGTTGAGTCCGCCGAAGACCTGACGTCGCTGGCCGTGGCCAAGCTGCTCAAGGCGGTAGTGGACAAGGAACAGCCTCAACTGGTGATCCTGGGCAAACAGGCCATCGACAGCGACAACAACCAGACTGGCCAAATGCTGGCTGCGCTGACCGGCTATGGTCAGGGCACCTTTGCTTCGAAAGTTGAAGTGGCAGGCGACAAGGTTGCTGTTACCCGTGAAATCGACGGCGGCGCACAAACCGTTTCGTTGAGCTTGCCGGCCATCATCACCACCGACCTGCGTTTGAACGAGCCGCGTTATGCGTCCCTGCCAAACATCATGAAAGCCAAGAAAAAGCCGCTTGAAGTGCTGACGCCTGAAGCGTTGGGTGTTTCGACGGCGTCGACCAACAAAACCTTGAAAGTCGAAGCGCCAGCAGCACGCAGCGCAGGCATCAAGGTCAAGTCGGTGGCTGAACTGGTCGAGAAACTGAAAAACGAAGCGAAGGTAATCTAATCATGACTATCTTGGTAATCGCAGAACACGACGGTAAAACGCTGGCTCCGGCTACGCTGAACACCGTAGCCGCCGCTGCCAAAATCGGTGGCGACATCAACGTTCTGGTCGCAGGCCAGGGCATTGGCGCTGTGGCTGAAGCGGCCGCGAAAATCGCTGGCGTGGCTAAAGTGCTGGTGGCTGATAACGCCGCTTACGCACATCAACTGCCAGAAAACATTGCCCCACTGGTCGCTGAGCTGGGTAAGGGCTACAGCCACATTCTGGCTGCCGCTACCTCGAACGGCAAAAACATCCTGCCGCGCGTTGCTGCCCAGCTGGACGTTGATCAGATCTCCGAAATCATTTCGGTCGTCAGCGCTGACACCTTCACCCGCCCAATCTATGCCGGTAACGCCATTGCTACCGTGCAGTCGACTGCGCCGGTCAAAGTGATCACCGTGCGTGCCACCGGTTTCGACCCGGTTGCCGCTGAAGGTGGCTCGGCTGCCGTTGAAGCGGTTGCAGCGGTTCACGATGCAGGCACTTCGTCGTTCGTTGGTGAAGAGCTGGCCAAGTCGGACCGTCCTGAGCTGACTGCTGCCAAAATCGTCGTGTCTGGCGGTCGTGGCATGCAGAACGGTGACAACTTCAAGCACCTGTATGCGCTGGCTGACAAGCTGGGCGCTGCCGTGGGCGCTTCTCGTGCCGCCGTGGACGCAGGCTTTGTACCCAACGATATGCAGGTCGGTCAGACCGGCAAAATAGTTGCGCCACAGCTGTACATCGCGGTCGGTATCTCCGGCGCGATTCAACACTTGGCGGGTATGAAAGACTCCAAAGTGATCGTCGCGATCAACAAGGACGAAGAAGCCCCGATCTTCCAGGTGGCCGATTATGGTCTGGTAGCGGACTTGTTCGAAGCCGTACCTGAGCTGGAGAAACTGGTCTAATCCAGTTGCTTCACTTATAAAGAGCCCGGTCGTTTGGGCTGTGGGAAAAACGCAACACTCTGTGTTTGCGTATTTCTTGCGGCTTGAGCGGCCGGGCTTTTTTATGCCTATGAATTGAGTATGCGGAGTGCAGGGTTATGGATGTGCGTCAGATAAGCAGGCTGCTGTTGGGGTTGGTGCTTTTGCCACTCCTGTCCCAAGCTGCGGGCAAGTGCGAACGCCTTGTTGTTACGGGCAGCCCGGATGCACCGCCTTATTTGTGGCGAGATCCTGCTGATCCTGCGCACTTGATCGGAGCCAGCGCGGATCTTTTTCAACAGGTGGCTCAGGAGCTGGGAATTAAAGTTGACGTCCTCTACGCAGGCAAGCGTTCACAGGCACTGGCCGAAGTTCAATCCGGGCGAATGGACGTGTTGCTGGATGCTCCATTGACAGTGGCAGGGCTTTCGTCGCTGGACTACATCCATCCGCCGCTGGTGCGCAATGATTATCTGGTCTGGACCCGTAAAGACTCGTCGTTAACCTATGAAACCCCAGCCGATTTGCACGGGCATTTGGGTGCGCTGTCTGAAAAAGCGCGGATGACTGAAGCCTTCGACGCTTTTGCCCAGCACCAACTAACCCTGGAGCGACAGCCAGGGTTGCCGCAGGCGATTCAGAAATTGCTACTGGGCCAGGTCGAATATGTACTGGCGGGTCGTTATGCGGGCATCGCTACCCTGCAAACCCTTGGTTTAGCGCAAGATCTTGTGGGGCACCCACAACCGATTGACCAGCCAGGCCTGTTTTTGGCGATCTCCCATGACTCGGCTTGCAACGAGCCGTGGCTGCGCGGACAGCTCGCCAAAAAGATGACAGAATTGCCCGCCTCCGGCATGGCCGAGGCGGCTTTGCAACGCAATCTGGAACGTTGGAAATCGCAGTTGCAGCAACCTTCAGCGTCCCAAAACAGTAGGAATCCTTAGTGACAATTCGACCTCTTTTCGCTGCCTTGGCTGTTATGGCTCTGGCGGGTTGCGCAAATGATCCAGCGCCGAATGAACAATTGCGTTTGACTGAACAGGCCCTTGAACAAGCCAGAGCGGTAGGCGCCAGTGCTGACACGGTGGCTGAGCTCAAGCAAGCCGAAGATAAGTTGGCTCAGGCTCAGGCCGATATGGCTGAAGCTTCCTACAAAGACGCTCGTATGCAGGCTGAACAGGCCGAGCTGGATGCACGCTTGGCAGAAGCCCGCGTACTGACCCAAAAAAGCCAGGAACAATTGAACGTGCTCAATACCCGAATTACTCGCTTGCGCAAGCAGCTGGCGGAGGCGCAATGAACCTTGCGTCTGGTGTTTTCAGTGGTGTCTTGATCGTGGCTTGCGCTGGCCTGGCGGGTTGCGCCACGCACCCTGACAGTGAGCAGGCTTTGCAGCAGGCCAGCAGCGAATTTCAGGCCGTCAAGGAAGACAGTAATGTGCTGCGCATCGCGCCTAAAGACGTCATCCGGGCTGGGGAATCACTTGCTCGCGCGGATCGCCTGTCCTCGTTCTGGGGCAGTGGTAACGATGTGGTGCATTACGCGTATCTGAGTCAGCGATACAGTGACATTGCTCGCGAACACACTCAGCAAGTGCTTAATCAGGAGCGGGCAGCCAAGCTCGAGCTGGAGCGCCAACGCCTGCAACTGGCTCTGCGTGAGGCCAAGCTACTGAGTGTCCAGCAGCAGGGTCTCTGGCTCGAAGAGCAAATTATCAATCTGGCAACAACTCAGACAGATCGCGGCTTGGTGATGACGTTGGGCGATGTGCTGTTTGATACCGGTGCCGCCGAATTGAAAAATTCAGCGAACCGTACAGTGCTCAAACTGGTGCAGTTCCTGCAATTGAACCCCAAGCGTGTTGTACGCATTGAAGGCTACACCGACAGCACGGGGGGGCAGGAGGATAACGTCAAACTTTCTCTGGCTCGCGCGCAAGCAGTGGCGGATATGCTGGTAGACCTTGGGATTGATGAAAAACGCATTCAAGTTGAGGGTTACGGTGATCAATATCCTGTGGACGTGAATGCGACCGAGCGAGGCCGTGCACAGAATCGTCGGGTCGAAATCGTATTTTCTGACGAAAAAGGCCAGTTGGGCGCTGTCCGTTAAGCATTTAGCCGATCATAAGGGCGGTGGTTACTGATGTTTGTACCCATACAGTTGCCCCCGCGTATGCCCTGTACGGCTTAGATGAGTGACAACTGTGCCCGTACACTTCTAAACTGTTCCGGTATTGTTCGACACAAAAATAAAGCCTGAACAGTGAGTGCTACGCCATGACCAATCTGTTGCTGTATCAACGTATTGCTCAGCAATTGGCTGAGGATATCCGGCGTGGCGTTTATCAGCCGGGCGAGCGCGTGCCTTCGGTTCGCAAGATGAGCTCCCAGCTCAATGTCAGCCATGCCACGGTGTTGCAGGCTTACGCCAACCTTGAAGATCAAGGCCTGATTCGGGCGCGGCCCCAGTCTGGCTACTATGTGCACCAAACCCCGGCCTTGACCGCGCCCACCCCCGATATTGCCCGCGTGGAGCGCCCGGGACTGGTCACCCGCAGCAGCATCATCCAGCAAGTTTTGGTTGAATCACGTCGTGAAGGTGTATTCCCGCTGGGCGCCGCCGTTCCGAGTGTCGACTATTTGCCCGTACGGGCATTGCATCAACAGTTGGCCAAGGTCACGCGCTTTCACAGCCCGCGAGCGTTCAGTTACATGTTCAGCCCAGGCTTTGAGCCGCTGCGCCGGCAAGTTGCGATCCGCATGCGTGACGCAGGGGTTGTGGTCGATCCGTCGGAAGTCATCATCACTCACGGTTGTGTCGACGCCTTGCAAATGTCATTGCGGGTGCTGACGCGTCCGGGTGACTTGATTGCAGCCGAATCACCAACCTATTACGGGTTACTGCAACTCGCCGATCTGCTGGGTTTGAAGGTCATCGAAATCCCCAGTGACCCTGCAACGGGCATGAGTCTTGAGGCACTGCAACTGGCCGCTAATCAGTGGTCGATAAAAGCCTTGGTGTTGACCACGCGCCTTAGTAATCCGCTGGGCGGCACCATGCCGGAAGAGCGACAAAAGCAGCTGCTACGCTTGGCCTCTGATTTCGATATCCAGATTGTTGAAGATGATATTTACGGCGAACTGATGTTTGAGGTGGGGCGCACCAAGGCCTTGAAAGCGTATGACCGCCTGGATCGAGTGATTTATTGCTCAAGCTTCTCGAAAACACTGTCGCCGGGGGTACGAATTGGCTGGATGATTGCCGGTAAGTTTCAGCAAGAAATCCAGCGTCTGCAAACCTTCACCACCCATTCGGCCTGTAGCGTGACGCAGATGGGAGTGGCGGCATACCTTGAAAATGGCGGTTATGACCGCCATTTGCGGTATATCCGACAGGAGTACCGCAAAAATCTGAGTGCATTCCAGTTGGCCGTTCAGCAGCACTTTCCTCAGGGCACGCAAATGTCGCGTCCCAGTGGAGGCTTTATTTTGTGGGTAAGCTTGCCTGGGCGGGTAAATACTCAAGAATTGCATGTGCGGGCTTTGCAGCAGGGGATCAGCATCGCGCCGGGGCTGATTTTCAGCAACACCGAGCAGTTTAATCACTGCATTCGACTAAACTGCGGCATTCCCTGGAATCGCGAAGCCGAGCGGGCGTTAATGACCCTGGGGTTGCTGGCCAATCAGCTTTGCCAGGAGACGGCAAGCCTGTACTGATTGAGCTGTGTGTTTCCTGTAAATATCTGGTGCTCAAATTCGGCTTGTCAGCCTATGACTTAAAGCCCAGCATTTGCACCTTAACCGTTGAAGCTGTGGAGCTATGAAAGCGAGATATTGTCTGGGATTCATACTGGCGGGCATATTAACGGCGTTGAATGCTGGGGCGGCTACCGCTGCTCAGCCGCAGCCTGAAGCCACCAGCGTCAGGCCGCATGCCACCAAACCTGCGGCTAAACCAGCGGTCAGCGCGAAACAGGCCGCCGCCCAAAAAAAATCGTCTGCAGCGTCCAAGTCCAAGTCCAAGTCGGCTCGTCGGAGCGCGAAAAAGCCTTTGCCCGCTGCCAAACTGGATTTAAGCTTGCCGCCCGATATGGTTCGCCAGCTCAAGCCTTTGGGCACTGTGCCTATGCCTGCACATAAGCCCCTGTTACCCAATATGTTTGGTGACAAGACGGCTCAAGACAGTCCTTTTCAATTGAACGGGCGCCTCATCAGCAACGAGATGGGCCTGCAATTGCGTAACGAAGCACGACAAAATGAAATCGAGGGTGCTGCATTGGAGTTTGAATTCAAGCAGTAAGCCGGTGAGATGCGGCTTTTTATTCCCGTACGCCTGACTGAAAACTGACTGTTCAGTCATCTCGTTTTCTGCTGAACGGTCAATTTCAAACGCCTGTTCCAGCGAGTACTATCCCTTGTCATCCACCCACTTTGCCCCTCAATGAGACGCTTATGAATTGCCGTGAAGGCTGTGGCGCTTGCTGCATCGCCCCCTCCATCAGTACACCCTTGCCGGGCATGCCCAACGGTAAGCCGGCCGGTGAGCGTTGCTTGCACCTTTCAGTCGACGCTCTGTGTGGATTGTTTGGCCAGCCTGAGCGCCCTGCGGTATGCAGTGATTTCAAGGCCAATATCGACGTGTGTGGCAGTGATCGGGAAGAAGCGATAAACCTGATCGGCTGGTGGGAGCGGATGACAGCGGCTTAGTGTGTTTAGCCTCAAAGAACAAACCTCAACAATAAGGAATAAGACAATGGGTTCGTTGCATCAAGTAGCACTGGCGTGTGGTTTGAGTGTTCTGTTGGCGGGTGTGGCCCACGCAGAAGACTGGAAAGTGGCAAAGGATGAAGACGGCATCAAAGTCTCCTTGAGCGAGGTCCCGGGCTCGCAGTACAAGGCTTATCAAGGTGTCACCACCATCAACGCGCCGGTCGCTAAAATCAGTGCCCTGCAAGAAGATGTTGCAGGTGCTTGTGCCTGGATTCACGAGTGCAAAACGCAAAAGCTGCTCAAGCACGAAGGCGACAAAAGCTGGACGTATACCCAATTCAATACGCCTTGGCCTGTGACACCCCGCGACTCGGTTCTGCTGGTCACCAGCAACACAGCACCTGACGGCACCCTGACTCGAACACTCGAGGGGCAGCCTACGTATCTTCCTGAAGAAAAGGGCTTTGTTCGGGTTGCCCAGGTCAAAGGCTTTTGGAAGCTAGTGCCTAAAAGTGCGAATCAGACCGAGGTCACTTATCAGGTGCACACCGAGCCAGGTGGCAGCGTGCCTTCGTGGCTGGCCAACAAATTTGTAGTGGATGCACCCTTCAATACCTTGAAGGCACTGAAAGAGCGTGCGCAGAAGTAATACTGCTCTGCAGGAGTGATCGCCCGGTTCTGAGCAGCGCATCTGTGCAGATATCGGGCGACGCCGTTAAGTCCTGTATTTAATCGTAAATATTTTTTGTTCAGCGCCTACTTGGCAGTTCGCGCCGCAGAGGACTACTCTGCTTCCAGGCCGGAAACGTATTCGACCGGTTCTGATCTTGTTCGCTACATGCTTATTACTCCCGGCTCGGCCAAACCTTTGCCGTCTCGGGAGCGCTAAATGTCTATCCATTGCGAGGAGGACGTTTCATGAGCACAGCCCATCAAGAAGACCTCAGCAGCTATGTGCTGCGCCGCATGAAAGAAGGCGGTTTTGATTTTGCACGCATTCACCCCATTGAGTTTTACGCCATCTTCCCGGATGAGGAGCGGGCGCGCAGGGCTGCAGGGAAATTTTGTGGTGAATCTCTTAATGCCCAGGTCAATGTACGTGATGACGGTGCCTGGCATCTTGAGTTGAGTAAGGTGATGTACGCAACCTACGGCGGCATTGGTGACTTTGAGCAGGACTTCGAAGCGGTCGTTGTTCCGCTGGGAGGAGTTATTGAAGGTTGGGGAGTCAAGCAGGAGGTGCGCAGCCTGCTTAACTAAATCTGAGAGGGGTGATCAACGGCTGGCCTTGGGGTCGGCCGTTGTCGTTTATGAAGCTTAGTGCGTGAGTCTGTTTTGAGCTGACGAGAATTTGTCATCCGATAACCTTGGTCAGATTCGGCAAAATCAGCAGCAGAGTGGTGGCGAAGAGAATAAGTCCGGCTTGACGTACTTTTGTGTGTTTAAACATGGCGACCTGCCTTTTGTTGTTATTCCTGAACGGCGACGCTCCATGACAGGGGCGCGCCCCCTGAAAAGCGCCGAACCCGTCACAAAGATAACCTTAGAGCCCCATAACACATGACTTAGAACCCTTTCACATCATCTAAGTGCAGTAGGTTTCTAAAACGCTATTACCATCGCTACGCTCGGCCTGTCAGGCCATTGCTAGACGTGGCGGGCAATTTGCCATCACTCCTGCCAAGACACCTACCATTCGTCAGGGAATGTTTTTCAGGCGCCATTTGATTGTCGATTGAGCGTCAAAGCGGGAAGTGATTGCCGTTGAGGGTGGCGTTCATTGCTTGCCTTGGAATGTCGTTCAAGGCAGGCTTTACGGAGTTGTCCTCTTCACAATCGCCGTTATCGTGCCAGGAATTTATATGTCGCTACGCATCTGCATTCTGGAAACCGACATCCTGCGTCCAGAGTTTATTGATCAATACCAAGGTTACGGGCAGATGTTCAAACGTCTGTTCTCCCAGCAGCCCATTGCAGCCACCTTCGAAGTGTTTAACGTGATGGAGGGTGACTACCCTGCGGAAGACGAAGTGTTTGACGCTTATCTGGTGACAGGCAGCAAAGCGGACTCTTTCGGTACGGACCCGTGGATTCAGGTTCTCAAAGACTATTTGCTAACCCGGTATGAGCGGGGCGATAAACTGCTGGGTGTGTGCTTTGGCCATCAACTGCTGGCGCTGTTGCTGGGTGGCAAGAGCGAGCGTTCGACCCAAGGGTGGGGCGTAGGAACTCATCAGTACTCGCTGGCTGCCAAAGCACCGTGGATGAGCCCCGTCGTTGAGGACTTGACGCTGTTGATCAGCCATCAGGATCAAGTCACGGCATTGCCAGAGAACGCTACGGTCATTGCATCCAGCGACTTCTGCCCATTTGCTGCCTATCACATCAACGACCAAGTGTTGTGTTTTCAAGGGCACCCCGAG
The DNA here is from genome assembly GCF_007858365.1 of Pseudomonas saxonica. Classification (GTDB taxonomy): domain Bacteria; phylum Pseudomonadota; class Gammaproteobacteria; order Pseudomonadales; family Pseudomonadaceae; genus Aquipseudomonas; species Aquipseudomonas saxonica. The sequence goes on along the minus strand of NZ_VFIO01000001.1, from coordinate 664,849 downwards.
TTTATTCATGACTACTCACGTGCCTTGCTGGATCTGCGTCAGGAGCATTTGGGCGCTCAGATCTATACGAGCGGCATTTCCAGTCTGGAGCGAGAGCATCACGGTCGCACCGTTGCTGAATGGATGATGCGTTTTGTCTCCCAGCCACACACGGTTTAACGCTGATCACTGACGAGCAGAAACGGGGCCCTACGGTCCCGTTTTGTTGTCGTGCAGTGGGTGCGTTTTATAGCCAGCCAGAACGCTTGAAGCTGGCCCATAACCCCGTTACCCCCAACGCAATAAACCCCAGCACGCCGAAATAACCGTAGTGCCACGTCAGCTCCGGCATGTTCTGGAAGTTCATCCCGTAAATACCGGCAACCGCCGTCGGGAAGGCCAGAATAGCGGCCCATGCGGCGAATTTACGCTGCACGATGCTTTGCCGTGACGATTCCAGTAGCACCACGATTTCGATGGTTTGCGTGGCGATATCGCGCAGGGTGGTGAGGTCCTCCATCTGGCGCGTGACGTGAATTTGCACATCACGAAAATACGGTCGCATGTTTTTGTCGATAAAGGGAAAGGTCAGGCGCTGTAATTCCTCGCTGATCTCCACCATGGGCGCGACATAGCGGCGTAACCGCAGAACATCACGACGCAGGCTATGCAAGTGCACGATGTTCGCTTCATTGAGGGTGTTGCCGAGAATGCTGCGTTCCAGTTGCTCGATCTCTGCGTGGATGGCCTCGCTCACGGGTTGATAGCTCTCGGTCACAAAGTCGAGCAGGGCATACAGTACAAAATCCTCGCCATGCTCCAGAAGCAACGGGCGTGCCTCACAGCGCTGACGTACAGCTCGGTAGGAGGCAGAGTGGCCATTGCGACAGGTAATGATGTAGCCATTGCCAGCGAAAATATGAGTTTCGATGAACTCTAGATTGCCGTCTGTGCGAATCGGCGAATAAATGACGATGAATAGCGCATCACCGAAGGTTTCGAGCTTGGGGCGACTGTGTTGTTCCAGTGCATCTTCGATAGCCAGTTCATGCAAATGGAATTGGCGTTGCAAGTCGGCTAATTGTTGCGCGTCAGGCTGTTCGAGGCCCATCCAGACAAAGTGGCCGGGTTTTTGAGCCCAGGCGCTACTTTCGTCCGGAGTAATGTCTGTGATTTTCTTGCCCGCGTTGTAAACCGCGGCCGCAATAACTTTCCCCATAGTTCTAATCGCTTCTTCTTCAAAGGGTTAAGGCACGCAGCAGCTTAGCGCGCAATGCCACCTTTTGAGTCAACAAACATTCAGAGGTTCGGGTTAGACGCTGTGGATTCAGATTTGGGCAGTGCAGTCAGACGACGGTTGTGTCGGATGAGAAGCTCTCGATCCATCGCCTCAATGCAGTTATGCATTTGTTCGCGACATTGCTCCATCAGAGCGGGCATATCATCCAGGGTCAGGCCTGCGGTTGGAATGGCAGGTAATGAGCGAATCTGGATATCGGCACTGTGCCAGCGGTTAAGTTTCAAATGCTGTGAATAGGTACTCACACAGACCGGCACAATGGGTACGCCTGCAGTGATCGCCATCTGAAACGCGCCTTTTTTGAAGGGCAGCAAAGTTTTGCCCAAGTTGCGCGTGCCCTCTGGGAAGACCCAAATCGAAGTGTCCTTTTCCTGGAGCGTGCGGGTGGTCATTAGCATGGATTTGCGCGCTTTGTGTGCATTGCCCCGATCAATCAGCACATTGCCGGCCAGCCAGAACAACTGCCCAAAGAGGGGCACCCATTTGAGGCTCTTTTTGCCGATGCACACGGTGCGGTGGGGCACCACGTTGCCAAACACAAACAGGTCATAGTTGGATTGATGGTTGGCAATGATTACGCAGCTCTGCGGTTTGTCCATCAACGGGCCGACTTCAGTCTTGAGCTTGTAGCCCAAAATCCATTTTGCGGGCCAGGCATAAATTCGCGCACAGAGCCTGCTGTTGTCCGGGTTGAAAGGTCGGCACATACCGAGCAACACGCCCAAAATACCCGCGGCCACAAAATGCAGGCTCATTAAAATCATACGTAACGAAAGTAGCATTTACAGAGTCGCCGAATTCAAAGGTGGCGCAGTGTACGGATGTGCTCCGTATTCGGCAATTACCCCGATACACGTAGGAGATTACTGATGTTTAAGCATTTGTTTCAACGCCAGTCCTGAGGCGTGAGTTAGAGGTGTTTACAGTGGGTAAACAGGTAGGGTGGTCATCCCGGTTGCCGGGAGCAATCGGGATGAGCTTTTCGCGGAAGGTTAGAGTGCGTGGTGTTTATCCAGCTCGATGGCCTTATCCAGTGCCTCCAGGAGTTCTTTGCGCACTTTAAGCTTGGTGTTCTTGTGCGCCCTCATATTGATTTTCTTCAATTGCTGCGCAACTTCCCGTGCTGTATCCAGCAACGCTTCAGGCTTGACGACCTGATCGAGAAAGCCTGCATCTACGGCGCTGACCGGGTTAAACATTTCACCGTTGATAACAGAGCGGTGCAGCGCCGATTTACGCAGGCGATCGCGGGCCAGCTCAATCCCTGCGTAATGCATGGTCATACCGATTTGCACTTCGTTCAGACCAATGCTGAACGGGCCTTCAACGCCGATTCGGTAGTCGACTGAAAGCAATAGAAATGCCCCCTTCGCTACAGCATGGCCCGGGCAGGCAACCACCACCGGGAAGGGGTGCGACAGCAGGCGTCGCGCCAGAGAGGAGCCTTGGCTCACCAGCTCAATCGCTTGTTCGGGACTTGCCGTCATCACCTTCAGATCATAGCCGCCCGACAGAATGCCCGGCTGCCCGGTAATAATGACCACGGCGCGATCTTTCTCGGCTTGATCCAGTGCCGCGTTAAAAGCAGAGATCACCTCAGGGGAAATGGCGTTCACCTTGCCATTACTCAAGGTCAGGGTGGCGACACCGTCGTCCAGCTGATAGGAAATCAAGTCACTCATGGCGCAATTCCTTGTAGTTAAGTGGGTCAGACGTTACCCAGCGCCGGGATGCAGGTAAAGCGCTGTGACTGACTGGTGAGTCAGGCCATTTGCACGCGCCTTCTATATAGAAGGCGGTGCGCCTGCGTTTTGGCTTTGGATGGGCATTGAGCCCAGGCTGGAGTTTGGCTGAATAGCCCCTTCGATAGGCCCCCAAAAACAGCTATTTCTGTAACCGCATGAAAAATCTGAAAAAAACATTTGTCATATCGAAAGCTTTCGACTACATTAGCGCGCCTCGACAGACAGAACTTGTTTGACGAGATACGGTGAAGTGTCCGAGTGGCTTAAGGAGCACGCCTGGAAAGTGTGTATACAAGAAATTGTATCGAGAGTTCGAATCTCTCCTTCACCGCCACATTAAGTAAACACAGACCCCTGATTTTCCTAGAGAAAGTCGGGGGTTTGTGGTTTCTGGCGTCTGGAAAAAGGGGGGCATGGGGTGGGCTTTGCGTTTGAAAACTCCGAACGGATGGTCGACTTCATGCGGCGGTGCAAAGGGAAGGTGATGGTCAGAGAAAATGATCACCCGGATATCAGGCGGGTTTTTGAGGGGTTTCAGTTTGAGGCGATGGATATTCGGTATAGCACCGCGAGTCAGCGGCAAGGGAAGGGGGAGGTCAGTGGGGAGTTGGTGATTATGAATTGGGTGTCGGAGGATGGGGATGTTGTTTTGATTTGAGGGTGTCGCGGGTATGAGTCCGTACCCGCTACGTGACTTATCAGAGGTCGTATTTCAGCTCACGTTACAGGTAAGTTGGAATATGTGTTTATCGTCATTGAAATGCTTACCTGTCAATGCTTCGATGCTAGACAGTTGGGTGCTGCTAAGGTTGTAACCCTCATCACCTCGCTGTTGAGATGACCAGTTCATTATTTTGGCGAGTTGTGCTTCGCAGTCATCCGGTAAAACAATTTCAAAATCTAGAAACTCGTTCTCTTTATCAAATGCTTCGACAACAAATTTCATGGCTCGACCTCTCTGTTTTTATCAGCCTCTTTAGTTTGTTCACCTGTTTCGTGATCAAACTCCCCAAGATGTTTCCCACGACTATTGTATTTTTCTACAGCTCCGTGTCGGCTGTCCCACTCAAATATAGTGCCATCTCTAGTTTTCCACCTCTTGCGTAATCCCCCTCCGCCTTGAATAGGTGTTTTACGAGGTGCGATCCTTGCGTCTGGAAAGGCAGATAGTCCTTTAGGCGGAGCGTGGTATTTGTGGTCGCCATTAAACGGCTTTGCAAACACTACATAAAGTGACTTCAGGCCAGTGTCAGCAGGAAAGACAAGAATACAGTCGTCGATTGTGATGTCTTCGCCGGGAAGGTCTTCAAGTTGGCTGTCGGTGTTCTCCGGGATCGGGTGTACGAGGATGGTGCCCAGTTGCTTGCCGCTTTCGTCGGGGTAAGCCAGCGCAGGCATTCGTGAAGAGCTATTGGGTGGCGTCCAGAGAATGGTGATTCCGTTAAGCTCGGCCTCCAACGCAGTCTTGGTTGTGTTCCACTTCACCTGCACGGTGCGTACTGAGTCATCACCAGACGCGCCGGTATGAATACCGTAAATTTGCGTTACCCCTTCGGCATCACGTCGGAACTGAAAGCGCACCCGTGTGGTGGCTTTGCTCATGCTGCGCAGTTGTTCGTCAGTATGGAGTGTGCAGTCGCCCATTTTGGCGGGAAGCATGCCCATTATAAAAATGCTGGCCGGTCCCCCTGTGCCACGTATTGCCCAAGTCATACGCTATTGCATGATGCCGCCACCCGCTATGCGGGCTAACCCGGCATCTGCACCGATGGCCAATGCAATGGCCTCTGGTGCGGAAGGCAAAAGGGGTCGGCTTTTGCCATGCAGCCCATGATGCACCCCATTTGGGCGTCTGGGTTTCCAGAGTGGCTCGAAAAAAGCTTCGCCTTTATCGTCCTTCTTCATGCGAAGTGCCTGTCAATGCATTTGAAGCATGAAGGTTGCAGGTGGGTCTGAGGCTTGGTCATTTTGACTTCGTAACCGTGTGTTTCGTTGGGTGGAGTGCCACAGGGAAACCTACCGATTGCCGCAGGCAGCTATCAGCCAGAACCGGTCATTGTGTTGCCAAAAACATGGGACTATTCAATCTTTAATGAACGTATATATGCATCAAACATTTTAGTTGTCACAGCCTCTCACCGGAAATTCATGAGTGGGACTTTTGTGGCGCCTACGCCCCCCTTGACCCTCTATTTCAATGGGCTGACATCCCATCTAAGAGGATTCACTATTACCTCGGTAAGTTGATCTGAGTATTATGGCTGCGCTAGCAAGACTTCCGTTTTTAGCCGTTTAATGTGAGTCAATCGATTCTCGTGGTGAATATGCATCGTGGTCGTTCATTCCGGATAGCAGCGCATGAACATGTTGGTGAAGTGTTTGTCACGGTTAATTGATGCATCTGTTTGGTGTTCGGTGATGTGTAAATGAGTATATTAAAGTTTTAGTGTTTTAAAGAGGCTCCAATAGCCAGCTCGCGCTCGTGGATGATTTTGTTTTGCACCGATTTGAGGCTTGTACAGTAAACTTTGCTCCATTATGGGATCCATGGTTAGCATGTTGACATCGTTATGGCTCTCTTCTAGTGTGTCCTCTAGGTGAGTCGTGTTGAGTGTGTTAGTCAATACCGGTGCTGATGCGCTCAGCTTTAATGATTTTTATCTGTCGGCAAGGAGCTGTATGTTCAACTTGAGAAAAGCGCTAGAAATCCATGATGATGATCCGGTGCTGGCGAGCAATTTACTGCGTGCCGTTGTGTTCAGGGAGTTGAATGATAAAGAAAAAGGTCAGTTTTTTTGGTTGGTTAATCATGTGTTTGGTGAGTTGCTTTCGGATTGGGTAAGCGCTTATGACTTGCTGGCGGCGAATAGAGTAAACACTTCTGAGGGATATTTTAAATCACTGTCTGTCGCCGCTTACTGCTCAGGAAAACCTCTGCAGGCATTTTCTGCTGAGCTTGAGTGTGCACACCTGGCGGGTATCAGCCTGTTAGAAGTTAAAATGCTTGTCGGTTTGCTATGCTTGCAAAGTCTACAAAATACTACAGATATAAATATATCGATTGCGATGTTGCGAAAATATATGCTTAGTCTGGATGAAGTTGTGAGTCCACTCGTTGGTAAAAACGCAGCGGCTACGTTAAATAATATTGTTTCTAGCATGATTGAGGATGCTCGCCTTCTCGTTAATGATCCTGCTCATAGGGAAACTATAATTGCAGCCTCTGCTATATGTGCACGGCTTTGGGCGCAGTTTGGTACATGGGTAAATCATGAGCGAAGCTTGTATTTATGTGCGTTGGTTTTGAACAAGTTTGATCAGTGTGTGGGCGCCCTGGATGCTGCTGGTGAGGCACTGGATATTATCCAATCAAATGGTCAAGAGGATGTAGATAAGGCGTTTTTGCTGCTTGAGATTTCCAGGGCCCAGCAAGGGCTTGGAGAGGTAGGAATGGCCAAGGAGGCACTCTCCAGAGCTGATCAAATAGCTGAAGGATTTGATCCGTCGCTGAGTAAATGGTTTTTGGAGGTGCGATCTAAATTAGAGGGTAAAGATATATTCATCTTTTAAAATGAGTTCTCCAAAGAGGTTAAAGACAGCGCAGGTTTAAAACGTGTGATGCCATTTTACAGGTGTGTGTCACCAATCACCCGGCGGCTCATTACGTTGAGGCAAGATCCTAAGCATCTATACGTCGCCATGTATCAATCTGTATAGCGCAAGAAAAGGAAATATATCTAATGCCAGTCCCCGCGCATCGGGCGTCTGTATCACTGCACGCTTTGTAAGTCAGAGCGATGTTTGGCAGGGTTAACCCACTTGGCTTCGATGGATTTTAGATCGGTGAGGTGGCCCAAATAGGCAAGGGCGTGTTTGAGGTGATATTGACGATGGCGATCCCTATCTTCGGACAGTTGTTCAACTTGTTCCATCAACGGCTTTTACTGTGTACGCAAATTTTTGAGCCGAGCAGTCCTTTGTTGGGGCGGATTCTCTCTGGTGCGTCGACTGCGTAGATAGGGCTTGGCTCTTTGGTAGCGGTCATTTTACTTTCCTAGGCATGATTTCCATGGGCAGCGCTTTCAGATTGGCGCTTTCTGTTGTCCGTCACCGTTCCGCTCGTCAGAAAAATGCAACCTTATCTAAACCTTTGCCAATCCAGGCCTTCAGATTACGTGCAAGGAATAAACCTGCCTTTTTCTGGAGGACGTTATGAATACCCTGAAGGGGCTTAATCGCTTTGTCGCCGGCTGTGCTTTGGCGTGTTGCGCTTTGGTAGCGGGTCCGGCGATGGCAAACAGCCCGGCCGAGTTCGTTGAGAAGGCCGCTGTAACAGGTGTTGCGGAAATTGAAACCAGCCGAATGGCAATTGGTAAAACGTCGTCCACCGATATCGAAAGTTATGCAGTCGAAATCATTAAGGATCAAACGGACGCCAACCGAGATTTGAAGAAAATTGCCGCTGAACAAGATCTGCCCGTGCCGACGAATGAACAGATTCTTGGCGAAGCCAAGCACATGATGCTGAAGGTGCAGGAGGGCGATTCATTCGATGCTGCCTATGCCGCCAGCCAGGTCAAGGCGCGCGAAGAGGCAATCGAGTTACTCAAGCAGCAAGTTGATGCCCCCGCGTCACCCGCACTGAAAGCCTTTGCAGAGAAGTATCTGCCTAAATTTGAAATGCACTTGGTAATGGCCAAAAAGCTCGTAGATGCTCATCAGAAGACTTGATACCTCTGCACTCGCCACTCCGTGTCTATAGCAGGCAGTGGCGGTGCCAGGGTGTTAATCCGTGACGTTGTCTTTGTGAGTCACGGTAGCGTTAAGGGATGTTTCAGTGACGCTGAAATGCATCTCTTGATGCTCGCCCATGCGCTGGTACTGTTTGCGAATTGCCGTGAGCTCTTTTGCTGTGAGTCGATCAAGGCCCAGTACGGCGTTCTGTGCTTGCTGCGTCGCTCGTAGCAATTCGTCAATCTTGATGTGCAGCACATCGTTGTCCCGGTTTTGGGTGTTCTGGATCAAGAACACCATTAAAAACGTGATGATGGTGGTGGAGGTATTGATGATCAGTTGCCAGGTATCGTTGTAGTGAAACCACGGGCCGGAGGCAGCCCATAGCACGATCATGAAAAGGGCGAACTGGAAGGTTCGGGGGCTCCCGGCCATTTTGGACAGGTTCTGGGAAATTTTTTCGAAACGCATGACAGCAGTCCGCAGAGAAGTGGTTCAGGTATGACCTCAGCCGTCCTCTGGAATTCTTTTTTTCGCCGCGTCTTATGGCACGTTTTTAGTCGGGAGACCTGGCCGCACAGGCTGCATCGTTTCGGATGCAGCCTGGCTGGGTTTAAGGTTTCATCGTGCCTGACGGTGCGGGTATTGCGCTGTCAGGGCTGTCATCGTCGTTACCCATAGGGCCGTTGCCGTCGGTATTCATACCGCCTTGACGGCCAGGATCATTGCCCTGCATGTGCGGATCCACAGAGGGATGTGTGGGTACATCCGAATCGTTATGGATCTTGGCATCGGGGGTAATGGTCGGTTTTATATCTTGACCCGCAGGTGGCTCCTGAGGGTTGGTGGGTACAGTCGGGCTTGGCGGCGTGGCAGCGAAACCGTTTGTAGAGAGCACACAAAGCAAAGCAGCCAGCGAGAGCGTTTTAAGCGATGAAGTGATCATGGTTGCGTCTCCAGACAATGGGGAGTCGTACCTGATATTGGTCTGCTGGCGTAGAGGTTTAGTGCAGTGCAGGCGACGAACGGCGATGTGCCGGCCCGGTGTCGCCTGCAAGCGGGATGGCATCAAACGGTGATGTCATTGAACCCGCAATATTCTTCCCAACTCATATCAAGCGCTTCAGCGACTTCCTGATGAACTTCGAGGCGCATGGCCTTGAGCTCTTCGGGGCTGCGTGCGATCAGTTCCAGCGCCAGTTCCCAGGGGTCAAGTCCGCGGTTTTGAGCCTCGTCTTCGAATGCCCAGAGAATTTGTTGCTGGCGGTCTTCAGCGCTCAGGTCTTTCATTTCTTCAAGCAGCTCGGGGTGCGACTTGATGAAGGTGTCCAGGGCCAGCTCGTTACGGGATTCTTTAGGGATCATGCGGCGTCTCGAAACAATAAGGCGACCCGTGTGGGTGGGCCGTCTTCAGGTGGGTTACGCATCCTAGGGTCTGTTCCCGTTGCATTGCAAGCCGCGTTGAGGCTGCAATTAAACGGAAACAGACCCTGGCGACTTATCCCAGGGATGAAAAGTGTTCCAGTCGTGTTTATCCGACAGGTTGTAATTTGCTTTCGCGTTGTAGGCTCAAGCCCCACACCGCCAGTGCCAGTGTTGCCACTACCACTCCCACAATGACGATGCCGTCCCAGCCAAATGCGGGATAGGTCTGCGCGCCCACCAGTGAGCCCAAAGCGCCACCTATGAAATAGCAGGTGATATAACCGGCGTTCAGGCGATTTCGTGCGGCTGGACGAACCTTGAAACGGCGTTCTGGTTGCTGACGTGCACCAGTTGTACGGCAAAGTCGAGGGCCAATACGCCGATCAGCAAAGCGGCCAATGAATGGCCGGCATACGCCATGGGTAACCAGCACGCGAGTAGAACCAGCAGGCCGATAGTGGTGGCCAGTTGGCCTTTGCCGCGATCAGCCATGCGCCCGGCCCAGTTTGCAGCCACTGCGCCGACGGCCCCCGCGAGGCCAAACAGGCCGATAACCGCGTCGGAGAAGTTGTAGGGCGGTACCGCCAGTAGGAAAGCCAGCGGTGTCCAGAACAAGGCGAACAATGAAAAGGTCAGCAAGCCCAGCAGGGCGCGCAGGCGTAGCACAGGCTCTTCGACAAATAACGAGAACACCGAGCCGATGAGTTTGGGGTAGCTCAGCCCGGCGCTGTGGTGATGGTTGGGAAGTGCGCAGAACAGGGCAATGGCACTGATCAGCATCAGAGCCGCCGCGAGCAGGTAGATAGCTCGCCAGTCACCGGCTGATGACAAGGCGCCGGCGACCGTGCGCGCCAGCAAAATGCCCAGCAGCAGGCCGCTCATCAATGTGCCCACCACGCGGCCTCGACTCTGCGGGTCTGTCAGGCTGGCCGCCATGGGCACCAGCACTTGAGCCGAGACCGAAAACAGTCCTGTCATCGCCGTTCCCACCAATAGCCAGGTCAGCGACGGTGCGAACGCGCTCATCAACAGGCCCAAGGCGCTGAGTACGGTCATGGTGACGATCAGTCTGCGTTGCTCAAACAAATCCCCCAGCGGAACCAGTAGCAGTAAACCTACGCCGTAACTGAGCTGCGCGGTAATCACCACGGTGCCGGCGCTGCTCATGCTCAGGCCCAGCTCTTGGGCGATGGTATGCAGCAAAGGTTGGGCGTAATAGTTGCTGGCGACCGCCAGGCCAGTGGCGGTGGCCATCAGCAGGATGAGGGCCGTGCTTAGCGGTTTGGTTGCAGGGGGAGAGGCGGACATTGACTGTCTCGTTGGCAGGGTGAGGTTATGAATTATCCGGATAGACGACCACAAATGTAATTAAATATGTATATGCGTCTGATTACTGAATTGAAAAAGCCCCTCACCATGACAGTGAGGGGCTTTCAGTGAATCGCTACGCTGACTAGTTGCGACGGCCCAGCAACAGGCCCACCACCAGGCCGAAACCGGCGGAGATGGCCACGGTTTGCCATGGATGGCCACCGATATAGTTTTCGGTCGCATCCACCACCGGTTTGGTGCGTTCACGCACATTGCTCACTGAGTCCAGCGCCTGTTTCAGCTTAAGGCCGACCTGCGCACGCAGGGTTTCGCCTTCTTCGCCCACCAACGATGCGCTATCACTGAGCAGCTTTTCAGATTCGGCAATCAAATCTTGCAGTTCGCTGAACGCTTGATCCTTGATTTGATCTTCAGCAGCTTGTACGGCGTTTTTACGAGCCATTGCGGTACTCCTAGCAGGTCAAAGGGTGATGAGTTATGGAGTCAACCCGAGTCTAAAAAGTTGCATCAGTTTATGGGTTGATTTTGGGGGGCGGATTGAGCCTGAGGTAACAGCGTAGTTAAAAACCAGACTGAGACACTTCTTTCGACGGTGTAAGATGTCGCCTTATTTACACCGCAGGAAATTCTCATGAGCTTCAACCTCGCCAACAAGCCCCTCGCTGAGCGTGCGGCGCTTGAAGATGAAAAATCCCGTTTGTATGACCTTTGGCAGAGCAATCTGGGCAAGGCCAAAGGCGATGCGGCACGCCTGTTTGGTGAGCGCGCCAAGCGCAAGGGCAACTGGTCGCAATGGGTACGCGCCGAGCTGGATGCGATGTCGCCCCCTGAGTACGCGAATATGGTGCGCAGTGAAGTCAATCGTTTGATGGCTGCCAAGTAGCACGCCGTGTCAGTAGGCGTCGCAAACCGTAAAGGTTTGTACCGTACCGCCGACGTTTATCTGCACGTCGTCGTCAGGCTGCTTGCGCAACAATGCAGCGCCCAAGGGGGCGCGTGGAGTGATGACGGTGATTGTCTGGTCATCTTGAATCAGCTTGAGTCCGGCCGCGTCAGGGGCCAGAAAGACCCATTGTTCATTGCCGTTAACGGCCTCCAGTCTGATTAAATCCCCGACCTGAATGCCTTGCGCCGTGTCATATGGCGCCTGTGTCATGGCCTGGCAGTTTTTAAGCGCTTGGCGTATCTCTTCGACCCGGCGCGCCTGGCCTGTCGCCAGATACGAGGCTTCAAGGCCCAGCGTGTCGTACTTGTTCTCGGCGATATTTTCTTTGTCGGTTGAGGCTTCATAAGCCGTTTGCGCTGCGCGTTGGAGCACATCAAGGTCGACTTCGAGTTTTTTCAGCAGCAACAGGTACACAGCGTTTTTATTCATGGTTTTCAATAGGGCAGGACGACAAGTAGGGATTGTCGCACGACTACCTGGCCGATTAATCCGTCGTAAGTCTTCTATCGGCGTCGAAATATGCGGACAATCGGTCCTTTGAATGTGGGAGCCCGGAATGAAAGCCTCCTGGGATATTTTTTGCAGTGTGGTCGATAACTACGGCGACATTGGAGTCACCTGGCGTCTGGCCCGGCAGCTGGTTGCTGAGCATCAGCAATCCGTGCGGCTCTGGGTCGATGACTTAAAGGCCTTTGCTCCCCTTTGCCCGGAAGCTGACCCGAGCGTTGCCCAGCAATGGCAGCAGGGTGTTCACGTGTGTCAGTGGCCTGAGCAATGGCCCGTGGTAGAGGTCGCGGATGTGGTAGTTGAGGCCTTCGGCTGCAAGCTCCCGCAGGCTTATTTACAGGCCATGAAAGCCCGCCCGACGCCTGCCTTATGGATCAACCTGGAATATTTGAGCGCTGAAGACTGGGTCAGCGGTTGTCATGGATTGCCATCGCTGCGGCCTGATGGCTTGAAGCGAATGTTCTTTTTTCCAGGGTTCGGTGCTGGGACGGGAGGGCTGCTGCGTGAAGCCGATTTGCTTGAGCGACGACGTGCATTTGATCAAGCTCCCCAAGCGAAACAGGCTTTTTTGCAGGGGTTGGGCGTGTATGCGGCTGATAATGCCCGCCTTATCTCCCTGTTTGCTTACGAGAATAGCGGCTTGGCCAGCTGGCTGGATGCAATGGCCGCAGGCTCCGCGCCCACTCATCTGTTGGTGCCGCAAAGCCGCATTATGGGTGATTTGTTGCGCTGGCTCGGGGTCGACGAACTGGCGCTGGGTTCAGTCGAGCAGCGTGGAGCGTTGGTCGTTCAGGCGTTACCGTTTGTCCGCCAGCAGGACTACGACACGTTGTTATGGTGCTGTGATTTCAATGCAGTGCGCGGCGAGGACTCGTTTGTGCGGGCGCAATGGGCGGGACGGCCATTTCTTTGGCATATCTACGAGCAGGAAGAAAATGCGCACTGGGACAAGCTCGATGCGTTTCTCGCTTTGTATGTTAAAGGCCTTTCACCCGGGGCCGCTGATGCGTTCACACGCCTGTGGCATGCCTGGAATGCCGGTTCAGATATGGCTGTGGGCTGGAATCAGCTGCTTGAGCACTGGCCAGAGCTGACTGCGCATGCCGAGCGCTGGTGTCTGGAACAGTCATTGCAAGCGGATCTTGCTCAAGCGCTAGTACTGTTTTATAGAAATTGGATATGATACGCGGCCTAGATTTTTGTAAATCTCAATCCAAATTCGGATACTCGCAATGAAAACTGGTAAAGAGCTTAAACCCGGTACAGTCATCAAGCTCGAAAACGACCCTTGGTTGGTTCAGAAAGCTGAATTCACCAAGTCCGGTCGTAACAGCGCAATCATGAAGACCAAGCTGAAGAACCTGCTGACTGGCTACAAGACTGAAATCGTATACAGCGCTGACGACAAGCTGGATGACGTGATCCTGGATCGCAAAGAAGCGACCCTGTCCTTCATCAGCGGCGACACCTACACGTTCATGGACACCACTGACTACACCATGTACGAGTTGAACGCTGAAGACATCGAAGCTGTTCTGCCTTTCATCGAAGAAGGCATGACCGACGTTTGCGAAGCGATCTTCTTTGAAGAGCGTCTGGTTTCCGTAGAGCTGCCGACCACTATCGTGCGTCAGGTTGACTACACCGAAGGTTCCGCTCGCGGCGACACTTCGGGCAAGGTGATGAAGCCTGCCAAACTGAAAAACGGTACTGAGCTGAGCGTTGCAGATTTCGTTGAAATCGGCGACTGGATCGAGATCGATACCCGTGACGGTGGCTCCTACAAGGGCCGCGCCAAGGTTTAAACCTGGCGTTAACCGCACTCTGAAAAGCCCGGCCTTAAGGTCGGGCTTTTTTTCGCCGTTAAAAAGTATGCTCTGACGCTTTGCCGGGCGCGGGCGAGTGGATAGCATGCGGGTTCACGAAGAGGGGCCGTAATGCTGATCGATTTTGTAATGTATGGCGCCTTAGGTGTCGCGATGGGAGCGTTGGGCGGGTTGTTCGGGATCGGTGGCGGGCTAATCGCGATCCCGGTCCTCGGGTTGTGGTTCGGGCTGGATCAGCAGTTGGCGCAAGGTACAGCCTTGGCAATGTCAGTGCCCAATGTGTTTTTGGCGCTGTACCGCTATCAGCAGCGCAACCGGATCAATCTGCGTCAGGCATTGCCGCTGGTGCTGATGAGTTTCAGCTTCGCATGGTTAGGCGCAATGCTTGCTGTCGGGGTTGATGGGCGCATTATTCGCTGGGGATTTGTCGCCTTCCTGCTCGTGATCACCCTGTATAACCTGATCAAAATGCTCACCTCGTCGGCCCCGCCAGTGACCGGCTCCCGGTTTGGCTGGCCATGGTTTGGTGTGTTAGGCGCGGTGGCGGGCACCACGGGCGGCCTGTTTGGCGTGGGCGGAGCAGTGGTGGCGGCTCCCGTGCTGACCAGTGTGTTTGGCACGACTCAAGTGGTTGCCCAAGGCTTGTCGCTGGCCCTTGCTGCACCCAGCACAGCGGTTACGCTGCTGACCTATGCGGCCCACGGAGAGGTCAACTGGGGCATGGGAATCCCAATGGCTGTCGGCGGTCTGTTGAGCATCAGTTGGGGCGTGAAGATGGCTCACGCCATGCCGGAGCGCCTGTTGCGAGGCTTGTACTGTGCCTTCTTGCTGCTGTGCGCCGCGTTGCTGGCGCTCAAAGCTTAAAGCCTTCCACGATGTACTCGGCGAAGCACTCAATAATGGGTGAAGGGGTACTGTTGGGCTTACGCAGTAGCACAATGCTGGCCGAGGGGAGCGTAGGCAGGTTTTCTTCCTTGCCGATGATTCGCAGATTATCCGTCAGCAGACTTTGCAACTGAGCAGTCACAGCCAGGCCGGTGCTGACCACGGCATTGATCGCCGCGAGGCTGGCACTGGTGTAGGCCACACGGTATTCGCGTTGCTGAATATCCAGTGCATTGCAGGCCCAGGTTCGGCAAAAGCAATCGGTATTGAACATCGCCAGTGGCAAGGGTGTTTGTTCGTGGGGCGAGAAGCCTTGGGCCACCATCCACACAAAGCGCTCCTGACGCAGGATCTGGCCCATTTCAGTGCCGGGTTTTCGGGTCACGATGGTCAGGTCGAGGTCACTGCGCTGCAGCAACAATGCTGACGGCTCACAATGCACTTCGACATTGATCAGCGGGTAGTCCTGAGCAAAGCGAGACAGCACGCCGGGTAAAAATCTCATCACATAGTCATCGGGCGAACCGATTTTCACGGTGCCGACCATGTGTGGCTGGCGTAGGGTATTAATCACTTCACTGTGCAGTTTAAGAATGCGCCGGGCATAACTGAGCAGCACGACCCCTTCAGGGGTGAGGCTGACAGTGCGTCCATCACGCTGGAACAGTGCGCACTGCAGTACGTCTTCCTCCAGCCGTTTCATTTGCATGCTCACGGCTGATTGTGTGCGATTGATGACTTCAGCGGCACGGGTAAACCCGCCGTGATCGGCAATCGCGGCGAAGGTACGCAACAAATCCGTGTCGATACTGGGGAAGTCGGCCATTCATCAATCTCTGAGATGTATTGCATAAGAAACATTCGTTGGATTGATATTACGCCCGAGCAGAGACTTGAGCCATCTCAACGGAGGTGCCAAGTGATGAAAGGTCAAAGAGGCAGGATGTGGATGACTCAGGTTGCTCGCTGGTATCAGCTTTCGCGGGAAAGAGCGTACCTGAGGCGTATCAGCGATGCAGCGCTGAAGGATCTGGGGTTGAGCAGGGCGGACATTGAGACTGAAAGTCAGAGGGCTTTTTGGGATGACCCGTTTAACAAGTGAGTACGCGGTGTGCAAGGCCCTTAGCCCAACCCTCTCCCGTGGGGAGAGGGTTGGAAGCGTTTAGCGTTTTACCTGTTTCAGCGTCTCGGCAATCAAAAATGCCAGTTCCAGCGATTGGTCGGCGTTCATGCGCGGGTCGCAGTGGGTATGGTAACGATCTGATAACCCGTCTTCGGTGATCGGGTTAGCCCCGCCAATGCACTCGGTGACGTTCTGCCCGGTCATCTCGATATGAATGCCGCCGGCATAACTGCCCTCGGCTTCGTGCACCTGGAAGAATTGCTTCACTTCACCGAGGATCTGCGCAAAATCACGGGTCTTGTAGCCGCTGCTGGCCTTGATAGTGTTGGCGTGCATCGGATCGCAGCTCCACAGCACTTGTTTGCCTTCGCCTTCCACGGCGCGAATCAGCTGAGGCAAGTGATCACCCACTTTGTCAGCGCCCATGCGCACGATCAGATTGAGACGGCCCGGATCGTTTTGCGGGTTGAGAATATCGATCAGGCGAATCAAGTCCTCGTTGTTCATGCTTGGCCCGACCTTGACCCCGATCGGGTTGTTGACCCCGCGCAGGAACTCGACGTGGGCACCATCGAGCTGACGTGTCCGGTCGCCGATCCACAGCATATGGGCCGAGCAGTCGTAGTAATCGTTGGTCAGACTGTCGCGGCGCACAAAGGCTTCTTCATAGTTGAGCAGCAACGCTTCGTGGGCGGTAAAGAAGCTGGTTTCGCGCAGCTGCGGCGAGCTGTCCATGCCGCAGGCGCGCATGAATGCCAGGGTTTCGTCGATACGATCGGCCAACTGGCTGTATTTTTCGGCCAGCGCTGAGTTGGCGATAAAGTCCAGGTTCCACTTGTGCACCTGGTGCAGGTCGGCAAAGCCGCCTTGGGCAAATGCGCGCAGCAGGTTCAAGGTGGCCGTGGACTGGTGGTACGACTGCAACAAGCGCTCTGGATCAGGCACACGGCTTTTTTCATCAAAGCCGATGCCGTTGACGATATCGCCGCGATAAGCGGGCAGCGTGACCCCATTGATCGTTTCATCATTGGCTGAGCGCGGTTTGGCGAATTGCCCGGCCATGCGCCCGACTTTCACCACTGGGCAGCCCGCGGCGAAGGTCATGACAATGGCCATTTGCAGCAACACTTTGAAGGTGTCGCGGATCTTGGCGGCTGAAAATTCCGCAAAACTCTCGGCGCAATCACCGCCCTGAAGCAGAAACGCTCGTCCTTGAGTCACCTCGGCAAACTGTCGGCGCAGCTCTCGGGCCTCTCCGGCGAACACCAATGGCGGATAACTGGCCAGGCTTTGCTCGACTCGCAGCAGGTGCGCTGCGTCCGGGTAGTGGGGTTGTTGCTGGATCGGCAGGGCGCGCCAGCTGTCAGGGCTCCAGGATTGGCTCATCGCAGACTCTAGTTTTCGGAAGTGGGTGACGCATGTTAGCAGCAATTAGTGCGTGACCTATTAAGCCGCAATCGCTGACAATCGCGCCTTTGCGCTCATGATGAGTGGTTGATTTACAGTGCGGCGGGTGTGCCGGAGCGCGGTAAGGAGAGGAAATGTCTGAGGAGCGCGTGGAGCGTCTGCTCGCCGAAGTCCATGATGATTTCGGCATGATTCGAGTGCTGGAAGTGGCTGATTACCGCTTCCTCGAATTTGGTGATGCGATCGAGCAAAGCTGTGTGTTTACGGCGGACCCCAGCTGGCTGGAATACGACTACACCCGGGCCATGCTGATCGGGGCGCTGTGCCATGAAGCGCCGGAGAGTGCGTTGTTTCTGGGTTTGGGTGCCGGCACTCTGACGCAGGCTTGTCTTAAGTTCTTGCCCCTTGAAGACGTTGAAGCGATTGAGCTGCGTCCAGACGTACCGCGTCTGGCCATCGAATACTTGGGGCTGGACGATGACCCGCGGTTGTACATCCGCATCGGTGATGCGCTTGAACTGCTGGACAGCGCCGAGCCCGCCGACCTTATTTTCGTCGATCTCTATAACGATCTGGGGCCGGCAGCCGGGCATTTGGCGTGGACATTTTTGGAGAATTGCCAGAAGAAACTCGCGCCCAATGGCTGGCTCATCATTAACCAGTGGGCAACAGACGATGGCAAACCGCTGGGAGCTGCTTTGCTGCGCGGGCTTTATCACCGTCATTACTGGGAACTGCCGGTCAAAGAGGGCAATGTCATCCTTATGGTGCCTGCCGAGCTTGACCAGACACTTGATCTAGACGCGCTGACGGCAAGGGCTCAAGCCTTGGCGCCGCGGTTGGGCTATTCACTTGAGTCACTGATCAAGGCGATTCGCCCTGCTACGTGAGGTGTAAAGATGAATCGTTTTAGCCTTTGCTCCCGTGCAGGCAGGCGTTTGATGATTTTTTAAACCGAAAAATATCGTTGAAGCCCGGCCTATAGAGGCATACAGGCTATTTTGTCTTAAAAAAGCGCTTCTTTTTTTTGATAAATCCGGTATAGTGCGCGCCGGCCTTTAGCCGGGCCACGTTTAGGTGTCGCATTTCCCGAAGCACGCTTCGGCTGCTCGTCCGTTTCGCGGACAACCCTGAACGCTCCATTCATTTAAACGTTTTCGCAAATCCCCGCCGACAAAGCAGCCAGGGCGACTCTTGAGTCTTACACGGCATGCGCAGCTTTGGAGCATGGGTCTTTGCGGATGCACTTAGAGGCAGACCCATGACCCAGGAAACCGGCGGCTTCGCCGCTTTTAATCTTAATCCGAACATTCTTGCAGCAGTCGCAGCGACTGGCTACGAAGAACCTTCGGCTATTCAGCATCAATCGATCCCGATCATTATGGCCGGTCACGACATGATTGGTCAGGCGCAAACCGGTACGGGTAAAACCGCCGCGTTCGCACTGCCGATTCTGCATCGCATCGATCCTGCTAAGCGCGAGCCGCAAGCCCTGATCCTGGCGCCAACCCGTGAGTTGGCGCTGCAAGTAGCAACCGCTTTCGAAACCTACGCCAAGCAAATGCCGGGCGTTACTGTTGTAGCCGTTTACGGCGGCGCCCCTATGGGCCCACAACTGAAAGCAATCCGTAATGGCGCTCAGATCGTTGTCGCCACTCCGGGCCGTCTGTGCGACCACCTGCGTCGCGACGAAAAAGTATTGGCGACTGTGAACCACCTGGTTCTCGACGAAGCCGACGAAATGCTCAAACTGGGTTTCATGGACGACCTTGAAGTGATCTTCAAGTCCTTGCCAGCAACCCGTCAGACCGTACTGTTCTCGGCAACTTTGCCGCAGTCGATCCGTGCCATTGCTGAACGCCATCTGCGCGATCCGCAACACGTGAAGATCCAGACCAAGACTCAGACCGTTACCGCGATCGAACAGGCTCACCTGTTGGTTCACGCTGACCAGAAGACCTCGGCTGTATTGAGCCTGCTGGAAGTTGAAGACTTCGACGCGCTGATCATGTTTGTGCGTACCAAACAAGCGACCCTGGATCTTGCCAGTGCCCTTGAAGCCAAAGGCTATAAAGCTGCTGCGCTGAACGGTGACATTGCTCAGAACCAACGTGAGCGCGTTATCGACTCCCTCAAGGATGGCCGTCTGGACATCGTTGTTGCGACCGACGTTGCTGCCCGTGGTCTCGATGTTCCACGTATCACTCACGTGTTCAACGTTGACATGCCTTACGATCCAGAGTCCTACGTTCACCGTATCGGCCGTACTGGCCGTGCCGGTCGCGAAGGTCGCGCATTGTTGCTGGTGACTCCACGTGAGCGCCGCATGCTGCAAGTGATCGAGCGTGTAACGGGTCAGAAAGTTGCTGAAGTCCGCCTGCCGGATGCTCAAGCTGTTCTTGATGCCCGCATCAAGAAGTTGACCAACAGCCTGACGCCGCTGGTTGCTGACGCTGAATCGACTCATGGTGATCTGCTGGATCGTCTGATTGCCGATATCGGTTGCAGCCCACGTGCTTTGGCCGCGGCCCTGCTGCGTAAAGCAACCAATGGTCAGGCCCTGACACTGGCTGCTATCGAGCGTGAGCGTCCACTGGTGCCGAACAGCGCACCGCGTGAGCGTTCCGAGCGTTCGGGTGACCGTCCGGACCGTGGTGATCGTGAGCGTCGTGCTCCGGTTCCATTGGCCGAAGGCCGTGCTCGCTGCCGTACTGCGCTGGGCGCACGTGATGGCATCGCTGCCAAGAACCTGCTGGGCGCTATCCTCAACGAGGGTGGCCTGGCACGTGAAGCGATCGGTCGCATCCAGGTGCGTGACAGCTTCAGCCTGGTAGAGTTGCCGGAAGTGGGTCTGGAAAGTTTGCTGGCCAAACTGAAAGACACCCGCGTTGCTGGCAAGCAGCTCAAGCTGCGTCGCTACCGCGAAGATTAATCACTGTTGCAGTGATTGATCGCTAAAAAAATCCCCGACTGGTTCGGGGATTTTTTTTGCCTGTGGTTTGTGCTGAGCCTTCGTTCCTCGTCAGCGACTGTGCGAATTATCCAAACCGATAAATATCCATTCCCAGCGCGCCCAGCGTCCACCCTTTGTGCGCAACACTGAAATCGCCGCCGGCACCGCGAGCAAAATATAGCGGCAGCAAGTGCTCTTCGCTTGGGTGGTTTCGTGCCGCAAAGGGCGCTAGCTGCCGGTAATCATGCAGAGCCGCTTCGTCGTTGGCAGCCAGCTTTTCGATGATCCATTCACGAAAGGCCAATGCCCAGGGCAAGGCATTTTCAGTGCCTGCGTGCCAATCAAGTTCGCGCAGGTTGTGGGTAATGCTGCCTGAACCGATCAGCAGCACCCCCTCATTGCGCAAAGCGCTCAACGCCTGTCCTACCTGGGTTTGGCCTGCTGGACCAAGGAGGCTGGGTAGGGAAACTTGCACCACAGGAATATCCGCCGCCGGGTACATCAGCGATAGCGGTACCCAAGCGCCGTGGTCAAAAGGTCGGTTGGGGTCAAGACTGGCCGACAGGCCATGCTCGCCAAGCAGCTCTACAACATGGGCCGCAAGCGTCGGCTCACCGGGGGCCGGGTATTGCACGGCAAACAAGGCGGGCGGGAAACCGCCGAAGTCATGCCAGGTTGTCGGGGCAGGGTGGCTGGCGACTCGCAAGTCAGCACTTTCCCAGTGCGCCGAAACCAGCACAATGGCTTTGGGCCGTGGTAACTCGGCGGCCAAGCGCTCAAGCGCCGGGCCACTGGCGCCCGGTTCCAGCGCTAGCATCGGCGAGCCGTGAGAGATATACAGGCTGGGAAGCATGAACGATGTCCTCAAGGTTAAGATGGGTCATCTTCATCCCGATCATTGATCTAAATCCAATATAAGTTTTAGCGCTTATTTATCGAATTTAAAGGTGAATCATGCAGCCCGAATTTTGGCACCACCGATGGGAGCGCAATCAGATCGGCTTTCATCTTCAAGAGGTCAACCCTTACTTGAGACGTTTGTGGCCCACACTGGATGTGGCGCAGGGCAGTCGCGTTCTGGTGCCTCTTTGTGGCAAAAGTCTCGATTTAAGCTGGTTGGCGGCCCAAGGGTATGACGTGTTGGGCATAGAGCTCTCGCAGACGGCCGTAGAGCAGTTTTTCGCTGAGCAGAAGGTCATGCCCAACATCCGGCAGCAGGGTGCCTTCAAGGTCTATGAGGCCGGCCCTGTGAGGATTATGTGCGGGGATATTTTTGCGCTGTCGGCGGCAGACGTGGCTGACTGTTCGGCGTTCTATGACCGCGCGGCAATGATTGCCTTACCTGTGGAGATGCGTGCCGCGTATGCGGGGCGCCTGACACAGATTCTCCCGAACGGGTGCAAAGGCTTATTGATAACGCTCGATTACGACCAGTCACAGATGAAAGGCCCGCCCTTTTCAGTGCCGCACGCAGAAGTTGAAAGCCTTCTGTGTCCTGCCTGGTCACTGGAGGTAGTCGAGCAGCCGGACGTTCTTGATCAGGAGTGGAAATTTCTCAAGGGTGGCGTTACGCGTCTGGTTGAGCGTGTCTATCGGCTGAATAAAGCAGCCAATAGCTAAATGCAGGCACAAAAAAGGGTGACCAGCGTCACCCTTTTTCTTTTTCGGCGTTTGCCGCAGGTTTTAGCCGCGGCGACGCAGTGCGTCGATGCGTTCTTCAAGGGGTGGATGGCTCATGAACATCCGTGCCAAACCTTGCTTGAGCCCGCCATTGATACCAAATGCAGCCATTGTGTCCGGCATATGCACCGGCAAGCCCTGTTCGGAGCGCAGGCGCTGCAGAGCACTGATCATGGCGGTGGTACCCGCCAAATGAGCACCGGCTTCGTCAGCGCGGAATTCACGTTTGCGCGAGAACCACATCACGATGGCGCTGGCGAGGAAGCCCAGAACCAGTTCGGCGAAGATGGTCGCTACGTAGTAAGCAATCCCGCGGCCTTCGTCGTTCTTGAACACGACTTTGTCGACAAAGTTGCCGATGATACGGGCGAAAAACATCACGAAGGTGTTCACCACGCCCTGAATCAGCGCCAGTGTCACCATATCGCCGTTGGCGACGTGACCAATTTCGTGGGCCAGAACGGCTTTTACTTCGTCAGGCGAAAAACGCTCCAGCAAACCCTGACTCACCGCGACCAACGCGTCATTTTTGTTCCAGCCGGTGGCAAAGGCGTTCGCCTCATAGGCCGGGAAAATACCCACTTCGGGCATCTTGATCCCAGCTTCTCGCGAGAGCTGCTCAACAGTCTGTATCAGCCATTGTTCATGGCGGGTACGTGGTTGAGTAATCACTTGGGTGCTGGTGCTCATCTTCGCCATCCATTTGGATATGAAGAGTGAGAACAAAGACCCAGCAAAACCAAAGACGGCACAGAATATCAATAGCTGACTGAGGTTCAGATCAACCCCGTTGGCCGCCATGAACCCGTCAAAGCCGAACAGGCTCAAGGTAATGCTGGCAATCAGCACGACCGCCAGGTTAGTGGCCAAAAACAGCAGAATGCGCATCATGGTTGTAAGAATCTCCTCGTCTTAAAGGTGTTGCCGCATGCGGGTATATAAGGTGCTGCCACAGGCTATTCAACCGAGCGACTATTTCAAACTGTGTCCTACAAATGAATTCTAGTCACGTGCAAGAAATTTCCTAATAAAGTAATTGGCTTTTTTTTGGGGGATTGCTGAGTCATAGCCAGCAAAACCGGGATATTAGGGGTTTCAAAAAAAACGTTGGCCGTGGATTTTGCGGGGCGAGGGAGGAAATGAAGAATATTTAATTCGACACATGCTGTGCGACTTTTCTGTCATCGCACAGCACAGGATGAAATTACTGACGGTAGTTTTTAAGAAAACTTCCGATTCGACCGATGGCCATGTCCAATTCATCGACGCGCGGCAAGGTTACAACGCGGAAGTGATCTGGCCATGGCCAGTTGAACGCGGTGCCTTGAACCACCAATAGTTTTTCCGAAAGCAGCAGGTCCAGAACGAATTTTTCATCGTTGAGGATCGGGCAGACTTTTGGATCGATGCGTGGGAAGGCATAAAGTGCGCCCATCGGTTTGACACAGCTGACCCCCGGGATGTCGTTCAGCAGTTCCCAGGTGCGGTTACGCTGTTCCAGAAGGCGCCCGTTTGGCAGCACCAGATCATTAATGCTCTGATAGCCACCGAGTGCGGTTTGAATGGCATGTTGGCTGGGTACGTTTGCGCACAGGCGCATATTGGCCAGCATGTCGATGCCTTCAATGTAACTTTGAGCATTGTGCTTGGGGCCGGAGATGGCGATCCAGCCGGAGCGGAAACCTGCCACCCGGTACGACTTGGACAGGCCGTTGAAGGTCAGGCACAACACATCGGGTGCCAATGATGCGGTGCAGATGTGCACTGCATCATCGTAAAGAATCTTGTCGTAGATCTCGTCCGAAAACACCACCAGGTTGTGCTGGCGCGCCAGTTCGAGCATGCCCAGCAGCACTTCTTTGGAGTACACAGCCCCCGTCGGGTTATTGGGGTTGATGATGACCATAGCCTTGGTATTGGGGGTGATCTTGGCCTTGATGTCAGCCAGGTCGGGCCACCAATTGGCCTGTTCGTCGCACAGGTAGTGCACGGGATGGCCGCCAGCCAGTGTTACGGCGGCGGTCCACAGAGGGTAGTCCGGTGCCGGCACCAGCACTTCGTCGCCATTGTTGAGCAAGGCTTGCAGTGACATCACGATCAGTTCGGACACACCATTACCCAGGTAAACGTCTTCGATACCGACGCCTTCGACCTGTTTTTGCTGGTAGTACTGCATGACGGCCTTGCGCGCGCTGAAGAGGCCTTTTGAGTCACTGTAGCCTTGCGCCGTTGGCAGATTGCGGATCACGTCCTGAAGGATTTCATCCGGCGCTTCAAAACCAAAGGGCGCCGGGTTGCCGATATTCAGCTTGAGGATGCGATGGCCTTCCTCTTCCAGTCGTTTGGCGTGCTTTAGCACTGGGCCGCGAATGTCATAACAGACGTTGGCGAGCTTGTTTGATTTGCTGACCTGCATGGCGATGTGATCCCGAAAATGAACGATCCAGACCGTGTGAGTACCACAGCTCTGGGAAATTCTGCGTTTTCACGCAGTGGCAAACACCGCCCTGCTTCAAGAATCCGTTTGTATGCAGATTGAGCGGGTGCCAGACTGGCGCATAACGAGGCGCAATCATACGTGCCACCCGATCCCTGGAAAAGCCACTGGTCGGGCTTTTTCAGTTGCAGAGGTAGAACCATGGAAAAGTTAAGTAAAACCCAAGAAGAATGGAAGGCGATGCTTGATCCTGAGCAATACAATGTCTGCCGCCTCAAGGGCACCGAGCGGCCTTTCTCGGGGAAATACAACGCGACTAAAACCGATGGGGTTTATCACTGTATTTGCTGCGATGAGCCGCTGTTCGATTCCAGCACCAAGTTTGATTCCGGTTGTGGCTGGCCGAGCTTTTACGCACCCATTGGTGACAGTGCGATGGTCGAGATTCGTGATGTCAGCCATGGCATGGTCCGAACCGAGGTGGTCTGTGCAAAGTGCGATGCACATCTGGGTCATGTCTTTCCAGACGGTCCTCCACCCACCGGGCTGCGTTACTGCATCAACTCGGTGTGCCTGAACCTGGTTCCCCGCCACGGCTAGTCCGCCTCTGAGGCTGCACAATGACTGACAAACTGTTCACTATTCCTTGCACCACGCTGGGCGGCGAGCAAAAGACGCTGGCGGACTTTGCGGGTAAAGCCGTGTTGGTGGTCAACACCGCCAGCAAATGTGGCTTCACGCCGCAGTACAAAGGCCTTGAGAAACTGTGGCAAGCGTATAAAGACCAAGGGCTGGTGATTCTTGGTTTTCCGTGTAATCAGTTCGGCAAGCAAGAACCTGAAGATGAAGCGGCCATTTCCGAGTTTTGTGAATTGAATTTTGGCGTGACCTTTCCATTGTTCAAGAAGGTGGAGGTCAACGGTCAGAATGCCCATCCGCTGTTCATTGAGCTCAAAAAACGGGCTCCGGGAGTCTTGGGCTCCAAAGGGATCAAGTGGAACTTTACCAAGTTTCTGATTGAGCCTGACGGACGCGTAAAGCGCTTTGCCCCGGCGACCAAGCCTGAAGCGCTCAAAGCGGACATTGAAGCACTGCTGGATAAAAGCTGAAGGACACGTAGCGAGCGAGCCCCCCGCAGGAGATAACCTTCCAAAGGGCTGGCAGTCACAGTGTTTACGCCTTGAGTGGCACCCATGTATCCAGCAGGGCTGCCAGTTCTTCACGCCGGAACGGTTTGGCCAGGTAGTCATTCATGCCCGCGGAGCGGCAGCGCTCCCGCTCCTCGGGCATGGCATTGGCCGTCAAGGCAACAATCGGCAGCTCTGACCAACGACTGCTCTGGCGGATTTGACGGCTGGTCTCATAGCCATCCATTACCGGCATGTTGCAGTCCATCAGCACCAGATCAAACAAATCGTCTTCCAGAAGGGTCAAGGCTTCGCCGCCATGAGCTGCAATCACCACTTCGCAGCCTAGCTTGCTGAGCATCCCTTTAGCGACTAACTGGTTCACAGGGTTATCTTCTACCAGCAATATTCGAGCGCGATGTTTGCTGGGCAAATTGCTGACTTGCACACTGAGGTTGTCGTCGCCGCCTTTATGCAACAAATGCTGCAGCGCATGATAAAGCGCGTGGCGTGACAGTGGTCTGGCTTTCTGCAGCAGCGGTGCCAGAGCATTGACTTGATCGCCCGGCATAAAATTGCCATAGGCGGTGACCAGCAGAATAGGCGCAGTGATGGCTGGACGGACGCCAAGCAAGCATTCAGGGCAGTCGGTTATCAACAGATTCAGGTCAATGCCGACCAATGAAGTGCCGAGGTTGTAACGGCTATATTGCAGGCCCCAGAGGGGCAAATAGCTTTTTAACAGTTCATTCAGGCCGCTGCCTTCAGCGCTGACTGCAATCACTTGCCCTGACAGCGGAGCAAGACTGATCGCCGGGGTATGGCAAGGCAAGGGAAGCTCAGCACAAAACTGACTGCCAAAACCAATTTCGGAACTGATAGTCAGGCGACCCTTCATGACTTCGCACAGGCTGCGGGTAAGCGCCAATCCCAGCCCGGTACCGCCATATTGGCGATTGATACCGGCCCCGGCCTGAGTGAATGGGCTGAAGATACGTATCTGAGCTTCTTGTGCAATACCGATACCGGTGTCGCACACCTGGATACTGACCTTGTCGTCGTGTGCGCTTAAACGCACATCGACACGGCCGAAGCGAGTGAACTTCAGGGCGTTGGATAAGAGATTGCTGACGATTTGGCGTACGCGTGTGGGGTCACCCAGTACCAGTGCCGGAAATTGCGGGTCAATCAAGCAGGTCAGCTCAACGCTGGGGGCTGCATTTTGCGAGAGCAGATTGGCAGTGTCTTCAACCAGGGTTCCCAGGTCGAATGCTATATGTTCAAGCTCCAACTGCCCGGCGTCGAATTTCGACAGGTCGAGAATATCATTGAGCAGTTCGACCAGTACTTTGCCTGAGTCATGGGCAATCGACAGTTGCTGGTGTTGCTCAGCGTTCAGTGGGCTGTCCAAACACAATGCCAGCATGCCCAGAAGCCCGTTCAGAGGTGTGCGTATTTCGTGGCTCATTGCGGCCAGGAACGCAGAGCGCGCCTGAGCCATTTTCAACGCGGTGCTGCGCGCGGCTTCCAGCTCTTCATTTGACTGGCTGAGGCGTCTATTGATCGCTTCGAGTTCCTGGGTGCGCGCCTTGACCATGTCTTCGAGTTGGGACAAATATTCATTCAGGCGATTTTCTGCGTTGCGTCGCTGCTCGATTTCTCGCGCGACTGCGTCAAATTGCTGATTGGCGGCGTTGACCAAAACACCAATTTCGTCATCTTCGTGTCGAGGTGGGCACTGAATGCGTGGTTGTTGCGGGTCTCCGGGTTTACTGCTGCTGAGGGCACGAATGACCCGCACCAATGGCTGCGTGAGCATCAAATAGAACAGGCCCAGAAGAATGAACGTCAGCAAAAAACTGCGGGCAAAACCGCTGAGCAACGTAATTTCGGCGCGATGCAGGAACCGGCTTCCAAAAGGGAATGTATCCACCTCAAGGTGCAACTCACCGACGCTTAGTTCGGGTAGGTGATTGAAATAAAGCCTGTCATCAAAGCTGCGCGTGGAGCCGTACAAAAAATCACTGAGCGCCCGGAAGCGGCCGCTTTCGGGTTGTTCCTGGACGGCGGCGAGGACATTTTTATCGTTGTCGCTGATTTTGGCGCCGGTGATGGCCGGTGAACGCAGCAGACCCATTACCAGTTCTTGTGCAAGTTCTGAGTCCAGGTTGTAAGCAATTCGCGACGCCGGATTATGACTGATATCTAAAAGGGATTGGATTTCACGATTGATGGCGGCGTTTTCACTGGCATAATCGATCCCAATTTGCACCACGCTCAGTATGGTGCCCAGAATGAAGCCGACCAGCACTGTCAACCTTGCCTGTTTATAAGACAGGCGATGGGTGAGTCTTATGTCCATGGGTGCTGCACCTGATTCCATTCCCTTTGGCGGGCAAGAGTAATCGAAATGCCGCTTGAGCCGCATCAATTTCAGGGCTGGCGGATTTGTCGTTTGTACCGCCTTGTGGGCGGGGACCGAGCGCTTGATTTCAACGCGCCATCATGTGTATCAGTCTGAGGAAATAATGTGGAGTCTAAACTTGAGGCCTTTTTAGAGCGGGCTGAATCAGTTCTAGCGCGTCTTGAACCTTTACTGCCAGCGCATCGCGAGCCGATAGATTGGGGCGATTGCCTGGCGGCCCGTTGGCAACGTGAAGGCCGCTCGGGTTACTTGATGCCACTCCAAGTGAGCCTTGAGATGCGCCTTACTGACCTGATCGGCGTCGATAGCCAGCGTGATCAGTTGGGGCGCAATACTAAACAATTTCTGGAGGGGCTGCCGGCCAACCATGCTTTGCTGTGGGGCTCGCGCGGTACCGGAAAATCGTCAATCATTCGCGCGCTGCTTGCCGAGTATGCCCCGGCCGGCTTGCGTTTGATTGAAATTGAACGTGACCATCTGGCGGATCTCCCGCGAGTTGTCGAACAGTTGCAAGGTTTGTCACAACGCTTTGTTTTATTTTGTGATGACTTGTCATTTGAGTCCGGTGAAGGTGATTACCGGGTTC
The DNA here is from genome assembly GCF_007858365.1 of Pseudomonas saxonica. GTDB lineage: Bacteria > Pseudomonadota > Gammaproteobacteria > Pseudomonadales > Pseudomonadaceae > Aquipseudomonas > Aquipseudomonas saxonica. The sequence continues at coordinate 636,432 of NZ_VFIO01000001.1, read as the reverse complement.
TGAAAAGTGTGTTGGATGGATCGCTTGAGCAAGCGCCAGACAATGTTCTGCTCTATGCCACCTCAAACCGGCGGCATTTGGTTCCCGAAAAAGAAAGTGATAACGAGAACTGGAAGAACGTTGATGGCGAGCTTCACCCTAATGAAGCGGTGGAAGACAAGATTGCATTGTCTGATCGATTTGGCCTTTGGCTATCGTTTTACCCTTTTACCCAAGATCACTTTCTGAGCGTGGTTGAGCACTGGATCGACGTGCTGGCCAGCAAGGCTGGCTTGCAATGGCAGCGCGATGCTGCGTTGGATATTTTAGCTGTGCGCTGGGCGACAGGGCGCGGCAACCGTAACGGGCGCTGTGCTTATCAGTTCGCGCGTTACTGGGTTGGATTGAAATTGTTGGAGCAAGCGAAATGATTGATTTGAACGCCTCAGGCTCAGGCCTGGACGGTTACGCCTTATTGGCGGCGCAGTTGGAGTCTTTGTTGGCGGATGAGCGGGATTTTATTGCCAATGCCGCCCAATTCTCAGCTTTTCTGTACCACCAGATTGATGACCTGAATTGGGCCGGTTTTTACCTCAATCGCAATCAAGAACTGGTATTGGGGCCTTTTCAGGGGCAGATTGCCTGTGTGCGCATTCCGTTCGGACGGGGTGTGTGTGGTGCTGCTGCAGCGACTGAGCAAACCCAGCGGGTCGAAGATGTACACGCCTTCGCCGGGCATATTGCCTGCGACAGCGCCTCCAACAGTGAACTGGTGGTGCCGTTGATTAAAGACGGGCGTCTTATCGGCGTACTTGACCTGGACAGTCCGAGCGTTGGCCGGTTCAGCGAAAATGACCAGCAGGGTATTGAAGCGCTTGCCGCAATTTTCTTGCGTGCAAGCGATTGCTGATCCTGAATTAGTTTAACGCCCGGTTTTGAGTAGTAGCTCTTCGATATCAACGGTGTCGATTTGATGTGGCTCAAGAAACTGCCGGGCGTACTGCATGTAAATCTGTTCGCGTAAAAACAGCTCGAACAGTTGCGCATCAATATGGGCATCACGGCACATGCCGGTCATGATTTTCAGCGCCTCACTCAGTGTTTTTCCGCGTTTGTAAGGGCGATCCGAAGCGGTCAAGGCTTCGAAAATATCGGCAATGGCCATCATTCGCGCCGCCAGGCTCATTTCCTCTCGTTTCAACCGTTTTGGATAACCGCTGCCATCCATTTTTTCATGGTGGCCGCCCGCAATTTCGGCAATATTTCCAAGGTGGCTTGGGAAGGGCAGGTGGCTAAGCATCAAAATGGTTTGCACGATGTGATTGTTGATGATGTAACGCTCTTCGGGGGTCAACGTACCGCGGGTGATGCTCAGGTTATACAACTCACCCCGATTGAACTTGAATTCCGGTACATCGAGCTTGAAGCCTGAGGGATTATCAGGGCTGATAATTTCAGTCTCGGGTCTTAAGAAAAGGTGTTCGGGTTTATCGTCCAGTAACCACTCGGTTACGGGAAGGCTTTGCTCCTCGCGGCCCTCTTGGCGTTTGTTCTCTTCCCAGGAAACCCCGAGTCGGTCATCCAGCGTCCGCGTCCAGGTGTATTTGGCAATAGTGCTCAAGCGCTGAAGGTCTGCTGCAGCCATAGCTTCGCCGCCCAAATTACTACGGGCTACAAACGCAAAATCATCATCGAGTTGCGACAGCGTAGCGTCACGTTGCGAGGTCAACTGCTGATCGTCACCGCCCAGCGCCCGTGCTTGCCAATAGTTGATCCAGGCGTCGCGTTTAAGCACTTCGAAGCGTGTGCGGACTTCGTGAATGCGGTCATACAGGGTCTCAAGTTTGGTGGCCTTGTCGACCACATACTCAGGCGTGGTGACCTTGCCGCAGTCATGCATCCAGGCAGCAATGTGCAACGCTTCCCACTCGTCATCTGTAGGGTTGTACTGAGCAAATTCAGGTAGCTGACTCGCAGCGGCAGCTTCGGCCAGCATAAATGTGAGTACCGGCACTCTTTGGCAATGCCCCGCTGTGTAGGGGCTTTTGGCGTCGATGGCCCCTGCCAGCAGTTTGATAAAGGCGTTGAGCAACTGTTTTTGTCGATCCTGCAGGCGCTGACTTTCAATCGATACCGCAGCGGCCCCGGAAACGGCCTTGATAAAGGCAATTCGGTCAGATCGCAGGTGTTCCTGATCGGCAGGGGTACCCGTGTTGTTTAGTAGCAGCGCCAGCACCCCGACGGTTTCGCCGTGACGGTTGTGCAGACGAATGCCAATGACATGTACGCTCTGGCTGTCGAGAGCCTGCATCACCGGTTTCAACTCTGCGGCCTGCGCCATCGTGAAGGTTCGCACAACGCTGTCATTGCCATCGCACAGCGCGCGAAGCCACTCGGGAGGAGAGTCTTGCTGGAGGTTGATGACCTTCGATGTCAAGAGGTCAACGGTCTGGGGCTGGTCGTTGACGATCACCCCCTTCAACACCAACTGCGTGCCCTCATTTTCCATGAGATAGATCAAGCCTGCCTGGGCTTGAGCGATTTTGATGGTTTCAACCAGGACCGACTGCAAAAGGGGTTCAAACCGAGTGTGTGCTGACAAGCTTGCGGTGATTTCAAAAAAACTCGAAAGGGTCTCTTTCATGCGGCGCATGGACATTTCAAGTTGATCAATTTCCAACACCGGTGAGTGTTGTTTGATCGGGTAATTGAAGTCGAAACGGCGTATGGCCTCTGCTTCCCCCACCAGGGTTTTCAAGGGTTTGACCATCAAGCGCGAGGTCAGCCAACCCAAAGGTAGGCACAGCAGCAAAATCGCCAACGTCACGAGCATCCCTTCCCATCGAAGCTGGTAGGCGTCGGCCAGAAGTTCTTCTTCCGGAACCATTAGAGCCAGTTTCAGGGTGTTTGAGCCCTTGTCATTGATACTGGCTTGAGAAGTTATCCACTGGCGATTGCCGTCACTGAGCTGCTGTTGCTCGTCTGTGCTGTGTTGAGTCAACAGTTTCAACGCAGGGTTCAAGGTGCCAATTTCAGGGAGTTGCGTAGCATTTTTATCAGTTAAAAACTGATCTGAATCCGGGTAAGCCACGACTCGGCCTTCGGCATCGAACAAGACGATCTGCGTATTGGGCGTTACCCGATGTCGAGCGAGGGTCTCTGACAGTTGTGAAAGACTCAGGTCAGCACCGATCACTGCTTTTGCCGTGCTGCGTTTAGACAGTGTGGTGCCAGCTTCCTGAGTAGTAAAAAACAGGTAAGGATCGGTCGTCGTATGGTCAATGCTGGCACGTGCCGGAATAAACCAGCTTCGCTGCCGCGGGTCGTAAGTCTGATTCGGCTCGTTGCGCTCTTCCAAAAGTGTCAGCGAATCATCAAAAAAAAGTTTTTTTGATTCCACCTCGGAGGAGTCGGCAAACCGTTTGAGGGTCCACACGCTGTAAGCCGACTGCTGGGGGGCGTTAATTCGGGTTTTGATCGCCTGATTGCGCAACGGTCTGACCAGGAAGAAATTCCCTTGGTTATCACCGATAAAAAGCGCCGAGAGTCTTGGATTGTCTTCAAGAGCCTGCGCAAACGGGTGCAGCAGTCCCATCCTGGTTTCGAATGAGTCGGTCATGGCATTCGGGTTGAGTGCCAGCAAGTTTAACGCATGCCGGATGGGTTGATAGGTGTTAAGCAGATCCTGCTGTACATCCTGAGCAATCTGATTGAACTGTTTTTGGCTGCTATCAAGAATGATGCGGGTGGTTTGCAAATAGTTGAACACCGCCAAGGCAATGCCTATCAACAACAGTAAAAGTGTGAATACCGCGCTGATGTGCACGTGCAGCGGGAATTGACGCTTTTTTAGATAGGCAGTAAGGGACATGGCGGTGTCTGCGTAGTTGGGGTGGCAACAGTGAGCCTAAGCATAGTGAATGAGGGCTAACCTGCCGGAATATTAGCCTTGCACTCAAGACGGCCGCCTCGCTGGTTTCAATCCCCCTTGGCCAGTTCGTTGACCATGGCCTCTTCCAGTGATTCCATCGCGCGCTGCACGGCAGCTCGGCACGCTTGTAGTGTTGAGGGGCTGGCTTGCTCAAGCGCTTCACACTGTTCAATGAGGTCTTGGGCGCCGACAATTCGGGCTGCGCCCTTGATTCGGTGGGCCAGATTATTAAATGGTTCCGGGTCTTCAGTGAGTGGCAGTTTCAGGAGCGATTCAAGATCATCCCGGTTACTGCGCAGCAACTCTTCCAGCAAACGTTTAGTCTTCAATTCGTCACGCCCGGACAGTGAATAAAGGCTTTCGATATTGATAATCTCGGGCTTCTGAGCGGGAGGGTCTATTGCGTTTAAGCGCTGGCTCAACAGCGTCAGGCTGATGGGTTTGAACAAGCAGTCATCCATACCGGATTGCTTGCAGCGCAGGCGCTCTTCAGGCTGAGCATTGGCGGTGAACCCTAATATGGTGCAGGGCGGGCGTTGTAAAGCCTGTTCGTGCTGGCGTATCGCTCGCGTTAGATCGTAACCATTCATGACGGGCATGTTGCAGTCTGCAATGACCAGATCGAAAGTGTTTTCCTTCCAGGTTTCCAGCCCGGCAGCACCGTTTTGCTCCGTGGTAAATCGATGGCCTAAAAAGCCCAGTTGCTGGCACATCAACAATCGGTTGGCCGGATGATCATCGACCACCAGAACATTCAACTGGCGCGTGCCGGGTGAGATGTCTGGCTCTTGTATGACGGTATTCAGGCAAGGAGCCAACGTGGGGGCTTTAAGCGTGATGTGAATGTGGGTGCCGATTGAGGGCTCGCTGGTTAAAGCCAGCGTGCCGCCCATCATTTCACACAGACTGCGGCAAATGACCAGGCCCAGGCCTGCGCCGTTGAGTGCCAGTTGGCCGCTGTTTTCGACTTGTGCAAAGGGCTCAAACAAGCGCTTCTGATCTTGCTGGCTGATACCAATACCGGTGTCTTTAACGCTCAATCGAATCTCGACCTGATCCGGAGTCTCGGTCGCCAGCATGTTGAGCTCCAATGTTACTTGGCCGCGCTCGGTAAACTTGATGGCGTTACTGATCAAATTGGTCAGGATCTGCTTGAAACGAAGCGGGTCGATCAACACATCCGGGGCTATGCCTTCGGGTTTGAAAATCAGTATCAGCCCCAGAGACTTCTGACGTGCAAGACCATCAAACACCCGAATGACCGAATTGGCCAACTCTCGCAGGTTAACGCGTTCGGGGGTCAGATTCATGCGACCTGACTCGATGCGGGCGATATCGAGAATGTCGCCAATCAATTCCAGCAGGTCTTTGGCTGAATTGTAGGCAACCTCAATTGAGGGGCGATCGAGGTGCCCCTGATCTGCGCGTTTCAGGGTCAGTTCAAGCATGCCTATGACGGCATTCATCGGCGTGCGTATTTCATGGCTCATGGTCGCGAGGAATGTACTTTTTGCACGATTGGCGTCATCAGCCAGTTCTTTGGCGGCGCGCAGTTCATCGAGGAGCTGGCGCCGATCGCTGATGTCAATCCAGCCGCCGATGATGCCCTGAACTTCACCCAGCGAATTACGATACGGAAGTATCCAGTGATAAATGGTCAGGGTGGTGTCGCCAATATGCAGGGGGCGGTCAATGATCAGAGGCAAGCCTTCGCGCATTACCCTCAGGTAGTCAGCTTGGTAGTCATTGGCTTCGTGAATGTTGTTCAGCATGCTGTGGGTTTGCATCACTGTTTTACCAATGACGTCTTCACGCCTGGCTGAAAAGGCTTTCAAGTAGCTGTCGTTGCAGGTTTGCAGAATTCCCTCGCGATCACGGACATAGATTGGATGCGGTGTGCCATCGACAAGAGCACGCATGAACTCGAACTGATCGCTGAGTGCTCGTTCGGCCGTTCTGCGTTGTTGAATCTGGCGCCGCATATAGGCATTCCAGATCAATGACAGCACCAATAAAAGGCTGGTACCGATAATGATCTGGTAGATCAGGCGATGGTAATTACGCCAGTAACTGTCTGACGCTGGCACGTATCCGCGCCAGCGACTGTTGATAATGCCCAGTTCGTCCGGGGCAATACTTAGCAGTGCCTTATTGAGGATAGAACTCAGCTCGGTGGCATCACGGGCGGTGGCCAGTGAAAACGTGGCAGGTTGGGTTCCAAGGGAAGCGCTAATCTGTAAGCGGTCCTGGAACACTTGGGAGGACAATAGGTAATTAGCCAGTACGAGTGTATTGACGGCCCCTTGTACCTTGCCTTCAGCCAGCAATTCCGTGGCTTGATAGATGTCGTCAGTTTCAACCAGCGTAATCGTCGGATGCTCGGTGCGCAGATACTCCGTCAGAGGGTTTCCGTGTGTCAGTGCAAGCCGCTTGCCAGATAACTGTTCAAGGCTTGTGGGCTGTTCGTAGCCCTTGGTTGTGAGCAGTACAAACGAATTTTCGAGGTAGGGCCGACTGAAGCTCAGAGCGCCTTCACGGGACATGGACGGACTGATGGCTGAGATGATGTCTGTTTCGTGTTGATTGATCATCTGAATCATCGTGGCAAGGCTGCGCGCACGCTGGATTTCAAAGCGCAGACCGGTGCGCAGGCGAATGAGCTCGAGCAAGTCGGCGGTGATGCCTCTGAAATTGCCGTCTGCATCAAAAAAAGTCAGCGGAGCCATTGTCTCATTGACCACCACTTTCACTACGGGGTGCTGGGTGAGCCAACGCTCTTCGCGATCTGTCAGCTGGAGTTTCTGGTCGGTCAACAGGATGTCGCTACCGGCACTCCAGCGCTTGGCAATACTCACTCGCTCGCTGTTAGGTACGGCCCTGAGTGTGGCATTGATAATGTCGAGCAACTGGGTGTTGTTACGGCTTACGGCAAAGCTGAAGCCATAGGTTTCCTGCTTGCCGAAATTAGCCATTTTGATGTTTTTCAAATAGCCCTTGTTGATCATGTAGTGAGTGGACACCGTGTCCCCCATAAACACATCAGCCTGGTCAAAAGCCACTGCATTAATGGCGTTTTGAGCAGACGGGTAAGACTGGATGATCGCTTTAGGATAGAGCGCCTTAACCTCTTCCAGAGGCAGGTAGTGGTAAACCATGCTCAGGCGCATGCCCTCCAGCCCCTCGGAGAGCGAGCGTGTCTCGCCTTCACGAGTAACCAGAACGGGTTGATCAATGGCATAGGGCGTGGAGAGCAGCAGTTGCGGGTGAGCCGCTTCGAAACCGTTTGACGTGCCCAGTACATCGATCTTGCCTTCTTCGAGCGCTTTGATTGCAGCGTCTCTTGTCGCAAAACGCTGCACTTTGATGGATACATTGAGGGCGGTGGCCAAGAGGCCAGCGTAGTCGGCGGTCAAACCCTCGTAGTCCTGCCCGCTGGCGGTCATGTCAAACGGCGGGTAGTCCGAGGATGATGTGCCCACAACGATCTGGCGCTTTTCCTGCAGCCAGTTGCGTTGTTGTTTATCCAGTGCAACGCCTATGTGGTAGGTGCCCGAGCGGCTGAGCAGCGAATAGCTTTCTATTCGGGACTGTTCGGCGAACACGGAAGTACACAGGATTAACCCTGTGAGCAGCGACAGATACTTCTTTAACCGCGTGGGCATCCTGGTTCTCACACTAAATCGTTGCGTTTAGCCAGTTCGATAAGATCTACCAGTGAATTGGCTCTTAGTTTTTGCATGAGCCGTTTTTTATAAGTGCTCACGGTTTTATTGCTGAGGAACATGCCGGTGGCTATTTCCTTGTTTGTTTTTCCTTGGGCAAATAGCTTCAGCACCATCAGTTCACGGTCGTTGACTTGTTTAAATAACTCAATCTCTGAAGATATGTCACCTTCATTTTTTTCAGGGCACAGTGCCTGGCTGGGGAAGTAATTGTACCCAGAAAATACAGCCTTGATGGCACTGACAAGTTCACTTAAGTCTTCTTGTTTACACACATAGCCCGCAGCGCCGGATTGCATGCAGCGCATGGCAAATAACGCGGGGGATTGCGCGGTCAGGACCAGCGTTTTCAGGGTCGAATTCATCGCACTGAAGCGTGCCAGCACTTCCAGGCCATCCAGTTTAGGGATGCTGATATCAAGAATGATCAGGTCAGGAACACATTCGCGGATCATTTGCATTGCATCTACGCCGTTGTCGGTTTCGCCGACTATTTCATAACCTTCATGCTCTAACAACATACGTATGGCTAATCGGATTACTGGGTGGTCGTCAACAATAAATACGGTGCTCATATTAATTTCCCATAAAGTACTGCATAGAAAGCGCGCACCTTAGCTCAGTTACACGAACGGGGGCACGAAACGAGTAGCCTACAAATGTAGTATGGGAATATTCCTACATTAAATAAGGCGCTAGCTCACACTTTGTATGAGGATGTAAGATTGTTTAATAATGTCCAGCGCGATTGTTAAACAAGATGAGTGCGGTGTTTGATTCTCTGGAGAATATTCCGTCGTATTGTTTATTTTTGGCTGGCAATGTTTAAGCGGGCTGTATGAATCCCTGTGGCTCAATGTAAGCCACAGGTTGTCAGGTTCGGTTACATGAGGGGTGCAGTTGCCCGCCCGGCTGTTAGAGGGCGGGTCTTGTCAGGTTGGGCTGGAGCGCCCGGTCATTTCTCTGGCCATTTGTGTGGCATAGCCGTCTGTCATGCCGGCAATAAAGTCGATAATTCGCATGAATGATCGATGCAGCGGCCATTGCGCGTCAGGGGCGTTGCTTCCCAGCAAGTCGAGGATGCGGCGATTTTTGAATGACGGTGTACGCCCCCCATGTTGCTCTAGAGCCGCCCCACAAAATGCATTCAATAAAATTTCCAGGGTGGTGTAGGCGCCGATTTCGTGAAGGGTTTTACGTTTGTCCTGGAATATCTTTACCCGTGCCATATTTTTGGCATCCAGCACGCAGCGCTGTGCTGCGCCATGCATATGCTCGACCAAATCTCCGGGTAAGGTTCCCGCCAGCAAAGCGTCCTGCTGCTCCACGAAAGCCAGGGCGGCCGCATTGGTGAGGTGTTCAATGGCTTTCCCGCGCAGAATCGCCAGCTTGCGGCGTTGCGAGTCTGAGGGCCCGAGCAGTCGATAGGTTTCAGGTAGATCATCGCCCACCAGCCCCAGCAACAAAGACTCCACTTCACGGTACTCAAGCAGGTCCATTTCCAGACCATCTTCAAGATCAATGAGGGCATAACAGATGTCGTCGGCAGCTTCCATGAGGTACACCAATGGATGCCGCGCCCAGCGCTCTTCTTCAATCTGTGGCAAGCCCAGTTTATGGGCAATGCTTTCGAGCAAGTGCAGTTCGCTTTGGTAACACCCGAACTTGTGCTTCTTGTACCCCAGCGAGTCCGCATGACGTGCGGTCCAGGGGTATTTGAGAAAAGTACCCAGGGTTGCATGGGTGAGGCGGGTGCCTCCGTCAAATTGGTGATATTCAAGCTGCGTAAGCACTCTAAAGCCTTGTGCATTCCCTTCAAAGCTCAAGAAATCATTGCGTTCGGCATCGCTCATGTCATCCAGCCAACCGCGATCTGCAGCCTGTTGGAACCAGTTGCGGATGGCATCTTCGCCGGAGTGACCAAAGGGCGGGTTACCGATGTCATGGGCCAGGCAAGCCGATTGCACCACCATGCCCAGATCTGCCGGGTCGCACCATTCGGGCAGGGCGTCACGGATCGTTTCACCCACGCGCATACCCAGGGAGCGTCCGACGCAACTGACTTCGAGAGAGTGAGTCAGGCGGGTATGGATATGGTCATTACTGTTGACAGGGTGGACTTGTGTTTTGCGCCCTAAACGACGGAAAGCACCCGAAAAAATGATTCGGTCATGGTCTTTATGAAAAGGACTGCGCCCGAGTTCTTCGGGGCTGTGATGGGGTTTTGCAAGGCGTTCGCGGTTAAGCAGGGTTTGCCAATCCAAGGCGCTGTGCTCCGTCAATGACTGATGACGCAGCTTATCCCTTCGCGGCTAAGTTATGTAGCCGCTGATGCGCACGGCCTCAGCGGCTACACAAAGGGCAGCATCAGGGTTTGCGTGTTGCCTGGATCACCATCTTGATCAATGGCAATAACCCTGTGGTCAAACCGATCAATCGGGATGTCCCGCTGCCGTTTTTACTTTTCGCGCCTCTACCGGTCAGAAAGCCGAGCAGGGTGACAATCCCTACGCCCCAAAGAGGCCCGTGTTTCAAGCCCAGATTGGCTTTGAAGTTGCTGGTCATGCCGCGCATTTTTTGCAGCGGCTCCAGTAACTGTTGCGATTCATGATGAATCTCCTGGCGGTGCATTTCCATACGCAGGCGGATCAACAACTTACGCATTTCCTGGCGCGATGCATTTTGTGGCATTTCGGGAAGGCTCATGGCATCAATCGCTCGCGGTCTTTGGCCAGCTCTTCGAGCGTGGCGTTGAAAGGAGAGGACTCATCGAACACCGCAGCCTTGAGACGCACCCCACAAAACACAGTGGCCAGTGCATAGAAAATGCACAGCGCAATAATCGCGGCCAATCGATGGTCATCCCAGAATACGATCAATACCAGCGTTGATAGCCCAACCAACAGAAGCAGAGCAAATACTAACGCCAATCCTGCAAACAACAGCAAGCTGACCGTTCGCGCTTTCTGTTCCTGCAGCTCAATGCCCAGCAACTCTACATGGCTGTGTAAAAGACCCAGAAACGCGGCACCCAGGCGCCGCGGTGAGGAACGGGGGGAGCCGGATTCTTCGTTTGTCATATCAGCGCCGGGTTGCCAGTAGACCAATCAAAAAGCCCACACCTGCAGCGATACCCACGGACTGCCATGGATTTGCCTGCACATAGTCTTCAGTGGCCACAACTGCTGCCTGGCCACGCTCTTGCAGGTTGTCTTTGGTTTCAGCCAGTGTTTCGCGGGCCTTGATCAGTCGGTCATTGAGCTGAGCGCGCAATTCTTCAGCTTGATCACCGGCCAGTGTCTTGGTGTGCTCCAGCAACCTTTCCGTGTCGATGACCAGCGCCTGAAAATCAGCAGCCAGTATTTGTTGAGCATTCTTTGCTGTTATGCGGGCCATGATGAACTCCGTGAGTGGCTTGATGATGGTTCGAGTGTAGGCATTAGCTGAAGGTTCATTGCAATTCTCCAAGCCATAGCGGTAGGAAAGCTCCGAAAATAGCGCTGAAGCAGACTTTTCTGGTTTGGCTTAGGGCAAAACCTTACCTTAGATTATTCATTTTCGGGGGTGAAAGCAGTTGTTTCACGCGACTCTGGTGTATCGAAGCAACCTTCCAGCAAGTGATAGCGGTCATGGCGGACTTGATTGACCCTGCGTTGCACCGATTTCTCTGGCAGCCCCAGCATGATCAATGCATGGGATGCGAGCATCAGGCTGGATTCCAGCAGTTCAGGCACGACTTCAGTTGCCCCGGCCCTTTTAAGCTCGGGGAGCAGGCTGTCATCGCGTGTTCTGACCAGAACGGGTACTTCCAGGGTGATTAAACGGGCTGTCTCCAAAACGCTCATGGCCACTTCGGTATTGTCTACCGCGATCACTAGCAAGCGTGCCCGATCAAGGCCGACAGCGCGCAGCAAATCAGCCCTGCGCGCATCGCCGTAATGAACGTTGTTATCACCTTTAGCTGCTTCCTGGATCTGGTCTGGATCATAATCCAAAGCAACAAATTCAAAATGTTCACTGCGTAAGAAACGCCCAATGGATTGACCGACCCGTCCGTAGCCGCACAGCACCACGTGCCCATGCAGTTCAGCGCTTTGAGCGGCAATCTCTTCCAGTTCTATTTCTTCATTGGGTTTGCGGTGCAGGCTGGCCGCAATTTTCGGCGCTGCACGCAACAGGAGCGGCGTCAGCAGCATCGAACAGAACGTGGCAGCCAACAGGTGCGCGGCAATGTCGGGAGGGATAAGGTTGCTCAACTGCATTTGTGCCATGAGCGCGAAACAGAACTCACCGCCCTGGGCCAGGGCCAAACCACTGCGCCATGCGGTTTCACCGTCGCGGCCATGCAGTTTAAGGATGATGGCGACCACGCTACCTTTGATCAGCATTAAGGCCAGGGTCAGGCCCAGAATCGTAAAGCCGTCGTGCAGGAACAATTGCAAGTCAATCAGCATGCCGATGCTGACGAAAAAAAGTCCCAGCAAGATATCGCGGAATGGTCGGATGTCCGCTTCAATCTGGTGCCGGTAGTGGCTTTCGCCCAGCAACATACCCGCCAGAAACGCCCCCAGTGCAGGCGATAAACCCAGCAGATGGGTGAGCCAGGCGGTCAACAGGACGATGACCAAGGCCAGCAGCACAAACAATTCGGCTGAACGGGACGCAGCCACTTCGTGGAAGAGGCGGGGCAGAATATAGCGGCTGGTCAACAGCAGACCGACAAATAGAATGACGGTTTTACCCAGGGTGATCGGCAAGGCCCAATACCAGGCCTGATCGCTGCTGCCTGCAAATACCGGCACCAGCGTGAGCAGCAGCACGGCGACTACGTCTTGAAACAGCAGCACGCCAATGGCGTTCTGGCCGTGCGTACTGAAGATTTCACCCAGGCTGGTAAGCTCTTTGCTGACGATGGCGGTAGACGATAGAGAGAGCCCCGCACCGAGCATGAAAGCGGTACTGGCGCTCATTCCGAATGCATACAACAAACTTCCCAAAACCGCGGTAGTGGCCAAGACTTGCAGAGTGCCTAGGCCAAACACCACGCGGCGTAACTTGAGCATCTTGGGCAGTGAAAACTCCAGCCCCAGAGTGAACAGCAAAAAGACCACCCCTAGCTCGGCCAGGTCAGGGAGATCAGCACTTTCATGGACCCAGTCCAGTGCGGTCGGGCCAATCATTAAACCGACACACAAGTACCCCAGCACGGGTGGCAATTTCAGGCGCCGAAACAACGCAATCACAACCAGTGAAGACGCCAGGATGATGAGTAAATTGGCAAACACGAAATCTTCCTTGTCAGTTCGAAAAAACAGCCGCGAGCATCCAGCACCCCAGACAGACCGACGCTGATGTGGATCAAGCGTAGTCGTCCCAAACACAGTCCGGTGAATGTATTAGTCCCGTCAGTGAAAATGACACCGGCGCATGCGGGTCGACGGGTTGGAGCAAGGCTCCTAAAATGAGCTTTTGCGGGAGTCAGTCATCATGTCATCCGAATGTCAGTTGCTCGGCACCGTGGGCTGCCATCTGTGCGAACTGGCCGAATTGCTATTGATGCCTTTGGTCGAACATGGACTTATGGTCGAGCTGGTGGATATTGCCGACAGCGAAGCCTTGTTTGAAACTTACGGATTGCGAATTCCAGTCCTGCGTCGAGCCGATACGGGAGAGGAGCTGGAGTGGCCGTTTGAGAGTGAGCAGGTAGTGAGTTTTCTTCTATAAAAGGTGCTGGAGCCGAAAGCGCATGGTCTTTCGGCCTGTACGTGTTGCGAATTCTTATGGCTCACGCTGTAGATGGTTGCCCAGAATTCTGACCCCTTCGACTAGATCATTGAGCTGGGCGACCACCCGTGTACCGGTGTCACTATCCTTTCCACCCATGGTTTTGTTGCGCATGAAGTCGCGTTTGATTTGTGCCCAGCGTACTTGCTCTTCATCACTCTGAATATTGCGCAGCTCAGACAGTTTGAGCAGATTCTCCTCTGCGTGGGTCGTCAATAACTGTGCTTCACCCTGGTAGTGGTCACTTATCAGTTGCAAGATTTCAGCGTCGTTCATCGCCGCGCTGATTTTCTCAGCCATTTTGTTCATGTTGCGATAGCTGCCTTGCAACTTGAATGCTGGCTCTGTGCGGTATGCGTCATCTTGGGCAGCACTGTCTATGTAGTGCTGGTTGACCTGTCCGACTACATCGCGCACCTGCATCAATCGTTGCAGGGTAGAAACTATTTCGTTGATTTCGGCGTTGCTGTAGGTGTGCTGCAACTCGTTCGCGGAAAAGGGGTTGCCTTGGGCTTTGGCAATAAAGCGATAGATATCCTGCATGTCACGGGTGGCCAGAGGCGCAAGTATAGGGTTGGAAGTAAGGCTGTTCTCTATGTAGCTGAGGTCGAAGATTTCTTTCAGATTGCTGAGGGTATCGCCCAGGTTATAAATATCAGCACGGTTGGCCAGCATATCGGGAACCTTGAACACTTCGCCCGACTCGGTGTAAGGGTTACCAGACATCACAACGCACATGCGCTTGCCGCGCAGGTCATAGGTTTTTGTTTTGCCCTTCCAGACGCCCTCTATACGGCGGGTGCCGTCGCACAGTGAGATGAATTTTTGCAAAAACTCAGGGTGTGTATGTTGAATATCATCGACGTACAGCATCACGTTGTTACCCATCTCAAGCGCCAGGTTGAGTTTTTCCAGCTCTTGGCGTGAGGTGGCATCCGGAGCCTGCGCCGGGTCTATGGAGCGCACCTGGTGACTGAGGGAAGGGCCGTTTATTCTCATGAAAATCAGCCCGAGACGATGCGCGACGTACTCCATCAGAGTGGTTTTTCCGTAACCGGGCGGGGATATCAGCATCAGCAAGCCCATCAGATCTGAGCGTTTATGCTCGCCTGCGGCGCCTATCTGTTTAGCCAGGTTGTCACCGATAAAGCTGAGGTAGACGTCACTGATCAATTTGTTGCGCACGAAAGAAGACAGGGGCCGAGGTTTGAACTCATTGAGGCGCATGGCGTCGCGTTCTTGAGTGATGACGACCTGACGCAACGTTTGGTAGCGGCGTACCCCCGCAACACAGTGTTCGTGGTGATGACGCAGACGTGAAAAAAAATCATCCAGCGCCAAAACCATGCGTCGCTCCTTAATGCGTGGGTGTTCACCCAGCAAGTTGTCGAGGGTACAACGCAGGTCTACTTCGCTTATTCGCTTGTTCAAACCCTTGGGTGCCAGCGCCAGGGAAACGGCTTCGGGCACATAAGCAGCCAGTTCTGCCCAGGCTTCCTCGCTGCAAACGCCCTGTAGCCAGTTCTCTACCAGCGCCCATTTTTCGCCAGGAAACAATTTCAGATCCACAAGTGTTTGCTGGAAATCTTCCAATCCTTGCACCGCAATTAGTCGAGCCTCGAGAGCACTGAGCAAATCGCGGGCGTACCGACTGAACGCAAACTCCACGGAGTCTGCTCCAAGCGTGTGCACTAAATACTCGGACGCCTCGCCAGCGTCTCCTGCGGATAGGGTGAGCCCTTTATGCTCACAGAAGTCTTTCATGTGCAGGGCGATATCGATTTGTAACCGTTGTAGCCCCGTTTGCAGACCAAACAATTTCTGTATGCGAAGGCTGTTTTGCGCTCGTGATGACCATGTGCCTAGGATGGAGGGAGTGTCTGTTGCATTTTGTAGCAGGCCCCAATAAAAACTGGCGAGCCCCCGTGCCCTGGGCGAGAAGCGCAAGAGTCCGGCGCTCTCACGCAGCGGCAGCAGCTTGATGAGGATTAGTGCTGCGTCATGGTCATGAATACCTTTTTCGTATCCATCCCGATAACGAGGGGCTGCGAAGTTACGTACGCATCTGGCCATTTTGTTCGGATCGGCCAGCCATTGCTTGAGAGTGTCGATGTTGTGGCCTTCAAGATTGGCGTCGGCTGCTGCCAGTACCTCAGCAGCCAGATATTCCGCGCGGTAGAGCTGATCGGATTCTGACTCGATGGAGGCCTGCCAGAAGGGCTGCAGGGTTTGTAATTCAGCGTGCACCAAGGGCTCGAGAAAATCAGTACCGGTCAGGTGCAGGTATAATTGATCGCCGCGTGGCATCAGGGTCAAGTCCAGTTCTTGAGCATTGACGCTGAAACGATGGCGAGGCCCCAGCCTGATGACTTTGCCACCTTGTTCAAACAGCTCACTCTTGTCGCGTAGAGACCGTACTGCCTGGTCTCGAGCCTCCTTGAGGCGAGCTTCGATGTCGTCTGCCTTTACGCTGTCATGCATCTCACGAAAGCGCTCGATCATGTCGTGCAGTTTTAGGATCAGTGGGTCGGCGGCAAAGAAAGCGTGTAGTTCATCCATATGTTGCAAGCGATCAGTTCGCCGACTCAGGCTTTCGAGTATCCGCAGTGCAGCGTCAAGCATGCGCTGTGCACGACGCTGTCGCTCATCCAGCAGGCTTTGCTTATGGGCTTCGAAGGTTTCGAGCAACGCTTCACGCTTGTTCAGAATGTCATCGAGAAACCGTTCATGATCGCCGAACTGGCTCTCCAGTTCTTCCAGTTGTATCAGCAGGCGCGACAGCTGTTCATCGCAGTGTTTCGGGTCCTTGGCTTGCGCGAGCGCTTGGGTAATGCCTTGATTGAATAGCTTGAACTGTGCACCGAACTGGGCGATCGCCTCCGTGAGGCCAAAGGTTTTACGGCGTTGTTCAGCGCTGGCCTTGGCCTGGTTGAGCAGGGCATAGACTTCGGTGATGGCTTCAACAATAAGCGTTTGCCGGGTCACATCGTCAATCTTTAACGAGGTCATGAGCCCGGAGAGCATGTCCAGATTACCCGCCATCTCTTGCAACAGCGCCAATGGTTCATTCAACTGGTGAACGGTTTCGCATTTCTGAATCCGGCCATTCAGGACCTCGAGATCCTGCACATAGGGTTGTAGCGCTGTTTCGCTGGCGAGAAAGGCTGAGGTGGCGGATGCCACGCTATCGCTGGAGGTCAGCAGTTCGGCTTCCATGGCATCAATACGGGCTACGTCGATGTACCGGTGGCTGCGAATGGTCAGCAAGCGGCCACGTTGTGCAGTGATGGCATTCAACGTGTCAACGAAATGCTGCACATTGCTCCGGCTCTCGGTGGCCAGCCTGCTGTGCAGTGATTGCTGTTGTGCTTCTGCGCTAGCCATAACCTGGCGGGATTGATGGTGGATACTTTGGACCTTCTCGAATTCATCAAGGATCCGTTCGCCAGTATCAGTTACTGCTCGCAGTAGAGGTGCCAGCTCTGCGCATTGGGGGTCCCCCAGCCAGTGGTACTTATCGAACAGGCTGCGCGTGCTTTGGCAGAGCTGTGTGTAGCGTGCATTTGAAACTTCGCGACTCTCCATTTCGCGGCAAAGGTTCATCAGATCAGAGACGCCTCGCACTAGCTCGGCATTGCCAATGCGGCCAAAGAAGCCGTGACGGGCTGGCTGGCTGGCGGCGAATTCATCGCTGCTGAAGGGGGTTTGCCAGATTTGCATCGCATGAATGCGTGTGGGTTCGTCACCCTCGGCCGAGAAAATCACCATGCGCCCGTCTTCAAGGCTCGCGTATCCATGGCCGAAAATCGGGTTTTGCAATTGGCGGTTGATCACGTTGTAAGTGAAAAGCGCCGAACGCCCTAGTTGCGGGTCATAGAAGATGTATTGCACATCTTCCCCATTGGGTGAGCGCACCGAGCGCTTAAAACGCATGCCGTCCATGGGCTGTTCGAATGCCTTGTGTACACCGCTTTGCAGGTAACAACCGCCGGGGAAGATTATGCCGTGGTCTTCGGGGAGCTGAACGCAGGCAAGGCCTATAGCATCAATGCGCATCACTTGCTGAGTCAGGCTGTTAAATACCAGATACCGCCATTTTTGCTCCCTGTAAGGGAGAATTTTGAGCAGGATCAAGCTGCCTAGGCGAGCGAACTCAATGTGGGCATCGTCCAGGGATTGAGTCGTGTCTTGCACCGGTTCGCTAAAAATACCGAAACCGTTTTCGGTATTGTTTTCAACCTTTAGGGTCAGGTCGCCATTGATGGTTTCGACAAACAAAGTGTCGAGAATATTAATGTGCGGATGACGTCCCTGCACAATCATCTCGCGCGTGGTTTTTATCCATTCGAAGTCAAATGGCGCGGGCAGGGCAATATCTCGTTCGCCCCGGTTATCGATATAGCGAATGTCACGGCCGTCAGCGGAGATTGACCAACGGAAAACCCGAATATCGGTGACACGCTCGCCGATCTGGAAGCTGGCTAAAAGTTTGCCGTCACGAATGGCCAACTGTAGGAGTCGGGCCTCCTTGTAGTAGGTGTAGAGCTCATTGAAGTCGTTGACGAAGCCAGACTCCATGAGAAAGCTATCTGCCAGGGAGGCGGGCTGGGCGTCGTAACTGTCAGTTTCTGACCGCAGATGGTGAAGCGAAAACACATCGCTGACGGTGGTTTCTCGCTTCAGGCCGATGAATACGTTGTAGCCGAACAGCAGGTAGCCGCCCACCTCCACAATGTCTCGTGCTATGCAGTTGTGCTCAGTACGGACTCTGACTCGACCTACCACCGCCATCTGACTGCTGCCAAACTCGCTCAGGCGTTGTTGGTTAAGTGAGTCGCTCAATTGGCGTAGACGAAGACATTGTTCATGCAGCCGCTTTTGCAGAACTTCATAAGCCCCGCCCTCTGCGACGGCATTATCAATGAGGTCTTGTCGGGGGATGACGGGAGCGTGCGACATGGCTGTAGTCCTGAGTATTCGATGTAGGAGGTAGCCTCCTTCGGCATGCAGCAAAAGCGCCGGTTTTCAGAGAGAAAACCGGTGAGTTAAACCTCAGTTATCGTTGTTGGCCGTAACCGCGGCGGGCTTTTTTTCGACGGCGTTCTGAGGAGTCAGCACTCGCGCTAGAAGATCCTGAATGACTGGGCTCTTGCCGACGACACCTTCGATGGCCTTGCCCACAGACAGGGACTTGGCAAAGGTATTGAAAAAGTCGCCATCGCCGCCAACGATATCGATTTTTGCCTTGGACATGGCAGCAGCCAAAACCTGTGCCTGGTCTTTGGCGATGTCTTTGTTGGCTGCAATAGTCGCCATGCTTTCCTCAAAGCTTTTTTCCAGCTGCATGCGAAACTCTTCGTGCTGCCGGGCATTCTCACCGAGTGCTTCGAGAGCGCTGAATTTTTTGCTCAGGCCTTCAGCTTCTGCGCTCAGGCGTTGCAGAAGGATATGTGCTTCAGCGATTCCCAGGTCTTGTGTTGCCTTGGCTTTGGCACTGCCAAGTTGTTCTTCACCGCGTGCCTGGGCACTGAGCATTTCTTCGAGAATCCGGGCTTCTATCAAACCACTTTTCTCTTTGGCGCTGGCTTGGGCTTGCTGAACACGTGCTTGGGCCAAGCCTTTCTCTTCTTCGCCTTTCGCTTCAGCCAGTAATCGCTCTGCATGCACACGCGCCTCGGCCAGGCCTTCCTTTTCCTTGGCCGCAACAGTCACCTCGAGCACTCTGGCATCTGCAAAGCCTGGGGCTGCTCGCTCTGCGGATAGACCTTCGGCGATTTTTTTCTTGGCTTCGGCCTGTTTACCAGCGGCCTCCAGTTCAGCCTGGGCCAAGTTGTTAATTTCGATGGCTTTGTGTCTTGAGCAGGTTTCATCGGTTTCAGCTTGCTTGACCCTGCGAACCAGCGACTCTTGCGCTTCAGCCTGGGCATGCAGTACCACCACTTGTTTGCCACGCTCCGCTTCAGACACTTCGCGCACCTCCTTAATGCGCTCTTCTTCCTGGGCCACGGTTTTCTCAACGGCGACCCTTTCGCGAATCACAGAGGCAATGTTTTTTCGTTCAACCTCAAGCGCTTTCTCCATATCGATACGCTGAAGCTCAACTTCACGCTCCCGTGCGACGATCTCCAGATCTTTGGCGCGGGTCACTTTTTCGACTTCTATGACCACAGCACGCTGACGGTTTTGCTGAGCCACTTCAACTTCGCGAAGATGGTTTTCAGCACGAATATCCAGCTCCTGCTGAGTCTGGATTCGAGCGCTTTCAGATTTTAGACGTTCCTCTTCCTGAACCTTGTCGGTCTCCGCTTCTTCGCGAGCGCGCAGGGTATCGATTTCGCGTGATTGTCTTGCTTCGGCGTCGGCTTGCTGGCGCTCCAGGGCCAGTGTGGCTTCGCGTGTTTCGACGTTCTTCTTTTTGATGGCGAGTTCTTCGTTACGCTCAAATTCGTTGGTGATGATGTTTTGCTGGGCCGTCAGCTCGGTAATTTTGCGTATGCCCTGTGCGTCCAGAATATTGCTAGGGTCGAGTGAGTTTTTAGGCGTTTGCTCCAGGTAATCAATGGCAACGTCCTCCAGCACGTAGCCGTTCAAGTCGTTGCCTATGACTTCAAGGATACGATCGCGGAAATTCTGTCTTTCTTCAAAAAGCTGTACGAAGTCGAACTGTTTACCGGCTGTTTTGAGCGCTTCGGAGAACTTTGCATTAAATAACTCGTTGACTGCCGTGCGGTCTGAGGCGCGTTCGGCCCCTATAGCTTTGGCGACTTTTAGGACATCGGCAGTGGTCTCGTTGACGCGCAGATAAAACGCGACAGTGATGTCGGCGCGCAGGTTGTCCCGGCAGATCAGACCGTCTTTACTGCGGCGGTCAATTTCAAGCGTTATTAACGAGATCTTCATGAACTCTTTTTTATAGATCACCGGATAAACCAGTGCGCCCGTAAAGTGCACTTTGGGTGTGGGCGACATGTCATTAACGATCAGTGCCGTGCCTTGCGCAACTTTGATATAGAAAGCTTTGAACAAAGCGAAGAAGCCGATAATCATCAGAACAAATAGCCCAATGCCTATCAGGAAAGGCATTAACATCGCAACGTTCATGTATTGTTATTCCTTGTTAAAGTACGGATTGGGTTTGCTGGATTACTGCTTTCAGTTGTTGTTTTGTGGCGTTGGCGGGCGGCGTTTACAGCCCCTTGAATGCCTGTTCGGATACCACCCGATAAGCATTTTGATTTTCCAAATATTCGATCAAGACAAGTAAGTCCCCACGTTTGAAGCCAAGGGCCTCATCAGCTCTTATATGCAGGATCAAGCCTGCACCGCCATCTTCCAGCGTGGCTTCACCGAAAGCGGCCGTTACCTTGGCAGTGCGCACTTTCACGCATTGGCCCAACAGTGACCTGTGGGTGGTAGGCCCCACCTTGCGAAAGAGTGGACGCAACGTGCGAATCAGCAATGCGATTACGGGAACCGAAATCAGCACGCTGGCACTCGCAACGAGAAGCCCAACCGGATAGCGCAGCAGACCTAATGGTAGAGCGCTCAACAGAACGAGTTCGGCGTAGTAGCTAACAAGCCAGGCGAAGAAAAACAGCAGGGTCAAGATCAGGGTTAAAGGAATGCCATTAAGCCCCCACTTATTAAACAACCCAGCCAAGCCTTCGGGTGGCCCGACTTCGGCTTCAAAGGCTGAGTTCACATCAATATCCAGTAGATCAACTTCAAGTACTCCCATTGCCACACTGAGCCAGTAAACGATTGCCAGGCACAGCAAAAAGCTGAACAGCACAACGGGAAATGACAGAGCTGTTTGCAGAAAAAGTGACATGTATGCATCCAGGTCAAGCACTGAAAAATGGGAGGGTTGACCGCTGATTACGCCTCGGGATGGGGTCGTGCTCGTAGTCGGGTTAACACACTAGCGGCGCTGGGTTTGCTAGGCACGATACCGGCCGCCATAAGTTTGTTTTCAAGGGCTGCGTCGGGATTGCTCAATTCAGCCAGTTGGTCTGTAGCTTCGATTTTGGCACCCAGCTCAGCTTGTTTAAGCTTTATCCGGTCCAATGACTGCGCCGCGACTTGCAGGCTGGCTTCAGGGGCTCCACAGCTTTGAGTAACGGCCAATTGAGCCGTCTGCACGCTTTCAGTGGTTTTTACGCTATCCATTTGCTGTTTGAGGGTCTGTAAGCGGTCTTGAGCCATGGTGATGGCCTTGCGAAGCTGGGCAGCGCTGCTGCCAAGGCTGACTGTTTGTGCCTGGGTTTCAGGCATCCGTATTTCAAGGGACGCAATCTTCTCAGCCAGCTCTGTTGCCAGCGTTTCATCACCGGATGCCAAGGCTTTGAGCGTGTAGTGTTCAAGCTCCTCAATTTTGGCGGTGCTGTTTTTTTCCCGCTCAGTGGCGAGCATGTGTTTGGCCATGATTTGAGCCAATGCTTCTTTTGACTTGTGCAGTTGAGTGTCGGCATCTCGAATTTCTTGTTCTAGAATGCGCAGCGCCTGACCATCCACGAGTGCCTCGCCTACTTCGTTAGCGCCGCCACGCAGCGCCGTCAGTAATTTGCTCCAGACGTTCATCATGAGTTTCCTTTCAATGGGAGGCACCCGAATGTCATTGCATGATTAACGGGTGATCAGGGGGTGACGGCTTGTTTCGACACAAGCGCCTGCAAACGGGTCGCAATACGAGCTTTCAGTTAATGAATTCTTGGCGGTGGATATAATCGTTCCTACACATAACTTGTATGTAGGCTCGTTCTTTAAAGCTTGTCGTCTAGGTACTTATCGGTTCTATTTATTAATCGCTAGGCGCGGCTCAGCACGCTGCGCGATAATCCCTCGCTCGCCTTAACCGCCTTGAGTTGTCTATGTTGAACCCGCCTTTCAACCCCGCCGAGCATCAAGCCAGCACCTTGTACCTGCCACCCGGAACATGGCCGACGGTGCTCGACTGTTTGTGCGCGCACTTTCGTGCCATCAGCCGTGAACAGTGGCTTGACCGTATTGCCCGTGGTCGGGTGCTTGATGCCAGCGGTGCACCGATAAGCCCGTTCCTGGCATATAAGGAAGGCCTGCGCATTCACTACTTTCGTGAAGTGCCTAACGAAACGCCCATTCCGGTTCAGGAAGCAATTTTGTATGCCGATGAACATCTGGTGGTGGCTGACAAACCGCACTTCTTGCCCGTGACCCCAGCCGGTGAATACGTTGAGCAGACGTTGTTGCGCCGTTTGATCCGCACGCTGGATAACCCGCATCTGGTGCCGCTGCACCGCATCGATCGGCATACCGCCGGGCTGGTGTTGTTTTCCGCTAACCCGGACAGTCGTTCGGCGTATCAGTCGTTATTTCCTACGCGAAAGATTGAGAAGCGCTACGAGGCAATTGCCAGGGCATTACCGGATCTTGAACTGCCGCGGGTGCATAAAAGTCGACTGGTTGAGGGTGAGCCTTTTTTCCGCATGCGTGAAGGCGAGGGCGTCAGTAATACTGAGACGCTAGTGGATGTGTGTGAGAAAAACGGCGATTTGTGGCGTTATGCGCTCTACCCGGTGACCGGCAAAAAGCATCAGTTGCGTGTACATATGGCGGCGTTGGGCGCAGGGATATGCAACGATCCGTTCTACCCCGAGGTACTCAATGACGCTCTGGATGACTATGCCAACCCGCTAAAGCTGCTGGCGCAGAGTCTACGCTTTGCCGATCCGCTGACAGGGCAAGAGCGCTGCTTTGAAAGCCGTATTCATCTGGATTGGTAGATGGCAGGCCTTAAGCAATACAACCCGCGCAAGGCGGGTTGTATTGAGGGGTCTGAAACTTACAGCTCTTTAACGGTACGAATCTGGTCTTTGTTGATGCGGGTTTCTTTACCGTCCAATTGTTTGAACTGGTAGAAGCCGGAATCCTCATCGAACTTAGGTGTATCCACCGCCTGGATTTCACGACCGTCGTTGAGCGTGATCACGGTTGGCGAAGCGCAGCCAGCAAGGGCGGCCAGACCAGCAGCGAGCATAAGGGCGGCGAGCGAACGATGAGTCATGGTGTATCTCCAACGAATGAAAGTGCTTTAAAGATTATCTGTCCTTGAGACGTATACATCGCCTGCAAGTTCCTTGGCTAGTGTGACAAGTTCTGGGTGCGCTGTTAACCGAGCAAGTCCGGTGTATTGAAATTGGTCAGTCGAGGGTCATTGTCTGCGCATTGCAAGGCTCGGGCATTGAGCTGGAGCATGATTTTACGCGGGCTGCGCTCTCCTGCCCGCCAGGCCTGTTCAAAATCTGCTGCCAGCGCCTTGGGAATGACGCAGAACAACGGCTCCCAGTGTTCACCATGACGCACCATTGCCGGTTGTTCTGGGTGCTCAAGAGCCACTTGCAGCAAGGCACGCAACAGCGAGGCGTCTACATGAGGGACATCGCAGGGCAATACCAGCAAGTGCGAATGCCGAGCTGCAGCCAAGCCGGCCCGGATGCCTGCCAGCGGCCCGTCAAAGTCCTGATTGCCATCAATGACCAACTGGTCGGCATAGCCTGCGTATTGTTCATGATTGCGATTGCACGAAATGATCAAGTCATCGGTCAATGGTCGGGCCGCACGTTGGGCATAAGCAATCAGTGGCTGCCCTCGCCATAGCACCAACCCTTTGTCCTGCCCGCCCATGCGCTGGCCGCGACCACCTGCCAGCAGCAATATGGAACATTCAAACTGACTCATGGGAGGCCTCCGCGCATCCAGGCAAAATTAGCGCTGTGATATAACACTGGGCTGTTTCTCCTACAACTGGACCTCGTCTATGAAAGCCAAGGTTGATACACCTTTCGTACCTTTAAATATTGCAGTTCTTACCGTCAGTGACACTCGTACTCTTGAAACCGACACCTCGGGTCAGGTGTTTGTTGATCGGCTGAGTGAGGCGGGGCATCGCTTGTCTGCGCGAGTATTGCTCAAGGATGATCTCTACAAAATCCGTGCTCAAGTCGCGACCTGGATTGCCGACGATGAAGTCCAAGTGGTGTTGATTACCGGTGGTACCGGCTTTACGGCCCGTGACAGCACACCGGAGGCCGTGAGCTGCCTGTTGGACAAACTAGTCGACGGCTTTGGTGAACTGTTCCGCCAGATCTCGGTGGCCGATATTGGCACCTCGACCGTACAGTCGCGGGCATTGGCCGGCTTGGCTAACGGGACGCTGGTGTGTTGCCTGCCGGGCTCCACCAATGCTGTACGCACAGGCTGGGACGGCATTTTGGCTGAACAACTGGATTCGCGTCACCGGCCCTGCAATTTTGTCGCGCATTTGAAGCAGGCACCGGCTTGCGAAAGCCGTGGGTAAGCCGGGCCATACTGGCCCCCTGATGCCCGTTGAAGAAGCTCTTGCGCGTTTGTTGGCGTTGGCCGACGCGACCCCTGTCCGCGAACGCGAGTCGGTGACGATAGCCGCGAGCGAAGGCCGGGTATTGGCCAACGATCTGGTGTCGACATTGGATTTGCCGCCGTGGCCTAACAGTGCAATGGACGGTTATGCGCTTGATTTTGCGGAGTGGACGGGGGAGCCGCTGCCGGTCAGCCAGCGTATTTTCGCAGGTCAGGCTCCGACGCCATTGGTGCCAGGTACCTGTGCACGTATCTTCACCGGGGCTCCCGTACCTGCGGGAGCTAATTGTGTCGAAATGCAAGAAAACGCTCATGTGCAGGCCGATGGCCGGATTGTGTTCGCCGAGCCTTTACAGGTGGGTCAGAACATTCGTCCTCAAGGGCAGGAAACCACGGTGGGAGAAATCGTACTGCCAGCCGGCACGCGTATAGGGCCGATCGAACAGGGGCTGGCGGCCTCGTTGGGTTGCGCCACACTGGAGGTCATTCGCCGGGTAAAAGTGGCGGTGTTGTCGACTGGCGATGAGCTGATCGAGCCGGGCCAACCCTTGGGGCCGGGGCAAATCTACAACAGCAATCGCGTGTTGCTGTGTAGTTGGCTCACGCGTTTAGGCTGTGAAGTGGTGGATGCGGGAATCTTGCCTGATGACTTGCCGGCCACCCGTCAACGTTTGACGGAGTTGGGCGCAGTGGACCTGATTTTGTCTACGGGCGGGGTATCAGTGGGCGAGGCAGACTTTCTCGGTATTGCCCTGCGCGAAGAAGGTGAGCTTGCCCTCTGGAAACTGGCCATCAAACCCGGAAAGCCGCTGACATGCGGGTATTTTCGCGGCGTGCCTGTCATAGGTTTGCCTGGCAATCCGGCGTCAACCCTCGTGACTTTTGCCCTGTTGGCACGGCCCTATCTGCTGCGTCGACAGGGCGTACAAACGGTCGAGCCTTTGAAGTTTCAGGTTCCCGCCGGTTTCGTCTGGGCTAAACCGGGTAACCGGCGCGAATACCTGCGCGGTCGTTTGGAGCAAGGACGCGCCGTGATCTACAAAAATCAGAGCTCCGGCGTGTTGCGCAGCGCTGCGTGGGCTGAAGGGCTGGTGGAAGTGCTGGAAGACCGCACGCTGTCTGAAGGCGATTGGGTCGGGTTTATTCCTTTGAGTGAAGTTCTGGGATGAATCCATCCCTGTCCAATCGATAAATAACTCGGATTGGTTGGGTCTTTTCGATTTGGCTGTTGTCCAAAAGCCTGACCGATTTTGTTGAGGGATAAGCATGAGTGCGGCAAAGGCTTTTTTGATTTTGCACGGTAAACAGGCGCTCAACGAAGACGTACGGGCTGCGGTTGAGCAGCGCCGTGCGCAAGGCTGGGAGCTGGCAGTACGGCTGACATGGGAAGGCGGGGATGCCCAGCGTCTGGTGCATGAAGCATTAGATGCCGGCTATACCCGCGTGATTGCCGGTGGCGGTGATGGCACATTGCGTGATGTCTGCGAAGCCATGGCGCAGGCCGGCACTGAGGCTAGCCTGGTGTTATTGCCGTTGGGGACTGCCAATGATTTTGCGCGGGCCGCCGGGGTTCCGCTGGCGCCTGACGAGGCCTTGGCGCTGCTTGACGCCCCTGCCCATGCCATTGATCTGGGCGAGGTGGATGGCCAGGTCTTTTTAAATATGGCAACGGGCGGCTTTGGCAGCCAGGTTACTGCCAACACCTCGGAAGACCTGAAGAAAGTCTTGGGCGGTGCGGCGTATTTATTTACCGGATTGTCTCGTTTCAGTGAGTTGCATGCCGCTTACGCTGAATTGGTAGGGCCGGACTTTCACTGGAAAGGCGACTTGCTGGCCCTGGGGATCGGCAATGGCCGACAGGCCGGCGGAGGCCAAGCGTTATGCCCTGATGCTCTGGCGGACGATGGCTTGCTCGATATCAGCATCTTGCCCGCGCCCCAGGAAGTGGTCGGCACACTGAAGAACTTGATGGCGGGTGGCTGGGGCCTGGATAACCTGTTTGTCCGCAAGCGATTGCCCTGGGTTGAGATCAAGACCAGCGAAGGCTTGTCCATTAACCTTGATGGTGAGCCCATGGAAGGCGACTCCCTGCGTTTTTCTGTGCGCAAGGGCGCGCTGAACATCCATTTGCCTCACGATTCGCCCGTGTTGAGTCAGTCAAGCCATAAAGCTATCTGCGCGCCAGCCGATAACCCTGAGCATTAAGTCCCCACGTTCAGGAGTTATCTATGGCCGGCATTCTCGACACGGTAGACCAGCGAACACAGCTGGTCGGTGAAAACCGACTGGAACTTCTTATGTTTCGTCTGGCCGGTCGCCAGTTGTTTGCGATCAACGTGTTCAAGGTGCAAGAGGTCTTGCAGCTGCCCCAATTGACCCTGATGCCTCATCGTCATCCGCATGTCTGCGGGGTGGTCAATTTGCGGGGCAAAACCCTGCCCGTGATTGATCTTTCTCAGGCAATTGGTATGCGGCCATTGGTGCCGGGGCCTGACAGCACAATTATCGTGACGGAGTACAACCGCTCTGTTCAGGCATTTCTGGTGGGGGGCGTCGACCGGATTATCAATATGAATTGGGAAGCCATTCTGCCCCCGCCCGGCAGTGCCGGACGCCGTCATTACCTGACCGCGATTACCAAAGTTGATGAGCATTTGGTCGAAATTATCGACGTGGAGAAAGTGCTGGCTGAAATCGTGCCGTACAACGCCAAAGTCTCACGGGATAAACTCGAAGATCCGGTTCTGGAACAGGCGCGTGGCCGTGAAGTGCTGTTGGTCGATGACTCCAGCGTTGCGCTGGCGCAATTGCGTGAAACCCTCTCACAACTGGGCGTCAAAATGCATGTTGCCAGTGACGGACTCAAGGCGTTGAACATGCTTAAGGCTTGGGCGGATGGCGGTCACGTAATGACCGACAAGTTGTTGATGATCTTCACTGATGCCGAAATGCCTGAGATGGATGGTTATCGCTTGACCACCGAGATACGCAATGACCCGCGCCTGCGTGAACTGTATGTGGTGCTGCACACCTCGCTGTCCGGGAGTTTCAACGAGTCGATGGTGAAGAAAGTCGGCTGTGACAATTTCCTATCCAAATTTCAGCCGGATAAATTGGTTGATGTCGTGCGCCAGCGCTTGGTGCGCGATCAAGTGCCGGCGTGATGTGCGGCATTTGCCTGATCTTTGCATCGCAGTAAGGCTCCTATAATCTGGCGGTTTTAACTCCGCAGGAAGCCGACTCATGCTGCGTCTAAGCGCGCTTTACCGTTATCCGCTGAAATCTGCGAAAGGGGAGCACCTGCCGCAAGCCGCTCTCGACAAATTAGGTGTGGTCGGGGATCGACGCTGGATGTTGGTGGATGAGGCTAGCGGGCGTTTTCTGACGCAGCGGACCGACCCGCAGATGAGCCAACTGTCGGCTTTATGGAATGCTGCTGGCGGCTTGACCTTGAGCGCGCAAGGGTTTGAAGCCCTTAATGTCCAAGTGCCGGAACCTGAAAACGACCTGCGCGGCGTTACGATATGGCGCGATACCTTGCGCGTGCCCGACGCGGGAGATGCGGCTGCCGACTGGCTGAGTCGTTTTATCAATAAGCCGGTGCGGTTGGTGCATGTACCTCTTCAGCGTGCCCGCATGACTGAAGCAGGTTATGGGCGAGACGATGACAAGGTGGCGTTTGCCGATGGCTACCCGCTTTTGCTGATTGGTCAGGCGTCGCTGGATGATATTACGAGCAGAGTGGGCCGGCCGCTGGAGATGTTGCGGTTCAGGCCAAATCTGGTCATTGAGGGCAGTGAGGCGTTCGCGGAGGATGGCTGGAAGCGGATCCGCATTGGTGATGTCGAGTTTCGAGTCGTCAAACCCTGCTCGCGCTGCATTCTTACCACCATTGATCCTCAAACCGGCGTACGTGATGAACATCGTGAACCGCTGGCGACCCTGATGTCCTATCGTAGGCAAGAAGGCGGCACGATGTTTGGCCAGAACCTGGTCAATGACAGCAATGGTGTACTGGAAGTTGGAATGCCAGTGACAGTACTGGAGTAGCGGGTGAGACCTGCAGTCGCTGACAAGGAACGAAGGCTGCGATGGGCGGCAAAGCCTTCGTAGAGCCTCAAATCCCGAGGTGTCGCCTTTTTCGACCGCTTCGTGCTCGAAAGCGGCCGTTGTCAGCAACTACGGTCAATAGCGGTTATTGATCGTCGAAAAAGCGTTCATGCCAATCAACCAGTGGCTGCGGGATATTGAGCTTCTGTCCGTAGATCACCGAATATGACAGCACGTTCTGCACATATTGGCGGGTCTCATCGAACGGGATGCTTTCAATCCACACATCGAAACCCAAATGGTTCGCACCTTTGAGCCACTGGCGAACACGGCCGGGGCCTGCGTTATAGGCGGCGGAAGCCAGCACCCTGTTGCCGTTGAACTGGCCATGTACCTGGCTCAGATAGGCAGCGCCCAGCTGAATGTTTTTATCCGGGTTAAGCACCTGCTGCGGGGAGGCCAGCGGAATATTGAATTTTCTCGCGGTCTCTTTGGCGGTGGCTGGCATCAATTGCATCAAGCCGCTTGCACCCACGCCAGAACGTGCGTCATCCATAAACGCACTTTCCTGTCGGGTAATGGCAAACACCCAGCTGGAGTGAAGGCCCCTAACTTTGGACTCTCGCACCAAGGTGTCGCGGTGAGCCATCGGGAAGCGTATATCCAGGTCGTCCCAATACTGCGCCTGGCTGATGGTGCGAATCGCCGGGAAGTACCATTTCAGGTCATAGGCCAGTTTGGCCTGCGCGACCATTTCATCGCGGTTGAAGTGGCGACTGACGTAATACCATTCTCGCCGCCCGTCGACGATCTGGCCGCGATCATGAAACTCCAGTGCCCGCTGAACGCCCGGGGTGTTGCGCACTTTATTGATGAGCTGCGGGCTGAGTACCAGCGGTTTGTTGTTTAGCTGATAAGGCGTCTGGGCGCGATCTGCGGCCAGGAATCCGTAAAAATCACGCTCCTTGGCGACATTTTTGAACAGTGCGAGTGACTGCGGGTTTTTTGGCTCGGCCAGCTCAAGGCTGCGAGCCTGCCAATAGCGCCAGCGGTTGGTGCTGGCCAGATCCTGCGGCAGTTTTTGCGTTAACTGGTAAGCATCTTGCCAGCGCGCAAGGCGCAGCAACAGGCGCAGACGCCATTCGGTGACGGTGTTGTCGCGCAGCTCAGGGTCGTACTTGGTCATGATATCCAGGCCGCGGCTGTCATAGCGGCGGGCGAACGTCAGACCTATTTCACGGGCAATCGCGACTTTTTCGTCACGTGAAAAATGCATGTTGGTGGCGTAAGTGTCGAGCAGTGAGGCGGCCTTTTCCGGGTCTTGGCGTGCCAGGCGGCGCAAGCCCAGACCCACGGCATCAGACATGGCCTCGCTGGCCGGGGCGAAGCGTGAGGGCTGGCTGAGCATGTCGGGCTTTTGTGCCACGTCAATCATCAGCTTGGCCTGTGGGCCGAGGCTGGTAAGGCCGTTGGCCAGCGAAGTGGCCAAGCCGTAATTACGCGCCTCCGCTGCCAGCTTGACGCGCTGCCAGCGCTTCTGTTCAGTCAATTGACCTTCCGCGGCCCACTGGCTAAACAGAGCATCACACGCGGCAGGTTGCGCCTTGCCCACCAGCCAGAGTTTTTCGGCACTGGCGTAGCCCTCAGCCTTGCGGTTGTGCTGCAACTCATATTGACCGTTCAGGCAGTCCAGCTCTGTGAAATTAAGCTTGGGATCGTAGTACTTGGCGAAAGTCGCCCAGTCGCCACGGTCTGCCAGCCAGCGCAACCAGCGCAGTTTCATCCAGTTGGCTTGTGGCAAGTCGCCATGCTCGGCCAGAAACTGCTCTATTTCAGCATTGTCGGCCGATTTTAGGCGCGCGGTCAGTTCGTCGTAGGCCAGGTAAGGCGTCAGTGGATACGAACGAAGGGCGGCGGCATTCTGAAAGTAGGGGCCAGAGTCACCTTTGGCTAATGCTCGTTTGGCTTCGTCGTACAGTTGACGTTGTTGGGTAAGGTCTGCGGCATGGGCGGATTGCACGGCGCAGGTAGTGAGAAGCAGGCAGGATAAAAAGTTGAAAAGGCGACTGCGCATGGGGCTTCCGTACAAATAGAAAACGCGACAAGTGCAGACCCGGCCTGCACTGATTGTGCCGTAGCTTAGCCTTTTGCCAGCGCGCCGTGAAAGCATTGGCGGCCATGCGGTGCAAGTTGGCACTAAATGGAGGGAGAAGAGCACCGTCGACGAAATACCCGGCCGCCAAAGGGCTCAAATCAGGTAGAATGCGCGCCCAGTTTTCGGAGAAGATCATGACCCTGCTCAAATTCAGCGATGTGTCCCTTGCTTTCGGCTCTACGCCGTTGTTGGACAAGGTGTCCTGGCAGATCGCCCGTGGAGAGCGGGTGTGCATCATCGGCCGCAACGGCACCGGCAAATCCAGCATGATGAAGCTGGTAAAAGGTGATCAAAAACCCGATGACGGCTCTGTCTGGCGCGCACCCGGGCTCAAAATAGGCGAGTTGCCGCAAGAGTTGCCGGTAGCCGACGAGCGGACAGTATTCGATGTGGTTGCCGAAGGTCTGGACGGTGTGGGTGAGCTCTTGGCTCAGTACCACCACCTGAGCCAGAACATCGTGACCGATGCCGACCTGGACAAACTGATGCACGTCCAGCAAGACCTCGAAGCCCGTGATGGCTGGCGCTTGCAGCAATTGGTCGACAGCACCCTAAGCCGTCTGCAGTTGCCTGCTGATAAAACCCTGGCTGAATTGTCCGGCGGCTGGCGTCGACGCGTCCTGCTGGCGCAAGCACTGGTTTCCGAGCCAGATCTGCTGCTGCTCGACGAACCGACCAACCACTTGGACATCGGTGCTATTGCCTGGCTTGAAGAAGCGCTTAAAGATTTCCAGGGCGCTGTTCTGTTTATCACCCACGACCGTTCCTTCTTGCAGAACCTGGCGACCCGGATTCTGGAGCTGGACCGCGGCGGCCTGATCGACTGGAACGGCGACTACGCCAGTTTCCTGGTGCACAAAGAAGCCACGTTGGCGGCCGAAGAGACCGCCAACGCCTTGTTCGACAAGCGTCTGGCTCAGGAAGAAGTGTGGATCCGTCAGGGCATCAAGGCCCGTCGTACCCGTAACGAAGGCCGCGTGCGTGCCTTGAAAGCGCTGCGTGTTGAGCGCAGCGAGCGTCGCGAGCGTACCGGCAAAGCCAATATCCTGCTGGACACGGCTGACAAGTCGGGCAAGCAAGTGATGGTGCTTGAAAACGTAAGCTTCGCGCATCCGGGCGGTCCGTTCCTGATCAAGGACTTCTCGATGGTGTTGCAGCGTGGCGACCGTATTGGTCTGCTGGGTGCCAACGGTACCGGCAAGACCACGCTGTTGAAGTTGATGCTCGGTGGCCTGCAACCGACTGAAGGCAAAGTGGAGGAGGGCACACGCATTGACGTGGCGTACTTCGACCAATTGCGTCATCAGTTGGATCTGGAAAAAACGGTTATCGATAACGTGGCCGAAGGCCGTGATTTTATTGATATCGACGGCCAGAGCCGCCATGTCCTCAGCTACCTGGGCGACTTCCTGTTCAGCCCTCAGCGTGCTCGCACGCCAGTCAAGGCACTGTCGGGTGGTGAGCGCGCCCGTTTGTTGCTGGCCAAACTGTTCAGCAAACCGGCCAACTTGTTGGTACTCGATGAGCCAACCAACGACCTTGACGTTGAAACGCTGGAGCTGCTTGAAGAAGTCCTGCTGACTTTCCAGGGCACAGTGCTGATGGTCAGTCACGACCGGGCATTCCTCGACAACGTGGTCACCAGCACCCTGGTCTTCGAAGGTGAAGGCAAGGTGCGTGAATACGTGGGCGGTTATCAGGACTGGTTGCGTCAGGGTGGTTCGCCGCGTCTGTTGGGTGTGACCGAGAGCAAGTCCGGCAAAGCTGACTTGAACTCTGCGGTCGTGGCAGCAGCACCGGCTCCAGCCGCTGCTCAGCCGGCCCCGGCCGCTAAAAAGAAATTAAGCTACAAGTTGCAGCGTGAGCTGGAATCGTTGCCAGGCGAGATTGATGCTAAAGAGCAGGCGATTGCTGCTGTCGAAGCCGAAATGGCTGACGCAGGCTTCTACCAGCGTCCTGCAGCACAAACAGCTGAAGTGATTGCCAAGCTTGAGAAACTGCAAGCTGAGCTTGAGCAATTGGTGGAGCGTTGGGCTGAGCTGGATGCCTGATTGACCGTCTGCTGAACTGAAAAAGCCCGGCCTTTTACGCAAAAAGGCCGGGCTTTTTTTTTGTTACATCCAGACTAAGTCAGTCATCCGATTTTTTTAGGCTCACCGCCAGGACATCACACGGTGCACCATGCAATACGTCGTTTGCCGTAGAGCCCAGCAGCAGAGCGAGACCGTGTCGGCCATGACTGCCAACGACGATCAGGTCGCATTTTTCTTTAATGGCGAAAGCGTGAATTTCCTGCCGAGGCTGGCCAAATTTAAGATGGCAGTTGGCGGTGGTAAGTTGTGAGTACTTATCGATCAGCCGTTCAAGGCGCTCGTTGGCCTGGTCAAACTGTTGTTGCTGCAATTGCGACAGATCCATCGGCACGTCGCCCCCAAATGCCATCGCCATCGGCTCGACGATGTGTATCAGAGACAACTTGGCGCCGTTAGCCTCGGCACTTGCGCTGGCGCGATAGATCACCGGATCACATTCTTCAGTCAGGTCGACGGCGACTAAAATATGCTTGTAGGACGTTAGCGTGGAAGGCATGTGAAACGCTCCTTTAGATGACAATGGTTTTGAGTATGGCCCTTTTTGAAGGGGCACGGTTCATGTCGGCAAATTCGTTTAACAGGTAATAAGAGTACAGATATGACGGTATGGATAGTGGTGTCAATCCTGGCGCTGGTTTTGAGTCCTCTGGCCTGGTTGCGGCCTTCGCGCCGTCAGAGCGGCCGTATGGCGCTGCGCATGGAGGCTCGACGCATGGGGTTGTCCATGCAGCTGGCCAAACAGCAATGGCCTCATTGGCTCGAGCCTGAGCCGCCGGGTTCCTGTGCTCAGTTTCTTCGACCGCGGCGCAGTACTAAGCCAGATGAGTGGTGCTATTGGCAATCATCTCCGGGAATATGGGTTAATCAGTGGCGTGAAGAGTGCGTGGATGAACGTTTGTTAACGCAGTTCAAAAAGTTGCCGGCTAGCGTGTACAAAATCGAAGCCACCTCGCAGATGATCGCGTTGTATTGGGGGGAGAAAGGCGAATCTGAAGTGCTGCTGGCCATTGACGAGGTGCTCAAGGCATTAGCTTGAGTACGCAGCACTGGTAGTCGCTGTCGAGGCACGAAAGCTGCGATGAGCCAGGCGCTCAGACCTTGATATTCAAGTTGTGCGACGTGTCAGATACTGAGGCGTCCTTGCATTTACGAAGGCTTTGCCGCCGATCGCAGCCTTCGTGCCTCGTCAGCGACTACAAATTGCGACCGACCAGTCGTTTTATCATCGTTGAGTTGGACAATTGACAATCGTTGGCTTTTCCGTGAAGGTGTCGACACCCAAATCAAACGGGCGTATGAATCGAGTGTTTGTCCTGTAAGACGATGCTCGCATCACCCCGATTATCGCGTTGGCGGGTGTGCCTGGCGGATTGGAATCTGTATTGGCCCAAAGGTCAGTGACGGCCAGACGCAGGCGTGCGACGTGTACTGTTCAGCTTCCATATCCTGGAGATCAGTTGATGATTTACGAAGGTAAAGCCATCACGGTTACGGCTCTTGAAAGTGGCATCGTCGAACTCAAGTTCGACCTCAAGGGTGAGTCCGTCAACAAGTTCAACCGTCTAACCCTGAACGAATTGCGTCAGGCGGTAGATGCGATCAAGGCAGACGCCTCGGTCAAGGGCGTCATCGTTTCCAGTGGTAAAGACGTATTTATCGTCGGTGCCGATATCACCGAATTCGTCGAAAACTTCAAGTTGCCGGATGCCGAGCTGATTGCTGGCAACCTCGAAGCCAACAAGATCTTCAATGATTTCGAAGACCTCAATGTTCCGACTGTCGCTGCCATCAATGGCATTGCGTTGGGCGGTGGTCTGGAAATGTGCCTGGCTGCGGACTTCCGGGTCATGGCCGACAGCGCCAAAATCGGCCTGCCTGAAGTCAAACTGGGCATTTACCCGGGCTTTGGCGGCACCGTCCGTCTGCCACGCTTGATCGGTGTTGATAATGCCGTTGAGTGGATTGCCTCCGGAAAAGAAAACCGTGCCGAAGACGCGCTGAAAGTCAGCGCTGTTGATGCTGTGGTGACGGCTGACAAACTGGGCGCTGCCGCACTTGATCTGATCAAGCGCGCTATCAGTGGCGAGCTGGACTACAAAGCCAAGCGCCAGCCGAAACTTGAAAAACTCAAGCTGAACGCCATTGAGCAAATGATGGCGTTCGAAACCGCCAAAGGTTTCGTGGCAGGCCAAGCGGGCCCGAACTATCCGGCGCCGGTTGAAGCGATCAAGACCATCCAGAAAGCCGCGAACTTCGGTCGTGACAAGGCGCTGGAAGTAGAAGCCGCCGGTTTCGCCAAACTGGCCAAAACCTCGGCTTCGCAGTGCTTGATCGGGCTGTTCCTGAACGATCAGGAACTGAAGAAAAAAGCCAAGATCTACGACAAGATCGCCAAAGACGTGAAGCAGGCTGCCGTTCTCGGTGCCGGCATCATGGGCGGCGGTATTGCCTATCAGTCGGCCTCCAAAGGTACGCCGATCCTGATGAAAGACATCAACGAACACGGTATCGAGCAAGGGCTGGCAGAAGCCGCCAAGTTGCTGGTGGGCCGCGTTGATAAAGGGCGCATGACCCCGGCGAAAATGGCTGAAGTACTTAACGGCATTCGCCCTACGCTGTCTTACGGCGATTTCGGCAACGTCGACCTGGTGGTCGAAGCGGTTGTCGAGAATCCGAAGGTCAAGCAGGCGGTGCTGGCTGAAGTCGAAAACCACGTACGCGAAGACGCGATTCTGGCGTCCAACACCTCGACCATTTCCATCAGCCTGTTGGCCAAAGCCCTCAAGCGTCCGGAAAACTTCGTTGGCATGCACTTCTTCAATCCGGTGCACATGATGCCGCTGGTTGAAGTGATTCGTGGCGAGAAGTCGAGCGATCTGGCGGTTGCAACCACCGTTGCTTACGCCAAGAAAATGGGCAAAAACCCGATCGTGGTCAATGACTGCCCGGGCTTTTTGGTCAACCGTGTTCTGTTCCCGTACTTCGGTGGTTTTGCCAAGCTGGTCAGCGCCGGTGTCGACTTTGTGCGCATCGATAAAGTCATGGAGAAATTCGGCTGGCCGATGGGCCCTGCCTACCTGATGGACGTGGTCGGCATCGACACCGGCCACCACGGCCGTGACGTGATGGCTGAAGGTTTCCCTGATCGCATGAAAGACGATCGCCGTTCGGCGATTGATGCGCTGTACGACGCCAAGCGTCTGGGTCAGAAAAACGGCAAGGGTTTCTACGCCTACGAAGAAGACAAGCGCGGCAAGCAGAAGAAAGTCGTTGATTCCAGCGTGCTTGAAGTGCTCAAGCCCATTGTTTACGAGCAGCGTGAAGTGACCGACGAAGACATCATCAATTGGATGATGATCCCGCTGTGTCTGGAAACCGTGCGCTGCCTGGAAGACGGCATCGTTGAAACCGCAGCCGAGGCCGATATGGGTCTGGTTTACGGCATTGGCTTCCCGCTGTTCCGTGGCGGCGCGCTGCGCTACATCGACTCGATCGGTGTTGCAGAGTTCGTGGCCCTGGCCGATCAGTACGCTGAACTGGGCGCGCTGTACCACCCGACTGCGAAGCTGCGTGAAATGGCCAAAAACGGCCAGAGCTTCTTCGGTTAAGCGCCCCATTAGAGTGAGAGTGAAATTATGAGCTTGAATCCTAGAGACGTGGTGATTGTCGACTTCGGTCGCACCCCGATGGGCCGCTCCAAGGGTGGCATGCACCGCAACACCCGTGCTGAAGACATGTCTGCGCACCTGATCAGCAAAGTGCTGGAGCGCAATAACAAGGTCGACCCTAAAGAAGTCGAAGATGTGATCTGGGGCTGTGTGAACCAGACCCTGGAGCAGGGCTGGAACATCGCGCGCATGGCGTCATTGATGACCCAGATCCCGCACACCTCGGCTGCGCAAACCGTAAGCCGCCTGTGTGGCTCGTCGATGAGCGCTTTGCACACAGCTGCGCAAGCGATCATGACCGGCAACGGTGACGTTTTCGTCGTAGGCGGCGTCGAGCATATGGGTCACGTGAGCATGATGCACGGCGTTGATCCTAACCCGCACATGTCGCTGTATGCGGCCAAAGCCTCGGGCATGATGGGCCTGACCGCTGA
The DNA here is from genome assembly GCF_007858365.1 of Pseudomonas saxonica. Lineage (GTDB taxonomy): Bacteria > Pseudomonadota > Gammaproteobacteria > Pseudomonadales > Pseudomonadaceae > Aquipseudomonas > Aquipseudomonas saxonica. The sequence continues at coordinate 599,240 of NZ_VFIO01000001.1, read as the reverse complement.
AATGCTGGGCAAGATGCATGGCATTACCCGCGAACAACAGGATGCCTTCGGCGTGCGTTCTCATCAGTTGGCCCATAAGGCAACGATTGAAGGCAAGTTCAAAGACGAAATCATCCCGATGCAAGGGTATGACGAAAACGGTTTCCTGAAAGTCTTCGACTATGATGAAACCATTCGTCCGGAAACTACCCTTGAAAGCCTGGCTGCGTTGAAGCCGGCGTTCAACCCCAAGGGCGGCACCGTGACAGCGGGCACCTCGTCGCAGATTACCGATGGTGCTTCGTGCATGATCGTGATGTCTGCTCAGCGTGCTAAAGACCTGGGTCTTGAGCCGCTGGCCGTGATTCGTTCGATGGCGGTGGCCGGTGTGGATCCAGCTATCATGGGCTATGGTCCTGTACCGGCTACGCAAAAAGCATTGAAGCGTGCGGGCTTGAATATGGCCGATATCGACTTCATTGAGCTTAACGAAGCCTTCGCTGCACAGGCACTGCCAGTGCTGAAAGATTTGAAAGTGCTCGACAAGATGGATGAGAAGGTTAACCTGCACGGCGGTGCCATCGCTCTGGGTCATCCATTTGGATGCTCAGGTGCACGTATCTCCGGCACCTTGCTCAATGTAATGAAGCAAAATGGCGGCACTTTCGGGTTGTCCACCATGTGCATTGGTCTTGGCCAGGGCATTGCCACCGTCTTCGAACGCGTATAACGCGTTGCGTTGATGGAAGCCGGGGCCATGTGCCCCGGTTTTGTTTTTTAAGCGTTTTAAATTTTTTTCTTTGAGGGGGCGCAATATGTCGGTACAACTTGGGCTCTATCAGCACTACAAAGGTCCGCATTACCGGGTGTTCAATGTGGCACGTCACTCTGAAACCGAAGAGCAGGTCGTTTTTTATCAAGCCCTGCATGGTGAGTTCGGGTATTGGGTACGCCCGTTGAGCATGTTTCTTGAAACAGTGGAGTTTGAGGGCAAAACAGTCCCGCGCTTCGCCCTTGTTCAGGAAGAACCGAGTATTTTCCCCAAGGCTAAAGACGCAGTCGCGTAGCACCCTGCGCTTGACCTCACCTTGTAGCCACTATATATAGCGGTGCCGCGTCAGGCGCGAACCGCCTTTCACTTCTAGAATTCAGGAATTTTCTGATCCATGGGCAAATCGCTGGTCATTGTGGAATCCCCGGCTAAGGCCAAGACCATCAACAAGTACTTGGGCAACGAGTACGTGGTGAAGTCGAGTATCGGCCATATCCGAGACCTGCCCACCAGCGGTTCGGCTAGCGCCAGTAAAGAACCTGCTGCCAAGCGTGGTAAGGCCGCGGCCGGCGAAGCGCCAGCCCTGTCGCCTAAAGAGAAGGCTCAAAAGCAGCTGATCTCGCGCATGGGTGTCGATCCCGAACACGGCTGGAAAGCCAAGTACGAGATCCTTCCCGGCAAGGAAAAGGTGATTGAAGAGCTGCGCCGGCTCGCCAAGGATGCAGACACCATCTATCTCGCAACCGACTTGGATCGCGAAGGGGAAGCCATTGCCTGGCACCTGCGCGAAGCCATTGGTGGTGATGACAGCCGTTACAAGCGGGTGGTGTTTAACGAAATCACCAAGAAGGCGATTCAAGAAGCTTTCTCCAAGCCGGGTGAGCTGGACATCAACCGTGTCAACGCCCAGCAAGCGCGTCGTTTTCTCGATCGCGTAGTGGGCTACATGGTGTCGCCACTGCTGTGGGCGAAAATCGCCCGTGGCCTGTCGGCAGGCCGTGTGCAATCGGTGGCGGTCAAGCTGGTGGTTGAGCGTGAGCGTGAAATCCGCGCCTTCAACCCTGAAGAATACTGGGAAATCCATGCAGACCTCGGCACCGCCAAGGGTGCAAAAGTGCGCTTCGACGTCGCCCGTGAAAAAGGCGAGGCGTTCAAGCCTCTGAACGAAACCCAAGCCATGGCGGCGCTGGAGAAGCTAAAGGCTTCCAGCTACAGCATCGTCAAGCGTGAAGATAAGCCCACCAGCAGCAAGCCTTCGGCACCGTTTATTACGTCCACCCTGCAACAGGCTGCGAGTAATCGCCTGGGCTTCGGGGTGAAGAAAACCATGATGATGGCTCAGCGTCTGTATGAAGCGGGCTACATCACGTATATGCGTACTGACTCCACCAACCTCTCGGCTGATGCGCTGGAAATGGCGCGTTCGTACATTGAAGGTGAATTCGGCGCGGACTACCTGCCGCCAGCACCTAACGTGTACAGCAGCAAGGAAGGCGCACAAGAGGCTCACGAAGCGATTCGGCCTTCGGATGTGAATATGCATCCAAGCAAGCTGTCGGGCATGGAGCGCGACGCTGAGCGCCTTTATGAGCTGATCTGGCGCCAGTTCGTAGCGTGCCAGATGCTGCCGGCCAAATATCTGTCGACCACGGTCACCGTGGCAGCCGGAGACTTTGAGCTGCGCGCCAAGGGTCGCATCCTCAAATTTGACGGTTACACCCGTGTCATGCCGCAAATTGCCAAGCCGGGCGACGATGATGTTCTGCCTGACATGGCTCAGGGCGACAAGCTGAAACTGATCGAGCTGGATCCGAGCCAGCATTTCACCAAGCCACCTGCACGGTACTCCGAAGCCAGCCTGGTGAAAGAGATGGAAAAACGCGGGATTGGTCGTCCGTCGACCTATGCCGCGATTATCGGCACCATTCAGGATCGTGGCTACGTGGCGTTGCATAACCGCCGCTTCTACTCCGAAAAAATGGGCGACATCGTCACTGAACGTTTGTCTGAAAGCTTCTCTAATCTGATGGACTACGGCTTTACGGCCGGTATGGAAGAGAACCTTGACGACGTGGCTCACGGCGAGCGCGACTGGAAAAACGTACTGGACGAGTTCTACGGCGACTTCAAAAAGAAACTCGAAGTCGCAGCGGCGCCTGAAGGCGGCATGCGTGCCAACCAGCCGGTCATGACCGATATTCCGTGCAAGGAATGCGGTCGTCCCATGCAGATTCGTACGGCCTCGACGGGTGTTTTCCTGGGGTGCTCGGGCTACAGCTTGCCGCCTAAAGAGCGCTGCAAGGCCACCGTCAATCTGGTGCCGGGCGATGAGATTGCCGCCGATGATGAAGGCGAGTCCGAATCGCTGGTGTTGTTGGGTAAGCACCGTTGCCCGATTTGCAGCACGGCCATGGATGCTTACTTGCTGGATGAGAAGCACAAGCTTCATATCTGCGGTAACAACCCGGACTGCGTAGGCTACGAAATCGAAGAAGGTAACTACCGCATCAAGGGGTACGAAGGGCCGAGCCTGGAGTGCGACAAATGCGGAAGCGAGATGCAGCTTAAAACCGGGCGTTTCGGCAAGTTCTTTGGTTGCACCAATCCTGAGTGTAAAAACACCCGCAAACTGCTGAAGAGTGGTGAGGCGGCGCCGCCGAAAATGGACCCGGTGAAAATGCCGGAGCTCAAGTGCGAGAAGGTCAACGACACGTATATCTTGCGTGACGGTGCCTCTGGCTTGTTCCTGGCGGCCAGTCAGTTCCCGAAAAACCGTGAGACGCGTGCGCCGTTGGTGATCGAGATTGTTCCGCATAAGGACGAGATTGATCCCAAGTACCACTTCCTGTGTGAAGCGCCGAAGAAAGACCCTGATGGTCGTCCCGCAGTGATTCGCTACAGCCGCAAAACCAAAGAGCAGTACGTACAGACAGAAGTAGACGGCAAGCCTACGGGCTGGCGCGCGTTCTACGATGGCAATAGCTGGAAGGTCGAAGACAAGCGTAAAGACAAAGACGCTTGATCTGAGCTGACCGCTGAATAAAAAACCGCGCAAGGGCTGCATGCCTTGCGCGGTTTTTTTGTGATCTGCGGGTTTATGATCGCTGCGCGACCGGACGCAGCCTGCGGCAGCTGCTACGCAGGGCTATCAGCAAATGCTTGCTCCCATGGCCTGTATTCCCTGAGACTGCATGACTGCCTTTACCCCTTTCGTTGTGGAGCGCCCGTATGGCTCATGAACTCTATACCCGTACCAATCAGAAAATCTATTTCGCAGGTCTGGCGCTTGAAGCCATGAAGAGGGCGGGTGAAGGCCGGGCCATGAATGCACAGGCATTGCTGCAAGCTGAGCGTGAGTCGGCTGTCTTTCATTTATACGGCGCTTTGTTGGGGCTGTGCCATGAAATTGCCGGGTTTTACCGGCTGTCTCAAGCCAATGCGCCACGGGTTGAGCTGTTGCTCACTCAGAATATGCTGGATGAAAAGGCGATTCCTGAGTTGGCTGAGCTAGTAGAGCTGGCGCGAGCGCCTCAGACCTGGCTGGCACAATTGGTGGCCACTCATGCTGCGTTGTATTTACCGTTACAGGCTCCGAAAAAAATCAAGGTTGATGTGTTTCAGCCCTTGATCGCGGCGGTCAATCTTGAAGAGGAGACGTCGCCGCAATTGACTCATGAAACCCTGGAAGAGTGGCGACAAAACCTGAAGGGGCTGGCCATTCGCTTTCGTGATGGCCTGAATGAGTGCTAAGGGGCGCGCATAAAACTGTACAGTCAGTCATCACTTTCTAATGATTCCTGTGTATATCCTGGAAAATTGTCAAAGGATGACTGATATAATCTCGCGCTTTCGTGGAGAACAACTTTTTATGCCAACGTCCTTTCTAGAAATTGTCGAATTGCCAGATGGCCGTATCGAACTGCGCCGGGCTGATGACGAAGGGTCTCTGGTGACGCTGGACTTCTCTGAAGATGCCAAGGCATTTCTTCAGGGGCAGCATGTAGAAGTGGCGAAAGCCATGCTGAGTGTAGGTGTGCAAATGGCCGGCCGTTTGGCTGAAGGCGAACTTGTGCAAGATGAAGGGCCACGCATTCTTCATTAAGCGCTCCGCACAGCTCTGAACCACGGCAAGGCTAATGCGTTCTGCATTGGCCCTATACCCCATGGTTGTATTGGCTATTTACCCCAAGCGAATATTCAGACTTTGCCCGTTGCCTGTGCGTGCTGCGCCGATCAACTGTTGGCGCGCGGCGCTGTTCAGTGGGTTGATCCAGCTCACTACGGTGTGACTGCGGCCCAGTCGAAGGGCTTCGCAGGTCAGTTGTAGCGCGCTTTTATTGCCGTTGGGTTGTAACAGCAAAATACGCTCTCGGTTGAGGCCCGCATCGCGCAGCCAGCTTTGGGTCAGGCTCGGCGGCGGCGCAATCAGGGTCAGCCAGCGTGCATGTTGCTGTTCGCTTAGTTCGCGCAGCATAGGCGCAAGCAGGTTCAGGCAGTTCTCGGCGGCACCGCGTAAAGACAGTTCGCTGAATACTTCAGGTTCTGCGCTCCAGGGTGTTTCAAGCACTTCTTTGATCGTGGTGGGCATGGGTTGCGCCATGAACACTTCGAACAGGGGTAGTTGTGCAGGCAGCGGTGTGTGCGGGAACTGCATGGCGCCTCCTAATTAGCGACGTATAACGCCTACGCTCAGGCCTTCGATTACCAGTTCCTGCTCTTTGAGATTCACTTCAATGGGCGCGAAATCGGGGTTTTCAGCGATAAGCCAGACTTTGCTGCCTTCTCGTTTGAAGCGTTTTACGGTCACTTCGTCGTCGATACGCGCCACGACAATCTGACCATTACGTGCCTCGCGGCAGGTATGCACGGCTAAAAGGTCGCCATCAAATATGCCGACGTCTTTCATGCTCATGCCCTGAACCCGCAGCAGGTAGTCCGCCCGAGGGTGGAAGAAAGTCGGGTTGATGTTGCAGGATTCTTCGACGTGTTCCTGGGCCAGGATCGGGGCGCCAGCAGCGACGCGACCAATGATGGGCAGTGTTGACTCGTCGGCCTTGGCCTCAAAGCCCGGGATGCGAATGCCGCGTGACGCGCCTGGGGTCATCTCGATGGCGCCCTTGCGGGCCAATGCCTTGAGGTGCTCTTCGGCGGCGTTCGGGGACTTGAAGCCCAGTTCCTGTGCGATCTCGGCACGGGTGGGCGGGTATCCGTTGTCATCCAGGCATCGCTTGATGAAAGCCAGGATCTCTGCTTGGCGTGGCGTCAGTTTTAACATGGTGATCGCTCTGTTTTTTTATACAGTGACTGGGATTATATACAGTGAAGGCCTATTGGCAATCATCCATTTCCTGTAGTCCGCTGGACGGTCGCCTATAGGCTGTGTGTGTAGGCATTTATGGTGTGAGGCTGGATGAGTGATGGCTGTGTTTAAATGCCAGACCGACCAGTCGTAAAACGAACACGTTACCTTGACTTTTTACAAACTGAAACGTATGTTTCAAACACCTGTTTTAAGTGTTTTTCAGCCGGAGTAAACATGGCCCAGTCGGAAACCGTTGAACGTATCCTTGATGCTGCTGAGCAGTTGTTCGCGGAAAAAGGTTTTGCCGAAACTTCATTGCGGCTGATTACCAGCAAGGCCGGGGTTAACCTCGCAGCCGTCAATTATCATTTTGGTTCCAAGAAGGCGCTGATTCAGGCGGTATTTTCGCGTTTTCTGGGGCCGTTTTGCGCCAATCTGGATCGTGAGCTCGAGCGCCGTCAGGGCAAGCCTGAGCAGCGTCCCTCGCTCGAAGAACTGCTTGAAATGCTGGTCGAGCAGGCGCTGGTGATTCAACCGCGCAGCGGAAATGACCTGTCGATTTTCATGCGCTTGTTGGGGCTTGCGTTCAGTCAGAGCCAGGGTCACTTGCGGCGTTACCTGGAAGACATGTACGGCAAAGTGTTCCGTCGCTATATGTTGTTGGTTAATGAAGCTGCACCGCAGATCCCGCCCATAGAATTGTTTTGGCGCGTGCATTTTATGCTCGGTGCGGCGGCATTCAGCATGTCCGGGATCAAGGCTTTGCGAGCGATTGCGGAAACCGATTTTGGCATCAATACCTCCATCGAGCAGGTGATGCGCCTTATGGTGCCCTTCCTGGCCGCAGGCATGCGCGCCGAAAGCGGTGTAGTTGACCCGGCAATGGCCAGCGCTCAAATGCGCCCGCGGACCAAAACCCCACAGGTTGCCCTTAAGGTTTGACCTGTGCGGGTGGGCGCGGCAGCTCAGTTCCGCTAAGCTAGCCGCCATGCCCAACCCTGACTTATTCCCGTTTGCCGATGTACCGCTGCAATCCTCGATTGCGGCGCGCATGGCTGTGTCCGCACGTTCGCGGCAGGTAATGAGCGCTCTCTTTATTTAAGGAATTTCCATGAGTTCAGCCCTGAAAGGCTCCTTGATGGTGGACGTGGCCGGTACTTGGCTGACGGCCGAAGACCGGCAACTGCTGCGCCAGCCTGAAGTGGGCGGGCTGATTATTTTTGCGCGCAACATCGAGCATCCCCGTCAGGTACGTGAGTTGAGTGCGTCGATTCGCGCCGTGCGCCCGGATCTGTTACTGGCGGTGGATCAGGAAGGTGGCCGGGTACAGCGTTTGCGTCAGGGTTTTGTAAGGCTGCCGGCGATGCGCGCCATTGCGGACAACCCGAATGCAGAGTACCTGGCCGAACAGTGTGGCTGGATAATGGCCACCGAAGTGTTGGCGGTGGGGCTGGACTTGAGCTTTGCGCCGGTACTGGACCTGGACTATCAGCGCAGTGCAGTGGTGGGCAGCCGCTCGTTCGAGGGGGATCCCGAGCGCGCTGCAACGTTGGCCGGGGCCTTTATTCGCGGCATGAATGACGCTGGCATGGCGGCTACAGGCAAGCATTTTCCGGGTCATGGCTGGGCAGAAGCCGACTCGCATGTGGCTATCCCGACGGACGAACGCAGCCTTGAAGACATTCGCGCCCATGATCTCGTGCCGTTTGCACGTCTGAGCAAGCAACTGGCGGCGGTCATGCCGGCCCATGTTATTTACCCGCAAGTTGACAGCCAGCCCGCCGGTTTCTCGCGCCGTTGGTTGCAGGATATTTTGCGCGGCGAACTGCAATTTGACGGTGTGATTTTCAGTGACGATCTGTCGATGGCCGGCGCTCACGTCGTGGGCGATGCGGCCAGTCGTATCGAAGCGGCCTTGTCGGCAGGCTGCGACATGGGCTTGGTGTGCAACGATCGCGCTGCCGCCGAACTGGCACTCAGTGCTGCACAACGCTTGAAGGTGACGCCATCGCCACGCATTGCGCGCATGCGGGCCCAGGCCTGGGCCAGCACCGATTATCGCCAGAACCCGCGCTGGCAGGTGGCAATGGGCGCACTTAAAGATGCTCAACTAATTGATTAAGGGATCTGCCTCAATGACGGTTTACGCAATTATTGGCGGTACAGGGCTGACTCAGCTTGAAGGCCTGACCATCAGCCGCTCGCTGGCACTCGAAACGCCGTATGGCCCGACCTCTGCGGATATTCATATCGGTGAATTCGGCGGGCGCGAGGTGCTGTTCCTGGCGCGTCATGGGCATCCGCATCGCGTGCCGCCGCATGAGGTCAATTACCGCGCCAATCTGTGGGCGTTGAAGCAGGCGGGGGCCGATGCGATTCTGGCGGTAAATGCCGTGGGCGGTATTCATATGGCGATGGGCACAGGGCATTTTTGCGTGCCTCATCAGCTGATTGACTACACCAGTGGTCGTGAGCACACCTATTTTGCCGGTGATCTGGAGCAGGTCACCCACATCGATTTCAGCTACCCCTATACCGAATCTTTGCGAGAGCAATTGATTGCTGCACTGGCGGCCGAGGGATGCTCCTACAGCAGTCACGGCGTCTACGCGGCCACACAGGGGCCACGTCTTGAGACAGTGGCGGAAATTGCCCGCCTTGAGCGTGATGGCTGCGACATTGTTGGCATGACCGGTATGCCAGAAGCGGCGCTGGCCCGTGAGCTGGGGCTGGACTACGCGTGTCTGGCGCTGGTGGTCAACCCGGCCGCAGGCAAGTCGACAGCAATCATCACGATGGCCGAGATAGAGCAGGCGTTGCATGACGGCATGGGCAAGGTCAAGGCAACGCTGGCGCGGGTGTTGGCGGGTTGATTTGACCTTTTGAATTGGCGATGGCTGCGCCGCTGGACGTAGCCTCGCTCCGCTCTGCAACGGTTACGAAGTCAGCTGGGTTCAGCGTTTCTCGACCTTCGGCGGCAGCGGAGCAAACAGGGCTTCGATGTCGTCGTCGTGAAGCTTCCAGTCCCCGGCGGCTCGTCCGTCCAGCACGCCTGCCGCCAAATCCGACTTTTCCTGCTGCAAGTGCTGGATTTTCTCTTCCACAGTGCCGCGGGCGATCATCTTGTACACAAACACCGGTTTTTCCTGGCCGATTCGGTAGGCGCGGTCGGTCGCCTGATTTTCCGCCGCTGGGTTCCACCACGGGTCGTAATGGATCACGGTGTCGGCTTCGGTCAGGTTCAAGCCTACGCCACCCGCCTTCAGGCTGATCAGAAAGATCTGCAAGGTGCCGCTCTGGAACTCCTTCACCGGCGTGCGCCGGTCTCGGGTCTGGCCAGTGAGCAGGGCGTAGCGGATATTGCGTTTTTTCAGCTCAGCTTCGATCAGGCGAAGCATTGAGGTGAATTGTGAAAACAACAGGATGCGTCGACCTTCGGCAAAGAGTTCGTCGAGCATCTCCATCAAGCTGTCGAGCTTGCCCGAGGTGCTGCCTTTTTTCGGCGGTGTATCGCTGACCAGTCGCAGATCGCAGCACACCTGACGCAGTTTGAGCAGGGCTTCTAGAATGATGATCTGACTGCGCCCCAGCCCTTTGCGGGTGATTTCATCACGGACTTTTTTGTCCATCGCCAAACGCATGGTTTCGTATACGTCGCGCTGGGCTTCGTTGAGCTCGACCCAATGAATAATCTCGGTTTTGGGCGGCAGTTCGGTGGCGACCTGCTCTTTGGTGCGTCGCAACAGGAAGGGTTTGATTCGCGCATTGAGGTGCTGCAAGCGCTCGTCATTGCCGTGGCGTTCGATGGGCACCCGGTAGTTGCGGTTGAAGGCTTGCGCGTCACCCAGCCAGCCGGGCAGCAAGAAATGGAACAGCGACCACAGCTCGCCCAAGTGGTTTTCCAGCGGAGTACCACTCAGGCACAGACGTTGGCGCGCGGTCAGTTCACAGGCGGCTTGTGAGGCTTTGCTGCCGGGATTTTTGATGTACTGCGCTTCGTCGAGGATAAGGATGTGCAGAGGCAGTTTTGCCAGGTGCTCGATGTCCTTGGGCAGCAAAGCGTAGGTGGTCAGAATGAGGTCATAATCGTTCAGGTTCGCAAAGTGCTTTTTGCGGGTGGGGCCATACAGCGCCAGCACGTTGAGCTGCGGTGTGAAATGCGCCGCTTCGTCGAGCCAGTTGGGGATCAGGCTGGTGGGCATAATCACCATCGCGGGCCGATCAAGTCGCCCGGCGTTCTTTTCAGTAAGAATATGCGCCAGTGTTTGCAGGGTTTTACCCAGCCCCATGTCATCCGCAAGAATCCCGCCGACTTCCAGTTGGCGCAAAGACTGCATCCAGCTCAGGCCTTCCAGTTGGTAGGGTCGCAGGGTGGCGTTGAGGCCTTCAGGGGCTGCGACGGTGAAGTCCTTGATGTCCCGCAGGCGCTGAGCAAAACCGCGAATATGTTCGCCACCTTCCCAGCGCAGAGGCAAGGCGTCCAGTGCATTGAGGCGCGGTGCATCGGCACTTTTGATGCGCAGTGCGGTTGCCCCCGGTTCGCCCAGGTAAAACTCATCGAGGGTGGCCAGCACGGGTTTAAGGCGCCCGTATGGCAGGGCTACTTGCAAGGGGCCGTGGTTACTGTTGGGCGTGGCCGGGATGTTGACCAGAATCAGTTCGTCATCTCGACGCTTGGCAAGTCTTTCGGGGCTGAGAATGTCAGTGTGCGAACGCATCAGGTTGAGCAGGATCGGCAGCAGGCTCAGGCGCTGGCCGTTGACGATGATGCCCAGTTCCAGATCAAACCAGTCGTGTTCCGGCGCTTCATCGACGTTGGCGTACCACTCTTCGACGGGGCTGAGATCAAATCCGAAGTCTTCATCAACCAACAACTCCCAGCCCTGTTCGCGCAAGCCGGCCATATGGTTGAGGGTGAAGTTGAGCCACGCGCTGTCATTGACCATTTCGAACAATTCGCCCGCACTTTCAGGCAGTGCTTTGCTCTGGCGTGTCGCAATTTTGAACCCCAGCTCACGCAGTTGCTCTCGGTAGGCGTTTTCTACGTTGGGATGACGCTTGATGCGCAGCGTTTGATGCTCCTGACGAACCAGGACGTCTGTATTTTTTTGCCCGCTGACGTAATGCTCAAGGTAATTGAAAGACAAGGCGGCACGATGCTGGGTATAGCGCTGCATTTTGCCGTTACGCGGTTCAAAGGCACTGAATTCGGCACTGGCGAGCCATAGGCGTGGCACGGGTTGCACGTCATCGATCAAGACTTCAGGCAGGTTGGCAGGTCGGCGTGAATCGAGTACGGCCTGGAGTTTTTCCAGAAGCTCGGCGTCCTGGGCAGCGGCAGGGTAGTTCAAGGTGTCTTCAATCTTCAGTAATACAGCAGCGGTATGCTTGCAGTTAACGCGAACAGGGCACGTACAGTGCGCGCTGACCAAGAGCAGAGTACCTTTGGCCGACTCGCGCAGTTGAATGGTCTGGCGATAAGTGTTGTCACTTGAGCCTTGGCAACTGGCTGTGATCAGGCTGTTGCCGACCTGGGCAATTCTGACACGGTTTTCCAGAGCGTAGCGACGGCCACGCTCCAGGCTTTGTTCTTTGAAGCGGCTGACCCACGTCGGTGCGAGCGGTTTGGTCAGCCGGGGTGTCGTGCTCAAGGTCATGGCTGTGTCATTCAATAGCCATCAAGAAGCCTTCGGCGTCAGGCGCTCAAAGAGCGCTTCCAGAGTGTTGAAGCGTTCATCTGCACGCTCCATGGGCACCATGAACTTGAACAGGGTTGCGCCTTCGAACTTGTATCGGTTGGGTTGGCCCTGAATCAGTTTGATCAGCACCAGCGGATCAACCGGGGTGTCGGAGGCAAACTCGATCCGGCCGCCTTGGGGCCCAGCGTCGACCTTTTTGATGCCCAATTGCTCGGCCTTCAATTTCAACGCGGTGATGCGCACCAGATTTTTGGTCGGTTCAGGCAGAAGGCCGAAGCGGTCGATCATTTCAACCTGCAAGTCCTTAAGGCCTTCTTCGTCACTGGCGTTGGCAATGCGTTTGTAAAGGATCAGCCGTGCGTGAACATCGGGCAGGTAGGCCTCGGGAATCAAGGCCGGGACGCGCAGGTTGATTTCCGGCCCGCCACCCAGTGGCTGGTCAAGGTTGGGTTGTTCGCCCTTGCGGATCGACTTGACTGCACGTTCGAGCATTTCCATGTACAGCGTGAAGCCCACAGCTTGTATCTGACCGCTTTGACCGTCGCCCAATAGCTCACCCGCGCCACGGATTTCGAGGTCGTTGGTGGCCAGAACAAAACCGGCGCCAAGGTCTTGGGTGTTGGCAATGGCTTCGAGGCGCTTTTGCGCATCGCCGGTGATTTGTTTGCGTGGCGGTGTCAGCAAATAGGCATACGCCTGGTGGTGACTGCGCCCCACACGGCCACGCAATTGGTGCAACTGCGCCAGGCCGAATTTGTCGGCACGCTCGATGATAATGGTGTTGGCGCTCGGCACGTCGATACCGGTCTCGATGATGGTCGAGGCGATCAGTACGTTAAAACGCTTGTGATAAAAGTCGCTCATTACCTGTTCGAGTTCGCGCTCACGCATCTGCCCATGGCCAATACCGATGCGGGCTTCGGGCACCAGCTCAGCAAGGTCGGCGGCGCATTTCTCGATGGTTTTAACATCGTTGTGCAGGTAATAAACCTGACCGCCACGCAGCAATTCACGCAGCAAGGCTTCTTTGATCGTGCTGTTGTTTTGCTCCATGACGAAGGTGCGCACCGACAGGCGACGAGCCGGCGGCGTGGCAATGATCGACAGGTCGCGCATGCCCGACACGGCCATGTTCAGCGTACGCGGGATTGGCGTGGCAGTGAGGGTCAGAATATCGACTTCACTGCGCAGGGCTTTGAGCTGTTCTTTCTGACGAACCCCGAAGCGGTGCTCTTCGTCGATGATCACCAGACCCAGATTTTTGATCTTGACGTCGTCTTGCAGCAGTTTGTGGGTGCCGATGACGATATCGATTTTGCCTTCGGCCAGATCGGCCACAGCGGCGTTGATTTCTTTGGCCGATTTGAAGCGGCTCATGACCTCAACCCGTACCGGCCAGTCGGCGAAACGGTCGCGGAAACTGTTGTAGTGTTGCTGGGCGAGCAGGGTGGTGGGCACCAAAATGGCCACCTGACGACCGCCATGTACCGCAATAAAGGCGGCGCGCATGGCCACTTCGGTTTTGCCGAAGCCCACGTCGCCACACACCAGGCGGTCCATCGGTTTGGGCGACAGCATGTCGGCGCGCACGGCTTCGATGGTGGTTTGCTGGTCGGGGGTTTCTTCAAACGGGAAACCCGCGCTGAAGGTTGCGTAGTCGGCCTTGGGGTCTTCAAAGGCATAGCCTTCGCGGGCGGCGCGACGGGCGTAAATATCAAGCAGTTCAGCGGCCACGTCACGCACTTGCTCGGCGGCTTTGCGCTTGGCTTTCTGCCAGGTTTCCGAACCCAGGCGATGCAGTGGCGCCAGTTCGTCGTCGCTGCCGGTGTAGCGAGCGATCAAGTGCAGGTTGGCCACCGGCACGTAAAGCTTGGCGCCTTCGGCGTATTCGAGGGTCAGGAACTCGGCGATCTGATTGTCGACTTCAAGGGTGGCCAGCCCTTGGTAGCGGCCCACGCCGTGGTCGATGTGTACCACGGGGGCGCCTTCGCGCAGTTCGGTGAGGTTTTTGATGACCGCATCATTATTGGCGTCGGCGCGTTTGTCGCGGCGCCGACGTTGCATGACGCGTTGACCGAACAAGGGGCTTTCGGCAATCAGGGCCAGCGCCGGATCGTCCAGTAACAGGCCTTCATCCAGCGGGGCGATGGTGATTGCCAGGCGATGTTTGCTGGAGACGAAATCGCACCAGCCATCGACCGTTTTAGGCTTCAGTTTCAGGCGATCAAGCAGCTCCAGCAGCACTTCACGGCGACCGGCCGATTCAGCCGTAAACAGTACCCGGCCCTCGAACTGGTCTAAAAAGCCTGCCAGTGCGTGCAGCGGTTGGTTGGCCTTGGCTTCAATCGCCAGATTGGGCAGCTTTTGAGCCGCAAAGCGCTCGCCGCTGCTGCCAGGCTCCACGTCGTCCTGACTGACCACCACGCGGGGCCAGTTTTTCAGGCGGGCGAAGCAGTCCTCAACCGGCAAAAACAATTCGGCAGGAGGCAGCAACGGGCGCGATGGATCTACGCGGCGTTCTTCATAGCGGTTGCGTACGTCCGACCAGAAGTTTTCGCAGGCTTTTTCAACGCCAGGCAGCGAGAACACCTGGGTGTCTGCGGGCAGGTAGTCGAACAGCGTTGAGGTTTCGTCGAAAAACAACGGCAGGTAGTACTCGATACCGGCGGGTGTAATCCCGCTGCTTAAGTCTTGAAAGATCGGGCAGCGACGGAAGTCGACATCGAAGCGTTCGCGAAAGCGTGCCTTGAAGCGTGTGACGGCATCTTTTTGTAGCGGGAATTCACGGGCGGGCAACAGGCGAACCGATTCTACTTTGTCGATGGAACGCTGGGTTTCCGGGTCGAAGGTGCGCAGGGTTTCGATTTCGTCGTCGAACAGGTCGATGCGGTAGGGCAGTTTGCTGCCCATCGGGAACAAGTCGATAAGCGCGCCGCGTACCGCAAATTCCCCGTGTTCATACACGGTGTCGACGCAGCGATAACCGCTGGCTTCGAGGCGGGTGCGCATTTGCTCGACGTCCAGCTTCTGGCCGATGTCCAGCACCAGGCTGCTACCGAGCAGGAACTTGGTTGGCGCCAGCCGATGTAGGGCCGTGGTAATCGGCACTACCAAAACGCCATGACTCAGCTCGGGTAGCCGGTACAAACTGGCAATACGCTGGGAAATGATGTCTTGGTGGGGCGAGAACAGGTCGTAGGGCAGGGTTTCCCAGTCGGGGAAATGCAGCACCGGCAAATCGGGCGCAAAAAACCTTAATTCCTGCTCAAGACGCTCGGCGCTTTGGCTGTCCGCTGTCAGCAGCAGTGTAAAGCGCTGGGCAGCGCTGGCGGCTTCGGCAATGGCCAGGCTCAGGGCGGCACCGGGCAGGTTGCTCCAGTGCTGTTTACCTGCCGTAGCAGGGAGTTTCGGTAGACGCAGGACGGGCACGGAAGGTTGAGCTCCAAGCGTTGCGGCAAAGTCGGCAAGTGTAACGGGCCAAGGGGCTGGCTGTCAGTTACCGTCTTTTAAGCGCCATTGAAATCAGCGGGTGTGAACGAACATGGGGGCGAAAGAGGCGCAGCGCAAGGGTATTTCACCTGATAAAAACGGCCGTGTAGATTTTTTTTCGCCTATATTCGTTGGGGCTTAATCGTTTCAGTGATGGAGTGTGACAGGCGTGCATTGCCCCTGCTTGGGCACGGCGGCATAATGTAGCCCCTTTTTTCAGCCCCTACATGTGGAAGGTTCCCGTGACTCAGAAGCCCGACCAGTGTCTTGGTGAATGGATCGACCGTGAAGCACTCGCAGAAGCGATGATTCCGCTAATCGGCCAGCTTTACCGCAATAACAACGTGGTGAGCTCGATCTATGGCCGCAGCCTGATCAACCGTTCAGTCATTGCGATTCTTAAAGCGCACCGCTTTGCTCGCCACCGTCAGTCCGATGACATTGAATTGTCCGTGCACGATACTTTCCCGCTGCTCAAAGCAATGAGCGAGCTCAAGCTCGGCGCTGCTTCGGTAGACCTGGGCAAGCTGGCCGTTAAATTCAAGGCTGAGGGCAATGGGCGTACTGCCGAGCAGTTCGTTCGTGATGAGTTGGCCGATGTCGTGGGTCAGCAGAATGCTGCAGCTCGTAAAGGCACCGACGTTGTACTGTACGGCTTCGGTCGTATCGGTCGTCTGCTGGCGCGCATCCTGATCGAAAAAACCGGTGGCGGCGACGGCCTGCGTCTGCGTGCCATCGTCGTGCGCAAAGGTGCCGAAAACGACCTGGTCAAGCGCGCAAGCCTGTTGCGTCGTGACTCGGTTCACGGCCCGTTCGACGGCACCATTGTGGTGGATGAAGAAAACAACACCATCACCGCCAACGGTAACCTGATTCAGGTGATCTACGCGAAGAACCCGACCGAGGTGGATTACACCCAGTACGGCATTGAAAACGCACTGCTGGTGGACAACACCGGTGTATGGCGTGATGCCGAAGGTCTGGGCCAGCACTTGCAGTGCCCTGGGATTGACCGTGTGGTGCTGACCGCGCCGGGCAAGGGCAAGCTGAAAAACATCGTTCATGGTATCAACCACGGCGAAATCACTGCTGACGACAAGATCGTCTCGGCGGCCTCCTGCACCACCAACGCCATCGTGCCGGTGCTCAAGGCAGTCAATGACAAGTTCGGTATCGTCAACGGTCACGTTGAAACGGTTCACTCGTACACCAACGACCAGAACCTGATCGACAACTTCCACAAAGGCGATCGCCGTGGTCGTAGCGCCGCGCTGAACATGGTGATCACCGAGACCGGTGCAGCGACTGCAGCTGCCAAGGCTCTGCCTGAGCTGGCCGGCAAGCTGACCGGTAATGCGATTCGCGTGCCTACGCCGAACGTATCGATGGCGATCCTCAACCTCAACCTTGAGAAGCCGGCGACTCGTGAAGAAATGAACGAGTACCTGCGTCACATGGCGCTGCACTCCGACCTGCATAAGCAGATCGATTTCGTGAGCTCGCAAGAAGTTGTGTCCACTGACTTCGTAGGTTCGCGTCACGCCGGTGTGGTGGATGCTGAAGCAACTATCTGCAATGACAACCGCGTTGTGCTGTACGTGTGGTACGACAACGAATTCGGTTACAGCTGCCAGGTAGTGCGTGTGATGGAAGACATGGCCGGGGTTAACCCGCCAGCGTTCCCGCGCTAAGCAACCGCAGCAACTGAAAACGCCCCGACATGTCGGGGCGTTTTTGTGTGTGCTGCCATTTACTTTTGTAGCAGCTGCCGCAGGCTGCGTCCGGCGGTGAAACCGTCGCAAAACCTTCTCTCAAACACGCCGCGAACGCAGGCTTAACGATCGCTGCGCAATCGGACGCAGCCTGCGGCAGTGCTACGGAGCATGAGTTAGGCGTTACCCGGTACTGCCGATTGCGCCGTACGCAGTTGGTGCTGATTGCCACGAAACAGCACCACGGTTGCGATCAAGCCCAACACAGCAGCGCCAGTCAACCACAGGCCGGGAGCCGCTTTGTTATCCAGCACATGGATCAGGTAGGTACAGGCGGCTGGGGTAAAGCCACCGAACGTTGCGGTCGCCAGGCTGTAAGCCAGCGAAAAACCGGTGGTGCGTACTTCAATCGGCATGATTTCAGTCAGCGCCACAACCATTGCGCCGTTGTACGAGCCATAGAGGAATGACAGCCACAACTCGACCATCAGCAAATGGCTGAAGCTTGGGTTGGCCACGAGCCATGACAAGGCCGGGTAGGCGGTCAAAATGGCCAGAATAGTCGAGCCCAGCAGCAGTGGCTTGCGCCCGATCTTGTCAGACAGCGAACCCATGACCGGCAGCCAGAAGAAGTTCGACAGGCCGATGCACACGGTCACCAGCAAGGCTTGCAGATCCGTCAGGTTCAGTTCTGCCTTGCCGAAGGTCGGGGTGTAGGCGGTGATCAGGTAGAACGACACGGTGGTCATGATCACCAGGGCCATGCCGCCGAGGACCAGGCCAAAGTTTTGCCCTACGGAACGCACGATTTCGCGCAGCGTGGGGTGATGCTTGCGGGCTTCAAACTCCGGGGTTTCTTGCATGGATTTACGGATGACAAAGATCACCGGCACGATCATGCAGCCAATCAGGAAGGGGATGCGCCAGCCCCATTCGCCCATTTCTGCGGGACTTAGCCAGTGGTTCAGGCCCACGCCCAGCAAGCCGGCAAACACCACCGCGGCTTGTTGACTGGCCGACTGCCAGCTTACGAAGAAGCCTTTGCGACCCGGGGTGGCAATCTCTGCCAGATAGACCGAAACCCCGCCCAGCTCCACGCCAGCAGAGAAGCCTTGCAGTAGACGGCCCAACAGTACCAACAGGGGGGCGGCGACGCCCAGCGTGGAATAGCCCGGCACACAAGCAATCAGCACTGTGCCCATGGCCATCAGGGCCAGTGTAATGATCAGGCCTTTACGGCGGCCGTGGCGGTCGATGTAAGCACCCAGAAAAATGGCACCCAGAGGGCGCATCAGGAAACCGGCGCCGAAAGTCGCCAGGGCAAGCATCAGTGAGGCAAAAGCGCTTTCGCTCGGGAAGAAGGTTTTGGCGATGGCCGTGGCATAAAAGCCGAAGACCATAAAGTCGAACATCTCAAGAAAGTTACCGCTGACAACGCGAAAAATCGCCTTGCCCGTGCCCGTACTGGAGGCCATCAGAAATCACCCGCTGTTATCTGTTTTATGCGTAATCCATGTTTTTTTGCTTGTCCGCACTGCAAGGGCATGGCGTTCGCTTTCCCCACAACAGTTTTGTAACCATATGTGTATCAAAATATGTAGGCAACTGTTGTGGCTACTACAGGGCAGGTCAGGGGGCAAGTTTCATCAACGTCTTACGCAGGTTTTCGGGCAAGCCGTCGGGCGCAAGCCAGATGCCGAGATAGGTTTTGGCCAATGCCGGGTTCTGGCTGGTGAAAATGACGCTGCCATTTCGCTCAAGGTTCAGGCCACGTTGTGGTGAGAAGTTCAAGGCGAAGCGATCACCCCGTTTGATGTCGCCGAAACTGTCTTGCAATTTTTTCAGCTCGGGTTTGAGGGGGGTCAATACGGTTGGCGGATGTTGGCGCTCAAGGATGGTGGCGGAAGCTTTGGTGATATCGCTGTGTTTCAGGTCGCGTAGATAGAACAGTTCCAGGCGCAGGTCGCGCTGCTGATCGAACGCTTGTTGAGGTGTCACGCCCGGCGCGGTGTACAGCGCGGCAGCGTAAATATCGGCCCATAGGTAAGTCAGCACGACTTGGCCTTGGCGCGGCAGGACTACAGAGCCATCGCGCCATTGCGCCGGGAACGCGGCGTCTTTTATCTGCGCGGCATCGTCGGCCGCTGCGGTGGCGCTGCAGGCTAATAAAAGAACGATCAACAACTGACGCATGCTGGCGATCCTGATCGATAGGTTGTTTGAGGTTATGTCAGTTTTAACAGGTGTGTCGGGTGCATTGAGTCCCTTCACCCTTCTGGAAGTCAGGGTGAATGGTTGCTGATTGTGTAGTGAATGCAAAAATAGCCAACGACCAGACCAAGGGTTAATGTTCGCAGCGTTCAGGCTTCTATAGACTGTGCCCCACGTTTTGATCTTTCATGGCGCTGACCGCGACATGATTTAGCCGTAGGTGCCCAAAGCGGTGCCACGGCCTGTTCTGAGGAGTACGCATGGCTGTCTACAACTACGACGTAGTGGTACTGGGCTCTGGCCCGGCAGGAGAAGGTGCGGCAATGAACGCCGCAAAAGCTGGGCGCAAGGTGGCGATGGTGGATAGCCGGCGTCAGGTTGGCGGCAACTGCACGCACTTGGGCACGATCCCGTCCAAAGCCTTGCGTCACTCGGTTCGCCAGATCATGCAATTCAACACCAATCCGATGTTTCGGGCCATTGGTGAGCCGCGTTGGTTCTCGTTCCCGGACGTACTGAAAAGCGCCGAGAAGGTTATTTCCAAGCAAGTGGCTTCGCGCACCGGATACTACGCACGTAACCGTGTCGACCTGTTCTTCGGTACCGGCAGCTTTACCGATGAGCAAACCATTGAAGTGGTCTGCACCAACGGCGTTGTCGAAACCCTGATGGCCAAGCAAATCATTATTGCCACCGGCTCGCGTCCGTATCGCCCGGCAGATATCGATTTCACTCACTCGCGTATCTACGATAGCGACACCATCCTCAGTCTGGGCCACACACCGCGTAAGCTGATTGTTTACGGAGCAGGTGTGATCGGTTGCGAATACGCGTCGATCTTCAGTGGTCTGGGGGTGTTGATTGAGCTGGTGGATAACCGCGAGCAACTGCTGAGCTTCCTCGATTCCGAGATCTCGCAAGCGCTGAGCTACCACTTCAGCAACAACAACATCACCGTTCGCCATAACGAAGAATATGAGCGTGTAGAAGGCGTCGAAAACGGCGTGATCCTGCACCTCAAGTCCGGCAAGAAGATCAAGGCGGACGCCTTGCTCTGGTGCAACGGCCGTACCGGTAACACTGACCTGCTGGGGCTGGAGAACATCGGCATCAAGCCCAACGGTCGTGGTCAGATCACCGTTGATGAAAACTACCGCACCACCGTGCCAAACATTTTCGCCGCAGGCGATGTGATTGGTTGGCCGAGTCTAGCCAGTGCTGCTCACGACCAGGGTCGTTCGGCCGCTGGCAGCATCGTCGACAACGGCAGCTGGCGCTTCGTCAATGACGTGCCAACCGGGATTTATACCATTCCCGAGATCAGCTCCATCGGCAAGAACGAGCAAGAGCTGACCCAGGCCAAAGTGCCTTATGAAGTGGGCAAGGCGTTCTTCAAGAGCATGGCGCGGGCGCAGATTGCCGGTGAGCCTCAGGGCATGCTGAAAATCCTGTTCCACCGTGAAACCCTTGAAGTGCTGGGCGTTCACTGCTTCGGTTATCAGGCTTCAGAAATCGTGCACATCGGCCAGGCGATCATGAATCAGCCGGGCGAGCTCAATACCCTTAAGTATTTTGTGAACACCACGTTCAACTACCCGACCATGGCTGAAGCCTATCGGGTAGCGGCTTACGATGGCCTTAACCGGCTTTTTTAAGCGGCTCCGGCCGGTGGCCTGAGCCGGCCGGGGAGACCGATTTCAGCCATTCCCAAGGGTGGCAGTGGCCAAACCGGGAAAGTCTGTAATCAGGCTGTCGACGCCGAAATCAGCGAGCCTGCGCATCAGCGCAGGTTCGTTGACTGTCCATACCGACACATGCAAACCCTGACGCTGGGCTTTGGCCAGACGTTCCGGGGTGCAGAGTGTCCAGTTCAATGCCAGCAGGTCACAGCCATAGCTTTGTGCGACCTTGATCGGGTCAAGCCAGGCGTATTCGGCGACCAGTCCACGCGACAAGTCCGGTGTCAGTTCCAATGCGGCTTTAAGTACTTCGCGGGAGCTGGAGGTGACGGTGACTTTGTCCATCAAGCCATGACGTTCAGCCATCTCGCGAATCGCCAGCACGGTACTGGCTGCCCGCGTACGTGATGCACTTTTGACTTCAAGCTGCCAATGCTCGAAGTTACATTTTTCGAACAGTTCTTCCAGTCTCGGGATCGGGCAAGGCTGCAACCAGCCCGGGCCGCCTTTGCGTGCGTCATAGGTCATCAGGTCGGCTGCGGTGTGCTCGATCACTTTGCCGCGTCGGTCAGTGGTGCGCTTGAGGGTGGGGTCGTGAATCACCATCAGCTCGCCATCTTTGGACAAGTGCAGGTCGAGTTCGCAGCGACGAACGCCATGCTTGAGGCATTGCTCAAAGCTTGCGAGGGTGTTTTCCGGTGCTTCGCCTTTGGCGCCGCGATGGCCATAAATCAGGGTCACAGGTACTCCTTATAAGGGTGCGCGCAGCTTGAGTGATTACTCGGCTGCGGATTCGTGTTGTTCGCGGGCGAGGCGGCGTGCCTGTGCCTGTTTTTGCAAAATGTACCGTGCCAGCAACTGGCGCTGGGTGTCATTGAGGGCTTCGAATTCGGTGTCGATCACGTAACCTTCATCTTCGGCACGGCATGTGACAACGCGGGCACGCAGCAGCAAACCCAATGCTTGAGGCATCAGCACCAGCTTCAGAGACAGATGGGTATCCACGGGCAATGGCTGTTTCTGGTGAAATTCAATGCCACCTTCTGAAAGCTTCACCGGTTGCAGTTCACCGATTTTGCCCAACACTGTTTGCGCCACAATCTGGCTGAGCAGATCTACGCGTTTATTGAGGGTTTTAAGGTAGCTGGAAAGGGTGCGGTCGCGTTCGCTGATCTGGCGCAGCAGGTGCTGGGATTCGAATTCGCTGAGGTGCAGTTCGCTGAGCAAATTGAACAATGGTGACGCATCCTGCAACACTTCGCCGCTCGCGGCGTCGGAGTCCGACAGCGGGGTTATTTCCAGTGCGATCAGATCCTCGATACGGTAGTATTCGCGGCGATCTTCTTCATTTAATGTCGACATGGCGAACCCATGATGGCGGCTGTGGTCTGAGTGTAAAGCTGCTTATCAGGCCTCGCCACAAGGACGTCTTCTTTTCCCTCGAACAAGCCCCGACATGTTCAGACCTCTCTTCGTATTTATCGGCACGCGTTATACCCGTGCAAAGCGTCGCAATCATTTTGTGTCGTTCATTTCTCTGACTTCAATGATCGGACTCGCCCTCGGCGTGGTCGTCATGATTGTGGTGTTATCAGTGATGAACGGCTTCGATCATGAAATGCGCACCCGCGTGTTGGGCATGGTGCCCCACGCGACCATCGTCGGCGATCAACCGATCAGCGACTGGCAAAGCCTGGCCGCCAAGGTTCAGCAAAACCCCAAGGTGGAGGCCGTAGCGCCGTTCACCCAGATGCAAGGGCTGCTGACCCATGACGGCAATGTGCAGAAAGTGCTGCTCAATGCCATCGACCCGGCGCAGGAGCGCAAGGTTTCGATCATTGATCACTTTATGCTTGAAGGGCAGCTCGATTCGTTGACCCCCGGCAGTTTCGGCATCGTGATAGGCGACAAGGCCGCTAAACAGCTGGGCGTTGGCATCGGCGACAAGCTGACCTTCGTTGCGCCGGAAGTTACCGTAACGCCTGCCGGGATGTTCCCGCGCATGAAGCGTTTCACGGTGCAGGGCATTTTCCATGTGGGTGCCGGTGAAATTGACGGCTACCTGGGTGTCACCAACCTGCAGGATCTGGCGCGCTTGCAGCGTTGGAAGCCTGACCAGGTGCAAGGCCTGCGGTTGAAGTTTAACGACCTGTTCGAGGCGCCGCGTGCAGCCTGGGACATTGCCCAGCAGTTGGGTGAAAGCCATTACTACGCCCGTGACTGGACTCGCACCCACGGCAACCTCTATCAAGCCATTCGCATGGAAAAAGCCATGATTGGCTTACTGTTGTTGCTGATTGTGGCTGTGGCCGCGTTCAACATCATTTCCACGCTGGTGATGGTGGTCAATGACAAGAAAGGCGACATCGCCATTCTGCGCACCTTGGGTGCGACGCCGGGCACGATCATGGCGATCTTCATGGTGCAAGGCACTGTGATCGGAGTGGTCGGTACGGCTATTGGCGCGGTGCTGGGCATGCTCGCAGCACTCAATGTCAGTGCTGCGATCTCGGCCCTTGAAGGGCTGATCGGTCACAAGTTTCTCAATGCTGATGTGTATTTCATCGACTACCTGCCTTCGCAGTTGCAAGCGCAGGATGTGTTGATGGTCTGCGGTGCAGCATTGGTTCTGAGTTTCCTCGCGACCTTGTACCCGGCTTGGCGTGCTGCACGCACCCAGCCTGCGCAGGCGCTTCGTTATGAGTGAGTTGGGCATGAAAGAACAAGCAGTGTTGAGTTGCCGCGACCTGGGCAAGTCCTACGAGGAAGGCCCGGAGTCTGTGGTGGTGTTGTCGGGTTTGCAGCTCGAACTGCATCCCGGTGAGCGCGTGGCGATTGTCGGTACGTCGGGCTCGGGTAAAAGTACCTTGCTCAACCTGCTCGGTGGCCTCGATACGCCCACCAGCGGCAGCGTGTGGCTGGCGGGTGAAGAACTCTCAGCGCTGGGTGAAAAGGCCCGCGGCCTGTTGCGCAATCGCTCGTTGGGTTTCGTGTATCAGTTTCACCACCTGCTGCCCGAGTTCACGGCGCTCGAAAACGTCTGCATGCCGCTGTTAATCGGCAAAACACCGATCCCGGAGGCGCGCGAGCGTGCCACCGCGTTGCTGACCCGTGTGGGGTTGGGCCATCGTCTGGAGCACAAGCCGGCCGAGCTGTCGGGTGGCGAACGCCAACGTGTGGCCATTGCCCGTGCGCTGGTCAACAAGCCGGGGCTGGTGATGCTCGACGAGCCCACGGGTAACCTCGATTCGCATACCGCTCAAGGCATTCAGGACTTGATGCTTGAACTCAGCACCTCGATGCGCACAGCGTTTCTGGTGGTGACTCACGACATGAGCCTGGCCCGGCAGATGGACCGCGTGTTGCACCTGCAAGAAGGTCGCCTGAGCGCGATGTGATCGGCCAAACCCGACGCCGTTTTTTGGGGTCGGGTCTTTTATTTTCATACGGTGCCCGCGAATGTTCAGACCGTTATCGATTTTTATCGGCACGCGCTATACCCGCGCCAAGCGCCGCAATCGTTTTGTTTCGTTTATTTCCATGACGTCGATGATCGGCCTCGCCCTTGGCGTGCTGGCGATGATCGTGGTGTTGTCGGTGATGAACGGTTTTCAGCGTGAAATGAGTAACCGCATTCTCGGCATGGTGCCACATGCCACCGTGGTGGGCGTCAAGCCTATTGATGACTGGCGGCCAGTGGCTCAGGCGGCGATGAAGAATCCGCAAGTCACCGCTGCGGTGCCGTTTACCGAAATGGACGGCATGCTTTCCTATAAGGGTTCGATGCAGCCGATTCAGATCAGCGGCATCGATCCGGCGCAGGAAGGCAAGGTGTCGATCGTCACCCAGCATATTGTGCAGGGCAAGCTCGACGACCTTAAGCCCGGCGAGTTTGGTGTGGTGCTGGGCGACATTACCGCGCGGCGCTTCCGTCTGGCGGTGGGTGACAAAATCACCTTGATCGTGCCCGAAGCCAGCACCGCGCCGGGCGGGATTACCCCGCGTCTACAGCGGTTGAACGTGGTGGGCATCTTCAAGGTCGGGGCAGAGCTGGACGGCACCATGGGGCTTGTCCATATGGCCGATGCGGCAGCCATTCAGCACTGGGAGCCCAATCAGGTGCAAAGCGTGCGTCTGGCGGTCAAGGACTTGTACGCGGCGCCCCAGGTTTCGCAGCAGATCGTGGCTGGCCTGGGTGCCGATTACAAAGCAGATGACTGGACTCACACCCAAGGCAGTCTGTTCAGTGCCATGAAGATGGAAAAGACCATGATTGGTCTGTTGTTGCTCATGATCGTTGCCGTGGCGGCGTTCAATATCATTGCCACCTTGATCATGGTGGTGAATGACAAAGGGGCGGACATTGCCATCTTGCGCACCATTGGTGCCACACCGCGCCAGATCATGGCGATTTTTATGGTGCAGGGCACGGTGATTGGCATTGTCGGTACGTTGATTGGCGGCGTGCTGGGTGTGATTGCAGCGCTCAATGTCAGCGAACTGGTGGGCTGGATGGAGCGGGTATCAGGGCAACACATTTTCAGTTCGGACGTGTATTTCGTCAGCAACCTGCCTTCTGAATTGCAAGGCGCGGATGTGGCGTTGATTTGCGGTGCGGGCTTTGTGCTGAGCTTTTTGGCGACACTGTATCCGGCGTACCGGGCGGCGAAAATTCAACCGGCGCATGCGTTGCGTTATTCGTGATCGCAGAAAGCCCCTCACCACGCCTCTCCCGGAGGGAGAGGGGACTGATGGGTGGCATTGCGCAGATCGGATTTTGCTTTTAGTTCCCTCTCCCGCTGGGAGAGGGCTAGGGTGAGGGTTGCTTTTCTGGCAGCTCAATCACAAACCGCGTCACCCCATCCTGTGACTCAGCTCGAATCTGCCCGCCATGGGCGCGAATGATCGACTGCGTGATCGCCAGACCCAACCCCGCATGCTCACTGCTGCCTTCACGCCTTGCCGGATCGGCCCGATAAAACCGGTCAAACAGGCGCGGCAGCAACTCGGCGGGAATGCCGGTGCCGCTGTTTTCAATAACAATGCGCACGCCAGTCGCCGACGCCCCTATCAGCACTTTGATGACTCCCCCGGTCGGCGTGTAGCGCAGTGCGTTATCCAGCAGGTTGGAAAGGGCGCGACGCAACATGCTGCGGTCACCCACTATTTGCCCATCACCCTCGCGGCTGAGTTCAATCTGCGAGTCCTCTGCCAGCAATGCATAAAATTCCAGCAGGGCATCCACTTCCGTGGCCAACTCCAGCGGCTCGCGACGCGGTGCCAGCAAGCCATGATCAGCTTTGGCCAGGTACAGCATGTCGTTGACCAGTTGCGCCATCCATTGCAGCTCTTCAAGGTTGCTGTGCAGGGTCTCGCGGTACTCGTCAATGCTTCTGGGGCGGGTCAGGGTCACTTGGGTGTGGGTCAGCAGATTCGACAGGGGGGTACGCAATTCATGCGCAATATCGGCGGAGAACGCCGACAGTCGCTGAAAAGAATCATCCAGACGTTCCAGCATGGCATTGAACGCCCCGGCCAGTTCGGCCAGTTCGGCAGGCATGTCCTGCTGCGGCAGGCGGGCGTTTAGGGAGTCAGCCGAAACGCTGGCTGCAATCGCGCTCATGCGGCGCAAGGGTCGCAAGCCACTACGGGCCGCCCACGCACCGAGAAGCGCTGTGGCCAGTGCTGAGAGGCCGACGGTGAGCCATATCAGGTGCTGCATGCGTTGCAGGAAGTGTTGGTGGTGGGTGATGTCCAGCAGCAATGTCAGACGTGGTTCACCAGCTGTGTCAGGAAGTGGGTTGAGTACCCGGTAATCCGTGCCATTTATTTGCAGGCTTCCCAATCCGGGGTGAGCGGGCAGTACATCCGGCAAACTCTGAGAGCTGTCAAACCAGACGTCACCGTCAGGGCTGCGCACTCGCATCGTCAGGTCAGGCTGTTGGCGAAGGTTCTCCAGCAGGTCAGGCAAGCGCTGCTTGAATCGTTCAAGGGTGTCGGCGTTTTGCAATGTGCTGCGCAGGACGGCGAGACGGCTCTCCATCAATTGTTGGTCGAGCTCGGCGAAGTGCGCCTCGCTGGCCCGGCCGAACAGCACTCCGGCCAACAGCGATACCACTGCGGTGCAGGCGGCAAACAGCAATGCCAACCGACTGCTCAGTGACAGGCGGGGCATCAATGGGCGCGCTCTTCTAGCACGTAACCCATGCCGCGTACGGTATGGATCAGTTTGTGTTCGTGGTTGTCGTCGATTTTCAGACGCAGGCGACGAATCGCCACTTCGATGACGTTGGTGTCGCTGTCGAAGTTCATGTCCCAGACCTGTGACGCAATCAGAGATTTGGGCAAGACTTCGCCCTGACGGCGTAGCAGTAGTTCGAGCAAGGCAAACTCTTTGGCGGTCAGGTCGATGCGCTGGCCGTTGCGCTCGACACGGCGCCGTATCAAATCGAGGCGCAGGTCGGCCAGTTGCAGGCTGGTTTCTTGCGTTGTGCTGCTGCCACGGCGCAGCAGGCTGCGCACCCGAGCCAGTAGCTCCGAGAATGCAAAAGGTTTGACCAAGTAGTCGTCAGCGCCCAGTTCCAGGCCGTGCACGCGATCTTCGACGGCATCGCGGGCGGTCAGAAACAGCACGGGCATGTCCAGCCCGGCACTGCGCACAGCGTGTAAAATTTGCCAGCCATCACGCCCGGGCAACATGACGTCGAGAATAAGCAGGTCGTAATCACCGGTCAGGGCCAGGTGCTGGCCCATGATGCCGTCTGCCGCCAGCTCGGTGGTAAACCCGGCTTCGCTCAATCCCTGACGCAGGTATTGGCCGGTTTTGGCCTGGTCTTCGACAATCAGCAGCTTCATGGGTGGCTCATCCAAAAATATCCTCAGCCTTATACATGGGGCCGGAGAATGTAGGTCCAATCTGACAAACTTGTAATCTTGCGGTCAGTTGAATGCCAGTTGCGGTCGATAAAGTGGTGCTAAGTATTTTGCGTTCTGGGAGTGAGTATGCGTATTCGTAGCGGTTTGTCTCTGGCTGGGTGCTGGTTGGCGTTAAGTTTGCCGGTGATGGCGTCGCCTGCAAGCCAATTGGATTTTGGTCATCCAGCACCTGCCGCCAGCGCTACGCGCACGGTGGAGGTGGACATGAGCGACATCGCGTTCAGTCCCAAATCTTTGGACGTTAAGGCTGGGGAAACGGTGCGCTTTGTGCTGGTCAACAAAGGCCAGCTGCTGCATGAATTCAATCTGGGCCATGCTGCCATGCACGCGGCGCATCAAAAAGAGATGCTCGAGATGCAGCAGAACGGCATGCTTACGCCGACCGGAATGAGTCACGAGAGCATGGACCATTCGGCCATGGGGCATGGTGCAATGAAGCACGATGACCCCAACAGCGTGTTGGTGGCGCCCGGTAAAACGGCTGAGCTGACCTGGACTTTTACCAAGACCGATAACCTGGAGTTTGCCTGCAATGTGCCGGGTCACTATCAGGCGGGCATGGTTGGCGCGGTAAAAGTTGCACCTTAAAAGTGGCTGATCGTCTGCGGGCGCTGAAAGCCTGGTCTAAACCCGATAGAATCGTCGGGTTTTTCTAGCCAGGTTTTTTACCATGCATCCCGCAGCCGAACACTCGCCGCTGGGCAAGTCCAGTGAATACATCAGCACCTACACCCCGTCCTTGCTGTTTCCTATCCCGCGTGCGGCTAAATGGGCAGAGCTGGGCCTGAGCGCCGACACGTTGCCGTATGTCGGGGTGGATTATTGGAATTGCTTTGAGCTTTCGTGGTTATTGCCATCGGGCAAGCCGGTGGTGGCCATTGGCGAGTTCTGCTTTGCCGCAGACTCACCGAATATCGTCGAGTCCAAATCCTTCAAGTTGTACCTGAACTCGCTCAATCAGACCGTTTTTGCCGATAAACACACCCTCGAGGCGACCTTGATCGCCGATTTGTCAGCCGCGTCAGGTAAACCTGTAGGCGTACGCGTACGCAGCCTGGATGACGTTCAGGCTGATGGTGTGGGTATTTTGCCGGGCGTTTGCATTGATGATCTGGATATTACGGTCAGTGATTACGAACAGCCGCGTCCAGAATTGTTGAAGTGCGATGAGTCGCGGGTCATTGAAGAGAGCGTGTACAGTCATTTGCTCAAATCAAACTGCCCGGTCACAAGCCAGCCAGACTGGGGCACGGTGGTGGTTGAGTACCGCGGTGCAGCGCTCGACCATGCCAGTTTGCTGGCGTATCTGGTGAGCTTCCGTCAGCACTCGGACTTTCATGAGCAGTGTGTGGAGCGAATCTTTTTGGACGTGCAGCGCTTGCTCAAGCCCGAGAAGCTAACCGTATATGCGCGCTATGTGCGACGCGGCGGGCTGGACATCAACCCGTACCGCAGCACTGAGACGGCTGAGTTCCAGAATGTGCGGTTGGTGCGTCAGTAAGTCAAGAGCCCCTCACCCTAGCCCTCTCCCAGAGGGAGAGGGGACTAAAAGCAAAAGCAGATTTGCGTAACGCCACCAATCAAGCTTTCTCCCTCCGGGAGAGGGGGCTACAGGCAAATGCAGATTTGCGTAACACCGCCAATCAAGCTCCCTCTCCCTCTGGGAGAGGGTTGGGGTGAGGGTCGGTCGGTCAGCCGTTATTCAGCGCCTTGGCCTGTTCCAGCACCGCCTCGACATGGCCCGGCACTTTCACGCCGCGCCATTCCTGACGCAGCACTCCGTCCTTGTCGATCAGGAAGGTGCTGCGATCCACGCCCATGTATTCCTTGCCATACAGCTTCTTCAGCTTGATCACGTCAAACAGCTGGCACAGGGCTTCGTCCTTGTCGCTCAGCAACTCAAACGGAAAACTTTGCTTGGCCTTAAAGTTCTCATGGGACTTGAGGCTGTCGCGCGACACACCGAAGACTTCGGTGTTAGCCGCCTGAAACTCGGCATAGTGATCGCGAAAGCCTTGTCCTTCTGTGGTGCAACCCGGCGTGCTGTCCTTGGGGTAAAAGTAAATCACCACCTGTTTGCCCTTCAAAGCCGACAACCTGACGGTCTGCTCGCCAGTAGCCGCAATCTCGAAATCGCTGACGGGTTGGTCAATTGCAACGGTCATGGTCATGTTTCCTTACATCGGGTTTTGTGGGCGCCACGGTTCAATCAGCGCATCCAGATTCAATGCGTCGGCGAAATCCAGGAACTGATCACGCAACCAACTGATTTGTACGCCAGCCGGCAGGGTCACGGTAAACGTGGCGTTGAGCATGGTGCCGCCGGTTTGAGGTGCCTGATAGGTGTCGCAGGTCAGGTTTTCGAGCTCGACATTGTGGTCCATGAAGAACTGGCACAACTCGTTGATGATGTCAGAGCGGTAGGCCGAGCTGACATACGCCACATAAGGCAACGCTTGAGGGCGGGTTTCGAGTGCAGCACTGCGCACCACGTTGACGCTGAAAGCATGCTTTTTGGCCAGTGCAGGCAAGCCGGCTTCGAGACGTGCCAGCGCATCCCAGCTGCCGGTGACTTCCAGCACCAGCGCGCTGCATTCACCATGGCGAGTGAGGCGGGAGGTCACGACGGCACAGCGATTTTCATGGCTGGCGCGGCACAGGACGTTAGTCAGCTCCATTGGGTTGGCGCCAAGGGCACTGATGACAAGGAATTGTTCGCGAACTGTGGGGGTGGACATTCAGCCTTCCTAAAACGATGAGCGGTCGGTACGGTGGATGGGCTGCGCAGTTGATTCAGGCCGTGCCAAGCGCTCCAAAGGCCCGCCTGCTGGCCGTTTGCACGGTATGCAAACACGTCCCGGAGGGGCGGGGGCAGGGCGTTGGGCGCTTACAGAAAGACCTGTAAAACACACGCACACACACATCAGTACCAATCAAAGGATGAAGGGTAGCGAAAAGCAGCGCGAAGGGGAATGCTCATCGGGCGCGCTGTTGCTTGTGCAAGGGTCAAGGCGCCAGTACCATTACGGCTCTCTTTTTCCGGCAGGAGCGGTTGCATGATTGCGGGCAGTATGGTGGCACTGGTCACACCTATGGATGCACAAGGTCGTCTTGACTGGGACGCTCTGAGCAAACTGGTTGACTTTCACCTGCAAGAGGGCACCAACGCCATTGTTGCCGTTGGCACTACAGGTGAATCGGCAACTCTGGATGTGAACGAACACATCGAAGTGATTCGTTTCGTCGTCAAACAGGTGGCAGGGCGTATCCCGGTTATCGCGGGTACGGGCGCCAACTCGACGCGTGAAGCGATCGAACTGACCAAAAATGCAAAAGATGCTGGCGCCGACGCGTGCCTATTGGTCACTCCGTACTACAACAAGCCAACCCAGGAAGGCTTGTATCAGCATTTCAAGGCCATCGCTGAAGCAGTCGATATCCCGCAAATTCTTTACAACGTGCCGGGTCGTACGGCCTGCGACATGCTGCCAGCCACCGTTATTCGCCTGTCCACCGTGCCAAACATCATTGGCATCAAGGAAGCCACGGGTGATTTGACGCGTGTACCAGCCATTCTGGCCGGTGTGAGCGATGAGTTTCTGGTGTACTCCGGTGATGACGCCACCGCAGTCGAGTTGATCCTGCTCGGCGGCAAAGGCAATATTTCGGTGACCGCCAACGTCGCCCCGCGCGACATGAGTGACCTGTGTGCCGCCGCGATGAAGGGCGATGCCGTCAAGGCTCGCGCGATTCACGAAAAGCTGATGCCGCTCAATAAAACTCTGTTTATCGAATCCAACCCTATCCCCGTGAAATGGGCGCTGCACGAGATGGGCCTGATGCCGGACGGTATCCGTCTGCCGCTCACCTGGCTCAGCGAACCCTGCCACGAACCGCTGCGTCAGGCTCTGCGCCAGTCCGGTGTTTTGGTTTAATTGAGGAAGCACTACGCATGAAGCGATTGGCCGGACTTTCCGCACTAGCCGTGATTATTTCGAGCACCAGCGGCTGCGGTTGGCTGTGGGGTCCAGAAGGTTACTTCCGTGACCGTGGCAGCGATTACCTGGAGGCGCAACAGACCGCGCCGATGAAATTGCCGCCGGGTGTTGTGACAGACAAACGCCTGGTGCCGTTGTTGCCGATCCCGAGCAACGTGCCCGATGACAACATCAAGGGCGAGTTCCAGGTGCCGCGTCCGCAGCCATTGGGCGCGATTGCCAGTGCCAGTGACTACACCCTGCAAAAAAGCGGTGACAACCGTTGGGTGATGGCGCAACACGTGCCGTCAGAAGTCTGGCCGGTGGCCATGCAGTTCTTCCAGGACAACGGTTTCCGTATCGACGAGCAGCGTCCGCAAACCGGCGAGTTCACCACGAGCTGGCAGCGTGCAGACGAGCTGTCGCAGCCAATGGCTCGGCACATCGCCAGCAGCGGCCTGTCGGCAGACAGCGAAACCCGCCTGCGTGTTCGTATCGAGCCGGGCGTTCAGCGCAATACCAGCGAAATCTACATCGTCAGCGCCAATCGCCCAGCGGGTAGCACGGCCAATGTTGATTTCGGTCAGCGGTCGGTGAATACCGGTCTGGATGCGGCATTGGTCGACGAAATGCTGATCAGCATGAGCCGTAACGCCGAGAAGGGCAGTTCGGTTTCGCTGGTGGCTGCACGTGATTTCGACACCCCGGCTCGCGTCAGCCTGAGCGAAGACGGTAACGGCAACCTGGTCTTGAGCCTGAACGAAGACCTCGACCGCGCCTGGTCGAGCGTGGGTCGTGCGCTGGAGCAGGGCGAGTGGCGCGTCGAAGACATCAACCGCACATTGGGTCTGTACTACATCAACCTGGCCGAAAAAGCCGAGAAGAAGGATGACAAGCCTGGCTTTATCTCCGGTCTCTTCGGCAGCAAACCGGACAAGGAAGAAGTGGACGCGCGCGCGCAGCGTTATCAGGTCCGTCTGAGCAAGGTTGGCGACACCGTGCAGGTCACTGTCGAAGAAAACATCAACAAAGTTGCACCGCCAGAAGTGGCTCGCAAAGTGTTGGGCGTTATCCAAGACAACCTGGGCTGATCATTTATGCGTTTTGCCGTTCTCGGCAGTGGTAGCCAAGGGAATGGCACGCTGATAGCCAGCGAAAGCACGTATGTACTGGTTGATTGCGGTTTCTCGTTGCGAGAGACCGAACGCCGCCTGGTTCGGTTGGGCGTCAGCCCGCACCAACTGAGCGCGATTCTGGTGACCCACGAACATGCCGATCATGTGCATGGCGTGGGTTTGCTGTCTCGGCGTTACAATTTGCCGGTATACATGAGCCGTGGCACACAGCGCGGGATGCGCAAACCGATTGAGCCTGCCGGTTACGTGGCGGGTGGCGAGACCTTGCAGATCGGCGCGCTGGAAATCAGCGTGACTCTGGTTGCCCATGATGCCCAGGAGCCTACGCAATACGTTTTCAGTGATGGTCAGCGGCGTTTTGGCTTGCTGACCGATCTGGGTTCGTACTGTGCTGGCGTACTGGCCAGTTACAGCAACCTCGACGCGCTGATGATCGAGTCCAACCACTGCCGCGACCTGCTTGCCCGTGGCCATTACCCTGCCTTTCTCAAGCAGCGTGTTGGCGGGCAGGAAGGACATTTGAATAACCACCAGGCTGCAAGCCTGGTGGCCGAGTTGGGCTGGCAAGACCTGCAACATTTGGTGTTGGCCCACCTGAGCAGCAAGAACAACCTGCCGCAGCTGGCCCGGCAATGTTTCGTCGACACCCTTGGGTGCGACCCGGACTGGCTGCAACTGGCCGATCAAGATTCAGGGCTCGACTGGCGCACAATCGCCTAGCCCACCTACTTAGCATGCGGAGCCCATCATGGAAAAACGTGAAGAACTCTATCGCGGTAAAGCGAAATCGGTTTACACCACCGACGACGCAAACCGCTTGATCCTGTTGTTTCGTAACGACACTTCGGCGTTCGACGGCAAGCGCATCGAACAGCTCGACCGCAAAGGTATGGTGAACAACAAGTTCAACGCCTTCATCATGCAGAAACTCGAAGAAGCCGGCGTGCCGACTCAATTCGACAAGCTGCTGGGCGACAACGAATGCCTGGTGAAAAAACTCGACATGATTCCGGTCGAGTGCGTTGTGCGTAACTACGCTGCCGGTAGCCTGGTCAAGCGCCTGGGTGTGGAAGAGGGCATGAAGCTCAATCCTTACACTTTTGAGCTGTTTCTGAAAGACGACGCCAAAGGCGACCCGTTCATCAACGAATCCCACGTTGTGGCATTTGGTTGGGGCACGGCCGAGCAACTGGTTCGCATGAAAGAACTGTCCCTTAAGGTCAACGACGTATTGAACAAGCTGTTCGACGACGCTGGCTTGCTGCTGGTGGACTTCAAGCTTGAGTTCGGTGTATTCCACGATGGCAGCATCGTATTGGGCGACGAATTCAGCCCGGACGGCTGCCGCCTGTGGGACAAAGCCACTGGCAAGAAAATGGACAAAGACCGTTTCCGTCAGGGCTTGGGTGACGTGATCGAAGCGTACGAAGAGGTTGCCCAGCGCCTCGGCGTTCCGCTTTAAGCCTTAAAGGCGCGCAAGCAACTGATAGCACGCGGTTTTTTTGAAATAAGGCTTTGCCAGATTCGAAAACCGCTGTTATTATTCGCGCCGTTGGAGAGATGCCAGAGTGGCCGAATGGGACGGATTCGAAATCCGTTGTACTGGCGACAGTACCTAGGGTTCGAATCCCTATCTCTCCGCCATATTGAAAAAAGCCTTATAAATCAATGATTTACGAGGTAGCAAAAACGGTGATTTGTAGCAGTGCTATCTACCAAAATTTGTAGCGAATTTTGTCTAGATGCCTGATTTACAAATCACCGTTTTTTTTCGTCTTAAATTCGGGTGTCAGCTTTCCGGCTAGGGAAGCTTTTGAGTCCCGACTGAGTTCCGTTCTGTCGTGTCTCAAAAATACTCCAGAAGCCTCAAAAGAGCCTCTCTAGGCTTATCGTAGCGACATGATGTGGGGCTACAGATTAATAGGTAGCACCTAAGGAGGGCTTCACATGGGTGATGCTGATATGATATCACTCATGTGTATGCCATCCAGTTTGCGATGGTGAAAGTCCGAAGGACCAAGAAGCCTAACGGCATGCTAGCTATGGATGGAACGAATGAATTTTACATTCAATATAAAATTTGATACTGGCGTATCAGATTTTGACGGTTTGAATATGTATTACGGTGCTGATGCCTTGAGTGGCTTTGCTGAGGCACTGGCAATCACAACACATGCTATTGTCAATAATAACGTGGTTACTCAGACTCCAGCGGTTAAGGGGTTTAAGTTAGATTTTAAAGAAGCACACGACGGGTCGTATATTCAGAAGGTTAGTCTGGAGTTTACAGATGCCGAAGCCGTTCGGGTGGTTAATCATATAGGGGCTAGAGGTTTCATTGAGCTACTGACTTTTCACTTGGCATCTCCTCTAGGTTTAAATCCCCGAATTGAATCAGCTGCCGCGAAAAGATGGCACCGTTCTTCAATGGATGATTCAGAAAAGCTCTTAGATAGACTTGAAGGCCCGCTCAAGAGGATTCACCATCCTGTGTACGGGCAGGGTTATAAAGTAACCTTGTATAAAAGTCGAACCACAATGCTAAATTTTAATGAGGCTACATTCGATTACTTAACAGGGTCAACTGTAAGTGAGCAAGTAGAAACTATTGAGGCCGCAGTTAGTCGATTTAATGCTAGAACTTTTACGGGACGAATTATCGAAGAGGAAGATTCAGATTCAATTAGT
Source organism: Pseudomonas saxonica (assembly GCF_007858365.1). Lineage (GTDB taxonomy): Bacteria > Pseudomonadota > Gammaproteobacteria > Pseudomonadales > Pseudomonadaceae > Aquipseudomonas > Aquipseudomonas saxonica. The sequence continues at coordinate 563,660 of NZ_VFIO01000001.1, read as the reverse complement.
TTTTCACCTCTGAAAGCAGGTCTTGTCAGGCCTTCGAGAGTTATTTTGGTCAATAGCCTAAAGGACTTGACTGAAGGTAGATTTACCAAGGTCGGTTTGGAGGTTCGTCGCGTTTTGTCGCGTGATGGAAGAACTAAGCATTTGATTGTTCAGTCAGTTCATGAACTATAAACCTTTATTTGTTTCTATTGTCTTCCTTGCAGCAGTCTGGGGGGTATACTTTTGGCAGTTTAATAATGGGTTTTCTACTAGTCAGGGGGATTGGGGAACTTTTGGCGATTTTACAGGTGGAGTAGTTAACCCTCTTCTTAATTTCATTACAATATATGTACTGATTACTCAGTTTAAAACACTCAAGAGCGACCTTGATAAACAACGTTTTGATGAGGCAGTTAAAGCATTTGAAAGCTCCTTTTTTACGTTTACTACTATCGCTTTGAACGAATATAAGACCTTTGAGCTTAAGGTCGGAGACATAGTGTATAAAGGTGCAGGATCGATAGGTTATATTGAAGGCTATTTTGAACACCATTCCAAGCTGGGTGCTGATATGAATGTGAAATTCAATGAGATAGATCAATTGTCTCATGATGGAGTTTATTCGTTGGTGTCCAGTTTTTGTGTTGTGTTCAAATTAATTGATGAGACCTGTCCGGCAGAAGTGAAAGATAAATATATCAGCCTTTTCAGTATGTTGTTGCCGACAAAAATGACATATTTACTTTCTATGGCGGAGGTTTCTACTAAATGGAAGCTTTTGAAGTATCCGCGTGATCTTGGGTATTTTGATAAAGACTCTGTGTCAAAGGTTTGCACTCATTACAGAAAAATAGCTGGCATAAGCAGTTTGCAAGCTCCAGCCGATGCATCGGATGCTAGGGAATAGAATTATGTCAGTGATTCAGGTTCAGAATGCGTTGCAGCATTTCGCTAAGAACAAAGCGAGTCGGGCAGTTGTTCTGAAAGGGGAGTGGGGTACAGGCAAAACCTTTGTGTGGAATGAGGTGATAAAAAATCATCGTAAAGACTTTGCTCGTTCTAGTTATTCGTATGTTTCTTTGTTTGGTCTGTCCTCCTTAGCCGATTTGAAGCGAGCTATATTTACAAATATTGTGAAGAAAGACATTGCCGGTCATGTGGCGACGACTGAAAGCATCAAAGAAAACCTGATGCGGCTGGATTTTACAGATGCTAGAGCTTGGCTGAGAAAGGCTACAGGCCAGACTAAAGACGTGAAGCTTCCGTTGTTGGGGGGAATTGGAAGTATTGTTGATTCCATGCAGTTTGCTTCTATCTCAGATACGCTTGTCTGCATTGATGATTTTGAGCGTAAAAGCAATTCGCTGACCGCTCGGGACGTTCTGGGCTTAATATCGAATCTGGTAGAAGGGCGTCAATGCTCAGTGATCCTGATTCTGAATGATAATTCGCTGGATGAAGATGATGAGTTTTTCACCTTCAATGAAAAAGTGTTTGACTATGAGGTGGTGTACAAACCTGCGGTTGAGGAATGCGTCAATATAGTCTTCCCTGCTTGTAACTCCCAGTACGCTTTACTTTCCAAAAATATAAAAAAGCTCAAAATCAGCAATATTCGTCTGTTGAAGAAAATTGACCTCTTCTATGGACTGCTTCAGCCGCACCTGAAACACGCTCCTGATGAGATTATCGAAAAGGCTATGGTTATCCTGCCTTTGGCTATTTTTGCGTTGTATGGATCGAGTGTGTGCCCGGTGGATGTTGATTTCATCAGCCAACCTTCCGCCAGAATCGGGCTTATGCCTTTGTCCAAGGATGCGACACAAGAAGAGAGAAACGCTCAGAACGCTTTGATGGCGAAAGTTAAGTGGTTGAACGAGTATGGCTTCTATTATGCTGATGAGCTGGATTTGGCTGTCATTGCTTTGGTAAAGCGTGGCTATGCTGATGAGGAAGAGCTTGAATTGCTGCTGATAGCTCTTGAAGCTTCGATACAGCACAATAAGGATATGAAGCTACTCAGTGATGCTTGGGATGTCCTAAATGGCTCATTCAGTGACAATCAGGATGAAGTTATAGCGACGTTTGAGAAGGCGTTGGCCGTCTGCATGAGTAAGATGAATATTCGTGATGTGGATAGTGTTTGTTGGTTGTACGGGCACCTAGGACTGAATGAGCGGGTAAACGAGATCATCGAGGCCCACTTTGAGGCGGCTAAGGCCAATGGTTGGTATAAGCACAAGAGGGAGGTCAGAGGATGGCCGGAAACGCCATTGCTGGCATCACGGCTTGATGCGTATTTTGATACTCAGGTTGCTGATATACCGATCAGTGAGCTGATGGACAAAGCCTACATGCATGAGGGTTTCGTACCTTCGGTGTTGCGTGAGTTCAAGAAAAAAACGCCTAATGAGTTCTACGAGTATTTCAAGACAGCCACCCACCAATACACAACGGAGTACGTCGGTAACTGCTTGGAAACTTCGAACACAACGTATAGCGATGACAACTCAAATGAGGCGAATCGTCATGTCTTTCTCTGCACCTACAGGGCTATCCAGCGGCTCGGTGCCGAAAGCACAATCAACAAAATTCGGTTCGGCCGATTCAAGAAGTATGACTCTGCATATCTCATGATACTGGAGGAGGTCAGAGACCCTGAAAAATGGTCGTGATACCAAAAGCCTGTGACGGTGGGTTTTTCACGTTTTTTTGTAGCAGAGTTTTGTAGCAAAATACTTAAAACTGCCTGTGTTTGTTGGTTTTGGCGGGCTGCAGCGTTCGATTCTGAACGTCCCTATCTCTCCGCCATTATTGAACAAGACGAAGCCCCCGTAATCATTGATTACGGGGGCTTTTTCGTTTCCGGCATTTGACCACTCCCAATACCCCATCCGAGCCAGCTGGCAATTTTTGTTCAGCTATGTGATTCGATGGGGGGGAGCTCCTATGAGCTCAGTCAATGTGCCCACAGGATGATCCAGCGACGTTATTGCGAAGCGGCTAGCTCGCATTTTTGCAGGTGGGCTTGACCTACAGCCTCAGGCACCACAGTAAGACTGGCACCACCTACAAATACGCCGATCTTTATTGACTGTCGGATGTAGTAATTCTTGCCACCTACCGCGACCAGGTTAATGACGTTATCGCTGAATTCCGATTCTGTACCAATCTTATGGCTACCAGCGTTTACAAGTCGGTAGAAGTAAACGCGATTAGCTGTTTCACCAATTGTCTCGCCATCAAGAGTGACTGTCTTCTTCAAGCCCTGCCCAGCGAAGCTGTCTCGGTAAATGTACAGCCCGGCTTGATCTTGTGGGGGCGCTGAGAAGGTCTTGAGTTTGGCGTCTGCATCAGGGTCGCCCATTGGCACGGATGCGCAGCCGGTGAGGATGATTAGGCCAATGGCGGCGACGAGCAACTTAAAGTGAGTGCGCATTCAAATTCCTTGTAGTGCAGCGGTTGAGCGTTCATGTGAGGCGACTCCAGATCACCGATAGTGGCATTTTGACATATTTGAATGAGAGGGCACACGGTTTTACTGCCTGATCACGCTGGGTGAATAGCATCAGCGTGAAATGAACCTGAAGATATCCGGTCGTGCAGGACGCCGTTTGTAGCCCTTGGCGACAGGTTTCGATCAAGGTTTCAACGGCAGAAAAGTAGGTGCTTGAGGCTGGAATATTGTCGTTGTGCCGCAGGCTTCCGAGCTTTGATTTCGCATTGATGCGCGAAATAAAGACGTTTTCAGCAGCGAGCATGTATGAGTGTGGAAGTACCGACTTCTTTCAACACCACAAGCCAGTAGCAGGTACGTGCTGATGGTCCACTCTAATCAGGGTTGCGCAATACATGGCCGCGAGGGTGAAGGCGGGTGACGGTTGGGGTAATACAAATAGCAGTCTGAGAACGGTGGGCAGCAATCTTCCAGCAACCACTCTCAAGCTTTGCGATAGCAGAACACTCACGTATATACCCCACCGCCCTGGCGAAAAAATGCACAGCCAAACTGGCGTTTGATCTCCCGAAAGGGGAGGTTGCCTTAGCCAGTAGCTGTGCTTTGATGTGCCTACTTGGCAGGGGCGATTGATTCAACTTGCTCCGCTGTAATGGCCTTGCCCTGGCGTCCCCATTGAGCACGCATCCAGGAGGCCAGCCCCGCAACTTCTTCAGCGCTCATTCGATCCGCAAACCCTGGCATGGCATACATGCGCTGATTACCCGCGAACGTTTGTGTGGGAATGCCCTGCAAGATAACGGTAAGCAAATTGACCGGGCTGTCCATGAGTACAGCAATATTGCCATTCATGGGAGGCGCCACATTAGGGATTCCTTCGCCCTGGGTACCATGACAACCCGCACAAGCGGACATGTAGCTCAGTCGGCCGATCTGCAATGTAGGATCACTGGCCTCAGGCAGTGGCTCAGGCCCTTTTGCTGGGGTCAGTAATTGGCCGTCGTTGTCTGTCATCAAGTAGGTCGCGATAGCCTCTACATCTGCCGGTTGCATTGCACTGGTAGAGAAGTGGGTGACCGTGTACATGCTGCCAAAAGCCGTGCCTTGGTCAGACACACCTGTACCTAAATACTGACTCAAGGAGGAGGGGGTGAAGCCGCGTGTTGCCAGGGTGTGTGCGGTGATGCTCGGTACAACCAGGCCATCGACTACGTCTCCACCCTCTAAAGAGCGTGAGAACGAAACACCCATCGTCACATTTCGCGGCGTATGGCAGGCACCGCAATGCCCTAAGCCTTCCACTAGATAGGCACCGCGCAACCATTGTTCCGATGCTCCCTCCCGTGCAGGCGGTTGACGGTCTGGAAAGTTGATCAATGCCCAAAAGTTCATGAAGGGTCGAACCGGGAGCCTGAACACACCGGTGTTAGCCACGTTGGGCTCTGCAATCGGCGGCACATTCATGATGTAGGCATACAAGGCATCAATGTCTTCAGGGCGCGTGATGTGTGTGAAAACAAAAGGCATGCCCGGATACAGATTTCTGTTGCCGGGTGCGATGCCATCACGCAGCACACGATGAAAGTCTTCACGTGTGTACTTGCCTATCCCAAAAGTTTTGTCGGGCGTGATGTTGGTCGAATAGAGCGTGCCAAAGGGGGTGCCAATGGGTACGCCGCCGGCACCTCTTGGCCCATCAGGCAAAGAGTGACAGCCCATGCAGTTGCCGGCTAATGCCAGCTCACGACCACGTGGGAGCAACTCCTGGATTTGCGCTTCAGTCAATGGCTGTTCTACACCCGGTGCAACGGTGGAGGGGCGGAACAGACCCAGCAGTATGGCGATAGCAATCAAAGCGACTACCACTGCCAAAACCAGCAAGCCATTGCGTAAACGATTACGTCTCATCGCCTGCTCCTTAGTCGATTACACAGCCAGGCGTCTTAAGCGCGACGTCCTGAACGGCTTGGTAGTAACGGACATAGCCAGTACAACGACAGATGTGGTCATTGAGGGCTGTTTCTATTCGACTTTGTAAGTCGGCCCGTTTTACAGGTTGGCGCTTTAAGGACTCCACAAAAACGGTGGCTGCGGTAACGAAACCCGGCGTGCAATAGCCGCACTGAAATGAAAAGTGCTCGATAAATGCCTGCTGAATCGGGGTCAGGTCGCTCACCTCGCCATGCTCATCCCGCTTGGCTTGCCCTTCAATGGTAATCAGCGTTTTGCCATTGAAAAAATGGGCGTCAAAGATGCACGTACGCGTCTCTATGGGGATCCCGTCGGGTTGTATTTCCATGACGGTGCATGCATGGCAAATACCTTGCCCGCAACCAAAACGAGTGCCTGTCAGATCAAGGTGATCATGCAAGAAATCAATCATGGGCATGCCCACGGGTGCGTCTACCGGGCCCACTTTCTGACCATTTATTGTGAGAGTCAGTGAGCGTTTCTCAATACTCATATCATCAACGCCTTTTTAATTTTGCTGGCTGTCACAGGAAGACGATAGAAACGCGTTCCAATGGCATGGGTGATGGCGTTACCTGTCGCCGCTACCACCGGAATCATCACCACCTCGGCCATGCCTTTGGGGGGCGATGTTTCAGTGAGAGGATCGAGATAGGTGGCTGTTTGCGTCCATACGGCAACATCTTTGGCTCGTGGCAACCTGTAGCGGTTGAAGTTCCAGGTGCCGTTCCCGGGCCCATCACCGTACAACGGAAGTTCTTCCATCAGCGCGTGGCCAATGCCCATGGCCAGGCCCCCTTGCTGCTGACCCGACACCAGGGCGGGCACAACGATATTGCCGGGATCGAGCAAGCTGTGATGACTCATGATCTCAACATGCCCTGTGAAGGTGTTGACATTGAGTTCTACCAGGCAAGCTGCGGGTGTGTAGGTGGTCACACCTGCGTTATTGCGCTGTGCAGCGGGAAATTGAACGCGACTGCGCTTGATAAAGTCATAGCCGCCGGTCGTCATTCTCCCTTTGAGCGACTCGGGAGCATTCTCTCCATAGCGCACTGCGATGGCATCTACGGGCAGGCTTTTAACCCCTAGTCCCGGAATGTCGAAATCCGCGCGAGCCCATTCCCAGCGGCTAAAGCAGTGCAGCGCGACACCCGTGACAAGCCCCATTTCATGCGCTTTACGGGCTATTTCTTCGAAAGGGATTGGCGTCATGCCACCACCGCCGATCCCGCCAGGCACCGCCCTGAGGTCCTTGGCGGTCATATAGCCACTCGCCAGTTGCCCCCCTGCTGGGCCACTGCTCCAGATTGCCTTGGCGGCAGGCCAAATAGTATTTTCACTCAGAAACTCAGCGGCTTGACGTGTACCAAATCCGAGGAAGTAGACACTGTTCGAAGCACTCATCGCGGGCAAAATGGCCGGCACCCAGAAGGGGTCGCGTGCGAGCTCATCCTGCTGTTCTTGGGTGATAGAGAAAGGCTCGAAATTACTTTTGAGCGGTAATTGCGCGAAGTCGGTTTCACCGAAAATGGCCACATCCGGCGCTTTGCCCAATATGCGCTGCACCATGACCTGCTGCGCCGTTGTAGCACCGGTACCAATTTCTTGTACGCAATGGCGCATGGTTATCTTGCCGGTTTTATCGAACTCCAAGAGCAGTGCCGTGGTGTCAGCTCCCGTTCCATAGTCTTTCTGAACTTGTGCGAAGCCCACGCCATAGCGACGACCGGGATTGGCGGCGTCATATCTGGCTTTTTCCTGTTCGCGTTTTTGCCACAGTGGGTGCTTTGAAGCGAGGTCGAGCATTTCCAGATTACGTGGGTCACCCAGTTGCACTGCACCTTGAGTGTTTGGGTCTCCTGCCCGTAATGCATTTCGCTTTCGCAACTCAATGGCATCCATTTTCAACTCTGCAGCCACTTCGTCCACCAGCAGTTCGGTGATCGACATTGCCTGGAGAGTGCCGTAGCCGCGCATTGAGCCCGCTTCGACTGCAGCGCTTGCAATGGCTGCGGTGGCCAGGTCGGATTTAGGGAAGTAATAAATCGACTGGGCTGCGGTAGCAGCAACTTGCGCCACTGAGAAAGAGAAGTTGGCGCGACCACCGCCATTGCAGTTGTAGAACGTTTTGAGCACCTCAAACTTCCCGGTCTCGCGATCGGCTACCAGCGTGAGGTCCATCTCAATACTGTGACGCTTCATGCCCATCTGAAACTGGTCGTAACGGTCATTCGCCAAGCGCACAGGCAGGCCATCGCCATAAAAGCAGGCAGCAATGGTGTAGAAGGGAAAAATGGAGTGATCTTTAGAGCCATATCCAACGGTTGTGCCAGACACAAGCTCGATGTTCTCAACGGGAAAGCGCTTGTTGTCTTTGACCATGAACGCGGCCACCCGCGCAACTTCATACGGAGATTGCGCCGCAATCAGTATATGAAGGGTACGCGTCGATGCGTCATACCAGGCGTTGCCGTTATCAGGCTCCATGGCACTGGGGTCAATAGACTGTGAAAACCCTTGGCGTTCTATTACCAGCTTTGCAGGGTTGTTGCGGGCCGCTTCGATCTCGGCCTCAATAACAGCTGCCGCGGCCATGCCCCGGCGCATCGGCTCATAGGTCTGCTGGGCCACTTTTAAGGGGTCGCGAACACCTCCGCCACCGCGATGAGGCAACAAGACTGAGCGCGGAACAAATAGGCCGTCTGGATCTGCTTTGGGCCAAGTCGGCGTATCGCCGTCAAAATTGCCCCATATGACAGCATCTTGCATAGGTGCAAACGCTGGAGGGTCAGATGGCTTCTCGCCTCCAATTCGTACATAACGCGCCGCGCCATAGTTGGGAGGGGGTTTCAATCCTGTCTGCTTGCCATATTTGATTGCAGTGGCTTCGAATCGCAAACGCCGCCTGGCCGCTTCGAAGCGGTCAAAATCATGGTAGATCAACAAAGCCACGGGATGTCCGTAAAGTGGCGCGGTATCACCAGCAGGTAGCAGAAAGTTTTCGCCATAAAAGCCAATGCCTAAATCGGCTAATTCGGGGACGCGCACACCGTCTTTTGCCATGTCCTCATGCTTCAACACGCGATCTGGCTGCAAGTCTGGCCCGAGCATGGAAAGGTCAATGTCCTCGAAAGCGTGTTCGACATCGATGGCCTTGAGGAAAAAACCATGCGCCTGTTTGTCAGGCCAGCCAGGCAGATTTTTTGCACGGAAGTCACGTGCAAACACTTTTTGACCTGTGACTTTTCTAATCGCATCCCATCGGTATTTAACACTGCCATTGGGCGCCATCCATTCGGATGTTTGCGGTCCTGAATGTATTTCACGCGCTTGAAGAGCAGGTAAGCGGCCAAACATGACAGTGATGCCGGCAAACGTTCCTAGCTTGATAAAATCGCGTCGATTGATACCTGAAGCCATTTTTGCTTCCTCTAAACACTGCCTTACCGGTTTGAGTCGTTATTGAACATAGGTACAAGCGTATGCAGAAAATGAGTAGATGTATGATTGAAACCTTTGGCCAAAACGATTAAGCACCCTGTTCAAGTTATGGACTGTGGTTGTCGGGCGGTTCAACTCACCCACGTGCGCTCAAGTCGCTCTTTTCTTGATTTGCCTGCACTAACTTGCATCACAGGTTCAAGGGCGACGCCATTTTTAATGGCAATAATCTCCGCCATAATGCTCACCGCAATTTCAGCCGGCGTTTTGCTGTCGATGAATAAACCTATCGGCCCGTGCAACCGTTGCATCGTTTCTTTTTCAATCTCGAAGTGCTCCATCAATCGTGTGCGCCGGGCCTCATTGTTCTGACGCGAACCAATGGCTCCTACATAAAATGCGGGACTCTGCAACGACGCGATCACGGCCAAATCATCAAGTTTGGGGTCATGGCTCAGCGTCACCACACATGAACTTGGATCTGGCCTGAAATGGATAACTGCATCATCGGGCATGCACCGTAACAAGGGGACTTCGCACTCATTCCAACTGTAAGTATGTTCCGGGCGGGGGTCGCACACGGTGACTGTAAATCCTGTGCTCTGTGCTATCGATGCCAGGTATTTGGCCAACACACCTGCGCCGATCAGCAACATGCGCCATTGTGGCCCGATATACATGACCAACTGCTGATTATCCAAGAATAAAGGTGCGTGTTTATTGACGACGGTCAATTGCACATTGCCCGACTTGCACTCCACAGTGCGCCGAACTAAAGCGCCGGCATTTAGATAATTCAGAAGTTCTTCAAGCTGTTCTGCGCAAGGATTGCGCTCCACCAGCAACTCAACGGTGCCCCCGCAAGGCAGGCCAAACCGATGGGCTTCCTCTGCGCTCACGCCATAACGAACCAGCGTGGTGGGTGGTGTCGCCTCAATATCTGTAAAACGATCAAAAAGGTCGTCTTCAATACAGCCGCCAGAGACAGACCCCACCATTTCTGCGCCTGCTCGCAGAGCTAGCATCGCTCCAACAGGGCGAGGTGAAGACCCCCAAGTCTTTACAACGGTGATGAGTAATGCGGCATGTCCTGCTTTTCGCCATGCGTGTAGTGCACGCAGAACCGTTATATCAACAGCATCCATGGCTTCTCCGCCAACAACGATTTGAAAAATAACAGTGGTGATGATGCAACGCCAGCCCGCGGGTTTGCGAGAATGTTCGTTGGTGTTGATCTCATGCTCGATGCTTATTCTTCAACCAACTAACGGTGCCGGGTGCCTGCACTGTAAGTGTGCATTCTCTATCGCCGCGTTCCTGTTTGACGTGTGCAAGCGCTTAGAATCTTTTATCCGTCAGCGCTTGATTGACTGAGGGACTATAGTTGTTTTTTTGTTTTGGTCAACTCTTGGGCGGTTTTAGCAATCTGCAACTTTTGATATGAGCCGCCCGGCTAGCGCCTATGTTTCGATGATCGTAGTCGTTGCTTATGCCGTCAATGGCAGAGGCTTATTCAATGGATAGATCGTGTATTGATAGTTATTCTCAGTACGCGCCCTTATCCTTTGGCCGAGACTCTTTGTATTTGACATTAGTTAAAACGTAGACTTTTCTATAGTCGCTTTTTATAAACGTGCTGACAAAGTTTTAAGGCTCAAGGAGATTGTTGCGTGAAAGGAGTCACCACTTGTGGTTTGGTTGTCTCGACCTTATTACTGTCCCTATTGGCACATGCCGCTTCACCTGCAGACACTGCGATAACTAACGCTGGTTTTATCGACGCAGCAGGCCCTGTTGCTGCCGCGCAGTTTGAGCACTTCAAAACCATTATTTTGTTGATGCTCATTGTGGTGGTGCCTATTTTCATCCTCGTCCCGTGGGTCCTCTGGCGCTATCGTCGAGGAGGCCGCGGCGCCTATCGTCCTGACTGGGACTTCAGCTGGGGCAACGAAGCGGTATTGTGGGGCGTTCCCATCGTCCTGATCATCGTTCTCAGCTCCGCGCTGTGGGCACACGCTCACAAATACGACCCTTTCCGCCCGTTGGGCGCCGATCCCCTGGAGATTGAGGTCGTGTCGCTGGACTGGAAGTTCCTGTTCATTTATCCGCAACAGGGCATCGCTACCGTGGACTATCTGGCCTTGGAGCAAGACCGCCCGGTCAGATTGAAGCTCACCAGCGGTACCGTCATGCAGTCCTTCATGATCCCGCAATTGGCGGGGCAGATTTACACCATGGCAGGCATGACCACTCAACTGAATTTACTCGCCGACCGCGCGGGTGAGTATCTGGGCCGAAATACCCAATACAACGGCAATGGTTTTGCCACCCAGTCTTTCCGCACGGCAGTGATGCCAAAGTCACAGTTCGACAACTGGGTACACAACACGCAAAAAAAAGAACAGACCCTGGACTTAACGGCCTACGAGGAAATGTTAAAGCCCAGTATCGAGCATGCACCTCGTTATTTCGGCACTGTCGAAGCCGGTTTGTTTGACCATGTTTTAGCCAGTTTTACCTCCGGGCATTCCCATTCCAATGGCAGAGCCGCCGAGGTCATATCAGAGCGCGAGCACCACCCATACACCAGTCATAAAGGGGCAGAGCAGTGAGTTGGGAGACTATATTCGGGCAACTTAACTGGGACTCATTGGTCTTTACCGGCGCCATAAAACACCCTTCTACGAGCGAGTTCGTTGCTTCGGCTGCAGGCAGTATTGTGATCCTGGGTGGCCTCGCTGTTGTGGTTTTGCTAACGGCAATGCGCTGGTGGGGACCGCTGTGGCGAGACTGGTTAACCAGTGTCGATCACAAGAAAATTGGCATCATGTACATCGTCATCGCGCTGGTCATGTTCTTGAGAGCACTCATCGAAGCCGGTGTGATGCGCTCCCAGCAACTGGCAGCCTACGATGGGGCGGGCTACCTCTCAGCCGATCACTTCGGCCAGTTATTCACGACCCACGGCACCATCATGATTTTCTTCGTGGCGATGCCGTTCATCACGGGGCTCATGAATTACGTCATGCCCCTGCAGATAGGCGCGCGCGATGTCAGCTTCCCGCTGCTGAATGCGATTTCCTTGATGCTTACCGCCGCAGGTGCCGGGTTGATTATGGTGTCGCTGGTCGTTGGCAAATTCTCTACGGGCGGCTGGAGCGCCTACCCTCCGTATACCGGTATCGAATTCAGCCCCGGTGAAGGTGTGGACTATTGGATATGGTCGGTCACCCTGGCCTCGATCGGCTCGACGCTGACCGGGCTCAACTTCGCCGTGACGCTCTATAAAAAACGTTGCCCTGGCATGGGTTTCTTTCGCATGCCGCTGTTTTGCTGGACGACGCTTTGCACCGCTATTTTGATGATTTTCGCTATGGCGCCGTTAACCGTCGCTACCTTGATGCTGGCCCTGGATCGCTACGCCGGTTTCCACTTCTTCACGAGTGGTGACGGTGGCAACATGATGAACTTTGCCAACCTGTTTTGGCTGTTCGGGCACCCAGAGGTCTACATTCTGTTGCTACCGGCACTGGGGGTGTGGTCTGAAGTGGTATCGACCTTCGTCAGCAAACGAATCTACGGCTACACCTCGCTTGTATACGCCACCATGTGCATCGCGGTGCTCTCGTTCGGCGTGTGGTTGCATCACTTTTTCACGATGGGGCAAAGCGCCAACGTCAACGCCATATTCGGTATTGCCACGATGATCATTGGCATACCGACCGGGGTTAAGGTCTACGACTGGATTCTCACCATGTATCGGGGGCGTATTCGTATCACCACGCCCATGCTGTTCCATATCAACTTCCTGTTGACGTTTGTACTGGGCGGTATGACCGGCATATTGCTGGCTAATCCTACCGTCGACTTTCAAGTTCACAACTCACTGTTTCTGATCGCACACTTTCATAACATGATCATTCCGGGGGTTCTGTTTGGCATGTTTGCCGCCGTTCAATACTGGTTTCCAAAAGCCTTTGGGTTCCGCTTGCACGAAGGCTGGGGCAGGGCGGCATTCTGGGCAATGGCGCCCGGCTTTTTGCTGGCATTCTTCCCGCTCTACTGGCTTGGCATGATGGGCGCGCCGCGCAGAACCGTGATGTGGTCAGACCCTGCATTTTTGCCTTGGCTTGCGTTGGCGATGTTGGGAGCCGCGTTGCTGCTTGCCGGTACCGCTTTCTTACTGATTCAAATTGCAGTTTCGATTCGCCAACGCCGCCAGCTTGCAGTTCCGCTGGGCGATCCGTGGGACGGCCGTTCTCTGGAGTGGTCGATCCCTTCGCCTCCACCCGCCTGGAATTTCGCGGTCGTGCCCCAGGTCAACAGCCGCGACGCTTTTACCGAAGCCAAAAAGAACGGCGTCGCCTACCAATCGCCCGCGAGCTACAGCGACATCGAAGTGCCGGGCAACTCTGTGGCCGCGCCGCTGATTGGGATCTTTAGCTTTACCTTGTCGTTTGCTCTGGTGTGGCATATCTGGTGGCTCGCAGTGCTCTCGTTCATCCTGGTCTGGGGTGTGGTCATCGCCCGTTCGTTTGTTTCGCACACCAGCGAAATCATTCCGGCAAGTCAGCTCGAAGCTGCAAACGAAGCCTTCCTTGCAGCCGTTCGAGCGGCGCCTGGCGTTACCCGGGATCTGGAAATGAGCCCACAAAATCATGGCAAGGCCGCACCGGATCGGGTGGAGCAGCCCAATCAAAAAGTTCCTCGTCAGATCATGGAGTCAGCGATATGAAGGCGCCTCAATCCCTGCACCCAGGCTTGAATTTGGGCGTGACTGACTGCAAGAGCCACAAAAAGGCCGAAGAAGTCATTTTCGGGTTCTGGATTTTCCTGATGAGCGATCTGGTGCTGTTCGCAGCACTGTTTGCAACGTATGCGGCCATGAGCACCCAGGGCATCGCTCATGGCCCTGGCCCGTCAGACGTCTTTGACCTTGGCCCGGCGTTGATTGAAACCCTGTTACTGCTGCTTTCCAGCTTCACGTTCGGCTTCGCGATGCTGGCGATGAAGTACAGCGCCAGCCGCAGAGCGCTCCTCACGTGGCTGGGTTTTACTGCATTGCTGGGCATTACCTTTGTCGCTTTTGAACTCCACGACTATTACGTGATGATTGTCACTAAAAATGCGTGGCCGCAAACCAGTGGCTTTCTGTCCGCTTACTACTTACTGACAGGAACCCACGCCGTACACGTGTCGGCCGGCATCTTGTGGATGCTCGTGCTGGCCATACAAGTGATGACTGTCGGGCTCAATACGCCCGTCAAATTGCGCTTGCTGCGTCTGGCGTTGTTCTGGCACATGCTGGACATCGTGTGGGTTGCAATTTTCACCTTCGTCTACCTGTTCGGAGTCGCAGTATGAACCCGCAAACCTCTCCAACCCGCGACCTTCAGGCCGAGTCTCGCCGCGAAAAACGCAGTTATTACATCGGTATCTGCGCGGCACTGATCCTGACCCTGATCGCCTTTGGCCTGGTGTGGCTTAAGGTCGTTGCAGGTACTCAAGCCTTGGTCGTATTGGGCGTGCTGGCACTGCTGCAAGTGGTGGTGCACTTGCACTATTTTATGCACATTGATTTGGGCCAATCCCATCGCGACGACCTGATGCTCATTCTGTTCACATCGCTGATACTGCTGTTAATTATCGCCGGCACTGTGTGGATCTTATGGGACTTGCATGCGCGCATGATGTGAATCAGGGGCAATTGAGCGTCTGCTGATCATTGCCGTCTTTGCGAATTACCAAGCCTTGATCAACATAAAAACCCCTGAGAGGACGAACCTCTCAGGGGTTTTTTATGTAAATCGCCGCTGTATGCCACTCCACAGACAAGCCATCACGGCATTTGCGGCAGTTCTTGTGCGCGTAAATCGAACACCAGCACTTCGGCGTTATTCCCGTGGCTTAACGTCAGCAGATGTTCCTCGCGGACTCGCACACCGTCACCTGCCTGAAGTTGCAGGCCATTAAGCTGAACGCTGCCGCTGGCCACATGCACATAGGCGTAACGATTGGCGGCGAGTTCCAGCGTGGCAGTTTCATCGCCATCGATCAGTGCTGCGTAGACGCGCGCATCCTGACGCACGAGCAGCGAGCCCTGCTCACCCGTCGGCGAGATGATCAGTTGCAGGCGTCCGCGTTTCTTTTCTGCGCTGAAGTGCTCTTGTTGATAGCGCGGTTCGGCGCCGCTGACGTCAGGCACGATCCAGATTTGCAGAAAGTGCACGGGCTCAGTAGGTGAGTGGTTGTATTCACTGTGCGCTACGCCGCTGCCTGCGCTCATCAATTGCACGTCACCCGGACGTATCACCGAGCCTGTACCCAGCGTGTCTTTATGTTCCAGCGCGCCTTCGAGCACGTAGGAAAATATTTCCATGTCGCGGTGCGGGTGTTGGCCAAAGCCTTTGCCTGGTGCGACGCGATCGTCGTTGATGACCAGCAGATCAGAGAAGCCTTGTTGATTCAGATCGCGATAGTTGGCGAATGAAAACGTGTGGAAGGATTTCAACCAGCCGTGGTCGGCTGCGCCGCGATCCGAAGCTTTACGAAGAGTCAGCATGATGAAATCTCCTGAGGGGACGTTGATTCGTCCGGGTGAGGAGAAGGTTAATAGTTATTCATGCGTGCAATAAGTAGGTGAAAATTGTAAGACTGTCATTATCAAGTTGACAATCCGCAGCGACGAACTTTGGATAAAGGCGATCTACCCGATGAAAACCGTGGCAATGGTGTTGTTCCCCAATTTTCTTCTGCTCGACATGGCGGGGCCCATGGAGGTGTTTTCCATTGCCAATCGTTATTTACAACCCGATAAGCACTATGAACTGACCACCATCGGCACCGAACCTGGGCTGCTGCGTGCTTCCTGCGGCCTCAACGTACAGGCCGATCTGCACATGGATCAGGCAGGCGAGTTCTATGACCTGTTACTCATACCGGGCGGGCCGGGTGCCTATAACGATAAACCGCCTTTGTTACTTGACTGGCTCAGAGGCGCTGTCACCCGGGCCGGTCAATACGGTTCGATTTGTACCGGGGCTTTTGTGCTGGGCTTTGCCGGTTTACTCGACGGCTTTCGTGTCACCACTCACTGGCATTACACCGAGCGGCTGATCAAGGCCTTTCCGGCAGCGAGTGTGGAGACCGATCAGATTTTCGTGCAGGACCGTCAATTGATTACATCAGGCGGCGTCACGGCCGGTATTGACCTTGCGTTGTCAGTGGTCAGTAACGATCACGGTAAAAAAGTCGCTCAGGATGTCGCCAAGGTGTTGCTGGTAGTGATGAAACGCCAGGGTGGACAGGCGCAGTTCAGTCCATTGATGGCGGCAATTGGGCCACATGAAACGACGATCACCCGGGTTCAGCAGCAGGTGCTGGAGCAACTCGATCAGACGTTCACTGTCGAATCGCTGGCGCGGATGGCCAGTATGAGCTCGCGTCATTTCGCCAGAGTGTTCGCACACGAAGTAGGCATGACCCCTATGGCGTTTCTTCAGAACGCGCGTATCGATCACGCCAGACAGTTGCTGGAGACCAGTGATTTGCCTTTAAAAACCGTGGCTTTTAAAAGCGGTTTCGGCAGCGTACGGCATATGCGGTTTCTGTTTAATGAACGGCTTGGCCTGACTCCGGCCCAATACCGGGAGCAGTTCAGCTAGCGCGTTATGTCCGTAAGGCGCACCGAAATGGCAGTTTCGCTCCCATCGTGGCCGTTGTGCTGTA
This sequence comes from Pseudomonas saxonica, assembly GCF_007858365.1. Lineage (GTDB taxonomy): Bacteria > Pseudomonadota > Gammaproteobacteria > Pseudomonadales > Pseudomonadaceae > Aquipseudomonas > Aquipseudomonas saxonica. Next base: position 547,081 of record NZ_VFIO01000001.1, on the reverse strand, counting down.
ACAGATGCCTGCCAAGATAGGTGAGAACTATTTGCAATGGAGGTGCGGGTCGCTGTGGCTGTTATTCAGTGACTCGCCAGCGACAAGTATGGGCAGTCTTTCGAACATTAACAGCGATGGGGTGCTGCTCTTTGGCTCGTACACCTTCCACGTCCGGCAGCGACTGATCCTTGACGGTGATCGGCCACTCAATTTAGGCGGGCGCGCACTGGACATCTTGCAGTTGCTGGTCGAGCGGGCAGGCGAGGTGGTCAGCAAGGATGAGTTGATCGCTCGTGTGTGGCCCGACACGGTGGTCGAGGCGATCAACCTTCGTGTGCATATTGCGGCCTTGCGTCGGGCTTTGGGCGAAGGACGCGCCGAACGGCGTTACATCACCCACGTTCCTCGACAGGGATACCGTTTTATCGCGCACGTACAGGGCCCGGGAACCTTGGGCGAGCCGGTGCTCAAGCCGTTACACAATTTGCCTGGACGGCTCACAACCCTTGTTGGTCGGGATTCTTACGTCGCCAGTCTGGTCAGGCATATGCTCGGTAAACGCCTTATCACACTGGTCGGCCCGGGCGGCGTCGGCAAGTCCACAGTGGCCTTACGCACTGCCGAGCTGCTGATGCAGCACTACCAAGACGGCGTTTGGCAAATTGATGCAGGCGCTATCGAGGATCCTGTCGAGGCGTTCGAGCAGATGGCCCTCAGGGTGGAACAAGCGCAGTGCCATGCCTTGCTGGTGCTGGATAATGCGGAAAACCGGCTGCAACGTTGCTACGAACTGGTCGAACATGTGCTGAGGGTCGCTCCCCGCGTGTCAATTCTGATCACCAGCCGTGAACCTTTACAGGTCGCAGGGGAAACTGTCTTGGCTGTGCCGGCGCTGAGCGTACCCCCGAGCGAAGGTTCGCTTTCGGTTGAGCAAGTTTTTGGCTATTCAGCCGTGCAACTGTTTGTCATGCGTGCGCGAGCCCGTCAGCAAGACTGGATCCTGCGCGAGCAAGACCTCGACGCCGTGGGGGAACTCTGTCGACGGCTGGACGGCCTGCCGTTGGCCATTGAACTGGCCGCATGCCACATCGATACGCTGGGGTTGGTCGGCTTGCTCGCACTACCGGACCACGGTTTACAGGGGCTGGCTCAGGGAAGACGAACGGCCGTTGAGCGGCATCAAAGCCTCAGGGCCACGCTGGACTGGAGCTATCAGCACCTTAGCCCGCTGGAGAAAACGGTGTTGCAGCGGTTGTCGGTATTCAGACAGGCTTTCACATTGGCCGCACTGACCCGAGTGGCTGCTTGCCCAAGCGTAGTGCCGGCGCTGTTGGCCGCAGCCGTGGAACGCTTGGTGCTCAAGTCGTTTTTGACGATGGAGCAGGGCAGCCGCGCGCCCCGTTACTGTTTGTTCAATACGAGCCGGGCTTATGCCCGTGCGATACGTGAAGAACCTGACGAGCCCAAGCCAGGTCCGGCGTAGCCAACCCTTCTGTGAAACGGTTATAAATCGGCGCCAATAGCGTATGGGCTTGCGCGTTACGGCCTTGCTCGTGCCAGAGCAGAGCCAGAGATGTAGCCGTGCGTAGCTCCCAGGCCAGCGCGCTCTGAGCTCGCGCCACCGTCAAGGCATTGAGCAAGAGTGCTTGGGCCGCATTGGCGTTGCGCGCTGGGTCGTCGACCAGAAGCGCTTGGGCTTTAGCCCGCAGAATTTCCGCAGTACACCAGCCAGCCGCCCCCGTTTTGGCGTTGAACAACAGTTGATCGTCGACCGTGCTGGCGTCCAGCGTGAGCACAATGTCCTTGATCAGTCCTGTCGCCGGTTGTGCGGGTGCTGGGGCTGCTGAGCTGTCGATCACTTGCGCGTAATGCCGCGCCCACGTGTAAAACAGCAGCACCGAATGTTTCTGCGCCTGCTCCAGCAATAAACGCAACAGCTTTCGCGCTGTCAGAGTGTCGCCATTGTATTGGGCGATCAGGCAACTGCCGAGCGCCAGGGTGTAGCAGATCGAGTTGCCATGGTTGATCTGCAGCGCAATATCCAGCGCCTGACGAGCTGTGCGCCAAGCGTGTTCGGGTTGGCCTTGCAACCACAGGATGCGCGCCAGAATCGTCAACGCCGCCACACTCTGGTCGTACTGCACCCCAAAGCCGTGGGTAAAACGGTTGCGGTGCCCGCTATGGGCCATCCGCTGGATCACTTGTTCAGCATTCACCCGCGCCTGCCCCTGATCCCCGCTAAAGTGCAGTGCCAAGCCGCGCAAGCGATCCGTGCTGAGGGCCAGCACGGCGTCGTTGTTTAACCTCAGAAGGTCGAACTCCCGGCTTTGCTCCAACGCTCTTTGATAATTGCCACAACTGAGATTGACCGCCATATGCCCCGACACGGCACGCAGTTGCCCGGACACATCGTTGCATTGTTGGCCCAGGATTCGGGCGCTGACAAAGGCGTCAATGGTCTCTGTCGTGCCGCCTTGGGTGTGATAACACGCGCTGCCCAAGGCCAGTTTGAGGGTCATTTCCAGTTCAGGTTGTGGCTGCGGCGGGACAGTCAGCAGCAAGAGGGCTTTGCGCACATAGTGGCCGTGCTCCTTGAGCAGCGACAGTTCCTGCCACAACGGTGCGGAGTGTGCGGCCAAACGGATTGCCAGCGCCTGTGGGCCATCACCGTTCAAACCCCAGTCCAGCACCCCGCGCACATCTTCCAGGCCGCGAGCGTAACGCTCGATCCAACGGCTTGTCGTCACTAACTCCCAGTCATGCCCGGCATATTGCATCAGCTCAAGACAACGCTCGGCATGGCGCGTACGGGTGGCAGTCAACTCATCGCACTCGTCGAGTTTTTCCAGGGCATAGCTGCGGGTTGTGTCCAGCAGACGGTAGAACACGTCTTCGTCACCGATTTCGACATTGACCAGCGATTTGGCCACCAATTGCGTGATGGCCCCCAGCACTTCGCCACCGATCACCGCCGCGGCTGATTTGACAGTGAAGCCACTGCGAAACACGCTCAGTCGACGCAGGCAGGTTTGCTCTAAGTCGGTGAGCAGGTCGAAGCTCCAGTCGAGAGTCGCACGCAGGGTTTGATGCCGGTGCAGGGGACTGTGCGAACGTTGGGCCTGCAGGCTGAAGCTGCTTTGCAACTGACTGAGCAAACCCGCCAGCCCCAATTGAGCGACGTGCCCGGCTGCCAATTCAATGGCCAGCGGAATGCCGTCCAGTCGCTGGCAAATGTCGATGGCCAGCGGCAACTGAGCGTCGTTGAGTTCAAAGTTGTCCTGACAGGTCATGGCCCGCTCGATAAACAGCTGCAGCGCCGAAAAACTCAGGGCATGCGCACGGTTGAAGGCCGCGCTGGGCGGCGGGCAATCCAGTGAATCCAGACGCTGCACGAATTCACCCTCGGCCCGCAGGCTTTCGCGGCTGGTGGCCAGAATATGCACCTGCGGCGCACCGCGCAGAATGTCTTCGCAGAGCACAGCGATGGCATCCACCAAGTGTTCGCAGTTATCGATCACCAGCAGCATCTGCCGGTCACTCAAAAATGCTACCAGTTCCTTTATGGGCTCGCCGTCGTGCAGCGACAGTTCGAGCAGCGTCGCCAGATGCGCAGTGATCAACTGTGGGTCAGTGAGCGCCGCCAAGTCCAGAAAACCAATACCGTCGCGATAGCGTCCGATCAGGTGCTCCGCCACGCGCAAGGCCACGGTGGTTTTACCGATACCGCCGGGCCCGACCAGCGTGATAAAGCGCTGGCGCGGCAATGCTTGCACCAGGCGCTCGACCAGCGGTTGACGCCCGAGCATACGGGTTTGACGCACGGGTAAGTTATGGCCTTCAGCCACAGCGTGAGCGTCAACGCGCTCGATGGTTTCGACCGAGTACGGGGCGACAAAGCTGTAGCCGCGCTGGGCCACGGTAATGATGAAGCGCTGACCGTTCTGACCGTCGCCCAGCGCTTTGCGCAATGCAGCCATGTGCACGCGCAGGTTGATGTCCTCGACTACACTTTTGGGCCACACCCCGGCAATCAGGGTCTGCTTGCTGACCACTTGACCGGCGTGCGCCAACAGGATCAACAAAATGTCCAACGCCGGGCGGCCAAGGCGCACGGGTTGTTCGGTGTCCATCACCCGACGTTGTTCGGGGTAGACCCGGTAGGGGCCGAAGTGAATGGCCTCAGCTGCGGGAAAAGTCAAAGGAGCGCTCCGGCAAAAATTAACAACGTTTAACTCGTTCGATATCCGTTTACGCCTGACACTCTGAAACCTCAAGCGAAGCAGAAGGCATCGGCCTTCCCGGCACAAGGATGAACAGCTCATGAGCACTTTCACCACCCGCGACGGCACCGAAATTTACTACAAGGATTGGGGGTCTGGGCAGCCTGTCGTGTTCAGCCACGGTTGGCCGCTGAATGCGGATAGCTGGGAATCGCAGATGTTGTTTCTGGCGTCCAAAGGTTATCGAGTGATTGCACACGACCGCCGTGGGCATGGCCGTTCCAGTCAGCCGTGGACAGGCAACGACATGGACACTTACGCCGAAGATCTGGGGGAGTTGATTGCACGGCTTGATCTGCAGCGCGTGGTGCTGATCGGCTTTTCTACGGGGGGCGGTGAAGTGGCGCGCTACATTGGTCGTCATGGCACGGCCCGGGTGGCCAAAGCGGCGCTGATTTCGTCTGTACCGCCCTTGATGCTGAAGACTGAAGCCAACCCCAAAGGCTTGCCGATTGAAGTGTTTGACGGTATTCGTCAGGCCTCTCTGGCCGACCGTTCGCAGTTGTACCTGGACTTGGCCAGCGGCCCGTTTTTTGGCTTCAACAAGCCAGGCGCCAAAGCTTCGCAGGGCATGATCGACTGGTTCTGGATGCAGGGCATGACCAGCGGCCACAAAAACGCCTACGACTGCATCAAGGCGTTTTCCGAAACCGACTTCACCGAAGACCTGAAAAAATTCGACGTGCCGACGCTGGTTGTACACGGCGATGCCGACCAAGTGGTGCCCATCGAGGCGGCCGGGATTGCGTCGGCCGCGTTGATCAAAGGGTCGACCCTCAAGATTTACCCCGGCGCACCACACGGTTTGACCGACACCCACAAGGACCAGTTAAACGCCGATCTGCTGGCGTTTCTCAAGGTTTGAGGCTCAGTTTTCGCTAAAACGGTGTATCCGCTGACGAGGCACGAGGCTGCGATCGAGTGCGAAGCGCTCGCAAGACCTGTGAAGGCGGTCAATTTTTAGCGCCGCGTTATCGGGTTTTACGACGACTTCGTCGCCGATCGTAGCCTCGTGCCTCGACAGCGGCTACAGAGCGTGTTCAGAGTGATGGAACCTTGCGCAATGGCTGACACCAACGAGATGGAGGTCGTGACCCTGGTGATCAAACATCGGGTCAAGGCCGGTTTTGAAGTGCCTTACACAACCTGGTTGCGCAATATCGTGCGCATCGCCGGGCAATGGGAAGGCCACTTGGGCGTAGACGTGATACCCGGTAAAAATGCCGGCCTCGATACCTACACTTGCATCCTGCGTTTCTGCTCCACCGACGCCATGCAGCGTTGGCTCGACTCCCCCCAGCGTCGTGAGTTGGTCAATGAAGCCCTGCCAATGCTGGCGGACGGCGACCAGACCGAAGTGAATCCGGCCAACGAGTTCTGGTTTACGCCGCCGGACGAAACCCGATCTCCACCCCCTCGCTACAAGCAAGCAGCGCTGACGCTGTTGGTGATCTTCCCGCACACCTTGCTGGTGCCGATGATCTGGAAGCCCTTACTGGCCTTTAGCCCGGTGCTGTCCAACTACGTAGTCGCCACCTTTGTTATTACGCTGACCATCGTGTTGTCGGTGGTTTATCTGTTTATGCCGATGGCGACGCGTGTGTTCGCGCCTTGGCTGACGTCATCCACTGAGCCCAAGGAAACGCGATGAGTGCCGATCTGATTTTGTTCAATGGTCAATTTCACACCGTTGACCGCGAAAACCCGCGTGCCAGCGCCGTGGCCATCAGCGATGGCCGTTTTGTTGCGGTGGGCACCGATGCGCAGGCCATGGCCCTTCGCGGCGCAGGCACACAGCTGATCGACCTCAAGGGCCGCTGTGTTATTCCCGGCCTCAATGACTCGCACCTGCACCTGATCCGGGGCGGCTTGAATTACAACCTTGAACTGCGCTGGGAGGGCGTGCCGTCGCTGGCCGATGCCCTTCGCCTGCTAAAAGAGCAGGCGGATCGCACCCCGACTCCGCAATGGGTTCGCGTGGTCGGCGGCTGGAATGAATTCCAGTTCGCCGAAAAACGCCTGCCGACGCTTGAAGAGCTCAACCAGGCGGCACCGGATACCCCCGTGTTTGTTCTGCACCTGTATGACCGTGCCTTGCTCAACCGGGCCGCGCTGCGGGTGGCGGGGTACACCCGTGATACGCCTAACCCGCCGGGTGGCGAGATCGTACGTGATGCCAATGGCAACCCGACTGGCATGCTGGTGGCGCGGCCCAACGCGATGATTCTGTATGCGACGCTGGCCAAGGGACCGAAGCTGCCGCTGGAGTATCAGGTCAACTCGACCCGCCAATTTATGCGCGAACTCAACCGTCTCGGTCTCACCAGTGCGATTGATGCCGGGGGCGGCTTTCAGAATTACCCCGATGATTACCAGGTCATCGAGCAGTTGGCCAAGGATCAACAGCTGACAATACGTATCGCCTACAACTTGTTCACGCAAAAGCCTAAAGAAGAGTTGAGCGACTTCAAGAACTGGACGAGCAGCGTGACTCTGCATCAAGGCGATGATTACCTGCGGCATAACGGGGCCGGAGAAATGCTGGTGTTCTCAGCCGCAGACTTTGAAGACTTCCTTGAACCGCGCCCGGATTTGCCGCAGAGCATGGAAGACGAGCTGGAGCCGGTGGTGCGCCATTTGGTCGAGCAGCGCTGGCCATTCCGCTTGCACGCCACCTACAACGAATCCATCAGCCGCATGCTCGACGTGTTCGAGAAGGTCAACCGCGATATTCCGTTCAATGGCCTGCCGTGGTTCTTCGATCACGCCGAAACCATCACCCCGCATAACATTGAGCGGGTGAGGGCGCTGGGCGGGGGCATTGCGATCCAGGACCGCATGGCCTTTCAGGGTGAATATTTCGTCGAGCGGTACGGTGCCAAAGCAGCTGAAGCTACGCCGCCGATCAAGCGGATGCTGGCCGAAGGCGTGCCAGTGGGTGCGGGCACTGATGCGACGCGGGTGTCCAGCTATAACCCGTGGACATCCCTGTACTGGATGGTCAGCGGCCGCACCGTGGGCGGTCTTGAGCTGCACGACGAAGGCTTGCCCCGGCTCACCGCACTGGAACTGTTTACCCACGGCAGCGCCTGGTTCTCGTCTGAGCAGGGCAAAAAAGGCCAGATCAAAGTCGGCCAATTGGCGGATCTCGCCGCCTTGAGCGCGGACTTTTTCAGTGTCGAGGAAGAAGCCATCAAGTGGATCGAATCCGTACTCACCATAGTCGGCGGTAAAGTGGTGTATGCCGCTGACGATTTTGAAACACTCGGCCCGGCCAGCGTGCCGGTGCTGCCGGACTGGTCGCCGGTGGTCAAGGTGCCCGGTCACTGGCGGCCCCATTCGCCATTGCACACGCAGGCCCACCAGTGCAGCGGGCCGTGCGGCGTGCATGCCCATCGTCACGAAACCGCTCGTTTATCCAACGCTCCGGTTAGCGACTTCGCCGGCTTCTGGGGCGCCTTTGGTTGCTCGTGCTTCGCATTTTGATGCAGTGCTTTAACACCCATCCCTCAAGGAGTTTTATATGAGCAATGTTCCGTACAAACGCCTCAATAAAGATGACGCCGTGGTGTTGCTGGTGGATCACCAGACGGGTTTGATTTCGCTGGTGCAGGATTTTTCGCCCAATGAATTCAAAAACAACGTGCTGGCGCTGGGTGACGTGGCCAAGTTTTTCAAACTGCCGACCATCCTCACCACCAGTTTTGAAAGCGGTCCCAACGGCCCGATGGTGCCCGAGCTCAAAGAGCAGTTCCCTGACGCGCCCTACATTCCACGGCCCGGTCAGATCAATGCTTGGGACAACGAAGATTTCGTTAATGCGATCAAGGCCACGGGCCGCAAACAACTGATCATTGCAGGCGTTGTGACCGACGTGTGCGTGACATTCCCGACCTTGTCGGCACTGGCCGAAGGGTATGACGTGTTTGTGGTGACCGATGCCTCGGGCACCTTTAACACGGCCGTTCAGCAAGCGGCATGGGCACGCATGACGGCGGCGGGCGCGCAATTGATGAACTGGTTCTCGGTGGCATGCGAGCTGCAAGGGGACTGGCGCAACGACATGGAAGGCTTGGCCAACTTGCTGTCCCAGCGTATTCCCAACTACCGCAACCTGATCAACAGTTACACCGTACTCACGTCCAAGTAAGCCGGCTGGGGGGTTAACGCCCCCTGATCCCGGGTATTGATAGCCCCGCGCGCACTAACCTAAATCCAGAATGTCGCCGGTAAAACAGCCCGTTATAGTTTCAGCGTTAAGCAGCGGGTCTTTCAGCGAGGAGAACCTGAACATCTCTTTGCGGGGTTCAGGCAGCATCGCCAGTTGTTCGGTGCGGTGGTTTTCAGTGTGAGCCAGCCAGCGTTCCACGCACTCATTGAGGTGCTCGGGCTGCTCGGCAAAGTGCCCGTATACATCAGCGCCGGTCACCGGTTTAAGGCTCAAGGGGTACAAGCGTTTGACGGTGTGGGTGATGTTTTCGACTTCTTTTATCAGCCGCAAATTCATGTCTTTGTGCGCCTCCCGGTATTTGTCCGGGCGATTTTGTGAGTCTTTAAAAGCGGCGCGCAAATCGCGCTGGATCTGCTCAAGCCCACGGGATACGAAGGTGTATTCAACTCTGGTTACCAGCGGGTTTTGGGTTTCCAGAGCCTCCATGTAGCGCTTCAATGCGGCCCAGCAGCGCGGGATGTAACTGTCGACCATAAAGTGCTGAGCCATGTCGAATAGCTGGCGCAAAAAAGTGCCGCGCTCGGGCAACCCGTCTTTGTAGCCTACGGCCACACTGCACACCGCGTGCTGGACGGCGGTATCGCACAGCGGTTGCCACATGATGTGCGAGACCGTGCCCTGACCAAAATCCACCGGCATAAAGTGACGCAACGTGCCGTGATGCTGATAGGGCTCGCCGGTCAGATTGGCCAACCCTGCGGCGAACAATGAAAGGCCGGCAGGCGCATTGGCAAAGGCCAAGACTGCGCCGGAGCCGTAAACCGCACTTTTGGTGTTCATCCACGTGGCCGGAACGCTGGGGATCGGGTCGTTATGGTTGACCATGCGGTGATGAACAAGAGATGCAGCGGCGTTGATAAAAGTGGCATCGGCCGCACGGGGGGCGCCGTAGGTGTAGAGCAGGACGTCGTACTGTTCAGGCCGGTTTCGCAGCATTTGCGCGAGCAACAGGGCAATGGCACCGCCAAGGCTGTGGCCGCAGATCATGATTTTTTGGCCGGTGTGAAATTTGTCGAGGTACTTCAAAATGAAAGTCGACGCTACTTTCGCTGCTTCATAAAACCCGCGATGCACCTTGCCTTCTCCTTCTTCGAAGGGCACTTGAAGTGCATCGGCATCGCGCAAGAAGTCCGCCCCGGCACTGGTGCCGCGTACAGCAATCAGGATGATGCTGTGGTTATGGGTTACGAAGGCTTGGGTGTCCGTGCCTGTGTTCCCGCGTAAGGTATCGTCCAAGAAATGGATGTTGGCGGGATTCTCTTGATTCGGTCCCAATAAGAGATTGTTGGACGCGTATAAAGCCGGGTCGAAAGGCACGATCTCCAGTCGCTCGGAGTAAGGCACCTCTTCATAGAATGGATAGTAGGGCTGGGTTTGCTCCGGGTTGACTTGCCAGTTCTCCATGAAGGCAGCCAGCTTGTCCCCAAACCAGTTACCCACGCTCGGTTCATGCTTAAAGCTGACGCGGGGTGTGGTCACGGGTTGCTCGTCAGGTTCCTGGCCGAAGGGGCAGTAACTCAAGGTGGCCATCAGGGCCAGTTGATACAGATTAAGCGCGCAAAATTCAGGCGTTGTGGAAAGCAGGGGGCGCAAGGCCCGTAAGGGCCGCACTTCAAGCACCGTCAGGCGCTGCGGCGCGATACAGACACCTTGGGTGCCAAATCTGCCCATGAGCCGACGATCCGCCACGTTCAACGGGAAGTGGCACTGCACCTTGGGGGGCAGGTGGGACACGTGCTTAACCAGCTGACGAACCTCGACCTGGCAGTATTCATCTGTACCGCTGATGGATAAAGGTTTTACATGGGTGCGTGATCCGTCTTTTTTAAAGTAACGAGTCTGCTCAGCTCTGACTTGTAGCTCGGTAATCGGAAGGGGATAGTGCTCTCGCCCCATCAGCTTTGTATAAGTTTCAATGGTTCCGTGATAGGCCGTGTTGAATGTAAGTGCGATGGCCCCTGCGCAATGATTTTTCACTTCGCCTGTGCCGTTTGCATTTAAAAAACCTTTGTACTTTAGGTCTTCTGAATCTGTAACTTCGAAAGCCAGTCCGGCATAGGGCTCGCCTGAACCGAACTCATCGACTAATTGAAAACGGGTTGTCTTTCCCATTTTCGGGCAGGCTAAAACGCGATCTTTAAAATTGATGTTTTTCAGGCTGTCTTGAATGCTCATTTGTTAGCCCTTTTTATTCTGTGCAGCCAGGATAAATGGTGCACTGTTTGCCGTCAGGCATTATATAGCTGCTGAAATCTTTATGGTTTCCGTAGCAGAACGCAGATTGATCTTCAAAAGATTTACCCATGCAACGTTTCCAGCCGTTGGGGACCTTTACCCATGTGTCTTTCATATAGGGTTTTTCCTCCTTGTCCAAGGTGATTTTTATTTTTACTGTTTTGCCGGGTAGTTGATTTAGTGCATAGGGAGCCCAAGGCTTATATGGTGTTAATTTGCCATTGGCATCGGCATCTTTGCACATGAGGATTTTTCTAAGTACACGCGTTTTGCCCATGGTGCGGAAATACCATTTGCACCGTCCATAAAAAGCACTGACGCCTTCGGGGGTAAATTCTTTCTTGAATTCGGTGGGTACAACTTCACGGGTCACAACTATTGCATCGTCGCCACTATAATCATTCCGGTCTGTGCCGTAGATGCCGTAAATTTTCAGTCTGATACGACTAATCACCAGCGGACAGCCACTGACCGTTCGGTATAACGCAATAGTCGACTCATTTTTGTAATCCTTGCGCCAGTGCCGGTTGTATCCCACTCGCGTGTTCTTACCTCCCGGTACTGTGCAGGTTTCCCCTTTGGCAGGTACATAGACAGCAGAAGCCCGATAATAAAAGTTGGGCGGTAAATCAGCCGTAAAGGTGAATGTCTCGGACTTGCCTGTAGAACACCCCGTCAGTATTCCCATGCAGGCCATGATACTGAGTAGTTTTAATAGGCAGTGATTCAATGCGTGACTCATGCTGTTCATTCAGTACACCCGGGATAAATAGTGCACTGTGTGCCGTCAGGCATTATAAAGCCGCTAAAGTCTTTATAGTTCCCGTAACAGAACGCGTATTGATCTTCAAAAGATTTGCCCATGCAACGTTTCCAGCCACTGGGCACCTTTACCCAAGTATCTTTGAAATAGGGTTTTTCTTGTGTATCTAATAAGATTTTAAGCTTTACTGTTTTTCCTGATAGTTGATCCAGGGTGTATCCGGCTACAACACGTCCCAAGGTTGAGACGCCATTTGAGTTGCTGTCTTTACAGTCGAGAATCTTTCGAAGCACTCGGGTTTTGCCGGAGGTACGGAAAAGCCACTGGCATTTACCGTAGAAAGTGTTTACGCCTGTCGTGTCAAAGTGCCCCTTGTATTGTTCAGGCAATGACTCGCGAATGACTACGTCTGCAGTATCGCCGTGCAAATCACTCCAGCCTGATCCATAAACTCCATTGATATCCAACTTGATTTTACTAATCACCAGTGGGCATCCGCTGACAGTCCGATATAGCGCAATAATCGATTCTGCTTTGTAATTCTTGCGCCAGTGCCGGTTATATTCAACCCAAGTATTCTTGCCTCCGGGAACGGTGCAAGTTTCACCTATGGCGGGGACATAAACAGCATCCGCCCGATAATAAAAATTCGGCGGTAAATCAGCCGTAAAAGTGAAGGTCTCAGACTTGCCTGACGTGCAACTTGCCAATAATGCGGCGCTGGTCAATACAGCCAGCACGTTGAGTGTCCGGTTCATGACCGCCCCTTGATAGTCAAAACATTCGCCAAGTGGCTGACGCGTGCAAAGTGCGTTGCAGGGTCTTCGTCGTCACGCGGGTACCACGTGCGAGGCAGTTCGAACTCGGGGCTGTCGAGGCTGCGCGTAAACAAAAACTCCAGCTTTTGCTGATCCCGCCAACCCCATCTGAAGGCCTGATTGCGTTTGCTTTTCAGCCACGCAAAGGGCATTTGACGGGCTGCCAGCTGTCGATACTGGTCGTAGTGTTTATCCAGCACATGGCGGTGGGCATTGAGCGCGTGTATGGAGTCAAGCTTGTCGAGATTGGGCGGTATGTTGAGCCAATCAAGGGTCTCGCTCAGCGGGTGTTCGCCTGGGGTGGGGTTGTCGGTGATTGCCCAGTGCTCGTCCTGCCAGCGGCACACGCTGATGGCAGGGCCAAGGTAGGCGCCCTGCTGCTCGGGCGAAAGGTGCGCCAGTGCCCGGTTGAGTACGCGGTTGTCTTCAAAGCGGTACAGCACTTGATGGGGCGCAGCCCCTGCCAGGCAGCGTGCTCGCCAATGCTGCGCCAGCGCGGGGAGGTCGCCCGAGGCAATACTGGCCAACCAGCCCCAGTTGCCTTCGGGGGTATTGAACAATTGGGTCAACTGCTCACGGTCGCTGCTGTTGAGCACGATGATAAAGGGCCCGGCACTGGCCAGTCGGGACACAAGGGTCTGGCTGTAGACGCTGCAATAAGTGTCCGGCGGGCGGCCGTTGAGTAAGGTGTGGGAGGTGAGGCTTTCGCTGTTTTGATTGAGGATCAAACAGACGTCACGCACGTGGCGACGCTGCATCTCCAGCCATTGGTCTGGCGGCAGGGTAGTCATCGTGGATCTCCTTGGGGTAAGCACATGCCGTCTGCACAGGCCTCGCAGACCGGGCAAAAGTCACTGTCAAAAAGCTGTGCGATTTGCATCAATGCCTGCTGGTAAGGCGCTGGCTGTACCGGCAGATCGTGGTGCGCAGGCAGCCTTTCGGTTTGCCCGGGGAGCAAGGGCAGGGCAGGCATGCCCGGCACCGAGGCGCCACCCACCTGAATCGCGCTGCTGCAGTGAATGCCGGCTGCGCTGATGACCAGGTGTTGCCCGCCTGCCATCAAGGTGATGTCTGCCCCGGCGTCCAGCACCACGCGGGCGCCCGCTTTGAGGTGAACCTGTTGCCCGGCCTCGACCGTCAATGTTTGGCCCAGCGCGATGTGGCTGCTGGCGTCCACGTGCAGGTAATCGTTGGCTTTGAGGAGGGTTTTGCGGTCATGGCTGACGGTGTGTTGCTCGTCGCCCTTGAGTACCGTCACGCTGCTGCCTTTGACAGTGGCCTGGTAAACACCATCAACTTGCAGGCTGCTGTCATTTTTGACGTGCTGCTCCATGTTGCGCTGGGCGCGCACGTGGATCAGTTCCTGGCCTTTGCGGTCTTCGATGCGCAGTTCGTTGTAGCCGCTGCCATCGGGCGTGCTGCGGCTGCGCAAGAGGCTTTGGGTTTTGTTGGCGGGCAAATCCAGCGGGACAGGGTTGATGCTATTTGGGAGGCAGCCCGCAAGAAGCGGAAAATCAGGGTCACCATTTATAAAATTGATCAGCACTTCCATGCCCACTCGGGGGATGGTGATGGCGCCATAGGTATCACCTGCCCAACTGGAGGCGACGCGCACCCAGCAACTGCTTTGGTCGGACTCTATGTCGCTGCGGTCCCAATGCAGTTTTATGCGCACCCGGCCAAACGCATCGCAATGGATTTCTTCGCCCTCAGGCCCGGTGACGCGGGCGGTTTGGCTGCTGGATATGCGCGGCTTGTCGTAGATTTCTTGCGAGCGATAGGTGACGTCTGCCGGGATGGCCTCAAAGGTGTTGCGGTAGCCCTGGATAAATTCGCCAGGCCCGGACGGTTGCTGGCTGTGGCCGTGCTCTTCGAGCACTTGCGGTTGTTTGCCTTCATGGTGAACCTGGGTCAACAACCAGCGGCAATTCCACGCTGCACAGTGATGCTGGCTCAAAGGCATGAAATAACCGCTGCGCAATTGTGACTGGTCACTCTCGCCACTGACTTGGCAATAGCCGCTTTGATGACGTTCAAGCGCTCGGTCGCTTAAGCGCTCGCCTTGCCCCTGCTCGGTGAAGCCTCCCGGGTAGCTGTAGTGTTCGAGGGTGCGTTCGTCGGTCCGCGTACGGCTGTTGGCCTGTAATGTACGGCTGGCTTTTTTGAAGTCGTAGTCACGGCGGACGGTCCGGTTGGGCTGTGATTGCACGCCCCATTCAAAATGGTTGACTGAAGGCTCATCGGCCACCATGCCCTTACCCGGCACGTAAGGTGTGGGGTGCCTCAGGGGCGTGAACGCCTGCTGCTTGTCGCCGAAAATTAACAGGTGACGGTCGGGCGAATGCTGGAAGTAGTAATGAAAGCCTTCTTCGAAACACAGACGCTGAATAAAGCGCAGATCGGACTCCCCATACTGCACGCAATATTCGCGCTCGCTGTAGGGGGAAAACGCCTTGAAGGCGTAGACGTCGCTCAGGATGCCGTGCTCTTGCAGCACGGTTTCGATAATGCGCTGCACGGTCAGGTGCTGGAATATCCGGTGGTTGGTGCGAAGGGCCAGCTCGGCCAGGCGCGGTTCCAGGCTGAGGCGATAGTGCGACAAGCGTTGATCGGAGCGGGTGATGCGCACACTGGACACTTGGCCGTGGATACCGTTGCCGTTCTGGTCAAAGGCCAGGAAGCCGGGCCGGTGCAGTAGCAATTCAAGGTTCAGTTCAAGGCGCTCACTCACCAACTCAAGGGTGAAGGAGAAGGGCGTGCTGATGCCCTCGTCGCCCGTGAATGACAATACCCTGAAAGGGTGTGAACACCCATGAATGGACAGGCTGAAACGGTGTTGGCCATGTGAGGAGGGCATGCAGGCTCATCCCTGGAATGTAGGGATAAACGCTAACTCAAAGGCCATAACCTTCGTTGTAAGAAGATTCTGAAGTTTTTAAAAAAACTCGAGCGGATTCAGTTCGCGCTCTAAATGCTGCAAAACCGAGGCTGTACCAGCCCCCGTCTCATGCCAACTGATGCGGGCTTTCGCACGCTTCAGCGTGTCTGTAACCAGCTTAGGAAACCGCCTTTTTTTATCGGGGGCGGGGCAGCCATTAAAGCCGAGCGGCTACTTTGCTCGCGCACGGCCTTTAAGGTGTTCAAGGCGCGCCCCACGTCTGCCCGTTGTGCGATGCATTCACGGGTCAGGGACTTGTCAATCCGGTAAATGAGGGTGGAGGTCAATGAGGTGAAGGTTGCCTGTGACGGTGCGTCGGCGAGCACACTCTCTTCACCCATGATTTCTCCCGGCCCCATGCGCCCGGCTTCAACGGGCCCGGTTGCTCCGGCCACGTTGACGCTGATAACGCCCGTGGCGATGATCATCAGGCTGTCCGGCACTTCGTCCACGGTCAGCACCACCTGCCCGGCGGCGTAGGTTTGGGCAACCATGGAGCGTGCAATCTGGTTGCGTTCGTCTTCACTGAGCGAACGAAAAATTTTCACTTCGTCAAGCAATGCACGGGCACGACTCGCAGGTTCGATCACGCCGTCGAGCTGACGCGAAATACCGGCGGCCTCCAGATGGCGGTGGGCGAGGTCGAAGAGTTGATTGCGCACCTCACTTTTGTGCGCCAAATCAGCGATAAACCCACTGATGACGTATTCGGACAGGTTCTCGCCCGCGTCTTTGAGCACTGCTTTTGGCGCCGGGTTCAGCAACAAACGGCTGCTGCCCTGCAGCGTACGCTCCAGCGCATCCAGTACCCGGCGCGGACGAATGTGGTTGGGCACCTGCAAGCTGATCGATACCCCGTGCAGGTTGACTGGCCGGCTCAGGTTGACAATTTTGGCCTTGGCCGCCACCGAATTCGGCACCACGGCCGTGCTGCCGGCGCTGGTCAGCAGGTGAGTGGCGCGCCAGTCGATGTCCAGTACCTTGCCTTCAACCCCGTCGATCACAACCCAGTCGTCGACTTGATACGGTTTGGTGGTGTTGAGCACGATCCCGGAAAACACGTCGCTCAAGGTGCTCTGCAAGGCCAGACCTATAACAATGGCCATCACGCCTGAAGTGGCCAGCAAGCCCTTTACCGGGAGTTCCAGCAGGTAAGCGGCGGCGGCCACGATGGCCGCCAGAAACACCAGCGCGCCGATGACATCCTGCAACAAGCGCCCGCTGTGGCCGATGCGGCGCATCAGCACCAGACCGATCACTTCAGTGAGCACCCGCGCTGCATACAGCCACCACAGAATGCCTAATGCCGTGGCGCCCAATTGCATCACGGGGTCATCTGTAAACAATGGTGCCTGCAACGGGCTGACCCCAGCGTTGATAATGACTGCGCTGAACAGCATAAACAGTGCCAGTCGCACGCCGACCCGCAGAACCCGCTGCTTGAACGGCTGAGCGTGCCAAAGCAGGGTGTCGATCAACAGCAACAGGGCGCCCAGGGACAGCGGGTGAGCGAGGAGAAAGGACATGGGCAAACTCCATGGACGAGCGAGACAGGCGTGATTGGGAGACCATGAACACAGACTAGTCGGGTGTTGCCTACGTAAAAAGCCGCTATAAAGGGTTTAACTGTCTACCAGGTTGAGACAATGAACCCCTTTGAAGATATGCGTATATTTTGTCAGGTCGTTGACTCGGGCAGTTTTACGGCTGCCGCTGACCAATTGGACCTGTCCAAACAATTTGTCAGCCGCCGGGTGATGCAACTGGAGGAGCGACTGGGGGTGCGGTTGCTCAATCGCTCGACCCGACGGCTGGATGTCACGCCTTTAGGGCAGACGTATTACGACTCGGCCATGCGCCTGCTCAATGACGTGGAGCAGATGGAGCAGGGGATTGCCGGGCAAACCAGTGACCCGCGCGGCACCCTGCGCCTGAGTGCACCGTTATCCTTTGCGATGGCCCATTTGGGCTGTCTGCTGCCGTTGTTTTTACAGCGTTACAGCCAAGTTGCCGTTGAAGTGGACCTGAGCGATCGACCGGTTGACTTGCTCAGCGAGGGCTACGACTTGGCACTGCGCATTGGCGTACTTGAAGACTCCACACTGATTGCCCGGCGCATCGCCCTCATTGACCGTGTGTACTGTGCCAGCCCGGCTTATCTGGCCGAGCGCGGAACACCGCGTGTACCTGCAGACGTGCACAGCCATGATTGCCTGCCTTATGGTCATGGCCGCCAAGTACCGTGGCGGTTTGAAGAGGCCGGCAAGCCATTGACCATTCACGTCAGCGGGCGCATGCGGGTCAATAATGGTGAATTGCTGAGGGACGCGGCCATTGCGGGCTTGGGTTTGACCTATCTGCCGACGTTTATTGTGGGCGCGGCCCTTGAGGATGGGCGACTGGTGCGGGTGCTGGACGATTTTCGCAGTGCGCCACTGGCCCTGTCGGCGGTGTATCCGCAGCACCGCCAGCGCTCCCTGGCGGTTCAGGCCTTGATTGAGTTTCTGCGTGAAAGCCTTGATCAGACGCAAGAATCTTTATAGGCATAGGTGCGCAACTATGTTGTGTGGCCGCTGACGAGGTACGAGGCGGCGATTGGGCGCGTAGCGTCCATATAACCTGAGCGCTCAATGTACCTGACACCCCAGCGTGTCAGGCCCACGACAGCTTCGCTGCCGATCGCAGCCTCGTACCTCGTCAGCGGCTACACGGCATGGGCGGTTGCAGTCCCATGTTGCAGGCAAAGAAAGGCGACTATGGTTACTGCATGGATGTTCGCCGTAAACCACACGAGGTGACGACATGCCCCACAACGCCCGTCCCGCCGTTCTCGAATTGATCGGCAATACGCCCATGGTGCGCGTCAGCCGATTCGATACCGGCCTGTGCACGCTTTTTCTCAAACTCGAATCACAGAACCCTGGAGGTTCAATCAAGGACCGTATCGGTTTGGCCATGATCGACGCCGCCGAGCGCGACGGGCGCTTGCTGCCGGGCGGCACCATCGTTGAGGCGACTGCCGGCAACACCGGCCTTGGGCTGGCGTTGGTGGGGCGGGCCAAGGGCTATCGGGTGGTGCTGGTGGTGCCAGACAAGATGTCCACTGAAAAGGTCTTGCACCTCAAGGCCATGGGGGCCGAAGTGCACATCACTCGTTCCGATGTGGGCAAAGGCCATCCCGAGTATTACCAGGACGTGGCCGCAAGGTTGGCAGGTGAAATCCCCGATGCCTTTTTCGCTGACCAGTTCAATAACCCGGCCAACCCCCTGGCTCATGAGTGCAGCACTGCACCGGAGATCTGGGCGCAGACTCAACATGACCTTGATGCGATTGTCGTCGGTGTCGGATCGGCCGGCACCTTGACCGGCCTGACCCGTTTCTTCAAACGCGTGCAGCCCGATCTTGAAATGGTACTGGCCGATCCAGTGGGCTCGGTGATGGCTGAATACAGCCGCAGCGGGACGATTGGAAAGGCAGGATCATGGGCCGTTGAAGGCATCGGCGAAGACTTTATTCCTTCGATTGCCGATTTGAGCAGCGTGCGACATGCCTACTCGATCAGCGACGAAGAAAGCTTCGATCACGCCCGTCAGTTGCTGCGCGCCGAAGGTATCCCGGGCGGCTCCTCAACGGGCACCTTGCTGGCCGCTGCACTGCGATATTGCCGTGAGCAAACCGTGCCCAAACGGGTCGTCAGTTTTGTCTGTGATACGGGCACCCGCTACTTGTCCAAGGTCTATAACGACCAATGGATGAAAGATCAGGGGCTGCTCCAATACAAACATTACGATGACCTGCGCGACCTGATTGCCCGGCGTTTTGAAGATGGGCGGGTGATCAGTGTCGGCCCGGATGACACCTTGCTGACCGCGTTTCAGCGCATGCGTCTGGCGGATGTATCGCAATTGCCGGTGCTGGAAGAGGGCAAGCGTCTGATCGGCGTGATCGACGAATCCGACATTCTGCTGGGCATGCAAGAAGACCCTTCACACTTCAGCGCGTCGGTCGCCAGCGCCATGTCCCGCACCTTACAAACCTTGCCGCCGAGCGCCAGTCTGGCTGAACTTCAAGCTGAGCTCGACCGCGGCCTGGTGGCCATCATCGCCGACGCCTCGGGTTTTCACGGCCTGATAACCCGCGTTGACCTCCTTAATCACTTGCGCAGATCCCTTGTATGAGCCTTGACGATAAAACCGCCGCGCCCCGCGCGTTTGCCACCCGTGTAATTCACGCAGGGCAGGTGCCAGACCCTTCAACCGGCGCGCTGATGCCGCCGATCTACGCCAACTCCACCTACTTGCAGCAAAGTCCTGGCGTCCACAAAGGGCTGGATTACGGGCGCTCGCATAATCCGACGCGCTTCGCGCTGGAGCGGTGTGTTGCCGACCTTGAAGCGGGTACTCAGGCGTTCGCCTTTGCCTCCGGTCTGGCGGCCATTTCAACGGTGCTTGAGTTGCTGGACGCCGGTTCACATGTCGTCTGCGGCAATGACCTGTATGGGGGCACATTTCGCCTGTTCGACAAGGTTCGCCAGCGCAGCGCCGGGCATCGCTTCAGTTTTGTCGACATGACTGACCTTGCGACCTTCGAAGCCTCATTGTGCGATGACACGCGGATGGTCTGGGTCGAGACACCGAGCAATCCCCTGTTGACCCTCACGGATCTGGCCGCTGTCGCAGGCATTTGCCGAGCGCGCGGCATTTTGTGCGTGGCCGACAACACCTTTGCAAGTCCCTGGGTACAGCGCCCGCTGGAGCTGGGTGTGGATATTGTGGTGCACTCCACCACCAAGTATTTGAATGGTCATTCCGATGTCATCGGCGGCATTGCAATTGTCGGATCAAACCCGGAGCTGGCCGAGCGCTTGGGCTTCCTGCAAAACTCCGTTGGGGCCATCGCCGGGCCATTTGATGCCTTTCTGACCTTGCGTGGGGTGAAAACCCTGGCCTTGCGCATGGAGCGTCATTGCAGCAACGCGCTGGCGCTGGCGCAATGGCTGCAAAATCAGCCGCAGGTTGCACGCGTGCATTACCCGGGCCTGAGTTCCCACCCGCAACACGCATTGGCATGCCAGCAGATGCGCGGCTTTGGCGGAATGATCAGCGTTGAGCTGAACACTGATCTGGCAGGTGCCAAGCGCTTTCTTGAAAGCGTGAGTATCTTTGCTTTGGCGGAAAGTCTGGGGGGCGTTGAAAGCCTGATCGAGCATCCGGCGATCATGACCCATGCCAGCATTCCGGCTCAAACACGTGCACAACTGGGGATCGGTGACGGGCTGGTGCGCTTGTCGGTGGGTGTTGAGGCGGTGGAGGATTTACGCGCGGACTTGGCCCAAGCGTTGTCCAGAATCTAGCGTCGGCCCAAGACCTGCGCCTGCCCAATGAGCAGGCGCAGGTCTTGATTCGGTCAGACGATGGCGGGGAAGTCGGCCATCGAGTCCGGCCACGGGCTCAACACTTCAAAGCCATCATCGGTCACGGCGACCATATGTTCCCACTGGGCCGACAAGGATAAATCCTTGGTGACCACCGTCCATTGATCGGCCAGGGTTTTGACATGGCGTTTGCCTGCATTGAGCATCGGCTCAATGGTGAAAATCATCCCGGTCTTGAGCTTCATGCCCTGGCCCGGGTAGCCGTAATGCAATACTTGAGGCTCGTCGTGGTAGACCTTGCCGATGCCGTGTCCGCAGTACTCGCGCACCACACTGAAGCCTTCTTTCTCAGCCAGGGTCTGGATGGCATGGCCAATGTCGCCCAGTGTGGCGCCGGGGCGCACAACCCGAATACCGGCACACATGGCCTCGTAGGTGGTCTTCACCAGATGCCGCGCCTCGGGGGAGGGTTCGCCGACGAAGTACATGCGGCTGGTGTCGCCGTACCAGCCGTCCTTGACCACTGCGATATCGATATTGACGATGTCGCCGTCCTTGAGCGGTATGTCTGAAGGAATGCCGTGACACACCACCTCATTGACTGAGGTGCAGACCGTTTTCGGGAAGCCGTGATAGCCCACGTTACCGGGAATGGCCTTTTGTACATTGACGATGTAGTCGTGGCAGATTTTGTCCAGCTGGTTAGTGGTCACGCCCGCCTTGACGTGTTCGCCGATCATGGCCAACACCTCGGCGGCCAGTTTTCCCGCCACTTTGGACTGGGCAATCTGTGCCGGGCTATTGATAACGACGTTGGCCTTCATGAGTGCGCTCCAGTGGTCACAGGTGTGTCTTGCAAGGCTGCATTCAGATCAAGGCCGCCCGACTGCTCGGCACGCACCAGCAAGCGGCAGATTTGGTGGTGATCCAGATTGGGGTGCAGCTCGGTGAGCATGCCGATGCGCATCCAGTGTTCGGCTTGCGCATTGATGGAGCGGCTCAGCGCGTTGCTGGCGACCCGCAGGTTTTCATGCATTTGTTCGGAGATTTTGACGATGCCCATCAGGCTGCCCATATGAAATGTATATGGAACGTATATTAGTCGGGCGTTGGGCCGTAGTGCAACCCGTGGCTTTAATTCTCCGGCCAGGCTCGGTTCGCAGGGGCAGCTGCCAACCGGTCGTGTAACGCCTGTCCTGTCAGTGCCGGGTTTTGCAGGGTGTATTGATGAATCACAAGACCTGTCAGCAAATGGGCACACGGCCAAAGGTAGGCCGTGGCATCGGGATACCGTTTGAAGCGGGCCAGCCATCCCCATGGCATGCGTTCAAGGCTTGCGACTTCAAAGGTGTCTGCACGTGCATTCAGACCGGTGCCGAGGGATTTGGCCAGAGCTTCGGTACACACCCATAACGCACATTTGAGGATGGCCACAGGCTGATTTTGACTGACCGCCATCTGAAGTAGCCAAGGTTCTCTGTACCCCCATGAGCACAATGGAATCGTATCGAACGGCTGCCAGGCTTCAATATCGATCCCTGAAACGATATGGGCTGAGACGCTCGCCAGGCCCAGACCTTGATGGTGTGCGATGGACATAAATGCAGTGTGGTTATGTACATACGGTGCGCCCAGGGCATTATTGAAAATCGCTCTGAGACCGGGTTGAGAAGCGGGCATGCCTTGCTCCAGCGCCTGATGGGCGGCAAGGCGACCGGCAATATGGTCTCGCAAGGCGGTAGGGACTCTGCGCGAATGCACAGCGCCCCAACGTATTAGTTGTTCGCGGGTGGCGATGTCGCAAGTGGCCGCACCAATAGACAGAGACCGGGGTGCGGTTCTGCCTATTGCCACAACACTAATGGCCCACGGGGTCAGACAAGCGCCTGTTTTTTCGAGGCGTTGGTATGGGGTGCTAGATGCCGGTTAGGGTTGCCGGCATTGTGCAATGTGAGCTCTGCGATGATTTCTGCGGCCAGTTGCTCATCTTTTTTATCCTCCACGCTGTCTTGAGCTGAAACCTTGAGCCAAGGCGCGTACAGCGCACGCGTTTGCACAGTGATGAGCCCGCAGTCATCGAGGGTTTTGGCATTGCGTCGGAAGATGGCTTCGAAAAAAGGGTTTCTGGAATGCTCAGCCAGTATGAGTCCCTCCGGTTGCTCAAGGTTATAGGTGGCGCAGAGTGTCTGATAAGGGCCCGCATGCAAATACAACCCTTCCATGAGCTTGAAGCAGGCCAGCGCCTCTTCAGCCATGGCTTCAGAGTCCTGTGGGCTCATGAGAGGCAATTCTCTTTTAATCAGCATGCGCCCTGCTTTGTGGTGCTGGGCTTCGTCCGCCATGATCAAACGGGTGAGTCGGCGTAATAGGGGGTCATTCGCCGATCGTGCCGCGTAGCCCAGAGTTGCCAGCCCCAACCCCTCAAATACCACTTGCACACCGACGAACTTATTCTGCGGCACATCACCGTTCAGCAGGCGCATGATCGTTGCGCGGTAAGGCGGTGACAGTGGCAGCGGGGAAACGAAGCGCGACTGGATATACCGTTGAAAGCCGTGTTGATGGCGGCTTTCTTCGCGCGCCTGATTGATGGCGTACTCCACGGCGCCTGGATCATTCAGTTCATCGGCTTCTTTCAAACAAGTTAAAAACGCAGCCTGCTCGCCGTAATAGAACCCGGAGAGCATGCGATGAACTTGAAGGTTGGCGTACTTGATAAGTTCTTCGTCGGGCACGTGCCCCGCCAAGGCGTTGAGCTCAGGGAAGTGCTCCAGAGGCAGCAGGGGTTGTGTCATGTCAAAAGGTGTAGAGAAATCGATGTACTGCTTGTCGGAGGGGTCCCAGAACCTTCCTTGAGTACTGGCCACAAAGTGATCGAATAAAGAGGTTCTGCCCGTTAGATAGGCGATGTCCAGACGGTCCTCAAGAGACGGCGAGGGGGCAAACAGGGACTCTGGATTCATGCCAGTTGCTCCTGCTGTGAGGGCGTCAAGTCGTGCATGCCCTGGCGAGTTAACTGCGTGGTGGGCACGGCCACCGCGAGCATGCCGGTCAGTGTCAGTAGTAGCTCACCTGTCAGACGCGAGTAGCTGAAGTCGTAGCGGGCGCCTTTGTCACTTCGGCTAAGCAGAGTCGCCTGGCAAATGACACTTTCTCCCGGTGCAGGCAGCGCGTAAAGACGCAGGCTGCTCAGGTGCGTGGGCAACATGGGGGTCGTGGCATTTTGAGCGTTGTTCAACAGAATGGAAGTTTGCAAGCCTGAGTCGATCAAGGCAGGCGGCAACAGCTTTTCGCAGTTCAGGGGGGTCATGAGGACACTGATGTCCTGTTTGTCACCCACGCATGCCATGGCGATCCCTCTGTAAAGGGGGCCATAGCTGTAGCCGCATTGTTCAAAGTGTCGGTAGATGCTGGCGCTGTCCATGATCTGAGCATGGGCCAGGGACACGACAACAGGCGCTTGGGCGACCGGGGGCGAGAGGTCATATTCACCTGAACACAGCACATGACCACTGCGTTGGTCGACGATGCTGAACTTGCCGTCGGCATAGTTGAGATGCGCATCTTTAAGGCGAACCATCGGGCGATGCCAGCACACATTGTTCAACTGTCGTGCGCCGCTGGCTTCAGTCATCCAGGAAAGCGCGTAGGCCCCGGGGGCTATTCGCTGGCCGCCGACCTGGTGATGGCTGACGCTATCGGGCAGCGTCTCGGGTTCAGGGGTGGCTGGCCCTGTCTGCGCAGCCGATTGCGCGGGTGCCTGACTCAAGGCGAAGTGATGAGCGAGGGCAACAATGCTTGGGTATTGCTCGATCAGATCGGGTGGTTGAGGGCCGAATACCGCCGAGAATTGTTCGATGATGTTCAACGCTAATATTGAGTCCACACCGTAGTCTGCCAGTGAGGACTGCTGATCAATGTCTTGCGGCTCCAGCAGAATCACGTCGCCGATTATGGCTTTGAGGGTGTGGATAATGGCGTCATGATTCGGGTTGTCACTGTTATCGTGCGAGGCCGCCGGGGCAGGCTTCGCGCAGTCACTGAGGTGCGCCGCCAGTGCTTCAATGCTGGTATGTCGCTCCAGAATGTCGGCGGGTTGTGGCCCGAACTCAGCGGATACGGTGTCGAGTATCTGCATGGCCAAAATGGAGTCGACACCATATTCAGCCAAAGGCGCCTGTCTATCCAGGTCGGCGGCGTCGAGCAAAATCACCTCGCTGATAATTGCACTCAGGCGATCGGCGATGACGGCGCTGCTCGCGAGCGTGTTCTCAGCCTTTGGCGTGGTATGCGTCTCTGTCGGGCGCAGTTTGGAGCTGATGATGAGTTGAGCACTTTCGTTGCCATGGGCAATGACGTGATTGAAGCCATTGGTCAGCAGCGCATGGCGCCAATTGTCTTCATTCAACAATGGGCTGTCGGTGATTCTGCTGACGGTCGAATCGTCGTTCGGCCACCATCCGTCAATGATGCCAAAGGCGATGGTCAGTACGTCGTGCCTGTAAATGGTTTCATTGAGCATCAACAGGCCGTCATCTTTAAGGACTGCGGCCAGACGTTGTAATACGTTGCCCACAGGCGCGACGGCATGCATCACGTTGGAGGCAATGATGATGTCGTACTCGTGCAGATCCTCTGGGAGGTTGACCGCATCTATCTGTCGATAGCGCATAAACGGATAGGCCGCGAACTCCTCGCTGGCCGATTTTTTAAACGCTTCTGAAGCATCGCTGTAGCAATACTCGGCGACGTGGTTGGCGATTATCGGCAGGATCACTCGCGGCGTTGATCCCGTACCGGCGCCAATCTCCAGAATTCTCAGGGCATGGTTATTCGTCGTAGTGGCATGGCTGATGATGGCTTCGGCCGTATGGACGTTTAACAGCCGCGTCATTGGCATGCTGGTGTACCAGTTTTTCAACAGGCTGGCATCGCCCCGGGGGAAGAGGACTTGCAGCGCCGACATGCGATCACTGAGGACCGCGGGGTAGTGCGTCAGGCACTGTTCGAGCAGCGCCACGAGATTGCGTAGCTGAGGATAACGCTTGAGCAAAGCCTCTTGGTCCAGGCTGTGGGCGTCCGGTATTTGTTGCAGGGCATGCCATTGTTTTTCATGCCGAGATCCAATGGTCCACTCGTTGTTTCTGAGCACTTGATGCCAGCGATAGCGAGCATAGTCATCCAGTACGCTGGCTTGTTCATTGAGCGTGTCGTAAGGGATGGATTTGCTGTTGAGCAGTCGAGCGATGGTGTCCAGGGAGTGGATCATGGAAGGTGCTTCCTTATATTCAGAGATCAGGTGCTTAGGGAGGTCTTGAGAACGAATCAGGCGATCCGGATCGATATGGCGCAGCCTTAAGGATTTTTTCGATTGGCGCAGGCAAGCGACTTGTGGCCAGTCAGAGGCGAGGATGTGCGCAATCATCGGCATGGCCTGCTCGGGTTCTATCGAGCCAATTTGCAAGCGCAGCATCTTGCGTTGATAGGCTTCATCCGCGACAACGCCGACGCTCCCCCAGTAACCCCAGTTAATGACGCGGGCGGGGATTGACAGCACCGACTCGAAGAGATCGGCCAGTGCATCGGTACACAGGCAACCCGCGGTGTAGTTGGCTTGGCCCGGGTAAGCGATGTAGGACTGGATGGAAGAAAAAAACGTGACGAAGCTCGGCAATTGTTGGCGTTGGCGCAGCGCTTGGAGCAACTGATAGCCGCCATGAACTTTCGGCTGCAGCGACTGCAAGAGCTGAGCGCACGTCATGTTTTCAAAAGAAGCGTCGGCCAGGTTCAGGGCTGAGTGGTAAATGCCGTCCAGCAATGGATAGCGGGCCAGAACCCTTGCCAGGGCGCCTGGCTCACTGATGTCGCATTGCTCATGGCAGGGATTGGCGCCCAACCCCACCAGTTCGTGCAGCAGCGATTCATTGGCCACGGATCGACTGACCAATACAAGGGTGGCCTTGTATTCCTTGGCCAGGTACTTGGCCAATTCGGCGCCGATACCGCTGCGCCCACCGATAATCAGGTAGGTCGCACCTTCGACATAGGGGGAGGGGCGTGTTTGTAACTGTGCTTTAACCAGAGTGGCGCTCCAGCAGGCGCCATTGCCAATACCCAGGGTGGCGCCGTTGGGGTTTGTCGGGCGGGTAGTGAGCGCACTGTCAATGTGCAACTGATCGAATTGCGCAAGGGAGTAAAGGGCTACAGGCAGGCGTGTCGTTTCTTTTGCAAAGCCGTGGGCCAACCCCAGATAGACCGCATCCAGTGGATGACGGACCCGAGGGTATGCGGATTCGCAGCGAATGGCGGCCAGCGTCAGTACGCTGATGCGCTGGCAATTACTCTTGGCCAGACGTTGTAAAAGCTCGATGAACCGGCTGTGGTTCGTGTCGTCCACGCCGTCGTGCCACAGGCTTTTGACGACGATCACGCACGCGTAGGGCTGCCCCTGATCTTCGCAGTGGTTAAGGCGCATGGTCGCTTGCTGCGAGCCAAACTCCAGCAGTTCGTCGAACCGCGAGCAACTGCCTTTAAGGCAGGAGGCCTGACCTGCCGGGCAGAAGTAAAGCGTGGTTATGCTCTGGCTGGCGATGTCCGTTGCCAAAGCATGTGCGTGCCACTGCATGACAAAAGCGTGAGGCTGGTCGGGAATCTCCCTGTCATCTGAAATGGCGGCGGGGCTAACGTGGGTCATAGAGGTATCTGCTTGTCGAACCAATGGTCTTGCTCCGAAAAAGGGTACTCAGGCATGGCAATCACACGGGCGCGCCCTGCGGGGAAAACGGTGCGCCAGTCAGGGGTGTTTCCCGCCATATAGCTCAAACGCAATGGCTCAAGGTAGGGGTGTCGGGCAGGGCTGTCCGCAGCTTGGGGACTGGCACCCAGTTGGTGTATCAGTTGGCTGAGACTGCTGGCGGTAAACGCCATTCGATAGCGCATGTGCTCTCGGCAAAAAGCCAGGTTGGCGGCGATTGCGAGTCGATGTTCCGGGCTGTCGTTCTGTTTGCTCAACCATAAGCACAGCGCGCTGCGCAAGGCCTGCAGGCTGGCAGTGCTGTGAGCGGAAATAACGTAAAGCAACGCCGTGTCCGCGGGCGGGATACTGGATTCGCAAGACGCCAGTGGCGCGTGTTCGACCACGATATGGGCGTTATGACCGCCAAAGCCGAAACTGCTGATTCCGGCGACTCGATCCCCTGCATCGGGCCACTGCACGGTGCTGTCGGGCAGAAAGAAATGCGGCGCCAGTTGCTCAAGCGGCGTACTGCCGGCAATCACTGTGCTCATGGGAATGGCGTTGTGCTTGAGCGCCAGCACGACTTTGATCAGTGAGGCCAGCCCGGCACTGGCCTCGCAGTGCCCGATATTGTTTTTGAGGGTGCCCAGTGCAATCGGTGGCCCGCCTCGGGTTTTAAAACGGTTCCATGTGTCATTGAGGGCGCCCAGTTCGATTCGGTCGCCCAGTAGCGTGCCGGTGCCATGGGGCTCCAGATACCCGACGCGATGGATCAGTTCCTCGTCGTACAGGCTGCTGAGCAATCGGGCTTGAGCGTCACCGCTTGGGGCCGTCAGGGAGGCGGTACGGCCTGAATGATTTTCGCCATAACCACTGATAAGCCCCAGGATGGGGTCTTTATCGCGCACCGCGTCGCAGTGCCTTTTGAGCATAAAAGTCGCCGTGGCTTCGGCGCGTACATAACCATTGGCAGCGCTGCTAAAAGCCGCGCAGGTATAGGTAGGAGATAAAAACCCGCCCAGAGCCAGTGCGTTATTGGCCCTCTGATCCATCAGCAGATTGCTGGCGCCGACAATGGCGGTGTCGCAGGTGTTATCGCGCAAATCCGAACACGCCCGAATCAGCGCTGCGAATGAGCTGGAGCAGGCTGTATCGATGGTGATTGAAGGACCGTGCCAATCAAAAAAGTGTGATAGCCGATTGGACAACATGGCCGCTGACGCACCTTGCAGCCAATGGCTTTGAACGTCGGCCTGCTGTTGAACGCGCAATGCCTGGTAATCCATGCCCGTTGCCGCGATGTAACACCCGGTGCGGGTACCCGCCAACTGTTGTTGCGTGTAACCGGCATGTTGCAAGGTGCACCACACGGCTTGCAGCAGACGCCGTTGGCGTGGATCGATCTGTGCGGCTTCGCGAGGCGAGATGCGGAACAACCCGTGGTCAAAGCCTGCGATGTTGTCGATAAAACCGGCACGAAAGTCAGCGTTCAGAAACGTCCGTGTGTGCGCACTGATCGCGCAGGCGCCGTCCAGTTGCTGCTGCCAAAACTGGTTAAGGTCACGGGCACCCGGTAATTGGCCGTGCATCGCAATGATTGCGATTTTTTGCCCGGTGAGTAGGGCGTCCACTACAGGTGGCAGCAACGGGGGCGGCATATCCGCCTGGGAGCCTGAAAGTTTACTCAACAGCCCTTGGGGGCTGATGGCCGATATGATCTGGGCGGCGCTGATTGCCAGGTTATGTTGATGGGTCAGGCACCACGACAGGTGGTTGAGGGAGACAGAGTTGATACCGGACCAGCCAAACGGCAAGGTCGGATCTTCCACTTCGATGTTGAGCGCCTGAGTGATGATGGCGCTTAATTGCGGCCATGTGAGCGTGGCCTTGGCGTCAGTCTGCAGTTCAGGCGTCAGCTGGGTGGGAGCGGCGGCACGTCGGGTGTCATGAAGCGCGGTCAAGGTGTGCACATTGCGTCGATCAAGCTTGCCATGTGCAGTGCGGGGCAAGTGGGCAACGCCAATCAGTCGTTGCGGAATGGCGTAGCCGGACAGTCGCCCGTAGAGGCGTTGTGTCAGTTCACGCAGATTCGGTTGCCAGTCCGGTACCGCTGCGTAGTACGCACACAGATGCGGCGAGGGTAATGGGTTGAGTGCTGCGAGCCATTGGGTTTGCGGCGCGAACTCGTGGAGGGCCTGTTCGATTTCGGTCAAATCAGCGCGCTGACCCGAGACCTTGATCTGAGTGTCACTGCGACCGATGAAAAACAACTGACCATTGCCGTCATGGCGAACCGTATCGCCCGTTCTATACAGCCTGGCGTGGCTATCTGTGGCCTCTATAAAACCTTGTTGATCGCTCTCAAGATAACCGGCAGCGAGGGCAGTTCCGGCGATCACCAGCTCGCCGGGGACCCCGGCAGGCACTGACTCAAGTTGCTCGTTCAGTACATAAAAACGACTGCCCTGCACGGGCGCGCCCAAGGTCAAGTGCTGAGGGTCGGTAATTCGTGAAGCCGATGCCCATATTGTGGCCTCTGTCGGCCCATAGAGGTTGTAGACAACCTGGCCCTGAGACAGCAAATACTCGGCGCATTGTGCCGTCAACGGCTCGCCTCCCACCCAGCAGCGTAATGTCTGCTGTGACCGCCAGCCGCTGGCTTGAAGCGCGAGCCATGTGCTGGGGGTTGCTTGAACCACCGTGGCCCGGCAGGAATCAATCAACTGGCCCAGAGCGTGGCCATCACGTCGCACGCTGTCGTGTGCAATGACCATGCTGGCACCTGCCAGCAGGGGCAATAGAAGCTCCAGCAGAGAGATATCAAAGCTGATCGGTGCCAATGCGAGCATCCGGTCCCGATCCTGCAGACCCGGGAAATTACGCATTGAGGCCAGCACGTTGAACAGGCTCGACTGGCGCACGATCACGGTCTTGGGCGTGCCGCTGCTGCCCGAGGTGGTTATCCAATAGGCGTCATGATCGGTCTGGCATTCAATGTTCGGCTGCCAGCCATCAGGAACTGGCTGAGCCTTGGCCTCTGACGGAGTGACCAACGTTTTGTCCGGGTGCCTCGCCTGCAACTGATCCCGGCTGGTCTCATCGCACACAATCAGCGTGCATCCCAAGCGATTGATTTGTTCATCAACACGTGTCGCGTCATTGTCGGTGGCGATTGGCATGAAAGGCATGCCATTGGCCAGCAACGCCAAGAGGCTGACAGGCAGGTCAGTGGATCGTCCCAAGTGCAGTGCCACGGGGCGTAGGGTGTGATGTGGTTGCAGGGTAAAGGCCAGCGCCCGTGTGGCGCTCAGGACCTGCTGATAGCTGAGGTGTCCGTCTGGTCCACTGATAGCCATTTTCGCGGGTTGCTTCAGGGCATGACGGGTGACGGCGGCCAGCGGGTGTTCCTTGGCCGCGATGGCCGCTTCGGTGCAAGAAACAGGTGCGCGAGCATGGGTGACACTGAATTCGCCAAGGCTGCGGCTCGGGTTGTCAATCATCCAGCGCAGCGCGACTAGCCAGTGGTGGGCGAAGTCGTTGATGCGTGAAGGGTCGGTTCCGTGACTCGCGCATTCAAACATTAAGCGCGCTCGATCATCACTGACATTAATGGCCACGCAGAGGTCTGCGTTGGAGGCCCCGGCCAGTTCGGCTACCAGTCGGCTGGGCTTGCCTTGCAGTTGCGGTGTGAGGATGGGGAGCGCGCCTTCGGCACTGGTCACCATGACATTGAACGGGCGCGTAAATACGTCGGTAAACGGTGCTGACATCGCCGCAATATCGAGGCCATCAAACGCTTGATAAGGACGTGAAAGACGTCGCCATTGCTTGATATCCGCCAGCAGCTCGCTGACGGTCCGGGTGGGGTCATAGTCCACCATGCAGGGCAGGACATTGGTGTGGCAGGCCAGTGCTGAATCGGCTTCGGCAACCGAAACGGCATGTGCAATGAGTGGCCGGGTTTCAGTCGGTTGTCCTTTGAGGTAACTGCCCACAGTCATTAGCGTGCAGGCCAGCATCCATTGAAAAGGGGTGACGTGATGTTCTTGAGACGCGCGCATGAGCTCCCTGATGTCATGCCCCGTCAGTTCTCTGTGAATACGCAAATAGCTGGGTGGCAAGGTTTTGTGACTGATGCAGTGCTCCACAAAAGGCACGAATGCAGACAACTGACGCCCCTCGACCTGTTGTTGCCAGAACGCTCGGGCTTCGGCGCAGGAAGAGGCGGGACTCAGATCAAGGGGCTGGCGCAGGCATTCAAGACTTGCCGGGTCATCCGAGTCAGTCAGCGTCTGCAGCAGATGACAAATGTCCCCGTACACAGCTGCATCCGTCACCAGATGACTGATGGCAATCCACAAGGTCGACGTGCCGTTAGCCTCGGTGCAGGTCCACCGATAGAGGGGACCGTTCTGATGATCAATCCGGGTCCAGTGTTCTGGTTCTGTTGCAGGCGGGCTCAAGCGCTGGTGATGCAAAAGAGGCTGTGCAATGCCCTCTGCATAAAATTTATAAAGCGTGCCTTCGATTTCGGTAAACCGGGCTAGCAGGTTGGGGTAATGGCGCTCTATGAGTACGTGCAAGGCGCCCTCGAGCTGGGTCAGGTCCAGGCTGCCCTGCACTTCAAAGGCGTAACGCAATATCAGCCGTGGATCATTGGGCGAGTTTCGAAACCAGCGCCAGATAAGACGCTCCGAAGTCGAGGCGGGCGTCATGAGAAATGCTCCAGCAACAGTGTATTGATGGCTCTTGAAGCGGTGATGGGCAACAAATGCCCGCCGGGTAATTGCCGGAGGCTGCAACGCTCATGGTTGCCCAATAAATCACGTTCTTGAGGGGTAATGCAGTGATCGTCAATACCGTGAATCACTAATGTGCAAGTGCTCAGTTCTGCCAAACGAGGCTGCACGTTGTAATCACGCAGCAGGAGGTAGTAGCGGTTCATGGCTTCTTTATTGGCCCCGGCCAATAACGCCAGTCGCGCGTCCTGCCGTGTGTCCAGTTGCAACGAAATGAATTCATCCCATTGCTCTATTTCATCCCTGAAAGCCCCGAGCATATGGGGAATGCTGTGCATGAACCGGGCTGAGCCTGAAATAAGGCACAGCTTGTCAAGCACACTGCTGTGATCAATGGCCAGGTGCAGGGCAATCGAAGCCCCCAGCGACCAGCCTACGCAGTGAACCGGTGTGGTTGCGTGGTGTTTTAGATACAGCGCTATGGCGTCTGCGATATCAGTCAGGGAAAAGTCCTGATCAGGCATGCTGTTGCCGTCATGCCCCGGGTAGCTGGGGATTAATAGGTTGAAGCCGTTGCGCTGCAAGAACGCTGTCTGACAATGCCATGCCCGCTTGGACACATTGGTTGGCGTGAGTAAGAGCACGGTAGGTCCGTCGCCCTGAAGGTGTTCCCAACTCAACAATGAATCGGAGGGGGTTACCAGGGGCGCAACCTGGCTGGGCGTGCTGCTGGTGGGCGCGGGAGCAGGTTGGCGCAGTGGGCCATTGAGGGCATCGAAGTGGCGGTTAGCAAAAGGAAAGGGCGGCAATGCGGTCAGGGATCGAACTGGATACAGCTGCGTCCAGCCAACGACATCCCCTTGCAAGTAAGCCTGGGCTGGCGTCAGAGCACGATTCTTTGAAGTTATTGAGGGTTGGCGCGAATCGTCAAAAGGGCCGTCGAGGGCTTTTACCAAAGCGCTGCGGGCCTCGCTCAGATCCCGCGCCTGGACACAGACCCGGAAGCGATGATGCTGACGTGCGCAACTCAATGTGTAGCCTAAGGCATACAGGCTGAGACTGGGGTGTGTGTCGATCCATTCGATTAACTGGGCCAGGCGCTTTTTCAATGACGCTGTCGTATGGGCCGATACGGGGAGCATCCATTGATGTGCTCCTTTCACCTCGTCAGGCATGGGCAGTGGCGGCGCACTTTGCAAGATGACATGGGCATTGGTACCACCGGCGCCAAACGAGTTGATCGCAGCCAAGCGCTGGCCTTGCCAGGATTGAGGCGTGGAAACGATTTCAAGATTGGCCTGCGGCAAATTCAGCTTAGGGTTGGCAGGGTGCGCGCCGACATTGGGCAGTAACATTTGATGTTGCAATTGCAACAGCACTTTGACGAGACCGGCCAGACCGGCCGCTGCCTCCAGATGTCCGATATTGCCTTTTATCGACCCGATGGGGAGCAAAGGGCGATCACTCCCTGAGTACACCTGCGCCAGACTGGCTATTTCAACCGGATCGCCCACAGGGGTTCCGGTTCCATGGCACTCCACATAACTGATCTGGCTGGCGTTGATGGCTGCACGTTCCAGGGCTGTGCGCATCACCCGCGCCTGCGCGTTGGCGTCCGGTACGGTGAAAGCCCCGGCACCCCCGTCCGAACCCACGGCGCTGGCACGGATAACACCCAATATAGGGTCGCCGTCAGCCTGAGCTTGCGCCACTGTTTTGATCACGACCGCGATGCTGCCTTCGCCCGCCATGTAACCGTCCGCCAGTGCACCGAAGGTATGGCAGCGACCCGTGCGGCTTAAATACCCGCCTTCACAAAGCAGTCTGAATTTACCGGAGCATGAATGAATGTTGGCGGCACCGACTACTGCCATGCGGCATTCACCCTGACGCAAAGCCGTGGCGGCTAAATGAAGAGCTACCAAAGAGCCAGAGCACATTGTGTCAACGCACAGGCTAGGCCCCGTGAGGTCAAGGCGATGGGAAATACGATTCGCGATCTGTGCGAATGAAGTACTGAAAGCAGACGTGTTTTCACCCAGGTTTTGATAGTGCGAGTACATGGCTGCGGTATATACACCTACATCGCCATGGGGATCTTGAAAATACCCACTGTTTTCAAGGGCGTGATACGTCGTCTGTAGGAGCCTGCGTTCTTGAGGGTCGCTGTAAAGGGCTTGAACAGGGGCCATCGAAAAAAAACCGGGATCGAAGCCGTGCGCGTTTTCGATAAAAGCAGCATGGCGGCTATAGCCGGTTGACTCATCATCGGGCCAGCGCTGTGTTAGGGAAAAAGGCGTAGAAACAAATGCTTTTTCAAATAGAAGTGCCCATAAGTTATCGGGGGTACTTGCCCGTGGAAATTCACCGGCCATTGCAGTAATGGCAATATCAGAAGCGCGCAGGTCTAAGTCGGGAACATTGATCATGGAGAATCTCGTTGAAAGAAACGTATCAAACAATCGGGATATTGAGTGCGCAAGTTGCGGTAGAGCGTGCAAGTCCTTCTGGGGGGCAGATTGTAGTTTGAATTAGATTCTTTGCTCTAAAAAGTAAGATAAGATTTTATGTTTGTAGGAGAATTCTTGTAGTTGCGTGGTATTTAAAACATGGTGTTTGATTTGAGTATTTGGACGCGTTTGTATGTTTCAGAATATAAGTCTTGGATAATATGAGTGTTTATAGGGGGTGGTAGAGCGGGGATGTTTAAAGGGGGTGGCTGTGATGATTAATGTTTATATCAAATTTATTGACTGTTTGGAGTGAGCGTTAATATTGATGGGGCTTTTAACATGCATAAAAAACCCCGTAATCCCTGTGGAGCGATCAATATCGCTTCACAGGGAAAGCACTTTACTTAGCGCCACAAATTGACTTTGGCCAAATCAATCAGCTCGCGCGCACGGCCATCCATCACGGTTTTGAGCATAAACAGACTGAAGCCTTTGGCCTGTTCAAAGGTTTTGCTCGGTGGCATCACCAACTCCTGTCGGGCACTCACGACATCCACCAGCACCGGGCCGTCATGGCTGAAAGCCTCACGCAACGCCCCTTCGAGTTCTGCGGGATGTTCGACCCGAATGCCCTTGACCCCCATCGCCTCAGCCATGGCTGCAAAATTGGGGTTCTTAAGATCACAGCCCACATCAGGAAAGCCCGCAGCTTTCATTTCCATCTCGACAAACCCCAGCGTGCCGTTATTGAGCACGATCACCTTGACCGGCAAGCCCACCTGACTGAGGGTCAGAAAATCACCCATCATCATGGTGAAACCACCATCCCCCGACATGGAAATTACCTGCCGGAACGGGAAGGCCGCCTGAGCACCAATCGCCTGCAACATCGCATTGGCCATCGAACCGTGATTGAACGAGCCGACGAGTCGCCGCTTGCCATTCATCTTCAAATAGCGGGCAGCCCAAGCGGTGGGCGTGCCCACATCACAGGTGAAAATCGCATCTTCCGTGGCCAGTTCACTGACCAGGCGATTGAGGTATTGCGGGTGAATGATCGAGCTCTCAGGCCCGCTCTCGGCCAGCGCGTCGAGGTCTTGGCGGGCGACTTTGTAGTCGTCGAGTGCTTTGTCCAGATGCTCGCGGTCAGGGTTTTGGTCGACCTTGGGCAACACTGCCTGCAATGTCAGCTTCACATCGCCGATCAGGCCCAATTCCAACGGGCAGCGGTTGCCCAGCGCTTCGGGGCGCAGATCGATTTGTGCGATATAACCGTGCTCCGGGTAAAACTGGCGATAGGGAAAATTAGTGCCGAGCATCAGCAGCGTGTCACAGCTCATCATTGCCTTGTAGCCCGAGGCGAAACCGATCAGCCCGGTCATGCCGACGTCGTAGGGGTTGTCGTACTCGACATGTTCCTTGCCGCGCAAGGCATGCACGATTGGCGCATTCAGGCGTTCGGCCAGTGCCAGAATTTCGGTGTGGGCACCTGCGCAACCTGCGCCGCACAGCAGGGTGACCTTTTTGCCGTTATTGAGAAACGACGCTAATTGGTCGATATCACTCAGAGTGGGGCAAATCAGCGGTTGGGTAGGGGTTATCCAGTTAGGCACTTTGGCCTCGGTGGCTTGCAGCGCAACGTCTCCGGGAATCACCACCACCGCCACGCCGCGTTTAGCGATGGCCACGCGCATGGCGCGTTCAAGAATTTGCGGTAACTGCTCGGCATGGGATACCAGCTCGACGTAATGGCTGCACTCCTTGAACAGGCTTTCGGGGTGCGTGGCCTGAAAATAATCGATGCCGATTTCACTGCTGGGGATATGTGCGGCCAACGCCAGCACGGGCACACCG
Source organism: Pseudomonas saxonica (assembly GCF_007858365.1). GTDB lineage: Bacteria > Pseudomonadota > Gammaproteobacteria > Pseudomonadales > Pseudomonadaceae > Aquipseudomonas > Aquipseudomonas saxonica. Next base: position 510,677 of record NZ_VFIO01000001.1, on the reverse strand, counting down.
CTGCGGTGCGCGTCGAACAGACCATTAATCAAATGCAAGTTACCTGGCCCGCAACTGCCGGCACAGACTGCCAGTTCGCCAGTCAAATGCGCTTCGGCACCGGCGGCAAAGGCCGCTGACTCCTCGTTGCGCATATGAATCCATTCAATCTGCTGCTGACGGCGCAGTGAGTCGGTGAAGGCATTCAATGAATCGCCCACGACGCCAAACACACGCTTTACCCCTGCTTGCTGCAAGGTTTCGGTGATGAAATCGGCAACCGTTCTGCTCATGGGGGGAGGCTCCTTGAAGTGGGAAATCGGGTGGCTTGAGTCAGGTTGAAAACCGTTGCCAAGCAGGATAGACACTGCATGCGACCCCATCGGTTTTTAAAACGTTCGATGAAGATGTGTTCATGTCACACCTACCGTTCGTGGTGAAGGAGATCAGCGGATGTAACCGGGCGTTACACCGCATAAGAAAAGAGAAGACGAGAATTATTTTAAATACAGAGAATTCCTACATAAAAGTAATGAGTTCTCCGCTAGCTTGCGTTCTTTAACCAGGGGGGAACAGCAAATGGCAAGTCACGGTTACATGAGCATTTCGGGCAAAAGCCAAGGCCTGATCTCGGCAGGCTGTTCCACTGCGGAGTCCATTGGCAATAAATGCCAAATCGGGCATCGCGATGAAGTCATGGTGCTCTCCTTCAATCACACCATGTTGAATCTGGGAAACCTCGACCGAGCCACTCATCAACCCATCGCGATCGTAAAAAACATAGACAAGTCGACCCCTTTGCTGGCGCAAGCCCTGACCAATAGAGAGATCCTTGAGTGCAAGATCAACTTTTACCGAACTTCGCCGATGGGCGTTCAGGAGCGTTTTTTTACCGTTGATATATCGGGTTGTATTTTGACAGAACTGACGCTAGTCATGCCCCATGCCACGTTGGAAAACGATGCCGACATTCAAGAAGTCATGGCTCTGAGTTATCGTGAGATTTGCTGGATGCATCATATCGCCGGCACCAGTGGCTACAGCAGTTGGGATGAGGACAAATGAGGCCTGATAAATCGCAGCATTCATTGGCAGACGATGAAGTGAGGGCGTTAGATCAGGCGGTGAATCTTTTGACGAATCAGGCCTGTACGGTTGGGATACAGCGACTTAAAAATTTGTCTGTTCGCTTGCAATTCAATCGAGACATAACGGAGTACACACGGGGTATTGTTCAGGACGTTTATAGCGGCAAGAAAAGCACCGCGCAGGGACTTGAAGCTATTAATAAACAAGGCAATGCATTGGTGAAACACACCTTAATGGACAAGGCGTTACTAGGCGTGGGGGTTGCGGCTGGAGGCATGCAAGTAGTTTTGGGTGGCGGCGTTTGTTATGTCTCGGCAGGTGGCTTATGTTTAGGCATAGGGGCGCCACTGATGCTTCAGGGTGGGAATAATATTTATGAAAACGGTCGTAATCTTTTATCGGGACGCTCCGATACACAGGGCCCCATACGAAAGGTCTATCACTCTGTAGCCAAAGCAGTGGGCGGGACAGAGCGAGAAGGCAATATTGCTTATGGTGTCGCGGACTTGGCAGGGTCTTTTTATGGTGCGGGAAGGTTGGTTCTGAAACCCGAATCCTGGAAACTATTTAGGTATGTTCGAGCTGATTATCTTAGAGGTTTACAATCTAGTAATCCTGGTAGCACAGCAGTGGGTCTGGTCTCGGATGCTAATAGTTTAATTGCCATTAAAGAGCAATGGGGTAGAGGCAATGAATAATGTCGTTTTTTATGTAGGTTTCGTTTTTTTTAGCATGCTGTTTTATCTTCCTTCATTTTGGGCGAGATTTGCGTACTCAGGAGGGGGTATAAGCTTACTAGGGCTACTGAGTATTGCTGTTTATAATATATTTTTTATAGGTGTTCATGTCCTTCATGCTAAGACAGGCTATTTGCCAGTCATCGATAAAAATACAAGTAATGGAGCGCAGTGGTTCTCTTTCTTTGTAGCTATGGCTTATGTATTTTCTCTCCCTGGGGCGAAGAAAAAATATATGTGGTTTACTCGCAAGTAGCATTGTTCTTCGGTGGGGTTTATGTTGTGATTTGGGTTTGAAAAACCATAGCAGGTAATGGAGCTTATACTTAGTCGAGTGGCTAATATCGTAACGGTTAAGGTGGTATGTGATGAATGGAAACGCGAGAAATGAATAATATGTTGTTTTACACAGGTATTGTTTTATTCAGTGTGGTTTTTTATTTACCTTCACTGTGGGCTACCTGTAAATGGTCCGGAGAGAATGTGACGCAGTTAAAGTTTTGGTCGGTGGTTTTATATAATTGCGTATTTGCATTTGTCCATATGTACTGAATGAGGTTTGGAGAGCTGGTTTTTATAGGCGCTGTTGATAATTTAGCGATGAGATGGTTTTTATCTTTTATGTTGCTTTTGTTTATGTTTACAGGGCCTGTATCGAAGCCTGTTAATTGTGGATTTTCAAAGCGGAAGCTTTGAGGGTGATGGATCTTGAGGTTTTCGGGTGCTTGAGCAAATGAATAGCTATTTATTCTATGTGGGTTTTGTTTTCCTTAGTTTAGTGTGTTACTTGCCTTCATTCTGGGCAACTTATGCATGGTCGGGAGAGAATAATAGCGCTCTCAAGTTTTACGGGGTCACAGTGGTTAATGTGTTTTTTATATTCATACATGTCTTCCATGCCAAGATAGGGTATCTACCCATTGTAGATAGATATACGAGTTATAGCATGCAGTGGTTCTCTTTCTTTGTAGCGTTGGCTTATATGTTTTCTGTCCCGGGGGCCAAGAAAAAATACATGTGGTTCACACGTAGAAAGCTTTGATTAGGCTGCGCCAACGAAGTGATATAAAGAGAATTGTCCGTATGTTTACCCAGAATGAACCTGAAGGTCGTAAATCCTGCATTTGATAAACCCTATAAATCGTGTGAGGCTGGGCATCCCCAATGCGGTGTGGTTGTGAGCATGGTTGTCAAAAAGGCTGAGTGTCCCAGTCCTGAATCGCCGCAGCGCCATGCGCTCCCTGCTGAGAGCTGCCTGGGTTTTCTTCTGCCCGCCCATAATCTCTGCCCCCTCCCTTCGAAACTGGCCTTCTGGGCTTTGTTCCACTGTCGACATGCCCGCCCGCCGGATACCCGTACCTTCCGTTAAGTCTTGAACGTCTGTTACCCCTCGGGGTTGCAGTCACGGCGTGCCTTTACGCCTTTCAGATATGAATTTACGAGTATTGCCATGAGTACCACGACTGCGTTTGCTGCCCTGCAAGAAGCCCAGAGTTTTCTGTCGGATAACCCTGATATCGAAATGTTCGAGCTGTTTATCCTCGACAACAACGGTGTGCCACGGGGCAAGTTGTTGCACCGCGATGAATTGCTGGAAATCTATAAGAGCGGGCGCCCACTGCCGAGCACTATCCTGGGCCTGGACATCAATGGCGATGATGTCGAAAACACCGGGCTGGTCTGGGACGTGGGCGATATTGACTGTCGCGCCTATCCCATCAGTTGCAGCTTGCAGCGCATGCCCTGGCGTTTGATACCCACGGCGGCGGTACAAGTCAGCATGCACCCGCAAGAAGGCATGCCGGCCACTGTGGCCGATCCTCGGCATCTGTTGTCCAAGGTTATCGAGGGGTTGAAGGCCGACGGCTATTACCCGGTAATGGCGGCTGAGTTGGAGTTTTATCTGCTGGATCGCCAGCGCGACAGCAATGGGCGACCGCAACCGGCACGGGACGTAGACGGTCAACGTCCGCGTGCCACTCAGGTGTACGGACTGCGAGAGCTGGAGCAAATCGAACCGTTTTTGGCGGATCTGTACAGCGCCTGCAAGCTGCAAGGGATTCCAGCCCGCACGGCCATTTCTGAATACGCGCCGGGGCAGGTGGAAATCACCCTTGAGCACCGCAACGACGCCTTGCAAGCGATGGATGAAGCCGTACGTTACAAGCGCCTGGTCAAAGGCGTGGCGCATAAACACGGGATGCTTGCCTGTTTTATGGCCAAGCCCTTTGATGACTTGGCGGGCACAGGCATGCATATGCACGTGAGCCTGGCCGATAAAGACGGCAACAACCTGTTCGCCAGTGAAGCGTCTGACGGCACACCCTTGCTGCGCCATGCCGTAGGCGGGATGCTCAGCACCTTGCTCGATTCATTGCTGATGTTTTGCCCGAATGCCAATTCGTACCGCCGTTTTCAGAGCAACAGCTATGCGCCGTTGGCCGCGACCTGGGGGGTCGATAACCGTACCGTGAGCCTGCGAGTTCCGGGAGGTCCGGCGTTTTCGCGGCATATCGAACACCGAATTTGTGGCGCTGACGCCAACCCCTATTTGGCGGCGGCTGCGATTTTGGCGGGAATCCATCGGGGTATCCGCGAAGAGCGTGATCCAGGTGCGCCGGTAGAAGGCAATGGCTATGCGCTGGCCAGCGAAAGGCTGCCGACCGATTGGTTGACCACCTTGCGGGCATTGGAAGCCTCGCATTGGGCGAAAGAAGCCTTTGGCCCTGAATTTCTGAAGGTTTATCTGGCGGTCAAAAATGCCGAGTATCGGCAGTTTATGGGGCAAGTGGGGGAACAGGATTGGCGTTGGTATTTGCATCAAGCGTAAGGGGGGAGGCTAGCGGCAAGCCTCAAGTAAGAGCGGATCGGCTTCTAGCGTGCAGCCAGATTTCCCGATCTGGCTTTTTCGTGACATTTTTTTCACTGGACCATGGTTAACCTGCTCGCAGAACATCAACAAACCTACGAGTCAGCGGGCATGTCCACTCAGCCACCGTCCACCTTTGAGCTTGAATTCGCCGAGCGCTATGGCCGCGAACATGCGCAGGTCTGCCGTGAAGTGCGCCCGCAAGGGTTGACCCGACGGTGGACCGCGTGGCGCGAAAATCAATTGGTACGTCGCGCCCTCAAGGTTGCCGGTGAACCGGGTCTGGTACTGGATATTGCTTGCGGCGCAGGGCGCTTCTGGCCTGTGCTGGCAGAACACGGCAATCGGGTGATTCTCGCTGCCGACTCTTCTCAGAGCATGCTCGATCATGCACAAACACATCATCCCGCGAGTTTGCTGGCCCGTATCAAGTTGTTCAAAAGCGCCGTGTTTTCTATCGACATGCCCGCTAACGCTGTAGACAGCATTTTTTGCATGCAGCTGTTTCACCACGTGCACAACGCTGAGCATCGTCTTGCCATCTTGCGCGAATTACACCGCGTGAGCCGCGATAGCCTCATCGTTTCGTTGTGTGTGGGACGTTCGTCGGAACTGCTCAATAACGCTCCACGGATTGTCGTACGCAAGGACGATGTGGAAGGGCAGTTTGCCGAAGCAGGTTTCAGCATCCTCAAACATTACGATGTGCTGCCCGGCCGCCGGCTGGGCAGTATTTATGTGTTAGTTAAAAAAGCCTAGTTCAAGGCGTTGAAGATTTTGTACGCCACTTCGATGCGTTCACTGTTGGGGTAATTTTTGTTGGCCAGGATCACCACGGCCTGTTTTTTAATGGGGATCAAGGCGATATAGCCACCAAAGCCAGAAGTTGACCCGGTTTTGTTCATCCATACAGCCTGTTGTGGCGCCATGGGCGGGTTCAGGGCCAGGGCGCCATTATTCTCGTAGGCCATTTTGTTTGAGTTGCCTGTCAGCAGGTTTTTCAGTGTGACCGGGTAGGGGTATTGCTCCCAGATCAAATCCTGGGTCATTGGCCCGATCTGGAAGTAGCCGGTGTGGGTCTGCGCAATGGCACGCTGGGTCTTGGGCTGGGGGTTACCCAGCCCAATGTTAAGTTCGGCAAAATGAATCAGGTCATGCACGCTGGTTTTCACGCCATAAGCTTCATTGGCCAGTACGCCGGGATTGACTCTTACCGGCTGGTCATCTGAGTTGTAGCCCTGTGCGTACAGCGACATTTTGGCCGCGGGTACCTGCAAGTAACTACTGCTCAGACCCAATGCCGGAAACAGGGTGTTTTCCATCGCTGCCACAAAAGGCTGGTTCATGCTTTTGGCCGCAATCATGCCCAGCATGCCAATGCTGGGGTTGGCATAGCTGCGCTGTGTGCCCGAAGGGTAGATGGGCTTCCAGGCTTTCAGGTAATCCATCAATTGCTGCTCGTTTTTCACGCGCTCGGGTACTTGTAACGGGAACCCACCCGCGGTGTGGGTTGCCAAATGCATGAGGAGGACTTTGCCGAAGGCACTGCCTTGCAGTTCAGGCAGGTATTTTTCGACGGGATCAGTGAGGGAAAGCTGGCCATTGGCCTGTGCATAGGCAGCCAAGGTGGCCGTAAACAGTTTGCTGATCGAGCCAACTTCAAACAGGGTGTCAGGTGTAACGGGTGCTTGGGTGGCTTTGGAGGCCACACCGAAGCTGTAGAACTGCTGGATGCCGTCATGGCTGACAGCAATCGCAAGGCCGCTAATGTCGTGAGCCTTCATGACCTCGGTGGCGGCTTGTTGCACGACGCTGTCCAAGGTTGCCGGCACAGCGTTTTCAGCGATGGCTGCACGGGTAAAAACACTGAGGCCAATCAGGGCGCAGGCGGCGAGTGACATTTTGGGGGGTGATAACATTCAGTTCATCCTCTTGTTTGTCGATCAGTCGCGCGTGTGCTTTCAAGGCGAGCTGATGGGGAGTGTCCCGTAACAGGCCAACGCGTGAGGTATCAAATTCCGTGTGGCCCGTTCGCCTGGCACCGACCTGCGTTGACACAGGTCGGTGAAACCTACCTGTAAAAATGTAAAAACTCATGCAGGTGGTTACTTTAATTTCTGTAGGTATTTTCGTCGTTTAGATTGTCAGTCATTACCCGATAAGGTCGGGCGGCGATATATACTGCGCGCCATTCTTCAAGGGAGAGCCGTGTGGCCATCGATATTCACTGGATTCGCGACAACGATAGCCTCGGCCAGCATTGTGCCAAATGGCAGCATTTGCCATTTGTAGCCCTCGACACCGAATTTATGCGGGTCGATACCTTTTATCCGATTGCCGGTCTTATCCAGATTGGTGACGGCGAGCGGGCTTACCTGATCGACCCCCTGACCATCGACAATTGGCAGCCTCTGGCCGCCTTGTTGGAGAACACGTCAGTGGTCAAAGTGCTGCACGCTTGCAGCGAAGACCTCGAAGTGCTGTTGCGTCTCACGGGCAGTTTGCCGGTGCCGTTATTCGACACCCAGTTGGCAGCGGCTTATCTCAATCTCGGTTTTTCCATGGGTTATTCGCGTCTGGTCAAAGAGGTTCTCGACCTCGACCTGCCCAAAGGCGAAACCCGTTCTGACTGGCTGCAACGCCCACTGTCGGACACTCAGATCAGCTACGCCGCTGAAGATGCCCTGCATCTGGCTGAAGTGTATGTGCTGTTGCGTCCGCGTCTGTCGGATGAAAAGTACGCCTGGGTGCTTGAGGACGGTGCAGAGCTGGTTGCCAATCTACGCCGCGAAGTAGACCCTTATGAGGTGTACCGTGAGGCCAAGCTGGCCTGGAAACTGTCACGGGATCAGTTGGCGGTGTTGCGTGAGCTCTGCGCCTGGCGTGAAAAAGAAGCCCGTGCCCGTGACCTGCCACGTAATCGAGTGGTGCGTGAACATGCATTGTGGCCTTTAGCCAAAACCCAACCCGATAATCTGGTGTCGCTGGCGCGCATTGAAGACATGCACCCGCGTACCGTGCGTCAGGATGGCGAATTTTTACTGGACCTGATCAAGCGTGCTGGCAGTCTACCGCCTGAACAATGGCCACCCGTTGTACCTGAGCCCTTGCCGGTTGAGGCTGCACTGCTGATCAAACGCTTGCGCGCCGTTGGCCAGGAATTGGCCGAGCGTCTCAATATTGCGCCAGAGCTGATGCTGCGCAAAAAAACCCTGGAAGCGCTGGTAAAAAGTGGCTTTCCCAATGGGCCTTATCAATTGCCGGACTCACTGCGCGGATGGCGCCGTGAGCTGATGGGACAGGCGTTGCTTGATTGCCTGACCTGCGCTGGAGAACCTTCTTGAAACGTATTTGCTCGATCTATCGCAGTACCAAACGCAACGAAATGTATTTGTACGTGCTCAAGGCCGATGCCCTGGAGCGTGTACCCGAAACCCTGATGCTGGCTTTCGGCAAACCTGTTCACGCGTTTGATCTGGTGTTGACGCCGGAACGCAAACTGTCGCGCGAAGACATTACCAAGGTGTTGGATAACCTTGAAACGCAGGGCTATCACCTGCAAATGCCGCCTGCCGAAGACGAATACATTGAGCACTTGCCCGAAGAGCTTCTACGTCGCAACGACCCTATGTAACGGCTGCCTCAGGTGCCCGGGCCCGGGCACCTGTCTCACATTGACTGAATTTGATTGACGGTGGCCGAGCGCGACGGGGCAAACCTGGGCGATGGGCGCTGACAGTGTTTTAAGAAGGTTTAGAAGCATGCGCGTCCTGATTGCCGAGCACGATTACCCCCTTTACGCCAAGCTCCTCCAACAGGCTGCACCGCAGCTGGACATACAAACCAGTGGCGATTCTGCGCAGCTGGCACAAATGGCCGCTGATTGCCCCGTGTGGCTAGGGCAACCCGATTTATTGGCGACCCTGTTGCGCCAAGGGCACACGCCGCAATGGCTGCAATCGACCTGGGCCGGGATCACACCTTTGCTGGCGCCAGGCCTGGGGCGTGACTATCGACTGAGTCGGGCAGTGGGTATTTTCGGGCAGGTCATGGCCGAATACGTGTTGACCTACATGCTGGGTCACGAACGCGAAGTGATGGCGCGGCTGGTCAGTCAAGTCGAGCGCAAGTGGGACAGCCGAACCGGGCAAAGCCTGGTCGGTCGCAAGGTGCTGATTGTCGGTGCTGGGGACATTGGTCAAACCGTGGCGCAGTTCCTGCTTCCGTTCGGAGTGCAGTTGTATGCCATCGCCAGCAGCGCTCGTGAACAGGCGCCGTTTAAAGAAGTGGCAACCCTAAGCGACTTGCCGCGACTGGTCGGGCAGATGGATTACGTCATCAATCTGTTGCCCAACACGCCGGACACGCATGACTTGTACGATGCCGAACTCTTCGCGTTGTTCAACCCCAACGGCGTGTTTATGAACGTTGGTCGGGGTGTGGCGGTAGTGGACGCCGACCTGGTTGAAGCATTACGTCTGGGCCATCTGGCCGGTGCAATCATTGATGTGTGCCGTCAAGAACCGTTACCGGCCAAGCATCCCTTCTGGACAGCCTGGGGCTTGCTGTTGACCGGGCACAGCTCGGCACCGACATCGCCGCAGATGATGGTGCAACTGTTTGTCGACAATTTACGGGCGTTTCAAGCCGGTGAAACGACCTACGGCGAAGTGGATTTCGAGCGCGGTTATTGAGATTAAAACCTGTGGGAGCTGCCGCAGGCTGCGATCGGCAGTGTAGCCGTCGTAAATTCAGAAACAGCGGTTCACACGGTGAACCGCAGGCTCAGACATTGCGATCGTTGTGCAATCGAACGCTGCCTGCGGCGTCTGCTACGGGTCTTACAAGCTGAAATCGCCCTCGGCGACCAGCGTGCTCAGCGGTACGCGCTGGCTGGGCACTTCTTTGGCTTGCAAGTAATCCACCAGGCTTGCCTTGTCACCCCGTTTGCCGATGGCAACCATGGCCTGGACCGCATAACCCTCAGGGATTTTCAGCTCCTGGCGGGCACGTTCGTAATCCAGGCCACTCATGCCGTGGGTGTGCCAGCCGCTCAGGTGCGCTTGCAGCGCCAGATGACCCCAGGCAGCGCCTGTGTCGAAGGCATGGGTCGGCGCCGGCTTTTCTTCAGTGGTACCCGGTGCCGCAAACGTGGTTTTCGACACAATGACCACCAGCGCGGCAGCATGTTTGGCCCAACCCTGGTTGAACTCCACCAGCAAACTCAGGTAACGCTCGAACTCGGGGGTGCCACGCAACGCATACAAAAATCGCCAAGGCTGGGCGTTGTAGGCAGAAGGCGCCCAGCGTGCGGCCTCGAAAAAGCTCAGCAAAGTAGCTTTATCAATGGTTTCGTCGGTAAAGGCACGAGGTGACCAGCGTTGAGTAAATTGCTCGTCTATTTGATGTTCAGCAGTGCGGTTGGAAGCTGGCATTCACGTTTCCCGAGTGTGTAGGTGTCAGTGCAAAACTACTGTTACCGCTTCGATGTGACAAGTCCTGTTACACCGTCTGGCCCTAACACTTGGCTCGCGAGGCCTTGGGCACTAGACTGGCGGCCTTTTCCACTCCCCGATGTAGATGTTTGAGCCATGGCCGCAAAAGTTGAACCGTTCTGGATCCGCAAGACCCTCGATCAACTCGATCAAGAGGAATGGGAGTCGCTGTGCGACGGCTGTGGGCTGTGCTGCTTGCAAAAACTCGAAGACGAGGAGGACAACAGCGTTTACTACACGCGCATTGCCTGCAAACTCCTCGACTTGAAAACTTGCCAGTGCACCGATTATCCCAAGCGTCGGGACACGGTCCCCGATTGCATTCAGTTGTCGCCGGGCAAGGCCGAATCGTTCAAGTGGCTACCGCCGACGTGTGGTTACCGATTGGTCAGCGAGCGCAAAGATCTGCCGTTGTGGCACCACTTGGTTTGTGGCGACCCTGATGCCGTGCATCACGAGCGTATTTCCCAATCAGGGCGCATGCTCGCCGAAGGCAGCGTGGCGGAAGAGGACTGGGAAGATCATCTGATTTTCCGCGCCGGTTAAGTGCCGGAGCGGTGGCCAAAGGAGTGTGTATGCCGCTGCGTTACCAATTATCTCTGGGCTTGGCACTGGTGATGGTCAGCAGTCTGCTGTGGGCCGCCAAAAAAGTGGACCTGGACTATCACGTGCGCCTGTTGCCGCAAAGCAATCAGGCGCAGGTGCGTATGACGCTGGCGGATGGCGCTGCGGTGCGTAGTCTGGATTTCGATTTGGGCGCTACGGGCAGCTACAGCGACTTTAAAGCCGACGGCCAATGGCAGCTCAGTCCGGACGCTACCCATAGCCGAGGCCTCTGGCATCCGACGCCGGGCAAAGCCAGCCTGTCCTACCGCGTGCGCTTGAATCAATTACGTAAAAACGGCAGCTTCGAGACGCTGATTACCCCCCAGTGGGCGTTGTTTCGGGGCGAACAACTGGTGCCACCGGCTGCGCTGGATCAGCAGGACGGCACAGAGTTGGTGTCGCGTCTGGAGTTTGAGCTGCCTGATGGCTGGAAGAGTGTCGAAACCGCGTGGCCACGCATCGGCAAAAACCGCTTTCGCATCGATGACATATCGCGTTTATTCGATCGGCCCACGGGCTGGATGCTGGCTGGCACGCTGGGCAGTCGCCGCACCACCTTGGGTGAAACCGAAGTCACTGTCGCCGCCCCGAAAGGTCAGGGCATGCACCGCATGGATGTGTTGACCCTATTGACGTTTGTCTGGCCGCACGTTCAAGCCGTGTTCCCGCGCAATCCCGCCAAATTGTTGATCGTGGGGGCCGCGAGCCCGATGTGGAAGGGCAGTTCGGCGTCACGCAACTCGATCTATCTGTACAGCGGCTTGCCATTGGTCAGTGAGAGCGGCAGCAGCCCATTACTGCGTGAAGTGGTTCAGGTGTTCAGCGCCATCAACGATGAGCCGGGGCATGTATGGATTGGCGAAGGCTTGAGTGAGTACTACGCCATAGAGCTGATGCGCCGTGCCGGTGGCATGAGCGACGAGCGTTATCAGGCGTTGCAACACAGGCTTAATACTGCCGGCAAGGGGGTGACCCGTCTTCGTGGCCAGCAGGTAAGCCCGGCCATGGTGGCGAGGGCCGTCACACTAATGCAGGCCCTGGACCGCGAAATTCGTTTGCAAACCCACAACAAACGTTCGCTCGATGACGTCAGCCAGGCGCTGATGCGCATGGGCAAGGTCAACACTGAGTCCTTTGTTCAGTTGAGCGAAAGTGTATTGGGTGCAGATTCTGAAGTACTGGACACGCCTCTTTTGCGTTAATCCGGTGAGAGGGGGCGGGCAATAGACGAAGCGCCCCGTCAACTCTGTCAACTAGGATGCCGGCATGTGTTTGCGCAGACTTAGGGCCCTTTACCGGAGCCTCTTCCTATGTCGGCGTTAAAAAATACAGAGCTGTATGAATACCGATTTGATCCGCTTGATCGATGCATTGGCTTTACCTCGGAAGGCCGAGGGTTAACGCAGCGCTTTTATCATCTCGATCGTGTCGCCACTGAAACTCAGAGCACTGGGAAAACCAGTGTATTCCGGTGCGTTCACCAGTTATTGGCTCAGCAGTGTCTTGATCGCTCAACCTTGTTACTGGCCACCGATGTGCAAGGCTCGGTCATGAACGATTTGAGTAACCCCTTACACATCTCACTACGCTATACCCCGTATGGGTATCTTCATGACCCCAGCGTCGAGAGCAGTCTGCTGGGGTTTAACAGCGAGTGGCGAGATGAGTTGACCGGATACTACATGTTGGGCAATGGCTCACGTGTCTATAACCCTGGATTGATGCGCTTTTGCAGCCCCGACACGTTGAGTCCGTTCGACAAGGGAGGGGTTAATGCCTACGCCTATTGCTCAGGTGATCCGCTCAATTGGCAAGACCCCAGCGGCCATATTCGGTTACCTGTGCGTCTGACTTCTCTGGTGGCGTTATTGACTGCGGCGAATCCAGCTCAGGTGCCAAAGGCCATCAGCAAGGCGAAAGAGACCGTTACCCTGGCGTCTCAGGCCCTTGTCGGGAGTAAAAGTATTCCGGATTTCACTTCGGCAGGACGTCAGATAATTCACAGCGCAACTTCAGAACAGCCTTTAACTCAGACCTTTTCCCGCGCCTTGTCTTTGGTGAACCACAATCTGGCCAGCCATGGCATACCCCTTGATCGCGCTGCGGGTGCGCACTACGGCGCTCTTGTGAAGTCTGTAGAGGGAGGGGAAATCCACAATTCGACCGCCCACTTCAAAGCGGCCCACCATTGGATGACCAAAACCTTTGGCCCTGAAAGGGTCGTCGGTGTCACTTTCAATGTAGGCGGTGGGTTACTGGCGGGTGCCCACGATGCCAAAGCGCTAAAAACAGGTAATGCCATACGCGGACTCTGACGCGTTCCCCATTGCTCAACCTGTGGCGTCATTTGATACGCCGGTAATGCCTTGTTTCCGGGTGTAGAGAGTGTTTTTTACATTTTCTTTACGGCCCTGCTCCTGCTCAATCTCGATCCTTTACACCCTGACTCCTCACAATCCTCCTACACGCGGCGCATGCCGTTCTGGGGAGAGTTGTCATGGGTGTACTGGATGGAGTGTCACTGCTGCTGGCCCTCGGGCTGTTCGTTTACCTGCTGGTTGCGCTGTTGCGCGCAGATCGGAACTAGGAGCGGGTATGCACAGTTATGACTATGCGTTGGTGTTGGCCTTTTTTGCGCTGGTACTGTTGCCCGCACCTTGGTTGGGCCGTTTTTACTACAAGGTTATGGAAGGTCAACGGACATGGCTTACGCCTGTCGTCGGGCCTGTAGAGAAGCTCTGTTACCGCGTAGCGGGCGTTGACCCGAGCAGTGAGCAAAGCTGGCGCAATTATGCCCTGGCATTGCTGATGTTCAATCTCGCGGGTTTTTTGCTGTTGTTCTCGGTGCTGGTGTTTCAGCAATACCTGCCTCTCAACCCGCAGCAATTACCTGGGCAGGAATGGACTCAGGCGTTCAATACGGCAGTCAGTTTTGTCACCAACACGAACTGGCAAAGTTACAGCGGCGAAGCCTCGCTCAGTGACTTCAGCCAGATGGCCGGCCTGACTGTACAGAATTTTGTCAGCGCCGCCACAGGTCTGGCGGTGCTGGTCGCTCTGTGCCGCGGTATCAGCCGGCGCTCGGCAAGCACGTTGGGTAACTTCTGGGCCGACATGACTCGCGCTACGTTGTATGGCCTGCTGCCGCTGTGTCTGCTGCTGGCACTGTTTCTGGTGTGGCAGGGCGTACCGCAAACCTTCGCCCATTACGTCCACGCCGTGACGATGCAGGGTGCCGATCAGGTGATCCCGCTGGGACCGGCAGCCAGTCAAATTGCCATCAAGCAATTGGGCACCAATGGCGGCGGTTTCTTTGGCGTCAACTCGGCCCACCCGTTCGAGAACCCGACCGCGTGGAGCAACCTGTTCGAGCTGGCGTCAATCATTCTGATCCCGGTTGCACTGGTATTTACCTTCGGCCATTACGTTAAGGATTTGCGTCAGAGCCGGGCCATCATCGCCTGTATGTTGGCGCTGTTTCTGCTCGGCGGCGGCACCGCGTTGTATGCCGAATATCAACCCAATCCAGCACTCAACAGCCCACTGGTAGAGCAACACGCACCGCTGGAAGGCAAGGAAGTACGCTTCGGCACCACCGGGACGGTGTTGTGGACTCAAACCACTACCGCGGCTTCCAATGGTTCGGTGAACGGCATGCACGACAGCCTTAACCCGCTGAGCGGGATGGTTGCGCTGGTCAATATGATGGTCGGCGAAGTGATCTTCGGTGGGGTTGGCGCAGGGCTTTACGGGATGTTGCTTAACGTCCTTATCGCCGTATTTCTGGCCGGATTGATGATTGGTCGAACCCCGCAATACCTCGGTAAAAAACTTCAGGCCAAGGAGGTCCAGTGGCTGGTGATCACGCTGCTGGTGATGCCGGTCGGCGTATTGGTCCTGGGCGCAGTGGCGGCTATTTTGCCCAGTGCTGTGGCCTCGGTCAGTAACCCCGGCCCCCATGGCTTTAGCCAGATTCTTTATGCCTTTACCTCGGCCAGCGCCAACAACGGTTCAGCCTTTGCCGGGCTCAATGCGAATACCCCGTTTTACAACCTGATGCTGGGTGTGGGCATGTTGATCGGGCGCTTCGGCTACATCCTTCCCGTGCTGGCGTTGGCAGGCAGCCTGGCGCTGAAGAAAGCAGCCCCCATTGACCAGAACAGTTTTCCCACCCATGGCCCGCTGTTTGTGGTGCTGTTAACCATGACCATTTTGCTGGTGGGCGGCCTGACGTTCTTGCCCACTCTGGCCCTTGGCCCCATCGCTGAACAACTGACTCTGGGTTTCTAAGGACACGATGATGAATATGCCTGCTCCTGGTTCAAAGATTTCCCCCGTGCCTGAAGCCCATCCTCATGAGTCACCCAAGACGGCGTTTGCCGACCTGTGGCGACCGGCCTTATGGCAAGCGTTCGTCAAACTCGACCCGCGCCAGCTCAAGCGATCGCCGGTGATGTTGGTGGTGGAATTAACGGCTATTTTCACCACCCTGTTGTGCCTGCTACCGGAACCGGCAGTGCCCACTGCGGTGGCAGTGCAAATCGCCTTGTGGCTGTGGTTTACCGTGCTGTTTGCCAATTTTGCCGAAGCCTTGGCTGAAGGCCGTGGCAAGGCCCGCGCGGACAGTCTTAAAGCCGGCAGCGTCGGCTTGAGTGCGAGGCGCATGACCAGTGCCGGCAGTTTTGAAGTCGTCCCCGCCACGCGCCTGCGCAAAGGCGACGTGGTGCGCGTCGAAGCGGGTGAAATGATCCCCGGTGATGGCGAAGTGATAGAAGGCATTGCGGCCGTCAACGAAGCTGCGATTACGGGTGAGTCTGCGCCGGTGATACGAGAGTCGGGGGGCGATCGCTCGGCGGTCACCGGCAACACCCGGCTGGTGTCGGACTGGTTGCTGGTGCGGATCAGTGCCAACCCTGGCGAGTCGACTCTGGATCGCATGATTGCACTGGTCGAAGGCGCCAAGCGGCAGAAAACCCCCAACGAAGTGGCGCTGGATATCCTGCTGATCGGTCTGACCCTGATCTTTCTGATTGTTGTCGTGACCTTGCAGCCCTTTGCCTACTTTGCCGGTGGCAGCTTGCCGCTGGTGTTTCTGGTGGCACTGCTGGTGACACTGATTCCGACCACCATTGGCGGTTTGCTCTCAGCCATCGGCATCGCTGGCATGGACCGACTGGTGCGACTCAATGTGATTGCCAAGTCCGGCCGTGCGGTAGAGGCAGCAGGCGATGTGCATGTGCTGATGCTGGATAAAACCGGCACCATTACCTTCGGTAACCGCCGGTGTACGGCGTTGTATGCCTCTGCCGGCGTGACCGCCAAAGAGCTGGCAGAAGGGGCATTGCTGGCTTCGCTGGCGGACGAAACCGCTGAAGGCAAGTCTATCGTCGAGTTTATTCGCGGCCTGCACACCTTGCCGGAGCCTGACGCTGCTCAGTTCAGTGCGGTGCCTTTTACCGCTGAAACACGCTTGTCGGGTATCGACTGTCAGGGTCGGATCTACCGCAAGGGAGCGGTGGACTCGGTGCTGGCATTCGTAGGCCTGGCCCGCAACGAAGTACTGCCCGCCCTGTCGCGCGAAATAGACAAAATCGCTCAAAGCGGCGGCACGCCTTTGCTGGTCTGTGCCCAGGGCAAGTTGCTGGGGGCGATTCATCTTAAGGACGTGGTCAAGCCGGGGATACGCGAGCGCTTTGCCGAACTGCGCAAGTTGGGCATTCGTACGGTGATGGTGACGGGCGACAACCCGCTGACGGCTGCAGCCATTGCGGCCGAGGCGGGGGTTGATGACGTATTGGCTGAGGCCACACCGGAGAAAAAACTGGCGCGTATCCGCCACGAGCAAAATGACGGGCGACTGGTGGCCATGTGCGGCGATGGTGCCAACGACGCACCGGCCCTGGCTCAGGCGGACGTGGGTATGGCGATGAACGACGGTACACAGGCGGCACGCGAAGCCGCCAACATGGTCGACCTCGACAGTGACCCGACCAAACTGCTGGATGTGGTGCAGATCGGTAAAGAATTGTTGGTGACGCGCGGTGCGCTGACCACGTTTTCCATCGCCAATGACGTTGCCAAGTACTTTGCGATTTTGCCGGCCCTGTTCGCCTCGATCTACCCGCAACTGGGCGTGCTGAACGTGATGCACCTGCACAGCCCGCAGAGCGCGATCCTGTCTGCCATTGTGTTTAACGCGCTGATCATTGTCGTGCTGATCCCGCTGGCATTGCGGGGCGTGCGGGTGCAGGCGGCCAGTGCGGCGCAACTGCTGCGACGCAACCTGCTGATCTATGGCGTGGGCGGTTTGGTGGTGCCTTTTATTGGCATCAAACTGATCGACATGCTGCTCACTGCGCTGCATCTGGTTTAGGTTTTGGAGAAAAAATCATGACTTCATTATTACGCCCGGCCCTGAGCCTGATGCTGTTGATGACCGCCATTACCGGGGTGATTTACCCGCTGGCCGTGACTGGAATTGCCCAATTGGCCTTCCCCGAGCAGGCCAATGGCAGCCTGATCCATGGCCTTGATGGCCAGGTGCAAGGTTCGGCCCTGATCGCGCAAGATTTCAACGGTGAGAGCTGGTTTCATCCTCGGCCCTCTGCGGGAGCCTTTGCCACTGTCGCGAGTGCGGCCAGTAACCTGGCGCCAAGCAATCCGGCACTGGCCCTGCGGATCAAGGCCAGTGCCGCGGAGCAGGCGGTTGCGGATCAGGGGCCGGTGCCCTTGGCGCTGTTGACCACCTCGGGCAGCGGGCTCGACCCGCACTTGCCACCAGCGGCAATTCGCTATCAACTGGCACGCGTTGCGGCATCACGCGGTTTGCCAGAACAGACCGTCGAACAACTGGTGAAACAGCATATCGAACAGCCCCTGGTAGGTCCGCCAGTGGTCAACGTATTGCTGCTTAATCGGGCGCTGGCACAGATGGCGCCATAACCTGTAGCCGCTGACGAGGAACGAAGGCTGCGATCGGCGGCGTAGCCGTCGTAAAGTCATTCAATCCACGGTATCAGTAAACCACTTAACATTGGCGTTTCAGATAAATCACGCTGTTGGCACTTGCGACGATTGCATCGTCGAACGTAGCCTCGCATTACTCGTCAACTGCTACGGGGATCAGCGGCGTAGCGCCTTCAAATAACGGGTTAAATCTCATGTCGAACGCCTCGCGCGCCGATGCACTGTTAGCCGATTTACCCCGCGCGGGCCGTGGCCGACTCAAGGTGTTTCTGGGCGCGGCGCCCGGAGTGGGTAAAACCTACGCCATGCTGCAAGCCGCGCACACGCAATTGCGCCAAGGGGTAAAGCTGCTCGCAGGGGTGGTCCAGACCCACGGTCGGGCTGAAACCGAGGCGCTGCTCAACGGCTTGCCTCAGCAGCCTTCGTTGCGCTCGGAATACCGAGGGGTTCAGCTCGAAGAGATGGACCTCGACGGTCTGCTCGGCGCTAATGTGCAGTTGGTACTGGTGGATGAACTGGCCCACAGCAATGCCCCGGGCAGCCGGCACACCAAGCGCTGGCAAGATGTTCAGGAGTTGTTGGCGGCTGGCATCGACGTCTACACCACGGTCAATGTCCAGCATCTGGAAAGCCTGAACGATCAGGTGCGGGGCATTACCGGGGTACAGGTGCGCGAAACCGTACCGGACTGGATCGTTCAAGAAGCGTATGAGTTGGTGCTGATCGACCTGCCACCGCGTGAGCTGCTTGAACGCTTGCGCGAAGGCAAGGTGTATGTGCCGGAACAGGCGCGGGCCGCTATTGACGCCTTTTTTTCCCAGACCAACCTCAATGCCCTGCGCGAACTGGCCATGCAGACCGCCGCCGTGTACGTCGACGATGAGCTGGACAAAGGCTATCGCCAGCTCGGTCAGAGTGCGCCGGCGTTGCGTGGCCGGTTAGTGGTCGGAATTGACGGTGACGAGCAGGCCGAGCGACTGGTGCGCCATGCCAGTCGTGTGGCTGAACGTCGGCATTTGCCCTGGAGTCTGGTGCACGTTGATAACGGTCGCCCCCGCGACGAACAATCGCGGTTGCGTCTGCAAAGTGCCCAGCTTTTGGCTGAGCGCCTTGGCGGTGAAGTGGTGTTGCTGCGTGCCGGCGAAGTGGCCAAAACCTTGATTCAGCACGCCCGTGAACGGCGCGCCAGTTTGTTGCTGGTTGGCCAGTCGCGCTTGCGCTGGCACCGTCGCCTGCTGGGTGGAGGGTTGGCGGCGCGGTTATTGCGTGATGCTCATGGGTTGGAAATCAACGTGCTGGACCATGAGCAATCAACTGCCCCTGTCGCGCGTCGTGCCAGTCACTCGGTCGGCTGGTTTGACTACGCATTGGCAGTGCTTGCCACAGGATTGGCCAGCGCTTTGGCCTGGGGGGTGTCCAGCGTACTGGCGCTGCCCAATATCTCATTGGTGTTTCTCGCTGCTGTGTTACTGGTCGCGGTACGCAGCAGCCTGGGGCCTGCGCTGGTCTGTGCGGCGCTGTCATTTCTGGCGTATGACTTCCTGTTTATCCCGCCCAATTTTTCGTTCAGCATCCAGCGCGAAGAAGACGTGCTGACGTTGCTGTTTTTCTTGTTGATGGCGGCCCTCACCGGCAACCTTGCCGCGCGTCAGCGTCGACAGCTACAGGCACTGCGCGAAACTCAAGAAGAGACCACGCAACTGCTCGACCTGTCACGCAAACTCACCGCCGCCACTGACCGTAAAGCCGTGATCAGCGCAGCGGCTCAGCATTTCAGTGGCTGGAAGGACCTTGAGATGTGCCTGCTTAACCGCGATGGCGCGCAAGGCTGGCTGATAGAAACCGGCGGCCCGCTGCAATTCAATGAAGCCGAGCGCGCTGCCGCCGACTGGGCCTGGAGCCATGACCAGCCCGCCGGACAGGGAACGGATACCTTGCCGATCAGCAATTGGTGGTGGTGGCCCTTGACGGTGGAGGATGGCCCCCTGGCATTACTGGGTGTGCGTAGCCGCCCCGGTCAGCCGCTTAACGGGCAACGCCGGCGTTTGTTGATGGCGCTCAGCCAGCCGCTGGCGCAAGCATTGGCGCGTGCCCGGTTGGCGCAAGACCTCGAAGCGGCACGCTTGCACGGTGAGACCGAACAATTGCGCAGCGCCCTGCTGGCGTCCGTGTCCCATGACTTGCGCACGCCTTTGACCACCATGCGCGGCAGTATCGATACGTTATTGGCGCTGGGTGAGGCAATCCCTTTGCATGACCGGCGTGAATTGCTCGAAGGCACCCGTGACGAAGCGGAACGCCTTGATCGCTATATCCAGAACCTGTTGGACATGACTCGCCTGGGGCATGGGGCGCTCAAGCTGGCCCGCGACTGGGTTGCCCCGACGGATATAGTCGCCAGCGCCTTGAGCCGCTTGCGCGCGGTGCTGGCGCCCTTGCAGGTGCAGGTTGAGGTGCCCGGGCAACTGCCGCTGTTGCATATCCACGCGGCCTTGATCGAGCAAGCATTGATCAATGTGCTGGAAAATGCAGCGCGCTTTTCACCGCCTCAGGGGCGATTGGTATTGCACGCAGGTGCGGATGAGCGTGAGCTGTGGTTTGCCGTCAGCGATCAGGGACCGGGAATCCCAGAGGTTGAACGGGCACAGATTTTCGACATGTTTTACACCGCCGCCCGAGGCGACCGCGGTGGCCAGGGTACCGGGCTGGGGTTGGCGATCTGTCAGGGAATGGTCGGTGCGCACGGCGGACGCATTACGGTGGCTGAAGGTATTGACGGGCAGGGCACCTGCATCACCTTGTTTTTGCCATTGCCCGAACAGCCCGAGCCAGGGACTGAAGAGCTGGAACATGAAGACTGATACTCTTTGGCCATTCTTTATTCACGATGAGCAGCCATGAGCCAGAACGCGACTATTTTGGTCATCGACGACGAGCCGCAGATTCGTAAATTTCTGCGCATCAGTCTGGTTTCCCAAGGCTACATCGTGCACGAAGCCGCAACGGGCACGGAAGGTTTGAGTCAGGCTGCGTTGAAAAAGCCGGATTTAGTGGTGCTGGATCTGGGCTTGCCTGACATGGATGGCCAGCAGGTGCTGCGCGAGTTTCGGGAGTGGTCGAACGTGCCAGTCCTGGTGCTTTCAGTACGTGCCAGCGAAGCGCAAAAGGTTGAAGCGCTGGACGGTGGGGCCAATGATTACGTCACCAAACCGTTCGGGATTCAGGAGTTTCTGGCGCGGATTCGTGCGTTGTTACGTCACGCACCGGCAGGAGAAACCCTCGATGCAGCACTTTCGCTCGGCCCGCTGACCATCGATTTTGCTTTTCGCCGGGTGCAGCTCAACGGTGCCGAAGTGGCTCTGACGCGCAAGGAATACGCCGTGTTGGCACAACTGGCGCGGTACCCGGGGCGGGTCATTACCCAACAGCAATTGCTCAAGGATATATGGGGCCCCAGCCATACCGAAAACAGCCATTACCTGCGCATTGTGGTGGGTCATTTACGGCAAAAGCTCGCAGACGATCCCACCCGGCCACGCTTTATCGCCACTGAAGCCGGGGTCGGTTACAGACTGCTTGAGGTTTAGTGTTCCTGACTTTCGTAACGGTCCAGCGTGTCTTTGGCAATTTGCCGGCCCAGTTCGATCAATTCGGGTGCCTTGTAAAACTCGAAAAAGCGGCAGACCTTCTTCGGCACATTGATCAGGATGTCGGGCGGGTAACCGGCGATCTTGTACTGTGCCAACGAGGTTTGCATCACTTCAAAACTTTGGTTGATCAAATCCACCAAAGAGGCTGGCCCCACTGTATCAATCACCACCGAGCCGTCTGCCGAGTGGGGAGTCGCCGGGTCTGCCGGTTTGGGATTTGGGTAGGATGACTCAAGCCAGGGATCGCGTGGTGTTTGCGCAAGCGGCTCAATGATGGGTTTGAGCATTTCACGTTCCAGGTTGAGTAATTCCTCGACATGCCTGGTGCGGAACGGCATGCGCGATCCCAGCGAGCTGATCAAATTATCAAAACGCCCTTTAAAACTCGCAGGGCGCGCAATGACGGGCAGTTGGTAACTGCTTTGAATCGTCGAGTTCAGATTGACCGCGACGATCAGGTCGCAATGCCCGGAAACGACCGCCACGATGGGCAACGGATTGAGCAGGCCGCCATCGACCAGCATGCGGTTACCTTGCACCACCGGCGTGAACAGGCTCGGAATGGCTGCCGAAGCGCGCATGGCCTGATGCAGACAGCCTTGTTGAAACCAGACTTCCTGCTGGTGAGTCAGGTCGGTGGCAATGGCGGTGTAAGGAATGCGCAGGTCTTCGATATTCATCGGGCCGACAATGTTGCGGATATGCCCGAAAACTTTTTCACCGCGGATGGCACCCAACCGAAAGCTCACATCGACCAGACGCAATATGTCGAGGTAATCCAGGTTTTGAATCCAGTTGCGGTATTCGTCAAGCTTGCCGGCGGCGTAAATGCCGCCGACGACTGCGCCCATCGAGCAGCCAGCAATGCAGGCGATGTCGTAGCCGCGCCGCTCCAGCTCTTCAATGACACCGATGTGGGCATAACCGCGGGCACCGCCGGAGCCTAATACCAATGCAATACGCTTTTTCATGACTCGATCCTTCGACTGGCAGGTGAACATTGCCTGTGAGTGAAGTGTAGCGACAGCTCAAACTATTTCGGTGGGCTAGTATACGGATCAGTACGCAGGGCACTTTCATGTCGTTTTTTCGTCTTAGCTTGTTCTGACTGTTTATTTTTGAGGAAACCCCCCATGAAAGCCTGGATGTGTGTTCCATTTATTGCGTTGGCTCTGGCAGGTTGTGCGGGCAATAAATCTGCTTACCGAGACAGCTGTGCCACTCAGCTGGACGCCGCCTGGCATGAGCTTGATCTGGCCAAGGCTGAAGGTTTTGCAGGCACGGTCAGCTACTCCAAAGCGCTGTCCTTGCTGACTGCGGCTAAAACACAGCAGCAATTTGAAGCGTTTGAAGGTTGCACCATCAAATCAGAAAAAGCGCGCTTTTATATCAAAGAGTCCCGTGCCGGACGTTAAACCGGCAGGGTGAAAGAGGAGGGGACGGATGGCTGAGTTGGCGGACCGGATAATAGAAAATGTAGTACGCCTGGAGGTCAAGCTGTTGGCCTGTCAGGCGCGCCTGCAAGCCGAAACGGATCCTGAAGCGTTGCACGATTTACGCACCACGGTGCGTCGATTGCGCAGTTTACTGCGACCGTTGCGCGGCTTGCCGGGTGTGGTGCAATTGGAAATGGCGGCGTCCCAGGTGGGGAGTTACACGACTCCCTGGCGTGACCTGGAAGTGCTGGCGGCCTATTTGCAAGAGCATGACCAGCCTCTATTGGCGGCCCGTCGACGCGAGCAACTGGCGGGGATTTACCCGACGGTGGCCGACAGCGTCCAGTTGGCTCAGTTATTGATGATTGTTGACGTGTTTCCTCGCTTTATCCGGGCCGCTGAACGCGAAGGGCTGTTGCGAGGGCTGCGTCAACGCATCGAAAAGGTGCTAGAGAAGCAATGGCTGACGCTTGAAAAAGCACTGAATGACCCCGGCCATGATCGTCATCGCGTGCGCTTGTTAATCAAGCGCGTGCGCTACGGAGCTGAGGCCTACCCCCAACTCAACGAATTGTCCGCGCGGGTGCTCAGCCGTTTGAAACAGGCGCAACAGGCGCTGGGTGAGTGGCATGACGCATGGCAATGGCTGGTTCAGGCGGAGCAAAAGCCCGATTTGCAGCCGTGTGTGGAGCAATGGCGTGCGGCGTTGGTGCGTGGCGAGAAACGCGCAGATCGGGCTCTGGTCAAGCTCAGTGCGGCTTGTTTTCAATAATCGGCACAAAGCCCGGAGTTTGGCGCATTCAAGGCCTGTACACGGGATAAGCCCTGCGTAGTATTGCCCGGTGTTTTATCCACTTGTGAGGTGCTCATGGAATTTTCAGCATTGGTCGCTGCGGTGCGTCACGACCCGAAGGCGGTGACTATTCCGGCAGATTGGGGGCAAGGGCGCGCGACATTTGGCGGTCTGATGGTGGCTCTGCAATACGAAGCCATGCGCGCGCAAATCCCGGCCGAACGAACATTGCGTTCATTGTCGGTGAGTTTTGTCGGGCCGGCTGAACCGGGTGTGCCGGTCAGTTTTGAGGTCGAGATACTGCGCGAAGGCAAGGCAGTCACTCAGGTGCTGGGACGGGCGATGCAAAATGGCCAGGTTGTCACACTGGTTCAAGGCAGCTTTGGGGCTGCACGTGAATCTGTGGTGAGCGTCGACAGTGTGCCGGGACCTGAAATGAAAGCACACGCAGACTGTCAGCTATTACCCTATATCAAGGGCATCACCCCCGAGTTCATGCGCCATGTGTCGATGGCGTGGGCAGTGGGTGGGCTGCCGTTCAGCGGTCGTGGCACACGTGAAATGGGTGGCTGGGTGCGCCTTGGCGGGGATCTGCTCGACGAGCCCTTGACCGAAACCCATCTGCTGGCGCTGGTTGATGCCTGGCCGCCAGCGTTGCTATCGATGCTCAATAAACCGACGGCGGGCAGTACATTGACCTGGACCATTGAGTTTGTGCAGCCGTTACGAAACGTCCGCACACTGGACTGGTGCAAATATTTGGCGGTTATCGAGCATGCCCGCGATGGCTACGGCCATGTGGCGGCTAATCTGTGGTCGCTCGAGGGTGAGCTGATTGCGATCAGCCGCCAGACCGTAACCGTTTTCGGTTAATCAGAACGTTTTGCTGCGCTGCCGATCTTTGGCCTGCCCTTCAAGTTGGCGGCCTTGATGCTGGATGACCATGCCTGCGATCAGCGCAACCAGTCCGATCACGGCACTTGTTGCATTGTTGCTGAATACGCCTGAAGCCATCAGCAAAAACGCAACGACCATGATCGGAATGGCGATCAGGTCAAGCGCTTGCAGTGCAGCGCTCTGTGCGTTAAGTGGGCTGGAGCGCCATTGCCAGGCAGGCTGGTCAGGATGTTGTTTGCCCATGATTGCTCTCCTTGTGTTGTATGGGTTCAGTCTTGGCTGAACCGGATAAACAAAGAATAGGGCGCAGCGCCAAGAACGGCGAATCAACAATGGCTATTGGCCTTATAGGCAGTTGCCTATAGCTTTAACTGGCCAATGGCGCGGTTCAATTCCCCTGCCAGAGTTGCCAGCTGGTTGCTGGTGGTGGCCGAGTCGACGGTCTGCTGTACGGTGTTTTCGGTGACGTCGCGAATGCTGACCACCGCCCGATTCATCTCCTCGGCCACTTGGCTTTGCTGCTCGGCGGCCACCGCAATCTGGGTGTTGCTTTCGCGCATCTGCGCCACGGCCTGAGTGATCTCGGCCAGCGCAGCACCCGCTTCTTGCGCTTGCTGCACGCAGTCGTCAGCCTTGAATGAGCTCTCCTGCATAAAGTCCACCGCGTCGCGAGTCCCTGACTGCAAGGCTGACACCATGAGCGTAATTTCATCGGTGGAGGCTTGTACGCGTTTGGCCAGGTTGCGCACTTCATCCGCCACGACCGCAAAGCCTCTGCCCATTTCGCCGGCACGAGCGGCTTCAATAGCGGCATT
This sequence comes from Pseudomonas saxonica, assembly GCF_007858365.1. Classification (GTDB taxonomy): domain Bacteria; phylum Pseudomonadota; class Gammaproteobacteria; order Pseudomonadales; family Pseudomonadaceae; genus Aquipseudomonas; species Aquipseudomonas saxonica. The sequence continues at coordinate 485,345 of NZ_VFIO01000001.1, read as the reverse complement.
GAGCGCCAGCAGATTGGTTTGTTCGGCAATACTGTGAATGACCCCGACCACGCTATTGATCTTCTGACTGTCCAGAGCGAGTTGTTGAATCATCTCGGCGGTGGTTTGCACCCCGGTGGACAAGCTGGCGATGGAGTGTTGCACGCGGCTTACCACCTGTTGACCGCTGCCCGCCAAGGTATCTGCGGTTTGTGAGAGGTCGCGTGTGGCGCCCGCGTGTTGAGCAATGTGGTAGACAGTGGCGGACATTTCATTGATGGCTGTCGCTGCCTGATCTGTTTCGCTCTGTTGTCCGAGCATCCCCTGACGCACCTCATCCATGCTGCTGGCCAGCCGCGCCGCACCCACATCCAGCTGCGCAGCAGTTTGGGCGACCGTATTGACGACGCGCTGAAAACCAGCCTGCATGGCGTTGAAGGCGCTGGCCATCTGTCCGACTTCATCGGTGCAGGCCAACGGCACACGGGCTGATAAGTCACCGGTCTGTTCGACATTCAACATCACGTCCTTGAGCGTGTTGAGTTGGCTCAGCAAAAAGCGGATGAGCAATTGTGAGGCCCCGAGCATGGCCAGCATCAGCACCAAAACGGCCACTGCATAGTGGGGTAGGCGCTCTAGAAATACCTGTTTGAAGCTCGGGGCATCAGCCTTGACCGCAAGGTTCTGGCCGTCGTCGCGCGTAACTCTGAGGGTTCCTGGTGGCGTCGGCTGGCCGGCTGGTACGCGCAGCAGATAAGAGGGCTCAGGCAGTGGCTGACCGGCGGGCCAGGCACTGAGTAACCGGGCGTGCTCTTGGGCGTTGGCCAGTGCAGCGTCACTGCGTGCTTGCTGCTCAAGGTGTACGGCATACAGCACCAGCAGCAAGGTGGTGACAAAGGCCACCGCATTGACGGCCCAGAATTTGTATTTGAGCGAGATGTTGCTAAGCCAGGTACCCATGGGAGGTCTTCTCTGTTTTACACGCACAATATTGGCAAGGTGCCATCATTGTGCCGGTATTCCAGAAGGGCCTGTTGATATGGGTCAAGGTTGGGGGCAGAGGCAACTGACTGGTGTGTGTTGCTGAAGGCGACGTCCGCGGATTGACGCTGCTGTCGCCGGACGCAGCCTTCGGCAGTTACTACGCTTCAGGTGAGTCAATGATCACGGGCAGTCCAAAAAACGCCCGTGCGCAGGCGGTAGTGTGGGCGGCCAGGTCTTGTTGGCTTTCTTCGCGGTGCAGGGCTACTTCGCGCAGCACTTCGGTCAAATATGCCGGTTCGTTGCGGCCATTTTTAGGCTTGGGTCGCAAGGTGCGTGGCAGCAAATACGGTGCGTCGCTTTCCAGCATCAAGCGGCCACGGGGGATGTCACGCACCAACGGGTGTAAGTGGGTGCCACGTCGCTCGTCACAAATCCAGCCAGTGATGCCGATGTGCAAATCCATATCCAGGTAACTGAACAGCGCACGTTTTTCGCCGGTAAAACAGTGCACCACTGCCGCTGGCAAGTGATCGCGGTAGTTACGCAGAATTTCCAGCAGGCGCTGGTTGGCGTCGCGCTCATGCAAAAACACGGGTAATTGCAAGTCAACGGCCATCGCCAAATGTTCCTCCAGGACCTTTTCCTGCTGCGGTCTTGGGGAGAAGTCTCGGTTGAAGTCCAGCCCGCATTCGCCAACGGCGCGCACGTTGGGCTCTTTGAGCAGTGCCAGTAAACGTTGGGCGCTATCGCCATTCCAATCACTGGCCGAGTGGGGATGGATACCCGCCGTTGCAAACAGGCGCTGCGCGCTGTCATCCAGCTCGCGGCACAGATTCAAGGCTTGTTCACTGCCTTCAACACTGGTGCCCGTGAGCACCAATTGTGAGATGCCTGCCGTGTAAGCACGCTCTAAGACGGCTTGGTGTTTGCCGTCGAAGCTGGGGTTGGTCAGGTTGACGCCGATATCGATGAGTTGCATGGTGCTACCTCAGGCCAGAGGCCGGGAAGCATATCAGAGCTGTAGATTGATAAGAAAAACCAAGAACTACAGACAGTTATGGTTGTCTTTGAATGCCGCATCAACGTAACGCCAGGTTTGCAAAGACTGCCGCTGTACGTTTGCTTACTGTTTTCAGCGCTTTTTTAATCCCAAAAGGGTAACCGGTGGTCGGGTAAATCGATCCAGTGCTGAAGGCCATTCACTCCGGAGAACGGATGATTAGACCCACGCTATTGATTGCCCTGTGTCTCATGATCTTGCCCGTATCGGCGACGGCGCGTCTGGCCGGACCTTCGCAGGTCGGCAAACCGAGTCAGGCCCGTGATCTGGCGCAGATTCGCAGCAGTAAGGTACTGCGGGTGCTGGTCAATCAAAGCCGCAACAGTTCGGGTGAGGTTCAGGGTCAGGACATTGGCGTTGAATACCATCGCTTGCGCGCTTTCGAACGCTACCTCAATGGCCATGCCCGTGATGGCCAGAAAATCACGCTCAAGATCATCCCTAAAGCCAAAGACCAATTGCTCGGCGCCCTGTCGCGTGGCGAGGGTGATGTGGTGGCCCCCGGCGAACTGTTCAACCTCAAGCCCGGCCGTGCAATCAGTGCCAGCGCCCCGATTGTCGATGACGTGCCCTTGCTGCTGGTGGGCGGCAAAGGGCAGCGCCGTTTCACCCGTCTGGAGCAGCTTTCAGGGCGTACAGTGGCGCTGACCACCGGCAGCGCGGCGGGGGCCGCGGTGAATGGGGTCAATCAAAAGCTGGCCCTGCGCAAATTGCCTCCCGTAAAGATCGAGTGGGTCGACCCGACGCTTGCAGTTGAAGATGTACTGGAGATGGTGCAAGCCGGTATTTTTCATCTGACGATCGTTGAAAAGCCAATTGCTGAGCGTTGGGCCACGCTGATGCCCAAGCTGCACTTCGATCGCAAGGTACTGATCAGTGAGCCCAGAGCCATGCGCTGGTACGTGCGGCGTGATGCCTCAATGTTACGGGCGAGCATTGATCGTTTTTTAGTTGGCTATAAAGCGCCTTCCAATCAGGACATGGCGTTTGAGCGGGTTTATCGGCGTTTGTACCGTGTGCATAACCCGCTGGCCCGTGCCGACCGCAAGAAACTTGAGCAGTTACGCCCGGTGCTGCAAAAACATGCCGGTCAACAGGGTATGGACTGGCTTAATCTGGCCGCGCTGGCTTTCAAGGAGTCAACCCTGAACCCCAATGCCAAAGGCGGCGGCGGGGCAACAGGGTTGTTGCAAATTACCCCGTCGGCAGCCCAACGGGTGGGCGTCAATAACATTCAAAACGTTGATAACAATGTGCAAGCCGGGGCCAAGTACCTGGCGATGATTCGGCGCAAGTTTTTTTCCAGTCCCAAGCTCAATGAGAGAGAGCGCATGGCCTTTGTACTGGCGGCTTACAACATGGGGCCGGAACGTGTGCAGGGGATGCGGGCCGAAGCCCGGCGACGCGGGTTGAACCCGGATCAATGGTTCTTTCAGGTGGAGCGCATTGCGATGGAGCAGGTTGGGATGGGGCCGGTCAGTTACGTTAATAGTGTGAATAAATACTTTTTGGCTTTTGATCGGGTTCGGGGCTCTTTAGAGCCCGCAAAGTCAGCGGTGGCATCACGCAAGTGATCTAAAAAATCGATTGTTTAGTTGGGTTTATTCGACTTTTAACATTTTAAAAACTGATTAATATGGCGCCATTCCCACCTGAATAGTCAAAGGACTTCACCATGAGCAAATTCATCCAGATCCTACTGAGCACGCGTGCAGGTTATGGCTTGACCCTATTGCGGATTTTTGTCGGCATCATCTTCGCCGCTCACGGCTCGCAAAAACTATTCGGCTGGTTTGGTGGGGGCGGTCTGGCGGGTACGGCTCAATGGATGGAAAGCATTGGCCTGGCGCCGGGCACGCTAATGGCGCTGTTGTCGGGCGGCACGGAGTTCTTTGGCGGGTTGGCCTTGATCATTGGTTTACTGGCCCGCCCAGCAGCACTGGGATTGTCTTTCACGTTGCTGGTAGCGATCTTCTCGGTGCATATCCATAACGGCTTGTTTATGGCCAACAATGGCTACGAGTTTGCCTTGGCTCTGTTGGGCGGCACGCTTGCGGTGCTGATCGAAGGGGCGGGCAAACTGTCGTTTGATCGTGTCATCGCCCGGTAAACCTCTGCGCAGCTCCAAGGCCCGTCTAGTACGGGCCTTTTTCGTTGTACGAGATTCTTGACAGTTGCAAGGCGGTTTATCTAGGATGTTTTCTTGCGCCGATTTAAACAGCTACTTGCGGGGCGCCAGAGGGTCACTAGACTTTCTAAGAGGTTTGTAGCAAACCTCGAAATACCGCTAAAGCGCTGGTTCGGTGTTGCCTCTCACCTGCCACGCAGAATCCTGAGGCGGAGAACCGAAACATGAGTCAACCACGTCCCGTTGCAAGCTTGGCGCCTGTCACTGCCAACTCGTACCTGCGCAATCCAAAAATCCTTCTGGGTGGTAAGCATCAACCTACGCTGCTGCGTTGGCTGGACGGCTGGCCACGTCGCAAGGGCCGCGCTTCGGCTTTCTTGATTCAATTTGTGGAAGAGGGTGACGAACTGGCGCGTTTTGCCAGCGACAGCTTTGATCTGGCGGTCATTCAATCGCCGAGAGCCGAAGAGGCCGAAGTCGTTATCCGCAACTTGATCCGGGTCTCGCGTCAGGGCTTGATTGCTTTAGGCTAACGGCGTTACGGGTACTCAATCGCAACGATATACACCCATTGCTCACCGGTGGGTGTTTGCACCTGGACTTCAGCATCCAGCGCTTTGCCGATCAAGGCCCGTGCCAGCGGAGAGTCGATGCTGATAAGCCCCTGCTTGAGGTCAAGCTCGTCAGGGCCGACGATGCGGTAGCGTGATTGTTTACCTTCTTCGTCCTCAATCGTGACCCATGCGCCGAAATAGACTTTATTCGGATCGCTGGGCTTCTCGCTGACAACCTTGAGACTCTCCAGACGTTTGGTGAGAAAGCGTACGCGACTGTCAATTTCGCGCAGCATTTTCTTGCCGTATGTGTATTCGGCGTTTTCTGAACGATCCCCTTGGGCCGCGGCCTCACTGACTGACTGGGTCACTTGCGGTCTGCGTACATGCCATAGCTCATGCAGTTCGGCGCGCATCCGCGCTTCACCTTCGGGGGTGATTAGCGCGGTGCCAGCAGGGCGAGGAGGGCGATAGCGGCTCATGGGCAATCCGTTGGCAGAGAAGGGCGCGAGTCTATCAGCCCTCGCGCAATACTGTCAGCGGGCTGGCATTGAGCGCTCGGCGGGTGCCAAAGACCCCTGCGCCGCCGACCATAAGTGCCCCCACTACCGGGAGTAATAGAAGCCACGGGTGAGGATGCCACGGCAGGTCAAAAGCAAAGCGATACAAGACCAGGCTCACCAGTTCAGTGCCCAGAGCCGCCAGCAAACCACTGGTTGCACCCAGCAAGCCGAACTCAATGCGGCGGGCTTTGACCAACAGTTGCCGTTCTGCCCCCAGAGCCCGCAGCAGAGCGCCTTGGCGAATGCGCTCATCCAGTGTCGATTGCAGGCCGGAAAACAACACCGCCAGGCCGGCTGCCAAAACAAACAACAGCACGTATTCAACCGCGATGGTCACTTGGGCCAGGATGCTGCGTAGCTGCGCAAGCAAGGCTTCGATGGGCAGAATGGTCACCGCCGGGAAACTGCGTGAAAGTTCGATGATTTCCTTGTCATGCCCTGGTGCCAGATAAAAGCTGGTGAGGTAGGTGGTGGGCAAGTCCTGCAACGTCCCAGGCTGGAAAATCATAAAGAAGTTCGGCTGGAAGTTGTCCCAGTTGATGCTGCGCAAACTGGTGACTTGCGCCTCGCGATTAACCCCGCCGACGGTAAAGGTCAGATGGTCGCCCACCTTCAGTTTCAGGCTCTCGGCGACTTTGGCCTCGACCGATACGCCGGGAATATCCCCTTCAGGTTGGGCACTCCACCACGTGCCATCTGTCAACTTATTGCCCTCGGGCAATTGAGCTGCCCAGGTCAGGCTCAGGTCGCGCTGGATGGCTTTGTCGCCACTGGAGTCTTTAGTGACGATCTCTTGCACCGGCTCGCCATTAATGCTGACCAAACGTCCAGGTACAACGGGATAAAGCGGTGCGGCCTGAGCTTGTAGCTCGTGCAGGCGAGCGCCGAAAGCGTCTTTGTCGGCTGGCAGAATGTTCAGGGCAAAATAATTGGGCGCGTCTTTGGGCAACTGGTTTTGCCACGTGTCCAGCAGTTCGCCACGCAGCAGTGCGATTAAAGCCATCGACAGCAAAATCAGGCCAAAAGCCAGGGACTGGCCCGCTGCTGCCAGCGGGTTACGCAGAAGCTGGCCCAGCCCCAGTCGCCACGCCAGTGTCGAACGTGCCAATAATCGACGCAGGCTTTGCAGCCCCAGCAATAACAGCCCGCCGAGCACCAATGCGGCAATAACGCCACCGCCGAGCAGGGCAAAAGTCAGCACCAGATCCAGACTCATGCGCCACATGATCAGACCGAGCGCCAACAGGGCCGCTCCGTAAACCGTCCAGGTGCTGGCGGGCACAGGCAGAATGTCGCGGCGCAATACGCGTAAGGGGGGCACGCGCCCCAGTGCAGCCAACGGCGGCAGGGCGAAGCCGGCCAAGGCGACAAGCCCGGTGCCCATGCCTGCTATGGCTGGCATCAGGCCTCCGGGCGGCACGTCGGACGGCAGCAGATTATGCAGGATCGCGAATAAACCGAGCTGCGCCAGCCAGCCCAGCAAGGCGCCGGCGAGACTTGCCAGTAGCCCAAGCAATGCGAGTTGCAGAGTGAATAACCACAAGGTTTCGCTGCGCGACAAGCCCAGGCAGCGCAGTAAGGCGCTTGCATCAAAACGTCGGTTGGCAAACCGGGTGGCCGATAATGCCACGGCCACACCCGACAACAGCACGGCCACCAAGCTGGCCATATTCAAGTAGCGTTCGGCCTTGCCCAGAGCGCCGCCAATTTGCTGGTTGCCGTCACGCCCGTCGAGCAAGCGCTGGTTAGCATCAAGGCCGGGCTTAAGTGTTTGTCGATAAGACTCAAGCGCAGGCGCGTCCCCACGCCACAGCTCGCGAAAGGTGACTCGGCTACCCGGTTGCACGATGCCCGTGGCGGCCAGATCGTCAAGATTGATCAGAACCCGGGGGGTGAGGCTGTAAATATTGCCGGCACGGTCGGGTTCATAGGTCAGAACCCGGGTGATTCGCACGGTTTTTGAGCCGACATCGATCTCATCACCGACTTTCAGGTCCAGTGCCGTGAGCAGTCGTGATTCCGCCCAGGCCTCTCCGGGTTTTGGACCGCCCCCGGGCTGCTCCTCGGCGTAAGGTTGGGCCGCACTTTTCAACTCTCCACGTAAAGGGTAAGCGCTATCGGCCGCCTTGATACTGGACAGTTGAATGCCGTTGTCAGTGGCGATGACGCTGGAAAATTCGACAACACGCGCGTGTTCCAGGCCAAGATCGAGGCCAGTGCGCACTTGTTCTGCGCGGGCCGGGGTGCTGCCGTCAAGGACCAGATCAGCCCCCAGAAACTCGGTGGCACGCAACAGCATGGCGCCATTGAGACGCGCACCGAAGTAGCCGATGGCCGTGCTGGCTGCAACGGCCACCAGCAGGGCGAAGAACAGAACTCGCAACTCTCCGGCGCGGGCGTCGCGTAGCAATTGGCGCACGGCGAGGCTGAACAGACGCAACAACGGAAGGCGTGCCATCAGGGCTCCAGAGGGCCGACCAGATGGCCAGCTTCAAGGCGGATCAGGCGCCGGCAACGATGCGCCAGGCGTTCGTCATGCGTCACCAGCACCAGGGTTGTGCCGCGCTCCTTGTTCAGCTCAAAGAGCAGATCAGTGATGCGCTCACCCGTGTGGCTGTCCAGATTGCCAGTGGGTTCATCGGCAAACAGCACGTCGGGGTTGGCGGCAAATGCGCGGGCGATAGCCACCCGTTGTTGCTCACCGCCAGACAGTTGGCGTGGCGAGTGACTCAGACGTTGACCCAAACCAACCCGTTCCAGCAGGTGCCGGGCATGGGCGCGGGCATCTTTGCGGCCGTCAAGCTCCAGCGGCAGCATGACGTTTTCCAGCGCATTGAGGCTGTCGAGCAACTGGAATGACTGGAACACAAAGCCGACATGTTCAGCCCGTACTCGCGCGCGCTGGTCTTCATCCAGCGTGCTCAAGGCTCGCCCGGCCAGTATGACTTCGCCTTCGCTGGGCAGGTCCAGACCGGCCAGCAAGCCCAGTAATGTGGATTTACCCGACCCCGATGCGCCAACAATCGCCAGGCTGTCGCCCTTGTTCAGCGCTAGGCTCAAGGGGTGAAGGATGGTTAACTCGCCTTCCGCGCTGTGAACCACTTTGCTAAGGTTCTGCGCGGTGAGAATACTTTCGCCCATGGAGAATCCAATGCGTGTGTGGTTTTTAAGTGCTGCTCTGACCCTGATGTGTATAGCTCAGTCTGCAACGGCGGGAACACTATTGATCGTCGGCGATAGTATCAGCGCGGGTTTCGGCCTGGATACCCGTCTTGGGTGGGTGTCCTTGCTGGAGCAGCGTCTCAAGCAGCAAGGGTATGACGACAAAGTGGTCAACGCATCCATCAGCGGCGACACCAGTGCGGGCGGGTTGGCGCGGCTACCAGCACTGCTTGCAGCGCATAAGCCCGACGTAGTGATTCTAGAGCTGGGCGGTAATGACGGCTTGCGTGGCCAGCCTCCGGCGCAATTGCAACAAAATCTTGCGAGTATGATTGATCAGTCACGCGCAGCCGGTGCCAAAGTGCTGCTGCTGGGTATGCAGATACCGCCCAATTATGGTGTGCGCTATACGACGGCGTTTGCCAAGGTGTATAGCGATCTGGCTCAAGAAAAGAAGGTCGCGCTTGTGCCGTTTTTTCTTGAAGGAATAGGGGGGCATCCCGATTTGATGCAGGCAGATGGCGTACATCCTGCAGTCCCGGCTCAGGAGAAGCTGCTGAATAATGTATGGCCGGTGCTAAAACCCCTGCTTTGATGCTTCTCTACTGGCAGTGTTTGGGCTAATGTGGCGCCCCCCTGATTTGGAGCCCCAGATGTCGCGTCCTGCCTGGTCTTTATATGCCTATCAACTGATCGAGCCTGACGAACAGCTCGATCTGTTCGCCTGCCAGGAAGTTCGGGTGCATCTGGTCACGCGCCAACTTGAACTGGGCGGCACCATTGATCGCACGTTATGCGGCTCGCTGTTGCCTGCTCAACCGCGCTGGTCGGATGTCACGCGCAAGGTCTTTCAGGATCACCGGCTCTGCCCGTTGTGCCGGGCGATCATCGAGTCGCAGCGTCGCGGTACAGAGCCTATCTGGCCGGAACTGCGCTTTGAACTATGATGTTACCTGACTGACGCCTTAGCCGGCTCACGAACCCTGTGGGCGCGGTGTACACTCCTTTTTTTTATCCCCGTTGCTTTGCGAAGGATGTTCCGGATGTTGTCGCGCCTACCTGCGGTCACCCGCTACCTGTCAGTTGCCGCACTGTGTGTTGCCGGCCCCGTCTCTGCGCTTGAGTTTGCGCTGCCGCCGCCCGGCGAAGATGTTGTGGGGCAGGTGCAGGTGATAAAGGCTCAATATGAAGACTCCTTCGCCGATCTGGGCGAGAAGTATGAATTGGGCTACTCGGAAATGATTGCGGCCAATCCTGGCGTGGATGCCTGGCTGCCGGTCAAACGCAAGGGTGAAGAGACCGACGTGGTGCTGCCCACCCAGTTTGTTTTGCCGCCGGGCAAGCGAGAAGGCATCGTGATCAATCTGGCCGAGTACCGCTTGTACTACTTTCCGAAAGACCGCGACGTGGTTTATACCTTTCCACTGGGGATCGGTCGGGAAGGTTGGGGTTCGCCCGTAGGCACCACCAGGATTACCGCTAAAACGCCTAACCCGACCTGGACGCCCCCAGCGTCGATCAAGGCCGAGCATGCCAAGAATGGCGATCCCTTGCCGAACGTTGTCCCGGCTGGCCCGGATAACCCCCTGGGGCCTTTTAAATTCACCCTGGGCATGCCTGGCTATCTGATTCATGGCTCCAACGCCAAGTTCGGCATCGGCACGGGCACCAGCCACGGCTGTTTCCGTATGTTCAACAAGAACGTGCTGCAAATGGCGAGCATGGTGCCGGTCGGTACGCCGGTAAGAATCATCAACGAGCCGTACAAGATCGGTGTCAGCGGTGGCAAGGTCTATCTTGAGCTGCATCAACCCTTGAATGTCAGCGATGGTTCTCTGGTCGCCGTAGGGGCGCCTTCGGCAGCTTCAATTGAAGAACTGAACGAGCGCTATAACGCAGTGATGAATGCGGTGCTTAAACGCCCTGATTTGAAAGAGACTATTCAGATTGATCGGGACAAGGCGTGGGAGGTTGTTCGCGCCGAAACTGGAGTGCCTACCGAAGTGGGTTTTGATATCTCGGCACCCGTGGGTCAGTCGTTGGACTACATACCCTGATTGCAGTGTTAAAAAAACCGCCACGGCATTAGCCCTGGCGGTTTTTTATTGCCTGCTTAGTTGCCGGCAATAAAAAAGCCGACCCATAAATGGATCGGCTTGGTAACAATCCTGACGGACTATTACTTGCGGCTAGCTTTTTCAAGCATACGCAGAGCGCGCTCGTTAGCTTCGTCAGCAGTCTGTTGTGCTTTTTGAGCAGCAGCCAGAGCTTCATCAGCTTTACGGTAAGCTTCATCAGCACGAGCCTGGGAGCGAGCTGCTGCATCTTCAGTTGCAGTCAGACGGGCTTCAGTTTCTTTAGATACGCTGCTGCAACCGGTAGCCAGAACTGCGGCCAATGCCAGAGCAGAGAATTTCAGAACGTTGTTCATCGTGTTCCCCTTCAAGGACTTTCTAAATGAAGCTGCTCCTTCAAAGTGAGGAAACAGCCGGCGTACATACTACCCATTACTTGTAGTAAGTAAACTGACCTAGCGCAAGAACCAAAAAAAATTTCTAGTAATCAACGCCTTTCGACTAACGTTAACCAATTGTGCTTGAAAAATAGCCTGCTCAGTATTGACCGAAGTCAAAATCATGGCCCCATTAGGTGACTTTAAGTGGGGGCATGCGTCATAGCCTCAACCGCAAGAAAGCGCTGCTATCCCCCAGAATAGGCTCTTGCAGGGGCTATTCTTGAACACAACTCACCTTGCACAGGCAAGGTGTATGTGATGGCAGGCAGTTCCCTCGGCCCAAAAACAACAGTAATGTAGAGGTCACGGTTCAAGACCCGCTAAGGAGCAATGATGAGCGAGGCGTTGTCTATCCACCATGACCAGGCAGGTCACCAGTTTGAGACCATTGTTGACGGTCACCGCGCTTACCTGACCTACATGGATCTGGGCAAGCAGACGCTGGATATCTACCGCACATTTGTGCCCAATGCACTGCGTGGGCGGGGTATCGCGGCTGCCTTGACCGAGGAGGCCCTCGACTACGCCGATAAAATGGGCTACGGAGTGAGATTCCTTCGTGTTCATACGTCGAGCGATATATGGAGCGCCACAAGCGCCCTCAGGCGAGTATCTGAACCAGCACGCAAAAAAAACCGGGCCAGGCCCGGTTTTTTTGTGCTCGTGTAACCGGCCAATCAGCCGCGCGAACGTTTTGGCAGTACATCCTTGAGCTTGGCGTGCATGCTGCGCAGTGTGCTTTCGGTGCTCGCCCAGTCGATGCAGGCATCAGTGATCGAGACGCCGTACTGCAAGTCTTCCAGGTTTTTAGGGATGGGTTGGCAGCCCCAGTTCAGGTGGCTTTCTACCATCAGGCCGATGATGGACTGATTGCCTTCAACGATCTGGTTGGCGACGTTCTCCATCACCAGCGGTTGCAGGGCCGGGTCCTTGTTGGAGTTGGCATGGCTGCAATCGACCATGATGTTCGGCAAGATTTTCGCTTTGTTCAGTGCTTGCTCACACAAGGCGACGCTGACTGAGTCATAGTTTGGTTTGCCGTTGCCGCCACGCAATACCACGTGCCCGTAGGCGTTGCCTTTGGTGGTGACGATCGAGACGCCGCCTTCCTGGTTGATGCCCAGGAAGCGATGCGGGCTGGAGACCGATTGCAAGGCATTGATGGCAACCGTCAGGCCGCCGTCGGTGCCGTTCTTGAAGCCCACTGCCGAAGACAGGCCGGATGCCATCTCGCGGTGAGTCTGCGACTCGGTAGTGCGTGCGCCAATGGCTGACCAGCTGATCAGGTCTTGCAGGTACTGTGGCGAAATCGGATCAAGTGCTTCGGTTGCTGTTGGCAGGCCCATTTCAGCCAGATCCAGCAGCAGTTGACGACCGATATGCAGGCCATCTTCAATTTTGAAGGAGTCATCCAGATACGGGTCGTTGATCAGGCCCTTCCAGCCAACGGTCGTGCGCGGTTTTTCGAAATAGACGCGCATGACCAGATACAGCGTATCGCTGACTTCAGCCGCCAGCACCTTGAGGCGTTCGGCGTACTCGTGGGCAGCCTTGAGGTCGTGGATCGAGCAAGGCCCGATGACAACGAACAGTCGATGGTCTTTGCCATCCAGGATGTTGCGAATTACCTCACGTCCTTTGGTCACAGTCTGCAGAGCGGTCTCACTGAGAGGAATCTCGCGCTTGAGCTGTTCAGGGGTGATCAGGGTTTCGTTGGAGGCAACGTTTAGGTCGTCGATCGGTAAATCAGCCATCGTGTTACTCGTCAGGTCACGGGTGCCGGCCGCCAGCGATCCCCGTGCGGCGGAGCACAGCTTGATTGAGCGCATCGGGGAGCCGAACCTTAACGCGTTAACCGGTTATTCGACAATGGGCATGCAGCGCTTTAATCCACCAGCGGAGAAGCAAGTGCGCGATCAAGGGTGGCCTGAGAGAACTCGACGGCATGATGACCGATCCACTCCAGGGCCAGTGTTTCGATATTTTCGGGGCTCTGGCTGTGCTGTTGAAGGCGGTAATAGTGTTCGATTTGGCAGACTTGCTCGCCCATGCGTGCGCCGAACAATATCTGGTCATCGGTAAATGCAACGCCGACCCGATAACCGTCGGGGCGTTTTTCGCACCATGCAATATAGCCGGGGTATCGGGCGTTCTCGCCCAGGGTCGGCATGCTGAGTTCTACAGCAGTGCCACGTCGCCAGCCTCTGTCGCTGTTGCATGAAACGCCGGCAAGGCTGATAGAGTGCAGTTTGTGGCGTGAAAGAGCGGGTTGTTTGCGGGGTTGGATCTCAACAGGAATATCGTCTGGGTGAGGTAGAAAACGACCCATGTATGCACACTCCGAGTGCCAGCATTTCAATATTGTTTTACTAAGTATAGTGAGTGAAATGGATCTGACTGACTTTGATGCGGATCAGCGTCTGTTGGCGCTGCCCGGCACCTCGCTGGTGGTATTCACTAGCGTGGGCTGTGGCAGTTGTCGAACGGCACGTGCCCAATTGCCTGAAATGCAGTTGCCGATCAATCAGTTGTGCTGGATTGATGCGGGGAACAACGGCGGCTTGGTCGAGCGCTATGAGATTTTTCATTTGCCAGCATTGTTCGTCGTGCATGACGGCGCATTTTACGGCGAATTGAAGTCGCGTTTGAGTGAGGGCGAGCTGGCGCACCATATCCGCCTGGCCTTGACCCGTGAGCCTGACGAGCTGCCTTGAGACATCACACCGTGCGGAGGCAACATGAGCAAAGGTTTAAAAGGCAAGCTGGTACTGGCCATCTCATCTCGGGCTCTGTTCGATTTGAGCGCCAGCCATCAGGTGTATCTGACGCAAGGAATCGAAGCTTACCGCCAGTACCAGATTGAGCATGAAGATGAAGTACTGGAGCCGGGCGATGCATTCGAACTGGTGAAAAAACTCCTCAGCTTCAACGCAAGCCTTGGTCGTGAGCGAGTTGAAGTGGTGCTGGTGTCTCGTAACAGTGCCGACACCGGGTTGCGAGTATTCAATTCCATACAGCATTACGGTCTGGCCATTTCCCGCGCCGCCTTCTCCGGTGGTCGAAACCCCCACCCCTATTTGAATGCGTTTGCATGCGACCTGTTTTTATCGACCCATGCGGACGATGTACGCAGTGCGTTGGATGCCGGTTTTGCCGCCGCGACGATTCTGTCGGGTGGAGCGCGGCGCGCCGAAAGTGCAGAGCTGCGCATTGCCTTCGATGGCGACGCGGTGCTGTTTTCCGATGAGTCGGAGCGGGTCTACCAGTCGGGGGGGCTTGAGGCGTTTCAATCCCTGGAGCGTGAGTCGGCTCGCAACCCTTTGCGGGGTGGCCCTTTCAAAGGCTTTCTGGAGGCATTGAACCTGTTGCAGCGTGAATTCCCGGCCGACAGCTGCCCGATACGTACAGCGTTGGTTACTGCGCGTTCCGCACCCGCCCATGAACGGGTGATCCGTACTTTGCGCGATTGGGATATTCGCCTCGACGAGTCGTTGTTCCTGGGTGGGCTGGATAAGTCGGCTTTTTTGGAGGCGTTTGCCGCTGACGTGTTTTTTGATGACCAGGCCGGTCATTGTGAGCGGGCGCGGCAGGTGGTTGCCACCGGCCATGTGCCCCACGGTATCAGTAACGAGACGCGCAGCCTGAGCTCAGACTGAGCATGACGTGTAAGTCATCGTGCGGGTCATCGTACAGGTGAGGGCGCTGCTAAGCTGATGGTGTCTCGGCCATTCTGGCACTCGGGGAGGCCGCATGATCCGCTCAATACTCTATGCCACTGACCTTGGGATATACGCGCCGGTCGTGATGCAGCATGCATTGGGTATGGCGCGGGGCTTCAGCGCAGATTTGTATGTCATCCATGTGGTAGAGCCCATGGGGCTGTTTGCAGAGTCAGTGTTGCAGAGTTATCTCGACGAGCAGTCCCTGAATCAATTGCAGCAGCAAGGCATGCACACGATGCTCATGAATATAGAGCAGCGTGTACTCGACAGTTTTCGCGATGATTTGCTTGAAGGTGATCAGGAGCTTGCATTGATACGCTCCGTCAAGGTTCTCCAGGGGGAGCCTGCGCAGATCATTCTGGAGCAGTCCCTCAAACTGGAGGTCGACCTGTTGGTACTCGGCAGTCATTGCCAGCCGACGGGGGCTATAACTCATTTGGGGCGCACAGCCGCGCGGGTGATCGAGTTGGCGCAGATGCCGGTGTATATGGTGCCACTGTTACATCGGCGGCACCGTTCAGGAGTGTAAGGCGCAGGGAATGGATAAAATGATAATAAAGTTCTAGATTTATTCTCTTGCCCTTCCATATAGTTATATATCGCCGCCGATACCCTTGGCGTCAATCTGCTTTGAGGGATGCATATGAAGCTTCAACAATTGCGCTACATCTGGGAAGTGGCGCACCACGACCTCAACGTTTCAGCGACCGCGCAGAGCCTTTACACCTCACAGCCGGGTATCAGCAAACAGATTCGCCTGCTTGAAGACGAGCTGGGCGTCGAGGTCTTTGCTCGCAGTGGCAAGCACCTGACCCGCGTTACACCTGCGGGGGAGCGGATTATCACCACGGCGGGTGAGATCTTGCGCAAGGTCGAGAGCATCAAGCAGATCGCTCAAGAGTTTTCCAACGAGAAAAAAGGCACTCTGTCGATTGCCACCACGCACACCCAGGCTCGCTACGCCTTGCCGCCGGTGATCAGCAATTTCATCAAGCAATACCCGGATGTCGCCTTGCACATGCATCAGGGCTCACCGATGCAAATTGCTGAAATGGCCGCGGATGGCACCGTTGACTTTGCCATCGCCACAGAAGCGCTGGAGCTGTTTGGTGATTTGGTCATGATGCCCTGCTATCGCTGGAATCGTTGCGTGGTAGTGCCACAAGGCCACCCGCTGACCAAATTGCCCAAGTTGACCCTTGAAGCGCTGGCTGAATACCCGATTGTCACTTATGTATTCGGTTTTACGGGTCGCTCCAAGCTGGATGAAGCTTTCAGCCATCGTGGCTTGACCCCCAAAGTGGTCTTTACCGCAGCTGACGCTGACGTGATCAAAACCTATGTGCGATTAGGACTGGGCGTTGGCATCGTGGCCAAGATGGCCGTCGATACCAACCTGGACAAAGACCTGGTGGTGTTGGATGCCAGTGAGCTGTTTGAGTCGAGCATTACCAAGATCGGCTTTCGCCGTGGCACGTTCCTGCGTGGATTCATGTGCGACTTTATCGAAAAATTTGCGCCGCACCTGACCCGCGAAGTGATGGCCAAAGCGATTCAATGCCATAACAAGCAAGAACTTGAAGACTTGTTTGAAGGGGTTGAGCTGCCTGTGCACTGAGGCTGTGTCACGTTTAACCAAGGCTTGCGTCACCGTGATCACGTATTGAACTGATCACGAGGGCGCAAGCCTTTTTATGCGCCCCACGCAGGGTTAATGTACCGGTCACTGCTCTGCGTTTCGTGCATGTCGGTATTGGCTGACCGCTTCATACACCGCTTTACGCAGCCGGTTGATTCCACCAATCGGTTGATGCTCCTTAATCCCGTGCCAGGGGTTGAAAGACAGGTTGTCACACGCCAGATTCTCGCCAGGGGTGTCGAAGTCTTGAGCGGGAATCGTGACCCTGGCTACCGTTTCAAACGGTGCATCCGACTCTTTCCACTCGATGCTGGTGTCTTCAATCGGCATATAACGGTTGGCATTCTGTCGTTGAATTTGCAGTACAAAACAGGCCGGCACGCGATCCCTTGAAAGCTGCTGGTTCAATGCGCTGCGCAAGAAGTTGGGCAGTGCTTCATTTTGTGCGGGCAGGGTGTAGGCGGGGCAACTGTCAGGGTCAGGCGCTACCCGGTATTTGGCATTGGCTGCACCAAATTTGTAGGGCGAGACCGAAAAGTATGTGGTTTGGGTCGGACTTGGAGGGGGCGGCGCCAGCGTGGCCAAAGCGATAAACAAGTGGCGGATCTGCCAGCTGCGAGGGTCCGGGGACGGGAAGAACGCCATCACTTTCTGACCATCAGCTTGCGCGCCGATGTTCTGGCGGTATTCAGCTACATCGCTGACAAAGAAATTGGGATGGTTGAACATCACAAAATCCTGCTCGCTACGTCCGTGCTGGCTCGGCATAAGCTGAGTACCGGGCACGTCCAGCAATTTAAGGGCCATGCCCCGGGCATCGCGCAGGCTGTCAAATTGCGGGTAGGCGTTGCCATTGGACAGGCGCATGACGGCTTGCCAGGTTTTACCCGGTTCTGCGAAAACCCCCTGGCGCAGTGTCGGATCAAGGTTTTGCAGCACCGCGACTTCTGCTTTTACGCATCCGTGAGCTTTGGCATGAGCGTCACGCAGATAGCGTGTGTTGTCGCGATGTTGATCCACTATTTTGATGGCGGTTTGCAGAATGTCTTGAGTCATGGCGGCTTCGCCCGCCGGGATTTCTTCCTGAGCGGACACCGGGCCGCGGTGGTGCCACGCGAACCAGCCGGTGGCCAGCGCCCAGCCGATCAGGCCCAGCGCAATCAGCGTTAGCACAAGTTTGCCCAGCCAGGTGCCGAGACGAAGCCAAAGTTTAGTGAGCATGAATACTTCCTTTTAGCGGGCACGATAAGGCGTGGCACTTCATAGGGATGGCAACTGTTGTTCCAGCGGTCCGCCGAGTACTTTCAAATACTCCAGCAATGCCCAGCGCTCTTCGGGTTGCAGCAGACGACCAATCACGCCGTTGCCACGTGGGCCGGCGCGGAATTCATGACCGCTGTTGTGGTTGCCGCTGATTCGCGTGTCGAGAACAAAGCCACCGTCAAACGCTTCGGTGTGATAACCCAGATGGCGCGGATCGTATTCAAAACTGCCGCGGTAAAACGTCTCGTCCCGCTCAGATTGAGGTGAGAGCAGTTGATACAGCGTGGGCACTGAGCCGTTGTGCAAGAACGGCGCAGTCGCCCAGATGCCTTCCAGCGGGCGGGCCTTGTAGCCGCGAACTTCCTGAACCGCAATAGGCAAACCATAGCCATTGAGGCGTGCTTGCTCTTGGGGGTCGATCCCGGCCTGAGCATACGCATGCTTTTCTACAAAGGCGGTGATGTAGGCAAGGCCTTTGGCCACTGACAGAGAATGCAGGTTCAGAGGTTCGTCGCTGGCGGGAACCAGATCGACATTGAGGTTTGCCAGCTCGGCAGGGTCCCATTGCAGGGCACTGACGTCATAACGGTTATCGGCAATATTGTTCGCACTGTTAGGGTCTGTGCCAATCACCTCCAAAGGAATGACTCGCAGCTGTTGTACCTGGCGGCCGTTTTCGTCTTTGACGGGCGGCACGTGACACGCGGCGCAGTTCTGCGCAAAGAGAGCACGGCCTTTTGCGGCCAGGGGGCGGTCGATCTGACCGAAGAGTGTTTCTGGCCAAACCGGCGGTTTGAGCCGTTGCAACGTTTCTTCGATGAGGTGCAAATCATGCACTCGCACGCTGGAAGGGTAGCGTGCGTCGCCTTGCAGGGGCTGGCCGTGGCTGTCGAAAAAGTTGAGGGTGGCACCCACCCCCAGCGCTTCCCCGATATTGCGGGCCATGGGCTGCTTGGCTGACGCGTTCCATTGCACCCAATCAAACGTCCACATGTCCCACAAGTGCGGGTAATCAACTGGGGCGTTGGCGACGCGATAGTTGTCCGGGGTAATGGCGTCACCAAAGCTGGCATTGGCGATACGCCCGAATGCATCGGTCCGCCCAGGCCCTTCAAGGGTCGGGTACAACCCGCGATGGGTGTCGTTCCAGGCCACTGCGAGAAAGGTGTTCAGCGATGCCTTGAACTCAGCGCGCAACTGCTGGTGCTGCTCGTCGTAGTTGTCGCCCAATACATGGCGAGCGAAGCGTTCGAACTTCCACGGGTTGTAATACGTTGCGGCCAGACTGGCAACCAACGCCTGGCCAAAGCTGCCTCCGCGCAAGGTCGGCACGCTGGAGGGGAGTACATGCTGTGCGGGGGCGCCATCGACACGCAGGGCTTGGCCCTTGTAGCGCAGTTCGCCGGTGTGGCAGGCCGCACAGGTTATGTCCAGATACTCGACATTGCTGTCTGGATTTTGATGGCGTGTAAAACCTACGGGCAAATTGCCCGGGTTGGCGGCACTGGCTTTTTGCTGTGGATCCACCAGAAAACCAAACCTGGCCAGATAGTCAGGCGCTGCAAACGGTTGTTCAGAGAAAGGCAGTTCCAGGGCAGTGAACCAGTTATAGCGCAGACCTTTAACTTGAGTCCCTTGAGGGGTGTAGTAATAAATCTGGCGATCTGCAGCACTCCACTGATCCTGATAATGCAGCTGCTGCGGCACCGTGTATTCGGGCAGTTTGGGGTGGGCGGTGAAATAGAGGATCAGGCCTATGAGGGCACCTAGAGCCACTAACAACATCAGAAAAACCCGGTAAAACACACGCACAGTAACGCTCCATGTAAGAATTTTTACAGTCTTATGCCCCAGGTTCTTTCTGGCATCAAGTAGCCATGAGTCTCCTGTGCATGAAGAGTGCTAGTCTTGACAGGTTGTCAGGTGTGTAAGCAAAGGTTGCTGTATTTATGAATTGTCTTTTAGGCATGAACTTATCTGTGCTTTGTGGCTCTCATGCCGGTAGCCATTGGTCGCGGCCGCCTGATAAGCTCGCGGCTTTATTCGATTGCCCATTTGGCGCATGAACAAGGAAATAGCATGAAACAGCATCGGTTGGCGGCAGCTGTTGCCCTGGTAAGTCTGGTACTGGCGGGTTGTGATTCGCAGACCAGCGTAGAGCTGAAAACCCCGGCGCAAAAAGCCTCTTACGGCATTGGCCTGAACATGGGTAAAAGCCTGGCTCAAGAAGGCATGGACGATCTGGACTCCAAAGCTGTTGCTCTGGGTATCGAAGATGCCGTTGGCAAGAAAGAGCAAAAGCTGAAGGATGACGAACTGATCGAAGCTTTCGCAGCGCTGCAAAAGCGTGCTGAAGAGCGTTTGACCAAAATGAGCGAAGAAGCCTCTACTGCAGGCAAAAAATTCCTCGAAGAAAATGCCAAGAAAGCCGGTGTTGTTACCACGGCTTCGGGCCTGCAATACGAAGTGATCAAAAAAGCCGACGGCCCTCAGCCTAAAGCAACTGACGTGGTGACCGTTCACTACGAAGGCAAACTGATCGATGGCAAGGTGTTCGACAGCTCGGTTGAGCGCGGCAGCCCGATTGACCTGCCGGTTAGCGGCGTGATCCCGGGTTGGGTCGAAGGTCTGCAACTGATGCACGTGGGTGAGAAGTACAAGCTGTACATTCCTAGCGAGCTGGCTTATGGCGCGCAAAGCCCAAGCCCGGCTATCCCGGCCAACTCGGTGCTGGTATTCGATCTGGAACTGCTGGGTATCAAAGACCCTGCAAAAGCTGAGCAAGACGCTGCTGCTCCACAAGCTGCTGCCCAGTAAGTCGTTTACGTACACCTGACGCCCCGTCTCGACGGGGCGTTTTTATGTGTGCCGATTTTTGACCCGTTTCCCTGAGGGCGGAGCGCAATGTCCCGCACTTAGTGGTTGTTGACTGGCAAGTCAATGAATTTATGGGTTTTTTTATGTGTGTAAAAAATGCCCGATTTGAGCGCAGCCCTTACAGAACGTGCCTTTCAGCCGTAAAAATCGGCTCTGTTCACAAGGTTATCCACAATTTGTGTGGATAACATTTACCCCTCTTCCCCCTGTTTTTAGCGTTTCAGTATGAAACTTGCGTTTCACATCAAAAACCCCAGAGACCTTGGCGACTGATAGGATTAAGCTTCTAGGGAAAGTTCCGACTCAATTTGCTTAAAATTCTGACGGGGTTTAGTAATGGATCTGCAAGTTATCAAACGTAATGGCGAACCCGAATACGCGGTTTTGTCATGGGAAAGCTATCAGGCGCTGCTCAAGGCTGCAGGTGTTCAGGAATTACCAACTGCCAGCGAAGTGTTGCACGCCCCTGATGCCGAGCGATCAACATCTGATGAACCTGCTCAGATGCCACCAGGGCTCGATCAGTTGCGAGGTTTGCGTGAAACCAAGGGTCTAGCCCTTGAAGCGCTGGCACGGACTGTAGGCATTAGCCCTTCTTATCTGGAAATGATCGAAGCCGGTGAGCGTCTACCCGACCTTGCCATTCGTCGTAGCTTGGCCTGGGAGCTGGGTTTACCAGGCTGGAGGGAAGGAAAATGAACGTACGCATCAGTCGTCAACACTGGGATGGGTTACTGGCTGAGCTGGATCAAGCGCGTCGACAGCGCCATTTATTGACGTATCGCGCACTGCTGGAGCGTTTGCAATTGCCAAGCCCGGCGATGCTCACACTGACTGCGGCTCTGGAACATTTGGCTGCTATGGATGTGAAAGCCGATCAGCCATTGCGCAGTTCGCTGGTCATCAGCCAAGGGGCTAGCCGTTTACCGCGCACAGGGTTTTTTGAGTGTGTAGAGCGGCTGGGGCGTTTCTCGGGGCCGCCGGATGGTGTTGCAGCTGCATCGTGGCACGCGAGTGAAGTGGTGCGGGTATTTGAATTTGCCTACGAAACTGAGGCGGTTTGAGTGTTATGGAGGCTGAGGGCACGTTGTTGCTATAGCGTGGCGCGCACATTTTTCCGCCGCGCTTGGTGCGTTCGTCAGCCCTATCTCTGGCGGTGGATGGAAGGGCAGTTTTCGCGGATGGCAAGCCTGGGTGATACCCGCGCTCAAAGCTTTTACGGCCATGTTCTAGCCTTTCGCGGTGAAGGGCCGGGTGCAGCTGAAGAGGGCGTCCGTTTGTTGCATCTGGCGGCTTTGGGAGGCGATGCAAAGGCTGCCTACCAATTAGGCGCTTTCAGTCTGGCAGGCACCGTTGTGCACGGGCCAGATGCGGGTGCAGCCGTGCGCTGGTGGACGATGGCGAGAAATGCCGGGCATCCGTTGGCGGCCCTCAGGCTGGTTGAGCTTTATCGGCTGGGTGGTCCCGGTTTGCTGGCCGACCCGAAGCTGGCCGCGCACTATCAGGTTTAACCGTAAGGCAATAAAAAGGGCGGGCCGCATTACGCGGCCCGCCCTTTTTACATCTTGATGCTGGCTTTCTTACTTCTTGGCGACTTGTGAAGTCAGCTTGAGGTAGTCCAGCAGAATGCGCCCGGTCTCACTCAGGTAGGCGTCATCTTCCGGTTTGGTCTTTTCAGGCTCGACCGGCAATGCATCTTCGTCTTCTTTTTTCATTTCCTTGAGCGGCGCTTCGCCTTTAGCCTGACGGCGGGCGTTCTCCATCACCAACTGCTTGGCATCAATATCAGCATGCTGAGCACGACGTTCTGCTTCGTTCAGGCTGACCGTTTTTTCGGCCATCAATTTCTCGGCCAGGGCCAGCTTGTCGCGGATGAAGATGAACTCGGCATCTTTGGTCACCCGTGCATCGTGCTCAGCTTTGAGTTGATTGATGAAAGGCTTGAACGGGTCAGATGCAGGCTTGATCGCGGGGCGAATGGTGTCCCACGGCATGGCCTCGGGCAGTGCGCTTTCACCGATTTCCTTGGTGTCGATAATCGACGGGAAGGCGATGTCAGGCAGAACGCCCTGATGCTGAGTACTCTGGCCAGAAACCCGGTAGAACTTGGCCAGTGTCAGCTTCAGCTCGCCATGATTCAGGGGCTGGATGGTTTGCACCGTCCCTTTGCCGAAGGTCTGGCCACCGATAATCAATGCGCGGTGGTAGTCCTGCATCGCACCGGCAAAAATCTCTGAAGCCGAGGCCGACAAGCGATTGACCAGCAATGCCATCGGGCCTTTGTAGAACGCCCCCGGGTTTTCATCTTCAAGCACATCGACTTTGCCGTCTGCATTACGCACCAGCACGGTTGGGCCCTTGTCGATAAACAGACTGGTCAGCTCGGTCGCTTCTTGCAGCGAACCGCCACCGTTATTGCGCAGGTCGATAATTACGCCATCGACTTTTTCTTTCTGCAATTCGGTCAGCAGCTTTTTAACGTCGCGGGTGGTGCTCTTGTAATTCGGGTCGCCCGCACGGAACGCTTTGAAGTCCAGATAGAACGCTGGAATTTCAATCACACCCAGTTTGTAGTTCTTGCCATCCTGCTTGAGGTTCAGGATCGACTTTTTCGCCGCCTGCTCTTCAAGCTTCACCGCTTCGCGGGTGATGGACACGATCTTGCTGGTCTGGTCATTCGGTGCGTTGCTCGCCGGAATTATCTCCAGGCGCACGACAGAGCCTTTAGGCCCACGAATCAGTTTGACCACTTCGTCCAGACGCCAGCCGATGACGTCGACCATCTCTTTGTCGCCTTGGGCAACGCCGATGATCTTGTCAGCCGGAGCCACCTGTTTAGTCTTGTCGGCCGGGCCGGCAGGCACCAGTCGCACCACCTTGACCTGGTCGTTATCGCTCTGCAACACCGCGCCAATGCCTTCCAGCGACAGGCTCA
This sequence comes from Pseudomonas saxonica, assembly GCF_007858365.1. Taxonomy (GTDB): domain Bacteria; phylum Pseudomonadota; class Gammaproteobacteria; order Pseudomonadales; family Pseudomonadaceae; genus Aquipseudomonas; species Aquipseudomonas saxonica. The sequence continues at coordinate 461,964 of NZ_VFIO01000001.1, read as the reverse complement.
TGTTGATGTCGAAGTTTTCCGCACTGTCTGGTGACAGATAGTTGGTGTGCGGATCGTAAGACATGGCGAACGTGTTGATATAGGCCTGGAAGATGTCTTCGCTGCGGGTCTGATCAAGACGCGACAGTTGGTTCTTGTAGCGCTTGGTCAGCAGCTCCTGAATTTTCGCAGGCTCTTTGCCGGCGATTTTCAGGCGCAGAACTTCATCTTTGATTCGCTTGCGCCACAGGTCGTTGAGTTGGGCTTCACTGGTGAGCCACGGAGCGTCCTTGCGGTCGATCTCCAGGGTTTCCTTGGCCGTGAAATCGAACGAATCAACGCCTTTGTTCAGCTCGGCAAGGGCAAAGTCCAGACGCGACTTAACGCGATCCAGATAGCGCTTGTAGATGATGAAGCCGGGGTTGAGATCGCCGCTTTTGAGGAAGTCGTCAAACTGGAATTTCCATTTGTCGAATTCGGCAATATCGCTGGCCAGGAAATAACTGCGCGATGGATCAAGCAGCTTCAAGTAGCTGTCATAGATGATGGCGGAGCGTGTGTCATCCAGTGGGGGCTTGCTGTAATGATGGCGCTTGAGCAGCTCAACGACGTTAAGACTGGCAATCACCTCATCACGATCGGGCTGAAGGTTATCCCAACTGTTAGCGGCGAACGAATTAGCCGAAAACGGCAAAACGCCAAGGCCAATGAAGAGGGCAAGTGCGGTGCTAGGGAATAAATGCTTCATGCTGATTCGACGCGGGGGCAATTGATAACGCATATTAGGCCGTCTTTGAAGTCGCCGGTTCCATCAAGGACCGGTCGCATAATGCAAAAAGCCCGGTGCTTCAGCGCCGGGCTCAGTCCAGACTCACTATGGAGGCACTGTGAAAGCATTGCAAGGCGTTGAAGGTCTAGTGAAGTGGGTAGAAGAGCCAAGCCCCACCTGTGATGTAGGGCAAATCCGGATTCGTGTAGCGGCTGCCGGGCTTAATCGGGCTGATTTGTTACAAAGCGCGGGCTTGTATCCGCCCCCGCCAGGGGCCAGTCAAATGCTGGGGCTGGAGTGCTCGGGTATTGTCAGCGAAGTGGGGCCGGGGTCGGCATGGCAAGTCGGCGACCGTGTTTGCGCGCTGTTGGCAGGGGGGGGCATGGCCGAGGAAGTGGTGGTCGATGGCCGTCACGCGTTGCCTGTGCCGGATGGCTTGTCGTTACAAGAAGCCGCTGCGCTGCCCGAGGTGTACACCACTGCGTGGTTGAACCTGTTTCAATTGGCGGGCCTTAAGCCCGGCGAAAAAGTTTTGCTGCATGCTGGGGCCAGTGGTGTTGGTTCAGCCGCCATTCAGCTGTGCAAGGCGTTTGGTAGCCCGTGCTGGGTGAGCGTTGGCTCGGCCGAGCGTTTGGCTTACTGCGAAGCGCTAGGGGCTCAAGGTGGAGCATTACGCACAGAAGGGCTGGACAGCCTCAAGGCCTTGGGGCCGTTTGATGTGGTGCTGGACCCTGTGGGTGCCAACTATGTTCAGGACAACCTCAAATTGCTGGCGCTGGACGGCCGTTGGGTGCTCATTGGTTTGATGGGTGGGCGCAAGGCCGAGCTGGATTTGGCGTTGGTGTTGGGCAAGCGTATTCAATTGCTGGGTTCGACGCTGCGCAGTCGTAGTGATCAGTTCAAGGCTGATTTGCTCAGTGACCTGGGCCAGCAAGTGTGGCCGTTGTTCACTGAGGGGCGGTTAAGCCCGCAATTGGCCAAGACTTACCCGATTGAGCAGGCCCAGGAAGCCTTTGCCGAATTGGCCAGCAATCAAGTCTCGGGCAAGCTGGTGTTGGTCATTGACGAAACGCTGGTTTAACCCGTTGTAATGAATACGCCCCTTTCACTGCCACAGGCTCGGGCAGTGAAAGGGGTAAAGTGTTACTGCCAATAATGGATCGGCCACCCGGCTTTTTCTGCGTGTTCACGTAAAACCGGGTCCGGGTTGACCACGTTTGGATAATCCACTTTGAGCAGCAACGGTAAGTCGTTGCGTGAGTCTGAGTAAAAGCTGGCCCCTTCAAGGTTTTCTTCTTCAGCGTCTAGCCATTCCAGCAGTCGTGTGATTTTACCTTCGCGGTAAGTGAGGGTTCCCACGGTTTTGCCGGTGTACACGCCGTGTTCGACTTCAAGCTCAATCCCCAACACTTCATCGATGCCCAAGCGTTCGGCAATCGGTTTGACCAAGTGCGTTCCCGACGCCGAAATGACCAGAATCCGGTCGCCCTTCTTGCGGTGCGCGGCAATGGTTTTGCAGGCGTCACTGAAAATGATCGGTTCGATGAAGTCTTCAACCCACGGCCCCACCAGATGCGCCACTTCTTCTGGCGTGCGGCCGATCAAGGGCTCAAGGCTAAAGGCCATATACTCTTCCATTTTCAGCTTGCCTTGGCTGTAGTACTCCATTAGCTCGTTGTTGCACCTCATGAAGGATTCAGAATCGACCCACCCCAGGCGACCCATTTGCTCGCTCCACAACGTGGCGCAATCACCGTGAATCAAGGTTTCATCCAGATCAAAAATTGCCAGGGCCATCAGTCCAACTCCCTTTTCTGCGACTTCAAAAGCATCAGGCTACCTCACACAGCGTGCTGTTATCGATGGAAAGCGACACACGCTGCCCATCTGGGTACAAGTCGGCCGGTGAGCGGTTAAGCACGTCCACCAGCAGTTCGACGCCTCGCACCTCGACGCGATAGCGAATCACATTGCCCAGCAGGCTATGACTGAGAATCAGCGTGTCGGGTTCGCCGTGCAGGCTGAGCCCAAGGGTTTCAGGACGAATCGCAATCCGGCTGCTTACCGGGTGTTGCAAGAGCCGGCTGGCGGCGTCGACGTCCAGCAAGTTGTAGTTGCCGATGAACCCTGCGGCAAACACATCCACCGGGGCAGCGTAGAGGCTTTGCGCATTGCCGCTCTGCACGATGCGGCCCTGATTCATCAAAAAGATGCGATCGCTCATGACCAGCGCTTCTTCTTGATCGTGGGTGACGAAAATCGTCGTCAAGCCCAATTCACGTTGAATAGCCCGAATTTGCTCGCGCAAATGTTTACGAATACGCGCATCCAGGGCTGACAGCGGCTCATCGAGCAATAACAGGCGCGGTCGTGTCACCAGCGAACGTGCCAAGGCAACACGTTGACATTGGCCCCCTGAGAGTTGATGAGGATAGCGCGTGGCAAAGTCGTTCAGTTCTACGAGCTGCAACACCTCTGCTACGCGTTTTTGGGTGTCGTTGGCGCTGACTTTCTGCATGCGCAAGCCGAAGGCCACGTTTTGCTCGACGCTCATGTTGGGGAACAGCGCGTAACTCTGAAACACCATGCCGATGTCGCGCTTTTGTGGGCTCAGTGGAACGATGTCCTGACCCTCCAGCAGGATTTGGCCGGCATCCACCGGGGTTAACCCGGCGATACAGCGCAACAGGGTTGATTTGCCGCACCCCGAGGGGCCAAGCAGGGTGACAAATTCGCCCTTGCTGATGGTGAAATTGATATCGCTGAATACCGGGGTCGCAGAATAAGTTTTTTGCAAATGTTCGACGCTGACGAAGCTCATTGGCTTTTGTCCTTGTTCAGGAAGGTGGCAACCCAAGTCAGCACCAGTACAAAGAGGAAGTACGAGATCACCAGTGCACTGGTGAAATGGCCGCTGCTGTTACGCATGTTATTGAGGAACACCTGCAAGGTTTCATAGCGGGTGCCCACCAGAATGTTGGCGAACACAAATTCGCCGAACAGGAACGAAAATGACAGCAACAGCGCTACCAGCAAGCCTTTGCGCAGGTTAGGCAAAACCACCAGAAATGCGGCTTGCCAGGTGTTGGCACCGAGCAATTGGGCCGCGTCCATCAGGTCTCGCAGGTGAATGGCTTGCAGGTTGTTGGTGATAGCCCGGTACATGAAGGGGAGGGCGATGGTGAAGTAGCAACCGATCAGGATCCAGGGAGTGCCGACCATTGCCATCGGCCCGGAGCCATACAGTTGCAGCAAGCCGACTGAGGAGACAACAGGCGGTACCGCGAACGGCAGCAGGATGAGGATATTCATCAGCGCGTCGAGTTTGGGGAAGTGGTAATGGACCACAAACAGCAACGGCAGAATCAGCACCACGGACAGCACCAGTGCGCCGACGCAAACCAGTAATGAGCGACCGAAGGCGGATAAAAAGCGCGGGTCGCTCCACAATTGGCTGTACCACTTGAAGCTGAATCCACTGGGCAGAATGGTCGCCGACCAACTGCTGGAGATTGAGTAGATCAGCGTGCCAAGCAGGGGCAATAGCAAGATGAGAAACAGCAGGTAAACCACGCTACGGTGGTAAACGCTGGCGGTTGGGGCTTCAGCGCGCGACATGGTAGCTCCTCTTTAACAGCCATTGATGCACCAACGTGACCAAGGTCATCAACCCCACCAAAATCACCGCCAGGGCGCTGGCCATATTAGGGTCCAGGCTGATATCTCCCGACACCATGGCCGCAATGCGGATCGGCAGTACGTTGAAATTGCCGGTGGTCAAGGCATACACCGTGGCGTAGGCGCCCAGGGCGTTAGCCAGCAAAATCACAAATGTGCCCAGCAGGGCGGGTGTCAGGACGGGCAGTCCGATATGGCGCCAGAACTGCCAACTGCTAGCACCCAGTAACGAAGCTGATTCGCGCCAGTCTTCGCGCAGCGCATCAAATGCCGGGTACAGCAGCAATACGCCGAGTGGGATCTGGAAGTAGGTGTAGAGAATGATCAGACCGGTTTTCGAGTAAAGGTTGAAGTCCTCGATGATGCCTGCCTGTTTAAGCATGATCGTGATGCTGCCGTTAAACCCCAGCAGGATGATGAACGCGAACGCCAGTGGGACGCCCGAGAAGTTGCTGGTCATATTGGCGAAAGCGTTAACGAAGTTGCGCAACCGCGAATCTACTTTGCGCAGCGAGTAACTGCCCAGCACGGCAATCACAATGCCGAACAGGCTGGACCAAAAGCTGATCTCAAGGCTGTGCTGGATGGCTTGAAGATAAAACTTTGAACTGAAAATTTTGCTGAAGTTAGCCAGTCCCCAACCGCTTTCTTCAGATTGCACACTGTGTATCAGTACCCAGAACAGTGGGGCGATTTGGAACAGGATAAAAAACACCGCGAAGGGCACCAGGCACAATAGCGCTAACCATTTTCCGCGGGTCATGGCGCGGGCCTCAGTAAATCACGGCACAACGGTTTATCGTGGGCGATGCCAAGCAACTCGCACACAGTGCCGCACAGTTCAGTTTGTTTAGGCATGACGTCGGGGTTCAGGCTGAAGGCATCACCCAGCACAAACAGGGGCACTTCACGCTCTTCGGGCAGCAAACCGTTGTGCGATCGGTCGTTGTTCATGCCGTGGTCGGCGGTGATCAGCACTTGATAGCCTGCGAGCAGCCAACCCTGGAGGTAGTCGGCCAGAATAATGTCGGCAGAGCGGGCGCTGTTGCGGTATTGCGCCGAGTCCAGGCCGTGTTTGTGACCGGCATCGTCGATGTTCATGGGATGAACCAGCAGAAAATCCGGTGTGTGGTTGACGCGCAAGTGTTCGGCGTCTGCGAACAGGTGTGAGTCGGGGTAGTGATCGCTCCAGTAAAAATGCCCGTACTGGATGGGCAAGTCGCTGTCTTGCGTGTGACGGTCGCGTGCGGCGATAAAAGGTGAGCGGTTGTACAGTTCGCTTATCCAGTGATACGCCGCAGCCGCCGTGCTTAAACCGGCCTCTCGGGCGTAGTGAAACACGCTGCGCTGATGAGACAGACGAGAAATATGGTTGTGCACAATGCCGCTTTCGATGGGCGTTACACCGGTCAGGATGCACTCGTAGAGCGGGCGGGACAGGGCGGGGAGTTCACACGTGAGTGTGTACAAGGCGGCGCGCCCGGCACCCACGTACGCCTGCAAATGCCCCATGGCATGATTGGCGACGGTGTAATTCAGACCGTCGAGAACCACCAGAATGACCTTGTGTTTCATGTGCGACTCCGCGAACAAGCTGGATATGGCTCGTCTGACCCGTAGCAGCTACCGCAGGCTGCGTCCGATTGCGCAGCGATCGTAGACCCAATTATCACGGTCTGAACCGTGAATGAATTTACGCTGGCCATGCCGCCGGACGCCGCCTGCGGCAGCTGCTACGGGATCACTCGTTTAATTCATTTGGATAATGACTTGGTCCTGCCACAGTTGCGGTAGCGCTTTGGAGGTTTTTTCCCACGCAGCAGCGTCTTTGATTGGCGTCACGTTTTTGTATTGCTCGTTCGGCAGCAGCTTGGCCTGTACTTCAGGCGGCAACGTGAGGTGTTCTGCGCGAATAGGTCGGGCATTGCCGTTGGCCAGGTTGATTTGCCCTGCATCGCTGAAGATAAATTCGCGGGTCAATTTGGCTGCATTCGGGTGCTTCGCGTATTTGTTGATGATGGTGGTGTAACCCGAAATCACAGTACCGTCAGAAGGAATCAGCACCACGTAGTCATCCGGGTTCGCCATCTTGGCCTTGTAGCTCAGACCATTGAAATCCCAAACCACACCCACCTCTACTTCGCCCTTTTCCATGGTTGCAATGGTCGGGTTGGCCAATGAGAGACGCCTCTGTTTGGCGATATCAGCGAACATCAGTAGCGCAGGCTGGATGTTCAATTCGCTCCCCCCCTTGGCAATCGCGGCAGCCAGAACGCCGTTGGAGGCTTGAGCGGCAGTGCTGACGTCACCGATGGACACCTTATATTTGCCTTTCACCAAGTCAGCCCACTTGGTCGGGACTTCAGAACCATGCAGCAGTTTTTTGTTGACGATAAAAGCAATGGTGCCGGTGTAAGCCAATGCCCAGTTGCCATCCTTGTCCTTGGCCCAGTCCGGGATTTGATCCCAGGTGGTCGGTTTGTATGGCTGGGTAACGCCCTTGGCCACCGCAATCGGGCCGAATGCCGCGCCGACGTCACCGATATCGGCGCTGGCGTTGTCTTTCTCTGCATCAAACTTGGCCACTTCTTGAGCCGAGCTCATGTCGGTGTCCATGTGTTTGAGGCCGTATTTTTTTTCCAGATCTGTCCACGTGGCTTTCCAGTTGGCCCAGTCATCGGGCATGCCGACACTGTTCACTGCACCTTCGGCTTTTGCAGCGGTTTCGAGGGCTTGCAGGTCAACGTCGGCGGCCATGGCCGAGGTGCAAAGGGCGATGCTCGTGCCTAACAGTGATGCCAGGAAAAACTGTTTCATCCGAAGCTCCTTGGGCGTTTTCAACGCTGCGTTTTATTGATCTTTTGCGGTGGTTTGGTCTAGGTCAGCAATACCTGAGCCAATTTAAGGGGCGCTCATGACACTTTAATGTCGGTATGGGTTGTGCAAGCTCTTTAAGCCATTAAAAGCAACGCTCTGGCTAAGCGTAGACCATGCTCAAAGCCTTACCGGGCCTGGCCTCCAAGCGTTGGCCGGGGTGCGCTGTCATCGAACAGTCATCTGCGCGGCCTAGGCTGATAGTCCGATGATTTGAAGCATTTACAGGCGCAGCCTGCCCACATTTGGTGCTGGACTAGTCCAGATAGGTAACAGTGATGCGAGATGATGCGCCCAAGGCGGTGACAGCCATAAGCCGGACGCTGCAAGAGCAGATAGAGCGAGGACTGCTGGCAGGGGGTAGCCAATTACCGGCGGAACGCAAGCTGAGTGAGTTGTTTGCCACCACCCGCGTTACGCTACGGGAGGCGTTGCTGCAGCTTGAATCCGAGGGCTTGGTCTATCGAGAAGAGCGTCGCGGCTGGTTTGTGTCACCGCCACGGCTGGCCTACAACCTGATGCAGCGCAGTCATTTTCACGCCATGGTCAGCGCTCAGGGACGGGTGCCAACCACCGAAGTGATTTCAGCGCGCTTGCAACCCGCCACGGCGGCGGTGTGCGAGCGTTTACAGCTGCCAGCGCTGTCGAGCGTGATCCAGATTTGTCGGGGGCGACGCATTGACGGTCGACTGGTGCTGTACGTCGAGCATTATCTGAACCCGCAATACTTTCCGCAGATACTGGGGTTTGATCTCACTCAATCAATTACCGAGTTATACGCCCGGCATTATGACTTGCACTACGGTCGAGTGCGTTTCGAGATTGTGCCTACGGCTTTACCCATTGAAGCGGCAGCCACATTGAAAGTGTCCACTGGAAGCCCTGGCTTGAGAATTGTGCGAGTCAATTACGACCAGCACGATCGGCTGATCGACTGTGATCTTGAATACTGGCGACATGATGCGATTCATGTCGGCGTGGATGTAGGCACGCGCGTGTAGAAGCGAGCTTGCTGATCTTCACGCGCCCGTGCCGTCATGCCCCCCCTCAATCCTTTTGCAACACACCGCTTCCCGCAGTAATCACTTGCACGCTCAAACGCGGAGTTGCCAAATCCAGCCCTGCTTCATCCAGATGGCGTTTGAGCGACAGATTGAACGCCCGCGACACTTCCCACTGCTTGATAGGTGCAGTCTTGAAGCGGGCCCGCAAAATCGCGCTGCCGGACTCGAAACTCTCCACACCCTGAATCTCCAGCGGTGACCAGATGTTGCGACGTTGCAGCGGATCGCTGCGCATCTTTTGCCCCACGTCGCGCATCAACTTGATCGCGTCGTCAATTTCCATGTTGTAAGGGATGGCCACACGAAAGATCGCGTAGCCGAATTCGCGGGAATAGTTCTTGATGCTTTTGATTTCGCTGAACGGGATGGTGTGCACAATGCCGTCGATATCTCGCAGGCGCACTGTGCGAATGGTCAGGCCTTCTACTGTCCCCAAATGGCCACCTACATCCACGTAATCATCGATCGCCAGTGAGTCTTCAATGATGATGAACAGGCCGGTGATCAAGTCAGCCACCAGCGATTGGGCGCCGAAACCAATGGCCAGACCGATCACACCTGCACCTGCCAGCAGCGGCGTTACATTCATGCCCATATTGGCCAGGGCGACAATCAGGGCAATGATGAATATGGCTGCAAACAGGACATTGCGAATCAGCGGCATCATGGTTTGCGCGCGAGCATTGGCCAGGCCTTTGCGAGAGCGGGTCAATGCATGGTGGATGGCGGTATCGGAAATAATCCAGATAAACCAGGCAAACAATAAGGTGCCAGCGAGTCCAAACAGTTTGACGCTGATCTCGTGGCCGTCACCCTCGGTAAAACTGATCAGCGACATGCCCCACACGCGCAGCCCCAACTCTATGAACACCAGCCACACCACCATATGAATCAAGGTGTAGACAAAGCTTTTCAGGCGTTCGGAATACAGGGCGTGACGCTTGATCCCGCGTTGAGGTTTTTGCGCGTGGCGCCGCACCAGTCCGTTGATCACCATGCACAGCACAACCAGTACGGTGCAGATCAGTGACTGGCGCAGGGCGGTGCTGCTGTCGCCCGCCGAGATAAAGGTCGCGGCCAGAGAAATGGCAACCAGAATCAAGGCCGCCACATACCAGTAAGTGCCCAGAATCTCGATGCTCTCACTCAAGGCGCGTCGGGTGAGGCGGCGCGACAAGGGTTGGTTGCGGATCAGGTGGGCGATGGGACGGCGGAACCGGATGATAAACAATCCGGCAGACAGTGCTGCCATCACATTCGCAAACGTGGCTGCGGTGTGCGCCAGATGCACACCCAGGGTCGCGACCAGTCGTGGGTCGCTCAGTGCCTGGCCAAATGCAGCAAAGCTGCCGATCCACCACAAAGGACGAAATGCCTGATGCCGCAGGATGTGCAAGGCGCGATGGCGATGCGGGCCGTCTAGCAGCGAAAAGGCGATGACACAGATCGCCGAGAAACAGGTGCCAATCACCAGCGCATAGGCCAGCACCATCGCGAGGTCTTTACCCAGGGATGAGGGCAGCGCGTAGCTACCGTAAACCGTGATGACCAATGCCACGAGCCAGGGGCCCAGTTTGCGCAAGGCAAAGCGCAGCATGTCGACTGCCTTGGGGTGCTGCGGCAACTCCTCGCTCAGGCCAAAGCGCAAGCGCACACGGTGGCTTACCCAGATCAGCAGCGCCGCCAGCAGGCTCCAGACCATAATGATCAGCGCAAACGCGAAGATGATCGGCAGCCATTGATTGGCCGGCAACATGAGTTGCGTAAGTTCTTCTTTGGCCTGACTGATTTCTTTGGACCAGCGATAGGTGGGGCTGTCAGTTCCTGAAAACTGCTTTTCGAGGTCTGACAGCGTGCTGCCGATGAGTCCCAAAACGCCAATTTCAGCTTCAGGTTGGGCTTGCTTCGTGGCGTCGCGGAGCTTTTTCAGGTCAGTCAGCAGCTTGCTGCGCTGTTGATCGTTTTCGAGGTTTTTGATCACCTCGTCCAGTGACTGGCCCAAGGGTTCGGTCGGTTGCGACTGGGTCTTGTCCGACCCGCCGAGCATGCTGGAAATACCAACGGCCTGAGCTGATGTCAGTGGCAGCAGAGTCAGCAGGCAGGCAAGCAAGAGGGAAGGGAAGGTAAAAAGACGAAAAAGCACTGGGCGATCAACCTCGTAGGCGGCGAATTGACCGAGTGTACGCTAGGGGCCGCAATCATTCATTTCTTGTCACATTTAAATAAATGACGGCAAATGTGGCCGCTAAGGGAAGCGTGATTAGTCGTTAAGCTTTGCGAGAATCTTGAACACAATGGTGCCGAAGATCAGCAACATGCCACACCAGATCATCAATACGCCGAAACCGCTTGGGCGCTCGCGAAAGGTGAAGCCAAGGGTCAGTAACAACATGCCGCAGACGATGGGAATGAACACTGACTGAAATTCGGATACCGAGACCATTGTTTTAGACCTGAAGGAAATAATGCTTCGAGTCTAGGATGCTTTTCTGAAAAGTGTGGTGATATGCGTCAAAAATCAATGAGGCCGGCGCGCAGCCTGTGGCCACTACCGCACATTGCGGCAGCGACCACGCAGGGCTTTGTTCAGGGTAATTGGTTGCTGGCGTAAAACGCGCTGAGTACTTTGACCAAGTGCGCGAGGTCGTGACTGCCGGCAAGCTCGCGAATGGAGTGCATGGCAAAGGTTGGCAGGCCGATGTCTACAGTGCGCACCCCCAAATGGCTGGCAGTGATAGGGCCAATGGTCGAGCCGCAGCCCATGTCGCTGCGTACCACAAAGCTTTGCACGGGCACTTCTTCGGCCATGCACAGGTGGCGGAAAAACCCGGCGGTTTCGCTGTTGGTGGCGTAGCGCTGGTTGCTGTTGACTTTGATCACCGGCCCGGCATTGAGTTTAGGGCCGTGGTTGGCGTCGTGCTTGTCGGCGTAGTTGGGGTGAACACCGTGGGCATTGTCGGCCGAGACCAGCAGCGACTTTTGAATCGTGCGCACGTATTCGTCGCCTTCAGGCAGCACCCGTTGCAGGATTTGCTCCAGCATCGGTCCGTCGGCACCGCAAGCCGAACAAGAGCCGACTTCTTCATGATCGTTGGCCACAAACAGGCAGGTTTCTTCTGTTTCGGCATTGAGCAGCGCTTGCAGACCGGCGTAACAGGACAACAGATTGTCGAGGCGTGCGCCGGCGATAAAGTCGCCGTTCAGGCCAATTACCGCTGCGCTTTGGGTGTCGTAGAAACTCAGCTCGTAATCAAGCACCACGTCGGCATTCAAGCCATGCTCACGGGCTAACTGGTCGGTCAGCAAGGCACGGAAATCGGCGCGCTCGTCACCCGCAACCTGAGCGAGAATTGGCGGCAATTCGGTTTGCGGGTTGATTGCCCAGCCTTCATTCGCAGCACGATTGAGGTGGATGGCCAGATTGGGGATGGTCGCAATCGGAGCCCTGAAGTCGATCAGTTGGCTTTCGACCTTGCCATCACGGCGGAAGGTGACACGTCCGGCCAGTGAAAGATCACGATCGAACCACGGAGCCAGCAAAGCGCCTCCGTACACTTCGACACCCAATTGCCAAAAGCCCTGGCGTTGCAGTTCGGGTTGTGGCTTGACGCGCAGGCAAGGGCTGTCTGTGTGTGCACCCACCATACGAATGCCGCCGTGCAGAGGTGAATGGCGACCCAGCTTGAAGGCGACGATGGATGAGTCATTACGCGTGACGTAATAGCGGCCATTGGCTTCGGTGAACCAGGTTTCGCGCTCGTCCAGGCGCTGATAACCGGCAGCCTCCAGACGTTGCACCAGGCTGGCAGTGGCATGAAACGGGGTAGGGGAGGCCTTGAGGAAGTCGATCAGGCCTTGGTTCAACTCTTCGCGCATAAGTTACTCCAGACAGCAAGGCCGCGAGTTTAGCGCATTGATCGCAAGAATTGTTGTTAGGGCTGGAGTAGTCGATGTCACCTGTAGTCGCTGGCGCAGGCTGCGGCAAGATCCGAAGGATCATCCAGAGCGCGACCGCTTCACGCGCGGTCGCAGCCTGCGGCAGTGGCTACCGGTTAAGGGGCTTCAAAACGGTGCCGGACACTCGAAGCGCAGGCGCTCGCCTGTCTGCGGATGGGTAAAGCTGAGCATGCTGGCGTGCAGACACAGGCGTGGCCAAGCGGCCAACGCTTGAGGGTGTGCGTAAAGCCCATCACCCAGTAGAGGGTGGCCGATAGACAGCATGTGTACGCGCAATTGATGGGAGCGCCCGGTGATCGGTGTCAGCTCAACCCGGCAGTAATCGCCACACCGGTCCAGCACTTTCCAGAACGTCAACGCGTTTTTGCCAAACTCATGGTCGACCACGTGACGAGGCTTGGTGGGCGGGTCATAGCGCAGGGGCAGGTCAATACTGCCGCTGTCCAGTTCGGGTTGGCCCCATGCCAGTGCGGTGTAGGCTTTTTCGGTTTCACGATCATGAAACTGACGGGACAACTCGCGGTGAGTGTCGGCGTCACGAGCCAGCAGGATGATCCCCGAGGTTTCCCAGTCCAGCCGATGCACGATGCGCGCTTCCGGGTAACCGTTTTCTTGCAGGCGGGTAATCAGGCAATCCTTGTTGTCATCGGCGCGCCCCGGCACTGACAGCAACAGGGTAGGTTTGTTGACCACCAGAACGCCAGCGTCCTCATGAAGGATGTGAATATTGGACAACGGCATTAAAGCAGCCTCTTAACAAACGCCAACGGCGACAAGGAAGTCTTCTCGGTAGAGAAGACGACCAGGTCGCCGTGGTGTCTGCCGGATCGATTAACGATCTGGCAGTGTGATATTGAGTTCCAGAATCGAGCAGCTACCTTCATTCTCGAGGGCAATCTGAACTTGATCGTCGCCGATATTGACGTATTTGCGGATCACTTCAACCAGCTCTTTTTGCAGGGCAGGCAGGTAGTCCGGGGTGCTGCGTTGGCCGCGCTCGTGCGCCACGATAATCTGTAGACGCTCTTTCGCGACCGACGCGGTGGTAGGCGTTTTGCGGGTACGAAAGAAGTCAAAAATGTTCATTGTTTAGTTGCCTCCAAACAGGCGCTCGAAGAATCCCTTCTTCTGTACATCAAGGAACCGATGCTCCACGGTTTTGCCCAGCAAGCGATCAACGGCATCGCTGTAGGCCTGACCGGCGTCGCTCTGATCATCGAGGATCACGGGCACACCCTGGTTGGAGGCTTTAAGAACGGCCTGAGACTCAGGGATCACGCCCAGCAAGGCTACGGCCAGAATTTCTTTAACGTCTTCAACACCCAGCATTTCGCCTTTGGAGACGCGGTCCGGGTTGTAGCGAGTCAGCAGCAAGTGTTCTTTGATCGGGTCTTCACCGTTCTCAGCGCGACGTGACTTGCTGGCCAGCAGGCCCAGCATGCGGTCGGAGTCACGTACCGAGGACACTTCGGGGTTGGTCACGACAATGGCTTCGTCAGCAAAGTACATCGCCAGGTGAGCACCGGTTTCGATACCCGCCGGAGAGTCGCAAACTATGTATTCGAAGGATTCCTTAAGTTCCATCAGAACTTTTTCGACGCCGTCTTTGGTCAGTGCGTCTTTGTCACGGGTCTGACTGGCGGCCAGCACGTACAGGTTTTCAAGGCGTTTGTCCTTGATCAGCGCCTGTTGCAGGTTGGCTTCGCCGTTAACTACGTTAACGAAGTCATACACTACGCGGCGCTCACAACCCATGATCAGGTCGAGGTTACGCAGGCCAACGTCGAAGTCGACGATGACTGTTTTGTGGCCGCGCAGAGCGAGACCGGTACCGATAGCGGCGCTGGTGGTGGTCTTACCCACACCACCCTTGCCGGATGTAACCACTAGAATCTTGGCCAAGGTGCTTCACCCCTAAGGAAAAAGGACTTTCTAGTCCCTGAATAACATCTTTATAAACGACAGCAGGTGAACAGCCTTGGGGATTTCTGTATAGGTCAGGTTTACACAAGGGAAAAACTGCCGATTATTTCCTACAAGATTGCTGTTCGCCTACGATTTCAAGATGCTTGGAAATGGCGAGAGTATCCGTTAAAGACGGGTGATGTTCAACATGTCACTTGACAGGCTGATCTGCACCGCTGTGCCCCATAAGGGGTCGCGACGCAGGTCTTCTGAAACTTTGTACTTACCAGCAATTGACACCAGTTCGGCGCTCAATTGCTGGCAAAAGATTCGTGCTTTGGTATTTCCTTTATGGCCGGCGAGTGCACGGCCACGCATAGGCCCGTACACATGGATGTTGCCATCGGCCATAAGTTCCGCACCGGGGCTGACTGAAGCGATGACCACCAGGTCACAGTTTTCGGCATACACGGTCTGACCGCCGCGTATCGGAGTGGTAATGATCTTGGTCGGCTTTATCGTTGGCTCAGGCGGTTTTTCAGGTTTTTTCGCAGGCGCCGGGGCTTCAACAGGTTCAATCAGTCGCTCGCGCGCGCCTGAGGGCGGCAACACGGGAAGGTCGATTGCGATGGCTGCGGCAATGTCTTCAATACGGCTGGCGCGAATCGCCAGGGTGCGCAGGCCGTGTTGGCGGCAGATACGCATCAGACCCGGCAAATCGATTGGCCCTATACCGGCGGGAAGCTTGTCGAGTGCCAGTACCAACGGGGTGTTGCTGAAAAAATTGGGTGCTTGCGCCACTTTCGCAGCCAGTTGGCGGTCAAGGGCTTCAAGGTCGTTTTTGGCCAGTTCCAGCACCGTAATGGCGAGCATACTGCCCTTTAGCTGGAACACAGGGGCTTGGTCTAGCGATTCGGTTTGGCTCATGGTCTGTTAACGCGGCTTGTCACTTAAAGTGTTGAGACTTATAACGAGAACGCTCGCGAGCCGCAAGCGGGGTCGAACGATGTAGAATGGCCGGCCTTGTATCTGCCCGGAATCATTAATGGATCGCCCGCATTTTCGTGCTGCTTTTTTTCACCCCAGGTTTTGGCTGCTATGGCTAGGGCTCGGTGTGCTGTGGTTAGTGGTACAACTCCCTTATAAAGTTCAACTGTGTATCGGCCGCGTCCTGGGTGGCCTGATGTATCGAGTCGCTGGCGATCGACGGCGCATTGCTGCGCGCAATCTTGAGCTGTGTTTTCCGGAAAAAACGGCGGCTGAGCGTGAACGGTTACTCAAGGATAACTTCGCTTCCACCGGTATTGCCTTCTTCGAAATGGCCATGAGCTGGTGGTGGTCCAAGCCCCGACTGGCCAAGTTGGCTCATGTTGAAGGGCTGGAACACCTTGAGCACGCGCAACGAGAGGGGAAGGGCGTCATCTTGATGGCGTTTCACTTCACCACGCTGGAAATCGGCGCAGCGTTGCTCGGTCAGAAGCACACCATTGATGGGATGTACCGTGAGCATAACAACCCGCTGTTCGATTTTATTCAGCGACGCGGGCGTGAACGGCACAACGCTGATTCGTTAGCCGTAGAGCGCGATGATGTTCGCGGTATGCTTAAGTTACTGCGGTCCGGGCGGGCTATTTGGTACGCCCCCGATCAGGACTACGGTTCAAAGCAGAGTATTTTCGTGCCGCTGTTCGGTATTCCAGCCGCTACCGTTACGGCCACCAGTAAATTCGCCAAGTTGGGCAAGGCGCAGGTTGTGCCTTTTACTCAACAGCGACTGGCGGATGGCAGCGGTTATAAGCTAGTGATCCATGCGCCCTTGAGCGATTTTCCCGGAGAAAGTGATGAAGCAGATTGCCTGCGCATCAATCAATGGGTTGAACGTGCCATTCGTGAGTGCCCTGAGCAATACCTGTGGGCCCATCGACGTTTCAAAACCCGTCCGCCCGGTGAACCGAAGCTTTATGACAAGCGTCGCTGACACACGGCTGCCCTAAGAGACTATTCGGTTAGAGGGCGGTGCATCGGTTCGAATACACCGCACCCACTGGGTTGAACTATTTATAAGTAATGGTGAAACCCAGCGCACCATCCGCGGCGCCAGCAACAACAGCGTTTGCTGGCGCGGTCTGATAATAGCGTGCATTAAACTGAAGCATCATGCCTCCTGTAGCTGGAATTGCGCCTTGGAGTACATCCGTTTCCAGGGTTACGGGAGTAAGTGCATCGCGCCCCAAAATTTGAATACCGATGCCTTGCGCGGTAGAGCTTGGCATCAAACTCATCAATCCCAGGCTGGCGTCCAGGGTCACCGCGCCTGCCGTGGGCTCCAGGCGGATATGTGCATGGGTCACAGTTCCTCCGGGTTTGTCGGAGATACAAGCATTCAACGCGATCGTGAAGGGCACTGCATCGCTCGTATGGCCTTCACCAATGAATTCGGTATTTGGCCAATCACCGAGTTTGACCGGGTCGGCGCTTACAGGGTTGGCTGAAAGGGTGCATTCTGCACGTGTTACAGAACCGCTCAAGGCCACGCCGAAGGCATCCGGGATATCGTTAAACGAGCCTTTGACCAATTCTTTTCCCGAGTCCAGCGTCTGCATGCCGGGATCGATTTCGCCGGTTTTGATCAGGGTGATGGTGCCCCTTAACAGGTTGTGTTGAATTGGAAAAGGGGTGTAAAAATCGATGTGGGCATTGAATGGCACCGAGCTGTCAGGCCCGTCCAGTTTCCACAGACCTGTGTTGCGACCATCATAGGGGCTGCCGAAACTGATTAGGGCGCCAACACCCGAGATGTTGGTCTGTAACAGGGCGCCGGTTGTCATGCCGCTCTTAAGTGAAATGGGCCCGGCTACCGTTGCCCCGGCGCTTCTGGCATTGAACCTCAGTATGACTGTGCCGTCATTCTCACAGAAGATGGCGCTCCTGCTGTTTCTTGAAACAAATAGCTTATCAACCGGGCCTATAGGATCACCTACCTGAGCATCCCTGGGAACAAAGAGTGCGCCGACATCGACCGTATACTGAATGGGTCCCTGCCCGGTTCCCCAGTAACAACTGTTGCTGGAAGCGTAGGTAGTGCCAAGGGGTAATAGCCCGCTGGCTGCGAGTAAGAACACGCCAGGCGTTAATCTTTTCAGCATGCTTTGTTTCATCCCGGCAAAAGTAACGCAGGCAGTGCAAAGTGCCCGCGTATTAGTAAACGAAGAGTGAATCAGCGGCACACCAGGTCTTGAACCCGGTAGCCTTGTTCCAAGGGCATGCTGTGAGTGTCGAACTGCGCCTGGCATTGCTCTGCGGACGTTTTGCCCCATCGCACATAGATGATTTGCTGTCCCTCATCAGTGCTCAACAGGGCCTGACCGGCCTGACCGACAATACCCAGAACAAGGCCATCGGCGTTGCTGATCTGAGCGCCAAAGGGTAGGGCTACGCCATGATGATCACGGGTGCTGACGAGGATCCTCTCTACTTTACGGGCAGGAAAACTCGCCTTGACCACGGCACCACGTCTTGGAACCACTTGGGTAACGCCGTTATCAATTTCTACATTTGGATCCAGCTGGGCGGTATCAAGGATTACCCGGTTGATTCGAAAGGGTTGCAGGTAGGGGATCAAGGCATAACCACGGTCGTTGGTTCTGGCACTGGAATCATTCAACTGGCCTACGTTGGCGATATTCGGGACATGGATCAGGCCGCTGGTTTCACCCAAATAGGGTCCGGTTTCCAGCCCATCGGCATGCAACAGCAATGCGCCGCTGGCGTTAAGCGAAAGGGTGTTGAAATCGGTCCCTTGCGTAAGGCCCGCGCCAAGGCTGGCAAAGGGGGCCTGATAGCCAAGAGACAGTTCAGCGCTTTGTTGACCGGTTTCATTATGGGTCACGGAGGCCCTGTAATTGAGCAAGCTATTTTTGGCGCGGCCTGACACAGAGGCACGGTGGTTGAGCTGACCTCTGTTCTGGCGCACGTCGTAGGTGGCGGTGGTTGATCGTCCGAAATTCAGAGGTACTGAGATGTTCAAGCCGAACTGACGCTCGTTGAACTCATCATCGTTCAACGATTGAGAGGCGTAGAGGGAGTAGTTCACCGTATTGAAGCGACTGCTGAAACTGAACTGGAATTGACGCTGAGCGTCATCCTGCTGCCAGTAACTCTCCTGGGAAAATATCAGGTTCAGTGAGCTATAGAGACCGATGTCCTGAAACACCGAAGCTTCCAGCATGCTGCGTCGGCTTCCACGAAAGCGCTGGTCTGCGCTGCGTTCGCGCACAGCTTCATTAAAGTCACGATAGCCTTCGGTGGAGTAGCGATAACCCGCGAAGCGCAGGTTTGTTCTAGTCTCGAATGACTTGCCGTACTTCACGGCGTAGCTCATGCCCTGGACGTTGTGCTGGCTATTATCGGGATTGGTTTGCGCGTAGGAGCGTGTCAGGTCAAATGACAGGGCCCCTAACACCCCAAGGCCTTTACCCAGACCCACCGTAGTGGCCTGATAGAAATCATTGCCCATCAAGCCGCCGTACACTGTCGAATCCCATCGTGTACCCATAGCCAGGGTGCCTTGCCAGAGCATTGAATCATCCGTGGCGTAAAACGGTGCGTTGTAGCGACCCATGCTGGCGCTATAACGCCACACGCCCTCGCGCAGTAAATGAGTGAGCGTTGCATACGGTTGAGTGAAACGCCGCACTTGGCCATTAGCCTCGGTCAGGATTATTTCCAGTTCACCGCTGCCGCTGGCCAGAGTGAGGTCATTGATTTCATAGGGGCCTGCACTGACATAAGTGGAATAGATCGGGAAACCGTTCTGACGTATCTCGAGCTTGGCCCGTGTTTGCGCAACGCCGCGTATTATCGGCCCATAGCGTTGTTGCGAGTCGGGCAACATGCTCATGTCCGAGGCAATCTGTACACCTCTGATCGGGACGCTGCGGAATACATCTCCCGGCGTGAAAGTCTCGCCCAGTGTCAACTGCGAATGGACACTCGCAAGGTCGCGTTGCAGATAGGTATAGGCGCGCGACCATGCGCGACCGCCTGTGGCGTCACTGCGAAAAGTGTTATTGCTGCGCAAGCGCCAGACGCCCAGGTTCAGCCCGCTATTCAAGTACAGGTTGTGACTGTTGTCCTGACCGGTTCGATCATTACGGCCTTGCTGCGCCGAAAGTTGATAATTTACAAATGCGGAGTTGATGCCGTAATCCCAGCGTTGTGGGTCGACATAACCGGCAATGTCACGGCGCATGGCAATTTGCGGAATGGAGATAGAGAGGGTCAGTTTTGCGCTATCCATTTGCACCGTTGCGCCCGGAATCAGCCGTTGTATATCAACGCATGTTTCGAGCACCACATCCGATTGCTCCAGGCTGTCGAGCTTAACGCCCATGTCGTTGAGCAATTTTTGGGGTAAGCAAGGCGTCAATTCATCACCCGGTTGATTGGCTGCAAAATCGATCTCTTGACTGTCGAAAAAGGTCTGGTTGATGTCGATACTGACCCGGTAACGTCCGGGTGTCAGATGCAGGCTGTTGGACAATGTTTTCAGGGCAAGCGCACCCGCATCGATGTCATGGGTGTCCATTTGGCGCATGAAGGTTGATTGGAACTCCACTGGCTTGGACGCGTGAGCAGAATCTGGTTTTAACCCGGTGATGCTGGCGCCGATTAATACAATGCACTGTGAAAACCGCTGCACAGGCGAACAACTTCCGTGCGGTGAAAAAGGCATGGCGGGAGTCCGCGAAATGTTAAAGATCAAGGGCCACGGGCAATGTCATGGGCTCAGTGATAGCACCGTAATCATTGATAACCGAGAAGGTCACCTGCATTCCCGGGGTCGGCTTGAAGCCATCCAGTTCATATGTCTGAGTGTCGAGAGGGTGTGCCATGGTTGTGTCCTTCAAACTGAACGTTTGCCCGTTAGCGCTGAGTTCAATGCGTATGAAAGACACATGAAAGGGGCTTGGGTTGTTAACAATCAGATGAGGTTTGCCGTCGGTGCTCTGTATTGACCATTGCAAGCTTTTCAGACTGTCCAAAGGGCTGGCGGTGAGTTCAGTGGGGCGCCAGAACATTTTGATACGGGTACGCAACGCAATGTTCAATTGGTTGGTTTCGCGGGATTCAAGTTGTGGTATTTCCTGAATATTGAAATAAAAGAGTGACTCGCGATCCTTGGGTAGCGATTGAGGTAAACCATTGATCTGCACCTGCTGTTCTTTATTTGCGTTTAGGCGAAACAACGGTGGAGAAGCGATGAATGGGACCGCGGTGGTTTGATCATCTGCAATCGTATTAACCCAGGTCTGAACGGCAAAAGGTTTAGAACTGGGGTTTAGAACCCTTAGAGATACATTTCGTTTGTCACTGTCGAATACCACTCGAGTACTGCTTATCGTCAAGGCGGCATGGCTGTTGGGGAGCCAGACTAAAAAACAGGCCAGAACACCACTCTTTATTCGAATGGCATTTTTAATACAACTGAGCATAGGCACTCCAGGTATCGAAGTATTGGCGTGAACAACGGGCTATCAGGCCCGTTGTTTTAAAGAGAGTGGGGCAATCAGTGTATGTCTACGCGGAAATTGACATCAGCGTCGGCAGGCCCAGCGCCCACTGATGCGGCCGTGGAGATGTATGAAGCAACAAAATACATGAGAGTGGGATCATCCTCACTCAGCGGATAAACGGTGGATGCTGTCCCGGTGGGGATGAAGTTGCCAGTATTGTCTTTGATTGCCACGGCTATACCTTCGGCAGCCCCAGGGAGGCGTTTGATTCCGTAGTATTCCCCGGCACCTCCCTGTACCGAGGTGAAGGTAACCGTTGCATTCAGCTTGTTCTTGTCAGTGAGGCAATTGCTGTCAGGGCTGATGCGCATTTGAAAGCCACGACCGCCCACCTCTGTGCCGGATGAGGTGAACTCACTGACGTCCACCTCGCCCATTGGGACGAGATTGCTGACTGCACCACTTTCAGGATTAACGATTTCAATCGGACAGGTTGCACTGGTTATTTTGCCGGAGAAATTGATTGTGCCGTCGAATGCGAATGCTGAAGTTGTTGCAAAACTTAAAGCAAGGCCCAATGGTAGAGTCAGTAAAGATAGTTTCATTAAATTAAGTCCCTTAATAGAATATTTCCGCAATTATCGAACCGGATGTTGCCAAATTTGTTAGCACCATGCGGGGCGATTAGAGCCGCCAAATTCTAGGAGGGGAGCGATTAGCTGGATATGAGAGAACTCTCATTTTTTGTGAGTTGTGAATGACGTCATGTGCGCAAATGCCCCAGCTTTATTAAGCTGGAGCATTAGGTGATTCGTTCAATAGCTGGTTATCGTAAATTAAGTTTTGCGCCTATTTTTTTTCTGAGTGCTGCAACCGTCGATTTTGGGGGTTGATCGAGACTTTTATTATTTAATTTGCTATCACCGGCTTCGGTGGCTCTTGTCCAAGTGCCATCAGGGTTAACTGCCCCTCCTGTGTGTCTTTTGGGCTGTTTCGGTGATGCTGGAGGACTATTATCATAATCGGTTGGCGGTATAACAGGTTCGGAGCTGCTTTTTACCTGTCGGCTCGGACTATTGAGATCGAACATTGGTTTATAAACCATGGGCGATTCACCGACAGAGCTTTGACCACTGGCCGAACGGACACTGCTGTTTCGAGAAAGCCCGGCGGGTGTTTCGATGCCTGCACCACTGGCATTGCGTGAAGCATTACGAGCCGCATAAGCTCCATCCACTTTACCCAGACTCTCCTGGACCATGTTGTGCCAGCTCACTCTTGCCGCCGCTGTTTTTTTTGCAGCGCGGATGGCTCCCCAAAGGCCCCATGCACCAAACGCTACATCCAGACCGCCAGAGATGAGAGCACTGGTCTCGTTTTTTTCACGGTCCTTGAGTCTAGTCGCATGGGTTGCCATGACACCTTCATACATACCATAGGCGCCGCCACCAATGCCTATTGCCGTGAAAGCTGCGGTAGTTGCAATCGCGGCTACTCCTATAGGGGGAGCAATGACAACGGCTGCGACTGTAAGAGCGATACCGACCGCAGCCATTGCGGCCCCAAACACCCCCATCCAGTTAACCCCCCGATTGGCATGCCCCGTAGGGTCGACAAAATTGATGGGGTCGCCAGCGCAATACGTATACGGGTTAATTCCGCCCGCGCTGAATGGGCTGAGTGAGTCCGGGCTATGAAAGCGCATCAATGTCGGATTATAGGCCCGGTATCCCTGGCCCAGCAGGTACCAGCCACTTTGCTGGTCGCGTACCTCTCCGTTGAAGCCTAGCGTGCACTTAAGCTCATCATCCAGGTTGCGTGCACCATAAGCATCATAGGTAGCTTTGCGCAGTTCACGTTGACCACACTCAGCTAGTACGCTGTTTTTGCCGTCGGTCATCAGCAGAAGGGTTTGAGCAGGGTCGTCCTGCTGCTGTTGACTCAAGGGCTGGTTATCGAAATACAGATAATGCGCCTGACTATCTCCTTGTTCTGTCCGACACAGCATATCGTCTTGATAAAAGCGTAGAGTTTCGTGTTCTGTGCCGTGCTTGACACCCAGCAAAGAGCTATGGGCGTCGTAGCGGTACTGACTGACGTCCTGACCGTCGGTGCCGGTCACTCTTACCAGTCGGCTCTGGCTGTCGTAATGCAGGATTTGGCCGGTTTCATCCTGAACAAGATTGCCATTCTCGTCATATTCGAGTTCGATTTCGCCCTCGAGTACATAGTCGGGGTGGCTGTGAGTGATCCTGATCAATTGGCAAGGATCACTCTGGGCAAACGAGCTCACAGCTTCGTCCATAGTGCCGTCAGCAAAGGTGGTGTACACCGCAGTGATATTGTCCAGTGCATCGAAGGTGAACAGTTGATTGTGAATGGCATTGCCATAGCGGTCTTTTGGCTGACGTTCACCTTCGCAAATGTACTCCATCATCCGCCCGTGCTGGTCGTAGCCGAAGGTTTCCAATAGTTCAGTTTGCTCACCGACTTGCAGGTGTCGATTTTTCAGCCTGTTATCGTCCCTGTAGGACTGGGTAATGGTTTGCGCGGGGTGATCACCGCCCAGGGATATATGACGCACGGTTTCACGGCCCTGGTCATCAAAAGTCAATCGTGTTTCAACGATCTGTTGGCTGCTTTGATCCTGCACGCTAATCAGGTTCATTTGGCCCAGTTCGTCATAGTCGAACGTGGCGAGAATTTGCCCTTGGGTAACGCTCTTTATACGTGCCAAGTGGTCGTAAGCGTAGACGCAAGTCATACCATTGGTATCGATGCGAGATAACGGACGCCCGCTCAGGGTTTGGGTGAAGGTGGTCGCGGATTCTTTACCCGAGACGTGGTCCTTCCAGGCTTCAGTGACTAATTGACCAGTGAAGTTGTACTCAAAGGTGTGTTCACTTTGAAGGTTCTGCGACCCTGTCAGTTGAGCAGTGTGAGGGTCATAGTTGAAAATTGAGGCGTCATCGGGTGCAGTGCTGGTCACTGGCGTTTGCGCAAGGCCAGGTATGTAGGTGTAGGAAATAGTTTTTTGGCCAGCGGTGATCATCCTGCTTGCCTGAGACTGGCCACCGTCATAAAAGAACTGTTGAAGGCGTGGCCCGACCTGCAACGTGGTCCGTCGGTCGAGACCGTCAAAGGTCTGGTTGCCGACACACGATGTTGTCCCGCCATAAACCACGCTCATGCTCACAGGCAATTGCGCTGCTGTGTGTGCTGCATATTCGCGATGTATTTCAGTGTAATCCGGCAGTATTGTGGTCTGAACGCGGGAAAAAGAATCGTACTTGAAACGGGTAGGCACGCCCATTTCGTTGAACTGCTCTACGCAGTTACCCAAGCCGTCGTACAAGTACCGCCGCTCGCTGACTAGCCGCCCGTTGGCGTCCAGAGCTTCAATTTTGTCTTCTTTGCCGAACAGGTTGAGTGTTGTTCGACGCTTACCACTGACTTTCACCGGCATACCGATGTTTTGTATCCACGTGGTAGAGGTCTGACGGGCGGGATCGTTTTCAGTAATGCGCACCACGCCATCAGCGCCGGTGACTTTATATTGTTCGCCCCAGGCGTCGTATTCGAATGTGTTGGTCAAGGCGATGTTTTTGTCGCCTTCCCAATCGACAGTGGTTTCATGGGTCAATTGGCCCAAGTGATTATACGTTGCGCTGTAGGTCGTTCGAAAAAGACTCGGGTCCCCGCCCAAAGCGTCCTTGTCCTGGCGCTCCACTTTTAATGGCCGATTCAAACCGTCGAGCCATGTGCGGGTCGTAACACCCTTGATGTCTGTTGTGTAGTTGATTGCTTGTTGAACGGCGGAACCATTAGCCAATACATATTGATATCGACGATTGGCCACATAGGGCGTGCCAGGCGCAACGACCTCTTCAGTCACACGGCCAAGACGGTCATGGTGATAGATGATTTCAGAGCCGTCTGCATCCTGGCTCCTGAGTTTGATGCCGTTGAGTAACGAGTGTTCCTCAGTGATGACCTGGCGTACCTGCTTGTCTGGAGCGTCGTCATGACCGATCAGGGTGCTGACGGTTCGCCTGGCCATTACATCGGCGTGACGGCTGTGCGCGAAGTCATAGTCATAGGTTGTAGTGGTCGAGCTATCTATTTGATCGTTTACGGTCAGTGTCATCTTTCGGATGAGTCCATACAATAGCGGATCATCCAGGTCGTTTTGATACTCGTGAGTAATGGTGCGTAACACTGCAGAGGCATCACCCTTGCTCACTTGAGTGAGCGTTTCCTCGCTCATCGCTAGCCAGGCCTGGCTGCCATTTAAACCTTCATGTGCGGTATAGCTATAACGGTGTTGCAGTGTCGGTGCATCGCCATAAGCTGAGGGTGCCGGGGTCACCGTTTTACTTTTCAGATTACGCACAAACTGTTGCGGATCAGCAGGGCAGCCCTCTTCGCCGTTCTTGTCATACCACGTGTAAGTTTCTGTCACACCATTGGCATTGGTTTGAATCAACATGTTGCCGAAATTGTCATAAGTGGTGCTTACCACTTCGGTATGACGGGGTTTTGTGTAACTTGCCTTGCGCCAGATTTGAGTAATCGTTTTAGGTAATTGGCAATAGTTCGGCTGGTCCTTAAAGTCAAACGAAGGGGTAATGTGGTACTCGATATCAGTCACAAACAGGGTGTCGTCTTCCTCGAGTAATGCTTTTTGTTTGACTTCTTCGGTCCGCATGAGATGAAAGCGGTTGTACACCCGCCGAGTGCTACGTATGGCCCGGTTGCTGGAAGCATCCCATAGGTGCTCCTGAGTTTCATATTCATAGTTGGATCTCACCTTATAAAGGTTGTCCAGACCATCGTCAGACCACGCAATGTCGCTGCCGTAGCCTAGAAAGTTATGATCGTTAGCATTGTTAGAGTCATTCGAGCCATAGGTATAACGGGTTTCGATCGCAGGCTGACCAAATCCGGGATCGCGTCTATGGGTGCCTACGCGGGGCAATTGGCGATCGGTAATACCGGGAAAGTAATGGGGGGTGCCCGAGTAGGTGACCGTTTCATGGCCTGCCGTTGGCGTGTCGACCTGCTTAAGGCAGGTTAGATCGTTCAAGGTGATGTAGGTGAAGCGCCAAGAGGCACTGTCCTCGGTGGGTAAGACAATACGTTTGGTTTCCCCCCCACTTATATTCAACACGAACACGGTTTCTAATGCAGTATCAGGGAACAGCTTGACCTTCATTTCGTTTGGGGTACGAAGCAGACTGATTAAGGATGAGCCGTCTTCGTTGTTGATGCTACTGAGCAATGGCTGAGTACCAAAGGCTTCGTAGTTGAGCGAAACACTGTGGCCCTGGGGTGAAAACATTTGCACAGGCATGGCCAATTGGCCCTGGCCGACCTCAAGGATTTCTACCAAGCCTGATTTATGCTCAACTCTGTAACGATTTTTGTCCAGAATATGGAAGTGAAAAGAGTCGATTTTTTTCTCTGGGATAACGATTTCTGCACCTTGAACATTAACTTTAAATGTTTCGCCGGTGTGCAGTGCCAATATACCGTTGGCAGGGTTGAACTGCGTGAGCTGCAAGTTCCAACCTCGGCCAAAACCGCTGTCGGCGTTGTTCAAGGGGTTGAAGTTGAGGTGCAAGGGAACAGTGGGGCCTGCTAATTGATTGGCTTTGAGTTCGGGCAATCGAAGGGCGCACGTGTATTGGCCCGTTCGGGGGTCAACTTGGCTGTTTATAAAGTTTAGAAAATTAAAGGCGTTAGACGTGACGGCAGCAGAAATGGTCATAATGTAAGCCTGGCTTGGGATAATGATCAGTTAACCGGTTGAGACCGCTCAATATAAACGCAGCTGAGTTGCTCATTCAGGCTCTTGTTGTTGAAGTCAGCGCCCACAAAAGTGGATTCGATGCGTACATTTTTTTTGGGGAGCAGCCATCCTTCTCTGAGGTTTCTCAAGCCGTCAACCGTAGTAACGTTATTTGGGGTTCCCCAGTCAGTAGGCTCCTTTACTGTTTTAAATTTTATAAAAAAATTATCTTTTGATAGGCCGTCGGAACAGCTTTCAGCGGAGTGAAAATTTATCAAGGTGGCTGACGGCACGTCCTCTAACCAAAATGCGGTAACCATATTGTTTTCACAATATTCATTGCTGGCCCCGAAGTTGAAAATTTGATTGAACTCTGGCACTGCCAAGGTGCATTTTTCTTCATATTTATCATTCAAAAAATGAATGATACCTCTGTTTTGCTTCGTGGTCTCAAGCGGGGTTGCGCTGCTGAGGCTGGTGAGTGCCATTAGCATAAGTACGAACATCGAGTTGAACGGTTTTTTAAAGTGCAACATGGTTAACCTCATGTGTGAGTCCTGCGGAAGATAATTGACAAGATTGCAGACTGTAGCAGGCGAGGGTGTTGTGGGAACCTGGCACTTCTGTGAGTACTCGGCACTTATAAATGGGCGTACAAATACTGATCTATTCACGTTGTCGGTTAGAGACAGTACGTGCACACATACACAATAAGTGAGGAAAGAGTCATGGCAGTCGAAGACGCTCTTCAAGGGCCAGTCATTCCACTTTTGATTAATAATACCGTTGACCCGCAAGCCTTGAACGGTGGGCCGTTGTTAACGTATGCGAAATATGACAACCCGCAACTGGGGGATGAGCTGTATCAAAGTTGGCTCGGGGTGACGGAAAACGGCGACCCTGTCGATTATCCGGGGATTCCTATTCCTATTGATCCCGACCATGAGTATGAATTGGGATTTGTAATGCCGGTTTCCAATCACGTTTTGATGAGCTTGGACAAGGGGCAGGTTTTCTACTCTTATTATCTCCAGCGTGTTACCGACGATCCTGATGAGCCGAAGGTGGAATCCAAGAGGATTCATTTTGGTATCGGTAAGGCCGGCCGGTTGTCGGCTCCCCAAGTAAAAGAGTCACACGATAACCAACTCCACATAGACAATATACCCGGTGACTCGATGACTATCGCTGTTGCACCTTATGCCGCCATGTCCAACGGAGATAAGGTTCAGCTCGTTTGGAAAGGGGTAAAAAAGGATGGAACTGACGGCCCATCGGTACCTATTAATGCCTATATTCTGAGCGATTCAGACACTGAACCCGGTAACAATCCTGGGCAAGTGTTGAGTTGGACTTTATACAAATCAAACTTGGCGGCGTTGAATGGAGGCGTCTTCAGGCTGCATTACGAGATCACCTATGCATCACCTGATGAAGAGCGTCAGACCGTGTCTGCTGAGCGCAGCATTGTGGTGAAGAGTCCCTTACTTGAAGCACTGCCAGCCCCAAGTGTCAGGGATCTGGTGGGCACCGAGATCAATCCAAGCCTGTTTCCCGACGGGATACGGGTAGTGATACCCCCCTACCCGGGTATACGCGTCGGTGATGATGTGTTGGTGTATGGCACAGGCTCGAGCACCGACCGTTTAAAAAATACAATCGTTCACCTTAAAGTCGATGCTTCCAACATTGAAAGCGGCAAGCTTGAGGTGCCCCTTGCTGCGTCCTGGTTGTCTTCCAACAGAGGGAGTGCCATTGACGTGCGCTATCAATATGCCCGTGCAGACAGTGCGGGGACGGGGACCCCGTTAGAGTTGACCGTGCGTGAACCCATGGTGTTGCCTACACCCACCGTCGATAACAGTGTCGTCAATTCTAACAGGGACGAGTTGGATCCGATGCTCGCCTACAGCGGTGCCTATATTGTGATTCCTGCAGACGCCACCATTGGTGAGGGGGATTCAGTCACGGCATACTTCAAAGGTTTTGATGCCAGTGGTTCTTGCGAAATTAACGACGCCAGTCAGTCTAATCCCACCAAGTTCAAAGTGCCTGCAACTGTATTGCCGTCTAACTTCGGTAAAACCGTCGAAGTCACCTACAGCGTGGCTGGGCAAATGGCAGATCATTCATTGTTTCTCTTTATTCGTGAGCT
This sequence comes from Pseudomonas saxonica, assembly GCF_007858365.1. GTDB lineage: Bacteria > Pseudomonadota > Gammaproteobacteria > Pseudomonadales > Pseudomonadaceae > Aquipseudomonas > Aquipseudomonas saxonica. The sequence continues at coordinate 433,277 of NZ_VFIO01000001.1, read as the reverse complement.
GAATATTACTTCGAGAATTACCTGCGAAGGGGTTCAGATCGGCTCACCGGCAACGCTTCGACTTTCGGATATTCCAGCAGACGGCGCACAACTGGGCATTGGGCTTTGGCCTTTTATTTCGACACAACAAAAAGTGCGTCTTTGGTTGACCGCCAACGGTATGGATGATCGAGACATTATTACTCTTCGTGAGGTGTTGCCAGATGAGTGTGTCAATGGGGTTGCCGGTCATTTAACGCGTGCGGATCTAGAGGGGGTGGCCGTTAACGGATATTTTACGTTGCGTGCAAGCGTCAGTTTTGATGGTGGGTATTCAACCCAGCTCTTTAACAATCCGTTAAAGCTAAAACTGCTGGCCTGACAGGCAGTCATAAACTCCAGAAGAGAAATAATCAATAATGAGTAAAATGACGCTGGTCGAATTAGTCAACGCCATGAAAGGCAAGTCTCTGACCCATGGCTGGGATGCCGTAACGCTGTATGATCAGAGAAAATCCAATGAATTATTGTTTCTGCGATACCTAGAGCGCTTTGATACTGAAGGTGGTTACATTGAACCCCTCTCGATGGTGATGTGCTGGGGGGAAGCAAATAAAAAAGAGCATATTCAACATTTAAAACTCGGTGCGCCAAGGCTTTCCTTTGAGATTTCCAACCCCCAGCAGGATCCTCGCGCCCGACTGACTATGAATATGATTGCAGGGATGATTGTCAGCACGGATAAATTTTTGGGAGGGCCGCCCTATATTAACAGGATACTCCGGGTGTTACCGGTTGGCGGCCCCAGTTTATGGATGGATCAACCCCTGACCAAAGGCAATGTTAATGGTATAGGCGAGGTCATCATTGATATTGATAATGCCGATACTTTTATGGCTGACTTTGTAATGGGTACCCTCGCCCAGGAAGACGTGGGTAGACGTTTTAAAGAGTACTTCAGTACGTTGCCTTCCGAGCAAAAAAAGTTTTCCTTGGGGGCGATTGACGGTTATGAAAGTGGCGTATTAACACCCATTAATTTTGAAATAAAGGTGGTTAAATCCAGCTATCTTTCTGTCTTGGGTGATGAAGATTATGGTGATGGCGCCGTCATGCTGTTTATTACGTTGAAAGACGGCGCAGACGGTACATCATTTCCAAATCAAAGCTCTATTTATCTGCTGCCTTCGGATCAATGCGGTTACACCTTTACAGGTGCTATGTTGCTGTCCAGCCGTGTATTGTTCGATGTCATTATGCGCGGCCCTGCAATGGCTGATATTGGTCATGGCATCGAGTTTTTGGATTACACACCAGAGAATGGCGGGGGTAAGGATATTGCCTGGAGTTTAAAGGCGGGGGCGGGCAGCATAAGAAATAAGTTTGTTCATAAATACAAACGCCGCGGTGATGATTTTGATGCTACGTTTGAAGCGAACTTGCACGTTACCTTTGAAGTCGATGCGGGTGGTCCGGCATTGACGATAAGGGGGCGTGGCGAACGAATCGAATTTGTGCTGGATAAGACTTATGCGATTCCTTTCAGTCGTGTTGTTTACTGGCAGCCTCCGTGGAAACCAGAGTGGGATTATGGCACTCTTGAACTCACCTGTCAGTACACGGTCAACTTTGATGTGGTGTTGGACAACGATACCGGTCGCGTCAGTTTTACCCGCGATGAGAGCTCTTCCAGTTTTGCGATGTCTGTGACAGGCATTGAGGCTCTGGAAGACTTGAGGTGGGAGAGTTTACAAATTATCACTCGTATGAAGGATGAGTTTAGACCGGTACTAGAGGGCATTCTTAAAACGCTCACCACACCTGTCCTCGAAACTTTCGTACTGCGAAATCTTCTTTTTCCAGGCGATAATGCCTTGCACTTGACCGAGGCATTCGTGCCCGGTGATCTTGCTGTATTCGGGCAAATAGATCCCCTGCGCACAACCGCCGTATTGACGCCATTGAATTCGAACATCGAGGCCGGCAGTGCATTGCAATTCCGATTGACTCCCACGCCAGACAACGTCACCTGGAAAGTACGTGATATGGATGGCGTCAGTGAGCAGGTAGGCACTATCAGCGCCAGCGGTGTATACCGTGCGCCTTCTCAGGCTGAACTGATTGACGGATTACTGACTGTTATTGTTACTGCAGAAGGGGACATCAAAGGGCAGCCTGTAAAAAGCTCGGCTTTGGTGTCGGTGTCTAATGAGATGATCTCGGTAAACCCTCTGTTTATCAGTTGCGATCCCGGAGGCACGACTGAGTTCTCTGCGCAGTCATTAAATGACGACACTTTGGAGTGGACGCATTTGACCCCGGAGTGGGGCTCAACGCTGACTGAAGTTGCAGGTAAACCTAATAGCCGTATGTACACTGCAGGTGATCTATCTACGCCTGTTACGCCCTTTTTTATGGACAGGTTTGAAGTTAAAACAACGCGCAATGGCAAGACAGCTAATGCTGTTATTCATGTACTAATAGTCGGGCAGAGGGTCGGAACGCCGATGTGGCTATCTGAGGACAGCGACCCTTCAAGTGGGACCGTTCAATTTGAACTCAGGGGTAAAAATGGCCCAATTGAATCGAGTAATGTGATCTGGAAAATGCTCGGAGGCGTAGGTTCATTCGACGATAAAACAGGTATTTATACCGAGCCTGCCGTCATTGTACCGGGCAGTTTTGTTGTGGTGTCCGGTACTGTGCTTGGCACCCAAAATAATGTGCATACCTATGCCGCCGTTCCTTTGCCTTTGACTAAGTACACGGAAATACTGACTGCTGCCCAAGAGTATGTGTGTCCCTAGCAACGCCCTAATTCATTGTCGTCAATTTAAAGGCGGGTCTGCTACGGCAGTGCTCGGCACTTTATTTATCATTTTATTGAAGGTCTATACCCCATGAGTTATTCATTGGCTGAATTAACCCAAAAAATGTCAGGCACGTCCGTTACTCTCGGTTGGGATGCTGTTGTCTTTATGAACCGAGCCAAGGTCAACAGCTTGCTGGAACAGCAATACATTACTCGTTTCAATCGCGACAGCTTTATGAAAAGTATTACAGGCGTCGCCGTTGTGACCCATGACGGCGATGAAGTACTGGAAATTAGCGGTTTGATACTGAGTCAGCCTCGTTTAAGCTTTGAGACAGCGTCGTTGCGTAACTCTAGAGTGACTGCCACCCTGGATATTGTCTCGGGTACTGTTTCTTATGTGCGTAAAGGTTCCAATTCAGCCCCCGGCAGTGTTGTGTATAGCTACGTGGTGACGGCGAATCAAGGCTATACCTTGACGATGGATATTGATTTGACTGCCAGTAAAGGCACGGTCAATGAGCAAGGTAAAGTCATACTCGACATTGGCGAGAGTTATAACTGCCGCTGTGATCTGGTGAGGGACAAATCATCACAAGAACTGCTGGGTAAATTTTTCAAAGACTTGTATATGGAGCAAAAGCCGGAAGATCGCGTCTACGAATTGGGAGCCCTTGATCTTCGGGATGTGGATCTGCTGGCACCTCGCTCATTTATGATTCGCACCATGGCGGCCGAACCAGGCGCGCTGCGTAACTCCGACGGTTACGGTGAGGGGGCCGTGGTGTTGTTGGTCAGAACCAAAGGGAATCCCAAAGAGGGGGAAACCCCTATGGAAGGCTCGTTCGATTATCTCATTCCTAATGATGTGGATCCCACGACTAAAAAAGCCAAGTATTCGGGCGCCGTAGTATTGGCCAGTCGGGCAGTATTTGACTGGTATTTTCAGTACCCTATCCAGAATATGTTGGGTCATGGAACCATTTTTGAGCGCCTGCATGAGGGGGACACAGTAGCCGGGTCTCTGAAGGCTGTGAGTGGAGCTCTACCGTTACCCGGTTATTATCACCGATGGCACAATAGTCCTGGACTTAAAGAAGAAGTGGCGAGCGTTGGTGAACATAAGCTCCCGTTCTATAATCCGGAGAGTGATAAAGCGTTAAGAATCACTTCGACCTCAGACGGCGCACTCTCACTTGTCTGGCACTTAGGCACCATCAAGCAACCTTTCAGTGTGCGTACTTGGGACTTCATTGGTGGGGCGAAAGATTATGATTCTGATGGCGAAGTGTCAGGGGATGTGAGTGTGTTATTCGACCCTGTCGTTGATCCCGCCGATAATACCGTGTTGTTTAAGGTCAGAGAGCTAGCGGCAAATTTTTCACTCAATTATCAGCCTGTTATTGAGAGTTATACCAATATTGAATTTCACGATGCATTTTACGATAATTGCATTCCTGTTGTTCAAGATCAGTTGAATAAGTATTCGAATTTTTTTCAGGATGCCTCAAGCTTTTATAATTTTGGCATCCCTGAAATAAATGCACTGGCCATTAGCAACCTGCTTTTCCCTGAAAAAAATGCTTTGCAGTTGACGGATGCCCGACTGCCGGGGGATCTGCTCATGGTTGGGCAGATCGACCCTAAAGAAACAACGTTTACCCTTTCGCCACTGCTGCCAGTGATCAAGGCGGGTGAGACGATCACTTTCGACATTGTTCAGCTAGCTCGTAAATCCACGCAGGTGAACTGGTCTGTTCGTAGTGTCGACGGCGCCAGAGCTTTGGGAACGATTGATAACGGCACCTATACGGCGCCGGCGGTTCATTTGCTTGAGGGCAGCGCATCGCGCAATGTGATTACTGCGACTTACATCGATGAGATGACAGGCAAAGAGGTGACTGCTTCGGCTCTGGTCACTGTGGTGATGGTCGGTGTAGTTGTCACCCCCGCAATATCGTTGATTGATATGAGTGAACCCGAAACCGTGGCACTCAAGGCCTCAACGTTGGGTGCGGGTTCTTTGAAATGGACGCTGCGTGATGATATTGGCAGTTTGGTGGTCGAGGGCTCAGAGGCTATTTATACCCCGCCGACAATGAATATGCCTGACAATACATTGCAAGCAGTTTTGATCGATGTTGAGGATACAATTACCGGTGATAAAGCTCTTGCAACGGTATTGTTTCGGCAAGGGTTTTATTCACTTGATATTTCACCTGCCATTCACCCAGGGTTGAGGTCTTCTAATTCTGCACTGTTGAAAGTTTCGGGTGATGATGAACCTGCCACCTATAAGTGGGAGGTTGTAGTCGGAGAGGGAGAAGTCGATCCTGCTACCGGCGTATTTACAGCCCCATCGGTTATCTCTCTTCCCTACAGTGTTGTCAAAATAACGCTCGAGGAGGAATTTTTCGATAATTACGGATACAGCGTTATTCATCTGTCTGACCATGCCAGACAATCACAATGGTTTGAAATGGATGTGTTCTTATTCGAAGTGACAGAGATGCCACCTACGGTATATGCCAACGGTTTGCAGCAGGCCAGAGTGGTGGTGAGGGCGCGACCGACAGATGTGGATGGCAAAGAGGTTATGTTGTCGGACGCTGAATTCGCCAGCATCTGTCTGGTAAGTGCTGATGAACACAACCCTCTTCCGCAGGTTGGCGCAGGCGGAGTGCCAAAGGATGGTAAGTGGCACTATACCGAAGTCGCTGATGTGCTGTATGACCCTTACCCTCGCCCGGGCTTGGCTTCACCTGTTGCGGTGAACAATCATTCGGCCAAGGCGGTGCAGGTTAAAGAGTTTTATGTTCAGTGTCATAAAATTGAAGACCTGCGCATAGCGGCCATGTTGATCAGTGACAGTTACAAACCTTTTTATTCTAATTCATCACCCAATGACGGTGAGGCGGATAAAAAAGTTATTAACCTTGTAGCAAAAGAACCGCCTCAGGGAGGAACGGTAGGAGGGGTCATTTTGACCTTTGGTAATCCTGGTGAGTGGCCGGTCCGTATGGAAGGCGGTCAGGATGACGATGATCTAAGCTCGCTGGATTATTATTATTTAAAACTTAAAATTCATGATGTGCAGAAGAAGATCAAACGTGTTGAGTTTCATGGCAACACGAGCATGGTCAAGTGGGAGAGTAATACGACACTGGAAGATGTTCATAGTATTACGGGCTATTCTTTTGGTGACCAAAAAAATGAACAGGGTGAAACGATCTTGCATTATGATGAGATTCTTTTGCGCCGAATTGATGGGCAGGTTCAGCCTCCGCGACTCACCCTCGTTAATGGCCTTAACGTACCTGATGGTCAAGTCTTGTTCAGCGTGCAACGACGTGAATACTGGCAATACGATCGCTATATGAAAGCTGATTTTGATCGGCCGCTCGATATCAACGTTTATGACAATTACGGCAATAAACATCCCGTACAGATTGGTTTCGAAGGCACTAATCGAAACAGACTTAAAATTGTCGGTTAGGGTATCGCTGCTTTAGCTGATGCGCACCCTTTGCAGGGTGCGCTTTCAAATTCGTCTTTTTGATAGAGGTCCGAGATGTCAACTTCTACGTCGGTTCATAGCAATGCATTCAACTTCATGAGTTTCATTGAGGGGCAGGTTGATCCGCGAACAGGGCAATATACCTGTTCAATCAAACTTCCTGAATTGTTGGGTAATAAGTTGTGTGGCCCTGTGGTTCCCTTGCACCTGAATTTCAATCCTCTGAACAGTGGTGACAGTGGATTTGGGAAGGGTTGGAACTTGCAACTTTCGCAATTCAACCCGGCCAACGGTGTTTTGGCGCTGTACACCGGTGAGGTCTTTAAAGTTAATGTACAAGGTTCAGGAATCAATATTCCGGAGAAGAAGCTCGACTCGTTTCATTTTTATGCCCTGAGCAATCAGCGTTATCGCATTGAGCATAAATCCGGATTGGTAGAGATCCTGGAGGTTGGACAAGGCCGGCTTGCCATGCCAGTGCAACTGCTCTCACCGCAGGGCCACAGCGTAACGCTTCACTACGGAGCTTTTGGCACCGACCCGCTGCTCAGTAGCATCAACAATGCCGATGGTTCACAATTACTCCGGCTTCTACGTTCCAACAATGAGATGAAACTCATACTGCATCCCGGCACAGACCGCGAAGCGTTGTTTGTACTCAATATCAGCGGTGGTCAAACACAGAGTATTGTCTTACCCACTCATGACAGTGCTTCCTGGCGGTTCAACTATATTGTTGTGAACGGTCTGACCTGCCTCAAGCACGTTAACACCCCCACTGCAGGTCATGAAACTGTCACTTATTCGGGTAAGCCCCATTATTTTCCGGGCACTACCGATCGCACATTGCCACGTGTAGCCTCGCATACTCGAGATCCTGGTTTTGGCCAGCCTGCGATCGAAACCCGTTATACCTATGGCTCGAATGACTCTAACAAAGCTAACGATCATAACTTTCTAGGCTATGGCAGCAACATTGCGTGGTCTGACGATGGTCTGGACAACCTTTATAAGGTCAGCTCCAACTATGAATATGAAACCCAGGAGCACCTTTGGGATAATTCCAGTAATCGGGCATTACGCACAACACGGCGGGTATTCAACCGTTTTCATTTGATTGTGCGCGAAGAAGTGACGCATAAGGCGTTAGATCAGGTCGACGACACCCTGTTAGTGACCGAGACGGAGTACTACATTAATCCATCAGTGGAATTCAAAGACCAGCCTAACTACTTTCAATTACCTAAAACAGTGACTCAGACGTGGCGCAAGGTAAGCTCAACACAACCCCGTCATAGCGAAGTGGTGAGCACTACTTATGACAATTTCGGCAACGTGTTGATTCAGACCAATGCCAATGGAGTGACAGAAACTTACACGTGGTATGACAAGAACGGCGAAGAGGGCTGCCCTGCTGATCCGCAACAGTTTGTGCGTAACCTGAAAAGTAAAACGGTGACTCCCGTGCCCTCCGTATTCGGAAAAGCACCGACCCTGCAAACCCGCTATCGCTACAGCCAATACGAAGGGCTGGCCGGTAATAATCCCTGGCTGGCAATCAGCGATGAGACGTTATGCAAGGATGAGCTCATTCTGCAAAATAGCACCGTCAGCTACATTGAAATTCCCGACAACCCGTTCTTGCACGGGCGCAAATTGCGCGACACCTTGACCCTCAACGGTAATACCACCACTACAGACTACGAGTACGGCGAAACAAAAAATGCCCGTGCCGGTGAGCTCGTATTACAAACAATTACCACCTTGATGGGTTATGACGACGTACCTGGCGATCCAGGCCAGTGGGTACGTAAAACCGTAACGCTTGAGCATTCATTACTCAGCGGTGAGCCTTTGCTCACTCGCGATGACAATGACGTTGAAATTGCATACGAGTACGACCTGCTGGGGCGTGTGACCAAAGAGACCGTGGCGCCGGGCACTGACGCTGTTGCCAGTCGTACTTACAGTTACAGGCTGTGCAGCACCACAGGCCAGCAGGCCAGTCAAAGCGCAGTAAATGTTAAAGGTGTTGAGACTATTACCTGGCTGGACGGGCACCACCGGGTACTGAGTGAAACTCGACAGGATGCCGATGCTTTAGGTGGTAACCCTCATGCAGTGCGTGAGATCTATCGTGCGAGCTATAACCATCTAGAGCAGAAGATTAGTGAAACAGTTATTGATTGGGAGCGAGAAAAAGACGTTCGTCTGACCAGTCTGTTCAAATACGACGTGTGGGGTGAGCAGCGCAGCATGATTCGTCCCGACGGTGTGGAGGAGCACGAGATCACTGATCCGATTAACCGCACAACCACCACATGGGTCGAGGGTATGGGTAAAACCATCACCCTCAATAATCTGTTCGACAAATCCGTCAGCGTGAGGCGCATAGGCCTGGGGGGCGGCCAGTTCAGCGAACATATTTATCGTTATGATGGGCTTGGTCGTACCGCAGAGGAGGTTGATGCTGTCGGGAGCTGGACGCGTTATGAGTACGACGCTTTCGACCGAATGACCAAAACTATATTGCCGGACAGTAGCGAAGTCGTACGTGAGTACGTCGCGCACAACAGGGAAAACCTTCCGGTAAAAATCAGTGTCAATGGCCAAGTCTTGGGAGAGCAAGCATTCGATGGTCTTGATCGGATGACTGTCTCAATCACGGGTGGACGAAAAAGTGTTTACACCTTCACTGCAGGGCAGCGACAGCCCCAACGCGTCACGCGTCCAAGCGGTAATCAAATCGAGTATGTTTACAGGCCTGAACTGGGTGATGAACCTGCACAAAGAATTGCAGCAGAAAGCACGGCTAATTATGAGTACGACTTACAAAACGCCCGTCTTTTACGCACTGTAGAATTGGGCACGACGCTGGAACGCAGCTATTTCAGCTCTGGAGAGTTGAAAAGTGAGCATATTAGCCATGGGGGTAAAGAGGCGTATGTCATGGGCTATGAATACAGCCTGCAAGCTCGATTGCTCAGCTATACCGATGTACTTGGCCAGACACAGACGTATGAATATGATAGCTATACCCGATTGAAATCCACCCGTATGGGGGGGCTGTGCTCAAACTTTCGCTACGATGCTCTAGGGCAACTGATAAGCCTCGAAACCGTTGATGAAACTGCCGGTTACCTCCAGCGGTTGTGTATAGATCTTGAATACGATGAGTTCGGTCGAGAGTGCAAACGGACCTTTGATTTGGGTGCAGGGTTGGTTCAAACACTCGAACAAACCTACGACGAAGTGGACAGATTGACCCGCAGAACGTTGAAAGCCGGGAGCGAACTATTACGTGATGAACTTTATTACTACGATTCCCGCTCACGCTTGTACGACTACAAGTGCAGTGGCAGTCAAGCCCCTGTTGATCCCTACGGAAAGATCATAAATCGTCAGATATTCAATTTTGATGCTACTGACAACATCACTTTCGTAGAAACGACCTTCGAGGGCGGGAGCAATGCGAGTTTCTATGAGTACACTAACCCTTCTGATCCTTGCCAACTAACGGCCCTGACCAATGACTTCCAGCCGGACTATCCTGCCCGGTTAGAGTTTATTTATGACGCTGACGGCAACATGGTGCACGATGAAGCAGGTCGTACGCTGGTTTACGACAGTTTGGGGCGTTTGAGCAGTGTCAGTGTATAAGTAATCGCCGCTTAACGTACCGCTAGGGAAGGGGGCACGTTAAGCCTTACCTGTCATTGCGCCCTATATAAAATGCAATGAGCGTCTGCACCGTTCAAGGGATTACTAAGTCAATCCATTCATGCGGATATATTCCATCAGATCACTGTTGCACCGAATGCCAAGTTTTTGCATGGCCATGCACTTTTGCCGGCTGATGGTTTTTTCACTTCGATTCAAGTGTTCGGCTATTTCTCGCCCGGATCGATTCTGGCCGAATAATCTGAGCACTTCCAACTCGCGCCCTGTCAGGGGTTTATGTAGCGTATCACCACGTCGCGGGCTGGCCAGCACGCTTGAAAATGTATCGCTGATATACGTGTTGCCTTTACAGACGCGTGTGACTGCGTTGATGAGCCCTTCCAGGGGTTGGTGTTTATCAAACAGGCCATGTACCCCGGTTTTTAATATTTCATGAAGCATCAGTGGATTACTGAGCATTGTCATGACAATTATTTTCAGGGAGGTGAAGTGGCTTCTGATATGTTTTATCAACACCATGCCATCAGGGAAATGTCCATTTGGCATTGAAAAATCTGTAATCAGAATATCGCAGTGTTGTTGCTTGAGACGTTGCATCAGCTCATCCGTGCTAACGGCCTCAGCCGAAATGGAGGACGCATAGCGCGAGTTACCCAGTGCCATGCGAATACCCATCACAACGACAGGATGGTCATCAGCCACAAATATGCGTGGGCTCATGAAGTCATACAGCTTGAGAGTTTGGGGGGGAAATACGTAGAGATTCGCATGCTAATCCAGTAGCGGTGGGTCAGCCCGTATTTTAGTAAGTTTGGAGTCCTCAAAGCTGTAGGCAGTATCTGTTCAAAGCTGGGTATTATTGCTTGCGAAAGGGTTATTTCGTACACCAAGTGCAGTACATAGGGTTGAGGGCTGCACGCAGCCCTGAATAGTCCTACTCAGCGATCTGCAGTTTTCTCGCTTCGGTGTAGATGTAGCGCAACTTGTCATATTCAAACGGTGAATCGAATTGCCCGTAGCGATAACTGGTGTTGTAGCGTTTGTCGACTGCTCCCAGCACCCAGATTTCCGGGTGTCTGGTGCTTTCGTGAGGGACGTTGAGGAAGTTGATTTCCTGATTGGCGCCGTAATCGACTACCAGCCCTGTGGTATCGCGCAAGTTTGAAGGGCCAAGGATAGGCAGCATCAAGTAAGCGCCGCCGGGTACGCCATAAAAACCCAACGTTTGTCCGAAATCCTCGCTTTGGCGCGGCAGGCCCATGGCCGTTGCCGGATCCCACAAACCGGCAACACCTAACGTCGTATTCAGCAAGAGCCGGCCTGTAGTTTCCAGCGAGCGGTGCCCTTTGAGTTGTAGCAGGCTATTGAGCAGATTAGGTACATCGCCAAGATTATTGAAAAAGTTGGTGACGCCCGTCCGCAGAAAGCTCGGGGTGACATACCGGTAACCATCGACTACGGGCAGGAACACCCACTGATCGAAGCGGTAGTTGAAGTGGTAAATGCGGCGGTTGATGGGCTCCAGCGGGTCGTACACGCTGAGGGCGCTCATTGTTGCTCGTTCGAATTCACGCTGATCCAGCCCGGGATTGAACTTAAGGAGTTTCAAAGGCTGGGTAAAGCCGTCGATGTCCTCGCTGCGCTGCGTGTCAGTCTTGGTGTTATCCGCTTGGGCATAGCTTGCGCTGAGTAGGGCGGCGAGAAGCAAAAGATGTTTAGCCACGGAAGAACTCCAGCATATCGTCAGCGTTGACACGGTAGTTGAGGTTGCCGCAATGGCCGCCGTAGGGGTAGACCGTCAAGCGATCACCGAAGGTTTTGCGCAGGAACCCAAGATCACCCGGGCCCAGGATGATGTCGTCCGCATTATGCATGACGGCAATTTTCGGGCTGTTTTGCAGGTAGTCCTTGAGTGCATACAGGCTGACTTGGTCAATCAACTGTAACAGGCTGCCGCCATCAGTTTTGGCCCGCCACATCGGTATGACTTGTTCAGTGAGGTAGCAGTCAAAGTCGCACAGCAGTGAGCGCTTCAGGAACGGTGTGAGGCTGGTCCCTTCAGTGATCGGGTAGTTGGGCGGGGTAATCAGGCCTCGGCGGTTGATCAAGTCAGAGGTGAACACGATATCGGCCGACGAGAAACGAAACATGGTGCCAATCAGCATGGCCATTTGTTCGTTGGTCAGACGTTCCTTGGAGTTCTGTATGTCGTAGACCAGCGCGGCATTGATATCGACATAGCCTTTTTGCTTGAAGTAACGGGTGAGTTTGCCCAATACCAGTTCATAGAACGTCGTGCTGTTATTGATGCCTTTAACTTCGGTCTGCACCAACCTGTCGAGGTTGCTGATCGAGGTGTAAAGATTGACCGGAGGGTTGAGCATCAACACTTTTTTGAAATTGAAGCTTTTCCGGGTCTCATCGAGGTGGCTGACAAAGGCTGCATCCAGTGCGCCCAGGCTATAACCCGCGAGGTAAAAATCAGTTACCGGTACGCTTGCTTGTTGCGCGCGTACGGCCTGCATCACCCGGTACAAATCTTCAGCGTCGTATTGACTGATGCCCGGTGTGGCATAGCGTGACGCCGCGCTCATAAAGTCATAGCTGGTGGGCGATGACAACTGCACTACGTGATATCCCGCCTGATAGAACAGCTTTTTCAAAAATTCGTTGAGGCTGCTGTCATAGGGAGCGCCCGTGCCGGCGATCAAAAACATTAGCGGCGCGGGGTGATCCTGCTTTGCCATGCGGTAGTTGAGTTTTTTTACTGCCCAGAAGTTAGCAGGCAGCGTGAACTCGCGATCAGGTCGCATCGTCAGGGTGTAATCGGATTGATTGATATCATCTTCGCTGGGCAAATACGGACGCATTTGCGGAGGCGTGGTAGCAATTGTCGCTTCAAAAGGGTTGGTAATGGGGTAGCCATAGGTGGCGGGATCAACATCAACCGCCTGTGCAGACGCACTCACAATAAGGCCGACCAGAAGGGCGGCGAGGGGCAGAGAACGAAGCATGAAGACTATCCCTAGAGAAGGTGCGGAGAAGATTCGCAGGCTATGACCGCAGGGCGACTGCCAAAGTGCCATGCCGGGGCACTAAATAATTACCACACAGTCGCAAGCAGGCAAATGGCTATCGGAAGATACACGTTGAATGACTTTAGTGAACAGATATCTGTTTGCAAGGCTTGCATAGCGATGAAGGGCGATTAAGCTGGGCGCCGTTTTGCTTATCGGAGTTTTCTATGCGTGCTCGTTTGCCATTAATCGTGCTGTTTTTCGCTCTGGCCATATGGCTGGTTGCCAGTTATGGCCTGCGTTATGGCTTGATGGAAGATCCGCAGTGGGTGGGCACATGCGTTGCACAGACGGCGCGTTGGGAATGCCAACTGCGGGCCAACTTGGGTTGGTTGATCCATTTCAGGGTATTGGGCTGGATTGCCTTGATCGCTTCAGTGTTGGCGTTTTTTGTGCGCGGGCGAGTCGGTTATGCGCTGGCAGTGTTGGCGCTGCTGTTTGGTTTTCCGGCATTGGCGCTCTATAACGCCAGCTTGGCTGTGTTCGCTGTGGTGATTGCGGCGCTGCGGCTGGTGCGAGCCCCCAGGTCGTAATCATTGCTGACCGTTACAGGCAAGAATGAGTGCGCGAGCGCGCGATACCTGATGGCTTGCAATGATTTGACTGTCGGGCTTGGCCCTGGGCATTGGCAAGCATCAGGTCCGCGCACCTGTTTCAGCGTTTGCGCACGCTACGACTCAACGCCAGAACCATCAGCACGCACACCAGTGCCCAAACCCAGGCTTGCTGGTTGTTAAGCCCCTCGCGGTAAAGTTGCACCGGTATCCCGGCACCGATGATAAATGCCAGCAGGCCAAGCTCACGGCGCGGCCCACGTATTGGCCGCATGAGGTAGACGAGTGCCGGAAGCAGCAGGGCGGCACTTGGAAAACTGCGGTAACGCGGCTCAAAGACCAAGCCCAGCATCATTACGGCTGCGGCGAAACCTGCGCCGGCCAGCCACCAACCTGCGCGGCGCTCCAGTGCGTTAAACCAACGGCCCCGCCAACCTTCTTTCTGGCCAACGGCCAATGCAGCATGGGTCAAAACAATCAGATTCAATCCAATCAGCAACCCGGCCCATAGCCATTCCCCGGCAAAGCGGCTGGTGACGGATGCCAGCTCTGCCCATGCGACGATGCTGCAACCTGCGACTGCTCCCAGGGCGGGCAACAGCAGTGCTGAACGGGCAGTCGTCACGCGTCCGCCGATCAGCAGCGTGCTGAACAACAGTGCAAGACCAAGACCCAGCCAGGCAGGCCAATGCGGCAGGTTGGTCACAGGGCCCGCAAGAATGCCTTTATCCTGGCGGTCAGCATCAAATAAGCCCCAGTAACCTCCTACAGCACCTTCGCTTGTGCGTTTCCAGGGTTGGTCGAAGGCTTCTATCAAGTTGTACTTCCAGCCATTTTGTTCTGCCAGGGTTACAAATCCGCGGATGAACTTGGCTTCGTTTACGCGGCTGGGCAGGGCTGTTTCACGCTGGCGGCCTTCGCTTGGCCAGCCGGTTTCACCAATCAAAATGTCTTTGGGGGCGAACTTGTTACCAAAAATCTGGCGAATCTCTGCGACGTGATTGACCGCACGGTCGATCCCTGCAGGGGCATCTTCCCAGTAGGGGAGCAGGTGAATAGTAAGAAAGTCGACTGCGGGGGCAATTTCCGGGTGCTGTAACCAGAACTCCCATACATCGGCATACGTGACTGGCTGCTTGACCTGGCTTTTCACCTGGTTGATCAGTTTGACCAGTTGAGTGGCTGTCACCTCTTTGCGCAGCAGTGTCTCGTTGCCGACGATCAAGGCGCTGATGACATCGGAGTTGGCATTGGCCGACTTGATCAGGGCTGAAATTTCTTTCTGGGTGTCTTCGGTGTTTCCATTGACCCAAGCACCGCTCATGATTTTCAAACCATGCTTGCGCGCCAGCTCCGGCAGGGCTTCAAGCCCCGTCTGTGAATAAGTGCGAATGCACTCAAAGCGTGTGGCGAGCAGGGCAAGATCTGCGTCCATGCGTTCTACGCGAGGCACGAAGGGCTGGTCGAAGGGCGACTGATCCTTGTCGAACGGCGTATAGGACGCGCATTGCAGTTTATGCGTAGGGGTGGCCGCGTCCGGCAATATGACCGGTTGGCCCAAGCCGTACCAGAAACCGGCTATAGCAAGTACGGCCAGTAAAGAGGCGAAGAAATAAGGCAGGGCAGGGAAGCGTTCGATCGCGGACATTGTCAGGCCATATGTAAGCAAAGGCGCGCATCTTACCTGTAATTAGGCCTCCGAGCGTGGTTGGCAAAATTTGGACATGTAACGAGAAAAGCACGTTTTGGTATTAATCAGGCAATGCGTTCAGTGTCGTTACTGATTGTATCGGGGTCGCCGTCAGAGCAGGCCGCTGGCCTGGAGCGGTTAATGATCAAGGCGCATAGAGGATGGGTGGGGTATGCCCGCCTCAATGTCTTGATGCGGCCCGGCACTCGTCGGGCCACGCACGGTGGGGGATCGACAATGAAGATGCGACGACTATTGCGCACCACAGCGGCCTTGATGCTGGCGATGAGTGCAGGTTTGGCAATCGCCGAAGAAAAACCGACCTTGAGCATCGGTTATGTGGATGGTTGGTCCGATAGCGTGGCTACAACGCATGTAGCCGCTGAGGTGATCAAGCAGAAACTGGGTTATGACGTAAAACTTATGCCGGTTGCGACCGGGATCATGTGGCAGGGCGTGGCGACGGGCAAGCTTGATGCCATGTTGTCCGCGTGGTTGCCCGTGACACACGGTGAATACTGGGCAAAGAACAAAGACAAAGTGGTCGACTACGGGCCTAACTTCAAGGATGCGAAAATTGGGCTCATCGTCCCTGACTATGTGAAAGCCAAGTCTATTGCGGATTTGAAAGATGACACGGGTTACAAGCAGAAGATCGTCGGTATTGACGCTGGCTCCGGGGTGATGCTGAAAACGGATGAAGCGATCAAGGATTATGGCCTGGGCTATAAACTGCAAGCCAGTTCAGGCGCGGCGATGACCTCGGAGTTGGGCCGTGCTTATGCCAAGCAAGAGCCTATTGTTGTTACAGGCTGGGTGCCGCACTGGATGTTTGCGAAATGGAAGTTGCGATTTTTGGACGATCCAAAAGGGGTTTATGGCGCAGCTGAAACTGTTAATAGCATCGGCAGTAAAGACCTGAAGGACAAAGCCCCTGAAGTTGCCGCTTTTTTGAAGAAGTTTTCGTGGAACTCAAAAGATGAAATTGGTGAGGTAATGTTGGCAATTCAAGAGGGCAAAAAGCCTGACGTTGCTGCTAAAGAGTGGGTTGCTCAACACCCGGAGCGAGTTGCTGAATGGGTCGCTAAGTAATCGCGAGGTCTCTAGCTCGCAGCACACAGAACCGTTTGGCGTTTACGCCAAACGGTTTTTGCGTCTAAGGGGGCTTCTCGGGGTGCTTGATAGTCGTGAGGGCCAGAGAATACGTGCGCTGTAGCTAAATCAAGAGCTCTACTACTAAAGTCGTCTGGTGTTGATTTTGAAGCCCGCCAATAGTGAAAACGTTCCATCTCATCTGTGCTGCGAGGACAAAAATAATGAACGACAGCATTTACCTCACGATTCAAAACAGCCCCCGATTCAAGGAGCTGGTCAAAAAAAGAGAACGATTTGCCTGGATTCTTTCGGCAATCATGCTCGGCTTATATGTTGCTTTCATCCTGTTAATTGCTTACGGGTCACACATCATGGGGGCCAAGTTAAGCCCTGGTTCGTCAATCACCTGGGGTATCCCGATAGGCGTGGGGTTGATTCTTTCGGCCTTTATTCTGACCGGTATCTATGTGCAGCGGGCCAATGGCGAATTTGATGACCTGAACAATGCAATTCTCAAGGAGGCAGGGCAATGATCAGGCGTCTACTGGCAATTCTGGGCGCTGCTGCCTTTGCTCCTGCTGTCCTGGCGGCTGACGCCCTGACTGGCGAAGTGCAAAAACAACCTTTGAACGTCGCTGCAATCATCATGTTTGTTGTGTTTGTGGGGGCAACGCTTTGTATTACGTATTGGGCCTCCAAACGTAATAAATCAGCGGCGGACTACTATGCGGCCGGAGGCAAGATCACAGGCTTTCAGAATGGGTTGGCGATTGCGGGTGACTATATGTCCGCCGCGTCCTTTCTGGGTATTTCCGCGCTGGTTTACACCTCTGGCTACGATGGCCTGATCTATTCGATCGGTTTTCTGGTGGGCTGGCCCATCATCCTGTTCTTGATCGCAGAGCGTTTGCGTAACCTGGGCAAGTACACCTTTGCCGACGTCGCTTCGTACCGCTTGGGCCAAACTCAGATTCGCTCGCTGTCTGCCTGCGGCTCGCTGGTGGTGGTGGCGTTTTACCTGATCGCGCAGATGGTAGGGGCCGGTAAGCTCATTCAGCTGCTGTTTGGTCTGGATTACCACGTTGCAGTCGTCCTGGTGGGCATCCTGATGTGCTTGTATGTGCTGTTCGGCGGCATGCTGGCAACTACATGGGTGCAGATCATCAAGGCCGTATTGCTGCTGTCCGGTGCGACATTTATGGCTGTGATGGTCATGAAGCACGTCAACTTTGACTTCAATGCGCTGTTTGCCGAGGCGGTCAAGATTCACCCTAAAGGTGAAGCGATCATGAGCCCGGGCGGTTTGGTGAAGGATCCGATTTCGGCCTTCTCGCTGGGTCTGGCGTTGATGTTCGGGACGGCGGGCTTGCCGCATATCCTGATGCGCTTCTTTACCGTGAGTGATGCCAAAGAAGCCCGTAAAAGTGTGTTTTACGCTACCGGCTTTATTGGTTACTTCTATATTTTGACCTTCATTATCGGCTTCGGCGCAATCATTCTGGTGAGCACCAACCCTGCGTTCAAAGACGCGGCAGGCGCTTTGCTGGGTGGCAACAACATGGCGGCCGTGCATTTGGCTGATGCGGTGGGCGGCAGTATCTTCCTGGGCTTTATTTCTGCAGTAGCCTTTGCAACGATTCTGGCGGTAGTTGCCGGTCTGACGCTGGCCGGTGCCTCGGCGGTGTCGCACGACCTGTATGCCAGTGTTATCAAGAAAGGCAAAACCAACGATAAAGATGAGATTCGTGTTTCGAAGATCACCACTATTGCGTTGGGCGTGCTGGCAATTGGTCTGGGCATCCTGTTCGAAAGCCAAAACATTGCGTTCATGGTCGGTCTGGCATTCTCGATTGCGGCGAGCTGTAACTTCCCGGTGTTGCTGCTTTCCATGTACTGGAAGAACTTGACCACCCGTGGAGCCATGATTGGTGGCTGGCTTGGGTTGATCAGCGCGGTTGGCTTGATGATTCTGGGCCCAACCATCTGGGTGCAGATCCTGCATCATGAAAAAGCTATCTTCCCTTACGAATACCCGGCGTTGTTCTCCATGATTATCGCGTTCGCGGGTATCTGGTTCTTCTCTATTACTGACAAGTCCAAAGCTGCAGAGAAAGAGCGCGCATTGTTCTTCCCGCAGTTCGTGCGTTCACAAACGGGGCTGGGGGCGAGCGGGGCGGTGGATCATTAAGGCAATGGTCGGTATTAAGCTGCACACTGCACGTTAGAAACAGTCTGTGTAATGAAATCCCCCTGTCGTGAGGCAGGGGGATTTTTTATTGGCCCCGACATCTGTGGCATACACAGCTGCTACGAAATGGGTTTGGGTTTTGTGGGCACAAAAAAATACGGCCTCTATTGGATAGAGGCCGTATTCGGTGCAGCTAAGACACTATCGTGGAATGACAGGTCTTACTTGCGGTCTTCCAGCTTGGTCAGGTCACGCTGTTCGTAGCCTGTGTACAGCTGGCGTGGACGGCCAATTTTGTACGGGCTGGAGAGCATTTCTTTCCAGTGCGAGATCCAGCCGACTGTACGGGACAGGGCGAAGATCACGGTAAACATGCTGGTTGGAATGCCGATCGCCTTGAGGATGATCCCCGAGTAGAAGTCGACGTTCGGGTACAGCGAGCGCTCGATGAAGTACGGGTCGGTCAGTGCGATCTCTTCCAGGCGCATGGCCAGTTCGAGTTGCGGGTCGTTTTTGATCCCCAGCTCTTTAAGCACTTCGTCGCAAGTCTTCTTCATGACGGTGGCGCGCGGGTCGCGGTTTTTGTAAACGCGATGACCGAAGCCCATCAGTTTGAACGGATCGTTCTTGTCCTTGGCCTTGGCGATGAATTTGTCGATGTTGGACACATCGCCAATTTCGTCGAGCATGGTCAGCACAGCTTCGTTGGCGCCGCCGTGAGCAGGGCCCCACAGTGCGGCAATACCGGCAGCAATACAGGCAAACGGGTTGGCACCCGAAGAGCCTGCCAGGCGTACGGTAGAGGTCGACGCATTCTGTTCATGGTCAGCGTGCAGGATAAAGATCTTATCCATTGCCTTGGCCAGTACCGGGCTGATCGGTTTGATCTCGCACGGCGTGTTGAACATCATGTGCAGGAAGTTTTCGGCGTAGCTCAGGTCGTTACGCGGGTACATCATGGGCTGACCCATGGAGTACTTGTAAACCATCGCTGCCAGCGTTGGCATCTTGGCAACCAGACGCACCGCAGAAATTTCGCGATGCTGCGGGTTATTGATGTCCAGGGAGTCGTGGTAGAAGGCCGACAAGGCGCCGACTACACCGCACATGACCGCCATCGGGTGGGCGTCACGACGGAAGCCGTTGAAGAAAGTCTTCAACTGCTCGTGAACCATGGTGTGGTTCTTCACGGTGCTGACAAACTGCGCTTTCTGTTCTGCGGTCGGCAATTCGCCGTTCAGCAGCAGGTAGGCAGTTTCAAGGTAGTCAGAGTGTTCAGCCAGCTGTTCGATCGGGTAGCCGCGGTGAAGCAGGATACCGTTGTCACCATCAATATAGGTGATCTTCGACTCGCAAGACGCGGTCGACATGAAGCCAGGGTCAAATGTGAATCGGCCCGTGGCCGTCAGGCCTCGCACATCGATTACATCGGGACCCACGGTGCCAGTTAAAATGGGCAGCTCGACGGGGGCTGCGCCCTCGATGATCAACTGCGCTTTTTTGTCAGCCATGTGGCCTCCTATTTATGCTTGAAATCATCAGACTGCCCCCCACGCAGGGCCCGCACCACTATAGATAGATAAATTCGAATGTCAATTTGCCTAAAGTCTTGCTGTACAAGGCTTTGGTATGTCTTTTTTTAAGATGATCAGCGGCGTTTACGCCTTTTATCGAGCTAGCGCAATGCGCTATTAGAGGGAGGTGATTGCGTTGTCATTAGTAACCTAACTGTCTATACTCGGCAGCCGACCGCCAGAGGCTTTTGGGCCTGTTTAGATGGGGGTCGTCACTCCCGGGTGGTGGGTACCTGACCAGTGCGCATCCCAACAAACTTGCCCTGATAGTTAGGGGCTCTTCAGTGTGAAAAAAGCCGTGAATAGCCAACGACCTGTAAACCTAGACCTAAGGACCATCAAACTCCCGATCACCGGCGTTACGTCATTTCTGCACCGTGTTTCGGGCATCATTCTTTTTCTCGGCCTGGGCTTCATGCTTTACGCATTGAGCAAATCCCTGGGTTCTGAAGAAGGTTTTGCCGAGGTGAAGGCATGCTTGACCAGTCCTCTGGCCAAGTTCGTAGCGTGGGGCCTGCTCTCTGCCTTGCTCTATCACATGGTTGCCGGTGTGCGCCATCTGATCATGGACATGGGCATTGGTGAGACGCTGGAAGGCGGCAAACTGGGCTCGAAAATCGTAATCGTCATCTCTGTAGTGATGATTGTTCTGGCGGGAGTTTGGATATGGTAACCAGCGTTACAAACCTGTCGCGTTCGGGCCTCTATGACTGGATGGCGCAACGTGTGTCTGCGGTTGTTCTCGCGGCTTATTTCATCTTCCTGATCGGGTACCTCGTTGCGAACCCTGGCATTGGCTACGCCCAATGGCATGAACTGTTCGCAAGCAACTGGATGCGTATCTTCAGCCTGCTCGCCCTTGTTGCACTCGGCGCTCACGCCTGGGTCGGCATGTGGACCATCGCGACCGACTACCTGACGCCAATGGCGCTGGGCAAGTCCGCGACAGCAGTACGTTTCCTCTTCCAGGCAGTCTGCGGCGTTGCAATGTTCGCTTACTTCGTCTGGGGTGTGCAGATTCTTTGGGGTATCTGAGTCATGGCTAACACAGTTAATACACTTTCGTTCGACGCCATCATCATTGGCGGCGGCGGTGCTGGTATGCGCGCAGCTTTGCAGTTGGCGCAAGGTGGTCACAAGACTGCTGTAATCACAAAAGTTTTCCCGACCCGTTCGCACACCGTATCGGCTCAGGGTGGTATCACCTGCGCGATCGCGTCTGCAGATCCAAACGATGACTGGCGCTGGCACATGTACGACACCGTCAAGGGCTCCGATTACATCGGCGACCAAGACGCTATCGAATATATGTGCTCCGTGGGCCCGGAGGCCGTGTTCGAGCTTGAGCACATGGGCTTGCCGTTCTCCCGTACCGAGCAGGGCCGTATTTATCAGCGTCCTTTCGGTGGTCAGTCCAAGGACTTCGGTAAAGGTGGTCAGGCTGCCCGTACATGCGCTGCAGCTGACCGTACCGGTCACGCACTGTTGCACACCCTGTACCAGGCCAACCTGAAAGCCGGCACTGTATTCCTCAACGAATACTACGGTGTCGATCTGGTCAAGAACGAAGACGGCGCCTTTGTCGGCATGATCGTCATCTGCATTGAGACAGGCGAGACTTCCTACGTTCGCGCTAACGCCACCGTACTGGCGACTGGCGGTGCAGGCCGTATCTACTCCTCCACGACCAACGCCCTGATCAACACCGGTGACGGTATTGGCATGGCTCTGCGTGCAGGCGTTCCGGTACAAGACATCGAAATGTGGCAGTTCCACCCAACCGGTATCGCCGGTGCCGGTGTACTGGTTACCGAAGGTTGCCGTGGTGAAGGTGGATACCTGATCAACAAGCACGGCGAGCGTTTCATGGAGCGTTATGCTCCGAACGCTAAAGACCTTGCAGGTCGTGACGTTGTCGCTCGCTCGATGGTTAAAGAAATCATCGCGGGCAACGGTTGCGGTCCTGATGGCGACCACGTAATGCTCAAGCTTGATCACCTCGGTGAAGAAGTTCTGCATAGCCGTCTGCCAGGCATCATGGAGCTGTCCAAAACCTTCGCTCACGTCGATCCTGCTCTGGCGCCGATCCCGGTCGTGCCAACTTGCCATTATATGATGGGCGGCGTTGCCACCAACATTCATGGTCAGGCGATCACTCAAGACGCCGAAGGCGTTGACCAAATCATCCCTGGCCTGTTTGCAGTGGGTGAAGTGGCTTGTGTATCCGTACACGGTGCCAACCGTCTGGGCGGCAACTCGTTGCTCGACCTGGTGGTATTCGGTCGTGCTGCTGGTCTGTTCCTTGAGCAAACACTTAAAGAAGGCGTTGATTACGCCCGTCCACGTCAATCTGACATCGATGCTGCCCTGGCGCGTCTGGATGGCCTGAACTCGCGCACTGATGGCGAAGACGTAGCGACCCTGCGTAAAGAGCTGCAAAGCTGCATGCAGAACTACTTCGGTGTATTCCGTACTGGCGAATACATGCAGAAGGGTATTGCTCAGCTGGCTGATCTGCGCAAGCGCATCGCCAATGTGAAAATCAACGATAAGAGCCAGGCGTTCAACACGGCCCGTATCGAAGCCCTTGAGCTGCAAAACCTGCTCGAAGTGGCTGAGGCGACTGCAATCGCTGCTGAAACCCGTAAAGAATCGCGCGGTGCTCACGCCCGTGAAGACTTCGAAGATCGTGACGACGTGAACTGGCTGTGCCACACCCTGTACTTCCCGGGTGAAAAACGCGTAGCCAAGCGTGCGGTGAACTTCTCGCCGAAAACCGTTCCGACCTTCCAGCCAATGATTCGGACTTACTAAGGGTGGCCGATATGTTGAAAGTCAGTGTTTATCGCTACAACCCGGATCAGGACGCCGCGCCGTTCATGCAGGAATTCCAGGTCAATACCAACGGTAAAGACTTGATGGTGCTGGACGTACTGGCCTTGATCAAAGAGCAGGACGAAGGTTTCTCCTATCGTCGCTCTTGCCGTGAGGGCGTTTGCGGCTCCGACGGCATGAACATCAACGGCAAAAACGGCCTGGCGTGTGTCACGCCGCTGTCCTCTGTCGTAAAAGGTAACAAGTTGGTTGTTCGTCCTCTGCCAGGTTTGCCGGTTATCCGTGACCTTGTCGTCGACATGAGCATCTTCTACAAGCAATACGAGAAGGTGAAGCCGTTCCTGCAGAACGATACGCCGGCCCCGGCCATCGAGCGTCTGCAATCTCCGGAAGAGCGTGAAAAGCTCGACGGTCTGTACGAGTGCATTCTGTGCGCTTGCTGCTCGACCTCGTGCCCGTCCTTCTGGTGGAACCCGGACAAGTTCCTGGGCCCTGCTGCACTGCTGCAAGCCTATCGTTTCCTGGCTGACAGCCGTGACACCAAGACCAATGAGCGTCTTGCTTCACTGGATGACCCGTTCAGCGTATTCCGCTGCCGCGGGATCATGAACTGCGTAAACGTGTGTCCGAAGGGCCTGAACCCGACTAAGGCCATCGGTCACGTGCGTAGCATGCTGCTGCATAGCGGCGTTTGATACACAAGCTGTACCGTAGATCGCTGTAACCGTAGATGCTACGGCGCAGGCTTCAACCGGCGCCGTAGTTATAACCTGAGCAACAGCTCATAAGCTGCGGCTCTTATTTTGAAGAAATGAGACCAGCAGGGGCATCCGGGCTGGTACCCGGACTATCAGCGTGATCCTAAGTGGCTTGTTTTAGTCGCTGTATTCGGACTTTCTCAAGTGTGCTCTGGTGTTTTCGCCGATGGTGTCCCCTAACCGAGGGTGACCAAGCATGCAAGAAAGCGTGATGCAGCGCATGTGGAACAGCGGCTATCTTTCAGGTGGTAACGCTGCCTATGTGGAAGAGCTCTATGAGCTCTACCTGCACGACCCTAACGCTGTGCCAGAAGAATGGCGCACCAAATTTCAGACGTTGCCTACTGAAGGGAACTCTGCCAACGATGTTTCGCACTCCACAATCCGCGATCATTTCGTGCTGCTGGCGAAGAACCAGCGCCGCGCCCAACCGGTTTCTGCCGGAAGCGTGAGCAGTGAGCACGAGAAGAAGCAGGTTGAAGTGCTGCGATTGATCCAGGCCTATCGGATGCGCGGCCACCAGGCAGCCCAGCTTGATCCGCTGGGGCTGTGGCAGCGTCCTGCACCTGCAGACCTGTCAATCAATCATTACGGCTTGACCAATGCCGATCTTGATACGACCTTCCGTGCCGGCGACCTGTACATCGGCAAAGAGGAAGCGAGCCTACGCGAAATTCTCGACGCGTTGCAGCAGACATATTGCCGCACCATCGGCGCCGAGTTCACGCACATCGTCGATTCCGAGCAGCGCCACTGGTTTGAACAGCGCCTCGAAAGCGTACGCGGCCGCCCAACGTATTCGGCTGAAGTCAAAAGCCATCTGCTTGAGCGTGTTACAGCCGCTGAAGGCCTTGAGAAGTATCTGGGTACCAAATACCCGGGCACCAAACGTTTCGGCCTGGAAGGCGGTGAGAGCCTGATTCCTTTGCTGGACGAGCTGATCCAGCGTTCGGGCAACTACGGCACCAAAGAAATCGTTATCGGCATGGCCCACCGTGGTCGTCTTAACGTATTGGTGAACACCTTCGGCAAAAACCCGCGCGAGTTGTTCGACGAGTTCGAAGGCAAGAAGAAGATCGAGTTGGGTTCCGGTGACGTCAAGTATCACCAGGGCTTCTCCTCCAACGTCATGACCTCAGGCGGCGAAGTTCACCTGGCAATGGCGTTTAACCCGTCCCACCTGGAAATCGTTTCTCCAGTGGTTGAAGGGTCTGTACGTGCACGTCAAGACCGTCGTAATGACAAGACTGGCGATAAAGTGCTGCCTATTTCCATCCACGGTGATGCTGCTTTCGCAGGTCAGGGCGTGGTCATGGAAACCTTCCAGATGTCGCAAACACGCGGCTTCAAGACGGGCGGTACTGTTCACCTGGTGATCAACAACCAGGTTGGCTTCACCATCAGCAACCCGGAAGACTCCCGTTCGACCGAGTACTGCACTGACGTCGCGAAAATGATTCAGGCGCCGATCCTCCATGTAAATGGTGATGATCCGGAAGCCGTATTGTTCGTGACCCAGCTGGCTATCGACTACCGCATGCAGTTCAAGCGTGACGTCGTGATCGACCTGTTCTGCTACCGCCGTCGCGGTCACAACGAGGCCGACGAGCCAAACGGCACGCAGCCGCTGATGTATCAGCAAATCGCCAAACAGCGCACCACCCGTGAGCTGTATGCAGAGCGTCTGACCCAAGAAAACGTGGTTGACGCAGATCGCGTTCAGGCCAAGATCGACGAATACCGCAACGCGTTGGACAACGGTCTGCATGTTGTGAAAAGTCTGGTCAAAGAGCCGAACAAAGAGCTGTTCGTTGACTGGCGTCCATACCTGGGTCACGCCTGGACTGCGCGTCACGACACGCGTTTCGATCTGAAAACCCTGCAAGAACTGTCTGCCAAGCTGCTGGAAATTCCAGAAGGCTTCGTGGTTCAGCGTCAGGTTGCGAAGATCTACGAAGATCGTCAAAAAATGCAAGCGGGCGGTCTGCCGATCAACTGGGGTTATGCCGAAACCATGGCATACGCGACCCTGGCGTTCGAAGGTCACCCGATCCGCATGACTGGTCAGGACATCGGCCGCGGTACGTTCTCGCACCGTCACGCTGTGTTGCACAACCAGAAAGACGCAGGCACCTACATTCCGCTTCAGCACCTGTACGAAGGTCAGCCACGCTTTGACCTGTACGACTCGCTGTTGTCCGAAGAAGCGGTGCTGGCCTTCGAATACGGTTACTCGACAACCACGCCTAACGCGCTGGTTATCTGGGAAGCCCAGTTCGGCGACTTCGCCAACGGTGCACAGGTTGTGATTGACCAGTTCATCACCAGCGGTGAGCACAAGTGGGGCCGTCTGTGCGGTCTGACCATGTTGCTGCCACACGGTTATGAAGGTCAGGGCCCTGAGCACTCCTCGGCACGTCTTGAGCGGTACCTGCAACTGTGCGCCGAGCACAACATTCAGGTGTGCGTACCAACCACTCCAGCGCAGATCTATCACCTGCTGCGTCGTCAGGTCATCCGTCCGCTGCGCAAGCCGCTGATCGTCCTGACACCGAAGTCGTTGTTGCGTCACAAGCTCGCCGTCTCGACCCTGGAAGATCTGGCCGAAGGTTCGTTCCAGACCGTTATTCCAGAAATCGATGCACAAGATCCGGCCAAGGTCGATCGCATCGTGCTGTGTAGCGGCAAGGTCTACTATGACCTGTTGGAAAAACGCCGTGCCGAAGGTCGTGAAGACATCGCCATCGTGCGTCTTGAGCAGTTGTATCCGTTCCCTGAGGACGACTTGATTGAAGTCCTGGCTCCGTACAAAAACCTCAAACACATTGTTTGGTGTCAGGAAGAGCCGATGAACCAGGGTGCTTGGTACTGCAGCCAGCATCACATGCGCCGCATCATTGGTGGTCACGATAAATCTCTCGTACTTGAGTACGCGGGCCGTGATGCTTCTGCTGCACCTGCTTGTGGTTATGCATCGATGCACGCTGAGCAACAGGCAAAACTGTTGCAAGACGCGTTTACTGTTTAACGCCTTCGCGCACTGAAACCGAATTTAAGGAACCACGAACATGGCTATCGAGATTAAAGCCCCTACTTTCCCGGAATCGGTTGCCGATGGCACCGTTGCCACCTGGCACAAACAACCGGGCGACGCTGTAAAGCGTGATGACCTGATCGTTGACATCGAAACCGACAAAGTTGTGCTGGAAGTGCTGGCAACAGCGGACGGCGTACTGGGCGCAATCGTCAAGAACGAAGGCGACACCGTTCTGTCTGACGAAGTGCTGGGTTCCATCGTTGAAGGCGGCGCTGCTGCTGCCGCTCCGGCCGCCGCTGCTGCACCGGCTGCTCAAGCTGCTGCCCCGGCTGCTGATGGCGAAGACGACCCGATTGCTGCTCCAGCTGCTCGCAAGATCGCTGAAGAAAACGGCATCAACATCGCTTCCGTTGCCGGCACTGGCAAAGGCGGTCGTGTGACCAAGGAAGACGTAGTAGCCGCTGTCGCTGCCAAGAAAGCCGCTCCGGCTGTTGCTCCGGCCAAGCCTGCTGCACCTGCCGCTGCTGCCCCGGTATTCGCTGCCGGCGACCGCGTCGAAAAACGCGTTCCGATGACCCGCGTTCGCGCCACTGTAGCCAAGCGTCTGGTTGAAGCTCAGTCGAACATGGCGATGCTGACCACGTTCAACGAAGTTGACATGACTGAGATCATGGCCCTGCGTTCGAAGTACAAGGACCTGTTCGAGAAGTCCCACAACGGCGTACGCCTGGGCTTCATGTCGTTCTTCGTGAAAGCGGCTACCGAAGCGCTGAAACGCTTCCCGGCTGTTAACGCCTCGATCGACGGTTCCGACATCGTTTACCACGGCTACGCGGACATCGGTGTTGCTGTGTCCAGCGACCGTGGTCTGGTGGTTCCGGTTCTGCGTAACGCCGAACTGATGAGCCTGGCTGAAATCGAAGGCGGCATCGCTGCTTACGGTAAAAAAGCCCGTGACGGCAAACTGTCCATCGACGAAATGACCGGTGGCACATTCACCATCACCAACGGTGGTACTTTCGGTTCGATGATGTCGACTCCGATCGTTAACCCGCCGCAAGCCGCTATCCTGGGCATGCACAACATCCTTCAGCGTCCAATGGCAATCAACGGTCAGGTTGTTATTCGTCCGATGATGTATTTGGCTCTGTCTTACGATCACCGCTTGATCGACGGCAAAGAAGCTGTAAGTTTCCTGGTAGCAATCAAAAACCTGCTGGAAGATCCGGCACGTCTGCTGCTGGATATCTAATAGAAGCAGCTGCAAGCTTCAGGTGACAAGCTGCGAGAAAAAGCAGTTTGGCTTGGGCTTGCAGCTCGCTGCTGACAGCTTGTAGCTAATAGAGGATCTATTTTCATGTCTCAGAAATTTGACGTTGTAGTGATTGGTGCGGGCCCTGGCGGCTACGTTGCAGCCATCAAGGCCGCGCAATTGGGCCTTTCGACTGCTTGCATCGAAAAATACACCGACAAGGAAGGCAAACTGGCGCTGGGCGGTACTTGCCTGAACGTTGGTTGCATTCCCTCCAAGGCGCTGCTGGACAGCTCCTGGAAATATCACGAAGCCAAGGATGCATTCGCCATCCACGGTATCACCACCGGTGAAGTGAACATGGACGTGCCAGCGATGGTAGGCCGTAAAGCCAACATCGTTAAAGGTCTGACTTCCGGCGTTGCGACCCTGTTCAAGGCTAACGGCGTTACTTCCCTGCAAGGCCACGGCAAACTGCTGGCCGGCAAGCGTGTTGAACTGACCAAGCCAGACGGCAGCGTTGAAATCATCGAAGCCGAGAACGTGATTCTGGCTTCCGGTTCGCGTCCAATCGACATTCCACCGGCTCCAGTTGATAACAACGTGATCGTTGATTCGACCGGCGCACTGGAATTCCAATCTGTACCTAAGCGTCTGGGCGTTATCGGCGCTGGCGTTATCGGTCTGGAACTGGGTTCGGTATGGTCCCGTCTGGGCGCTCAGGTCACTGTTCTGGAAGCTCTGGACACGTTCCTGATGGCTGCCGACGCTGCCGTTTCGAAAGAAGCCTACAAAACCCTGACCAAACAAGGTCTGGACATCAAGCTGGGCGCTCGCGTAACCGGTTCCAAGGTTAACGGCGAAGAAGTCGTTGTGACCTACACCGACGCCAACGGCGAACAGACCATCACCTTCGACAAGCTGATCGTAGCCGTGGGTCGCCGTCCAGTGACTACCGAACTGCTGGCAGCTGACAGCGGCGTGACCATCGACGAGCGCGGTTTCGTGTTTGTTGACGATCATTGTGCTACCAGCGTACCGGGCGTATTCGCCATCGGTGACGTGGTTCGCGGCATGATGCTTGCACACAAAGCTTCCGAAGAAGGCATCATGGTTGTTGAGCGCATCAAAGGTCACAAGACCGAGATGAACTACGACCTGATTCCATCGGTTATTTACACTCACCCTGAGATCGCATGGGTCGGGAAAACCGAACAGGCCTTGAAA
Organism: Pseudomonas saxonica; assembly: GCF_007858365.1. Lineage (GTDB taxonomy): Bacteria > Pseudomonadota > Gammaproteobacteria > Pseudomonadales > Pseudomonadaceae > Aquipseudomonas > Aquipseudomonas saxonica. Next base: position 404,001 of record NZ_VFIO01000001.1, on the reverse strand, counting down.
GCTGAAGGCGTTGAAGTTAACGTCGGCACTTTCCCGTTCGCAGCCAGTGGCCGTGCCATGGCAGCAAACGACACCGGTGGCTTTGTTAAAGTCATTGCTGATGCCAAAACTGACCGCGTACTGGGCGTCCACGTGATTGGCCCGAGCGCAGCAGAGTTGGTACAGCAGGGCGCGATCGGTATGGAATTCGGCACCAGCGCTGAAGATCTGGGCATGATGGTTTTCTCCCATCCAACCCTGTCCGAAGCCTTGCACGAAGCAGCACTGGCAGTGAATGGCGGCGCCATCCACATTGCCAACCGTAAGAAACGTTAAGACCAGACAATAATAAACCACGGCGGTATGCCCGTCGTGAGCCTTGCTTGCAAGCCTCACCGCGGAACTTCCGCCGGACGCAGTCTTGTCTGATTTGCGCCAGGCCGTCTCTGCTCACGCAGTGCCGGCTTGTCGAAAACAGAATAAGCAGCAGTCACAGGTGGTGCGGCACTAATTAAAGTGCAGCGCCGAATGCGCAGTACCTAACGAAGACGGTAAAAAGCATGAATCTTCACGAGTATCAGGGTAAGCAGCTGTTCGCTGAATACGGCCTGCCAGTATCCAAGGGTTATGCAGTAGATACCCCGGAAGCGGCCGCAGAAGCGTGCGACAAGATCGGCGGAACCGAATGGGTTGTAAAAGCTCAGGTTCACGCAGGTGGTCGTGGTAAAGCGGGCGGCGTAAAGCTGGTTCGCAGCAAAGAAGACGCTAAAGCATTCGCACAACAATGGTTGGGCAAGCGTCTGGTGACTTACCAGACTGACGCCAATGGTCAGCCGGTCACCAAGATCCTGGTTGAATCGTGCACTGATATCGCTAAAGAGCTGTACCTGGGCGCTGTTGTTGACCGTTCGAGCCGCCGCATCGTGTTCATGGCTTCCACCGAAGGTGGCGTGGACATCGAGAAAATCGCTCACGACACTCCAGAAAAAATTCTGAAAGCAACGATCGATCCGCTGGTTGGCGCTCAGCCATTCCAGGGTCGCGAGTTGGCATTCCAGCTGGGTCTGGAAGGCAAGCAAGTTACTCAGTTCGCCAAAATCTTCGTAGGTCTGGCGAAACTGTTCAAGGATCACGATCTGGCACTGCTGGAAGTGAACCCGCTGGTTATCAAGACTGACGGCGATCTGCACTGCCTCGATGCCAAAATCAACATCGACGCAAACGCCATGTACCGTCAGCCTAAGCTGAAAACTTTCCACGATCCGTCGCAAGACGATCCGCGCGAAGCGCACGCTGCCAAGTTCGAACTGAACTACGTGGCGCTGGAAGGCAACATCGGTTGCATGGTCAACGGTGCTGGCCTGGCCATGGGCACCATGGACATCGTCAACCTGCATGGCGGCAAGCCAGCTAACTTCCTTGATGTTGGCGGCGGTGCTACCAAAGAACGCGTAACCGAAGCGTTCAAAATCATCCTGTCTGACAGCAATGTCGCTGCAGTGCTGGTTAACATCTTCGGCGGCATCGTTCGTTGCGACATGATTGCCGAAGGCATCATTGGCGCCGTGAAAGAAGTCGGCGTAAAAATCCCGGTGGTTGTACGCCTTGAAGGCAACAACGCTGAACTGGGCGCTAAAGTACTGGCAGAAAGCGGCTTGAACATCATCGCTGCTACCAGCTTGACCGACGCTGCTCAACAAGTAGTTAAAGCTGCGGAGGGCAAGTAATGAGCGTCCTGATCAATAAAGACACCAAAGTTATCTGCCAAGGCATCACTGGCTCGCAGGGCAGCTTCCACACCCAGCAAGCCATTGAATACGGCACCAAGATGGTCGGTGGCGTTACTCCGGGCAAAGGCGGTACCACTCACCTGGACCTGCCTGTTTTCAACACCGTGAAAGAAGCCGTAGAAGCCACTGGCGCAACTGCCAGCGTTATCTACGTACCGGCTCCTTTCTGCAAGGACTCGATCCTTGAAGCAGCGTTCGGCGGCATCAAGCTGATCGTGTGCATCACTGAAGGCATTCCTACCCTGGACATGCTGGACTGCAAAGTTAAGTGCGACGAACTGGGTGTTACCCTGATCGGCCCTAACTGCCCGGGTGTTATCACTCCAGGCGAATGCAAGATCGGCATCATGCCAGGTCACATTCACTTGCCAGGCAAAGTAGGCATCGTGTCGCGTTCCGGCACCCTGACTTACGAAGCTGTGAAGCAAACCACTGACGCCGGTTTCGGCCAGTCGACGTGCGTAGGCATCGGCGGTGACCCGATTCCAGGCTCCAACTTCATCGATATCCTGAAGTTGTTCCAGGAAGACCCGAAGACCGAAGCGATCGTCATGATCGGTGAGATCGGCGGTTCGGCTGAAGAAGAAGCGGCTGCCTACATCAAGGCAAACGTGACCAAGCCGGTTGTTTCCTACATCGCTGGTGTGACTGCCCCTCCAGGCAAGCGCATGGGCCACGCGGGCGCAATCATCTCTGGCGGCAAGGGTACTGCAGACGAGAAGTTTGCTGCCCTGGAAGACGCAGGTGTAAAAACCGTGCGTTCGCTGGCAGACATCGGCAAGGCTCTGTCCGAGCTGACTGGCTGGGCAATGAAGTAAGCCTCGCGCTTAACTGACTGCTTCACCAGGCAAAGGCCACCTTCGGGTGGCCTTTGTGCGTTTGGACGATAACCCCTGAGTCTCTACAGGTTTTGATCAAGCCTTCGAGGCGCTGACGAGAATCGAATCATCCTCCAATCACGTAATTACATGTAGGAAATACAGATATTGTAATTACGAAATCACACCCCATCTATTTTCGATGTCAACAAGGCGACAACTGCGTGCGTTCATCGGACAGATCGCCCTGTAACAGTGCGTTTCATGTGAAAAATCGGTAGGCTAACAGCCAAATCTGCGTAGGCATCCCACAAGGAAGCCGCGCGCTAGACGGGTCGGTCTTACTAAGGCTGGCAGCATTTCCCACATCCGCACGGGAAATTCCCCTCTAAATTCCGATTCAGTAGTGTGGTATTTCCGTAATGAAAGTATTGAAAGGCCAGGATATCCTGGCACTTGGGTTTATGACTTTTGCCCTGTTTGTCGGGGCTGGCAACATCATTTTCCCGCCTATTGTTGGCCTGCAAGCGGGGCCGCATGTCTGGATTGCTGCATTGGGCTTTCTGGTCACAGCAGTAGGTTTGCCGGTCATCACCGTGGTAGCGCTGGCTAAAGTCGGCGGTGGCATGGACGCTCTGAGCAGCCCGATTGGCAAAATCGCTGGAGGCTTGTTGGCGGCTGTCGCGTATCTGGCCGTTGGCCCGCTGTTCGCTACACCGCGTACGGCCACTGTATCGTTTGAAGTCGGCCTGGCACCGTTGACCGGCGAAAGTCCACTGGCGCTGTTTCTGTACAGCTCCGTTTACTTTTTGATCGTGTTCTTCGTTTCACTTTATCCGGGCCGTCTGCTGGACACCGTCGGGCGTTTTTTGGCGCCGCTGAAAATTATCGCTCTGGCGATTTTGGGCATTGCGGCTTTCGCGCTACCTGCCGGGGATACGGGCGTTGCGACTGCGGAATACGTTAGCGCACCGTTTTCCCAAGGCTTTATCAATGGTTACCTGACCATGGATACCTTGGGCGCCCTGGTATTCGGCATTGTGATTGTGAACGCCATCCGCTCGCGCGGTGTAGAGTCGCCGAAGTTGATTACCCGCTACGCCATCATTGCCGGGCTCATCGCGGGTGTTGGTTTGGCGCTGGTTTACATCAGCCTGTTCCGCCTGGGTGCGGGCAGCCACGAAGTGGCAATGGGCGCAACCAACGGCGCTGCGGTACTGCATGCTTACGTTCAGCACACCTTTGGTTCGCTGGGCAGCGGCTTCCTTGCGGTGCTGATCGCGTTGGCGTGTCTGGTCACCGCGGTAGGCCTGACCTGCGCGTGTGCTGAATATTTCAGTACTGTGCTTCCGCTGTCCTATAAAACACTGGTAATTATTCTTGCCGTGTTCTCGTTGGGTGTATCGAACTTGGGGCTGACTCAGTTGATCGCATTCTCGATCCCGCTGCTGACTGCCATCTATCCGCCATGCATCGTGTTAGTGGCGCTGAGCTTCTGCAAAGGGTTCTGGCATGCGCAATCGCGGATTGTCGGCCCTGTGATGTTGGTGTCTTTCTTCTTCGGCACTATCGATGCGCTTAAAGGTGCCGGCTTTGGCGATTGGATTCCAGGCACACTGGCCAACATGCCATTTAGCGAACAAGGTTTGGCTTGGTTAGTACCTTGTGTAGTCACACTGATTGGCGCAGTTATTTGCGATCGTTTGCTGGGTAAACCTGTTCAAGCGCTTGCCTGAATAACTATCCGGCTCGCCAAAAGCACCGCTGGATAATAAAAATGCCCTGCATCAATTAGATGCAGGGCATTTTTTATGGCCGGTATTTAGTCGTTTAATCCACTCATGTTAAAAGCCAGATACAACAAAGCCCGCACTTGGCGGGCTTTGTCGTTGTCGCAGAAAGCGTGATTACTTGCTTTCTGGAGTAGCCACAGGTGCAGCTGGAGCAACCGGGGCAGCCTGACCGGCTTCTTCAGCGGCGGCTTTGTTGGACTCAGCCTGAGCTTTGGCCGCTTCGGCATTTTCTTTCGCCGCGTCGTTCACTTTGTCCTGAGCTTCAGACATTTTTTCCTGAGCTTGCTCAGCGTGCTGAGTAGCATCTTGCGCTTTGTCTTCGGATTTTTTATCGCAGGCAGCCAGGCCAAGCGAAGCAGCAAGCATCAAGGCAACAGCAAAAGTATTACGCATGGGGTGTTTCTCCTTATGAGTAGATCTACGGGGCGTTTGAGCATTGGCCGATCGCTTAAGTTCCATGGCCGTGCACATATATAAGTAAAGCCCCGCGGGCGGCGATTATTGTTAAAAAGCCCGCAGGTTTCAAGTAGCCCTTGAAATCTTAATCCAAGACCCCAACTTTAAACTCATCCCGCCGCCAACCCTCTAGGGCGTGGCTCATGCCATCTAATCGGAGTTTGATAACAATGAGCGTGGAAACTCAAAAGGAAACCCTGGGCTTCCAGACCGAGGTCAAGCAACTCTTGCACCTCATGATCCATTCGCTGTACTCCAACAAGGAAATTTTCCTTCGCGAATTGATCTCGAACGCCTCTGATGCTGTCGATAAATTACGTTTTGAAGCGCTGTCCAAGCCAGAACTACTGGAAGGCGGCGCCGACCAGTTAAAAATCCGTGTGAGCTTCGACAAGGACGCTAATACCGTCACGCTCGAAGACAACGGTATCGGTATGAACCGCGACGATGTGATCACCCATCTGGGGACCATCGCCAAATCCGGTACAGCCGACTTCATGAAGAACCTGACGGGCGATCAGAAAAAAGACTCTCACCTGATCGGTCAGTTCGGTGTGGGCTTCTACTCGGCCTTTATTGTCGCTGACAAGGTTGACGTCTACAGCCGTCGCGCGGGCACCCCGGCAAGCGAAGGTGTGCACTGGTCCTCCAAGGGCGAAGGCGAGTTTGAAGTTGCCAACATCGAAAAAGCCGAGCGCGGCACCAAAATTGTTCTGCACCTGAAGTCTGGCGAGTCCGAGTTCGCTGACGGCTGGCGTCTGCGTAACATCATCAAGAAGTATTCTGACCATATCGCCTTGCCGATCGAACTGCCAAAAGAGCAGAACGTTGCCGAAGGTGAAGAGGCGCCTGCGCTGGAATGGGAAACCGTTAACCGCGCCAGTGCCTTGTGGACGCGTCCTCGTACCGAAGTCACAGACGAGGAGTATCAGGAGTTCTACAAGCACATCGCTCACGACTTCGAGAACCCGCTGGCCTGGAGCCACAACAAGGTTGAAGGCAAGCTGGAATACAGCTCGCTGCTTTATGTACCGGCGCGTGCTCCTTTCGACTTGTACCAGCGTGAAGCGCCTAAAGGGCTGAAGCTGTACGTACAGCGTGTATTTGTCATGGACCAGGCAGAATCGTTCCTGCCGCTGTATCTGCGCTTCATCAAAGGCGTGATCGACTCCAATGACCTGTCGTTGAACGTGTCGCGGGAAATCCTGCAAAAAGACCCGATCATCGACTCCATGAAGTCGGCGTTGACCAAGCGTGTGCTCGACATGCTGGAAAAACTGGCGAAGAACGAGCCTGAGAAATATCAGGGCTTCTGGAAAAATTTCGGTCAGGTCATGAAGGAAGGCCCTGCTGAAGATTTCGCCAACAAGGAAAAAATCGCCGGTCTGCTGCGTTTTGCCTCGACTCACGAAGAGGGTGGTGAACAGGTTGTGTCGTTGGCTCAATACCTTGAGCGCGCCAAAGAAGGTCAGGACAAGATTTACTACCTGACCGGTGACTCCTATGCGCAGGTTAAAAACAGCCCGCACCTCGAAGTCTTCCGTAAGAAAGGCATCGAAGTTCTGTTGTTGACCGACCGTATCGACGAGTGGCTGATGAGCTACCTCAGCGAGTTCGACGGCAAAAACTTTGTTGACGTGGCACGCGGTGATCTCGATCTGGGCAATCTGGACTCCGAAGAGGACAAAAAGGCTGCAGAAGAAGCTGCCAAGGCTAAAGAAGGTCTGGTTGAGCGTATCAAAGCAGCCTTGGGCGAAAGCGTCAGCGAAGTGCGCGTATCGCACCGTCTGACTGATTCGCCAGCCATTCTGGCTATTGGTGAACAGGACATGGGCATGCAGATGCGCCAGATTCTTGAAGCCAGCGGTCAGAAAGTTCCGGAGTCCAAGCCGATCTTCGAATTCAATCCGGCTCACCCCCTGATTGAAAAACTCGATGCAGAGCAGAGTGAAGAGCGTTTTGGCGACCTGTCGCACATTCTGTTCGATCAGGCAGCACTGGCTTCTGGCGACACTTTGAAAGACCCGGCAGCCTATGTACGTCGGCTAAACAAATTGTTAGTAGAGTTGTCGGTCTAACCGCGCTATAAAAACCCGCTTCGGCGGGTTTTTTTTGGTTTTGAATTCAGGAGCTTTAAATGGAACCGATCACGGTCATGTCAGTGGCGTACCAAATCGACGGCCAGCCATTCGAAGGGCGTCTTGCCTTTGACCCCAGCCGGGAAGATCCGCTGCCGGGTTTGCTGATGGCGCCTAACTGGATGGGCATCAGCGCTGGGGCAGAAGAGATTGCCAAGTCCGTGGCCGAGCAGGGCTATGTGGTATTGATTGCCGATTTGTATGGCAAAAGCATTCGTCCTAGTAATGCAGACGAGGCGGGTGCGGCCATGATGCCCTTGAAAAATGACCGTGCCTTGTTGCGCAAGCGGATGTGGGCGGCTTATGACCTGTTGAAGAACCAGGAACAGGCCAAGGTGGACAGCAGCAAACTGGCAACATTCGGTTTCTGTTTTGGCGGTTGCTGTTCGCTGGAATTGGCGCGCGGTGGCGCGCCACTGCAAGCGGCGGTGTCATTCCACGGAACGCTGGACACTCCCAATCCTGTCGACGCCCAAAGCATTAAGGGGTCGGTGTTGGTGCTGCATGGTGCCTCGGATCCATTAGTGCCCCGTGATCAACTGCCAGCTTTCGAAGAAGAGATGAACGCGGCAGGTGTCGATTGGCAGTTGACCAGCTATGGCGGCGCAGTTCATTCCTTTACTGATCCGCATGCCAACGTGCCGGGCAAGATGATGTATGACGCCAAGACAGCCAGCCGGGCGTTTACCGCCATGCACAACCTGTTGGATGAAGTGTTCCGAGATTGAAATGAATCAAGAACACCTTCTTGTGCAGGGAGTCGGTGCTGAAGAGGTGTGACTACACCCGCATTGTTGAGATCTGAAACATCTTTTCGAAAACAACTTGATCAAACCCCCTCTCCCTCGGGAGAGGGTTGGGGTGAGGTGAGGGGTTACACCGCACGCTCCAGCGTTTCACTTACCGTTAAATCCCGCATCAACACCCCAAACTTCAACCCAGCTCACGCCCCGCTGCAACTCATCAACCGCCTTGGGATGGCCCACAGCGTGCAGTGCACGTCAGTGCTCCTGATGCGGGTGCACCTCTTTCTCCTCTACAGCGGTCTGTGGATCAGTCCATGGCACGGAAATCTTGCCGAATTGTTTATCACTAAATTCCCCCTTCAAACCTGTGAGCAGTTTGTCTCATTGTCCCATTCCGTAGGCCGAGTGTTATTGCGCTCAATCTATATATATTAGTTAGCTAAGTATCTTGTTATAGTTTCTTTATTCCGATGCATATCTGTCGGCTGTAGCGCTGTATTTGACCAACAGAACATGTTCGAGAAGGGTCGGAATGAGAAAAATAAGCAGTACCGTAGTCGCGACAGGATTCGTTTTGAGTGGGTTGGCCACGAGTGCCTGGTCAGATGAGCCGATGTTTTCTTCATCGTCACGCTGGATGACGGGCGACTGGGGCGGCCTTCGAACTGAGCTGCTCGACAAGGGTTATGACTTCCAGTTCAGCTATCAGTCGGAAAGCGCTGCCAACTTGCGTGGAGGTTATGATCACGACCATACCGCGCGTTACACCGATCAGTTCAATCTGGGCGGCGCCATCGATCTTGAAAAAGTATTGGGCTGGAATGATGCCAACTTACAACTGCTGATCACCGAGCGCAGTGGACGAGATATTACCAATGACCGGCTTACCGACCCTCGCACCGGGACCATTGGCTCTTCGGTTCAGGAAAACTATGGGCGGGGCCAGACCTGGCGGATTACCACTTTCGCCTATCAGCAAAAGTACTTTGATAATGTTCTCGACATCAAAGTAGGTCGGTTGCCGATTGGCAGCGACTTTGACTCCACGGGTTGTGTGTTCCAGAACAACTCGATGTGTGGCGGGCTGGTCGGGCACGCCTCGACGGTGTGGTACAACTCGCCGGTGGGTCAATGGGGTGGGCGGATTAAAGTCAACTTTACCCCGCAGATCTATGGGCAAGTCGGGGCTTACGAATACAACCCGACCTTGCTGGACAGTAACAACGGTTTCAAGCTGAACACTTCGGGCCGTGAAGGCACTACCTATGTGGCAGAGGTGGGCTGGACACCGTCCTTGGGCGCGGCCGGCATGGCGGGCAAATATATGGTCGGTGGCTACTGGAACAACGCGACAGCCAACGATGTGTTGAAGGACGGCAACGGTAACTTCAAGCAAGTGTCCGGACAATCAGCGGACCAGTTGGATGGGCGTTATGGCATGTATGCCTATGCCCGACAACAGATCACTACGGTCAATGGTGATGCCAAGAGGGGACTGAGCCTCTTTGCCCATTACTCCCAATATGACAAACGCAGCAGCACGCTTGATTGGCAAGCGCAGGTCGGCGCGATTTATGCAGGTCCTTTTGACGCCCGTCCCCAAGATTCGCTTGCGATAGGGTTCAGTGCGCTGCACGTCAACCCGGCTTTATCGAGAAACCAGAGTTTGCACAACTCAGTCAACGCTTTAGACAACTACAGTGACCCTGCCTTCCAGCCTGTTCAACACGCCGAATATGCCGCCGAAATTCACTACGACTTTAAGTTGACGCCGTGGCTGATGGTGCGTCCCAACATTCAATATTTGGGTAGCCCGGGCGGGGTTTATGAGGTGGATGACGCCATCGTTGTTGGTTTGACCGTCAACACCGTGTTCTGAGTTGGCAACGAATGACTGCATAAAGCGCTATACCCTAACGATAACCTGTGACTACAGGACAAACCATGAATAGCTTGAATGAAGTAACGCGCCCAGACGACTTGAAATCGACCCGACGGACATTGCTTAAGGGGATGCTGACGGCCTATACCGCGTCCTTGATTCCATTTGCACTGGCGGCACCGGTCGACAGCAAAGAGCAGGGCGCGTTTTTGGCGCTCTCGGCGATTATCGCGGGTCGTCAAAGCCTGGACACGGTTCTGGCAACCAACCTGTATCAGGCACTGATCGAGGATGACCCCACATTCGCCAAGGGCGTTGAGGGTTTGCTGGCCTTGGTCAATGAACGTCATCTGGACCCGGCACAGATGCAGAAAATTCTGGATGACGAAAAGTCGCCTTTGGCTGGCGTGCCACGCCAGATAGCGACGGCCTGGTTCATGGGCGTGGTAGGCAGCGGTGTCAAGGCTCGCTGCCTGGCCTACGAATATGCGCTCAACGCAGTAATCGTCGCCGATGTCCTGAAGCCCCCCACCTATGCTTACGGTCCCTACGGAAGCTGGGCACGTAATCCAACCGCCGGGGTGAAAAATGTCTGATCAATTGTCTGCGGACATCGTCATCATCGGTTCCGGGATTTGCGGTGCAATGGCTGCGACCAAACTGCTCAAACAAGGTGCTTCGGTCCTGATTCTGGAAGCCGGCGGGCCGATTGAGCGAGGCCGGATTGTCGCAGCATTTCGCAACTCTACGCGCAAGAGTGACTGGATGTCGCCCTACACCTGCTACGACTGGGCACCGTTTCCGGTCTATAAACCGGTTGATAACGGTTACCTCATCCAAGGCGGGCCTTATCCATACCCTGCAGAATATATTCGTGGCGTCGGTGGCACGACATGGCACTGGGCGGCCCAAGCCTGGCGTGTCGTGCCGGGTGACATGCAGATCAAGACCCTATACGACGTGGGCGTTGACTGGCCCATTACCTACGAAGAACTAGACCCGTTCTACCAGGAGGCGGAAGAGATCTGGGGCGTATCGGGAGCCGATAACACCGGCTCGCCTCGCAGCAAACCGTTCCCGATGGAACCCGTCACCGAGCCTTATGCCATGCGGCGCATCCGTGAGCGTTTGGCGCCAACCTACGCGGTGGTGGGCAACACCACCGGGCGCAACAGCCGCCCGTACGATGGGCGTCCAGCCTGCTGTGGCAATAACAGTTGTCAGCCGATTTGCCCCATTGATGCGCAATACCACGGTGGCATTGCCATTCAGACAGCAATTGACGCGGGTGCCAAGCTGCAGATAAACGCTGTGGTCTATCGCATCGAGCATGATGACAAAGGCCATATCGTTGCCGTGCATTACTATGATCCGGACAAGCAATCTCATCGGGTCACCGGCAAGACGTTCATCCTTGCCGCCAATGGCATTGAAAGTCCGAAATTGTTGCTGATGTCGGCCAGCGCTAAATATCCCAACGGCTTGGCTAACAGCTCCGGCATGGTAGGTCGTAACCTGATGGACCATCCGAGCACATCCATCACCTTCGATGCCGATGAAGAGTTATGGCTGGGTCGCGGGCCGCAAAGCCCGAGCTCAATCAATACCATGCGCGACGGTGAGTTCCGAAAGGAGCACGCTCCGTATCGGCTGGACTTCACCAATATCTCCAGGGTCAACAGCGCCACAGACGCACTGATTGCCAACGGCGTCTACGGTGCAGAGTTCGAAAAGCAGCTGCGTCACCGTGCGGGTTTTGAAATGAGCCTCAAGGACGTGCTGGAAGTACTGCCAAACCCTGAGAACCGTATCAGTCTGAGCGATCAGAAAGACAAACTTGGCTTGCCCAAGCCCAAGGTCAACTACGCCATTCACGAATACACCCGCAAAGGCGCCATGGAGTCGCACAAAGACTTCACCCGCATTGCACAGCTGATGGGCGGTACTAACCTGCGCTACAGCGCCGAAGGCAGCTTTGCCAACAACCAGCACATCACTGGCACCATGAGCATGGGGATCGACCCAAAAACCTCGGTTTGCGATAGCTACGGCCGAACCCACGATCACGACAACCTGTTCATTTGCAGCACCGGGATCATGCCGACCTCAGCCACCATGAACTCGACCCTGACCGCCGCGGCACTGACCCTGCGCACGGCGCAACACATCCTGCCGGACCGGGTCATTGCTCGAGTTTGGTCGTCCGCGTCTGCCACTGAACAAGGGCGGGCGTGAACCATGAACTGGAAAACCACCTCGCTGACTACCTTAATGTTAGTAGCGCTAAACGTCAGTGCGGCAGACGACGCGCAGATCAAACGCGGCCAATACCTGTCCACTGCGGGTGACTGCGTTGCGTGCCACAGCTTACCCGGCGGCAAGCCCTTTGCGGGCGGCCTGGAGCTGCCTACACCGATTGGCGATATCATCGCGACCAACATCACCCCCTCAAAAACCGCCGGCATCGGCAACTACACGTTGGAGCAATTCAGTGACGCCCTGCGCAAGGGTATTCGCGCAGATGGCAAGCATTTGTACCCGGCCATGCCTTACACCGCTTACGCCAAAGTCAGCGACCAAGACATCAAGGACATGTACGCCTACTTCATGAACGCCGTGGAGCCGGTGGACACACCGACAAAAGCGACCGACTTGCCATTCCCGTTCAACATTCGTTTCTCGATGGCGGCGTGGAATTTGCTCTTTCTCGACGATAAGGTGTTCGTACCCAATGAGTCGCAGGATACCGAGTGGAACCGTGGTGCCTATCTAGTACAGGGGCTGACCCACTGCGGCACTTGCCACACCCCGCGCAACTTGCTGATGGCTGAAGAGTCATCAAAAGAATTGGCGGGCGGTGACGTCGGTACCTGGCATGCACCGAACATAACGTCTGACCTCAACAGTGGTATAGGTGGCTGGGACAGTTCCGAGCTGGTCGCCTACCTGAAAACCGGTGAAACCCTGGGTAAGGCGCAGGCTGCCGGACCGATGGCCGAAGCGGTAGATCATAGTCTTCAGTACCTTGAGGAGGGCGACCTGAAAGCCATTGCCGCCTACCTCAAAGCCGTGCCGGCTCGGCACAACCCGGCAGACAGCAAACCGGTATACGCGTTGGGGCAGCCTTACGACGACCTGGCCAGTATCCGTGGGGTCTCCTTGCCGGCGGATGGCGACAAAATGACCGGTGCACAACTTTACGAGGCCTATTGCGGCACGTGTCACCAAGACCGGGGCCAGGGCAGTTTTGAAGGCGGCCTGCCTTCGTTGTTTCATAACACCGCCGTTGGGCGCAGCAACCCCGACAACTTGCTGATGGTGATTCTGGAGGGCGTCAAGCGTGGCGCTGATGGCCAGGACATCCGAATGGAGGGCTTTGCCCACACCTTGAGCGATCAGCAAGTAGCTACACTCACCAACTACCTGACCACACACTTTGGCAACCCCGACGTCAGCGTCAGCGCAGCCAAGGTCAAGGAGGTCCGCGCAGGCGGTCCGACCTCGCACTTGGCTGCATTGGCCCAGGGCGCGATCGCTGTTGGCGTTATCGTGGTGATCCTGCTGTTGATTTGGTGGGCACGGCGCAGACGTCAGTCATAACGTCTGGCTCGTTCGTTGTTTCTCCACGAGAGAGGCAACGAGCAGCCTCGCAACATCTCACATGATCAGCAGGCAAAATGGCTACGCAAGGTAGCTATTTTGTCTGCTGATCTTTGCTTAAGGTGGTTTTTTTGGGCACGACTTTCAGGGCGCTTTTTGCGCCTGGCATGGCTGCCGTACAGTTTTCCATCAAAACACTGATTGGCGGTGGCCTAGCTTTGTGGCTGGCCATGCGGTGGGGGCTCGAGCAACCGTCATGGGCGCTGATGACCGCTTTTATTGTCGCCCAACCCCTTTCGGGCATGGTGCTGCAAAAGGGGCTAGCTCGATTGCTGGGTACCCTTGTGGGAACCATCATGTCAGTGGTGTTCATGAGCATAGCGGCTCAGGCGCCATGGCTTTTTCTCCTGAGCTTGGCGCTTTGGCTCGGTCTGACGACCGCTGTTTCTACGATGTTACGCAGCGCGTTCTCTTACTCGTGGGTATTGGCAGGTTACACCGTCGCGATCATTGCGTTGCCGGCGTTAAACCATCCGTTGGGGGTGTTTGATCAAGCCGTCGCCCGGTGTACGGAGATCAGTCTGGGAATCATCTGCGCAACGCTCACCAGTGCCTTGTTATGGCCCTCGAAGGTGGAGCTCGCCCTGACCCAGCAAGCGCGCGATATCAGCAAGCGTGGTACTCAGGCAGCACAGGCCAGCTTGTTCGGCGCAGACTCCGCTCGTAACGATCTACTTGAGCTGCTTTCCGGGATCATCGCAGCAGACGCCCAGCGCGAGCACGCATGGTTTGAAGGTCATACTGGACGTCAGCGTGCCCGGGCTATCGGAGCACTGGTACAGTCATTACTGATGCTGCTACGACTTTGTCGTTCAGTGCGCAGGCAATGGCTACAGTTGGATGAAAAGCAAATGCATGCCCTGGCGCCCACTTTGGAGGCGGTTGGGCAAGCGCTGTCGGATCCACACCCATCTGACATTGAGGTGTTGAGACACCAGCTTTGGGATAAGTCCAGCGATCCGCAAAACACAGGCGTCGAACGATCCTGTCTGGCACGTATGGCGCTGGTTCTGGATAACACCATGGCCAGCCATCTGGCGCTTCGTGATGTGGAGGAGGGCCGAAGCACTGCTTCAACAGTCAGCCTTGCTGTGCAGCGTGACGGGGTATCGGCCATCTTGTTTGGCACGCGCAGTGCCTTGGCTTTTCTCGCGATGGCCTGTCTTTGGCTGGCGACCGCCTGGCCAGCAGCGATTAGCGGAATGTTGCTGACCTGTGTGGTCTGCGGGTTGTTTGCAAGCAAAGAAAACGGCGCTCAAATAGGCATGAGTTTTTTACGGGGTGTGTGCCTGGCAGTGCCGGCCGCCTTATTTGTGGGGCAGTTCATTCTGCCGCAATGGAGCAGCTTTGCCATGCTCTGCCTGGCGATGGGTGTGCCGTTGTTTTTCGGTGCACTGGGCATGGCCAATCCAAAAATCGCAGGCACAGCCACCTCTTTTTGCCTGCATTTCATAGTCTTGATATCAGTAAGCAATCACATGACCTACAGCGTGGGGGCTTTCCTCAATAACGCGATGGCAATTGCGGTAGGTGTATTCGCCGCTGTGCTGGCATTCAAGTTATTGGTGTTTCGTTACCCGCTCTGGAAAAGCCGGCGATTGCTCAATGCAACCCGCCAGGATCTGGTGCAATTGACCTATCGCGACCTTGCAAATGCTGAAACCTGGTTCGGAGGACGCATGGCTGACCGTCTGCTGCAGTTTGCTCAGTTGGATAAAGACTTATCCAGTGCTGAACGTCTGCGCATTGAAGCTGACATGCACGGGTTGGATATCGGTGATGAGTTGATTCACCTGCGTAAATGTCTCTCCAAGTCAAAGATCTCGATGGAAGGGGCTGACCGGATATTTCTCAGTCGCGTAGCCGACGTGCTGAAAGACCCGCCTGCGAGCGGGCGAGCCAGTGCTCTTGATTCGGCGTCTGAAACGATGCTGCGAGCATTGGATCAGTATCCGCAAAGTAGCGACTTGCGCCTCGCGCGAGGGGCTGTCCTGCAACTTCAACAGAGTTGGCAACGCTGGTGTGTCAGCCAGGAGGCGGACAATGGGATTGCGTGAGTGGTCATTGGGCGGAGTGCTGCTTAGCCCGTTTTTGTTTTATATGTTGCTCGCCTTGCTGATCACGGCTGGTTTACGGGCGTTACTGCAATTAACAGGTTGGCATAGATGGATCTGGCACGAAGCGCTATTCGATGTCGCCATTTACGTTTGTGTCTTGACGCTAGTCACCAAAGGGTTAGGCCCGTTATGAAAAGGAATAACTCATGCGCATGTTAATGCGGGTTGTAGTGACCCTGGCGTTGGTGCTGGTCGCCGTGTTCGCGGGATATGAACTGTGGCGTTACTACATGCTGTCGCCGTGGACGCGTGATGCGCGTATCCGTGCGGATATCATCACGCTCGCACCCGACGTGTCGGGTTGGGTAGAGACACTGAATGTTGTGGACAACCAAGCGGTAAACGCAGGGGATGTGTTACTGACGATTGACCCTGAGCGTTTTGAAGCCGCGTTGCAGAGTGCGCGTGCTGTAGCTGAAACCCGACAGCAAAAACTCAAGCAAAGTGAGCACGAAGCACAGCGCCGGATTACGCTCGGATCGGGAGCTATCAGTGCTGAACTGCTGGAGAACGCAAAATTCAATGCAAAAGTCGCGCAAGGCGAGCTCGATGAAGCGCTGGCTGATGTGCGACTGGCCGAGATCAATCTGGCCCGGTGTGTGATGAGGGCACCGCGAAGCGGGTACATCACTAATTTGCAGTTAGCACAGGGAAACTACGTGACTGCCGGACAGCCCATCATGGCTCTGGTGGACGACTCGACTTTCTACGTTCAAGCCTATTTTGAGGAGACAAAACTACCCAGGGTAAAAGTCGGTGATCCAGTGACTATCTGGCTCATGAGTGCCAACGAACCTATGCACGGGCATGTGCAAAGCTTCAGTCGCGGCATCACGGACTCCAATACCAATCCCGATCCGCAATTGTTGGCGCAGGTTGAACCCACCTTTAACTGGGTGCGCTTGGCACAACGAATCCCGGTGAGAATCAAAATTGAACAAATTCCCGAGGGGAGTGTTTTGAGCGCGGGGATGACGGCCAGTGTTCAAGTGAATCATGAAGAAAGTTCCGACAATTAAATTGGCGAAAAAATTGGCAACATGCGCACCGTAAGCCTTTGAGAGAGGATGGCCTTCGGCGGTGCCGAGTACGAACACCCATTACGGGTGATAAGACGCCAGTTTGGCTATATGACAGTGCCCTTTGGCGACCTGATGCAAAACACCGCCTAACAGCCCGCGCGTTAATTCCTTCGGTTATTGGTCTGTGTTCAAGTTTTTAGCGACAAGCTTGCAGCTGACTCCCATCGTTTGCCCCTTGTGCAGCAACGTCAGGCCCGGATGACCGGGCAGGTGGTGGGCGTTGACGGGGTGAGTGACGGGCTCGAAACAGAAAAAGTCTTCCCCCGGTGGGCAATACACCAGGCAGTACTCGGTGCCGCTTGCCTGGCATTCCAGCGTGTAGCCCAAGTCCGGCTGGATAATCCGCGCATGGCCGTCCCATTCGGTAAAACAGTTGTCCAGCCGTGACTGGGGCAGTGAATTGCCTTGATTAAAGTCCCATTCGGCCGGTAGGGGCACGCAGTCCGTGGGCAACCCTTGGGAATCGCACAGCCACACCTTCGCGGTTTTCGCCTGTAAGCGGGTGTTCGCGGTGCGCGGCAGGTAGGGGTGCAACCCCAAGCCATGCCAGGCGGCATGTTTGTCTTGATGGGTCACCTTCAACTCGATGTTCAATTGCCCATCTCGCAGGGTGTAGATGAGTTGTGCGCTATAGGCGAACGGGATCGTGCTGTCGAGTTGCAGGCAGGCATGCCGGGAACTGTGTTCTTTTACGGCCCAGGCTTGCTGCCAAGCGCTGCCATGGATCGGCAGTGGCCCGGGCGGGCTGTTAGGCGCCAGCGCAAACCAGTGGTCAGGGCCATTGAAACCGCCACCGCCTACCCGGTTTGACCATGGCACCAGCGGATAGCATGCCAACTGGTTGGCTGAGCCGCTGGCCAATGCATCGGCACGGCTGTTGCGCAATAAGGGCTGGTTGCTGGCAATTAGGCGCCAGTCAAGAATACTGCCGCCTATAGATGGAGCAAGGATCAGACGTGTCATGCCGTCTTCAAGGGTCAATAGGTGTGGGGTCATGAGACGCTACCGTAAAAAGTGTCAGATCAATCTGTGGCACGTCGCCAGGTCAGCATCACAATGCCTGCAACCACAATCAGCCCGCCGATAATCTGACCGCTGCTAAGCAGTTGATCCAGGATCAACCAACCAAACAGCAGGCTCGCCACTGGCTCCACGTTCATCACTGGTGCGTTGCGGGCCATGTCCAGGCGGGTTACGCAGATAAACAGCAAACAAAAGCCTAGCCCATACAGCGCCACCAGAAAGGCGAGGGCGGTCCAGCCGGTGGACGAACTCGGCAGGGATACGCCGCCGGGCAACACGCCGCTAAACCCGGCCACTGCCGCAGCGCTGAAGACAATCAACATCGTCAGCATGCTGCGTACGGTACCGCGCAGACTGGAAAGTTTGTGATCGGTGATCCACAGCGCGCAGGCAAACACAGTGGCCGCAGCGAAGCCAAAGGCGATGCCTTCAAGCCATTGCGCTTCAGTGGTGCCTTGGCTGGACAGGCGCTCAGGCACATCGAGGGCAAAGACCAGACCTAGCATGATCATGCCCATCAGCAGAGCGGCACGTCGGGTGGGAGCAGCGCCGCCCAATGCCCAAGTCAGCAATACCAGCAGGATCGGCGCCACGTTGGCGATCAGCAAGGCCAGTGCCACGGGGATCCGCGCCACTGCGGAATAAATAAAGAAACTCTGTGCCGCAATCAGCAGTCCCAGCAGGAGTTGCCAGCGCCAGTTGGCGGGTGTCAGGCGAGGCCGTTCGCGTTGCCACAGCACCAGACTGGTGAGCACCAGCAAGGTCACACCGGCACGGCACAAGATAGCCAGAAGCAGACCGGTGTCGTGGTCGAACGCGATGCGGGCGGCAATATGGTTGCCAGCGAAAGCACAGGCCAGCAGCACCAGAATCAGCACCGCAATATGACGGGGAAATAAAGCAGGAGCAGACATAAGCAACCAGCCTCCTTGGCTGGAAAAAGCTACCTGTAGCCGCTGCCGCAGGCTGCGATAAGGGGCGAGTGAATCTCGAAAGCGGGTCGCTTCGCAACCCATCGCAGCCTGCGGCAGCGGCTACAGGTAAGGATGCGCCTTACAACACCATACTTGGCAGCCACAGCGAGATGGCCGGAACGTAGGTCACCAGCATCAGCACCAGAAAAAGGGCGATATAGAACGGCAGCAGGGCCTTTACAGTGTTCTCGATCGTGACTTTGCCCACGGCCGCGCCCACAAACAGCACCGCGCCCACAGGCGGCGTAATCAAGCCGATACCCAGATTCACCAACATGATCATGCCGAAGTGCACCGGATCTACACCAATACCCACGATCACTGGCAGCAGAATCGGTGTCAGGATCAGGATCAGTGGCGCCATGTCCATCACGGTGCCCAGCAGCAGCAACATCACGTTGATACACATCAGGATCACGTAACGGTTATCCGACAGCGTCAAGAACGCTGTGGTGATCTTCATCGGGATTTCCATCAGCGTCAGGATGTAACCGAAGCTGGCTGCAAAACCGATCAGAATCATCACGATTGAAATGGTTCTGACTGCCCGGTGCATCAGTTTGGGCAAGTCGCGCCATTTGTAGTCGCGGTAGATGAACATGGTGACAAAGAACGACCATACCACCGCAATCGCCGCTGACTCGGTAGCGGTAAAAATGCCGCTCAGAATCCCGCCGAGAATGATGACCATCGCCATCATGCCCCACATGGCGTCACCGGCGATTTTCAGCGCCTGGCGCAGCGGAATCACTTCGCCCTTGGGATAGTTGCGTTTACGCGCAAAAATCATGCACAGGCCCATCATCACCGCGCTAAGCAGCAGGCCCGGCATGATCCCGGCCATAAACAGCGACGCGATCGACACCGTGCCGCCAGCCGCGAGCGAGTAAAGCACTGAGTTGTGGCTGGGCGGTGTGAGCAGGGCTTGTACCGAGCCGCTGACCGTGACCGCTGTGGAGAACTCACGGGGATAGCCGGCCCGCTCCATTTCCGGAATCAGTACCGAGCCGACGGAAGCTGTGTCGGCTACCGATGAACCGGAAATTGCACCGAAGAAGGTCGACGCCACAATGTTGACCAGTGACAGACCACCCCGTACAAAGCCCACCAGCACTCCAGCGAAGGCCACGAGCCGGCGCGACATACCGCCCTCGGCCATAATCGCGCCGGCAAGCACGAAAAAGGGAATCGCCAGCAGGGAAAATTTGTTGACGCCACCGGCGACCTGAATCATCAGTGCATCGAACGGTATGTCAATCCACCAGGCACCCACCAGTGCAGACAGGCCCAAGGCGTAAGCAACGGGCATGCCGATAAGGATCAAAACAATAAAGCTGCCCAACAATACAAAAGCGTCCATTTAAACGGCCTCTTCGCTGGCTTCAACGATGTCGAACCGCACGGCGCGGCGATGGCTTTGGTCACCCAGCACGAGTCTCTCCAGGACGAAGATCAGCGTAACAATGCCGCCCAAGGGGATGGGCAGATAAGAAATGCCGACCCGCAAACCCGGCATTTCGCCCAGAAATTGATTCCAGGTGGTCATGCACAGCTTGAAGCCCTTGACGGTCATGAACAGGCAGACGATGACCATCAGGATCTGGACCAGTACCGCAGCCTGTTTGCGCAGCATGGCAGGCATGCGATCGACGGCCATCGACACCGCCATATGGGCCCCCGCACGATAACTGGCGGCCGCGCCGAAGAAGGTAAACACCACCATTAACAAAATGGCCGTTGGTTCGGGCCAACTGGAGCCACTGCCGAGCACATAACGGGCAAAAATGCCCCAGGGAATAATCAGGGTCATGGTCAGCACCGACAAACCGGCGATCCCGATACAGACCCTGTACAGCAAGTCGTTGAAGCGCAGTACGGTATTTTTCATGTGCTCACCACTGCGGCGGCAAACGGGCCAGAGCCCGCCACCGCGGCGTTATCGAACTGACTTATTGGACGGCTTCAATGCGGGCAATCAGGTCTTTGTAAGCGGCACCGTATTTGTCGCGTACCGGCTGGGTGGCGTCGTAGAACGCTTTTTTCTGTTCTGGGGTAAGGGTGATGAACTCAACCCCTGAGGCCTTGAGTTTGGTTTCACTGTCGGCGGACTTTTTGTCCCATATCACACGCTCTTCCATCTGCGCTTCGCGGGCCAGTTTTTGCACCAGGGCTTGCTGCTCAGGGCTGAGCTTTTGCCAGGTGGTTTTGGCGATCACGATGGGCTCCGTAAGGATCAGGTGATCGGTCCAGGTGAAGTACTTGGCATTCTGATAGTGGTTGTGTTCGAGGTAGGTCGGCGGGTTGTTTTCAGCGCCATCAATCACGCCGGTCTGCAAGGCGCTGAAAATCTCGCCCGTGGCCATGGCGATGCCGTTACCGCCCATGTCGTTAATGGTGTCGATAAACACCGGGTTGCCTTGAACGCGGATTTTCATCCCTTTGAGGTCAGCCATTTCGCGCACAGGTTTCTTGGTATACAGATTGCGCGTGCCACCATCCATCCACGCCAACGCGACCATGTTGAAGTCCGAGTTGGTGATTTTATCCAGCATCTCCTGACCGATTTCACCGTCGATGATCTTGCGCATGTGGGCTTGATCACGGAATACAAACGGCAGGTTGAACGCGTTGGTTTCAGGAACAACAGGCCCCAGGATGCCCAGGCTCACGCGGGTCATTTGCACCGCGCCTGATTGAAGCTGCTCGACCACTTCTTTTTCGGAGCCCAGTACGCCACCAGCAAACATCTTGAAGCTGATATCACCGTTGCTCTGCTCTTGCAGTTTTTTGCCCATCTCTTGCTCAGCCTGAACAGGCGGGTAGCCAGTTGGGTGAACCTCGGCAAATTTGATTTTGATTTCTGCCTGAGCCACGCCACTGAGGCAAAAAGCCAGCGGCAGTGCAGCGAGCAGCAAGGTGCGTTTGAAATTCATGGGGCACTCCAACTCTTGTTGTTTTTATTTAAGGGGGTGAGTCAACAGGGTTTAACGATTACAGATTGAACACGGGTTCTGGCAGGCCCTTGACCCCTGGGTACAGCGCAAACACGCCGCCGGCCAGAGGTTGGTCTCTGACATCACCTTGCGGGCGAATCGAGGTGACAAACAGGGTGTCCAGATTGGCTCCGCCAAAGGCGCACATCGCAGGTTTTTTCACGGGCACAGCCAAGGAACGGTCAAGCTTGCCCTGTGGCGTAAAGCGATGGATCAAGCCAGCATCGTTGCCGCAGATCCAGTAACAGCCGTCTGCGTCGATGGCGGCGCCATCGGGGCGACCCGGATGTTCATTCATGTCCACAAACAGGCGGCGGTTATACGGCGTCGCGTTGTCGGTGTCGTAATCGAAGACCCATATTTTTTGCACGTCCGGATGTGAGTCCGAGAGGTACATGAGAGTGCCGTCAGGGCTGAAAGCCAGGCCGTTGGGCACGGTCAGGCCGCTTATCTGTGCCTTGAGCGGTTCGCTTTGTCCGGCGGTGTAGCGGTACAGAGCGCCCACCGGCAGCCCTGCGGCCATGTCCAAGTGCATGGTGCCTGCCCAGAAACGGCCTTGACGGTCACAGCGGCCATCATTGAAACGCATGTGCGGTTGTGCATGAGCGACACCGCACAGCAGGCGTGTTTCGAGACGGCCATTGACTTGCGGGGCAAGGGCGAACACACCGCTCTGCATGCCGCCAATCCAGCTGCCATCACTGCTTCTGGCGATGCAGGCCAGCATTTCGTCAGCTTCCCAGCTTTGGGTATTGCCGTCGACGAGGTTCCAGCGATGCAGACGTCGGGCAGGAATATCGACCCAGTAAAGCGCCTGTTCGGCGGTACTCCATACCGGGCTTTCGCCGGTGGCATTGCGTGCATCGAGAATGAGCTCAGCAGTCATGGCGACTCGATCCTTGTTTATTTTTATTGTTATGAGCGCCGGGGTTTACTCGTCCCCGAACGGGCCGGCGGCCACGAAGGCACCGCCTTGATAAATCATGCTCGGGTCATCGGCAGCCGGCATTGGCTGCGCTTCGACCTTGGCGCGGAACACTTCTGAAGAGTCTTTTGGCTCAAAGCCCAAATGCGCGGCAAAGCGATTGTCCCACCACACCTTGAGATTGTTCGAGGCGCCATAGACGACGGTGTGGCCGACATTCGGGGTGTACAGTGAGCGTTCGATCAATTGCGTGAGGTCGGCAAAACTGAGCCAGGTGCTCATCATTCTGCGGTTTTGTGGTTCCGGGAATGAGGAGCCGATGCGGATACTGACAGTTTCGATTCCGTAGCGATCAAAATAGAAAGTCGCCATGTCTTCGCCGTAGGACTTGGATAAGCCGTAATAACCATCCGGGCGGCGAGGGGAGTGGGCGTCAAGGGTCTCACTCTGCTTGTAAAAACCAATGACATGGTTGGAGCTGGCGAAAATTACGCGCTTAACGCCATGACGGCGTGCGGCTTCGTAAACATGGAACACGCCGGAAATGTTCGGCCCCAGAATTTCTTCAAAGGGGCGTTCTACAGAAACACCGCCAAAATGCAGGATGGCGTCGACGCCTTCTACGAGTTGATGAACCGCCTGCTTATCGGAAAGATCGCATAGGAAGACTTCTTCACTGCTGTCAATGGCGGGAGCCATCGGGGCAATGTCAGAGAGTCGCAAGGTCTTGGCGTAAGGCTTGAGGCTTTCGCGTAGAACCTTCCCCAAGCCACCGGCGGCACCGGTGAGAAGAAGGCGATTGAAGGGGGTTTGGACAGTACGGGTGGTTGTCATCAAATATCCCTGTATTTCTTATTAGTGTCATCTGTTGTCGTATGACTTGGGTGGATTATTCGCAGTCATTTCTATGCTTGTCAATAGAGCCCCTCACCCTAATCCTCTCCCGGAGGGAGAGGGGACTGAAGGCAAAAACAGATTTGCAATACGCCTTCATTCGGTCCCTCTCCTTCGGGAGAGGGTTGGGGTGAGGGGCAGGCCCAACTCAAATCCAGGGCCTTACATCAACGACAACGGATAGCTGATAAAGATGCGGTTTTCATCGAACTCATTGGTGCTGTAGTCGCGACGTATGGACGCGTTACGCCAGCGTACGTTGAGGTCTTTGAAGGTGCCGCTTTGAATGGTGTAAGCCAGCTCCGACTCACGCCCCCATTCCTTACCGTCCGTAATAACGCCGGTATGGATGTTATCGCCGCTGATGTAGCGGTTCATCATGGTCAGGCCCGGCACACCGAGCACGGCGAAGTCCAGGTCATGGCGCAGCTGCCAGGAGCGTTCCTTGGCATTGTCGTAGCTGGAGTTGTAACTATCGTTGGCCAGCGTGCCCCCGCTGGTGCCATTGACGCGGAACCAGGCATCATCGCCGCTGACTTTTTGCAGGCCCAGGTACAGCGTGTTGCCTTTGTACCGGGCGGACAGCAGGGCGTAAGCGGTTTTGTTGTCCAGGTCACCGGCCAATTTGCTGCCGTCTTCCTTGCCCCAGAAATAACCGAGGTTGGCCCCCAGAGTCACATCGCCAATGGGTTGGCTGTGCAACAGGTTAATAAACTGCTGCTGGTAAATGTCTTCGAGCTGCGCATACCACAGTCCGACTTGGGTGCGTTTCTCGTTGAAGCTGTAATCACCGCCAGCAAAGTTGAAGCGATCAGAGGTAAAGGCACCTTTCCCGTTGAGCGACATGTCTTCCATGCTCGCATCGTTGCGCGGGCTGTTGGCCCGGAACTGGCCGCCGTAAAGGTTCAGGCCGGCAATTTCTTTAGAAGTAATCTGGCCACCACGAAAGGTTTGCGGCAATGAACGCCCGTCGTCCGAACGCAAAATAGGCAGCACTGGCATCCACTCACCGATTTTCAGCTCGGTGTTGGAAATTCTGGCTTTGCCTGCAACACCCAAACGACCGAAGTTGTCGGCGGGTTCGCCATTATCGTGGGTCGGTAAAAGCTGAGTACCGGCAGTGCCTTTACCGCCATCGAGCTTTTGCGAATACAGTCCCAGAACATCCACGCCGAAACCGACAGTGCCTTGGGTAAATCCGGATTTGACGTCGAGAATGAAGTTTTGAGTCCATTCCTCGGCTTTGCTTTGTGGATGATCGGGGTTGGTGAAGTTCCGGTTGATATAGGCGTTGCGTAAATTCAGTGTGGCTTTGGTATCGTCAAGAAACCCTTCGGCCATCCCGGTGATAGGCAGGGCCAGAGCCATGCTGCCCAGCCCGATCAAAGCCAGAGAGCGCGTGTGCGGCGAGAGTGTTGAGCGTGCGAGACGGGTGCGCGAGCGGGTGGCCGTGAGCATGAGTGAATTCCTTGACTATTATTATTTTTGTCATCTGTTGTCGTACAACAGTGGCGGGATTATTTTCCGTTTACAGCGGCTTGTCAATGCAATATGCCACTACGCTTTGCGCGACAAATATAGGAATAATCGCGGCACACCACGCTTTATCCAGAAAAGAGGGCACTCGTCTGTATATTGGCTGACTAAGCTTCGGTTATCCCCTTACACGCGCTTTCAAGACATGGACGCATATGAACGAAACGAGCCTTCAACGAAAAACCCTGCTTCTGTTGCTGGCCTTAGTCACAATTGCCTTTATCTGGATATTGTTGCCGTTTTACGGAGCGATTTTTTGGGCTGTTGCACTGGGGATTCTATTCGCGCCGTTGCAACGCAAGATGCTGCTCAAGCTCAGGGGCCGGCGCAATCTGGCCACCTTCACCACACTGGGTGCCTGTACGGTGATTGCGATCATCCCGGTGGTGCTCACCACCGGCTTGCTGGTGCAGGAGGTGGCACTCCTCTACAAGGATGTGGAAAGCGGCAAGATCAACGTTGCCAGCTACGTCATGCAATTCAAGGACATTTTGCCCTTCAGCGTGCAGGAATGGCTGGATCGCTTAGGCCTGGGCAGTATCGACGGGCTGAGCGAGAAAGTCGCCAAAGGCGCGCTGGAAGGCAGTCAGTTTTTCGCCACACAAGTCTTCAGCTTTGGCCAGAGTACCTTCGATCTGGTGGTGAGCTTTTTCATCATGTTGTACCTGCTGTATTTCTTTATCCGCGATGGCCAGCAGATGGTTCGCATGATTCGCAACGCGGTGCCCCTGGCCGAACAGCAAAAGCGTTTGCTGCAACTGAAACTGCGCCGTGTGGTGCGTGCTTCGGTCAAAGGCAACTTGGCGGTGGCGATCACTCAAGGCGCATTGGGCGGGATCATTTTCTGGATTCTGGGCATACACAGTGCGCTGTTCTGGGCGGTACTGATGATGTTTCTGTCGTTACTGCCGGCCGTGGGTGCAGGGATTGTATGGGCGCCAGTGGCGGTCTACTTTCTGGTCACGGGGGCCATCTGGGAAGGTGTCGTGCTGGCGCTCTACGGGGTGTTTGTCATTGGCATGGTCGACAACGTACTGCGCCCGATACTGGTCGGCAAAGACACCAAGATGCCGGACTTTCTGATTCTGATTTCAACCCTGGGCGGCATGGCGATTTTCGGCCTGAACGGGTTTGTGATCGGCCCGTTGATCGCCGCCCTGTTCCTGTCGAGTTGGGGGTTGTTCAGCGGCACCCGCCGAAAAGTGCGGCTGCCCGCTGACATTCAAACCGAGGATTAACGAAAGCTGTAGGAAACTCCGACGTAGGCACCCCGGCCTTCGCCGGGAGTGGAGCGGGCGGCGTCCTGGCCTTTGTCGTCGTAGCCGGGGGTGACCGTGGCGGCGTAATGTTCATTACTCAGATTGCGCAGGTCGAGCCAGGTGTGCCAATCCTGCTTGGGTGAGGCATAGCCCAGTGTTGCCCCCCACAGCATGTAGGACGAGGTGTAAAACGTGTTGGCATAATCCACTGCCATGCGTGAGGCCACTTGTGTATTGACCCCGGCGTAGAAACCTTGAGGGTGGTCGTAGCGCATCTCAGCCTGGTAGTAATGCTGCGGTATACCCGGCAATTTGTTGTCGCCAAAGCGCTCATCATCTCGGTAATGAAAGTCGCTAAACGTATAGGCCTGACGCAACGACACCTTGCCCGCCGCTTCGCCTTGCCACAACACGCTGTTCAAGCCTGCTTCAATACCTTGATGCACCGTGGGGCTGGCATTGGACTCTCCGACAACAGGGCTTTGTGAGGCGGTAGCAGCCTGGGTTTCGACACTGAGCAATTCGTGGCGAATGGCTGAGTAATACCAGGCCAGATCCCATTGCCCGATCCAGGCATCGCCGCGAGTGCCCAGCTCCAACGTGGTTGCGGTTTGATTGTCCAGCGACACGGGGGTGCTTTGACGCCCTGTTGCCGGGCCGCTGCCAATCGGGAAGGTAAACGGCGAACCCCATATCATCGACCACGGGTGAGGCGGTTCAACCGAGCGACTGAGATTGCCGTATACCTGCAGGTGCGGGTTGAACTCATAGCGAAGGCCGAGCCGTGGTGCGTAGTCCCAGTCGTGCTGACTGACCTTGCCGCCACTGTCGGGGTAACTCACATCACTTTCGCGGCGGGTATAGATAAGTGCCATTCCCGTTGTAAGCCATAGGTCTGGCATCAACTCCAGATCATTGCTGGCATGCAGAACCGTGTCCGAACCTTGATAACTGAAATCACGGATTTTGGTGCCAGGTGCATATCCTGCCGTGTTACCCACGGGAATGCGCACATACTCCGACGCGCCACTGTTGGGCAGATGCTTGGTTGAGCGCAGTCCCACCGTGGTTTTGCTTTCAAGTCCGAACAGCGTGTCGCGCCGCTTATAATTCATCGTACCGCTGACATCGGTGTAAGCGACCTTCAAGCGGTTCGGCCCTTCGCGCAGGTCCATCGGGTAATCGTGATAGACGAGGCCGACTTCCAGCTGCGAGTCATCATCCAGATACATCGTGGTCTTGTTGCCCAACCATGTACTGCCCGGCTGCGGGCGGTTGTAATCCCCTGCGACGTAGGCAGGGTTGGCGGCACGCGGGTGGTGTTTGATGTTGTCTTTGGTCACGCGCCCGGCCAGTTGATTGTCGGTTTCGCGATAACGCAGGTAAAAGCGGGTTTCAAGTTGCGGATTGAAGCGATAGCCGACATTGGCTGCAATGCCTTTACTGCTGCCAGCGGTGTGATTCTGATAACCGTCGGTGTCGGAATCGGTCAACGATACGTAGTAATCGAGATCCCCGAGCACCTGTCCGGAACTGATCTGGCGTTTTTGATAGCCGTAGCTGCCTGCTTCGTAGCGCACTTGCAGCGGTGCGGCATCGTAGCCGGTATGGGTGACGTAATTGATGGAGCCGCCCAGCGCTAAAGCACCCGTGTCAAAACCATTGGCACCACGTAGTACCTCCGCGCGACTGAGCCACAATGGTTCGAACAGCTCATAAGGCGTGCCCCCTGGCCCGGTGAGCGGCAACCCGTCGAACATCACATACAGACCAGAGCCGTGGGCACTGGGCGCGCGGTTGATGCCCGAGCCTCGCACCGATACCTTGGCCCCGTCATTACCGGCCGACTGCGCATAAATACCCGGCTGGTACGCCAGCACATCGGTATTGCTGGCGGTGCGCCCATTTTCGACGCGGCTCAAGTCAATCACGTTGCTGGCGCCGGGGACTTCTTCGAGCGCACTCCGAGCGGCTTCCAGCTCACTGCTTTCTTCGCTGCGCACCTGTACTTCACCCAGCTCAAGGGTATTGCCATAGACGGGGGCGGCGCATATGAGCGCCAAGGGTAGAAGCGAAGAAAGGGCGGGGCGCATTGGCTGACAGTTCCACATCGATGGGCGGGCGGCGCGCAAGCCTATACAAGCGCTCTATGGCTGGCAACCTCGCATACTCACGGTTAAGGACGTTATTTAATCGAGTTGAAGTAATCAGCCAGCAAGGTGATGTGTTGATCTTCGATCTCCGTCATTACCCGATTCCTGAATATTCCTTGTCGAGTTGCGGACTTGTATACCTGTATGTTTATTTCAAGGAAAAAATTAGGCCGCCGCTTTAAAGACGGGATATTGCCTATTGTGGCACCTTGTCCTTAAGCGCCATGGCAATTGACACAACCACTACTCAGGATTTTGGGCCTGTGGAAGGTACGTGGTAGTCTGGTTGTTTCTAATGTTATGGTGAGTGACTTCACTGTCTAAAAAGTTACTGAGCGCTTGCACAATAGGCGGTTCTTTGTCGCGCTCTACATAAGATGACACTACATAAGTAACAGCGATACCAAACGTCGCGTCAGTCTTTAGGAGTAGACCCCGCGCGTTCCATAAGTGCTCAAGTGGAGACATGCTCAAGAACGTATAAAGTGGGTCGTCAGCACCGGGTGATCTGATCATCTCGATAGTTATTACGTTATTGGCACCCTTTGTAATCTTAGACCCTTTGCCCAGAAAGGATTCAAACGTAAGTTTAGCTTTATTAATTTCACCCGACGCTAAACTGAACTTGCCAATCTTGCCT
The DNA here is from genome assembly GCF_007858365.1 of Pseudomonas saxonica. Taxonomy (GTDB): domain Bacteria; phylum Pseudomonadota; class Gammaproteobacteria; order Pseudomonadales; family Pseudomonadaceae; genus Aquipseudomonas; species Aquipseudomonas saxonica. The sequence goes on along the minus strand of NZ_VFIO01000001.1, from coordinate 375,143 downwards.
TGGACCATCTTCTGTTTCAGAGTTTCAGCGGTAATAATACCATTGGACCTCGGTAAACTTGAGTCAACCTCATCAAGACGGTGCGCAGCAAACTTACCGTTGCCCAAGCTGAACAAAACATGGTGATGAAGATCACCATCAGATATCACTACGACCTGCGAAGCTGGGACCGAACTCAGTTGTTCTCCAGTGGTAATGGGCTTAGGCTTATTCAAAAGTCGAGAAATATATTTGCTTTTGCTGTCTACGCTTCTTTTGGTAAGGGTATCTGATAGTGCCTTGAATAGAACAGACTCTTCCGTTGTAAGGTTGGCCATGGAAGATGCAGTGTCAGTCACGTATGCAGGGCTGATCAATGTTTTAAACCACGTGGGCTCGGTCAAGTTGATGGTGGAGTTCGCGTTATAGCCGCTGAGGCTTGGCGGGGTGAGCGGATTAAAACGATGACTTGCCAGCGTGGGACTTGAAGTGTCCAGATATTTGATCATTAGATCGCCATCGAAAGATCTGTATTTTTCAAGCCATTGGGCTTCTGTCAGAATAAAGGGATCATCAATTGCAGCGATATTTAGGTTGCCTAGTCGCCTCGCTGTCAGATCAAATACATAGCGCTGGCCATCTTTCTCACCTGTTATAACGATGTGACGCATGTAAGTGTGTTGGTCGCTTTCGCTCCAAAAATAGACAACGCGATATTGGATATCAGTCATGCCAATATCAGATTCTAACAAGCGCGCTCGCACGTTCTGTAGAAAATTTCTACTGACTGTTCCAAAAGGGGGGTTCATGGCAAGCTTTATTGCTGGCTCGACTTTTAGTTTGTCGAGCATAGTTGCCATGGAAGATTTCAAAGGGTCATCAAGGTCAGTCACGACAGAAGTGCCGAGGGGAATAGGCGTTTCAGTAGTAGGTAACTGGGTAACAGTAGCTTGTCTTGTCAGGGGTGGCATTGACTCAGTATCGTTTGCTGCGCTAAGGGTTGTATTGTTAAGGTTAACGTCTGGCGTCTCGACCTCGGTGACTATTTTGATAGGTGTATTACTGCTCTTAAGTGTCCAACCATTCTCGGAATGAGTTAAGATATCAGCGTCGGATAAGTCTATCGTTACCCAACTATCAGATTGTTCAGGATTAATCAGTGTGTTGTTGATCCCTGCTACTTTTCCTTCGCCCAAGTTGATACCCGTAAAGATAACATTGTTATCTGCATCGCGTATGCTCATTCGGCTACCTGGTGTCATGTCAATAAATTGGGTAGCATTTTCTATTTTTTTACTTGAACCACTCAGGAATGTATCCGCAGATACCCCTTGCGCAGCTGCCACCTCAGGCGTGATGACGCCTGTCTCTACTTGAAGATTCAATACCGCACCTTGACGGCTAGTGCTCCCTGGGGAGATACGGTTTTTAAATGAAGCATCCGCCGCGCCATGTTTGGCCGATAAAACTGATTTTTGCTTCGGTGTCAGCTTCCTGGCAGCGACTCTTTCTTTTGCTAATTTAGAAGCCTTATTGTAAATATTGGACAGTCGAGTGGAGGTATTGCCTACCGTATTAATTAATACTTTGCGGCCCATCCACACCTCGGGAAGTACACCTATGGCTAATAATATTCGGCCAATTTCGATGCTTTCTTCAGACGATTTATAACTGTCTCCCTGATCGGTATTCGCCATATTTATACGCTCAACAACTTCGCCAGCTGCGGCAAAGCCTAAACCAAAAAAAATCCCCAAAAGGGTCTGTGGAACAGTGGGGACTCCTAATAACAGAATTAAAGTCGCAAACTCGGCGAATTGTAGTAGCGATTTTGTGTAGGCAATTTTCCGGTCAGATGAGTGCTCACTTGTGGTGTACACAAAGCCATCCAAATTGCTTTTCATTTGTTCGATTTTCGCTGCCCATAGGGCTGCTTCCCATTCTGAGGTTTCGCCTATCCCTATCCTCGGGTCTGTTAAGTAGTCCTCAATACCGGCTAAGCCAATTGATGCTTTAGGGCTGAATTTGTCAGATGCCGTAGCCCTCAGGAGGTCAAACACTGAAAGATGTGGGCTTATAAATTGCCACATTAATTTGTTTTCGTCATTTTTCGTGTAAATAAAACTGGTGTTGTGCTCATAAGAGACAAGGAGCATTTTATCTTCAGTCCCATAGGCAATCACCCCGGCTAAGACTTTACCTTTGAATTTGAAGGGTTTCGGCTCAAAAAACCCATCCCATGCAAGTTTAGATATTCGGTATTTTTCAGAATTAGATGAACCTTGCATATTCGCCAATAAAATGATGGACGTTTGTTGTTTTGCATATGCGCCATATTTCATTTTTGCTACGTCGTTATCTTTCAAGGCCCCCAAATCTGATGAAAATTTCTGCTCAATACCATTACGGATGTCGCCGCTTTTGAGTGCCGCTACCACGCTTGCGGGTGTACCTTCTTGATTGGGAGCAATGCTATGCACTCGAGTTGATCCCGTTACGAATGTGCTTTCTGCACGCCACGGATTGCCCAAAGCAACATCGGTTAGGCTAAGATAGTTTGGGGTCACTGTAAAGTTAGCACCGCCGTTACCCATTGGAGCAGTGGGACCTCTCATCTCAGTGTTAACAACAAACGAGTCACTGAGTTTAACTTTCGCTGCATCCTCAACACCGACTTTATTTGCGATTACATTCATAATGGTATTGCCGATATAGCTTTTTATTGATTCATCATCTTTGTCAACAGGTTTGCTTTGGCGTGCGGTCATGTCCAAGATTTCATTGCTACTCAACGTCATGGAACTATCATTTTCTAACGGATCAGCAACCCTGTCTGATAGAGAGTTTTTGAGGCGATATGCCTGTAGCTTAGATCTATATTTAGTATAAATTTCATAGGCGCGATTGGTATTTCTGGTGGAGTTACCGTGGTTGCCCCTAAGACGACGCTCCAAATCTGCTTGCACTTTCAATAAGCCTGCAAGTGTATTACCAGCAGTTCTTGCATGCTTGGAACTTGCGCCTTTCATGGCCTCTTTGAGCTTTTTCAGTTCCGACTGGACTTTTTTCAATTTTTTTCCGTGTTTCGACCTTAGCGCTTGTAATCTGAGACCCTCTTTAATATGAGTTATATAGGCTGACCGGAGATCAACCAATTCACGCTGTTCTTGCGCCTTGGGTTCCAGATTTTTGATTTTAACTTCAAGGTCCTTAATATCGTTATTATTTTTATGTATGTTCTTCTGAAAATTAGCATTGTCGGCTTTGAGTCTTCTGGTTGTATTTCTGCGTTCGATCACTTTTTTTCTGGGTAAGTATGTGTGTCCTTGCGCATAGTCAGCAGGGCCTTCCGTGTACCTAATGCGTGCTGATGTTGCGTCATTAGCATTTATTTTTGAGCGAAGTTGTAGGTTATTTTGTTTTAGTGCTTGTATTGATCGTTTAAGCCGCTCCTGTTCTTCGTACTCAGGGAATTCGACGGTTTCCTGGTTTTGCAGAGGCGGAGCAGGGTTTACGAGTGCCGGAACTGTATTTTCAGCCGGCTCTGTCCCCACTCCATAGGCGGGTTCATCTCCTTGAGGTAATTCGTCATTCATATTCAAGGGTTGAGCATTCGGTGGAGCTGTAGATGCAGCGGGGTGACTTATAAGGGGCGGTTTAATTGACCCCTGATCTTTAGTCTTAACCGCTGTTGAAATCGGAGCGCTGTCCCTTAAAGGAACTGATTTAGTAGCTTCGGCGGCTTCTTGGAGTTTCCGAATTTCTGTTTTTAGTGCACTCACAGCCTCTTTACGATTTGCGCTGTATTTGAGAAACGGTTGTTCCAGGCCAGCGAACACAATATCTCCCATTGCCCTTTTTTTTACGCGCTCTAAGAACTTACTTCGGTTTTCACCGCCTTTGTACAGCCCGTGCAAGAAAAATGCCCCTGCCAGCGCAGTATTAAACCCGCGGGGCAATACACTGGTTACAATCCTGAAAGCCAACTTTTGAACCTCACGTCCTACAAAGTCTTCAATCGCTAACGTCGGATCTTGACCTGGACGGGTTCCTTTTTTAAGTTTTCGAATGCCCCACATTATAATCAGCGGGGCAAAAATAATTTTAAAGTAACGTAAGCGTGGCCAAAGATAGTTCTTTCTTGGGCTTATCGACGTTAGTCTATCCAGTGCTTCATACCCGTTTCTAAGACAACCGGCCATTGCTCCGACGATAGAATTATAAGCGACCTTTTTTTCACCCCACTGATGCAGGTAATCAGATATCTTGGGGAATTGGGCCAGGACTTGTTCTATTGTTTCTGGCCAGTAGAGGGAATCGTTTTCAGCATCGTGTAGGGCTAGATCCATCCATTTACCCAAGACAACGGCATCCGGGTCCTTATCTGAGGTGAAATTGCCTTGCAGACGCCGTAGCATTTTATCAACAGCCTCATCAACCTCCTTATGCTTGTCAGGGTTATCAGGATAATCTTTTAGATAGGCTTTCTTTTCCTCAGTGATAACTTGGCCAATATCTTTGGCCAATATTCCTAGGCGGGAATAATTATTCAGGGGGGCGCCAGTCAGGTCTGTGGTGGCTAGCTTGATTCTATCTTTGACCCTGGCGGCCAGTTGTAAAACTTTCCGACATGTCAGCACTATATATTCAGCGTCAAAACGGCTTGTATCAATAGGGTAGGTTATGTTTTTCAATTTAGCGGTTGCAGTCATTAATTCAACGACGGCTGGGCGCAGTGAATCTTCCAATCTCAAGAGTCTGGCTTTTCCTTCTGGATGCCTGCTGGCAGGGATGAATGAAATTGTCTTTTTCAAATCAGCAGTAACTGCGTCTTCCGAAGCATTTGTTTCAACTAACGCTGCGATTTTGTGGGCGTTTGAAATCGCATTATTGAGTGAGTCGGTAGCCTCTTTGCGGTCTTTGATTTTATTGCTAAGTTTGATGGATTCCTTTGTCTGGTCAGCGTACATAGTTCCTAAAACATGTTGCAATGCCTGGCTTACGGCGTGTTTCAATTTATCGTCTTCTTCAAAAAAGGGTTCAGGCTGTCCGTTGACTTGCGCATCAGCACTGGTGTTAGGTTGTCCAAACACACCTTTTCTAGATGAGCTTCTTTTCTCTGCCAGTGACGCTATATTCAGTAAGTTAGTCGTGACCTCTTGAATGCTTTGCGTAGCGTTTAACATGCCCAGTGGTGCTGCGCTTATTAATGCATACATTCTGAGAAGATCGTCATCACTGGCGTCTAACTTATTGGCCGGTGTATGCACGTTCATCGCGATACGTGATTTTCGGAAGACTGTTTTCACAAGTGGGGTAAAATAGGCAATTGTATTATTTGCAAGCCGATCAAATGAAGTTGATGCTCTAATTAATATCTCTATAGGTTCATCTGCCAACTCAGTCCCAAAATGACGAATTCCTTTCTTGGCGCTCTCAATGCTGTTATGGATTTTTATACCCGTTGGCTCATAAGGTTTGACTTTTCTTTTAATTGACTTTAATTCAGTAACCGACGCCAACAATGCTATTTTAGAATGCTGAAATACCTGTAACAGATCTAAGTATACATCGTCCGGTTTGAGTGTTTTTTTTACAAGCGTGGGGGCATTGGCTGAGAATGGAACCACCTCTCTGCCAACGTCCAAATAGTTATCTAACGTTTTTATTTGCTCTTTCATTGGTGAGTAAGCAGTCTTTGCCAAACTCGCCATGTGATGTCTCAGGTCTTCGAATTTCAGTTCTAAAATCGTTTGTGCAAAACTTTTTGTTGCGATAGATGCGCTGTTATATACAGCTTCTACATAAGTCTCTGCTGCTTTTTTATCCTTGGGCGAGAGGCTATTTTGTGTGTCTGATGTTAATAGGTATTCGGCAGTTAACTGGAAGATTTCTTGGGTGGCCGTGTCTTTAAATTGTTGCCAATACTGAGGGTTGTTTAAGCTCATGATTTGATTAATGTCAGCCGATGCTTGAGCTAACCAACCCCCCACTGTATTCAGCTGTTCTATCAACCTTGAGTACTCAGGCGCTGCCAGTTTTTCCCATTGGGCATTCGTTATTGTCGTTATTTCTTTTATGGCCACCGCTATCAGGCGCAGCGCAGCGGAGTCAGACGTGTAAATAGACTGCTCAGCGATAAGTTTTTCTAACTGTTTTATTTGTTGGCGATCTAATTGTGGCCTGTTTTTGCCGCGCTTTTCGAATTCCGTCCACTTATCTATTCCGGCATTAACTTTCTTCTGGAGAACCGCTTCAAATCCCGTCTGAGGTACTTCGGACTCATCACCTTCTGCCAGTGAATCCAGTAGCGTCTCGTTGACCCCCAGCTCACTTAAAGTAGCTGTTGCAAGCTCCTCCTTCGCGATTGCATCGTCGTGATTGTCTGTTCGATCCGTAGCTGACCGGCTAGCCGCCTTCAAGTGGGGGACGGCTAAAATTAGGTTTTGTGGCGAAACGCCCGTATATGACGCCTGAGCTAAAGACGTTTGTGGAAATGCCTGCATGCCATCTGGGGCATTGTGAGGCTCAATTACCGCTTGACTGGTCTTGGACTTTTCAGCAGCCGTTCGACTTGGTGTATCACTTGTCTGGCTCGGCATTGATGCTCACCCATATTTGGACGAGGGGATCTTTGAGGAAATTTCTTACGCTCTGAGTTAACAGTAGCTGACAGGTGTGATCGCGAAAGTGAACCGTTCACCTCAGGTATACCGGCTGTCTTAAATCAATAAAAAACCCCGTGAAGGCCAGGCCTTCACGGGGTTTTTGTACAACCTGTGGAAATTAGCCAAGCAGGCCCAAGGTCGCGCGCTGTACCAGTTCCAGCATCGGCTGTGGGTATACACCCAGCACGAATACCAGTACCGACACGGCCAGCAGCATCACGCCGCCTGCTTTCTGCTCCCAGTTCAGCGGAGCATCGTGGCGATGCAGTTTTGGCTCGACCAGATACAAGGTCACCATCACACGCAGGTAGTAGAACACGCCGATGGCGCTGCCCAGAATCAGCGAGCCGACCAACCACCATTGGTGAGCTTCAACGCCGGTGGCGATGATGTAGAACTTGCCGATGAAGCCGGCGGTCAGCGGGATGCCGGCCAGCGACAGCATCATCACCGTGAGTACGGCGGTCATGTACGGACGACGCCAGAACAGGCCGCGGTATTCGTACAGGGCGTCTGCATCACGGCCTTTGTACGGCGAGGACATCATGGTGATGACACCGAAGGCACCCAGGCTGGTAAGCACGTAGGTGATCAGGTAAACACCGATGGCTTCCATGGCCATGCCTTTGCTCGCGATCAAAGCAATGACCAGGTAGCCAAAGTGAGCAATGGAGGAGTAACCCAGCAGACGCTTAAGGTTGGTTTGGGTCAGGGCCAGCAGGTTACCGAACAGGATCGAGGCAATCGCGATCACGGTCAGTACGTCGCTCATCACGCCGGTAGTCGCGGCAGGCGAAATCTGGAACAAACGCACCATCACCGCAAACACAGCAACTTTGGAGGCGGTCGCCAGAAAGGCAGCCACAGGCGCGGGAGAACCTTCGTACACGTCCGGCGTCCACAGATGGAACGGCACCAGCGACAGTTTGAACGCCAGACCCACCAGCATCATGCCCAGACCCAGCTGTGCAATGGCGCTAGGCGCGCCTGTCGCTGCCAGTGCGTGACCGATGCCGCTGAAGCTCAGGCTGCCCGCTTCGGCGTACAACAGCGCCATACCGAACAACAGGAACGCAGAGCCCGCCGCCGACAGCACCATGTACTTGATGCCAGCTTCCAGGGAGCGCTTGTTGAAGAAGGCATAGGCCACCAGACCGTAAACCGGCACCGAGAGCAGCTCCAGGCCGATAAACAAACCGGCGAGGTGTTGCGCGCTGACCAGAACGATACCGCCCGTAGCGGCCAGCAGGATCAGCAGGTAAAGCTCTTCGCGGTTGCCCGGATACCCAGTGCCGCCTTCACCCAGATAAGCATGGGCAAGGGTGACGCAGGCCAGTGTGGAGACCAAAATCAGCCCGATGTACAGGTAGGCGAAGTTGTCCATCATCAACAGCGGAGTCACCGCTAATGGTGCCACTTTCAACGCCGGGAAGATCGACAGCAGGGCCAGGTTGAGACCCGCCACCGATAGCAGGAAGGTCTGTGAGTGGTTGCGGCGCCACGCGATTGCCAGCATCACCACAACAACAGTGAGGCTGGTAATCAGCAGTGGAGCAAGCGCGATAAAGTGTTGGATCGTAAATTCCATAGCGCTCTTACCGGGCCGAAGCGAGTTGAGTGAAGGCGGTGCCGATCCATTGCTGCACGCCATTCATAGTGGCAGCCGAAGTATCGAGGAACGGTTGTGGGTACACGCCGATGAAAATCAGCAGTACCGCCAGACCGAGCACCATGATCAGTTCACGTGCATCCATGCCGGCCAGTACTGCGTCGGACTTGGACGGGCCAAAGTAGGCACGGTGAATCATGATCAGCGAGTAGACCGAACCAAATACCAGGCCGGTTGTTGCAATCGCCGTGACCCAAGGGAAGCTGGCAAACGAGCCCATCAGAATCAGGAACTCACCCACGAAGTTACCGGTACCCGGCAAGCCCAGTGATGCGGCGGCGAAGAACAGGCTAATGGCTGGCAGGTAAGCAATCTTCGACCACAAGCCGCCCATTTCACGCATGTCACGGGTATGCAAGCGCTCGTACAACTGGCCGCTGAGGATAAACAGCGCGGCAGCCGAAACACCGTGAGCGAGCATCTGGATAACGGCCCCTTGCAAGGCCAGCAGGCTACCGGAGTAGATGCCGATCAGGACGAAGCCCATGTGCGAAACGCTGGAGAACGCGATCAGACGCTTGATATCGGTTTGGGCGAAGGCCAGGAACGCGCCGTAGAAAATCCCGATCAGACCCAGGGTCATGGCAATCGGCGCAAACTCGGCCGAGGCATTCGGGAACAACGGCAGGGCGAAACGCAGCAGACCATAGGCAGCGGTTTTCAACAGGATACCGGCCAGATCGACCGAACCCGCGGTCGGTGCCTGGGCGTGAGCGTCAGGCAACCACGAATGGAAAGGTACGACCGGCAGCTTCACGGCAAAGGCAATGAAGAAGCCGAGCATCAGGATGTACTCGGTAGTGAGCGACATCTTGGTTTTCAGCAACTCGGCATAGCTGAATGTCAGCACGCCGGTGTCATTGAAGTGCACCAGCACCAGACCGAGGATCGCCACCAGCATGATCAGGCCGGATGCCTGAGTGAAGATGAAGAACTTGGTCGCGGCGTAGATACGCGTTTTTTTGCCGTCCGACGAGCTGTGACCCCAGAGCGCGATGAGGAAGTACATCGGCACCAGCATCATTTCCCAGAAGAAGAAGAACATGAACAGGTCGATGGCGAGGAACACGCCAACCACGCCGCCCAGGATCCACATCAGGTTCAGGTGGAAGAAACCCACGTGACGCTGAATTTCTTTCCAGGAACACAAGACCGACAGCACACCCAGCAAGCCGGTGAGCAGGATCATCAGCAGCGACAGGCCGTCCAGCGCCAGGTGCACACTGATGCCAAAGCGCTCAATCCAGACGTGCTTGAACTCAAGTGCCCAGGCCGGATCGGCGCCGGGGTTCGGCGCCAGATGGTAATCCCCGTGCGCCCATAGCCAAAGGCCAAGGGCAAGTTCGAGGGACATGGTCAGCAACGCAATCCAGCGTGGCAGGGTAGGGCCGAAGCGCTCACCCAGCCAGCACAGCAGGCCGCCGATAAAGGGGATCAGGATTAGCCAAGGCAGAATCATGACGGGCTCAATTCCTTTCGCAATGTCGAAGGTTCATATCAGACCGCTACCAGTACGATGGCGCCCATGACCAGTACAGCACCGGCGGCCATGGAAGCAGCGTACCAACGCAGTTGACCGGTTTCGCTGCGGCTCAGGGCGTTATGCCCGGCCTTGGCCACTTTGGGTATCAAACCGATGGTCTGATCCAGAGGGTCTTTACGCAGTACACGGCAGATCAACAGATACGGTTTGACGAACAGTTTGTCGTACAGCCAGTCGAAGCCCCATGCGGCGAACCACCAGGCCGTGAGGAAGCGGCCGATGCCGCTGTTGGCGACGGCGTTCACGAAGCGGCGTTTGCCCAGATACAGCAGGCCTGCCAGCAGGATACCGGCCAGCGCAATGGCACCCGAGGCGATTTCCAGGCTGTGCTGTGCTTCGCCGCCGGCATGGCCCACGCTTTGTGGCAATACGCCCGCCAAGGGTGGTGTGATCATGGCGCCGATAAAGGTCGACAGGACAATCAGCACGCTCAGTGGCAGCCAGTAGGTAACGCCGTGACCCGGGTGCGCTTCAGTCTTGGCTTCACCGTGGAAGGTGATGAAGATCAGGCGGAAGGTGTACAGCGAGGTCATGAACGCGCCGACAAGGCCCGCGTACAACAGTTCGGTGTTGCCGCTGGCGAAGGCTTCCCAAAGAATTTCGTCCTTGGAGTAGAAACCTGCTGTCAGCAATGGCAGGGCAGACAGCGCCGCGCCGCCGACGATAAAGCTGGCGTAGGCCAATGGCAGTTTCTTCCACAGGCCGCCCATCTTGAAGATGTTCTGCTCGTGGTGGCAGGCAACAATCACCGCACCGGAGGCAAGGAACAGCAGGGCCTTGAAGAAGGCGTGGGTCATCAGGTGGAAAATGGCTCCGTCCCATGCACCCACACCCAGCGCCAGGAACATGTAGCCGATCTGGCTCATGGTCGAGTAGGCGAGGATACGTTTGATGTCGGTTTGCACCAGTGCGGCAAAACCGGCCAGTACCAGCGTGACACCGCCGACGATGCCCACCAGGTGCAGCACTTCAGGTGCCAGGGTGAACAGACCGTGGGTACGGGCAATCAGGTAGACACCGGCGGTTACCATGGTTGCGGCGTGAATCAGTGCCGACACCGGGGTAGGGCCTGCCATCGCATCAGCCAGCCAGGTTTGCAGGGGCAGTTGAGCCGATTTACCAACTGCACCGCCCAGTAGCATCAGGGTTGCCAGCACGATCCAGAAATCACCGGCCTGAAACTTCTGCGGCGCCAGCACCAGCAGCTGTTGAATGTTCAGCGTGCCCAGTTGCTGGAACAGGATGAACAGGCCGATGGCCAGAAATACGTCACCGATGCGGGTCACGATAAAGGCTTTCAGTGCTGCGTTACCGTTGTTGCGGTTGCTGTAGTAGAAACCGATCAACAGGTACGAGCACAGGCCTACACCTTCCCAGCCGAAGTACACGAACAACAGGTTATCGGCCAGGATCAGGAACAGCATGCTGGCGATAAACAGGTTGGTGTAGGCGAAGAAGCGCGAGTAGCCGACTTCACCGCGCATGTACCAAGAGGCAAACATGTGGATCAGGAAGCCGACGCCGACCACCACACCGAGCATGGTCACCGACAGGCCATCCAGATGCAGGGCGAAGTTGGCATTGAAGCCGCCTACCGCCATCCATTGCCACAGCACTTGGGTGTACTGGCCGCCTGCTGGCGGTGCCACATTGAATTGCCAGATGACGTACGCGGCCACAATAGCCGACAGGCCAATGGAGCCGACGCCGATCAGGGCCGAGAGGTTTTCGCTGAAGCGTCCACGGGAGAACGACAGCAACAAAAAGCCGATCAGGGGGAATACGAAAGTCAGAAAGAGTAGGTTCATCCGCGCATCTCACTGGCAGCATCGATATCAAGCGTGTGGAAGCGGCGATACAGCTGCAACAGGATCGCCAGGCCAATACTGGCCTCGGCGGCTGCCAGGGTGATCACCAGAATGAACATGACCTGTCCATCCGGCTGCGCCCAGCGTGCACCGGCCACAATGAACGCCAGCGCTGCAGCGTTCATCATGATTTCCAGGCTCATCAACACGAAGAGAATATTACGGCGAACCATCAGTCCAACCAGACCGAGGCAGAACAGGATGCCGGCAACCGCCAGACCGTGTTCGAGTGGTATTGCTGGCATGTTATTGCTCCTTCGCCTCGTTACGGCCCAAATGGAACGCCGTCACCGCTGCGGCAAGCAACAGCATCGAGGCGAGTTCGACCACCAGCAGATACGGGCCGAACAGGCTGATGCCCACGGCTTTTGCATCAATGGTGGTTTGACCGATTGCCACGCCGCTCTGTTGTGCGAAAAGCACGTACAGCAGTTCGGCCAGCAGAATCGCAGACAAAATACTCGGCCCGATCCAGATGCCGGGCTTGAGCCAGTGGCGTTCTTGCGTCACCGAGGCCGGGCCTTGGTTGAGCATCATCACCACGAACACAAACAGCACCATGATGGCGCCAGCGTAAGCGATCACTTCGAGCACACCGGCAAAGGGTGCGCCGAGGCTGAAGAAGGTCATCGCCACGGCAATCAGCGAAATAATCAGGTAGAGCAGGGCATGCACAGGGTTGGTGTTGGTGATCACGCGTAGCGTGGACACGACAGCGACACCCGATGCGAAATAGAAAGCGAATTCCATCGTTCTTCCTTAAGGCAGCAAGCTCTTCACGTTGATCGGCTCGGCTTCATTCTGGGCAGCGCCTTTCGGCTTGCCTTCAACGGCCATACCTGCAACACGATAGAAGTTGTAATCAGGGTTCTTACCGGGGCCGGAGATCAGCAGATCTTCTTTCTCGTACACCAGGTCCTGACGTTTGAACTCGGCCATTTCGAAATCCGGTGTCAGCTGGATTGCGGTGGTCGGGCAGGCTTCCTCACACAGACCGCAAAAAATGCAGCGTGAGAAGTTGATGCGGAAAAACTCCGGGTACCAACGGCCATCTTCAGTTTCGGCTTTTTGCAGCGAGATGCAGCCTACCGGGCAGGCCACGGCGCACAGGTTGCAAGCTACACAACGCTCTTCGCCGTCAGGGTCGCGGGTCAGGACAATCCGGCCACGGTAACGCGGTGGCAGGTAGACCGGCTCTTCCGGGTATTGCAACGTGTCACGCTTGCGGAAGGAGTGGCTAAACACCATCACCAAGCTGCGAAGCTGGGTGTAGGTGCCATGCACGATGTCAAACAAGTACTTGAACATGGGTCTCTATCCTCACTGAACCGCGCCGGCAGGCGTGTTCAACAACACGATTGCGGCGGTCACCAGCAAATTGATCAGGGTCAGCGGCAGGCAGAACTTCCAGCTGAAGTCCATCACTTGGTCATACCGAGGGCGCGGAATGGAGGCGCGCAACAGGATAAAGATCATGATGAAAAACGCGGTCTTCAGGGCGAACCAGATAAACGGAATCTGTGGCAGCAGCCCGAAAGGACCGTGCCAACCACCGAAGAACAAAGTCACCAGCAACGCCGAGATCAACACGATCCCGATGTACTCACCGACGAAGAACATGCCCCATTTCATGCCGGCGTATTCAATGTGGTAACCATCGGCCAGTTCCTGCTCGGCTTCAGGCTGGTCGAAGGGGTGACGGTGAGTCACGGCCACGCCGGCGATGAAGAAGGTCAGGAAACCGAAGATCTGCGGAATGATGAACCACAGGTTCTGTGCCTGGTATTCAACGATGTCGCGCATGTTGAACGAGCCAACCTGTACCACGATGCCCATCAGCGACAGGCCCATGAATACTTCATAGGACACGGTCTGCGCCGAGGCGCGCAAGGCGCCCAGCAGGGCAAACTTGTTGTTGCTCGACCAGCCGGCGAAGAGCACCGCGTAGACCGACAGACCGGCCATGGCGAAGAAGAACAGGATGCCGATGTTCAGATCCGCAACGCCCCAGGTCGGGGTGATCGGGATAATCGCAAAGGAGATCAGCAAGGCGCTCATGGCCACCACGGGTGCCAAGGTGAAGATCACCTTGTCGGCAAACGGCGGTGTCCAGTCTTCCTTGAAGAACATCTTGATCATGTCAGCGGCAATCTGGAACGCGCCAAACGGGCCGACGCGGTTCGGACCGTAACGGTCTTGCCACAAGGCCAGCAGGCGACGCTCTACCCAGCTGAGCAGTGCGCCGCAGACCACCACGGCGAGCAGAATCACCACGGCTTGCACCACCGAGATAATCACGTCGATCACTTCAGGCGTGAACCAGGTCATTGGGCTGCCTCCTGCAAACCGTCAACGGTAAGGCCAAAGATCGCTGGTGGAATGCCCGGCAAACCAGCGGGCAATGCCACCAAACCTGCACCCAGCTCTTCATTGATACGCAGCGGCAGACGCAGGGTCACACCGGCAACGTTCAAACTGAGCAGTGCGCCATCATTGACGCCCAAGCGGTCGGCTTCGGACTTGGCCAGCGCAATATAGGCCGCTGGAATACGTTCTTGTACCGGCGCGGCTTTCGAGGAGTTCTCTTCGCTGCCCAGCAGGTGGTAGAACGGAACGACTTGCCAGGTGCCACGGGCCGGGTTGAAGGCGCCCGGAATGTTGGCAAACCAGTTCAGCGAATCACCTTTGCTTTCGATCAGGCGAATGCCCGGATCGCCCGCGCGGATGTGCCCACCGACTTCGTCCTGGAACTTGTTCCACGCTTGTGGCGAGTTCCAGCCCGGCGACCAGGCGAACGGCACTTGTTGACGTGGTTCGACGGAGCCCGAGTAGCCTTCCATCGAGAACGCGAACGCGGTGTCCGGGTCTTGTGGGGTACGCGGTTCGTGCACGCTGATATTGGCGCGCATGGCCGTACGGCCACTGTAACGCAGTGGTTCGCGAGCCAGTTTCAAGCCTTTGATGCGGAATGCCGCCGACGGTGCTGCATCAATGATGCCCGCCAGTTCCGGTGTGCTTGCCGCTGTTTGTTGCGTGACGTGATCGAGCAGGGTCCAGTCAACCGGCTTGTTCAGCAGGGTGCTGCGCAAGGCGTGCAACCAGCGCCAGCCTTCGTGGATCAGGATGCTCGAATCCAGGTAGCGAGGTTCAAACACCTGGAAGAAGCGCTGGGCGCGGCCTTCCTGGCTGACCAGCGTACCGTCGCCTTCGGCGAAGCTTGCGGCCGGCAGCACCAGATCGGCACGGTCGGTGGTTGCAGTTTTCTGATGATCGGCAACGATCACCACTTTGGCGGCATCCAGTGCAGCATTGACCTTGACTGCATCAACCCGGGTAAACAGATCGTTTTCCAGTACCACGATGGCGTCGGCGTTGCCGTCAATCACTGCTTGCAGGGCAGCGTCTACCGATTCGCCGCCGAGCATGGCCAGACCCAAGCTGTTAGCTTCCGGCACGACCAGGCTGATAGAGCCGGCTTTCTCACGCAGGTGCAGCGCCTTGGCGATATTGCCTGCGGCTTCGATCAGGGCTTTGGAGCCCAGTGAAGTACCGGCAATGATCAATGGGCGTTTGGCGGCGAGCAGGGCGTCAGCGATGCGTTTGGCCAGCTCCAGGGCTTCAGCGTCCAGACCGGCTACGGCAGGCGCGCTGGCGTCGATGGCGTGGGCCACAGCGAAACCGATGCGGGCCAGATCGTCTGGTGCGGCGTGGACGCATTCTTCGGCAACGTCGTCGAGCTTGGTTTCAGCCAGGCTGGCGATAAACAGTGGGTTCAGCGCGTGCTGGCCAATGTTTTTCACCGCGGCGTCAAGCCAAGGCTGAACGCGCATGGCGTCGGCCATTTCTTCGGCTTTGCCCTTGACCGATTGACGCAGCGACAGCGCCATACGGGCGGCGGTCTGAGTCAGGTCTTCACCCAGTACGAAGATGGCGTCGTGATCTTCGATCTCGCGCATGTTCGGCACGGGCAGCGGGCTGTCTTTGAGCACTTGCAGCACCAGGCGGATGCGCTCCAGCTCACCGGCTTCAATGCCCGAGTAGAAGTGTTCGGCGCCGACCAGCTCGCGCAACGCGTAGTTGCTTTCAAGGCTGGCACGGGGCGAACCGATACCGACAATATTGCGACCGCGCAATAGATCGGCGGCTTTATCCAGTGCGGCGTCGACGCTTAATTTCTTGCCGTCGGCCAACAATGGCTGACGTGGGCGGTCGGTACGGTTGACGTAGCCATAACCAAAGCGGCCGCGGTCACACAGGAAGTACTGGTTAACCGAACCGTTAAAGCGGTTTTCGATGCGACGCAGCTCACCGTAACGCTCACCGGGGCTGATGTTGCAGCCGCTGGAGCAGCCGTGGCAGATGCTCGGTGCAAACTGCATGTCCCACTTGCGGTTGTAACGCTCGGAGTGGGTTTTGTCGGTGAACACGCCGGTCGGGCACACTTCGGTGAGGTTGCCCGAGAATTCGCTTTCGAGCACGCCGTCTTCAACGCGACCGAAGTACACGTTGTCATGGGCACCGAATACGCCCAGGTCAGTACCACCCGCGTAGTCTTTATAGAAACGCACACAGCGATAGCAGGCAATGCAGCGGTTCATTTCGTGGGAAATGAACGGGCCGAGTTCCTGGTTCTGGTGAGTACGCTTGGTGAAGCGATAACGGCGCTCGTTGTGACCGGTCATCACGGTCATGTCTTGCAGGTGGCAGTGACCGCCTTCTTCGCACACAGGGCAGTCGTGCGGGTGGTTGGTCATCAGCCACTCGACGACGCTGGCGCGAAAGACTTTCGCTTCTTCGTCTTCGATGGAGATCCAGCTACCGTCGGTGGCCGGGGTCATGCACGACATGACGATACGACCACGGGTGTCGTTTTCGTCGGTGTACTGCTTGACTGCACATTGGCGGCACGCGCCAACGCTGCCCAAGGCAGGGTGCCAGCAGAAATACGGAATATCGAGGCCTAGCGACAGACACGCCTGTAACAGGTTGTCTGCCCCATCGACTTCGAGCTCTTTGCCGTCTACGTGGATAGTGGCCATGGTTCAAAGTTCTTCGTTGGCCCGGTGTCAGCGGGCGTGGCTAATGGAATCTTGTTATGCGTTCGAAGCAACCCAGCCTTACGGCGTTATCGAACGATCAGAGGGCGGCACGGACCACCCTCATTCAGAGCGTTATGCACCGATAACAATCGGGCGTGCCAGAGGTGGAACGCCCGGTTTTGCTTGCGCAATACCGGCTTCGAACTCTGGACGGAAGTATTTGATCGCGCTGCCCAACGGCTCAACGGCACCCGGTGCGTGAGCACAGAACGTCTTGCCCGGGCCGAGGAAACCGACCAGACCCAGCAGGGTCTCGATGTCACCAGGCTGACCTTCACCGTTTTCAATGGCCATCAGCAGCTTGACGCTCCACGGCAATCCATCACGGCAAGGGGTGCAGAAACCGCACGATTCACGGGCGAAGAACTGTTCCATGTTGCGCAGCAACGACACCATATTGACGCTGTCGTCGACGGCCATCGCCAAGCCTGTCCCCATACGGGTTCCGACCTTGGCGATACCTCCGGCGTACATTTGCGCGTCCAGGTGCTCTGGCAGCAGGAAACCTGTACCGGCACCGCCAGGCTGCCAGCATTTAAGCTTGAAGCCGTCGCGCATACCGCCAGCGTAGTCTTCGAACAGCTCGCGAGCGGTCACGCCGAAAGGCAGTTCCCACAGGCCAGGGTTCTTCACTTTGCCGGAGAAGCCCATCAGCTTGGTGCCGTGGTCTTCGCTGCCTTCGCGGGCCAGGGATTTGTACCAGTCAACGCCGTTGCCAATGATGGCCGGGACGTTGCACAGGGTTTCAACGTTGTTCACGCAGGTCGGTTTGCCCCATACGCCCACAGCGGCCGGAAACGGCGGCTTGGAGCGCGGGTTGGCGCGACGGCCTTCGAGGGAGTTGATCAGTGCGGTTTCTTCACCGCAGATGTAACGCCCGGCACCGGTGTGCACGAACAGTTCGAAGTCAAAGCCCGAGCCCAGAATGTTCTTGCCCAGCAGGCCGGCGGCCTTGGCTTCTTCCACGGCGCGGCGCAGGTGCACTGCGGCAGTGGTGTATTCGCCACGCAGGAAGATATAACCGCGGTAGGTTTTCAGTGCGCGGGCACTGATCAACATGCCTTCGATCAGCAGATGGGGCAGTTGCTCCATCAGCATCCGGTCTTTCCAGGTGTTGGGTTCCATTTCATCGGCGTTACACAGCAGGTAACGGATGTTCATGGACTCGTCTTTAGGCATCAGGCCCCACTTCACGCCCGTGGGGAAGCCTGCACCGCCGCGACCTTTGAGGCCCGCGTCTTTCACGGTCTGGACGATGTCGTCCTGAGCCATGTCGGCGAACGCCTTGCGCGCAGCGGCGTAGCCGTCTTTTGCCTGATATTCGTCAAGCCATACCGGCTCGCCGTCATCACGCAGACGCCAGGTCAGCGGGTGAGTTTCAGCCGAACGCTTGATCAGGTTGGCTGGGCCGAAGGAAGTCAGGGTCATGGGTAGCCCTCCAGCAACGTAGCGACGCCAGCAGGCTGCACGTCACCGAATGTGTCGTCGTCGATCATCAACGCCGGCGCTTTGTCGCAGTTGCCCAGGCAGCACACCGGCAGCAGCGTGAAGCGGCCGTCGGCAGTGGTTTGACCGAGGCCGATGCCCAGTTTGTTCTGGATCTCGCCAACCACCGATTCGTGGCCGCCGATGTAGCAGACCATGCTGTCGCACACACGGATGATGTGACGGCCAACCGGCTGACGGAAGATCTGGCTGTAGAACGTAGCCACGCCTTCGACGTCGCTGGCAGGAATGCCCAGCAACTCGCCGATGGCGTAGACGGCACCGTCCGGTACCCAGCCGCGTTCCTTCTGAACGATCTTCAGGGCTTCGATCGACGCCGCGCGCGGGTCTTCGTAGTGATGCATCTCGTGCTCGATGGCCGAGCGCTCGGTTTCGCTCAGGGCGAAACGGTCTGTCTGGATAAGCGTGCTGTTCATGCTTAGCGGTCCACGTCGGCCATAACGAAATCGATACTACCCAGGTACGCAATCAAGTCCGCGACCATTTCACCTTTGATCACCGAAGGGATCTGTTGCAGGTGCGGGAAGCTTGGGGTGCGAATCCGGGTGCGGTAGCTCATGGTGCCGCCATCGCTCGTCAGGTAATAACTGTTGATGCCCTTGGTCGCCTCGATCATCTGGAAGGATTCGTTGGCCGGCATCACCGGGCCCCACGAAACTTGCAGGAAGTGCGTAATCAAGGTCTCGATATGTTGCAGCGTGCGCTCTTTAGGCGGCGGCGTGGTCAGCGGGTGATCCGCCTTGTACGGACCTGCCGGCATGTTGCGCATGCACTGCTCGATGATCTTCAGGCTCTGGCGCATTTCTTCTACACGCACGATGCAGCGGTCGTAGGCATCGCCATTGGCGGCCAGTGGCACTTCAAACTCGAAGTTCTCATAGCCGGAATACGGGCGAGCTTTACGCAGGTCGAAGTCACAACCGGTCGAACGCAGGCCAGCACCGGTGACGCCCCATTCCAGGGCTTCTTTGGTGTTGTACTGAGCGACGCCGATGGTACGACCGCGCAGAATGCTGTTGTCCAAAGCGGCTTTCTGGTATTCGTCCAGACGCTTGGGCATCCAGTCGATGAATTCTTTGACCAGGCGTTCCCAGCCGTTCGGCAGATCGTGGGCAACGCCGCCGATGCGATACCAGGCCGGGTGCAGACGGAAACCGGTAATGGCTTCGATCACTTTGTAAGCGCGCTGACGGTCGGTGAACGTGAAGAACACCGGGGTCATGGCGCCCACGTCCTGGATATAAGTCCCCAGGAACAGCAGGTGGCTGGTGATACGGAAGAACTCGGCCATCATGATGCGGATGGTGTCGACCCGATCCGGCACCTTGATGCCTGCCAGTTTTTCGACCGAAAGCACATAGGGCAGGTTGTTCATCACGCCGCCGAGGTAATCAATACGATCGGTGTACGGGATGAAGCTGTGCCAGGACTGGCGTTCAGCCATTTTTTCGGCACCACGGTGGTGGTAACCGATGTCCGGCACGCAGTCGACGATTTCTTCGCCATCGAGCTGCAGGATGATACGGAAGGCACCGTGAGCCGAAGGGTGGTTCGGGCCCAGGTTGAGGAACATGTAGTCCTCGTTATCACCGGAGCGTTTCATGCCCCAGTCTTCGGGCTTGAAGCGTGCGGCTTCTTCTTCCAGCTGGATCTTGGCCAGGCTCAGGCTGTACGGATCGAACTCAGTGGCGCGTGCCGGGAAGTCCTTGCGCAGCGGGTGACCTTCCCAGGTCGGCGGCATCATGATGCGCGACAGGTGCGGGTGACCTTTGAAGTCGATACCGAACATGTCCCACACTTCACGCTCGTACCAGTTGGCGTTTGGCCAGATACCGGTCACGGTCGGCAGGCTCAGATCGCCTTCAGACAGCGCCACCTTGATCATTACGTCGCTGTTACGTTCCAGCGACATCAGGTGGTAGAAGACGGTGAAGTCTGCGCCCGATGGCAAGCCCTGACGCTTGGTGCGCAAACGCTCGTCCACACCGTGCAAGTCATAGAGCATGACGTAGGGTTTTGGCAGGTTGCGCAGGAAGGTCAGCACTTCGACCAGTTTGGCGCGGGCAACCCAAAGCACCGGCATGCCGGTGCGCGTGGCCTGAGCGGTGAATGCTTCAGGGCCAAAACGGTTATTCAATTCAACGACCACATCTTGGTCGTCAGCCTTGTAAGGCGGGATGTACAGAGCGGAGCCTGTAGTCATGGTTTTTTTATCGCTTTCGTTCAACGTAAAGAATGAAGCCAGTGATTCGTTCTATTGCTTAGAAACGGCTCTGGGTCAGACTTCGTCGGGGCTGCGCAGGTTGGTCACCTGGATACGCTGTTCGCGGCGCTGTTCCTTTTGCGATGGCATCTCGGCGCGGTAAACGCCTTGTTCACCAACGACCCAGGAAAGTGGGCGACGCTCCTGGCCAATTGACTCTTGCAACAGCATCAAGCCTTGCAGAAAAGCCTCTGGGCGGGGCGGGCAGCCGGGTACGTAAACGTCCACGGGCAGGAACTTGTCGACCCCTTGAACCACGGAGTAGATGTCGTACATGCCACCGGAGTTGGCGCACGAACCCATGGAGATGACCCATTTAGGTTCAAGCATTTGCTCATAGAGACGCTGAATGATCGGCGCCATCTTGATGAAGCAGGTACCGGCGATCACCATGAAATCCGCCTGACGCGGCGATGCCCGGATCACTTCGGCGCCGAAGCGTGCGATGTCATGGGGGGCTGTGAAGGCGGTGGTCATTTCCACGTAGCAGCATGACAGGCCGAAGTTGTACGGCCACAGGGAGTTTTTACGTCCCCAGTTGACCGTGCCGTTCAGCACGTCTTCCAGCTTGCCCATGAAAATGTTTTTGTGGACTTGATCTTCTAACGGATCAGCAACGGTTTCCCGTGTGCCGATCGGATACTGCTCGTTAGGAGCGTCCGGGTCGATCCTGGTAAGTTCGTATTGCATTGCCAAAGCCTCATTGTTTCAGCTTGGCCTGCCGCTTACGACGAGCTTCCGGTGCCCAATCAAGAGCACCCACCCGAAATAGGTAGACAAGGCCTGCCAACAGAATTGCTATGAAAACGAGAGCTTCGACGAATCCGGTCCAGCCGCTTTCGCGTACAGACACAGACCATGCAAAGAGAAAGAGGGCTTCGATATCGAAGATCACGAACAGCATCGCGACCAGATAGAATTTGGCTGAGAGCCGTAAGCGGGCGCCACCGGTGGGCAGCATGCCGGATTCAAACGGTTCATTTTTGCTGCGACCCCAGGCTTTTGACCCAAGGAGGCTGGACACGCCGAGCATGAAGGCACAAAGGCCGACAACGCCGAGAAGGAAAATGGCAAAGCCCCAGTTGTGGGCTATGAGTCCTGTCGCTTCGGGCATGCTGGAAATCCTTAACAGAGAACACGCGTCTCTGAGCTTGAAAAGGTAATAAAGCAGTGACGAAATGTCGCAGCGCAATTGATGGGCGGGATTTTATGGCTAAACACCCAGCAAGTAAATTTTCTATGATGAATTAATTCAGTCCTTTAGTTGTAGAACACTCGGTAATGTCGATGCAGGCCTTGTGGCACGGGCGTTCCAGCGTATTTCAATGATTGTATTTCGGCAGCCAGGTATCCAACAAAAGCAACTCGTAATGATAATTAATATCGTTTAAGTAGCCGTCTATTGTGTCGCTATGTCGCAGGTGTCTAGAACTTGGCTTATATAAGCGCAGTTAGCAAGTTTGGAACTTGGCTTTTTAACCTGTTCAGGCGATTGAGGTATGGACCTGGGTCAGTGTTTTGTTGGAAAGAGGTGCTCTGGACTCGTAGCAGCTGCCGTAGGAACGAGGCTGCGTTAGGCGGCGAAGCCGCCTTAAGATCAGACGCTCTGGTGTATTGGTCAAATCTGACTCGCAAAATTTACGACGACTACGGCGGGGTGCCGTATCACGCCGGACGCAGCCTCGTACCTACGGCAGCTGCTACGTGAGACTGGTTAACTGTGGACAAAAAAATGCCCCGAACCAGTCGGGGCATGATGTTCAAGGCATTGCGTCTGTTCTTTACACGCCGGGCAATTGCCGTGCTCGCACTATTAGTGGAACTGTTCTTCTTCTGTAGAGCCGGTCAGTGCGGTTACCGATGACGAGCCACCCTGAATGACGGTGGTCATGTCGTCGAAGTAGCCGGTGCCCACTTCCTGCTGGTGCGCCACAAAGGTGTACCCTTTGGCGGCGTCAGCAAATTCCTGCTCTTGCAGCTTCACGTAGGCGGTCATGTCGTTGCGGGCGTAGTCGTGCGCCAGGTTGAACATGCTGTGCCACATATTGTGGATGCCAGCGAGGGTAATGAACTGATGCTTGTAGCCCATTGCCGAGAGTTCGCGCTGGAACTTGGCGATGGTCGCGTCGTCCAGGTTTTTCTTCCAGTTGAAGGAAGGCGAGCAGTTGTAAGACAGCAGTTGGTCCGGGTATTCCTTTTTGATCGCTTCAGCAAAACGACGGGCTTCATCCAGGTCCGGCTTGGCGGTTTCGCACCAGATCAGGTCGGCATACGGAGCGTAAGCCAAACCGCGAGCGATCGCTTGGTCCAGGCCGGCGCGTACTTTGTAGAAGCCTTCCTTGGTGCGCTCGCCTGTAACGAACGGCTGGTCGTACGGGTCGCAATCGGAAGTCAGCAGGTCAGCTGCGTTAGCGTCGGTGCGGGCCAGAATGATAGTCGGTGTGCCAGCGACGTCAGCCGCCAGACGGGCAGCCGTCAACTTTTGTACGGCTTCTTGAGTGGGGACCAATACCTTGCCGCCCATGTGGCCGCATTTCTTGACCGAAGCCAGCTGATCTTCGAAGTGAACGCCGGCGGCGCCTGCTTCGATCATGCTTTTCATCAGTTCATAAGCGTTCAGCACGCCACCAAAACCGGCTTCAGCGTCAGCCACGATCGGTGCGAAGTAGTCGATATAGCCTTGGTCACCCGGGTTTTTACCGGCTTTCCACTGAATTTGATCCGCACGGCGGAAGGAGTTGTTGATGCGCTTGACCACGGTTGGAACGGAGTCCACCGGGTACAGCGACTGATCGGGGTACATGGATTCGGCAGAGTTGTTGTCTGCCGCCACTTGCCAGCCCGACAGGTAAATGGCCTGGATGCCGGCTTTAACCTGTTGTACTGCCTGGCCCCCGGTCAGGGCGCCCATGCAGTTGACGAAATCTTTCTCGGGACGGAAGGACGGGTGTGCGCCCTGTGTCACCAGTTTCCACAGCTTGTCAGCGCCCATTTTTGCAAAGGTGTGCTCGGGTTGAACCGAGCCGCGCAGGCGGACCACGTCAGCAGCGGAGTAATCGCGAGTCACGCCTTTCCAGCGTGGATTTTCGGCCCAGTCTTTTTCAAGGGCTGCAATTTGCTGTTCGCGTGTCAGTGCCATGGTGATAAACCTCGTCGCATAGGTCTGGGTTGAAAAGTTTTGCTCCACCAGGCACACATCAATGTTGTTTGTGTAAGTGCGTGATTGGCTTCTCGCTAACGGCTTTCAGAGGTCTTGTGTAAGGCCTCTGAATTGCGGGAGCGGGGCCATCATGCCTTTGCATTTTTGCGTCGTCAAACACTTTGTAGTGCTTTTTTCGTGGCACTACATATTTGCTCTGATTCGACTCATCAGTCAGTTTTGGGCCTTTTGGTCAAGTGCGTCGACTTTTACCCGCACGGTCATGTCATCACGGCTTTGAGTAGAGTAGGTAAGGGTTTCACCTTGTTGAGCGGTCGGATTCTGGCCATTGATCCCCGCAACAGTGATCCACTGCCCCAGTGGTCCGCTGACCTGTGTGTCGGTGTTTTGCACGTTCACTACATCGGGCTGCTCCTGGCTCATGCGGTCGCGCTGGGCGCTGATCGCCAGGTGAACCGTATTGCCCGTCACAGTGGCGGTGACATAAAAGCCGCGGGTCACGTCTCGGTATTCGGTCTGCGTCAGCAAGCGGCCATAGCCATCTGTCTGGGTGCTGGTGAGCGGAACACTTTGACCGGTCTGAATAAACGCGGGAACGCCTTCAGTCACTTGAATTTGCTGAGTCCCTCCATCGCGGCTGGCGGTGCTGTAGACGCGGGTGCTGCTGTTGGTTTCGGGCAAGTTGTTGTCACGGGTATCGACGGTGACAAGCAGGCGTTTGGCGGGTGTGTCGAGTTGGCTCAGCAGGTCCTGAAGGTTTTTGATTTTTGAGGCGGACGCCTCGACGATCAATTGATTGCCGTAAGCACTGACTTTACCGTTCTTGCCGATAAAGTCCTGAGCGATGGGCAGAAGGTCAGTGCTGGTACGGTTTTGCAGGGTGATGACTTGGGTGTCGGCCAGCGCCATGCTGCTGGTCAGCAGCAACAGACTGGCGACGAATGTGCGTAGGGACATGTCCGTATTCTCCGCAATGCTTGGAAGGTCAGAGTGGAGTGTGCCAGATAGCAAAACGCCCTGCGATCCAGAGAGGGCAGGGCGTTGCTTAATTCGTAGCAGCTGCCGCAGGCTGCGTTCGGCGGCGAAGCCGTCGTAAATCCTGTGTGCACATTTGCTGGATTAACGATCGCTTCGCAATCGGCCGTCGCCTTCGGCAACTGCTACGGGAGGGTTACGTTAGCTGTCGCGCACCATATCAACATGAGGAATGCCTGCTTCCAGGAATTCTTCGCTGACGATATTAAAGCCCAGTCGTTCGTAAAACGCTGAGGCATGCACTTGTGCGCTGAGCATTTGCTGCTTGAGCCCGCGCTTTTCTGCTTCGCTGACCGCCGCATTCATCAGCGCATCACCGACTTTCAAGCCGCGCCAGTCCTTGAGCACGGATACCCGGCCGATATGGCCGTCGAGCAGCAAGCGCGCAGTGCCAATCGCATAGTCGCCCTCATAGGCCAGAAAATGCACAGCGTCAGCGTCGTCAGAGTCCCATTCAAGCTCAGGCGGGACCTGTTGTTCATTAATAAATACCGCCTCACGAATGCGTCGAAGGTCGGCGATGTCCTTTTGCCAATTGGCGACACGTACGCGAATTTTATTCATCAGCGAATCCCAAGCTTCCTTGTTTGACCAGCTCACAGAGCAGGTTGCGTCCATCTTCATCGGCCAACCATGGCTCGAGGTTTTCGATGTGCAGGGCATCAGCCGCGCAAATCATCTTTAGCAGTTCGCGTAATTTGCCCGGCAGCAGGCGACTCTGACCGCTTGCAAACAAGAGCAGGTCGTCGTCCACTTCAGACCAGGCCAGGCGCGCACTCGGATTGCGGATCAGGACTGCGCCCTGTTCCAGGCTGCCCAGCAGATCTTCTTCTTCGAGTTCAGGCCCTGTCACGAGTTCCGGATAACGCGGCTCGGTCATGAATTGGCCGAACCATGTCAGCAGCATGCGCTCGTCGCTCATGTGCTCGGCCAGCAAGCCTTTAAGGCGATCAAGGGCATCATGCTGGATCTGGTGCGGGTCGCTCACCGGCTGGGCGTCAGCATCGGTGTAGCGTTCTTCATCAGGCAGGTACTGG
Source organism: Pseudomonas saxonica (assembly GCF_007858365.1). Lineage (GTDB taxonomy): Bacteria > Pseudomonadota > Gammaproteobacteria > Pseudomonadales > Pseudomonadaceae > Aquipseudomonas > Aquipseudomonas saxonica. The sequence continues at coordinate 349,316 of NZ_VFIO01000001.1, read as the reverse complement.
CTGAGGAAGTCGGTGAAGTGAGTCAGTACTTCAGCTGCGCTCGGTGCGCGGAAGCCCACGGAGTAGGTCAGGCATTCATCCACAGCTACACCGCAGTGAGCCAGACGTGGCGGCAGGTAGAGCATGTCGCCCGGCTCCAGCGTCCACTCGTCGGTGGCCTGGAAATCAGCCAGAATGCGCAGGTCTGCATGTGCCAGCAGCTTGCTCTCGGAATCGCACATCTGGCCGATCTGCCAGTGACGCTTGCCGGCGCCTTGTAGCAAGAACACATCGTAGTTGTCGAAGTGAGGGCCAACGCTGCCACCGGGGGCTGCGTAGCTGATCATCACATCGTCGATGCGCCAGCTTGGCAAGAAGCGGAAGTTTTCCAGCAGCTCACCCACTTCGGGTACGAACTGATCAACGGCTTGAACCAGCAGCGTCCATTCGCGCTCTGGCAGTTTGCCAAATTCGTCTTCTGCAAACGGGCCGCGGCGCAATTCCCATGGGCGCTCGCCGTGCTCGATGACCAGGCGCGACTCGACTTCTTCTTCAAGTGCCAGGCCAGCCAATTCGTCGGCATCGATCGGGCTTTCGAAGTCAGGAATGGCCTGACGGATCAGCAACGGTTTCTTCTGCCAGTAGTCGCGCAGGAATTCGCGTGCAGTGATGCCGCCCAGTATTTGAAGAGGAGTATCAGGATTCATGTGTAACCTATTGAAAAATTGCACTTTGTAATCGGGAATAAAAACGCCCGGCACGGCCGGGCGTTAGTAGGTCGTTGCTGCGATCAGATGCGCTTGGCCTGTTCGACCGCGTTGCCAATGTAATTGGCAGGGGTGAGCAGTTTCAGCTCGGCTTTCGCCGCTTCCGGCATTTCAAGGCCGTCGATGAACGTTTGCAGTGCTTCTGGGCTGATGCCCTTGCCGCGCGTCAGCTCTTTAAGCTTCTCGTACGGGTTTTCAATATTGTAACGGCGCATCACGGTCTGAATCGGCTCAGCCAGCACTTCCCAGCAGGCGTCCAGGTCAGCAGCGATCTTCTGAGCGTTGAGCTCCAGTTTGCTGATGCCTTTAAGGCTGGCTTCGTACGCGATCACGCTGTGGGCAAAGCCCACGCCGAGGTTGCGCAGTACGGTGGAGTCGGTCAGGTCGCGCTGCCAGCGGGAGATGGGCAGTTTGCTGGCCAGGTGCTGGAACAATGCGTTGGCGATGCCCAGGTTGCCTTCGGAGTTTTCGAAGTCAATCGGGTTGACCTTGTGCGGCATGGTCGAGGAGCCGATTTCGCCTGCGATGGTGCGCTGCTTGAAGTAACCCAGGGAGATATAGCCCCAGATGTCGCGGTCGAAGTCGATCAGGATGGTGTTGAAGCGCGCAATGGCGTCGAACAGCTCGGCAATGTAGTCGTGCGGCTCGATCTGGGTGGTGTAGGGGTTGAAACCCAGGCCCAGTTCGTCTTCGATAAAGGCGCGAGCGTTTTCTTCCCAGTCGATCTGCGGGTAGGCCGAGAGGTGGGCGTTGTAGTTGCCCACGGCGCCGTTGATTTTGCCCAGTAGCGGTACAGCTGCCACTTGAGCAATTTGACGCTCAAGACGGTAAACCACGTTGGCCAGTTCTTTGCCCAAGGTTGTCGGCGAAGCCGGTTGGCCGTGGGTGCGCGACAGCATCGGTACGTCGGCGAACTTGATCGCCAGCTCGCGGATGGCTTCGGCGGTCTGACGCATCAGCGGCAACATCACATCATCGCGGCCTTCGCGCAGCATCAGGGCGTGGGACAGGTTGTTGATGTCCTCGCTGGTGCAGGCAAAGTGGATGAACTCACTGACGTTGGCCAGCTCTGGCAGCTTGGCGGCCTGTTCCTTGAGCAAGTACTCAATGGCCTTGACGTCATGGTTGGTGGTGCGCTCGATCTCTTTGACACGCTCGGCGTGCTCCAAAGAGAAGTTTTCGACCAGTTCATTCAAAACGGCGTTGGCTTCGGCAGAGAAGGCCGGAACTTCAGGGATGGCAGCGTGTGCCGCGAGGCGCTGAAGCCAACGGACTTCAACCAGAACGCGAGCACGAATCAGGCCGTACTCGCTGAAAATTGGGCGCAAAGCCTGGGTTTTGCCGGCGTAGCGGCCGTCAACAGGGGAAACCGCAGTGAGCGAAGAAAGCTTCATGGGGTGTTCTCGGACAGTCGGGCAACGAAATGGGGCGCGTATCATACATGAAAAAACGGCCGGTCCGTTGCCAAGTGACCGGCGTCATACGCGTATCGATTTATAAATCTGTGACTACTGGCGGGTTTCAGTGACCGCGCAGCATCGGGTAAAGCTCTTTGAGCAGCTTGCGGCGGCTGAACACCAGCTGCCAGCGATGGCCACCCAGTTGGCGCCAAAGCCGTGCCGAGCGGATGCCGGCCAGCAACAGGGCGCGAATTTTTGAGGCGTTGCTCGGTTGTTGCAGATTACGCATGTCTCCATGCACCTGAATGCGCTGGCGCAAGGTGCTTAACGTGTCCTGATACAGCGCGCCACACGCGGCCACCACGTTTTCGTGTGCCGGGCCGAAATGTTCGACCTGAGACTGAATCTGCGGCAAGCGTTTGCCGATCAGTTCCAGCATGTCATCACGCTTGGCCAGTTGGCGCTCGAGGCCGAGCATGGACAGTGCGTAGCGTAAAGGCTCGCGTTGCAAGGTGTTGGGGTCGCGCTCAAGGGCGCCGATCAAGGCGCGATAGCCTTCACGCAGGTGGCTGTCGTCGCCGCCAAACACTTCAAGCGTGTCCTTGGGGTCGCGAACCAGCAAGGTCCCCAGCATGCAGGCCAATTCGGCTTCGCCGACCTGACCCGTTTTGGCGATCTTGTCGACCAGCACGGCAGCGAGGAAAACCCCGCCCAGGGCTACCAACTGCTCTTGGGTGGGGTTCATGCCTGGTTGCCTTTGCTGGTCCAGGGTTCAGCGATTTCGATCACGCCGCCGCCAAGACAGACTTCGCCGTCGTAAAACACCACGGATTGACCGGGGGTAACGGCACGTTGTGGGTCATCGAATGTGGCGCGATAACCGTCTGCGGTTTTTTCCAGCGTGCAGGGCTGGTCGCTTTGGCGATAACGAACCTTGGCGGTCAGGCGCAGCGGGCTGCTCAGGTCGATTGGGTTGACCCAGAAAATTTCGGAGGCGAGCAGGGCGCGTGAGAACAGCCACGGATGATCGTTGCCTTGACCTACGATCAATTCGTTTTTTTCCAGGTCTTTAAACAATACATACCAAGGCTCGTCGCTGGCGTCCTTGAGGCCGCCAATGCCCAGCCCTTGACGCTGGCCGATGGTGTGGTACATCAGGCCGTGGTGGCGGCCGATGACTTCACCTTCGGTGGTCTTGATCTCGCCCGGTTGTGCAGGCAAGTACTGCTTGAGGAAGTCGCTGAAGCGTCGTTCGCCAATAAAGCAGATACCTGTTGAATCTTTCTTCTTGGCGGTGGCCAACCCGTGTTTTTCGGCGATTTGACGCACCTCGGGTTTTTCCAGTTCGCCAACCGGGAACAGGGTGCGGGCAATTTGCTCGCCGCCGACCGCGTGCAGGAAGTAGCTCTGATCCTTGTTCGGATCAAGGCCTTTGAGCAGCTCTGTACGGCCGTCAATGTCGCGACGACGCACATAGTGGCCCGTGGCAATAAGGTCGGCACCCAGCATCAGGGCGTAGTCGAGGAACGCCTTGAACTTGATTTCGCGGTTACACAGGATGTCCGGGTTCGGCGTGCGTCCAGCCTTGTATTCGGCCAGAAAGTGCTCAAACACATTGTCCCAGTACTCGGCGGCAAAGTTGGCGGTGTGCAGCTTAATGCCAATTTTGTCGCAGACGGCCTGGGCGTCTGCCAGATCATCCATGGCGGTGCAGTAATCCGTTCCGTCGTCTTCCTCCCAGTTCTTCATGAACAGGCCTTCCACCTGGTAGCCCTGCTCCATGAGCAGAACGGCGGAAACGGAAGAGTCGACACCACCGGACATGCCGACGATGACGCGCTGTTTTTCGGGGGCGACTAAGGCTGGATCACGCATAAGGATTCAATGAGTGTCTTTAAAAAGGACGCGATTCTAGCAGGCCCGAGCGCTCAAGGCTAAACCGAAGGGCGGATTAACGAGAGGTCGAACAGTTTGCCGCTCAAATAATCGTCAATGCATTGCAAGGTCAGCTCGCTGCGCCAGCGCTCGCGTTGTTCCAGCAGTTCGTCGCGAGTCAGCCAGAGCGGGCCGATAATGCCGGTGTCCAGGGTGTACGTGGGGTGGTGCTTGATGGCTTTGCCCGCAAAACATACGCGTTGATACGTCACGCCATTGCTCGGGGCGGTGTACAGATAAATGCCAATCACGCCGGTCAGTTCGACGTCGTAACCGGTTTCTTCAAGGGTTTCGCGGATAGCCGCGTCGATCAGGCTTTCATTTGGGTCCAGATGGCCGGCCGGCTGGTTGAGGACTGCGCGGTCGCGTTTGAACTCTTCAACCATGAGAAAGCGACCATTGTCTTCGACGACGGTTGCGACGGTGATGTGGGGTTTCCATTCCATATGAGTTGATCTCTTTGTATGAATTGTTCGTAGCAGCTGCCGAAGGCTGCGTCCGGTTGCGAAGCAATCGTAACGCCTGAGTGTGCGGTGTAACTGACAAATTGCAGGTATTGATTTTACGACGACTACGTCGCCGGACGCAGCCTTCGGCAGCTGCTACGAGATAGTGGGGCCCAAAAACACAAACCCCGGCGTCGTGGGCCGGGGTTTGTGGTGTTGCCTGTTGCTCTTACACTGAGGCGATAATCGCATTCAGTGTGGCGCTTGGGCGCATTACTTGGCTGACCTTGTCGGCATCAGCGTGGTAGTAACCACCGATGTCTACAGGTTTGCCCTGCACAGCGTTGAGCTCGGCAACAATTTTTGCCTCGTTCTCGGCCATGGCTTTTGCCACAGGGGCAAATTGGGCTTGCAGCTCTTTGTCTTCGGTCTGAGCTGCCAGGGCTTGTGCCCAGTACAGCGCCAGGTAGAAGTGGCTACCGCGGTTGTCGATGTTGCCGACTTTGCGCGATGGCGATTTGTTGTTGTCCAGGAACTGACCGGTAGCCTGATCCAGAGTCTTGGCCAACACCAACGCTTTCGGGTTGTTGTAGGTCGTGCCCAAGTGCTCCAGGGAAGCTGCCAGCGCCAGGAATTCACCCAGCGAGTCCCAGCGCAGGAAGTTTTCTTCCAGCAACTGTTGAACGTGTTTCGGAGCGGAGCCGCCTGCGCCCGTTTCGAACAGACCGCCACCATTCATCAACGGTACGATCGACAGCATTTTGGCGCTGGTGCCCAGTTCCATGATCGGGAACAGGTCAGTCAGGTAGTCGCGCAATACGTTGCCGGTCACCGAGATGGTGTCCAGGCCTTTACGGGTGCGCTCCAGAGTGAACTTCATGGCATCAACGGGTGCCATGATGCGAATGTCCAGGCCGCTGGTGTCGTGATCCTTCAGGTAGGTTTCAACCTTCTTGATCATCAGGGCGTCGTGGCTACGCTTTGGGTCGAGCCAGAACACGGCAGGCGTGTTGCTGGCGCGGGCGCGGTTGACAGCCAGCTTGACCCAGTCGCGGATCGGCGCGTCTTTGGCCTGGCACATGCGCCAGATATCGCCTTCAGCGACCTTTTGCTCCATCAGCACGTTGCCGTTGCTGTCGGTTACACGCACAACACCGTCCGTCTTGATCTGGAAGGTTTTGTCGTGGGAGCCGTACTCTTCGGCTTTCTGTGCCATCAGGCCAACGTTTGGCACGCTGCCCATGGTGGTCGGATCGAAGGCGCCGTGTTGCTTGCAGTCTTCGATGGTTGCCTGATAGATGGTGGCGTAGCAGCGATCCGGGATCACAGCTTTGGTGTCGTGCAACTGACCGTCAGTGCCCCACATTTTGCCCGAGTCACGGATCATCGCTGGCATCGATGCGTCGACGATAACGTCGCTTGGCACGTGCAGGTTGGTGATGCCTTTGTCGGAGTTCACCATGGCCAGCGCAGGGCGGTTGGCGTACACCGCCTCGATGTCAGCTTCGATTTCAGCTTGTTTCTCGGCTGGCAGCGCCTTGATGCGTGCGTACAGGTCGCCAATGCCGTTGTTCAGATTGAAACCGATTTCTTTCAGGACGTCAGCGTGTTTTTCCAGCGCGTCCTTGTAGAACTCAGCCACGATCTGACCAAACATGATCGGGTCGGACACCTTCATCATGGTGGCTTTCAAGTGCACCGAGAACAGCACGCCTTGCTTCTTGGCGTCTTCGATTTCGGCCGCTACGAACTCGCGCAGGGCTTTTTTGCTCATGACCGAGCAGTCGATGATCTCGCCGGCTTGTACGGCGGTTTTTTCTTTCAGGACGGTGGTGGTGCCGTCTTGAGCGATCAGTTCGATTTTAACGGTGTCAGGGGCTTCGATCAGGGCGGCTTTTTCGCTGCCGTAGAAGTCGCCTTCGCTCATGTGAGCCACGTGAGACTTGGAGTCTGCTTTCCAGGCGCCCATTTTGTGCGGGTGCTTGCGAGCATAGTTTTTGACCGACAGCGGAGCGCGACGGTCAGAGTTGCCTTCGCGCAGTACCGGGTTTACGGCGCTGCCCATGACCTTGCTGTAACGCGCTTTGATTTCTTTCTCGGCGTCAGTGGTCACGGTTTCCGGGTAGTCCGGAATGTCAAAGCCCTGCGCTTGCAGTTCTTTGATTGCGGCCTGCAATTGCGGGACCGAGGCGCTGATGTTAGGCAGCTTGATGATGTTGGCTTCAGGTGTAACGGCCAGCGCGCCCAGTTCGGCGAGGTGGTCGGGTACAGCCTTGGCACCCAATTGCTCGGGGAAGCTGGCGAGGATTCGACCGGCCAGAGAGATGTCACGCGTTTCGACATCAATATTGGCGGTGGCCGTAAACGCTTCAATGATAGGCAGCAGTGAGTAGGTGGCGAGCGCCGGAGCTTCGTCGGTGAAGGTATAAATGATCTTCGAACGGTTGGGCATTTCGGATTAACTCTCTTCTTTGCTGAGCGTGCTCAGATACTCGAGATGCGCAGGGTAGGCGCTTTCGTTCACAGTGAACAATGAGCCGAAAGTCGAGGTTCTTCGCGGTGATGTGAATGCATCAGTAGAGCGTCAAGCGGTCGAACCGGGGTAACGGCTCAGCCTTTCTAGGCCTGAAAGACTCAATTCATAGATGTTGCTCGGTGACTCAATGGTCACCGGCGCAGTATACATAGGTCCCTCAGGTTGCTGCGAGGGGTCTGGTGAATCACGGATCATCAATTGGTCTAAGAGCGTGCTTTCTTTGGCTTCTTGCCCAGTGTTTACGGTTGTTGCAGCGGGGCGGGGATGCTTTTGGGCGGGTGTTCTTTTCTGTATTTAAACAGTTGGCGTGAGAGGGCTCTCAGGACTCAGGCCCAAAAAAACCGCCAGATCGATGGCTCGACATGGCGGTATTTTTTTTAAATTTTTTAAAAGTGCGGCTTATCTTCTCGCCTGGTAGTCAGACCGCAAGGGAGTGTCCCTCGGCTTCTGTCACTGTAAGTGGTGCGGTGGCCTTTGCATCAGTGATTGCGACAGCGTGCAGGCCTTTGGGGCCCTGGATGATTTCAAAACTCACCGGTTGGCCAGCCTTGAGCGTTTTGTACCCGTCCATATTGATGGCCGAAAAATGAGCAAAAAAATCGATCATGTTTCCGTGTTCATCGAGGCCTTCCTTGGCTTGCGTATTAATGAAGCCGAAGCCCTTGGCGTTGTTGAACCACTTGACCTTGCCTTGCATACTCATATCCCTCTGCTGCAAACGACTCCATCACTGGAGTATCATCCAGTTCATCCGCACAAAAACCAGTAAATGTGGTTGACTGCGCGGGTCTTTACTACCCACTGTGGGCCCTATTGGTTGTAACACCGTTTTACCGATAGTCAAGGTCACGCGGCAGGCGCAGTTGAAATTTAATGTGCTTGCCTCCATCTCTGTAATCGATCAATGACGAACCTTTCATTCCATGCATGCATTTAGCCAGATTCGACTAACATTCAATCAGGATCAACCCGGTTTTGATGACGACGATGCCGCTGGCTTGGCTGTGCAAGAGGCTAAGCCTGCGCTTCAGGTGCCGCCTATGTACAAGGTGGTTTTGTTCAATGATGACTACACACCCATGGATTTCGTTGTCGAAATACTTGAGGTGTTTTTTAACTTGAATCGCGAATTGGCGACCAAGGTCATGCTGGCCGTTCATACAGAAGGACGGGCTGTGTGTGGTATCTACACCCGCGACATTGCCGAGACCAAGGCAGCGCAGGTAAATCAGTACGCACGCGAAAGCCAGCATCCGCTACTCTGTGAAATCGAGAAGGACGGTTAACGCCGACCACTTGGGTATGAGGTGAAGCCATGTTAAATCGCGAGCTCGAAGTCACCCTCAATCTTGCCTTTAAGGAGGCCCGTTCCAAACGTCATGAATTCATGACGGTTGAACACCTTCTTTTAGCGCTACTGGATAACGAGGCGGCCGCAACCGTTCTACGCGCCTGTGGCGCAAACCTCGACAAACTCAAGCATGACCTGCAAGAGTTTATTGATTCCACCACCCCTTTGATCCCTGTTCACGATGAAGACCGTGAAACCCAGCCAACACTGGGCTTTCAGCGTGTGCTGCAACGTGCCGTTTTTCATGTGCAAAGCTCCGGCAAGCGTGAAGTGACGGGTGCCAACGTTCTGGTTGCGATTTTCAGTGAACAGGAAAGCCAGGCTGTGTTTCTGCTCAAGCAGCAGAGCGTTGCCCGCATTGATGTCGTCAACTTTATTGCCCATGGCATTTCAAAAGTGCCAGGCCAGGGTGATCACTCTGACGGGGATCATGAAATGCAGGATGAGGAAGGGGGCGAGTCGTCCTCTTCCAGCAATCCGTTGGATGCCTATGCCAGTAACCTGAACGAGCTGGCTCGTCAGGGCCGTATTGACCCGCTGGTAGGGCGTGAAATGGAAGTTGAGCGCGTTGCTCAAATCCTTGCGCGCCGGCGCAAAAACAATCCGCTGCTGGTCGGTGAGGCAGGCGTGGGTAAAACCGCGATTGCTGAAGGGCTGGCCAAGCGTATCGTTGACAATCAAGTTCCAGACTTACTGGCTAATAGCATTGTCTACTCGCTTGATCTGGGCGCCTTGTTGGCGGGTACCAAATACCGTGGCGATTTTGAGAAGCGCTTCAAGGCGCTGCTCGGCGAGCTGAAAAAACGTCCTCAGGCGATTTTGTTCATCGACGAAATCCACACCATCATTGGTGCGGGTGCTGCCTCGGGCGGTGTAATGGATGCGTCGAACCTGCTCAAGCCACTGTTGTCTTCGGGCGACATACGTTGCATTGGTTCGACCACGTTCCAGGAATTTCGCGGTATTTTCGAAAAGGACCGTGCCTTGGCGCGTCGTTTCCAGAAAGTGGACGTGTCCGAGCCATCGGTTGAAGACACCATCGGCATTCTGCGTGGCCTGAAGGGTCGTTTTGAGCAGCATCACAGTATCGAGTACAGCGATGAAGCCTTGCGCGCCGCTGCTGAGCTGGCGTCGCGCTATATCAATGATCGGCATATGCCGGACAAGGCCATCGACGTCATCGACGAAGCGGGTGCTTACCAGCGCTTGCAGCCGGTAGAGAAACGCGTCAAACGCATCGATGTGCAGCAAGTCGAAGATATCGTTGCAAAAATTGCCCGTATTCCGCCTAAGCACGTGTCCAGTTCTGACAAAGAATTGCTGCGCAACCTTGAGCGCGACTTGAAAATGACCGTGTTTGGTCAGGATGCGGCCATTGATTCGCTGTCTACGGCCATCAAACTGTCCCGTGCGGGGCTCAAGTCACCTGACAAACCCGTGGGTTCGTTCCTGTTTGCAGGGCCGACCGGTGTCGGCAAGACCGAGGCGGCGCGTCAGTTGGCCAAGGCCTTGGGGGTTGAGCTACTGCGTTTCGACATGTCGGAATACATGGAGCGTCATACCGTTTCACGTCTTATCGGTGCTCCTCCGGGCTATGTCGGCTTCGATCAGGGTGGGTTGTTGACTGAAGCCATCAGCAAACAGCCGCATTGCGTGTTGTTGCTGGATGAAATCGAGAAGGCGCATCCCGAAGTCTTTAACCTGTTGTTGCAGGTGATGGACCACGGCACGTTGACCGATAACAACGGGCGTAAAGCTGATTTCCGTAATGTTATCGTCATCATGACCACCAACGCGGGGGCTGAGACTGCATCGCGGGCTTCGATCGGCTTTACGGTTCAGGATCATGCGACCGATGCGATGGAAGCGATCAAGAAAAGCTTCACGCCCGAGTTCCGCAATCGTCTGGACACTATCATCCAGTTTGGTCGCCTCAGTCATGAGGTTATCAAGCACGTGGTGGACAAGTTCCTTACCGAGTTGCAGGCGCAACTGGACGACAAGCATGTGCAATTGGTGGTGACAGACGCCGCACGTGGCTGGTTGGCAGCGGGAGGTTACGATGTGCAGATGGGTGCGCGGCCAATGGCGCGTTTGATACAAGACAAGATCAAGCGTCCGCTGGCTGAAGAGATACTCTTTGGTGAGCTGGCTGATCATGGCGGGGTAGTTAACATCGACCTGGTCGATGGTGAGCTGACGTTCGAGTTTGAAACGTCCGTCGAGATGGCTTGATCTAGCTCTGAAATAAAAAAAGCGCCGAAAGGCGCTTTTTTTTGATCAGCTAACCCTCACCCGAGCCCTCTCCCAGAGGGAGAGGGGACTGATTGAGTCGATTTAGAAAAACTCGAATTTCCCCCAACCTGCTCCCTCTCCCTTTGGGAGAGGGTTGGGGTGAGGGTGCTTTTGATCTCAAGCCCACAAATCGCAGACAAACAAAAACGCCCGGCAGAACCGGGCGTTTTGTATTGACTTGATTAACGAGCGCGGTAAGTGATGCGCCCTTTGCTCAAGTCATAGGGCGTCAGCTCGACGCGCACTTTGTCGCCGGTAAGAATACGAATGTAGTTCTTGCGCATCTTGCCGGAAATATGCGCGGTTACGACGTGCCCATTTTCCAACTCCACACGAAACATGGTGTTGGGCAGGGTGTCGACGACAGTGCCTTCCATTTCGAAGCTGTCTTCTTTCGACATGCAGTAAAGCCCTCGGTGTCCAATGAATGGCCCGGTGCAACTGCGCCAGGCAAAAGCGGCGTGCATTGTGCCCGAAAAATGGGGTTTAAGCCAAGGGTTCAGTTAACACTGCTCCATCTCTGATTTATCAGCAGCTCAATCGGGCGGTATTCAGTCTTGTAATTCATCTTCTTGCAGTTCTTGATCCAGTACCCCAAGTACAGGTTATCAAGCCCCATGCGCCGTGTTTCTGCGATCTGCCAGAGGATCCCGTAACGGCCCAGGCTGCGGCGTTCTTCCTCGGGTTCGTAGAAGGTGTACACCGCCGATAACCCGTTAGGCAGCACATCGGTTACCGCAACGGCCAACAAGCGTTCGTCGAGACGGAACTCATAAAACGTCGAGAACGGCAGGTCGCGTACCAGAAAAGTCGAAAATTGATCGCGGCTGGGCGGGTACATGTCGCCATCGGCATGGCGTTGTTCGATATAGCGCTGATAAAGATCGAAGTTCTCTTCGCTGAAGCATGGCTTGACCGCCGTAACCTGCAAGTCGGCGTTGCGTTTCAGGATGCGCTTTTGCTGACGATTGGGTACGAATCGTGCCACTGGAATGCGTGCAGCCGTGCAGGCATCGCACTTCAGGCAATGGGGCCGGTAAAGGTGGTCGCCGCTGCGTCGAAAGCCCATTTCGGACAAATCGGCATACACCTGCACATCCATTGGCTGGCTGGGGTCGAGAAACAGCGTAGTCGCCTGTTCTTCGGGCAGGTAGCTGCAAACGTGAGGTTGAGTGGCATAAAACTTCAAGCGCGCCAGCTCGGTCATGATTGGCCCTCGGGAAATCTTTGAATTAAGTGTAAGACAGTGCGCAAAAAACGTCTGTAAAACGCCCGTTATCTTGCGGTACCTACAGGTTTAAGTCCCATTGTGCCGTTGTAGGCTGGTCCAGATGGTCGCGCAAGTAGTCGGCGAATTGCTGGCGCGGGATGGATCGTGCGCCGAGACTTTCAAGGTGGCGAGTCGCCATCTGGCAGTCGATCAGCACGAAGCCCCATGCCTGAAGGTGTTTTACCAGCGTGACAAAGCCAAACTTTGATGCGTTGTCAGCACGACTGAACATGGATTCACCAAAAAAAAGCTGACCCATGGCCAAGCCATAAAGGCCTCCAACCAGTTCGCCGTGGTCCCACACTTCCACAGAATGCGCATGGCCTCGAGCGTGGAGCTCGATGTAGGCATTTTGCATGTCGTCGGTAATCCATGTGCCGTCTGCATCGCGGCGAGGGGCGGCGCAGGCTTGGATGACTGCCTCGAAATCGCGATCAAAGCTCACCTGATAGCGTTGCTGGCGCAAAAGCTTGCCCAGGCTGCGTGACACATGCAGTTCTTCAGGGAAGAGCACTGTGCGTGGATCAGGCGACCACCAGAGAATAGGCTGGCCTTCGGAAAACCACGGGAAACAGCCATGACGATAGGCCTGAACCAAGCGGTCTGCTGACAGATCTCCGCCCGCTGCCAGTAGCCCGTTGGGCTCGCTCATGGCCTTGGTCAGGGGCGGAAATGTAAGGGTGTCGCGTTTTAACCAGGTCAACATGATGATTCGTCTTGTGCAGGTGGGGGGGGAGGGCGCCTGCAACTCTACTGCGCCAATGCGGTCTCAATCGGTCTGCCGATCAGATCCAGTTGCTGTTTTGCAGTGCTATAAGTCTTTGTCACAAAAGATAATGCATGCTCAAATCAGCGCTTCACATGTATTTACGGTGCTCATGGGCCTGGCGCATGCGTCGGCGTGGCAACAGCGGCTTAAACCCGTACAATGGCTCGCCTGTTTGAGCTGATCTAAACTGCATGCGTACCAGCGTTGACAACGGTGGTTGATAGTACCAAGCGTCACGCAGCGCGAGTCCAGTATCCGGTAGCGCGTAGTAGCTTGCAGTCAATTTAGTCAATTAATAGTTGGGCGCGCCACAGGCGCAGGAAAAGACCCGTTTTGAAGAAATCCACAGCAGCACCCAAAGTAGTTCCTCTCTGGCGTCAGCAATTGCACTACCGGCTCAAGGAAGGTGCGCTGATCGCTATCGGCGCCCTCTGCCTGTTCATGATCATGGCCTTGCTGACCTATGCCAAGGATGATCCTGGCTGGAGCCACAACAGCCGTATCGTCGATGTGCAGAACTTCGGTGGGCCTGCGGGTTCCTACAGCGCTGACATCCTGTTCATGGTGCTGGGTTATTTCGCCTATATCTTCCCGTTGTTGTTGGCAATCAAGGCTTATCAGATCTTCCGCGAACGGCATCAACCGTGGCAGTGGAGCGGTCTGCTGTTTTCATGGCGTCTTGTCGGTTTGCTGTTCCTGGTGCTCTCTGGAGCGGCATTGGCCCATATTCATTTTCATTCAGCGGCGGGGCTGCCTGCTGGCGCGGGTGGTGCACTGGGCGAAAGCCTGGGTGATCTGGCCAAAAATGCCCTGAATATCCAGGGCAGTACCCTATTGCTGATTGCCTTGTTCCTGTTCGGTTTGACGGTGTTTACCGACCTCTCATGGTTCAAGGTCATGGACATGACCGGCAAAATCACACTCGACCTGTTTGAGCTCATTCAGGGCGCTGCCAATCGCTGGTGGTCGGACCGTAACGAGCGCAAGCAACTGGTCGCGCAATTGCGTGAAGTCGACACTCGCGTCAATGAAGTGGTTGCCCCCAGCGTTTCCGACAAACGTGAACAGGCCAAGGCCAAAGAGCGTTTGATCGAACGCGAACAAGCGCTGACCAAACACATGTCCGAGCGCGAAAAGCATGTGCCGGCGGTGATCACGCCAGTACCGACCAAAGCGCCCGAACCCAGCAAGCGCGTGCAGAAAGAGAAACAAGCGCCTTTGTTTGTCGACAGCGCGGTTGAAGGTACATTGCCGCCCATTTCCATTCTCGATCCGGCAGAGAAGAAACAACTCAACTACTCACCGGAATCCTTGGCGGCCGTGGGCCACTTGCTTGAAATCAAGCTCAAGGAATTCGGAGTTGAAGTTACCGTTGACTCGATCCACCCCGGCCCGGTAATTACCCGCTACGAAATTCAACCGGCAGCCGGGGTCAAGGTCAGCCGTATCGCCAACCTGGCCAAAGACTTGGCGCGTTCACTCGCGGTGACCAGTGTGCGGGTGGTTGAAGTAATTCCGGGCAAAACCACGGTCGGTATCGAAATCCCTAACGAAGACCGTCAGATCGTGCGTTTCAGTGAAGTGCTGTCCACGCCTGAATTCGACAACGCTAAATCACCTGTGACGCTGGCTTTGGGCCACGACATCGGTGGCAAGCCGGTGATCACCGACCTCGCCAAAATGCCGCACTTGCTGGTGGCCGGTACAACAGGCTCCGGTAAGTCGGTCGGTGTCAACGCCATGATCTTGTCGATCCTCTTCAAGTCTGGGCCTGAAGACGCCAAGCTGATCATGATCGACCCGAAAATGCTTGAGCTGTCGATCTATGAAGGCATCCCGCACTTGCTGTGTCCGGTCGTGACCGACATGAAAGATGCCGCCAATGCCTTGCGCTGGAGCGTTGCCGAGATGGAACGCCGCTACAAGCTGATGGCCAAGATGGGCGTGCGTAACCTCGCCGGCTTCAACCAGAAGATCAAAGATGCCGAGGCGGCGGGCGAACCGCTGAGCGATCCTCTGTACAAGCGTGAAAGCATTCACGACGAAGCGCCCTTGCTGACCAAGTTGCCGACCATTGTGGTGGTGGTGGACGAGTTTGCCGACATGATGATGATCGTCGGCAAAAAGGTTGAAGAACTGATCGCCCGTATTGCCCAGAAGGCGCGGGCGGCAGGTATCCACTTGATTCTCGCTACCCAGCGCCCGTCGGTGGACGTGATCACGGGTCTGATCAAGGCCAACATTCCGACCCGCATGGCGTTTCAGGTGTCGAGCAAGATCGATTCGCGCACCATCATCGATCAAGGCGGTGCCGAGCAACTGTTGGGTCACGGTGACATGCTTTACATGCCGCCGGGCACCAGCCTGCCGATTCGGGTGCATGGTGCATTTGTGTCTGACGAAGAAGTGCACCGCGTGGTTGAGGCATGGAAGCTGCGCGGCAGCCCGGACTATAACGACGACATTCTTAACGGCGTTGAAGAGGCCGGCAGTGGCTTTGAAGGTGGCAGCGGCGAAGGCAGCGAAGACAGCGAGACCGACGCGCTGTATGACGAAGCTGTCCAGTTTGTACTGGAAAGTCGTCGCGCCTCCATCTCTGCCGTGCAGCGCAAACTTAAGATTGGCTATAACCGCGCCGCCCGTATGATCGAGTCCATGGAAATGGCCGGTGTGGTTACGGCAATGAACACTAATGGCTCGCGCGAAGTGCTGGCGCCAGCTCCGATGCGCGATTGATCTGCTCGCGGGTACCCCGCGAGTGGCGTTCAACTAATCAATGAGGATTCTCATGCGTTTTACCAGCATGTTGTTGCTACCGATTTTGGCTTTTTCGTCACTTTCAGCTCATGCTGATGCCCAGGATGTCACGCGTTTGAGCCAGTTGCTTGAGAAGTCGAAGACCATCTCGGCTAATTTTTCGCAACTGACGCTGGCCGCCGGTGGCACGCAGTTGCAGGAAGCCAAGGGTGAAATGTCGGTGCAGCGCCCGGGCCTGTTTTACTGGCACACCGAAGCTCCGCAAGAGCAAACGATGATTTCAGACGGTCAGAAAGTAACCCTCTGGGACCCGGATCTGGAGCAGGTCACCATCAAAAAGCTGGATCAGCGCCTGACACAGACGCCAGCTTTGTTGTTGTCGGGTGACGTGTCGAAGATCAGTGAAAGCTTTGATATCAGTTCAAAGCAGGCAGGAGAGGTCATGGAATTCACCCTTAAGCCCAAGACCAAAGACACGCTATTCGATTCGCTGAACCTGTCCTTTCGCAATGGCATGATCAACAACATGCGCCTGATGGACAGCATAGGTCAGCGTACTGACATTGTGTTTAGCGGTGTAAAGGCCAACGAGCCGATCCCTGCCAGTAAATTCAAGTTCGTTATCCCGAAAGGGGTTGATGTCATCCAGGAATAATCCTGGAACAAGAGGTTTAAGCGTTGCCCATGGATTTGTTTCGAAGTGCCCCGATTGCTCAACCCTTGGCTGCTCGCTTGCGCGCGGCCAATCTGGACGAGTACGTCGGCCAGCAGCACCTGCTCGCCCGGGGCAAGCCCTTGCGCGAAGCGCTGGAGCAGGGGGCGCTGCATTCGATGATTTTCTGGGGGCCGCCGGGGGTGGGTAAAACCACCTTGGCCCGACTTCTGGCTGAAGTCTCCGAAGCGCATTTTGAAACGGTGTCTGCCGTGTTGGCCGGGGTCAAAGAGATTCGTCAGGCGGTAGAAATTGCCAAACAGCAGGCCGGTCAATATGGTCGCCGAACCATCCTGTTTGTTGATGAAGTACACCGTTTCAACAAGTCACAGCAAGATGCCTTTTTGCCTTATGTCGAGGACGGTACCCTGATTTTTATCGGGGCCACCACCGAAAACCCTTCGTTTGAGCTAAACAACGCACTGCTCTCGCGGGCGCGGGTGTATGTGCTCAAAAGCCTTGATGAGACGGCTCTGAAAAGGCTTGTTCAGCGTGCGCTGACTGAAGACAAGGGGCTAGGCAAACGCGGTTTGACCCTCAGCGATGAAGGCTTCCAAATATTGCTGCGTGCAGCCGACGGCGATGGTCGGCGCTTGTTGAATTTGCTGGAAAACGCCGCCGATCTGGCTGAAGACAACAGTGAAATAGGCTCTGACCTGCTGCAAAGCCTGCTGGGCGATACTCAGCGTCGTTTCGACAAGGGCGGCGAGGCGTTTTACGATCAGATATCGGCCCTGCATAAATCGGTGCGCGGCTCCAATCCTGACGGCGCCTTGTATTGGTTTGCGCGGATGATTGATGGCGGTTGTGACCCGCTGTACATCGCCCGCCGTGTCGTGCGCATGGCCAGTGAAGATATTGGCAATGCCGACCCGCGGGCCTTGAGCCTGTGCCTGGCGGCCTGGGACGTGCAGGAGCGCCTGGGCAGTCCGGAAGGCGAGCTGGCTGTGGCGCAGGCCATCACCTATCTAGCGTGTGCGCCTAAAAGCAATGCGGTGTACATGGGGTTTAAAGCAGCACTGCGCAGCGCTTCCGAGTACGGCTCCATGGAAGTCCCTCTGCATTTGCGTAATGCACCGACCAAGCTGATGAAACAACTGGGGTACGGCGACGAATACCGTTACGCCCATGATGAGCCCGATGCTTACGCGGCGGGTGAAGATTACTTCCCGGATGAGCTGGAGCCTTTAGCGCTCTATCAGCCGGTGCCACGCGGTCTTGAGCTTAAAATCGGCGAGAAGCTCAAACACCTCGCTGCACTGGATCGCGCAAGCCCCCTGAAGCGGAGAAAGCCTTGATTCCATTGGTCTTGGCCGTCTCGGCGGGCGGCATTGCCGGAACCTTGTTGCGGTTCGCCACAGGCAACTGGATTAATGCCAATTGGCCGCGGCACTTCTATACCGCGACATTGGCCGTTAATATCGTCGGCTGCCTGCTGATAGGCGTTTTGTACGGCCTTTTCTTGATACGCCCAGAGGTGCCAATCGAAGTCCGAGCAGGACTGATGGTGGGCTTTTTGGGTGGTTTGACTACTTTTTCATCCTTTTCACTGGATACGGTGCGCCTGCTTGAAAGCGGGCAAGTGCCATTGGCACTGGGCTATGCAGCTCTCAGCGTATTCGGCGGGCTGCTCGCAACATGGGCTGGCCTGTCCCTGACCAAACTTTGATAAACGAGAAACCGACATGCTCGATTCCAAACTGTTACGTAGCAACCTTCAGGACGTAGCGGATCGCCTGGCATCCCGAGGCTTCAAGCTGGACGTGACGCGCATCGATGCGCTCGAAGCCCAGCGTAAAGAAGTCCAGACTCTGACCGAAAAGTTGCAGGCCGAGCGTAATGCGATCTCCAAAAGTATCGGTCAAGCCAAAGCGCGCGGTGAAGACATCGCGCCGTTGATGGCCAGCGTCGAGACCATGGGCACTGACTTGGCCAACGGCAAAGTGCAGCTGGAAGCGATCCAGACTGAGTTGGATTCAATCCTGCTGAGCCTGCCCAACCTGCCGGATGCTTCCGTGCCGGTAGGTGCTGATGAAGACGACAACGTTGAAATTCGCCGCTGGGGCACGCCTAAGGTCTTTGACTTTGAAATCAAGGACCACGTGGCGCTGGGCGAGCAGTACGGCTGGCTGGATTTTGAAACCGCCGCCAAATTGTCCGGTGCGCGTTTTGCGTTGCTGCGTGGCCCGATCGCACGTCTGCATCGCGCGTTGGCGCAGTTCATGATCAACCTGCACACCGGTGAGCACGGCTACGAAGAGGCCTACACGCCTTATCTGGTTCAAGCGCCAGCGCTGCAAGGCACGGGTCAACTGCCTAAGTTCGAAGAAGAACTGTTCAAGATCAGCCGCGAAGGCGAGGCTGATTTTTACCTGATTCCAACGGCTGAAGTCACGTTGACCAACATCGTTGCCGGTGAAATCGTCGAGCACAAAGCCCTGCCGATCAAGTTTGTGGCTCACACGCCGTGCTTTCGCAGTGAAGCGGGCGCATCGGGTCGCGACACTCGCGGCATGATCCGCCAGCACCAGTTCGACAAAGTTGAGATGGTGCAGATCGTTGAGCCTTCCACTTCGATGCAAGCACTGGAAGGTTTGGTTGGAAACGCCGAGAAAGTCTTGCAACTGCTCGAATTGCCTTACCGCACACTCGCATTGTGCACGGGCGACATGGGTTTCAGCGCTATCAAGACCTACGACCTTGAAGTGTGGATCCCGAGCCAGGACAAATACCGCGAAATTTCGTCGTGCTCCAACTGTGGCGATTTCCAGGCCCGTCGCATGCAAGCACGTTTCCGTAACCCGGAAACCAACAAGCCCGAGCTGGTGCACACCCTTAACGGCTCCGGTCTGGCAGTAGGCCGTACCCTGGTTGCCGTACTGGAAAACTACCAGCAGGCTGATGGCTCGATTCGCGTGCCAGAAGTACTTAAGCCCTATATGGGCGGTATTGAGGTCATCGGCTAAATGGAGTTTCTGCCGCTGTTTCATAACTTGCGGGGCAGTCGTGTGCTGGTGGTCGGCGGCGGGGAAATTGCCTTGCGCAAATCCCGGCTGCTGGCCGATGCCGGCGCCGTATTGCGGGTTGTTGCACCCGCTATAGAACCGCAGCTATGCGAGTTGATTCTCAGCAGTGGCGGTGAGCAGATCTTGCGCGGCTATGTTGAGTCGGACCTTGACGGGTGTGTGCTGATCATTGCCGCCACCGATGACGAGCCGCTTAATGCGCAAGTCTCGGCGGATGCCCATCGGCGCTGTGTGCCGGTTAATGTGGTGGATGCGCCAGCCTTGTGCAGCGTTATTTTCCCCGCCATTGTTGACCGTTCTCCGTTGGTCATCGCTATTTCCAGTGGTGGCGACGCGCCGGTACTGGCGCGCTTGATTCGGGCCAAGATTGAAACCTGGATTCCGTCGACTTACGGACAGTTAGCCGGTCTTGCCGCGCGCTTTCGTACTCAGGTCAAAGGGTTGTTCCCCGATGTTCAACAGCGTCGCGGGTTCTGGGAAGACGTCTTTCAAGGCCCCATTGCTGATCGCCAATTGGCCGGGCAGGGCGGTGAAGCGGAACGTCTGCTCCTCGCCAAGATTAACGGCGAAGCAGCCATTACCACGGGTGAGGTCTACCTTGTGGGCGCCGGGCCGGGGGATCCTGACCTGCTGACTTTCCGCGCTTTGCGGCTAATGCAGCAAGCGGATGTGGTGCTTTACGACCGTCTGGTGGCGCCAGCGATTCTTGAACTGTGCCGCCGTGATGCCGAGCGTGTGTATGTCGGCAAGCGTCGCGCTGATCATGCCGTGCCACAGGAGCAGATCAATCAGCAACTGGTCACGTTGGCCAAGCAAGGCAAGCGTGTCGTGCGGCTCAAGGGCGGCGACCCGTTTATCTTTGGCCGTGGTGGTGAAGAAATCGAAGAGCTGGCAGCACATGGCATCCCGTTTCAGGTCGTGCCGGGTATTACCGCCGCCAGCGGCTGCGCCGCCTATGCCGGGATTCCGCTGACGCATCGCGATTACGCGCAGTCTGTGCGTTTCGTGACGGGTCACTTGAAGGATGGCACCAGCAATTTACCGTGGAACGACCTGGTTGCTCCGGCGCAAACGTTGGTGTTCTACATGGGCCTGATCGGCTTGCCGATCATCTGTGAACAGCTGATCAAACATGGCCGTTCTGCAGATACTCCGGCGGCCTTGATTCAGCAGGGCACGACGTCCAATCAGCGGGTGTTTACTGGCACGCTGGCGGATCTGCCGACCTTGGTGGCTGAACATGAAGTGCATGCGCCGACACTGGTCATCGTCGGTGAAGTCGTATTGTTGCGCGAGAAACTGGCTTGGTTTGAAGGGGCGCAATCGCAGGTGTAAAAACGCCCTCACCCCAACCCTCTCCCGGAGGGAGAAGGAGCTCAATCAAGTCGATTTCAGATTCAATGCAATGCCTTCGGATTCTAGAAAACCCCAAGCCTCCCTCAATCAGTTCCCTCTCCCCCTGGGAGAGGGCTAGGGTGAGGGGCTTTTGATCTTAGTCCCGATTATCCCCCACCAAACTCTCCACTGACGGCACTCGCGTGTCGCTCTCCATCTGCGCATCGTGCTCAATCTGATGGCTAAAGCGGTCCAGTGATCCTTGCGCCGGTTGCGCATCGCTGGCAAAGACCGGCGGGCTCATCATGTAAGCTCCCAACAGACGACTTAGCGCTGCCAGGCTGTCGATGTGGGTTCGCTCATAACCGTGGGTCGCATCACAACCGAAAGCCAGCAGCGCACAACGAATGTCATGCCCCGCCGTTACGGCTGAATGCGCATCGCTGAAGTAATAGCGGAACATATCCCGGCGCACCGGCAATTCGTTTTCTGCACCCAGACGCAACAAGTGCCGCGACAAATGATAGTCATACGGCCCCCCCGAATCCTGCATGGCCACACTGACCGCATGCTCACTGGAGTGTTGCCCGGGAGCCACGGGCGCAATATCAATCCCGACAAACTCGCTGACATCCCAAGGCAATGCAGCCGCGGCGCCACTGCCGGTTTCTTCGGTAATGGTGAACAGCGGATGGCAGTCAATTTGAGGTTGTTCGCCACTTTCCACAATCGCTTTCAAGGCCGCCAGCAGTGCAGCAACGCCGGCCTTATCGTCCAGATGACGGGCACTGATATGCCCACTATCGGTGAATTCAGGCAGCGGATCGAACGCAACAAAATCGCCAACATTAATACCCAGCGAATCACAGTCCGCTCGCGTGGCGCAGTACGCGTCCAGTCGCAACTCGATGTGATCCCAACTGATAGGCAATTCGTCGACGCCCGTATTGAATGCATGGCCTGAAGCCATCAGCGGCAGTACGCTGCCACGTATCACGCCATTGTCAGTAAACAGGCTGACGCGGCTGCCTTCAGCGAAACGGCTGGACCAGCAACCGACAGGCGCGAGTACTAACCGACCGTTGTCTTTAATGGCGCGAACACTGGCGCCGATGGTATCCAGATGCGCTGAGACGGCTCGGTCCGGACTGCTTTTCTGACCTTTCAACGTCGCGCGCAGGGTGCCACGTCGTGTCAACTCAAAAGGAATGCCCAGCTCTTCAAGGCGTTCGGCCACATAACGCACGATGGTGTCGGTGAAACCGGTGGGGCTGGGAATGGCCAGCATCTCCAGTAATACCCGTTGCAGGTAATCGAGGTCGGGTTCAAGGATGGTGCGGTTCATAAGGCCTCCTGAGGCGTGGCTCGCCGCGCAAGTGAATGCGGCGAGCCCGAATGACGTTCAGCGGCTGCACTCAGGGCGCAGGCTGACTGTGAGGGAAGAGCAAATCTATAAAGCGCTCGGCGGTGGGTTGCGGTTCGTGGTTGGCCAGCCCGGCGCGTTCATTGGCTTCGATAAACACGTACTCGGGCTGATCAGCGGCTGACACCATCATGTCCAGCCCGACCACTGGAATATCCAGCGCACGGGCGGCACGAATGGCCGCGTCCTTGAGTACAGGATGCAAAATGGCGGTGACATCTTCCAGGCATCCACCCGTGTGCAGATTGGCGGTTTTGCGCACCGCCAGCAGTTCGCCTGCCGGTAATACACTGTCATATTCATAGCCCGCTGCTTGCACGGCGCGCAGCGTTTCTGCGTCTTGCGGGATGCGGCTTTCACCATCGGTGGCAGCCTGACGTCGACGGCTTTGAGCTTCGATCAATTGAAGGATGCTGTGATGGCCATCACCGATAACCTGAGCCGGTCGTCTGATTGCCGCAGCCACCATTTCAAAACCGATGACTACAATGCGCAGGTCAAGCCCTGGGTGAAAGCTTTCCAGCAGTACGCGATGGTCGAACGAACGAGCGGCCTCGACGGCGACCTGTACCTGTTCGAAGGTGTCAAGATCCACCGCCACGCCATTGCCCTGTTCGCCGTCCAGCGGCTTGACCACGATGCGACCGTGCTCTTCGAGAAATGCCAGATTGTCATCAGCATTGCCGGCCAATTGCTGCGTTGGTACGTTCAGGCCGGCCAGGCTGAGGGTTTTATGGGTCAGGCTTTTGTCCTGGCACAGGCTCATGCTGATCGAGCTGGTCAAATCGGTCAGTGACTCTTTACAGCGAATCTTGCGCCCCCCGTGACTCAGGGTGAACAAACCTGAAGAGGCATCATCGATCTGTACGTCAATCCCGCGTCGGTAGGCTTCTTCCACCAAGATACGCGCATAGGGATTGAGCCCTGCCTCAGGCCCCGGCCCTAGAAAAAGAGGCTGATTGATCCCGTTTTTTCGTTTGATGGCGAACGTCGACAGGTTACGAAAACCCAACTTCCCATACAGGTTCTTGGCCTGCTGGTTGTCGTGAAGCACGGATAGATCCAGATAGCTCAGGCTCCGGCTCATAAAGTGTTCGATCAAGTGGCGCACCAGTACTTCGCCTACACCGGGGCGAGAACACTGCGGATCGACGGCCAGGCACCACAGGCTGCTGCCGTTTTCCGGATCATGGAAGGCGGTGTGATGATTGAGGCCCATCACACTGCCAATCACTGCGCCGCTGTCTTCATCTTCAGCGATCCAGTACACCGGGCCGCCCTGATGCCGTGCGGTGAGCAAGGCAGGGTCAATCGGCAGCATGTTACGCATCATGTACAACGAATTGATTGCACTCCAATCGGCGTCGTTTTGCGCCCTGCGGATGCGAAAGCCTCGAAATACGCGGGTGGCGGGGCGGTAATCTGTAAACCAGAGGCGCAGCGTGTCGGACGGATCCAGGAAAAGTTGCTGGGGCGATTGCGCCAGCACCTGCTGAGGAGCCGCCACATACAACGCAATATCACGCTCGCCCGGTTGTTCATTCAACAATTCGTCGGCAAGGCTGGCGGGGTCGGGAAACGTGTGCCCGATCAGCAGTCGCCCCCAGCCGCAATGTACGGCCACGGGCTGCGCATCCAGAGCGCTGCCGTCTTCGGCAAAACGCGCTTGCAGCCGTTCATAAGAGGGTGTTTGACCGCGCAGCAAGCGCTGGCTATAAGCCGTAGCGAGGGGTTTCATCGATCAGATTCCTTGTTCACTCAGCCACAGGTTGAGTGCCGCCAGTTGCCAGAGTTTGGAGCCGTTGAGGGGAGTCAGTTGGCTGTGCGGATTAGTCAGCAGCGTGTCGAGCATGGCCGGCTGAAAAAGACCTCGGTCCTGGCTGGGATCCAGTAGCAGATCGCGGACCCAATTGAGCGTGTCACCTTGCAGATGCTTGAGGCCCGGCACCGGGAAGTAACCTTTCTTGCGATCAATCACCTCGCTGGGAATGACCAGCCGTGCGGCTTCTTTAAGCACCTGCTTGCCGCCATCCGGTAATTTGAAGCGGGCCGGGATGCGCGCCGAAAGTTCGGCGAGGCGGTAATCGAGAAATGGCGTGCGGGCTTCAAGGCCCCAGGCCATCGTCATGTTGTCGACGCGTTTGACCGGGTCATCCACCAGCATCACAGTGCTGTCCAGACGCAAGGCTTTGTCTACGCCTGCATCGGCACCGGGTTGGGCGAAATGTTCACGAACAAAGTCGCCAGCCGCGTCATTGGCTGTCAGCCATTTCGGTTGCACCGTGGCTTTGTATTCATCGTAACTGCGGTCGAAAAAGGCTTGGCGATAGGCTTGATACGGATCGCTGGCGCCATCCACTTGCGGATACCAGTGATAGCCTGCAAACAGCTCATCTGCACCTTGGCCGCTCTGCACCACTTTGCAGTGCTTGGCGACCTCGCGTGAAAGCAGATAAAAAGCAATGCAGTCGTGGCTGACCATCGGCTCACTCATGGCACGGAAGGCTGCGGGCAATTGCTCAATGATCTCGTGTTCACCAATGCGTAGCTGGTGATGGCGGGTGCCGTAGTGCTTGGCAATCAGATCCGAATACTCGAACTCGTTACCGCGTTCCCCTCCTGCATCCTCAAAGCCGATTGAAAAAGTCGACAGATCTTGTACGCCTGCTTCCCTCAGCAGGCCCACCAACAAGCTGGAATCGACACCGCCCGAGAGCAACACGCCGACATCAACAGCCGCGCGCTGGCGAATGGCAACCGCCTCGCGGGTGCTGTCCAGTACGCGATCGCGCCAGTCTTCCAGGCCAAGATGAGTTTCGTCGGCATGGGGGCCGTAGGGCAGGGTCCACCAGGTTTTTTGTTCGGTCTGCCCGTTGGAGTCAATACGCATCCAGGTCGCTGGCGGCAGTTTTTCAATGCCGGCAATCAGTGTGCGTGGCGCTGGTACCACCGCATGAAAATTCAAGTAATGATTGAGGGCGACCGGGTCGAGCATCGGGTTGATATCACCGCCTTTGAGCAACGCCGGTAGCGTGGAGGCGAAGCGCAGCCGTTGGCCAGTACGCGACAGGTATAGAGGTTTTACGCCCAACCGGTCGCGGGCGATGAACAGGCGTTGAGCGTCTCGTTCCCAAATGGCAAAGGCAAACATGCCATTGAGTTTCGGCAGGAGGGCTTCGCCCCAGGCGTGATAGCCCTTGAGAAGAACTTCGGTGTCACCGCCTGAGTAAAACCCATATCCCAGGTTTTCCAGCTCGGCCCGTAATTCAGGAAAATTATAGATGGCGCCGTTGAAAGCCAGTGACAACCCCATCTGACTGTCGACCATTGGCTGCGCCGAGGCGTCTGACAAGTCCATGATTTTGAGTCGGCGGTGGCCGAGGGCAATTGGCCCCTGGCTGTGGAATCCCCAGGCATCGGGGCCACGGGGTGCCAGGTGATGGGTAATGCGTTCGATGGCTGCCAGATCGGCAGGTTGTTGATCAAAACGAAACTCGCCAGCTAATCCACACATACTGCTTAAACCCTTTTGTCTCCGGGGCCTGTTACATTTTGGCCCGGTTTTGGATCGGGTTTAGCGCTCTGACCCGTCTCCCGATCCTTTCGGCGCGAGTGGCTCATCAGAGCGCGCCGCCGTAAGTTGTCTGTTTTTTTCGAGTGCATGGGCAGCCTGATCGTTCAATTAAATCTTTGAACAGCCATTTTGAGTTGAGCGGTATTAAGGAACTTAGCCACTGATAGCGGCCTCTTAATATTAGTTCCAGGGAGTATCGAGCATGACTATTGGCGCACGATTGAAGTCTGAGCGAATGCGCTTAGGCCTTTCTCAAGCAGCTTTTGCAGAGGTAGGTGGCGTGGCTGTTAACGCCCAAGGTAGGTACGAAAGCGGTGCACGAATTCCCCGTGCTGATTATTTGGCCTTAGTTGCGGCCAGGGGAGTGGATGTTCAGTTCGTCATAATCGGGGAGCGCTGCGAAAACGGTAACGCTGCTTCAATAACAGCCGTTGCTGCGATCGACAGCGCCACCGATTGCCTGGAAAAAGCCAAAGAGCTTATTCGCTGACCTTTTTATCTCGAATCGCCTTCTACAGCCCTTTGATCAAGGCTCGTACGCTAAACCTATTGGGATGGCACGCCTCTGCTATGGCGCGAGGTACGGGCAGGGGATCGTTGTTTATCCACGCCGCCAGGATTTCTCCTGACAGAGGGGCGGTAATCAAACCACGAGACCCATGGCCGCTGTTGACGTATAAGCCCTGCAGCCAAGGGCACTGGGTATCGGGAACCTGTCGGGCGTCCTTGCGTAAAACGGCGTAAGCGTCGGCGAAAAGTTCCGGGTCTGACACAGGCCCCACAATTGGCAAGTAATCAGGGCTGGTGCAGCGAAAGGCGGCCCATCCTTGTAAATGTTCGGGGTCAAGTTGCTCGCCAAAACGTTCGACCAGATCACCCGATATTTCCTGCAACAGATCGATATTGCCCTGATGCCCGGCGGGTGTGGTGGTCAAATCATCATTATGAAAGTCAAAGCTGGCGCCCAGCGTATGCTCACCCAGACGGCCGGGTGCTACATAGCCTTCTGCACACACGACGGTTTTCAGAACAGCCGTTTGCGCCGTTTCCATCAATTGTGTGATTTGCCCGCGAATTCGCTTGAGTGGTAAATCGGTGGTGGCCGCAAAGCGTTTGACTTCGGCGGCCCCGGCCAGAATGACCACAGGGGCACTGGCCAATACCTGCTCGCCCTGGCGGGCCAGCCACTGGCCATCAATCTGTTCCAGTTGCAGCACATCATGATGGGTCAGCACTTGGATATTCGGGTGCAAGGCCTGGAACTGGCACAGTGCCGGCGGATGAACCCAGCCGCCTTCAGGGTAAAACAGCCCACCATGGGACAGTTCAATACCTGCGAGTGCCTGTGCTTGTGGCTGATCAAGCAGGTGGACCAGTGCTGGCGGGAATGCCGCAGCCAATTGCGCCTGCCGGGCAGCTTCCTTGGCATTAAACCCCAGTTGCAGAACGCCACAGTCGTCCCAGTCGCGACCGCGTTGCAATTGCTCCAGTAAACGACGTGTATAGCCGAAACCGCTGACAATCATCTGCGACAGCGTCGTGCCGTGAGCCGATAACTTGAGATACAGCACGCCTTGTGGGTTGCCCGACGCTTCTTTGGCCAGTCGTTCGTGACGTTCCAGCAACAACACCTGCCAGCCCCGGCGGGCCAGACTATTAGCGCTGGCGCAACCGGACAGCCCGCCACCAATCACCAGTACCTTGCGTTCGCCTGCCGGTTGAGGCGGGCGGGCATACCAGGGTTTTATCGAGGTGACGGCCAGTGGGTGTTCAGGTAAACCCACAAAAGTGCCACGCAGAATTTCCCATTTATGGCCAATGCCCGGTGTACGGCGCATTTTAAAGCCTGCGTCGTTCAGTGCACGGCGTACCCAGCCGGTACTGGTAAAGGTACTGATTGTGGCGTCGGGTGCGGCCAGACGTGCCAGTTGGGCAAACAGTTCGGGTGTCCACATGTCTGGGTTCTTCGCGGGGGCAAACCCGTCAAGAAACCACGTGTCAATCTGTGCATCCAACTGCGCAAATTGTTCCTGCGCATCCCCGATCAGCAACGTCAATGTCACCCGGCCATTGGCCAGCGTCAGTGTCTGAAACCCGGGATGGATGGCAAAGTAAGCCGCCATCAACTGCCCGCTGTAAACGGCAAGTTCGGGCCACAACGCTAAAGCCTTCTCTAAATCTTCACGGGAGAGGGGATATTTTTCAGCACTGATGAAATGCAGTCGCGCATTCGGTGGGGCGCATTGATCGAACAACTGCCAGGCACATAAAAAGTTCAGCCCGGTACCGAACCCTGTTTCGCCAATGACCCATTGACCATTAGCGGGGAGTGCTGCAAAGCGTTCTTTCAGCGCGTTTTGTTCAATAAACACATAACGCGTCTCTTCCAGACCCGATTTGTCAGAAAAATACACATCGTCATACACCCGAGAGTGGGGACGACCTTGTTCATCCCAGTCGATCTGGGCATTGGGCATTTCAGTAGTCATGTGCGGCTCGGCAACGGCAAGTCGGCCATTCTATCTGATCGGTCCACGCGAGATTGATCCTTGGCAGGGTGATGCAGGTTTCTTGCTGCATGGCGGGCACAATCCGCTAGTCTTGTGACAACTTGACAGGGAGTTTTCCATGTTCGAATCAGCTGAAATCGGTCATTCAATCGATAAAGAAACCTACGACAAAGAAGTGCCTGCCTTACGCGAAGCCTTACTTGAAGCTCAGTATGAGCTTCATCAGCAGAAGCGGTCGGCGGTCATCGTGCTGATCAACGGCATTGAAGGTGCAGGCAAGGGCGAGACGGTCAAGCTGCTCAGCGAGTGGATGGACCCGCGCTTGATCGAAGTGCGCACGTTTGATACTCAGACTGACGAGGAACTGGCGCACCCTGCGGCCTGGCGTTATTGGCGACATTTGCCGGCCAAAGGCCGTATGGGGACGTTCTTTGGTAACTGGTACAGCCAGATGTTGCAGGGCCGGGTCCATGGTGTTTTCAAGGATGCGGTCCTGGATCAGGCAATAAATGGCGCAGAACGACTGGAAAAGATGCTGTGCAATGAAGGCGCAGTGATTTTCAAATTTTGGTTTCACCTGTCCAAAAAGCAAATGAAAGCCCGCTTGAAGGCCCTTCAAGATGACCCATTGCACAGCTGGCGTATCAGCCCGCTCGATTGGCAGCAATCAAAGACCTATGACCGGTTTGTGCGCTTCGGTGAACGCGTCATTCGACGCACCAGCCGCGACTATGCACCGTGGAACATCGTTGAAGGGGTAGACCCTTACTATCGCAGCCTGACGGTAGGCAAAATTATCCTTGAGGGTTTACAGGCAGCGCTCAATACACCCAAGCCCAAGGCTCGCCCAACAAGTGCTGCCCCCTTGCCTGAGGTGATTGACGGCCTGAGCCTGCTTGATTGCCTAGACTTAACTCTGCACCTTGAGAAAGATGACTATCAAGAACAGCTGATTACCGAGCAGGCTCGTCTTTCGGGGTTGATGCGTGACAAACGCATGCGTCGTCATGCGCTGGTGGCCGTCTTTGAAGGCAACGATGCGGCGGGCAAGGGCGGGTCGATCAAGCGTGTGGCGGCAGCACTGGACCCACGTCAATACAGCATTGTGCCCATTGCTGCGCCCTCTGAAGATGAACGGGCACAACCCTATCTTTGGCGTTTTTGGCGACAGATACCGGCACGCGGCAAATTCACCATTTTTGACCGTTCGTGGTATGGCCGCGTGCTGGTTGAGCGGATTGAGGGGTTCTGCACTCAAGCCGACTGGATGCGTGCATACGGTGAGATAAACGATTTTGAGGAGCAACTCAGTGATGCAGGGGTGATCGTCGTCAAATTTTGGCTGGCGATTGATAAAGATACCCAGCTCCAACGCTTTCAAGAACGTGAAACCATACCGTTCAAACGTTACAAGATCACTGAAGAAGACTGGCGCAATCGTGAAAAATGGGACCTGTATCGCAAGGCTGTGTGCGACATGGTTGATCGCACCAGCACTGAAATCTCACCCTGGACATTAGTAGAGGCCAATGACAAGCGCTGGGCGCGGGTCAAGGTATTGCGCACCATTAATGATTCGTTGGAAGCCGCGTTCGAAAAACGCGACAAGCAGGATAAAAAGCACAAAAAATAAGTGCACCCTGAAAAGCGAAGACGACGCTAGGGCGACAGAGTCGCCCTAAAACCTGTCAATGCTTGCCTGAACCCAGCATATTCTCGGGTCGCACCCACTGATCAAATTCTTCGTCGGTCAGATAACCCAACTCCAGGGCGGCTTCGCGCAAGGTCAACCCTTCGGCGTAGGCTTTCTTCGCAATTTCGGCAGATTTGTCGTAGCCAATATGCGGGTTGAGTGCGGTAACCAGCATCAAGCCTCGCTCCAGATGTTCAGCCATTTTCGCAGCGTCTACTTCCAGGCCGTTGACGCAATGTTCCTGGAAGTTACTGCAACCGTCCGCGAGGAGCTGGATGGACTGCAAGAGGTTATGAATGATGACGGGTTTGTAGACGTTCAGTTGCAGATGCCCCTGACTGGCGGCAAAGCCGATGGTGACGTCGTTACCCATGACTTGGCACGCCAACATGGACAGTGCCTCGCACTGGGTGGGGTTGACCTTGCCCGGCATGATTGAGCTGCCTGGCTCATTGGCTGGCAGTTTGATTTCGGCCAAACCCGCACGCGGTCCTGAGCCCAGTAAGCGGAAGTCATTGGCCAGTTTCATCAAGGCAACTGCCAGGGTTTTCAAGGCACCGGACAGATTGGTCAAAGGTTCGTGGCCCGACAGGGCGGCGAACTTGTTAGGCGCCGTGATAAACGGTAAACCGGACAAGGCTGCCAGCTCTGCGGCAATGGCCTCACCAAAACCATGCGGGGCATTGAGCCCTGTGCCCACGGCTGTGCCGCCTTGCGCCAACTCGTAAATGGCCGGCATGGCAGCATTGATAGCTCTTTCTGCGTAGTCCAGTTGTGCGATGTAAGCCGAAACTTCCTGCCCAAAGGTGATCGGGGTGGCGTCCATCATGTGCGTGCGCCCGGTTTTCACCAGTTTCATGTGACGAGCCGACAATTCAGCCAGCCCCCCGGACAATTCATTGATAGCCGGTAACAAATGATTGTTCACCGCTTTGGCCACTGCAATATGCATGGCGGTCGGGAAGCAGTCATTGGAGCTTTGCGAGCGATTGACGTGATCGTTGGGGTGTACCGGCGATTTGCCGCCCCGGCCTTTGCCAGCCAGTTCATTGGCGCGCCCGGCGATCACTTCATTGGCGTTCATGTTGCTTTGCGTGCCGCTCCCGGTCTGCCAGACCGCCAACGGAAATTGATCGTCGTGTTGCCCGTCGAGTACTTCATCGGCGGCCTGTTCGATCAGGCGGGCGATGTCGGCGGGTAGATCGCCATTGCGATCATTGACCCGTGCTGCAGCCTTTTTGATGAGCGCCAACGCGTGCAGCACGTCCAGCGGCATTTTTTCGTTGCCGATGGCAAAATTGATCAGCGAACGCTGGGTCTGAGCGCCCCAATAGGCCTCCTCAGGAACGTGCACTTCACCCAGGCTGTCGGTTTCGATACGGCTCATCGTGCTCTTTCTCCTAAGTGGGTTGATCCATCAGCTTAGGCGGTGTTTACAAAGAGAGGTTCAAACTTTGGTTTTAGAGACGTTTGTCGGGTTATTGAGAAACGCTATCAGGCTTGGGGTTGAGTGACACACTTTGTTAGGCGCAGAATGGTCGGCCTTGGGGTATGACCTCGTTTGCTAGATAAAGGAAATTCGATGACCCGTCTACGCGCCATCTGTACTGCAGTTGCTCTGGTATGCGCCAGCGGCCAGGTTTTTGCCGATGCTGCCAGCCATGCAGCCAGTGCTGAAACATTCCTGAAGCTGGCGCATGCCGACAAGCTGGGAACGCCGGTCTACATGCAAGTGCAGCAAATGTTTGCTCAACGTTTTGAACAAACCAAAGCACCTGCAGCCAAGAAAGCTGTTTTGGAAACCTACCAAGCCAAAGCCAACACTGCTCTGGACCAAGCGATTGGCTGGGACAAGCTGAAGCCGGACATGGTCAAGCTGTACACCACCAACTTCAGCGAATCCGAACTCAAGGATCTGGTTGCTTTCTACCAGTCTCCATTGGGCAAGAAGGTCCTGGAAAAAATGCCGCAACTGACTCAACAATCGGCACAGATGACTCAGGCCAAGCTGGAAAGCGCAGTGCCGGTAGTCAACAAGCTGTTGGCTGACATGACCGCCGAGCTGGAGCCAAAAGCGGCCCCGGCCAAAAAGAAGTAAGCGGAGCCTGAATGAGCATGCAACAACGTATTGAAACGACGCTGAACGCGTTGCACCCCGAGCATTTGAGCGTGCTGGACGAGAGTCACATGCACAGTCGCGGGCTTGAAACGCATTTTAAGGCCGTGGTGGTCAGCGAGCAGTTTGTCGGGCTCAATAGCGTCAAGCGTCACCAAAAGGTTTACGCCACTCTGGGTGACTTGATGGGCGAATTTCATGCGTTGGCCTTGCACACGTACACGCCTGAAGAATGGGCGAAAATTGGTACAGCACCGGCTTCGCCGACCTGTGCCGGCGGTGGGCACTAAGTCGTCTTTTTGCTAGAATCCGCACGCGCCGCTTTAGGGTCTGTTGGAGCTTCATTGAGACCGCGACGAAAGCTCACGTGGTGCAGGGCAAGGCGCGAGCAGCGTAGTTTGGTTGTTCCAAATAAGCTGCGAGCAACGTCGCCCTGCGCCACGTGAGCTTTCGTCCCTTCGGGTCGCGTGTCAAATTTCGCCAGGCTGCGTTGCAGGGTTTTAGAAGGGAACAACCATTCTCTTCACCCTGCGTCTTGCCTGGCAAAATTTGACCCAGCGACGCGGCTCCCAATGAAGCGCCAACAGACCCTGACTGGCGCGTTTTTTTTGCATCCGGTTTGCCCTTTACGAGGGTAGCCACCTGGAGAGATTCACAATGACTGCACCGATTGTTGTAGCTGCACTGTATAAATTCGTCACCCTTGAAGATTACGTCGAACTGCGCGAACCCTTGCTCAAGGCCATGGTTGATAACGGCATCAAGGGCACCTTGCTGATTGCCGAAGAAGGCATCAACGGCACGGTTTCGGGCAGCCGTGAAGGAATTGACGGTCTGATGGCCTGGCTCAAGAGCGATCCGCGGATGGTCGATATTGACCACAAGGAATCCTACTGCGAAGACCAGCCGTTCTATCGGACCAAGGTCAAACTGAAGAAAGAAATCGTGACCCTCGGTGTAGAAGGCGTAGACCCGAACAAAAAAGTCGGAACCTATGTCGACCCCGAGAACTGGAACGCGCTGATCAGCGACCCAGAGGTCTTGTTGATTGATACCCGTAACGACTACGAAGTCTCGATTGGCACGTTTGAGGGTGCCATCGATCCGAAAACCACCAGTTTTCGCGAGTTTCCAGACTACATCAAAGCCAACTTCGATCCGGCCAAGCACAAGAAAGTCGCCATGTTCTGCACCGGTGGCATTCGTTGTGAAAAAGCCTCGAGCTACATGCTCAGCCAGGGTTTCGACGAGGTTTATCACCTTAAAGGCGGGATTCTGAAGTACCTCGAAGAGGTGCCGCAGGAAGAAACCAAGTGGCAAGGTGACTGTTTCGTGTTTGATAACCGTGTAACGGTGCGCCACGACCTCACCGAAGGCGAGTACGATCAGTGCCACGCCTGCCGCACGCCGATCAGTGTTGCCGAGCGTGAATCCGAGCACTATCAACCCGGTATCAGCTGCCCGCATTGCTGGGACACGTTGAGCGAAAAAACCCGTCGCAGCGCCATTGATCGTCAAAAACAGATCGAACTGGCCAAGGCCCGCAACCAGCCGCATCCGATCGGTCACAACTACCGTAAATCGGCCGAGGCCTGAGTATGTCCGCGCGCTTGCTCTATGTAATGGACCCAATGTGTTCGTGGTGCTGGGGCTTTGCGCCCATCGCCGAAGCATTGGTTGAGCAGGCGCGTGCCAAAGGTGTGGCGCTGCACGTGGTCGTAGGTGGTTTGCGCACCGGCAGCGCGTCTCTGGAGCCGGCCAAGCGCCGCTACATTCTTGAGCACTGGCAGGCCGTCAATGAGGCCACCGGGCAGCCGTTCACCGTTGAGGGGGCATTGCCCGAAGGCTTTGTTTACGACACGGAGCCCGCTTGCCGAGCGCTGGTAGCAGCCCGTAGCCTGGCGCCGGAGTGTGCCTGGAAATTGGTCAAGCTCATCCAGCATGCCTTCTATGTGCAAGGACGTGACGTCACCCAGGCCAGCGTGCTGGTTGAGTTGGCTGAAACCGCGGGCGTGTCGCGTATTGATTTTGCCGCAGCCTTTGATAGCGCTGAGCAACAGGCTGCCACCGCGGCTGACATTGCCTGGGTGCAGGATTTGGGGATAGCCGGTTTCCCCACATTGTTGGCAGAGCATAATGGCCAACTTGCTTTATTGACCAACGGCTATCAGCCGCTGGAACCCCTTGCTGATCTGCTCGGCCGCTGGTTAGAGCGCGCTGCGAGTGTCTGATACAAAGGATTTACCTCTGATTAACTCGGCACCCGATCGGCTGACATGGGTCGAAATCAGACGTTTGGCCCTGCGCAATAAAAAAGCGTTATGGATTGCCAATGGCGTTGCGGTGCTGGCTACGCTATGCAGCGTGCCGATCCCATTGCTCCTGCCTTTGTTGGTTGACGAAGTGTTGTTGGGTCATGGCGATGCAGCGCTCAAGGTCATGAATCACGCGCTGCCCTCTGCGTGGCAAACCTCGGTCGGTTACATCGGCCTGATGCTGGTCGTGACGCTGTTGCTGCGCAGCGGCGCATTGTTGTTTAACGTGCTGCAAGCCCGGCTGTTTTCAAGGCTGGCCAAAGATATTGTATTGCGCATCCGTCTACGTCTGATCGAGCGCTTGAAACGTATTTCGCTGGCTGAGTATGAGAGTTTGGGCAGCGGAACGGTCACCACGCATTTGGTCACCGACCTCGACACCCTCGACAAATTTGTCGGGGAGACGTTGAGCCGTTTTTTGGTGGCAATGCTCACCCTTGTAGGGACTTCGGCGATTTTAGTGTGGATGCACTGGCAACTGGCGCTGGTCATTCTGCTGTTCAATCCGCTGGTCATCTATGCAACGGTGCAGCTCGGTAAGCGGGTTAAGCACCTTAAAAGGCTCGAGAACGACAGCACTGCACGCTTCACCCAGGCATTGACTGAAACCCTCGACGCCATTCAAGAAGTACGGGCGGGCAATCGTCAGGGCTTCTTTTTGGGGCGCTTGGGCCACAAGGCCAAAGAAGTGCGCGATTTTGCAGTCGCCTCGCAATGGAAAAGCGACGCTTCAAACCGCGCCAGTGGTTTGTTATTTCAGTTTGGCATCGATATTTTCCGTGCGGCTGCAATGCTCACGGTCCTGTTTTCTGACCTGTCGATTGGTCAGATGCTGGCCGTGTTCAGTTACCTGTGGTTCATGATTGGTCCTGTTGAGCAATTGCTTAATTTGCAATATGCGTTCTACGCCGCAGGGGGAGCCATTACGCGTATCAATCAGTTATTGGCGCGTGCGGATGAGCCTCAATACCCCGGCGGCAAAAATCCGTTTGCCGGTCGCGAGACAGTGTCCATTGAAGTGCGTGACCTGAGTTTCAGCTATGGCGAAGAACTCGTGCTGGACCACCTGAACCTGACCATCGCACCGGGTGAGAAGGTCGCCATAGTGGGCACCAGCGGTGGGGGCAAAAGCACCTTGGTGCAATTGCTTCTCGGGCTGTATACACCGCAGTCTGGCAATATTCTTTTCGCTGGCGAAAGCCAGTCGGCCATTGGCCTTGAAACCATCCGCGAGCATGTCGCGGTCGTCCTGCAACATCCTGCGCTATTCAATGATACGGTGCGAGCCAACCTGACCATGGGCCGTGAGAGAACCGATGCGGCTTGCTGGCGGGCACTGGAGATCGCCCAGCTGAATGGCACCATACTGAACTTGCCCCATGGGCTCGACAGTATCGTTGGTCGCTCGGGTGTGCGCCTCTCTGGTGGTCAGCGTCAACGCCTTGCGATAGCCAGAATGGTGCTGGCCGACCCCAAAGTCGTGATTCTCGATGAGGCCACCAGTGCTCTGGATGCCGAGACGGAATACAACCTGCATCACGCTTTAGGAAAATTCTTGAGCGCTCGCACGACTTTGATCATCGCTCACCGTTTATCTGCGGTAAAACAGGCAGACCGTGTTCTAGTATTTGATGGCGGGCGCATTGCCGAAGACGGCGATCATCAACAACTGATTTCCGAGGGCGGTCTCTACGCCAAGCTGTACGGCCATTTGCAGCAAACTTGATGGCGAGGCACACAGGCTTATTTTGATCTGTGCGGCACGACTCCTTGTCATAAATGTCAGAAATTAGCCTAGGCTCAGCGGTGTTGAGGCTTTTTCTCTGGTTTTCATTGGGTAGTTTGAAGCAAAGGGAACTCATGAAGCAGAAACGTGCTCTCGGTACGCCACGTTTATTGGGAATCGTCTGGCCTTTTATTGCGGTCGTGCTGTTTCAGGCGCTGTTAGGTTGTATGAGTCTCTACATGCTCTCTGCGGTGAGAGGCTATGTTGCAGGTGAAAGTCTGTGGAGCAAAGGCCAGAAAGACGCCATCTACTACCTCAATTTATATGCTGATAGTCGTGATCCGGTTATTTTCGAGAAGTATCAGCAAGCCATTAGAGTTCCGGAAGGCGGGCACCGCTTGCGCGTTGCCCTTGATCAATCTCCGCCTGATCTGCAAGCAGCCCGTGAAGGTATTTTGCAGGGAGGTAATAATCCGGACGATGTGTCGAGCATCATTTGGTTTTATCGTTATTTTCGTAACTTCAGTTACCTGAATACGGCCATCGAGAAGTGGGCCGTGGGTGATGATCACCTGATTCGACTCAACGACTTGGCCCAAAAGATGCGCGGGCTCATTAACAGTCATCAAGTCAGTGAGGATGACGTCAAGCGTTGGAAGTCCGAGATTTACGCCATCAATGAAAGTGTCACGCCGGCGGCGAAAGCATTTAGCGATGCTTTGGGTGAGGGTTCGCGCTTTATTTTGCAGTTACTGGTGTTTATCAATCTGGCTACAGCGCTGGGTTTGATCATTCTGGCCTTGTTGCGCACTCACAAAATTCTTGCCCAAAGCCGCGAGTTTGCCGAAGCGCTGCAAGTGGAAAAAGAGCGTGTACAGGTCACTCTTGAGTCCATAGGTGATGGTGTAATCAGTACCGATGTGAACGGCTCTATTGTTTACATGAACCCGGCGGCTGAACAACTTACACACTGGAAGTCCGAGCAGGCACGGGGTGTTCCTCTGGCGGCATTGTTCAAATTGCTCGACGAGCATGCGCTGGATGATGGGTTCAAGCTGATAGACCACATTCTCAGCGGACAGTTGGGCAATAGCAGTGAGCATTCCAAGCTGATTCAGCGCATGGACGGCAGTACTGTTTCCGTAACGCTGGTGGGTGCGCCGATCCTTCATGCGGGCACTGTCAGTGGGGCAGTGCTGGTGTTGCATGACATGACGCGAGAGCGCCAATTCATTGACAATCTGTCGTGGCAGGCAACCCACGATGCCCTAACCGGATTGGCCAACCGCCGTGAGTTTGAATATCGCCTTGATCTGATCCTGCAAAATCTGTCGCGTCAGCAAGGCCGACACGCGTTGATGTTTCTTGATCTGGACCAGTTCAAGCTGGTTAATGATACGTGCGGTCATGCGGCAGGTGATGAACTGTTACGCCATATTTGTGCGGTATTGCAGTCCGGTTTGCGCGAAGGCGATACGCTGGCACGCCTTGGCGGAGATGAGTTCGGCATCCTGCTAGAGAATTGCCCTGCTGATGCTGCAGAAAAGATTGCCGAAGGCTTGCGCCAGACGGTGCAAAGTTTGCACTTCGCCTGGAAGGGCCGCCCGTTTTTGAACACGATCAGCATTGGTCTGGTTCATATCCATCAGGCCCCGGTGACGCTGGAGACTTCGATGCGGGCCGCCGATATGGCGTGTTACATGGCTAAAGAGAAAGGTCGAAACCGGGTTCAGGTTTATCATGCCGATGATTCGGAGCTGTCTTTGCGTTTTGGTGAGATGGCTTGGGTTCAACGCTTGCATGTGGCGTTGGAAGAAAACCAGTTTTGCCTTTATTCGCAGGAAATCGCTCTGCTCAATCATGAGCATGAGGACTCAGGGCATATCGAAATCCTCCTGCGATTGCGCGATGAAAAAGGCGGCATGATCATGCCTGACAGTTTTATTCCCGCGGCTGAGCGTTATGGGTTAATGACATCAATTGACCGATGGGTAGTCGAAAATGTATTCAAGACTATTTCCAGCTTTACGGCACTCAACCCGGGCCAGCCTATGGTCATGTGTGCGATCAACTTGTCGGGCACAACCATTGGTGATGAAGACTTTCTGGCGTTCTTGCATGAGCAGTTCGAGTGTTATGGGGTTGCCCCCGAGCGCATATGTTTTGAAATCACCGAAACCAGTGCAATTGCCAATTTAGGCAGCGCTATTCGTTTTATCAATGAGCTAAAAGGGTTGGGCTGTCATTTCTCTCTCGATGACTTTTGCGCAGGTATGTCTTCTTTCGCCTATTTAAAGCATTTGCCGGTCGACTTTTTGAAAATAGATGGGAGTTTCGTCAGGGACATGCTTGACGACCCCATTAATCGGGCGATGGTTGAGGTGATTAATCACATCGGGCATGTTATGGGTAAACGGACTATTGCCGAATTTGTCGAAAACCCGCAAATTGAGCATGCTTTGGCCGAGATCGGTGTCGATTATGCTCAAGGCTACAACGTTGAGCGTCCGCGCGAATTTACGCGCGACAGTTTGCGCTGTCGGCCTAGGCGCCCTAAGGCTTTTGCTTTGAAGTCACCGGGCACATTACGTTAAGTGCTGCCCTGTTTTGCAAATCACCTCTCAGAAGGAACCCGATAGTGATCGATGCATACGAAAGAACTGGGCCTCTCATGGAAGCGACCAGCTATCCGCAATGGGCTCAAAAGCTGATCCGCGATTGCTATGAAAGCAAGCGCAGGGTTGTTGAGCACGAGATATTCCAGCGAATGCGCGACAACACGCTTAGCCCGAAGACCATGCGTATGTATCTCATTGGGGGTTGGCCAGTCGTTGAGCAGTTTTCGTTGTATATGGGTCATAACCTGGGCAAAACCCGATATGGACGTCATCGCGGCGAGGACATGGCTCGACGCTGGTTGATTCGCAACATTCGTGTGGAGCTTAACCATGCGGATTATTGGGTGCATTGGGCAAAGGCGCATGGTGTAAGTCTTGAAGACATGAATGCGCAAGATATCCCGGCCGAATTCCAGGCCTTGAACGATTGGTGCTGGCATAGCTGTGCAACAGATTCGTTGGCTGTTGCCATGGCGGCGACCAACTACGCAATCGAAGGCGCGGTGGGTGAATGGGCTGCGGTGGTGTGCTCTAAAAACGTTTACGAAGAATCATTCCCTGAAGAGGGTCGTAAACGCACCATGAAGTGGCTGAAGATGCATGCTCAATACGATGACGAGCACCCATGGGAGGCGCTTGAAATTATTTGTACGCTGGCTGGGATGAATCCCAGTGAAGCGCTGCAAACCGAGCTGCGTAAAGCCATCTGCAAGAGCTATGACTACAAGTACCTCTTTTTGCAGAGCTGCCTTGAGTTCGAAAAAAAGTCGGTTGTCCGTGAGTCGCATCTCTTGGCGGAAGCCTGAGACGTTTTAAAGGCTTTTTTACATCAAAAAAAACCGCAGGTTGCGTGATTCGCGACCTGCGGTTTTTTGTTTGTGTTGCAGTTATTGGGCGTCGAATGCTTGACCGTTGATCCCGGTACTGTCCGGGCCCATCAGGTACAGATAAACCGGCATGATTTGGTGCGGCTCCGGATTGTTTTGCGGGTTTTCCCCTGGGTAAGCCAAGGCCCGCATGCTGGTCCGGGTGGCGCCAGGGTTGATGCTGTTGGAGCGTACCGGGGTGATGGAGTCGACTTCGTCCGCCAATGTTTGCATCAGCCCTTCGGTGGCAAACTTGGAAACGCCATAAGCGCCCCAGTACGCACGGCCTTTGCGGCCCACGCTGCTGGAGGTAAATATCACGGATGCATCCTGTGACAGTTTTAGCAGGGGCAGCAGGGTGCTGGTGAGCATAAACGTGGCGTTGACGTTCACATGCATCACGCGCATGAAATTCTCGCCAGACAGTTGCTCCAGTGGTGTGCGCGGGCCAATGATGGACGCATTGTGCAGCAGCCCGTCCAGGTGGCCGAACTCACGCTCGATCATAGCCGCCAGTTCGTCATATTGGTGAGGCTGAGCCGTTTCTAGATTGAACGGGATAACCGCCGGTTGCGGGTGGCCGGCAGCTTCAATTTCATCGTAAACCTCAGTCAGATTGGCCTCGGTTTTACCCAGCAGCAACACGGTTGCGCCGTGTGCGGCGTAGGTTTTAGCCGCAGCAGCACCAATGCCGCGGCCTGCGCCGGTAACCAGAATGACCCGACCCTGAAGCAAGTTGGGGCGTGCGCAATAATCAAACATAAAGACCCTCAGCAGAAAACAGGAGTGGCGCGCTGGTCAGCAGCTGCATACGGCGTTATCCAGCACTTTGCGCAACTCGCTCGGATGATCGACGACTACATCGGCGCCCCAATGGCTAGGGTTATCGTCCGGGTGAATATAGCCAAAACGTACGGCTGCCGTTTTTGTGCCTGCATCGCGACCTGACTCAATGTCGCGCAAGTCATCGCCCACAAACAACACGCTGGCCGGATCAAGACCGAGCATTTTGCAGGCCAGAATCATGGGCTCGGGATCAGGCTTGCTGTGCGTGACATGATCCGGGCAGATAAGCAGGGCAGAGCGCTGTGCCAGCCCCAGGCGCTCCATGATCGGCTGCGCAAAGCGCAACGGTTTGTTCGTGACCACGCCCCATACCAGGTGCGCTTTTTCGATATCGGCCAACAACTCTTCCATGCCATCAAACAACTTGGTGTGCACAGCGCAGTCGTGCTGATAACGTTCCAGAAACTCCAGGCGCAGTTCTTCAAAACCTGGCGCCTGCGGGTCCATGCTGAAAGTGGCTGCAACCATGGCGCGAGCGCCGCCAGAAATCTCGTCGCGGATCAGCTTGTCGGCAATGGGAGGCAGGCCACGCTCGGCGCGCATGGCCTGACAGATAGCGATAAAGTCTGGCGCGGTGTCGAGCAGGGTGCCGTCCATGTCAAAAAGAACTGCTCTTAAACGCATGTATTACTCCTCTCGCAGGGTTTGAATCATGTAGTTGACATCAACGTCGGCGGCCAGCTTGTAATGCTTGGTCAGCGGGTTGTAAGTCAGGCCAATGATGTCTTTGACACTGAGGCCAGCCTGGCGGCTCCATGCGCCCAGTTCGGAAGGGCGAATGAATTTTTTGAAGTCGTGAGTCCCGCGCGGAATCAACTTCATGATGTATTCGGCGCCGATAATCGCGAACAGGTAAGACTTGGGGTTGCGATTGATGGTCGAGAAAAATACTTGGCCGCCCGGTTTGACCATGCGGTAGCAGGCACGAATCACTGATGCTGGATCAGGAACGTGTTCGAGCATCTCTAGGCAAGTCACAACGTCAAACTGTTCTGGCATTTCTTCTGCCAGCGCTTCGGCCGTGATCTGGCGGTAGTCAACATTTACGCCAGATTCGAGTTGATGCAGTCGTGCCACCGCCAGCGGGGCCTCGCCCATGTCGATGCCCATGACGGTTGCGCCGCGTTGAGCCATCGACTCGCTCAGGATTCCGCCGCCACAGCCCACGTCCAGCACTTTTTTGCCGGCCAGTTGTACGCGCTCGTCAATCCAGTTAACGCGCAGCGGGTTGATGTCGTGCAGTGGCTTGAACTCGCTTTCGCGATCCCACCAGCGATAGGCAAGCGCCTCAAATTTGGCGATCTCGGCGTGGTCGACGTTGCTCATGGGTAAATCCTCAAAAACTAAAAAAACAGGCAGTGCTCAGGGGGCGTAGCCCTGACACTCAATCAGTGAGTATGGCTGCTAATACGCTCACCCCAGGCTTTGGCGGTTGCGCAGAGCTGTTGCTCGTCCATTCGGGTCAGTTTGCCATTATTTAACAGGTGTTTGCCTGCGACCCACAGATGTTTTACGCAATCACGGCCGGTGGCATAGATCAATTGTGACACAGGGTCGTACACCGGCTGCTGGGCAAGGCCACTTAAGTCGAATGCGACCAGGTCTGCCGCCTTGCCTAGCTCGATTGACCCGACTTCACTTTCAAGGCCCAGTGCGCGAGCTCCATTGAGGGTGGCCATGCGCAATGCCCGATGCGCATCCAGTGCCGTGGCAGAGTTGGCGACAGCTTTGGCAAGCAGCGCTGCGGTGCGAGTTTCGCCCAGCAGGTCGAGATCGTTATTGCTCGCTGCACCGTCAGTGCCCACGGCAACATTGATCCCCGCCAGCCACAGGCGTTCGACCGGGCAAAAACCGCTGGCCAACTTCAGGTTGGACTCAGGGCAATGGATCACGCTGGCATTGTTTTCTACCAGCAGGCTCAGGTCTTCATCGCTGATTTGCGTCATGTGTACAGCCTGGAAGCGCGGTCCAAGCAAACCCAGCCGGGCGAGGCGGGCCATCGGACGCTCGCCGTAAACCTCAATGGATTGCTGAACCTCGAACGCAGTTTCGTGCACGTGCATTTGAATCGTCGCATCGAGTTCATCGGCAATCACCCGGACTTTTTCCAGGTTTTCGTCACTCACGGTATAGGGCGCGTGCGGGCCAAAAGCGATTTTGATACGCGGGTGGTACTTCAAGTCACCAAAGAGTTCGATTGCCTGACGCAGGGCTTCATCTGCCGAGCTGGCTCCGGGCACCGCGAAGTCGAGAATGGGGATGGCGATTTGCGCGCGTATGCCGCTGTTATGGACGCGCTCGGTGGCGGTTTTGGGGTAGAAGTACATGTCGCTGAAACAGCTGATGCCGCCCTTGAGTTGCTCGGCAATGGCCAGGTCGGTGCCGTCGCGTACGAAGTCTTCATCGACCCATTTGCCCTCGGCGGGCCAGATGTGGTCTTGCAGCCACGTCATCAGGGGGAGGTCATCGGCCATGCCTCGAAATAGCGTCATTGCTGCATGACCGTGGGCGTTAATCAGGCCAGGGCTGAGCAGCATGTCGGGCAGTTCGCGGGTTTCGATAGCCGTGTGTTTCAGCGCTTCTTCACGCGGGCCAATAAATACGATGCGTCCGCCTTCAATGCCTACGCCGTGATCCTTAAGCACAACTCCGGCGGGTTCAACAGGTACTAACCAGGTGGGCAGCAACAGCAAATCGAAGGAGAGAGGCTGGATAGGCATAAATGCGGCTTCCGGAGCTAAATAAAAAGGAGGCGAAGTATACCCGAGCGTCTGAAAGGCGGGACCGTTATAATCGACGGTTTTGTATCTGGGTAAATAGGGGAAAGCATGCGCGATCGACTGTTGGCGGCAGAAAAAGTTAAGGCCATCGATTGGCGGGGCGAGGCCCTGTACCTGCTGGATCAGCGCATTTTGCCCTTTGAAGAAAACTGGTTGTCATTCACCAATGCCGAAGGTGTGGCCAAGGCCATTCGCGACATGGTTGTGCGTGGCGCGCCGGCCATCGGTATTGCTGCCGCCTACGGGATTGTATTGGCGGCTCGTATACGCAAGGCCGCGGGTGGTGACTGGGTTGCGGCGCTGGAAGCGGACTTCACGGTGCTGGCAGACTCGCGACCCACCGCAGTGAACCTGTTTTGGGCGCTGAATCGCATGCGCGATCGACTGAATCGCATCCAGCACAGTGCCGATGCTCTGCGCGTGCTTGAACTAGAGGCGCTGGCTATTCATGAGAGTGACCGTGAGGCCAATCTGACAATGGCGCAGCTGGGCGTCGATGTGATTCGCCGGCACCAAGGCAATGCGCAAACGGTATTGACCCATTGCAATACGGGCGCATTGGCTACCGGTGGTTTTGGCACGGCGTTGGGGGTGATTCGGGGTGCCTGGCTCGAAGGCATGATTGAGCAGGTCTACGCCGACGAAACCCGGCCCTGGTTGCAAGGCTCACGTCTGACCGCCTGGGAATTGGCCAATGAGGGCATTCCGGTGATCCTCAACGTCGATTCTGCAGCGGCGCACATCATGAAAACCAAAGGTGTGAC
The DNA here is from genome assembly GCF_007858365.1 of Pseudomonas saxonica. Classification (GTDB taxonomy): domain Bacteria; phylum Pseudomonadota; class Gammaproteobacteria; order Pseudomonadales; family Pseudomonadaceae; genus Aquipseudomonas; species Aquipseudomonas saxonica. Next base: position 305,507 of record NZ_VFIO01000001.1, on the reverse strand, counting down.
CTGGGTGATTGTGGGCGCAGACCGAATCACGGCCAATGGCGATGTGGCCAATAAAATTGGTACGTATCAATTGGCCGTTAACGCCATGCATCACGGTGTGCGCTTTATGGTGGTGGCCCCCAGTTCGACGATCGACATGGAGCTGGCCACTGGCGAAGACATTCCGATTGAAGAGCGTGAAGGCGCTGAGCTGCTGAATGTGGGGGGCAAGCGAGTAGGTGCTGATGTTCAGGCTTTCAACCCGGTGTTCGATGTCACCCCGGCTGATCTTATTGACGTGATCGTGACCGAGAAAGGCATCATTGAGCGCCCGGATGCGGCCAAGCTCGCCCAATTGATGTGTCGCAAGCGGTTGCATTAATGCCTGCCCCTGTCGTCGTTGCCGAAAATTGCGAAGGGTTGCATGGCAACCCATTGCGTGAAGATCCTGCTGCCACTTTTCGCAGTCTTTGGCATCGACTACGGGCTTCAAATCGCCTTCAGAGTCCTCCTGAGGCCTCTCAGGCCTATAAACGGCTGAATTACTACGCTCCATGCGCATCACAGGGATAGGTGCGTGGCGGCGTTTGTGATAACATTCGGCGGTTTCCAGGGTTGCCCGTCAAGGGTGCCCTTAATGCGCAAATCCGTGACATAACGTATTGATTTGTCGTAAGTCGCTGTATGGCACATGGTCAGCAGTGGCGAGCTTCGTTGATCCCGAATGGATGTGGCGAAGTTTCACCCGAAAAAGGAATCAGGCTTCTCATGGGCGAACTGGCCAAAGAAATCCTCCCGGTCAATATCGAAGACGAGCTGAAACAGTCCTACCTCGACTACGCGATGAGCGTAATTGTCGGGCGCGCACTGCCTGATGCACGTGATGGCTTGAAGCCCGTGCACCGGCGAGTGCTGTTCGCGATGAGCGAACTGAATAACGACTGGAACAAGCCGTACAAGAAATCTGCCCGTGTGGTCGGTGACGTAATCGGTAAGTATCACCCACATGGTGATACCGCGGTTTACGACACCATCGTTCGAATGGCTCAGCCATTCTCCCTGCGCTACCTGCTGGTAGACGGTCAAGGCAACTTCGGTTCGGTCGACGGCGACAACGCTGCTGCGATGCGATACACCGAAGTACGTATGACCAAGTTGGCCCACGAACTGCTGGCCGACTTGCATAAAGAAACCGTGGACTGGGTGCCGAACTACGACGGCACGGAAATGATCCCGGCTGTCATGCCAACGCGCATTCCCAACTTGTTGGTCAACGGTTCCAGCGGTATCGCTGTGGGCATGGCCACCAATATCCCGCCGCACAACCTCGGTGAAGTCATCGATGGTTGCCTGGCGCTGATCGACAACCCGGAACTGAGCATCGATGAACTGATGCAGTTCATTCCGGGCCCGGACTTCCCGACGGCTGCGATCATCAACGGTCGCGCCGGCATCATCGAAGCCTATCGCACCGGTCGTGGCCGTATTTACATGCGCGCCCGTTCGATGATCGAAGACATCGACAAGGTCGGTGGTCGTCAGCAGATCGTCATCACCGAACTCCCTTACCAGTTGAACAAGGCGCGCTTGATCGAGAAGATCGCCGAGCTGGTTAAAGAGAAGAAGCTCGAAGGTATTACCGAGCTGCGTGACGAGTCCGATAAAGACGGTATGCGTGTTGTCATTGAATTGCGTCGCGGCGAAGTGCCGGAGGTTATTCTCAACAACCTGTACGCTCAGACTCAGCTGCAAGCGGTGTTCGGTATTAACATCGTTGCCCTGATCGACGGTCGTCCGCGCATCCTCAATCTCAAGGATCTGCTTGAAGCATTCGTTCGTCACCGTCGCGAAGTGGTTACGCGTCGTACGGTATTCGAGCTGCGCAAAGCCCGTGAGCGCGGTCATATCCTTGAAGGCCAGGCCGTTGCCCTGTCCAACATCGATCCGGTTATTGCGTTGATCAAAGCCTCGCCAACCCCGTCTGAAGCCAAGGAAGCGCTGATCAGCACGCCTTGGGAATCAACGGCAGTTGTGGCCATGGTTGAACGTGCTGGCGCCGATTCTTGCCGCCCAGAGAACCTTGATCCGCAATACGGCCTGCGCGACGGCAAGTACTTCCTGTCGCCAGAACAGGCTCAAGCGATTCTTGAGTTGCGCCTTCACCGCTTGACCGGTCTGGAACACGAAAAGCTGCTGGCCGAGTATCAGGAAATTCTCAACCAGATTGGTGAGTTGATCCGCATCCTCAACAGCGCTGTGCGTCTGATGGAAGTGATTCGCGAAGAGCTGGAAGTCATCCGCGCTGAATATGGCGACGTGCGCCGTACTGAAATCCTTGATCATCGTCTCGACCTGACGCTGGGCGACATGATTCCGGAAGAAGAGCGCGTTGTGACGATTTCCCATGGCGGCTATGCCAAGACTCAGCCACTGGCTGCGTATCAGGCACAGCGTCGCGGCGGTAAGGGTAAATCAGCGACTGGCGTCAAGGATGAGGACTACATTGCTCACCTGCTGGTTGCCAACAGTCACACCACGCTGTTGCTGTTCTCCAGCAAAGGCAAGGTGTACTGGCTCAAGACGTATGAAATCCCTGAAGCTTCCCGTGCAGCTCGTGGTCGGCCGCTGGTCAACCTTCTGCCGCTGGATGAGGGTGAGTACATCACCACCATGTTGCCGGTCGAGGAATATACCGAAGGTCACTTCATCTTCATGGCAACCGCTAATGGCACCGTGAAGAAGACCCCGCTGGAATCCTTCAGCCGTCAGCGTAGCGTCGGCTTGATCGCGCTGGAACTGGACGAAGGTGATGTGCTGATCAGCGCCGCTATCACGGATGGCGAGCGCGAAGTCATGCTGTTCTCCGACGGCGGCAAGGTTACGCGCTTCAAAGAGTCTGACGTGCGTGCAATGGGTCGTACGGCTCGTGGTGTGCGCGGCATGCGCCTGCCAGAAGGTCAGAAGCTTATTTCGATGCTGATCCCGGAAGAAGGTAGCCAGATTCTCACTGCTTCGGCACGTGGTTATGGCAAACGTACGCCGATCAGTGAGTTCCCTGAATACAAGCGTGGCGGTCAGGGTGTCATCGCCATGGTCAGCAATGAGCGTAACGGCCGTTTGGTCGGTGCGGTTCAGGTGCAGGACGGCGAAGAAATCATGCTGATTTCCGATCAGGGCACACTCGTTCGTACCCGTGTTGATGAAGTGTCGAGCCTGGGTCGTAACACCCAGGGCGTCACCTTGATCAAACTGGCCAGCGATGAAACGTTGGTAGGGCTTGAGCGAGTTCAGGAGCCGTCGGAAGTCGAGGGTGAAGAGCTTGAAGGCGAAGGCGAAGGTGGTACTGAGCTCGAAGGCGAGACCGTTCGCGACGGTCTTGATGATGAGCAGCCGCTAGAGACAGGCGCTGACGAAGAGCAGCCGCAGGAATAAGCGGACACACAGGGGGCGGATGAAGATTCGCCCCCTTGTTGTATGTGCGCAGCGAGCGTGCTGGCGATGACTGACTAACACTCAACATCCATGCTGACTGTTACACCGCTATCACAAGCAGGCTCGATCGTGCGCTCAATGATGTGCCGCCAACCAATTAATTGCGTGACCCACCAAATCAGAGCGAGAGTGGATGTGAGCAAACGAGCCTATAACTTCTGCGCAGGTCCTGCTGCGCTCCCTGAAGCTGTCCTGTTGCGGGCCCAGTCAGAATTGCTTGACTGGCATGGCAAGGGCCTGTCGGTCATGGAGATGAGCCATCGAAGCGATGAGTTCGTGTCCATTGCGACCAAGGCTGAGCAGGATTTGCGTGACCTGCTGTCTATTCCCTCGAATTACAAAGTGCTGTTCCTGCAGGGCGGCGCGAGCCAGCAGTTTGCCCAGATTCCGTTGAATCTACTGCCCGAAAGCGGTACTGCCGACTACATCGATACCGGTATCTGGTCGCAAAAAGCGATTGAAGAAGGTTCGCGCTTTGGCCACATCAATGTGGCGGCCAGTGCCAAACCTTACGATTACTTTGCGATTCCGGGTCAGAACGAGTGGAATCTTTCCAAGAATGCTGCCTATGTCCACTATGCGCCCAACGAAACCATCGGCGGCCTGGAGTTTGACTGGGTTCCAGAAACGGGCGATGTGCCACTGGTTGCAGACATGTCTTCGGACATTCTGTCGCGTCCGATTGATGTGTCGCGTTTTGGGATGATCTACGCCGGTGCCCAGAAAAACATCGGCCCGAGCGGTATTTTGGTCAACATCATTCGTGAAGACTTGCTGGGTCGCGCCCGGTCGATTTGCCCGACGATGCTGGACTACAAGGTCGCAGCCGACAATGGCTCGATGTACAACACGCCGCCGACACTGGCCTGGTATTTGTCCGGCCTGGTGTTTGAGTGGCTGAAAGAGCAGGGTGGAGTTGAAGCAATCGGCAAGCTCAATGAAGTCAAAAAACGTACGTTGTATGACTTTATTGATGCCAGTGGCTTGTACAGCAACCCGATCAACACCCCTGATCGTTCGTGGATGAACGTGCCGTTCCGCCTGGCGGATGACCGTCTCGACAAGCCGTTTCTGGTGGGGGCCGAGGCGCGTGGGTTGTTGAACCTCAAGGGGCATCGCTCAGTGGGCGGAATGCGCGCTTCGATTTATAACGCTGTAGACATCAATGCGGTTAACGCGCTGGTGGCTTACATGGCAGAGTTCGAAAAGGAACACGGCTAATGTCCGAGCAAGAACTCAAAGCGCTGCGCGTACGCATCGACAGCCTGGACGAAAAAGTTCTGGAGCTGATCAGTGAGCGCGCTCGCTGCGCACAAGAAGTGGCGCGCGTCAAAATGGCTTCGCTGGCTGAGGGTGAAGTGCCGGTCTTTTATCGCCCGGAGCGTGAAGCTCAGGTGCTCAAGCGAGTCATGGAACGCAACAAGGGGCCGTTGGGCAACGAAGAGATGGCGCGTTTGTTCCGCGAAATCATGTCGTCCTGCCTGGCGCTGGAGCAGCCGCTGAAAGTGGCTTATCTGGGCCCTGAAGGCACCTTTACTCAAGCGGCAGCGATGAAGCACTTTGGTCATGCTGTGATCAGCAAGCCAATGGCGGCCATTGATGAGGTGTTCCGTGAAGTCGCAGCTGGCGCTGTCAATTTTGGCGTGGTGCCGGTTGAGAACTCCACCGAGGGGGCTGTGAACCACACGCTGGACAGCTTCCTTGAGCACGATATGGTGATTTGCGGCGAAGTCGAGCTGCGTATCCACCACCATTTGCTCGTAGGTGAAAACACCAAGACCGACAGCATCAGTCGTATTTACTCCCATGCGCAGTCATTGGCTCAGTGCCGCAAATGGCTGGACGCGCATTACCCGAATGTCGAGCGTATTGCTGTATCAAGCAATGCCGAAGCGGCCAAGCGGGTCAAGGGTGAGTGGAATTCGGCGGCCATTGCTGGCGATATGGCGGCGGGCTTGTACGGCTTGACCCGTCTGGCCGAGAAAATCGAGGATCGCCCGGATAACTCCACGCGTTTCTTGATGATTGGCAACCAGGAAGTGCCGCCGACCGGCGATGATAAAACCTCGATCATTGTATCGATGAGTAACCGTCCGGGCGCTTTGCATGAATTGCTGGTGCCATTTCACGAGAACGGCATCGACTTGACTCGTATCGAGACGCGGCCTTCGCGTAGCGGTAAATGGACCTATGTATTCTTCATCGATTTTGCTGGCCATCACCGCGACCCACTGGTCAAAAGTGTTCTGGAACAAATCAGTCAAGAAGCCGTGGCGCTTAAAGTGTTGGGTTCCTACCCGAAAGCGGTTCTGTGAGGCAGTCATAACATGAGCGGTGATTTTCTCGCCCTGGCGCAGCCGGGCGTACAACAACTTTCTCCATACGTCCCGGGCAAGCCTGTGGATGAGCTGGCGCGTGAGCTGGATATAGACCCGGCGACCATTGTCAAACTGGCGAGTAATGAAAACCCTTTGGGCGCGAGCCCCAAGGCGCTGGCAGCCATTCAAGGCGAGCTGGCCGAGCTGACGCGTTATCCAGACGGTAACGGCTTTGCTCTCAAGAGTCTGTTGTCTAGCCAGTGTGGCGTGCAACTGGACCAAGTCACGCTGGGTAATGGCTCGAACGATATTCTGGAGCTGGTCGCGCGCGCGTATCTGGCGCCGGGCTTGAATGCGGTCTTCAGTGAGCATGCGTTCGCTGTGTATCCAATCGTCACTCAGGCCGTGGGGGCTGATGCGCACGTGGTGCCAGCCACGGACTGGGGGCACGACCTTCAGGCCATGCTCAAGGCGATAGACAACAATACCCGTGTTGTTTTTATTGCGAACCCGAACAACCCAACGGGAACCTGGTTCGATGCAAATGCGCTGAATGAGTTTTTGCAGGATGTGCCTGAGCGCGTGCTGGTGGTGCTGGATGAGGCCTATATCGAGTACGCCGAGGGTGGCGAGCTGCCAGATGGTCTGGAGTTTCTCTCGGCTTACCCCAACCTGCTGGTTTCACGTACGTTCTCCAAGGCTTACGGCCTGGCAGCCTTGCGTGTGGGTTACGCGCTGTCGAGCGCCGTGGTGGCGGATATATTGAATCGCGTCCGTCAGCCCTTCAATGTGAATAGCTTTGCACTGGCTGCGGCCTGTGCCGCGCTGCAGGATGCCGACTATCTTGCAGAAAGCCGTCGTCTTAACGACGCGGGTATGCACCAACTACAGGAAGGCTTTCGCGAGTTGGGCCTGGGCTGGATTCCGTCCCGGGGCAATTTTATTGCGCTGGATCTCGGTCAGTTGGCCGCTCCTGTATATCAAGGCCTGTTGCGTGAAGGCGTCATTGTGCGCCCGGTGGCCAATTACGGCATGCCGAACCACTTGCGTATCACCATAGGTTTGCCGGCCGAGAATGCTCGCCTTCTTGAAGCGCTGGCCAAGGTCCTTGTTCGTGGTTGATGTCATGTCGTTGCAACCTGTTACACCTATTGTGGGGCGCCTGGTGGTTGTGGGTCTGGGCCTGATCGGTGGCTCCTTTGCCAAGGGCATGCGCGAAAGCGGATTATGCCGTGAGGTCGTGGGTGTCGATCTGAATGCAGTTTCGCGCGCTAGGGCGGTAGAGCTGGGCGTGGTCGATCGTTGTGAGTCTGACTTGGCTGCTGCGTGTGTCGGGGCCGATGTCATTCAGTTGGCGGTCCCGATTCTGGCCATGGAGAAAATGCTCGGTCTGCTGGCCGGCATGGATCTCGGTGATGCTGTACTGACCGATGTGGGCAGCGCCAAAGGCAATGTAGTGCGCGCTGCGACTCAAGCCTTTGGTGGTATGCCGGCGCGATTTGTGCCGGGTCATCCCATTGCCGGTTCTGAGCAAAGCGGGGTTGAGGCATCGAATGCCAGTTTGTTTGAGCGCCATAAAGTTATTTTGACGCCTGTAGCCCAGACCGATCCTGCAGCATTGGCCCTGATTGATACGCTGTGGCGTGCCCTTGGGGCTGATGTTGAGCATATGCAGGTTGAGCGCCACGACGAAGTTTTGGCAGCAACCAGCCATTTGCCGCATTTGCTGGCATTTGGCTTGGTGGACTCTCTTGCCAAGCGCAATGAGAATCTGGATATCTTTCGCTATGCAGCGGGAGGTTTTCGGGATTTCACAAGAATCGCCGGAAGCGACCCGGTAATGTGGCATGACATCTTTCTCGCAAATCGCGAAGCGGTGCTGCGCACATTAGATACATTTCGCACTGATCTCGACGCCTTGCGCGACGCGGTCGATGCAGGGGATGGGCATCAATTGCTGGGCGTTTTTACACGCGCACGTGTTGCTCGCGAGCATTTCAGTAAAATCCTGGCCCGCCGGGCATATGTGGACCCTATGAATTCAAATGATCTGATTTTCCTGGCAAATCCTGGTGGCCAAGTTTCTGGCCGTATTCGTGTACCAGGTGACAAATCCATCTCTCATCGTTCGATCATGCTCGGCTCGTTGGCTGAAGGCACGACCGAGGTTGAGGGTTTTCTGGAGGGCGAAGACGCACTGGCAACGCTGCAAGCGTTCCGCGACATGGGTGTGGTGATTGAAGGGCCAAATGAAGGTCGCGTTACCATTCATGGCGTTGGGCTACACGGCTTGAAAGCGCCGCCAGGGCCTATCTACCTGGGTAACTCGGGTACCTCGATGCGTTTGTTGTCCGGCTTGTTGGCCGCGCAAAACTTCGATACCACCCTGACGGGCGATGCTTCTCTGACCAAGCGTCCGATGAATCGCGTCGCCAATCCATTGCGCGAAATGGGCGCTGTCATTGAAACCGCGGCTGAAGGTCGTCCGCCAATGACCATCCGTGGTGGTCATACCCTTAAAGGGATGGATTACACCTTGCCGATGGCCAGTGCGCAGGTTAAGTCCTGCTTGCTGCTGGCGGGTCTCTATGCCGAAGGCAAAACATCGGTCACTGAGCCGGCGCCTACTCGCGACCATACCGAACGTATGCTGCAAGGCTTCGGCTACCCGGTTACGGTGAATGGCCCTACAGCTTCGGTTGAGTCTGGCCATAAGCTGACGGCGACTCATATTGAAGTGCCGGGTGATATCTCGTCTTCGGCTTTCTTTTTAGTGGCTGCATCGATTGCGCAAGGCTCTGACCTGTTGCTGGAGCATGTCGGCATAAACCCGACCCGCACAGGTGTTATCGACATTCTGCGTTTGATGGGGGCTGATATCACCCTTGAGAATCAGCGTGAGGTGGGCGGTGAGCCCGTTGCTGATCTGCGAGTGCGGGCGGCCAAGCTAAAAGGGATCGAAATTCCTGAAGCGCTTGTGCCGTTGGCCATTGATGAGTTCCCGGTATTGTTCGTGGCCGCTGCCGTGGCTGAAGGCAGAACGATTCTGCGCGGCGCAGAAGAGCTGCGAGTCAAGGAGTCTGATCGTATTCAGGTCATGGCGGACGGTTTGCTGGCTCTGGGTGTCAAGTGTGAGCCGACGCCGGATGGCATCATTATTGATGGCGGCACCATCGGTGGTGGTGAGGTGCACGGGCATGGTGATCATCGCATTGCGATGGCCTTCAGTGTGGCGTCCCTGCGTGCCACGGCACCGATACGTATCCATGATTGCGCCAATGTGGCGACTTCCTTCCCTAACTTCCTGGCACTGTGCAAGCAAGTTGGCATGCGGGTCGCTCAAGAGGCGCAGTCGTGAACAGCCCGGCACCGGTCATTACCATTGATGGGCCGAGCGGCTCAGGCAAGGGGACGGTAGCGGGGCGTCTGGCCAACGATTTGAAGTGGCGGTTGCTGGATTCGGGCGCCTTGTACCGTTTGCTTGCTTTCGCTGCGGCCAATCACGGCGTTGCGCTGGAAAACGAGCCTTTGCTGAGCAAATTGGCAGCGCATCTTGATGTGCAATTCGTCGGGGCGACGAATGGCAAGGCGGCGAGCATTATCCTGGAAGGCGATGATGTAACTCATTCCATCCGCAGTGAGCAAGTGGCGGCCGGAGCTTCAAAGGTGGCGGCGCTACCCGCTGTGCGCGCGGCTTTGCTCGAGCGTCAGCGTGCATTTCGTGAGTTGCCGGGGCTCGTGGCCGATGGTCGGGACATGGGTACAGTGGTTTTTCCCGACGCTCCGCTGAAGATTTTTCTGACGGCTAGCGCCGAGGAACGAGCGCGCCGCCGTTACTTGCAGTTGAAGGCCAAGGGCGATGATGTTAGTCTCCCGCGTCTGCTGAAAGAGATTCGTGCCCGTGATGAGCGTGACACGCAGCGTGCAATAGCCCCGCTCAAGCCGGCGGCTGATGCCATACAGCTGGACTCTACGGAGTTGTCAATCGAGCAGGTGCTTGAACGCATCATGAGTGAAATCGCACTTCGCGATATTGCCGGATGACCAAGAAAGCAGGCAGGAGACCAGAAATAGTCCTGTTTGCCTTCTTTTATATGAACGTAACCCACATTGTCTGGAGTGTGGCTGATGGGCGTATTCCTTCGCCCTTATTCAACAGGAATTAAAATGAGCGAAAGCTTTGCAGAACTCTTTGAAGAAAGCCTAAAAACCCTGAATCTTCAGGCAGGCTCTATCATCACCGCTATCATCGTTGATATCGATTACCAAGCTGGTTGGGTAACCGTTCACGCTGGTTTGAAGTCTGAAGGCCTCATCCCGCTGGAACAGTTCCACAACGACGCTGGCGAACTGAACATCAACATCGGTGATGAAGTTCACGTTGCGCTGGACGCGGTCGAAGACGGCTTTGGCGAAACCAAACTGTCCCGTGAAAAAGCCAAGCGCGCTGAATGCTGGATCGTTCTGGAAGCAGCCTTCGCAGCAGAAGAAGTGGTTAAGGGCGTTATCAACGGTAAGGTTAAAGGCGGCTTCACTGTCGACGTTAACGGCATCCGTGCGTTCCTGCCAGGTTCTCTGGTTGACGTTCGTCCAGTGCGCGACACCACGCACCTGGAAGGCAAAGAGCTGGAATTCAAGGTCATCAAGCTTGACCAGAAGCGCAACAACGTTGTTGTTTCGCGTCGCAGCGTTCTTGAAGCAGAGAACTCGGCTGAGCGTGAAGCTCTGCTGGAATCCCTGCAAGAAGGTCAGCAAGTTAAAGGTATCGTTAAAAACCTCACGGATTACGGCGCATTCGTCGATCTGGGTGGCGTCGATGGCCTGCTGCACATTACCGACATGGCTTGGAAGCGTATCAAGCATCCTTCCGAAATCGTCAACGTTGGCGACGAGATCGATGTCAAGGTTCTGAAGTACGATCGCGAGCGCAATCGTGTTTCCCTGGGCCTGAAGCAACTGGGTGAAGATCCATGGGTTGCTATCAAAGCTCGTTACCCAGAAGGTACTCGTGTTACCGCTCGTGTAACCAACCTGACCGACTACGGCTGCTTCGCTGAGCTGGAAGAAGGCGTTGAAGGTTTGGTACACGTTTCCGAAATGGACTGGACCAACAAAAACATCCACCCTTCGAAAGTCGTACAAGTCGGCGACGAAGTGGAAGTTATGGTTCTGGACATCGACGAAGAGCGTCGTCGTATCTCCCTGGGCATCAAGCAGTGCAAATCTAACCCGTGGGAAGATTTCTCTGGCCAGTTCAACAAGGGCGATAAAATCTCCGGCACCATCAAGTCGATCACCGATTTCGGTATCTTCATTGGTCTGGACGGCGGCATCGACGGCCTGGTTCACCTGTCCGACATCTCCTGGAACGAAGTGGGCGAAGAAGCCGTACGTCGTTTCAAGAAGGGCGACGAGCTGGACACCGTTATCCTGTCTGTTGATCCAGAGCGTGAGCGCATCTCCCTGGGTATCAAGCAGCTGGAAAGCGATCCGTTCTCCGAGTTCGTTCAAGAGAACGACAAAGGCGCAATCGTTAAGGGCATCGTGAAAGAAGTTGACGCTAAAGGCGCCATCATCACTTTGGCTCCGGATATCGAAGCGACTCTGAAAGCCTCCGAAATCAGCCGTGACCGCGTTGAAGACGCGCGCAACGTTCTGAAAGAAGGCGAAGAAGTAGAAGCCAAGATCATCAGCGTTGACCGCAAAAGCCGCGTAATCCAACTCTCCATTAAGTCGAAAGATGATGCTGAAGAGAAAGAAGCAATCCAGAGCCTGCGCGACAAGCCAGCTACCTCTGACATTGCTGCTGGTCCGACCACTCTGGGCGACCTGCTGCGTGCACAAATGGAAAAACAGAACTAAGTTCTGATTGACCATAGAAAAAGGGCGACTTCGGTCGCCCTTTTTTGTGTCTGAAATTTGAGATGCGCCGGTGTGGCGGCTGTGAGCGAGCGTGTACGGTGCTGCGCAATTGCAGGGGTAACCTTGTGAGCTTTGCGTTAGGCCGCATATAGCGTGTCTGGGAGAGTTCGAGAACTGCTCGGCTACGCTATGTAGGTCTGTCGGTGTGCGATAAAGAGCTGCTCACATGTTGCATCTGTTCTCGCAAAGATAGTCAAGTCCTGGGCTGTTCAAATTGTTGTGATCGTGCTAAAACCTTTGAAGCGCTGATCTAGCTGCTTGAAAAAGAAGGGAAAAATATGACGAAGTCGGAGTTGATCGAACGAATTGTCACCCATCAAGGGCTGCTCTCATCCAAAGATGTTGAGCTGGCTATCAAGACCATGCTTGAGCAAATGTCACAATGCCTGGCTACTGGAGATCGCATCGAGATCCGTGGTTTCGGCAGCTTCTCGCTACACTACAGAGCCCCCCGCGTGGGCCGAAACCCCAAGACCGGTCAGTCTGTGCGGCTCGACGGTAAATTCGTCCCGCATTTCAAGCCTGGCAAAGAGTTACGCGACCGCGTGAACGAAGACGAGGAAGACGACAATTGATCCTTGTGGGAAAAGGAGGCGCCCATGCATATTTTTAAAAAAGCTGTGTTGAGCGTTGTCGCTCTGCTGATTTTTTTTGGCGTGGTGATTTTTATTCTTGAAAATCAACAAACCACGTCTTTGACATTCCTTGGCTGGCACTCTCCGCCGCTATCGACTGCGCTCTTTTTTGTCGGTGCGTTGCTCGTCGGTCTGGCGATAGGTCCTCTTCTTGGCATGTTGGTTTACTGGCGCAAGCGAACCGCATTGAAGCGTGAGCTGCGCTCTAGCTAATGCTTTCTGGCAGGGTGTAGATTCAACTGGCTTGAGCGAGGTGCGAAAACTGGAGGTGACTTATACGAACGTCTCTATGGGCAGGGCGCCAGCCTTCTGTAGGAAGGGTCTTACGGGTGCGTGAGTTTCCAGTCAAGTCTTGTATTGTTTTGTAAAACTGGCAAAATCCGGTCTGTTCTCGATTGCCAGCTATTTTTGTGCTTCTTCAGGTGCGCAGTGACGCATTGCCTGCAGAAAAAAATATAAAAAAACGCACGTAAGAAAATTTCTGCATAACGAGCCCGCAGTTTCTTTTGAAGGCAGGCCTTTGTTGTGACAAGTATTTCTAATCTTCCCCGAAATTCTTCATCTGATGAAGTCGATCTGATTGCGTTGTTCCAAGCGATCTGGAAACAAAAGCTCATCATCATCGCAACCACGGCAGTGTGTGGGCTTCTTGCATTGATTTATGCCTATGCGGTGACCCCAGAATACAAAGTCACAAGCGTTCTGCGCCCAGCAGCGATCAATGAGCTGGACGCCTTGAACCGCTCGGGCGTGTATACGCTCCCGCCCAGCGAAGCCTTGCTTAAAGTCGGCGCCAGCCTTGAGTCTTATGATTCGCGCTTGAGCTTTTTTCGGGATAATCAGGAATTATTCGAAAAATTTAAAAAACCTGGGCGTTCCCTTGAGCAAAGCTTTGAGGAGTTCAACCGGGACTCTTTGAAGCTGAATCTACCAGATCCTAAAAAAGCCGATTCTCTGAGTTCATTCATCGGCCTGGAATTGAGCTATCCTCAAGGCGTTGATGGCGTTCAGATTCTTAACGGTTTTGTAGACTATGCTATCAATGCTGAGCGTGATCAGATCGCAGCTGACCTCAAAGTCATTGTGAATAACCGGCTCACTGAGCTTAAAGGCAAGATAAATGCCGCGCGCTCCAGCTACGAAAACGACAAGGAAGCACGCATTGCCTCTCTCGAAGAAGCCGATGCTCTGAAGCGCGCGCAATTGCAAGACGAGTTGAAAGCGCTACGTAATCAGCTCAAAGTTCAACGCACAGACAGAATGGCGCAATTGAGCGAAGCCATCGGCATCGCCAGATCTCTGGGTATTCAAAAGCCGACAACACCCTCTGCTTTAGGAGATTCTGCACGTAGCGGCGACTCCAGTATTATGCGCACCGAAATCACAAATCAACAAATCCCTTTGTACTTCATGGGTGTCGAGGCCCTTGAAGCAGAGCGGTTGGCTTTGCAGCAGCGTAAAACTGATGACTTCACTGAAGGGCGAATTGCTCAAATCGCTAGAGAATTGCAATTACTCCAAAGTAATCGCGAAGTTGAAGTGCTCAAGCAACGTCAAAACGAAGATGTATTTTTGCAAGGTGTTGAGCCGTTACGTGCTGAAGTCGTCAGGCTGAGCAATTTGAGCAATCTGGACTTCACCAATTTGAAGTTGGTGTCCATTGATCGTAAAGCTTTGGCTCCCACCGCACCTTTCAAACCGAAAAAGGCCCTCATATTGCTCCTTGGCTTGGTATTGGGTGGAATGCTGGGTGTGCTTATAGCGTTCGTGCGTCACTTACTGCACGCGCGTGTAGCGGGGGCTCATTCAACGATGGCGCCAGCATTGTCAGCAACACTCATTCGTTCGAACGAGGCGGGCCTTAGCGGAAAAACCTTGCAAAAAGATCGCTCCTGAAAAGCATTAAGGTCGGGTGATTAACGGCCTTAGTTGTGGACTAATTGCCTCTTCATGGAGCTGTATCGAGAGCAAGCTTATGCACTATCCGCACATCATTCACCATGGCGCCATCAATGGCGTCACCGGGTCATGCCATCAATTGCACATGGACGCGCAAAGCAGTGTGTTAATTGACTGTGGAATATTTCAAGGAAATGAGCCTGCGGCTGAAGAACGGGTGCGCAATATAGAGTTCTCCGTCCAAGGGATCGATGCGCTGATCGTGACTCACGTTCATGCAGATCATATTGGTCGAATTCCGTATTTGCTGGCTGCGGGTTTCGAGGGGCCGATTATTTGCAGCGAGCCATCGGCAAAGCTGCTGCCCTTGGTGCTGGAAGATGCATTCAAGCTTGAATTCAGTCGAGACACTCGCAACCTGGATCGCTATTTGCAGCGTGTACGGAAGCAAACAGTAGCGGTTCCATTTGGACAGTGGTTCCGCATTTCGCAGTCCGACACTTTGCAGGCGCGAATTCGTTTGCAAAGAGCAGGGCACATACTGGGTTCAGCCTATGTGGAATGCGATCTGACTTACCCGCAAACATGCATGAGCCAGCGCATCGTCTTCTCTGGAGACTTGGGTGCGCCCAATACGCCCTTATTACTTGGGCCACAATCGCCTGAGCGTGCCGATATTCTGATCTTGGAAAGCACCTACGGTGATCGACTGCACGAAGATCGAGTAAAGCGACAAGACCGGTTGGAGCGAGTGATCGATAAAGCTTTAGCCGATCAAGGCACACTTTTAATTCCGGCCTTCAGTTTGGGTCGCACCCAAGAGTTGCTCTACGAGATCGAAGACATCCTTCATCGTAAATCACTGTTGACACCTGCGGCCGTGAGCCTGGATGAGGATCAATCTCTACCGATCAACTGGCCGCAGCTGCCTGTCATAATCGATTCTCCATTGGCCAGTCGACTGACGGCTGCATACAGAGGGCTGGATATATATTGGAATGCTCACGCTCAACAGCGGCTTAAAGCGGGGAGAAGCCCTCTGAATTTCCAGCAGCTCATCACGGTTGACAGCCACGCCAAGCATTTGCAAGTGGTCAATTACCTAAGCAGTACAGGCCGTCCGGCGATCGTGATTGCTGCAAATGGTATGTGTTCGAACGGCCGAATTGTTAATTACCTCAAAGCCATGTTGGGTGATGAGAGGCATAATGTACTGTTTATGGGGTATCAAGCTCAGGGCACCCCAGGGGCCGCTATACAAAAGCATGGCCCAAAGGGTGGATATGTAGACCTGGAAGGTGAGCGCCATCGGATTTCGGCAGACATTACGACCCTTGGTGGTTACTCTGCGCATGCTGACCAATTAGACTTGCTCAACTTCGTGTCCGGCATGGACCACTGGCCAGAGCAGATAAGATTGGTGCACGGTGAAATATCAGCAAAGCAAGCATTGGCAGCGGAACTGCAAGTTCTTTACGGCACTCGAAATCTGCCGGTCGATGTATTGATACCTGCGAGCTGACCTCGCGAACATTATAAGAACTTAGCGGCTTGCTATAGGCAATGACAAGCGCAATAGCAAACCAAGGAAGACGCAGAATGAACGGTCAATGGACATAACTACCGTCGCACCTCACACCTCGGTCGCCTCAAAGCTTGGGGATTGGTACCTGGTGCAGTGCAAGCCAAAGCAGGATGAGCGCGCAGAAGAAAACCTTATGCGTCAAGGCTACGAATGCTCTCGCCCCGTATGCAGTCGTGAAAGACTGCTGCGGGGTAAGCGTCAGCTTGTTCAAGAATCCTTATTTCCGGGTTATCTATTCATTCATATGCCTCTTGGCGCAAACTGGGCGCCCTTACGCTCTAGTCGCGGCGTTGCCCGAGTGGTTGCCTTTGGCGGTCAGCCCTTACCCGTCAGCCAGCAACTGGTAGAGCAATTGCAAGCCCGCGCGCAATCCAGCGTGCTGTGCGCATTCAAACCCGGCGAAACAGTGACATTGAACGATGAAGGGTATGCAGGCATAGAGTCGATTTTCATGTCCATGGACGGTGAGGAGCGCGTCATCCTCCTTATCAATCTGATGAACCGGCAGCAACAGATCAGTATGCCTTTGGCTTCTATCACCAATAGCTAAGCAGTACTCGGGTATCGAGCCCGGGCAATGATGAAACTCCCAGTCCTCAGGAAATTGACGATCAATCCTGGGGCGGTAGCGTGTCTAAAGAATTGAATTCTGTCGCTTGAAGGCATGTCAGGCGACAACCGCATATTAGTTAAGGAAGAGCTAGTTAGATGAGCACCATAAAACGTAAAGGTATTATTCTCGCCGGCGGTTCAGGTACGCGCCTGCACCCGCTCACACTGGGCGTGTCGAAACAAATGCTGCCGATCTATGACAAGCCCATGATTTTCTACCCGCTGTCTGTGCTGATGCTAGCGGGAATGCAAGAAATCCTGATCATCTCGACGCCTGAAGATTTACCGTGCTTTAAAAAATTGCTGGGCGATGGTAGCCAATACGGGATCGAACTCAGCTACGCCGAACAGCCTAGCCCTGATGGTTTGGCGCAAGCTTTTATCATTGGCGAAGAGTTTATTGGTCAAGATCCTGTATGCCTCATTCTTGGGGATAACATTTTTTACGGTCAACACTTCTCTGATAATTTGCGCTCTGCCATGTCGCAAGAGAGTGGGGCAACCGTATTCGGTTACCACGTATCCGATCCGGAACGTTTTGGTGTGGTTGAATTTGATAGCACAGGTCGCGCGCTAAGCATCGAAGAGAAACCGTCTGCGCCGAAATCAAACTATGCCGTGACTGGTTTGTATTTCTACGATAATCAAGTTGTCGAAATTGCTAAAAATATCAAACCCTCTGCACGGGGTGAACTCGAAATCACTGATGTGAACCGCGTATACCTCGAGCAAAAGAACCTGACAGTGGAAATGTTAGGTCGTGGTTTTGCATGGTTAGATACCGGCACTCACGAGTCTCTGCTTGAAGCCAGTCACTTCGTGCATACCATCGAACATCGGCAGGGTTTGAAGGTGGCATGTTTGGAAGAAATTGCTTTTAATAGTCGCTGGATTACACCTGAAAAATTGGGTGAGCAAGCTGAGAAGTTGAAGAAAACGGGTTACGGACAATACCTTCAAAAACTCTTGAAGGATACTATTTGATTATGAAAATAACACGAACTTCAATTGCAGATGTTCTGATTATCGAACCGACTGTATTTAGTGACGATCGCGGCTGGTTTATGGAGAGCTTCAATGAAGAACATTTCAATTCTAGACTTTCAGCATTAGGCTTGCCAGTGCCCAATACATTTGTGCAGGATAATCATTCTAGCTCAAAGCGCTCAGTCCTTCGGGGTTTGCATTATCAACTAGCACCACATGCTCAAGGTAAATTGGTCCGAGTTGTCAAAGGTTCAGCTTTTGATGTGGCAGTTGATATTCGCGAAAACTCGCCAACTTACTTAAAATGTGTCGGGTTGGAATTGAATGACTCTAATAAAAAAATGCTGTGGATTCCTGAGGGCTTCGCACACGGATTTTTAGCGCTAGAAGATGATACTCATTTCTTATATAAAACTACTGGCTACTACCATAAAGAGTCAGAGCGCTCAATCTTGTGGAATGATTCAAAGCTGGATATTCAATGGCCGCAGCTGGATAGTTATATAATAAGTCAAAAAGATCGTGAAGCTCCCCGGTTAACATGATATGAACGATTGGGCAACACAAATGAAACTGTGTTGCCCAACAGGATTGCTTAAGTTAAAGAGTAAAGGATAACGCCTTTTCATGATAAGTTTTTTGAATTTGAAAAAAATTAATGACTCCTTCGGCGATGAGTTGAAGGCAGCTTGCTTGCGAGTCATTGATTCAGGTTGGTATATCTGTGGAAAAGAGCTTGTTAAATTCGAAGATGAGTTCGCATCTTATTGTGGCGCTAAATATTGTATTGGAGTCGCGAACGGTCTAGATGCTTTAACATTGACCTTAAGGGCCTGGAAAGAATTAGGCTACCTTAAAAGCGGCGACGAGGTAATCGTTCCATCTAATACGTATATTGCGAGTATATTGGCGATCTCTCAAACTGGTTTAGTTCCAGTTTTAGTAGAGCCAAATGTATCAACATTCAATATAGAAGCAGATCAGATTGAACTGGCGATAACAGCAAAAACCAAAGCAATATTAGTAGTTCACCTGTACGGTCGTATTGCGCAAATGAGTTCTATTATGGAGGTTGCCAAGCGCTATAGTTTGAAAGTGCTCGAGGACTCCGCTCAATCACATGGGGCACACATTGATGGTAAGAGAGCTGGTAATTGGGGAGATGCCTCTGGATTCAGCTTTTACCCCGGAAAAAATTTAGGAGCATTGGGGGATGGTGGTGCAATAACTACCAATGATGCCATTTTGGCACAAACACTAAAAGCTTTGCGTAATTACGGTTCACACGTAAAGTATGAAAATATCTATCAAGGCGTCAACAGTCGCTTAGATGAATTGCAAGCTGCCGTTCTTAGTGTGAAATTAAAGACGCTGGATTTAACGAATCAAACTAGAAATCGTATTGCATCAGCTTACTTAGCTGGAATAAAAAATGAATTATTATGTTTGCCGGAATCTGGTGAAGAGGGGCAGCATGTGTGGCATCTATTTGTCATCCGCTGTGTTTATCGCTCAGAATTAATTGCGCACCTAAAGAACCTAGGCATCGAAACACTTATCCATTATCCAGTTCCACCTCATAAACAACATGCTTATGCTGAATTAAACCATTTATCTCTACCTATCGCGGAAAAACTGCATGATGAGGTTCTCAGCATACCGTTAGATTGGACACTTAATGATGAGGACGTCAGCGCAATAATAGCCGCCTGTAACTCTTTCAAGGCCAAAGAGATTCAGTAATATGTCAATGCTCAAAACAAGTGCTCTGAATGCAATTGCTGTAATAGTTAAAATGTGCACAATGTTGGGCATCAATAAAGTTCTAGCTATCTATGTAGGTCCGGCAGGATATGCAGCGTTGGGGCAATTGCAAAATGCAATTACCATGATAACGACTCTTTCGAGTGGAGCTGTTAATACAGGTGTTACAAAGTATACTGCAGAATATCATGCAGACGAAAAGCGTCAATTTGAGGTATGGCGAACTGCAAGTTTGTTAGCTGCCATTGGGTCCATTCTTTCTGGAATCTTTGTAGCGATATATAGCGAGGAAATGGCAGTATATTTTTTTAACCGTACAGACTACAGCAGCGTCTTTATATGGGTTGCTTTATCCCTTGTTTTCTTTACATTTAATGCGCTTTTGCTTGCTGTTATAAATGGTAAGAAATGCATAGAACAGTATATTAAGGCAAACATATCAGGAAGTATCCTTTCTCTGGTAGTAACGTCACTACTCGCTTGGAAAATGGGCTTATATGGAGCTTTAGTTGCGCTTGGCATCTACCAGGGCCTAGCTTTCTTTGCGACATTCTATTTTTGTAAAGATGCTCAATGGTTTAAGGTTGAAAATTTTGTAGGGAGATTTGATAGACGATCGGCTATCAATCTTTCAAAATTTGCGGCGATGGCTATTACCTCGGCCGCGTGTATACCGGTCGCTCAAATATTAATTAGAAGGCATTTGATCGAAGTATTCGGACCTGAATCTGCTGGCTACTGGGAAGCAATGTGGCGTTTGAGTAGTGCTTATTTGATGTTAGCTACTACAACTTTAAGTGTTTATTATTTGCCACGTCTTTCCGAGCTTCAGACAGCAAAGGAGATTGTTCGAGAGGTTATATCTGGCTATAAAATAATTTTGCCACTATGTATCGCAGGTTGTGCCGTAATATTCATTTTAAGGGATGTTGTAATCAATGTTTTGTTTACACCTGAGTTCATACCAATGCGCAGTTTATTTGCGTGGCAACTTATTGGTGATGTGATGAAGATAGGTAGCTGGCTGCTTGCATTTATTATGTTAGGGAAGGCTATGGTCAAACTTTACATTGCTACAGAAATTGCATTTTCTGCAACTTTTTATTTTTCAGTTTTGTACTTTACTGAAAAGCATGGTTTGGTTGGCGTTACCGAAGCTTACGCCTTTAATTATTTTATCTATTGGATTGTGATCGGCGTAAGTGTGGCATACATATTTAAAAGCAACAAAAAAAAAGGTGAAATACTAAGTAGTGAGGTCTCATGAAAATCTTGATACCAATTCTATCTTTTTCCAGTGCAGGTGGAATGCGAGTTTTATCAAAGCTTGCTGACGCAATGATTGACCAAGGGCATCAAGTGGAATTTTTAGCTTCACACTTGATTAATGAGCCTTATTACCCTACAAAGGCGAAAATTATAAAATTTAGAAATGTATGCACGAAAATTCCTGTTATCAGAGGTTTGTCTAATCTATTTGGCATGTTCAATTATTTGCGTGTGAACAAATCCAATTATGATGTAGTTTTGTCAAACTACAACCTAACAGCTTTTCCTGTATTTTTATCTACATTGGGTACAGGGAAAGGGTATTATTATATTCAAGCGTATGAGCCGGAATTTTATAATAAGAAAACTATAATTGGGCTGATTAGTTATACCCTTGCGTCGCTATCATATAAGCTGCCACTCAAGAAAGTTGTAAATAGCCCTATTTACAAAAATTTTAAATGCTTGAATGCGGAATATGTAGTTGAGCCTGGTATTGATCTCGATATTTTCCATTATGATCCTAAAGAACGCAATGAAGGGGTGATAAACATTGGTTGCATAGGAAGAAAGTTAAAATGGAAGGGTACACTTGAGATCATCCAAGCCGTAAACAACGTAAGACAAATGACAGGTATAAACTTAGCGCTAACAGTTGCCTTCGAGCTTCCGGATGGTGTTACAGAAGATGATTATAGCTTTGTTCATTTGGTCAAGCCTCATGGGGATGAGAACCTGGGTGCTTTTTATAGAAGCGTAGAGCTGTTCATTGCCACGGGTTTAATTCAGGATGGTGCATTTCATTATCCGTGCCTCGAGTCAATGGCCAGTGGTTGTGTAGTGATCTCAAACTATGGGCCTGCAGATGAAAATAATGCTCTTCTCATAAGGTTAACCACAGTAGATAAGATTCAGACTGAAATTTTACGCTACTTAAATTTCACAGCCGAAGACATATCAAGAATTCGTAAACTGGGTCGTGAAGTCTCTGCACAGTTTAGTTGGAGTAATACTGCACGTAAGATGGAATATTTTTTAAATAAACCTAATTCGTGAATTCAATTTATCCATATTAGAATGGTAAATTACCTATGTCCGTTTCTGTTTCCGTAGCTGCAGTTGTAGTTTTATATAAACCCGATCTAGTTGTACTGCAAAGATTATTGCTGAGTGTGATCGATCAGGTCAAAGTTATCTATATCATTGATAATACACCTTCTGCTGACTTGGATGACTATAGTAGTATTATGTCTGCTTCAAAAATACGCTACCATCCGTTATATGACAACTTGGGAATTGCGTTTGCACACAATAAGGGATTTGAGTTAGCAAAAATCAATAGTAATACTCATGTTTTATTGCTTGATCAAGACAGCGAGTTGTCAGAAGGTACTGTAGCAACGCTGCTCACTGAAGAAAGAAAACTGATTGAAACAGGTATAAAAGTAGCCGCAATAGGCCCTGTATTCATTGATGATAAAACGGGTGATGCCGCACCTGTTTTGATCTCTACAATTTTAGGCACTGCAAAAGCGAAAGTTGATTTCAAATCTCAGTTTCCGGTCCAATCAACCTATATAATATCGTCAGGCTCATTGATACAACTTGAAACTATTGATGCGGTTGGGGGTATGCAAGAAGATCTATTCATAGACTGGGTTGATATTGAGTGGGGTGAAAGAGCGTCTCTGTTGGGTTATAATTCGTATCTTTCTCCGTTAGTTAGTATGAAACATAGTATAGGTGATGAGTTCGTAAGGTTATTAGGTAGGAAAATAACACTTCATAGTGATTTTAGAAATTATTTTATAGTTAGAAACGCCATTTATCTGGCTCTCTGGAGTTCTCTAAGAATTCAATCTCGATTTCAATTTCTCCGGAAGGTCCCATATTATTTACTTTGTTACACCCTGACTTCAGACAAAAAGATATATTCTTTTAAATTATTGTGCGGCGCCATTAAGGATGGAGTTCAGAAAAAAATGCATAAAGGTCGTTTCTGATGGCGTA
Source organism: Pseudomonas saxonica (assembly GCF_007858365.1). Taxonomy (GTDB): domain Bacteria; phylum Pseudomonadota; class Gammaproteobacteria; order Pseudomonadales; family Pseudomonadaceae; genus Aquipseudomonas; species Aquipseudomonas saxonica. Next base: position 283,035 of record NZ_VFIO01000001.1, on the reverse strand, counting down.
CTACGCAATAGCCATTTTGGCTTCTATTTTTCTTTTGGGAGCAGCTTTATTTAGAAATAGTCCTGCAGAGAGATTATCAGTATCAATTGTAGCTTTATTATATGTTGTAGGATTGGCTATATTTGCTGGATTTAGATCTCCAGATATTGCTCCGGATTACCTTAACTATGTGAGCTGGTTAAAGAGCATACAAGAGAATAATTTGTTTTTCGACGAAATGAAAGACCCTTTATTTGTGGGTACTTATTTAGTAATTAATGATCTGGGGTTTTCAGACACCTCATTTTTCTTCTTGATAGCTTTATTGTCGTTAGGTTTTAAATATTTATTTTCAAAATTTGTGTTCGATAATAAATATGTTCTGATGATTTTATTTTTGATATTGTCTAGATTTTATATTCCGCATGATTTCATTCAAGTTCGTGTTGGTTTAGCTATAGGCTTGGCATCATGCGGTTTAATATTATTTTTCAAAGGTCGACGTTTTTTGGGTTCATTGCTCTACCTGATTGGTTTGGGGTTCCATTTATCTGTCTCTATATTCATTCCGGTATTCTTTATGCTGATATTAAATCTACAGCTCAAAAGTAGATTAGTCTTATCAGCATTAATTATTTCTTCTTTTATGCTTAGTTTCGTTTTGCCTAATGCAATAAATATTTTCGCTAACGTTGAAAGAGTAACTCCTTATCTGAATGGAGGCTATGCTACAACAGCCACTCCTCTGTTTTCATTCTATTTTATGTCACGCTTCTTTCTGATTGTACTGATCATTACTGTTTATTTAGAAAGATTAAGCGCCGTAGAAAAGTTTGTAACATTAATGAGTATATTAGGTCTGTGCATACAGATCATGCTTTCTTGGAACGATGCCTTCTCATTAAGGTTCGCCGAACTATTCGGATTTTTTGATATGGCTATGTTTTGCATGATGTACCGATTTTTTGATAGTAAAAGTAAACTAATCTATAGCCTCGGTCTGATGATAATGAGTTTTATCTATTACTACTCTTCATTGAAACTAGTTAGTGAATACGCAATTTCAACGATTTAATCAGTTTCTGGAAATTATATGATGCGCCCTAAGTGTTTAGTTTTGCTAGCGGCTTTTAACGGTACTCAATGGATTGAAGAGCAACTATCAAGCATTCTGGCTCAAGAGGGTGTTGATGTTACTGTATTAATCAGCGTCGATAAGTCAGTCGATGGTACAGAACTGCTGGTTGATCAATATTGTGTGCAAGACGATCGCGTTCATTGCCTTCCACATGATTTACGCTTCGGTGGGGCCGCGAAAAACTTTTTCAGGCTTATAAAGGATGCACCCATTGAAGATTTTGATTACTTCGCCCTTTCTGATCAGGACGATATTTGGCTTCCAAGAAAATTAACAGATGCTGTCGCAAAGTTAACCTCATTTGAAGCCCAAGCATACTCAAGTGACGTGATAGCATTTTGGCCTGACGGCAGAAAAAAATTAGTCAAGAAATCCCAAAAGCAAGTTGAATATGATTATCTATTTGAAGCTGCTGGGCCCGGCTGTACATACGTTTTTACACCCTACTTATTTTCTTTACTTAAAAAACATATCACGGATGTTTATACGCAGCTAGATTGTATTTCGCTTCATGATTGGTATATTTATGCCTACACGCGATCAAATGGCTACAAATGGATTATCGACTCAAGGGCTAATATGTATTATAGACAGCATAGTAATAACCAAGTAGGCGTAAATACAGGATTGCGAGCATTCAGAAAACGGTTGTCCTCTGTATTTGATGGTTGGTACTTAAGACAAGCTGCCTGTATAGCAAACCTGATAGGTATCCAAAATAATTCATTCGTTAACTCATGGATTGACCTTGATCGTAGGGGAGTTCTGAATTTAGCATTCAATGGTAACGATTGCCGTAGACGTAGGCGTGACAAATTTGTATTTGCAATAATTTGCTTAGTGCTTACTGTGAAAGGTAATAAGTAAATGACAAACAAATTACTGATTACCGGATCTACAGGATTTGTGGGCAAGCAGTTGTTAGTTAAACTAATTGAAGATCAAAACTATAATATTAATCTGCTGAATAGGTCTGTTAAAACCCAAATATCTAGCTGTGTAAGCGAATTTACTGTCAAAGATTACAGCTCCTTAAAGCATACTCATGAATGTTTAAGTGATGTCGATACGGTTATTCATCTTGCTTCTCGTGTTCATGTTATGGCTGAAACTGAGTCTGACCCATTATTGGCGTTTAGAAAAGTTAATGTTGACATGACTCTTCATATTGCCCGAATGGCAGTGAGTGCCGGGGTACGCCGATTCATTTTCATAAGCTCTGTGAAAGTTAATGGTGAACAGACTAAGCCTGGCAGATATTTTTCGGCAGAAAGTATTCCAGCCCCGATAGATGCTTACGGAATATCAAAATACGAAGCTGAAATTGGTTTGAAAAAAATAGCTTCTGAAACCGGTCTCGAACTGGTAATTATTAGACCTGTTCTTGTATATGGCCCAGGAGTAAAAGCAAATTTTGACACAATGATGCGCTGGCTGACTAAAGGTATTCCCCTTCCATTCGGTGCGATCAACAATAAGCGTAGTTTTGTTGCAGTTGAAAATCTAGTAGATCTGATGATTACATGCATCCAGCACCCTGCAGCAGATGGAGAGGTATTTTTAGTAAGCGACGGCGAGGATATGTCTACTTCAGAGGTACTGAAGAAACTGGCTTTGTCATTGAATGTTAAGTCGCGCTTGATCAAAGTGCCTTGCGTGTTTTTGAATATATTAGCCGGATTAATAGGCAAAAAAAAATTATCACAAAGAGTTTGTGGCTCTTTACAAGTAGATATAGCTAAAACCTGTGCGGTTTTAAATTGGAAACCTATAATTTCCACCGATTTAGCTTTCCAAAAAACAGCTGATCACTTTTTAAGTGAACGCAAATGATAAATTATTTATATTACTCAATTATAGCATTTGTTACTTCATTCTGTTTAACGTGGATATTGAGACAGTATGCGCTTTCAGCGAATATTATAGATACTCCAAATGGCCGAAGTTCACATACGATCCCTACCCCACGAGGAGGTGGGGTCTCATTTGTGTTCACATTTCTAATAGCTGAATTGTTCTACTTATTCTTCAACGACGCACAATTACATATTACTTTCGCTGTCTTTGGTGCTGGCCTGATTGTAGCTGTAATTGGATTTATGGATGATCGAGGACATATTCCTGCTCGATGGCGTTTATTAGGCCACTTTTGTGCTTCGTTATGGGCTGTCTTTTGGTTACAAGGGCTTCCACCGCTCATGATGCTTTGGCTAAAAATAGATATTGGATGGCTTTCTTACATTCTTTGTACTTTGTATTTAGTCTGGATGCTTAATTTATACAATTTCATGGATGGTATCGATGGTTTAGCAGGTGTAGAGCTTCTTACATCATGTATGTCACTCGCACTTATCTATTTTTTGGCTGGTCATTTTGATATGGTATTTGCACCCTTAATCTTATCCATATCTGTAGCAGGATTTCTTTGCTGGAATTTCCCCCGAGCCCGTATATTTATGGGGGATGCAGGGAGTGGTTTTTTAGGAATTCTTCTAGGTATATTTTCTATTCAAGCTGCTTGGATAGCACAAGAATTTTTTTGGTCATGGTTAATAGTTATGGGTGTTTTTATTGTTGATGCGACTGTAACACTGTTGCGTAGGCTTATACGGGGCGATAAGGTCTACGAAGCTCATCGGAGTCATGCCTATCAGTTTGCAGCCCGACAATACGGAAAACATGCCTACATAACAATTGCGGTGGCTGCGATCAATATTTTTTGGTTGTTACCAATTGCAATGGCCGTTTGTTTTTTAAGCCTTGATGGGCTTGTCGCAGTTGTAATTGCTTACTTTCCCCTTATTGCTCTTGCATTGAAATATAGAGCAGGACAACAAGAAAACATCAAAATCTAGTTATACATGTGCACATGCAGTTGTTAACACTAGGAGGGGTTGTGAATAGATTTCGATCAAGTTTATTAGGTTTACCAAGGCGCCAAAAAAGGTTTTTGCAAGTCCTAACAGATATAGTTTTAGTTTGGACTTCGTTGTGGTTGGCGTTTGTTGTACGACTGGGTATTGACGAAATGAGCAACCCGGTTAAATTACATGTCTGGTTGTTTGTTGCTGCGCCGATAGTCGCCATACCTTTGTTTATACGGTTCGGAATGTATAGGGCTGTAATGCGTTACTTTGGTAACGATGCATTGATTGCAATAATAAAAGCAGTGAGTTTATCAGCGTTAATATTAGCTGTGCTTGTATATTGGTATAGCAATCATGAAAATATCGTCCCCCGATCAATAATTTTCAATTATTGGTGGCTCAGTTTAATCATGATCGGTGGTTTGCGTTTGATCATGCGTCAGTATTTCTTAGGGGATTGGTTTACAGCTGCACAACATGTCCCATTTACCAGTCGAAATGATGGACTTCCTAGGGTTGCCATTTATGGAGCTGGTGCTGCGGGTAATCAGTTGGTAGCAGCATTGCGTATGGGCAGGATTATGCGGCCTGTGGCATTTATTGATGATGATGAATCTATAGCTGATCGGGTGATATCAGGACTTCAAGTTTTTCGTTCTACTCAAATACAGGAAATGATAGAGCGTACTAGTGCGCAAGAGCTTTTATTAGCAATACCGTCATCTTCTCGTGCTCGACGTCGAGAAATTTTGAGTTTGCTTGAAGGGTTTCCGCTTCATGTAAGAAGCGTGCCAGGTTTCATGGATCTCGCTAGCGGACGCGTCAAAGTCGATGATATTCAAGAGGTGGACATTGCTGATCTTTTAGGGCGTGATGCTGTTCCTGCTCAGAGTGAATTGCTCGAACATTGCATTAAAGGCCTCAGCGTCTTAGTCACAGGTGCTGGGGGTTCCATAGGCTCTGAGCTGTGTCGTCAAATTCTGACGTTACGACCAACGACACTGATATTGTTCGAACACAGTGAGTTTAATCTTTACAGTATTTTGTCTGAATTAGAGCAGCGCGTTGATATTGAATCTCTTTCCGTCAAACTTTTACCTATATTAGGTTCAGTAAGTAATTCTAAAAAACTATTAGATGTCATGAGAACTTGGAAAGTAAGTACGGTTTATCATGCTGCTGCTTATAAGCATGTGCCGATTGTGGAACATAATATCGCTGAAGGTGTCCGTAACAATGTCATTGGCACGCTTAATACAGCGCAAGCAGCCCTTCAGTCGGGTGTTTCTAATTTTGTATTAATTTCTACCGACAAAGCAGTTAGACCTACTAATGTTATGGGCAGTACAAAACGTTTAGCAGAAATGATATTGCAGGCGTTGAGTCTGGAAATGGCGCCAGTACTTTTGGGAGATAAAAATAATGTTTTTTGCGTAAATAAAACCCGCTTCACTATGGTGCGTTTTGGTAATGTTCTTGGTTCCTCTGGATCTGTTATACCATTATTCCATAAACAAATTAAATCCGGTGGGCCAATAACAGTTACTCATCCCAAAATTACTCGGTATTTCATGACTATACCTGAGGCTGCTCAACTCGTATTACAAGCCGGATCGTTGGGTAAAGGAGGAGATGTTTTTGTGCTTGATATGGGTGAACCTGTTCGTATTGTCGAGCTAGCAGAAAAGATGATTCATCTATCCGGGCTCAGTATCCGGTCAGATATAAATCCACATGGCGATATTGAAATAGAGTTCACAGGACTCCGTCCAGGTGAGAAGCTTTATGAAGAATTGCTTATTGGTGACAATGTGATAGCCACACCTCATCCAATGATTATGAGTGCTCATGAAGATATGCTGTCATGGGATATTCTCAAGCAACGTTTATTACAACTACTTGAAGCTGTCGAGTTAGATGACTATGCTCGGGTTCGCCAATTATTACGCGACACTGTCAGTGGGTACTCTCCTGAAGGTGAAATCGTCGATTGGATTTATTTACAAAAACGTTTTGATGTTTAAAAGTTCTTATTTATTATAAATGTAGGAGTCATGTTTTGAAAATCGATTCACACAATTTGTGCGTAGTCATACCAAGCTATAAGGTCATTAAGCATATACTAGATGTTATTGAGTCTATCGGGCCTGAAGTAGACAAAATTTACGTTGTTGATGACTGTTGCCCTGAAGGTTCTGGTACTCATGTAGTTGAGCATTGCTTAGACCCACGGGTATCTGTCATATTTCTGGCTGCTAACGTCGGTGTAGGCGGCGCAGTTATGGCTGGTTATCAAAAAGCCATTGATGACAAAATGGATGTGATAGTAAAGATTGATGGCGACGGACAAATGGATCCATCGCTAATCAAAAAGTTTATTACACCCATCATTCTGGGACAGGCAGATTACACTAAAGGAAACAGATTTTTTGACCTGGAAGAAATCACAGCTATGCCGAAGATTAGATTGTTTGGCAACGCTGTTCTCTCTTTCATGACAAAGTTTTCTTCTGGCTATTGGGACTTATTCGATCCGACTAATGGATACACGGCAATTCATACGGATGTGGCAAAGCATTTACCCTTTAAAAAAATAAGCTCACGCTATTTCTTCGAAACAGATATTTTATTCAGATTAAATACTTTGAGAGCGGTAGTTGTTGATATACCCATGGATGCAAAATATGGAGATGAAGTTAGCAACCTGAGAATATCAAAAGTTGTTGGTGAGTTTTTAGTCAAGCATTTAAGAAACTTTGGTAAGCGTATATTCTATAATTATTATTTACGTAACATGTCTCTTGCTTCTTTTGAACTACCTGTAGGGCTTCTGTTGCTTATAAGTGGATTTGTATTTGGCGGAACGAATTGGTGGGTTTCCTCCCAAGCAGGTGTGCCTACGTCTGCGGGTACAGTAATGCTAGCGGCACTGCCTGTGATATTGGGAGTTCAGTTAATTTTGGCTTTCCTGGGCTATGATATTGCTTCAGTACCAAGTCGTATTATTCATACTAAACGTAATATCGATACTGTTAGAGGCGCAGAGTGATTAGTTTATTATCGTATCTAATAGCAATTATATGTGTAGTGGGTATCGCATCTGGGCAAATTCTATTTAAGTTAACCGCTAATGAATTTCACAAAAGTGGAAGTTTCTTTGATTACAAAACCTTCATTCTATTGTTTTCAGCCCTCGCTTTATATGGAGTGACAACTATTGCGTGGATTTGGGTATTGCAGAAAATTGAATTGGGGCGCGCTTATCCGTTGATGGCGCTTGCGTTTGTACTGGTGCCTTTAGGTAGCCACTTTATCTTGGGTGAAAGGTTTCAAGTTCAATATTTTGTAGGCGTATTGATTATAATCATCGGTATTTTGGTAGCTGTAAAGTCATAATTAATAATGCTTTTTTCTTAAGATGGGGGAGTGTATGTTTAAGCGGTTAAATTTGGAAGGCATGTGGTTATTATTGATATTCACGTCTGCTTTTTTTATGTCTACAATCATTCCACCTTTGCAGTCCCCAGATGAAGCAGATCATGTTAGGAGGGCTTATTTTCTTACGCAGGGTGTAATTATACTTGATAAGTCAGGAGGCAATTCTGGCGGGTTATTGGATACTGGGCTTCAAGCCTTCATGAATGCTTATGTCGTTTATCCCGGTCAACCAAGTCACAAATTGTCAAGTGATGAAAGAGATTTTGCTAATAATATAAAATGGACCGGCAGGTCATCGTTTGCCGACGCCCCAGGTACAGGTTATTATTTCCCTCTTATATACACTCCTCAAGCTGTGGGTCTTATAATTGGGAAAATACTCGATTTAACTGTTTTTGATTCCTATAGACTTTCTCGGTTTTTTTCATTACTCGCTATCACTGGATTGCTTTATTTTTCACTCAAGTTATATAAAATAAGTCCGTTGGCAATAGCATTTCTGATATTACCAATGAGTTTATTTCAACTGGCATCTGCAAGTCTGGATGGTATATCGATTGGAGTTGCTATTTTTGCGATTTCTATCTTCATGAAATTATCTGAGGATAGACAGAGTTCAGATAATAGACTTTTTTATTTTCTGTGTCTTTCGCTTATTTTGTTAGTCACTAGTCGTGCCTATTTGGTTCCTTTGCTTTTAATGCCTTTGTTTTTGGCATTCGTAACCAAGCGAAAAATATTTTACTATGTATCAATATTAACTATCTTTTTTTCGCTTGCGTGGTTGGCGATTGCGATCGGCTCAACGGTTGATACTCGAGTCACAAGAAATATATCGACTGGTTCAGCTGTTTATCTATATCTGAGTAATCCTCTAGAATTTATAAAAATATTTATCCACACTATCCCGGGATTTTATAAGTTTTATATTAACTCCTTCATAGGAATGTTGGGTGCGCTCGATACAGTATTCAAACCTGTAGTCTATATATGTATCAGTTACTTTTTAGTGTTCGTCGCACTATGCTCATTTTCCGTAGAGGCAATAAAGAATAATTTAAAAAATAGGCTATTTCTTCTGTTTAGTTCGTTTGTATCGATTTTAATTATCTTTTTTGCTTTGCTCGTCACATGGACTCCACATCCAGCCGAGTATATTCTTGGTGTTCAGGGCCGATATTTCCTAATACCTTTACTGCTTGCGGCTTATGCAATATCGCCGGGGGGATGGGCAAAATATAAATCCCTTGATAATATAGGCATGTTAGCTGTTATTGTTTTTTGGTTATTTTCAGTTGCCCTTACCAGTGAGTCAATACTGGGGCGTTATTATATAACTGATTTTAATACAAAGCAGTCTCCTGTGGCTACTCATCCAAGTGCACCTCTAGATATTAATACACCTATAGTTATTCAGCTAAAAGATGTCAAGGATGGTTCACAACAAGTTCTAAAGAGTATAGGGATAAATCTTGCAACTTGGGCAAGATCCAATACAGGCATGGCCAACTTGCAAATGATTACAGCTTCTGGTGATGAGTTTAACGAAAAGTTTAATTTGGAAGATGTCAAAGACAATGCTTATAAATTCTTCGACCTTCCCTTGGGTACCTATATTTCCGCTCGTATAACTGCGTTTGAAGGCGGTGGCATAAGTACATGGGAGGCTCATTCTGATGGTCGTATTGATACTTGTGTTGTTTTTGTATACGAAGCAGGTATCACTCGATATGTTCCGGGATGCCCCAGAGACTAAATGTTGCGAGTTTGTGCGGCTTTATATTTAATGTGTATTAAGGATCAGCATATGAAGATGTGCTGGTTAGAGGTTTATATGAAAAAGTTGAATAAGTTTTATACACATGAAAAAGCTTTGTGTGAATCTGTAAATGTAGGACCCGATACTAAAATTTGGGCCTTTGCTCATGTTTTACCAAATGCTATAGTGGGTTCTGATTGTAATATTTGTGATGGCGTGTTTATTGAAAATGACGTTGTCATTGGTGATCGCGTAACTTTAAAGTGTGGTGTTCAAGTTTGGGATGGTATAACATTAGAAGATGATGTGTTTGTTGGGCCTAATGCAACTTTTACAAACGATCTTTTTCCAAGAAGTAAAATTTATCCTAATAAATTTTATCGAACTATCGTACGTAAAGGCGCTTCATTAGGTGGTAATTGCACTATTCTGCCAGGGCTTACAATAGGTGAAAATGCTATGGTGGGAGCAGGGGCTGTAGTTACTCGTTCAGTCCCTGCAAATGCCATTGTTGTTGGTAATCCAGCAAAAATAATTGGCTATGTCGATACTGTTCCAATCTCTCAATCAGTTTCTGATGCAAGTAGGGTTGGGCTAACTAAAACAACAGTTTCTGGTGTGACGCTACATAAGTTCGATGAGGTTGTTGATATTAGGGGTAGTCTTTCAGTGGGGGAATTTGGAAGTACTGTGCCGTTCGATGTCGCGCGTTACTTTCTTGTATATAATGTTCCTACGGCCGAGACCCGTGGAGAGCATGCGCACAAAGAGTGTCACCAATTTTTAATAGTGGTCAAAGGGTCTATTCATGTTGTTGCAGATGACGGTGTTAATAGGCAAGAATTTGTGCTCAATGCCCCAACTCAAGGTTTATACCTTCCTCCGATGACTTGGGGGGTTCAATACAAATACTCAAATGATGCTGTTTTACTTGTTTTTGCATCGCATGTTTATGATGCAGCGGATTATATCCGGGATTATAATAAATTCTCTGAGTTAAAGAGCAATGGCTAGATTTAAAATAACGCTTTTTTTCAACTGTGAATATTCAACTCTGTTGAATTAGAACTCGCACTCTAAATCCCATTTGTGCGTTAGCATTTTAATGCTAGCTGATTCTTAACATCGTGATCCGTTTCTCGTAATTTACTACTCAAAGCTCATCATATATATTGCTCGATTAATTTATTCTTTACCCTCCTGAAGGGCCATCAGGAATAAATTTAATGAAACACGCTGTAACCTACACATCTTTGACACCCTCAGTCCATCGCCTACGTTTGGAGTACAGCTCAGGAAAGCTGTTTCCACTTAACGATGTAATGGAGTGTCATTTATGCGTAGTGCCTTAATTTCTTCGATGTTTTTGGCTTTGGTGGTCGGTATCTCCAGCGGAGTTCACGCGTCTCCTGCGCCAGTTGGTGCTGATCCGATTGCAGCTGCGAACATCTTGCCGGATGCGGAGTTGGTCACGATCAACCTCAATACGGCCGATGAGGTGACACTCCAGCGTGAGCTCTCCGGTGTAGGCGCCGCCAAGGCCAAAGCCATTGTGGCGTACCGTGAGGCTAATGGTGAGTTCACTTCTGCTGATGAGTTGCTGGAAGTGAAAGGCATTGGCAAAGCCATTTATGAAAAAAATCGCGACAAGGTAGCGGTTAATTAAACCGGTTACTTGAATGCTTGAGGCCAGTCATTGACTGGCCTTTTTCGTTTCCGGGTTTAAGGTTTGTGATTGCAGCCGCTTCAAAACCACCGCTCAAACCACCCGCAATCTCACCCGTCCTTGTTCTCTTTCGCATCCATTTCTGCATTACGCTCGGCAACACGCTTACGCTGTTCTTCAGTCAGCTCGACTTTGTTGGCTGTCTCACGCAGGGTCATCAATGCGCCAACGATGGCGCCGATGGCAACGATCAGAATTAACCAGGCATACCACGGCATTGTGTTCTCCTTGAAGGGCTATACGCTGGGCAAGAGGTTTACCCAGCGGGCGTTCTTTCATATGTGAGTAAGGTGATGTTCAGTGGTTCAATTGTAGGCCGGTTATTCCAAATAGCACTCTATGGGGCCACCGGGATTAAAATCGTGAAAATGCGATCATCGGGTGCCGGAGAGCGGCTGGTTCCGCTACAATGCGCGCCGATTTCGACCAGCCTGAGAACCCGCTAATGTCCGACTGCCAGACTCCTATTATCGTTGCCCTGGATTTTCCTACGCGCGACGCCGCACTGAAACTGGCCGATCAGTTGGACCCCAAGTTGTGCCGCGTCAAAGTGGGTAAAGAGCTGTTCACCAGCTGTGCTTCAGAAATTGTCGGCACGTTGCGTGACAAGGGGTTTGAAGTATTCCTCGACCTTAAATTCCATGACATTCCCAACACCACCGCAATGGCTGTTCAAGCGGCCGCCGAGATGGGTGTGTGGATGGTCAATGTTCACTGTTCGGGCGGTTTGCGCATGATGGCTGCTTGCCGTGAAGTGCTCGACAAGCGTACTGGCCCACAGCCGCTGCTGATCGGTGTGACGGTGTTGACGAGTATGGAGCGCGAAGACCTGGCCGGTATTGGCCTGGATATCGAGCCACAGGAGCAGGTATTGCGCCTGGCAGCCCTGGCGCAAAAAGCCGGCATGGATGGTCTGGTTTGTTCGGCTCTGGAAGCACAAGCCCTGAAGGCTGCACACCCGTCGCTGCAATTGGTGACTCCGGGTATTCGCCCAGCGGGCAGTGCTGTCGATGACCAGCGTCGTATTCTGACGCCGCGTCAGGCGCTGGATGCAGGCTCGGATTATCTGGTGATTGGCCGTCCGATCAGCCAGGCAGCAGACCCGGCCAAGGCTCTCGCTGCAGTGGTTGCTGAGCTGGCTTAAGAGTCAGTAATCGCTGCCGCATTTACGCGGCAGCGATTACGATTTCAGACCTTTAGAATCAATTTGCCGTTGTTCTCACCGCTGAACAACTTCATCAGGGTTTCCGGGAACGTTTCCAGACCCTCGACAATATGTTCTCTGCTTTTCAATTGGCCTTTTGCCAGCCATCCCGCCATTTCTTGCCCCGCAGCGACATAGCGGTCGGCGTAGTCCATCACGATAAACCCTTCCATGCGCGCGCGGTTCACCAGCAAAGACAGGTAATTGGCCGGGCCTTTTACAGCTTCTTTGTTGTTGTACTGGCTGATGGCGCCGCAGATGATGACGCGGGCCTTGAAGTTCAGTTGGCTCAGGACTGCGTCGAGGATGTCGCCACCGACGTTGTCAAAATACACGTCGACCCCTTTGGGGCATTCACGTTTAAGGCCCGCGATGACGTCTTCGTTCTTGTAGTCGATAACCCCGTCAAAGCCGAGTTCTTCGATCAGCACTTTGCATTTCTCTTTACCCCCGGCAATGCCGACCACACGGCAGCCTTTAAGCTTGGCTATTTGCCCGGCAATACTGCCCACCGCGCCTGCTGCTCCCGAAATCACAACCGTGTCACCGGCTTTAGGTGCGCCGACCTCGAGTAATGCAAAGTAGGCCGTCATCCCTGTCATGCCCAGTGCAGACAGATACACCGGCAAGGGGGCAAGTTTTGGATCGACCTTGTAAAAGCCCTGGGGTTCTCCGAGGAAGTAATCCTGTACGCCCAAGGCGCCATTCACATAGTCGCCAACAGCAAAGTCCGGGTGGCAGGAGGCAATTACTTCGCCGACCCCAAGAGCGCGCATGACTTCACCCAGGCCCACAGGCGGAATATAGGATTTGCCCTCATTCATCCAGCCACGCATCGCCGGGTCGAGGGACAGGTATTGGTTTTTGACCAGAATCTGGCCTTCTTTCGGTTGCCCGACCGGGACTTGCTGGTACGTGAAGGTATCGCGGGTGGCTGCACCAACGGGGCGTTTGGCGAGAAGAAATTGGCGGTTGGTCTCGGTGGTCATCGCAGGCTCTCAGCGTTAAAGACAAAGCCTGTTGATAGACCTTCTTGAAGCGGTGAGCAAGTGCCTGCTGAGTTACGAATGTTTTTTTATCAGTTTGAGTGATTATTGTGGTCGGGTGTTTATCACTTCGATAAATAAGCGCTTGATAGACGACAGCGTAGCGTTTCCTGGCTTGAGAGCCTGTACCCCTGTGAGGACAAGAATAATGAGCATGACGTTTTCCGGTCAGGTTGTGGTGATCACCGGAGCCGGTGCTGGCATTGGGCGCGCCACCGCGTTGGCCTTCGCCGCTGAGGGTTTGAGCGTGATAGTGGCTGATGTCGATGTGCCGCGCGCCGAGCAGACCGTTGAGTTCATTCGGGCTGCGGGTGGTAACGCGCACTGTGTGCCGTGCGATGTGACCCGCGAACTGGATGTGAAGCATCTGATGGAGCAGGTGTTACTGATTTATGGTCGCCTTGACTACGCCTTCAATAATGCCGGTATTGAAATTGAACAGGGGCGTCTGGCTGACGGCACACAGGACGAATTCGACGCCATCATGGGCGTCAATGTTAAAGGAGTCTGGTTGTGTATGAAGTATCAGTTGCCGCTATTGATGGCTCAGGGCGGTGGTGCAATCGTCAATACTGCGTCTGTGGCAGGGTTGGGAGCAGCGCCGAAGATGAGTATTTACTCGGCGTCCAAGCATGCGGTGATTGGGCTGACCAAGTCGGCGGCCATCGAATATGCCAAAAAGCATATTCGCGTCAATGCGGTGTGCCCGGCGGTGATCGATACCGATATGTTCCGCCGGGCCTACGAATCTGATCCCAAAAAGGCTGAGTTTGCGGCAGCCATTCACCCGGTGGGACGTATCGGCACCGTTGAAGAAGTCGCCAGTGCCGTTTTGTATTTGTGCTCCGACGGTGCCGCGTTCACCACCGGGCATGCATTGGCGGTCGATGGTGGCGCGATGGCGATCTGAAGGGTTGACCGACAGCCCCTACTTGGCTTTCCAGTTCAAGATCATCAAGGTCAACACCCCTGCGACGATGCCCCAGAACGCCGAGCCCACTGAAAACAATGTCATACCGGAAGCGGTCACCATGAAGGTAACAAGCGCCGCTTCGCGTTCTTTCGCTTCGCTCATGGCGATGGTCAAGCCATTGATGATGGAGCCGAACAGGGCCAGCGCTGCAATCGACAACACCAGTTCTTTGGGCAAGGAGGCGAACAGCGCCGCCAGTGTGGCCCCGAAGATGCCGGCAATACCGTAGAAAATCCCGCACCACATGGCCGCGGTGTAACGTTTTTTCGGGTCTTCGTGAGCATGCGGCCCGGTGCAGATGGCGGCGCTGATCGCGGCGAGGTTGATGCCGTGGGAGCCAAAGGGCGCCAGCAGCAGCGAGGCCACGCCCGTGGTAGTGATCAGCGGGGAGGCGGGGACGGTGTAGCCATCGGCGCGCAGCACTGCAATCCCCGGCATGTTTTGCGACGTCATGGCGACTACAAATAAAGGGATGCCGATGCTGATGGTGGCCGCCAGCGAGAATGAAGGCGTGGTCCACACGGGTATGGCCACCTCCAGAGCAAAACCGCTGAAGTCCAGCAGCCCGAGCAAGCCCGAGAGCAGTGTGCCGACCACCAATGCCGCCAAAACGGCATAGCGTGGGGTCAGGCGCTTCACGATCAGGTAGGTGGCGAACATGCCGATCACTAGCCCGGTGCGGTGTTGGGCTGCGACGAATATTTCACTGCCGATTTTGAACAGGATGCCGGCCAGCAAAGCCGCCGCCAGTGACGCCGGTATGCGTTTGACCAGCCGCTCGAAGCTGCCGGTCATGCCGCAAATGATCACCAGCACTGCACAGGTGATGTACGCACCGATGGCCTCGTCATACCTGACGCCACCCAGGCTGGTAATCAGCAGTGCGGCGCCGGGTGTCGACCAGGCAATGGTGATGGGCGTGCGATAACGCAGCGACAAGCCTATGCTGCACACCGCCATGCCAATGGATAGCGACCAGATCCACGAAGAAATTTGCCCGCTGCTCAGGCCCGCTGCCTGACCGGCCTGGAACATGAGCACCAGCGAGCTGGTGTAACCGGTCATCATGGCGATAAAGCCGGCAACCACCGCCGAGGGTGACGTATCGGTCAGCGGATGCAGGCGCGGCAGGGTGGCGTCGTTCATGAAGCGAGAGTCCTTGTTCTTGAATAAGTACGGTTGCGATGGCGCTGGCGTCAGCCTAAGCGCAAACGTTACATTTCGTTGCCATACAGACGGTGGCGCAAATGACCGTACAGTCGTACTGGCACTGCTGGTTGTGTACAATGCGTGCTGTTTTTTTCGCATTAATTCTCTGTCAGCGACGTCCGTTTACGTATTAACGTAGCGCCTATTCGCCGCCGCTTTCCCACACGAGTGCCCATGAACGAACAGTTGCAGCCTCTCAAGAAACAACCCCGTGCAGGCAAGACCGGCCGCACTGGAACCCAGGATGACATCGTCTACGCGCATATTTTCGAGGCGATCCTCGAACAGCGTCTGGCGCCTGGCACAAAGTTGAGCGAAGAAGCGCTGGGCGAAATCTTTGGGGTGAGTCGCACCATTATTCGACGCGCACTGTCCCGTCTGGCTCATGAGGGCGTCGTGTTATTGCGGCCCAATCGTGGCGCGGTGGTGGCGAGCCCTAGCGTAGAGGAAGCACGCCAGGTGTTTTTCGCCCGTCGACTGGTTGAAAAGGCGATCACGGAATTGGCGGTTGTGCATGCTACGGCCGAGGATTTGTCGCAGCTACGCGGCATGGTGCAGGACGAGCGCGACAGTTTTTCGCGAGGTGATCGCGGGGCTGGCATTCGGCTTTCGGGTGAGTTCCACCTCAAGCTGGCCGAGGCGGCCAAGAATGCGCCCTTGATCAGCTTCCAGCGCAGTCT
The DNA here is from genome assembly GCF_007858365.1 of Pseudomonas saxonica. Classification (GTDB taxonomy): domain Bacteria; phylum Pseudomonadota; class Gammaproteobacteria; order Pseudomonadales; family Pseudomonadaceae; genus Aquipseudomonas; species Aquipseudomonas saxonica. The sequence continues at coordinate 267,016 of NZ_VFIO01000001.1, read as the reverse complement.
GGTGTCGCAGACGTCCTTGATTATTGCCCAGTACGAGAGTGGCAACCGTTCGCACTGCTCATACGACGAGCACATGCAATTGATCGACGCCATTGAAGCGCGGGATGCCAAGCAGGCGGTGCATTTGATGATGCACCACATGGATCACATCGACAGCAAGCTCAACCTCGACGAAGAAAGCGCGTCGGATGATTTGCATGCAGTGTTTTCGCACTTGCTGCAAACCAAGGGTAAAAATTCACGTTCAGCCCCCAAACTCTGAGCTTTTCGTAGCAGTTGCCGAAGGCGACGTCCGATCACGCAGTGATCGTAAATTGGGTGAGTGCGGCCAATCAGAAATAACGCATTCTGCGACTTTACGACGGCTGCGCCGCCGGACGCAGCCTTCGGCAGCTGCTACGGGTTGAGCTTGTCCTTAGCGTGCGTGCACCAAATTGCCCGCTGCATAGGTCTCTTTTACGGTGCGGTCGTCGCCCAGGGTCATCAATACGAACAGGGTTTCAGCGATGTTTTTCGACTGCTGAAGGCGATAGCTCATCAATGGCGTGGCGTTGTAGTCGAGAACCAGGAAATCGGCATCGCTGCCCGGTTGCAGGTTACCGATACGGTCTTCAAGACGCAGTGCCCGTGCTCCGCCCAGGGTCGCCAGATACAGCGACTTGAACGGGTTGAGGCGGGCGCCTTGCAGTTGCATGACCTTATAGGCTTCGTTCAGGGTGTTGAGCAGCGAAAAGCTGGTGCCGGCGCCCACATCCGTTCCCAAACCGACATTGAGTTTGTGCTTTTCAGCCATCGGCAAGTTGAACAAACCACTGCCCAAAAACAGGTTGGACGTCGGGCAGAATGCGACAGCTGAACCTGTTTCTGCCAACCGTGCGCACTCTTCATCACACAGGTGCACGCCGTGGGCAAACACTGAGCGCTCACCCAGCAGTTGGTAGTGGTCGTACACATCCAGATAGCCTTTGCGTTCAGGGAAAAGCGACTTCACCCACTCGATTTCCTGCAGGTTCTCGCTGATATGGGTATGCAGGTACACGTCCGGGTATTCGCCCAGCAGTTTGCCGGCCAGCGTCAGCTGCTCAGGGGTGCTGGTGGGGGCGAAGCGGGGAGTGACGGCGTAATGCAGGCGGCCTTTGCCATGCCAGCGCTCGATCAGGGCTTTGCTTTCGCTGTAGCCGGATTCGGCGGTGTCGGTCAGGTACTCGGGCGCATTGCGGTCCATCATCACTTTGCCGGCGATCAAGCGCAGGTCCAGACGTTGGGCGGCTTCAAACAGGGCGTCAACCGATTGCGGGTGAACGCTACCAAATACCAGTGCGGTGGTGGTGCCGTTGCGCAGCAATTCCTTCAGGAAAATATCCGCGACTTCGTCGGCGTGCGCCTTGTCGGCGAACTGTTTTTCGCACGGGAATGTGTAGGTGTTCAGCCAGTCCAGTAATTGTTCGCCATAGGCGCCGATCATGCCGGTCTGCGGAAAATGGATGTGGGTGTCGATAAAGCCCGGCGTTATCAGCGCGTCGGTGTATTCGGTGATGGGGGTGTCGCTGGCCAGCGTCGCCAGCAGTTCACTGGCGTGGCCGACAGCGCTGATCTGACCGTTCTCAACCACCAGCAAGCCGTCTTCGAAGTACTCGTAGGACGCTTCTATTCCGACTTCGGCAGGGTCGGCGATGCTGTGCAAAATGGCGGCGCGGTAGGCTTTGCGGGTCATGACGTTTCTCAAGTCGTGGCGTGGCTGCGTCTTGATGACGGCAGCAAGTGCGTAATGGGATCGGCGCGGGCGGTGTGCTGGCCGAAATGGGCATTGTAGGTGGCGATAATTTCGCCGGCGATGGAAATGGCAATTTCAACAGGCAACTTGCCTTTGACTTCACTCAACCCCATCGGGCAGCGCATGCGCTGCAGGTGTTGTGGACTGATACCTCGGTCGCGCAGGCGATGCTCGAACTTTACGCGCTTGGTTTTGGAGCCGATCAAGCCAAAATAAGTAAAGTCGTTGCGTTTGAGCAGTGCGGCGCTGAGTTCCAGATCCAAAGCATGATTATGCGTCATCACGATGCAGTAGCAACCGGCTGGCAGGTCAGCTATTTCGTCGACGGGTTCATCGGTGACGATTTTACGCACGCCCGACGGAATGTGCTCGGGGAATTCCAGTTCGCGTGAGTCGATCCAGCGCACGCGGCAGGGCAGGCTGGCAAGCAGCGGCACCAAAGCGCGCGCTACGTGGCCTGCGCCAAACACGGCGATCTGCGCCTGCACCTGCCCCATCGGTTCGAACAGCAACACGGTGGCGCCCCCGCAACACTGGCCCAGACTGGCGCCCAGGTTGAAGCGCTGCAGTTGAGTGTCTTGTTTGCCGCTTTCGAGCATGTCGCGGGCAATGGTCATGGCTTTGTATTCCAGATGCCCGCCACCGATGGTGTCGTAGGTGCGGGTGGCGCTGACCACCATTTTCGAGCCGGCATTGCGAGGGGTCGAGCCGAGTTCTTCGATGATGGTGACCAGCACGCAAGGTTCGCCTTGTTGCTGCAAGTCGGCGAGGGCGCTTATCCAGTTATTCATGGCAATGTCCTTCGACAGCGACGGCTTCATGAGTACGGTGTGTATTGACCCTGTGTTTGCGCATTTGCTCGCAGCCCCACAGCACACGTTCGGGCGTTGCCGGTGCGTCGATGCTGGGGTGCACGCGGTAATCCGCCAGGCTGGCGACGGCGTCCTTGATGGCGCACCACGCAGCGATGCCGAGCATAAACGGTGGCTCGCCCACGGCCTTGGAGTGGAATACCGTGTCTTCCGGGTTTTTGCGGTTTTCGACCAAGGTGACGCGCAAGTCCAGCGGCATGTCGGCGACGGCCGGGATCTTGTAGCTGGCCGGGCCATTGGTCATGAGTTTGCCTTTGGCGTTCCACACCAGTTCTTCCATGGTCAGCCAGCCAGCACCCTGGAGGTAGCCGCCTTCGACCTGACCTATATCGATGGCCGGGTTCAACGAGGCGCCGACGTCGTGCAGGATGTCGGTGCGCAGCATTTTGTATTCGCCGGTCAGGGTGTCGATGATGACTTCGGCGCAGGCGGCGCCAAAGGCGAAATAGTAGAACGGCCTGCCGCGTGCCTGGGTGCGGTCATAGAAAATCTTCGGTGTTTTGTAGTAGCCCGTGCTCGACAGCGACACTTGGCCGAAGTACGCCTGCTGGATCAGGCTTTCGAAGCTCAGCAGTTGTTCGCCAATGCGTACTTGGCCATTGCGGAAAACCACCGCCTGAGGCTCGACTTGATATTTTTCAGCCGCAAAGGTCACCAGGCGCTGCTTGATGATTTCAGCGGCGTTTTGCGCAGCCTTGCCGTTCAGATCGCTGCCGCTGGAGGCGGCGGTAGGTGAGGTGTTAGGCACTTTGTCGGTATTGGTCGCAGTGATTTGCACCCGGCTGACGTCGACCTGGAATACCTCGGCCACCACTTGCGCAACCTTGATGTTGAGGCCTTGGCCCATCTCGGTGCCGCCGTGATTAAGGTGGATGCTGCCATCGGTGTAAATGTGGATCAGTGCGCCGGCCTGATTGAGAAAGCTGGCGGTAAAGGAAATGCCGAATTTGACCGGGGTCAATGCCAGGCCTTTTTTCAGGATGGGGCTGCTGGCGTTGAAGGCTATGATCGCTTCGCGCCGCTCTGCGTACTGGCTGCTGGCTTCCAGTTCCGCGGTCATTTCTTCGAGCAGGTTGTGTTCCACGGTCTGGTGATAGTGGGTCACGTTGCGTTCGGTCTTGCCGTAGTAGTTGGCCTTGCGCACGGTCAGCGGGTCGAGTCCCAAATGGCGGGCGATACGGTCCATGACTTCTTCAATGGCCACCATCCCTTGTGGCCCACCAAAGCCACGGTAGGCGGTGTTTGAAGCGGTGTTGGTCTTGCAACGATGGCCGTTGATGGTCGCGTCGCCCAGGTAATAGGCGTTGTCGGCATGGAACATGGCGCGGTCAACGATAGAGTTGGACAAGTCCGGTGAATAGCCGCAGTTGCCCGCCAAATCCAGCTGGATCCCTTGCAGTCGGCCTTGATCATCAAAGCCGACGTCATATTCGATGTAAAACGGATGACGCTTGCCGGTCATCATCATGTCTTCCACACGCGGCAAGCGCATTTTTGTCGGCTGGCCAGTCAGCCGTGCCACCACTGCGCACAAGCAAGCCGGGCTAGCGGCCTGTGTCTCTTTACCGCCAAAGCCTCCGCCCATTCGACGCATGTCGACGACGATTTTGTTCATTGAAACGTCGAGGACTTCGGCCACCAGTTTCTGGATTTCAGTCGGATTCTGCGTCGAGCAGTAAACGATCATCCCGCCATCTTCGGTGGGCATGACAGAAGAAATCTGCGTTTCCAGGTAGAAGTGTTCTTGCCCGCCAATGTGCAAATTACCTTGCAGGCGATGAGTGGCTTTGCTCAGGGCGCGGCTGGAATCGCCGCGTTGGTGGGTGTGGCTGTCGAGCACAAAATGCTTTTTGCGCAAGGCCTCCACCACATCAAGCACGGGTTCCAGATCTTCGTACTCAATAATGGCTGCCATCGCGGCTTTGCGGGCAGTGTCCAGGTCGTATGCGGCCACAGCCAGCACCGGTTGGCCAACAAACTCGACGGTGTCGATGGCCAGCAGCGGGTCGCCGGGCAGTAGCGGGCCAATGTCTTTCAGGCCGGGAATATCGGTGTGGGTGATCACCAGCCGAACGCCATCGAAGGCATAGCAAGGCGAGGTATCGACACTGAGGATTCTGGCGTGAGCACGGTCGGACAGGCGCGCGTAGAGATGCAACTGGTTAGGAAACTCCAGGCGGTCGTCGATGTACTGCGCTTCACCGGACACGTGTTTCTCGGCGCTGTCGTGTTTGACGCTACGGCCCACACCGGTCTTCAGGTCTTGCTGGAAGAGGGCGCTGAGCTCGGCTTGTGTCGGTTCGGTCTTGTGCTGGTTAGACATAAGCGGTCACCCGCGTTTCGAGGTGGGGTGTTTGCTGCTCGATGAAATATTTGCGCAGCAGGTTTTGCGCGCTTAACAGGCGGTATTCCTTGCTGGCGCGAAAGTCGGAGAGCGGGGTGAAATCGTCGGCCAGTGCGGCGCAGGCATGCTCAACGGTGGCTGAGTTCCAGGGTGAACCCAGCAAAACGGCTTCGCAGCTGATGGCCCGTTTGGGCGTTCCCGCCATGCCGCCGTAGGCAATGCGTGCCTCGGCTACTCGGCCCTGGTCGATGCGCAGGTTGAAGGCTGCACAGACGGCGCTGATGTCGTCATCCAGGCGTTTGGATACTTTGTAGGCGCGAAAGGTATGGCCAGGTTTGGCGCAGGGTATGACGATCTTTTCAATAAACTCGCCTTCCTGACGGGCTGTCACTCGGTAGTCGATAAAGAAATCTTCAATCGCCAGCGTGCGACGAACTGCACCTTTGCGCAGGACAAGCTGCGCGCCAAGTGCAATGAGCAGGGGCGGGGTGTCGCCAATCGGTGAAGCATTGCCAATGTTGCCGCCCAACGTGCCTTGGTTGCGAATTTGCAGTGAGGCAAAGCGGTGCAGCAACTCCCCGAAGTCCGGGTATTCAGTTGTGAGCGTTGCATAAGCGTCTGTCAGCGTGACGGCAGCGCCGATTTCCAGCTGATCGCCGACGCGTTCGATGTGCTTCATGTCGGCCACATTGCCGACATGAATCATGACCGTTAGCGGGCGATGCATCTGAGTCACTTCCAGTGCCAGATCAGTCCCGCCCGCCAGCAGGCGTGCTTGTGGCTGCGCTTGATACAGTTCGGCCAGATCGTCGATGGTCAGGGGCGACAGGCAGCGTTTGTCATCTTTGTGCAGCTCTGCGGGCGGTGCGGTTGCGATGGCTTTAAGCCGGTTGAGAGTCTGGCTGTGGTGCGCATCAAATTGATCCGGTTGGCGAGAGCAGCAGGCCTGTTCGGCGGCCGCCAGAATCGGCCTGTACCCTGTACAGCGACACAGGTTGCCGGCGAGGGCTTCGTGGGCTTGCTGGCCATCATGATTGCCCGTGGTGTTTTTTTGCAGGGCGAACAGCGACATGACAAACCCCGGCGTGCAAAAACCACACTGCGAGCCGTGGCAGTCCACCATTGCGCGTTGCACGCTGTGCAGTTGGCCTTGATGCTTGAGGTCTTCGACGCTGATCAGTTGTTTGCCGTGAAGGGTCGATACAAAGGTCAGGCACGCATTAATGCTGCGGTAGCGCAATTGCTCGGCGCCTTCCTGATTGGTATGCAGCTCGCCGACTACGACGGTGCAGGCGCCGCAGTCGCCGCTGGCGCATCCCTCCTTGGTGCCGGGTTTGTGCGCATGCTCGCGCAAGTACTCCAGCACGGTAATATTCGGATCCAGTGCGTGCTCAGTGCGCAATGTCTGGTTAAGTAGGAACTGGATCACGCATCACCTCGCAAAATCATTATTTTTCTTCAGGCGGGATCTACTGAATCTAGTCAAAGCTGACCTTCGGGTCAACAAATGGCCTTCGGCGATCCCTGGAATTCATATCCACCCGATTTAATTGCTTAAATCGTGCCAAATTGGGCCCTTAGGCCTCTGCGCGAGTACGTATCAACTGAGTTACACTGCGCCGCTTGCACTGATCGAAGATTCTGAAGGTAAAACATGACGTTCAAGGCGCCGGATAGCCTCGCCGAGCAAATCGCTCACCACCTCGCCGAACGGATCATTCGCGGGGAGCTCAAGCCTGGGGAGCGTATTCAAGAACAGAAGGTCACGCTGGCGCTTAATGTCAGCCGTGGTTCTGTGCGCGAAGCATTGCTGATCCTTGAACGCCGCCATTTGATCGCCATCCTGCCTCGGCGCGGCGCCCAAGTGACTGAGCTGACCACGCACAATGTGCAGAGTCTGTGTACGTTAATGAGCGAGATGTACATCTTGCTCGGTAACGCCGTGGCCCAGCGCTGGTCGGTGCCTGCCGACCTGGGCCCGTTCCTGCAAATCCAGCAGCGTTTGACCGCCTGCCTGGAGCGTCAGGACATCAGCGCCTTTGTTGAGGAAAGCTTCAATGTGATGCGTGCGGCGTATCCATTTGCGGATAACCCGTACTTGCAGGAAACCGTCGAAAACCTGCAGCCGGCCATGAGCCGTGCCTATTACCTGGCACTGGAACAGCGCAAGGCCGAGATGAGCGAGTTTCTGGCCCTGTTCGCGCAGTTGCTCGAAGCCGTGCTGGCGCGTGATTTGCCGCAAGTTCGAGTGGTCCTGAGCTGCTACTCCCAGCGCAGTTGTGCGCTGGTGTTGTCTGCCTTGACGGGTGCCTGAGCGTGCGTCTGACCTGTATCAAGCTGGCTGGCTTCAAGTCTTTCGTCGATCCGACCACGGTTAACTTCCCGAGCAATATGGCCGCGGTGGTTGGTCCTAACGGATGCGGCAAGTCGAACATCATCGATGCCGTACGCTGGGTAATGGGCGAGAGTTCGGCTAAAAACCTGCGTGGCGAGTCGATGACGGACGTCATTTTCAATGGCTCCACAACCCGCAAGCCGGTCAGTCAGGCCAGTATCGAACTGGTCTTCGATAACTCCGATGGCACTTTATTGGGCGAGTACGCGGCTTACGCCGAAATTTCCATTCGCCGTAAAGTGACTCGCGACAGCCAGACCACCTATTACCTCAATGGCACCAAGTGTCGTCGACGCGATATCACCGATATTTTCCTCGGCACCGGCCTTGGCCCGCGCAGTTATTCGATCATTGAGCAGGGCATGATCTCGAAGCTGATCGAGTCCAAGCCCGAAGACTTGCGTAACTTTATCGAAGAGGCGGCCGGCATCTCCAAGTACAAGGAGCGCCGCCGCGAGACTGAAAACCGTATTCGTCGTACCCATGAAAACCTCGCCCGTCTAACCGACCTGCGAGAAGAGCTGGGGCGTCAGCTTGAGCGCTTGCACCGTCAGGCGCAGGCCGCTGAGAAATATCAGGAATACAAAGGCGAAGAGCGCCAGCTCAAGGCACAGCTGTCGGCCCTGCGCTGGCAGGCGCTGAACGATCAGGTCGGGCAGCGCGAAGCGGTCATTGGGACTCAGGAAGTCAGCTTCGAAGCCTTGGTGGCTGAGCAGCGTAATGCCGATGCCAGCATCGAGCGCTTGCGTGATGGGCACCATGATCTGTCAGAGCGCTTCAATTTGGTGCAAGGACGCTTCTATTCGGTCGGTGGCGACATTGCTCGGGTGGAACAAAGTATTCAGCACGGTCAGCAGCGTTTGCGCCAGTTGCAAGACGATTTGCGTGAAGCGGAACGCTCGCGCCTTGAAACCGAGTCGCACCTGGGGCATGACCGCACGATGTTGGCAACCTTGGGTGAAGAGTTGGAAATGCTCGCACCCGAGCAAGAGCTGACCAGCGCAGCGGCTGAAGAGGCCGCCGCCGCGCTGGAAGAGTCTGAACACACCATGCACGGCTGGCAGGAGCAGTGGGATGCGTTCAATCTGCGTTCGGCTGAACCGCAGCGTCAGTCTGAAATCTTGCAGGCCCGTATCCAGCAGCTGGAGACCAGCATGGAGCGCGTGGCTGAGCGTCAGCGCCGCTTGGCAGAAGAGCGTGCCTTGCTGGCGGCAGACCCTGAAGACGCGGCCATTCTTGAGCTGAGCGAATTACTGGCCACCAGCGAGCTGACCCACGAAGAACTGCAAGCGGCTGAAGAACAACTGGTTGAGCGGCTTGAGCAGGTGCGGCATGACTTGCAGCAGGCCACGCAGAATCAACAGCAGGCACAAGGCGAGCTGCAGCGCCTCAATGGTCGTCTGGCTTCCCTTGAAGCCTTGCAGCAAGCGGCGTTGGATCCGGGCACGGGTGCCGGTGAGTGGCTGCGTGAGCAGCATCTGGCCGAGCGTCCGCGTCTGGCCGAAGGGTTGCGAGTTGAGGCGGGTTGGGAGCTTGCCGTTGAAACCGTACTGGGGGCCGACCTTCAGGCTGTGCTGGTGGATGATTTTGCTGCGCTTGATCTTGCCGGGTTTTCTCAAGGTGACTTGCGTCTGTTCAGTGCCGGTACTCAGGCTGAGCGAATGGCTGGCAGCTTGCTGGATAAGGTTGAAGCTGACTTTGACCTGGGGCCGTGGCTGGGTCAGGTCAAGCCGGTGGAGACCCTTGAGCAGGCGCTGGCTTTACGCAATCAATTGGCTGACGGTCAAAGCCTGATCAGCCGCGACGGGTATTGGGTGGGGCGAAACTTTCTGCGGGTGCGCCGTGCCAGCGAGGCTGAAAGCGGCGTGTTGGCGCGCGGTCAGGAAATTCAGCGTCTGGGCCTGGAGCGCGATGAGCGTGAAGCCACCCTGGCGACTCTTGAAGAGCACTTGCAGCACCTGCGTGAGCAGCAACTGACGCAAGAAGAGGCTCGCGAGCAGGTTCGCCGTCGCTTGCAGGACGAAGCCCGTCAGCAAGGAGAGATCAAGGCAAAGCTGTCGGCCAGTAAAGCCAAGGTCGAGCAATTGACCTTGCGTCGTCGCCGCCTCGATGAAGAGCTGGCCGAGTTGGGCGAACAGCGTGCCTTGGAGCACGAGCACGTGGGTGAATCTCGCTTGCAGCTTCAGGACGCGCTGGACGCCATGGCCACCGATACCCAGCAGCGCGAATTGCTGCTGGCTCAGCGTGACAGCTTGCGCGAGCGGCTCGATCGGGTGCGCCAGGAAGCGCGTCAGCACAAGGATCATGCGCACCAGTTGGCCGTTCGATTGGGCTCGCTAAAAGCGCAGCACGATTCCACCCGTCAGGCCCTTGAACGGCTTGAAATGCAGGCCGAACGCCTGGCCGAGAAGCGTGAACAGCTCAACCTTAATCTGGAGGAGGGCGAAGCCCCTCTTGAAGAGCTGCGTCTTAAACTCGAAGAGTTGCTCGACAAACGCTTGACCGTGGATGAAGAGCTTAAGGTGGCTCAGGCGGCCCTTGAAGATGCCGACCGCGAATTGCGCGAGGCTGAAAAGCGTCGTAATCAGGCAGAGCAGCAGTCGCAGTTGATTCGCGGCCAGCTTGAACAGCAGCGCATGGAGTGGCAGGCGCTGACCGTGCGACGCACCACGCTGCAAGATCAGTTGCTGGCCGATGGTTATGACTTGCATGGTGTGCTTGCCACCCTCAATGACGAGATCAATGAACAGCAGGCCGAAGAAGAACTGGAGCGCATTGCTGCGCGTATTCAGCGTCTGGGTGCAATCAACCTGGCAGCCATTGATGAATATCAGCAGCAGTCCGAGCGCAAGCGTTATCTGGATGCCCAGGATGCCGATCTGGTCGAGGCGCTCGAAACGCTGGAAAACGTGATTCGCAAGATCGACAAAGAGACGCGCAGTCGCTTCAAAGATACCTTTGATCAGATAAATGGTGGATTACAGGCGCTTTTCCCAAAAGTTTTCGGTGGTGGCAGCGCTTACTTGGAACTGACGGGCGAAGATTTACTCGATACAGGGGTAACGATCATGGCGCGTCCACCGGGCAAGAAGAACAGCACGATCCATTTGCTGTCCGGTGGCGAGAAAGCACTGACGGCTCTGGCCTTGGTTTTTGCCATTTTCAAACTCAATCCGGCACCGTTTTGCATGCTCGATGAAGTCGATGCACCGCTTGATGATGCCAACGTGGGCCGTTATGCCCGACTGGTTAAAGAGATGTCGCAGACTGTGCAGTTCATTTACATCACCCACAATAAAATCGCCATGGAGATGGCCGATCAGTTGATGGGCGTGACAATGCATGAGCCCGGTTGCTCGCGTCTGGTAGCGGTCGATGTCGAGGAGGCAATGGCAATGGTCGATGCATGAGCTATAAGCATGTAAGGGCGAAATATTTTGTTAGTAAGTGATTTCCTGGAAATTTGACCGAATTTGTTTATAGAGCGAAGGTCACACGGCATTAGCTCATTGCGACGGACGGTGTAAAGTTATCTTTGGTCGTGCTAATTTAGCGTTTCATTTTTTGTACGTGGGCAAAACGCCATTCAGAACATAGAGTTGGCGCCACGTTTTAAAGGGCTTTAGCTCTTCTTCATAGAATCATTTTTTTAGGGGCACGGGATTACATGGAAATCGGTCTGCGCGAGTGGCTGATCGTCATCGGCATAGTGGTCATCGCCGGTATTCTTTTTGATGGCTGGCGCCGTATGCGCGGTGGCAAAGGCAAACTTAAGTTTCGCCTGGATCGCAGCTTTTCAAATGCCCCGGACGAGGAGACCAGTGCTGAGTTGCTCGGTCCTTCCCGGGTATTGGACACTCCGGGTCATAAAGAGCCGCAGCTCGATGAGCATGATTTGCCATCGGTCAGCATGCCGGCCCGTGATAAAGGCGCCAAGCGCAGCAAGCGTTCAGGCGAGCCAAGCCAGGGTGATTTGAACCTCAACCTTGATCTTGAAGATGATGGCCCGAGCCTTAGCGCCCGAGATGATGACTTTGTTCATGACGCCAAGCCGCGTGGTCGCTCGACGCCTGCGGTATCGGCCAGTGAAGAGAAAGCCCAACCTCAGCCAGAAGCTCAGGAAGTGTTGGTCATTAGCGTCATCAGCCGCGACACCAATGGCTTCAAAGGGCCTGCGTTGTTGCAGAACATTCTTGAAAGCGGCCTGCGATTTGGTGAGATGGATATTTTCCATCGCCACGAAAGCATGGCTGGCAACGGTGAAGTGCTGTTCTCCATGGCCAATGCCGTGAAGCCGGGTGTGTTTGATCTGGACGATATCGACCTGTTCAGCACCCCTGCGGTCAGCTTCTTCCTCGGCTTGCCGGGGCCGCGTAATCCTAAGCTGGCCTTTGATGTCATGGTGGCGGCTGCCCGCAAGCTGGCCCAAGAGCTCAACGGTGAGCTTAAAGATGACCAGCGCAGTGTTTTGACGGCACAGACCATCGAACATTATCGTCAGCGCATCGTCGAATTCGAGCGTCGTGCCCTGACCCAAAAACGCTGAGCAGAGGGGGGCTGGTGCGCTGGCCCCCACTGACACATGAAATGAATAACTCAAGAGCAGCCCTGGCTGCTCTTTTGCTTTGTGAGAGAACACCCGCCATGACCGCCGCCAATACCCGCATTCTAGAGCTGCGTGCTGAACTGGATCAGCACAACTATCGCTACCACGTGCTGGACGAGCCGAGCATTCCGGACGCTGAATACGATCGTTTGTTTAACGAGCTCAAAGCGCTGGAAGCCGAGCATCCCGAGCTGATCACGGCTGATTCACCGACCCAGCGGGTCGGCAGCGCGGCGTTGTCTGCCTTCACTCAGGTGCGTCACGAAGTGCCGATGCTGAGTTTGGGGAACGCCTTTGAAGAAACCGACATGCGTGACTTTGATCGTCGTGTGCGCGATGGCCTGGACATGCCCGCAGGTGATCTGTTCGGTGGCGGCGCTGAAGTCGAATACAGCTGCGAACCCAAGCTCGATGGTCTGGCGGTCAGCCTGCTGTATCGGGATGGCGTTCTGGTGCGCGGTGCAACCCGTGGTGATGGCACTACGGGTGAAGACATCAGCGTCAATGTGCGCACGGTGCGCAACATCCCGCTCAAGCTGCATGGCAGTGGCTGGCCCGCCGTGCTGGAAGTGCGCGGTGAAGTGTTTATGTCCAAGGCGGGTTTTGAGCGTCTCAATGAGTCTCAGTTGGCTGTGGGCGCCAAGACGTTTGCCAACCCGCGTAATGCGGCGGCGGGCAGCCTGCGTCAGCTGGACTCGAAAATTACCGCCAGCCGCCCGCTGGAGTTTTGTTGCTACGGGTTGGGGCAGGTGTCTGAAGACATCTCTGACACTCACATCGGCAACCTTAAACAGTTGCAGCAATGGGGCATGCCCATCAGTCATGAGCTGAAGCTGGCCAAGGGTATCGGCGAATGCCTGGATTACTACCGTGACATTGGCGAGCGCCGCGTGTCGCTGCCCTATGAAATTGACGGCGTGGTGTTCAAGGTCAACAGCCTGGCGTCACAACGCGAGCTGGGCTTTCGTGCGCGTGAACCACGCTGGGCCATTGCCCATAAATTCCCGGCAATGGAAGAGCTGACCGAACTGCTGGATGTGGAGTTTCAGGTGGGCCGTACCGGCGCGGTCACGCCCGTGGCGCGCCTCAAGCCGGTGAAAGTCGCCGGTGTAACGGTGTCCAACGCTACCTTGCACAACATGGACGAAGTGGCGCGTTTGGGGTTGATGATTGGCGATACGGTGATTATCCGCCGTGCAGGCGATGTGATTCCGCAAGTTGTGCAGGTGGTGCTTGAGCGTCGGCCTGCCGATGCGCGTCCCGTGCATATTCCTGAGAAGTGCCCAGTGTGCGGCTCGCACGTTGAGCGCACGCAATTGATCAAACGCAGCAAGGGCCGCGAAACCATCAGCGAAGGGGCGGTGTACCGCTGTGTCGGTCGGTTGGCCTGTGGGGCGCAGCTCAAGCAGGCGATTATTCATTTCGTGTCGCGCCGGGCGATGGACATTGAAGGCCTGGGCGAAAAGAGCGTGGAGCAACTGGTGGACGAAGGTCTGGTGAGCTCACCTGCCGACCTGTACACCCTGACCTTCGAGCAGATTGTCGACCTGGAAGGCTTTGCCGAACTGTCGAGCAAGAATTTGCTCGCGGCAATCGCCGACAGCAAGCGGCCGACCCTGGCGCGCTTTATCTATGCGCTGGGTATTCCGGATGTGGGTGAAGAAACGGCGAAAGTTCTGGCCCGTTCGTTGGCCTCGCTGGAGCGTGTGCAACGTGCCTTGCCGCAAGTGCTCACCTATCTGCCGGATGTCGGGCTGGAAGTGGCTCACGAGATTCACAGTTTCTTCAGCGACGCGCACAACCAGCAAGTGATCGCCCAACTGCTTGAGCGGGGGCTTGAATTGCAGGATCAGGGCGAGCTGGGTGCCGAGTTCGCGGCCAGCGCCACGCTCGGTGGTCTGATCGACAAATTGCATATTCCGTCTGTGGGGCCGGGCGGTGCGCAGAAGCTGGCGGATAAATTTGGCTCCCTTGAAGCGGTGATCAATGCCGATTGGCTCGATATGCGCCAAGCGCTGCCAGAGAAGCAGGCCAAGGCGGTGCGGGAATTCTTTGACAATGCCGAGAATGCTCGCATGGCACTGGCGGTCGAGGCGCAACTGCGTGATTTCGGCATGCATTGGCAGAGCGAGAAAAAGGCGGTTGAAGGTTTGCCACTGGCCGGGCAGACCTGGGTGTTGACCGGTTCGCTGGAGTTGATGAGCCGTGATGTGGCCAAGGACAAGCTTGAGAGCCTGGGCGCCAAGGTGTCGGGTTCGGTGTCTGGCAAGACCCACTGTGTGGTTGCGGGGCCGGGCGCAGGCTCCAAGCTGGTCAAGGCCAATGAGCTTGGGCTTAAAGTGCTGGATGAAGAGGCCTTTGTCGCGTTCCTGGCGCAGCAAGGGATTTCGATTTAGCGTTTGGAGCAATTCGTGCCGCTGACGACTCGTCAGCGGCTACGCGATTAAGTGTTCCCTGCTTGACCGCGAACAGGCCTTCGAGAGAGAGACCGCCACCTCTGAATCCAAGTCATTGAGACGGCTCATTTTTTTATTCGGTCATGGCGGTTGTAAGTTTTTCTCAGACAGGTACAATGGCGCCGTTCGCTGCCAAGCGGATGTTGTTATGGTGACCCTATCGGTCCCTCCGCAACGATTACCCGTGAACCTGGTCAGATCCGGAAGGAAGCAGCCACAGCGGGAACATTGTGTGCCGGGGTGTGGCTGGTGGGGTTGCCTCCATTTTAAAAGTCCTCATTTGCGCAGGGCTTTTAGTCAGAAATTCAGCATCTTCCTCATCTAAAAATCAATCGACGCTTTATGCCTCAGTCGACATTTTTTTGTGGGCGCAGAAAACGTACTTCAACTGCACCAAGCAGTTTAAAGTGCGCATCGGATGCAATTTTGCCCTTGCTCCGCTAGCATTAGCCCCTTCCGCTTTTCAGACGCGACGGTTATCAATGAGTTATCAGGTTCTTGCACGTAAATGGCGTCCGCGCTCGTTCCGCGAAATGGTCGGCCAGACCCATGTGCTCAAGGCTCTGATCAACGCCCTGGACAGTCAGCGCCTGCATCACGCCTACCTGTTTACCGGGACGCGAGGTGTCGGCAAGACCACCATTGCGCGGATCATCGCCAAATGCCTGAACTGTGAAACAGGTATTACCTCGACGCCATGCGGCGAGTGTTCGGTGTGCCGGGAGATTGATGAAGGGCGCTTTGTCGACCTGATCGAAATCGACGCCGCCAGCCGCACCAAGGTGGAAGATACCCGCGAGCTGCTCGACAACGTGCAGTACGCCCCGAGCCGTGGGCGCTTCAAGGTCTACCTGATCGACGAAGTGCACATGCTCTCCAGCCATTCCTTCAATGCGCTGTTGAAAACACTTGAAGAGCCGCCGCCCTACGTCAAGTTCATTCTGGCGACGACCGATCCGCAAAAGCTGCCCGCCACCATCCTTTCTCGGTGCTTGCAGTTCTCGCTGAAAAACATGACCCCTGAGCGCGTAGTCGAACACTTGAGCCATGTGCTGAGTGTCGAGAACGTGCCGTTCGAAGACGACGCGCTCTGGTTGTTGGGCCGTGCGGCCGACGGCTCGATGCGAGACGCCATGAGCCTCACCGATCAGGCCATTGCCTTCGGTGAGGGTAAAGTGCTGGCGGCGGATGTGCGGGCGATGCTCGGCACCCTCGACCATGGTCAGGTATTCGATCTGCTGCATGCCTTGATTGAAGGGGATGCGCGAGCATTGCTTGAAGCAGTTCGTCATTTGGCCGAGCAAGGCCCGGACTGGAATGGCGTGCTGTCCGAAATTCTCAATGTGTTCCACCGCGTAGCCATTGCTCAGGCGTTGCCTGAGGGTGTCGACAACGGTCACGGCGATCGTGATCGCGTGCTGGCGCTGGCCAAGGCGATGCCGGCGGAAGATGTGCAGTTTTATTATCAGATGGGCCTGATTGGCCGGCGCGATTTGCCGCTGGCGCCCGACCCGCGAGGCGGCTTTGAGATGGTCTTGCTGCGGATGCTGGCCTTCCGCCCGGCAGATGCGACAGACTCGCCGAGTCAGCCGCTAAAGCCAGTGGGGATCAGCCAGGCCACAGTTGATTCCGCTCAATCCGTGGCGGCGCCAACACCTGTTGCTCCAGCCGCCAAGGCAGTGGTTGTTGAGGAGCCCGCGCCAGAGCCGGTGGTCGAGACTGCACCGGCACCTGTAGAAGCGCCCAAAGTAACTGCGCCACCGCCGGTGGACTTGCCGTGGAACGAGCCGTCTGTTCCGGTGGTCGATGACACGCCAGTGCCTGAGCCGATGCTGGATACGGTCAGCGAACCGCCCGAACTGCCGCCGATGCCGTTGCCGACGCCCGACAGTGTGGTGCCGGACGCCCCCGAGTGGGTGGCGCCGTCCATGCCTGAGCCCACGGTGGATCAGGTTGACGCCGCGTTGTCGGGGATGGATCGCGATGACGAGCCGCCGCTGGATGAAGACTACATCGAGCCGGACATGGACTCGGCTGCCTACAGCTACCTGGATGAGTTGGCCAGCGAGCATGCCGCTGAACCTGCGCCAGAGCCAGAACCTATGCCGGCGGCAATGCCAGCCACGGGCCTGGCCCTTGAATGGCTGAATATGTTCCCCAAATTACCGGTATCGGGGATGACCGCGAGCATTGGTGCCAACTGCACCTTGATTGCGGTGGAAGGGGATAACTGGCTGTTGCATCTGGACCCGGCGCACAGTGCGCTGTTTAACGCGACCCAGCAGCGCCGACTCAATGACGCACTGAACCAGTACCACCAGCGCACACTCAAAGTCACTATTGAGCTGGTCAAGCCAGAGCAGGAAACCCCGGCTCAGGCAGCGGCACGCTTTCGGGCAGAGCGACAGCGTCTGGCTGAAGAGTCGATTTACGCAGATCCGCTGGTGCAAAAAATGATTGAACAGTTCGGTGCGGCAGTTCGCGACGATACGATCCAGCCTGTCGACGTTGAAGAGGCCAAGGCCTCCTGACGGCAAAGGTATACATTTACAGCTCGGGGTTCTTTAAGCCGCGGGTGCATTGTCCAAATAACGTTCGAGGTGATTCCCATGATGAAAGGTGGCATGGCCGGCCTGATGAAGCAGGCGCAGCAAATGCAGGAAAAAATGGCCAAGATGCAAGAAGAACTGGCCAACGCCGAAGTCACCGGTAAAGCGGGTGGCGACATGGTGACGGTGGTGATGACCGGTCGCCACGACATCAAGCGCGTCAGCATCGACCCGACACTGCTGGAAGGTGTGAGTGAAGATGATCGCGAAGTGCTGGAAGACTTGTTCGCCGCTGCCGTCAATGACGCCGTGCGCAAGATCGAAGCCAACAGCCAGGACAAAATGTCGGGCGTTACCGCTGGCATGCAACTGCCGCCGGGCATGAAGATGCCTTTCTAAGGCGCTGAAATGCCAGGCCCCGCGCCTGGCATTTTTTTGCCTGTTTTACGGGTATTTGACCTGGTTTCACCCTGCGGGTATAAACCGCTTCTCGTTGTTTTGTCGGACCTTTCCTTATGAGCTTTAGCCCCCTTATTCGCCAATTGATCGATGCCCTGCGTACCTTGCCGGGTGTGGGTCAAAAAACCGCACAGCGCATGGCCCTGCAATTGCTGGAGCGTGATCGCAGTGGCGGGTCGCGTTTGGCGCTGGCCTTGAGCCAGGCGATGGACGGCGTGGGGCATTGCCGTCTGTGCAGAACCTTGACCGAAGATGACCTGTGCCCGCAGTGCGCCGATGTGCGCCGTGATGACACCTTGCTCTGCGTGGTGGAAGGGCCGATGGATGTGTACGCCGTTGAGCAGACCGGCTACCGCGGACGTTACTTCGTGCTCAAGGGGCATTTGTCGCCTCTGGATGGGTTGGGGCCGGAGGCTATTGGCATTCCGCAATTGATGGCGCGCATTGCCGAGCAAGGGACCTTCAGAGAGGTGATTCTGGCGACCAACCCAACGGTGGAGGGTGAAGCGACAGCGCATTACATTGCCCAGTTGTTGAGCAATAAGGGGTTGATCGCCTCGCGTATTGCCCACGGTGTGCCGTTGGGCGGCGAGTTGGAGCTGGTGGATGGCGGAACCTTGGCTCACTCGTTTTCCGGGCGTCGGCCGATCGTTTTGTAGGCGTCGGCCAAAAGCCCCTCACCCTAGCCCTCTCCCGGAGGGAGAGGGGACTAAAAGCAAAAGCAGGTGTGCGCAACGACACCGATCAAGTTCCCTCTCCCTCTGGGAGAGGGCTAGGGTGAGGGCTGTTTTCCAGCCATACCCCTGACTAAAACCCGCCGCTAACCCCCTGAAATACAAGGGATGGCCCACGGCCATTAAAAAAATCGAAAAAAGCCCTCAAGCAACGTGCATTGACGACGATAACTATTACGAAGGTTCTCTAGGCCACACCCGGCGGTTGCCAGGGCCGGAAGCCGCAGTAATTACCCAGTGAGGATTTCGTCATGGCTTTAACCGTAAACACCAACCTTGCATCGCTGAACGTTCAGAACAACCTGAACAAATCCTCGACTGCTCTGTCGACTTCCATGCAGCGCCTGTCTTCCGGCCTGCGTATCAACAGCGCTAAAGACGATGCGGCCGGCCTGCAAATCTCCAACCGTCTGACCAGCCAGATCAACGGCCTGGGCACAGCGATCAAGAACGCCGGTGACGGTATCTCCATTGCGCAAACCGCTGAAGGCGCAATGCAGGAATCCACTAACATTCTGCAAACCATGCGTACCCTGGCTCTGTCGTCTGCCAACGGTTCCCTGAGTGCAGAAGACCGCAAGTCGAACAACGCCCAGTACGCGGCCCTGACTTCGGAACTGACCCGTATTGCAACCACCACCACTTTCGGTGGCAAGAACCTGCTGGACGGCTCGTTCGGTACCACCGCTTTCCAGATCGGTGCCAACGCCAACCAGACCATCAACATGACCATGGGTGATGTGTCGGCAAACGCCATTGGTTCGCAGCAGGTTAAGTCTGTGGCGATTGTGCCTACTGCAGGCGGTGTGACTGGTGGCGTCATCAACGTTACAGGTGGTGGCGAGAGCAAAGAAATCACTGTGGGTGGGGGTGAGTCAGCCAAGAAGACTGCTACCCAACTGAATGGCTTGATTGGTGGTCTGTCTGCAACCGCCAGCACTGAAGCCAAATTGACGGTTACTGCTCCTGCGGGCACGCCTGCGAACTTCAACCTGAAAGTTGGCGGTCAAGACGTAGACTTTGTAGGCGTTACTGACCTTGATAGTCTGGCTGATCAGCTGAGCTCCAACGCAGCAAAGCTTGGCATTACCGTAAACTTTGATAGCAGTGCTCAGTCACTGTCTATTAAGTCTGATTCTGGTGAGAATTTTGAATTTACCAGTGCTGCTGGCGGGACAGGTGTTTCGGTTCAAGCCAAGGATGGTGCAGGAAAATTCGCTACAGCTCTTACTACATTAGCAGCCGGTACCGACAAACTCACGGTAACTGGTGCAATCTCCCTGGATTCGGCTAAAGGCTATTCGTTAAGCGGTGCGGGTGTAGGTGGTGTGTTTGCAGTGGGTGTTGGTGGCGCGGACTTAACAAAAGCTTCCGTTAAAACCACTATCGCAGATACCGATGTAACGACTGCTACCAGCGCACAAGACGCCATCGCTGTTATCACTCAGGCGATCGCCAACATCGACTCCCAGCGTGCTGACCTGGGTGCCGTGCAAAACCGTTTCGACAGCACTGTTTCCAACCTGCGCAGCATCTCGGACAACTCCACTGCGGCACGTGGCGCGATCCAGGACGTTGACTTCGCATCGGAAACCGCTCAGCTGACCAAGCAACAAACCCTGCAACAGGCTTCCACTGCAATCCTGTCCCAGGCTAACCAGCTGCCGTCCGCTGTACTGAAACTGCTTCAGTAACTCCAGCGCTTGGTAACAAACGGAGGGGCGCGTTTACGCGCCCTTTTGTGTTTTCAGTGAAGAGGGCTGCGTCATGGACATGAGTGTCAAGCTGAACCACGCTTACTCCGCACCAGTGCAGGTGCTGAACCCATCGGCTGCCAATGCTCAGCCCAAGGCTGAAAGCGTTGAAGCGGACCGCATCCCCCAGCGCGATGAGCTGGAGAAAGCCGTCACGGATATTCGCGAGTTTGTGCAATCGACTCAGCGCAATCTGGATTTCTCCATCGATGACTCCACCGGTGTGGTGGTGGTCAAGGTGATTGCCACGGACAGTGGTGAAGTGATCCGTCAGCTCCCCTCGGAAGCCGCGCTGAAACTGGCGCAAAGTTTGACCAATGCCAACAGCCTGCTGTTTGAAAGCAAGGCCTGAGCTGGCACGAAATTTGTTGCTGTTTGTCTTGAGGCGTTGTTCGTCAACAAAACAGCAGCCACTGGATAAGGAGAAGGATGATGGCAGGTACTACGGTTAGCGGTATCGGTTCGAACGTCGATACTCAGGCGATTGTAAAGTCGTTGGTTGCGGCTGAAAAAGCGCCCAAGCAAACACAAATCAACAACCAATCACTGAAAGCAACCACCACGCTGTCGTCCATCGGTAAGGTGCAGTCGGCCTTGAGCAATTTCCGCTCGGCCCTGGCGACGATGAACACCACCACCATTTTCGGCGGTTTGACCGCCACCTCGTCGGATGAGAAAACCGCCAAGGTGACTTTGAGCGGCAGTGCGTCCAACGGCAGCTTCGCGCTTAAAGTCGAGCAATTGGCTACCGCGTCGAAAATCTCCACCAAGGTTTACGACAAGGGCGCCAGTTCAGTCGTCAATACAGGCTCCACGCCGAGCAATCTGATCATCAAGCAGGGCGACACCAAGTTTGATGTCAGCGTACCGGCCGGGGCGACCTTGCAGCAGGTGCGCGACTCGATCAACAGCCAGTACGGAGCCAAGGGCATCAGTGCCAACATCCTGACCGACGCCAATGGGTCGCGAATGGTCTTGACCACGACTACCATGGGCGAGGGCAGCGACCTCAGTCTGGAAGGTGACAGTGGCCTGGAAGACGCCTTCAAGGTGATCGACCCGCCACAAAACGCCCTGTACAGCATCGACGGCATCGAAATGGTGTCCAAGACCAATAACATTGCCGACGCGATCAGTGGTGTCAGTCTTCAGTTGATTGCGCCAACCGCCAGCGGCGCCGCTGCGACCACAGTATCGGTGTCCACCAGCTCGACTCAGCTCAAGTCGGCGGTCAAGGGCTTCGTAGACACTTACAACGCATTGCTCACGGCCATCAATGCCGAGACCAAAGTCACCAAGAGCGAAGACGGCACGCAGACCGCGGGCGCGTTGACCGGGGATGCCACCATGCGCACCCTGACCTCAACCTTGCGCAATGAACTCAATGCCATGTCGGGCACCGGTGAATTGAAGTCGCTGGCGCAGTTTGGTGTGAGCACCAACCAGACCTCGGGTTTGCTTGAGATCAACGACAAGAAGTGGGATGCCGCGGTGGCCACCAATGCGTCAGACCTCAAAACCATCTTCACCGGTGACAAAGGCTTGCTGATGCGCCTGCAAAACTCGACGGCTGACTATGCGCGAAGCAATACCGGCATCCTCGCGGCGCGTTCCGCCAGTTTGACCACCAGTCTCAATGACCTGACCAAGCAGCAGACAGCGCTGGAAACACGCATGAACAGCCTGCAGCTGTCGTTGATGGCCAAGTACAACGCGATGGACACGCTGGTCGCTCAGATCACGGCATCGGCCACCAGCATGATGACCACGCTGAACTCGCTGAACAATCCTAAATCGACTTGATAAGCCGCGCTCAAGTTCTGTGTCGTCACGTCGACATACAACACAGTGGCGTCTTTTCAGTCGTTTATTTCAAGCGCTTATATTTCCAGCGGTCCCTGTTACGAGGTAGAAACATGAATCCCATGAGAGCCCTTCGCCAGTACCAGAAGGTCAATTCCCACGCTCAGATCTCCGAGGCCAGCCCGCATCGGTTGGTGCAAATGCTGATGCAGGGTGGGCTTGATCGCATGGCTCAGGCCAAAGGGGCAATGGAGCGCGGAGATATTGCGCAAAAAGGCGAATTGCTCGGCAAGGCCATCGACATCATTGTCGGGCTGCGTCAGGGGCTGGATGAAAAAAAGGCCGAAGACCCGGCTTCGATTCGTCAGCTGGATGATCTGTACGAATACATGGGCTCGCGCCTGCTTCAAGCCAACCTGAAAAACGATCCCGAAATCATCGATGAAGTCGCTCGTTTGTTGATTACGGTTAAAAGTGGTTGGGATGAAATCGCGCCTGAGTAAAACCGCCTGAGTAGCCGAGGAGTGCGTTATGAGCCAATTGCAACGAATTCAAGAAACCCGTGATGCGCTGGTCAATGCCCTGGCAGAGCGCAATTGGGATGCTATTGGCGAGTTGGACTTGGCCTGTCGCCAGTCGGTCGAGTGCGTTCTGGATGAAGCGCCGGTGGACGAGGCTGTACTGCGCGAGAATCTGGAGGGGTTGTTGGTGGTTTATCGCATGCTGTTGGAGGCTGCGACAGGCGAACGGCAGCAGTTGGTCGATCAGATGTCTCAGATCAACCAAGCAAAAAATGCATCAAAGGTTTACCATCTATTCGGTTAAGGCATAAAAAATGTGTGGTTTATTGACGCAGTGCGCCATAAATTTGACTGTATGTAGGTTTATGACTTAACTAGTGCTGTATCCTGTTTCAGTCGTCCTAAGCATCCAACAGGGTAGGGCGGCTAAATAATGCCCTGCCATCCGGGTATTGAGCTGACTAGGGAAGTTGCTATTGCATGTGGCGTGAAACCAAAATTCTGCTTATCGATGACGATAGCGTACGCCGCCGTGATCTGGCGGTGATTCTAAATTTTCTGGGCGAAGAAAATTTAGCCAGCACCAGCCACGCATGGGAACAAGATGTCAGTCTGCTGACCTCCAGTCGCGAGGTGCTGTGTGTGCTGGTAGGCGCTGTAAACATCGCTGGCGGCATTTCGAGCTTGCTTAAGACAGTGGCAGAGTGGGATGAGTTCCTTCCCATTATGCTTTTAGGTGAAATTTCTTCGGCAGAGTTGCCTGAAGACCAACGTCGCCGTGTTCTGTCCAGCCTTGAAATGCCCCCCAGCTACAGCAAATTGCTTGATTCCCTGCACCGCGCCCAAGTCTATCGCGAGATGTACGACAAGGCTCGCGAGCGCGGCCGTCACCGTGAACCCAACCTGTTTCGTAGCCTGGTCGGTACCAGCCGTGCCATTCAGCACGTGCGTCAAATGATGCAGCAGGTGGCCGATACCGACGCCAGCGTATTGATCCTCGGTGAATCCGGCACGGGCAAGGAAGTGGTCGCGCGCAATTTGCACTACCACTCCAAGCGCCGCGACGCACCGTTTGTGCCGGTCAACTGCGGGGCAATTCCTGCCGAGTTGCTCGAAAGCGAATTGTTTGGTCATGAGAAGGGCGCCTTCACCGGCGCCATCACCAGCCGTGCCGGGCGTTTTGAGCTGGCCAATGGCGGCACGCTGTTTCTTGATGAAATCGGTGATATGCCACTGCCGATGCAGGTCAAACTGCTGCGTGTATTGCAGGAGCGCACCTTTGAGCGTGTGGGTAGCAACAAGACCCAGAGCGCGGATGTGCGCATTATTGCCGCTACGCACAAAAACCTCGAAAGCATGATTGAAGTCGGCGCTTTTCGCGAAGACTTGTATTACCGCCTCAATGTTTTCCCGATCGAAATGGCGCCGTTGCGTGAGCGTGTCGAAGACATCCCGTTGTTGATGAACGAGTTGATTTCGCGCATGGAGCATGAAAAGCGCGGTTCGATTCGCTTTAACTCTGTCTCGATCATGTCGTTGTGCCGACACGCCTGGCCGGGCAACGTCCGAGAGTTGGCCAACCTGGTCGAGCGTATGGCGATCATGCATCCGTATGGTGTGATTGGGGTTGCTGAGCTGCCGAAGAAATTCCGCTATGTAGACGACGATGACGAGCAGGCTCCGGACCCGATGTTCAGTGAAATGGAGGAGCGGGTAGCGATCAATAACAGCGTGCCTGACTTCAGCTCCTCTGCGATGCTGCCGCCCGAAGGGCTTGACCTCAAGGATTACCTGGGCGGCCTGGAGCAGGGGTTGATCCAGCAAGCGCTGGACGATGCCAACGGCATCGTCGCACGGGCAGCCGAACGCCTGCGCATTCGACGTACCACCCTGGTCGAAAAGATGCGCAAATACGGCATGAGCCGTCGCGAAGGCGAAGAGCAGTTGGACGATTGACCCTTCGCGTTTAAATCCGGGCCGCAGCGCAGCCCTTTGTGTTCTTCGGCAGCGGCTGCAGATCTGCATCAGAGTTTCAGGCACGGGTATTGCTTTGCTTGGTGTAACGAACCGTTTTATGACGGTCAGCCAAGCGAGAATGCCTCATGCCCCATACTGCCCAACACGCCTCGGCCCCTGATCTTGCAGGGCAGGGCCTCCCGCTTGCAACGCAGCCAGCCCGTCGCGAAGGACTGGAGCAAGCGTTCTCGCTGTTCAATGAAATGTCGACTCAGTTGAGCGATTCCTACAGCCTGCTCGAAGCCCGTGTGGCTGAGCTTAAAGGTGAGCTGGCCGTGGTCAGTGCTCAGCGCATGGCCGAGCTGGCCGAGAAAGAACGGCTGGCCAACCGGCTGCAAAACCTCCTTGATCTGTTGCCAGGCGGGGTCATCGTTATCGATGATCGCGGTCACGTGCGCGAGGCCAATCCGGCCGCCATTGAACTGCTGGGTGAGCCGCTGCAAGGCGAGTTGTGGCGGCAGGTGATTACTCGCTGTTTTGCGCCTCGTGAGGATGATGGTCACGAAGTGTCGCTCACGGATGGTCGGCGTCTGTCGATTGCCACCCGTTCGCTGGATGCAGAGCCCGGGCAGTTAGTGCTGCTCAATGATCTGACGCAAACCCGTCGCTTGCAGGATCAGCTCGCGCGCCATGAGCGTCTGTCATCACTGGGCCGCATGGTGGCCTCGTTGGCCCACCAGATTCGCACGCCGTTGTCCGCCGCGTTGATCTACGCCAGTCATTTGACTGAGCAGGAGCTGCCGGTGCAGACCCAGCAGCGTTTTGCCGGTCGCCTTAAAGAGCGGCTGCATGAGCTGGAGCATCAGGTGCGTGACATGCTGGTGTTTGCCCGTGGTGAATTGCCATTGGCGGACAGGGTGTCGCCCGCGGCCTTGATGCAAGCGCTGCAGTCGGCCGCCCAGGTTCATGTTCAGGGTGTGGCCATCCGCTGGCAGTGTGATGCTCATGAGGGGCAACTGCTGTGCAACCGAGACACGCTGGTCGGGGCGTTGCTGAATCTGATTGAAAACGCTCTGCAAGCCGGCACGCCTCAGGTACGCCTTAAAGTGCACCTGTATGCGCGGGGCACGGCGTTGCGCCTGTGCGTGAGTGACAGTGGCAGTGGCATTGCGCCCGGCGTGCTGGAGCGACTGGGCGAGCCTTTTTTCACCACCAAAGCCACGGGCACCGGGTTGGGGTTGGCGGTGGTCAATGCGGTGGTGCGCGCGCATCAAGGGCAATTGCACATGCGTTCGCGAATGGGGCGCGGCACCTGTGTGCTGATGAGCTTGCCGTTGATCCACGCCGCGCCGGAGCACAACTGATGGTCATGCGAATCAAAGTCCTGTTGGTCGAAGACGATCACGCTTTGCGTGAAGCCCTGGTGGACACGCTGATGCTGGCTGGGCATGGTTTTCATGCTGTGGCTTCGGCAGAAGAGGCGTTGCTGGCAGTGGCCGAGCAGCCATTCAGTCTGGTGGTCAGCGACGTCAATATGCCCGGCATGGATGGTCATCAACTGCTCAGCCGTTTACGTGCGACTCAGCCACAGTTGCCGGTGTTATTGATGACGGCGCACGGTGCCGTTGAGCGTGCTGTTGACGCGATGCGTCAAGGGGCGGCCGATTATCTGGTAAAGCCGTTTGAGCCCAAGGCGTTGCTGGATCTGGTGGCTCGCCACGCACTGGGCAGTCTGGGTGTGGTCGACACGCTTGGCCCGGTGGCGGTTGAGCCGGCCAGCGTGCAGTTACTGGAGTTGGCCGCTCGGGTGGCGCGCAGTGATTCGACGGTATTGATTTCGGGCGAGTCGGGCACGGGTAAAGAAGTGCTGGCTCGCTACATCCATCAGCATTCGAGCCGTGCCGAGCAGCCCTTTGTCGCGATCAACTGCGCAGCCATTCCCGACAACATGCTTGAAGCCACCTTGTTTGGTCATGAGAAGGGTTCCTTTACCGGCGCCATCGCGGCGCAGGCTGGCAAGTTCGAGCAAGCGGACGGCGGTACGTTGTTGCTCGACGAGATTTCCGAAATGCCCCTGAGTTTGCAGGCCAAATTACTGCGGGTGTTGCAAGAGCGCGAAGTGGAGCGGGTGGGCGGGCGCAAGCCGATTGCGCTGGATATTCGGGTGGTCGCCACGACCAACCGGGATCTTGCCGCCGAAGTGGCAGCGGGGCGCTTTCGTGAAGATTTGTTTTACCGGCTTTCGGTATTTCCGCTGGCCTGGCGTCCCTTGCGCGAGCGCACCGCGGATATTCTGCCGTTGGCCGAGCGCATGCTGGCCAGGCACATCAGCAAAATGAAGCACACGACGGTACGTTTCTCGTCTCAGGCCAAAGCGACCCTTATCGGCTACCCGTGGCCGGGCAATGTGCGTGAGCTGGACAATGCGCTCCAGCGCGCGCTGATTTTGCAGCAGGGTGGTTTGATCGAGGCGGCCGATTTTTGCCTGGCCGGGCCGGTGGCTTGTGCGCCGTTGCCGGTGCTGGCTGAAACCTTGCCGGTTGATGCGGGTGATGGCGCCGGGGCGTTGGGTGAAGACCTGCGCCGTCGTGAGTTTCAGATGATTATCGATACCCTGCGCAACGAGCGCGGGCGGCGCAAGGAAGCTGCTGAGCGACTGGGTATTAGCCCGCGTACCTTGCGCTACAAGCTGGCGCAAATGCGTGACGCCGGGATGGATGTAGAGGCGTATCTGTTTGCGTCGAGCTAGTTGCCCTCACCCTAACCCTCTCCCGGAGGGAGAGGGGACTGATTGGGGGATGTTCTAGCGATCATTCACCTTGAGTGCAGACACTGAATCCGAATTCAGCTCGGTAAAGCTCCCTCTCCTTTTGGGAGAGGGTTGGGGTGAGGGTTGATCTTGATTTCAATCCGCAGACGCGACGTTTTGTTACGTTAATCACACTATGTGGCATAGAGCTGGCATCTTTGTTGCTTTAACCCAGTAAGCGTTGTCCCAGCGTCAAAAAAATGCGGGTTGTCGGAGGCAGTGGTCCATGAGCCAAGGTATTGAATTTAATCGATTGATGTTGGATATGCGGGCCATGCAAATGGACGCTATGGCGCAATCGAAATCGTCTGTGCAAGCCGCGCCTGAAGCGGGTGCCAGTAGCTTCTCGGACATGCTCGGTAACGCGATCAATAAGGTCAGCGATACTCAGCAGGCGTCGACTCAACTCTCTAACGCTTTTGAGATCGGCAAGAGTGGTGTCGACCTGACGGATGTGATGATCGCCTCGCAAAAGGCCAGCGTTTCATTCCAGGCCTTGACCCAGGTACGAAACAAGCTGGTTCAATCGTACCAAGACATCATGCAGATGCCGGTTTAAGGGCGATATCAAGTCATGGCAGATGCACTCACGGATAACGTTCCGGCCAATACCGGCCCGGCGGGCGGCAAGCCCCCGCTGTTTGGTCTTTCCTTTCTGGACAACCTGGCTGATATGACCATGTTGCGTCAGGTCGGCCTTATGGTCGGTCTGGCAGCAAGCGTGGCAATCGGCTTTGCTGTAGTCCTGTGGTCGCAACAGCCCGACTACCGGCCGCTATACGGCAGTCTGGCCGGTATGGACGCCAAGCAGGTCACCGAAACCCTGGCCGCCGCCGACATTGCCTACACCGTTGAACCTAACTCGGGAGCCTTGCTGGTCAAGGCCGATGACGTTGCCCGTGCGCGTCTCAAGCTCGCCGCCGCCGGAGTCACGCCGACCGACAGCAATATCGGCTTTGAAATCCTCGACAAGGATCAAGGCCTGGGCACCAGCCAGTTCATGGAAGCCACGCGCTACCGCCGCGGTCTTGAAGGCGAACTGGCTCGCACCATTTCCAGCCTGAACAACGTCAAGGCTGCCCGCGTGCACCTGGCCATTCCCAAAAGCTCGGTCTTTGTCCGTGACGAACGCAAGCCCAGCGCCTCGGTGCTGGTCGAGTTGTACGCCGGGCGTTCGCTTGAGCCGGGGCAGGTATTGGCCATTATCAATCTGGTGGCCACCAGTGTTCCTGAACTGAGCAAGTCGCAGATCACGGTCGTCGACCAAAAGGGCAATCTGCTGTCTGATCAATCGGAAAACTCCGAATTGACCATGGCCGGCAAGCAGTTCGATTACAGCCGCCGCATGGAAGGCCTGCTCACCCAGCGCGTGCACAACATCCTGCAACCGGTGCTGGGCAACGACCGCTACAAGGCTGAAGTATCCGCCGATGTCGATTTCAGCGCAGTCGAGTCCACTTCCGAACAGTTCAACCCGGATCAACCGGCGCTGCGCAGCGAGCAATCGACCAACGAGCAGCGCACTGCCAGCAATGGTCCGCAAGGCGTCCCGGGGGCGTTGAGCAATCAGCCGCCTGGCCCGGCCACGGCACCGCAGCAAACGGGGCAAGCCGCCGGTGCGGGCGCTGGCATGGTTCAGCCCGGCCAGCCTTTGCTTGATGCCAACGGTCAGCAGATCATGGACCCGGCCACCGGCCAGCCCATGCTCGCGCCGTACCCGGCGGACAAACGCACGCAGTCGACGCGCAACTTTGAGCTCGACCGCTCCATCAGTCACACCAAGCAGCAGCAGGGCAAGGTCAATCGCCTGTCGGTGGCCGTGGTGATCGACGACAAGGTCAACGTCAACCCCGCTAACGGTGAAATTACCCAGGTGCCGTGGACCAGCGATCAATTGGCGCGCTTTACCCGTCTGGTACAGGACGCCGTGGGTTTCGATGCCAGCCGGGGTGACAGCGTCAGTGTGATCAACGTGCCGTTCTCCGCCGAACGCGCAGAAGTCATAGCCGATATCCCGTTTTATTCGCAGCCCTGGTTCTGGGATGTGCTGAAACAAGGGTTGGGTGTGCTGTTTATTCTGGTGCTGGTGTTTGGCGTGTTGCGCCCGGTGCTCAATAACCTCACCGGCAACGGTCGCAACAAGCAGGTGGCGGGTATTGGCAGCGACGCCGAGCTGGCCGGCATGGGCGGTCTGGATGGCGAACTGGCCAACGACCGGGTCAGCCTGGGCGGGCCTAAAAGCATCCTGTTGCCTAGCCCGAGCGAAGGCTATGACGCACAGTTGAATGCCATCAAAAGTCTGGTAGCAGAAGACCCGGGCCGTGTGGCTCAGGTCGTTAAAGAGTGGATCAATGCCGATGAGTGATAACCGCGCCGCCGCGAACGCCAAGCTGAGCCGCGTCGACAAGGCCGCGATCCTGTTGCTGTCACTCGGTGAAGCCGATGCGGCCCAGGTGCTGCGACATATGGGCCCCAAAGAGGTCCAGCGGGTGGGTGTGGCGATGGCGCAAATGCGCAACGTACACCGCGAGCAGGTCGAGCAGGTGATGAGCGAGTTCGTCGAGATCGTCGGCGATCAAACCAGCCTTGGCGTTGGCTCCGACAGCTACATCCGCAAAATGTTGACCTCGGCGCTGGGCGAAGACAAGGCCAACGGCTTGATCGACCGGATTCTGCTGGGTGGCAACACCAGCGGCCTCGACAGCCTGAAATGGATGGAGCCGCGTGCGGTGGCGGATGTCATTCGTTACGAGCATCCGCAAATTCAAGCCATCGTGGTGGCGTACCTCGACCCGGATCAGGCGGGTGAAGTGCTCGGCCACTTTGATCAAAAAGCGCGTCTGGACATCATCCTGCGCGTGTCGTCGCTCAATACCGTGCAGCCGGCAGCGCTCAAAGAACTGAACCAGATCCTCGAAAAACAGTTCTCCGGCAACTCCAATTCGGCCCGCACCTCTTTGGGCGGGATCAAGCGTGCGGCTGACATCATGAACTTCCTCGACAGTTCGATAGAAGCGCAGTTGATGGATTCGATTCGCGATATCGACGAGACCCTGTCCGGTCAGATCGAAGACCTCATGTTTGTGTTCAACAACCTGGCCGATGTTGACGACCGCGGTATTCAGGCGCTGCTGCGCGAAGTCTCCTCCGATGTGCTGGTGCTGGCGCTCAAAGGGTCTGACGACAACGTGCAGGAGAAAATCTTCAAGAACATGTCCAAACGAGCGGCCGAACTGCTGCGCGACGATCTCGAAGCCAAGGGCCCTGTTCGCGTCAGTGACGTCGAGACGGCGCAGAAGGAAATCCTCACCATCGCCCGCCGTATGGCCGAAGCCGGAGAAATCGTTCTCGGCGGGAAGGGCGGCGAAGAGATGATCTAAGTGAGTAACGGTGACTCTCCGGGAGATGTGATTCGCGCCAAGGATGTGGGTGCTTTTGATCTGTGGGGCCTGCCCAGCTTCGACCCGTGGCGTGAGCCGGTCGAGCCTGAGCCCGAGCCCGTTGAAGAAATGGTCGACGAGGTTGAAGAAGTGCCACTGGATGAAGTCCAGCCACTGACCCTCGAAGAGCTCGAAAGCATCCGTCAGGAGGCTTATAACGATGGCTTCGCGACCGGCGAAAAAGAAGGTTTTCACAGTACCCAGCTCAAGGTGCGTCAAGAGGCCGAGGCCGCACTGACGGCCAAGGTGGCCAGTCTCGAACATTTGATGAACAACCTCATGGCGCCGTTGGCCGAGCAGGACATGCAGCTTGAAAAAGCCATGGTCGGACTGGTGGAGCACATGACGCGTCAGGTCATCCAGCGCGAAATGAAAACCGACTCACGGCTCATCGAACAGGTGCTGCGCGAAGGCCTGAAACTGTTGCCGATGGGGGCTGACAATATCCGCCTGTTTATCAACCCCCAGGATTTTGAGCAGATCAAAGCCCTGCGCGAGCGCCATGAAGAGCGCTGGCGAATTGTTGAAGACGACACGCTGCAACCCGGTGGTTGCCGCATTGAAACTGAACACAGTCGTATCGACGCCAGTATCGAGACGCGCATCAAGCGGGCGATGAGCCAACTGTTCGATCAGCTTCACGAGCAAGCGCTGCACCCGGCCGCGCCAGACATCGCTGTCGACCTGGACACCCCTGATGCGCCTTGAGCGAACCAGTTTTGCCAAGCGCCTGAGCACCTATGCGCCGGCCGTATCATTGCCTGCCCAGCCGGTGGTCGAAGGTCGCCTGCTGCGCATGGTCGGTCTCACCCTCGAAGCTGAAGGCCTGCGTGCCGCGATGGGCAGCCGTTGCCTGGTGATCAACGACGACAGTTTTCATCCGGTCGAAGTCGAAGCTGAAGTGATGGGTTTTTCCGGCAGCAAGATTTTCCTGATGCCCGTGGGCAGTGTCGCCGGGATCGCGCCGGGCGCCCGCGTGGTGCCGTTAGCCGATACCGGGCGCTTGCCCATGGGCATGAGCATGCTCGGGCGTGTGCTGGACGGGGCGGGCAGGGCGCTGGACGGCAAAGGCGGGATGAAAGCCGAGGACTGGGTGCCAATGGACGGCCCAACCATCAACCCGCTCAACCGCGATCCCATCAGCGTGCCACTGGATGTGGGTATTCGCAGCATCAACGGGCTATTGACGGTGGGTCGCGGTCAGCGGCTTGGCCTGTTTGCCGGTACGGGTGTGGGCAAGAGTGTGCTGCTGGGGATGATGACGCGCTTCACCGAGGCCGACATTATCGTGGTGGGCCTGATCGGTGAGCGGGGCCGCGAGGTGAAGGAGTTCATCGAGCACAGTCTGGGTGAAGAAGGTCTCAAGCGTTCGGTGGTGGTCGCCTCGCCTGCCGATGATGCGCCGTTGATGCGCTTGCGTGCGGCGATGTACTGCACGCGGATTGCTGAATACTTTCGCGACAAGGGCAAGAATGTCTTGTTGCTGATGGACTCGCTCACCCGATTCGCCCAGGCTCAGCGAGAAATCGCGCTGGCCATTGGCGAGCCCCCTGCCACCAAGGGCTATCCGCCCTCCGTATTTGCCAAATTGCCCAAGCTGGTCGAGCGCGCCGGTAATGCCGAAGCCGGGGGCGGCTCCATTACTGCCTTTTACACCGTGCTGTCCGAAGGTGATGACCAGCAAGACCCGATTGCAGACTCGGCGCGGGGCGTGCTCGACGGTCATATCGTGCTATCCCGGCGCTTGGCCGAAGAGGGCCATTACCCGGCGATCGATATTGAAGCCTCTATCAGCCGGGTCATGCCTGCGGTGGTGACGGTAGAGCACATGCGCCGCGCTCAGCAGTTCAAGCAACTGTGGTCGCGCTTCCAGCAAGCGCGGGACTTGATCAGTGTGGGTGCCTACGTGCCGGGCGGTGACCGCGAAACCGATACGGCCATCGCCTTGCAGCCCGCGATGGTGGGCTACTTGCGTCAAGGCCTTAACGACAAGATCGGCATGGCTGAAAGCGAAGGTCATCTGGCCTCTCTCTTTGCTCCAGCAGCAGGCGGGTAACTATTCGTGGCCAAGGATGGAAGAGCAGCGCGCCTTGCGCCTGTGGTCGACATGGCCGAGAAAACCGAAAAAGCGGCGGCCATGCGCCTTGGGCACTTTCAGGGGCAGGTCAACCTGGCCAACAGCAAGCTCGGCGATCTCGAAAACTTTCGTGGCGACTACCAGGCGCAATGGGTCGAGCGCGGCAGTCAGGGTGTGAGTGGGCAATGGATGCGCAACTACCAGTACTTTCTTAATCAGCTGGAAACCGCAGTTACCCAGCAACGGCAAAGTCTGGTGTGGCATGAGAACAACCTCAACAA
The DNA here is from genome assembly GCF_007858365.1 of Pseudomonas saxonica. Taxonomy (GTDB): domain Bacteria; phylum Pseudomonadota; class Gammaproteobacteria; order Pseudomonadales; family Pseudomonadaceae; genus Aquipseudomonas; species Aquipseudomonas saxonica. Next base: position 234,186 of record NZ_VFIO01000001.1, on the reverse strand, counting down.
GGCTCGCGAAACCTGGCAGCAGGCCTACGCCCGTGTAGAAGGGTTGCGCAAGCTGGTGCAGCGCTACGCCGATGAAGCCCGCCAGCTCGAAGACAAGCGCGAACAAAAGCTGATGGACGAATTGTCTCAGCGTCTGGTGCGTATAACGCCAATCGAGTAACCACTGGCGAGCAGCGAAGGTTGCACGTGCTCCGTTTTCAGACCGTCTATAGTCTCCCTGTCAAACCGACACCTGACACGGGAGCAAGCTTATGGCGGTTACGTCCGTAATCTCGGAAGACGGCAGCAAACTGACAATCGCGATCAAAGGCCGGTTCGATTTTGCCAAGCACCAAGAATTTCGTGACGCTTACGAAAAACTTCAACCCAAGCCTAAGTCGATCGTGGTGGACTTGAAGGAAGCCACCTACCTCGACAGTTCGGCGCTGGGGATGTTGTTGATGTTGCGCGACTATGCAGGCGGAGATGACTCGGACATCCGGGTCATCAACAGTAGCTCGGATGTGAGCAAAACCCTGGAGATTTCTAACTTCAACAAGCTGTTCGATATCCCGTGAACAGCCCGCTGACGATACTGATTGCCGAAGATAATGCGGTCGATCGTCTATTGCTGTCACGGATCGTGCAGAGGCAGGGGCATCAGGTGCTGTTAGCGGCCAATGGTGCTGAGGCGGTCGAGCTTTTTGTCCGCGAACGTCCACATCTGGTGTTGATGGACGCCTTGATGCCGGTGATGGACGGGTTTGAGGCCACTCGCCAGATCAAGGCGCTGGCCGGGGATGCGCTGGTGCCGGTGATCTTCCTTACTTCGCTTGATCACGCGCATGCGTTGGCGCGTACGCTTGAAGCGGGGGGCGATGATGTGCTGATCAAGCCTTACAACCCGTTGGTGCTGGCGGCGAAAATCACCGTGATGGATCGCTTGCGGCGCTTGCAAGACACGGTGTTGCAACAGCGCGATCAGATCGTGCGGCACAACCTCTATCTGCTCAATGAACAGCGTGTGGCCAAAGCGGTGTTTGACCGGGTGGCGCACTCGGGCTGTTTGAGTGCGCCCAATATTCATTATTTGCAGTCACCCTATGCGCTCTTCAACGGCGACTTATTGCTGGCTGCCTACACCCCGACCGGCGATACACACCTGCTGCTTGCCGACTTTACCGGGCATGGGTTGCCCGCTGCGATTGGCGCGATGCCGCTGGCTGAAGTGTTCTACAGCATGACGGCCAAGGGCTACAGGCTGGGCGAAATACTTCGCGAAATGAATGCCAAGCTCAAGCGCATCTTGCCCACAGACATGTTTTGCTGCGCCACATTGGCCTGTGTAAGCGCGCTGCGGCGCAGTGTAGAAGTCTGGAATGGCGGTATGCCCGATGGCTATCTCCTGAGTCGGGCGGGTCATGACGCGATCCTGACTTCGCAGCATTTGCCTTTGGGGGTATTGCCTGCGCAGCGCTTCGACCATGGCACGCAGGTGTGGCCGATGCTGCCCGGTGATCAGCTGTTTTTATTGACGGATGGGGTGGTCGAGACCAGTGGTCCCGATGATCAGCTGTTTGGGGTTGAGCGCTTGCAGCGGGTAATGGCCAACAACCGCGACCCGCACCAGTTGATTGCCGAGGTTGAACAGGCGCTTCGCGATTTTCAAGGGAGCAGCCGTGATGACGTCAGCATGGTACACATCACCTCACAGTTACCGCAGAAGTTGGGTGCGCCGGCCATGCTTTATTCCGACAGTGGCCAGTGCAGTCCCCTGGACTGGTCGGCCAGCTTTGAGTTTCGTGCCCTTTCACTGCAACAGTTCAACCCGCTCCCCTATCTGCTGCAATTGTTGATGGAAGTTCATGGGTTGCGACCCCAAGGGGCGGTTATTCATGCAGTGCTGTCCGAGCTTTACAGCAATGCTCTGGAGCATGGCGTGCTGGGGCTGGACTCAAGCCTCAAACGCGACCCTCAAGGGTTTACAAAATATTACGAGCTGCGCAAAGAGCGCCTGGCAGTCCTGCAAGACGGTTATGTGCGTGTGAAATTACACGTAATCCCCCTGCGCAAAGGCGGTAGGGCGGTGCTTTGCGTGGAAGACAGCGGTGCTGGCTTTGATGTCGCCAGCATACTGGCCAGACCGCTGGACAGAGACCGTTTATCGGGTCGCGGGGTCAGTTTGATCCGGCAAATGTGCCCACAGGTGCATTGGTCCGACGATGGTCGAAGCGCCACCGTAGAGTTTTCATGGGAGGCTCAGGCATAATCTGTCCATTCTTGATCAAGGAGTGAGCAAGTGTCTGACATTCATATGGACCCCAACGTGGTCAGTGCTTTACGCGACATGATGGAGGGTGGGTTTGCCGACCTGCTCGATACCTTTCTTTCCGACTCGCAAGAGCGCCTTGACCAGCTCAAGTCCGCCCATCTCGCCAGCGACCTGACATTGGTTGCGCACAGCTTCAAAGGCAGCAGCAGCAACATGGGTGCCATTCGTTTGGCGCACCTGTGTGGTCAGCTTGAAGAGCGTGCACATAAAAAGCAGTTGGCCGGAGTCGAGAAACTCGTCATCGAAATCAGCGATGAGTACCAAATGGTACGTCGACTTTACGTCGCCGAGCGACAGCGTTACGCCGCATCCGAGTCGGCCTCGAACTAATCGGGCCAAACTGGCCCGAACCTTGCTCTGAATCTCTGACCTGCACCTACGCCTGCCGTGCAGCGGAGACTCATCAATGCCATTTGCTGCCAACCCGCTTCTATCATCACCTGCCGCCTCAGCGTCCAAGGCCGCTGCCAGCAAGGCTGCGCAGCCTGTTGAAGCTGGCGACCAAAAATTTTCCAGGGTGTATGCCAAGGCGTCCGATCCAGTGTTTAACAAAGCACCGGAGCCGGCTGCCAAGGGTGTGGCGGGCGCCGACACATCATCGACCGTTGCCGATAGCGGCAAATCCTTGCCTGCCGGCAAGGCCAAGGAAACTGCTGACACTGACCTGAACAACACCTCCCCGGGCGACACAGCCTCTGCGCCTGAGCCGGTTGCCGTGGTCCCGGTGGTCGACTTAACCGAGACTCAGCCCACAGTCGAGACGACTCAGGTCGATGCTCAGGCGCCACCACTGCCCAACGTGGCATTGATCGCCGCCCAGGTTCAGCCTGACCCGGTAGTGGACGACACCGCAGAACCGCCCGCCGACCCGTTGGACAATCTGCCTGCATTGCGTCTGGCGATGGAGCAGGGCGGTCATATATCTGCCGGTAGCAAGTCACCTGCCAAATCGGGTGTCGCTGACACCCTGGCGGCGAACGCTCAAGGGCCTGTCGCGACAGCGGCCCTGTTGAACGACACGCAAGCCGATGCCTCTGAACCTGGCGAAGGTGGCGACAAAGCGTTTAAAGGTCTGGTCGAAGAAGGCCTTAAAGACCTCAAAAGCGCGTCCAGCGACACGCGGGTCGATGACTTCGCCAACCGTCTTGCTGCACTGACTCAGGCGGCGGTGCCCAAAACAGCCAACGCGCTGCCGATCAACCAGCCCTTGGCCATGCATCAGAGCGGTTGGTCCGAAGAAGTGGTAAACCGGGTGATGTACCTGTCCAGTGCCAACCTCAAATCGGCGGACATCCAATTAGAGCCTGCGGAATTGGGGCGTCTGGATATTCGCGTCAACATCAGCGCCGATCAGGCGGCTCAAGTGAATTTTGTCAGCGGTCATGCGGGTGTGCGTGAGGCGCTGGACAGCCAAATGCACCGCCTGCGGGAGATGTTTGCCCAGCAGGGTATGGGGCAAGTCGATGTGAATGTTTCTGATCAATCGCGTCAATGGCAAGGTCAGGGGCAGGAGCGTCAGGCACAGAATAGCTCTGGGGGCCAAAGGCTTGAAAGCAATGGTGCTGAGGATCATGCGGGCGCTGTAGCAGAGGCTCTAGCGCCAAGTGTCGTACTGGGTAGCAGTGCGGTGGATTACTACGCGTAAGCCCCGGCCTTATAGCCGCGGCGCAAATCTTGTAGCAGCTGTCGAGTAATGCGAGGCTGCGTTCGACGATGCAATCGTCGCAAGCGCTATGAGCACGATGTATCTGAAGCAAAGTTCTTGGCCATTCTGCTAGGTCTGATTGAACTGTCTTGCGACGGCTTTGCCGCCGATCGCAGCCTCGCGGAGCTCGTCAGCTCCTACAGGGCTTTCTCACCTTCCAGATATGCTTTCACTCACACGCGCAGAGCAGTTTTGTTCAATACATGGCCCCGCTCAAGGTGATCTCCTTGACGCTCAGTCATAGAGCGGAGAGCAGGGACCATGAGTGTATTTTTATCAATGGCAGCGTTTGCATTAGCCGCGTCCATTTCCCCCGGGCCGGTCAATGTCGTGGCCCTGAGTTGCGGGATGCAATATGGCCTGGGTGCCACTTTGCGTCATGTGTTGGGCGCCACGGTAGGCTTCGTCGTGCTGCTGTTGTTTACCGGTTTTGGCCTGCACGAAGTGCTGGAACGGTGGCCGGTACTGACCGAGCTGATTCGCTGGGCAGGCATGGCATTTTTGCTGTACCTGGCCTGGAAGCTGGCCGTCAGTGACGGGCGCCTCGACGTTCAGGGCTCCATCCCGCCGCCATCTTTTATGCAGGGTGCTGCCATGCAATGGCTTAACCCTAAAGCCTGGCTGGCGGCTATAGCGGGCATGGGGGCGTTTGTCGCCAGTGGCGAAGCGACGCTGATCGGCTGGTTTGCGTTGATCTATTTTGTGGTCTGCTACCTGTCCGTCGGCTGTTGGGCCTACGCCGGTGCGTTTCTGGCTCGATTTTTACGCAGCGCGCCGCGCATTCGTCTACTCAATCGCAGCATGGCAGTCATGCTGGCCGGCTGTGCCGCGTCGTTGCTGATGATTTAAGCCTTGTATTGGCCGGGTGTAGCGGCGATGTGTTTTTTGAACACGCGCTGGAAGTGTGCCTGGTCTGAGAAACCGGCTTGCTGGGCAATGTCGGCGATCGACGCCCCGTTGCGCAGTTGCTTTTGCGCATGCTGTATCCGCCGATTGAGCAAATAGGCATGGGGTGTCATGTGATAGCGCAATTCAAAAGCGCGTATCAGGTAGGCCTCGGACAAGTTCGCTGCTTCACACATGTCCTGCAAGCGCACGGTGCTCAGGTAATGCGCATCGATGTATTGCGCTACCCGTTCGACTTTGGGGCTGGTCATTTTCAAAGGCACAGAGGGGCGGCCAATTTTCTGCTGCATCAGCGTGAAAAAACCAATCGCGGCTTCATGCTTGGCCAGTACCGCGACGCTGGGGTCGACCAGTGTTGCGTAGAAGTCGACAAGGCCTTTGAAGACCTCTGCGGACAGTGTGTAAGTGGCGGCAACAGGTTCAAAAACCTGATTTTCAATCGAATCTGAGGCGTGCTGAATGCCCGCCAGCCACTGTGCGTCTACATACAACATCACGTAAGACCAAGGCTGATCGTCGACCGGATTGCAGGCGTGCACGTCCCCCGGATTCATCACCACGACGGTTTCGGCGCAGATTTCACGGCGGGTCTTTTCGTGCAAGTACTCACAGCGCCCTGAAGTGATCGCGCCGATGGAAAAAATTGTGTGGGAGTGTCGGGCGTAGCTGACCTTACGACCGTCCGCAATCGAGCGTGCCTCGATGAATGGCAACTGAGGGTCGCGCCAGAACTGGGGGGTTGCGCTGGGTACGTCAAGCAGCATGGCGTTTACCTGAGCATGAGCCTGCATGAGGGTGAACCGACTTTACGATGAACCTGCCTCTGACGACAACGCAGTACCTTGTTGATTGTCTGAATCTCTCCTCGATCCTGCTTCTGGCATAACACTTGCTCTGCCTTTGCGTGCACCTGTGAAACCCTAAAAGTGACGGATTATTGGCATGGCGACGAGCGACGCAGTAAAGGATCCCGCCGATAAAGGCAAACTCAAACTGATTATCCTGATCGCGGTGGCTGTGCTGCTGGCGATGGGCGCGTCAGTGGGCGCGACCTGGTATTTCATGAAGTCCGCCGACAAGGATTCCGCGACGGTGGCCCAGGCTTCCAGCGCTAAGCTGCCTGCCATTTACGAGGCCATGTCGCCGGCGTTTGTGGTTAATTTCAATGCCAATGGCCGTCAGCGCTACATGCAAGTGAGCATGAGCCTGCAGGCCCGCGATCAGGATGACCTCAATGCGCTTAAGGTGCATATGCCGGTCATTCGCAATAATTTGGTGATGCTCTTTTCCGGGCAGTCGTTCGATGACCTGGCCACCCCGGTCGGCCAGGAAATGCTGCGTCAGAAAGCGACGGCCAGCGTGCAGGAAGTCGCACAGAAGGAACTCGGAAAAGTAGTTATCGATCAGGTGCTCTTTACTAACTTTGTATTGCAGTAGGACCACGACATGGCCGTGCAAGACCTGCTGTCCCAGGATGAAATTGACGCGCTGTTACATGGCGTCGACGACGGTCTGGTACAGGCCGAAGTAGCTGCCGAGCCCGGCAGTGTCAAAAGTTACGACCTGACCAGTCAGGACCGGATTGTCCGGGGCCGCATGCCGACCCTGGAAATGATCAATGAACGTTTCGCCCGTTATACCCGCATCAGCATGTTCAACATGCTGCGTCGTTCGGCGGACGTGGCGGTGGGCGGGGTGCAGGTGATGAAGTTCGGCGAATATGTGCATTCGCTGTACGTACCCACCAGTCTTAACCTGGTCAAGATCAAACCGTTGCGCGGCACGGCGCTGTTCATCCTCGATGCCAAGCTGGTGTTCAAGCTGGTGGACAACTTCTTTGGCGGTGATGGTCGTCACGCCAAGATCGAAGGCCGTGAGTTTACGCCTACCGAGTTGCGCGTGGTGCGCATGGTGCTGGAGCAGGCCTTCATCGACTTGAAGGAAGCCTGGCAGGCGATCATGGAAGTCAATTTCGAGTACATCAACTCGGAAGTGAATCCTGCGATGGCCAATATCGTCGGCCCCAGCGAAGCCGTTGTGGTCTCGACCTTTCATATCGAACTCGATGGAGGCGGCGGCGATCTCCACGTCACCATGCCGTACTCGATGATTGAGCCGGTGCGTGAAATGCTCGATGCCGGGTTCCAGTCCGACCTTGACGATCAGGACGAGCGCTGGAGCAAGGCCCTGCGTGAAGACGTGCTGGACGTCAACGTGCCCTTGAGTGCCACCGTGGCCAGACGTCAGTTGCGTCTGCGCGATATTTTGCATATGCAACCGGGGGATGTGATCCCCGTTGAGCTGAATGACGAACTGGTGATGCGCGCCAACGGCGTGCCCTCGTTCAAGGTCAAGCTGGGCTCGCACAAAGGCAATCTTGCCTTGCAAGTGGTTGAGCCTATCGGTCGGCGCTAAGCGCCGGCTCTTTTAAAAAATGCTGTGTTAACGATTGACTGCTCGCCGAGGACACCCATGGCTAACGAACACGATACAACCGCTGCAGACCAGGCGCTGGCTGATGAATGGGCGGCAGCGCTGGAGGAAACCGGCGATGTCGGTCAGGCCGACATTGATGCGCTGCTGGCGGCCGATGCAGCCAGCAAACCGGTGTCCAATCGCCTCGCCATGGAAGAGTTCGGGAGCGTGCCGCGCAATAACGATCCGGTGACGCTGGATGGCCCCAATCTGGATGTGATTCTGGACATTCCGGTGTCTATTTCCATGGAAGTGGGCAGCACTGAGATCAACATCCGCAACCTGCTGCAACTCAACCAGGGGTCGGTGATCGAACTGGATCGTCTGGCCGGCGAGCCGCTGGATGTGCTGGTTAACGGCACCCTGATCGCTCACGGCGAAGTGGTGGTGGTCAACGAAAAGTTTGGTATCCGTCTGACCGACGTGATCAGCCCAAGCGAACGCATCAAGAAGCTGCGCTAAGTGAAGCGACTTCTCGGCGGTTTATTGGCGCTGCCTCTCGGCGCGCTGGCAGCAGAGCCGGTGATCAGCGCAGCGGCCACGGCGGCGCCTGTGGTGAGTGCAGGCGTGGGTGGCCAACTGATGCAGTTGGTCATGGGCTTGTTGCTGGTGCTGGGGCTGATTTTTGCCTTGGCCTGGTTGCTGCGGCGGGTGCAGAACACCGGTTCACGGCAGGGGCAGGTCATAGAACTGATCAGCTCAAGGGCGCTGGGTGCGCGTGACCGCCTGGTGCTCGTACAGGTAGGCGACGAACAGATTCTGCTGGGTCTGACGCCGGGGCGCATTACGCCCTTGCATGTGCTTAAAGAGCCCGTACACGTGCCGGACGCTGCACAAAAGGCTACCCCCGAATTTGCCAAACGCTTGATGGAAGTACTGGGTCAGCAAAAGGACAAGCCGTAATGCGTTTAGTTGTCGCGCTGTTTTTAGCGTTGCTTGCACCGTTGGCGTGGGGGGCTGATCCGCTGTCCATCCCGGCCATCACGCTGGGCACCGGTGCCAACGGTCAGCAGGAATACTCGGTCAGCCTGCAAATTCTGTTGATCATGACCGCGCTGAGCTTTATTCCGGCGTTCGTCATGCTGATGACCAGCTTTACCCGGATCATCATCGTGTTCTCGATCCTGCGTCAGGCGCTGGGTTTGCAACAAACCCCCTCGAACCAGATCCTCACCGGCATGGCACTGTTCCTGACGATGTTTATCATGGCGCCCGTGTTCGACAAGGTGAACAACGACGCCCTGCAGCCCTATCTCGCTGAAAAACTGTCCGCGCAGGACGCTATTCTCAAGGCTGAAGGTCCGATCAAGGACTTTATGCTGGCGCAGACCCGTACCAGCGATCTCGACTTGTTTATGCGCCTGTCCAAGCGTACTGACATTGCCACGCCCGATGCTGCGCCCTTGACCATTCTGGTGCCGGCCTTTGTAACGTCTGAGCTGAAGACCGCGTTCCAGATCGGCTTTATGATTTTCATCCCGTTCCTGATCATCGATCTGGTGGTGGCCAGTGTGTTGATGGCCATGGGCATGATGATGCTCTCGCCGTTGATTATCTCGCTGCCGTTCAAAATCATGTTGTTTGTACTGGTCGATGGCTGGGCGCTGATTATTGGCACCTTGGCCAGCAGTTTTGGCGGGGTATAGCGCATGACGCCGGAAGTTGCGGTTGATCTGTTTCGCAGCGCGCTGTGGCTGACCACGATGATGGTCGCGGTGCTGGTTATCCCCAGTTTGCTGGTGGGGCTGCTGGTGGCAATGTTTCAGGCGGCCACCCAAATCAACGAACAAACCCTGAGCTTTCTGCCGCGCCTGTTGGTCATGCTGGTGACCTTGATCGTGGCCGGACCGTGGCTGGTGCAAACCTTTATGGAATACATCCTGCAGTTGTACGGCAGCATCCCGCAGTTGATCGGCTAAATGTCACTGCTCGCCCTGACAGACGCGCAGATCAGTACTTGGGTCGCCAGCTTTATGCTGCCGCTGTTCCGGGTGGGTGCTTTGCTGACGACTATGCCGATCATTGGCACGACCCTGGTGCCCAAGCGCATCAAGCTGTTTCTGTCGCTGGCAATCACCCTGGCGATCATGCCCAGCTTGCCGCCGCTGCCCACCGTCAACCCGCTGGACCTGAGCGGCATGATGCTGATCGCCGAACAAATCGTGATCGGTGCCTTGCTGGGTTTCTCGCTGCAACTGTTCTTTCAGGCGTTTGTAGTGGCTGGGCAGATTGTCGCGATCCAGATGGGCATGGGCTTTGCCTCGATGGTCGACCCGGCCAACGGCGTCAACGTGGCGGTCATCGGGCAGTTTTTCACCATGCTGGTGACGTTGTTGTTTTTGTCCATGAACGGACATTTAGTGGTGTTTGAGGTGCTCACCGAAAGCTTCACTACCTTGCCGGTGGGTGGCGGGCTGCTGACCAATCACTATTGGGAAATCGCCAACAAGCTCGGTTGGGTGTTGGGCGCAGCCTTGTTGCTGGTGTTGCCGGCGATCACCGCTTTGCTGGTGGTCAATATTGCCTTTGGTGTGATGACCCGCGCTGCGCCGCAACTGAACATCTTCGCCATCGGCTTTCCGCTGACGCTGGTGTTGGGCATGGTGATTCTGTGGATCAGCATGGCTGACATCCTCAACCAGTATCAGCCGCTGGCCTCTGAGGCGTTGCAGTTTCTTCGCGAACTGGCGAGGGCCAAATAGTGGCAGAAAGCGAAAGTGGTGCCGATAAAACAGAAGACCCCACGGAGAAGCGAAAAAAGGACTCCAGGGAAAAGGGTGAAATCGCGCGCTCCAAAGAGCTCAACACCTTGGCCATCATGCTGGCCGGCTCTATAGGCTTGCTGATTTTTGGCGGCGCGTTGGCCCAGGACATGATGGAGTTGATGCGTTACAACTTCAGCATCAGCCGCGAGACCCTGCTTAACACCGACTCGATGGGCGCGTTTTTACTGCACTCCGGCAAAGTCGCCTTGCTCGCCGTGCAGCCGGTATTGATCACCTTGTTGATCGCCGCGCTGGTGGGGCCTATCGCACTGGGCGGGTGGTTGTTTGCAGCAGGCAGCATGGCGCCAAAATTCAGCCGCATGAACCCTGCCGCTGGGCTCAAGCGCATGTTCTCGGCCAAGGCGCTGGTCGAGTTGCTCAAAGCCTTGGCCAAGTTTTTTATCATCCTGATTGTCGCGTTGCTGGTCTTGAAGTCCGATATTGACGACTTGTTGCGTATCGCTCAGGAACCCCTTGAGCAGGCGGTGATTCACAGTCTGCAGGTGGTGGCCTGGAGCGCTTTGTGGATGGCTTGCGGGTTGATCCTGATCGCAGCGGTGGACGTGCCGGTGCAGTTGTGGGAAAGCCACAAGAAGCTGCTGATGACCAAGCAGGAAGTGCGCGACGAGCACAAGGATCAGGAGGGTCGTCCTGAGGTCAAGCAGCGCATTCGCCAGTTGCAAAGGGAGATGTCCCAGCGACGCATGATGTCGGCCATTCCGGACGCTGATGTGATCATTACCAACCCGACCCATTACGCGGTGGCGCTCAAATACGACCCGGAGAAGGGTGGGGCGCCGATGTTGCTGGCCAAGGGCAGTGATTTTCTGGCATTGAAAATTCGTGAGATCGGCGCCAAGCACAACATTTTGCTGCTGGAATCGCCTGCATTGGCGCGGTCAATCTATTACTCCACCGAGCTCGAGCAGGAAATTCCGGCGGGGTTGTACCTGGCCGTGGCGCAGGTGCTGGCGTACGTGTACCAGATTCGCCAACACCAGGCTGGGAAGGGCAAGCGGCCTGATCCCCTTGACGATTTGCCGATTCCGCCGGATTTACGTCGCGATGAATAACCGAAGTCTCAACATGCGATTCTCGGGGTGCTGTCAGGATTGACCGATTCACTGTCATTTTTGTCAGTAGAGGCTTCGTGCAAATCTGCTTAACTTGAAACGGCAGGTGTCATATTAATTCGTGTGCAGGCAAGGAGAGGCGCGATGTCGATCGAGTTAACCCTGATTCCTGATGGTGCTGTACGCACTTATGCGTTGAGTGATTCTTTTGCCACGGCCCATGTGGATCTGGATGGGTTATTCCCCAAGTTCCCTGCGCTGGAGGGTACTTTTGCGATTTTCTGGATTGATCAATTATCGGATCAACGCATCGTCGGGTTTAGCACCGAAGGCTCCAACTTGCTGGCAGTCATTTCTTTGCCCACAGCTCCGCAAGGGTGGGGCAGTGAGGAGTATTACTCCGCGATCATGGATCGGTGTTTCAAGGAACGTGACAGCATCCTGCAATTTTTGCGCAAATCTCTGAGCTTTGAAGGCATCAATGGGCGTTGTGTGCGCAGTTTTATCCTGTGCAACCTGGTGCGTCAGTTGCAGTTGGACAGCGTACCGGTCTGGAAAGATCGTCCGCGAACCCGTGATGGTCGTTGTGGCGACATCTTGATTGGTGGGCATGGTAGCGAGCGTTACGAGCCAAATCGCAAGATTGACGTGGTGTTTGGCGCCAACAGCAGTGCGTGTCTGGTGATTGATTTGGGTGAATGGCGCTGGAATTGATGGCGGGTCCCATACCCTCACCCTAGCCCTCTCCCAGAGGGAGAGGGGACTAAAAGCAGATGTGCGCAACGCCACCCATCAAGCCCTTTCTCGCAGAGGCAGAGGTAGAGGGGGGCTAAAAGAGGATATCCGCAACGCCAACAACCTAGTCCCCTCTCCCTCTGGGAGAGGGTTAGGGTGAGGGTAGCTTTTGATTCTGATGTGGCAATTGGCCAAAGTTGGAAGGCTTCTTGCAAAGGCAGGCTTTACGGCGCATTCAGCGTCAAAAGTTTGCTAAAGGTTTGTTGCAATGTCATTGGATCGCTCTCAGTTAATCAACACAGCCCGTAATGGCCTGGCCGGTTTGGGGCAAGGGCAGTTGGGCGTGCCGTTGCTGCTGTTGGTGATGCTGGCAATGATGATGTTGCCGATTCCGCCTTTTCTCCTCGATGTGTTTTTTACCTTCAACATTGCCCTCTCCATCGTTGTGCTGCTGGTCTGCGTCTACGCGCTGCGCCCGTTGGATTTCGCGGTATTCCCCACTATTTTGCTGGTCGCGACGTTGATGCGCCTGGCACTCAACGTGGCTTCCACCCGAGTGGTCATGCTCCACGGTCAGGACGGCCATGCCGCGGCCGGCAAGGTGATTCAGGCCTTTGGCGAGGTGGTGATCGGCGGCAATTATGTCGTTGGTATCGTGGTCTTCGCCATTTTGATGATCATCAACTTTGTGGTTGTGACCAAAGGTGCCGGGCGCATTTCCGAGGTGAGCGCACGCTTCACCCTCGACGCCATGCCCGGTAAGCAAATGGCCATTGATGCTGACCTCAACGCGGGCCTGATCGATCAGAATCAAGCCAAGCTGCGTCGTCAGGAAGTCGCCCAGGAGGCCGAGTTTTACGGCTCGATGGACGGCGCCAGTAAATTCGTGCGCGGTGATGCCATCGCCGGTCTGTTGATCCTGTTTATTAACCTGATCGGCGGCATAGCCGTGGGTATCTTTCAGCACGGCATGACCTTTACCGACGCCGGCAAGGTTTACGCCTTGCTGACCATCGGTGACGGTTTGGTGGCGCAGCTGCCTTCGTTGCTGCTGTCCACCGCTGCGGCGATTATGGTTACCCGTGCCTCCGGCTCCGAAGACATGGGCAAGCAGATCAACCGGCAGATGTTTGCCTCGCCCAAAGCATTGGCGGTGTCGGCGGGCTTGATGGCGGTCATGGGTATCGTGCCGGGCATGCCGCACTTCTCCTTTCTGAGCCTGGCGGCCGTCGCCGGTGGCGTGGCGTATTTGATGTGGAAGAAGCAAAACGCAGCCAAAACTCAAGCCTTGCAGGAAGTGAAGTTGCAACAAGACCTGCTGCCGTCCCCGGCCCGTGCCCAAGAGACCAAAGAGCTGGGTTGGGATGACGTCACGCCTATCGACATGATTGGCCTTGAAGTGGGTTATCGACTTATTCCGTTGGTGGACCGCAATCAGGGTGGTCAATTGCTGGCGCGGATCAAGGGCGTGCGCAAGAAGCTTTCTCAGGATCTGGGCTTTCTGATGCCCACCGTGCACATTCGCGACAACCTTGATCTGGCCCCCAGCGCCTACCGCTTGACCTTGATGGGCGTGATTCTGGCCGAGGCCGAGATTTACCCGGATCGAGAAATGGCAATCAACCCGGGGCAGGTGTTTGGCACGCTCAACGGCATCACCACCCAAGACCCGGCCTTTGGCCTCGAAGCGGTGTGGATCGAGGTCAGCCAGCGCAATCAGGCCCAGTCGCTGGGTTACACCGTGGTTGACGCCAGCACGGTCGTGGCCACCCATTTGAACCAGATTCTGTACAAGCACTCCCATGAGCTGATCGGTCATGAGGAAGTGCAGCAATTGATGCAGTTGCTGGCCAAGTCTTCGCCCAAATTGGCAGAGGAACTGGTACCGGGCGTATTGAGCCTCTCACAGCTGCTCAAAGTGTTGCAGGCGCTGCTGGCCGAGCAGGTGCCCGTGCGCGATATTCGCAGCATTGCCGAAGCCGTCGCCAACAACGCTCACAAGAGTCAAGATACTGCCGCTTTGGTGGCCGCCGTGCGTGTCGGGTTGTCCCGCGCTATCGTGCAAAGCATTGTAGGCGTTGAGTCCGAGCTGCCTGTGATCACCCTGGAACCCAGGTTGGAACAAATATTGCTCAATAGTTTGCAAAAGGCCGGACAAGGCCAGGAAGAGGGCGTTTTGCTGGAACCGAGCATGGCTGAAAAGCTACAGCGCTCATTGATTGACGCGGCTCAGCGTCAGGAAATGCAAGGCAACCCGGTGATCTTGCTGGTGGCAGGCCCGGTACGCGCAATGCTTTCGCGGTTTGGCCGTTTGGCGGTACCTAACCTGCATGTGCTGGCGTACCAGGAAATCCCGGATAACAAGCAAGTCACGATTGTTGCGACAGTAGGCCCGAACGGCTGAGGGTTTGATTTATGCAAGTGAAGCGATTTTTCGCCGCCGATATGCGTCAGGCCATGAAGCTGATTCGTGATGAGTTAGGCGCTGATGCCGCCATTATTGGCAATCGCCGCATTGCCGGCGGCGTTGAGTTGACCGCAGCGCTGGATTACAAGCTGTCTGCCTTGGCCCCCCGCGTGCCGAACGTAGAGCTTGAAGAAGAGCTGCGCAAAACCCAGTCCAAAATAGTCTCGGCGCAGGCCGAGCTAAGCCTGCGCAGCGAAGGCGACGGTGATGTAAACCGCCAGCTGTTTGCCGGCTTGCCCTTGACGGCTGCCGAGCCGTTGATTGAGCCGACGCTCGAAGAGCCGCCGCGTCCGGCTGCGACGCCTTCGACCGGCATTGACCGTCGTGTCTTTGACAGCATGCGTTCAGAGCTCAATGGCCTGCGTGAATTACTCGAAGTGCAACTGGGCTCGCTGGCCTGGAATCAGTTGCAAGGTGCCAAGCCTGCGCAAGCAAATTTGTGGCGCCGGTTGCAACGTATTGGTTTGTCGGGGCCGTTGTCCCGTGATCTATTGGCGCAAGTTGCCGAAATTGAAGAGCCACGTCAGGCCTGGCGCATGCTGTTGGCGCATCTGGCGAGGATGATTACGACCCCGGAAATCGAGCCGCTTGAAGAAGGCGGCGTGATTGCTATGGTCGGCCCGGCTGGTATGGGTAAAACCACAACGCTGGCTAAGCTGGCGGCGCGATATGTACTCAAGTACGGCGCGCAACACATCGCATTGGTGAGCATGGATAGCTTTCGTATTGGCGCTCAGGAGCAACTCAAGACCCTGGGCCGAATTCTCAATGTTCCGGTAACTCACGTAGCGCCGGGCCAGTCGTTGGGTCAGACGCTCGAGCCCTTGGTGCGCAAGCGCGTGGTGTTGATTGACACTGCAGGCCTGCAAGCCAGTGACCCGGCGCTGCGTCTGCAACTGGAAAGCCTGGCGGGACGCGGGATCAAGGCACGTAATTACCTGGTGCTGGCCACCACCAGTCAGAAGCAGGTGTTGCAGGCCGCCTACCTCAGCTATAAACGCTGCGGGCTGGCCGGTTGCATTCTGACTAAACTCGATGAAACGGCCTGTTTGGGCGAAGTGCTGAGCCTGGCAATCAGCAACGATTTGCCGGTGGCGTATCTGACTGACGGCCCGCGTATCCCCGACGACCTGCATCTGCCGCGTCGTCATCAGTTGGTGAGTCGTGCAGTCAGTGTGCAAATGCAGGAAGATCCCAGCGAGGAGGCCATGGCCGATATGTTCGCTGATATCTATACCAGCCCCCCCGAGCGGGTCGGTTAAGCGAGTCGATATGAGTTGCAATGTACCTACACCGATGGTTTGCAAGGTGTGGTGCCTACGGGCACACGCAGCCAGCCGTTGTAGCCGCGTCTAAGAAAGACAAGGTAAGAAAGATCATGGGCAGCATGCATCCCGTACAGGTGATCGCAGTGACCGGCGGCAAAGGTGGCGTCGGTAAAACTAACGTGTCAGTGAATTTGTCCATCGCGTTGGCCGAACTGGGTCGGCGTGTGATGTTGATGGACGCTGATCTTGGGTTGGCTAACGTTGATGTCCTGCTGGGGCTGACCCCCAAATACACCCTGGCCGATGTGGTCGAGGGCCGTTGTGAGCTGCGCGATGTCCTGCTGACAGGCCCCGGCGGCATACGTATCGTACCGGCCGCTTCTGGCACTCAGAGCATGGTCAACCTGAGTCCGGCGCAGCATGCGGGTCTGATTCAGGCGTTCAGTGACCTCAGTGACAACCTCGATGTGCTGGTGATCGATACCGCAGCCGGCATCGGTGATTCGGTCGTGAGTTTTGTTCGAGCCGCCCAAGAGGTGTTGCTGGTGGTCTGCGATGAGCCCACGTCGATCACGGATGCCTACGCGCTGATCAAGTTGCTGAACCGCGATTACGGCATGAACCGCTTCCGCGTATTGGCCAATATGGCGCAAAGCCCTCAGGAAGGCCGCAACCTGTTTGCCAAGCTGACCAAGGTCACGGACCGCTTTCTTGACGTTGCCCTGCAATACGTGGGCGCCATCCCCTATGACGAATGCGTACGCAAGGCGGTGCAAAAACAGCGCGCCGTGTATGAAGCATTTCCGCGTTCCAAATGCTCGCTGGCCTTCAAGGCCATCGCGCAAAAAGTCGACACGTGGCCGTTACCGGCCAATCCCCGAGGCCATCTCGAATTTTTTGTCGAGCGTCTTGTGCAGCAAGCAGGTGGAGGACGGCATTGATGACCGCGAGCGGCTATCGCATGTACAGCAAGGCGTCGCGCGACAATCAGTACGAACTGATCGAGCGCTACGCACCGTTGGTCAAGCGTATTGCCTATCACCTGCTGGCGCGCTTGCCCGCCAGCGTGCAGGTGGATGATTTGATCCAGGCCGGGATGATCGGTCTGCTTGAAGTGTCGACCAAGTACGACGCAACCAAAGGTGCGAGTTTTGAGACGTACGCGGGCATTCGCATTCGCGGCGCCATGCTCGATGAAGTGCGCAAGGGCGACTGGGCGCCACGCTCGGTGCACCGCAATACGCGCATGGTCAGTGACGCAATTCGCGTTATTGAAGCAAAAACCGGGTGTGACGCTAAAGATCATGAGGTTGCGGCCGAACTCCAGTTAAGCCTGGATGATTATTACGCCATTTTGAATGACACCCTGGGCAGCCGCTTGTTCAGCTTCGATGATCTGTTGCAGGACGGCGAGCACGAAGGGCTGCATGAAGATGGCGCCAGCGCGCACCTTGAACCTTCGCGGGATCTGGAAGACGAGCGCTTTCAGGTGGCGTTGGCCGAGGCCATCAGCCTGTTGCCGGAGCGCGAACGTCTGGTGCTGGCGCTGTATTACGACGAGGAGTTGAACCTCAAGGAAATCGGCGAAGTGCTGGGGGTCAGCGAATCGCGGGTCAGCCAGTTGCACAGCCAGTGCGCCGCGCGTTTGCGCGCCCGTCTGGGCCAGTGGCGCGCACATTGAAACACTGATTCATTCGTAGCAGCTGCCGCAGGCTGCGTTCGATTGCGCAGCGATCGTCAATCCAGAGCCCGTGGTGTGTCAGATACACCGCAGTCGCTGCATTGACGACGGCTTTGCCGCCGAACGTCGCCTGCGGCAACTGCTACGAAATTAACGGGCTTTTGATAATTACCGAATTGATTGAATGGCGCGCTCAGAGTGTGGGCGCGGCAAAGACCGCTTGGAGGCCGTATTGGACAAGAACATGAAGATCCTTATCGTTGATGACTTTTCAACGATGCGCCGGATCATTAAAAACCTGTTGCGTGACCTCGGGTTCACGAACACGGTCGAGGCGGATGACGGCAATACCGCGTTGCCGATCCTCAGGTTGGGCAGCATCGACTTTCTGGTGACCGACTGGAACATGCCGGGCATGAGCGGTATCGATTTGCTGCGTCAGGTGCGAGCCGACGAAAAGCTCAAACATTTGCCTGTCCTCATGGTGACGGCCGAGGCTAAGCGCGAGCAAATCATCGAAGCGGCCCAAGCCGGGGTTAACGGCTACGTGGTCAAGCCGTTCACGGCTCAGGCGCTCAAAGACAAGATCGAAAAAATCTTTGAACGCATCGGTTGATCGGCTGGAAGGGGGGCGCAATGGAGCATAAAGAAGCGACTCAGGGCGAGTTTGAATCGACCCTGAAAAAACATGCGCGCGAATTGGTCGAAAGCCTTGAAAAAGGGCAGTTCGGCGAGGCAGTGCAGTTGATTCATGAACTGAACCAGACCCGCGACCGCGGTCTGTACCAGGAAGTCGGCAAGCTGACCCGCGAGTTGCACAGCTCCATCGTCAACTTTCAAATAGATCCTGGCATGCCGCGTGCCGAAGAAGTGTCACAGATCACCGATGCCGCCGATCGTTTGGCTTATGTTGTGAAGCTGACGGAAGCGGCGGCCAATCGGACGATGGATTTGGTCGAAAGCAGTACACCGCTGGTCAATGCCTTGGGCACGGATGCCAAGGCGTTGAGTGCCGATTGGGGGCGCTTTATGCGTCGCGAAGTCGGTGCCGAAGAGTTTCGTGAGCTGGCGCGTCGCGTAGACAGTTTTTTGACGCGCAGTGACATTGAGAGCACCCAGGTATCAGCCAACCTCACTGATATTTTGATGGCCCAGGATTATCAGGACCTCACGGGTCAGGTGATCAAGCGGGTGACGCAATTGGTCACCGACGTTGAAAGTAATTTGCTCAAGCTGGTGTTGATGGCCAGCCAGGTTGATCGCTTTGCCGGCATCGAACACGACCGCGAGGCACTGCGTGCTGAAAATAATTCGCAAAAAAACCTGACCAAGGGTGAAGGTCCGCAGATTCATGCCGATAAACGTGAAGATGTCGTGTCCGGCCAGGATGATGTTGACGATTTATTGTCCAGTTTAGGTTTCTAGGCACCGAGTAAATGCCCCTGTACGGTTCTGTGCGGCGGCATCCAAAGGCCCTATTTCAAGGAGCACGTACATGAGCTTCGGCGCCGATGAAGAAATCCTTCAGGATTTCCTGGTTGAAGCCGGCGAGATTCTAGAGCTGTTGTCCGAACAACTGGTTGAGCTGGAAAGCCGACCGGATGATGCGGACTTGCTCAATGCAATTTTTCGCGGTTTTCACACTGTAAAAGGGGGCGCCGGCTTTCTACAACTCAATGAGCTTGTGGAGTGCTGCCATATCGCCGAAAACGTATTCGACATCCTGCGCAAGGGTGAGCGAAGCGTAGACGCCGAGCTGATGGACGTAGTCCTTGAAGCGCTCGATGCGGTCAATGGCATGTTTGCTGAGGTTCGTGAACGCAGCCCGATCACGGCTGCCACGCCCGAACTGCTGGCGGCTTTGGCGCGTTTGGCTGAACCTGCGACAAGCCAGCCGGTGGCTGCGCTTGAACCGGCCAGGCAGGCAGAGACTGCCGGCGACATTACCGACAGCGAATTTGAGTTGCTGCTCGACTCGCTCAATGCGGTCAAGGCGGCAGCCGCCGAACCTCAGCCGGTAAACCCGCCAGCACCCGCCAGTGATGAAATCAGCGATGCCGAGTTTGAGTCTTTGCTCGATCAGCTGCATGGCAAAGGGCAGTTCTCCCCCGATACCGTCACCAGCGTTGCGTCAGAGCCCGCAGTCGAAGCCACTGCGCCTGCCAGCAATGAAATCACTGACGACGAATTTGAAGCCTTGCTCGATCAATTGCATGGCAAAGGCTCGTTCAATACCGATGCGCTGGACGCGGTGGTAACAGCTCCCGCACAGAGCGCCGTGGAAGCACCGGCCAACCCCGATCACATCAGTGATCACGAATTTGAAGCGTTGCTGGATGAGCTGCACGGCAAGGGCCAGTTTTCAGTCCCAAGCCCTGCAGTCGATGGTGCGCAAGCGCCCGTCGCGGCCAAGCCGGTCGACGCGGCTCCGGCACGTTCAGCCCCGGCCCGCACGCCGGCTGCCCAGCCGGAAAAGGCTCATGCCAACGAGGCCGAGACCACCGTACGGGTGGACACTGCGCGGCTTGACGACATCATGAACATGGTCGGCGAGCTGGTGCTGGTGCGTAACCGTTTGGTGCGACTGGGCCTTAACAGCAGCGATGAAGAAATGGCCAAGGCCGTCTCCAACCTCGATGTGGTCACGGCAGACTTGCAGACCGCGGTCATGAAGACGCGTATGCAGCCGATCAAAAAAGTCTTCGGGCGCTTCCCGCGCCTGGTTCGCGACTTGGCTCGTCAGTTGAAAAAAGAAATCAGCCTGGAGCTGGTGGGCGAAGAAACCGATCTGGACAAAAACCTGGTCGAGGCGCTGGCCGATCCGTTGGTTCACTTGGTGCGCAACGCGGTTGACCACGGTTGCGAAACCCCCGAAGAGCGCGAAGCTGCCGGCAAAAATCGTTGTGGCCGGGTGATCCTGTCTGCCGAGCAAGAGGGTGACCATATCCTGCTGTCGATTTCTGATGACGGCAAAGGGATGGACGCCAACGTGCTGCGGGCAATTGCCGTCAAGAAGGGTTTGATGGACAAGGACGCCGCTGACCGCCTCAGCGAGTCCGATTGTTACAACCTGATTTTTGCCCCCGGGTTCTCGACCAAAACCGAGATCAGCGACGTGTCCGGGCGCGGCGTTGGCATGGACGTGGTGAAAACCAAGATCGCCCAGCTCAATGGCTCTTTGAGCATTGAATCGACCTTGGGTCGCGGCTCGAAAATCGTCATCAAGGTGCCACTGACGCTGGCCATCATGCCGACACTGATGGTGATGCTGGGCAATCAGGCATTCGCCTTCCCGCTGGTCAATGTGAACGAAATTTTCCACCTCGACCTGTCGCACACCAATGTGGTCGATGGTCAGGAAGTGGTGATTGTGCGTGACAAGGCGCTGCCGCTGTTCTACCTCAAGCGCTGGCTGGTGGCGTCTGCGATTCACGAAGAGCAACGCGAAGGGCATGTGGTGATTCTCTCGGTAGGCACCCAGCGCATCGGTTTTGTGGTCGATCAACTGGTTGGCCAGGAAGAGGTGGTCATCAAGCCATTGGGCAAGATGCTTCAGGGCACGCCGGGTATGTCGGGTGCCACCATTACCGGTGATGGCCGTATTGCCTTGATCCTCGATGTGCCGAGCATGCTCAAGCACTACGCTTCGCGGCGTATTTGATTCTAGTGGTGTGGGCGGTGCGTTCGCGCCGCCTAACGGAGTGTTTATGGTAGTCAAAGTCCTGGTGGTGGATGATTCCGGTTTTTTCCGCCGCCGTGTCTCGGAAATTCTCTCGGCTGATCCCACTATTCAGGTGATCGGTACGGCCACCAATGGCAAGGAAGCCATTGATCAGGCGCTGGCCCTCAAACCCGACGTGATCACCATGGATTACGAGATGCCGTTGATGGATGGCATCACGGCCGTGCGCCACATCATGCAGCGCTGCCCGACCCCGGTGTTGATGTTCTCTTCACTGACCCACGAAGGCGCCCGCGTGACACTCGACGCGCTGGATGCCGGGGCGGTGGATTTCCTGCCGAAAAATTTTGAAGACATCTCGCGTAATCCCGAGAAGGTCAAACAAATGCTCTGCGAAAAGGTTCACAGCATTTCGCGCAGCAACCGTCGTCTGTCCAGCTACAGTGCAGCGCCCGCGCCATCTCCTGCGCCGGTAGCCAGCAAGCCGGCATTGGGCGGCTTTGTGCCGCCGCCTGCGCCAGCTGCCCCGGCCCGCACCACACCGATTGCCAGCCGTTCCACGACTGCCCCGGTCTCGGCCGCGCCCAAGCGCAAAGCCTACAAGTTGGTGGCCATCGGCACGTCGACAGGTGGGCCAGTGGCGTTGCAGCGGGTACTGACCCAATTGCCGGGTAACTTTCCGGCGCCCATTGTGCTGGTTCAACACATGCCGGCGGCGTTTACCAAAGCGTTTGCAGAGCGTCTCGACAAACTGTGCCGCATCAGCGTCAAGGAAGCCGAGGACGGCGATATGTTGCGTCCGGGGTTGGCGTTGCTGGCGCCTGGAGGCAAACAAATGATGATCGATGGTCGCGGTGCGGTGCGCATCCTGCCCGGGGACGAGCGCCTCAACTACAAGCCGTGCGTGGATATTACGTTTGGCTCGGCGGCCAAGTCTTTCGGTGACAAGGTGTTGGCGGTGGTGCTGACCGGCATGGGCGCGGACGGCCGCGAAGGCGCGCGTTTGCTCAAGCAGGGCGGCAGCGCGGTATGGGCCCAGGACGAAGCCAGTTGCGTGATCTACGGCATGCCAATGGCTATCGTCAAAGCCGATCTGGCGGATGCGGTGTACAGCCTCGACGATATTGGTCGCAACCTGATCGAGGCCTGTCACTGATGGATGTACTGAGCCTGATCGGCATCATCATGGCGTTTGTTGCCATCATCGGCGGCAACTACCTGGAAGGCGGCCATCTGGGCGCTTTAGCCAATGGCCCGGCAGCCTTGATTGTATTGGGTGGCACGGTGGGCGCGGCGCTGTTGCAATCGCCCATGAGCGCGTTCAAACGGGCCATGCAAACGGTTCGCTGGATCCTCTTTCCGCCGCACATCGACATGGCCGGCGGTATTGATCGGGTCGTCAACTGGAGTCTTACGGCGCGCAAGGAAGGCCTGCTGGGCCTTGAAGGCGTGGCGGATGCCGAGCCCGACAGTTACTCGCGTAAAGGCTTGCAACTGCTGGTCGACGGGGTAGAACCCGAAGCCATTCGCAGTGTGCTGGAAGTCG
This sequence comes from Pseudomonas saxonica, assembly GCF_007858365.1. Classification (GTDB taxonomy): domain Bacteria; phylum Pseudomonadota; class Gammaproteobacteria; order Pseudomonadales; family Pseudomonadaceae; genus Aquipseudomonas; species Aquipseudomonas saxonica. Next base: position 211,572 of record NZ_VFIO01000001.1, on the reverse strand, counting down.
ATTACATGACCCAGGAAAGTCGCGACGTCGAGGCGGCCAAAGTCTTTGAAAGCATGGGTGGATATGCACCCACCATCGGCATCATCGGTGCGGTGATGGGCTTGATCCATGTGATGGGTAACCTGGCTGACCCGGCCCAATTGGGCAGCGGCATTGCCGTGGCTTTTGTGGCGACCATTTATGGCGTGGCCAGTGCCAACCTCGTGCTGTTGCCGGTGGCCAGTAAACTTAAAGCCATTGCCCAGCGCCAGTCGCTGTACCGCGAGATGTTGCTCGAAGGCATTCTGTCGATTGCCGAAGGTGAAAACCCGCGCTCCATCGAACTTAAACTGCAAGGCTTTGTAGGTTAACCATGAGTCGCCGTCGCCGCTCCGAGGATGAGCACGTCAATCACGAACGCTGGCTGGTGTCCTACGCGGATTTCATCACCTTGTTGTTTGCTTTCTTTGTCGTCATGTACTCCATTTCGTCGATCAATGAAGGCAAATACAAGGTGATCTCGCAGGCGCTGGTGGGGGTGTTCAATGACCCGGAGCGCAGCATGAAGCCTATTCCCATTGGTGATGAGCGACCGCTGAGCACCACCCCCGCCGAGCCGCTGATCAAAGACAGTGAGCACACCGATGCAGGCATCGGTCAGATGCCGACTGACCCGCTCAAAACCATTGCCGATGACATCAGCCGTGCGTTTGGCGATTTGATCGCCTCCAATCAATTGACGGTGCGCGGAAATGAGCTCTGGGTCGAAATCGAGTTGAACTCCAGTTTGTTATTTGGCAGCGGCGATGCCATGCCCAGTGATATGGCCTTCACCATCATCGACAAAGTGGCCGCGATCCTGAAACCTTTCGATAACCCGGTTCACGTCGAAGGTTTTACTGACAACCAGCCGATTCGCACGTCGCAATACCCGACCAACTGGGAGCTGTCCTCAGCCCGTTCGGCCAGCATCGTACGCATGCTGGCGATGCAAGGTGTCAGCCCCGCACGCATGGCCTCGGTGGGCTACGGCGAATTTCAGCCAGTGGCCAATAACGCCACCCCACAAGGCCGCGCAATGAACCGTCGGGTGGTGCTGGTGGTGTCGCGCAACCTGGAAGTGCGGCGCAGCCTGACCGGCGTGGGCAGCGCAAATGCTACTGCTGATGCGGCGCTCAAGCGCGCTGGCACACAAACTGCACCGCAGCAAACAAAGCCACGGGTTGGTGGGGATACCGTCAATTCTCCGTCGTCGCCCTTATAAGATTTTCGGCCGGCATGTACGAAGCCGGGAGGAACCACTAAATGAGAGTCTGGGCAGTAGCCAATCAAAAAGGTGGCGTCGGCAAGACGACCACATCCATAGCGCTGGCCGGTTTGCTGGCCGAGGCGGGTAAACGCGTTGTGGTGGTCGATCTCGACCCGCACGGTTCCATGACCAGCTACTTCGGTTATGACCCCGATGGCCTTGAACACAGCGTCTACGATTTGTTCTTGCACAAAGGGCAAGTGCCGCAAGGGTTGGCGGCGCAGTTGCTGCTGCCCACCAGCCACGCCAATATCGCCTTGCTGCCAGCGACCACTGCACTCGCCACTCTGGAGCGTCAAGCGCCGGGTCAAAGCGGTCTGGGGCTGGTTATCGCGCGCAGCCTTGCGCAAGTGTGGCAGGACTATGATTACGCGATTATCGACAGCCCGCCGATTCTGGGCGTGCTGATGGTCAATGCATTGGCGGCGAGCCAGCAGTTGGTGATTCCGGTACAGACCGAACACCTGGCACTCAAAGGGTTGGAGCGCATGGTCCACACCCTGAGCATGATCAACCGTTCACGCCCGCAAGAATTGCCCTTCTGCATCGTGCCAACCTTGTTTGACCGCCGCACACAAGCGTCGATCAGCACCTTGCGGGTGTTGCGCGACCTCTACCCGGACACCTTGTGGCAGGGCTTTATCCCGGTTGATACACGCTTGCGCGATGCCAGCCGGGCCGGGCAGACACCGTCACAGTTTGATGACAAAACCCGTGGCGTGATCGCTTACCGGGCGCTGCTCAAACACGTCCTGACCCGACAGCTTTCACCGCAGGCGGTGTGAGGTGGGGGTGTATTCAAGTATCCGCTGCGTGCAGCCGATAACGTCTACAAGCCTCAGATATGAGGCCGTTGAATGGGTCACCTTATGACACAACCGATAGCCGTTTCGACTCGTCCGCAATTGGCGTTGCAGTCTTATCTCGATGATTTGTTGTTTGATGCCACCGAGGCGTTGCCGCCCATCGAAGATGAGCCTCACGTCACGGTTACCGAGTCGCAAAGCGCGGAGCTGGATGAGTTCCGTGCCGCCATGCTCGAAGAAGAAGTGCGCGATGCCCGTGCCCCTGCGATGCCGGTTGAGCTGGCGAGCGTAGGTGTGGCCGCTGAAGCCTTCGTCAACCCGCTGGTAGAGGCTCACCGTCCGCGCGCGGTTGCGGCGCCTTTGCCGGTACTGGAAGACGGCCGACCTGCGTGGGCCACTGAACCCTTCGAGTGCTTGCTGTTTGACGTGGCCGGCCTGACGTTGGCAGTGCCGCTGGTATGTTTGGGGTCGATCTACTCGCTCGAAGGGCGTGAATTGACTCCCTTGTTCGGTCAGCCTGACTGGTTTTTGGGCCTGTTGCCCATTCAGAGCGGCAACCTCAAGGTGCTGGACACGGCGCGCTGGGTGATGCCCGACCGCTATCGCGATGATTATCGCGAGGGTTTGCAATACGTTATTTCGGTTCAGGGCTACGAATGGGGGTTGGCCGTGCATCAAGTCAGCCGCTCGTTGCGCCTGGACCCTAACCAGATCAAATGGCGCTCTCAGCGCGGACAACGCCCCTGGCTGGCCGGCACGGTGATTGAACACATGTGCGCGCTGCTGGACGTTGAACAGTTGGCCGAATTGATTACCCAGGGCAAGGGATAAATGTATCTCCGCTGCCCGTGATCACCATCAGCGGTTTTTTAGTTAAGGGTTTGGTGCATGAACAAGTCAGCCGCACAACAGAGTAGTGAAGATCCGATCCTGCAATGGGTCACCTTTAAGCTGGACAACGAAACCTACGGCATCAACGTGATGCAAGTGCAGGAAGTGCTGCGCTACACCGAAATCGCCCCTGTACCGGGTGCGCCTTCTTACGTGTTGGGCATCATCAACCTGCGCGGCAACGTCGTCACTGTGATTGATACCCGTCAGCGGTTTGGTTTGAATAACGCTGAAATCACCGATAACACACGAATCGTGATCATCGAAGCTGACAAACAAGTGGTCGGCATTCTGGTCGACAGCGTGGCGGAAGTGGTTTACTTGCGTCAGTCTGAAATCGAAACGGCGCCGAATGTGGGCAACGATGAGTCGGCCAAATTTATCCAGGGTGTGTGCAACAAGAACGGCGAGCTGCTGATTCTGGTTGAGCTGGACAAAATGATGACCGAAGAAGAATGGTCGGACCTGGAGAACATCTGATTGATCCTTGAGGTAGCAGTAATCGTTCTGGCGCTCTTGTGGGTAGTTACCCTCTGGCAGTTCCGTTCTTACCAGCGCCGCCAGCGCGATCTGGCGACGCAGCAGGCCACGGCAGATGCCGAGCGTGACCGGCGGATCAAGGAGCTGGCGCGGCGTCTGGACACCTACCAGAACGGCAGCGTGCAGATGGGCGAAGACTTGCTGGAGCTAAGCGCGTTGGTCGCGCCGCTGCCCGAGAAGCTGGCGCAGCTGGAGCAACGCGATCCCACCAGCCTGTCGTTCAATCAGGCCGCGCGCCTGGTGAGCATGGGCGCCAGCGTCGATGAACTGACTCAGTCGTGCGGGTTGACTCAGGCTGAAGCCGAGTTGATGAGCAAGATGCACAAGGGCTGACACAAGGCCGAAGCCGCTGACGAGCACCGCGAGGCTGCGATCGACGGTGTAGCTGTCGCAGGTTGAGATTCTCACTGTGTCAGATACAACGAGGAACTCGGTTTTGCGACGATTGCATCGTCGAACGCAGCCTCGCGGTGCTCGACAGCGGCTACATGGGTTTAGACCTTGCGCAGCACTCTGTGCAAGCGTCCACCAGCGTGCTCGTTACTGTTTAAGGTGTTTAGCCTGGGGTGATATCGCGCTCTACGGGCTGTTCATCGGGGTCAAACCCTTCCGGGAATTTGCCTTTGAGTTGCCAGGCAAAAGCAATGATTTCTGCCAGTGTTCGATACAGCTCCTGCGGGATGCTGTCTCCAAGCTCCATCCGTGCCAGTAGTTTCACCAGTTCGGCATTTTCGTAAATCGGCACTTCGTGCTCGCGGGCCAGTTGCAAAATGGCCTCTGCCAGAGCGTCGTCGCCTTTGGCGGTCAACGTGGGTGCTTGTTTGCCGTCGTATTTAAGCGCAATGGCCTGCCGCGGTTCGGGTTGTCGGGTCATGCTGTTTCATCCACCCAGCGTTGTTCCAGTGGGCTTTGAGCACCTTGCGGTGGCGTGCCTTGATGGCAGTCGAGATCAGTCACAGTCAATCCTGCATCGTTCAAGCGTTGGCGCAAATGACCTAACTGGCTGGTAATCAGTTCGGCGGTAAATACCCGCTGTGCCCACAAGTGCCCCGACAAGTTCCCGCGAATAAGCTGCGCCTGTACGTGCAAAGGGCCCAACGGTGTCAGGTCGAAGGCCAGTTCAACGCGCCACAGCGGATCTTTGTTTTCGCGCACCTCAGGGCTGTCTTGCGCATCTTTTTCGGGCGGGTCTTCACGCTGGAATTTGACTTGCAGCGGCACGATGTCGTGGGCGTTGCGCATTGGGATTTCCAGCTGCCAGGTGGTCAGCAGATTGCCATCAGCCGTGCGTGTGCTTTGTTCAAGGCTGGACAGCTGATGACTTTGCAGGCGTGACAGGGCCGCAGCGGCCAACTTGAGAAGGGTTTGCAGGCTGTCTTCACCATCGCTGCTGTGCAGTGTGCGTTGTGGCAGCGGAAACCCCCCGTACTGTGGCTTGGCGCTGATCTGGCCAAGCATGCCCAGCGCAGTGCGCACAAATGTCGGCATGGCCTGGGCCTGGGTGCTTGCAGCGATGCCTGAGCTGAAGTTGGGGTTGGCAGGTGTGCCGGGCAGGATTTGCGCAATCAGGCGCAGGAGCGCGGCCTTCATGTCTACATTCAGCGACTGGGGCTGGCCATTGAGCAGGTTGGCTTCCAGAAATGCGCCGCTGTTAAGCAGGGCTGATTTCAGCAGGGCCGGGTTGCTCAATTGCGGCGCAGTCGGTAACCCGGCCAGCAAGGTGTCGATCGAAGCGCGCAACGGGGCGGACAGGTTATCGCCGGGGGGCAGTTTTTGCAGAGCGCTGAGCAGCCCTTGCAATGAACCCTGGCGGCTTTGCTGGGCAGCAAGTTGTTGCGCCAGCGCCAGTTGGTCTTGTCGACCGCTCAGCGGGACGAAACTCAAGGTGTGTGCATCTTCAACCTGTGCACTCAACAAGCTGGCGACCCGCAACGGTTGCGGGCTGTCCAGCGTCAGGGTGCGGGTGCTCATGGCGGTGTTGAGCACGCTGACCAGTGAGCGATAGACCGCCGGTTGCCCGGCTGTCTGGGGCAGCAGATAGCTGCCAAGCACTTTACCTTGCAGCAGCGTACCCACCGGTAACTGTTGCAGGTCAAGGCGGGTGAGCGGGGCGCTGGTGCCGCTCACGCCTTGTTGCAGATTGATCGCCAGGCTGCCGGCGGAAGATGGGCTGACGGTCAACAACGTGCCGAGCGCGAAGGGTTGGAGGCTGCTGACTTGCACGTTAGTCTGACGCCCGCCTTCGAGGGTCAGGTTAAGCAGCAGTTGAAAACTCGCATCGCCCTGTTTCAGCGACAGCACCTGGGCCTGAGCGGTTTGCCCGGGGCTTATCAGGCCGTTCAGAGGAGACAGCAGCTTGAACTCCTGCGCGCCAGCGACTCCGGGGCGTACACTGGCCGGGTTCGCAGGTAGGACGGGCGGAATAGTTATGTCGCTTTTCATCGTTACAACCTGTCGAAAATGCCCTCTTTTATGTAGGACATGGCATGTATAATGCCGCCCCGTCATTTAGAGAGTGGCAGAACGTCACAAATGTTTGATCCAGCTCTCTTAAACAGGCCGCAAATGCATTTATCCTGCATCACTTTAACGGCCGCGCCTGAGCCGACTTGAACCGTGAAGGCCTCAATTACGTGACCAGCCCTCTTCTAGACGCCGTAGCGCTCGCGTGTGAGCGTGACTGGCGGATGTTGTTCGAACACCTCGACCTGCAACTGGCCAGTGGCGACATGCTGCAAATCAGCGGCCCCAATGGCAGCGGCAAAACCAGCCTGTTGCGTTTATTGGCGGGCCTGATGCAGCCCACTGCGGGCGAAGTGCGCCTCAATGGCGAAGCGCTTGAGGGGCAGGGCCGCCACCTGCTGTGGATCGGTCACGCGGCCGGCATCAAGGATTTGCTCAGTGCTGAAGAGAATCTCGCCTGGTTGTGCGCCTTGCATCGGCCCGCATCGCGCAAGGCTATTTGGTCAGCCTTGGCCAGTGTCGGTCTTAAGGGCTTTGAAGATGTGCCGTGTCATACATTGTCGGCCGGGCAGCAGCGTCGCGTTGCCCTGGCCCGTTTATATCTGGACAGCCCACGGCTGTGGATTCTCGACGAACCCTTTACCGCGCTCGACAAACAGGGCGTTACCGATCTTGAAGAGCACTTGGCCAGCCACTGCGAGCGCGGCGGCGCGGTGGTGCTGACCACTCACCACACCTTGAACCGCACACCGCCCGGTTATCGCGATATTGACCTTGGGCGTTGGGCACCATGAATGTGTTCGCCACGTTAGTGGCGCGTGAGGCGCGCCTGTTGTTTCGCCGCCCGGCTGAACTGCTCAATCCGCTGGTATTTTTTGCGCTGGTGATCGCCTTGTTTCCGCTGGCGGTCGGCCCCGAAACACAGCTGTTGAAAACCCTGTCTCCGGGGCTGCTGTGGGTCGCCGCACTCTTATCGGTGCTGCTCTCGCTGGACGGCCTTTTTCGCAGTGATTTTGAAGACGGCTCACTTGAACAGTGGGTGCTTTCACCGCACCCGCTGGCGCTGCTGGTATTGGCCAAGGTGCTTGCACACTGGGCGTTTTCCGGCTTGGCACTGGTGATCCTTTCACCCCTGCTGGGGTTGATGCTGGGGTTGCCGGTGGCCTGCCTGCCGGTACTGTTGGTGTCGCTGTTGCTGGGCACCCCGGTACTCAGTCTGCTCGGTGCCGTGGGCGCCGCGCTGACCGTGGGCCTCAAACGGGGCGGACTATTGCTGGCACTGCTGATTTTGCCTCTTTATATTCCGGTGCTGATTTTGGGCAGTGGCGCCTTGCAGGCGGCATTGCAAGGCATGCCTGCGACCGGATATTTATTGTGGCTGGGGTGTTTGACTGCCTTGGCCGTCACCCTGACACCTTTTGCTATAGCGGCCGGGCTGAAAATCAGCGTCGGCGAATAATGAGGTCTGGCCTTGCACAGGCCAGTAAAGACCCTGGCTGGCACGACACTCAACAGGTCGTGACTGGCACCGTGATGGAAACAGCGTGATGAACTGGACTTGGTTTCACAAACTCGGCTCGCCCAAATGGTTTTATGCCATCAGTGGGCGGTTGTTGCCGTGGTTAAGCATTGCTGCCGTGTTGCTGATCAGTTGCGGGGTAGTCTGGGGGCTGGCGTTTGCACCGCCGGACTACCAACAAGGCAACAGCTTCCGAATTATTTACATCCATGTTCCCGCGGCCATGCTGGCGCAGTCCTGCTACGTGATGCTGGCCGTGTGCGGGGTGGTGGGGTTGGTCTGGAAGATGAAAATTGCTGACATCGCCCTGCAAAGCGCTGCGCCCATTGGCGCCTGGATGACGGCTGTGGCACTGATCACCGGGGCGATCTGGGGCAAGCCGACCTGGGGGGCGTGGTGGGTCTGGGACGCCCGTCTGACCTCGATGCTGATTTTGCTGTTTCTGTATTTCGGCCTGATTGCCCTGGGCAACGCCATCAGCAATCGTGACAGCGCCGCCAAGGCCTGTGCGGTGTTGGCTATTGTCGGCGTCATCAACATCCCGATCATCAAATACTCCGTGGAATGGTGGAACACCCTGCATCAGGGCGCCACGTTTACCCTGACCGAAAAGCCCGCGATGCCGGTGGACATGTGGCTGCCCTTGCTGCTGACCGTTGTCGGCTTTTATTGCTTCTTTGGTGTCGTGCTGCTGTTGCGCATGCGCCTTGAGGTGCTCAAGCGCGAAGCCCGCAGCAGTTGGGCAAAGGCTGAGGTGTTAAAAGCGCTGGAGGGCACGCGATGAGCTTTGATTCTTTGGGCGACTTTTTGGCCATGGGCCATCATGCGCTGTATGTCTGGTCGGCCTATGGCATTTGCCTGGCGGTACTGGGGTTGAACGTGGCGCTGCCCTTGCTGGCGCGCCGTCGGTATCTGCAACAAGAGGCGCGTCGTCTGCGCCGGGAGAACGCGAAGTGAACCCGCTGCGCAAGAAACGTCTGATCATCATTCTCGCCGTTCTGGTCGGCGTCGGGGCGGCTGTTGCGCTGGCGTTGAGTGCCTTGCAGCAGAACATCAACCTGTTCTACACCCCGACTCAAATTGCCAGTGGCGAAGCGCCACTGGATACGCGAATTCGCGCGGGCGGCATGGTTGAAGCCGGGTCGCTGAAGCGCTCCGGGGATTCGCTGGATGTCGAGTTCGTGGTCACTGATTTCAACAAGTCGGTGACCATTCAGTATCGCGGCATCCTGCCAGACCTGTTTCGTGAAGGGCAGGGCATCGTCGCGTTAGGCAAGCTTAATGCTCAGGGCGTGGTGGTGGCCGACGAAGTGCTGGCCAAGCATGACGAAAAATACATGCCGCCCGAAGTCACCAAGGCACTCAATGAAAGTGGCCAGTCGGCACCTGTCCCGGCCCAAGAGGTTAAGTGATGACGTTTGGATTGATCGTTCCTGAGTTGGGCCAACTGGCCATGATTCTGGCCCTGTGCTTCGCCATCGTGCAGGCCACTGTGCCGCTATTGGGCGCCTGGCGCGGCGACAAGTTATGGATGAGCCTGGCGCAACCAGCGGCCTGGGGCCAATTCGCCTTCTTGCTGTTTGCGTTCGGTTGCCTGACCTACGCGTTCATGACGGATGATTTTTCGGTCAGGTATGTCGCCAGCAACTCCAACAGCGCGCTGCCCTGGTACTACAAATTCAGCGCCGTGTGGGGCGCTCATGAAGGCTCGCTGCTGTTGTGGGCGATGATTCTGGGCGGCTGGACCTTTGCCGTGTCGATCTTTTCGCGACAATTGCCGCAGGTGATGCTGGCGCGGGTGCTGGCGATCATGGGCATGATCAGCATCGGCTTTTTGCTGTTTTTGATCGTCACTTCAAATCCTTTTGCGCGCCTGTTGCCGCAAATTCCTGCCAATGGCAATGACCTTAACCCGCTCTTGCAGGACATTGGCCTGATCGTTCACCCGCCCATGCTGTACATGGGCTATGTCGGATTCTCGGTGGCCTTTGCCTTTGCCATCGCAGCCTTGTTGGGGGGGCGACTGGATGCTGCATGGGCACGCTGGTCGCGCCCCTGGACCATCGTCGCCTGGGCCTTTCTCGGCATCGGCATCACCTTGGGTTCGTGGTGGGCTTACTACGAGTTGGGCTGGGGCGGCTGGTGGTTCTGGGACCCGGTCGAAAACGCCTCCTTCATGCCATGGCTGGTGGGCACTGCGCTGATTCACTCGCTGGCGGTGACGGAAAAACGCGGTGTGTTCAAAAGCTGGACGGTGTTACTGGCCATCGCTGCGTTTTCGCTCAGTTTGCTCGGCACGTTTCTGGTGCGGTCGGGTGTGCTGACGTCGGTGCATGCCTTCGCCTCCGATCCTGAGCGCGGCGTGTTTATTCTGATCTTCCTGCTGTTTGTGGTTGGCGGCTCACTGACCCTGTTTGCTGTGCGTGCGCCTGTGGTTAAAAGTCATGTCAGCTTCAAGCTGTGGTCGCGCGAGACCTTGCTGCTGGGCAACAACCTGATTCTGGTAGTGGCCGCGTCAATGATTTTGCTGGGCACTTTGTACCCGTTGATTCTGGATGCCATCAGTGGCGCCAAAATGTCGGTCGGCCCACCGTACTTCAATGCGCTGTTTGTCCCGTTGATGGCCCTGTTGATGGTGGTCATGGCGGTGGGTGTGCTGGTGCGCTGGAAAGACACCCCAGTCAAATGGCTGCTGGGCATGCTGACCCCGGTGTTGCTCGGCAGCGCGGCGCTGGCGGTGATTGCGGGTGTGGCGTGGGGTGATTTCAACTGGGCGGTGTTAGCCACCTTTATGCTGGCGGCCTGGGTGCTGTTGGCCGGGGTGCGCGACATTGGCGAGAAAACCCGCCACAAAGGCTTGATCAAAGGGCTGCGCAGCCTGACCCGCAGTTACTGGGGGATGCAGATTGCTCACCTGGGCATCGCGGTCTGCGCGCTGGGCGTGGTGTTGTCGAGCCAGAACAGTGCCGAGCGTGATTTGCGTCTGGCACCGGGCGAGTCGATGGAGCTGGGCGGTTATCACTTTATTTTCGAAGGCGCACGCCACTTCGAAGGGCCGAACTTTACCTCGGACAAAGGCACGGTGCGGGTGATCCGCAATGGCAAGGAAGTCAGCGTGCTGCACCCGGAGAAGCGCTTGTACACGGTACAGAACTCAATGATGACCGAAGCCGGGATCGACGCAGGTTTTACCCGTGACCTCTATGTGGCGTTGGGTGAGCCTTTGGGTGATGGCGCGTGGGCGGTGCGGGTGCATGTGAAACCCTTTGTCCGCTGGATCTGGTTCGGCGGTTTGCTGACGGGCTTTGGCGGGTTGTTGGCTGCAATGGACCGTCGTTATCGGGTCAAAGTGAAAAGCCGTGTGCGTGATGCGCTGGGCATGACGGGAGCCACTGTATGAAACGCTGGTTGATGCTGATCCCGCTGGCCGTGTTTTTAGGCATGGCGTGGTTTCTGTACAAAGGTTTGTATCTGGACCCCACTGAGTTGCCGTCGGCGATGATCGACAAGCCGTTCCCTGCGTTCAGCCTGCCGTCTGTTGAGGGCGACAACACCCTGACTGAAGCCGACCTCAAGGGCAAACCGGCACTGGTCAACGTCTGGGCCACCTGGTGCATCTCGTGCCGGGTCGAGCACCCGGTGCTGACCAAGCTGGCCGAGCAGGGCGTGGTGATTTATGGCGTGAACTACAAAGACGTCAATGCCGATGCGAAGAAGTGGCTCAAAGACTTCCATAACCCCTATCAACTCGACATCAACGATGCTGACGGCTCGTTAGGCTTGAACCTTGGGGTGTACGGCGCCCCTGAAACCTTTCTGATCGACAGCAAAGGCGTGATTCGTCACAAATTTGTCGGTGTGATTGACGAAACGGTCTGGCGCGAACAACTGGCCAGCCGTTATCAGGCACTGGTTGACGAGGCCCGGCCATGAAGCGCTGGTTAGCGGCTGTTGCGTTGGGCCTGACACTGACCGGCGCGGCCCATGCGGCCATCGACACCTATGAGTTTGCCAATGATGCCGAGCGAGCGCGTTTTCGTGAATTGACACAGGAGCTGCGCTGCCCCAAGTGCCAGAATCAGGACATTGCCGACTCCAATGCGCCGATTGCCACCGACTTGCGTCGCGAGATCTACCGCATGCTCGGTGAGGGCAAAAGTAATCAGCAGATCATCGACTTTATGGTCGATCGCTATGGTGACTTTGTACGCTACAAACCGGCCCTGACCGGCAAAACCTCCGTGCTGTGGTTTGGTCCTCTGGCTTTGCTGGTCGGCGGAGTGGTGCTGATCGGCGTGATAGTCGGGCGCCGTCGACGAGTTCTGCAGGCCGAAGGCGCGGGCTCCCTTTCTTCCGAGGAGCGTCAGCGCCTCGCCGCTTTGCTGGATAAAAACCAAGATGATTGAATTCTGGCTCGCAGCCGGTTTGCTGCTACTGATCGCCCTCAGTTTTTTATTGATCCCGGTGTTGCGCGGGCGCCGTGCCCAGCGTGAGGAAGACCGTACCGCGCTGAATGTGGCGCTGTATCAGGAACGCCTGGCTGAGTTGCAGGCCCAGTTCGAAGACGGCGTGTTGAACCCGCAGCAGTTTGAAGACGGCCGTGCAGAAGCGGCTCGCGAACTGTTGGCTGACACCGAAGGTGTGGGGCCGGCGCGGGTTTCAAGTTTGGGCAAAGCGTTACCCTTGTTGGCTGCGGTTATGGTCCCGGTGCTGGGGCTGGGCTTGTACCTGCATTTTGGCGCCAGCGACAAGGTTGAGCTGACGGCAGAATTTTCCCAGCCGCCGCAGTCCCTTGAAGACATGGTGTCGCGCCTTGAGCGTGCGGCAGCCGCGCAGCCTGAATCGGCTGAAGGCTGGTACTTTCTGGGACGCGCCTACATGGCCCAAAACCGCCCGGCCGATGCTGCCCGGGTGTTTGAACGCAGCGCCGCGCTGGCCGGGCGTCAGCCTCAATTGTTAGGCCAATGGGCGCAGGCGCAGTACTTTGCCGACAACAAGCAATGGAGCGAGAAAACACAGGCGCTGACTGATGAAGCCTTGAGAGCCGATCCCAAAGAAGTCACCAGTCTGGGGTTGCTCGGCATAGCAGCCTTTGAAGACAAGCGCTTTGCAGAGGCGATCGGTTACTGGCAGCGCTTGATGAATGAACTGCCCGAAGGCGATCAGGCACGTGCCGCCTTGCAAGGCGGCATCGAAAAGGCTCGTGAGCAACTGCTGGCCAGTGGCGCAAAAATAGAGACAGCGCCACAGGCCAAGTCGCTGGCCTCAATCAAAGTCAGTGTGGATCTTGCGGATGCGGCCAAAGCGACCGTGTTGCCGGGGGACAGCGTGTTTATTTTCGCCCGTGCAGTATCGGGCCCACCGGCGCCTTTGGCGGTGAAGCGCGTCACCGTAGCGGATTTGCCCATTACCGTGGAGCTGGGGGATGTGGACGCCATGATGCCGCAATTGAAACTGTCCAACTTTCCTGAAGTCATACTGATGGCCCGCGTCTCACGCGCCGGTCAGCCGACGGCGGGCGAGTGGGTAGGGCGCAGCCAGCCAATGGCCAGCAGCACCCGGGAGTTGCAGCAGTTGACGATTGATAGCCCGGATAAGCAATAACCATTGCTGAGCGCGTAGGACGCCCAACCTCGTAGCAGCTGTCGAGTAGTGCGAGGCTGCGTTCGACGATGCAATCGTCGCAAGCTCAATGAGCAGGGTGTTTGAGCCATCACATACCCGCTCATTGTGATACGCCTGACTCACCGGATTGAATGGTTTTACGGCGGCTATGCCGCCGATCGCAGCCTCGCGGAGCTCGTCAGCTGCTACAGGTTTTTGCATGCCTTGGTCAGCGGCTACCTAAATAATTGTCTGAATAATGTTTAAACAAGAGAAATTGTCATGAATCCACTTGCACGCATCACCTTGCTCAGCCTGGCGTTAGGCTTGAGCGCCTGTGCGGTTCATCAGCCTTACGAGCCGACTCAACCGTCCACGCCTGCGCCGCCGCCCTCGACACAGCCATCCGGCAAACCGCTGCCGGACATGCCCATCCCGAAACCGCCCAAGCCGCTGCCGCGCACTTCGGCCACCTTCGCGCCGCCGCCGGGTGGTCCGAGCCATTGGGATGCCCGGCTTGGGGTGTATGTGCTGGATGACCAAACCAACGTCTTCTATCGTCAGCGCGCGTATTACCGCTGGAACAACGGCTGGAGCCGCGCCGTCCGCCCCAATGGGCCGTGGGAAGAAACCGACATCAGTGGTGTACCGCCGGGGTTGAGCCGGCAGTTCAAGTAATGCTCTGAGCCATCACTCAGCTGCGAGGGGTGCTTCCAGGGAGGGTCAGGCTTGATTGGCGCGTGACTCATGACGTTGTTGAGCTGTAATAACTGACAGTTCAGCCACAGGCTTTAGCCTGTTAGGCTCAAGCGTGACGCAGCGGTCTGCTTTCGCATGTCCCGTTGTAGCGCGCTCGGCTTCGTTCTGTCCTGCCCCTTCAAGAGGAGAGATGGCAATGCCTTACCACTCCATAGAGAAACATGAGCAGCCGGGTCGCAGGGCTGCCGCCCCCTCACAACGACCTTATTTGTGGGGGGCTGTTCCGTTAGTCAATAATCTTGGGCTGTATGCGTACCGCAGTGCCAGTGGCTTGAATTACGACAAGTCGGTCACTCTGGATTATCAAAAATTCACCATCAAGCAGTTTGAATTGCACAGCCCGTCGGCCTCCAAAGAACTGATCATCCAGGCTCACGGAGCCTTGCGTTCACCGGTTCATAAAGTCTGGAATTCGAGTCATGTACTGAATTTTTACACGCCACAAGAGACTGATTTAATAGCTCGGCCCAATGATTTTTTCAGGTTTCAGGCGCGAAAAATAACCGTGCCTCCTGTGGAGGTCATCGAAGTGGGGGAAGAGTCCAGGGATTACAACCTGGGATACTCTGATGCGTTTGAAAGCGGTGTTTCTTCATTTTTTCATCAAAGTCAGGCGTTGAATCCAAAGCCGCCCATCGAGTCACTGGCAGACCTCGACGCGCTGAATTTTCACGATGTCTTGACGATCAAATCAGGGAAATCTGTGACGCTGTCGGAGGTGCTGAAGCAGTTACCTGGCTATAGCAAAGTGCATTGTTTTTTCTGTCGCAGCCGCCATTCGGGCAAAAGGGAATATGCGCCATTTTCAGAGGTTCAAAAGCGTGAGTAATGACGACGCCATGACCGTCGTTATTTTTTCTTCACGGCGCGCTTGGTGGTTGTTTTCGTAGCCGTACTCCTGCGTTTTTTCTTCCACGCAGGTGCCACGCCCGCCGGGCTTGCCGGGCTTTTGATGCTCATGGTCATGGCGCTGCACCGCTCGATATGTTTGCTCATCCACGCGGCCTGTTTAGCCACGAAGATGTCGAGGGTCATTTCGCCGCTTTGCACCATATCCAGTGCCTGCTCCCAGATAGCGGTGGTGCCGGGGTCGGCGATGGCCCGGGGCACGGCATCAATCAGGCTGAATGCGGCTGGCGTGGCAGCCAGGGCCTTGCCGTTTTTGCTTAAGTAACCCCGATCAAGCAAACCCTGAATAATCCCGGCACGGGTCGCTTCGGTACCAATGCCGGTGGTGTCTTTGAGTTTTTGCTTGAGCAGTGGGTCTTGCACCAGCTTGGCGACGTTTTTCATCGCTTTGATCAGGTCACCTTCGGTGAACGGTTTGGGCGGCTGGGTCCACAGGTCTTTGAGCTGAACGTTGGCAACAGTGCAGTCCAACCCTTCGTGCAAGCGTGGCAACGGTTGTGGGGCCGGGGCTTCGCGGCCTTTGGCCGGGGCCAGGGCTTCGGGCAGGGCGCGCTTCCAGCCGAGCTCGACGATTTGCTTGCCAACGGCGCGCAGGGCTTGGCCCGCGCAATCAAAGTCAGCCTGGGTTCGGTCGTATTCGTGGTTGGGCAGAAATTGCGCCAGGTAGCGGGCGCGAATCAAGGTATAGACCGCACGGTGTTTGCCGCTCAGGCGCTCAAGGTTCTTTGCTGCAGCCGTTGGAATGATGCCGTGGTGAGCGCTGACTTTGGCGTCGTTCCAGGCCCGAGAACGGCGCTGAGGGTCAAGGTGCCCGGCCAGCGGCGCCAGCGCCGAATCGGCGTGAGCCAAGGCGGCAAGGATTGCGGGCGCTTCACCGTGCTGGCTTTGCGGCAAGTAACCGCAATCACTGCGCGGGTAGGTGACGAGCTTGTAGGTTTCGTACAGCGCTTGAGCGATGTCGAGGGTTTCCTGGGCGCCGAGACCGAGCTTTTTCGAGCAGATCTCTTGCAAGGTGCCCAGGTCGAAGGGCAGTGGGGCCACTTCCCGCATGCGCTCGGTGCGCAGTTTAACCACCCGGGCACTGTTGGCGTCTTGCATGGCCGTCGCCGCCTGCTGCGCGTGGGCCTGATTGAGGCAGCGGTCTTGATCGTCGCAGGTGTCGGGGTCTGCGCGCCATTGGGCGGTGAACAGGTGGCTGTCGTGGTTGAGCTGTACGTCGATGGCCCAGAAGGCGACGGGCACGAAGTCGCTGATACTGCGATCGCGGTCGACCACCAGCCGCAGTGTCGGCGTTTGTACTCGGCCCACCGGCAGAACGCCTTGATAACCCGCCTGACGCCCCAGCAGGGTAAACAGGCGGCTCATGTTCATGCCGATCAGCCAGTCAGCCCGGGAGCGGCCCAAAGCCGAGTGGTAGAGGTTGAAGGTTTCGGCGCCGGGTTTGAGTGCGGCCAATGCTTTGCGAATGGAGGCGTCGTCCAGTGCGGACAACCACAGGCGCTGAATGGGCCCGCGATAACGGCAATGCTCGACCAGTTCACGGGCGATCATTTCACCTTCACGGTCGGCGTCGGTGGCGATTACCAGTTCGCTGGCTTCGTCGAGCAAGCGCTTGACGGCCTTGAACTGGCTCGCGGTCTTGGGCTTGACGCGCATTTTCCATTTGGCGGGGATGATCGGCAGATCAGCCAGCACCCAGCGCTTGTAGCGCTCGTCGTAGGCGTCCGGCGGGGCTGTTTCAAGAAGATGGCCTATACACCACGTGACTGTGGCATTGGCCCCCACCCAGCAGCCATCACCGCGTCGGCTGGCGCCGAGCACGGCTGCAATGTCTTTGGCCTGGGAGGGTTTTTCACACAAAAACAGCCGCATCGGTCCGCTCATTCATCATGCTGTACACAAGGTGCACAGCATGGGCAGAGAATAGACAAAGGGCAACCGTTTTAACTGTGTTTTTATACAGGTGTGCGGGTTTTTGGATTATTGCCCGTTGTAAATCTGATCGAACACGCCGCCATCGTTGAAGTATTTCTTCTGCACGTCGCGCCAGTCACCGAAGGTTTTCTCTACCGACAGGAAGTCGACTTTCGGGAAGCGATCGTTATATTTCGCCAGCACTGCCGGGTCTCGTGGACGCAGGTAGTTGTTCGCGGCAATTTCCTGACCTTCTGGCGACCACAGGTATTTCAGGTACGCCTCTGCCACTTCACGTGTGCCCTTTTTGTCGACCACTTTGTCGACCACGGTCACCGGCGGCTCGGCTTCAGCCGAAACGCTTGGGTAGATCACTTCGAACTGATCACGACCGAACTCACGGGCGATCATTTCCGCTTCGTTCTCAAAGGTCACCAGTACATCGCCAATCTGGTTAGTCATAAAGGTGGTGGTGGCAGCACGGCCGCCGGTATCCAGCACTGGTGCCTGTTTGAACAGTTTGGCCACGAAGTCTTTGGCCTTGGTCTCGTCGCCACCGTTTTTAAGCACATAGCCCCACGCCGAGAGGAAGGTGTAGCGGCCATTTCCCGATGTTTTCGGGTTTGGGACGATCACTTGCACGCCATCCTTGAGCAGGTCGGGCCAGTCGTTCAATCCTTTAGGGTTGCCTTTGCGCACGATAAACACGGTGGCCGAGGTGAACGGTGCGCTGTTGTTCGGCAGGCGGGTGACCCAGTTATCTGGCACCAGTTTGCCGTTATCGGCCAGGGCATTGATGTCGGTGGCCATGTTCATGGTAATCACGTCGGCCGGCAGGCCGTCGATCACCGAACGTGCTTGTTTGCTGGAACCGCCAAAGGACATCTGGATGTTTTGTTTGTCGCCTTTGTGTTCGGCTTCCCAGTGCTTCTGGAAGGCGGGGTTGTAGTCTTTATAGAAGTCGCGCATGACGTCGTAGGACACGTTCAGCAAAGGTGGCTGTGCAGCATGGGCAACTGCACCCAGAGCCAGGCCAGCGGCCAGAATGGAGGCGGTAAAGAGTTTTTTCACTGCGTAGTCCTTGTTATAGGGAGCAATAGGGGCACTTTGCCAGCGACTATAGCGGCTGGCGCATAGTCCTTAAAAGATTAAAAAGCACTTTGGTTATACGTTTTTAGTAAATAACGCATTACCGCAGCGCGAGCAAAAGGAAGCCGAGGATTCGTGGCGGTTCTTCTTGCAGGTGGGGCAATCGTGTTCGAGTTTCTCGCCGCGCATGGCGTTGCTCAACTCGGCCGTGAAAATCCCGGTGGGTACGGCGATGATCGAATAGCCGGTGATCATCACCATGGCCGAGATGATTTGCCCGATGACGGTTTTGGGCACGATATCGCCGTATCCCACGGTGGTCAGGGTCACGATGGCCCAATAGATGCTCACCGGGATGCTGGTGAAGCCATGTTCCGGGCCTTCGACTACATACATCAACGTACCAAACACCGTGACCAGGGTGCAGACGCTGACCAGAAATACGACGATTTTCTGTTTGCTGCCGCGCAAGGCCGAGAGCAGGTAATTGGCCTGGCTCAAATAGGGCACCAGCTTGAGCACCCTGAAGATGCGCAGCATACGGATGATGCGAATAATCAGCAGGTACTGCGCGTCGCTGTAATAGATCGCCAGAATCCCCGGCAAGATGGCCAGCAGGTCCACCAACCCATAGAAGCTGAAGGCATAGCGCAAGGGTTTGGGCGAGCAGTACAGGCGCAGGCCATACTCCACCGCAAAGACAAAGGTGAAGCCCCATTCGATATAGGCCAGCGCATGGGCGTAGTTGCGGTGAATGCTGTCGATACTGTCGAGTACGACGATCACCAGGCTGCACAGGATGATCAGTAACAGTGTCTTGTCGAAGCGGCGTCCGGCCGCGGTGTCGGTTTGAAACACCATCACGTAGAGGCGTTGGCGCCAATCTTGATTGTTCATGCAGGTTGCTCTAATCCCCAATCCCAGCAGAGTCAGGGATTAGCGCTCAATGCGCAACCCGGATTGCTTGTTCGAGGGGACAAACAGGCGCAGGCAGGCGAGCACCAGCCAGCATCCCAGCACAAAAGGGGCGGTCAGCAGAGGCAGGCCAAGGGCGATCAGTGCCGGTGTTATCAGCAGACTGGCGATAATGCCCAGCAGCGGCAGCCAGATGCGTCGTGACTGTTGGCTCAGGGCCAGCGCAGCCAGCGCCGGGTTGTAACCGGCCAGGCCACTCAAGGCGGTTTGTGTGTCGTGTTGCCAGAGCGCGCACAGCAACCCGGCCAATGAGCCGGTCAGTGCCCATACGGCGGCTCGCCAGTTACTCAGCCACAGGCCGAGCACAATCAACACCCCGGCCAACGGGTGATCCAACAGCATGACTTGAGCGATACCGCTGAACAGGGCGTGAGCCAGCGTCAGGCCGGTCATCAGCTGTTCTTGGGAAACCCCTGAAGCTGGCGCGCTGTCGAGGTAGAGCAGCCCCCAGCCGATACCGATAAAAGGCGCGGTGTAGGGGGTGTTCGCGTGCTTGAGCCAGTGATGAATCAGGATGCTGCTGATGCCGGCACTGGCGATGATCAGCAGGGGCAGCAGGGCCGACCATTCAAAGTGATAGCTCAGTAACAGCCCCAACAATATGCCGTTGTAACTGTAGAGGCCGGCCTGTCGTTGCGCTTTGGGGTAGTCGCGGCGCTGCGCGGTGAGTAGCCCGGCAACACCGCCCAACAGCGCGCCACCCAGCAGCGAGGGGGCGCAAGTCACAATTGCCAGCAAGCACAACACGCCGCACAACGGCTGGCGTTGCAGGAAAATTTGGGCAAACCCCGCGCACAGGGCGGTGGCCCAGTCAGGGCAGTGTTGACCGAGGGAAGGGGAGTTCATGGTGGCTACTCTGGGGACGCGTGCGGGCAGGGGACGAACACCGCGCAAAGGGCCGCTTCGCAGCCCATCGCAGTCTTCGTGCCTCGTCAGCGGCTACAGGTTGTGCGGGTGTTACTCGTCGCGAATCGAGAAGTTGGCCATGTGTTCCAGGCCTTTGATCAGCGCCGAGTGATCCCAGTTGCTGCCGCCCAGCGCCGCGCAGGTGCTGAAGACTTGTTGCGCGTTCGCCGTGTTGGGCAGGTTGATCCCCAGTTCGCGTGCGCCAGCCAGTGCCAGGTTGAGGTCCTTCTGGTGCAGGCTGATGCGGAAACCCGGATCAAAGGTGCCTTTGATCATGCGTTCGCCATGCACTTCGAGAATTTTGGAGGAAGCAAAGCCACCCATTAAGGCTTCACGAACTTTGGCCGGATCAGCCCCGTTTTTTGCCGCGAAGACCAAGGCCTCAGCCACCGCCTGAATGTTCAGGGCGACGATGATTTGATTGGCCACTTTTGCGGTTTGGCCGTCGCCATTGCCGCCGACCAGGGTGATGTTCTTGCCCATGCTTTGCAGCAGAGGCAAGGCGCGTTCGAAGGTTTTTTCGTCGCCGCCGACCATGATGCTCAGGGTGCCAGCCTTGGCGCCTACTTCACCACCCGATACCGGTGCGTCGAGGTATTGAGCGTTTTTAGCGTTGATTTTTTCAGCAAAGGCTTTGGTGGCGGTAGGTGAGATCGAACTCATGTCGATCACTACTTTGTTCGGGCTCAAGCCCGCGGCGATACCGTCCTCACGGAACAATACATCTTCGACCTGCGGGGTATCAGGCACCATGACGATGATGAACTCGGCTTCCTGAGCCACTTCTTTGGGGCTGGCCAGCGCCACGGCGCCTGCGGCCAGCAGATCGGTGGGGGCGGCGCCGTGATGGGTCGACAGGAACAGGCTGTGCCCGGCCTTTTGCAGGTTGCTGGCCATAGGTGAACCCATGATCCCGGTGCCGATAAATCCGATTTTAGCCATGACAAGTCCTCTTGTTTTTATTGAGTGTTGGCGCGCCGTTAAACCGCGTTATGGGTTTTGAGCCAGCCAAGGCCCGCTTCAGTACTGGTCAGCGGTTTATATTCACAGCCCACCCAGCCCTGATAGCCAATGCGATCGAGGTGGTCGAACAGGAAGCGGTAGTTGATTTCACCCGTGCCCGGTTCGTGACGGCCAGGGTTGTCGGCCAGTTGGATATGGTTGATTTGCGCCAGGTGGGTTTGCATCGTGCGGGCCAGATCACCTTCCATGATTTGCATGTGATAGATGTCGTATTGCAGGAACAGGTTGGCGCTGCCGACCTTGTCCTGTATCGCCAGCGCCTGACGGGTGTTGTTCAGGTAGAAGCCGGGAATGTCGAGGGTATTGATGGCTTCCATGACCAACTTGATGCCCACGGCCTGCAACTTGTCGGCGGCGTATTTGAGGTTGGCGACGAAAGTGTTTTCGACGGTAGCGTCGTCCACACCTTGTGGCCGAATGCCCGCCAGGCAGTTGATTTGCTCATTGCCCAGAACTTGGGCGTAGGCGATGGCCAGATCGACCCCGGCACGGAATTCTTCAACCCGATCCGGGTGGCAGGCAATCCCGCGCTCGCCTTTGGCCCAGTCTCCGGCCGGCAGGTTGAACAGCACTTGGGTCAGTTTATTGGCTTCCAGCTGCGCCTTGATCTCGGCAGAGCTGTAGTCGTAAGGGAACAGGTATTCGACGCCGTGGAAACCGGCGTTGGCAGCCGCTTGAAAACGGACAAGGAAATCCTGTTCGGTGAACAGCATGGACAGGTTGGCGGCAAAACGCGGCATGGTGAACTCCTGCTTTGTCCCTCTCCCGCCGGGAGAGGGTGGGTATGGGCGATTGATTAATCCAGCATCGAAATGGCGGTGGGTGCATCGTTACCCACCAGCGCCAGGTCTTCAAACTCATTAACGGCGTTAATTTCAGTGCCCATCGAAATATTGGTCACGCGTTCCAGAATGATTTCGACCACCACCGGCACGCGGAACTCTTTGATCAGCGCCTGAGCCTGGCGCAATGCAGGCTGGATCTGCCCCGGCTCGAATACGCGCAGTGCCTTACAGCCCAAGCCCTGGGCAACGGCCACGTGGTCGACACCATAGCCATTCAGTTCCGGTGCGTTGAGGTTGTCGAAAGACAATTGCACGCAGTAATCCATTTCAAAACCGCGCTGTGCCTGACGGATCAAACCCAGGTAGGAGTTGTTCACCACGACGTGGATGTAGGGCAGGTTGAATTGCGCACCTACGGCCAGTTCTTCGATCATGAACTGAAAGTCATAGTCCCCCGAAAGGGCCACGACATTGCGCTCCGGGTCGGCCTTGACCACCCCCAGCGCGGCCGGGATGGTCCAGCCCAGCGGGCCGGCCTGACCACAGTTGATCCAGTGGCGCGGTTTGTAGACGTGCAGGAATTGCGCACCGGCAATCTGCGACAAACCGATGGTGCTGACGTAGCACGTGTCTTTGCCGAACACCTGATTCATTTCTTCATACACGCGCTGCGGTTTGACCGGCACGTTGTCGAAGTGAGTCTTGCGGTGCAGGGTCGCCTTGCGTTGCTGGCAGTCTTGCAGCCAGGCGCTGCGGTTTTTCAATTTGCCAGCGGCTTTCCATTCACGAGCAACTTGCAGGAACATATCAAGGGCAGCGCCCGCGTCGGACACAATGCCCAGATCGGGGGTGAACACCCGGCCAATTTGGGTTGGCTCAATGTCGACATGGATAAACGTGCGGCCTTCGGTGTACACCTCCACCGAACCAGTGTGACGGTTGGCCCAGCGGTTGCCGATGCCCAGCACCACGTCGGACTTGAGCAGGGTAGCGTTGCCGTAACGGTGCGAGGTTTGCAGGCCGACCATGCCGACCATCAGCGGGTGATCATCGGGGATCGTGCCCCAGCCCATCAGAGTCGGGATCACCGGGATGCCGGTCAGCTCGGCAAACTCCACCAGCCGTTCACTGGCATCTGCATTGATCACGCCACCGCCGCTGACCAGTAGCGGCCGTTCGGCCTGATCAAGCATGGCCAGGGCTTTTTCCACTTGCACGCGAGTCGCACTGGGTTTAGCCAGGGGCAGGGGCTCGTAGGCGTCGATATCGAATTCGATTTCTGCCATTTGCACATCAAAGGGCAGGTCGATGAGTACCGGGCCGGGGCGTCCGGAACGCATTTCATAAAAGGCTTTCTGGAAGGCATACGGCACCTGGCCTGGCTCCAGCACGGTGGTTGCCCACTTGGTGACCGGTTTTACGATGCTGGTGATGTCGACCGCCTGAAAATCTTCTTTGTGCATCCGTGCCCGTGGTGCCTGGCCGGTGATGCACAAAATCGGGATCGAGTCGGCCGAGGCACTGTAAAGACCGGTCACCATGTCTGTGCCGGCCGGGCCGGAGGTGCCGATGCACACACCAATGTTACCGGCCTTGGTACGGGTGTAGCCCTCGGCCATGTGCGAGGCGCCTTCCACGTGGCGAGCAAGGACGTGATCGATACCGCCCACCTTTTGCAGGGCTGAGTACAGCGGGTTAATGGCGGCGCCGGGGATACCGAATGCGGTATTGACACCTTCGCGACGCATCACCAAAACGGCGGCTTCGATTGCTCTCATTTTGCTCATTGCTTTGTGCCTCTTACGTTTTGTAATTGTATACAAGTGGCTGTGTGGCGAGTGTATTCATCCTCGCGGCAAGAGGTCAATGAGTTTTATTGAAGACTTGAATGAACGCTTGAAGGCCCTGTATTTCAAGGTTTGGTGCGTTTATAAGCTTTTTGAATGTTAAAAATTGTATACAAAGCACATTATTATTGTGTTCTATTGGCTGTATTGATGGCCTGCCAGCAGGCGCCTAAAGGCTTTCCAATAACACCATAAGGACGGCAACCATGAGTGCTTTAACCTTGAAAGTCGCTTTAAACCTGACCGCGCAGGCACTGAGCGCAGCACGTCAGATAAACGCTGCGCCATTGACCGTTGCGGTGCTCGACAGCAGCGGGTATTTGTTGGCGTTGCAGCGCGAGGATGGTGCCAGTCTGTTGCGACCCAGTATTGCGATTGGCAAGGCGTGGGGTGCCATTGCGTTGGGCAAGGGGTCGCGTTTGCTGGCACTGGATGCGCAGCAACGACCGTCTTTTTACGCGGCACTCAATGGCATGGGGCGCGGCGATATTGTGCCGGTGCCGGGCGGGGTGTTGATCCTCGATGAGGCCGGTAATGTGTTGGGTGCGGTGGGCATTAGCGGCGATACGTCGGACATTGACGAACAGTGCGCAATCAGCGCGGTTGAAGCCCAAGGCTTGCGCGCCGATGCGGGTGTAGTGGCTTAGCACCGCAACCCGTAGCAGCTGCCGCAGGCTGCGTTCGGCTGCGTAGCAGTCGTAAACCAGAACCTGCGGTGTGCCTGATACGCCCTGAACGCTGATTTTACGACCGCTTCGCGGCCGATCGCAGCCTGCGGCAGCTGCTACGGAGCGTGGGAGGCTTTTAGTCCGGCGCACAGCCTTTGAGCACGAGGCGGATGATCGTTTGTGTTGCCGCTTCGTAATCGCTGTCGTCGAGTTTGGCCTTGCCGGTGATGGCGGAGATTTGCCAGTCGAAGTCGGCATAGGTCTGCGTCGCCGCCCAGATGCTGAACATCAGGTGATGGGGGTCTATCGGGGCGATCTGGCCGCGATCGATCCAGGTCTGGATGCATTCGATGTTGTGTTTGGCCTGGGCGTTGAGCAACTCCACTTGGGTTTCGCTCAGGTGCGGTGCGCCGTGCATGATTTCGCTGGCGAACACTTTTGAGGCAAACGGCAGGTCGCGGGAAATCATGATTTTTGAGCGAATGTAGTTGCTCAGCACTTCATTGGGCTCGCCGTCGGCATTGAACGGCGTCGACACGCGCAGTATCGGCTCGATAATGCTTTCAAGCACTTCGCGGTAGAGGTTTTCCTTGGACTTGAAGTAGTAATAAACATTGGGCTTGGGTACACCGGCCTTGGCGGCGATGTCGCTGGTTTTGCTCGCGGCGAAACCCTTGTCAGCGAACTCTTCGCTGGCGGCTCGCAAAATCAGGTGCTTATTACGTTCACGGATGCTGCTCATAAAACGGGACTTTCCTTGCCGGCTCGGGCGGTCGGGCATGGTAGCACCGGGCCTGTGAGCGGCTCAAGATTGCAGCTCGGCGGTGCTTACGCGCTATGCTTGGAGTAATTCAACCCTCAAGGAATACCCTTTCATGGCTGGCAGTAGTTTGCTGATGTTGCTCGACGATATCGCCGCCGTTCTCGATGACGTCGCACTGATGACCAAAATGGCCGCCAAAAAGACCGCTGGGGTGCTCGGTGATGACCTTGCACTCAATGCGCAGCAGGTTTCTGGAGTACGGGCTGATCGCGAGCTGCCGGTGGTGTGGGCAGTGGCCAAAGGCTCGTTTCGCAACAAGCTGATTCTGGTGCCTGCGGCGTTGGCGATCAGTGCCTTCATTCCGTGGGCAGTGACGCCGTTGCTGATGGTGGGCGGTGCGTATCTGTGTTTCGAAGGGTTTGAAAAGCTGGCGCACAAGTTTCTGCACAGTCAGGACGACACTCAAGCGAAGCGCAAAGCCAGACAGGAAGCTCTGGCCAATGCCGAGGTCGATGTGGTGGCGTTTGAGAAAGATAAAATCAAGGGCGCCATTCGCACTGACTTTATCCTCTCGGCTGAAATCATTGCTATCACGCTGGGCACCGTGGCGGATTCACCACTGATTCAACAAGTGGTGGTGATGTCAGGCATTGCGATTGTCATGACCATCGGTGTGTACGGTGTGGTGGCCGGTATCGTGCGGCTGGATGATGGCGGCCTCTACTTGACCCATAAAACCGGTGAGGGCGCCTGGGCGCGCTTCCAGCGCAGTTTCGGTCGCGTCGTGTTAAGCGCGGCGCCGTACATGATGAAGAGCCTGACCATCATCGGGACGGCGGCCATGTTCATGGTCGGCGGGGGCATTCTGACCCATGGTGTGCCGGTGCTGCACCACGGGGTCGAAACCATTGCCGCCAGCGTAGCCCCCTATGTCGGCCCGTTGTCGGTGATTGTGCCGACACTGGTCAACGCCGTGGCTGGCATTATTGCCGGTGCCGTGGTGCTGGCAGTGGTCACCGGCGTCAGCAAGCTCTGGCGCGCCGTCAAAGGTTAAGCCAGTGAGGCCGGGTGTGGGTTGGTGCTGTTTTGCAACAGGCGATAACCCAACACAGCAAACAGCAACATGCCCAGACCTGCGGCCAGCGATACGCTGAAACCGGCTCGGGCACCGTAGGCGTCAATCACCCAGCCGCCAGCGACGGCGCCCAGCGCCACACCGATACCCAGCCCGGTAATCATCCAGGTCAGGCCTTCGGTCAATTTGGCGGGCGGGACGATATTTTCCACCAGCCCCATCGCGGTAATCAGGGTGGGGGCGAAGAACAGACCTGCGACGAACATGGCCGCTGCCAGCGTGGCGATGCTGCTGACCCACATCAGTGGCACCACGGTGAGCGCGGTGGCCGCGGCGCCGAACAGGAACAGTTTGGGCAACGGTATCTTGAGTTTCAGTGTGCCAAACACTAGCCCGGCGATGCACGAACCCAGCGCGTACACCGACAGCACGATGCTGGCGGCCGCCGGTTGGCCTTGATGCTGGGCAAAGGCCACGCTGACCACGTCAACGGTGCCGACAATGGTGCCCAGCCCGAGCAGGGCCATCATCAAAATCACCACTGCGCCCTGGCGCAATACGGTGCCGCTGTGCTCGTCACTGCGCGGGTGTACGGGGGGTTCGGTTTTCCGTTGCATGACAAACAGGGTCACACCGACGGCCAGCAAGATGGCTGCCAGTAGTGGCCCTGCTTCGGGAAACAGGCCCACGCTCAGGCCCACGGAAATCGGCGGGCCGACGATAAAACACACTTCATCGAGTACCGACTCGAACGAGAAGGCCGTGTGCAATTTGGGCGAGCCGCGATACAGCTCGCTCCAGCGTGCGCGGACCATTGCTGGCATGCTGGGGATGCATCCGGACAGTGCCGCAAAGACAAACAACGTCCAGTTGGGTGCGCCCAGATGACTGCACAACAGCAGGCCCAGCAGCGCGCATACACCAATCGCGGCCACGCCGGGCAATACGCGGCGTTGCCCGTAACGGTCTACCCATCGAGAAATCTGCGGTGCCAGCAAGGCCATGGCCAGCGCGAAGGTTGCGGCCACTGCGCCCGCCAGCCAATACGAGCCGTGCAGTTGCGCAAGCAAGGTGATGATGCCGATGCCGGTCATGGAAATCGGCATACGAGCAATCAGGCCCGCAGCACAAAAGGCCTTGGTTCCGGGGGCGCTGAAAATCTCGCGATAAGGGTTCGCCATACAGGCTCCGCAGCATTGGGAATGCGCGCGAGTGTAAAGGCTCTGTGCGGGAAGTGGGAAGATTGTGTGGTAGCGCTGAGACGCAGCTTCCTTGCGCGTCCGCAGTCACCGACAAGGATCAGAAGTGATACTTGACCAGCAGGCTTGTGGTGTTCTGATTGGTTTTGAACGAGCTGCTGTCTTCAATCCCGTATTTGTTTTTCCAGTAGTCGTATTCAACGCCGACGTACAACTGCTTGGCGCCCCAGCTCAATGCCTTGCCCAAGTCATATTTGATCTGTGGGTTGAAGTGCAGGTTGGCGTGGTACGTGCCGCGCGAGTTCTGGTCGTTATCCACGACCCAATCCATGTAGCCGTCGATGACCACATCGGATTTGCCCGCGGGAATGGTATAGGACCACACAGGGGTGATCTGCCATACGCCACGTCCGGCGCGGCTGCCTTCCGGGAAGCGCTGGTAGAAGTTCAACTGGAAGTAATCGAAACCTGGCACGTTCAAGTCGAAGCCCGGGCCGATCAGGTAAGCGTCGGAGTCACCCTCACCGAACTCGTAGGTCAAGGCCAACAGCACGTCTTTGATCGGGCCAAATTCAAGTTTCTGATCGAAGATTTTGCCGAACGACAGTCGAGGTGTGAACTCGCCATAGTAGGTGTTAGGGCCGACGTTGCCGTCTTCCTTGCCGTTATAGAAAATACGGTCGAGGAAGAAGAAGTTATCACCGTATTTCCAGCTGTCAGCGTGCTCGAAGGTCAGGGTTTGCTGAATCTTCGGGTTGACCTGAAAGTCCTTGCCATACAAATAAGTCAGGCTGTTGGTTTGCCACTGAAACAGGTCTTCGGCGACTGCCGTGGTCCCGCCCATCAAGCTCCCCGCAAGCATCAGGCCGGTAAGTGTGCGCTTCATTCGGTTGCTCCAAACGTTAAGGTTGCTGCCGTTGGGTGAACCTGCGCTCTGAATTGGCGCCTTGGTTCCGGCTTTTATAATCAGTATTAAAAGTTGCCTGAAAGGTCAGGTTCAATGCTTAGAGCAAAGACTGGGCCATAACGAATTCCGGCCAACATTTATCGCTCGACTGTCACGTGGCAGTTGAGTGAATAAGGTGGAGAAAAGGTGTTAAACACGTTGTTTAGACGTATTAAGTTGGCTTTGAAGTCAGCTTTAAACAGCGCTCGCCTTTGAGAGGGCGCGCAGAATACTGGCTCTGGGCTTTACACTCAAGTGCCCTGTTATTGCGCAATGAATCAAGTTGAGCGCGATCGCAGGGCAGGGCAGGTGTTTAAACTAAAAGTGGACTTTGATAAGAGCGCTGGCAGTGTTCTGGTTAGTGTCCAGACGGCTGCTGCTTTCGATGCCGTATTTATCCTTCCAGTAGCTGTATTCAATGCCGACATACAGTTGTTTTTCGCCCAGATTCAGCGCGCGACCCAAGTCATATTTGATTTGTGGGTTGATGTGCAGGTTTGAGTGGTACGTACCGCGCGAGTTTTGATCGTTGTCGACCACCCAGTCGATATAACCATCGATCAACAGGTTGGAGCGGCCCAGGGGAATGCTGTATGAGAACGATGGCGTGATTTGCCAGGTGCCCGTGCCAGGGCGTGGCCCCTCGGTATGGCGGCGATAAAAGTTCAGGGTGAAGTAATTGAACCCCGGCACGGCGAGGTCGAACCCCGGGCCGATCAGATAGGCTTCACTGTCACCTTCGCCGTACTCATAGGTCATGGCCAGCAACACATCCTTGATGGGGCCAAATTCCAGTTTCTGATCGAAAATCTTGCCGAACGACAGGCGCGGGCTGTACTCGCCGTAGTAGGTGTGCGGGCCTTTGTTGCGGTCTGGCTTGCCGTTGTAGAAGATGCGGTCGACAAACAGAAAGTTGTCGCCGTATTTCCATTTGTCGGCATGCTCGAAGGTGACAGTTTGTTGTATCGAAGGGTTGATGGCGAAGTTCTTGCCGTAGAGGTAAGTCAGGCTGTTGGTCTGCCATGAAAACAGATCACCGGCCATGGCCTGACTGGCAGCCAAAACCCCACCCGCGAGCGTGACGCCCCAGTGTTTGCAGTGCATGGGTAACTCCCTTTTTATTGTTTTTTACTGCAAAAGCGCCCTCACCCTAGCCCTCTCCCGGAGGGAGAGGGGACTAAAAGCAAAAGCGGATTTTCAAAAAAACCCCGATCTGCCCCTCTCTCTGAGGGAGAGGGGACTAAAGGCAAAAGCGGATCTTCAATACCCTCCCCAATCTGCCCCCTCTCCCTTTGGGAGAGGGCTGGGGTGAGGGTCAAGGGTTAGTGCTGATGCACATGCCCGCTCATGGCGGCACGGCCGGCGCCGCCCATGACGTTGAACATCAGGTTCAGACACACCGCACTAACGGCGGCCATGGCAATTCCGCTGTGGGTGATTGGCCCCATCCACATCGGCAGATGCGCGAAGAACTCCGGGCGTACCACAGGGATCAAGCCCATGCCGATACTGACCGCCACCAATAACTGATTGCGACGGTCGGCAATGTCCGCTTCCTGGAGAATTTTGATCCCCGTGGCGGCCACCATGCCGAACATCGCGATGGCCGCGCCGCCCAACACTGCAGGCGGAATCGATGCCACCAGAAACGCAGCCTTGGGCAGCAGGCTCAAGGTAATCAGAAATACCCCGGCCATGATGGTCACCGAGCGACAGCGCACCCCCGTCATTTGCACCAGACCGATGTTCTGCGCGAAGGAGGAGTGCGTGAAGGTATTGAAAAAGCCCGCCAGGAACGACGCGCCGGCATCACACAGCAGCCCACGACGCAACATGCGCGGGGTGACTTCCTGCCCGGTGATTTTGCCCAGCGCCAGAAACATCCCGGTGGATTCGACAAAAATGATCACCACCACCAGACACATGGACAAGATCGGCGCCAAGTGAAACTCCGGCATGCCGAAGTGTAATGGCGTCACCACTTGAAACCACGGCGCCAGGCCGATGCCGTTCAGGTCGACCATGCCCAGAGCGCCCGACAACAGGTAGCCCAGAGCCATGCCGATCAGCACCGAAATGTTGACCCAGAAGCCTCGCATAAAGCGGTTGATCAACAAGATGGTGCCTAGCACCAGCGCTGCAATAAACAAGTAGATCGGCGAACCGAACTGTGCGGCTGCGCTGCCGCCGCCTGCCCAGTTCACGGCGACCGGAAACAGCGACAAACCGATAGACGTGATGACGGTGCCCGTCACCAGTGGCGGAAAGAAGCGCACCACTTTGGACATGAACGGCGCAATGATCATGCCGAAAAAACCCGCCGCAATGGTGGCACCAAAAATGCCGGTCATGCCTATGCCCGGCATGCCAGCCATTGCCACCATACTGCCCACCGCGGCAAAGCTGGCGCCCATCATCACGGGCATGCGAATGCCCATCGGGCCAATGCCCAGCGACTGCACGATGGTTGCAATCCCCGCCACCAGCAGGTCAGCGTTGATCAGGAAGGCAATCTCCTCACGACTCAGACCGGCGGCCTGTCCGATGATTAACGGCACCGCAACGGCGCCCCCGTACATCAACAACACATGCTGCAAACCGACCAGAATCAATTGCAACAACGGCAACCGCTGAATGGGCGGCGGGGCGGTCACGGCGGGTATGCGCGGTTCGGTTAACTCGGACATGCAACACCTCGGTCTTTTTTATTGTTGTGAGCTAGTGGTGTGTAAATGCGGGCGCCATTAACGGCGCCCGCAGTCTGTAGGTCAGTTGGTTTGAGCTCCTGCATTGATCCAGGCGCCGACAAGTTCACGCTCTTGCTGGGTCATCTGAGTGATGTTGCCCAGCGGCATGATCGGACTGGTGACGGCTTGGGCCTGAATACGGGCAGCCATCACTTTGATTTGTTGCGCGGTGTCGAACATCACACCTGCCGGGGCCGCACTGAACAGCGGGCTGGTGGGCGTGGCGGAATGGCAGACCGTGCAGCGCTCCTGGATCACTGCATGGACTTTTTCGAAATCAACGCTGGCGACCGGTGCTGCGGGCGCCGCGGGGGCTGCAGGTGCCGGCGGCGCATCGGCCGCTTTGACCCCGCCTACGGCTGTTTCAGGCAGCGGTTGATACTTGATCACCTTGGCGGTTTCGGGGCCGGTAGCCGGTGGTTTAGGGCCGGTGACATAGGCCAGACAGACCATGCTCAACGCGGCGACCGGCAGGGTCCAGGCATATTTATGGCTGTTGTGGCGGGTGTTGAAGTAGTGGCGTACCAGCACGGCCAGCACCGCGATCCCGGCCAGAATCAGCCAGTTGTATTGGCTGCCATAGGTGCTCGGGAAATGGTTGCTGATCATGATGAACAGCACCGGCAAGGTGAAATAGTTGTTGTGGCGTGAACGCAACAGGCCTTTGGCCGGCAACGCCGGGTCGGGTGAGCGGCCTTCTTTGATCGCGGCCACCAGTGCGCGCTGGGCGGGCATGATGATGCGGAATACGTTGCCGACCATGATGGTGCCGATGATGGCCCCGACATGCAGGTAGGCACCCCGTCCGCTGAACACTTTGCTCAGGCCGAACGCCGCTGCAACCAGCAATACAAACAGGATAAAACCGAGCAACGCCGGGCGTTTGCCCAGGGCGGAGTCGCACAGAAAATCGTAGATGAACCAGCCGGCAATCAATGAGCCGATACCGATGGCCACCGCTTCAGGGCCGCTCAGGCTACTGCCGGGAGCGATCAGGTACAGCGCGGGGTTGAAGTAGAACACCAGGCACAGCAGGGCAATCCCTGACATCCAGGTGAAATAGGCTTCCCATTTAAACCAGTGGAGGTTTTCCGGCATGGTCGGTGGTGCGAGCTTGTATTTCTCGAGGTGATAAATACCACCGCCGTGAATCGCCCATAAATCGCCCGCCAGGCCGTCTTTGGGGTGCGCCCGATTGAGGTTGTTCTCAAGCCAGACAAAGTAAAACGACGCGCCGATCCAGGCCACACCGGTAATCATATGAATCCAGCGTACGCTCAGATTCAGCCATTCCATTAGATGTGCTTCCACAGTCTTTACCTCTTGCCCGTCGTTCTTTTTTGAACGTTGAGGCCTTCTCTTATTGGTGGGGGGCGAGGATCAATTGCTCATCCTCTTTAAAGAAATGCTCATCGCAGTTATTGCCGCTGCCACTGCGATCAACCACCAGGAAGTCATCCCGCTTTTCGATCGTCAGCACCGGGTGGTGCCAGACGCCGCGATGGTAATTAATGCCCTGCCTGCCATTACTGACAAAAGCGCGGACCAGGCCTGATACAGGTTCATCGCCAACTGGCGCGACCACGATCAGAAAGGGGTTGCCGAGCAGCGGAATAAACGCCTGGCTGCCCAGCGGATGGCGCTCCAGCATACGCACGGTCAAGGGCATGTCCTGCGCGTCGGCGCGGAAGATGCTGATGATGGCTTTGTCTTCTGGCGTAGCCGTTTCGACCTCGGCCAGACGATGAAAGCGCATGGTCGAACCGTTATTGATCATGAAGTGATCGCTGCTATCGGTTTCAATCACATCACCGAAGGGCGCGAAGGCTTCTTTGGTCAAGGGTTCAATCGTCAATGTGCGCATGGTGGTCTTCTTTTTCTAATGACTGTCAGGTGTTCGTTTTGCTTTTGTATCCGCTGCCGCAGGTGGCGAAGCGACCCTGCTGTTCAAGGCCCTTCGGACCTTATTGCAGCCTGCGGCAGCGACTACACTTGCGGCGTTATTTAGCGACTTTGCCCAGAATGCGCAGGCGGCTTACACCACCGTCCGGGAACAGGTTCAGACGAACGTGGGTGATCGGGCCAAGGGCTTTGATCTGTTCGCTGAAACTATGCTCGGCGTGCATGTCCATTTTTTGGCTGGGCAGCAGTTCACGCCAGAACAGGCTCTGGGTTTCGATCTGGCTGTCGGTTCCGCCTTTGACGAAAGCGCCCTGAATCGAGCAGGAGTCCGGGTAGTTGCCCTTGAAGTGCAGGGTGTCGATGACGATTTGCTCGATCACGCCAGCATGGCCCAGCGCAACGATGACCCAGTCGTTACCCGGTGTGCGGCGACGTGCGGTTTCCCAGCCGTCACCCATGTTGATGCCACGGCCCGGGTTGAGGATGTTGCTCATGCGCCCGAAGTGTTCGTCGGAACAGGCGAGTGCGCGGCCACCGTTCAGGGCTGACGCCAGGTCAACCTGTTCGTTGTCGCCCACGGCGGACCAGTCACGGAACGGCACACCATAGACACGCAGGCGGGCTACGCCGCCGTCCGGGTAGATGTTGAAACGCAAGTGGCTGAACGCCTGATCGTTGTTGATTTCGTGGTAGTGATGGCTGTTGCCTTGCAGTTCGACGGCCGACAGCACTTCAACCCACTGAGTATTGGCGTCAGGTTCGCCCGACGCCAGGAAGCAGGCTTCAAGCGAGGCAGACGGCGGGAAGTTGCCGGTGAAGAATGAAGTGTCGATGTCCACGCCTTTGATCGAGCCTGGAACGCCGAGGCGGATGACGGCACTGTCATAGCCTTCAAAGCGTTTGCGGCGCGACTCCCAGCCGTCCATCCACTTGCCGTTGTCATCGAAAACGCCCTCCTTCCACACGGCCGGGGTCGGCTGGAACAGGCGGTTGGCGTCGGCGAACCAATCATCGGTCACGGAGATGATTTTGGTGCCCAGGCGGGCATCGGCCAAGTTGACGAACTTCTCGAACGGTACGGCGTAAGCTTTCATTCTTCTGGTCTGCCTTTAAAAAAGTGGCTGGGGATCCGTTGCCGACAGGTGCCGGCCCGGCTTAGAGCTGGAGTAATCGGAACAGGGCGATCTTGTTGATTTCTGCCAACGCACACTTGAACTCGACGTCTGCCGGGTTGTGGATGCGCGTTTCGAACGCGGCGAGGATCTGGTGCCGGTCGCTGCCTTTTACCGCCATGATGAAGGGAAACTTGAACTTGGCTTTGTAGGCTTCGTTCAGCTCGGTGAAGCGTTGAAACTCTTCGGCCGTGCATTGGTGGATACCGGCGCCAGCTTGTTCGTGGGTGCTGGCTTCGGTGAGTTGGCCCTGAACGGCAGCTTTGCCGGCCAGGTCCGGGTGAGCATTGATCAGTGCCAGCTGGCTGGCGTGATCGGCGCTCAACAAAATGTCACTCATGCGTTGGTGCAGGGTCTGGATGTCATCGACGCTGGCGTCCAGGCCCAAGTCGTAGGCCATTTCGGCCACCCACGGCGAGTGCTCGTAAGTATCGGCAAAGGCTGCCACGAACGCTTCTCGGCTCAGTTGGGAAGGCTTGAGGGTGGTGAAGGCGCTCATAGGGCTGTCTCTGCGTTGAAAGGGTGAGTGGCGTGCCAGTGGCGGGCAATGTCGACGCGGCGGGTAAACCAGACCTGTTCGTGACTTTTGGCGTATTCAATAAACCGCTTAAGGGCGGCCAGACGGGCAGGGCGGCCAATCAGGCGGCAATGCAAACCGATGGAAAGCATTTTTGGCGATTCAGCGCCTTCGGCGTAAAGCACGTCGAAGGCGTCCTTTAAGTACTGGAAAAACTGCTCGCCCGTGTTGAACCCTTGCACCTGAGTGAAGCGCATGTCGTTGGTGTCCAGCGTGTACGGAA
This sequence comes from Pseudomonas saxonica, assembly GCF_007858365.1. Taxonomy (GTDB): domain Bacteria; phylum Pseudomonadota; class Gammaproteobacteria; order Pseudomonadales; family Pseudomonadaceae; genus Aquipseudomonas; species Aquipseudomonas saxonica. The sequence continues at coordinate 176,982 of NZ_VFIO01000001.1, read as the reverse complement.
TCACCAGATGCGCTTTGCCTGTGGGGTTATTCGGTTCCCAGTAGGGCAGGTCATCGTCGTAGGTGTCGGAGTCGTACAAAAAGCCGCCTTCTTCCATCACCAGTCGCCGCGTATTGGGGCCTGTGCGCCCGGTGTACCAGCCCAGAGGGCGTTCGCCGGTGATCTCGGTGAGGATGCGGATCGCTTCGAGCATGTGCTCGCGTTCCTGGGCTTCATCCATGTACTGGTAGTCGATCCAGCGATAACCGTGACTGCAAATCTCATGGCCTTCGGCGACCATCGCGCGAATGACATCCGGATGGCGCTGGGCGGCCATCGCCACGGCGAAGACGGTGAGCGGGATGTTGAATTCGCGAAACAGTTTGAGCACGCGCCACACGCCGGCGCGGCTGCCGTATTCATAGAGCGATTCCATGCTCATGTTGCGCTCGCCTTGCAGTGGCTGCGCGGACACCATTTCCGAGAGGAACGCTTCAGACTCTTTGTCGCCGTGGAGGATGTTGCGCTCACCCCCTTCTTCGTAGTTGAGTACGAAAGACAGGGCAATGCGGGCGTTGTCCGGCCAATGAGGGTGCACAGGGTTTGGACCGTAACCAATCAGGTCGCGTGGGTAGTCGGCGCTCACTGCAGTCTTCCTTATTGTGGGTGTTAACAGTTGATTGGCCAGACCTGGCGTCACTGTGCTGGCCTGATTGTATACAACTTTATAATCCATTTGTAACCCTGCATGCATGCATTTTTACCATGTATGTTTCTGGAAAGGTACTTGCAAGAAACTTGCCTGATTGGTCAGGTTATGAATCCGAAGTCGCTTTAGGCTATGGCTTTCGTGGAATACGGCTCGAAGCCGCGTTAAACGCGGGCTGCGCTTTGTCGGGGTTTTAATTGTGTACAATTTTGATAATAAGTGTCTTAATCTTTGCAGCGCCGTTTTTTTGGGTGGCCCCAAAAAGGTTCGGCAATGCTTTTATTTACCGCTGGGTGGAGGTTGCGCAATCGTATGGGACGTTTGACTACGCACGTTTTGGATGCTGCACACGGCTGTCCGGGCAGCTCGATCAAGGTTGAGCTATACCGGGTGGAGGGTTCGCAATTGACGCTGGTGGCGACGGCGCTGACCAACAGTGACGGTCGTTGCGACGCGCCGCTGTTGCAGGGTGATGACTATCAGTCCGGGGTTTATCAGGTGCAATTCAGTGCGGGGGATTACTACCGTGCACGTGGCGTGCAACTGCCCGAGCCGGCGTTTCTGGATGTGGTGGTGCTGCGTTTCGGGATCAGCGCCGAGCAGGACCATTACCATGTGCCGCTGCTGATATCGCCCTATAGCTACTCGACGTACCGCGGCAGCTAACGGTTTCGTTCTGCGCATGTGGTTCTTTGCCCGCTCACACTGCGGGCTTTTTTTTGCCCGCAGATTGCCACTCGTAGCAGCTGCCGAAGGCTGCATTCGATTGCGAAGCGATCGCAAAATCAGCGGCTCGGGTTAACTGAGAGACCACGCACTCTGGTTTTACGACGGCTGCGCCGCCGAACGCAGCCTTCGGCAGCTGCTACGAACGGCGCATCGTTTTAACGGCTCAACAACGACGCGGTGCCCGCCACGCTGAACAGTCCGGCACTGACGCGGTTAAACCAGCTCTGGCCCTTGCCGCTGCGCAAATAGCCCGCCGCACCGTGGGCGCCAAGGCCGTAGGCCAGCTTGCAGAGCAGGTCGAGCACGGTCCAGGTCGCGATCATGACCAGCAACTGTGGGAGGAACGGCTGCCCAGGGCTAAGAAATTGCGGCAGGAAGGCGGCAAAGAACAAAATATCCTTCGGGTTGCTGGCGCCCAGTACGAACGCGCGCCCAAACAGTGCGCCAAAGCGCGGTTTCGGTGCGGCTACAGGTACATTCGCCGCCGTGGCAGGCTCGCGTGATTGTTTCCAGCTTTGCCAGGCCAGATAAAACAAATACAGCGCCCCCACGATTTTCAGCACGCTGAACAGTTGCTCCGAGGCCAGCAGCAGGGCGCCCAGGCCCAGTGCCGAGGCACTGAGCAGGCAAATCGAAGCCAATACCCCGCCCAGAAAGGCCGGATAAGAACGCCGCAGGCCATAGTTCAAACTGTTGCTGATCATCAATAGCGACAGGGGCCCCGGTATCAGAATCACTATCAATGCCGCGCTGCTGAACAGCAGCCAGGTTTCCAGACTCATCATGTCCTCCATGCACAATCCCCCGCGCACCATTGCCGGGTCACTCGATTTATGACTTTGTATACAAAAAAAGCAAGTTTTGTTTTTAGTTGGCGTGGTGCATCAAGACAGTCGGCTCTGGCCCAGCGCCGTGTTGATGGCCAACCAGCCATTGACTGCCTCTTCGCCAGCCTGGACGAAGACCCGTTGCAGCAGCTTGACCTGTTCGCGGCGTAAATTGGCTTCAAAGCGCACCCCCTCTACGGTCAGCTCCAGCAGTCGCTTGCGCTTGTCGGTCTCGGGAGCCACGCTGCGCACCAGGCCCATTTCTATGAGCTGGCGCAAGGGTGTGTTCAGTGCTTGCTTGCTCACGCCGAGCAGCGAGAGCAATTCTTTGACGCTGACGCCGGGGTGATGGGCGATAAAAAAAACGATGCGCTGATGCACCCGACTCAGCCCACGACGCGCCAGCATTTCGTCCGCTTTGGCGGTAAATGCTTGATAGCCAAAGAAGAACGCTTCCATGGCGTTACGCTGAATGGTTGGATTTTTAAGGTCAAGCATATTGACGTATCTAGGCTTCGCGGCGTAATTTCGGTCAATCAGTTTGACTTATTTCCAATTACTTCTGCTACCGGTGATCTGTATGGCCTTCTCCGAACGTGTTTCCCGCCTGAAAAGCTCTTTGATTCGCGAAATTCTGGCTGCGGCCCAGCGTCCGGAAGTCATGTCGTTTGCAGGCGGTCTACCGGCTGAAGCCATGTTGCCCAAAGTTGACTGGAGCGATATGCCCGCCTCAATGGGCCAGTACGGCATGAGTGAAGGCGAGCCGGCGTTGCGTGAAGTGCTGGCCGCTGAAGCCCGTGCCTTGGGCGTGGATTGTGACGCCAGCCAAGTGATAGTGCTGAGCGGCTCGCAACAGGCGCTGGACCTGGCAGCCAAGCTGTACATCGACAAAGGCACCGAGATCATGCTCGAAGCGCCCACTTATTTGGCCGCGTTGCAGATCTTCCAGCTGTTCGGTGCTGAATGCCTGAGCTTCCCGCTGCTGGCCGACGGTCCGGATCTGGCGGCGCTGCGCGTTGAGTTGACTCGGCACAAACCTGCGTTCATCTACTTGATTCCGACTTTCCAGAACCCGTCTGCCGTGCGTTACAGCGAAGCGAAACGTGATGCCGTGGCGGCTTTGCTGGATGAGTTTGGTGTCACCCTGATTGAAGACGAGCCGTACCGCGAATTGAATTTCGATGGCGGCAGCGCCACGCCCATTGTCAGCCGTCTGAAAAAAGCCAGCTGGATCTACACCGGGACTGTTTCCAAAACCTTGCTCCCGGGTTTGCGTGTCGGGTTCCTGATTGCCAGCCCGGATTTGTTCCCGCACTTGTTGCGCCTTAAGCAATCGGCGGACTTGCACACCAACCGTGTCGGTCAATGGCAAGCCTTGCAGTGGATCGGCACTGAAAAGATGAGCAGTCACCTGGCTGAACTGCGCGATTTCTACCGTGTGCGCCGCGATGGCTTCCAACTGGCGCTCGAAGAGCATTTCAGCGACCTGGCAGACTGGCATGTGCCTCAAGGCGGGCTGTTCTTCTGGCTGACTCTAAAGCAGCCCTTCGATACCCGCACTTTGCTCAAGCCTGCGCTGGAGCAGAACGTGGCGTTTATGCCGGGTGAGCCGTTCTTCGCCAATCCGGATGAAAACGTCGGCAGCCTGCGCCTGAACTTCAGCCATATCGACCCTGAGCGTCTGCACGAAGGTCTCAAGCGTCTTGCTTCGGTTATTCGTCAAGCACAGGCCGCACAGGCTGCCTAAAGGAGTTGTGATGCTCAAGGTTTACGGCGATTACAACTCGGGCAACTGTTACAAGGTCAAGTTGATGCTGCATTTGCTGGGCCTTGAGTATCAGTGGCACTCGGTCGACATTCTCAAGGGGGAGGCGCAAGCACCCGCGTTTCTGGCTAAAAACCCGAACGGCAAAGTGCCGGTGCTGGAACTGGAAGACGGTACATGCCTGTGGGAATCCAATGCGATTCTTAACTTTCTGGCCGATGGCAGCGAATTTTTGCCGGGCGAACCGCGTTTACGCACGCAGGTGTTGCAGTGGCAGTTTTTCGAACAGTACAGCCACGAACCCTACATTGCGGTAGCGCGGTTTATCGAGTTTTACCTCGGCTTGCCGCAGGAGCGTCTTGAGGAATATCGCAAGCTGCAAACTCGCGGTTACAAGGCTTTGGACGTGATGGAGCAGCAGTTGGGGCGCACGCCATATCTGGTGGGCGAGCATTACTCCATCGCCGACGTGACGCTGTATGCGTACACCCATGTGGCGCATCAGGGCGGTTTTGATCTGAGTGCTTATCCGGCTATCACGGCATGGCTGGAGCGAGTGGCCAGCCACCCGCGCCATGTGACCATGTTGCAGTAGTCGCTGACGGCTCAGCGTTTAAACTGCCCCAAACCGCTGGTTCAGGTAGTCAATGATCACTTTGGAGTCGTACATCCAGGTGGTCTTGCCGTCTTCTTCGATGCGCAGGCAAGGCACTTTGATCTTGCCGCCTTGCTCCAGCAGGGTCTGGCGATCCTGCTCGTTATTCTTGGCGTCACGCAGTGCCACGGGCACGTTCAAGCGACGCAGGTTACGACGGGTTTTTACGCAAAACGGGCAGGCATGAAACTGGTACAGGGTCAGGCCTTTGGCAGCTTGATCGACCTGCGCCTGTTCGGCTGCGCTGCGTTGTTTTTTGCTTGGGCGGGTAATGAAATCGCCCGCGATGATCAACTGACCCAGGCCTACGCGAAGCGCTTTGATAAACACAGTAAAAGCCTCATTGGCGTTTAAGAAAGCGCGAAGCTTACCTGAAATTGGCAGGCGAAAAAAAACCGGCGATGAGCGCCGGTTTTTTTTGGCACGCCGAGTTACTTGATCAAGCTAAGAAACTCAGTGCGCGTGGCCGCATTGTCGCGGAATTCGCCCAGCATCACTGAGGTGATCATCGACGAGTTTTGCTTCTCGACACCGCGCATCATCATGCACATGTGCTTGGCCTCAATCACCACGGCAACGCCCAGGGCACCCGTCACCTGCATGACGGCGTCGGCGATCTGGCGGCTCAGGTTTTCCTGAATTTGCAGGCGACGGGCATACATGTCGACGATGCGCGCAACTTTCGACAAGCCCAGCACTTTGCCGCTTGGAATGTATGCGACGTGAGCCTTGCCGATAAACGGCAGCAAGTGGTGTTCGCACAGCGAGTAAAGCTCGATGTCCTTGACCAGTACCATTTCGCTGTTGTCCGAGCTGAACAAGGCACCGTTGGTGACTTCTTCAAGCGTCTGCTCGTAACCGCGGCAAAGGTACTGCATGGCCTTGGCGGCACGCTTTGGCGTGTCCAGCAAGCCTTCACGGGATACGTCTTCACCAAGCTGGCCCAGAATGGCGGTGTAGTTTTGTTCCAATGTCACAGGGCTATTTCCATGCGGGTTTCATAGTGGCACTTCGTCGGGTCGTACCAATGTTGTACCAATCAGGCGGTGTTCGAGTGTCCCGAGCTCGCTCCAGTGCGTACTGGAATCAAACCACTGAGCGTCAGTTGATAGCAACCCTTGCACGCTGTGGCCAAGCTGATTGGTGATAAACGCAGGGTTCATGCCTGCCATGGGGCACATGGTAGCGTAGGTGTGCCTCCAGTTGCATGAGCGACGTACGATGAAATTCGGATTTGGCAGGCTTCGCGCAACGGTGCATCCGCAAAATGGCTCAGAAATACCCGTAATGCCAAGAGACATTAACTGACAGCGGTGGGGTGTTGCGCCCCCCCTTGAATGGTTCTTTTGTTCGGCTTCGTACAATTGAATCGGAAAGGGCCGACATCAATTATCCAGTACCCCTTCATAGAATCGCCTGCTCATCAATCAGGCGGATTGCTATATGGCTCAAGAGCCCTGGAAGGATTACTGCTGCCCGGCGTGCTATGCCCGGGTATTGAAGGCGAGGGCCAGGGCCGTCGAACTCAAAAGCAGGGAAGTGCCTTACACCCCCGCGCCGCCACGACCGTCCCCCAAACCTGCGCCGCCCCCCACATTACAACCGCCGACCAAAGGCTGTGTGTTTGCCAAGTCGTGCACGTTGCCCAATGGCGTGATCGAGCATAAAAATCCCAATGGTTTTGTGCCCCTTGAGTCGCTAACCGAGTACGGCGCTTACGCGGTACTGGGAACGGTGGGTGAGATCACCTCGGCTGGCACGCCATTGGGCTGGGTGGGCGGCTCTGGCAGTGCCGCCTCTGTGGTCACACGATTGGGCGGCAGCCTGGCGCTCGCGGCGACCAGCACAGGGTCGGCAGTCGCGGCGCCCTTTCTGGTGGGCAGTGCCGCGTTACTGATGCCCAACACGACCTCGTCTGACAGTGCTTTTTATAAGTCCGAGCAATACGCCCAACTGAGCCAAGGCAATACCCAGGTTCGAATGAACCTCAAGTATCTGGACGATGACGCGGTGAGTGTTTACGGGTTCTACACCGGCAACCAACCGGATTGGAGGCAGGTTCCGGTCATTGCGGCGGTACCCCGCGGCGAACAACTGGTGGCTGACGTCGGCAACGGTCTGGAGGTTATCTGGACCCCGGCCGTCGACACCGGCGCGGTGCTGGGTATCCCGGCACTGGAAGGAATGACGCTCAAGCCTGGGGCCTGGGTATTCCCGGCGACCGAGCAAACCGACCGGATTCTGGAAAACCCGGAACATCCACCGCAGTACCAGGATTTCATCATCTGGTTTCCCACCCAGCCGCAGATTGCGCCGATCTATCTGTCGCTCAGTGTGCGCTATGCGCCGGGAGTGGTGTCAGGAGCAGGGGAGAATGTGTCGGGTGTATGGCTTGATCATGCCAGCAGCGGCATGGGGGCGCCCATTCCGACGGCAGTGGTCGATGTGCTTCGGGGGAGAACGTACAGCAGGTTTGATTCGTTCAGGCGTGCGTTTTGGAGAGAGGTTTCGAGGGTGCCGGAGCTGGCGGATCAGTTCAATGTTCGAGTTTTACAGAAGGCACAGAAAGGAAATGCTCCATTGGTAGATTTTTTCGACAAAGCAGGGAAAAGACAACGTTATGAGTTACATCATTTAACGCGAATAGTGGATGGTGGTAGCGTATATGACGTCGATAATATACGTGTAAACATCCCTAAAAATCACATAGCGCTTCATGAGCAGGAGTGAACATGGAACTTAGAAAAGCATTGAGCGACTACACTGAACGTCAGTTTGAACAGTTTGTTCAGGAAATGATTGACGATGTTGGTACGGAAAATTATCAAGACGAATTGATGTATCACTTTGATCTTCTTGTGGGGGAACTAGGTGGGACTAATTTGATTTTTTACCCTCAGCCCGGTGTAGATGACTCAGCAGAAGGCATCACAAAAACGGTTAAAGCATGGTGCGAAGCCAGAGGCTTGCCCGGTTTTAAATCACGGTTTTAAGGCTCTGGATATTGTAAAGCTCTGGAGAATCCGAATGACTGCTTACTCAATTGCTATTTAGGATTGGGCAGGCAATGCATGGTTTTAGTTTTGAAATGCATTGCAGGGTGCGAATAGTCGATGGTGGAGCGGTTTATGGTGTAGACAACCTCCGTATAAATACCCCTAAAAATCACATAAAGCTGCACGAAAGAGAGTAATTATGGAACTTAAGAAGTCGTTAAGTGAATACACCGAAGCTGAATTCAAAAGGCTTGTACAAGAAATAAGTGAGGATATTGGTACTGAAAAGTATCAAGATGAATTGATAGGGCATTTCAGAGATCTAGTTAACGGGGTGGGCGGGGCAGATTTGATTTTCTACCCTGAGCCCGGCGCAGATATTTCAGCAGAAGGCATAATGAACACGGTTAAGGCAAGGTGCGAGGCCAAGGGCTTGCCCGGTTTTAAATCACGGTTTTAGGATTTATGAAATTACGTGAAACTTAATGATGGAGAGTAAAATTGGAATTTAAAAAAGCATTGAGCGATTACACGGAATATGAATTCAAACAACTGATCACAGAAATAAAAGAAGATGTTGGTACGGAAAAATATCAGGACGATTTAGTATTTTATCTTAATGAGTTGATCGGGCCCGTTGGTGGTTCTGATTTGATCTTCTATCCGAAGCCTGGAGCAGACAAGTCAGCTGAAGGTATCGCTAAAACTGTTAGCGATTGGTGCGAAGCCAGCGGTTTGCCGGGTTTTAAACCTCGGTTTTAGGACTCTCGAAATCACGTAAAACTCAATGATGGAGAGCGAGTATGGAATTAAAAAATACGCTCAGTGATTACACGGAGCTCGAGTTCAAGAAATTAGTCAACGAAATAATAAAAGTTTATGGCACCGAAAAATATCAAGATGAGTTGATAATTCATTTCAGATTTTTGGTTAAGGACGTTGGTGGGGCGGATTTGATTTTCTACCCTGAGCCTGGCGCAGATGTTTCAGCAGACGGCATAATTAACACCGTAAAAGCTAGGTGCGAAGCCAAAGGCATGCCGGGTTTTAAACCAAGGTTTTAAAAGTCTTCTTGCGAATTCCACATTTGCCTGTCACCCGTTTTTAGATAGGGACAGGCAGGTACGTGGGCGGCAGAAAACTAATGGCATGATCGCGCATTTGGTTTTTTGCACGTACCGAGGGGGCCTGATAGTCAACCTCACTGCCGTCAGACGGTAGTACGCAACTCGTTCGGCACTCCCTGTGTCGCGACCCGACGTTATTCGTCGCGACCCTCCATCATGGTGCGTTTAAGCATGACATATACCGCTCCGGCGCCACCGTGTTTAGCCTGGCAGGAGCAAAATCCCAGTACCTGTGAGTGCTGTCGCAGCCAAGTGTTGACGTGGCTTTTGATCATGGGGCGCTTGCCGTCCAGGCGCACGGCCTTGCCATGGGTCACGCGCACACAGCGCACTTCGAGGCGGGTGGCTTCGCTGAGAAATTCCCACAGGGTTTCCCTGGCCTTCTCGACGGTCATGCCGTGCAGGTCAAGGCTGCCCTCAAAGCTGATCTGGCCAAGTTTAAGTTTGCGCATCTGGCTTTCTTGCACGCCGTCACGCGCCCAGCTCAACTGATCTTCAGGGCCTACATCAATGACAAACTGGTCAGACAAGCCGTCGATAATGGTTTCATTGCTGCGCACGATAGCGTTTTGCCGCAGCTTGGCCAGTTGCGCACGGTCAGCTTTGGGTTTTCCAGTGTCAGCCCGATCATGTTTGATCGGTTTAACACCGCGAATTTCATTTTTAAAAAGAGAAAAGTCGTCGTCTTGCATGTCAGCCTCCGCGAAGGTCGGACAGTTTACCCAAGTCGACGGCTAACGTGCGCTGGATGTGCCTCAGTCGCGTTTTTTCATCAGGTGCGCTGCCATGTTAAGGCCCAGGGGTTGGCGCATCTGGCGGCGCCGACGGCGCCACAGCCATGCACCCAGCCACGTGATGAACAGGCCGATGACAAGGACGACGGCAGCACCCGCGGGGCTGGCGTTGAGGTCGCCCAGTGCCGCCGGTTGGCCAATCAAGCTGCTGGCACCCACGACAAGCACGAGTGCACCGCAGAGGGTCAGTAGAGCTGCGAACGTCAGTACCAGTCGCGAGCGCCAGTTACTGTGTGCTTTGGGACGCAAGCGCCGCGCATCAAAACCATCGGCGATTTTCATTCCGATATTTCCTTAAAGGGTATCGGCCCTTCGACAGGAACATGGGCAGGTTGTTCCGGAGGATGTTCAGAAATGAAGGGTAAACGTGTCGCAGAGGGTGTTTACCGATAGGCGGCGCAGTCGTCCGCCTATCCAGAGGCGCGATCAGATGAGGTTTTGAGTCAGTGCCAAAGTAGCAAAATTGTCATTCATGATGGCCATTTCGGTTCTCTGCACGTCGGCGGCGGGGATGATGCCATCGCGTGTAGGCAAGTCGCGGGTGGCGCATGCATCTTCGACCAGGGTGCAACGAAAACCATAGTCCTTGGCGGCGCGCACGGTGGTGCTGACGCTGGAGTGGCTCATGAAGCCGCAGACGATCAAGTCCAGCGGGCCGGCTTTTTCAAGCGCTTCTTTAAGACCTGTGTCATTGAACGCGTTGGGCATGCGCTTTTCGATGATGACTTCATCGTCGGTGGCCTCAAGGCCTTTGATAAATTCGCCGCGCTCGCCCTGCGGGTCGAACAGGCCGCCAACGGTACCCAGATGGCGTACGTGGATCACCGGACGCTTGGCCCTGCGGGCTGCTTCGAGGAGCGCAGCAATGTTGGCGGTGGCGGCCTCCATTCCCGACAGGGCCAAAGGCCCGCTGAGGTATTCTTTCTGCGCATCGATGATCAGCAAGCTGGCATTACTCAGGCTGGCTGCGGCATAACCACGCCCGGTAAGTTGAAACATCGTCTTTAAAGCGGACATTCAGGGGCTCCTTTGGGTAGGGCTTTTGCGACATTCTCCACTGACCGAGCGTTTATGTGAATGGCTAGTCGTGTAAGGCACGTAGTTGTTGGCCTACAGCGATGTCAAGTGTCAGCGCATCATTGCAAAAATGTACAAAATGGAACGAACCGTGCCTTCAGGCAGGGTTTTTTGCTTCAGTGCCTGGGGTTCAAACCACCGCCGGGCACAACTTTGGCTGTCTAGAGGTTTGGCTGTTAGAATCGTCGGTCGATTTTTAGGAGTAAGGCCATTGATCACTTCCCGCCTGCGCACTTTGCGCGACCATATTCGCTGGGCCGTTAGCCACTTTCATGGGGAAGAGCTGTTCTTTGGTCATGGCACCGACAATGCTTGGGACGAAGCCCGTCAATTGGTGCTGGGTGCACTGAACCTGCCTTGGGAAATCGCGGACAGCTACCTTGATTGCCGTTTGGAAGACGATGAGCTGGTCAATCTGCAGCATTTGCTCAAGCGCCGAATCGAAGAGCGTGTGCCAACCGCTTATCTGCTGGGTGAAGCCTGGTTCTGCGGCATGTCGTTTATCGTTGATGAACGCGTGTTGATCCCGCGTTCACCGATTGGTGAGCTGATTGAAAAACGCTTTGAGCCTTGGCTGGCCAGCGAGCCTGCGCGCATTCTTGATTTGTGTACCGGCTCGGGCTGTATTGGCATCGCGTGCGCGTACGAATTCCAGAACGCCGAAGTGGTGCTGGCCGACCTGTCGTATGAAGCCCTCGAAGTCGCCAATCAAAACATCGAACGCCATGGCGTGGATGAGCGTGTTTACACGGTTCAGGGCGATGGCTTCGATGGCCTGCCGGGCCAGCGTTTTGACCTGATTGTGTCAAATCCGCCGTATGTCGATGCTGAAGACTTTGCCGATATGCCAGCGGAATATCAGCATGAGCCTGAATTGGGTCTGGCGTGCGGGGATGATGGGCTCAATCTGGTGCGTCGTATGTTGGCCGAAGCAGCTGATCACATGACCGAAAAGGGTTTGTTGATTGTTGAAGTGGGCAACAGCCAGGTTCACGTTGAAGCGCTTTACCCGGAAGTTGATTTTGCCTGGCTGGACTTTGAACGTGGCGGTCACGGCGTGTTTATGTTGACGGCGCAGCAATGCCGGGAACATCAAGCGCTGTTTGCTTCGCGCGTTTAAGATGGGCCAGTAGCTGCTGACGAGGAACGAAGGCTGCTCGTCAGCGGCTACAGTTTTTTGCTTGTGCGATCCGTACCTAGCGGTGCGTCGCAATCCATATCAGCAGAGCGGCCTGAAAGACTGCAAAAGCCACCAGGCAGGTGATGGTGAAGCGCAAACCGATGTCTTCTCGCTGAAACTTGCTGATCCTGTCTTCTTTAGCACGCAATTTTACTTCTTGCTCCTGCAATGTCTGTTCGGCTTGCTGGAGCATCTGCGCGGCTTCAAGAATTTCCACTAACTGCAATTTTTCACTGTTCCAGGTGGAGTAGAGGTCGCTGACTTCTACGGCCTTTATGTGGGCTTTGAGATGCAGGACATCTTCGTACACCACGTCAAAGCCTTGGGTGCGCAAGCTATGGTCGCGCCGCTGTCGAGTGTCTTCGCTCAAGGCATCCCGGCTCGGCAAGCTCATTTTTTCAACTGTGTAGCGCGAATGTTTTTTCTGCGCCCACAGGATGGCCTGCGCCATCAGGAAGCGTCCGATACCTCGGTTCAGAGGTTCAATTTGCAAGCCGCTCTCGGGGGTGATGCTCACTTGTCGGGTGGCATGGTCCAGCCAGACGTCGAGATGGTTCTGTTCTTTGCGCACTTTCTGGTTGGGCAGCAGGATGCTCAAGCGCAAGAGGCTGAAGTCTTTGTTGTGGCGTTCGGTGTACCCGAACTGGACAAAACGCAATGGCCGAGCGCCCGTGCTGCGATCCGTTGGCAGAGGTGCCAGGCGCAGCATTTTGAAATGCTCGGGTTGCACGTCCGCCCAAGGGCGTGTGGTCGCCTCGGGCGGTGCCGGCTCTTCAGTGCCCGCGTGTGGTGTTGGGGTGTCGCTCATAACGGCAGAATCCTGTGCAAGCCCGGTATGTCGGGCAAGCAAAGGCCGCCGACACCGGCTTATCGGCCGTTATGCGCAGGACTGGAGGGTTTGCCTGCATTCACTTTAGTGATGAAGCGCACAGTTCGATCGCCCAATTCCCCCGCGAGTCGCTGATTGGGATCGTTGTAGGACTGAGCCTGACGTTTCATGTCCATCGGGACAATACGCATCACGTGGTTCATGCCATTGATCAACGTCAGGACGGCATCGGGTTTGGCTGCCTTGAGCAAGCGCGCATCTTTGACGTCGACCTGAATGTCGTGAGTGCCCTGGATAATCAAGGCGGGCATTTTCAATGCGGAAAAAGCGGTGGCCGGGTTGTAATGCAGCAGGCTGATCATGTACGGCTGCACGCTGGGGCGGAACACGGCTTCGAGGTCTTTGGGCACGTTATCGTCGGTATGACCGGCTTCCAGTGAGCTGATCAGTTCAAAGCTGCGTTTGAGCAAGGCGGGCGGCAAATGATTACGTTGCAGTTGCTCACGCAATAACGCGCCGACCGGGCGCCCTGTACCCGCAATCGAGATCACACCGGCGGCCCCGATGCGCGGGGCAGCGAGGCTGGCAATCAGGGCGCCTTCGCTGTGGCCCAGTACAAATACCTTGCCGAAGCGCGGGTCAGCCTTGAGCTTCTCGCCCCAGGCCACTGCATCGTCAACGTATTTGTCCACACTCAGTTGTCGCTCGTCCGGGGTCGCGGGCTGGCTTTGGGCAATCCCGCGCTTGTCAAAACGCACGCTGGCGATGTTGCTTTGGGCCAGGCGCCATGCCAGTTTTTTCAAGGCGTCGTTACGCCCGCCAATCGGGTTGTTGCCATCACGGTCAGTTGGGCCGGAGCCAGCCAGGATCAGTACGACTGGCACAGGCTTGTCGCTTTTTGGCAGCACCAGTGAGCCATAGAGCGTGCCGGAACCCGTGTCCAGTTCAATAGGGCGCAGCAGAACATTAGAAGAGGTGGCCGCCAGGGCCTGAGTGCAGAACAGGGTCAGCGCTAAAAAGAATATTCGCAGCATCGTTACGCCATCATTGTCTAATGTGCCGGTTCTACAAACCCGGATGAGTAAGGTTGGAGGATGAACTACTAGGGCAGCCTGCGTATACTGGCGCGCATAGTAAACGAGGTTGAATTTAATCAACTGTTTTTCGCGGAGCTCCCTGCATGTCCGGCAATACCTACGGCAAGCTGTTCACTGTCACTACCGCAGGCGAAAGCCATGGCCCGGCGTTGGTCGCCATTGTTGATGGCTGCCCGCCCGGGCTTGAGCTGTCCCTTGAAGACTTGCAACGCGATCTTGACCGCCGCAAGCCCGGCACCAGCCGGCACACCACACAACGTCAGGAGCCGGACGAAGTCGAGATCCTTTCCGGTGTGTTCGAAGGGCGTACGACGGGCTGTGCCATTGGCCTGCTGATTCGCAATACTGACCAGAAGTCCAAGGACTACTCGGCGATCAAAGACCTGTTTCGCCCCGCGCATGCCGATTACACCTATCACCACAAATACGGTGAGCGTGATTATCGCGGTGGTGGGCGCAGTTCTGCACGTGAAACTGCCATGCGGGTTGCCGCGGGTGCTATCGCCAAGAAGTATCTGGCAACCCAAGGCATTGTGATTCGTGGCTATATGAGTCAACTGGGCCCGATCGAAATCCCGTTCAAGACCTGGGATTCGGTCGAGCAAAACGCCTTTTTCAGCCCAGACCCGGACAAAGTGCCAGAGCTTGAAGCTTACATGGACCAACTGCGTCGCGATCAGGACTCGGTGGGTGCCAAAATCACGGTGGTGGCCGAGGGTGTCATTCCAGGTTTGGGTGAGCCGATTTTTGATCGTCTGGACGCCGAACTGGCCCACGCTTTGATGAGCATCAATGCGGTCAAGGGCATTGAAATAGGTGCAGGTTTCGCCAGCGTTGCCCAGCGCGGCACCGAGCATCGCGACGAGCTGACGCCTGAGGGGTTTGTGAGCAATAACGCGGGCGGCATTTTGGGCGGTATTTCGTCCGGTCAGCCGATTGTTGCGCATCTCGCGTTGAAGCCCACCTCAAGCATCACCACGCCGGGTCGCTCGATTGATGTGCATGGCAACCCGGTCGACGTGATCACCAAAGGTCGTCATGACCCCTGTGTGGGCATCCGCGCCACGCCAATTGCCGAGGCCATGATGGCCATTGTGCTGATGGATCACCTGCTGCGTCACCGCGGGCAGAATGCCGATGTGCGTGTGAGCACGCCTGTGCTGGGCCAGTTGTAATGCAGGGGCGTATGGGTGCCGTGGTCTGACGACCGTGGCACCACTTCCTTACTGGCGGTTGTCAGGCTTCTACCTTTTCTACTTCGCCTTGCTGGGGGCTACAGCGCCGTATCTGGCGCTGTACTTCCACCATCTCGGCTTCTCCAGCGCAAGAATAGGCGAGCTGGTGGCCATCCCGATGTTGATGCGCTGTGTGGCGCCGAATTTATGGGGCTGGCTGGGCGACTATACGGGGCGACGCTTGCTGATTGTTCGGCTCGGCGCACTGTGCACCTTGCTCAGTTTCAGCCTGATTTTTGTCAGCAAGAGCTATGCCTGGCTGGCACTGGTCATGGCCCTGCATGCGTTCTTTTGGCATGCGGTGCTGCCGCAGTTCGAAGTCATCACCTTTGCCCATTTGCGCCAGCAGCCCGAGCGTTATAGCCAGATCCGGCTGTGGGGCTCGATTGGTTTTATTTTGGCCGTGGTGAGTCTCGGGCGCCTGTTTGAGTGGCTGGATCTGGATATTTATCCTGCGGCCGTGCTCGTCATCATGGCAGGCATTGTGGTGTGCAGCCTGTGGGTGCCCGGAGCGCAGCCGTCCAGCGAGGGGCGCAAGGTGCTGCTCGGCGGGTTTGTTCAGCAGTTGCGCAGTCCCGGAGTGCTGGCGTTTTATGCCTGTGTGGCATTGATGCAACTGAGCCACGGGCCGTATTACACCTTTCTGACCTTGCACCTAGAAGACCTTGGCTACAGCCGGGGTGTGATTGGCCTGTTGTGGGCGTTGGGTGTGGTGGCAGAGGTACTGATGTTTCTGGCCATGCGACGCATCTTGCTGGCATTTTCGGTACGAAGAGTACTTATGGTCAGCTTTGTGTTGGCGGCCCTGCGATGGCTGATGCTGGGCTCGTTTGCCGAATACCTGTGGGTATTGTTGCTGGCTCAGCTGCTGCATGCGGCCACTTTTGGCAGTTTTCACGCCTGCGCCATGGCCTTCGTTCAACGCAGCTTCGGGCCCGGCCAACAAGGTCAGGGGCAAGCGCTATACGCTACTTTGGCGGGCATCGGGGGGGCTGTGGGTGCGCTATATGCCGGTTACAGCTGGAACACACTCGGCCCGACTATCACCTTTAGTATGGCAAGCGCCGCAGCATTGGCCGCAGCCGTTATCATCGCAACTCGACTGCAAGAGGACAGGCCATGAGCCTTACCCGTGAACACTTGAGCCTGGAAATCATAGAAGCCGGGCGCTTCCTGTACGGTCGTGGCTGGTCGCCTGCCACCAGTAGCAACTATTCGACCCGACTTTCGGCCACCGAGGCGTTGTTGACGGTTTCGGGTAAACATAAAGGCCAGTTGGGCCTGGATGATGTACTGGCTACCGATTTGTCGGGTAATAGCCTTGAGCCTGGCAAAAAACCTTCTGCCGAGACCTTGCTGCATACCCAGTTGTACCGCTGGCGGCCTGAAATTGGTGCCGTGTTGCACACGCATTCTGTGAATGCGACCGTACTGTCGCGGCTCACGCCCGGTAACAGCCTTGAGTTTGAAGATTACGAACTGCAAAAAGCCTTCAGCGGTGTGTCGACCCACGCATCGAAAGTGCAGGTGCCTATTTTTGACAATGATCAGGACATCGAACGTCTGGCAGGCAAGGTTCAGCCGTGGCTTGAGGCTCATCCTGACTGCGTGGGTTACTTGATCCGTGGGCACGGTCTGTACACATGGGGGGCGCGAATGAGCGATGCCTTGCGTCAGATCGAGGCCTTTGAGTTCTTGTTTGAATGTGAGCTCAAAACCCGTGCCGTACTTAACCGTTAACGCTGACTTCACTGTGAAGAAGCTCACCGCCTGAATTCAATGGTTTGCCTGAACGGCCTGTAAAAGCCGAAAGCGCACACCTACGCCGAGGAACCGCATCCATGAGCAGCCTGTCCGTCTATCACATTTCCAGCCCAGAACTTCCGAACAAGGTGTTAACCCACCTTGATGACATCCAGTCCACCCTGGCCGAGCAGGGTGTGCGCTTTGATCGTTGGCAAGCCGCTGCGCCGATCCAGCCGGGTGCGACTCAGGAAGAAGTGATCAGTGCTTATCGTCAACAGATTGATCAGTTGATGACTGAGCGCGGCTACATCACTGTGGACGTCATCAGTCTGAACAGCGACCACCCGCAGAAAGCAGAGTTGCGCGCCAAGTTTCTGGATGAGCATCGCCATGCTGAGGATGAAGTGCGATTTTTCGTTGCCGGGCGAGGGCTGTTTACGCTGCACATTGGCGATTATGTCTATGCAGTCCTGTGCGAGAAAAACGACCTGATCTCAGTCCCAGCAGGCACGCCTCACTGGTTCGATATGGGCGAACATCCTCATTTTGTGGCTATCCGTTTATTCAATAACCCAGAAGGCTGGGTGGCGAATTTTACGGGTGAAGACATCGCCAGCCGCTTTCCCCGTCTCGAAGATTAAGGAGCCCCCATGCCGATCAAGGCCATCCTCACCGATATCGAAGGCACGACCAGCGCCGTGAGCTTCGTTTTTGACGTGCTGTTTCCTTATGCAGCCACGCATATGCCCGATTTTGTTCGGGCTCACGCTGAAGACCCTGAAGTGGCCATGCAGTTGGGCGCAGTGCGACTGGACAGCGGTGAACCCGAAGCGGACGTCGAGCGAGTCATCGAGATCCTCGCCCAATGGATTGCCGAGGACCGCAAGGCAACGCCGCTCAAAGCTCTGCAAGGCATGGTCTGGAAGCAAGGTTACGAGGCGGGTGAGTTGAAAGGGCATGTTTACCCGGATGCGGTCCAAGCCCTAAAGGGTTGGCATGCGCTGGGGTATGAACTGTACGTGTATTCGTCAGGTTCGGTTCAAGCACAGAAATTGATTTTCGGCTGCTCCGAAGCGGGGGATCTCTCGACGCTGTTCTCCGGCTATTTTGATACCACTTCAGGCCCCAAGCGTGAGGCGCAGTCCTACCGGCGTATCACCGAAGCCATAGGCTGCCTGGCGGGCCAAATTCTGTTTCTTTCAGATATTGTCGAGGAACTGGATGCGGCTCAAGAGGCCGGCTTGCAGACCTGTGGACTGGCGCGCGAAGGAGGTCAATTGAAAGGGCATAAGACCGTCAGCAGTTTTCTTGATATTGACGTGGAACACCTTTAACAAAAACCTCACTGCAACACAGCAAAAAGCCGGTCAATGCCGGCGTTTTGCTGTGCGCGAGTCGCGATGCCATTACGCTGAATGATAGGTAGGCAGGGCAAAGCGATGTTGGCTTTGCAGCATCGAAATGGTCGGCAATTCGCTGGCGTTACCTGCCAGGTCGCGACGGATGGCGCTAATCACCCAAGTCAATTGCTCAGCGGTGTGCAATTGAGCATACGAAATGCAACGCTGAGTCTGTTTGCCATCGCTGTCACACAGCGTGAGCAACACGCCACCATCAGGGCGAGGCTTTACGGTGACCTTGTGGTTCGAGAACAGGGAAGTGAATTTTTCTTGGATCAGACTCATGTCTTCATCTCCATTAGCGCGTGGAAGGCTTGTATGAAGTGAGAGTTGCAGGGACTGTGCCAGTCGAATGATTAAATAAAATCGTTATAAATCAATAGCTTGATAAATATGCGCCGTGGCTGGGTCGTGCATTTTGCATGAGTGCTAAAAGTTCACCCTGCAATTTGCCCAGTCGTGATCAATCATCGAAGTAAAATTCATGCTCAGGGGCGTGCTTATAGGTTTTTTCTATAAGTGCCGTATACACAAAAGGGGTGACAGGCCGGGGTTGTGTCAGGAAACTAGGCTTTTTTGTAGCCAACACGGAGCCTCATATGTCAGATAACAAGCCAGCAGATCAAAATCGGCAAATGACCCCAGAAGAAGCCGCCGACTTTGCCGAACAGGTGTTCAACAAAGCCCGTGAAGGCGATGCGGCCATGCTGGCTGCGTTGTTGAGCAAAGGCTTGCCACCTAATTTGCGCAACCATAAAGGCGATACCTTGTTGATGCTGGCGAGCTACCACGGTCATGTTGAAGCGGTGAAAGTGTTGCTGGAGCATAAAGCCGACCCTGAAATTCGCAATGACAACGGCCAAAGCCCGATTCAGGGTGCCGCGTTCAAAGGCGACCTGGCGATGGTGCAGGCGTTGGTCGAGGGTGGCGCACAGGTCGAAGGTGCTTCTTTTGACGGTCGCACGGCATTGATGATGGCAGCCATGTTCAACCGGGCGGCAATCATTGATTTCCTGATCAGTAAAGGCGCCGACCCAAAAGCTAAAGACGCCAGCGGTACGACTGCGCTGGACGCGGCAAGGACGATGGGCGCTGTCGATACCACCGCACAGCTGGAAAAACTGCTGGGCTGATGCGATGTCCTCGGGGGGCGCATTTGATATATCCTGCGCGCCCTCTTTTTCCCTGTTACAGGTCTGCCCATGAAAACTGCTCTCGTCGAACTTATCAGCAAAATCAGCTCTGGCTGCCTGAGCGACGACGACATAGCCAAAATCGCTGATGAAGCGTCTCAGGCCTACGCTGAACCTGCTGCATTTCTGGCTGCCAATCCAGATATCAACTACGACGATACCTTCCCGATCACGCTGGGGGAGTGGGTTGTGATCGGCAGTTTGCCTGAAACGGTCTTGTTCCAGGCAGATACCTACATGGACCTGTTTGAACAAATCGTCGCGTCGTTTGGCCCAAATGTGGCGTTCAATATCAAACCGAAACAACTGGCCAAGACCGAAGCGCTGACTGCGCTAAACCGGATTCAGATCCAGATGGGCAGCATGTCGGCGGATAAAGGCGGTTATGTGTTGATGAATGTCAGCCAACCGCTGGATGACGCGCTTCAGGTGGTGCTGGTCTACGGCGAAGACGTGCCGCGTGTGCTGGAACTGTGCGAGGCCCTCGGGATCAGCGCAGCGCCTTCTTTGGAAGCCCTCAAAATCGCTGTCCACGTTTAATCCAGTACGGCCTGTAATAAAAAACGGAACCCTGCCCATAGCTGACTATCCTAAGTAGACAAGTTCTCACTCAGGAGCATCATCATGGGTTCTACGTTTAACGGTCTCATTGGTCTCATCATTCTGGCGCTGGATATTTGGGCCATTATCAATGTGATCAAAAGCGGTGCCGGAACGGGGGCGAAAATTCTCTGGATCTTGCTGATCATCCTGCTGCCTGTACTGGGGCTGATTATTTGGGCCATCGCCGGTCCAAGGGGCAATGTTCGGATTTGAGCCATCAATGAGCGGTTTACGCCACCTTCAGGTGGCTATCCGCTGAGTCAGTCAACGTCAAGGTTCGACCTGTCAGGTTCCTCGACGTAGAATGCGCGCCTTTCTTGGGCAGTTAAGTCGGTGTATTGCGAACGCGATCTACGGCTTGACTGTCGATCATGGGCGGGTGACCGTCCGTTGCCACCAGCATTCAAGGGACTACCCATGACTGAAGCACCAAAGACCGACTATCTCGAAACCCTTTATGAAGGCTATGGCCAGCGTTTTCGCATGGACAAATTGCTGCATGAAGTGCGTACCGAGCACCAGCACCTGGTGATTTTCGAAAATCCGGTCATGGGCCGGGTCATGGCGCTGGACGGTGTTATCCAGACCACTGAAGCGGATGAATTCATTTACCACGAAATGCTCACCCATGTGCCGATCCTGGCTCACGGTGCAGTCAAGCGCGTCCTGATCATTGGCGGTGGCGATGGCGGCATGCTGCGTGAAGTGACCAAGCACCGTGGCATCGAACACATCACCATGGTCGAGATCGATGGCACCGTGGTGGACATGTGCAAAGAGTTTTTGCCTAACCACTCCAACGGCGCTTACGACGACCCGCGCCTCAATCTGGTGATCGATGACGGCATGCGTTTTGTCGCCACGACCGAAGAAAAATTCGATGTCATCATTTCGGACTCCACTGACCCTATCGGGCCGGGCGAAGTGCTCTTTTCCGAAAACTTTTACCAGGCTTGCCATCGTTGTCTGAATGATGGCGGTGTACTGGTCACGCAAAACGGTACCCCTTTCATGCAACTGAACGAAGTGAAGACCACGGCCGGGCGCATGCGCAGCCTATTCGCCGACTGGCATTTCTATCAGGCAGCGGTGCCGACTTACATCGGTGGCGCGATGACGTTTGCTTGGGGGGCTACCGACAAGTCCTACCGCAAATTACCACTGGAGACCCTGCGCCAGCGTTTCGCCGGAAGCGGCATCGTGACCCGTTACTACAACCCCGAGATCCATATCGGCGCATTTGCTCTACCGCAATATGTGTTGCATGCCATTAACAAGCCAAGCAACGATTAATAGACGGTTGTGCTGATAAGCCTGCTCCCCCAAGATCTGCAAGGTGCTTGAGGGGGGTGGGCATGCCTGTGGCAAATAGTCTTTCCCGACGCTTTCTTGTGTTTCAAGATGTTCTCTGTACGAAATTTTCACGGAAGGTTTAGGACAATTCGCGCGCAAAATTTCGGCCTCTGAGTGGCTCCGCCCCCTTATACGGTGCTTGCGATGCCTCTCATTTGATAATGTTGCGTAATAAATGGCATTGACCTCAGTGGATTACCTTGAGGTCAATGCTGCATGTGCTCAGTCCACTTGACCTACGGTTGCATCTAATCGTAGAGAAACCACGAGGGCAGGGCGCTGCATAATAAAAGCCACTTCAATCTGAACCAATGGGTCCTTAAACGACATGGCAATCCCGGACGCCCCAAAACAACAGCATGCGACTACACGTGTGTTGCAACCGACCGTCAAATCGCATCTGGCGTTTACGCTGCTCTGTGCCTTGATCATGATGGTGATGTTCACCCTGCTTCGGGTGGCCTTGCTGGTTTATAACCGAGAAATGATCCTCGATACTCCGGCCTCGACTTTTCTGGAAGCGTTCGCGAACGGTTTGCGATTTGACTTGCGAATCGTGGTCTATCTCAGCATTCCGTGTGTGTTGGCATTCCTCAGCGTCAAAGCCATGGCTTGCCGAGGCGTGCTGCGCTTCTGGCTGACAGCCGCTTCCAGTCTGGCGTTATTTTTGGGCCTGATGGAGATGGATTTCTATCGGGAGTTCCATCAGCGTCTGAACGGTCTGGTTTTCCAATATGTAAAGGAAGACCCAAAAACCGTCATGAGCATGCTTTGGTACGGCTTCCCGGTGGTTCGCTATCTGTTGGCATGGGCAGTGGGTACGGTCATTTTGTACTTTGCTTTCCGCGGCGCTGACCGCCTGACGCGTCCACGTGCTGTAGCGGGTGTATCGAGTGAAGCGCGGAGCGTAGCGCCATGGTATGGCCGTGCTGTGGTGTTCGTGGTGGTGCTGCTGGTGTGTGTGGTCGCTGCCCGGGGCACACTGCGCCAAGGTCCTCCACTGCGCTGGGGTGATGCCTACACAACAGATTCCAACTTCGCCAACCAGTTGGGTCTCAATGGTTCTCTGTCGTTGATTACTGCGGCAAAAAGCCGTTTCTCGGATGAGCGCACCAATATCTGGAAACCCACGCTGGAAGATTCGGTGGCGCAGCAGACCGTGCGCGACATGTTGCTGACCGAGAACGATAAGCTGGTTGATCCGGATACAGCGCCTGTGCGCCGCGATACCACACCGCCTGCGGAAAAAACCTTACCGATCAAAAACGTTGTCGTGATTTTGATGGAAAGCTTCGCTGGCCATTCGGTGGGTGTTTTGGGGCGTCCAGGCAATGTCACTCCTTACTTTGACCAGTTAGCCAAAGAAGGTTTGCTGTTCGAGCGCTTCTTTTCCAACGGTACGCACACCCACCAGGGCATGTTTGCGACCATGGCGTGCTTCCCGAACCTGCCGGGTTTTGAATACCTGATGCAAACCCCGGAAGGCAGCCACAAGCTGTCCGGTCTGCCTGAGTTGCTGAGCGCTCGCCAGTTTGATGACGTCTATGTCTACAACGGCGATTTTGCATGGGACAACCAGTCGGGTTTCTTTAGCAATCAGGGTATGACCACGTTTGTGGGTCGTAACGATTTTGTTAACCCGGTGTTCTCGGATCCTACGTGGGGCGTGTCCGATCAGGACATGTTCAACCGTGGTCTGGAAGAACTGAAAAAGCGTGAAGGCAAGGCGCCTTTCTATGCCTTGTTGCAAACCTTGTCCAACCACACGCCGTATGCGTTGCCTACACCGCTGCCCGTTGAGCCTGTTACTGATCGCGGTTCCCTGAACGAGCATTTGACGGCGATGCGGTATTCAGATTGGGCCTTGGGCCAGTTCTTCGAAAAAGCGCGTAAAGAACCCTATTTCAAAGAAACACTCTTTGTAGTGGTCGGCGACCACGGTTTCGGTAACGAACAGCAAATTTCCGAAATGGATTTGGGGCGCTTTAACGTTCCGTTGCTGCTGATCGGGCCAGGCATTCAGGAGAAGTTTGGCGCGCGCAATGACACGGTCGGTACTCAGGTCGATATTGTGCCGACCATCATGGGGCGTCTGGGCGGTGAGTTCCGTCAGCAGTGCTGGGGTCGTGATTTGCTCACCTTGCCGGAAGGTGACAAAGGGCGAGGTATCATCAAGCCCTCGGGCAGTGATCAGACGGTGGCTATCATCAGTGATGACCACATCCTGGTTCAGCCAAAGGATATGCCCGGTAAAGTGTGGCAGTACACGCTGGGTGCCAACCCTGAAGCTAAAGTAGTGGCTGGCTCGCCTGAAGAAGCTGATCTGAAGCAGAAGCTCGAATCTTTCTTGCAAACCGCTACCAAAAGCTTGGTGGATAACACTGCAGGCGTAGAAGATCCGAAGTAAGCAAACATGCAGTAAGCAATAAAAAAGAGGCCAATTGGCCTCTTTTTTATTGCGCGGTGGTTTACGTCGCCAGCGCTATATTTTGCCAAGTAACAGCAATACCAGCAGCACAACCAATACAACGCCGATAACGCCTGATGGCCCGTATCCCCAGCTTTTCGAGTGCGGGAACACAGGAAGGCCACCCACTAACAGCAAAATCAAGATGATGAGAAGGATTGTTGTCATGATTCTTTCCTTGTTGATATGTTCCGCCAAGGTGTCGCTTTATGAGCACCGCTTGAAGAACATGAATTGGACAGTGCTTACAAAGTCCGACTGTTGCTGATGCCAGATAATTCAAATTTATTTAACGGCGCTCTAAAACATTCCAGTATTGATCCCTGCGTGGGGCGCGAGTAGGGTTGCGCGCTGCACATTGGGAGATGCCTCGGATGCTTAACTACGTTTGGTTTTTTTTGGCGGCCGTATTTGAAATTGCCGGTTGTTACGGGTTTTGGATGTGGCTGCGTCAGGGCAAGAGTGTCTGGTGGGTTGTTCCGGCGATTGTCAGTCTGACGGTATTTGCCGTGCTACTGACCAAGGTAGAAGCTGTTTATGCAGGTCGGGCCTATGCAGCCTATGGCGGGATTTACATTGTGACGTCCATTGCATGGCTCGCCGTGGTTGAGCGTATTCGCCCATTAGGCTCTGACTGGATAGGGCTCGGCCTGTGTGTTGCAGGCGCAACCATTATTTTGTTGGGCCCGCGTTTCACCAGCTCCTAGTGTTTTAGCAGGCGATGAGCTGTTTGATGCTTTTCAAGCAGGTTCACTCCTTAATTGCTGTAGGAATTCTTCCCCTTAGCTGTAGGTCTTGGATGAATTGCCGTGTAGGGATTGAAGCACTGTTTTGCGACGTGCAGTCTTGATGGCCTGTCAGCTCTTGAGATGAAAGCCATGCGAATATTGACTTGCGCCATCGGCGGAGTGATTTCACTGGGGCAAGACATGACCGTGCGCATTATTTCTACTAACGGTAAGCAGGTCAGGCTTGCAATCGAGGTGCCCAAGCATATCGGCGTGCACCGAACAGAAATTTACGACCGAATAAAAGACGAGCTGGCGGCCAAACAGTTGATCAAGCCTTCGACCGAGTCTTAATCAAAGAACTCTTTAGGTACTGCGTGCCTGGGGGCCAGCTGGCACTGCTGACTTTCAAGGTCAAAGAAAATCACTGCCTGACCCTTGCTGAGTGCATTGCGCACGCGTAGCACGCGGGTTTCATGGGGCGTGTCATCACCATTGTCTGTGCCGTCGCGACTCACGAAATCTTCGATCAGGCGAGTGAGGGTGTCAGGTTCAAGCTGGTCGTAAGGAATAAGCATGGGTGGGACTCTCGTAATCAGTGCGAGAGATGCTACTGGCCGCAG
Organism: Pseudomonas saxonica; assembly: GCF_007858365.1. Taxonomy (GTDB): domain Bacteria; phylum Pseudomonadota; class Gammaproteobacteria; order Pseudomonadales; family Pseudomonadaceae; genus Aquipseudomonas; species Aquipseudomonas saxonica. Next base: position 151,870 of record NZ_VFIO01000001.1, on the reverse strand, counting down.
GCGTGTGCGGCCAGTCTTTCTGCTCTGCATAGCGCTGATTCGCTGGAAGTACGGTGTTATTCGGAATAAATACCTTGGCCGGGCAGGCGGTTGCGATCGTGCGGCTCAGCGAAGTTCTGCGCCGGTCCTTTTGGAATAATCCCCGTAGGATTGATCATGCGGTGGCTGGCGTAGTAATGACCTTTGATGTGAGCGAAGTCTACCGTCGCGGCGATACCGGGCCATTGGTAAAGCTCGCGTAGCCAGTTGGACAGGTGCGGGTAATCGGCAATTCGTCGTTCATTGCATTTGAAGTGGCTGTAGTACACCGCATCGAAACGAATCAGTGTGGTGAAAAGTCGGATATCAGCCTCGGTAAAGTGTTGGCCTGCCAGATAACGATTGTCTTGGAGGTGCGCTTCCAGATCATCCAGTTCGCGGAACACATCGTCGAAAGCCAATTCGTAAGCCGATTGCGATGTAGCAAATCCTGCACGATAAACACCGTTGTTCAGTGCCGGGTAAATACGCTCATTCCAGCGGTCGATTTCCCCCCTCAACGATGACGGGTACAGGTCCAGCGTGTTGCCAGTCAAACCGTCAAAAGCGGTATTGAACATGCGAATGATATCGGCCGACTCGTTGCTGACAATGCACTGTTGTTGAGTATCCCAAAGCACAGGTACGGTGACGCGACCCGTATAATCAGGCGTATCCCGGGTGTAGCGCTGGTGTAGAAAACTGAAGTCGTCCAGCTTGTCTCCGCTGGAACCGAAGGCCTTGTCGAACGTCCAGCCGTTTTCCAGCATCAACCAGCTAACCACCGAGACGTCTATCAACGACTCAAGCCCTTTGAGTTGGCGGGTAATCAGCGTGCGATGAGCCCAGGGGCATGCAAGGGAGACATACAGAAGGTAACGGCCCTCTTGTGCCGCAAAGCCGCCAGTCCCGGTTGGGCCTGGCGAGCCATCAGGTGTTACCCAATTACGGCGTTGCGCCTGCTCTCGCTGGAAAGCACCGTCTTTGCTGCTTTCGTACCACTGGTCGTGCCAGCGCCCATCGATTAACAAGCCCATAAGGAACTCCGTAGCATTTTTCGTTAGAACTCAGTCTAGTGGGCTGAGTTCGAACAAAAAGCGCAAAACATGGGCGTTACTCATCAGTTAAATCGATTTGTTGCGATTGTCCCAGTAGCTTTTGGCTATTTCGAAGGCCTGTTCACGCGGCGTTCCGAGCCCGCGCAAGGCAAGCGCCATGGTTGAAAGCAAGGCCAGTTGGGGGTAGCTGTCTGCAACGTCACCTCGCCATACTGCCTTTAGATGGGCGGGGTCCAGCGAGGCCGGTTTCACATGACGCTGTGCGGACAGTGCAGGCCATTCTTCGTCCCAGCTAACACCTGCCGTGGTGCCGTACAGATGGCTGATGGTATCCGGGTTGATTTCAATTTCGCCGCCGTCACCTTTGACCACAATGCTGGTATCGCCCAGCAGGCCGCTGGCTTCACGGTGTACGCTTTGATAGCCCGGATGGAAGATGCTTTGCAGGCCACAGCGAGCGTTTAAAGGATTGAGAATGCGAGCCAATGAGTGAATCGGAGAGCGCAGACCCAAGGTATTACGCAGATCAATCATGCGCTGCAACTGCGGTGCCCAGTCTTGTAACGGGATAAACGCCAAATTGTCTGTATTCAGGGTTTCTTGCACGGTTTGCCAGTTACGGCATAGCGGAATTGCCAGCTCATTGAGCAGTTGCTCGCTATAAAGCCGGCCCGCGGTATGAGGGCCGCCACCGTGCATCACAATACGCACGCCATTTTGTGCCAGGCATTTCGCCGCTAACAGGTACCAGGGTAAATGGCGTTTTTTACCGGCATAGGTGGGCCAGTCAATGTCGACCTGGATGGCGGGTGCGGTTAAGCGCTCGCGAACGGCTTCGGTAAAGCCAGCTAATTCTTCCGGGCTTTCTTCCTTATGCCGCAATAGCATCAGGAACGCGCCCAGTTGTGTGTCCTCAGCCTTTTCATCCAGCAGCATGCCCATCGCTTGGCGAGCTTCTTCGCGGGTCAAATTGCGGGCGCCGCGTTTGCCTTTACCCAAAATGCGTACAAATTGTGCGAAAGGGTGTTCAGGTGGCGTTTCAAGGGCCAGTGCAGTGGGGGTATTCATAAGCAATTGGTCGGCTTCGGCAGGCCCGCCAGCTTGGCGGCGAGTTTGGCGGGAGTGCCGTTAAACAGGCGATTTAAGTGCATGCTGTTGCCTTTTTCAACGCCCAGTTTAAGTGCGGTGTATTTGATCAGCGGGCGAGTGGCAGGAGATAGCTCAAATTGCTGATAGAACTCTCGTAACACCTCAAGAATTTCCCAATGCTCGCGGCTCAATTCAATGCCTGACTGCTCAGCCAACGCTTGGGCGACCTCGGTAGACCAGTCGTTGAGATCCACCAGATAGCCGTCTTTATCCAGCTCAATGGTTTTGCCGTTGACGGTGAGTGCATTCATAGCCATGTGTTGACCTTGTCATACTGAATCGACAGCTGGACGAAGCCGGGATAATCGACAGCGGTTGCCCACTGAGGGCATTCCAGATTGCGCGCTACAAGGTCTTCTTCGAGGATAAAAAGCGACTGCGCAGCAAGATTTTCTTGAAGCAACTTGCACATGTTGCTGTTCGGCTGCAGGGCGTAGACCGCATCACCACACAGCAGCAACGCGTCGCCAGTGCCCAGTATGCGTAAGCAGCTAGCCAAACGCGTATCAGAAAAAGGAGAGTGGCTCAGAACGTGTAGGGTCGACATTAGAGGGTGATCACTTGGTCGTAGCGGTCGATAAGAGTGCGTGTTTCTTCTGGCGAAAGTAGCTGAACATCGTCGACTATGAACGAAGTGTCTGAGAGACCGCGCTCCGCCAGGCTGTAGCCGCATACAAAAAGGTCATCGACGCCAAACATCGACAGGGCTTGTAGATTAGCCGTTATATTTTTTTGCTGGAGGGCGGCGGAATTTTGTTCAGGAATCAGCTGAAATACGCCGTCATCCATAAACACCAGGCCAATGGGCAAATCAAATGCGCCGGCTGCGAGCACAATATCCAATGCCTCTCTAGCGCCAGGGCCAGACCAAGGTGCCTGACGACTGATGACCAACAGTGATTTAGGCATCTCAAGGCCCTCCAAAACAGATCAGTCGATCAGCCGTCTGAATAGCATCGTGCAACTGGCCGAGTCCGGACAACTCCCAGGGTGCATGCAGGTTGATCGCCGGGCGTTGGTAGCGGGCTGCTTCTTCTTCATTGAGCACCCCGCGGCGCAAAGCAGCTGCAATGCACACCACACCGTCCAGCTGATTGCTGCTGACGAACGCAGCCCATTGTTGCGCGAGGTCAAGTTCATCCTGCGGCGTCACACAATTGCTTGAAGCGCTATGCACGCCGTCTTGATAAAAAAATAATCGAACAATCTCGTGCCCACCCGCCAACGCTGCCTCTGCAAAGCGCAGGGCTCGGCGAGAAGAGGGCGCATGGGCTGCCGAATAAAGGGCAATGGCAAATTTCATGGAAGGCTCTGTCAGCAAATCTTTGGCAATGATAAAGCCAGAAGTCCAAAGATGCTTGCAGCAGACAACAAAAAGCCCGCCGAAGCGGGCTTTCATCTAGCGGTGTTACTCAGTCATCGCGGCTCATGATGCCGAAAATTTGCAGCAGGCTGATGAACAGGTTGTAGATAGACACATACAGGCTAATCGTTGCCATGATGTAGTTGCGCTCGCCGCCCTGAATGATGGCGCTGGTCTGGAACAGAATGCAGACCGAAGAAAACAGAACGAAACCGGCGCTGATAGCCAATTGCAGGCCGCTGATCTGGAAGAAGAAGCTTGCCAGCGTGGCGCCCAGAAGCACAAAGAAGCCCGCAGTGATGAAGCCACCGAGAAAGCTCATGTCTTTACGAGTGATCAGCACATAGGCAGACAGGCCGCCAAAAACCAGCGCCGTCATGGCGAAAGCGGAACTGACGACTTCAGCGCCACCCTGCATGCCCAGGTAACGGTTGAGAATAGGGCCTAGCAGAAAGCCCATAAAACCGGTCAAAGCAAAGGCGCTAACAAGGCCCCAAGCTGAATTACGCAGCTTGTTGGTCAAAAAGAACAGCCCGTAAAAACCGATGAGAACCACGAAAATATTGGGATAGCCGACCCTCATCTGTTGAGAGATATAAGCCATCACACCACTGAAAGCGAGGGTCAGAGCCAATAGACCATAAGTGTTGCGCAGGACACGGCTGACCTCTAGCTGCTCGGCCTGCACGCTGTTATTAACCGCGTAATCCTGTTCGCGCATGGCGAAACTCCTGTGTTTGGAAATGTTAAGTAGCAAAGATCATAGCAGAGGCTCTGAAACAAGGGATCAAGAGAGTTTGACAACGTGTTTCATTCAGGTATTATGGCGCCCGCAACGACAGCAGTATCCGGGAAATTGGCAGAGTGGTTGAATGCACCGGTCTTGAAAACCGGCGTACGTTAATAGCGTACCCAGGGTTCGAATCCCTGGTTTCCCGCCACATTACATCGACAGAGCCCGCCTTTTGGCGGGCTTTGTTGTTTCTGGGGTTTGGCAAAAACCCCAGCGCAGAGGTAATCGCTTCCGCATCTTTTGGGGTAGCTTGCGCAACAAGGGTGCTAATTTATTCTGCCACTTAGCTCATTCATGCCTGCCAGCTCCAGTCGTGAGCAAGCTTTGGAGGCCAGCCTTCATGCAAAATCTTCTTGCGTAATACCCGGGCCATAGCGGCCTCTGACGTGATTTGTCTTCCAGCACTCAAGATCAATTAATCTGTGACGATAGCCTTCATGCTCGCAATTATTAGACTCTAGGTGTTGAGCATGATTTTAAATAGACTCATGAAAGTGGATATTGCCGCCTTAGTGGTAGCCCTCTTAGCGCTACTTGAGTCGATCTTCAGCCTTCCGATACGCAACATCATTCTCACGCTTGTCGACAGCTACCACGAACACAACAACCTCTTGATCAATCACCTGGTAGATAAGGCGATAACCGAGACTGCGCAACTTGATTTTGTAGCAATCGGGGAGGTCGCGGAGCCGGTTCGCCTCAACTCGTGGGTTTACCAGAATATCTGCCAGTTTCTTCTTGAATTGCTGCCTGACCGTGTCTCCCAGCTTGTGCCACTCTTTGAGTGCGCGCTGGTCAAACTCAAGACTAAAGGTCATCCAGCGTCACCTTCACGCGCTGTGGTGCTGCAAGCCGTTCGCGCACGGTGTTGATGAGTGCTTCGTCTTCTTCGGTCATGAGCACAGGGCGGAAGGGCAGTTGACCGCGTTCTGCGACGTACTGCAGAGCTTGGCGCATCAGTTCTGAGGGAGTGACGCCTAAGCGTTCAAGTTCTTGATAGGCGCGGGCTTTGAGTTCGTCGTCCACACGTATGTTGATGGAAGCCATAGGTTTTACTCCTGTAATGACATTTGTCATTACAATGGCTTTTGCCGTCTTTTAATGCAAGTGCCATTCGGCACTCAGAGGCGGATTTCTGCTTCACAATCCTTTCCGCAATCAAAATCATAAGCCTCACAGGGCGTGCCCTGTAGCTTTGTAAAAGTGATTGAGGTGCGAAATAGAGTAATGGCATCTGAAATTGTCGTCACGGACGGTCGCGACAACACCGCACAGATCAATGGCCACCTGCTTTTGCTTGATCATCCTTCTTAGCATTTAGCACTCCTCTCAACAGCAAACGAGAGCGCGTTAGTCAGGTCGCCCATAGGCTTTTGCCCACGTGCTGTCATCGCATCATCACGTTGTTCGAGGCCATCAAGGACTTCCAGCTGATGCACCCTGGTGATCAGTCTCAGTATGGAGGCTGTGTCGTAGACGGTGTGATCCACCATGCCCCTGCGCGCGAAAGGCGACACTATCAGAGCTGGGATTCGTGTTCCCGGCCCCCAGCGGTCACCTTTGGGCGGGGCTACGTGATCCCACCAGCCACCGTTTTCATCCACGGTGAGCACCACGACCATATTTTTCCATTGTGGGCTTTTTCGCAGCACTTTAAGTACGCGGTCCAGGTGTCGATCACCGGCGGCCACATCGGCGTAGCCCGCATGCAGATTCAAGTTGCCTTGCGGTTTGTAGAAGGTCACTGCGGGTAGTTTTCCTGCCTCGGCATCTGCAAGGAAATAGTTGGTAAGAGCTTCGTCGCCCAAGCCGCCATCCCGCAGGCGTTTGCTGCGTTCTACCGAATTCTGCGGGCCTTGTTGCTCAAAGTAGTTGAACGGTTGGTGGTGGTACTGGAAGTTGGGGATTTTTGGAATGCCGCCGGAGTCTTTGAATTGATCCAGCGTGGCCTGCCAGGCACCCGCGTACCAAGCCCAGTCGATATTTTTTTTGTTCAATTTGTCGCCGATGTGCTCGTGTCGTTGAGGCACTAGCACGCTCGGTAAGTCTGGCTTTGAGTAGTCCGGTCGCTGTGGGTCGCGAATCCACGTGGGCCAATAGGGCGGGGCCATGGTGTTCACTGCAAAGCCATCCGGCGTCAACGCGCTGGGGCCGAATTGTGGTGCGCCAACCATGGCGCTCGCAGGGGATTGCTCCAGGGGTTTTAGACGTGTGCCTGTGGGGTCATCGCTTTCTAAGGTGGCAATTTGTGATTTGGCCACTGACGTAGCCGCGTTCGGGTAAGTAGGGGCGGTGGCGCTGATGAGGTATTGATTGTTCAGAAACGAGCCGCCAAAGGTGCCCTGAAAGAAGTTGTCGCACAGTACGAACTCTCGGGCTACATCCCATAGGCGTAATGAATATTGGGTCTGTGCGTAATGGCCCATGGTCAAACCCCCGGCATCCCCCCAGGCGACAAATTGGTCGTTTTTACCCTCATTGATTTGCATCTGATTCTGGTAAAAGACGTGCCACAGGTCGCGTGTTACAAGGCTTAGCGGGAGATCCTCCTGATGAGGGCCTTTTAGGGCGAACGGTGCATTAGGGAGGTTTTCCTGAAACTGCACCCCTGTGGGATAAGTAACACCATCGACTGTTTGAGGCCCCACCTGCAAAACTCCGCCCCAAGTCGGGGGCAAGTTTTGCAAAAGGCTGCCATCACGGTCACGTTGCTGATAGTCGGCGGGCTTAAGTGCACTCAGTGGCTTCTCTACACCGGGGAAGTCAGCAAACAGATTATTGAAACTGCGATTTTCGGCATAAATCACCACGATAGTTTGCACTTGCTCGTGGAGTTGCTTATCCAACTCGTCGCCTAGTAGCGGCAGGCCATTGGCCGGACGCTCCAACTCGCTGCCTGCAAAGGCATTCAATGTAGCTGCGCCAATGCCTAAGGCAGCAGCACCTGCGAGGAAGCGACGACGGCTGGTGTCAGTGGCAGGTTGTGCGTCTTGGTCTTTCTCGTCACTCATTTTTGGCTCCTGCTCAGATGTAACTAAAAATTCTGGCAGGCAGGCTATCAAGGGATTATGACGACGGTGTTGCGCCGGCTCTCAGTGCGCGACTCACAATTGGACGTAAAAGAGACGCGCGCATCATCCGCTCATTTCGCAAATCGCTTGGCCGCGATCACGCACAAGATGACGCCTCCCGTCACGCTGAACATGCCGATGCTCACGGTTTCATGCAGGAGGATCGCCGCCAATGCCAGCCCGAAGAAAGGTTGCAGCAGTTGGAGTTGTCCGACTGCGGCGATGCCTCCTTGGGCGAGTCCTCGATACCAAAAGATAAATCCGATAAACATGCTGAAAAATGAAACATATCCAAGACCCAGCCATGCGGGCGTGTCAATTGACGCAAAGGAGGAGGGTGCTAATAGCCAGGCCAGTGGTGCCATTACGGGTAGCGATAGTGCCAAGGCCCAGGAGATTACTTGCCAGCCGCCTAAGACTCTCGCCAGTTTTGCCCCTTCGGCATATCCCAGGCCGCAGACAATGACTGCCAGTAGCATCAGAGCGTCGCCTTTGGGGGACGCTGTCAGTCCCTGATTCAGAGCGAAGGCTACCACCAGCCCGCAGCCCAGTACCGAGAAGAACCAGAACGCTGGCTGAGGGTGTTCACCGCCGCGCAATACACCAAATCCCGCAGTGGCAAGTGGCAGCATGCCGAGGAAGACAATCGAATGTGCGGATGTAACATGCTGTAAAGCCAGCGCAGTGAGTAATGGAAAACCCACAACAACGCCAATGGCTACTATCAGCAATGGATAAAGCTGGCTGCGTTCAGGACGTTTACTTTTCAGCAACACCAACAAGCAGAGCGCCAAGATGCCAGCAATGGTTGCCCGAGCTACAGTGAGGAAAACGGGATCGAACTGCAATACCGCAACCCGTGTTGCGGGCAATGATCCGCTAAAAATCACGACGCCAATAAAGCCGTTTATCCATCCGCTCAGATTATTTGAAGGTGCTCGGCTTTGCTGTTCACAGGTACGTTCCATCGAGTTGCACACCCAAGGCCATTTGCGAGATTGCATGCAACGCATCCTAGGGTGGATGATCGATGACAATCAAAAAATTGTCATGGATACAGCCCTGATGCCGCGTTCACGTTATAAGTCGCTGGTTGATAAGTTTGCTGCAGATATTCGCGCCGCGCGCTTGCTCCCAGGTACTCGCTTGCCTACGCATCGGCAGTTGGCAGCCGCAGAGGGTTTGGCGCTGGTGACGGCCAGTCGTGTCTATGCAGAACTTGAGGCCATGGGGTTGGTCAGTGGTGAGGCCGGGCGCGGTACGTTTGTCAGGGAGACATCATTGCCTCCTGGTCACGGCATTGATCAGCCCGCAGTGACGGCAGGCATGCATGACCTTAATTACAACTACCCCTCAGTACCCGGTCAGGCCGAGTTGTTGCGCACGGCATTACGCCAGCTTGCGTTATCGGGTGATCTTGAGTCGCTGCTCCGGTATCAGCCTCACGGCGGACGCCTGCATGAACGTGCGTCCGTGGCGCGTCATTTGGAGTCGCGTGGCTTGCATGTGCCGGCTGAGCAAGTGTTGATCGTCAACGGCGCACAACATGGGTTAACGGTAGCGCTCATGACCCTGCTGAATCCCGGCGATGTGATTGCGGTTGATGCGTTGACCTACCCGGGTTTCAAGGCGTTGGCGCTCGCGCTGCATCTGGAGGTGCTGGCAATCCCTGTGGCCCATACAGGGCCTGATCTCGATGCGCTCGACAAGCTTTGTCGTAGCCGTTCAGTTCGCGCGGTTTACTGCATGCCCACGCTGCACAATCCGTTGGGATGGGTCATGAGCCTTGAGCAGCGAGAGCGTTTGGTAGGCATCGCGCGCACTCATGATGTGCAGATCATTGAAGATGCGGCTTACGCCTTTCTGGTTGAGAACTCGCCACCACCCTTGGCTGAACTGGCTCCGGAAAGGACGGTGTATGTGTCGGGCCTCTCCAAAAGTGTTGCCGCCGGATTACGTATTGGATTTATCGCGGCGCCGGCATCCATGATTGCTGGGTTGGAGCGAATGATTAGGGTCACGGCCTGGAACACGCCGGGGGTCATGACCTCTATAGCCGCTGGCTGGCTGGACGATGGCACTGTCAGCCAATTGGAGCGACAGAAACGTCAAGATGCTCAGGCCAGGCAAATCATTGCGGGTGAGGTTCTGTCAGGACTTCCCGTTGTGCGCCACCCGTTTTCCTACTTTGTCTGGTTACCTTTGCCGGAGGATGCCCGAGCCGATCAAGTCGTCACTGCCTTGATGCGCGAGCAGGTGTCCGTCTCGACCGCGCAGCCGTTTACAACCTCCGCCTATGTGCCTCATGCCATACGACTCGCCTTGGGCTCAGTGGATATGGGTACGCTGCGTATGGCTTTGGCGAAGGTTAAGTGGGTGATTGAGGCTTATTTATAGGGTTGCGACAACCAAGTTCAAATCCCCGATCGAGTCATCGGTCTGATCATTCGGCTGCCCAAGCTCAGCGCTTCAGTCACCAGCCCCCTCAGTTCGGCATTAGTCTCATTGTTGAGGCATTGCGACAGTTTTTCGCCAATGGTCGGGGCGGTGTCTGCACCTTCGGGGAAGGCTCGCAATAGCAACAGCCCGGGATTGGTGAGCACAACCTCGAAAAACGAAATGCCTGACATCCCGTCGAAATGGATGTAGCCAACGTCCGCCAGCCATTTCAGGGTGCCCATAAACAGGTCTTCTTCTTTTTCCAAGGCTGCTCGGTTACCCGCTTCAGCACCTTTATAATCGATAAAGTCTTCTGCTGTCAGGGTGATAGGCAGAGGAAAGTGACGGTACAGGGCGCCCAAAATTAGCCCGGTGTAGCAGTCAAACAGTTCGATATTGTTGGACGGCACGACGTTGAGCGAGTGAACGTTCTTCTCTTTGAGGTGACTCGTTAAATCTTTGAACATGCGAACCTCTGTCAGTTAAATCTATTAGCTGTGACGGAATAATCATTCCTATCGGTATAGCACAGCCTGTTTACGTGCTCTGACAGAGCGGCTATCACGGCGATATTTTTCGATTTCTCAGGCCTGATTGTTACAGAATGATGCTGTGCGTATGAGGTTTGCCACAAAAGATCACATCCTCGCTGGATATTTGAAACCACAGTGCTATTACTGATGGGCACAGTAGCAAGTGGCCGCGGTCGTTCGAGACCCTGTCGGTAAAAATAGTTAATTTCAGGAGGATAGATGTTCAAGCCTGCATGGATGCGTAACACCTTATTGGCCACTGCTTTGCTAAGCGTGCTGGTGGCACCTGCTTATTCCGCTCAGGAACGAACCCTGAAATTGGCCATTGGTGATGAGCCAACAGAAGGGTTTGACCCGATGCTGGGTTGGAGTCACGGCAGTTACTTGCTCTTGCACAGTCCTTTGCTCAAGCAAAACGAGGATTTGTCCTGGAACAGCTTTCTGCTTAGCGAGTACCAGACCAGTGAGGATGGAAAAACCTGGACGCTGAAGCTCAAACCTGACCTGAAATTCTCTGATGGCTCGCCACTCACAGCCAAGGATGTGGCTTACACCTACAACAACGCGGCGGCCAGTGGCGGCAAAGTAGACATGGGGAACTTCCTCAAGGCTGAGGTGGTTGACCCTTTGACCGTGCGCATTCAGCTGAAAGCGCCGCAAAGTACCTTCGTAAATGTTCTCGGATCGTTGGGTATCGTGTCAGCTGATAAGTACGACGCTAAAACCTATGCGCAGCACCCCATTGGTGCGGGGCCCTATCGGTTAGTCAGTTATCAGCCAGGCCAACAATTGATTGTTGAGGCCAATCCGTATTACGCGGGACAGAAAAATGATTTCGGCCAGCTGATCTTTGTGTTTCTCGATGAAGACAGCGCGTTTGCTGCCGCGCAAAGCAAGCAATTAGGTATCGTGCGTATCGCCCCTTCGTTGGCGGTAACGCCTGCGGCGGGCATGAAGCTGTGGGTTCGGCCCAGCGTCGAAAATCGGGGCATTGTATTACCCACCACACCCTCGGGTAAAAAAGATGCGCACGGTTATCCCATTGGTAATGATGTAACAGCTGATGTGGCGATCCGTAAGGCCATCAACTACGCCATTGACCGGCAATTACTGGCAGATCAAATTCTCGAAGGCCACGCTATTCCTGCTTACACCGGAGTGCAGGGGTTACCGTGGGATAACCCGCAGGCAGCTTTCAAGGATGGCGATATCGCCAAGGCCAAGCAGATTCTCGATCAAGCGGGTTGGGTTGAAACGGCCAGCGGCATACGTGAGAAAAACGGCCTGCCTGCAAAAATTACCCTGTGGTATGCCAGTGGCGATGCAACGCGCCGTGATTTGGCTCAGGCCGTGCGTTCGATGCTCAAGCCCATTGGCATTGATGTGGACTTGAAGTCGGGTAGTTGGGAAACCGTAGAGCGAAATATGCACGCCAATCCAACGTTATTTGGTTGGGGCAGCCTCGACCCGATGGAGCTTTATCATCACTACAGCAGCAAGGCGGCGGGCGTTGAGTATTACAACCCCGGCTATTACCAGAACCCGGTGGTCGACCAGCATCTGCAGCAAGCACTGGATGCACCGACCTGGCAGCAGGCAGTGCCATTTTGGCAGCAGGTGGAATGGGACGGTAAAACCGGTGCCGGGGTCAAAGGCGACGCTGCGTGGGCCTGGTTGCTCAACGTGCAGCACACTTATCTGACTGATGAATGCATAGATCTGGGTAAAGGCGCCCCGGAAATTCATGGCTCATGGTCGCTGCTCAATAGCCTTGATGGCTGGAAATGGACCTGTAAGTGATTCGCGGTATAGCGCTCTTTGTCGTGCGTTTGATGGGCCTGTTGCTGGTAACAGCGGCAGGCACATTTACGTTGCTCAGTTTTTCTCCAGTCGACCCCATTCGCGCTTATATAGGCAATGATTTGTTGCATGTGCCGCCTGAACAATACCCCTTGATAGCCGCCCGCTGGGGGTTGGATCTGCCGTTGTGGGAGCGCTTTTTGCACTGGTTTAGCCAAGTGTTACAAGGCGATTTTGGCTATTCCATGCTCTACAACGCCCCAGTCTCGCAGGTGATTGGCGAGCGTTTTGCCACTTCATTTGCATTGCTGGCCAGTGCGTGGATCTTTTCCGGGATCGTCGGGCTGGCTCTGGGGCTGACGGCCGGGCGCTATTTGAATCGTTGGCCGGATCGGCTGATATCGACTCTGTCGTATGTGATGGCGTCCTTGCCCACGTTCTGGATTGGCCTTTTGTTGCTGTCACTGTTTGCCGTGACGCTTAACTGGGCACCCATCTGTTGTGCCTGGACCCCAGGCAGCACCGCCGAAACAGCTACGTGGGGTGACAAACTCAAGCACTTGATTCTCCCTATGTTGGCACTCGGCGTTCTGGGTGTAGGGAATATTGCTCTGCATACCCGCTCACGGGTGGCTGAAGTGATGAACAGTGAATTTATTCGCTACGCCTATGCGCAAGGTGACAAGGGCTGGCCAATGGTCAACTTTCATATTGTTCGGCATGCCGTAACGCCTGCTATTTGTTTGCAATTTGCCTCTGTGGGGGAGCTGATTGGCGGCTCGCTGCTGGCCGAGAAAGTGTTTGCCTATCCAGGCCTCGGGCAAGCAACCATTGATGCGGGTTTGCGCGGTGATATTCCGTTGCTAATGGGGATTGTGATGTTCTGTGCCGTGCTGGTGTTTACCAGTAATAGCATCGCCAATGCGCTGTTACTGCACCTCAACCGGGGGGCGGCGCGTCAGTCATGACCTACAATCCAAATCAAGCGTTACTCAGGCTGTGTGTTTCGTTGTTGATGTTGTTGCTGTTGATTGCTTATGGCGTGTCGATCTCCGGCACGGACGTACCCATGGATTTACTGGCGCGCCGCCAACCGCCTTCGGCACAAGACTGGTTTGGGACTGACAGCTTGGGCCGCGATCTGTGGCTTCGGTGTTTTCAGGGCATGACAACCAGCTTGCAAATAGGCCTGACAGCGGCTTTTAGCAGCGGTTTTTTGGCGATGTTCGCCGCCAGCTTATGCTCACTTAATAAAACCCTGGATTATTTGGTGCGCGGGGTGATCGACAGCATGCTGGCTTTGCCGCATCTGTTGTTGCTGGTATTGATTTGCTTCACGTTGGGTGGCGGCAAACAGGGGGTGATTTTGGCCGTGGCGCTGACCCATTGGCCACGTCTGGCGTTGATCTTGCGCGCCGAGATCCTGCGTATACGCGAGACTGACTATGTGATGCTTTCGCATCGATTGGGCAACAGCAGCTTCTATCGCTGGCGCCATCATTTACTGCCTTTACTCATGCCGCAGTGGATCATCGGCACTTTGCTGATGTTTCCGCACGCGGTTCTGCATTCTGCAGCGCTAAGTTTCCTGGGGTTCGGTCTGGCGCCTCATGATCCTTCGTTAGGGTTATTGCTGGCCGATGCCTTGAGGCATTTGAGTAGCGGTGCGTGGTGGCTGGCGTTTTTTCCGGGTTTGATTCTGGTCAGTTTGGTTCTGGTGTTTGACCAATTTGCCCGCGCATTGCAGCAACTCTGGATAAGGATTACCTGATGCTGAAATTCGCCGATTTCGCGATTGATATTGCTCACTATCATTGGCTCGGGCATAAAACCTGGCACCCTTTGTTGAGCCGTATTTCATTTGAAGTACGGCCCGGCGAACTGGTTGCGCTGGTGGGTTCCAGTGGCGAAGGCAAAAGTCTGTTGCTGCAAAGCACGTTGGGCTTGTTGCCTGACAATATGCGCTGTCGTGGCGATATTCTGCTGGATGGTCAGGTGCTGGGAGAGTCTAGTAAGGTCGACCAGCGCGGCAAAACCCTGTGCTATGTACCGCAGGGTGTCAGCGCCTTGAACCCGCTGATCAGGGTGGGGCCGCAGTTGCAGCGGGCGGCTCAATTAAGCGGCGTCAAACTGGCCCTGGGCGAGGTGGCAGAGCAACTGAAGCATTACAACCTCCAGCCTGAATTGGTCGAAGAGTTCCCACGCAAACTATCGGGCGGGATGGCCAAGCGCGTCTTGGCCAGTTGTGCAGCCCTGACCCACGCTCAATATATTCTGGCTGATGAAATCACCTCGTGGCTGGATGACGAACATGCCTGCCAATTGCTGATGCACCTCAAGGGGTTTTGCCAACAGGGACGTGGGATCTTGTGGGTGACTCATGACTTGGCCCTGGCGGCGCGGTTTGCCGACAAAATCGCGGTGCTGCACGGTGGCGAATTGCACGAAACGCTGACGCCTCAAGCGTTGCGTGAGAATGCTGGAAGCCCATGGGTGCAATCACTGTGGGCCGCTTTGCCCGAACAGCAATTCCTTGCTAACGGGAGCCTTTCCTATGCTTGAAGTCCGCCATCTGACTATTGTGCAAGGAGGCCGGCGACTGTGGGATTCAGTGTCGTTTTCAGTCAATCTGGGTGAGCTTCATGGAATATCAGCGCCCAGCGGCTATGGCAAAACAACCTTGGGCAGAGTGCTGGCGCAATGGCAAACCGCAGCTTCGGGCAGCGTTACAGTTGGCGGGCAGCCCTTGTCCCCAACCGGCTATTGCCCCATTCAGTTGGTGCCGCAACATCCCGAGCAAACCTTCAATCCTTATCGCACTACGGGTGAAAGCCTTCGCGATGCCTGGTCACCGGATGCTGGTTGGTTAGCGCGTCTGGCAGTGAACCCGGCCTGGCTGGCGCGTCGACCTGACGAATTGTCGGGCGGGGAGTTGGCCCGGATTGCCTTGCTCCGGGCGCTGGACCCCCGTACGCGTTACTTGATTGCCGACGAGGTGACTGCACAACTGGATGCCCATATTCAGGCGCAGGTCTGGAAAGTGTTGCTGGAAGAGGTCAAGCGTCGGGAGCTGGGTATGATTGTGTTCAGCCATAACAAGGCATTGCTGGAGAAGGTTTGCACCAGCATCTGGCGGCCAAATCGTCTTTGCTCTTCGTAGAGAGCCTGTTTATACGGTTGGCGTTTGATTGACGAGACCGTGCATCTCGCAATATTCATCCCACGCCATCCCTGCCATTTGCGCCACTTCGCGGTGAACCTCCAGGCGCTGTGCCTCAAATTCTTGCTCGGTGGCACTGGTCAATTGCAACGTCAGTTCCCATGCGAACAGGCCCAGACGTTCAGCTTCGGCTTCAAAGGCCTCGTTCAAGCGCTCCTGGCGATACTCTTTCATCGACTGGCCGATGGCGCGGGCGGCCAATGGGTTCAACGTTTCCAGTGATTGAGCCACATCCGCATGTTCACTGAGAAAGCGGTCGAGGGCTTTTTGATGATGGATTGCGGGTTCGGTCACGCTGATCTCCATAGTCATTGTGCGAGGCATTAGCTGGGTGAAGGCAGGCTGTAATTTGGGGGCTATTGTACAAGAGCACCAATTTGCAGACTGTGGCGCCCGGTGATGATGTACAGCACATCAACCCCCAACAATGTAATAGCTGCCAGATAAGGGGCGCGGGGCAAGGTCACATCGCGCTCGTAAAACCCTTGTGCCTGACGTTTAACGCCACCTGCATGGGCCATCTGAGCCTGCGTCAGTTTAAGACGCAAACGTTCGTGTTTCAGCCGTTCACCGTAAGTGCTCATATGCGTAGCCCACGTAGGCATGAGGTTCACAAAAATCGTAATCCAAAGAGCGAAATAGGGAAAGGCGCATACTGATTTTGGTTGTGTCGTCTGTCAGACAATGCTTCAACTTAAGGCTGCTAACCAAGTGGTTCGCAGCCCCTTAGGCGAGATCAGATTTTTTGGCTTCCGGCAAAAACCAATTGAGTAGCAAGGCGCAAATACCACCCGTCGCGACGCCCGACTCTAATACGTTGCGCAGCGCGGCCGGC
The DNA here is from genome assembly GCF_007858365.1 of Pseudomonas saxonica. Taxonomy (GTDB): domain Bacteria; phylum Pseudomonadota; class Gammaproteobacteria; order Pseudomonadales; family Pseudomonadaceae; genus Aquipseudomonas; species Aquipseudomonas saxonica. The sequence continues at coordinate 135,591 of NZ_VFIO01000001.1, read as the reverse complement.
ATGTGTGCAAGGAACTCGGGCACTTGGGAGACACCCAGACCCAATGCCAGTGACACAGCAATAATCAGCAGTGCACGACGATCAAGCGTGGTGCTGGCCAGAATATTGATCCCCGAAGCGGCAACTGCGCCAAACATCACCATCGCTGCACCGCCCAGTACGGGCTCAGGTACGGCTTGAATCGCACCCGCCACGCTTGGGAACAACCCCAGTAACACCAGCATGCCCGCGATCCAGATGCCTACGTAACGACTGGCAATGCCGGTGAGCTGGATCACGCCGTTGTTCTGGGCGAAGACCGAGCTTGGGAAAGTATTGAAAATGCCTGCCAGCAGGGAGTTGGCACCGTTGACGAGCACGCCGCCCTTGATGCGCTGCATCCACAGCGGGCCTTCCACAGGTTGTCGCGAGACTTTGCTGGTGGCTGTTACATCCCCAATGGCTTCCAGTGACGTCACCAGGTAAATCACCAGCATCGGAATAAACAACGCCCAAGAGAAACCCAGGCCAAAATGCAGTGGAACGGGTACTTGGAACCATTCGGCCTGATGCATGCCGGTGAAGTCCAGACGGCCTAGATAGCCCGCCAGCGCGTAACCCACAGCCAGCGCGATAACGATGGCGCAACTTCGCATCCACACCAGGGGGATCCGGTTGAGAATAACGATAATCGCCAATACCACGCCTGACAGCATCAGGTTTTCGCCATTGGCGAAGGTGCCGTTACCCATCGCCGTAAAGCCGCCGCCCATACTGATCAGGCCGACTTTAATCAACGTCAGGCCAATCATCAGCACCACGATTCCTGTGACGAGGGGGGTGATCATGCGTTTTACAAATGGCAAGACCCGCGAAATGCCCATTTCGATAAACGAACCGGCAATCACTACGCCAAAAATGGCGGCCATCACGGCTTCAACCGGCGTGCCCTGTTTCACCATCAATGCGCCACCTGCAATCAGGGGGCCGACAAAGTTAAAGCTGGTGCCTTGCACAATCAGTAAGCCTGCACCAAAGGGGCCAAAGCGCTTGCACTGAACAAAAGTGGCGATGCCAGAAATCACCAGCGACATCGACACAATCATGTTGGTGTCGCGAGACGAGACACCCAGTGCCTGACAAATCAACAGGCCGGGTGTGACGATAGGCACAATGATCGCCAGTAGATGCTGCAACGCGGCCAGAAACGCGATCCACGGCTTGGGGCGGTCTTCAAGGCCTAAGACCAATTCGTTGGTCTGGGACTCGGCTTCTTTTGGAATGTTGGGAGAGGTCATGACGAGCGCCCTGGAAAAAAGAGCGCGATTCTACTGGTCTTAGGCCATCACGCCCAGTGTTGCTTGCGGCGATAGGTAGCAAACCCTGTGAGAACCCGACATTTCAGACCCTCACAGGATAGAGGTAAGCACTTATAGATGTAGCGCATGCCCCAGAGCCCGTAACGCGGCCTCTTGTACGGCTTCACCCAAAGTCGGGTGAGCGTGAATGGTACCGGCGATGTCTTCCAGGCACGCGCCCATTTCCAATGACTGAGCAAACGCGGTCGACAGCTCGGAAACTCCGGCGCCTACAGCCTGCCAACCCACAATCAAGTGGTTGTCTCGCCGTGCCACCACCCTGACGAACCCAGACTTGGATTCCAGGGTCATGGCCCGTCCATTGGCCGCGAACGGGAAGCTGGCGCTAATAAAATCCAGTCCCGCTGCCTCGGCATCGACCGGTGTCTTGCCCACCACGACGATCTCAGGATCGGTAAAACACACGGCCGCAATGGCGGTAGGGCTGAACTCGCGGTGTTTGCCGGCAATAATTTCGGCAACCATTTCGCCTTGGGCCATGGCTCTGTGTGCCAACATTGGCTCACCGGTCAGGTCGCCAATAGCCCATACATTGCGCATGCTGGTCTGGCAACGGCCATCGATGCGAATCGCTGGGCCGTTCATGTCCAGAGCCAAGGTTTCGAGGTTGTAACCCTGGGTTCGCGGGCGCCGGCCAACAGCCACCAATACCTGATCGGTTTCCAGCGTTTGGCTCTCGCCCATGCGGTTGCGCATCGACAAGGTATGGGTGCTGGCCTGAAACCCCTCTACGCTGTGCTCCAGATACAGTGTTATCCCCAATGACTTAAGGGACTCTGCCACCGGCAGCGTCAGTTCTTTATCGTAGGTCGGCAAGATTCGGTCACGAGCCTCAACCACAGTGACTTCCGCCCCCAGTTTGCGGTAGGCGATGCCCAGCTCTAACCCGATATAGCCTGCGCCCACAACCGTCAGGCGCTTTGGAATCTCAGTAGGCTGCAAGGCTTCGGTAGAGGAAATGATTGCACCGCCCAAGGGCAGCATCGGCAGTTCGACAGTGTGTGAGCCTGTGGCCAGCAGCAAGTGCTCGCACTCGATGCGCTGACCGTCGACTTCTACCGCTTTGCCATCCAGGATCGTGGCCCAGCCTTGTATTACCCGGACCCCATTTTTTTTAAGTAGTGCGCCAACGCCTGTGGTCAGGCGATCCACAATGCTGTTCTTCCATTGCACACTCTGGCCGATATCGAGCGTCGGGGGCTGTGTCTGTATGCCCAGTGGCGAGGTGCCGGTGCTGTAGCGCTGCGTGGTGTAAAACTGTTCAGCGACATGAATCAGCGCCTTGGAAGGGATGCAGCCGACATTGAGACAGGTGCCGCCCAGTGACTGTCCTTCGATCAAGACCGTAGGGATGCCCAGTTGACCAGCGCGAATGGCGGCCACATAACCGCCGGGACCGCCGCCAATAATCAGCAGCGTGGTGTGTTGAGTGGGCTGCATGGTCACTCCAAAAACAAGGTGGCAGGTTGTTCGAGCAAGCCACGCATGGCCTGGATAAATTGCGCCGCGTCCATGCCGTCCACCACACGATGATCGAAAGAGCTGGAGAGGTTCATCATTTTTCGAATCACGATCTGGCCTTTGACGACCATTGGACGCTCAACGATGCGGTTGACACCCACGATGGCGACTTCAGGCAGGTTGACCACTGGCGTGCTGACAATACCGCCCAGTGCACCCAGGCTAGTCAGGGTGATGGTGGACCCCGTCAGTTCCTCTCGCGTGGCTTTACCGGTACGGACAGCGTTAGCCAGGCGAGCGATTTCATCGGCCGCCGCCCATAAATTCAGGGTTTCAGCATGGCGAACCACTGGCACCATCAAGCCGTTGCTGCTTTGCGCCGCAACGCCAATATGAGCCGCACCAAAGCGGGTGATTAATTGCGCTTCATCGTCGTAGCGCACGTTGATCTGGGGGAACTCGCGTAAAGCCACGACCATTGCACGTACTAAAAACGGCAGGAGAGTCAACTTGCCGCGGCTCTCGCCCCATTTGTGGTTGAGTTGTGCGCGCAACTCTTCAAGTGCGGTGACGTCAACTTCTTCGACATAGCTAAAGTGCGCAGCGCGCCGTTTGGCATCCTGCATGCGCTGGGCGATTTTACGCCGCAGACCGATAACCGGAATTTGCTCCTCGTCGGTGCGTTTGTCGTATCCGCTGGGGGGTGTTGACGGTGACTGGGTGTCCTGAGCCAGATACAGCTCAAGGTCGTCATGCAGCACTCGACCTGCCGGGCCGCTGCCTACAACAAAACGCAGCTCGATTCCCGCATCCCATGCCCGCTTTCGGACTGCCGGGGAAGCCAGCGGGCGTTCGTTGGCTTCGCGGGCCACAGGCGCTGGACGTTGGGCAGGGGCAGGGGCAGGTTTGATTGGCGTGGCTGTGACAGCGGCCACTTCGATACGCGTTTGTGGGGCCGCTTGAGGGGGCGTAGCCATGGGTTCTGCGTGCTGCGGAGCACTTTCGCGCAGGTTGCCAGCGCCCTCAACTTCAATCCGAATCAGCTCGCTACCGACCGCCATGACTTCGCCGGGCTGTCCACCCAAGGCCAGCACTCTTCCCGCCACGGGGGAGGGGATGTCCACGGTCGCCTTATCGGTCATCACATCGGCAACCACCTGATCTTCACTGACCATGTCGCCGACTTTGACAAACCATTCCACCAATTCAACCTGCGCAATGCCTTCACCGATATCAGGCATTTTAATGACGTGCGTACCCATTTAAACCTCCATGACCCGTTGCAAAGCCGCACCGACTCGCGCCGGGCCCGGGAAGTAGGCCCATTCCTGAGCATGTGGGTAGGGCGTATCCCAGCCGGTAACTCGCTCAATCGGCGCTTCCAGGTAGTGGAAACAATGCTCTTGGACCAGTGCGATCAGCTCGGCGCCAAAACCGCAGGTGCGAGTTGCTTCGTGCACGACAACGCAACGGCGGGTTTTTTTAACGGAGGTCACAATGGCATCCAGATCAAGTGGCCACAGGCTGCGCAGATCGATGACTTCAGCGTCGATCCCGGTTTCTTCAGCCGCGACCTGAGCCACATACACGGTGGTACCGTAGGTCAGGATGGTGACTTCAGTGCCAGGGCGCACAATCGCGGCGCAATCCAGCGGGACGGTGTAGTAACCATCGGGTACGGCACTGGCAGGATGTTTCGCCCAAGGCGTCACCGGGCGTTCGTGATGACCATCAAACGGGCCGTTGTACAGGCGTTTAGGTTCAAGGAATATCACCGGATCATCGTTTTCGATGGCTGCAATCAACAGCCCTTTGGCGTCATACGGGTTGGATGGCATCACGGTGCGCAGGCCGCAGACCTGAGTAAACATCGCTTCGGGGCTTTGGCTATGGGTTTGGCCACCGTAGATGCCGCCGCCGCATGGCATGCGCAGGGTCATCGGTGCAATAAATTCGCCTGCCGAGCGATAGCGCAGGCGTGCGGCTTCAGAAACAATCTGGTCGGAAGCCGGGTAGAAGTAATCAGCAAACTGGATTTCGGCGACAGGTCGCAGACCGTATGCCCCCATGCCGACGGCGGCACCAACGATGCCGCTTTCAGAGATAGGCGCGTCGAATACCCGTGAACTGCCGTATTTGGCCTGCAGGCCCTCCGTACAGCGGAATACGCCCCCGAAGTAGCCCACATCCTGACCAAACACCACCACGTTGTCGTCGCGCTCAAGCATCACATCCATAGCCGAGCGCAGGGCCTGGATCATCGTCATGGTGCTGGTACTCACGGCGTTCTCCATTTGAATTTTATTATTGTCGTTCATCTGGTTATAACCCCAATTCCTGACGTTGCCGGCGCAAGTGCTCGGGCATGTCTTTGTACACGTCCTCAAAAATGGTCGCCGCACTTGGCATCTGCCCGCCTGCCAACGTGCCAAAGCGCTCAGCTTCTTTTTGAGCACCTATGATTTCAGCCTCTAGCTCGGCGCTGACCGCGGCATGTTCCTCTTCGGACCAATGACCTGTAGCAATCAGATGCTGTTTCAACCGCAGAATAGGATCGCCAAGCGGGAAGTGACTCCAGTCATCGGCAGGACGGTACTTGGACGGGTCGTCAGACGTTGAGTGAGGGCCTGCGCGATAAGTGACCCACTCAATGAGGGTGGGGCCCAAGTTGCGACGCGCGCGCTCTGCGGCCCACACCGAGGCGGCATAGACCGCGATGAAGTCATTGCCGTCGACCCTCAGAGAGGCGATGCCACAACCCACGCCGCGTCCGGCAAAGGTCGTCGATTCGCCACCGGCAATGGCCTGGAAGGTCGAAATGGCCCATTGGTTATTGACCACGTTCAGAATGACCGGCGCGCGATACACGTGGGCAAAGGTGAGGGCAGTATGGAAATCGGACTCGGCGGTTGCGCCGTCGCCTATCCAGGCAGAAGCGATTTTAGTGTCACCCTTAATGGCTGACGCCATGCCCCAGCCAACAGCTTGAACGAATTGAGTCGCCAGATTTCCGGAAATACTAAAAAAGCCGTAATCGCGTACCGAGTACATGATCGGCAATTGACGCCCCTTGAGCGGATCGCGCTCGTTGGACAGCAACTGACAGATCAGATCCACCAGTGGCACGTCACGGGCCATCAAGATGCTTTGTTGGCGATAGGTCGGGAAACACATGTCGTCGATGTTCAAGGCCAGCGCTTGCGCGGTGCCAATGGCTTCTTCACCCAGGCTTTGCATGTAGAAAGACATTTTTTTCTGGCGCTGGGCAACGACCATGCGGGTGTCGAAGATGCGTGTCTTGAGCATGGCTCGCATACCGGCGCGCATAACTTCAGGTGAGACGCCTTCAGCCCAGGGGCCAAGGGCTTGGCCTTGATCGTCAAGCACGCGAATCAGGCCTCTGGCCAGATCGGCAGTATCAGCCGGTTCTACGTCGATGGGGGGTTTGCGCACTTGACCTGCATCGGTCAGGCGAAGGTAGCTGAAGTCAGTCTTGCAGCCTGGGCGGCCAGAGGGTTCAGGAACGTGCAGACGCAGCGGTGCATATTCATTCATGGCTTTCTCTACGCTCGATCTTGTCGTGTTTATTAGGGCGCGGGAGCTAATGTTCTATCCAGGATCTGTCTGACGCTTGCTTCTCAAAACTGTCCTACAACCATCATATTCCTGACAGTGAAGAATATTTTTCTGTAGTTCGTTGCGCTTTGAATGATTTAAAGATAAGAACTCTGCATAAACAAAAAAAACAGGTGGTTTTGTCTCATGCGCAAGCTGGATCGCACGGATATCGGGATTCTCAATAGCCTTCAACAGAATGCACGCATCACCAATGCGGACTTGGCCCGCTCGGTCAACCTGTCACCGACACCGTGCTTTAACCGCGTCAAGGCGATGGAAGAACACGGCTTGATTCGTGAGCAGGTGACATTGCTGGACGCAGATATGCTGGGCCTGCACGTGAATGTGTTTATTCATGTCAGCCTTGAGAAGCAGGTAGAAGAGGCCCTGCATAAGTTTGAGGCGGCGATTTCAGACCGTCCTGAGGTCATGGAGTGCTACTTGATGGCGGGAGACCCGGATTACCTGATCCGTGTGCTGGTGCCGAGCATTCAGGCGTTGGAGCGCTTTATGATGGATTTTTTGACCAAGGTGCCGGGCGTTGCCAATATCCGCTCCAGCTTTGCCCTCAAACAAGTCAGATATAAAACGGCTCTGCCGTTGCCGCCGGGTGGCTTGGTGCTGGAGGAGTGATTCAGACTGCAGCTGTAGAGCCTCTTTTAAAATAGGCGAGTATCATCCCTGCACACTTTTACTCAAGGGTTCTGCACCATGTCTGTTGTTTCTTTGAAAGGAGTTTTCAAAACCGCTGCCTTGCTGACCCTAATGGCCGGTGCAGGATCAGCATTCGCTCATGCGCACCTTGAGCACTCGACACCTGCCGCCGATAGCACCGTCGCCCAAGCAAAAGAACTGCGACTGCAATTCAGTGAGGGTGTTGAGCAAGCGTTCAGCAAAGTTGAGCTTATTCACGAAAACACCCCGATAAAGGTGCGTAGTGTTGCAACCGATGTAGACGACAAAAAAGTGCTGGTTGTAACGCCGGCTGCGCCTTTAGAGCCCGGCAGTTATACCGTCAAATGGAACGCGGTCTCCGTCGATACGCACAAAAGCAAAGGCCAATACACCTTCACGGTGAGCCAGTGAGTTGATGCTCGGCGCAATGGTTGTCTGCCGGTTTGTGCATTTTTGCGCTGTGCTCCTGCTGTTCGGGTTTTGTGTCTTTAAGCCCTTACTGCTTCGCGCCCGGAACGGGGGCGCGTATGACCGTCACAAAGGTTGGATCGAGCGCGGCCTGGCGTGGCTGGCATTGGGCAGCGCTCTGGTCTGGTTGCTCTTGGTAACCCATTCCATGGCGGGCAGTTGGCCTGAAGCTCTGAATGTAGAGACGCTGTGGTTAGTATTGGGCAGCACTTTTTTTGGGCATGTCTGGGCCGCTCATGTAGTGATTAATGTATTGCTACTCATCGTCCTTCAAGTTCGCTCGTCTTCCAAGGCTGGTTACCTGTTAGGTCTGTTGCTTTTGGCCACACTTGCCCCCGTGGGGCATGGCGCGATGCTGGAAGGTTGGCGCGGACAGTTGCTGATGTTCAATCAGTTTATCCACCTGGTCTGCGTCGGGGCGTGGTTGGGCGGTCTTCTGGGTTTATTGCTGGTGTTGATGCGTGCCGACAGACAAGACGTGGACCGCGTTTTGCGGCGCTTTAGTAGCGTGGGTTTTGTTCTGGTAGCGGGAATCATACTGACAGGGCTGATCAATACCCGTGTGTTGACCGGCGCAGTCTGGCCCACGCCCTTGTTCGAAGGATTCGCCCTGATCTTGCTGATCAAAGTCTTCGTGGTCGGCGTGATGCTGTTGCTGGCACTGTTTAATCTGGTGATGAGTCGTGCGGGTCGTTTCGCTGTTTTGCGTACCAGTGTGACGCTTGAATGGTCATTGGGGTTGATAGCGGTTGCGGCTGTTTCTTTGCTGGGGACTTTGCCCCCCTTGGTGATCAACTAGCGACTGAGCCACCTCAGTCGCCATGCCGTACCACAGTCTGGGCTTAGATCAGTAAAAACAATCCGAGCAGGCCGCCAAAAATGGCCCATTTTTCCAGGTAGTAGCGCGTGCGATTGCGTTTTTTCAATTCTTTACCGCGCAGGCGGATTTTATACAGTTTGGTAAAGGCGCGGTTCAGGTTGCCGGTTTTATCATTGGCATCATTAGGGGAGCTGGCAGAGGCCATCACCGTGCGGCTAAACCATTGGTTGAAAGCGGCGGCCCAACGATAACGCATAGGTCTTTCCACATCACAGAACAGGATGATGCGGTTTTTATCGGTGGTATTTTCTGCGTAGTGGATAAAGGTTTCATCAAAGATGACCGCTTCGCCGTCGCGCCATGAGTAGTTCTGGCCGTCGACATTGATATAGCAGCCCGAATCATTGGGCGTGTCCAGGCCCAGGTGATAGCGCAATGAACCTGCATAGGGATCACGATGGCGTACCAGCTTTGAGCCCGGTGGCAGCTCGGCGAACATGGCCGCTTTGATGGTGCCGATGCTATTGAGCAGTTCGATAGTGCGCGGGCACGTCTCTACCGCCGAAGGGTGATTGTCGCCGTACCACTTGAGGTAGAACCGCTTCCAGCCGCTTTTGAAAAAAGAGTTAAAACCGACATCATTCGGTTGCTCAGAGCGTTTTATTTCACCCGCTTGCATCAAGTTTCGTGCTTCTTCGCGGATTTCTTGCCAGTGATCCTGCAAAAGCTGCAATTGGGCAAAGTCAGCGGGCTTGTAGTAGGGCTGGCTGGGAACCTTGGAAAACAGGTATAGAAAACAGTTGATGGGGGCCAGGAAGGTCGAATGGTCGCTCAACTGGCGTCCCAGTTTGTGGCGGACTTTGCCTCGCAGGTGCACATAGGCAATGGAAAGAACGTAAACAGCAATGATAATGAGTTTCAAAATTAACGTCACAAGTCAGAGAAAATGCTGCCCGGATTCACGCAGTCAACCCGACTTCCTGTCATTGGAGTCGGGCGCGGGTGCTGCTCGGTGGGTAGCTAAAGAGGTAAGGTTAAAACAGCACTTCCGGCATTTTCCAGTTTTTCCTTACAGGTTTGTAGATTTTTTCCTACAGTCTTTGGTCGGGTTGCAGGTTGCAACCGGTGCTAAACGGAAGTGAGAAGGTGATGGCTGTTGTTTTTAAGCTGATGATTTTATTGAAAAAATCAGGGTTTATTAATTTTCTTCCGCGCTCCGAAAGATTGATACATCCGAAAATGCTGGGGGTCTAGCCAGCTCTCAACCTGCTCCATAAATCGGTTCTGACGATCGAAGGTCGTGCGCAACGCCTTTATAAAGACTGTCCCCGGTGTGCGTTCAAGTAACGCAGCATCTTGTTCATTGAGCGGGTGCGCGCCAATCCACTGATCGCCTCGATCAGCAACGAAGCCATAGGCTGCCAGCGTAATAGTCAATGAGTTGTCTATCAGGCCGACTCGGGGGAGTCCCTCCAGGCCTCCGGTGGCGGGTACGAGTGAGCGTTCCAGAGAAATGGCGATGCCATCCTGCTGACGTCGCCGACGTTCCAGGATGACGAAGTGACTTATACCCAATTGCAGCGCCAGTTCGGGGCGTTCTACGGTTTCAAGTCGTAAGACTTCGGTGTAAATCCGTGCACCTGTATCCGCCAGTGCTTGAGACCAGCCATTGCTTTGGTCAAGGCTAAAACCGTCATAGGTGACGATCGCACCACCTTCGGTTTGCATGGCGATGTACTTTCGCCTTTCCAGTTCGGCAAGCGCTTCTCGCAATGTGCCTGTACTGACCTGCAATTCCTGCGACAGCTGCTCTTCGCCGGGCAGCAGGTGGCCGTCTGCTAACAGCCCACTTTTAATGCGGTGGACCAGTTCATTGACTGCGCTTTGTTTTTCGTTGGAGCGGGCGGGTTTTATCATGCTCTGAGTAATAGCTGAGCATTAGTCGTTCGGCAATAAATGAGCGTTGAAACCTTCATTTGCGGGTTGAAAAACGGCCCGGAAGGAGGGGCGTCTTGAGTCTTTGATTACTTGGAGACTCAAGACTGGCGCATAACGATGAATGAAGGTGGGTTAGCTACAGGCTTTCAAGTTGACCGGACCGACGAACTCATTGCCGCGGCCCATGACGCAAGCGACAGTCTGGTTGCGTTGGCGTTCCCAGGCCTGAACCGGGTAAGTCTTGTTCCAGGCTTCGTATAGCTGGCGGTCCTGCTTGGACAAGCGCAAATTATATTGTTTGCTCATGTAAAAGTAGGTGCGCGCAATCATGCCGCGAATGGACGGTCGGGGCATGACCTTTTTGGCTTTGAAGTCGACTTGCGTCAGGCAGGAGCCATATTGACCCGACTGTGCAGGCAGCCAGCCAAAACTGAAATTATTGCGATCACCGTTCACCTCGCCGATGCTGGGCACCAGGTTATGAAGGTCGGCTTCCGCTACTTTGTAGACAGGGTCATTGCGGGTGCAGTTTTTACGACCACCGCTTTGCCAGCATTGGCGTTGATGGCCGATTTGCCAGGCGGGAACGATGTGTTCCCACTCAATGCGCGCTGCCCGGTTGGCATTTTTACGAGGGACATAGCCACAGGCTTTAAGGTCGACCCGGTTGCCTGAGTATTTGCATCCGCAGTAAAACTCGGTGGACTGCGGTGCGTAGAGTTTCCAGGCAGCTTTTTTGGCTTCACTGAATGTTTTGGGTGCCGCTGCCTGGGCACTTAACACGGTAAAGAGGCTGACTATCGCCAGCAAACAAACCCTCATTGATTCAATCTTCCTCTGGTACGGTCCAGAAAACATTGACCCCGCCATCATCGCGATGAGCGATCGTGACGTTATCGTTTTCAGATATTTCCTCTAGCAGGCGCTCCCAAAACTCGGGGTTATCGCCCTCTAGCCGTTCGAGCACGGCCATTTTGTCTTTCTGGGCTTTCGGTGAACTGATGATTTTTTGTATGCGCGATCCGAACATTTCATAGGGGCTTGGTAGGGCTGGCGCTTTCGCCGGTTTTTTAGCCATGATGCGATCCTTGGTTGCTGTATGTGCATACAGTATTTAACTGCGCTTCATTTGGCAACTGTTTGAACCCGTCAGGCTGCGGATGGGACTGCGTTTTTTGGTTTTAGTGCGCAAGTCTTTAGAAACTAATGTGAAAACTGCTCCTTCGGGTGAACGAGCAGTCGAAAAGCCGAGCGCTGGGCAGCGCTCGGCGTGGGTGAATCAATATTCCCAGAATATGCGTTGCAGTTCTTTGCTGTCCTGGGTTTGAGTCAGGGCGACCATGGCCAGAATTCGAGCTTTCTGAGGATTAAGGTCATGAGCAACCACCCAGTCATTTTTGTCATCTGGTTGTTCTGCGTTACGCAGTACGAACCCGCCGTTATTTACGTGCGAAGACCGGATGATCTGCACGCCATCTTTACGCAGGGCTTGCAGGGTAGGGACTACGCGCGAAGACACGGAACCATTGCCCGTACCGACGTGGATGATGGCTTTGGCTCCGTCTTTTGCCAGGGCTTTATAAGCGCTGTCGTCTACGTTGCCATACGAATAGGCGATACCTACGTTGGGCAGGGTTTTAATGTTCTTGATGTCAAACTCAGAGTTCATGGTGTGACGCTTGGAAGGCAGGCGGAACCAGTAGGACTTGCCTTCAACGACCATGCCCAAAGCCCCCCATGGGCTTTTGAATGCTTCAGTCTTGATGTTCATGGTTTTGCTGACATCGCGGCCGGACTGAATTTCGTCGTTCATGGTGACCAATACGCCTTTACCGCGAGCGTCTTTGCTACCGGCTACAGCGACAGCGTTGTACAGGTTCAACATGCCATCTGCTGACATGGCAGTGCCTGGACGCATGGAGCCAACAACGATGATGGGTTTATCGGTTTTCTCAACCAGGTCCAGGAAGTAAGCCGTTTCTTCCAGGGTGTCGGTACCGTGGGTAATCACAATGCCATCGACATCATTGCTGTCAGCCAGTTCGGCGACACGACGCGCGAGTTGCAGCAGGTTTTCATTGGTAATGCTTTCGGATGCAATTTGCATCACTTGCTCGCCACGGACATTGGCCAGTTGGCTCAACTCGGGCACGCCTGCAATAAGCTGGTCTACACCTACTTTGGCGGCGGTATAGGTTGCGCTGTTGGCAGCGCTCGCACCTGCGCCTGCAATGGTTCCGCCGGTTGCCAGAATAACCACATTGGGTTTGCTGGCGGCTTCTTGAGCGTGGGCGAAGGGCAGTGAAAGGAGAAGAGCTAAAGTGCCTGGAACAATTGTTTTCAAAACTGATGCATTCATTGTTTTTTCTCTTATTGGTGGGCACGTCGATGCAAGGCATCTCATGCGACGCGTTGCATTGTTCGGCAACACGATATGTACAAGAGAGCACTAAATGTGCCAATACGCGCCGTACTTATTTATTTCATAACGTGTTGATTTGTAATAAAAAAATTCAATACTCGAATTATCTAGCAGAATCGAAGACGGATTCCCGAACATACGCCGTGCTCTCTGTTCGGAGAGTCGACCGTTCGTCTGCTGTGCCGGTTATGGCTGTCGCAGCCAAGCGTATAGCTTCACCGCAGATGCGCGCCGCCAGCAGTACACGATGCGTTGAGCGCGGGAGTTCTTCCCGTGTAGTCGGGGTACTGTCATATTCACGAGCGTCATAGTGGACATTAACCCCGGTAAACGGGTAGAGCGATGGAATTGAGCGATGGCTACCATTAAAGATGTAGCGGCAATGGCAGGTGTTTCCTACACAACGGTTTCTCATGTCCTGAACAAGACACGCCCTGTCAGTGAGCCGGTTCGTTTAAAAGTGGAGGAGGCCATTGCACATCTTGATTATGTGCCCAGCGCAGTGGCGCGTTCACTGAAAGCAAAGACTACGGCCACGATTGGGCTGTTGGTGGCCAATAGCCTCAATCCTTATTTCGCCGAGCTGGCGCGGGGCATTGAGGATTACTGCGAACGTAATAATTATTGCGTCATTTTGTGCAACTGCGACGATGATCCGGATAAACAACGCAACTATCTGCGAGTGCTGTTAGAGAAACGCGTGGACGGGTTGGTTGTCGCCTCGGCCGGTGGGGACGTGGGGTTGGCGAGTGGGCTGTTGGGTGTGCGCACCCCTATGGTGATAGTTGACCGCAATCTGGAAGGCATTCACGCAGACCTCGTGCGTATCGATCATGAGCTGGGCGCATATCTGGCCACACGTCATTTGCTTGATCTTGGGCATCGTGCCATTGCCTGTATTGCAGGTCCTGCAATCACCCGCGTGGCCCAGTTACGTATGGCTGGGTATCAGCGGGCATTGACTGAGGCAGGGATTGAAGTGCCCGAGTACTGGATGCTTGAGAGTGATTTCAGCTGTATGGGCGGTTATCAGGCGGCTGTCCGGTTGTTCGAAGGTAATCGACCTACTGCTATTTTCGCGTGCAACGACTTGATGGGAATTGGTGTCTTGCGTGCGGCGGCAGAATGCAAGATTCGAGTGCCGGATCATCTTTCAGTCATCGGATTTGATGATGTGCAGATGAGCCGCTATGTGTATCCGGCCTTAACCACAGTCGGGCAATCGATTCTGCAATTGGGCGAGATGGCTGCGCAGTTATTGCTGCGACGTATTTCTGCACCTGAGCGCGAGGTGGAGCAGCACATCGTAACGCCGAGTATTGTGCTGCGAGAATCGACGGCTGCCTATCCAGGTTCAGTGGTTTGCCAACAAGGCGAAGGTGGTCAAGTTGGTCGCTAAGGATCAAGTTCAGGTGGGAGTCGACAAGCCCGTATCTTTGTATTTTTCAAATAGTTGGTCGGTAAAGGCCCGGGCCGCGTCTGTGCCAAGCTCTTTGACTAACAGGTCAATCCCGATGATAGCCAGTTCTTCAGGGCTGCCAGGGCTGTAAGAGCACTGCCCTTGGAGCCATTTGGCTTTTATGTTTGCATCGATGGTGACTGTAGTCATGAGTATCTCAAGAGGGCGTTCAGGCGAGGATTTTAGCAAAGTCCTGGCAAGACGCTATCACGAGGCAAAACTTAATCACATGTCGTTCTTTGGCGTTTGCGCTTCCGTACCCGGCTGGAGTGCATCACACTTGAATTTTTTGAGGGAGGGCGGCCATGCAGATTGATTTAAACAACCCCGAGGCACTTACAGAGGCGGCCGTGCGTGATTTGTTGGCTTCGGCCAGTGACGATGTGCATACACAATTACGCGTCACTAAAAACGGTGTGGCCTATATCTCGGCAGGCGTAGTAGGAGGCGTGGACATCGACGGGCTGCTGTTCAGGCTGGAAACCTGGGCTGCCGGGTCAGGCTATGTAGGCAAGGTCGCGGCGAGTGATGGTGTCTGGGTCATGCAGATTTACAATGCGTTGAATGATAATTGGCCAAATCCCGCGTTTGATTACATCGATATTTACTGAGGTTGAGTACACATTTGGTCATGAACTGGTGTGTGCATGCTTTTGCAGCTAAAGCAAACTCTAGCCTTCGCGTGTAATCACTTCTTTGCGAGCGGCCCTGTGCAACCTATTGGCTCATCAGCTGTCGCAAAGGTTCAGAACATTTATTTTAAGGAGGCTTCATGTCTTGGAAGCTAGTGTCATTGGGGTCGTTGGTGGCGGTTTTGGCCTTGTCCGGGTGCGGTACGACTCAGTCTGTTAAAGAGCCAGTGGTTGAGGCGGGGCATACTCGCTGCGATGCCAAGGCGGCAGATTTTGTCATCGGTCAAAAGGCATCGTCCCAGCTTTTAGAGCAGGCCCGTATAAAAGCGGGCGCGCAAGAGGCCCGTATCTTGTTGCCCTCAGACATCATGACCCTCGAGTACCGATCGGATCGACTGAATCTCAACGCGGACAATAATGCAATCATCACACGTGTGAACTGCGGTTAACCGGGATGTAGCATTGTGTCAGGCACAAAAAACCCCGTCACATGGACGGGGTTTTTTTGTTCGAAGGAGATTTACTCCGCGCGAACCTGTGCAGCTTGCATACCCTTTTGGCCTTTCTCAGCCACGAAGGAAACGGTTTGGCCTTCTTTCAGGCTTTTGAAACCGTCGCTTTCGATAGCTTTGAAGTGTACGAACAGGTCGTCACCGCCACCTTGAGGAGTGATGAAGCCGAAGCCTTTTTCATCGTTGAACCATTTTACGGTGCCGGTTTGGCGATTAGACATGGTGTATCTCCAAGAAACTTATATTTTCAGTAGTACTGTGCTGCTCAGGCCAACTGGGCACACTCAGCTATCATAGTCGAAATGTGCGGTTTGGAACCCCCCCTGAGCACTAGTTTGCTGCATTGTTAGCTGTTGTCTTACGTCGAATGCGGCCAAAACCCCCGTTTTATGGGGGGTTTAAGGCGTTTGATCAGGAAAAAAAAAGAGCTGAAAGATGTACGGTTTTCACTAAAAAAACGCTTTTAAGGCTGTTTTGCTCTGGTCGGAGTCCTAAAGCACTCCTTTTTTACGACCTATTTGGCTGCTTTTACCTTGCACGGCTCAATTGCAGTCAGCGCTTTGTTGACCAGATTCTGGTCAGGCTGTTTTTCCTTGTTCATCAACTGCTGTATTTCTGTTGTAGAGAGTTTTGCAGAGAGTTTGTCTGCTCCGCAGGCACAGTGTTGCTCAGCCAGTTTTGTATTTTTGAGGGTTTTGTTCGCGGCAGGCACACATTCTTTCATGTAGTCAGCTTTCTGCCCGGCTGGCCAATTGTCGGCTTGGGCCGTCAGCGGTAGCAGAAAGGCCAGTGGGGCTGCAAAGGCGAGGAAACGAATCATGCGCATGTGAATCTTCCTTTAAGTCGTTGAGGCAGAGAGTGGTTCACGCAATATCTGAGGGAATAATGAAGCTCAAGTTCACAATTTTGCAAAGGCGACTTAATTGCTCTGGGTATGTTTGAGCGAGAAGGGCGGCGTGAATTCATCTGTGCTAGCATGCCGCCCTTGGCCATTAATGTGATTACATGCGCACGCCGCATCAAAGCAGAGCCATAAACCTTTTTGATTTGAATTCCAGTCACTCTGGTTCGGTTTTCGGTTTGCCGTAAGGCTCCTGCCACTGTGAGGCAGGCATACCTCCGAATCGCGTACTGGCTCATCCCAACCCACGTGACCTTTGGTAGGGGTCACCACTAGGAGAGGAGGCGCCATGCCAACTATTACTCTTCCCGACGGTAGTCAACGTTCATTCGATCATCCGGTATCTGTAGCGGAGGTCGCCGCTTCAATCGGTGCCGGTCTGGCCAAGGCCACCGTGGCCGGCAAGGTCAACGGCAAGCTGGTTGATGCTTGCGACTTGATCGAGCACGACGCTACCTTGCAGATCATCACGCCTAAGGATGAAGAGGGGCTGGAGATCATTCGTCACTCTTGCGCCCACTTGGTCGGTCATGCAGTCAAACAGTTGTACCCGACGGCCAAAATGGTAATCGGTCCTGTCATTGACGAAGGCTTTTACTACGATATCGCCTATGAGCGTCCGTTCACTCCGGATGACATGGCGGCTATCGAACAGCGCATGCAGCAGTTGATCGAGAAAGACTACGACGTCATCAAGAAAGTGACTCCGCGTGCTGAAGTCATCGAGCTTTTTTCTCAGCGTGGTGAAGATTACAAGCTGCGTCTGATTGAAGACATGCCAGATGAACAGGCCATGGGTTTGTACTTCCATGAAGAATACGTCGACATGTGTCGCGGCCCTCACGTGCCGAATACGCGCTTTCTGAAGTCGTTCAAACTGACCAAATTGTCAGGCGCTTACTGGCGCGGTGATGCCAAGAACGAGCAGTTGCAGCGTATCTATGGCACGGCTTGGGCAGACAAAAAGCAACTCGCTGCCTACATCATGCGTATTGAAGAGGCCGAGAAGCGCGATCACCGTAAAATCGGTAAGCGCCTGGGCCTGTTCCATACTCAGGAAGAAGCGCCAGGTATGGTGTTCTGGCACCCGAATGGCTGGACGCTTTACCAAGTGCTTGAGCAATACATGCGTAAAATTCAGCGCGAAAATGGCTACCTGGAGATCAAGACTCCTCAGGTTGTCGACCGCAGCTTGTGGGAAAAGTCCGGTCATTGGGCTAACTACGCTGAAAACATGTTCACGACTGAGTCTGAAAGCCGTGATTACGCGATCAAGCCCATGAACTGTCCTTGCCACGTGCAAGTCTTCAATCAGGGTTTGAAAAGCTACCGCGAATTGCCAATGCGTCTGGCCGAATTTGGTGCGTGTCACCGAAACGAGCCATCCGGTGCGCTGCACGGCATCATGCGCGTACGTGCATTCACTCAAGACGATGCGCACATCTTCTGTACAGAAGAGCAGATGCAGGCCGAATCCGCTGCTTTCATCAAGCTGACACTGGATGTTTATTCAGATTTCGGCTTCAAGGATATTGAGCTCAAGCTGTCCACTCGTCCTGAAAAGCGTGTGGGATCTGATGAATTGTGGGATCGTGCCGAAAGCGCATTGGCTTCAGCCCTCGACAGTGCGGGCCTGAAATACGACCTGCAGCCAGGTGAAGGTGCCTTTTACGGGCCTAAAATTGAATTCTCCCTGAAAGATTGTCTGGGTCGTGTCTGGCAGTGTGGTACCTTACAGCTCGATTTCAACCTGCCGATCCGTCTGGGCGCCGAATACGTGTCCGAAGACAATAGTCGCAAACACCCCGTTATGCTGCACCGCGCGATCCTCGGGTCGTTTGAGCGTTTTGTCGGTATTTTGATCGAACATTACGAGGGTGCATTCCCTGCGTGGCTGGCGCCGACTCAGGCAGTGATCATGAATATCACTGATAAACAGGCAGATTTTGCCGCTGAAGTTGAAAAAACTCTCAATCAGAGCGGATTTCGTGCCAAGTCTGACTTGAGAAATGAAAAGATCGGCTTTAAAATCCGCGAGCATACTTTGCTCAAGGTTCCTTATCTCTTGGTTATCGGAGATCGGGAAGTCGAGATGCAGACTGTCGCTGTGCGTACACGTGAAGGTGCTGACCTGGGCTCAATGCCCGTCGCGCAATTCGCTGAATTTCTCGCACAAGCGGTTTCCCGGCGTGGTCGCCATGATTCGGAGTAATTATTATTAAGCGTGAAATGAGACAAGATAAACGAGCTGCACCGAAAGCCCCGATCAACGAGAATATCTCGGCACGCGAGGTTCGGTTAATCGGAGCTGAGGGCGAGCAACTTGGCATTGTCCCGATTGAAGAAGCGCTTCTTAAGGCTGAAGAGGCCAAACTGGATTTGGTGGAAATTTCCGCTGATGCAGTACCCCCTGTTTGCAAGCTGATGGATTACGGCAAGTCGATCTTCGAAAAGAAGAAGCAGATTGCCGCAGCGAAGAAAAACCAGAAACAAATCCAGGTTAAAGAAATCAAGTTTCGTCCAGGGACGGAGGAAGGGGATTACCAGGTAAAACTGCGCAACCTGGTACGTTTCCTGAGTGATGGGGACAGGGCCAAGGTATCGTTACGATTCCGCGGCCGTGAGATGGCCCACCAGGAGCTGGGTATGGAACTGTTGAAGCGGGTTGAAGCTGACCTTGTGGAATACGGGACTGTAGAACAGCATCCTAAGATGGAAGGACGCCAGCTGATTATGGTCATCGCCCCGAAAAAGAAGAAGTAATCAATTGGGCACGGCAGGCCTTCTGATTATGTTTATCAACTGAATGCGGAGTATCCGAACATGCCAAAGATGAAGACTAAAAGTGGTGCTGCTAAGCGGTTTCTGAAAACTGCTAACGGTATCAAGCACAAGCACGCTTTCAAGAGCCACATCCTGACCAAAATGTCGACCAAGCGTAAGCGTCAATTGCGCGGTAGCAGCTTGCTGCATCCGTCTGACGTGGCAAAAGTCGAGCGCATGCTGCGCCTTCGTTAATTTTTGGTTAAGACTAGAGGAAGTAACTCATGGCTCGTGTAAAGCGTGGCGTTGTCGCCCGTAAACGTCACAAAAAAATTCTGAAACTGGCTAAAGGCTACTACGGCGCACGCTCACGCGTATTCCGTGTTGCCAAGCAAGCGGTAATCAAGGCAGGCCAATACGCCTACCGTGACCGTCGTCAGAAAAAACGTCAGTTCCGCGCTCTGTGGATCGCTCGTATCAACGCTGGTGCACGTATCAACGGTCTGTCTTACAGCCGTTTCATCGCCGGCCTGAAAAAAGCTTCCATCGAGATCGACCGTAAGGTTCTGTCTGATCTGGCAGTGAACGAAAAAGCGGCGTTTGCTGCAATTGTCGAGAAAGCTAAAGCCGCCTTGGCTTAAGTACCCCCGACAGTTACTCGAACTCACCTGTGTGGGTTCGAGTGCTAAACGTCTTAAATAGGGGAAGAGCCTTCAAGCTCTTCCCCTATTTTGTATCTGGAGTCTGTACATGGAAAACCTGGATGCGCTGGTCTCTCAAGCACTAGAGGCTGTGCAAAGCGCTGAAGATATCAATGCCCTGGAGCAAATCCGGGTTCAATACCTTGGCAAAAAGGGTGAATTGACTCAGGTGATGAAGACCCTGGGGAATTTGCCTGCAGAAGAGCGTCCGCAAGTCGGCGCCCTTATTAACGTTGCCAAGGAGCGTGTTACAGAGGTTCTCAATGCCCGCAAGGCACTGTTTGAAGAGGCTGATCTGGCCGCCAAACTGTCTGCCGAGTCCATTGATGTGACCCTGCCAGGCCGTGGTCAGACCTCGGGTGGTCTGCATCCGGTCACTCGCACTCTGGAGCGTATTGAGCAGTTCTTCACTCATATTGGCTACGGCATTGCCGAAGGCCCGGAAGTTGAAGACGATTATCACAACTTTGAGGCGCTCAACATCCCAGGCCACCACCCGGCCCGGTCGATGCATGACACCTTCTATTTCAATGCAAACATGCTGCTGCGCACCCATACCTCCCCGGTACAGGTCCGCACCATGGAATCGAAACAACCGCCTATCCGCATCGTATGCCCGGGTCGTGTCTATCGTAGCGACTCTGATATCACTCACTCCCCTATGTTCCATCAAGTCGAAGGCTTGTTGGTCGACCGTGATATCAACTTTGCTGATTTGAAAGGCACCATCGAAGAATTTTTGCGAGTTTTCTTCGAAAAAGAGCTGGCCGTTCGTTTCCGCCCATCGTACTTCCCGTTCACCGAGCCTTCCGCTGAGGTCGATATGGAATGCGTGATGTGCAGCGGTAAAGGCTGTCGCGTGTGCAAGCAGACCGGCTGGCTAGAAGTCATGGGTTGCGGCATGGTTCACCCGAACGTGCTGCGCATGTCTGGTATCGACCCGGAAGAGTTTTCTGGCTTTGCCTTCGGCATGGGCGTGGAGCGTCTGGCCATGCTGCGTTACGGCGTGAACGACTTGCGTCTGTTCTTCGACAACGACTTGCGGTTTCTCGCGCAATTTCGCTAGTCGTAACGAATTTTTAGGAGAGCAGGATGAAATTCAGTGAACAATGGCTGCGTGGTTGGGTTAACCCGCAGGTAGATCGTGACGAGCTGGTTGCTCGTCTGTCGATGGCCGGCCTTGAGGTCGACAGCGTAACGCCGGCCGCCGGTGACTTCAGTGGCGTGGTAGTGGGTGAAGTCTTGAGCACCGAGCAACATCCGGATGCCGATAAGCTTCGCGTTTGCCAGGTCAGCAACGGTGCAGAGACGTTTCAAGTTGTGTGTGGTGCACCCAACGTGCGACCAGGCTTGAAAATCCCGTTTGCGATGATCGGCGCGCAACTGCCGGGCGACTTCAAAATTAAAAAAGCCAAGCTTCGAGGTGTCGAATCTAACGGCATGCTGTGCTCGCAAGCTGAGCTGCAAGTGGGCGAAGGCAATGACGGTCTGATGGAGTTGCCGTCTGACGCTCCGGTTGGCGAAGATATCCGCGTCTACCTCGCTCTTGAAGATGCCAGCATCGAGGTTGATTTAACCCCTAACCGTGGCGACTGCCTTTCTCTGGCCGGTTTGGCTCGTGAAGTGGGTGCGCTGTACGCAGCTGAGGTTACTCGCCCTGTAGTGACCCCAGTCACGGTGATGCATGACGAAGTGCGTCCTGTTGAAGTACTGGCGCCTGCTGCGTGTCCGCGTTATTTGGGGCGTGTCATTCGCAATGTTGACCTGTCCCGACCAACTCCGTTGTGGATGGTCGAGCGCTTGCGTCGTGCCGACGTGCGGAGTATTGATGCTGCCGTCGACATTACCAACTATGTCATGCTTGAGTTGGGGCAGCCGCTGCATGCTTTTGATCTCGCCGAGATCAATGGTGGTATTCGTGTGCGTATGGCCGAGGAAGGCGAGAAGCTCGTTCTGCTCGACGGTCAGGAAGTGACACTGCGCAGTGATACGCTGGTAATTGCCGACCACACCCGAGCGCTGGCAATTGCAGGTGTTATGGGGGGGGAGCACAGCGGTGTTTCTATCACAACCCGCGATATATTCCTCGAAAGTGCGTTCTTTGATCAGATCGCTGTAGCGGGTAAAGCCCGATCCTATGGTCTGCATACTGACGCCTCGCACCGTTACGAGCGTGGGGTGGACTGGAAGCTGGCCCGTGAAGCGATGGAGCGTGCCACAGGTCTGCTGCTTGACATCACAGGCGGTGAAGCCGGTCCAATCGTCGAAATTGTCAACGAACAATTTCTGCCTTCGATTGCTCCCATTACATTGCGTGCAGCCCGTATCAGTCAGATGCTCGGTATGGAAATGGACGATAGCGAAATTGAGCGTCTGCTCAGTGCGCTGGGCCTGACCATTACTGCTGAGGGAGCAGGACAGTGGCGTGTTGAAGTGCCAAGCCATCGCTTTGATATCAGTCTTGAAGTAGACCTGATCGAAGAGCTGGCGCGTCTTTACGGCTATAACCGCTTGCCGGTTCGTTACCCACAAGCCCGCCTGGCACCACAAGCAAAAGCAGAAGCGCGCAGCGATTTGCCAGAGCTGCGTCGCCTGCTGGTTGCGCGTGGTTATCAGGAAGCTATTACTTACAGTTTCATCGACCCTAAACAGTTCGAACTTTTCAGCCCGGGAGTAGAGCCGCTATTGCTGGCTAATCCTATCTCCAACGATATGGCTGCAATGCGTGCGACCTTGTGGCCTGGTTTGGTCAAAGCGCTTCAGCATAACCTGAACCGTCAGCAGGACCGTGTTCGTCTCTTTGAGAGCGGGTTGCGTTTTGTCGGTCAGTTAGAAGGCTTGAAACAAGAGCCAATGCTCGCAGGTGTTGTCTGCGGTACTCGGTTGCCTGAGGGTTGGGCGCAAGGACGTGAGGTTGTAGACTTTTTTGATGTTAAAGCTGACGTCGAATCGGTCTTGGGTTTTGCCGGCGCGCTGGATGCATTTACCTTTGTGCCTGGCAAACACCCCGCACTGCATCCTGGCCAGACTGCACGCATCGAGCGTGATGGCCGCGAAGTAGGTTTTGTGGGTGCCATCCATCCAGAGCTTTCGAAAACGTTGGGCTTGGACCGGCCAGTGTTTGTATTCGAGCTGGTTTTGGCTGAAGTGGCTTTGGGCAAAATGCCTAAATTCCAAGAGCTATCGCGTTTCCCTGAGGTTCGTCGTGATCTGGCGCTGCTGGTGGATCGCGAGGTAGCAGCCAGCTCCGTACTGGATGTAATACGTGAGAATGCAGGGGAGTGGCTCACGGACCTAAGGTTATTTGACGTATACCAGGGTAAAGGTATTGATCCGCTTAGAAAAAGCCTTGCAGTTGGCTTGACCTGGCAGCATCCATCGCGCACTCTTAATGACGATGAGGTGAACACCACGACACAAAACATCCTCACCTCGCTCGAAAAAAGGTTGAACGCCACGCTAAGGAAGTGACGTATGGGGGCTCTGACGAAAGCTGAAATGGCAGAACGTCTTTATGAGGAGCTGGGTCTGAATAAACGCGAAGCCAAAGAGTTGGTGGAGTTGTTTTTCGAAGAAATCAGACACGCTCTTGAAGATAATGAACAGGTCAAACTGTCAGGTTTTGGCAATTTTGATTTGCGTGACAAGCGACAGCGGCCTGGCCGCAATCCGAAAACGGGAGAGGAAATCCCGATCACGGCTCGCCGTGTGGTCACCTTTCGTCCAGGGCAGAAGTTGAAGGCCCGAGTAGAGGCATATGCTGGAACCAAGTCATAACGACGAGCTCCCGCCAATTCCAGGCAAACGCTACTTCGCCATTGGCGAAGTTAGCGAATTGTGTGGGGTCAAGCCGCATGTACTGCGCTACTGGGAGCAAGAGTTTCCTCAACTCAACCCCGTCAAGCGTCGCGGAAACCGCCGGTATTATCAACGACAGGACGTGTTGATAATCCGGCAAATCCGTGCATTGCTCTACGACCAAGGCTTCACTATTGGAGGCGCGCGTTTGCGGCTTTCTGGTGATGAAGCCAAAGACGATACTACTCAATACAAGCAATTGATCCGTCAAACGATCTCTGAGCTCGAAGATGTTTTGCAGGTGCTTCGTAAATAATCTTGGTTTTAAATACTTCCGTATTTCAAAAGCTTAAGGTATATTCCTCGACGTTCAAGCAAGTTGTAAGACAGATGTAACGCCTAGTCGGGGCGTAGCGCAGTCCGGTAGCGCACTAGCATGGGGTGCTAGGGGTCGAGTGTTCGAATCACTCCGTCCCGACCATATTCTGTAAGGGAATCAAGGGTTTACGCTCTTGGTTCCCTTTCTCGTTTCTGCTTTGCGCAAAACTGGCGCAAAATGCGCGCAAAACTATCCGGTGATTTCGCTGATATTCAGGTCTGGAATTGCGTCCGACCAGATCACATCGGCTTGGTTTTTTCTGGTAGTTACTATTGATGCGTTTACTCTTGTGGCCACTAATTCTCTGTTCATTCCTACCGGTTTTTTGTGCAGTCACAGCGATGTGCTCTTCAGGGAGAGGGGAAAGCATTCTTTTAGTTCTGCATTCGTTCACTAGGCTGCGAAGTCGATCGGCTTCACAATGATCTCGCTACATTGTGGGGGGGGCGCAATTTGCAGTTCGCTATTTATATTCTAAAGAATTCACGATCTTGCTTTGGTTATTTTCACTAGCCTGATAGAGAAATGGTGAGTATTTTTAGAGGTCAGCAGGCTGCAATAGTGGTTCCGGAGGCTAAGGACTCCTGCACGCAGCTTGGTGAGCATGTGTTGCATCGCCATTTCTGACAGGCCTTTGGTCGGGGTTATTTGACGATTTACGGATATTTAGGTATCTTTAATCGTCAATCAGGCATTAAGAGGCACACGCATGAATATGAATGCATCTGTTCACGAAGCTATCGTTAACCTCCAGGCTAGCTTGAGCAGCTCTCGTGACGCGGCAGCAACATCTATTCGTTTGCTCAAACTGATCACCCAAGTTCTTTCTAATTGGAAGGAGGACGATACCCTCGAAGAGGCAGCCGCACTGACCGATTTAGAAATACTCAAAAAATTCGCCATCAGTGGAGCGGTAGCTGGCTCACTTAATACAAGGGAGCAGAGAAAACTTGCGCGTCGTGCAGCAGCGCGAGTAGAGTTTTTTGACAGGCTCAAAGATTTTGGCGGTGTTTACAAAGCCAAGAGGGTTGCCGAGATTTTGGGGGTCAGTCGTCAAACCGTGAACAATCACATAGTTTCCGGAAAGCTTATTGCTATAAAAGAAGGGAATGACTATCTGATTCCGGGTTTTCAATTTACGGAAAAAGGAAAATTGGAGCATTTGGAAGAAATTCTTGCACTGCTAAAGGATTTGAGTGCAGAAGCTCAATGTACATTTTTTCTTAATCCGATCCTCCTTGAAAATGGGAATCTGTCACTGCCTGCTGAGCTTCTTAAACACGGTTGTACCGCAGAAGATTTATTAGCTATCAGGCGAGAGGCTGCGCTATTTATGAGCCCTGTACCTAGCTAGTTGGGCAAAAAAAGCAGCATACCTATGGTTGGAGGTATGCTGCTTAAAGTAGTACTTTTAAACCACTAGATAATTCATGATCTCTGTAAGCATCTCTTCGGCAGAAATGTCTTCATCTTCATAAGGCGCTGAAAGCTCGCCGCGATAAACGTAGTCACTTACTGCTTGAAGGCTGCCCTCTGATACTAAAGGGTCTTCGCCGTCATCAATCCAGAGCGCGTAGCAATAGCGCCCATCAGGCCAATGGCGAGACTCATAAGCAATGCCATCAAAAGGATTCCCAGGAAGTCTTGACACAATCCGGGTAATTTCAGTGGTCAAAGAGTAGCTACTATTAGTGATTTGATCTGTTGTGAACCCTAGCTTTGCAAGTAGAATTTTCACATTCAGAAGCCGTAGCGGTCTCAGAGCTTTTACTTCGCACATATTTGCGTTAGCGAGTTCTGAATGATTTAGCACCATCCCTAACCCAAATCCGCTAACGGTCCGTATGCGTCCGTAGAATTCTGCGAGTGCACCAAGCGGCAGCTCAGATCCGTACCAGATCTTCTTTTGACAAAGAGGATCGTTAAAGCGCCCCAATTTAATCTCTTTTCCATCGGGTACTGGTGCATGAAAGTGGTTTGCGGTCTTGTACTTCAGCATTTGTATGCGGAAGAGTGTAGTTTCCGCTTCTACATTCTGGCCAGGAAGCTTGCCCAAGTGGAAAAGGTCAATAATTGATTGTTCGATGCTTTTATTGTCGTCGCCGATTTTTCCCATTTTTATGATCTCCAAAGAAAAGTTTTCTATCCATAAAGTCACCGTTGTTGAGTGCTTAAGTGGTAGGACACTGGTTTCCCAGTGGTGCCGCCCGGAATTGGTTGGTCACATGGAGAGTTTATCAATGAGATGTGGGGATGGCGACATGCCATTATGTTTTTAATTTTTTTAAGTAAAAGCCCCGTGAGGAATCTGGGCCCTTTACTCAAAAACTGGGCTGTTGAAGACGAAGCCCTAAGGTCGCAGGGTGTTGAATCAATGCCTTTCTAGTCGCGCGAGTAAGATCAACCGGTGATTTCGCTGATATTCAGGTCTGGAATCGCATCCGACCAGATCACATCGGCGTGGTCTTTCTGGTAGTTCTTGGTCATGGTCTCGCTGGCATGCCCCGCAATGACCTGACCATCTTTACCGGCTCTTTTGTACAGGTGCAGCGACAATGCGCGCACTTCGTGAAAGCCCGGCATCTCTTCTTCTTTCCAGTCCGCGTAACAGCCGGCCAGTTCGCGCGCCTCTTTAAAAGAACGCGTTAAAAACCGATCCTCAACTTTGGTCCAATGCTCTTTAGTCTGCGCCTGCTTTTGTAACAGTCGTTGTGGCTTGCGATGAATCAAGAACGGCGAGGCTACGTTGTCTCTGCATCGGGTAATGACTATTTGTAACTCCTCAGTCACCTTGAAACGAATCCACGCTGTATCGCTGGCCTTGGCAGTTTTCTTTTGCACCAGGTACAGATAGCCATCCCGCACGCCATCGAATCGCATGTCCAGAATATCTGAGCGGCGTTGAGCGGTGATCAGTGCCAAGTCGATGGCGTTACGCAGCCAAGGTGGGGACACTTCCCTGATCGCCTTCAGACCTTCCACAGTGTGGCGTTTGCGTTGCTTTTTCTCGATACGGTTGATGGTGCTCGATGCCGGGTTGTCCGGGCACAAACCCTTCGACGCGGCATGATTGAAAATGTCCACCAATAGGGCGCGACTTTGATTGGCGCTACGGGGTGTCAGGGTGTCGAGCAGCTCTGCAACCATGCGTATGGTTATCTGATCGACAGCCTTACCCTCGAAGTGTCTTCTGAATCGTCTGACGTGAACGGCATACAGCCCCAACGTCCCCTTGGCCAGCTCGCGGGGAGGAAGAATCTCGGCTTCGTACTTGTCCAGGAATCCTGCAAATGAACCTGACGTGTTGCCCATCACTGCCCCAACCAGGTCTGCACCGCGCATGAATTCCAGATTGAGCTGTTTGGCGGCGTCGATTGCTCTGATACGGTCGCTGCCAAACTGAAACCACTTACCGTCGGTGGGCCGACGGTAGCGGTAGGTCGAGCGCCGCGCATCAAAGTACAGGTTCTGCGGCAGGTGCTTGTTCGCACCAGTGCGCGGCCTAGGGGACATCAGGCTACTCCTTTCAATACCATTGCGACCAAGTCGTTACCGTCTGACTTACTCAGCGCATTCCAGTCAACGTACCAAAGCGAGCCAATCTGCTCTCCCGGCAATTTGCCGTTGCGGATGTAGTTACGAATAGCCTGAGAGCACAGTGGCGTTCCGTTCTCACCCCAGCGGCGGCGCTGGTATTCGCTGATTTTGATGAGTTCTTTGCCCATGATTAGCGTCCTTTCCAAGCGTTATTAATGCTCTTATACCCCACCACAAGCTGCGCGGGCGGGCGGTTCTGAGCGTTTAGCGAGGCATCAAGGTGGGCTGCCCCGCGCAGCTTTACGTGGGGTATAAGCACTCCCGCAGTGGCCCGAATAGCGTTAGTAATGCCTGCTGCTGCGCAGCAGAGACTGTTTTTTACAGTCGCGGCGATCCCACGGACGTTGCAGAGCAAAGCGGGCAGAGTTGTGTGGTGTATCAGTTGGTGGGTCATGCCGCTTTTCTCCGGGTGCGGGCATCCGGTTGATGCTTCTGGCCATCGGCCAAGCCGCAACGGTAGCCAATCAAATAGAGCAGGCCCGCGCTGAATATCAGGACAATCAACGCGCAGATCTGAGTCGTGGTCATGTGGTGTGCTCCTGTTGCATCGCTGGTGGTGACAGCGGGGTTAGTCGTCTTTGTTCTGGATATCGCCTTGCGGTCTCGCAAGCTCTTCGTCGGCCTTGTACGCACGAATGTCGATCAGTGCAGCAACGTGTCTGATATGCGCGAACTTGGTCGCTTTACGGCTGTTGTCCAGTGTGGTGATGGGCAACTGAATCCGGCCGCTTATGATCTCTGCGACAAAAGTTTGCTCGTTGAGGTAGCGGAAGTACTGCTCGCGCAGCTTGGCGAGGGGGATCAGCACGTCACCGAAGTTGCGGTACAGCAGCTCAACGGTGGCCGCGTCCGGTGCGGGTAGCAGGCGCAGTGGGGCTTGGTTGTTGTCTTTCATGCGGCCTTCCGGGATTTCACGAGGGTGCAAAGATCTTGCAAGCATTCTTCTGCTGTTCGTCCGCGTCCGTGCATGAAGGTTTCGCCCTTGTAATTCGACAATATGACGGTGAGAGGCTGGTCCCATTGGTTGTTTGATTCGCGAAGGTCGAGTTGGGCACTACAGTGCTCAAAGCCAAGTTCCGACCTGAGAAATTCAGCAATGGCCGCTAGCTTGAGGTGCTCTTGCTGGAGCCAGTTTTGCTCCGTTAAGGGGTTAGCCTGCATTGCTGTTTCGAGTTGGGCTGCTTGAGCAATGTCTGCCAGCGCCAAAGCGATCCGGGCTTGGGTTCGTTGTTCGGCAGGGAGACGCAGCAAGCTTAAAATGTGCAGGTCAATCAGATCGTTGTTCATGATCCTTTCTCCGTTTCGGATGGTTCCACGTGTTCAAGCAATGGCGCTTGGTCATTTCGCGTAAATGCTCTGGCACTTCAAGGAGCGCAG
Source organism: Pseudomonas saxonica (assembly GCF_007858365.1). Taxonomy (GTDB): domain Bacteria; phylum Pseudomonadota; class Gammaproteobacteria; order Pseudomonadales; family Pseudomonadaceae; genus Aquipseudomonas; species Aquipseudomonas saxonica. The sequence continues at coordinate 106,712 of NZ_VFIO01000001.1, read as the reverse complement.
CGTGGCGCTCGTCGCGTGTCGGCATGGCCACGATCTGCCGAGCGTATTCCCTAGGCCACGTCACGGTGGTCAGCCGGGATAGGTGGAAGGGCAAGCCCCAACTGCTTGGCCAGCCAAACCATGCCGGGCTGACGCACCCGGGTTGATTGGCTGTACTGCATGCCGAGTTCAGCGTGGAACCAGTTGCTGTCCTTGACCCGCAGATACTCACGATCCCGAACCGGAAAGGCTGGAAGGTTGCGGTCGTTGAGCAGGCCTTTTTCGCGCATCAGCTTGATCAGTTTTGGCCGGGTAGTGCCTAGGCACGCGGCGGCTACGGCGAGAGTGCGATCCATATCACCACCTAAGCTGCGTACGCGGCAGGTACTACCGACGCGGCCAAGTGGTTGAGAGATTGCAGCAGCCGGTCGACGCTGTGCTGCTCGTCGCCATATGCCGTAAAGCACTGGGTGCGGGGGCAAGTGTTGCCAGCGACGATAATGGCCGTGATGCCTGAGCGGCTCTGCGTGCGATGCACCGCTATTCTGACGTCTTCATCAAAGCCGACATCGAGCAACAATGAACCTCCATTGCGCACCAACTGGTGCAGTTGCTCTTGCTGATGAGTATCCAGTAGCTGGCCGCGGTCGACAGATTCGGCAGTCACGCGGGATGTTGCTGGCTCGGCAGTGTCCATGCGGCCATTGGCGATGGACTCAATAAAGTCAGCGAGCACTAGGTGCGTGTCTTTACTTGGGCTCTGTACCGTCAGGCTGTGCTTCTCGATGCCGGTGATGATCGTAAAGTGAGTGATCGAGGGGCCGCGCTCAATTTGAAGATTAAAGGTCAACGGCTGGTTGGTATTTTGAAGCGGGCAAACGTGCTTAAACGTTCCGTTCAAATTGACCTGTGCAGCCAGCAGGCGAAGAGTTTTATCAGCCAAAGAAAACCGGTTCATGCTGCATGCCCTCCGTTGTTCGGATCGAACGGGGTAGGGCGGATGCTGCGCGGAACCAAGCGGGGTTTATGGTTGTGGAGGATGACCAAGCAGCCTGTGGTGGCTTGCAGCTGCTCGATCAGTCGACGGTTACTGGCGCACGCTGGGTGGACGTGCAGGGTTGCTGTGGTGTGCATGGTGTTGCCTCGCTCTGTGGTGGGAGAGTGATAACAATATCAACCACGGCAATTGTAATGTCAACCACAGGTTGATATTGTTTTCAGTATCAAGACCTTTGAGAGGTTGTGTAAACTCCGGCTAAGAAATTTAAGAAAAATCAAGGATTGAATATGCATTGTCCCCAGAAAAATGTTACTCGTGAGGAAGTAATCCATTACTTAGCCTCTTCCAGCATATATGGAAACCTCTGCCTTTTTGTGGGTGCTGGTTTTTCAAAAGAGCTTGTGGGTGATGAGGCGCTATCTTGGGGGGAGTTATTAATGAGGGCAGCGCACTTACTAGATATCGATTTTGATTTTTCTGATATGAAATTGATTGGGACTGGGTATCCAGAAATTGCCTCTTTAATTTGTCGGGAGTACTGTGTTAGTAAAGGTGTGGATCTAAAGGAGTCTATTTTACAGCTTAAGGAGAAAGTTGCTGAATTAACATGTTGGTATCCGAAAGACGAAAAGAAAAAGTTATATGCTTCTCATATAGATTTGTTAGATCCAGCATGGGTTGTTACCACTAACTACGATTTGGTAATTGAGAGTTTATTGCCTGGTAGGTCAGTTACAATTGGACCTGATCAACCTTTGGTTTTTCCAAAGGGGCGAACTCCTGTATACCATTTGCATGGAGTTAGAACGCATCCGGAGAAAATTGTACTTTGCAGAGAAGATTATACGGCACTGTTTAGGCCTAATGAATATCGTCAAATAAAGCTTGCTTTGACTTTGAAGGAGTCAACAACTTTGTTGCTGGGGTATAGCCTTGGTGATGATAATGTTCTCACTGCGTTTGATTGGTCTAGAAATGTTTTTGATGAGGAAATTAAAACTTATCCGAGTGAGGTTGTTCAAGTTGTCAGAATGGCGGAGCCGAGGGTTCAGCCCTATAGAGGGCATAATGGTGCTCTTATAATTGAGACATCAAATCTTGAAGATTTTTTCTCTGAATTGATGCCTGTCGTTTTGAAACGTAAAAATAATGAGGAATTACTGAGTAAAAAACTTGACGGCGTGTGTGATCAACTAGTTAAGAATCCCGAGGATTCTGTAATTAAGTTTATTGATAATCCCGTTTTTAGGGCTGTTACACTCTCGATAATTAACGCTAGTAGTTATGCTCCTCTGATTGATGGTTTTATTCCTTTTATTGATAAGTGTATTGATAAGACGTTTGAACGGTCGTTACCTTATGGGCATTTTGAAGGTTATGGTCAAGGCCTTGTTTTGGTTCTTGATATTCTAGATGCTTATGGGCCGTCAAATATGCCTCCGGCCCTTTTCCATAAGATTGCAAATGCTTTTCAGAGACAAGTACCTTTTATTGGTTTGAAAATTGGGCAGTCACATATGGCTGGACGTCTTTGGGATAATAAGAAATCTACATTACCTATTGAGCAGCTTAAAGAATTAAAAAACTATGCCCAGAGTAAAGGGTGGAGTGATATGGTCGAATTGCTTAGCACGGCGCCTCAGTTATCACAAGCATTAAGTTCTAAGGTGCTGATAACTAAACTTATAGCGTCGTCTGATAAGTCGGTTTGAAAAAATTCTTTCAAGCTTATGGTTTGTTATATGTATGCAATATTTTAGATTGGGCCGCTTATTCCGGAATAAACGACCCAACCACCTTCCCACAAATATGCGTCTCTTCCGTAATATCAATGATTGGATATTGCGGATTGATAGGGCGCAGATAAACCCGCCCAGCATCCGAATCTAGCACCTTGAAGGTCACTTCATTGGTACGCGGCACCCGTGCGACCACTCGATCACCAGTATTAGCCTGGATTTCTGGATCAACAAAGATGATGCATCCTGTTGGATAGCTTCTACCCGGCCCTGGATTCGTCATCGAATCGCCCAGAACTTTCAACGCATAACCGCTTGAGCTGATAGGCACAGGGCAAGAAACCCAATCCTCTGTATCGTATGGCTCAAAATTACAGATGGTTTCGCACCAAGCGCCGGCCTGCACCCACGAAATGAGTGGGACTTTGCCGAATCGCTGCATGATGCCGCTGACATTGCTGTCCTCGCCAACTTGCAGTTGATGTTGACTCCCATCAGCCGTCTGTTCTTTTGGCAAAACGCCGTATTCAAGCCACTCACGGCGCACTTTCAGCCAGTCGCATAGGGCAACCATACTGTCAGCCTCTGCCATCGCCTCGCCATTCAGCCATTTGCTTATGGCTTGGGTGGTTTTGTGGACGCCCACGCTTTTCAGGCGTTTGTGAATGTCCACTCCGCGCCCACGGCTGCGTATGCCGGCGTCGTCGAGTGCTTCGTGTAAGCGAGAGCTGAACTCTGCGCGTAATTCGTCTTTATCAACCATAGGTTGAGACTCTCATAGAGCTTGCGCAAAAGTCAGTTGATGTTTAATATCAACCGCAAGTTGATAAATAGAGGTTGCCATGCTGAACCCCTCAGATTTTCCGAATGCCATAGCGTTCGCGTTTGAAGCTGTTGGTGGCATCGGTGCCGCAGCCAAGATCTGTCAGCGTAGCTATCAGGCGCTGAATAAATGGCGTCTGGCAGCGTGTTTGCCCCGTACGGATTACACCGGTGAAACCCGTTATGCCGAGCTGCTGGCAACAGCGGCGCAGAAAAACGGCCACTCGTTTGAAGCTGCATGGTTGCTGGAAGCATCCTCGCCACATAAGGCTGCAGCATAGTTGAGAAAGAAAAAAGGCGACCCAAGGGCCGCCCAGTTCCTCCCGGCACACACCACCACAGTGTCGCCGGGTCGCGGTAAAGGTAGGCGGGCACACCACATGCTAAACCGTCTCACTTTATCCGCGCTTTCCAAGGCTCGGAAGCCTTGGGGTTTGCTGCCATTTCCACCACAGATTTGGCAGCGGTTGCGCTAGAGGTGAACGACGGATCGTTCGCCTCGGCACGGTGCCGGTTTCGATCTTGAGAATCTAGACCGGCTTTTTGGGCCTCTTCAAGCCACGCGGCAAATGTACCACCACTGCACGCCGCGCGGCACTGGCAACATTCAAGGATTAATGCCATGAGCCGTATTGCTCTGAGTTGCACCCAACGAGCGCGACGCGAAATTCTGCCGCTCGATTTGGCGCTTTATCATGCTGCCCGCGATTACCCGGGCGGCGCTGCTGCCATTGCCGCCACCACCGGCCGCAACCCCACCACGCTGCAGCACAAACTCTCGCCAACCCATCCCAGCCACACGGTGAATGTTCAAGAGTTCGCCGAGATTCTGGAGCTGACCAAAGACCGCCGCATCCTGGATGCGGTGCACGCGTTGGTGGGCGACACGATTTGGCAGGAGCTGGCCGAGGCCTACACCGATGATATGCCCGAGACGCTGACCACCGGCCTTGCCATGTATTTCCGTCAGGTCGCCGATCTGGCGGATACCTGGGCCAAGAGCATTGGCGATGGTGTGGTAACTGACCGCGAGCTGGCCGAGATTCGCTTGCAGGTGTTTCGCGGTATTCAGGGGTTGCTGGGGATGTTCAACCGCGCTTGCTACGTCAACTCGACCACGCGGGGTGCTGACCGTGGCTGATATCGCTGATTTTGCCAACGACCTGGTGCAGGAGCGTATCGATCAAGCACTGGCAGCGCGTAAGGCGTTGCCGGTGTTTGAGTCTTTTGAGTTCTGCGTGGATTGCGATTCGACTATCCCTATGGCCCGTCGCTTGGCCGTCACCAGTTGCACCCGCTGTGCAGCCTGCCAACAACTGAATGAACAAGTAGGTACTCGTTATGCTCGATGACGTTCTCGGTCAATTCGCTGACCACGGCCTTGAGCCTGCGCAACCGCTGACTTACGGCAAGCTGACCCGATGCAAGACCACGCAGGATAAAGGCAAGGAGAAAAACGGCTGGTACGTGATCCATGAGCACCGCACCGAGAAAAACGAAATACTGATTTTCGGCAGCTTCGGTGATTGGCGCTCGGGCGACAGCAATAAGATCAAGGTCAAGGCCGGGCGCATGAGTCAGGAGGAGCGCGACGTGATGCGTGCTCGTCAGGAAGAGGCCAAGCGTCGTGCTGCAGAGGTTGCCGCCAATGCGGCGCGTCGGGCTGCTAACCGTGCCTCGGGCTTGTTTAAGCGCATGCCTGAAAAGGGTCGTAGTGCCTATCTGGAACGCAAGCAGATCGTCGGCATCGGTGTGCGCTACGCCCCGCGCACCGGGGCTATGTTGATCCCGATGAGCAACGCGCGGGATCAGATTGTCGGGCTGCAAGTGATCTATCCCGAGAAGCAGGTTGATACCGGCCGCGATAAGTCCTATTGGCCGCATGGTATGTCCAAAGAGGGCGCTTTCCACCTGATCGGCCCGCACCCAGAACCGGGTGATCCGGTGTTGGTGTGTGAGGGCTACGCCACCGGCGCAAGCCTGAATATGGCCACCTCGTTGACGGTGGCCATTGCTTTTGATGCGGGCAATTTGAGTGTGGTGGCCAAGGCCATGCGCGAGCGTTTCCCCGGCCGTGCGTTGATTGTCTGCCGTGATGATGACTGGAAGACCAAGCGCCCGAACGGCGAGCCTTGGAACCCCGGTGAAGAGAAGGGCAGTAACGCAGCGTTGATCGTCGGTGGCCAAGTGGTCTGCCCAATCTTTTCAGGCGAGCGCGAGATCAAGTGGACTGACTTCAACGACCTGCACTGTGCCGAAGGGCTGGACGCTGTGCGCCGTCAGGTGTTGGCGGTGGTCAAACCGCCGGCAGCGGGTGGCTGGAAAGACCAACTGGCCCGCACTGAAAACGGCTCACTGATCGCGCACATGCAAAACGTCGAGCTGATCCTGGGTAACGATGAGCGCTGGTCGGGTGTGATCGCTTTCAGCGCGTTCAGCTCCAAGATCGTCAAGTTGCGCACGCCGCCGTATGGCGGTGGCACCGGCGACTGGGGCGACATTGATGACATCCGCGTGATGAAGTGGCTGGCCCAGCAATACAACCTGCGGGTCAAAGCCTCCAGCGTGATCGAGGCCGTCAGTGTGGTGGCTCACGACCATGCGTTTCACCCCGTGCGCAACTACCTCAACCAACTGGAATGGGACCGCGTGCCGCGCCTCGATACGTGGCTGAACAAAGTCATGGGTGTAGCCCAAAGCGGCTACAGCGCCAAGGTCGGCAAGCGCTGGATGATCTCGGCGGTTGCACGGGTGATGCGTCCGGGCTGCAAGGCTGACTCGGTGATGATCCTTGAAGGCGGGCAGGGCGAAGGCAAGTCGACGGCCATGAGTATCCTCGGCGGTGACTGGTTTATGGACACGCCGTTTGCTCTGGGCGACAAGGACGGCTTTCAGGCGATCCGGGGCAAGTGGATCATCGAGCTGGGCGAGCTGGACAGCTTCAACAAGGCGGAAAGTACCAAGGCCAAACAGTTCTTCTCCGCGTCAACCGACACCTACCGCGAAAGCTACGGCCGCAGAACCAATGACGTGCCACGCCAGTGTGTGTTCGTGGGTACGACCAACCAGGACGAATACCTCAAGGACGCCACGGGCAACCGGCGTTATTGGCCGGTGGCCTGCACCAAGGTCGATCTGGATCTGCTGCGCGACATGCGCGACCAACTCTGGGCTAAGGCGATGTTTTGCTACAAGGCCGACGAGATCTGGTGGGTCAACCGAGACGAAACCGCCATGTTCTCCGAAGCCCAGGACGAGCGTTTTGTGGTGGATGAGTGGGAAGGCCCGATTCTGAATTGGCTGGAAGAGTCGCAGATAGGCGAAACCACCAGTGGCAGCGAAGTGTTGGCCAGCGCGTTGAAGCTCGACTTTGGCCATTGGGGCAAGCCTGAGCAAATGCGCGTCGGCGCGATCATGCATCGGCTTGGATGGCGGCGTGTGCGACTGGCAGCGTTGGCCAAGAGCGGACAGCGGCCTTGGGCGTACAAGAAACCGGACAACTGGGGTGGTCACTCAGCCTTGCAGGTGCAAAAGATCGAGGAGCCTTGCTTTGATTAAGCGCATCGACACCTTGCTCAAGCTCTGGGCGGAAGACCTGCATAGCGAATCACCCGAAGGCACAGGCAGCGGCAACATGATTGCCATGCTGATGGAAACCAAGGGCGAGCTGATACGCGGTACGCGCGGCAGTCGGGTGTTGCTCGATGAGTCGGCTGACATTGAGCTGATCGTCAACAAGCACCTGCCCCCACAGTTGTCTGTGTTGGTCCATGAGCACTACTGCAACCACGACAGCTTCTTGTCGCAGAAGATGATGCATTGCGGATGCAGTGCGCCGACCTATTACCGTCGCCTTCACGAGGCACACCAGTGCATCGCTAACCTGTTGCTCGGGAGGCTGGCTGCGTGATCGTTTCCTTGCCCCGTGCCTTTATTGCCTTGTTGGCCCGCCTTGTCCCGCTGCTTTCTATGGCAGTGGGTCAGGCGCAGGCCACGTCTTTGCTGGTCTGTCCAACCGTCCCGCTTAAAAGTGCCTCCCGCCCATGTGAGCGCAGCGGGCACCACTACGCGCGCTTCACGCGCACGCGTGTTTTTATAAATCTCTCTTTGTACGAGGAAAAGGTAAAAGAAGTAGGACAGTGGGGCACAGCCTTTGATTTGGGTATTCTCCCTTGTCCCACCTTTAACCTGAACAGTGGGGCAGGGCAGACAGCCTCCAAAAGCGTTAGCCGGGGTGATGTATTCGCCGACATTCACCGGGTGTTTAAGCGCCTGACCCACTTATTCGCCGATGGCATTAAAAGTGGCTTGCTGCCATGAGAATCCACCTGTAAAAAGTAGCCATCTTCGATAGGTGCGACCGCAGAGAGCGGCAGGCACCCACCACTAAACCCGGCCATTGCGCCGGGTTTTTGCGTTTATGGGGCGGGCGATGACAACAGAGCAACAAGCGTTAGCTGATATGCCGATCTGGTTACTGATCGTCCTCTCCATGATCGGCGGGGTGTCCGGCGAGATGTGGCGGGCGGACAAGGACGGGGCGCGAGGCTGGTCACTGGTGCGGCGGTTGGTGTTGCGCTCCGGTGCCTGTGTGGTGTGCGGCTTGTCGACGATGATGCTGCTGCACGTCAACGGCGTTTCGCTCTGGGCGTCCTCGGCGCTGGGCTGCCTCACGGCAATGGCCGGGGCGGATGTCGCCATCGGCCTTTACGAACGCTGGGTCGCCAAACGGCTGGGCGTCTGTGAAATTCCACCCCGTTCTGACTCCCCAGAGTAATTCCCTTCTCTCAAAACATGCCGGGGACCCTGGGGAATTTCCGGGGGTACGGGGCAGGAAACCCGCGGGAAATCGTTAGCCGCTGGGCTGGCAGCTTATTGAAATTCAATCCATTGAAATTGAAAGGCTTGCATTGAAAAGCCGTTGAAAAGGAGGGCTTGTGACAGACCCCATCTTTCTGTCGAAGAGCGCCTTTGCGGCTCACATCGGCAAGGCGCCGAGTTACATCACCTGGCTTAAAGACAACAATCGGTTGGTGCTATCGGATGACGGCAAGCGGGTGAATGTCGACGCCACCGTCGCATTGATTCGTGACACCGCCGACCCGAGCAAGGCCGCCGTCGCGGCTCGGCATCAAGCGGATCGAGTGCAGCGCGACGTAACCAGCCAGTTGTCCCCTCTGGTCGAATCCACGCCGAGCATGGCTGCGCTGCAGCCCGCCATCGGCCCGGCCGGCAAGCAACCTGACTTCCAAAAGGCCCGTGCCCACCGCGAGTACTACTTGGCGCAATTGGCCGAGGCGGAATTCCACAAGGTGCAGGGCTCGCAGGTCGAGCTGGAAGCGGTAAAAACCGGCGCCTTCAACGCGGGCCGTTTGCTGCGCGATCAACTGCTGGGCATGCCACCGCAACTGGCCCCCGAGTTGGCCGCCATGACCGACCCGTGGGAAATCGAACGCCGCCTTACGGCTGCGATCCGCGCTTCGCTGGAAGACGCCGAGCGTATGTCGTCGGCTGACCTGGTTCACGCCCTCAACCACAAGAGCTAACCCATGCACACGGAAATCCCGAACGGTGCAGAGGTGTACCGCGAGGCGTATTTCCGTGGGCTACGGCCTGACCCGTCGCTGTGGGTCGACCAGTGGGCCGACGAGTACATGCGTATCCCGCGTGACACCGGCGCCGCCGAACCCGGCCAGTACCGCACCTCGCGCACGCCTTATGCACGCGAGCCCATGCGCTGCCTGTCACCGGCTCATCCTTGTAAGCGCGTGGTCACGATGGTGGCCTCGCAGTTGATGAAAACCCAGATTGCACTGAATTGGATCGGCGGCCTGATCCACATGGTGCCGTCCAACATCCTGACCTTGTTACCCAGTCTCAGCCTAGCCAAGCGGGTGTCGTCGCGGATCGGCAAGACTATCAAGGCCACGCCGGTACTGCGTGAGCGCGTGGCCGCGACCCGCTCGCGTGATGCGCGCAACACGATGGACACCAAAGAGTTTGAAGGCGGCTCGCTGTACGTCACCACAGCCGGTTCTGCGGCCAACTTGGCCGAGCTGTCGGCCCGCTACATCTACGGCGATGAGATCGATCGCTGGGACGCGGACGTGGGCGAAGAGGGCGACCCCATCGAACTGGCCGAAACCCGGGGCAGTACCTTCGGCCGAAACGCCAAGTTCTACTTCTCCAGCTCGCCGACGATCAAGGGCGCGTCACGCATTGCTGACCTGTTTGAGACCAGCGACCAGCGTTACTACTACGTGCCGTGTCCGCACTGCGGCCACATGCAGATCCTAGAGTGGGAGAACCTGCACTATTCGGCCGATTACAGCGTGGTTCATTACCAGTGCGCCGCGCCGGATTGCGACGTGCTGATCGAAGAACACCACAAGGGTCAGATGCTGGCCCGTGGCGAATGGCGCTCACACGCGCAGGGCGACGGCGAAACCATCGGCTTTCACCTCAACGCCCTGTATTCACCGCTGGGCTGGATGGACTGGCCGTCGCTGGCCAAGCAATTTGAGAAGGCCAAGAAAGCGCAGAGCCGGGGCGACCTGGAGCCCATGCAGGTGTTCTACAACACCCGTCTGGCCAAGGTCTGGGACAGTGCTCAGGAACAAACCAAAGCCACGGTATTGAGAGACCGCGCACGCCTTGAACCCTACGGCCTCGGCGCGATGGTTCACCGCGTACTGATGCTCACCGCCTCGGTCGACGTACAAGCCAATCGCCTGGAACTGATGGTGATGGGCTGGGGCGTGGGTATGGAGCGCTGGGTCGTTGACTTCCAGATCATCTGGGGCGACCCGGCGGATGAGCGCACCTGGGCCGTGCTCGATGACAAACTCAAAGTGCGCTACCCGCACCCATGCGGCGTCGGCTTGGGCATTCTTGCCACCGCTGTGGACTCAGGCGGCCACCACACCGACGAGGTCTACCAGTTCTGCCGCGTGCGTCGGTGGCGCAACATCTTCGCCATCAAGGGCGCGAGCAAGCCGGGTAAACCGGTGATCGCGCAACGCCCGTCGATGGTCGACGTGACCTGGAAAGGCCAGACCGAGCGCAACGGCGCCGAGTTGTGGTTCGTCGGTACCGACACCGCCAAAGACTGGATCTACAACCGCTACCCGTTTGAAGACGGGCCGGGCGCCTTGCACTTTGCCAACGACTTGCCGGACGAGTTCTTCGACCAGTGCGTGGCCGAGCGCAAGGTGGCGCGGTACGTGCGCGGTCACAAGCGCATTGAGTGGGTGAAGGGCAAAGCCGAGCGCAACGAAGCTCTCGACCTGATGGTGTACAACTTGGCGATGGCGCATTACCTGGGCCTGAACCGCTACAAGGAACACGACTGGGAACGCATTCGCCAAGCTCTGGCGCAGGCCGGTTTGTTCGATGAAAAACCGGTACAGGCCGAGCGTCTTGCCGCGCCGGTCGCAGCTCCGGCGGCAGCCGTGCAACAAGTGGTCGAATCAGCTCCACCCCCAGCCACTCCGGCCGCTCAACCGCAGCCGGTCGCACGCCCCCCACAACGTCGCAGCTCTAGCAGCGGCTACCTCAAGAGACGCTGACTATGTCCTTTACCCAAAAGCACCTCGACGCCGTTGAGTCGGCCATCGCGCGCGGCGAGAAAACCGTGCGCTTTGCCGACCGTACCGTGGAGTACCGCACGGTCGATGAGTTGCTCAAGGCCCGCGATCAGATCCGCACTTCGCTGGTCGCATCAGCCGGACCGCGCTCAAAAGTGGTCCGGCTTTACCACGGAGGCAAGGGACTCTAATGGCGCGCCAGTATCCAACCCTGACCCGCAACGGTTTCCTGTTGCCCGAACGGATCAAAGCCAGTTACGAAGGGGCCGGTGAGGGCAGGCGCTCGGCCAGTTGGGACGCGCCGGACATCGGCATCAACAGCCTCAACACCCCGACCTTGCGCAACCTGCGCGCCCGTTCACGTTCGGCGGTGCGCAACGATCCTTACGCGTTCAACGTCATCGACAAACGCGTCAGCAACCTGATCGGCACCGGCATCACCCCTCGGCCTAAAACCGAAGACGATGCCCTGCGCAAATTGCAGCAAGACCTGTGGGATGACTGGGTCGACGAATCAGACGCCGATGGCCTGACTGACTTCTATGGCCAGCAGGCGCTGATCGCCCGCACCGTCGAAACCGCCGGTGAGTGCTTTGTCCGCTTGCGGCCACGCGGTCTGGACGAGAATCTGGCAGTGCCATTGCAGCTCCAGGTACTCGCCCCGGAGTTTGTGCCACACGACAAGTTTGAGCCGTACAAAAACGGCAACAGCATCCGTGCCGGGATTGAGTTCAACCCGGCGCACAAGCGCGTGGCGTATCACATGTACCGCGTCCACCCGCGTGATGCCTCGTCGCTCAATGCCGGCTACAACCAGCTGGTACGCGTACCGGCTGAACAAGTGCTGCACATCTTTGAACCGGTCGAACCCGGCCAGTTGCGCGGCGTGCCGCGTTTGTCGCCGGTGCTCAAACGCCTGCGCAGCCTCGACAACTACGATGACGCGGTGCTGTTTCGCCAAGAAGTGGCCAACCTGTTCGCAGGCTTCATCTCGCGGCCACCGCCCGAAGCCACACAACAACCGCGCGATCCGATCACCGGCTTGCCGCTGACCGAAGACCGCGACGGCTTCACTCCGATGGTCGCACTGGAACCCGGAACCATGCAGGAACTGGGGCCGGGCGAGGAGGTGGAGTTTTCCAAACCACCAGACGCGGGCAACAACTACCCGGACTTTATGCGCCAACAACTGATGGCCGCTGCGGCCGGTACCGGCACGCCTTACGAAATCCTCACTGGCGACATGCGCGAGGTCAACGACCGGGCGCTGCGCGTGGTGCTTAACGAGTTCCGCCGTCGTCTGGAGCAACTGCAATTTGGCGTGTATGTGCACCAACTTTGCCGCCCGGTGCGGGCCGCATGGCTGGACATGGCCGTGCTCGCGGGTCGCCTGACATTGGTCGACTACGCGCAACGGCGTCGCGAATACCTGCGCACTCGCTGGGTGCCGCAAGGCTGGGCCTATATCCAGCCGGTGCAAGACATTCAGGCGCGAATGATGGAGGTCAACGCGGGCTTTAACTCCCGCAGCGAAATGGTCCTGCGTCAGGGCTACGACGCCGAAACCGTCGACGAAGAAAACGCCGCCGACCAAAAACGCGCCCGCGAGCTGGGCCTCAACTACAAAACACTGGTCGACCTGCCCACCGAACCGGCCGACAAGGAGACGCCATGAACAGACTACGCATTTTCAACAAGGCGGCAGACCCCGCGCCGCCGCAAAACAAACACTGGTACAGCCTAAAGGCTAGCGGCGAGGCTGAAGCTCGCAGCATTGAGGTGTATGTCTACGGCGAGATCGGCACCTGGGGCATCACCGCCAACCAGTTTGTGCGCGATCTGGCAGCGCTCGATGACGGTGTGTCGCCGATTGTGGTGGCGTTCAACAGCATTGGCGGTGACCTCTTTGACGGCTTGGCGATTCACAACGCGCTGTCGCGGTTGGGCGAGCGTTGCACCGGGCGGGTCGATGCGCTCGCAGCCAGCGCGGCCAGTGTCGCGGTGTGCGGCGCGCACAAGGTGGTGATCGCGTCTAACGCCATGTTGATGATCCATAACCCGTGGACCTATGCGGCAGGTGACGCCGAAAACCTGCGCAAGGTCGCCACGGCGTTGGATCAGGCGATGGAAGCCATCATCGCGGCGTACAAGGCCAAGGCGCCGAACATTGATGAAGTCGAACTGCGCCGACTGGTTAATGCCGAAACCTGGCTCACCGCAAGTGAAGCGGTGGCCCTGGGGCTGGCCGATGAAGTGGGCGAGGGCGTCAAGGTCAAAGCCTGTTTGGGGCAGGGTGGCGCGTTGCAGCGTTATCAGCATGCGCCGCAAGCCTTGCTGGCTCAGTTGGACGAGCCGCCAGAACAACCGCCAGTACCGGAGCCTGAACCCAAACCAGAACCGGAAAAGCCGCCCATTGTGGACTCGGCAGCATTGGCCTTGCTGATCACCCAAAGCTGCAACACGGCCGGGATCAGCAGCCTGATCGAACCCATCATCAACTCCACCAAACTGGCCGACGAAGCCACGGTCAACGCTGCGATCAGCAACGCCAAGGCCGTGCGCGACCTGTGCGTAGCGGCGCGTTTGCCCGAGTTTACTCAACAGTTCGTCGCGTCCGGTCTAACCGCCGAAGCGGTGCGCGGTCGTCTATTCGACAAACTGGTCAGTGGCGGCGGGTTTGAGATCGACAACAGCCTACCGATCAACGACGACCCAGCGCCGAAAACCCAGGCCAAGCAACCTGACACCAACGCGATTTACGCGGCCCGTCGCGCCGCCCAGACAGGGGTAAAAGCATGACCATCAAACATGAGCAGATCCACGCGGGTGAATTCCTGCTCTCGGAAGGCGCGGGCAACATCTCCCGCGAAGCCATCAACGTGGCCGCAGGCCCGGCATTGAACCCCGGCCAAGTCCTTGGGCTGATCACTGCTACGGGTGAGTTTGCCCCGTACGTGCCGACCGCCGAAGACGGCAGCCAGACCGCCGTCGCCATTCTGTATGGCCCGCTGGGAGAGTCCGACATCGTGCGCCGTGGCCGTGCGGTGGTGCGGCTGGCCGAGGTCAGCGAAGCGCACCTGACCGGCCTCGATCCCGAAGGCGAGAAATCGCTGGCCGAACATTTTGTGATCGTGCGCTAAGCCAACCGCCCCCTTATTGCACCCCGCCACCGAGCGGGGTTTTTACTTTCTGGAGAGTCCTAATGGCCGACATCGCCATCTTTGAAGACGATGCGTTTTCTGTTTCGTCGCTGACCGCTGCCATCAACGAACAACCGTACCAGCCCGGCCGCCTGAGCAGCCTTGGTCTGTTTCAGGAGGAGGGCATCACCACCCTCACCGTGCAGATTGAAAAAGACGGCGACACCCTGGCATTGGTGCCGGCCGGTGAACGCGGTACCTCGGGCCTGATCGTCGGGGCGAGCAAGCGTACATTGATCCCGTTCAACACCGTGCACCTGCCGGAACGCTTCACCATCAAGGCTGACGAGATTCAGGGCATTCGCGCCTTCGGCACCCGCAGCGAACTGCAAGCCGTACAGGACGTGGTCAATGCCCGCTTGCTCAAAGCGCGTCGTCAGCTGGATGTCACCCACGAATTTCAGCGGGCCGGCGCGTTAAACGGCCTGATTCTCGATGCCGATGGGCAGACGGTACTGCTGAACCTCTACGACCGCTTTGGCGTCAAGCAACAGAAAATGTCGATGGGCTTGACCGTCAAGGACACAGACTTCCGCGTTAAATGCGGTGAAGCATTGGACATGCAAGAGGATGCGCTGGGCAGTGTCACCAGCACCGGTGCCCGTGCGTTCTGTGGCAAGAATTTCTGGAACAAAATGATGGGCCTCGAGGAGATCAAGGCCACTTACCTCAACTCCGCGCAAGCCGCCGCGCTGCGTGGTGATGCCCGCGAAAGCTTCGAATATGGCGGCATTGTCTGGGAACGCTATCGCGGCAAGATCGCGAGCGTGGCATTCGTCCATGACGACAAAGCCCTGCTCGTACCCGAAGGCGTGCCTGACCTGTACATCTCGGCCTTCGCTCCGGCCGACTACATGGAGACGGTTAACACCCAGGGCATTCCGTACTACAGCAAGATCGAACCGATGCCGTTCAACAAAGGCATGGCCGGCGAAGCGCAGTCCAACCCGCTGCACATCTGCACCCGACCCCGCGCACAGATCCTGCTGGAGTTGTAGGCGTGGGCATCCGTGATCTGGTGGCCGACATCGACAGCGTGATCTTCGACGTGCTGGCCGACACCGGCCACATTGAAGGCCGCGCCGAGCCGGTGCTGGGCATGTTCTCGGCGCCGTGGAAACAGCCGCAAATCGGCCGTCTCAATACCGGCCTGCGCGAACCGCATTTTGTGGTGCGGGTCGCGGACTCGGACGGCCTGAACAAAGGCCTGAAAGTCACCGTCGACCTGCCAGCGCTGGACGGTGGCGGCGATTACGATCTGTTGCAACTGGAACCCAGCGGCGACGGGCTGGTGTCTCTGATCTTGAGGAAACGTCCATGAGTATTGGCAGTTTCAGTGAAGTCAAAAAGAACAGCGGCATGCTGCATATTCAGGCCTCAGCCGAAGACCTCAAAGCCTTCGCAGACTTGGCCACCCTGGTGCCCGGCGCTGCGGCCAAAGCGCAACGCCGGGCGATCAACAAGACCTTGGGCTGGTTACGCACCCACATCGCCCGGGCCGTGGGCAAGCAGGAGCGCATCGCGGTCAAGGCGGTGCGCCAACGCTTGCGCAGCTATCCGGTGGACGGCGGCGCACTGCGCGGCAAGTTGTGGTTCGGCATCAACCCGCTTGAAGCCAGTCGGTCAGGGCGTGCCCGGCAGATAAGGGCCGGGGTGTCCGTGGCCGGGCGGCGTTACCAGGGCGCGTTTTACAAAAAGGTCTACGGCAATCAGGCCGAAGTGTGGATTCGTACCGCGAGCAAACACTTTGACCCGGCGGATTACCCTGACAGCAACGTCACCTCTCAGACCGGGCCCAGCTCCGGGTTTGTCGGTGAAAACAGCGACCGCTTTCCGTTGGCCAAAGCCAAAATCTCACTGGAAGCCGTGCGACCCCACTTTGAAGCCTGGAGCCGCAAAGCCGACGACCGTTTGATACAGATCCTCAAACAAGAGATGAAATTCGAACTGCAAAAATACTTGAAGGGGACGCGCCGTGTCTGAGCAACCCTTTAGCCTCGACCAGCTGTATCAGGCCATCGAGCAGCAAATTGAGCAGCATTTGCCGGGTGTACAAATGGTCGGATTCTGGCCGGACGTTCAGCACCATATCCCGCTGCCCGCCGTGTTTCTCGACATTGCCGAGATCGAACCCGGACAGGACGCAGGCACCGGACAAACCACCCTGACCATCACCTTTGAAGCGCGGGTGATAGTCGACGTGATTCGCGCTGACCATTACCCGCGAGCGGTGCATCTGGCCACGCAACTGGCCGTGCTATTGCGTGCTCAATACTGGGGCTTGCCCGTGCAAGCCGCAGAGTTCCAGCGCTCGACCCAAGACTGGACGCGCCCCGAACTGGACGGCTACACCGTATGGCTGGTCGAGTGGACACAAACCGTCTACCTCGGTGAGCTGTCGTGGCCGTGGCCCGATGAGCCGCCCGGCACCTTGATGATTAGCGTCAATGGCGAAGACCCTGTCGCCCCCGAGGATCTGTAATGAGTTACGCCACCGCTGAACATGACCGAATGATCGCGGCCATGCTGATCCCGTGCTACGTGGTCGCCGTGGACTTGGCTGCATCGCCACCGGCCTGTCGGGTATCTACCGGCAACTGGACCAGCGCCTGGGTGCGTTGGCACAGCGTGGCGGCAGGCAAAGCCCGGCACTGGCGCGCGCCGAGCCTTGGCGAGCAGGGCGTGCTGTTAAACCCCAGTGGTCAAGCAGGCATGGGCACCTTTGTGCCGGGCTTGTACGGCGACGCCGGTGCACCGCCGGATAACCGCGACCATGTCGAAGTGTGGCGATTTGATGATGGCGGCTCGCTGGTCTACGACTGGCAAGCCAAGAGTTACACCATCGCCTTGCCCAGCGGCACCGTGACCATTGCAGTGGGTGGCAGCACGGCCTTGGTGACGGACAGCGCAATTACTGGCAAGGCCGAGGCGATCAACCTGACCGGGAAAATCACCCTGAATGGCGACGTGGTGATCAACGGATCGAGCTTCACCCACAACGGAATGAATGTCGGATCGACACACACCCATAAAGGCGTAACTCCCGGTGCGGGATTAACGGGCACACCGTCTTAACCAACCTCGCTACGGCGAGTTTTTTATTACCTAGAGAACACCATGAGCAAAACACCTGACGACAAAGCCACCGTCCCGGCACTGGAAAAGAACGCCCCGGTATTGAGTCCGGCTCGCGTCTTTCGCGACAAGGTCTACACCTCGCGCACCTTGATTCTGCCCAGCGGCGCCGCGCTGCCTGTCGCCAAAGGCCGCGTCAATGCAACCACCGACGACCAGCTGCAATACCTCAGCACCCACCCGGACTTTGAACGCCTCACGGAGTAACCCGCCATGATCGGAATGGATCGCCACACCGGCGCGGCCCTTTCCGGCGTTGAGCATTTGCGCCAATCCATTGCCGACATCCTCACCACCCCGGTGGGCAGTCGGCGCATGCGCCCGGCCTATGGCTGCCAGTTACGGCGCTTTGTCGACATGCCGATCACGGCGGGCTGGAAAAGCGCGGTGCAGGCCGAAGTCGCCCACGCCCTGAACCTCTGGGAGCCGCGCTTTAAATTGCAGTCGGTGCGCGTCTCGGCGGTGCTCGAAGGTGTCATCAGTTTCGAACTCAAAGGCCAGTACCTGGGCGACGCCGTAGCAATGGAGGTGAGTGCATGAGTATCGTGGATTTGTCGGCCCTGCCGTCACCGGAAGTGCTGGAATCGCTGGACTTTGAAGACGCCTATCAGGAGGAACTGGCGGTGTTTCGCGCCTACATGGGCGACAACTGGAACGCGGCGCTGGAGAGCGATCCAGTGGTCAAGCTGCTGGAGCTGGGCGCGTATCGCCGGTTGCAGATTCGGGCGCGGATCAACGACGCCTCCAAGTCGCTGCTGCTGGCCTACGCCCAGCGCACCGACCTCGATCACCTCGCGGCCAACGTGCGGCTCAAGCGTTTGGTGATTCAGGAAGCCGATTTGCAAAGCGTGCCGCCAGTGCCGCAGGTGATGGAACTGGACGACGCGTTACGCGAGCGCATCCAGTTGGTGTACGAGGGTCTGACCACGGCCGGGCCGCGCAACAGCTACATCCTGCATGCGCGCAATGCCTCGGCGCTGGTGGCCGATGCGCAGGCCGAAAGCCCAAGCCCGGCTCAAGTGGTGGTCACAGTGCTGCATCTTGAGGGCAACGGCGTGGCCGACCCAGCGCTGCTGGCCAAGGTGCTCGAGCACCTGAGCGATGAAGATATTCGCCCGGTCGGGGATCGTGTCACGGTGCAAAGTGCCGAAGTGAAGGAATACCGCATAGACGCGGTGTTGCACATGGCCGGTACCGGCTCTGAAAACGAAGCGATTCTGGCCGAAGCGACACGGCGCCTTGCGGCATGGATCAACCCGCGTCGGCGACTCGGCGTGGAAGTCGCCCGCTCGGCGATTGATGCGCAACTGCACATCACCGGCGTCAGCCGTGTGGACTTACCGGGCTGGGTCGACATTCCACGGGCCAAACATCAAGCCGCTTACTGCACCGGCTACAGCGTGACCCAAGGCGGTGCCGGATGAGCCTGCTGCCGCTCAACAGTACCCAACTGGAACGGGGCATCGAAGCGGCCATTGATCACAACCCGGTGATCCCGATTCGCACCCTGTACAACGCCCGAACGTGCCCGGCGCACTTGCTGCACCAGTTGGCGTGGGCATGGTCGGTGGATCGCTGGGACAACCGCTGGAGCGAACAGACCAAGCGTGCCGCTATAGAGGCGGCGTTTTTCATTCACGCGCACAAGGGCACTATCGGCGCACTGCGCCGCGTGGTCGAGCCGCTGGGCTATCTGCTGGAAGTAATCGAGTGGTGGCAGACCGTGCCACTGGGCGAGCCGGGCACCTTCGCCCTCAAAGTCGGCGTGCTGGAAACCGGCATCACCGAGGAAATGTATCAGGAGCTAACGGCCCTGATCGACGACGCTAAACCGCTTAGTCGCACGCTGACCCAGCTGGTAATCAGCCTCGAAAGCACCGGCAATATCAATGTGTTTACCAGCTTGTACGAAGGCGAGGTGATCGACGTTTACCCACCGGCACCCCGCGACATTGAGGTCACTGGCCACTACGGCCCGGCTGGCCGGGAACACCACATCGAAATCCTGGACGTGTACTCATGATTGATCAAAGCAGCCAGTTTATGGCGATTCTCACCGCCGTGGGTGAGGCCAAACAGGCCAATGCTGCCGCGCTGGGCCTGCCGTGGACGTTTACCCAAATGGGCGTCGGTGATGCCAATGGGGCAGATCCTCAGCCCAGCCGAACTCAAACCAAACTGATCAACGAGCGCCGCCGCGCGCCACTGAATCAGATCAAGGTCGATCCGAAAAACACCAACGTGATCATCGCCGAACAGGTGATTCCGGAAAATGTGGGCGGTTGGTGGATTCGTGAAATCGGTCTGTATGACGTGGACGGTGATCTGGTGGCGGTTGCCAACTGTGCGCCCAGCTTCAAGCCTTTACTGGAGCAGGGCACCGGCAAAACCCAAGTGGTGCGCATCAACTTCATCGTCACCAGCGCGGCCAACGTTACGCTCAAGATTGACCCGAGCATAGTACTGGCGACCCGTCAGTACGTGGATGACCGGATCATTGAAGTACTACCGCCGACGCGTACCCCGGGCAGTTACACCAAAGTGTTGATCGACAAGCGTGGAGTGGTGATTGAAGGCAGCAACCCGGACACGCTCGCCGAAAACGGCATCAAGGATGCGTACACCAAAACGCAGACCAATGAAGCACTGGCCCTTAAAGCCCCCATTAACAGTCCCTCACTCACGGGTTTACCCACTGGTCCCACAGCACCCAGTGATAGCAACACCCAGCAACTGGCGAACACTGCCTTTGTACAGGCTGCCATTCGCGCGGTGATCGCGGGTGCCCCCGGTGCGCTGGATACGCTCAAGGAACTTGCGGAAGCTTTAGGTGGTGATCCGAACTTTGCTAACACCATCATCAATGCGTTGGCAGGCAAGGCGGACAAGGCCACGACCTTGGGCGGGTACGGCATCGCCGATGCGTATACCCGCACTTATATGGATGAGCTGTTAAACCTCAAAATCAACCGTGACTTTGTCAGCGACATGGGATTGGCCTCCGACAATCCATTGGTGCCGTATATGCGGCAAATCTCTACAGGCCGCAACATCGTACTGTCAGTGGCCGGGCACGGTCACAATTTTATGGATTTGGGGGGTAAACCCAGTACTTTGAGTGGTTATGGCATCACGGATGGTTATACCAAAGCGGAGGTGAATGAACGGGTTGAGCGGTGTCCCTTGCGCGACAACATTACTGACGTAGGGTTGGTAAATGGCGAGGCTAACAAACCCTATTTTCGATTGGAAAAAGACCGGTCAATACTTAACTTGGCGGTTGCAGACCATAAGCACACATTCTCAGCGCTTACTGAAAAGCCAACCAGCGTAGCGGGCTTTGGCATTCAGGATGTTTACACCAAAAGCCAGTTAGACGAGCTGATAAAGTTCCGACTTGCCCGAGACCAAATCACAGCTGCCGGATTGGTAGCTGGCAATCCCGCACTTCCTTACTTTCGTGACGAAGCTACGGATGGACTGATCTATCTGGGACTTCGTGACCACTCGCATCCCGATATGCTCGTAACCCTCAATGCCAAGGTTTATGCCGACGACATTACCTACGTTGGAGTGGTCAGTAACAATAAAAACATGCCCTACATGCGGCACAAAGATTCCAATGAACTTATTCGCCTGGTAGCCGAAACTAACTTGCCGCGAAACACGGGAACTTCCGGGCTGCCAGGGTGGTGGAAGTGCGGGGACACCGGACAGATCCGGCAACGGGTGAGTGTATTGATTGGCGATTTTGGTCCTTCTCTGGCCACTGCGGTCACATGGCCCATCGCGTTTCCCAATCAGTGCAGCAGCGTCACCCTGACGCTGCGTCAGGCCAATACCGGTAACTCTGCAGGTACCTCTATGGCGTACTCCAATGCCACAACAGCCGGTTGTTCTATTCGGTTGGATGAGTGGGCCGCCATGGTGCAATCAACCGAGCTGACATTGGTCATTGAAGCGGTGGGCTACTGAAATGAAAACGTACTATCACGCGAAAACAGCCGCCTTCTACATGGACGAAGTGCATGGCCCACGAACGATCATGGTCGATGATCCATTCTGGACTCGGCCGCTATTAGAGGTGCTAGCCCCATCCACAGATGACCTTGAGACGGAACCTGTTTTTATCTCCATACCCGATGAAAAAGCCTATCCGCCGCAGGTTGAAATAGCGAACCCTGGCTGTAGCTTGCCGCCCCTTAATGAGCTGGTCGAAATTAGCCAGGCCCGGCATATCGAGCTGCTGCACGCTCAAGAGCGTGGAAGGGTGATCGTTCCTGATGCCCACGGTGCACCCATCGACAGCCCGCCACCGGCGCTGAGTGATGAGCAGCAGGTGCAGCGCGAGCGAGCTTGGCGCGATCAGATGTTGGCTGCCACAGACCCCTTGGTGGTTCGCCATCGTGACGAAGTGGAAGCCGGACAGCCGACGACCTTGAGCGTTGATCAATACCAGCGTCTTCAGGTCTATCGACTCGATTTGCGCCATTGGCCAGAACATCCCGAGTTTCCGGCGCTCGCTGCTCGTCCGCTTATACCGGAGGACTTAAAAGCTCTGCTGCAATAATCACCCCGCACCCCGGTGCGTTTTGTATCCCTCGGTTGACCCACACAAGCCTCGCACTGCGGGGCTTTGTCGTTTCTGGAGCATGACCCTATGAGCACAACCAGCCGTTTTCACGGCGTTACCGTCGCCCTTGTCGACACGGGCGCGCGCACCATTGCGCTGCCGTCGACCTCGATCATCGGCCTTTGCGACACCTTCACCGTCAGCCCGGCCGCATCGGCCAAACCCAATGACCTAGTGCTGCTGACCAGCGAACGCGAAGCCGTCGCCGCGTTTGGTGAAGACGCGGCCATCACCCGCGCGGCCAAGGCGGTGTTCTTGAAAGCCAAAGCCGTGATCGTCGCCTGCGGCGTAGCCGTGCTGGAAGACGCCGCGCTGCAAACCTCGGCCATTATCGGCGGCGTCCTGGCTTCGGGACAGCGTACCGGCCTGCAAGCCTTGCTCGACGGCAAGAGCCGCTTTAACGCCCAGCCGCGCCTGCTGATCGCGCCCAAGCATTCAGCCACTCAAGCGGTGGCCACCGCGATGGACGCGCTCGCCGGCAAGCTACGCGCCGTTGCGATTGTCGACGGCCCGAACACCACCGACGAAGCCGTACTGGCCTACGCGCAGGAGTTCGGCAGCAAGCGCATTTACATGGTCGACCCGGGCGTGCAGCAGTGGGACACGATTACTAGCAAAACCATCGACGCCCCGGCATCAGCATTCACCGCTGGCCTGTTTGCCTGGACAGACACTGAGTACGGCTTCTGGGCTTCGCCGTCGAACAAGGAGTTTGTCGGCATCACCGGCACTTCGAGGCCGATCGAGTTTTTGGACGGCGACGAAACCAGCCGTGCCAACCTGCTCAACAACGCCAACATCAGCACCATCATTCGCGACGGCGGCTATCGCCTGTGGGGCAACCGCACCCTGTCGACCGACTCCAAATGGGCTTTTGTCACGCGTGTGCGCACAGTCGACATCGTGATGGACGCGATTCTGGCTGGGCACAAATGGGCGGTCGACCGCTCGATCACCAAAACCTACGTCAAGGACGTGACGGACGGCCTCGAAGCCTTTATGCGCGACCTGAAAAATCAGGGCGCGGTGATCAACTTCGAAGTCTATGCCGACACCGCGCTCAACACGGCCAGCCAGTTGGAGCAGGGCAAGGTGTACTGGAACATTCGTTTCACCGACGTGCCGCCTGCCGAGAACCCTATTTTCCGCGTCGAAGTTACCAACCAGTGGCTGACCGAAGTGCTGGAACCCACCGCCTAAGGAGGCCGCTCAATGATTCCTCAAGTGCTGTATGACACCCACCTGTTTATGGGCGGGATCAGCTTTGCCGGCGACGTGCCGTCCGTGACCCTGCCCAAGCTCACCGTTAAAACCGAGTCCTTCCGGGGCGGTGGCATGGGCGGTGAAATCGAACTGGACGTGGGCCTGGAAAAACTTGAAGCCAACTTCGTCACCATTGGCGTGCGTCGCGAGGCCATGAAGTATTTCGGTCTGGCCGACCAGACCAGCGGCAACGCGGTGTTTCGTGGTGCCTTCAAAGGACTTGGAGGCAAAGTCACTCCCGTCATTGCAACCATGCGCGGCCTGCTCAAAGAGCTGGACATGGGCGATTGGAAGCCCGGCGAAAAGGCCGAAAGCAAGTACGCCATGGCGCTCCAATATTACAAATTGGAAGTCGATGGTCGGGTTATTTACGAAATCGACATGGTCAATTGCGTGCGCGTGATTGATGGCGTCGACCAAATGGCAGATGTACGCAGCGCCCTGGGCCTCTAAGGAAATCTCGCATGACCACCACCACTGAAAAGAAAGTACCGAGCTGGCTCAAACTGAGCGACGAAGGCGTCACCGTGACCCTGCGTTATCCGACCGAGCTGAACAATGTCAAAACCGACACCCTGGTGATGCGCGCACCCACGGTGCGCGATGTGCGCGCAGCCGGTGCAGTCTCCGGCGGCGATGCCGAAAAGCGTGAATTGCAGTTGTTTTCCAGCCTGACCGAAGTCGCCCCCAACGAGCTCGAAGGGCTCAAGGTGGTGGACTACAACCGCGTGCAGGAAGGCTATTTTCGTCTGGTCGACGAAAGCGAACTGTAACCCCGTCACCCTGAAACAACTGGCCAAGCGCTTGGCGTCGGAAACGAGTTTTTCCGCCGCCGAGATCATGGCCATGCCGTTCTCGGAAATGATCTGGTGGCTCACGGATTGAGCCGCCTGCCGCGCATCACAGGGTAGGGCAAACAGATGGCAAACAAACTCGCACTCGGGCTGGTGATCGGCGGGGCGGTCAGCTCCACCGTGGGCTCGGCCTTCAAAGAGGTGGAAGGGCGAATCAAGAAACTGGAAGCCGCCGGGGCCAAGGCCCGGGTGATGCAACGCCAGATCGGCGACACCATCCGGTTGCGCAACGAATGGAAAAAAGCCCACGACACCGGCGCCGCCGGCGCTTCAACACTCCTGAACAAACTCAATGCCAACCTCGACAGCTTGCGCAAACAAGGGATCGAGGTCGGGCGGCTCGACAAGGCCTATCAGGCGCTGGGTCGCACCGCGCAGCAAGTGGACCTGAAAGCCAAGGGTCACACGCAAATCAACCAAGGCCGGGCCACGGTCAAAAGCAGCATTGGCAAGGCCGCTGTCGGCGTGGCTGCACTGGCTGTCCCGACCAAAGTCAGCGCCGATTACAACGCAATCATCCGTGACATCGCGATCAAGGCCGGCGTGGCCAATGCACCGCAAGAACAACAGATGTCGCGCACCATCATCATCACTTCGCGTGACACCGGACTGGCCCGCAACGAAGTGGCCAACGTGGTCAACGAGCTGGTGGGTGCCGGCATGGACTTGGCCAAGGCACTGGAATACGCGCCGGTGGCGGCCAAGTTCGTGGTGGGCCAAGGTTCGGGCAGTGCTGAAACGGCGAAGATGATCAACGCCCTGGGGCAGAACGCCAAGATCACTGACGCCAAAGAGATGCAGCAGGCACTGGAAGCCATTGCCTTTCAAGGGCAGGCGGGCAGTTTTGAAGCCAGCGACATGGCGCGCTGGTTTCCTGAACTGTTGGCCAACATGGGCAAGCTCGGCATCACCGGTATGGATGCGGTGACCCAACTGGGCGCCATGCTCCAGGTGCAAATGAAAACGGCGGGCGGCGCCGACGAAGCGGCCAACAACATCAAAAACTGGATGGACAAAATCGGGTCGTCACAGACCGTTGATGCCTACAGTAAAGCCGGTATCGACTACGAAGGCTCGATGCGTACAGGCCTGCAAGAAGGCATGTCCACGCTTGAGTCAAGCATGGCATTGGCCAAGAAATACATCGAGCAGACCGACCCCAAGCGCGCCGCCCAAATGGCCGAAGCCACCGCGCAAATCAGCAAGGAAGCCAACCCCGAAAAAGCCAAGGCCATGATGGCCTCGCTGGAACAGGCATTGCGCACCGGCGACATCTTTTCGGATATGCAGGTCAAGGCTGCGCTCACGGCCTATATGCAAAACAAGGAGCTGTACGGCCAGCTCAAACGCGAGTCCCGCGATGCCAGCGGCATCCTCGACAAAAACCTCAGCGAGCGCCGCGAATCCTCGTCGCAGAAATGGGCGGAAATGGCCCAGTCGATGGACGACGCCATGCGCTCGGTGGGCGACGCG
This sequence comes from Pseudomonas saxonica, assembly GCF_007858365.1. Classification (GTDB taxonomy): domain Bacteria; phylum Pseudomonadota; class Gammaproteobacteria; order Pseudomonadales; family Pseudomonadaceae; genus Aquipseudomonas; species Aquipseudomonas saxonica. The sequence continues at coordinate 81,028 of NZ_VFIO01000001.1, read as the reverse complement.
ATTAGGCCGATCACCGATGGCGTGGCCGAAGGGCTTACCTCGGTGGCCAAGGGAATCACCGCACTCAGCGACCGCACCCCGGGCTTGGCAATGGGGCTGACCGTGCTGGCCGGTGGTGCCCTGACCCTGCAAGGGTTGTGGGGCTCACTGAAAATCGGCAAGGGCTTGTTTAACCTCGCCCGGGGCGCGATGGGTGGCCGTGATGGGAAAGGTGTGCAAAAGGTCTTTGTCACCAACGCCGGCGAGGGCGATGACAAGGAGGAGGGCAAAGGCTCCAAAGTTCTGGCCCTCGCCGAAATTGGCCTCAAAGCCTTCGCCGGCAAAAAAGACGGTGACGACAATACCGCCGAAGGGGATGACGCAGACAACGAGAGCAAAGGTTTCAACCCCATCGAAACCGGCCTCAAAGTGCTGGATGTGTTCCGCGAAGCCAAAAACGACGAAGACGGCGGTGACGACTCCGGGCCGCAAAAGGTCTTTGTCGTTAACGCTGCTGCGATGGGGGGAGGTGGTGCTGGTGGCCAAGGCCGCCGTCGTCGCGGCAGCAACCGCAACACGCGTCGACGCGGTGGCGGTCCGCCACGGCCACCTCGGCCTCCGGTACCGCCCGTTCCACCTATCCCGGCAAGCCGTACCGCGCGGGCAATGGGACTGATCGGTAAAGCCAGCAAAGTGATCCCGGGTGCCGCCTTGTTTGAAGGCGTTATGAAAGGCGTTGACACCTTCCAAAACGCTGAAACGCAGAACGAGAAAGCCGAAGGCTATGGCGCAGCAGCGGGCAACATGGCCGGTGCATTGGCAGGCGCTGCCGCCGGCGCGGCCATAGGTTCTGTGGTGCCCATCTTGGGCACGGCGGTGGGTGGTCTGATTGGCGGTTTGCTCGGCAGCATGGGCGGCGAGTCGCTGGGTATCAGCTTGGGTAAATCCTGGTTCGGCAGCGATGATGAAAAGCCCGCCGAACCTGAGAAGCCTCAAGCCAAGCCAGCGGGTGACATGCCGGCGCCGGTGGTTGTTAGCCCTGTGCCGTATGACCGGCGTGGCCCGAATGTACAAAATCCCTTTGTACTGCCGGACGTGAACACCACACCACGCTTCCCGGGCACGGATCGAGTGCGTCCATCACCCATGCAACAGGACAGGGCTCCCAGCCAGGACGCGCCTCGCTTGATGCCCGGCGCGGTCAACATGGGCGACGTGGTGCGTTCGTTCGCAAACGCCACACCGCCTGTGCCGCTGGTCATGCCGCCGAAGGTTGAACCAGTGCTCAAGGTCGAACCGCCGAAAATCAATCAAAAAATTGATGTCAACGCGGCGCTGTCCGTCACGGTGCAAGGCGACGTCAAAGACCCAGCCGCGTTGGCTCGGGAATTACAACCGCACCTGCAACGGCAGATCGAGCAAATCAACCAGCAAATGTCGAACCGCAACCTCTACGACGAACCGCACCTCTGATTAAGGAGACGACATGGCCTATATGGAACAGCTGCTGGCAGGCTTGAAATACCTGACCGCCGCCGGCGAAACCGGGCGGCGCAGTCTCGACGGCATGCTCGGCCCGGTGAATGGCGCCATCAACGAAATCACCGGCGCTGCGTCCGAGCTGGACGACTTGCCCTTTATCGGCCCCGCAGTCGGGGCCAAGGTTCAACGGCTGATGCGCGGGGTCAGTGCCGCTCAAGCCAAAGCGGGAGCGGTGGTGGCCACCTACAACAAAGCCACCCGGGCCGCCTCACAAATCGATGAACGTCTCGGCGTCCTCAAGGAACAGACTGGCAAAGCCGCGACGGCCCTCAACAAAATTGCCGGCAATGTCAGCCCCTCGCTGGCTAACATCATCCCGACCGGCGCCTTTGGCATAGACGCCACCCCAGCGGCCGAAGCGGTCAAACCGTTCCCGCACCTGCTGATCATGCAATCGCTCAAACCGGGCTCAACCCCGTTCTACTTCAACCTGGACACCGCTGCGTTTGACGAACTCAAACGCTCCAGCGAATACCGCTGGGCCTCGCAAGAACGCCTCAGCCGTCGACCGGCTCAACAGGCAGTCGGCATGGGCGAAGAACGCATCACCCTCAGCGGCTCGATTTTTGGGGGGTTCAAAGGCGGCATCAAACAACTCGACACCCTGCGCAGCATCGGTGCTCAGCTACAACCGCTGGGCCTGATCACCGGCTACGGCGACGTACTGGGCAACTGGTGTTTAAAAAACATAGAAGAAGAACAAAGCGCGCTGCTGCAAGGCGGCATCCCGCGTAAACAGGGCTTTACCTTGGAGTTTGTGCGCTATGGCGACGACCTGCAGAACTCATAGCGGTGACGTGCTCGACACCCTCTGCCAGAACTACTACGGCCACCTCAACGGCACCGTTGAAGCCGTGCTCGATGCCAACCAAGGGCTGGCCGATGAGGCACAGCCCTTTCGGGTGGGGGTGATTATTCACCTGCCGGATTTGCCGGTACCGAGTGATGAGGTGGTGATGCTGTGGGGTTAGTCACAGTAGGTTGTTCGATCAAGTATTTCAGTGCTGCGTGGAGTCCATCTTTTACAAATACATCAGTCGCGTGAGCTGTTTGAATCTGGAGCTTAATTCCGGTAGAAAGAATTTTTTTAAGCTCGGCTTTATCCTTTGGTGCGTCGTGAGTAACCGATAAAATATGAAGTTGCTCATCAATCACAGAGTGCAGTTTTTCAAGGTTTAAAGTCTTTAATCCTTGCTGTCTGTAAATTTCTCCGACAATTTCCTTTTGAAGATGTTTTGCACGTGAGATTGTGTCAATCATAAAACTTCCTTGTGAGAGTTTGTGTAGAAAAGTAGTTAACACATTCTTGCATTTTTTTGACTAAATGCCAGCCCGCCTTGAAGCGGGCTTTTTCTTGTCCGGAATTAGCCCATGAGCCCAATATTCCGCATCGTCGCAGACGGTGCCGACATCACAGCACTGATCAATGATCGCCTACTTTTACTGCGTACTACCGACAAACCCGGAATGGAGTCCGACGACTTTGAACTGCGCATTGATGACCGCGACAGCGCCGTGACGCTGCCCAGTCGCGGGGCCAGCATTGAAGTGTTTCTCGGCTACAACGGCAGTGCGTTAACCCGGCTCGGGCGCTACACCGTGGACGAGGTCGAACTGTCCGGCCCACCCGATACGCTGGTAATCCGAGGCAAAGCCAGCGACATGCGCGGCAGTGGCAAGACCACCCGCAGTGGTAGTTGGGAAGGTGTGAGCTTGAGCAGCATCGTCAATGACGTAGCCGCACGTAATGGCTGGTCGCCGGTGTGCCCGGTCAACACGGTCGTGCCTCGCGCAGATCAGCTCAGAGAATCCGACTTCAACTTCATCACCCGACTCTCCAAGCAGTTCGACTGCACCGCCAAGGTGGCGGATGGCAAGTTGCTGGTCATGCCCAGACAAGGCGGGCAAAGCGCGAGCGGCACGGCGCTGGGCACCATCACCCTCACGCGCAGCGACGTCAGCCGCTGGCAATTTCGTCTCACTGATCGCAGCACCCACAAAGCCGTCAGCACCCAGCATCAAGACAAAAAGACCGGTCAGTTGAAGGTTGTCACCCTGGACAACGACGAGTCCCCGGATGGCCTGCCGCCCGTGCATACCGACCGTCACATCTACCCGAACAAGTCCGCCGCCGAACAAGCGGCCAAGGCGCGGCTATCAGCCTTCAATCGCTCGACCGCAGCGGTACGTCTGGAGATGCCCGGCCGTACGGATCTGTATGCCGAACGAACCATCAACGCCCAAGGCTTCAAGTCCGGGCTGGATGGCGAGTACCTGGTGGACTCGGTGGAGCAGGTCTTCACCCAAAGCGGCTGGAGCACCACCGTCGAATGCAACGGCGGCAAAAAGGGCAAAGCCAAGGCCAAAGGCAAGAAGCCCAAAGCCCCACTCAAAGTCGTATCGCTAAAAGCAGAGTAAACCCACACCCAGCCGGCCATGAGCGGGCGTTATCCTTAGGGCAAGCCTATGTCGATCACCCAACAACAACTCCAGCAGATCCTCCCCAACGCCGGCCAAACAGCCGGCGTTTTTGTTCCTGTGCTAAACACCGCGATGGTCCGCTTCCAGATCGTCGGCCCGAAACGCATCGCCGCCTTTATCGCCCAGATCGGCCACGAGTCCGGCCAGTTCCGCTACGTCCGCGAACTGGGTAATGACCAATACCTGAGCAAATATGACACCGGCTCACTGGCCAAGCGCTTGGGCAACACCCCCGAGGCGGATGGTGACGGTCAAAAATATCGAGGCCGTGGCCTGATCCAGATCACCGGCCGGGCCAACTACATGATGTGCGGCGAAGCGCTGGCCCTTGACCTGATCAACCAACCCGAACTGCTGGAAAAGCCGCAGCACGCCTGCATGTCAGCGGCATGGTTTTGGGCGAGCAGGGGGCTCAATACCTTGGCCGACGCGGGTCAGTTCGACACCATCACCCGTCGCATCAACGGCGGTCAGAACGGCGCAGCAGATCGTCAGGCGCTGTATGCCCGTGCCCTCAAGGTGTTGGCATGAAGCTCGACGCGATGAAGTGGGGAGGGGCATTGCTGCTGATGCTCGGCCTTATGGGTGGCAGTGCATGGGCGGCATGGGCGTGGCAGGCCAACGCCTACGGCCAGCAACTGGCCAAGCAAGAAGCTACCCACCAAACAACCCTGACCCATCTGGCCAATGCCAACTCAGCGCTAATCATCGCGGAGCAGGGCAAACGTCTCGCCCTGGAGCAATGGCTGGCAGCCAGCGACCAAGCCCACTACCGAGTTCTGACTGATGCGAAAACCACTCAAACCCGCCTGCGTGATCGGATTGCTACTGCTGACCTGCGGTTGTCAGTCCTACTCAACACCACCACAAATGATCGTGACGGAATGCAAGCCTCCACCGTCCCCGGCGGCGTGGTTCATGGAACCGCGAGAGCCCAACTTGACCGAGCGCATGCTCAACGAATTATCGGAGTCACCGGCGACGGCGACCAAGGACTGATCGCGCTGCAAGCCTGTCAGGCCTACGCCAAAGAAGTCTCACACACGAAATAAAAGGAGCGACCGAAGCTGGATGCGTCAACATCCAGCCCGGCCACCAAACCCGCAGATTAGCCCTGCAAGCCCAGTCAAGGCTCCTGCTTCGTGCACAAAGCGGAGCGAGCCTAACACCTGTCTATCCATACAGTAAAGGTCTTGCAAAAAATGTCATCACCCATCATTCCTTGGATGGGCGGCAAACGCCGCCTCGCCGACCGCCTTATCCCCCTGTTCCCACCCCACGAATGCTATGTCGAAGTCTTCGCCGGCGGCGGGGCACTCTACTTCCTGCGCCCGCAGCCTGCTCCAGTCGAAGTGCTCAACGACATCAACGGCGACCTGGTGACCCTTTACCGCGTGGTGCAGAACCATTTGGAAGAATTCGTGAGGCAATTTAAGTGGGCCCTTAGCTCACGGCAGATTTTCGAGTGGCAAAAAATGACCCGCCCGGAAACCTTGACCGACATCCAGCGTGCGGCGAGATTCTTCTACCTGCAGCACCATGCCTTCGGTGGCAAGGTTTCAGGTCAGAGTTTCGGTACCGCAACGACAGCCCCTGCAATCAACCTGCTGCGCATTGAGGAGAACCTGTCTGCAGCCTGGCAGCGCCTGGCCGGCACCTACGTTGAAAACCTGCCCTGGCTTGAGTGCGCAGAGCGCTACGACCGGCCACACACCTTCCACTACATGGATCCGCCTTACTGGCAGACGGCTGGATACGGCGTCGACTTCCCGTTTGAAAACTACGAGCGCATGGCTGACTTTATGCGGCGCTGCAAAGGCAAAGTGATGGTCAGCATCAACGATCACCCGGATATTCGGCGGGTGTTTACGGGGTTTCATTTTGAGACGACCGAGATCCGGTACACGACCACGAATCAGCGGCAGGGGAAGGCTGAGGTGACGGGGGAGTTGATTGTGATGAATTGGGAACCGGAAGCTTTGGGAGGGTTATTTTAGGTTGGAAAGGCTGAATCCGATAGCAGTCCGTAACGAAGGGCTGCTATCGGCCAAAAGCAGACGACCTGCGCGTCTCTGATTCGTCAGATGGCGAACACTGCCACTTGTCTCGGCTTGTAGCGTATGAGGGAGATCGAAACGACCTTTCTTGTTCCTGCATTAGTCGCGTTGGAGAAATCAGTAGAGTAGTCGACGTGAGCCTCTTTACTGGCTACCTTGAGGTCTCGCTGAGTAGCTTGGCAAGCCTACAAGCACCCAAAAATTAAAAACATGGTTCGTTATGGAAAGCAAAACAATTAAGGAAAGCGGGTACTTTTGGTGGCGAAATGAGCCGATTCCTGAGGACGACATTGTCCCGGAGTCAGCAGTAGCAGGTGATTTGATAATTACTGATGACGGACGAATAAGTATTGAGCTACATGGATATTTACCTTCAGCGGATCACCCGATGTCCAGAATTTTTGTGGGATCCGGAAATTCATGCCCTGATATTGAAGGCCGACTCAAGAACTCAAGCGAGCATGTACTATTGACGGACGTCCATACCCAAGGAGGCAAAGCATCCTTCGGTGGAATTTCTTATGAAAACTATGGAGCAACAAATTGCTTAATTGGTTCTAAACCGTTCCCCGAATCGAAAGGGGAAATAATGTTTGATGGCCTTTCAATTCCGCTGACTGGATTTGAGGACTGGCTAGGCTTAGGCTCCATTGAAACGAGTAGAACAAAAAGAAAGCTAATAGCAACCCATAAGAAACAGAAAAATATTAAATACACACTAGAAGATAGAAGTACTATATCAGTAGAGTTTGACTTGCTAGCCCCAATGTTCGGCAATCAGAAAAATCACGTGATAAATATCGCTGAAAAAGTCAGCTTTAAATATCTATCCAAGCCCAAAAAAACTTCCTCGGAACTTAAGAAGTACTTTTCCTCAATCACGGATTTGTTCTTAGTTTTAACTGGTTCAGACTACAATGTGGAGTGGCCATTTCTAACGATAGGCCGTACTGTAAGCAGCACCAAATCATACAGGTTTTATTTTTTACGATCTAGAACCTCAGCCGCTCCACCCACACGCCATAATTGCTTGTTAACATTCCCAGCTATTCGAGAAGAATTTGGTCATCTTTTTCAACAGTGGCAAATTAAAAGGGAGGAGTTAGGGCCCGGAATGAGCCTGTATCTAGGAACGCGCCGTGGCGTCGAGCTATACGTTGAGCATCGATTTGTTAATTTAATATGGGGGCTCGAATCGTTGCATCGCACACTAAATAAAGACTCGCCTCCCACGAAGCTAGAGCTGAAAGCTCAACGTATCATTGGGCAAATAAAATTGGCCAAGGATCGAAAATGGTTGGAGGCTAAACTTGAGTATTCTGCTGAGCCCTCTCTCGCCGAACGCTTGGTTGAATGTATAAAACTTTTGCCTTTAAACTTTACAGCTCAATCACTTCGCGATTTTTGTAACGAATGCGCTGTCAAACGTAATGACATTTCACATTTTGGAGGGCAGCGTGCGCCAGGAGGTTATGAGGACTTTCTAGGAAAAATCTACTCGCTAAACAATGCCCTTAGTAATATCTATCCCGCTATAATTCTGAAGTTATGCGGAGTGAATGACTTGCTTTTACTCAACATGCTAAGCACTGGCCGCGCGTCCAGTAGAATCAGGTACACCCTTAACGAAGTGGGACTCCATATCAAAGAGGGCAAACTAACTTGACCCATCACCAAATCCTCAAAAGCAAGAGAAACTAGGCAGATACCGTATTAAAATTGCCTCCTGCTTCAAAAGTGCGGTCATCGTCACATGACAGTTATTGGCCTAGTCTCCGTCCGCTCCGAAGGGCTGTTAACGGTCCAGGTTGTGTGAAAACGCATGCACCGTTTTGAATCGCCGAAGCCCTGACAGGGCTTTTTTCTCGCCTTCGGTTTGGGATGTGCTGGTAACACTCGTAGCTCATCTGGCAGCATCGCAGACCTACAGACACACGAGAGGGACGGCAGTGAGCTTTGACAGAAAGGACGATAAGCTGAAGACAGCGTGGATTTGGATCGCTTTCATCATCGCCATACTCGGCGCGATTCTCTTCACTACCTATGGAATGATGCTGGGGTCTATCTCACACGACCATGCGGCTTGGTCGAGCTTCGGTTCACTGCTCAGCGGTTTCTTCATGGTCGCGTCAACCGGGGCAACCGTTGCGACCCTGCTATTCCTTGCACACCAAAACCGACAGATTCAGAAGACCAATGAGGATCAGCAGAAGGTCACTCAGCAGCAACTGGCTGCGATGAATTTCGAGCAATACATCAACCATCGCCGCCTTTTCATGGATAGGCTCAGAGAGCTGGAGAACTCTTTCGAGAACAAATTCGTATTTGTTGACGGGGAAAACCTCTACAACTGGATTTTTCCTCTAAACAGCCCGGTTCACCTCGACTTCAAGGCTGAGCCTGTGAGCACCGCCGAGCGTGAGAATCTTCTCGGTCGTCTGCAAGCGCGTCTCAAAAGGCTTGATGAGTTTCTTGATCAAGCAACATGGGACTACAGCGGCACTCGAGAGGTGATTACTCTCATAATGCACATCAACGGAGATCTTGGCATACGTTGGACCGGTGAGGTGTTCGATGGAGACATGCGCCTTCTCGGGTTTCAGACGGGAATTAATATCTACTCACTCGATGAGTTTCTTCGTATTGCGAAGGTTATCGCCAGCGCATTCCTCTTCTATTCCGGGAACCCACGGTTTGAAGGGTTAAACAAATCGCTGATGCGCTATTCCAGAGAAGCCCTTATGGAGTTTTTCCTCGACAGACGCGACTATCGTGATGCGTTAGAAGTAGTAAAGGTCATACCGGGCTTGGAGGTCATTGAAAGGCTATATTTTGATATTGATCGACTCAGGGCTGCGGACCACTCTTGGATTCTAAAAAACACCTACTCAACGTTGTTAGAGGTTTTTCGTAGTCGCAACGATGTTATTAAATTGCGTGACCGGGCTTTTTACGAAAGCTTCGTGAGCATAGGTTGTAATGAAACGGCTTTAGGGTTGAGCAATATGAGCGCTGACGACGAAGACTATGCCTTGATGAAGCGCTGTCATGAGGATTTCAACCACCTGCTGACGCTTGGGCTGTGAATTCCGACTGGATGATTTAAGGAGCTTTAAGTGCAAGAAATCAACCCTACACAGGTCCGGTTTATCAAGCTCGGTGAGGGCGGAGAGTGGGAGGCGTCCTGCATAGCGGAAGGAGTTATCAGGCTTGGGTATCATAGCCCTCATCATCAAGACTCGCTCGACGGGAACTGGTATGCAGTGCGTCAATTCTGGTTCAACGCAAGGAAAGGCAACGGGGCCACTACCTCAAGTTCTGTGAATCAGATACGTGCTTTCTACGAGCTTGATGAGCATTGCCTCTGGATTACATTTTACAAAAAGCGCCTTTATTGGTGCTTTGCTGACACGAAGGTGGAAGAGCTTTTCGACCTGAGCCGGGTTCGTAATGTGATTGGCCAGTGGTCCTCATGTGACATCCACGGCAAGCCTTTGCGTGTCGAAAATATTGATGGCCGGGTCACTAAGGTGCAGGGCTATAGAGGGACTATCTGCTCGGTTGAGATGCAAGATTACCTAATCAAAAAAATCAACGGCCACACGATTGATCAGGTTCAGACCGCCAAGGACTCCTTGCAGAGGCTCAGGGATGAGGTCGAAGAGCTGATCAAAGGACTGTGGTGGCACGATTTTGAGTTGTTGATTGACCTTATTTTCTCCAAATCCGGCTGGCAGCGTTTTTCCGTGCTTGGCAAGACGGAGAAAGACATTGATCTCGACGTGTATTCCCCCGCTACCCAAAAGCGGGCCTTTGTGCAGATTAAATCATTCACGTCAAAATCTGATTTTGAATACTATTTGAAATCTTATGATGAGTATGAGCAGTTTGATGAGATGTATTTTATTTATCACACGTGCAAATATGACTTGGCTCCGACCGTTGAAGGGCGAAAAGATATACATCTATGGGATTTGAGCCGTATTGCTCGTCTTGTCGTAAGCTCTGGTCTGGTGGAGTGGCTTATTAACAAGCGGTCGTAAGGCATTACTAAAGCGTGATCGAGCTTAGTGAGTCGAGCCAACTTTTGTAGACACCCATGCCCGCTTCTAGCCGATTTTTGACGATCATGAACCGCTGTCCAGGCAGTCGGATAACAAACTTTGAGAGGCCGTTAACTAGGGCAATCTTAGGGCAAATGTGAGGCCTCATCAGGCCGGTATAGGCTTTAGATAGTGCACCAAATACTCTGCATTCACGGTCTGTAGCGGCCCGGAATGCACGCAGATAACGTTCGCATCCCTATCCTCAATTCTGAGTTTTCACCCCAGTAAAAGTGGTGCAGAGTTGATTGCACTGCATCCACCCTTTTCAGTTTCAAGCGAGCCCAATACTTACGCCAATACCTCGCTCTCTACTTCTTCTTGCTCAAGCTGATGACGTGTCCATTGCTGCTCAATCACGGGGTTTTCTCGGATTTGCTGTTCAATACGAATCGTCTCGCGATATTCGTGTGCTTCAGCTGCCATCGTCCAGAGGGTTTCAACGCCAAGGCTTTCAAGCTCAGTCCGAATCTCACTGATGCCAAGACGGAAAAATTCCTTACGTGGATTCACCTTGTTCATCTGACGGCGGAGGAAGTGGCGGTGCAGGGTTTTCTCGAGGCTAGGCGCATCATCGCTGAAAATCATCGCATGCACGTCGAACTCGAATGGAACACTTGCATCCCCAAGTTCACGAATGCGGTCTTTAGGTTCCAGACGGCGAGTCATGCCAATTTTGAAGACCTCCTCGCCAAACGAACCGACGTTAGAAATGACGTAAACATGGCCGGTTCTTGTTTGCTGTGCCATTGACAGAGCACGTTGGTTTTTCTCTTCTGCAGCCTGGAGCTTGAGTTCCAGCTCGCGCAGCTTGGCTTCGAACTCTACCCGCTGTGCATCATTGGCATTCGCTGCTTGCTGAAGAACCTTATCCATCGCTTTTTTGATGGTGTCCTCTTCCTTCACCGCGTCTTTCATTGCGCGTTCAAACTCACGGCGGGCTTTTTCCTCTTCACGTATTTGTTCGCGCAGTAGACGCTGCTCCTCGCGGTCTTGCTCTTTCAGCACGCGAGTTGTTGCGGCCCACTTCAGTTCCTCTAGGCGCGAGGCGAGGTATTCATCTGTGATACGTGCGTTTCTGAATGCGGTGCCGTTGTGGTTGACCAAGGCAAATGCATCCCGAATTTCTTGCTCAAGCTTGCCGTGGTTATCAGCTTTGTTTCTAGAAAGGATTGAATCGACTTTACCGTTGAACGCATCGATGACAAATCGGATGGCCGTGTCACGTCGATTTGCTTCTGCGTAATCACAAGTAGCAGCCCGGCCAGCCTTGACCATCCAGCGGCTCATATCACGTGCCGCTTTGAGTTTCTGGCCCGCTTCAGTGAAGGAAAACTCTTCTGCAAGATCATCCAGCAGATTGTAGGTCGGCACTATGTAAGCATCACCGTAGCCTTCGATGATGTTCTTCATCGCTTTTGCTGTGTCAGCAAATTCCTTTGCACGGTTCATGGCGCTGTAAGCGTCACCTGCAATTTCTTCTGCGCGTTTGTTGGCGGCTTCGACAATCCTGCTTGCAGTTGCGCGAGCTGAAGCCATTTCCATCTCGCTTGTAATCAGCTCTTCTTTTGCTATGCGTTTGGCTTCATGCAATTCGACTGCAGCAGCTATTTTCGAGTGGGCGAAAACACTCTCAGCTTGTGAGTTGAGTTCTTTGGCGTGCGCCTCCGCATCGATGATGGTTTGATACTTGGAAAGGGCGTCGACGCGATTCTGCAAGGCTGTATTTTCCTGCCCCTGGCGGTCAACACGGCTTAGTAGTGCTGAGTTTTCTTGCTGCTGGCGATCAATGATCTGCTCTCGTTGGCGAAGTTCAGCAGTTAGCTTGGCTGTGAGCTTTGTTTTTTTTATTGCGATGAACAGCAGCGCAAGGGTGCATAAGCCGAAAATGATGAGGAACAGTTCCATGTGATCTCACTCGAGCGATTTGTTAGATTTGTAATAGATGATGGCGGTTGGCTATCTAGGGGCGAGCAGGGTATCCGCCATTGGCGTCAAAGGGTAGGGGGAGTATTTGGTATTGGGCAAATCGGAGGTGTAGGACGGTTCTGATTTTGTTGTGTGTCAGGGCTTGAAGTGTTTGAAAGTATGTTGAGTTTTCTATAAACGGGTTGCAACATCAAGTATGCGCAAAACCCACCCTACAGCCCACGGTTTACCGTTTGCCAATGCACGAAAATCAGTGTTTTTTGTCAGCCAAAACAAATAGGTTTTTTGTTTATTTACAATTACTTACGCTGTTTTACGAGGGAACATGGGGTGCTAGGGGTCGAGTGTTCGAATCACTCCGTCCCGACCATATTTTTCAATGACTTAGCCACCTTTTGGGTGGCTTTTTCATTTCTACCCTAGTGACTTTTCGAGTGACCTTGGGTTTTCCTGTTACCCCTGCCTCCTCTTCAGGATCGTCAGCGCTGGTGCGCGTGAGTCGGTTACTGATACCTTGTTTGCAGCCTCAATCAGTTGGTCCAGCTCTGCCGCTGAGTAGTGACTGGTGATGCTGCCATTCTTATGGCCGAGCAATGCTTTGCGATCCTCCTCAGTCACGCCTGCTGCACGCAGCCTTCTGCCACAGGTGTGGAACCCGGATCGATGCGAAACCCGGCAGAGCAGGGCGCAGGTATTTCTCCTGCCATATCTTCAGTGCGCGTACCCGCGCCTTCTTCCAAGCCGAATCGTTCATCCGATGCATCTGGTGCCGTCATAGGGAAATACCCATTCCTTGCTCTGGCCGCGCTGCTGCTTGATGACTGACTGGGCCACACCATTCAGAACCACAAGACGATCCTCGCCGTTCTTCACGTCAGAGCTTTCAAGTCTCCCACCAAAGCCAGCCGGTATCACTAAAACACTAGTGCCCAACTCGGGCACAGCAATCTCTCAATCCCAACGCAGCTTGCAGACATCTTGCTCACGACAGCCGGTGTTCAACTTGAACATGGCCATACGTTGCAAGTGCGCTGGCAACTCAGTAAACAAGATCGACTGCTCTTCCAAAGAAAGCGGGTAGGGCTTGCGGCAGTTCGTCTTCTCATCCAATAGCGAGATCATCGGCACATGATCAAACCATGGTCTGCGCTCATCATCACACTATTTGCGTGCACATAAATTGTGGGCGTGGGCATGGTCGACGGATAGCTGGGACAACAGCTGGCGAGAGAAGGTTAATCGTTCCGGCGAATACCACTGGGCCTGACCACCGGCTACGGCGACGTACTGGGCAACGGGTGTTTAAAAAATATCGAAGAAGAACAAAGCGCGCTGCTGCAAGGCGGTATCCCGCGTAAGCAGGGCTTTACCTTGGAGTTTGTGCGCTATGGCGACGACCTGCAGAACCCATAGCGGCGATGTGCTCGACACCCTCTGCCAGAACTACTACGGCCACCTCAACGGCACCGTCGAAGCCGTGCTCGATGCCAACCAAGGGCTGGCCGATGAGGCGCAGCCGTTTCGGGTGGGGGTGATTATTCATCTGCCGGATGTGCCGGTGCCGAGTGATGAGGTGGTGATGCTGTGGGGTTAGTCATCCAAATCGGATTGCAGATCTGATTCGAAGTCTTGCCCGCCATAATAAATGCCCAGGATGTAAACCCGTTTGGCTTCAACGGTAAAGGCAATAACCGCACGCTTGCGATAGTTCGTGATCCGCAACCCTGGGCGAATGTCGTCGCGCAGATTGCCTCGGTGCGGAAATGTTTGAAGCTCTGAGCAATGGGTCACGATGGCATCGGTATAACGCTGGGCAATCTGCGGCGAGGCAGCAGAGGCAATATAACGATAGAGCGCCGTCAATTGCTCCAGGGCTTGCGGTGCAAATTCGACCGTGTATCCCATTACGATTGGGGCGTGGTGTTTTGATGTTCTGCGGCAAGCCGCGCGCGCACTTCGTCGATGCTTAGTGCTTGCGAGGGATCAGCTTTCAAGGCGTCGTATGCCGGAGCGACTTGGCCCACTAGCCAGTTCTCAAGAGCGCGGTCACGTGCCATCAGAGCACGCAGTCCGTCGCGAATCACTTCACTTTCAGTCGCGTATTCACCCGCTGCCACCTTGGCTTTTACCGCATCGGCCATTTGATTGGGTAGCGTGATGCTGAATTGTTGTGTGCTGCGCATGATGAGAGCCCCTTTTTAAACAGGATTTAATCCTACTCCATCCCTAAATTATCGCCTAGACCCGAGTCTCGTCGAATGACGTGCGGTCTGCTTTAACTTTAAATCTCGGTAAGGTTGTTAATTAGGGCAGTTCTAGCGGAGCTTAAGGTCTGTTAATGCCGATAAGGCTTGAGGCTGTGCATCCAATACTCCGCATTCACGGTCTGTAGCGGCGCGGAATGCACGCAGAAAACGTTCGAATCCCTATCCTATGTTTGGAATCTCCGCCCAAGTAGAAGTGGCGCAGAGTTGATTGCACTGCATCCACCCTTTTTGTTTCAAGCGAGCCCGATACTTACGCCAATACCTCGTTCTCTACTTCTTCATGCTCAAGCTGATGACGTGTCCATTGCTGCTCAATCACAGGGTTTTCCCGGATTTGCTGCTCAATACGAATCGTCTCGCGATATTCGTGTGCTTCAGCTGCCATCGTCCAGAGGGTTTCAACGCCAAGGCTTTCGAGTTCAGCCCGAATCTCACTGAGCCCAAGACGGAAAAATTCCTTACGTGGATTCACCTTATTCATCTGACGGCGAAGGAAGTGGCGGTGCAGGGTTTTCTCGAGGCTAGGCGCGTCATCACTGAAAATCATCGCATGCACGTCGAACTCGAATGGAACACTTGCATCCCCAAGTTCACGAATGCGGTCTTTAGGTTCCAGGCGACGAGTCATGCCAATTTTGAACACCTCCTCGCCAAACGAACCAACGTTAGAAATGACGTAAACATGGCCGGTTCTGGTTTGCTGCGCCATTGACAGAGCACGTTGGTTTTTCTCTTCTGCAGCTTGAAGCTTAAGTTCCAGCTCGCGCAGCTTGGCTTCGAACTCTACCCGCTGTGCATCGTTGGCATTCGCTGCTTGCTGAAGAACCTTATCCATCGCTTTTTTGATGGTGTCCTCTTCCTTCGCCGCGTCTTTCATTGCGCGTTCAAACTCACGGCGGGCTTTTTCCTCTTCGCGTATTTGTTCGCGCAGTAGACGCTGCTCCTCGCGGTCTTGCTCTTTCAGCACGCGAGTTGTTGCGGCCCACTTCAGTTCCTCTAGGCGCGAGGCGAGGTATTCATCTGTGATACGTGCGTTTCTGAATGCGGTGCCGTTGTGGTTAACCAAGGCAAATGCATCCCGAATTTCTTGCTCCAGCTTTCCGTGGTTATCAGCTTTGTTTCTAGAAAGGATTGAATCGACTTTACCGTTGAACGCATCGATGACAAATCGGATGGCCGTGTCACGTCGATTTGTTTCTGCGTAATCACAAGTAGCAGCCCGGCCAGCCTTGACCATCCAGCGGCTCATATCACGTGCCGCTTTGAGTTTCTGGCCCGCTTCAGTGAAAGAAAACTCTTCTGCAAGATCATCCAGCAGATTGTAGGTCGGCACTATGTAAGCATCACCGTAGCCTTCGATGATGTTCTTCATCGCTTTTGCTGTGTCAGCAAATTCCTTTGCACGGTTCATGGCGCTGTAAGCGTCACCTGCAATTTCTTCTGCGCGTTTGTTGGCGGCTTCGACAATCCTGCTCGCAGTTGCGCGAGCTGAAGCCATTTCCATCTCGCTTGTAATCAGCTCTTCTTTTGCTATGCGTTTGGCTTCATGCAATTCGACTGCAGCAGCTATTTTCGAGTGGGCGAAAACACTCTCAGCTTGTGCGTTGAGTTCTTTGGCGTGCGCCTCCGCATCGATGATGGTTTGATACTTGGAAAGGGCGTCGACGCGATTCTGCAAGGCTGTATTTTCCTGCTCCTGGCGGTCAACACGGCTTAGTAGAGCTGAGTTTTCTTGCTGCTGGCGATCAATGATCTGCTCTCGCTGGCGAAGTTCAGCAGTTAGCTTGGATGTGAGCTTTGTTTTTTTTATTGCGATGACCAGCAGCGCAAGGGTGCATAAGCCGAAAATGATGAGGAACAGTTCCATGTGATCTCACTCGAGCGATTTGTTAGATTTGTAATGGATGATGGCGCTTGGCTATCTAGGGGCGAGCAGGGTATCCGCCATTGGCGTCAAAGGGTAGGGGGAGTATTTGGTATTGGGGAAATCGGAGGTGTAGGACGGTTCTGATTTTGTTGTGTGCTAGGACTTGAAGTGTTTGAAAGTATTTTGAGTTTTCTATATGCGAGTTGCAGAGTCGTAACACACCAGGTCTGCGCAAAACCCACCCTACAGCCCACGGTTTACCGTTTGCCAATGCACGAAAATCAGTGTTTTTTGTCAGCCAAAACAAATATATTTGTTCTTTATTTACAATGACTTGCGAGATTTTACGAGCGAACATGGGGTGCTAGGGGTCGAGTGTTCGAATCACTCCGTCCCGACCATATTTTTCAATGACTTAGCCGCCTTTTAGGTGGCTTTTTCATTTCTGCCCTAGTGACTTTTCGAGTGACCTTGGGTTTTCCTGTTATCCCTGCCTCCTCTTCAGGATCGTCAGCGCTGGTGCGCGTGAGTCGGTTACTGATACCTTGTTTGCAGCCTCAATCAGTTGGTCCAGCTCTGCCGCTGAGTAGTGGACGTCTTCGGCCTCGATCCGCGACAGTGGCGACACGTACAGCATCGTAGAGATCGATCGCCTGCTGACTGCGCTCAATTTGGTGGTGGACTCCAAAGCCGACAAAGCCACGACGTTGGGCGGGTATGGCATCACCGACGCTATTCCCAACCTCAACCCGCTGCCTAACAACAGCCTGGACATTCACGCGGGCAGCTTCGGTTTCGTGAGTTCGATTCTCGAATCCAGCCTGTGCCAGAACTGCTACTGGGCGGACAGTCGCTGGATGCGTCACGACACCAGCAAGCCCGCCGTATGCGTGGCCGTCACCAATGGCCGGGCGAACATTCGCAAGGTTGCGGCCGGGGCCAATCCCATTGTCTGGACGTATGACGCTACGTTAATGGACAGCAACAACACCTATAGCAGCACCCAGGTGGACGGCTTGTTGGTGCCCATCAATACCGCGATCGACAAGACCAATGTGAACGTGGGGCAGATCAATAAAGACCTGGTTGTCATCAACAAAACGCTGGATAAAAAGGCCGACAAGGGCACCACGCTCAAGGAATACGGCATCACTGACGCCATTCCAAACCGTAATCCCTTGTCGGGTGACAGCCTGGACATTCACGGGGGGCAGTACGGATTTTTAAGCTCTATCAGCGAAACCAGCCTGTCGCAAAACTGCTACTGGGACGGCTCTAGCTGGATGCGCCACAACACCGGGCTGCCTGCGGTGGTAATGGCGGGCGCGGCCGGTCAACTGATCGTGCGACGTGCAGACGCAGGGGCGAACCCGATTGTGTTCAAGGGGCAAGCCACGATCATCGACAGCTCAAAGCTGGCCACTTCCGCCGAAGTGGGCGTGGCGCGCATTGCTTCTGACGCCCAAATCGATGCGGGAAACGATGACAGCACCATTGTCACGCCCAAGAAACTGCGCCGGGGTTGCTCCTGGTCGATCGGGCGCAATGGCTACTTTGCCGCCCCTACGTGGCTGGGCGGCTGGGTATTGCAGTGGGCGACCACCAGCGAGTGTTTGTCCAGCAGTGATTACCGCTACTTCCCGACCCCGTTCCCGAATGAGTGCTTCGGCATGTTGTTCAGTCTCATGTCCAGCACACAGGGCGGTTTTGGCAACAACTTCGGCATGGTGCACCAGGTTGTGGACAGTTCGCGTTTCCTTTGGAACGCGGGCGGCACCTTTTCATATGAAGGCCAAGCCTTCTGTCTGGCGTTGGGGAAATAATCATGGCCCGTTTCTGTTTTCTACTGGCCGCCGACGGCCTGATTCTGACCCGCTATACAACGGCTTTGCATGGGGATTCGATTCCGGACGAAGCCGTCGATGTGGCGAAAAACATCTATGACGGCTCGTTGAATTACCGCAAGGATCAGCAGCCCTATTACCTCAAGAACCTGCTGGAATTCCGGCCTTATAAGCTCAACGTGCAACAGCAAACATTGCGTACGCGCCAAGACATTGATCAGCGTTGTGAAGAAGCCATCACCTCGGGCTTCACTTCAAGCGCCATTGGCACACGCGCTGACTACAGCAGTCAGCTGGATGACCAGTTAAACCTGAACGCGGCCATTTTGCTGGGTATTGATATGCACTATCCCTGCCGTGATGCCCAGGGTGAAAAGGTCTTTCGCCTGCACACGGCTCAGCAATTGCGGCAAGTGGGGGAGGACTTCAACCAATTCAAAATGAAGCTGTTGGTGTACGCCAATGAGTTGAAACAGCAACTCGATCAAGCGTTGACCAACAACGACTTGAAGGCTGTCGACGCCATTCACTGGGGGGCGGCCATCTCATGAGCTGGGCACCCGTAACCTTGCGCTGGCCCGAGCAAGCCACCCAATGGATGGGCCAACTGAGCACGGCCAAGGATCTGGCCAGCGGCGAGTTGGTCAGCACGGCGCTGCGCTTGAGCGGGCTGGATGGCATGACCAGTACCAACCCCGGGCCGGTGGGTGCTGCGGCCCAAGGCGCGATTGATGCGGGCCGATCGGCACTGACTCAGCAGATGGGTGAAGCCCCGGCCTGTCTTGTGGTGACGCCGTTTCAAAGCGGCGTGGTCCAAGGCACGGGCTACCAGCGCTTTCTGTCAGCGCCGAACCTGGTGCAGCAACTGGCGAACGAACTGGTGGATGTCAGCGATGCCAGCCGCCCGGATGGGCCGCAGCACGCGTTGTGCTTGATGTTTCTGGCCACTCGTCTCGATCAGTTGGCCGAAAGCTTGTCCCGGTTCAATGCGTTGCTGCCGATGCCTGATCTGGTGCGCGCCGAACGCCGGGCGCGGCACCTGTCGAAACTGGAAACCGAAAAGTGGGAATTGCCCAGCGCCGGGACATTGCCGCGCTGGCAGGCGTTGCCGCTGGAGCGCTGCACATTGCTCAAGGCCGCCAAACAATCCATGTCCGGCCAACTGGCGGTGTTGGAGAGCTACGCGGCTGACAGCTCAC
The DNA here is from genome assembly GCF_007858365.1 of Pseudomonas saxonica. Classification (GTDB taxonomy): domain Bacteria; phylum Pseudomonadota; class Gammaproteobacteria; order Pseudomonadales; family Pseudomonadaceae; genus Aquipseudomonas; species Aquipseudomonas saxonica. The sequence goes on along the minus strand of NZ_VFIO01000001.1, from coordinate 61,760 downwards.
CGATGAGCGATCTGGCGGCATTGGCCAAACGCAAGGTGGCGCAGCAGCAAGGACGCGACCAACAACTGAACGACCTTAAGGCCTTGCTCGCCGGTGGCCATGCCGACAGCAGCCTGCGCGCGCGGATGATCGGCCCGGGCACAGCCAGCGACTTGCGCCGGGATCTGTTGAAGGAAGAAGCCCCCGGGCATGAGTGGGTGCTGTGTGCCGGTGTGTTGCTGGTGGGGTCGGAACAGGGCTTGAGCTTTGTGCGCGAACTGGTGGGCCTATGACGCTGTTACTCGATGGCGAACAGGTGCGCGGCAAAAACCTGAAAATCACCGCGAATATGCGCATTGAAGCCGCTGATCTTTCAGGCCAGACCAGCAACACCGAAACCGCACACAAGGGCTTTAAGCCCAAGACCCTGACCGCTTCGATGATGATTCCCTACATTGATCAGGTGCAACTTCGCGATCTGATGCGGATGGCCGAAGCCACTGAAGGTGGTGGCCAGCTCAAAACTTATCGAGTCGTCAATGACACCGCCAGCGCGTTCGGGATCCGTCAGGTGGAGTTTTCCGAAGGCGTCAGCGCCCGGGAAGACGACACCCTCAGTGCCTGGCGGATTCAGTTCACCCTGAGCGAAAAAGTCTCCAACCCGCAGAAAGTCGAGGGACGGCGCCCGGCCAATGGGGTCAAAGCGCAATCCGGCCCGGGCGCGGCTGTGGGAAGTGGTGGCGGCGGTACCGGCGCCGATTCGGATGGAGGCGAACAACAACTGACGGGCTTTGAAGCGACGTTGAAAAAGGTTGATGGCTGGTTGGGCGGGGTAGGTGGCGCATGAAACTGCACAAGATCCTCAGCATCAACGGCGAGCCGGTGGCCCTGATTAAAGACGAGGTGCGGCTGGACTTGAAAAGCCCGGGCCGGGCCACGTTCACCATTCAAGCCGCTGCCCCCGTGAGGGGGCTTGTCACACTCGACATCGGCTACAACGAAAGCACGTTGCAACGCCACTTCATTGGCTACGTCGAGCGCTGCACCGCTGCCAACAGCGTGCAGCAGGTGCTGTTCTGCCGCGAGATGGCCGCGATCCTTGCCAAACCGCTGCCGCTGAACCTGCGTCACGTGGATCTGCGCGCCGTGCTGACCGAAATCAGCCAACACACCGGCCTGCGTTTTCGTGTGCCGGCACAAGCGTACGCCAGTGTAAAAGCCCCGTTTTTCTACAGCCTGGCAGCGGGTTTTCAAGCCATGGACAGCATGGCCCGCGTGTTCAACATCCCCGACTTCATCTGGCAGCAGCAAGGCGACGGCGAAGTGTTTGTGGGCAGTTGGGCCGACAGCTTCTTCGGCGTGCGAACGCCGCTACAACTGCCTGCCGAGCTGTTCGACGGCTACCAAGGCAATCAAAGCGCACTGATCGCGGCCCTTCCCGGGTTGCGACCAGGTGCAACAATCAACCAAGGCGAGCGCATCACCAGTGTGGCCCTCGTCGACAACCAGATGGCCATCCGATGGACGACGCAATCCGCCGTAGCGTAGAACGACAATTCCCCGAACTCTCAGGTGGTTACCACCTGCCGCGCTTTGCCCGGGTTGTGGCCGTAGCCGATGCCCCCAGCGGCGCCGGAATCTGCGACGACTTCCGTCCGCGCTATGCCGTAGATATTCAAGTGCTGTTGCCCGATGGCGAGCCGGATCCGGATCTGCCCATGCTGGCCGGGGTGCCGCTGCCGCTGCCCACAGGCGGCGAAGAAATGGGCATCTATGCCTTTCCCGAAGAAGGCACCCAAGTCGTCGTGTGCTTCGCCTACGGCCTGCCGCACAAGCCCTACATCCAAACCATCCTCCCGCACGGCCTGAGTATGCCCAAGGTGCCGAAAGGGGATCAGGTCTGGCAGCATAGCGAAGCGTGCCAGCAGCGGGTCGATGCGGATGGCAACTGGCTGCGTCAAACCGATGGCAAGATTAAGGACAAGGCGATTGAGCGCGAGGTGGAAGCGCTGGATAACACAGAGACCTTCCAGAACCACACCAGGACGGTGGACGACCATTCAACCGAGTCAGTAGGCGGGATCAAGAAAATAGAAGCGCTGGGCGCGCTCAAGCTGCTGTCGGGTGGATCTGCGAGCTTGGCGGCGGTGGATGATCTGCACCAGGCGACCGGGCGGGACTTGAACCTTGTCGTGGGGCAGAAGCACAACGCCACGGTGGGTGGCGATATGCAGGAGCGGATCCAGGGACTACGTAAAAGCGTTGCAGAAATCAGTCTTAATTTACAGTCACCTAAGATTTGGTTGGGGTCGGACGCTATTAACGTACTGAGAGTGTTATGCGACACGTTAAGTCTTGTCGAGCAATTAGCAAACCAGATAGCCTTACATACTCATGGCACGCCACAAATCCCTGCACAAGCCGATGCGTTTTTAGCAGATGCGGCAAAGGCGGGATTACTGCTTACAAAACTGAATTCGGTCACTCTTTAGCATCCTGCCGAGCTCTCTCCTCAATTTGCTTAGTAAGAGTATCGGCAAGTGTATCTGCAGAAAATTCAGGGCTTGCATTAAAGTAGTTTAGGGGGGAGGGGTAGTTTAGTTTTTGAACGTTCATGTATATCGCTAAGCCTGAAGTGAGAATGCGGATTGCATCTTTGTGAGGTGGTAGGGTAGGGTCATACTCGCTGTAAACTTCCGCTATTGATTTATCATGATTTACCTTGGTCCAGTCCTCCGAGCCATCCTCATCAAATACTATGCCTTTTTGGATAGTCCAGCTATCGTGGCTATCAATAACTGGGCTAGATCCCTTGGGTTTTATTTTTGAAGAAAATAGAAAAATCAGAGGCGAAACATTGCTTTTTATTTCTGGGATGTAAACTACTAGTCCGGCAAAGCGGAATTTGTAACCGACTTGATTGTCTGTCGTGTAAATTGTCATGTAGTTTTCTTCTAAATGTTCAATTACCACGGCATGGCCGGATGTATGAGAGTTCACTACGTCACATGAGAATTTCAGCTTTCCATCTTTTTGTAAATGAAGCAAAAACTCATGTGCTTGCTTAAAATTTTTAATTGTCATGACGCCGGACGGAGAAACATTTTTTATTCTTGCGGAGCGTAAGGCTGAAATCAAAGCTTCAATGCTTTGCGCTTTTATTTTGTTTTTTAATTCCCCGTAGATTTTCTTTGTTAGGTTGTAAGCTCTATCTAGTTCGGTGCGGCCTTGTCCTTTGTAGTACTGTTCTCCTAGTATAGGTGCTAAAAGCTCGTCCAGATCAAATAGATGGTCTAGTAGCGTTTTGGCCACATCGTCTTCTGTAATTATTGCGGCGCTATGCGTTATCTTGTTTCGCCAAGACTCAACTTTGAGTAGTTTCTTTTTTAGTTGTTCGCTAATCGGAATCCCGCATATATCTCGAAGGCGATCTATGGACTCTTTAAATGTCACCGTATGGACGCCTTCCGCTTCGTATAGTTCGGAGATCTCGCCCTTTGCTTTACTCCTGTAAGCTTCTTTAAGTCTACTGATGTCAGTGTAAAGTAAGAATTCATTGTGCGTTACTAACAAATGTTTGAATAGTATTTCCACTCCATGTTGGATGTTCAAGATTGAATCTTTAAGTGATGAAAATTTTTGAGCGTCTTGCGCTTTCAATAATTCTAAGTTTTCATGCTCGTTAAGGTGTTGGTACCCTTTTCTTAGGGAGTCAAGTCCATTTTCTATAAGAGATATTCTCACTATTATTCCTTGCGTAGCTTTTGGTAGGTTTGGTCTTATAAGGCCAGCGAAATTACTATTCCTTTAGGCTACTAAAATTTATCACTGATTGACCGCATAGCAAAGCATTCAGCATCGGCACACATCCCCTCGACTGGTAGCGTACATTTGCAAACATAGGTTTGACTTAAAATAACAGCTGGGAAAGTACTTATCCCCCTCCCGCCGACGGGCCTTGTGTCTTTTTTTTGTGCAAATTCTGATGTAGTGCAAACGAACCTGCAGCCCAGGCGGGCCGTGGGGCTCTGCAGCCGCTCGGCAATTGCACAGAATGCAAAGTTTTGAAGGGAAGTGCAGCGCGGTTGCACGGAGGTGCTCAGAACGGACGCGGAAGGCGTAGCGGTGAAGTGCCCGGATTCATTGGGCGAAAACTTTTAAAACGTAGGTTTCGATGTGTTTTCAAAAACGCGTACGATCTTTTTCGGGCAGGTATTGATGGTGTGCGGGGAGAGGCTGAATTCCCTGCCTGCCACGACTGGCGGGGCCTTTAGCGTATCTGTTGGATTTCACGGGACTGCAGATGGTCGACGATCACATTCCTCATTGCTCGGGCAAATCAGGCTCGCCTAAAAAACGTCGTTTTATTGAGATTAGTTCTCAGACCGAGGGGGTATTTTCAAAAAGAGCGATATGAGTAGTACGGGTCGATGGATAGGTGTGGAGGCCCCGGTTTTAAAGGGCTTTCGGTATTACAAGGTGAGGTAATATGAAGCGATATGAAAAGTAATATTTCTGGCAACCCCCCGGATTCATTGGGTTTTGAGGAGTAGAAATATAGCTTTTAAGAAAGGTAATACTATCGCCATCATATCGCTTCAATATAGCCTTTTCCAAAAACTGCTGTAGGCCTTTATCTATAAGGGCTGCGGCTGTTTTTCGGAGGAGATATTACTAATATTACTCTTTTTCTGAGCCCTCAAAGATTTTTAGAGTTCGTACGGATCGTACTGCCATTGGGCGTGGTGTTGGGCGGCGTTTGCGTTAGCGATCTATAATTGTGGGGCGCAGAGCAAACGCCCCTCCAGAGCTTACGTCTAGGCGGCATAAATTTTAATGTTCAAAAAAAGCCTGATTGCTTTTTCATGGAGACTAGGTTTGTTCGACTATATATTGTGGGGCTGGTTCTAGGTGGTTGTTTAATATGGTTCTGATTGTTTCAATAGGGCGTTGATTGTGGAATAGAACTCTCAGAAATATCCCGTCCATAAGTACCATCTCGTGCTGTTCATTGCCAATGTAAATGGCTTTGCCATTGTGTCTGTAAGGAGAAAATCCTTTCTGGTCTAATATACTGGCCTCCTTGTTTGTACCTTCGCGAACGGTAAAGCCTTCATTTTCAAGTTTTTTTAGTAAGGCGGTTATATTGAGGCCGATGCAAACATTTTTTCGGCCAAATAGAATGTCAAATTTATTTTTTTGTGAGATGTTCAAGTTGAATATTGGAAGGGCTAGAGGATGGGTCATGCAGTCTATTAGTCCGGCTCTTGGACAGTTAGCTGTTCCTCCGGATTCATCAAACCAAAAATTAAAAGCGATATGGCCATTAGCCAAAGCAAAGCCTTTGGCGTACGACGCAATATATAGGCAGTCGTCAATAATATCCAAGGCACTGCCCGTCGAGTCTGATTGATCAAGAATCGCATTTAATTCACTGTGCCAGCCTGGTATGTGCACAGGCTTCTCAGGGATGAAGATTTTTTTATTCGTGTCAGGATCAAGTGAGATGCCCTTCGTAATAATCTCCTTCACGTGCCTCATGCGATCCACTTGTCGATACATTCGTTGTAGCTGTTTGATGCCTGATTTTCCGTGCTCTTGAGCGAAAAAATGGAGCGAGCGAGGGCAGCCTTTTTTTGCAAAAAAATTCATGAACTCCATAATTTCATGGTTCTTTTTTCCTTCTTTTACCTCGCTGATCGATATGCCACCACGAGCACCCATTGTAAGCAAATCGCCAACTTGAACAAAAGAGGTCAGATCGGATATTAGTGAGAAGCTTCCAGGGTCTTTGCTCATTGTTTGATTGGCTGCTGAAACAACTGAGTCAAAGTTTGATTGCTTCAAGTTTATCGTTGTTTGCTCTTTGTAAAAACTGCGTGCAAAGCAAAGTTGTTCGCCAATCATCTGCCAGCCCATGCTATCGGCGATACCACTGAATAAAACTGTGTGTGAGTCAGTCAAGGTTTCATTGGATTGGATGATTTCGGTAATGATCTTCTGGGCCTCACGCATTCCTTTATGGGATAAGGCTAAGAACTTTGTTTTAAGATCTGGTTTTTTTTCAAAGCCTTCAGCCTTAATCTCGTCCCATACAGGCTTTGATCCCTCACAAGAAAGTTCAAAAAGGTTGTGAGCAAGCTCCTCTAGATTATTATCAAGACACCTGGGGTGCATTTTTTCAAATGGGTCATATTTTATATTTTTTTTGTTAGACATGGGCTGAGATTCCTGTATTTAGCACGAGTTTTTAAACTTCCTTAAAAGGGGAGAGCTCAAGCTGGAATGAGTGGTTGGCTGGAGTTGCTTGTAGGATTTCTACATGTGGATATAGGTTTTTGATAGTTATCGATAACTCTTTTTTTTGATCTTGGGGCATGCGGCAACCAAAAATCGCCCCTGTGAGCTCTCTGGCGCCAAACGCTTTATCCTCATAAGGAGCAAACTTATCGCGTCCATCTCCTGCGAAAATCCGCCATTCGTTCTCATGGGCCCATGCGTCAGACTTGGTATAAACCAGCTTGTTTATGCGTATAGCAGAATCGAAAATCACTAACCCAGCCAAGAAGTCGGATAGCTCATCGTCCTCAAATAATCTTGGGATGTCAGGCATATAAGACATTTTCTTAGCTAGCTGATATGGGCTGTTCTTCTCGGGCTCATCTTGGAATCGTAAAGCTACACCTTTGTTGCTATCAGCATAGTAAGCCCACATTAGTTGATTAATAGGTGAGTCAGTCAGGCACAATATTTTGCTAGTGGAAAGGTGCGCTCTTGTTATTTCGTGTAGTTTTTTTGCGTTCTCATCGAATATTGAAAATGTCTGTTTTATTCCTTTTTCCATGTTTTGAGTGAATTTTTCTTTAGATATTCCTAGAAGCATTGGTCTCATTAAACTAATTGCGGATGACATCTGACTGTTTGGATGCCCGATTAGTTCTCCAGTATATGCTTTCCATAGCTTTTCTAGTGCGTGATGAAGGACTTTTTCGCGGTCAAAGTTAATGCCGAGATCAAACTGAATGTCGTAGGGGTCATTCAAAGTCGCTGGAGTACTCCAGCGAAGCGTTTGGTTTTTAAGCACAATGTCTGCGGTGCTATAAGTCATGTATTTATAAAAAGCTTCAGGCATTGTCTCGTGCTCTAACGGACGGATGGGCATAATGCCATCATGTCTTGTCTAACGAGTCAATAGGGCAGAGGCGCGCAAGGTATAAACTATCCATTTCCTCATCAGGTAAACTGAGGTTAGCCTGATGATCTCGTATGGAGCGTGAAGCGAATGGTGCCGAATTGGTACGGGAGGGTTCTTATTCTTCCTTGGAGCCTTCGTTTACGGGTGGACTTTGTTCAGTAACTCCCAGCCACCATCGAGGCAATGCAGAAGCAGCTTGATATGGTTTCATGCCAATAGTTGTCGTTCGGTCGATAGTCGGAGCGGGGCAAAAAAGGCCGAGTGACTTTTCGAGTGATCTTGTCACCTACGGTTCAGCACAGTTAGGCATCGTTGCAGCGAGCGCCAAGTGCGAAGCCTTGAATTTAGCGGCCTGTAGAGATACAAGCTTGAATGGGGTGCTAGGGGTCGAGTGTTCGAATCACTCCGTCCCGACCATATAATTCAATGACTTAGCCCAACTTTCGCGAGTTGGGCTTTTTCATGCGCGTGACTTTTGCGTGACTTCTTTAAACTTCACGCCTGCCTCCTCTCAAAACTGTCAGAACCGGGCCTCTTGAGTCGGTCGCGGATACCCTATTTGCAGCCTCAATCAGTTGCCCCAGCTCTGCGCCGGAGTACTGACTGGTGATGCTGCCATTCTTAAACCCGAGCAACGCTTTGCGGTCTTCCTCGGTCACACCTGCCGCCCTAAGGGGTCGACTAAACGTGTGCTTCAAATCGTGACCCCGGATAGACAAGTAGCCTGGATGAGCAGGGCGCAGGTATTTCCCCTGCCATATCTTCGCTGCGCGTACCTGTGCTTACTTCCAGGCCGAATCGTTCATCCGATGCATTTTGGTGTCGTCATAGGGAAATACCCATTCCTTGCTCTGGCCGCGCTGCTGCTCGATGACTGTCTTGGGCACCCCATTCAGAACCACAAGACGATCCTCGCCGTTCTTCACACCAGAGGTTCCACGTCTCCCGCCAAAGCCAGCCGGTATCACTAAAACACTAGTACCCAACTCAGACACAGCATCTTCCAATCCCACTGCAGCTTGCAGACCTATTGCTCACGACAGCCAGTGTTCACCTTGAACATGGCCATATGTTGCAAGGGCGCTGGCAACTCAGCAAACAACACTGACTGCTCTTCCCAAGAAAGCGGGTAGCGAAACCAACAGTATTGGTATCTAAGAGGCCTGAAAGTTTTGTATTTAAGTCACTGGCCATACCATGGCACACCGACTTTTCGGAGCGAATCCGTGCTTGTATTCCTCGCTCAATATCGCCGCTAGCCTTTGATCTAGGTCTTTGGTTGCTTTCGTCTGAAACCCCAGACGGGAGTAAAAAGGTGCATTCCATGGCACGTTTGTGAAGGTGGTAAGCGTTACGAAACTAAGTCTGGTTGAACTCGCATATTCCATCGCTGCCTTGATCAGGCGCCGCCCGGTGCCTTGTCCTTGCATCGATTGCATCACTGATAATTCATGGATGTGTAGATCATTGCCGTGCTGCTCAGCGCTGAGAAATCCTTGGGGCCTATTTTCGGCATCAAGTGCAACCCAACATGTCGATAGCGCGATGAGTTGGCTATGACGCGCGATGGACATCGGAGGCGATTCAGCCAGCCAACTCAACTCAGCAATCATGCGAAATGCTTGAGCAGCGGAGGTTTCAATGGCGGGCAGGAGTTGTGCATCTTCTGGTACAGCAAGGCGGATAATCGCAGGCATGTGTCGCCTTTAGTGATTAAAGAGAGATGGCGATGAAACTAGATAAACCAGCTTTGGAAAATTGAAGATATCACGCGCTCAGACAAGCAGGCTTGCTGACTGTGCCAGAGAGGGCTGGTGGCGACGATAGACAGATGATTCAAGCGCCGGGCGGCAAGCGACGGTCGAAAAGTAGTCGCCCATGAACGCTCACCGAGGCCTAATTACCGCCTATTTCAGGCGCCAAGCTGTTTGCTCTATCAAAGGTAGCGGAAAGCCGAAGAGTCCTGATCAATAGGTCGTGAAGACTGTCCACAGCTTTCGAGCCCCGAGAGGCCTGGCTTCGAAATACAGAGACTTCCATCGGCATCAGGGGGCCTAAGCCTTGTTCTGGTCCCAAAATCTTCAAATGCGCTGGTGCGCTGCATCGGGTGAGCACTGCCACAGCTAAGCCGCTTTCCACTGCTGCAATCTGCCCCGCGAGGCTGGAACTGTTGTACATCACCTTGTATCGACGTCCTTGTAATGCCAGCGACTGCAAGGCGCTGCGCCTGGCAAGGCTGGCGTCCTCATAGACGGCGATGGGCAGCGGGTCGCGCCGCCAGACCTGGAATTGAGCATCCCCGACCCACACCATAGGCTCATGAAACAATAACGTCCCATGCTGAGGGTTGTCGCGGGAAACCAATGCGATATCCAGATCGCCACTCATTACCTTTGGAATGAGGGAGGTCGACTGCTCGCAGCTCAACTCTATCTCTACTGCACCAAAGTTTGGGGCAAAGCGTTTGAGCGCGGGCGTCAGGTAGCGCGCTGCGTAATCGTCGGGTACGCCGAGGCGAATCCGGCCCGTCACCTGACTCCCATGAAAAGCTGCCTGGGTTTCCGCATGCAGATCCAACATTCGACGAGCATATCCCAACAGCATTTGCCCTTGGGGGGTGAGTTGGTGCTGGCGCGGGCCTCGCACCAGGAGCAGGCAATCGAGGGAAGCCTCAAGCTTCTTAATCTTCATGCTGACTGCTGATTGAGAACGATGCACCTCAGGAGCTGCGCCTGATAACGAGCCTGCGTCCGCCACGGCCACGAAGCATTTCAGCCAATCAATCTGTAAATCGTGAAAGGTCACAGCCGTCACCAGTGATATTCGATTAGCGGATAGCTTATCAGCGATTTATGCGTTTTTCTTTGAGCACTGTCTGCAAGCAAAGTAGCGGCAGACTGACTCTCGTCATTAGTGGGGTCAATTGAACCGCTCATCAATTCCTAACCGGAAGTGCTCGCATAATGAAACAGCCTAACAACGATCTGCATGAATTTGACCGACAGTTGGTCTGGCTCGGCTTTGCCAAGCTGGCTCCGATTTCCCTTTTCGTGACGATCTTCGGGGCAGCCTTCGGATTAGCGGCAACCCAAGCAGGCTTGAACGAGACGGTGATAGTGGCTATGAGCACCTTGGTTTTTGCGGGGGCTGCGCAATTCGCAGCACTAGAGCTCTGGGGGCGTGATGTCTCACTGGCTGCTATAGCCATCACAGTATTTGCGATCAACGCTCGCCACCTGCTCATGGGGGCCACGCTTTATCCGTGGCTGCAACACCTCACCAAGACGAAACGCTACGGCATCATGCTGGTCGTTTCGGATGCTAACTGGGCGCTTTCGATGCAGGCGTTCGGCAAGCGCCAACCTGGAATGGGGCTTCTATTGGGCGGCGGTCTGGTGCTCTGGCTGTCTTGGGTAATCGGCACCTGGATCGGTGTACTCTCCGGTGGTGCCATTCATGACCCCAAGGCTCTGGGGCTGGATAGGGTGATGGGTTGTTTTCTGTTGGCCATGGTGGTCGGCGGGGATAAAAGTCTTCGCCTCCTGATAATCTGGATTGTCGCTGCATGCGCGTCGCTGCTGGCGTATCGATATTTACCCGAAAACAGCAATGTCATTGTAGGTGCGGTGGCGGGCGGGATAGCCGGAACGATCCGGACGGAGAACAAGCATGAGCGTTGAGACAGCAGATTCAGGCGCTTTGATTCTGGTAATGATCATGGCGCTCGTGACAGTGGCAACTCGTTGGGGAGGCGTGTACGTGATGGCGTTCGTGCAAATCGGGCCTCGGGTTGAGCAGTTCATAGCGGCGATGTCCAGCTCAGTACTGGTAGCCCTTCTGGCTCCGATGGCATATCAGGGCGACAACGCTGCGCGACTGGCACTGTTGATCACCGCAGGCGCCATGTTGATTATAAGGAAGCCACTACCAGCAATCGCAGCGGGGGTAGTAGCGGCTGCGCTTTTCAGGCAGTTCTAACTCATTTTAGGCCTGACCGTGACTGTCCACTGTTGGCCCACTGTAGACGATCACCCGGCACTGCCAGTTCTGATTCTTCGTTCCAGCCGCAATAAAAAAGACCGCATACACCCTTGGCCAATGCTGAAGTTGGTCACTGATATAGACGGTCGTAAAGGGGGGGGGCTCAGAAGCCGCTTAAAGCTGCTTCAAGGTTTCTTGAGTAATGGCTTCAAGGCCCGCCTCGGTGACTCTCTTCCAGTCATCATCAGTGACCACTTTTACCTTCTCGCTGATGAGGGTTTTGACACTATGGGCAGGCGCGTCATGGGTTTTTATCTGCAAATAGGACCTGTTTTGAAGCACCTTGTCGAGCACCCCTTCGGTCGTAGACCATGACCAGAATTCAACGATTTGCACGTTCACTACACTGGCATCACTGGCACCGGGAGTGCTGACTACTTGGTAGCCTGCCTGCCGGTAAGCCGTGGCAACAGCATCGCCCACCAGTTCTGAAACGGTGCGCCCCTTGGGCAACAATACATCGCCGATGGCCATGTTGTAGTTGTTGCGTTTACGCGCGATCGCTCGTTCGGTAATCGACTTGTCGTCGATCTCGTCGTACTTCAATGAAGGAATATCGAAACTGGAGGGTTTGATATGAAAAACTCGATCATCCACGGTGCTGATATAGACTTTTTTTCCATTGGCGGGAGCAGGGGTCTGACTATTGCCTGGCGGCAAAATATCTACTTCTGCCCTGTTGGTAGCACAACCGGCTAACAGCACCAACGCGACAACTACCCAAATTTTTCGAACCATCTACTTACTCCTTCATAGTTTGTGCCTTGCCAGGCACGTCCAAAATACGCGTCGCACAGGAGTGTAGAAGACAATTCACAGCTCAATTGGCCGACTGCCCCGCAAAGCCTTGCTCAAATATGGCTCAGATATATCGCAGTCAAAGCGGGGGTCGCTGGAAGCGGCAACAGCGGCTGTAATTATTTCGGAGAGTTGAGGTTCAGTGTGGGGGTCTCGTCGAAGAAGTTCCAAGGCTTGAGCAGTACGTGAACCCATTCGGTTGGCATGATCGGCCACTCCTCGGCGCGTGCCACGTGAGTAGTGCCCGTGGTCAGCCACACCACATTGTCGCTATTCTCGATCGATTGGTTGTTGGCTGAGAACAGGCCCAGACCGGTATCAGTTGCAGAGCGATTCGGGTATTGCCCTTCGGGATAACGCTCTTGAGGGTCGTAACGGGTCACCCATATTTGCTTGTCCATGAAACTCAGTCGATGGCGCAACCATTCGTCGCCAGCAAAATTAGCGCCCTTGGCCACTGGGTGAGTCCCCCCGGCATAGGGGATCAGTTGGTAGGAGACCGGGTATCCCATCTTGTTTTCCTTGCCCGTATTGCTGACCAGGCGAATGGTCGCGGGGTCGAACTTTTGCGCAGCTTGCTGTTCAGTGCTGACCACCTTTTGGTCAATTTGCATGGTGCTGGTGCGCGGCCCACCGCGGTCGTTTTTGGCGACCACCGGATTAAGTTCGACCAACGAGTTGTTCTCGCCATCTACGTCCATGTCCAGGCGGAAGTTGTAGATGTGTTGGTGGGTGGTGCCGACAATATTGTGGTCGATCAAAGTACCGTAGCGAGTGTCCTCTTTGGCCGTGGCGTCATGAAGGGTGCTGGACTTCACGCCTTTAACCGCCTCGATGCCCGTTGCACCGGCGTCGATACCAATCACCCCGTTTTCCTGGAAGACCCAGTCAAAAATGTAGTCGTAGTTGCCGATGGTGCTGATCCAGCGAATCACCAGTTCCCGGCGTTCGGTGCTGAGGTTGGGTTGGCCCATTTCCTGATGCTTGTATTCAGGGCCTGCATAGCGTTCGAAGATCGCCATCGCGCGCGGGATTTTGGTGGGCGAGCCCTTGTAGTCGGCGATGGTCGCGTCCAGCAGCACTGCGTTTTGAGGCGCGTCCTTACCGGGCTGGATCTGGGAGGTGAGAGTCCCCATGCCGTAGTCCCCGGAATCGAGATAGGCTTTGAAGTACCAGCCCACGTCTGGATCACCATAGGGCACGATCATGCCGCCCAAGTAACCCTGGTACATGACTTTGCGCTTCTTGCCCTGATCGTTGTAGGTGACCGTGGAAATCACCGGGCCTACCCGCGAATCGAGTGCCAAATGCAGGTCCCAGTTCTGCCAGTGAATGCTGTTACCGGTGATCGTGTAGTTCTTGCCTTCAGGCTCGATGATCTCCAGTGGCTTGACGGTTGCCGCTTTACGTCCGCGCCCGTCATAAGGCGTGGGCTTCATTGGCACCGGCACTATCCCGGCATCTTCGATCTTGATCACGCTCTTGCTTTCCAGGTCGACGATGGCGACCAGATTTTCGATCGGATGAGCCCAGTAGTTACCATCGCCGACATCCAGATAGCTGACCACCTTAAGCAGGCGTTTGTCCTGCGTTAGGCCGTCTTTACCATCAAAGTAGCCCACCGTGAGCGGGGTAGTGACAACCTTCTTGGCGTCTTTGATGCCACGCTTGGCCAGCGCCTGAGCATATTCAGTGCTGCCTTCAATGACAGACTGCACGGTCGCGAAGTCGTCCAGCAGAACCATCCCGTGAACATCCTTGATCGCTTCCCAACTCAGAACTTTTTGGGTGCTCAGGTCTACCACGGCTTCGACAACGTGCCTGCCATCAAGCACGGTCACATTAGCCTCGCGAGGTTGACTCACGGGTTTGGCGGTATAGATGAAGTCCCACACTTCGCTCTTTTTCGGCCCCCGGAGCGATATCTCCGTGAACCGGAAATTTGGTTTGTAGTGCTCTGAACGGTTGATGGCCTCGACAGCGAGCTTGATCTCGTCGGCACTCAAAGCATTCAGTGGATGTGGACGGGTTTCGACGCTAAAGGTTTTATCCAGGCCAGACTGGAATACTTCATTGATGAAGTCGTGCGACATAAGTGCAGTGTTGTTTTTGAATACCACCGGAACGCTAAGCTCGAATCTTTTGCCGTTAAGCATCGCCACGTTGCTGTTGGGTTTTACCTTAACATAGGCCCCGTCTTTGGAAATAACGAAGAGGTTGGCATAGTCGTCCCATTTGACAGTGGCCCCAAAGTTTTCCAGGGTCGACTTTAGAGGCACCATCTCCGCTGCGCCGCCATGTGCCTGGGCGGTTGAAGTAAGGCCGGCAAAGATTAATGCCAAGGCCATCGGAGCTAATTTAAAGTGACGGCGTTTAAGTGTCTTACTCATAAATGGAGTCCTTAAAGTTCCCAGCAAAGTATTCGAAAGCGGGCAGGCACAATCACTTTAAGATGCGGTTGTTGGCGTCCTTTAACACAAATTGGCAATTCATCATGCCGGGGGCTTTTAATGTTAGTGGCGCGAAAGAAGTGCACTAACTTAACGCAAGGATGCTTTAAGTTGGTGCTCAAAATGGATCTTTAGTGGGCGTTCAGCACGCAGCGGAGGGGGGAGGCGATTGGCACAACGCTTGCTAATAATTTGTAACATTTACCCGTTGCAGAGTCCTGCCCATAGAGGTTCAGTGTGCGCCAGTCCCTTCGAACAACCGACATTGTCGAGCATGCCAACGCACTGCCAGGCTGGCGTCAGCGCTATGACCAGCTCAGTTGCGGCAGCCTCGAAGGGCGGCTGGATGTGGTCCAGGCGGGTGAAGTTCAGCTGTTTCGTGAGCGTCTCAATCAGCAGGTTATCCAGCACATCTGCCTCCCGCAGAATGCAGTCAATATTTTGTTCCCGCTTGCTTGGCCGGGAGTGGATGATCAAGGGGTGATGGCGGAAAAATACGCCACGGTGCTGCTGCCCAACGATGAGTATCGTGTTTTTACTCCGGCGGGCATGGATGTACTCTGCATGTCGATTCCCTATGCAACGCTACGCAACCTGCTGGACGAAGCGGTGCTCCATGCATTGATGCAACTAAATCGGCCCAAGCGAGTGTGCCTGCGAGCACACCGTTTAGTGCCTGGCATCGTGATGTTCAAGTCCTTAATGGAGGGCACGCCGACAAGCGCGACATTGCAGTCGCTAACGCTCATGGTCGTCGAGTGGTTGGAGCGAGTGATTGATGTTCCTCAGGAAACGCCCAGGCCCAGTACCCGCGGCTACATCGTTGAGCGTTGTCATCAATGGTTGATAGAAGAACCTGCAGCTTCATCAAACGTACTTGAGTTTTGTCGACGATTGAAAGTGTCGCGACGCACACTTCAATACAGCTTTCAGTCCGTGGCCGCGGTTACACCTATCCAGTATATGCGCTCGGTTCGCTTGAACGGTGCGCGCCGCGCATTGAAAGAAGATCCTTATGCAAGCATTGCCGATATTGCAGAGCGTTGGGGGTTCAGCCATTCGAGTTATTTCACTTTGGAGTACCAGAAACTGTTTAACGAGTTGCCATCGGCTTTGCGCTGCGTTGAGCGAAGTTAGTACGTGGTATAGAAGCTGCGGACGAACCAGAGATATGAATTTTTATAGAATAGGGTCTATAGGAGCGCTTAAGTTGCGCGTTTTGCAACGCCAATAAGACGCCTTATCATGCTCAACCGACAACCTTGTATCGACCTTTAAAATCGACATCTCGAACTTGGCGATGACAGCCTGTCACGACGCATGCTATCGACACATAACGGCCCTAAACCAAAAGCAGCTTTTCGAAGAGTGCAGCTATTGACCCTTTCAGGCAGAGACATGCCAGCCAAGAACTACCTTGGGGCCTGAAGCAGAACGGGTATGATTAACTCAACGCTGGGCGATAGATCAGACTTCGATCTGTGCTTGGCGACTGATTAAATCGAAAGGGACCACCCATGAGCAAATACCTGGTTTTGTTGTTGATTGGCTTCACAGGCGTTGTTCAGGCGCAATCGATGTGCACTGACTCATGGTATCAATCGGTTGATAAAGTGTTACAGACAACTGACGGGCTAGGGCACGGGCCTGATATAGGGTCCGATGAATGGAAATCGGTGATCGAATTCAAGTTAGGGGTTCGCGGTGAGGCAAATGTGCCTGAACGCAGCTCTGATCACTGGTGCCAATACATTGACCAGCATATCAAGGCGACACCGATGGCCGCTGGCAGCACGGTCAAGTCGTCGACAGTCAACGCGGCACAAGGCCCTTCCTATGATTGCGCCAAGGTAGAACCTGGCGCTATCGAAGCGATGATATGTAAAGACGAGGCGTTATCCGCGCTCGATCGCAAGCTGTCGCACGTTTACGCCAGCGCGAGTATCAAGGCCAGCAACGAGCATCCTCCGCGGCTAAAAGCAGAACAACGTGGATGGATAAAGGGCCGCGACGACTGCTGGAAGAGTGATGACGTCGGCGCCTGCTTGCGCATGGAATACCAGCGTCGGATCGCCGAGTTGCAAGCACAGTACCGACTGGTCCCGCAAACCGGGCCTGTCTACTACCAATGTGATGGCAACCCTGCCAGCGAAGTGTCTGTGATGTTTTTTAAAACGCAACCGCCGACATTAATCGCCGAGCGTGGCGACAGCGTATCGCTCATGTACCAGCAGCCAACTGGCAGTGGCGTAAAGTACCTTGGGCGCAATGAATCGCTTTGGGAACATCAGGGCGAAACCCTAATCACTTGGGGATACGGTGCGCTCGAATCGCATTGCAAAAGAAGGCCTTGAGCCGCTGCCATCAGTGGGGCAAGCGCCAGCAACCGACCAGAAGCGCAGATTCAGCAATCACCGTTGAATCCCGAGTGGTTAATTCGACTTCACGCTCATCACTTCGCAGACGATTAGGTCGGGTCAACGGCTAGCAGTCCTCGATAAAAGCGGGCGCGTTCAACGGTCAACCCTAACCTTCGGCAAGGCTGCCTCTTCGGTCTACGCGCCGTACGTGGCGAGTGTTCAGGTAGTTGAATAACAAATGAGCAAGGAACAGCCACATTGGAACTGAGACAACTGCGCTATTTCGTCAAGATTATCGAGCTTGGCAGTTTGGGGCGTGCGGCACTGGAGCTTGAGGTTGGCGTGTCAGCCCTCAGTCAGCAAATCGCCAAGCTGGAAAGCGAACTGTGCACCCGTCTGCTGAATCGAACCTCTACCGGGGTGACGCCCACGAGCGCCGGATTTGCGTTTCTACACCATGCCCAATTGACCCTGCGCCAGGCGGAAAACGCAGTCATGGCCGCCCATCGCGGGCGAATGAGCGGTTATGTCAGTGTTGGCTTGGCACCGACCACCGCGACGGTGATCGCGTTGCCATTGATCAGCGCAATGCGTGCGCGTTATCCGGACATCCAACTGCATTTGGTGGAAATGCTTTCCGGCCACTTGGCGGCGCAGCTCAACTCACGACAAATTGACCTGGCCATCCTGTTCCAGCTCGAAGGCGGTAAACGCTGGAGCGTGACTCCGCTGCTGGATGAAAAACTGTTTGTCATTGCAGCGCCCGGCCTGCCTCATGCGCCTTCGGGTGACAGCGTGCAACTGGCCGATCTCGGCAGCCTGCCGCTGGTGATGCCTAGCGTTCAACATGGCCTGCGTTCGACACTGACGAGCGCGTTCGAGCGGGTCGGCCTTACACCCAATGTCATCATGGAGGTCGACGGTCTCGCGGTCTTGATGAACGCGGTTCGAGCCGGGCATGCCGCAACGATACAACCGGGAGCGGCCGCCGCCGTTAAAGACCGCTGCGGCCTTTCGATGGTCAGGATCGCCGACCGGCATGTGGGCCGGCGTAATCTTCTGGCGACGCTGGCTGACGACGAACTCTCACCGGCGGCACTGGCAACGCGTCTGGTGCTCGTGGATGTGGCGCGACAGTTAGTGGCCGACAAACAGTGGCCTGGTGCTACTTGGATAGAAGGAATAGACGGGTAAAACGCTTTCAACCC
Organism: Pseudomonas saxonica; assembly: GCF_007858365.1. Classification (GTDB taxonomy): domain Bacteria; phylum Pseudomonadota; class Gammaproteobacteria; order Pseudomonadales; family Pseudomonadaceae; genus Aquipseudomonas; species Aquipseudomonas saxonica. Next base: position 43,729 of record NZ_VFIO01000001.1, on the reverse strand, counting down.
CTGATCCATGAGCGCCCCTAAACGAGCAACCCTTTAGAAAAATTAAACACCCCGCGCTAAAAGCAGCCTTTCGGTCATCCCGTCTGCTCCCTATCGTTCGTCCCACTCGCAAGAAGTCCTTCGTTCATGTCTTCTTGCACATCTAGGAGTGATGATGATCGATGTATTAATCATAGGGGGTGGCAACGCTGCCTTGTGCGCCGCTCTGATGGCGCGAGAAGCGGGCGCCAGTGTGATGCTGCTGGAAGCCTCTCCGAAAATCTGGCGCGGTGGCAACTCCCAACACACCCGTAACCTGCGGTGCATGCACGACGAACCGCAGGACGTGCTGATCGATGCCTATCCGGAAGAAGAGTACTGGCAAGACCTGTTGAAGGTTACCGGTGGCCTCACGGATGAAAAGCTCGCGCGCATAGCCATTCGGGCATCGTCATCATGCCGCGACTGGATGCGTTCCCACGGCGTACATTTTCAGCCGCCGCTGTCCGGCGCACTGCATGTGGCGCGCACCAATGCTTTTTTTATGGGCGGCGGTAAAGCGCTGGTCAATGCCTATTACCGCAGCGCAGAGCGCCTGGGTGTGAAGGTTCGCTACAACACGCAAGTGACCGACATCGAGTTGGATGGGGGTAAATTCGTCGCCGCCCATGTGGCCGAGCATGAGGTTGATGGTCAGCATTTTCCCGCAGAACGTATTGAAGCCAGGGCCTGCGTGTTGGCGGCCGGCGGCTTCGAGTCCAACCGTGAATGGCTGCGTGAAGCCTGGGGTCAGAACGAACGCGGTGAATGGCCATCGGACAATTTCCTGATCCGGGGTACCCGATTCAACACCGGCATTTTACTGCGGCGCATGCTCGACCTTGGCGCCGATGTGATCGGCGATCCAACGCAAGCACACATGGTCGCGATTGATGCCCGTGCGCCACTCTATGACGGCGGTATTTGCACCCGAATCGACTGCGTATCGCTGGGTGTGGTGGTCAATCGTGATGGCGAACGCTTCTACGATGAAGGTGAGGACTTCTGGCCGAAACGTTATGCGATCTGGGGGCGGCTGGTGGCCGGTCAACCCGGACAGCAGGCGTATTCGATCATTGATCAACAAGCCATCGGCCGCTTCATGCCGCCGGTATTTCCCGGCACCACCGCCAATACACTGCAAGACCTTGCCCGCCAGTTGAAGCTGCCTCAAGACACATTCGTCAAGACGGTCGAGGACTACAACAACGCCTGCCACGTTGGCACGTTCGATCACACGGCGTTGGACGACTGCCACACCCAAGGTCTGACGCCCGCCAAAACCCATTGGGCGCGGCCACTGGTGAAACCTCCTTTCTACGCTTACCCGCTTAGACCCGGTGTGACGTTCACCTACCTGGGCCTTGCTACCGACGAAACCGCTGCCGTGCACTTCAACGGCAAAGCGAGCCCCAACCTGTTCGTGGCAGGAGAAATGATGGCCGGCAACGTTCTGGGCAAGGGCTACACCGCCGGCATCGGCATGGCTATCGGTACCGCTTTTGGGCGCATCGCCGGTGTGCAGGCAGCGGCTTCGGTCGGCTTTGGTGCGTCAACTGTAACGACGGAGTCTCTACATGCAGCTGTTTGATCCCCAAGCATCGGGCACGTTAATCCCGGTGTTGAATCTTGACGAAAGCGAAGTGCAGCGCCAGATGACCATCTGCAACGCCTGCCGTTATTGCGAAGGCTTTTGTGCAGTATTTCCTGCGATGACGCGGCGTCTGGAGTTCACCCAAGCCGATGTCCATTACCTGGCCAACTTGTGCCATAACTGCGGCGCATGCTTGCACGCCTGTCAGTACGCCGCCCCACACGAGTTCGACGTTAATATCCCCAAGGCTATGGCCAAAGTGCGCTTGGATACCTACGCCGAATACGCTTGGCCGCAAGCGTTGGGCAAGTTGTATCAGCGCAACGGCCTGACTCTGGCGTTGGCGTCTGGTGCAGGGCTTGCCCTGTTTTTATGCTTGACCCTGATGCTCATGGGCAACCTGTTCACGGCCATTCCCGGCGGTAATTTCTATGAAATTTTCCCGCATAACACCTTGGCGCTGATGTTTGGCTCAGTCTTTGGTTTTGCGGTGCTTGCCCTGACCCTGGGAGTAAGGCGCTTCTGGCGTAATGTTTCACCGGTTGCAGCCCCCCTGCCATTAAAAACTGCTGCAGCGTTGGAGGCCACGGCCAACGTCGCGAAGCTCAAATACCTGGACGGCGGTCATGGCGAAGGCTGCAACAACGCCGACGACCAATTCACCTTGTGGCGACGCCGTTTCCACCATTTCACCTTCTACGGATTCATGCTGTGCTTCGCCGCCACGGGCGTGGCCACACTGTTTCACTATCTGTTGAACTGGTCGGCGCCGTATCCGATCTTCAGTTTGCCGGTGTTGTTGGGTATTGCCGGTGGCATCGGCTTGCTGATCGGCCCGGCGGGTCTGCTTTGGCTCAACCTTCGTCGCAACCCAGCGCACGGCGATGAGAAGCAAAAACCCATGGACCGCGGCTTCATCGCGCTGCTGTTACTGATCAGCGCAAGCGGCCTGGCGCTTCTGGCTTTTCGCGACACGCCTGCCTTGGGTTTGCTGTTGGCTGTTCATCTCGGCCTGGTCATGGCGTTTTTCTTGACCATGCCCTACAGCAAATTCGCGCATGGAATATTCCGCAGCGCCGCGCTGCTGAAACACGCCATCGAGAAGCGTCAACCCAACCCGATCAACGCCGGCAGCGACTGACGGTTAACGCAATAACTCCAAAAATAATAGCGAACACAACGGTATCCATAATGAAAACAACAAAAACAACAACCCGAGGCCGTGGGTCCAAACTGGGCGCCATTTTGCGGGTCACCAGCGGTAACTTTCTTGAGCAGTTTGACTTCTTTCTGTTTGGGTTCTACGCGACCTACATCTCCCAGACGTTCTTTCCAGCCACCAGCGAATTTGCCTCATTGATGTTGACCTTCGCGGTGTTCGGCTCCGGGTTCCTGATGCGTCCTTTAGGCGCCATTGTGCTGGGGGCATACATCGACAAAGTGGGCCGACGCAAGGGGCTGATCGTGACGCTGTCGATCATGGCAGCCGGTACGGTATTGATCGCATTAGTGCCTGGCTATGCGGCCATCGGCGTGGCGGCACCGATTCTGGTGTTGTTGGGCAGGCTGCTGCAAGGCTTCTCCGCTGGCGCAGAAATGGGCGGTGTTTCCGTGTACCTGGCGGAGATTTCTACGCCCGGCCACACCGGCTTCTACACCAGTTGGCAATCGGCCAGCCAGCAGGTGGCAATCGTCGTGGCGGCGGCATTGGGCTACGGGATCAATGCCACGATGCAGGCCTCTGAAATTGCCGACTGGGGCTGGCGTATTCCGTTCTTCATTGGCTGCGTGATCATCCCGTTCATTTTCATCATTCGTCGCTCATTGGAAGAAACCGCAGCCTTCACTGCGCGCAGCCATCGTCCAACGACCCGCGAGGTGTTCCGCTCAATGCGTGATAATTGGCGCACCGTGCTGGCGGGTGGCTTGCTGGCTTCCATGACCACGACCACGTTCTATTTGATCACGGTCTACACACCGACTTTTGGCAGGACAGTGCTGAACCTGAGTACCACCGACAGCCTGGTGGTCACACTGCTAGTGGGTATCAGCAACTTTATCTGGCTGCCCATCGGTGGGGCGCTTTCCGACCGCATTGGCCGTCGCCCCTTGTTGCTGGCCATATCGCTGCTGTGCATCTTTACTGCGTATCCCGCCATGCACTGGCTGGCAGAGGCGGCGAGTTTCGAACGACTGCTCGCTGTTCTGCTGTACTTCTCATTCTTCTTTGGTATTTACAACGGCGCCATGGTGGCTGCACTCACCGAGGTGATGCCACAGAATGTGCGGGTGGTCGGGTTTTCACTGGCGTTCAGTTTGGCCACCGCTGTGTTTGGCGGTTTCACCCCGGCAATTTCGACGCTGCTTGTACAGGCCACGGGTGACAAGGCATCACCTGCCTATTGGTTGATGTTCGCAGCGGTTTGCGGGTTCACGGCCACGACGATTCTGTATCGCAGACAAAAAGCGTTGGCGGTCAGAACCGCTTAGTTCTTCAAGCGCCTTTGCTTTATCACGCGCCGGTCAACGGCGGGCACTGATCAGAGTGGGAGGAGGTCGATTGCAGTCGTGGGTCAGGACAGCAATCGGCCTTAAACCCACTCTTTTTTTCATGCCGGATTGACCGGCGCGGGGTAACAAGAAGGTGATAAACAAAGGTCTGCCTGTGATTTCCCGCTGTGCCGAGCTGTGTGTATCTGCCGTTCGTCCAGTACACAGCACTTGTCATGCTTTGATGACTCACATGTTTAAGCGCGGGCATTCCGTGCTTCACAGTGGAGAGCCAGCATGGATATTGACGAAAACGCACCAGGCAATGTGTCTCAGAAAGTTCGTGCCGGGATTACAGACAACGAGACGGGTTGTGACCAACGAACCAAAGACCCTGCAGCCCCAGTGACATCCGAGGACGATGCACGTCTTGAAGAAGACATGTCAGATGTGGAAGCCGCTGACTCGGTAACCCGCGAACATCCTGACAAGTAACGCGCTTGCGGTCCCTTTGGGCGAGTCATAAAGCCACTGGCCGACACTTAACCGTGCGAAGTCGTGTGCGACCGAAGGGTGGCTATGTTGAGACTCAAACCCGGCACGTCCGAGCCTGAAATCGGGCTACAAAACGGGTGCCGGTCGCTTCAGTAGAAGCCACTGTCAACGTGCCGTTATGGGCAGTCACGATCTGCGAGGCAATATAAAGGCCTAACCCCAACCCTTCGCCGCGTTGCCCTGCCTCTGATCGGGTGAAGGGGTGAAACAGCAGGGGTATCAATGAGTCAGGTATGGGACTGCCTTGATTGGTCACTGACAAAACAACGTGGTCTTTTTCCATATAGGCGCAAACGTCGACGGGGCTCGAATGAGAGCCATGAGTGACCGCATTGCCCAGCAAGTTCGACAGCAGCTGGCTGATGCGCAAAGGGTCGCAGTGAATACCGGCCGGTAACGCCAGTGACAGGTTGATGACCGCTTTGGGGTGCGCGGCCCTGACTTCGTCAACGGTCAATTCAAGGGTGTGTGCCAGGTCATCAACCCACTGACTCTTGATGGGAATACCGCCTCCCAATCGCCCCCGAGCGAAGTCCAGAACGTTCTCAATAAGGCGGCCCATGCGAAGCGAACTGTTGTGTATGGCCGATATAAGGCTCAAGGAGCGTTTATCGGTTGTTCTGGTTTCCAGCAGTTCAGCGCTCATCTGAATGGCACTGAGGGGCGTTCGCAAGTCATGGCCCAGTACCGCAATGAACTGCTCTCGAAGGCGGCCATTTTCATTGGCATCCTCCAGCGCCGCTTGGGTCCTGACCAAGTGATTCTGAGTGTCGAGGCTCATCGCAATCAATTGCGCAAACAGGGTTAATGTCTTGATGATTGCAGGTTCATCAAGGGTGGCGGGTACCGAGTCGATGGCACACAAGGTGCCGAAGAAATCCCCGTTGGCCTTAATGATGGGAATAGAAATATAGCTTTCTAGCCCATAGGTTTTGGGGGTGTGGTGCTGAGAGTAGAGCGGGTGATGACTGGCATTGGCAAAAATGACCGGCATGTGATGTTGGCGAATTTCATGGCAAATGGTCGATTCGAGCACCAGTTCACCGCCGGGGGTTAAACCGAAATCAATTGAGTCGTCGACCGCGCACGCTACCCAATTATGTTCAGTCACCCGTGCCACCGCTGCAAAGCGCATACCGGTCAAGTGTTTGACCATACCTAGAATGACCGGTACGGCATCGATGCTGCGAATAGCCTCAATATCGGCAGAAAATTTTGAGTCGATCATGGGCGTGGTGTCGTGAAGTTGGAGGGCCAAGCCTAACGTTTAATCCAGAAACTGGCTAACGCAGACCGCGTCGGTCTGATGAACGCCATACCCCGGGCATTTTGTAGGTTTTTGGCTGTTATCGTTAATTGTGTAGCTTATTTCCTGCATGAGTTATTTCAAAGTCACGGCATGTGTAGCGTTCAATAGACACCTTCGCCAGTGATGACCTCACGATTACAACTCACCTCAAGCCGCCCTCTGCATAGGGTAAAGGCTACGCAGCAGACTTGCCTGAGCGGTGCTGGCCGTGAAAAAAAGTGAGCCTGGCTGATCACAATTAGATCTTCTCATCCTGTTTTGAACATTTTTAAACAATTTTGACGAGCGGCTGCTTGACCAAAGTTTTTTTGGTCTAGGGTTAATTTAACGGCGGGTCGTGGTCTTGAGTGGCCGTTCTCTCAGTGACAAGAATGATGTCCATACAGTGCCCGGGTAAGCGTCACTCCACTCGCGCGAAAATCGTTCAGCGGTTTCAGCCAGGAGGCCAAATGGCCACTACAGCACTCGAAATTTCGGAAATGTGTCCGATCCCCACGTACCGGTTTGTGGTCACCGTTGGCGACGTTGCGATGGCGTTCAGCGAAGTCTCCGGGCTGAGTCAGACAGTTCAGACCATTGATTACAGAGACGGTACGGGGCACTGGTGTTTGATGCCCGGTCAGCGCCAGCCGGTCAACATCACCTTGCGTCGAGGTATGGCCAAACGGCGAAAAGAACTGTCGGACTGGTTCAACTCCATCTCCTTTAACACGGTGGACAAGAAAGACATTTTGATCAGCCTGACGGACGAAACCGGCACTGAGCTGCTGATCACCTGGAACGTCAGCAATGCCTTTATCACTGCCTTGAACGGCCCAAGTCTAAGTGCATCGGGCAACGAAGTGGCAATGGAAGAGGTCACCTTGATGGCAGATCGCCTGAAAATAGAATTCCATTAATCTTCGACGTTTCTCCATTGAACAGTGGTGAAGGAGTAAGTCATGCCTGATGAATATAAATATCCTGGCGTTTATATAGAAGAAGACGCAACGCCGGGGCTTTCCATTTCATCCAGTGCGACCGCCGTGCCGGTGTTTGCACACGATGGTTCAGAAGTTGTATCTGACAAGTTGGAAAGAATTGATTCTTGGCTGGATTTTCTAGGGCTGGTAATAACGGATTCTAATGGAAGGGTAAATCTTGAAGGCACACTTTACCTCTCTATGGAAGCGTATTTTCAGTGTGGAGGCGGTAGGGCTTATTTGTGCCAGACAGTTTTTTTAGAAAAGCATGTGTCTACTAATGATGAGATTACGCTGCTGGTATCGGCTGGGGTACCCATTGGTGACTTAGGATCCGCACTCACTGAACTTACCGGCGCGGGTAAAACTGTGTTTGCGATACTTGACAGTATTCCAGAGCTAACGGGTGTCCCCGCTGTACCCCCCGCGAAAAGTAAGGTAGATGAAGAGCCAGAACCTGCGCCGGGAGACATGGATGCCTACCCCGCATCCAACAATGCCGCCGTCTACGGACCCTGGTTGAACAAACCAGGTAGAAACGCGAAGGTTCCGCCCAGTGCTGCCGCTGCTGGCTTGTTCGCCAAAACAGACCGTGAACGGGGTGTTTGGAAAGCGCCGGCCAATGTGGCCTTGGCCGGAGGCTTGACACCCAGCCAGCGTTTTTCCGAGCGTGTACATGGCGATTACAACGCCAATGCCAAACCCTTGAACCTGTTCCGCACCTTTGCGGGCGGCAGCTCACTGCTGTGGGGCGCACGCACGCTGTCCAACAATGCCCCGCATTGGCGCTATGTGCCTGTACGGCGATTGTTTGATACCGTCGAGCGTGATATCAGCCGGGCGATGGAGGGCATGATGTTCGAGCCTAATAATCAGCCCACCTGGGAGAAGGTAAAAGCTGCCGCCTACAATTACCTTTTCGATCTGTGGAAGCAAGGCGCGCTGTTGGGCACCAAACCCGAGCAGGCGTTTTTTATCAATATCGGCAAGGGTCTATCGATGACGCAAGCGCAAATTAATGCCGGCGAGCTTGTTGTAGAGATTGGACTTAATGCGGTGCGCCCAGTGGAATTCATTATTCTTAAATTCACTCAGAATATTGGAGCTCCGTGAGTCAAGTTGTTGTATTGAATGAGTCACGCTTTACCTCGTTTGACTTGTATATATAACGCCCGCACCGAGTTGGCGTTGAGGAGCACGTATGCCTTATGCCTACCCCGGTGTATACATCGAAGAAGATTTAAGCCCTGGGCTGAACATTTCATCGAGTGAGACGGCAGTGCCTGTATTTGTATTCTCTGGTGGGTTCCCTATAGATTCATCGGAATTATTACAGATTGACAGTTGGCTTGATTTTTTGGCATTGCTGGTAGATGGAGTAACTGATTTTGAGGTATTTGAGGCAGATGCTTTGTATAATTCGGTTAAATACTACTTTATTAATGGGGGCGGTCGCTGTTATGTGAGTGATTATAATAGCTTGGGTGTTAATTTGCTAAATAATCCAGGTCTAATAACTTTGGTGGTCGAGGCTGGGATCAGTCGAATGGAAGCTAATGATTTTTTTTCGGGCTATTGGATGATATTAGAGCGGCCGGTTGCAACGTTTTTGCTTTATGTGATTCCCTTGGGGGGCGTGAAGAGTTATTAACAGGTAGTCCAGTGAATGATATGGCACACTGCACCTCTTCAGATCATGCTGCCGTCTACGGACCATGGTTTACAAATAGCAAAGGGCATTATGTACCACCCAGCGCCATAGCCGCCGCATTGATTGCCCGCACCGACAACACCCGAGGTGTATGGAAGGCACCTGCTAACATAGCCGTGGCGGGCGATCTGACATTAACTCTGCATTTCTCCAAAGAAGTTCATGGTTTATACAATGTTCATATAAAACCCTTGAACCTGTTTCGTGAGTTTACGGGTAAGGGTACCTTGCTGTGGGGCGCGCGCACGCTTTCATTGGACACCGACCGGTGGCGATACGTGTCAGTGCGGCGGTTATTCAACATGGTGGAGCAGGATATTGAGAAGGCCATTCGCGCCATGATGTTTGAGCCCAACAACCAACCGACCTGGGAAAAAGTGAGGGTGGCTATTGAAAACTACCTGTTCCCACTTTGGCAGAATGGTGCATTTCAGGGGGCCAAGCCTGAAGAGGCGTTCAAAGTTCAGGTGGGCGAGGGTCAGACCATGAGCAAAGCAGACATTTATGCGGGCAAGCTTATTGTAGAGATCGGTATTAATGCCGTGCGGCCAGCAGAATTTATTATTCTGAGATTTACTCAGAATATGGAGTCGCGCTAGTGTTTTATGCCCCATGTACTGGATGGCTTGGATGAACGTTTAACATTCGCACTCACTCAATTACTGTATGAGCAGTGGAGATTAATTTATGGCTGTTCAAATTGCTTTTCCGGGGATTTATATCATCGAAGATACTTCCCTTTCGGTGTCCATTTCTGGGCGCTCAACGGCAATTCCGGTCTTTGTCGGTGTGTTTGCACCGCGTGTAGGTGTACCGGTTATGGAGTGTGTGCGAATAGAAAACTGGATGGACTTTATAGAAAAATTTTATCCGCAGGCGTTAGTGGCTCGATTTACGGATGATGCACCCCTAGAGGTAACGGGCACTAAATCGCGGAAAAAAAAATCCACTGCCACCCAGGAACAGAGCGAACCCGTTGCAACCGTATCAGAGACTACGTTTAAAGAAGTTGGATTGGCCCTTGGCAGTTTTTCACTTCGTCATTATTTCGAAAATGGCGGCGGCACCTGCTATGTGCTCAGCCTGGCTGAAGCGAATTATGAAGTAAACGTTGCCAAGCTTGCCCCTGCGATTGCAAAAGTCCCGGATATAACGTTACTGGTCTATTGTGAGTACCTACAAGCTGAAAGAGATCTGCAGGTATACACAGCCCTCAACACCTTGCTGCTTGATAATCAGGGGTTTTTTCTGCTGGCCGACAGTCCTGACGGCGAAACGATAACAGATTTAGAGTCGACCCAAACGGCAGCCTATTACCCGGCTTTTGAAACGAATTACAAACGACAGCCCATTATCAAAAATGATGATCTTGATCTATCAGCCACTGAAGTTTTATTGAAGGGTTATGACGACTATCCCACATTGAGCAGACTCAAAGCAGCCCTTGATGCAGATGTGAACGATAAACTTGAAGAGGAACAGAAACTTTACGATGACTTGGTTATCCAAGTTGAAGCATTGCTCAACAGTGCCTCTTCCATCTACCTGCGTGCCAGCCCGGCAATGGCCGGTCTTTATGCGGTGACTGACCGGACTCGCGGTGTGTGGAAGGCACCCGCCAATATTGCGGTTGCGGGTGTTAAGTCACTGGTAGAGATTGACGGCATCTCCGAAACCCCCACCCCCGCCTATATGACCCCTGCAAAACTAGCCGACGTGCATGCGGCAGGCGTCAATGCCATTCGCTCATTTTTCGGCAAAGGTGTAGTGGTCTGGGGGGCGCGCACCCTTAAAGGCACAGAGCAAAATTCCGATCCCAATTGGATTTACGTACCGGTTAGGCGCTTGTTCAACAGTGTGGAACGTGATGTGAAGGCCGCCTTGGGTAGAGTCATGTTTGAGCCCAATCACTCTGCAACCTGGGAGACCGTGCGCTCAGCCATCGACAACTATTTGTTTGATCTTTGGAAAGAAGGTGCATTGCAGGGTGTGAAGCCTCAAGAGGCTTACTTTGTGCAGGTGGGTCTAGGGGGCACCATGACCAAACAGGACATTGACGAGGGCAATCTTATCGTCGAGATCGGCCTGGCCGCCGTACGCCCTGTTGAGTTTGTGATCTTGCGGTTTACCCAGAACATTGAAGAGGCAGGGTCTAAAGCTCTTGCTGCGGTTAGCAACTATGTCTGACTTCGCCAACTCTCAAAATGCCGAGCCTGGTGTGCGAATTGTGCACGGCGCTTCGCTTTCGCAGCCCAATGCGCTGCCCACAGCCTTGCCGCTGTTTGTGGGGTTCACGCAGATAGGGGCTGACGAAGTTCATGAGTTGAGTAGTTTTAATGAATTTGTTGATAAGTTTGGCAATGAGTATGAGTCCGACAATACTCTATTTTCCCTTTACGATTCGATGAAACATTACTTCAAGGTGGGGGGGGAACGTTGTTATGTATTGTCTTTAGGGGGGTTTGAAAGTTATATAGACCCTATAAATTCTTTCTGGACATTCCTGCAAAGTGTTCCATGGCCGCAGGTCTGGGCGCAGGCTCCTCAATGCACACTGCTGGCAGTTCCAGACTTGAGCTTGTTACCAGCGCACGAGATCTTGATTTGGCGCGATGCCATATCGCTTCTGCTCAGTCCGTCCGTCCGTGATGATCATGTATTCGTGGTGTTGGACGGGCCTAATGAAGCTAGTCGAGTCATTCGTATACTGGGAGAAGTTTGGGAAGCCACCGCCGAAGACCGCTCCCATGGCGCCCTCTATTGGCCACCGCTGATTACCTACTCGGCTTACCAGGCAAACCAAACCAACCCCAAGTCAATCCCTTGTTCATCTGCCGTCATCGCCATGATGCAAAAAACTGACCGTGAGCGCGGTGTGTGGAAGGCGCCCGCCAACGAAGAACTTCCAGAAGTATTGCGGCCTATGCACCCAATGATGCCGCCGCTTGAATCCCCCAGCGCCTCCCTCAATCGCATTCGCTCTTTGCAACGCCGGGGGGTGCGGGTATGGGGCGATCAGACGTTGTTGTCCACCGATGAACCAGCCAGCAACCCCTGGCGCTATGTTCAAGTGCGCCGCACCGCTTCTTATGTGCAGGCCTCATTACGCGAAGTGGTGCGCTTCGCCCTGTTCGAGCCCAACAACGAGCTGACCTGGCTGCGGCTTCAAGGCGTTATCCGTGTGTGGCTGCGCAAATTATGGAAAGTGGGGGGGTTGGCCGGGGCCGTTGAAGCCGATGCATTCAGTATCAAGATTGGAGTGGGCGAGAGCATGACCCGTGCTGACCTCGATGAAGGACTGCTAATTATCCAGATCAACCTGGCGTTTTATGCGCCGGCTGAATTTATTGAACTGCAACTGCAACTTCACACCGGTGAAGCACAGATCTTGTCCCGTCTGTCCACACCTAACCGAAGCGAGGTGGTGTCATGAGCCTGTTACAGGATGTGCATGAGCGTTTGGTGTGGCCCTCATTAAGTCATCGATTTATCGCCACGTTTTTCTGGAACTACATCCCACTACCTACTGATTATGCGTTTACCCGCATTACGGGCCTCTCTAACAAGCTTGACGTCAAACCTTTTTACCAAGGCGGTGACAACACCGGAGTGGTGAACCTGCCGGACCGAGTTAGCCACGGCAATATCACCTTTCATGAAGGTGTTCGAAGGTTATCTGTGCTCAAAGAATCTCTCTACAACTCCCTCGAAGATTTCGACATGTCTTACCTCACGGTCGTCGTGATCATGCTGGATGAATACAGTTTGCCGGAGGCGTCGTGGACCTTCAGCGATGTGCTGCCGATCGGTTGGAGCACCAGTGATTTGAACGCCTCCGGCAATGAAGTGTTGCTCAACACGCTGGAGTTCTCCTACAGCGAAATGCTGCGCATTGGATTTAAAGCATGATCGAAATCAGAGAGTTGATCATAGAGGCCCGCATAGAAGGCGGTGGTACACCCGCCTCAGCGGTATTGGACGAACAGCAGGTGGAGCAACTCAGGGCAGAGTGGCGGCGCGAGATGCGCGAAGCACTGCGCGAAGCCATGCGAAATCGTGAAGGGGAGGCACCATGGCGATTTTTGAACGGGCGTTAAGCAAGTTAACCATTACGGCTTACGCGCAGCACGACGATATTAAAAAGAATAGCTCGGTGGGCAGCTTCACGGCGATGTATAACCCCACTCAGCTGGATCAGACCTACTCGGCAGTCTATTCGCCTAATGAAGCGGTGAGCGACGCCAACCACGGCATGCGATTTGAGCGCATGGGCAATGGGAATTTGTCGTTACCCCTTGTTTTTGACGGCTTGCTGCCGGGCAATCTGACCTCTGTCACCGATCAGTTATCCAAGCTCTGTCAGCTGTGTGGGGGCAAAGATGCCAACTCGGGTGAAACACGTTTTCTGAAAGTGACCTGGGGCGATCAGCCGTGGGACGGAACGGGCAGTTTTATCGGACGCTTTGTCAGCCTGACGGTGACCCAGGAGATTTTCGACAGCGACGGTGAGCCGCTACGGGCCAGGGTCAAGCTTGATCTGGTGTCTGACAACCCTGTGGCCACCCCCGCATCCAAGGGGGCCAAGCCCCCGACCGGCGCCACCCCGCCAATTCGTCGCCGTATTGCCGCGCAACGGCGCTCAAGTACCCAGGCGCAATGGATGGGTGTTCGCACGCAACGCGCCTATGAAGGCGAGGGCTCTTGGCTCCCCAATGTTCAACGCAATCTGGTTCGAGTGCCTCAGGGCTGTTCGCTGCCCTCGATCGCCAGCAATACCTCGGGTCGCGAATCGGTCGATTATCTGGATTTGGCCTTGACCAATGGCCTGGTGCATCTCAATGACTTTATGCCCGGTGACAGTTTGTTGTGGCCGGAGCAACCAGTATGAATCCGCTGCCTCCGCAAATCCTCTGTGCCGGTAAGGTGCTGGAGAACTTTGTGGCCGTTCGGGTCGAAATACGCCGCAGTGTGCAGTGGATTCCCGAGGCGAGCATCGTTTTACAACGCCCTAAAGGCAGCAAGACCACCTGGTGGAAAGAATGCTCGGCGCTGGCCGCAAAGTGCATGCCGGGTGAGGAATTGACGATCAAAGAGGGCTCACTTGAAGTCTTCAAGGGGTTGATCGTTGAGCAAAGTGTGGTGTTCAAAGACAAAGAGTTCCGCCTGCTGGTCAAACACCCGTTGCAACGACTGGTCAACACCCTGCGCAGTCAGGTGTTTCAGGACCAGGATGATGGCCAGATTATTTCAGGTGTGTTGAAAGAGCACGGGGTGAGCGCCACCACCTCACAAATGACCACAAAACACCCGCAGATGATCCAGTGGGACTGCTCCGACTGGCAGTTCCTGCAAAGCCGGCTGGCGGCTTACCCCGTGTGGCTCATCCCCACCCGTGACAAGGTTGAATGCCGGCCACCGGCACTGGGCGGCAAGACCCATGTGGTGAAAGCCGTCAGCGACGACCCGAAAAAAGAAGTGAAAGTTGAAGATGCACAGTGGCGGTTCAGCAATGATGTGCAATCGGCCGGTGTGACCTTGCAGTACTGGGATGTCGACCAGCAAAAACTGTCCACCGCCGTCACCGGCAAGGCCAAAGCCATCGGCGATGGCGCGCTGGCCACCGCCATCAAGCCGCTGAGTGCCAAGCATGGGCTGGCGCTTAAGCAATCGGTATGGTCGGTGAACAGTGAGGCTCAGGCGCTTGCAGACGCCCGGCAACTGGCGCAAGTGGCCGCTGGCATCCAGGTGTGGCTGCGTGTACGCGAATATGCAGGTGAAGGTGAAATCACCCTTAAATATGAATTGGGCGACACCCTGGAACTCAGCGGTTTTGGTAGCGGTTTTTCCGGTAAAGGCGTGATCAGCATGCTGGAACACACCTGGGTTCGCGGTAACTGGACCTGTGTGGTGGCTACCGGCATGCCGTTGGTGCAAGCACAAGACGGTGCCAGCCTGCCGCGCAATACCCGACCGATTATTGGTGTTGTGCAGCCTTATCAAAAAGACAGCCGCGGTTTGAATCGTCTGCCGATCAAAATTCCCATGCTGGGGGTCGAAAAACCGCTGTTTGCCCGCATGGGCAGCCCTTATGCCAGCAAAGACATGGGCTTGTGCCTGTATCCCGAAGCTTACGATGAAGTGATCGTCACATTTGTTGATGACGATCCACGTTATCCGCTGATTTTGGGTGCGCTGCACAACCCCAAAAACAAAGCACCGTTCGAGCCCAGCCAGGACAACGCGCTCAAGGGTTTCCAATATGTGAGTGATGGCAAAAAGCACAGTTGGCTATTTGACCTGAAAAAGGGCGCATTCAACCTGATCAATGACCAGAACAGCTTGGCAATGGATGCCACAGGCGTGGTTGTGCATGGTGCTAAGAAACTAGAGCTGACGGGTGACCAGAGCAACTTGGCAATGGAAACCTCAGGCATCGTGATCAAAGGGCCAAAAATAGACCTCACGCAATAACCTTCTTTATGGCCACCCCCTCACCGCAGTGGCACGGATTGAAGGACAGATAAGGGAGCAGAAAAATGGCGAATAGCTGGGATGGCATCTACGGGCGGGGCTGGAAGTTCCCACCCGAATTTACGACAGCGGGTCCGGTCATGGTGCTCGACGAAGAGGACATCGCCCAGAGCCTTGAGATCCTGTTCCGCACTGAGCCGGGTGAACGCATCATGCGCCCCGACTATGGCAGTGGCCTGCAAGCGGTGGTCTTTGAAAATATCAGCAGTGATTTGCTCGCAGCCCTGCGCACTCGCATCGCTGACAGCGTCTTGAGAGACGAGCCCAGGGTTGACCTGGACGACTTACGCGTCGAACAGGTCTCAGGGATGCCCAACAACCTGTACATCCAGGTCAGCTACCGTCTGCATGGTATTGACCGGCTCGAAACCGTCCGTATCGAACTGGATTTAAACAGCGGTTTTAGCACCTTGCGCCGATTGGGAGCCCGTCATGATCGACTGGATACGTTTCGACGGTAAAACGCAGCGCTGGCCCCCCGTCGCTCGCCCATAGAGCGCTTAAATATACGACAGGGCTGGCGACACACTGATTAGCACGGTGCCCCGTTTTGATCACAGGGCCACTTCCACCGCGCCACGAGGAAGGTCTGATTTCTATGGATGCTAACGAAATTACCCGTGGTCCCTTCGTTCTGGATGATCGGACCCTGCAATGGCACCTGCAAAGGTGGTTTGAAGAGGCCACCAATCAAGGAGGCGACTCTGAGGTCATCTGGAAA
Source organism: Pseudomonas saxonica (assembly GCF_007858365.1). Classification (GTDB taxonomy): domain Bacteria; phylum Pseudomonadota; class Gammaproteobacteria; order Pseudomonadales; family Pseudomonadaceae; genus Aquipseudomonas; species Aquipseudomonas saxonica. Next base: position 27,838 of record NZ_VFIO01000001.1, on the reverse strand, counting down.
GATTTCTGGTTTCCAGAGGCGTTTGATCTTTTAAACCCGGAGCTTTTGCAGGTTGGGCTCGAGGCCTTACTCAAGGCTCCACAAGGCAACCTACCGCCACAACTGGCCTTTCTGCTGGCTTTTCTGCGCCAGCTGGAAACACCGCAAGCCCTGCTCAACACGGTTGCCGAGCGTCATCGTGATCTGTATTACCGCAAAATGCTGGGCCTGAGTGAGCGTGCCCCGGTGGCTGATCACGTGGTGGTGGGTGTTGAGCTGGTATCGGGCATCAAGGAGCGCCTGATTGCAGCAGGCACTCTTCTTGATGGGGGGCAGGATGCACAACAGAATCCCCAGCAATACGCGCTGGACAGCAATGTGGTCGCTAACGGTGGGCACTTTAGTGACTTGGGCTGGACACTCCCCTCGGCCAGAAGCGACGCGCCAAGCGAGGTCATTTTTAGTGAAGCCGACGGCATTGACTGGCCCGAAGGCGGGGTGCGGTTGTTTGAAACCCAACCTGCAGCTGCCAATTTATCGGCGAGTGCTGTGGATGTGCGTAAACGGGCTGGGCGCATTATTGCCAGCCCGGCCCTTGCCCTGAACCGTGGGCAACGCACCCTGAAGCTGACCTTCGCGACGCAACCTGCTCGCCCGGATCGCTTGCTGGCCTGGTTCAGCGGAGCAGGCCAATGGCAGGCCCTGAGCGTTGACTGGGCAGATAACCGCCTTATCTTGAGTGTGGATGCCTTGGCCCCGGCCATCGAAGCAGCACCGGGACTGGATGGCTGGTCTTACAGCGTGCCCATGCTCAAACTGCTGCATAAGGATGGCCTGGCAGTGCCCGCGGTCACTCACTTGACCCTTGAGGTTGTTGCCGCCCGGGATGTGCACATGGCGACAGACGCCGGGCGCGCCGCCATCAATCAGCAAGTTCACCCCTTTGGCTACGAACCCTTGTGTGGCAATGCCTTTTACCTGTCGAGCAGCGATTGGCTAAAACCCACCGGCAGCCTGAGCGTCACCTTGATCCCGCAATGGCTGGGCTTGCCAGAAGAATCATTCGCACAGTGGTACGCCCAGTATAAAAATCTGGGCGAGGCCACGCTCGCTCCGAAATTGGCCACCAGCGACTTCCAGCTAAAAGCGTCTTTGCTTGGCATGCAGACCCCAGTCCAACCTGCCACACAGCCATTGTTCGCTGACAGCGGCAAGCGTAACAGCGCGCCGGTAGCCCGGCCTCTGACCTTTGAGTTTGCTTGCCAGAGCCGTGGCCAAACAGACAGTGACGACCCGCGTGAGGGCCAGAGCCTGTGCCTGGAACTGGCCGGTCAGGACTTTCGGCATGCCGAATACCGCCAGCAATTGAGCTTCGCCAGCCCTGAAGGCGAGACCTTAAAACCGCCCTGCACCGCGCTGCTGCAACGCCTGCAAGTCAACTATCAATACAACGCTGAACTCAATGGCGAGCAGGACGTGCAACAGGTACTGACGCCTTTCGGATACACCGCCGTGCCTTTGCTGAATGCAGGTTCAGAGCTGTTTATTGGCTGGACCGGCGTGCTTCCCGGTCAAGAGTTGAGCCTTTACTGGAACGTGCGCAGCCCTCAATCGCAAGCGGTGAACTGGTTCTACATGACGGGTGACAACACATGGTCATCGCTGGATGCCCTTGTTAAGGACGACACTCAAGGGCTGGCTCAATCAGGTCTTTGGCGTACACGTTTGCCAGAGGATGCCTGGCTAAAAGTGGATGCTGAAGGCAGTAATGGGCGTCACTGGATAAGAGGTACGTGGGCATCGGCTAAACACGCAGAGGCAGAGGAGCCTGCCGACACCCCCTGGATATACGGCCTGTTGAGCAACGCGGTACTGGCAACTCGCGTCAGCGGCCTGGATGCCGTATTGCCCGCTGAGACCATCGCCCATGCCGTGGAAAGCCTAGAGGGTGTGCAGGGGTTTATCCAGCCCTGGCCATCAAAAGGGGGGTTGCCCGCAGAAGATGCCCCGGCATTCATGAACCGGGTGGCTAGGCGCTTGGCCCACCGGGGACGCATCGTGACCCGTGCCGATATTTCGGAACTGCTGCTGGAGCGCTTCAAAGAATTGCACGAGGTGCGCATAGCCGACACGGTTCAACAGGTGCCCGCCCGGCATGAGGAACAGGCTCGCTTGCAACTGGTGGTCATTCCTGCACTGGGCGAACAAGACAACAGCGACCCTCTACAACCAAAACTTAGCAGTGCACGTTTGAGCAAAATGGAAGATTACGTAAGAAGCCTGGCATCGCCCTGGCTGTTATTCAGCCTAGATAACCCGACTTACATATTCGTGAAGGTGTATTACGAACTGAGCTTCATTGATGGTATGAGCGAAGACTATGGCTACCAGCAGGTGGTCGACACCATGGCCAAACGTTTTATGCCTTGGGGGACGACTGGCGGTGAGGGGGCGGTGGCCGTGGGCGTCAATCTCGATTACTACGAAGTGCTGACTGCCCTCCTGCAAATGCCCTGGGTCAAGAGTGTTGAGCGGCTTGAGCTAGACGGCGCCGAGGCGTCGATAATCGCGCAGCCTTCTCAAGTACTAATACTGGAAAGGGTGATGGAGTCGACGCCACTTGTAGATCATGAAGATAGAGTCAGTTCAAAACGTAACTTGAGGACAACGCCATGAGCCTTTCTGATGACCTCAAAAGCGCGATCAGTACGGCGGATGTTGAGCAAAACCTGATCAATACCGTACCTGAACTACGTGAGTTCATTCACTTCGACACCTTGTGGCAGCTGGCGAGTTTGATCGTGCTGGAGCATGGCCATTTGGACTGGTCCGACACCGCCGAACATGACCCTGGCACTACGTTATTGCAGGCGGCTACTTACGCCATTGCCGATTTGAGCTATCGCCATACTCATCCGCTGATTGATTTGCTCACACCGGGTACCGGGGCTCCGGTCTTTGATCCAGCCTTCGGGCCAGAAAAGGTGCTGACGGTGTCTCCTTTGACAGAGGATGATTACCGCCGCGGGATTCTGGACTTGTGCGACGATGATGATTTTTTCATGTTTCGTAATGCGAAGTTGGTTAGAGAGTCGGAGGAAGAACGTTATCGGTATTTTTATGATCCGGCTAATGGCTCATTCACCTTTGGAAATAACCAGGAAACATTTGAAAGTAAGCCACAGGTATTGCTTGGCGGGTACACGCTCTATGTTGAAGCCTACTCATGGCTGTACAGACCTAGATCATTAGAAATACTCGACAGCTATTTGATTCGGCATCGTAACTTAGGAGAGCAAATACGGTTAATTTATGATAGGACTTATCAATTTTTAGAACTGTACCCCTTTATAGACGTTGAGCTTGACGATGATTGTCAAGACCCTGAGCGAGTGATGGGTATGATTTGGGAAACAGTCACTAAGCTCTATGCGCCTTGGCCACGGCGCGAGATTGAAGAGGTCCATCTTACCTCTAGAGGACCAACAGAGACACTGTATGAAGGGCCTCAATTGGATAACGGGTGGATCACTCAGCTTCCAGGTGATATGGGTCAAGCCCTAGTCGTCGATTTGCGTAAGTTACCGCTTGAATTGTTAAAAATTGACGGGGTTAAACAGGTAAGGCGTTTAAGTTGGGAGGCTGTGGATACCATCTGGTCAAAAAACGTGGATTATAAATTTTTAGCGTTTTGGAGTGATTACCCAGAAAAGGATATGACGACGGAAAACTCTACTGTACGGCTGTTCAAACGGGGCCAACGCCAAATATTAACGGAAGCCAAGGTAAAACCTTACATTAACTGGCCAAAAAAACCGACTCCTACTCCAGTAACAGTACCGAGGGGACAATACCTTAATGCTTTGGGTACACCTATAAACCTGAACGGCCTTTTGCCCGACTGCTATGGCCTGAATGATGATGCTGATCAACTGAGTGACGTCGAAAAAAAACAGCGCCAGAATTTAGAAGTCTACCTCGCCCTTTTTCAACAGTGGGTTAAGAATGGTTGTGACGAACTGGCGGGGTTGCCGAAATTACTTGCTTTTGACCAGCCAGTTGATTCGATAGGTTCGGGCTATTTCCAGGATTATGAAAAGGCGCTGACGACCATCAATTATTTGCTGGGCTATTTTGGCAGCCAGCGAGCTCCACGGGTGTTTAATAAAACAGATTCAAGTGAGCCGAATAAAGATGAGGATTTTTTTGAAAGCCAGCGCGCAGCATTGGCTCAATGGGCCGAGTTGGGTTATGGGCGGGCCAACGTGCCGATCAATACGGTCACAGCGTTCAATAAGCGACTGGCCTTTCGACTGGGTATTGGCGCAGAGATGTTCTCTAAAAACCCTGACCTTGAAAAATTACCCGTTTATGTGGTCGATTACCGTACGTTGTTGCCTGAAATGCCAAATGGTGATTTCGTCAACTGCAAAGTTGCCGTGGCTACACTTGTCCCGATCGACAATGGTGTCAAGCAACTTAAGTTAGAGTTGGAGGGTGACAAGTTACCCGTTGCGGGGCAATTGATCAGTTTGGTGGTAGAAGATCCTAAAATTATCATTCTCTGGGCATTGGTGGTTCGTGTAGCCTCAAAGGCTGTCTATCTGGACCTGAGTAATAATCTGGATCTGAGTGACAAAGCTGAAGAGCTTATTAAGCCGGGTCTCGCAATTGTCTGTAATAATAGTGATATCTGGCTACGGCGTGTAACCTACCCCTTGGTATATGTTGACGAGACGCCGGAAGATCCTGATCCACCCTCTGAATATATCTATCAATTTTACGTGCCTAACAGCGTTCATCTTTTTAACGTGAATGATGTTGTGAAAATTGATACGTCGGAGAAGAAAACTGAAGGATATACCGCTGACGTGACTGAGGTTAATATTCCTCAAGGCACACTGTTGGTGAAGGCAACAACTGCATGGCCAGCGGCTAATAATCGGATTTTTTGGTATCGCGTCGAAGAAGATGTGGCGACTGATCGTTTCTCCCTAAAAGTAGGTGTCGTTCTTGACCGTGACCAGTGGCTTAAAGAAGAAGGCCGACCTGAAGAAGTTATGGCCTGGGTGGAACAAGTTGTAAGCGAAGAAATGCCCGCTCATATACAGGCGGATGTGCATTGGTTGGATAAAGGAGAATTTAATCAATTTGGAATTAATTACAAAGCTTGGCAGCAAGCCGCAGCCGAATCACGATTGGGTGAAACCAGTTATGCATTAATGAAACAGTTATCGTTGGGGCAATTGCCTGCGCCGGGGAAAGGGATTGGGACTTATCACATAATTACGAAAGAGGAGATGGCAGCGGGCTGCATTGAAGGGTGGTATATGGGTGGTGAGTATCCTGATGAGAGTATATGGAAGGAAGGCAAGGAAGAAGAAGTTAATCAGGCGCAAGTGCTGTATATACCGCGTGAAGAGAGTTAAATGAATTCTTAAATGACTACTGCAGAGGGAATAAGGCTATGGCCAAGCATGAGACTAAAGCTGTAGGTGTGAATGAATTGCCTGAATTAGAGTTCGACTTTAAAGCAATCACGAGTGTCTTCAAAGCAGGCGCCGTGCCGCGAGAAGCGGATTATTTGAAGTTGATTAAATATGTGCATTATTTACATAAGTTGTTGGGGGTTGAGGGGGACGGGGATGCTCCTGCACCCGGGTTGGGCCATGGGTTAGTTCAGAATGAAAATAAGGTGTTGTCTATTGATGTCGACGCTCTGGCTGGTACAGGCCTGTCAGGGTCGAAGGGTAATTTTAGCCTGTCGAATGTTTCTTGGTTTTATGCAATGATGTCGAAGTATAAAGCGACGCATTTTTCTGTAGTGCCGGGGCTACCGGGTAATGATACAAAACTATCCGAGGCTAACTTCGTACTATTATTCACCTGGAGAAATTCCAAACATGTGGTTGTTAGGGGGTTTGCGACGGGCACCCCGTTTTTTGACCTCTCCAAGTCTACAGATAAATGGTTGTTGCAGGATCTAGCTCCAGTGACTGGGCAGTCGCAAGTTACGAGGGATGAATGTATCCTGACTTACGTGTCTAATAATGATGATATTGGGACGGAAATATTAATTTTCGGTTTAGATTTTTTACTCCCTTTCTCCAGGTCGTGTGAAATAATAGAGTTTACCCCCGATACTATTATTGAATAAGTGCAATTTTTTGTGGGGCTGCATTTTAAAAGATAATGGTTTTTTATTTTTTTAGAGTTTAGGTTGGTTATTATTGTGCATTAGGCCTGTTGCATGTGAGTAATTGGCATCGTTCGATTATATTATGGTCTTTCCTTGGGGGTTACGGGTAGAGATTTTTTCTGGAGACATCTATGTCTGATGAGCGAATTAATCCTTGTGTTGATTCTGTGGTTTTCAGCATTAAAAGTACTCCCGGTGGAGAAGGAGATCGCCTGCTTCAAAGAGTCAGTGAACTATTTCATGCCGTATTATGTGGCGAGCTTGAACGTGCGTTGATTTTTGCTCCGTCGTTGCATATAGATCGGCTTGTACTCTGCCTCGGCACCTTTGATCACTTGGATTGGGAGGTAGAGTTGCGCGCGCGTTTACGATTGCAACTGGAGCAACAGGTACGAGCTTGGCAATCAGAAAGTGAGTCTGAGGTAAAGGCGGGTAGTGATCCCGTTGTCGACCATCTTGAATATGCTGATTTGACGCTATTAATGGAGATATCTGTCCCACGTAGAACCGATTTAGACTCGACTCTACATCCTGAAAAATTAGCTCAAGCCAGCCTGCAACCCGGCAAACTAATCTTCTGGCTCAAACGTCTAAACATGACCACGCTCAAATTAATAACCACGGTACTGGCCGACCCAATACCTTCCGCACTGGTTACGCGCAAACAACTGGGCGAAATACTGCCCTTATGTGGATTGATATATATGCAACGCCACCCGCAGATCGCAGTACTCGCTCCCCCGGTAACTGTACAATCGCAATCCGTTGCAATCGACGTAACAACCCTGCGCACCTGGCTACCTCGCCTGCTGGCTTATCCCTTGCGTGCCGAAGTTCGGCAGTGGCTGCACCTGCTATGCACCACCGGCGAAGCAAAAAAATGTTTGGCTGAAGCACTGGCCTCAATAAGCCCGACTCAAGTACGTACCTCTCTTTCGCCCGTACGTACAGATCCACTTGAAGTGCCCCCAGCGAGTACGCAATCGTTGCCGTTTAGTGCGATCCCATCGAGTACGCAACCGTTGCCGTTTAGTGCGATCCCATCGAGTACGCAACCGTTGCCGTTTAGTGCGATCCCAACGAGTGCCCAACCCACCCCCCGCCCAGAACCCCCGATCCGCATCCACGCAGGCATGACCTGGCCTATTCATGAAGCCGGGCTTGTGCTGCTGTGGCCCCTGTTGCCTTCATTGTTTAAAAAAATGGACCTGCTGGTGGATCAGCAATGGGTGCAACCGGAAGGTAACTACCGTGCTATGCGCTGTCTGCAAGCGCTGGTATGGGGTGAAGGGCCATTGATGTGGGGTGAGGACTGGCCGGATTCAGCGTTGTTGCGCTGGTTGTGTGGCATGCCGCTAGGCTTGCCACTGGCAGCGCCAGACGGGTTTGAAGACAACCCTGATGACCTCGCCGAGCTGGATGCCTGGCTGGCCAGGCCGCCCACGGCGCCTCTGGACAATTGGTCGGACTTTTCCCTGGCAGAACTGCGCGAACGTTTTCTGCAGCGCCCGGGAAAATTGAGCCTGCAAGGCGGGCGATGGTCGCTGGAGATTGAGCTGGAGCCGGGTACCAAGACCCCACCGCCGGTGCCGTGGCCTGTTTCGGTGTTGAGTTACCCGTGGTTAACGCAGCCGTTGTACCTCAGCTTTTATGAAGCGGCTTCTGTGGGGTGAACATCTCGGACGTCGTCAGCAACCAGGATCTAAGCGAAAAACCCGTAGCAGTTGACGAGTAATGCGAGGCGACGTTCGACTGCGCAGCAGTCGCAAAATAATTCAGCCTTGAGGTTCGCACCCCGAGAGCTTGCGACGATTGCATCGTCGAACGCAGCCTCGCATTACTCGTCAGCTGCTACGGGGATGGTCGTTTTCACGCCACCAAGCGCGTGTCTGCACGCTATTTAAGCCGACAGTGAGGGTATTCAACGCAATGACCGATTATTTGCTGGACTTGACCGCTCAGCTCGAAGACGTTGATACCCGCTTCAAACGGCGTATTCGCGATCTGCTGGAGCAGAACACGATGGCCAATCTGTCGCAGTTGTTGCTGCCTCAAGCGCACGTGTTGCTGGAAAACCTTGTGGCTCAAGTGGGCGTAACGCGCTGGGAGCAGGAGATTCCCGGCTGGGAAGAGTACCCCTGGCGAGGCACGCTGCGCCCCGGCAGCCGGTTGGCCCAGTTGTTGGGGCATTTCGACCTCAACCCGTTTGAGCGTGATGTGTTGCTGTTGTGCCTGTTACCCATGCTAGATGCCGGGTATAGCACGCTGATTGCCTGCCTGCGCGGTGAGAACCGTTCGGCCATCACCGCAGAGTTTGCGCTGTCGTTGCTGTGCAGCAATGTTATTGAGCAAGCGCATGGGCAACTGTATCTACACCCCGGCGCGAATTTGTTTTCACACGGGCTGTTCAAAACCGATCCGGTGTTCGCCGGTTCGCTGCAAACACCTTTGACCCTTGATCCTGGGGTTTTCCACTTTTTGCTGGGGCATGAGGCGTTGCCATTTGCCCTGGAATTAGGCGCATCCTGGGTGGTGCCATCTTCACAGTTCATTGAACACACATTCGCCGAGCACTTGAGTCGTTGCTGTCAGACCGCTAACCGGCAGGGGGCGGTGTGCGTGGTGTTGCGCACCTCCTCCGAAGCCAGTGTCGCCGGTCTGGTCGCTCAAATTTTGGCGCGTAATGATCGGCAAACACTGTTGCTGGACCTCAACCTGCTGCCCGAAGACCTCACACAAGCTTGCGGTTTCGTCACCCAGGCGCTGCGCGAAGTGCGCATGCGCGGGGCCGGTTTGTTGCTGAGCGGAGCAGGAGCCGTGCGCGACAGCCGGCCGCATGTGCTGGCGTTTCTGGAGTCGCGTCTGGCCCGGCATACAGGGCCTGTGTTGATGGTCATTGCCCGGCACTTGCCGGTGGTGCGCTTGAGCAACCTGCCCCATGTGGTGCTGGAGGTGCCCAGCGACGTGGTGCATATCGGCACGCGCCTTTTCTATCAGCAGGTTGGGGCGCTGGGGGTTGAAGAGAGTGTCGATATTGCTCGCTTGGCGCAGCGCTATCCACTGCAACATGCGCACGTGGCGATCACCCTGCAAGAGGCCAGCCTCTATGCGAGCCAGCGCTGCGATGAAGCTTTGCTGAATGATGGCGATTTACGTCGGGCATTGCAGGTGCGCACCCATCAGGATTTTGGCTCGCTGGTGCACCGTATCGAACCGGTGCGCACGTTTGACGACTTGATCGTCAGCAGCGAAGTGCAGTTACAGCTAAAGGAAATACTGAGCGCCATCCGTCAACGCGAAGGGGTATTGAACAGGGGCTTTGGCCATAAGCTTGGGCGTGCAACCGGCATCAGCGCATTGTTTTATGGTGAATCGGGCACCGGTAAAACCATGACCGCCGAAGTGCTGGCGGGCGAGTTGGGGGTGGACTTGATACAGATTGACCTGTCAGCGGTGGTCAACAAGTACATCGGTGAAACGGAAAAGCATCTGGCAAAAATTTTCGACCTGGCGGAGCGCGACTGCGGGGTTTTATTTTTCGACGAAGCCGATGCCTTGTTCGGCAAACGCACTGCCACCCAGGACTCCCATGACCGCCATGCCAATATTGAAGTGTCGTACTTGTTGCAGCGCTTGGAGCAGCATCCGGGGCTGGTCATTTTGTCGACCAATAACCGCGCCAACCTGGACACCGCCTTTAATCGGCGCATCACCTTCATGACCCGTTTCAGCATGCCCGATGCCAGCATGCGCGAACGGATGTGGCAGGCCATCTGGCCCCATGGTCTTGCATTAAGTGATGCCATCGACTTCGCCGACCTTGCCCGGCGAGTAGAAATAACTGGTTCCAACATCCGCAATGTGGCGCTGTTGGCAACGTGGCTGGCTGCCGAGGATGAGGCCCGGTGTGTCGAGCTTCGCCACCTTGAACAGGCACTCAAGCGCGAGATGGGCAAGTTGGGAAAAATCTATTCATGAGCGTCGTGGAGGATGTGAGATGAAATCGACCAAAGACAATACAGAGGACGCAATAATCAAGCTCAACAGTGCTTTGGCAGCTACCTTGAAAACGCACTTAGAAGGAGAAATCGAAATTCGTTTTGATCTTCCGAAACTCGATACGCAGGTGGCATCACCGACCGTGAGTGTGTTTCTTTACCAGCTGACCGAAGACTTGGAGCTGCGTGAGGGTGAGCCTCGTCAATACTTAAAGGGCGAGGGGAAATACAAGGTCGCTAATGTTTATCTTCGTTGCTCTTTCCTCATCACCTATTGGGACCCCTCGGATGGGGTAGAGTCCGCTCAGGGGCCGGACAGTCAGCAAATGAAAGTGATCAGTTGGATCACCGGTGCGCTGATTAACAACCGGGAATTGCCTGATGGCGGCAGTCTTTTCTCGCGCCTGATGCCTTCGGAGCATTTGAACAGCCTCGGTAATTTTTGGCAGGCATTGGGTAATCGCCCCAGACTTTGCCTGACTTACGATGCAACCATTCGGGTGCCGTTGAACGGCCCTGAAAAAGATCTTGGGCCTGTAGGTGTAATCAAGGTAGAAGCGTCTCACTTGCCTGATCCAACCGAAGAACAAGAGGCACCAAAGAAGAAAAAACGCTGAAGCAATAACTGCAGTGTTGGCAATACCCGGTATGAAAGGTGAACGGGGCTACAGGTTTGAGCTGACAGCGCATCAGCCCGTTATACTGCGGCCCTCTTTTTCCTGACTCCAAGGCTAATGGCATGGCTAACCACGACATCACCTTCACTCCTGACCCTGATGCAGACTCCATCTCATCTGACGTAGCCGGTTTTGCCGGTGTGCTGATGTCCACCCAGATTCCGACCCGTGCCGATGGCAGTCTGGAGCTGGGCACAATCACCGAACAAAGCGAATGCACCTTACAGGCGCTTAAAGTTGCGCTGGAGCGGGCGGGCAGCTCGATGGACCGGGTGATGCACCTGACCATTTACCTCACGGACATGGCTGACCGCGCAGCTTTCAACGAGGTTTACACCCGCTTCTTTGCAAAGCCGTGGCCCGTACGTGCCGCCGTTGGCGTGGCCGCTCTGGCGGTCGAAGGCATGCGTGTTGAAGTGACCGCCATGGCCGCCAAGGCCTAGGGTTTACTTAGCTGCAAGCTGGCACGGATGCCATTGACCTCTGCTTCGTTGGCCTTGTAACCCTCAGCAGGCCCGGCGTAGGAGAGGGCATAAGCGCTATTGCCCTGGGTGGCGGCCACGAGGGTCTGGGTGATCACGTGGTTGCCGTTCTGAGTGATCTTGCACGTGGTTTGCAGTGCTTTGAGGCCACCCAGGGTGCTGTCATGAATCTTGTTGCAAGCACTTTGATAGCCTGCGCTGGCGAAGTTTTTTTGCAGCGTCTTGCGCATTTGCAGCAGCACCGCGTCCATATTCACTTGATGCTCGGGTTCTAGCGTGGTCTGGGTCAGTTCCATGACCATTAACGGGTCGCCATTGGCGTCGTTCTTGACCGCCCGCTGACGCACGTTGTTGGTGTCGGCCGCAGGCGGCAGGGCCTGAACCTCCCAGTCTGCGGGCCAGGTGATCGTCAGTTGCTCGGCGTGGGCCGCAGCGCAAAACAGCAGTGCGAACAGTGCGGTGAAACGAAGCGAGCAGGGCATCAGGGCAGGCCTTTTCAGTGAAAAGTGGATGGGTAGATTGTATCAACAGGTGTACATCTATTGCTTTGTTGTGTGACATCATTTTTCACCATTACTCAGCTAACCCTTTGCTTCTTATGCCTAATCCCGGACAATCGCGCCCCTCTTATGGCCGGGGCGTGGTCTGTAAGGTGTTTTCCGTTCGCCCCGGCCGCGTGGTAACGACCGGCTAGCGGAGATTCGACCGGATGAATGACCAGGCTAATAGCGTTGATGAACGCTTCGACGAGACCCCGGCGACCCTCAGTCGCTGGAACCGTCACGACACCACCTGGATGCTGGGCCTGTTTGGTACGGCCATTGGCGCAGGTACGCTGTTCTTGCCCATCAACGCAGGCATAGGCGGCTTTTGGCCGTTGCTGATCCTGGCGCTGCTGGCGTTCCCCATGACCTTTTACGCACACCGTGGCTTGACCCGTTTCGTCTTGTCGGGTCGCGAAGGCTCAGACATCACGGATGTGGTTGAAGAGCATTTTGGATTGACGGCCGGTGCGCTGATCACGTTGCTGTACTTCCTGGCCATTTTTCCGATCCTGCTGATTTACAGCGTGGCACTGACCAACACGGTGGGCAGCTTTATGCTCAACCAGTTGCATGTCACGCCACCGCCCCGGGCCATTCTGTCGTTGGTGCTGATCCTCGGTTTGCTGGCCGTGGTGCGCTGCGGCGAGCAAGCGATCGTCAAGGCCATGAGCATGATGGTCTACCCGTTTATCGTGGCGTTGCTGTTTTTGGCGGTGTTTTTGATCCCGCACTGGAACGGCGGCATTCTGAGCACTGCCAACACGCTGCCAGCGCCGTCGGCCCTGTTGCACACCTTATGGCTGGCGATTCCGGTGATGGTGTTCTCTTTCAACCACTCGCCGATCATTTCCGCCTTCGCCGTCGATCAAAAGCGCCGTTATGGCCAGAACGCCGATCAGCGCAGCTCGCAGATCCTTTCTCGCGCGCATCTGCTGATGGTCGTCATGGTGCTGTTCTTCGTGTTCAGCTGCGTACTGACCTTGTCGCCTGCGCAATTGGCTGAGGCCAAGGCGCAGAACCTGTCGATCCTGTCCTATCTGGCCAACCACTTCGACAACCCGACCATTGCCTTTGCGGCACCGTTGATTGCGTTCGTGGCCATTGCCAAGTCGTTTCTGGGGCACTACATCGGTGCCAGCGAAGGCCTTAAAGGTCTGGTGCTTAAAACCGGTAAACGGCCTGGGGCCAAGACCCTCGACCGCTTGACCGCTGCCTTCATGCTGGTGGTGTGCTGGGCGGTGGCCACCCTTAACCCGAGCATTCTGGGCATGATTGAAACACTGGGTGGCCCGGTGATCGCGGCCATTCTGTTCCTGATGCCGATGTATGCGATCCGCCGTGTGCCGGCCATGCGTCAGTACTCGGGGCTGCTCTCCAACGTGTTCGTCACCCTTGTCGGCTTGATCGCAATTTCGTCGCTTGTGTACTCGCTGATCCCTTGATCGGTGGCGTGTCGCCGTCGTTCCAGGCGGCGACACGTTGAGTTGATTCGAGTCAATCCCCACGGCTGAGTGCCGCGTAGTCTAAGGTCACTTCTTTTAGGGAGGTGATTAGGGATGAGCATCATCGTGACCGGCGCTGCGGGGTTTATCGGCAGCAATCTGGTGAAGGCACTGAACCTGCGCGGCGAGCGCGACATCATTGCCGTCGACGATCTGACTGACGGTGACAAGTGCCGTAATCTCGCCGATTGCGACATTGCCGATTACCTTGATAAACGCGAGTTCCTGCCCCGTTTTGCCGCCCGGCAATGGGCGGGTGTGCGTGCGGTGCTGCATCAGGGCGCCTGCTCAAGTACCGTCGAGCGTGACGGGCGGCTGATGATGGACAACAACTATCAATACAGCTGCGACCTGTTGCAGGCCTGTCAGGAGCAATCAGTTGCATTGCTGTATGCCTCCTCGGCGGCGGTTTATGGTGCTCGTCGCGACTTTCGTGAAGCCCGTGAATGTGAGCAGCCACTCAATGTGTACGCCTATTCCAAATTCCTGTTTGACCAACGGGTACGCCAGATACTGCCCACGGCCAGCAGCCAGATAGTGGGGTTGCGATACTTCAATGTGTACGGCCCGCGTGAGCAGCACAAAGGGCGTATGGCGTCGATGGTCTGGCACTGTTTCAACCAGTACCGCGAGCGCGGGCATGTTGAATTGTTCGCAGACTATGGCGGTTACCCGGCGGGCGGGCATCTGCGCGATTTTGTGTCGGTTGAAGATGTGGTCAAGGTCAATCTGCATTGGCTGGACAATCCGCAGACCAGCGGGATTTTCAATCTGGGGACAGGATTGGCGCGCTCATTCAATGCGTTGGCGTTGGCGACCATCAACAGTGTGCGAGTGGCTGAGAACAGGCCTGAGCTGACCCTGGAAACCGCGCTGCTGGAGGGTGTGCTGCAATACATTGCGTTTCCCCAAGCGCTTAAAAGCAAATATCAGGTGTACACCTGCGCCGACCTGACCCGCTTGCGTGAGGCGGGTTACAACGAGCCCATGTTGACGTTGGAGGAGGGGGTGGAGCGTTATTGCCGTGCGTTATTGAATCGCTAAAACCCGTAGCAGCTGACGAGCTCTGCGAGGCTGCGTTCGAGGACGCAGTCCTCGTAAACCCGGTCGCTCAGGGGGTGCCTGAATAACCGGGTTGCATGGTTTTACGACGGCTTTGCCGCCGATCGCAGCCTCGCAGAGCTCGTCAGCTGCTACGCGTACACCGAGTTATTTACCCGACAGCAACGCTTCCAGCTTCTCTTGGTCACGTGCGAACTGGCGGATGCCTTCGGCCAGTTTTTCAGTGGCCATGGCGTCTTCGTTCGATTCCCAGCGGAACTGCGCTTCGCTGAGGATCAGACGCGGTTCGCCAGCATTGCCAGGGGCCAATCAGGTGTACACCTGCGCCGAGCTGACGTTGGAGGAAGGGGTGGAGCGTTATTGCCGTGAATTGCTTGCGCGCTGATGTGTAGCCGCTGCCGTAGGCTGCGATGGGGTGCGTAGCGGCCCTGCTTTTTTTAAAAGCGAAGGTCCTTCGGCCCTTATCGCAGCCTTCGGCAGCGGCTACATGAGGACGCGATAGCTGAGGTTATTTACCCGACAGCAACGCTTCCAGCTTTTCAGTGGCCATGGCGTCTTCGTTCGATTCCCAGCGGAACTGCGCTTCGCTGAGGATCAGACGCGGTTCGCCAGCATTGCCAGGGGCCAATCAGGTGTACACCTGCGCGGAGCTGACGTTGGAGGAGGGGGTGGAGCGTTATTGCCGTGCGTTATTGAATCGCTAAAACCCGTAGCAGCTGACGAGCTCTGCGAGGCTGCGTTCGAGGACGCAGTCCTCGTAAACCCGGCCGCTCAGGGGGGGCCTGAATAACCGGGTGGCATGGTTTTACGACGGCTTTGCCGCCGATCGCAGCCTCGCAGAGCTCGTCAGCTGCTACGCGTACACCGAGTTATTTACCCGACAGCAATGCTTCCAGCTTTTCTTGGTCACGGGCGAACTGGCGGATGCCTTCGGCCAGTTTTTCAGTGGCCATGGCGTCTTCGTTCGATTCCCAGCGGAACTGCTCTTCGCTGAGGATCAGACGCGGTTCGCCAGCATTGCCAGGGGCCAGTTTGCGTTCCAGCGTGCCTTGTTCCTGGGCCAGTTTTTCCAGCAGGTCGGGGCTGATGGTCAAGCGGTCGCAACCGGCCAATTGTTCAATCTGGTTGGTGTTGCGGAAGCTCGCGCCCATGACCACGGTGCTGTAGCCATTGGCTTTGTAGTAGTTGTAGATGCGGGTAACCGATTGCACGCCCGGATCATCGGAGCCGGTGTAGTCAATGCCGGTGGATTTTTTGTACCAGTCGTAGATGCGGCCCACAAATGGCGAGATCAAGAACACGCCCGCATCGGCACAGGCCGCTGCCTGGGCAAACGAAAACAGCAGCGTCAGGTTGGTTTGAATCCCGGCTTTTTCCAGCTTCTCAGCCGCACGGATACCTTCCCAGGTCGAGGCGAGCTTGATCAGCACGCGGTCACGACCAACTCCAGCCTTGTCGTATAACTCGATCAACTGATTGGCTTTTTGCAGCAGGGCCGCTTCGTCAAACGACAGGCGAGCGTCGACTTCCGTCGAAATTCGCCCAGGAATGACTTTCAAGATACCGCTACCCACCGACACCGCGAACAGGTCGCACGCCAGGCCGACATCGCCTTTGGCGTGTTCGATGGCGTTTTTCAGTAAATCGGCGTAACCGGGCAGCGCGGCAGCTTTGAGCAGCAGCGAAGGATTGGTGGTGGCATCAACGGGTTTGAGGCGGGTAATCGCGTCGAGGTCGCCGGTGTCTGCGACCACGGTGGTGAACTGCTTGAGTTGTTCCAGCTTGGAAGTCATGGGGCGTCTCAGTCTTAAATAAGGAAATGGCTGTATGAATGGAGTGTATCTTCGATCAAAAGTTCGTTGAAGGCAGGCTGGCAGAATGCCGCGCAATCCCTGCATTGTGCAACCCGGCAGACGATTTTTCACTGACGGATTTACGACCTGTCCACGGCCTTTTGCGGATGTTTAGCTATACCTAAGTTTCCGTATCTGTGCGGTTGCATTTTCTACAGGAGTTACAGCATGAAGCTTGGGCTAATGTTTGGGGCGGTGTGCCTTGCCTCGCTTGGGGTGGTCGGTTGTTCCAGTCAGACGGTGCAACCGAACGAATACTCCGGTTTCTTGAAGGATTACAGTCACCTCAAAGAGGAGAAATCGCCTTCGGGGGCCGAGGTCATGCGCTGGATAGACCCAAAGCTCGACTTGAATAAATACACCAGCGTGTACATCGAGCCGAGCCAGCTGTACCCGGCGCCTCAACCCACCGGAAAAATTTCCCAAAAAACGTTGAATGGCATAACCGCGTACTACGATCAGGCACTCAAACGCGAGCTGGGCAAATCGCTGCCCTTGGCCAGCGCACCGGGGCCGGGGGTGATTGTTGTGCGGCCGGCCATCACCGCCGTCAGCAGTGAAACCGAGAGCCTGGCACCCTATGAATACATTCCCGTGGCGCTGGTGGCGGCGGCGGTGAGCACTGCAACGGGTATACGTGATCAAGAAACCCAGTTGTCGACCGAGGCCGTTTTGATTGACGGGCAAAGTCAGGATGTTGTGGCTCAGGTCGTGCGCAAGGGCACGGGCAAGCCGCTGGATAACAACACCCAGGAACTGAAGGCCGATAACTTCAAAGCCGTGATCGATGGCTGGGCCACAGACATGCATCAGTCCTATTTGAAGCTCAAGAACGAATAGAAAAGGGTGTTCACGGGCGACGTGTCGAATGCGTCGTCCGTCGTTGAGCCTGTGTCAGGTTGATCGTGACATTTTGTGTGGAGGTCATAGGTGGCGTGACGGTTTCGTGTTTAACTTCGGCCTCTTCAAATACTGTTAAGAAGGACATCGTTCATGGCTCAAGTGACGCTTAAAGGCAACCCTGTTCAAGTCAACGGCGAACTGCCAGCGGTAGGCGCCAAGGCTCCAGCTTTTTCGCTGGTGGCAGGTAATTTGTCCGATGTGACGTTGGCTGACTTTGCCGGCAAACGTAAAGTGCTCAACATCTTCCCAAGCGTAGACACCCCGACCTGTGCAACGTCGGTACGCACGTTCAACGCCAAGGCCAACGAGGCGCCAAATACTGTGGTGCTGAATATCTCGGCTGACCTGCCGTTCGCACAAGCCCGTTTCTGCGGCGCTGAAGGCCTGGAAAACGTGCAAAACCTGTCGACCCTGCGTGGCGCCGAGTTCATCGAAAACTACGGCGTTGCAATCGCTGATGGCCCGCTTAAAGGCCTGACTGCTCGCGCAGTGGTGGTACTGGACGAAAACGACAACGTGCTGCACAGCGAGCTGGTCAAAGAAATCGCTGAAGAGCCAGACTACGAAGCAGCACTGGCTGTTTTGAAGTAAGCATCACGGCATGACCCAAACGGCCTGGCATTGATTGCCAGGCCGTTTTTTTGTGCGGGTTTTGTAGCGGGCGGGGGGCACGCAGACCCCTGTAGCAGTTGACGAGTAGTGCGAGGCTACGTTCGACGATGCAATCGTCGCAAACGCTGAGCGCACGGTGTATCTGAAACAGCCAACCCATCTGCCGTGGTGAAGTTGATTTACCGAGTTGAAGGGTTTTACGACGGCTACGCCGCCGATCGTAGCCTCGCATTACTCGTCAACTGCTACGAGTTCAAGATTGCGCCAAACCGCCACTTTTCCTGTCATCTACCCCCTATAACGTAAATACCCGGTAAAGAGCCTTTTCATAACCGCCGACACTGCTTATCGTTCAGCCTCCTGATAATAAGCGCTCGCGCCCAACTGGTTGATCATTCAATGCAATCCTCTGTTTCCCACACTTCTCGTCGCTGGCTGGTTGCTCTGCTGGTGTTGCTGGTCATTATTGGCCTGTGCTGGTGGCTATGGCCGTCGTCAGCGAAAAAAACCGAGGCAACCCAAGCCGCCGGGCAAACCAGTCGCACAGGCATGGCGCGCCCTGGTTTTGGCGGTTCGACTCAAGCCGTGCCAGTGCGGGTGGCGGACGTGACGCGCGGGGACTTCCCGATTTACTACAAGGCGCTGGGTACGGTGACGGCCCTCAATACCATCAATGTGCGCAGCAGAGTGGCGGGCGAGCTGGTCAAGGTCTATTTCAAGGAAGGGCAGATGGTCAAAGCGGGCGATTTGCTGGCTGAGATAGACCCGCGCAGCTACCAGAATGCCTTGCTGCAAGCTGAAGGCACGTTGCTGCAAAATCAGGCCCAGTTGAAAAACGCGCAGGTCGATGTGCAGCGCTATCGCGGTCTGTATGCCGAAGACAGTATCGCCAAGCAAACCCTGGACACCGCCGAAGCGCTGGTGAGTCAGTATCAGGGCACGGTCAAAACCAATCAGGCGGCGGTCAACGACGCCAAGCTCAACCTCGATTTCACCAAGATTCGCGCACCGATCAGCGGCCGAGTGGGCTTGCGCCAATTGGACGTGGGCAATCTGGTCGCCGCCAATGACACCACCGCGCTGGTGGTAATTACCCAGACCGAGCCAATCGTGGTCAGTTTCACCCTGCCGGAGAGCAACCTGTCACTGGTGCTGGAGCGTTACCGCAGTGGCGCCCAATTGCCCGTGCAGGCCTGGAACCGTGGCGACACCAAAGAGTTGGCAACCGGTGTGCTCAGCAGCATTGATAACCAGATTGATATCACCACTGGCACGTTGAAGTTCAAAGCACTGTTTGAGAACCGCGATCAGGCGCTGTTCCCCAACCAGTTCGTCAATGTGCACTTGCTGGCCGACACGCTGAAAAATGTGATTCTGGCCCCGACAGCGGCCATTCAATACGGCACCAATGGGTCGTTTGTCTATGCCATGGACGGTGACAACAAGGTCAAGATCCGCAGCATCAAAGTGGGGGCCACCGACGGTGATGTGACGGTCATTGAAGAAGGGCTGGAGCCCGGTGATCGCGTTGTGCTGGAAGGCACTGACCGGTTGCGTGATGGCGGCGCGGTAGAGGTCGTCAACGACAGCGCCGAGGTGCCGGCCACCCCGGCGCAGCACCTGCAAGGCGGGGCTGAGGCCGTTGCTGTGCCTGCGGATGCCAAAGCCAACGGCAAGGGCAAGGCGCACGAATGAATCTGTCGCGGCTGTTTATCCTGCGCCCGGTCGCAACCACGCTGTGCATGCTGGCCATCGTGTTGTCCGGGATCATTGCCTACCGCCTGTTGCCGGTGTCGGCCTTGCCTCAGGTCGATTACCCGACCATCCGGGTCATGACGCTGTATCCGGGCGCCAGCCCTGACGTGATGACCAGCGCGGTCACCGCACCGCTAGAGCGCCAGTTCGGGCAAATGCCCGGTTTGACACAAATGGCCAGCACCAGCTCCGGGGGCGCTTCGGTGCTGACGTTGCGCTTTAACCTGGACATCAATATGGATGTCGCCGAGCAACAAGTGCAGGCGGCGATCAATGCTGCCAGCAACCTGTTGCCCAGCGATTTACCGGCCCCGCCGGTGTACAACAAGGTCAACCCGGCCGATACCCCGGTGCTGACCCTGGCGATTACATCGAAAACCATGCTGCTGCCCAAGCTCAATGACTTGGTCGATACGCGCATGGCGCAGAAAATTGCCCAGATCAGCGGCGTTGGCATGGTCAGTATTGCCGGTGGTCAGCGTCAGGCGGTGCGCATCAAGGTCAACCCTGAAGCACTGGCCGCCAATGGCCTCAACCTCGCGGATGTGCGCACGCTGATCAATGCCTCCAACGTCAACCAGCCCAAGGGTAATTTCGACGGCCCGACCCGGGTGTCGATGCTCGACGCCAACGATCAGTTGAAAACGCCCGAGGAATACGCCGAGCTGATCCTCGCCTATAACAACGGCGCGCCGTTGCGGCTCAAGGACGTGGCCGAAATCGTCGATGGCGCCGAGAACGAGCGGCTTGCCGCCTGGGCCAATGAAAATCAGGCTGTACTGCTTAATATCCAGCGCCAGCCGGGTGCCAACGTGATTGAAGTGGTGGACCGGATCAAGGCGCTGCTGCCCAGCATCACCGACAACCTGCCCGCCGGTATTGACGTGACGGTATTGACCGACCGCACGCAAACCATCCGCGCCTCGGTGCGCGATGTGCAATTGGAATTGCTGATCGCCATCGCCCTGGTGGTGATGGTGACCTTCCTGTTTCTGCGCCGTGCCAGCGCCACCCTCATTCCTTCGATTGCGGTGCCGCTGTCACTGATCGGCACCTTCGGGGTGATGTACCTCGCGGGTTTTTCGATCAACAACCTGACGCTGATGGCCTTGACCGTTGCCACCGGCTTTGTGGTCGATGACGCCATCGTCATGCTGGAGAACATCTCGCGCTACATCGAAGAAGGCGACAGCCCCATGCAGGCGGCGCTCAAGGGCGCCAAGCAAATCGGCTTTACCCTGATTTCCTTGACCCTGTCGCTGATTGCCGTACTGATCCCGTTGCTGTTTATGGGCGATGTAGTAGGGCGTCTGTTCCGCGAATTTGCCATCACCCTGGCGGTGGCCATTCTGATTTCGCTGGTGGTCTCGCTGACCCTGACGCCGATGATGTGCGCGCGCCTGCTCAAAGCCGAACCCAAGCCTGAGGAACAGGGGCGTTTCTACCGGGCCAGCGGTGCTTTCATCGACTGGATGATCACCGAGTACGGTCGCATGTTGCAGTGGGTGCTCAAGCATCAACCGCTGACCTTGCTGGTGGCCATCGGCACACTGGCACTGACCGTCTTTCTGTACATGGTCGTGCCCAAGGGTTTTTTTCCGGTGCAAGACACCGGGGTGATTCAGGGGATTACCGAAGCGCCGCAGTCGATCTCGTTCAGTGCCATGAGCCAGCGTCAGCAAGCACTGGCGCAGCTCATTCTGCAAGACCCGGCGGTGCAAAGCCTGTCGTCTTACATCGGTGTGGACGGCGATAACGCGACCCTCAACAGCGGGCGCATGCTGATCAACCTCAAGCCTCACGGTGATCGCAGTGAAACGGCGTCTGAAGTGATTGCCCGCCTGCAACCGCAGGTCGACAAGCAGTCGGGGATTCGTCTGTTCATGCAGCCGGTACAAGACCTGACCATCGAAGACCGGGTTAGCCGCACTCAATACCAGTTCAGCCTAACGTCACCCGATGCCGAGCTGCTCAGCACCTGGACGCAAAAGCTGGTAACGGCGCTGTCCAATCAGCCGGAGCTGACCGATGTGGCCAGCGACCTTCAAGACAAAGGCTTGCAGGTGTACCTGGTGATTGACCGCGATGCGGCCTCGCGCCTTGGGGTGACAGTGGCCAATATCACCGACGCGTTGTATGACGCCTTTGGTCAACGTCAGATTTCCACCATCTATACCCAGGCCAGCCAATACCGCGTGGTGTTGCAAGCCAAAGATGGCGAGAAAATCGGCCCGCAGGCGTTGGACCAGATTCACGTCAAGACCACCGATGGCGGGCAAGTCCGACTGTCGAGCCTGGCCAAGGTAGAAGAACGACAGGCACAACTGGCGATCTCCCACATTGGCCAGTTCCCTTCGGTGATGGTGTCGTTCAACCTCGCGCCCGGTGTTGCGCTGGGCGAAGCCGTCGAATTGATCGATCAGGTGCAAAAAGACATCGGTATGCCGGTGGGCGTGCAAACCGAGTTCCAGGGCGCGGCGAAAGCGTTTCAGGCGTCGTTGTCGAGCACCTTGCTGCTGATTCTGGCCGCCATCGTGACCATGTACATCGTGCTCGGCGTGCTGTACGAAAGTTACATCCACCCCGTCACCATTCTTTCGACCTTGCCGTCGGCGGCCGTGGGTGCCTTGCTGGCGCTGATACTGAGTGGCAATGATCTGGGCATGATCGCGATCATCGGCATCATTTTGCTGATCGGTATCGTGAAAAAGAACGCGATCATGATGATCGACTTTGCCCTCGATGCTGAGCGCAATCAGGGCATGGCCCCGGAACAGGCGATTTATCAGGCGGCGTTACTGCGTTTCAGGCCGATTTTGATGACCACACTGGCGGCGCTGTTTGGTGCCGTACCGCTGATGCTGGCCACCGGCTCCGGTGCAGAATTGCGCCAGCCGCTGGGGCTGGTGATGGTGGGCGGTTTGCTGGTCAGCCAAGTGCTGACGCTGTTTACCACCCCGGTCATTTACCTGTACTTCGACCGATTGGGCCGCCGCTGGCGGGGTGATGCAGCCAACGCTGAGCAGGCGTCGGTATGAACCTGTCCGGGCCGTTTATCCGGCGCCCCGTCGCCACCATGCTGCTCAGCCTGGCCATCATGCTGCTGGGCGGTGTGAGCTTTGGTTTGTTGCCGGTGTCTCCGTTGCCGCAAATCGATTTTCCGGTGATTGTGGTCTCCGCCAGTTTGCCGGGGGCCAGCCCCGAGGTAATGGCGTCCACGGTGGCCACCCCGCTTGAGCGCTCGTTTGGCTCGATTGCCGGGGTCAACACCATGAGCAGTCGTTCCAGTCAGGGCTCGACCCGGGTGATTTTGCAGTTCGATCAGGACCGCGACATCAACGGTGCGGCGCGAGAAGTGCAGGCGGCCATCAACGCATCGCGCAATCTGCTGCCCAGCGGCATGAAAAGCATGCCGACCTACAAAAAGGTCAACCCTTCGCAGGCGCCGATCATGGTGTTGGCGCTGACCTCGGAGGTGCTGTCCAAGGGCGAGCTGTACGATCTGGCGTCGACCATCCTGTCGCAGAGCCTGTCTCAAGTGCCTGGGGTGGGTGAAGTACAAATTGGCGGCAGCTCGCTGCCGGCGGTGCGTATCGAGCTGGAGCCGCAACTGCTGAACCAGTACGGTGTGTCGCTGGATGAAGTGCGCAGCACCATTGCCAGTGCCAACGTGCGTCGGCCCAAGGGCGCGGTCTCGGATGGCGAGCGTAACTGGCAGATTCAGGCCAATGACCAGCTGGAAAAAGCCAAGGATTACGAGTCGCTGATTATCCGTTATCAGGACGGTGCCGCCTTGCGCCTCAATCATGTGGCCAAAGTGCAGGACAGCGTCGAGGACCGCTACAACAGCGGCTTCTTCAACAATGACGCAGCCGTGCTGCTGGTGGTCAACCGCCAGGCCGGGGCCAACATCATCGAGACTGTCAGCGCCATCAAGGCGCAATTGCCGGCCTTGCAAGCCGTGCTGCCCGCCAGCGTCAAGCTGGAAGTGGCCATGGACCGTTCGCCGGTGATCAAGGCCACCTTGCACGAAGCCGAAATGACGTTGCTGATCGCCGTGGTGCTGGTGATTATCGTGGTGTTCCTGTTCCTGGGTAATTTCCGTGCCTCGTTGATCCCCACGTTAGCGGTGCCGGTGTCGTTGATCGGCACCTTCGCCATCATGTACCTGTACGGCTTCTCGCTGAACAACCTGTCGCTGATGGCGCTGATTCTGGCCACCGGGCTGGTGGTGGACGATGCCATCGTGGTGCTGGAGAACATCTCGCGGCATATCGACGCCGGTATCGCGCCGATGAAAGCCGCGTACATGGGTGCCAAGGAAGTCGGTTTTACCTTGCTGTCGATGAACGTGTCGCTGGTGGCCGTGTTCCTGTCGATCCTGTTTATGGGCGGGATTGTCGAGAGTCTGTTCCGCGAGTTCTCGATCACGCTGGCCGCATCGATTGTGGTGTCGCTGGTGGTGTCACTGACCCTGACCCCGATGCTCTGCGCACGCTGGCTCAAGCCCCATGTACCGGGCAGTGAAAACGCCATGCAGCGTTGGAGCATCCGCCTTAACGAACGCATGATGCGAGGCTATGCGCGCTCGCTGGACTGGGTATTGCGGCACAAGCGCCTGACCTTGTTAAGCCTGCTGGTGACCATTGGCGTCAACGTGGCGTTGTACGTGGTAGTGCCCAAGACCTTTATGCCGCAGCAGGACACCGGGCAACTGATCGGTTTCGTGCGTGGCGACGATGGCCTGTCATTCAGCGTCATGCAGCCGAAAATGGAAATCTTCCGCAAGGCGGTGCTGGCCGATCCGGCCGTTGAAAGTGTGGCCGGGTTTATTGGCGGCAACGGCGGCACCAACAACGCGATCATGATCGTGCGCCTCAAGCCGGTCTCCGAGCGCAAGATTTCTGCGCAAAAAGTCATCGAGCGACTGCGCAACACCATGCCCAAAGTACCTGGTGGGCGCCTGATGCTGATGGCTGACCAAGACTTGCAATTTGGCGGTGGCCGCGAGCAAAGCAGTTCGCAGTACTCCTACATTCTGCAAAGTGGCGACCTCAACGAACTGCGCATCTGGTACCCGAAAGTCGTGGCGGCCCTTAAAGCGCTGCCCGAACTGACGGCCATCGATGCCCGCGAAGGGCGCGGTGCCCAGCAAGTCACGCTGGTGGTGGACCGCGATCAGGCCAAGCGTCTTGGCATCGACATGAACATGGTCACGGCGGTACTTAACAACGCCTACAGTCAGCGGCAGATTTCGACCATCTACGACAGCCTGAACCAGTATCAGGTGGTCATGGAGGTCAACCCCAAATACGCCCAGGACCCTGAAACCCTCAACCAGGTGCAGGTCATCACCGCCGAGGGTGAGCGCGTGCCGTTATCGACCATTGCCCACTACGAAAACAGCCTGCAAGACGACCGCGTCGAGCACGAAGGCCAGTTTGCTTCCGAGACCATTGCGTTCGACATGGCGCCTGGTGTGTCACTGGAACAGGGCACCGCTGCGATTGAGCGAGCGATAGCCAAACTGGGCTTGCCGGAAGACGTGATCGCCAAAATGGCCGGTACGGGCGATGCCTTTGCGGCCACGCAAAAGGGTCAGCCTTTCATGATCCTCGGCGCGTTGGTGGCGGTGTATCTGGTGCTGGGGATTCTTTATGAAAGCTATATCCACCCGCTGACCATTTTGTCGACTCTACCGTCGGCGGGCGTGGGGGCATTGTTGAGCATCTACCTGACGGGGGGCGAATTCAGCCTGATTTCACTGCTGGGCTTGTTCCTGTTGATTGGCGTGGTGAAGAAAAACGCGATCCTGATGATCGACCTTGCGTTGCAGCTGGAACGCCACGGTGGCCTCAGCCCCGAGCAATCCATCCGCAGCGCCTGCCTGCAGCGTCTGCGGCCGATTCTGATGACCACACTGGCGGCCATTCTGGGTGCCGTACCGCTGCTGCTCAGCACCGCCGAAGGCGCAGAAATGCGCCAGCCGCTGGGCCTGACCATTATTGGCGGGTTGGTCTTCAGCCAGATCCTGACCCTATACACCACCCCGGTGGTTTACCTCTATCTCGACCGCGCGCGCCACCGTTTCAACAAATGGCGTGGCGTACGCACTGATGCTGCTCTGGAAACTGCGCTATGACCTCTCGTTTGCTTACCCTCGCTCCGGCCCTGTCGCCCCAACGTTGGGCCCTTGCCCGTGGGCTGGGGCTGGCGTTTACCGGTCTGTTGCTAAGCGCCTGTGCGATTGGTCCTGACTACCAGCGTCCGCAAGCGCCAGCCCCGCTCGAATACAAAGAAGCGGCGGGCTGGACCCAGGCCAACCCCAGTGATGCCCTGGCCCGCGGGGCCTGGTGGGAACTGTATGGCGATGCGCAACTCAACGGTCTGGTTGAAACGCTCAACCGTTCCAACCAGACCGTAGCGCAATCCGAAGCCCAGTTCCGTCAGGCCCAGGCACTGGTGCGCACAGCGCGTGGTGCTTTCTTCCCGAGTGCCGACCTGAGCGTGGGTAAAACCCGTTCCAGTCAGGGCTCAGGCAGTTCCAGTTCAAGCCTGACCCAATCGAGCAGCGGCATCCGCGACACCTTGAATGCACAAGTGGGCGTGAGCTGGGAAGCCGATGTCTGGGGCAAACTGCGCCGTGGGCTGGAAGCCAACGAAGCCAGCGCCGAAGCCAGCTTGGCTGACTTGGCGGCGATGCGTTTGAGCCAACAATCGGAACTGGTGCAGAACTACCTGCAACTGCGCGTGATTGATGAGCAAAAACGCCTGCTCGAAGCCACCGTCGAGGCGTACCAGCGCTCGTTGAAAATGAGTGAAAACCAATACCGTGCGGGTATATCCGGCAAAGACGCCGTGGCCCAGGCACAAACTCAACTGCGCACCACCCAGGCCAGCCTGATCGACCTGATCTGGCAGCGTGCGCAGTTTGAAAACGCCATAGCTGTCCTTACGGGGCAAGCGCCGTCAGGGTTCCAGTTGGCGGAAGTCAAAGACGTGCCGAACCTGCCGCAGATTCCGGTGAGCCTGCCTTCACAACTGCTGGAGCGGCGTCCTGACATCGCCTCGGCGGAGCGCTCGATCATTGCTGCCAACGCCAACATCGGCGTGGCCAAAGCGGCTTACTACCCGGACTTCAGCTTGAGCCTGTCGGGTGGTTACAGCAGCAGCCAGTACCAGGACTGGATCAGCGTACCGAACCGATTCTGGTCGGTGGGTCCGAAAATTTCCTTGCCCTTGTTTGATGGCGGCCAGCGTTCGGCAGACGTCGATCGCAACGAAGCTATCTATGACCAGACCGTGGCCAAATACCGTCAGACCGTGCTCGATGGTTTGCGTGAGGTCGAGAATTACATGGTGCAACTGAAAGTACTGGCGGATGAGTCGGTGGTGCAGGAGCAAGCGCTGGAGTCGGCGCGAGAGTCGTTGCGTTTGACCACTAACCAGTACAAGGCGGGTTTGATTGCTTATTTAGACGTGGTAACGGTACAAACGACGGCCTTGTCTAATGAGCGCACTGTGTTGAACCTGTTGCAAAGCCGGTTGATAGCCAGCGTGCAGTTGATTGCTGCTTTGGGTGGGGGATGGGATGGCAATACTGATTTGAGTGCCAATGAGCACACGGGCGAGCGCCCGTAAGGGTAAACCCGAGATAACTCGGTTTGTGATCTAGTTTTTGATCTGGATTTTGATCTGGCTTTTGATCTGGCTTGTGATCTGGCTTTTGATCTTGATCTTGATCTTGATCTTGATCTTGATCTTGATCTGCCGCCCCGTCGGGAGGCCGAGTGGAGGTTCTGCGGAGTGGGTCGACCGGCATGGATGCCGGGAGAGCTGCGATCGGGCCATGGATGGCCCGTCGCAGCGTGCCCACGGAGCGGGACCGGAGCGAGGGGCACCTGAGCGCAGCGAGGGCCGTACGCAGGGGCAAGGCCTTTTTGCTTACTTTTGTGGCTGTTTGACAAAAGTGAGCCGCCGTAAGGGCGGAACCCGTAGAGCGCCGTGATACATGAAATGGATATGTACGCGGTTTAGATAACTGGAGCACTGAGTACATATCCATTGGATGTGTTAATTCTTTCTACGGGTTTCGCCCTTACGGCGAGGCACTTTTGTCAAACAGCCACAAAAGTACCCAAAAAGTCCTTGCGGTATGACTCACCCACATAGGTTACAAATCAGTTCAAGCACATAGGTAACAGTTTTTAACTGGCAGGGTCGATTTCGAGGATCTGACCATGCCGTGGCGAGAGCTTAATCCTATGGACC
>NZ_VFIO01000019.1 GCF_007858365.1 Pseudomonas saxonica | reverse complement strand
GTCCTTGCCCTACCATACGGCCGAGCTCGCCTAGGCTCGCCCGGTGCCTTCACTCCGGCACTGTTATGGGGGCACGCCGCGATGGGCCATCCTTGGCCCGATCGCGGCTGGCTCGGCGTCCTGCCTCGCCACCCCCATAACAGCACCTGCGTTCAGCCTCCTGTGATGGGCCCCAGTGTCGCTCCCACTGTTTCGGTGGCGGCAGGAGGATTGTTTTAGAAGCTGCAATCTAGAAGCTAGAAGCTAGAGCGATATCTGAATTCATCTGCTGTCCTGAATCGAGAATCAAACCCCCAATCCAACTGACTGTGCCTCTTGAGCAACAACCCGCTTGCGCTCACGGCCCACAGGCATGGCGGGCAACACCGCAGCTTGCAACGTGCACGCCGCCGGATGAGTAAAACGCATCTTCGCAGTAACCAACTGATCCTCCACCACATGCCCGTCTGCCAGCACCACCACCCGTTGGCAAAAATGCTGCACCAGACTCAAATCGTGCGTAATCAGCACAAACGCCGTCCCCGATTCACGACGCACCTCAGCCAATAGCTCCAGAATCTGAACTTGCAACACCCGGTCAAGGTTGGAAAGGGCTTCGTCGAGAATGATCAACTGCGGATTAACCGCCAAAGCCCGTGCGATACCGGCACGTTGCAGCTGCCCGCCACTGAGCTGGGCGGGCAGTTTGTCGATGTCACGAGCGTTCAACTGAACCTGTGCCAGCAGTTGCAATACCCGAGCCCTGCACGCCTCAGCATCCAGTTGTGAAAGGTGGCGTAACGGCTCGGCAATGCTCCAGCCAATGCTGCGCTGGGGGTTGAACGCGCTCAGGGCGTCCTGAAAAACCATTTGCACACGCTTTAAAAATGGCGCATCAAGCCCCCGCAGGGGCTGGCCGTCAAACTCAATGCTGCCCTCGTCTGGCGTTTCCAGACCCATCAGCAGGCGGGCGAGGGTGCTTTTGCCACTGCCGCTAGCGCCCAGCAGTCCCAGACTCTGGCCATCATTCAGGGTAAGACTCAGCTCTTTGAGCACCTGTATACGATGCCGTTTGCTGAGCAGCCCACCAGCGGTGTAGCCGTGGCTGAGGTTGCGTATCTGGAAAATACTCATGCGTTGCACACCTCTCGGGTCAAAGCGTGATGCGCCGCCAACAGCGTGCGCGCTTCTTCACTGCGGGGGTTATTGAACAGGCTGTAGACATCGGCCTGTTCGACAATTCGGCCGTGGGCCATCACGCTGACGTGGTCCGCGCTACGAGCAACCACGCCCATGTCATGGGTGATCAGCAGCACGCCCAGATTGCGCTCGTCCACAAGCCGCTCCAGTAAGTCCAGAAAGCGCGCTTGCGCAACCACGTCCAGATCGCTGGTGGGTTCGTCAGCCAGCAAAAAACGGCTATCGGCGAGCAGGGCCAGGGCGATCATCATGCGCTGCAGCATGCCGCCACTGAGCTGGAAGGCGAATGAGTCGAGCACACGCTGACCGTCGTATAAGCCAACCTCATGCAAAGTGGCGTGGATCAGTTCATCGGCCTCGTGGCCCGTCACGCCCCGTGTTTGCAGGGTTTCCAACGCATGCTGACGCAATGAACGCACCGGGTTGAAGGCGCTGCGCGGGTTTTGCAGTACTAGCGCGGCTTCGCGGCCGCGCAGTTGGGCAGGCTCGACTGGCTTGCCGTCCAGCAACAAGGTGGCGCCGCTGCAATGCACGCCGGGTGGCAGCAGGTCGAGGATGCCCAGGCAGGTCAGGGATTTGCCCGAACCGCTGGCACCGACCAATGCATGTACCTGGCCGGCCTTTAACGTCAGTTGTAAATCGTGCACCAGCGTTCGCTGCTGATGCCGCAGGCTCAAGCCTTGAATGGTCAGGTGGGTATTCATTCCTTGATCTCCGCCAGAACACTGGGGTCAAGCCGGTCGCGCAGTGCGTCACCCAGCAGGTTGAAGGCCATCACCGAGATAAAAATCATCAGGCCGGGCCACAGCAGCAATTGCGGGTGTGTCCAGATGAACTCCTTGGAGTCGTTGATCATCACCCCCCATTCCGGGGTGGGCGGGCTGACGCCCAGGCCGAGGAAGGACAGCCCGGAAACGTGCAGCATCATATGACCAATGTCCATCGAGGCCAGTACCAGCAATTGGCCCACCACATTAGGCATTACGTGCTGGCGCAGACGGGTCAAGCGTGACGCGCCGGCCAACTGCGAGGCCAGTACGTAGTCTCGGTTGCGTTGGGCCAGCACCATGCCGCGCACCATGCGCGCATACCAGGCCCAGTGCGACAGCGCGATGGCGATGATCACGTTGGTCAGGCCGGTGCCCAGCAGGGCAATCAGAAAAAAGGCCAGTACCAGCGTGGGGAAGGTCAGAAACATGTCGCACAGGCGCATCAGCACCATATCGACCTTGCCGCCGACAATGCCGGCCACCCCGCCAATGATCACCCCGAGAATCAACACCAGGCCCAGCACCAGTACTACGCTGCCCAATGACAATTGCGTGCCGACAATCAGGCGTGAAAGGACGTCGCGCCCCAAGTGATCCGTGCCCAGCCAATGGTGGGCACTGGCGGGCAGCAGGCGGTTGTCGAGATCCACCAGAGTCGCGTCGTAATGGGCGATCCAGGGCCCGAACAGGGCCAGTATCAGCAACAGCCCCACCAGCCAGTAGCCGATGCGCATCCCGGTCTTTTTGCCTGAAAACGTTGCGGCCAAAGTACTCATGCCATTACCCCCGAAAAGCGTGTGCGTGGATCCAGCCAGGCGTAGCAGATATCGACCACCAGGTTGCACACCACCAGTAACGTGGTCAGCAGCAGGGTGAAACATTGCATCACCGGAAAGTCACGGTTGAGCACGGCGCTGACGGCAAAGCGCCCGACACCGGGCCACGCGAAGATGGTTTCAATCACCAGCGCGCCGCCCAGCAGTTCGCCGATGTGCATGCCGGTGGCGGTGACCAGTGGCATCCAGGCATTGCGCAGGATATGGTCGCGCCACACCCGCCGCTCATTCAAACCACGGGCGCGGGCATAGAACACATGCCGGTGCTGGCGCACATCGAGCAAGCTGGCACGCAGTAAGCGGGCATTGATCGACATCGACATCAGTGCGATGGCCAGTACCGGCATGATCAAGTGCTCGGGGCCGCCACGGCCCATCGGCGGCAACCAGCCCAGCCACAGAGAGAGCAGGGCAATAAGCAGAAAGGCCAGCCAGAAGTTAGGCATCGATACGCCGATGAAGGTGATGAAACGCACCACCTGATCAGGCCAGCGGCCTTTCCAGCGCGCGGCGGCCAGACCCAGCGGAATACTCATGACCAGTGTCACCAGCAGCGCCAGACCGCCCAGTTGCAGCGTGGCCGGCAAGTAATACAGCAGATCGTCGAGCACCGGGCGCCCGGTGATATAGGACATGCCGAAATCCAGATGCAGTGCATTCCATAACCACGTCAGGTATTGCTCAGGCAATGGGCGGTCAAGCCCCAGCGCATGCCGCGCCTCGGCCAGCGCGGCATCGGTTGGCGGAATTTGTGACAGGCGCAGGTAGTCGAGCGCTGGGTCGCCGTTGCCCAAATGCAGCAGCACAAACACGATCAACGACACACCTAGAAGTACCGGAATCAGCAGCACGAGCCGCAAAATGATATAGCGCAGCATGGTTAGGGTTTCCCGCTGGTGGGGTGCATGACTTCGAACGGCACATCAAACAAGGTGCTGCCGAAGGTGACGTTATCGACGTTTTTGCCGCTCACACTGATGGCAGTGAGGTGCGAGATCGGCAGGTAGACCGCCTGATCGTGCAGGGTGGTGAGAATTTCGCGGTAATCCTCGGCACGCTTGCCTTCATCGGTTTCGCCCAGCACTTCGGCGATTTTCTGGTCGATGGCGTCCTTCATCGGCAAGCCTCGCTGGGCCATATAGTCCGCATGACCTGCGTAACGCATGGAGCTGACAAACGAGTGCGGGTCGTAGGGGGCGCCCCACGTATCGGCGAAGATCATGCCGAACTTGCCTTCGCGCTGGCGCTGAACCAGTGCGCCGTCTTCCTCTGCGCGTAACTTGACCTCGATACCGACTTTGGCCAATTCACCCTGAATGATTTCAGCAAGGTTTTTTTGCAAGGCGCTGGGGCCCAGGAATACCAGCTCGGTGCTCAGTCGCTGGCCGTTCTTCTCGCGTACAGTTTTGCCTGCCGGCAGTGTCCAGCCTGCTGCTTCAAGGGTTTTTTTCGCTTGTTCCGGGTCGTAAGGCAGGGCTTTGAGACCAAGGTCGGCGTAGGGCATGTTGCTGGCGAACAGCGCATCGGCGCGAGGTTCCTGGCCGTGCAGCACTTTGGCAATAATGGTGTCTTTGTCCACGGCCTGATTGATGGCCTGACGTACCGGTAACTCATTGGTCGGTGCCAGGTTGGTGTTCATGGCAACCGTGCGCGTGGCCAAAGGCGCGGAAATGGCGCTGTGGAAACCCGAGTCGCGCAGGCGCACAAACGTGCCGGGGGAAATTTCACCGTCAGCACCCTGTATCAGATCGATTTCGCCGGTTTGCAGGGCAATCGCACGGCTGTCGGGGTCGGAAATGACTTTGACCAGCACCGAGCCATACGCGGGCTTGTTCCCCCAATAGCGCGCATTGCGCTCAAAGCGATCGTATTCACCGCGTCGGGTTTGCGTCAGCACCCACGGCCCAGTGCCCACAGGTGAGCCGGGTTTGGCAGCCGGGGCACCGAAACGCAGAGGCCGCACTTGTGCCAGCTCCATCAGCGTTGGGTAGTAAGGATGCTTGAGCACCAGCACCAGGGTATGTTCGTCAGGGGCTTCGACTCGATCCAGTGTGGACACCAGCTCCATCCACTGGTGGCGCTTGCTGTTGGTCAGCACCGCATCCAGATTGGCTTTGGCCGCTGCCGCATTGAACGGGCTACCATCACTGAAGGTCACGCCGTCCCGCAACGTAAAGGTGTAGGTCTTGCCGTCCGGCGAGATCGCCCATTGCGTGGCTAGCCAAGGCTCTAACGTTCCTTGAGGGGTATAACGCACCAGCGGTTCATAGACCATGGCCTGGGCATACATCTGATTGGGCGAGTAACCTCTGGGGTCCAGCGGCCCGGCGTTGGTGGGCCATGAATAGGTTAGCGTCGGGTCCGGTTGCACAGCGCTGGCGGTAGACAGACCTGTACTCAGACAGACGCCAATCGTCCATAAAGCCAGCTGTTTTTTCATCCATGAGTCCGTCACACTGTTTCTCCCGAGTTAATGGCTAATCGCCTGTTCATTCACCGGGTAAGAAGTCTATGTCAAAACTTCATAACTGCGAGGCTAATTGAATGCAGAGGGTCACGATCACGCTGGACGATGCCTTGTTGACCGCCATTGACGAGCGCGTGGTGAGCCATGGCTATCAAGGTCGATCAGAAGCGGTACGCGATTTGTTGCGGGCCGGACTGCTGCAAACCGGCTGTGAGGATGACCCGGACGGAGCCTGTGTGGCGACCTTGAGTTACGTCTACGATCATGGCACTCGGGACCTCTCGAAACGTCTGAACGGTGCTTTTCATGATCATCACGACCTGACCTTGTCGACACTGCATGTGCACCTTGATGAGGGCAAATGCATGGAAGTGTCGGTGCTCAAGGGCTCGGTGAGTGAGGTGTCGCAACTGGCACGCCACGTGATGGCCGAACGCGGGGTTCGCCACGGGAGTGCGCAGATCATTCCATTACCTGCGGGCGAAGACCATTAGCTGAGCGCGGTTTCGTTAAGCCATTCCTGATTCAAGGTTGGCGTATCACCCAGATACTCCAACAACCAGCTCATGGCCGGCGAGTGATTGTCCTGCACCCAGGCAATGCAAGAGGGACTCGACGGAAATGGCCGCTGCAAATACAGCGCCACCAGCAGGCCTTGATCGATCAATGGCTGAACCTGATGCGCAGGCGCCATGCCGACACACAGGCCTTCAGTCAGGCACTTCAGGCCGGTGGCCCAATCCGGCACCATCATCCGGCGCTGGTTGTCCAGCGTCCATGTATCGCGCTTGGGCAGGCTGCGGGAAGTGTCGTCCATGCACAGCGCAGGGTAGGGGCGCAGTTGGTCGTCCACCAGCAAGCCCTCTAAGCTGGCCAGCGGGTGCTGCGGGCTGGCCACGCATAACCAGTCCAGGGCACCCATGTCACGAAAGGCAAAACTGCCGGCCACCGGCACGGCACGGGTTGCACCGATCACCAGATCGGCGCGTGCATCCACCAGCGCATCCCACACCCCGTTGTACACCTCGTATTGAACGATCAACTCAACATCGGGGAAGTGCCGGTAGAAGTCGATGACCATTTGCTGGCAGCGCAGCTTCTTGATGATTGAGTCCACGCCTACCCGCAATTGGCCGCTCCAGCCATTGGCTACTTGCTGGCACAGGCGCCGGGTGCCGAGCATTTTTTTCATCACGTCACGGGCTTCTTTGACAAACATGTGCCCGGCCGGGGTGAGTTCTACATCGCGATGACGACGGACAAACAACGGCACCGCCAGCCACTGTTCCAGCTGGCGCACGGTGTAACTGATGGCTGAAGGCACGCGATGCAGTTCTTGCGCGGCACCGCTGAAGCTGCCGTGACGGGCCACCGCATCGATCACGTCCAGCGAGTATTCAGACCACATGATTAGCCTTCAAAATAGTTGATGTCAGATGGCAATTATTATCGCTTCACAAAGAAATAATCAGCGGGATAATGCGCGCCAGTCAACAAATTGTTTGATGGCAAGTTTTGGATGCCCATGAAAAATTCTGTAGGTTTCACCGTTTACCTTGCCGGGCTGAGCATGCTCGGCTATCTGGCCATGGACATGTATTTGCCGGCGTTTGGCACGTTGCGCAGCGAACTGGGGTTGTCCGCTGGCGCAGTAGGGGCCAGCTTGAGCATCTTTCTGGCCGGATTTGCCTTTGGGCAATTGCTCTGGGGGCCCTTGTCCGATCGACTGGGACGCAAACCGGTGCTGTTGGCAGGGTTGTCGATGTTCGCCCTGGGTTGTCTGGGCATGCTCTGGGTCGACAACGCCGCATTACTTCTGACCCTGCGTTTTATTCAGGCCATCGGTGTGTGCGCGGCGGCGGTGACCTGGCAAGCCCTGGTCATTGATCGATACCCGGCCGAGCGTGCCAGTCGGGTGTTTGCGGGCATCATGCCGTTGATGGGGTTGTCCCCGGCACTGGCGCCATTATTGGGCGCAGTGGTGCTGGGCCATTTAGGCTGGCAAGCCATTTTTACGGTGTTACTGGGCCTGTCGCTGTTGTTGATCGTGCCCACGCTGCTGCTCAAAGAAAAACCTCGCACTGCAACCAGTCCGGCCAAGGTCACCCTCGGCTATTGGCAGCTGCTGCGCTCGCCGACGTTTAGCGGCAACGTGATGATCTTTGCGGCCTGTTCGGCCAGTTTCTTCGCCTGGTTGACGGCCTCACCTTTTATCCTCGGCGACATGGGCTACAGCCCCGGCGATATTGGCTTGAGCTACGCATTCCCGACGCTGGCCTTCATGATCGGCGGGTACGGTTGCCGCAGCGCCTTGCAGCGCATCAAAAGCCGCAAGCTGCTGCCGTGGTTGCTGCTGGCGTATTGCGCAAGCATGGCCGGGTTATATGCCGTGGCTACCCAGACAGAACCGACTCTGCTGACCTTGCTCATCCCCTTTTGCCTGATGGCACTGGTCAATGGGGCGAGCTACCCGATTGTGGTGGCGAATGCGCTGATGCCGTTTGCCCAGAACTCGGGCAAGGCGGCCGGTTTACAAAACACCCTGCAACTGGGTTTGTGCTTCCTTGGCAGCCTGCTGGTATCGACCTATATCAGTCAGCCCTTGCAAATTACGGTTGAAGTCATGTTGGCCACTGCACCGCTGGCAGTGCTGGGTTTCCTGATTGCGCGCTACAAATCACCAGCAGTGGAGCGTGCCACAGGCTGAACTAGTTGGCGCTGGTTGCCTCCAAGAGTGTTCGAGACACTGAGCGAGCGCTCTTGATGACCCAAATAATTACAGACCGCAATTCAGACCCCACCCCAGAACCTGTCCAGACCAGCCACGACGCCAAAATGTTCGGCTCACCCAAGGATCGACTGGATTTTTACCGGCGTGAAATCCAGTACGAAACCAGTATTTTGTCCCACCGCACGGATGCGTATTTGGCGGCACAGGCCTTTCTGGTGATTGCCTTCGCGTCGTGCATGGCCAACATCAACCCCGAGTGGGGCAAGTTTTTTACCCTCACGGTGCCGCCGCTGCTGGCCATACTGGGCATCGTTATCTCCCTGAATGCGTGGCCCGGTATTCGGGCGGCTTACGACATCATTGATCATTGGCACTTCAAACAAAGCGAGTTGCTGAGTAGCGAACCGGTCATGGGCTTGGCTTACGATGAGTCGCCGCTTTTTTGCGAAATGGAGTCCACGCACAAAGGCTATAAAAAGTCGTTGATGTTTTCCGTGCGCTCGCCGTGGATCTTCGGCTGTTTTTGGATGGCGCTGGGGGCGTTTTCGTTGTACATCCAGATGACGTGATCGCTCTAACCAACTGATGCGCCAGCAATTCGCTAGATTTCAGCGAGCAATGCAGCGACCATAGCCCATCCGCCCGGACAGCCTCACACTTTGGAGTCAGCGTGCCGCAACACACCCCCGATCAGCCTGAAGATCTTGCCCCTCTTGCCCAGTTACCCTTGCTCAAACGCCTTGCCGCGCGCTTGTTTGGCAGCGGACTGAGTCGTTTACGGGCGCAACATGCTGCGTCCTGGTTGCACGGGCAAGCCGACGGGTTTCGCAGCGGGCACAGTGCAGGCGTTGACTACGGCTTCAAAGAGGGGCACGCCGAAGGGCTCGAAGAAGGCCGTCAGGTGCTGTTTATCAATGACACGCGCCCCCAGGAACTGCGTGCGCCGGGCATCGATGACGATCTGTTCGATGATTGGCGTCTGCCCCTGACCGCCGAATTGAAAAAACAGATCAAGGCGGATGTGGCCGCGATTCTGCCGGAGTACGCGCAACCCAGCGCCGCCCAATGGAAGATGATCTTCAGCGATACGCCGTCGACCTCGGTGGTGGCCGGGGCAGGGGCTGGCAAGTCGACTTCGCTGGTGTTGCGTATTTTGCTGCTCACCCATTATTTGGGCTTTGAACTCAGCTCGATGACCGTGGTGACCTTTACCCGGGAGTCGCGCAAGGACTTCATCGCCAAGCTGCAAGAAATCTTCGCCCTGTGGGGCCGTACCTTGAGCCTCAAGGAGGCGCGAGACGTGGTGCGTACGTTCCATTCGCGAATATTGCCAATGGTGCGCAGCTTGCCCGGCTATAGCCAGTTGCAGGCCTTTGAGACGCTGAGTACGCGCAGCCTGTTCAATGACGACGACGGCGACAGCAACCCTTTCGATTTGCGCATTAATGATGCGCAGCGCCAACAATTGAATGCCTGCTACCACGGGCTTTACACCAGCAATGAGCGTTTTCGCGACGCGGTAGCGCCGTTATGCCGCCATGCTCTTCAACTTAAAGAGCTGGAGCGCGATCACCCCGACGTGCAAAAGCGCATGGCCGTGACAGAGCTGGCATCCAAGCGTGACGAAGAGCTTTGCGACACCCTCGAAGACTTGTGGTTTGCGGCCGGTGCCTGGCCCATCCAGGGCATCGAACCGAGCCGTGAAGTACTGCAGATCAATGGCGCGCCGTTTCATTGCCACGGCTACATCCCGCAATTGGATGCGTGGGTGGTGCTGGGCTTTGATGCAAGGGAAAACCCGCAAATTACCCGCCCCGGCGCACGTTTGGCGGTGCGGGCAGAATGGGCAGTCAAGCGCACTCTGTTTCGAGCTTTCTGTGATAAACCATTGATATGGCTAGAAAGCTATGACGCTGCAAAGCGCGTGATTGCTTCGATGGCGGGTGATGCCAGTGCCGGCCCGGGGTTTGATTACAAGCTTAAAGGCGAACTCGGTTCGGCTCCGCTGCTGGACTGTTTCGTCGCAGCTGCCAGCTTTATTGAAAACCTGGGGCTGGACGTCGCCGCCGCTGTGGGCGATATGCGTTTTGCCAAGGATGACCCTGACCGGTTCTTCTTCGAGGCCCTGAGCCTGTACTGGCGAGCGCTGGAAGATCACCTGCTGGCGCAAAGCCCGCCGGTCATGACTTACAACCGCATGTTTTCATTGTTTGGCGAAAACACCCCGCAAAATTTCAAGCTGCTGAGTCATGAGCAGTTGCGGCCGCTGTCGCATTTGATGATCGATGAATTTCAGGACGTATCGCCGCAAATCGTCTCGTGGTTGCGTGCGAGCCTGCGTGAAATCCGCAGTCGCGGCCCGGCGATGCATGTGGGCAGAGGGGCCCAGCGTTCGTCTTTGCTATGCGTGGGCGATGACTGGCAGTCAATCTATGGATGGCGTGGCAGTTCGCCCCAGTACTTTATAGGGTTCAACAAAGAATTCCCGTCGCCGGCGACTACTCGGGTAATGCTCAGCGACAACTTTCGCAGTCACCAGCACATCATCGACGCCGCCGAGCATATCGTGCGTGCAGCGCCGTCTATTCCTGGCAAGCGTGCCAAAGCCAGTGGCGAGCCTAAATCATTAGTGCCGGTGAATGTGTTGAACCGCGATGTTGAAGACCTGGTGGCGCGTCTGACCGAGCATTACAACGCCGGTGACCAGATCTTGATGTTGTATCGAAAAAGTAGCGACAAGCTGATGATTGAAAAGGATATTCAGTCGATAGTTAATGTGGATTCTAGCTTGCAGCCAGAAGACCGCAGGCTAAAGCAGCTGACCTATCACAGCTCCAAAGGGTTGCAGGCGGATGTGGTGTTTTTGTTGGGCGACTGTCAGCACCTGACGTCTTCGCCCTATAAAAATCAGGTATACCGCATGGCGGGTCTGGGTAAGGAAGGTGATCCGGAACCATACGACTCGGCGCAGAAAGACGAGATTTTGCGACTGGCGTATGTCGGTATCACCCGAGCGGTGAAGCATTGCTATTGGTATCTGGAGAGCTCGGAGGCCCAGGGGCCGAATGTGCCCAAGGCCTCGGACCGTATTCCCAAGGACAAAGCGTTTTTTGAAGATCGGCGTGCCGCTCAAGGTTCATAAAATCTGGCGCATCGAGGTGCCTGATTTTGCGATTGCTACGGGTAACGCCAGCGACTCGGCGCGGCACCTTGTAGCCGCTGCCGAAGGCTGCGATCGGCGGCGTAGCCGTCGTAAATCCTGACACACCGAGGCGCTTGATTTGGCGATTGCTGTGCAATCGGACGTCGCCTGCGGCAACTGCTACGGGTAATGTTTGCGACTCGGCGCAGCACGTTGTAGGAGCTGCCGAAGGCTGCGATCGGCGGCGTAGCCGTCGTAAATGCTGACACACCGAGGTATCTGATTTTGCGATTGCTGTGCAATCGGACGTCGCCTTCGGCAACTGCTACGGGTAGCGTTTGCGACTTGACGCAGCACGTTGTAGGAGCTGCCGAAGGCTGCGATCGGCGGCGTAGCCGTCGTAAATGCTGGCACACCGAGGTATCTGATTTTGCGATTGCTTTGCAATCGGACGTCGCCTTCGGCAACTGCTACGGGGAACGTTTGCGACTTGGCGCGGCACCTTGTAGGAGCTGCCGAAGGCTGCGATCGGCGGCGGAGCCGTCGTAAATCCCGACACACCGAGGCGCCTGATTTTGCGATTGCTTTGCAATCGGACGTCGCCTTCGGCAACTGCTACGGGTAATGTTTGCGACTCGGCGCAGCACGTTGTAGGAGCTGCCGAAGGCTGCGATCGGCGGCGTAGCCGTCGTAAATGCTGGCACACCGAGGTGCTTGATTTTGCGATTGCTGTGCAATCGGACGTCGCCTGCGGCAACTGCTACGGGGAACGTTTGCGATTCGGCGTAGCCGTCGTAAATCCTGACACACCGAGGTGCTTGATTTTGCGATTGCTGTGCAATCGGACGTCGCCTTCGGCAACTGCTACGGTTAGCGTTTGCGACTTGACGCAGCACGTTGTAGGAGCTGCCGAAGGCTGCGATCGGCGGCGTAGCCGTCGTAAATGCTGACACGCCGAGGCGCCTGATTTTGCGATTGCTGTGCAATCGGACGTCGCCTTCGGCAACTGCTACGGGTAATGATTGCGACTTGACGCAGCACGTTGTAGCCGCTGCCGAAGGCTGCGGCTACAGGGTTACGCCAGCGCTTGCCAGGCCACTGGCGGGATGAAGCTTTCGAGTTCGTCTTCGACCGCTTGAATGATGCGGCCTACTTCGCCTGCGCTCATCACGGTTGAACAGGGAATACCGGCAATGGCAATCAGCGTTTCACCACTGGCACGGTCAAACAAGCGGGCGACCATGCTTCGGGGCGCGTCCATGGTCGCCTCAAAGCCCATCGGATGAAAATGCCAGCGCATCAGTTGGCAGGCATTAGGGAAAGTCACCTTGTGTTGCTCGGTATGCAGGCTCATGGAGCGTTTCCTTTTGCTCAATGGATGTAACGATCAGGGGTGGCCCTGTCCCACGTATTTGCGAGGGGTTCGTGTTCAAACCTATCATTCATATCGCTTGGCACAAGCCTTTTATCCCTCGTGCTTAGATTGTTTGATCGTGCTTTGATGCAAATCATGCAGTGAAGCGATTTAGCCACCGTTCATGCGGCGCTAAATGGTAAATCCCTCCCTTTTTGTGTAACCCGCTGGAGTCAAAAATGCCTGCTTGGCGCTCAATCAGCTTATGGATGGATCAGCTTGAAGAGGACCTCAGCCCCAGGCAGTGCCTTGAGCAGGATCTGGATGTCGATGTGGCAATCATCGGTGCCGGCTATACCGGGCTATGGACGGCTTACTACCTCAAGCGCCATGCACCTGAGTTGAGCATTGCCATTGTCGAGGCACAAACGGCGGGGTTTGGTGCTTCGGGTCGCAATGGTGGCTGGTTGATGGGCAACCTGCTGGGCGAGGACCGCCTGTTAGCAGCGCTATCGCCTGAGCGCCGACGCGAGTCGTTCGATTTATTGCATGCCATTACGGATGAGGTGAAATCGGTCATTGATCGTGAAGGTATCGCCTGTGATTACCGCAAAGGTGGCGCGTTGTATTGCGCAGCGCGTTACCCGGAGCAGGAAAGCAGCTTGCGCCAGTATTTGGCGGATCTTTACGGCCAAGGCTTGAGCGAATCCGACTATCGCTGGTTAACCCCCGACGAATTGGCTCAACAGTTGCGCGTGGCCAAACCTTATGGCGGGATTTTTACGCCGCATGTCGCCACCCTCCAGCCAGCCAGGCTTGTTCGGGGTCTTGCTCGGGCCGTAGAGCGCATGGGTGTGCGTATTTATGAGCAAAGCCCGGTCAGCCATTGGCAATCGGGCCTTGTGCGTACGGCCAAGGCACAAGTGCGCAGTCGTTGGGTGGTACCCGCCGTTGAGGGTTACGCCACTACGTTGAACACGCTGGGACGCTATCAATTGCCGGTGCAGAGTTTGATCGTGGCCACTGAGCCTTTGTCGCCTGCGCTGTGGGAGCAGATCGGGCTGTCGCAGGGCCAGGCGTTCAGCGAGTTCAGCAAACAAGTGACGTATGGCCAGCGAACCGCGGATAACCGGCTGGTGTTTGGCGCCCGGGGCGGCTATCAGTTCGGTGGCCGTCTGCGGCACTCCTTCGATCTCACCGACAACGAAATCGAACTGCGCCGCTATTTGTTCGGTGAGCTGTTCCCGATGTTGAAAAACGTCACCATCAGCCACGCCTGGGGCGGCAATCTAGGCATGGCGCGCAGGTTTCAACCGCATATGCTCTGTGACCGTGCACAAGGTGTTGCGCTGGCCGGCGGCTATGGCGGCGAAGGCGTTGGGGCCAGCCATCTGGGCGGCCGCACGCTGGCCGACCTGATTTTGCAGCGTGACACCCTTGAGGTTAAACAGCCGTGGGTCTTGACCGAAGGTGGGTTGGGGGCGCTCAAGGCATGGGAACCGGAGCCTTGTCGCTGGCTGGGGTACAACGCTGTAATCCGCAGTTTTGTCTATGAAGATAAAACCTTGGCCAACCCCAACAGCCCGCCCTGGCGTCGCCAGTTTGCCCAACGGGTCGCCGGGTTCATGGAAGGCCAGATGCACTAGCCCACATGCCCGGCGCCCTCGGGGTGGCTCAGCGCAGGGCCTGTGGGTTGACCAGGTTGGCCGGACGCGTACCGGCCAATGCCGCCAGCAGGTTGTCTACCGCGCAGCGGGCCATGGCTTCACGGGTCTCAAAGGTGGCCGAACCCATATGCGGGGTCGCCACCACGTTGTCCAGTTGCAACAAGGGCGAGGTCGGTTCCAGTGGTTCGCGTACAAACACGTCCAGCCCGGCACCGCGAATCTGGCCTTGCTGCAAGGCATTGATCAGCGCCGGCTCGTCCACCACCTTGCCGCGAGAAATATTGATAAAGATGCTCTCAGGGCGCATCAGGGCAAATTGCTCAGCCCCCATCAGGTTTTCCGTCTGAGGGGTTAATGGCAGGGTCAGGCAGACAAAGTCAGCTTGTTGCAACAGCTCATCCAGGCTGCGGTATTGCGCGTTGAAGCGGGCCTCAACGGCCGGTTTAGGCGAGTTGCTGTGGTAGATCACCGGCATGCCAAAGCCGAAGTGCCCGCGCTGGGCCAAGGCTTCGCCAATGCGGCCC
Source organism: Pseudomonas saxonica (assembly GCF_007858365.1). Classification (GTDB taxonomy): domain Bacteria; phylum Pseudomonadota; class Gammaproteobacteria; order Pseudomonadales; family Pseudomonadaceae; genus Aquipseudomonas; species Aquipseudomonas saxonica. Next base: position 15,336 of record NZ_VFIO01000019.1, on the reverse strand, counting down.
ATGCCGATAATACCCAGGGTTTTGCCATGCACATCCGTGCCGAAATGCTCGGGGCCGATGTTTTTTTTCCAGTTGCCATTGCGCACCAGATTGGCCAGTTCCACAACGCGTCGGGCGCTCGCCAGAATCAGCGCAAAGCCCGTGTCCGCAGTGGTTTCGGTCAGCACGTCGGGGGTGTTGGTGAGCAGGATCTTGCGTTCGCTCAGGTAATTGATGTCGTAGTTGTCAACACCCACCGAGACGCTGGCCACCGCTTCTAGTTGTGGCGCCAGATCCAGCAGGGCGGCATCCAGTTTCAGGCTGGCGCCCAGTAAACCCTGGGCTTGGGGCAGGGCGGCGCGCAGTTGTTGCATACCCTGATCATCGAGTTTCTCGATGAGGGTCACGTGGGCATGTTCTTCGAGGCGCTGCATCAGTGCATCGGAGAGTTTTTTGTACAGCACGACATGTTTTTTCAAGGCAGTCACCGACATGTAATTCAAGAGTGGGCCAGACGGGGCGCAGCCAGCCGGGTAGGCGCTGCGGTGTCATTGACCGTGGGTTTGAGCATCAGCGTGAGCAGGACGGAAATCAGCAGTGCGCCGCTCATCAGCAGGAAAGAAGCACCCGGCGAGCCGGTTTCGCTGTTCAGGTAGCCGACCAGATACGAACCGCCAAACGAGCCCAGTGCGCCCATGCTGTTGATCAGCGCCATTGCACCGCCGGCTACGTTGGCAGGCAGAATCTCCGGGATGATGGCGAAAAACGGGCCATAAGGGGCGTACATGCAGGCACCGGCAATCACCAGCAAGGCGTAGGACCACCAGAAGTGTTCAGCCCCCAGTGCGTAGGAACCGTAAAAGGCAATCGAGGCGAGTAGCAGCGGAGGCCAGACGAAGCGTTTGCGTTTTTGCAGTTTGTCCGAGCCCCACGACACCGCCAGCATGGCGATCACGGCCGCCAGATAGGGCAGGGCCGAGAGCCAGCCCGCTTCGATCATGTCCATCTGTGCGCCTTGCTTGAGAATCGACGGCAACCACAGCACGAAGCCGTAGACGCCAATGCTCCAGCAAAAGAATTGCAAAGACAGCAGGATGACTTTGGGCGAGCGGAAGGCGGCTGCGTAGTTCTTCACCGGCTTGATGCCGACCTGTTCGGCGTCCAGCGCGGTTTGCAGGTCTTGTTTTTCCTCAGGGCTGAGCCATTTGGCGTCGCTTGGGCGGTCATCAGCCAGACGCCACCAGATAAACGCCCACAGCACAGCGGGCAGACCTTCGACGATAAACATCCAGCGCCAGCTGTAATGCTGCACCAGATAGCCCGAGACCACCGACATCCACAACATGGTCACCGGGTTGCCGAGGATCAGAAAGGTGTTGGCTCGTGAGCGTTCGGCACGGGTGAACCAGTGGCACAGGTACACCAGCATGGCCGGCATCACTGCGGCTTCAACCACGCCGAGCATAAAGCGGATCACGATGAGGGTGTAGGCGTTGGACACCACGCCGGTCAACGTGGCCAGACTGCCCCAGAGAATCAGGCTGACAAAAATCAGCTTTTTAACGCTGTTCTTCTGCGCATAAATCGCCCCCGGCACCTGAAAGAAGAAGTAACCGAGGAAGAACAACGCCCCCAGCAACGACGACAGGCCCGGTGTGATATTAAGGTCGGCGGCCATGCCTGAAGCCGCGGCAAAACCGTAGTTGGCACGGTCCAGGTAGGCCAGGCTGTAGGTGATAAATACGATCGGCATGATGTACCACCACCGACGGGCAGCGAGTTTTAGCGATTGCATGGTAAGTCTCCTGAGCTTGTTGTTTTTGTCGCAGCAGGTAACGAGTAAGGCCAGAAATCAGGTCGTTGCGAGGTACTGCTCCAGTTCGGCGCGGGTCGGCAGCCCTTCCATGTCGCCACGGCTTTGCACGGCACGGCTGCCAATCCAGTTAGCGCGCTGTACGGCTTGGGTCATGCTGAGGTTGTCCAACAGGGCGCTGATGACACCCACGGCAAAGCCATCGCCCGCGCCCACGGTGTCAATGACCTTGGCCACCGGCACGGCAGGTACGAAGTCTTGATCGTCCGCGGTACGGAAGTAGGCGCCATCGGCCCCCAGTTTGATAATCACCGCTTCGCTGCCCTGATCGAGGTAAAACGCGGCAATGTCGGCCGGGGTGTCGAAGCCGGTGAGCAAGCGGCCTTCGCTCAAGCCCGGCAACACCCAGTGGGCATGGGCGGCGAGGGCGTTGATGTCACGGATCATCTGCTGCTCGCTGGCCCACAGTGAAGGTCGCAGGTTAGGGTCGAATGACACCGAGTGGCCGGCCTCACGCATGGCTTTCATCAAGGCGAAGGACAGTTCATTGCAACTGGCAGAAAGCGCAGGCGGAATACCGGTCGCGTGCAAGTGACGCGCCTGGAGCAATGCAGGCGTGATGGCGGCGCAGCTCATGTGACTGGCGGCCGAGCCACGGCGGAAATATTCCACCTGCGGGTCGCTGCCATCCTCTACCCGGGACTTGAGTTGAAAGCCGGTCGGATGCTGCGGGTCGATCTCGACGTGCTGGCAGTTCAGCCCCTCTTTTTGCAGGGTGTCGAGAATGAACCGGCCAAACGAATCGTTACCGACGCGGCTTAGCCATTTGACCTTGAAGCCCAGACGCGCCAAGCCAATTGCGACATTGTTGTCGGCGCCGGCAATGCGTTTATGAAACTGCCCGACGTCGGCCAGATCGCCCGTATGGTCGGCGACCAGCATGGCCATGGTTTCGCCAAACGACAGCAGATCAAAGTCAGACATGGCTCAGCTCCTGTTGGGCGTGGCTCAGCGTGGCCAAAACCGCGACGTGTTCCTGGGTCAGCCAGTCGAGGTCGTTGCCTTGCAGCGGGTATTCGACGGCACGGGTCAAGCCGTGGGGCATATGGCTCATCAGTTGCTGCCACATGTGCAAGTCAGTGGCCGTAGGCGGTATGGCAATCAACTTGCCATCCGGGCGGCGTGCCACGCCCTTGCAATGCAGGTACGTCACATAACGGCCCAGCAAACGAGCGGCGGTACTGGCCGACTGGTCTTGCCACTGCCAGTTACCAATGTCGAAGGTCATGCTGATCGGGGCACGCTGCTGATCGACCTTGTCGAAGAAACGTTGCATGGGCTCGATGCGACCGCCCTGTGAGGTCTGGTCGTTTTCCACCAGCAATTGCACGGGCTGCTGGTTCAGGCATGCGGTCAGATTGGGCAGATCGCAATGTTCGGTGAAATAACCTAGCGAAACTTTTAACCATTTGGCCCCGAATGCATGGGCGCGCGCCAAGGTGGCGAGCAACTGCGGGTTAGGCCGTGACTGGCCGGCTTCCCACAGTTCGATAGGCGAAGAGTACACACACTCAAGACCGTGCTGCTGCACGGCGTGGCTGAACGTGGCCGGGTCTTCATCGGTCAACAGTTCTTCGCGCAATTCGATACGTGTTGCGCCAGCAGTGGCCAGTACTTCAATAAAACTGCCCTGGCCGCGTTGGCGAACCAAGTCGGCGCCGTAGCTCGACAAACTGATGGAAACGGGAAATGTGGTCATTGTTATTAATCTCTGAAACCGGTTTCATTTTTTGTTATGACACATCACTGATAACCCGTGCAGCGGGCTGCCAGTCACAACATCTTAGGTATTGGGCGGTTGCGTGGAGCCGCGAACTATCAAGTGGGCGGCAAAATCCAGCGCGCGGGCCGGGCTCTTGTCGCCATTGAGGCGTTTAAACAGGCAATCGAAGGCACTGGCGCCGATTTGTTGGGTGGGCTGGGCGAGGGCGGTGATGCCGTTGCCCACCAACGGGAACCAGTCCAGGTCATCGAGGGCAATCAGGCCCACGTCCTCAAACAGTCGGCAATTCAAATCGCGCAATACCTGCGTGCACGCTAGCGCCGCCACGCCATTGGCGCAGAACAAGGCTTTGTGACCGTTGCCAGGTGAGTTCAGGAAAGATTGAATGTCGGCCAGCAACTGCGGACCGGTTTGCACGACTGCGCCCTTGAGTGTCGGGTGTTCGGCCAGTTGCGAGGTGAAGCTGTGAATACGCTCGACCCGTGAGCTGGTGCCGTCAATCGGCTCGCTGACCAGCAGCACGTCGCGATAACCCTGTTGTTGCAGATGCTCAAGGGCCATACGCACCGCGCCGGGGTTATCCAGCCCGACCAGGTCGCTGTGCAGTTGTTCGACTTTTCGGTCAATCAGGACGACGGGCATTTCCTGCTGCAGCGCTTGCAGCGCATCCGGATGGTGACCCAAGGTATTAAGAATCAAGCCTTCGATAGTGTAGGAACGCAAAGCCGCGAGGTGCTGGCGTTCTTGCTCATCATCGCGATCGGTGTTGCACACCACCAGGTTGTAGCCGTGCTGACGGCAGGCCGTCTCGACACCGTGCATCACCGCAATTGAATAGGGGTTGCGAATATCGGCCACCAGCATGCCGATCAGTCGGGTGCGACCGCGCTTCAGACCACGGGCCATTTGGTTGGGCCGGTAGCCCAGCTCGTTGATGGCACGCTCGATACGCTCGGCAATGGCCTGGGAGAGCAGGGCGCGGTCTTCGCCGATAAAGCGCGACACGCTGGCCTTGGACACCCCAGCACGTTGAGCTACATCAAGCATGGTGACGCGACTGCGCTGGGCAGCAGAAAAACTGTTCACGGCCTGAAACCTTTTATTGGTGTTATCGCAGGCGGTTTCACGCAGTGCGCTGAAACCGGTTTCAGGAAAACTCAAATCACCTGCCGGCGTCAAGTGACGTTTATCGACTGTCCTACAGAAATAAACGCGTGGGTTGGACGCGGGGGCCGCCGGTCAGTGTTTCGAGTAGTTGAACCGCGGGTCCTTGAGCCATGCCTGCAATTCGATTTCAGCCTGCTCCATCGCCGTGCGGTTAAGCAATTTACGCAGCAGTGCCACATTGACCGCCCTCGAACGCAAATTGAAGGCCGGGGCGCTGTCAGTGTCTTCGCTGGGCTGACGCACGCCGAGCTTTTCATACAGCTGTTGCAGGCGATTTTGCACGGTGCGCAACGATAGATTGCGGCGCTGGGCAATGACCCGGTCGGTCAGCCCCAAGGCGATGTCTTGCAGGACTTCGTATTCGGCGTCGGTCAAGCCCAGTAGCTGGTTCTGGCTTTTCTGTTGTACCCCGCGCACTTCCCGGTCAATCACGCACTGCTGTTCGATAAACAGGCTGCGCAGGGCCAGGCGCAGACGGTCTTCGGAGGCGGTCTTGAGGATATAACCGTAGGCCGCGCCTTCAGGCACGATGCGTGAAATGCCTCGTACATAGGCTTCATCGGCGTAGTTGGACCAGAACATGATCGAGGTGTGCGGGCGCTCGTGCCAGATTGCCCGTGCCGCTTCAACACCGGTACGCCGAGGCATCTGCAAGTCCATGACCACGCAGGTAACGGCAAACTCCTGGGCCAGGCGCTCACCCACCAAGCCGTCTTCTGCTTCGTGCAGGCGCACGCATTCCGGTAATGCGCCTTCTATGACTTCCTTGAAAAAGGCGCGGTGCACCGGATCGTCTTCAATTAACAGGATTTCCATGATCGTTTCCCAGGGTCTGTACGAAATCTTTTCGAGCGAAGGTTAGGCAAGGCGAAAACAGGCGAGGAACGGCCGGGGTCGCGCACGACTTTACGGGTTGTAAATGAGCATTCCGATCGGACTCGCGCACGAGCCTGTTTTCAACGCCGCATAACCGAGAGCAGATACATTTCGTACAGAGCCTAAAGCAGTGATGGCAGAGGCAGGCTTACTTGCACACAGGTGCCTTTGCCGTTTGGGCCTTTGTCGATGTGCACATGGGCACTGAGCAGTTGCGCGCGAACTTGCATGTTCTTGATGCCTCCGGTTTCAAGCCGGCTGGCGCTGTCCAGCCCCAGGCCATCATCGAGGATAGTCAGGCACAGATGGCTGGCGGTGGCGGTGATTTCAACGATGATCGCGTGTGGCGCGGCGTGTTTGATGGCGTTGTTGACCGCCTCCTGAATAATCCTGAACAAGGCAATTTTTTGCGGTTCGGCGAGGTCATTGGCCAGCCCGTCGGTGTCATCACGCAACTGCGTGACAATGGCCAGCCCACTGTTGCGCACGCTGCGCAGCAGCAGGTCTTCAAGGCCCTCGACAAAACCGAACAGTTGCAGAATGGTCGGTTTGACCGCGTCGATGATCAGGCGAAGCTCTTGCATGCTTTCGTGCAGGGCCTGAGCAACCGGCGCTAGCTCTGTTGTGGGCACGCTGTCGAGCAATTGCAGGCGGGCGAGGCGCCGATGCAGACGGGTCATGTCGGCCAGTGTCTGGTCGTGCAGGTCCATGCCGATGCGTTGCCGCTCGTTTTCCAGCTCTTCAGTCAGGCGCAGCACGCCCAGACGAAGGCCTTCTTCGCGGGCGCGGATTTGCGCTTCGACGATGGCCAGTTGTTTGGCCTGCTCGGTCTGACGCAAGGCATACAGGTAGGAGGCCAGCAGGTCGGCCACATGCTGGGTGTGGCGCACATCATCGAGGGTATAAAAATTGGCCACGTGGGTTGAACAGCTCAAAGCACCGATCACCTCGCCCCGGGCGCGCAAAGGCACATGCAGGCGACTGCGCAAGCGGGCATCGAAAATCGGGTTGTTCAAGGCGCCGGGGAACTGAAAGCGCTCATCAATCATGGCGTCATCACTGAGGATGTACGGCTCCACCCCCAGCAGCAGACTGCGGATCGGGCTGCGGGCTATTTCCAGCGGGTGAATCGCAAAGTCGCTCCAGGCGGTATGCAGACCGGTCTCGTACGCCGACAGGTGATTGTCGTCATCGAGCAGCAGACTGACGTCCAGGTGGTCGTGGGGCAGGATAAAGCGGATTTCTTCGGACACCGCTTCAATCATCGATTGAAAGTCCAGGCGTCCGGCCAGCGCCCGGGAAATGCCGAGAAAGTGGTGCAGCACATTTTCAGCCGCTATGGGGACTCTTTGCGTCATGCCCGAACATCCATCAGAAGGCACACCCGTTGGCGGCCCGAGGCACGATTATGACCCAAAGTGGGGCGCACGCACGTTGAATAACGCTGCACGAATACGCGTTTCTTTTGCGGGATCCCGCAGGTTATTTACGCGCAAAGGGTGTCAAGTGTGCAGTAACGCTCCAGACACAAGGCCATTGCCCGATCAGACTGGAAACGTTGCACAGTAATCAGGTACGACCGAATTAATCGGCGACCGCTGGCCCACAATAATAAAAAGGGTTTTTGTCATGGAACGTCACTCACTGTGTTGTGCTTTGCTGTCCACTGCCTTACTGCTCACCCCGTTTGTTCCCGCCCAGGCCGACACGGCCGATAAAACCATTGCCTTGTCCAATAACTACGCCGGTAACTCGTGGCGTCAAAGCATGCTGACCAGTTGGCAGAACACCACTGATCAAGCGGTCAAAGCCGGGATTATCCAGGGCGCTGACTCGTTTACCACCGGCGAGAACCAGGCCACCGAGCAAGCGGCGCAAATTCAGAACCTGATCCTTCAAGGGTATAACGCCATCGTCATCGATGCGGCGTCGCCCACCGCGTTGAACGGCGCGGTGAAACAAGCCTGCGATGCCGGGATTATCGTGGTTTCATTCGACGGCATCGTCACTGAGCCGTGCGCTTACCGCATCTCCATGGACTTTAAGCAAAGTGGCCTGGATGGCATGGATTACCTGGCCAAGCGCTTTCCGGATGGCGCCAACGTGCTGCAAGTTCGCGGCCTGGCCGGGGTTTCGGTGGATGAGTTGATCCATTCCGGTGTGGTGGCCGGGGCGAGCAAGCACCCGCAGCTGAAAATCGTCGGTTCGGTCAACGGCAACTGGTCGCAGACTGCCGCACAAAAAGCCGTGGCCGGGATCTTGCCCAGCCTGCCGAAAATCGACGCTGTGGTGACTCAGGGTGATGACGGCTTCGGCGTGGCCCAAGCCTTTACCGCTGCGGGCCGACCACTGCCGGTCATTGTCTTCGGCAACCGCGAAGAAGAACTGTCGCTGTGGAAGAAGCAAAAAGACGCCAACGGCTATCAAGCGTTCTCGATCTCCAGCGCGCCGAGCATTTCCAGCCTCGCATTTTGGGTCGCTCAGCAATTACTCGACGGCAAGCAAATGCCCCATGACCTGTTGTCGCCCGCCATTAGCGTGACTCAGGACACCCTCGAAAGCTCGCTGGCCGGGTTGGAAAAGGGCGGCATTGTCAGTCACGTCTACAGCGTTGACGACGTTGCGCAACTCAAGAGCCCCGTAGCGCAGTAAGCGCCCCCCGCCGAGGAAAGAGTCATGACTGTGACCCACGCATCGCTGGTTGACCTCAAAGGGGTCGGCAAGCGTTTCGGCGCCGTGCGCGCTTTAAATGACGTTGACCTGAATTGCCGGGCTGGCGAATGTCTGGGCCTGATCGGTCACAACGGCGCCGGTAAATCGACGCTGATGCACATTTTGGCGGGCACCCTGCGCGCCGATGCGGGCTCATTGCTGATGGGCGGCGTTGATGTGCGCAGTGGCTATTCGGTGCAAGTGGCTCGCCAGCACGGTATCCGCTGTGTGTTTCAGGAACTGTCACTGTGCCCCAATCTCACCGTGGCCGAAAACACGCGGCTGATGTGCCCTGGTTTACGTGGCTTCGGCTGGCGGCGTAAAGCCGGCGCGCTGATTATGCAGACCCTCAACAGCATCTTCCCGGGTCATGGCATCAACCCGGCGGACGTAGTGGCCGACTTACCGATCGGTCAGCGGCAGATGGTCGAAATTGCCCGCGCCTTTACCTGCGTCGACGAGCATCTGGCACTGGTCATTCTGGATGAACCGACTTCGTCTCTGGACGCCCGGGTCGCCGAGCAACTGCTGGCGCACGTGCGCCGCTACGTTGAAGGCGGCGGTTGTGTGGTGCTGATCAGCCATATCCTCGGCGAAATGCTCGCCACGTGCGATCGTATTGCAGTGATGAGCGACGGTTGTGTAGTAGATGTGCGCGCTGCCAGTGCGTTTACCCATGCTTCGTTGGTGGCGTCGATGGGCACGGTGGCCAAACCTCAGGATGAACAACAGGTGTTCATCTCCAAGCGCGACAGTCAGTCGCCCGTGGTCAATCAGCGTCCGGCGCGCCAACAAAACGGGCAGACGGTGGCCGCCTGGGCCGGTGAAATTGTCGGCTTGGCCGGGCTGGCCGGGCAGGGGCAAAGCCAATGGTTGGTGCAGCTGTTGCGCGAGCGCATTGGCGCGGGTCAGCTTGTCGCGCTGGTGGCCGGTGATCGCCAGACTGACGGGGTGTTCAGCCTGTGGTCGATTGCCGAGAACATCACCATCAGCTCATTGACCGCGCTCAAACGCGGCGTGCTGATCGACCCCCAGGCCGAGCAGGCAATGGCGGCCAAGTGGCAACAACGGATGGCCATTCGCACGCCGGACATGAACCAGCCGATTATGTCGCTGTCGGGCGGCAATCAGCAAAAGGCCCTGTTTGCCCGCGCATTGGGCAGTGACAGTGACTTGATCTTGATGGACGACCCGATGCGTGGGGTTGATGTGGGCACCAAACGCGAGGTCTACGCCATCATCAAAGAGGAGGCTGCTCGCGGACGCACGTTCATCTGGTACACCACTGAGCTTGAAGAACTGGACCATTGCGATCACATCTACGTGTTTCGCGCAGGCCAAGTGGTGGCCGACATGGCCCGGGATCAATTGAGCGAAGCGCAGATTCTGCGCAGTTCCTTTCAGGAGGAGGTGGCATGAACGCGCCTCAACCCATGACGTTAAAACCTCAACCCTTGCTTACGACCACGCCCTCGGCTGCGTTCAATCGTGCACGCCTGCTGCGCAACGCTTTACCGGCGGTGTCGCTGGTGGTGCTGCTGGCGACCATCTTTATCATGCAGCCGCGTGCCATGAGCTACATGGGCATGAACCTGATGCTCAATCTGGCGGTACCGATCGCGTTGGCGACCATTGCGCAGATGCTGATCATCACCGTCAACGACCTGGATTTGTCACTGGGTAGCTTTATCAGCTTCGTGGCCTGCGTGGCCGCGACCTTGCTCAATGACCATCCGTGGCTGGGCTGTCTGGCACTGGTGGGCTGTATAGGCGTGTACGCCTTGCTCGGCGCATTGATTCATATCCGCCAGTTACCGGCGATTGTGGTGACGCTGGGCATGTCGTTTATCTGGATCGGTGGTGCGGTGCTGCTCCTGCCCGCGCCCGGTGGCAGCGCGCCGCAATGGTTGCAGGCGCTGGTCAAGATCAAGACACCGTTATTGCCGTTTGCCGTGGTGGTGTGCGTGCTGCTGGCGATTGCCGTGCACCTGTTTTTGATGCGTTCGACCCTGGGCGTGGTACTGCGCGGTGCCGGGGGCAACCCGCTGGCGATTGCCAAGGCGGGCTGGTCGCTGCTGCGGATCAAGGTCACGTTGTATGCAATGGCCGGGTGTTTTGGTGTGTTGTCGGGGCTGTTTCTGGTGGGCTTGACCACCTCGGCCGACGCCAATATGGCGCTGCGTTATACCTTGCTGTCGATTGCCGGAGTGATTCTGGGCGGCGGGGAGTTTACCGGCGGGCGAGTGTCGCCTATCGGTGCCGTGTTGGGCGCCTTGACCCTGGTGCTGGCCGGATCACTGCTGTCCTTTATCCGCATCTCGCCGGATTGGCAAATCGGTGCTCAAGGGGCGATTTTGATTCTGGTGCTGGCCCTGCGCACAGCCGTTAACCGCCTAGAGGTACGTCCGGTATGAACCTGTCCCTGCATATCAATCGCGTGCGCAGCAAACCCTGGTTGTGGTCGTTTCTGGCCGCGCTGCTGGTGTGGCTGGCCACTCTGGCCTTTACCCGTGGCGAAGGCGCTGGCGCGCTGACGTCAGGTGCGCTGGCCTTCTCGGCGTTTTTTGTCATCGTCGGGGTGGGGCAGATGTTCGTCATCACCACCGGGCCCGGCAATATCGACTTGTCGATCCCGGCCAACATCGCCTTGAGCGGCGCGGTCGGGATGAAGCTGATGGACGGCCAGGACGGCTTGATCGCACTGGGCGTGGCCGGTGTTTTGGCTGTGGGCGTGTTGATCGGTTGTGCCAATTACGCCCTGATTCGCGTGCTGCGTATCCCGCCGATCATCGCCACCTTATCCGCCAGTTTCCTGTTGCAGTCGATGGCGATTGCCTACGGTCGCAGCGTGAGGATTGCGCCGCCGGAACTGTTCTATCAATTCTCCACGGGCAAAGTGCTGGGTATTCCGTATTTGGCCTTGGCGGTGGGCGTACTGACGGTTGTCGCCGGTTATGTGTTGAGCCGCAGCCTGTATGGCCGCTGGACGCTGGCGGTGGGCCAGAACATGCGCGCAGCCGAGTTGGCGGGCGTAAGGGTCGAACGTGTGCGGTGGGCCACCTACGTACTGAGTGCGGTGTTTGCCAGCGTGTGCGGCGTGGTGCTGGCCGGTTTCTCCGGTGGCGCCTCGCTGAGCATGGGCGATGAATACCTGTTGGCCTCGATTGCAGTGGTAGTGATTGGCGGCACTTCGGTGGCCGGTGGTTTTTCCAACGTACCGGGGCTGTGGGGCGCTGCGCTGTTTCTGTATTTGCTGGTCAGTATGCTCAACACCTTCGGCGCCAGCGCCGGTGTGCGGTTGATCCTGACTGGCGTGATCATTATTGCGGTGATAGCCGCCGTCAGCGGGCGTAAAAGCCTGCGCAGCCTTTAAGCAAGGATTCCTATATGAGCGACGATATTTACGAATTCCACGACCCGCGCTTTCGCAGCCTGACCTTGCCCAACACTCAGCTTGAACGCCTTTACGATCAGTGCCGCTGGGCGGAAGGCCCGGTGTGGTTCAACGATGGCGGCTATCTGCTGTGGAGCGACATCCCTAACGAACGCATCTTGCGCTGGACGCCGGAGCAGGGCGTGTCGGTGTTTCGTCCGGCGTCCAACTTCGCTAATGGCAACACCCGTGATCGTCAAGGGCGGCTGGTGACCTGCCAGCACGGTACCCGCAGCGTCACGCGCACTGAGCCCGATGGCAGCATCACCGTGTTGGCGGATCAGTTTGAAGGCAAGCGTCTTAATTCGCCAAACGACGTGGTGGTGCACAGTGACGGTGGCATCTGGTTCACCGACCCGACCTACGGCATTCTCAGTGACTACGAAGGCTATCAGGCGGAACCCGAACAGAGCGGGCACAACGTCTACCGCATAGACCCGCAGACACTGGACATTGCCTGTGTGGCCGATGATTTTGAACAGCCCAACGGCCTGGCGTTCTCCCCGGATGAGCAGACGTTGTACATCGCTGATTCGGCGCGCTCCCATGATCCGGACGGGGCCCACCATATCCGTGCCATTCAAGTGATTGACGGCTGCCGATTGGGGGCGTCGCGGGTGTTGGCTCATATCGAGCCGGGCATACCGGACGGGCTGCGGATCGACGTTCAGGGCAACATCTGGACCAGCGCGGGTGACGGGATTCAGTGTTTTGACGCCGATGGCGTGCTGCTGGGCAAAATCAAACTGCCCGAGAAGGTCGCCAACCTGACGTTTGGCGGGCCGCGGCGTAACCGTCTGTTTATCGCGGCCAACACCTCGTTGTACATGATCCACGTGGCCGTGGCGGGCGCTCAGGTGCCTTGATCAAGCCCGGCAATGGTGGTGTGTCTGATGCACCGGATTGAAGGGTTTTACGACGGCTTTGCAGTCGATCGCAGCCTCGCAGAGCTCGTCAGCGGCTACAGGAACGGTGCCCGCCTTGAGGTTACGTTCCTTAAGCCGAGGTACTGACCATCGACCCTGAACTGCTGCCGCCTTGGGCCAGCACGGCCTGCAACAAGGCTGCGGTCGCTGTTTGCAGCGCCGCAGCCGTCGCCGTGATTTGCGCTTGAGCACCGGCAATCGCCGCGGCCTTGGCGTCCGCGCTCTGTTCGCTGGACTGGATGCGCTGCAACGCTTGCTGCTGTTGCTGAAGCTGTTTCTGCAACTGTGCGATCTGCTTCTTCAGCTGCTTCACGATGTCGGAACTGTCATCGCTGCTTTCGGCAGAAGCACCCGATGTCGCCTTGGTATTGATCTTCTGCGGCTGCGCCGCTGTTCCCGTCTCGCTTACCGCAGCGTTGTCCGGGGCTTGAGTGGCCGCCCCAGGAATGCTGATGCCTGCTCCAAGGCTTGGGATGCTGCTGACCATGGCGTTTGTCCTTTAAACCTTAAGTTGTTCAAGGTCATCGGCAGGCGAGTAAAGGTCTTTAGGCTCAAGACATACTGATATTTCCAGTTGCGCGATCACCAACGTTTTAGCGTCTGTAGCCAGGCCTCTCCAAAGGCTAGTCTTGTCGGACGATGTTTTGCTTGCCCTTAACATCAATCATTTACCCGGGCAACTTCCAGATCGGCATGACCTGGGTCGCGTTTCTCGGCTCCCCCGCACGTCGCCCAAAACCGTTTGCGGGCCTTGCGCGATTACCTTGCCATTCAACGCCAGGTGCACCTTCTGATAATTACAATAACGAGAGGCCTGCCATGAACCTTCCTCCGATCCCGTCACCGTTCAGCCCTATTGTGATCGGGCCACTGACCCTGAAAAACCGCTTTATCAAATCCGCCACCAACGAGGGCATGAGTGCTCAAGGCGTGCCGTCCAGGCAATTGGTCAAGTTGCACTCGGCTTTGGTTGCTGGTGGCGTCGCCCTGACCACTGTCGCCTACTGCGCGGTGAGCAGCGATGGCCGTACATTGCCTAACCAGTTGACCCTTACCCAAGTGAGCCTGCCGCACTTCAAAGCCTTGACCGACGGGGTTCACGAGAAGGGTGGTCTGGCCAGCGCGCAGATCACCCATGGTGGCTGCTTTACCTTTATCCGAGAGCGTTCGACCAAGCGTCCGCTGTCTGCCAGCGGCGGCTTCAACAAGATCGGCCTGATGAGCGGGATGTTCTTCAAACAGGCGATGGACGAAGCGGACATGCAGCAAGTGGTGCGCGAATTCGCACAAGGCGCTCGCCTGGCCCGTCAGGCGGGTTTTGATGCAGTGGAAATCCACATGGGCCATGGCTACCTGCTCAGCCAGTTCATTTCGCCGATGTACAACAAGCGTCGCGATCAATACGGCGGCAGTCTGGAAAATCGCTTGCGCTTTCCGCGTCGGGTGCTGCGTGCGGTGCTGGATGCGGTTGGCCAGGACATGGCAGTGATCTGCAAATACAGCGTCACCGAAGGCGTGCGCGCCGGTAACAGCGCTGAAGACGGGGCGAAGATTGCCGCCATGCTGGAACAAGAGGGCGCCCACTTGCTGGTGCTCAGCGCCGGGATGAACGCGGAGTCGATTACGACCATGTTCGGTTCCTCGTTTCCCAAGGAAAATCGCGTTCAGCAGAAGAACAAGTTGATTGCCTTTGCGATGGCCATCCAGCGCCGCAAAGAGCCTACCGTGGAATTTCGTGAGCTGTATCTGCTTGAACATGCACGCAAGGTGCGTGCGGCGGTGAAAATGCCTTTGGCTTACCTGGGCGGTGCCAAGAGCCTGGCGAGCATCGAAACACTCATGGCTGAGGGGTTCGATCTGGTTGCCATGGGCCGGGTGTTGCTGGCTGAAAATGACTACGTCAACAAACTGGCCAGTGGGGTTAGCCGTGATTCGATCTGCACGGCCTGCAATCGTTGCGTGGCGATGATGTACACCCCTGGCGGTACCTCCTGTGTATTGGGCCAGCCCGGCGATGCCACGTTGAACAGTCAGCCGGCGGCGGGGGGTTGAAAGGGAGTGGGTGTTGGTCTGTTCGCTGCCGATCGCAGCCTCGCAGAGCTCGTCAGCGGCTACAGGAGCAAGTTTGCCAGCGAGTAGTGATCTGCTTTTGATCTGGCTTGTGATCTGGCTTGTGATCTGGCTTGTGATCTGCCGCCCCTTCGGGAGGCCGAGTGGAGGTTTCGCGGAGTGGGTCGACCGGCATGGATGCCGGGAGAGCTGCGATCGGGCCATGGATGGCCCGTCGCAGCGTGCCCACGGAGCGGGACCGGAGTGAGGGACACCTGAGCGAAGCGAGGGCCGTACGCAGGGGCAAGGCCTTTTTGCTTACTTTTGTGGCTGTTTGACAAAAGTGAGCCGCCGTAAGGGCGGAACCCGTAGATAGATTTAACGCATTCAATGGATATGTACACGGGCCTATTAAAAGCTTCGAGTACATATCCATTACTAGCGTCTAGTTGAAGTTATGGTTTCGCCCTTAGAGGGTGTTTACAAAACTAAGCAGTCAACCTGCGTAGCAGCATTCTTCCCTGAGCCAGCCATACCCATGCCTCGGCGATTCGTGGCAGCCGATCGTAATGAACTGCAAGTCGTCGAGCCCGATCAT
>NZ_VFIO01000018.1 GCF_007858365.1 Pseudomonas saxonica | reverse complement strand
ATGATCGGGCTCGACGACTTGCAGTTCATTACGATCGGCTGCCACGAATCGCCGAGGCATGGGTATGGCTGGCTCAGGGAAGAATGCTGCTACGCAGGTTGACTGCTTAGTTTTGTAAACACCCTCTTACGGCGAGTCCCTTTTGGCAGACGCCCCAAAAGGAACCAAAAGGTCTGCGCCCTACCATACGGCCGAGCTCGCCTAGGCTCGCCCGGTGCCTTCACTCCGGCACTGTTATGGGGGCCCGCCGCGACGGGCCATCCTTGGCCCGATCGCGGCTGGCTCGGCGTCCTGCCTCGCCACCCCCATAACAGCACCTGCGTTCAGCCTCCTGTGATGGGCCCCAGTGTCGTTCCCACTGTTTCGGTGGCGGCAGGGGCATTGCTTTAGAAGCAAAAAGCAAAAAGCAAAAAGCAAAAGCTATCAGTTCAAACCCAGCTGGCCACGCAATGTGGACAAGTCCTCAGCCAGCGTATTAACCGGCCCAATTAACGCCCTGCGGTCGTTATCGCTGACTTTATCGTAGGTTTCAAAGCCACCCGCTTTCGTGCGGTACTTCGCCAAAATCTTGTCCACGGTGCTGAAATTCTTGTCGACTTTCGCGGCAAAGGCTTTATCACTCTGCTCAATTTGCGTGCGGAACAAGTCAAAGATTTTCTTCGCGCCGTCGACATTGCCCTGGAAGTCGTAAAGGTCAGTGTGGCTATAACGGTCTTCTTCACCGCTAACTTTAGTTGCCGCGACTTCTTCCATCAGCGCCGCTGCGCCACCGACGACTTTCTCGGGCGGAAAAGTCAGGCCGGCGACGCGGGTTTGCAGGTCTTTGACGTCTTTATTCAGGCCGTCCGCCAGTGCATCCAGGCCTTGGGTGCTGTTTTCAGAGTAAAGGCTGTATTCAATGCGATGAAAGCCGGTGAAGTCTTCGGCCTTGACCCCTTTTTCGTGATCATCGACCCGTGAGTCGATAGAGGCATCAAGGTCGCTGAACAGTTCGGCAATCGGCTCGATGGACTCGTAATACACGCGGGTGGGGGCATACAGCTTTTTAGCGGTGGCAATATCGCCTTTTTTGATTGCATCCGTGAATTGCTGGGTATTGCTGGCCAGCTCATCCAGCTGTTCAGTCACGTATATCTTGTAGTCAGAGATGGGCCCCACCAAGTCCAGAGGCGCTGTCGCTGCCACAGCCGAGAGTGGGAGGTGGAGCAAACCAAGCGTGAGCATCAGTGCGAGCGGCATCTTGTTCATGGGACTTTTCCGGTAGGTATCAGGGGGGTTACGCATGTGCAGTGAGTAAGGAGCGGCCGATGAAATCCTGTGCGTCGCGCACGCCCGGCAAGGTGAAGAAATAACCACCGCCTACCGGCTTGAGGTATTCCTCCAGCGGTTCGCCATTAAGGCGGGTTTGAACGGCGATAAAGCCTTTGTCCAGATCACTCTGGTAACAGATGAACAGCAGGCCCATGTCCAGTTGGCCGTTTTTATTGACCCCGTTGGAGTAATTGAACGGGCGGCGCAGGATCAGGCTGCGGGCGGTTTCAGGTGTGCGCGGGTTAGCCAGGCGAATATGCGCATCCAGCTTGGTGAGCTTGCCGTGAGGATCTTTGCTGTAGTCGGGCACGTCGGTTTCGTGCTGACCATCCATAGGTGCTCCGCTGGCCTTGTTGCGGCCAAAGATGCTCTGTTGCTCTTGCAGCGGAGTGCGATCCCAGCGTTCGACAAAATTGCGAATGATGCGCACCGCCTGATAGCTGCCATTGACCGCCCACTGCGGCTCGTCACTGCCGGGTTGCACCCAGACAATGCTGTTCATCAACGTATTGTTATTGGAATCCGGGTTGGCAGAGCCGTCGCGAAAACCTAGAAAGTTGCGGGCGCTTTGCGCAGGCTCGCCGGGTTTGCCGGGCGCTTGCGGAGGCACTGTGCCTTCTTGCTTCCAGCGCACCAACAGCAAGTCGGGCAGGGTTTTCACAATGTCGCGCAAGGCATGAATATTGGTGTCGGCGGTATTGGCACAAAATTGCAGGCTCAGGTCGCCGTGGCACTGCGCCGGATCCAAAGCGTCGTTGGGAAAACCATGCATGCGACTCAAGCGTTTGGGTTTAACCGGGCCAAGGCCGAATCGCTCATCGAACAAGGATTCACCCACCGACACGGTCACGGTCAAGTTATCCGGCGTGACCACCGGGCCAAGAATGCCGGAATCCACAGGTGGAAGCTTGGGATCGACCTGCGGAACGGTGCCGCCTTTCATCAGAAACGCAATGCGCTCGTTGAGGGTGTGAAATAACCGCTCAAGGTCTTGTTTGTCGCTGGCCAGCACATCGAATGCGACCAACATGCCCGCCGCCGGGCGGGGCGTAATAATGCCGTTTTGGTGCTGTCCATGGAACTGATGATGGTCCTGCGTTTTATCGCTGCTGGGCGCCTGGGTGACTTGGGCGTTTTGGCCACTGCTGGCAGCCATTGCCGGGCAGCTCAAGGCACCACCGGCCAGTGCGGCGCCCGCTACGCCCATGCCGAGGAGAACACGACGGCGTTGCAGGTTGAAATCGTCAGGGTTGTGGTGGGAATCACTCATGTGTGTCTCGTCTGCAATGACAGGCCTGAGAGGCCGAGGGCGGGATCGATTCCATCGAGTGCATCGGCCAGTGCCTTGGCCTTGGTACTGATTGCCTGACGCTGCGCCGCACTTACGGTGTCGTAAGTGCTATAGCCCAGGGGTGTTTTCAGGGTGTTCAGTTGATCTGCGAGCGAAGTGGTGGCGTGATCAATGTTGAGCAAAAGGTCAGCATTGTTTTTTGCCAGTATCGGCCGCAGCAGGTCGACGACCTTGCGGCTGGTTTGCAGGTTGGCGGCAAACCCGTTCAGATCGAGATGGCTATAACGCTCTTCTTCACCGCTGTTGGCGCGGGTATCAGCCAGATTGTGCAAGGTGCGGCTGACGATGCCGACCAATTGTTCGGGCGGCAGTGATTGGGCCATCAACTGTTGCTTGAGCTGCACGACATTGGCTTGTAACTGCTGCGCAACTGGGGTCAGGCCTTGAAGGGTGCGTTGATCAAACAGACCGTATTCGAGTCGATGGAACCCTGTAAAACCCGGATCTTGCTCGCGACGTTCAAAATAGTCGGCCCGTGCGTTGATGGCGTTATCCAGTTCGGCCATGCGTTGCGCAGCAGGTGCCAGACGTTGGTAGGCCTCGCGGGCAGAAATGTACAGTGCTTGAGCCTGAGTCAGATCACCGGCAGTGATGGCTTGCGCCAAGGCATTGACCGCCTTGATCAAGGCATTGCTTTCGCTGCTCACGTACACCCGGAACTCTGACAACGGCCCAATAAAGGCCACCATTGATGGGCGCTCCTTGGCACTGGCGTCGGATTCTGCGGTAGGAGTGACGTGTAAAGTGCCGCGTGGATTGCTCAACAGGCCGCAAGTGATCGCGTAATCGCCAGGGGTCAGCGTGGCATTGATCACCTGACTCAGGCCGGGCGCGATATTTTCACGCTCCTCGACCACCAGCACTCCGTCGAGGATTTCCCACTCTACAGCGCGCTGCGAAGCGTTGACGATTCTGAAGCTATTGAAGCCTGCGGGTACGGTTAACGCATTCGGTTCACAACTGTGCGGATGAATGGTGACCGTGACCTCATTGCTGTGAACCTTGCGCTTGGCGGCTGCCAGTTGCGAGGCGTAATAGAACAGCCCGCCCGCTGCGATCATCACGATCACCGAGCCGGCCACCGCCCAGCGCAGGGCGCGAGGAGGTGTACCGCTTGAAGAGGTAGACATGCAGAACCTTATGAGTGGGTCGTTGAAGGAGAAGGTGCAGCCTGTGCCGGGGCAGGCGAACGGAAGAACATCGCCAGAGTGACCGCCAGGTAAATCACATACGCACCGAGCACGCTGACCGTGGGTGCATCCTGATAACCGAACATGCCGGCCAGAACAGAGCCCAACGGGCCATCCATAGGCAGTGTGGCGCTGAGATCAAACACCACCCCTTGCAGGTGATTCCAGAGCCCGGCTTCGTGCAAGGCTTGCACGGAGTTGGCCAAAATGCCGGCAGCGACCACCAGAATAAATAGCCCTGTCCAACGGAAAAACAGGCCCAGGTTCAGGCGCATGCTTCCGGTGTAGATGGCAAACCCGACACCTATAGCCAGAATCAAACCGAGCAGGGCGCCCAGAGGTGCAGCGGGGCCTTCACTCTGCTGGAAAACGGCGAGCAAAAAGAACACGGTTTCCAGGCCTTCACGGGCTACGGCAAAGAACACCATGGCAATCAGTGCGGTGACCTGATGGTTGGATCCGGCGAGCGCGTGATCCAGAGAGGTGTGCAGGGAATGCTTGATGGAGCGCGCCACTTTGCGCATCCAGAACACCATCGAGCTAAGAATGCCGACAGCGACCAGACCCACGATGCCCTCGAACAGCTCTTGCTGCTTCTGTGGAAACTCAGCGCTCATCAACTCCAGGCCGCCCCCTACCAGCAACGACAAGGCGGCGGCCAGAAACACCCCAATCCATACGGCAGGCATCCATTGACCGCGCCCTGTTTGCTTGAGGTAGCTGGCAATGATGCCAACGATAAGCGCGGCCTCAATGCCTTCGCGCAGCATGATCAGAAAGGGAACCAGCATGGGAGCGCACCGCGTTACGAATTAGTTAGGAAGCTAATTTGTAACATACTGATACGCATTGCTAAACAGGAATCACTTGCATTAGCTGAACGTTGGCTGAATGAAAAGAAATGTAGCTGTTCAAGGGGCTGCCTGTACCACCTGTTACTTCTGACAGTAGACGGATCGATGGGCGCAGTGGCTTGATCCAACTAGCCTGCCAACGGTAACGGGAAGTGTATGAGCAAAGTATGGGAGGGATTTTCCAGCTATACCGTGATCGGTGTTGCCAATACCTTGATCCATTGGCAGCTTTTTTTTGTTCTCAGGATGGCGTTCGACCTTAGCCAGGCGCTCAGCAACTTCTTGGCATTTTGCGCGGCGGCATCCTTTTCTTTTTATGCCAATGCCCTCTACACCTTTGCCGCGCCCAGATCCCTGGGGCGCTACCTGATGTTTATGGTGTGCATGGGCGGGTTGAGCCTGGCGGTGGGCAAGTTTGCCGATCACTGGAACCTGCCGGGCATTGTCACCGTGGTGGTGTTTTCCCTGAGCAGCCTGGTCGTTGGCTTTCTGCTTTCCAAATGGCTGGTTTTTCGCGTTCGTGCGTCATGAAACTCTCATTGATCGTGCCGATGTTCAATGAAGAACAAGCCATTGGCCTGTTTTACCAGACGGTTCGGCAAGAACCGGCATTGCTTGCCCACAGCGTTGAGATTGTGTTTATCAACGATGGCAGCACTGACCGCACGGGGGAATACGCGCAGGCCATTGCCCTGACTGACGAAGATGTTCTGTTGATCAACTTTTCCCGAAATTTCGGCAAAGAAGCTGCGCTGTTCGCCGGGCTTGAATTCGCCACTGGTGATGCAGTGGTGCCTATGGATGTCGACTTGCAAGACCCCATAGAAGTGGTTTCAAGGCTGATTGACGGGTGGCAGAAGGGCGCCGATGTGGTGTTGGCCAAGCGACGGGATCGCTCCAGCGACAGTTATATGAAGCGTCACAGCGCCGCGATGTTCTATCACCTGCTTAATCGCATTACCTATACCCATATTGAAGAAAACGTCGGCGACTTTCGCTTGATGGATCGTAAAGTAGTTGACGTGATCAAGGCGCTGCCTGAGCAGCAGCTGTTCATGAAAGGTGTACTGTCTTGGGCCGGTTTTAATGTGGTCATCGTGGAATATGACCGAGCGCCCCGCGTGGTTGGCCAGAGCAAATTCAATGGCTGGAAATTATGGAACCTGGCGCTTGATGGTATTACATCGTTCAGTACATTGCCGCTGCGTTTGTGGAGTTATATCGGCGGGGTGATATCCCTGGGGGCATTGTTATATGCCGCGTACATGGTGTTGGACAAACTTATTTTTGGTAACACCGTGCCGGGTTATCCATCGTTAATGACAGCCGTGCTGTTTCTCGGCGGAGTGCAGCTGATTGGTATTGGTATCTTGGGGGAGTATGTGGGCCGAATTTATATGGAGGCCAAACATCGTCCTCGGTACGTGGTGAAAGACTTGGTCAGGCGCCAGTACACCCATCAAGCAAAGGAAGACGTCGATGTGGTTCGAAATAAAGCGTGACAGCAAAGATGTCTTTTGGTTTTTTTTGATACTGTCCCTGGTTTACGTTTTTCCGATTATTCACGCGGACTATCTCTATATAGACGATCAGTGGCGCTCGTTACTGCTGGTCGATGATGCGTGGAGGAGGCAAGGCCGCGTTTTTGCCCAGCTATTGTATGGTGCGATGACCTTTACGCCATCAATGCCCTCTATTTTTCCATTGCCGTTATTAGTGTCAGTGGTAGCGATTGCTTGGGCGATGAAAAGCCTCGTTTTCTATTTATATGTAGAGGTTGATTTTTCTAAATGTCTGGTGGTGCTACCGCTGTTATGCAGTCCCTTTTTTTTAGGCAATTTGACGTATCAATATGATGGTCCTGCCATGGTGTTGGCTGTCGTGGCAATGGTCGCTGCACTCACATTTAAACCTGAAAATGTCGGGTTGAACGTGATAATGCCAGCCATGCTGATCACGCTCGCTTTAGGCCTGTATCAGCCGTCAGTCTCTGTGTTTATTGGGCTTTGTTGTGTTGAGCTTCTCTTGCTGATCCACAGTGCAGTCCCAGGGCGTAGCGTGATCAGCAGGATAGGTTTAAGAGCGTTGCAGCTGGTTTTAGGCATGACGGTCTATTTCTTCACTGCCTATTCGCTGGTCGATAACAGCCGTGGAACTCTGCTGGCTTTTGACTCGAACTGGATTAACAGGGTTGAGAGTCGCCTGCATTTGGTTGTCGATAAAATAAGCTTGTTAAACAGCCCTGGTGTGAGCTGGATGTGGGCGGTGCTGTTGTTGTTGGCAGGAGCTGGCGGACTTTTTTTTGTCGCGAAGTGCTTGGCCAGAGCCGATCGACTGTCCGCTAAAGTGGGTATT
Organism: Pseudomonas saxonica; assembly: GCF_007858365.1. Taxonomy (GTDB): domain Bacteria; phylum Pseudomonadota; class Gammaproteobacteria; order Pseudomonadales; family Pseudomonadaceae; genus Aquipseudomonas; species Aquipseudomonas saxonica. The sequence continues at coordinate 23,029 of NZ_VFIO01000018.1, read as the reverse complement.
TTGATGGCCATATTTTTTACCGTCGGGGTGCTTTTACTGTGCACGCCCAATGTGATGCTTTTTTTGCATGAAGATCGAATGGATGCCAGGAATTTGATGGGCTTTTCAAGCTTGTTGATTCTGGTGTTCTATCTGGCTCATGACGCTTTAAACAGAATCAAACCCGGAGCGGGAAGGTGTTTGATTATTCCGTGCCTTTATATGTTTTCACTGTCCTATCTGTATGGGCAGGTGTTAAACGCAAAAAAAGAGTATGAAGCGAGTCTCTCAACTAATATCGCTTATGACCTGACCAGTCGTATTGAACTCAGGGATGTTGAGGGCTTTAATTTTTCGGCGCCCGGCGCTGAAAGGGATGCCTATTGGGTTCCGGCTTCTGAGGGAGCCCTGGCGCTAATGCCTGTTCTCAGATACGTGTTGAGTGACGACAACACAATACTGTTTCCAGATCACTTAAAGCGCTTGGGGATCAGCAAGGTTTACTGGGTGCGGGCCTCAATAGATCAATTGATGGCGCAAAACAAAGGCAAGCTGATCGTGGACAATAAGCAATACAGGGTCTATCGGGTGGGCAATGAAGGTCTGATACAGATAAAAAGCCATAGGGAATCAGCAGCCCCTGAACCTGATTGATGCGGGGCACTCTGGCTATTATCAGGGTCTGTACGAAATGTTTTAAACGCAGCATCACCGAGCGTAGATGCATTTCGTACAGGGCCTAGCGCAGTTCCCCGCACGCCAGAGCGCCGATGGATATCTAGTCTTCTTTAGACTCTTCTGGCAGTTCTTTCAACGCTTTAAGCGCTTCCAGCGCGGCCTCGGCTTTGAATGCCCGCTCACTCAAGGCAGTGCTTATTTCCTGGTGCTTGCTGTGAGCCTGCTGCATCCCTTCGCTTTCCTGTAGCGCGACGCGCAGGCGCTCTTGCAGGAGTGTGCGTTCGCTTTCAAGCTGGTTCAGTTGCTTGCTGAGCTGCTCATTCAGGTTGCCCAGCTTGTGCAGTTGGTCGTTGGCCTGATTCAGTTCTTTGTTTATGGCGCGGCTTTCACTGTGCACTCGCTCGTTGTCGCGATGCAGCTGGGTGATCTCGTCTTGACGCACCAGTGCGCTTTGCTGCGCCTGGCGCAGTTCCATTTGTATCTGCTGAACCTGCCCTTCATGGCGACTTTGGTCCTGCTCGCGCTGCTCTTTGACGGCGCTGCGATAGTGCTCAAGTGCATCTCGGGCATGCAGGTGTTTGTCTTCGAGCGAGCGAATCTGCTCGTCACGGTCTTGCAAGCGCAGTTCAAAGTCTGTGCAAGCCTGATTGAGCGCGGCGTTGCGGGTTTGCTCGGTTTGCAGCATGGAGAGGGTGGAGGCCAGGTTCGCGGTCTCTTGGGCCAGTGCTGCACGCTGAACGTCGAGCTGTTGCTCCTGCTGTGCTTGGATCTGTTGAGCTTCGTCCAGTTGTGCCTGGAGCTCTGCCTTGAGCTGTTCGTAGTGCAACTGCGCCCGGTCAATCGGCTCTTGTGCCTGTTCTTGCAGGCGTCGGGCAAGGCGGGCGACCAATTCGGTCAGCTCATCCCCAATCTGCTCCTGTGGTGCACCCCGGCGTGCGTCCACTTCATCCAGCTCTTTCAGGTAGCGGTGGATGGTGGTTTTTGACCCGGTATTTCCCATTTCGATACGTACCGCATCAATGCTCGGGTGTTCACCTCGGGCCAGGATCGCCGTGCGTGCAATTTGCACCACCGCCTTGTTCACGCCGCCACGAGCCATGGCTTTCTCCTACGATTATGTACTGTGGTATGTATCATGTAATTACATACTATTATGATACGGTAATTTTGTCATTATTTAAGATTGTTGAGGCGGGATATACTGGTATTATCCCGTGCTAGAGCCTTAAACGTGCTTTTAAGGCCCGCTTTCAGTACAGAAACCAAGAGAACTGCCCATGAGCGAGTTGGATCGCTACTTAAACGCCGCGACCCGCGATAACACCCGCCGTAGCTATCGGGCAGCCATTGAGCATTTCGAAGTGACGTGGGGCGGGTTTTTGCCCGCCACCAGTGACAGCGTGGCGCGGTATCTGGTGGCGCACGCCGGTCAGTTGTCGATTAACACCCTCAAGCTGCGCCTGTCGGCCCTCGCTCAATGGCATAACAGTCAGGGGTTTGCCGACCCCACCAAGGCACCCGTGGTGCGCAAGGTGTTCAAGGGCATTCGAGCTTTGCACCCGGTACAAGAGAAACAGGCTCAGCCATTGCAGTTGCAGCACTTGGAGCAGGTGATCGACTGGCTTGAAGGCGAAGCGCAAACCGCGCAAGCCAACGCCGACCAGCCGGGGTTGTTGCGCGCACGACGCGACGCTGCGTTGATCTTGCTCGGCTTTTGGCGAGGGTTCCGTAGCGATGAGTTATGCCGCTTGCAGATAGAACATGTGCAAGCGGTGCCGGGGGCGGGCATTACCTTGTACTTGCCGCGCAGCAAAAGCGATCGCGACAACCTCGGTAAAACCTTCCAGACCCCGGCACTCCAGCGTCTATGCCCGGTGCGCGCATATATCGAGTGGATTAATACGGCGGCCCTGGTGCGGGGGCCGGTTTTTCGCGGGATCGATCGCTGGGGCAATCTGGGGGAGGAGGGGTTACACGCCAATAGCGTGATCCCACTGCTGCGCCAGGCGCTGGAGCGTGCTGGCATCGCGGCTGAGCATTACACCAGTCACTCGCTGCGTCGTGGTTTTGCAACATGGGCGCATCAAAGTGGTTGGGACTTGAAGTCGCTGATGAATTACGTCGGCTGGAAAGACATCAAGTCAGCCATGCGCTATGTTGAAGCGTCTCCCTTTACCGGGATGAGTATTACCGCGCAAAAACACATTGGGAGCTGACCGACGTCAGGTTGAAAACCGTCAAGGTAAGCCATATTTAGTTTTCGGCTATTTATAGGTACCCCTGATAGCTAAAACCAATCGTCAGCATCAGCTTTACCAATGAGCCAGATACACTTTGAGTTGTTAGGATTCACCCCATCAACTTTTCAACCCTGACGGAGAGTCAACGATGCCTATCATCAACAGCCAAGTAAAACCGTTCAAAGCTACCGCTTACAAAAACGGCAACTTCGTAGAAGTGTCGGACGCTGACCTGAAAGGCAAGTGGTCGGTCGTTTTCTTTTACCCAGCCGACTTCACCTTCGTTTGCCCAACTGAGCTGGAAGACCTGGCTGACAACTACGATGAGTTTAAAAAGCTCGGCGTTGAAATCTTCAGCGTGTCGACTGACACCCACTTTGCTCACGCTGCCTGGCACAACACTTCGCCAGCCATCGGCAAAATCCAGTACACCATGATCGGCGACCCAACGCTGACCATCTCCCGCAACTTCGACGTGCTGATCGAAGAAGCAGGCCTGGCTGACCGCGGTACGTTCGTGATCAACCCAGAAGGCCAGATCAAAATCGTTGAGCTGAACGATGGCGGTGTTGGTCGTGACGCTTCCGAGCTGCTGCGCAAAATCAAAGCTGCTCAATACGTCGCTGCTCACCCAGGCGAAGTTTGCCCAGCTAAATGGAAAGAAGGCGAGTCCACTCTCGCTCCATCGCTGGACCTGGTCGGCAAGATCTAAGTCCGTGATGAACCCTAGGGCGGTGATCCGCACCTGAGTTGTAAGCTGCATCGCCCTCAAAACGCCCGGGCGACATTCGCTCGGGCGTTTTTTTTACACAGAATTCAGTATTAAGGAGATCGCCCGTATGTTGGACGCCAATCTAAAAGCACAGTTGAAGTCATACCTGGAGCGGGTCACCCAACCGATCGAGATCGTTGCTTCTCTCGACGACGGTGCGAAATCCCGTGAAATGCATGACCTGTTAAAAGAAATCGCCAGTCTTTCCAGCCTTATTACCTTGCTGGACAACGGCAACGATGCGCGTAAGCCTTCGTTCTCGCTGAACCGCCCAGGCGGCGATATCAGCCTGCGTTTTGCAGGCATCCCAATGGGCCACGAATTTACTTCGTTGGTGCTGGCCTTGCTGCAAGTCGGCGGCCACCCATCGAAAGCCAGTCCTGAAGTGATTGAGCAAATCCGCTCTCTGAAGGGCGAGTTTAATTTCGAGACTTACTTCTCGCTGTCCTGTCAGAACTGCCCGGACGTTGTACAGGCGCTGAACTTGATGGCGGTGCTGAACCCGAACATTCGCCACGTGGCGATTGACGGTGCACTGTTCCAGGATGAAGTGAACGACCGTCAAGTGATGGCCGTGCCTAGTGTGTATTTGAACGGGGTTAACTTCGGCCAGGGTCGTATGGGGCTGGAAGAGATCCTTGCCAAGCTGGACACCAGCGCCATTGAGCGTCAAGCCGAAAAAATCAACGCCAAAGAAGCCTTTGATGTGTTGGTGATTGGCGGTGGCCCTGCCGGCGCAGCAGCGGCTATCTATGCGGCGCGTAAAGGTATTCGCACCGGTGTTGCAGCGGAACGCTTTGGCGGTCAGGTTCTCGATACCATGGCCATCGAGAATTTTATCTCCGTCCAGGAAACAGAAGGCCCGAAACTGGCCACTGCACTGGAAGAGCACGTCAAGCAATACGACGTCGACATCATGAACCTGCAACGTGCCGACCAGTTGTTGCCGGGTAAAGCGGGCGAGTTACACGAAGTCAAATTCGCCAGTGGCGCATCGCTTAAAGCCAAAACCGTGATTCTGGCAACGGGTGCTCGCTGGCGTGAAATGAATGTGCCGGGTGAGCAACAATACCGTAGCCGCGGCGTGGCGTACTGCCCGCACTGTGACGGCCCGCTGTTTAAAGGCAAACGTGTTGCTGTGATCGGTGGTGGTAACTCGGGTGTTGAAGCGGCCATTGACTTGGCGGGTATCGTTGCCCACGTAACGTTGCTTGAGTTTGATACTAAATTGCGCGCTGATGCCGTGTTGCAGCGTAAGTTGAACAGCTTGCCGAACGTGACCGTCATCACCAATGCCCAAACCACCGAAGTTACAGGTGATGGTCAGAAGGTTAATGGTCTGCGCTACAAAGACCGTGCAACGGAAGTCGTGCACAACGTCGAGCTGGAAGGCATCTTTGTACAGATTGGTTTGCTGCCTAATACCGATTGGCTCAAAGGCACCATCGAGCTTACGCCACGCGGCGAGATCGTTGTCGACGCTCGCGGTGAAACGTCTATCCCCGGCATTTTTGCTGCCGGTGACGTGACCACCGTTCCGTACAAGCAGATCGTGATTGCAATTGGCGAGGGGGCTAAAGCTTCCCTGAGCGCGTTTGACCATCTGATCCGTACGTCTGCGCCGGACTGACAGGTCTGAAATGAAAAAACCCATGAGCGATCATGGGTTTTTTTTGCGTCCGACTTTTACATCGGTTGCGGCTGGATAATCTCGACCCAGTAACCGTCCGGGTCTTTAAGGAAGGCCAGCGACTTCATGCGGCCATCGCTCAGGCGCTTTTGGAAATCAACGCCCAACGCTTCGAAACGCTCGCAGGCAGTCACGATATCCGGCACCGAAATGCAGATATGACCAAAGCCGCGCGGATCGGTGTTGCCATTATGGTAAACAACACTGGCGTCGGTTTCCGAGCCGTGGTTGTGCGTCAGCTCCAGAATGCCAGGAATGGATTTCATCCAGACAGTGCGTGCAGCGTCATCGGCTGGTATTTGAGCCTTGTCGACCAGCGCGAGGAAGTACAGGCTGAACTCAGCCTCTGGGAAGTCGCGTTTTTCAACCAGCGAAAAGCCGAGAACACGGGTGTAGAAATCCAGGGATTTCTCGATGTTCTTGACACGTAGCATGGTGTGGTTGAATACGAAATTTTCTGTTGCGCTGTCGGGAGCGGCCGTTACGCCGGGAATGTTGTTCAGTTCTTGCAGGCTCATGAACCCTCCGAAAGTAATGCGTGTTGAGTCGGTCGCTACGATGAGCGTGAGGCAGGAATGATACGGAATGTGACGGCCTGCGCCAAACCCGATTTCGGTCAAGGGGCGCATCTGCGTGGGGCAGTTGAGTGCGGGAGGCGGGTTTTAACGAATTTCAGGCAAAGAGAAGCCCGCCGAAGCGGGCATGGGGCGCTAGTCCTTTAGCAGCCTCTATGGTGTGACTGATAGCGTGAAAAATTTGTGAAAAATATCGTCGTTTTTCCAAGTTTGCGCCTAATGGAACCTGAGAAACGGTGAGCAGAAGTTTCTAACTCAATCAGTTCTAAAAAGCGCCCACACCTTAAAAAACGAGTATAAAAAACACCGCTTAAAAGCAGTGTTGGGGGAGAGGGGAGTGCTGACCTGCCAAAGCCAATCTCAGTGCTCCGGCAGGTCTATTACTGGCGTCTGTTAACGGCGCAGCCAGGAGTCTACTGTTTCTGCGCCGTATTGTTCTTTCCAGGCTTTAAGGCCGCGGTGATTACCGCCTTTAGTTTCGATAAGTTCGCCGGTGTGCGGGTTTTGATAAACCTTCAGTACCCGAGCTTTACGCTGTTTGGGCGCTGCCGAAACTTTTGCCGTCGACGGATTGGGGTCGAGAATTGCAATAATGTCCCGAAGGTTTTTGCCGTACGACTTCATCAGGTCCTGAAGTTTTTGCTCAAACTCGATTTCCTTCTTGAGTCCAGCATCGTTTTTGAGTGCTTCCAATTGAGCCAGCTGCTCTTGAAGCGCTTTTTCTGCAGCACGGAATTCAGCAAGTCTAGACAAAGTCATTACTCCACTCACAGGCCCGGTCAATAATGACCTGAGCAATTGTTGGTTGAGAGATACGAAACTGTCAGGGACGGTGCCTAAACACAAAGCACTGTCGTCGCGAAGTTTCGTTAGTGCACATTGATCATCTTTAAATATCTGAAAAAAATTGTAGATCTTAATGACGAAACTGCCAAGTCGTGCAGGCCTACAAATTAAAAAAAACTTAAACACACCGCTCGATGTAAGCTCGCCCCCGCATTTTAGTTAACCTGGGTTAACTCGGTGAGCCAGCAAGGCCTCGATAAACCCGGGGGCATCGAGTGGTCGAGAGAATAAATACCCTTGTAGAAAATCAACGCCCCTGGCAGACAGGTACTCACTTTGCTCGGGTGTTTCTATGCCTTCTGCAACAATACCCAAGTCCAGTTTTGCGCACAGGTCAATAATAGTGTCGAGAATATGCCCGGACAGTGCGTCTGCGCCAATCATGGCCACGAAGCTTTGGTCAATTTTAAGGTAGTCAACGTTGAGTTCGCGTAGATAATTCAAACTGGAGTGGCCGGTTCCAAAGTCATCCAGAGCAATCATCACGCCCAGAGTGTGCAGGGCGTCAAACAATGCGTGGGTTGTTTGCGATGGAATCACTAACTCACGCTCGGTAAGTTCCAATACAAGAATGACGCTTTCTGGGGGGAAGGCGTTTAGAAAACGACGGCAGTCCTCTATCAGTTCCAGGTTATGGCAGTGGAGTGCGGTGATGTTGAACCCTATATGAAAGCGGGGGGCCATGCTGCTGACATGAGGGGCAAGCAATTCTGCTGTCTGGCGCATCAATGAACGGGTCATGGGTACAATTAACCCGGAATGTTCTGCCAAAGGGATAAATAAGTCAGGGCGCACCAGTCCTTCCGTGGGGTGCTGCCAACGCATCAATACTTCGGCGCCGGCCCATTGTTTGTTATCACCTTTTACAACCGGCTGGAAGTAAGGCACAAACTCCTCAGCCTCAAGGCCGCGCTGCAATTCACGCGACGGTGAAGTTGCTCGTTTTTTCAAGCGCAGGACAGTCGCTGCTGAAATACCGCCCAAAAATATAAGTAACCCCAGAAGAATCGGGCTTTGCTCAATCATATGACGCATGACGGTGCCGCTGCCAAAACCCGCGACCACGCGATAGGGATATTGTGTTGATGCGACCTCAACCTGACTGACCGGAAAATCGTCCCGTGGAAGGCTGTGCACTTCGCCATACCGATCAATCCAGTTATTGCCAACCTCAATCAATAGTTGAGTTTTCGGATTAATCAGCCCCAGTGCGTTAACTAAATGAAAGCCATACAGGCTGACCAGGACTGAGGCGTGCCCCTTGTGCTTACGGTAAACCATCAGGGGTTCATCAGGCGTAACAGGATTGCCGCTCATCAACCACAGCACACCGTCGGCATAGCGAGTGGGATCAACGCTTTCTTTAAAGCTTCCGAACAAAGAGGTGCAATAAATCTGGTTGTCCCACACCAGATTGACCGAGCGCACAAAAGGCCGGCGTGTGACTTGATCGCGGAGCGCCAACTCAACCTGCGGACAGTCCTGACCCGCCAGCGGTAATACGACGTCGGCGGCAAGGGCGGCATTGTCCAGCATCAAGTCAAACTGGCGCATCGCCTCTTCACCGGTTTGCCTGGCTTCGAGTGTTAGTGTGCGATGGGTCTGCCACACCATGATGACGATGCCTAAAACGATGGGTAATAAGCCGCTCAGCACAACCAAAGCGTAGCGCTCAGTCCAGTTGCGGTGCAGATTGGGCTTAAATGGCATTCAGGATCCTGTCTATAAAGGAAGTGAGCCCTAGGCTAGCATTGCTGGTGACGTCTTCACATGATGTAAGACAAACGTGATTACGCCCTGTAGAATCGATTTACGCATACAAGAATAATGACTTCTGGACTCAGGAGCTCTTCCGCGTTAGAGATGTGTCGACATGAAGACATTCGGGTTTCAACTGATTTACGGTGATTTTCTGGCGCGTAGTGTACGCGGGATCTCCTGCGCGCCTCCTGCCAGCATCAGCATTCTTAGCAAATAACCTTCTGTTAATTCTAAAAATGATCCTGATGAGGCGCCAAAATGGCCGATCTATACGAAAACCCAATGGGCTTGATGGGCTTTGAGTTCATCGAATTTGCATCTCCGACCGCCAATACCCTGGAACCTATTTTCCAAATAATGGGTTTCACCAAGGTCGCCACCCATCGCTCCAAAGATGTGCACCTGTACCGTCAGGGCGAGATCAACCTGATTCTCAATAATGAACCTCACAGTGTCGCTTCTTACTTTGCCGCCGAGCATGGTCCGTCGGTCTGTGGCATGGCATTTCGGGTGCGCAATGCACAACAGGCGTATGCCCGTGCGCTGGAGTTGGGGGCGCAGCCGATTGAAATCCCGACGGGCCCGATGGAATTGAATTTGCCCGCGATCAAGGGCATTGGTGGCGCACCTCTGTACTTGATTGACCGCTACGGTGAAGGCAGCTCGATCTATGACATCGACTTTGTGTTTATCGAAGGTGTAGATCGTCATCCTGTTGGTGCCGGCCTGAAAATCATCGACCACCTGACCCACAACGTTTACCGCGGGCGCATGGCTTATTGGGCGAACTTCTACGAGAAGCTGTTTAACTTCCGGGAAATTCGCTACTTCGACATCAAGGGCGAGTACACCGGTCTGACCTCCAAGGCCATGACGGCTCCTGATGGTATGATTCGCATCCCGTTGAATGAAGAGTCATCCAAAGGCGCAGGGCAGATTGAAGAGTTCCTGATGCAATTCAATGGCGAAGGCATTCAGCACGTGGCTTTCCTCAGCGATGATCTGATCAAGACCTGGGATGCACTAAAGCGTATCGGTATGCGCTTTATGACTGCGCCGCCCGAAACCTACTACGAAATGCTCGAAGGTCGCTTGCCAGGACATGGCGAGCCGGTGGGGGAACTTCAGGCGCGGGGCATTTTACTGGATGGTTCTTCCGACTCGGAAGACAAGCGATTACTTCTGCAAATCTTCTCGGAAACCTTGATGGGCCCGGTGTTTTTTGAATTTATTCAACGCAAGGGTGATGACGGCTTTGGTGAAGGCAACTTCAAAGCGCTGTTTGAATCCATCGAGCGTGATCAGGTGCGACGAGGAGTATTGACGGCGGATTAAACCTGAGCCGCCGGACCCTGTCCGGCGGCTACACGGTGAGTCGTCAACGTTAAAACAAACCCGCCGCAATATTGATTGAAAACCCCAATACAGCGGTGTTGAACAAAAAGCCCAGTAACGAATGTCCCAGTACTGCTTTGCGCATCTCTCGGGTGGCGATCATCACATCAGATGTTTGAACCGCCACGCTCAAGGTGAACGAGAAGTACAGGAAGTCCCAATAATCAGGGTTTAATTCACCTTCAGGAAAACGCAAGGCCGGTTCCGTGCCTTCATCAGTGTAAAAAAGTTGCGCGTAGTGCAAGGTGAAAATAACGCCGATCATTAACCACGAGCCCACCACCGTGAGGCCGGCCAGTCCGTAACGCATCAACTGCTCGGCGTGACTGATCTGGGTGTTATCGGATAACTCAATGATGATGGCTACCAAACTGGCAACGGCCGCAAAACAGACGATGAGGAGCACCGTGCTGCCATTTTCATCTTCTATTTCAGCGGTGCGTTTCACATCGTTGGTACTGGCGCGCAACATCATCCAGAAGCTCAACAGCAAATAGAGCCAGACCGCGGCATTCCAGCCTAAAAGAAACTTTGTGGTCAGCGTGGCAGCGGGTGTGAATATCCCCACTGCAACACCCAGCACAGTGGCGATGGTCAAGCGAGGGTGTGTACGGGCTAGATGCGGCATCGACATTACTGTCCCTGTAAAGTGTGAAACTGAACCTTAGCACGTACAGCGGCCCTTATAGCTGGCGAGGTTTAGCGTTGACCAGCTTCATTACCACCACAAAAAATACCGGCACAAAGACCACTGCCAGCGTTGCCACGATCATGCCGCCTATCACGCCTGTACCGATGGCTTGCTGGCTGGCAGAACTGGCGCCGGTGGCGAAAGCCAGCGGCACTACGCCCAGAATGAAGGCCAGTGAGGTCATCACGATCGGACGCAAGCGCAAACGTGCAGCTTGTACCGTGGCGCTCACCAAATCATGCCCTTCGTCGTACAGGGTTTTGGCGAATTCGATGATCAGGATCGCATTCTTCGCCGACAAGCCAATGATGGTAATCAAGCCCACCTTGAAGAACACATCGTTGGGCATGCCGCGAAAGGTCACAGCCAGTACGGCGCCAAGCACGCCCAGCGGGACGACGAGCAGGACCGCAGTGGGTATCGACCAGCTTTCATACAGCGCTGCCAGGCACAGAAACACGATCAGCAACGACAAGCCCAGCAGGATCGGTGCTTGCGCCCCTGATAACTTCTCCTGCAAAGACAAGCCAGTCCACTCCAGGCCCAGGCCGGCAGGCAGTTGATCCACCAGACGCTGTACCTCAATCATCGCTTCTCCGGTGCTGTAACCGGGCGCCGACTCGCCGGAAATACTGATCGCCGGGTAGCCGTTGTAACGCGTCAGTTGCGCAGGGCCTTGGATCCAGCGGGCCTCGACAAAGGCTGACAGCGGTACCATTTTTCCGAGGTTGTTACGCACGTTGATCTTGAGCAGGTCTTCGACCTGACTGCGCTGATCGCCTTCAGCCTGAACCACGACGCGCTGCATACGGCCCTGATTGGGGAAGTCGTTGATATAGGCCGAACCCACGGCGGTCGACAGCACATTGCCTATGTCGGCAAAGGAAATGCCCAGGGCATTGGCGCGTTTACGATCGACTTCAAGCTGCACTTGCGGGCTTTCTGCCAGAGCGCTTTCGCGGACATTGGCCAGCACCGGACTTTTCGCGGCCAACCCCAGCAGTTCGGTACGTGCCTGCATCAACGCGTCATAACCGACACTGCCACGGTCTTGCAGGCGAAATTCAAACCCGCTTGAAGTTCCCAGGCCGCTGACAGCCGGAGGCAAGATGGCGAAAGCTATCGCATCCTTGAGTTCGCCGAAGGCTTGGTTGGCACGGTCAGCGATCGCAAACGCCGAATCCTTGCCGGCCCGCTGCGACCAGTCTTTAAGGGTGGTGAACGCCAGGGCTGCGTTCTGTCCGTTACCTGAAAAACTGAACCCCAGAATCATCGTGGTATTGCCTACGCCCGGCTCATTGGCGTTGTGCGCCTCGATTTGCTTGACCACCTCGACGGTGCGGTTTTGACTGGCTCCAGGTGGCAGTTGAATATCGGTGATGATGTAACCCTGATCTTCGACAGGTAAAAAGGAGGAGGGCAGGCGCGCAAAGCACACCACCAACACCACCAGCAATGCACCGTAAACCAGCAGGTAACGGCCGCTGCGCTTGATCAAGTGAACGACCCAATGCTCATAACGCTCGGACAAGCGATCGAACTGTTTATTGAACCAGCCAAAGAAGCCGCCCTTGGTGTGGTGTTCGCCTTTGGCAATGGGTTTGAGCAGGGTGGCGCACAATGCGGGTGTAAGCGACAGGGCTAAAAACGCCGAGAACAGGATGGAGGTGGCCATCGACAACGAAAACTGCTGATAAATGACGCCCACCGAACCCGGCATGAAGGCCATCGGTATAAACACTGCGACGAGCACCAGGGTGATACCAATGATTGCCCCGCTGATTTGTGTCATCGCTTTACGGGTCGCGTCACGGGGCGACAGACCTTCGCTGACCATGATTCGCTCGACGTTCTCCACTACGACGATGGCATCGTCTACCAAAATACCAATGGCCAGTACCATGCCAAACATGGTCAGTACGTTGATCGAAAAACCCAGTACCAGCATCACCGCAAATGTACCCATCAGGGCCACCGGCACCACCAGCGTCGGAATCAGCGTGTAGCGCACGTTCTGCAAAAACAGAAACATCACGGCAAACACCAGCACCATCGCTTCAACCAGCGTGTAGACCACTTTGGTAATCGAGACTTTGACAAAGGGTGTGGTGTCGTACGGGATGGTGTATGAAACCCCGGCGGGGAAGTAGCGGCTCAATTCGTCCATCTTCGCGCGAATCAGATTGCCGGTACTCAGGGCGTTGGCTTCGGGGGCCAGCTTCACGCTGAAAGCGCTGGCTGATTTGCCATTGAGACGGGTGCCGTACTGGTATTCCTGGCTGCCAATTTCGACCCGTGCCACATCGTGGATACGCACGGTGGAGCCGTCCGGGTTGGCGCGCAAAACAATATCGCCAAACTCCTGAGGCGTGGAAAGCTGGCCTTTGACCAACACCGTAGCGGTGATTTCCTGGGTTTTGCTGCCCGGTAAATCACCAATGCTGCCTGCTGACACTTGGGCGTTCTGGCTGGCTATCGCTTGGTTGACGTCTGCGGCAGTCAGGTTGAAACCTATCAGTTTCTGCGGATCTATCCAGATGCGCATCGCCCGTTCAGCCCCGTAAAGCTGTGCCTTGCCGACGCCTTCAACGCGTTTGATTTCGTTCATGACATTGCGCGCCAGGTAATCACTGAGCGCCACTTCATCAAGCGTGCTGTCCTTGTCGGCGGTCAGCGTCACCAGCATCAGAAAGCCCGAAGAGATTTTCTCGACCTGCAGGCCTTGCTGAATCACGGCTTGTGGCAAGCGTGACTCCACCGCCTTGAGACGGTTTTGCACATCCACTTGAGCCATTTCCGGATCGGTGCCGGGTTTGAAGGTTGCTGTAATGCTTGCGCTGCCCAGGCTGCTCTGGGATTCGAAATACAACAGACCCTCAGTGCCGTTGAGCTCTTGCTCAATCAAGCTGACCACACTTTCGTCCAGTGTTTGTGCCGAAGCACCGGGATAGATCGCGTACACCTCAACTTGAGGCGGCGCGACTACCGGGTATTTGGCCACGGGCAGTTGCGGGATGGCCAATGCCCCAGCCAACAAGATGAACAGTGCCACGACCCAGGCAAAGATAGGGCGGTCGATAAAAAACTGCGGCATGCTCACTGATCCGTAGAGTGTGCGAGGGGAAGAGTCGGGTTGTCGATTTGTACCTGTTCGCCCACACGGGCATGTTGCAAGCCCTCAATCACAATCTGGTCGCCGGGTTTGAGCCCCTCGTTGACGATCCATCGATCATTCTGAACGCCGCCCAGCTGTAAGGGCTGTTGCTTGACCCGGTTGTCGGCGTCCAGCAACAGCACTTGAGCAACCCCTGCACCGTCGCGCAAGATCGCGCGTTGCGGCACAGTGATCGCTTCCTTATTAACCGCCTGCTCCAGACGCACGCGCACAAAACTACCGGGCAATAGATCATGGTCCGGGTTGGGGAATTCACTGCGCAAAATGATTTGCCCGGTGCTGGGTTCTACGCTCACATCGGTAAACAGCAGTTTGCCCGGTAACGGATATAGGCTGCCATTGTCGCGAATCAACGTTGCTTTGGCCTGATTGCTGCCTATTTGCTGCAGTTCGCCGGCACGAAACGCCGCTCGCAAGTTATCGACGTCGCGGGTGGACTGGGTCAGGTCAACCTGGATCGGGTTCAACTGTTGAATCCGCGCCATCGGCGTTACCTCGCCTTGGCCAACTAGAGCCCCCTCAGTGACCAGTGCCCGGCCAATACGTCCTGAGATAGGAGCGGTTACGGTGGCATAACCAAGATTCAGCTTCGCCCGCTGCACGGCAGCCTGGTTGGCGGCCACATCGGCGTTGCTTTGCTGGGCTTGAGCTTGTGCGTTGTCGTAATCCTGTCGGCTGATGGCGTTGATACCGATCAGCTCGGCGTAACGCTGCTCTTGCAGTTTGGCCTGCTGCGCGATGGCTCTGGATTTACTCAGGGCTGCCTGTGCGCTATCGAGGTCTGCCTTTAACGGTGCCGGATCAATCAGAAACAGCACATCCCCTTGTTTCACTTCAGCGCCTTCGCTGTATACGCGCTTGAGAACGACGCCGGCGACGCGGGCGCTGACTTGCGCCACACGCGGCGCAACTACCCGGCCGCTCAGTTCGTTGCTGATCGAAAGGGGAGCCGTGGCGACCACCTCTGTGCGCACCTTCGCCAAGGGCGTTTGTGTTTGCGCAACGGGACTTTTGTCACAAGCAGTCAGGGCCAATGCCAGCGCCGAAAGGCAGAGCGGGGCGAAAAGCTTTTTCAACAGGTGTGCCTTCTTATAAGTACGGGATGTTTCAGTAAAGTACTGGGCATGCTAAGCGCAGTACGCAAGAGGCGTTGTGAAGCTATGTAGGATCTATGTAAAAAAGTGTGAAGGTTATGTACCTAGATGCGTAGGGTTATATATCCTTCGGGTTTTCCCCTGATGTAAGCATTTATTATGCCCACTATCCTCCTGGTTGAAGACGATGCCGCTTTGTCGGAGCTGATTGCCAGTTACCTGGAGCGAAATGGCTATCAGGTCAGTGTGATTGCCCGGGGAGACCAAGTGCGTGCCCGTGCGAAAAGCAATCCTCCGGATCTGGTTATTCTCGACTTGATGTTACCGGGCCTGGATGGCTTGCAGGTGTGTCGCTTGTTGCGCACGGACTCGCAGAGCCTACCGATTCTGATGCTGACCGCCCGCGACGATAGCCACGATCAGGTGCTGGGGCTAGAGATGGGCGCCGACGATTATGTGACAAAACCTTGCGATCCCCGAGTATTGCTGGCCAGGGTCAGGACGTTGCTAAGGCGCAGCAGTCTGATTGAGCCCAGCGTGGCCAGTGACCGCATCGTGATTGGCAATCTGTGTATCGACCTCTCGGAGCGCACAGTGACGTGGCGGGGGCAGGCGGTTGAACTGTCCAGCGGCGAATATAACTTGTTGGTGGTGCTGTCCCGGCACGCGGGCGAAGTACTGAGTCGCGATCAGATTCTGCAACGCTTGCGCGGTATCGAGTTCAACGGCACAGACCGTTCAGTGGATGTGGCAATCTCAAAGCTGAGGCGCAAATTCGACGACTGCGCTGGCGAAGCCCGCAAAATCAAAACGGTGTGGGGCAAGGGTTACTTGTTCAGCCGTAGCGAATGGGAATGCTGAGCCCATGTTCAAGGTTCTGATCCGGTTGTACCTGATCACCATCTTCACCTTCGCGGCTGCTATTTATGTGGTACCCGAAATAATCGTTTCGCTCTTTCATGAGCGCTTTGTCAGCTACAACGTCGACATGTCCCGGGGGATGCAAGCGCTATTGGTCAAACAGTTCAAAGAGAGGCCAGTGGAGCAGTGGTCAGCACTGGCCCAGGAACTTGATCAACAGTTCAAGCCCATACGTCTCAATGTGCTGCCCATTACCGCGCCCAAGTTTGACGCCAGAGAGCAGGAACAGTTGGCGCATGGCCAAGGGGTTGTACGGATTGGGGAGTGGGGCTGGCGAACCTTGGTGGTGTCGCCGCTGAACCACGATTTAGCCCTGGAGTGGGTCATGCCGCCTGATCCATTCGACATGAATGTGCTGTATTGGAGCATCAACGTACTGATTGGCGCCGCGTTGCTCGGCGCCTTGTTGTTGTGGTTACGCCCGCACTGGCGTGATCTTGAACGCCTTAAACGAACGGCAGCGCAGTTCGGTCAAGGGCAGTTAAGTGCACGCACACAAATATCACCGCGTTCCAATATTCAGGGTCTGGCCAGCGTCTTCGACACCATGGCCCATGATGTCGAGTTGCTGCTCAACCAACAGCGTGAACTGCTCAATGCCGTGTCCCACGAATTACGCACGCCCTTGACCCGGCTTGATTTTGGATTGGCACTGGTATTGTGCGATGACTTGCCCGAGGCTAGCCATGAGCGTCTGCAATTAATGGTTGGGCATATCCGCGAACTGGATGAGTTGGTGTTGGAGCTGCTGTCTTTTAGTCGCCTGCAAAATCCCCGACTGCTGCCAGAACGTGTTGAGGTGGCGCTGGACGAATTTATCGACAGTATTCTGGGCAGCTTCGATGAAGCGCTGGAGTCACCAGACATTGTCCTCGATGTGCGCTTGCTCGGCGTGCAACGACATTTTGTGCTGGACCCGCGCCTGACTGCCCGCGCATTGCAAAACCTGCTGCGCAACGCCATGCGTTACTGCGACAGACGCATTGAGCTAGGTGTCAATATCACTGCTGCGGGGTGTGAGCTGTGGGTCGATGACGATGGGATCGGCATTCCGCAGGCAGAGCGTGAGCGTATTTTCGAGCCGTTCTATCGACTGGATCGCAGTCGGGATCGAGCCACCGGAGGCTTTGGCCTGGGGTTGGCCATCAGCCGACGCGCCCTGGAGGCCCAGGGCGGGACGTTAAACGTGGAGTCTTCGCCTTTGGGCGGTGCCCGCTTCAAACTGTGGTTGCCGATTTGAAGCGGGCCGGCTTTAGATTGAGCGACGTTGGCGGCTCACATGTTTCAAGCCTTCGATAATCAACACCACCACGGCAAGCCAGATCGGGCCGTAAGTCAGCCATTGGCCGTCTTCGAGGTTGTCACCCAGCAACAGCGCGACGGCCACCAGCAATACTGGCTCGACGTAGCTGAGCAAACCAAACAGGCTGAATGGCAGCAGGCGGCTGGCAAGTATGTAAGCAAAGCCTGCTGCGGCGCTGATGACACCCATCAACGGTACGAGTGCATACAACGCCTGGCGTTGAGCACCGAGATCAATGTGCCCGCCAGCAAGTACGAACCACAGAGCCACGGGCACCATTAGCAGCATGTCCAGCCAAAGCCCGCCGAGGTTATCGATACCAATCTTTTTGCGCAGCACGAAGTACATTGGGTAGCCGATTGCCACCACCAGTGTCGTCCATGAGAAACCGCCCGTGCGGTAGAGCTCATTGGCCACGCCGACAACGGCCAGCGCCGTGGCTATTTTCTGCAAGTGCGAGAGGTGCTCGCCGTAGACGATGCGTCCGGTGAGGATCATTGTCAGAGGCAGCAGGAAATAACCCAGAGACACATCCAGACCATGCCCGTTCAAAGGCCCCCACATAAACATCCAGAGTTGCAGACCGACCAGGAAACTGGTGATCAGCACGCAAGGAATCAGTAGAGGTTTATCACGTAAGCGGTTGAAAATTATCGGGACCCATTTCCAATCACCAGACAGGCAAATGAAGAGAGTCATAAAGGGCAGCGAAATGAGTATTCGCCAGCCGAAGATTTCCTGACCATCTAGGGGCCAGAGGAGGGAAGTGAAGTAGTACAGAACGCCGAACAAGCAGGAAGCCAAAATCGATAAAACAATACCTTTAGACACAACAACCTCAATGGATCTACAACGTTACTCATTTGAGTGGGCACGTAGCTTGAGGGGGTTGATGGCCATTGGCAAACATCTTTTAAACCAGTTACTTAGGACTCATTCTTGTTAAGCAAGATCAAATCTAAATATTCCAAGCAAATACTGGGCCAAATCCGTTTAAAACGTGCGTTCGTGTTTTTCAAATAAAAGATTAACGGTCATTTCTGCCGGCCTGATGGGTAGGTAGGAACGCAAAATTCTCGTAGCAGCCGAACGCGCAGCGCGAGGCTACTTTCCTCCCTTGTAGCTACTAAGCATGATGTAAACGACGATGCCCAGGATTCCCATCATTGCCGAGGATGTCATCAGTAGCAGTTCATGCACCGCTGAAAAAGCTTCTTTAGCCGCTTCAATCAGCGCAGTGCTTTGGGGCTCGACCAAGCGTTGAGCGACCACGTAACTATCACCAATCGAACGTGTCGCACCCTCTGCCAGTGCGTTATCGAGATCAACGGGTAGCGAAATCCTGCGGCCAAATAAAACGGACATAAACACGCCGAAAAAGGTGATCCCTAATCCGGTGCCCAATTCATAGGCGGTCGCTTCAAGCGCACCTGCCGCTGCGCCTTTACTGGGCTCCACCGAGCCCATGATGGCTATGGACGAAGCCGTCAGGCCGATGCTGAGCGTCAGACCCAGCAACGCCAGCATCGCCGGCACCATGAAGCCGGGCGCATTGAAGTCCGCCAAGGCTAGAACTGCCAAGGCCAGGGCGGACAATACCAGTGATGCGCTAGCGACCAGACGCAAGCCGCATAAATTGGACAGATAGCCAGCAATGGGACCTCCCACGGCGGCGGCAGCCATGATCGGTATCATGAAGATGCCCGCCTGCAACGGTGTTCTGCCCAGCACGTATTGCAGCTCTTGCGCCAGCGTCAGCTCGACGCCGGCCAACGCGCCGGTCGCCACCGTGGCCATAATCATCCCGGCCAGGATCGCCGGGTGTGAGAACAACGACAGATCGAGCATGGGCGCCGCCGAGCGCAGTTGCATGCGCACAAAGACGGTCAGCAGGCCAACGCCCAGCACCGCCACTGCCAGCGCCACTGCTAGCGGTTGCGTAGCGCTGGCGGCTGCCTTGATGCTGTAAACCAGCGCCAGCATGCCGGCGACCAGCAGCAGGGCCTGACCCAATGCCCAAGAACCGGGTGTGGTTTGCACCGTGCGCGGCAGCAAGAGAAACACCAGCGGCGCAACCACCAGCATGATTGGCACGTTGATCAGAAAAGCCGAGCCCCACCAGAAGTGCTCCAGCAGTGCACCGCCAATCAATGGCCCTAGTGCAGCGCCTGCGGCACCCACCGTGCCCCATAGGCCCAGGGCCATAGCACGCTCGTTTTCGTCTTCGAAGGTACGGCGAATGATGCCCAGCACGCAGGGCAAGATCATCGAACCGCCCAAGGCCAGCAGCACCCGTGCACAGATGAGCAGGGCCGGGGTGGGGGCGAACGCGGCCAACAGTGAGGCGAAACCGAATATGACCAGCCCGGTGAGCAGCACACGGCGGTCACCGATGCGGTCGGCAAGGGTGCCCATGGGCACCAGCAGGCCTGCCATCAGCAGCGGGTAAATGTCGATGATCCACAGCACTTCAGTGGCTGAGGCACCGAGCGCCAGAGTCAGCGAGGGCACGGCGATGTGCAAAATGGTCATGTCGATGACCACTGGCAGGAAGGCCAGCATGACGGCTAACAGAACCAGCCAGCGGCGGGGAATCATTGTAGGCATGGACACACTCTAGTAAGCCGCGGTTACTGCGCAAATGTCTGAGGTATTGCGCTCATTCAGATCACCACCGAGCGACTTGGAGGATACTACCGGGCTGGCGATTTCCGGGCGGCGCAACTCGATGCATCCCATAACGTCATGACTTGCGTCACCGCATCGTCTATCTGTTTGAGGGGCACACCGTCTCGGGCCAGTACTGAAATTCCCAGAAGAAAGCTGTCAAACACCGTGGCCAGTGCCTCGGGCACAACCGTCGGTGAAAGCTCCCTGGATGCAATAGCGCGTTCGACACACGCCACCATCCCTGCACGGTTCAAGGATCTTGCTTCAGCCAAAGGCTGGGAGATGGCTTTGCTTTCAACCGTGCAGGCGCTCAGCAGACCCAGCGCCACCAAGCATCCTGCGGGGTGGCCGGGCTCACATTGCATTTTCGCGGAGCGGCGCAGCGTCAGTTCGATCGACTCTCTCGGGGGGAGGGTGGTATCAAAGAGGCTATCGGTCACGCGGCCGTGGGTGTTCAGATAAAGCTCCATCACCTCATTGAACAGCGCCTGCTTTGAGCCGAACGCAGCGTAGAAGCTGGGTGCGGTGATGCCGCCGCCGATATTTGCCTTGAGCTGGCTGAGCGATGTTGCGTCATAGCCATGCTCCCAGAACACATGCATCGCCTGAATAATCGCCACGCTACGGTCAAACGTGCGTGGACGTCCCATCTGTGCCATGTGAACCTCCTGTCGATCACTTAAATACTAGTCGATATATAAGTCGTTGACGAGATCGCGGCACATCTCCATATTGTATCGATCGGTACATAATTGAGGTGGCAAATGACTACTGAAGAGCGACATAGCGGAAAGCTTCCGCTTGGGGCCCTGCTTGCACTGGCGATGACGGGTTTCATTTGCATTGTCACTGAGACCTTACCAGCCGGTTTGCTACCCGAAATCGGCAGTGGTCTGAGTGTTTCAGCGTCTCTGGCCGGACAGATGGTGACTGTCTATGCATTAGGGTCGTTACTGGCGGCAATCCCGCTGACCATTGCCACGCAAAGCTGGCGCCGCAGAACAGTACTGCTGGTGACCATTGCAGGCTTTCTGGTATTCAACTCGCTCACGGCACTCTCTTCTGATTACTGGCTGACGCTGGTTGCACGGTTTTTCGCCGGAGTGTCAGCGGGACTGGCCTGGAGCCTTATCGCGGGCTATGCGCGGCGCATGGTCGCTCCTCATTTGCAGGGGCGCGCATTGGCGGTAGCGATGGTGGGTACGCCCATCGCGTTGTCGTTGGGTGTGCCCATGGGGACCTGGCTGGGCGGATTCATGGGCTGGCGCATGGCCTTTGGATTGATGTCCGGCATGACCTTGGTGTTGATCGTTTGGGTGCTGATCAAAGTGCCTGATTACCCGGGCCAATCTTCCTCACAGCGCATGCCGTTACGCCAGGTGTTCTTCACCCCGGGCGTGCGCTCGGTATTGGCAGTGGTCTTCACCTGGATGCTGGCCCACAACATTCTTTACACCTATGTCGCGCCCTTCGTGTCCAAGGCCGGGCTCAACAGTGACGTAGATGTGGTCTTGCTCACATTTGGTGTCGCGGCGCTGGGCAGCATCTGGCTCACGGGCCGACTGGTTGACCGGCACTTGCGTGCAACCGTTCTGGCCAGCCTTGCACTATTCGCAGCGGTTTCGCTTTTCCTCGGTGTGTTCTCAGGCTCCGCCGTGGCCGTTTACGTGGGGATCTTCATTTGGGGGCTGACCTTTGGTGGTGCGGCCACCCTGCTGCAAACAGCACTCGCCGACACCGCCGGCAAGGGTTCTGACGTTGCGCTCTCCATGAACGTAGTCGTCTGGAACAGTGCTATTGCCTGCGGTGGACTGCTGGGTGGGGTGTTACTCGGCCAATGGGGAACGAGTGTATTTCCTGGCGTGTTGCTGGTGCTGCTACTGATCAGCCTGGCCATTGCATTTAGGGCAAAGGCGCATGGTTTTCCGCAAGGTCAACGGCACACCAGCCAGGCAATCCAGGGGCATTGATCAGGGCATTGCACGCCTGATCTTCGTAAGTGTCGGCTTCTATCGTGAGCGGCTACACGGATCTTGCGTGCATAGCCGCTCAGCGTGACGGGCTATCAAACCGATCGACGATGACGCACCAGATGCTTGAAACCTTCATACATCAACACCAGTACGGCCATCCAGATCGGTAGATAGGTCATCCATTGTCCGGCGGTGATGCTTTCCCCCAGTAACAAGGCGACAAATACCAGCAACACGGGTTCCACGTAACTGAGTAGGCCAAACAGACTGAAGGCCAGCATCCGGCTGGCCAGGATGTAGCTGATCAGTGCCAACGCACTGATGCCGCCCAGTAGCGGAATCAACACATACAGGGCAGGGCGATGGCTAGCCACGTCAAAACCTTGCTCACCGCTTTGTACAAACCAGAAAGCGACGGGAATCAACAGCAGCATGTCGAGCCACAGACCGCCGAGGTTGTCGGTTGCGGCGCGTTTGCGCAGCACGAAGTACAAGGGATAGCCGATGGCGACCACGGCCGTGGTCCATGAAACGCCGCCCACGCGATAGACCTCGTTGGCGACGCCGAGCGTGGCCAATGCGGCAGCGATTTTTTGCAGATGGGACAAATGTTCGCCGTACACCAGTCGCCCGGTCAGCAGCATGGTCAGCGGCAGCAGGAAGTAGCCCAGCGAGACATCCAGGCTATGGCCATTGAGTGGTGCCCAAAGAAACAACCAGAGTTGCAGGCCCACCAGTGCGCTGGACGCCAACAGGACCGCCCACAGTCGCGGTTGCTGGCGCAGCCGCGAGACAATTTTTGGCACCAGCCGCCAATCGCCGGAAACACACATGAACAGGGTCATGCAGGGCAGGGTCAGGAGCATACGCCAGCCGAAGATTTCGGCACCGCTCAAGGGCCAGAGCAGGGATGTGAAGTAATACATGACACCGAACAGGCTCGATGCCAGAACCGATAGAACAATACCTTTGGACACAACAGCCTCGTCGCAACACGCTTTTTGATTGTTAGGAAGTGTGTAGCTTGAGGCTCTGCGAGCTGTAGGGCAAATCCGTTCTAGCTTCTAGATTGCAGCTTTTAGATTGCAGCTTCTAAAACATTCCTCCTGCCGCCACCGAAACAGTGGGAGCGACACTGAGGCCCATCACAGGAGGCTGAACGCAGGTGCTGTTATGGGGGTGGCGAGGCAGGACGCCGAGCCAGCCGCGATCGGGCCAAGGATGGCCCGTCGCGGCGTGCCCCCATAACAGTGCCGGAGTGAAGGC
>NZ_VFIO01000017.1 GCF_007858365.1 Pseudomonas saxonica | reverse complement strand
ATGGTGAGTGAGTCGATATCGATCTACAACAGCGAGCGTCCGCACCAGTCTTTGAAATACAAAACGCCCGATGCAATGCATCGGGCGTTGGGGTGAAACAGGTGTAAACCTATTTCAGGACTAGACATCTACAGACTTGCGTGCAACTCTGTAGATCTTTATTTGGAGCGGGAAACGAGACTCGAACTCGCGACCCCGACCTTGGCAAGGTCGTGCTCTACCAACTGAGCTATTCCCGCGTCTTGGTGGTGCGCATTCTATAGAACTGAAAGTTTGCGTCAACCCTTTGATTCAAAAAGTTTTATTTATTTCGTCGAGGTCGTCTTCAAGTGAGGCCATGCCGCGCGCAAATACTGAAGCATCGACCACAAGGTCAGCCCCGCAGCCACAAGTAGCAATGCATACCCCACCAACACCCAAAAGCTGAAGTCAGAAGGATTGGCCAGCAAAATCACCAGCGCCAGCATTTGCGCGGCGGTTTTCCATTTACCCATGTTCGACACTGCGACCTGGGCACGAGCACCCAGCTCAGCCATCCATTCGCGCAAGGCTGAAATGACAATCTCCCGGCCTATGATCACTGCGGCTGGCAGGGTAAGCCATACGTTGTGATGCTCTTGCACCAGCAAAACCAGCGCGACAGCCACCATCAGTTTGTCGGCGACCGGGTCCAGAAAGGCACCGAACGGTGTGCTTTGCTCAAGCCGACGCGCAAGGTAACCATCAAGCCAGTCGGTCGCCGCCGCAAAGGCAAAGACTGAACTGGAGGCCACATAACTCCAGCTGTAAGGGAGATAGAACAGCAATATGAAAAAAGGAATCAGTAGAACGCGTAGTACGGTGATCAAATTAGGGATATTCATCGGCACAACTGGCTACGAGGTGAGAGGGGCATTCTACTCGCTGTGCAGATTTGCATAAATCAACTCTGCGAGCTTTTTACTGATCCCCGGTGCTTTGGCGATCTCTTCGATGCTTGCACGAGTCAGCTCTTGTAATCCACCAAAATGTTTCAAAAGATCACGCCGACGAGTGGGGCCTACGCCCGCAATGCCTTCCAGGGTTGAAGTACGTCGAGTTTTACCCCGTCGCGCCCGGTGCCCGGTAATAGCAAAACGGTGAGCCTCATCGCGAATCTGCTGAATCAGGTGCAAAGCCGGGGAATCGCCTTTCAATGTGAATTCGTGGGCTGCGTCATTCAAGTAAAGGGTTTCAAAACCCGCCTTGCGGGTCGCGCCCTTGGCCACGCCCAACAAAATGAGATCTGGAACAGCCAATTCATTGAGCACATCACGCGCCATCGAGAGCTGACCTTTGCCACCGTCTACCAGCAGGATGTCAGGCAGCTTGCCCTCCCCCTCTTTGAGCCGGCTAAAACGCCGCATCAAAGCCTGGTGCATGGCCGCGTAATCATCGCCCGGGGTCACGCCTTCGATATTAAACCGCCTGTAATCGGACTTGATCGGGCCTTCCGGGCCAAATACGACACAAGACGCGACCGTGGCTTCACCACTGGAATGACTGATGTCATAACACTCAAGACGCTGCGGGATCTCGTCGAGCTTCAGTACCTGAGCCAATGCCTCGAAGCGCGCAGCGACATGCAAGCGATTGGCCAGGCGCGCAGCCAGGGCCTGCTCCGCATTGGTGACGGCCAACTGCTGCCAGCGCGCTCGAGTGCCCCGTACACGGTAACTGATGGCCATTTCTCGCCCGCGCAAGGCTTCAAGCGCATCGATAATGGCGCCGAAGCTTTCATGCTCCACGTTGACGATCAATTCACTCGGCAGATCGCGCTCGGGGCTGCTGATGTAGTACTGCCCCAGGAAGGCGGCCATGACTTCGCCCACCTCCTCCTCGATCCCGACCTGCGGGAAGAAATTCTTGCTGCCCAGAACCCGTCCGCCCCGCACATTGATCAAATGCACACATGCGCCGCCCGGGTTCACAAAGGCCGCGATAACGTCGACATCGCCGGTTCCACCCTCCATGCTTTGCTGATCCTGAACCCGACGCAGCAAGGAAATCTGATCACGTATTTCAGCGGCACGTTCAAAATCAAGGGTGCTGGCTGCTTGCTCCATTGCGCTGTTCAATTCGTCGGTCAGAGCACTGCTGCGCCCCTCCAGAAACATTACCGAGTGACGCACGTCCTCGGCATAGACCTGAGGGTCAACCAGCCCGACGCAAGGTGCTTTGCAACGCTTGATCTGGTATTGCAAACAGGGACGCGTACGGTTCTTGAAGTAACTGTCCTCGCACTGACGCACCATAAAGGTCTTTTGCAAGATACTCAGGCTTTCGCGAATGGCTCCCGCACTTGGATAAGGTCCGAAATACCTGCCTTTGGCTTTTTTGGCGCCACGGTGAATGCTTAAGCGCGGGTATTCACCGTCCGAAAGGAACACATAGGGATAGGATTTATCGTCGCGCAGAAGAATATTGTAGGGCGGGCGCCACTCTTTGATCAGCGTCTGTTCAAGCAGCAGCGCTTCAGTTTCATTGGCCGTGATGGTGGTTTCGATGTACGCGATTCGCCCCACCAGCGCCGCCGTTTTCGGGGCCAGGCCGGTTTTACGAAAGTAGCTGGCCAAACGCTTTTTGAGGTTCTTGGCCTTGCCGACGTAAAGCAGGCGCGCATCGCTATCAAACATGCGATACACACCGGGGCGCCCGCTACAGGTCGAAAGAAAAGCACTTGCATCGAACACGTCAGTCATTTTCAACCAGCGTCTACCATGCCGTGACGCACAGCCAGTAATGCCAGCTCAACATCACTCTTGACCGAAAGTTTCTCAAAGATGCGATAGCGGTAGGTATTGACCGTTTTGGGTGACAAGCACAGCTTGTCAGAAATCACCTGAACCTTCTGACAGCCCACAATCATCAGTGCAATCTGGATTTCTCGCTCCGACAGTGCATCAAAAGGTGAGTCACTGGCAGGCTGGAATGACTTGAGAGCCAATTGCTGTGCGACTTGCGGGCTGATATAGCGCTGCCCGGAAAAAACAAGACGAATGGCCTGAACCATCTCAGCCAGACCCGCGCCTTTGGTCATGTAACCGGCAGCGCCCGCCTGCAATAAGCGTGTCGGGAAAGGGTCTTCTTCACACACAGTCACGGCGACCACCTTGATGTCAGGATGGCTGCGCATCATTTTGCGGGTAGCTTCCAGCCCACCAATGCCGGGCATTTTGACATCCATCAAGACCACATCAGGTTTCAGCTCGCGGGCCTTGATAAGGGACTCCTCACCGGACTCAGCCTGCCCAACCACTTGCAGGCCATCTATATCAGCCAGCATTCGTGTGATGCCTGTACGCACAAGATCGTGGTCATCGACCACTAGAACCCGAATCAAGCCGGCACCTCACCAATTGGACTAAGTAGATTGACGACACCTTAGCAAAAAACACGCGCTTCAACCTACCCATGATCAATCGACGATCCATAGCAAAACGTTAAAAATGCAGGCGGGGCCTGAACAAGGCTCAAGTATCGTTCGGATCCTGACGCCCTTTAGCCTGTATAGGCAGGTACAACTCCGCCAGGGAGACCGTAAGCCGACGAATGGCATCCTGGTCTTCTTTATGCAAAATGCGGTAACTAACCAATACTTTTTCTTCAACCTGACTAAGATTATCGAGCAGCGTGGGTGTTGGAGTGCCAGTCAAGATATAAAGCACATCCGCTCCTCGCTCTGCTACACGCGACAAATAATCCGCTTTAGGCGCTCGCTCACCACTTTCATATTTGCCTTGAGCATTAGGTTCCACCCCACCAATTTCACCAAAAGCTTTTTGCGACAAGCCAAGCCTTTCTCTTTCTTGCCGTAGCCTTGAACCGATTCCACTCATTTGGATGTAGGATCCCATTTTTAACACCCACAAGGATGGTATAATCAATGAATATTAAACAACTTTGAACGGTTTTGAACTATGACCGGAATCCGTACCGCTGCACAAGCCAAGGCTTGGCTGGATCACCAGGGGAAATCCGTGCAAGAGTTCGCTCGGGAAAATGGTGTTGACCCGGCGACTACTTATCAGGTGCTCGCCGGGCGCAAGAAAGGGAAAAGGGGCGAAGCCCATAAAGTGGCGGTACTTTTGGGCATGAAAGACGGCATCATTCCTTCACACATGCCTATTCTTGAAGAAAGTGAAGATGTGCTGGATTGAGTATGCGCCTAATCGGGCTTCATTCCAGAACTAGAACAGTTGGGCGGCTCACAAGGCTTATGTCCCCACTGAGCCGAAAAGGCCTGAACGATTCACAGCAGGTTATTTTCTGATTGAACCTGTGGTCATGCCTCAGGTAAGCTTTGGCTCATTCATCGGAGACCTTACATGTTGCATCGCACCCTCACAGTCACTTGTCAGCCACCTTGCGAATCTCGCACGGTCGGTTCTGTGTGTGCGAACAACAAGCCATCCGTTGCACGATTTTATTTTGGGTATTGGTTTAGCCACTGGCGCGCCTGATACCCAAAAGGCGCCCACTACTTAGGGGTCGCCTACCAGAGAATTCTCACCCCCGGTCGGCTCCCCGATCGGGGGTTTTGTTTTTTTAGCCCCTGAAAAATTACTTATTTAAGGAATCACACCATGAACTACGCCACTTATTACCGCTTCGACCTTTGCACTGCATGGCGATTTACCAACCGTCGTTCGGGACAGCCTGCCGCCTCCGAACGAAATCACATCGGTGGCACGCATGCACTCACAGCCAGTCAGGCTAATTGTCGAACACCCCAATAGGGCTGCGCGCGGGAAAACCCGCCGCTTGCCCAGGAATCACATCATGACCGCATCGATTACTGCTCTGCCTGCAAACAGCACCGCCTCTTCTGCAAGCTCCCAGCGCTTGCCCACCGCCGCGCAACTCAAGCACCAACTGCCGCTCAGCGATTCGCTTCGCCAACTGGTCAGTCGTCAGCGCCAGGCCATTCGTGCCATTTTGAACGGTGAAGACTCCCGTTTACTCGTCGTAGTCGGCCCCTGCTCCATCCACGACCCTGTTGCAGCCCTTGAATACGCCAGCCACCTCGCGACCCTTTCTCACGAACTGCGTGATGACATGTTGCTGGTAATGCGTGCCTACATCGAAAAACCGCGCACCACAGTGGGATGGAAAGGCCTGGCCTATGACCCGCACCTCGATGGCAGCGATGACATGGCCCACGGCCTAACGCTCTCGCGCGAGCTGATGCTGGAAATGCTGGGCATGGGCCTGCCAATCGCTACGGAGTTGTTGCAACCAATGGCCGCTGGTTACTTTGATGACCTGCTGGGCTGGGTCGCCATTGGTGCACGTACGACCGAATCGCAAATTCACCGCGAGATGGCCAGCGGCCTGGGTGTACCTGTCGGCTTCAAAAACGGCACTGATGGTGGCGTGGCCATCGCCTGCGATGCCATGCGCTCAGCCGCCCACTCTCATCGCCACTTCGGCGTCGACGCTGAAGGCCACCCGGCAATCATCCAGACGTCGGGCAATCCGGATACCCATCTGGTACTGCGCGGCGGCCACAGCGGGCCTAATTACGACCTCAGCAGCGTTGCCAAAGCACGCGCCGGACTTGAAAAAAATGCCATACCGGCTCGCTTGATGGTGGATTGCAGCCACGCCAACAGCGGTAAGGACCCGTTGCGCCAGCCTGAGGTGTTTAACGACGTATTGGCACAGCGCCTGCAGGGCGATCGTTCATTGATCGGCATGATGCTCGAAAGCCATATCTTTGAGGGCTGCCAACCCTTGAGCAGCAACCTGCGCTACGGCGTCTCCGTCACCGATGGTTGCCTGGGCTGGGATGCCACCGAGCAGTTGTTACGACGCGCCGCCGCCCTGATGCAAGCACAGCGACAAGCCGCGCAGGTAGTCGCTTGATTACCAAAGGAACTTTTGCCGGGAAAAAACTGACTGAATCCGGTAGGCTCACCACTTTCTTGAAAGGAGTACTCCCTCATGGCTAAAGCCACTGCCCGTCACATCCTCGTTGCCAGCGAAGACAAGTGCAACGAACTGAAAGCCCAAATTGAAGGCGGCGCTGATTTCGCCGAAGTCGCAAAAGCCAACTCTTCTTGCCCATCCAGCCGTCAAGGCGGTGATCTGGGTTCGTTCGGTCCAGGCCAAATGGTTAAAGAGTTCGACACGGTCGTCTTCAGCGCTCCGATCAACGTGGTTCAAGGCCCGGTGAAAACCCAGTTCGGCTACCACTTGCTGGAAGTCACCAGCCGTCAGGACTAATCCCCCGGCTTGAGTGAGAACGGCCCACCTTTTGGTGGGCCGTTTCGTATCCGCAAACACAAACCTCGTGCTACGTTTCTCATTCACGCCCCCCACGTGTCACTTGAGGAATAAGTCATGAGCCTTACAGGTAAAACTGCCCTGGTTACCGGTTCCACCAGTGGTATTGGTCTGGGTATTGCGCAAAGTCTGTCCAAAGCGGGTGCCAACCTGATACTTAACGGTTTTGGCGATGCGGGCAAAGTCATTGCCGACCTGGAACAGTTCGGTGGCAAGGTCGGTCATCACCCGGCGGACGTGAGCGACCCCGCACAAATAGCTGACATGATCGAATACGCCGAGCGTGAATTTGGCGGTGTCGACATCCTGGTCAACAATGCAGGCATTCAGCATGTCGCCAACGTTGAAGAGTTCCCGGTAGAACGCTGGGACGCCATCATCGCAATCAACCTCTCATCTGTATTCCACAGCACTCGCCTCACCCTGCCCGGCATGCGCAAACGCGGCTGGGGGCGCATCGTCAATATCGCCTCGGTCCACGGTCAGGTGGGTTCGGTCGGCAAGGCAGCTTATGTCGCGGCCAAACATGGCGTGATTGGATTGACCAAAGTGGTCGGCCTTGAGACCGCCACCAGCAATATCACCTGCAACGCCATCTGCCCTGGCTGGGTGCTGACTCCACTGGTACAAAAACAGATTGATCAGCGAATCAGTCAGGGGATTGACCCTTATCAGGCGCAGCATGATCTGCTCGCCGAGAAACAGCCCTCGCTGGAGTTTGTCCCCCCACCTCAACTCGGTGAGTTGGTGCTCTTCCTGTGCAGCGATGCCGGCAGCCAAGTTCGCGGGGCGGCCTGGAATGTCGACGGTGGCTGGTTGGCGCAGTAAAGATCAGCGCACACCCCTCAGGCAAAAATGCACACCAACCCTGCACTTATCAGGGTTGTACAAGGCAATTTTGCACTGTTAGCATCGGCCATCGTTCGCCCGCGAACACCCCTTAAAAATAATAGAAAGCAGGGAGTTAGCGATGACTGCTCAGGCTTCATCCTCAGTGACACTCGATGGCGACATCGCGCCAGACACCGTTCTCGCGCAGGTGCGCAATCAAATAGGCCATCTGACCCTTAACCGCCCGAGCGGCCTCAACGCCCTCAATCTTGAGATGGTACGCCGCCTCCAACAGCAGCTCGATACATGGGCCAAAGACCCGCATGTTGTGGCTGTGGTATTGCGCGGTGCAGGCGAAAAAGCCTTCTGTGCCGGGGGTGATATTCGTTCTTTGTATGACAGCTACAAAAACAACGACACCCTGCACACTGCGTTTTTTGAGGAGGAATACGCCCTCGACCTGACCCTGCATCACTACGCCAAACCCGTGCTTGCCGTGATGGACGGCTATGTTCTGGGCGGCGGCATGGGGTTGGCACAAGGGGCTGATTTTCGACTGGTCACAGAACGCAGCCGGTTGGCGATGCCAGAGGTCGCCATCGGCTATTTCCCGGACGTGGGCGCCAGCCATTTCCTGAGCAGAGTACCCGGCCAAGTGGGCACTTATCTGGGCGTGAGTGGCGTGCAAATCGGCGCCAGCGATGCCCTGTATTGCGGGCTGGCAAACTGGTACACCGACAGCACACGCCTGAGCGAACTTGATACGCAGCTCGACTCACTGACCTGGCAACAGTCACCGCGCGAAGACCTCCAGGCACTGCTGGCATCAATGGCTGTAAACACCTTGCCCGACGCCCCCCTCGCCACGCTTCGCCCGTTGATTGACGACGTCTTTGCCCATGACAACATGGAGGCCATCGTTGCCCGGTTGCATGAAGTGGACAACAGCGAGCATCGGCAATGGGCCACCGATACCGCCAACCTGCTGCAAACCCGGTCGCCACTGGGCATGGCCGTTACGCTTGAGATGCTGCGCCGCAGCCGTGCCCTTAACCTCAACCTTGAGCAGTGCTTTGCGCTGGAGCTGCACCTGGACCGTCAGTGGTTTGACCGTGGTGACTTGATCGAAGGGGTGCGCGCGTTGATTATCGACAAGGACAAAAATCCGCGTTGGAATCCGCCCACACTCAATGAACTGGATCCAGCCCGGGTTGCCAGCTTCTTCACCGACTTCAAGCCGAGCGGAGTCTGAACCATGCAAGACATCGAACTGACTGAAGAACAAGTGATGATCCGCGACATGGCTCGCGACTTTGCACGTCGTGAAATTGCACCTCATGCCCAGACGTGGGAAAAGGCTGGCTGGATCGACGATGCGCTGGTCGCCAAAATGGGCGAACTCGGCCTGCTTGGTATGGTGGTACCTGAGGAATGGGGCGGTTCTTACCTCGACTACGTAGCCTATGCCTTGGCTGTCGAAGAGATCTCGGCCGGGGATGGTGCGACCGGGGCGCTGATGAGCGTTCATAACTCCGTGGGCTGCGGCCCGATCCTTAACTATGGCAGCCAGGCGCAAAAAGAAGAGTGGCTGGCCGGGCTGGCCAGCGGCACCACCATCGGCTGTTTTTGCCTGACCGAACCTCAAGCAGGCTCTGAAGCGCACAACCTGCGCACACGGGCAGAGTTGCAGGACGGGAAATGGGTAATCAACGGCGCCAAACAATTTGTCACCAATGGCAAACGCGCCGGGCTGGCCATTGTGTTTGCCGTAACCGACCCGCAACTGGGCAAAAAAGGCATTTCGGCCTTTCTGGTGCCCACTGACACACCGGGATTTATTGTCGATCGCACCGAACACAAGTTGGGCATACGCGCCTCGG
Source organism: Pseudomonas saxonica (assembly GCF_007858365.1). GTDB lineage: Bacteria > Pseudomonadota > Gammaproteobacteria > Pseudomonadales > Pseudomonadaceae > Aquipseudomonas > Aquipseudomonas saxonica. The sequence goes on along the minus strand of NZ_VFIO01000017.1, from coordinate 40,791 downwards.
ACACCTGCGCGGTGACCCTGAGCAATTGCACCGTACCGCAAGCGAATTTGCTGGGTGAACGGGGCAAAGGGCTGACGATCGCCCTGTCCAACCTCGAAGGTGGGCGTATTGGCATTGCTGCACAAGCGCTGGGTATTGCCCGTGCCGCCTTTGAAGCAGCGCTGGCCTATGCGCGTGATCGGGTACAGTTTGACAAAGCCATTATTGAGCATCAAAGCGTGGCTAACATGCTGGCTGACATGCAAACCCGCCTCAACGCGTCGCGCCTGCTGATTCTGCACGCCGCCCGCCTGCGTGGTGCGGGCAAACCGTGTTTATCAGAAGCCTCGCAAGCCAAGTTGTTCGCGTCGGAAATGGCTGAGTTTGTGTGTTCCAAAGCCATTCAGATTCACGGTGGCTATGGCTACCTTGAGGATTACCCGGTTGAGCGTTATTACCGGGACGCGCGAATCACCCAGATCTACGAAGGGTCGAGTGAAATTCAACGGATGGTGATTGCGCGAGAGCTGAAGAATTATCTGATTTAGCGGTGCCGGTAATACCCTCACCCTAACCCTCTCCCAGAGGGAGAGGGGACTAAAGGCAAAAGCCGTTATGCGCAACGCCACCTATCAGCACCCTCTCCCTCTGGGAGAGGGTTGGGGTGAGGGGCTTTTGCTCCAGCCTTAAAACCCGACACTCGCCTGCACGAAGAAGGTACGCGGCTCTCCCAAATAGAGACCGGAGTTGTTGTCACTGGAACGGGTGTAGTACTCCTGATTGAACAGGTTCTTGATCCCCGCACCCACCTTCAAGTTCGACGCCTCAGGCCCGAAGTCATACCCCACACGCGTACTCCAGGTCGCATACCCCGGAATATCACCGTACTGGCCGTCCGGTGTCGGATCAGTGATATACACACCACCGGTTCCCGGCGCGCGCTGCTGCGATTGGGCAAACATATCCAGGTTATAGGTCCAGCGATTCACGGCATATCGCGCGCCAAGGTTAAGCACCTGACGCGAATACAGTGGCAAGTCTCGCCCTTTGAAGTTGGCAATATCACCCTCTGACGTCGCCTTGGTATAGGTGAACGCAGCGTTCACTGACAAACCGTCAAGACGCGCATTCAGGCTCGATAAATCGTAGTGAACCGAAGTCTCAATCCCCTGATGCTTGGTGGCCCCCAAATTGGTCCAGCCCACATCATTGCTGACGTATTGCAGCTCATCGGCAAAGTCGATGTAGAACAGCGTCACTTCACCGCCCCACACACCGTTGTCATAACGCGTGCCCAGCTCATAGGTCTTGGCTTTTTCAGGCCTCAAACCCGCGGCCGTCTGGTCGCCAATGCCGCCTTGCCCCAGTTGAAAGTACTGCAAGCTGCCAAATGAAGTTTCATAGTTGGCAAACAGCTTCCACTCGTCCGAGAGGTGATACATCACGCTCAAGGCCGGCAGCGCCTCATTGCTGTCGATGCTGCGTTTTTTCTCGGTAACCGGCACACCGCTATTGCCCAGCACCGGTCGATCGTGCCAATTGGTGCTAATGCGCTCAAAGCGAATGCCCGGCGTCACGGTCCAGTTACCCACATCAATCTTGTCATCGATATAGAACGCGTTGGCTTCAGTCCCGCCGGTGCGATCCTGGTACACGTGACCGTCAGCACCCGGCATGGGCACCGGCACGTTGTTGACCAGTTGCAGCTGACTGGCCTCTTCGTGCATTCCCTCCTTGAGGTAGCGATAACCCAAACCGACTTCCTGGGTCACCGGCCCCAGAGTAAACACATGGGACACCCGCGGTTCCACACCAAAGGTGTAATAAGAACGCGGATAAATGCCCAGCGTTTGCAGGTTGCGTGAAGCGATATTGCTGCCCCGGAAACTGTCGGTGTAATAGGTCAGCACTTCAAACTGGGTCTGGTCGTCAATCTGACGCAGGTACTTGAAGGACACATCCTTGCGCCGCCCGGTGAAGTTGTCCCAGTCACGCACAGACTGATACGGATTGGCATCGAACTGTTTCTGCGTCAAACCGCCAGGCATGTCGGCGGTGGCATCGTAATAATGAAAATTGAGGCTGAAATCATCCTCGTCGGTCGGCGCCCAATGGGTCTTGAGCAACACATCATTGATGTCGTTGTTATTGTTGCTGGTGCGATAACCATTGCCCTTGACCCCGGAATACAACAGCGCAGCACCGATACCGTTGTCCGCCGTGCCGCCAACAAAGGCCGACTCCATGTGCTTCCAGCCGCCGTGCTCGGAGGTTTCCAGCGTGGTGCCGACCTCCCCCTGAAAGGTTTCGGGAATCGCTCGCGTCACAAAGTTGATGACACCCCCAACGTTTTGCGGCCCATAGCGTACCGAACCCGCGCCGCGTACCACGTCGATGCTGTCCAGATTCCCGGCCGAGATGGGTGCCATCGACAACTGCGGCTGGCCATAGGGGGCGAACGCTGCCGGAATGCCGTCAATCAATACGGTCGAACGTGGCGACAGGCGCGAGGTCAAGCCACGCACACCCACGTTCAGGGAAATATCGCTGCCGCCGGTGCCATTGGACTCTTGCACCTGAACCCCGGGAATACGCTTGAGCACGTCACTGACGTTCATCGCGCCCTGCTCCACCATCGCTTCGCGACGCACCACAGTGCGCGCACCGGGATGGTTCTGCACAACCGCTTCATTGGCGTCGCCCAGCCAGTCGCCGACCACTTTGACATCCACCGGTCCTAGCTCCAGTGGCCCTGAAGCCGTTGAAGCGCTGACCACCGGCGCGGCAAGCAGCGTCACCGCGTCACCGTTCAATTCATAGCTCAGGCCACTGCCTTGCAGCAATTGGCGCAATGCCTGCTCGGGCGACAAGCTGCCATCAACGGCCGGCGCCTGTTTACCGGCCACCAGCTGAGGGCTGAAAAACACTTGCAAGGAAGTCTGTTGAGCCAACTGGCTCAAGGCCGCACCCAAAGGCTGGGCCTGGATATGGAGGGTGCTCGGTGCCAGCTCGCCAGCCACCGCACCCGGCATCGCTGCACTCACTGCCAGCGCCAGGGCCAAAGGCATCCAGCACGTACGCGGTGCAGAAAAAAGCGTGCTCGAAGGCGGGTTAAGCACTGAAACCGGCCCACAAGAATTATTGTTTTTCACGTCGAGTCTTGCCCTATTGATCACACTTGAGTGCGACTGTTAATGCAAACCAGTTGCAGTTGATCAAGAAGACGAAGAACTCGAAAAAAACCTGAATTTATCGTGAAATTATTTCCTGACTGCCATCGGCACGGGTCTTTACCGACACCGGCAAAATACGCGGCAAGGCGTTGATCAGCGCATCGGTGTCATCGGTTTTGAACACACTCGACAGCCGCAGTTGCGCCAATGCAACCGTGCTGACATGCAGCGGCCGCTCACGGTAGCGCGACACTTCGGCAGCCACCTCGCCCAGGCTGGCGTCGTTGAATATCAACTGCCCCTTGCGCCAGGCCGTCAACGCTTGAGTGTTCACCGGTTGTGGCGCAGCCACGAGCCCCTGCTCATCGACCCGCGTGCCCAACCCGGCCGTCAGGTTGACCGCCTCTTCACGATTACGACCCTGTACCCGCACGTGGCCCGACTCGACCACCACCCGTGCTTGCTCGCCATCTCGACGCACATCAAAACGTGTCCCCGTGACCGTTACCTGCCCGAGCCCGGCTTGCACCACAAAGGGACGATCAGTGTCATGGGCGACACTGAACATCACCTCGCCCTCGAGTAAATCAACCCTGCGCTGATGGTCGGCAAAGTCAACGCGGATCCGGCTGCGGCTGTCCAGTTCAAGGGTTGAACCATCGGGCAAATTAACCGTACGGCGCTCACCCGCCAGGGTAGCGAATTGCTCGTGATAACCGACAGAGGCCTTCAACTGCGTCCAAACCCCAGCCCCTACCGCAACCGCCAGCACACTCGCAGCCATCGCCATGCCAAGCGCCGAGCGACGCTTGACCCTGGGTGCAGGTGCTTCGCATAACGCTTGCAGGCGGGCCTTGGGCAATAGCTCGACAGCACCGTACAACGTGGCGAGCCAACGGTATTCCGCTTCATGGCTGGGGTGGCCGCTGTACCAGGCGTCAAAATCGGCCTGCTCATCGGCACTCAGGCCCCGGCCTTGCACACGTGCAAACCAGGTTGCAGCCGCCTCGCGCACGTTCGCAGGGGCATGCGTGCAATCAGGCATCTCCATCAGGCAATCCTTAACTGATCTCATCACGGCGCGTCCACACGCTCGCGCAGATGCCGCAACGTGCGGATCATGTATTTCTCCACCATGTTTCTGGACAGTCCCAGGCGCTCGGCAATCTCGGCCTGGGTCAGCCCCTCTATTTTTTGCCAGACAAAAACCTTGCGGCAATTCAACGGTAACTCAAGCAAGGCCCTTTCGACCGATTCAGCCAACTGAAAAGCGCGCATATACACTTCCGGATCGGCTGATTGCGACGAACAAGGGGCCACGGCTGCCTGTTCTTTGGAATCACGCAGTTCTTCTCGACGAAAACCATCCACGGCGATATTGCGGGCCGTTTGATGCAGGTACGCACGCGGCTGTTCAACGGCATCCGAGCCGGATTCGAGCACGCGTACAAAGGTGTCATGGGCCAGATCCTGCGCCTGCTGGCGATTGCGCAGGCGCCGAGTCCAAGTGCCGACCAACTCATCGTAGTAGTCTAAAAAGCCCGTTCTGCGGGGTGCTTTATGAGTCATCGCACTGGACTGAGAAAGAGAGGTCGCGAATAGTAATCCGTCCTATTCGCACAAGCAAACCTTCCTACACTTCGACATTGGCCAGCAGTCGTCTCTGCACTTCGCGCCCCCGATCAAACCCATACGCGCGCGCCGTCAGCACCCCGACCACCCCCATCACGGCGCAAAACACCACGCACACCCACGGGCTCCACGGCATCAAGGCAATCAGCATCAGCGGTGTGGTACTTGCCCACAATGCGTAGGCGATGTTGTAGGTGAACGAAATTCCCGAGACGCGGATCGGTGCCGGGAACAAACCCACCATGACCGAAGGCACTACACCCACTATTCCGCAGGTCAGGCCGGCGAATGCGTACGCCAGCCCCGGCAAGCCCCACTGCCCGACCAGACTGGCGTACAGCAGGCCAATGCCCAATGGCAATAACAGGCTGTAGAGCACAATGCTGCGCCAGACGCCGATACGGTCAACGATCAACCCGGCCAGCACGCAGCCAATATTCAAAAACACAATACCGACGCTGCTTAGAGCAAAGGTATGGCTGGCGGTCATGCCAAAGCGTTGCTGCATCACCGTCGGGGTGATGACCACAAACACCACCACGGCACTGGTCAATACACAGGTCAGCAGCGCGGCCGGCAATAACGAGCGGCGGTGCTCGCGTAATACCGTGCGCAAAGGGAACTCGGCGCGACCCTCACGGCGCTCGCGCAACGCCAGAAACACCGGTGTCTCGCTGAGCCAGCGGCGCAACCACACACCTATCACGCCAAACACGCCGCCCAGCAAGAATGGGTAACGCCAGGCGTAATCGAGGATTTCTGCAGGGGTGAACAGCTGTGCGAGCAACGTCGCGGTCAAGGCGCCTATCAGATAACCGAATGTCAGCCCGGCCTGCAAAAAGCCCAATGCATAGCCACGGCGCCCGGCGGGCGCGTGCTCGGCGACAAACACCCAGGCACTGGGCACCTCGCCCCCGACCGCAGCACCTTGCAGGATACGCAGCGCCAGCAGGATCAACGGGGCGAAATAACCAATGTCGGCGTAAGTGGGCATGATCCCGATCAGCAGACAGGGCAGCGCCATCATCAGGATGCTCAGGCTGAAGACCCGTTTGCGACCCAGATGGTCGGCAAAGTGCGCCATCAGAATCCCGCCCAAAGGACGTGCCAGATAACCCGTCACAAAAATCCCGAAGCTCTGCAGCAGACGCAACCACTCGGGCATATCGGGTGGGAAAAACAGTTGACTGAGGGTCAGGGCAAAGAACACGAAAATGATGAAATCGTAGATTTCCAGTGCCCCGCCCAGCGCTGCCAGACCAAGGGTCCGGTAATCGGAACGAGAAAAGCGCACGGCAGTGGCTTGAGTATCAGCAGGCATAAATAGGCTCAAATGGACGAGGCACGCCTATATTGGCGCTTGAAGTCGAGGCACCGAGCATATCAAGCACAAGCCCTGAATCGCACCCTTTAATCCGTAGCATCTGCCGAAGGCTGCCTGCGGCAGATGCCACGAAGAGACAAAACACTAGCCCTGCCACCCGCCGCCCACTGCGCCAAACACCTGCACCAGCGACAGCGACACCTGCGCCGTGCTCTCAACCAGCGCCGCCTGGTTGTTCAGCAACGTGTTTTGCACGGTCAGCACGTTCAAGAAGTCCACCGTGCCTTGTGCATATTGTTGATGAACACTGTCCAGCGCATGCTGGCTGTGCATCACCGCCTGCTGCAAGCTGTCGCGGCGGCGCTGGTTGGCCTGATACGCCACCAGTGCATCATCCACCTCATGCCAGGCACTGAGCACGGTCTTTTGGTAGGTAATGCCCGCTTCTTGCTGACGGCCTTCTTGCAGCTGCAATGCGCCTTGCAAACGACCGCCCTCGAATATCGGCACGCTCAAGCCGGGGCCAAAGGCAAAACTGCGCGATCCCCAACTGCCCAAATCCGACAATTGCAGGGCCTGAAAGCCGAGGTTGCCCGACAAGGTAATGCGCGGGTAAAAATCCGCCTCCGCCATGCCCACTGATGCCGTTGCCGCATGCAATTGCGCTTCGGCGCGGCGGATGTCCGGGCGCCGTTGCGCCAGCTCGCTGGGCAAGCCGATCGGCACATCGGCGCGATAGGCTGGCACATCGGCCAATACGTTCAATTGTTGCTGCAATGCCCGAGGCTCACGCGCCAATAACAGACTCAAGGCGTTGATCAATTGTGCAATGCGCTGCTGCAAGGGTGCCGTGCGGGCCTCGATCTCGGACACCTGTGCGGCGGCCTCCGACACTTCCAAGTCAGTGGCGACGCCCTCTTTGACCTGCAAACGGGTCAATTCAAGACTGCGCCGGGCGATCTCCAGGTTTTGCTGCACCACCGCCAGCGCTTGCTGGGTGCCGCGCAACTGAATGTAATCCTGTGCGGTCTGCACGATGACCAGCAATTGCACGCCATGACGGTCTTCTTGCGCCATTTGCACGGAAGCATCTGCGGCCTCCACCGAGCGTTTGACCCGCCCCCACAAGTCGGCCTCCCAACTGATCGCCAGACCGCCATGCCACAGGTTAAATGCCTGTTTACCGCCGTTGCCCGAGGGGTCAGTCAAGCCACGCTGACTGTTACGACTTCGGCTGTAGCCCGCATCGCCCTCTACCGAAGGCACTGTATCGGCCGCAATTTGACGGCGCAGCGCCCTGCTTTGCTCCAGTCGGCTGGCCGCCAGTTGAACGTCAAAACTGCTGTCCAGCGCCTCGCGCACCAAGGCCGACAGTTGCGTATCGGCAAAACGGTCCCACCAGCGCGGGTCGACCGCAGACTCAACCGAAGCACTATGCCCCGCTTCACTGGCCACCGACGCCCAGCGCTCGGGTAGGTGTGGCTTGGGTGAGGTAAACTCCGGACCCAGCACACACCCACTCAAATTCAGCGCACTGCAACAGGCCACAGCACAGGCCAAAAGAGATCGTTTCATCGTGTGCTGACCTGCTCGCCATTCGCCGATTCGGTATCGATGGAGGCATCCACCGACATGCCCAAGCGCAATTGACGGGCCAAAGGCTGGCCCTGATCCAGAGTGATTTTGACCGGAATACGCTGCACGACTTTGGTGAAGTTACCCGTCGCATTATCCGGCGCAATCGACGCAAACGTCACGCCGGTGGCAGGTGCAATGCTGTCGACCGTGCCTTGCAAGGTCTCGCCGGGAAAGGTGTCAACCTTGATCGAAACCCGTTGCCCGGCACGCATATGGGTCAATTGATGTTCCAGAAAGTTGGCCACAACAAAAGCCTTGGCCAGCGGCACCACCGCCAGCACCGGATCACCCGGTTTGACATAAGCACCCTGACGCACACTGCGCCGCCCCACCACGCCGTCAAAAGGTGCGACCAGTTGCGTGTACGACAAGTCCAGTTCTGCACGCGCCTGCAACGCCTGAGCGTGCTGCACTGACGCTTGAGCCGCGTTGGTCTGGGCCGCCAGCACCCTTGTTTGCTGACGCGCGGCCTCAAGCGCGGCCTTGTGCTGAACCAGCTCGGCGCGGGCAATCTGCGAACGGTTTTTCGCCTGCTGGGAGTTCTGCAAGGTACCAGCACCCTGCCCGGCCAAATGTTGATAACGGGTCAACTCGTGCTCGGCGAACTCGACCTGCGCCAAGTCGGCATCCACCGTGGCCTGGGCCTGAGCGATCACCGAACGCTGTCGCTCCAGCATCGCCTGAGCATTGGCCAACTGCGCCTGCGCTGTGGCCACGCTGGCCTCGGCCGCCTGCACATTGGTTTTAAAGTCCTGCGGATCGATGCGCGCCACGACTTGCCCGGCCTTGACCGGCTGGTTGTCTTGCACCAGCACCTCATCAATAAAACCCGCCACCTTTGGCGCAATCAAGGTGAAATCGGCGCTGACAAAGGCGTCATTGGTGCTTTGTACCGCACTGGTGGCGAACACCAGTCGCCACAGGGCGTAGACCACAACCACCGCCAGCACACCCGCACCCAGTTTAATCAAGGGCTTACGCCCGCTTGTCGTACTCATTTCACTGCTCCAACCACGGAGCCCGGCGGGTATATCCGCGTCGGGCCAAAAGGAATTAACACCACCAAAAAAAGCGCCAGGCCGGCCATGTACAGATAGAGGTCAGAAGACGCCAACACCATCGCCTGCTCGTGGATGCGCTGCGCCAGGTCAGGCGCTGTGGCCATCCACGGCGTGTTACCCACACGATCCACCAGCATCATTGAGTGAAAGTGCTCGCGATTGAGCGTCAGCACCTGCAAAACACTGCCAGCGGCAACCGACGAAAAACCTTTGACCGTATTGAACCAGGCCGAGGCAAATGGCCCGTCCGCAGGGTTCAAGCTGCCAGTGGCGAGCATCAACAGAGGAATCACCGCCATCGGCTGGGCGATGATCTGAATGGCTTGCAAGCCGTAGAAATTCTCCCGACTCCACACCGAAGTCACCTGCGAACCGATACCGCACGCCAGCGCCAGCAAGCCCAGGCCGATGGCCAGCACCCAACGACAATCGACCCAACGCAGGTTGCACAGTGCAACCACCAGCGGCAGCGCGAGCAACTGCGGCAATGCCACCAACAGCATCAGCGGCGCGGTTTCCTGCGGGCGATAGCCCTGAATCTGAGCCAGATAGGCGGACGGAATCTTGATCACCGCCATCAGCACAAACAACACGCCGCCCAAGGTCAGCAAGGCGTGCGTCAGGTTGCGGATTTTCAACAACTGGAGTTTGAAAAACGGCAGCGGGTGCGACCACTCATTGATGAAAAACAGCACCAGTAACCCCAGCCCGCCGACGATAAAAACGCGAATCATCGGCGACGCAAACCAGTTCTGCCATTGACCGAGTTCCAGCCCCAGCACCAGCAGGATCAAACCGGGCAAACCCAACAGCAACCCGCGCCAGTCGAATTGTTTGAAACGTTCCAAGCGCAGCGGGTCTTGCGGCAACCCCCACGCCACGCAGGCAATGGCTAAAAGACTAAACGGGATAATCTGCCAGAACGCCCACTGCCAACCGGCGTAGTCCACCCACCAGGCCGCCAGGGGCGTGCCGAAACTGGGGCCAAAGGTCGCGGTTAGCGCGTAACTGCCCAACCCGTACAAACGAATGCCGGGCGGCAGAAAACGTAACGCCACCGACATCAACATGGGCGGTAACGCACCGGCTGCAAAGCCTTGAAGGGTGCGCAGCAGCATCAGCACGTTGACGTTCGGGGCCAAGGGACAAAGGATCCCCAGCAACAGAAAGGCTGCGATGGCGCATAAAGTGAAACGCCGAATTGAGAACGTCGCTGCGAACCAGGGTGAAAAGGCCATTGCGCTGATCGACGTAGCGGAATAGACCGCCAGCAGCCAGGTACCCTGATCCACACTGAGGCCCATTGCCCCTCGAATATCGGGCATTGCCACTTTGGTCACGTTCTCGTTGAACCCCGAGACCAGAACGGCCAGCAGCACCCCCACCAGCCCGGTAAAAATACGCAGGCCAAAGGCCGTACTGATGGGCGGCACAGGCACAGAACCCCCCGCCCCCTTAAACAGCCAATACATGGCCAACTCCGTCTTCACTCTTGATGACAGAAAGTGTAATCACACGGCATTGTTATAAAAATTGATAAATAGCTAACTGTGGATTGCGCTAAACGCAATCCGCTTTTGTAGCCGCTGCCGCAGGCTGCGATGGGCTGCGCAGCTGCCCCATTTAAAAAGCGAAGGTCATGCGCCCCTTATCGCAGCCTTCGGCAGCGGCTACGAAGAGATGCCGCAGGGTTTCAGAGCGGCGGTATCGCAGAACGTTTTGAGGGTACGGCGCAACCAGCGATGGGCAGGGTCGTTATCCAGTCGCGGATGCCAGGCTTGAATAATGTCCACCGCCTGCAACGCTATCGGCAACTCAAACGCGCGCAGCCTCAGGCCCATAGGCTCCAGGGTTTTGAGCAGCAATTGAGGCATCAACGGCAGAATCAGATCGGCATCGGCCAAGGCAAAAATCGCTGAGTAAAACGTCGGGGTGGTGAATGACACCCGACGCTCAAGCCCCAACTCAGCCAGCTTCGCATCAATCGGCCCACGGGCATGGCCCCGGCGTGACACGCTGATGTGGTCATAATCGATAAAGCGTTGCACCGTTATCGATTGATCGAAAATCGGGTGGCCTTCACGGGCCAGCCCCACAAAGGGACAGGTAAACAACCGCTGGACCTTGATGTCCGAACTGAAGGTGTTGTTGGCACTGATCGCCAGATCGATTCGCCCCTCGCTCAAGGCTTCGTCATCGGTAAAGCCTTCAGGCACCACGCGCAAGGTGGCTTTAGGCATTTCCCGCGCTATCTGAGAGCGCAATGCGCTGCCGTACACCCCAAAAAACACGTCATTGGCGCGAATACTGAACGTACGCTCCAGCTGGCCAAGATCACTGTGCTGACTTTGGGTGAACACGCCGTGAGCCAGTTCGACCACGCCGCGCACTTGCTCGCGCAACTCCAGTGCACGCGGTGTAGGCACCAGGCCACGCCCGGAACGCACCAGAATGGGATCATTCAAGGCCTCACGAATGCGCGTCAACGTGCGGCTCATGGCCGGTGCACTGAGGTTCATGCGTCGGGCAGCGCCCACCACTGACCCCTCTTCCAGCAGGACATTCAAGGCAACCAGTAGGTTCAAGTCAGGTATTTGCATGGCCCGAAGGGTAGCGTTTAACGCGATAAGAGGCCAGACGCCCGGCATGCACCATTATTGCGCATCATGTAAAACTGTATCGCTTCTGCTTAGGTAGCTAGCTAAGTTAAAGGTTGATACATTGTTGCCCGTCAGGTTGATGCCTGACGCTCTCTTTGGTTGAGATTTTTAGCCATTACCGGATCCCCATGAAGGTAATGGCTTTTTTTATTCTCCACGCTACGCCCCCTTCGCATTTTCTGGCTCTGCACCTGGTTCATCACCTTGCACCCGACCATTGATCACAATCGTTCAACTTTGTTTAACTGACGACGGTCAGGCCGGTAAAAAGTCCTACACTCGATATTAACTCTACGACATGTCGCAGGTTATCGGATGTAGTCATGACCAAATGTTCCGAACACACCCGTGACTCGACTGAATCATCTGACAGGCCAGTTACCAGCCCGCCATTGCTCATCGAACCCTGCCGCCCTGAAACCGATAACGGCCCCTCAGCAGGGGCGATTCCCCTCTATCATCTGTTCAATCTGACTAGCCCCCACCTGCCCTCACAGCAACACGATAGCGAAGCTTTGCTCGTTAGCCCCATGCCGCAAAACGTTGTGCCAGCCAGCGACCTACCGACTGTTGCAAACGCCGTCGATTCAGCAAATCAGAATCTGATCGGCAAAAAGGTACTGCTCACAACCGTTCAACGCATCAGCACCCAGGTGTATCAACGCTTCCTTGCTCAGGCGGTAGGCAAAATGCTGCGTGGCACCGTCTACGAAGGGTTCACGCCGGAGCATCTGCCGACCCTGCTACAGGCCAGTAAGGACTTTTATGAGTCCGAGGCAGATTTACCCCTGCGTCTGGCACGATTACTTAACGCAGTAAGTGAGCTGCCAGATGAGTCCTTCTTTGAAGCTGGCCACCATTTAAAAGATGCTCTGCAACTGTGCGTGGCAATAACCCAATCGCTGGGGGCCCTTGCCAGCAGCGATTCTGTACTGGAAAAAGCCGTTTCAGGGCATCGGCATCTCAGGAATCTGCTGGAAACCCTGCTCGATAATTCGCTGCTCAAGACCTGGAGCACCCTTAGCGGAGGGCGCGACATTATTGAAAAATCGCTCCAGTTGCTCACTGAAACAGCGCCACTCATGACCCCGGATATATCGTTTGAACAGGTCATGAACTGGGCAAGCCAAAGCCCATTGCTCAAACATTTGCTTACCGAGCATTACCAAGGCATTGCCGGGATTTTTTATGAGCTGGGGATTCTGGCCAATCTGCTGCGTTTGCGTCAGGCCGCGCAGCCCGAAGCCTCGACGCTAAGCCATGGCGCATGGCTACTCGAAACACTCGACAGTAACCAGTTAGGCCCGCTGATTACCGAGCATTTAAGCAGTTACCTGGCCCCTTTCTTTACTTCGCTGCACAACATGGCAAAAGCGTTCGCAAGCCCCAGCCGTTTCCCCGCAGACACGTCAGGCCTTGCCCCCTTCAAATGGCTGAGCGATTCAAATGTTCTTGAAGTGTTGCCTGCCCCGCTCAAAGCCCTGGTGTACCGGTTTATAGAAGCTTTGGGCAACACCGACAGCTTGCGCACCGCGGTGGGGGATGTACCCGCAAACGGAAAAATATCCGATCTGTGCCGCTGGTTGGCACGCGCATTGGAGCAGCCCAAATTCGAGTTAATCGCCAAGGCGGTAATGGACGTTGAGTTGTTTGACACGCTCAGCCGCTGGAGCAATGAAGCCGTGCTCTTGCACCAGCAGTGCGCCGCGTTTTCAGGTGTTGAAGGGGGGCCTGCTGCACTCAAGTGGTCGCTAACGCTGCTTGAACGTGTGGATCTGAGCCTGCTCGAACACATGCTGCCCGCTGTGCTGCATGAACGCTTGGCAAACTGGCTAATGCCCCTGCTGCATGGGTTGAAATTGGCGCCGCTGTTGGAGCAATACCCGCACAATGAATCGCAAATGGCGCAACTGATCTGGGGCGCACACTTAGTGGTCTCGGAGCAGGCGACACCGTTTCTAAACAGTTTTTTACCCCAATCACTGGCCCAACAGTTGGTCAAACCGTTTGACTTCATTCGTCAGACCACAACGTTTCCCAGTGATGACTCCTATACCGCACAACTGCAATGGTCCATAAACCTTCTGGCCAGCCCCGCAGGCCAAGCCACGCTGCAGCAGTTTGCCCCCGAGGGGTATGACTACGTCTTCACGCATCTACACAGCGTGAACACGATGATGCGCAACACCGATGAATTGCGCGCAATACTGATGGACAACGCTCCCTGGCAAAGCAAAGCCCAGCAGTTATATGCCGTGCTCAGTCCGCCGCTGATTGAGGCCCTGAAAAGCCATCCCGAACTGCTGATCAACGCGGCCAGCTGGGCGTCAGGTGGCAACAAAACGGCCATTGGCCTGTCGCTGACGACATTGCGTTTTTACATGACGATGCCTTCGCAACTCAGCACCAGAGAGCGGCTTATATGGATTCTGAAAAACTCCGCGTATGAGGCCATAAACGAATACAGCACAGTGCTGGCCTGGCTGGTCACCCACGACAGTACGGCGTCGACTGTGTTGAGCCATGCCCAGCAAGCGCAGCGTATCTACAGCACCTGGTCACAACCGGAAAAGCTGGAAGCTGAGCTCGACGAATTGGTCAAGATGCTCAATCGCGACATGCCGCTGCCGCACTACCTGCAGCCGTTGCTCAATACGCTACCCGCGTTGCCAGCCCTGATACGGGCGCATCAACACTACACAACCTTGCCAGACGGCATGCCTGTAGAAGAGCAAACACTGCACATGGCAGCGTACCTGTCGCAAACCGACAGCGCCGCACTGGCACGCCTATATGACTCTATAGAGGCCTATGCAGTAGGAGGCATTAGCCATGCGCTGCATACGATCGCAGAAGGTGTGCAGGACCCTTTAAAATTCCCGACGGCCAGCGCGGCCCCCGTCGACCACCCGATAAAAAGAGTGCCCAGAGGGAAGATCGATGAGTGGAGCACACAGACAAAAATGGAATTGGTCGGCGGGGCCGCGGGTCTGGCGATCTCAGTCCTAGCTGGGGCCTGGGCCTGGAAGCATTGGGGGAAATCAGATACTCAAGCCTACTCGCTGGCTAATAGCATACCGATGCAGAACCGAAGCCAAAGTCTGCTGGACTCAGATGCAGAAGAGGAGGACGGACAGCCCTTCAACACCGTTTATAAAGGGACGACTGCTCAACGTCCTTCAAAACATGACCCGGCTAAAGCTGCCTTGGCACTTTCAGTGCTCGGATTTGTTGTGTCGTCGGGGCTAGTTATTAAAGGCGTGTACAACGCCGTGACCCCCTCAGCGATAGACATTACCACCCTGATTACCACACTCCAGGCGCTCGAAGAACAAACCCAAGACGATTTGGAAACAGGTCATCAGGAAAGACTGATGGACGATATTGACCATTACGTCGAAGAACTTTCGGGCTGGCTTGATCAGCAAATTTATGAGGATCAGGGCGAGACGCAAGCGTCTGCCGTAAACCTGACCGATGATGTTGAAGAGCAAGGGGTTTTCGAAGATAGCTTAATGAGCGGGGACGAAACCGGATCGGTGCGGGTGCGCAGAAGTATTCGTAGAGTTTCCGTCTCAGATTTACAAAGCGTCTTTGATGGATTAAAAATCGGCGTCACGCCTAAACCTGTATCCAGCAAGACGGAGGACTTCCAGTCACGCTCAGACGAAATACTCACTCTGATGCGCTGGGGTGTTAGAAGTCTCAATATTGAGCTAGTGATTAGCCAAGACAACAAGAGCGAAATTAATCATAAGGTACTTACAAGACGGCTCGCCCAGATCAAATCTAAACTGGTGGCACTTAGACAAAACCTTGCAACAGTCAACATGGACATTCCCGGCCGGGACTTTCTGTCAAGAGAAATCAAAGCCTATTCTTTACTGAATGAAATGCGAGCCTTCTACGCACACTCAAATGAATTGCGCCTATGGAACAACTTCGATCCCGACACTGTATATAGCTATGAATACACACTCCACCAGGAAAGTACTTTTGGTATAGCACATTTGATCGCTTTAGTGTCTGGCGCCGTGACTGAGCACATTAAGGAGGCCGGCGCTACGGGCTCATTCAATCTCGATGAACGTTACAATGACTCAGAAGTCACCCCTCTGATTAAAACGGGCATAAGCCTTTATATACCGGGTCAATGGACCAAAGAAAGAGCTTTAATTAAAGCGGGTATCGAGGCAAGTCAAGGGGGTAGAGAGGTCATACCGAAAATGACTGACGCCGTGAGAGTGGGACTAACGGATAGCCAAGGACGCTTTAGATTTATTACCCTTCAAAGCCTTGACCAATACTTGATCGAGAAAAGAGACAACGTTTATCATCTGCCCTATAGCTCATCTTATACGTATCAGTGGCTTCCACAGTATTCAGCCGCCCTGATAGAAACGCTAACCTCTGAGCCTTTTTTAACGACCTATTTTTCAGGTGACACACTCATTGCACAGAGTGAAGATCGGCAGCAACACATTCGCACCATTCTTCCTTACACAATCGATGATGCTCTTTTTCATACCCACCTGATCATTCAGAACAGTTTTAAGGCTTTGGTATCACCGACCCGTGGCACGCCAATAGGCTTTACGGAAGAGTCAGTGCTTGCTCATGCCATACGCTACACCAAAGACCAATTAGACTTAAACAACAACACCATCAACACGCCTGCAACCTCTGAAACCATGATCAATATAACAAACAACTCCCTTGCTAACTTGCACAGCGTCTTGAGAGTTCTTTATCGACTTCCGAGCGAACACTTACGACTGCAAAAATCTCAAACTTCAACAGATTTAATTATGCTGGCCTTCGTTGAAACTTTGTGGACAGATCCGGAGCTCGCCTTACCGATCAAATACCACCCCCAACTGAAGAATCTCAAGCCCCAATCACCATTGATAGTGAGGCAGTTGAAAGACAAGAACCCTGACACCCGATTCACGATGACGTTTGCGCAATTACTCTGCCGACAGAATGAAGATATGGCTCCACCCGCCACCGTTATCTGGCCTAGCGGGCTCTCGCAAAATGATCCACTTTTGCACACCTTAATCGACAAATGCACAGTCTATAGAGCGCTGATACCTAGCCTCCAGAGAGATGCAAATGCTCGTGAATCACTGATCATTCCCAGTACCATGGCCTATCTCCAGGAAGGTCTAGACCGCGTTATCCGTGAAAAGGCTCCAGCCGGGGCTAAGCACTTACGCCAGCGACTCAACGATACCTTAGAGGTCAAATTTCAGCCCGTGCCTCAGGGATTTTACAATCCCGACGCGAGCCAGAGACCGAAGGAAAAAGTACTACATTTCTCGATAGCAAAAATTATGGCTAAAGCACATAAAAGGAAGCTCAAACAGTTACCGGGTTACATGAGTTATACCTTTACGGCCTCCTCCCGGTTCCCTATTGAGGTGCTCAGAGAGTTGGAAACATTAGACTGGCAAGAGGAGGTACACCGAAAGATACGAGATGTGGATTCCGATATACGCTTTATGCGCCGATGGAAAGACGTGTTTAGGCCTCTTGTTACTGAAAAAATGACAAAGGCCGGTGTCGAAGGTGGCTCTACCCTAAATCTGGATGGCACCCCCATTCCTGGGGTCTATATACTGACAACCGCTCAGGGTGTCGAGTTGCACTCCGTATTCAATAAAATAGAGTTCAAAGCTCCAAACCTGCAACATTTCAATACGATATTACTCCCCGTAGAGGAATTCCACGGCGGTCATTTGCATCTTTCTCCAGAAGATGTAAGCCCCGAAGGCAAGAGACTCTACAACTGGCTGAATGAGCACCGTCCGGATTCTGAAAGAACGAGAAATAGCATCCGCAACACCCTTACCTTGAAAGAACCGAGATACCCCAGCAGTGAGAATAGCTCAATGATTGCCTCGTCGATCTTGCACGACTATCTGGACGGCATGAAAAAAGATGCAGATGCTTACTTGAAATCCAATGCCGAGCTCTTTGTTCATAACCTGTTCCACTTCTTTAACAATATAATCGCGCCTTTTCTCGCCGCTTTGACAATCCCCATCAGCGGCCCACTGGCCTACCTGATTGCTTCAGGTCTTGTCATTTTGCCTTTTGCTGAACTGGCCGCAGCCGACACCGAGGAAGAGTTCAATGACCTGTTCTACAGCGCCGCTCTCAACGTAGCGTTTGATATTCTGCCCGGCCACACGTTGAAGTTGTTGTCGAAAATACCGGCCCACCAGATAGCCAAGTCAATTTCTAATAACGCAATCTCTGCATTCAATGCACTGAAGGGGCCGAAACAGATAAAGACAGCCAGCACCAACATAGCGATGCCTATCAAAAAAATAGGGCCGCAAAATGCCATACGGGATGCTGTCAGAGCTAACATGCTTGCCAAAGCACCCAATACTGCCTATTCGGACTACGTCAGTGATATTCTGCAAAACGGCAATATTCTGACTAAAGTGCACGCCGATGAGTTTGCCAACGGCTTGAAAATGGCAGCCAACTATAAGTACCTGAGGAACACAGGAAGCGTGGACCACTTGTTCACGAATGTACGCACGCTCACAAGCTTCGATCAATTGTTGCACGTCAAGCAAGGTGAAGTTCTTGTATTCATGCGAGTTGATCCCAGTTCTCCTCTAAAACAACTTCACCCTGTCCATTCGATGCCTGCCCTCGGCAATTGATCTTGCCCAGCACGAGTGGACACCCCGTTAAGCGATAAACTGCAACGAGGTGAACCATGGCAAGAACCGCTACCCCGATGAAACAGAACCGTACCCGTCACTCCCAAGCCTTCAAGAATGAAGCGTTGGCGCTGGCCGAGCGAATTGGCGTTAGTAAAGCGGCCGAACAGCTTGGTCTTCATGCGTCTCAGCTCTATGGCTGGCGCAGTAAGCAGCAGCAGACCCTGAGCAGCAGTGAGCGCGAACAGTCACTGGCCGACGAAAACGCCCGCCTCAAGCGGCTCCTGGCCGAGCAAGCCGAAGAACTGGCCATCGTAAAAAAGGCCGCGGCGTACTTTGCGAAGAGCCTCAAGTGAAGTACGCCTTCATGAGGACACATGCCCCAGCGTTTCCGGTGAAAGCCATGTGCCGTGTTCTGGGTGTCGCCCGCAGTGGTTTCTACGCCTGGTGCTCACGCGAGCCATCCACACGCCACCAGCAACGGGCCGAGCTGGATCAGCGGGTCGCGCAAGCGTATAACGCCCGTAAGGGCCGCAGTGGCGCCCCGCGGCTGTGCCATGACCTGTGGGAAGCCGGGCTGCGCTGTAATCGCAAGACGGTTGCAGCCTCGATGCAGCGACAAGGCTTACGCGCCAAGGCGGCCAAGAAGTTCAAGGCCACAACCAACTCCCGACACTCGCTCCCGGTGGCAGAGAACCTGCTCAAGCAAGACTTCACAGCATCAGCACCCAATCAGAAATGGGTGGGCGACATCACCTACCTGCACACGGACGAGGGCTGGCTGTATCTCGCCGTAATCATTGATCTGTACTCGCGCATGGTGGTCGGCTGGGCCATGAGCGAACGCATGACGGCTGACCTGGCCTGCGATGCTCTGCACATGGCGCTGTGGCGGCGAAAGCAGCCAAAGGGAGTGATCGTACACAGCGACCGCGGCAGTCAGTACTGCTCAACGGCTTATCAGGGTCTAATCCGCGCTCATCAGCTGCGATGCAGTATGAGCGCGAAAGGCAACTGCTACGATAATGCGTGTGCGGAGAGCTTCTTCCACAGCCTGAAGGTCGAATGCATCCATGGCGAGCGCTTCATGAGCCGCGCCCAGATGCGTGAAACCGTGTTTGAATACATCGAAACCGACTATAACCGCCAGCGGCGACATAGCACGCTGGGGCACATCAGCCCGCAAGCCTACGAGGCCCGGATGAGTGCTTGAAACTGTGTCCACGGTTGCTGGGCAAGATCAATCCGCTTACCCCAGAATAATAGGGAGTGCATATAAATGCATTTTTTGAATTTGCAGGTCACACAGGCAGAGCTCCTATCCGGCCTTATTTCCGTTTCCCAAACAGTTGCACAGATTGTGCTCGTCATGACCGTGGCGTGGCTCGTGTCCGCAGTGCTTTCGCGGGCCATCACACGCATCAGCAAAAGAACCCGCACTTCCAAGAGATCTGCAGATGAGGTCAAACGCATTGAAACATCTCTTCGTCTGATCCGTTTCGTCAGTCGGCTGGTCGTGTGGGCCTTGGCCGTGACCATTTCCCTCTCAATCCTTGGCATTTCTGTGGCACCGATCCTGACGACTGCGGGGGTAAGCGGCATCGCAGTGGGGTTTGCTGCGCAGAGCCTGATAAAAGACTATTTTTCGGGTTTGGTCTTGTTGCTGGAAGGGCAACTCCGCATCGGGGATATCGTGGATATTGGCGGTGTGGCAGGCCAAGTCGAAGAGATGACGTTGCGCTATGTGCGCCTGCGTCAACTCAATGGTGACGTGGTCTATGTGCCCAACGGAGCCATCACCAATCTGACAAATAAGACAACGGACTATTCGATGGCCGTAATCGATGTCGGTGTCGCCTATCGCGAAAACCTTCAGGAGGCATTGAACGTTATGGAGAGTGTCGCCCGTGAGCTAGCTTCGGAAACAACCTGGTCAACGAGAATATTAGCCGAGCCAGAGGTCTTTGGGGTCGAAACGTTGGGTGACTCTTCGGTTATCCTGCGTCTTCGCCTCAAGGTCTTGCCAGGTGAGCAATGGTCAATCCGGCGCGAATATCTGCACAGGATAAAACAGCGCTTCGACGAACTTGGCATCGAAATCCCTTATCCGCATCTGACGCTTTATGCCGGCCAGGACAAGGATGGAAAAGCCCCTGCCTTTCGGATCGAAGCTCCGGCTGGTGCCCAATGACACGGCCAAAATATACATATGAAGTGGAAAGAGATTTCTCGAACTGGGATGAAACGATTTTCGAGCGCTGTCTGCGGGATGGGTTCAATGTATTTGGCTCTGGACCAACCCCTATTCTCTTGCGGCCCGAAAAGGAGACCGAACCTGCCCCTGACACCCGTTCGCTAGGCAACGACAGCCATGATTAAGAAAGGCCAACCCATGAAGCCACCGGTAAAGACGAGCTTTCGCGGCAGGGACGTCGCCTACCTGGTAATTTCCATTGTTTTAGTGGGCGTAGGTTACGCAGCCTACCGCGGCTTATACTTTGTTGGTGAAAACTTTCCTTTTGCCCAAGAGATGATCCTAGTGTTCCTGGGTGCAGCTGCCACTATCTATCTGACAGCTGTGCTCCTCAATCGCCAGACTGAGCTTGAGTTAAGAAAAGAAGGGCAAGTTCTTCTTTTTCAACAAAAGCATGACACATATATGCGCGTCATCGAAAAGGTTGCTGAAATCGTGGAGCGTGAACGTCATGATTTTGCGCTCATTGATGAACTCAGGGTCATCAGCCACAAGCTTGCCGTTGTCGGCAGCGCGCCAGTTGTCGAAGCGTTCCGACGCGTTCTTGATCTGCTTGTTGATGGACTTGAGGATGGCCAGTTGAACGGCAATGACGCAGAACAGGTGATGCATGCCGTAGCTGAAGTCACGATTGCGATGCGTTCGGACATCAGCAGCGACAACGACCCTGAAGCGCTTCGGTCGGCTGCAGAAACGATCATGGCGAACTCACGCAAGATCGAGCGGCTGGACGACATTGAATAGCCCCGGATTCCCTAGAGACCTCCAAGCCTCATAATGAGGCCTACTAGGAGGTGCCATGAGCAACCAGCGTTTCCCCGAAGAATTCAAGATCGAAGCGGTCCGGCAAGTGACTGAGCGCGGCCTGCCTGTTGCCGATGTAGCGGCCCGTTTGGGCATGTCTGCGCACAGCCTGTATGCGTGGATCAAGCGCTACAGCAAGCCAGAAGCCCAGCGTAAGCAAGAAGATGATCAGCAGGCGGAGCTTCGTCGTCTGCGTGCTGAACTCAAGCGGGTGACCGAAGAGCGAGACATTCTAAAAAAGGCCGCCGCGTACTTTGCCAAGGAGTCAGGCTGAAGTACGCCTTCATCAGCAAACTGTCGGTGGGGTACCCGGTGCGGCGTCTCTGCCAGACCCTCAAGGTGCATCCCAGCGGTTACTACGCCTGGCTGGTCGAGCCGGAATCGGTACGCGCCAAGGAAGATCAACGCCTGCTCGGATTGATCAAGCATGCCTGGTTGGAAAGCGGCGGGGTCTACGGCTACCGCAAGATCCACGACGACCTGCGTGAGCTGGGCGAGCCCTGTGGCCGGCACCGTGTGGCTCGCCTGATGAGGAGAGAGGGGCTGCGCTCGCAGACCGGTTATCGCCGGCGCCCCGGGTACTACGGTGGCAAGCCGCCAGTGGCCTCGCCCAACCGTCTAGAGCGGCAGTTCAATGTCAGTGAACCGAACAAGGTCTGGGTCACCGACATCACTTACATCCGCACGTATGAGGGCTGGTTGTACTTGGCAGTGGTTCTGGATCTGTTTTCTCGCCAAGTGATCGGCTGGTCGATGAAGCCTCGGATGTGCAGCGACCTGGCCATTGATGCGTTGCTGATGGCTGTGTGGCGGCGCAAGCCCAAGCAGGAAGTGATGATCCATTCCGACCAGGGCAGCCAGTTCAGCAGCTCGGACTGGCAGAGTTTCCTCAAGGCCAACAACCTGATCAGCAGCATGAGTCGACGCGGTAACTGTCACGACAACGCGGTCGCGGAAAGCTTTTTCCAGTTGCTGAAGCGGGAACGCATCCGACGGAAAACCTACGGAACCCGCGAAGAAGCCCGCAGTGATGTGTTCGATTACATCGAGATGTTCTATAACCCCAAGCGCCGGCACAGCAGCGCTATGCAGCTATCGCCAGTGGAGTTTGAAAAGCGCTATTTCCAGAGCTTGGAGAGTGTCTAGGAAAGCTGGGGCGATTCAGGAAGTACAAAAAGGCAAAGGTACAAAAAGACAGAATCCCAGAGCATTCGCGCTACGCGCTCACCCAGCTCGACCCCCTGAGGGGGGCCCCACTCCCTGGAATCAGATCCAGAGCGAATGCTTGCACAGACAAGATTAATAGCAACATCACTTTATCAGGACGACACTGAAATCCGGCTCGCTGTTATCCCCTGATTACTCGCCTTTGTCGTCTGTGAGCCCGCAGCAGGCGTTTGGATGATCCTTGCTAGCAGAGGCGTCACAGCGCTCCTTGGAGCGCATAAACAAAGTCTCCAGCCGGCAGGCTGGGCATTATTACCGGAGGGGGAGCCACGAAGTGGGGGAACCCCGTAGGGGTGCCCCGGCAGAGCCGCGCTTTTTACTTTTCCCTTTTTAAACCTTTGAGGTCGTCTAGACGCCTTATGTTATGTGGCCTGTAGTGTTCATAAAGGGAGGGATTTGTTGTCATATACGCGCCACGAAGATCTCTTTGCTTCGAGAAAAGAGGTCAGTGATAGTGATAAATCCTGC
This sequence comes from Pseudomonas saxonica, assembly GCF_007858365.1. Classification (GTDB taxonomy): domain Bacteria; phylum Pseudomonadota; class Gammaproteobacteria; order Pseudomonadales; family Pseudomonadaceae; genus Aquipseudomonas; species Aquipseudomonas saxonica. Next base: position 17,888 of record NZ_VFIO01000017.1, on the reverse strand, counting down.
GTCGCTGCCTGCCTTAAAGTGTCCGAATAGTCATGAAATCCGCAAGCTCGGCGCTTATTCATTCCTTGTTCGTTATGTGAGGGAAAAATGGCTGTGGGTAACTCGGACTAATGCTTTTAATGCTTTTAATGCTTTTAAAAGCTTTTAGTCGGGCTGTATGCCACGTATTACGTGGCATACAGCCTCCATAAAGGGACAGATTTGCGGTCATAAAGGGACAGATTTGCGGTCATAAAGGGACAGATTTGCGGTCATAAAGGGACAGATTTGCGGTATTAAGGGACTTGTATTAAATAGTCCTTTTTATGCTATGGTGGATCTCCCCACGAGGACTACTGATGGCTGAGAAAAGCGAAGTTGTTGTCAAATCTAACCGGCTTGTCGAAGCTAGCTACCGGCTCAACCTGGTCGAACAACAAATCATCCTGTTTGCCATCAGTCGTAGTCGCGACGAACAGCTGGGCCTTTCGCCAGATAAGCCAGTCACGATTGCAGCGAGCGATTTCGCTCAGGCATTCGGGACCAACGAAACCAAGGTTTACGGACAACTTAAAGAAGCTATGGGCGACCTGTTCGACCGCTCGGTGACGATCTATGACACCGATCCGGACACCGGTAAGGACCGTACTGTCACAACCCGATGGATCAGCGACAAGGCTTACATCGACGGAACAGGCCGAATTCAGTTGACGTTCGCCCCTCGGGTGATCCCCTACATCACACGTCTCGAGTCCGAGTTCACGTCATACCGTTTGGAGAAAATCAGTGGCATGTCGAGCGTTCACGCTGTACGGCTCTACGAGCTACTGGTGCAGTACCTCACAATCGGAAAACGCGAGTTGGCACTCGCTAATCTGCGCGAAAGTCTCGGCCTTACCAACGAATACAAGGCAATTAAGGACTTTAAAAAGCGAGTCCTAGATACAGCCGTGGCACAAATCAACGAATACAGCGATATTCGTGTGAGCTACACACAGCGCAAGACCGGACGCACCGTCACCCATCTGATCTTTGCCATCAAACCAGAACCAACATCCGTGCCGGTGAAGCAAAAGCTTGGCAAGCTGACAGACGCTGAGGTTGCCAAACGCGCTCGTCCTGGTGAGAGCTGGGAAGCAGCACATGCCAGACTCAACCAGATCACCTTGGCACTGGCTGAATGACTGGATTGATGTACGTGGGTCGGACTGGGTTTAGATCGTCACCGTCGAGACTAATCGGCCAGTCCGGCCAGTAGATCGGAAAAAGACTTGGCAGGCCCGGGTAATTTTGGCTTTCCCGGGGTTGGCGCTTTTTCAGGTTGAGGCTCAGGGTTGTGCTCAATAAGGCGTTGCTCAGCATTATCAAGGCGTAGCTTCTCGATCTCTTGCCGCAATGGCTCCACCGCTTCAGCGACGGCCTTTGCCACCGCCCTGGCGATGATCTCCCCGAGGTCGCCAGTCACTGTGACGCCGTGTGACATTTCCACTGTGACGCTCTGTGACGCTGGCTCGAAAGCACCGTACACACGCAGTAACTCCGCGGTGTCGATATAGCGACGTCCATCGGACTCTAAGCCATATGATATACGGCCTTCGGTCATTGCCCGGTATATGGACCGGCGCGTTCTGCCGATCAGTGACGCGGCTTCATCTATGGTGTGACGCATGGTGCTCTACCGTCATATGACGCGTCACACTCTTTAGCCTGGCTGGTCATAGGCTCAGCTCGCTGTGTGATCCGAGTCGCACAAGCTGCAAGCGCTCATCGTCGGGCTTGCAGTAGATCAGCAGCCAATCCGGTTTGATATGGCAATCCCGATGGTCTTTCCAGTTACCAGTCAGAGCATGATCCCGATGTTTTTCCGGCAGCGGTTTGTCATTCATCAGGGCAGTGACAATCTTGATGAACAGGCCGCCCGGCTCCAAGTCAGCTCGATGCGGCCCCTTGGCCTCTCGCTTAAAATCTCGCTTGAACTGACTGGTTCTCTCAATCGTCCGCATGCAAATCCGCCATCAGATCATCAATGGTGGCGAACTTTTGCAGCTTTCCGCGCCGCGCTTCTTTCATCGCGGCAACGGTTTTGGCGTTGGGCACCAACGGCTCGAATGGCAGCGCCTTTTCCTGCGCTATACGGGTCATCATCATGCGGAAAGCATCGCTAACCGTTAAGCCCATTGTCGCAAGTACTGCAGCGGCTTCTTCTTTGATGTGCTCATCGATACGAGCACGAACGACAGCATTTGTGGACATGGGTAGTCCTCCTATATTGGGCCACAGTGTAGCTCAATATAAGGGTCGCGCATGGTTTTGTGCCGTCACGTGACGCGTCACTGCGTTCTTGCAGTCACGGATAAACTGACCCCCAGCACGTGTAGCACTTTCATCAAGCGATAAAGGTCCGGATCGCCATGGGTACCAAAGAGCTGCTCCAGATCTGCCACGGTGATCCCGGTCAGACTCGCCATTTTGGCCGCCCCAAATGCGCTGATAGCCACACCTATGGAGGCCACAATATGAGCGGCATGGCCGGTCGCTAAAGCATCCGCAATAAACACGGCCCTGGTTTCTGGATTGGTTAACGCCGCCCCTGGATCGTAGATCGATGGCTTTTTTTGCACCCTTTCCGCCTCTCTTTACACCAGCTCTATACCCGTTTTGCACCTGGTCTGCACCCACCCTGCACCCACCCTGCACCTCTTTTGCACCTTACCTGCCATCGACTGGCCACGGTCTTCGACCTGAATGATTTTTACGCCCTTTGAAGAGCCAGATTTTCCCCCTTAACAGGGTCAAAATCTCAATACACATCACGCACCTCAGGCGATGGAAAAAACCTTTATTTTTCAAAAATTTATTAAAAACTAATAATTCTTTGACGCTATACAGTTGTGATACAAAACAAATGATTTAGCCCACAAAACCTGGAGAATTTTGTATAGCACTTGTTATACAACTGGTGCCCAAATGGCCAAGTAACCATTTCGCGCCCGCGAAACTTTCCATTGAGCCGCAGGCGAATGGACAAGCTGTGAAGTGGGCCGGTAGGCCTACTTCACCTATCTTGCCCGCCTATTCAGCCGACTTAATCCGTTGCGCCTGCTGTTCTTTTTCCGTTCTCGTGCCTTTTTCTACCGTTCTTTTGGGGTTGTTTTGCATACGCTCAGCCGTTGTTTAAGGCGTCGGTCCTCTGCTACTGCAGTACAGCAGCCGCCAACAGCCGCTTGCGCGCCTCCTGAGCGCGCCGGGTCTCGTCATCGACTTGGCGGGTGACGTAGAGCGGCAGCGCCAGGCACTCGTCCTGGTCGTCGCCCGGCTCAATAAATCGCGGTACCGAATCCGTGCTGTTCATCCTGTCTCTCCCGTTCTACCTATTGAGGCAGTGCGCGGTATAGCGTGGCTCGATGAACGCCTAGGAGCCGTGCAACTTCGGAAACCGATTGCCCCCCGTCGATCAGCTGTCGTGCATGGGCGATCTGTTCTGGGGTTAAAACAGGTTTTGGGCCGAATCGAACGCCTTTAGCTTTGGCAGCAGCACGGCCAGCACTGGTGCGCTCACCAATGAGGGATCGCTCAAAGTCAGCAATGCCGGCGAAGATCGTTAACACCATACGCCCAGCTGGAGACGTCGTATCGGCCCAAGGCTCAGCAAGCGAACGCAGACCTGCACCTAAGGTTTTGAGTCGTTCTGCAATGTGGAGCAGGTCGGTGGTTGACCTGGCCAAGCGATCCAACCGCGTCACAGTCAGTACATCACCAGGGCGAAGGTGATCGAGCAGCCGACTAAGTTCGGGGCGGTCTTGCTTGGCCCCACTGACCTTCTCTTCAAAAATCCGCTGACAACCGTTTTGCCCTAAAGCGATCCGTTGCTGCTCCAGCTCCTGACCTTGCGTCGAAACCCGAGCGTAGCCAATCTGCTGTCCTGCATTTTCCATGGGGACACCTGTCGCATTAGTCGTTGCAGGTAATCTAGCACCTGCGACTGACTTATGCGACAGACGAAAGCCCTCAGAACCTGACGATGCGCGTGTGTCGCATAACTTAGGATTAGTGCGGCAATGGAAGCGGCAGCAACAGCCTTCTTCCTACGTCCCGAAGTTGTTATGCCCGACGCCAGTCGGTTGTAGTGCTTCAGGACTTAATGGTGTGCACCGTTATTTTGGAGGCTCCACGGTCTGATAGCTGTATTTCTTGCATCCGTTTGGTTGAACCAAATGACCTTGAGGAGTCCGACACGGATACCCGCGAGGACTACAAGAACTTGCTGCATACACTGACCACTTGATGAACACCATGGTGGCCATGGCCCAGTCCAAAGAGCTGACCAACCATAGCCTGCCGGGAGTCGGTTATGTGTTTGGCGGTCGCGACCACACCACTGTCTTTCGCGCATGAGACAAGATTACTCAGTCTCAAAAAATATGGTGAGCCTTATTAATTTGCACGATAAAAAATATTGACAAATTAAGATAATTATGGGTTGTGGTATAATCAAGCCTTTATAAACGAGGAAATACACGATGGCGATTACAGAGCAATTTAGTTTCGATTTTTCCGCCCCACTCATTGACGACCATTCGATTACTCAACCTTCTCCAGGTCGAGTTTTGGCTGTGCTCGAAACGCCCACCCTGTCCGCAGAGCAACCCCAGTATGGAGTTTTTCTGCCAAAGCGAATGCGGGATGAGATCAGCCGAAATAATGGTGGTCGAATTTCACAAGGACGTTCGCTATGACGGGCCATTCAGAATTCAACTCCATGCTGTCCACGCTCCTGACGATGCATGAGCAGGGAAAGCGTCCAGATAGCGCTTTTATCGAAGCAAATGCTGATGTTTTCGAGCAGCTTTGGGCCAAGGGGTTTGGTTGCTTTCGTATTACTCGAATGGTCGCGGGCAATATCATGTCCAGACCAATGTATTCGGGAGTGCTGACCCCTAGTGGCATCGCGGCGGCCAAGGCGCTTCAGCGGTAAGAGTCCACCAAGCTCAGGCTCAGGGTTGCTGATTTTAAATTGCCCTGGTGCCGCTGATAGACAACCAAGCCCGCTTAGACCGGGCTTTTTTATTTGTGACGATTGAACATAAGCGGCGTTATTCGAACTACTTACAGATTGTTGGCTCGGGCCATATCTGCCGCTGTCGGATGCTTTGATCTTGCCCAGCACGAGTGGACACCCCGTTAAGCGATAAACTGCAACGAGGTGAACCATGGCAAGAACCGCTACCCCGATGAAACAGAACCGTACCCGTCACTCCCAAGCCTTCAAGAATGAAGCGTTGGCGCTGGCCGAGCGAATTGGCGTTAGTAAAGCGGCCGAACAGCTTGGTCTTCATGCGTCTCAGCTCTATGGCTGGCGCAGTAAGCAGCAGCAGACCCTGAGCAGCAGTGAGCGCGAACAGTCACTGGCCGACGAAAACGCCCGCCTCAAGCGGCTCCTGGCCGAGCAAGCCGAAGAACTGGCCATCGTAAAAAAGGCCGCGGCGTACTTTGCGAAGAGCCTCAAGTGAAGTACGCCTTCATGAGGACACATGCCCCAGCGTTTCCGGTGAAAGCCATGTGCCGTGTTCTGGGTGTCGCCCGCAGTGGTTTCTACGCCTGGTGCTCACGCGAGCCATCCACACGCCACCAGCAACGGGCCGAGCTGGATCAGCGGGTCGCGCAAGCGTATAACGCCCGTAAGGGCCGCAGTGGCGCCCCGCGGCTGTGCCATGACCTGTGGGAAGCCGGGCTGCGCTGTAATCGCAAGACGGTTGCAGCCTCGATGCAGCGACAAGGCTTACGCGCCAAGGCGGCCAAGAAGTTCAAGGCCACAACCAACTCCCGACACTCGCTCCCGGTGGCAGAGAACCTGCTCAAGCAAGACTTCACAGCATCAGCACCCAATCAGAAATGGGTGGGCGACATCACCTACCTGCACACGGACGAGGGCTGGCTGTATCTCGCCGTAATCATTGATCTGTACTCGCGCATGGTGGTCGGCTGGGCCATGAGCGAACGCATGACGGCTGACCTGGCCTGCGATGCTCTGCACATGGCGCTGTGGCGGCGAAAGCAGCCAAAGGGAGTGATCGTACACAGCGACCGCGGCAGTCAGTACTGCTCAACGGCTTATCAGGGTCTAATCCGCGCTCATCAGCTGCGATGCAGTATGAGCGCGAAAGGCAACTGCTACGATAATGCGTGTGCGGAGAGCTTCTTCCACAGCCTGAAGGTCGAATGCATCCATGGCGAGCGCTTCATGAGCCGCGCCCAGATGCGTGAAACCGTGTTTGAATACATCGAAACCGACTATAACCGCCAGCGGCGACATAGCACGCTGGGGCACATCAGCCCGCAAGCCTACGAGGCCCGGATGAGTGCTTGAAACTGTGTCCACGGTTGCTGGGCAAGATCAAGGTGCTGACCAAGAACGACGTGATGGACGGCGTATGGGATCTGGTGCCCAACGTTCAGGTCGAAGCGATTTTCACCGATGGCAGCCGCCTGGTCACGGTCCATGACCCGATCAAATAGCGCTGCATTGGAACCGATTAACGCAAACAGCACCGTTTTGAGGAATCAGTCATGAGCACCAAAAAAACCGCTGCACCCGAAAAAAACGCCAGCCCGCATCAGGACACTCACCCCGCCCACCATATCCCCCATGCCAAAAACCCCGGCGGTGTCCAGTCCGGTGACGAAGCCAACGTGCCCCTGGGTGGCACCATCTACGCCAGCGCGCCGATCACCTTCAACGAAGACCGCCCCTCGATCAAAGTCAAAGTGCGCAATACCGGTGACCGTCCGATTCAGGTCGGCTCGCACTTCCACTTTTTCGAAGCCAACCGCGCCCTGGCCTTCGATCGCGAAGCGGCCTTTGGCAAGCGCCTGAACATCACGGCCACCACCGCCATCCGTTTTGAGCCGGGTGACGAGATTGAAGTGTCACTGGTGGCCTTCGGCGGTAAGCAGACGCTTTACGGCTTCAACAATCTGGTGGACGGCTGGGCCCCACAAAGCAGCGTCAGCGGCAAAGAGCGCCCGGAAAAACTGCAAGCAATCCAACGTGCCATAGCCGGTGGTTTCAAATTCAACACACCGCCAGGCAAGTAACCCATTCGCAGACTTTGCACACGCGCCGTTGATTCATTGACGCTCGCGCGGCATTAGAAAAGGAGCCACCAATGCCAACTATTTCACGCAAAGAATACGCAGGATTATTTGGGCCGACCGTGGGCGACAAAATTCGCCTGGGCGACACCAACCTGTTTGTCCAAATCGAAAAAGACTTGCGCGGTTATGGCGAGGAATCTGTCTATGGCGGCGGCAAGTCCCTGCGCGACGGCATGGGCGCCAACAACCACCTGACCCGCGATAACGGCGTGCTCGATCTGGTGATCACCAACGTGACCATCATCGACCCGATTCTGGGTGTCATCAAAGCGGACGTGGGCATTCGCGATGGCAAAATTGCCGGCATCGGAAAAAGCGGCAACCCCGGCACCATGAGCGGCGTCACCACCGGGATGGTGGTCGGCGTGAGCACCGACGCCATTTCTGGTGAGCACTTGATCCTCACCGCTGCCGGGATCGACACCCATATTCACTTGATCTCACCGCAACAGGCCTACCACGCACTGTCCAACGGCGTAACCACCTTCTTCGGTGGCGGTATCGGCCCTACGGACGGCTCCAACGGCACCACCGTGACGGCAGGCCCATACAACATCCGCCAAATGCTGCGTTCGATTGAAGGTTTGCCGATCAACGTCGGGATTCTGGGCAAAGGCAACTCGTTCAGCCGCGACCCGCTGGCCGAACAAATCATTGCCGGTGTTGCCGGTCTCAAGGTTCACGAGGACTGGGGCGCAACCTCCAACGCACTGCGTCATTCGCTGCGTACTGCCGATGAGTTTGACGTTCAAGTGTCGGTTCACACCGACAGCTTGAACGAATGTGGCTATGTCGAAGACACCATCGACGCGTTCGAAGGTCGCACCATTCACACCTTCCACACTGAAGGCGCCGGTGGCGGTCACGCCCCTGACATCATCAAAGTGGCGAGCCAGCCCAACGTCCTGCCCAGCTCCACCAACCCGACCCTGCCCTACGGTGTCAACAGCCAGGCTGAGCTGTTCGACATGATCATGGTCTGTCACAACCTCAACCCTAACGTACCGGCTGACGTGTCGTTTGCCGAAAGCCGGGTGCGCCCGGAAACCATCGCCGCCGAAAACGTGCTGCAAGACATGGGCGTGATTTCCATGTTTTCCAGTGACTCCCAGGCGATGGGCCGGGTCGGTGAGAACTGGCTGCGGGTGATCCAGACCGCCCACGCGATGAAAGTCTCGCGCGGCAAACTGCCGGAAGACAGTGGTGACAACGACAACTTCCGAGTGCTGCGTTACGTGGCCAAAATCACCCTCAACCCGGCGATCGCCCAAGGCATCAGCCACGTGCTGGGCTCGGTCGAAGTCGGCAAGATGGCTGACCTGGTGCTGTGGGACCCACGTTTCTTCGGCGCCAAGCCGAAACTGGTGATCAAGGGCGGGATGATTAACTGGGCCGCCATGGGTGATCCAAACGCCTCCCTGCCAACCCCGCAACCTGTGTTCTACCGTCCGATGTTTGGTGCGTTTGGCAAAACCTTGCAAGACACCTGCGTGACCTTTGTGTCTCAGGCCGCGATGGATGACGACGTCAAGGAAAAAGCCGGGCTGGATCGTCAGGTCATGGCCATTCGCAACTGCCGCTCCATCTCCAAAAAGGACCTGGTGCGTAATGACCAGACGCCGAAAATCGAAGTCAACCCAGAGACCTTCGAAGTGAAAGTCGATGGCGTGCACGCCACGTGCAAACCTATCGACGTCGCTACGATGAACCAGCGTTATTTCTTTGGCTAACGCCTGAACGGGAGCTCTACACAGCAGGAATGCACCTGCTGCGTAGGGCGGTCCTGGCACATAATCAAGGAAGGAGTTTGCAACGTGATTTTGATTGAACACATTCTGGGTAACGTCAAGAAAGACCCGGCCTGGCAACACAAGCTTGAAGGTGCAACCGTCGATGTACTGGTGCTGGACCAGCGTGAAGCGCAAAAAAGCCGTTGCCGGCGTACCAGTCAAGGTGGCCGTGACCTCGGCATTTCACTGGAACGCAACGTCGTGCTGTCCGACGGCGACGTGCTGCTCTGGGACGACGCCACCCGCACCGCGGTGGTCGTGCAACTGAACCTGCGGGACGTGATGGTCATTGACCTCAAAGAACTCAAACAACAGCCTGTGGACGTGTTGATCAAGACCTGCTTCGAACTGGGTCACGCCCTGGGCAATCAACATTGGAAAGCCGTCACCAAGAACAACGAGGTGTACATCCCGCTGACCGTTGAAACCAAAATGATGGACTCGGTGATGCGCACACACGGTTTCGAGCATTTGCCCTACGCCTTTATCGGCGGCGCGCAAATCCTGCCTCTGCTCACCACCTCCGAAGCGCGCCTGCTGTTTGGCGGTGCCGAAGAGACCGACACCCACGTCCACGTGGCCAGCCCGCAAGACAAACTTGACGCTGCTGCCTTGAAAATCAAGGGCCTGCACAGCCACGGTGACGGCATTAGTCACAGCCATGGTCACGATCACGACCACGAACACGAACATGGTCACGACCACGGCCACACGCATCACGACCATAAGCACTGACTCCGGCATAAGGCGCGACCATGAAGGCAGCAGATCTCATCCGTATCATGCAGTTCGGCGACTCGGTATTGCCGGTGGGGGCGTTCTCGTTTTCCAACGGTGTTGAATCCGCAGTTCAAACCGGCATCGTGCACGACGTGGCAACTCTAAAAGGCTTTGTACTGACCGCTCTGAAACAGGCCGCCAGTTGCGATGGCATGGCCGTCGTCGCCGCGCACCGAGCTGCCGTAGCCGGTGACCGCGAGGGAATTTTACGGGCCGACTGGGCCGTGAATAATCGAAAGCTCAACGAAGAAAGCCGCGTGATGGCCACGCGCATGGGCAAAAAACTGGCGGAAATGTCGATCCATGTGGTCGAGACCCCGCTGGTGCGCTGGTGGCTGGAGCAAATCAAGGCAGGCAATGCGGCGGGCACCTACCCCGTGACGCAGGCAGTGGTGATGGCGACTCAAGGCATTGGCGCCCGCGAAGTCGCGGTCATGCATCAGTACGGTGTAGCCATGACCATTCTCAGTGCCGCCATGCGCCTGATGCGGGTCACTCACCTGGACACCCAACACATCCTCTTTGAGCTCAATCACGACATTGAATCATTCTGCGACATTGCCGAAATCGGTGACATCGAACAGATGTCTTCCTACGTGCCGATCGTCGATGTACTCGCCGCCGTTCACGTCAAAGCCCACGTACGACTGTTTATGAACTGACACCCGATGACCCGCGTTGACCCGTGTCGACGCTTAATCAGCTTCTATTTTTGTTAAGGAACGTCCTGTGAAAAAGATTACCCGTATTGGTATTGGCGGCCCGGTCGGTTCAGGCAAAACCGCGATCATCGAAGTGATCACACCGATTCTGATCAAGCGTGGCTACAAGCCACTGATCATCACTAACGACATCGTTACCACCGAAGACGCCAAACAGGTCAAACGTACCCTCAAAGGCATTCTCGACGAAGACAAGATTCTCGGTGTAGAAACGGGTGCCTGCCCGCACACTGCCGTGCGTGAAGACCCGAGCATGAATATTGCGGCGGTCGAGGAAATGGAAGAGAAGTTCCCTGACAGCGATCTGATCATGATTGAAAGCGGCGGCGATAACCTGACGCTGACCTTCAGCCCGGCGCTGGCCGACTTTTACGTCTACGTGATCGATGTCGCCGAAGGCGAGAAAATCCCGCGCAAAAATGGTCCGGGGCTGGTGCAGGCCGACATTCTGGTGATCAACAAAATCGACCTCGCCCCTTACGTCGGTGCCAGCCTGGACGTGATGGAAAGCGACACCAAAGTGGTGCGCGGCACCCGCCCTTACATCCTCACCAACTGCAAAACCGGTCAGGGCATCGAGGAACTGGTGGACATGATTGAGCACATGTTCCTGTTCGCGCAAAAACCGGCGGCCAAGAGCGAGGTCACTGCATGAATGCGCAGAGCCAGAACATCGTGAACACGCCTTCACGGATTCGCGCTCACGCCTTGGGGAATGAAGCGCCAGAGCTTGCCAACTATCAGAACGAACCGCCACAGATGGAAAGTGGCGCGGTCGGTAAAAGTGGTTACTTGCGCCTTGGCTTCGAAAAACGCGGCCATCGCAGCGAACTGACCGACATGGAGCGGCGCGTGCCGTCGCTGGTACAAAGGGCGTTGTATTGGGACGAGGAAATGCCCGAGCTGCCCTGCGTCACCATGATTTCCACCTCGGGCTGCATCCTGCAAGGCGACCGTCTGGCCACCGACGTTAACGTGGGGCCGGGCGCCTGCGGGCATGTCACCACCCAGTCAGCGACCAAAGTGCATTCGATGAATGCCAACTATGCGTCGCAGATCCAGCACTTTCGGGTTGAGGAAAACGGCTATCTGGAATTTATGCCTGACCCACTGATCCCGCACCGTGATTCACGGTTTATCACCGACACGCAGATCAAGATCCACCCCACTGCGACGGCGATTTACTGCGAAGTGCTGATGTCGGGGCGCAAGTATCACCATGTCGACGAGCGCTTTGGCTTTGACGTGTATTCCTCGCGGGTCAGAGCCGAAAACCTTGAAGGCAAGGAACTGTTTGTCGAGAAATACGTACTGGAACCCAAGCATGAAAGCCTGGATGCCATTGGCGTGATGCAAACCTTTGACGTGTTCGGCAACGTGGTGCTGCTCACCCCCCAAGAACATCACGACCGCATTGTCGAACGCATTCCGGCGCTGTTCGACATGCAAGCCGGACTGGCCAGCGGCGTCACTCGCTTGCCGAACCAGTGCGGGCTAATTTTCAAAGTACTGGGCAATGACAGTGGCGAAGTCAAAGCGCAAATCCGCGAGTTCTGGAAAGTGGCTCGCGAAGAAATTCTTGGACGCACGTTACAGCCGCAGTTTTTGTGGCGTTAGATAACATCGACGTAGTCGCTGACGAGTTTTACGAGGCTGCGAGCGAGGGCGCAGCCCTCGTGTAAACCCTCTACGCAGAAGTCACGGTGCAGAAGCATTCAATACCGCAGCTATGCCCTACACGGCGCAGGGTTACGTCAACTCAAGAGGAAATCACCATGGACGCTGCTTCAGCCTCAACATCAAAGTGGTCCCAACTGGCTAATCAAAACCCCGTCATTGAGTTTATCGATGTGACGTTGCGCGGGTGTGCCCAGGTCATGTTCCAGAACAACCCGCTGACGGGCCTGTTTTTCTTTGCCGCGATCTTTGTGGGCGGCTTTGGCGAAGGCAACCCGGCGATGGCCTTCGGCTGTTTACTGGGCACCATCGTCGCCACTTTGTTCGGTATGCACCTCAAGGACCGCGCCTCCTGGAAGTCCGGTCTTTACGGCTACAACGGCTGTCTGGTCGGCGCTGCGTTGCCGACATTTCTGGCCCCCACGCCGATGCTGTGGCTGTGCATCATTTTAGGCAGCATCGTTTCGGTTATCGTCATGATCTGCATTGCCGACATCCTCAAAACCTGGAAAGTCGCCGCCCTCACCGCCCCCTTTGTGCTGGTGACCTGGGCCATGCTGCTGGCCAGCTATGCCTTCACCGGTCTGGATGGCAGCGCACTGCCAACACCGGCCCTGGCTCATCCGCTGGTACAGGACAGCGAGCTGGCATATACAGCCTCGCAGTTTTTGCACAGCACCCTGTTTGGCATCTCTGAGGTCTTTCTGATCAGCAGCGTGATCGCCAGCGTGCTGTTTCTGATCGGCTTGGCTGTGGAATCGCTGTGGGCCGCTGTGTTCGCCATATGCGGCACCCTACTGGCAGTACTCACGGCGATGGTATTGGGCGCCGACCAAGCCAGTGTCAACAACGGCATGTACGCTTTCAGCGCCGTGCTCACCGCCATTGCCCTGGGCTCGACTTTCAACACGCCGAGTTGGCGCGTGCTGATTTATACGGTCGTCGGCGTGATTTTCACTGTCTTTGTGCAAGGCGCCATGAATACCGTGTTGACCCCTGCTGGCATTCCGACCCTGACCATGCCCTTTGTGCTCACCTCCTGGCTGTTCCTGGTGCCGAACAAAGACGTGATGCCAGCCCACCGCCAATAACATTTGCGACATTTTCAGGAATCACGTCATGACAGCCATCGCTCAGTTATCCGCCCCCTTCGAGCCCACCAGCACTACACGCCGGGCGATTTACTTGTTGATCGGCCTGGTAGCCGCCAACGTGCTCGCCTGGGCCTGGGCCTTTATCGAGTTCGGCAGCAACCCGGTACTGATGGGCACCGCCCTGCTGGCCTACAGCTTTGGCTTGCGCCATGCCGTGGATGCCGACCATATCGCGGCCATCGACAACGTGACCCGCAAGCTCATGCAACAGGGTAAAAAGCCGATTGCCGTGGGCACCTGGTTTTCGCTGGGGCATTCCACCATCGTGGTGCTGGCTTCCTTTGCGATTGCTGCCACGGCCATGGCGTTCAAGGATGACATGGAGTGGTTCCACGAAACCGGCGGCCTGATCGGCACGCTGGTTTCGTCCGTATTCCTGCTGCTGTTTGGCTTGCTCAACCTGGTGATCCTGATCTCGGTCTACAAGAAGTTCAAACAGGTCAAAGCAGGGCAGACTCTGGCCCCGGAAGAACTGGACATGCTGACGGCCAACAAAGGTGGCCTGATGGCGCGCATCTTTGGCCGACTGTTCAACCTGGTGAACAAGAGCTGGCACATGTACCCGGTCGGCTTTCTGTTCGGCCTGGGTTTTGACACCGCCACCGAAATCGGTTTGCTGGGCATCAGCGCCACCAGCGCCTCACACGGCATCAGCCTGTGGTCGATCATGGTGTTCCCGGTGCTGTTCGCCGTGGGCATGGCGTTGATCGACTCACTGGACAACTTTGTCATGATCGGCGCTTACGGCTGGGCGTTCTCCAAACCGATCCGCAAGCTCTACTACAACATCACCATCACCGCCGCCTCGGTAGTCGTCGCGTTGTTCATTGGCGGTATCGAAGCGCTGGGACTGATCGCAGACAAACTGCAACTCACCGGCGGCGTCTGGACACCGATCAATGCCATCACCGAAAACTTCGGTGAAATCGGTTACTGGATCATCGCCCTGTTTGTGCTGTGCTGGCTGGTGTCAGCGGCCAATTATTATCTGCGCGGCTACGACCGGTTGCCCGCCAATGCCGCGTGAGCTGACCTGCCAGTGGCAGGCCAATAAAGCTGACCTACACTCCCCTCACCCCTTCACAGACGCGTCGTAGGAATTATGACTTTAATACAGGACGTAAAAGCACGATTTTCGTTTGCCTACGGGGTCGCCTTTCTGGTGGCACTCAATGGCTTCCTACTCTTCCTGCCCGTATTGCAGCGTGGCGTAGCCCACTCCAATGCCGCGGGGGGTAATTTCAGTACCTGGAAAGAAGCGCTCAGCTTTCTGGCCTTGCTTGAGATCCCGGGCTTCGTGGTGGGCTTCGTGCTGCTGCTGATGTCGCTTGGGCTTTTAATCAAATCGCGGATCGCTTGGTTCTTCGCCCTGCTGCTGCTGATTGCCACCGTGTGCGTGGATATTTTCATTCTGAAAAAGCCCGATGGCGTGACTTTTTTCTCGATCTTCACCATTGCCGTACTGGGCTGGTTTTGACGCAGATTCGACCATTACAGCCTGGCGACAGGCAGCTTTTTTGCGATCGTCAGCATCGCCTCCCTGATCGTCTACAGCACGCTTGGCACCCTGTACCTTGGCGACCAGTTCGCGCCTGAGGTGACGGACCTGCCCTCAGCGTTCTACTTCGCCATTGTAGTGATGTCGACAGTAGGCTTCGGCGATATCGTGCCGCACACCACCGATGCCCGCTTTTTCACCCTTACCGTGATCATTCTGGGCATCACCATCTTCGCGATCTCGGTGGCGTCCATCGCCGGCCCGCTGATCAGCAACAACATCCAACGAATCGTAAAAGGCAGGATTACCCACATGGCCCGTAAAAATCACTACATCCTCGTCGGCGTTGGTTCACTGGCCCAAAACGTCTACAAAGGCCTGACTGATCGCGGTGAGCACGTCACCGTCGTAGCAGCCACCGGCAGCCAGCATGACCTGCCGGAGCACGCCGACCTTATCGAGGGCGACCCATCCGCAGCCTCCACCCTCAAACTGGCCGGTGCGGCGGATGCCAAATACATCGTGACCCTGGGTGATAGCGATGCTGAAAACGTCTTCACCATTCTGGCGGCCAAAGAAGTGGCTGGCGACGATACCCAAGTGATTGCCCTGGTCAACGAAACCCGCAACATGCCCAAGGTCAAACGCGTCAACCCGACCATGGTGCTGTCGTTGCCGCTGCTGGGCAGCGAACTGCTGGTGCGGACCTTGCACGGCGATCAAATCAACAACGACCTGATCACCGAAATGTTCTTTGGCAAGCGCACCTCACTCGCCTAAAGCCTTCGCGGCGACATAAAAAAACCCTCGACTGTCGAGGGTTTTTTTGTGCCTGTTACCTCAGTGCGAAGCATCGGCGTCGGGTAAAGGCGACACCTTGGCCCCCGCCAGAAGGCCCAGTTCGACCGCGGCAAACCCGATCAACAGGCTGATGACCAGATAGCAGATTGAAACAAACACACTGCCTGGATCTTTCATCATTTCAACGGCGCCGAACACAAAGCTTGAGAACGTCGACAAGCCGCCCATGATCCCGGTACCGACCATCACGTGCACGTACTGATTGATGCGATTGCTCTTGAACAGCGAAGTGGCGACACCCAGCAAAAAGGCCGCGACGATATTGGCGACAAAAATATCCATAGGAAAGCCATCGGCCAGACGCGGCACTGACAGCATCACAAACTCTCGGCACATGGCGCCAAACGCGCCGCCTACGAAGATCAGAATGATCAGATTCAACATAACGATAACTCCAGAGTCAGCGCGCCAGCCAGGCGCCGAATGCGGCGGCGGCCAGACCGACCAGCACCGAGATAATCAAATAACCGGCGGCCCATGCGCGGTCTTTGGCCTTGGCCAGTTTGGCGGCATCCAGTTGCATGCTGCTAAAGGTGGTGTAGCCGCCGAGGATGCCGGTGAGCACGGCGGCGTTCATGAAGTCGCCGTAGCGGTCCCGCCAATCGACCGTGAACAGAATGCTCAAATAGCCGATGACAAAGGCACCGCTCACGTTGATCAAAAACGTCCCCAGCGGAAATGGCCCCTTATAAAACTGCCCGACGCGCAGGCCGATCCACCAGCGCAACAGCGAGCCGAGGCCGCCTCCCAATCCGACCCAAAAAACGTCCAGTGCAGTCATGAAAATCCCTCTCGTGTCTGTGGATGAGTGGAGGGAACTCTAGTTGATAATCAGCACCTGCGAGCGCTCACTACCCGTAGCAGTTGCCGCAGGCGACGTCCGAGTGCGCAGCGCTCGTTTACTCGGGGCAAACACGTACGAAATTCCCGAATTCAAGTGAGGGAAAACCAGCTTTTAATTTTGAGTTTTTAACTCTCTCACTGCCGCCACTGAAACAGTGGGGACGACACTCAGGCCCATCACAGGATGGCTGAACGCAGGTGCTGTCATGGTGGTGCCGAGCCAGCCTAGGCGAGCTCGGCCTCCCGAAGGGGCGGCAGATCAAGATCAAAAGCCAAATCAAAAGCGCCCTTACGCTCTTGCTCTTGTAGCCGCTGTCGAGGAACGAAGGCTGCGATCGGTGGCGCTGACGTCATAAATCCATCGCCAATCACTCATTAATCCCATCCAATACTCGATTAATCCTACGCAACTCCCGCTCTTGGCCTTTGAATCACCAGAGGTGTCCTACATCCAGCGTGCATCTGTGGTTGTTACCTTCGCGCCCTACTGAGTTCTGACCCGATTCAGACCTCCCTCGCGCAAGGAATCTCTATGCCTCGCTCACTGTCCCGGCTTCCATTCATCCCGAAAGCTACATCCCCGCTCGAACAACCGCCTGCACAGCCCTTCGCCAACGAGGAGCCGGGTACATGAGCTATCCCTACTCCCCCGAATCGTTCCGGATCGATCCAAACTCCAACGAGCCCATCAACCTGACGATGGACTGGTTCGCCAACACCTCCTATTACCCGCCCCGCGCCGGAGTGCTCACCGAGCCGCTGGTCAACGGCCAAGCTGCCTTTGGCGCGGTTCATGACGCTATCGAAAACGCCCGGCACAGTGTCGACATCATCACCTGGGGCTTTGACCCGGCCATGCGCCTCAAGCGCCCCGGCGGCTTGCGAGTGGGTGACTTACTGGCAGCCAAAGGCAAGCAAGGCCTCACTGTGCGAGTCCTGGTGTGGCGTAATGTGCTGGCCGATTTCGTTGAAAAAACCCTGCCCGGCATCGGCCTCGGCGGCTCAGGCGGCACTGCCTTGGGCTCGGGAATCATGAACGGCAGCGCTGCCGACAACGAAGTGTTTCGCCTGGATAAACGCCGCACCCAAAATCTGCAAAAAATCGGCTTGCTCGGTCAAGACCTGCTGCTGGCTGAGTACCTGCGCAAAAACAAATCCCCCAGCTACGACCCGGTTTTCGTGGCAAAAGCCGCCCTGCGCCTCAAGGAATGGCAAGACGAAAACGCCGAAATAAACCGCCTGGCTGAAGAACAGGAAAGCGCACAGGGTTACAACAAAATCTCCGGTTCCGGCGGCACCCAGCACGACCCCTGGGGGCAGATCTACACACGAGACTGGTTCAAGAACGTCAATAGCTCGCGCATGAACAACGTCGAGTTCCGCACCCGCGACTTCGACAGCACCACCGAAACCGTCATGAATGACGAGC
>NZ_VFIO01000016.1 GCF_007858365.1 Pseudomonas saxonica | reverse complement strand
CGTCCTTCTCGATGTACTTCTGATACTCGTTGAGCGTGGTGGCGCCGATCAGGTTCAGCTCGCCGCGCGCCATCATCGGCTTGAACACGTTGGCCACGTCCAGCCCGCCTTCGCCGCCACCCTGGCCGGCACCGACGATGGTGTGCACTTCATCGATGAAGAGAATCATCTCGCCCTGGTGCTCGGTCACTTCCTTGAGCACCTTCTGCACGCGCTCCTCGAACTCGCCGCGATACTTGGCGCCGGCCACCATGGCGTTGATGTTGAGTTCCACCAGACGCTTGTCGCGCAGCGTCTCGGGCACTTCGCCGGCGACCATCCGCTGCGCCAGTCCTTCGACAATGGCGGTCTTGCCGACGCCGGGCTCACCGATCAACACCGGGTTGTTTTTCTTGCGCCGGGCCAGCACCTCGATGGTGGTCTCGATCTCCTGCGCACGGCCGATGACCGGATCGAGCTTGCCCTCGCGCGCCATCTTGGTGAGGTCGCGCGAATACTTGTCGAGTTCTGGCGTGTTGGTCGGCGTCTCGGCGCGGCCATCCTCGGCGCCTTTGCCGACCACCTTGCTGACCTGTTGGCGCAGCGCCTGCGGCGTCAGGCCGTAGCGGCGTAGCAGGTTGGCGGCCAGCCCTTCGCCTTCCTCGGTCAGACCGATCAGGAAATGCTCCGGACCGACATAGGAATGGCCGAGTTCATTGGAGGCCACGAAGGCGCGGCTGAGCGCATCCTTCACGCGCGGCGACACGCCGATCTCGCCCTCGAACGGCTTGTCCCCGCGCTTGGCCTCGGACTCGATCTGCCGCTTGAGGTCATCGACCTTGATTTTGAACTGACCCAGGATGGTCTTGACCACGTCGCTGTCGGCCAGCGCCAGCAGCAGATGTTCGGTATCCACCTCGGAGCGGCCAAATTCGGCAGCGTGTTTGGCGGCCTCTTGCAGCAGGGCTTCCGACTGTTCGCTGATGCGGCTGGCCAGCCCACTGCCGCGCCGGCGCGGTGCACCCGAACCTGCGGCGGCGGGTTCGCCAAACACGGCATCGACCACGTCATCGGTATCGGCGGCAAAGGGCGTCGCGTCGTCGCCGATGCGGAAGAAGTCACTGCCGAGGAAGTCCTCGAACAGGCCGCTGCGCGAGCCGAACAAGGCTTCCAGCGGCGAGACGGTGCGCTTTTGCTGGCGCACCAGTTGGCGGTAATGGTCGTCGCACAACAGCATGGTGCTGTGACGCCCGTCGAGATTGGCTTCCACCCGCACGGTGGCGGGTTGGCCGCAGACCTGGCATTGTTTTCTGGTCATGCTGATGCTCCTGAGAAGGTTGACAAGGTTGAGGCGACGAGGCATCGCGAGCCGCGACACCTCGTCTCGTACCGGGTTTTTCTTGTGACGAACGAGCCGGCGACGTCAGCTGTTGATCGGGATCGAACGTCCCTGCTTCGGCGCGCTGACCTCGCGCTTGTCGATCGTGACCGTGAGCACCCCGTTCTTGAACGATGCCTTGATCGAATCCTGATCGGCGTCGTCAGGCAGGTTCAAGGCGCGGTGAAAGCTGCCGTAGGTGCGCTCCACACGGTGGAAGCCACCTTCCTTCTTCTCCTGTTCCTGGCGCTTCTCGCCACGCACCACCAGCACGTCGTTGTCGAGGGTGATCTGGATGTCCTTTTCCTCGACACCGGGCACTTCCAGGGCAATCTTGTACTGCTTGTCGGTTTCCTGGATGTCCAGGGCCGGCTTCAGCATGCCCGACCAATCGGATGGCAGCCGCGGCATGGCCAGCGCCGGAAAACCGAAGCCCCGGAACGCGTCATCGAACAGCCGGTCGATCTCGCGATGCAGTTGCAGGATCGGGCTGACTGGCCCGCTCGCCGCTGGCAGGTCATTGCGCTGCACCGGCAGGGAAGAGGCGGTCTGCTGCTCTTGCTGCTCGTTCTTGAACCAGTTCCAGGGAGCCAACTTCTTGAAATCGATGTCCATGTCATACCTCCAGAAAAATTGAAAAACGAGTTACTCAAGCCCTTTGCCTGCTGCGACGGGCAGTGCGCCCAGGCGACACGGGCTGCTCGGATGACTTCTGCTGTTCACGCTTGCGCATCACCTCCTTCTTTGCTCCGGCTCGGGTCTGATCATTGATCCACTGATCGATTTCACTTTGACGAAACCGCCACGTCCCGCCCACCTTGAAAGCCGGAATTTCCCCGTGCGCGGCGAGCCGATAAAGCGTCCGCTTGCCGACTTTCAAGTACGCAGCCAATTCATCGAGCGTGAAAATCACCTGTAGGTGCGCTTTCATCTCACCCTCTCCAATCGCGTCGCTTTGCGGTTCCGGCCAAGGAAATCCTTGCAAGACTTTGCAAGATATTGCGCTTACCAGGACAAACTTCAAGAGTCAATGTACAGCGATCTCCCGCCCCATTGATGCAGGTCAACTGCTCAGGCAAGGCGCAGCGGGGCGGCCTGATCAGGCCATGGACAGCGCCTGGCTCGTCAGCCTGCGTGTGCCACAGGCGCCTCGATCAAACACCGATCCTCACGTTGTAGCCGAGTGCCCGCAGCCCCTTGCTCGTCTGCATGTTCCTTGGCGGAAACTCGTCTGGGCGCGCCCAGCCGACGCTTTCCCCGAGGCTGCTCAGGCCAACGTGCGGAATTGCCCAGTCGTCGCTGCGGATCGCGTTCCAGAGTCGGGCCGAAACACTTCCGTTGCCCCAGACAGCGTAGTTCAACAATATCCGTCCGGCCAACACACCTTCCCGACACCGCCGCCGAAGGCCATGGCCCATCAAGCGGATTTTCCATGCCCCCTCAGCGCCGTACCTACAGCAAATCTTTCAAGGCCCAGGTCATTCAGGAGTGTTCTGAACCCGGTGCCTCCATCGCAAACATCGCCTTGGGCTACAGCCTCAATGCCAACCTCGTCCACAAATGGATTCGGCTGCATACCCAGAAAACCACGGCTATCCAGCCAGCGTTCATCCCGTTGCCTTCTCAAATGCTCGGCGCGGGATCGCATGCTCAAGTGCGCTGCTGCGATCATGAGTTTGATCCAGTCGGCCCGTAATAATGGGCACGATCCGTATGCCTATCTCAAGGATGTGCTGACACGGTTGCCGACGCAGCGGGCGAGTGAGATTGCAGAGCTGCTGCCGCATAGGTGGCATCCGGCATAGTCGCGCAAGACGGTTTGCCCGCACGCTTACGTTCAACAGCTCAAGCACCGTCCGCCCTTCGCGGGATCGTTGCCGCCAGAGCCACACGCCGAACTTTTCCACCTTGTCGTCGCCGGCCTGCGGTCAGTCAGGCAAGCCCAGGTGCTCGTTTTCCTGCTTGATCGCGTGGTCTCGGATCGCGTGCACCCGGGAAACGGCATCCACGAACTGCCACCATCTCTTAGCTTGGCGGGGTCAAGCCAGCCGGGATGCCCGGACGGTTACGCTGGTCCGCGCCCAGTTGCAGCACCAAGGTCGGCCGCAGTGATGAAGCGGGTCTTGATGCCGCACTGCGCCGCCCGATAGCGCAGTGCGATGGCCAGATGCGTCTTGCCGACTCCCAAGGGGCCTATATCGCCTTGGCACGGCTCCGGGCAGTTTCGGGGAGGCTGCACGCAGTGCGCGACAAGATGTATCGCAGCCGAACTGCGGTGTATTCTGCAATCAGCCTAGGGCCGCGCGTATCCGCTGCTTCCAGTCGAACACCCGGGCATGGTTGGCCCCAGGTGAGCTTTCTTTCGGGTGATGCACAGAGTGCAAAGGCTCACAGTACTTCGCCATGGTGCCTGGCCTCGGTGAAACCAACCCTCCCTGATTGCTTCCTGGCAGGTGTAGAAGCAGCCGAACAGCCTGATTCCCAGCTCCGAAACCGTGGCCGACTCATGGGGCAAGAGATTTATCCGCACCAGCTCCTCGGGCGCAGTACGTAACCGGCCGGTCAAGTTGGCCAAGCCCCAGTTCCACAGCATGACCGGGATGGCTGGCAGATCGCCCGGCATACCAGAGGTTCTGTCGTATTTGCTCAAGGTATGAAAGTTGTTGTGGTAGAGGATGCCGGCAATGATGATCTGGGTGAACTCGGGCAAGGTCAGACTGGCATCAAGTCTGTAGTCGTGGCCACCCCGCTTCCGGCTGGTGGTGTCCTCGACCACACCGCTGGCATAGGGCTTGAAACGCTCCTGCACCGTCCGGAAATAACGCTCGACGATCCCCTTGGCATCTCCTCGCCTGGCCGGTGCATTCTCGATGCGAACGCCGAAGGCTTGGGAAAATGCTTCCACCTTGGTGCCATTCAGTTCGCCCTTATCGGCCAGCACCACATCCGGCAAGCCTTTGACCGGCCAGTCGCTGGCATCGATCTCCACGCTATACTGGCGGCAATACTCAACCTTGTCGGCGACCGTGTTGGCCAATGCCACCATGGCACTGACCCAGGAAGGTCCCTCGAATCCGACGTACATACCAACGACCATGCGGCTGAACACGTCGATCACCATGTAAACGACAGGCCTGCCGACGATAAGGCTGCGATCATGTTCTGAAACCAGATAGATATCGGCGATGGTGGCATCGATCTGGTAGCGGTATCCGGGCCCCAGTGCCTCGGTCGTCGATGTACTGCTGAGCGGTCGGAAGTCCTTGGCAAAATCCACTGCGGACACCCTGCATGGCAAGGTGTCGGTGAAGTGATATTCGCGCCCATAGAAGTAACGGAACTGCCCCAATGTAGGCAGTTCGAAGGTCGGCAGCTCCGTCAGAACAGCACGGAGCAGATTCAGCCCGGCGGCGTAGGCATCAGGAATGGACGGATGTTTTTCCTTGAGCAAACGTTCCTCGATGACCCGGCGAAAAATGCGCTCGATGTCCGGCGTGACATTGCTCCCTTTCCCCTCCATCACCACTCTGGGCCTGCCCAGCTTGGCCTGGTTCGGCTTTCTGCGCTTGCCACGGGCGCCCGAGTTGACATAGTCCGGCAAGAGGGCATTCCTGCACATGCCTCGCTGCCAGTAGCGCCTCAGTAACCTATACACCGTCTGATTGGTGACACCATGGCGCTCCATGATGCCTCTGACAATGAGCCCTCTGGGGCGCCGCACGAAAAGCTGGGGGTCGTGCACAAAATCCGCCAGCATTCCCCAAGCTTCATCACGCTTCTGCTGATCAAGGGAACCTTCCTCAACCTCCCGTAGGACTGTTTCCTCGAAGGGATCGGCAATGCTCTCCAGCTCCCGCTCCATGATCAGACGCTCCAGCTCTACAATCGATATCGGTTCGGGCAACGCCGTGTCCGAATCGATATCGATCCAGATTGCCTGCTCGGTACCGGACCAAAGCAGGCGCTTTCGCAGTTCCCCCATCCGGAACACCTGATTAACGGGCAACACTGCTCAGCTCCTGATGCATTTGATGAGAGTTGGCAACCAGGTCTTTCGGCTTCAGCTCCCGGTAAGGAGTGTCAAGATCGAAAAGGAAACAGTGCCGGGCCAGCAACTGGCGTAGCCAATAGAGCGCCTGACCGGCCTCCAGCTGGCCGGAGGTATCCAGTCCTTGGGCAATAGCGGTCAGCTTCCGGTCTGGGTGACGCTGAAACTCGAGCAGAAACAGCTGCTGGTAATGGGCGAGATCGTCCTGAGCGATGTCGCCTTCAGCATGGGCAGGATAGAGCCATTGGATATTGGCAAATGCCACCTTGGATACCTCGCGCTCAGTGACGATGACCCAGGGAATACCTTTTTCCTGCCAGTAGCGCCTTTCAAGTTCAAGCCTCTCGATAACTTCAGGCTTCTGCAGGTCGGTACTGTACTTGGCCTGAATCGCGATGCTCGGGCGCTGAGGATCTTCGAAATCCACCAGAAAGTCGCTGGTCAGTACCTGCTGGGTACCCTTGTAACAACCGTGGGGCAGGCCAAGCTCCTCGGCGATGCGCACCGTATCTTCGACCCGCATCGGAAACTGTTCACGGATATCGGTGACATGGGGAGACCGATCCAAGGTCAGGAAGATGGCCAGTTCAAGATCGGATAGAAGATGGTGTAAACGCCGGGTCTTGCTGCCAGGCAGGCGGTGGGAGCGACCCAGCGAGGACACGTCCCTGGTGTAGATGAACGGCTTGTAGTCTGATCCCTGGCCCGGATCCGGGCCCTTAAACGAAGCGCGGTCAAGTTGAATGGCGGGGGTCCCGCCCCTTTGGGGGTGGGTTCCGCGTCCGTAGGACCGCCGCAGGCGTATTCTGCTTGACGGTGCGCAGTACCCCCAAGCCTCCGCTCGGGTGTGTGGGGTAGCTTCCCCGCCCCGCGCACCTGAGCCCTCGGCGGCAAGAGCGGGCTTACAAGGGCAGAGCCCTTGGTGTTGCTTTGGTCTGCCGTCCAGGGGGCCCCCCTGGCTGCCAGCGGCATTAATCAACCCGTCGATGTTTCCCGGCTTCAACGTCATATACAAAGATCGGGTGCAGTTCACCATTACGGACTTCGACAATATCAGTGACTTTCCGACCGTAGCGCGGATCACGCGAGCAATGAATCATCAAATCGAGAACGCCAAGGATCATTCGGCCGGCAAGGTCATAACTGATAAGTCCAGCCGAGGACATGAGGTACTGCAATCGAGGCACGGTATCGTCAGGACCATTCGTGTGCAACGAAGCAGCTGACCCTCTATGCCCGGTATAAATGAACTGAAAAAATGCGTCACAAGCCGCAGCATCACGAATTTCACCAACCCAGCCACGGTCTGGCCGATAACGAAGAAATTTGCGAATACAAGACGCCAAATTGATAACCCTCACGCCGGGTTTAGGCTCCCTGTAAGGAGCTTCAAAAGCGACGACATTGGGCAGCATTTCACGCATCCCAAGCTCAAGGGTATCTTCTGCTGTACACAGCCGTTCACGCTTATCTATGAACCCGCCACAAGCCCGAAGCATTGCGGTTTTTCCGCTTCCTGTATTGCCTGTGACAAGCATTGTCGCAGCACCACGAACACGCTCTGCAATGTAGTCGGCCATTTCGCTTGTGAGCGCCCCTAACCCGACCAGTTCGGCCATCGTGAACGCTTTTGTTGGTTTGCAACGAAGGCTAAATGTTGCACCCGCGGGGGTCATTAAAGACAACGTGCAGCTAATGCGTGCACCGTTAGGAAACCGCGCATCAAGCTCTGGATTGTCGGGACCGACCGGCTGTTTGAGAACAATCCCTAGCTGACGAATGAATTCAACAAGCTTCTGCTCTGAGGCAAACCCGCTATCAACTCGCTCAAGCACGTTGTTAATTTCAACGTACATTTCGTCATAACGGTTAACACAAATCTCAGTGACCAATGGATTGTTGAAATGAGGTAGAACCGGTTTAAGGAAGTGCTCAAGCAATTCCCAGCTTCCTGCCTCTTTGACGGGTACTGACCCGAAAACGGTATCTTCATAGCTCATAGCGTATACATGACCTCGACTTGAAACTGCATCAGATTGCTTTCATGCACGGGGCTAGCTGTAAAGCTCCGATCTTTATCCTGAACTAGCCGAGTCGTGCCAGCGAGTGGCCGATAAATCGGCCACATTGGCTGGTTGTACTTCTCCAGATACAGGTTGCATAAGCCCTCATTCGGAAAGAGATACAGAACTTTGTCGTAATGCCCGCCGCGAATATTTTTCAAATGCGATAGGAAAATGTTGTAAACCCGGGGGCTCGATTTATGGTTCAGCTCAACCTCCAGGGCGACCGATGTTCCGTCCTTCATCGTCAGGATTGCGTCTGGTAATCGCACGGTGCGAAGGTGCTTTAAGGTCTTCTCTGGCCGTAGTATTTGGATATCCGGCATGCGCTTAATAATTGCCGCTTGGACCGAAAAGCTGTGAATCATCGACACCCAAGAAGGCAGCCTGCGCCGCCTCTTTAAATTAAGTTCAGGCGCAAGCATGAGCGCGTAGTCAAACCCCGCTTCCCCGAGGCTGTAGATTTTCCTGTCGATCCCAGGTGCACGATCTACCAAGAGAAAACCGGAGTCCTCCAACCGCTTGAAAAAGGCGCGCTGGCCATCCGCATCGACGCCGAGCATTGCGGCAATAGTTGACCTGTCGGAGTAGTCAAACCATGCAAGCCACCTGACTACCGACTCAAGCTTTTCACGGCTCCGGCTTATAGCTGCCGAGCGGTCCCAGCCGCTCACAGCGTTAGTAGTTTTCCCTTCGTCCAAAATCTTTCTCCACCGATAACATTGCATAAGTCTCCGGATGCTAAGCATGGACACTTTGTGTTTATTGTTCGCCCCTGAATAGGTCAGCCTCGCCCTCCGAAGGAAGGGTGAAGGCTGACCTATTCAGCGGAGCGAACCAAGCCGTTGCAGGATCATGCCAGCGAGCCCACCGAAGGTAGGGCAACGCGAAAGCATGAGACTGCATCGGCTTTGGAGCGCAGAACGAGCCCTTTCCTAAATGTATGCAAGGCCAGCCCACCGAAGGTCGGGCGAGGCCAATGCATGCGTTTAGGAAAGAGGCGAACTGACGCCGCGAAGCCTTTAGCCCCGCGTGAGGGGCTAGGCGTTGTAAACGCCGCCAACGGCCTAAAGCCGCTGGCCGCTTTAGGCAAACGACCAAAAGTCGTTGCTTGCTGTGGGCAGCCCGGAAGCGCTCGCCTGCTTCTGCTGACCGAAGGGAGGCAAGGCTTGAGGCAAACGACCAAAAGTCGTTGCTTGCTGTGGGCAGCGCGGGAGCGCTCGCCTGCTTCTGCTGACCGAAGGGAGGCGCCAGGCCCGGCACGGGGTTGGCTGCTTTTCAATAGCGCAGCGATGAGCGAAGCGAAGAGTCGTGCGTTAAACAGCGAGAAGGACAGACGCCCCCCGAGCCCACGAGGGGGGTGAGGGGAAATGGCCCCCATGCCAATTTTCCCGGTCTGCCCTGACGCAGCCCGTTCAGGGCGGAGGCAGGGTGCGCAGCATCCGTTAGCGAAAGCGGCGCGGGCGTCCGGTGAAACCGGACCAACCTGGATTCGCGATGTAGCAGTCGAGAAAGGGACGAAGGACCGCAACGAGACGTCGCGCAATAGCAGAATGCAGGTTGGTCCGGCTTCATCGGACGCCCGCGCGGGTGAATTTCGTAGACAAGCCCGTTCAGGGCGCAGGATGCGAAAGAGGGTGGAAGCTCGCGCAGCGAGTTGGAACCCTAAAAGACTGACGGGGCGCTCCCCCGGCGGTCTATGGGTGTCCTTTAGGACGCCCACATCATCCATCGGATGGCGGCTTTTAGCGCTTTTGATTTGTAGAAAAAACATTTTTTTTCTATGCCCTGTTCTATTGGTCTTTCTATTGTTTAGCCTATTGCTAAAGCAATAGAAAGGCAATAGGATAATGCACATTGATATGCGCATAACGATATTGCAGGATTAAGGGGAACGACCATAAATCCGCGCTAGAGGAACTTTCCGATTCGGAAAGTCTCTAGAGTCTTTCGATTTAGGAAGGCAGGAAAGAAGGAGGCCGGAAACTTTCCGATTCGGAAAGTCAGGCCGGAAGCGTGGTAAATTTCCGAATCGGAAAGTGGGTTAAAACTTTCCTATTCGGAAAGTCAGCCCCGGAATACAGAAACTTTCCGAATCGGAAAGTCAGAAAGGGAAGCAATAATGCTCGGGTTTATGGATGTCGTTAGAGGATAGTAAATGGAAATTTTACGCTTTATTTTGCTCAATACGGACCCAGGCTTAACAACCGTATTTTGTTTTTTAATCGGCGTACTTCTTTTGCTTGCGGTCACGGGCGCAGTAAAAGAATCAGATGACGCAACGGTAATGGATCTTGCTTTTCTATATGTGCGCCGCTGCGCAATGATTCTAATCTTCGCCTGCGGACCTTTACTGGTTGTAGGCATGTACATCTATGCGTATTCCGTCTACGGCTACGATGGTGACAGAGCTACCCAGTTCATGAGCCTGTGGTATGGCGAGTTTAGAAAATCCATTGCAGACCTTTGGTGGTGCTTTCTAGTGGTGCTATCAGCACCAATGTTTTTACGCATGATAATGCTGCGCTGGGTACGCCCAAAAATTAATAGCTGGAAGCGGAAATTTCGGGTTCAAGCTAGCGGCGATGCGCTTAGTGATATCCGCGTAGACATGGATAAGCTCAAAGCAAAAGACTTCAACCCACAAGATTTTTATCTTGAAGGGCAGATGTTTTTAGGTTTGGACGACACCGGTGCTGGCATCTATATGGCCGACGAACTATTTAGAAAAAACCACTCCAAGGTAATTGGCCCTTCCCAAACGGGTAAGGGCATCATGCTTGGCGTACTGCTCGACCAAGCAATCATGAAAGGCTGGGGAGCATGGTTTGTAGATCAAAAACCCGATGATTTTATCTACGACATTATGCGCGAAAGCTGTGAACGTCATGGCCGCCCTGCCCCGCTTATTCTAGATTTAAACGGTGTTGGTCCAGGTTCATATGGCCCCTTTATCGGCGGTAGCCGTAGAGAACGAAGGGAGCGCGTTGTAAAGACTTTCGCCATGGCCGACAACGGCACAAACGCGGACTTTTTCAAACGCGAAGAACGAAAAGTGCTGGACTATCTCATGCCTCTTTGGGACGGCACACTGGGCCAGCTTGCAAAGTTGTTGAAGGGTAATCACCCTGAAATCAACGATGTAATGAAAAGCTGGGTTAGAGAAAAAAACGGTAGCATTGAGTCGAACGTAAGTGAGTTCATGCAGCTCGATACCCTGCGCGCAACTGTAGAGGAAAGCTTCAAGGTTGAAGAAGCTTTGCGCTCGGGGGCAGTTGTTTATGTCCGCTCAAATATCAATGACACTATCGTTAGAAAAGCATGTATTGCCCTGCTGGATGAGCTAGTGCAAATCGCTCTTAAAAAACCACTGGCTCACCCAACATATCTTGTCCTGGACGAAATCAGATTTATCGTTTCGCAGACATTGGCAGACGCTCTGGCCACTGTACTTTCCAAAAACGTGTTCATGGCTTTGACCTATCAAGCACTAACCGACCTTTTGAACCTGCCGGACAAAACACTCAATGCGCAGTCAATTAAGGGGGGGATTGATATCAATACCCAAATTACTTTGACCTACCGCGCAAACGATTTTGAAACCGCAGAGTGGTTAGCAAGCCTGACCGGCAAAGCGCAAAAAACCGTCACTAAAATGGAGAAGGTGGAAATCAATAAAGGCGGTGCTGAATTATGGGGGGATGAACGCTCAGTAGGGCAGGTGGAAGAAACGACCGTTACCACCAATCAACTTCTCGCACTTCCAGCAAGGGTAAGCGCGCTTATTCGCCCGAATCACCTAGCCGTAATTATCTATACGTGCTGGATCAGCGTTAAAGAGTTTAAGGGCCTTCCACCTCGCAACCCTGCGCAGCCCCCTGCCCCGCAAGCGATAATCGCTGCTGACGCCGTAACCGCCCTCAAGGCGACTAGCGAAGTCGCTGAGGAAGACCCATTTACATCCCCTTCCGCGACTAATGAAGATCCATTTGCAAGCCTTGAAAATGTTAATGAGGAAGACCCTTTTGCTGCGCTTGAAAACGCTGAAAAAGATCCGTTTGCCAGCATTGACACAAATGAAATTACCGGGCCTTCTGAAGACCCGTTTGCTCAAACAAACGCAAATGATGATGAACGTTTTACACCAGAACCAATGCCACAAAAACCAGCTGGAAAAGCTAAGCTGACCGCTGACCAAAAAGCAGCAATTGAGGCGGCAGGAATTGCCATCACAAGCCCACGACCGCCTAAACCAAAACCCGCCGCTCCGGTGGATCTGTCCTCCCTGGACGATATCGAAGGAATCTAACAATGACCAACGAAGCGCCGTTTCCAAAAGTGATTGGTGTAAGCACCCCTAAAGGGGGTGTTGGCAAATCAACGACCATCACTGGCTTGGGCCTGTATCTGAGTCTCCAGGGCAAAAAGGTTTTATTTATTGATCTGGACAACATCGCTAGTTTGACCAACAACCTGCAAGGTGCCGAAGTAAGGTACGAACATTTGAGCAACGTTACTCACTTGTTCAAAGATCCTGAAGACGAACAAGCTGCGCCGATTACTGTAAGCGTTATCTCGGACAATATTCATTTGATCCAGGGCGATTCCAGCGTTAGCGAAATTAACCGCTCAAACGATTTGACGATTGTTACGGCACTTAAAGACAACCTTCATATGAGGGTGCCGAACATCGAAAGCTATGACTACATCCTGATTGATACGCCTGCGGGTAATGGCAACACACTGTTGGCCACATTGATTTGTGCCGACTTGATCTACTCCCCTATTGACCTGGACCACAACGCCATCGGGTCTTTGAAAGAGCTAACAAAGGTTCTGAAGCCTGTAAAACGCGGCCTGAACAAAAACCTCCAATGGGGTGGCTTCGTTATCAATCGCGTGAAAACGCTTGTTAGCGTCTTAGGTAAAAAGGTTCCGCACTCACTTGGTGACAGAGCGATCTATGAGAGCTTAGTAACCGCTTACGGTGACGTTGCCCTACTAGGCGTAATTGGCCTACGCGACCCTATTAAAGCTTCGATTAGTAGCGGCAAGTGGATCAGCGGCAAAGATGGTTCGGCACAAGACGCATCCTTTGAATTTGAAAACTTTTGCAAGAAATTGATGGAGAAAATCTAATGACGAACAGTATCAGCGAACTTCTGCGTAGCGGCGAGAATGATCCAATCACCGGCGAAGCAATTACACTTATTCACCGCTCGAAAATCATACCAACGGAAGGTCAGGACCGTGACGACTGGGATAATCCTGAGACCATTGCGAACATTCAATCCATTCGCAAATCCGCTCAAATAAAGATTGAAGACGGTCGATATTTCGGTATTCGCTATCCATTGTTTGTAGGCTCGCCAGATGAAAACGGTAATTTCCCAATTATCGACGGTGAATGCCGGTGGCGGTCAGTTGAGTCACTGCCTGAAGAACTCCAGATGCTGCCTTGCATTGTTCGTACTGGCAGCAAGAAAGAGCAACGCCTAGACCACACCGCATCCAATGGCGCACGTAAAGGGCTGACACTATTTCAAACCGCCATGTCTATTCAGCGAGACGAAAAAGAATTCGGGCTCACCACTGAAGAAATTATTGCTGTTCACGGCCTGCCAAACCAAACAGCTCTGAGCAAGTACAAGGCAATCCATAAGCTCGGTGATCGAGCTAAAGAGTTGGTGCGTTCAGGCACGTTCCAGGACGTTAACTTGGTCTACGAGCTGAAAAAACTCGACGATGACCAGTTGACCAAACTTGAAAAAAGAATTGCCAAAGGCGAATCCATTCAGCAAGCGATTAAAGCCCTTATTCCTAAAGAGCCTAAGCAGCCAAAAGAACAACCTAAAAGTGAGGATAAAACTCCCGGCGATGCGGATGAAAACGGTGTTGGTGACGGCAAAGAATCCGGGGCAGGGGATCTAAAACTTTCCGATTCGGAAAGTTTTATCTCCCTGACCATTGGTTTAGATGCGGCTAAAGCTCTCGCTGCATTTCTCGATGTACCAGCTAGCTTGGATCCGAAGTCACTTCAAGCGGCTCTTATTGAAGCAATTAAAGCCATGGCCTCAGACCTCAAAGAAGGCGCTGAATAATGGCCTTGGTGCGTCTGGCAAACCTAAATGACTACGAGTCCGTAGATGTGCTGGGACGCACCATGTTCAAAATAACGTGGTGCCCCACACTTTGCCCTGGAAGCCCCACTGAAGACCCCCGCATAGGACTTGAGCTGTTTAACGAATGGCAATGCGCCGTCGCGGCGGGTTTAGATAACCTGCCGGGCCCATCCGAAAAGCTGGCCGCGATAGTTAGTTGGTGCTTAGCCACTGATTCGCTCGATAGGGTGAATCTGGCAAAAGAACTGGTTAAAGCGAACCGTGACGCGGGTTATGTAGTGGGGCTTGAATTCAGCAATACAGATTATGCCGAACCGGGACTTGGGTATCGGTATGAGTTGGCTTTTCTAAAAGAACAGATTCGGCTATTAGCTGCTGCCCAGGTCATGCAGCTACAGAATCTAATACAGGTAGTTAGTTATGAGTGACAAGGATGAGCCACGGTTTGACGTGAGAATAAAAGTGCACGACCTGTACTTAATCATTCTTTGGGATACCAACTACTTCCCAGGCCATGAAGAAAGTAAAAGAATCTGCGGTGTGCGCATTGCAGATAGCCTGTTTTCCATAGAAGCATTTGCAAGTAATTCTAAGCCTGAATATGCCATTGCCCAGGCATTGGCAGAAAAAGTAAGGCCGGTATTAAGTGACAACCTCAAAGCTGTCGAAGATGACATGAAGCAAAGTCTCTCGGCGCTTACTGAAGAACTCACTGATCCGCTTATTAAGGCGATGGATATTGTTACATCTGCGCAAACTGAATACCCACTGACCATCAAGGAAGGGAAGGGTACACCTCTTGTTAACGCATTCGTTCGTCTTTTCGTCATTGCAGATTTGATTGTTGCAAGTTTGAAAGAACTTCACTTCAAAGGTGCGATAAGCAAAAAGGATTGGAAGAAACGCGAAGATCGTTACATTAAACCTCTGCGCAAACTCATGCACGACATGAACCAGACCATCAAGTTGTATCACGAACAGCGTAAGTCGCTGACTTCTAAGTAACTCTCGGTGGCTCCACGGAGCCACTGTTTTATTTGCAGGCTATACCGGCATTAATTGCCAATTATGGTATTGGCTTGCCTAAATAAAGGCGAACGCAATGACCACATTGATAATTGTTGAGTCACCGTCCAAAGGTAAGATAATCGAAGAGTATCTTGGAAGCGGTTATCGGGTAGCTGCAAGCGTGGGCCATATTAGAGACTTGCCTGAAGCTGGAATGGGCGTGCATGCACCCGACTTCAAACCTGAATATGTATATACAGAGAAAGGTCGGGAAGTTGTAGCGCGTCTGAAGCGCTTACAACAAGAATGCGAAGACGGTGTAATTCTCGCTACCGACATGGATAGGGAAGGGGAGGCTATTGCATGGCACCTGAAACAAGTCCTTGGAATTAAAGACGAACGCCGTATTACATACAATGAGATTACACCTACAGCTTTGAAAAAAGCTCTGGCCAATCCTCGGGCCATTGATTTAAAGCAAGTCGCCGCCCAAGAAGCACGACGCATTACAGATAGACTTATCGGCTACATGGTTAGCCCAGTTATCGCAGAGGCGATGGGCGATAAGAACGCCTCTACTGGACGTGTACAGAGCGTAGCAGTGAGGCTTGTAGACGATAGGGAAAAGGAGATTGCAGGCCACTCTAGCCTCAATCACTACGGCGCCGAGCTGACCTTTGGCAGTTGGAAAGCATCATGGGATGCAAAGCCACTTCTCGACGGGCAAAAGCATTGGACCGATAAAGACTTTGCAGAACTGGTTGCCGCAGTCAGAAGCGTTAAGGTCTTGAGTTGCGACGACAGTGAGTCCACCAGTTCACCGCCTGCACCTTTCACAACCACTACCCTTCAAGCTGCAGGCAGCAACGCGCTTGGCTTTGGCCCTAAGCAAACGATGGAAATCGCCCAAAAGCTCTATGAGCAGGGCGCAATCTCGTACATGCGAACAGATAGCACCGCGCTTTCAGATGATGCTCTCAATGAAATCTTTGCCTACGGCAAAGAAAATTCCTTACCTATTGTTGAACAGGCCCGGACCTGGAAACAAAAGGATGATTCCCAGGGCGCGCACGAAGCAATAAGGCCCTCGCACATATCTGCGACTACAGCTGGACAGAACGAGAACGAACGTAAGCTGTATAACCTGATCTGGATGAGAACAGTTGGTTGCCAGCTCCAGGATGCACGCTTTGCGGTGAGAGTTGCCAGGCTTGAAGCAGTGAGTCCAGTAGGTGACAGCACTATCGTTTTTGAGGGTCGCGGCAAAAAGCTTATCTACAAAGGCTGGAAAGAGTTAACCCCGTTTGACAGCTCAGAGGATCTAGAAGACGAAGCAAGTCTTGAAGATCAAGACTCGGATAACCCTGTACCAACACTGACAGTTGACGATTATTTAGATGCAGACAACGGTAAGTTAATTGAAACAAAAACAAAGGCACGCCCACGCTATACCGAAGCCAGTTTGATTAAAGAAATGGAACGCTTGGGCATTGGTCGCCCAGCTACTTACGGCGCTGTCATTGAAACTATTATCGACAATAGAAACTATGTGGAGCGCTTTGGGAAAAAGAAACAGCTAAAAATGGCTTTTCGCGGCATTCGTTTAATGAATGTCCTTCGCGATAACTTTCAATTTCTCAATTACGACTTCACTAAAATTCTGGAAGAACAGCTTGAGGGTCTTGCGACCGGCAAAGCAAATTACAAAAACCTCCTGGGCGCAGTGCATAAACGCTTGCTTGGCGAGCTGGAAGCATTCAAAGCGAAGGTGCCCGTTGCGTATCCTTGCCCAAAATGCTCCCGTGGATTGACCCTAAACCCTGCGAAGAACAAAAAGTCTTCGTCCTGGTGGGGATGCAGCGGCTACACCCAAGATGACAGCGGCTGCGATTACATGGCAGAGGATGCAGACGGCAAACCGGGCAAAACCTCCGGTCCTATACTTACCGAATTCGCCTGTACAGGGTGCGGTAAGCCGCTGATTCACCGGGTAAAAGAAGGGGAGGGCGGTTGGTCATTTTTCGGTTGCTCGGGTCATAAAGATGGTTGTCAGCTGAGCTTTCCCGATAAAAATGGCGAACCAGATCTATCTGCCCCTCGGGTGCCGAAAGCCAAAGCTGAAGCGGTCCCTTAGTAACAGCGAAAACTAACGCTATATGCCTCCTTAACTAGGGGGCTTTTTTTTATCCTGATTTTGTGCACGCGATTGGCATATGAGAAATTATACGTTAGTATTAACTCGTCAACTTTAAGAGCGCACGGTTGACTGAAACGCTCTCCTACTAAACTTTACAAGGATATATACCATGTCTGGTATTGAACTCGATTTCCAATCTTTTAATCCGATCTTTGAATTTGCGCCGGATGTTTTGGGGGATTTTGCTGAATGTAAATCTCCTTTCGCATCAGCCTTCATGGATTATCTAAAAGCTCACGCTTTTGGTAATATTCATGTTCACTCAAAGTACGTTAAAGCGAACCTTTTGAAAACTGAAGCAATTCAGGCTTTCTACGATAAACATTATCTTTATGTCGTTCGCACCATTGATAACGACTCTAAAGTTTTCCGATTTTATGCACCAACTGAACTGCGTTTTGTAGATGCAGTTAAAATTGTTGAGTCGCATCAACGAATGTCTACATTGGATCTGCTAGATTTCTAATCTACTGATTTAATGCTGACACGACGAGATAGCTTTTGCTATCTCGTTTTTTTTTGCCTACAGAATAACTTTAGGCTATGATTCAGGCTTCAGCGTTAGAGCACACGGCTGAATGAAATGCTCACCACTAATCGATATCGGAGTTCCAACTATGGAAATTCAAGTAGTTCAGTTTGATTCTGCTGGCACCCACCATCAGGCAAATGAATATAACGAAGCATGGTCTGTAATTGATGAAGAAAACTATCGTCGCGAAATTTGCGAACGATTGGATTTAAACTTTGATTCATTGCAGATAGATTCTGACCGGATACCGTTCTGAATCACGACCGATAGACATTAATTGTCCGAATAACGAAAGGAACCTTATGGTTCCTTTCTTTTTTCTATCTTATTAATATCTAAAAGCAGCGTTAGGGCATATTGCTGCGTTATAGCCCACTACTAATTATTGAGGATATCGGTCATGCATATACATGCCGTTTATGTTAATGATATTTGCCATGCTGTAGTTATGAACTGGCTGACACAAACACATGAGTATTTCATGAGCATTACTACCGAAGATGGTGAATGCCTTTACTCAAGCCTGAATGAACCGACTAATTTGAGTAGCCTGGATGAATATAAGGCTATCTTACAAAGCTTTGGGATCTATCTACCTGACAGGTGGGTCGCGGCTTGGGGAAACATGAGCCGTTAACGAGATACAGCACTCAGACTTGCGTGAACCCGAGGGGCATATGCCCCTCGTTTTTTTTGCCCCGCTGGCAGCCAGGGGAGCCTCTTGGACGGCAGACCTAAGCAACACCAAGGGCTCTGCCCTTGTAAACCCGCTCTTGCCGCCGAGGGCTCAGGTGCGCGGGGCGGTGAAGCTACCCCACACACCCGAGCGGAGGCTTGGGGCCACTGCGCAACGTCAAGCAGAATACGCCTGCGGCGGTCCTGCGGACGCGGAACCCCCCCCAAGGGGGCGGGGCCCCCGCCATTCAACTTGACCGCACTTCGTTTTAGAGGCCGGATCCGGGGTGATCGGCATCTCTAATCAAGGATTTTTACGAACTCTCGTTTTAAAAACAAGGCAAATTAATTCAAAAGCTAATATTTTCATCATCAAGCCCGAACTGCGGTGGCGGCACATAATTTTTGTTAGCCGTGAAATAGCCGCTGCTATCTTTATAAACTACTTTGCCGTTTTCTGTAGCATATCTTTCGGCTTCTTCAAGATTTATATGATAAAGCGGCAGATCGTCAAATATCTCTTTATTTATTTCCGCATATGCATCTTCAAAAGCTTGATCACGACTCAAACTGTCTTGCCGAAACATTGCATCTATAGCTTCTGCAACTTCGAAATCTTCTTTAACCTGTGCATATGAAAACACAAGAACTTCAGTGAAAAGATCTGCATCTGCTAAAATCCCGTCGGGCGCTCGGGAAGACGCGAATACACTGAGGCTTTTAGCAAAGATTGATGTAAATTGCCAGTTGTACCCCTTCAGAAACTCAACAGCTTGGGCATATGCAGCTTCCTGAAACTCGACTGTCTGCCCAGTTTGAGCTTGTAGGGCTTTGAAAATCATCAGCACGTGCTCACGTACATCTTTATTCACAAGTCCTTGTGCGTAGAGCGCATCAACAGCAATACGTCTTGCATAACCATAAGCCATTTTTACAAGGCTGGTATGACTATCAATCTCAGCGCACCAGTCACCAAGGTCATTATTTACATTAGCAAATACAAACCTTGTTTTGTGATGCTTGCGAACTGCGCTCTCCAATGTGTCCATTCTTCTTCGTCCATTTCAAAAAATAGCAAAACAATATCACAGACTCGTCTAAGACAACCTCGGCAGCTCTCGGTATACGTAGGCGACAGCATCTCCCTTCTCATCTTCCAGCCAGACCATCCCCAACCTCACCGCTCCCTTGCCAAACCTGGTGGATCAATCGTCTCCATGAGCTTCGCATTGGCAGAACAGGGGACGGTAGAAAAGGGTCGAAAAAAGCCGGTCGCGACTGACTGCAATCGGCCAAGAAGAGATGCTAGTATCTGGAGTAAAGCACGCTTCTAGCAGCTAATCGAAACGCTCTAAAAAAACGCCCCATAATTAAAAAAAACGAACTTTTCTGGAGTAGGAACACTAATGAGCACTGGATTTTATGAGGAAACCCTATCATGCGGGGGCAAGCTGAAAGTGAAAAAGGATTC
This sequence comes from Pseudomonas saxonica, assembly GCF_007858365.1. Classification (GTDB taxonomy): domain Bacteria; phylum Pseudomonadota; class Gammaproteobacteria; order Pseudomonadales; family Pseudomonadaceae; genus Aquipseudomonas; species Aquipseudomonas saxonica. Next base: position 41,138 of record NZ_VFIO01000016.1, on the reverse strand, counting down.
CTGGGAAATAAACTATTACTTCCCTGGGCCAGATCTGAGACATAACGGTGTATTTGTCGTGGTGCCCGAAGCACATATTGAAAGCTATATTTCGGCTTTTCGTGATAATTGGGAAGAGTTCGAGAAGCTTAAATCTTCTATCCCAATTGGCGGAGAGTTCACGAAAGAAGGTAAGATGGGCATGATGCTAAGAATTGGAAAATTTGCTCAAGGTGTCTGCTTAAGGTCGTACCATATGCCCATAAACTCAAAGAGTTATCTGGAGTCTGTTATTAATAGCTACAACTATGCATCTAAGAGAGCAAAAGCTGTTCAGCAGTTCTTGGCTTCTATTTAAAGTTATAGCAATTTCCAGCCCGGACCTAGATAATCGCCACCCCGTTTTATAGCATTTCAATACTCAAACTGCGAACTCAAGGCTTTAGCAGCAACCAAATTGAAAAAGGGGCCGTATTGGCCCCTTACATCTTATTATTATCTGTCGCGCCGGAGATACAAAAATCCATAACCAATAATTAGAATAGCGAACGACAGGCCATAATGCGTTGATGTGCGGCCCCACCACTTCAAATCAAAGCACATATCTAGCGGCCCTATGCACCCATGTTGATATAGAAATGGGCTGAACCCCATAACTAAACCCGATAAAGCCAGAGGTAACATGTTTACAAGAGTTATCGGCCACTCATCTGTTTGCTGACACCATAGACCAATGCCCAATGCTGCAATAGCGAACACTAAACCAGTTACTAACGTTGCAGCGGCGGTCTTATCAACACCTAACCACTTCGATAGATTGTCCAAAATACTCCACCCTACTAATCCAGCAAGCACCAACACTACGATAGCAAATTTCGGGTCAAACCTTCTTGCCTCTTGATACCTTTCCATGTTTGTTCCTTACTTTATTTTAGCTTCTAATATTGTGCCATCAGGTCTAACCGCAACCATACTATTTCCGTCTAATCGTTTGAAAGTCCACCGCTCATTAAACGATTTTCCAGAAACAGGAACGATCATTACCTTGTAGGATCCTGCCGTAACTTTGATTGACCCGCAAGGCTGCTTTTCATTCAGCTGGCAATCGAATCCGTACGCTTTAGCACGCTGACCATTTTCCAATGTAATCCCCATTCCAGGGGGGATATAACTAGCGCTGTTTCGTGAGTTACTACTGCTTGGCAGGATTTTTTTACTTGTCCAACAGCGTCCGTTATATCGCGCAATTGAAATTCTGCTTTCGCCGGTATTGAAACGAATACAGCACAAATCACAATCGCTTTTGCTAGAACCTTCAAACGTTTAGCTTCCATAGCATCTACACCTTATTTTTAAGTTGTTTTTTCACTCGATAGACTGTTGCGACTCCACAATCTGCCAACGTCGATATTTGATCTGCTGACGCTTCGGGAAACTTTACTAAAAGACTTTCGATTGATTCCCACAGTTTTGCGTTCTTCTGTTTACCTGGAGGTGACCACTGGGGATCAGCCGCTCGCTTGTTGGCCAATGCCTGCCTGATACGCTCAACACGCTTCTGGTGACTTAGGCGTGCCATTGTCGCGGTGAGGTCTAGCAGCATGTCATTGATAACAGCCATGAGCTGTCCAGATATGCTCTTATCGGCTTGCCGATGAGTTGTCGGTAGATCCTCTACAATCAATCGAAGCTGTTTTTGCTGGAGAATAAGTTTGAGCTGCGCCCAGTCCTCCGGCTCCATCCTCGACAGCCGGTCTACTGACTCAACTAACAGAACGTCTCCAGGTTGGGCCTGAGATAAAAGCCGCATCAGCTCAGGGCGGTCTAGCTTCGTCCCGGTGAAGTTTTCGCTATATATCTCCGCAACTGCCAAATCATGGACCTTCGCAAACTCCAAGAGCATGCCTTTAGCTCGGCCTGCATCTTGGTCTTTGGTCGAAGCTCTTAAGTAAATGTGCGTATTCACCGATCTAACCTCGCATATCTATCACATACCTATAAAATCAATAGTGCATAGATAAACTATCATATGGGTACTAATAAATGTGAAATGATAGTCGCTTGTGAGTTTCTATCAGACTCTCCGATAGGTATAGATAAATGATAGGCGGCTGGTTGACCGTATCGAAGCTGTATGGCAAGGCACTCAAAGACTGTTCCCTGCAAACCTAAAACTATTGGGCTATGAGTGCCTTGCCATACAGCTTCACTGAGGGATGTTTAGCGTGTACTGGGTTTCAAATGCTTCCCGAGTTCCTGGAAAGTAACAAAATTCCAAGAGCTACTGTAAACACCCAAGCTAGTGGCCCTATCAGCCATAGGTACTTACTCTGAACTGGTCCAACCTGACTAGGCTCAGCATGCATCCATTCCAGATAAGCTTTTTCTTTATCCCATTCAGCCTGCGCTTCGGCGTCTTCCTTCCGCCATTTATAGCTGGTGATATGGAACGCTAACACGGCCACAAACAACACCACAACTGTCGCTATAAATTTTAAATCATCCATATAATTCCGCATCCAGTTTTTTTTGCTTAATCAATTGAGGGCAATGCCCAGCTTCCGACCGCTGTGCCGCTATTGCACACAGCAACTCAACGCATGAATCCCATGACGGGGATAATCTCTTGCGGCACTCGCCCTGTTAGGACCAAAAACCGCCTCCAGATGCCATATGGGGTCTTCTTGCTGCCATCCTTAAAGGCACGTATACGCCGGTCGTTACCGCCCCCAGTAATGCCCAGGAGGACTGCTAGCTTTGCGTCCGTCCCGTAGTCGCTGAAATAGTTTTGAAAATGCCGAAAGTAGGCTTTCACAATTTCAGGGGCAGGCGCTTCCCAACCTTCGCTTTCTCTCAACAAGTGAGCACGGGAATAAAGGCTTTCGTCTACCAAATCCTGCGCCGGGTATTCCGGGGCCATCAGGTTAGCCTTTAGCTGAGCTATCGCTTCTTTCGTAGCTTCTTCGTATATAAAGCGCTGCTGATCTTGAATATTGGGCAGGTCGATTTTCATACGGTGTCCATAGGTTCGTAAGGTGCTTTATACGCGCCGAAAATTTGTTCCCTTGGCATCGTGAAGCACCTCCATACGGTTGTTATGTTGGTAGAGACTGGGGGCCCTATGGCCCCCTTGCTCACCGTGGCGACAGCTCGATTTGTCGAACGTCTGAAACACGGATATTGACCAGACTTAGCGTTCCGTTTGCCAGCTTTCCCCAGTAACCCTGCTGGTGTACATGAACCAGCGCGTAGAAAAGATAATCCGGCAAGAGAATATCGGTGCGGTGTACCTGTATCCCGATGTGCTGGGGGTTGAACTCTCGTCCAGGTTCACCGCATCGACTCGCTGAGCCCCGTCTAACAAGCCAGAAATGTGCCTCTGGAAAGTTAGTGCGGATAGTCGCAACCTCTGAAAGTCTCATCCCGTTCTCCGCGATGGCAACGACTAGCCTTCTCAGAAACGAGTGGCTCTCTGCGTGCCACCACAAAACCATTATAGGATCAAAGATCCTATGTGTACAGTTATTTAGGATCATAAGTCCTAAAATACTTTCAAAATTGCTATCAATCCAAAGATCGAGGATCTAAACCCGGGCCGAAAACTGCTATCACTTCTCGACCTGGTGCCGCAGTTGGCCACCGAAAAATGCTATCGCTTACTTTGGGGAGGAAAGGGAGCGCTTTGCGCCCGTGAATTGAAAAATGATGGCAATTCCGAGTTTATCGGATCTGTCCTGCAGGACATTCTGCTATCACTTTCATTGGGCACGATGTAGATGAAGCAATATCACTTATTAGGCTTGCACGTGATATTGCCGGTGGTGCCTGAGCATTCAAGCTGAAGGCTATCGTCTTTCTCTCTGAAGTTAGTAAGGACAACCACTTTGGACGGAGCCTCGCTTGGGGCAACGGTGGAGCCTGCGCTAGAGGCGGTACTAACGTTTCGACCGGCCTTTTCAGACTCAGGTAAGTGATAAACGACCAGCATAAAAGCTGCTGCGCCACATATTAGGGTCAGTATTTTGTTTTTAGCCCCCTTCACTATTAATGTGAAAACAATATACGTGGTGAAGGGAACAAAAAGGATCACTAAAACGTTTACGACCAGCATCATCAACCCCCCTAAACGAGCCATTAAGCCATTGTAGGGAAGCCCTCAGATTTCGGCTTGAAGTACACGTTAATCGGGCGTTTCGCCCCTCATTCAAACAGGTCCTTTTGGCCTGCCGCCTCGGCCACCTGGATACAAAGGGGTGCCAACTGCTGCAACAACGTTTGTGACCGGCACAGGTTTTCACGCAATCGGCGTATTTCTTCGCGCTGATCTGCGACTTGATCTGATAATTCGTCCAACTTCGCTATGCCCGCCAAAAAGGCTTGGCTACCAGTAGCTTTCCCAGTTAAGCGCTTGGCAGTTTGAATGAGTGCGTATGGGGTATCACGGAGGGTGAGTGTTGTAGTGTCGGGATTATCGCTCTTCATCATTTCACCTTTTGCTATCATTTTAAGCGTTGGCCAGCTCGATCATTAAAGATAATGATAGCAAAAAATCAGCATTATTGCTATCAAAAACGAATTCACGCTAAGCTTTTACAGGTTAAATGATAGCAATTAGCAATATGCGTTCAGCCTTGAAGCCAAGCACAGGATAATTCATAATACTGTATGCTTATACAGCCTTGTAGGGGGTTGCTGTGTCTTGGTTTCTGTCTGACGAAATTCCTGAAATACCTGCGGATATTTTGGAAAAGCTCGAGAATCGTTTTGACCGCGGCGATTGCTTTGACGTGGCCGACGCCGAGCGCGAACGCTCTAGCGTGCGTCGGGTAATCGCAATAAATCAACGGATCCATCACCGTTTAATTGAACTGCAATCAGATTTGATAACCGCCAATACCAACATGGGGTACATGCGTGAGCAAGTTCAGGATCTGGTCCAAAAACTGCGAAAAGCAGGGGCTATGCCCACTCATAAGGCCCCTAGCTAGTAAAATCAGACTGACAGCTCCACCCTACAAACCCGCCACTCCAGGTCTGGAAGTGGTCATTTCTCACGAACCTGGTGCATGCCTAAATTATCTATTTTCGACCGGACGTTCTAGCTTGTAGAGAGGAACATCAGGAACAATACAATCGCCCGTATTCTCTCCACCTTCATGAGTGATAATTTCGGCCTCTTCAGAGTCTAGCTCCCGGACGACAACGGGTGTGCCAGCCCATCCGCAATTTTCGCAAACTGGGCGCTCCCACAAAACATTCGTCATATCCGTGCGTACACCTGTCTCTGGGAACAAGTTTGGAGAGCTGCATTTCGGACAAGCATCAGGAACCATTCGGATGTGGCGCATGATAGTGCTTACGCCCATACCTATCGCGCTTTCGACAGTCGTCTGAGCCATTTCCGCATCGTGCCATGAAGAACTCTTGGCATGGGTTAGCCAGTTAGAATATGTCCAGGACTCTACCAGCAGCGTTTTTAATAAATGCCGCCGCTCTTTTTGATCCCGGCCACCTAGAATCTCATTGCATAAGATATCGGTCCATGCACGAAAATCCGCCCGCTTAGGGGCATCTTGGGTAATCCATTCCGCAATATCCTGAGCCGCACCTACAAAGCTAAGCAGAGACTCGCGGCAACGCACGCCAATAGATTGATAATCATCTAAGTTCTGAGCCTGCCTTAATGCGTCGGAAAGCCGACTTATTTGATTTAATGTATCGGCAAAAGGCTTAATATTAAAGTCGCTTTGTTTTTGCTCCTCAGTTCGTGGGATTCGAAGACACAACCCCATATGGAAAGTTACAGCATAGTCCATGTTCGGAAACTGATCTTGGGAATACAGATTGGTCGGATTCGTAATTACCCACCATCTTCCATCGCTTGCATGTACATCCCACACATCATGGCGATGGCCGATTATATTTTCCGAGTACACTTTTTGGAGAAATTTAATCGTAGCGTTAGAAGACTGACCTAAGTAGTAATCTTCAACATGTTGTTTTTCTTCTTGTGTATGTGGAAGCATTTGACTGTCCTAACAGAAAGGTAAGTATTCGGCTCAGCAATGCCGACATGAGGCAAGCCTATATCGTCTATCCGTGAAACCCATCGAGTCTTGCATCTGAAATCATTGCCAGTTGCTTGCCGTTGTAGCATTGGCGATTGAACATGAGCATTGCGTCGTTTAGCTGACCTGCTCTATGCGTATCAATCCTCGATGCAACTAGGTTCGCCTCCGCCTCGCTTGCGCCATCACTTCGTGACAGAAGGTAGACATAAGCCCTTACAGCCTTTTTACCTCTGCTCATGCTGAACACGAACAGCCCAATAACCACTGCAATTACTACAACGACAATCTCCATTTTGCACGCTTCTCATTGGACTATAAGGGGTGCAAGGTTATCGAAAATAATGGCTGAGTGTAATGGCGAGTGGCTATCCGTTCTGTATTCATCCCAAACGAGCATCAGAGCGGCCCGCTCTCGCAGCAGCTGAATAGGGCCAATGACATATGTCTTGAACGAAGCGCGGTCAAGTTGAATGGCGGGGGCCCCGCCCCCTTGGGGGTGGGTTCCGCGTCCGCAGGACCGCCGCAGGCGTATTCTGCTTGACGGTGCGCAGTGGCCCCAAGCCTCCGCTCGGGTGTGTGGGGTAGCTTCACCGCCCCGCGCACCTGAGCCCTCGGCGGCAAGAGCGGGATTACAAGGGCAGAGCCCTTGGTTTGCTTTGGTCTGCCGTCCAGGGGGCTCCCCCTGGCTGCCAGCGGCAATGCCCCAGTCCCATAATTTGATAAAAAATAACCTCGACCGGGGCCGAGGTTTTTTATTCATGCCTTATAGCCAGTTACGGATTTCATCTATCACTTGCTCGATCAGGCTGAGCGCCTGATGCAAGCACAGTGCTAGCTGAACAGCGAAGAAAATGATCTTCATGCTGACAGTCCTCTAGCAATACCAGCCTTTGACTATGTGCCTGCCTGGCATTCACACATAGCTGGGTTTGCATGCGTACCAACGCATCCCATAAGACGGCAAATTTATAGGTCCTCTAACAAAATCCAGCACGGTTCCTAAGGCCGTGTAGAGGCTCCCACATCCCACGGTCATACCGATGGGATGCAGCCACTATACGACTTTTGTTCGGGGTATTTCAGCCAGTTTTTTTTCAGGGGATGCGACGAAACGCCAGAGAATTAGGTCTGACTGATGCTAGGAGTGGAATAAATGATGCTAGAAGTGGAATAAATGATGCTAGAAGCGCATTTGACCGTTTGTCGCATATTTTCAGGCAGTGCTTACTGCATTGCATATAAAACAGACCACAGGCACCACACGCGCTTGATGACAACCAGTGTGAGCCGTACTATGACCGTGTACCAACGCATCCCATGAGGGTGTTGAGTGCTGGCCTAACCGGCACTCATGGAAAAACCGCCTCCCTAAAGGCGGTTTTTTTTTGCCTGCGATTCGCTGCGACGAACGGCGACAGTTCCACCGCGAAGCGACCGCTACATTGAAATCTGAGGAGTTTTCAGCCCCTTACCCAACTGCTTTTTACGCAGATTCACACACAGCTATCTTCAGATTGCGACTTTTCGCAAAAATGAGGGCTGTAAAGGGGAGGAAGCGAAGGGATTTTTTGAAGCTACGCACGCCTACTCTGAGTGGGGAACAGCAGAGCGGGCAAGCGGGATCATTTCAGCGAGTTCTGAATCACTAACAATGGCTACTTAGGTCGTAATGGCTGCAACAGGCAGTTGTTGATAAGGGCCTGTTCCACGCTCTGTTTTTCGCCTAATACCAGGTGAACGACCACAATCAAATCATCCTCTAAGACTTCGTAGAGGATCCTGAGTTTTTCAGTGTTGAGTTCGTGGTAATGGAGAACACCTAACTCACTGGCTTGAGGGCTGATTTTATAGGCCAGTGGATTGCATTTGAGCTTCGGCTCGAAAACGTCAATCGAACAATTCATTCGCTTTAAAGCGAGGTCATTGCCTTGATAGATGGCCAGATGTTCAATCTGGTCTTCGATGCTCTGTTGAGCAGTGTTGGTGTAAACGATGGTGTAGCGGTCTGTTAGTGATGTCATTAATTGGTTCCTTTATGGTTAGTTGTTGGCAAATCTCCTGCTTAGGCGTGCTTTCAGTTCATCACTTGAACAGTGTTTGCCTTGGGCATAATCGCGGGAACTGATTGCGAGTAATTTCACAAGGGCAATTGCTTCGTCGCGACGTTTACGCTCTGCGTAAGACTCCACCACGTATGCAGGTACACCGTTTTGGGTAACAACCATTGGCTCATCTAGAGGCAGGTCGGCTGCGTGTTTCTTTAAAAAGCTAACTGTTTCAACTCTCATGAGTTAAATCTCCTTGCATGCAGCTAAAAGGCTACACACGACTGCATCCACGGGCGGAAAGTGCCCGTCAGGGACATTGTACACGACAATCGGTCTAAATCAAGTCTTAATTTAGACCGATTGTCGTGGTTTGTTCTCATTACCCGCGAGTGATAGCAATTCCACACTCGATCGCTGCTGCCGGCTACGCCTTTTGATAGCATTTCACCCATTAACCCTGCTGAGCGAAGATTTCAAAACCGATGCCTTCACCGAAGGCACAAAGCGGTGTTGAAGAATCGGAGAAATCAGGTCAGTCAGCGCGCACACGCGCCCGGTTGAGCCCTCGGGTGGCGAAGCCGCCAGGGGGTGATTTATCCGGGTCTTGCGCCCGAAGGGGAGCCGTAGGCTCTCTCAGGCCAGCTTCACCGGCCTGGGACGCTTAGACTGGCTGTTACGCGGTCATACTGAAATCTACGGGTGCAGGGGCCGTAGGCCCTTGCCTCAGGTACGGGGCGAGTAGCCCTGGAGCCGAGCCGTGCCATAGGCACGAAATGCGAGGGCGTCATATAGGGGTTGCGTAGCAACACCTCCCTTCTGATTCTTTTAAACCCGCTGGTTAATGACCGACACTTAAAAAACTTCTTGCCGACACTTAGGTTCTTTTATTGGGGAGCTGGCCAACTGTGCTTCTGTGGATAACTTTCCTAGGGGGGCATTTGGGGATTTTCGAGGGGGTAGCATCGGTTTCGGGGAGAGGAAAACCACTCCATCCAACGAGTAATTGCTGTTTCGTGGCCACAGTGAGGGTATTTGGGCGTTATGGCTGCCTAGTAGGCGTGGGAGTGCCTGCCAGTGTTGGCTAGGCCGTGAATCGCTTCTGCTGTCGCTCTTGAAAGATCCTGTCTGCATCTGCGTTCAAATCTACAGAAGACCTGCCCGGATGTGCCTGCATGAGCGCTATTAGCAGCTCAGTCCGCGCCCGGCTATAGGCTTCTGGGTCGCCTGGGGGCTCCTCCGACCGGGGAGGCCGGAATGATCGTATCAGTGGGCCCTTTGATTCTGTCTTGGGGGCCATTATCCCGCCTATCACCAGCGCATTACGCGCCCAGCTCGTCAACGTTCCGCCTACCTTCTTGACCTTCTTGGCAAGTCGATCCGAGGCACGCTGTTTCTCAAACTGCAATCGACGCCCGAGGCCGAAAGCAGTGAATAGCAGCCGGTTTACAGCCTTTACCGCCGCAAGCCCCTTCCAGGTGCCATCCTCCTGCAACTGTCGGGGCTGACTGACGGTGATCAGGTTCGCACGTTTTAAATCAGCAAGTGCGCGCTCGGCGCGACGGAAGCCCAAGCCGGTAAAGTCTGTAAGCCACTGGAGTGTGAGCGAGATAAAGCCCTGCTTGCTAGGGAAGCCGCAGCGCAGTGAAACGAGGTCTGTGTGAGCAATGATGGCTTTTAGCAGTAACAGGCATGCTTCACGACGCTCGCTGCGCATCCCCCGCCCTTTGGCACTACGATTTGCGTGCCGCAGAGACGGGAGTGTATTGGGCGAGCTGTAGTAGCGGTTCAGACGTTCTTCGAGTTCGAGCAAAATCCTGGGCAGGGTTTTGTCTGGGCTTGTCACAGGCTTAAGCAGCGCAAGCTTGGGAGACTCGGGCGAGTGGTCGCAATAGTTCCCGCCGTGATTCACACGGGGAACATACGGCCTTTTTCGTCTTCCTGAAGTTACTGAGTTTGAATCCATTTTCCCAGCCAATCGGCGGGAAGCTGATAACAATCTGCCTTCTTCGGCTTGCACGAACCCGAAGTGACAGCCATAATCAGCTCACCTTGTTGAAGAACAGGTTTCTACCGTCGAAAGAGAAAACCTGTTCTGGATTGTCCAAAAAGCCCGGTTACCACGCCGGGCTTTTTGGTTCCTGCGTTTTGATTACGCGACCTGCAAATTCACTACCTTCACTTCGCTGAACCCTACTCGCGCTGCATCAGCGCTGACAGACTCCAGGCTCTTGTAAATCTTGTGGCGGTCCTTTCTCGCAACGGTCATGTATTCATGCGATCCATCGGTACGCTCGACCGTAAGCACCCACGCTCCGATTTCCATCGGTGCAGGCGAGACGATTGCCGCCTTTAAGGCACCGTCCTTGTACAGCTTTCGCATTGCGGATAGATCCACGGCCATTACGCCCTCAATCAATGTGGTTAGAACCGATTGGAGCCTAATCTTCGCTGCATGAAAAAGCAAATTCATGTAAGTAAAATTGCGAAAAAAGGCGCCGACTTACACCTTTTCGCACAGGTTTATGTAGATTCATGAATGTCTAGCGAAGGGGTCCGGTCCGTTGGCTGTCTTCCCGTTCAAATTCTTCGGGCAGTTGGACTGCCACGTCTCGAAAGCCCAAACGATGGGCATCCATCAGCGCAGCATTCAGACGGATATAGATTTTGTCCTCTGGTTTCGCTGCCACTGTCACGGCAACAGACTCCCCACTCAGCTTGTGAACCATGAGCTTCCAGGCACTCTGGTCATTGCCGCTAGGAATTACGGTCGCGCCGCTAAGCACACCCGCGCTGAAAAGCTCTTTCAACATCTTCAAACGCACGTTCTGTCCTTATTCTTAACCGCCATTATGCGGTTGCTATCGGCATCAAGAGCAAACCAAGGGCTCTGCCCTTGTAAACCCGCTCTTGCCGCCGAGGGCTCAGGTGCGCGGGGCGGTGAAGCTACCCCACACACCCGAGCGGAGGCTTGGGAGCATTCCGCGCCGTCAAGGGGCCGAGTCCTCGGCGCTGCGCGCCTGTGGGCCGCACCAACCCCTTGACCGCTCTCCATTTGGATTACTCGGAGGCTGCTGCTTTAGGCTCGTACTGACGCAGCACAACTCGTCCACTGACCGAAATATTTGGGGTGATTTCCAGATTGAAGCCCTTGCCATCCTGAGTCGGGAACGCGGCACCAATCTTGGTCCAGGCCGTACGCTTGTCTTCACCAACGGTGTATTCGTGTGCAACAAGAGCGTCATAACGGACTTTCGGAGTTTTAGTTTCAGTAGCCATGTGTCTTTTCCTTATTAAGAAATAAATGCTTCCGGGGAATTAGTCCCCAATAAAACGTTCGTTTGCAGCTGCCAAGTAAGCTGCTTTGTCCGCAGGATCTAAAAGGCGGTCCGCAACATAATTTAGTAATACGGTCCCTGAATGACCGTTATCCTGAGCTGCAAATTCGCTAAGCCTTTCATCAATAAGGTCAAGCAAAGCATCTAGCTCAATTGTGTTACCTAACCTGGTCAGGTCGCCAAGCTTGGTCGTATGTCCTAACTGGATCGAGCGGCCCAACCAGATCGGTCCACGTTGCTCAAGCCATTTTCGGTCTTTCGTCGCCATGCATGACTCCTGATTATTCCAAATTGGTGCCAGATGCCCCGGCCAGCTCACCACTAAGCAGGTGACGCAACTGCTGGGCAAAATCTGCGAGCAGTCCATTGCAAAAAACTCGATTTACTCGCCAGTTATCTTCTCTGCGCGCTTAGCGCCTTCGTCCAAGTAGCGATCTTTATCGCTATCGCTAACGCTAAAATTGGGTGCATCAACACAGTAGGTTTTGGTCTTATGTTTTTTGCGATAGATCATTGGCGGCAACCAACATTTTTGATAAACCTTCGGGCAGTCACCTTGGGTGAAACCGGTGGTTGAGCACATAAAGTAAGCGCCGCGCATATCATTTTTGTCGTTATAGTCAAAATCAAATTCACTGGCACTTACCGAAGCGGAAAAACATAACAGAGCGCCGGTTATCAGAATGGCTTTCATCAGTTTTTAGCCTCCAGCTGAGCAACACCAGCAAGAATGGAACTAACGTAATTCTGCGTTTCTGGATACGGCGGAATACCGCCGTATTTATCAACCGCTCCAGGGCCAGCATTGTAAGCAGCAAGTGCATAATCAACTCGCTTGTACTTCGCTAGCATTTGCGCGAAATACTGGGTGCCTACATTGATGTTCATTTCAGGGTCAAACGGGTCAATATTGAATTCCGCTGCTAACTGAGGCATTAGTTGCATCAGCCCACTAGCGCCCTTGGGGCTTATCGCATTGGGATCATTCCGCGACTCGGCCTTAATGATCTGTTGCACTAGCAAAGGGCTCAGGTTCCGCTTTTTCGCGTAGGTCTGAATGAGGTCAGCATAAGGCTGACCGTCAACGGTAATAGCCGAGTAGCTGAACGAACCGCTATCGTCAGGAACAGACAACAGCACAGGCGGTTCAACCGGTTTCGGCTTGGCCTTAAACGCATCCTGCATGGCCTGTCTTTGAGCATCGGACCATGCTTGAGGACGGTCATTACCCCAGGCCGAACGCTCGCGTTGGGCCGGGGCTGAGTGGATAGCCATATCTTCAGGGCTCACCAGAGCCCGCGCCTTTCCGGCCTCGGGAAACAGGTACTCGTAGAGTTCCTGTTCATCCGGGACACTTGGCTCTGCTGCATTCGCGTGGGCCATCAGGCCCAGGACGAGTACAGCGGCACTGAGTGCCTTATTTAGTCGGGGCTGGAAGTACGGCATAGTTTTTTTGCTCCGGCTCGTTATCGACAGCAACAGGGCGAGTCAAATCGCGATAAACAACGTTACGGCTGCTCAAACTGAAAAATTCACCTGTACCTGATACATGCGCAGTGTTGCTGCACCCGCTAACAACCACGACCGTTGCGAATAGCAATATAAAATGCTTCACGATTTATTCTCCGAAAAGGAAATCAGCTTGTGGTTACGATCAACCACAATCCAATTGTCATTGCCAATTAACAGTTGCAAAGCATCCATAACCGGCATTGTCCGGTGAACTTTTGCAATTGCAGGTACACGGCTGTTGATGATCGTAATTGCATCGCTAGGAGCTGGGTAAGCACCAACAACTTTGTAACCGGTTGGCTCCAACAGGTATTGAACTGCCTCACCCACTGTAGTGATATCCTCGGGGTAAACTGTCCTAACCCAAACGGCAAGTGGGTCGAGCGGGTATGGTTTTTCATCTTGAGCGAATGCGATAGCAGGAAACATCACCGCAACCAAGATGGCTTTAATCAACATATTTTGCATAAAGATCGCTCCAAGGTTCGATAAACATTTCTTGTTCGGTGATGATTTGAAAGCTCTGTCCAGGGCGAATAGTTTGCGTCGGAACAATGTTCAGGTACTTTTCAGCTAAAGGCGCGAATTGACTTCTTGAGTTTTCACCAACATCGCCTGCATAACTACTTTCTTGGTCGCCTGTACCCGAACGGCTAGTTTGCGATCCAACCAAAGCGTAAGCAGCAACACCTAAGAACTGAGCCATCAAGTGGTAATTGGTTTGGTCTTCAATTGCGCCTACACCTTCCCTGTCCGAAACGGATGCGGTGGAAAAATCAATAGAGTTACCATTCGGTAATACAGCTTCTTTGACTAAGAACCCAACGCGGTTAGAAATAGCCTCGTTAACGTTCCGTGTTCTGACCATCTTGATATTGAACTCAGTGCCTTTCGGAATAATTACGAACTGTCTAGTAGTGTCGTAAACATCACGATTGGCGATAGCCTTCAAGGATGAGCCTGGGTAATCCGAAATACCCTTTTTCATCAGCGTTGTAGTTATCTCGGTTCCAGGCGGTACTTTGATTTTCCCAGCGGTATCCGCGTCGTACTGGTTCTTTTTTGGATAGCCAACCACATTCGCAGGGGCTTGAGCGCGCTGTGGGGCCGTAGGAGCCATTTGCGGGCTCATCATTGCCGGTGTTGTGGCCCCAGATCGTCCAGCAGCCTCTGGGAGTCCAGCGGCACCGTTCTGTTGCAGGGACAAGCGAAGCTGCTGCGCTTCAGCAATTCGGCGTTTAACTTCGGCACGGCGTTCATCAAGGCTAGCGTTGTCGTTCATTGGACGGTTCAGATGTGCAATCTGGTCGTTCATGTTTCCCGGAGCTGATTGCAGGTCGCTACGCGAACCCGGGGAGCCTGGATTCATGCTCAAGGCGCCCTGCCCTGTTTTAGTGGCCTTGGTCAAACCCCAAGCCTTATTGGCTGCTGATAACGCTCTCAACTCCTCGCGGCTCTGCCACTGGCGAACAGCCTTCGACTCTACCGATTCCTCAATAGCATCTGTCTGTGTGCCACGGCCCAGGGCTACGCTACGGCGCTGCGCTGGAGTCATGCCTTCGCTAATCTTGTCGAAAAGCTCATTCGTGCTGCCTGATTCGCTCTTGGGAGCTGGACGGGCAGTACGGTTTTGAGCCAAGGCGTCAAACTGTGTTTGCCGGTCAACAGTAGGTGGCGCAGCCACCGGAATAGCGGCAGCCTCTTTCGGCGGCGCTTTGCGCTCTTGCATCTTGGAATAAACATTCCAGACGACCATAAAAAGGAGGACGAAGAACACAACACCCAGCGCAGCCATTAAATAAGCCTGCATTTTCTTCTTGTGGGTCGAAGGACGTTCATCAATGCGAGGTGAGGATTCTTCAGTCATAGTCCCCCCTTAAAACTCGCCAAGAGTTTTATTGTTCTTGCGCGAGATACCAATTTCAGAATCATCCATCTTTAAATTGAAGCTTGGATAAATTCCTGAAACAACATACATGCCGTAAGAGTCGTCGTACTTGGTTGGAACAACCGCTGTTTTTCCACCAACTACAGTTTCAACCGACATTAGGCCGCGATTTGGTTTATCGAGACGGATATAAGTAAACCGACCATCGTCGTACACATCAGTTACTAAGCCTTCGGCTTCAAAACCCTTGCCTTGGCTCCAGGTGTAGCCGGTGTAGACGTGATAGCGAAAGCGGCGCAGTGCTTCGTATACCGCCTTGTCGGACTGGGCCTTTGCCTCAAGTCGCTGCTTAGCTAGTTGCTGTTGAAGAACCTGAACCTGCTGACCAGACGCCGCTGCGCCTCTTGCCATATTTGAAGACTGACCGTTGAGTGCTTGACGTGCTCCGGGAGTGAAAAACATGCCATCTGCAACGATCTTCACGCATACGTCATTTTGTGCGGCTCCACTAGCGCGGTTAGCCACTACATCATAGGAGTTTCCGTCTGTGGTCCAGATACGAATGATCCCTGACTTACCCTGAACCGTGTCGCTGTTGGGCTTAATCATGACCTGATTAGCTGCACCTTCAGCGTTCCATAGCTCAGAGCTTGAAACTGGTGGAATCAAATTGTCGGCTGGAAGCTCAACCCGCGTGCCGAGGTACAACGCACTGTTGATCGTCAGAACCGCGTCCGGCTTCCAGTGAATGACCCGGCAGCTTGCGGCTTGTACGGATACGGCACTAGCAAAGAGCATTGCACCGACTACGGCCTTAGAAAGAATAATGTTCATGGTCATTTAGCCTCTTCACTTTTATATCCAGCTGGATCTTCAATTACATCAGCTTGGATAATCTCTAAACCGATTGGGTTTGCTCGCAACCACGCCGTAGACTTCTTTTCCAATTGTGATTTTGGAAGAAGACGCCATTGACCGCGCCAAATCATGTTCTTTACGCCATCTTTCATAACAAGACCGCTCGGACTTTTAGTCGTGGTCGTGAAATAGACGTTTGTACGGAAAACACTGCCTTTCGTTTTACCAAACACACCCGGCACGCTGTCGTAGTGGTCAGGAAACTTCCATTTCACTTCTACACGCGGAACGCTATTTGTATTGGCCTGTATATCGACTGACTTTTGCAAGGCATTAAAGCCCCCAGGCTGAGTGCTAAGAAATTCTGTGTACATGGGTTCCGACATGAACACACCTGCAACGCCATAATCTTTTCTGATCGTCTCAGGCTGAACCCCATAGCGCGTAGTCAAGTATTTCTCTAAAGCGCTGTCTACTGTCGCCTTGTAAAAAATAGGTTTATCGCTGGGAGTGAACTCATCAACCGTAGAGCTTCCGTCTGGACCCATTTTGATCCACACAAGTTCTTTCGTGTGCATGGCTGCATTAAATGCCTGCCGATTGCTCCAGCCTTGATAAATGACCACCAATAAAAGAAGGATCGCAAAAATCCACAATTTATTATTCAGCACACGCCAAGAGGCTTTTTCAGCTGGTAACTTACTATTATTGTCAGCTCGTTTTTGTTCAGCTTCATCCATTACTACAGACATAAAACACCCCGTTATTTTAGAAATTTCCTAACTGCCAGACTGGCCGCTGAACCCAGCCCGCCACTAAGATTCCCAAGGCCACCAGCAAGAGCGGAAGCAAATGCAAACGAGGAAAGTACAAACAGCGCTGCGATGAATAGCATTGCGGCTGCATCAGCCAATTTATACATTTCCTGGACAGTGATAGTCATTGCAGTTGGCTCGGCAGCGAAACCCGAACCGACATACTTCACTCCCAATGTGCCAACAATTGCCTTAATAGCTATCGCGGCGACAACCATTGTGGCTTTAAGCACAATCAGCAAGAAACCAAAGCCGGTAAAGAACTTGAACCAACCGTCGAAAAGACTTCTCGTTGCTGGCAGTAATAGACATGGAATAAAAACAAAACCTACAACCTTACCAACGGCATAACCAAAGTCTGCCCACATTGCAGCAAGGTATGCGACAGCATCCAACACGATTCCTGCTGCTGTCCAGACACTAACGTAACCGAGGAGTTTTACAGAGTCCCACATGCTTAAATCTTCAACAACGACAGCTTTAAACGTTTTGTGCATCCATTGGGTAAGAAAGAAATTGTCGGTGTTCCCGACTAATTGTTCTTGATAGCCATCAGAGATACCAACAGCGATACCCCAAATGCCGTTAGTGAATCCATCATAAGACCCCATAATCATGAAGGTTATGAAAAACATGCACAAGGCAAGTAAGTGGGATTCTGTTTGATTGCCCTGCCAAATGAATTTAATAACCTCAATGACAAATAGAATGAATGAAAAGGCAGCAAAAATCATCCAAGCAAAATTTGAAACTGGGTTGTTGGTGCCACTCATAATCCCAGTCACAAAATCTTTCAGCTCGCCACTGAATACACTACGCATATTCTCTGAAAGCGCCGCTTCAGCCGCAGGCATGAATATTAAAGGCGCCATAAATATTGCGAACATACCCAGGGCCAGCGCTATAACTTGGCGTTTTCGATTACTCAAAAGCCCTACCTGGTACACATGCGGTTTGGGCAGTGCATTTGCCAGCGTATACAGCATCGTTGCTGAGTCGTAGGTGTACTGTGGTGCGGGTTCGTCCTGAAGCTCCAGAGCTTGCAGGCGACGTTGTTTGCGATGCAGATGCAGCACCAGTAGGCCGCCGAGTGAAAACAACGTGCCCAAGCCCATTAGAACGGTCATCAGGACGGCTGACATTACTCAGCACCTCCCTTACCGAGCGGGCAGCGAACTACAGTGTTCAACGAGCGAGCGCCTTTTTTGCACTCCATGAACCATGGATCGCCTTGGGTTTGGCGAGCGCCAAGAATGTTTTTCTGAATCCACCAACCTTCGTTCATGATGCTAATTCGATCTACAACACCTGCTTTTTTGCTGCCCTTGAAATACGTTCCCTTCGGGGCCTTGTTGTACTCTTTTTGAAGTGAAAGCAATTTCCCTTCGGCCTGGGCCTTGCTCAAATTTTTGTAATTCTTTTCAGCGTACAAAGCACCGCGTTCAGGAACACCGCTTTTGATTTTCACATACGCCGCATGAACACAGTCTTCCTGCTCGCCCACAGTTTTAAAGCCTTTGGCCTTACAAGCTTTGGTGGCATTTTGTAGTTGTTGAATTTGGGAAGCGTCTGAGGCCGCAAAGGCGGCGCTCGACATGAGAGCCAATACTAGAACAATTACATTTCTCATAGAATTTACTCCTTAGTAATCAGATAACTTTGAGTTATCAATAACGATTTCACTGTTAAGGGTTTGCTCGGTTTCTTTTAAGGTGGCTTGACGCGCTAGGTTCTGCCGCGCAAAAAAATGAGCTGGCATTTGGTTTGAGTATTGAAGCTGAGCGTTGGCAATGGCATTGGCTTGTTGGTCTGATTCAATAGTCAGTTCATTTTGCTCTGCCATCAATTGCAAGGTTGCCAAATGATCCTCTGGCCCTAAAGATCTACGCTTAGTCGCCACTTCTCCAGCACGCTCTACGTTCGTAAGAAGTTCATCATTCATCCCTTCAGAAAACAGGCTCTGCCCTACTGCCATTTGATCCATAGTGTTTGCCTGCTGAGCAGCTGTTTCCTGAAGCTCCTGAGACTTGGCATCAAAAGGAATAGCGCGGATTGCGTCTTCCAGGTCGCGAGCATCAGACACTCGGTTATACATTCTTGAAAGGTCTTTACCCTTGGCAATCCATTCCTTGGATTTAAAGTCTGGTGCGTTACCTGGATACATGTCGATGACATTGGAGAATCTTTTCATGATCGCCATGTAATCGCGCTTACTAATCAACCGTTGCAGCCCCTGCATCTGAGAAAGCATGTGGTGGTAGCTGGTCATGGTTTGTTCGTAAGTCGAAATCAGCTGAGCCAACTGGCTCTGCTCCAGAATGGTTTGCTGCATTTGCTCCGTATATTGCAAAAGCTGGTTTGAATAGTCGGCCACAGCTTGTGCCACAGACGCGATATCGACTACAGGGAAGCCGCTCGCCGGGGCATATGCCGGGCCCATTGCAGTGACGGCAATAACAATTGCAGCACACAATTTTTTCAAACGGAACTTAATAGTTGGCTTCATTTTCCTAGTTTCCTTTCTTTGGGAATATGCGCTTAACCATTTCAGAGGTCGCTTCATCAATATCTGTATATTGGTCAAGCATTTCACGAACAATGATGGACTCACTTGGGCGACTAGTAGCCAACACATATTCCTCCGGGGCGGTAAACACGTTTACCACTTTAGAAATACCTGCCTCCCTTTGGATTATGTAGAACTGTTGACGCGGCCTAAGTCTTGCGATGGCGGCGCACTCCCCGTCTGTAAGGTCCGGAAAAACGCGCTGATAGGATTCCTTGTTCATAGCTTGGTCAGCCATGAATAACCATGTCGAAGCGGATGAACGCAAAGTGTTCCAGCCTGGAATATTGCCAAAGTGGTCAACATCCTGTGTCCAGAATTCCATGCCACCGTTGTGCTTGAACCATGTCCGCGCTTTTGCAACGGCCAGCTCGACAGCTCCTGGAATACTGAAGAAATATTGAGCCTCGTCAATCGACATCATTTTTGGGACGCTACGATATGCTGGGTCCTCAAACCGCCGAGATACGCGAAAGAAAATTTCGTTAGTGACCAGCTGGGCGAGCGCAGGCTTATCCTTCACTCCAGCCAAGTTGTAGACGGCTATACGCTTGCTCAGGTTGCCAATACCGTCGTCAACGTTGTCGAAAAGGTTTTCATACATCCCGCTGGTTTTTCTAACCCAACGTTGAAGCTTCAGCTTCAGGGATTCCCCTACCATGTCGTACAAAGTGGACATGGTTTTCAGGTTAACCGGCATATCGTCCGACTGAACCGACACAATCGCAGCATCAAGTTCAATCTGTTCGTGCGGAAGAAGAACCTTTAGCTCCGTACTGTCGTTCAGGCTAAGCATGATCCGAATTTGCGAAAGTGCGTGGTGTACAAAGTCACTGTCATTTTCCCCACGCGAACTGCAAAACAGGCTGAAACCGCGATCTGTTGCAGGATCTTCGATTCGGAAAATGCCGCCTTCATCGCCAAAAAATTTGGCAACGCCTTCTGTACCTGCATCAACATCTACAGAGTGGTACAGGGACGCCAGAGCTGCGGTCACGGTATGAGGATCCGCCGCAGTTGTAGAACCGAATTTCAGGAAGTGACCTGCAATGATGTTCTTGGTAAATGACTTACCCGAACGGCTTGGGCCTACGGCCAGAGTCAGTGCCTTATCACCGATATAAGGGCTGTAGTAGAACGGTGTACCGTCCTCGTTCTCCAGGATGTATACGGCTTCTTCCTGATGGTCGCCCCAAGTCGGAATACCGTTGTGGGCTCTGAAGCCCAGTGAGCAAGCACCTACTTGGGACGATGTGAACTCGACGCTACGGAAGCAGCGCTTTGGATATGCCGGGAGCAGCATAGGAAAGAGGTCGGCCATTCCAACCGACTCCCACACCACATTGAAATCACTTTGAGTCAGGGCCGTATGCATCTGGCGGCAAGCCGCTTTGAGCTTCGTTGCATCCTTATCGAAAACGATGACATGGGAATGGTAGTAGTAGGAGCGATCAGGGGAGTTTGCCGCGTCCTCAAGTTCCAGCAGCTTTTTCTTCAGAATAGGGCTGTCATTGATCTTCTTTTCAATTTCGCCGGTCACGTCCTCACCCTTTAGCAACTGGGTGATTTTGATCTGGCTGCGTGATAGCTCATCGGACTTGCCCTTGAGCATCATGCCTTTGTCCAGAGACGACATAGGCCGAGCGCGTGCGACTACTAGGTAGTTGCCCTTCTGCATGATCGGACTTGTTTCACCAGCACCCCACATACCGTAAGGGGTCTGTCTGGCACCGTACCCAATCACGGACGCGATACGTGCATAGACGGGCTCAGGCCCCTCAATTTTCAGCATGTCCACGCCGTCGATGTTGACCGCGCAAATGTCGCCGTCTGCTAGTAAGCGGTCCCAATCATCAGATGGGATTGCTTCGGTCTGTGCAGTGTCCAGGTACTCCGGACGAAGGTTGACCGCAGCCCTACACAGTGCCCAAAGTTGTTCAGGTGATTGAACCTTGTTCGTTGGGGAAATTACCTGCAAACGAACGTTCAGATCGTCTAGCGCACCTTCCAATAGATCGACTTGACGGCGCAGCTCGCTCCGTTCGACAAGCCAAGATCCCCAGTGACTGATACGCGCCTTAAGCGCTGCGCGGGCAGATGGCTCAAAAGGCGCTGAAAAAATCATCTTGAGCGCCGAAGCAGACATGAGCTTATTCAGATTCGCCTCTGTAGGAACATCCAGCATCCAAAACAGGCGACTGGTGCAAAGGGATCTTTTTTCGTTCAGGAACTGCTCACGGCGCTCTGAAAGCATGCGGCTACGCGGATTGGACCTTTCCTTGAGCGCGACCTTGGCTCCCTCGTAGTGCCAGTAATACTGGGTCAGCGAGGTGGCCGGGTGTTGCGATTGAACAAGGTTCCGCATCACCGTGGTAGCGCTGGCAAGGTCCGCTGCGCTGTAGCCCTGTGGATCGACACCAGAGAGCTCTAACGCACCTATCAGCGAACCTACATGGGACAGCATGAAGTTATCCCATAGACCAGCTGGATAAAGCGCCTTGTTGATAGGACTGCCCTGGTTCGCCATGTTTAGATGCCTTTCCACCAAGTGATAAGAAGCGCGATGTTCAGAATCAGAATTGCGCCGATGCACACACGGAAGAACCAACCCACAGCCTTAGAGGCTTCCTTCGGAACCATCATCCAGAGGCCAACAGCGGCTACGCTGGAAATGAACACGACGAAGGTAACGGCGGGACCGCCGCCAAAATCGACTACCTGTTGCAGTAGGTCACCGACCAACTGAAACGGGCCGTCGCTATCAGCGCCAATATCAACGTTGTTATCCGCTGCTTTTGCAGTGGCCGCGCCGAATAGCGCCAAGAGTGACAAATAACGATTTTTCATCGGGTGGATCCTGTTGAGGTGGGTTGTGCGATGTATTCGCCCCCTGGGCCGGGAACGAGAACGAGCATGGGACGCTTGTGGCTTCTGAGCGTGGTAAGGCGGGAATCCGCCCATAGGCTTCTGATCCAAAGGATGTAAGCGTCTGGGTCTACCTTGTGAGCGAGGTAGGCCGGAATAAAGATCACTAGGGCGAGAACGATACTGACCGGGATCCCGATCAGTTTTGGAAGGTAAGACCAGCAAACGAAGGAGCTGAAGGCAACCACAACCACAATCGCTACGAAAACGCGCGTGGGGATGCCGAACTTCATAGAGCGAGAGGTAAATACCGCTTTATTTTCTAGGTCCGGGTTTCTATGCTCGCTCATTTATCTACAACTCCCTATGAAGAAATGCACAACGTTATGCGCATATATATACACATATCGAATGCAGAGGCAATGCCTTTGCCTACCGGGGTGACAAAATGACCAAAGCCATTAAAACCGTCCCGACGAACATCACGCTTCCAGGCAAGGTGCTTGAAAACATTGAAATCAGATTTGTGGAGCCCCTGAAGGCCGAAGAATTTTTCGGCAGACCATCACGGTCGATGGTCATTAGGGCTTTGCTTGAAATCGCACTTGAGAACGGCGCTACGTTTCGTCCCGAAAATGCCCGTGATTACGAGAGCTTTAAGGTAGAAATGCGCCGGATCCTGAAGGATCGCACGGAGGTTTAATCTGATACCGCAGTTGGGTATCTATCGGAAAGAGTGCGCGAAATTACCCGCTAAATCGACGAAGGCCAACCCTTTTTGATGTAAAAAGGCCACTTTTCCACAGACACAAAACCTTCTGATTACAAACGTCCGTGTTCACAAACGCGAATGTACACATCCGCAACTCTGCTGAGCCGGATGTGTGACTCTTATGTGACAGATATGTTCCGCAGATACCAAAAATTATCTATTTTTTCGAATCTTGTGATTCAAAATGCCACTACAGCGCAATGAACCGCCAAGTTTGTTGAAAAAGGTGGCATTTTGCCTTCGCCTTAGTATTCCGAAAAACCCCACCCCGCCCGCCGACAGAGAAGCACCCAGCCTGCAAAGGGAATAGTTTCCTGACCCAGCGTCCAACGGTTGACCGCTTTGCGCGATACGCCTAGAAATTCGCCTACTTCACGGGGCGAAAATCCAATTGAATCCATCAGGTTGCGTAGTTCGTCGCTAGATGGCGGCTGCCAACTAGGCGCGGCATTCATACACTCGACGCGCACGACGTTTGGTTTACTCTCACTCATACGCTCTCCAGGCTTGCACACTCTGATTGCTGAGCCGGTCCACGCAAAGGCCCAGCGCTTAGCGCCGGCCCTCACTACGCTACGTCATAGGCCCAAACCGGCTTTAGCCGGTTGATCTGTGACGCAAGTGTAAATCATGACATTCCCTTGAACTGGTGAGATTGCCCGGCGCACCGGGCTTTTGCTGAGCAACTAGGCGGCGAACATTCTAGCGTTCTCCATCCAGTCATCCCGTCGAATTCGCAAAGACTCAACCATGTAGGAACCCCTTAGATTGATCTGTAGCGGTCATTTCGACGCTAAGGCACCCGCCGTTTCAATCATCAAACACGCCTCCAAGCTTGACCCCTGCTAGATGCACGTATCCGTCCGGCCAACTCACCTTCCGAACTCCAGCATTAAGGACGATGGTGTCCGCGTATTTTTGATCTGACCCCGAAATGTTGGACGCCTTCTATGCCCGCCGTGCTTGAGTCCTGTATTCCACAGGGCTCAGGCCACTTAGCTTCAGCCTGATTCGCGAATGATTGTAGTAGTGTATGTAGTCCTCTATACCTGCTTCAAGCTCATCGAGACTGTTGAATTTGTTCAGGTAAAAGAACTCGGATTTCAATGTGCCAAAAAAGCTTTCCATAGCCGCATTGTCATAGCAATTTCCTTTGCGGGACATGCTTGGCTTTACCGCACGCTCGTTCAGCACGCGGCGGTAGATAGGCATCCGGTACTGCCATCCCTGGTCGGAATGCAAAATTGGTTTATCGCGTGGCCGCAGCCTCTCAAAAGCTTGCCGTAGCATCGCACCAACCATGTCGAACAGCGGGCGCCTCGCGGTCTTGAAGGCGATTATTTCGCCGTTATAGAGGTCAAGGATCGGCGAGAGATAAAGCTTCTGCCCCCCGACCCGAAACTCCGTCACATCGGTTACCCATTTCTGGTTCGGTCGTTTGGCATCGAACTTCCGTTTCAGCAGGTTCGGCGCTACCTGACCCTCTTCGCCTCTGTAGGCCCGGTATTTCTTTATGCGCACACGGCTTTTCAACTGAAGCTCGCCCATGAGGCGCTGAACAGTCTTGTGGTTCACGAGGTGGCCAGCTCGCCGAACGGCAGCAGTGATACGGCGATAGCCATATCGGCCCTTGTGCTCGTCGAAAATTGAGCAAATTCTGGACTTCAGCACCGCGTATTTATCAACGGATTGCTGCACCTTTTGTTGATAGTAAAAAGTGCTACGGGCCAGGCCAGCCAATTTCAGAAGGCCTTCCAGAGGGTGCTCCTGCCTCAGTTCAATCACGATTTGCGCTTTTTCCGCTGCGCTGCTCGTTCCTTCGCTTGAACCAAGGCATCGAGCTTTTTTAAATAAGCAATTTCCATCCGCAACTGGCTCAATTCGGCCAGCAAATCATCGCGCGTACGAGCGTCATCGTCCGAAGATTCAAGCTGAATGGACGGGATGGGGTTTGTCATTTTTTTGTGAAGTCCGCTTCCTGGCTGCCGGGACAAGGCCTCCAAACCGCCTTCATCATACCTGCGCTCCCATTCGCCAATGATGTCGGATTTCCGGATATCAAACAGGGCAGCGACTTGGCGATAGGACAGCTCTTCCTCTCGCATGCGCTGCAAAACATTCAGCTTGAACTCAGGGCTGTAGTTCTTCTTTCTCTTACTTTTGAGGCCTGCGGCACCAAGCGCCTGATATGCCGCGATCCACTTTCGAAGCGATGAAGCATCTACCCCATGACGATGCGCGACCTCTCTGTGACCTGCGCTCCCCGAGCAGTAATCTTCAACAACCGACAATTTCGTCTGCTCTGTGTATTTTTTCATGACACCCCCCAATGTTGATGTCCAACATTTCGGGGTCAGATCATTTTTAAGCGGACGCGATAGCCCTTATCGCCGGGATTTCCATGCGCCAACGAAGCTCTTACCCCAAACCGTTCAAGGCCCAGGTTGTTCAGGAGTGCCTGCAACCCGGTGCGACCGTTTCCAGCGTTGCCATCCGCCACGGCATCAATGCCAACGTCATTCGCAAGTGGCTACCGCTTTATCGAGATCAACTGCCAGCGGCGTTGCCGGCGTTCGTTCCTGCGAGAGTTACGCCAAAACGACCAGTTGAACCAGCTGTGATTATCGAGCTACCGCTGGGCGAGCAATCGATCACAGTGAAATGGCCAGCTTCCGATCCTGAAGGATGCGCCCGCTTTGTCCGGGGGCTCGCCCAGTGATCCGTATCGATAGTATCTGGCTCGCCACCGAACCCATGGATATGCGCGCGGGCACTGAAACCGCGTTGGCCCGCGTGGTGGCGGTGTTCGGTGCGGCGAAGCCGCACTGCGCCTATCTGTTCGCCAATCGCCGCGCCAACCGCATGAAAGTCCTGGTGCATGACGGCGTGGGTATCTGGCTGGCCGCGCGGCGATTGAACCAGGGCAAGTTTCACTGGCCAGGCATCCGCCACGGCTCGGAAGTTGAACTCGACACCGAGCAACTTCAGGCGTTGGTACTGGGGCTGCCCTGGCAGCGGGTCGGTGCGGGCGGCGCGATCACAGTGCTGTAGCACCGGCCATTAGCCCATCGGTGTATCTGCGCAGAGCGTCTGCTCTGGCACAATCAGCAGCATGAACTCCTCGCCCAATCTCGACCAACTGACAGCTGAGCAACTGCGCACACTGGCCGCGCAGTTGCTGACGCAGGTCGACGTGATGGGCAAGAAAATCCACCGTGATCAAACCATCATTGAGCAGCTCACACACGAAATCGCTTGGTACAAACGGCACAAGTTTGCCAAGCGTAGCGAGCAACTGAGCCCTGACCAGGGTAGCTTGCTGGACGACCTGCTCGACACTGACATCGCCGCCATCGAGGCGGAGCTGAAAGCTGTCAATCCCCCGGTTGCTCCAGCCGAACCCCGCCAACAGCCCAAGCGCACACCGCTGCCGGCACAATTTCCGCGCACCGTGATCCGCCACGAACCGGAGAACACCCAATGCGCCTGCGGCTGCCAGCTGCAACGCATCGGTGAAGACATCAGCGAAAAGCTGGATTACACGCCGGGCGTTTTCACCGTCGAACAGCATGTGCGTGGGAAATGGGCCTGTCGCCAGTGCGAAACACTGATCCAGGCCCCCGTGCCGGCCCAGGTGATCGACAAGGGCATCCCCACCGCCGGCCTTCTGGCTCACGTGATGGTGGCCAAATTCGCCGACCACTTGCCGCTATATCGGCAAGAGAAAATCTTTGGCCGTGCCGGCCTGGCCATCGCTCGCTCGACACTGGCGCAGTGGGTCGGACAAACCGGCGTGCAGCTCCAGCCGCTAGTCGATGCCCTGCGCGAAGCCGTGCTGGGCCAACGCGTGATCCACGCTGACGAAACCCCGGTGCAAATGCTCACCCCAGGCGAGAAGAAAACCCATCGGGCTTACGTCTGGGCCTACAGCACCACACCCTTCGCCGATCTGAAGGCCGTGGTGTATGACTTCAGTCCCAGCCGTGCCGGCGAGCATGCGCGCAATTTTCTTGGTCAGTGGAATGGCAAGCTGGTCTGCGACGACTTCGCTGGCTACAAGGCCAGCTTCGAGCAAGGCATTACCGAAATCGGCTGCATGGCCCACGCCCGCCGCAAGTTCTTCGATCTGCACGCTGCAAACAAAAGCCAGTTGGCCGAACAAGCACTGCACGCGATGGGCAGCCTGTACGAAATCGAACGGCAAGCACGGGACATGAGCGATGAAGAACGCTGGCGAATACGACAGGAAAAGGCTTCACCGATCCTCGATACACTGCATGACTGGATACTGGCCCAGCGTGATCTTGTGCCCAACGGATCGGCCACGGCGAAAGCCTTGGATTACAGCCTTAAACGCTGGCAGGCACTGACTCGCTATGTCGAGGATGGTGCTGTGCCCATCGACAATAACCAGGTCGAGGTGCGACACGAAGTCGCTTAATGAAGTTGTTCCCCCCAGCGGGAACCACCCGTGTCACCGGGTGAATCTAGAAGGCTGAATCAAGAGCGCCTTCGACAATGGAACGAGGCACCGCAAGGTGCGGGGTACCAATCGTGAGAGGCGTACCCTTCTGGCAGCCATAGCCGGACAAGGGCTAGATAGTCGGTATGGTGAACGCATGTGAATCTGCGCAACGATCGTTAAGTTGAGCGAGCGGAAATGGCTTACACGCTCGAACCAAAATGGTAATGGAGGTGGGAACTGCGTCTTTCGACTACGCGTTCGTGACCCACATGCCTCCCGGTCGATAGCAGGCACCTAACCCGACGTACTTCAGTAAGCGGAACGTGGAAATCCCGTATCGCTCCCGTCAGGGAAAGCCGTTTGTAAAAACTGCCCATGGCGGTGCGGGCGAAGGAACGAGGAAAAAGCGAACGCCAGCCTGTAATGGGTTGGATAGAGGTTGAAACATCACCTTACGCGAAAGCGGGCTGACGTCCTCATGGTCTCTCATCACAAGAGAGTGTGTAGAACCCTTTCAACGGAGGGAGAGCAAATGAACGCAGCAACACTGGCGTGTGCACCTTCCGGCACGTCGTGGGACAGCATCGATTGGATTGCCGTACAGCGTCGTGTCAGAGGGCTGCAAGCGCGTATTGTGAAGGCCGTGCAAGACGGCAGGCATAACAAGGCGAAAGCCCTGCAATGGCTGCTGACTCACTCGTTCAGCGGCAAAGCATCGGCCGTGAAACGGGTGTCTGAAAACAAAGGCAAAAATACCCCTGGGGTGGACAAGGTCACTTGGAATACACCGAGGGCCAAGATCTGCGCGATTGCGTCGTTGAAGAGGCGAGGCTACTCGCCGCTTCCGCTTCGGAGAGTCCTTATTCCGAAGAAAAACGGTAAGACGAGACCTCTCGGAATACCCGCGATGAAATGCCGGGCCATGCAGGCGCTGCATCTGCTGGCTCTGGAACCCATCGCGGAGACCGCCGCCGATCCGAACTCTTATGGGTTCAGACCGGAACGCTCAACTGCGGATGCCGCCGCACAGTGCTTTGGTGTGCTGTCACGAAAAGCAAACGCGGAGTGGGTGTTTGAGGGTGATATTCAAGGCTGTTTCGACAATATCAGCCATGACTGGCTGATCGCTAACATCCCCATGGACAAGGCGATTTTACGGAAATGGCTCAAGGCCGGTTATGTCTACCAAAGCAAGCTGTTCCCCAGCCACGCCGGAACTCCGCAGGGAGGCATCATCTCCCCGGTGTTGGCGAACATGACGCTGGACGGGTTTGAAGCGATGCTGGCGAAGAGGTTTCCCAATGCAAAGTGGACAGCCCGAAAAATGCAGATGGTGCGTTATGCAGATGACTTCATCATCACTGGCTGTTCGAAAGAGTGGCTGGAAAATGAAGTCAGGCCCGCCGTGGTTGAATTTCTGGCAGAACGTGGACTTCTCCTCTCTCCAGAAAAAACCAAAATAACGCACATAGGGGACGGGTTCGACTTCCTCGGATGGAACCTGCGCAAGTACAACGGCAAGCTCCTGATCAAGCCGTCCAAGGCGAACATCGGGGCTTTACTTGCCAAGCTGCGAGAGTTGATCAAGACCAACAAAACGATACGGCAGGCTAACTTGATAGGTTTGCTCAACCCGGTTCTACGTGGCTGGGCGAACTATCACAGTCATGTCGTCGCCAAGAAGGTCTTCAACCAGGTGGACAGCGCAGTGTGGGAAATGCTTTGGCGATGGGCGGTACGTCGCCACCCTCGCAAGACACGCCGATGGGTGAAGGATCGGTATTTCAAAGTACAAGGGGCGCGTCGATGGGTATTCTCATGTGCTGAAAAATCCGCCGATGGTCGGAAGCGTCAGTACACGCTAGTAGACGCCTCGGACACGCCAATTGTGCGACATATCAAGATCAAGGCTGCTGCCAACCCTCACGACCCCGCATGGGATGAGTACTTCGAATCCCGATGGGGCAAAAAAATGCTTATCTCCCCAAAGGGTCGAGCCAAGCTGTATCGGGTGTGGCTACAGCAAGGTGGCCGCTGCTGCGTATGCCTTAAACCGGTCACCAAAGACACACCATGGCACAGCCGCCGTGTTGTGAAGCTGAGCCATGGTGGGACGGATGCGGCCGCTAATCTTGAGATCTACCACCTGCGTTGCCCAAGGGATGTGCAATTTGCCAATGTCGACGATGTATAACCGGGTGCCCAATGGCGCCTTAGCAGAGGCTTGAGCCGTGTGCTGGGAAACTCGCATGCACGGTTCTTAGGGGGTTGGACGCGGGTAACCGCGTCTGACTACCCGACAACCAGATTCGTCCATGGGCCCTGGGGCGCTCGAACTGGTTGTTTGCCGGGTCGCTACGCAGCGGCAAACGCGCGGCGGCGATCATGAGCCTGATCCAGTCGGCCCGCATGAACGGGCATGATCCGTATGCCTATCTCAAGGACGTGCTGACACGCCTGCCGACGCAACGGGCGAGTGAGGTCGGCCAACTGCTGCCGCATCAGTGGGCGCCTGCCTGAGTCGCGCAAGGTGAGTTCGGCGTACGCTTACAGATGCACATCACAGGACCACACCCAACCATCCAAGCCCTGCAGGCGCTTGATTTTTTTAAGAACGATGCCAGCAGCTTTAATTTTTTTGCAGTTTTCGATGAGCTTCATACTTAATTCCCTAATGAGAGTTAGAGGCCCGGCGAACCGGGCGAGAGGTGTTAAGCGAAGCTCAACGGAAATAGAGACTTAAGGTGCTTAGTGTGGGATGCAAATAAAGTTTCATCCTAACCCTAAAAACAGAGAGAAACGTCGCGCGCTCTCCTATTCATAAAAAATCCCTTTTATATCAGTATGTTGTGAGCACTTACACCCGAGACTGGATCGTTTTGCCTTTCATGGGAGAATGATTAAGGGCGCTAAAGTATCATCCTAATTTTCGCCCAGGCTCGAAAAATACGGTAAATGGTGAAAATAAAGATTCATCCTTTTCCGATGTTGCCCGTTCCAACACGTAAGCAGTCAGTCAGAAAAAACACATAGATCCAATCCCTAGCGAGCATTGAGCTCTCTCATCCGTGCCAACTGCTCCAACCCTTGGACGCCCTAAATGCTTACCCAAAAAAATCAACACCTTCTTTTAAAAACACAATCAAAAATGACACCCTTATATCCATTTAACCTAAACAGCCTTCCCCCCACTGCACTAGCTAGGGCTCGTAGTTCGGCGCAAGGCTGAAGTCGCTTGGCTGCTTCGCTGTGCAGATCCATGACCCACTTTCCATCAAACTCCCGGTTGTAGTTCCACAAGCATCTCGCGAGTCTTGCCGGCCCCCTCCACTAACAAGACCACAACATCTCCAACGTTCTTGTCGTCTAGCCGGGCCTGTAATGTGGTGACGTCGTCGACGGCGATACCGTCGATGCTGATAACGCGATCGCCGGGCACGATGCCGCCTGCGGTGACCTCGACGCCGACGAGCCCGGCCCTGTGCGCCGCCGAGCCCGGCGTCACGCGCAATACGAATACGCCCTTACTGCCGGTCAGCGCCTGCAGACGCGCGTTGAGCTGC
Source organism: Pseudomonas saxonica (assembly GCF_007858365.1). GTDB lineage: Bacteria > Pseudomonadota > Gammaproteobacteria > Pseudomonadales > Pseudomonadaceae > Aquipseudomonas > Aquipseudomonas saxonica. The sequence goes on along the minus strand of NZ_VFIO01000016.1, from coordinate 10,401 downwards.
TCATCCACCTCGATGCCCAGCGCCGGACGGATGTACTTGCCGGTCTTTATGAGTTGCTGCACCACGCGCATGACGGTATCGACCGGCACCGCAAAGCCGATGCCGGCCAAGGCGCCAGACGGACTGTAGATGGCGGTATTGATGCCGATCAGCCGCCCAGCCGAATCGAGCAGCGGGCCACCGGAATTGCCGGGGTTGATAGCGGCGTCGGTCTGGATCAGGTGGTCAATGGCCGGGCCACTGGCGTCGCCGGAAAGGGTGCGGTCAAGCGCCGAGACGATGCCGGTGGTGAGCGTCCAGTCGAGCCCGAAGGGATTGCCAATGGCAAAGACCTTTTGCCCCACCTTGAGATCGGCACTGGTGCCCACCGGCACCGCCGGCGGGCGCTTGAAGCCGACGCCAATCTTGAGTACCGCGATGTCGTGCGCAGGACTGGCGCCAACGAGCGCAGCCTGATAATCGCGACCGTCGGCCAGTTTGACCGTGGCAGACGATGCCCCCTGGATCACGTGGAAGTTGGTCACCACGTGGCCGGCATCGTCCCAGATGAAGCCGGAGCCGGAGCCGGAGCCGGTGCCGCGCGGCACGGAAAAGACATTGCGCGACCAGACGTCACGCACTAGTTGTGCCGTGGTGATGTAAACCACCGACCCGCGCGATTTCTCGAACAGCTCGATGGTGGTTTTTTCGTCGGCGGCCAGGTCGCCGCGCGGCGTCACCGTGCGCTCCTGCGTTTCGTGGGGACTGAACCAGGCTTCGATGGCGGGCAGGAACTGCCACAGCAGCATGAGTGCGGCGATGCAGCCAGTGATGACGAGCCAGCGCCGGATGAATCGATCCGGCGCCGGGCGGCTGTAGGGGTCGGGGTAGGTCACGTCATTCTCCATGTTGAAATCAGCGCCAAAGGCCGCCGGTGCGCCAGCGTGGCGGACGTGGTGATACGGTCACCTCGGGGACGAAACGGGCCGATGGAAACGGCGGCATCGCGGGCGGCGGAGCAAGTTCCAGCAAGCGCTCAATGCGTTCAGCCGTCGCCGGATGCGTGCGCAACCAGGAGGGTTCCGGATTGCCCCATCCGGGCAGCAGCCAGGCGCGCCAGGAGCGGCTCACCCGCTCGATCTTGGCGAGCGCCGAGGCCAGCCCGTGCGGGTCGCCGGTCAATTCGGCAGCGAGCCGGTCGGCGTCGAATTCGCGCACCCTGGACAAGCCCAACTGAGCCAGCAAGGCCAGCTGTGGCGCGACCGCCAGTAGAAGCAACGCGGGCCAATTGACTTCCGTGACTCCAAGCAATAGCGCTGGCAAGCTGAGCACGATCGCAAGCTGCCCCAACAAGGCTAGAAGATGGGTGAGCCGGCTGATGGAATCGGCCAAGCCCATGACACGCAAATCCTCGTTCGCAATATGCGCGATTTCGTGGCCGAGCACGCCGGTCAACTCGCGGGGCGTGAGGCTACGCAGCAGGCCGTCGGTCAGCGCGATGGCCGCGTGATGCTTCGAACCGGTGGCGAAGGCTTTGACGACCCCGCTGGGCACGTAGTGCGGTACCGGCACGGCAGGCAGCCCGGCCCGCGCCGCCAGTTCCGCGCAACACAGCCCAAAGATCGGGCGCTTCATCCGGGTGCAGGGGGCGTGCGCCATACAGCCGCAAGGTCAGCCCGGAGGCGGCCGCCGGTTCAAGCAGCAGGGTGAACCCCGCGGCCGCAAGCGCCAGCCAAAGCCCGCCGTCACCCAACAGCAGGCTGCCAGCGACGGCGGCAATCCCGAGCAGGGTCAGCACCAACAGCGCGGTTTGCAGGCGATTGAGCCAGCGATGCCGCGCGCCGACATTCTGCGCGTGGCGCAGATCACGACTGATCATCTGAGCTTTCCCCGGCTGTCCGGTCATCGCGCTCGCGCAGCAGCCAGTAAGTCGCCCCGAGGGCCAGTGTCGCGCCTGCGAGCGCCGCGACCTTGGCGGGGCCGGTCTCCGGGTCGAGGATCACGAATTTACGCGCCAGGGCCATCAGCCCGATCAGGATCACCGTCTTGACCTGGATGATGCTGTCGCGCCGCAAGGCCACCCGCACGATGGAATGCTTGAACTCCATGGCGATGAGCAGCGTCATGATCATGCCGAACACGGTCTGGAAGACCTTGTGATCGAGCGGATTGAACGCATCAATGATCAGCAGGCTGAAGACGATCGAGATCAGCTGCAGCAGCGAGACCACGATAATCACGGCAATGATTGCGGACAGCGCGAGCGCGATCACCTGTTCGAAGCGCTCGTAGAACGTCATCACTGCCCATTGGGCGCGAAATGTTTTGATCGGGTCTGCTTGCTTTTCCTTCATCGCCACTCCTCTCAATTCTGAAATACTTGTGCACCCACAACTTGGTTGCGCCCTTGTCTTTTTGCCTGGTAGAGCGCGCTGTCCGCCTGCTGCATCACCTGCTCGACAGAGTGCAAACGGGGGTCAAGGAGAGCCTCCCCCCATGCTGGCGCTATAGCTGATCGACACCTCTCCACACACCACCGCTGTCGCCGCAGTGTCCTGACGAAATCGCTCCGCCCATACTTGGGCGTCTTCTATCGATGCCGCTTCCAACAACACAGCGAATTCCTCCCCCCCAATCCGGGCAGCCATGTCGGTTGCGCGAACATGTTCCCTCAACCGTGAAGCAAAGTGCTTGAGCACCTCATCGCTGCATCCGTGTCCATAGGTGTCATTGATACGCTTGAAGTGATCGATGTCGCAGAGCAAAAGTGCTGCTTGTATCTCGGGGCTGCGTTTGAGGTGCTCCCATTCCAGCTGTAATCGTTCGTTAAAAGCCCGCCGGTTCGACAAGCCGGTCAAGGGGTCGGTGATCGCCATACGCAGCAACTGCTGCTCCATTTCCTTGCGAGAAGAGATGTCGAGCAGAGTGCCGACTATCAGTTGCCTGCCCGCGCCACCCAGCCAACGGCCGCGATCCAGCACCCAAATCCAAACGCCAGATCGATGACGAACGCGGTACTCGCACTCCAATCGCTCCGACGGGTTTTCTTGGTAAGCGCGCACCTTTGCCAGAGCGACCGGCAAATCCTCCGGGTGAGTACGCGCTTGCCATGCGGCATGGGTGGCGCCAACCTCCTCGTCGGAGGTCAAGCCGAACATCGCCAGACTGCGGGCAGAAAGCCTGAAGCTGTCGGTAGCGATATCCCACTCCCAGAATCCCAGCCCTGCGCCCTCCAGGGCGATGGCGATCCGTTCTTTGTCATCGATTTGCGCTTGTTGGCGATGCTTCAGCTCGTCACGCCTCTGGCGATTGGTACGAACAAAACGCCATAGCGCAACCGCCATGCCAATATTGGCAAGTAGCGACACCATCAGCCAAATGGTCGGCCCGTTCATGGTCTATCCCCACCTGACTCACTGAGTGTCTGCCGTAATTCCTCGATCCGGTGGTCGACTTGGTCGGCGTTGATGCCCAACATCAACAGTACCTGCTCGGCCAGTCCCAGTCCAGCAGCCAGGTACAACGGGTACAGTCTGACATTGGGCAGATTACGCAAAAGCTGGGCATCCGTTACGCGCTCAGTGGCCACCACCACGGACAAGCTCAGGCGGCGGTCGAGAACCGCCTGAGCGATACGCAGGGCCGTCTGCGGACGGGCAAACGTCAGCACCACCAGGCGGGCATGGGCCAATCCGGCGGCGGCCAGGGTGTCGAGCCGACTGGCATCGCCATACGACACCGGCGCCCCCATCGCACGCCCCGCTTCGACCCGTTGGCGGTCCGATTCCAGCAGCAAATGCGGTATGCCTGCCAGGCGCAGCGTTCGGCTCAGCAGCAGCCCGACGTCATCCGCCCCACAGATGATCACATGGTCGCGTAACGACCGCGCCCGCTCGGCGACTTCGCCTTCTTCGGCCTGCGGTGGCTGACCGAGTGCGCCCGAGCGGCTGAAAGCCCGCGCCCATCGGTCATGGTGTCGGATCAGGAGCGGTGCCAACCCCATGCTCAACACCAGCGCCACCAGCATCGGTTGCACCATGGTGGCGGCGATCAGGTGCTGCTGCATGACCATGCCCAGGAGCAGCAGCGCAAACTCGCCGCCATGACCCAGCACGATGCCTGCGCGCCAGGCGTCGAGCGCCGACAGGCGGGTTGCGCGCAGCGCCAGAAAGTTCAGCCCCATCTTGAGAGGCACCAAGGCCAACAGCCAACCCAGTACCGCCAGCGGTGCGGCCACGATCTGCGCGGTGTCCAGCTGCAGGCCAATGGTCACGAAGAACAGGCCCGACAGCACATCACGAAAGGGCTTGAGGTGGCTTTCCATGTGGTGCCGGAAGTCGCTCTCGCCCAGGACCATGCCGGCGAGAAAGGCCCCCAGGGCGGCGGATACGCCGACGGCGTGAGCAGCAGCGGCTGCCGCCACGACCACGCACAAGGAGACCAGCACGAAGGATTCTTCGTGGCCCTGCCGCGCCACCCAGCCCAGCAGGCCATGCAACAGACGACGCGAGGCAACCGCCGCTGCCGCGAACAACACCAGCACGCCCAACACTTCGAGCAGCACGCTCTCGATCTTCGGCGAGTCGCCGCGCGCCCAGATCGCCAGCAGGGCCAGCAGGGGCACGCTGGCCAGGTCCTGAAAGACCAGCACGGCGATGGCACTGCGGCCGTGGCGGGTGGTGAGCTCGCCTTGGTCGGCCAGCTGTCGGCTGACCAGCGCCGTGGACGACATGGCCGCTGCGGCGCCGAGCAGTGCAGCGCTCTGAGCTGGCTGACCCAACCCGATCAGCACCAGGGTCAGTGGCGCGGCCACGACGACCATCTGCAAGCTGCCGGACGCCAGTACGGTCTTGCGAGTGAGCCAGAAGTGCCCCAGCGAGAATTCCAGTCCGACCATGAACAGCAGCAGGGCCACACCCAGTTCGGATATGAAAGTCAACGCCTCTCCCGGCGCGATCACACCGCTGACCGAGGGGCCCAGCAAGGCGCCGACGGCGAGGTAACCCAGCAAGGCGGGTACTCTGAACGCCGCCGTCGCCACCACCGCGAGGCTGCACGCCGCCAGCAGGATCAGGGTAGTGCCGAGCAAATCCTGCATCGGTCAGCGTCCCACCTGTGCAGAGGCCCAGCGCACGATGTCCTGCGAGCCCATGGCGCCTGCCTGGCGGGCGATCTCACGTCCGCCCTGGAACAGGGCGAGCGTCGGAATGCTGCGGATACCGAACTGCGCGGCCAGGTGGGGCTCAGCCTCGGTGTTCACCTTTGCCAGCCTGATCCCGGGTTCGAGCTGGCGCGCGGCTTGTTGAAACTGCGGCGCCATCATCTTGCACGGCCCGCACCAGGGCGCCCAGAAATCGACCAGCAGCGGCAGATCGCTGCGCTCCACGTGGCGCGAGAACGTCGCCGTCGTCAACTCGATGGGCTCGCCGGTGAACAAGGGCTGCTGGCAGCGGCCGCAGTTGGGACGATCCGCGAGCTTGGCGGCCGGCACGCTGTTGATGGACTGGCAATGTGGGCAGACGATGTGGAGTTCATTTTTCATGGTTCGCTTCCTTGGACTGCGGTGAGGTTGCCTCGCTTCGGATCACCGACATCGCCGACCAATTTACGCCTTTGATCCAATCGTTCCCGTCTTCGCTCACGCCGGCATCTTCCACGTGAGCCGCAATGAAGGCTTCGGCTTGAATGAGCCCCGCTCTGACAGCATCTATCTTATTAGGCATCCGCAGGATTTCAGCAGCGCAGCCTGCATCCAGCCCATCCACCCGGATAAGCAGAAAAATGCGGCGCCACAAGTGCGGCATACCCTTCATCAGGTCGAATGCAAATGCGAATTCGCTCGATCTGTCACCAATTTCCTCCTGTTCGGCGATTGCTGCTGGGTCGGGAAGCCGACTATCAGCCATGACGTCGGCCAGGCTGAGTGCGTCATCAGGCTGATAAAACTCGTAGAACTCTTCCTCTACCATGGCCTCCGCCATGTCCTGCGCATCCGCTTCGACCGGCGCATCCAGCGAAACGGCCTCGCCATATTGCCGGCTGTTTGCCACTTCGCGATCAATGACGGCAAAAAGATGCTTCAAAAGATCGAGGTAAGCGGCATTTTCTTCTGGAACGGATGTCCATACCGATTCAGCCAGAGCAATCGCTTCGTCCACCACGTCGTGCAGCGTCGGATAATCGCGAGGCAAATCACCGGCGGCATGCAGATAAGCCAACTCGCGTTGCGCAACGGCCTCAACCTTCGGCAGCAGCGTCTCGATTATCCCGCGTGCTTGCTGGACGACAGAGGCAGGTTGAGTGTCGATCCGCGCCTTGAGCTCGCGCAAGCGTTCACGACGCGCCTTACGCTTGATTTGATCCTGAGCGCTCAGCCGATCAAAGTGCTTCTTGGCCTGCCGGAACAACGCCTGCGCTAGCATGTGCGCGAGAGGCGTCAGATCGTTATGCGATGCAGTGACGCTGACGATTTTTTTGCCCGGCAAGTGCATGTGGCCACTGGCCGTTAAGCGAGATCCTTTTTTCGCGCGTTCGAGGACGATTTGAAGACGTACCGAATCTTCGGAGCGCTTTTCGATCAGCGGCTTGAGAGCGGGTTCAACCGCTTTTTCTACAGACATTCGCCAAGGTTCATGAAATTCTTTTTCGACGAGTCGATAGCTATATTGTATACGCATGCTCAAGCCCTTTAGGGTTGTCCGCCCAGGTGAGTGGACCCGGGTGATTGGATATGTTGATTTTCAAAGATGATCTTACGGTTTGGTTTTTCACGCCCTTACCGCTGACGCGCTTTGCGCAAACGCCAACTAAGAAGCAAAAGAGTCATACCGAAGATCGCAGCATGGAAACCCAATACCCAGCCCGCGGCCAGAAATGATTCGATCGGGCGGGTAAAAAACATCCATAGGATGATCGCACCGAGGAGCACGGAAAGCAGCCCGCTGAGGGCAAGCCAGATCTCGCCCTTGATTTCCCGGCGCAGACGAACGGCGGCGGATATCTCCAGCATACCGGTGAAAATTGCCCAGAATGCCACGCTTACCCACAAGAAATAGGCCAACGCCAAAGTGGCAGCCAGAGGGGCAACTACCACAACGACACCGGTGAGTATGCCGACGATGCCGCTGAACAACAGCCAGCCCCAGCGCTGCTTTTGCCGCATTTGCCGCACCGCTGCAACCAGGTTGAACGCACCATTGACCAAAGAAAATGCGCCGAACACTATCGTCATGGCGAACAAAGCCGAGTGTGGCATCCAGAATGCGAGGACTGCAAAAATCAACGCGAATATGCCGCGCAGCGCAAACAACCACCAATTTTGGGTCAGTGAACACACGGCATCGGCAGGGTTATCCGCATTCGAATCGGCGATGGTATTTGCATTCATGCGATATCTCCTTGATGGATCATGAGATCAGGAAAATCAAGCCTTCATGGCGAAGAGAGGGGCTATTCGCCCCTCTCTTGCGGTTTTAGAACAGCTTTGACAGTCTCGCCTTGATTTCATCGAGCCAGCCTTTTCCGCTCCCGCCTCCGGCCGTCTTTTCCTTGACTTTCTTGAGTTCAGAGTACAGGGGCTCAAAGTCCTTCTTTTTACCATAGCCCAGCAGTTCTGCCATTTCCAACTGCTGCCGGGCTTCGTTTAACAAGTCCTGCAGGCGTTCACCGGACGCCTCGCTGCGCTGGCCATCTTCTGTCAAGGTCTCGGCGCGCTTGACGAGCAGTTTGGCGCGCAGGATGGGCAGCGGGATGACGCTGAGTGTCTCGACGAGCGTGCCGAGCGCCAACTGCAGCGCGGCCTTGGCCTCTTCGATCTTGCCCTGATCGATCAGCGGCACGACGGATTTCACGGCTGCCGGGTAAGTCGCCAGAGGGATGTTGGTGACCGCAATCACGATTTCGCTGGCCAGCAATGCCAACACGCGACGAGCGCGTTGCACCTCGCCATGTTTGAGGGCATCCAGCGCCTCGTCAGTCATCGCCTCAACGGTTTCCGTGTTGGCGAACAAGTCGTGCACGATGGTGCGCACATCAACGGGGGCCAGGGCGAGCGTGGGTTCGCGTGCAACGATCAGCTCCAGCTTTCCCGTCACTTCGGCCAGCGTTGCCAGTGCTCGCGCGGATTCTTTTTCGTCCAGGGCCGCCAGCGCTGATTTGGTCAGCGCCAAGGCCGAGACGGCCTCATCGAGGACTTGTTTACGTTTGTCTGCCGCTTGCGAGTCCGTTTCCTTCTGAACCTCAGGCTGTACCTCCGTGACGACTTCAGGCTTGGGCTCTGGTCTGGCAGGAAGGCTGCTTACCGCGGCCTGTTCGTTCGTGCCTTCGTTGATCGCGTTGGGATTCGATGTTTGCTCATTCATGGTGATATGCCTCGTATGAGATAGTGAAAATAGGGGAATCTATTGGGGCCTACTGCGAATATCGCGAGACTGACCGATGGAGCAGTCGGCCCCTTCATCACCTCAAAACAGCTTTTGGATGCGCGTCTTCAACTCGTCGAACCATCCATTGCCGCTTTTGCCACCAGCCGACTTTTGCTCAATGGACTTCACCTGATCGAAGATGGGTTTGAAGTCCTCCTTCTTGCCATAACCCAGGATTTGCGCCAGCTCGATCTCCGTGCGCACGGACGACAGCAAGGTGCTGAGCTCCTCGTTCTGCTTGGCATCGCGCTTGTCAGTCTCGGCCAGCTTTTCAGCTTTTGCTATCGCGGCCTCGGCCCGTAGCACGGGCAGAGGGAGTACAACTTGGATGACCACCAGCGTGTTCAGTGCTCGGGCGAGCTCTGCTTTGGCTTCGTCGATCTTGCCGCTGTCGACGAGCCGTGCAGCCGACTTGATCGCTGCCGGGTACGTTGCCATGGGCAGGTTGTCGGTTTCGATCACGATTTCGCTGGCCAGATTGGCAACGATGGGCCGGGCCTTTTGCACCTCGCCATCACCCAACAACTCCCGAGACAACTTGACCGCTTTCTTTACCGATTCCACGTTGGCGTGGATATCATGGGTGATGACGCGTACATCGACCGGCGCCAAAGCAAGTTTGGCGTCGCGTGCCAATACCAGTTCCAGCTTTCCGGTGGCCAGTTCCAGCGCAGCGAGCGCCTCCTTGGTCTTATTTGCATCAAGGAGGGTCAAAGCCTCCTGGGTCTTGGTGAGCGCCGTGATGGCGTCCTGAGTGAGCTCGGAACGCTTTTTTTCGGCTTCCTGGGCGGCCTTGTCGTCTACTTGTGGCTGCGCCGCCTTGGGTGCGACAGAGGGCGCTGCAGCGCTTGGACTTGCCGCCGATTGGGCCAAAACCGGTCCACTCAGTCCGATGCAGACCGCCAGGGCAAGTGCGGAACGGATGTATTGGGGCTGTTTGATATTCATGATGTTGGACTCCAATTGAAGTTAATTGACTGAAATTTCAATCTGCTTCGGCTTGGCTTGCTCGGCCTTGACAAGCCGCACTTCCAGCACGCCGTCTTTCATCGAAGCCGTCACCTTGGTCGGATCAACGTTGTCAGGTAAGACAAAGCTGCGCACAAAGCGGCCATACGCACGTTCGATGCGGTGGAATTTCTTGCCCTGCTCCTCTTTTTCCAGTTTGCGCTCGCCGCTGATGGTGAGTACGCCGTTTTCCGCGCTGACGCGCACGGCATCCTTGGGGACCTCCGGCAGATCCAGCTTGAGGAGGAATGCGTTCTCATCCTCGCTGATGTCCACCATTGGTGCCCAGTCCGCCGTGGTCATGGCTTCGTTGCCGGTACGGGCGCCCTGTCGCTGGGGGGGCCGTCCCAACATCGTCGCCAGGCGGTTTTGCAATTCATCCAGTTCCCGGAAGGGGTCCCACGGAGTCAATGCAGACATATCGGTTCTCCTTGAACAATGCCGGCGAATTGGATGACGCACCGAACAGAGCCGCCGGCGCACTCTGAATAGCGCCTACTACTTTTCGTTTCCATCAAGAACAAGTCCTTGGGTCAATTGAAGGATCACGACAGCCTCCCCATGACTCAAGATTCGCCGCCCGCTGACTTTTTCTTGCGCGCAGGCTTGCTCGCGTCGCTCGGCGGCGTCTCGGCCACGTTCGCGGCATCGGGCTTCTCAGGCTCGGCCGGCTTTGCGGGTGGCTCCTGGCGCTCGAAGACCACCCGTTCGGCCTTGTCGTCCCAGCGTGCGCTGGCGTGATCGCCCTTGCCGATTCCGCCGCCGAGCATCTCGCGTGCCAGCGCGGTTTCCAGCTCGCTGCGGATCAGGCGCTTGAGTTCACGCGCACCGAACTCGGGCTTGTAGCCTTCCTCCGCGAAGTGGTCGATCAAGGTCTGATCGAAGGTCAGCGTCACGCCCTGGCTGGCGGCGTTGCGGGCCACACGATCGAGCTGCAGGCCGACGATATGGCGGATCTCCTCCTTGCCCAGCGCATGGAAGACGATGATCT
>NZ_VFIO01000015.1 GCF_007858365.1 Pseudomonas saxonica | reverse complement strand
CGTCCTTCTCGATGTACTTCTGATACTCGTTGAGCGTGGTGGCGCCGATCAGGTTCAGCTCGCCGCGCGCCATCATCGGCTTGAACACGTTGGCCACGTCCAGCCCGCCTTCGCCGCCACCCTGGCCTGCACCGACGATGGTGTGCACCTCGTCGATGAAGAGAATCAGCTCGCCCTGGTGCTCGGTCACTTCCTTGAGCACCTTCTGCACGCGCTCCTCGAACTCGCCGCGGTACTTGGCGCCTGCCACCATGGCGTTGATGTTGAGTTCGACCAGACGCTTGTCGCGCAGCGTCTCGGGCACTTCGCCGGCGACCATCCGCTGCGCCAGCCCTTCGACAATGGCGGTCTTGCCGACGCCGGGCTCACCGATCAACACCGGGTTGTTTTTCTTGCGCCGGGCCAGCACCTCGATAGTGGTCTCGATCTCCTGCGCACGGCCGATGACTGGATCGAGTTTGCCCTCGCGCGCCATCTTGGTGAGGTCGCGCGAGTATTTATCCAGCTCGGGCGTGTTGGTCGGCGTCTCGGCGCGGCCATCCTCGGCCCCTTTGCCGACCACCTTGCTTACCTGCTGGCGCAGCGCTTGCGGCGTGAGGCCGTAACGGCGCAGCAGGTTGGCCGCCAAACCTTCGCCTTCCTCGGCGAGCCCGATCAGGAAATGCTCCGGCCCGACATAAGAGTGGCCGAGTTCATTGGAGGCCACGAAAGCACGGCTGAGCGCGTCCTTGACCCGGGGCGACACGCCGATCTCGCCCTCGAACGGCTTGTCGCCGCGCTTGGCTTCGGATTCGATCTGGCGCTTGAGGTCATCGACCTTGATCTTGAACTGCCCCAGGATGGTCTTGACCACGTCGCTGTCGGATAGCGCCAGCAGCAGGTGTTCGGTATCGACTTCGGCGCGCCCGAACTCTGCAGCGTGGCGGGCGGCCTCCTGCAATAGGGCCTCGGACTGTTCGCTGATACGGCTGGCGAGCCCACTGCCGCGCCGGCGCGTTGTACCCGTAGCAGCCGGGGCAGGTTCGCCGAACGAGGCATCGACCACCTCGTCGGTATCGGCCGCCATGGACGGCGAATCGTCACCGATGCGGAAGAAGTCGCTGCCGAGGAAGTCTTCGAACAAACCGCTGCGCGAGCCAAACAGAGCCTCCAGCGGCGAGACGGTGCGCTTTTGCTGGCGCGCCAGTTGGCGATAGTGATCGTCACACAACAGCATGGTGCTGTGGCGACCATTGAGATTGGCTTCCACCCGCACCGTGGCGGACTGGCCGCAGACTTGGCATTGTTTTCTGGCCATGCTGATGCTCCTGTAAAGATTGATTTGACGAGGCGCCACCGATCACGGCGCCTCGACCTTCACCTGGTTTTTTCGGAGGACGAGCCGATCGGCGTCAGCCGTTGATCGGGATCGAGCGGCCCTGCTTGGGAGCACTGGCCTCGCGCTTTTCCATCGTGATCGTGAGTACGCCGTTCTTGAAAGCGGCCTTGATCGTGTCTTGGTTGGCATCGGTCGGCAGGTTCAGAGCGCGCTGAAAGCTGCCGTAGCAGCGCTCCACCCGGTGGAAACCGCCGTCTTTCGTTTCCTGCTCCTGACGCTTTTCACCGCGCACCATCAGCACGTCGTTGTCGAGCGTGATCTGGATGTCTTTTTCCTCGACGCCGGGTACTTCCAGGGCGATCTTGTACTGCTTGTCGGTCTCCTGGATGTCCAGCGCCGGCTTCAGCAGGCCCGGCCAGTCCGACGGCCAGCGTGGCATGGCCAGCGTCGGGAGACCGAAGCCTCGAAACGCGTCGTCGAACAGGCGGTCGATCTCGCGATGCAATTGCAGGATGGGACTGACGGGCCCACCCGCCACCGGCAGGTCATTGCGCTGCACCGGCAGCGAGGCAGTGCTCTGTTGTTCTTCCTGCTCCTTCTTGAACCAGTTCCAGGGAGCCAATTTCTTGAAATCAATGTCCATGTCACACCTCCAGAAGAAAAATTGAAGACTCTCGCTCGCTCCGTTTGCCTGCGGCGACGGACAGCGCGCCCAGACGACACGGAGTGTTCCGCTGACTTTGGCTGCTCATCTGTGCGTATCACCTCCTTCTTTCTGCCTGCTTGGACCTGATCATTGATCCATCGTTCGATTTCACTTTGACGAAACCGCCACGTCCCGCCGACCTTGAAGACCGGAATCTCCCCGTGCGAGGCGAGCCGGTAAAGCGTCCGCTTGCCGACTTTCAAGTAGGCAGCCAACTCGTCGAGTGTGAAGATCGCCTGCTGGCGCGCTGTCATACCACCCCCCAGCCGACGATTTCCCCGAGGCTGCTCAGGCCAACGTGCGGAATTGCCCAGTCGTCGCTGCGGATCGCGTTCCAGAGTCGGGCCGAAACACTTCCGTTGCCCCAGACAACGTAGTTCAACAGTATCCGTCCTGCCAACACACCTTCCCGACACCGCCGCCGAAGGCCATGGCCCATCAAGCGGATTTTCCATGCCCCCTCAGCGCCGTACCTACAGCAAATCTTTTAAGGCCCAGGTCATTCAGGAGTGTTCTGAACCCGGTGCCTCCATCGCAGCTTGACTGTCTTGAGCATCTGCTCGACTCCCTGAGAATTACTTAATCGTTGCTCGACTGACTGGAGGGGGTGGTGGGCTTGGGAATGGAAAGTTCCTGGCTCACCTGCTGCAGAAACCACTCGCGCATGGTCAACCCACGTGCCTTGAGTGCGGCGTAGATCTGCTGCTTTTGGGCAGGATCAACCTCGATCACAACGCGATTGCTAGTTTTCATAGGCTTGGGCACCTGGCTTGGGTCAGTAACGTGATGTGATGTTACGTCAGGCGAGCGGAACTCCAGCAGGGGCACTACGACGCCATTGCGCTCACGGCGTGAGACGGTGAACGCCCTTTCTGCTTCCTTTCCACCACATGGGAGCAGCTCAAGTCGCCTGGTTGATCGACACGCTCGGACTTCATACCGGGCGCCAACCATAACCCCTGCTTGTTGCCGCTGGCCTGCAATATCGACCGCAGCTATATGGGGCGCATCGAGCGTGGTGAAGTAAACATTACCGTCGAGAAGCTGTATCGCATCGCAAGCGTGCTTGCATGCGATCCATCCGGCCTACTGCCTCAGGTGTCAGAGCTGCAGCCCACCTGATCGACCCTGGCGCTCAAGAAGGCTTGAGATTGCCAATGCTATTAGCCCTGGTGTCATTATCCAGACTTCTAGCTAAAATTTAGCCCGACGCTGGTGATGCTGTCGGGGGGGGGAGGCGCAATTCTATCAATGATGCAGCCGAACCTGGCGCGACTTGTTCTGACGCTCCGCTAGCTCCAGCTCTCTCACACGCTCCCAAAGCTGGAGGTTCTGTGTAAGCACTCGATCACGCTGCGAACTGACCATCGCTAGCTCTTTTTCTAAAAGGTCAACTTTATCTTCCAAACGCTTAATATTTTTACCATTTGATGAGCCGGAGCCCTTGTTAGCCTCAGCACGACAAGCCTCGATCTTTGCGAGTATGGGAAAATGTGCTCTGCGAGACTTCTTCAGATAACCACGGTCAAATCCAGCCTCAAGGCTGACGATGCTCGCGGTAAGTTTGGATAGGTCTAGCCCTACATGCTCGGGTACAAAAGGCTTCCCATCGAGTAGGCGTTGCAACGCTTCCTCACAGGCACCAACTCCCTTTCTTAATCCTTCACTAGGCTTCATGACTAAAGCTCCACCGTGTCGATTTGGCGAGCCTTGAAAGCCATTAGGCGCTCAATATCACCCGTCACAATTTGATATTCGCCTGAATCTTCTGCGTAGTTTGACAATTCGTTTTTAGCATCCTCAATGGCCGCACTTAACTTGGCGGGCTTGATGATCGCACCCTCGCAGGACAAACATTCGGTATAGTCACCCAGCATGAAGGAATCACAGCGGCCCACCTTGGTGCAACCGCCGAGCAGCGTTGGCCGGTAGCTAATTTCACCATTTTTCACCCGAAGTTCTGTGTCGGAACGAATATCTTCAATCTTTATCTCGCCAGCTTTAACACGCTCTTTCTGCCTCTCCATGTACGAGCCAGTGCCGCCAAACAGCGGCTCTTCTTTGAACAGCATATCTGCAATCAACTGATTGGCCACCGACATCGGCATGGCCATTTGGAAATCAAAAGCAAAGTGATTATTTGGTAGCACAAAGTCTTTTTTCTTTTCGTCATAGTAGCCAAAAATGGTACGCAGGTTATCGAAGCCATTCGCATAATAGCGCGCCATCTGAATGGTCATATGCTTGAACTGCGCTCGTAGAGTCGGCAGCGAAAGAAAGCCACTACTGCTTCCATAAAACGCTAAAGAACGCCGGAATTGATGGCTAGTCAGCGGCCAGGGCTGGCCTACTGCAAAATCTGGTTCATTGTAAAAGTCACGAGAAGGGTCGCTCTGAGCCAACTCTTGCAAATCCTCGACTTGAATTTTCAAAGTACTAAGGATATTCAGCTGCTCCCTTCTCGAAGAATAAAAGTCTGAAACGGAAATATTATTAGCCTTCTTATATTTTAAAATTGACGGATTAAGGAAAAGCAGACAATCATCATTCGGTTCGAGTTTATAGAGCTTGGCGAGGCCACGACAAATAGCTTGGGCAACTTCAACAGCCTTGACGACTTCGCTTGAGGCGAACCATGCCTCATGCTTCCTATAACCTGTAAACTTCGTAGTAGTCGAGAGCACACAAACTGTTTGCGGCCGATCGCGTACAACATTATGGTCATCAATGACTGGCGCCATGACGA
The DNA here is from genome assembly GCF_007858365.1 of Pseudomonas saxonica. Classification (GTDB taxonomy): domain Bacteria; phylum Pseudomonadota; class Gammaproteobacteria; order Pseudomonadales; family Pseudomonadaceae; genus Aquipseudomonas; species Aquipseudomonas saxonica. The sequence goes on along the minus strand of NZ_VFIO01000015.1, from coordinate 73,949 downwards.
CCTCTTCACGCAAACAGTTATACTTCATACGTAAAACTTCTTGGTCACGCATACCGGTATAGAGATGAATAACTGTTTTTACCACATACTGCATTTGTAGCAGAACACGTTGCAGGCTAGCTCTATGGGAGCAAATGAAATCATTGACAAAAACTTCGACCAAACCGTGCTCTCTGAGTGCTTGCTGCATATCGGATCGGTAGTTCGCTCTTCCGCCCAACCCACGAGACTTCTGAGTATTAATATTGATCCCATAATGCTCGTCAGAGAAGGACGAAACAAATGACTCGATAGAATCGACACCCTGGTAAATTTGATCAAGCAGATCGCCGACAATATTAATTAAATTTAAATATATTCGCGTCGGAATTATAGGGTGTTGATTGGACTTTGGTCTTTTTAGATCGAACCTATTAGGGTTTAGAACAACGTATCCAAGCCGCTCTTGCCCAACATGAACTAGCTGATTCAAAATCCCACATAAACTGCCAGTAACATTTCGTTCGCGAATGAATGCCGCCAGATACACAGGAACGGTAAATAGTTGGCGCAAGGACAGCACACCAACCATTGGCTTTTGCCCCTGCACGAAGCAGAATTGCATAGCGATGCGCAACACGCCAAAATAATTTGACAGTGTGGACGCGCTGAGCGTGCCGAGCCGCCCACCAGTACCAAAATAAATCAGGCAATACAACAAATGCTTAACTTCTTCGATCAGTGCCTCCTGCTCATTGCTTCTATCGTCGAAAATAGTATCAAAGCGTATTCTACGTATTTTCTTGGCACTAAGCCTGTACGGATTAAAGTCCCATACAGGCTCACCGTATACCGCCGTTGCATTGCCGTGCTCATCTCGGCAAAGAACGAAATCTAGCGCAGGCTTGCCATACATTTGCGCCGCATTATCTGGCTCACTAGTAGCAGGAAACTGACCACTGGAATATAAACTGCCTATCGACAGAACAACAGCGCTCAAAATACCACCCCAATTTTTTCATAACGACTCAAACGTGCCTCCCAAAACGCAGTTAACTCGCCGTACTCAAAAACTTTAGCTTTAACCTTTTCGGCTGTTTGCTTCACTGAACCGGAGCGCTCACTAAGTGCGTCGATGATAAACTCGATTCGGATAGACAACTCTTTAAAAAGAGTTTCAGCATGAGCAAAATCGGGAGCGACTGTGCGCACAGCATTAACCACGTACTGCAAACTCAGGAGTTTGTGTAGGTCTTCTTCATCGCTGTGACATACATAATGCTCGCAGTACAAGCAGCCGTATTGCGTACGGCAGTTCGGCTTCACAAGGGCTTCAGCACCGGCTATCGCTGCCGGCTGGTTGAAACCGTCGCAGTGGCCTGCCGCTGTTGCGATCATAATTTCTGCGGCCTTCTGACTGCGCTCACGAAGGACATAGGCGGCATGCCGCATGGACTCCCAGAACTGACCGAACTCGACTTGCTGCTGTTCAGGCGTCCCCACTGCATAAGTCGATAAATTAACCTCCTCACTGTGATTTAAGGATGCCGCTACCGTGGACGGCGACATGCGAGCAAAGTGCAACTCGTTGCTTTTGTGCTTGCGCATTTTACGCGGAGAAAGACTCGGCAAATTCGGGCCAAGAAAGACTCCACGGATAGACTTATAGAACTTTCCCATGGCATCCGAAACCGGAAGCTCGCCAAAACCTGTTACACCCCCACTATTTCTATTTTTAGACCAAGAGAAAAACAATCGATCATGTCGCTCGCCATTCAAAATCCACTCGCGGAGCTTGAGGTACTCCTTTAGCAGCGGAAGACCATTCTCCCGCCCAATATTATAAAAATTTGATTTTCCACCTGCGCGAAACTTGACTGCAGAAAGCTCTTTCTTGAGCGGAGATTTTATAACCTCTAGGGCGTCCTCATAATAAAACTGACCAAACTCGGTCGGCGAAGCACCTGTAATCAGCAAGAAAAGCCCAGCATAGGCTTTCGCAGCAAGGCCAGCCAACTCAAACCGATGCCAATTACGTGCATCTCCGTTTGCCACAACCAGATTCTGCTCAGCCTTAGCTAGAGTCCTATTTGCATCTCTTTTTGCAACGCCATGTCGACCAAGCCTGGCTGCAGCATCCATGTACTCCTCGAGAGTTGATATACGATGCTCTGCCGCATTGTAAACAGGCGGCCCTTCCTTAAACGGCCCAACTGTACCGCAGGTTGATGGATAAACAACAACCTCATAATCCCTAACATTGATCACACATGGATATTTTTTATTATTAATTACAAAATCGGCACATTGCCGAGCAATTGCCAAAAAAACATCCTTATACAACTCAACGTGATCAGCACTTGGTGCTGGCGAGCCTTTTCCAGGGTTTATTCTGATAGCGCCCGATAGAATTTTGTGGCTACTTTCAGGATATAGATTCTCAACTACAGAAATTGCGGAAATTTGATAATTATATGCAGTTACAGGCTTCATCTGCTGCATGTGTATGCAATGATTCAAATGCTTAGTAAAATCCCGATACGCCTGTTGAGCGTGAACCTCACTTGCAAAAATCTCTTTATAGCCGCTTTCGTTGAGCCAGTTGACTAGGTATTCAGTACGAATGAAATAATTCAAGACTGAATGATCACGTATACCGACCCAAGACTCCATCAGCCTCAAAATCATTTCGCGGCGTCCCTCAACAAACGATGAGGTAACAACAGGTACACCTCGACTATCACTGGCACGCTCATTCTTGCCTCGAATGAAATATGCAAGGCTGCCTATATCCAGCGACTTCTTCATTACCTTAGAGGATAATTGCAGGCGCAAAAATTCAGGCTCGGAAAATTCTTGCGACAACTCACCAGGTGTAATAATTCGCGTATTGGGACGATGCTCGAACCGCTGACAGCTATTCATCTTGAACTGTTACCTTTAACACTTCGTAGCTACCGTTAAACAACCTCTCTTCCCACACCTCTTGAGCAATTACTTTTTCGTGAGTCATCCTAAATAACTTCAGGTAATTCTCAGTCGTTTCCCTAGACTCGTGGTGCATACGTTTTTGAATAAAATCAATATCCTCTCCTGGTCTCAAAACGCCTTCTTGAACCAATGGCTGCAGGCGCTGGTAGAGTTGATAGGCGAAAGTCGCTCGCAGCCAGTGATATGAAAAATCTTTGGGAAATCGGCTAGATGCTGTACTTTGCAATTTCCGCTTTATTGTTTCCGTTACCTGCCCAGTCTGTGGCGACCTAACAATCGTGTAACGCGGATCGTTTGAAGCCATGTAATAACAATTGCCCTGATCAGAGAGAAACAAATACATATCGTCCTCTTCTATAAAAAGACCGGGGTGACTGACCTCTAATTGAGCACGGAATTTTTCCCGCCGCTTTCTCATAACTGGACTACGGGCAAGCGTGACCAGCTCTTCAGCAAGTTGCTTTGGAACATACAGAACTTGAGCTTTGTCAAATTTGGTATCAATTCCTGTGCGCGGACCGGCATGCAATTTATAGGCACCTTCAGGCACTAGTTTTTCTTCTGTAAATCCTTTCAAATGCCTCAAGCGTATGGTCAAAACGCTTTGCTTACGAGCTCCAGTCATAAGAGAAATGAGAAGAATCAACCGCTCAATGGTTGACCATTTATTTCCATTAATAGTCTCCAAAAGCGCGCCCAACTCAAGATTGGAAAGTGGTCGAAGATCCTCGCCATCTTCACGCACGAATCCCAATGGCACGGAGCTACTAGGCGGCGTGCGCCGCGTTTGGCTGCGCTTTTCAGCATCGATGATTTTCGCGCCTTTTGGGCTCTGCACGATAAACCGTACTTGCTTGATCGTATCAACACGCTTTATGTCGAGGTAATGCCAATGCTCGGAAACGTACTTATAAAAGTGATAAACAGCAGCGGTATATTGATTGATGACCTGATTACTGCGACGGCCTTCGTTAATCAGGTGATAAAAGTATTTGTAGGTCGGGCGAAGCGGAGGACGGGCACCGGAAAAGTCGAGCCAATCCAGATTGTTATCCTCACAGAACAGGAGGTAATCCAACAGTTTGCTGGCACGGCGCCTAACATCATCAGTGCGTCGACTTGCAGAGGCCCTATCACGCATGAGGCTCAGCAAGTAGTCGTTCGCTTCGTGCCAAGGGTTGCCATTAGCACTAAACAAAAATGGGAAATTGAACAGGTCACGGTCATTCCCTGAACCGACTTCATCGCATCTATAAAGCAGGTTGGATTCAGCCCCTTCAAGCGCTGACTCAATAGAGCCGCGTGGCATTTCACTGACATGCAGGATAGCGAAGGCATCCTGCAAATTTTGGATGAGAATCAGACGACCCTCGTGACGCGGATTGGTATAGGACATTCGCCCCCCTGATGAATCAGTCAATCCTATATGTTATGCGTTAGTTTACAATCGCTACTTGTCAACCTTGTTTTTGTTAAGCGATTCTACCCAGGGATCCAACTTATGGAATAGTTCCAGATTCTGGTGACGCTGGGTATTGCCCTGATCATTCAGGAAGCCAGCGTGATGATCTGGGGCCCGGTAGGTAAAAGCGTGGCCGTGCCACAGCTGCTGCGTGGCGTGCTGGTGATCGGTGACTTCGTGTACCCCTACTACCGCTTGTTCCTGATCGCCTTCTCGGCGCTGATCGGTTTCGCCCTGTGGCTGCTGCTGGAGCGCACACGTTTTGGCGCGTTGGTTCGCGCGGGCAGCGAAAGCACCGAAACCGTCTCCCTGCTTGGCACCAATATTTTTCGCCTGTTTTCCATGACCTTCGCGCTTGGCGCGGGTCTAGCCGGGATTGCCGGTGTGCTGTTCGCGCCATTACGCGGTGCGCAGCCCTTCGTGGGCCCGGAAATTTTGGGTGTGGCCTTTGTGGTCGTAGTCATCGGCGGCATGGGTTCGTTCAGTGGTGCGCTGGTCGGCGGTTTGCTGGTGGGCGTGGTGCAAAGCCTGATGACAACTATCTGGCCTCAGGGCGCCAGCCTGATGATCTACGGCGCAATGGCCGTGGTGATTCTGCTGCGCCCTTATGGCCTGTTCGGGAGAGCCTGACATGAATGAGAAAAACCCCCTGCCCTTCGCCAAAACCCAGTCGCGCTCCATGCTGCTGTTGGTGGTTGCGGTCTTGATCGGCCTGCCGCTGGTGCTGCCCTCGGCCACTCTGGCCACTGAAATCCTGATCTTCGCCATGGCTGCACTGGCCTGCAACCTGCTGCTGGGCTACACCGGCTTGCTGTCATTCGGCCAAGGCATTTTCTTTGGTGCCGGTTCTTACTGCGCGGCCTTGCTGATGATTCACCTGCATCTGGGCCTGTTCAGTGCCTTGCTCGGTGCCGCGCTGGTGGGCGCCTTTCTGGCGTTTCTGGTGGGCGCGCTGGCCATCCGCCGAACCGGTATTTATTTCGTGATGCTGACGCTGGCCTTCAGCCAGATGGCTTATTTCCTGACCTATACCCTGAGCGACTGGACCGGCGGCGACAACGGCCTGCTGGACGTGCCCCGCCCCGAAATTCGCATCGGCGATACCGTACTGTTGTCCCTCAGTGACGCACGCTATTTCTACGGCTTTGTCGCCGTGCTGTTCCTGCTGATTTTTATCGGCGCCCGCCGGGTGATTACGTCGCCTTTCGGCAGCACGTTAATGGCCATCCGCGAAAACGAAACCCGCGCCGCCGCCATCGGCTATGACACCCGGCACTTCAAGATTCTGGTGTTTATGTTGTCCGGCGCCGTCACCGGAGTGGCCGGGGCGCTCTACGCCATGCTGTTGCATTTTGTCCCACTGTCCAACATCGACCTCGCCATGTCGGAGAACATTCTGATCATGACCATTGTCGGCGGCACCGGGTCGTTGTTCGGCTCCTTGCTGGGTGCAGGCACCATCGTGTTACTGGGCGATTTCCTGTCTGACTTGTGGCCACGCTGGCTGATGCTGCTGGGGGTCATTTTGATTCTGGTGGTGGTGTTTATGCGCGGCGGTTTGTGGGGCGGATTGTCGACCCTGTTTGAACGGATCAAGGGCTCGCGTAAAAGCCAACAGCCCCTTCAGGAGGAACAGCCATGAGCGCGCCACAGCCCCTGCTGCAAACCGAAAACCTGCAACTGGCCTACGGCGCATTCAATGCGGTCAACGGCGTCAACCTGAAGGTCGAGCAAGGCACCATTCACACCGTGATAGGCCCTAACGGCGCAGGCAAGACCAGCCTGTTCCACTGTTTGACCGGAGAGCGTCAGGCCACTGGCGGTGCCATTGTGTTTGATGGCAAGAACATCATTAAAAAGCCCTCCCACGGCCGCGTTGCGCTGGGCATGGCCCGCTCATTCCAGCTCACCAGCCTGTTTCAGAACCTCAGTGTGCGCGAGAACTTGCGTCTGGCGGCCCAAGGCCGGGATGGACTGGGCGCCCTTAATTTCTGGCGACACGTGGACAGCCGCCGCCAGCACCACGACATGGCCGATCAGGTGCTCGAACGCCTGCAACTGACTCAACGCGCCAACACCCTGGCCGGAGAGCTGTCTCACGGCCAACAGCGGGTGCTCGAAGTGGGCATGTCGATCTGCTCCAAACCCAAGTTGCTGATGCTCGACGAGCCGACCTCGGGCATGGGCATCGACGACATTCCGATCATGACCCAACTGATCAGCGACCTGGGACGCGACCACACCGTGCTGCTGATTGAACACAACATGAGCATTGTCATGTCCATCAGCCAGCGCATCACTGTGATGAGCCAAGGCCAGATTCTGGTCGAAGGCACACCTGAATTTGTCCGCGCCGATGAACGTGTACGCACCGCCTACCTGGGAGAAGCCGCCTGATGCTGACTGTCGACACTATCCATTCCTACTACGACAAGAGCCACGTCCTTGAAGGCGTTTCGTTACAGGTCAATCCGGGGGAGCTGGTGACGTTGCTCGGGCGCAACGGTGCGGGCAAGACCACCACGTTGCGCAGCATTCTGGGGATTATCTGCCCGCGCCAGGGCCAGGTGCGCTTCAACGGTCAAGACATGGTCGGGCGCAAGGTCTTTGAGATTGCCCGCGAGGGGCTCGCCTTGGTGCCGGAGCATCGCGGCATTTTCCGCTTGCTCAGCGTTGAGGAAAACCTGCGCATCGCCCAGCGCAAAAGCAGCCGCTGGCAACTGGAGGATGTCTACGCGATGTTCCCGCGCCTCAAGGAGCGGCGCAAAAATGCGGGCCATGCGTTGTCCGGCGGCGAACAGCAAATGCTCGCCATCGCCCGGGCACTGGTCAACGACCCCAAGCTGTTGATCCTCGATGAACCTACCGAGGGGCTGGCGCCGGTGATTGTCGATGAGCTGGTGAAGATTTTGCGCACGATCAAGGAAGACGGCCTGCCCGTGCTGTTGGTGGAGCAGAACCTGAAGGTCTGCGACGCACTTGCCGACCGCCATTACGTACTCGAACAAGGCCGTGTGGTGTACGAAGGCAGCGCTGCCGAGTTTCGTGCCGACCCGACCATCAAAAATCGTTATCTGGCCCTGAGCGCCTGAAGGAGAACACTCGTCATGAACAGTCCTATCGCCCTGTCCAATGTGTTTAACAGCAACGCGCCGCTGATTAACCGTGAGCGTTTGTGGCAGTCATTGATGGATCTCGCGCAACTCGGCGCCACGGCCAAGGGCGGGGTTTGCCGTCTGGCCCTCACTGACCTTGACCGCCAGGCCCGGGATTTGTTTGTGCGCTGGTGTGAAGACGCCGGTTGCACCGTCAGTGTTGACGCCATCGGCAATATCTTCGCGCGCCGCGCCGGGCGTCAACCCGACCTGGCGCCGGTCATGACGGGCAGCCATATCGACACCCAGCCCACGGGCGGAAAGTTCGACGGTTGTTACGGGGTCATGGCCGGGCTGGAAGTGATCCGTACTCTCAATGATTTGAATATCGTCACCGAGGCGCCCATCGAGGTCGTGGTGTGGACTAACGAAGAAGGTTCGCGTTTCCCGCCGTGCATGATGGGTTCCGGGGTGTTCGCCGGCAAATTTGACCTCCAAGACACCCTCGACAAACAGGATGAACAAGGCGTCTCGGTCGGCGCCGAGTTACAGCGCATTGGCTACGCCGGCAGCCGTGCGGTGCCGGGGCATCCCGTGGGCGCGTATTTTGAAGCCCATATCGAGCAAGGCCCGGTGCTGGAAGACCAGGCCATCACCATTGGCGTGGTGATGGGTTGCCTGGGGCAAAAATGGTTTGACCTGACCTTGTCTGGCGTCGAGGCCCACGCCGGGCCGACCCCGATGCACCTGCGCAAGGATGCACTGGTCGGGGCCGCGCACGTCGTCAGCGCGGTCAACCGCATTGCCCTGCACCATCAGCCACACGCCTGCGGCACCGTCGGCTGCCTGACCCTGCACCCCGGCTCGCGCAATGTCATCCCCGGTCAGGTGCACATGACCATCGACCTGCGTCACCTGCATGAAGATCAGCTGCAAGCCATGGTCGATGAAGTGCGCAACGCCATTGAAGACGCCAGCACCGCCCACGGTTTGAGCTACACGTTGACGCCCACCGCCGACTTCCCGCCACTGGACTTCGACCCTGCGTGTGTCGATGCCGTGCGCAAAGGCGCGCAGCAGTTGGGGCTTAGCCATATGGAGATTGTCAGCGGTGCCGGGCACGACGCTATCTTCGTCGCTGAACTGGGCCCCGCCGGTATGATTTTCGTGCCGTGCGAAGGCGGTATCAGCCATAACGAAATTGAAAATGCCGCACCGCAGGATCTGGCCGATGGCTGCGCCGTGCTGCTGCGGGCCATGGTCAATGCGGCGCAGGGGGGGCAAGAAAAATGAGCCAGCCGACTGACATAGGCCAAATGAGCGCCGTTGAATTGCTGGGCCGCTACCGCGATAAAAGCCTGTCACCGGTGGACGTGACTGAAGATGCGCTGGAACGTATCGAACGCTTCAATCCGCTGGTCAACGCTTACTGCCATATTGATGCCGACGGTGCACTGCGCGCTGCCCGCGCCTCGGAACAACGCTGGCTTAAAGGCGAACCCTGCGGCGCTCTGGATGGTGTTCCGGCTTCCATCAAAGACCTGACGCTGACCCAGGGCATGCCCACGCGTAAAGGCTCACGAACCACCTCGGCACAAGGCCCGTGGGACGTGGATGCACCGTTCACCGCTTTTATGCGCCAAGCCGGAGCCGTGTTGCTGGGCAAAACCACCACCCCGGAATTTGGCTGGAAAGGCGTCACGGACAACCCGCTGTATGGCATCACCCGCAACCCGTGGGACACCCGCATGACGGCAGGCGGCTCGTCTGGCGGTGCGGCGGCCGCTGCGTCCCTCAACCTGGGGGTTTTGCATCAGGGCAGCGATGCTGGAGGCTCGATCCGCATTCCCTGTGCCTTCACTGGCACTTTCGGGATCAAACCGACCTTTGGCTATGTGCCGCAATGGCCTTCCAGCTCAATGACCATCCTCTCGCATCTGGGGCCGATGACCCGCACTGTCGAGGATGCCGTGTTGATGCTGCAAACCGTCGCCCGACCGGATGCCCGCGATGGCCTGATCGGCGCACCGCGAACCACACCGTGGTTACCCGCAGAGCACAGTCTCAAGGGACTGCGCATTGCTTACAGTGCCGACTTGGGCCACATCAAAGTCGATCCGCAGGTGGCTGTCGTCATCGCGCGTGCGGTGGCGCGGCTGAGTGAACTGGGCGCAGAAGTCGAGCACGTTGACCCGGGCTTCAGTGATCCGCTGGATACGTTCAATACGTTATGGTTTGCCGGCGCAGCGCGTCTGGCCGGGCAACTGGACAGTGCCCAACGCGACCTGCTCGATCCGGGCTTGCAACGCATTGCCGCACTGGGCCAAGGCATCAGCCTCAGCGACTACAGCAGCGCCCTTGAGGCCCGCGCCGCGCTCGTGGCGCAGATGAGCGAATTCCATCAACGCTACGATATTCTGGTGACACCGATGCTGCCCATCACCGCGTTTGCGGCCGGGCATAACGTGCCACCCGATTCGCACTACAGCGAATGGATGCACTGGACGCCCTTCAGCTACCCCTTCAACCTGACTCAACAACCTGCCGCGTCAGTGCCCTGTGGTCTGGCCCAGAACGGCTTGCCGGTCGGCTTGCAAGTGGTCGGCGCACGATTTGCCGATGACGCAGTGCTCAGGGTCTGTCGGGCCTATGAGAAACATTTCCCGAGTCGCCATCCGCACGCGCCTGTTAGCCAGTAATCCTCGCAGAGGTATCGTCTATGACCTACAGCGCTTAATGGAATGCGCCATTAAGCACTTCATAGATGATGCCGCTGGCCAAAGACACCAGAATCAAGTCAGTCCCTGCCTGACGCCACTCATAGCCTTCATAGTGAGGCAATTGTTTGGCCAGACGACCGTCGAGTTTTTTGCCGATACCCGGTGGCAGTGGCTTGCCCCGTGCAAGGTTCTTTTGAACACCCGGCGGCAATGCAGGGCCAGGACTCCAGTAATCGCGATGTTGACCCACGATGCCCAACGCATGCTGGCGGTTAACGCTTGGCCCCTTGTTGTGTGCCTTCCCTTCTGGATGCTTGCCTTGCGACTGATTGCCGCCTGGCTTGCCTTGAGGCATGCCTTGCTGCTGATTACCGCCTGGCTTGCCCTGATGCATGTCTTGAGGTTTTTGCCCCTGCTGACCTTGCGGGTTCCCTTTGTCGAAACCATTACCCGGTCCATTGCCGTTTCCAGGATCAGCCAGAGCAGTCACTGAACCGCAGGCAAGCGCCAGGCAAGTCAATGCAGTCATCAAAGAACGTGAACTGAACATATCAATACTCTCAAAAGGAAATTTCTACCGGTTGTAGACCCCAAATGTGCGTTTGGTTCAACGAACGTCGGGGGGTTGTAATAGTTCGTATACTGAGCATATTGTATGGCAGCGTCTTACTCCACTAATAACAACAAGGAATAACGCCATGCAATTCCACCTCAACGGGTTCCAGTCGGGCGACCCGGAACTTCATGCTGCACTCCCGCCTCTCCTGCTGCCAGAAACCGTGGATGTACTCATCGTCGGCAGTGGCCCGGCGGGTTTACTGCTGGCGGCACAACTGGCCAGATTCCCAAGCATAGCAACCCGTGTAGTCGAGCGCCGTGAGGGTCGATTGCAATTGGGGCAGGCTGACGGAATCGCCTGCCGAACCGTTGAAATGTTCCATGCGTTTGGCCTCGCCGAAAAACTGCTGCGCGAAGCCTGCTGGGTCAATGAAACCGCATTCTGGAGGCCCAAGGCGGACGACCGACAGCGCATCGAACGCACCGGTCGTGTGTTGGATACCGAGGATGGCCTTTCGGAGTTTCCCCACGTCATCGTCAATCAGGCCCGCATCCAGGACTACCTGCTCGATAGCATGCTCAAGTTGCCGCAACGGCTGGAACCCGATTACAACCTGGAATTGGTCGACGTCATCCGCGATGAACATTCAACACACCCCGTTCTGGCGACGCTGAAACGCACCGACACCGGGCAGACGGTGAAAATTCGCACTCGCTATCTGGTCGGCTGCGACGGAGCGCGCAGCAAGGTACGCACGGCTATTGGTCAGCAATTGCGCGGTGACGCCGCCAACCATGCCTGGGGCGTTATGGACATGCTGGCCGTGTCGGACTTCCCCGATATTCGGCTCAAGGTGGCCATTCAATCAGCTGACGCCGGCAACCTGCTATTCATTCCACGCGAAGGTGGGCATCTGGTTCGCATGTACGTCGATCTGGGTGTAGTCACCGAAGAGAACCGCGCAGCGATCCGTGAAACCAGCGCCGAACAACTGATCGAAACGGCACAACGCATCTTGCAGCCCTACACATTGGACGTGAAAAATGTCGTCTGGTGTTCCGTATACGAAGTGGGTCAGCGCCTGACGGAGCGATTCGATGACGCCGTTGACGCGGCAGGCACACACCGCGAACCGCGTATATTCATCGCGGGCGACGCCTGTCACACCCACAGCGCAAAAGCCGGACAAGGCATGAACGTCTCGATGCAGGATGCGTTCAACCTGGGCTGGAAAATCGCGGCCGTGCTTGAAGGCCGTAGCCCCTGCTCACTGCTGGCCAGTTATTCACAAGAGCGTCAGCCAGTGGCTCAAGAATTGATCGGCTTCGACAAGGAATGGTCAGCCATGATCGGTGCGCGCCCAAAAGACCCGCTTGACCCCACCGCCGGGGGTATAGATCCGGCAGCGTTGCAAGCCTATTTTGTGCAAGCAGGCAAATACACGGCGGGGGTCGCTACCCGTTATCGGCCAGGCCCTTTGACCGGGCTCGGCACTTGGCAAGCACTCGCCAGCGGTCTGCTCATCGGCACCCGTTTTCACTCGGCACCGGTGATTCGTGTGGCCGACGCACGTCCCATGCAATTAGGTCACACGGTAACCGCCGACGGCCGATGGAGGCTTTTCGCCTTTGCCGATGCCTCAGGTGAGGCATTGCACGCGCTGTGCGACTATCTGGAGCACCATCCTGACTCGCCTGTTCGCAGATTCACCGCCCCGGGCGCAGATCTCGACAGCGTGCTTGATGTACGCGCCGTTTATCAGCAAGGGCACCGAGAACTTAACGTCGAGCAACTGCCCTCACTCTTGTTGCCACGCAAAGGAAGTCTTGACCTGATTGACTACGAGAAAGCGTTCAGCGTTGACCCACAGGCCAACATCTTTGAATTGCGCGGCATTGATCGTCAACGCGGCGCACTGGTACTGGTGCGGCCGGATCAGTATGTGGCGCATGTCCTTGCACTGGACGGATACACCGAACTGGAGGCATTCTTTGAACCCGTTTTGATCACTCACTAATTAAGGCCCCATCGTGCCGACTGACAACTCACCCAGGATTCTCGCGCACACCGGTAGCTTGATACGTCGCGCACAACAGCGTCACGTTGCAATCTGGATGCGCGAAGTCTCCACTGACGTCACCAGCGTGCAATACGCAGTCCTGCTGGTGCTTGAGCAACGTCCTGGCGTCAGTCAGCGCGAATTGGGCGATGAGCTTGACCTTGACCGTTCCACCATCGCCGAACTGGCTGCGCGCATGGTACGTAACGGCCTGGTCGAACGGATCAGCGACCCCCATGACAAACGCCGCAACACCCTGTTCCTGACAACAACGGGGCGAGCGTTGCTGGCTGAGCTCAAGCCCCGAGTAGACAACGTCGAGCGAGTGCTCACACAAGAGCTGAGCACTGCCGAGCGTGACACGTTGCGCCACCTTATCGAGCGTTTGCTCATCCCCTGCGAGCCATGAGGTTCTGAGAAGAGCGTTGATTCAACATGAGCACCCAGCTCCAGCCGCGATGCAGTAAAAAACTGGCGCCCTCTGGGTATGCCCTCTCCAGTTCAAACAGTGACTGCCCCCTTGGGGCGGCAGATCGTAGCGTGCAGATCACCTCGGCAATTATTACTATCCTGAAAAGCACCCAGTAACGCAGTCCCCTGATAGCTCACAGAGATATGTCGAATGACGAATCATGAAACCATTGTAACCAGGGCCACCGATTCCGACCTGGACGGCATTCTAGAGCTTCAGGCCGAGAATCAGGCAGCACGGGGAGGCTCACTTTCTGCAAGCCTGCCTCGATCTCGCGTGATGGATATGATGAAGGAAATGCCTCTGATTGTTTCGCGACGTGGCGAGCGTGTGACCGCATTTCTGATGACGACCAGTCGGGCCATGAATGCCGATCTCCCCATCGTACAGGCGATGTTCGCTGCCTATCACGGAGCACCTGATGCCTATGTCTATGGCCCAATCTGTGTTGGCGAACAAGAGCGCGGCAAAGGCCTGGCCCAGAAACTGTTTGCAGACCTCAGACGTCTGGAACCGGGCCGTGAGGGCGTTCTTTTCATCCGTACAGACAATGAGGCGTCGCTTCGTGCTCACCTAAAAATGGGAATGAAAGAAGTCGCTGGATTTTCATTCAATGGCTCCGATTACGCCGTTTTCTCTTACATTGGATAAGAGCCCCGGTAATGGTTGGCTACCAAAAAGGGGCTAAAACATTCATCACCTCTACGTATACCCATGGCTCACCGGGCACTAAAGAAATCGTCAACAAAAAGATCTCCGGCCAACCTGTTCTTGTCGATGCTCAAGGCAGTGATTTCGGTGAGTACGTCCTGATCACGACTGCAAATAGACGCTCGTCAGGTCAGTCGATAAAGGAAGGTTCCACTCAAAAATTAGCGTATACAGTGAAAACCACAGAAAACTATGTATACACCTCACGAGGGCAACATCATGGCTTCTCCAGTGCTGTCATTCCGTGTCGAACCGACGCTGGTGGAACAGCTTGATCAGCTGTCCGAAGCTACGGATCGCGATCGCCAATACCACCTCAAACGCGCCCTGGCTCGCTACGTCGAGGCTGAGTCCTGGCACATCAAGGCCATTGCCGAAGGTATAGCCGACGCTAACGCAGGCCACCTGACCGACCTTAAAACCATCAAAACCAAATGGGTGAATCGTGCCAAACATCGCGTTGACGGACAAAGCGAGCAGTGATCTCGACTCGATTTACGAGTACTACGAATCACGCTTAGGCTCTGTTGCAGCCGATGTCGTACTTTTCCAGATCATTGAAGCGCTGGAGCAATTGGAAACTTTCACCGGCCTCGGACGCCCATCACAGACGCCAGATGTTCGGGAACTGATTCTGGGCAAATTCCTTTTTATTGCGCCGTACAGGCTGATGCATGGCGAGGTACAGGTACTGCGTATTCTTCCCCCGCGCACGGAACGGCAAGAAAACTGGTAACTGCTTGGTCTGCAATGCAGGTTCAGGACTTTGTTCCTAGCACGCTTGCATCTGCACACTCTGCGGGTGATCTCTTCCTGACGTCGAGTTGAGAACAACGCGAATGAGATCATCTTGAGCCTATTGATTGAGCTGCGACGATAAGCACACATACCTTGAAAGTGCGTGAGCGGTATGTCCTGCTCATCAAGCCCCGGGCGACAGTCACGCTCACGTCTGTGCATGTTGTAGTCCAGCTTGCGCAAAACCTTGCGGGCATCTCTCATTGCATGACGATCGACCTGACAGCCCCATGCCGGGCGGCCAGTTTACGGGCGAAAGTCTGACTCTCTTGGTAGACTTGCGCCCCTTCACGAATCAGGCGTATTTGTGCCGTGTAAATGATGCTGCCAGCGATGCGTTTGCGCGCTCTGATGTCTGACTCATAGGTTTCTCCAGGCATTAAAAAACCCGCACAAGGCGGGTTAAGTAGAAAATAAAAATCAGCTTAGTTTTAAACATCAAACTTTAGGCAGTGAATTATGTAGTGGTCTGATGAAACAGGACACCCATTTAGGCGAGAATGCTCGCCAGATCGAGGTGTCAGATGACCAAACAACGCCGCTCCTTTACTCCTGAATTCAAGCGCGAGGCTGCCGTCCTCGTGCTCAAACAAAACTACAGCTACTTCTAAGCCAGCCGTTCACTCGGCATTGGTGAGTCGGCATTGCGTCGCTGGGTTGACCAGATTCAGAAAGAACATAAAGGCGTCACCCCGCAGAGCAAACCACTGACTCCGGAACAGCAAAAAATTCAGGAGCAGGAAGCCCGGATTGCTCGGCTTGAGCGAGAGAAATCAATACTCTGGATATCCCGAACACATTGAACCGCGAGTTCGACGTGCCAGCACCCTGTCAAGTCTGGTGCGGCGATATCACATACATTGGTGCGCATGGAAAGTGACATTACCTGGCTGTCGTCATGGATCTTTGTACGCATCGGATCTTGCGGTGGGCGCTGTCGGAAAAGCCAGACGCGGAGCTGGTGATCAAAGCGCTGGATATGGCTTACGAGCAGCGTGGCAGGACTTCAGATCTGCTATTCCATTCAGACCAAGGATCGCAATATGCAAGCCGACTCTTTCGCCTGCGGCTGTGGCGATACCGCATGCGCCAAAGCATGAGTCGACGAGGAAACTGCTGGGATAATGAACCGATGGAGCGCGTATTTCGCAACTTGAAAACAGAATGGATGCCGACCGTGGGCTATCGGGCTGCGCAGAAAGCACAGCGCGATATCAGCCATTTTTTGATGCATCGCTACAACTGGATTTGGCCACACCAATTCAACGTTGGAATGGCGCCAGCGCGGGCCGAGGAAAAACTTAACGTCGTGTCCGGGATTAGTTGACCACTACAATCACCTTGCCAGAGCTAGGCCCTCAGGACTTTCATAATCAGAGTTTGAGCCAGCTAACCGGCAGTCTTTTTCCGGTTAGACTCATGGATTGTTGTCCGAAAAAGATTTATTCAACAATCCTTCGACAATACTGTCTGGATTTCCTAGCACCTGCTTTGTGAAGGCTTCCTCATCCGCAGAACGTGTCGCAAGAAGTCCCCACGACTTCTTGCCATTCGCACTGAAAACAACGCTTAACTGATTGTTAGCACAGTCATGTGGCTTGCACATATGGCCCACAAGAAAGCTTTTTCCGCCTGCCGAAACCTTCTCAACGGGCGTTGCAGTCCCCTGAGCTTTACTCACCCAATCTGGAAAGCTCAGCATCTGTGCATAGGCGTTTTTGTACGGGTCTTTGCTGATGACATCCGGCAAATATTGTTCTGCAGACGCTGCAGATGCTATTAAAAATAAAGAGACTCCGGTCAAAACCGCCAGGTGATTTGCTCTCATTTTGACTCCGTACCAAAATTTAATGATTGAATACTGAACCGCCTGTACAGGGTAGATCAGAATCAGGCATCTACGAGTTCCTTTCCCCGCAGCACCCTATAATCTCGAAGAGCGGAGCTTGCCAAAACTACAGGGCACCTTTCACCCATTGGAGCTGTCTGGCTAGTTCATTTCGGGCGCCAGCGAAAGGTTCGCTGCGCCATTGGATCTATCTCATATCCTCACGCAGGTCGAACTGATAGGGTCAATCGAATGTAGACACGGCTTTAGGGCTTCTCGCAGGGCTGAAAAGGTTGAGGATCCTGAGGGCCGCAAGGCCGCCTTAAAACTTAACGAAATTGCCATTTCCCCCGACGAGATAGGCAGGGCAATGGTTTACGCCCCGAATCAGCCGGCTAACGTCACCGTAAACGATCTGATTATCTCGCCGACCCAACAAGACTGGTAAGGGCAAAGCACTTGCCCTGCTCGGCCAACTACTAATGCGGCGTTGGCATTGACCATATCGGTGAGCACGGGTTGGTGTGAAGCGTCTTTAGCGGACAACTGGCGACCTTAGGCGTTGACCTGCCATGCCCGTGCGGCCCAAGCGCTGCCAGCCATCAGGGCAAAGCTAACCAGCAGCACCCCGCTCCACTTCACCGCGTCGAACTTCACGCCAGCACCTTGAGCGTGGCCAATTTGGTTTTACCTAGTGCGCGAGCCTTCTCCATTTCAAGCATATAGCGCTCGATCATTTCCTTGACTGTGGCACCTACGCGGTGTGCACGCTCAATGGCTACGGGTTGGTCCAGTTCAGCTTCACGCTTGCGCACCCAAGCTTGGGCGGCCTGTTTACGGGCGAAAGTCTGACTCTCTTGGTAGACTTGCGCCCCTTCACGAATCAAGGGTATTTGTGCCGTGTAACTGATGCTGCCAGCGATGCGTTTGCACACTCTGATCGTGGCTATGGTCAACTGGTACAATTCAAAATGAGATGGCAAATTGGACCAGTGAGCCGTCATAAACGTCCTTATACCCCCTAAAACACGCCTTAAACACGTAGAGCAAAATGGTAGAAAAATCAGCTGCAAACCACGTAAACACAGGCTCTGCGGTGTCCAGACGCTTTAGCGTGGCCCCTATGATGGATGGGAGCTACATTTTCAAAAAGTTATTATAAATCAATATATTATCTCTTAAATAATTATTGCTGTAGCAGAATTTAAGCAGTCAGTGTGACTCGTTTGAAGTCGATCCTTAACTGCTCTCCCTCGATCCGTCCAATCAAGGTCAGTACAAGTTCTTGTCTTTTCATACAGCGCCCTGCTGACCGACAATTACTTTTGCTATTCCCAACAGACAGTGCTGTATGAGGGGCTGTTTTGGCCAACAGCCACCGCCTGGACCAGGTAGCTTCATTCTCGATTCCGTCATTTAGCGATGGCAGAAATTTGCAAAAGCCCGACAATCAGACGCATCTAGAACCAAGGTCGATTCAACACTTAAGAAGAGCCTGCATATGAAATTACTCAAGTATGTAATAACGAATGACTCAGGTTTGGCCCCGAACCCGTTCTTCGCTGTATGTTCGCTTGCGCTTTGCACGCCTAACCACATGAATGCAAATCTGCTGCAGGGAGATTGGATTGTAGGTCATTCCTCAAAGGCGACTGGTCATCGGCTGGTGTATGCCATGCAGTTGACGAAGGTACTCGGTATGGACGATTACTTCCTCCAATTCCCCGAGAAGCATCCCAATCCTTACGGGAGTATCGAGCAACAGTACGGCGACAATTTGTACTTTCGCGAGAATGGTCGCTGGTTGCGCTTGCCATCGGCTGAGCACAATAGCTTGGAATCCTTTAGACAGGACCAAGGGCGTCGTGTCTATCTGGCGCAAGGCGAGGATAGCTTCTGGTATTTTGGTGCGTCCAATCCGTCACCTGCAATCTTGAGCTTTGCCGATCAATTTCCATGGCTTATTCAGGGCCAACAAGGCTTTACATATATCCATGATGCAGAGCGTATAACGGCGTTCTCTACATGGCTGTCATCACTGGGGCAAAGCGGTTTACTGGGCTTTCCGCGAGATCAACAATCTACCTCGACAGCTCGACACCTAATATCGATTGATCCCAAACCTGTCTGGCTCGATGCGCAGCCTAACTTGGATAAAAGCCAGTCGTTCGTGGCCTGCGGCACGCGTAAAGCCGCCCGTCCGAGCATAAATCTGGGCTGTTGAGCAAGCTTAAATTGGCGAAAACTTCGACCTAGCGCGATGTTTCAACCGAGAAGCAACCTGTCAAACTTCTCGGGTTATTCGTAGCTCGCATATCTTGCCATCTCACTGAACCTGGAAATATCGTGCACCGCCACTTCCTCCGCCGTCAGATAAACAAGGTCAATCCGCGTAAGGAATTCTTCCACCATGGGATCAATGAAATCCGAGCTGAATTCTAAAGGCTTGGTGTTGAGACACACTGGACCATGTCATCTGTAGCCTACGAATATCGTGAAGTCATTCGTATATAGCAACAAACCCAGGAAAATCCTGTGATCGAGCAGCAATGCACTCGCCACCAGCTTGAGCAAAAGGTAGAGATAGAGGTGTAGGTAGCATAGGCCAAAGATTTTTACCCTGACGCGATCAGACCAGCATGATCGGGGAGAAAATTAGTTGCGATCGCTCGCGGACCGCTGCCAGCGGTGGCTGAGGACCAGCGCCCTTAAACTCAAATCTGTCTTAAATGATCTGACCGCGTTATGTGTGTACAATCTCGCAAAGCTCCCGATTTGGGACGAACACCCGGCACACGTTTTGACTGAAGGGCCATATGGAATTCCACGACATTTTACATGGGCTCATGCGGTTCTCTGATGAGAATCTAACCTCACTACTCGCAGACCTTATCGACAGTCCGGAGATTCACCGACTGCGGAACATGCGGCAAATGAATTTTGATGTCCCGCTGATTCAAGAATTAGGCAGGTCTCGCCGACTACCGCATTCTATCGGTGTAACATTCTTAGCTGTTGAGTTAGCTCACAAAGCCAACCTCAACTTAAGTGACACTAAAGCTCTGCTCGCGGCAGCTTTACTCCATGATGCAGCTATTCCTCCATATGGGCATCTGGTTGAGTCCGAACTGAAGTTTATCACTCCAGACTTTAGTCACGAAGAGAACTTGGCAAAGATTATCCGAGGAACACTTGGAAGTGGAAACGCATATCAGCAAATTGTAAAAAATAAAGAGCTAAAACTAACTCCTATCTTGCAAAAGCATGGCATTGATATTGAAACTGTCATCAATATAGTATGCCCAAAAAAAGGTTCTACCAGTCCAATTTCTGCCGATATAGACATTGACAACATCGACAACGTACACCGTATGGCGGCTATGCTCGGCTGGGAAGGAGCTAAAGAAAATATTAAAACAATACGTAACTCTATGCGCCTCAAAGGCTTAAATGGCCTTATCTTTTCGAAGGAAGCCATTGCCCCCTTGCATAAGTGGCTAGAATTTAGAGAGCGTATATACACAATGATTATTGCGCATCCCGAGTGCATTCCTTATAACGCGCTACAAACAGATCTGGTTCGCCTCGCAGTCGATAACAATATAATCACGCCCACCGACTGGTACATGACTGAGCCGGAATTTGAAGATAAGCTGCGAGCAACCCCCACAACCCAAGCATTAGGCTGGCAGCTAATTTCTGGATGTGATTATAAATTCGTTGATTACGTATGGTTTAAAAATTTCTCTTCGCCTAAAAAACTGAAGAATAAAGACATATCTGACCATATGGATAGCAATATTACCGAAATCATAAAAAATTCTGGTTACTTTGTGTGGAACGAGAAAGGGTTGATTAGCCGGGGAATCAAGATCACTCTTGACGACAACAAAATAGTTCATCTCGGAAAAAACTCTACCAGCTGCATGATTGCGCTTGTCAAAAAGAGCCCAGGACAAGTTAGATTAACTAAAACACAATCTAACAAGTGGCGACAAGAGGTAATTAAATCTTTTATCGAGCTTTTTGAGCCAGAAACTTTCGATTTCGATTTCCCAGAGACGTATACAGGAAGTTTCTATTCTAAGACGGACGAGCTTCAACTTGAATACAAATGAGCAACTCGAAGATGTTGACTGGTCATTCCCGAACCTAGGCAACTCTGGAATCCACTCTGTACACTGGTATCCTGCGACTTATGTAGCAGCTATTCCTGGGACACTAATACCCGTGTTCACAAAAAAGGGCGGGCTAGTACTTGATCCCTTTAACGGTTCTGGTACATCTGGAGTGGAGGCCATCCGTTTAGGACGGACCTTCATTGGCATGGATACAAACCCTGTTGCATTGCTGATGAGTCACGCAAAACTACACTTCCCTGCCCCTAGGAGCTTACGACAACATCTAGATATCATTATCAGAGATTCGGAGAAGCTGTTCACCTCCAAAGAAATATTACAACATCCTCACCACCAAGAACTATCTGCATGGTACCACCCTGAGACCCTCAATACTCTAAATAGACTTTTATCGGCAATTCTACGCATTGACAACACCGACACAAAACGTTGTTTTCTCGCCATTTTTTCGGGTGTACTAAAGAACACTTCGTCGCAGGGGCGTCATTGGGGATGGGTTTGCGACAACGTAAAGCCAAAGCCCTTCGAAATAACTCTGAAAGATGCACTTTCTATTTTCATCAATGCTGCCAATGACTACATAACTATTACCGAACAGTCCCACAAACTTGTGCAGGTTCACTCTGATAACGAAACGAGAAAACTAACAAGATCTAGATACAAATTGATTCACGGCGACTGCGTAAAAAACATGCAAGACCTGCCTGAAGAACATATAGATTTTATTGTTACCTCGCCACCTTATTACGGAGTTGCTGACTATATAAAATCTCAAAGACTAAGTTATCTCTGGTTCGACAAAGACGAACTTGCAGCGGACCAACTAGGATTTAGAGACTTCGAAAAACTGAGATCACATGAGTCCGGCGCGAGATCAAACCGAACCAGAAAGAACAGCCACGAACTATATATGAATTTTATAAATTCGTTTTTTACGCAATGCTATCGCGTATTAAAAACAGGTTCTTCAATGGCTTTAGTTGTGGGTGAGTCTGGAGCCAGAGCATCTACAACAAACGAGCTGATTTTGGCTGCCGAATCCAAAGGCTTTAACCTAAGTCTTCGTAGGAAAAGAGATATAAAATCAAGCCGTCGACGGCTAATGGCCAGTGTCAAATGCGAAGACATTTTGATATTTAAAAAATAATAATTTTCCCATGGAGTGGAGAATGAGTGACCGCGATTTTAAAATGATTGAGCCTAATGTTCTGAAAGTACTAGGCGATGAAAAAGGTCCAAGCGAAGCCAAGTACGATGGAAAAATCTATTATAGATTTATGGACTTTTTTTACACGTATACGCCCAATCTTGACGAATTAAGCTCTGAAGAAGTCAGCCACCTATGCAGAGCACGCGCGAGCTACCCAAATTTAATTAGTAAAACTAACGTCGACGTACGAGAGCTATTCAAGCAAATTGCTATTGAGCTTGCACCGCGAACTTTTCTAGAGATCGGCGCAGGGTCACAGCCGATATTTTACAACCAGCCTGAGAACCAGGCAATGTACATAATTTCGGATGCAGACCCTGAGGTCATTCAAAAACTCCAAAACGAAAACAATAAATGTCAAATTTTTTCAAGTAGCGAATACAAACTACATTTCAACGATCATCATTTTGAACTGGTTATGGCGGTTTTCGTATTACACTTCCCCTTTTATCCAAACCAGCTAACTGAACTATATCGCACAATGAGCCCAGTTGGCGCCATGATTGCTAATGTATACCGGAGAACGATCGAAGCAAAAAAGCGGCTCTCCGATGATGTGAAATCAGCTGGCTTTAACATACACATAATTCGTGACACGAAAAATCTCTGCAAAGATCATGAATACTGGATATTAGGAAAAGACCTGAATTATCTGCAAAAATGCGCCGATACACTACAGCGGATCAGCGCAGTTTAACCTAGAGATCAAGCTATCCAGCTTAGTATAGCTTGATCAACCTCTAACCATAGCTGAGCCATGTCATCATTATTATAAATAACTCTATCAGCTTTAGATAAGAGTTCAGGCACATCTAGCTCACTCCTTGAATAGACTAATTCATCAAACTTACCTCTAGTCAACTCAATATCTTTACACACTTCAGCATCCAAGATAGCTCGCTCAAAACGCGTCTCAACAGAGGCCTGCACACCTATGAGCCTAAACCCTGGCACCTCACGATAACGAGCTAACTCATCCGTGTACCTAATGCCATCTACTACAATCTTACCAAGATGGAGATTCTCCACTCTATGCCTTGCGATTAGATCATTTCCAAAAATACTAAAAATTGAGTTTCCTAGCGAGCCAAGATTATCTCTTGATTGAGCCATACCGACATCACTAAGTATCTTCCTCAAAACTTCAGAATTAGAAGCTAAAGAGTATCCGTATCGATCCACGAGATGCTTAGTGATCGTGGTCTTTCCAGCCCTTATTGGACCAACTAGACCAATTATCTCAGGAAGCTCGGCGGCCATATCAACACCATTATTAAGTAAGTATAAACTGCGATCAAAATCACCATCCCCACGTACGCTTGAACACTAGGAGGAGTATCACGCTTTGTGTTCTTCCTAGTAGCTTCCTTAGGGAAAATTTTGGTCGTATGGTATTCCAACTGCTTCGCAAGAACAAAAAACAGTAGTACACACAACAAAGCAACATCACCAATTACAGCCTCATAAGGCGTAGCTACAGAAGCAGAGACACCGCTTACCAACCAAGCACCAAGAAGACAAATCATAGAAATTGAGCAGTATGCCACAACCCCAGTAAAATAAGAAATAACACTAGATGGCACCACAACCCCTTGTTCATACCTAGGACTCGTTACAACATCAACAATAAAATCCCAAATAAAGTAAACAGCAAAAACCCACATCAACTGAAGCGCCTCAGGCCTCGCAGAGGCAACACCTACATATTCAGAAATCTTCTTATTAACAGTATAATTCTGAAAATTTTGCTCTACAGTCTTTACGATTGCAAAGTACAAAACAACCAGAAAAACCTCAACCAGCAATATTACAAACTCCTTAGAAAATATAGAAGATATCTCCTTCTTTAAACCTCCCGCTTGAGACTTCGACCACATCACCCAACTTATCGTTACCAAAAGAAGCGCCAACAGGGAATGTGACAGCGTTGCGAGGAGAGCGCCTTCCTCTGCAAACAAATTGTCAAACATCTTCGATGGACTTGAAGCCGAATCCCACCCCCCGGTGACCACGAATAATAATTCCGATATTTGTTGGGCCACAGTGGCTGCAACGAGCGCAAACAGCATCGCAATAAAAGTTCGCCTCAGTTCGTTTTGAGTTGTAGTACTCACAGCCACTCCATTAGCAATTATAGTTTTTTAGTTCATACATCTTTTATAATAGGATACGCCACCAACACAAAGCGACAAAACCTACCGACTTTATCTTACTACTGATGCTAATAACTCTCCAGCAAAAAATCGCTCCTATTCGAAAGCTCTCCAAACAAAACTGAAAACTCAAAAGGTATTACTTCCAGATTACCTTTCTCAAAAAAACATAAAACTTCAAAGTCTTCATACAGATCATTTAGAGAATCCATGTCCCATCCCTGGATCCAGAGCTATGAGAAGGATCGAATTATAACCAATCACTAACTCTACTCCTGTCCTTCTCGCACAATGCTAAAATAATCCATTACAGATACTAGGTTCCCAATTCATAACAATCAACTCCCCCGTCACCTCAGCCCTCCCCTGCCGCTGATTCGTGGTCGTGTACCGGATCTCAGCCGTCTCAAAATGAAACCCTTCAAACACCCGCCGAATATCCGGGTGATCGTTGATGCTAACCATGACCTTGCCTTTACAACGCCGCATAAAGTCAGCCATGCGCTCGTAGTTTTCAAACGGGAAGTCGACGCCGTATCCAGCCGTCTGCCAGTAAGGTGGATCCATGTAGTGGAAGGTGTGCGGCCGGTCGTAGCGCTCGGCGCACTCAAGCCAGGGCAGGTTTTCAACGTAGGTACCGGACAGGCGCTGCCAAAGCGGCAGACAGGTTTTCTTCGATGCGCAGCAAGTTGATTGCGGGAGCTGTTGTTGCGGTACCGAAACTCTGACCTGAGACCTTGCCACCGAAAGCATGATGCTGCAGGTAGAAAAAACGAGCGGCGCGCTGGATGTCGGTCAGGGTTTCCGGGCGGGTCATTTTTTGCCACTCGAATATCTGCCGTGAGCTGAGTGCCCACTTGAATTGACGCACTAATTCTTCCAGGTGGTTCTGCACCACGCGGTACAGGGTCACCAGGTCGCCGTTGATGTCGTTGAGCACTTCGACTGGAGCAGGCTGCGGGCGCAGGAAGTAGAGTGCCCCGCCGCCGGCGAAGACTTCGACGTAGCATTCGTGGGGTGGGAACAGGGGGATAAGGCGGTCGGCGAGGCGGCGTTTGCCGCCCATCCAAGGAATGATGGGTGATGACATTGTTTGCAAGACCTTTACTGTATGGATAGACAGGTGCTAGGCTCGCTCCGCTTTGTGCACGGAGCAGGAGCCTTGACTGGGCTTGCAGGGATGATCTGCGGGTTTGGTGGCCGGGCTAGATGTTGACGCATCCAGCTTCGGCCGCTCCTTTTATTTCGTGTGTGAGACTTCTTTGGCGTAGGCCTGGCAGGCTTGCAGCGCGATCAGTCCTTGGTCGCCGTCGCTGGTGATTCCGATAATTCGTTGAGCATGCGCTCGGTCAAGTTGGGCTCTCGTGGTTCCATGAACCAAGCGACGGGGGCCGGTGGTGGCTTGCATTCCGTCACGATCATTTGTGGCGGTGGTGTCGAGTAGGACTGACAGCCGCAGGTCAGCAGTAGCAAGGCGATCACGCAGGCGGGTTTGATTAGTTTTGGCATCAGTCAGGGCTCGATAATGGGCTTGGTCACTGGCTGCCAGCCATTGTTCCAGGGCGAAGCGTTTGCCCTGCTCCGCGAGGATTAGCGCTGAGTTGGCATTGGCCAGATGAGTCAGGGTTGTTTGGTGGGCGGTTTCCTGTTTGGCCAGTTGCTGGCCGTAAGCGTTGGCCTGCCACGCCCATGCCGCCCATGCACTGCCACCCATTAGGCCAAGCGTTAGCAGCAATGCCCCGCCCCACTTCACCGCATCGAGCTTCACGCCAACATCTTGAGGGCACGAGCATACAGTGCCTGACGATCTGCTGCGCCGTTCTGACCGCCGTTGATGCGCCGGGTGATGGTGTCGAACTGGCCCGCGTCGGCCAAGGTATTGAGCCCCCTGCTCGCCCAAAACCATGCCGCTGACATGCATGCGTGCTGCGGCTTTTCCAGCAGCTCGGGTTGGTTGATCAGATCAAGGGCCAGCGCTTCGCCGCACATCATGTAGTTGGCCCGGCCGGTGATCTGGATCAGGCCGCGGCCTCGATATTTTTGACCGTCGCCGTCCGCCTCGGGGGTGTTGCCCAAGCGTTTAGCCAGTGAGCCTGTGTCGTATTTGCTCAGGTATTGGTCATTGCCCAGTTCGCGCACGTAACGGAACTGGCCGGATTCGTGGCCAATCTGCGCGATAAAGGCCGCAACGCGCTTCGAGCCAACAATCTGGAACCGGTTCATGGCGGTGTTCAAGACAGGTACAAAAACGCCGGCAAATTGGCCGGCGTTCGGGAGGATCAGCAGCAACTGCTGCACGGTGATGGGCATGGCTTTCTCCAGGCAAAAAAATACCCGCACTCGGCGGGGTTCTGGGTGATGCTGTTTTTAGCTGGGCCGCACTGGCCGTTTCTCTGCTTCCGGGAAGCCTTCGGCGCCCTCTTTCCATGCGCGTACTTGGATGCGGTAGTCGCGCCATTGACGCTCGGTGCCGGATAGGGCTATGGGATCATCATCTTCGATTGCTAGTAGTTGTTCCGCAATAACCAGCATTTCCAATTCTTGCCACAGAGCCTCCTTTTCTGCGTATGCAGCCTCAAGAGCCTTACTTGTTTGGGCGCCCTTCCTTTCACTTGTTATTAGCATATCCCAGTCGATATTGCTCAATCTGTTACTCCTTGGCCGAAGAAGTCCGGCAATTCTGGCAGAGGTTTCGGGAGATCTACAACTCCATCGGGGACATCGCTTATGGGCTCGGGAAAAGCCTGATCATGGCTATAGTTCCATGGGTTTGGCATTACCAGAGTTACGATTATTTCCCCGTTTAGCTTTTCAACCGGGCCTGCAAACCACTCGCTTTTAATTGCCTCTCGGGGAAGGGTGTCACCATCTCCCATTCTTGAAAAGCTGAATGCCTCATCATTTATGAAAAGAGTGGCCCCTTGCTTTACTATTTTTAGAGTGTCCTCGCGCCGTTGGGGGCTTAGTATTATTTTCATTATTTCCATCTCCCCATCGCCAAGCATTGAACCGTGTTCTGCGAGTCTACGGTTGAAGTAAAGTTCCACACTCTAGGATTACCCGACCACATGGACCAAGTTGTATCGTATCGACTGCTAGGTACCACGGTGCCCGCTACGCATACCTGAACACCTTCCACGAAAGGGGCTGCAAAAAGATATTCTATGGTTCTATTTGCTATATAGCCCGAGAATGAACCCCAGCAGATCTGAGTCCCGTCCGCAAATCGGGTGTAGCCACCGTTTCCGTTTACACCTCGCTCAATTATCGCGCCCTCTAGATTGGTGCCTACAGTCTTTGTGCCAACGATAACCCAAGGCCCCCAACTGGCTAAGCTGAGCGCCACCCTTCTGTAGGTAGTGTTGGGCCTCTTAAATTCCTGCTGAATACCATCGCCGCCGGACATTTCAGGCCAGTGAACACTGCTCTCTAACACGCCGTATACACCAGCCCCATTGGCACCGGGGATACCTAAATCATATCCATCCGCAAATCCAAGACAAGTTCCCGAAGATATGATGTCAGAGGGTATGCCCCTTGTGTATAACGTGGAACGGAGGTCATTTTGTAAGCCAATACCATTAAACCCCGCTATCAATACCTCCCCTGAAGCGGCTTTGCGTGCAGTTTGAGCTCCACGCGAAGCTGCCGTGCCGAGTGCTGCATTCTTGTCGTACAGCTCCTGCGTCATGGCATTGATTTTCATGCTGGCTGTACGCGGTGGATCGCCGCCCAACCCCGCAGGGGGTGTGCCTAAGATAATTTCTTGCCGTGCCATGTTGTTCTCCAGGCGAAAAAATACCCGCGACTTGGCGGGGTTGGTGATTTGCCTCTGCTGAATGAAGCATATTGATAGTTCAGGATAAGGGGTTTAAAAAAATCAGTAGCCGGTCACATCAAGAACCATGATCTTTCCATTGGGTTTTGTCTGATTCCAAGTTTTTATCGTGGGTGAACCCATATACTCGCGCCAGTGATCAATCGTGTAATGCACGCCTACCGTATTACCAGACACATAAGACCCCCAATAGGTGTAAAAAATACGAATCAGGGCTTTACCGATTGGAACTTGCCCCGGAATAAACGCCACCCCCGAATTGCTGGCCAACCTGACATGGCAGATGGCGTATTTCCTGCCAGCAGGTTGCATGTAGGTTTGAGGGTTGGCGATATTGGCAGGATGCTCACCTATAAACCTTGAGTACTTCAAGCCGCTATCAAATACAAGTTCGCCTGACTCATTAAATAATTGAAGTATCCCATTCGCATTGGGCACTCGACTCGGAATGTAAAAGACAAAATACTCAGCTATTTTGTTTTTGCCGCTCTCATCGCAAGCGATTGTCCATGTCGTCGTATTTCCTGAAATGCCTGCCGAAATAACCCCTGTTGTGAACGGACTGGATATGGCGATAAATGGCGTCTCTCCGGTCGCTGTGTTTACGGTAACCGTCGCCCTCCCTCCCGCTGCCCCGAATGCCCCAGACCACGTAAATGAGAGAGAGCCTTTAGTCAGCAAGCACATATTTTTGAAGGTGTCATCAATCAAGGTAACGCCCGAATCACTCACCACTTCAATCAAAGCCATTAATAAACTCCGTAGGTAATGACGCAGCCTGCGGGGTTAACCTCCCCTGAAATGGATGACCACTGCATGGCGGTATCCGAGAATGTGACTTCAGGTATACCCACGGATCGCCCGATTTCAGGGCTTATATGCGCAGAGGGCAAAATGACGTACCACGGTGTTCCGGTGGCTAATTTTGCATCGCTGATACTTCCAGCTGATCCCGGGGTTGTCTGAACCGCTCCGAGGTACTTGGTGAGTCGGGCTGTGAGGTCAAACTGTAGCGAACCGTCCTCATTGTAAAGCTCAAAAACAACCGGCATTTAAACCTCCATTCGGATTCTGAGTGTTCCATTAGCATCATAAAAACGCTCGGATACCTCATTTGAAGTTCTGCGACCACGGGAGCCGATGCCGTTATTCTCGACAGCACCACTTTTATTCCAGCGCCAACCAGAAACACCTGGCACGTAGTTATCCGACTGCAATGCCTCTCCGATTTTCAGCATGTTGATACTGCCGTTCTGAATAAACGCCGACTGCATAAACACTTGGCCATTTTCAACGACAAATGGCGTAAATACTTGCCCGCCAGCGAGCGCCCCCACTACTGCAAAGCGATCAGCACTCACCAGAAACTGACTCTGTGTCACGCCTTCGGCATTGGTTTCAATGCCCAAGCCAATTCCCGCTGTCACTAACTGCCCGTTCGCGTTGACCTGCATCTTGACTGACCAAGTGGCACTGGCGTTTTTCTCAAACTCAGCCTGCGCTTTACTCACCACTTGAATGGCCGCCGAAGTTTCGCCGACTGTAGCTGTAACCTGTTTGATGTCAGTTGCCAGCGCCGAGGTGGCATCCGCCGAGGCTTTGGCCACATCAATGATGCTTGCAGCGTTGTCGGCCACCTTGGCTTCCACCGTGTCAGTACGCACTGACTGGGCAAAGTCGCGCTCGGCAATCGCAGACATGATCGACCACGCACCTGCCGATGAGGTGGAGTCGCCTGCACTCCCGTTGGAGTCGCCCGCAGAATCGGTTTTGACAAGAGCGTACACACCATCGACTTTTTCAGAAGTCGCCGTGACTTTGCCGTCGAGGGTTTCGACAGTGCTGGTAAGCGAGGTTAATCCACTGGCCGTAGCTTCAAGTCCGGTCACAGGATCAATCACCTTGGCATTAATAGCGCTGAGCTGCTCGGCCTGCGCTGTAATCTTGCCGTCCTGCTCGATTATGCTGGCTGAGTTCTTTTGCACCTGAAGCACAAGCGCATTGGTGGTTTCGGCCAAAGTGCCCATGTCGACCCAGTAAGTCGCGTTCGGCGGCGGATTTCCGGTGGTGGCTGCGATCGCTTGAAACAATCGATTGCCCAAGCGCACCACATCCCCAGAGGCATAGGCCTTGGCGTTGTCGTACTCCAGCGCGTCAGTGATCTCGTCGATTAGGTCCTCAAGTTCCTTTTTAGCTTCGTCGAGCCGCTCATTGACAGAGCCCGGCCCAATGCCGTCGATCAGTTCGATGCGATCCAGCAAATCCTTGCCCAGTTCGGTTTCGCCAATCTGGCCGGCGATCATCTCCAGAATCGGGCCTGCTTCTGCACTCGCCTGTCCCATCACGCCATTTATCATCGGGTAAAAAGGTCCGATGTTTCCGGTGCGGTCGACCAATCGCGCCCAAAAGAAGAACTGCGCGCCCGCCGCAAGGCTTTGCAGGCTGTAATCATTCTGCGGGTAGGCCAGATCGGATATCTTTGCAGCGCTCTCCAGGCTATTGGCTTTGCTGTACCAAATCTCGGTGCGCTGGGTGTCTTCCGCCCCTTCCGGGAATCCCCACTTGAGGCCGATCTCAAACAACAGGCTTTGCGTGGTCAAGTAACTGACCGCAGGGGGCAAGCCCTCTTTGCCGTTCAGTTGGGTCAGCTCCGATGACTTCCAGATCGAGGAAATATCGAAGGCACTGACCGCGCGCACCCGGGCCAGATAAGCGCCCGCATAGATACCGGTTACGTCCACGCTGGATGAGCCAGTGCGCTGCACCTTGATCCAGTTGCCGCTGTCCTTGCGCCACTCCACCTCATAGGCGACAGCCCCCGGAACAGACGCCCAAGCGACAGTCATCGTAGTGATGGCCAAGCCTTGGGAAATTGAAGAGTTCGACGTCAGCGTCACGCTGGCCGGCGCCGGTACTACGGTGATTGGAATCACGCTGATGGGTCGCTCTTCCAGTCGGGCGCCTGTGTCGATATGCGCAAACTTGCTCGGGTCGTACTGCACGGCAGATATTTCAAATACGCCTGCCTCTGGACGCGACACGCTGGTGACGCGGTAAAGCGGTACCGCCAAATCCTCTGCGTCCAGGCACCACACCAACTCGGGTTCAGGTGCGACCGGATATGCAGTCGTCACGGTGATCTTACGGCCACTGACCAGCTGGACCGTCCGCCCCTCACATGTGCCGTCTGGCAAGTTTAGTATTAGGCGATCGCCGGGCTTGGCTGAGGTTTCGCGGTCGAGAGTGATCACTTTGCCATTCACCGCCGATAAAAGCCCCCCAATTGGCCGCCCCGCGATCAACTCGTCCGCAATCGGGACGACATATCCCGGCAGAGGAATGCGGCCGGCCAGCCCGGTTCTGAAAGTCACTGTGCGATCCTTGGCGTTGGTCAGCAACGCCCATTTACCCCGACGTTGCGCCTCTGACTCCCGGGTGCAGCCGATGGCACTGATCTCCAATGGGTTATCGCCATAGCGGCGCTGAAGCTTGCTGTCGGTCACCGCGGTAACGTCAGTGTCGTAGTTGTTGGCCGGGTTGTCATAGCTGATCAGAGCACGGCTGTAACGGGTACGCTCCGAAGCGCTGGCATAAGTGAATTTGCCATCGATCACGTTGGCGCGGGTGTAGGCAAAATCAAAGTCTGTAGAACGCGGCATATCCGACAGGGAGAACACTTGCCCCTGTGCCCAATACGTCATGCCGCGATAAATCGCAGAGATGTCCCGCAACAGTGCCCAAGCGTCTGCTTTGCCTTGAAGGTTGAGGTCGCAAATAAAGCGCGGCTCCATTCCGCCTTTGCCGTCAGGCACAAGCTGGTCGCAGTATTGAGCGATGCGGTAAAGCTCCCACTTATCGACCTGCCAGGTTTTGATCCGACGGCCGAGACCGAAGCGGTCGTTGACGGTGATGCCGTAGGTCACCCAAGCCGGGCAGTCAGTCCAGGCCTCTTTGAAAGTCCCATCCCAAATACCGCTGTAGGTCCGGCTTTCAGGGTCGTAGTTGCTGGGCACCTGCCACTTGCGGGCTTTGCATTGAACGGTGACCGCCGGAATATTGCGAAACTGCTCTGCAGAAAATTCGATGTAAAGCAGCGCTGTGTTTGGATAACGGCTTTTTGCGTCAATGACCTCCGTGTAACCAGCAATCTGCATTGTGTCTGCGATTTTATTGTTGTTCTGGTTGGGAGTGATGCGCGTGACACGGAGCAGCCAATGATTTCCCGGTTTCGGTAAGTTGATACGCCTGGTGCGCTCATAGGTGCTGGTGGTTTTGCCGTCTACCGCTTCACTCAACACGTCTTTGTAGGCGCCGCCATCTGTAGCCACTTCGACCTTGTACTCAATCCGATAGCCGTTGATGTTGTTTTCAGAATCGACAGCTTGCAGTGCAGGCCATGCGAAACGAAGACGCACAGCCGACAGCTGAGCGTTGCTGATTGCCTTAACCCACGGCGTGCCGCTGCGTAATTCAACACCCAGCGTTGTCTCATTTTCGATGGCAGGAATACCTGGAATGTGGGGCTGCTCGACCGAGCCCGTACGCCATTCCCATTTAACATTGGGGAAATTGAGATTGCCTTGAGCATCGGCTAGCGGAGTGTTGTCGAGGAAGATGTCCTTTGCCGTCGGTATTCCTGAAAATTCCCCTTCGCCAATGGCTATCAGCATCTTGGCAATGGCTATTGAGCGCAGACTGTCTGGGGCCTCGGTGGGCGTTTTTGGCTTATCAGATCCGCCCTTGGCGCCGTGGATATTTATGTTGCGTGCTGCGCCCATGCTGTTCTCCAGGCAATAAAAAACCGCCTCAAGGGCGGCGCGGTGTTCGGTCGCGTATTACATCTGGTCTTCGGCGTAGATTGACGCGCTGATGATCGCGCCACCCCAGCGGCGGTTACCAATGCAAAGCGGCACCGGGTTGCCTGATGCGGTGGTGTTCTTGGCGCTGCCAAAGGCGTAACCGGGGGTGTTTTCAGGGGCTGCGCTGGTTTTAAGGCCGCCGGGTTGGGGGCTGAGCATTTGGATTACACCGCCGGCGACCAGCGCAATACCCACAGGAGCAAGTGCTTGAAAACCGGGGATAAAAGAAGCGACGATCATTACCACCCCAACAATCGTCTGAAGAAGACCCGCTCGCTTGCTACCCGTGATCACCGGAATAATTTTTATTTCTCCACTCCCGTGAAACCCAAGCTCTCCCTCGCCAATATTTCGCTTGCCGCGATACACAGCAAACTCCAGCCCTTTTGCTTTTGCTGAACTTATAAAGCGCTCAAGCCCTGGAACTTGAATACACAGAGCTTTGATTGCCTCTGCAGGTGTGCGTACGGAAAGCCTGTACTCCTTGCCAAATTGGCGTAGTACGCCGCAAAGGCGAATAGTTTCTAAAGGAGAATAATCAATCGCAGATGAAGCCATTACACATCTCCAGATATTAAAAAGCCGCCCGTAGGCGGCTTAAAGAGGACATGTTACAAACATTTATTAAGTGCCGGCGTCAAGCCACTGCGGCCTATCTGAGACCAAGGCATGCGCTGGTAGAGTTTGATGAGACTGCCCTTGCCATTATCTGACAACTCGATATTCAGAATATCGTCGGTCTGACCCGTGTCAGTACCTACAACTATGCGGTAACCGTTTGTAGTTTCACTTAATACAGATGTTGAGCGGTAGTCCTGCCAAGCTGGATATACGCACAAGGCGACATCCTTAGGTAGTTTCGTTGTGGTGTATGTGTGGATTGGTGTCCCAGACATTAACTCGCTAGGACTGGTGCAACCTGCCAAAAATGCCACCGCCAGAGCCCATATCAAAATCCGCATGTCGTTCCCTCATTGATTTTCCGGGACTTTAGCATCAGCACCGCCGTCATGGCAGAATGCGAGGCCAACAATAACGGAGCCTGTGATGAGACCCTTCGCAATAGCTGCACTAATGCTTCTGCTCACATGATGCGTGTCAAAGGTCGTTGAATACACTCCGGCCAAGATCAGCCCAGAGCAGGCACGTTCGGTAATCGAACAGGTGCTTATGGAACAACCTCTCAAGACTAGACCGGAACAGGTCGTGTTTACTGATGAGTACATTGGTTATGGCAGCGGCATACTCTCGACCACCAGCGGCTTCGCCAGTGCAGTCCCTCTCGGTGGCGGAGCGATAGCAGCAGGCAGTTCAAGAACATCGTCAAAAGCGGTTCAGACTCGTATTTACTACAACTCAATTGGTACCGTGGCCCTCTACTCGAAACGCGGCCGATGGGTTGTGCAGACCCGGAGCACTGGCGGGAACGTCATGAACAGCTCTCTTGTAGATACGCAGAAGAAAGCTGAACGGTTTGTGGATGCAATGGTGTCTCTCAAACGCGGGTAATAACAATCAAACACAAAAAGCCCAGCACTTAGCTGGGCTTTCTCATTTCAGAGCACCGAAAACATTAGGCCTGCGAGTGGACCTCAGCTGAATATCCACCAAAGAACTGCTGCGATAATTAGCAAGGTGGCCACATACGCCCACGCCGGTGTAGGCGGCGCAGGGGTAGCCTCTATCTTCCCGGCCCCGTAGAACTTCGACGAAGATATTCCAGTGCCAGGAATTCCGGTGGTTATCCTCGTACCGCGCTTACTTAGGTTTACTGTGGCACCTTTCACGCCAAGAGACGTGCTCACACCACTTTTGCTGATGTTAATCCGAACACCAGGAGCAATTTTAATGCTCTTCCTGATTCTGAGGGCCATAACTCAGTTCCTTTGAAAAAAAACAACTTTAGCATCAAAATGCCACCACCAAGAATAACGCTCTGTCGGAACCTGAACGGGCATCCAGCATGGATGAAATGCCAATACCTAAATACTCGCCACAGTAGTAGCGCTGTGCCCTATAACCAAGTCTGAGGAAGTCCCAGTGAAGGCGCTTAAGAAAGCTCTACAGTTATTTCGAATCGAACGTAAGCGGCCCTGGTCGGAGCTCAATAGTTGGGCGCTTGCCCTAATTGGTGGACCAAGTTTTCTGGCCGGGAGTTACTACTTGTGGGTAGCCAAAGACGTTGCTCCAGAACTCATACACGCCACAAACCAAGTAGGTATTACAGCATTGGGAGTCGCTGCGTACAGTGCGGTTGGGCTGATGCTTTTTACTGGCTGGCACTTTTTGACAATCGCCAAGCGCTGCTCTGAAGTGCTTCGCCAGCGCCATTACAGGTAGACCAAGCCTAGGCCGCCGGACATTTTTTACTGACTAGGATGCAGATAATGCAACTTGAATTCACGAAGCTGAGACTAGCGCTTGCAGATCCAGCCGATGGTCCTTACGCGCTGTTAGAATTACGTAACCTACTAATCAATGCGCTTAAAAACTGGCCGAATGAGTGCTATCCGATTGCAGACTTGCTGCTGCCTCATGGAAAACCGGTCAGTCAAGAGTCGCGCAGGGTGATTGATGGTCTGATCTCCATATTGGAGATCCAGCCAATTCGCCCCGATGAAATATTAGATCTAGTAGGCGGCTTGCGGGTCGTTTGCTGGTAAGGCACCAGATTCAACAAGCCCAGCGCGAGGGCCGGGCTTTCATATACAGATCAACTTAAACAGCGTTGAGTCTATCAACCATATCCGGGAAGCGCTGAACCAGCTTGATCAACAACGCCGCCTGGGCGTTCGGCTTTGACTTCGACTGTTCCCAATTTTTCAGTGTGTCCGGGCTGGTTCTGATCTGCCGGGCAAACACTGGCTGAGACATATGAAGCTTTTCGCGCAGGGAAATGATCTCGGCAGCAGTTACCTCGGGGGCCGGTAACGCCTCTGCTTCGTACTGGCGAAGGGTGATCTTCCCTTCACGATGTTCGCCCATCTCGTTCACGCCCTGCATCAGTTCGGCAAACAGATCGCGCTTTTTCATTTCCCACCTCGTTGTTTCAATTCTGCACCAATGGCCGCCTTCAGCGCTTTCTCCTGATCAGCGGTCAGGTTTTCAAGCTCATCCTTGTCGTAGATTGCAAACATCCAGAACTGACCATCATCCAGCAGCCAGTAATAGATAACTCGCAATCCGCCACGCTTGCCCTTCCCTCTGCGGGCGTCTTGCCAGCGTAGCTTTCGGAATCCACCTGTGCGCGGCATTACATCGCCTGCTGCCGGGTTCGCCTGCATTTCGACCTGAAGCTGTCGGTATTCATCGTCAGTGAGGTAGTTACCTACCGTAGCGGTGAAGCTTTTGGTTTCAAAAAAGACTGTTTTCATTGGCACCAAGTGTACGCAGATTGCCTATAGATTAGCAAATGGTTGCAACCTGTACGAATCCCCAGTAACAACACTTCACCTGCCGTAGTAGCCTCCTGCCCTTACTCAATAGGATTTTCCCAGCCCTTTGGCTACAAACCCAAGGACTGGAATAGCGCCAATACAGGCGCGTATATGACCCGGAGGTCAATGTGAGCGAAGAACAACGAGTGGTAACACCCTTCGAACTGGGTGTATGTGCAGCGATGCAGATAATAGGAACAGCTATTGCCAATCTCGACGTGGCTGGCAGGACCAAAGTTGCTGATGCCGCCAAGTCTTTAATCGAGTCAATGCCAGCCGACAAATCAATTATAAAAGATCGGTCGGCTCATCACCTTGCGCTTGAATCTTTGATTTCAGGTCTTTTGCCAGAGTCGTCTCAGAAATCTTCCGAGTAAGCCCTTCAAGCAGCTTTCCTGCGTCGTCGTAGTCGGGGAAGCCGTCACCACCCTTACCGGAGTCAGTCATAACCTGCTCCTGCGGCCATGCCGCGTCATGTTGGTTATTTTGCATCCTTGTGCCTGAGGATCAGACTGGCTCTGTCCAGCCAAGGCCCGCCATAAACGATCACCTCAGACGGCCGTCCATACAGGTGATGCAGCAAAAACGGCCCCGGCCCGAACACGCCTGATTCTTCACTAGGTAGTGCCGGATCATCACCGAGATAAATCCCCGCATGATTTGGATGGACCGTTCGCCCGATCGCCATAACGATCAAGTCGCCGCGCTGCGGCTGATCAACCCGAACGAATCCCGCCGCTTCGTAATTGGCCTCATACAGACTGCTGTTATCCGCACTCTCCCACCAACCGTCCTCCCTCTTGAAAGTCTCAAACTCCAGCCCCCACTCACGTTTGTACCAGTCCGCACACACCTGCCAACAGTCCCAAGCGCCGTGCACAAACGGACGCTTGAGCAGTGGCGTGCGGCCTGTCGGTGTGGTCGAACGTAAATCACCCTCAGGCCAACTCAGAATGTGCCAAGGCAACGCCGTGGCTTCGCACATGGCCAAGTCATGGGGTGACGGTCGGCTGGTGGCGTCAGGGTGGGAGTGAACAATGCCGATCACCTCACCCAAGTCTTCCGCTGCTGCGTAGTCCTGGGGATCAAGTCGAAATTCTTCGTTCGGCTGACTGGCGATGTTCCGGCACGGGAAGTACTGCTGCTTGCGGCCGGCGGCCAGCAGCAGGCCGCAGCACTCTTTCGGGTACTCTTCAGCCGCATGCGCCTGAATCGCGCTCAGTAGATGTTTGCGCATGGTCAGCTCCGGGTAATGAGGGACACAGCAGGGAATCCACCGTGGGCCAGTTCTTCGTTTTCGCCGAAGCGTAATTTGCAGGACGACAGGCAACCTTTGCAGATGTCTTTGTTGGGGTCATCGGTCGGGATGTCCTCGTCGTCGAACATCTGCCGGCCGGTGTACCCGCAGTTCGGCCCGCGGTAGCCGCCGGTCATGGCCCAGTGGCAGAAGGTAGTCATCTGTCGCCCGGGTAAGCCGTGGTTGTCGATTTCGCCGGGTGAGGACAGGTCCCACTGAACGTGCTCGCCGTCTTCGCCGGTTTTCTGGTCGATAAACCAGATCTCCAGTGCC
Organism: Pseudomonas saxonica; assembly: GCF_007858365.1. Lineage (GTDB taxonomy): Bacteria > Pseudomonadota > Gammaproteobacteria > Pseudomonadales > Pseudomonadaceae > Aquipseudomonas > Aquipseudomonas saxonica. Next base: position 36,069 of record NZ_VFIO01000015.1, on the reverse strand, counting down.
TCTTGTGTCGGATCAGCACTCGGATTGCCCTGCGGGAAGTTTTCGGCATCAAGGTACTGCGCCAGCGTTTCGCGCACGGTGAGTTTGAATTTGAGCAGGTCTTCAAAGGCCAAACACAGCGCGGTAACCCGGCCGCTGACATTCCCTGCGATAAACGTCGGGCGTGTAGCGGTGCCGTCGCTGTCTGCGCCTATCCCTTCTATGTTGACAGGCCAGGCGGCGTATTCATTTCCCTGCCAAAAGATCGACTTGGCCGGCAATTCATTCGGAGAGTTCGCGGCCGCGGCCAGCTCTTGCGGAGTGTGCGGGATGGCATGACCATGAAACCGCAGTACATCCGCGCCGTACTCACTGCCGTCGATTTCAAACAGGCGCACTTCGCCGCCGGGCTCCAGTTTCTGGATGTCCGTGATCAATGCCATTAGGGTTTACCTTAGGGGTGGAACGCTTGCTCGAATGTGGCTGACAGGGCGTAGACCTGACCGCCACGGGGTGAGGGTTTGTAGCCGTTGCAGGTGTAAAGTCCGAGCTCACCTAGCGGCGGTGTCCAGAGAAAGGCTCTGGCGCCTTGGTGCCGATCAAGAAACGCCATGATGGCCTTGATCTTTTCTTTGGGCCCGGTGTGCATAAACGGCCAGGACTGGGATTTGTTGTTGATCCCGTCCGATACCGTTTGACCATAGCCATCGCCGAATTTCTTGGTTCGAACCCGCTGTGTGATTTCGCCCTCGCCTTTCTCGCTCTGCCAGATGAACGTTTCTATTGCCATACATCACCCTTTTACGTTGCGACTGCTGACGCCGCCTTGGCGCCATGATTTGGCGATTTCTTCCTTGGCCACGGCGCGCATCCGCTCTTGCATGTTGTGCTGGAAAGCCTCGGTGTCGAGTTCGGCACCTTCTGGACGGCCTGATTCTTCGTCGGTCATCACAATCATGGGCATGTTGAAACTCAGAGAAGTCCCACCCCCACCGCCGCCCACAGCCATGACCCCGAGTTTGCCGTTGGCGGTGCGGGTCAGCGGCATGATTGCCTCTTCGCCCGCCTCGCCCATGACCCCGGTCTTGCCGTTGGCCATGCCGAACGTTGTAGGCTTGCTGACGATGGTGTTGGTGAAGGCGCCGCCATCGGCAAACATCTGCACGCCCGAATACCAAGCACCGCCCTTGGCTTGCTGCACACCAGACCAGCCATCAATGACTTCGGGGCTGTAACCACCCGGCGTTGAGCCCGCGGATTGAGGTGAGCTACCTCCGCCGAAGTAGCCCGCAGCCGCACCCACCAAGCTGCTAAGCAGTGCAGAGCTGGCTTGCCGAGCGGCAATGCGTGCCATGTCCGCCAAAATCGATTGGGTGAAGTCTGCGAAGGAGCCTTTCCCGGTGATGGCGAAATTGACCACCGCATCTTCCATCGAGCTGAACGCGTTGCTGAACAGGTTTTTAGTCTGGCCTGCAACATCCCGGGCGCTGTCCAGATAGTTCTGGAAAGCAGCCGTTGCACCGTTGCGCCAATCACCTTGAGCGGCGGACATTTCCTCGTAGTTACTGAGGGTGGTTTCTTTGAGGTCAGATTCGCTTTTGTTGATGGCCGCCAGCTTTTGGTTGTACTCATCCGCACTCATGTTGCGCGCGGCGTCAGCCTTGTCCCGCGCCAGATCCAGCCGCTGCTGGTTGGCCCGGTCTTCGATGCCATTGAGTTCGCCGTTGAACGTATTCTGCCGGTCGCCCTGCCCCGCGCCCGCCGCTGCACGTTGGCCTGCCTGCTGTAGTGCTTGGTTCTGGCGTGTCAGTGCATCTATGTAACTGTTGATCGCCAAGGTTTGTTTTTTAAGACGCCCCTCTTGATCAATCTCCAGCACTTTAAGTTTACTGTCCGCGTCCTGCTGAGCTTTGATCATGTCAGTGCGGGCATCGGCGATCTTTTTGTCGAGTTCGATGGCTTGTGCAGCAGAGGTAGTCTTTCTGGTTTTGGCTGACTCCAAAGCAGCAATCTCAGCCTCATACGCGCCGGTGATTTCGTCCTTCTCATTGCCAATCAAACCGGCGCGCTTCCAGCCGTATTCCTCCTGCGTGACCAATCCGGCTTTTTGCAGCGCGTCCAGTTCTTTCTGAGCGTTGGCGTACTCGGCCAGAATGCCTTTGATCGCGTTTTGAGCAGCATTAAAATCAGTGAGGTCAACCGCCCCCGTAGCTCCTCTGGCTGCCTTTGGATCTTTGTATCGCGCATTGATATTTGAAATCTGCTGATCAATTCGCGACTGTTCAAGTCGTGGATCTTTAGGGTCTGCCGCACGGAAGGCCGCAATTTCTAGATCCAGCTTTTTGAGTTCGTCTTCACGCTTTTGCTTGTTGGTACGGAATGATTTCTCGCGAGCATCAAAGGCAATTTGCGAGTTTATTGCTTTGTCCTGAATGGCTTGAGCCTGTGCCTGCTCTTTAGCCTGCTTTTCCTCGTTCTCGCGCAGCTTCGTGAGAGCATCCAGTTCTTTTTCAGCAGCAGCGAGCCTTTTGGCCGCATCGGTGTCGTCGGGGTCTGCCTTTACCGCACTTCGCCCATAGGCAACCTTCTGAGTAAGCTCAGCTATCTTTTGCGAAGGTGCTGCCTGGCGGCCAATGTTGTTAATGGCATCAAGCGACTTTTTGGCCTCATCAGTGATGCCTTTCCATGCCCGTTCGATATAACCCAAGTTGTCTGTGATCTGACTGGAACGTGTATTAACCGTCTCGGCGTAAGTATCGGTGAGCAGTTTCGCCGCGCCAATTTGATCGCCTTGCTCCTTCAACGCGACGATTTGGGAGTAAACAGAGGCTGTCAGAAAATGATACTGATCGTTGAGTTCTTTGGCTGCGGCAACCGGGTCTTTGGCAATTTTGACGAATTCGGCAATCGTTGCGTCAACGGATCGTCCTGTTGCGTCTTCCATAGCAGCCGCTGCATCTGCAATCGTTCGCAAGCTGTCACCGGCAATGACACTACTTCCCGCCAACTTGGCGAGGGTGGCTGCTGCCTCGGAGGTTGTGCCGTTAACTGCACTGACTTGCAAAGCCAGCTCTGCAAGCCGTACCGCAGTTGTACCAGCGTAATTGCCGGTCAAGATCAGCGACTTGTTGTATTCGTCGGCTTCTTTGCTGCCCTGGTTATAGCCGTAGATTAGAACGCCCAAGGCTGCAGCTGCCGCAACAACCGCAGCTGCCATACCCATCAAACTGAGCGAAGTGCCACTGACCACGGGTTGAATGGCCCCTACGGCGCGCTGTGCATTTTCAGCGGCTTCCGCGGCAGTGTTTGAACTCTCGGCAAGGTCAGACAGACTCTCGCCTGCCTCACCCGCACTTTCAGCCACGTCCTGCGAGCTGGCTGCTACTCCGGCCAGCGAAGCCCCCAAGTCAGCGACGCCCGAGCCCCCTGAAAACAGCGACCGAAACTTATCCTTGAGCACGTTCAGGGTGTTATCAATGCCTCCAAACGAGTCCTTGATCTGCCCGCCCTGTTGGATCAACACCATCAGCGGGTTTTGGCCGCCTGCCAGGCTGGTAAATATATCGGTGAACTGAGCCGGTAATTGACGCAGTGCCGCCTCGGTTTGCTTCGCACTCAGGCCGGTTTTCGACAACCCATCGTCAAACCCGCCAAGGCTCTTGCGCGTCGAATCGAGGCGCGTCGAGTAATCCTTGAAGGTCTCTGCATCAATCAGCCCGGCCTTGCGGTATTGCTCGAGCTTGGCCTGCTGTTCATCAAGACGCCCCAGCGCTGCAACGGCAGGATTGATTTGCCCCAGAAGCTTGGCCAGGCCGTCGGCCTGCACCCCGGTCGCCGCTGCTGCTTGGCGGGTGGATTGTGCTTGTTGGTCTACCGTTCCGACCAAAGCGTCAGCATCCGCCTTAAGTCGCCGGTTGAGTGCAGCAAAGTCGGTGGTGGTGGCTCGGGCTGCATCCATGGCGGTGGTGCTGGAATTGACGCTCGATGCCAAGCTCTTCAAGTACTCACTGGAATCCAGAGAGGCTTTGGCCATGGCCAGCAAACGCGTTTTGGCGTCTTCAGTGCTTTCACCCAGCCTGGTTTCAGCGCTGGTCAATCCAGTGGCGGCAGTGGAGGCCTTTTCAAAGCTCTGACCAACCCCTACTGCGGCCTTTTCTGCCTTCTCCCCGGCCTGAACGAATTTATCGAGTTCGGTGCCCGCCTTGGTGACGTCGCCGGTCTGGACTTCAATCCCGAGACTCGCAATATCGGTCATGCCGTCATCCTTCCTTCATTTGTTCAGACATGACGAGCATGGCTTCGGCTTCTATCACCCGAAGGTCATGGAAGAGTTTGAGGGTGTGTTTTTTGCTGATGCCCAAGAGGCTGGCGGTGTCGTAGATCGCCGTGTAATCGAGGCCGGTGGCGCCACATGCCCCCATCCGCCACTGTGTGGACATGGCCTCAAAGAGGCGGAATGCCTGCCAGTTGTCTGGCCAGACCTCGACGGTATCGTCGTAGTCCGTCGACGTCAGGCCGAACAGGCTGAGCTGCTCGGCTGACGCTGATGGTTGATACAGGGCGCGACCGACCTCGATCAGTTTCCCAGGCGGGCCGCTTCAAAAGCGCCCTGATAGGCTTTGACGATTGCATCTCCGGCGCCGGCCGAGGTCTCCACCAGCGCACGAATGGACTCTTGGCTGAGCTTGGTGTCATAGCCCCAGCCAACAACCAGTGCTTGGACCTGGCTGACTTGGCGCTCAATGTTGGCTTCGGTCAGCACAACGATGGTCAGCTCAGCCCCCATCTCCTTGAAGCGTTCTTCATCCGCTTTATAGGCTTCCTGCCATGACAAGAACAAAGCCGCCAGGGCTTTGCGATCCCGGTACTGGAACTCAAAAGGAACCTTGTCGGGCTCGGCACCCACGCGGGGGATCTCAACACTGACCTTGAATGTCGGATTTTGTTGAATCTTGAACTTGGCCATGAAGCCTCCTTACGCCAGATAACGGGTCGGTTCGGCCTGAAGCGCCAAGTTGACGGTGCGGGTCAGCACGTTGTTACGTGAGACAGTCGGCTGCTTGGAGAACGAGGTGTAGGCACCGTAGTAAATGGTGTCATTGCCCGGCAGGTTCAGGCGCACAGCTTCGACTTTGCGCCCGGCATCAGCGGCTTCCAGCACCGTCACAAACGGCTTGCCCGGATCGTCAGCAATGGTCAGCGCCATACTGGCGGCCGATTTGTCGGTGGGTACTTGGCGGCCTTGCTTGTCTTCTAGAAAAACGACGTCCGTGTACTGCTGCTCACCGCCGGAAAACGCCACGTCAGTGACTTGCGGAATCTGCACCCACGTATCGATCTTCTTTAGGGTCCCGCCACCGGAGCCCGCCGGGAAGCTTTGCGTGTCAGAGGTGTCGATATCCTCAAGAGTGATGGACACCGCAGTCGCGGTTTTCACGCGCACGACTCGCCCGTTTAGAGTGCTCCAGCCCGATTCGACCAGAACGATATCGCCCTCCTCCAGATCTGCACCTTCAACGGTGGCCACGGCTTCGGTAGCGTTGCTGATCGCGGTGAACGCCAGAGCAGCGGCATAGGTGGCGGCATGCTGGAACGTGCCGCCGTTGGGGAGTTTGTAGCCCATTGTGTTTGCCTCTTTCAGAAATGACAAAACCCGCTCTAGGCGGGTTCAGGGGTTGCCCTATGGGCGTATTAGGATGAAGTCAGTTGAATGGCGAATAGAGCCATCGACCGAATGACGGCGGGTTGATAGGATCGCGCGCCTTACGTAATGCCACTCATGGAATCGAACACATATGAATCGAGAGCAAGTTCGTAGCGCCATTTGGTTCGCGCTAATCACCTCAGTGATTGCACTACTGTCGGCCTACGCCCAAATCGATCCGAATGGCGCCCAAGGTTGGTTGATCGAATCCAGGCTGCTGGCATGGCTGTGGATAGACTCTCTGCCCCTGGCAGCGATTCTTGTCCTGATACTGGCGTCGCCTTGGTACTTGGTGAAGTGGTTCAGAAGCCGACGCAACAAAGACTAAAAACATCTCAACAAGTATCTGCGCGGTACTGGAACGAGACAGGCAGCGAGCTAGTGGAATCGCCTTGAATCGCCGGGGCCGTAGTCATCGGCGAGCGGATATACACACTGAATGGCTCCTTGCCCGGCCCCGGCTTTTGCAGTTCAAGATTATTCGGGTACAGAGCTGCAAGCTCTTCGGCGATCATCCCTGCGGCGCCACGGCCAGATCCGGCCTTGGTGACAATACTGACCTGCAGTACGCCACGGTACGATGTGTGTTTGCCTTCCAGGTCTTCGCTGTCTGTGTTGCCTGGCAGCAGATACACCTTCAAATAGGTGGCATCGCCCGGCGGCGGTGTAAATGCCACATCCTCGAAAGCAATCGGCAGTTTGGGCTCCCGGGCGTCAGCCCAACCCTTGAGGCGCATCTCAAAAAGGCTGCGTATCACCCGATCGCTCATGCCGGCAGCTCCGATACAGCTTTATTGACGAATGTTTGAAACTCCGTGGTCGAAATGCGCACCATGCCAGCGGGCGCCTGACTGGACCAGCCCTCATATTCAAGGCGCGGCCCATACGGGAGGTTGTTCATCATCCAGATACTACCCACCCCGATCTGGAACTGCCCAATCACCTGCGTGCCGCTGGCTTTAGCACGTGTTCCTCTCGGGTCGACCAGGTCCAGCACCCCGGTTTCACCAACCTCAAATGATACCTGCCAGTTACCTCGAAACCTGCCGCCGACGTAATCCTTGCCAGTCACCAAACCATTGATATTGAAATTCTGAACCCGCTCGGTTTTGGTCAACTTTTTGGCATATTTCACGCCCCGTTTCAGCTTGCCAGACTTAGTGAAGTTGCTGTCATTGAGGTTGATCACCGTGTTGCGAATCGCGACGTTGTAGTCATAGGCATCGGCTGCCGCAGTGTTTGCCTGGCGGTGCTGAATGTTTGCGGCCCAAAGCTCGGGGTTGCCCACGGGTGATCGATCCACCACCGCGCTCAACAGATCAAGCGAGACCTTTTTGACGACCTGCTCTACATTGCCTTTGGCCTTATCGGCAAAGGCTTTCAAATCCAGGCTGAAGCTCATAAGCGCACCTGCAATTCATAGAGAAGCGGTGTTCCAGCCGGGTTTATCTCTTTGAGCGGCGGGACGATTGTCCAGCTAACACCTTGCACCACTACCTTGCTCATCAGGCTTGGCGCCCACTCAAGGCCGCTGGCCGCGAGCTTGAGCTTTTTGTCACCCTGCTTGATCAGGCTGTTGTTTTGAAACTCCAAACCGCTGAAGTCAGCCATGATGCCTTGGCCGATCTGCTCCCGCGTCTGATCGGGAGCAGTCTGTCCCGTCTCGGGGTCATACTCGCCGGGGATGGCTTCCCGCAGGATCACGCCCTGGCCGAACTCGGCAATCAACTCCAGCGCCACCCCGGCCATATCGTCGTAGAAGGACATTAAGACCTCCGCAAGGCTACCTGACTGGATGACTCCAGCAGGTCAGCGAACTGCGCAACCGATTGCCGACTTGCCGCCGCCTTTCTGGCTATGGCGGATGCTTCCGCGTATTGCCGCGTTACAGCTCCATCGACACGATCCATGGTAACTGCGCCCTTCTTCAGTTCAGGAGGCGCAAGGTCGTCGGCATGAATCTCGGCCGCCAGCGCCATCTGCCCGGCCTTGATCTGGGACGGAATCTGGTTGTGCGGCAACACCCAACCATGGCGTTTGACCCCTGCGCGGGGCCAGGACAATGGCTGATCCCGACGGGCTGCGCCTCCCTTCCATGGCAATGCGTTCATTTGCAATGCGGCGCGGCGCAGGAGCGCTTCAAGCTGGATCGGCTCGACCGGGATGACCTTGCCAAAATTCACGGCATAGGTGACCAGTTCGTCAGCCGTCGCAAAGCTTTCCGCCCCCGGCACACCACTGCCGTTCTCGATCACCAGTGCCATATCAGACCTCTTTCCAGCCAAGCCGCGCGTGGTCGTCAATACAGGTCGGATGCACATACAGCACTTCGCCGCCTTGCTCGACCTTGGTCAGACCGGTGTAGTCGGGTTCATCGTCTTTCTCAGCTGGATTGGCTCTTGTGCGATTGGCGACCGTTTCATTAGCAAGTCGTTGCGCGTCGGCTGCCTCAAGTTCAAGGGCATCCTGTGCACTTTTGCCCCAGTCAGCGCGCTCCTGTTCACCCAACTTGTCGAAGTCCTCGGCGCTCATCCCGCTTAGTGCGATCGCCTTCTCCAGCAGCACCTTTGCCGCCTTCTGTTCTTTGGTCAGTCCCGCCATTGTCATTCTCCGCAAACACAGGGGCCTAAGCCCCCGGTTATCGTTGTGGTCGAATTAGCCCAGCAGCAGGCTGATATGTTCGGACTTGATGGCGCGGCAGCCCCAAGCCAGACGGACGTGGTAGGCCGTTTGCAGAAACTGGCGGTAAACCGCGATTTCAAAGGACAGCCCGGTCAGTGGGTCGGTGATGGTGATCACGTCGTCCGCCGAGTCACCGCCCTCAGGCATGGCCGGGGCTCGGGTTGCCAGCACGATGGCCGAGCGGGCAAATGCCACGTTGGCGGTGTAAGAGTTGCCCAAGGTCAAGGCGTTGCCGGTCGGGATCAGGATCTGTGCACCGGGTTTGTTCAGCTTGATCGTGCCCGGAGCCGTAACGCCTGCGCCCACAACGTACTTGTTGGCTTCGTCCACCTCGAAGGTAGCGATATCGCCCGCCAGCACAGTGCCGGTGCCCGCAGCCAGCGCCACGGAGGTTGCGCCCACCGCACCTGCACCGCTGGTGACGTATTCCGCGCCAGTGCCTTTGACGTGACGGCCCACCTGGTGGGAATGACGAATTGCCATATTCATGATGCGGTCGGTCATGCCGTTGCGCAGCATGTCGCTCGAACCCGCTTCGTTGACCTTGAACAGGCCGGATTGCTTCCCGCGCATATTGCCAATGGCTGAGTGGCCCAGCACCAGCTGCAAGTCGTTGGTGGGTGCGCCGTTCTTCTCGAGGATGCCCAGCACGCCCGCAAAGTCCGACAAGTCGGCAGCGGTGCCAAACGGCGTGGTGCCAGCTGTGCCGTATGCGCGTGAAGCGTTGCGGTACGCCTCAAGGTTGAGGTCTTTCTCCACCTCGTTCACCAGCGTGCGCATCGCCTGATAGAAGCGGTCGGCCTGGATGCTCGAGAAGGTGCCCGCGTTTTGCAGGCCCTTGCTTTGCTCGCCATTCCAGCGCACCGCGACGTGCTTGCTCTTGGTGATGGCCACCGCAACGTTATCGACGATGGTGTCACCCGTATCAGGCGCGGTGACGCCCGGGGTGTTATCGGCCGCCGCCGCTTCGGTGGTGATGGGCACCAGCACATCCTGGCCGATCGCCGCCCGCGCAAAGGACGAGTCACGGGATACGGCCGGGATAAAGCCGGTCATTTCGCGAGAAATGACGTCCAAGGCCTCATAGAGGTCAGGGACGAGGTTGTTCAACGTATTCGCCACGGGCGTTCTCCAGATATAAAAAAACCCGCAAGCGCGGGCTGTAGGGTTGCTGCCGGGGTTCGCCCAGCGGCGTGTGGTCAGTCAGTGACCGTGCCGCCACTTCGTGCATGAGCCGCCTTGGCGGTCGGGTCCAGTGCATCGAATGCAGCACGGGGCAGAGTCTTTTGTCCGCTACCCTTGCCGCCATTGTTCGGGGCCCCGCCGCCATTGGCGCCAGAACTCTTCAGAATGTTTTCGCGGTGCGGGTAGCGCTCGACAAGGGCTTCCAGCGCTTCGTCGAAATCAGCCAGTTCCCCCGGACGGGCACGGCTGTAAATCTTGTTGCCGTCAACGCCATAGGCAACGACCTTGCCGTCTTCGACCTTGAAGGCCTTGCCGAAGGTGTTTTGCAGCATGTCCGGCGGTACGGCGATTTTGTCGGTGACAAACTTGGAGCGCCCAAAGGCGCCGCCGATCTTTTCCTGATAGAGAATCCCGGTGGTGTTATCGCGCTCGGTGGTGACTGTCTTCACTTGCTCAGCCAGAGTCGCCACCTGGGCCTTGAACTTTTCCTCAGTGGCGGCGATGGCAGCGGCTTTGATCTCTTCGACCTTGCCTGCTTGAACAAGCTGGCCAGCATCCAGGTTGGCGACGGTTGCCAGTGCAGCCCGGGCCTTTTCAGGGTCTTCGATGCCTTCAAATGCCTTGGCTTTCGCTTCGGCGGTTTCTTTGGCTTCGCGGTGCCCTTTGGCTTCAGCGTTCAGTGCCGTGATTTTGGATACGGCCGATGGCGCGTCAAACGCAACGTCCTTTCCATCGTCATGGGTGTAGACCGGTTTACCGTCTTGAACGACCACATGGCCTTGTTCATCGAGCTTGAGTTTCATGAGTGAGTCTCCGGGCATACGCCCAATTGATGGGCCATCCGGCCCGGTGCGGCGCTATCCATCCGGAATCGCGCCCAATAAAAAGCCCCGGCAGATGCCAGGGCTTTTTTACGTTCGTTGTTTAAGTTAATCCAACGACAAATGTTTAAAGCTTCTCGACGAAAAGCAAATCTACATAGTCATTACCCGAGGAGCTTTCATTGTGCTCCTTGATCACACTCACAACGCCATCCTTCTCTAGGCGTCGAATCTCGCGGACAGCAGACTGAAACTCCGAGATCGGGACACTTAGACTTTGCGGGGAGATCGAAAATGTAGATCCGACTTTAGTCGCGTCAATGAGTGATGCAAGATCCATATGGACACCCTCAGGAACAATTATAGAAATCTTTTATACCATTATTCACCACCTGAAAGTATGTCCGGAGTAAGCAGACCATTTCCCTTAGCGGCAAAACTACAGTACTAGGACTCTTTCACCCCGTAACAGGCAGACGACGCAGATCATCGTCTTAGTCCCACCCGTTGGCTTTCCATTCTTCATCAGCACACCGATCTCTGTCTCAATCACCTCACGCCCGCCGCAGCGATGGCACTGCACCATGGTAGGCGGTTTGGGCATGGCCCGTACTCGCTTGCGTACTTTCTCCGCCGGGGTGTCCGGGGCAAGGGTGCCTTGAATAAGGTGAAGCTTGGGCTTGTCGGTCATGCCGCCATCTTAGCGAATGCCTGCGCGTCCCGCGCCTTGATCTGATCAAGTGTCAGCCACTCCCCTGAGGGCGAGTAAAAGTCCTCCAAGGCAAGCTTGCCGGCCTTATAAAGCTTGTAGCGTTCCCGCCCAAGCACATGGGCTTTGCGCTCATCCGGCTGATTGTCGAGCCAGGCGCTGTAGTTCAACTCGGCCGACACGGTGCCATCCATGCTTGCCCGCTGCCCCGGTGTCATCTCGTCAATGGGAATGCCGAGCTCACGCCATGACTTGGTGACCGGGCTTGAGGTACTCCGGCAGTTGAAGTGCAGCCTCCCCGGCCCTTGCAACCATGGAATATGGTGCTTGATTGGCTTGTGCGTAAGCACTTCGAACTGCAACTGGTCACGGATACGGCATGGCGCCGAGGTGCCGTCATCCAGTGTGCTAATCCAGCGCTCGGCCTTCAAAATTTCTGCGTTGGCCTTGCTGAATTCTTGCCGGGCCGTGGCCGCCGTATGGCTGACTGCCGTGCGGATGACTGCGGCCAGGTCTTTGCGGGGGCGCTCCAGAAAACCATCGGCATACCCCGTTGCCCGGGTACCGCGAATACTGCGCACGATCTGGTCTGTGGTCTTGCCTTCAAGGTAACCGGTGCGCACAGCATTGCGGACTTTGACCATCCGATCGGCTTCAATGCTTTTCGACCAGTCACGCAGCAAGCGCCCCTGAAACGGCCGGGACATAGCCGCCGCATACGCCTGCTCGCCGCTGATACTGACAACGGGGAAACGCACTTGCACAGGCTGAGGGACCAGTTTTTCAAGCAGCGTCTGCTGCCAGCTCGCCTCGTAGCCTGCCAGTTCATTCAAGTCAGCCTGCAACGCCTTGGATACCTGCGCATAAGCCTGGGCATTGATCGAACGAACCTCGTCCAACAGCAACTCCAAACGCTCAACCGTGAACGACTCGGCGGGCATTCGCTCCAGCGCTTCCGTCAGCGCAGCGGCAAGGCTTGCATCCGACCGGTTGAGCTGGGCAATGATCCGCCGTACCACACCGAGCTTGTACTGCTCCAGTGATACCGCATGGGCAACATGCTCATTCTCCAGCAGCGAGTTAACCGTAGCCATCTAGAGCACTCCGAGGCTTGGACCTTGATCTGCGATCTTCTGCTTTTCGGTGTCCCAATCCAGGTCATCCGAGATCACGCCGCGGCGCTGGATTTCCCTGAACAGGGTTTCATCGGACAGGCGCCCCTGGCTGGCCATGCTCACCAGCAGCGGCAGCTTGGTTTCCGGGGCGAAGTCGATATCGAAGTTGCCATTGACCTGAACGTGCCCGCCTTCTGGCTGCTTGGTCCACAGGGCGAAGTACTGCAGCACCTGATCGATAAAGTCCTCGAAGCGCTCGGCCATGGTTTGCAGCGGGCTCATTTCCTGAGCTGCTTCGTCCTCGGCCTGCGTGGCAGTCTTGGTGACTTGCTTGTCCTTTTGCAGCAGCTTGGCTCCGGACAGACGCATATCATCCACGAGGTCGTGCAACGCCGTGCGCCCGGCCTCGATGGCCTTGCCGGAATGCTCGACCCACTTCATGTTGCCGTCCTTGGGCAGCTTGGTCGCCGAACTGGTACCGACCTTCAGCTCAAAGGTGTCGTCATCAATGCCGCTAATCATCAGCATCGGCACCCGCGCAACATGCAGGATGTTGTCCTGATCGCTCTGCGACTGCCAATGCTTGACGTTCATATATGCCAGTTCAAGCAAAGGCGGTGTTGCCGTCATAAAACCGGTGCGCTTGGTATAGAACGTGGCCAACGGGATCACGTCGAGGCTGGTCCGCCCTTCGTCGTGGGGCTGCCAGGTCTTTTTGCCGTTCACACCCTCGACCTCGCGATAAGTGCGCCAGGCGCCCGGCTCAAGCACACGGATCTGCATGACCTTCTTGCAGCCAAAAGCACCGTCGTCTTCCTCGATGCACTCCATATAACGGAATTGGGTCAACGCTTGCTCACCGCCCGTTGAGGCAGCTCGCCAGCCCAGCACCTGCTCGGGCTGAATCAGGATTGCATAAGGGCGTACACCGGCGGCCTTCTCATCAGCAGCCGTGCGTAAACCCTCAGCCTTCGGGTAGTCGACGAATACATGGCAAAGACCATGGGACAAGCCGGTCACAAACGCTGACTGCGACCACACCTGAAGGTTATTGCCCTGGCGGTCGAAGTTCTGCGCGAAGCCTTGAGTCAGTTCAGGCACGTCATCACCGAGCACAATCGGCTCGGCAAACACCCGCCCCGTCATGTTGTGCACCGTCTCGCTGTAGGCCGGGAGCAACGTCGATGAAGTGATGCGAGCCTTGTATGAATCGTCGTCTTCCTTCGGCCACTTGGGCAAGTAAACCTGTCCGGCCTCGCGCATTGCCTTGGTGCCGCCCATCAGCGCATCGACAATGGCCCAGTCCTGGCGCATGGCATCCACGGCCGGGAGCGTTTTGCTTGGGTCATCACTCATGGTCACATTCTCAGAGGGGCAGTTGTGGCGGTGCGTTTAACTATTGGATATCGGTGGACAATGAAGTAACCGAAGGCGTCTGCCGGGTCTTCTGTACCGTCTTTGTTGGGTTCGCCCTGCTCCGTGTACGCCTGCTGCTCCAGCACCTGAGTGGTGACTGGGCATTTGTCGGTATTCACTTTGCAGCGGCGCAGGCCATCACCATTCAGAAGCATGGCGTTGACAGCCAACACACGGTCACGCACCAGCGGATTGGCAGGGTTTGCCCGCACCGTAAAACCGGCTTTCTTGAGCAAACTGTGGTCGGACTCGCTGCCGTTCACGCTCTTGCGGTTCTTGCCGCTGGCATCGGGATAAACCGTAATGACATGCTTGCCTTCGTAGCGTTTTTTCAACGCTTCGATCATGGCCGGCGTATCAAACAGGTTGGTTAGCTCATCCAGCAACAGCGGCTCACCGTCGCGAATAACAAATACAGCCGCAGCCATCCGGTTGATGTTGAAGTCCATTCCAATATGCAGCGCTTCCCCCAGGCGAATGGTCTCGCTTGTATGGCTGAGGTGTCGGCTGAAGTTGGGGTAGACGTTGCCTGATGTCAGGTTGACGAACAGACCGTCGATATAAGCGTCGACCAAGTTCGCCGGATACGACTCGCGCAAGGACGGTATGTAGTCCTTGGGCAGGTTCTTGGTGTTGTCTCGGGTGCTGGCATGCACGATCCCATACAACGGGCGCTGGGCCGGATTGGCCGCCAGCTCTTTGACAAATTTGCGATAGACCCAGTTGAAGCCCTCGGGCGTCGTGGTCACGTCAATAGTGTTCTGCTCGCGTGTCGGCCAGACCGTGGACATCCGCGCAATGATCTTCTTCCACGCGCTGTCGGCCTTCTTGATCGGCATACAGTCGATTTCGTCGACCAACGCATGGGCGATGTTGAAACCGACAATCCGGTGCGGGTGCTCCATGCTCTTGCAGACGATGGTCGACAGGCAGCGCCCGAGGTTGTCACGCAGGTAGACCCGCTTTTTACTGGCCACAATATCCGCCAACAATCCGAACGCCTCGGCAACCACCGGCATGGTGTCGTAGAAAATATCGGCTATCTGCGGATAGGTCGGGGCAAAGTAGCCTTGGGGAATACCTGGGTTCTCCAGTGCGTTGATACACAGCCGAACGCAGCCTACAAACGTTTTGCCGCTTCGGTATCCACCCACGAAAGCAGAGAACTTCTGCGGGTGCTTGATGAACTCAAACTGCGGCTTGTTCAGCTTCAGGGTCGCTTGCATCTTCTACCCCGATGATGACTTGCTTGGGTTCCGGCAAGCCCTTGTTCGGGTCTTCCAGTTCGCGGCGCAGTTTCTCGTTGGTGAGGCGCCGGGTCTCAAGGTCTTCATTAGTGCGCTCCAGGCTTTCGACTCTGGCGGTCAGTCGGTCAATGAGGGCTGAGTAGTCCCGAACCTTGCTTGTTGTGGTGATTGACGTCAGAGCCGTCTCTTTTCCATTGATCTGAATCGGCTCTTCTTTCTCCGAGTCCACCTCAAGGGTGTTGCCGAACTCATTCTCCCTAGCTAGGGCACGCATCAAACGAATTCGCGTCAGACGCAACTCATCGTCAACCCGGCCAAGCTGAATACTGGCGAGCAAGTCGTTTTCGTCGTCGGTAAGGAACTGGCTGTAGATTGAGCCAGGCTTGGCGGCGTTCTTATTGCCCCTTTGTTCTTTGGGGCCTGAACTCTTGCCGCCATGTAGCTTGCAGCGAGAGGAACCTGGTATTGCGTGACGCTTACATGGTTCCCCGTTGCCGCGCTTGGATGCGCCACATAGGGCCATGTTTAGCCTCATTCATGGGGTTGGTTTTCGCAGAACTATTCATTCAATGCATACGAACGTCATTCAATGAATCGTTCGGCTTGAAATAGTGGCAGGTTGCCGCTATCTATGAAGCTCAACTAATCCTAAGGATGACATATGACTATTGGTGAGCAGGTACTCAACGCAAGCACAATGTACGGCCATGGTGAAACAGAAAGACGCACCTATGCCGTTGCAGCTGCACTTGAAGTAATCACCGCTCTAGCGGCGTCAGGCTCTTCAGTTAATCTTGAGTCTGAGATGAAAAGCCTCTCTAACTATGCAGACCTAATCCAAGAAGCATTGAAAGCGAAGTAGTCACCCGTGCCGCACTCACCCGCGGCACACCTACCCGGGAAGAATTTATAGGCAAGATTTGTATCGCGCTGGAGCCCTTTGAATACGCGGGGTTTGAGGATCTACATCGGGTACAGATGCGTGAGATCGAGGTTTAGTAGAAATTCCTGAAGAGCAAATTCTTCAGGAGCTACCAATGCATAAGTCCATCCGAGCAATAATCTTCATCACCCTAGTACTGCTACCAAACTCAATTCACCAGAATGAGGGTTTGCACGTGGCCGTGCCCGTACAAGTCAGCGACAACTAAACCCTGGAGCAGTCTTCAGCTACGCGCTTTTCTAACCCCCCTTATAAGCCGTGGCGCGAGCTGCGGTTAGGTCTTCGTGCGCTCCACTTGGTGCTTTCGGATGTCACAGCGCAGGCAGTGTTCGCAGTTCAACATGCGACATAGCCATACCTTGGTCTGCGGCCAGTACGTAACCATAAACCAATGCCGGACACCGGCCATCGCAAGCGAGACATAGAGCGTGGTCCCGGCAATCGTGGGTGAGAAGAACATCCGCTCACTGCGAGCCAAAATCGCGTAGCCGCTCAAGGCAATCACCGCATAGATAATCTTGCCCAGCACTCCGTCACGAACCTTCCCGCTTAAGATGCACCAAGTCGCCCACAACGCAATGACGCCAGCTGAGTAGGCATTGATGTATTCGAGAATCATGGACTACCTCCCCCAAACCGTTGGCGGATGAGCGCCCACAGGTCAGCGGCTTTGATAGCTCGGGTAATCGCGGCAATCAGCGATCCGCCGAAGGTGCCTAGGAGGAAACCGACACCGGCCACGCTGCGGGGCTCATCGATACCGAAGTACGCACTGACAAGGCCCGTCAGGTAATGAGCACAGACCGCACCCGAAAAGATGAATACCGCCCAAGCCTTGCGGTTGATTAAATCGTCTCGGTGCCACCAGCCGGCAGCCACAGCTCCGAGAAAGCCAGCAATTGCCCAGTCGAGCTTGTCGAGCAGGCGCTGTAGGTACTCCATGCGCTCGACTCCACTATGGCATGACCAAAACAACACATAAGTGTTGTATTAAAACAGAAGTGTTGTAAAATGGACTCATCCAACAATGAGGCGAGGTGATGAAGTTCAGCGAGTTCAGACGATGGTTGAAGGCCCAAGGGGTGATCTTCGAAGCAGGCAAGGGAAGCCACTTCAAAGTCACCGCCCCAAACGGTAACAGGAGCACCTTTGCGGATCACGGCAGTAAAGAAATACCAGAACCGACCCGCAAGGCGATCATTAAACAACTGGGGCTCTGAGAGCCCCTTCTGAATCTGAGCTGAATTCATCACCTCAAAAAAGGAGTGACCATGTACGACTACGCTATCCGCTTTGAAAAAGACGCCGCTCCCGGTCTAGCTATCTTCTGTCGCGATCTGCCAGAACTGAATAGCTATGGCGACGACCAAGAGCACGCAATTCGCGAAGCCCTGGACGCAATTGAAACCACCCTTTCTCTATATGTCGATCAGCGTCGTGCTATCCCTGAAGCAACACCGGCACAAGAAGGCGAGCATGTCATTCACTTGCCTGCAGTAACTGTGGCGAAAATCGCTCTCTGGAACGAGATGATGAAACGCGGCATGCGCAAGGCAGACTTGTGCCGTGCTCTCGGCGTGCACCAAGCTCAGGGGGATCGACTCGTAGACTTCCTTCACACGTCCAAAATGGAGCAATTGGAAGCAGCTCTCAAAGCCCTTGAGACCTCGATCCGCGTTAGCCCAGCCGATCCAGATTGGATCGACATGCCACATGGCGGGGCTCAAGCAGGTTTCTATATTGAGCGTCTGGTGGATGCATACCGCGCTGCAGGCGTGACAGAAATGCCCATTGGCAAGACTAAAGAAGGGCTGTCGAGCGTAAAAGATTATTCTCTCGATTACTTACTGCGCACACGATATGCACGCCAACCCAATACTATGCAGGCAGTGGATGCAGTTCTGGATCAGATCACAGCGACCGGTCGTTTCATTCGTTCTTCGATGAAAGACCCGGTCACAGGCCGAGAGGTGGAAAGTTTGGCACTGGCTTAACGAGAGTAGAAGCGAGCGTAGGGATTGAGAGCAAGCCTCAATCCCAAGGCAGGCTATGGGTACAGCCAAAATCTTTGAGCCACAAAAAACCCGACACAATGGTCGGGTTCTCTTAAGGAAGTTGCCGTAGGCAAAATACTAACTGTGGGGGAATATTGCCGCTAGCCGGGCGGGAAGTCAAGCTGCCTCTTTCATCTTATAAATTACCCCACCAATTGGGCTTAGCGCTTGAGCGTCAATGTCATAGCACGCATCAAAACAAAGCTGCACAAATGGCTCCCAATCACGCCCCCAACGATCCGAAATCAGGTTCACGCCATACTCGGACTTAAGCCACGTCCGAAACACCTCAGGTTTAATCAGTGGATCGGGATTGGATGACTGCCCGCCCTGGTGCATGTAGCGGTACCGACGGAATACTCCCTTCGCCACGTACTCCGCCCGATCCCTTTTACTGGATGTCATCCGCTCGACACGCGAACACGCCAGGTTAAACACAGCCTCTTCTGCCATCTCCCGATCATTATCATTCGGCTCAGCTGCGTACATGGCATTACCGAAAGCACGCAGTTGAGAGTGAAGGCGCGCTATCGCAGACTGAATCTGTCCGGCCAAGGCGCCATGTACCGCATGATCCGCAGTCGGACCACGCCGAGTCCCCTGAACCATCACTCCAAGCTCTGCAGCATCTGAGGTTTGTCCTGGAGCCGGGTTGTAATTGCAGTCATGCCAAGCTTGTCGCGCTGAGTTGATCTTCATGCTGCCGCCCTCTTCAGTTCTCTTGTCTTTGCCCGGTACTCAGCAGTCATCACCTTTAATTGTTCGACTGTGTACTTTTTGGGTTCATGTGGGCCTTCCAGCCAGTCAACCCTCTCTATTCCAATCCGCTTTACCAGCTCAATTCTGTATTTCACGATATTCCCGGAAAGCTGGCTGTTACACGGCGAGCATTGGCGGTGACAGTTCAACGGCTCAAACCGCAAGGCCGGATTACCCCCTACCGTGCGGTAGTGGCCAGCGTCATACTTGCCCTGATGGTGCCGACCACAACTAACACACGGCAATTCAGCATCGCGGGCGCGGACCCAAGCGTTGAACGCGATCTGAGTGTCTTTGATGTGATCCGCCC
This sequence comes from Pseudomonas saxonica, assembly GCF_007858365.1. Classification (GTDB taxonomy): domain Bacteria; phylum Pseudomonadota; class Gammaproteobacteria; order Pseudomonadales; family Pseudomonadaceae; genus Aquipseudomonas; species Aquipseudomonas saxonica. Next base: position 17,145 of record NZ_VFIO01000015.1, on the reverse strand, counting down.
TGCTCTTCAGCTTCTCCTTGCGGATCTTGATTTCGCGGCGCTCAACCTGAGCCAGCGACTTGCGTTTTTTTTCCTGCTTGCCGCGAGCAATGACGACTGCGCAGTCCGGCGAGCACCATGTCTGGAAGCTCTCCCGGGGGACGAATGAGGCCCTGCACTGTGGAACGCTGCAGTTCTTGGAACGAGGCTGTTTGACGGCGGGGAGACTCATGCGTAACTCCTTATCTGATCCGCAGCGCTCAACGCGTCTTGCTCCGTTTCAAAGTGCGCCGACAACACCAGCCGCCAACAAGCATTGAACACGTCGCGATACAGTGGCTCAAATGCAAGGTCATCCATGCTCGACCAACTGATCGACTTGGCCTCTTTGCGAATCCCCTCAGGTGTGTGCACCAAGTGAAAGTGACCCGCCTCGATCGTTACCCACTCCCGAAAGGCTTCACGGCTTTTATCGACTGCAGGAAAACGCTCAGCCCGAGTAGACTCAAGACCTGAGATGTAGGCCGCCACTGCATCCGATAGCTGCCCGGGCTTTCCACTCTGCGCTTCAAAGAACTTGGCCAGTCCCTGAATGCCGCGAAGCTCCTGCCGCGGAATAAGCCCGCCGACTGGCTCCCAGTATTCCCATGCCAGATCCAGCATTGAGAAAAACTTGCCGTGAAACTTGGCATTACGCATTTTGGTGAATTTTCCGTGGATGACTTGGCCCAGCTTCCACTTCTGAGTCAATTCGCGGTCTGCCTCCGTGGCTGGCACTAGCCCTTGTGCGGTGCGAATTAGTGCGACCTCAGCCACGGCGCACACCTCGCATTTTCAACGCTGCCTGCTCAGCACAAGTGATGCAATCACGAACACCGGGCACTGCAAGGCGGCGACCTTTGGAGATTTCCTCGCCACACTCGCATTCGAGAGCGCTTTCGCCGCTGTAAATCACGCGAGCAGCAAGGGCAGAGGCCAGCTCTTTCTCAATTCGCTCTTCTGCAAAATCAACATCATCGGCCACGGGCGGCCTCCTTGGATTGGATGGCAGCCGCTTGGCTGATCAGAGTGGTTTTACGAAGGTTCAGTGCAGCAATGACCCGACAGCGCTCGGCCTCGCGGGCGGCAGCCTTCTCTTTGCGTTTCAGATCCAGGTCGGCGCGAATCGCTTCCAGCTTGGTGCGGACTTTATCGGAAGGTTGACAAGGAGTTCCCGTCAGCAACCCAGCAATAGCGCGCCCATCCTCAGTGACCGCTTCATGTGCCAGATCAGTCAAATACAACATGCCGCGCTCCCGGGGAATACGTTGCATCTGCACAGCGCGAGTGACGGCCTGAATGCGGCGGTTGGAGTCGAAGCCGATCGAAACATGCCAGTTGACTGGCTTAGCTTCCTCGCGGGCCTGCCCAACGAATCGCTCATAAGCACTGATGAACGCCATGCGCGCGCCGACCTTATCGCCCGCATCGAGAACAGGCTTTGCAGCGGCCAAGGCCAGATGTATTTCGTCGGTCAGTACTATGGTTTCAAATTCGTCATTGGTGGTCATAGCAATGGCCCACGCCTCATCCTTGCCCGGACGCCCGTCGGCGGCTTGAACTCGTTGAAGAATGGCAGCCAAGGTCAACTTTCCGTTCAACTCGCGGCGGCATGACTTCAGCGCACCGGCGATGGTGCTCGCTGGGTGATCGGCAAGGTCATCAGCCATCATCTCGGCGGCATCGGCCGTCAACGATTGGCCGAGCACCTCGGCAGTCGCAGTGATGGCCAAGGCCAGTTGTGCGACCTGTTCGGGGGTCATGCGCTCAAAGGAATTCATTGGTTTTCCTCCCTTCGCGACTCATGATCCGACGGGCCGCGTCCTGGCCGGCAGTCAGGTTCGCTTGTTTGCGCTCGATTTGATTCGCGGTGGTCGCATTCATCTGGCGGTTAGTGACCCATTGGGTGTGGTAGCTCTCGGCATTGGCCAGCAGCTCGTTGAGGCTGTGGCACTTGCGCACAACGCCTGCATCGCTGTTTTTCAGGTAGTGAGCTGCGACGTGGTGAGCGACATCGGCCCCAAGGCGGTCGACCAGTTGACCAAGTTGCCCGCCAACCTTGGCGTTCCAGACCGGCCAGACGCTGTAGCGCTTGCGATACGCCATGGCGTAATTCGCCCATGCCTTGAAGGTTTTGCAGGTTTGGTCTTTTGGCCCCGGCATGTCCGCTGGGATTTCAACCCGCGGGGCTTCGGAATGATCAATGACCAGTTTCAGGCCAGATCGGTTCGGCTTGCCCGAGCCGTCCGGCAAAGCCTGATTACTGGTTACCTGACTGATATCCTGATTATTGGTACCCTGATTTATCGGAAATTTATCCGACCCTGACTCGGATTTATTTCCGACCTTGCTCGGATTTTTATCCGTGGTAGATCGGATTTTTATCCGACCATCGATAGCATCTGAGGTCGGATATTTTTCCGACCCGTCAATTTTTCGATTCCACTCTTTGGCCTTCTCAGTAAGCCGAACCAAAGTGATGCTGGAAGTGCTGGATAAATCGATAAGACCCGCATCACGCAATGCCTTGAGAAGACGGTAAGCGGTGTCGGGCTTGTCGGTGAGCAGTGGCAGTTCGTCAACGATTTTGGCCTTACTCAAGGCAAAGTAGATCCCCGTGTCGGTCTTGATCGGATTGGCCCAGCTTGGGCATTCATAGACAAACGCAAACAGCAGGGTTTGCTGTGCATTCAAGCCCCACTCCAGTGCCTTCGGCTGGTTGATGGTGATCGTGTACTGCATGTCAGGCCTTCCCGACCAGTGCAGCCAACTCAATGAAGCGGTCCACGTACCAATGAGGCTGGGTTTCACGGGGGCATTGAGGGCTGGTAAGGTTCTTGCCGTACTTCAGGCCTTTGTCGGTGACACCCCAAAACTCGACGATTTCACGCTTTGAGTTGACTCGGGTCAGCGTTTTCAGGAAGCCGTGAGCAGCCAGTAGACGATTGAAAGCCGCTGCTGTGCTGCTGATTCCTTTTTCTTTGATGAGTGCGGTTATAGATTTGGTCGGCATTGAGCTGCCGCCGCTGGCATCAGATGCGGCATCCACCGCGTAGCCAGGGAGAAACTTGGCGTCCAGTCCGTTGTTGGCAGCAATCTGGGCCAACATCATCATTTTGCTAGAGGGCGCTGGCTTGAGCAGTCGGTCGAAGCATTTCAGGATGGCCAATTCACCAATAATCTTGGAGTTGTCCGGACCTTGAGGAGAGTACCTGCCAGTCTTCCGAATGGTCGGCAGGACTTGACCCACCACCCACTCTTCAAAATGCTCAGCGGCGGGAAGCTTGGACTTCATCACTAAGCGGTACAAATCGCGCTCCGGGATGATGGTCATGAAACCACCCCCCTGTTTCGGGGTAGTGGTCGCAGCCTTGCAGTGGCGGGCAATAGCGTTCTCTGGCTTGGAATATCCCAGTGCATCGGCAACATCGCGCGCGACAAACCAAGGATCGCCAAGTGTGTCGGTGATGACACGAATGGCGGCGCCATTAAAATCGAAAGGAATCACTGAGGAATTGCGTGACACGTTTTCGGTATTCGCAAAACGTGTCGCGACACCTGAGTGAGTATTGATATGTGGCTGGGTTTGCATATAATCGGCCTCACAAAGTGTTAATGAATGAGCCGACCTCGACCGTCGGCTTTTTTGTGGCTGTCATTCAGGCGATTGATCTCAAGGGTGGCTGGGCCTCGCTGATAAGCGTGGTCGCCTTGTCCTCAAGCTCGCTCAGACGCGACATGGCTTGACGGCACTCCCTCACAAACTCGGGCAAATGCGGCATGTCTTCGGCGCCCATGATTTGATCGTCAAAAATTTCACTTCCGGTTGCGATCAACTCACCGAACACGCGGATCAAGGCCCCGTAGCTCTTGTTAGCGCATCCCGCTGTCAGCAATAAACGAGCTCCCACCAATCCGTGGCGGCTGGCCAGTTCGTTGATGCACTGATCCCGGTATTCAGGTTCGAGAGCACTCACCCAAGCTTCTTCGAGCCAAGAGGGAAACTCGGATTCGCCAGAAATCCAGCGGTGTACCCGTCGTAACCAGCGGCCTGTGGCTTTCACAAACTCACTGGCATCACTGGTCAACTTTGGATCATTGAAGTCAGGTACATCCTTGCTGCCCGCCTTCCCTGAGCAAGCCAAATGCAGTTCGCGGCTTAGTGCTTGAGCGAAGTCGTCCTGGCTCAAGTGGGTGCGGGCAATCTGATTTGCCGCGTGAGCGACCAGTACCTGATCACGGGTTTGCGTTGTGTGTCTGGAACTGGACGTGTGCATGAGGACTGCTCTCTTCTAATCTGGCTTCATCGATCGGCGAATCGGTTATCACGCGGCGCCGCGCAGAACTTTGCGAGCCAAACAGAGAAGATCCGGGCGAAGACCTGCGATGGTGATCTCGCCGCCCGAAGCGTCTTGCAAGCGATCTGCAAGCTCGGCCGATGCTTTTCGGTGACCACCTGCCAACTGCCAAAGGTGTCCAACCGTAGTCTTTGCGGCGTCCGCCACAGCCTTGCGCCGGTCATTGGGTGCACTGGCTAGCCAGTCACGCAGATGGTCATTCATTGGAGCTCTCCTTACACATGAGCGAAATTTAGCTTATAGCTAACATTGAATCAAGGAATATTTAGCTTTGAGCACATTTAGCATTGAGCTAAACGCTGGCATTCTTGCTCGCATGGATATTTATGCGATTCGCAAGCAGCAATTGATCCGCCTGATCGGCAGCCAGAAGAAAGGCGCATGCGCTGAACGCTGGGGGATGGCGCCTGCGCATCTCAGTCAGATTTTGTCGGATAAGACCGCCAAGAATTTGGGCGATGAGGTCGCGCGCCGAATAGAGACTATTGAAGGTCTACCTAGGGGATGGTTTGATTCATTGCCGCTCGATGCGACAGGCAACCACCCGCCGTCAGAAATCTCCGAAAGCGAGTTGCCGGGCAAAGAGACACTGCCGGCTCAAACAGCCGCTGATCAGGTGAAGCTTATGCTTGCCAGGGTTAAGGGGCTTTCGAGCGAAGTCCGAGACCGCATCGTTGCGGCGGCAGATGGGTCCAGTAATGTACTCGACGTGGACTTTTTCCAGCCGGGTCAAGTTGGGGACGAAGTGTGGATTGCCCACTATGACGTCCGAGGTGCCATGGGAGGCGGAGAAGTGCCTCATGACTACCCTGAAATGCTTCAGGACGTAAGGGTTAGCCCCAAGCACCTGCGCGAAATGGGTGTTGAGTTCAAAGAACACTTCCATCTGAAAATGGTGACAGGTTGGGGGCAGTCAATGGCTCCGACGATTAAACACCGTGACCCGCTGCTTGTAGACGTAACGATCCGCGAGTTTTCCGGGGATGGCATTTATCTGTTTTCTTGGCAGGGGCACCTTTACATCAAGCGCCTGCAGATCATCGATGAGGAGCACTTTGAAATGATCTCGGACAACGACAAGCATGGCACGCGCAAAATTCGAAAGGATGAGACATACATTCAAGCCCGAGTCCTTCTCGTCTGGAACGCCAACCTGGTTTAGCCCACCGCTGGGCTGCGACTTTTCGTTGTGAATACGTAGGAGACCTCCCCATGCAAAAACCTTCTGGTACCGAGGGTATAGCGAGAGCATCCGAAAAACTTTATGACCACGGTCACAAGATGCGCGTTAAAGCGTGGCACCTGATTCAGGAGGACAGGCACCAAGAGGCTCAACAGCTACTGGATTCGGCGAATATGTGTGATCGTTCTTTAATGTGGATTTGCGCAAAGGTTGATTCGGTCTGGAAGCGGCAGTGAACAGGGGCAATCGTGGGGCTCTATTAAGTAAGGCAACGCAAGAGCTACGGCACGGCCTGAAGTACGTTGCTTTCAACCTTGAGCCGTCTTGTACCGTTCCGAGCAGACTCGCGCAGAGGATTGTTGACTCTTATGAGCTGGCGATAATGTAATTGCCCAGCTATCCCCGCAACTCTAACTACATCTGCCCGGCCCAGTGCCGGGCTTCTAGTATCTAGCCTTCGCCGTTTAACCTACAGCGCATTGGGGTCAATACCGATCAGCTTGAGTGATTGGGCGAGCGAATCATCCAGCACGACCTCGCCAGTGGTGGATCCAGCTTGGTTGAAGCCAACAGTCCGGAACTTTAGAACCCGCGCTGCAAGCATCTGCCGCAAGATTGACTTTGCTTTGTCCCCACCGGTCACTGTATAGGGGCTCATCATTTTGTAGACATTCTCCATCGCTTGAGCTTGGGTCTTTTTAATCAGCTCAGCCTGTTCCGCAGGCAACCCTAACGTCAGTTCTGGTGAAGCGGGAATTAACCCAACTGGCGTCTCCTGCGGCGTAATTGTCCACGCCTCATTCTGGTCGATCCGAATTTGAACGGTTCCAACAGGAATCTTAAATCTCCCGCCCGACATTAGGCCCACGTAGATCTCCCCACCCTCCTTTCGAACGACCGGATAGAACTTAAGCGAGCTGGTAATGATAGAGCTGCCAGCCGTGTAATTCTCGGTGGTGACCATCATGGTGGTCTTGTCGGTGAATTCATCTGTCGTACCGGTAGCTTTCCATACGGATCCCGCACACCCACTGAGCATCGCGGCTGCGAAGACTAGAATGGCTATTCCCTTCATGATTTTTTCCCTTTGTAATGGCAATGTGACTTTACCAGAGCTGGTGAATCTCGGTCGCAATACTTAAAGCCTTACCTTCAATGGTGGCCGCACGCCACGAATGGTAAAGTTCTGGCTTAACTTAGAGAGGCAGTTACATGAAGGGATTGGGGATTTTTGCCTTGGTAGTGGGTGTGAGCTGGGTGATATTTGCGCTGAGCATGGACGTATCAGTCTCTACAGGCATGGGCAGGGTAAATAACCTCGGGCTTATGGCTGACCGCCAAGTACACACAATAGTGGGCGGGATGATTGCCCTGGCAGGCCTAATAATGCTGATTTTTGGCGGAAAGATATCTGCCTCACCCGCATCAACCCCAGCCGAGATGGATGCCCGACCCTGCCCTTTTTGCGCTGAAACTATCAAGAACGCGGCAGTAAAATGTAAGCACTGTGGCTCTGATGTTGAACAAACTCTTCGGGTGACTCCCTCTGAGGGCTGGACAGTTCGCATACCTTGCAGGCCCGGTATGGAGTTTAATGCGACACAGAAAATCGTGAGCGACGACGGCTGGCCCTGCGAAAGCCCTGACGGGGCAGTAGTTGTTATCGGCCCCTATAAAGAAAAAAAGGAAGCCGTAGAGGTGTTGAAGGAAATCAGGATCAACCATTCCCTATTTGGCGAACTTTCCTACAAAAGCTAATTTAGCCAGATTGCACAATTGAGACTGAAGCCCGCCACGTGCGGGCTTTCTTTTGCGTATCAGAAAGGTGACGGTTCTTCTTCCAGATAAAACATGGACTCTCCCGTATCCAGGCCCTCCACTTCTTGCCTCTCCCATCTCACCGTGACACTGCCATCATCGTTGAGCGTTAGCTCAAGCTCGTCTGTCTCCGCGATGACCCCCAGAACCTCTTCCCACTCCCGATCCCCATCCGTGTCCAATCGATGAATTGTTACCCAGCGCTGAAGCTGCGCGATTGGGTGATTGATCATCTCGGAAACACGCAGACTCAAACGCTCAACACCTGACATCACCACTCCATTTTCTTCTTTTTTTATCTGCTGAATAGCCATGTAAAACCTCGAAACAACTGTTTATCCATACAGCACCAGAAAATCATATCTCACTGCTAAGGCCAGCGCAAAGAGATTCAAATGAGAATCGCTTAAACCCCTCTTCAGATCTCCCAAATAATATCTTTACCTTAAAGCTAATAAATTTAGCTGATGGCTATTGACCAATCTTTAGCGCAAAGCTAAATTAAACCCATCGCAACGATCACACAAAGCTGCGAAGGGCCTCGAATGATGCTCGCCGCTCTTTAACAATCTGATGGACGCCGAGCTGGCCGATGCATAGCCAGCGGACGTACCGCGCAACGGTACGCAGCGATTCGATCTCATGTCGGCGCTGAGCGCTGGGCGGTAAGGCCCGCATGCCGGCCGCTCATGCCGACTTTGCCGGCGCCATCAAGGGTAAGAAATCGATCAGCAGCCTGCGCGACGCCGCCGACTCGGAGTTGGCACGGGCCAAGATTGCCGCCAGTCAGATCGGTGACAGCATTCGCGCCAACCTTGCCAGCTATGGCGAACTCGCCGTAGACCACACGTTTTTGTTCAATGACCTCCAGCAGCTTATTTTGAAGGCCAACGACGATCTGGTGGCGCTGATCAAGGTGCGAATCGCTGACCATCAGAAAGCCGAACAAGTGACAGCAGAAGCCACCCAGACGAGGATTCGAAACGAAGAGCTGCAACGGATCGAGGATGAAGCCAAAGCCGCCGCCGTCGTCGAACCTGTAATTCAGTCTGCACCTGTCGCGACGTCGGCCCCGACCAGAGCCGCTCCGGTATCACAGGCAGCCCAGAAGCCCACCGCAACGCAAACCACTCAAACTGTAGCGATGCAGGCTGACGTCTACGACTTAGATGCTTTGATCAAGGCTGTCGCCTTCGGCCAAGCCCCAATCTCGATGCTGAAAGTGGATTGGGAAAATCTCGACGCCCTTGTCACGGACCTGGGCGCCGAGTTCAGCATGGCCGGCGTGAGGCTGGTGAAGGTGGCCGCATAATGAGTAAACGTAAACCGCATAACCTCAAGGCCCGGATCGACCGATCATGCCGAGCACTGCTGGCCGCCAACCACGTCGCAGTAGTGAACATCGACCCCAGTGGACGTCAGGGCATGATCAATTACAAATCGCTAAAGAGCATCGCACCCGGGAAGATTGGGCAGGCAGTGTGCGGCATTGCCCACCGCTGGACGATCTATCTAAGCGTGCTTTGTATTGATGCTCAGGGTGACCGCTACAGCAAATCCATTGAGGTGGCGCCTGATGGAGTCTATCTCTCCGACCATCTGGAGGACGTGATCGAGCATTGCTACAAGCAGTTGCGCGAATCGGCCAACAAAAGCCAGGTGGTGGCTTCTGGCTGGATTGCCATTCCAGAGACGATATCGCTCGAAGAAGATCACGCAGCGCAGATCTTTGAAGCAGTCGGCGCTTGGAGTCAGCAAAAGGTCGCGGCATGAAACGCATTGCCCGAATCCAGCAACGTAAACGTCAAACATGGCTGGAATTGCCGGCCAGCGGAATTGAAGAGGTAGGCTATGGCTACCCAACAGAAAGAACGATCCGCAAAGACGGCTGCAAAACGAAAGCCTCGCGGAGAGGAGGAGTTGCGGCTTCACACCCTGGAAGGCACGCGAATAGCCTTGTCTGAATTGATGGCGTGGAACGGGATTAAAGAGCAAGGCGAGGCAATGACCTTGATGATTCATCACTTGCACGGCCTTGGCCCTGCTGGCTCTGCTTAATTTCTAAAGCCTCCGCGACACGAAATCACGATAAGCGAAAACGTGTCGCGGAAATTGGAGTTGGCCTACAGGCGTGAATCATTGCGTATTTCTTATGAGGAATGATGACCAGCTTGGCGTTCAGCGAAAAACTTCTTCCTTGCGCTCGTGGTACGGTCCAAGACATCAGGGAATTGGGGGTTACCACTGCTGTCGACTAGGACAAGGGTGAAGCTGCATTTGCATCCAATCGCATTGTCGTCCTGTGCCAGCCAGTGCCTGACTTCATCGCCCGTAATAGCAAACCATGACGGTCTGCATGCGAGTTCCGCGTCGTAGGCGAAAGAGCTGAAAGCTGCATGAATCGGTGCGGTATCCCTAACTTCCGACAATCAGCTTCGTCTTTCTCAATATTTTTCAGAACGATCTCGCGGATATCGAGGTCCCCTTCTTGTAGGCTCATGCCTTAGCTCCAGTCTTCTTTAAAGATCTACAGAACCCCACATCCACCCGATTTGCCACCACCGGTTACGGACGTCAGCGCCTACCTGCTTAAAATTGGAATCTCGAGGATAAGGTTGGCAGGCAAGGACTCGCTTGATCCTCGTGGCCTAAGTGGCGAAAGAATTTGCCTCGCTAGGGAAACCCGCCAAATATCCCCAGCCCTGATGGTGTCTAGGCGATAGGTCTCAACCTGCGCCTCTGGAATATTTAGCAGTTCTGCTACTTCCGCATTGGTTGGCGGCGACACAAGACCATTATCAACCATGAATATCTCCTCAACCTGGCCCCATGCCGGTCACTTGTAATACCTCAACCGAAACCAAAATGCCACCACCGGCCACCGGAGGGCGGCGCCTACCCGAGATAACCACAATGCCCGTACTTCATAGCGCAATCCACAAGATCGATAAGAAGCCAGACGGCTCCCCTGCTGCGCTGCACGTCAGTGATACAGAGCTGGTCGAATCTCAGACCCGCGACGACCTAATGAGCCAGCTCAACGAAAGCTACAACGCCACAGCAGGCAAGGGCTGGGGTTTCTTTCATTCCGAGTCAGGTGCGCATCCACTCAGCGGCTGGCTCAACAAGTATCTGACCGGCAGCAGCGACTTCCTGGAATTCAGCACCGTAGCCGTCGAGCACCTGACCAGGCTGATGGAAGAGTCAAACCTGACAACCGGCGGACATGCCCTCTTCTGCCACTACCAGCAAGGCCTGACCGAATACCTGGTCATCGCCCTGGTGCAGGAAACCGAGGCGCTGACCATGACCGAAGAACTGACCCTGATGACGGTGAATCGCCTGGACCTGGATCACATCCGCCTGGCCGCGCGCATCAACATCAGTGAGTGGCAGAACAACCACCAGTCGAAGCAGTACATCTCGTACCTAAAGGGCAAGCAGGGCCAGCGCCTGAACCACTACTTCCGCGACTTCATCGGCTGCCAGGAAGGAATAGACGGCCCTAGTGAAACTCGCACCCTGCTGAAGGCATTCAGCGACTTTGTGGAAAGCGAGGATCTGGGCAACGAGTGAGCCCGCGAGAAAACGACCAACCTGGTCAACTACTCCTTAGCCCAAGCCAAGATTGGAGAGCCGATCACCCTCTACGAGCTATCAGAGCTGCTCGACGAAGACCGCCCGACAGCCTTCTACGACTTCATTCGCAATAAGGAATATGGCCTGCCCCCGGAGATTCCGGCAGATAAACGCACCCTGAATCAGTTCCGCCGCTTCTCCGAACGTACTGATGGGTTGTCTATCAGCTTCAAGCAGCACTTGCTTGGCTCCAAGATCGAGTTCGACAAGGAGGCAGGAACACTTATTTTGCGTTACCTGCCAACCCAGCTTACAGATCAGCTTACGCGCGCATCAGCTCAGCCTACCGACATGCAGGAGCTCGCTTAAATGGCTGCAGGCTTGAGTCCATTTCATTTCATGATCACCTGAATTTCATAACCTTTACCTGTAGGCCAATCATCGCGAACTACCTCAATGGTTCCTGTGCCCGCCGCAGCTGTTAAGGGCTGACCGAGAACAATGGCCTTTTTAATACTGTTTGGGAGTTGGGCTCCTAGGGCTTTGAGGGAAAGTTTTTCCGAAGCCTTACCAAGTGCGCTGATCGACATACCCACAGACTTCGTCTGATTAAAATTGAGAACCAGCTTTACCTGATCAACAGTTGAATCACTGCCTGCCGCATAAAATGCAAGGTTGTTAGCCAACGGGTAGCCGCTACCAATGTCCTTGTAGTTACTTGCGCACCCAGACGTACCGTCACCATAGTCAGTCCACTTCCGCCCCTTCAGATCCAAATCACTCAGAAATGAGCAAACCGAATCCGGAGCTGTTTGCTTTAAGTCTGCAAGGCAAGATGCCGAGAAAAGTAATACCAAAGGTGCGACAAATATTTTTAGCATCTTTCAAATCCCGTCCTGATCAAGGGCACTCCGGCTCCATGCCGGCCGAACACAAATACCCGACTTCAACAAATCACGCTAGCTCAAGCCATGCCGAAGGCTACCTGGAGAAAACGGATGAGCACATTTGCAGTGTTTTGAATGACCCACGACGTTGCGCAGGCCGAGGCCAGGAAGCGCACCAAAGGCACGCGTAAAAACCTGACAGCACCAGGCGGTGTGGAACCAATGCCACTAACTGAATGGCTTGAACTGGTCGGAAAGAAAACTGAGCAGATCAAGAGAGGGGACGGTTCGACAGCTTTCATCGCTACTTGATGCTCCGCAGTACGCTGAGCAGTTCATTGAGCTAGCTCGCAAGACCACTAAATGTCGGGATCTGCGCATCAGAGCGAAGCGCACCATGAACGATACAGAAGGCCGTCCAATCATCAACCTTAAGACGAAAGCTCAACGTGTTGGGTTCAGTGAATGGCAGCCTACTACCCAAACTCAAGCTGCTTAGTTACCCTCCACCCGGCGAGCTCTACTTATATCTGTGCACCTGAAGAAACATGCCTTCGATTATAAAACCCAGTACGCCCATTTTTGCCATCGGCCAAGCCGTGGACTCAGAAGTAGTATTCCTGAGCTACTGCGAGGTACTTCAGGAATCCCGCCCCTTAAACACACTACTTCTATGGTAATCAAGATATTGGCATTGTCCTGGACTGAATTGATCAACGTTTTTAATCGAGCCGATATTCCATGCTTCCATTACCTTTTCAACACCAGGGGCAGAAAGCACGTCGCCATTGTCGCTAAAAGAAATCCACCCACGATCAAATAGTTTGTCGATATGTGGGGCTAACATCAGACCGTTGCTTCCGTCTAGTCGCTCAGCATTAACGCAGTCTTTCCACGGTTTAATATGGCTGGCAATCAGAAAGCTCTGATCAGTAACACCTGTGAGCCGGCACTGCGACTCGATCAGCAAAACTCGTTGCCGAAAAACCCCCTGCCCGCGGCGAGACCGGACCAGTTGCTCCTTCTCTGTCTCAGGAATTTCTTCAGCAATTAGGATTTCAATTTCAGCTAGGTCTGTCTCTATCTGTTGCGTAACGTCCTGAACAGCCTCTACCGCATCAGGGCTAAGTTGCCCGATTAGATCCAGAATCAGCCGGCCTAACGCTGGAGAAATCGCAGCAAAGTAGCAGCCCTGGTTTCCATTACCGTTAGCCTGCAAGGGAGAATGCTTCTGCGGCAATAACGGCTGAATACGTGCAATGTATGCTTTTGGCGCAACAGGCAAAGGTAACGCCGTCCATTCTATTGGCACCAGCCACCCGCTATCAGCCCAGTTGGCACCTGCCAACCCAAAGGCCTCTGGCTTTATAGACTCAGAGTGGCGCTTGCTTGCAACACCTATTGCCTTGATAAGCCCATCCGCATAAGAGAAAACAATATCTCCGGGGGCCACATGAGTCAGATTGTCATATGTTCTATTGCGAGCCCCATTAGCATTGGCTTTTGGCGACCAAATATAGCCACCCTCAAACTCAGCTTTAAACGTCTGTTTATGGTTCACCCACCAATACTGATGACGGGAACTTAACGCGTCTTCGAAGTTTTGAAGACGTGACTTTGAATCTTCAACGGCATCCTTAGAGAAGATCTCCGGATGTCGAACGACCACAGCCTCAAAAGCAAAATCCTGCAAGCCGAGGCTGGTGAGCGCTTTGTAGCCTTGCGTTTCTGCTTCCCTAGTTACGACTCTTTCGACGCCTGGAATGATTCCGTGCTCCCGCAGCATGCGCCATGTGTAAGCAGCTTGCTGTCGCTTGCCATGTTTTTGGAACAATGTCTGCTCATAGGACAGCACCGCAAGAATCGATTCGATCTCAGCAGATGATGTAGCGCCAAATCGTTCTAGGGCAACGCGCTTCGCTTCTAGTTTTAGAGCATCAATCTTCTGTGCGTCCATGCTTGTTCTCTCTCACGTGATGAAGAGAGTCTAAAGCAGATAGATGGCATTTCAATATCATTTTATATCAGTAGCTACATATCCCGGGGTTGCCGACTGGTTTCAGCTGGAAGAATCAACATAAAAACCATTTCTGAACGATAACGCCGAATCCCCATTACAAAATCAGCCGCGTTAGCGGCAAGGACGAAGTCATGCCTGAAGAAACTGTTTTGATCCAGCCTGTTGCTGTCGTGCGGAATGAAGACGGCTGGTGGGATCATCCCGATCTGCCCGAATTCGATGAGGACTACACAGCCTTTAAAGCCTGGATCGCTGACCAGCGCCTAGTGCTGCAGCAGTGGTACATGGAGGCTGATATCGACGGTCATCACCCCTATGACGACGGTGAGTGTCACTGCCTCGGCTGGAATCCGGAAGCACCTGGGCCGGAGTGGTTCCTCCTCGGGATTTTCGATACCGAAGACGGACCATGTGTTAGCTGGGCGCGCCGGGAGTAAGACGCCATCACCCATCACCCCAAGGCGGCATGTGCTGCGCTTGCCAGCATGCCCCCCCACGACTGCAGCGCCCTTCCCTTCAAGACCATGCCGCCGATTCAACGCGATATCAGCACATTCATCGTGAGGTGCACTGACTTCAAGCGCCAAACCTGAAAAAACTCAACAACCCACTACCGACAATCGAAGCGGCTTGGAGATATAGCCATGAACACACAATTCCTGCTTTTGGCGCAGTACGGTGGCCAAGCGATCATTCCACTCGAACGGATATGCGCTGATTACTTCAGCCACCTGACGCCCGATAAGATGAAAATAAAAGTGGCGTCTGGCCAAATCGACCTTCCCCTGGTACCGATGGAGCGCAGCCAGAAATCCGCGCGAGGTGTTCACCTCAATGACTTAGCGGCTTATCTCGATGCTCAGCACAATCGTGCGCGCACCGAGCATGACAAGCTGATGCGTAACTCTAGTCTTCGCCGCGTTTCTTGATTCGCTTCCGGGCCTCAATAATGGGGCCCGCTACTATCCGCTCCAGCCAAGGCCAGTTTTTATAGTGGTCTCCCTCCCCCTTCAAATGCGTATATCTGCGCATCGAGTTCCAATCCCGGTGGCCGGAAACAGAGGCGACTTTCGGGATATCCCACCCCATTTCAAATAGACGGCTGACGCCATCATGGCGCAGGTCGTGAAAGTGCAGATCTTCGATTTCAAGAAAGTGACAGGCACGCGTGAAGGACGCAGATATTGATCGGGAGTTGTAAGGGAAAATGTCGTCAGCAACTTTAGGCATCGACTGCATGATTCGCCACGCTTCATCAGGCACATGACACCAAACGTCATTGCCGTATTTCTGACCCGGGTTTTTCATGTCGGTGACCAGGACCATCTGACGAGCTTCGTCCAGAGCATCCCATTTAATGCGCGTGATCTCTTCCTGCCGGCGGGTAGAGAACAAGGCAAACGCCGTCACGCGCACCATATCGATTTCTTGCTTGCGCCTATCACGCATTTCGCTGAAATACCCAAAGAGCTTGTCCAGCTCTTCAAGTGTTGGGCGACGGTTCCTTTCCTTGCTGCGTGTAACCGCGCCCATCTTGCGCAAAACCTTGCGCGCATCGGGCATGGCCATAGGGTCGATGTCATAGCCCCAAGCTGGCCGCGCCACCGAAAGCACGGCACCCAAGTGAGCCAGGTCATTGCCCACGGTCTGCGCCTGTATGCCGTCATTCACCATTCGCCCGTCGGCGTACTCGACCAGCTTCTGGCTGGTGATCTCTCGATCCTCCAGCTTGCCCAGCCAGGTCTCACCGATAGCTTTGAGCGTGGCGCGCTTGGTCTTCCCTAAGGGCCTCAGCTTTTCGTACTCAAGGAGGTAGCGGTCGATCATCTCCTTGACCGTCACACCTGATCGATTGGCCTTCTCGATTGCTCCAGGAACTGACATCTCAGTTTCGACACGTTTGATCCAGGTCTGCGCGGTCGCCTTGCGGTCGAATGTCTGGCTTTCCTGATAAACTGTCACACCCTTTTGCATGATGCGGATCTGCGCGGTGTAACCCGTCGATCCATCCTTGCGCTTGCGAACGGTGATAGTGCCCATGATTTTGCTACACGAGTATTCGGATTTGCTACATTGTAGCAACGAGCATTCAAAAACAAGCAAAAACAGCGCTCAACAGTAGTGAAAGAGAGTTACCAGAATGCACACCAAACCCGCAGAAAACCTAGCCCACCCCATAGATTCGGTATCTAGGAGGTTTTCTGTTGCACCCATGATGGATTGGACAGACCGTCATTGCCGTTTCTTCCTGCGCCTGCTGTCCAAAAACGCATTGCTGTATACCGAAATGGTCACCACTGGCGCGTTGATCAACGGGGATGCCGAACGCTTTTTGCGCCATGACGAGACCGAGCACCCTCTAGCCCTGCAATTGGGCGGCAGCACTCCGGCAGATCTGGCCGTATGCGCGCGCATGGCGCAGGAGGCCGGGTATGACGAGGTAAATCTGAATGTCGGCTGCCCCAGTGATCGGGTGCAGAACAATATGATCGGCGCTTGTTTGATGGCACACCCGGCCCTCGTGGCCGATTGTGTGAAAGCCATGCGCGACGCGGTGTCGATACCCGTCACAGTCAAGCATCGCATCGGTATCAACGGCCGCGACAGTTATGCCGAGCTTTGTGATTTCGTCGGTACGGTGCGCGACGCCGGATGCACCAGTTTCACTGTGCACGCGCGCATTGCCATTCTGGAAGGGCTTTCACCCAAGGAAAACCGTGACATCCCGCCCCTGCGCTATGACGTGGCAGCGCAGGTTAAAAAGGACTTTCCTGAACTCGAGATCATCCTCAATGGCGGCATCAAAACCCTTGAACAATGCCAGGAACACTTGCAGGTGTTCGATGGTGTGATGCTCGGCCGGGAGGCTTATCACAATCCGTATATTTTGGCGGAGGTCGATCAGCAGCTATTCGGCAGTACTGCCCCTGTGATTAGCCGGGCACAAGCGTTGTCACTGTTACGACCTTACATCGCCGCGCATATCGCAGCGGGTGGTTCGATGCATCACATCACGCGGCATATTCTTGGATTGGGTCAGGGTTTCCCGGGCGCACGGCGATTCAGGCAGTTGCTGTCGGTCGATATTCATAAAGCAGCAGATCCTTTGGCGTTATTGGATCAAGCCGCTGAGCTGCTGGAAGGCCGCTGACGTTCAGTGTCTAGTCCTGAAATAGGTTTACACCTGTTTCACCCCAACGCCCGATGCATTGCATCGGGCGTTTTGTATTTCAAAGACTGGTGCGGACGCTCGCTGTTGTAGATCGATATCGACTCACTCAC
>NZ_VFIO01000014.1 GCF_007858365.1 Pseudomonas saxonica | reverse complement strand
TAACTATTTGAACCAGAAGCACTTCGTGCTCAGGTCTAATTTTGATGTTGGCCACTGACAGGCTTCCACGAATACGATGTTGGTCGCATGTTATCAGCGTTTTATTTGTAAACACCCTCTTACGGCGGCTCACTTTTGGCAAACAGCCCCAAAAGTAAGCAAAAGGTCCTTGCCCCCGCGTACGGCCCTCGCTGCGCTCAGGTGTCCCTCACTCCGGTTCCGCTCCGTGGGCACGCTGCGACGGGCCATCCATGGCCCGATCGCAGCTCTCCCGGCATCCATGCCGGTCGACCCACTCCGCGAAACCTCCACTCGGCCTCCCGAAGGGGCGGCAGATCAAGATCAAAATCAAAATCCAGATCACAAGCCAGATCACAAGCCAGATCACAAGCCAGATCACAAGCCAGATCAAAATCAGATCAAAATCAGATCAAAATCAGATCACAAGCCAGATCAAAAGTTAGCTCGCGAGCCGGATCACAGGCTTTTTATGCGCTGTGGCTTGCGCTGATTATGACGACAGAACCTGCACAGCCCCGGCCGCTGTGATGCGCGTCACATATCCGCAAAGTTGGGGCTGTCGCTTCGATCACGTTGAAAACCCGGTTTATTGACCCACATCATTGTTTCATTACCCGCCTCCCCTGTAAGAAACACGGTTCACGCCAAAAGCAGGCCAAACAAACTTTTTAACTGTTTGGCCCTGTAAAACCTATTCCTGAATAGCACCTGTCTAGTGTTTGGAAAACATGCGGTGTTGATCTAACTTTCATAGGCTTTTCACAATTCTACGTTTAACGTATAGCCATTCCTTCAGCGAAAAGCTGCAAGAGTCTGTAGGGAAATCATGTAGATAACGTAGGTCGATAACTTTACCTTTGTAAGTTATAAGCTTTACTCAATGCGAGTGTGGCCTTGTGCCGTACTGAGTAAGCCGACTTTCACATGAGTCATCTTGTGCCATTGAAATTGACTGGAACGAATACTTTGAAACCCTACCCCATCCAGTGTGTGTCGATCGTGATTCCGGTCTACAACGAAGAAGAGAGTTTGCCTGAGCTGTTGCGCCGCACCGAAGCGGCTTGTGCACAGCTGACGCAAGCGTACGAAATCGTTCTGGTCGATGATGGTAGCCGCGATGCATCGGCGCAGATTCTTGAAGACGCTGCTGCCCGTGAAGGCAGCCCCGTAGTCGCTGTAATCCTCAATCGCAACTACGGCCAACATGCCGCCATCATGGCCGGCTTTGAGTATTCCAAAGGCGACGTGGTGATTACCCTCGACGCCGACTTGCAAAACCCGCCCGAAGAAATCCCACGGCTTGTGGCTCAGGCTGCACTGGGTTACGACGTCGTCGGCACGGTGCGCAACAACCGTCAGGATTCTGCCTGGCGCCGCTGGCCGTCACGCTTGATCAACCTCGCTGTACAGCGCTCCACGGGCGTTGCCATGAGCGATTACGGCTGCATGCTGCGCGCCTATCGCCGCTCCATTGTCGACGCCATGCTCGCCTGCCGCGAACGCAGCACTTTTATTCCGATCCTTGCCAACAGCTTCGCCCGCCATACCACTGAAGTGTTGGTAGAGCACGCCGAGCGTGAACACGGCGACTCCAAATACAGCCCCATGCGCCTGATCAATCTGATGTTCGACCTGATCACGTGCATGACCACCACGCCTTTACGCTTGCTGAGCATTATCGGTTTCAGCATGGCGTTACTGGGCGGTCTGTTTGCCATCTTGCTGATCGTCTTGCGCTTGATCTTCGGCGCGACATGGGCAGGTGACGGCACCTTTGTCTTGTTCGCAGTGCTGTTTGTCTTCACCGGCGGCCAATTCATCGGCATGGGGCTGCTGGGTGAATACCTCGGTCGCATGTACAGCGACGTTCGGGCCCGCCCGCGTTTCTTTATCGAAAAAATCGTGCGCGCCGAACCGCAAGCGCCCGCCGCACACACGCACACCCCGTCTTTTTCTAATACCGCACAGGTTCAATCATGAGTTTGAAAGCCGTTGTTTTTGCCTATCACGATATTGGCTGCACAGGCATCGAAGCCTTGCTCAATGCAGGCTATGAAATTGCTGCGGTGTTTACCCATGCCGACGACCCCAAGGAAAACAACTTCTACGGTTCTGTTGCCCAGCTGTGTGCCCGCAAAGGCATTCCCGTTCATGCCCCGGAAGACGCCAACCACCCGCTGTGGATTGAACGTATTCGCAAGCTGAACGCCGATTACATCTTCTCGTTCTACTACCGCAACCTGTTGGGCGAAGAACTGCTCAACAGTGTCAGCAAAGGCGCGTTCAACCTGCACGGCTCGTTGCTGCCACGCTACCGGGGCCGCGCACCGGCGAACTGGGTGCTGGTCAATGGCGAAACCGAAACCGGCGTCACCCTGCACCGTATGGTCAAGCGCGCCGATGCAGGGGCCATTCTGGCCCAGCAACGCATCAGCATTGAACGCTCGGACACCGCGTTGACCCTGCACGGCAAGCTGCGCGAAACCGCCGCAAAACTGTTGGCTGAAACCCTGCCACTGCTGCCTGAAGGGCAACTCAAAGAAACCCCGCAAGACGAGTCCAAGGCCACCTATTTTGGTCGTCGCACCCCCGCAGACGGTCTGCTGCAATGGGCTCGCCCGGCCGAAGAACTGTTCAATCTGGTTCGCGCCGTGACCCAACCCTACCCTGGCGCGTTCTGCGCGGTGGGTGAGCACAAACTGATTGTCTGGGGCGCCGAAGTGGTCGCGGGCAATGGTGGGCACGCGCCGGGGCACGTTATCAGCTGCGACCCGCTGCGCATTGCCTGCGGTCAGGATTCATTGCTGGTCACGGCCGGTCAGCGCAACGACAACGGCCTGTTCCTCAGCGGCCCGCAATTGGCTCGCGAACTGGGCCTGGTTGAAGGTTCACGTTTGCGTGGCAGTGAATCAGGACGGGCGCCGCGTCGCACTCGCGTGCTGATTCTGGGCGTCAACGGCTTTATCGGTAACCATCTGTCCGAGCGCCTGCTGCAAGACGACCGGTATGAAGTGTACGGTCTGGACATTGGCTCCGACGCCATTGAGCGCCTGCGCAGCCACCCTAACTTCCACTTTGTGGAAGGTGATATCAGCATCCACACCGAGTGGATCGAGTACCACATCAAAAAATGCGACGTGGTCTTGCCGCTGGTGGCCATCGCAACGCCTATCGAGTACACCCGCAACCCGCTGCGCGTGTTTGAACTGGACTTCGAAGAAAACCTCAAGCTGGTGCGCTACTGCGTCAAGTACAACAAGCGCGTGATCTTCCCATCCACGTCCGAAGTGTATGGCATGTGCCAGGACAAGAACTTCGACGAAGACACTTCCAACCTGATTGTTGGCCCGATCAACAAGCAGCGCTGGATCTACTCCGTGTCCAAGCAACTGCTGGACCGGGTGATCTGGGCTTATGGGCAAAAAGGCCTGAAGTTTACCCTGTTCCGCCCATTCAACTGGATGGGGCCACGCCTTGACCGCCTGGATTCGGCACGGGTGGGCAGCTCGCGCGCCATTACCCAGTTGATTCTGCACCTGGTCGAAGGTACGCCAATTCGTCTGGTCGACGGCGGCGAACAAAAACGCTGCTTCACCGACGTGGCCGACGGCATTGAAGCCCTGGCGCGGATCATCGACAACAAGGGTGGCAAGTGCGACGGCCAGATTATCAACATCGGTAATCCGGACAACGAAGCCAGCATCCGTCAACTGGGCGAAGAGCTGCTGCGTCAGTTCGAGGCTCACCCGCTGCGTGACAACTTCCCGCCGTTTGCCGGCTTCCGTGATGTAGAAAGCCAGTCGTTCTACGGCACTGGCTATCAAGACGTCAGCCACCGCAAGCCAAGCGTAGAAAACGCCCGTCGCCTGATCGACTGGACGCCGACCATCGAGCTCAGCGAGACCATCGCCAAAACCCTGGATTTCTTCCTGCGCGAAGCCATGGTTGAACTCGCGGAAAAACGCTGATGCAGGCTGGACTACGCATTGATGTCGACACCTACCGAGGAACCCGTGAAGGGGTTCCCCGGCTGCTCGACATGCTCGATGAAGCGCAGATCAAAGCCACGTTTTTCTTTAGCGTGGGGCCAGACAATATGGGCCGCCATTTATGGCGGCTGATCAAGCCCCAATTCTTCTGGAAAATGATGCGCTCCAAGGCAGCCAGCCTGTACGGCTGGGATATTTTGCTGGCCGGGACTGCCTGGCCCGGCAAACCGATCGGCAAGGATCTGGGGCACTTGATGCGTCAGACCCTCGACGCCGGCCACGAAGTGGGATTGCATGCCTGGGATCACCACGGCTGGCAAGCCAATGCCGGACGCTGGAGCGAGGCGCAGTTGATTGAGCAGATTCGACGCGGCGTCGACACCCTGAGCGACATCACCGGGCAGGCGGTCGAGTGCTCGGCCGCCGCCGGCTGGCGTGCCGATGAACGCGTAGTCCAGGCCAAGCAAGCCTTTGGTTTTCGTTATAACAGTGATTGCCGCGGGCACAGCCTGTTTCGGCCAAGGTTGGCCGATGGCAGCCTGGGCGCGCCGCAAATCCCTGTCGATTTACCCACGTTCGATGAAGTCGTCGGGCCGCAGATCAGCGCCGCCGACTTCAACGCCTACATTCTTGATCGCTTCAGCCCGCAAAAGCTGAATGCGTACACCATTCACGCTGAAGTAGAAGGGATTCTAATGGCCAACGACTTCCGTCAATTACTGGCGCAGGCCCGTGCCCGCGATATTCACTTTCACCCTTTGCGCGACTTGCTGCCCGCAGCGCTCGACAGCCTGCCCGCCGGGCAATTGAGTCGTGGTGTTCTGGATGGCCGTGAAGGCTGGCTGGGAGTGCAGCAACCATGACGCAGCGCTGGGCAATACCGCTTTTGGTTTTGGCTTTTATTGCGTTCTACCTGCTGCCGCTGGGCACCCACGGTTTATGGATACCGGACGAAACGCGCTATGCACAAATTGGCCAGCAGATCCTGATTGATGGTAATTGGGTCACCCCGCACTTTATGGATCTGCGTTACTTCGAGAAGCCGATTGCCGGCTACTGGATGATCGCTATTGGGCAGGCCATCTTTGGTGAAAACCTGTTTGGCGTGCGCATCGCGTCGGCCATTGCTACCGGTCTCAGCGTCATGCTGGCGTACCTCGTGGCACGCCGTTTGTGGAACGACCCGCGTAAAAGCTTTGCTTGCGCGCTGGTGTACATGACCTTTGGCCTGATTGCCGGGCAAGCCGGGTATTCAAACCTCGATCCGCAGTTCACCTGGTGGGTCAACTTGAGCTTGGCCGCCTTGTGGTTTGCCGTGGACAGCACCTCCACCCGCGGTCGCCTGATCAGCTGGGCAGTGCTGGGCTTTGCCTGCGGCATGGGCTTTATGACCAAAGGTTTTCTGGCCTTTCTGCTGCCAGTGTTGATTGCCCTGCCCTACATGGTCTGGCAAAAACGCTTTGTCGAACTGGTCAAGTACGGCCTGCTTGCCATGCTGGTGGCGGCGATTGTTTCGTTGCCGTGGGTGCTCGCGGTTCACGCTCAGGAGCCTGACTACTGGCGCTTTTTCTTCTGGCACGAGCATATCCGCCGATTTGCCGGTGAAGATGCCCAGCATGGCCGTCCGTGGTGGTTCTATCTGCCGCTGATGGTGGTCTCCAGCTTGCCGTGGGCGGCGCTGTTGCCTGCGACCTTTAAGGATGCATGGCATAACAAGGGTCATCGCGGGGTGATCTTCCTGCTGCTGTGGCTGCTACTGCCGCTAGCCCTGTTCAGCCTGAGCAAAGGTAAATTACCGACCTACATCATGCCGTGCCTGTTACCGCTGGCACTGCTGTTGGGCCATGCCTTGATGCAACGCGTGGAAACGGCCAAACCGCTGTCCTTGCGTCTTAACGGGTTGCTCAATGTGTTGTTGAGCGGCGTCGCATTGCTGGCTCTGGTTTATTTCGAAATCAAAAAGCCCTTCTACGAAGACGAAACAGTGCACCTGAGCCTCTTGGTGATTGTGCTGTTGACCTGGATCGTCACGGGCCTGCTGACGTTCGCCAAACCACTGAAAATGTGGGCGGCGCCTGCCGTGGCCATGGGGGCTCTGGTGTTGCTGCTGCCGGCGGCCATGCCCAGCAGCGTGGTGCACAACAAAATGCCCGACCAGTTCATTCTTGAGCATGTGCAGGCGTTGTCAGGGGCCAAACACCTGCTCAGTAACGATCTGGGCGCCGCCTCTGCCCTGTCATGGCGTCTGCGCCGTCCGGATGTGACGCTCTACAACACTCAAGGTGAAGTCAAATACGGTCTGACCTATGACGACGCCAAAGGCAAAAGCCTGGGCCTGGACGAGATTGAGTCATGGATGGCCAACGCGCGTCGCGAAGGTCCGGTGGGCGTGGTGATGCGTGTCAAGAACAGCGACGAAAGCCATGAAATGGACTTGCTGCCCAAAGATGGCCAGCGCTATGACGAAGGCAACATGGTGATTTTGATTTTCCCGCAGCGTGCACCATGACACTGGCGTTGCTGCTATTAGCTTGCCTGCTGACCTGCGCTGGCCAGATTGCACAAAAGTACGCCGTCGAAAGCTGGCGCGGGGTCGACTCGGGAGTGGCGCACAAACTGCGCTCTCCCTGGTTGTGGCTGGCGTTGCTGTGCCTCGGCCTGGGCTTGCTGGTATGGCTGCTGGTATTACAACGCCTTGAAGTCGGCATCGCCTACCCGATGCTCAGCCTGAACTTTGTATTGATCACCCTCGTGGCACGCTACCTGTTCAAAGAAACCATCGACCTGCGCCATTGGTGTGGTGTGGGTCTGGTGATTGCCGGGGTGATTTTGCTGGGGCAACAGGCATGAGTTCGACAAGAGGTCTGGCCTTTGCCGCTGGCAGTGTCGCACTGGTCAGCAGTGCTCAACTGGGCATGCGCTGGAGCATGACGCGCTTGCCCGAGCCGGCTCAATGGTTGGCGGCAATCAGTCAGGGCGATGTCTCCTTGAGCGCCCTGGCGGTGGTCGTGGCCGCTATCGCGGCTTACGCACTGTCGATGCTGTGCTGGTTGCTGGCCTTGCGCGACCTGCCGCTGGGCCGCGCTTATTCGTTATTAAGCATCAGCTATGCACTGGTCTATTTGCTGGCCGCCAGCCTGCCGACGTTTCACGAAAGCTTCACGCTTTCAAAAACCCTTGGTGTGACCTTGGTCATTCTAGGGGTGCTTACGATCAACTTTCGACGTACCCCAAGCTCCAGGAACAGCGCATGAAAATCAGTGTATTTGGTAGTGGTTATGTGGGCCTGGTGCAGGCGACCGTTCTGGCTGAAGTCGGCCACGATGTGATTTGCATGGACATTGATCAAAACAAGGTCGAGTTGCTACAGCAAGGTCACGTCAGCATTTTTGAGCCGGGTCTATCCAGCCTGGTGCGTGAGAACCTCGAAAGCAAACGCCTGCGCTTCACCAGCGATGAAAAACTCGCGGTGGAACATGGCCAGGTGCTGTTTATCGCAGTCGGTACGCCGCCGAGCGAAGACGGCTCAGCCGACCTCAGCGCGGTGTACTCGGTGGGTGATGCGGTTGCCCGTCACCGTGAAGAGCCCCTGATTCTGGTGGAGAAATCCACCGTGCCTGTCGGCACCGGTGATGCGCTCACGGCGCATATCAATAAAGCCCTGAGCATCAGTGGTCGTTCATTGCAATTTGACGTGGTGTCCAACCCCGAATTTCTGAAAGAAGGTTCAGCCGTCACGGACTGCCGCCGTCCTGATCGCATCATCATTGGCTGCGCCCGCGAAGAAGTGCGCGACGTGATGCGCGACTTGTATGCACCGTTCAACCGCAACCATGACCGCATCATCTTCATGGACTTGCGCAGTGCTGAACTGACCAAGTACGCCGCCAACTGCATGCTGGCCACCAAGATCAGTTTCATCAACCAGATCGCCGAACTGGCCGAGCACTTGGGCGCTGACATTGAAGCGGTGCGATTGGGCATTGGTGCGGACACCCGCATTGGTTATCACTTTATCTATCCGGGCTGCGGCTACGGCGGCTCGTGCTTCCCCAAAGACATGCGTGCACTGATTCATAGCGCCCAGCAAGTCAACTGTTCGAGCGATTTGTTGCAAGCGGTCGAAGCGATCAACGAACGGCAAAAACACAAATTGTTTGACCGTATCAACAGCTTCTTCAAAGGTGAGCTCAAAGGTAAAACCTTCGCCTTGTGGGGCTTGGCGTTCAAACCCAACACAGACGACATGCGCGACGCTCCGAGCCGCGTATTGATGCAGGCTTTGTGGGATGCGGGTGCCGACGTCCGCGCATTCGACCCCGAAGCCATGCAGGAAACCCAGCGACTGTACGGAGACGAGTTGCGCCTCAGTTTGATGGGTACGCCAGAATCGACGCTTAACGGTGCTGATGCACTGATCGTCTGCACGGAGTGGCAACAGTTTAAGGCGCCGGACTTTGACCTGATCAAATTGCGGCTCAAGACCCCGGTTATATTCGACGGGCGCAACCTGTATGACGGCGAACGCGTCGCTCGGGCGGGCTTGCAGTACTTCCCGATGGGCCGTGGCGAATCGTGCAACCTGCCTGTATCACGAGGTTCAACAGCGTTGGCCGCGAGCGTTTTGTAAGCCGGAGAAGCACGCAATGCAGGTCATCACTTCACCTGACGCTCTGCGAAGCGTGCGTCGCCAGTCCCTGCTGTTAGGGGGGCTGGCACTTGTGTTGTTTATCTTGGGCGACCCGCATCAGGCGGCCATCGGCTTTGATTCACGTTTTGTGTTGTTCGCCAAAGAAATGCTGCGTCACGGGCCGGGCTTCTTCCCCACCACCTATGGCCAGCCTTATGCGGACTACAGTGCAACTTCGACGCTATTCACCTGGTTGCTGTCCTTGCTCTTCGGCGAGGTCAGCAGCCTGACCGCGTGGCTGCCTACGGCTATTGCCGGGGCCGTCATCGTGACCTTGATTTATCGCCTGGTCGCGCCACAGTCACGGACGTGGGCGCTGACCAGCGTGGCGATGTTGCTGTTGAGCATGACCTTCATCACTGAAACCCGTGCCGTGTCGCTGGACCAGATGCTCGCGGCGGTCAGCCTGGCCGCGTTTTACCTGGCCTACGCCCACGACCACTTTGGTGCCCCCCGTCGGCATGCTGGTTTACTGGCCTTACTGGTATTGGGGTTTGCCATCCGTGGCCCCATCGGGCTGGTGATTCCCACTGGCATGCTGTGCAGTTACTACCTGCTCGGCGGCCAATGGCGCCGCCTGCTCAGTGTCGGTCTGCAAGCATTGCTGTTGCTGGTGTTGTGTATCGGGGCGCTATTGCTGCTGGCCTGGGTCAGTGGTGGCCAAGGGTTCGTCCACGAAGTGATCCGCATGCAAGTCACCGGGCGGCTCGACGGCACTGAAGGCGCGAGCGGTTCGCTCTACTACTTCACCAGCTCCTTGGGCAACTATGCCCTGGCCTATCCACTGGCGGTGCTGGGCTTGATTGCGCTCCTGATGAACAGACGCGCACTGTCCGGGCCCGGCTTGAAATTGGTCATTTACTGCCTCGGCGCAGGTTTGGTGGTGATGATCGGCCTGTCGATACCTCAGGCAAAAAAAGCCCGCTATCTGCTACCCATGTTGCCAATGGCGGCGATCATTGCGGCCTATCCATTCGCAGGTGTACAGGGGCGCGCGTTTGCCGGGTTGCGGGGCCTCATGCAATGCATTTTTCTGCTCGTGCCGGCGTTGTTGATGGTGGGCCTCATGTTGGCGCGAAAACGCGTCGATCAACCTTTGCCTTCACTGACCCTGCTGTTCGTCATGCTGGGGGTTTTACAGGCCGTTGCGCTTTCGCTGCTGTTCAAACCGCAGTGGCGACCTGCCGGATTGGCGGCCTGTGCGGTCATGGCGCTTTGGGCCAGTTTTATTCTGGTGTTCGAACCTGTTGAGCGCGACCTCTACGACACCCGCACCTTCACCGACAATGCCATGCGCATGATTGACCAGACGCCTGCGCCACTGGTGCTGCATGGCATGGGCAAGGACGCCAAGGCGATCAAGTTTATGGTTAACCTGAACCGGGACCTCATGCCTGTGTTTACACAGTCAGCGGTAGAACTGCAAAACGTAGGCAAACCGGTTTGGGTGGTGATGGATCGCAAAGACTATGTGCAACTGCAAGGCACTCCAGCAGGCGATAGCGCACCGACGTTGAGCGGTCGCTTCGACAAAAATGACTACGTGTTGCTCTATGTGCCTTAAAAAGTAGTGGTTCACCCTCACAGCCTTGACGCCTGAGCAACGACAGCAGGTACACTCTGCGCCCTCCTCCTTCACCTAAGGAATACCCATGTCAGGGCTCGAACTGTTTGCCGCCGTACTCGGCGTTGTAGCCGTGTGGTTAACAGTCAAGCAAAACCCCTGGTGCTGGCCGATCGGGCTGGTAATGGTGCTGCTCTACAGCTGGATTTTTTTCGACATCAAGTTGTATTCGAGCATGCTGTTGCAGGTTTTTTTTGCCGTACTGCAAGTCTATGGCTGGTGGCAATGGACAAAGGCAGGTGCGCAGCATCAAGGCCGTATGGTCTCACGGCTGAGCCATTGGCAAGTCTTGCTGGGGCTGGCGGCAGGCGCGGTGATCAGCCTTGGACTGGGTTCTGCAATGGCCCACTGGACTGATTCTGACTTCCCCTGGCCGGATGCGACGCTCACCGCGTTCAGTCTGGTGGCCCAACTCTGGATGGCGCAAAAGCGCCTGCAGTGCTGGGCACTGTGGTGCGTGCTCGACGTGCTGTACATGGGCTTTTATGCGTACCAGGATCTGTACCTGACGGCCGCCCTCTACGGCTTGTTTACCGCCATAGCAATTGCCGGCTGGCGTGACTGGCAGCGCGATCTGGCGCTACGCACATGAAGGTGGTCGTACTGGCGGGGCCGGAATCGAGCGGCAAAAGTTGGCTGTCAGCGTTGTTGCAACAGCGCTTCGGGGGCATTCTGGTCGGCGAATACGTGCGCTACTTTATCGAACAGAACCCCCGCGACACCTGCCTTGCGGATATTCCTGAAATCGCTCGCGGGCAACTGCAATGGGAAGATGACGCCCGCGCCCAACAACCCGAATTGCTGATTCTGGACACGCACCTGCTGAGCAACATTCTGTGGAGCCAGACCCTGTTTGGCAACTGCCCGGACTGGCTTGAACCTGAACTGCTCAAGCGCCATTACGACCTGCACTTGCTGCTCTCGCCCGAAGGCGTGGAATGGACAGCGGATGGCCAGCGCTGTCAGCCCTCGCTGGCTGAACGACAGAAGTTCTTCAACGACAGCTATCAATGGCTGAGTGAGCACCAACAACCGTTGTCAGTGATCACCGGGGATTGGCAGGCTCGTCAACTCAGCGCCTGCGCGGCAGTTGAGAAATTGCTCAGGGCCGAATGAAGGCCTGTCAGCGAATCTGATGCTTATGCAGCAAGCGATAAAACGTCGGTCGTGACACGCCCAGCACCTTGGCCGCCATGCTCAAGTTGCGGCTGTAGCGATGCAATACATCGCACAAGGCCTGACGCTCGGCCCGGTCTTTGTAATCGGCAAGCGTACCGATTGATTCTGTGGATTGCTGGGTGCAGGCCAACCCCAGATCGGCAGCCTCAATCTGCCGTCCTTGCGCCTGTGCCAGCCCCTGACGCACCCGATTTGCCAATTCTCTGACGTTGCCCGGCCAGTCGTGGATGCCCATTGCCATTAATGCGTCCTTACTGAAGGTACGTGGGCGGCGGCCTACCTCCAGACTGTAAAAACGGGAGAAATGGTTAGCCAGAATCTCCAGATCGCCATGCCGGTCACGCAATGGCGCGACCTTCACCTGTAACACATTGAGCCGATAGTACAAATCGGCCCGAAAACGACCGTTGTTGATTTCAGCTTCCAGGTCTGCAGAGGTCGCTGCCAACACACGCACATCAATAGGGATCGGATGGTTGCTGCCCACCCGCCAAATCTGTTTTTCAAGCAAAAAGCGCCACAAGCTGGATTGCAGCTCCGGGGTCAACTCATCAATTTCGTCGAGGAACAACGTGCCGCCATTGGCGGCTTCGATCAGCCCGATCTTGCGCGCCAGGCCACTGAACGGCCCTGCGTCATGGCCGAACAGTTGCGTCTCAAGCAGGTGTTGTGGCACCACCGCGCAGTTGATGGCGACAAACGGCTGATCATGGCGTCGGGATTGATGATGCAAGGTCAAGGCCACACGTTTTTTGCCGGTGCCTGTTTCCCCTTCAATCAATACAGGGGACTCAGCGCTGGCGTATTTACCCAACAGCGTGCGCAAGTCCTGCATCGCGTGGCTTTCACCGAGTAACTGATGGTCGGGGATGTTGACCGGGGGCGCGCTCTGAGTGCGCAGGTGCACCATGCCGCTGGTTCGGCCGAGGGTAACCGCCAACCTCTGCACATCAAAAGGCAAGGTGTGAAAATCATAAAACCATTCACATACGAAGTTGCCTACATTGCTGATTGCCAGATCATCAGGGCTGACCACCGCAATCCATTCGATGCCGCTGAGTCTGATCATTTCTTTGACGGCTTCGGGTCGTATCAGGTGCAGGGGCTCAAGCCGGATTAAACCCACGTCACAAGAATGATCATTTGCGGTGGCCAAGCTGGCAAATTCCATCTCCCAGCCCAGTGATTGCAATTCGGGCATTATGTTGTGACATTCTTTATGAGGATCAATGACTAACAGTCGGCGCGAAGAGGGCGTTGCGAGCATGTCATTTCCTTGGCGCCAAAAAATAAAAGATTATTTAAATCAGCATCTTGCTGACAGCAATCTTAACAGTAGCAAAATATTGACACTTTCTTGGATTAAATATTTATAAGCGTTATAGCGAATTGAAAGGTGCATAAAATCCGAGCCCATGATTCGAGGCCCCATAAAAAAATTGATTTAAATCACCCTCAAGCAGAACGCTTTAAAAAAAATCAGAAAGTGTGTGACCTGAGTACGGTCTGGAGTCATCAGTACAAGTAACCAACCGCAAGGAACGCCCAACCTGCGGTTAATCACTTGATGGGCACACTTGAGAGCACACCCTATGAACGCCCCGCTCCGTTTCAACGAAGCACTTTTGATTGCCGGCCACGCCTTTGAACCTTTTCAATGCGTCGCCTGGGCTGCCCAGGATGGCCACGGTGAATTGAGCCTGACGGTCATTGACCGCATCAGTAACCGCATTGGCCGCAAACAAATTCCGCGCAGTGCCTGCGCCGATGCCGCCCAACTGGAAGATTTGTTGACTCAAGCCCGCAACGAGCTGAGCAATGAAGGCTATACCTTGCAACCTTGGGTCATGCCGGCGTGATGCTGATTTGTCCTGCTGGCAGCGAGCAAGGTTCGCTTCTAGCAGGACACTGTTTCATCGATGTGCAGGTAATCAATCGCCAGTTCAGTGGCCATCTGCCGCGATTTTCCCAGCCGTATCGGCCCCCGCTCGATATCGATCAAAAGCCCTGGACACTCCAACACCGGCAGTGTCGTCCACGCTTTCAAACGCCCGTCGGTCACCAGCAAAAAGCGCTGCTGTTCTTGCGGTAACTGCTTGCGGCGCAACCTCAACCACCCCGCTACATCTTCCAGCGCTTGCAACAACGGCGTACCGCCACCGGCGCCTAGCGTGGTGAGCCAGTCGCCCAGCATTTTCGATGCCTTCGCGCCGCTGACCTGCCATTGCGGGCTGTTGCCACTGGCTTGCAACACCGCCACGCGTACGCGTTGACGATAAGCGTCCTCAAACAACTGCACCAACAAGCCCTTGGCATCGATCAATGCCTGATGACGACGGGTTGAGGCCGAAGCATCAACCACCACGACCCATAATTCTTGCGCGGCGCTTTTACGGGTTTTGAACGCCAGATCGTCCACCTGACGCGGGCGTCCGCGCAGCAAAGTCTGCACCCAGTCGACGGCGCCTTCGCCAGCACTGCGGCTGGCCCCCAGCTTGCCGTGAGAATGTTGACCCGCCCGGGGTTTGGCATCCGCCCCCACACGGGGGTGAGGACGAATGCCTACGGCTTTTTTGGCCAGCTCGGCACTTCACGTCGCACGCCCATATTTTGCGGTTGCGCGGGCATTTCGCCCCACTGACCTTGCCCCGATGCTGATGAGGTGCCGGTAGCCGGTGGAGGCGATTGCGGCTGTTCAGCTGGCGCTGCTGGCCTGCTGTTTTCGCGGCGGCGATGACGCAAGGCGAACTCGGCGACCGCCTCAATATCGTCTTCAG
This sequence comes from Pseudomonas saxonica, assembly GCF_007858365.1. Taxonomy (GTDB): domain Bacteria; phylum Pseudomonadota; class Gammaproteobacteria; order Pseudomonadales; family Pseudomonadaceae; genus Aquipseudomonas; species Aquipseudomonas saxonica. The sequence goes on along the minus strand of NZ_VFIO01000014.1, from coordinate 67,466 downwards.
TGATTGTCTGTGCCCCCCGCCAGGCTGCATGGGCGCGAGCGGCCCGCAACCAGACCAGATCAGCACGCATGCCGTCTACGCCTGCCGCGAAGCACCGCTCGGTAATCAACGCCAACGATTGCTCATCCAGTTCGATGCCTTGTAAACGTTCACGTGCTTGCTGGCAGCGTTCAGCCAACGCGGCTTGCTCGGACGCCCACTGTGCGCAAAAGGCGTGCGGGTCGGCATCAAACTGCAAACGACGGCGAATGATAGCGGCACGTTCCGCCGGTGGCGGCTGCCCGATCATGGCGACGTTAAGGCCAAAACGGTCCAACAGTTGTGGGCGCAGCTCGCCTTCTTCAGGGTTCATGGTGCCAATCAAGACAAAGCGCGCCGTATGGCGATGTGAAATGCCATCGCGTTCGACCACGTTTGTGCCGCTGGCGGCTACATCCAGCAGCAGATCAACCAGATGGTCAGCCAGCAAGTTGACTTCATCGACATACAGCACGCCGCCGTCTGCTTTGGCCAGCACGCCAGGAGAGAACTGCGCTTTGCCTTGGCCAAGCGCTGCGTCCAGATCAAGGGTGCCAATCAAGCGCTCTTCGGTTGCCCCCAGGGGCAAGGTGACGAACTGGCCGCTGGCGAGTAAGTCTGCGAGGCCTCTGGCCAGCGTGGACTTGGCCATGCCGCGCGGCCCCTCAATCAGCACACCGCCGATTTTCGGGTCAATCGCGGTCAAGCACAGCGCAAGCTTTAAATCGTCGGCGCCGACTACCGCGGATAACGGGAAATGCGGGATGTCAGTCATTTGGATGTTCCGAAAATGGTTTAAATCGCCTCCCCTCACCCTAGCCCTCTCCCGGAGGGAGAGGGAACCGATGGGGGAATATTGAAGATGTATGCTAGGTCAGTCCCCTCTCCCTCTGGGAGAGGGCTAGGGTGAGGGCCGGCCGTAACCTCAATCTTCCTCTATATCGAGCAAAAGATTCTCCAGCGCCTCTTTATACTCCCCCGGCTCACTCCACAGTCCACGCTGCTGGGCTTCGAGCATTCGTTCAGTCATGTCACGCAACGCATGCGGGTTGTGCTGCTGAACAAACTCACGCGTTTGCGGATCGAGCAAATAGGCATCGGCCAGCAACGCGTATTGGTGGTCATCGATCAAATGGGTGGTGGCATCAAAGGCAAACAGGTTGTCCAGCGTCACCGCCATTTCAAAGGCGCCTTTGTAGCCGTGGCGCTTAACCCCGTCAATCCACTTGGGATTGGCCGCCCTTGAACGAATCACCCGGTTCAATTCTTCTTTCAGCGTACGGATTTTGGGCAAGTCCGGCTGGCTGTGATCGCCGTGATAGCTGGCCGCCTGTTCACCGCTCAAGCTTTCGACCGCTGCCAGCATGCCACCCTGAAACTGGTAGTAATCGTTGGAGTCGAGCAAGTCATGCTCACGGTTGTCCTGATTTTGTACCACGGCCTGCACCTGGCTCAGGCGCTGAGCAAACTGGCCACGGGCGGCGGTGCCTTCATCACTGGCGCCATAGGCATACCCGCCCCAGTTCAGATACACCTCGGCAAGGTCATCTCGACTCTGCCACAACCGACCATCAATTGCGTTTTGCACGCCCGCGCCATAGGCACCGGGTTTTGCCCCGAAAATGCGCCATCCGGCCTGACGTGCTGCCAGTTCCGGGCTCAGTCCTTCGCGTTCAAGTTGCGCACGCTCGCTGCGTACTTTCGCCGCCAGCGGGTTCAGCTCGTCCGGTTCATCCAGCGCTGCCACCGCTTGCACCGCGGCATCGAACAAACGGATCAGATTGGCAAACGCGTCCCTGAAGAACCCGGACACGCGCAAGGTCACATCCACTCGCGGTCGATCCAGCAAGCTGACCGGCAAGATCTCGAAGTCATCGACCCGTTGACTGCCCGTCGCCCACACCGGGCGTACGCCCATCAAGGCCATCGCCTGAGCGATATCATCGCCGCCGGTGCGCATGGTTGCAGTGCCCCACACCGACAGGCCGAGCTGGCGCAGGTGGTCGCCGTGATCCTGCAAATGGCGTTCGAGAATCAGGTTGGCCGACTGAAAGCCAATCCGCCAGGCCGTGGTCGTGGGCAAATTGCGCACGTCCACAGAAAAGAAGTTACGCCCGGTGGGCAATACGTCGAGCCGCCCGCGACTGGGCGCACCGCTAGGGCCCGCAGGCACAAAACGGCCGCTCAAGGCATCCAGCAAACCCTGCATTTCCGCCGGGCCGCAGGCATCCAGACGAGGTGCAACCACTGTCAGCAAAGCGTCAAAAATCGAGCGAACATCCGCCCACTCATCGCTGTCAGGAAGTTGCAGTTCTCCCAGCAACGCTTGTTCGATCAACTGCGCGGCGTACAACTCAAGGCGTTCACGGCAATCCCCGGCGGTGCGCCACAACGAGTCGCAAACGGCTTGCAGCTCGGGTGGTTGTCGCGCTGTCCAGGGTTCGGCCAACGCACAGTCAAGCGGGTCAAAGCCCAGTTCAAAGGCTTTGGCCAGCGCTCGCAATACACTCGACTGCGCTCCCCGGCCATCACCCCGCGGAATACGCAACAGGGCCAGCAAGGTGTCTATGCGCAAACGCCCGGCAGGTGATTCACCGAAGATGTGCAGACCGTCACGGATTTGTGATTCCTTGAGATCACACAAATAGGTGTCCAGCCGAGGCAGCCAGATGGCCGCATCGGCGTCACTGTCGAGTTGTTCGTCAAGTTGCAGCTCGCGGTCGATTCGGGTTTCACGCACCAGATTGAGAATATCGCGCTGCAATTCACGGGCACGGCGCGGGTCCAGCAGTTGTGCTTCGTAATATTCGTCGGCCAGCAGTTCAAGGTCACGCAACGGCCCGTAGGTTTCAGCCCGGGTCAGTGGCGGCATCAAGTGATCGATAATCACCGCTTGCGTGCGCCGCTTGGCTTGCGCACCTTCGCCGGGGTCGTTGACGATAAACGGATAAACGTTGGGCATCGGCCCAAGGATTGCGTCCGGCCAACAGTGCTCAGACAACCCGACGCCCTTGCCCGGCAACCATTCGAGATTGCCGTGCTTACCCACATGCACCACTGCATGAGCGCCGTAGGTGTGACGCAACCAGAAATAAAACGCCAGATAAGCATGCGGCGGCACCAGATCCGGATCGTGATACACCGCGCTGGCATCGACCTGATACCCCCGTGCCGGTTGAATTCCGACAAAAGTCAGTCCAAAACGCAGACCGGCAATCATTATGCGCCCGTTCCGGAACATCGGATCCTTGTGCGGCTCACCCCAACGCTCGGTCACCGCCTGCCGATTGGCCTCGGGCAAGGCATTAAACATCGCCTGGTACTCATCAAGCCCCAGACTTTGCAGGCACGGACGCAGATCGAGGTTGTCCAGATCGTTGCTTACCCCACCCAGCAACTGCGCTATCAACTCGGTGCCGCTGTCTGGCAACGGGCAATCAAGCGGGTAACCTTCCATTTGCAATGCCCGCAAGATATTCAGTGCTGCGGCTGGCGTGTCCAGACCGACGCCATTGCCAATGCGGCCATCACGGGTCGGGTAATTGGCCAGAATCAGGGCGATGCGCTTGTCTGCATTGGCCACCCGGGCCAGCTCGACCCAGCGCCGCGCCAGTTCAGCGACAAAATCCATGCGTTCCGGTTGCGCTCGATAGCACACCACGTCCGACTGACTGCGCTCACTGCGCCAGGCCAAATCCTTGAAGCTGATCGGGCGGCTGATGATCCGCCCGTCCAGCTCAGGCAGCGCAATGTGCATGGCCAAGTCTCGGGGGCCGAGGCCCTGCTCACTGCCACGCCAGCCGGGTTCGTTATCCTGAGCGCAAATGGCTTGAATCACCGGAATATTGCGCCGGAACGGACGCAGGTGCGGCGCCTCCGGGCTGGACTGCGCAAAGCCGGTGGTATTCAGAATGACGCCCGCGTCCACCTCATCCAGCAGGTCCTGGACCACGGCCAAACAGCCCGGTTCTTTGAGGCTGGCGACAGCAATTGGCAGGGGATTGAGTCCCGCTGCCTGCAAACGCTGGCAAAACACGTCGACAAACGCGGTGTTGGCCGCTTGCAAGTGAGAGCGATAGAACAACACTGCGGCCACGGGTTGCCCGCCCAGCCAGTCGGCTTGCCAATGGGTGAGCTGCGGGCTGGAATGGGCCGGGTGGTAGATCGCGGTACGCGGCAGGGTCTGTGGTTCGTCCCACGTATAGTCACGCCCCAACCATTGGCTGGCCAGGCAGCGATAGAGTTGCAACGCGTTGTGCCGCCCGCCCTGACGCAGAAAATGCCAAAGCCGTTCGCCCTGTTCCGCCGGCACGGTGCTCAGACCGCTGAGTTCCGGGTCGGGGCGATCATCGCCCGGTACCAGAATCAACGTGACGCCGCGTTCCGCCAGCTGCACGAGGCGCTCAATGCCATAGCGCCAGTAGCCAATACCACCGTGCAATGACAGCAGTATCACCTTGGCGTGTTGCAGCACCTGATCGACATAAAGGTCGACCGATGCATGGTTTTGCACCTGCATGGGGTTGGCCAAACGCAGGCTTGGATAATCTTCAGGCAACTGCTGCGCCGCTTCGGCCAGCAGTGCCAGGCTTGAATCGCCACTGCACAGGATCACCAGCTCGGCGGGTGTCTGGCCTAAATCGGCAATGTTATCGTCCGATACAAAGCCACCGGGCTGAGTCCTGAGCAAATGCATGGCTTATACGCTCAACGCTGTACGCAAGGTGGATTCGAGCAATGCGGCGTCAAGGTCTTGACCGATCAATACCAGCTTGGTGTTGCGCGCCTCATCGGCGCCCCAGGCACGATCGAAGTGTTTGTCAAAACGTGTGCCCACGCCCTGAATCAGCAACCGCATCGGCTTGCCCGGGATCGCGGCGAAACCCTTGACCCGCAGAATGCCGTGCTTAACCACCAGCGCGGTCAAGGCGTCCATCAACAGGCGCTCTTCGGCTTGCGGCAGTTCGATGGAGATGGAATCAAACGCATCGTGGTCGTGATCGTCGTGGTCATCATCGCCATCGTGATGATGGTCATGGTGGCTGTGACGGCCATCAATATGGTCTTCAGAACCCGCGCCCAGCCCCAGCAACACATCCAGTGGCAAGCGACCGCTGCTGGCCTCAATGATTTTCACCGCCGGTGGCAGTTCTTCAGCGACTTCGGCGCGCACCTTGGCCAGGTCTTCAGGGCTGATCAGATCAGCCTTGTTGAGGATCACCAGGTCAGCGCTGGCCAGTTGGTCAGCAAACAGTTCGTGCAGAGGCGATTCGTGGTCAAGATTTGGGTCAAGTTTGCGCTGGGCATCGACTTGATCCGGGAAGGCCGCGAATGTACCGGCCGCCACGGCCGGGCTGTCGACCACGGTGATCACGGCATCTACCGTGCAGGCGCTGCGGATTTCCGGCCACTGGAAGGCTTGCACCAAAGGTTTAGGCAGGGCCAGGCCAGAGGTTTCGATCAGGATATGGTCGATATCCCCACGGCGGGCTACTAGCTCGCGCATCACCGGGAAGAACTCTTCCTGCACGGTGCAGCACAAGCAACCGTTGGCCAGTTCATAGACCCGACCGTTGGCCTCTTCTTCGGTACAACCGATGGAGCATTGCTTGAGGATTTCACCGTCGATGCCCAACTCGCCGAATTCATTGACGATCACGGCAATGCGACGGCCTTGAGCGTTGTCCAGCATATGGCGCAGCAACGTGGTTTTGCCCGAGCCGAGAAAGCCGGTGACGATCGTGACGGGAGTTTTGGCCAGTGTTTTCATCGGATGCCCTTTGGCAAAGCGGCGGGCATACGGGACGACATCGCGGGCCTGGGCACACGGGTTTTCGCCACCGGATCACCCCGCCCGGTTGAAGTAAAAATCTGTCACGAGGCAGGTCTCCTGGCTTACGGCTGGGCGTCAGCCAAAGGCTGAGCCCTACTCTGCGCCTTCCCGCGTATGACGCAGTGGCATTGCACAGTAATCGACCGTTTACAGTTGCGGGGGCAGCCGCGGCATACCGCGTTCCCTTCTTAGCTTCGCAGTGCGAAGAACCTCGAAAGCGCAAGGCTACGCAGTGCCATGTAACAGGTCAATGCCAGTCGGTATCGAGGGGCGCGTTGTGTTCTAATTGCCGCCTTTTTTCGTCCTCTGCGCTTAAAGGATCTGTCCATGCCGTCCACCCCGCAAACCCGCGTCCTGATCATTGGCTACGTGTGGCCCGAACCACGCTCCTCGGCGGCGGGTGGGCACATGATGCAGATTATCGAGAGCTTTTTGCAGGAAGGCTGGCACATCACCTTCAGCAGCCCGGCAGGGATTGGTGAACACAAGGCCGATCTGGCCACACTGGGCATCGATGAAGTGAACATCGAGCTGAATAACAGCAGCTTTGACGCTTTTATCACTGAACTGGCCCCCGACATCGTGCTGTTCGACCGTTTCATGATGGAAGAGCAGTTTGGCTGGAGGGTCGAGAAACACTGCCCGAGTGCATTGCGCGTGCTTGAAACCTCCGACCTGCAAAGCCTGCGTGACGCCCGCCAGCAACAGCTCAAGGCACGGCTCAAGCACAATCCCGAGCAAGATGACTTCAGCAGCCTGTTCGCCCCGGCCCCCCGCGAAACCTATGAGCACATGGCGGATGCGGATCTGGCGCAGCGAGAAGTAGCCGCGATTTACCGCAGCGACCTCAACCTGATGATTTCCGAGTACGAAATCGACTTGCTGGTGGAGCACTTCAACGTCCCCAAAGCATTGTTGCACTGGTGCCCGCTGATGGTCGACCACGTGCCGCAGACCTACGTGCCCTATGAACAGCGTCAGCACTTCCTGAGTATTGGCAACTTCCGCCACGCGCCGAACTGGGACGCGGTGTTATGGATGAAGACTCATATCTGGCCCTTGATTCGCCAGCAACTGCCCACCGCGCAACTGCATGTCTATGGTGCCTACACCCCGCCTAAAGCCACCGCCCTGCACAACCCGGCCCAAGGGTTTCACGTGCTCAACTGGGCCGAAGATGCGCTGGCCGTCATGAGTAACGCCCGCGTTTGCATGGCGCCGTTGCGGTTTGGCGCGGGGATCAAAGGCAAAATTGCCGATGCCATGCTCTGCGGCACACCCAATGTGACCACGCCGGTCGGCGCTGAAGGCATGCACGGCGACTTGCCGTGGGCCGGGGCCATTGAACAGAGCGCCAGCGCGATTGCTGCCGCCGCGGTTGACCTCTACCAAAACCCGCAGGCCTGGCAGCAGGCCCAACAACACGGGCAGAAGCTGCTGGCTGAGCGGTACTTGCAGTCGAGCCACGGCCCGGCGCTGGTTGAACGCATCAAAGCCTGCCGCGCCGAGCTTGAACAGCACCGGCGCAACAACTTCACCGGGGCCATGCTGCGACACCACCAGCATAAAAGTACGCAATACATGTCACAGTGGATCGAAGCCAAAAACCGCCTTCAGGATTGATCCCAGATGTGCAGCAACACTTGAGTGAAGGAAGGCTCAAGCACGCGATTACCATTACCGCTGAGATGATTGGAGTCGAAAAACATCGGCTTGCCCAATGGATCAAAGGCCGAACACTGAGTACCCGGGCACAGCAAAGGGAATGGGTCCCAGACTGTCAGGCCCGGATGCTCACGCATTAACGCCGCCAAAAGCTTCATTTGCGCTTCACGTAAACGTAAAAGAGGTTCACGTCCTACCGTCATGCCTTGAGAGCACACCGGATTCATGCGGTTGAACCAGTCAGAACAGCGATTGGGCGGTGATTTGAACAGGGGTTTTGGCGCATCTATCAGGACATGTACATTGATGGCCTCTAACCTTGCCAAATCGGCTTCAGCAGAAGTTTTTGCGGCGGCAAGCCTCGCAGGTGTTTGCTCCTTCAGCATCTGACTGATGACCGCGGTCTGGCCAAGGGCCCAGTCCCGGTCTTGCAGTTCCGGCATCCGCAGTGACGCCAAAAAAACAATGTCTCCCGGCTTGGCCCGGGCTTCAATATCCTTGAAGTCCGCTTCACGACCGCGGGCACAGTTGGCCGGGTCGGCATCCTGCAGGGTCACCACACCACAGCCGCCCTGCTCGTACACCACCACTTTAATGCCCAGCTTGATGGCGACATTATTGAGCAGAGTGCGATAGGCCGCTGCATGAGAATCCCCAATCACAAACAGCTGACGCCCACGCACCCGGGCGTCATTTATTCTGTTAAAGGGCTCTCGCGGGTAATGCTTATAGGCATACCAGGTATAGGTGTCGCGGGTCTGGCTCAAGGACAGCCGCTCTGTGTTATGCGTGACCCAAAACGCGCTGCCGCCGAACAGGACAAGGGTGCACAGGGCAAGCCCGAAAGTCCGCCACGGCGTGCGCAACCAGAGACAGCTGGCAGTGCGCACGGGTAGCTCGATCCAGTGATAAGACATTGCGGCCAGTACAAAGACCACCAACGGATAAAGGAGTTGAACAACAACAAGCTGCGTCCCGGTGGTCCATCTCAACACCACGAGCACGGGCCAGTGCCATAGATAAAGAGAGAAAGACAAGCGTCCCATATACGTCAACCACGGCACTTGCAGCAGGCGCTGCAGGGTCGAGGTGTACTCGGGTGCAGGCAGTGCAAGCCCGGCTATCGTCAACACCGCGCCCAACACCGTGACAATGGCCATCGGGAATGGAAAATGAAGGGGTGTGGCCAACAGAAAACCGCTGGCAAGCAAGCCCAGCCCGCACAGCAATATGGCATTGACGATACCACTGGAGCGCAGCGTGCCGCGCCAGGCTTCAATCCCTTGATAAAGCATGGCCCCGGCGGCCAGCTCCCAAAAACGGCCGGGCAACAGATAAAAGGCTGAATGCGCGTCTGCCGGGGTCTGGATGGCACAGATGATGAGAGAGGCAATGGCCAGAGCCGGTAGAAGAGTCCACACCACAGGCGTCTTATTTCTATAGCGAAGCCACAGGAAAAACAGCACGGGGAACACCACATAGAACTGTTCCTCAACGCCAAGTGACCATGTGTGTGTATAAGGGTTGAGCTCGGTGCCCGGCGAAAAGTAAGCATTGCCATGGCGGGCCAGCACCACGTTGCTGATACCCGCAAAGGCAGCGAACCCTGTGTAGTTGATCTGGTCGCTGAGCCAGAACTGCGGCATAAACAGCGCTGACAACACGAAGCTGGACAACAGCATGACCAGTAACGCAGGCAATATGCGCAGGCAGCGCCTGCGGTAAAAGTCGCGCAGATACTCGCCGAATTTCAAATGCCTGCGCTCTGCAAGCGACTGGCTGATTACATATCCGGAGATGACAAAAAAAAGATCAACGCCGGTAAAGCCGCCCGGCAGGAAATCGAGGAAGCCGGCGTGAAACACGATGACTGCAAGCACCGCGATGGCACGCAGCCCGTCTATTGCCGGCACATAAGTCACAGAGGTACGTTGCATGAGATGTTTTCCGTTTTTCAATGCGGATACGGAAAACGAAAGCTATGCCTTTTTTTGAATCAGCACCGTCATTAGGGTCTGATTAGTTTGTAGGAGATAAGTCAAACTGCTCGCCGGCGCCGCAGTAGATCTGTATCCATAATCCAGCCTTTGCGCTGACGGCCTTGCTCGCGGGCTGTTTTGATCGCTTCACACACGTCCGCCAACTTGCCGGCAATCAGGATTTCATCGTCGGTGCCATTTGATTAAGCACTGCATAGATTCGGTCTTGTCCGTCATCGCGTGTGCGTGATGCCAGATTCCAAAGGCTTTGCCCTAGCTCTGTAACCGTCCAGGCAAACCTTCCTGACACCGTCGCTTGAGTTGATTGTGTCCACCTTTTGTGCGGACGCAGTTACCCTTAACGTCAGGATCGCCATGCGTGCCGGTACCGAGAGCAGCGGGCGAGTGATATTGCGCAGCTGCTGCCACATAAGTGGCAACCGGTTTAGTTACGCAATGCGTGATCCTCGGACGGATAGCCCCCTACTTCACCAACGTCAACTCACCATCGCGATAAAGCACCTCACACCCTAACCACGCCACATCTACTTGAGGCAGTATCGCTGAAGGTTTTCGCAACTCGCGCAACAACGTCGAGCCGTGGGACAAGCGCCCGCCCATCCGCGCAATCACCGCCCGCGCCGCTTGGTAGTGTGCATGTTGCCCCGGATCAAGGGTGTCTTCGAGTAAAATGTCGTCGCCCAGAACCCCTTGCACCTGCCCCGGATAGATCATGAAACCGGTGGCTTGTTCGGTGCCTTCGCGACCGTCCTGCCAGAAGCTGCCGTCGCGGCTGCGAATGTCTGGATGAGGCGCAAACCAATGCGCTCGATCCGCCATCGGCATGGCGTGGTGCAGGCGAAAAAAGATCCGCATCAGGTTGTCGCGATACCATTCGCGCACTTGAAGGTAGTAACCACGCAGGCCCGGCAAGCCGGCCGAATGGGCTAAGCGGATAAACCCCGGCCATTGGGGGAAGGCCTGTAATGGCAGATCCGTTGGGGCCGGGCGCGGCTTGGCCGGATCGGTTTCCCAGGGCAGTCGATGCGGGCTGTTATCAAGGTCGTCATAAGCCGTCGGCGGCCGGCCCAGCAGGTCGCCGCCGCTGCTGGCCAGTGAGGTGGCGATGCACAAGTTGCCTTGCACCACGAACACATAAAACCGGGTGAACCAGTCGGCCAGTTGTTGGCCGTCAGCGCCTTGGGCGATCAGCTCGGACAGTTCATCGTCAAAACGGCGCAAGCGCTTTTCTAACGTCAGCAAATGCCCGCGCGCGATACGCTGCATACGCAGGAACAACGGCAGCGAGCGCAGCATTCGCAGCGGTCGCCAAGGTAGATGCGGGGTCGCGCCGCCGACTTCACCGGCGTAGCTGCTGGCAGAGATCCCCCAGTCGGCCAATCGAGCGAGAAACAGATCATTGTTGATGTACGACGCGCCGTCAAACACAGCGGTGAACGGTTCGTTATCCTGCAACACCCGCGAATCCCAACGCGCCATGATCGCCGGAATACTCGCCGCCGCACGTCGCTGGGCGTACTCCACGAAAACGCTCGGTTGTGGTGGCAGGATTTCTGCGATGTTGGCGGCCGTCAGGTGACGACGCCAACCGTAGTCGCTGATCGGCCGGTATTGCAACAGCCACAGCTTCGTACCGTCCCAGGCCCATTCAACGTCGCCAGGCACATAGTGAAAGACCCGCAAAACGTCTTGTAGAAAGCGCCACAACAGGTCAGCGGTCAAGCCCAGTGAAGGCTTGAAGGTGTCGCTGCTCCAGGAGGCGCCGAGGCGGGAAATGATTGCGCGCTCGGGACTCACCTGACCATCGGCCAGTGACTCAAGATGCCCTTGCACCCATTCCAGTTCCACCGACAGGTGACGAACGAAAGCGATGCCGGACAGCTGCGGTGTGATGAAACGCTGCACCACCACTTCTTCAACACCCGCGGCGCTCAATTCGGTAATACGAGCCGGCACGTTCGAAGTCGATTCTCGCAGGAACGTAGTGCTCAAACCCGCATTCGCCGAATCGGCCTGATCCTCGCCGTAACTGGAGGAACGCACCGCCCACGTGACCCCCGGTTGGCTGGCGAGGAACGCCGGCAAGCGTGAATCATCGCAGTCATTGAGTGACAGCGCGGGCGGCACCGCTTGCCCGGCCAACTCGGCCAGACGCAACCGACCACCCTTGGTGTGAGCGACGAATCCGCATTCACCCGACTCCAGCCACTCAGCGAACTCGGCCGGCGAATCGATCCATGGGTAATGCCCCCAACCGGTTTTCAGGCTGATAGTCAGATCAGCGCGAGCCAGAATCGCCGACCAAGCGGCAGCCTGCTCGATGCCCAGCACATTGTCCTGATCGCCCCAGACCAACTCGACCGGATCGGTGATCCACTCCAGCAATGGCAACGCGGTGTCCGCCCGTACCAGGTCCCAGTGCGGCACAAATGCGCGGCAGCGTGCATAGCCGGCGCCCATGCGCTGGTACTGCGCGGGCGTCCAGGTCTGGTTGGAAAACTTGTGCGCAAACAGCGCGGACTTGTTCGACAGCAGCCAGTGAATGGTTTTGCGAATGGGCAGCGGCGACATCAATGCCGGCAGCCGTCGTTGCCACAAAAACGCCCCCACCGGCGCCAACAAAACACTGCGGCAAAAGTGACCCGGCTCACGTTGTAGCGCATGCAACACCAGCAACGCATTCACCCCGACCGCCATGATCGCGCTGCCTTTGACGGTCGCCGTCACCAGGGCCTGAGCGTAGGCGGCAAGGTCTTCACACGGGGCTTGAGGATTATTGCCGAAGCCTGGTAGTTCCAGTGGTACCACCTGATAGCGCTGAAAGTGCGGCAACGCGTCATCCCACCAATCGGCGGCACCACCGTTGCCGGCCAGCAGGTACATCAGAGGCTTGCTCATGGGTTGTCCTCAAGCTAGATCGCGCAGGGCAGCGTCGAGGGTCGGGTAACGGAACGTGTAACCCGCCTCGGTCAGACGGCTGGGCACAACGCGCTGACCGTCGAAGAACAACTGCGCCATTTCTCCGGCCAGTGCGCGTACCGGCGTAGCCGGAATGTGGAACCACACCGGGCGCTTCAAGACTTTACCGACACGCTCGGCGAACACCGCCTGACTGACCGCGTCCGGCGCCACCAGGTTGTAGGTGCCGCTCAGGTTGTCGTCGGCGAATGCGCGGGCGATCACTTGAATCACATCATCGCGGTGCACCCAGCTCATGATCTGTTGGCCATCGCCCATCCGCCCGCCAAACCCCAGGCGGAACGGAATCAGCAACGGCAACAACGCGCCGCCGGGGCCGAACACCACCCCCAGACGCAGCACCACCTGACGCATGCCGAATTCGATGGCCGGTTGCGCGGCGGCTTCCCATTTTGCGCACAACTCAGCCATGAATCCGTCACCCTTGCTGGCGCGTTCATCAAGACTTTCGCTAGCATCGCGCACGCCGTAAAAACCAATGGCCGAGGCCTGAACCCACAGCGCCGGTTTACGCCGGACGTTCTTCAGCCAGTTGATCAATGTTTCAGTGGTGTTAACCCGACTGGCGATCAGTTGCGCCTGGCGCTTGGCACACCAGCGTGGCCCCGCCACCGGCGCACCGGCCAAATTGATCACCACGTCGAAGGTTTCGTTGTAGCCCAGTTTGCTCAGCGAACGCAGGCACCGGGCGCGGCCATCAAACAGGTACGCCGCTTTCAGCGGATCGCGAGCCAGCACGCTGACGGTGTGACCGGCGTCGAGCAATTGATTGACCAGCATTTCACCGATAAACCCGGTGCCACCGGTCACCAGCACGCGCTTAGAAGCGCCGCCCGCGAACGGGTTCGACGGCTTGCCTTCGCGCTGCATGCGCAGCGCCGCCAATCCATCGCGAATGCCCGAGGCCGTCACGCCGACAGCGAACAACGTCAGCAACCAGCCGCGCCAGCCGAAATCGATCGCGCTCAGGCCCGTCGGCAGACTCGCCCATTGCGCCAGTTGCACCCCGTACAAGGCAAAAAACGCCCCGCCATTCACCGCCAGCACGGTGTGCATGATCCGCTCGATGGCTGGCAGTTTGCGGCTGCGATCCTCGACCACGAAATCCCATAGAGTCAGGCCAATCTCCAGTGCGAACAGCAACGCAATCACAATCGCCCACGCACCCTGAAACGCCAGATGCGCCATTCCCAGAAACAGAATCCCGTAGAAACACGACCGCAGTGCGTGGATCGACAACTCCAGCCGAGCGCTGTGCCGATAAGGCAACGCGACAGTGAGTTCGTGGTGATAGAGGGTATCCAGCGCCCCGAGAATGGCTTGGGCAATAAGCAGCGCGACCGCCCAATCCAGGAGAGAAAAATCAGACATGGTTGGCGTCACTCGGCGTGTTGTTTGAAGGGGCGGTGCCGCGGTCATGGCGATAGAGCCAGATCAGCGGCGGCAGCAGGGTGAGCAGCGCGAGGCTGTCGAACCACAGGTGTGACCAGACACGAGCCTGGGCGGAGACCCACATGTCTTGCGGCGCCCACAGCACGATGCCGGCGATTAACCAGCCCCAGGCCATGGGACTTCTCAGTCGATGGCCCATGCGCACGAGGGCGAGCATGTAGAGGGAGTAGCTTTGCAGCGTGGCGCCGAATAAGGCGACCCACCAGACTTGTTGGGCGCGAGCGGCGATGGGGACGGCGTCGATTGCCCAGAAGACTTGTTCGATGGTTTGTAGGTAACCGTCGAGTAACCCCGAATGGCCGGCCCAGGTCAGCGCGAGGCTGACTAGTAGATGCACTAGGGCCGCGGCGTACAACCAAAGTACTAGTGCAGAGCGAAGGGCGTTTGATGGGGCTGGCATACCGTTTCCTAAGTGTAAGGGCTTGCGATCGAAAACGGCCGTGCTCGCAATCAACGCGATTTTCGACTCAGATTAACTGCGACTGACGCTACCCGTGATCTCACATTAATCGGGTCGGTTCCAGCTGGGGGCGAAATGGCTCCCTATGCGGTCAGCTCGCAGCAGAAGGACACAAGGACTGCATGATCGGCTATTGGTTTTATCCCAAGTGCACTTTTCAAAATGGAGTGGTCCGGATAGTGAAGACCACAGTTTATGTAAATTCTCACCTACGAAATAGATAGAGCACACATAAGGTAACCATTAGGCACACCGTCATAAAAAACACCCCATAAAGCGTTGATTTAAGCCCGCCAGGTATACCCCTAAAGTCGTGAACATCAAGTGTGCCACGTTTTATAAAGACCGGGCTACACACCACAATGACCGAGGCCGCGACGATAAATAAACCCTTCCCAAAGTAGCCGCCCGCATCAAGCTTTAACCGAGATTGTATTGATTCACTGTGCTTGAAGATGCCAGCCATATGATTGATCTGAGTGCTGCCTAGATAAACACACAGAAAACCCCAGGCACACAATACGACAAGGGTTGCGACTACAATCGTTAATCGAATGACACCCATCGTTGACCAATCCACGAGCAAGACAGCGGAATAGGTCATCAAAGCCCAAATAGAACCTCCACCCACTCTATTAAGCAGGAGCAACCTTTTTCTAAGACCCTGTGGGAAACGAGCAATATCCTCAGCGCTAACCCCTCCATCGGGAAGATACAAACCAGGCGTTTTAATAACGCCCACTATTGCACCGAGCATAAATAGTCGTCCCCATGGCCCACTATTTTTGAAAGATGCCCTAATCATCACAGCAGGCGAATTTTGAAAATAACCCAACAGTGCATCAAGTTTTGTATAAGCCACATAAAGCGCGATCACAAGGAAAGTCATATAGCCCGTAAAAATCAACAGTCCTGTACACAAAATCAAAATATTCTCAGGGCTTGCACTCATTGCACTAACTCGAAAATCATATCGCCAATTTCCTCACCCGCCTTTCCGCCGACCACTCCTGCACCTAAAGATCCTGCAGCAACTACCACAAGCGCACACACTACACCCCCTACTCCTACAGTCGACGCACCTAATCCAACACAGATAGCACCTGTAGTGGATGCCGTCAGCGCACTCCCCATTGCAAAACCACCCGCAACTCCACCGGCGTAGAGGACTTTCACCTCCAAGTCACCAGCGAGGCCACCACAGCCAAACTGGTTGTGCTTGGGCGCAACGCGCCAGGCCTTGCGCACCAAAAAAATCGCCTGACTGACGGCAGGGCCAAACCGACCCGAATGTAAAAAAAGAGCCCCCCTCAAAAACCTATTTTAGCAACCCTGACTTTCTAAAAATGAAGAGAACAACCATCGCAGTAAATAACACAAACGAGGCCCATTTAAGCATCACTAATTTATTTCTTAGATGCACTGGAAAATTATTTAAATCATCATGACTCGCTTGACCACGCTTTAGGTAATATTCAGGAAAAGCGAATACTCCAGCTATCCACCCAAGCAACATAAGTTTCCCCCAAGGCCCGCCATCTTTGAGTGGGGCATGAGTTCTAACAATCGAGCAATTCTTTAATTGTTCCAACATCAGCTCCCTCTTGGTACAGGCCATATAAAGTGAGAGCCCTATACAAATAAATGCCCCACTGAAGATTGACAGACCTAGCACAAGAAACACTTGATCAGCGACACTTACAGTCATTTGACATTCTCATAGATGACTTCGCCTAATTCCCTACCAACCTATCCAGCCGAGAACGCACCTGCTCCAACCACACCCGATCCCGCAGGCCAATCCAGCCAAACCACCAGAAGGCAAATTCAGGCCCACACAGTAGTGGCTGAAGAATTTATTTCATATTGGGTTTTCGCTTACTGCAGGCATTCACCTATTGGCGAGCAATCGCATTTATCATTACTTGAGTAAGCCGGACTTCCCAATCAATGCCAGCAGGAACATGCCAACCACCAAAATAAGGATAGCCCACTGCATTACAACCAGCTTTCTCTTGAGCAGCGCCGGAAATTTTTCTAAATCTTCAGGGCATAACTCGCCTCTTTTTAGATAGAAATTTGGAAACGTTAGAATTCCTGAAATACCGCCAATCAAAAGAAGCCTCCCCCAAGGTCCACCGTGTTTGAGCGGGGCACGGGCCATGATGGCTGTACAGTTTTTTAAATGCTCCAGTATCAAGTCAATCTTGGTGTATGCCATATGCAAGGCGAGAGCCAAGAAGAAAAATAAACTAAGGATAATGACGATAGCGATATGTCCTGCTATGTATTCTGCAGTGCTCATTTCGTGCTCTTGTAAATCAATTCACCACCCATTTCTCCAATCATCCCCCCTCCTACTCCACCCGCAAAAGATCCAGCCCCAACGACGACAATTCCGCACACTACACCCCCTACCCCTACAGTCGACGCACCTAATCCAGCACAGATAGCACCTGTAGTGGATGCCGTCAGCGCACTCCCCATCGCAAAACCACCCGCAACTCCACCGGAGTAGAGGACTTTTACCTCCAAGCCACCAAAGTCGCATGTACATAGCGTACGTTCCTTAACGATAAGTAAGCCGATATCACCAAGACCTTTGCGGATCGATCCGTTAATGTGCGCGGACTTTATCGGCCAACTTTATTAAGTCGCTATCAGCTATTTCCTATAATCGAGAGGGATGCTTCCTCTTTGTTGGCGGTCGACAGTTTTCAAGGCCGTCTGAGCAGGTAAGTATCCATAATCCAGCCTTTGCGCTGCCGGGCTTGCTCGCGGGCTGTTTTGATCGCTTCACACACGTCCGCCAGTTTGCCGGCAATCAGGATTTCATCGTCGGTGCCAATGTAGGCGCCCCAGTAAATATCGACGTCTTCACCGACAAACGCCTGAAACGCACAGTGGGCATCGAGCATCACCACTACATTGTCCAGATCCTCGGCCACCAGGCGCCGCCCCGTGGTGATACGAATCGGCTGGCCAATTTCGTTGAGCGGTACACGATGACGGGCAGCCAGCGCTTGCACGCTGCTGATGCCAGGAATCACTTCATAATCAAAATCGCTGCAGCCATTGGCCCGAACCCGATCCAGTATGCGCAACGTGCTGTCGTATAAGCCCGGCTCGCCCCATAGCAGGAAGGCACCGCACTCCCCTTCTGCCAGTTCTTCATCGATCAGACGTGTAAACACTTCTGCCCGTTGTTCGTGCCAGTCTTCGACCCCTTGGGTGTACGACGGCGTGGCACTGTCGCGCTGCGGATCACTGACCTGCACCACGCGGTAGTTGGGCTCCTCGATATAGCGTTGGCAAATCTCCAGCCGCAGCCTGACCAGGTCCTCGGTGGTCTGGCCCTTGTCCAGAACAAAGAACACCGAGGCACGGTTCAGCGCATTGATCGCCTGGACGGTGATGTGCTCCGGGTTGCCTGCGCCGATACCGATTAAAAGCAGTGTTTTCATCCAATCGTGCTCTTTATGTGGAGGAACGTTAACCGGCGCTGGCAGGACGCCGGTGAAGTCGGCATGATCTGGCCCATAACTACTCTAGTAAGCACTTAACCATGACGCGACTCGCCCGAGCGACTGACCCGTCTTATGAACTGATGGACGACCATAACGGCCTGTCGATCATTTACCGCCAGCATGGTTTCCCATGCCCCTTGGTGCGCTGGCATTTTCACAAAGAATACGAACTGCACCTGATCACCGCCAGCAGCGGTAAAGTCTTCGTGGGCGACTATATCGGCAACTTTCATCCCCAGACGCTGTTTCTCACCGGGCCCAATCTGCCCCATAACTGGATCAGCCAGATTGGCGAACATGAAGTGGTGCCGACCCGCGACATGCTGGTCAACTTCACCGATGAGTTGCTGGAAAGCGCCACGCGGGTCTTTGCTGAACTTAAAGGCCTGGCGCCGCTGCTGGAACGTGCCCAATACGGCATCGAGTTCCGTTGCCGCGACACCGTAGCCCAGGCGACAGAACTGATGCACGCCATCGCCGACTCCAGCGGCGTCACTCGTCTGGGGCACTTTCTGATACTGCTGCAACGGCTGGCCGATTGTGACGATTACCACTTGCTGTCAGGGCTGACTTCCAACCATTTGGCCGACGAGCACACCATCGACCGTACCCACCGCGCCGTGGAGTATATTTTTAACCACTACACCCGCGAACTGCCGCTTGAAGAAGTCGCTGCCTATATGGGCATGAAACCCACCTATTTCTCCCGTGTATTCAAACAAGCCACCGGTCGCTGCTTTATCGAGTTCGTTAATCGGCTGCGCATCAGCAAGTCCTGTGAGCTATTGGCCGACGGCGAGAAGCCGGTGACAGACGTGTGCTTCGAGTCCGGCTTCAACAATATTTCCAATTTCAACCGCCGTTTTCAGCAACTCAAAGGCATGACACCGTCACATTATCGGCGCCTCTCGGAACAGCGCATGACCGAGCAAAACCTGTCGCCATCGGGCGTTCGCCTGCGCAGTGCAAAATAGTATCAATTGAAGTGCTTCCAATGATTTGTCACGACGGTGTTGGCGGGCTGTAATCGGCCCACGTGCCAGCCTCAGGCTGGCAGCTATAAAAACAATAACCGTCCTTCAAATGCCCTCCCCGGCGGATGAAGAGGAGTGCTCAATGAATATTCCTGTCAAAGCGCTGTGTGTAGCGACCTGCATGACTGTCAGCGGCATCAGTCTGGGGGCACAGACCCTGACCATTGCCACCGTCAACAACAGCGACATGATCCGCATGCAAAAGCTGGCTAAAACCTTCGAGAGCGAGCACCCCGACATCAAGCTCAACTGGGTGGTGCTGGAAGAAAATGTCCTGCGTCAACGCCTGACCACCGATATTGCCACGCAAGGCGGTCAGTTCGACGTATTGACCATCGGTATGTACGAAGCCGCACTCTGGGGCGCCAAGGGTTGGCTCGAGCCGATGAACGACCTGCCGGCCAGTTATGCCCTTGATGATGTGTTCCCTGCGGTACGCGAAGGGCTGTCGGTCAACGGCACACTTTACGCCCTGCCGTTTTACGCTGAAAGTTCGATGACCTACTACCGCACCGACCTGTTCAAGGACGCGGGGCTGAGCATGCCTGAACACCCGACGTGGGAGCAGATCGCTCAGTTCGCCAAAGTGCTGAACAAACCGGAGCAGGAGCAATATGGCCTGTGCCTGCGCGGCAAAGCGGGTTGGGGTGAGAACATTACAGTGATTACCACACTGGCCAACGCATTCGGCGCCCGCTGGTTCAATGAAAAGTGGCAGCCCGAGTTCAATGGCCCGGAGTGGAAGAACGCCCTGAACTTTTATGTGAATACCCTGAAAGAGTCCGGCCCGCCGGGCGCAACCAGCAACGGCTTTAATGAAAACCTGGCGCTTTTCAACAGCGGTAAATGCGCCATCTGGGTCGATGCCAGCGTGGCAGGTTCGTTTGTCACGGACAAAACCCAGAGCAAAGTCGCCGATCATGTCGGTTTTGCTTTCGCCCCCCACCAGGTCACTGACAAAGGCAGTGCCTGGCAGTACTCATGGGCCCTGGCCGTTCCCGCCACATCCAAAGCCAAGGACGCTGCCAAATCGTTCAGTACCTGGGCCACGTCCAAGGAATACGGCGCGCTGGTGGCGGAGAAAGACGGCATTGCCAATGTGCCACCGGGCACCCGAGCCTCGACGTACAGCGACGCGTATCTGGCCGCCGCTCCCTTCGCCAAGGTCACACTGGAGTCGCTCAAAGCCGCTAACCCTAAAGACCCGACGCTTAAGCCGGTTCCGTACGTGGGCATTCAACTGGTGACCATTCCCGAGTTTCAGGCCATCGGCACGCAGGTTGGCAAGTTGTTCAGCGCAGCGCTGATCGGGCAGACCAGCGTCGATCAGGCACTCGCGGCCGCGCAACAAACCACCGAACGCGAGATGAAACGCGCGGGCTATCCCAAGTAAACACGGCCCGCGCCTGTAGTCGCTGCCGAAGGCTGCGAGGGGTTGCTCTGCAACCCGTTTTCTCGAAGCCCCGACGCAGCTTTTCCCAGCCGTCGGCAGTCACACCAGGACACGCCCCAATTAAGGTGTAATCACCATGACAATATCGAGTGTTAGCGCTGCACTTGAGCCATCGCTGCCCACGCGCAAGCCGCGCCGGTTCGATCCCAGCTGGTTTCTGGTGTCACCGTCGGTGGCCTTGCTGCTGCTATGGATGATCGTGCCGCTAGGCATGACGCTGTACTTTTCCCTGATCCGCTACAACTTGCTCTACCCCGGTGAAAACGAGTTTGTCGGGCTGGAAAACTTCACCTACTTCCTGACCGACACAGGCTTTTTGCCCGGCGCTACCAACACTCTGCTGCTGGTTGGCAGTGTGTTGCTGATCAGCGTGGTACTCGGGGTACTGATCAGTGCCTTGCTCGAAGCGACCGATTTTATGGGCCGCGGGATTGTGCGCGTATTGCTGATCTCGCCGTTCTTCATCATGCCCACGGTGGGCGCACTGGTCTGGAAAAACCTGATCTTTCACCCGGTCTCCGGTGTGCTCGCCGCGGTGTGGAAGCTATTTGGTGCCCAGCCGGTGGACTGGCTGGCGCATTACCCCTTGCTGTCGATCATCATCATTGTGTCGTGGCAATGGTTGCCGTTCGCGATCTTGATTCTGATGACCGCCATGCAGTCCCTCGACCAGGAACAGAAAGAAGCCGCGCGGCTGGACGGCGCCGGCCCCATTGCGATTTTCTGGCACCTGACCCTGCCGCATCTGGCGCGTCCGATTGCCGTGGTGGTGATGATTGAAACCATCTTTCTGCTGTCGGTTTTTGCCGAGATTTTCACCACCACCAACGGTGGCCCCGGCTATGCCTCCACCAACCTGGCGTACCTGATCTACAACCAGGCGCTGGTGCAGTTCGATGTCGGCATGGCCTCGGCCGGAGGCTTGATTGCCGTGGTCATCGCCAATATCGCCGCCATCCTGCTGGTGCGCATGCTGGGCAAAAACCTGACAGACAAGCCGTGAGGGCACAGTGATGACACTTCAACAATCCCGTCGTCTGCAAAGCGTGCTGCTCGGCACGCTGGCCTGGGCCATCGCAATCCTGATCTTCTTTCCGATTTTCTGGATGGTGCTGACCAGTTTCAAAACCGAGATCGATGCGTTTGCCACACCGCCACAGTTCATCTTCACCCCGACGCTGGAAAACTACGTTCACATTGAAGACCGCAGCGGCTATTTCCGCTTTGCTTGGAACTCGGTGGTGATCTCCTTCACCGCGACCGCCCTGTGCATGCTGATTGCCATCCCGGCCGCGTACTCGATGGCGTTCTACGAAACCAAGCGCACCAAGGGCACGTTGCTGTGGATGCTCTCCACCAAAATGTTGCCGCCGGTGGGCGTGCTGATGCCGATCTACCTGCTGGCCAAGAGTTTTGGCCTGCTCGACACCCGCACTGCGCTGATCATCATCTACACCCTGATCAACCTGCCGATTGTGGTGTGGATGATTTACACCTACTTCAAGGACATTCCCAAAGACATCCTTGAAGCTGCCCGGCTGGACGGGGCCACCCTGTGGCAGGAGATGGTTCGCGTGTTGCTGCCCATCAGCAAGGGCGGTTTGGCCTCGACCCTGCTGCTGTCATTGATCCTGTGCTGGAATGAAGCCTTTTGGTCACTGAACCTGACGTCATCCAACGCCGCGCCGTTGACCGCTCTGATCGCCTCTTACTCAAGCCCTGAAGGTTTGTTCTGGGCCAAATTATCGGCCGTCTCGACGCTGGCCTGTGCGCCGATTTTGATTTTCGGCTGGATCAGTCAAAAGCAACTGGTACGCGGCTTGTCCTTTGGCGCGGTTAAATAAAATATCGAGTGGAGGCCCGTCATGGCCCATCTGAAAATCAACAATCTGCAAAAAGGTTTTGAAGGCTTCCCGATCATCAAAGGCATTGACCTTGAAGTGAACGACCGGGAGTTCGTGGTCTTTGTCGGTCCGTCGGGGTGTGGCAAATCCACCCTGCTGCGCCTGATTGCCGGGCTTGAAGAAGTGACCGCCGGGACCATCGAGCTGGATGGCCGCGACATCACCGAGGTCACTCCGGCCAAGCGCGATCTGGCGATGGTCTTCCAGACTTACGCGCTGTACCCCCACATGACCGTGCGCAAGAACATGTCCTTTGCTCTGGACCTGGCGGGCGTGGCCAAGGCCGAGGTTGAGAAAAAGGTCAATGAAGCCGCCCATATTCTTGAACTGGCGCCGCTGCTGGAGCGCAAACCCAAACACCTGTCCGGCGGGCAGCGCCAACGGGTAGCGATTGGCCGGGCGATTGTGCGCAACCCAAAGATATTCCTGTTTGACGAACCGCTGTCCAACCTGGATGCCGCCCTGAGGGTACAAATGCGTCTGGAATTGGCACGCTTGCACCAGGAATTGCAGGCCACGATGATTTACGTGACCCACGATCAGGTCGAAGCCATGACCCTGGCTGACAAGGTGGTGGTACTCAATGCGGGCAAAGTCGAGCAGGTCGGCTCACCGCTGGAGCTGTATCACCAGCCCGCCAATCTGTTTGTTGCGGGTTTTCTGGGCACCCCGAAAATGGGCTTTTTGAAGGGCACCATCAGCCGTATCGATGCCTTGGGTTGCGACGTTCAACTGGACGCCGGCACCCGCATCCAGCTGCCCTTGAGCGGTCCTTCGTTGAGCCTTGGCAGTTCGGTCACTCTGGGTATTCGCCCCGAACACCTTAACCTTGCCAAACCCGGCGAATGCACCCTGACCGTCACCGCCGATGTCAGTGAACGGCTGGGCAGCGACACCTTTTGCCACGTCAACACGGCGTGTGGCGAGCCACTGACCCTGCGTATCCGCGGTGATATGGCCAGCCGCTACGGGGAGCAATTGCAGTTGCATCTGGACAGTGAGCATTGCCATCTCTTCGACGCAGAGGGGCTGGCCATGACCCGTCCACTGCGCGCTGCTGCCTAACGGAATAGCCCCCATGAAACTGAATCGTCGCAACCTCGAACACCTGACTGACCGCGTGGCCAAGCCTGTTTACCTGGCTCAGGCCACCCGGCACGGCATCGCCCATATCGGCGTTGGCGGCTTTCACCGCGCCCATCAGGCGTATTACACCGATCAACTGCTCAATTCTGGCCGCGACCTGGACTGGAGCATCTGTGGCATTGGCTTGCGCGATGAAGACCGTAAAGTCCGTGACGATCTGGCTGGCCAGGATTACCTCTACACCCTGTTTGAACTGGACGACGGCGACGACAGCCAAAGCCGCATCATTGGCTCGATCAGCGACATGTTGCTGGCACAGGACAGTATTGGCGCGGTCATCGACAAATTGGCCAGCCCTGACATTCGCATTGTCTCGTTGACCATCACCGAAGGGGGGTATTGCATCGACGACAGCAACGGCGAGTTTATGGCCTCGTTGCCGCAGATTCAGCATGACCTGGCCCACCCCGATACGCCGACCAGTGTGTTCGGCGTACTCAGCGCCGCCCTCGCCCGGCGACGTGCAGACGGCACCCAGGCATTCACCGTGATGTCGTGCGATAACCTGCCGCACAACGGTGGCGTGGCGCGCAAAGCGCTGCTGGCCTTTGCCGCCCTGCTGGATGTGGAACTGCATGACTGGATTGCCGAGCATGTGAGCTTTCCCAATGCGATGGTTGACCGCATAACGCCCATGACCAGTGATGCCCATCGTCAGCAGCTGCACGCCCAGTTGGGCATCGACGACGCCTGGCCCGTGGTGTGTGAACCGTTTGTTCAGTGGGTGCTGGAAGATGA
The DNA here is from genome assembly GCF_007858365.1 of Pseudomonas saxonica. Taxonomy (GTDB): domain Bacteria; phylum Pseudomonadota; class Gammaproteobacteria; order Pseudomonadales; family Pseudomonadaceae; genus Aquipseudomonas; species Aquipseudomonas saxonica. The sequence continues at coordinate 43,257 of NZ_VFIO01000014.1, read as the reverse complement.
TTTCTGCAACGGTCGCCCGGCCTGGGAAACGGTCGGCGTGCAGTTCACCCATGACGTCAGCCCTTATGAAGCGATGAAAATCAAACTGCTCAACGGCAGCCATCTGGCGCTGACATACCTGGGGTTTCTCAAGGGTTATCGCTTCGTTCACGAAACGATGAATGACCCGCTGTTTGTGGCGTATATGCGTGAGTACATGGACAAGGATGTGACGCCGCAACTGGCCGACGTGCCGGGGATTGATCTGACCATCTATAAGGACACGCTGGTCGAGCGTTTTTCCAATCAGGCCATTGCCGACCAATTGGAGCGAGTGTGCTCGGATGGCTCGTCCAAGTTTCCCAAATTCACCGTGCCAACCATTGAGCAGTTGATTAGTGACGGGGGTGAGTTGAGGCGTGCGGCGCTGGTGGTTGCGGCGTGGGCGCTGTACCTCAAAGGGGTTGATGAAACAGGCCAGACATATGCGATACCCGATCCTCGGGCTGAATTTTGCCAAGGGTTGGTGGCGGATGAGGCACTGATGGTGCCGCGACTGTTGGCCGTTGAGGAAATATTTGGCAGTGTGATCGGGCAGTCGCAGGCATTTGCTGCGGCAGTTGAGTGGGGCGTGAAGAGTTTGCGGGAGGTGGGCGTGAGTGGAACGCTTGAGAGGGTGGTGCGGCTGTAAAGCCCCTCACCCTAGCCCTCTCCCAAAGGGAGAGGGGACTTGACCGAGGTGGTTTGCGATTCAACGTAATTCTCCAACCACCCCCAATCAGCCCCTCGCCCTCTGGGAGGAAGATATTGAACGAGGTGTTTGCGGTTCGGCGCAATTCTCCTACCACCCCCCAATCGGCCCCTCGCCCTCTGGGAGGAAGATTTTGAACGAAGTGTTTTTCGGATTCAGCGCAATTCTCCTACCACCCCCAATCAGTCCCCTCTCCCTCTGGGAGAGGGTTAGGGTGCTTTTGATCTTGATAAGGCCACAGCCATGAACAATTTGTTTCTGGGCATCGATTGCGGAACCCAAGGCACCAAAGCGCTGGTGCTGGACAGCGATACCGGACAAGTGCTGGGCATAGGCTCAGCCCCGCATACCCTGACTCAAGGCGAACACGGTCGCCGCGAGCAAGACACTGAGCAATGGCTAAACGCCCTCGCACTGGCCACCGGTCAAGCGCTTGCCCAGGCCAATATCGATGGCCAGCACATCCGCGGTATCAGCGTCAGTGGCCAACAACACGGGCTGGTCTTGCTGAACGCACAGGGGCAAGTCTTGCGCCCGGCCAAACTCTGGTGCGACACCCAATCGACCCCCGAGAACAACCAGTTGCTGGACTGGCTCGGCGGCGAATCCGGCTGCCTTGAACGTCTGGGGCTGGTTATCGCACCGGGCTACACCGTCTCCAAACTGCTCTGGACACGCGACCATCACCCGCAGATTTTCGCGCAAATCGCTCATATCCTGCTGCCCCATGACTACCTCAACCATTGGCTGACCGGTCGCTGCTGTAGCGAGTATGGCGATGCCAGCGGCACCGGTTACTTCAATGTAAAAACGCGCCAATGGGACCTTGGCATCCTGCGCCATATTGACCCCGGCGGACGGCTCGAACGCGCCCTCCCCGAACTGATCGAATCCCATCAACCCGTGGGCACCCTGCGCCCGGAGGTGGCCCGCCTACTGGGCTTGAACCCTCAGGCCGTGGTGGCCAGCGGTGGCGGTGACAATATGCTCGGCGCCATCGGCACCGGCAATATCGAGCCCGGCATCATCACCATGAGCCTGGGCTCATCCGGCACGGTGTACGCCTTTGATCAGCAGCCGCCGACCCACCCGGACGCCAGTGTGGCCGGCTTTTGTTCGTCTACAGGTGGCTGGCTGCCGCTGATCTGCACCCTCAACCTGACCACAACCACCAGCGCAGTGCGCGAATTGCTGTCGCTGTCTCTCAACGACTTCAATACCCTGGCCGGTCAGGCGCCCATTGGCGCCGAAGGCGTCAGCATGCTGCCCTTTCTCAATGGCGAGCGCGTGCCCGCCCTGCCCGACGCAACGGGCAGCATTCAGGGCCTGACGCTGACCACTATGACCCCGGCCAATATCTGCCGGGCCGCACTGGAAGGCACCACCTATGGCTTACGTTACGGTCTGGATCTACTGCGCGCCAACGGCGTACAAAGCCAGACCATCCGCCTGGTGGGCGGCGGATCAAAAAGTCCGTTGTGGCGTCAGTTGGTTGCCGACATCATGAACACCCCGGTCATCTGTACCGAACAAAGCGAAGCCGCGGCATTGGGGGCGGCGATTCAGGCGGCCTGGTGCGTGTCAGCCGGCAAGCAAACGCTGGCCGATCTCTGCCAGCGCTGCGTGCGCCTTGACCCCACGAGCGAAAGCCGGCCCATTGCCGAAAACGTTCAAGCCTACGAACAACTCTATCTGCGCTACCGTCAACAGGTCGCAGCCTTATCCGAGTGAATGTTATGTATCTGGTATGTGGAGAAGCACTGTTTGATTTTTTCGCTCAGGCCGACAGCCGTGAGCAGGCCAATCGGGTCGATTTCAAGGCAATTGCCGGCGGCTCGCCCTTCAACGTGGCCGTGGGCTTACGCCGTCTGGGGGTTGAGGCCGGGTTGTTTGCCGGGCTGTCCACCGACTATCTGGGCCGTCGTTTAAAGCGCGTCCTGATGGACGAAGGCGTCAGTGATCAATTTTTGCTGGATGTGGACTCCCCCACCACGCTGGCGATGGTGGCCCTGGACGCCAACGGCTCGCCCGCCTATAGCTTTCGAGGCGAAGGGTGCGCCGATAGGCAACTGCACGCTCACCATCTGCCCGAACTCGGCCCGCAAGTGCGCGGTATCCATGTCGGATCCTTTTCGTTGGTGGTGCAACCGATAGCCGACACCTTGCTCGCACTCGTGCAACGCGAAAGCGGGCAACGCTTGATCAGTCTCGACCCCAATGTGCGGCTCAATCCACAACCGGACATCAACCTGTGGCGCGAGCGCATCAACCAGCTCATTCCTTACGCTGATCTGATCAAGGTCAGTGATGAAGACCTCGAGCTGCTGTATCCGGGGCAAGATCCCGAACAGATAGCCCAGTCATGGCTGAAACAGCGTTGCCAACTGGTGTTTTTGACCCGTGGCGCGGACGGTGCCAGCGTATTCAGCCGTACCCATGGCCACCATGCTGTCGCAGCCATCCCGGTCAAGGTCGCTGACACTGTGGGCGCAGGCGATACCTTTCAGGCGGCGATCATTGCCTGGCTTACCGAGCACAACCTGGACTCGGTTGCAGGGTTACAGCAACTGAGCCTGTCGCAACTTCACGACCTGCTCGATTTCGCCAGCCGGGCGGCAGCGCTGACCTGCAGCAAAACCGGCCCGGATTTGCCCTACCGCACAGAACTGTGAGCAAGGCCGCGCGGTTTAAAAGATCGACAGGTTGTAGCTGACGATCAAACGGGTTTCATCCACGTCGCGGGCGAACTTCGAATAGTTGGTGCGATACGTGGCGTTACGCAGGCGAAAGCTCAAGTCCTTGAACGTGCCACCTTGCACGACATACTTGAGCTCGCTGTCGCGCTCCCACTCTTTGCCCTCCCCGTCGCGGCCCTTGACGTTGATATGATCGCCGTTCACATAGCGGGTCATAAAGGTCAGGCCCTTGACGCCCACGGCCTTGAAATCATAGTCATAACGCAGTTGCCAGGAACGTTCCTGAGCGTTGGCGAAGTCGTTGACCTGCAAGTAGTTGACCAGATACGGGTTGCTGCCATCCAGGTACGGCATCGATGTTTCGCCGTTCATGCGCTGCCCGCCCACGCCGAACTTGTGCCCGCCCAGCGAGTAGGTCAGCAGCGCACCCAGCGCGCGGTTGTCGATGGTCGAGGCCTTGGCCGAACCGGCGTTGTCACTCTTGAGCAAGCGCACATCCGCCGCCAGCACGCCGGGGCCTATCGGTTGATTAGCCAAAAGACCGACAAAGTGCTGACGATAAATGTCTTCCAGCTCGCCATATTGGTACTGCGCCGTCAGACGGTCATTCACCTTGTAATCCAGCCCGTACAAGGTGAAATGATCGGCGGTGATATCACAGGCATAGCGCTTGTTTTTGCAGTTCAGACGCAAGTCCTGTGAATCGCTTGAGTCACGCGCGGTATAGCGGTTCAGGCGCGAGGCGGTGAACGTCAGGTCTTTGATTTCCTGCGAGACCAGCATGGCGCCATTGAACATGTTCGGCAGCAAGCGGCCGTCGTTGTACTTGAGCAACGGCAGATCTGGCAGTAACGCGCCGTATTTAAGAACGGTCTCGGAAACGCGCATTTTTGCGGTCAGGCCGAACTTGGCGTACTGATCTTTGGAACGACGCGGGTCATGGCCTGTCGAAGGCATAAGACCGCTGTTGCTGTCGGCCGGGCTGGAGTCCAGTTTGATCCCCAGCATGCCCAGCGCATCAAGGCCAAACCCCACGGTGCCTTCGGTATAACCCGATTGCACATTAAGGATAAAACCTTCTGCGGTCTCTTCGCGTTTGGAGGCGCCTTGGGGGCTGGAGCTGCTGCCATCGCGAAAATCGCGGTTGAAATACACCGTACGGGCTTCCAGCTTGGCGCTGCTGTCTTCAAAAAAACCGCCCGCTTGCGTGTTAGCCGCAAAACCGGCGCACACCGCCAGCGCGCCAACCCGAGCAACCCGGCAGTGAGACAATGAAAAAGGGACAACCATGGACGAGCTCCAACAGCGAATCATTCGCACAACAAAACCAATCGAAGATCTACCGACTGCTAGTGGCAGCACGGTTTACCTCAATCCAGAAAAAACGCGCAATTGTACGAAAGGCTTAGCCGGACACTCATACGACCTTAGTCGAAGGCTCAATCTCAAGGCTTTTCGCTCAAAAGATGGCCTTTTGCCGGTATCCAGCATTAAATACGCACTTTTTTAGATTCAGACTCGGGACTTATCCATGAGCGTTGTATTTTCTGGCAGTCAACGCCGCTCGCTCGCCCTCAGCCCCTTGGGGGATGTTGCAGACTGGCCGCAAAGTTTGCGCACCACTGCGCAAGTGGTACTCAGCTCGCCTGTCCCTATGCTTTTGCTATGGGGCGAACAACTGACGCAGGTGTACAACGACAGCTTTGCAGTACTGGCCGGGCATAAACACCCCACCGCTTTTACCCAGCCGTTCCACCTCTGCTGGCCGGAGTACAGCACGTACAGCCAGCCGATCATTAAAGCGGTGCTGGCGGGTCAAAGCCTGTCATATGTCGACCAGTACTATGTGCTGCCCGATCACCAGCACGCGACCGAACTATGGCTTGACCTGACCTTCAGCCCCGTGCGCGATGAGCAAGGCAAGGTTGCCGGCATATTAATGATTGCGGTGCAAATATCCCGTCGGCGCACGGCACTCAAGCAAACCTCAAAAGCCCTGCGTGAGCTCAATGAAACCCTGGAAGAGCGTGTCGCCGAGCGCACCCAGGCCCTGGCGCAGGCCAATCAGCAATTACAACACGAGATGCTTGAGCGTGAGCGGGTCGAGGACGCGCTGCTGCATGCGCAAAAAATGGAAGCGGTCGGTCAATTGACGGGCGGTATTGCTCACGATTTCAACAACATGCTGACCGGAATCATTGCCAGTCTGGACTTAATGAAACGCTACATCGCAGCAGGCCGCAGTGACGAAATTGACCGTTTTACCGATGCTGCGGTGTCCTCTGCGCAGCGTGCGGCAGCACTGACCCACCGTTTGCTGGTGTTTTCCAGGCGTCAGTCGCTGGACAGAAAGCCGCTGGACCCCAACGTGCTGGTCAACTCCTTGCAGGCATTATTCAACAGTTCCAAAGGCGCGAAGATCCAGCTGGTTATTGAACTGGGCCAAGACATCTGGCCGGTCAATACCGATACAGGGCAACTTGAAAGTGCCCTGCTCAACCTGATAGTCAACGCCCGGGATGCCATGCCCGATGGTGGAACACTGAGCATCAAAACGGCGAACAGTGTGCTTGATGGCCGCACGATCAGCAGCCTTGAAACCGTTAACTCGGGTGATTACGTGATGTTTGAAGTGTCTGACAACGGTACAGGCATGAACCCGCAGATCCTTGCCAAAGCCTTTGATCCCTTCTTCACTACCAAACCGGTAGGCGTCGGCACCGGACTTGGTCTGTCGATGATTTACGGTTTTGCCCAACAGTCAGGCGGGCATGTCAGCCTCAGCAGCGAAGTGGGTGTGGGCACCTGCGTGCGGGTATACCTGCCGCGCCATGTTGAAGAAACTCAGGCATAATCCGCGGCCGCGCACATTGCCCCACAGTTCCAAGGTCCCACGACATGAAAGCTCAAGCCCGCCATATATTGGTAAAAACTGCCGAAGAAGCCGAAGCATTAAAGCAACGCATTGCCAAGGGCGAAGCGTTCGATGTGTTGGCCAAGAAATTTTCGACCTGCCCGTCGGGCAAACGCGGTGGAGATCTGGGTGAAGTGCGACCGGGGCAGATGGTGGGTGTGATTGACCAGATTATTTTCAAAAAGCCGTTGCGAGTGGTGCACGGGCCGGTCAAAAGTAAGTTTGGTTATCACTTGGTGCAAGTGTTTTACCGAGATTAATCAGCGGTCCTGCGGCCCGCATCGCAGCCTTCGTGCCTCGACAGCGGCTACAAGAGCGTAAGCGAGCATTTGATTGTGATCTTGCTTGTGATCTTGATCTTGATCTTGATCTACCGCCCCGTCGGGAGGCCGAGTGGAGGTTCTGCGGAGTGGGTCGACCGGCATGGATGCCGGGAGAGCTGCGATCGGGCCATGGATGGCCCGTCGCAGCGTGCCCACGGAGCGGGACCGGAGTGAGGGACACCTGAGCGAAGCGAGGGCCGTACGCGGGGGCGGAAGCGCTTTGGTTACTTTGCCGCTTTTGCAAAGTGACACGCCGTAAGGGCGTAACCCGTAGAACGTCTTAATACACCTAATGGATATGTACGCAGGCCAATTAAAAGCTTCGAGTACATATCCATTACTAGCGTCTAGTTGAAGTTGTGGTTTCGCCCTTACGGCGAGGTACTTTTGGCAAACGCCGAGTGTCGGGCCATCCTTGGCCCGATCGCGGCTGGCTCGGCGTCCTGCCTCGCCACCCCCATAACAGCACCTGCGTTCAGCCTCCTGTGATGGGCCCCAGCGTCGTTCCCACTGTTTCGGTGGCGGCAGTGGCATTGTTTTTGAAGCTACAAGCTCACAGCCTGACACTCAGAACGTGATCTCTATCGCCTCAACCACCTTGAACTGCTCATCCACCACACAGCCAGTTCGCCATTTATCGAAAGTCAGACAAGGGTGTGAAGTACCAAAACTGATAATGTCCCCTACCCGAAGCTCAGTGCCGGGTGCCACGGTCATAAACGCATGCTGATCCATCACCGCCGTCACCTTGCACGCGCTGACGTCATCACCCACTGCGGGCAACACACCTTCGCGGTAGCGCTTCAACGGCATCGGCAATCCGGCATCGTAGGCAACGTCACGTTTACCCAGCGCAATAACGGCAAAACCCGGCTCAGGCAACGATTGCACATGGGCCCAGACTTCCAGCGCCGGGCGCAACCCTTCATGCAGATCGCTGCGTCGATCCAGCACACAACATTGCGCTTCTTTATAGATACCGTGATCGTGAACCACATAGCTGCCAGGGCGCAGGACACTCAGAAAACGCCCGCTGGCCGCTTCAGCTTCAAACCCTTCGGCAATCAGGTCATACCAGGCTGAACCCGAGGCCGTGATGATCGGCTTGTCGAGGGCAAAGGCGCCTTCACGTTGCAGTTGCAGAGCCAATCGCACCAGGGATGCCGCAAACGCACGAATTCCGTCGACCGCGTGTTCCCCGTGGATAACCCCTTCGTAGCCTTCAATCCCACAGAGGGCGAGCGCCGGTTGTGCCTTGATCGCCTGCGCCAAAGCCAGTACTTCGTCTTCAGTGCGGCAACCACAACGGCCACCGACAACACCGTACTCAATCATTACGTTGAGACGTTGGCCACGCTCAGCAAAAAACGCCCCCAGGGCCGCAACGTTGTCCGGGTGGTCGACCATGCAGTAAAACTCGAATGCCGGGTCGTCCTGCAGGTCGGCAATCAACGCCATGTTGGCGCGGCCCACTAGTTGGTTCGCCATCAATACCCGACGCACACCACCGGCATACGCCGTGCAGGTCTGCACCGCCGTGGCCAGGGTCAGACCCCAGGCACCCTGCTCCAATTGGCGGCGAAACAGCGCCGGGGCCATGCTGGTTTTGCCGTGCGGAGCCAGTACGGCACCACTGCGGGTTACAAAATCCTGCATCCAGGCAATGTTGTGCTCCAGCGCATCGCGATGAATCACCAGCGCAGGCAAACTTACGTCGCGTACCAGATCAGCACCCGGCTGGGCAGCACCTTTCAAAATCATCGACACACTCAGGCCCTCGCTTTGGCTTTGTAAGCAATGCAGTCAATTTCGACCCTGCAATCGACCATCATCATGGCCTGCACACAAGCACGCGCCGGGGCATGTTCGCTTTTGAAGTACGAGGCAAATACCTTGTTGAAGCTCCAGAAGTCTCGTGGGTCTTGCAACCACACGCCCGCCCGCACCACATCTTCGAGGCCATAGCCGGCTTCTTCGAGAATGGCGATCAGGTTTTGCATGGTTTTGTGAGTTTGCTCGATGATGCCACCGTTGATGATTTCACCGTTCTCCATCGCCACTTGCCCCGAGACGTGTAACCAGCCATCAGCCTCGACTGCACGGGCGAAAGGTAAGGGTTGACCGCCTGCACCGACTGCGCCAGTACCGAAACGTTTGATGCTCATATAGGCAAACTCCACTGCTGATGACAGACGCTTCATGCGTCAGGGACGCCGTAGTGTGCCATAAGGTCGCAGGTCAACCCAGTCGCCACCAACTGGGCAATAGTTGCTGCACCTTGTACTCGGCAAAACGGTCGTCGATCAAAAACAGCGTGCCTTGATCGCTTTGGGTGCGAATCACCCGCCCTGCGGCTTGCACCACTTTTTGCACGCCCGGGTACAGGTAGGTGTAGTCATAGCCGGCGCCGAACAGCGCTGCCATGCGTTGTTTGATCTGTTCATTGACCGGGTTCAGTTGAGCCAGCCCAAGGGTTGCGACGAATGCGCCAATCAATCGCGCGCCGGGCAGGTCAATGCCTTCACCAAACGCGCCGCCCAATACGGCAAAGCCGATGCCCTGACTGGCGTGGGTGAATTGATCGAGAAACCCCTGGCGCGCCGCCTCATCCATACGCCGTGATTGCACCCACTGCGCAATGTGCGGATAGCGCTCGGCCAGCAGTTGGGCCACTTGCTGCAGGTAATCAAAGCTGCTGAAAAAGGCCAGATAGTTACCGCGTCTCTCCTCAAACTGGCGGGCGATCAACTCCACAATAGGGCCCAGAGAGGCCTGACGATGGTTGAAGCGCGTGGATATTTCGCTTACCACATGAACGGCCAGTTGCCGCTCGTTGAAGGGCGACTCGACATCGATCCACACGGTGTCGGCCGGTAAACCCAGCAAGTTGGCGTAATAGGTTCGCGGGCTCAAGGTGGCCGAAAACAGCACATTGCTTTGCGCACTGCCCAGCCGTGGGCCGATAAAGGCCGCAGGCACAATGTTGCGCAGGTTGAGCTGGGACAGCCGACGTTTGCCGTGCTCATGCAGGCTGACGTCAAACAAAAAATGCCCGTCAAAGAGCTCTGCCACACGGTTGAATTGCAGGGCTTCGAAGTAAAAGCTTTGCAAATCACCGGCAAGCCCTTGCGGGTGGTCGTTAAGGTAGTCGCCGATGGCAGTGATGCAACCACTCAGGGCATTCAGCCACTTGGCCGGCAAATGTGAGTGCACCTGATAAGGCCCGATTTGCTCCTTGTGCAGGGCATTCCACTCCCGGTTAAGGCGCTTGAACGACTTGTCCAGCACTGCCGGGGCGTTTTGCCGAACGCGGTTGAGGCTTTGCTGGTCGAGGCTTGCGCTGTACATCTGGCGGGCGCGCTCGACCAGATTGTGCGCTTCGTCCACCAATGTCCCGACCTGCCACTGATTGGCCTGCGCAAGCCCGTACAACAACGCCGTAAAGTCGAAGTAATAGTTGTAGTCGGCAATGATCACATCCGCCCAGCGTGCCATTTCCTGACTCAAGTAATACGGGCAGACCTGGTGCGCCAGGGCGACGTCGCGCAGTGTCTGTTGGTCCAGGGTTGATTGCGCAACCGCCGCCTGTCGCGCTGCAGGCAAGCGGTCATAAAAGCCTTTGGCCAACGGGCAAGCGTCGCCATTGCAGGCGTTGGCGGGGTATTCGCAGGCCTTGTCCCGCGCGACCAGTTCCAGTACTCGCAAGGGTGCATCCAAGGCGCGTGGATAGAGCACCTGCAGCGAGTCGAGGGCCAGCTTTCGCCCCGGTGTCTTGGCGGTCAAGAACAGCACTTTGTCCAACTGCTTGACGGGCATGGCCTTGAGCAGGGGAAACAAGGTGCCAATGGTTTTGCCTATCCCCGTGGGAGCTTGCGCCATAAGGCAGCGGCCGCCACTGGCGGTCTTGTAGACGGCTTCAGCCAGCGCGCGTTGGCCAGTGCGAAACTGGGCATGGGGAAATGCCAGCGTGCGGGCCACATCATCCCGCACCTGCCGATGCTGCGCTTCCTGTTCGGCCCAAGCCCCGAAAAGGGTGCATTGCTGATTGAAAAACCCCTGTAACTGCCCAGCAGTCCAGGTCTCCTGAAGACGTGTTTCCTTTTCGCTGACAATATCGAAATACACCAGCGCGATATTGACCTCGGGTAATTGCAGGCTTTGGCACACCAGCCAGCCATATACCCGAGCCTGAGCCCAATGCAGTTGACGGTGATTGGCCGGGATGGCGGTAAAATCACCACGATAGGTTTTGACTTCTTCCAGCACATTGCCCAGCGGGTCATAGCCGTCTGCCCTGCCCCGTACCTGCACGCCGGCGTATTCACCTTGCAGGCTCATTTCGGCCTGATAACCGACGCTGCGCCGTGACGCGACCGTGCGATGCCCGGCGATGCCCTGTTGCGCCGTGGGCGATGGGGTAAAGCGCAAATCCAGATCACCGGCCTTGGCCGTGAACTCGCACAAGGCACGCACTGCGATGCGATACGTCATGCGTGCGCCACATCCTGCCACTGCACGTAGCACACGGTCACCGGCATGTTGTGCTGCTCACACAGCGTCAACCACCGCAGCTGGTTATCTTGCAGACGATCACCCGGGCCTTTGACTTCAATCATGCGATAGGTCTTTTGCGCCGGCCAAAACTGGATAAGGTCGGGCATGCCGGTACGGTTGGCTTTTATGTCCTGCAACAAACGCCTGAACCAGACCTTCAAGTGCGCAGGCGGCAGGCAGTGCAAAGCCTCATCAAGCAAGGATCGACTCAGACAGTTCCAGGCCACAAAAGGCGATTGAACGCCAAATTTGGCCACGTAGGCCGCGTGTATGGTGTCCGTGTAGCGTCCATCGTCAAGCTGTTGCAGGCAGGCATCAAACAGCTCGCTACGACGCAGGTAAAAGTCCTCGTCCAACAAGTCAGCCGGGCCACTCTGGTACGGATGGAAAAACGCACCTGGCAGCGGCGCGAAGATCGCTGACCAGCACAGCAGGCCGAACAGCGCATTGATCAGCGTGTTTTCGACATAGTGCACCGGCTGTTCAGGCCCGTGCAGATGGGTGGCGACCCTGCACTCCACAGACATTGCAGCCTCGTGCGGCAACACCAGATCAAGGCGCTCATAACTGCGCGGCTTGGCTTTTGCGCGCGCAGCCAGCCCAAGGCTGCGCCGTAAGCGCGGCAGCATGCGCAGCAGCTGTTGATGCTCGGCGTCATTGCCGGGCGCCTGCTCTGCCGCCTCTGCCAGGGCCAAAGCCTCTGACGTCTGGCCCAGCCGCTCCAGCACCCTGATCGTGCGCACCCGCGCCTCCGGATGCTGGCCATGCCGATAGATCTGAAGGGCCTGGCTCAGTTCTCCCGCACGCTCGCAGTGCTGGCCCAGCATGAACAACAAACGCTCACGCCGGCGCTGTAGCCAGGGATTGTTCACGCGGTATTCCAATACGTGAGGCAGTACGTCAATCACCTCGGCACCGGCTTCAAATTGCTCACGGCAGCGGTACAGGTGCACATAGCCTTCAATGTCTTCGCGACAAGCCAGCGCCCGTGACTGCGGGCTGAACGCAACCTTCTCGTAGGTAAACAGGCCAAGGTCGGCCAGCACAAGATCGGCCCAACTCTGGCTCAGATTGCCAAAAAACATCAGCCGCAGACGATCACACAATTCACGATGGCTCAGGCTGTAAAGCTGTTCCGCCAGTGCGGGATGCCACTGACTGAGGCTCTGAACTTGAGGGAATTGAGGCGCAAGGTCTTCCAGCCATTGATCTTTTTTGGCCTTGGGCCTGGCGATATGCAAGCTAAAGCGGGCGTGAATCTCGGGCTTGCTCAATACCTCAAACACCTCTGGCAGTGCGAGCGGTGCCTGATCGTTGAGCCAGCCCACACCCAGCAGAGGGGCCGCCGCCTGGCTGATGTCGCCAATTTCCGGGTAGCTGAGCTTGCTGGCCCGAAAATGCTGACCTTTGCGCATGACCATCCGCACCCACAGCGCTTGGGATGCGCTGGGCAACTGGCCAAACTCGGCGATGAACTGCTGCTCTTCAACCGTTAATACATCGTCATAGCGCGCCGAAATCCAGCCGAGCACATGATCAAAGTTTTTCAGGTAATAAAAGGGGTCTTCAAGGGGATTGGAAATCACAGGCAGAACAAACCACTGACTTTAGGTACTGGATATGCGTACAGATAGCAGTTTGCTCACCGCTCTGGCAACCCGAAGGGATGAGCGGTTGCCTTGCGTGGCGCCTGTCAAAGCGGCAGACAGGCACATAGTCATCAGGCGGATACGTCTAAACCAATGCCCACGGCTGCTTGTGCGGATCGCTGGCCCACAGTGACGTCATTAAGGAGTCGTCCTCGCGGAACTGGACGTGTTGCATGCGATACAGCACCTGAATCGAGCTCAGGGGCAAGCCACTGACATGCTCAAGCCAGGTCACGTCAACCGGCGTCGAAAGCGGCTTATGCATCATCATTTGGTGGTACTCATTGATGAATGGCAGTTTCTCGGGGTAACAGTTGCGTAGAAACAGCTCAAGGTTCTGACCTTCATTGATAAAGGGCGAGTAGATAAAACAGCCCAGCTGCACGTCGCTAACACCGTGCAATTCATCCAGGTATCGAGCCGTTATCAGGCGCATTTGGTCTATTCGTCTCGGGGTGTTGAACGCGGTCCCCAGGAGCTTGATGAGTTGACCTTTGAGGCGTTCGTTCGGGGGGTATTGAGTCGCAGCCTGCTGCCAGTACAGTTCAACGGCGGCTCTATAGCTCAGGCGTTGTTCACAGGCCGCACGCAACCCCTGAAGGTGCGCAGCCAGCACTATCACCGCCACTTGTGGCTCTTCTATATCCAGGTCTTTGAGGGCAAACGAGCCGTGCAGGTAAGTGAGCAACCTTGAATTGAACATGTCTATGTCGGTGAAGAGGCAATCAAAGACATTGAGCACGGCTATTTTTGTATCGTCAGTAAAGGGGTTGCAGGGTTGATCAGTGGGCGGCAGGCACAAGACGTCCTTGTAGTCGTCGTCGAGAAAGGAACACAGCCTGACGGAGGTTTGCAGATCATCGCCATTGACCGGCTGGCCGGCATGCCCCCGCTGGCTGGCGACACGCTGAATCCAGGCCATGTATCTAGCCAGATGCCTGGGCGGGCGCCGATCGATCAAGGCATCTGCCGGTTGCCCCCATTCAAAGGCACTGCTGAAGAGCTTTGCCCGCGCCAGCAAATCAGCATAAAAAAAAGTCCCTCGCGCATCACCCCGGGTCAAATGGCCGGACATCAGCATCATTGTCCTGTTGGTGGCGCAAGGTTTATGAATGCCGCCCAGAGGTTTATCCAGCCTGCGAACCCCCTTGTCATTGACGAACAGCAACTCGACGCGATGGTCGTCATACAGGAACAACTCACTGCATTGAGTCTGTATCCGCTCCAACACCCTGGGCGTGAGGCGAGGCTGGTGCAAAATGGCCACGCGCAATATGAACGTGTCTGGATAGCGCCCCGCAATACTCAACTGAGCGGCACGCAAAAAAGCCAGTGTATAGGCGCATTCCCTGCCCCCTTCAAGAACAACCATGACCCGGTACTGGGCGAGTCGCTCCAGGCCACCGGCAGCCACCAGTAATCGCTGAATCAACAGCTGCAAGGCAATGCGCTCGGTACGTTCCAGAAACCCCTGTAACCGATGCAGCACTTGCTGATAAACAAAGCTCATGGCTTGTTCATGAAAATTGTTCATAGGGCATCCCTCCATGTGAGCGCTTTATTATCGGCAGCTGCACCGGGAACGCCCACAATTAACTTGTGGTTTCAATCCGTTACAGATGCACCGCACATCCGCAGAGGAATATCCCTACAAAAAACAAAACCAAATGGATGCAAATTGATTTTTAAATTATCCATACGAATATAAAAGCAGCTAAAGACGGCACTTGGCAGGGGTTTGGTGCGGCCGTGAGTATCCATTTTTCCGAGGGTATATACACAAAAACGCCCTCGAACTCACGGCTCGAAGGCGTTTTTCATGAAAGGTTATGCCGCCTTTCAGTTACTGGGTAATTGCAACGCAACCCGGCCGCGACATGGGCAATCATCCATATAGCGATGGGCGTCTACAAAGGCCTCAAACGGAAAGACTTTTACTTCCAGAGGCAACAGCACCCGGTCAGCCGTCAGCTGGTTGATCTCGCGCAGGGCACGCTGCATGGCTTGCTCATCCTGGGTGATGCCCAGCTCCGGTTTGCCGGTGAAATTACCGATGCAGTGCACAAAGAACTGAATGTTCTTCTGAAACGCTGCACAGGCCGGAAAGGGAGTGTGATTGCCCCCTTGCAGTCCATAGAGCACAAGGCTGCCACGGGGCGCCAGCACATCACCCAGCACTGACATCTGTGGGCCACCAAGGCCATCCATGACCACATCGACACCTTTGTCGTGAGTGATCTTGTTGATCTCCAGCAACAGGTCTTGTTCCTCAGTGACGATCACCTTGTCAGCACCGAGCTTAAGCAGGGACTCGCGCTCATCCGCATTTTTTGTGGCCGCGATGACGTTGACCCCAAGCGCCTTGCCCAACTGCACGAATGAAGGGCCAGAACAGTGGCTGGCATCGGTAATCAGCACCGTTTGCCCAGCCTTTACCCGCGCCAGGTCGACATACGCGAAATAAGCGATTAACAGCGGCGTGTAATGCACGCTGGCTTCAACCGGCGTCAACACATCTGGGTAGCGCGTCAGGGTGGAGCGCGGCATGACGATCAATTCGCCATAGGTCGGGTAATCGTTGGCACTCTGACCGGGAAAACTGGCCACTTTGTCGCCCACGGCAAGATCATCAACCCCTGCCCCGACGGCGGTCACAACACCGGCCATTTCATGGCCGATACCGGCCGGCAAACGTGCCGGGCTCGGGGCCAGGTTTTGCCGCCAAAGCACGTCATACCAGCTGATACCAATCGCTTCGACACGCACCTGCACTTCGCCGGGCGCAGGCGCAGCGACTTCGTGCTCTTCGCACTGGAGCACCTCGGCCGGGCCAAACTTGTGAAAACGGATCGTGCGCGACATTGCAAACCTCGCTTAATTAATCGCTAATACCACGGGACTTTATCCGGGCTTTGTGAGCAAGACTAACAGACAGCATTAATAGTCGACATGCCTGACATTGATCCGCAGGCATTTTCTACATCCGGAAAGCCGGGTTTCCTGCTCAAGATTCGCACGTTTCTCACACATAAAAACGCGAAATCCTATCTTCAGAGTGACGATCTATCGGTTTTGTCAGTAAGATCCTTACCCTTCTACCGTTGATCCGCCTGCGAAGTCTGCCAGATGAACCGTAACGACTTGCGTCGCGTCGATCTGAATTTGTTGATCGTCTTTGAAACCCTGATGCATGAGCGCAGTGTGACCCGAGCGGCCGAAAAGCTGTTTCTGGGGCAGCCTGCCATCAGCGCGGCGCTCTCACGCCTGCGCGGTTTGTTTGACGACCCACTGTTTGTGCGCACCGGCCGCAGCATGGAGCCTACGGCACGGGCGACCGAGATTTTCGCTTTGCTGTCCCCGGCATTGGACTCGATTTCAACCGCTGTCAGCCGTGCCGCAGAGTTCAACCCGGCCACCAGCACCTCGGTGTTCCGCATTGGTTTGTCCGATGACGTAGAGTTCGCCCTGCTGCCTTTGCTGCTTAAGCGCTTGCGCGCCGAGGCGCCGGGCATCGTGCTGGTCATCCGCCGGGTCAACTACATATTGATGCCGCCGTTGCTGGCCTCTGGCGAAATTTCGGTGGGCGTCAGTTACACCAGCGACCTGCCCGCCAACGCCAAGCGCAAAGTACTAAGGCGCAGCAAGCCCAAACTGCTGCGGGCTGACACCATGCCGGGGCCGATGAGCCTGGACGACTTCTGTGCCCGCCCCCACGCACTGGTCTCCTTTGCGGGTGACTTGAGCGGCTTTATTGATGTTGAGCTGGAGAAACTCGGGCGCAAGCGTCATGTGGTGCTGGCGGTACCGCAGTTTAATGGTCTGAGCACCTTGCTGGCCGGCACCGACATCATTGCCACCGTGCCGGACTATACGGCCCAGGCCTTGACCGCCGCGGGTGGCGTGCGGGCCGAAGACCCTCCAATAGAGATGCAAAGCTTTGAATTGCACATGGCCTGGCGCGGCGCCCAGGACAACGACCCGGGTGAACGCTGGCTTCGTTCGCGGATTCAAATGTTTTTTGGGGATCCAGAGAGTCTCTAGGCGTTGTCAGGCAAGCGTTTTATCTAACAATCCGGACTCTCTGCGCGTAGTCAAACCTTCGTTTATTCAACTATGCAGAGCACACTCAGGACCAGCGACCTCTCACGACAAGCCCCAGCAATTCTCGATATCCGCTGACACCTACCTTGCGATAGATCCGCTTGATGTAGGTAGCGGCGCTTGAGCGCTGAATGCCCATCAAGGGCGCGATGTCTTCCGCTCCCAGACCACTGAGTAAATACCTGAGCAACTCTCGGTCCCGCCGAGTCAGTTCAGGATAAAGCTGCTCGACCCGCTGGCTCAGTAAGGCCGGCATCTGATTGGCTTCGATATACGCGCGATAGTGCAATCGTGTGACTTGAATCAGCAAGGGTGCCATTGACTCGATAAATTCGATCTCGCGTTGAGTGAAGTTACCGTGCTCACGACCTCGATAGAAGTTGATCGACAGCCAGCCCCCGCCCTCTTCCTGATGATTGAGCAAGGCCATGCGCTGGGAAATTTGCGGCTGTTCATAGCAGACCCGCCGATATTCACGGTGGGTGATGTCCTCGACTGACTGAAGTTGAGCCAGGATTCGCGCGCCTCCATATTTCGCTCGATGACCGAGCATCGCCTGACGGTTGCCGTCCAGGCTGTGAAAGCGCTTCACGTAATCGCGGGAAATGCGCGATATCTGGACAAGCCTGGCCTGATCGGAACACGATAATACCTGCGGTTCCTGGCCCTCCGGATAAGCGAAAATCGTACATTGTGCCAACGGCATCTCACCCCGCACCAGAGTCAGTAATTCTGCGGCCAGCCAGGTCCGGCAGTCCTCGCCCACTCGAGCCAATAGATGCGCGACTTGCCCCGTCGTCAATGGGCTCTGATGGTAAGCGGTGGTGAGCAGCCAGTGGTTCATTGGGGGTCAGCTCACGTAGGAAGGTTGGGGTTTGTGGGGCAGCGTGCGCACCAGCAAGGCCGCGACTAATAATAGCAGCGCGGCATACAGGCAACCGGCTGTATAGGCATGGGTCAGGTCTTTTAGCCAGCCGATCACTAAAGGGTTTAGGGCCGACCCCAGATTACCGACTGCGTTAATCACGGCGATGCCCACTGCCCTGGCTTGAAAGCTCAATGACCGATCCGGCAGGGTCCAGAATATCGACATGGCCGTGTAGGAGCCGGTCGCCGCCATGCAAACCCCTGCCAGTTGTACGATGGGTTCGCTCGACAGGGCTGTGCAGAACCAGCCCACTGCAGCCAGCAGCATTGGCAGGGCCAGGTGCCAACGCCGCTCTTGGGTCAGGTCCGAGTGTCGGCCCCAGAGGATCATGCCAACAATGGTGCATATTTGCGGAATTGCCGACAACAATCCGATCAGCGTATTGCTCTGACCAGCGCTGAAGCTCTTGACGATCAACGGGGTCCAGACCGCGATCATCGCCAAGGTGTTGACCAGGCAAAAGTACACCAGGCAGAACAGAATCACTGAGGGCGACAGCAACTCACGGCCCCAATGCGCGTGAGGCGAAGGTGCCTGACGGTCGCGCTCCATCAAGTCTGCCAGCTGTAGCTTTTCATTGTTGCTCAGCCAGCGTGCCTGAGACGGCTGATCGTCCAGATAACCGTACACTGCCAGACCGAGAAGGACGCAGGGCAACCCTTCCAGCAAAAACAACCACTGCCAGCCTGCCAGCCCCCAGAGGCCATCCAGTCCCAGAATGCTGCCGGACAGGACCGAGCCAAAGCCCGCGGTAAATGGCATGGCGATCATGAACAACGCATTGGCCCGCGCCCGGTATGCCGCAGGAAACCAAAACGTCATATATAACAGCACACCCGGCAGAAACCCGGCCTCGGTGATGCCAACCAATGCACGCAGCCAATACAGGCTGGTTGCGTCATACGCAAACAGGGTTGCGGTCGAGGCCAAACCCCAGGCGATCATCAGGCTACCGATCCAGCGACGGGCACCGAGTTTGGCCAGAACGATGTTGCTGGGGATACCGCATGCGATATAGGCCAGATAGAAAATCGTGGTTGCCATGCCGAACTGGGTACTGCTCAACCCCAGGTCGCCCATCATCGTTAGCCCGGCAAAACCGATATTGATACGGTCCAGAAACGAAAAAACGAAGCAGATGAAGAGAAACCACAACAGGCGTTTCGAGACTTTGGCAATAACCAGCGGATGAGCGCCGGCCTCCTCGCCAAGGGCCACAGCAGGATGGGATGGCATTGGGTGATCCTATTATTGTAATTATTGGCTGACGCAAAGGTTTTACAGGTCCTGCACGGCGCTCTCGATCAGTGCGTCGAAGCGCTCGATATCGTTCAGCGACTCTGCCGCCAGCAGCGCCAGCTTGACCAGAAACAACTCACTGTTGTGACCCGTACAATCAATCGCCTCGGCGAGCCGATCATAGACGCGCTCCAGGTCTGTCATGTTCATTGACTGACTCATGGGTGGTTACTCCCGTTGTGGCCAAGGGCCTGGTTTAGACCATGGCGCAAACGCTCGCCATCCAGATGCAGCCAGCGGGCGCAGACATGCTGATCCGGGCGCGCAAGATAGGCGGCGCCAGCGTGCTGCACGCCATAACGCGTACTGAACAGATCATCCGTATCGGCCAGGGTCAGGTCGGCATGTTGCACCTGATCGACCCCACTCATGGCGATCGCGATCACTTGTATGGCCAGTCCCTGGTGGCGCAGAGCCTGAACCTGCGCCACCACTTCGGTATCGAGCGCCGCAGCGTCGGTGAAGCAAAGCAAATGAAAGGCGGGCGCCAGCTCGTCGAACAAATAGTGCTGCTCGGCCAAACGCACATTGAGTAACGGTGCACCGTTGCGCGGGCCGCCAACGAATAAACGATTATCGTCGTCCATCGCGTTGAGCTGCGAATCGGCATAGTCGTGAGCTCTTGAGGTTCGCCAGTGGTACAGCGGGCGTACAAATTCCCGGGTCAACGACAGCGACAGCACCGCATCGCGTAACAGTCGATAGCCGCGACTGGGCGGCGCCATGAACCTAGTGCTTTTGCCCGCCTCCTCAATGATTTCCCGTGCAGCCTTGACCCGCTCCTCACTGTAGGAGGCCAGCAGCCCGGCACCGGCCAACCCCTTGATGTGCAGTGCCAGTTTCCAGCCCAGGTCGTGGCAATCCTGAAACCCGGTATTGGCGCCGCGTACACCGAAGATCGGCAACAGGTGCGCCGCGTCTCCAGCAAAAATCACACGCTCATTAATGTAGTGCGCCAGGGTCAGCGCCCGGGCCGAGTACACAGAACTCCAATCCAGCTCCCACTCCGGGTTCTCGACGCCGAGCATCGCCAGTTGCGCATTGATGCGCTCACGCAAGGAGTCGGGGTGCAACGCCTGCTCGGGCGTTTCGTCCACGGGCAACTGGTAATCGATGCGCCAGATATCGCCGGGCTCGCGGTGCATCAACACGGTATTGCCGGGGTTCCAGGAGGGATCGAAAAACGCCAGACGTTCAGTCGGCAGATCGAGCTTGATGCGGATATCGGCAATCACGAAGCGCCCTTCATAGGACGCCCCCTCAAGCTTGAGCCCAAGCATGGAACGCAGTCCGGAGCGAGCGCCATCAGCGGCCACAACCCAATCGGCCTCCAGAGAATAAACATCGCCCGGGGTATCGACTTGCAACACAGCATGGTCGAGCCGTTGCTCGATATCGATGACTTTATTGCCCCACCGCAGTTCGATCAGCGGCTGTGCCTGGGCTGCGGCCACCAGATGCTGCTCCAGATATTGCTGTTGCAGGTTGGTCATCGGTGCAAAACGATCATGCTCGTCGACCGGAGCCTCCATGCGAAAAACCCGCTGGCCGCGGTAGTACGAATTTCCGAAGCGCCAAGGCAGCCCCTGCTCGGCCACTGCCTGGGACACCCCCACTTGCTGAAAAATTTCCATGGAACGACGGGTGAAAACAATCGCACGGCTCCCTTCACAGACCTGCTGCTGAGCCGCCAGGACAACACTGCCGACACCGTAGCGCGCCAGTTCGAGCGCCAGCGTCAGGCCAATGGGCCCCGCCCCCACAATCACCACGGGTGAGCGAGTGGCGATGCCTGGGGATTGCACGAAAGCAGGGTAAACCTGATAGGGAAAATAGAGGGACTTATGAGGTACGACTTGAGGCTGATGCATGGTCCGGTGGCTCCCGGTTTATTGTTTTATTGTTCTCGGGGACAAATTTTGTCTCAGGCCACTCTAAACCCAAGCGCACAGGGTAACGTCCCCTGAAGGGGACATTCTTCTGGAGCGCGAAATATTCAACTGCTGTCAGAAACCACTAACCCGAGGAGCACGCAAGGACGCTGCGTCTGCTCCACCAAGTGGCTTTTCGAAAAGTTATTAGGATTGCATCCGGCGTCATCAATGCCTTACCACGAAAGCTCTTTGCATGATTGATCGATACAGATGCATCAGAGCATGAGCCCACGACCCAAACGCGCAGCAACACCCTGACCTGTAGCCGCTGCCGAAGGCTGCGATCGGGCGCGCAGCGGTCGCAAGATGGAACACTTCGGTGTGTCAGGTTTTACGACGGCTACGCCGCCATGCTCGCAGCCACACATTAACCTGTAGCAGCTGCCGAAGGCTGCGATCGAGCGCGCAGCGGTCGCAAGATGGGACGACTCGCTGTATCAGGTTTTACGACGGCTTCGTTACTCGTCAGCGGCTACACCTGACCTGTAGCCGCTGCCGAAGGCTGCGTTCGAGCGCGCAGCGGTCGCAAGATGGAACACTTCGGTGTGTCAGGTTTTACGACGGCTTTGCCGCCGATCGCAGCCTTCGTTCCTCGTCAGCTGCTACGCGCCATGCTCCGCCGAAGGCTGCGATCGGGCGAGAAGCGGTCGCAAAATGGGACGACTCGGTGTGTCAGGTATTACGACGGCTACGCCGCCGATCGCAGCCTTCGTTCCTCGTCAGCGGCTACACCTGACCTGTAGCAGCTGCCGAAGGCTGCGATCGGCCGCGAAGCGGTCGCAAAATGGAACACTTCGGTGTGTCAGGTTTTACGACGGCTACGCCGCCGAACGCAGCCTTCGTTCCTCGTCAGCTGCTACACCTGACCTGTAGCCGCTGCCGAAGGCTGCGATCGAGCGCGAAGCGGTCGCAAGATGGGACGACTCGCTGTGTCAGGTTTTACGACGGCTACGCGCCTTCTCGCAGAGACACGTTGATCTGTAGCAGCTGCCGAAGGCTGCGATCGAGCGCGCAGCGGTCGCAAGATAGGACGACTCGGTGTGTCAGGTTTTACGACGGCTTCGCCGCCGATCGCAGCCTTCGTTCCTCGTCAGCGGCTACAGGGGCTGCGCTGCGTTCTGAGTGGCGTAGTTGCAGTGACTGATGCCATTGGAGACACGCAGTATGTCAGCCATGACGGCCAGGGCGATTTCTGCCGGGGTTTTGCTGCCAAGGCGCAGTCCGATCGGGGCATGGATACGTGCCAATGCCTGAGCGTCGAGCCCGCCAATGCGCGCCAGTCGCTCAAATCTTTTTGCACTGGTGCGTTGAGAGCCCATGGCGCCAATGTAAAAAGCGTCGGTTCGCACCGCCTCCATCAGGGTCAAGTCGTCCAGCCGAGGGTCATGGGTAAGCGCTACCACTGCGGTGGTGGCGTGGCAGCCGTTCTCTTCGATATAGACTGATGGCAGGCGTTTATGTACCTGCACGCCGGGCATGGAAAAGCGGTCGATGACTTCTGGCCTTGGATCACACAGGATGACTTCATAGCCCAAGGCCAAGGCAAAACTGGCACAAAACTCGGCCACCGGAGACAGACCGGCCAGCACCAGCCGACGCACAGCGCCCACCCTGATAGAAACCTCATCGACCTTTAGCGTGACCCTCGGCACGTTTTCATCGCTGCGCGCCAGGCATCTGCGCGAACTGCCGAGCTGAACCGTTCGAGTGGCCAGGTACTGCCCGCCCAAGGCGCACTTCATGGCCTGGAGGTGTTCGTACGTATCGTCATCGGGGGCCAGGTACTCAATCAATACGTCCAGTACGCCGCCACAGGGCAAGGCCACATTGGGTGCCAGCCCACCCTCGCCGTAACGCACAACATGATTGTGTTCAGAAAAATGACCGTGTGAGAGCCGCGTCATAAAGTCTTCTTCGACGCAGCCGCCCGACAGCGAGCCGCTGTACTCACCTGAAGTCAACGCCACCAGCATGGCGCCCGGGCCGCGCGGTGCAGAGCCGAAGGTAGACACAACCGTGCACAGCCAGATGGATTTACCCTCGGCTAGCCAACCCTGAGCGCGTTGCACAACCTGTAGATCAAGCGAGTCCATGCATTAATTTTTCCTTGGTGATGGGCAAGTCACGGATACGTATGCCGGTGGCGTGATACACCGCATTGGCGATGGCCGCGGCCAACCCGGTGATCCCAATTTCACCTATGCCGCGGGCCCCGAACTCACTGAAGTTGAGGTCAGGGTAATCCAGCAGGGTGATATCGATATCGGGTTGGTCGGCATGCACCGGTACCACGTATTCAGCGAAATTATTGTTAGTCGGTAAACCGCTGTTCGGATCGTACTCCCCGGCCTCAAACAGCGCCATGCCGATGCCCATGACAATTGCTCCTTCAACCTGATTGCGTGCAGCCAGCGGGTTGACCACTTGGCCCACGTCAATGGCGCTGACCACGCGGGCCACTCGCAAGCGCGAAATGCCGGGGTCCCAACGCACTTCCACAAAATGTGCGCCAAATGATCTGAAGGAATAGGTGTCAGCTTTGGCAGCACCGCTCTGGAAGGTGCCTTCGGCGTGAGCCACCCGCTGCGAATCGAGGATGTCGCCGAATGAGGCGCGCTGATCGCCACACACTAAATGCCCATCTTCTACGTGAAGGGCTTCGGTTTTTTGACCTTCAAAGGGCGCCCCTTTCAACACGGCGATCTGCCTCAAGTTGTCCAGCGCTTGACGGGTCGCACCGGCGATGGCGGGCATGACACTCGACGTTGCCCACGATCCGCCAGACATTGCGCCGGGTGGGTACGCTGAACTGCCCAACTGCACTTCAATGCGATCCAGCGCCAGCCCGGACAACTGACTCAGGGTCTGTGCCACCACCGTGTAAGTACCGGTGCCTATATCTTGCAGACCGCATTGCGCCAACGCCGTACCGTCCGCACGCAACATCACACGGGCATCGGTGGGCACTTGTGAAGCCTCCCAATTACACGCGCTCATGCCGTAGCCAATGATTTCGTCGCCGTCGCGCATGGAGCCGATTTCAGGGTTGCGCTGCTGCCAGCCAATTTTCTGCGCCGCAACGTTCATGGCTTCTTCAAGGTGGTTGCTGGACCACGGCAGGCCGACACTTTCATCCTTGGCTGCCCGATTGAGCAGGCGAAAATCCAGGGGGTCGATGCCATTGGCCAAGGCCATTTCATCGATGGCCGACTCCAGGGCAAATAAACCGGGGGCGGCACCGGGAGCACGCATCGAGGTGGGCGTGCCACGGTTTACCGGCACGTTTTTGTGGCTGACCAGCACATTCGGGCAGGCGTACAGACTTTTGGTCACGCTGGCACAAGGTTCGGTGTAGGCATCGGTGGTCGACGTGCTGTTGATGGACTCATGGCGCAGCGATACCAGCTTGCCCTGACCGTCCGTGGCCAGACGCATGCGTTGCGAGGTTTGCGGGCGGTGGCCGCTGGTGGTGAACATCTGCGCTCTGGGCAGCATCAATTGCACAGGTCGCCCGGTGATTTTCGCCGCAACGCAGGCGGCAACGGAATGCGGCCACGGCCATAACTTGCTGCCAAAACCCGAACCGATAAAAGGCGCACGCACCTCAACCTGGTCAGGCGGTAAATCGAAGACATTGGCCAGCACATTACGGTGGTTGACCACGCCCTGAGAGCTTTCGTACACAAAAAGGTGTCCATCCTCCCACCATGCAGTGGTCGCGTGCATTTCCATCGGGTTGTGATTTTCAACAGGCGTGGTGTAAGTCACGTCGATTTTTTTAGCGGCCGAGGCAAATGCGGGTTCCGGTTTGCCCCGTGTGTGCCCGCCTGCCCCGTTCTGAGGAGTTTGCGCCTTCAGACCTTCAGTCAAGCTGGTGATTGGCTCGGCAACGTCGTACTCCACCGACACCTGATGCGCCGCGGCCCTGGCCTGTTCAAAGGTTTGGGCAACCACCAGCGCGACAAACTGCCCCGGATAGGACACGCGATCATCTTCGAACGGAGTGCGAAACTCATCAACCTTGCTGGCTTCGAGAATTTTCGCCATGTCCATCGGCGTGGCCGGCGTGCGATGCAGTGTCGGGCAATTGAGATGATGCACGATGCTGACGACACCGGGCATTTTCAACGCCTTTGCATCATCGAGGGTGCGAATCTGACCGCGCGCAATGGTGCTGTAGACACCATAGGCATACAGCATGCCCACCATGGGGTGGTCGGCGGCGTAACGAGCTTTGCCGCTGACCTTGAGCTGCCCGTCAATCCTGCGTTGAGGAACACCGATAATGGATTCGTTCATACCGACTCCTGCGCCGTCAGGTCGCGAAGGTTGCGCGCAATGACCTGCTGGCCGAGGGGGATTTTGTACGCGTTATGCTCATAGGCCCGCGCGTCTTTCAGAGCCACCTCGGCCACCTGTGAGATGAGCTGCGCTGAGAGTGTTTGCCCGGTGAGCTGCTGTTCTGCTTCAACGGCTCGCCACGGCTTGGTGGCCACACCGCCAAGGGCAATACGCGCCTCTACTACGGTTGGCCCATCCATCACCAGAATGATGGCGCTTGATGCCAGAGCAAACTGGTAAGACGTGCGGTCGCGAAGCTTCAGGTAGCCTGAACGACTTGCAGACAGCGGCGCATCCAGCGTCACATGGGTAATCAGTTCGTGGGGCTCTAGCGCATGCTCGCGCCACGGTGTGTCGCCGGGCAGCAGATGAAAGTCAGCAAAATTGACTTCACGCGACTGCCCCTGCGGGTTTTGCAGGGTGACGTGCGCACCAATGGCCGCGATGGCCACACACATGTCCGAAGGATGGCTGGCAATGCAGTGATCACTGGTACCCAGCACCGCATGCACACTGCGATTGAGGCCCACAAGCGCTGCGCAACCCGAGCCGGGCTGGCGCTTATTGCACGGTGAAACCCCATCGCGGAAATAATTGCAGCGCACCCGTTGCATCACATTGCCGGCAGTGGTGGCTTTATTGCGCAGCTGAGTGGAAGCCCCCGCCATGATGGCTTGAGCGAGCACCGGGTAATGCGTCAATACCTGTGGATGACGCGCCAGCGCGGTATTGCTGACCAACGCCCCGATGCGCAAGCGACCGTCGTCCAGGGTCTCAACCTGCTGCAAGGGCAATCGGTTGATATCGACCAAGTGGTCGGCTTTGACCACATCCAGCTTCATCAGATCCAGAAGCGTGGTGCCACCGGCCAGGTACCGGGTCAGCTCAAGGGTCGATGCTGTATTTATTGCATGGGCGCAAGACTGCGCCCGGACGTAATCGAAAGTCTGCATCAGACACCCCCGGCCATTTTGACGCGCGCCGACTGCACGGCCGCGAGGATGTTTTTATACGCACCGCAGCGGCAGATATTGCCACTCATGGCCTCCCTGACACTGGCATCGTCCGCCGCACTGTCCGGGTCATTGAGCAAGGCCACTGCACTCATGATCTGCCCTGTGGTGCAGTAGCCGCATTGGAAGGCATCGTGCTCCCAAAAGGCCTGTTGCACGGGATGCAGCGCATCGCCCTCGGCCAGCCCCTCGATGGTGGTGATGCTATCGCCATCATGTTGAACTGCCAGTGACAGGCACGAGTTGATGGCCACACCATTGACGAGCAACGTACAGGCCCCGCATTGGCCGTGGTCACAGCCCTTTTTGGTGCCGGTCAGTTGCAAGCGATCGCGTACCACATCGAGCAAAATGGCATTGGCGGGCACATCAAGGGGGTACACCTGCCCGTTTATCTGAAGTTTTATGCTGTGATCATTCCCGGCAGGGCTGGGTGTGTCTTCTTTGAGACGCAGGGTTGTTTGGTGTTCTGTCATCAGGGTCACCTTTGGCCAAGGGGGACACGTACAGAGCGGTTACACGTACCCTCCAAAAGGCGACTACGTCAGGTCAAACCACACTTACGTCCGGTGTTGTCGGTGAGGGTCGGTAAGTAATGGAGGTATGCCAGACGCAATTAGTTTCGTGTGCAGTTCATTTAAAATCGCCAAACCCGCACGTGTGCCACGTGCGGGCCTGTCTTTTCGACACCCTGTATTCGGGAGGCTGGCCCATTTCTCCCCGAGTGCGGCTCAGTCTGCGGCCTGCCATACCGCATCACGCACCGCTATTTTTTTGGGCAGCAGCTTGTTTTGATAAAACAGATCCGCCGTTACTTGCTGCGCATTGATGATGCTTTGATCAATCGGTAGCACCGGAGATGGCGGCCGATTGTCGAGGTAGCTGGCAATCACTGCATCGGGCAGCCCCATGTATTTTTGGATCACCTTGAGGCTTTCTTGCCGCTGGCTGCGGGTCAGCGCTTCAGCGTCAGTCAATTCATCCAGCAATGCGTGAACAAAGGCGCCGTTGGCATTGGCATAAGCTCGCCGGGCCGTGTACACGGGGCCTGACAGGCCCAGCCCTTCACCGTTGGCCAGCACACGGGCATTGCCCTGACTTAAGGCCAACGAGGAATAAGGCTCCCATGTGGCCCAGGCATCGACGCTGCCCTGCTCGAAGGCAGCGCGAGCATCCGCAGGCGGCAGGTTCACGGGCTGGATGTCCTGATAGCTCAGCCCGGCCTTGTTCAACGCCCTCAGGATCAGGTTGTGTGAGCTGGACCCGCGCTGAAAGGCCACTTTCTTGCCTTTAAGGTCGGCAACGGTGTTAAGCGGGCTGTCGCCGCGAACCAGTAGGGTTTCCGCCTGTGGTTTTGCCGGTTCGGCGCCGATGTAGACCAGATCGGCCCCCGCTGCCTGGGCGAACAGCGGCGGGATGTCTCCGGTGGATCCTATGTCCAGCGCATTGACGTTAAGCGCTTCGAGCATCTGCGGCCCGGCGGGAAACTCAATCCACTGCACGGCCGTGTGAGGAAAGCGTTTGTCCAGCAGGCCATGCTCTTTGGCGAGCAACAAGGCAATCGAGCCTTTCTGGTAGCCGATTCTCAGGGTTGCCGGGTCTGCGGCCAGCGCGGCGTTTGTCAGGCTGAACAGTGCCAACCCGCTAAATAAAAGGGTGCGAAGTTTCATGATTGTCTCGCTGCTGAAGTCTGGAAGAACACCTGAGATAGCCTTGTTTACTCAGCCTTCGAGGGCTTTTCCCACAGGTTGATCCCGCCCTCTTGGGCAAACCGGTCAATTTCGGTCAGCTCCTGCACGCTAAAGTGCAGGTTCTTCAAGGCACCGACGTTCTCTATGATCTGCTCCGGTCGACTGGCACCGATCAACGCTGATGTCACCCGAGGGTCGCGAAGTGTCCAGGCCAATGCCATCTGGGCCAGACTCTGACCGCGCGCCCTGGCAATCTCGTTGAGACCGCGTACCCGGGCGAGGTTGGCTTCGCTCAGATGCGAGGGCAGCAAGGAGTCGCCGCCCGCGCGATTGACCCGCGCCTGCGTCGGCACACCGTTGAGGTACTTGTCGGTCAGCAAGCCTTGCGCCAGGGGGGTAAAGGCAATCACACCGCTGCCCAGTGCTTCAGTGGTGTCCAGCAAGTCCTTTTCCACCCAGCGATTGAGCAGGTTGTAGGCCGGTTGGTGGATTAGCAGCGGGATTTTCCAGTCATTGAGCAACGCCGCCATTTCTCGGGTTTTTACCCCTGAGTAGGATGAGATGCCGATGTACAGCGCCTTGCCCTGCTGCACGGCCGTGGCCAGGGCGCTGGCCGTCTCCTCCAGCGGGGTGTCCGGGTCGAAGCGGTGGGAATAAAAAATGTCGACATAGTCCACGCCCAAGCGTTGCAGGCTCTGATCGAGGCTGGCCAGCACGTATTTACGCGAACCACCGCCCTGACCGTACGGGCCGGGCCACATGTCCCACCCGGCTTTGCTGGAGATGATCAACTCATCGCGGTACTGCTTGAAATCTTCACGCAGCAAACGGCCGAAGTTGATCTCGGCACTGCCATAGGGCGGGCCGTAGTTGTTGGCCAGGTCAAAGTGGTTGATGCCCTGGTCGAAGGCTGTACGCAACAGCGCACGCTGGGTGTCGATCGGCGTGCTGTCGCCAAAGTTGTGCCACAGGCCAAGGGAGAGTGCCGGCAGCACCAACCCGCTGCGGCCCACGCGGCGATAAGGAATGGCGTCGTAGCGGTTTTCGGCAGCGATATAGGTCATTGAGCGATGTCCTGCTGGTCTGTAGAGGAATGTGGTTGTCGCGTGAAGCTGTTGGCAGGCCGGGTCAGGCCAAGGTTCTCGCGCAACGTACGGCCTTCGTATTCGGTTCTGAACAGGCCCCGGCGTTGCAACTCAGGTATGACTTCATTGGCGAAATCCTCCAGGCCTGCCGGAAGATGAGGCACCAGCACGTTGAATCCATCGGCGGCCCCTTGCTCGAACCACGCCTGCATCTGGTCGGCAATCTGTACCGCTGTACCCACAAGGGTGTAATGCCCGCGCCCTCCGGCAATCTTTCTGCCCAGTTCGGCGAGGCTAAGGTTTTCTTCACCTGCCAATTCGGTCAGCAGCTTCTGACGGCTTTGCTGACCGCTTTCTGTCAGCGGCAAGTCGGGGAGCGGCCCGTCCAGCGGGAACTGCGACAAATCGAAATTGCCCAGCATGCGCCCCAGCAAAGCCACGCCCACTTCAGGCTCGACCAGCCGCTGAAAGGTCTGAAATTTTTCCTGCGCCTGCGCTTCAGTGGCCCCCACCACGACAAAAATACCGGGCATGATTTTCAGGGAGTCCTGGTGGCGGCAGTATTGGCTCAAACGGCCTTTGAGATCAGCGTAAAACGCCTGAGCATTGGCCAATGAGGTTTGTGCGGTGAACACCACCTCTGCCGTTTGTGCGGCCAAATCGCGACCGACCCCGGATGAGCCGGCTTGCACAATCACCGGTTGCCCTTGCGGGGAACGCGCCACATTCAGCGGGCCCTTGACCCGAAAGTGCTCACCCTGGTGGTTGAGCACATGCAGCTTGGCGGGGTCGTAGTAAGCGCCGCTGATCTTGTCGCGGACAAATGCATCATCTTCCCAGCTGTCCCACAGTCCCGTGACGACCTGATGAAACTCGCGGGCGCGGCTGTAGCGTTCAGCGTGACTGATATGTTGCTCGCGGCCAAAGTTTTGCGCCTCAGCGGCGTTATCCGAGGTCACCAGGTTCCACCCTGCCCGCCCGCCGGACAAGTGATCCAGCGACGCGAATTTTCGCGCTACATGGTAGGGCTCGTTGTAGCTGGTGGTGGCCGTGGCGATCAACCCAATGCGCTCCGTCACCGCACTCAAGGCTGACAGCAATGTCAGTGGCTCAAAGTAAGCCGAACGGGCCATGCGACTGGCGATGTCATCCCTCGGCGCGGCGATGCTGTCGGCGACGAACAAAGCGTCAAACTTCGCTGCCTCTGCAATCTGTGCCAAGCGTTTGTAATGGCTGAAGTCCAGCCCGGCGTCTGCCGGTGCCTCAGGGTGACGCCATGCGGCGACGTGGTGACCGCCGGCCATGAGAAAGGCGCCCAGTTTGAGCTGTCGAGTCATGTTCAGAATTCCTTGCGCAGTTGCACACCAAAATAGCGTTCATCGTCCCTTGGAACCGCGCGGTAGATGTAGCTGCCGCCTGTGGCCAGCAAGGGTGAATAGGACTTGTCCGCGAGGTTTTTGCCCAGCAGCGCCACACGCCAGCCGTTGGTGTAATCCGCCAACGCGATGCTGGCATTCCAGATGCCATACGTGCCCTGCTTGGTGTCCGGGTTCTGGCTGATGTCGTACTGCACTTCGCTCTGCCAGCTGTAATCGGTACCCAGTTCTACATCCAGACCGTTATCCAGCGGGATGCTGTAGTCGGCGCGCACATAACTCTTCCAGTCCGGGCTGTAGGGCAGCGGCTTGCCATTGACGTTGCACGATGCGGCCGCGCCTGCTGGGCAGCCAAATTCGTCAATACGTGCATGGGTGTATGCCAGTGCGCCAGAGAGCTTCAATTGCCGAGTCGCCTGCAACGCGTAGTCGAGTTCCACGCCTTCGGTGCTGACACTCCCCGCGTTGATCAGCCGGGTAACGACTTGGCCTGCAACCGTGTCGAAGAAGTTCGCTTGATAATTGTCGTATTCGCTGTGAAATACCGCGACGTTAGCGGTAAGGCGATGGTTCCAGGCCGTGGTTTTAATCCCCAGTTCCCAGTTGTTCGACGTTTCAGGTTTGAGTGCGCCGGTATCACGCGGCTGCATGTTGAAGAACACGTTGTAGGCCGGGCCTTTATAGCCTCGCGAATAGGTCAGATAGGTGGTGACGGTGTCGGTCAGGTCGTATTGCAGGCCAAGCCGACCTGACCAGCCGTCTTCATCCACTGACCCGGAGCTGCTGGTGTCCGGCTGGATGCCCGTCACGGCGGTCGCCGACGTGGACACTCGGCGGTGATCGTATTTCAAATCGTCATGGGTCCAGCGCAGGCCGGCAATGCCACGCAAGGTCGGGGTGAAGTTCAGCGTGCTTTCGCCGAAGACCGCGTAGCTGTCACTGGTGGTACTGTAATCGGCGACGCCGCGGTTGACGCTCGCAGGCGTGGTCAAGGTGCGCTGATAGGTTTCGTCATCCTTGCCGTGCATGTAGAACAGCCCACCCACGTACTCCAGAAAATCCCCCTTGGGTGAAGCCAGCCGCAGCTCTTGCGAATACTGATTGAACGTCAGGTCGCCTTTGTCGGCAGAGCCTGGAAAGTCGGCGGTGATGGTACTCAGGCGATCGCCATCCTGATATTGAGTGTTGTCCCAACCCCGCCACGCGGTGATCGACGTCAGGGTGTAATCACCCAGATTCCAGTCCAGTTGGGCAGACAGGCCTTTATTGATGTCTGCCACACGCGAACGGGTGTCTGTATTGATCTTGCGGTTGTCGCTGGACGCCCATACCGGAGCCAGCGCATTGCCAAAGCCCGGCGTCAGTGACTGGACGACCACGCCATTGGGGGCGTCGTCATGGGACTGCATGTAGTCGGCAATGACTGTGAGCGTGAGGTCATCGTCAGGGGTAAACACCAACTTGCCGCGCGCGCCTTTATGGTTGTAGCCATTCACCTCCTGCCCGTTGTACTGATTATCGACATTGCCGTCATAGGTTCGGAACATGGCGGTGAACGAGCCCGTGAGGGTGTCAGGAATCAAACTTCCGCCCAGACCGAAGCGCGTACGGCTTTCGTTGCCGGTGAAGTTCGATTGATCGATGTAACCGTGGGTTTCAGTGGTGGGTGCACGGCTGACGATGTTCATCACCCCGGCCGAGGCGTTCTTGCCGAACAACGTACCTTGCGGGCCACGCAAGACTTCAATGCGATCGAGGTCCAACAGGTCGAGGGTCGTCTGCCCCGGACGCGCGTAGACCACCCCGTCGATCACCGTCGCCACCGTCGGCTCAACGCCGGGCGAGGTAGAGATCGTGCCCACGCCCCGCACAAACAACGAGGTGTCCTTGTTCGAGGCACCGGTACGAAAATTCAGCGAGGGAACTTGCTGGACGATGCTCGAGACGCTGTTGCGCCCGTCTCGTTCCAGTTGCTCGCCATTGACGACGGTCACGGCCACGGGGATTTTTTGCAGCGGTTCTTCGCGGCGGGTCGCACTGACCGTGACGGATTGAAGGGTCACCGCCTGTTCATTGCTGTCGGCGGCGAACGTCAGGCCGGGCGCCACGCCCAAGCCGGTAAAGAACCACCCCGCAGCGCACAACGTGTGCGCCAGTGTGTGTGTTGCCCCAGGAAAAATACGCATGGTCTACCCGCTCAAAAAGTGCCCTGAACCGCTGCCGTTCTACGACGACAATGGCGGAAATGTGTCTTGGACATTCGCTCGAGCGAGTAGCAGACAAAGCGCGTTGTTAGCGCTAACATCGCCAGTATCAATAACCGTCGCATAGACCGTCAAATACTTAAATATTGCCCTGATATACCCTTTAGTTATTACAAGGAGTGCGCGTTGATCGACCATTCACCCCGCAAACGCCGTGGCGCCGGGCGCGTGACTCTAAGCACTGTCGCGCAACAGGCCGGGGTCTCGGCCATCACCGTGTCGCGTTATTTCAATCAGCCAGACCAGGTCTCCCCGGAGCGACGCGAGCGCATTGCTGCGGTGGTCGCGCAATTGGGCTACGTGCCCAATCTGGTTGCTGGAGGGCTGGCCTCGGCGCGCGGCAAAATCGTTGGCATGGTCATTCCCAACATATCGGGGCCAATTTTCGCCAACACGATTCAGGGTTTCAGCGACACGCTGAGTCGCCACGGCTATCAACTGCTGCTGGCATCCAGTTACTTCAGCGTCGAGCAGGAAGAGAGTGCGGTGCGCGCATTCCTGGGCTGGTCGCCCGCAGCGTTGGTGTTGACCAGTCACTTTCACAGCCCGGGCACCGAAAAAATGATCGCCGCAGCGGACATCCCGGTGATTGAAACCTGGGACTACCAACCCGCACGCGGGCCGATACAGATTGGTTTTTCCCATGTTGAGGTGGGCGTTACAGCCGCGCGCTACCTGCATAAAAAAGGCTATAGACGCATTGCCTTTGTACTGAACAGCAGCGCGGGTGATTTCAGCGCATTGGAGCGCCGCGATGGCTACCTCAGCGCCGTTCGCGATTTGGGACTGGAGCCGCGGGTGTATACCCCCCAAGAGGGTATGGCGCCCTTTGAAGCCGGCAAACAGGCCATGCAAGCGCTCATGCTGGCCCCTGCTCCACCGGATGCAATTATCTTTGCCAACGACAACCTGGCGGCGGGCGGATTGCTTGCCGGGCAACGCGCAGGGCTGAAGATTCCCGAAAACTGTGCGGTGCTTGGCTTTGGCGATTATCCCTTTGCCGAAATGCTGCTGCCGAGTTTAAGCACCATCAAACCGCCTGCACTGGAGATCGGTGTGCTGGCGGCCACGCGAGTGCTGGAAAGTCTGGGGGTTTTGCCACTGGAGGACGAGGTGCAACGGCTGAATAAGCTGGCGTGCAGGGTGATCGAGCGTGAAAGTACGTGAGCGCGTAAACCCCTGGTGTCTTATTACACCCCGCCTAACTGGCTATCTTTGTTGGCGGGTTACTCTGCCTCAATGAAGTTGGGCGAGCGGGACATTTATAGGCGCAGTGACCCGTCGTGATTAATCAGGTTTGAAAGGAAATTTAGGACGTGCGATTACGATAATCAGGGGGCATCGTCACTCTGACTGGGGCCGCCGTGAGGTGCTGCACCGTGCGCGCAGCAGCCGGTTGACGCACCGTAGAGAGGAAATCGTAAAGCCGGCGAAGATCCTCACGCCCCGCTTTCAAATCCCCGACGGCCCTGCAAGCCGCCTGTGTGAACGAACACCAAACGCTGATCTGTGGCAAGGCGCCCGGCGTCGACCGCTTGTTTGAGGGCCAATAGCGCTTTGCCGGTATACAGCGGCTCCAGCAGCAGCCCGCTGGCGGATTCGCTGTCGTGGATAAACCCGGTCAAGGTGTCATCCACTCGGGCGAAACCACCGCGACTGGCATCAATCAGTTCAAGGTTGCATTCCGAGCGATGTGCCGCTTGCAAGATTGCCTCGATCTGCGGTGCCACCCCATGATCTTCGGGCACGGCCAGCGCCCCGTAAATCCTGCGCTGTGGCGCTTCAGCCAAAAGCAAACCCGCTATTGTGGTGCCGGTTCCAGCCGCCAGCCACCAACCGTCGTAATCGTCCCAACCCACGTCACCCAACTGCTCACGCACCTGCCCGACCAGCGTCATGCACCCCCGCGCACCGGCCAGCCCGCCGCCCCCTTCCGGGACGGGATGAAACGCTGGATAGCGCGCGAGCCAAGGCTGCCAGAAACCGGCTTCATGGCGCGCCCGATACCCGGCAAACCCCAACCAGTGCAACTGCATGCCGAAGTCTTCAAGGTCGCGGGTGGTTGGGGTGTGTTGCGCATGCCCCCGTAACAGGCCAACGGTTGGAAAGCCAAAACGCTTACCCGCAGCGGCCAGGGCATGCAGGTGGTTGGAGTGCGCCCCGCCGAGACTGATCAGCCCCTGCGCACCGCCACTGTGGGCGGCCAACAGGTGTTCGGTGAGCTTGAACCACTTGTTGCCACTGATCAGTGAGTCGATCTGATCCAGACGCAGCACCGCCACCTCGACACCGGCCCGTTGCAACCAGTCAAAGTGCAAGCGTTGCAGCGCGGCGCGTGGCTGCCAATCGATCAGGGGCAACATGCAGATCCCATCCATTTGATTAAAAAAAGAGGCGAGTTTACACCTCGGCAGCCTGTCGGCTTTCATCTCAAATGCGACCAATAATCTGACTCACACTCGGGCTTCTTGGTAAGGTGTGCGCCGACTTTCGTAGCCCGCTAACGATCTGCGGGCTGCTGCTTTCTGTTTTCTGACGTGAGACACCCCTGATATGCCCGAGCCGATCCCTCTAAAAGATCACGACTCCGAGAAGCGGCTGGTCAACAAAAGACTGGTCGCCTGCGCCGCGCTGGTGCTGGCCATCAGTTGTGCACTGGTCGGGCGCATGTACTTTCTGCAAGTGACCGAGTTCGCCTACAACTCGACGGTGTCCGAGAACAATCGGGTGCACGTGCTGCCCATCCCTCCGGAGCGCGGTTTTATCTACGACCGCAATGGCGTGTTGCTGGCCGATAATCAGCCCAGCTTCAACATGACCATTACCCGCGAGCGGGCGGGCGATACCGCCAAGGTGCTGGATACGGTGATCAGTATTCTGCACTTGCCCGAAGAAGACCGTGCCGTGTTCGCCAAAGCCATGAAGCAGGCGCGCCATCCATTTGACCCTTCGACCTTGCTGTACGAACTGAGCGAAGAGCAAATTGCCCTGCTGGCCGTCAATCAATACCGCCTGCCGGGCATTGATGTTGACGCCCAATTTGTCCGTCATTACCCGCAAGGTGATCATTTCGCCCACTCCGTGGGTTACGTCGGGCGAATCAACGAAAAAGAAGCCAAGCAGCTAGACCCGACGCAATACCGGGGCACCCAGTCGATTGGCAAAACCGGCATCGAGCGTTTCTACGAGCCGCAATTGCACGGTCAGGTTGGTTTTGAAGAGGTCGAGACCAATGCTCAGGGGCGAGTGATGCGCGTGCTTCGCCACACGGACGCCGTGGCCGGTAAAAATATCGTGCTCAGCCTCGACATCAAACTGCAAGAAGCCGCCGAAGAAGCCTTGGGTGATCGTCGTGGCTCCATCATCGCGCTGGATCCCAAAACCGGTGAAGTGTTGGCGATGGTCAGTAAGCCCAGCTTTGACCCCAACCTGTTTGTGACCGGCATCAGCTCCAAGGATTATTCGGGACTGCGCGACTCCATCGATAAACCGCTGTTTAACCGGGCTTTGCGCGGCCTCTATGCACCCGGCTCGACCATCAAGCCCGAAGTGGCAATTGCCGGTCTCGACAGCGGTGTCATTTCGGCCTCGACGCGGGTGTTCGACCCCGGCTACTTCCAGCTACCCAACGTTGACCACAAATACCGCAACTGGAACCACAGCGGCGACGGCTGGGTCGATCTGAACGCCGCCATCATGCGCTCCAATGACACCTACTTTTATGACCTGGCCTCAAAACTGGGCATTGACCGCATGCACGATTACATGTCGATGTTTGGCATCGGGCAAAAAGTCTCGCTGGACATGTTCGAAGAGTCATCAGGCTTGATGCCCTCGCGTGACTGGAAGCGCAGCACTCGCCGTCAGGCCTGGTTCCCCGGTGAAACGGTGATCCTGGGCATTGGCCAGGGCTACATGCAGGTCACGCCGTTGCAGCTGGCACAGGCCACCGCATTGATCGCCAACAAAGGCGTGTGGAATCGTCCGCACCTGGCCCGAACCATTGACGGCACGCCACCGGTGGACGAACACCCGATCGCCAATATTGTTCTGCACGACCCCAAAGAGTGGGAACAGGTCAACCATGCCATGCAATTGGTTATGCATGACCCGCGCGGCATTGCCAGGGCGTCTGCCTCGGGTGCGCAATACCGCATCGCGGGCAAAAGTGGTACGGCGCAGGTGGTGGCCATCAAACAAGGCGAACGTTACAACCGACTCAAGACCGCCGAACGCAATCGCGACAACGCCTTGTTTGTCGGCTTTGCCCCGGCCGAAGACCCGCAGATTGTGATTTCGGTGATGATCGAAAACGGCGAAGCGGGTGGCCGGGTGGCGGGCCCTGTGGTGCGTAAAGTGATGGATGCCTGGTTGCTCGATAATCAGGGCACGCTCAAACCGCAATACGCCAGCCCGCAGATCAAGCCCCATACCCGCCCGGCGGTGTAAACGACAGCCCTCGTGTTTTTGATCGTGATCTGCCGCCCCTTCCGGCAGATCAAAAGCTCGCGAGCGGTAACCTGTAGCCGCTGACGAGGAACGAAGGCTGCGATCGAGCGCGTAGCGGTCGCCCCACACGTGCAGCCGGTTGTGTCATGAGGGCCCCTCTTCCAACGGTTTGAGCGTTTGTTTAGAACTGACTCACCTCAGGATTCAAATGTTTGAATCCTGCCGGGTGCAGGTTTTCTGATATCAGGTTCATCAAACAGCCATTGAACCTCAAGGATGCCCCGTATGCCCTCCCTCGCGAACCCCGGTTACCAGGAGCGCAACACCAAGGGCCTCTTCGCCCTGTTCTGCGGGGGCAGTTACCTGCTGTCTGTTTCCTATGGCACCACGTTTTTACTGGCCATGTCCCTCAGTGCCCACGGCGCCAGCGAAGCAGACGCTGGCAGCATTATGTCGGCTGCTATGTTCAGTACCTTTATTGCCGTGATTTTTTCGGGACACCTGACCGATCTGTTCGGAGCACCCAAAACGATTGCATTCGGGGCAGTTCTGCTGGCTGCCGCGTGTGCCGGCTTCGCCTGCTTCCCGACGTTCGGTCTCAGCGCATTGGGCTTCGGCTTGCTTCTGGGTTTGGGTTGGGGCGTGTTCTATACGTTAGGCCCCATTATTGTCGCGATGATGATTGAACCCGCCCGCCGGGTGAAGTATTTCGCCCTGCTGTCGGGGTGCATGATGTCCGGTATCGGCACAGGCCCTCTGCTGGGGCGGGCCAGCGAAGCATTTGGCTACCCGCTGCAAGCAGCCTTTGTGATGGCGGCCATGGCCAGCGTGATCGGCGGCGTTGCCTTTGTACTGCTAGGGCCGAAAATCAAGCAGCTGCACCTCGTATCGGGAGCGGTCACTGTGTGCCGGATTAGCCCTCAGGCGGGTGCGCTGGTCATGCGTTCCAAAGCCGCTTTTGCAATCGTCATGGTCGGCTTGGGGGGCGCGATTTTCGGCGGGTTGTCGAGCTTTCAAACCTCGTACGCACACCTTAAACAACTGGATTATTCGATTTTCTTTCTAGGCTTTATGGCAGCGGTGATTACCTGCCGTTTGCTGGTCGCCGGGTTTATCGTCAAGCGCGACCCATATCGAATGGCCGGTATTCTGACCTCATTGATCGTGACGTCAGTGCTGATGTTTATGTTTACCGTTGACACTGCCGCTACTTATTTATTCGCCGCCATTGTGCTGGGTGTGGGTTACGGTCTGACGTATTCGGTGATCAATGGTCTGGCCGCCAACGAAGCCCCTGCCGGTTACACCGCGCAATCGCTGGTGCTGTTCAGCCTGGCGTACTTTGTTGGCGTTTTCGGATTTCCCTGGCTGGCAGGGCTCATCATCGTCAGTCAAGGCATGGGGGCGCTGCTGTCGGTCATTTTGCTGATTGCCCTGCTTAACTGGGCAATCGCCTTGGGTCGACTGGTGTGGCGGCGCTTGCCACGATCACAGGCCCGTCGTTTCGACCCCATTTAACGCCATGAACGAGCTAGCGCTGCATCCCCCAGCGCTTGACCGTGACCCGCTCCAGTGTGTCGAACACCAGGTTCTCCACCAGCAAGCCAATCAGAATCACCACCGCCAACCCGGCAAATACCTTGTCGGTGTACAGCTCGTTACGGTTCTGAAAGATGTACCAACCCAACCCACCCTTGCCGCTGGTGGCGCCAAACACCAATTCAGCTGCGATCAGGGTGCGCCAGGCGAAGGCCCAACCGATTTTCAACCCCGCGAGAATTGACGGCAGCGCGGCGGGAATCAGAATAAACAACACAAAACGGATACCCTTCAGACCATAATTGCGACCGGCCATGCGCAGGGTTTCCGAGACCCCGAGGAAACCTGCATAGGTGTTGAGGGCCAGCGCCCATAACACCGAATGCACTAACACAAAGATCAGGCTGTTTTGCCCAAGACCAAACCACAACAGCGCCAACGGCAACAGGGCAATGGCCGGCAGCGGGTTGAACATCGAGGTCAAGGTGCTCAACAGGTCGCGCCCCAATTGGGTCGACACCGCCAACGTGGTCAAGGCAAACGCCAGCACAATGCCGATCAGGTAACCCTTGATCAGCACCACCAACGAAATACCGACTTTACTCAGCAACTCGCCGCTGATCAGGCCGTCATACAGCGCGCTGGCGGTTTGCACAAAGCTGGGCAGCAGCAGGTCGTTGTTCTGCACCCGTGCAACCACTTCCCAAAGTATCGCCAGCACTATCAATATCAGGCTTTTACGCAACCAGCCCTGTTGCCATAACCGTTGCCCCAAGGGCAGTTCGCGTTCCAGCGGCACTGACACCAGGGGTTCAAGGTGAACTTCGTATTCCGGGCGTACAGATGATGAATGGCTCATCGGGCAATCCTCCAGGGCTCAATAAGCGATACGAATATCGGCAAAATTCAGGGCTTGTTCCGGGTTACCGGTATCCGCCTCATCAAACAGCAGCCGATGAATACGGCGCGCCGTGTGCTGAAATTCCAGACCGCCCAGGCTGTGCAGGTTGTATTGATGACTGTTGATCTCGGCCCGTACCCGGCCCGGATGCGGTGACAACAGCAGGATGCGGTTGCCCACGACCAATGCTTCTTCGATGGAGTGGGTGACGAACAGCAACGTGAAGCGCACCTCCTCCCACAACAGCAGCAACTCTTCCTGCATCTTGCGCCGAGTCAGGGCGTCAAGCGCGGCGAAAGGCTCGTCCATCAACAGGATTTTCGGCTGCATGGCCAGCGCCCGGGCGATAGCCACGCGGGCTTTCATGCCGCCCGACAGTGTGTGCGGATACGCGTCGGCAAAGGCCGCCAGCCCCACTTTGTCCAGATAGT
The DNA here is from genome assembly GCF_007858365.1 of Pseudomonas saxonica. Lineage (GTDB taxonomy): Bacteria > Pseudomonadota > Gammaproteobacteria > Pseudomonadales > Pseudomonadaceae > Aquipseudomonas > Aquipseudomonas saxonica. The sequence continues at coordinate 3,039 of NZ_VFIO01000014.1, read as the reverse complement.
GCAGCGCCCGCTCTTGGGCCTCACGCCGTGGCAGTGTTTTGGACGCTAATAGCGGGAACATGACGTTCTGCTTGACGGTCTTCCAGGGTGGTAATTGATCGAACTCCTGAAACACCACCATCCGGTCTGGTCCCGGTGCTGTCACTGTTTGGCCCTGCAACCTGATCTGCCCTTCGCAGGGTGGGTGAAACCCGGCCACAGCCTTGAGCAAGGTGGACTTGCCGCACCCGGAGGGGCCCAACAGAATAAAACGGTCCGCCGGGTCAATCTCGAAACTGACCTGATGGGTGGCCCGCACCACACGCTGCGGCGTGCGGTATTCGAGGCTGACGTTATCAACCGACAACAAGGCAGGCCCTGTTGCGTTCAAGTGGCTGGCCGTGTGGCCTTGCACAGACGCGTTCATGGTGATCAGCTCCCCTGCAACGGTTTTGCGTCTTGAAAGAAATAATCCTTCCAGGATTCGGGTTTGTTTTTGATCGCGCCGATGCGGTACATAAATTCGGCCAGCGGGTAGGTATTTTTCGGCGTCACGGTGAATTCGTACTGAGAGTTGTCGATGATTTTCAGCAGCTCGGCGCGGTCGATATTGGCTTTGGTCACGCGGATATACGTATCGGCGGCGGCGCCTTTATCGTTTTGGGCAAACTCGGCGGCTTCGGCCAGCGCTTGCGTGAACGCTTTATAGGTTTTGGGGTTGTCGTTGCGAAATTTCTCAGTGGCAAACAGCACCGTCGGTGAATTGGGGCCGAGCAAGTCGTAGCTGTCGAGCACCACATGCACGTTGGGGTTCTTCAGCGCCTGATCCTGAAACGGCGGGTTGGAAAAATGCCCGCTCAACTCAGTGCCGCCGGCGATCAGTGCCGCAGTGGCATCAGGGTGCGGCAGTGCGAGGGTGTACTTGTCCAGTCGATTGAAATCCTTGTCGCCCCATTGCTTGGCGGCTGCGTACTGGAGAAAGCGTGACTGCACCGAAACGCCGACTGCCGGCACGGCGATACGGTCCTTGTCGGTGATGTCGGCAATGGTTTTGACCTGCGGGTTATTGCTCACCAGGTAATACGGAAAATTGCCCAGCGACGCCACTGCCTTGATGTTCTGCCGACCGTGGGTGCGGTCCCAGATCGTCAGCAGCGGGCCAACCCCGGCACCGGCAATATCAATCGAGCCGGAGAGCAAGGCATCGTTGATCGCCGCGCCGCCAGACAATTGCGTCCAGTCCACCTTGATGTCGATGCCCTCCTCCTTGCCGTGCTTCTCGATCAGTTGTTGATCGCGCACCACATTGAGCAACAGGTAAACAATGCCGAACTGTTCTGCGATACGAATCTCGCCTTCGGCATGGGCTACGCTCGGCGCAACAAAACTTGCGGCTAGCAAACTGAGGCCAAGACTGGCGGCCAGCGTTTTTAATGACAGGGGCATGAGAAGTTCCTTGAAAGTGTCAAAGCGTGGCGGATCAGTAAGGCGCGTCGCCTTGAATGGTGGTGCGGTAGAGCGTGCGGCGCAGATGGCGGGGGCAACCGGCCGCGAGATGGATCAACGAACGGTTATCCCAAAACACCAGATCATGGGGTTGCCATTGATGCCGATAGATATTTTCCGGGCGCACGCTGTGGGCGTAGAGCTGCGCCAGCAACTCACGGCTTTCGTCGTCGGGCAGGCCGATGATGCGGGTGGTGAAGCCTTCACTGACAAACAATGCTTTGCGGCCGTTTTCCGGGTGGGTACGTACGACCGGGTGCACCACTTCATTGACCTGCGCCAGTTGTTCCGGGGTCAGGGTTGGGCGCCAGTTGCCTTCGAACTTGGTTTCGCTGTAACGGGCGGTATAGGAATGCGCCGCCGAACGGCCTTCGACCGCATGGCGCAGGGCTTGAGGCAGGGTGTCCCAGGCGTGATGCATGTCGGCAAATAACGTATCGCCGCCTTCGGCTGGCAGCTCTTGGGCATGCAGCATGGAGCCAAGGCTTGGCAGCTCTTTATAAGACAAGTCCGAGTGCCAGAACTTACCGGCATCTCCGAGGCCGATGGATTGGCCGTTCTCGATCACATTCGAGACGATGAGAATTTGCGGATGGTCCGCTAGCAAGAACTGTTTGAGCACATGGATTTGCAACACACCGAAACGGCGGCTGAAAGCGATCTGTTGCTCTGGCGTGATGCGCTGATCACGGAACACCACCACATGGTGCTCAAGGTGGGCGCGGTGAATGCGTGCGAAGTCTTCATCGTTGACCGGCAGTGCCAGGTCAAGCCCAATGATTTCGGCGCCAACGGCTCCGTTGAAGGGGCGGATTTGAAACGCTTGAGGGGCGATGCTCAGAGCAATCGTAGAGCCAGACGGTGCAGACATAAAACACTCCCACGCAGTGCACGCCCAACAGCGCGCTATTCGATAAGAAACTCACGGAGGTCCCGTGTTCGTTCATTTCGTGCGGCGCGTCGATTGGTCGACCTGTACGCAGGTGTGTGACTTTATAGGTATAAGAAAATTAATTTAAATACCGTTAGGGCATAAGGATATGACGGGCTGAGGGATTTGATTAGCGGACAGTTCTAAAGAGTCTCGTGAATCTGTTACAGAAGCAGCTGCAGCCACAGCAGCAGGCGTTGCAGAGCATCTAGCCCAGCTTTCAGCTTTCAGTTTCAAAACAATCTCACTGCTGCCACCGAAACAGTGGGAGCGACGCTGGGGCCCATCACAGGAGGCTGAACGCAGGTGCTGTTATGGGGGTGGCGAGGCAGGACGCCGAGCCAGCCGCGATCGGGCCAAGGATGGCCCGTCGCGGCGGGCCCCCATAACAGTGCCGGAGTGAAGGCACCGGGCGAGCCTAGGCGAGCTCGGCCGTATGGTAGGGCACAGACCTTTTGGGTACTTTTGGGGCGTTTGCCAAAAGTACCTCGCCGTAAGAGGGTGTTTACAAATAAAACGCTGATAACATGCGACCAACATCGTATTCGTGGAAGCCTGTCAGTGGCCAACATCAAAATTAGACCTGAGCACGAAGTGCTTCTGGTTCAAATAGTTAAATCTGA
>NZ_VFIO01000013.1 GCF_007858365.1 Pseudomonas saxonica | reverse complement strand
TTTGGCGTAGTGCTCGTCGGAGCGTTCGATGAATTCGCGGCTGTGGTCGTAGTACTGGTAGTCGACGGCGCACAGTCGGTTGTTGTGGTAGCGCAGCATCAGGGCGCGTTCAAACTTGTCTTCGATGCGGTGCAGGCGGCCGTCACGATGGGTGATGGTCAGGCGGTTGCCGTAGGCGTCGCTGATGGCGATCAGTTTTAAGTCTTGAAAGTGGTAGAAACGGCGGGCTTTGCCCGCTTGGGCGAGGATCAGTTCGCCGTCTTTTTCACCCAGGTAGATCGCGGCGCGGGCCAGGCTGTTGGTGATGGCCGGGCGTTGTGCTGTGGGGCGCGGGAAGCGGGTCTGGCGGTTTTCGTGATCGGTCCAGAGCAGTTCGTCGCCGTCTTCTTGCAGGCGATGGTTCAGGCTGTGGCTCCAGCCGAAACCGAGGCTGCTTTGGCTTTCGACGGCGCTGGTGCGGTACAGGCGTGTCCACTCGAAGGGCAGCACGCCATCGAGCACGGTGTCGGTGAGGGTCAGCAGTTCTTCGCCGGTGACCATCGAGACCGGGCAGCCTTGGGTGCAGGTTTTGTCAGCCGGTTCGGCGGGCTGGTCGTTGAGGTTTTTCGATTGCGCCGGGACGTCATCGACGTGCTGGACTTGCACGATTTCGGTGTAGGTCTGGGGTTTGCCGCGCACCATCAGGGTGGTGTCGAGCAGTGACTGGTCGGGGCCGTCGCCGGGTTGAGGGGTGATGTCGACCTTGCCTTTTGTGCCGGTGTTCAGCGGCGCGTCGGCGTGCAGCAGGATGGGTTTGCTGATGTGTGCATGCTGGGTTGCGCGGGCTTTGCTGGTGCGCAGCAGCAGGTCAATAAAGCTGTCCAGCAGGTGGGTGGCTTTGGCGGTGACGGTCATCGTTTTAACGGCCTTGGCGGTGTACTTCACCGCCAGCCCCATCCCGCCGGTCAGAACAACACCGATCAGGATGTCGATCAGCACTTCGCTGCCCAGGCGCGTAACCATTTCAGTGCATAGGAGTGGCGGCAGCAATTGCAGCCAGGCTTGGAAGGTGGAGAAATACGCCCATAACAGCGGTTCGTCACTGGCGACTAAATAGAGAGCTTGCAGCGATTGGGCCGATGCGTTTATGAAGTCGTCGAGTTGTGTCGGGTTAAGGAACTCTGCGAGTTTTTCGAGATTCTTTTTCGGGTGCGTGATGAGGTCGAACAGTTTGACGAGGCTGTCCCAAAGTCCGATCAGCGTGTCGCCGAAACCCTTGAGGGCGCTCTGTGCGTGCAGCAGCAGTTGGTCTGCATTACTGGCGTTGTCATAGGCACGCCAGAGCGGCTGGAATTCGCTGTTCCATTGCTGCGAGAGCCAGGCGCCCAGTTCGTTGAGCAGGCCTTGATAGGAGTCGAAGTAGGCGTCGATCTGTTGCGGTGTGGTCTGAGGGTAGAAGGTGACGCGGTAGCGCTGATCGGGTTTGCAGCCTTCGAGCAGCTTTATGCCGCTGTCGTCGATGTGGGTGTGGAGTTCTTCGTCGTCGGTATCCCGGGTGGTGGCAAAGCCATAGTTATCCGGTCGCAGGGGTTTTGAGCACAGGGGTGTCAGACGTACAGGAGTGTTGCCAATCGGCACGAAGTGCGCGGATTCGAAGGCATGAATCAAGGTCAGCGTGCCGTCTTTCTTGCATTGGGCGTAGTGAATCGCCGGGCCTTTACTCTCTATATTGCGGGTGATGGCGCTGTCACCCGCACTGAATTTTTGTTCGGCGGCAATAAGGCCGCCGTACCACTTTGAGGTTTGCAGGCGGTACTCGGCCAGGCAGTTTCTGTGTTGCAACAGGAGGGTGGGTACATCGGGCTGGATGCTGTCAGTCATTGACCTATTTCCTGTTGCAGGTAGGCAGTAAAACGCGCGTGGTCGAAGTTCAGGGCGGAGCCGGTGGTGGCTAGATAGGACTCAACTTTTTGGCGAAGGACGCTTTCAGCGGTGGCGTTGTAGAGCAAGGGAGCTGTTTCTTTCAGGAGGCACATCAGGTTGTCGATCACGCTGCTTGAATCCTGTTCCACGAGTGCGCAAAGCAGGTCTTCAGGCACCTGCCACCAAGGAAAAGCCTGTGCCGGGCGGTTTGCACCCTGACCCACGACCACGGGCTGGCCGTTGATCCAGTAGCGGTCAAATACGGGCAGTACATCTGAGGTGGTTGCGCCAAGTTGCTGAAGGACGGTGAGGAAATACCGGCCATCCCAGAAACGGAAAAAAACAGCGTCGTCCGGCGCTGTAAATACCTGTGTCAGGCCGCGCAGGTGCTCGGCAATCAGCTCGGGCGGCGCGCTGGAAATGGCCAGCCAGCCCCAGTCTTGCGCCTCGGTGTGTGCCGCCCAATTGAGAAACGCTTCAGTGCCGGTCAGGCTCAGCAACCAGGGCATCACGGGTAACCAGTCGGCGTAGGGCGTGTTGGCCCACAACGGCACGGCGGGTTGAGATTCATGTTGGCGCCATGCCACCAGCGGTTGAGCGGTGCTGGTGGCGCTGATGACGGCGTAGAGGTGCTCGCCGGGCCTTAACGGAGTTTTGGCCAGCCACTGCTGGGGGGTGATTGCATCAGATGTCACAGACACCTCCTTTGCAGCGCTCGCACTCTTCGCAAAAAGGCGCACTGCGCGACAGGCTGTCGATTTGATTGGGGGTCAGCAGGGCTGCGATCAGGGGCGCCAGGCCTGATGCGTTGGCGGGCAAAGCGGGTGTGCCCGGGGTAGGGGCGCCGCCGGGCAGGATCGGCGAACTGGCGTAGATGCCCGCCGCGTTGATGACCACGTGCTGACCACCCGCCGTCAGGCTCAGGCCAGCGCCTGCGGCGAGGGTCAGGCTGGCCCCTGCCTTGAGGTGAACTTCTTGCCCGGCTTCAACGGTCATGACCTGACCCACTCGGGTATGGCTGCTGACGGCCACCTCTCGATGGTCGTTGGCCAGCAGTTGCACCTTGCGGTCGGCACTGACCGTGCGCTGGTCTTCGGCCATCAGCACGCTGGTACGTTCACGCGTGATGAGTTCGTTGCGAGCGCCATCGACTTGCAGGTGACTGTCGTTTTTGATGTGCTGTTCAAGGTCGCGTTGGGCGTGCAGGTAAATCACTTCGGCGCCTGTGCGGTCTTCGATATGCAGCTCGTTGTAACCGCCACCGCCCGGTGTGCTGCGGCTGCGCAGGACGCTACGGGTTTTATTCGCAGGCAATGGCCAGGGCGTAGGGTTGAGGCTGTTTGGCAGGCAAGATGAAAGAACCGGCTGATCGGGATTACCCTCCAAAAAATGCACCAGCACTTCCATGCCCACCCGCGGCACCATCACAGAGCCAAAGCGATCCCCAGCCCAGCGGGAGGCAACCCGTAGCCAGCAACTGCTGTGATCGTCGCTTTGGCCTTCACGGTCCCAATGAAACTGCACCTTTACCCGGCCAAAGGCGTCGCAATGCACTTCGTCATTTGTCGGGCCGCATACACGGGCAGTCTGTGCACCCAGCACACAGGGTTTAGGGTGGTTGAGGGCCGGGCGGTAAAACACGTCCCAAGGGGTGGCGGCAAAGGTGTTGCGGTAGCCCTGCACGAATCCGTCTGCAGGTATGAGCGCCGGGTGTGCAGCGGACTCTTCTAGTGCTTGCGGTTGTTTGCCTTCATGGGTGATTTTGGTCAGTAGCCAAAGGTCATTCCAGGCCGTTTGCGGGTGTTCGGCCAAATCGAGGAAATGGCCCGTGATCAACGCGGGCTGATCACTTTTTCCGCTGGCCTGGCGATACTCGATACGGTGTCGTTCCAGGGCGCGCTGGCTGAGCAACTTGCCGCGCTGCTCGTGATTGAAATGACCGGGGTAGCGGTAGTCTTCGAGGTCCGGTTGGCGTTTGGTATGGTCGGGGCCAGCGTCGGCCAGCTGTTGGCGGCTGGCCATTTGAAACTCGTAATCGCGCAATGTGCTGCGGGTGACGCAGGTTTGCAGGCCGACATGGAACGCGTTAACCGATGGCGAGTCCGGCACCAGGCCACTGTCACCGTGGAAGGGCGTGGGGGGAGTGATTTTTTGAAAGAGGCTCTGGCCGTCGCCAAACCACAGGTGGTGGCTGTTGGAGGTGTGCCTGAAGTGGTAGTGGATGCCTTCTTCTTCGCACAGGCGCTGGATGAAGTGCAGATCACTTTCTTGATATTGCACGCAGTAATCGCGTGCCGTGTAGTGGGTCTCAAGGATGAACCGATAACGATCACTGAAAATGCCGTGCTCTTCGAGGATCTGGCCAATGATCTGCTCGACGGTTTGGTGCTGGAAAATCCGCTGATTGGTTCGGTGACGCAAAACGTCAAGCTGCGGCACCAGCGTCAGGGTGTGGTCAGGCGTTTGCCGCTGTCGCCTTGGGCAATCTGGCTGATCTGCCCGTGGATACCCGTACCGTCGGATGAAAAGGCCAGAAAGGCCGGTTGATGCAAGAGGCTCTCAAGGTCGAGGTCGGCACGCTCGCTGACCAGTACCACCTCGAAGCGGTAAGGCGTGCTAATGCCTTCATCGCCGGTGAAAGAGAGAACCTGGAAATCGGCGCCAGAGCCTTCAATGCTTAGGCTGAAGCGAGACTGGGACAGTGAACGTGACATCTGTGGTTCCTTGCAAAGCGCACGTTCTGAAGGCAGTGAGCATCAGAACTCTTTAAGGTCGCGCAAGTGTGCAAGGCGGTACTGGAGCTGGCTGTAGGATGGCTCTTTCAGGTGTGAGGATTAGGGCGAATATCAGGTAGGAATAATTATTTTAGGGTGAGAGTTGTCGGACGCGGCCTTGTTTGATTGGCCGCGACGACGGGAGTCAAGGGTTCAGGATTGCGTGTTGTCGCTCACATCCAGGGCTTCGCCGGTGGCGTAATAATGGCCGCCCGCAATGTAGTGCAGGCTACGCCAGGCAGGGTCGGCCGTTTCAAAGTGCCAGTGGCCGTCCTTGAACACGCGAGTATCGGCCCACGCACCGATCACTTCGCCGATAAACAGGTCGTAAGTGTTCTGGTTGTGTGGTTCGGGGATCAGTGCGCAGGCCAGCCAGGCCGAGCAACCGGTCACGAATGGCATTGGCAGGTCTTCGATTGCGAAGAGGTCGACCCCGCAATGAGTAAGTTTGTCCGGGTCGCTGGTAAGGCTGGTGCTGCCCACGCGGCTGGTCAGTTCCAACTGGGCCGCGGTTGGCACCTGAATGACAAAAAAACCACTGTGTTCAATCAATTCGCGGGTTTTGACGGATTTGTCGAGCACCACCGTCAGCTTGGGCGGGGAAAAATCCAGTGCACAGGCCCACGACGCGGCCATGACGTTTTGTACGCCGTTGTGTTGGGCCGACACCAAAATCGTAGGGCCGTGGTTGATCAGTCGGTATGCCTTGTCCAGCGGGACGGTTGCAATGTGCGAGTCCATAGAAGTTCCTTGAAGGGATGTCAGTGTCAGGCAGGGCTGGCGATGTTACTCAATTGAACTGACTTGCGTCGGTGCTGACTATGCCGATGACAGGTTTGGAGCAGGACATTTTAGTCGCTGGCCCGATAATTCAAGGATCAGTCATGAAATGCCGAGGTTCGATATGACTCGCCCGTACGCCCCAGAAGTCAGCCCTAAAACCCTGAGAAAAGTGATTGTTGCGGCCGCTATCGGCAATTTTGTCGAGTGGTTTGATTTCGCTATTTACGGCTTTCTGGCGACCACCATTGCTCAACAGTTTTTCCCCAGTGGCAATGCCAGTGCAGCCTTGCTCAAAACCTTTGCGGTCTTTGCCGTGGCTTTTGCATTCAGGCCGCTGGGCGGGATTTTCTTCGGCATGCTGGGCGATCGGATTGGCCGTAAACGTACACTGGCAATGACCATTTTATTGATGGCCGGGGCCACCACTTTGATCGGTGTGCTGCCCACTTATGCGGCTATCGGGGTTTTAGCGCCGATTCTGTTGACGTTGATCCGTTGTGCTCAAGGCTTTTCCGCCGGTGGCGAATACGCGGGGGCCTGTGCCTACCTGATGGAGCACGCACCCCACGACAAACGAGCCTGGTATGGCAGTTTTTTACCCGTGTCGACCTTTAGTGCGTTTGCGGCAGCGGCCGTGGTGGCTTATGGGCTGGAGGCGTCATTGTCGGCGCAGACGATGGCGGACTGGGGCTGGCGGGTGCCGTTTCTGATTGCGGCGCCATTGGGACTGGTGGGGCTGTATATGCGCAGCAAGCTGGATGAAACGCCGGCGTTCAAGGCGGTGGCTCAGGAGCACGCGGTGGCTCATTCACCGCTCAAGGAAACCTTGCGCAACCACGGCGCGGCTATCTGTTGCCTGGGCGCGTTTGTGTCGCTCACAGCGCTGTCGTTTTACATGTTTACCACCTACTTTGCGACGTACCTGCAAGTCGTAGGAGGCATGAGCCGCGCCACGGCGTTGTTGGTATCGTTGATTGCGCTTATTTTTGCCGCTGCGATCTGCCCGCTGGCCGGGCTTTATTCGGATCGGGTAGGGCGACGTGCCACCGTTTTCACGGCGTGTGCGCTGCTGATCGTGGCGGTATATCCATCGTTTCTGATGGCCAGTTCCGGCGCGTTTGCCGCGTCAGTGATCGGCGTGATGCTGTTAGCGACGGGCGCGGTATTGTGTGGCGTGGTGACGGCCGCCTTGCTCTCGGAAACCTTTCCTACGCGAACGCGCTATACCGCCTCAGCCATCACCTACAACATGGCTTACACCTTGTTTGGTGGCACTGCACCCTTGGTGGCGACATGGCTGATCACAACCACGGGCAGCAATCTGTCGCCGGCGTTTTATCTGATGGCGGTCGCACTGCTCGCGTTGGCGGGAGGAATGGCGCTGCCGGAGACTTCAAGGATTTCACTGCATGAGGTGTCGACAGACAATGAGGGGGGCGTTTTGCTTGAGCAGGCGCTGTAGGGGCAGTTGCTTCAGGTGATGAATGCCAAATCGCAGACAGCAAAAAACACCAGTGCCGTTAGACGCTGATGACGGAAATAAGGGTGGGTTAAGTTAGATGGTGCCCCGAGCCGGAGTCGAACCGGCACACATTTCTGCGACGGATTTTAAGTCCGGTGTGTCTACCAATTTCACCATCGGGGCGATGTCGCGGTAAAGCAGGCGGCTATTGAACATCAAAACAAAGTCAAAATCAACCACTTAGCTGAGATGCGACGTGCAATGGCCAGGAAAATTAATTTTACCGGGTCAGCGTTGGAAGTTCTGACGTGTACGGACGTCAAAGCCTACATCCTTGGGTACAACACCGTAGCTCAAAGGCTTGTCCATCAGATGCACCCAAACAGACCAAAAACCTTTTCTGCGCAAGCGATCACCTGCGAGTACGGGCTGTTCCAGAAGCATTGATGAGTCCCGCTCATGGGGTTATGTGGAATCTACCTACTAATCAACTAAATGAGTAAAGGCTACATTCGAACGCCGGGTTATCCCTGTTATTCCAAACAATGACTGCCGGTGTCGGCTCGAAACTTTCTCAAGTTTGGCGTTTCGCGAATCGCAGCAGCCACCGTATCGACCTGGATCCTTAAAGCGTTGTTGCTGCTCCGCTGACACTCCCCGTCATCGAAGAGGAGGGAGCACCCAAAATCGGTGAGCAACGTGTCCAAATGAAGGTGAATGGGCTATCTCACTCGCTCAATGTTCCGGCCAACGCGATTTTGCTGGATGTCTTGCATGAGCGCCTGCAACTGACCGGCAGCAAGAAAAACTGCGACCACGGCCAGTGCGGCGCGTGCACGTTATTGGTCAATGGTGTCGCGATAAATGCCTGCCTTTCAAATGCCCAGCAACATGATGGAGACAACATCATCACAATTGAAGGCTTATCCCGGGGTGCTGGCGGCTGTGTTGAAGGCGATTATTGTTATCGCCCGACCATTTTCATGGCAGCCTCAGGCAATCGCTCACCCTGCACCTGAATTTTTGAGGTTTCTGAATTGATCTCCTGAAGATCGTCTTGTGTCAGTTCGAGGTCGACGGCACCCAGGTTTTCTTCAAGGCGGTGCTGTTTGGTGGTACCGGGAATAGGCACAATCCAGTTTTTTTGCGCAAGCAACCAGGCCAGGGCAATTTGCGCAGGTGTTGCGCCTTTGCGGTCGGCTATTCGTTTGATCGCCACGACCAGCGCTGCATTGGCACGGCGTGCTTCAGGAGTGAAGCGGGGGACGCAATTGCGAAAGTCCGTTGGATCGAAGGTCGTGTTCTCGTCAATCTTGCCGGTCAAGAATCCCGCACCCAGTGGACTGAACGGCATGAAGCCAATATGCAGCTCTTCGAGCAAGGGCAACAACTCGTGCTCCGGCTCACGCCAGAACAGTGAGTACTCGCTCTGAACGGCAGTGACTTTTTGCACCGCGTGGGCACGGCGAATGGTCTGGACACCTGCTTCCGAAAGTCCGAAGTGCCCGACTTTACCTTCTGCAATGAGCTGCTGCACCGTGCCAGCAACTTCTTCAATTGGAACTGCAGGGTCAACACGGTGCTGGTACAACAGATCAATTCGGTCGGTGCGCAGGCGCTTCAGGGATGCTTCTACGACAGCCTTTATATGCTCTGGACGGCTGTTTGTGCCGGCGCGTCGCTCGCCCGTTTCCAGGTCAATGTCAAAGCCGAACTTGGTGGCAATGACCACCTTGTCTCGGATTGGCGCCAGTGCGCTGCCTAACAGTATTTCGTTGGCAAACGGGCCGTAAGCTTCCGCTGTGTCGAACAGCGTAACGCCTTGCTCATGCGCCGTGCGGATCAGCTTGATCATCTCTTGAGCATCCGGTGCGGGGCCATAGGCAGAACTCATGCCCATGCATCCCAGGCCCAACGCCGAAACCGTAAGTCCTTCGCCTAGCGTTCTGGTCTTCATCATAGTGCTCCGAGTAAAGGGGAGTCTGAGGCGCAATTAAACTGCAGGCCACGCAATCACGTTGGACTTACAGGGTATGTGGCTGCCGTTAGCGGTTAACGTTCTTCTGCAAATGAGCCGGGTAACGATCACCTACGATCTTGATCTGCTTCAAAGCAGAAGCAATGGCAGAGAGGTCATCGTTGTTCAGAACGAGGCTAGCAGCTCCGATGTTCTCTTCCAGTCGATTCAACTTGGTCGTACCCGGTATGGGCACTATCCAGGGCTTCTGCGCCAACAGCCAAGCCAAAGCAATCTGGGCTCGTGTTGCGCCTTTACCCTCGGCGATCTCACCCAGCAGCTCTACCAGTTGCGCATTGGCCTTGCGGTTCTCTTCGGTAAAGCGCGGCACTATGTTACGAAAGTCGTCATCCGCGAACTGGGTGTTAGCATCAATGGCTCCGGTCAGGAAGCCTTTGCCCAGCGGGCTGAAGGGAACGAAACCGATTCCGAGTTCTTCAAGTAACGGCAAGATCTGCTCTTCAGGTTCGCGCCACCACAAGGAATACTCGCTTTGCAGGGCTGCGACGGGTAGCACGGCGTGAGCGCGGCGGATTGCATCAGGCCCGGCCTCTGACATCCCGAAGTGCAACACTTTGCCTTCTTCAACCAGTTGTTTCACTGCGCCCGCGACGTCCTCAATCGGAACCTGAGGGTCAACACGGTGTTGGTAGAGCAGCTCGATGCGGTCAGTATTGAGCCGCTTCAGCGAAGCCTCAACCACCGCCTTGATTGTTTCGGGCCTACTATCGAGTCCTTCGTCAGGCACTCCGTTTTTAAAACCGAACTTGGTTGCGATCACGACTTTATCCCGGATCGGCGCCAACGCTTCACCCAGCAATTGTTCGTTGGTGTAGGGACCATAAGCCTCGGCTGTGTCGAAGAAGTTAACCCCCTTGTCGAAAGCCTCTCGAATGAGGGTCACTGCAGCCTTTTGTTCAAGCGCGGGGCCGTAAGCGAAGCTCAGGCCCATGCAGCCCAAGCCAATGGCCGAGACTTCCAAACCACTTTTGCCTAAATGACGTTTCTGCATGATATGTCTCCTTCGCAAGCAAGTAACTGATGGGTACACTTTAGATTCCTGTGTATAGCTCAACAATTGGCACTTTGCTTCATGGGCACCTGAGGAGAATTCACAAATGATCCGTGCTGGACTTCCTGAGTTAACAGCCTTTATCGCCATTGCTGAGCAACGCAGCTTTAGCGGCGCCGCCAAGATTCTTGGTGTGTCGGCTTCAGCGCTTAGCCATTCGCTGCGGGGTCTTGAATCCCGACTGGAGCTACGCCTGTTTAACCGCACAACACGTTCGGTTGCGCTGACAGAGGCGGGGGAGCAATTGTTCAAGCGCGTACAGCCGCTGTTGGGCGATCTTGAATCCGCGGTCAACGAAGTGACCTCCGAGCGCAATACCCCTTCAGGCACGATACGGCTTAGCGCATCGGAGTCATCGTTCAAGCCGCTGATTCGTCACGTGATGCCTGGTTTTTTGCGGGACAACCCGCAGATTCATATCGAATGCGTCGCTGACAGTCGCTTGGTCGATATCGTCGCTGATGGCTTCGACGCGGGCATTCGCCTGTATGACGACGTGCCGCGTGACATGATCGCGGTGCGTTTCGGGCCCGATGTACGTTTTGCAGCCGTTGCTTCCCCGCAGTACCTGCTACATCACCCGCAACCCCAAGCACCCCATGACCTCAAGGCGCACCGCTGCATTCGCTTTCGTTTTGCGAGCGGCACCTTGTTTCGCTGGGATTTAAGCCATCTGGGCAGAACAGCCAGCGTTGATGTCGATGGGCCCATGACGATGGATAACCTGAATTTGATGACAGAAGCTGCGCTGTCGGGCATTGGCATAGCGTGGCTGCCGGAATATCAAGTCAAGGAGCATCTGCAAGCCGGTCACTTGGTGCATGTGTTGCCAGACTGGGGGCCGTACTACCCAGGGCCGTGCCTGTACTATCCCGCCAACCGGCACCCGCCAATGGCGCTGCGAATGTTCGCTGACGCTGTACGCGAATGGGCTCGCGGTCAAGCGTCAAACCCGCCCGGCACGTGCTGAGTGGTTGGCTGCGGCATACCCCTTGAGCCTGTTAATGAATGGTTCAAGGGGGCATTGTTTTGCATTGGCCGACAGGGTGTTGGCGTTACTCTGCGTACCAATACTGTGCGGTAACGCCTCCGTCCATCAAGAAATCGCTGCCGGTGTTTGCCCCAGCGCACCCAAAGGATCGATTACCTGTTCGGGTTGCACTAGGTTCTAAACCCGGCTCCTGGATTGTTTGCCACGCGAAAGTTCACCCTTCGATTGTTAGGCTAGTCTGCTTGCACGTCTGAACAAAAGTGGTCGAGATGAATACAAGTGTAATTTACGCCTTGGCAGCGGCTGCGCTGTTTGGTGCCAGTACGCCGCTGGCCAAGGTGTTGGGGACGCAGATTCCGCCCGTCATGTTGGCCGGTTTGCTGTATTTGGGCAGTGGCTTGGGCCTTCTATTGGTACGCGTAGTACGCGACCGTGGCTGGGCAAAGTCGGGGCTTACTGCCCGCGAGTGGCCCTGGCTGGTGGGCGCAATTGTGTTCGGCGGCATTCTTGGGCCCGTCGCGCTGATGTTTGGTTTGACCCGCACCAGCGGCGCCACGGCGTCGTTGATGCTGAATCTGGAACCGGTGCTGACGGCGCTGCTGGCATGGGTGGTATTCAGGGAAAATGCCGATCGTAGAGTGGTGCTCGGCATGCTTGCCATTATTGCCGGAGGCATTGTGCTGTCATGGCCTACCGGGCAAGCAGCATCCGGGGTTCATTCATGGTTTGGGCCGGTGGCCGTTGCGTTGGCGTGCTTATGTTGGGCGATAGACAACAACTTGACGCGAAAAGTATCGGCGTCGGATGCACTGTATATCGCCGGGGCCAAAGGCTTGTTTGCCGGGTTGGTGAATTGTGCAATTGCACTGAGCCTGGGGGCACAGGTCCCGGCCATTGGTGTGTTGAGCCCGACGTTGTTGATTGGTTTTCTGGGCTACGGAGTCAGTCTGGTTCTATTTGTGCTGGCATTGCGAGGCTTGGGCGCCGCCCGAACCGGCGCGTATTTTTCGACGGCGCCTTTTCTGGGCGCTGCGGTGTCAATTGTGCTGCTGGGCGAGTCGGTGTCATGGCTGTTCTGGCTGGCCGCAGCGTTCATGGTGGCGGGCGTGTGGTTGCACCTTACCGAACGCCATGATCATAGCCATCAGCACAAAGAACACGCACACACTCATCGGCACCGTCATGACGAACATCACCAGCATGAACACGCGCAGGAGGTGCCGGCCAATGAGCCTCACACCCACCCCCATGTTCATCAAGCGATCAGGCATAACCATCCACACTTTCCTGATATCCATCATCGTCACCGGCACTGACACCGTTATCACTTTGGGAGTTACAGAGCGCGCATGTTCGAGCATATCGATTTCAATTATTTGTTGGCGACCTATGGGTATCTGGCGATTTTTATAGGCTGCCTTCTCGAAGGCGAAACCATCCTGATACTGGGAGGCATGGCAGCCCATCAGCATGTACTCAAGTTATTGCCGGTTATCGGGTATGCCAGCCTGGCCGGGATGCTGGGTGATCAATTGCTGTTTTGGCTCGGTCGCTACTTTGGTGCTCGACTGTTGCCGCGACTGCATAAGCAACAAGCGATGATTGACAAGGTCACGCAGTTGATCAACAAACATCCGCTGGTATCGATTTTTTCAGTGCGGTTTCTGTATGGCATGCGGCTTGTGGGGCCTCTAGTGATTGGTGCAAGCAGGGTGTCGCCGGTCAAATTTACCTGCATCAATCTGTTGGGGGCGGTGGTCTGGGCAACACTGTTTGCCAGTGTCGGCTACGGCGCAGGGGAGTTTCTGGAACGGATATTGGGCGATCTCAAAACCTACCGCCTGCCCATTGCACTGGGGGTTGTCGGGTTGATGGCAGTGATTGCTGTGGTTCGGCATTACCGGGCCAAAAAGTAATACCCCCCTCATGCAGTGTTTGTCTGCAGTTGCAAAGCGTCTGCATGGAAGGCAAAGTCCGTGAACCGGTTGCGTGTTGAAACACTTGGCCTAAGCTTTTGATAGCGCGGCAGTATCAGGTGTTCGAGCGGTTGTCGGTACCACCACCTATGAAGCCCGCCCGATACTCAATGGAGGTCAGGATGTTTATCCGTTTGTGGATCCTAGCGAGCTTGCTTGTGTCTGGCGCAGTACAGGCCGTAGAAGTAGCAAGCCCTCTCGAGCAAGACCGTGGAAAGTTTCGCCCCTTAGTCATTTTTGCCCGTTCAACGGCCGATCCTACTTTGCAGGCAATTACCAAAGAACTCGCAGACCCGGCTACAAAACAAGCGTTTACCGAGCGCGACATGGTGCTCTATACGATTGTTAACATTGACGGCAAGCGTGACGATAAAGGGCTTGAACCTCAAAGTACGATGTCGCTTCTTCGCGGACTCAAGCCTGGAATGATCAGAGATAAAGCCAAAGTCATTCTGATCGGCAAAGACGGCGAAAAGAAGGTAGAGCAAGAGGGGGATGTCGACCTCAAGGAATTGTTCAAGATCGTTGATGCGATGCCAATGGCCGAGAAAGAATCGCAAGCCAAAGTTGACGTCGTGACGCCCGAGAAAAAGCCACCTGCCAGCAAGGCCGGTAAATCGGCAAAGTCAGCCAAAGAGCCTGTCCCTTTGAGTGATTGAAGAGACGAAAGCGGCAAGCAAAAAAAAGGCCTGCGGGGGGGCAGGCCAAATGGGATTCACTAAAGGAGTGAGTTCAACTTAGACGTCTTGATGTGAAAGTGGCGTGAAAAGCGTGTAGTCAAAACGCAATGTTTCGAGTACACGCTTGCAGGAGCTGCTGACATACCGTTTACCCGGCGACTGCGCGCAGTCATGACTGATGTTTTCAGTGGCGAGATTGAGGGTGCGGCAAAATGCCACAAATGCTGCACAGATGTTCATCAACAGGTTTCAGAGTTCTCTATAGAATGCCGTTACATGTGGTTCAGGCTGGAGAAATCAAGTCATGGGCCTGTTAGATCATCGATAGCGAGCAGTGCCCCCCTTAAATGAGTGACTCCATCTCTACCTCCAAGGCCAATTGGCAACCGGTCATCGCACTGGCGCTGGCCGCTTTTGTGTTCAACACCACTGAATTTGTGCCTGTTGGGCTGCTGAGCGCGATCGGCGCCAGTTTTGACATGAGCTCCGCCAATGTCGGGCTCATGCTCACTATTTATGCCTGGGTGGTTTCCCTGGCTTCATTGCCTATCATGCTGGTCACCCGCAATGTCGAGCGACGCAAGCTACTGCTGAGTCTGTTCGGGTTATTTATCGTCAGCCATGTGGTCTCGAGCCTGGCCAACAGCTTTGGTCTGTTGTTAGTCAGCCGCATCGGGGTAGCGTTGTCCCATGCACTGTTCTGGTCCATTACCGCATCGCTTGCGGTGCGTCTGGCCCCGGAAGGCAAGCAGGTGCAGGCATTGGGTTTGCTGGCCACCGGCACATCGCTGGCGATGGTGTTGGGCGTGCCGTTGGGTCGCTTGCTGGGTGAGGCGATGGGGTGGCGCACGACCTTTTTGGTGATTGCCGGTCTGGCTGCTGTGCTGGTGTTCTGGCTAGCCCGCACGTTGCCCTTACTGCCGAGCCAGAACTCTGGCTCACTCAGAAGCCTGCCGGTGTTGTTCAAACGACCCGCGCTGGTGGCGGTGTATGTGCTGACGGCCGTGGTCATCACGGCGCAGTTCACCGCTTACAGTTACGTCGAGCCGTTCGTTCAAGGCGTGGCGGGCATGAGTGGCAGTACGGTCACATTGATCCTCCTGCTGTTTGGCGGCGCCGGTATTATCGGCTCGCTGTGCTTCAGCTGGTTCCACAAGTACAGCCCGCAAGGCTTTTTACTCACCGCCGTGGGGTTACTGGCTCTGTGCCTGTTGCTGCTCTTGCCAGCGAGTGGGTGGGTCGAGTCTCTGGGCGTTTTGAGTGTGGTGTGGGGCATGGCAATCATGGCCTTCGGCTTGGCGATGCAATCCAAAGTATTGAGCCTGGCACCCGACGCAACCGATGTGGCAATGGCCATGTTCTCAGGCATCTACAACATCGGTATTGGCGGCGGGGCACTGTTGGGCAGCGCGGTGGGCAGCCATTTTGGGTTTGCCTGGATCGGTCTGGTAGGTGGCGTCCTGGCCGGTCTGGCGCTGGCTGCGTATGGCTGGACCATGTACCGATTGCAGCGGGCAGGTGAGCCAACCTGACCTGTCGCGGGCCTTCACTGGCCCGCCCGCAGGGTTCTTTACACCTTGAATTGACGCAGCAAACTGTTGAGTTGAACGCTCAAGGTTTTCAAATGCACGCTTGCCTCGCTCGATTGCTCCGCTGCCTGGGCGGTGCTTTGCGACAGGCCCGCGGCCTGGGTGACATTCTGGTTGATGTCTTCCACTGCGTGGGCTTGTTGCAGGGTGGCGCTGGCAATGGTGGTGTTGAGTGTATTGAGCGTGCTTAATGCCTGACCAATGCTGGTCAGGCTTTGTCCGGCTTGTGTTGCGTGCTCAATGGTCGTTTGGGACGCGCGACGGCTGCTGCTGATGACATTGACCGCTGCTTCGGAGTGCGCCTGAAGACCTTCGATCATGGTCTGAATCTGCGCGGTGGATTTCTGAGTGCGTTGCGCCAGCAATCGCACTTCATCCGCCACTACTGCAAATCCCCGGCCCTGTTCCCCTGCGCGAGCCGCTTCAATGGCTGCATTGAGGGCCAGCAAGTTAGTTTGCTCGGCGATGGAGCGGATAACTTCAAGCACACTGCCTATTTCGTCGCTCTGCGTGGCGAGCGTGCGAATGACTTCGACCGCTTCATTGATGGTGTTCGACAACTGGCCAATATGTTGCAAACTGCTGTCAATGTTCTGTTGCCCCAGTTGTGCCTGCCCTTGCGCGCCGCTCATTTCATTGGCCGCGTGTTCGGCGTTTTTAGCGACTTCTTGCACGGCGTAGGTGACTTCGTTAATGGCTGTTGCCACTTGTTCCATTTGCAAGGCTTGATGCTGGCAGCGCTGTTGCGCCTCGCTGGCGTCGTTGCCCAATGCCGTAGACGACTGCTCGAGCGCCGTGGCTGTGCCTTGCAAGTGGCTGATCAGCGTGCGTAGTTTCTGGGTGAAAGCATTGAAATGCTGGCCCAGTTGCGTGATCTCATCACGGCCATGGGTGTCGAGGCTACGGGTCAGGTCGCTTTCACCACTGGCAATATTGGCCATGGCCAATACCGCTTCCCGCAAAGGGCGAACGATACTGCGCGCTATCAGGGTCACCAGTGAAACCATGATCAGTGCAATGCCAAGGCCTGCCCACATTGCTTTCCAGGCTTGTGCTGCAAACTCGGCCTGCATATCGTCGATATATACCCCGGAGCCAATGACCCAGCCCCACGGCTCGAACAATTGCACATAAGACGTCTTTTGCACCGGGTCCTGTGCACCCGGTTTTGGCCAGCGGTAATCGACCACGCCCTGGCCTTTGGTTTTAGCGACAGTGGCCATCTCACTGAACAGCGCGATGCCGTCAGGATCTTTGATGGACGACAAGTCCTTGCCATCCAGCTTGGGGTTTGTGGGGTGCATGACCATAAAAGGCCGCAGGTCATTGATCCAGAAGTAATCGTCATGGTCATAGCGCAGTTGGCTGATCACCGTGAGTGCCTGTTGCTGCGCGGCGGTTTTAGTCAATGTGCCCGAAGTTTCCAGACCGTGGTAATAGGCGAGCACACCACTGACGGCTTGCACGACATGGCGGGTTTTCTGAGCTTTGCCTTCATACAAGTCGTCATGTATCTGCTTCAACATCAACAGGCCCAGTGCCAGTAACATGCCCATTGATACAACCAGAATCAGGCCTAGACGTCGGCTGATGGATAACCTGCGTAAGGTATTCATAAAAGCAAAACTCCTTTTTTATTCTTTTGGTAGTTCAACGAACTGCGTCCTGCCTGCGTATGCAAGATGAAGACTGCACATGCATAGCAGCTAAAGACCGACGTGTCTGATAGGATCTCGGCCGCAATTGGCAAAGCTGAATCTTTATTGATACATGACAGGTTTTAAGCGCCGTTAAAGGCGCAGGACTTGTTTGTCGCTCTTCCAGGTGCACACATTTAATCAAGACTAATCCGCTCTGCATGAGGCAGAGCTTTATGGGGGAATGATGGATCTTTGGACTGCCGCACAGGCGTTGATACTCGGTGTAGTGGAAGGCCTGACGGAATTCTTGCCGATTTCCAGCACCGGTCACCAAATCATTGTCGCGGACTTGCTGAATTTCGGTGGCGAGCGCGCCATGGCGTTCAACATCATTATTCAACTGGGTGCCATTCTGGCTGTTGTCTGGGAATTCCGTCGCAAGATCCTCGACGTGGTCATAGGTTTGCCCACGCAACCCCAGGCGCGGCGATTCACCGTCAATTTGATCATCGCGGTACTTCCAGCCGTGGTGCTGGGGGTGATTTTTGCGGATGTGATCCACGAGTACCTGTTTAACCCGATTACGGTGGCTACAGCTCTGGTCGTGGGCGGTGTGATCATGTTGTGGGCCGAGCGCCGTCAGCATGTGATTCGCGCAGAAACTGTGGACGACATGACCTGGAAAGACGCGGTGAAGATCGGTTTTGCCCAGTGTCTGGCCATGATCCCCGGCACGTCCCGCTCCGGCTCTACCATTATTGGGGGGCTGCTGTTTGGCTTGTCGCGTAAAGCTGCCACTGAGTTTTCATTCTTTTTGGCAATGCCGACCATGGTGGGCGCGGCGGTGTACTCGGGTTACAAATACCGTCATCTGTTCCAGCCGGATGATTTGCCGGTGTTTGCGATCGGTTTCATCACCTCGTTTATCTTCGCGATGATTGCCGTGCGGGCATTGCTCAAGTTTATTTCCAACCACAGCTACGCCGTATTCGCTTGGTATCGCATCGCTTTCGGGTTGTTGATTCTGGCCACCTGGCAGTTTGGCTGGATTGACTGGTCTGCGGCCTCCGCGTGAAAAACAGCGCACAACCACGGCGTACGTCCAGCACTGGGCCAAGGCTGGCGGCCACGCCAATTCGTGGCGTGAAACTCAAACTGCTTGTGTTTGTGCTGCTGTGTGCATTGCCGCTCGGTGGCGCATTGAGCCTGTATGTGAAGGGTTCGAGTGGCATGCCGTTACTGGCCTATGTAGTCGCCAGTGGGTTGGCGTTCGGGGTGTATGGCTACGACAAGCGACAGGCAAAAGCGGGCGAGTGGCGAATTCCCGAAAAGGCCCTGCATGCCATTGAGTTGCTGGGCGGCTGGCCGGGTGCTTTATTGGCCCAGCAGGTATTTCGTCATAAAACCCGCAAGCTGTCGTATCAACTGTGGTTCTGGCTGATCGTAGCCGTGCATCAAGCGGTGTGGATAGACGTGCTGTACCTGAACGTCTTCAAGCACTAGGGATTAAAGCAGCAAGCCGATTTGACGCTTTTTCGGCAGTTTGCTGACCACCAGTTGATGGGAACGTCGCAGCAAGTCTTGCAGTTCCTCAGCGCCCATCGGGTAGGGCGCCTGCATATTGATCCAGTACGCCCGCGCCAGATATGGCGACGGGCGTATGCCGGGCCGATCGACATAGCCCAGGAACAAGTCTTTATCGACTTTGAACGAGAGACCGTTGCTGTTCAGATTAAACAGGGCAAACATCTTGCTCTGGTCGATATAAAACACTTCGACCCCGCCCCATTTGACGTCTTCTTTGACTCCCGGCAGGCTGCGACAGAACTCCGCGACCTGGTGTTTGGTCATGCTGTTTTTCCGGCTCATAGCATCTTGTCTCCACACCGCTCAAAGGTTTCTACCAAGTGCTCGATCCAGGCCCTGACGGCCGGCATCACCCCGCGTCGATGCGGGTACACGGCATGCAACCACCCACCGGGCAATGACCAGTCAGGCAATAGTTGCACTAGCTGGCCACTTTCCAGTTCCTGCTCGCAATACATCATAGGCAGAACGGTAAACCCCAAACCCGAGAGCGTGCAGGCCTTGCGCACCACAAAATCATCAATGCCCAGCCGCGCTTCCATCGTCAGTTCACAGGTTTTGCCCTGTGCATCAAGCATGCGCAAATGCACCATTCGGTCAGGCTCAAGCGCGCCTAGCAACGGCACATTTTTCAAGTCTTCGGGGCTATTGATCGGCCATTGTCGGGCGAACTCAGGGCTGGCCACCATCGCTGTCCGCGCCGGACGTAACCAGCGGGTGGCGAGCAACGGGTCCTCATCGCCTTTCTCGCGTACGCGCAACGCCACATCAATGCCCTCAGTGATCAAATCGACACGGCGGTTGAGCAGGATGACTTCCAGTTGAACATGGGGATAGGCACGCAAAAACGAGCTGATCACCTCGGGCATAAACTCATGGGCCAACCCGACAGGGCAAGAAACACGCAGGCGGCCACGCGGCTCACTGGACATGCTGGCCACCGCCTCATCGGCCATTTCGGCTTGCAACAGCATGGCCTGGCAATGGCTCAGATAGCGCTCACCCACAGCGGTCAGCTTCAATTGTCGAGTGGTACGTTGCAGAAGGCGGGCGCCTAGGCGCTCTTCAAGTTCAGCGACCCGCCGTGACAGACGCGACTTTGGAATGCCCAGCAAGCGACCGGCAGCCGCGAACCCACCGGCTTCGACAACCTTGGCGAAATAATAGAGGTCGTTAAGGTCTTGCATGCTGAATTCTCACTGTCCTACATGTAGAACGAACTATCGCACGGTAGCTGACTTATCGTCGATTGCTTTCACCCGTAGTATCGCTGCCATCAGATCGCCCCGCAGCGATCCTCACGTGGAGAACAGCATGAAACTTTTGCACATCGATTCAAGCATTCTGGGCGACAACTCGGCTTCGCGTCAGTTGAGCGGTGAAGTGGTTAAAGCCTGGCAGGCGGCACATCCTGGCCTGGACGTCAGTTATCGTGACGTAGCGGCTGAAGCGATCGAGCATTTCTCGGCTGCGACCCTGGTGGCTGCGGGCACGCCTGCTGAATTGCGCGATGCCGCACAAAAGCACGAAGCACAATTGAGTGCAGACACCCTGGCCCAGTTTATGGCCGCCGACGCGGTGGTGATTGGCGCACCCATGTACAACTTCACCATTCCTACCCAACTCAAGGCCTGGATTGACCGTATTGCTGTAGCGGGTCAGACCTTCCGTTACACCGAAAATGGCCCCGAAGGCCTGTGTGGCAACAAGAAAGTCATCGTGGTATCGACGTCGGGCGGTTTGCATTCAGGCCAAGCCACTGGCGTGGCCCACGAAGATTATTTGAAAGTGGTATTGGGCTTTTTGGGCATCACCGATGTTGAGTTCGTTCGTGCCCATGGCCTTGCGTATGGGGATGAAATGCGCAGTAAAGCGATGAATGATGCTCACGCGCAGATCAATCAAGAGTTGTTCAGCGCAGCGTAAGCAGCCTTACGAACTAAGCTCTGTATGCTGGCGTTGTGAAACGCCGGGGTACGGAGTTTTTTTCGTCTGTTGTGAAATCTTATCAATGCCACCGCCCAGCTACTGGGCCTGAAAGATGCAGGAATCCGTGCTCCACGTTGTGTGCAATGAAAGGTGAGCCCCATGATGCGACTGTGCGCAGTATTTATCCTTTTTTTGGCGGGGTGCCCAGTCATGGTGCAGGCTGAGCCTGCCAAAGAATGGAGCGCGGGCTTTCATCGTCTGACCTTTCTCGATCCTTTGGATGATCAGCCGATGCACGCCATCGCTTTCTATCCCTCCAGTGATCCGCAGGGGGTAACCCCATTGGGCGGCTACACCGTTCAAGCCACTGAAGAGGCGAAGATTGCATTGGGTCATTTCCCGATGTTGATGCTGTCGCATGGCAACACAGGAACGCCGCTGGCGTTGCATGATCTGGCCACATCCCTGGCGCGCAAGGGTTTTGTGGTTGTGGCGGTTCTACATCCCGGCGATAACTATAAGGACCATAGTCGGCTGGGTACGTTGAGCAACTTATATGGACGACCGATGCAGATATCGGCAGCCATCACTGCAACCTTGGCTGATCCACGATTATCAGCGTATGTGCATGGCGATCAGGTGGGGGTTATCGGCTATTCGGCCGGTGGTGAAACTGCTTTGATTCTAGCGGGTGCCCAACCGGATCTGGAGCGTCTGCGCACTTATTGCCAAGAGCGTCCGGATGATCGAGACGCCTGCACCACCAAGGGCGAGTTGATTGCCGATCGAGATGATCTTGTGCCTATAGCTGACCCACGGGTCGGAGCGCTGTTATTGATGGCACCGCTTAGTTTGATGTTTGGTCGTCAGACCCTGGCAGATGTGCATGTGCCTGTTCTGCTGTATAGCGGTGACAAGGATCAGTTGGTTTACCCAGATAAAAACGCTGGTGCACTGGCGCGCAAGTTACCAGTAGAGCCTGAATTCAAAGTAATTGCCGGCGCGGGGCATTTTGTATTTATGGCGCCTTGCAACGATGAGCAAAAGAGACTGATGCCTGGCTTGTGCACCGATGCGCAAGGCGTTGATCGTGAGGATATACATCGAAATCTGATGAATGAAGCCGGGATTTTTTTTAATAAAACGCTGATATCAACATCCAATACAAGAACGGTATATAACGGTCAGTAGCCTGTGGCAAATGACCGTTATATAGGGGCTGCCCTTAATGAGCTTTTTGGGTTGCTTCAAGCTGTTTGATACGTGCGTCCATTTCTCGGACAGATTCAATCAGCGGGCCGACCAACTTCTCGTAGTCCACGCGAAGATACTGTTTGTCCTGTCGAACTAACTGCGGATATACCTTTTGTACATCTTGCGCAATCACACCCACATCGGCGCGATTACCTTCTTTCCAGTTGAACGTAACACCCTGGATTTGCAGCAGTTTTTGAGTGGCGTCAGTGATAGGTAGCACATCGGTTTTCAGCGTCGCATCACTGAAAGGGCAGCATGGCCAGCCGCCTGGCGGGCCGGAATCAATTTTGTAATCTGCCAGTGCAACGTTTTGCAGGCCTATGAGTAAAACAGGGAAAGTTAGAGCGGTTATCAAGGAACGCATTTTCTGGTTACTCAGTCAGAACTTTTAATTATTGGTATAGGAGGCAAGTGCTGAGCGTCGTCAGCGCGGCGTATAATGGCGATTAATCATTAATCCGCAATAATGTCCCACTGACATCATTTATACTTTATGTTGCGAATCAGACGGTTATGACGTGATAAGTGCGGCTTTGCGCCGCACCTACGAGAAATTGTCTTTGTGATTTTATATGTGTCTCTTAGTAACTAAACTGTTTTTCGTAGGGAAAGCCCTACAACAAGTAACAGTCCGAGCACGCTGAGCACTGCTGCACTGAAGAATATCAATGGATACCCCATGTTTAAGGCAACAGCGCCCATGACCGGGCCAGCGATAGCCAGCGCCAAATCGAAAAATACGGCATAAGCACTCAAACCTGCACCACGGCTCGAAACGGGCACTTGTTTGACGGCCTCAACCCCCAGGGCCGGATACACCAATGACAGGCCAAAACCGGTCATGCCTGCTCCGATCATGGCATACACCGCCGAGGGGGCCAGCCACAGCAATATCAGACCGCAGGTTTCGATGGTCATACAGGCTATCGCCACGCGATAGCCACCAAAACGGTTGATGCTGTTGGTGAAAATCAGTCGACCCAAGATAAAGCAAACACCAAAAACGGACAGGCAATACGCGGCTCCTGCCCATCCTCGGTCAATATAAAAGAGCGTTACGAAAGTGGTGAGTGTGCCGTAACCAATAGAGGCCAGAGTCAAGCTGATACCAAAAGGGGCAATCAGGCCAAACACCGACCAGAAGGGCATGCGTACGCCTCGAATGACCGGCATGGAAGGTTTATTGCGGATCAGCACCAGCGCAAATAAAGCCAACCCCAACAGGGCAATTCC
This sequence comes from Pseudomonas saxonica, assembly GCF_007858365.1. Lineage (GTDB taxonomy): Bacteria > Pseudomonadota > Gammaproteobacteria > Pseudomonadales > Pseudomonadaceae > Aquipseudomonas > Aquipseudomonas saxonica. The sequence continues at coordinate 114,517 of NZ_VFIO01000013.1, read as the reverse complement.
CAAGCTGAAAAAGCCTGCCGCGTCGATCATCGCCACGCCCAGCGGAGCACCTATAGCAATAGCGCCGTAAGAGGCTATGCCGTTCCAACCAATGGCGCGGGCTGTATGTTGCGAGCCGACCTGAGCAATCCCCCAGCTAATGGTTCCGACACCGATGAGCCCTTGCGCAACGCCAAGGAACACCCGCCCGACCAGCAACACACACAGGCTGAGCAATGGCCAGCCCTCCAGCATCACCGCCAGTGACGTGAGGACCCCGCTAACGGCAATCCCGATCAAGCCGTAGACAATGGCGGGCTTGGTTCCGATGCTGTCGACCAGACGCCCGGCAGACGGTCGGCTTAACAGAGTGGCCAGGTATTGCGAAGCGATCGTCAGGCCCGCAACGACGGCGCTGAAGCCCAAGTGATCATGCACATAGCCGGGTAATACGGCAATTGGCAAGCCGATGCAGATGAAGGCGATGAAGGTGTAGACCACGATTGAAAGAATTTGCAGCGTGACCGAGGGGGAATGAGCAGGCGAGGGGTGTTGCACAGGCATGACAAGCGGTCCGATTGACGGTCTAGGCGAGCATGATGGCGTGAAGGGTGGATAAATGAAAGCAGGCTAACTATTTTGTTCAGCCACTAAAACGAAAAAACCCCGTCAACGTGACGGGGTTTTTTTATGACGCTGGCTCGCCAGGGGCGGTGTCTGAAATCAGAACACGACGCCTTGGCTGCGCAGGTAATCGTCGTACGTGCCGCTGAAGTCAATTACACCGCTTGGGCTCAGCTCGATGATACGAGTGGCCAGCGAGGACACGAACTCACGGTCATGGCTAACGAAGACCAAGGTGCCAGGGTAGTTCTCGAGCGCCAGGTTCAACGCTTCGATGGACTCCATGTCCAAGTGGTTGGTCGGTTCATCCATGATCAGTACGTTCGGCTTTTGCAGGATCAGCTTGCCGAACAGCATGCGGCCTTGCTCACCACCGGAAATCACTTTGACCGATTTCAGAATGTCATCGTTGGAGAACAACATACGGCCCAGGGTGCCACGCACCATTTGCTCGCCTTGAGTCCACTGGCCCATCCAGTCAAACAAGGTCATGTCGTCTTCAAAGTCGTGCGCATGATCCTGTGCGTAGTAGCCCAGTTCAGCGGCTTCTGTCCACTTGACTGTACCCGCGTCAGGCGTCAGCTCATTGACCAGCGTACGCAGCAGGGTGGTTTTGCCGATACCGTTCGGGCCAATGATCGCAACGCGCTCGCCCGCTTCAACGGTAAAGCTGAAGTCTTTGAACAGGGTTTTGCCATCAAAGCCTTTTGCCATCTGATCAACGATGACCGCCTGGCGGTGCAGTTTTTTGGTCTGCTCGAAACGGATGAACGGGCTGACACGGCTCGAAGGCTTGACCTCGGCCAGAGTGATCTTGTCGATCGCCTTGGCACGGGAGCTGGCTTGCTTGGATTTCGAGGCGTTGGCAGAGAAACGGCTGACGAACGATTGCAGCTCGTTGATCTGCGCCTTTTTCTTGGCGTTTTCAGACAGCAGTTGCTCGCGCGACTGAGTGGCCACGGTCATGTATTCGTCATAGTTGCCCGGGAACAGACGCAGCTCGCCGTAATCCAGGTCAGCCATGTGGGTGCAGACACTGTTCAGGAAGTGTCTATCGTGAGAGATGATGATCATCAGGCTGTTGCGCTGGGTCAGAATGTTTTCCAGCCAGCGGATAGTGTTGATATCCAAGTGGTTGGTGGGTTCGTCGAGCAGCAGCACTTCAGGATCGGAGAACAGCGCCTGAGCCAGCAAAACGCGCAGCTTCCAGCCCGGCGACACTTCGCTCATCGGGCCGTTGTGTTGTTCAATGCCGATACCCAGGCCCAGCAGCAACTCACCGGCACGGGATTCGGCGGTGTAGCCGTCCATTTCAGCAAATTCTGTTTCGAGCTCTGCGACAGCCATGCCGTCGGCTTCGGTCATTTCAGGCATCGAATAGATGCGGTCACGCTCAGCCTTGACCTTCCACAGCTCTTCATGACCCATGATCACAGTGTCGATCACGGTGAATTCTTCGTACGCAAACTGGTCCTGGCGCAGCTTACCCAGGCGCACGTTCGGCTCCAGCATGACCTGACCGCCGGACGACTCAAGGTCCCCGCCGAGGATTTTCATGAAGGTCGATTTGCCGCAACCGTTGGCGCCGATCAAACCATAACGGTTGCCCGCGCCGAATTTTACTGAAACGTTCTCAAAGAGCGGCTTTGCGCCGAATTGCATGGTGATGTTAGCTGTGGAGATCAATTACTTTACCTATCAATAGCTTAGAGAGCGCGTATTTGGGATGGGACCCCTTCAAAGCTCTCCAATCTGAGCTTGAGTTGATCCAGCGCGCATTAGTAGAGAGCAACATTTTGGCGTTATAGCCAGGTTGCTGAGCAAAAAAGGCGGGAATCATGCCGGATATGGCGTGCATTGTCGCATAGGTGTGACAACAGTTGTACGCCCGGCACCGTCTGATTCCTGTCAGCCAAAGGTTAGGTGTGATTATTCAGGCTGATTCGAGTCGAGGAGAGTGGGTTAACCCTCATTGCCCCTGAGTTGATTCAGGCAGATGCACGGTTTTATGACCTGCGGCAACGCGCATTTGGAAAAGGCTGCTTTACTGCACCGAACGACTTGGGGGCTGGCGCTCCTTCCACAAGGTGCACAGTCGCTGTTGATTCTGATCGGATAAAGGAAGGCCATGATGAAAGCACTCACCTATCAGGGACCAGGCGAAAAGAGCTGGGCCGAGGTTCCAACGCCGGTCGTCGATAAACCGACCGATGCCATTGTTCGCATCCTCCACACGACCATCTGTGGCACTGACCTGCACATTCTCAAAGGCGATGTGCCTGAAGTTGCCAAAGGCACCGTGCTGGGCCATGAGGGGGTGGGCGTGGTTGAAGCCGTCGGCTCGGCCGTTCGAAATTTCAAGCCCGGTGACCATGTTTTAATCTCGTGCATCACTTCCTGTGGCAGCTGCCCGAACTGTCGTCGCCAGATGTACTCCCACTGCGCTGACGGCGGCTGGATTCTGGGCCACCTGATTGACGGCACTCAAGCTGAATACGTGCGTATTCCTCATGCCGACAACAGCCTTTATCCCGTTCCCGCCGGGTCGGACGAAGAAGCACTGGTCATGCTCAGCGATATTTTGCCAACCGGTTTCGAGATCGGGGTGCTGGCAGGCAAGGTCAAGCCGGGTGACAGTGTCGTGATTGTCGGCGCTGGACCTGTCGGTATGGCTGCACTCCTGACCGCACAGTTTTATTCACCTGCCCAGTTGATCGTGGTCGATGGTGATGCCAACCGCCTGGAAGTGGCTCAGCGTTTTGGCGCCACACACGTCATCGACATCAATACGGAAAATGCCGTTGAGCGCATTTTTGAGCTCACGCAAGGGGTAGGGGTGGACGTGGCCATTGAGGCCGTGGGCATTCCTGCGTCGTTTGACACCTGCCAGTCGGTAGTTGCCCCCGGTGGCAGCATCGCCAATGTGGGCGTGCACGGTAAAAGTGTCGAGTTGCATCTGGAAAAACTATGGATCCAGAACGTCACTATTTCGACCGGCCTGGTGAATACCAACACCACCCCCATGCTGATGAAAACGGTGCAATCAGGCAAGGTCGACGCCGGTCAGTTGATCACTCACCGCTTTGCCCTCAATGACATTCTTAAAGCGTACGAAGTGTTCGGCAATGCGGCCAAGGAGAAGGCGATGAAAGTTATTCTCTCGCAATGACCAGAGTAATCAGCTAACGGCGAGAAGTGCCAGGAACAATGCTTTTCCGGGCACTCTGAAGTTGGCGCGGTGGCTATGCAGGGAGCGGATTTATAGACTAATTCGCGCCACGGAGTTGTGTGCATATTCGTTATCTTTTAAACCGGCTACAGGTTGATGGGTAATCGTTACTTCTTTGACAGGGTCGGTTTTGGCAACTATGTTTTTGGCGGTATAACCAACGTCACTGACATTCTTTTCGATAATAGGGAAATATTGATATGAAGAAGTACATCCTGATGATGGGCGCAGCCAGCTTGGTAGCATTGACCTCAATGGCTCACGCTGATACCAAACAGCCTGTTTCGAAATGGACGTGCGAGGATTTCCTGGCAGTTAAAGACACCTTCCAGCCGACCGCTGTAGGTCTGGGTGAAGCCGTTAACAAAAGTGGCAAGGTAGAAGACGCTGTGCTTGACGTCGACGGTGTTGAAACTCTCACCCCTCTGGTGATCACGGCCTGTAAAGAAGCCCCGAAAGACTCCTTCGTTCAGAAAATCAAATCCGAATGGACAAAAGTTAAAAAAGACATGTAAAGCCTCAAGCCTGTACTCCCAGCGAGTACAGGCTGATTTTCCCTTCCGCTTGAACCCGCCTGCAGTTAAATTTTTGCCCTCGTTCTGAATTTCTCGCGCTGTATCCCCTCTACATTAAAAGCAGACCCGCCATGAGTGGCGGTGGGGCGTAGTAGACTGCGTCGGATTTATTTTTTAGTCGGGGAGTCCTATGTTAATCAGATCATTAGCTGAGCTGGATCGCATTCGTGACGAGTGCAAGGCCATGGTCACCAAGCGTTCAGCCGTATCGGCTGGTGCTGCGGCCATTCCGATACCGGGGCTGGATATCGGAACGGATGTGGCGCTGCTGGTTGAAATGCTGCCTGCCATCAACAGTAAATTCGGCCTGACCCCGCAGCAGATTGAACAAATGGACACGCGATCCAGGCGTCTTATCGTCGTCGCAGTCTCGGGCATCGGCAGTGAAGTCATCGGCAAATTCATCAGCCGAACACTGGTCATGTCGTTGGTCCGCAAAATGGGCACCAAGGTAGCCACCAAATCGGTCATTCGGTTTGTGCCTTTTGTGGGGCAGGCGGTGGCCGCCACGATCAGCTTTGGTGTGATGAAAATGGTCGGCAACGGCCATATCGAGGACTGCTACCAGGTGTGCCGCGAAGCGCTGATTGCAGAGGCGCGTGAGTCCACGGTGATCGAAATCGGGCCTGATCCCTATCCTTGATTACCAGCTTATGCGTATACCCAACGTCCCGCTGATGGCCTCTAGGTTGCGCGAGTCGAGGTTGGCGCTGTAATCGGTGCTGCCATAGAGGCTGACGCTTGAGTTCAAACGCGCCACCACGCCTGCGCCAACATCCATGCTGCTGGCGCTGTGGTCGGTTTTGATCGCCTCAACAGTGTCAAAACTTGTGGCGTCGCGGCCTCCGAAACTGCGCCACAGGTTGGCACGCAGGTAAGGCTCGACGGGCACATTGTTGACACTGTAAGCCCCTTTCATGCGTGCGCCGACCCGGCCCTTCAGGTAGTCCTGCGACTCGAAGCCTACTTTGGAAATGCCATCGCTGGCGTTGTCCATGGAGACCCTCTGTGCAATCAGCTGAGCTTGTGGTTCGATTTGCCAATGGCTGGACACGGCAATCGGGTAGCCCGTCTCCAGCGACAGACTAACGGCATGGCCATCCAGATCCAGTTTCACCCCGCGTTCAGAGCGCGTGCGCCCGTCCAAGCGGGTACCCATGGCCACGACATCCACGTACGCCGATTGTGGGGTGATCAACGTCCAGTAAGCGCCCAGGCTGTCGCCGTCAAGGCGGATGTCACCCGCCTTGGCATTTTTAAACCCCAGATTGAATCCGCGCACATCACCGTCCAGTCGGGACTGACTGGCAAACAGGCCGACACGCTGACGCATACCGCTTTCTGATGTCCATGCATACACATCGTGTCCTATTTGATACCCGTTGATGGAGCCGTCAAAACTGGGGGCGACTGTACCGGACCAGCTCTGGCGCAAGTGACTGCCAAACGTGCGTGCCCAGCCTGCCGCAACGGCACCCTTTTCAGTCAGCAGACTTTGTTCACCCTGGCGATCATGAAAAGTGCCTATTGACGTTTGCGCCAGCAGGGCCGCTACAGGCGGTACCACAGCGTAGAGCGGCACCTCCTGACGATAAAGCGTAATGCTTTGCCCGGGCGCTGCGGTGGGCAGGGCTGGCGTGCCAACTGCTGCGACGGGGGCAGGGACAGGCGTGGGTTCAACTGGAGCCACAACAGGAGGGGCCACAACAGGAGGAACCACGACGGGTGGACTCACTGGAGGCACCACAACTGGAGGCACCACCACAGGCGGTATAACGGCGGCAACCGCAGGTGGTGTCACGACGCTAGAGCGCAAAAACCAGCTGTTTTCACTTCCCGCCGTGATCCCTCCCTTGAACAGATAGTATTGATAAGCCCCGGCAGACAGTGATTGGCCCAACGTGAATGCACCTGCGGTACTGGTAGCGCCTTGATTGGCTTGCACAACTTGAATGCCGTTTTGCGTGGTCAATGCCCCGGTTCCGCCCATATTGGTGACATTCAGTGCGGTGCTGCCTGACATTTGGCCGCTCGCAACGATCAGTCGATCGGACTCTGCATTGTCGCCGGCCAGTACACTTTGTAATTTGATAATGGCGTTATTGCCGGAATAGTTACCATTGATCGTCAAGGTGTCGCCAGTGGAACTTCCGCTTCGGGTCAGGTCTATCAAGCCAGCATTATTGACGTTAACGTTCTGGCCCGCTGTGAAGGGCGAAATGACACCTGTGCTGGAGTCAATCTGGCTGCTGGCATCAATGTTCAGATTACCCGTGCTGCTGACGGTATCGCCCAATGTCAGGGTGTCATTAAGGGTCAGGTGGGAGCCTTCCGTCAGCGCTATCGTTTCCCAGTTGACATAACGTGCACCCGATTGCGGGTTGCTGTTGGCAAAGGTCAGCGAATCATTGCCCGGGCCGCCATCAATATGCGGCGTAGTCGACAGTAAGGTTTCGGGCAGATTGGACAACAGCCCGGTATCGTCGCCATCGCCCATCATCACAGCCCCCTCAAGCGTACCGCCGTCCCGCCAGACAAAGGCGTCGTTGCCAAAACTCATTAGAATCTGGCCTCCCACGGTGCCTCCTGTCACGGTGACTTGATCGTTGCCACCGCTGACACTGATGTTGCCGCCAATGGAGCCACCGGAGACGGTGATGGTGTCCAGCCCAAAACCGGTCACCAGATTGCCAATGATTTGGCCGCCCGACATATTAAAAATATTGTTGTCCAGCTTCATATCAACACGGCCAATACGCCCACCGGTCATTGTGGCCACATCGCCGTCCTCAAAAGCGCCGACAATAGTCCCGCCGGTCATCAGGAAGGTGTCGCGACCGTCACCTTGTGCCAGAGACCGGATCTGGCCTCCCGTCATGATGAAGTCATCTATGCCCGAGCCTTGGCTGACCGCCCCATCAATAAGACCGGCGTTAACCGTGATCTGGTCAGCACCGGGGCCGAAAGATACCGGGCCTGTGATGGTGCCCGTACTGTTGCTGGGCAAGCTAAGGCTATTGTTGCCCTGCAAGTCAGTGAGTGACGCAGCGCTACCACTGTCACAGATATAGCTGTCATCTCCAGCAGTCGGGCTGAACGAGCACTGTGCATAGGCGTTTTGCAAGGCCAGGCTCAGAAGGGAAGTGGCGAATAACCTTAGGGCAGGGTGTTTAGGCATGATTGACATCCTGATTGCGGACATAAATAACATCACGGTTCACCCCTGCAGTGCCTGTCAGGCTCGACAGAGTTTGGATGGGTTATAAACGCAAAAACATCATGGCGTAAGTGTCATAAATGACAGGTTGTTGAGTGGCCTAAAGGGGCATTTACTTAGCGGTTGGGTTTGCCAAGTAACATTGAGTGACATTTTGAGACTTTAAATTGAGCGTATTTAAGTTTTAAACCGAACCTGCGCCTCCAGAGTCCCTCAAAGATTCTGGGTGCCTAGAGAAGGAGAATGCGATGAAACCTTGTCGATCCAGACTTGCCTTGCTTCTGCTGGGGTTTGCCACAATAACGTGCGCAAATGCACAGAGTGATGTTCAGGCTGCGGCCTCTTCGGACATCCAATGGGTGGCACAAGGCTCCACGCACGGCAACACCAACAACACACTGCGGCGAATCAATCCTAATAGCCGTCAAGGCAGCGTTCCTGCTACGCCGGTGCCCCCGGCGCCTTCGACCATGCCCAGAGTGAAAGCCCCGACCCTTGAGAATGGTGGGGTGGGCAATGGCTACCCGCGTAATCCGCCGCTGCCCGAGACCGTCAAGCCGACTGCACCGTCGCTGCAACCCCGGGAAAATCGTTAATCGAATAAGGAACAGCTAATGCTGAGAAGAACTCTGTTGGCTGCGGTGTGTGCCACTTCACTGCTCAATGTTGCCTTTGCAGCTTCTACCGACGGGCAGAAGTCGTTTTCTTCCGAGGCGGGGACCCTTACGGTGACGCCTGTGGTGGAGGGGCTAAATCATCCCTGGGCGGTGGCTTTTCTGCCCAATAACCAAGGCTTGTTAATCACTGAACGCCCAGGTCATCTGCGGGTGGTAAGTCCTGAAGGCAAACTCTCTGCGCCGTTGTCAGGCGTACCGCAGGTGTGGGCTAAAGGGCAGGGGGGATTGCTTGATGTGGTCCTGTCGCCAGACTTTGCCAAAGATCGATTGGTGTATGTGTCGTACGCAGAAGGTGGCGAAGGGGGGAAGGCCGGAACTGCGGTCGGCCGCGCTCGTTTATCGGATGATTTGACCGAACTGGACAATTTTGAAGTGATATTTCGTCAAACACCCAAACTTTCTACGGGTAACCACTTTGGTTCTCGCCTGGTCTTCGATCGCGACGGCTATCTGTTTATCGCCCTTGGCGAGAATAATCAGCGGCCCACGTCCCAGGACCTCGACAAGTTGCAGGGCAAAATTGTGCGTATTTTCCCCGATGGACGAATTCCACCCGACAACCCTTTTGTAGGGCAGACAGGAGTCCGGCCGGAAATCTGGTCATACGGTCATCGGAATCAACAAGGTGCGACGTTGAATCCGTGGACGGGCACGCTCTGGGCCCATGAGCATGGCCCCAAGGGCGGTGATGAAATCAACTTGATTGAGCGCGGCAAAAACTATGGCTGGCCGCTGGCGACTCATGGCATTGATTATTCTTCCCAGCCCATTCCCGAGGCCAAGGGCAAGACACTGGAAGGCACCGTCGTTCCCCATCACGTCTGGAATAAATCGCCGGGCATCAGCGGCATGGCGTTCTACGATGCAGACCGCTTCAAGCCTTGGCAACACAACCTGTTTATTGGCGCTCTGGCCGATAAAGACCTGATACGTCTACAGCTCGATGGCGACAAGGTGGTGCATGAGGAGCGCTTATTAGGTGGGTTGAACGCGCGTATTCGCGACGTCCGCCAGGGGCCTGACGGGTATTTGTATGTCTTGACCGATGAGCAGGATGGCGTGCTTTACCGCGTGGGCCTGCAATAGCGGGCTGACTGCTTGTGCTAGCCGTGAACCCCTTTCAAAGTCCCTGCTGCAAGGCTGGATCATCGGGGTTCATTTGTTCAAGTTGTGCCAGTAACACTTGCACGTTCTGTATCTGCCCGGTTTCTTTCCAGTAGCGGATCAGCAGAATGCGGGCCTTGCGATTGGCGGGTTGTCGTTGCAACAGCTCTTCAAGTTGGCGTTGTGCCGCTTCCAATTGTTCGAGGTCGTGCAGGGCAACTGCCAGTTTGTAACGGTAGTCACTGTTGTCAGGTTCCAGCTCCACGGCCTTGGCCAGGCCGAGCAGCGCGTATTCAGTCTGGCCGTGGTTATGCAGCCAGACCCCAAGGGCATGTTGCAGATAAGCCGAATCCGGGTGCGCCTGCAGTTGCTTGGCCAACAATTGCCGTGCTTGATCAGCCTGCCCGCGTTTATCCAGCAACTCTATTTGTGCCACCACTGCGCGCAGGTTATCCGGCTCAAGGGCCGTGACTTTCTCCAGCGCTGCCTGAGCCTGATCCAGTTGCCCTTCATGCAGATACAAACGGGCAAGTTGGCCTTGCGCCTGGGCGTCGTCCGGGCGGGTAGTGAGGTCGCGCTCATACTCGTCGACGACTTGCTGCAACGGGCCGAAGTACAGGCCTTGTTCATCGGCCGACAAACCCAGCAAGGCATTGGCTGCCGCAAATCGTACGCTTTGTTCAGGGTCCTCCAGTAACGGGCCAAGCAGCAGCGTGCGTTGAGCATTGGGCACCAGACCGGCAACGCTTTGAATAGCCGCCTGACGCACTAAAGGTGAAGGGTTGAGCAGGTCGGCATCTGCCAGCTTCAAGGCTTGAGGGCTTGGGTAGTTAGGCAGTTCAGCATGCAAGCTGGCGCGGCGGATATCGGAGAGGTCAGTGCGGGCCAACTGCTGATACAAGACCCGCGCAGCGCCGGGCTGCCCGTTATGGGCTTGTTCGAGCGCAGCCGAATAGCTGTGGCCAGTGGTGGCGGGCGCTACCGTAGGGGCGGAGCGCATTCCATACCAGAGGCCGCCTGCGATCAGTGCAGACATCAGGCTGACAAACAGGTAACGGCGAGGCTGAGCCATGCAATATCCAGAAACAAGCGAGCGTATGGGCTGCAAGATTGGGACAGTCTGCAGCTGGAGTCAAACGGCGGGGTGATTGCGGATGGATCCAGCCCGCAAAAAAAAGCCCCGCGACCGAATGAGCGCGGGGCAAAAAATTGGTTGGTTGCGGCCAACCAAAGGAGCTCTTGGAGACAGCGTTAAATCAGTGCGCGCGGGCCAGGGTCTCTTCCGTTTCAGGTTGCCAGCCGCCACCCAACGCTTTGTAAATGGCCACTACGCCGCGATACATTTCTACCTCGGCTTGTGCCTGACTGTCTTCAGCGGCCAAACGCTCACGCTGGGCATCGAGCAAGACTAAAAAGTCCACTGTGCCTTCGCGGTAACGTATCGCTGCCAAGTCAGCGGCGGTGCGGCTCGATTCACTTTGACGAATCAACGACACCAGACGTTGCTGGCGTTTGCCATAGTCACTGAAGGCGTTGTCAGATTCCTCAAGCGCTAAAAGTACTTGCTGCTCGTAACTGGCCAGTGCGCCTTCGGCTTCGGCATCGGCGCCACGCAAACGTGCGCGTACGCTGCCCAGATCAAAAGCGGGCCAGGTAATGCGCGGCCCCAGTGCCCAGGCATTGGCTGCCGCCGAACCGATTTGTGACCCGCGCCCGGCGGTAAACCCCAGAAATCCGCTCAGACTGACCCGCGGGAACAAATCGGCTTTGGCCACGCCGATACGAGCCGTGGCCGCTGCCAGTTTGCGTTCGGCGCTCATGATGTCCGGTCGGCGCTGCAACAGGTCGCCGGGGTTGCCAATGTTCAACGCCTTGGCAATGGCGGGCAGTTGTTTAGGGCTCAAATCAACGTTCAGTTGTTCAGGTCGCTGGCCCAATAGCGTGGCGATACGATTGCGCTCGCGCACTTGCTCGGCTTGCAACTGTGGCACGCTGGCTTCAACCGAAGCCAAGCGGGCGTCAGCACGCACCACGTCCAGTTGGTCGCCCACGCCCGCATCGCGCAGGCTTTCAGTGATGGCCTTGGAGTCCTGCTGGTTTTTCAGGTTGTCCAGGGCGATGCGCTCACGCAGTTGGGCGCCGCGCAGTTCGCCGTAGGCATCCACCAGTTCCGCAATCATGGTGACTTGCAGTTGGTACAGATCCGCCGCTGCGGCCTGTTCATCTGCGTCGCTGGCTTCCAGTTCGCGCTGGATACGGCCAAACAGGTCGATCTCCCACGCCATATCCAGACCCAGGTCATAGCGCTCACTGTTGACACGCTTTTCGGTCTGGCCCGGTATCTGTCCTTTGCCAATATCACTGCTGGCACGGCTGGTAATAGTCGGCATGGCGTCGTTACTGACGTCATCGCGAATGGCCCGTGCTGCACGTAAGCGGGCAAACGCCACACGCAGCTCGCGGTTACCGTTGAGCGATTGCGTCACCAACTGATTGAGCGTCGGGTCGTCAAACTGCTGCCACCAGATGCCTTCAAAGTGCGCGCGGTCAAACCCCTTCAAATACTCGGCATTGACCTGTGCCGGTGGGGTGTCCGGAGTTTTGTAGTCCGGGCCAACGGCGCAAGCACTCAAAGCCAGCACCAACAGGCTCGGCATAAAGACTTTCAAGCTCATTGCTGCGACTCCAACTTCAGGTGTTTGGCTGCTTTACGCGCTTCACTGCGCTCCACATAGCGGCGAATCAATACATAGAACACCGGTGTCAGCAGCAGGCCGAAGAAGGTCACCCCGAGCATCCCGGAGAACACCGCAACACCCATGGCGTGGCGCATTTCTGAGCCAGCACCGCTGGAGAGCACCAAAGGCACCACACCCATGATGAAGGCGAACGAGGTCATCAGAATCGGCCGCAGACGCAGGCGGCAGGCTTCCAGTACCGCAGCCAGCGGGTCGAGCCCCTCTGCCTGTTTGTCCTTGGCGAACTCCACAATCAGAATGGCGTTCTTGCATGCCAACCCCACCAGAACGATCAAGCCAATCTGAGTGAAGATGTTGTTGTCACCGCCCGAGAGAATCACCCCGGTAATTGCCGAGAGCAGCGTCATCGGGACGATCAGAATCACCGCCAGTGGCAGGCTCCAGCTTTCGTATTGAGCGGCCAGTACCAGAAACGCCAGCAACACACACAGCGGGAACACAAACAACGCGGTGTTGCCCGACAGGATTTGCTGGTAGGTCAGCTCAGTCCATTCGTAGGTCATGCCGTTGGGCAGTTCTTCTTTCAGCAGTTTTTCCATTGCTGCTTCGGCTTGGCCCGAGCTGTAACCCGGTGCAGCGCCGCCGTTGATTTCAGCGGTGACAAACCCGTTGTAGTGCATCACACGGTCTGGTCCTGCGGTGTCGCTGACCTTGATAAAGGTCGCCAGCGGGATCATTTCACCTTTGTTGTTACGCACTTTCAGTTGGCCAATCTGCTCAGGTTCCAGACGGAATTGCTGCTCAGCTTGAACATTCACCTGATAAGTACGTCCGAAGCGGTTGAAATCGTTGGCATAAAGCGACCCCAGGTAAATCTGCAAGGTGTCGAAAATGTCGCTGATCGCCACGCCGTGGGTCTTGGCCTTTTCACGGTCGATAGCGGCATCGACTTGCGGCACGTTGACCTGATAGCTGGTAAACAACCCGGCCAGTTCCGGCACGTCATGGCTCTTGGCAATTACGTTCTGGACTTCTTTGTACAGCTCGTCATAGCCCAGACCGCCACGGTCTTCGACTTGCAAACGGAACCCGCCAATGGTGCCCAAGCCTTGTACCGGAGGCGGCGGGAAGATAGCGATGTAGGCTTCTTGAATATCGGCAAATTCCCCATTCAGTGTGGCGGCAATGGCGGCAGCGGATTGACTCGGGTCTTTACGCTCTTCAAACGATTTCAGTGCGACAAAGACAATGCCGCTGTTGGGGCTGTTGGTGAACCCGTTGATCGACAGGCCGGGGAAGGCAATCGAATTGGCTACACCGGGCTGTTTAAGTGCCAGCTCTGACATGCGCTTGATCACGCTTTCAGTACGATCCAGGCTGGCCGCATCCGGAAGTTGGGCAAAGGCCACCAGGTATTGTTTGTCTTGCGGGGGCACAAAACCGGTCGGAGTGTGAGCAAATCCGGCCCACGTCAGCACCATCAGGCCTGCGTAAATCAGCATGGCGATCCCGCTGCCACGAATGATGCGACGCACCGTACCGACATACCCGTTACTGGCTTTGACGAAGAAACGGTTGAACGGGCCAAACAGCCAGCTGCCGAACAGGCGGTCGAGCAGTTTGGTGAAGCGGTCTTTGGGGGCGTGATGGCCTTTAAGCAATACCGCGGCCAGCGCCGGAGACAACGTCAGCGAGTTGAAGGCAGAGATCACTGTCGAGATGGCAATGGTCAATGCGAACTGCTTATAGAACTGACCTGTCAGGCCCGAGATAAAGGCGGCCGGGATGAACACCGCACACAGCACCAATGCCGTGGCAATAATCGGCCCGGTCACTTCTCGCATCGCGCGCTTGGTCGCATCGACAGGGTTGAGCCCCAGTTCGATATTTCGCTCGACGTTCTCCACCACTACGATCGCATCGTCCACCACGATACCAATCGCCAATACCAGGCCGAACAGCGACAGGGCGTTGAGCGAGAAGCCGAACATATGCATCACCGCAAACGTACCGATCAGCGATACAGGCACGGCCACCAGCGGAATAATCGAAGCGCGCCAGGTCTGCAGGAACAGGATCACAACCAGCACAACCAGAATCAGGGCTTCAAACAGGGTATGAACCACCGCTTCAATCGAGCCACGGACGAAAATGGTCGGGTCGTATGCAATCTGATAGTCCATCCCTTCCGGGAAGCTCTTCTTCAGTTCGGCCATTTTGGCGCGAACATCGTTAGAGATTTGGATCGCATTGGAGCCGGGGCGCTGGAAGATTGGAAGTGCCACGGCCGGCTGGTTGTCCAGCAAAGAACGTAACGCGTACTGGCTGGAACCCAGCTCAACCCTGGCAATATCTTTGAGTCGCGTGATTTGGCCATCATCGCCGGAGCGGATGATGATGTTTTCGAACTCCTCTTCAGTGACCAGACGGCCCTGGGTGTTGACCGACAACTGGAAGCTGGAAGCGTTGGGTGCCGGCGGTGAGCCCAGAGCACCGGCGGCGACCTGACGGTTTTGCTCACGGATAGCCGTGACCACGTCGGTAGCTGTCAGGTTGCGCGATGCGGTTTTGTTGGGATCGAGCCATACCCGCAGTGAGTAGTCGCCCATGCCGAACATTTGCACATCACCGATACCGTCCAGGCGCGCCAGTTCGTCCTTGATATTGAGAATGGCGTAGTTGGACAGGTAGAGCATGTCGTAACGCTGATCCGGCGAGGTCAAGTGCACAACCATGGTCAGGTCGGGCGAAGCTTTGTCCACCGTAATACCGATGCGCGTCACTTCTTCCGGCAACTTGGGCTGTGTCCGCGTCACGCGGTTCTGTACCTGCACCTGAGCATTGTCAAGGTCAGTGCCCAACGCAAAGGTGATGGTCAGGGTGATTTTGCCGTCAGCGGTGGATTGCGAAGACATGTACAGCATGTTTTCCACGCCGGTAATCGCTTGTTCCAGGGGCGCGGCAACGGTATCGCCAATCACCTTGGGGTTGGCGCCGGGGAAGCTGGCACGCACTACCACGGTTGGCGGCACGACTTCGGGGTATTCACTGATGGGCAATTGGAACAGCGAAATGCCGCCCGCAATCAGAATCAGTAATGAAAGCACAGCCGCGAAAATCGGCCGCTGAATAAAGAACTGGGAAAAATTCATCGGAGTTGTCGTCCCTTAACCGCGCGGAGTCGCAACGCTGGCAAGCTTCGGCGCGTTGATGGCGGGCTTCACTTGTTGCAGGTTGCTGGCTTCCAGGGCTTGTCGTTGTTGCGCCAGTGCGGCGAGGGTTTGTTCGTTGGCCATCGGGATCACTTCAGGCGCTACCGGGGAGCCGGGGCGTACTTTCTGCAAGCCCTTGACGATGATGGTGTCGTTTTTGCTCAGGCCGCTGCGAACAATGCGCAGGCCCTCGATTTTTGGCCCCAGATCAACCGTGCGGTAGGTGGTTTTGTTGTCAGCATCCATCACCAATACAAACTTCTTGCCCAGATCGGTACCGACCGCTTCTTCATTGATCAAGACGGCCGAGTAAGTACCGCTGCCCACCAATTTCAGGCGTGCATACAGACCAGGCGTGAAGCTGCCATCGGCGTTGTCAAATACCGCGCGCCCCCGGATGGTGCCGGTTTGCGGGTTGACCCGGTTATCGACGAAGTTCATCTGACCGAGATGAGGATTACCTTCTTCGTTGGACAGGCCCAGATACACCGGGGTGGTCTGACCGCGTTGGCCCTGACGAGCGAGTTGCGAATACTTGAGGAATACGCGCTCGTCGGCGTCGAAGTAGGCGTAGACCTTGTCAGTCGAAACCACGCTGGTCAGAGGGGTGACATCAGCGGTGACGATGTTGCCGGCCGTGATTTCGGCACGGCTGACACGGCCACTGATGGGCGACGTCACACGGGTGAAGCTCAGGTTGAGCTTGGCCAGATCCAGTTGCGCCTGAATCGCTGCGACACCGGCGCGGGCTTCTTGAGCGGCAGTGGTACGCGAATCAGCCAGTTCTGCCGAGATGGCATTGCTTTGGCGAAGACGCTCGCCGCGCTGGGCTTCGTTTTCAGTACGGCTGGCGTTGGCGCGCGCTTGTTGCACCTGGGCTTCAAGCTGACGCACAGTGGCCTGGAAAGGACGAGGGTCGATCTGGAACAGCACGTCGCCCTTTTTCACCAGGGCGCCCTCAGTAAAGGCGACCTGATCAATCTGGCCCGACACGCGCGGACGTATTTCAACTGTTTCCGGCGCTTCAAGGCGCCCTGTGAATTCGTCCCATTCGTTGACCGGCTGTTCCAGTACTTTGGCCACACTGACTTTGGCTGCGGGAGCAGGAGCAGTCGCTTGTGGGGTTTTGCCGCATGCGCTCATCACCACGATGGCCAAAGCCGCCAGTGGGAAGCGCAAATGTTTCAGTGACTGTTCCATGAGGGGTGCATCCGCCAATTTGTTGAGATGGGCGGATAATGCTGGCGCGCGTACTGGCAAACGAATCGAACCCAGCAAAGGTTATTATCACTGGGAATGATAGAAAGTCGAAGCGAGCCGTCTAGCGTGAGGCTTTGGTTAGCAGGCTATCAATTAATTGTGAGAATTGAGGCTATCGGAAGACGCTTATTCAGTCACAAAAAACAACGAATAAGTACCCCTGACAAAGCAGGTTGAATGGTTAGGTTGGCCCAATTATTGTGCCAAGCAGGTCATGTATTTATGCCTTCCCTACACCGTCATACGCCTTCACTGATTGCTTTCGACCCTCGGGGTGCCACCGTGCGTTCGGTGGCTTACCACCGGCTGCGCAGTGAAGACTCGCCAACCGCTCACATCACCCGCAATGTGTGGAGTGCCACTGGCTACTTGCTCCAACAATGGGATCCGCGTTTTTACGCACTGCAGGTGGGTGACCCTGCTGTGCGTCCTAACATGAGCCACTGTTACAGTCTTTCCGGGGTCGCTTTGCGCACTGACTCCATTGACGCCGGGCGCAGCGTGGCGCTGTTTGGCTGTGGTGGGCAACCCCTTGAGCGCTGGGACAGTCGAGGCGCCCGCACACGTCATGAATATGATTCATTGCTCAGGCCGATTGCGTTATTTGAGCAGGCCAGTGATGACTTGCAGGAGCGTTGCGCTGAGCGTTTAACCTACGGTGCCAGGACGCGTGAGCACGCGGCACACAATCGCTGTGGACGGCTGACTCGTCATGACGATACGGCGGGTTGCGTGACTTACGATCATTACGCTCTCTCGGGAAGCATTACGGGTGAGTCCCGACGTTTTGCTCTGGTGCCCGGTGAAGTCAATTGGTCACAGGTGCAGAGCTTGCGCGAGCACGCATTGAAACCCGAGCGCTTTTTCAGTAGCTGGCAATACGATGCCTTGGGCGCCGTGCGTGAGCAGACCGATGCCAGAGGTAATCGTCACCTGTCGCAATACGGCCAGGAAGGTGAGCTGACTCAGCTCTCGCTGCTGCTCAAGAGCGGTAAGCGCAAAGTTGTGGTGGACCGCCGGGTCTATAACGCTTTGGGGCTCGTGACCTTGGAGCGAGCCGGCAACGGCATGATCACGGAGGTCAGTTATAACGAGGCTGATGGCAGCGTGCGCCGGCTGGCAAGCTACCGTTCCGAGCGCCGGGAGCATGCCCTGCAAGACCTTACCTATGGCTATGACCGGGTTGGCAATGTGTGCAGCATCAGTGACGCTGCCCAGGCCACCACCTGGACCAGCAATGCCAAGGTCAACGCCACAAGCCTGTTCGAGTACGACACCCTGTACCAGTTGACCCACGCCACCGGGCGCGAAAATGCGCAGCACAACGGTGGTTCACGACTGCCTGAATGGGTAATGCTAGGTGCTGCGCAACGTAATCTTTGGCGAAACTACACGCGCCAATATCAGTACGACGGCAGCGGTAATCTCTTGCAAATGCGACATATTCCCTCGGTAGGGCAGGGTTACACCCAGCAGATGCGAGTGGCCCTGAACAGTAATCGAAGCGTCCTTTACACAGCGAACCCAATCTCGGGCAGTGGTTTTGATCGTTGTGGTAATCAGCAAATGCTGGCACAGGGCCAAAGCATGACCTGGAACGGGCGTAATCAACTCACACAGGTCAACCAAGTGCTTCGTGACGACGGCGAACATGATCTGGAGACCTATGCCTACGATGCCAGCGGGCTGCGTGTCCTCAAATGCCGGTCGAGCAAGGCCATGAGCCTGACCCATACGCGTGAAGTGATCTATTTGCCAGGGCTTGAGTTGCGCCGTGACCATGCGCTGGGTCAGTGGCTCACGGTCTTGTCAGTGGACACCGGGCGAGCGACGGTCAAAGCGTTGCAATGGGAGAAGGGCAGGCCCCGAGGCGTAGAGGATGAGCAACTCCGATTCTGCCTGTCGGACCCCCTCGGCAGTTGTTCGCTGGAGCTCGATGAGCATGCTGCGCTTCTCAGTCAGGAAGGGTATTACCCCTTTGGTGCCACTGCCTGGTGGGCGGCGAAAAATGCCATTGAAGTGACATTCAAGACCCTTCGCTATTCGGGCAAAGAGCGGGATGCAACGGGGCTCTACTACTACGGTTTCAGATACTACGCGCCTTGGTTGCAGCGCTGGATAAGCCCAGACCCCGGGTGCGATATCAATGGGCTGAATCTTTATGCGATGGTGAACAATAATCCGATGACTCTGAGTGATCGGGACGGGCTTCAGGGATCTCCCATGGCTCAACGTCTGCTCGTGGGGCTTGCCTATGTTCCGCTGCTGGCAGGGCTGGGAGCGGCCTTGGGCTGGGCAGTGGCTGATGTACCTGTAATCGGAGCAAGCTTGGGTGTCTTGCTCGGGGTGAGCCTTGTGGCTTTTTTGATTCATGACCGCTACCTGAGGGAAAACAGGCGCGCGTTGTTTAATTCCCCTGACGCCAGACAACGAAGAGTGGCCAAGTGGTTGTCCGAAACGGCTGTAGACATTGCCGAGTCTCGTGGCCTGACCCATGAAGAGACCAACCGACTGGTCAATTTTTTTTATCAACAACAACGCGATGAAGAAAAATTATCGATTCAGTCACACACAACAGCAACCGGCAAAATTTACGGTTTTATTGGCCCTGCGAGCTCCCAAGAGCGCTTAAACCAATTGATTGAGCTTGAAAGGCCGGTGGGTAAAGAGCTGCGTCAGCTGGGTTATAGCCACATTTTACTGCGCGAGCCTGCTCGAGAAGCGATGGTCCAAGGCTCAGCTGAAGGCGGCCTAAGCCGATTTGATGTCCAGGGTTCCACTGCATTGGCGAAGCGAAAAGTGGCGAAAGAAAGCAGTGCTCCTGCAAGTACTCACAGGCTGGCTGTGGCTACAGGCTCAACTGCTTCGTCTATCACTATCGATACGTCCAGCATTGCGAACCGCATGGAAGGTCTTGAAGGTCGCAGCATCGCTATCACGCTGGGTCACCTGAGTGAAGGGCGAATGGCGGCGGTGCATTGGCACAAACACCGCGACAGTGGTGCTGAATTGTGGTCTGCGGATCTTCATGGGTTTCCAGGTGCCGGTAAGCGGCGCGGTGCATTTCGATTGATCCTTGAACGTATCAATGCTCGTAACTACCGAGTGGCCTACATAAGCGATCCCCACTGAGAGTGATCTCTGGCCGTCGCTCCGGAGCAGTGCGGGCCTGCTGTTATGGCAGGCCCGCTCATCAGCTATGAGCAACACGCGCAAGGCATTGTGCTTAATCCTCGAAGGTATCGTTTTCATCCTCACTGACGGTGTACCACGTGTGATAAGTCTGACGACTTAAATCACCTTTGGCGTTTATCTTGCTCGTCAGGCGCCCCAGCGGGTCATAGAACAATTGATCGCTGAATCCGCTTTTTCGTAATGACTCGTCTTCGATGTAACCGTGCTGATCTGCGAAGTAAGGACGATAGCTACGTATCGCCAGGCCTTTGTTGTTGTACTCAACCCTGCCACTGACACGCCAGCGCTTTTCGCTGTGTTGACGCAGAGGCTGCGCTTGGCTGTCTTGGGTCAGTCGTCCAGCTGGGTCGACCACGTAGGCCATTCCCGCTGAGGTTTTTTGCTTGGTTTGCAAAACGCGGCCAAAACCATCGCTACACGTCAGGTTGATATGAATGTGCCGGGTAATATCCGGGTCGCTGGTGGTGTAGGTATCTGCCTGCAACACAGCACCATAAACCGGCTCTCGACGCGCGAGACCAATCTGCTCACTAAGTAAACGGTTATCCCCCTGGCTCAAGTCCAGTGTGGCCACGCGTGCTCGACAGCTGGCACGGATATACCCGCCAGGAGTCAGATAGCCCTTGGCTATCCATTGCACACGCTCAGGGGATGCGGAAATTTTCCCCATCCAGCTGAAGGGTGCATAGAAGCAGGCGCTGGCGGCGTTTGACAGTGCTGTCTCAGGCGCCTCGATAGCCGCTTGCGGGCTGTCATCAGCAGGGCGCTGGTACTGCTCAAGGGCCGCGAATCCCGTGGCTATACCGCGCTCATGACCGTAGATGCTGGTCGCTTGCAGTTGCCCGAATGCGTCATAACGCGCCTGCTGAACGGTGCCCTGAGGATCAATGATCTTGATGGGCAGTAATGATCTGTAGTCGTACACAGCCTGGGTTTGGCAACCATCAATTGAAGTCACTGAAGCGATATGACAGTGGTAGCGGTCATAGGTCAGTTCGGTGAATGAGTGGCTTTCTGAGGGGCGTAAACGGGAGACTCGATAGAAGGACTGCTGACCTGAGTATCGGGCAAATCCTTGTTTGAGCGACCACAGTGCGGTTGTCGCACGGCTCTGCGAGTCATCTGCGTTGTCGGTGGGTAAAAACACTGACATGCGATGGTAGTGTTCTTGGCGAAGGGTACGCGCCAAGTCAAAGGAGGGCGCGCCCGGCAATGAGGGGAGATCGTCGTATGCCGACAGAGCCATCGCGTCCAGTTCAGCACTTTCACGATAGGCCGGTAATGCTTCAAAGCTGGCGTGTCCTTGTGCCAAGGCCGAGTCGCTCAGTGCGAGGGTGTAGTACTGCACCGTCATGCCGGCCAACGTGCGAGGGACGTGTGAGCCTAATGGGTTTGTTGGCCCACTGCTGATCAAGTTTTCGTAGTTGATATGCGCAGGTTCAAGGCTGTCCTTTTCAAGTACCAGCGCGTTGCTGCGCTGGCGATAAGGCAGGTGCAGCCGCCAGCGCTGGTTGCCTTCCAGATGGATGGGTTGCGCCAGGACTTCGCTGATGTAGTACGCCTGTTGAGCCGGGTCGTGGGTGTCGCGCCACCAGGTTTTTTGGTGAGACTCGTTAAAAGGCGGCGGGTCACTGGGGCGTGCACGGCGGGCGTACTCAATGGTAAGCCCGTGCACCAGGCCGCCATAGCGGTCCCGGCGTAGATTGATCGTGTGTTGGCAGGCAGGATCGGTACGCTCGCGTTCATAGCGGTATATCTTCGATTCCAAAGGTAAAACCAGCAGCGAGGCGGGCGGGTGTAGCTGGCGTAGTTGATAGCGGTGCTCGCTGACCGTGTAGGGCACGGGGGTAAGCGCGGCCTCAGCGGCGGCGAATACTTCTTCACGTAATGTTAAGCCGCTGAGGGCAAGTGCTGCTTCACGCAAGTCACCAGCGGACGGAGTAGGTAACAAGGTGTCTTGTAGCGTGCTTGCCTCCAGACGAGTGAGCAGTGCCTTGCCCAGAGGTAGGGCATGCTCATCGCCGGCCCAGTAATTATCTCGGGGCATGTCCAGTGATTTGCCGGTGTGAAACCAGGTTTTGCGCAGCAGTGCAGCCGTGTGCCCATGACGGCCTGCCGACAGTGTCGATTGCTCGGTGTCGGTGGTCAGCAATAAGCCATACCCCTGAAACTTGCGTTCAAGGCCGTCGTAATAGCCTTCCCTGTAAGTAAAACGTTGGGTCAATTGATTGCCGCTGATCTGATCGTGTTGTTGCTGGCGGGTTACCAAGTGCAGTGCAAATGGCAAACCGGTTATTGGCGGTTTAGCCTCGCGCTGGCGGCTGTGCTTTTCATCCAGCCACTGCTGGGCGCTGCTGCTGTAATCAATATGACCGACAGCCCCCATATTGTTATCGGTGCTGATCAACAAGTAGGGTTTTCGACTGACAAAGTCGTAACGCCAGTGACGTGGTGTTGGATGATTGACCGTCAGGATCAAGCTGGAGCAGCCCAGGCCTTGCAGGTCAGAAACGCTGGCTTGAGAGAAACGATCATGTCTGACCCCCACGGGCCAGGGTAACGAAGCGGGTGTGCCTTGCAACCCGTTGCCGGAGCGATTCATGAAAATCAGCACCTGATCAGGTTGCACATAGAGCAGGTCGCTGGCCCCCGAGCCATCCAGATCGCCCAGCAAGACCCGCGACGCTTCGAACTCGGCATAGGTGAAGGGCAATGTGGCGAAAATAAAGCCTTTACCGAATCGACCACGTCCCAGGTTTGGCCAGCATTTGACTTCGTTGTGACGAATGCGGATCAAGTGCTGCTGGCCGCTGCCGAGCACGTCGCTGAACGCCAGCAACTCAGTGGTGCCATTGCCGGGCAGCGGTAAGTGGTCATCGTCGGGTTGATGAGCAACATCGGTGCCTGGAGAAAACCCCAGTTGGCCCTGGTTGATGTAGAGGCGCACGCTGTTGCTGCCGATCAGGGCCAGGTCATACACACCGTTGCCCATCAAATCGGCCAATTGACCCTGAGGGTGGAAAAACTCCTGTGGCAGCGCCGTAAAGGGCGCGAAGTTGGACCATTGACGGTTGCTGTCCAGGGTAAAAAAACCACTCATGCCGGGTTGAGCAATGATCCAGTCCAACTGGCCGTCACCATCGAGATCGGCCAAAGATTGTTGAAGCGGGCGGGTCTGATCCGCAATGGGGATGCGCTCCAGTGTTTGTAACGCCCCATAAACCACGTGATCGAGGGTTTGTGCAGGTTCGGCCCTGAGCGGCTCGCGGTAGTACCAGCTCTTATCGTTGCGATACAGCACCCCGGGCAGGCCGTCGCGGTACAAATCAACCAACTGATAGCCCTGACTATTGACCGGGCCTTGCAACGCGTCAAAAGGTCGCCAGTCAGCCGGGGCGACAGTCAACTCAAAATCGCTATAGGTCAATTCCAGAGGTGGCCAATGGCTGATTGCTCCGCTTGCCTCACACGCTTGGTGATGCACGCACTGCAACTGGTTTACCTGGGTGTGGGTGGATGCATACTCGAACAGCACCCGGCGTGTCAGAACGGGCTCGCTGCCCAGTTCGGTTTCTTCTGGAAAATAGTGAAACATCAAGACTTGCTGGCAAAGACGTCGGCTGCCCAGTTCAAACCCATAGGCATAGCTGAAATAGGGATCACTGCGTTCAAGCCAAGGGGTTTGCTCAAGGTAGGAGGGCGCTTGAGTCATCGAGCGGGCGCGTTCGCCGTAATCAAAAATCAGCTCAAAATGCCATTGTCGTGGTGCTGGTGTTTGCGTCGACCACAACATCAACTGAGGCCTGGCGGTGATATTGCCGTAGCAGATGCGCGTCAAGTAGCGTTGGGCGCTGAAATCCCGCGGGCCATTGCCCTTAGTGTCAGCCTTGTATTGATAGTAAATCTGCTCGCCGTGGGGGTTCAGGCTTTCTTCCAGCAACCACTGGGCAACATGGGTGGGCATCTGCGAGTCGACGATGCGTGCTGCGGGCGTTTTACCATACAGGTGAATGTTGCCGTCTGCTCCCTGGACGAGCCAGAAGCCTGCCGTATCAGCCTGTGATGACCAATGTTCGATACGATCGAAGGTGTTTTCGTTTCGCGGCAGATAACGCACCACCGTATAGGAAGAATCTAGTTGCAGGCCGTTGTAATGAGTGGCCACACGGGTTAACAGGGTATTGCTTAAGGTACGTTCGGGAATAAGCTCCGAGCCTGAAGGGCCAATAAACACATCTTCATGGTTATAGGCCGGAACGCCCTTCAGGGTATTGCGGCTGATAGCGCCTGCTGAAGCATCCCAGCCCATGCCGAACGGGCTGTTGCCCAGTTCGCTGTGGTAGGTAAGGCTCATTGGCGCAGTGAACCCGCGCCCAGGAGACAAAGGTAGCGGAACCTGGAATGACGCGCCGCCAGTCATGCCGACAGCGCCCCATCCCGTGCCAATACTGTGTATGGCGCCGCCGCCCTTGGGCAGAGACGGCGTGAGGACATCGCCTTGGGTGGCAGCTTGGGTGCTCATCCCAGACCTCCTGCGCTTCTTGCGGTGTAGCGCACATGAATGATGATGTCGCTGAGAGAGTCGAGCATGGCGTGTTGTGCTGTTGGATTGGGAAAGGCCAAGCGCCAACTGGACACCGCCCCGGTGAACTCAAATGGCAGGTAACGCTCATCAGTGTCGAAGTTGAGGGTGAACAGGCCGCTGTCATTGACGCCTGTAGAGAGTGCCACCTGCTCTTTGACCCGCAGATTATTGAGGGTGTCGTCAGGTGCTTTAGAGAGTTGGGTCTGATTTTGAAGTTGCGTCAGAGTCGCTCGAATGTCTTCATAAGGACTGAGTGTGGCCGGCAGGGATACGCTGACACTTTTGATTCTGCGCAAGTAATGGTCTGGGTAATCTGCATCAAACAATGCCTTGGTCAACGCAAAGTCAACGGTTCCATTGCTGGTCATCTGCTGCTTGAGCTGCGTCCATTCCTTGTTCAGGGTGGTAGCGGTGTCCTTGCCATGCAGCAGGCGCAAGGACACTGTTTTGGTAATTTCCAGTTCACGCTGGTTATGTTGGAGGTAAGCGGCATCCATGCGTTGTAAATCCAGTTTTAGCGATTCGCCCGCCGTCATCCCCTTGAATTGATTACTCCAGCTGCTGCTTGTAATAAAGGAACTGTTCCAATCGGCGCGTTCAAATTGCCAGCAGGCCTGAGCGGTTTGGCACAGTGAATGGGCCGCATCGTAGGCCTGATAGTAGAAAGCCGCCAATTGACTGTTGAGCCACTGGAAAAGCTCAACGCTGGAAAATCGTTTATTGAGCATGTCGTAGGTCAGTCGTGCCTGTTCCATCGCTGCTTCGCTGTGCCGCAACTGCAAGCGTAGCGTGGCGGATTGTTGCGCGTGAGCTTGGAGTTGCATGTCGAGCTGGTTGATCTCCAGTCGGCACTGATCCAAGGCTTGGGTCCATTCTTGAGTGCGACGATTGAACACTTCGGTTCGATCCAGATGCTGGGCACTGGAGCGTTTTTCGTTTGCCATCCCTTGGGCGCCCGCTTGAATGGCATGAAACGCACCCTCAAAGCGCATTCCGCCATTGGAGGTTCCGAAAATATTGGGTAACAGCATCGCCAGCCCGGCGCTGGCCTGAGCGCTCGCTGCGGCAATATCCCATTTGGCAGCGTCCAGGTACTGCTGACTGGCAAGGGCTTCTTGCGAGGAGACTCCTTCCTTGAGTTGCTGTTCAAAGTAGTTCATCCGCCCCTGAATCACCTGGCGACCAGCAAGCAGTGTGCGATGGTTTGATTCGTCGACAACCATGGTTTGCTTCTGTTGTTCGACGGCAATGTTTGCCAGATCCCACGCGTGAAGTTGTTGCTGTTGCAAGTACTGCGCCTGCTCCTTGCGCTCGAACAGCAGGAGTAAGGTAGTACCGAGCTGAATGACGTTTTCGACCATTGTCATGGCGTGGGCGTAGACCACCTGAAAACGATAATGTCCAACGTCCGCTAGCTGCCTGTCAGGCATGGAAAGGTTGCCGTCACGCGTACTTCGCCCATAACCGGTCAATAGGGCGTGTGGCGAAATGGGCGGTGCGAATATGGTGTGCTGCAGAGGCTTGCCATTGATACTAAGGTGATGGCGCAAGTTATGCAGACGGCTTTGCACTTTGTCCCAGCGTGCAACCAAATCAGGGTTTAGGGGGAGGCACAGCCTATTAGAGTCGCGCGCTAAGGTAGTTTGAGTAACAGTGGCAGGTGAGCGATGCAGCGGGCTCAATTTTGTAAAGTTCCGGCCCAGGCGTTTTTCTACCCGACGAAGTTCACTGGAGGTCGACGCGCCCAGATCGGCAAGGGTTATCGGTAGCCATGGGTCGGAGCGGGTCATGTTCGGCCGAGGGCCCAGCAGATTTTTTATGCGCACATACCAGAGTTTGGCCTCCACCAGACTGTCGGCGCTGGCTTGACGGTAGGCGGCATCGCCCCGGTTGAACTGAATGTCCAGGTAGAGCATGTACAACGCTTGACGGAAGTAGACCGGAGCGCTGAGAGCAATCAAGTTCGGGTCGTCCTGTTGGTCTTGCGCATAACTCAAGTCGCGGTTGTCGCCAATCAGCGCAGGCAGCTTCCAGTGCACCGCAGGCGCGTGCGCGTGCGAATCACTGTTATTACTCTGCGGGTCAAAAATATAGTTAAGCCAAAATTGCGCCTCGGAATAACGACGCTCCATGTTCAAGCGACTGGCGACCAGCCAAGGCAGGTAGAGAAACAACTCCCAGAAATAGAGACCATGCGCACCATGAAAATCAAGTAAAGCGGGTTCGGCGATTGCATCTAATGCAGGTTCGCGCCATTGGCTGGCGCTCATTGAAAAGAGAGAGTCCAGACTGATATTAGCGGCATCAATCAGTTGGCGGCTAATGCCCGTATTCATGCGAATGCGGGCTCGGGGAATTTTCATCGCAGTGTTGTCACTGTAATGGATGGTAGAGCCGCTGAAATCTATGAACTCTAATTTGCCGATGGGACTTTCATAGCGGCGAGTGATTTTGGGCGAAAGGGGAGTATAAGTAGCTTCGTTTTTGACCGGCAGTGTCACATCCGAAGACTTCAGTGCATACCCTCGAATAATGCGGTCGTTGTGACGGGTGTCCGTATCGAAAATAAGCACTCCGTGAATGATGGTAATGGGCCGGGGCCGGTCAATTGCCCCTTGGGTTTTCTCCTCTAAAGGGCGCAAGGTTTTAGGGTTAAGTTGGATATGCGCCACAAACGGCATGTCCGGGGCCAAGCTTAACGAGGTGCCATTAAGTTCACGGCGTGAGGTTTTGGGCTCACCTACGATGTAGCTGTTACCACGGTGGATATTGGACGGGTGAGTATGAACATCATTGAGCGGGATGATGACGACGGGCTTATAGTGACGTTCATATAACGTGGCGCGTGCATTCTCGAATACCCAATTGGATCGCTCATCTGCAGGGTCGCTATTGAGTACATGAAAATGGACGGTAATGCGATAGTCTGTATTGCTGTTGTCGAAAATAAAACTAAAGGCGTCATAGTCAATGTATTTGCCTGCCAACTGGACTTCCCAGCCTTGGCGCACGGGCTGGGCATCTATGGAGTGCACGCTTGAAACGATTGCAGAGTTGTCATCATAAATCAGGCTTGAGTAGGTCAGACCTGTCTTGTCACAGGTAATGGAAAGGGATATCCAGTTGCATGGTAAGGCACCGCCAGATTTTAAACGCAGCAAGGAACCATTCACCAGTTCCGATTTTCCAAATCCGCTATTGGTAGGACGATGCAAGCACAAATCCAAAGTCAGCTCAGAGTTATTGCTGCGTGCTTTTAACGCAATGCATCGATGCTCCTGGAGAGGGTTGTCCAGTGTTGAAGTGACTTCTAATACGTTGGAAGTAGTGTTGTAAACGATATCTCTACCCGGTCGCAGATTGCGGATAAAAGACTGTTTATTTTCGAAGTTCCAATTGGAAAGTGCTGAGGTGGGGGTGCTATCAACAGCCTCGTTGACGGGGATGACTTCGCTGGTGGGAGCATGGAAGTTGAACGAGTCTTTATTGTTAAAGACGAATAGAGCCAAATAACGGTTGGCCAGTTGTTCGTCGTCTACATTGAACGTGAGATCAACCAGCGTACCTCTTGAGATCAGACGCTTAACGCTGAAGTCATGGTGTATTCTCACGGCCTGAAAAAAATCACTTCGGGTGTAGTCGCTCTTGTTGTCCGATGATGGCATTGCAAAGGCATTGAGGCCGATAAACAGTGAAGGAGGTTGTGTGGTAGAGTCCAGCACTGCAATAGTATCAGTGGCGTCTTTGACCGCATCCTTATCGAGCTTGGTCAGTTCACCCATGACACAGTATTCGTCACTGCATACTTGTGGCCCACTCCAACTGCCATCGTATTTCATATAAGAGAAGTACAGGCGATACTGAAAGTAGCGGCTTTTGAGATAATCCTTCAAGCGTTTTTTATAACTCTTCTCAGACTCGCCAGGGTCAGCCCAAGTATATTCGGGGCTGTTATGGGTGGCCGAGGGCGGAATGCACTCAGCCCATATAACCAACAGTCGATTATTAAAGCACACAGGGCGAATACTATGGTCTGGAATGAACTCAGAAGCAGGAAGAGGGATTTTTTTCCATTCAGACCAAGCCCCAGGCTGTGGAATGTCTTGTTTGTAGAGCTGAGCACCGTCGATCACAAAGGGTTCAGTTCGCTTTGACATATCCAGCGAGCGCCAGAAATACGTGCTGTCGATATTGGATTTGGCAATGAAGTAATAGGTGCTGTTGGCAAAATTGTTGGAGGCGCCGTCAATGTATCCACTTACCGTCTTAAGGGTAGCAATTTCTTCAAACTCGGCTAAATACCGTTGAACAGCAGGGCGCACACTGTCGGCATCCAGACGACATTGATTCAGGTCGTTTTCAAGTTTCTTGAAACTTTCGGTTTTTTGACTGCGTAACATCGGGTCCAGGTAATGCGCCGGGAAATGCCGCACCTGTTGAACTGTTCGCCATATCGAATAGGCATGCAAGCTGTCCCGCCAGATTTTGTGTTGAGCAGATGACATACCCAGGGTTTCATAACCGGGTTCAAGCCCGGATGAAATCGCGTTGATATAGTGTTGCAAGCTGGCAATGGCACTAGCGACGCGAGTGGTTGGAACCGCCTGACTGACTTGCACGTCCAGAAGCCAATAGGCGTATAGATCATCAGCCGTGCGGATTGTGTGTTGGCGTGGCAGCGTGCTGTCTTCAGCCAGCGCATAGGTGAGATAGAGCGCGAGCAATGCGTCACGCAGTTGCTCATTAAGCTGCTGATGGATGTATTCAGACATGGTCATTCCTTGGGTGAGTACCGAGGGCGGCGACACCCACGTGTTTCCAGTCATCGGAGCTGAAAGTGGTCGTCAAACCGGTGGCTAGCAGCACCATCTTTGCCGAGAGCCCCGTGGCTTTAGTGGCGTCATGGCAGCGCATGAGCCAGTCCAGTTCGACCATTGAACGCACTCGTTTTTCGGGCAAACGTTGGGTCAGCAACTCAACCTCGGCAGGACTCCAGCCCATGATCTCGGATAGCTGACGGTGAGATTGCACATTCAGGCTGGTCCAGTCTTCGGGGAGAACCTGTGGGTTGGCCTCATTCAAATAAATGAGCAGCGAGTCGTGATTGACCCCGTACTGCAGGCTGAAATGATTGAATCGCTGGAACAGATACAGGGTGCTGAGTGTAAGTTTGAGCATGGAAGTGCTTGCCTGCTCCGCGTCCAGCCAGTGGGGGTTGAGCAGAAATGATTGCAATACCGTACGACTCAACGGCAATTGCAGGTCGGCCTCGGCATTGGGCAAGTACAGAAGAATATGCTTGAGAGTGTCCTTGGGATGCTGGCTGCCAAGGGCATTGGCCAAAGCACGGGTTGTCTGCTTGAAAGCCTGTTTATTCAAGCCTGAAGCTTCGCTGGCTTGAGACGCATCCTTGAGCACATGCTCCACATCCGCCTTAAAAGGCTGTAGTTGTGCGAAGGCCGCTCCTACCACCGTGTAGAGTTTTTGTTTGGCTACGCTTTTGAGAGCCCGGTTACGTTCGTAATCAAGGCTCAGCGTTGTGTAGCGATCAACCACTACATCTATGGCTTTCTCCATAGCCTCAAGTTTTGGCTGCTTGTTGGGCAGCACATTTGCTCTTAAGAGCGCCTTTGCAAGCACCAGGTTCCAAGGGAGTTCCAGGTGTTTGGCGCTCGCTTCGGCCTGGGGAAGATCCAGTTCATCGAACGTGGTTTGAGGAAGAAAATACCCTTGCATGCCGTGCAGTGCATTGTGAAGTTGGGTAAGTCGCGCCTGTACTGGCGCAGGGGCGGACACCGTGTCCAGCAATAATTGCTGGCGTAATTGGGTAATGCTGGTCTTGCTGTCTTTGAGCCAGGTGACGACCCAGTCCAGTTGCATCAGTACATCGAGAAAGTCCGACGGAGCGTTGCTGCCTGATGTCCGTAAGAGGGGGGTAACCAATTGCCGGCGGTAGTCCGCACCTCCAAGCATTTGAACCAGTTGATCACATTCATAAATAGATAAGCCGAACAGTGCTGGCAGTGTGGCTTGGCGATAAAAGCTGGAAAGGGTCGTGATATTGCGCGCGGGCGCGCCCGAATATAGTTGCGTACGGGCCTTGAGCAGTCCCAACGATACTGGCGTATCTTCCAGACCCAATGCCGCACAGATTCGGAACAGAGTGGCATCCGTTGTAGTGAGGTCCAAGGCTTGGTTGTCCAGCATCAAGGGTGAATGCAACCAGTGCGGGGGGTTGAATACTTGATCGAACAACGCTGCATGTTGTGCTGTTCCATGCACCGGCAACTGGTACAACCAGGCTGAAAAAGTGTGAAGTTTGATGCCGTAGCGCTGGCTTAAATAGCGAAAAACGCCCAATGCCCGCAGGGTATTGTCATTAATCACCAGCGAGTCTGTTGGAGTGCCTTCGCAGCCTTGAGCGCTGTGCACAAACTCGTCCAGCTCGAAAAAAGGTATATCGAGCCAGCGTTGCAAGCGGATCATCCGTTGTAACCGGTCGTATCGTTGAGGACTGGTCTGCACCAGAATCATTTTGTCGGCCGTGACGGTGCTGAGTCCCAGGCTTTTTTGCCCGGCCACCACAGGGCCATTGACATAGCGTGCCCCCATGTTCTGATCGGTGGTCATCTGCGCCTGTTCAGGTAATACATGGGCTGAGCGCCGTGGGTGGTAACGCCCCAACGCCAATAATTCAAGGAGTTGGTCGGTATTCAAACCAGTGCTCTGCATGAACTGTTGTTGATCAGTAATGGGTTGGCTGTGGCCATAGTGTTTCTTGAAAAAGGACGCAGACGGCGAATCGATTGCCGGGTTTTGCCCGTAAACGTCTTCAGTCAACAGATTTTGCTGAGCTGGACTCAGGAGCGTAAGCAGGCGTTGTGCCTCATAGGCTTCCTGTTGCACGACGCCGTATTTGTTTTCGGGTTGGTGGTTGTACGGGAGCTTGAGACTGATCAGGTAATTCAAAGCCCCGAGTCGCGGTTTTTGAGCCGACAAACCCAATACACATTGCTGATGTGCCAGATCGAACGGAAGTTCGAACGGGTAACGCAGTTCGGTTAACACCTGCTCCACAGTTCGGTTGCCGTAGAGATCACTGTTGTCAGTCAGATACTTTTTTACAGGCCCGCTCAAGGTTTCGTTAACCAAGGTCAACATCGGCAGTTCGCGATGGGTATTTTCATCGTCGATCATCAGATCTTTGAGTGTTGGCCGTCGTCGGTTGAGGGTTATTTTTTCTTTAGTGCCTTTGCCTGTTTGCTCAAGCTGCAGCGCAAACATATAAAGCGCACGCAGATAAGCAGCGGGTGAATCGACGGCGGCCAGAGAGGATGCGGAGCAAAATGTCTCCCCGTTGCCAGGGAACAGGGTCGCGTAGGTGGGAGGCGCACGGGGGTCGGTTATAGCGCTGCGTCTGTTACGTAGCGAGTCGTCATCGAGTGAAGTTGGGTCACGCGCCAGCAGTTCTATTTGTGAGGCATAGCCGACGGCATTGTCATAGGCTTCCCCTCCATCGTCGTCGCAGTATTGGGCAAGTCGATCAATAAAGTCGTTTCTGGATAAACGAATGATGTCGAACACCGAGTACAGGTCGAGCGTCAGGAGTGCAGCTTTAAACCTGTCCCGATCGTGTTCACGTCCTGGGCGCGAAACAATGAGTAAATCCAGTAGGGGAGAATAATCCTTGGGCATAGTGAACAGTTCCTTTACGTGAAGTGGCTGATCCACTGCACGTTTGGAAAACTATCATTGCCCTCGTAGCGCTAACCGTCAGCTACAGCCGCTCAAAGTCTTAGGATGTATCGTTATTGAGTGAGTAATCCTGACCCCGGAGCGGGCTTTTTATTCATTCGCGGTGAAGGCAAGAGAACTGCCTTGCACCACGAAGCCGATGGCCTCATGCATCGGCCCCATCAAAAATTGATCGAGGCACTCAGCCTTGCGGTCAACGGGGCGCCCTGAAACAGGTAATTGTCCCCCATGTACTCGCCGACATCGCGCCAGTAACGCTTGTCAAAGAGATTGTCGACCGTCAAGCGGAACACGGTGTCATAGCCCTCAATACGCGTGCTGTAGCGACTGCCAATATTGAAAATGGCGTAGGAGCCCACTTCGACTGCGCCTTGCTGGTTAGCGTATTTTTTACCGTTATATTGCACGCCGCCCAACAAAGCCAAGCCTTCGACCCAAGGCAACGCATAGTCGCCGTAAAGGCTGGCGCGCAGTGTGGGCACATTGATTGTCTGGTGCCCTTCATATTCCGGCGTACCGCTGCCGGTCACTCTGGAGCGTATGGCTGCCACGCTGGCAAACACTTGCAAGCGATCAGTTGCATGACCATTGGCGGCCAATTCAAGCCCCGTGTTTTTCTGCTCGCCCTGTTGCACGAAGGTAAAGCTGGCATCGTCGTTGGGCCTTGCATACTGGTAAGCCTGACGAATCTGAAACAGCGTGGCGCTCAAACTCATGCGCTGCCAGTCGTATTTGATACCGGCCTCGATTTGCCGCGACACGGTTGGCGCCAATATTTCAAAGGCATTGCTGGCGAACCAGGGGGCCTCGCCCCCCAGCGACAAGCCCTTGCTGTAACGGGTGTACAGCGACAGGTTTTGCATTGGTTTGTAGATCAGTGCGGCTTGCGGCAAGAATTCATAGCGCCGGGTGTGGCGCGTGGTGTCACCCTGGTCATCGAACGTCCGCTCATCAAGGCGGACTTCTCGGCCACCCAGCACCGTTTGCCACTGCTCGTTGAAACTGATGAGGTCATTGAAGAACACGCCGTATTGGCGGCTGTCCAAACGACGATAACTGTCGTTGACCGGGCCGGTGTAGCGGGGGAAGTCTTGAGGATCGGTGTCGACGTTACCGCTGCCGATCATCTCGTTGATCAGTTCGCGTTGGTCCACCACGCGGCGAAACGCGCTGGTACCCACGGTCAGTTCGTGGCTAATAGTGCCGGTATCGAATTGTCCGCTGAGCGCCGCCTGTATTTCATCGTTGCGGCGCGTGTCGTCGGGGCTGCGGAAATCGTAGATGTCGTAGTCGCCCTCGGGGCTGAAGTAGTTCGGCACGGCACTGCCGGCACAACTGTCTGAGCCGTAGCAGCCCCAGGCAAAAGAGCTGTAGTCATCGATGATGACTTTGCTGCGCGAGGCGCTAAGGCTCGCTTTTAAATCATCGCTGAAGCGGTACTCAAAATTCCCGTTGAGGTTCAGAGAATCTATGGTCACAGGTTTGCTGCCGCTTTGGTGGGCAAGCAGCTTTTTCGGCGAAGCATGATGTGGAAGATCGGTACCGCCCAGCAGTTGATAGCCCGGTACTGAGCGTTGCTCCTTGTTCTGGTACTCCACATCCAGTTGCAGCAGAGCATTGGGGCTTATGTTCCAGTCGAAGGCAATGGAAGCGAAGTCGCGTTGGCCATTGGCGTGCTCGACGTAAGAATGGATGTCTTCATGAGCCAGATTCACCCTCAGCCCGAATTGTTGCTCGCTGCCAAACCAGCCGCCTACGTCCGTGGCCAGGTATCCGCTGCCTCGGTCATCGGTCGAAACGGTGACCGAGCGCACATCCGCGGCTCGTTTGGTCACGTAATTGACCACACCCCCAGGCTCGGACACCCCGCTTTGCAAACCCGCGAGGCCTTTGAGCAATTCAACCTGCTGTTTGTTTTCCAGGCCGACATTTTGCTCGCCGGTGATGGTGCGGCCGTTGATTTTGTAGCTGCTGGCTGAGTTCAACGAGAAGCCACGCACCACAAAGTTTTCGTAATAGCCCACGGGCGCATAGCTTTCACCCACTGACGCGTCATTTTTCAATACATCGCTGAGCAGGCGGGCTTGCTGGTCAGTGATCAAGGCATCGGTAAAGACCGTAATTGCAGCGGGGGTGTCCAGCAACGGCGTCGACTCGAAACCTGCGACTGTGGCCTGATCAGCTTGATAGCTCAATGCCCCGGAGGCGGTCACGCTGGTGGCTGGCAGTTCAGTTTGCATTGCATGGGCGACGGGCGCCGCGCCGGATAGCAATACACCCAGGGTCAGTGAGTTGAGCGCGAACCGCGGGGCGGACTCTCCCACGTTGAAAGTCCGGTAAAGCCTGTTCATGAAACGCTCCTGAGCTATGACTGACCCGCGGCAGGCTTGAGTAGTGGCCTGATTCTTGAGCGCGACATCATACAGGCGGGTTTTAACCTTGGGTTAATAGTGGCGTGTGAGTCTCAAGTCTTTTTGAGGCATTGCCCATGAAGTTTGTACCTTTTATCAAGCGCTCATGCCTGGCTCTTTCCTGCGCCTTGCCCATGCTTGCGGTTGCGGCCCCCGAGTCATCCACTCCAGGCTATGGCGAAGAACTTCAGGGTTTTAAGTACCCGTACCCGCTGCATCACTTCACCTTCAAGTCCCAGGGGCAATCCTTGCAGATGGGCTATATGGACGTAGCTCCCACAGGGGCGGCCAATGGTCATACCGCCGTGTTGCTGCACGGTAAAAACTTCTGTGCAGCGACCTGGGGTGACAGCATCAAGGCACTGAGTGCGGCGGGTTATCGAGTAGTGGCGCCTGATCAAATTGGCTTCTGCACATCCAGTAAGCCTGAACATTATCAGTACAGTTTTCAGCAACTGTCCGCCAATACCCATGCATTACTCAGTCAGCTTGGCATAGACAAAGCCAGTGTGATTGGTCATTCCACCGGCGGCATGCTGGCAACCCGGTATGCGCTGCTTTACCCCTCAGATACGCAGAAGCTGGTGCTGGTCAATCCGATCGGCCTGGAGGACTGGAAAGCCCTCGGTGTACCGTGGCGCAGCGTCGATCAATGGTATGAGCGCGAACTGAAACTGGACGCTGCCGGCATACGCAAGTACGAACAAAACACCTATTACGCAGGTCACTGGAAGCCCGAATACGATCAGTGGGTAGACATGCTCGCGGGGCTGAACAAAGGCCCGGGGCATAAGCGTGTGGCATGGAACTCGGCGCTGATCTACGACATGATTTTTACCCAGCCGGTGATCTACGAGCTGCCGCAAATCAAGGTACCTACAGTGCTGCTGATTGGTGACGCCGATACGACTGCGATTGGCAGCGATATAGCGGCGCCTGAAGTGAAGGCCAAAATTGGCCATTACAAAGTGCTCGGCAAACAGGCCGCGGCTCTGATACCGGACGCCCGGTTGATTGAATTTCCAGGCATGGGCCATGCCCCGCAAATGGAAGATCCAGCCGCTTTCAATAAAGTCCTGATTGAGCAATTGAACCGCGCAGGGACAGCTGTCGCAGGCAGCCACTGAGTCCTGCTCAATTGTGTGCGCAGGCAGTTACGGTCACTACGCAACCGGACGTTGCCTTCGGCAACCACTGCCTAGTGACGGCCGTGCTGCCTTGCTTTAGAGCCATTGAATAGGTTATAGCTAAAAAGGACTCTTTATCGAAACAGGATATTTCAACGCCCTATGGATGGAATCACACGTATCAATCGCTCGTCCGGCTCACCTTGCGCATCCCTGATTGCCAAGTGTGGGCCTCACGTAAAAAGCTGTGCGCGCGCAGCGACAGGGTTTGTTTCTCGCCTCTTAATACATTTCGCCATCTCCCGCCTGCGACCCCGGTTGCCAGGCAGCTGCGCCGACTGGCGCCATTGTTACGTCCCTCCGCCTGATGCGTTCTGAGCACTGCTTTTATCTGAACCCATCACCCGCGGTATAAGGAGTAACACCCCCATGATTCATTTCCAGGGCAAACGCATTTTCAGTGCCATTTTTGATATGGACGGCACAATGTTTGACACGGAACGCTTGCGTTTCAAAACCCTGAAACAGGCAGCGCTCGAGATTTTCGGCACACCCCTGAGTGAAGACACCCTCATAGGTTCGTTGGGCCTGAGTGCCAAGAAAGCCGAAGCGCTGGCCAAGGCCAACCATGGCGACGACTTCCCCTACGCAGAAGTCAGAAAGCGCGCCGATGAACTTGAGCTGGCTTATGTCCGCGATAATGGCGTACCGATCAAGGACGGTTTGCTGGAGGTGCTGGAGCGTTTGCGCAAATACGGCCTGACCATGGCCGTTGCAACGTCCAGCCGTCGAGCGATTGCCGAGGAATACCTGATCAATGCCAATGTGCTGAAGTATTTCGATGTCACCGTCTGTGGCGACGAAGTGACTCAAGGCAAGCCCCATCCCGAGATTTTTCTGGCAGCGGCCAGTGCGCTGAACTGCCTGCCTGAACATTGCTTGATGCTGGAAGACTCTGAAAACGGCCTGCTGTCTGCGACCCGCGCTGAAGGCCAACCCATTCTGATTGAAGACATCAAGCCACCAGCACCGGAGGTCAAGGCGGCTGCCTTGAAGGTGTATCAGAGCATGCATGGCTTTCTCGCAGACCTGAACGATTGCATGCCAGACCTGGGCACACCGCAACTGACTGATAGTTTTCCGCAGGCGTTTAACCAATTCAGTGTCGGAATTCATGGCTTTGGCGCCATGGGCGGCGGCTACCTGACACAGATCTTCTCGCACTGGGATGGTTACACACGTCCGTGTGAAATCATTGCCGCAACGCGCTCGCGGATGCTCAGAGAAACCATTCAGGCCTTTGGCAGCTTCAGTGTGCGCTACGGCGCGACATCCTTTGACCAAACCATCGATTCGCTCAACATGATCGACATGGACGACGAAGAAGCTGTCATCCGTATGTACGACGTTGCGGAGATCGTCGGGCTTAGTTTGCCCGAACCCGCGATTCGCAAGCAGGCGGGGGTGATTGCCAAAGGTCTGGTTCGACGTTTCGAGCGGCGCGGGCGAGAGCTGACGATCCTGATAGTGCTGAACAAGGTGGGTGGCGCGGAGTTTGTCCGCCGCCAAGTCCAAACGCATCTGGCGCAGCAGGTATCGCCCGAGCTGTGCGCCAAAATCCTGGAGAACACCCATTTCGCTGAAACTGTCGTGAGCCGTATCGTCTCCAAAATCAGTAATGAAGCGCTGGTGCGGCAGTTACGAATCAAGTCGACGATCTTTCAAAACAGTCTGAATGACGGCACACCCGCGCCAAAACGCTCACAGAAGTCGCCTGCGCCCGAGTACGAACGGCTAATTGCACGCTTTAGACCGTTTGCCCAGTCAACCAATGCACTCGGTCAACTGCACTTGATCCTGTTTAACAGTGAACCTGATATGCCGCTGTACGCAGAGCGGTGCAGCAATCTGCTGGAGCGGCTGCGTCAGGTGAAAACCGTTGATGACATCAGCCAGACTCAAGTGATGAAGAACCTGCTTTGGAACGGGCCGCACGCCATCATTGCCTGGTACTCCAGCTTGCTGGGCTATTCGTGGGTGGGGCAGGGCATGGGTGATCCGCGGGTCAGCGCGCTGGCCGAGCGACTGATTCATCAGGAAGTCGGGCCTGCGCTGGTCGCTGAATATCCGCACCTGGCAGATGCCATCAGTGATTTCTCCTCGACCTTTCTTGAACGTTGCAAAAATTCTTTCAAGGATCCCTGTGCTCGTGTCGGGCGTGACCCGTTGCGCAAGTTACAACGCAATGAGCGAATTTTCCGCAGCATTGATCTGGCCAAAAAGCATGGTATTGCTTGCAACGCCTTGGAATTCGGCAGTGCGCTGGCCCTGCATTATGCGCTGAGTGCTACTGACGCCAAAGACGCCGAGTGCCAACTAATGCGGAGCGTGTATGAGGAGGGTTCAAGCATTGAGGACATGCTGACCTATACCGGCCTGTACAACGGCCAGCCGTACCCGGGCCTTGACCCTGTCGCGGACAGGGCTTTGATTGAGTCCATTGTTGGCCACTTCGCACGGGATGTGGAGACTGACGCGATCAGTGCCTGATGTCCTGTTCAGTGTGCAACTTCAGGGCTAAGTCCCTGAGGTTGCACAGCTTGCCACCGAGCTGTTCGATAATCGTTTTAAACCACACCGTAAAGGTGTCGGGCTGAGTCACAAGTGCAGTGTGCAAGGTGTCGAGGTCAATCCACTGCCAATCGAGTGCCTCCTCGGGGTCAGGGTGAACATCCCCATCAAATCGCCCAACAAAAACATGATCAAATTCATGCTCAATTAAACCCTGCGAAACTTCAGCTCGGTAAGTCAGGGTGCCCGCTTCATGCAGTGCACAATCAAATCCCATCTCCTCTTGCAACCGACGGTGTGCGGCACCCAGAACCGTTTCTTCGGGGCGCGGGTGGCCACAGCAGGTATTGGTCCATAACCCACCCGAGTGGTATTTACCCAATGCGCGTCGTTGCAGCATCAGTTGACCCTTGCCATTGAAAATAAAGATAGAAAAGGCTCGATGAAGCAGGCCGTCCTTATGCACGCTTAATTTCAAGCCAGTGCCTATGGGCTGGTCGTGCTCATCTACGAGAATGAGCTCTTCGTCTTTTGAAGACGTCATATCGAGAAATCTTTTTGGGAAAAGGTTCAGCTAGGCTAGGAGTACTGTGCAGTGAGCGCCACTGCTTTGATGCATGCTTCGTATGATTTGCCGACAAGAGGTGAATGACGCATATGAATGTACATGCACTCTCTCGCTAATTTCTTACGGATAAATTCATGGCAAATCCTTACCGCGAACTGCTTTCTACGCCCGGCGTCCCGGGGTTAGTGATTGCAAGCGCCATCGCCCGATTGCCACATGCAATGATTGGCATCGGGCTCATTACCATGCTGGTGCAGCACAATGGCGGGTATTGGCTGGCTGGTGCTATCGCGGCGACATTTACATTGTCGAATGCACTGATTGGCCCGCATCTCTCGAGGCTCGTCGATCGCCGGGGGCAGAGTCGCGTTCTACCCTGGGTCACCTCTTTCAGCATCATCATGTTGCTGGCGCTGATTGCGGCTGTTTACACCGGCGCCCCAGCGGTTGTTCTTTTTATTCTGGCGGTACTGGCAGGCAGTATGCCCAGCATGCCGGCGATGATCAGAGCACGTTGGACTCACTTGTTTCGCGGCTCACCGCAGTTGCATACGGCTTTTTCGCTGGACACGGTGCTGACAGAGATGTCCTTTATTATCGGCCCGCCGTTGGCGATTGGCCTGAGTACCGGTTTATTTGCCGAGGCCGGGCCCCTTGCTGCCGTATTGCTGCTGGCCATCGGGGTGGCAGCGTTTTTATTGCAGCGCCGCACAGAGCCGCAGGTGATCGTGGCCAGCAAAGGCAAGGCACGCTCAACCCTGCATAACCCGGGCCTGCGCATTATCGTGCTGGCACTTCTGGCCATGGGCGTCATTGGTGGAGCGGTCGATGTGGCCGTCGTCGCATTTGCTAACGAGCATGATTG
Source organism: Pseudomonas saxonica (assembly GCF_007858365.1). Classification (GTDB taxonomy): domain Bacteria; phylum Pseudomonadota; class Gammaproteobacteria; order Pseudomonadales; family Pseudomonadaceae; genus Aquipseudomonas; species Aquipseudomonas saxonica. The sequence continues at coordinate 74,864 of NZ_VFIO01000013.1, read as the reverse complement.
GCCAACCTCCGCCAGCTTCATTCTGGCAGCCTATGCAATGGGCTCCATGATTGCCGGGCTGAGTTTTGGCGCCTTCCAAATAGGCATGCCGATTGAAAAACAATTTTTTATCGCTTTGCTGATCACTGCACTAACAGCGGTTTTACCTGTTTTTTCACCTAACGTTTACGCCTTGGCGGCCATGCTTCTGGTGGCGGGTATCTCTTTTGCTCCAACCATGGTCATCGCCATGAACCTTGGCTCGATCATCGTTCCCGCGGCACGCATGACCGAAGGTCTGACGTGGATGTCGACCGGCATCAGTATCGGGGTGGCGCTGGGCAGTATGCTCGCCGGGCTGGTTATTGATGTCTACGGTAGCGCTGCCGGGTTTGGCGTGGGCATTGGCGCCGGGCTGTTTATGGTCGCTACCGTACTGTTCGGGCTACCGGCTTTGCGTGAGGCGACAAGCACACATGAGGAATACGTCGCCACTGCACAGCGCAGTGATATGTCTTGACCTCATAAGCATCACCTCATGATTTTGGGTTTTCAGGCGCTCAAGCCAGCAATCGGGTTAAAGTCATCGTCAATGTGTATTAACGGTCGAAGTATGAACCCCACGTTGTTTGTTTCTGTGGATGGGCCCAAGGGCACAGGTAAAACCACACTGTTGGAGGCCATCACGCAAGTGCTGAGGGCTGACAACAAGAAAGTGATCCGGCTATGCGAGCGAAAAAGCGATCCCTACAGGGCTGAAACTATGGCCCTCGTCAACACGTTCGCCAGAAATCCCTCCCACGACCTTGAATTGACCATTTGTCAGCGCTTCGCAGAGAGCCGCGCCTGGATTTCCAGCCATGTACTCACACAGCAGGCTGTGGGCAGCATCATCCTGATTGATCGCTGGTATCCATCGGATGCTGCGTTTCGCCGGACCGTCCCGTTTGCAGAGATCCTTCAGTTGAACTTGGATCGAAACGTGCGAGTGCCAGACCTGCATGTCGGAGTGGTCACTGCCCCTGAAATTTCCTGGGCGAGGGCGGCAACACGCTCGCGCGGCCTGGGTAGCACAGTGATGCATCACCAGGCTGAGCATGTTGCGTGTACTGAAGCGTTCGAACGAGCGATTGAAGATCAAGGATGGGTTTTATGCCGCAACGATGGTGCTATCGAAACAGCAACCCAGCAGGTGGTTTCTGAAATCAATGGCGTGCTGCGTGGCATGACTTGAAAGGTCCTGATTGATGGTTAGCCCCGTGTAACGCTATAGCTTGGTAATGGGTAAACCTTTCCTATCCTGAACATCGCCGCTGAACCGAAGGCAATCAACTTAAGCAGAACGATGCCGGGAAGAGCAGGCTCAGCAACCATGCTGCCACAAAAAGTCCCACTCCGAATGTCAGATGCGCAATGACGCTCTTGCGCCTTGCAATACTCGGCGACCCTGTCTTAGAAGCGGCAACGCCGAAACCGAGCGCGGGTTGCATGATGAAAAAAGGTGCAATCACACTGACCAAACCCATCACCAGCGCGGGTGTCAGCGTAGGGTCGCAGATCCACGCTGGCCCTTTCGCACCTATCAGCAGCGTGGCGAAGACAATGCCCGTGATGTAATGGAATACCCACCCCATCAAGCGTTCGTTCCTGATAGGAGTTGCCGCCGTGATCGAGGCATGACGAAACCGCCCTTGCAGCATGTAGCCCAGCCAGCGACCCACCAGGCCATAGTCAAGCGACGTTGAACCAAGCACTCGTGCTTGAACAAAACCCGACACGTCCATGATCAGCGTTGCACCCATTCCAATACACAGAATGTGAAGCGCGGTTTCAGCTATTTCCACGGTATTTCTCCTTGCCTTGAGTCTGTTTTGGCGGTTTGATCCAGACAGTCTGCAAGTTCAAGTCGACTTGAGGTCAAGCATGAAAGAGATGGATATTAGTGAAGTTGCACGACGCTCCGGCTTACTGGCTTCAACGTTGCGCTACTACGAAGAGAAAGGCCTTATCAGTTCAGTGGGGCGCCGCGGCCTGAGTCGCGTGTTTCGTGCCGACATACTCCAGCGGTTGTCCTTGATCGCGCTCGGACAATTTGCAGAGCTTTCGCTAGGCGATCTTGCTGCCATGCTGGATGCAGAGGGGCAGCCTGACATTGATCGTCAGCGGCTTAACCAAAAGGCCGATGAACTAGACCGCACTATCGAGCGGCTCAGTGCCACACGCGACGAGCTTCGTCGAGTGGCGTGCTGTCCTGCTGTTCGTCACATTGAATGCTCAACGTTCCAGAAATTACTGAATGCTATCGGAAAGGAAGATACCAAGAGGAAATCCGGAAAGTCGAAACTGCGTAGACGTGGCGTGTGAATGCCTTTGTTAGATATCAACCTCAGCGCTAGCCGGAAGTACTTACCCGACCAAGGTGATCCTCTGCTCTGGGTCGGAAACAGTCGGACATGAGTGGCAACCTTTTTGCGCTCATGGCGAGAGCACATGTATGGCGGTGTTGCGGCAATTAGCCGAGCAACATTGTGTGCCGCCTCATGGACGCTACGGGCGATTTTTTGGAACGAGGTGTTTGGGCAGCAGCGCTCTTTCATTGAGCATTTAGAGCAGGCAATTTGCCGGCCACGGCACCCGTGTACCAGGCCCAGTCGATGTTCTTTTTGCTCAGTTTGTCGCCAATGTGCTCGTGTTTGGGGCACCAGCACGCTGGGCAAATCAAGTTTTAATAGTTCGGATGTTCGGGATCGCGGATCCAGGGAGGCCAGTAGAGCGAGCCCATGGTGTTCACGGCAAACAGTCCGGGGTGAGGGCGTTGGGGCCGAACTGCGGGGCGCCGGTCATGGCGCTGGCCGGGGATTTGTCTAAGGGTTTGACGCGCGTGCCGGTGGGGTCGTCGCCTTGTAGCGAGGCGATTTGGGACTCAAGGAAATGACGGCGGCTGGACTGGCGGGCAGTCGGGTGTCCTGGGGTGTCCTGGTCTTTCTGGTCGCTCATACGGGTACCTGATCAGATGTAACAAAATATTATCGGACCGGAGGCTAACAGGGGATTGTGACGGCGCTGTGGCAGCAAGTCGAACTGGAAGACGACTTAATCCCATATATAGGGTTGTAAAGTCATATATTGAACTGTTGTCAAGACTGGTTTATGGTCTGGACAAAACCAAAGGATCAGGCGGCAGTCGGGTTCCGAAAATAAATACAACAAGAGGTTTTCCCCATGACAAGTCCATCGCTGGACAGTTGTCTGCATGCCAGCACCATGAAGACGCTCAATCTGAAGCTGATTCCTTTCCTGATGCTGTTGTACATGGTGGCTTACATTGATAAGTCGAACATTTCGGTGGCGGCGCTAACCATGAACGCCGACCTCGGGCTCAGCGTGCGGATGTATGGCATCGGTGTGGGTCTGTTCTTCCTCACCTACATTCTGTTCGAAGTGCCCAGCAGCATCATCCTGACCCGGGTCGGTGCACGGCGCTGGATTGCCCGAATCATGATCACCTGGGGCATCATCGCTGCTGGCATGAGCCTGATCCAGAGCGCCAACCAGCTCTACGTCATGCGCCTGTTGCTGGGCGCGGCCGAAGCCGGTTTCACCCCCGGCATCATCTACTACCTGTCGCAGTGGTACCCGCGCAGTGACAGGGCCAAGGCCATGTCATGGTTCTACATCGGCGCGGCTCTGGCGTCGGTGATCGGGTTGCCGATGTCGGGTGCCTTTCTGCATCTGGACGGTTTGCTGGGCATTAACGGCTGGCGCTGGTTGTTCTTTCTCCAGGGCATTCCTGCAGTGGCGCTGGGCATTGTGGTCTTGCGCTACATGCCTGACTCCCCGGCGTCTACAAACTGGCTCGACAGCGCGCAAAAAGCCTGGCTCAGCCGCACCATCGAGGCCGAACAAGCGAGCACCGTCATCTCGCACAAGGATGCCTGGCATGTGGCGTTTCGCAGTCGCCAGGTGTGGCTGCTGAGTCTGTTCTGGTTGCTCCAGGCTTTCGGCACCATCGGGGTCACCCTGTTTTTGCCGCTGATCGTGCAGTCGGTATCCAGTCAGGGTTCGTTTGTGGTCAGCCTGCTGTCGGCGATGCCGTTTTTCCTGGCCTGCGTATTTATGTACGCCAATGGCCGTCATTCCGACCGCACCGGTGAGCGCGGCTGGCACCTGGGGGGGCCGCTGTTGCTGGCCGGGGGCATGCTGGGCCTGGCGGTGTTTACCGGCAATCAGTGGCTGGCCTACGTGATGCTGGTGGTGGCTGTTGGCCTGAATTGGGCGGCGACTCCGGTATTCTGGGCCACCACCACCGAGTATCTGTCCGGGCCTGCAGCTGCTGTTTCGATTGCCTTGATCAACTCCATCGCCAACATCGCAGGGCTTGGGCTGCCACCGGTCATGGGCTGGATCAAGGACACCACTCAAAGCTATGACTACGCCTTGTTGATGGTTGCCGTCGCCTTGCTTGTCGGTGGCATGCTGGGCCTGTACCTGGGCGGTCAACGCAAGCGCCAAATCCTGCGTGACGCCATCGTGGAGGGCCACAAAAATGTTCACAGTGCTTAAAGTTGCGCGTTTGCCGGACATGCTCAGCGAGGGTTTGCATGCCCGATATGAAGTATTGGAATGCAGTGAGAGCGGCAGCGAACTGGATGCGTCAAAGGCCCGGGGGATCCGCGCTCTGGTTGCCAATGGCGAGTCGCGGGTGCGGGCCGATTTGATCGGGCGGCTGCCCGACCTGCAAGTGATCGTGGTGTTTGGCGTCGGCTACGACGGTATCGATGTGGCGGCTGCCAGGGCCCGGGGCATTGTGGTGACGCACACGCCGGACGTGCTCACCGACGACGTGGCCGATTTCGCCATTACCTTGATGCTCGGCACTGCGCGGCGCATTGCCAAAGCCGATCAGTTCGTGCGTAGCGGGCAGTGGCAGCAAGGTCCGTTCGGTTTTACCCGCAAGGTCAGCGGGGCGCGGCTGGGCATCGTTGGCCTGGGGCGGATCGGCATGGCGATTGCCCGGCGCGCGGCGGCGTTCGACATGCGCATCAGCTACCACGGGCGTCGTCAGCTGGCGGTTGATTACCCGTACTACGCCTCGTTGACCGAACTGGCCGCCGCGGTGGATTTTCTGCTGATTGCCGTGGGCGGTGGAGAGTCGACCCGGCACCTGGTTGATGCCAAGGTGCTCGCCGCACTGGGCAGTGAAGGCATCCTGATCAATGTGGGGCGCGGTAGTGTGGTTGACGAGGCCGCGCTTGCCAGTGCATTGGCCCAAGGGCGCCTTTTGGGGGCCGGGCTGGATGTGTTCGAGGATGAACCGCGGCCCCATCCCGGCTTGCTGGAGCTGGATAATGTGTTGCTGGCGCCGCATATGGCCAGTGCCACCTGGGATACGCGTCGGGCGATGTCCGACCTGACCCTGGCCAATCTGGCCGCGCATTTTAGCGATGCCGCCTATCCAACACCGATCCCGGATTGAACTGCCATTTTATGGCGCGAGCCCTTGCGCCTATTCTTGCAGCCAGGTTTTGATCAAGCCAGCCAGGTATTTGATGGCAGGTGCCTGCAGCTCGGCGCCGGCATGCAGTACATAACCCAGGCCCAGGCACTTGGCATACGGCGATACATTGCCGGTGTCCCAGGTCAGGGCCAGATCCAGGCTGGCGTCAGCGATCATCCCGAGCAACTCGGTGTTACGGGCCATCCTGACTTCGAGACTGACCCTGGGTCAGGTTTTGACGAAGCGCCGCAGAATGCCGCTTAAAAGCTATCTGACTCTTATGGGGCGATTGCAGTCCTTCACGACAGGCAGCAAGCAATCGGCCAAAAAGAGCCAGTCGGGACTGGCCGCTTTGTGGAAAACTGTTTCAGAATGAAGTTCGGTTGTATTGCGCAAGCAAGCAGCATGATGGTGGTGGCGAAATAGGATGCAATTGAAGGCAGGAACCAAACACCGGTTATGTAACCAAATAAACTCAAGGAGAAAATCATGCGGAAAATCGTTTCGTTTGTGCATGTGTCACTGGACGGTTTTGTTGCCTCCACCGATGAAGGAATGGATAGCCTGGGCTGGATAAGTCTGAGCGACGATTTGTTTGGATACGTGGAGCAGCGGATTCAGCAGACCGACACCGCGTTATACGGGCGCGTCACCTACCAGATGATGGAGTCGTACTGGCCAACCGCTGCCGAGCAGCCCAATGCCAGTGCGCATGACCACGCGCATTCGCGCTGGTATAAAACCGCCCGCAAAATTGTGTTGTCGACAACCCTGCTGGAAAAAAATCATCCTGATACCAAAATCATCAGTAGCAATTTAAGCGATGAAATTAGCAAGCTCAAGCACAGCGGGGGCAGCGAGATTTTAGTGTTTGGTAGCCCTGGCGCCACTCACGCGCTGATGGCGGAGAATCTCATCGACGAGTATTTGCTATTCATCAATCCGATTCTGCTCGGGCAGGGTATTCCCTTGTTCAAAAACATTGAGGACAGAACCGCACTCACGTTGGTGAAAAGTAAACTTTTTGCGTCGGGCGTGGTGTGCCTGAACTACGTGGTAAAACGAAATAAATGATGCAGGTTGTGATTTTTCATTTTGGTCAGTCTTTCGCTAGTACTGCTTGGTTTTGCTTGCAGAACTTCACGACTGTCCGGTTTCGGGTATCGAAATCAGGAAGCTATCTGACTCTTATGGGTCGATTCTGTTGAAAAACTCAAGCATCTGCGTCCGTGTCGCCTTGGGCCTAGGAAGGACATAATCAGTGCACGACCATGAAATGTGATTTCGATGACCACGATAATTAAGCGACTGACCCCGGATCATGCCGCGTCGTATCGAGCGCTAATGCTTGAGGCTTATCGCCTTCATCCCGATGCTTTTACTTCCGATGTCGGCGAGCGCGAAGCCTTACCCATCGAGTGGTGGGAGAAAAGGCTTAATAGTGGATCTGATGCTGCCGATGTGGTGTTCGCTGCGTTTGAGGATGAAGATTTGCTTGGTGTCGCTGGACTTTCTGTTGAAAGAAGAAAAAAGGCCAGCCACAAATCCACGCTCTTCGGAATGTACGTTCCACTCGCTCATCGAGAGAAAGGCATCGGCTATAAACTGCTGCGTAGCGTCCTGGCCTATGCAAAATCCCAGCCTCAGCTTTTGCTCGTTCAGCTCACCGTCACCGAGGGCAATCGAGGTGCACAAAGGCTCTATGAGCGAATGGGATTCAAGCCATTTGGAATAGAGCCTTTGGCGGTAGCAGTAGGGCAGCAATTCGTTTCGAAAGTGCATATGTGGCACGATCTACGAAACGATACCTGCGAAAATTAACGCCCATTCGGGTCATTTTACAGTGGTGAATAGGTTCTACGATGAGGCCAAGCTCAACGTCACGTTTGTTGAAAAAATCGACTTTTCAGCAGAATCGGCCGTTCTCTGTCGCTCAACGCCCCCTCCGCTGTGCTGGTCACATTTGATGCAAACGACTGGTCAAGTCGAATGCAAATGAGCGGGTAAGTGGAATGCATTTCTCCAGCTGAATTTGGGCACCGCAGAAGCGTCGGTTGCAGGTAAATGCGCGTCAGCCTGATTTTCTGATCATATCCAGCTCATCCTCCAGCGCGCTTAAGAATATTTTGACCCGCATAGGCGTAAAACGTCGGCTAGGCGTCACGGCCCAGACCGAGAGATCCTCCATTTCGGCATCCTGTAACTCAACGACTTCAAGCTTACCGTCGCGCACCTGGCGGATGATGTCCCACGAGGTCAGCATGGCGAGGCCGAGACCTTGGATCGCTGCGATTCTTACCGCGTCTACGCTGCTGGTGTTGACACGACCGTTTACACGCTTGCGAATGAGCTCTCCATCAATGATGAACGGCCAGCGCGGAATGGCTTGAAGCTGAATGCAGTGGTGAGCCTCCAGCTCAGTCAACTTCGTAGGTCGGCCATTGCGGCGCAGGTAGTCAGGCGATGCACATATCACGCGGGGGTTTGAAGTGATTCGCTTGGCGACCAGTTCGGAATCTCCCAATGGTGCAAGGCGAAGGGCTAGATCCAGCCCTTGTCCGACGATGTCGATCACTTTGTCCGAGAGATCTAGGTCAACGCTCAGATCAGGGTGGGCTTCCAGTAAGCGAGAGAGCATAGGCACCACTATTGATTGGCCAAATACGCTCGGCGCGGTCATGCGCAGGACGCCTTTCGCTTTGGCGGTTGCTGGGCCCAGTTCGCTTTTCGCATTGTCTTCCGCATCAATAATCGTTGATGCATACGGTAGGAAGAGCTGGCCTTCAGAGGTGAGCGAAACTGATCGGGTGGTGCGATGGAACAAGCGCGTGCCCAATTCTTCCTCCAGTGCGGCCACTCGCCGTGACACCTGCATAGGCTGCACATCCAGTTGACGCGCAGCGGCGGAAAGACTGCCGGCAGACGCGACTGCCTGAAATACCCGTAGGTCGGACGTCAGCATTTTATATCCTTTTTTGTTAAGCCGGCTTCACTGGCAAGAGCCTTTGTTTCACCGCTTTCACTCGATAGCATGCTTGAAACAGCCTGTTCCATAGTGTGTTAAACGACTTTACGAGGCAATTATGAGCGAAACAAAGCAAGTCATCTTATCGGCCTGCGATATCAAGGGCGCGCATTTCCGCAACCGCCTATCGGTAGCACCGATGACGCGGGTAACAGCGACGGAGGACGGTCTGGTCACGCACACTATGCGTGACTATTACCTACGGTTCGCCAAAGGCGGGTTCGGTCTAGTCATCACCGAAGGTTTGTACACCGATAAGGCATTTTCGCAGGGCTACCCCAACCAACCGGGACTGGCAGATGAAGAGCAGGCAGTTGCATGGTCGATGCTCAACCAGGATCTGCAGGCGCAGGGCGCCCTCGTTTTTGCGCAGATCATGCACGCCGGTGCGCTGAGTCAGGGCAATATCTATCGCCATCACAACATTGCCCCCTCTGCCGTTCAGCCCGTGGGCGAGCAGATGACTGTTTACCATGGCACAGGCTCCTACCGTATGCCTGTCGAAATGACTGAAGCTGAGATAGCGGAGGCCATTCAAGGCTTCGTGGATACGGCAGCACGTGCGGTCGAGGTGGCAGGATTTGATGGTATCGAAATCCACGGAGCGAACGGGTACCTACTCGACCAGTTTCTGACGGCCCACACCAACTTGCGCAATGACTGCTGGGGCGGTGATATCCGTCAGCGCATGAGTCTTCTTGTCGAGGTGGTCGCTGCGGTGAAGGATCGTGTCGGAGCGAAAGTGCCGGTGGGCATCCGTATTTCTCAGGGCAAGGTCAACGATTTCAAGAACAAGTGGCTCGGTGGTGAAAGCGACGCTCAAATCATCTTCAGCGCTCTGGCTGATGCTGAGGTCGATTTTATTCATGTCACTGAGTATGAGGCGTGGCAGCCTGCATTCGAGGGGTCTCAAGACAGTCTCGTCGCTATGGCCAGGAAGTATGCTCCGGGCGTGCCGATCATTGCGAACGGCGGCCTGCATGATCCAGATCGTGCAGCCGAGGTAATACGTTCGGGGGCTGATCTTGTGGCGCTGGGGCGCGGCGCGCTCGGCAATCCTGACTATCCTTCGCTGATCGAGGCAGGCACAGAGCTTCGTGAGTTCGATGGTTCCATCCTTCAGCCCATCGCCAACATCAAGGAACGTGAATTGGACGTAGAGTTGTGCGAATAGCCTGTGTAGGGAGCAACCAAGGCTCGCGTCGCGTACGGCCGCTCCTGGCCGACAGCCAAGGGTCATGGATATCTTCAAGCCTATATCTAACCGGCTAGCGACTGATGGCGCTTGTTTGCGCCAGGATCCTGCCGACGTCTAGTGCAGGAGGAAGTCCAAACACCCGCGCATACTCCCTGCTGAATTGCGTCGCGCTTTCATAGCCGACCTCGAAGGCAGCAGTCATGACGTTCTGAGCGTTGGCCACCATCAGCGTTCTGGCCTGGAGCAGGCGAATCCGTTTCTGATACTGCAAAGGGCTCAGATTGGTGACTGCCTTGAAGTGGCGGTGAAACGCCGAGACGCTCATTGATGCTCGTTCCGCCAAGCGCTCCACGCCAATGGGCTGAGCGAAGTCACGGCGGATCCACTGGATCGCCATGTTGACGCGCGCCATCGCACTATCCGGCGCTGCGATATCGCGCAGCATCCAGCCATGGGGCCCCTGGAGTACACGGAAGATAATCTCTCGCTCGTAAACCGGGGCCAGGGCTGCGATGGCGTCCGGGTCGCTCATCAATCGCAGCATTCGCACCCAGGCATCCATCAGGTCGGTTGTGACTGACGCCACGCAAAACCCAGGCGCGTTCTCAACGCGGCCGACAGGTTTAGGCAGGTCCGCAAATAGCGTCGACAGCACTGCCGGGTCAAGAGTCAGACTCACTGCCAAGTAAGGTTCTCCCGATACGCTCGGATGCACAGACCCCACGGCTGGCAAATCAATGGACATGACGAAATAGGTCGCAGGGTCATACCGAAGCGTCCGATCCCCCACGGTCATGCTCTTACTGCCTTGCAGGATCACATTGATCATCGGGTCATAGACCGCCGCCAGCATGTGCTCGGGGATTTTGCCCTGAACCATGGCCACGCGGGGAATGCCCGTTTCGGTACGGCGATTTTCAGCCTTGGCCGCTAGCGACCTGAGTTCATTCAGTTGATTGTCCATGCTGGCATGCTGACGGCAGGACCCGGCGCCATGCAAGCGAAAAGCAGAAACAGGCAGGTTTCGGGTAGAAATGGGTACGAACCTGACGATCCTGATGAGTACTGTGGGTGCACATATGAACCACAGAGGAACATCAGATGAGCGTAATCGTCATTACCGGTGGCAGCCGTGGAATCGGTGCCAGTGCCGCCGAGTACATTGCTCAGCGTGGGATGGGGGTCATCCTGACCTACAACACTAATCCACGGGCTGCCGCGACGGTCGTGGAACGCATTGAACACGTCGGTGGCAAGGCTGTTGCTCTCAAGCTCGACGTGTCTGACGTTGGCAGCTTCGAGGCGTTTCGCCAGTCAGTGGTACTGACCTTGCGGGACACCTGGGATGCCACCACTTTGGGTGGCCTGGTCAACAACGCCGGCTACGGTCTGTTCAATCCTTTGGCAACGGTCACCGAAGCGCAGTTCGATGGTTTGTTCAACGTGCACCTCAAAGGCCCGTTTTTCCTGACCCAGACCCTGCTGCCGCTGTTCGCGGAAAACGCCAGTATCGTTAATCTGACCAGTGCCACCACCCGCGTCGCCACCGCTGGCGTGGCGCCCTATGCGGCGTTCAAGGGGGGGCTCGAAGTGCTCACCCGTTACATGGCCAAAGAGTTCGGCGAGCGGCGCATACGGGCCAACGCCGTATCGCCCGGCGCCATCCGTACCGAGTTGGGTGGCGGTCTGAACGATGAGTTTGAGGCGGTACTGGCGGCGCAAACCGCACTTGGGCGAGTCGGCGAGCCTGAAGACGTCGCCCGTGTGATCGCCATGTTACTGTCAGAGGAGGGCGCCTGGATCAATGCCCAGACCCTCGAAGTTTCCGGCGGCTACAACATCTGAATACCTGAGGATTTTGCCATGCTGGATCATATCTTTTTGTCCGTGAGCGATATCGCCCGGTCCATCCGTTTCTACGAAGCGGCCCTGACCCCGTTGGGTATCACCGCACGCCTGGACTACGACGGCAAGGACGGCCCGCCGGGTCATCCTGATCTAAAAGGCTTCGGCGCCAACGGCCGGATGTTCTTCTGGCTGCGTGAGGGCGTTGTCGAAGGGCGTGCGGTACATGTTGGTTTTATCGCGCACAGCAAGGCTGAAGTGGATGCCGCCTACGCCGCTGCCATGAATCTGGGGGCAATCGACAACGGCTCGCCTGGCGCGCGCTTGCACTACCACCCTGACTATTACGCTGCCAATGTGCTGGACCCGGATGGGTACAGCCTCGAATTCGTCTACAAAACATGGCAGCACGCCCAATGAGTAGTCATTTGCGCGGGACCCTTGGCGCGCACCAGCCGGTGGTTTCTGAAATCTATAGCGTGCTGCTTGGCGCTTGCTCAGTGAACTCAGGCGCTGTCACGGGATAAAGTTCGTCTAGCACCCTCATCAGCGCCCGCTTGCGTGGATTTTCCAGGCCGAGCCAAGCCACGCCGATGCCAGCCCCGCTCATGGGCAGAGTCAGTGGGCGAGTCACGACACCCGCGGGCAATGCCGATGCTGCGCCGCTTGGCAATATGCCAATGCCCAGACCGGCGGCCACCAACGCCAACTGTGTGGTGAACTCGCCCATTTCCCGGGCAATGGTCAGCGTAACTTTTCGTCTGTGAAAGCCTGCCAGCATCTGGTCATACAAGCCGGGAGCGAACTTGCGCGCTAGCACCAGTACCGGACATCCGGCTAGATCCTGAGGCTTTATACGAGGTTTGGCGCATAACGGGTTTTCTTGTGGCAGCGCGACGACCAGTGACTCTTCGAAAAGCATGCGTGTCTGGACGCCAGGTACATTCAAGGGCAGGCGTACCAAGGCAAAATCCAGGGCGTTGTCCAACAAAGCCCGAGCTTGCGCTAGCGAAGGCATGTCCTTGAGCTCCAGTTCGATGTGCGGGTAGCGTTGCTCCAGCGTGCGGACGAGTTGCGGCAACAAGTGCGACAACGTTGAAGAGACAAATGCCAGACGCAATATGCCAACCTCACCGGCCGCCGCTTGCTGCAGCACTTCAAGGGCGCGCCGGGCCTGGCGCAGGGTAGCCAAGGCCTCGGGCAGAAACAGCATTCCTTCCTCGGTCAACTCGACGCGGTGCCGGTTACGCTCGAATAACTGTGCGCCTACCTCTTCCTCCAGAGCCCGTATTTGCGCGCTCAGGGCGGGCTGGACTATGTGCAGGCGCAACGCAGCACGGCCGAAATGCAACTCTTCGGCCAGTGTCGCGAAAGCTTTCAAATGCTTGAGTTCCACATCTTCTCCCTGTGCAGCATGGTCACTTGGTGATCACGAGGGGTGATCACAACATCACCATAAACGATTGGCATCCCGGCGCGATAGCAGTTGAAAGTGGCGACATTGCCCATTCAACAACTCAGCGTAGGGAGACACACATGATCGACAGCTTTCGTCTGAACGGGCGTCGAGCGCTGATCACCGGTTCGGTACGCGGCATTGGCCTGGCTCTGGCTCGCGGGCTGGCACAAGCGGGTGCCCACGTGGTGCTCAATGGCCGCGATGCCGAGCGCGCTCAAGGTGCTTGCGCGCTGTTGCGCGATGAAGGGCTGGACGTCGATTACTCGGTATTCGACGTGACCGACCACGTTGCTGTCGCAACGGCCATCGATGGGCTGGAAGAGTGCCTGGGGCCGATTGATATTCTGATCAACAACGCTGGCTTGCAGCATCGCCAGGCGCTGCAGGATGTCAGCGCCAATGACTGGCACAGGCTGATGAGTACCAATCTTGATGGCGTGTTCAATGTATCCCAGGCGGTCGCTCGTCACATGATTGCGCGCCGGCACGGCAAGATCATCAACATTGGCTCGGTGCAAAGCGAACTGGCCCGACGTTCCATCGCACCTTACGCCGCCAGCAAGGGCGCCGTGCGAATGCTCACGCGGGGCATGTGTGCCGACTGGGCAGGTCTGGGTCTTCAGATCAATGCCCTGGCCCCCGGCTATTTTCAGACGGAATTGAATCAGGCGCTGGTCAACGATCCGGCGTTCTGCGAATGGCTGTTGCAGCGAACGCCTGCCGGGCGTTGGGGCAATGTAGAGGAGCTCTGCGGCGCGGCCGTTTTTCTCGCATCATCAGCGTCCAACTTCGTTAACGGTCAGACCCTTTTCGTCGATGGTGGCTTGACCAGCGTCGTCTAACTCTCTCGCCAAGGACTCCCGCATGCCTCAATCCCTGCCAACCCTGTGCGGCTCAATCATGGGCTCGCCGTTTTCGCTCTCTGCAAAGATCCACAACGCGGCATATGCAGCGCTGGGCCTGGATTACACCTTTGTCTGTTTTGGCGTCGAAGATCCGGTCGCCGCCGTAGCAGCCATTCGTACGCTGGGCGTGCGCGGCATGAACGTTTCAATGCCCTATAAAACCGCAGTAATGCCTCATTTGGACAAGATTGACGAGTCTGCCCACGTCATCGGTGCGGTCAACACCATCAATAACGTCGACGGCGTACTGACCGGCTACAACACCGACTACCTCGGTGCAGTACGTGCCCTGGAAGAAGTCACCGATCTGTGCGCCAAGCGTATCGCCGTAATCGGTGCCGGCGGCGCGGCTCGTGCGGTGGTCTACGGGTGTTTGCAAGCAGCGGCCGAGGTCACGGTGTTCAATCGCAGCATCGAGCGCGGTGCTGCGCTGGCAGAAGAACTGGGGGCAAGGTGGGGCGGGGGCGTCGAGGCGTTCACGGCCGAGGCCTTCGACATCGTCATCAATGCGACGTCCGTGGGCTTCAAGCAACCGGACAGTAACCCGCTGGACGGCAGCCTGGCCGGTCATCTGCTGGTCATGGATGTGGCCTTCATGCCGGTGCATACCGCGCTGTTGCTGCAAGCCCAATCGTTGGGCTGCCGCACCATTGCCGGCACCCGCATGTTAGTGCACCAGGCGTGTCGCCAAATCGAGTTGTACACCGGGAAAGAGGCTCCAATCGACATCATGGAGCAGGCCATGCTCCAGGAAATACAGCGGTTGAAATTGTAAGCAACCCTTCGACTGGTCAATAACAAGATGCCGTAAAGGCACCTGGAGGTACCCCATGACTCACGATCATTCAGCATCCGACATTGGCACTCCCCCCGACGCGCAAGCGCACAAGAAAGATTTGCACCGCGCGGCTTGGGCCTGCTCCCTGGGAAGTGCACTGGAGTACTACGACTTTGCGCTTTACACCCTGGCTTCGGCATTGATTTTCGGGCCTCTGTTCTTTCCGGAGCAGACCCGCGCCATGAGCCTGATCGCCAGTTTCGGTACCTATTTTCTGGGCTTTGCGATACGGCCTCTGGGCGGGGTACTGTTCGGCATGATCGGTGATCGCGTCGGGCGTAAGTTCGTGCTGACATCGACAGTGCTGCTGATGGGCATTTCCAGCACGCTCATCGGTGCACTGCCAAGCTTCCATCAAGTCGGCTACCTGGCACCCATGCTGTTGGTGATCCTGCGTCTTCTGCAAGGGTTGGGCGCGGGTGCCGAGCAGGCCGGTGCGGCGGTAATGATGACCGAATACGCCCCTGAGGGCCGACGGGGTTTCTATGCTGCGCTGCCGTTCCTTGGCATCCAATTGGGCACCATCCTCGCAGCACTGGTGTATTTCCTGGTGGTCAGCGGCAATGACAACGTGATCGAAAGCGGGCTGTGGCGGGTGCCGTTCTTCAGCAGCGTGGTGATCGTTGCGTTGGGCTTGTACATGCGTCTGTCGCTCAAGGAATCCCCGACTTTTATCCGCCTGAAGGCGCTCAAACGTGTCTGCGTCAACCCGCTTAAAAGCGCGATGGAGCATTCCAAACCCACGTTGTTGATCGGCATTGGGCTGCGCCTGGGAGAAAACGGTGGCTCATCGATTTACCAGGCTCTGGCAGTAAGCTACATCGTTGGCGTGGTAGGGCTGCAAGGGCCGGTGGGGGTGTTGACCCTTATCTGCGCGGCCAGCCTGGGCGCGATGACCGTACCGATTGCGGGCAAGCTCAGCGACCGTTTTGGCCGAGTCGTGGTCTACCGGGCCTTTGCTCTGGTGCAATTGGCACTGGCATTCCCGGTGTGGTGGGTGCTCAGTCTGGGCAATGTCGTAGCAAGTGTCATTGCTATCTCCATCGCCTTGGGCATTGGCACTTGGGGTATGTTCGGTACGCAGGCTGCGTTGCTGCCAGAGTTGTTCGGCTCGCGTCACCGCTACATGGGGGTGTCCATCGCTCGTGAGGCATCGGCAGTGATCGCCGGTGGGATTGCGCCGATGATCGGGGCCGGCATCATTGCACTGGTGGTGGCGAGCCATGACGGTGACGCCAGCGCAGGTATCGGCGCTTGGCTGCCCATTGCCTGTTACCTGACGCTGCTTACACTGATCACCCTGTACGCCACATTCAAAACCCCGGAAACCCTCAATCGCGACTTGGATGATCCACGGGATGCCTGGGAAATAGCCCATGCCGACTCAGCAATGCATGTCCCGTCCAGCAGCACTCGAGGTACACGAACGGCTTGAGGGTCGCTATAAACACGATGTCGAGGTCACTCAAGAGTTGTAAAAATCAGCTTCCGGCTGGCTGGGCAGGGCGGTTTAAGTTGTTTTGGGCGGGGCCGGTATCTGTCGCCGGTACCCCGCAATCAGCTGTTGGCTGCCCTGGTTATTGCAGCAGGCAAGTGGTTCACCTTCCTCGCCGAATAACCTGCTTGTTTTCAGGCTGCGTGCTAACCGTTGTATCGGTGCATTTCCAGCTTCCACCCGCAGCCGCCACTTCGCCAATCACCAAAATCGCCGGGCTTTTCAGTTCAAAGGCCAACGCATCTTCGTACATTGAGGTCAGTGTGCTGCGTAACTCCCGTTGATGTGGCAACGAAGCATTTTCGATCATCGCCACTGGCGTGCGGCTGTCCAAACCACCGGTCATCAAACTGCTACGGATATCCTCAAGCTTGGCCACACCCATATACACCACCAGCGTTGTGCCACTGCGTGCCAGAGCGGACCAATTGAGGCTGCTGTCGTCCTGGGTATGGGCGGTAATCAAGGTAACGCCTCGGGCGACACCACGCAGGGTAAGCGGAATGCCGCAGTTGGTAGCGCCCGCCAAACCGGCGGTGATGCCGTTGACCAATTCCACTTCAATACCGCGGACGCCGAGCCATTCGGCTTCTTCGCTGCCGCGTCCAAAAATACATGGATCGCCACCTTTTAGGCGTACCACGCATTTCCCTTGGCGGGCGTAGCGCAGCATCAATCGGTGGATAAAATCCTGCGGTGTGGAGCGGCAGCCGCCGCGTTTGCCCACGGGCACTATTCGCGCGTTGGGACAGTGCTCAAGCACGGCTGGATTGACTAGATCGTCGATCATCACCACATCGGCGGCGTGCAAGGCGCGCACAGCTTTAAGGGTCAACAATTCCGGATCACCGGGACCGGCACCAACCAACCAGACTTTTGCGCTCATGGGGTATTCCTTATCAGGGCAATTGGACGTTGTTTATCGTCATGCGTGCAGTAGCCAAATCAGCATCAGCATATTCACCAGCAGCGAACTCAACGCCAGCCCACGCCATACCTTCAGAGGCTCGCGCTCCAAGAGGGGTTTTGGCCGGGGGGTGGGTTGGTGTTCGCCTTGTTGCAAGGCCAGTAGCCATTCTTCAGCAGTTTCATAGCGCTGTAGCGGGTTGCTGGTCAGGGCTTTATCGAGGTTGTGCACCAACCATTCAGGCAGGTCAGGGCGATAGCGATTGGCGGGTATCGGCTGGGCAAACCGTGGGCGCTGAAAGGCCTCGATTTCGCCATAGGGATAGTGGCCAGTCAGCAAGAAATACAACGTCACGCCGGCGCTATACAGATCTTGTACCGCACTGGGTGCGCTGCCTGCATAAGCTTCCGGAGCGATAAAACTGGGTGTACCAGGCAGCTCCCCCGGAACATGATTTGAGAGGCCTGGGCAATAGGCCAAACCGAAGTCCAGCACCCGCAATTCACCATCACTGCTGAGCAGCAGGTTCTGCGGTTTGATATCCCGATGCAGGATGTTGCGTCGGTGCAGCATGCCCAGCGCCCGTAACAAGCGCGGGGCGATTTCCAGCCATAGGTTGAGGCTGAAGTGACCGTGCAACTGGTAATGCTCAGCCAAGGTGATGCCTGGATGTTCGCGCATCAAGTAATACAGGTGCTGACGCTGGCTGGCGTGGTGAACTTCGGGAAAGTTACGCCCGGCAACCCGGCGCAGGAACCATTCTTCCTGCAATAAGGCTTGCCCGGCGGTGCTGTCATTTTCGCAGTGGGTTGCCAGCGTTTTTAGAAGCCAGGGTTGCTGCTGGGTATCGCGTACCCGATACAGCAGTGACTGGCGACTGTGCCCTAACAGCGCCTCCACCTGCCAGCCTTCAAAGAGTTGCCCAGGCTTTAGCGTTGGTGGCAGTGGCCATTGCTCGATTTGGCCAAGGGCCTCGCCCAGGCTAGTTTCACCCAGGTCATCAATCCGTACCAACAAGGCGCTGGCATTGTCCTGACTGCCGGCCTGGTGAGCGGCGTAAACCAACGCTTGGCACGCGGCCTGCAGTTGGCTTTCATCACGCAGAATACCGGCAATTGAGGCGTCACTGAGGGTTGCCCACACGCCATCGCTGACCAGCAGAAAACTCTCGCCCTGACGCAATTCGCCATCCAGGTAATCCACGACTAAATGCTGTTCCAGCCCCATGGCGCGCTTGAGTACGTGCTGCATGCCCGGCTGGTCCCACACATGATCTTCGCTGATGCGCTGTAGCTGCCCGGCGAACCAGCGATATACCCGGCAATCGCCTATGTGGGCGAGGGTGAAACGCCGTCCACGCAGCACTAAAGCGCTGAGGGTGGTGAGCAACGGCTGCCCGCCACCGTTGGCATGTAGCCAACGGTTTTGCGCCAGCAGCAAACGGTCCAGAGATTGCGCCACACCCCAGGTTTGCGGGGTGGCGTAGTAGTCGTGGGCCAGGGCCTGCAAGCTCGAACGAGCAGCCAGGCCGCCGTCGGCGCACTGGCTGACGCCATCGGCAAGGGCAAACAAAAACCCCTTGCTGGCGGCTAGCGTCGGCGCCGGAGTGACCAGGCGCGTGGCGTCCTGGTTCTGCGCGCGCGGCCCGCGGGCGCTGCTTTGGGCGTAGCTCAGTTGCAAGGCCATGGCGACTGAATCAGACGCGCGCAGCGGTGAAAGCGGCCGAACCCCAAGTGGTTCTCCAGCGGCTCTTCACGCCGTGCAGACCAAACCAGGCAATCACGCCAAGGCTGGCAAACAACCACAGGCCGATCTGATAGTCGCCGGTGTTTTGCTTGATGGCACCCAACCCTGCCGCCAACAAGAAGCCGCCGATGCCACCGGCCATGCCGATCAAACCAGTCATGACACCAATCTCGTTACGAAAGCGCTGTGGCACCAGTTGAAATACCGCACCGTTACCGGCACCCAGGCCCAGCATGGCGCTCACAAACAAGGCCAACGCCGCGACTGAACTGGACAGATGGAAGCCCACTGCCGCGATGCAAATGGCCGCCAGGGCATACATGCCCAGCAGGGTGCGAATACCCCCAAAGCGGTCTGCAAACGCGCCGCCTAATGGGCGCATCAGGCTCCCACCCAGCACACAGGCGGCTGTGTAGTAGCCGGCGGTGACCGGGTTGAGGTCGTACTGGTCGTGGAAGTAGCCAGGCAGGGCGCTGGCCAGGCCGATAAAGCCGCCAAAGGTAACGCTGTAGAAAAACATAAACCACCAGCTATCGCGGTCACTCAGAGCCTTGAAGTAGTCGGCCATGGATTTGGCTTTGCTGCGGTTGGGCGCATTGCGCGCTAGCAGGGTAAAAACGATAAGGCACAGCACCAGAGGGATCAGTGCCAAACCAAACACATTGGTCCAACCAATCGCGGCCGCCAGGATCGGCGCAGCCAGGGCGGCAATTACGGTGCCGGAGTTGCCTGCCCCCGCAATGCCCATGGCCTTGCCTTGGTGCTCGGCGGGGTACCACTGTGAAGCCAGGGGCAGGGCTACGGCGAAGGAGGCGCCGGCCATGCCGAGGAACAGGCCCAGCAGCAACACTTGTTCATAACTGTGAACGCCCAACTTCCAAGCCACCAGCAGTGCACTGATCACAATGATCTGGCCAAAAATACCGGCGGTTTTAGGCGACAGTTGGTCCGCCAGCATTCCCATCAAAAACCGCAGCAACGCACCGGCCAGAATCGGCGTGGCCACCATAAAACCGCGCTGTTGTGTGGTCAGTTGCAAGTCGGTGGCAATCTGCACAGCCATCGGACCGAGCAGGTACCACACCATAAAACTCAGGTCGAAATACAAAAAGGCGGCAAACAGCGTGGGGGTGTGGCCTGCTTTCCAGAAACTGTTCGTATTCATTTCCAGCACCTCATCTGCAATAGAGTCAACGAAGGTTGTAAGGCGGTTGGTCGTTAAGTACGGCCACTCCACCGGCCTGTTTCCGAGGCCAAAAACGCAAAAACGCCGCAGTCCCCATTTCGCTTTCGCGATGGGAAGTGCGACGTCTTTGTCGTGGCGGGGTAACCGTCGTTGGCTACCTGCAGTAATACCTGAGCACTATGTGTGCCAGTTTCCTGCTGCTTGGCTTGCGCGGCTCAAGAGCGGGGTGTTCACTGTGGTGTTAGCGGGTTGGTCAGTCGATTGGAGGCTTGGCCTAACCCTCTATGGTGCAACCGTGCTGCTTTGTGGAGCGTTAAGCGCACGCACTTCAGCCCAATAACTCATTCATGGCAATAATCTGCTCGGCCACCTGGATCAGTTTCTGTTGTTTGCTCATGGCCTGACGGCGCATCAGCGTATAGGCCTGCTCTTCGTTGCAGTCTTTCATTTTCATCAGCATGCCTTTGGCCAACTCCACCCGCTTGCGCTCGGCAAGCTGCTGATCGCGGGCCTGCAATTGCGAGCGCAGCACCTGGTCGCTTTCGAAGCGCGCCATGGCCACATCCATGATCGGCTGCAGACGCTGGGCATGAATGCCTTCGACTATATAGGCGCTAACCCCAGACTTGATCGCCTGACGCATCACGCCGGGGTCATGCTCGTCGGTAAACATGACGATGGGATGGGGCTGGTCGCGGGTCACCAGCACCACCTGTTCCATCACATCGCGGCTGGGGGACTCGGTGTCGATCAGCACGACATCCGGACGCACTGCTTCCACTCGCGCGGGCAGGTCGATGGTCAGACCGGATTCGTCGATGACTTCAAATCCCGCCTCGCTCAAGGCAGCGCGCAGGCGTCCGACTTTTTTCGAGGTGTCATTGATTAGCAGGATACGCAGCATGGTGGCCAGCTCCTGTCAGTAATCATTAAGGGCATGCAGGGCAAAACTGCGTGCGTAAGCTGCAGGGTCGGAGCCATCCCACACACAACCATCGAGCAAACGACTGCTGCGCATGGGCGTGCCCGGTAGTTGAATATCCAGGGCACTGGCTGCCGCGCCATACAGTTCAAGCTGTTGCACCTGCTGCGCTACTGCCAGGTAATCTGGGTCTTCGCGCAGCAGACCCCAGCGACGGAATTGGGTGATAAACCACATGCCATCTGAGAGGTAGGGGAAGTTCGCCGCACCCTTGTTGTGGAACCGCAGGGCATGCTCGTCTTGCCAGCGGTTACCGAGGCCATCGCTGTAATCTCCCAGCAGGCGTGGTTCGATACTGGCCAGCGGCGCATCCAGATACTCAGTGCTGCTAAGCAATTTCGCAGTGCTGAGGCGATTCTCACGGCTTTCTTCAATAAAGCGGCTAGCTTCCAGTATTGCCATTACCAGGGCGCGAGCTGTATTGGGATTTTGCTCTACAAATTCACGGGTGCAGGCCAGCACCTTTTCCGGGTGGTCAGGCCAAATGCTCTGGCTGGTGGCCAGGGTAAAGCCCTGGGCTTGGTCCACAGCATTTGCGCACCACGGCTCACCCACGCAAAAACCATCAATACGCCCTGCTTCCAGGTGCGCGAGCATTTGCGGGGGCGGTACTACAACGCTGTTCACATCCTGCAGCGGGTGAATGCCCTGGCTGGCCAGCCAATAATAAAGCCACATGGCGTGGGTGCCGGTGGGGAAGGTCTGAGCGAAGGTGAGTTTTGTCCCACTTTGGTGCACTCGTTGTTTCAGTGCACTGGTGCTGGTCACCCCGGCGTCTTTTAGCGGCTGCGACAGGTTGATACTTTGGCCGTTCTGATTGAGCCCCATCAATACCGCCATATCGGTAGCGGCGGCGCCGCTAATGCCCAGCTGAATGGCGTAAATCATGCCGTACAGGCTATGGGCAACATCCAGCTCACCGCTCAGCAGTTTGTCGCTGATTCCCGCCCAGGACGTTTGACGTTGCAGGTTCAGGGTCAGCCCGTAAGGCTGTGCAAAGCCCTGAGTGGCGGCGACTACCAGCGAGGCGCAGTCGCTGAGGGGCATATAGCCGATATTCAGCACATTCTTTTCCAGGGCATCGCTGCCCGCCACCCAAGCCAGAGGGTGCAAAAGCAGTCCATCGCTCATACGGTTGTTCCTGAAAACGTTAGATCAAAAAAAAACGCCGTACCTTCCGCGCTATAGAAGCCGGTCGAGCACGACGCCATTGTCAGTGCGGGCCGCCCTTGTCTTGCCAGACGACCTTTGTGGCAAAGGATAGCAATTGGTGTGCCGGGTTCTGCAAAAGAGCATGAGTGTTGCGGCAAAGCCCCTCCCGCAGTTGACTGCGTTCATTTGCCGGGCTTGGGCTGCGCTCACTTTTGCCTCAGGCCGCCACTGCCAACCACCTCAATAAACATCGCGCAAATAGCGTCGGTCTTTACTCATACCACTGACATACAAGGTCGCGGCGCCGCTGCTCATTTTGCCGTGGGTTTGCACGATTTTTTTCAGCGCGGCATCGACATCTTTGGCCATGCGGCTGGCATCGCCACACACGCATACGTAAGCGCCCTGTTCCAACCAGCTCCATAGCAGAGCACCTTCTTCAAGCATGCGTTGTTGTACGTAGATTTTCTCCGCCTGGTCGCGGGAGAAGGCGGTGTCCATGCGGCTGAGCACACCGCTGCGTTGCCAGGCGCGCAGTTCTTCACGGTAGTAAAAGTCGCTACGGGCCCGTTGCTCACCGAAGAAAAGCCAGTTTT
This sequence comes from Pseudomonas saxonica, assembly GCF_007858365.1. GTDB lineage: Bacteria > Pseudomonadota > Gammaproteobacteria > Pseudomonadales > Pseudomonadaceae > Aquipseudomonas > Aquipseudomonas saxonica. The sequence goes on along the minus strand of NZ_VFIO01000013.1, from coordinate 52,054 downwards.
TACCGCCGCCCTGAGCTTCACGTTCTTGCAGAAAGGCGCGGAAGGGGGCTATGCCGGTGCCAGGGCCGATCATGATCAGTGGCACTTGCGGGTCATTAGGCGGACGGAAGTGCGTCGATCGATGCAGGAAGATTCGTGCACCTTGTTGCCCTGCGCGATCAGCGAGGAAGGTAGAGCACACACCGCCACGCTGCTGTTTGTTGTGCAGGTAACGTACGGTGGAGACCGTGATATGCACTTCATCCGGGCATACTTTTGGGCTCGATGAGATGGAGTACAGCCGTGGTTGCAGGGGCTTGAGCAGGTTGAGCAGTTCGGTAACGCTGAGGGGGGCGGGGAACTCCAGCAGCAAATCGAGCAGCTGCCGGCCCCACAGCCAATCCTTGAGCCGGGCCGGGCTTTCACCCAGCAGCAACTCTTTGAGCAATGGGCTGGCGGAACGCTCGCTGACCCATTGCAGTTGCTGCGGGGAGATGCGGGCGATTTCCAGATGCGCTTCCAGGGCTTGGCGCAAGGACATGGCGGGCTGGTCTTTAAGTTCGACGCTGCAATCGCCATCCAGCTTCAGAGCAGCCAGCAGTGCATTGACCTGTTCAGGGCAGTTGCTCGGCCACACGCCCAAGGCATCGCCGGCCTGATAGGGGAAGTCGTGGCCACGCAGGTCGAAGGCGATATGGCGGGTTTCTTTTTCTGCACCTTTGCAATTAAGGATGCGATTATCCAACTGTTGGGTCAGCAAAGGGTTTTGGCGGTCGTAGCAGCTGCTTTCCACTCGTGCGGGGCGCAAGGTGGACGGCATTTCTACCGCCGCGGTGGTGCTGGTGGGCAAGGAGGCGCAAACGCGACTAAGCCAGCTGTCCGCCGCTTCCAGATAGTCCGGCTCGCACTCTTGGCGTGGTTGCAAACGTTCGCCACCGAGGGCGGCCAAACGCTCATCAAGCTTGCGACCAAAGCCGCAGAACTGGTCGTAGCTGGAGTCCCCCAGGGCCAGCACGCTGAAGCGGCTATTGGCCAAGGCCTGAGCGTCTGCGCTTTCGAGGCTGCTCCAGAAATTGCTGGCATTGTCCGGTGGGTCGCCATCGCCGAAAGTGCTTGTGACCAACAGAACACCAGAGCTGGTACGCAGGTCGTCCAATTGCGCACTGTCCATGGGCAGCAGACGCGCGCGCTGGCCATTGTTGCGCAGACGCTGCGCGCAGGTTTGGGCCAAAGTCTCGCTATTGCCGGTTTGCGAAGCCCAGAGCACTAGCCATTGCTGGCCAGTGATTTCGGCCAGGGCAGGGTTAACCAACTGGCCCGATTGGGCAGGCATCTCATGGCTGCTATCTGAACGGGCAAACAACCCTGCCAACATACCGTCCAACATCAGGCGTTTGCTGGTCGGTAATGGGGCGCTGGCTGGCAACGTCGGCACGCCGCTCGCTCGCCCTTTGGCACTGCGCAGCCCCAGTAAGTAGCCCTGCATATACAGCTGTTCATTGGCCTCAAGCTGCAGCTGCGCCTGTGTGTCGAGGTTGAGCAAGCGAGCCAGGGCGTTAATCTGCATCGAGTGCAGCTCCTCGGAATCTGTGGTGTCTTCACAGGCCTCAACCAGCTCGCTAGCTGAAACTGTCGGGGCGGGTTGAGGGGTGACGACTTGCAGGCTGACAGCGCAGAACTTGAATGCGGGCTGCAGAGAAACGGGGTCCACGGCATCGCTGGTCAGGGCGTTGATGGCGAGCTCTTCGCCAAACACATCATTCCAATGAAAGGGCGCAAAGCAGTTGCCTGGGCGCACGCGGTCGGTGATCACTGCTGGCAGTTTGGCCACGCCACGACGGGAGCGAATGGTCACACGGATACCTTCTGAAATGCCCAGGCGTGCTGCGTCGCTGGGGTGAACTTCCACAAAAGGTCCCGGGTTCAGTTTGTTCAGGGTCGGCACCTTTCCAGTCTTGGTCAGCGTGTGCCATTGGTGCTGCAAGCGGCCAGTGTTAAGCACCAGAGGGAAGTCATGGTCGGGCAGCTCCGCGGGCAGTAGATGGGGGCGGGCAAAGAATTGCGCCTTGCCGCTATCGGTTGCGAATACCAGTGCCGGTTGGCTGCCGTCGGCGTTCAGGCTCAGTGTTTGGCTGGTGTCGTTATTCAAGTAGCGCAAAGGGTTGCGCGTCGCCCCTTGATTGTCGGCAATGGGCCATTGCAGCGGTTGTTCGCGAAGACGTGCATAGCTGGCGCCACGAATGTCATAACCGGTTTTCGGGTTCCAACAGCGTTTGATTTCTTCGAAAACCTCGGTGGCGCTTTCATAGCTGAAGGCCTCGCTGTAACCCATGGCGCAGGCGACGCGGGCGATTATTTGCCAATCGGCCAAGGTGTCACCCGGTGGCAACACAGCTTGCTGCATGAGTGTGAGGTTGCGCTCGGAGTTAATCATCACACCTTCGGCTTCGGCCCATAAGGCACCAGGCAATAGGATGTCGGCGTAGCGGTTGGTTTCCGTGTCCAAATAAGCGTCCTGGCTTATCACCAGTTCGGCCTTTTGCAGCGCGGCGATCACTGTCTGGCGGTTCGGCACGCTGGCCACCGGGTTGGTGCAAATAATCCAGCAGGCTTTGATATCGCCAGCGGCCATGGCGTCAAACATAGCCAAGGTGCCGTCACCCCCTTCGCTGCGCAGGCTGCCAGGCGGTATGGCCCACAACTGTTCGATAAAAGCGCGATCTTGTGGCACCAAAGCTGAGCGTTGCCCTGGTAGACCGGGCCCCATATAGCCCATCTCGCGGCCGCCCATGGCATTGGGTTGGCCGGTGAGCGAGAACGGCCCGCTGCCGGAGCGACAGATGGCGCCGGTGGCCAGGTGCAGATTGCACAGGGCATTGGTGTGCCAGGTACCTTGCACGCTTTGGTTGAGGCCCATGGTCCAACAGCTCATCCAGTTTTCTGCTTCGCCAATCCACTGTGCGGTTTGACGAATATCGACTTCCTCGAGGCCGGTGATGGTGGCGACTTTCTCGGGTGTGTAATCCTCCAGAAAGCTCGGCATCAATTCCCAGCCTTCAGTAAAGGCCGCAATAAATGCGGGGTCGGTGTGGCCATTTATCACCAGCAGATGGAGCAAGCCATTGAGCAGCGCCAAGTCGGTGCCGGGGGCGATTTGCAGGTACAGATTGGCTTTGTCCGCAGTGGCGGTGCGCCGTGGGTCGATAACGATCAACTTGGCCCCGGCTTTCATCCGGTCCAGCATGCGTAGAAAAAGGATAGGGTGACAGTCGGCCATATTGGCGCCGATCACAACAAACACATCGGCATGTTCAAAGTCGCTGTAAGAGCCGGGCGGACCGTCGGCACCCAGTGACTGTTTATAGCCGCTGCCGGCGCTGGCCATGCACAGCCGAGAGTTCGATTCAATATGACTGCTGCGGATAAAACCCTTGGTCAGCTTGTTGGCCAGGTACTGCGCTTCCAACGACATTTGACCGCTGACATACAGGGCAACGGCGTCTGGCCCGTGCTCATCAATAATGCCGCGCAAGCGGCTGGCAGTGGCGTTGATGGCCTGATCAATGCTCACCCGAGCCGGGTCGCGATTGCGCTCCTGGCGCATAAAGGCATGCTCCATGCGCCCTGCATTGGCCACGGTCTGGTTGCACGTACTGCCCTTCGTGCACAGGCGACCAAAGTTGCTTGGGTGTTGTTTGTCTCCGGATACTTTGACGATGAGGTTGTCTTGCACCTGCATCACAATTCCGCAGCCAACCCCACAGTAAGGACACACGCTGCGCACGGTTTTACCGGTGCTGTTATCCGCCATCTTGCTACCTCGCCAGGGATCTCATGAAGACCCAGAAACGTAAAAAGGCGCCATGCTGCTCCTCGTCTTTCAACGGGAGTTGCACGGCGCCTTTGTCGTGTGTCTTTGCCTGAATGATTGAGCCATCGTCGTTGATAGCCTGTGCTTATGCTTAGCAATGGCTGGGCCAATAAGTGTCGGCGCGACTGCGGTGCTTTGTGGGATGTGCTTCAGCTGCGAGGTTTTGCTGGTTCGACCCCCTTACGTAAAGACCTTACGCCGTACTTTTTTTCCGTTGATGTCGCCTTGTCTTGGGGCGCCAGATAAAAATCCGCACTGTTTTGGAACTGTAATGAGGGCTCGTCAATCTCGCTGTAATGCGGTTACCCCCTTCAATGTCGGACTCTGCAAGCCAGTATTTAATTTCTGGCACAGCCACTGCATATACCTAAACAGCTCACTGCGACTGCGCACGTGAGACGCCCCGTCGATCAATGGCGATCGTGTTGGCCAACACAGGCCCGGGTGACAATGACTGCGACAGGCTCAAGGGCCGGCGGCACGAACAGGCAAAGGCGCCTGGAACCTTTTGGTTCCAGGCGTTTTTTTTTGCCTTCGAAAAAATGGAGCGGCTTTGGCGGGTGCACTTATGAACAGTAAATGGGCGACTGATATTCAACAACTGGTGGTTATTGGCAACGGTATGGTTGGCCATCACTTCGTGGAGCAACTGGTGGAACGCGGTGCTCTCGGCCGCTTTCAGATTCATGTGTTTAGCGAAGAGCCGCTGCGTGCTTATGACCGCGTGCATCTGTCCGAATACTTCGGCGGCCGTGATGCCGAATCTCTCGCCCTCGGCGAAGCAGCGCTGTACCAGACTCCAGGCGTAACCCTTCATTTGGGCGTACCTGTGCTGGAAATCGACCGTGCACGCCGTGAGGTGATCACCGCCAATGGCTGCGTGCCTTACGACCAGTTGGTCATGGCCACTGGCTCCTTCCCCTTTGTGCCGCCGATTGAAGGTGCTGTCGGCGATTCACGCTTGGTCTATCGCACCCTGGGCGATCTTGACACTATCCAGGCTGCGGCAAAAAATGCGCGCCGCGGCGTGGTGGTAGGTGGGGGATTGCTCGGGCTGGAAGCGGCCAATGCCCTCAAGTGTCTGGGGCTCGAAGCCCATGTGGTGGAGTTCGCATCGCGCCTGATGCCTGTGCAGCTGGATGACCATGGTGGGCAGGCGCTGAAGGCCCGTATCGAAGCATTGGGGGTGAGCGTGCATGTGTCTCGTGGCACCCAGTCAATCACCCCCGGCAGCGAGTATCGCTACCGTATGAACTTCGCCAATGACGAATTTCTGGAAACCGATCTGATCGTGTTCTCCGCCGGTATCCGCCCGCAAGACGCGCTGGCCCGGCAGTGTGAGTTGGAACTGGGTGTGCGCGGCGGTATCGCCATCGACAGCCAGTGCCGCAGCAGTGACACGAACATCTACGCCATTGGTGAATGCGCAGCGTGGAATGGCAGCATCTTTGGTTTGGTAGCGCCGGGTTATCAAATGGCTCGCAGCGTCGCCGCGCAATTATGCGGTGAAGAGGCAGAGCCTTTTATCGGCACCGATATGTCCACGAAACTAAAACTACTCGGCGTGGATGTCGGCTCCATCGGTGACGCACATGGCGCTATCGCTGGCTCGCGCAGCTACCGCTTTATCGACGAAGCCTGCGGCAGTTACCGTCGATTGGTGGTCTCTGCCGATGGCAAACAAGCCCTTGGCGCGATGTTAGTGGGCGACAACAGCTACTACGACACGCTGCTCCAGTACGTGCAAAACGGCCTCGCACTGCCGAACGATCCGTCGTCGCTGATTCTGCCTTTGAGTGACGCTGCTCCAGCTGTTGGCGTGGACGCGCTGCCTGCCACCGCCACCGTGTGCTCTTGCCATAACGTGAACAAGGGCGCGATCTGCTGCGCCATCGATGCTGGTTGCAGTGACCTCGCTGGCATCAAGGCACAGACTAAAGCGGGCACCGGTTGCGGTGGTTGTGCGGGCTTGCTCAAACAAGTTTTCGAACATGAACTGACTGCCCGTGGTGTCAGCGTCGACAAGAGCTTGTGCGAGCATTTCGCTTATACCCGCCAAGATCTGTATTCCTTGGTACGAGTGGAAGGCATCGAGTCATTTGACGAATTGCTGGCCCGCCACGGTAAAGGTCACCTGGGCTGCGTTATCTGCAAACCGGTCGTGGGCTCTATCCTTGCCTCATGCTGGAACCGGCAGATTCAAGAACCATGGCTGGTGCCGCTGCAAGACACTAACGACAGCTTTATGGCCAATATGCAGAAGAACGGCACCTACTCGGTGGTGCCGCGTATTCCTGCAGGAGAGATCACCCCGAACGGTCTCATCGCCATTGGCGCGGTAGCGAAGAAATACAACCTCTATACCAAGATCACCGGGGGCCAGCGCATCGACCTTTTTGGTGCGCAACTGCACGAATTGCCGGATATCTGGAGCGAACTGATCGTAGCCGGTTTCGAAACCGGCCACGCTTATGGTAAGTCGACTCGCACGGTGAAATCCTGCGTGGGCAGTACGTGGTGCCGTTACGGTGTACAGGACAGCGTGAAAATGGCGCTATTGATCGAGGACCGCTACAAGGGCCTGCGCTCGCCGCACAAGCTCAAGTTCGCCGTCTCCGGATGCGCCCGTGAGTGCGCCGAGGCTCAGAGCAAAGACGTTGGTGTCATCGCTACCGAAAAGGGCTGGAACCTCTACATCAGCGGCAACGGTGGTATGCGGCCACGGCACGCCGATCTGTTCGCTACTGACCTTGATAGCGAAACCCTAATCCGTTACATCGACCGCTTCCTGATGCTCTACATCCGCACCGCCGACAAACTGCAGCGCACTTCGGTATGGCGCGAAAGCCTGGAAGGAGGGTTGGATTACCTGAAAGCGGTAATCATCGACGATAGTTTGGGTTTAGGCGCCGAACTGGAGGCGCAGATGCAGTTGGTAGTCGATCGTTTCGAGTGCGAATGGGCAAACACCTTGCAGGACCCGGAAAAACTCAAACGTTTCCGCACCTTCGTCAACGACAAGGCAGGCGACCCGGACATTAACTTCGTCAAAGAACGCGGCCAAATTCGCCCGATCAGCGTCGAAGAACTCAACCTTATTCCTGTAGAGGAGATGATCTGATGAGCAGCCTAACCATGAACCAACAACTCTGGCGTCCAGCCTGCGGGTATGGCGATTTGGTCGCAAATTCCGGTGTGGTATCGCTCGTTGATGGGGTGCAGGTAGCGCTGTTCTATCTGCCCGCGCAAGAGGCTGGCAAACAGCTGTATGCCTTGGAAAATCGCGACCCTGTGTCTGGTGCGAACGTGATAGGGAGGGGGATTGTCGGCTGTTTGGCGGGGCAGTTGGTGATCGCTTCGCCACTGTATAAGCAGCACTACCGGCTGGGTGATGGCAGCTGTTTGGAGTTTCCTGAGCAGCCACTGCGCAGTTGGCCGGTCAGGATGGTGGGGGATTTGGTAGAGATTGATTTGGGGTGAGGTAACGTGGTGTCTCGTAGGTAAGGCCAAAGCCACCGGCGCTGACGGTGGCAGACATCAAGCTGGGAATTGCCATTTTGGCCTAAATGTCTGCCGTGCCGAAAGGTAGATCGATCAAGGCGATAGGCGCACAGGTTGCATGAGCGCCTGGATCTCCTTGTGGGAATCAGATCACGCCGCACGCCACACGGTCGCCACCACCGCCCAACGGCTTGGGCATATCCGAATGGTTATCACCACCGGCATGGATCATCAGCGCGTGGCCTTTGATCTCTGAGAGGCTCTTGAGCCGCGGAGCTAGCACCGGGTAGGTAGCCATGCCGTCGGCGGTGACGTACACCGCCGGTAAATCACCCAGGTGCCCGTCAGCATACGGCCCAAGATGCTTACCGGTTTTCTGCGGATCGAAATGCCCACCGGCTGCTAGCGCGGCACCTTTGACGCCATCCTTCACGCCTGGTTCGCAACTGCCGTTTTCGTGCACATGGAAACCATGCACTCCCACCGGCAGTGATTTTAGATTCGGCGTGAACAGCAGGCCATAGGGGGTTTCACTGATCGTTATCGAGCCGATGGCTTGAGGCGCACCGTCGGCGCTCACCAGATTCATGGGTACATCTTGAGTTGCCGCGTGGGCCGTACCCGCTACGAGGGTACCGATCAAACCAAACCACAGAGAGCGTTTCATAGTCGATTCCTGAATTGTATGAGCGATTTGTGAGAGGCGAACACTTGGGCTGTAAGCAATTAACTACTGATGAAGTGGCTCGTGACGACACACGATGACTCGTCAGCGTAAACATGAGAGTAGGTGGGCATTCAGAAGTTTTATATGAATGACGACCATTTGTTACGAGAGCCTTTAACGGCAGGTATCGCTGTACGCGTTTGACAAAAACCACGGGGAGCAGGGTGCTCCGGCGGATCAAAGGCCAACGTTCATTTTTTTGCTTGAACCGAACCTTGGTTTTGCGCCAATAAAATGTCGATCAAGGTACGGGTCACCTTCGGTAGTGCCTGTAAATCGCGCACCAGCACACTTCGCTCCCGTACGCGCCAGGGCTCGTCGAGCTCGATGACTGACAGGCCCATGGTTTGTTGATGTCGGCGTGCCGAAGACTCAGGAAGGATGGCCAGGCCCACACCCGCTTCAACCATCCGGCACATCGCTTCGAAACTGTAGACCTTGATGCGCATGTTCAGCGTATTGCCGTGCAGGGCTACCTGTTCACTCAAAAACCGCAGCAGGGTGGTGCCTTCGTGCAGGCCTATGTGCGGATAAGCCAGGGTTTCTGCCAGCTTGATCGATTTGCGCCGGGCCAGGGGATGATCGAGGGGCGTCACCAGTACCAGCTGGTCGGTACTGAAGTGTATGACCTGCAAGCTGTCGGCCTCGACCGGGCCGGCAATGATGCCCATGTCTGTAGAACCATCCATCACGCCACGCACGATGTCGCGACTCAATCGCTCCTGCAGGTCAACGGTTACCCCCGGACGCTCGGCGAGAAAACCGGCGAGGATTTCGGGCAAGAACTCAGTGGCCGCCGTGGTGTTGGCAAAGATCCTGATATGCCCTGAGGACTCGGTGCCGTACTCGGTGAACTCGCTTTTCATGTAGTCCACCTGGCGCATGATCACGCGCGCATGGTGCAAAAACAGTTCGCCCGCAGGCGTGAGCTCAACGCCCCGGCTGTCCCGGTAGAGCAGGCGGCTGGTGAGGTTTTCTTCAAGGCTTTTGATGCGGGCACTGGCCGCAGCCGGGGAAATGAATGCCTTGCGTGCACCCTGAGTCATGCTGGGGGATTCGGCAATATGGATAAACAGGCGCAGGTCGACGAGATCAAAGTGCATGGCTGATTTTCCTTGGGCATGAATGCAGCTGCAGAATTCCAGCGTTAACCAAAACCGAACGCCCCCTTACCGAAACGCAGATTCACAGATCGCTATGCTTTTGGCAATCATGTCCAAAATAACAAGCCACGGGGCAATCACCGATGAGCGATAACGCACTGTCCGCCTGGGTCGGGCGCACTGAAGAAATCCATGATCACCTGAGCCTGAACCTGGTCACCCGCATAGCGGCCACTCTGGGTGAGCAAGCGCCCCAGGCCGGTGAACCCTTGCCGGCGCTGTGGCAGTGGTGTTTCTTCCAGCCCGCGGTGCAAGGCAGCGGTTTGGGCGGCGATGGTCATCCTGCCCGCGGAGGCTTTCTGCCACCTGCCGACAACCGCAACCGCATGTGGGCCGGCGGCCGTATCGAGTTCCACGCGCCGCTCAAGGTGGACGCTCAAGCCACGCGGGTTTCGACCATTACCGATGTTCAGCAAAAGCACGGCAAGACCGGCTCACTATTGTTTGTCACCGTCCAGCATGACTACCTGCAGGACGGGCTATTGGCGATTCGTGAAGAGCAGGACATCGTTTACCGCGAACCCACCCCTCCCAAGCTCGCAAGCGGCGACCCGTTGCCCGAGGGCACCTGGCAGGAATCCGTCACGCCAACCCCCACTTTGTTGTTCCGCTACTCAGCCGTGACCTTCAATGGTCACCGCATCCATTACGACTGGCCCTACGCTACCGAAATCGAAGGCTACCCGGGGTTGGTGGTTCACGGCCCACTTATGGCCACGCTCAGTCTGCGCGCTTTCTGCCGAGCCAATCCTGCTGCACGCCTGCGGCGCTTCGCCTATCGCGGCGTTCGCCCGTTGATTGCGCCCCATCCCTTTGAGGTGAGCGGTCGTGTTTTGGCTGCGGGCAGGGCTGAGTTGTGGGTGGGCAATGCCGAGGGCGTGGCCCAGAAGGGCGAAGTGATCTTTGACTGAATAATGACAATAAGGATCTGCAATGAATCCGTATCTGAACGAAGACTACAACGCTATTCGCGAGGGTGTGCGCGCCCTGTGTGCCGAGTTCCCGGCGGAGTACTGGCGCAAGATTGACGAAGAAAAGGGCTTTCCCGAAGCGTTCGTTGGCGCCATGACAAAGGCTGGCTGGTTGTCGGCGATGATCCCCGAACAATACGGTGGCTCAGGCCTGGGGCTGGCAGAGGCTTCGGTGATCCTGGAAGAGGTCAACCACTGCGGCGGTAACTCCGGCACTGTGCATGGCCAGATGTACAACATGTTTACCTTGCTGCGCCACGGCAGTGAAGAGCAGAAAAACTACTACCTGCCCAAGCTTGCCAGCGGCGAGCTGCGCCTGCAGTCCATGGGCGTGACCGAGCCATCCACCGGTACCGACACCACCAAAATCAAGACCACTGCAGTGCGTCAGGGCGATGAGTACGTGATCAACGGCCAGAAGGTCTGGATCTCTCGGGTTCAGCACTCGGACCTGATGATCCTGCTGGCTCGCACTACACCCTTGGCGCAGGTGAAGAAAAAAGTCGATGGCATGTCGATCTTTCTGGTCGACTTGCGCGAAGCCATCGGTAATGGTCTGACCGTGCAGCCCATTGCCAACATGGTCAATCACGAAACCAACGAGCTGTTTTTCGACAACCTGAAAATCCCTGCCAGCAGCTTGATCGGTCAAGAGGGCAAGGGGTTTCGCTACATACTCGATGGGCTCAATGCCGAACGTACGCTGATCGCCGCCGAGTGCATTGGTGACGGCCGCTGGTTCAATGAGAAGTCCGCACAGTACGCCCGCGAGCGGGTGGTGTTCGGTCGCCCGATCGGACAGAACCAGGGTGTGCAGTTCCCGATTGCCGAAGCCCACATCGAGCTTGAAGCCGCCGATTTGATGCGCTGGCGTGCCTGCGAGGAGTACGACAGTGGGCGCAGCGCTGGCGCAGCGGCCAACATGGCCAAGTACCTGGCGGCTAAAGCCAGTTGGGAAGCGGCCAATGCGTGCCTGCAGACCCACGGCGGTTTCGGTTTTGCCAATGAGTACGACGTCGAGCGCAAGTTCCGCGAGACCCGTCTGTACCAGGTAGCGCCTATCTCCACCAACCTGATCCTGTCATACGTGGCCGAGCACCTGCTCGAACTGCCGCGTTCATTCTAGGTATTCATGCGGATTCACATCCGATGCCTTAACGGAGATTGCACATGCAGATCAGCCATCTCGACCATCTGGTACTGACGGTGCGCGATATACCCAAAAGTCTGGACTTCTACAGCCGTGTGCTGGGCATGCAACCGGTAGTGTTTGGTCAGGGGCGCCATGCCCTGTCGTTCGGCCAGCAGAAAATCAACCTGCACCAGGCAGGCGCCGAGTTCGAACCCAAGGCGACGCATCCGCTGCCGGGGTCAGCCGACCTGTGTTTCATCGTCAACGACCGACTGGACGACGTAATCGAGCACTTGCAAGCGCTTGGGGTGAGCATTCTGGAAGGTCCGGTCATGCGTACGGGGGCCCGAGGACCGATCCGCTCGATCTACTTGCTTGATCCGGACCTCAATTTGATCGAACTCTCGAATTCCATGGAGACCGCTTCATGAGCCAGCACACTCAAGCGCTCACTGAGTTTTTGGCCAGCCTGCACTACGAGCAGTTGCCTGAAGCCGTTATCAGCCGTACTGAAGATCTGTTTCTTGACTGGTTGGGCTCGGCCCTGGCCAGCCAGGGTTCACATCCGATCCCGTTGTTCGAGCGCTATGCGGCAATGATGGGCCCGGCCAGTGGCCCGGCCGCAATCCTGGTCAGCGGCAAGACCAGCTCCGCGTATTTCGCTGCGCTGGTTAACGGTGCCAGCTCGCACCTGGTGGAGCAAGACGACCTGCACAACAGCTCCGTGCTGCATCCGGCGACGGTAGTCTTTCCGGCAGTTCTGGCCGCTGCCCAGGACCTGGGTAAGTCCGGCCGCGAACTGATCGTTGCGGCAGTGGCCGGTTACGAAGCCGGTATTCGTATAGGTGAGTTTCTCGGCCGTTCGCACTACCGCATCTTTCACACCACGGCCACGGTCGGCACCCTGGCAGCAGCCGTTGGCGTGGGCAAGTTGATGGATTTCAATCAGGAGCAGTTCACCCATCTACTCGGCACTGCGGGCACCCAAGCGGCGGGGCTGTGGGAGTTTTTGCGCGATGCAGCAGATTCCAAACAGCTGCACACCGCCAAGGCGGCAGCGGACGGTCTGTTGGCCGCCTACCTGACCGCAGAAGGGCTGAGCGGCGCGAAAAACATTCTTGAGGGTGAGCAGGGCATGGCTGCCGGAATGTCCAGCGATGCCACCCCGGATTGCCTGTCTGACCGTCTGGGTAGCCGCTGGGCACTGATTGAAACTTCGTTCAAGTTTCACGCCTCGTGCCGTCACACGCACCCGGCGGCGGATGCCCTGCTGGCGGTGATGCAGCGCGAGAACCTGCGGGCCGAAGACATTGCCAGCGTGATCACGCGGGTCCATCAGGGAGCCATCGACGTGTTGGGCCGCGTGCAGGAGCCACAGACGGTCCACCAGGCCAAGTTCTCCATGGGGACAGTGCTAGGTCTGATCGCCGTTTACGGCAAGGCCGGATTGCCCGAGTTCCATCAGCATGCGCTGACCGACTCGCGCATTGGCGACCTGCGCAACAAGGTGCACATGGTACTCGACGAGCACGTCGACGCTGCCTATCCGCAGCGCTGGCTGGGCCGTGTTGAAGTGACCACGTTAAAGGGCCGGACGGTGTACGGCAGCATCGATGAACCCAAGGGCGACCCGGGCAATACCCTGAGACGCGCCGAGCTTGAAGACAAGTTTCGCCGCCTGCTGGCGTTCTCGGGTGCTTGCAACGATGAGCAGGCGACCGGACTTATCGAGCTGGTCTGGCACTTGCGCCATTTGGACGATATGGGCGTGCTGACCGGCGTCGCAACTTCTGCGAGGGCAGCATCATGAACGACACCACAACCAAGAAGCCCCGCCCACTGGACGGCATTACCGTTGTCAGCCTGGAGCACGCCATCGCGGCGCCGTTTTGCACCCGTCAACTGGCCGATCTGGGGGCGCGTGTGATCAAGATTGAACGCCCGGGCTCCGGTGACTTTGCCCGTGACTATGACGAGCGGGTCAATGGCCTGGCCTCACACTTCGTCTGGACCAACCGTTCCAAGGAAAGCCTGACCCTGAACGTCAAACAGCCGGACGCGGGAGAGGTGCTCGACAAGCTGCTGGCCACGGCAGATGTTTTGGTGCAGAACCTGGCGCCGGGAGCCGCCCAGCGCATGGGGCTGTCTTTTGAAGCCCTGCATGAACGCTTCCCCAGGTTGATCGTCTGCGATATTTCTGGCTACGGGGAGGGCGGGCCTTACGAGCAGAAAAAGGCCTACGACCTGTTGATCCAGAGCGAAGGCGGCTTTTTATCCGTTACCGGCGGGCCGGGCGAAAACGACATGGCCAAAGCCGGCTGCTCGATTGCCGATATTGCGGCGGGTATGTACGCCTACACCGGTGTGCTCTCGGCACTGCTGTTGCGTGACAAGACCGGGGAGGGCAGCCGCATTGATGTGTCGATGCTGGAAAGCCTGGTGGAGTGGATGAACTACCCGATGTATTACGCCTATGACGGTGCCGCCCCACCTCCGCGAGCCGGTGCCGCCCACGCCACAATCTACCCCTATGGGCCGTTTCCTGCGGGGGATGGTGGCACGGTGATGCTTGGCTTGCAGAACGAACGTGAATGGCAGCAGTTCTGCGACAAGGTGTTGCTACAGCCAGAATTGGCAGGCGATTTACGCTTTAATGCAAATGCGCGGCGTTCGCAAAACCGAGCTGAACTGCGGGCCATCATCGTTGAGGAATTTTCCCGCATGAGCGCCGATGAAGTCATCGCAAGGCTTGATGCGGCGTCGATTGCCAACGCCCATGTCAACGACATGGCAGGGGTTTGGGCACACCCGCAACTTCAGGCCCGTGACCGCTGGCGTGAGGTGGACAGTCCGGCTGGCAAGCTGCCAGCACTGCTGCCACCGGGTCGCAACGTCGCTTTTGAACCACGAATGGATGCCGTGCCGCACTTGGGCGAGCACACCGACAGCCTGCTCAATGAACTGGGCTACGGGGCAACGGACATCCAGCGTCTGCATCAACAAGGAGTGGTGTGAGGCTTGCGCCTCGCACCTCGGCACGGAGCACTTTCATGAACAAAACGACCATTCGTTCAGCGCTGTTTGTACCGGCCACCCGCCCCGAGCGGATTGCCAAGGCGCTGGAAAGCGGCGCCGATGCGGTCATCGTCGACCTTGAGGACGCCGTCGCAGAAAACCTCAAGGTCCAGGCTCGGGCCAATCTTGATGCCTTTCTTGATGCCAATCCACAGGCTCGGGTGCTGGTGCGTATCAATGCGCCGCAGCATGAGCAACAGGCGGCCGATCTGGACTTATGCCGTCGCCAGCCTGGTGTCGTGGCGGTCGTGCTGCCCAAGGCAGAAAGTGCAGCGCAGGTTGCGCTGGCTGCGGCGTGCGCCAAACCCGTTTGGCCAATCATCGAAAGTGCCAGGGGCTTGCTTGAGTTACCGGCCATTGCCCGGGCAGCCGGAATCGAGCGATTGACTTTCGGTGCACTGGATCTTGGTTTGGACATGGGCTTGAGCAGCACCAGCGCCGCAGCGCAGCGAATTTTCGATCAGGCCCGCTACGCCATTTTGCTGCACAGCCGACTGGTAGAGCTGGCGCCGCCACTGGACAGCGTATTTGCAGACATCAAAAACATCGAAGGCATGACCCAAATGGCGGCCGATGCCAGGGACATGGGGTTTGGCGGCCTGCTGTGCATCCACCCCAGTCAGGTTGCGCTGATACACGACACTTACATGCCCGGTCATGAAGAGCTGGACCGGGCGCGACGGATTCTGTCTGCAGTTGAGTCGGCTAACGGGGTTTTCGTGGTTGACGGGCAGATGGTCGATGCTCCGGTGATCGAACATGCACGGCGAATATTAAGGCGGGCCGGTTCTGCGTCAGCCTGATTCAAGCACCACTAAAGCAATACCCGGCACTACCAAACTTATAACAACAAGAGGTATGTACCCATGTTCAAGCACACCCTCAAGGCGTTGGTCTGCGCACTTCCGTTATTCGCAGGTTTTGCGAGCGCGGCCGATCCCATCAGCATCAAGTTCGCCCACGTTGTCGCCGAACACACCCCCAAGGGCCAGGGCGCGCTGATGTTCAAAAAGCTGGCCGAGGAGCGCCTGCCAGGGCAGGTCAAGGTCGAGGTTTATCCAAACTCTTCGCTGTTCGGTGACGGCAAGGAAATGGAAGCGTTGTTGCTGGGAGACGTGCAACTGCTGGCGCCGTCGCTGGCCAAGTTCGAGCACTACTCCAAACCGATCCAGATCTTTGATCTGCCATTCCTGTTCGACGACATCGATGCGGTCGACCGTTTTCAGCAGAGCCCGCAAGGTCAGGCCTTGCTCAAGTCCATGGAAGGCAAGGGCCTTACCGGTCTTGGTTATTGGCACAACGGCATGAAACAGTTGTCTGCCAACAAGGCCCTGCATGAACCCAAGGATGCTCGCGGCCTGAAATTCCGGGTACAGGCATCTGCCGTGCTGGATGAGCAGTTCAAAGCCTTGCGCGCCGCGCCGCGCAAGATGAGCTTTGCCGAGGTCTATCAGGGTTTGCAGACCGGCGTGGTCAATGGCACCGAAAACACCTGGTCGAACTACGAGAGCCAGAATGTGTATGAAGTGCAGAAGTTCTTCACTGAGTCCAATCATGGCGCCATCGATTACATGGTGATCACCAACACCAAGTTCTGGAACAGCCTGCCGCCGGAAATCCGCACCACGCTGGATGAGGTCATGGCCGAAGTCACGGTGGAGGTAAACAAACAGGCCGAGAAGCTGAATCAGGCCTCCCGTCAGAAGATTGCCGATTCCGGCAATAGCGAAATCATCACCCTTACCCCTGAGCAGCGCGAGATGTGGCGTGAAGCCATGCGCCCGGTGTGGAAAAAGTTCGAAGGCGCCATTGGTCCTGATGTGATCCAGGCCGCCGAACAGGCCAACAAAAGTAGCTAAGGCCCCGATTGCTGTTGGCGACTCCGTGCGGGGTCGTCAACGGTTACGTTAACGGCAGCCCTGACTTCATCGGTCCCACACGTCGCTTAGCGACCGCTCTATCAAGGGAGAAACCCATGCACGCAGTTGTTCGTGTCTGGAATCGCGCGGAAGAAATGCTGGTGGCGTTCCTGCTTGCAGGCATGACCCTGGTCACTTTCGCGTACGTGGTGTTCAACAACCTTTATGGCGTTTTCTACTTTCTAGGGGATTCGCTGCCCTTCGCCAACGACGCCATGCTCGGCATTGGCGACAAAATTCTATACATCGCCCAAGAGATGACCTGGAGCGTAGCGCTGACCAAGGCCATGTTTGGCTGGCTGATTTTTGTGGGGTTGGCCTGGGGCGTGCGGATTGGCGCGCACATTGGTGTCGACTTGCTGGTGCGCCAGTTCAATCCTGCCAACCAACGACGTGTGGCCATGCTTGCAGTGTTCATTTGCCTGGGCTACTGCGCCCTGATGGCGTATTCGAGTGAGCAGTGGGTGGCTACTTTGTATGAGGTTGGGACCAGCGCTGAAGACCTGGACCGGTTTGGCATTGCCCAATGGCAGATCGTAATGATCGTGCCCATCGGTTTTGCGCTGATGTTCGTGCGCTTCCTGCAGATTTTCATCCGTATCGTGCAAGGCAAACAGCAGGGGCTGGGCTTGCACAGTGAAGTGGATGACGCCGTCAAACTGGCGGAAAACGACCAGTCGGGGACCGAAAAATGACCATTGCCTTCCTTTTTGTCGCCCTGTTCGTGCTGATGTTTGTCGGTATTCCGGTGGCGATTTCCCTGGGGCTGTCCGGGGCCATGACCATCCTGTTCTTCAGTAACGACTCGGTTCGTTCCCTGGCGATCAAGCTGTTCGAAACCAGCGAGCATTACACGCTGCTGGCCATTCCTTTCTTTCTGTTGTCCGGCGCGTTCATGACCAGCGGTGGCGTAGCCCGTCGCCTGATCGACTTCGCCAACGCCTGCGTCGGTCATATCAAGGGTGGCCTGGCCATCGCAGCGATCCTTGCCTGCATGCTGTTTGCGGCATTGAGCGGTTCGTCGCCAGCCACAGTGGCAGCGGTCGGCTCGATCGTTATCGCCGGTATGGTGCGCTCTGGCTACAAGCAAGACTTTGCCGCCGGTATTGTGTGCAACGCGGGTACTCTGGGCATCCTGATTCCACCCTCGATTGTCATGGTGGTTTACGCCACCGCAACCGAAACCTCGGTCGGCAAGCTATTCATGGCGGGCGTCGTTCCGGGCCTGCTGCTGGGTCTTGTGTTGATGGTCACCATCTACATCATGGCCCGCGTGAAAGACATGCCCTCGTTGCCGCGGGCCTCGTTCAAGGAAATCATGACCGCAGGCCGTCGGGCCGGTTGGGGCCTGATGTTGATAGTGATCATCCTTGGCGGTATTTATTCGGGCATGTTCACACCCACCGAAGCCGCCGCCGTGGCCGCAGTCTATGCCGCTTTTGTGGCCATCTTCATCTACAAGGACATGACCGTTCGTGAATGCCCGAAGGTGATTATCGAAGCGGGCAAGCTGAGCGTGGTCCTGATGTTCATCATCGCCAACGCCATGCTGTTCGCCCACGTACTGACCACCGAGCAGATCCCGCAGTCGATCACTGCCTGGGTGGTCGAGCAGGGCTTTACGCCGATTGAATTCCTGCTGGTGGTCAATATCGTATTGCTGGTTGCGGGCACCTTTATGGAGCCGTCCGCGATCATCTTGATTCTTGCACCCATCCTGTTTCCGATCGCAATGCAACTGGGCATCGACCCGATCCACCTGGGCATCATCATGGTGGTGAATATGGAAATCGGACTGATCACACCACCAACCGGGCTCAATCTGTTTGTCACCTCAGCGGTCACGGGCATGCCGCTCACCCGCGTGGTGCGCGCGGTTTCGCCTTGGCTGATGGTGATGCTGGCCTTCCTGGTGCTGGTGACCTACGTGCCGTTTGTTTCCCTGGCGTTGCCGAACTGGTTGGGGATGTAATTACAACGCAGGGGGAGCGACCCAATCTGTGGCAGTTGATTGTTGAGCAACGTGATTTTCATTCGCGAAATGAGCAGTGCCCTCGAACACGGTGACCGAGAAAAAAGGAGGAGGGCGCCGCTGCATGCAGACGAAAAAATAGGTTGTCTCGTTTTCATGGGGCGGTACCTCGACAACACTGAGCCCCCGGCACTAGGCGCCAATGGTCTAATATTCACAACTTTTTGATCTGGGTAATATTGAGAGGGAGCTAACTGTATTAGGTTTTAGAGGAAAAATTTGTGAGTGCGCAAGCGCAAGGTTCAGGATTAAGAATTTTCACTGCAGTGATAACTGCCATTTTTTCGCTTGTTTTATTAATAGGCGGAATATGGCTGGCATCACTGGGTGGTTCTTTGTATTACATCATCGCCGGCATTGGGCTGCTCATTTGTGCAGTCTTGCTTTGGCGACGATCCGCAGCGGCGATCTGGCTTTACGGATTGCTGATGCTGGCGACCGTTCTATGGGGACTATGGGAGACCGGCTCGGATTTCTGGGCATTAGTGCCTCGCTTCGATATTCTCGGCGTGCTGGGCATCTGGCTGCTGATTCCGGCAGTGACGCGTGGTATTGATGCGCGTTTGAAAGCCAGCAAAGTGTTTTTGTCGGCCACCCTGGCTTTCGCGATCGCTGTGTTGGTCTACTCGATCTTCAACGACCCTCAGGAGATCAACGGCAGTCTGACTTCGGCCCAACCTGCGCAAGCCCAACCGGTTGACGGCATTGCCCCAGGCGACTGGCCTGCCTATGGCAGAAGCCAGGCAGGAACCCGTTATTCGCCACTTAGCCAGATCAACGACAGCAATGTGAAAGATCTGGAGGTCGCGTGGACTTTCCACACCGGTGAGTTCAAAACTGATAATGACTCGGGTGAAACCACTAACGAAGTGACGCCGATCAAGATCGGCGACAACATGTATATCTGCACTACCCACCAAAAACTGGTGGCGCTTGATCCAGCGACCGGCAAGGAAAAGTGGACATTTGATCCGCAACTCGTATCCGACCCTTCGTTTCAGCATCTGACTTGCCGTGGTGTTGCATATTACGACCAGGCCAACACGGAGGAATTTGCGACCAGCTTGAAAGACGTCGCTCCGGTCCAAACCAGTTGCCCTCGTAAAGTGCTGCTGCCGGTCAACGATGGTCGTCTGTTCGCAATCAATGCCGACAATGGCGAGCGCTGTTCAGACTTCGCTGAAAATGGCGAGCTAGACCTCAAAAAAATGCAGCCCTATACCTATCCGGGCGCTTTGATGCCGACGTCTCCACCCGTGGTGTCTGGCACAACGGTTGTGATTGCCGGCTCTACCACCGATAACTTTTCCGTACATGAGCCTTCTGGCGCGATTCGCGGTTACGACGTCAACACCGGCGCTCTGAAATGGGTGTTCGATACGGGCGCAGAAGATCCAAACGCAATTCCTGGCCCTGGCCAGACACTGGTCAACAACTCGCCTAACGCTTGGCCTCCACTGGCGTACGATGCCAAGATCGATATGGTCTACATCCCGACCGGCAACCCTACGCCAGACATCTGGGGCGGTAACCGTACCCCTGTGATGGAGCGTTATGCCAGTGCGATTGTGGCGTTGAATGCTTCAACCGGTAAGTTGGCGTGGAGCTTCCAGACTACCCACCATGACCTGTGGGATATGGATGTACCGGCGCAACCGACCTTGGCGGATGTGAAAACGCCGGCGGGTGACACCGTTCCTGCGGTGTATGTGCCTACTAAAGCGGGCAACATGTTCGTTTTCGATCGTCGTGACGGCAAGCCGATTGTACCTGTCACTGAAATGCCAGTGCCTGAGGGTGAAGCAGCTCCTGGTGACTGGGTCAGTCCGACACAGCCTCGTTCCGCACTGAACTTGACCCCGATTCAGACATTGACCGACAAGAACATGTGGGGCGCCACAATGTTTGACCAGTTGATGTGTCGAGTGATCTTCAAGCGGCTCAACTATAACGGCCAGTACACGCCTCCTTCGGAAAATGGCACGCTGGTTTTCCCAGGTAATCTGGGTGTATTTGAATGGGGCGGTATTTCCGTCAACTCTGATCGCCAGATAGCGCTAATGAATCCGATGGCGCTGCCTTTCGTATCCAAACTGATTCCACGTGGGCCTAATAACCCGCTGTGGCCTGAAGAAGGTGCGACCGGTTCTGGCACTGAAATGGGCATTCAACCTCAGTATGGCGTGCCGTATGGCGTTGAGATCAATGCATTTCTCTCGCCGCTGGGTCTGCCCTGCAAAGCGCCGGCATGGGGTTACGTTGCCGGTGTGGATCTGAAAACCCACGAGGTCGTGTGGCGTAAGCGTATTGGTACGGCGCGGGACAGCCTTAAGGGTATCCAGTTGCCGCCGATGAAGATTGGCGTGCCAATGTTGGGCGGCCCGATTTCGACTGCCGGCAACCTCATGTTTATCGCGGGCACTCAGGACAACTACCTGCGCGCCTATGACGTCACCAATGGCGATCTGCTTTGGCAGGCCCGTTTGCCAGCTGGTGGTCAGGCGACACCGATGACCTATGAGTCGAACGGTAAACAGTACGTTGTGATCATGGCCGGCGGCCATGGCTCGTTCGGTACGAAGATGGGCGACTCTCTGATCGCTTACGCGTTGCCCGATTCAAAAGGGAAATGATGTAGCCCCAATCTCTGCTAAAAACTAGAGACCTCTGAGCGGCCAGTTGTGTGAACCACAACTGGCCGCTTTGGGGTCTTTTTTATTGGCCTCACGATAATCTTCAGTAGCTGGTGTGAAGTCCCAGGGTGTTTCTGAATGGGCGCAAAAGGCGATGTTAAGTTTTTTCTCAGCCTGAGCAGGGGTTGGCCCATCATTCAGCTGTAACTATAGTCATGCCTACAACCTGACAGGGCGCACACCCCATGCTTACTAACCTCTGGTATGTCGTTCTCCCATCGTCACAGCTGACTGACGGACTGAAGCCAGTCCGATTACTTGGGCAACCTTTCGTAGCGTTCCGCGATGACGCGGGTGTTGCTCACTTGCTATCGGATGTTTGCGTGCATCGAGGCGGTTCGTTATCGGCTGGCATTAAGGTAGGCAACAGCGTGCAGTGCCCCTATCACGGCTGGCGGTTTGGGCCTGACGGCATCTGTACGCTCATTCCCGCGCAGCCAGACATGCGAATTCCGGCGAAAGCCCGGGTCGATGCGTACCCGACGTTGGAACGATACGGTTGGGTCTGGGCTTTTTTGGGTGACCTCCCCGAAGCGCAACGTCCGCCTTTACCCACGCTCGACTGGGTCGACGATCCTGCCATCCGAACAGTTGCCGGGCATTTTGACTGGGAGGCCAGTTGGGATCGAATTATCGAAAATGGCCTCGATTTCGCGCACGCATCTTTTGTACATGGCTCAACCTTCGGTGATCCGGATCATCCCGAGATTGACTCATTCGATGTCGAAAGCGATAGGTGGAGTGGCCGTGCGCAAATGCTCATGCGCAGGCCGGTACGCAAAGGTCTGCTGAGGCGCAAGTCATCAAGTGAGTTTGTCAGCGTGGTCACTGTTCCGGGTTTTCATTTGTCCGGCCCGTGTACAACGCTGGAACTCCAGTTACCGAACGGCTGGCGGATCTACATCGTCTCCGCGCATGTCCCGATTGACGCAAACCGCACACGAACCTGGTGGATGATGGGCAGAACGTTTCTGCGTTCGAGCCTGCTTGATCGCAAGTTCATTGGCAGCAACCTCCGTATTTTTGAACAAGATCATGACGTGCTAAAAAAAGTGCGTCCCGAGCGTGTACCGGACTCATTTCAGCAAGAGGTTTCGCTGAAGTCTGATGCACTGCAGATTGCCTTTCGCAAAAATGTACAAATACTTGAACAGCGCGGCTGGCGTATCGATGAAGAACGTCTTGCGCGAACGTTCACGGGACGAAAGGCTTGCGCAGTACCGTGCCCCGAACGCCGTAATGTTCGCGCTTGGGCGATTGAGCCTATTCCGTTAGTGGATATCACCCGCGAACACGAATGAATGTGCGCCAAGGCCATTTGGGCTTTTTCCACGAACTCTCATAGGCGGAAATTGGGAATAAGGAAAAAGAGGAGGAGGGTGAAGCGTATTCTTGCACTGGTATTAATGAACCCATAAAGGCAGCCGGCAGATTTCTCAATCAGGGGCAGGGTAGCTAAACCTGGCGGAGCCTATTTTAACGCGAGGAAGTGCCTACAACGCCCAACGCGTTTCAGCGGTAAGCGTCCGGTTAACACACATTACTTAGAAAACTTCAATCAGGGGCAAACCAAGCCATAGTGATATCGGCAATAAAAGTGCCGTCTGGCAGGAGAATTCGTTTTTCTAACCGTCCTTCCTCAACAAATCCAAATTTTTCGTAAAGGCGCCGAGCATGCGAATTAGTTTCACGCACACGTAGCTCGATCTTAAGCAGGCCGGGCCGGGCTCTGGCCCATTCCAGAAGCACCGTCATCAGTGCTTGGCCCACACCTTGCCCGAGATTGTTGGGGTGCACAACGATAGTCAGGCTATATACGTGGGCGAGTGACTCAAGCCTATTAGGCTCCAGTAGCGCATGACCAACCACCAAGCCGCTTCGCTCTGCGACCACGTACAAACCCTCACGAGTTAATACGTCGATTTTTTCCTCAAAGGATTTGCTGCTGAATTCACTCGGACGGGATATCAGCAGCCCAGGCGTCCGAGCGGTTTCGCGTTCAGCGTTGCACAGCAGAACTGCATCTGTGATCGACGCGTTCCTAATGGCTAGATCGTTCACCCCGCACCTCCTGATTAGCGGTAGGTCATGTCAATGTTTTAGGTGGAGAAGTTGCGCTCAGTCTGTTGAGAGTTGTCCACGCTATCAAAGGTTGCTTGGTTCCAGAGGGACGAGAAAAACCTGTAAGACCCAACTTGATTTCGTCAAAGCCGCCAAGAGTCGGGGGCGCATGAGGTGGTCGCAGTCTGAGACAAGGTGTTATCTGATAGTAGTTAGCGATCAGAAAATGCCAAGCAAGGAGCAAGCATTTGAAACCGTGTAGGGTTAAGGTTCGCCAGTGGGTGAAAAAGCAACGCTTACGGATAATCCATTATTTAACATAATATACATTATGCGAACCTTCGTATTGGGGCGTCAGGGTCAGTGGAGGCTGCTTTTCAACAGGCAGACAGGCATTATCGACCTCTGACCATCTTGGGATCAAGATCATGAACCCTGCACCAGGTACTGAAAACCAATGCTGGACTGTGGCCTGCCAAGACGCTGCCGATGGCACTGGCGACATGATCGTACCGTTGCCCGATGATCTGCTCAGCGAAGTCGGCCTTGTCATTGGTGACACGCTGACTGTTGAGAAACAGCCTGACGGTTCGTTAACGCTGACGAAAACGTCTCAAGTCACTCACGATTAAATTTACCGACGCGTCATTTCATCCAGCACCTTGTCCAAGTGTGGCGCGAGCTTCAACACATCGAGGTCGATAGCTTGAACGGAATTACCTTCATATGGATATCGAGTGCCAACGAATAACTTCGAAGACGCCGTGATCCATTTTTCCAGTTGAAAGCCTGGAGCCAATCGCTCAGAGGTTTCACGAAGATGGTTGGCCAGCTCCATGGGAATCGCGTTGTATAGATCGATCAAACCGTGCCTATTTCCGGGCAAGCCAGCGATCAAACGTAGATGCCCCTCAGGATCATATTCGCTTCTTGGGAAACTAGGATCAGCCTCTACAAGGAATGATTTAAGAAGCAGCTCCGAAGCGAGCGCTGAGTTCATAACTGCTGGCCAATACAGAGCTGTATCACCATCAGAGGCTGTTTTCTCTAAGATCTGCGCAGCCCTCAAAAAAGCCCGTGCTTCCTCGATAACCCAAGTGCTTGGCAAAGGCTCAAAGTCCATGTTTCCTTGCTCCTAATCTCAAAAATAAGCAGTCTACCTGTAAGTGAGAATACGCAGGAGCGAGGAGTAAAGGCTTCAATCCTTGGCGATTTTGCAGTATGTTGCCCTTTTGATATTCTATTCGGCTATAACTATACTAAATGTCTGTTTAGTTTAGTTATATTTGAGGCCCGCAATTCAGGTTATCCGATGCATAGTGGCGAGCCTCGGGCATCTCCGCACCCACGTGTACCAGTCACCCTATTTTTACCTGTTGAACACTGACAATTTGTCGCAGGGCTGGGTTTTTGATAGAGTCGCAAAACTAACTGTTTAGTACATAGCTAAATGTGCCTGCCGGTCTTCGCTTTGAGCCTTTGGCTTCAGGCGTTGCCTATGACCTCCAGATGCCGCAGTTCGCTATAGCTGAAGGGCTCTCGCCCTCCTCCCTCACCGTTTTTTTGCTTCAGTAGGGTCCCGCCACATGAATAAGTCACAACCTTCGGCCTCTGTCAGCCGCTGGCCCGTTTGGGTCGCCGCCTTCGGTGTGCTGGTCTTCGGATTACTCTTTGTAGCCGGTGGCGGTTATCTCGCCACGCTGGGCGGTAGCCTCTATTTTCTGTTAGCCGGCATTGGGATGATTGTTTCATCCGTTCTGCTGTTCAAGCAGCGTCTGCTGGGTGCATGGCTATTTGCAGCGGTCATGATCGCCTCCATTGTCTGGGCCCTGCTGGATGCAGGCCTGGTCTTCTGGCCGCTGGTTTCGCGGCTGTTCGCATTAGCTGTGCTTAGCCTTGTCGTCGCTCTGGTCTACCCGACATTACGCAAAGCCAACGGTCAAACCGGTAACGGTGGTTACGCTCTAAGTGCGGTGCTGGCCGTGGCCATTGCTGCGGGTTTCTGGGGCATGTTTCAGCCTCACGCTTCGGTGTCGCCGACCGGTGATGGCCCGGGTCTTACCAAGGTTGACCCGGCTAAGGCCCAGAAGAACTGGGAGCATTACGGTAATGATGAAGGCGGCAGCCGCTTCGCTGCACTGGATCAGATCAACCGTGACAACGTTTCCAAACTGGTTCCAGCCTGGACTTACCACACCGGCGACGTCGCAATCAGTGATGGCAATGGCGCTGAAGATCAGATGACGCCACTGCAAGTGGGCGACAAGGTGTTTATCTGCACCCCGCACAACAACCTGATCGCACTGGATGCCGATACCGGTAAAGAGCTGTGGAAGAACAACGTCAATGCCAAGTCAGCGGTATGGCAGCGTTGCCGTGGGCTGGCTTATTTTGATGCAAGCGCGCCGATTGCTCAGCCAACCGATGGCAGCACGCCGGCCGTAGCGGTCTCGGTTGAGCCAGGTGCAGCTTGTCAGCGTCGTCTTTTGACCAACACCATCGATGCACGTCTGATCGCAGTCGATGCTGACACCGGCAAGTTCTGTGAAGATTTCGGCAACCATGGTCAGGTGGATCTAAAGGCTGGCTTGGGCAATGTGCCGGATTCTTTCTACCAGCTGTCGTCTGCACCGCTGATGGCGGGTACCACAGTGGTGGTTGGCGGCCGTGTGGCCGATAACGTTCAGACCGATATGCCGGGCGGCGTTATTCGCGGGTTTGACGTAATCACTGGCGCGATGCGCTGGGCATTTGATCCGGGTAATCCGCAAGACAAACAAGCTCCTGCTGAGGGTCAGACTTACGTTCGCAGCACGCCCAACAGCTGGGCGCCGATGTCTTATGACCCGCTGATGAACACGATTTTCCTGCCTATGGGCAGCTCGTCTACCGATATTTACGGGGTGGAACGTACTGATCTGAACCACAAGTACGGCGCTTCGGTGTTGGCACTCAACGCCACTACGGGTGATGAAAAGTGGGTGTATCAGACTGTCCACAATGATTTGTGGGACTTTGACCTGCCTATGCAGCCGAGCCTGATCGACTTCGCCAAGCCTGACGGCAGCAAGGTGCCGGCGCTCGTCATTGGTACCAAGGCCGGTCAGATTTATGTTCTGGATCGCCACACTGGCCAGCCGTTGACACAAGTTGAAGAAGTTCCGGTCAAAGCGTCCAACATCCCGAACGAACCTTACTCGCCGACTCAGCCGAAATCGGTCGGTATGCCGCAGATTGGCGCTCAAACCCTGACTGAATCGGATATGTGGGGCGCTACTCCGTTCGATCAGATGCTGTGCCGAATCTCGTTCAAGAAAATGCGTTACGACGGTTTGTACACCGCACCGGGTACCGATGTGTCCTTGAGTTTCCCGGGGTCGCTGGGCGGTATGAACTGGGGCAGTCTGTCGACCGATCCGGTGCACGGCTTTATCTTCGTCAACGATATGCGTCTGGGCCTGTGGGTACAGATGGTGCCTCAGCAAAAAAATGCCATCGCCAACTCCGGTGGTGAGGCCTTGAACACGGGCATGGGCGCTGTACCGCTCAAAGGCACACCTTATGCTGTGAACAAGAACCGCTTTCTGTCGATCGCCGGCATTCCTTGCCAGGCACCGCCCTTCGGCACGCTGACGGCTATCGACATGAAAACCCAGAAAGTTGCGTGGCAAGTACCGGTTGGCACCGTACAGGACACCGGCCCTCTGGGGATCAAAATGGGCCTGCAACTGCCGATCGGTATGCCAACTCTGGGCGGCACGCTGTCGACTCAAGGCGGTTTGATCTTTATCGCCGGCACGCAGGATTATTACTTGCGTGCGTTTAACTCGGCCAATGGTCAAGAGGCATGGAAAGCACGCCTGCCCGTTGGTAGCCAAGGTGGCCCGATGACGTTTGTGTCGCCTAAAACAGGCAAGCAATACATTGTCATCACCGCGGGTGGCGCTCGCCAGTCCGCTGATCGCGGTGATTACGTGATCGCTTACGCACTGCCTGATAAAGAGTAAATTTAACGCAAAAAAAAAGACCCGCTGATTGAGCGGGTCTTTTTTTGGGTGGTTGTTACGTTTGAGTCAACAACACGCGCGTCACTCGGCGCTCTTCCACTTCTACGACCTTCAATGTCCAGCCTTCCCACGACAACGTATCCCCAATCATGGGCAGACGGTCCAGCAAGCTCATGACCATCCCGCCCAGTGTCTGGTAGTCATCCGTGGCCTTGGCCGGGAAACCGGTGTGTAGGCCGATCTGGCTCAGGTTCAAGGCACCACTGACCAGAAATCCACCCTCCTGCGGCACGATGTTCGGGCCTTCAATTTCGCTGGCATCTGGCAGTTCGCCAGCAATCGACTCAAGTATGTCAGTCATGCTGACAAGGCCGGTGAAATCGCCGAATTCGTTGACCACAAACGCAATGTGGGTCGACTCTTTGCGCATTTGTTCCAATGCATTAAGGATCGAGAAGCTGTCGAGCAAATTGATAGCCGTACGTGCCATCGCTTCGAGGTCGGGTTCGTGACCTGCCAGCAGCTCCTTTAACAGTTCCTTCTTGTGAACAAAGCCCAAAGGTTCATCGATGCGCCCTGCCCTGATCAACGGTAATCTTGAGTACGACGAGTGCATTAATGTAGTGCGAATCGTCTCAGGCGAGTCAGACAAATCTATATGATCAATGTCCGAACGCGGCGTCATGATCGAGCGTATGGGGCGTTCCGCCAGTTGCAGAACACCACTGATCATGACGCGCTCGCGACGATGGAACACCTCCTCGCTCTCCCCGCCTTCGAGCATGTCGGCGATTTCTTCTCCCACTTCGTCCACATCCATTGTGCGACCGCCCATCATGCGCAGCACCGCATGAGCCGTACGCTCACGCATGGGGCGCAGCCCTTGCAGGCTTTTTTTGCGTCGTGAACGGGCAATCTGGTTAAACAATTCGATAAGAATCGAGAAGCCAATCGCAGCGTACAAATAGCCTTTCGGGATATGGAAGCCCAAGCCTTCAGCCGTCAGGCTGAAGCCGATCATCATCAAGAAGCCCAGGCAGAGCATGATCACAGTGGGATGGCTGTTGACGAATTTGGTCAGCGGCTTGCTGGCAATGATCATCAGGCCAATGGAAATCACCACAGCGATCATCATGACCGCCAAGTGCTCAACCATACCCACGGCCGTAATCACGGCGTCCAGCGAGAACACGGCATCGAGCACCACGATCTGCGCCACAATTGGCCAGAACATCGCATACACGGGGTTCGAGACTTTTTCAGCGACATGACCTTCGAGTCGTTCATGCAGTTCCATCGTGGCTTTGAACAACAGGAACAGACCACCAAACAGCATGATCAGGTCGCGTCCCGAGAACGACTTCTCAAACACTTCAAACAGAGGCTCGGTGAGTGTCACCATCCACGAGATACTGGCCAGAAGGCCCAGTCGCATCAGCAGTGCCAGAGTCAATCCGATGACACGCGCACGGTCGCGCTGCTCAGGTGGCAGTTTGTCCGCCAGAATGGCAATAAACACCAGGTTGTCGATACCGAGAACCAATTCCAAAACGATCAACGTCAACAAGCCTAGCCAGGCCGTGGGGTCTGCAATCCATTCCATAAAATTTATTCACACACTCGCAAAGTCAGGGAGTGCGCGTAACGCGCACGGACGCACAAAGCTGCAGACAAGGTGCCGAGCTTCAATAAAAGAGTGGTGGGTGCTTCGAATTGAAAAACAGTGGCTGCGCACAGACGGGATGCTGGCAGGGAATAGCGACTGGGAGGCTCCAGGAGCGTGTTCATATAAACCTTTCGGAAATTTGGGGAGGCAATCCTACAGCGCTTTGAGTTTAGAAAGCGTGGCAGACTTATTACAAAATTTAACCAACTGCAGCATCACCAGCTTTTAATGCCAGTGGCCTGTGATTGAGCGGTTAAATCTATTCATCAGGATGCAGACGCTATGAAAGTTCAGTTGCGAGTCGCCCGCGTTGAAGATGCCGAGCCAATCAGTGCGCTTATTCTTGCAGCGCTGCAGGTCTCTAATGCACAGGATTACCCGTCAGAGGTCATCGCGTTGGTTCAGCAGAACTTCACTGCGGCGCATATCCTTGCTTTGTTGAGCCACCGTCAGGTCTACGTGGCCACGCACAAGGGCCTCGTTGTCGGCACTGCAAGTCTAGACCGGCAAGTGGTTCGCAGCGTATTCGTCGATCCGGGGCTGCAAGGTTCGGGCATCGGCAGCAAATTGATGTCGATGCTAGAGGCCGAGGCTGCACACAATGGGGTAACGGCGTTGAAAGTGCCCTCTTCGATCACCGCTGAGGGTTTTTACCGGTCATTGGGCTATTCAGTAGAGCGCGATGAGTATTTTGGCGCAGAGCGCACGATCATCATGGTCAAACAGCTTTGACTTCAGTGATTACTTATCGGGCTTTGACTGTTGTTGACGAGCGGTCGACTGAGCGGTTGTATCGCCCGCTCTGGTTTTTTTACCGTCAGCCACTTCAGGTGAGCGAAGAGCGTCATTGGCGCGCTCAACCTCACCCGGTGGCTTATCCTGTGTTTCAGGATTTTCTGATGGCTTGCTCATTAATGACTTCTTGAGCGATGTGCTCTGTGATGCAACGACGTGCTGTTATGGACTCGAGGGCCGCCAATAAGCCACGCCAGCATCCCAAACAGCGGGACAAAGATAATAATTGCGAGCCACATGAGCCGGCTTGTGGCGTGGCCACCGCTTTTAAGTACAGAATTAATTGCCCAAAATTCCACCAGCAGCAAAATGATGGCCGACGCTACCCAGATATATTGAGTTTCCATACATCACCTCCCGTGTTGTTAGTCTTTAGGGTAGGCGATGCCGCAAGGGTTCCATATTTTATTTAGTTATAACTGGAACCGATCAGTCACATTTCGACGCTCATTATCGTCGCGCATGTCATAAGCGACTGTTGTCGCGATGTTGGCATGGTGAGCGAGTTTTTGTGCAATCGACACGTCGTATTCCTCGATAACCCGGGTGATAAACGAGCGTCGAAAGTCATGGGGCATGATATCGACCCCGATTTGCCTGCCTCGCTGCTTGGCAATGTAGTAAATCGCGTGCTTGGTCAGTCGCTCACGGGTGATGTGATTGCCACGCCGAATCCGGTTAAACAAGAACACATCGTCACTGACGCCTTGTGGCAGTTGCTCGCGGCGAAACGCCAGCCACGCCTCAAGCTTTTCAAAAGCCCAGGCCGGAGCGAACTTGATCAGCTCTTTATTACCCTTGCCGAGGACTTGCAGACTGCGTTCCACGACATTGACTTGCCACAGATCCATGTTCACCGACTCTGACTTGCGCATTCCCGATCCGTACAAGATCGCCATGATCGCCGCATCTCTTAGCCCTTGTGGTCGTGGGTCAGCGGCGCACACGTCCATCAGCTCGCGTATCAGGGTGCGCCGCAGATTGCGGCCCTTGACCAACCGCGAACCCCCGCTCGCCTTCACGGCACGAATCTTGAGCAGGTGGTCCTGCGTAATCAGGCTTTGTTGCCATGCCTGATTCATTACGCCACGGATGGCATTGACGTACAGCGATGATGTGTTGGGCGCATAACCGTCTTCACGCAATGCAGCGACCAGTGCTGTGATATGCCCCGGTTGCAGCTCCTGCCAGGGGAACTCATCTATTGAAACGTCTTCCACTCCCAAGCGATCAGCCGCGTCTTGCAGGATGTAGCGCATTGTCTGACGGCTAGACGGCGCGAGCCTCTCAAGATAGAGCGATACCGGCGGCCTAACCTGATTGAGCTGGAGGCCGGTAGCAGGTGGGGTAGCGAGGTCAATAGTCGACAAAAGCAATCTCGGTGCGGGCTGAAACAGGTCGTAATATACCCCATATGCACGGCTGCATAATTCGATTTTGCTTCAGAAGGCATGATCTAGAGCGCCGCCCATCCATCCCTCTTCATTTTTTTTAAACTTTTGCGAGTGCGTGCATTCACACCTTAGGCAACCTCTGAAGTTAATCAGGAGCCACGCCATGAAGCACTACCCTACGCCCCCGTTCGCACCGCAAGCGCAATCTGTACCCGGTTCACAGCGCAAAATGGAGCCGCACCCGGACTGTGGTGAGCAGAGCTACAAGGGATCGGGTCGACTGAATAACAAAATCGCATTGATCACCGGTGGCGACAGCGGGATCGGCCGTGCCGTTGCCATTGCATATGCTCGTGAAGGCGCCGATGTTGCGATTGCCTATCTGGATGAACACGAGGACGCTCAAGAGACTGCTCGCTGGGTCAAGGAAGCCGGTCGTCAGTGTCTGTTACTGCCCGGTGATCTCGCTCAAAAGGAGCAATGTGAATCCATTGTCGCCAAAACCGTGGCGCAATTCGGACGCATTGATGTGCTGGTCAACAACGCGGCCTTTCAAATGACCCACTTCTCACTTGAGGAGATCACGGATGAGGAATGGGTCAGAACGTTTGACATCAACATCACTGCCATCTTCAGAATCTGCAAAGCGGCGTTACCGCATTTGCGCCCCGGCAGTTCGATTATTAACACCAGTTCCATTAATTCGGATATGCCCAAGCCCACCCTTTTGCCCTATGCCACCACCAAAGGCGCCATCGCCAATTTCACTGGCGGGCTGGCTCAACTGCTGGGGGACAAAGGGATTCGCGTCAACAGCGTGGCCCCCGGCCCTATCTGGACACCCTTGATCGTGGCAACCATGCCGGAAGATGAAGTCAAAGACTTCGGTGGCCAAACCCCGATGGGGCGTCCGGGGCAGCCAGTAGAAGTGGCGCCGGTCTATGTGATGCTGGCCTCTGATGAGTCCAGTTATATCTCCGGCTCCAGAATTGGTGTGACCGGTGGCAAGCCTATTCTGTAAGCCGCACACCTTAAGTGAGCTCCACCCGTCTTGGCGGGGCTCATTCATTCTCGAAACGCTTGCTGAACGATGCCGTGCACTCTTTAGGGTTCCGGGCGGTGAATTCAGGAGCGTGTCCCAGCCTGCGAGGCATTGCACCTCGCAGGCCCGGTATTTAGAACGCGATGTTGAGCCCCAGACGCACACCGTGGTCGCTGTAGCCATCGCCTATCTGCCCCGAGTAGCCAAGGTCCAGGCTTGCTTGCGGAGCCAGTTTGGCGCTGACACCCAGTTGCACCAGAGCGGTATCCTGCGCAAGCGGCACGCCTTTGACGGTGAAACTGTCATAGCCATTCAGACTTAGGCGACTCTTCTCACCGGGCTCATCAAGCACCCGCTGCCATGCCAGACTGCTTTGTACGCTCAGGGGTACACCGGCCACTTCAGCCGACGCCGTCCTGGCGCGCAGACCGAGGCTGGAATAGGTCGCCCTGTCCTTCTCGCTGTCGCTGCTCAGCGACGTGCTGCCGCCATGTTCGCGGAAGCGGTCACTGTCGACTTTGACATGGGACAAGCCGGCAAAAGGCTCAAGCGTCAGGTTACCCACCTGCACGTCATAGCCCAGTTCTGCGAACACTTGTTGAGTGCTGGCATCGTAATCGGCCTTGACGTGTTCCTGCAAACTGCCGACTTGCACATGACGACTGCTCTCGACCTTGTTCCAGGCATGGGAGACGCCAGTACGCAAATGCAAGGCATCCCACTGGCCACCCAGGTAGGCGGTCAACGACGTGCTGTTGATTTTGGCTGAAGAGTTGCGGGCATTGGCGTCCAGATCAGTGTTGCCGTAGCCCGCCGCCACGCCAGCGCGCCAAGTATCATTCAACGGCATGTCGACGCCCATCAGCATGCCTTGGCTGTTGTGGTCGAGGTCGGCGACGTTGCTGTTGCCGTCGCTGTCGCCCCAGCTGCCGTAGCCAGTTACCCAGAAGGTCATGTTGCTGTCAGCGTCGACGTGCAGTACGCCTTCGCTCTGGGACTGGACCTGGGCGTTGCGCAGGCGCGTGCCGATCGCATCGCGCACATAGCGGCTGTCATCGAACAACGCGCCACGGGTACTGGGGTGGATCTCTCCCGACAGACTGTTGTAGGCCGCGCGCGCCTGATCGGCGCTGAGTGCCGCGACCGCGTCATGCACGGCGCCCGTACTTGCGCTGTCCAGCGCTCCGGCCACCGCACGCTGGTTGTAGGTTTGCGCCACGGAAGCGAACGCGACGTCATTGCGCGCGAGGTTCAGGGTCACGCCATTGCTGGCGTACGACACCAAAGGCATGAGGAACGCCAGGTTGCTGCTGACGCTGCCAAAGGTGCCGGTCAGGCTGTTGGCCTGGATGATGTTGTACGGGGTGTTTGGCGCCCAGCTGCCGGTGCTGGCCAGGACGCTGAGGTTCGCACCGTCCAGCGCGACGGAGCCGGAGGCGATCACCCGATCGGAACGGCCGTCTGGGTTGGCTTCAATGACCAGCGTCGACCCTTTGTTGAAGTTCAGGTCTCCGTTGACCTTCAGGGTACCGATGGAGTTGCCCGGGTTGAGGGTCGCACCACTGGCCATGTTGATATCGCCAATGACGGTGCCATGGCCGCCCAGCATGGCGCCTTGGGCAACATCGATATCGCTGGCCAGGCTAGCGCTGGAACCCGCCGCACTGCCGACGATCAGGCTGCCCGCCAATACTCGGGTGCCGCCGCCGACCGTCGAATTACCATTGAGCTCCTGCTTGCCGATACCGGCCTTGATCAGATGACCATCGCCGCTGATCGATCCCTCATAGACGCTACTGCTCCCGCCTTCACCCATCTGCAGAGCACTGCCGGATGCCAGCGTCAACGCACCCGAGCCACTGAGGCCGTCGAGATTGTTGAGGCCGCTGATGCTGACCGAGGCGCCACTGCCCACGCTCAGGTCGGCGTTGCCCAGGCCGGTATTGCCGATCAGGTTCAAGCTGCCATTGAGCACGTTCAGCGCCCCGTTGAATGTATTGTTGCCGCTCAGGGTCAGCGCGCTGGCACCCTGTTTGTTCAAGTTACCGTTGCCACTGATGACACCGCTGAGGGTCAGGTCATGGCTGCCTGCCAGAGTCAGACTGTCGTTGAGGTCGACCGCGTTGACAAGGCTCGCGGTGTTGTTGCTGTCCAGCGTCGTGCCGCTTTTTAATACCAAGGCACCGCTGCCCAGCGCGGCGTTATTGCCCAGCACCAAAGTGCCACCATTGAGCAGGGTGCCGCCGCTGTAGCTGTTATTGCCATTGAGGGTCAGGCTGGACGCGCCATTCTTGATCAGGCTCCCCGTGCCACTGACCACGCCGCCCAGGGTCAAGGCATTCGAGCCGGTGACATTCAATGCGCCGTTGAGCACCACATTATTGCCCAGAGCCACCGCGGCGTTGCTGTCCAACTCAGTGCTGTCCGCGGCGGTTAGCGCGCCGGTACCGAGCGCGGCGTTATTGCCGACCACGATTTTGCCGCCGTTGAGCGCCGTCCCACCGGTGTAACCGTTGGCCGCGTTGAGCACCAACGTACCCCTGTCATATTTGCCGAGGGTGGCACTGCCATTGAGTGCGGTACCAACGGTCGCCGTAGCATTCGGATCAACCCGCACCGTGGCATTGCCCAGTTCACCGTTGACCAGGCTTAGCGAACCCACCGCGCCGTTCACCAAGCGGTAGCCATCGGTGGCGAATTGCATACCGGTGATGTTATGTGCGCCGTTGACGGTGACCGTGCCAGCCGCCCCTTGGAACACCGCAAAACTGTGGGTCCGCCCCTGATTAGTCGTGCCGTTGACGTCGGTCCAGTTGGTGCTGCTGGAATCCCAGATACCACTGCCGCCATCGACCGAGCCGTTCGCGACCCGTTGATTACCGTCCCAGAATTGCACGGTGACACCTGGCGTGGTGACCAACAGGTTGACCTGATTGGCCTGAGCGGTTTGCAGCATCAAATCACCCCGCGTCACGCTGCCCGGCACCGTGCCGATCAGCATGCCGTTGTCGGTCAGACCGCCGGTGTAGTTCATCAGGCGATACACGCCGCTGCCAAAACCGCCGATGTCACGGACGTTGAGCGTGCCGTCGAGGGTCAGGTTGTCGGCGACATTGACCAGCGCATTGCCGCCACCGGACACCGGGTTGCCGAGGCTCACGTCGAAGTTGGAGTTGGCATTGAACACCAGCGAATCCATCGACAGCGTGCTGCCGGTAACGCCCGCTAAATGACCGCCATCGGCCACCGTCACGGCTCCCCTCAAGGCACCGCTTCCGCCCAGCGTACCGCCACTGTTGATCCGCACATTGGCGCTGGCCAGCGAGCCGTTGACCTGTAGAGTGCCGACGTTGACCTGAGTATCACCGGTCAGGTCGCTGATACCGTTGAGAGTCAAGGTGCCGTTGCCGAGTTTTGTGAGGCCGCCATCTCCCCTGAGCGTTCCTCCAAACGTGCTGCTGGAGTTGCCCCCGAGGCTCAAGGTCTTGCCAGCGCCGACCAGCGCAGTCCCACTGCCAGTGAGGCTGGCGAGGTTGCCCGTGGTACCCAACTTTAGTGCCGCGCCATTGCCGAGATTGACGGTGGCGTTATTGCCCAGTGTCCCGCCACTCAGCGTGCTCAGGCTACCGGCCAGCACATCAAACGTGCCGCTGAAGGTGTTGTTGGCGCTCAGGTTCACATCGGCCAGGCCATTTTTTGTCAGCGTGCCTGCCCCGGCAATTACACCGCCAAGGGTCAGGTTATTGTTACCGGCCAAGGCCAGATTGGCATTGACGTTAAGGTTGTTGGCCAGGCTCAGTGGCGAGGTATTGTCGAGGGTCGAAGCACCGGCCACGGTCAGCGCACCGCTGCCTAGAGACGCGCCCGTGCCAAGGGTCAGCGTACCGGCGTTCAGAGTAGTGCCGCCGCTGAACGTGTTGATACCGTTGAGCTTCAAGTTTGACGCGCCGTTCTTGATCAGCCCGCCCGCACCGCTGACGACACCCGCGAGGGCTAGATTGTTGCTGCCCGTATTGCTCAGGTTGGCATTAAGCACCACGTTATTGCCCAGGCTCAACGGGCTGTTGCTGTCCAGTACCGCGGCGCCCGCCACAGTCAGCTTGCCCAGGCCCAGCGCTGAGTTGTTGCTGGCAGTCAGGGTGCCGCCGTTGAGAGTAATGCCACCGAGAAAAATATTATTGCCGCTGAGGGTCAGGTTGGCCGCGCCGTTTTTTGTCAGCGTGCCGGCGCCGGCAATTACACCACCGAGGGTCAGGTTATTGTTACCGGCCAAGGCCAGGTTGGCAGTGGCGTTGAAATTATTGGCAAGCATCAATGGCGCTGCGTTGTCGAGGGTCGAAGCGCCGGCCACGGTCAGCGCGCCGCTGCCCAGAGACGTGCCCGTGCCAAGGGTTAGCGTACCGGCGTTCAGAGTGGTGCCACCGCTGAACGTGTTGATGCCGTTGAGCGTCAGATTCGACGCGCCATTTTTGATCAATCCACCCGCGCCGCTGACGACGCCCGTGAGTATCAGGTTATTGCTGCCCGTATTGCTCAGGTTGGCATTGAGCACCACGTTATTGCCCAGGCTCAACGGGCTGTTACTGTCCAGCGCTGAGGCGCCCGCCACGGTCAGATTGCCAAGGCCCAGCGCCGAGTTGCTGCCGGGGGTCAGAGTGCCGGCATTGAGAGTGATGCCACCGAGGAAGTTGTTGTTGCCACTAAGTGTCAAGTTGGCCGAGCCGTTTTTGATCAGGCCGCCAGTACCGTCAATCACACCGTGGAGGGTCAGTGCATTACTGCCAACCACGGTCAAGTTGCCGTTGAGTGTCGCCGCGTTAGCCAGCGTTACCGTCGCGTTGCTGTCCAGTTGCGTGCCGGCATTCGCCGTCAACGCACCGGTACCCAGCGCGGTATCGCTGCCGACGATGATTTTGCCGCCGTCCAGTTGCGTGCCGCCGGTGTAGGCATTGGCGCCGCCGAGCACCAAAGTACCAGCGTCGAGTTTGTTGAGGGTTCCGCTGCCATTGATAGTGGCGTCGATAGTCGCAGTCACGCCCGGATCCACGCGCAGAGCGGCAGTGCCGCCGCTGCCGTTGACGGCCGTCAGTTGCCCCGCTGTGCCGTTGACCACTGTGTAGCCGTCGGTGACGAATTGCATGCCGGTAAAGGTTTGCGCACCGTTGACGGTCACGGTGCCAGCCGCTCCCTGAAACACCGCGAAGTTGTTGGTCCAGGCTTGGTTGGTGGTGCCGTTGACGTCAGTCCAGTTGGTGCTGCCGGTGCCCCATGCGCCGCTGCCGCCTTCAACTGAACCGTTAGCGACCGGTTGGTTGCCGTCCCAGA
Organism: Pseudomonas saxonica; assembly: GCF_007858365.1. Lineage (GTDB taxonomy): Bacteria > Pseudomonadota > Gammaproteobacteria > Pseudomonadales > Pseudomonadaceae > Aquipseudomonas > Aquipseudomonas saxonica. The sequence goes on along the minus strand of NZ_VFIO01000013.1, from coordinate 14,701 downwards.
ATTGCACGGTAACGCCCGGTACGCTCACCAACAGGTTGATCTGATTCGCCAGAGCGGTTTGCAGGGTTAGATAGCCCGGCGTCACGCTGCCCGGCACGGTGCCAATCAGCATGCCGTTGTCGGTCAGGCCGCCGGTGTAGTTCATCAGGCGATACACACCGCTGCCGAATCCGCCAATGTCACTGACGTTAAGTGTGCCGTCGAGTGTCAAGTTGCCGCCGACGTTGACCAGCCCATTACCACCACCGGACATCGGTGTGCCCAGGCCCACGTCGAATGTGGAGTTGGCGTTGAATATCAGTGAGTCCACCGACAGAGTGCTGCCTGTAACACCCGCCAGCTGACCGCCATCCGCCACGGTCACTGCACCCGTCAACGTGCCGCTGCCACCTAGGGTGCCGCCGTTGTTGACCAGCACATTGCCGCTGGCCAGTGAGCCGTTGAGCTGCAGCTTGCCGGCATTGACGAGGGTGTCGCCGGTGAGGTGGCTGATGCCGCTGAGCGTCAGGGTGCCGTTACCTAGTTTGGTCAGTCCACCGTCGCCGCGCAGGTTCCCGGCAAAGGTGCTGCTGATATTGTTGCCACCCAGGCTCAGGGTGTTGCCGGTACCGATCAACGCCGTGCCGCTGCCAGTGAGGCTGGCGAGGCTGCTCGAAGCACCCAGATTGAGCGCCGCGCCAGCGGAGAGAGCGACGGTGGCGTTATTGCCCAGTGCCCCGCTGCTCAGCGTGGTCAGGCTGCCAGCGAGCGCATCGAACGTGCCGGTGTACGTGTTGTTGCCACTCAGCGTCACGTCGGCCAGACCGTACTTGGTCAGCGTGCCAGCGCCAGCAATGATGCCGCCGAGGGTCAGGTTATTGTTACCGGTCAGCGCCAGATTGGCATTGACGTTGAGGTTATTGGCCAGTACCAGTGGCGCTGTGTTGTTGAGGGCCGAGGCACCGGCCACGGTCAACGCGCCGCTGCCCAGTGAAGCGCCGGTGCCGAGTGTCAGCGTGCCGGCATTCAGCGTGGTGCCGCCCATGTAAGTATTGATGCCGTTGAGCGTCAGGTTCGACGTGCCGTTCTTGATCAGACCTCCCGCACCGCTGACCACTCCCGCGAGGGTCAGGTTGTTAGTGCCTGTGTTGCTCAGATTGGCGTTGATCACGACGTTATTGCCCAGGCTCAGCGCGCTGCTGCTGTCCAGCGCCGAGGCGCCGGCTACGGTGAGGTTGCCCAGGCCCAGCGCCGAGTTGCTGCCGGCGGTCAGGGTGCCCGCGTTGAGGGTGGTGCCCCCGAGGAAGTTGTTGTAGCCGCCGAGGGTCAGGTTCGACGCGCCGTTTTTGCTCAGGCTGCCTGCACCATTGACCGTGCCGGTGAGGGTCAGATCAGCCGTGCCAACGATGCCAAGGTTGCCGGCCAGATTGACCGCGTTATTGAACGAAACTGCCTTGCTCGCATCCAGCGCGGTGCCGCCCGCCGCATTCAAGGTGCCGGAGCCCAGCGCCGAGTTCGACGCCAGAATTAGCCCGCCTGAGTTCAGCACGACCGGGCCGAGGAAGGCGTTGTTGCCACCGAGGGTCAGGTTTGCCACGCCGTTTTTGATCAGGCCGCCAGTACCGCCAATGACGCCGTTGAGGATCAGCGAATTGCTGCCGAATACGGTGAGATTGCCGTTCAGCGTTGCCGCATTAGCCAGTGTCACCGCCGCATTGCTGTCCAGCTGCGTGCCGGCATTCACCGTCAAGGTGCCGGTGCCGAGCGCTGTGTTGCTGCCGACGATGATTTTGCCGCCGTCCAATTGCGTGCCGCCGGTGTAAGCGTTGGCACCGCCTAGCACCAGCGTGCCGCTGTCGAGTTTATTGAGAATGCCACTGCCATTGATGTTGGCATTGATGGTCGCCGTCACGCCTGGATCAACGCGCAAAGCGGAAGTGCCGCCGGTGCCGTTGACGGCGGTGAGTTGACTCGCCGCACCGTTGACCACGTTGTAGCCGTCGGTAAGGAATTGCATGCCGGTGAACACTTGCGTGCCGTTCACCGTCACGGTGCCGGCGGTGACCTGGAACACTGCGAAGTCACCCGCCCAAGGTTGATTCACCAGACCGTTGGCGTCGGTCCAGTTGGTACCGACTGCGTTCCACGCGCCATTGCCACCATCGACCACGCCGTTGGCAAGGGGCTGGCTGCCGTCCCAATAACGAATGTTGCCGCTCGGCGCCGACACTTGGATGTTGATCTGATTGGCCACGCCGGTCTGCACCACCAGATCGCCCAGGCCATAACCGAACGGCACGCTGGCGACATCCAGCCCCAAATTGGTCAGGGCCCCGGTGTAGTTGAACAGACGATACACACCGACGCCGAAACCGCCAGCATCGCTGACGTTGAGATTGCCGTTAAGGGTGAGGTTGCCGCCGACGTTCATCAAGGAGGTGGTCGATGGTGTGCCCAACGCCACATCGACGTTGCTGCCGGCTGCGAGGGTCAGCGAACCCGCCGACAGTTGGTTGCCCGACGACAACGCCAGATGCCCGTCGCTATTGACGTTGACGGAGCCGAGCGCCGAACCGGTGCCGGTCAGGGTGCCGCCGCTGTTGACGTTGACCTGCGCGCTGGCCAGCGAACCACTGAGACCGACGGTGCCGCCATTGATCGCGGTGTTGCCGGTGATGCCGTTGATACCCGTGAGGTTCAAGGTGCCGGTGCCGACTTTGACCAGGCCGCCGCTACCGCTGAGATCGCCGTCGAAGTTACTGGTGATGCTGCCGCTCCCGACACTCAAGGTGTTGCTGGCGGTCAGTTGTACACTGCCGCTGCCGGTCAGTGCACCGAGGCTGGCGTTGCTGCCCAGGTTCAGCCCGGCACCGGCGTTGATGTTGACGCTGTAGGTATTGCCCAGCGCGTTGCTGTTGAGGGTGGTAACGCTGCCGGACAGGATGTTCAGTGCGCCGGTGAAAGTGTTGTTACCTGCCAACGTCAAGTCTGACCAACCGTTTTTGGTCAGGCTGCCGGCACCGTCGATGATGCCGTTCAAGCTCAGATCGTTGTTGCCGGCGACCGTCAGACCGGCGTTCAGCGTAATGCTGTTACCGATGCCGAATGAAGCGCTGTTATCCAGCGTCGCCACTCTGTCGACGATCAAGGCGCCGCTGCCCAGGCCGTTGGCATTGCCCAGAGTCAGCGTGCCGCCGTTGAGTGTGGTGCCGCCACTGAAGCTATTGTTGGCGTTGAGGGTCAGGTTTGCCGCGCCGTTTTTGATCAACTGGCCAGTGCCGCTAGTGACACCGCCGAGTGTGAGATTCTGCGTGCCGCCAACGGTCAGTGCCGAATTCAAGGCAACCGCGTTGCTGAGGCTGACCAGCGGCGAGTTGCTATCCAGGGTCGAGGCGCCAGCGACGGTCAGCGCACCGGAGCCCAATGCCGAACTGTTGCCGACGGTCAGGGTGCCGGCGTTGAGTCTGGTGCCTGCGAGGTAGTTGTTGGCCGCGTTGAGCATCAGATTGGCCGTGCCGTTCTTCACCAGACTGCCAGCGCCACTGACCAAACCGGTCAAGGATATGTCCGCCGTACCGTCGACGTTCAACCCACCTGCCAGTGCCAAGGTATTGTTCAGGCTGACTGCGGTGTTGGCGTCCAGCGTGGTGCTGGCGGCCGCGTTCAAGGTCCCGGAGCCCAACGCAGTGTTGCTGCCGACGATGAGTTTGCCGGTGTTCAGCACGGTGTTACCAAAATAGGTGTTCGCGCCATTGAGGGTCAGATCAGCAGCGCCGTTCTTGGTCAGCCCACCGATGCCAGCGACCACGCCGCCGAGGGTCAACGCCTGGGTTGCGCCCAAAGTCAGGGTGCCGCTGAGGTTGACATTGTTGCCCAGTGTGGCGGCGATGCTGGCATCCAGCGAGGTGCCGTTCGACGCATTGAGTGCGCCAGTACCGAGGGCGGTGCTGGAACCGGCCACCAGCGAACCGGCGTTAAGCGCGGTGATGCCGGTGTAGGTGTTATTGCCGTTGAGGGTCAGGCTTGAGGCCCCGGTCTTGATCAAGCCGTTGACGCCACTGATCACCCCGCCCAGGGTCAACGCGTTGGCGCCGCCAGCGGTGAGGTTGGCGTTGAGAATCATGTTGTTGTTCAGGGTCACGGCGGATCTGCTGTTGAGCGTACCCGCCCCCGCCACAGTGAGTGCGCCAGTGCCGAGTGCGGCGCCAGTGCCAACGGTCAGGCTGCCAGCATTCAGCGTGGTATCGCCACTGTAGGTGTTGGTGCCATTGAGCGTGAGATTGGCCGCGCCATTTTTGGTCAGTCCGCCGCTGCCGCTGACGATGCCGCCGAGGGTCACGTTCGCGCTACCGCCGACGTTCAGGTTGCCACCGAGCGAGACTGCGTTGGCCAGCGCAACCGTGGTGCTGGCGTCGAGGGTGGTGCCCGCCACCGCGCTTAGCGCACCAGTTCCCAGCGCGGTGTTGCTGCCGACGATCAGCGTGCCGGCATTCAGCGCCGTACCACTGGAGAAGGTGTTGGCGCCGTTGAGGGTGAAATTGGCCGCGCCGTTTTTGAACAACCCGCCGCTGCCGCTGACAATGCCGCCGAGGGTCACATTGGCGCTACCGCCGACGTTCAGGTAACCACCGAGCGAGACTGCGTTGGCCAGCGCAACCGGGGCGCTGGCGTCGAGAGTGGTGCCGGCCGCCGTGCTCAGCGCGCCAGTGCCCAGCGAGTTGTTATTGGTCACCACCAAGCTGCCGGTGCTCAGGATAGTGGTGCCGGTGTAACCGGTGTTAGCGCCGCTGACGGTGAGGTTGCCAGTACCCCATTTGGTCAGGCTGCTGCTGCCGCTGATCAAGCCGCCGAGAGTCAGTGCACCAGTGCCACTGGCCGTCAAGGTTCCACCGAGGCTGATAGCGTTGTCCAGATTGATGATTCCCGGCGCGCTCAATGTCGTCGCGCTGGTGATGTTGAGGGTGCCGGTACTGAACGCCTTATTGTTGCTGACCTGCACGGTACCGCCACTGAGCGTAGTGTTGCCCAGATAGGTGTTGGCACCGCTGACGGTGAGGCTGCCGTTACTACCGGTCTTGGTCAAGCCGCCGCTGCCGGAGATCACCCCGCTCAGTGTGGTGGCGTTGCTGCCTTGCACCGTTATACCACCAGCGCCGAGATCAATTCCGTTACTCACGTTCAAACCGGCATTGCTGGCTTCAATGATCCCGCCGTTGGAAGTCAGCACACCGCTGCCGAAGGTTGCATTGTTATTGAACCGGGCGATACCGCCGTTAAGCGTGGTCGAGCCACTCACCAACGGCCCCTGCAATGTCCAGTTACCGCTGTTGAGGATCAGGTTGTTGAAGTTCACGTAGGTAGCGCTTGAGGCGGTACCGTCCCCCGTAGTACCTCCGCCAACGCCCACCTGGTTTTGCAGGATCAGGCTGTTGGTCCCCCCGGCCCCGCCATCCACCGTGCCGGTCGGTGCAAAGGTCAGGTTGACGCCGTTCAGTCCGCCGAGACCAACGCTGGTCTGTACACCGTCTCCTCTTAGCACCTTTGAGCCGGTCACTGCGATGAAGGTATTGGTGCTCGCCGCGCCCATCGACACGCCGCCGGTAATCTCACCGGCGTTGGTGAAGGTGTTGCCTGCCGCCGACGTCTCGAACGCGATCCGGCCGTTGATCACGCCGGTTCTGCTGTTGGTCATGTTGATCTGCGAGCCACCATAGATCCCCACCACAGGCGTGTCGGCCAGAGTCATGCCGCCCATCGAGAGCCCAGTCGACGTAATGGTGCCGTTGTTGGTGATGGTAGTGGTACCGGACGCGGCGTTGTTCACGCCGATCGCCAGGCCGTTGATGCTTGTCAAGTTGAGCCCGAGGAGCATCCCGGTTCCGCGCATAATAGCGCCAGTCTGATTGAGAACATTGACGGTGCTGGTCGCGCCAGTACCGATGAACGCACCGCCACTCAATACCGCCACCGGACCCAGGACTGCGGGGTCGATGATGCCGAAGTTGTTCAGAGTGATGTTAATCCCAGTCAGGTCTATGGCATGGCCGCCGAGCGTCGCATCCATCTGCGCGCCGCTGTTGACGTTGACTGTCAGATTGTCGTCAGTACTGGCAAAGTCATTGGGAATCAATGGCTGCGGTGGCACGCCCGTGCAAGTGACTGTCGATCCAGCCGTGCTGCAGGTTGCAAATGCCATCGAACTGAATACCGGTCCGAGCAATATGGCAGCCAATGCCAACTTACCCGAACAACGCGAGCCTTTGCGGCAGCGTTTACTGAATTCGTGAGTGACCGCCCAGCAGCCCAAAGAGGCATTCCAAACCAGCGCATATACACGGTTCATTGCGATAACTTCCTTGTTATTTGAACGTTGCTGCGCCCAAGCGCCCCGGACGCAGAGCCGGCTGGAACATTGCCCAACAATAGTACAATCAGAGCCTAAAAATAATGGCACTTAGCCATTTATTTTGCTGTTTTAGACGGCCCCTCTTGAAATCCGCAAGATAGAGCACTTGCTGATTCTGAGGTCGTTGTAAATTGTTCGTTTAGCCGAAAACATTGGGCTCAATGTTGTCGCTGACGCCGAATGGACCCGTGGCCAACTGGGCTAGCCTGAGTGAGCCTTGTGCATCTAAGGTCGTACTTCCCTGTCAAATACAGGGTGGGCTATAAATAGGGCCGGACATAAAACTGACCTGTGCGCCATCGGCACTGCGGGCAGCCATAGAGCTAACAATCAGCCACCGGAACAACTCCCTATGTCGATCTTTGAGCAAGGCCTCGAGCCAAGTGCTGTCAATCATATTGCCCTGTCGCCGCTCAGCTTTATCGAGCGCACGGCCAGCGTCTACCCCGACTACCCTGCCGTCATTCATGGCTCGATTCGCCGAACATGGGTGCAAACTTATAATCGCTGCCGTCAATTGGCCAGTGCCCTGACCGGTCGCGGCGTAGGCAAAGGCGATACCGTGGCGGTGATGCTACCGAATATCCCGGCCATGCTCGAAGCGCATTTTGCCGTGCCAATGACCGGCGCTGTGCTCAACGCCTTGAACGTGCGGCTCGACGCCGAAACCATTGCATTTATGTTGGCCCACGGCGAAGCAAAAGTGTTGATTGCCGACCGTGAGTTCCATGATGTGATCCACGCCGCAGTGGCCATGCTTGACCATCCGCCGCTGATTATCGACGTCGACGACCCGGAGTATGGCGAAGGCCAACCGGTCAGCAGGTTGGATTACGAGGCGCTGCTGGCAGAGGGCGACCCTGAGTTTGACTGGCAGTGGCCGACTGATGAATGGCAAGCGATCACGCTCAATTACACCTCAGGCACCACAGGCAACCCCAAGGGCGTGGTGTATCACCATCGTGGGGCGTATCTCAATTCGCTGGGCAACCAGATGGTCTGGGCCATCGGCAACCACCCGGTGTACCTGTGGACGCTGCCGATGTTCCACTGCAATGGCTGGTGCTACCCGTGGATCATTACCGCGCTGGCGGGTGTACACGTCTTTTTGCGCCGGGTAGATCCGCAAAAAATCCTGACGCTTATCCGAGAGCATCAGGTCACCCACCTGTGCGGTGCCCCAATAGTGCTCAATGCTCTGGTCAATATGCCTGAGTCGGCCAAAGCCGCCATCGATCACCCGGTCAGGGCTATGGTCGCCGGAGCGGCCCCTCCCGCCAAAGTCATTGGTGCGGTGGAAGAAATGGGCATCCATGTGACCCACGTCTATGGCCTTACCGAGGTCTATGGCCCGGTGACCATATGTGCCTGGCATGACAAATGGGACAAGCAGTCACTGGTTGAGCGCGCTCAAATCAAATCGCGTCAAGGTGTGCGTTACCCGACGCTGGAGGGCGTGATGGTGGCCGATCCTAAAACCTTGGCGCCGACACCTCGTGATGGCGAAACCATGGGTGAGATCTTCATGCGGGGCAACACCGTGATGAAGGGTTACCTGAAAAACCCAAGCGCCACGGCCGAAGCTTTTGAGGGGGGATGGTTTCATACCGGGGATCTGGCCGTGTGCCACCCGGATGGCTATATCGAAATCCGCGACCGACTCAAAGACATCATCATCTCTGGGGGCGAGAACATCTCAACGATCGAAGTCGAAGGCGTGTTGTATCGACATTCGGGGGTGATGGAAGCGGCGGTCGTTGCCCGGCCGGATGAGCGTTGGGGCGAGACACCCTGTGCATTTATTACCCTGAAGGCCGATCACCAACACGTGCGTGAGAGCGAGATCATCGCGTTTTGCCGCGAGCACCTGGCCGGGTTCAAAGTACCGCGCACGGTGGTGTTCACGTTGTTGCCCAAAACCTCGACCGGCAAGATTCAGAAGTTCGTGCTGCGGGATATGGCCAAGGCTTTATAGAACACACGTTCAATCCGTCATCCATACACATCCTGCACATGTTCAACCCGCCAATAAAAACGACGGCCTTTACGGGCCGCCGTCGGGCGTGCGGGCAGAACGAACTCAGTCCTCCAGCTCTTCCAGTAACAGCACTTCACGATGCGCGAGCAGTTCTTTGACCGCCCCAGCCATCTTTAGATAGTGCGCCGTGGTTTTATGCTGCTCTATGGCCTCCCTGTTCGCCCACGCCTCGATAAAGACAAAGCGGTCTGGATCGTCAATATCGACATGCAGGGCGTAGGCAATGCAGCCTGCCTCAGCCCGTGAACCTTGCACACAGGCACGCAGCGCCTTTTCAACCTCGGCACGAAAGCCGGACTTGGCGCGCAATGTGGCGACAATCTTGATGACTTTGGACATATCGACTTCCTAGACCTTGCTGGCACTTGATTCCGAAAAATAGCTGGCGATCTTATCTTTGATCAAAAGCCTTTGCTCTTTGAGCTTGAGCAATGCCTCATCGGATATGCCCAGCGCATTGTCTTTTTCAGCGGCAACAATCTGGTCATCCTTGTCCTTGTATTCCGCAAACAAGCGATCCAGATGAGGGTTTTCGTTGCGCAGCTTGCTGGCCAACTCAGGGGTCACACTCAGGTCTTTGAGCAAATCGTGTTTGACAGGCATATCGGCACCTCGTGGAAGTTTCGGTGGTCGCCCAGGGCTGGTGTGATGAACCCCGAGCAAGGTTGTGTCGCAATAAAACTTCCCTAAGCAATAGCACGCAACCGACCACCTCGAAAGTCACGGGTGAATATTCACCGTCAGGCCCTCGTCAAACATCCATCCCAAAGAGCGCAAAATGTTCGCTTTAGCACTGGGCGGGGGACTCACAAAATGCGGTACAACAACCGCTCAATTCTCACTCGGCTCACCCTGCGCAGAAACTTGGCGACGCTCGCCGGGTACTCCTCCAGCGTCTCCAGAATCTTGTAACTCTCGATGCGGCGGGTATTGGCAAAAATCGACTCCAGCTCTTGACGTCGAGGCTCCAGCCATTCGCGGCGCGGGTCATCAATCAGTAGCCCGTTTTCAAGATCCAGGCGGAACGCTCGCGGATTGAGGTTGTTGCCCGTTAGCAGCGTGTAACGGTCATCGACCCACATGCCTTTAAGGTGGAAGGTGTTATCGCCCTCGCGCCATAAATGCAGGTTCAGTAAACCGCTATCGATCATGCGCTGATGCTTTTTGGCAAACCGACGCAGACTCAACTCGTACAGATACGGGAGTGCCGCAATCACCTTGAAAGGTTCGCTGGGCGGAATGTAAAAATCATTGGCCGTCTTGTCACCGACCACAATATCAATCTTCACGCCGCGCTCCAGCGCCCGATTGATTTCACGGGTCACGGGCAATGGCAAGTTGAAGTACGGCGTGCAAATGGTCAATTGCTGTTGGCTGCTGGCAATCAACTCGCAAATCACCCGGCTCAGCGGGTTATTTTTGCCCACCCCCAGCAGCGGACTCACCGACAGGCCAAAATGCGCGGTTGTCGCTTCGCGGGTGTCGTAAACGGCCTTTTTCAGGCTGCTGCGCAAATCACCAATGGCGCTGCGCAAGCTGCGGGTAGACGGTAACTGAGGCACATCCAGACGATGCACCGCCTTGGTGGTAATCAAGTCCTCCACCACAAAGCGCTGCATGGCATCCGCCAGAGGTTTGTTGTGCAGCAGGTGATAACGGTCGAAGCGGTATTTATCGAACTTGTGCAAGTACACGTTGTTCAGGCTCGCGCCGCTGTAGATCACACAGTCATCAACAATAAAACCTTTGAGGTGCAAAACGCCGAACAGCTCGCGGGTTTGAACCGGCACGCCATAAATAGGCACTTCGCTGCTGTGAGCGGCGGTCTGGGCCTGGTACCAAGCGGCATTGCCCGGCTGTTTGCCTGCACCGATCAAGCCGCGCTGGGCCCGTAGCCAATCCACCACCACCACGATTTCCAGTTCTGGACGTGCGGCTTTGGCAGCGTGCAAGGCATCGAGAATTTCCTGTCCGGCTTCGTCCTGCTGCAGGTACAAGGCCACCAGCGTGATGCGCTGACGTGCACTGGCGATGTGTTCGAGCAGGCACTGACGAAATTGCGCCGCGCTGGGCAAGATGCTGATTGCATCGGCGGACAAAGGAAAACTGCGCAGTTTAGGCAGCAAAGAACGTTTGAAGAGCGACGGCATAGGGCTCGCTAAGGGTCGAATGCGAAGAACCGCAAAGCTTACACGATTGAGCTTTGAAGCTGTAGCCGCCGCGAAGGCGGCGGCCGGCGCGCATCAAACCGCGTAAATAGCCATCAGCCGCGCAATGTCGCGCGCCCTGTCGGTGAGCAGTTGTGCTGCGTTGGCACAGGCGTCTTCGAGGCTCATTGGCCCGCTGGTCACGGCGAATGCGGCGTTGATGCCGTGCGCATAGAGTGTTTGATACCCCTCGCCCAACGTGCCAGCCAGCACAACGACCGGCACACCCTGAGCCTGAGCAATGCGCGCCACACCAAAGGGGGTTTTGCCGCGTAATGTCTGCGCATCGAAACGGCCTTCACCGGTAATCACCAGATCGGCGTCTTTAACCGCTTCTGCCAGCCCTACCAATTCCGCCACCACTTCAACTCCGGCGCGAAACTCTGCGCCAAAAAACGCCTTGGCCGCAAAACCAAGCCCGCCTGCGGCTCCCGAGCCGGGTTCATCACGCACATCCTTGGGTAATACAGTCGCGCAATGATCGGCAAAGTGTCCCAGCGCCTGATCCAGCAAGCGAACGTGCTCAGGTGTTGCGCCCTTTTGCGGGCCAAAGATGGCAGAAGCGCCGTGCTCACCACACAGAGGGTTGTTAACGTCAGCGGCAATTTCAAATCGAACGTCCGCCAAGCGCAGGTCAAGCCCCGAAAGCTCGATGTGTGCCAGCCTGGAAAGCGCCAGCCCTCCGGGTGCCAAAGGTTGCCGTTCAGCGTCGAACAGACCCAGCCCCAGTGCCTGCAAAGCCCCCGCGCCCGCGTCATTGGTGGCGCTGCCGCCGATGGCCAGAATAATGCGCTGCGCTCCCGCATCAAGGGCTGCCCGGATCAGTTCACCAGTGCCGAAGGTGCTGCTGATGCGTGCATCCCGTTGCGACACCGGTACGCGTTGCAAGCCGCTGGCTTCAGCCATCTCGATAATGGCCGTATGGCTGTCCGGCAACCAGCCCCAATGAGCCTCGACCGATTCGCCCAGCGGGCCCTGAACGTGATTGCGGCGCAACTGGCCATTGCCCGCGGCAACGATGGCCTCCACGGTGCCTTCGCCGCCATCGGCCATCGGGCAGCTCACCAGATGCGCATGGGGCAGCGCATCTGCCAGGCCGGCAGCGATGGCATCGGCGACTTTTTCGGCACTCAGGCTGTCTTTGAACGAGTCGGGGGCAATCACGATTTTCATAGGGGCGCATCTCCAGGTCTTATGCCAACCATGCTGCCATCAACGGGCTGCAAACACGCCAGTCAGCCGCACAAGCAATCACAGTGTTTGTTGTTCATTCTGACAAGGCAACAATTGCACGCCCAAATACAGCGCCAGCATGCCGTTCAGGCTCAGCGGGTCCACTGAACTCAATTCAGCGATGCGTTCCATGCGGTAACGCAGGCTGTTGCGGTGAATACCCAGTGCGTCAGCGCATAGCTGGCTCTGGCCATCGTGCTCACACCAACTGCGAAGTGTGGCAATCAATTGACCATTAGTGTCTTTAGCCACAACCTTGTGCAACGGCCCCAGCAGTTCTTCAAGTGCATCATCATGACGGTGGCGCCATAGCATCACCGGCAAGCGGTAGCGATCAAGCTCCAGCACGCGGGTCTGGGGCAGCACGTCGCGCCCATAAGCAAGCAAGTCCGCGACCCGGCGATAGCAGCGACGCAAGCCCTTGAGTGCATCCGCCTGGCCCCCCGCCGCAATGCGCAGCACCTTCCAGCCCTGAGCATCCAGTTTTTCCAGCAGGCGCTGATCATCCAGCGCAACCGTTGCAGGCCGGCACCACAGCAGCGAGCCGGTCGCCGGGGTCACGCACCAACTGTCCGGGTAGCGCGATTGCAACCAGCCACTCAAGGCTTCAGCGCCTTGGCCTTTGCCCAACTCGAACAGATAAGGGATACGCGACAACTGCGGTTTTAATCCTAACTGCTGGGCTTCATCGATCAGGCGCGGGGAATCGCCGCCTTCACTGAGCAGTAATGCCACCAGGTCGTCGCAACGCTGACGGCGCCACTGCTGTTCGGCTTGCTGGTAACGTTGCCTGACCAGCATTTCGGCGGTCATGCGTACCAGCTGAGCGTAGGTGCGAAGCATTTCCGGCTCACCGGTCAGCCCCAGTACACCGACCAGGCGCTCATCCAGCAACAGCGGCAAATTGATTCCGGGCTGAACCCCCTTCAGGCAGGTGGCTGTCTGTGCGTCGATTTCCACCACTCGTCCATTGGCCAGCACCAACTGCGCCCCTTCGTGCCGGGTGTTGATACGCTCAGGCTCGCCACTGCCCAGAATCAGCCCCTGGCTGTCCATAACGTTGACGTTGTAAGGCAGAATGGCCATCGCGCGATCGACAATGTCCTGCGCCAAATCATGATCCAACTCAAACATGGGGACGACAATCCTTTGGAAATTTTGTTCATGGGCACAGCGCTAGCAGATATTCCCTGTGCTCAGGCACAAAGACAGCGGCCTTAAGGTGGTCGAAACTCAGGCCGCGATCAACGTTAACCCCGGATCGTGAAAAAACATAATAAAGAGAGACATACAATGTCACAGAGCGCCACCGCTTCGCTGATCAGCGATGACGATAAAAACGCCATCTACAAGCGCATTACACTGCGCCTGATTCCCTTTATCTTCATCTGCTACCTGTTCAACTACCTTGACCGGGTCAACGTTGGCTTTGCCAAACTACAAATGCTGGATGCGCTGAAATTCAGCGAGACAGTTTACGGTCTGGGTGCCGGAATTTTCTTTATCGGCTACGTGCTCTGCGGCGTGCCGAGCAACCTGGCCCTGACCCGTTTTGGCCCACGGCGCTGGATTGCCGTAATGATGATCGGCTGGGGCGCGCTGTCGACCTGCCTGATGTTCGTGACCACACCGACCGGTTTTTACACCCTGCGTTTTTTAACCGGTGCTGCTGAGGCGGGATTCTTCCCGGGCGTAGTCTTGTATCTCTCGCAGTGGTTTCCGACCTTTCGCCGTGGCCGCATCATGGCCTTGTTCATGTGCGCCATCCCGGTTTCCGGCTTGATTGGCGGGCCTTTCTCGGGTTGGATTCTCAGCCACTTCGCCGCAGGCCAGGGTGGGCTCGCGGGTTGGCAGTGGATGTTTCTGCTGCAAGGCATTCCCACGGTCATACTGGGCGCCCTGGCGATTTTCTTGCTGAGCGACAGCTTTGCCAATGCCAAATGGCTGGGAGCCCATGAACGTGCCGTGTTGCAAGCCGACCATGATCTGGATGCTGCCAACAAACCCTCTACGGCGACCGATTCCCTGCTGGCTGTGTTCAAGAACCCGGCAATCTGGGCCTTTGGCCTGATTTACTTCTGCATCCAGAGTGGCGTCTACGCGATCAACTTCTGGCTGCCATCGATCATCAAGAACCTGGGCTTCAGCGACACGCTGGTAATTGGCTGGATCAGTGCGATTCCTTACCTGCTGGCGGCTGTCTTCATGTTACTGGTGGGGCGTTCGGCGGACTTGCGTAAAGAGCGTCGTTGGCATTTGGTAGTGCCCATGTTGATGGGTGCGATTGGGTTGGTGATTGCTGTGAACTTTGCGACACAGCCAGCCATTGCGATTCTTGGCCTGACCATCGCCACGATGGGTGCTCTTACCGGTTTGCCGATGTTCTGGCCGGTGCCGACCGCGATGCTCAGTGCGGGAGCTGCGGCAGGTGGCTTGGCGTTGATCAACTCGATGGGCCAGATGGCTGGATTTCTTAGTCCGTATTTGGTGGGATGGGTCAAAGACGCAACGGGCTCGACGGATGTGGCCTTGTACGTCCTTGCGGCGGTAATCGTCGCTGGCAGCGTATTGGCATTACGGATGACACGAGGAATGAGTAACGCCTAACAGCGCGCTTGTGATCTTGATCTTGCTTGTGATCTTGATCTTGGCTTTTGATCTTGCTTTTGATCTTGATCTGCCGCCCCTTCGGGAGGCCGAGTGGAGGTTTCGCGGAGTGGGTCGACCGGCATGGATGCCGGGAGAGCTGCGATCGGGCCATGGATGGCCCGTCGCAGCGTGCCCACGGAGCGGGACCGGAGCGAGGGACACCTGAGCGCAGCGAGGGCCGTACGCGGG
>NZ_VFIO01000012.1 GCF_007858365.1 Pseudomonas saxonica | reverse complement strand
TTCGACTTGGTCGACGACCGACAATTTAAAGGTCAGCGTGTAGTCTCGCTGACTACGCCTTTTACTTGTCTCCATTACGCCCTCCTAAAATAGATCAGAAGGTGTAAACCTTATTCAGGACGGGACACAGCCATCAAAAAAGGGGCCGTTCCTGCGCAGGAACGGCCCCTTTTTTTGATTTCTGTCACACCTGACTCAATGCCGCTCCAGAGCGTTCACCAAGTCATGGAACGCTTCATGGTTCGAGTCGTTAAGGCCCATCAAGATTTTGTGAGCCTCCAGTACCTTGACCCGCACCACCTCCTCAGTCTGATCCTGAGACGGCAGGTCTGTGAGGCAGTCAGGGCACGGTATCGGCTTGCCGATAATGTTGAACACCTGATCGAAGCCCATCGACTCCAGCAGTCGGGTGATGTCTTCGTGGGTGGTGACCACTGTTGGCAACAAACCTATTTTTTGGCGCGACAAAATAGACAGCTTCGCCAGCAAACCCAATGTGGTGCTGTCGATGCTGAGTGTTTCGGTGAGGTCTATCACGATGGCGTTGAAGTTCAACGCGGTGAAGATCCTCTCGATTGTCGCATCCAGGGCCGAACACAACGTCAGACGCACTTCACCCACAAACTTCAGGACGAAGGTACCGTCCTGTTCGGCGAACTGAATTCTACCGGTACTCATTTAAGATTCCTGCTCAACACCAACAAGGCGATATCATCCGGCATCTCCCCGAGTGTAGCTAATCCGAAAACCTGACGCAGACCATCCAGGCTGCCGCCTGCTGCTTTTACCAATTGAGGCAACGCAGCTTCTTTCTCTTTGAGCGTAGGCTCATGCAAGAGATCCAATATGCCGTCCGACATCAGCGTAAGGCTGAAAACGTCCGGCAATTTCAAAACATGATCTTCATACGTGGCTTCGTTGAACAAGCCAACAGGCAGCCCTCGCCCTTCCAGGTAACTCACGCTGTCAGGGGTGTACAGCACCGGCAATGGCAGATGACCGCCAATACTATAGGTCAGCTCACCGGTCTCTTCATTGATGACACCCCCTACCATAGTCACATGCTTGCCCAGCTTGCAGTTGATCAAGCCGCGGTTGATGTGCCCCAGTACTTCAGACGGCTTGAACTCTGGCAAGGTTCCGTTTCGCTTGGACTCAAACAGTAAGCGGGTGGTCATGAATTTAAGCAGCACGGTCACAAACGCTGAAGAGGCACCGTGCCCTGAAACGTCAGCCAGATAAAAGGCTACACGACGCTCATCAACCCTGAAGTAGTCGACAAAATCGCCAGACAAGTACAGGGACGGAATAATCTGATGAGCAAAGTCGAAATCATCAATAGACCACGGGCTGATAGGCAGCATGTTCATTTGAACCTGCCGGCCAGCGTTCTGGTCTTCTTGCAATAAATTGAGACTGGCTGCGAGTTCGCGGTTAGCCGACTCGAGCTTGTCACGGTAGCGCTGGTTCTCAAGCAACAACTGAGCACGATCCAGCGCTCGATGAACGGAGTGCTCCAGCACGGCAAGGTCTTCAAGCGGCTTGATCAGGTAGTCAGCAGCCCCCAGGCGCAATGCCTCAACCACATCACTCATGACCCCCGCGCCCGATATGACGATCACCGGCATTTGCGGTGAGCGCTCGGCAATCTGACGGATAAGCTCCAGGCCACTCATTTGCGGCATACGCAGATCACAGATCACCAGATCGGGCGATTGCTGCTCGAACACCTGTAGACCCTGTATGCCATTACTGGCTTGCAGGACACTGAAGCCACTGTCTTCAAGGTAGGCCGCCAAACTGGCGCGCACTACTTCGTCGTCATCGATGATCAGCAGCGTGGCACTGGTTTTTTGCATGTGGGCAAACGGCGCCAGAATGAGGTTGGCGTCGAATCACGAACGCATCGGACTCAACGACTGAAATGGCTTGTGAACATCCCTGTTTCAAATCGATTGTCGTGCTCGATCCGCTAAAGGTGCCCGTGTAAGGCGCAGACGGTACTCCCATCCGCGTGGGGTTTCAAGCTTAGGGCGATGGTGGACTTGAGTGTTCGACGGGTTAAATTCCAGGGAGTTATAAGAACCCCGACAACCCCAACAAAAACCGAGGTATAAACAGGCTTAAACGCGATTAATACTCATCCCAAGCGCATAAAAAAACGGCCGCGGGGGCCGTTTTTTACCAAGCTTCAGGCGAATTAAAAGTCGTCTTCAACCTGACCGTCTTTAACACGGAACTCACGGCTCTGCAGATAGGCATTACGAATAAACACGTATCGGTCGCCGGTAATCAACTTTTCAGCCGACAGCAAGCTGGCACGGGTATCAATGACTTCCATGGCAGCGGTGGTGTTGCGCGCCGGGATGTCATGCATGTAGCGGTACGGTTCGACAAAGGTATCCGGGTAGATGCCAATCGCGTCACGCACAGTGCTTGGGCCCAATAGCGGCAGAACCACATAGGGGCCGCTGGCGACACCCCAACGGCCCAGGGTTTGACCGAAGTCTTCATCGTTGCGTTGCAGGCCCATTTTTGTGCCCACGTCAAAGAAACCACCCACACCAATAATGGTGTTCATCAACAGACGAGCGGTGTCTACGCCAGCCGCTTGCGGCTTGGCTTGCAAGACGTTGTTGGCCAGGTTGCGCACGTCACCGATATTTCGGTACATGTTGTGGATGCCATCTTCCAGGAATTGCGGGGTTATGAACTGATAACCCTGTGCAAGTGGCTTCAGGGCATAGGTGTCCAGTTTTTCGTTGAAGATGAAAACAACACGGTTGACCCCTTCCCATGGGTCATCTTCGGTCGCGGCATTGGCCGCGAATGGCGCCATCGCCACACCGGCACAGACTAAAACTTGAGCGAGACGATCAGTCCAGCGCATAGCACAGCTCCTTGAAAATACTTAGTTACTTGGGCGCTACGCCCTGGGTCAGTGGTGGAGTATAACGGCAATTGCATTTATCACAGCCCCAAAGAAACACCCTACACAGACATATGCACGCGCCCGACGTTCAATACGTCAGCGTCATTGCCCATAAAGCTCGTCTATGCGCCCAGGGATTTTTGATTGAGATCATGCACGCGCAGCCCGGGTGGATTAATCTAGACACCCGTTATCGACCTTTTGCCAACATCGAAGGTCTACACCAGAGCCTATCAATAAAGGATGAATGCTATGCCTGCCCGCGAACTGCAACAACAACTCGACACCTTGCGCGAGCAACTGGAACAGAATCCGCCGCTCACTCAAGATGAGCGTCAGCAATTAAACGATCTCTCGACACAAATTCAGGCTCAGATTGATCTTGATAAAAGCACCAAGGACAAAAGCCTGGCAGATGGCGTCAATCTAGCCATAGAGCGCTTTGAACTGGAACACCCAGCGCTGGCCGGTACGCTGCGTAATATTGTGCAAACCTTGGGCAATATCGGCATCTAAACGTCCGCAATAGCCAAAAACAACAAAGCCCCGACTCATCCGACCCGGGGCTTTGTTTTATCACTCAGGCTGTCAGAGCCCTGTTTGACCACTCAGTGCCAAGTCCAACAACTCACGGTTGGCCACGGCATACATTGCATAATCGTTGCCCGTCGCTGCACGCAGGTCCACCAGCATTGAACGCCAGCGTTCAACCATCGAATGGTTCTGCTCAAGCCACAACGCCAGACGCGCTTCGATCTCAAGCGGTGCATCCGCCATTTGCAGTACCGATACGGTAATTGCTCGCTGCTGCCAGTCGATATCGTCACGGAAGGCTTCACGCGCCAGCGCCTGCCAATTGTTCTCCACTGGCAAGTTGCTGATCTGCTGCAAGTACCAGGTGAGGTCCAGCGCACTGCCTACCGCGAAATAGGCCTTGGCAACATCCGCTGCGTTCTGACCCGTCACATCCGACGCTTCGATGATGGGCAGCAGGGTGTACAAGTGCGTCGTACCGGCCACCATGCGCGCCAGCAACTCAGGCACTCCAGCAGCCACATACGCCTGATAACGGGTCTGCCAGCCTTCGCGGGTCGGCCCTTCCAGCAGCTCGTCAAGCTTGAGCCCCAATGCCGCCAGATGTGGACCAAAGTGGGCCACATCACGTGCCGCATCCAATTCGTTGCGACGACTGCGCAGGAACCAGCGCGTGGCTCGACGGCCCAGACGCATCAGCTCATCCATCAGCGCCAACTGGATTTCAGCGGGTACCTGATAATCCAGCGCCTCAATCTGACGGAACCAGTGCGGGAGGTGGAAAATGTCCCGCACGATCACATAAGCACCGGCCACGTTGGCTGCGCTCATGCCGGTCGACTCCTTGAGGCGCTCCACAAAGGTGATACCCATGTGGTTGACCAGGTCGTTGGCAATCTGGGTGCTGACGATTTCACGCTTCAAGCGGTGACGACGCATGGCCGCGGCAAACTTGCTCACCAGCATCGGCGGGAATGCAGTTTCCATGTCACGGGTCAGGTAGTCGTCATCGGGTACCTGAGAGTTGAGCAATGCTTCTTTGAGGTCGATCTTGCTGTACGAGATCAGAACCGACAACTCGGCGCGAGTCAGGCCATGGCCTGAAGCGACACGTTCGACCAGTTGCTCTTCGGTCGGCAGGAACTCAATGGCACGGTCCAGCTTGCCACGGGCTTCCAGGTCGCTCATCAGACGCTTGTATTCGGCAATCCGCTCATAAGCTTTGCGGGCCGCCAACGAAATGGCCTGGGTCTGCTTATAGTTGTTGCCTAACACCAGACCGCCCACTTCATCGGTCATGCTGCCCAACAACTGGTTGCGCTGCTTCTCGGTCATATCGCCAGCCTGCACCACTTCGTTGAGCAGGATTTTGATATTCACTTCGTGGTCAGAACAGTCCACACCGCCAGCGTTGTCGATGAAGTCGGTGTTGGAGCCGCCACCGTTGAGGTTGAACTCCACACGACCCAGTTGAGTCATGCCAAGGTTACCGCCCTCACCCACCACCTTGCAGCGCAACTCGTTACCGTTGACACGCAATGCATCGTTGGCCTTGTCACCGACATCGGCGTGGCTTTCGCTGCTGGCCTTGACGTAGGTGCCAATGCCGCCGTTCCACAACAGGTCTACCGGCGCTTTGAGCAAGGCATTGAGCAGTTCGGTCGGGGTCAGTTTGTCGGCCGTGATCGCGAAACGCTCTTTCATTTCAGGCGAAATGGCGATGCTTTTCGCACTGCGCGAGAAAATCCCGCCGCCCGCCGACATGATGCTGGTGTCGTAGTCCGACCAGGCCGAACGCGGCAGATCGAACAGACGCTGACGTTCAACGAAGCTGTTGGTCGGCTCCGGGTTGGGGTCAATGAAGATATGCAGGTGGTTGAATGCAGCAACCAGTTGCAGTTTGTCGGACATCAACAAGCCGTTACCGAACACGTCTCCGGCCATATCGCCGACGCCCACGACACTGATGCTGTCTTGCTGGACATTGATGCCGCGCTCTTTAAAGTGGCGCTGCACGCCCACCCACGCGCCTTTGGCGGTGATGCCCATCTTTTTGTGGTCATAACCGGCCGAACCACCGGAGGCAAACGCGTCGCCTAGCCAGAAGCCGTAATCAATGGCAATGCCGTTGGCAATGTCAGAGAAGGTGGCAGTCCCTTTGTCCGCAGCAACCACCAGATACGGGTCATCGTCGTCGTGACGCACGACGTTCAACGGCGGCACCAGCGCGCCGTCCTTCAGATTGTCGGTAATGTCCAACAGCCCGGAGATAAAGATGCGGTAGCACGCAATTGCTTCGGCCTGAATCTCGTCGCGACCGCCGCCCAATGGTAAGCGGCGCGGTACAAACCCGCCTTTGGCGCCCACCGGCACAATGACCGAGTTCTTCACTTGCTGCGCTTTTACCAGGCCCAGCACTTCGGTACGGAAGTCTTCTTCACGGTCCGACCAGCGCAAACCCCCACGCGCTACGTTGCCGAAACGCAAGTGCACACCTTCGACCCGTGGCGAGTACACAAAGATTTCAAACTTCGGCACCGGCTTGGGCAACTCAGGAATCAGGTGCGGGTTGAACTTGAAGCTGAAGTAAGGACGGTTCTGGCCGTTGGCATCCGGCTGATAGAAGTTGGTCCGCAGGGTGGCTTTGATCAAGTCCAGGTAGCGACGCAGGATACGGTCTTCGTTTAGCACCTGAACGTCGTCAAGGGCCGTCAGGATGGCCTGTTCCAGACGCTGTTGCTTGTCTTCCAGGTCTTCTGCCGTCAGCTTGCGGGCCAGATAGAAGCGCGTTTTGAACAACCGGGTCAGTTCACGTGCAATATCGGTGTGGTTGTTCAGGGTGCTGGCAATGTAGCCCAGGTCAAAACCCAGACGAATCTGTTTGAGGTAACGCGCATAGGCACGCAGCAACGCCACATCACGCCACGGCAAGCCTGCGGTCAGCACCAAACGGTTGAAGGCATCGTTTTCAGCATCGCCACTGACGATATGCACGAAGGCGTCCTGCAACGTGTCATTGAGTTGCTGAATGTCCAGATTCAGCCCTTCACCTGCCGTAAAGGCGAAGTCATGGATCCAGAACTCACGGCCATTGGCGTGGCGCAAGCGATACGGAAACTCGCCCAGAACACGCAAACCGAGGTTTTCCAGAATAGGCAGCACGTCGGACAACGCCAGCGGTGTATCAGCGTGATACAGCTTGCAGTGCAGTTCCTGACCGGCACTTTGACCCAGCGGCTGATAAAAGCTCATCACCAGCGGGTTTTTATCGCTCAAGCTGCGCAAGTGCTGCATATCGACAACGGCCGAATGCGCGGCAAAGCGCTCTCGGTAGCCCGCCGGGAAACCTTTAGGGAAGTCGCTGAGCACCTTGGTGCCATTGGCTTCACCGAAGCTTTCAACCACCAGACTGGCGTAATCGTCCTGCCAGCTGCGGCACGCCTGAACCACTTCTTTTTCCAGCATGACTGGATCGATGTCGATGCGGTTCTTGGGGTCGACGCGCAGAATCAACTGCACACGGGCCAACACCGATTCCGAGAAGAAGGTCCAGAACTCGCAATCCGAAGCCTGCAAACGATCCATCAGCACTTGCTGGATTTTTTGGCGAACTTCGGTGGAATACACATCACGCGGTACGTAGGCCAGGCAGTAGCAGAAACGGCCATACGGGTCTTTGCGCAGGAAGACGCGGATTTTATTGCGTTCCTGAATCTGCACAATCGACATCACGGTGTTGAACAGTTCGTCCACGGGCGTCTGAAACAGATCGTCACGGGGTAACACTTCAACCACCTGAGCCAGTTCCTTGCCCAGGTGAGCCTTGGGCTGAAAGCCCGAACGGCGCTCTATTTCAGCGACCTTGCGGCGGATGTATGGAATAACCCGCACGCTTTCGCCATACACCGAAGAGGTGTACAGGCCCATGAAGCGGCATTCTTTGATGACCTTGCCATCGGCGTCGATCTGACGGATCGATACATAGTCCGGGTAAGCCGGGCGGTGCACGCGGCTTGGGTGTGCGGCTTTGGCAAACGACAGCAGGGTCGGCTCCCGCAGGTAGCTCACCGCGTAATCTTCGATGCGCAGGTCGTCTGCCGTGAGCCCGGCGCGCAGCAGCTTGGTCAGGCCGAGGAACGACTGCGGGTCATATTCAATATGACCGCCATCCGCTTCATCACGCACCACAAACTCTTCATAGCCCAGGAAGGTGAAGTGATTGCCCACCAGCCATTCGAGAAAGCTTTTGATCTCCGCTTTTTCGTCCGCAGCAACTAGGTATGGACTGTTGTCAATGCTGGCCAACAGCTCCTGAACCTTGGCTTTCATCGGCTCAAAATCAGCCACGGCCACACGAACTTCACCCAGAACCTGCTCCAGCTCCTTGCTCAGCACATTCAATTCAGCCGCATTGGAGCAACGGTCAATTTCAAGGAACATCAGCGACTCTTGGGACACGCCTTCGCCACTGGTGCCTTTGGGCAGAATTTCCAGCAACTCGCCTTTGCTGCCACGACGCACGCTCAATACCGTGGTTTGCAGGGTATGGATGCTATACCCCCGACGGTTCAGTTCGGTGCGAACCGAATCCACCAGAAACGGTAAATCGTGGTGCAGTACTTCTACCGCCGTGTGCGTGGACTGCCAGCCATGGCGCTCGTAATCAGGATTGAACACCTTGACCTGCGGCTGCGCCGGGTCAAAGCGTTCCAGCAGACGCCAAGCCGACAGCGTGCAGCCTGCCAGATCGGACATGCGCCGTTGAGTGAGTTCATCCAGAGAAATGATGCCGAAGAATTGCTCGGCAAACAGGGCTACTTGTGGCAATGCCTGTTCACTGATGTGCTGGGCCAGTGCGGCTTGCAGTTGATGCTGGAAGTCGGCTTTGCTGGCTGCGGTGAAGAACGCCATCTGTGGTACTCCGCTTGGGCTTGTTATTGAGAGAAGCGTCGCATGTGCTGTTCCCGCTAGGGGAGTTGCCAGTGCTGACTAAATCCAGCAGGGCAAGGAGGTGAAGCTGGCCGCGACCCACGGGTCACATTCACGTTCCAGGATGGGTATCTGCAAAAGGACTGCCGATTGAACAGGCCGGTTCTTTCAAGAGATAAGAATCCCGAACGCAGCTTAACGATTGAAGCCCCCGGCCTGCTTGCGGTGCGGCGACATATTCGGACATCAGGACGTAGGCTTGTGACCTGTTAGAGAACAACCCTAGCATTCTCGGGTGAAAAAACTTGTTAAAGGAAACTCTAAAACCTCAGCTATTATCAGAAATGACTTACCTGACTCTTACAGACCTTGATGACACATATTCATTCAACACAGCAAAAATCTGTTCAGAGTGTCAAAATCAGGCCTTTCTTCCGCTTGTAGATGCGCACTTAGCGCCAGGATTTCCCCATGTACATGAGCACCCACACTCTCATCGGCACCCCATGCGACGAAGAAGAAGACAATTTGGCATCCTTGAGCTGCCACATTGTCGACGACAACGTTTATGTCATTCTTGCCCGCTACCCGGACGATGACGAAGTCGTCATTTCCTTCGAAGACGACGATTATTCGGTTGAAATTGTTCGCGTGACGCTGAGTCCCACCCTGCTGCGGATAGAAATCGCTGATACCGATGTATTCGAAGAAGAAAACTTCCTCGAAATCACTCACGCCACGGATGCCGATAATCTAGCCGACGTTGAGCAAACCTTGCAAAACATCCTCGGCGGTACTGGCAAGTACGTGAGTCAACTGGCCTGACTCTCCCCGGTAGCCGCTGTCGCGGCGACTACCGGATGACTGGCGCTGAACGGTTGCGACTCATCCTCCTCCCGCAACAATGCTCCCCCCACTTTTCTCGGCCGGAGCGATTTCACTGCCCAAAATCATCATCGCCAGCATTTCGCACCTGCTTAGCCTCACCAAGATGAGCACGATTCTCAACAACCCTGCGGATTTGCGCTTTTTCAATAAAAAGCCCTCCCGCCATTAGTCCCAACCCCCTGCAATGGATTAAAGTAACGGCCCCAACCCCGGCGTAATTCTTACGCCGCAGGCGGCCTTTTCAGGAACAGTCATCGATGGAACATCGTGAAGCGCTGTTAGCGCTGCGAACCTTTCTTTCAACACAGATTCTCGGTCAGGAAAAACTCATTGACCGCTTGTTGATCGCGCTGCTGGCTGACGGCCATATGCTGGTCGAAGGGGCTCCCGGCCTGGCCAAAACCAAAGCCATCAAAGAATTGGCCGAAGGCATCGAAGCACAATTCCACCGAATTCAGTTCACTCCCGACCTGTTGCCTGCCGACATCACCGGCACCGAAATCTATCGCCCCGAAACAGGCAGCTTCGTCTTCCAGCAAGGGCCGATTTTTCACAACCTGGTGCTGGCCGATGAAATCAATCGGGCGCCCGCCAAGGTTCAATCCGCCTTGCTCGAAGCCATGGCCGAGCGTCAGGTCAGCGTAGGTCGCAGCACGTACGAATTGTCACCGCTGTTTTTGGTGATGGCGACCCAAAACCCTATTGAGCAGGAAGGCACTTACCCGCTGCCTGAAGCTCAGCTCGACCGTTTTCTGATGCACGTCAAAATCGGCTTCCCGGATGCCGCCGTCGAACGCCGCATCCTGCAACAGGCGCGCGGCGAAGCGCTGAACGGCGAAACCAAGCCCGAACGCCGCGTCAGCCAGCAAGCCATTTTCGCAGCGCGCAAGGAAATCCTTGGTTTGTATATGGCCGATGCCGTAGAGGAATACCTGGTGCAATTGATCATGGCCACACGTACACCCGGTAAATTCGATACGGAAATGGCCGACTGGATCGCCTACGGTGCAAGCCCGCGTGGTTCCATCGCTCTGGACCGTTGCGCCCGTGCACACGCCTGGTTAGCCGGGCGTGACTTTGTCAGCCCTGAAGACATTCAGGCCGTGCTGTTTGACGTGTTGCGCCATCGCATTATCTTGTCGTTTGAGGCCGAGGCAGCCGGCATTGATCAGGACCGTGTCGTGCAGCGCATTCTTGATGTTGTTGCCGTTGCCTGACCGATGAACAACCCCTTGCCCGCCGAACCCGGTATTCGGGTCACACTCGCCGAACTGATCGAAATGCGTCATCGGGTACGCGAAGTCCAACTCTTCGCCTCCCCTAGCCAGCGCAGCCCGCTGGCGGGTTTGCATCACTCAAAATTGCGCGGGCGCGGGGTCGATTTCGATCAGGTACGCGTCTATCAGGCAGGTGACGATGTTCGCACCATCGATTGGCGCGTTACGGCACGCACCCAAGAGCCGCACACCAAAATGTTCCATGAGGAACGCGAGCGACCCATTTTCATCCTGGCCGAGCAAAGCCGTCGGCTGTTTTTCGGCTCAGGCCTGCTGTTCAAATCAGTCCTCTGTGCCCAGGCCGCGAGTCTGATCGGTTGGGCCGCCTTGAGCCACAACGACCGGGTGGGCGGGCTGGTATTCGGCGACCATGAACATTACGAAATCAAGCCGCGACGCAGCAAGCAGAGCCTGCTGCAACTGCTGAACCGGTTAGTGAGGGTCAACCAGTCACTGCACACAGAAGTGCAGTCCGATCGCGATGCCCTGGGAATGGCCCTGATTCGGGCCCGAGAAGTGTTGCGTCCCGGCAGCTTGGTGATTGTGATCTGCGATGAGCGTGCCCTCACCGACGCCGCCGAGCAACAACTGAGCCTGTTGGCGCGCCACTGCGACTTGATGCTGCTGCCGCTGTCTGACCCACTTGATCACGCCCTGCCCGCCGCTGGGCTGCTGCGGTTTGCCGAACGCGGCGCACAACTGGAACTCGACACGCTTAATTACGACTTGCGTCAAGCTTACCGCGCGCAGGCCGAAGCACGTATTGCCCGCTGGGAGCTGCTTGCGCAAAAATTGCGGGTCATGCTGATGCCATTGAGCACACAAAGCGAAATGGTCGAGCAATTGCGTGAATACCTCAACGCCAAACGACCTGGCAAAACGCCATGAACGACCTTGAGCACCTGCAACCGCTGATACAACCTGCGACTGTCGGCTTCTGGCCTCCTGCTCCGGGCTGGTGGCTGCTGCTGATCGTTGTCGCAGCCTTGAGCTGGGGCCTGTGGTGGCTGCGTCGTTACCTGCCGGCCAAACGCCAGAGCGCACGCGTCGAACAACCACTGGACCCGGTGCGACTGGCTGCACTCGAAGAGCTGGCCAATTTTCCCAAACCTTACGACGGCGCCCCCGCCGGGGCCTGGCTGCAACAACTCAATGGCCTGCTCAAGCGCCTGTGCCGTACGCATTACCCCTACAGCCAAAGTCACACGCTCAATGGCCGCAAATGGCTGGCGTTCCTGGATAACCGCTGCCCGGCTGCGGGACTCACGCGCTGGATGGTTTTGGTAGAAGGCGCCTATAAGCCTGAGTGCAAGCTCGATGACAAGGCCATTGCCGGGCTCAATCAAGCGGTCGAAACCTGGATTCGCAAACATGTTTGAATTCGCCTGGCCGTGGATCTTCGTTCTGCTGCCTTTGCCCTGGGTGATGCGCTGGGTCCTGCCAGCAGCCGATAGTGGCGAAGCCGCTCTCAAAGTCAGCTTTCTCAGCGACCTCGAAGAACTGGCTCAACGCAAAGCAAGGAGCAAAATACCCGTATGGCGTCAGAAAATTCCGTATTTAGCGATCTGGCTGTTGCTGCTAACGGCTGCGGCACGCCCGCAATGGTTAGGTGAGCCGTTGCCCATTGCCGCCAGCGGCCGTGATTTACTGGTCGCCGTAGACGTGTCCGGGTCAATGGACTTCCCTGACATGCACTGGCAAAACGAAGACATCAGCCGTCTCGACCTGGTCAAGAGCCTGTTCGGCGACTTTTTGGAAGAGCGTGAGGGTGACAGGGTCGGCTTGATCCTGTTCGGCAGCCAGGCGTATTTACAAGCGCCCCTGACCTTCGACCGGCACACCGTACGCACTTGGCTGGACGACGCACGCATCGGCATCGCCGGTAAAAACACCGCCATTGGCGACGCCATCGGCCTGGCCTTGAAACGCCTGCGTCAACGACCAGCGCAAAGCCGGGTACTGATTCTGATCACCGACGGTGCCAACAACGGTGGCCAGATCGACCCTCTGACCGCAGCACGACTGGCCGCAGAGGAAGGTGTGCGCATCTACCCGATCGGCATTGGCGCCGACCCGCAGGCCAGTAGCGCAAACGGCATGCTCGGCAGCAATCCCGGCATCGATCTGGACGAACCTGCATTGCAGGCGATTGCCAAAGCAACCGGAGGCCAATACTTCCGTGCCCACGATGGTCAAGAGCTAGCAGCCATCAAGGACAACCTCGACCAGCTCGAACCCGTAGCCCAGCAACCCACCCAGGCACGCCCCGCCCAGTCGTTGTACAGCTGGCCGCTGGCCGGGGCGCTACTGGTGAGCGTGTTGCTGGTCATCCGTGAACTGTGGCCCAACAACCCGCTGCAACGCTTGCTGAGCAAGGAACATTTTCTGCAACAACATCCTGACTGGCGCTCACGCCTTACACGCCTGCGCCTGCGGAGACGCCGATGAGTGCCCTCTGGCCGCACTGGTTTCGTCCCGAATGGCTGCTGGCCCTGCCGTTGCTCGGCTTGCTGCTGTGGAAACTCTGGCACCGGCAAAAGCGCACCGGTCGCTGGCAAATGATTCTGCCTGTCGCCTTTCATCGCGTACTGCTCAGTGGCGGCAATGGCCGGTCCAGCAAACTGCCATGGATCTCCTTGGGTGGTGCTTGGCTGCTGGCCGTGCTGGCGCTACTCGGCCCAAGCTGGGAGCGCGTTGAACAATCCACGCAAAAACCGGCCGACCCACTGGTGGTCATGTTGCAACTCACCCCGGACATGCTCGCGACCGATAAATCACCCAACCGGCTTGAGCAGGCGCGGCGCAAACTCTATGACCTGCTGCAAAGCCGCAACGATGCACAAACGGCCATTATTGTTTACGCGGGCAGCGCGCACACGCTGGTACCGCTGTCTGATGATCTGGCCACTAGCCACAATTTGCTCGAAGCCCTCAAGCCCTCGCTGATGCCTCAGCCCGGCCAGCGTGCTGATCTGGCCGTGGAAAAAGCCCTGAAACTTCTCGATCAGGGCGCCTTGGGCCAAGGCCGTTTGCTGCTGATTACCTCATCGCTCAGCCAGCAGGAGCGCGAAGGGATTCGCCAGGCCCTTAACGGTCATACCCCGCAATTATTGATGCTGGGCATCGGGAGCCGGGACGGCGCACCTGTGGTGGATGAAAGCGGGCAATTTCTCAAGGACGATCAGGGCGCAATCCTTGTACCGCGCCTCGACAGCCCTGCCCTGCGAGCTTTCGCCCTTCAAGTCGACGGCCGCTATCGTCAGGCCCGGCTGGACGACAACGATTTGCGCGGCCTTGGCCTTCTCGACGGCCCTCGGCACCTGCGCGACCGGGACCAGACCGTGCACCTGGACACATGGGCCGATCAAGGTTATTGGTTGTTGCTGCCTTTATTGCTACTGGCCGCGTGTGCCGGACGTCGCGGCTGGCTGCTGTGTTTGCCCTTGCTGTTTATGCTGCCCCAGCCCAGCTACGCCATGAGCTTCACCGACTTGTGGCTGCGTCCTGACCAACAAGGCCAGCGTTTGCTGGAACAGAAAAAACCGCTGGAGGCGGTGGAGCACTTCAAAGACCCTCTCTGGCAGGGCATCGCCCTCTATCAGGCCGGTGATTACGCCGCTGCCGCCGAACGCTTTGCTGAGGTCAACAGCGCCAGCGCGCATTATAATCGCGGCAATGCATTGGCCAGAAGCGGCGAACTGGAAGCCGCCATCGATGCCTACGAGCAGGCACTGGAGCTGCAACCCGACTTACAGGTGGCAGCGCAGAACAAAGCCTTGATTGAGCAAATACTCGAACAACAGAGCGCCGAGAGTCACCCGACGCCCGATAAAACCGATCAAAACCCGGCTGAACCTGAACAAGCGCCGCCCATCAGCACCAGCAACAACAGTGCGACGGGCGATACCACACACCATCAGGAAAGCAGTTCAGCCACTGAACCTGATGCGCCGGCGAACAGCGACGACACGCTCGAACCGCCTCCCGGCAGCGAACCACAGCCCGGTGAAAACCCCAACGAGGACTCGACCACCACGCGACCTCTGGCACCGACCTCTGACCATCTGGACGAAGAGCATCGCCAAGCGCTGGAACAGTGGCTACGACAGATACCCGACAACCCCAGCGAACTGTTGCGACGAAAATTTTGGTACGAACAGCAGCAACATCAGGACACGCCTTAATGAACCGCATCTGCGTCTTGCTACTTTTGCTCTGTTGCTGGACCTTGCCAGCCCACGCGCTGGGCTTGGTAGCCAGTGTGGATCGCGATCAGCTCAATTCTGGCGAAACCGTCGAACTGACGCTTGAGTCCAGCGACGCTACGCTGTTCGGCAAACCCGACCTGACACCCCTCGACACCCTGTTCGAGGTGCGCGGTACGCGTCAGGTCAATCACCTGACCAATCTGAGCGATGACAACAAAGCCACCACGCGCTGGATTATCACGTTGCAGCCCAAACAGTCCGGCACCGTCATCATTCCGCCCTTGCAGGTCGGTGATTATCACAGTCAGCCGATCAGTTTGACGGTCTCACCAAGCAGTAACCGCGAAAACGAACTAGCCCCGGTGTTTATCGAATCCAGCCTTGATCAACCCAGCGTCTACGTACAAGCGCAGTCCCTCCTGACCCTGCGCATCTATCACTCAGTCGCCCTGTACGACGACAGCAGCCTGACCCCGTTGCACCTGAGCGACGCGATCGTCGAGCAACTGGGCGAGTCACGCACCTACGAGAAAATGATCAACGGCGTACGCCATGGCGTCATCGAAGTGCGCTACGGCATTTACCCGCAACACAGTGGCCAACTGATCATTCCGGCACAAACCTTCAGTGCCACCCAAGTCGACAGCCAGCAAGCCACGGCCCCTGCGCCGCTCGGCCCAAAACCGGGAAAAATGATTCACGTCACCTCGGCCGAGATTCCGCTGGAGGTCAAGCCCAAGCCGGCGGACTACCCCGCTACTGCGGCCTGGCTGCCGGCTCGCAGCTTGAGCATGAGCGAAACGTGGAACCCCGAGCCCGACCATTGCCAGGTCGGCGACTCTTTGACGCGCACCCTGACCCTCAAGGCCGAAGGGCTTTCCAGCGCCCAGTTGCCCGCCCTCCCGGCCACCGACGTCAACGGTCTGCGGCGCTACCCGGACTTGCCTCAACTGAGCAATCAAATCAGCGAGAACGGCCTGATCGGCAGCCGCGAAGAACGTGAAGCACTGGTGCCCACACGTGTCGGCCAAGTCGAACTGCCTGCAGTTGAAGTGGTGTGGTGGAACACCCACGAAGACCGTCTGGAACGCAGCTATCTGCCCGCCCGCACCTTGCAGGTAGCGGACAACCCGAGCCTTGCTGTGGACACTCCGATCAGCAGCGAGCCGCTTGCCGTGAGCGACGATTCGACCCTGTGGCGGTGGCAACTCAGCACCTTGATTCTGGCGCTTACTACCCTGCTCGGCTTTGGCCTGTGGTGGCGAGCAAGAACGCAGCCTGCGATTTTGCGGGCCGCGCAAACCGGACCCAGCCCGCGCACGTTACTCGATGACCTCAAACGCGCCTGCCTGGCTAACGACCCGCAAGCCACACGACAGGCACTGGATGCCTGGGCCCGCCAGCAACCCGAAACCCTGGCCGAGATGGCGGCACGCTTTGTGCTGCTGTCCGATGCGCTGGACGGCCTCAACGGTGCGCTCTACAGCGAAACCGGCCAGCATTGGCAAGGTGAAGAGTTGTGGAAGGCGATTCGCAGCATCCCTGCCGCCGAACGCGAGCAAGATGCAGGCAGCGACACCAGCAGCCTGCCGCCGCTCTACCCCAAATAATTGACGGCAATGCTTCCTGTAGACGCACCCGCGACCAGGAAGACAAACCCGCATTTAAAGCACTTTTTACGGATTTTGTTATGCGCCTGTTTCACACGTCCGACTGGCATCTGGGGCAAAACCTGCATGGTCAGGAACGCGATTTCGAACACGCCTGCTTTCTGACCTGGCTTTTGACCCAACTGGCTGAGCAACAACCTGATGCACTCCTGATTGCCGGGGACATCTTCGATACCGTAAACCCGCCCGTCAAAGCGCAAGAGCGCCTGTATGACTTTATTGTCAGCGCCCACGAGCAACAGCCCGCGCTGACCATCGTGATGATTGCAGGCAACCACGACTCCGGTTCCCGCATCGAACTGCCCGCGCCCCTGATGCGCCGTTTGCGCACTCACGCCTTGGGCCGGGTGTTATGGCTCGATGATGGGCAACTGGATGCCGAGCGCCTGCTGATCCCGCTACCCGATGCATCCGGCGAAACCGCTGCGTGGTGCCTGGCCCTGCCGTTCCTGCGCCCAGCCGAAGTGACAGGAGCACAACTGGGCGACAACTACCTGCGCGGCATTGGTCAGGTGCATGAATGGCTGATTGCCGCCGCCAACGCCAAACGTCAGCCGGGGCAAGCGCTGATCGCCATCAGCCACGCGCACATGGCGGGCGGTTCGGTCTCTGAAGACTCCGAGCGCAGCCTGATCATCGGTAACGCCGAAGCGCTGCCAGCCAGCCTGTTTGGCCCCAGCATCAGCTATGTCGCGCTGGGCCATCTGCACAAGCCTCAACGGGTCAACAGCGAAGAGCGCATTCGCTACTGCGGCTCTCCGATTCCGCTGTCGTTCTCAGAAATCGGCTACCAGCATCAGATTCTCGATGTCGTGCTGGAGGGCGAAAACCTGATCAGCGTTGAACCGCGCCTCATCCCACGGGCCGTTAACCTGCAACGCATAGGCCCGGCGCCCCTGGCAGAGATTCTCAGCCAACTGGCCGAACTGCCGGACACTGATTTGCTGGCCGACACCCAGCGCCAGCCCTGGCTCGAAGTGCGGGTCAAACTCGACGAGCCGCAGCCCGATTTGCGTCAGCAAATCGAAACCGGCCTGCAAGGCAAGGCCGTGCGTTTAGTGCGCATTGCTGCCGAATACGCGGGCAGCGGCAGTCGCTCGGGGGATGAGGCCGCCACGCAGCTGATTGAACTCGACCAACTGACCCCGCAGGAACTGTTCAGCCGGGCTTGGCAAGACAGCTATGGCAGCGAGGCAGACGAGCAGACCCTCAAAGACTTTGCAGTGCTGCTGCAAGAAGTACAGCTGCAAGGTGAACAGCCATGAAAATTCTCGCCATTCGCCTGAAAAACCTGGCCTCTCTGGCTGGGCCGTTTGAGTTGGACTTTACTGCCGAACCCTTGGCCAGTGCCGGGCTGTTCGCGATCACAGGCCCCACCGGTGCAGGCAAGAGTACCTTGCTCGACGCCCTGTGCCTGGCCCTGTTTGGTGCTGTGCCGCGCCTCAACAACACAGGCCGCGATGCCAAGGTCCCGGATGCCGACGGCGAGATTGCCACCGGCGACCCACGGACCCTGCTGCGCAGAGGCACGGGCGAAGGCTATGCCGAAGTCGATTTCGTCGGCATTGACGGGCGCCGTTATCGTGCCCGCTGGGAAGCTAATCGCGCACGCGAAAAAGCCACTGGCAAACTGCAAGCCAGCCGCCAGAGCCTGCGCGATTTGGACAGCGACCAACTGTTGGCCAGCCAAAAAGGCGATTACAAGGTGCAGCTCGAATCACGTCTGGGGCTGAACTTCGAACAGTTCACCCGCGCCGTGATGCTGGCCCAGAGCGAGTTCAGCGCCTTCCTCAAAGCCGACGACAACGAACGCAGCGAGTTGCTCGAAAAGCTCACTGACACCGCGTTGTACACCCAGCTCGGCAAGCGCGCCTTCGACAAGGCCAAAGAGGCCCGCGACGTACACAAGCAATTGCAGGATCAGGCGGTTGGCGTGACACCGATGGCGCCAGAAGCCCGCGCTGAACTGGACCAACACTTCAGCGACGCCCAACAGCAACTCAAAACTCGGCAGAGCCAGCTCAAGCAGCTCGAACTGCAACACACATGGCTTAAAGCCCTGGGTGAACTGAAAGAACAGCACCATAGCGCTGGCGAACAATTGCAGCAGGCGCAAACCCTGTGGGAGGGGCAAGCCGAGCAACGCCAGACCTTGGAGTGGCTGGAACAACTCGCGCCTCAACGTCATCAATTTGCCCGTTTGGCCGAGCTGGACGCACAGTTGAGCCCGCTGGCCGAGCAGATCGCTGCGCATCTGCAACAGCAAACTGATCTTGGCCAAGATCAAACCCGGCTTGAGCAAACACTCCAGGACGCGCAACACGCCGCCAGCCGAGCACAGGCCGAACAACGTGATGCTGCGCCGCACTTGCAAAAAGCACATTTAGAACACGCCAACTTCATCCGCCTGACACACACACTCTACGCGCAACAGACACTTAAACAGCAGGCTGAAGTGGCCTGCGACGACGGGCAAAAGGCCCTGGACGCGTTGCTTGAACGCCAGCAGCACAGCACTGAACGCCTGGCGTTGATAGCCGCGCAACTTGAACAAAGCACTGAGCTTGCACCGTTGGCCAGCGCTTGGGACGGCCATCGTCGCGGGCTGCAACAGCTGGTGCGCCTAAGCAATACCCTCAGCAAAGGCCGCGAAGAACTACCGGCGCTTGAGCAACGCGCCAGCGAAGCTGGCCAACAGCTCAACGAACTGAACAGCACCCTGGAAATACTGTTTCAGGAAGCCAAAGCCGAACCGCATGCCGTCAACGAGCAAATCCAGACCTTGAGCAGCCTGTTGGCTGAGAATCGTCAGCAACAGCGGGCCTTTGAAGACTTGCAGCGCCTGTGCAGCGGCCAGTCAGCCCTTGAAACACGCTTGCAAGCGGTGCAGCTCAAGTTGCAAACCCTGCAAACCGAGCGCGAACACCTGATCGAGCAAGGCACCCAGACCAAAAAACAGTTTGAGGCCGCTGAACAGGCACTCCAGGTGACGCAGCAACTGCTTGAGCGCCAGCGTTTGGCCCGCAGCGCCAGTGTCGAAGAATTGCGCGCGCAACTGCAAGACGACCAGGCCTGCCCGGTCTGTGGCAGCCATGAACACCCCTATCACCAGCCAGAAGCGTTGTTGCAGAGCCTGTCGCGTTTTGATGAGCAAGAGCAAGCCAATGCTCGCAAAGCAGTGGATGCACTCAAAGAAACGCTGATTCAGTTGCGTGAGAAAGTCGGTGGCGTGAACGCTCAGCATCGCGAGTTTTTGCAACAGCACCAGCAGATTAACGACGAACTGCAGGCCCTGGCCCCAAGCCTGGAAGCGCACCCGCTGTACACGCAATGGCAGACACAAGACCCGGCCAAGCGCGATACCTGGCTGACGCTGCGCCTGAGCCAGTTGCAACACAGCATCACCCAGGACGAGGAGCGCCAAAACACCCTGCTCACCTTGCAAAAAGAAGCTGCCAAGTTGCAGCAGCAACTTCAGCGTTGCAGCGAAAGCAGCCAGCTCGCCAAACAGCAGTTGAGCGACCAGCAACAGCACCTCAAAGCCGACAGCGCGCGCTTTGAGGAAGAACTGGGCGGGTTTGCCAGCGTTCTGCCCCAGACCACAGTGGCTGCATTGCGTGACAACGCAGCTGCCAGCTTCATGGCCCTTGATCAGCAGGTGACGCAGCGCCTGGAACAACTCGATCAGCAACGTGACGAACTGGGCGAACAGGCAGAGCGCACGAGCCGAATCGAGCGCGAACAGTATCAACAGGCTAGCCACACCAAAGAACTGGAGAACCTGCAACGTAGCGTGGCCGAGTTGCACGAACAGCAACAAACCAGCCAGCAGAATCTCAAGGATCTGTTGGGCGAACACAGCAGTGTCGAACAATGGCAGCAACAGCTTGAACAGGCCGTTGAGCAAGCGCGCAGCACCCAGACCCACGCCAGCGAAGCGTTACAAACCACTGCCAAACAGTTGGTGCAACTGGCGGCCGAACTCAAAGCCCAGCAAGAGCGTTTGCAGGCACTGCAACAGGAACACAGCACCTTAAGCGCACAGGTTGCGCAATGGCGTGCGCAGCACACCGCACTCGACAACGCTCGTCTGCAACAGTTGCTGGCCTTCGATGACGCGTATGTGCGTGACCTGCGCCAGCAACTGCAAGCCAGCGAAAAGGCCGTGGAACAAGCCCGTGTCCTGCTGCAAGAGCGCGGGCAGCGTTTAAGCCAACATCAGGCCCAGGCCAATGGCAACCTCGACGCCGAAGCGCTCGATAACGCCCTCAATGAACTCAATGCATTGCTTGCGGCCAGCGATCAACAACTGGCTGAACTGCGCGCCCGGCAAGCCGAAGACCAGCGCCGCAAAGAGGCTAATCAGACCTTGGCCCAACGCATCGCCCAGGCCTATGACGAATGGCAGCGCTGGGCCCGTCTGAACGCCCTGATCGGCTCGGCAACTGGCGATACCTTCCGCAAAATCGCCCAGGCTTATAACCTCGATTTACTCGTGCATCACGCTAACGCCCAGTTACGGCAGCTGGTGAAACGCTACCGTCTCAAACGCGGCGGCAGCATGCTGGGGCTGCTGGTGATGGACACCGAAATGGGCGACGAACTGCGCTCAGTGCATTCATTGTCCGGCGGCGAAACCTTTCTTGTGTCGCTGGCCTTGGCGCTGGGTCTGGCCTCGATGGCTTCCAGCACACTGAAAATCGAGTCGCTGTTTATCGACGAAGGCTTCGGCAGCCTCGACCCCGAATCGTTGCAGCTGGCAATGGATGCACTCGACGGTCTGCAAGCTCAGGGCCGCAAAGTCGGGGTAATTTCCCACGTGCAGGAAATGCACGAACGCATACCGGTGCAAATCCAGGTCCGCCGCCAGGGCAATGGCTTGAGCTCTGTGGAGGTCAAATGACCGCACACGTGTTGTATTCCTTCCGCCGCTGCCCGTATGCCATGCGTGCGCGCATGGCGTTGCGCCACAGCGGTGTGCCCTTGACCACGGTTGAAGTCAGCCTGAAGGCCAAGCCAGCCGAAATGCTGGCCCTGTCGCCCAAAGGCACGGTGCCCGTGTTGGTATGTGCCGATGGGCGGGTGATCGATCAGAGCCTGGATATCATGCGCTGGGCTTTGGCCCGCAATGATCCGGATAACTGGCTGGGCCCGGACCGTACAGCGCTGATTGAAGAAAACGACCAGGTATTCAAGGCCAATCTGGATCGCTACAAGTACGCGATTCGCTACCCGGAGCAGCCCATGGAGCATTACCGGGCTCAAGGAGAGCAATTTCTGCAACACCTGGAAGATCTGCTCGGGCATGCGCCGTACCTTGCAGGCGACATGTTGAGTTTGGCAGACGTGGCATTGGCGCCGTTTGTACGGCAGTTCGCGCATGTTGATCGTGAGTGGTTCGAGCAGGCGCCCTACCCGCACCTGCGGGTTTGGCTGGAACGGTTTTTAACGTCAGCGTTGTTCACCTCGGTGATGGCTAAAACGCAATAAACTTGTAGCCGCTGACGAGGAACGAAGGCTGCGATCGGCGGCGCAGCCGTCGTAAAACCAGCGAACTCGATTTACCTGATAGACCGAGTAGTCAGCCTTACGAAGGCTACGCCTCCGATCGCAGCCCGCGTTCCTCGTAGCGGCGACACTATTTGCCGTTCAGCATGCTCTGCAATACCCCGTCACGGCGGATCCAACCGTGGTACAGCGCCGCCGCCAGATGCAGCAACACGGTAAAAAACAGCAGATACGCCAGGTACGTATGAGCCTTGCGCAGAAAGGCAAAAGTCGAGGGGTTAGCCGGCAAAATCGATGGCAGTTGCAATGAGCTGCTGAGCATTACCGGATCGCCCGCCGCTGAGATCATCGCCCAGCCCACAATGGGCAAGATGAACATCAATGCGTAGAGCAATACATGGGAGAGTTTGGCTGCCAGCACTTGTACGTCGGGCAAGTCGGCAGGCAATGGCGGTTGCCGAGTCGAGAAGCGCACAAACAGGCGCACCACCACCAGCAGCAAAATGGCGATGCCCAAGGGTTTGTGTAGGTTGAGCAGCCATGCATGGCGCTCGGAGACTGACGCCGCCATACCCGCGCCAATAAACAACATGGCAATGATCATCAGCGCCATCAGCCAATGCAGCAGGCGTGCCAGGGGCGCGAAATGCGAGGTGGGTGTGCTCATGGACGTTTCTCCTGGGAGAGCTGGTCAACTTCACTGGTGCGGCGCAGATAGGAACTGGCATAGGCGGCTGAGCGCGCGGCGAGCAAGGGGTCTGCCGAGCCTTCGATGCCACTGGGCAAAATCAGCGGGTCATAGTTGATATCGCGGCACTCGCCATTGTTTTGCGGCTCTGCGCTTTGCAGCACCAAGGTCCCGGCATTCACCACCTTGCGTTCGGTTGGCCAGGGTTTGCTCGCATCATTGACGGGGTCGCCCGCCTCGGCCAATGTCAGGTTGAACTGCCACTTCAATGGCCCCACCGACAAGCGTTGCGCGAGACCTGTTTCCAGATAGTCCGCTTCATTGGGCGCAGTCGCACCAGGGGCGTCCTGACCTTCAGGCACTACACCCCAGCGCACAGCCTGGCGCTGGCCGGCGGCATTGACCAGATAGAAGGCATTGATACCGTTGTACGTTTCGGTGGCGAAACTGGCAGACGGCTTTGCCGTTTTGACCCACTGCAAAAAGGGCCCTGCTTCCGGGTGGGCGGCAAAGAACGCGGGCATGGCCTCTGGCTTGGGCTTACCTGTGGCTGGGTCCGGGGCCCCGGCTTGCAACATGGCATAGAACGCCTCGGGCGTGCCCACCGGGAATACCGGCATGCTGTTCATACCGGTCCGCCATTGTTGACCATTGGCCTCAGTGAAACGCAACGCCAGACTGCGAATCGGCACACTGCTGTCAGGCGCGTAAGGGTTGCCGCTGGGTAAAGCAAAGCGCCCGACTACCGGCGTGCGCCCTGCCTGAAACACCTGGGCACTGGAGAGCGGCTGTGCATTGCCATTGCTCTCGAAGTAGCCGATCACGCACATCCCCTTGGCATGATTACGTCGATAACCCGGATACACACCGTTGTTGTGCTCCAAGGCATTTACCAGGGTTTTGGGGCGCAGGCGCTGTGAGTCAAAAGTGCCATTAACGTAAAAAAACGTGCCAGCGATGACTGCCACGACTGCACCGATACCCGCCAGTCGCAACATCACACTGGCCGGGCTCAACGCAGGCTTGACAGGCCGCGCAGGCGGCAATTGATCTACCATGTTAGAACTCCGAGGCCACGGGACCGTCAGGTGGATGGCCTATGAGACGCAGACCAATCAGGCTTATTCCCGCAGAGCCGCAAATATTTTTAAGCACTTTATTTTTACGCGTCGGGAATAATCCTTAACCCTAGTCGTCTGCAGGGTTCCAACCCGACTAACAGACCAATGCCGTGCAGGACTCCATGCCCCCATTTGACGAGCAACTGCGCGAACTTATGCCGCGTCTAAGGCGTTTTGCGCTGTCGTTGACGCGTCACTCCAGCAATGCCGACGACCTGGTGCAGACCTGTCTGGAGCGGGCACTCGGCAGTGTGGCCAGCAAACGCCCCGAAGGGGATTTGCGGGCGTGGTTGTTTACCATCCTGTATCGCCAGTTTGTCGACAACCATCGGCGCTCTCGACGCTACGCACGCATGCTCGAGTTCTTTACCGGTCGCGACGACTCACAGCCCTCCACCGAACGCACGGTCATCGCACAATCGACGCTGCAAGCATTCGATCGGCTGAGCACCGAGCAGCGCGCCCTGTTGCTATGGGTATCCGTTGAGGGCTTGAGCTACCAGCAAGTCGCGGACATTCTTGAGGTACCGATCGGCACCGTGATGTCACGCCTGTCACGCGCGCGCCAGGCGTTGCGCCTGCTCAGCGAAGGCGAAATCACCCGCCCTGTTTTGCGGAGACTTAAATGATCACCACCCCTCCCAGTGAGCGCGACTTGCATGCTTACGTTGATCACGCGCTCAGCGAGTCAGAACGTCAGCAGGTTGAACTGTATCTAGAGGCCCATCCCGAAGTTGCAGCAAACGTTCACGCCTGGCAGCACGACGCGCACAACCTGCGTACCGCATTGCAACAAACCTTGCTGCAACCGGCCAATCCAGCACTCGATCCTGCGGCCATTCGCCAGCGTCTGCGTCGACAATCCGCGCGTCACTGGGCCACGGCTGCGGTGCTGTTGATTGCAGTGAGCGTGGGTGGGTTGGGCGGCTGGCAGGCCAGACAGATGACATTGAGCCCCAGCCAATTACCCATGACTGATGCACTGGCCGCACACCGCATGTTTGCTGAGCAA
Organism: Pseudomonas saxonica; assembly: GCF_007858365.1. GTDB lineage: Bacteria > Pseudomonadota > Gammaproteobacteria > Pseudomonadales > Pseudomonadaceae > Aquipseudomonas > Aquipseudomonas saxonica. Next base: position 113,754 of record NZ_VFIO01000012.1, on the reverse strand, counting down.
GGTTTTCTGCCCGCCGACTATCACGTTGAACAGAGCAGCGATCTGCAAGCCTGGATGGACCGTTACTTCAACCACGCAGAGCGCTTGCCGGACTTGAGTCATGCAGGATTTAAACCGGTCAGTTGCCGTTTGCTCACCACCGATCAGGGTGGCGCAGCCATGGTGCTCTACGAAAATACGCAAGGACTGCAAATCAGCTTTTACATTCGCCCGCCTGGGCCTCAGAACACCTTGCTGCCTCGCGGAAGTCGACGCGACGGCGACTTGCAGGCCGATTACTGGTCAGGCCCCGGCTACAACTACGCCATGGTAGGGCCGGCAGAAGGTCCGGCTGCGCAGTTGCTGAACACGGTAGGGCTTTAAAAAAGCACCGTAGGAGCGAGTTTGTTCGTGATCTTTTAACAATCAAATGATCACGAACAATCGAGCGTCGACCGGCTCATCACGCGGCCCTCCCTCGCTGTATTACATACTTACACACTTAGAACAATATTAAGCCTCTTAGGAATTCAATCGAACTATCCTTGCGTAACTACTCACAAAAACAACTTCGCAAGGCTGATCATGAACAAGATAAAAGGACAGGGATCGTCCACATGTGCAATATCGTTACTATTAAGCGCAGCACTGTTGTGTAGCCAGGGAGTGAGGGCTAATACTGCCGAAACGCTCTTGCACACCATCGAACCGCAACAGTTGGCATTATTGACAGGCGCGGAGTATGCAAGCGTCGCAGAACTGACAGAAAACTTGAACAGCGAGCGTTATAGCTCCGTAATACTGGTTAAGCATCTGCTCAATCGCATTCATTCGCTGGATACAAATGGCCCCGCTATAAACGCCATCATTGAACTCAATCCAAACGCACTGGACATTGCTGCTGCAAGAGACCAGGAACGCCTCTCAGGGCAACTTCGGGGACCGCTGCATGGCATCCCCGTTCTCATCAAAGACAACATTCAGACCTCCGATAACATGCAGACCAGCGCTGGCTCTCTGGCACTGGTCGGTCAGCCCGCCACTGAGGATGCATTTATCATCCAACAATTACGTGAGGCAGGTGCGGTCATTCTTGGTAAAACCAACCTGACCGAACTGGCGGGCTTTCGTGACCCCGATATTCCAAGCGGCTGGAGCGCACGAGGCGGGCAAACCAAAAACCCTCATAAATTATCTGCGGACCCTTGTGGTTCCAGCACGGGTTCAGCCGCCGCAGCCGCTGCTGGCTTCGCCCCATTGACCGTTGGCACTGAAACCAATGGCTCCATTCACTGCCCCTCGTTCATGAATGGGGTTGTGGGGTTAAAGCCTAGTCTTGGTCTTTTGAGCAGATCCGGCATCATCCTTGTGTCGCGAAATCAGGACACCCCTGGGCCGATTACACGCACGGTACGTGACGCGGCCCTACTCCTGAACGCCATGATGGGAAATGATCCCACTGATAACGTACAGCGTCCGCACACAGGTGTACCCACTGACTACACCTCCCGGCTCAATACTGCAGAACTGAGTGGTAAACGAATCGGCTATCCCAGCCGCTACGCACCTGGAAGCACGGAAGTCGAACGTGATGCCAACTTTGCACACGCATTAGAAATAATGACTAATGCTGGAGCAACGCTTATTCCCGTCGAAGAACCCAGCTACGAAAATTCAAGCTACATGGAGCGCTACCAAGAGTTTTTATTCATGGACCTGAACCGTGAAGCACCCAACTGGTTCAGTTCCCGACAGTCGATGCCGGTAAATTCAATTGAAGAACTCGTCAACTTTAATCAACACTCGCCCGGCAGTCCTGCGTATGGGCAAAGTTCTGTCTTGTCTTTCATCAATACACCTTACAACGAAACCCAGTACAACGAACTTTGGACAACCCTCAATACCAGCAGTCGTCAGATAATTGATAACTTATTGGCCGAACATTCCCTTGACGCACTGGTTGACAGTTCTGAAGGCTTTGCCTCAACGATTGTTCCCGTCGCGGGGTATCCAGGCATAACTGTACCTTCAGGCATTGATGATCAAGGCACATTGAAAGGGCTTTACTTCTATGGGGCGCGCTGGAGCGAAGCACGTATTTTGGGGCTGGCCTACAGTTACGAGCACGCCACCCAGGCACGGTTAAATCCTGCTTTTGCCCCTTGAAACGCCCAATAGCAAACTATCCGGCCATTCTCTTCAAGCATAGGTTTCAAGGCCCAGTGCCGCTTTATACGTGCTCGCTCAGGGAAAAAAGGGGGTGTTCACAACTGGGTTTTAGGAGCTAACGCAGCATGGAAGTTAGCGCTTTGCTGCAAATATTTTTGCGTATACGCCATGGATTTCTTGTCGCTGACCACGGTGTTGGCGCTGGCCGGCAGCACCACAGTGGCGGAGATGGCAGAAGCAGCGATGACGGAGAACAGATTGAAGTTCATGGTAATAACCCTCGACGATTCAGTTGGCTTGCGTGCCGTTTAAGGCCGTGAAAACAACTTACCGCCGAGGGCTATTGCACAGAAATTCATTTCACCACTTGGCTCTATCAGCCGGATTGATAGAAGGCCGACGACCCGTGTTTACGGGCGGTTGATGAATTTCACATCAGACGGTGCGTCCATCGGCAAGGTTTGCACAGTCTTGCCGAGCTTGCCGGTTTTAGCATCGCGTTCAATGACCACGATGGCGTTGCTCATCTGGTTGGCTACCAGCAGGAACTTGCCATTGGGGCTCAGGGTGAACTCGCGAGGATGATCACCTTCAACTGAACGACGCTGAATTTCACTCAGCTCGCCGGTCGCCGGGTCAATCGCGAACACCAACAACTCATTGGCCTTGCCAGGGTTGCTGACGTACAGGAATTTGCCATCGGCACTGGTGTGCAAAGCACCTGCGGCACGTTTTTCCTGAGGCTGGCCGTGGGCCAGATCCACAACCTGACGCTGTTTCAGTTGACCGTCTGCGTAATCAAACACAAACACCTGAGCACTCATTTCAGTAGTCAGGTAGGCGTGCTTGCCATCTTTGGAGAACAACAGATGCCGAGGGCCGCTACCGGCAGGCAGTTCAACGGCAGCAGGGTTGGCGGCCACCAGCGGATGTTCCGCATTGGCAGCAGGGTCGTATTGATAAACAAAGATCTTGTCCGCGCCCAAGTCATTGGCAAATACAAACTTGCCATCCGGTGATGACACGACTGAGTGGACGTGAGCAGACATCTGACGCTCAGGGTTGACCCGACTGGCCTGATGGCTGCTCATTTGCGTCACGGGCTGTAATTGGCCCTGGGCATTGATGGGCACCACGGCAAGGCTGCCACCCGGGTCTTCATGTACGCCGTAGTTGGCCACGAACAAGTAGCGCTCATCAGCGCTGAGGCTGGAATGCGTAGGCTCTTCGCCCAACGACTTGACCTGATTGATCAGGGTCAGCTCATTGGTTTTCGGATCAATCGCCAGACTGCTGACACGCCCTACTACATCGGTTTGACCTTTGCCGTTTTCATTAACCACAAACAGGCGTTGCTGGTCTTTGGACAAGGTCAACCAGGATGGATTGGCGGTTTTGAATACTTGCAGGGGTTCAGGCGTGATGCGGCCGCTGTCGCTGTTGAACTGCAAGCGGTATATACCCTGGCTTTTGCCCTGGGTATAGGAGCCGACCAATAGTTCCACTTCATTCTCGGATGCGGCTTGCGCCGACATTGCACCTACACTCGACGCCAGCAACAAGGGCAACCATTTAAGCTTCATCAGCAACCTCGGACTCTTCATCATTATTGTTGCCCGTAAAGGCGTTTAAACAGACCAGCCGGTGCTCACCAGCATCACCGTTGAGTAACCAGCTTTGCAATTGATCGTTAAAAACAGCCGCCTCGATTTGAGCGGCTGTGAAGTTCCAGCGTTTTTCTACTCGACCTTCCATGGCTTTAATGAACAGACCTTTCTCGTCCATAGAGAAATCAAAGGCGTACAGACCATTGATCACCACCATATCGCTGGTTTCAAGGGTCGCACGCAAGGTCTGGTTGGATTCGCTCATTAATCATTCACCTGTTGGAAAGGCGTAATGATAGGCCAAATATACGAACGAACCTACGCCCAGCGACGTGCTTACTGTGCAAGCGGGTTAAAATACTCGTTGATCATCTTTTTACTGATTTTTCCATAATAGACTTCCGCCACTCTTTCACCGGGTTTGGCCTTGGCCTCCAGACTTTGCTTGCTGACTTTGCGTTGCTGTTTCAACTTGAAGTGCGCAGCCGTCGGGGTATTGGTGGCTGAGTTCAATTGCGAATAATGCAAGTGGGCATACCACAACACCTGATTGTTCTTGTTAAGCACCTGATACTCCTGCACGTAATCATTGCGAGGCCCGAACATCTTCACTCGCTCGCCCTCTTTAATCAGCTGCACCTCATTTTTTTTCAGCAAAAAATCAACCACAGGTTCCGTTGGTGGCAAAGACTTGAGCACCCAGATGGCTTGTTGGCGCAGTTTTGCAGCCCCCTCCCGTAGACGTTTAAGCAGCGACTGAGCCGTTCCGGGTTTGGGTTTTTCGACAGTTTGGGATGGAAAGTCACGTTCGATCTCCCGGATCAGACCGTCAAGCTTCAGTGCATCCCGCTCCAGAATCTCCTCAAGTTCCAAAGGGAATCTTGAGTTTTTGGCATATACCTTGACCCGGTTTATTTGCGGGTCGACACGATCCAGCAACTGATTGCACTGACTGCGTATGGCACCCAGGGTACGCGTCACAGGGTGTGCGACGACAGGTTCCACCTCCTCCCATTGATTGGGCGACGATTCACGAAAGGTTAACGTGGATCGACGCCCTCCCGGACTGGTGGCCCGTTGCAAAGGATCGGAGACAGATTCGCCCACCTCCACCACTTGGGCTCCATGAGCTGAGCGGGCGGCGCCAATCAGAATGCCATGCTTTCGGGTTCTGATGATTCTTGAAGTCTGCTGGGCGGTTCGCGAAGGCCCCGGTTGCGCAGGTAGCCATTCATTCTCCCGTCGTAATTCCTCTGTCAGCTGCTCCTCACACGCAACACTCAGTTCTTGAACCATTTCTACCAGGCGGTTGTAGTCAACCAGATTGAATTGATCGCCGACTTCCAGATGCAAGATGGCTAACGCGTCATACGCTCGGGCATAGCGCTCATGGATATCGCGCAACACCTCTACGCGTTCTTGATGACTGAACGAATCAGGCTCGGCCAGTTGTGCTTGTGCCTGTACGGTGAATGTCAGAGGCCAGATGATTTCTCCCAGATGGTGCCACTGCGCATCGAAAGGCGTTTTTGGAACAATATCTACCAATGTCAGCAAATGCGTCGTCAGAAAATCCAGCTCTGTGGCCGGGCGGGACGTGCCATCTGCCTGACTCACTTTGGGCATGGCTTTAAGGGCACTTTCCCGAGCATAGCCAAACCCGACCCGGGGCGATTCACGAAGCGCCTGAAGACTGCGCACTTGCAGCCTGAAATCCTCTAAATGCTTGGACTGAGCCTTGAATAATTCGCGGCGCATACCAATAAAACGCTCCGTGTCATGGACGGACAGGGTCTCAAAAGTGGACTCCAGAAACTCGGGATACAGTTCGATAAACACCGTGATGAAGACATGCTGGCTGTAGGCAATATCTGAAGCAATGTTGAAAAGGGTACGGTTGAAATTCCCCTCTTTTAAATGATCTTTTGGTTGCTTGAACAATGCATGCCGCGTCTTGAAATACCCATGTTCCAGGGTGTATTCAGCATGGGCCTTTTCCAGCAATGATCTGAAATGTTTGATCCGTACGGTCTTCTCCAGATAAGTCAGGGAGTGGAGCGTTTCGCCAATATGGATTTCCTTGACCCGTGCACGAGCAGCATTGAGTTCGTTGTTGAGCGTGGGCTCTCTGAGCCCCAACGCCTCATATTTTTCGTTCAGCTCGCGAACCTGCTGGCTAACGGATTTAGCGCTGGAGGCCCTCACCGGGCTTTTTTTAGGGCCGCCACCGCGTAAATGCAACCCCGTATCAAAGTCCCAGACACCCGCAGCGTCTGATTTGAGCCAAGGGCCTGTCTCCAGAGGGTTGGCAGGGCTGACCACCACCACGCCTTCAGTTTTCAGCGCAACTTCGTAACTAAAACCCCGGACCACGGCATGCCATTTGTTGCCTATCAAGTACAGGCCTTTTAACGGGCCCTGCTCGATGGGTTTCCGACTTTCTGGGGCTGTTACGCGATTAAGCTCCAACCAGCCAAGTTGCACTTGAGTGAAGTGAATCATCGGGTTGTTAAACCAGGCAAAGTTCAGCTCACTGCGGTTGTTGCCCACAGGGACATCAGAAAAGTAAACCTGCCCTTGGCGCACATTGACCGGAGCTGGCTCCGCTTCTGCTCCGGCGATGGAAGACAGAGCCGGCTCAGCCAAGACGACCTGAGCTGGATCTTGAGGCTCTCCTTGAGTTGCAGGCTGTGAGATGTGCAGCAAGACCAGCGCAATATTGAACAGCAAATCAATGATGGCTGGGGCCTTGGTTTTTTCCTCATCGCTGGCGAGCGCGGTAAAGTCCTGCTGGACCGCAGCCACGGTCAACAACAGCCAGCCCGCCACAGCCACAGGCCCCCGCATTAACGGCAACACCGTATTGAGCAGCAACCACCCGCCTTCCTTCAGGCTGGCCCAGCGACTTTCTGCGTTGGATACCGATTGCCGGTCTGCTTGTAACACCAGGGCCGTGGCAGCTTCACGGAACACATCGTGCAGAAAATCATTTCTCATTGGGCGCAGATAAAAAAAGCTGTGGGCATCGACTCGGGGGTGGGTCGTACTCAAACCACCCGACGCATGAACCGCGCGCGGGGAATCAGACAGCCAGTCCAGCACGCTATCGCGCAGCAAGCCCGCACGGCACAGGGCATCAAGCATTGCTTGGGCTGATGAATATTCCACCAGCACATCCTTGAATAAAGGCCGATACAGAACACAACGCCCAAAGGGCTTGTCAGTCAGGCCAATGACAAACATCGCCCGCACAAAATCAGGGATCGCTCTGGGACCACTGAGAAGTGCCAATGGAAAAATACTGACCGACTCCCCGTCGACCGTTCTGGCACGGGCATCGTTTTGCATCAAGGCTGCAATACATCGATAGCCAAACCGGGTAAGCATGCCCTGCCCCTTGAGCATCCATTCCAGTGCCAGCATGGGCAAGGCAACCTGCAAATGCCCGGTAAAAAGCACCTCGCGCCGGGCCGCTTCAACGGGGTCATCCACCAGCAGGCGCTTGATAAGAGCCGGATACTGCGCGCCTACATCGACCTTGTGTATCAACGTCTTTATATACGCCGGGGTCATCCACCAGTCCTGAATCAACTGGTTGTGCTTATGACTGATGGTCATGTGCCCGCTGGGCACGGCAATCAGGTTTTGCAGGGCCAATTCGGTCAGGGTGTAGCGCACAGTTTCAACCAGACCGGCAGTTCCGAGAGGGCCTGTGGCCACGGTGAAGTCAAGCAGCAGATCATCTGGCCAATACCCGGGAGCCAGCGGCTGATCTTTGAGCATCTGCTCATGTAAAACCCGTGACGCATAACCGTGCAAGTCTTCGATACCCTCGTCAAACACGCGGCCATTGGCTTTGCGCATGACATTGCCCAGGTCGATCATGTGCGAGCGGTAAGAAAATCGGTCATCGACGGTGGCGTTTTTCAACCAGTCGGGCAAAGCCTGAAAAACCCGACCCAACGGTTCAGACATGTGGTCTTCTTCAAGGCTGAAGACCTGTGCGGGATCAGTAATCCGCTGCAGCTGTCGTGCAAGCTTTTCGATACTCGCAAAAGGCTGCGGCCCAGCTTCTTGCAAGGTTCTGATCGCTGCAAGTTGGGTATTGAGCTCGATCATTGCTTGCGTTTGCAGGCAATCGCCGTCGGCTTCGTAACGCTTCCATACCCGTGAATCAACAGGGCCGCTCAGGCTGAGGGTGCGGCCTAGAAATCGTCCATAGGCGTCGAGTGTTGCAAATGACTCGATTTGACCTGAAGGCATGCACACCAGCAATTGCTCAGCCCCGTCTACCGAAAGCACCACCAACAGATCGGGCAATAGATCCTCAACCCGGTCGCCGGCCTCCCCGGATTGCACCTGAGCAAAATACACCCGTGGCCGCGTGCGCCCCAACAGGTGGATGCGATCGGCATGTACCGGGTACTTGATCACCTGGCGCACTGCATTGATCTGCTGGTCACTGAGCCCTGGGGTGCTATTGGCAGATGACACTATCAACTCACCGAAAAAGGCCCCAAGCCAATGCTGGCGACTGCGATACCCTTCGACAGGTTCGTTCCAGTAATCCACCAACGCCTGTTGGTAGCCCCTCACCCAATCGAGCACAACCTGGCGAATCGCCTGCTCTGCAGAGAGCATGGGCAGGAAGGGCCTGGTTTGCTCGTTGAGCACCGAGCCCTCGCCAAGTTCAGCCAAATAACATTGTTCCTCCTCGTAGAAGGTGTAATTGATGGGGCGACCCAGGGCTATGTGCTCAAGTACGGCCTCGAGCAAGGGTTGTTGTCGCGCCACGTCCAGAACGCGCTCTGTTGCATCGACAGTCCAGATTATTTTCAAATGATCGAGGTTGATCGGAGATGACCAGGGGTCGCGTTTTTTTTGTAAGGCATCAACAAGCAAACCACTCACCACACTGTGCAGTGTGGGGCGGTCAGAGAAATGTCGGGCCAGCGCTTGTGTCAGCAAACGATAGCGGCCCAAAACCGGTGGGGTATCGGAGGTAGTTGTCATAGAGACCGTGTTCCAATGAGATGTGCGGTTCAACCCGCGATACATCGCATTTAAAAACACCCCGTCACCACGGCTGCGGTATCCGGTTATGGAGCGCCGTCAAACACCGCATGAGCGATGCCTGACGACGTGTCATTGAAAGCCCCAGCCCAATACCTCTAGCGGGGGTTTTATCAGCGAGGCGCAGAGGCCCGTAGCATTGAACCACCTGGCAGGCGGTTGCCAGCCAGGATCAAATCAGCCGATGGCCCGGTTCGAGAACTGGCCATCCACCAAGCGTTGAATGCCCAGAGGGTTGGCATTTTTCAACACATCCGGCAGCAAGCTGTCAGGGTAATTCTGCAAGCACACCGGACGCAGAAAGCGGTCGATGGCCAAGGTGCCCACCGACGTGCCGCGAGCATCGGAGGTCGCCGGATACGGCCCACCGTGGACCATCGAATCGCACACCTCGACGCCAGTCGGGTAGCCATTAAGCAGAATACGTCCGACTTTTTGCTCCAGTAACCCGGTCAATTCGCCGAACTGCTCAAAGTCAGTTGTTTCGCCTATCAGCGTGGCCGTCAGTTGACCGCGCAGGCCGTTGATTGCAGCACTGAGCTGGGCTTGATCGGCGACTTCAATGACCACTGTAGTCGGGCCAAAGACCTCTTCCTGCAACACCTCGTCGCCGTCCAGCAACAAGCTGACATCCGCTTTGAACAGTTGCGGTTGGGCCTGACGGCCTTGCTGCATCTGACCGGCCACGTGCTCGATACGAGCATGGCTGAGCAAGGCGTCCAGGCCTTTGCCATAACTGCGCAAGGTGCCTACGTTGAGCATGGTCTGTGCCGGTTGCTCGCTGATTTGTCCGGCCAATTGTTCGATGAACGCGGTAAAGGCCGGTGAGCGAATCCCGATGACCAGACCGGGATTGGTGCAGAACTGCCCGCACCCTTGCACCACAGAGGCTGCCAGTTCACGGGCAATGGTTGCGCTACGCGTCGCCAAGGCCTGCGGCAGGATAATCACCGGGTTGATGCTGGACATCTCGGCGAACACCGGGATCGGCTGCGGGCGTGCTGCCGCCATGTCGCACAGCGCGCGACCGCCGTGCAGCGAGCCGGTGAAACCGACCGCTTGAATGGCCGGGTGCTTGACCAATGCTTCACCGACGCCCGAGCCATAAATCATGTTGAACACCCCTGCCGGCATGCCCGTACGCTCAGCAGCACGAATCAGCGCGTCCGCCACCCACTCGGCGGTAGCCATGTGCCCGCTGTGAGCCTTGAACACCACCGGGCAACCGGCCGCCAGCGCCGATGCGGTGTCACCGCCAGCTGTGGAAAAAGCCAACGGAAAATTACTCGCGCCAAACACCGCAACGGGCCCAACACCCAGGCGGTACTGGCGCAAATCAGGACGCGGGAGTGGCGTACGATCCGGCAGTGCCTGATCAATGCGAGCCCCATAAAAATCGCCACGGCGCAGCACCTTGGCAAACAAACGCATTTGCCCGCTGGTACGCCCTCGCTCGCCCTGAATACGACCCGCCGGCAATGCCGTCTCGCGGCACACTATGGCGACAAACTCATCGCCCAGTGCATCCAGTTCATCAGCGATCGCGTCGAGAAATTCAGCACGGCGTTCGGCGCTCAAGGCCCGAAATGCCGGGTAGGCGCTGGCAGCGGCGGTCGCGGCGCGATCAACTTCCTGCGCCGTGGCCTGATAAAAATCGTAGGCCAGTGTTTCGCCCGTGGTGGCATCGACACTCTTGACCAGGGTGCTGCCTTCAGCACTGCGTTGGCCGCCGATGTAGTTATGTCCGAGAATCTGCGTCATGGGGTTTCCTTTTAAAGTGTGCCGATGCTGCCGGGTTCGAATACCGCGTCCACCGGGGCAATACCGTTGACCAGGGGTGCGCCGAACTCGGCTTGACTGATTTCGAAAATATCGCCGGGCTGCGTGCGAATGCCATCACCGAACGACAGGGTCGCCGTGCCGAAAAAGTGAATATGCACATCTCCCGGCCGCAGAAACTGGCTGTATTTGAAATGGTGATATTCGAGATTTTCCAGGCTGTGGCACATATTGGCTTCGCCGCTGAGAAACTCGTTCTCCCACAGCACTTGGCCGTTACGCAGAATCCGGCTGCGACCCGCCAAATGCTGGGGCAGTTCGCCGACCCGCAGTTCAGGCCCGTACGAACAGCTGCGCAGTTTTGAATGGGCCAGATACAGGTAGTTTTTACGTTCCATTACATGGTCAGAAAATTCGTTACCTACGGCGAAGCCCAGTCGATAAGGCTTGCCGTCATGACCGATGACATACAGGCCACCGATTTCCGGCTCTTCGCCCGCATCTTCGGCAAACGGCGGCAAGGGGAACGGCTGGCCGGGGCGTACGACAATACTGCCGTCGCCTTTGTAGAACCACTCAGGTTGCACACCGGCCTGACCCGTAGCTGGCTTGCCGCCCTCCACACCCCATTTGAAGATGCGCATGGTGTCGGTCAAGGTCGACTCATCGCCCGCCTGCTGGTGCATTTTGTCCCGCGCCGAAGCACTGCCCAGATGGGTCAAGCCCGTGCCGCTGATCAGCATATGCGCAGGATCAGGGTGGTCCAGCGGCGGCAGAATTCTCAACTGCGCCAATAATTCCGGGTAATCATGGCTCTTGCCCAAACCCTGTTGGTCGACTTGTTGAGCGAGGCCGATGCCTGCTTCAATCGCGGCCAGGGCCAACTCGCGTACGCTGCTGGCATCCTGCACCTCACGCACCAGGCCACCGTCTACCAACCCGACGCGGCGCTCACCGTTGTTCAATTCAAACTGTACTAAACGCATAACAAGCTTCCTTAAGGATGAGTGGCCGCACGTGCGCTGGCCGCGAATTCAGTGGGTTTGAGCACGTGTTTGCGCTCCAGTACGCGGTACACGACAACCGTCAGGAATAACCCGAACACCATCACGCCCGAGAGGAAATACAGGCCCGAGGCCAGATTGCCGGTGTATTCCTTGAGTGCACCAATCACGAACGGGCCGATGTAGCCGCCGAGATTGCCGACTGAGTTGATCAAGGCAATCCCGGCCGCCGCACTGGCGCCTGCAAAAAAGCGCCCCGGCAAGGTCCAGAAAATCGCCGTGCAGGAAAACAACGAGAACGCCACCAGGCACAGCGCCCCCAGTTGCAACACTGGAACCGTCAGCCATGCGCTGAAAAACAAGCCAATCGCGCCCACGACATACAGCCCGGCCAGATGCCCGTAACGGTCGTTCAGACGGTCAGAACTGCGCGGAATGATCAGCAGGCCGATGATGCCGAAGATGTACGGCACAGAGGACACAAAGCCGGTGGTCAGGTCACTGCCGCCAAACTGTTTGATCAGCGTGGGCAACCACAGGCCCAGACCGTAGATGCTCAAGGTCACGGGCAGATAGAACAGCGCAAGCAACAACACACGCTTGTCTTTGAGTGCATGCAACGGATTGCCGTGACGGGTCTGACCGTACTCCTGCAAGTCCTTTTCCAACTCACCCACCAGCCAGTCCTTCTCGGGCTGAGTCATCCATTTGACCTGTTTCGGGCCATCCGGCAGGTAACGCAGTACAGGCCAGGTGAGCAGAATGGCCGGCATGCCAATCACGATAAACAGCCATTGCCAGCCGTGCAGGCCGAACACGCCTTCCATCCCAAGCAAACCGCCCGATATGGGCCCGGTAATCATCATGGCGATGGGTTGCGAGAGGATGAACAGGCCCAGGATTTTGCCGCGATGGCGCACCGGGAACCACTGAGTGATGTAGTACAGAACGCCCGGAAAGAACCCCGCTTCGGCGACCCCGAGTAAAAAGCGCATCACATAGAAACTGTGCGGCCCCTGCACAAACGCCATGCCAATCGTGATGGCGCCCCAGGTCAACATGATGCGGGCAAACCAGCGCCGGGCGCCGAAGCGCTCCAGCATCAGGTTACTGGGAATCTCCATCAGGAAATAACCGATAAAGAACAAGCCCGCGCCTAACCCGTACGCCGCGTCGCCAATGCCAACGTCAGCGCCCATGTGCAGCTTGGCAAACCCCACGGCAGAGCGGTCTACATAGGCAATGAGGTAGAGCAGGATCAGAAATGGAATGAGTTTTAACGTAATGCGGCGAATAAGCCCGAGTTCCTGGCTCATATGACGGTCTCCCATTGTTTTTGTTATGGCACCTCTGGAGTGGCCTCAGGCGGGAAAATGCCAGGATCAGCTCTCAGTTAAAACGGACTATATAGTAATACTATTTACCCAACAACACTTCCAAGACGGCATTTTTCCAGCTACTTTAGGAGCATAAAAATCAATTAGTCATACAATAAGAGAGTCCGCCATGTCTGATAAAACGCCTCCCCTGCGCTCCGCCCAATGGTTTGGCAGCGCGGACAAAAACGGCTTCATGTACCGCAGCTGGATGAAGAATCAGGGCATTGCCGACCATCAGTTCCAGGGCAAACCAATCATCGGTATCTGCAACACGTGGTCAGAACTGACTCCGTGCAACGCTCACTTTCGAACCATTGCCGAGCACGTCAAGCGTGGTGTCATCGAAGCCGGGGGCTTCCCGGTAGAGTTCCCGGTGTTCTCCAATGGCGAATCGAACCTGCGCCCGACCGCCATGCTGACCCGCAACCTGGCCAGCATGGACGTGGAGGAAGCGATTCGCGGCAACCCGATTGACGGCGTTGTGCTGCTGACCGGCTGCGACAAAACCACCCCGGCCCTGTTGATGGGTGCCGCCAGCTGCGACGTCCCCGCTATTGTGGTGACCGGTGGGCCGATGCTTAACGGCAAGCACAAGGGCAAAGACATCGGCGCCGGCACTATCGTCTGGCAGATGCACGAGTCTTATAAAGCGGGCGCCATCAGCCTCGACGAATTCCTCTCGGCAGAAGCCGGCATGTCACGTTCGGCGGGCACCTGCAACACCATGGGCACCGCCTCGACCATGGCGTGCATGGCCGAAGCATTAGGCACTTCGTTGCCGCACAACGCTGCGATTCCGGCAGTGGATTCGCGCCGTTACGTTCTGGCGCACATGTCCGGCATGCGTGCCGTACAAATGGTGCGTGAAGACCTGCGCCTGTCCAAAGTGCTGACCAAAGAGGCCTTTGAAAATGCGATTCGGGTCAATGCGGCCATCGGCGGCTCGACCAATGCGGTGATCCACTTGAAAGCCATCGCCGGGCGCATTGGCGTCGACCTGGAACTGGATGACTGGACCCGTATCGGTCGCGGCACCCCGACGCTGGTGGACTTGCAGCCTTCCGGACGCTTCCTGATGGAAGAGTTCTACTACGCGGGCGGTCTGCCTGCTGTACTGCGCCGGATGGGTGAAAACAACTTGATTCCGCACCCCAATGCACTGACCGTCAATGGTCAGAGTCTTTGGGACAACGTGAAAAACTCGCCTATTTACGGCGACGACGAAGTGATCCGCGCCATTGAAAATCCGCTGGTGGCGGACGGTGGCATTTGCGTATTACGCGGCAACCTGGCGCCTCTGGGTGCCGTACTGAAACCCTCTGCTGCCACCCCGGCGCTGATGAAACATCGCGGGCAAGCCGTGGTGTTTGAAAACTTCGACATGTACAAAGCGCGCATCAACGACCCTGAACTGGACGTCACCGCCGACTCGATACTGGTGATGAAGAACTGTGGGCCAAAGGGTTATCCGGGCATGGCCGAAGTCGGCAACATGGGCTTGCCGGCCAAGCTGCTGGCCCAGGGCGTGACCGACATGGTGCGTATTTCCGATGCGCGCATGAGCGGCACGGCTTATGGCACCGTGGTTTTGCATGTGGCACCCGAAGCTGCGGCGGGCGGGCCATTGGCTGCCGTGCAAGAAGGTGACTGGATCGAACTGGACTGCGCCAGCGGGCGTTTGCACCTGGACATCAGCGACGCGGAACTGGCTGCCCGACTGGCCGACATCGAACCACCGAAAAACCTGCTGATTGGCGGCTATCGCCAGCTGTACATCGACCACGTGATGCAGGCCGATCAGGGCTGCGACTTTGACTTCCTGGTCGGTTGCCGCGGATCAGAAGTACCGCGTCATTCTCATTGATCGAGCAACACCTGTAGTCGCAAGGTGGCAAAAAACCCGTAGCAGCTGACGAGCTCTGCGAGGCTGCGATCGGCGGCAAAGCCGTCGTAAACCCAAATAACCCGATGAATCAGAAACATCGTGGTCATAGCGTTTGCGACGATTGCATCGTCGAACGTAGCCTCGCATTACTCGTCAACTGCTACGACGTGATCAGCGGGCGGGCAATTCGCAGCCTTCACCAGCAACTACAAAACGGTGCGACATCCGGGTTTTGTGAGGTTTACGCCACGCGTGGCTGTTATCATCGGTGCCTTTCTGCCACAGGATCGACCTACGCCCTATGGATTATCGTCAGCCCTCCGAGCGCAAAAGCATGCACGCGCGCATCGTTCAGGAACTGGGCATGCAAATTGTCTCCGGGCGCTTTAAACCCGATGACAAACTGCCCGCAGAAGCCTTGCTGTGCGAAGAGTATGCCGTCAGCCGTCCGGTGCTGCGCGAAGCAACGCGGGTGTTGCTTGCCAAAGGTCTGGTGTATTCCAAACCGCGCGTAGGAACAGTGGTCAAGCCACGGCGTGAGTGGCACATGCTGGACCCCGATGTGCTGCATTGGCTGATGCAGAGTTCGCCGCAAAACGAATTCTTTGCCTTGCTGACCAGTGTGCGCAGCATTATCGAACCCGCCGTGGCCGCCCTCGCCGCTCAGCACGCGACCGACGAAGAAGTCGCCTCTATACGTGATGCCTATGAGCGCATGGAAAAGGCCGAAACACCTGAAGCGTTGTTACAGCCCGACCTGGATTTTCACAGTCGCATTGCCGATGCTACTCACAATGACTTGCTTGCCAACCTGTGCAATATGCTGTCGTTGGCGTTGCGTGAAGCGTTAAAGCATTCAAATCGCCGTCCCAACTTGCATGAACTGGCGCTGCCTCGGCACAAAGCCATTTTGACGGCCATCGAAAACCACGACGCCCTGGGTGCGCGGCATGCCACGCTGGTGCAACTGGATGATGCACGCACGGCGCTGGATACAGTACTAAGCCAAGAACTCGTCACCGTGTGAACTCCACGGGGCGCAGAAACATCCCGTGGTTTAAATGCTTCAGCAGATTCACCCCAGTGAAATACACCGACTGAATACTCGCCGGTGTCCCGTTCCTTCACTGAGGTCTGCCATGCGTTATTCCACTGTTGCGCTTTCCATCGCCGCCTGCCTGAGCCTGTCATTGGCCTGTGTGCCAGCGCTTGCACTCACGCCCTCTTCAGCTGACAGCCAAAAATCCAAGACTCAAAAAGCCTTGTTGATTGGTGTCGACGGCATGCAGTACGAAAAATTGCAGGAGGCCATTGCACAGAATATGGCGCCGCACATTGGCAGCCTAAAACTGGCCAAGAGTTACATCGGAGGCATTGACGGCACCTCCACTGAACAATTGACCAACAGTGGCCCCGGATGGGCGACTATTTTGACCGGCAGTTGGGTGAACCGGCACCAGGTCGACGCCAACAATGGGGCATTGCGCAACCAGGCGCCCAGCCTGTTCGAGCAACTCAAGCGCGCAGCGCCACAGCGCAAAACCACCAGCATTGTCAGTTGGGGCACCATCAACGACAACTTCGCCCAAGACATCGCTCAAGGCTATATCGACAGCGCCACCAAATGTCTGGACGTGGATCAGTGTGTGGCCGATAAAGCCGGCTACGAACTTGAACATGGTGAATCTGACCTGGTATTCGCCCACTTCGACGAGCCTGACCTGGCGGGTCACGATCATGGTTTTGCCACTGAGTATCAGCAAGCCATTCAGGGCGTAGATGCGCAAGTCGGCCAGTTGCTGTCGGCGCTGGAACGTCGTCAAGCCACCCACCCGAAAGAGGACTGGTTAATCATCGTCTCGCCCGATCACGGCCGCCGTCTGCCGGACGGCTACAGCCATGGGCAACAAACCTTGAGTGAAAAGACCACCTTTATTGCGATGAACAAATCGGCTAACGCGCAACTGACCGACCCCGTCAGCGCGCCAACCAACCCGGGGCACAGCGGTTTGTATGGCTTTGCCAGCCAGGCAGACATCACGCCCACAATACTGAAGCACTTTGGCGTCACACCGGATGCGGCACAGCATTCAATGGACGGGCTGCCCTTGATCGGGGCGCTGGGTGTCAGACAGCTCACAGCTCAGGCTTTACCGGCCACCTCGCAAGTGGTGTTGACGTGGCAAGGCGACAAACCGCGTGGCAAACCCGTGCATATTTACCGTGACGGTCAGCACATCGCCTCTGTGCCCAATCATCAGGGTGAATACATCGATAACGACGTGAAAGACATCAATGGCAACGTCAATTACACCGTAGAGATTAATAAGGTGCCGGTATCACGCTTGGTGACCTTGCAACACTAAACCGACGGACATAAAAAAGGCGCTCTCCGATTGCTCGGGTAGCGCCTCTTTTTACATCAGCGGTTAGGCCAGGCTTTTGCTGACCACTTCAAACACATCGCTGGACAGGTCGCCCGAGTTGCGAATGCGCTCAAGCTCAGCCTTCATCAACGCCTGACGGGCGCTGTCGTATTTACGCCAGCGGGTCAATGGCGCCAATTGACGCGAAGCAATCTGCGGATTCAAGGCGTTCAGCTGGATCACCAGATCGGCCAGGAAGCGATAACCCGAACCATCAGCAGCATGGAAGTTGATCAGGTTCTGGCCGGCAAATGCGCCCACCAGCGCGCGCACCTTGTTCGGGTTTTTCAGGGTAAACGCCGGGTGCTCCATCAACTGCTGCACGCGCTTCAAACCGCCAGGCAGCGTGCTGCCTGCCTGTACGCTGAACCATTGGTCCATGACCAGCGGATCATCCTTGAAGTGATCGGCGAAGCTGGCCAGCGCTGCGGCTTTCTCTGCCTCAAAAGGCGAGTTGACCAGCACTGCCAGGGCCGTCAGCCGCTCGGTCATGTTGTCGCTGTGCTCGAACTGCTCCAGCGCCGCCGCCAAAACCTCAGGTTTACCCGTCAGCATCAAGTAAGACAGTGCGATATTTTGCAGGGCGCGACGGGCAAAATGCTCGGCTTCAGCCACATAAGGCGTGACTTTGGACACCGCGCGATTGGCCTGATAACGCGACCACAAATCATCGAACAGGCTCTGAGCCAGTTGCTTGCGGGCAAACTCGCGGGCCGTGTGGATCGCGTCGACATCGGCCACTTCGCTGATTTCAGTGAGGTAAGCCTCACCCGGCAACGACAGCATCTCGGCCACCATGGCCTGATCCAGGCTCGCATTGTTGAGCACGCTGCGCAGCGCTTCAACCAGACGCGGGTCCAGCGTCAGTGCTTCGCCACGTTGATGCTGGGCGATCAAGTCCTGCAACACCTGCACAGACAGTTGCTGGCCCGCATCCCAGCGGTTGAAACCATCGCTGTCGTGTTGCATGAGGAACATCAACTGGTCACGGCTGTAGGCAAACTGCAATTTGACCGGCGCCGAGAAACCGCGCAACAGCGAAGGCAGCGGCTTTTCAGGCACGCCCACAAAGGTAAAGGTCTGCTCGGCTTCGGTCACCGACAGCACCCGCGTGGTGCCCGCAGCGTTCGTCTCGCCCGTCAGTTGCAGCGGCAGTTCAACGCCTTGGGCGTTCAACAGGGCCAGTTCAACCGGGATCACGAACGGCAGTTTTTCAACCTTGTCCGGGGTCGCCGGGCAGCTTTGAGCGAAGGTCAGGCTGTAGGTTTTTTGCGCCGCATCATAGTGCTCGCTGACCGCCAGACGCGGTGTACCGGCCTGGCTGTACCAGCGCTTGAACTGGGACAGGTCGGCGCCGTTGGCGTCTTCCATGGCCTTGATAAAGTCATCACAGGTCACGGCCTGACCGTCATGGCGCTCAAAGTACAGGTCGCTGCCCTTGCGAAAGCCCACCTCGCCCAGCAGGGTGTGGATCATGCGCACCACTTCCGAACCCTTTTCGTAGACCGTCAGGGTGTAGAAGTTGGAGATTTCGATAAAGCTGTCAGGGCGCACGGCATGGGCCATAGGGCCGGCATCTTCGGCAAACTGGTGGGTGCGCAGGTAAGCCACATCCTGAATACGCTTGACCACCCGCGAGTTCATGTCGGCCGAGAATTGAGAGTCACGGAACACCGTGAAGCCTTCTTTAAGCGACAGCTGGAACCAGTCACGGCAAGTCACGCGGTTGCCCGACCAGTTGTGGAAGTATTCGTGCGCGACAATCGCTTCAACGCGCTGATGCGCGGCGTCGGTGGCGGTTTCGGCGCGGGCCAGAACGGCGCTGGAGTTGAAGATGTTGAGACCTTTGTTCTCCATCGCGCCCATGTTGAAGTCACTGACGGCAACGATCATAAAGATGTCCAGATCGTATTCACGGCCGTAGGTTTCTTCGTCCCAGCGCATCGACTTTTTCAGGCTGGTCATGGCGTGCTGGCACTTGTCGATGTTTTCCGGCTCGACATAAATGCGCAGGGCGACGTTACGGTCGGTCATGGTGATGAAGGTGTCTTCAACGCACCACAAATCGCCCGCCACCAGTGCAAACAGATAAGCCGGTTTCATGAACGGGTCTTCCCAGGTCGCCCAGTGCCGGCCGTCTTCGTCGGGGCCGCTGGCGATCGGGTTGCCGTTGGACAGCAGGATCGGGTAGCGATGCTGCTCCGCGACCACGGTGGTGGTGAACTTGCTCATCACGTCCGGGCGGTCGAGGTAATAGGTGATCTTGCGAAACCCCTCGGCTTCACATTGGGTGCAGAACATCGTGCCGGACTTGTACAAGCCTTCCAGCGCGGTATTGGATTCGGGGTGGATCTTGACGCTGGTGTCGACCACAAACTGCTCACTGGTCGGGTGCAGGATCAAGTGGCTGTCGGTCAGTTGATAGTCCGCTGCGGTCAGTTCGGCGTCATCCATCGCCACACTCAACAGCTGCAGTTGCTGACCGTCCAGCGCCAGCGCCGGTAAACCTGCGCCGCGCGCAGGGTTGCGGCGCATCACCAATTGCGCATGGACCAACGTGTGATCCTCGAACAACTCAAAGGTCAGGTGCGTCTCGTCGATTAAATACTCGGGCGCCTGATAGTCCTTCAGGTAGATCATTTGCGGTTGTTCGGTGCGCATACGGGTGTCCTTTTACTGATGCACGGCCAGCTGGTAGGCCGTGTATTTGCGAATATTGATAACGCCGGTGTCGAAGATCAGGTATTGGCCCTTGATCCCCATCAGCGTGCCTTCAACGATCGGATCCTTGTCCAGATTAAAGCTGACAATCTTGCTTGGGTACTGTTCAACCGGGTAACAAATCTCGATGGGCTCGACGCTATGCAAGGGTTGGACCGCTTGCAAGCCAAAACGCTCCTGCAAGCTGTTCAAACCTTCGGCGCAGCTGTCAAACAGCTGATCACGCACCGCTGCGAGGTCGACCGGCTCGGCATTGCCCTTTAGCAGTGCCCGCCAGTTGGTGCGGTCAGCCACTTGAGAGCGGAACAGGTCTTCGACAAAACCCGACTGCTGACGGGTTGCGACGCGCACGATCGGCAACGCCTGACTGGCACCCTGATCGAGCCAGCGAGTAGGCAGCTGTGTGCCACGGGTAATACCGACCTTGACGCCCGAGGAGTTGGCCAGATACACCACGTGATCGGTCATGCAGAACTGCTCGCCCCACGACGGATCGCGGCACGTGCCTGCGTCGTAATGGCAACGCTCCGGGCTCATGATGCACACATCACATTGCGCCAGCTTGGTCATGCACGGGTAGCAATAACCCTGACTGAAGCTCTTCTTGGTTTTGCGCCCGCAGTGGGAGCAGTGAATCTCTCCCAGGAATTCCAGACGCAGTTTAGTGCCGATCAATGGATTGACCGGCACCTCGGTATCGCCCAAACGAAACGCGTACTGAACGGTCGGCCCTTCCAGACGTGCCGACATTTTGCTGATTGCACCGCGACCAATCTCAATCAATGGATGGCATCCGACTTGAACAGGATGTTCGGCACCGGTGCCGACTTGGAGCTGCACTCCTGCGGGCCCATGTAGCCAGTGCGCTGGTCTTCGGGCAGGTTGTTGACTTCCCAGGCGATCATGGCTTGCAACGACAGCTCGCGTTGCTCAGGAGTCAGTTTGTTACCGTCAGCCCATTTACCGATTTCTACGGCCAGTTTGAGGCTCTGATAGATCTCGGGCGTGATGTTTTTAATCATTTCGTTGAAAGAGGACATGGTTCTGGTTCCGCTCTTTAAAAAATAGTGAGGTAACGGTCGCAACACGATTCGTAGCAGCTGCCGAAGGCTGCGTTCGATGGCGCAACCGTCGTAAAAACAGGCAGCTCGGTATGCCGGTTAAACCCGGTATTCAGGTTTACGATCGCTTCGCAATCGGACGCCGCCTTCGGCAGCTGCTACGGGTACATCGAAATTTTGCGACGGGCCCACAGCCCGCCCAGCAAGCCGGTCAGGCAACCGATCACCAACCCGCCCACATGCGCCGCGTTGGCAATCTGGCCAAAACCGATCATCGACACCAACCCGGACATGCACAGCGCCAGCCACACCAGCATCATAACCAGCACACCGCGAGGCAGGGAGTACATCGGGTTGGGCGCCATCAACTGGTAAATCCAGATATGCCCCAGCAAGCCGTACAGCACCCCCGACAACCCGCCAAACAGACTCGGGCCGCCGAACAGGTATTGGGCGAAGTTGGACACCAGGCTGAATAACAGGCTCAGCCCTATCAAGTTGATGCTGCCCTGACGCATTTCAATACGACGCCCCAGTTCCCAAAACCACATGCCATTCATGGCGATGTGCAGGAAACCGAAGTGAATCAGCATGGGGGTAAACAGGCGCCACCATTGCCCCGACCCAAGGGTCTCGGACAACGGGGCAAACTGGATGTATTGACCGCGAATGGTGTAATCGACAAAGGTCAGCCCGCTCAGGGCCGAGAGGTTATCGCCCAGTTGCGTGACGACCGCCACAATCACGCACAGCAGCAAAATAATCGCAGTGGCCGGGCTGTCGCGCAGTTGCCGCACGAAGCCAGGCCGGGCCATCGGCGCCGGGCGTTCGACAATCGGCAGCTCATGTTCGGGATCACCCGCAGGAAAGCGCTGATACAGATTACGGACGTCCTCGGCAATGTTATCGGGCGCCCACAGTACCTGCTCGCCCGCTTCTTCACTGACGCGATGGGGCACTTGCAGGCGCTTGAGCAAGGCCACAAAACCGCTTAAGTCGACCGACAAGGGTAGACGTAACACCTGTACAACACTCATTGAATCGCCTCCGGGCGTTCGACGTCGACCCACACAAACTTGCCGGGATCGAGGCGGGTTTCCTGATCAAGGCGGTAAGCCACCAGCTTGCCGTACAACACGGCGCTGTAATCGAGACAAGCCAGGTTGGGCCGGATAGGCGCGGGTTTGCCGCTGCGCCAGTAATGCCCGACAAACAACAAAGGCTCATGGCTGCCATAGCGCAACAACGCGCTCTTCTCGGTTGAAGACAGCGGTTTTTGCGCCACGCGCTCGGGCAGTGCGTCAGGTTGAAACACAATATCTCCGTAGGTCTTGGGGTCGTCTTCCCAGAACTTGGTACGGAAGAACGCCCGCGTCAGGCCATCGCCACCGGTCAGGGTCATGCCATCGGGCAAGCGCATGTCGGTGCCGCGCAACAGCCGATTGAAGGTCAGGTTGGCGAAGCTTTCGGGCTGGGCCGCGGCCTGCAAGAAGGCCTCGTCAATGCAGCCATCGGGGTATTGCTGGCGCAGAGGGGCAATCACCTCCGCGTCCCAGCAGGCGTGTACCACGCGAAAGCGTTCGGCATCGACAAACAGCGGCATCTCGTAAAACCACTGCACAAACGCACGCCACTCGTGCGGGTACGCCTCGAACTGCTCAAGGGTTTCGTGAATAAGGCGGGCGTGGCGCGGGTTGTGTTCGCGCACAAACTGCTTGCCGTTGCCCGCGGGTGCAGGTGTGCACCAGCCCAGCGCGTTGAATTCATGGTTGCCCATCAGGCACAGCGCCTGACCGGCCTGAACCATGTCGTAGACGATGTGCAACGACTCGCGAATGCGCGGGCCGCGATCAATGATGTCGCCCAGGAACACCGCCATGCGTTGCGGGTGTCGCCAGACACCGGCGAGTTTTCGATAGCCCAGACGTTCCAGCAGGTGCTCAAGTGTATGAGCACAGCCATGCACGTCACCGATCAGATCGTAACTGCGCGCTGGATCGAGCATCAGTCAGCCCTGCCGCCCAGTCGGCTACCCCAGCCAAGCTTGGTCCGACACACTTCATAGTAGTTGTGGTCCAAAGGATGAATCAGACGCAGCTTTTGCGCTTTTTTGCTCACGGTAATGGTGTCACCCGGCGCGCAGGTGAAGTGGTTCTGACCGTCGCAGGAGACTTGCGGGTAAATCTGCATGTCTTTGGCTACCACTATTTTCAGCTCGCTGTTGCCGTCGACCACAATGGGCCGGCTGCTCAAGGTGTGCGGGTACATGGGCACAATGACGATGGCATCCAGTTTGGGATGCATGATCGGGCCACCCGCCGACATGGCGTAAGCCGTTGAGCCGGTCGGCGTGGCCACGATCAAGCCGTCGGCTTTCTGGCTGCACACGAACTGACCGTCGATATGCAGTTCGAATTCGATCATGCGCGTGGATTTACCGGGGTGCAGCACCACATCATTAAGCGCATCGCCCTGACCGATGGCCTCGCCATGGCGGCGGACTTCGGCTTGCAGCAAAAAGCGGCTTTCAACCAGATAGTGACCGTCGAGCACTTCGGCGACTTTGACTTCCAGTTCGTCAGGTCGAATGTCAGTCAAAAAGCCCAGGCTGCCACGGTTGATACCCAGCACCGGGACGTTGTGGCGGGCCAGCGCCCGGGCCGCGCCCAGTAAACTGCCATCGCCGCCCACGACAATCACCATGTCACAGACTTCACCCAGCAGTTTGCGCGATGAAGTTTGCAGGCCATGACCGGGCAACACCTCACCGATGGTGTCTTCAAGGATCACGTGCATGTGCCGTTCAAGCAGGAATTTTTTCAGTCGGCGAACCGTATCGAGCACCTGAGAACTGCCCAAACGACCAATGATGCCGATATTACGAAATTGCTCCATGAGGCTCCTGCAAGATTCTAGGCGTGCGAAAACAGCGATTATGGGCGAAACGCGCCGATAGACAAAACCCTTTCAGCCCTGTGGCCGCTTGCTGTTTGATTGCAGTGGCAGGCATAACCCGCTGGATGCTGCCATATTGACAGGCACATTCTCAGGGTGATGCCAAACAGCTATGCTCGAATCATGATCCTATTTCCCGACTTGCTCACCCTGCCCCATCAACTGCGTCACCCAGAGGTGCGTGATCTGGCGTGGGTGATACTTGCCCCGCCAATGCTCGAACACACCCCTTGGCCACAGCGTCACCCCTTGACGGGGAGCGACTGGGTGCAAGCGCCACAGCAACTTGAGTGCTGGCTGCGTGAGCTGGATCAACACAGTGAGCCGCTTCAGCAATGGCTGGCGCTGGCCACCACGCGCCGACTGGGCCGTTATTACGAGCGCCTGTGGCACTTTGCACTGCAACACGCCCCCGGGGTTGAGCTGATTGCCGCCAACCTGCCGATCCGCGTGGGCGGGCATACCTTGGGTGAGCTGGACTTTTTACTGCGAGACCGCGACGGTGTGCACCATCTGGAAATGGCCATAAAGCTCTACCTTGGGCCGCAACAGGGCGATGGTCGCGACCCGGCGCAGTGGCTTGGCCCCGGCAGCAATGACCGGCTGGAGCGCAAACTTAAGCACTTCACACAGCACCAGCTGCCCATGTCGAGCCGCCCAGAAAGCCGCGAAATCCTCGCCGGGCTGGATATTCAAGCTTTCAGCGCGCATATGTGGCTGGGCGGCTATCTACTCTACCCGTGGCCCGGCCATTCGCAGCCGCCTGCCGGCGTCCACCCGCAACACTTGCGCGGGCGTTGGTTGCACCAGAGCGATTGGCCAGCGTTTACCCGGCAAAGTGCCGCCGGGTGCTGGCAGCCCTTGCCCCGGCATGCCTGGCTGGCACCGGCGCGTTATGGCGCCGAAGGCGTGTGGAGCGAGCAACAGCTCGCGGTCTGGCTGGCCGAATTGCACCCTCAGGCCCCGGCGCAACTGTTGGTGCGTCTGATTCAAAACGGCTACGGTGACTGGGAAGAGGCTGAACGCTTGTTTTTAGTCTCCGATCTTTGGCCAAATGTGCCGGGCACCCCTGAAAACTGACGCATCTCACGTGCAACATGGCGCAACAGGTTTAAAGTAATGGCACGCCGTCGCACAAGAACGGTGGTTTAGACCTGAACCGTGAGGAAACACCATGTCCTGGAAAAGCTCCACCGACCACTACAGCCGAATCTCCATCGCCTTGCACTGGTTTATGGTGCTGTTGTTTGTACTGATCTACGCCTCGATTGAGTTTCGCGGAATTTTCCCGAAAGACAGCGATGGTCGGAACTTGATGAAAGACGCGCATTTTATGCTCGGGCTCACCGTTTTTACCCTGGTGTGGTTGCGCTTGCTGGCCAGAACCCTGGGCGTCGCGCCGAAAATCACCCCCACCCCGCCCGCCTGGCAGACGGCTCTCGCCACCTTGATGCACTGGGCGCTGTACCTGTTCATGATCGCCATGCCGGTCTTGGGCTATCTGGTGTTGAGCTACAACGACAAGTCAGTGTTCTTTTATGGCTTCGATCTACCCGTACTGACCGGTAAAGACCCGGACTTCGCCAAGCAAATCAAAAGTTGGCATGAGCTGGGCGGCAGCATTGGCTATTGGCTGATTGGCTTGCACGCGCTGGCTGGGCTGGTTCACCACTACCTGATCAAGGACAACACCCTTCTACGCATGCTGCCCGGGCGCAGTTAAACCGTGATGCGCCCGGCAGCAATGCCGGGAGCGTTGGCATTATTCAATCTTGTAATGAAAGGTATTGCGCACCCCCGGCACCGTCACCGCCTGGCCATCGACCATGCGCGGCTGGTAACGGAAGGTGGCTGCGGCCACCAATGACGGACGGATAAACGCGGGGTGGCAATTGCCGACGACTTTTGGATTGTCGACCTTGCCCTGCGGAGTCACTGAGTACTCCACCGTACAGTCCCCTTGAATGCCTTTATCCAATGCCCGCTGCGGGTAGTCCGGTGCCACTTTGCTGATGGGCAAATACTGGCGCACATCGGCGGCCGCTGCGGCTTGTTGCGCGCGTCTGGCGTTGTCGGCGACCACACGAGCCTGCTGCGCGGCGGCTTCGGCCACGGCTTGCTGACGCTGTGTTTCGACTTGTTCGGCGCGCTCGCTGGCGATTTTTTGCTGCTCAACCTGTGCCTGTTTTTCTTCCTTTATGCGTTTGCGCGCCAGTGCCGCCTGTTCCAGTTTGCGCGCCTGAATCTGTGGATCTACCGCAGGTTTAACCGTTTCAGGTGGGGTTTGCACCCGCGGCGCCGGCACCTCAACCGGTGGCGGCTGCACCACCGGTGCTGGCGCCACGGGTTCAGCCGGCAACATCACCAAGCGGGTTTTCAAGGTGGAGACCACAGGCTCGGGCATGTCTTGACTCATGCTCCAGCCCAGCACCAGAAAAGCAATCACGGCACTGTGCAACGCCACCGTGACCACTGCCGCCTGACTGTTGTGCCACAGACTTGCCCCCGGCACCCTCTGCATCAGCGCGGTACTCATTGCGGTGCCTCGGTCACCAGTCCCAGGTTCGTGACGCCCCCTTGCTGCAAGGCCGCCATCGCTTTAACCACACTGCCATAACCCGCCTCGTTATCTGCACGGATATACACCTGCGTGTCACCCTTGCGTGCCACCACTTCGCCTATCTTCGCTTGCAGCTCTTGCAGGCTGAGCGCACTGTCCGTCTGGTTTTCAGTGTCCAGCTCGCTGCCCAGATTCCAGTAGTAGCCGCCCTCAGCCTTGACCGACAAGGTCAGAATCTGCTGCTGGCTGTCGTTGACCAGGGCTTCGCTGGCGACCTTCGGCAACTCGATCTTCACCCCTTGGGTCAACATCGGCGCGGTGACCATAAAAATCACCAGCAACACCAGCATCACGTCGATGTAGGGCACTACGTTCATTTCGGCCTTGGGCCCGTGTTTGCGCTGTGGTCGAACAAGCATGTCGTCACTCCCAGTGATTAAGCGGCAGCCGCCATGTTTCTCGCACCGGCATGCAAGCTGCGGTAGAGGCGCATTTGCACTTCATTTCCAAGACTGTAATACCGGGTCAGCAAGGTCTGGCCACGGGCCGCAAAGCGGTTATAGGCAATGACCGCGGGGATGGCGGCAAACAGGCCGATGGCCGTGGCAATCAGCGCTTCGGCAATGCCCGGTGCGACCGTCGACAACGTGGCCTGTTGCACCTGAGACAAACCGATAAAAGAATTCATGATCCCCCACACCGTGCCGAACAGGCCGATATAGGGGCTGACCGAGCCCACCGTGGCGAGCAATTGCAGACCTTTTTCCAAACGAATTTCTTGTTCGCTGATGGCTACGTACAGGGCTCGTTCAACCCCCTGCATCACGCCTTCGGCCTCTACGCCCGGCTGCTGTTTGAGCTGGGCGTATTCGCTGTAGGCCGCGCTGAATACCTGCTCGGCCCCGGCGTCGACATGGCTATTGTCCCGGCTTTGGCGGTACAGCGCGCCCAACTCGCCGGGTGCCCGAATGCGCTGGGTGAAGGCGTCTATGTCTCGCTCGCTGCGACGCAAAATAGCGCTGCGGCGCACAATCAAAAACCAGCTTGCCATTGAAGCCAGCAGCAAAATCAACATCACACCTTTGACCAACAGGCTGGCGTCGGTAATCAGGCCCCAGATCGTCATATGTTCCATGGTTGCTTGCATGTCGTTGCTCCTGCGGGGTGAGTCGTAATGAATATCGATTGAAACCGATTCAGATGACCGGATTAAGGCAACTGCAACGCCTTGGCCACTTCGCTCCAGGGGATGTATTTGTAGTTCTGGGCCTGCTCGGGCATGCGCTTGCGACCGTCCTGCACCACCAGCATGCCTTGGCTCCATGGCCCGCCCAGATTGGTCGAAGTCACCTCCAGACCGTCGGTTTCCGAGGCACCGTCAATGCCCGCCTCGGCATTCACACCCACACGAAACGCGCCACGCACGGCAAACGGCGGCTCGGCATCGACCACCACGTAGCTGTCGTTGCCCTGACTGGAGATCACCAGATAGTTGTCATGCTCGGTCTGGTACAAGCCCATGCCTTCGATATCGTCATGCACTTGATCACCGACCTTGATCACCGACGTCATCTCGGCCGGCTGGTCGGGACGCGCATCCACCGCCCACACCGCCACATCTTCTTCACCGAGGAACAGGCGCTGATGTTTATCGTCTGCCACGCAGCCTTCAGGTTGGGTCGCAACGTTGAACTGGCGCACCTGCTCGCCCTGCACCTGATCACCCTTGGCAAACAGACGGTGCTGCACAAAGGTGCCGTCCTTGTCGTTGGCAAAGCTGTAAATGTCGCCCGATGGAGACTTGAACAGGCACAAGCCATAGATGTCCGGCAGTGCGGTGGCAATTTCACCCGCCGGTTTAACCTCGCCGGTACTGCGATCGATGCTGAACACGCTCAAGCTGTTGTGATCACGGTTAGTCGCTACGGCCAAGTCCACCGTGTGACCCGAGAGTTTGAATTCAGGTCGCACATCGACATTGTTCAGGCGCCCGACCGGCAGGTGCTGCACGCGCTTACCCTGCAGGTCATACACCTCAAGCCCCTGCTGTTTGTTGGTGCCCAGTACCCGGCTCAAAGCCGGGGTTTGCGGGTGGACCCAGATGGCCGGGTCATCCGCCGCATCGCCCTGGCTCAACACTCCATCGGTTTGTACGGCCGGTGTGACGATTGGCAACACGGGGGCCACTGGTGCTGGCGTCGCCTTCCAGTCGAGCATGCCTTCAAACAGCTGATTATTGCTGGCGTCCTGCACCAGCACTTGCACACCTTGCGCAGTTTGGCGCAACGCCAGGTGCTCAGGCTCGACGACGCCCTTGAGCGCCAGGCTGGCCACGGGCGTCCAACGCTTGCCTTGTTGCTGATACAGGTTGAGTTGCGCTGCTTCAGCATCCAGCCCCAGCATGCCGCCCGGCATTACCGCCATCGCCGCAGCGGACTTTTTGAGGTTGCCGAACGGTTCAATCATGGCCACCGGCAAGCGTGAGACATCCGCCTCGGCGTGGGCGGGATAGGCCCACCAGCCGACATTCTCTTCGTTGACGAACAGTTGCTGCGTGCCGTCCTCGACCTGACAGAACTCAGCATTGGGTGGCAGCGGCAGGCTGCGCACCAAGCGCGGGGTTTTCAAACGTTGCTGATCAGCGGCCACCAGCCATTGTTCGCCCTTGCCCTCTTCGCCTACGGTAAACAGATAGATATTGCTCGCGTCGTCGCGGTACAGGCACACCCCGTTGACCGCGTAGTCGCGGGTCGGCAAGTACATCGGTGCTTGCCACTTGCCAGTCGCAGGGTTGAGGCTGAACAGGACCACTTGCTGACGGGTTTTGTCCTGGCTGGCCACCAGCACCTGATCGCCCAGGGTTCGGCTGTCCAGGCCGGCAAAGGAACCTTTGATCTGGCTCAGGGTTTTGCCCTGCTTATCCAGCAATAACACCCCATCGCGCCGGCTCACGGCCAGTCGTTGATCGCCCGGGCCACCGGGCACATAACTCAGTGCCTGGGCTTTACTGGGCGACCACGAATGCAACGCGGGCGGGGTGATGTCGGCATATACACTGCTTGCACTCAGACAGGCCAGCAAGGGTAGCAATCGGGGGTTGCGCTTGAACGAAAAAGTCATGAATTTAGCCTTGGTAATTATTTAGAGAACGTCGTTGCCCGTAGCAGCTGACGAGTAGTGCGAGGCTGCGATCGGACGCGAAGCGTTCGTGAATCTGAGGAACCGAGTTGAATGGTTTTACGACTGCTGCGCAGCCGACCGCAGCCTCGCAGAGCTCGTCAGCTGCTACGGATACGGATACGGAAATGTGGTCAGAAGTGGGTAAACGTCAGCCCCACCGAGTAGGTCGGGCCGTACTCTTCGTACTGGTTGTTGTAGCGACGGTTACCGCTGTAGACGAAGTAAGGTTGGTCAGTAAGGTTTTGCGCATCGAAGCTGATCTGCAGGTCTTTGGTCAGCGAGTAGCGGGCGCTGAAATCGACGAAGGTCTGGGCGTCGACATGGCTGTCGTGAGCCTTGTCGTTGATTGCGGCCAGTTCATAGAGGTACGCCGACTTGTAGTTGGCCGACAGGCGTACGCTGAGTTTGTCGTCTTCCCAGCCGAGCATCAGGTTGCCAACGGTCTTGGACTGGCTCGGCAAGTCGATATCGCGCTTGATCGTGGTGCCGGACACCGCATCAAAGCCTTCAACACTGGCTTTGGAGCGGCTGAAGGTGGTGTTGGCGCCCAGGATCACGCCGTTCCACGGCGATGGCAGCCAGTCGAACTTCTGCGAATAGGCCAGTTCAAGTCCGTACAGCTTGGCGCTGTCACCATTGGCGTAACTGTGGGCTTCAGTAAAGTCCGCCCACTCCCCGCTGCCCGCCAGATCGGTGTTGTAAACGAAGTTCTTGATGTCTTTGTAAAACAGGAACGCCGACACCGTGCCCGCGTGGCCCATAAAGTGTTCGATACCCAAATCGAAGTTGCTCGACTCCAAGGGTTTTAGGTTTGGGTTGCCGAACTCGGCCACGTCATCGTCGATGACAAAACCCGGTGCCAGTTGGCCGAAGGTCGGACGCACCACGGTGTTGGTCCAGGCAGCGCGCACCTGGGTGTTTTTGGCTAACTGGTAACGGGCATGCAGCCCCGGTAACCAATGGTGGTAATCACGCTGGGTGTCTTCGTCCTCAAACACACCATTGCGCACGCCAGTGCCTTTGGCCTCGAACTCGGTGCCTTCGTAGCGCAGACCTGCGATAAAGCGCCAGTCATCGATATCGACTGTGTTCATCACATACGCCGCGTTGATGTCTTCGCGCATGGTGAAATCATTGGCCCGCGACTCTTGCTCGTCATAGAAGTCATCACGGTTCAGCCCGCCGATCAAATCCTTGATGGCACTGCCACTGATGCCGGGGCCGAACTGGCCCAATGAATAGTGCACCGAGCCTTTGGCGAACTGATTGAGATTGAGCTGATCGTCGCTGTAGCCCAGATCAGAGAAGTCTTCATAAACCCAGGCATTGAGGTCGTTGTCTTTGTGGCGACGGCTGACCTTGCCGCCGAATTTGACCTGCGAGGCGTAACCCTGCACGTCGTAATCGCGCGCCAGATCGAGGCGAATGTTCTTCTCGGTGTCCTTAGTGTTTTGCTCTTCCCAATCCACCTTGTCGAGGCTGAAATTATTGGGGTCATAAAACCCCGCGCCAATGATCGGACGCGGTTTTTCAGTGTCATAAAAACCGCTGTCGGCGAAGCGGGAATTGCCTTTAAACGTAGCCCCGGCGATATGCCCCGGGCTGTCTTCGCTGGACTTGCTGTAGCCGGCCTGCCCGCTCAGCGTCCACAGGCCCATGCTGCGTTCACCGCCGAACACATAAGACTGAATTTCCTGGGTTTCTTCACGCTGTTTGAGCTTGCGCTTGGCCTTGGCATCGCCCAGCTCGCCTGCGGCCTGAGGGTCAGCAAATTCGAGGGCCGTGGAGTTGCGGGTTTCGCTGTCCTTGAAGCGGCTGTACAGCGTGCGCAGGTACAGGCTGGTGTCGTCGTCAGGCTTGTAATCGAAATTAAGCCCCCCGCCGGTGCGTTCGCGGCTGATGTCGTAGACCCGTTGCTCAAAGCTGTTCAAACGGGCGCCATCGGTAAAGTCCCAGTCACCGGCGGTCTCGACGTTATCTGAACGAAAGTCGCGTTTATTCCAACTCAGCGCGGCAGCGACGCCAAAGTTATCAATACCGTCGCCCAGGCTGAAGCGGTCACTGATGGCCCCTGACACTTTAGGGCTGGTTTGCGCGCTTTTATCGTTATAACTGGCCTGTGTTGTGCCGGTGTAAAACAAGCCTCCATGGTCGAAAGCCGACAGGCTTTGCACATCGACCGTGCCGCCGAGGGAGTTGGCATCCATGTCCGGGGTCAGGGTTTTGATGACCGACAGCGACTGCACCAGTTCGGAGGGCAACACATCCAGAGCCACCGCGCGGCGGGCGCTTTCTGGTGACGGCACCAGCGTGCCGTTGATGGTCACGCTGTTGAGGTCGGGGCCAAGGCCCCGCACGCTGACGAAGCGACCTTCGCCCTGATCGCGTTCGATGCTGATGCCTGGCAAGCGTTGCACAGCCTCGGCGACGTTGGCGTCTGGCAGCTGCGCAACGCCGTCGGCGTGTACGACGTTTTCGATGTTGTCCGAGTTGCGTTGTTGCTTGAGCGCCTTGTCCAGGCTGGCGGCTTGCCCTACTACTTCAACGTGTTCAGTGGCGCCGATGGCGGTCTCGGCAGCGCTCAGGCGCTCGCTGGCGATGGCCAGTGCCACTGCACTGAACGTAAAGCCGACCCACTGCGTTCTGCTCCGACACTTGTACATGTTTGCTCCCCCCGAAATCCCGCGACAGGCCGGGCAAATGGCCCGACAACTTGGGAGCGAACGCTAGGGTCGGTGAATGACAAAGCTGTGACAGTGGTTGGCCAAGCCCGTTGAAAATGGGCTTTTGAATAGGATTTTGGAGGCAAATGAGCTGATTTGACCCCGCTTGGTTTTTAGCTTTTGGCTTTTAGTTTTTAGTTTTTAGTTTTTAAAAACCATCTCACTGCTGCCACCGAAACAGTGGGAACGACACTGGGGCCCATCACAGGAGGCTGAACGCAGGTGCTGTTATGGGGGTGGCGAGGCAGGACGCCGAGCCAGCCGCGATCGGGCCAAGGATGGCCCGTCGCGGCGGGCCCCCATAACAGTGCCTTCGTTCTGGCACCGGGCGAGCCTAGGCGAGCTCGGCCGTATGGTAGGGCAAGGACTTTTTGCTTATTTTTGTGGTGGTCCGACACTCGGCTGTTTGACAAAAGTGAGCCGCCGTAAGGGCGGAACCCGTAGAAAGGTTTAATACAACAAATGGATATGTACTCGGCGCTCCAGTGATGAAAACCGTGTACATATCCATTTGATGCTTAACGACTATCTACGGGTTACGCCCTTACGGCGTGTCACTTTGCAAAAGCCGAGTGTCGGACCATGACAAAGTAACCAAAACGCTTCCGCCCCCGCGTACGGCCCTCGCTCCGGTCCCGCTCCGTGGGCACGCTGCGACGGGCCATCCATGGCCCGATCGCAGCTCTCCCGGCATCCATGCCGGTCGACCCACTCCGCGAAACCTCCTCTCGGCCTCCCGAAGGGGCGGCAGATCAAGATCAAGATCAAAAGCAAGATCAAAAGCAAGGTCAAAGGCAAGGTCAAAGGCAAGGTCAAAGGCAAGGTCAAAGGCAAGGTCAAAGGCAGAATCAAACGCCCGGTTTTAGGGCGCTTATAAATATTTCTCGACATGATCCTTGAGCTGATTTGACCTACACATCTTGTAACACCGTTGTCACACACCTCTGTTCTGCTGGCCGTTACCACGTTTGGGTAGAACAAAAATGAGCTGGCTCAACATACTTAAACACCATCGCTGGACCCTCGGTCTGCTGTTGCTGGCAGCCAATATCGATCTATGGCTGACCCTGGCCTTTGGTACGGCCAAATCCTTCCATGAATGGCAATGGCTGGACATCGTCGGCGAAGGCGGTACTGCGCTGTTTATGGTGTTCTGGCTGGTACTGGTGCTTAAAAGCCGGCCCACCGGACGGGTCACTAACTACCTCGCTCTCGGCCTGAGTTGTATGTTTTTGTCATGGTGGATGGACGTGCTCGATGAGTTTATCCGCCTGCCCAAGCACATCAGTTGGGATCACTGGCTGGAGTCAGGACCAATGCCCATCGGCATGGTCTTGCTGACGATTGGTCTGTACCACTGGCACCGCGAGCAACAAGCAATCAATCAGCAGATGGAGAAGCGTGAACGGGTGTTTCGCGAGCATCGCCTGTTCGACAAACTCACTCCGCTGGGCGGCGCTGATTACCTCAAACGGCAAATCAGCGATTGCCTGACCCAAAGCCTTGAGCAGCAACAGCCCCTGTCATTGCTGGCACTGGATATTGACGACTTTAGTGCGATCAATCAGCAGTACGGCCACGCTGAAGGTGACGCCGTGTTGCAAGCCCTCAGTCAATTGGTGCTGCTCAACCTGCGCCGTCATGATCTGCTCTGCCGACTGGCGGGCGACCGCTTTGTGGTGCTCCTGCCCAATACCGGCGAAAGCCAGGCGCGTTTGCTGGCACTGGAGCTGCAACAAGCAGTACAAGGCCTGGCGCACAAAACCCGCTTGCAAGGGGAGCGGTTGTATTTGGCGGCCAGCACCGCCGTGGTGATGGCGGTCAATGAAACGCCTGAAGCGCTGCTCAAGCGGTTAAACCTGACCCTCGCCCGTGCCAAACCCTTGCGCAGGCAGCAAGCATGAAGCCGGATAACCGCTGGTACGAGGCCGACAGCCGGTTTATTCCCGGCCATTACCAGCCTGCGATGTTGATCGACCTGGCCTTGTCGCGGGGTATCGACAGCCATCGCCTGCTACGTGGCACAGGCTTGTTTTACGACGACATCGCCGCCGGTCACACACGGCTTAGCCCTCAGCAGTTTTTTGGTTTGATCGATAATGCCCATCGCTTGCTGGCGGCTGATGACAGCAGCTTTTTGTTTGGCCAACGCCTGTTACCGGGGCATTACGGGCCTGCCAGTCATGCCCTGCAGCAAGCGCAAACTCTGCATCAGGCGCTGGACACCGTTATCCATAACCGTGCCCTGCTCAGCCCCTTGCTGACGCCGCGTTTAGTGCTGGATGAGCACTATGCCTATCTGTACTGGCTCGACAGCTGCGGCGCACAAGCGCACCTACGTTTCGTCCTGGAAGCCAGCATGACCGCAATCAAAAGCATGACTCAGTGGTTGAGCGGTGAACGCTTGCCGTGGGCCTGCAGCTTCAGCCATCCCGAGCCACGCTATGTTGAACAGTACTGGGTACACCTGGGCGAACACACCGAGTTTGGTAGCCAGCTGGACATGATGCGCATCCCCCGTGAATACCTGACGCAGCCTTGGCCCAACGCTTCGGCGACTGCTCGGCACGTGGCGCTGCAACAGACCCAGGTGCAGTTACAAGATGTGGGCTTCAGCGCCAGCCTGCTTGACCGGCTGTACGTGTACCTGCGCGACAATGCCCGCCAATGCCCCAGCCTTGAACAAGCGGCCGCACAGTTTTCGATGAGCCAGGCCACCCTCAAGCGCAAGCTGAGCAAACACGGCACTCACTTTCAGGCGCAGCAGGATCAGGCGCGCAAACATGTGGCGTTGTACCTGTACCAGATCAAGGGATTGAGCAGCGAAGCGGTGGCGCAACAGCTGAACTTCAACGACCCGGCTAATTTTCGTCGAGCGTTGAAGCGGTGGACGGGGTGTACGCCGAATTTGATCCGGCAGTTCTTGCGGGTGTAAACATTTGCCTGCGTAGCAGCTGTCGCAGGCTGCGTCCGGGGGCGCAGCCGCCGTAAAATCAGACACTCCGGTGTGCCAGTTGAACCCGACACTGCGTATTTACGATTGCTTCGCAACCGGACGCAGCCTTCGGCAGCGGCTACAAAAGTGTTTAGACCTTAACGCCTCACGCCCGCGCGACGTTGCAGGTCGCGCACCGCTTGCGCAGCCTCACGACCAAGCTGGGCCATATCCAACCCGGGAATGCAGTCATCAGTCACCACTTGCCGACCTCCAATCAGCAAGGCTTTAAGACTCGCCCGTCCTCCACAAGCTACTGGGCCAATCGCCGGATCGTGCAGGCCGAAATAACGCGGCTCGTCCAACCGGTAAAGGGCAATATCCGCCGCCTGCCCCACCGCCAGAATCCCTAATGCAGGTAAGCCCAGCACCTGAGCGCCACCCGCGGTACCCCAGCGCACGACATCTTCAACCGTCGCCGCATCGGCACCACCTTCGAAAGTGCCACCGGCGTAGCGCGGCTTGGCCTGCTCGCCCTTGCGGGCGCGCTGCATCAGCCACGCGGCATGGGTTTCCGATTGCATATCCGCGGCCTCGTTGGACGCAGCCCCATCAACGCCAATGGAGATCGGTACCCCAGCCGCCTCCAGTGCCACAATGTCGGCAATTCCGCTACCCAATCGCCCATTGCTCTGTGGACAGTGGGCGATGCCCGTTGCGGTTTGCCCCAACAATCGAATTTCATCAGGCAGCAGTTTGACCAAGTGCGCAAACCATACATCCGAACCCAGCCACTCATGCTCGGCGCAGAATTGCACCGGGCTCATGCCAAACTTAGCCTTGGCCGCATCCAGGTAGTCCACCGTTTCAGATAAATGTGTGTGCAATCGCACACCCAAGGCACGCGCTACCCGCGCTGTCTCTCGTAGTTCTTCGGGGGTGGTGGAATGCAAGGCCGTGGTGGGGGCCATGACCACCCGACGAAACGCATCCGGTGCAGGGTCGTGATAAAGCCCGGTCAGGCGCTCGACGTCTGCCAGATAGTCGTCGAGTTTTTCCGCACGCAGCGCCTGCGGCAAGTCAGCCTCCAACTGCCTTGTCTGGGTGGCGCCACCCCGGCACAACACAAAACGCATACCCAGCGCCTGAGCTTCTTCAAACAGAATCGCCGCGCTGTCGTAAGGCATGCCGGGGTAATACAGGTAATGGTGATCGGCTACCGTGGCACAGCCGGAGCGTAACAATTCGATCAGACCGATACGCGCCGCAAGCCTGAAGCTGTGCTCATCAAAAGCCCCACGAAAACGGTACGGTGTGGCCGCCAGCCAAGACGTCAGGCTCTGATTCAGGCCCTGCGGCTCCCCCTTGAGCAGTGATTGGAACAAATGATGATGGGTGTTGATCCACGCCGGATAGACCACACAATCACGCGCATCGATAAGGGTTTCCCCCGGCAAGGGCTGCAAAGCGCCCATCGCAACAATACGCCCGGCCTGCACGCGAATATCCGGCCCGGCATGGCGCGCCTCGACGCCTCGAAGCCCGGTGAGCACATGCTGAGCATTGCGAATCAAACACGCGTTGGTGTCAGTCATTGGATTTCCACTTGAGGTCATACGTTAGCCCTGCTCACTTTCATGCCAATGCCCGAGGCTGAACTTCGCCAATGCGGCCATCAGGCTGAACAATAAAATACCGGTGAGCGCGATTAGAACCAGTGCCGCAAACAGACGCGGGATATTCAACTGGAACCCTGCCTGCAGAATTTGATACGCCAGCCCGGCGCCCGTACCGCCTGTGCCCGCCACAAACTCAGCGACCACAGCACCGATCAGTGCCAACCCGCTGGCAATGCGTAAACCACCGAAAAAGTACGGTAAGGCACTCGGTATGCGCAGCCGTGTGAGCGTCTGCCAACGCCCTGCCCGGTTGAGTTTGAACAGATTGAGCAAACCCGGATTGACGCTGCGCAAGCCCAGCACCGTGTTGGAGATAATCGGAAAAACGGTCACCAGCGTGGCGCAAATCACCAACGCCAGGGTGGTGTTGCTGACCCAGATAATGATCAGCGGCGCGATGGCCACCACGGGCGTAACTTGCAAGAGTATTGCGTAGGGAAACAGGCTGGCTTCAAGCCATCGGCTTTGTACAAATACAAACGCCGCAGCCACACCCAGCACCACTGCCAGGGCAAAGGACAGAAAGGTGATTTTCAGCGTGACCCACAGCGCGCTCATCAATAATGGCCCGTCCTGAATCAGCGTCTGACCGATGGCCAGCGGGCTCGGCACTAAGTACACCGGGACTTTCAGGGCAACACACAGCCCTTGCCAAAGCCCCAGCAGCAGCGCACCTACCAGCAAGGGTGCGAGGATTTTTTGCACGCGTGGATTCGCCAGCCACGCCGGGTTTTCAGTATCCATATGCACGGCCTCCCACAGCATCCATCTGGCCGTTTGCCTGCGCCAGCAAGGCCGACAAACGCCCGCACTGGGTAATAAAACCGGAGGACATGCGAAAGGCATCGTCGCGCAGACTCGGCCCCTCGATGGCCACATCGGCCAGCACCCGGCCCGGCCGGGCGCCCATTACCACTACCCGCGAGGACAGAAACACCGCCTCATAAATGCTGTGGGTTACAAACACCACGGTCAGATCACGCTCGGCCCACAATTTGCGCAGGTCGCTGTCGAGCCGGTTACGGGTAAATTCATCGAGCGCCCCGAAGGGTTCGTCCATCAGCAACAGATTCGGTTCGGTGACCAGCGCACGGGCAATCGAGGCGCGCATCTGCATTCCCCCCGACAATTCGCGCGGATAAGCATGAGCAAAGTCCTTCAGCCCAACCCGATTCAACGCCGTTTGTACCCGCCGTACCTGGCCAGCCTTGGGCACGCCACTCAGTACCAAAGGTAAACCGACATTTGCGGCAATTGTCGCCCAAGGCATCAATGTGGCTTCTTGAAACACCATCGCCATTTTTTGTTCCGCTTCGGCCTGACCGATCGCCCCCTTGCCCCACCAACGCACATGCCCGGCGCTGGGTTGCTCAAGCCCGGCAAACATCTTCAACAAGGTACTTTTGCCACAGCCGGAGGGACCGAGGAGTGAGACAAACTCCCCGCGCCCCACGCTCAATTTCAGCCGTTGCAAGGCATGAGTGCCGTTGCTGTAGGTTTTTTCGACCTGGTTAGCCAGCAACACAGGGGGTTGCGGGTGATTAAGGTCCAGAGCGGCGTTCATAACGGCACCCCCGCCGCACGGAATTGCTCCTCTTCACCATGAGCCTGCAACAGATCAAAGAGCATCTTGCGCATGATCAGCCCCGGTTTATCGGACTCCATATGAAACTCCACACGCCGCCGTGTATCAACGCAGGCATCGTAATCTGTGGCTTCGAGAATATCCTGGTCTTCACGGGTAATCGGCGCGTCCCAGGCAATCAACTGCTCACTGCTGCAATCGGCCTCGCTGTCATTGCGATACAACCACTGCACCAACTGAATGGTTTTGTCGTCAATAGGCGTAGCGCAGTTGTAGATGATGTGGTGCACACCACTGTCCGGGTAGGTGCAACCGAAACGCCGGACAAACGGCAGATCCCAGCGATTGAACAGGTGTCGGGTGGTGGTCGGTGTATCGGTGCCGGTAATGCGATGGCCTGCAGGGGGGTTGTTGATCGGCACGATGGTTTCGGCTTCAAAGCCCCACTCTTTCTTTACAAACTCGTATTTGGACGGTTTGGGCTGGCTAAGCATGCCGAAGTTGGCTTTGTGCACAAAAGAAAAGTGCGAGTTATCGAAGGAGTTTTCCATAAATCGCAGCGCACTGGTCTTCCATTGCTCGTAAAACTGAAAGATGCGCCGGTAAGCCGGCGCGCCATCCTCTTCAAATACAGGAATGGGTTGCAAGGGTTCATCGAGGCAGACCCACACATAGCCGTATTTTTCCTGGCAGTGAAACGCTGTGGTCCTGGCGCCAGCGGGGATAGGGGCATTGTCGGCCTGCTGCGGGATGCACACACAAGCGCCTGTCTGATCGTAGCGCCAGCCGTGATAGCCGCACACAATCACACCGTCCTCGACCCAGCCTTTTGACAGTTGCGCGGTGCGATGGCAACAGCGGTCAGCCAGCGCCACGGGGCCTTGCTGCCCCATAAAAAGCACCACTCGCTCGCCGAGCAAGGTGAAAGGTTGCGGCCCGTTGTCCAGTTGCGACACGGGCATCAGGGCATACCAGAAACGACGCAGTACCGGTTGTTGGGTGACGAGCATGGGAAATCCTCAATTGTTAGGCAAGGCCTTCTGCGAGGCCGGATCACGGGCAATCGGTTACTGGCTGGCCTGGGTCTGACTGATGGGCAGCACGTTGAGGTCTTTGACAAAGCGCGCGTCATAAGCTTTGCGCCAATCAACGTCTGCCTTGAGTAAACCGGCCTCGACCATAAAATCGCGGGTGGCCTGCCAGCGTGCATCGGTCATCACACCAATGCCTTGGGTTTGCGCATCACCGCCGTCAACCAGCCGGTATTGCTTAAGCGTGGCCACCCCCCAGTCGAGCAACTCATCACTCATATTTGGGTTGGCCTGTTTAATCAGCGCGTTACCCGGTGCCGGGTTGGCCAGGTAACTGCGCCAGCCTTGCATTGAGGCCTGAATAAAGCGCTGCAAGACCTCGGGCCGTTGCTCGATTACATCGGAACGCGTCACCAGTGTTGAGCCATAGGGGGGATAGCCCGCCTCAGCAAATAATAGAAAGTGAGCCCCCGGATCAGCTTGGCGCCCCTGAAACAACTCTGAGCTGGCGTAGGCTTGCTGGGCGGTATTGGGATCGTTCAGAAATGGTTGCAAGTTGAAGGTATAAGGTTTGGCCTGTGACTCCTCCAGGCCGTATTTTTGCTTTAGCCAAGGCCACCAAGTCTGCTGCCCCGAGGTTGAAACAAGAATGTGCTTACCCTTGAGCTGAGTTAAATCCTGCACATCGGCATGCGCCATCAAGCCTTGCGGCTCGCCCTGAAAAGCGGCGGCCAC
Organism: Pseudomonas saxonica; assembly: GCF_007858365.1. Lineage (GTDB taxonomy): Bacteria > Pseudomonadota > Gammaproteobacteria > Pseudomonadales > Pseudomonadaceae > Aquipseudomonas > Aquipseudomonas saxonica. The sequence goes on along the minus strand of NZ_VFIO01000012.1, from coordinate 73,288 downwards.
AGCGACCACAGGCAATTGCTGCTCTTGGCTTTTGAGCACTTGCAGATCGTAATTGAGGATGACATCGGCCTGCTTGCTGAGCAGCAACTGCATGCCGTTGACTTGTGGGCCGCCCATGCGGATGGACACGTCCAAGCCCTGTTTGGCATACAGGCCTTCGGCCACAGCCTGATAAAAACCGCCGTGCTCGGCTTGGGCATACCAAGAGGTAAGCAGCACGATTGAGTCATTGGCCTGAGCCAGAGGGGTGAGCAGCAAGGTTAAAGGCAAGGCTTGCCAATATGAGGTTCGAGCACGGGTCATGGGCACTGCTCCTGCAAAAGCACTACACGGATAAGACCGGGAAGCAGGAGGCTTGAGGGGTGGTGCGGAGAAAGGTTTAAACCGGCCGCTGGACCACTCTCCCGAGCCGACTGATCGCCAGGTTCAGGCACCCGTAGGACGGGTGTGTAACCGAAGTCACAAGAGCAATGCCCGGCACAGTGTGAGATGTGTGCTGACCGCTTCTACTCGGGTTATTTGCTAGCAGGAGACGTGCCAATTTAGCTTTTAGCTTTTAGCTTTTAGCTTTTAGCTTTTAAAACGATCTCACTGCCGCCACCGAAACAGTGAAGCCAACGCTGAGGCCCATCACAGGAGGCTGAACGCAGGTGCTGTTATGGGGGTGGCGAGGCAGGACGCCGAGCCAGCCGCGATCGGGCCAAGGATGGCCCGTCGCGGCGTGCCCCCATAACAGTGCCGGAGTGAAGGCACCGGGCGAGCCTAGGCGAGCTCGGCCGTATGGTAGGGCAAGGACCTTTTGGTTCCTTTTGGGGCTGTTTGCCAAAAGGAACTCGCCGTAAGGGCGAAACCTTTATTCCAGTTAAAAGCATGTAATGGATATGTACTCGTAGCTTTTAATTGGCCTGCGTACATATCCATTAGGTGTATCACGGCTTTCTACGGGTTCCGCCCTTACGGCGGCTCACTTTTGTCAAACAGCCACAAAAGTAAGCAAAAAGGCCTTGCCCCCGCGTACGGCCCTCGCTGCGCTCAGGTGCCCCTCGCTCCGGTCCCGCTCCGTGGGCACGCTGCGACGGGCCATCCATGGCCCGATCGCAGCTCTCCCGGCATCCATGCCGGTCGACCCACTCCGCGAAACCTCCTCTCGGCCTCCCGAAGGGGCGGCAGATCAAAAGCCAGATCAAAAGCAGATCAAAAGCAGATCAAAAGCCAGATCAAAAACAGATCAAACGCTCGCTTACGCTCTTGCTCTTCTAAGGAGCGGGGCTGCGACAAGGGCCCCAAGACCCTCAAAATACAGGGCCACAAACGTGGGCTTTTGTTCAATTACAGTGCAGCAAGCACCAAAAAAGCGCCCGCGCCGCTCGTCACGCCAACGCACGCAACTTGGCCAGTTCTTCTTCCCCCAACACAATGCCGTCGCTCAAGGATTTGGCCCGCTCTATAAAGCGTCGATCACCCGGCATACGCTCAAGCCCCACACCCTGCATCTGACGCACCAGTTCAGCACTGCGCTCGGCAAAGTTGTTGCCCGCGGATTTGCTCGGGTCGATCACAATTAATAATTGCCCCGTCCAGGGCGTCTGCGCCCCAGGGTGTTTCGACCAGTCAAACTCAAACGAGAAGTTGCCGCCCGTCAACGCAGCCGCCAGCAGTTCCACCATCATCGACAGCGCCGAGCCCTTGTGCCCCCCAAATGGCAGTAAGGCTCCGCCGTCCAGGATTTCTTTGGGGTTTTCAGTCGCCGCGCCGTGTTTATCAACACCCATACCTGCAGGCAACGCATGGCCCTTGCGCGCAGCAATTTGCACGTCGCCGTGGGCAATCGCACTGGTGGCCAAATCAAAAACGATGGGCGAGCCGCCCGCACGCGGTGCGGCAAAAGCAATCGGGTTGGTCCCGAATAACGGTTTGGAGGCGCCATGGGGCACCACGCAGGTCATGCTGTTAACCACGCTCAACGCCACCAGCCCCTCTTCGGCGAACGGCTCAACGTCGGGCCATAACGCCGCGAAGTGATGGGAGTTGCGTATCGCCAATACGGCAATACCGGCACTGCGGGCCTTTTCCACCAGCAACCCTCGGGCCGCCGCCAACGCAGGCTGGGCAAAACCATTGGCCGCGTCTACCCGCACAAAACCACTCGCCACGTCCTCAACCACCGGCACCGCTTGACCATCCACCCAGTCACTGGCCAAAGACGACAAATAACCGGGAATGCGGAATACCCCATGACTGTAGGAGCCGTCGCGCTGCGCCCGTGCGCAGTTGTCCGCCAACACCTGTGCCACCGCAGCAGAGGTACCGTGGCGTTCAAAGATCTTTTGCAACAGGGCAGTCAGTTCGCCAAGGGTCAGCGATGAGGTGGCGGGTTGGGACATGGTGGCGCTCCAATGGAATTGTTTTTATCGGGGTGCAACGTCGAGGCCAACTATCCTGTTGTGACAGTTATCTGTCAATTGTTGACTTAATGACAGAAAACCTTCACTTTCTGCAACGCGCTGATACAACAACAGGAAGCAGCCGTGAGCCAGTCGATTAAACAACGCCTTGAAAGCAGCCTGTCAACCGCCGCACCTTCGGGTCGGGCGATTGCCAGTTATATGCTGGCCAATCTTTACGAGCTGCCCTTTCAGACCGCCGCCGACATCGCCACCAAACTGGGTGTCAGCGAGTCCAGTGTCGGGCGTTTTTGCCGAGCGCTGGGCTACAGCCATTTCAAAGACCTCAAAAACGACCTGAAAGATGACCTCGGCGATGGCCCTTGGCTGGTCGGTGATCGCTTGCAGGAGTTTCGCCTGCAATCGAGCCAGAGCCCGCAAGGTTTGCCGCGCAGCTTCGAGCTGGAAGTGGCGGCGCTGGTCAAGGTCTACGAATACAGCCTGACCCCGCAATGGCAAACCGTCAGCCAGCGCCTGGCCACACGACGCAGGGTATTTGTCGCAGGCTTTCAGACCGAGCGCGGCATCGCCGACGCCATGGTGCATTTGCTGCAATACCTGCGCGATGGCGTGCAACGGGTAGATGGCGCCGCCGGGCATTACGCCGATGTGCTGCTATGCCCGCCCGAGGACTGCGCACTGGTGGTGTTCGAAGCCCGCCGCTATTCGCGCCACGCCCAGCTGTTATGCCGCAAGGCGCGCGAGGCCGGTATTGCCGTCACGCTGATTACCGACACGTTCTGTGACTGGGCCGAGCAAAACGCCGATGAAGTGTTTCGCGTGCCCACCGAATTCAATCTGTTCTGGGAATCCACCGCAGCCATGCTGTCGCTGGTGCACCTGCTGATCAACGAAGTCTGCAAACAACTGGGACCGGACGTCGAAAAACGTCTTGAGGCAACCGCGGCCTTGCACAACGAGTTCGTGGGCTACACCTCCTCACCCGGCTCAAAACAATAAAACGAGGTGCTAGATGAACAACGTCATTCGCTTTGCCAGTGCATGTGCATTGGTTGCTGCTTTCGCGTCCAACGCGCAGGCCGAGAAACTGACAATCGCCACGGAAGGCGCCTACCCTCCTTTCAACTACGTTGACTCAGACAACAACCTGCACGGCTTCGATGTCGACATTGCCAAGGCCGTGTGCCAGCGCATGAACGCCGAGTGCACGATCGTGGCTCAAGACTGGGACGGAATCATTGCCGGGCTGATGGCCAAGAAATATGACGCCATTGTCGCGTCGATGATCGTCAACGAAGAACGCAAAAAGAAAATCGCCTTCACCAACCACTATTACCGCACGCCGCTGTCCATCGCCGTCCCCAAGGACTCGTCCATCACCGATGCCCAGTCCGACTTCAAGGGTAAAACCGTGGGCGCGCAAAGTGCCGCAACGCAAAGCATCTATGCCGAAGAGCATTACAAGGATGCCGACCTCAAGCTCTATCCGACCCTGGATGAGGCCAATAGCGAGCTGGCCAACGAGCGGGTCGACGTGGTGATTGCCGATAAATTCCCGTTGCTGGAATGGGTCAATAAAACCGGCAAGGATTGCTGCAAAATCATTGGTGACGTCGACGGCACCATGGCTGACGCAGCGATTGCCGTGCGCCAACAAGACAACGCGCTGCGTGAGCGTTTCAACAAGGCACTGGACGAAATCGTGGCCGATGGCACCTATAAAAAGATTTCCAGCCAGTACTTCGACTTCGACATTTACTGAGTCACCCGCCCTCGCGTGAGGGCTTGCCTGCCTCTCACTCTGCCCTGCGCACGCACCGTGCGCAGCGGCTGAAATCGGCCCATTTTTGCCCGGGGATTCGAGCATGCTCGATCAACTCTCATTACTCTCCTTTGCCAGTGGCGGTTGGGGCTCGGCGTTGCTGGCCGGCTCGTTGGTGACCATTGCGCTGGCGTTGAGCTGCCTGCCCATCGGTTTGCCGCTGGGGCTGATCGTGGCCATCGCCGCACGCTCTAAAAATCGCTGGATGCGCGCATGGGCGACGACCTTTTCCACGGTCTTTCGCGGCCTGCCGGAACTGTTGACGCTGCTGATCATTTATTACGGCTGCCAGATCGCCGCGCAGAAAATCCTTGCGCTCATGGGCTATGACGCGCAGTTCACGATCAATACCTTTGTCGCCGCGATGATTGCGTTCAGTCTGGTGTTTGCCGCCTTCTCCAGTGAAATCTGGCTGGGGGCATTCAAAACCATTCCCAAGGGCCAGTTTGAAGCGGCCTCGGCGCTGGGCCTGTCGAAGTTCACGACCTTTCGCAAGGTGGTGCTGCCGCAATTGGCCCGTATCGCCCTGCCCGGTCTGTCGAATAACTGGCTATCGCTGCTCAAGGACACGTCGCTGGTGTCCACCATCGCGCTGGTCGACCTGATGCGCCAAACCAATCTGGCCGTTAGCGTGACCAAAGACCCGATGCTGTTTTATAGCGTGGCGTGCTTCATCTACCTGTTTTTCTCAGCGATTTCGGGGCGTCTGTTCGCCTTTCTTGAGCGCTATTTCAACCGCCATATACGGAGCGTGCAGCCATGAGCCTGGCGGAACTGCAAAACCTCTTTCTCAGCCCCGAGTTGCTCGAACGCTACGGCCCGCGTTTTATCGACGGCATGCTGGTCACCCTCAAGCTGGTAGCGATTTCATTCACCCTGGGGGCGCTGCTCGGGTTGCTGATTGCACTGGGGCGCTTGTCGAGCAATCGCTTTGTGCGCAATTTTACCGGCGCCTATGTGTATTTTTTCCGTGGCTCGCCGCTGCTGGCGCAGTTGTTTCTGCTGTATTACGGGCTGGGCTCATTCAAAGGGTTGTGGCAAGACATTGGCTTGTGGTGGTTTTTCCGCGATGCGTGGTTCTGCACCTTGCTGGCGTTCACCCTGAATACGGCGGCGTATCAGGCTGAAATTCTGCGCGGCAGCATTCTGTCGGTGGCCCAAGGCCAGCGCGAAGCCTGCAAGGCATTGAACCTGTCGCGCTGGACTACCTTTCGCAAAATCATCCTGCCGCAATCGCTGCTGGTGGCCATCGGCCCACTGGGCAACGAACTGATCTTGATGATCAAGGCCAGTGCCATTGCCTCCCTGGTCACCATTTACGATTTGATGGGCGTGACCAAAATGGTCTTCTCGCGCAGTTTCGACTTTCAGGTGTACCTGTGGGCCGCCGTGCTCTACCTGCTGATCGTGGAAGTCGTGCGGCGCAGCCTGAAACTGATTGAAGGCCGCCTCGGCCGCCACTTGCAGTAAGCCTGGCTGCCTCGTCGGCCCACCGTTTTAAGGAAGTGACTATGCACTGTGACACTCTCGTTCTGGGCGCCGGCATCGTGGGCGTCAGTACCGCGCTGCACCTGCAGGCGCGCGGCCGTAACGTGGTCTTGCTAGACCGCGCACAGCCGGGCAGCGGCACCAGTCACGGCAATGCCGGGCTGATCGAACGCGCCAGCGTGATCCCCTACTCGTTCCCCCGAGAGATCACACGACTGCTGCGCTACGGCCTCAATCAGCAATCGGATGTGCGCTACAGCTTCAAGCACCTGCCCAAAGCGGCAACCTGGCTGATGAACTACTGGCAACACTCGTCCCCCCGAGGACTGGCCAAAGCCACCGCCGCCATGCTGCCGCTGATTGAACGCTGTGTGAGTGAGCATGACCTGCTGGCAGAGCCGGCCGGGATGACGCATTTGATTCAGGACAGCGGCTGGATCGAGGTCTATCGCACCCAGGCCGACTTCGACAAGGCCCGGGCGGATGCACAGGCCTTGAGCGAATTCGGTCTGAACTGGTGCGTGCTCAATCAACAGCAAGTGCACGCACTGGAACCCGGTTTGCACAGCGATGTGATCGGCGCCATTCACTGGCTCGACCCCAAAACCGTCAGCGACCCGGGCGGTCTCACCCGTGGCTATGCCCAATTGTTCAAGCAGCGCGGTGGCACCTTTGTGATCGGCAATGCCGCCAGCCTGCGCCAGACCGCCGGGCAATGGCAGGTCGAAAGCGATAAAGGGCTGATAGTCGGCAATGAAGTGGTGGTCGCGCTCGGCCCACAAGCCCGGGACATCTTCGAGCCGCTGGGTTACTCCATACCGCTGGCGATCAAGCGTGGCTATCACATGCACTACGCAGCCAAGGACGGCCAGCGCATGCAGCACCCGATTCTGGATTCGGTCGGCGGATATGTACTGGCACCGATGGTGGGCGGTATACGCCTGACCACCGGGATCGAGTTTGCCGACAGCGATGACCCGATCAATGAAATCCAGCTGCGCCGCTGCGAAGAACGGGCCCGTCACTTGTACCCGCTGGGCGAACGTGTGGATGCACAACCGTGGCTGGGCCGCCGTCCATGCCTGCCGGACATGTGCCCGGTGATTGGCCCAGGCAGCCGGCATAAAGGCCTGTGGTTCAACTTTGGTCACGCCCACCACGGTTTGACCCTGGGCCCGGTAAGTGGCCGTCTGCTGGCCGAAATGATGACCGGCGAATACCCGTTCACTGACCCGACGCCTTACAGCGCTGAGCGCTTTTACTGATCATTGGAGACGCACCATGCAGGCTCAACCCGCTTACGTTCATAACCCCGTGTCTGCGGCCACTGACAGCCGCAAGGTCGTGGTGGATATTGCAGGCCTGAACAAGTACTACAGCGCGTTTCATGTGCTTAAGGGCATCGACCTTAAAGTGCATGAAGGCGAACGAATCGTGCTCTGCGGCCCGTCAGGGTCGGGCAAGTCGACGCTGATCCGCTGTATCAACCGGCTGGAAATTGCTGAAAAAGGTCGCATTCTGGTCAACAACACGGATCTGTCGCAGACCAACCGTGAAGCGGCACACGTGCGCAGCGAAATTGGCATGGTGTTTCAGCACTTCAACCTGTTCCCCCACATGAGCGTGCTCGACAACTGCATCCTGGCGCCCATGTCAGTGCGTGGGCTGTCGCGCAAAAAGGCCATAGAACTGGCTGATCACTTTCTCAATAAAGTCGGTATTGCCAGCCAGGCACACAAGTACCCGAGTCAGCTCTCTGGCGGCCAGCAACAGCGCGTGGCCATTGCCCGCGCCCTGTGCATGGAGCCAAAAATCATGCTGTTTGACGAGCCGACCTCGGCGCTGGACCCGGAAATGGTCAGCGAAGTACTGGACGTGATGGTCAAACTGGCTGGCAGCGGCATGACCATGTTGTGCGTGACCCACGAAATGGGCTTTGCCCGGCAAGTGGCGGAGCGGGTGTTGTTCCTTGATGGCGGCATGATAATCGAAGACTCCCCCCCCGAAGCGTTTTTCAACGCACCGAAAAGCCCGCGGGCCAAGGCGTTTCTTGCGCAAATCGTGCACTGAACCGTCCAAAGCCCCCTAAACTGATACAAATTATGTAGGAGACATACCCGGAACTTGTAGTCGCTGGCACAGGCTGCGATAAGATCCGCCGGGATTTGGGCGGTCTGCCGTCTGGTCACCCTGCGCGTCCAAACGCAGCGTTGGGCAAAGTGCCCGCTACCGAATTCGGCGCGACGAGTTCAATTATCAGTAATCAGGAAATTTCGATATGTACGTGGTGATGGCATGAAATGGCTCAAGGGCATCATTCTGGGCGTGGTCCTGCTAGCAGTGGGCGCTGTCGGGCTTGGGCTGTTTTACTTTCTTCCTCAACACGATGTCGTGATGGTGACGGGAGTTGAAGTCAAACGGGTCGATCACAATGGCGTCATCAACGCAGAAAACCCGGCCGACGGGCCGACTCGGGATGTGTACTTCATCAACACCGAAGACCCGGTGACCAAAAAAGTCATGGTATACCGCAACGAAGACACGGGCTGGTCGTTCCCTTGGTACTTCAAGTTCGACTCGGCTGACATTCAGGCCAAGGCTCAGGGTTATTCCCGTGATGCCGAGCAATTGGCGCTGATTCGTTATTACGGCTGGCGCATCAAGATTTTCTCGGTGTTCCCTAACGTGACGTCGATTGAAGCCACCACCAGCCGCGAAGAGCCCTTCCCTTGGTTCAATACCGTCTTCTTCACAGTGCTGGCATTGGTGCTGATTGTGATTGCTGTGTTTATCAAACGTCGTGTCAAACACCGCCCGCAAATGCCGGTCAACTAAGCTGTTCGTCGCAGTGGCGCACCAAACCGATCGCAACCCTCGTTCCTCGCCAGCAAGGTTGTGATCTGGCTTTTGATCTGCTTGTGATTTGCTTGTGATCTGCTTGTGATCTGCTTGTGATCTGCTTGTGATCTAGCTTTTGATCTGCTTGTGATCTGGCTTTTGATCTTGATCTGCCGCCCCTTCGGGAGGCCGAAAGGAGGTTTCGCGGAGTGGGTCGACCGGCATGGATGCCGGGAGAGCTGCGATCGGGCCATGGATGGCCCGTCGCAGCGTGCCCACGGAGCGGGACCGGAGTGAGGGACACCTGAGCGAAGCGAGGGCCGTACGCGGGGGCGGAAGCGTTTTGGTTACTTTGTCATGGTCCGACACTCGGCTTTTGCAAAGTGACACGCCGTAAGGGCGTAACCCGTAGAAAGTTTTAATACATCAAATGGATATGTACGCCGGCCAATCAAAAGCTCCGAGTACATATCCATTAAATGTGTCTAGCTGAACTAAAGGTTTCGCTTTTACAGCGAGGCACTTTTGTCAAACAGCCACAAAAGTACCCAAAAAGGCCTTGCCCCTGCGTACGGCTTTCGCTGCGCTCAAGTTCCCTCGCTCCGGTCCCGCTCCGTGGGCACGCTGCGACGGGCCATCCATGGCCCGATCGCAGCTCTCCCGGCATCCATGCCGGTCGACCCACTGCGCAGAACCTCCACTCGGCCTCCCGACGGGGCTGCAGATCAAGATCAAGGTCAAGATCAAGATCAAGACGGTTCCTACAGGGACTGCCCCGCTTTCTGAACCGCGGGCTACGCTAGAAGTGTTGCCGCCCCGAGGTTCTGCTGCTGATGACTCCCCCTTCTCCCCCTGAGCGCCTGCCCGGATTCACCCCGGCCACCAGCGCCTGGTTTTTATCGACCTTCCCCCGCCCTACTGCCGTGCAACTCGCCGCCTGGTCGGCCATTGCCGCGCAACACTGCGCACTGGTCATCGCCCCAACCGGTTCGGGCAAAACCCTCGCGGCATTCCTGCACGCCATCGACCAATTATTTGAAGAGCGCGACGCAGCAGCCAACGCCGATCACCCACCCGGCAAATCGACAACACGGGTGCTGTATATCTCCCCGATCAAAGCCTTGGGCAGCGATGTGCAACGCAACTTGAGCCTGCCACTGGAAGGCGTGCGTGCCCAGCGCGCCCTGCGTGGCGACACCGCCGTGGAGATCAGCGTGGGCATGCGCACGGGCGATACGCCCCAGGCTGAACGCGCCCGGCTGGTGCGCCGCCCGCCCGATATTCTGATCACCACACCCGAATCCTTGTATTTGATGCTGACGTCAAAAGCACGCGAAACCCTGCGCGGTGTGCAGACGATCATTGTCGATGAAGTGCACGCCGTGGCAGGCAGCAAGCGCGGCTCGCATATGGCGTTAAGTCTGGAACGGCTCGACGCCTTGCTGCCCCATCCGGCCCAGCGTATCGGGCTGTCCGCCACGGTGCGCCCGGTAGACCACGTGGCAAGGTTTCTCGGCGGTGCCCGGCCGGTGACGGTGGTCAACCCACCTTCCAGTCGTCAGCTGCAGGTGCGCATTGTCGTGCCCGTTGAGGACATGAGCGATCTATCAGCGCGCAATCAGTCACCGGCCAACAGTGCGCTGGGGCAAGTCGGCTCAATCTGGCCTCATGTCGAGGCCAGTATTCTGCAACAGGTACTCAAGCAGCGTTCAACGCTGGTGTTTACCAATGCCCGTGGTCTCGCCGAGAAGCTGACCGCACGGCTCAATGAGCTGTATGCCGAACAACTTGGCGACTCAGACCCGTCCGAGAACACGCCGCCCGAGCATTTCGTCTCGTCCGCCGGGGGCACTACGCGACGCACTGCGGGCGAACCGCCATTGATCGCCCGTGCCCATCATGGCTCGGTTTCCAAGGAGCAGCGGGCCGACATCGAAAGCGCTCTCAAGTCAGGTGAGCTGCGGTGCGTGGTCGCAACCTCCAGCCTTGAACTGGGTATTGATATGGGGCTGGTGGATCTGGTGATTCAGGTCGCTTCCCCTCCGTCAGTGGCCAGCGCCTTGCAGCGCGTGGGCCGCGCCGGGCACCAGGTCGGTGGCATTTCGGCGGGGCTGATTTACCCGCGCACCCGGCGCGATCTGCTGGATGCGGTGGTCACGGTTGATCGCATGCTCAGCGGGCAATTGGAGACCCTGGAGCCCCCGCGCAACCCGTTGGACATACTGGCCCAACAGACCATCGCCGCTGTCGCCATGGAGCCGCTGGATATTGACGACTGGTTCGCCCTTGTCCGTCGCGCCGATCCCTTTCGAGCCCTCCCCCGCAGTGTGTTTGACGCCACGCTGGACATGTTGGCGGGCCGTTACCCGTCAGACGAATTCGCCGAGTTTCGTCCCCGTCTGGTGTGGAACCGTCAGACCGGGCAACTGACTGCCCGCCCCGGCTCGCACAAATTAGCGGTGATCAGCGGTGGCACCATTCCGGATCGCGGAATGTTCAGCGTGATACTGCCCGAAGGCGAGGAGCGTGCCGGCTCGCGCCGGGTAGGCGAACTCGATGAAGAGATGGTCTACGAGTCGCGGGTCAATGACGTCATCACCCTCGGCGCCTCATCCTGGCGTATCCAACAAATCACCCGGGACCAAGTGGTCGTCACGCCTGCCCCCGGCCGCTCTGCGCGCCTGCCTTTTTGGCGCGGCGATGGCCTGGGCCGCCCGGCCGAGCTAGGCGAAGCCATTGGTGCCTTCCTGCGCGAGCTGGACATTGAACAGGCCCGCGAAACACCGGATCAACAGGCAGAGAATCGTCTGCACTCGATTGGCCTGAACGACAACGCGGTCAATAACCTGCTCGCACTGGTCGCCGAGCAGCGTGAGGCCACCGGCAACTTGCCCACTGACCGGGTTTTGGTGATTGAGCGCTGCCTGGATGAAACCGGGGACTGGCGAGTCATTTTGCACTCCCCTTACGGCCAGCGTGTACACGGCCCTTGGGCGCTGGCCATCGCCGAGCGGATACGTCAGCAGCTGCGTATCGACCCTTCGGTGGTGTCCAGCGATGACGGCATTATTGTGCGCATTCCGGCGAGTGAAGGCCGCTTGCCCGGCGCCGAGTTGTTTGTGTTTGAACCGGAACAATTACAGCGCATCGTCGCTGATGCCGTGGGCGGTTCGGCCCTGTTCGCCGCGCGCTTTCGCGAATGTGCCGCACGCGCCTTGCTGCTGCCGCGACACAGCCCCGGCAAACGGTCGCCGTTGTGGCAACAACGCTTGCGCGCGGGCCAGTTGCTGGCCATTGCCAGCGATTACCCGGACTTTCCGATCTTGATCGAAACCGCTCGCGAATGCCTGCAAGACGTCTATGACTTGCCCGCGCTCAATACCCTGATGCAGCGTGTGAATGAAGGCACTGTGCAGTTTGTCGAGACCACGACCCAAAGCCCTTCTCCTTTCGCAGCGGGCTTGCTGTTCGGCTATGTCGGCGAGTTTATGTACCAGGGCGACGCGCCGTTGGCCGAGCGCCGCGCCTCGGTGCTGGCACTGGACAGCGGCCTGCTGGCTGACTTGCTGGGGCAGGTCGATCTGGGCGACTTGCTCGACCCGGCCATTGCCGAGCGTGTCGAGCAAGAGCTGCAACACACCGCGCAGGATCGTCGGGTTAGCGGTGCCGAAGGCGTGGCCGACCTGCTGCGTGAACTGGGACCTTTGTCCACGGCGCAGTTGGCCCTGCGGGTTGATCAACCCGACGACCTGGACGCCTCTTTGCAAACCTTGAGCACCACCGGCAGAGCGATTGCCGTGTCGATGGCCGGCGAAACGCGCTGGGCGGCAGTCGAAGACGCTGCCCGCCTGCGCGATGCCTTGGGCGTGAGCTTGCCTGCGGGCATTGCCGAGATTTTTTTGCAGCCAGTCGCCGACCCGTTACGCGACTTGCTGGCCCGCTACGCCCGCACTCACGGGCCTTTCACCACCGGCGAGGCGGCCCGGCATCTAGGCCTGGGCGTGGCGATTGTCGACCATGGCCTTGAGCGCCTGCGCGAGCAAGGCAAAGTGCTCTGCGGCAACTTTGGTGTTGAGCGCCGCCTTGAAGCAACGCTGGACGCGAGCCTGACGATTGCGCCCAAAGCCCGCCACGAATGGATTGCCGACGAGGTGTTCAAACGTCTGCGCCTGCGTTCCTTGCAAGCCGCCCGCGAAGCGACCCGGCCAGTACCGGGGGGTGCTTATGTGCGCCTGCTGCTGGAGCGTCAGGGGCTGATCGCGCACACCGACGGCCACCCTGCCCGCGCACAAGAGCCGCCCGTGAGGGGTGCCTTTTGGGGCGTGGACGGACTGGTGCGGGTGATCGAACAACTGGCCGGGCGCGTGCTTCCCGTATCCGTCTGGGAAAACCAGGTATTGGCCATGCGCGTCAGCGACTACACACCGGGCATGCTCGATGAGCTGATCAGCACAGGTGAAGTGATCTGGTCAGGCCACGGTGCCCTGGGCGATGACGATGGTCTGGTGGCGTTGCACCTTCGCGACTATGTCGGCGAAACCTTGCCACCGGCGCAGGATGAAGACCTGCTTTCGCCATTGCAGCACGCGATTCTCAACGTGCTGGCCGATGGCGGCGCTTATTTCGGCCATCAACTGGCTACGCTGACCCAAAGCACTGCAACACCGTCTGCAGACGAGCTGCATAACGCCGTATGGGACTTGGTGTGGCGTGGTTTTATAACCGGTGACAGCTGGGTGCCCTTACGTCAGCTGACGGTCACTCAAGCACCGCAACGCCCACGCCACCTCAGTCACTCCCGCCATCGGCGCGGGCAATTGCGCGCGCCCTTTGCCCCTCTTTCAACGCCCACCTCAACCACACGCCCCCTCACCGGGCGCTGGTCATTACTGCCCCATGCCCCCGTCAGCGATACCGCACGTGCACTGGCATTGGTCGAAGGCCTGTTCGATCGCTACGGGGTGGTCACACGGGGCGCGGCGGTACAGGAAGACGTGCCGGGTGGGTTTCCAGCCCTTGCGCCGGTGTTGCGCACAATGGAAGACACTGGGCGAATTCTGCGCGGTCGCTTTGTCGAAGGTCTGGGGGGTGCCCAGTTTGCCGAGCGCAGCACCATAGACTGGCTGCGCGCCCTCGCCGACAGCGTAGCGGCCAAGCCCGTGGCCATTGCCTTGTCCGTGCTGGACCCGGCCAACCCTTTCGGGGTTACGCTGGCATGGCCTGTGAACCGGGCAAAGACCACCCCGGCCCGTCGCGCCGGGGCCTTGGTGGTCATTGTGGACGGCTGTTTACTGTTTTATCTGACCCAGGGCGGGCGCCAGTTAGTGAGCTTTGTCGCCCATGACGCGCCCATTGCCCCTGAACGCCTGAAAGCGGGCGCTCAGGCACTGGTCGCCGCGCTCAGAAGGCACAAGCGGCGACCGTTCACGCTGGAACGTATCGACGAGCAGTCCACCTGGAACTCGCCGATAACGACCGCCTTGCGTGACGCGGGGTTTGCCAGTGCGCCCAAGGGATTGAGCTGGTATGGCTGAGCGCTGGCCTTGATCAATCAGAAGCGGTAAGTCACCGAAGAACCGAAACCGCTCGCGGTATTCTTGAACTTGGCACTGTAGGCGCCCTTCGAGGCCGAGCTGTCGTTGACCTTGACGCTCTCTTCCCACAGATAGGAATAAGCAAAATCGACGGTGAGATTGCTCACTGGCGTCCAGCCCGCACCAAAACTGATGGCTGTCCGGTCGCCGGTAGGAATACGCGGGGAACGGTTGGTGTTATTGGTCGGCGATTCATCCACCGACAAGCCGGTGCGCAGCACCCACTGCGGGTTCAACTGATACGCGGCACCAATGGCGTGGGCCCAGGTGTCATGCCAGTTTTGCTCTTCGGTGATGGTGCTCAGCGAACCGCTCAAATACGGGCTGACGTTACTGTTCTCGACCGTAATGTCTTTGAAGCGGCTCCAGCGCGTCCAGGTGCTGCCCATGTACAGCGTCCAGTCGTCATTGAGCTGGTGAGTCAGCGAAACGTCCACAGATTCCGGAGTATCAAGGCCCAGTTTGGCGTCATAGCTCTTACCACTGAGGCCCAGCAGGCTGAAGCTGCCGCCGCTGACCTTGGTGTGCCCCTTAAGGTTGTAACTGACCTTTGAGTGGTACGTCAGGCCCACACGGGTCTTGTCATCGGCCTGCACCAAAATACCGGCGTTGAAACCGATAGCCGTGTCGTCGCCGTCGATCTTCACCTTGCCGTCGTTACGGCCCAGGGACTGAACATTAGGCACTTGCGAGGTCAGTTCACCGTCGATGCGATTGATGGTCGGGCCAAAGCCGATCGATACCTTGTCGTTAAAGGCATAGCTGACCGTTGGCTGGAACGTGATGATCTGGATCTTGCTCTTGTTGGCGAAGTAGCGACCGGCAAAATCGCTGTCGTAGTCCGTGATCAACCCGAACGGTACGTAGACACCGACACCGAACGCCCAGTGTTCGTCGATCGGTTTAACATAGTAGCCCATAGGCACGGTGGTCAGGGGCACGATATTGCCGTCTTCCTTGCCGCCAAAGGTGCTGCGGGTTTGGCTGATGTCGGTTTTCGCGTTGAGCGTGGCGGCCCCCAGGCTCGCCTGCTCCTGCTTCAAGCGTGCCATACCGGCCGGGTTGCCGTACACGGTGCTGGCATCGTCGGCAGAGGATGAGCGACCGGCAAAGCCCGTGCCCATTGCGCTGATACTTTGTTCGTTGATGGTAAGACCGCTGGCCCACAGCGACGAAGAGGCAAGTGCAACGGCAAGACCCAGCAAGGCCTTAGGCATGGTTTGTTTCATTATTAGAGTTCTCTCAGGTTAACGGCGCGCACGCTACCAACATTCACGGGCTGGCGCTATAGCCGGAGCGCTCTAAATCGGGCTTCTGTGTAGGACAATAGAACAAGAATGAGGTGTTATTCAGTTTGGGAATAGAGGGTGATAGGTGGAGTTGATTAAGAGCTTCCACGAGGGCTTCGCCCTCGATCGCAGCCTTCGTGCCTCGTCAGCGGCTACAGGCATATGTGCGTAAGTGCGTCAGCAAGCTTTTGATCTGGTTTTTGATATTGATCGGCCTCCCGACGGGGCGGTAGAGCAACATCAAAAGCAAAAGCAAAATCACAAGCAAAAGCAGAATCAAAATCACAAGCCAGATCACAAGATTGCTTGCGCGCTTACGGCATTTTATTCGTCGGACCTGGCCTCCCATTACTCGTCAACGGTTGCCAAAATGGGCGCTCCCCCATTTAACGGCGTGACCGTGTCGCCCTGCGCAGGTTGTACACGCTCTTGCAACAAGGTTCTGGGCAAGCTGAAGCCTTCAAAGCTGCGCTGGCTGATCGGGTTGTTGGCTTTGTCGGCGCCTATGCGGTAACGCATCAGCCCGTCTGCAACGGTAAAGGTCAGGTCAACGCTGGTGTCTGTGCGCGCATTGAGTTGCCCTCGTCCCAGCAGACGGAACAGCGACCACGGGCCACGGAAGCTCAAACTGGCGGTGTTGCCCGCACTGCTGACCAAGGTTAACTGGCTGCCATTGGCGTTGCCCAGGTCATTGGGCCAGACCAGCCCGGTGCGTCGCGGCGCACCATGTTGGTAGGGGATCAACTGGCCATCGACGCTGAGCGTGCTGCTCAGGCGCGTGGCACTCAGGGCCAACGGTTCGATGGTGAGTTGCACCGACAGGTGCCCGCGGTGGTTGAAAAACGTGTCGCGAATACGTTCGGCTTTTTTTAACTGCTCCAGCACATCACTGCGCACCAGATAGCCCCCCTGACTTTCGGAGTAAAGGGCGTCGAGGTTGTCCTTGAGAAAGGCATTAAGGTACTGGTCGTGGAACTGTTGCAAACGGCCCTGAGGTCCGAAAAATGCCTCGAAATCCTCCAGCGAGGCGTCTTCGCCACTGGCTTTGAAGGGGTAACGGTTGGCCAACCGCTCACTGTAGAAACGGTAGACGTCACTGTCCCAGCGTTTTTCCAGTTCACGCAGGGCCGCGACCACTAATACCTGAGCCGTCTGGTCAGCCAGTTTTTTAACGTGCTGATTCATCGGTTCAGGCAAGCCCACGGCCATGCGTTGCAGGTTGGCGATGGGGTCGGCGCCGCTCAGGGAAAAACGGTTGAGCACGGTTTTCAGCGCCGCCTTGCCAGGATCCGGCGTGTCTTGCACAGCCTTGGCATAGTCATGCACCGCCACGATGGCGCGCAGGGTGTCTTCATAGGTGGACGGGCGCTCGCCCTGTGGAATGATCAGTTCGGCCAGACGCGAAAAAGCACGTCGAATACTCGCCGCTTGCTGTTCGCCTGCTGGAGCCTTGTCCGAACTGTCCGGAGCTTGCCCCTCGGGCAGCGCAGTCGAGGGGTAGATAACCGTGTTGTCACGCAGGGTTTCGAGCAGGCGGCGCATCGGTCCGGCGGGCCCGGTCACCTGTTCCAGCACGGCCACCCCGTGGCTGAGGTCACCAAAATCGGTGACCGCAAACTGATTCAAGGCCCGCCGCCAGCTGTTCACATAGTCGGCGCTGTACAAGGCTTGGATACGTTGGGTCAACACCTCGCGATCAGCGTCGGAGTAGTCCAGCCGTTGACGTTCGCCCAGCACCCATTGATCAATCATGGCGCGGTCAATGATGCCTTCGGTGCCCGGCTCGAAATATTCCTTGAAGCCCTTGGCCGTCAGCAACGGTGTCAACAGCCATTCACGGCCGTCACTGTCTGCATGAGAGGCCAGAGGCCGGTAAACGATGTCGAAGGCCGGGCCGACTTCGCTGCGCAGATCAAGCGGACGATGAAAATGTTCCTCGGCGTCTTGTTTGAGGGTGGCGTAGACGCGTTCGGCCATCGGTCTCTGGCGCAGTATTTGCTGCACCTGAGCAATCCGTTCACGGTGTTGCGGCATATCGGCGTCCGCATATTTCAGGGCGTAGGTCAGATGCCGCATCAGGTCGGCTTGTAATTGGCCCTGGCCCGGGTAGGCACGCTGCCATTGCCGCGCAACCCAGTCTTCAACCAGGTCGGCACGGCGGTTCTGGCGTTCTTCAAGCATGCGATAAACCCGCAGCGCAGCCAGTTGTTGATTGCTGCCCGCAGGGGCGGCATTGATGGCGTCCAGGGCACCGCTGGCCAGAGCCGGCAAGAAGCGCTTGGACAGCAGGTTCAAATACGCTTCGTCAACCCTCGGCCCAATCGCCCGTCCTTGATACAAGCCCATGTTGGCCAGTAATGGCCAAGCTTCCCGGTAATCGCCGTAGACCGAGACCGCGTCACGAATTTGATCCAGCGGCGCCAGCAGGTTGCGGCCTGTGGTATCGAGGTGGGTGTCAATCTCGCGCGCGTTGAACGCCTCACTCCTGACCAAAACAGTCGCGGCCTTATCGCGATTGACAGTGAAATAGAACTGCCACAGTCCCAGCACCAGCAAACACCCAAGCGATGCCACACTGAAACCGGCCATCAGCAGACGGCGCTTGCTGCGGGCCACTTTTATATTGTCGCCAGCAAGCCCTGCCTCCGGGTAAATCACCTGCTGAAAGAGTGTGCGGGCAAAGTAAATGATCGAGCTTTGCGCAGGTTTGACCTCGGCAGGCGGTGGCGGCAATTGATACGGCTGCCCGGCCTCTTTGATAAACGCGTTGCTCAACGTGCCTTGCTGGTAGACCGACGAAAAATACAGTCCGCGCACCAGTACCGGGGTGGTAAAACGGTCGCTGCCGAGCATTTCAGTCATAAACCGAGTCAGCACCGGACGCAAACCCGCCAGTTGACGCATTAACCCCAGCAAGCGCTCACGCTCGGCCAACGAGCGAACTTCTCGCAGGGCATCAAACACCTGCTCGTTCAGGCGCTCGACAAAGTCGGTGTAGACACGCTCCAGTTCGACCAGCCAGGCGTCAAAGTCATCTACCGCGTCCAGGGTGAAGGTAAAGCCGAGCAAGTCTTCACGCCCTGCCCGCGACAAGCGTGAACAGAAAGTTTCAAAGCCTTCGAGTAAATCCAGCTTGCTCAACACCCCGTACACCGGCAGGCGCGTGCCCAGTTGCCCGGTCAGCTCATACAGTCTGGAGCGCAGCACCCTGGCGTGCGTCTTGCGCTGTTCAGGGCTTTGCATCAGCAAGGTTTGCACGTCGATCAACAGCACCACACCGTTCAACGCCCGACGGCTGCGATTACGGGCGAGCCAGTCGATCAGGTGCAGCCATAACCGAAGGTGCGTTCCGGCGGGTAAAGCGGGGTGTAATTTGCCTTTGGCAACGGGCTTTTTCAGCTCACCCGCGCACGCGTCTACGGGCGGCTCTGGCTCGCTGAAAAACTGCCCCGGAGGATCAATCAGCACGGCTTCGTCACCGATCCACCAATCGATGCTGTAGGCCAGTTTCTCGTCCTGTGACGCCTTGCTGGCCCCGGCTCTAGTCACATGGGACAGGGCAAAGCTCTGATTGGAGCGGGTAATCAGGCTGGTTTTGCCTGCGTTTTCCTCCCCCAGCACGAGGTACCAAGGCAGTTGATAGAGTGAGCGCCGACGCTCCATCGCGTTCAGCAAATGGCTCAGGCTGTGATCCAGCGCTCGCTCCTGTGCCTCAACATAAGGCAAACACGGGTCGGCCTCTGTCGCCGCTTCATGCTCATGTTCAAGGTGCAAACGCCGGTAGCGGTTGCGCACTCGCCAGGCCCAGACCAGCAATGGTACAACCACCACCACAACACTGGCCGACACCCGCATCGCCAGCTCGGCCAACGGTTGATGCTCGCGCCAGCGCCAGTGCGGGCCCAGCCACCAGATGCCAATCAGTAGAAACACCACGCCCAGTGCGACCATCACCGGCAACGCCCGGTTGAACTGACGCAACACGGGCAGGCCCCATCGCTTGAGATAATTCCAGATCATTGCCTTCACTCCTTAATCGTCCTTGAGCAACGCACTGCCAGTCCCGTGACGGGCCACCTTCTGGTACAACTCGGGCTCCCAGGCCTGCGCACGGGTATCACGCATTAGCCGGGCCACGCTGGCGTAAAGGTCATCGGCCAGCCACGCCAGCCCGCGGGAGGCCAGCAGGTCGGCAGCAATCACGCTGACATGGCTGCGCTGGCGGGGAGCCTCGTGCGCGGCCTGCAATTGCTGCAAACGCTGCAACACCACCTCTACCCCTTCACGTTCAAGCTGGGTGACTAATTCGTCGCGCAGGCCCGAGTACTCCGGAGCAGAACGGCTGGCCTCGTCGCGCTGGTCGGCGCCGGTTATCCAGGCTTGGGTTTGCGCATCGACGAAGGGTGTGCCGTCGCTGAAGCACAGTTGCATCAAGGCCGGCAGGCGACAGACAAAACGCTCGCAACTGCGGTGAATGGCGAGGGCCACCTCCTCCATCGCCAGGCGCGACGCAACCTGCGCCGCCAGGTAGCTGCCGCGCAGCCAGTACGGCGAGGCTGCCACGCTCTTTTCGATACGCAGTAGCAATGCCGGTTCGAGGCTATTGGCCAACAGTGCTTGCTGATACGCGTCGGCGATGTCGTGCGGCACTGCGCTCAGTTCGGTGCGCCAGTCGCGGACGATGTAAGGCGCCGCCTGCAGGTGCGACCACAGCCCGAAGCGCCGTAGCTGGTAGCCAACAGGGTCATACGGGTCTTGTTCCGTAAGCTGCTCGGCCATCATCAGCAGTGCGCGACGTTGCTCACGCTCATTGCCCGGCAGTGGCGCCTGAGTGCTGAGAAAGCCGGCCGGGTTCAAGGCGCTGACGGGGGAAGGCGTGATCTCGCGCAATGGCGCGGCGACCGGTTCGCAGTACTTGGCCAGTTGCTGTTGCAGCGTCTCGATCTGAGCCGGGTCCAACGTGGCCCGCTCGGCACTGCGCCGCAGGCTGAGCAGCGATTGCTCTGCGATTCCTTTGTAAGCCGGGGCAAAGCTGCTGCGTTCAAGGGTCGGCAGCGCCTGCCCCAACCCCTCCAGCAGGCGCTGAACGCTGGCACGCTTGGCCAGATAGCCGGTAGGTCCGGGTTTAGGGTGGGCGGTGTCCCAATACAACTCGATCATGCCCGCCAACAACGCCAGTGAATCCACCCAATGCCGCCATTGCCGAGTGCGCAACCAGACAACCTGCAAATGGCTGAGAATGCGCAAGTGTTTACATTGCCTGGCCAAATAATGGCGGGACGCTTCATCAATATAGGGCCAGTCAATCGTGGCTTCACGCAAGCCCCCCAGCTTGACCATTTCCTGATCAATGGCCTGATAGGTTTCGTCTTCCATATCGAAATGGCCAACGGGTTGCTCAGGCTCAACGGGGGCCAACACGCACTGCACGGCATCGGCTGGCACATCGATTACCAGCGGCATGCCTGACGCTCCTGTTCAATCAATGCATCCAGACCTTCGGCATCAAACACCAGACCGTCGATGGGCGCGTAGTGAGCGCTTTTGAGCGTGAGTCGTTTGCTGCCCGACATCTCACGCAGAACAGCGATGGCAGGCAATCCCCGACTGAATTCCACCACCAGCCCGGCATCGTCCATCACTTGCCAGGTGGCACGGGAAATGGACTGCTGATCCTTGAGCAATTGCAGATCAATTTTGTTGATCGTTGCCGGCTGATCCAGCACCAGTTGCAAGCGGGTGATGGTGGATTCGCAACTGATGACCAGATAAGGCCGGGGCGCAAAGGCACCCAGCGCCGGTGCCGAGATGACCACGCGTTGCTCGTCTTCGTCTTGTGGCTCCGGCCAATAAGAAATCAAGAATCGGAAGTCTCCCGGCGTGCGGCGAGCTTCGTTGCGTTGCACCAGATCAACTATGGGCAACACCGTTGCCACAAACGGCTGAGCCTGTAGGGGGAGCGTGCGAACGGGGGTTCCGGCCGCGACATCAAAACATTCCAGACGCTTGAGGGATGACGTGATGCTGGTGCAGTCCTGCGTCACGGGCACGGCCTGCGCGGGCAGACTGACCACTGCCCACAGGCAGGCGCCCCACCCTGTTGCTCGCCCATACATTGGCATGCGTACCTCCTGTGTCCACACTGAGGATGAAGGCTGCGGGCAACAAAGTTTCAAGGCTGAACACTTAACTGCCACTCGCCGTTTTTAATAATTAGCGTGAACCAACGAACAATTAAAACGCAAGTGGAAATATCAAACTTTGCAAATGCAAACACCTAAAACATATGACGTGCACACCATACCCTACAAACAGTTGCATTCTTTACTCACCTCTAAACACCCCTAACCCATTCATCATAAACACACCCACTCAGTGTTTATGACAGTATTGAAACACCCATCCTGGCGATAAGGAATACCAGTAAAATCAAAAAGAACACCCGAATGAATCCACTGCCAAAACGTAACGCCAACACCACACCTGTCACCGACCCCAGCATATTGCACACCCCCACTATTGCGCCTACTTGCCATAACACGTGACCTGAAGGAATAAAAAATAACAGGGCAGCACTGAAGGTACCCATGTTCACCAACTTCGCTGAAGCCGATGCATTCAAAAAATCAAAGCCAAAGCATTTCACAAAGACGAACAGCAAGAGGCTGCCACTGCCTGGCCCGAATACCCCATCATAAAAACCGATGATACCGCCAAAAAATACGCCCAGCAGCACCTCTTTTTTCCCATACTTAATCGCCACCTGAAATCGGCCGAGATCTTTTTTACAGAAGGTATAAACCGCCATGACTACCAACACACAAAAAACAACGTACTCCATTACCTCTCGGGGAATAAGCGAAACTGACAACGCTCCAAGAAAAGAACATACAAAAGCCGAAGCAGCCATTGGAACCATTAATTTCCAAACGATGTTTATTCTTTTCACATACCTGAAGACAGACGCCAGATTGCCAGCCAGGACCGCCAACTTATTGGTACCAAAAACAGTTGCCAAACTGTAGTTAGGCAGTGCATGCAATAACGCTGGCAGTTGCACCAGGCCACCGCCACCGACGGCGGCGCCAATCAAACCGCCGCAAAAAGCAAAAAAACCCAGCACAACTATTGCTTGATCGAAATCCATAGAAGCCCCCGCATTGATCCGTTGAAATTACAGATCAAGTCATTATTTCAGAACATCATTGCGAAGGGTTTTTAACCTACTACTTCATACAGCGCACGAAAGGCTATTCCCACACGCTTGTTATAATCAAGCATGACCTCCCCGAGGGCGGCAGTATCGAATTTCAACTCCCATGAAGTCGCATACGCTTGCGCTGCAGCCAAGGCATGCAAGCCGTGCCTGTTCTCTACTTGACCAGCATGCCCAATGACATAACTTTTTGCCTCACGTAAATCTTTACTGCGGTCAGCCAGCAATGGATTCATAGACAGTAATTTTCTTTCGATATACTGCGCCATAAAGTTATATTCCCGGCCATTCCACAGCTCAGAGGAAATAGAGACCATCATCGCTTTAAGCATTGAGCGTTTATACTCATCTGAATGAATGCACGCCTTATGATTTTCAACGCCTACCCTATAGAGATAACTAGAAAACTCGTTACATTCAGCAATCGCATGCTGTTCTTCTGACCAACCATTCCCATTGAAAGCAGCCGTCATAACGCCATACATGCCGTCATGACCTGGGTGACCAAGCCCCATATCATCTCTGGCCACTTCATGCATGTGGGCCATCGCCAAAGAATAGGTGATATTTTTTTCTGGAGAAATAAAGATGGCATCTGCTGACAGACGCATGATCACTTTGGCGGAGACCAAACTTGTCGTTTTATGTGTTTCATTCCAACCGTTAAAAAATTTAAAACATCCCTGTCTACTGTGCGTTTTCTCAAGAAGGCCCTAAATGTAAGCTCAGCATATTTATGCGACTCTTGGGTGATCGCATCAAACAGCACTTCGCGCATTACATTTTGAATACCCGCTCTGTTTTCGACCTTGGCGCATATGGGCCTGGCCCGCGCATTATCGCCAAAAAGACGGCTTGGTATATTTAACCTGCCGACATACTTATGTAGACCTTCAACAAACAACTCACCAAACTGTTGCATCGATGTGTTTTTATCGACCGCACCCTGACCGTCTTCCCATGTGACACTCATTAGTCATTCACTCCAAACAATTTAACACTCTACGGATGCACCCCTTAACTTAGCCACCTCAACCCTAGGAGTAGCGCATGTCTAAACCTTAAATAAAAAAACCTTCGCAAACCTCAGAATATGTAATTAAATATTTCAACCCAATTCAATACCCGCCAAGTGGGCACCAATGAAAGACCATCACATCACATCGCATCACTAAAAACAAAAACCCCATACTCTTATCCTCTTTGCATCCAAGCGTGCCATAAAAGAAAAAACAAACCCAGACAATGAATCAAGGACAATTAAACACAATCACGTTTATTTCCAACCCTGACAGCCTCTCACTTCAGCGCTGCTTTACACAGATAAATACACATCCAAATCCTGATCTTGTCGCAATTTCCTACAGACAAGTAGCACGCAATTAACGGCTACGTCCGACAAGACATTACTGTCCTGATACGCCTTAAATTAAGGACACCTTCCTAAGAAAAGGAATTCCCCCATGTCAAAGTCCCACGGTTCTGTCGCTCCCAAGGAAAGAATCAACATCAAGTACATCCCCGCCACGGGGGATCAACAAGCGGAAGTGGAGTTACCGCTTAAATTACTGATCACCGGTGACTTCAAAGGCCAAGGGGAAGCCACGGCCCTTGAAGATCGGCAACCGGTTCGCATCAATAAAGACACCTTTAATGACGTGCTGGCTCACGCGAACGTTTCACTTGAGATGTCAGTTCCCTGTGTGTTGAAGGACAACACTGACAGCGATTTGAATGTCCAACTGCAATTCAACTCCATTAATGACTTTGGCCCGGATTCAATTGCGCGCCAAGTTCCGCAAATGAACAAACTGCTGGAATTACGCAATGCCCTGGTGGCGCTAAAAGGGCCGATGGGCAATACCCCGGCCTTTCGTAAACAGTTGCAACATTTGCTCGTCGATGAGCAGTCCCGCCAACGGCTGGTTCGCGAGTTGAACCTGACGCTTGAGGCTCCCCAAGACTCACCCGCCGCGTCATAGACGCCAAGGCATTGCCCCCGATCCACGTGAGAAACCGAGCTTATTAAACGGAGAGAACCCTTATGCCCAAGGAAAGCGCCAGCGCCCAGATTCTGCTCAGCGACGAACCTGCATCGTTGCTCGATCAACTATTGGCCAATACGCTGATGAACCCCGCCCAGGAAGGCTACGCGGTCGCGAAGCAAGGGGTGGCGGCGTTTATCAGCGAAATTTTGCACAGCGGTGATCACGACCAGCCCGTGAACAAGTTTCGGGTCGATCAGATGATCACTGAAATTGACCGTGCCCTGAGCCAGCAAATGGATCAAATCCTCCATCAGCCGCAGTTTCAGCAACTGGAATCGGCCTGGCGCGGGCTCAAGTTGTTGGTGGACCGTACGGACTTTCGCGAGAACATCAAACTGGATGTGCTGCACGTCACCAAGGATGAGTTGCTCGAAGACTTCGACAATGCCGGTGATATCACCCGCAGCGGCCTGTACAAGCATGTGTACACCGCCGGTTACGGTCAGTTCGGCGGCGAACCGATTGGAGCGATGATTGGTAACTACACCTTCGGGCCTTCGTCCCCGGACATCAAGTTGCTCAGTTATGTCGCCAGCGTCGGGGCGATGGCCCATGCGCCCTTTGTGATGGCCGCCGGGCCTGAGTTCTTCAACCTCAAAAGCTTTCAGGACTTGCCTTCGATCAAGGAAGTCAGCGACATCTTTGAAGGCCCCGCTCACACCAAATGGCGCAGCCTGCGCGAGATGGAAGACTCCAAATACCTCGCGGCCACCCTGCCACGCTTTCTGCTGCGCACCCCTTACGACGGCCTGGAAAACCCGGTGCGCAGTTTCGGCTACAACGAAGCGATTGACGGCCAGCACGACCATTACCTGTGGGGCAATACCGCCTTTTTGATGGCCACTCGGCTGACTGAAAGCTTCGCCCGTTACCGCTGGTGTCCGAACATTATCGGCCCACAGTCGGGCGGCACTGTAGAAGACCTGCCGGTGCACCTGTACGAATCGCTGGGTCAGTTGCAAGCCAAGATCCCCACCGAAGCGCTGATCTCTGACCGCAAGGAGTACGAACTGGCAGAGGCCGGTTTTATCGCCCTGACCTTGCGCAAGGACAGTGACAACGCCGCGTTCTTCTCAGCCAATTCGATCCAGAAACCCAAGCAGTTTCCCAAGACCCACGAAGGTCAGATCGCGCAGACCAACTACAAGCTCGGCACCCAGTTGCCGTACCTGTTTATCGTCAATCGCTTGGCCCATTACATCAAGGTGCTGCAACGCGAACAGATCGGCAGCTGGAAAGAGCGTCAGGACATGGAGCGCGAGCTGAATATCTGGCTCAAGCAGTACATCGCCGATCAGGACAACCCTTCGGCTGATGTGCGCAGCCGTCGTCCGCTGCGCGCGGCACAGATCAACGTGCAGGACGTGGCCGGCAATCCGGGCTGGTATCAGGTGTCGCTGTCGGTTCGCCCTCATTTCAAGTACATGGGCGCCAACTTCGAGATCTCGCTAGTCGGTCGGCTGGACACCCAATAAATGCGCCGTGACAGCCTGTTTGAACGCCTGGAGCCGGATGCGCCGCGTTATCAACCGGCCTGCGCCTCTGAACAGGCCAGCCAGCGCATCGAGGCTATCAAACGGCATCTGGAACAGTTGCTCAACGCCCGCGAGGGCTGCTCGCAAAGCAGCCCTGAGTTGGGGCTGCGCGACTTCAACGGGGCCAGCCAAGGCAGCAATGAGCTGGTGATTGCCATCAGCGCCGACATACGCCGTTCGATCGAGGCCTTTGAACCGCGGATCAACGTCATTGCCGTGCGTTTTCAACCCGACCCGGATGAGCCACAGCGGCTGAGTTTTCACCTCGATTGTCAGGTGCAGCTCGACCACAGGGATCAACAGGTGCAGATCGACGTAGCCCTGCACGGGCGCGACGGCTACACCCGCGTCACATAGTCAGTAGGGACGCCATGAGCCTGAAGAAACGCTTTGCCGAAGAAATGCGCTACCTGCGCGAGTTGGGCCGCGAATTTGCCGAGGACAACCCGCAACTGGCGCAGTTTCTCGGCGACAAGGCCAATGATCCGGACGTTGAGCGCCTGCTGGAAGGCTTTGCCTTTCTCACTGCCAAGCTAAGCCTGAAGATCGACGATGACCTGTCGGAGCTGACCCGTCCGTTGCTGCACATGCTGTGGCCCAATTACTTGCGCCCGATACCCAGCGCAACCATCGTGCGCTTTGACCCGCTGCCGGATGCCATCAGCCAGCGCCAGGTGATTGGCAAAGGCACGCGTTTGTTTGCCAACCCCGTGGAGGGGGTTTCATGCGAGTTTCGCACCTGCACCGATGTCACGCTGTACCCCTTGCAGGTGCACCACGTCAGCGCTGAGCACAGCCGCGAAACCTCGGTGATGCGCGTCGACCTCAGGGTCTTGACCCAGCAACCGCTCAGCCGCCTGGATTGCGATCAGCTGGATTTCCATCTGGCCGGGGACACCACTACGGCGCAAACGCTGTACCTGTGGATCGCCCATTCCCTCAAAAGCCTGACCCTGTTCGTCAATGACATCCCCTATCAACTGAACCCCAAAGACCTCGCCTTTCCCGGATTCGCCCCGCAGGAAGCCCTGCTGCCCTACCCGCGCAACGCCTTCGATGGGTACCGGATCCTTCAGGAATACTTTGTATTCCCGCAACGTTTCCATTTCTTCAGCCTTACGCGGCTGGCCGATATCTGGCCTGACGTGAGCACCGACCAGCTTCGTTTCGAGTTTCATTTTTCGCGGCCCATGCCCGGCACTGTTCGCTTGCACACCAGCGACCTGCACCTGTTCTGCACACCCGCCGTCAACTTGTTCAGCCATGATGCCGAACCCATCGCGCTGGACGGCCGCCGCGAGGAACAACAGCTCAGACCCGTCGGGCAGCGTCCCGATGCCTATGAGATTTTCAGTGTCGACCGCGTTGCCAGTTGGGCCATGACCGACAAGGAGCGTAATGGTGAGCCACTGCGAAATTTCACGCCCTTTGAGTCTTTTCAGCACGAAATCGAGCATGCGATGGGGCGCACTGCGTTGTACTTTCGCACCCACATTGAAGACTCCCACGGCCGTGAAGGACTGCGGCACCGGATCGCGTTCATACGCGGCGACGAGCGTGAATACCTGGGCCGGTATGAAACCGCGTCCATCGAATTGACATGCAGCAACCGTGACCTGCCCCAGGCCCTGGGTGTCGGTGACCTGTCGCTGTCCACCGAAGCCACGCCCTCCTTTGCCACCTACACCAACCTGCTTGCGCCGACTCGGGCTTACCGCCCGGTACTGGATGCCAGCCTGCACTGGACACTGATTTCCAACCTGTCACTGAACTACCTGTCATTGCTGTCCGCCGAGCCGCTCAAAGCGGTGATTCGCGCCTATGACTTTGCCGCCTTGCACGACCTGCAACAGGCCCGCGCCACGCGCAAACGACTGGATGGCATCGGCGAGGCGCTGACCACGCCCATCGACTGGTTGATGCTGGGCCTGCCGGTGCGCGGCCTGCATACGCGCTTGAAACTGGATCAAAACGCGTTCCTCTGCGAGGGCGAGCTGTACCTGTTTGGCAGCGTGCTTTCACACTTTTTCGCCCTCTACGCCAGCCTCAATTCCTTCCACCAACTGGAAGTGATCAATACCACCAATAACGAGCGCTATGAATGGCCACTGTTGACCGGCAGACAACCCGTGATCTAGCCGACGTACTGCTGGCCGACGCTCGGAACTACTCGTTCCACCGTTTGCTGGAGCATGTATACGCCCTGCACGGTGACGACCTGGAGGCCCGCCCGCTGAGCCCGGCCTGTCGCCGCCGGATTCGCCTGCAAAGCAGTGCGGCGCTGGGGTTTGCCGCGTCCGACCTGAGCCTGGCCGAGCGTCTGCCCGGCACAGCAGATGACGCTGACGACAGCCTGCGGTACCGCGTGCAGACCCACTTTTTGGGATTGCAGGGCGCTGATTCGCCCTTGCCCGCTTATTACCTGGATCGCATGGCCTACGAGCAGGCTCAGGGCCTTGGTATTCGTTCGCCGTTTCTGGATTTCTTCAATCACCGCCTGCTGACCTTGCTGCATCAGAGCTGGCGTAAATATCGCTACTACGTGCGTTTCCAGCCTGAAGCCCGCGACCATTTTTCGCGGTATGTGTTTTCCCTGATCGGCCTCAACGACAACGACCTGCGCGGCGCCACAGCGTTGCCTTGGGGAAGGCTGTTGAGCTTTGCCGGGCTGATCGCCAGCCGCAGCCGCTCGCCGTCCGTGGTTGCCGGCATTGTGGCGCACTGTTTTGACCTGAGCGGCGTGTACATCCGCGAATTCGAAGTGCGCTCGGTCAGCATACCCGGCCCCCAACGCCTGCAACTGGGGCAAGCGAATGGCGTGCTGGGCACAAACTTCGTGGTCGGCGACCGTGCCCGCACCCGTGCCAGCCACTTCACGCTGGTGATTCCCGACCTGCCTCAAGCCCGCTTCCGTGAATTTCTGCCCAGTGGCGAACAGTTCCCCCGCCTGCGTCAACTGATGGATTTTCTGGCCCGCGATGTGCCGGCCTACACCCTCGAACTGGGCCTGCGCGAGCAAGACGTACCGCCGTTTAACCTGCGCCGCGCAGGCGGCACCCACTTGGGCTGGACCAGTTTTATAGAGTGCAAGGAACAGCGTCACCCCGCCGTGGTACGGATCAGGGGGCGCGCATGAACCTGACGCTGGTCATCAGCAATCCAGCGCAGCTGCTGCACGGCTGCCAGCCCACCCGGAGGTTTGATGCCCACGGCGGCAGCATCGGCAGCGTGGCGTGCGACTGGCTGCTTCGTGACCGCCGCCAGTGGGTTTACCCCCAGCATTGCCGGATTCACTGGCGGGGCACCCGCGCCTGCGTCACGGATCAATGCGGCCACACCTACGCCAACGGCCATGCCTTGCCCTTGGGGAGAGACACCACGATTCACCTCAACGAAGGGGACTTTTTAGACATCGGGGAGTATCGAATCGCCGTGCACCTGCATGCCCCTGCGCTCGATGACGGCGACGGGCGCCACCTGAGCCAGCGTTCACTCAATGAGCTGTTGACCGGTCGCCGGGACGAGCTGGAGGACTGGAACCAACAGGCGCGGCCCTTTAGCCCACCCGCCGCCCCTGCCCCCATGATCTGCCCAGAATTCGAACGCCTGAGTCGCCCCTTCGACGTGGCGCAGGAACAGGACCCGTTAAGGGCGCTGCAAGCGATTGCCCCTTCTTCCCTGCTTGAGCTTGCCTGCCGTGTTCAGGCCAGCACCCGCTCGCACAACAGCCGCGTGGCAGGCCACTTCAGGTTCGCCCTGCTCCTACTGGGCTGTCTGACTCTGGGCGGCTGTACCCTACTCGGCAAATTGGGCCAGGTCATCTGGAACCCTTCCATACCCGTGGGCGGGCCCGATGATCAGCCCAGCCAGTACTCGCTGAGCCTGTATGCCAGCCCTGACGTCAACCCGCGCATGACGCTGGCCGGGGCAGATCCAGCTGACCCGCCCATCATCCGTGAGCCTTACAGCGTCAACGTTCAAGCCGAGAGTGCTCAGGCGCTGACTGAAAAACTGCAATCGGTACTTGATCACCTCTACCCCACAGTTGCCGCTCAATCGCCGGTCACCGTCGAGCCTGAGCCATCGTTGCCGGTGTCCCCCGTTGAATTCTCACCCTTCGCCCATTACCAGGTGGCAGGTGTGAGCGTGTCCGCCCCCGAAAACACCCCGGCCCCGCGCGCTGTCGCCAGCCCGATTGCCTTCACGGTGCTGCAACTGAGCGACGACGGCCTGCTGCAAAACGCCACGCTGTCCGCCTTGCTGGATGACCTGAAAAAGACCTTGGGCAGCACCTTTATCGGCGCCGACGATTACCTGTTGCAACCGGGTCAATTCAAATTTATCGACCTCAAGGCCCTCGACCCGGACACCCGATTTATCGCGGTGATCGCCAACTATTACGACGCCGACAACGCCCAGTGGAAACAGACACTGCGGGTACAGCCGACAGGCCGTCATTACGCGCTGCTGATGCATCTGGACAGCGCACAGATAGAGCTCAAAGGGGAAACCCGATGACCCCTTGTTCACACCTTTTTATTGAGAGAGTCCACGGATGAGTTCACGCCACCCGGTCATCTGGCACGAGGGGTTATTTGTCAAACCCCAGCACTTCCAGCAACAGGCGCGCGCTGCAGAGGCTGCGGTACAGCATCGTCTGCACAGCCTCAACGACGCCCTCTATGGGTTCAGTGAGCTGCAACTGAACAGTGAGTATTTGAGCTTCGGCAAGGTGGCCCTGACCCGGGCGCGGGGCATCATGCCCGACGGCAGCGTGTTTGATATTCCCAATGATCTGGCGCCACCCGCACCGCTTGACCTGGACGCTCACAGCGCAGCCAATCAAATCGTCTACCTGACCTTGCCGCTCAAATCCGAAGACGTGCTGGAAATACGCTGGCCCGAGCATCACGCCAACAGCCGCTATGTGGCCCGACGCAATGACGTGCGCGACACCCACAGTGAAGACGGCGATGTGGTGAACATGTACGTGGCGGTGCCCAACCTCAGCCTGATGCTCGAACGTGAAGATCGCAGTGCCTTTACCAGTATTGCGCTGGGCCGGATTGTCGACAGGCGCCCGGATGGCAGCCTGGTGATGGACGAACATTTCTACCCCACCAGCGTGTCCTTAGAAGCCGTGCCCGTGTTGCAAAGCTATCTGGGTGAAGTGACCGGGCAGTTGCGCGAACGGGCCAAAAATCTGGCTGCACGCATCGGGTCATCGGGGCAGTCAGGGGTGGCCGATGTCACTGATTTCAACCTGCTGCAAACCCTCAACCGGCTGTTCCCGCTGTTCCAGCACCTGGCGCGTCAACGTCATGTTCACCCTGAGCAGTTGTATATCGCCTTCGCCCAGGCGTGCGGTGAATTGGTGACCTTTACCGATGAGGGCCACCTGCCGCAAGAGTACCCGGCCTACCAGCACGACAATCTGCGTGAGTGCTTCAAACCGCTGGAGCACACCCTGCGCCGCGCACTGGGCACAGTGTTGCAACCACGCGCCGTGTCGCTGCCCATTGTCGATCAGCAATATGGCGTGCTCAGCGCACTGTTGGGCGACAAGCGACTGCTGGACACGGCAGACTTCATTCTCGCCGTGCGCGCCCGCCTGCCCCTGGAAACCTTGCGTGAACAGTTGCCCCGGCAAATCAAGATCAGCTCCACCGAAACCCTCTCTGAGTTGGTCAGCCTGCAATTGCCGGGCATCGCATTGATTCCGTTGCCCGTGGCACCGCGCCAGTTGCCCTTCCATGCAGGCTTCAGCTACTTCGAACTCGACCGTCAGCACCCTGTCTGGCAAAGCCTGAGTCAGGGCAGCGGGTTCGGCTTCCATATCGCAGGCGACTTCCCGGAGCTTGAGTTGCAGTTCTGGGCGATCCGGAGTGAACACCATGACTGAAGTCCAGCTCACTGCCCCGTTGTTGGCTGACACCGAATTCGACCTGCGCGGGCTGGCCTGGAATCCCTTGTGCGACCCGGCCATGCCCTTGATCGGGCTGGTAATCCGCCTGCGCAACCTGCATCAGCACGACGATGTCAGCGCGCTCTATCAGAGCGTGCACAACCAAATCACCACCATCCTGGAAGAGCTCAAACCGCTGGATTATGACCCCGGCGTCCTCAAGGCTTACTCGTACAGCTTGTGCCTTTTGCTGGATGAAGTGGTCATGAGCACCCCTTGGGGCCGGCACTCGCAATGGAGCCAGCGCTCTCTGCTCAGCGCCTTTCACCATGAAACCTGGGGCGGCGAAAAGTTTTTCACCCTGCTTACCCGCATGGCCACCGACGTTGCCCACTACCAGCATGTTTTGGAGTTCATGTACTTGTGCCTGTGTGCGGGCCTGAAAGGCAAATACGGCAATCAGGTCAGAGGCGACGAGGACATACAACGGGTGATCAGCCACCTGCACGGGCTGCTGCGCCCGCTGCGGGGTGAAACGCCCACACAGCTGACCGAGCCATTGGCCCACGTCGCCCCAAGCAACTACCGAATCAAGCGCGCCTGGCCGTTGTGGACGCCGTGGGCCGTGGCTGGCGGGGTGTTGATCGTCGCGTACACGGTCTATGCCGTGCGCCTGCATGACGTCACCCGCCAAGTGCTGGTGTCGCTGGACCACCTGTTGACCCTGTAACCGATTTTCGGCGCGTTCGCAGTGAGCGCCCGAAGCCTGGCCCTGCGGGGCCGAAACCCACGCTGTCAGTACGACGGCGGCGACCCTTCGCGGCGTCGTTCAAATCATCGCGACAAGGAGCTTGTCATGCCAACACCCGCCTACATCAGCATCCACGGCCAAACCCAAGGCCATATCACCCAAGGCGCCTTCACCTCTGACTCGGTGGGCAACGTCTATGTGGAGGGCCACGAAGACGAAATCCTGGTACAGGAAGTGGACCATCAAATCACCACCCCAACCGACCCTCAAAGCGGCCAGCCCACTGGCCAGCGGGTACACAAACCGCTGATTTTCACCTGCGCCCTGAACAAAGCCTCACCCATGCTCTATCAGGCGCTGGCCACCGGAGAAATGTTGCCCACGGTTGAGGTCAAGTGGTTCCGCACCTCGGTCGATGGCAAGCAGGAGCACTTCTTCACCACCAAGCTCGAAGACGCCACCGTCGTCGACATCCACACCGTCTTGCCGCATGCCCAGGACAGCAGTAACGCCAACTACACCCAGTTGATCAAGACCAGCCTGGCATACCGCAAAGTCAGCTGGAGCCACGTAGTGGCGGGCACCGAAGCCTCTGACGACTGGCGCAAACCGGCTTAACCGACGCCAGCCCTGCCCGCTGCGGCCGGCAGTTTTTCATACCCGCTCCCAGCGGCCCGTTGTAATAACGGGTCGTACGGACAGCTGCGTTCAAGGAGTGCCCATGCCCCGTCAAAGCGAGCTGCGTTTTACCTTTGAACCGTTGCAAGGCGATGTTTTCGAGGTGGTCGAATTTACCCTCGAAGAGGGCCTCTCGCAGCCTTTCAAAATTCGCAGGGAGGATGAATGGAAGGCACCCCTGTGCACCACACCCAACATCGACAACCCGCTAATTGCCACCATGTTCGACCCGCAGGGCGACCACAGTGCTTGCTGGGTGCACTGACATGGCCGACAACGTCATCGCCCGTAAACAACACCAGTGGACCGTGGTCAGCCTCGTCCCGGACGTCTGCAAGACCCCAATGGGCGCCGCCATCCCGCCGGTGCCCTACCCCGTCACCGCCCAACTGAAAACCGCGACGGGCGTGGCCAAGTCCGTGCGCGTCAACGGCTACCCGGTGGTGGTCTACGACATGAGCCTGGTGCCGACCACACAGGGCGATCAGGCCGGTGCGGCCAAGGGCATTAAAAGCAACACCGTGGGCGGCAAATGCTACCCGTTGGAAAAGAGCAGCAGCGTGCAGGCCGAAGGCAAATTGATCGTGCGCCATGACGACAAATTCTGGATGAACGGGATTTAGCGCATGACAGAACCGCTTGAAATCAACATCAGCAAATCCTTCGTGGAGTATGGCGGCAAACAGTGGGCGACCTATGAAAGTGGCGGCGGCGTTACCGTGCAGATCTGGAAAGGTCAGCAACTGGAACAACAACAGAACCTGAGTTACGCCGACTACGCCCTATTCCGGGAAAAAGCCCCAGAGATTGGTCTGCGCGCCTACCCCGACCCGGCACTGAGGCCCAAAGGTGGCACCTCAGCCAATGGCAATACGCTGGGCCGAGTCGTGGGACAAACAGCCCCTACGGCCGTGCCTGCGCAACAGGGCAATCCGCCGATTGAGGTTGAATCCGAAGAAGAAGGCATCACCGGGGAACAGGTGTTGGATGGCATCCAGCTCGGCCTTGACGTGGTGGGGCTAATCCCCGTCGTCGGGGAAGTGGCGGATATTGCAAGCGCGGCGGTCAGTGTTGTGCGCGGAGATTATGTCGGGGCTGGCTTGTCTCTGTTATCGGCGATTCCGTTTTTGGGCTATGCGGGCACCGCTGGCAAGGCCGCCCGCTACGGTGCGAAGATGGCCGAGGCGTCGGGTAAGGCGGGTAAGGAGGCTGTCGATAAAGCCGCGAAAGAGGCCGCAGACAAGGCGGTAAAAGAGTCTGCGGAGAAGAAGGCTAGAGAAGAAGCGGCACGTAAGCAGAAGCAAGGAGCGAAGGTCAAACCCAAAAAATTGCCGAAGAAAAAGCCAGAGTGTTTCGAACCGAGGAACTCTAAAAAATATAAAAATATGAGTGAGGCCGAACAAAAGAAATACCTGCGCGAATATGCCCGACAACTCAAGCGTCAGGAAGATGCCATAAACAACATGTCGGCCAAAGACTTTGCCAATGCACGACGTAAATTCAATGAAACCAAAGAAAAATCGCCTAACAACGAAGGGAGAAATCCCAAGGCCGCCGCAGCTCAAGATGCGTATCGGAACGAGCGAGCTAGTGAGGTCAAAGACAGTATTTATGAAGGCTATCTAAGGAGGAATCCAAAAATAGATCCAAGGATTGCTGAATCAGACGCAGCCGCTCGCGCCAAGGGAATAATGGAATCTTTAGCCGCGCTGCACGAACCGGACATGGTCGCAGGGGGTTGGCATGAACCCAAACCAGCAGCCTTGGGTAATAAAGGCGTAAATAGCGCCATTGGCGGAAGCTGGAGTCAAAAAGGACGCGTAACATTATTGGACGATGCTGCCAAAAAAGCAGTCGCACGCGGTGACGCATCAGACATGATGAATGTGGAATTAACAATCTGCCCGCCTGGAAAAAAATAGGAAAATGACATGACGACAGACCCTCATTTTGAGTATTTCATCGAAAAATTTGGAGAGGCTACACACAGCCTGCCTGTTCCCAACTCCATCCTTGCACAATGGAAAGACAAGCTTCCTCCTATATTGCTCACTCTATGGAGTGAAGAGGGATGGGCAGGTTACGCAAACGGTCTTTTATGGTTGGTTAATCCCGATGATTTCGAGGACATCAAAGACGCTTGGCTTGAGGGGACACCGCTACCCTGTATAGATAACTTCCACGTCATTGCCCGCAGTGCGTTTGGAAGTCTCTATTTATGTGGCGAGAAAACAGGGAGAAGCGTGACGATTTCTTGTCCTCATAACGAGATACTTGCGCTGAAAAAAAAGTTAAAACCTAAACCCTTGCAAGAACAGGATTTTTCAATTCAATCGTTCTTTGGTTCTCGTGACCCTGAGGACTTTGATTTCAAAGACACCAAAGGAAAATTCCTATTTGATCGTGCCATGAAAAAATATGGCCCATTGGAAGCTGATGAAATGTACGGGTTCGAGCCTGCACTCGTCATGGGTGGGGACGCTACATTGGATAACCTTCAGCGCGTTAAGCTGGATCCGTACCTGCTTATCCTGCGTCAGTTTGACGATCCGAAACTTCCCTTTTCCAAGCTGGATTTCGACACTCTAATCAAATAAGGGAAAGGCTACAGTAAAGCTTTCTCAAAAAATCACTATCGAGGGCTGTATTCCGTCTGACTGAACTTCCAGCAGCAGAACGTATAACAGCTCCTCGACGTCGTATTTAAGGGTAAGTCCTGCACAAACGTGCGTCACTATCACAATGCACAGATAAGCGTTAATGCAGTCATTAAACCGTTGCGGGTGAGTAATATCAGTTCACTGAATTACGGCTCAATTGCAGGTGAAGTCAGACTCAACGAGCGCACCAGCAGCCTATGGATGCGCCGCTTTGATCTTCCTGAAGGCAGCCCGAAACTTCCTCCTACATCCCTTTACCGCTGTATATCAGCAGAGGAACAACAACGAATTAATACCGACAACAAGATTCTTGACGACATTTCAAACAAACCTCATGACGAAAAGTTTAAGTTTTAAACAGAGCTATCAATCCGATTAAACATAAAAATAGAAGATAACGCTTGGGGCTCACTCTCGCTAAACATCTTTTAGAGGACGTTTTATGCCTGCAATTGTAATGCTCGGCCACGACCACACGTGTCCGCGATGTGGCCCCACCACTGTTACCAGTGGTGCAGAAGCCTTCGCTATCAGTAACCGCGCCGTTGCCTGTGTCGGTGATTCCTTGGGCTGCGGCGCCACCATCACCAGCGGTTCAGTTTCGCTAACCATCGAACCACTGACCAAGGTGGATCTCTGGAAAACGGCGATGCCAGTTGGCTTGTCGATTAACGTTTGCACATAACAAGGACTACCCATGCCCCGTCAAAGCGAGCTGCGTTTTACCTTTGAACCCCTGCAAGGGGATGCCTTCGAGGTGGTCGAATTTACCCTCGAAGAAGGCCTCTCGCAGCCTTTCACATTGAGCCTGGAATTGGCCAGCCATGACCCGGCGGTGGACTTCAACCGCGTGCTCGACCTGGCGGCGCTGTTCACCCTGTGGCGCGGCGACACGCCGGTGCGCCATGTGCACGGTCTGGTCAGCCTGTTCACGCAGGGCGACACCGGCTTTCGCCGCACCCGTTACCGCGCCGTGGTCGAGCCCGCCCTTGCCCGTGCGGGATTGCGCTCGAACTGGCGCATCTTTCAGCAAAAAACCGTGCCTGAAATCATCACCGCAGTGCTCGCCCAGCAATCATCGAGCGACCTCAAAACCTTGCTGTGTTTCGATCATCACCCCCGTGAGTATTGCGTGCAGGCGGGTGAAACCGACATTGATTTCATCGCCCGCCTGGCCGCAGAAGAAGGCCTGATTTACACCTTTGAACACCGTCCTGACGGTCACACCCTGATCCTCACTGACCGTATCGGCGAACTGGGCACGCTCATGCCTGCCTCTGAGTGCTCGGTGCTCTACCAGCCCATGGGCGGTGGTGACAGCCCGCAACCGGCACTGCACCGCTTTAGCTACACCGAGCAGGTGCGCACGGCGCGTCAGGTGCAACGCGACTACACCTTCACGCACCCGCGCTACAACCAGCAGCACAGCGCCGATGGCGGCCTGAGCCTGAACAACCAGCACAAGGATTACGAGCGCTACGACTACCCCGGCCGCTATAAACGCGATGCCGTCGGCAAGCCGTTCACCCAGACCCGCCTGAGTGCTCTGCGCAGCGATGCGCGCATGGCCCATCTCGAAGGCGATGACGGGCGCCTGCAACCGGGGCTGGCCTTCGACCTCTGCGAACACCCGCGTGCCGACTTCAACGATCGCTGGCGCAGCATTGCCCTGCAACACAGCGGCAAGCAGTACAGCAGCTTGCTGGAAGACGCCGCGGGCAGCGAGCACGGCACCGAG
This sequence comes from Pseudomonas saxonica, assembly GCF_007858365.1. Taxonomy (GTDB): domain Bacteria; phylum Pseudomonadota; class Gammaproteobacteria; order Pseudomonadales; family Pseudomonadaceae; genus Aquipseudomonas; species Aquipseudomonas saxonica. Next base: position 35,321 of record NZ_VFIO01000012.1, on the reverse strand, counting down.
TATCAGGTGCAGGCCAGTGCCATTCGTGGGGAGGACGAATGGAAAGCCCCCCTGTGCGCCAGACCCCGCATCGACGGCCCGCAAATTGCGACGGTGGTCGGCCCGCCGGGCGAAGAAATCTATTGCGATGAATGGGGCCGGGTCAAAGTCAGCTTTCCGTGGGACCGCGACAGCCCGCAAGACGACCACAGCTCATGCTGGATCCGCGTGGCCCAAGGCTGGGCGGGCTCCTTGTGGGGCGCGATGGCCGTGCCCCGTGTGGGCCAGGAACTGATCATCAGCTACCTCGATGGCGACCCTGACCAGCCGATCGCCACCGGGCGCACCTATCGCGAAACCAACCTGCCGCCGTACGAACTGCCCAAGCACAAGACCCGCATGACCATCAAAAGCCGCACCCACAAGGGCAAGGGCTTTAACGAATTGCGCTTTGAGGATGAGCTGGGGCAGGAAGAGGTTTATATCCATGCCGAAAAAGACAAGAACGTTCATATCAAAAATGACAACACGACGTTTGTGGGCCATGACCGCAGCGAGCGGGTGGAGCACAACGAAACCATCTCCATCGGTGACCACCGCGTGGAGGACGTGGGTAAAAACGAAAACATCCAGATCGGCGCTAACCGCAGCGTCCACATCGGCGCCAACAAGACCGAAACCATCGTCCTGACCAAGGCTGAAACCATCGGGCTGGGCAAGGCGCTGAGCATCGGCGCTGGTTATCAAGTCAGTGTCGGCGCCGCCATGAACACCAGCGTGGGGCTGAGCCAGAGCGAACAGGTCGGTCTGCACAAATCCGTGGTGGTGGGCAAGCGTTTCACCATCGAGGCGGGTGATGAATTCAGCGTCGCGGTGGGCAAATCCAGCTTGACGCTGAAGTCCGACGGCACGGTGCTGATCAACGGCTGCACCTTCGATTTCAGTGCCAGCGGCCCGGTGCAAATCAACGGCAAAGACGTTGACATCAACTGAGGAGGCGTCATGCAATTTCGAAATCTGACGCCCTTCGATGCGTTGAGGTTTAGCGCCCTGGGTGTGGACGATCAGGAGTATCCGGTGCTGGCCATGAAGGTCGGCTACAGGTTGATGCCCATCGAGGGTCAGCCGGGCAGGTTCCGCGCCGAGGTGATGGACGACACGCCCGTGCCGTTGTGCATGGCCGACAGGTATTACGGCGAAGACGGTTCCTCCAGCGTCTGCGAAGAAAGCGACCTGGCGCCGTTCAAACCGCGCTGCGACGTGATTGTGGTCGGTCGCGCGTATGCGCCGCTGGGCTTTGCGGCCCCGTCGTGGCAAGCCGGCCTGCGCCTAAGCGTGCCCGTGGCGCCATTACAACTGGACGTGCCGCTGCCCGAGCCGCTAAGCCCCGGCGAACCATTGAACCAGTACCAGCTTCAGGACTGGCAAGCCCGACGCATGGCCGCAGCCCAAGCCCTGGCTAATGCACCGACCCGCCGCAATCTGCTGGACAAGCAGCTGCGCTTTACCGGGCCACGCCAGTTCAAACACAGCCTGTTCGGCGGCTGGCAACTGACCGAACCGCAGCCTGCGCTCAGCGTTCCGCTGCGTTGGGAATGTGCTTTCGGGGGCAGCAGCGTGGTGCGCAATCCCGAGCATTTGCTAAAGCCGGACAGTCCCGAATACCTGCTCAACGAGGTCTGCTACAGCAACCCGCTGGGCTGTGGCTGGATCGAAAAACGTCAGGAGTCCTTGGGCTATACACTGGATGCACCCCTGAGAGTGTTGCCCGCGCCGCAGATCGAAGCCATCGACACACCCGTCCTGCATCTGGACAAAGCCAAACATCCCGACGGGCAGCTCGACGCCACCGACATGCTGCGAGTTACCAGTACGTATAAGTATCAACCTGCCGGGTTTGGCGTGGTGGGTCGGGCCTGGGCGCCGCGTCTGGCGCTGGCAGGCACCTACGATGAGGCGTGGAAAACAGCGCGCTGGCCCGGTTTGCCACTGGATTTTGATTTCAGCTACTGGAACGGCGCGCCTGCCGATCAACAAATCGAATTCCCTCCACCCAACCTGCGCATCGAACTGTTCAACCTGACAGACCCGAGCCTCACCCCAGATGGGCAACTGTGTGTGGAAATGCCCGGCCATCGCCCGTTTGTCCTGCTGCGCCTGAACAACGGCGCCCTGCTACCACTCCCCCTGCTCACCGACACCCTGCGCATCGACACCGACGCCATGACCCTGGTGCTGACCCACCGCATCAGCCTGCCCGACGGGCTGGACATACGGGTGCTTGAAGCGCGCTTTGAGACCGACCCCACTGCACCGCTGCTCAAGCGCACCTCGCAGGCGGTGCACTGACATGGCCGACAACGTCATCGCCCGCAAACAAGACCAGTGGACCGTGATCAGCCTCGTCCCGGACGTCTGCAAAACGCCGATGGGCGCCGCGCTCCCGCCGGTGCCCTACCCCGTGACCGCCCAACTGAAAACCGCCACCTGCGTGGCCAAGTCTGTGCGCGTCAACGGCAACCCGGTGGTGGTCTACGACATGAGTCTGGTGCCGACCACACAGGGCGATCAGGCCGGTGCGGCCAAGGGCATCAAAAGCAACACCGTGGGCGGCAAATGCTACCCGCTGGAAAAAAGCAGCAGCGTAAGGGCCGAAGGCAAATTGATCGTGCGCCATGACGACAAGTTCTGGATGAACGGGGTTTAGCGCATGGCAGAACCGCTTGAAATCAACATCAGCAAATCCTTCGTGGAGTATGGCGGCAAACAGTGCGCGACCTTTGAGAGTGGCGGCGGCGTCACCGTGCAGATCTGGAAAGGTCAGCAACTGGAACAGCAGCAGAACCTGAGTTACGCCGACTACGCCCTGTTCCGGGAACAAGCCCCAGAGATTGGTCTGCGCGCCTACCCCGACCCAGCCCTGAGGCCCAAAGGTGGCACCTCAGCCAATGGCAATACGCTGGGCCGAGTCGTGGGGCAAACAGCCCCGACGGCTGTTCCTGCGGAACAAGCCAATCCGCCGATTGAGGTTGAAGGCGACACGGAGCAAAGTTGGTGGGGAAGCGCAAGCCCCTGGGTGCACGGGGGCCTTGACGTGCTGGGCTTTGTGCCCGGACTGGGCGCATTACCTGACGTTATCAATGCCGGAATTTATGCTGCGGAAGGCGATGCGGCCAATGCCCGCCTGTCAGCACTGGCGGCGATCCCCTTCGCAGGCGATGCGCTAAAAGGTGGAGTGCTGGTAGGTAAGGGCATTCATAAAGCAGGAGCACATGCGGGGAAAGAAATTGCAGAGACCACAACCAATACTGTTGGAAAGAAAACAGTAGAGCCACCGCCCCCAAAAGAAACAAGTGGTGGTAAATCCAAAGGCCAGAACAGAAACTGTCGTTTAAGGGCGTATGGGAAGGGCAAAAATTGCCCAATGGGTAAAACGGCGCATCATGTTGTCCCTGATCGCGTATTCAAGACAGAAAAAGGGGTACGTATCGCAGGGGGGGTTTCTCACTCGAATGGCTATTGCCTCTGTGTCGATGGAGCCACTCCCAGACGTAAAGGGGCCAAGGCGAACGAACATGGACTCATCCATAAAATCTACGACACTAATGAAAAACTGTTGGGCAGCAAGGGAAATCCTCCAGGAACGGCAACGCTGGCGGAACTGGAGATTCTGGGGGTGATGGCAGCTGCAGCGGTCACCGGGTGTAACCCCGTAGTCATGCTTGCGGAGCTTCATGCTTATCATGCAAGCAGAGGCATGGCCGCTGATGATTTATTTCGGGCAGACCCAAATGGAAGATGGATCAAGCATGTGGACATTACAACACTGGGTAGTCACACCACGAAAGGATCAGGCGGGCTATAAGCAGTCAAATAATCTGACCCGCGCTGTATACAAAAATTGGCAGCTGTTAGTTCTCGCAAACATTGCACCCACTTGTTTGATACTGGAATGTGACAAATGAATAATGCAAAAAACACATCAATTACCTTCGGAGCAAGTTGTGCGATAAATGATGACATGCTCTATGTCAGTTCATTTATTGATGCTCTACCACACGATACTGACTACACGCGCATGTTTGTGCTAAACCTGAAACTTCCAGGCGCATGGTTTTATCACGATATACCTGACAAAACAGTAACATCCGTCGCCATGCGGCATGCATCAAGTGAAGTGCCTAGAGCTACCTATGCATTATGTAGCGACGGCACGATAGAAATTTATAACTCAACGGCTGTCATTACTGAAACAATACCCATTCACAAGAATGCGGGAGGGATGAGTAGCATCACCCATATAGATGACAAGGTATATGCCTGCGGTGCCGGGAATCAAATATATTGCCGAGATTCAGATACCTGGATTGAAACAGCTCAGAACCTAAGAGAGCTAGCACAGAACATAGTGAATTCGATAATCGAAAAAATATCTTCTAAACAAGAAATAAACATAATTGAACTCACCGGCACTGCGCGCACATTAACCTCGCTTGAGTGCATTAAAGGCACCCATGATGACAATGTTTATGCCTGTGGCACAAATGGCACAGTCCTTCATTGGGACGGCCTTGAGTGGCAAACAGTACATAGCGGCACCCGGCAGCACTTACATGATATCCATTGTGTCACTGCAGACGACATTATTATGTGCGGACATAATGGCGTAGTCATTCGAGGCAATCATCGTATTGGCTTCAAACGCTTGCTCATTGAGAAAACCGACGTCAATTTTTGGTCTGTGCGGCTCTTTAATCAAACGTTGTACCTAGGTTCAACTTCCGGACTTTTTAACGTCCACGAGAAAAATTTAGTTAAGACCCGATTCGACTCATTGGCATTGCCCAGCCACATTAGCATCGAATCCATGGATGCCACCGATCAAACACTTTGGGTCGTTACCACTACCTTTGTTCTGCGGCTCAACTCTAATGCGTGGGAATTAATTGAACACCCCGACAATGTCCCGCTTTAACACATGATTAATGGAAACTATCTCCCACAAGCTGGCGGGCATCCCCCGTCCGCTGCAATACCCAATAAAGAATTGCCCGTCTACATAATTTTCACTGATTAGAAATAATTGTCCCTTTCCAGAACGGGACCTGTCAAATTTAATGACATCGCACCGAAACTTAGAAGACCATGAACATGGTCTCAGCATTCACCACAATCAACAGGCAGAAAAATGGACGACTTACTAAAGCCATTTCTTGAAGACGGAAAAAAATCCTTGAAACACAACCCTTTGACTTTTTCCCGATATCAAATGAGGCTAGCGAGGGCAGCGGAATTTTGCCATTTTTTTATTTAAGGTGGGCGACTGCCCACGATTTACTTTTGAACCAAAATGAACTAATCATAGTCATGAGCAACCAAGACTCACTCGAATCAAAAATCAAAAATCAAAAATATTAGAAAAATACTTGGCGACCAATTATTACCGTCCCACTTCAATCCAAATGGAAATGCGTTTACGCAAGATTATTATCGCCCAGGATGGAAATATTTCTACATAACAGACTTTGGAAAAACATTCGATGACTATGATAATTTAGACGATGTCACTGACACCAACTATAAAAAAACAGGGGCGGTGCTAGAAGACCGTTTTTTTAATTGGTCATCAAAAAGTTAGTCCCCCACCACGAAGGACAATAAAAGAACAGGGTGTACAGCAACATGCCACCTAACCAATACATACAAATTTACGCGGACAAGGAATTCGCCCACGGTGACGGTTCAGAAACCATGAATATGGAATTGACCATCTGCCCTCCTGGCACGAAAGGAAAATAAAGATGAAAGACCCTCATTTCGAATACTTCATCGAGAAATTTGGCGAGGCTACTTACAGAATGCCTGTTCCAGAAATCACCCTTGCACAATGGGCAGACAAGCTTCCTCCCATCCTGCTGACTTATTGGCGTGAAGAAGGCTGGGCGGGATATGCAAACGGTCGAGTGTGGACAGTGAATCCTGATGAATATGAGGACATCAAAGATGCTTGGCTTGAGGAGACGTCGTTTGCCAACATAGACAAATTCCACGTCATTGCCCGCGATGCCTTTGGCTACCTCTACTTGTGCGGCGAAACAACAGGCGCAAGCGTTACCATTACCTGTATCCACAATGAAATACTTGCACTGAAAAACCAACTAAAACCCAACTCCTTGCCAGACCTTGATCCTTCCATCCAAGCACTATTTGGTTCCGCCAAGTTGGAAGACTTCGACTACAAAGACACCAAAGGAAAATACCTTTTTGATCGTGCCATGAAAAAATATGGCCCGTTAAAGCCTGATGAAATGTATGGTTTCGAGCCTGCACTCGTCATGGGTGGGGACGCTACATTGGATAACCTTCGGCGCGTTAAGCTGGATCCGTACCTACATATCCTGCGTCAGTTCGACAATCCGGAACTTCCCTTGTCTCAGCTTGATTTCGACACTCTAGTCAAATAAGGAAAAGGCAGCAGCAAAGAGTTACTCAGAAACTCGCTATCGAGGGCTGTATTTCGCGCGACTGAACTTTCAGCAGCAGAATGTATAACAGCCCCTCGACGTCGTAATTCAGGGTAGCCTCTGAACAAATGTGTGCAACTGTCACTCTGCGCAAAATGGAATCAGCGCCAACAGCATCAACTTACCACTGTACAGAACTATGTGTTTTGGGAAGGTTTGCCGGAGACAAGCAATGAATGAAGATCTGTTTTTCAAGGATTTAGACGCTCATCGGTGGGATTTAACCGTCTTCGATGAGGAGAGCGTTGAAAAGCAACCCGTTCTAAGAGTAGGTTTAGTGGCGACTTTCTACCTTGTGGATGCCTATCTGCCTGTAAGGAGAAAGCATATCGCTGAAGCGTTTGAGCTGTATTGCAACCATTATGGTGACAAACTTACATGGGGGTATATGGGCAGTGAGGAGGTCATAACTCAAGAATTTTGCCCGAGCACAATGCGTCATTGCCTTTCCTACATTCAATCTGATGGGTACTCTGATTCGGCTTCATTTATGTGGTCATCTCAACAGGGCTTTGAACATCCTGGGGAGTATATGTTTGAGGCCCTGCTTCCTGTTGAATGGTTCGAACGGATCCACAACGCTCTCTCAGTGATAAGATTTTATCTTCCACTAGAGGAAATCAAAGATAACGGGGCAGGAGGCATCGATAAACTTATATTTGACATGTGCAATATTCTACGCCCCCTGCATGGATCAGCAGGGTTAGGGATACAAAATTCTTATGAATTACAAAACTACCAACATATCGAGTACGACCTCTTGGAAAACTATAGAGGTTTAGATTTAACTCTATTAATTGCCAATGAGAGCTGGCGCACTGGCTACACAAACCTCAACTGGTACACCTATATAGCCCATCACTGGGTACGCAAGCTGGGCACAACCGAAGACTTGCTCAAACAACTCGATGATGTGCGTATTGGTATCTTGCCGTACGAATGGGGCACGATTTTTCGTGCCGGTGATTGGCCTGCCTTGGGAAAAGCAGATATCGATCCACGTCCAGAACTCTATGTGATGGTCAATGAAGTAATCAAACCGTTGCGGGTGAGCAATATCGGTTCACTGCATTACGGCTCAATTGCGGGGGAAGTTAGATTCAACGAGCGCACCAGCAACTTATGGATGCGCCGCTTTGATCTCCCAAAAGGCAGCCCGAAACACCAGCCCACACCGCTGTACCGTCGACTATCTGCAGAGGAGCAACAACGATTAAATACTGACAACAAGATCCTTGACGATTTTCTAAAGTAACCCAAGACGAGAAATTAAAAATTTTCGCAGTTCCTCCACTTGAGCAGCATGTTTAGAGGACGTTTTATGCCGGCAATCGTATTGCTCGGGCACGACCACGTTTGTCCGTTATGTGGCCCCACCACTGTTACTAGTGGTGCTGAAGCTTTCACCGTCAATAACCGCGCCGTTGCCTGTGTCGGTGATTCCTTGGGCTGCGGCGCCACCATCACCAGCGGTTCAGTCTCGCTAACCATCGAGGGCAAAGGTGTTGCCCGCATCGCAGACACCACTGACCACGGTGGCTCTCTGGAAAACGGCGATGCCAGTTGGCTAGTCGATTAACGCTTGCACATAACAAGGAGTGCCCATGCCTCGTCAAAGCGATCTGCGTTTTACCTTTGAACCCCTGCAAGGGGATGCCTTCGAGGTGGTCGAATTTACCCTCGAAGAGGGCCTCTCGCAGCCTTTCAAAATTCGCGGGGAGGACGAATGGAAAGCGCCCCTGTGCGCCAAACCCCGCATCGACGTCCCGCTAATTGCCACCATGTTCGACCCGCAGGGCGACCACAGTGCTTGCTGGGTGCACTGACAGGCCGACAACGTCATCGCCCGTAAACAACACCAGTGGACCGTGGTCAGCCTCGTCCCGGACGTCTGCAAAACGCCGATGGGCGCCGCGCTCCCGCCGGTGCCCTACCCCGTGACCGCCCAACTGAAAACCGCCACCTGCGTGGCCAAGTCTGTGCGCGTCAACGGCAACCCGGTGGTGGTCTACGACATGAGTCTGGTGCCGACCACACAGGGCGATCAGGCCGGTGCGGCCAAGGGCATCAAAAGCAACACCGTGGGCGGCAAATGCTACCCGCTGGAAAAAAGCAGCAGCGTAAGGGCCGAAGGCAAATTGATCGTGCGCCATGACGACAAGTTCTGGATGAACGGGGTTTAGCGCATGGCAGAAGCCCTCAACCTACCGCCGCTGCACATACACGCGGTTCGCGTTCCCGTCCGCCGCTCCCCTGACAGCATCGCCGGCCCCGATGAAATGATGCTGCAACAAGGCGAGAACGGCGGCGTGCAAGTCGACATTTTCGGACGCGATGCCCAAGGCAACGCACTGCACGACAGCAAGGAGATGCAAGAAGACGAATACGAAGCCTTGCGAGCGGGCTACCTGCGGGCCGAACTCGCAACCATGCCACCGTTCAGTTCATTCAAAAGCGGCAATACCGTCGGACGTGTGGTGGGGGAATCCGCCCCGGCCGCTGTTGCGGCCACAGAGGCCAATCCGCCGATAGAGGCCGAAACGGAAGAAGAAGGCATCACCGGGGAACAGGTGCTGGATGGCATCCAGCTGGGTTTGGATGTGGTGGGGCTGATACCTGTGGTCGGGGAAGTGGCGGATATTGCCAGCGCGGCGATCAGCATTGTGCGCGGGGATTATGTCGGGGCTGGCTTGTCGCTGTTGTCAGCGTTTCCGTTTGTGGGCTATGCGGGCACCGCTGGCAAGGCCGCCCGATACGGTGCGAAGATAGCCGAGGCGTCGGGTAAAGCGGGTAAGGAGGCTGTTGATAAAGCTGCGAAAGAAGCCGCAGACAAGGCGGCAAAAGAGGCAGCGGAGAAGAAGACTAGAGAAGAAGCGGCACGTAAGCGCGAACTTGAAACTAAAGATGGAGAAACTGGGGGAAATGTAAAACCTAGAAAAAACAGCAGAGAAAAAGGAAAGTGCGGTGAATGGTTGGCGTCAATGGATTTGATAAATGATGGTTTCGACGAGGTCATCAGTGTAGAGAACAATTCCGGGCATGGAGTAGACCTTATTGGCCGAAATAGTAGAACAGGAGAGGTCAAAGTTTGGGAAGTAAAAACTACCGATGGCACTGTTCCCGGTCAACTCAGCAATGCTCAGAGAGGCTTAGGTGGTGAGAGTTTCACAAATGATCGGCTCGCGAAGGCGGCCCGAGGAAGTGGTAATTACGGAAAAGTCCCGGCAGCAATGCGCAACGCTCGAAAAGCGCAAGGTTGGCTGCAAGATGCAAAAAAGAATAAACTCCCACCAACCTATGAAAAATATGATGTATTTGTGGACGACCTTGAAAAAGGATGTAGTAAACATCCAAGCAGATCTTCTAAAGCTACCACATGGTGACGGCAATGAGTATTGCGGATAGAAAAACCAATCCAGCAGCAACAATTAAAAAACTTGATAAAAAAATCAAAATATGGATATCGAATTGGGTCAGCTCCCCAACTCCAAGAGCGCTTTTCCTAGATGAGCCCATGAATGCATTTACTGATTATTTGAAAGGCCAAGATATTTCGCATACTCTCGGTGATCAATCGGAAAACTTGGCAACTTGGCACCTTATCAATTATCAAAATACTGCACTTAATGGTGATCCCGACTACGAAGAGCTTGCACGTGCCTCTTTCCATTACGGTCAAATGTTGGAGCTTAAAAAATTACTGGCTGATAGTGATAGCGGAGCATCTATGCTACTTGCTGTATCAGCCCTATCATTTTCAATGGCAGCAATCTCTGGCTGGAAGGATGAATGTTCCTCACGCTTCAACATATTAAAAACAGGCTTAGATACATCATTACTGCAACTCCGGAGAAATGAAAAACATGAGGCCGGAAAATTATTTCGTCACTTTTGGTTTTTACTAGAGCTCTTTGCAACCAGTATCGGACAAAAAATTGATACATCATTATACTCGTACCCAACAACACTCTCACCCTATGACCAAGCGCTTCAGAGCTGGGACACTTCAGACCAGACTGTTTTGCAAGAAGTAATCTCACAAATGGCCAATTTCCACCTAGCACAAACTCTCTCCTCCGAAGAGGATGATGTACTAGAGTTTGATTATGAGGAACGCATGCTTTTCCCTTATGAAATTCTTGCATTTCTTAGAATCAGAGAATGGGCTAACCTTAAAAACCCCGTGACTTTTGATCACCCATTGATGCAACACCCTCTCGCCCAACTTCCTCCGGTGCTTAACATACCAAATATTCAGTTATTCAAAGACGTCATTGATACATTTAATAAAGATTTATTTCACGAGAATTGAAGCATATGCACACGACGCATGGCCTAAGAGCGCGTCTGAAGCCTTTGTCACTTAGGGCAATGTCCGCTTAAACGCACTTGCTTTACAACTCGTTAGACCGTAGCGGGATACGGGTGTGTCGGTACTGAGCTAGAAGGCATAAATAATGATTGTCACGGGCAACCAATTGAAAGGTTTCACTGTCATCACTCGAAAAGAACTGAATACTGACTTCAATGCCATCACTGAACTAAACGGATATATCTATATCGCTACCAAGGATGGCTTTTACACAATGGTGGAAAGGGAAATAGCCTATATCGCCCATCATTGGGTAAGTAAACTGGGTACGATTGAAGACTTTCTGAGAACTCGATGATGTGGGTATTGGTATCTTGCCGTATGAGTGGGGAACGATTTTTCCGCGAGCCAGATTCCCAGCCCATCGTGCACCAGCACTTTCATGCGAGTGGCGCGACGATTGGCAAACAAATAAGCGCAGTGCCGCTGCGCCGCACCGAACACGGCCACCACCCGCGCCAGAGCGGACTCGGTGCCGGCCCTCATGTGCATGGGCTCGGTGGCGAACCAGATCGCGTCGAAGCGGATCATCGTGTCACACCGCGAAGAAACCGGGCACACCCTGTTGGGTCACCAGCCGGCCATGTCACGATCAGGGTCCATTGTTCGTACAGTATCTCGTTGTTGACCGATTCTTCAGGTTTTACCTGAGCCGCAGGTGGACGTTGTAAGGGTACTTCGCTTGAATCCTTGGGTGTGAGCGCCTGGATTCTACCGGTGGCTGGCTCTCTGCCTCACGTTTCAAGTGTTGCAGTTATTCCAAAGCGCTCTATGAGCCTATAAACCAGGCTGCGCTATCTCAAGTTTATTGATCTGTGTCGGAAATGGTCTGGAAGACCAACGGGAAAACGGTAACCAAGATATCAGCTAAGCTGTGTAGTAATGTGGCCGCAGTTAGTTTTGCCACCCGTGAATATACAGTGTTAGGGATGCCCTAGCTAACATGGCTTTAACTGGTAGAGGTTCCAACTCGCTCAGGGATGGTTGTACCTGGAAAATATAATGGTCTTATATTCAAAAAATCAGCTGAACCACTCAGGTGAACATAAGCAGCGCCCTGACGATCGAGCAGCCTTTAAGGCTAGCGATGGGGCAACGCCGCCTAAGTCTCTGATGGAGTTCAATCAATAAAAGGGTTGTTCTATGTACAAACATCCTAGTGAAAGAAATCATCAGCGTAGAGGTTCATTACCTGATAGAGATGATTCCAAGCATCCAATAAATCAGCAGGTTTCGCCTGCCACAGCTTCGCGACAGCCCGTTTTCCTGTCCTCTTTGATCGGAAGGCAGCAGCAGGTTGCCCAGCAGAATCAGAGTTCGACCATAGCTTCCAGCTCCGGCTATTCAGGCGATTCAATTAATCCGCAGAAATCTCATATTTATCATATTGTTGATACGCGAAGCGAAAACGCTCTTGTGGGTAAGGCCACGATCAATTTTGATATGCCAAAGATTAGTCCTGGCAAAGACATAAAGGATTCTGAAGGGCGTACTTATAAAGGAACAGTTGATTACTACCTGAGCCACTCATCACCAGGAAATATGTATACAGGCGCATTAAATATTAAAACAGGACAGATAGATTTATACCCGATTTCTATTGACAGGGGTGACATGATAGATTTTGGCTGGGGACAAAAAGAATTTTTAAATAAAACCCATGACTCCGGAAACGCAATAATGCACCCGGGCCAGGGTAGCAATGTTCCCGTTGCTCACTTACAACTGTTATCAAAGTTAAACGCAAGCGATATAAGTGACGACTATATAGGTTTTACTTTTTGCGACACCAGACATATAAGAAAGCATGCTAATTTCCATACCAACTCCCAGGCAAGCATGCTATATGGTGCATCCCGAAGCTTAAATTTAAAGCATGTTAATATATTGAAAAACGATAGCGCCGCTGTTTCAGGCGCAAACAATCTGGACGCCCACAAAAGAAACGAATCGATATTTACGTACCACTTACCTATTGAAATCAAGAGAGATATTCTGACCGGAATAAAAGCTATTATGGGTAATAGTGAGGGCTGGCAGATAGAAATTGACAAGGAATTATCCAGGGCGGATATGAAGGTAGATTATTATCATGAACAAAAGAATAAGCAAAACAAACCTAAGCCCTTTATATTGTATACCTGAATTCATAGAATACGTGCAACGCTTGAAAAACACATTGCTGGGCTGGACCCGTACCTGCATATCCTGGGTCAATTCGACAATCCGAAACTTCCCTTTTCCAGCAGTGATTTTGACAATCTCATGAAATAGACAGGGCCGGGAGCAGCGGGCAATTGTACTTCTGCCGCCCGCACCGCCCGCCCACACGGCCACCCTCAGCTCATCCAGTTGCCCCCGTCGACATTGTAGGTCTGGGCTACCACGTACTCGCTGTCGGGGGACGCCAGAAATATGGCCATTCCGGTCAAATCATCAGCAGTGCCCATTCGACCAAAAGGCACCTCTTGCCCCACGCTTTTTTTCTTCTCGCCCAATGGGCGGTTCTCGTAGCGGGCAAACAGTGCATCTACGCCGTCCCAGTGTTCGCCGTCGACGACACCGGGGGCAATCGCGTTGACGTTGATGCCGTGCTTGATCAGGTCTAGGCCCGCAGATTGGGTCAGGCTGATCACCGCTGCTTTGGTGGCGCAATACACCCCCACCAGCGCTTCGCCCCGGCGACCGGCCTGGCTGGCCATGTTGATGATTTTGCCGCCATGCCCCTGGCTAATCATCTGTTTGGCGGCCGCCTGCAAGGTAAACAGGGTGCCCGCGACGTTGATCGCAAACAGACGCTCAAAACTGTCCCGGCTGATGCCGACAATCGGAGCCAGGTCAAACAGGGCCGCATTGTTGATCAAAATATCCAGTTTGCCCGTCTGCGCGATGACGGCGCCCAGCGCATCGTCGATGGAGCGCTGGCTGGTGACATCCATTTCGACCGCGAAAGCCTGCGGCCCCAACTCCAGGGCCGTGGCGTGGGCGCGCTCAAGGTTGATGTCGGCGATGGCCACCGTAGCCCCCTCGCGAATGTAGGCTTGAGCAAAGGTGCGGCCGATGCCTCGGGCAGAACCTGTTATCAACGCGCTTTTACCTTCCAGTCGTTTCATGGGTTATTCATCCGTTTTTATTAGAGGGCAATGCCCGTGGGCATCAAGGCTGGGGATGATTTCAACAGGTTAAAAATTACCCGACAAATGCACAGCGGATGCCCGGCTGATACTTTTTTAATCGGGTAGCCCTGGGTTAAAAAAATATCCGCCCTGCGCAATGGATGATCTAGCCGCCGCCGACCACAAACGCGTATGTTGCTGCGACTCATCGCACACATAACGATAAAAAGGGCAAGCTATGTCTGATCACCGAGCCGCCCTGTTTGAACAGCGGCCCGCCGAACTGGAGGTCATTCTCCCTGAGCCTCATCAGTGTTTTCGCTGGTATGAGCATGACTACCCGTATGCGCTGGCACGCTGGAACCATCATCCCGAGTTTGAAATTCATCTGATTCGCCAAGGCAGCGGCAAGTTGGTGGCGGGCGATTACATCGGTGCGTTTGCGGCGGGGCATGTCGCGCTGATTGGCCCCGACCTGCCCCATGACTGGATTGGCGACGTGGCACCCGGTGAGCACTTGGCCGGGCGTGATGTGGTGTTGCAGTTTGATGGTGCTGCGATTTTGGCCTTGCGCGGCACACTACCGGAACTGGGTGGCTTGCAGGATTTGTTTGAGCGGGCCCGCCGCGGCCTGACGTTTACCGGTTCAACCGCGGTAGAGGCCGCCCACCTGCTCGAAGCCATCGGTTTGGCTGAGGGCCTGGAACGGCTGATTCTGTTTCTGCAAGTGATCAATGTCTTTATCAAGGCACCCGCGCAAGAGGTGCATTTTCTGGCCAGCGCCTGCTACAGCCCCACCCTCAATGCGCACAGTTCAGAGCGCATAAACAAGGCGTTTGACTATTTGCTGGCTGAACTCACAGGTGATATTAGGGTGTCCGTCATTGCTCGCCAGTTGAAGATGAGCGAACCGGGGTTTTCGCGTTTTTTCAAACGAATTACCGGCCACGGTTTCATCGACCTTATGCGCAAGTTGAGGGTTCAGCGTGCGTGTCGGCTGCTCATGCAAACCGAACTGTCGGTGGCCACCATTTGCTTTGAAGTGGGCTATGAAAATATCTCGAACTTCAACCGTCATTTTCGTCTTGAAATGAGCCAAACGCCGAGCGAGTACCGGCGCGCGACCGGCATGTCGCTGTTTAATCGCAGCGCCGAAACCCGGCCTTTGATACGGGTGTAAGGGAAATCCGGAGTACAGAGACTGTCCAAAGACGCTGCACCACTGACCGCGCCCGATCATGAACAGCGCTAACGATTCAGTGAAATCAATTCATTGTATTCATCTCAATGCCTCAGCCTAAACTAGGCCCTAACAAACACTCTCAAGACAACTGAGTGAACCGCCGAGAATCTGAAATGCAGCTGGACACTTCCCGTCCGCCATCAGATTTAACCTCAGTCATCAAGGCACCGAATCAAGATGAAGAATCACTTTACCTTTACCATTAAGAGCATTCCATTCAACGAACATTATCAGCCGTCTGAAAACACCCGCACGACCACTAACTTTGCCAACTTGGCCCGAGGCCAGAGTCGCCAGGAGAACCTGCGCAACACCCTCAACATGATAAATAATCGTTTCAATGCCTTGGCCCATTGGGACAACCCCACCGGCGATCGCTACTCAGTTGAAATCGATATTATTTCAGCCGAAATGAACATTGATACACCGGGCACTGGCTCTGCCATACCCCTGATTGAAATTCTAAAAACACAGATCATTGATCATAAAACCAATGAGCGTATCGACGGCATAGTGGGGAACAATTTTTCCTCTTATGTACGCGATTATGATTTCAGCGTGCTGTTGCAGGCGCACAATAAAGACAGCGCCGAGTTCAGCTTGCCCGAGACCTTTGGTGACCTGCACGGGCAGTTGTTCAAGTGCTTCGTAAATTCAAGCAGTTACACCGACAACTTTCATAAGCCGCCTGTCATCTGCCTGAGCGTTTCGAGCAACAAGACCTACCATCAGACTGAAAACCAACACCCGGTACTGGGTGTTGAATACCAGCAGGATGAACACTCCTTGACGGATGATTACTTCAAAAAAATGGGGTTAAGCGTTCGTTACTTCATGCCGCCACAAAGTGTTGCGCCGTTGGCTTTTTATTTCTCCGGCGATTTACTGCGCGATTACACGGCGCTTGAACTGATCAGCACCATTAGCACGATGGACACGTTCCAAAAGATCTACCGTGCAGAAATCTATAATGCCAATTCGGCCGCAGGAAAATCCTATCAGCCAAGTTTGAAGCACCAGGATTATTCACTGACTCGAATTGTTTATGATCGAGAAGAACGTAGCCAACTGGCGATTGAACAGGGCAAGTTCGTGGAGGAGCACTTCATCAAGCCCCACCATGCCCTGCTGGAGCAGTGGTCCTCGCAGTACGCCCTTTGACTGTCAAGAAATACAAGGCTAACTTTCATGAAAAAATTACTACCCACTTCAACTGCTGGCAGCTTGCCTAAACCGTCCTGGCTTGCACAACCCGAGACACTGTGGTCGCCCTGGAAACTGCAAGAAGAAACATTGGCTGAAGGCAAACAGGATGCTTTGCTTTTGTCATTGCAAGCACAACAACAGGCGGGCATCGATATTGTCAGTGACGGTGAACAGACTCGCCAACACTTTGTCACGACCTTTATTGAACACCTCAACGGCGTTGATTTTGAAAAACGCGAGACGGTCAGAATTCGTGACCGTTACGATGCCAGCGTACCGACGGTCGTGGGGGCCGTAAGTCGGCAAAAATCCGTGTTTGTCGAAGATGCCAAGTTTTTACGTCAGCACACAGGCCAACCTATTAAATGGGCGCTGCCTGGCCCCATGACGATGATCGATACCCTGCATGACGCTCATTATAAAAGCCGCGAAAAACTGGCTTGGGAATTTGCCAAGATTCTCAATGAAGAAGCCCATGAATTAGAAGCTGCCGGCGTGGATATTATCCAGTTCGACGAGCCCGCTTTTAATGTGTTCTTTGATGAGGTGAATGAGTGGGGGGTGGCCACTTTAGAACGGGCCATTGAAGGCCTGAAATGTGAAACGGCGGTGCATATTTGCTATGGCTATGGCATCAAGGCCAATACCGACTGGAAAAAAACACTGGGGTCAGAATGGCGTCAATATGAAGAAGCGTTCCCCAAGCTGCAAAAATCCAGCATCGACATCATTTCACTGGAGTGCCATAACTCGCATGTCCCTATGGAACTCATGGAACTGATTCGCGGTAAAAAAGTAATGGTGGGGGCAATCGATGTGGCGTCTCACAGTATTGAAACACCCGAGCAAGTCGCCAACACCCTGCGACAAGCCCTGAAGTTCGTCGATGCCGACAAACTGTATCCCTGCACCAACTGTGGTATGGCGCCTCTCCCTCGCCAAATCGCAAGAGGCAAGTTACAGGCATTGACTGCAGGTGCGGACATCGTCCGAAGAGAACTTCAAACGAGTGCCCCCTATTAAGGCTTGTTCATGTCTCTTACCTGCATGGCTATCGATCCATTGAGTTTTCGCGAAGCCCTGGGGCACTACGCCTCAGGTATTACGGTGATCACCTCTTGCGTTGAAGGCGAACCGATAGGCTTCACTTGCCAGTCGTTCTATAGCGTGTCGATGAATCCGCCGCTGGTGTCGTTCAGTGTCATGGCCCGTTCGGCCAGCTATCCCCGGATACGCCAGGCAGGTCGATTCGCCGTCAATATCCTGTCCGCTGAACAAGTCAGTATTTCCAACCAGTTCGCTCTTCGGGGCACGGACAAATGGCACGGTGTCGAGTGGCAGGCATCACCACTGGGCAATCCGCTGATTGCCGGCAGCCTGCACTGGCTGGATTGCGAAATTCACGCCGAATACGTCGCGGGTGATCACTTGATCGTGATGGGTGAAGTGAAAGCGTTAAACCTGCAAGTAGCAGCGTCGACGCAGCCGTTGCTGTATTACAAAGGGCAATACTGCAACCTCGCGGCCAGCAGTGCCGTTTGAGCGCTGATCTGCGAGGCCCTCTTCGTGCAGAAACCCCAGCCAGTGCCTTAACCTGACCGAGTGGAACGGTTGGGGCCATTGGCCTGCACCTGGGGCTGGCCATTTTCGCTTGATTAAAATCAGTTGCACCGTTACACAAGTGACCTGTCGAGGTATGGGGCCGCACGCCTATACAATGTGCACCTGCTCGAATCGCTGCAAGACCTGAAACGAAGGGAAGCGCCAGGAAATCACTTATGCCCGAAAATACATCAGACACTGCCCCCCGAACACGCCGAGCGCCCAAAGGCGAGAAACGTCGCGAAGAACTGCTGGATGCCGCACTGGTCATGTTCTCAATCAAGGGGTATGCCGGGGCGTCGATTGCCGGGATTGCCGAACACGTCGGCATCTCGGTCGCCGGTGTGCTTCATCATTTCCCCAACAAAGTCTCACTGCTGATGGCGGTGCTGACCCGGCGCGACGAAATTAACCAGAGAGCCTCCGACGCGGCACAGACTGAGCCGACGCTCGATGGTTTTATTGAAGGGTTGCAGCAGATCAATCGATCGAACGCGACAGCGCCGGGTGTGATTCGGGCGTTCAGTATTCTCAATGCCGAGAGCCTGGTGGACACCCATCCGGCCTGGGAGTGGTATCAGTCGCGCTACCAGGCTATCCATGAGCGGATGCGCGCCCGCCTCGACCATCTGGTGGTAGCGGGTGAAGTGCGCGGGGATGTGGATCTGGATGCAACGATTGCCCACGTGCTGGCCATGATGGACGGCTTGCAGTTGCAGTGGCTGCGGTTTCCGGAAAAAGTCGACCTGATCTCGCGCTTTGAAAGCTTTATGGCTTCGGTCAAGCGGGACATTAAAGCCTGAAGCCCCGAGGTGATCCTTTATCGCTGGATCACCCCGGGGCTTCGGCTCATTTCAGTGGCAACAAAACCGAGGGCTGGCTTTCACGCCCTGGCGCCCCTACGGTCAGTAGTCAGCGTTGCCTTCGTAATCGGCATCACCGTTATTGTCATTGACGTTCTCGCTCTGGTCGAAAACACCGCCGGTCGTGACGGCTGGCAGCGTGACTTTGACCGAGTTCAAGGCCGAACGGGGCAACGGGTTGCTGGTGGTGGTAGACAGTTCCTGACGGAATGAGTTGACCAGCTTGGCGTGCAAACGAATGTCATCCGATGCGGCACCCAGGCTGATGTTAAAGGTGTCGGCATCGACCACCCACTGCTTGCTCTTGTCGTCGAAGTAAGCCAGCGAACGATCATTCAGTTCGATGGTGACGTGACGGGTTTCACCCGGTTTCAGGAAGACTTTCTTGTAACCCTTGAGTTCTTTGACCGCGCGTTCAACGGTAGGGTTCTGCTGACCGACATACAGCTCAGCCACTTCGGAGCCGGCGCGCTGGCCGCTGTTGGTCAGGTCGAAGGAGACCTTGATCGGCGTATTGCCCACCGCAACACCCGGCGTCACCGAGATGTTGTTGTAGGTGAAGTGGGTATACGACAGGCCGTGGCCGAAAGCGAACAACGGCTTGGTGCCGGTTTTGTCGTAACCGCGATAGCCCAGCATGGTCAGGTCGTTCTTGTAGCTGATTTCTTTCAGGGTGCGGGTGTTGTCGAAGTTCGGGAAGTCCGCGTACAACGGGTTGTCTTCGATGTTGCGTTCGATGCTGATCGGCAACTTGCCAGACGGGTTGACCTTGCCGAATAGAATTTCAGCCAATGCCTGACCGCCGTTTTGCCCCGGATAGAACGCATGCAGCGCAGCCGGCACCTGATCGATCCAGTCGCTCATCTTCAAGCCGGTACCGCCGTGCAGAGTGACGATGGTGTTGGGGTTGGCCTTGGCGATGTTACGAATCAGCTCGTTCTGGTACTCAGGCAAGTCGAAGCTGTGGTCGAAACCTTCACCTTCGTATTCGTTGCTGTTACCCACGGCAACCACTACAGCGTCGTATTTGGACAGGTCCTGGGGTGCGGCCAGCGAAGCCCAGGCCATTTGTACGCCTACCAGTCCGCCCATGGTGGACAGGAAACCGTCGCGACGCGAGTACTCAAGCTTCACGTCATAAGACTTGCCGGCTTGCAGCTTGATCTTGCCCGACACCGGAATGGTCGGCGGGATGCTCTTGTTGGTGATGTTTTCGCCATCGCCATTGTCGATGATCTTTTCACCATTGACCCACAAACGCACGGCACCGTCAGCGCGCACCTTGAACACCTGCTCGCCGCTGGTGACCGGTGTCATCTGGCCGCTCCAACGAATCGAGGTGTTGGCCGTATCGCCGTTGCTAGGCAGATCGTCGGTGGACCAGTCCATGTTGACGTAGCTGTCGATGCGCGTCGCCGTCGGGTCACCGGACCAGTTGGCATTGGCAAAGTACTCGGTTTTCATGCCGGCTACAGCGTTGCCCTTGCTGTCGTGGGTCGTCCACTGCGACGCGGTCGGGTCCAGCGACAGGCCATCAAGAAACTCGACTTTGGCGCCGGGAGCCATTTGCTGCAAACCGCTCAGCTCACTGATGTAACGGGTGGCGTCAACGTGGGCACTGCCGAAGCCGGTGGGCGGCGCGTACTTGGCCAGATCACCGACCACTGCGATGCGTTTGACCTTGGCCTTGTCCAGCGGCAATACGTCGTTGTGGTTCTTGAGCAGCACGATGCCTTCACGGGCGATGTTCAGCGCAACTTTGTTACTGGTAGCGCTGTTCATGTTGTGCGTGGTCAGCGGTGCGAACTTGTCGAACTGGTACAGGTAGATGTTCTTGAGGATGCGGCGAACCTTGTCATCAACGGTTGCCATGTCCAGCTCGCCACTGTCCAGATACGGCTTGAGCACCGAGCTGTTCATCTGGCCACCCATCATGTCCAGGTCGGAGCCTGCCTGAGCCGCCGGCAGACCGTGGACAATGGCGTTGTAGTCGCTTTGTACCAGACCTTTGTAACCCCACTCTTTTTTCAGGATCTGGGCGATCAGGTGTTTGTTTTCGCACGCGTACTCGCCATTCACCTTCTGGAACGCACACATCATCATTGCCACAGTGCTGTTCTTGGTGGCCGATTCAAATGGCGGCAAGGTCAACTCGCGCAGCACACGCTCAGGCATCACCTGATTAAGGATGAAGCGATTGGTTTCCTGGTCGTTGGCCGCATAGTGCTTGGCTTCAGCCCAGACACGGCGCTGCTGGATACCGTTGATGACCGCAGGCCCAAGGCTGGCTCCCAGGAACGGGTCTTCACCGGAGAGGTATTCAAACGCACGACCGCTCCACGGCATGCGATAGAGGTTCATGCCCGGCCCCGTGACGAACTGATAGCCGCCGGTGGCGGTGTCGTAACCCAGCGCACGGCCAAAGTCGATGGCGCGACGCGGGTTGAAGGTGGCTGCCAGGTTTTGGCCGGACGGATAGACCACACCCGAGTCGTTACCTTCGCTGGTGTAGCGAATCCCGGCGCCGCCGTCGGCACCATGAATCTGCGGCACGCCGTATTGCGTCAGTGGTTTAACGTCCCAGCCACCGATCCCGCCGATGTAGGCCAACTTCTCTTCCTGGGTCATCTTGGCCAGGGTTTTTTCGGCGGCCTTGTCAGCACGAACTTCCTTGGCGGCCAATTGCTCTTGAGTCGTGGTCGACGCCGCGTTGGCGTGCCCGACTGCAAGAGCCAACAAAGCCAGTGCCGAATGAGCACCTAAAGTTCTACGGGTTCGCATCAGAATAACGCTCCATATATCGCCGCGCGCAATTGCCGCAGTTGACAGGCCAAACCTCTTTATTCAAGGCAATAGTTCGCCTATACCGAGGCTTCAAACAGAAACAGCGGACAAAGAAAAATGACGCACCTGCAAGCAATGAACTTGGGCGACAGACTAAATAAAAACAAAGTTACTGGCACAGTGCCAGTTAATAGCGCGGTAGACCCCCGCTCCATTTAAATTAAGGCAGTTGTTTTTAGTTGAAGTCAAACAAAAATATACATTTGGTAAAATATTGAAATTTTTTGATACATTTGCTGAACTCTTCCTAAACCAACATGTCTGTAGGTTTAGTGAATTTGTCGACGACCCTTGCAACCCTCTGAATTCGGGCACCTGAGAAGGAATCGCCTTGGACGGAGCCGTTGCACAGCAAAGTTGCCATCATTTCAACACTGCCACCCGCACGGAGATATTTAATATGAAATTGCCACTACTTGGTGCTGTCGCTGCCATGACATTCGCAATAGCCACTACGGCAATGGCTGCAGAATCGAATACGACAGATACCGCATCAGGCGCACCTGACTCCACCGTAATGACTCAGACCAAAAAGGAAAAAGTCGATAACAAGGCACATAAACAAGTTAAAGCGGACGAAAACAAACGCGGTCGCCCGACAGCAAAATCCGACACTCGCAACAACTAACGTTATTCGCACTTAATTATTACCCACGAATGACAAGGGTCTTGATTTAGTCCCTTGTTGTTCGTCGTTATTTGAAGTCACTTCGTGCCCACATCTTTGATTCCCGTCCACCTCGAACACCTGAGTGAGCACTCGGCTCATGCCTTGTGTGCCTGGTTATTGGCCCATGCAGGCCTCAAGACCGGTGACCTGGACCGGGCACGCCGTCTGGCACAAGAATCTGCGGGCAGTTCATTGACTGAGCTGCTGACACGCCTGGGGCTGGTGTCCGAACTGGACGTAGCCCGGGCATGGGCCTCGACCCTTGGCGCACCGCTGCTGATGGCGGACGCCGTACCGCTGCCCGTCGATGCGCTGCCAAGCCTCAGTGAGCGTTTTATGCGTCATCACCGACTGCTGCCGATCGGCACCCATGCTGACGGTGTGCATGTGTTGACGGCCAACCCCGGCAACGCCTATGCGTTACAAGCCGTGCGCTACGCCTGCCAGACGCCGGTGTATGTGTCGGTAGGGCTGGCCAGCGACGTGGACGTGCTGATCGAACGATTCTACGGTCAGGGCCGCTCGGCCATGGGCTCGCTGATCGAGACGCTGGACGAGCATAGCGGCGCCGAAGATGACATCGAACATCTCAAAGACCTGGCCTCGGAAGCGCCGGTGATCCGTCTGGTCAACCTGATCCTGCAACGCGCAGTCGAACAGCGCGCCTCCGACATCCACATTGAGCCCTTCGAAAGCCAACTCAAAGTGCGTTACCGCATTGACGGTGTGCTGCACGAATCCGAGGCGCCGCCCTCCAGCTCTTCGGCCGCCATTATTTCGCGCCTGAAAATTCTGGCCCGGCTGGACATTGCCGAGCGCCGCTTGCCTCAGGACGGCCGGATCATGTTGCGCATTCAAGGCAAGGAGCTGGACCTGAGGGTCAGTACGGTGCCCACCAGTTTCGGCGAGTCAGTGGTGATGCGCCTGCTCGACCGTCAGACCGTCAGTTTCGACTTTCCCAGCCTGGGCATGGACGGCGAGCGCTTGCAGAACTTTCTCGACGTGCTGGAAAACCCCCACGGCATTCTGCTGGTCACCGGCCCCACCGGCTCGGGCAAGACCACCACCCTGTATACCGCGCTGTCACGCCTCAATACCGCCGAACGCAAGATCATTACGGTCGAAGATCCGGTGGAGTATCAGCTCGAAGGCATCAACCAGATTCAGGTCAAGCCTTCCATTGGCCTCGACTTCGCCGGTGCACTGCGCTCCATTGTGCGTCAAGACCCGGACGTGATCATGATCGGTGAAATGCGCGACCTGGAAACCTGCCGCATCGCCATTCAGTCTTCGCTCACCGGCCACCTTGTACTCTCCACCCTGCACACCAACAGCGCAGCTGCGAGTATCACGCGGCTGCTCGACATGGGGGTCGAAAGCTACCTGATCGCCTCAACGGTCAAAGGCATTCTGGCCCAGCGACTGGTGCGCAGGCTCGATCCCGCCACGCGCATCGCTTTCGAAGCACCCGCCGAACTGGTGGCGGCCCATGGGCTGGAGCGCTTTACCGATCAACGTCCAATCATGCTCTACCAACCCGCCAGCGATCAGGCCAACGGCGGTTATCACGGGCGCAGTGCGATCACTGAACTGTTGGTGATGAACGAAGAACTGCGCAGCCTGCTAATGCGTCAGGCCGATGCCTCAACCCTCGAACAGGCCGCCCGCCGCGGCGGCTTGCGTACGCTCTACGAAGAAGGGTTGCGGCAGGCCGTGGCCGGTGTCACGTCACTCGAAGAGGTGCTGCGTGTGACACGCGGCGATTGATCATGGCGCATTTCAAATACCGCGCACTGGACGCCGATGGCGTTGCGCAAAACGGCACACTGCAAGCCGCTGACCAAAGCGCAGCGGCGGCCACCCTGCAAAAACGCGGACTGTTGCTGCTCAGCCTGCAAAACAGTGCCAGCAGCGGGCCGGGCATTGTTATGCGGCGCAGTGCCCTGAGCGGTGCGGCGCTGGTCAGTTTTACCCAGCAGTTGGCCACGCTGATCGGTGCCGGCCAGCCACTGGAGCGGGCGCTGGGCACGCTGTTGCGACAGAACCATGATGCAAAGCGTCAGGCCCTGCTGGAACGCGTGCGCGAGCAAGTCAAAGCGGGCAAGCCTTTGAGTCAGGCGCTGGAAGAGGAGCACGGGCAGTTTTCCAGCCTCTACATCAGCATGGTGCGTGCCGGTGAAGCCGGGGGTTCGCTGGAGAACACCCTGCGTCAGCTCAGCGACTACCTGGAACGCAGCCAGAAACTGCGCGGCGAAGTCATCAATGCACTGATTTATCCGATCTTTTTGGTGGTCGGCGTCCTCGGCTCGCTGGCGTTGCTGCTGGCCTATGTTGTGCCGCAGTTTGTGCCGATCTTTCGCGACCTGGGCGTGCCCATTCCGCTGATCACGCAGGCCATATTGTGGCTCGGCGAATTTTTGAGTGCCTACGGCCTGCTACTGCTGGGGGCCAGTGTGGCGTCGATCTGGGGCATTGCAGTGTTGAGGCGTGACCCACAACGGCGTCAGCGACACGACCGCCGCATATTGACGCTAAAGGTCATCGGCCCGTTGTTGCAACGTGTCGAAGCCGCCCGACTGGCCCGCACCCTGGGAACCTTGCTGAACAACGGCGTGCCCCTGCTTCAGGCCATGAGCATTGTTCGCCAAGTGTGTGGCAACCATGCGCTGCGTGCTCAGGTCGAACATGCCACCGACTGGGTCAAGGCTGGCGGCACCCTGGCTCAGGCTTTCGGTGAGCAACCGCTGTTGCCCGAGCTGGCTCTGCAAATGATTGAGGTCGGCGAACAGGCCGGCAACCTCGACAGCATGCTGCTCAAAGTCGCCGACGTTTTCGATGTCGAGGCCAAGCGTGGCATCGACCGCATGCTTGCAGCACTCGTACCCAGTTTGACCGTGATCATGGCCGTCATGGTGGCGGTGATCATGCTGGCCATCATGCTCCCGCTGATGAGCCTGACCAGTAATATTTGAGGAAACCCCTATGACTCGATTCAAACCCGCCCAACGCCGTCGTCAGGGCGGATTCACCCTGCTGGAAATGCTCGCGGTGATTGTACTGCTGGGGATTGTGGCCACCATTGTGGTGCGTCAGGTCGGCGGTAACGTCGACAAAGGCAAGTACGGCGCCGGCAAGGCTCAACTGGCCAGCCTCGGCATGAAAGTCGAAAGCTACGGCCTGGATGTCGGCACGCCCCCGGCCAATTTGCAGCAGCTGATCACCAAGCCTGCCAACAGCAGCGGTTGGGCCGGGCCGTACGCCAAACCGAGCGACCTCAAGGACCCGTTCGGCCATCCATTCGGCTACCGATACCCCGGTGAGCACGGCAGCTTCGACCTGATATTCTTCGGTCAAGATGGTCAACCCGGCGGCGATGGCTACAAGGCCGACCTGGGTAACTGGGAATAACATGCGCCCCCTGCCCCGCACGCGCGGCTTTACCCTGTTCGAGTTGCTGGTGGTGATTGCCCTGATCGGCATCAGCATCGCGCTGGTGGGCTTAGGCGTGGGCAAAGGCCTGCACAGCGCCCATGAGCGCCGCGCGTTGAGCGAGGTGGTTCATGCGCTGCGCGCGGCACGGGTTCAGGCCATCGTGACGGGGCAGCCGGCGCAGACTCGTTTTGATCTGAACAGCGGCCGCTTTCAGGGGCCCCTGCAAAAAGTCCGGCAGTTGCCCGCAGACATGCACGTGCAACTGCACACCGCAGAAGGGCTCGGTTCGGCGTTTGAGTTTTACCCGGATGGCGGCTCCAGCGGCGGCAATCTGTTGCTGACACGCGACGCCCAACAGTGGCGGGTCGATATAAATTGGCTTACCGGCAGCGTTCAGTTGCGTGCGCTCAAGTGAACGGCCAGCGAGGTTTTACCTTGTTGGAGATGCTTGCCGCCCTCGCCGTGCTGGCGGTGTGCAGCAGTGTTTTGGTGGCCGCGTTCGGGCAGAGCGCCCGCGCCCTGCAACAGGCACAACGCAGTGATCGGCTGAGCTTGACAGCGCGCTCACTGATGGCCGAAGCCAACGTGGGCCGCTTGCAGGCGGGCGTCACGGAAGGACGCTGGTCGGGGGTGACGTGGCGGCTGAATGTCAGTGCGCTAGCGGCAGGCAATGCCCCGCTTACGGCCTGGCGACTCGAGCTTGAGCTCAGCGACGGCACTCGGCACGCGCACTACAGCACGCTGCAAGTGCGCAGTGCCGGTTCGGGGGTGAACCCATGAAGCGTGCTGCGCAAGGTTTTACGTTGCTCGAAGTGCTGGTGGTGTTGAGCCTGCTTGGCATTTTGCTGGCCCTGATTGCAGGGGCGATCACCGGCGCCAATCGAGCGATGGTCAAGGCCGAACGCTACAGCACGCGACTGGATGAGGTGCGCTCCACGCAGAACTTTCTGCACACCGCCATCGGCCAGACGTTACCGCTGGCAGCCTCCGGCCCCGATGCTACGCAGGCGCCGGTGTTCGTCGGCGAGCGACACAGCGTGCATTTTTACGCGCCGCTCTCGGCCCATCTGGGCGGCGGTTTGTATCGCTACAGCGTGACGCTGGCGGCGGGTCAACGGTTGCAGGTGATTGTGCAACGTCTGCGCAATCAGGCTTTGCTGCCTGCGCAAGAACCGCAGGTGCTGCTGCATCAAGTGCACAGCGTGAACTTCAGCTATCGCGGCATCTCGCCCAAAGGTGAGGCCACCGACTGGCTGGACCACTGGCCCTGGCCCGCACGCTTGCCGATCAGTGTGCGCGTCGATGTACAGCTGGCAGGGCCGGTGACGTGGCCGTTGCAAAGTATCGACCTGCGCCTTGATCTGGCATCTGAGGCTCGAACGTTATGAAGCGCCAGCGCGGTGTGGCGCTGTTGTTGGTGCTATGGGTGCTGGCGCTGCTGAGCACCTTGCTGGCCGGACTGGTGGGCTGGGTGCATCTGCAAAATCGGCAAGCCTTATGGCAGCGCCAACAGACCCAGGCACTGCTGGCGGCCGAAGCGGGCATCGGGATGGCAGTGCTGGCGCAACTGGACCGCGACCCCGTGCGCCACTGGCGTGCAGACGGTCAACCGCATGCGCTGCAGTTTGACGAAGCCTCGTTGGCGGTCAGCCTGACCAGCGAAGCGGGAAAGCTGGACATTAACGCAGCTCCCGTCGACTCGTTGGCACGGCTGGTAGTGGCCTGCGGCGGCTCGGCCGAGCAATCCGCGCAACTGTCGCAAGCCCTGAACCAGCGCCGTAGAGGCGAGCGGGCACCCCTGCGCACGATTGAGGAAGTGCGCGAACTGGCGGGCATGGATCAGCACCGCTACACCTGCGCCAGTGCGCACCTGACCCTGTGGAGCGGACTGCCCGCACCGGATGCGCGCCTGGCTTCGCCCTGGTTACGCCGTGCTCTGAAACTGCCTCAAAGCAGCGGTACGACCACGCAGGCTGGCCCCGTCATCACCCTGCAAAGCCGGGCAACATTACCCGGCGGCTTTAGCAAAACGCTCAGCGTCACGCTGTTACTGAACCCATCGAAGGAGGGTGTGAGGCCTTACCGGGTCCTGCGCTGGCAAGAATGAAGCACTTACTTTCAAAGCGACTCGCCCCGCTCCAGGCTGACCTAAATGGCCAATGGCGGGACAGCCGTGCCCGACAGTTATGGCTGGCATGGCTGAACGAACTGCACGCCCTGTTACCTGCGGCTGCGCGAGCGCGATTATTCAAGCAGGCAAACGAGCGATTGATCCACTGGCCATTGACCGGGCCGATTGATGTGCATGAAAACGAGCGGCTGATTCTGGTCTTGCCAGTGAACATGCTGCTGACCCAGACGCTGTTGCTGCCCACCGCGGCCTTGCGGGATCTGCACAGCGTCATTGGCTTTGAGCTGGATAAATACACGCCCTTCCCTCGCGATCAGATGCACTACGTCGCCCGTGTCACCGGTAAGCTCGGGGCACAGGCGCAGGTGCTGCTCGTCGCGATTTTGCGCGAACGGCTGCAACCGGTGATCGACGCCTGCACGGCACAAGGGCTGGCGTTGCATGCTGTCGACGGGCTCGATGGCGATGGCCGGCTATTGGGCGTTGACGTGTTGCCCACTGAACAGAAACCACCGCGCCGCCGACACGCTCGATTACCCCGCTGTCTGGCGCTGGCGTGCTGCCTGTTGCTGATCAGTTGCATGGCGCTCTGGCTGAATGCACGCACACGCATGGTCGAAGCCATGCAGCAGCGTGTCGAGGAACAACGCGAAGAGGTGCAGGCGGTGCAAAATCTGCGCCGCGAATTGAGCAATACCCAGGGCGCCGCACAGTATCTGGCCCGCAACAAAGCCGCGCAGCCAACCCTGTCCAGTGTATTGGTCGACCTCACCGGCTGCCTCGGTGCCGACACCTGGGTCGAACAACTGGAAATCGCTGACGGCGGTGGCGTCTCCCTTTCCGGGCAAAGCGCCAAGGCCAGCGCATTGATCACCCGTATGAAGGACTGCAAGACCCTCGATGACGTGCAGTTCCAGGGCATCATCCAGCCCGATGCCGACACCGGCAAAGAGCGGTTTTCCCTGCGCGCGCAACTGCGCAAGGAGGCCACTGATGCGCCGTGAATTAACCCCGCGCGAGCGCCGTGGTGCGGCCTTGATCGTGCTGACCTTGTTGCTTTGGGCCGCCTGGTGGCTGCTGGTGCAAAGCTGGTTTCTCGACCCGTTGAATGACCTTGAGGAACAGGCCGACACCCTGCGTGCGCAACAGCAACGCTATGCCGGGATCGTGCAACAACGCACCGGCCTGCAACAACAGTTGCAGGCCGCGCGCCGCGACCCGTCCAGCCGCTCCAGCCTGCTGCCCGGCGAAGACCCCAGTGCAGTGGCCGCCGACCTGATGCAATACAGCCTCGACCGGGTCAAGGCACACGCCAACCAGGGCCCGGGGTGTCAGGTTACGCAGCGCATGCCCATCACACCGGAGCACGACAGCGCCGAACCGTATCGTCAGGTAAAAGTCAGTCTGACCCTGGACTGCGCGATGGAACCCTTGGCCAACCTGCTGCACGACTTTGAATACGGGCAACCCTTTCTGTTCGTCGATAATCTGAGCCTGCGTCGCGCCACGTCAGCCCCCACCAGTGGCGGCGCTGGACGCTTGCAAGTGCATCTGCTGCTGCGCGGTTATCTGCAACTGGCACCGACGCAGCCAGAACGCCGCCCTGTCACGACCGGGAAGCCTAAAGCATGAGGTTCGACCGTCTTCCTCTCGTGCTACTGATCAGTACAGCCCTGCTCACCGCCACGGCCCTCAGCCTGTTGATGGGGGCGGGCCAGACCGTTGACTGGCTGCCGGCTGGAACCCCACGCCAATCCGCACCGGTCAAGCTACCCCAAGCCCTTCGGCCCCTGCCTTCGCAAGCGCTGGCACTGACCTGGCAACAGTCAATGTTCAGCCCCCAGCGCAGGCCCGATCTGATCACCGGCAAAGGCCAGGGCTCGCTCGACGGAATCCGCCTCACGGGCGTGATCATCACCGGGCAAGCGCAGTGGGTACTGTTGCGCATGCCGGGCAAACACACCCTGAAACTGGCCGTCGGCAGCACGCTCGATAATGGCTGGACGCTGACCGGCGCCTCGCCACAACACGCCACCTTCAGTCATCAGGGCCAGACGCGCGAACTGCGCCTGCCCCTGCTGCGCCTTCCGCCCCCCTCGAAAGCGCCCCTAATTACCCTTCCAGACGTACCCACACCATGAACAATCGCTACCTAGAGTTTCCCCGTTTGCGCAGCCCCCTGCTGTGCCTGGCCACCGCAGTTGCACTGGCCGGTTGCGCCACCACACCGGAGCATTTTGAAAACGACCCGGCGCTGATGCAGGAAGCACTCCAGGGCACCGGGTCGCAGCGTGCGCCCTTGAGCGAACCTGATCGTCTGCCACCGCAGACCGGTGCGAGCGCCAAGGCCTCACCGCGCCAGCAGATCAAAACAGGCAACCAGACATTTGTCCGCCCTCCCGCCCCGGCGGCATCCTCCTCAACTGCAAACACTCCCGCTGACGCAAGCGGCGACATTGTTTTCAACTTCACCAATCAGCCGATCGAAGCCGTGATCAACAGTGTGATGGGCGATTTGTTGCACGAAAACTACAGCATCAATCAGGGCGTCAAAGGCGAGGTCAGTTTCTCGACGTCCAAGCCGGTGAACAAGCAACAGGCGCTGTCGATTCTGGAAACCCTGCTGTCATGGACCGACAACGCAATGATCCGTCAGGGCAGCCGATACGTGATCCTGCCCGCCAATCAGGCGGTGGCGGGCAAACTGGTGCCCGAGATGCCCGTGGCACGCCCCTCCACTGGCCTGTCGGCGCGGCTGTTCCCGTTGCATTACATCTCGGCCACCGAGATGCAGAAACTGCTCAAGCCTTTCGCCCGCGACAACGCCTTTTTGCTGGTCGATCCGGCGCGCAACGTGCTCAGCCTCGCCGGCACACCCGATGAGCTGGCCAACTATCAGGACACCATCGACACCTTCGATGTTGACTGGCTCAAGGGCATGTCTATTGGCGTGTATGGCTTGCAACGGGCCAGCGTGGGTGAGCTGATGCCGCAACTGCAAAAAATCTTCGGTCCTGACAGCGGCATGCCGTTGGCGGGCATGGTGCGTTTTCTGCCCATAGAACGAACCAATTCGGTGGTGGCCATCTCATCGCAACCGCGCTACCTGAGCGAAGTGGGTGACTGGATTCATACCATCGATGAGGGTGGCGGCAATGAGCCGCAAATGTACGTGTACGACGTTCGCAACATGAAGGCCGCTGATCTGGCCAAATACCTGCGCCAGATCTATGGCAACGGCCAGATCAAGGATGAGAGCGCGGCCAAGGTCGCGCCCGGCTTGCGCACCCGTTCCCTGTCCTCTCTCTCGGGTGGCGCCAGCAGCACAAGCGGCATGGGCCTTAACGCCAGTAACGACAGCCAGGGTGAACTGCAACAGAGCGAGGATGACAGCGAAAGTGAGGTGGTCGACGATAACGCCGGGGGCATGGAAGGCACCAGCATTGAGACTGCAACTAGCGAATCGGGCGCCAGCCAACGCCTGGATAACAGCACGCGCATTACGGCGCAGGTCAGCAGCAACCAGTTGCTGATACGCACACGCCCCGCGCAATGGGCCGAGATCGAAGCGGCCGTCAAACGCCTGGACAATGCGCCGATGCAGGTGCAGATCGAAACACGGATTCTCGAAGTCAACCTCAGCGGCGAGCTTGACCTGGGCGTGCAGTGGTATCTGGGTCGTCTGGCCGGCAACTCCGCCAGCACCACCGTGGCCAATGCCTCCGGCAGTCAGGGGGCGCTGGGTGGCGGCGGTGCGGGGTTGGGTGCAACCGACTCGTTGTTCTATTCCTTCGTCAGCAGCAACTTGCAAGTGGCGCTGCATGCGCTGGAAACCAACGGCCGAACACAAGTGCTGTCTGCACCGTCGCTGGTGGTCATGAACAACCAACAGGCGCAGATTCAGGTCGGTGACAATATTCCCATCAGCCAGACCACGGTCAATACCAACGTCTCTGACACCACACTGAGCAGCGTTGAATACGTGCAGACCGGGGTCATTCTGGATGTCATGCCGCGCATCAATCCGGGTGGCCTTGTGTACATGGACATCAAGCAGCAGGTCAGTGACGCCAACACCAGCACCACGTCCGACAACAACGGCAACCCGCGTATTTCCACCCGTTCGGTATCCACTCAAGTGGCGGTCCAAAGCGGCCAGACGGTATTGCTCGGGGGGCTGATCAAACAGGACAACAGCGACACGGCGTCAACGGTGCCGTACCTGGGGCGCATTCCGGGGTTGCGCTGGTTGTTCGGCACAACCAGCAAAAGCAAAAAACGCACGGAGCTGATCGTTTTGATCACCCCGCGCGTGGTCACCAGCAACAGCCAGGCGCGACAGGTGACGGATGATTACCGCCAACAGTTGCAACTGATCAAGCCGACGCAATAAAGCACGTCCAGCGCCTGATTATTCGCAACCCGTGTCTCGGGCCTGCTGCACTTGACGAGCCTGCCAGTCGCGATAAATCCCGACCATGGCAGGCCGGCCAAGGTGTTGCACTGGCAACGCCTGATCGCCCAAGGGCAGCGCCATCTGCCGGTAAATCGCAGCGGTAGATAACCCGAAAGGTTCGCCCTGCTCATTGCTGGCGGCATACACCACCCGTGAAATACCGCACAAGTACATTGCGCTTAAACACATGGGGCATGGCTGGCCACTGGCGTAGATCACGCAGCCGTCCAGACGCGCTCCCAGTTGCTGGCTGGCACTGCGTATCGCCAGCATTTCAGCGTGCGCGGTGGGGTCCTGGCTCAGATGAATGCTATTGACGGCTTCAACCTGGACCTGATCGTTTTTCACCAGCACGGCGCCAAAGGGCCGTCCCCCCTCAGCCACATTCCTGGCCGCCAATTCCACGGCCCGGTTCAAGTAATACTCATCGTTATGCATACAAACTCCCGTCATCAATCAGTGTGCACCAGCGTTGCGCAACATGAGGGCAATCTCGTTCTGACCGCGTTTTTGCGCCTGTTGCAACGGGCTCACGCCGTTGCTGTCGGGCAGGTCAAGGTCGGCCCCGGCGTCGATCAACTGGCTGACAATGTGCTGATGGTCTGCCCCGCCGTCAGACAGCACGATGGCCTCCATCATGCAGGTCCAGCCCAGTCGATTGACATGGTTCAGGTCAACCCCGGCGGCAATCAGCAGGCGTACGGTTTCAACATGACCGCGCTCACATGCCGGGATCAGCGCCGTGCCCCCATAGCGGTTAGTGCTCTTGAGGTCGGCTCCATGGGCCAGAACCTGTTGAAGAATTTCATTGTGCCCGCTGGCACCTGCCAACAAGTAAGGACTGTCGTGGATGAGGTTCTTCTGGTTAACGTTGGCACCGGCCGCGATCAGTGCCTGAGCGATGTCAATCTGATTGGCGCGGGTGGCCAGCAGCAGTGCACTGCTGCCATCCAGTGTGCGGACGTTGACGTCGGCACCTTCGCTGATCAATTGCTGCACCCTGCCCAGCTCACCGTCTTTTACAGCCGTGAGCAGAGGCTTGTCGCTTGCCATGACCACCCCCGCCATCAACAGTCCGGCCGTCAGCAACGCTTTTTTACCGACTACCCCCGCCATGGTCTCTGCCTCTTATCAACGAATTGAAAAGCCAGTATGGTCAGCCCCACTAGCATTCTGAAATTAAATATAAACATGCCTTCCAGTGGCTATGCGAATGGCGGTACCCATGTTCGATCCTATTCTGCTACGCAGCTTTATTGCGGTCGTGGACTGCGCCAACTTCACCCGCGCGGCGCAGCGCTTGCACCTCACCCAGTCCACGGTGAGCCAGCAAATACGCCGTCTGGAAGACAGCCTTGGGTGCAAATTGCTTGACCGCGAACAGCGTCGGGTCATGCCCACCCCCGAGGGCGAACGCCTGCTGGCGTATGCGCGACGCATCCTGGCGCTACAAGAAGAAGCCCGCGACGTGCTATCCAATCTGAAAAGTGAAGGGGTATTACGTCTGGGCGTGCCTGAAGACTTTGCTGCTGAACGCCTGATGCCTATCCTCGCGCAATTCGGTCTGGAGCATCCGGGCGTACGACTTGAAGTCACCAGCGGTTTGGGCCCGGATCTGATGCGTCTGTATCGTCAGGGGGAATTCGACCTGTTGCTGGTCAAACAGATGGGCCCGGGCACAGATTGCCTGGGATGCTGGCCAGAGCGCATGTGTTGGGTGGATAGCCGTTCAACCCCCGCGTTGCGACGTGAGCCCTTGCCTCTGGTGGCCTTTCCCGTAGACGGTTTGTACCGCAATGAAATGCTTCATCATTTGGAAATGGGTGGCTGGAACTGGCGCATCAGTTACTCAAGTGCCAGCTTGGCCAGCGTTTGTGCTGCCGTGGCCGCCGGGTTGGGTATCAGTTTGCTGCCAGAGCGAGTCATCAATGCGCAGCATAAAGTGCTGGAAGCGGACAGTGGCCTGCCAGATATTCAGGGCGTATTTTTGGCGCTCTACGGCCTGCAGGGACTCAGCCATGCGGGTAACCTGCTGAAACTGCAACTTGTGACACTTTGCGAAACACTGGCTGCCAGGGGTTAGTCCAATGGCCCCATCGTCAAGCCTGAACATTTCAAAAAATCATCAACAAGGTCTTCCCATGATCACGCCCCACTCGCCTGTCGTCCTAATCCTTGCCGCGGGCCGTTCAACGCGGTTTATCGCGTCGGGTGGCACACTGAACAAGCTGCAGACACCGTTGTGCGGGCTCACCGTACTTGATCATGTCATTCGCGCGGCCCAAGCGTCTGGTTTGCCGTGGCATGTAGTGACCAAGGCCGATGGCGAGGGCATGGGCGACTCCATCGCTGCCGGTGTGCGGGCCACGCCCGACGCGGGTGGCTGGCTGATTTTGCCCGGCGACTTGCCGTTGATTAGCGCCATGAGTCTGCGCAGCGTCGCTGAAGGTCTTGGTTCGGCGCTTGTTGTGGTGCCCACCTGGAATGGGCAAAAGGGCCATCCGGTGGCCTTCGGCGCGGAGTGTTTCAACGAGTTGGCGCAACTCTCTGGTGAGCGTGGGGCGGCACGTATTGTTGAGGCTCATCGAGCCAATAATCAGGTGCTTAGGGTTGCGGTGGCGGATAGAGGCACCGTGCTGGATGTCGATACTGTGGACGACTTGCAGTATGTCCAGTCACTGATGGGAACAGATGGGCAGTAGGTCTAGCTTCTTGCTTTTAGCTTTTAGCTTTTAGCTTCAAAACAATCTCACTGCTGCCACCGAAACAGTGGGGACGACACTGGGGCCCATCACAGGAGGCTGAACGCAGGTGCTGTTATGGGGGTGGCGAGGCAGGACGCCGAGCCAGCCGCGATCGGGCCAAGGATGGCCCGTCGCGGCG
>NZ_VFIO01000011.1 GCF_007858365.1 Pseudomonas saxonica | reverse complement strand
ATAGAGGTAGACTTTTTCGACTTTGGCGTCGGGTCGCATCATGGCCTGCTGGCTCCAGAAAGAAATCGGGAGCGCAGCATCGGACATCAAATTCCGGCTTGGAATGTGGGGTTCATGGAGCGGTTACGATCATTCGGAGTACGATAAAAAGTATTCGCCTGGTACCGAAGCGCCAAATCCAGGCATTTACCGATGCGTCTCCTGCGGGGATGAGATCGGTATTGCCAAAGGGCATGTTCTTCCTCCACAGAACCATCACCAGCATGCACCTGGCGCGGGCAAGATTGAGTGGCAGTTAGTGGTTTTTGCACAGCAGCGGAAATAAGGTTTTTGGGCTCAGTAGAGCTCTGCAACGTGGGTTCTACTGAGCACTCAATAAAAGGACGGAATCCGTATTGACTATTCAAACCACTATGAGGAGGGTGATCGTGAGCGTGCCTGGTTACGCATATATTCGGATATTAGATTGCCGAAATTGATGTCGGCCTCTTCAACAAAAATATTGACGTGGCAGTAAAACTCTTCAGGACCCCTGAGATAATTGAAAATTCTTGATCTGACGACGCCACAAACCCCCGCTTTGACGGCCGTAGAGGGTAGGTTGACTACATCGCCAACACATGGGATAAGAGCTAAGCCATGCTCACTGTTAAAGACAATATCAGCTGAGCGGTCATCAGGCCTGACAAACTCTTGATCCTCCGAGACCTGCTGATAATCAATGCTATACCTCATGCACAGCCTACCTCATTTGCGGGGTAAGGAATCAGCGCCGCGGGTCGTAAATAGTAAAATCCAGTTCAGTAGGCACGTTTGCGACGGAATTAGTTAGCCGATCTCGATACTATATAGTTTGGCAATTAACGCTTTTCAAGTACATACCCTACGCCTCTAAGTGTGTGTATCAGCTTGGTTTCGAAGGGGTCATCTATCTTGGCTCTGAGTCTTCGAATCGACACCTCTACAACGTTCGTGTCGCAATCAAAATTCATATCCCAAACCTGAGAGATAATCTGCGTACGGCTCAGTACCACCCCGGTGTTACGCATCAAGTAGTGCAGCAACGCGAATTCTTTGGTGGTCAAATCAATACGCTGACCGTCCCTGAATGCCCTGTGCCGGCTTTGATCAAGTTCCAGATCGGCCACGCGAATGACCTCCACAGATGCGGGGTGATCTGACCTGCGCATCAAGGCGCGAACCCGGGCTAGCAGCTCTGGGAACTCAAATGGTTTGATCAGATAGTCATCTGCGCCGTTCTCCAGCCCCCGGACCTTATCCGCCAATCGGCTTCTCGCCGTCAGCATCATGATGCGGGACGGGCAGTTTTTACGGCGCAACAACTCAAGGACCTGCCAACCGTCCATCTCTGGTAGGTTTATATCGAGGATAATCAGCTCGTACTCATGCTGCTTGGCCAAGAATAATCCATCTGATCCGGTGTGGACGCAATCTACGACATAGCCACACTCTGTAAGGCCTTGACGCACATACTCCGCAGTTTTTACTTCATCCTCAATTACCAGAATTCGCATGGGATTATGTCTCGATATCACTGAGCAATTAACCGCGCACGCGCGCCGGCATTATTGAAATGGATGGTAAATCGAAATGAGCGTGTTGGGGTTCAAATGACGGATTTGTAATTTCTAGGTAATACAGTTGATAGTCTGGAGGTATATCTTGTCGCGGCTTGGGTTTGACAGTTGCGGGCCCTCTCTCCAGCGGATGATTTGACCATATGAAATACTGGGTTATTTTCTTCTTTGTGCTAGCTTCGTTCCGTTCGGATGACGGCGAGGTCGCTCATGTTGAGGAGACTGGTCATTGGTGTAGTCATGAACTTCACCGGCATGCAATGCGTACAATCGAACGCTTACTTGAATTTTAGGCAAAAAAAAGGCGCCCAATGGGCGCCAAATATCCACCTTTTACCAAAGGAGCAATTAAGCCACTCAAGGTGAATTCGTAATGCTCGTTTTACTAATCGGACCAGCCGTCGAAAGACTGGCCCGCTCAGCGAATTACAGAATCGAAAGCGGGTACTCGATGATTACACGAGTTTCATCCAGATCCGATTCGAAAGCAGTGGCACGCGTGGTTGCCTGGCGCAACCGGAAGGACAAGTCTTTTGCCGGACCGGTTTGCACAACGTATTTGACTTCGACGTCACGCTCCCAACGCTTCTGATTGTCGAGCGGGTTGCCGTTGTCGTCGGTGCGCATGTAGAACTGGTTAGCGTTCGAGTAATCCGCGCCCGAGCCTCTGGCGTAGCGGGTCATGAACGTCAGGCCTGGGATGCCGTAGCTGGTGAAGTTCAGGTCATAGCGCAGCATCCAGGAACGCTCTTTCGGCGAGTTGAAGTCGCTGTACTGGATGGAGTTGTCGACGAAAATCGAGTCCGACTGACGCAGATAGTCGAAATCGTCGTCGCCGTTGTTGCGCTGGTGCGACAGGGCCAGGGTGTGGGCGCCGTAACGCACGCCGACCTTGGCACTCCAGATGTTGTTGTCGAATTCACCCAGGCGCTTCTTACCTTCATCTACGGCTTTGTAGTAGTTGAAGCCACCGATCAGCGCCAGATCGTCGCTCAGCGGGTAAACAACGCTGGTGCCGGCGTAGTACTGATTCCAGACGTCTTTCAGCTGGCTGGCGTAGACGCTCACAGTCCAGTTGTCGTTGATCGAGTAGTCACCACCACCGTAACCGATCCATGGCGAGTTGACCGGGCCGCCGTAGAAGGTCACGAAGTTGTCGTTCAGGTTGCTGGAGACTGGCTGGCTCATGGCGTGCAGTCGACCACCCTGAAGGGTGAGGCCTTGGATGCTGGTGTTCTCAACGGTCACGCCGCGGAAGCTTT
Organism: Pseudomonas saxonica; assembly: GCF_007858365.1. Classification (GTDB taxonomy): domain Bacteria; phylum Pseudomonadota; class Gammaproteobacteria; order Pseudomonadales; family Pseudomonadaceae; genus Aquipseudomonas; species Aquipseudomonas saxonica. Next base: position 144,444 of record NZ_VFIO01000011.1, on the reverse strand, counting down.
CTGGCAGCAGGCGAGAGTCACCGGATGCAACGACCGGAGTCGATGGGAAAACATCACCTACTTTCACGATGGTATCGAACAAGCGGACTTTGGCTGCACCGCCGACCTTGGTGTATTCGTCGCGAGCTTCGCCCTTGTTATCAACGGGTAGCACGTCGAAGGAGCTACGGCCGCCGTTGCGCCCATCACCGGTGTCGAGCTTGAGGCCGATCATGGCGAAGGCATCAACGCCGAAGCCAACGGTACCCTGGGTAAACCCAGAGTTGAATTTACTGATGATCGCGTGCGCCCAGGCTTCGGAGTAGCCGTTGGTATTGCCCTTGCCACTGTTGTAAGTGGGGGCGGTGCTGTCGCGATTATCACGGTTGAAGTAGAAGTTACGGTTCAACACTGTAAGGCTGCTGCCTTCAATGAAGCCTTCTGGCTTGTCTTCAGCTTGTGCCGAAATAGCGTAGCTTCCAGACAGCGCAGAAACTGCCGCCAAATACAGTGGTACTTTGATTTTCATCCGATGCTCCTTTGATTCACGGCAGTTTTTATTATGTTTACCGGCGCGGGTGTCGTTAATTGTTCTGACCCGGCGGCGCGCCTAGCGTAGCGCGAGCTCATATTTGCAGGCCGAAGATAACGGGAGGGTGATAGGACAATTACAATTTCGTCATCTGCCTGTTATTCGGCGCCTTCGCACCGCGTGTTTGCCATCTCCGTTGCTTGTAACGAAATCCTAGTGCCGGGTTTGGTTTCCCAGTATTTTCGGGCATTACAGGACTTTCTTACGAAATTGTAATTTTCTAGCCACCCCTCTGATAGCTACCGCTCATTAGAGTGCCATCACCTAATCAAGTGGGGCTTGGCAGCTGTTTCGGCGTTCTCGCCAAGCTTTATCGAAGTTTGTGCACGAGGACCATCAAAGTGCCCCGGTATAACCGCAATGTCTTATCCAAGACCTCCGTCTCGCCCTGGAAGATCGCTGCACTCTGTGCAGTCATCTCTGGATTGATGGCACCTGCAGCTCTTGCTCAAAGCATCAGCTTGCCCCAGGCGCTTTCGACGGCCATGGATGCCAACCCTGACCTGGCCGCGGCCCGGCAAGAGATTGGCATCGCTGATGGTGCTCGCAAGCAGGCCGGGCTTATCCCCAACCCCACTATTTCGTACGACGTGGAAGACACCCGTCGTAACACCAGCACGACGACCGTGTCGCTTAGCCAAACCCTGGAGCTGGGTGGTAAGCGGGGAGCTCGTGTTGACGTCGCCACTTACGGGCAGACCGCCGCACAGCTGGAGTTGGACCGTCGCGTGAACGGTCTGCGGGCAGACGTCGTACAGGCCTTCTACGCCGCATTGCGGGCCCAGACAGGCCTTGACCTGGCCAAGCAATCTCTCGAACTGACTGAGCGCGGTCTCCGCATCGTCGATGGTCGTGTTCGCGCAGGTAAATCGTCTCCAGTAGAGGCCACCCGCGCCCAAGTACAACTGGCCGAAGCAAAGCTGCAAGTTCGACGTGCCGAAACCGAAAAGACGACCGCTTACCAGCAACTCGCTCAAATTACCGGGAGCTCGGTCACCGTCTTTGATCGACTCGAATCGCCAACCCTCTCCCCGGGACTGCCACCGCGGACTGAAGAGCTGCTGGCGAAGCTCGATCAGACCGCAGAAATGCGCCAGGCCGTGGTACAGATCGACAAGAGCGATGCCTCGCTCGGTTCAGAGAAAGCTCAGCGTATCCCGAACCTTACCGTCAGCGTAGGTAGCCAGTACGACCGCTCTGTGCGCGAGCGTGTCAACACTGTGGGCGTCTCTATGCCTTTGCCGCTGTTTGATCGCAACCAGGGCAACATTCTTTCCGCTTCTCGTCGTGCAGATCAGGCCCGAGACCAGCGCAATGCTGTGGAGCTGCGGCTGCGCACCGAAACCCAAACCGCGTTGAACCAGTGGTCCACCGCCATGCAGGAGGTCGAGTCCTACGACAAGACCATTCTGCCGTCAGCCCAACAAGCCGTAGATACCGCAACCCGCGGCTTCGAGATGGGCAAATTCGGCTTCATCGAAGTGCTGGATGCCCAGCGCACCTTGATCGTCGCTCGTGGCCAATATCTCGAATCGTTGGCAGCGGCGACCAATGCGCGTGCGCAGGTGGAAAGGGTTTATGGCGAAGTCGGCTCAACTGCCGGCGCTCGCTGAACGGGCCAAACATTTTCTTCGGCACACAGCCTTGAACAAGCCGGTGCCTACGATCAGCAGGAGTAGCAATGGATAACAAACGCAAGATCGCCCTCGCGGTAGCCGCTGTGGCAGCCCTCGGATTTGGCAGCCTTGCCTGGAACAACAGTTCTGGACAGCAGGCCGCTAGTACCGCCGAGCATGGCGCTAACGATGGCCATGGCGACGAAAAGAAAGCCGCATCTGCCGCCAAAGAGGAGGGTGATGAGGGCCATGGTGAAGAAGGCCACAGCGAAGAGGGCGGTGAAGAAGAGGGCAAGCTGACGCTTAGCGCTGAGCAGATCAAGGCTGCCGGCGTTGCCCTGGAAGCTGCAGCGCCGCGTGAATTGGGTACAGTCGTGAGCTTCCCGGGCGAAATTCGCTTCGATGAAGACCGGACCGCCCACGTGGTTCCTCGTGTTCCTGGCGTTGTAGAGACTGTCCAAGCCGACCTGGGTGAGACGGTCAAAAAGGGTCAGGTCCTCGCTGTAATCGCGAGCCAGCAGATCTCTGACCTGCGCAGCGAACAACAGGCCGCACAGCGTCGCGTCGAACTGGCGCGAGTGACCTTCGAGCGTGAGAAGCAGCTGTGGCAGGACAAGATTTCCGCGGAGCAAGACTACCTCCAAGCACGCCAAGCGCTGCAAGAAGCGGAGATCTCCTTGGCCAACGCCAAGCAGAAGGTCGGTGCGATCGGTGCTTCGGTTAACTCCGTTGGCGGTAATCGTTACGAACTCCGAGCTCCTTTCGACGCCGTGGTGGTGGAGAAACACCTGACCGTTGGCGAAGTCGTCAGCGAGGCGACCAACGCCTTCATCCTTTCTGACCTGAATCAGGTCTGGGCAACCTTCGCCGTCCCGCCTACAGATCTGGGCAAGGTCACGACTGGTCGTGCGGTGAAAGTCTCTTCGCCTGACATGAATGTCGAGGTCGAAGGGAAGGTGGGTTATGTCGGGAGCCTGCTGGGCGAGCAAAACCGCGCAGCCACTGTCCGCGTCACCTTGACCAACCCCAACGGTGCCTGGCGTCCAGGCCTGTTCGTGAACATTGCGGTCACTTCCCAGACTGATCGAGTTGCCGTAGCGGTCCCTGAGCACGCAGTCCAGACCGTTGAAGACAAACCCTCGGTATTCGTACGCACCCCAGATGGGTTTGACACCCGCCCGGTAAAACTGGGTCGTCGCGACAATGGGTACGTGGAAGTCATCGACGGTATTGAAGCCGGCGCCCAGGTAGCAACCAGTGGCAGCTTCACACTCAAGTCCGAGCTCGGCAAAGCTTCTGCCGAACACGGTCACTGATGCGAACTGACAGGATGATTTCTCATGTTTGAACGTATCATCAGATTCGCCATCGAGCAGCGCATCGTAGTAATGATCGCTGTTCTGATCATGGCGGGTATCGGTATCTACAGCTATCAAAAGCTGCCCATCGATGCGGTACCCGATATCACCAACGTCCAGGTGCAGATCAACACTGCAGCGCCTGGTTATTCGCCTTTGGAAACCGAACAACGGATCACGTTTCCAGTTGAAACGGCCATGGCCGGTCTCCCGGGCCTTCAGCAGACCCGTTCCCTGTCTCGCTCTGGCTTGTCTCAGGTCACCGTGATCTTCAAGGATGGCACTGACATCTTCTTTGCCCGCCAGTTGATCAACGAGCGGCTGCAGGTTGCGAAGGAACAGCTGCCAGAAGGCGTAGAGGCCGTTATGGGCCCGGTATCTACCGGCCTCGGCGAGATCTTCCTGTGGACCGTTGAAGCCGAAGATGGCGCGGTCAAAGAGGACGGTACGCCTTACACCCCGACCGACCTGCGCGTGATCCAAGACTGGATCATCAAGCCTCAGCTGCGCAACGTCCCGGGTGTAGCCGAGATCAATACCATCGGCGGCTATGCCAAGCAGTTCCTGGTTGCGCCAGATCCTAAGCGCCTGGCTACCTACAAGCTTACCCTCAATGACCTGGTCGCAGCGTTGGAAAGTAACAATGCCAACGTCGGCGCCGGCTACATCGAACGTAATGGTGAGCAGTTGCTCATCCGTGCGCCCGGCCAGGTAGGCAACATCGAAGACATCGCCAACATCGTGATCACCAGCGTGGATGGTGCACCGATTCGCATCAGCAGCGTTGCTGACGTCAGCATCGGTAAAGAACTCCGCACAGGTGCTGCTACTGAGAACGGCCGCGAAGTCGTGCTCGGTACCGTGTTCATGCTGATTGGTGAAAACAGCCGTACTGTGTCTCAAGCTGTCGCCGCCAAACTGGCGGACATCAACCGCACCCTGCCAAAGGGCGTGGTGGCTGTGACCGTTTACGACCGTACCAACCTGGTTGAAAAAGCCATCGCGACGGTGAAGAAGAACCTGGTAGAAGGCGCGATCTTGGTAATCGCGATTCTGTTCCTGTTCCTCGGCAACATCCGTGCAGCCCTGATCACCGCGATGGTGATTCCGCTGTCCATGCTTTTCACCTTCACAGGCATGTTCAACAACAAGGTCAGTGCCAACTTAATGAGTTTGGGGGCACTCGACTTCGGCATCATCGTCGACGGTGCCGTGGTTATTGTAGAAAACGCGATCCGTCGACTGGCTCATGCGCAGCATAAGCATGGCCGCATGCTCACCAAAACCGAACGCTTCCACGAGGTCTTTGCCGCGGCGCGAGAAGCTCGCCGGCCGCTGATCTTCGGTCAGCTGATCATCATGGTGGTGTACCTGCCGATCTTCGCCCTCACCGGCGTCGAAGGCAAAATGTTCCACCCTATGGCGTTCACCGTTGTGATGGCTCTGCTGGGCGCAATGATCCTGTCCGTTACCTTTGTTCCTGCAGCTATTGCCATGTTCGTCACTGGCAAGGTGAAGGAAGAGGAAGGCGTGGTCATGCGCACAGCTCGACTGCGCTATGAGCCGGTTCTGCAATGGGTGCTGGGACATCGGAACATCGCTTTCTCGGCCGCAGTAGCCTTGGTCGTGCTCAGTGGTGTGCTGGCAAGTCGTATGGGTAGCGAGTTCATCCCAAGCCTCAGTGAGGGTGACTTTGCGATGCAGGCCATGCGTGTGCCTGGAACGAGCCTCACTCAGTCCGTCGAGATGCAGCAGCGTCTGGAGAAAGCGGTAATAGCGCAGGTGCCTGAAGTCGAGCGGATGTTCGCACGCTCGGGTACCGCGGAAATTGCATCTGACCCGATGCCACCGAACGCCTCCGACGCCTACATCATGCTCAAGCCTCAGGATCAGTGGCCTAACCCCAAGAAGCCTCGCGATGAGCTGATTGCTGAGGTGCAGAAGGCCGCAGCGGGTGTTCCAGGAAGCAACTACGAGTTGTCGCAGCCAATCCAACTGCGTTTCAACGAGCTGATTTCGGGCGTGCGTAGTGATGTCGCTGTGAAGGTCTTCGGCGATGACATGGACGTGCTCAACAACACCGCCAACAAGATCGCGGCAGCGCTCAAAGCGGTACCGGGCTCGTCGGAAGTGAAAGTTGAGCAGACATCCGGCCTGCCGGTGCTGACAATCAACATCGACCGCGAGAAAGCAGCACGCTACGGCCTGAACATCGCGGATGTTCAGAACTCGATCGCTATCGCCGTGGGTGGTCGCCAGGCCGGCACGCTGTATGAGGGCGACCGTCGGTTCGACATGGTAGTGCGCCTGCCTGAGACCGTTCGCACCGACGTAGCGGGGATGTCCAGTTTGCTGATTCCGGTGCCTGCCAATGCGGCTCAGGGTGCCAACCAGATCGGTTTCATCCCGCTGTCGCAGGTCGCTAATCTGGACCTGCAACTGGGCCCGAACCAAATCAGCCGCGAGAACGGCAAGCGTCTGGTAATCGTCAGTGCCAACGTTCGAGGCCGTGACCTGGGATCCTTCGTTGAGGAGGCGACCGCTTCGCTGGATCAGAAGGTGCAAATCCCTGCGGGCTACTGGACGACTTGGGGTGGCCAGTTCGAGCAGCTGCAGTCGGCTGCCAAACGGCTGCAGATCGTTGTTCCAGTCGCCTTGCTGCTGGTCATGACCTTGTTGTTCCTGATGTTCAACAACCTGAAGGACGGCATGCTGGTCTTCACCGGTATTCCATTCGCACTCACCGGTGGTGTTGTGGCGTTGTGGTTGCGGGACATCCCACTGTCGATCTCGGCAGGTGTCGGCTTCATTGCACTGTCCGGCGTTGCAGTACTGAACGGCCTGGTGATGATTGCCTTCATCCGCGGGCTAAGGGAGGAAGGGCGAACGCTCAGGCAGGCAGTCGATGAAGGTGCATTAACCCGTCTGCGACCTGTTCTGATGACTGCCTTGGTAGCTTCCCTGGGCTTCATCCCGATGGCTTTGGCCACCGGTACCGGTGCAGAAGTTCAGCGGCCACTGGCGACTGTGGTGATTGGCGGGATCCTGTCCTCCACCGCATTGACCTTGTTGGTACTGCCTGCCCTGTATTACTGGGCACACCGCAAGGATGAAGACGGCGACGAGGCCGAAGTGGTTAGCTAACAGGCTCCGCTAAAGAGAAGCCCACAACACGTGTTGTGGGCTTTTTTGTGTGCGCCAGGCATGGCGCGTTGCGCGTAAGCGCAACCCGCTTGGCTGTGGTGGCCAAGCGGGTGACTTGGAGGTGAAAGTCCTCTACACACCCGGCAAGGGGAAGTGTTAGCCGGAGGCAAGGGTGTCGCGGGTGACCGCGAATCTGAAGGAAGCCCGAGGCAAAATGCTGGCCTGACGAACAGGAAGCGGATAGAGGCGGCACAGCGGGGTGAGGTGGCACAAATCGCCAAAGCCCAATACTTGCACGGAACGCTGTGACGTAGATCCGACAGGCATAAGCAGGAAGGTCGCGCGAATTACCCTGGGAGATCTGTACGTTTGCCATTGTGCTACCGCGCGTCGAAAGGCGACGGGATGAGCGTGCAGAAGTCAGCCGAAGCCGTAGTAAGTGGCGGTTAACCGCGCCACCAAGGGCCGAACAGGTTATGCCGCCAGTAGGCGTCGCCGTCTCGTTGGTAACCGTAATGCAGAAATTTCCCACAGCGGAAACTGTCATCCCGAGCTCCGGCCAGAAGCCGAGGGTGACGCCTGACAGTGCAAAGGTATCGACGGCGTCCGTGACGTGGACGAACGCGGAGCCGGACACGCTGATGGAGCGGGTGCTTGCACCGGCCAACCTCAGACGTGCGTATCAACGCGTGGTCAGCAACAAGGGAGCACCGGGTGCCGATGGCATGACGGTTGCTGACTTGGCGGGCTACGTGAGACAGTATTGGCCAACCCTCAAGGCCAGGTTACTGGCCGGTGAATACCAGCCCCAAGCAGTGCGAGCGGTTGAAATTCCCAAGCCGCAGGGCGGCACACGGCAACTGGGAATCCCCAGCGTCGTGGATCGCCTGATCCAGCAAGCACTGCAGCAGCAGCTCACACCTATCTTCGACCCACTGTTCTCGGACTACAGCTATGGTTTTCGTCCGGGCAGAAGTACGCATCAAGCCATCGAGATGGCTCGTGCTCATGTGACAGCGGGACACCGCTGGTGCGTGGAACTCGATCTGGAGAAGTTTTTCGATCGGGTCAATCACGACATCCTCATGGCCTGCATCGAACGTCGGATCAAAGACAAGTGCGTACTCAGGCTTATCCGCCGCTACCTTGAAGCCGGGATCATGTCGGGCGGTGTCGTCAGCCCACGGCAGGAGGGGACGCCGCAAGGCGGCCCGCTTTCGCCGTTGCTGTCGAACATCCTGCTCGACGAACTCGACCGCGAGCTGGAGCGACGGGGCCATCGCTTCGTACGTTATGCCGATGATGCGAACATCTATGTACGCAGTCCCCGGGCCGGCGAACGGGTGTTGGTCAGCGTCGAGCGCTTCCTGAGAGAACGTCTGAAGCTGACGGTGAACAGGAAGAAAAGCCAAGTGGCAAGGGCGTGGAAGTGCGACTACCTAGGCTATGGGATGAGCTGGCACCGGCAGCCAAGGCTGCGCGTGGCAAGGATGAGCCTAGACCGCTTACGCGACCGGCTCAGAATGCTGCTGCGCAGCGTACGGGCTCGCAAAATGGCGACTGTCATCGAGCGGATCAACCCCGTCCTGAGAGGCTGGGCTAGCTACTTCAAGCTCAGCCAGAGCAAGCGGCCGCTTGAGGAACTGGATGGTTGGGTCAGGCACAAACTCCGCTGCGTCATCTGGCGTCAATGGAAGCAGCCTCCCACGAGGCTGAGAAACTTGATGCGCCTGGGGTTGAGCGAGGAGCGTGCCAACAAGTCAGCCTTCAATGGCCGAGGTCCATGGTGGAATTCGGGAGCGCAACATATGAACTACGCGCTGCCAAAGAAACTGTGGGACCGGCTCGGGCTGGTCTCGATACTGGATACGATTAACCGGCTTAGCCGCGTAACCTGAACCGCCGTGTACGGAACCGTACGCACGGTGGTGTGAGAGGACGGCGGGTGTGAATCCGCCTCCTACTCGATTTAAAGTGAAGTAGATGCACTTACCTTTCAAAATTGTAAGTTTCTCGTCATGCCGGTGATGCCTATGCATTGCTAAGGTTACGCCCGAGAAGTTTTGAAATTGAGAGGGTTTTATGAAAAAGCTAATTATCGCTGCTGCACTTGTTGTTTTCTCGGTGGCTTCGCAGGCCAACACTTTTTCCGAGAGCAAGCAGCTGCAATACACCAAGGAGCACCAGACCGCAGTGGCCAAGTACGCGGAGAAAAATGGCAAGCCAATGCCAGAGATTCAGGATTACAAATATGGCATGAAGATAGACGTTGCTAAGTTCGTACGTCAGTCGCAGGACCCACGTACCTGCCAGGTCTACCCACGGTTGATGACCTTCGAGGACTCCCAGGGCACGCTCAAGACTGTTCGTTACTCGATGTATTCGCAATGCATCAACAACAAGTAGTAAACGATTTGAACAGAACAATTAGAGAATTCATAAATGCCAGGCAGTGCCTGGCATTTTTTATTACGCCCGATGCCCCATGGTTTTGACATGTTAACGCCTGGGCCGGGGCAAACCGTGCAATAGGTCTTAGCTAACCAACCGCGACGGCTCCCAACTGCAGAGGGCAATTGGAAGCCTTGACCCCAGAAGGGACGAGTTATGAAGAGTTTGCTTGAACGCCCTGATGACCAAGCTGGGCATGAAGGTCATAGCCATGAGCATGGCGGCATTTTTGGCATGAACACGGAGCTGATTTTCGCGCTGATCTGTGGTGCCCTCCTGGGTGCCGGAGCTCTCGCAGGACAACTTGACCTGATTGATCGACTGCCCCTGATTCTGTACGTGTCGGCCTATGTGTTCGGTGGATGGTTCACCACCAAGGAAGCGATCAGCAACATCCGCCAGAAACGCTTCGAGATCGATTCGCTGATGCTTCTCGCCGCAGCCGGTGCCGCGAGCATTGGCGCCTGGGCGGAGGGGGCTCTGCTGCTGTTCCTGTTCAGTCTGGGGCATTCCCTTGAAAGCTACGCGATGGGGCGGGCCAAGAAAGCGATTGAGGCACTGTCCAAGCTCGCACCAGCCACCGCGATCGTACGCAGAGCAAATGGCACGTTGGAAATGCCTGTGGAGCTGCTGGTTCCCGGTGACGTTGTCATCGTGCGCCCCAATGACCGCCTACCGGCCGATGGTTTTGTTGTAGTGGGCTCCTCAAGTATCAACCAGGCGCCAGTAACCGGTGAGAGCGTCCCCGTGGACAAGCAACCTGTCCCTGATGCCGAACTCGCACGCAGCAAGCCAGATGCAGTGGATGCAGCCTCGAAAGTCTTCGCCGGTACCATCAATGGCGAAACGCTCATCGAGGTTGAGGTAACACGGCGCTCTACGGAAAGTACCCTGGCGCGGGTCATCAAGATGGTCAGTGAAGCCGAAGTCAGGAAGTCACCGACCCAGCGATTCACGGACCGCTTCCAACGCATATTCGTCCCGTTGGTTTTGCTGCTGGTAGTCGGGCTGCTATTTGCCGGCATTTTCCTTGATGAGCCGTTCCGTGACTCGTTCTACCGGGCGATGGCCGTACTGGTTGCAGCCAGCCCCTGCGCGCTGGCGATCGCAACACCAAGCGCCATTCTATCTGGCATCGCCAGGGCAGCCCGAGGTGGCGTGCTGATCAAGGGCGGTGCACCGCTTGAAGAGCTCGGCTCCTTGAATGCCATGGCATTCGACAAGACCGGTACCCTGACCGAAGGGCGCCCACGCATCACCGATGTAATACCGGTAGGCGGCACGCAGATCGAGGATCTACTAAACGTCGCCATCGCTGTGGAGTCGATGAGCGACCATCCGCTGGCTGCGGCAATTGTGCGTGACGGTGAAGAGATGATTGGCACACGGCGCCGATTGCAAGCCAAGAACATGAGCAACATGATTGGCCGCGGCGTACGTGCCGAGCTTGATGGGCAGTTCGTCTGGATTGGCAAGGTCGAGATGTTCGGTACCAATGGTATTCCCGCACTGAGCAAGGCAGCCTTGGAGGCTGCGGAGCGTCTGCGTCAGTCGGGCCGCACAACCATGGTGGTACGTCGCGCTGACAAGGATCTGGGCGCTATCGGGCTATTGGACACACCCCGAGAGGGTGCCAAAGAGGCACTCCAGAAACTCAGAGAGATGGGCATCGACCGCATGGTCATGATTTCTGGGGACCACAACCGCGTTGCAGAGGCGGTAGCCAAACAAGTTGGCTTAGATGAGGCGTGGGGAGACCTAATGCCGGAAGACAAGGTCAAGGCCATCAAGAACCTGCGCCTCAGCGCCAGGGTGGCCATGGTGGGTGACGGCGTGAATGATGCCCCTGCCATGGCCAATTCGAGCGTTGGCATCGCAATGGGGGCTGCCGGATCTGATGTCGCCCTGGAAACGGCTGATATCGCGCTTATGGCTGACGACATCAGGCAACTCCCATTTGCGGTGGGGCTGAGCCGTCACACGCGATCGATCATCCGCCAGAACCTGTTCGTCAGCTTGGGGATTGTGGCCATCTTGGTTCCGTCTACCATCATGGGCTTGAGCATTGGTGCCGCCGTTGCGATCCATGAGGGCTCCACACTGCTGGTCGTCTTCAACGCCTTGCGGTTGTTGGCCTACCGCAGAAGCTCCTGATCCCTGAGCTTCAATCATGAAGCTAAGCAGGGAAATGACTTGAAGTAGAAGTACGGGTCGTGCGCGATCAGCGCACGACCCGTACTTTTCTCACTCGTCGATCCCGATGCGCTTGAGGCTTTCAAGGGCCTTCCCACACTCAGGTGAGCCGTGCCTTAAGCCGCAGGCCAACGCAGCTTTGAGACTCATGACACCGGCTACGAAACCGACTTGATTGCCGACCCCTTGTCCGTTCGCAAATCCCTGATCATACGCAATCTCCACAAGTGCATTGATCGCCGCCAGGGTGTCTTGTTTGTTGGTACTGTTCTGCATATCTACTCCGCGAGCATTCAGCTCATATCGCTCGGTTAGATGGCGGCGCCTTCAGGTTTGGGGTGAGCGAATCCCGCTCCCATAGCCAATCCCTAACGGGGGGCATAGCCCGCCACCGTAAGGAAAATCAGCTATTGAGAGCAGGTGACTCGTTTTGGTCACGCGTGCTGCTCGCCTCACCGCATTGGCACTGAGTGGGTACATCCGGATAGCCGCTGTGTTTCTCGACGAACAGCGTTTGGCAGGTGGTGCACCCATAAATCCGCGGCAGAGACTTCAGACCACCTGGCAGCACATCGCTCAAGGGCTCGTTATGCCAAGGAGCCCCGTCAAGGATCTTGGAGCGCAGGATGTTTCCCAGCCGCCAGGTGTTACTTTGTGCGCGCCAGAACCACATCGGCGCCGAAAGTGAATACTGGATGAAGGTCTCTTCCGGCTGTTTGGAGAGCATCGGAAATTTAGGGCGGGTCGATCCGGAATCGATGATAGTGAACCCCATGCCCATCTCAGCGCTCGGATGGGTCTGTTCACCGAAATAGCGGTCGTGACTCGCCGAAGCCGTAGCTTGATGATCAGTCGGCGGAAATACCCACAGATAGCACTCGCTTCGAGTCACCATTTCGACGAGCTGGCTCTGTCCCCGTATAGGGAAATCTGCAGCCAGTGCGAAGCGATCTTTCCACGTGATTTTCGGAGGCGGTGCCATACCCGCCGCAATGGCCAGCGTCGCCGTTTTCGGGACGAATCGATCGCCGAGCTCGTTCAGATCCAGATTCTTGCAAAGGGCTTTGAATGCCTTTTTACGAGTCTTCGAGGTGAAGGAGGGGTCGAGGAGCAGGCGAACCTGGTTCACGCCTATCCCTGCAGCTCGTAGTACTTCGATGACTTCTTCAGCCACGCCGACTGCTTGAAGATCGGTCAATCCCAAGCACTTTTTCGCCCGCTCAATCGTCTCGTAGAGGTTGTACTGCCTGTCGCTGTCACGGCATACCTGGATTGGCAGATTGTCTTGGGAGTCAACTTCTGGGGAGACGGAGCCAATGGCAGCGTGGAGCAACTGGTGAATGTGCTGGTGAGCGTACGGGCGACCGGAAGCCGAGAATGAGGCGTGCAGCTGAGCAGCGAGAGGTTGAAGCAGCTTTTTGGCAGACATGACTATCCCCTAATGAGCGACGTTGGGGTAGCTGCGCTTGTAGGGCCGTTAGACGCGAAGCTGGACGTCGAATCAGGTTCAATCATGAGTAGGAGTCAGGTTTGGTTTGCTTGCACGGCCACCATGCAAAACCCGACGCGGCAATCACACCAGATTCGCCGAGTTTTGGCAAGAGAGGTCATCAGGTGAGCGAGAGCAGGTAGGAGGAGGACGCTCCAAGCTCGATCACGTCAGAAACAGGGAAGCCGGAAGCACATTGAGCGCTTCCGGCTTTCTCACGTCAGACTGATGAGAGGGATCAGAAGACGTATTGCAGGCGGGTCACGATTGCATTGCCGCTGTCGTCGCCCACGGTGTTCTCGTTATTGTCAGTACGCACGTTGATGTAGTTGGCACTGAGTTTCACTGCCTCGTTGACATACCAGTTCACACCCACAGTGTGGCTCTTGGCCTTGCGCTCGTTCGATTGATCCGCTGCGGTGACCAGGTTGCCGTCTTCGACCTTGATATCGTCAAAGCGGTAGAAAACTTCCCAGGCCCCCAGTTCCTTGTTCTCTGGTTTGATAGTGTCGAACTTGGCACCGTCGAGCTTGTAGATACGCGGCTCGCCGGTCAGGGTGTAAGCCATCTGGGCGTAGTAACCAGAGGCCTTCATGTCGCTGTTGGCCTGGTCAGCTTTCAGCTTGCGGCGAAGGTATTCCGCTTGCACCGAGAACGGGCCGGTGGCCCAGGCACCTTCGAGACCCCAGACCGAATCGTCCTTCCACAGGCCATCTTGTGCGGCGGCACCGCCAAACAGCATGCGGTTGCCGTTGGTGCCGGCATCGCCGCCGCCATTGGTATCTACACCGCGAACGCCAAGACGCGAACGAATCCGGGTATCGACCGCACTGTTTTTGAGGTCGCGGTAAGCGTACTGAGCACCGACGTGCAGGACGTTGCCATCACTGTGCAGCGGTGCGAACACGGCACGTGCGTTGTAGCGCTTGGTGCTGTCGCCATCCGAGTTGTTGTTGGTTTCGCTGAAAACGCTACCGGAGACATAAGCCATGTCAGCGATGGTGCTGGTGGCTTGAACACCCATGCCGGCGTTGTCGTTGATCCAGTCCGCCAGGTCGTACGAGAGGTTCCGCTCCATGGCAGTGGTCCACTTCGAACTGGTGGCTTTCTCAAGACCGAAGTCGGTGTAGAAACGACCGAATCGCAGTTGGACGGGCTTGAAACCGGTGTAGGTCAGGCTGGCCTCGTCGAAGTAACCGTCGGAGTCGTTGCCCGTGTTGCGGGAAAGGTCGTAGTTGAGCTGATACTTCCAGTCGCGGTACAGAACGCCGCCGAGCTCAAGGTAGGCGCGACGGAAGTAGCCGGCGTCAGCGGTATCGCCATTCTTGGTGAAGACACCATCGAAACGGCCGTAGTCGGCCTGAACGCGACCGCCCAGTTTGAAACTGAATTCCTTGTCAGAAGTCGATACTTCAAGACCGCCCTTGGTCTTCAGAACGATGTCAGCTCCGTCAGTGGTTACTGTTCCGGAGAATGCTTGCGAGGAAAATGTGCCTATTATTGCGGCAGCCAACAGCTTTTCCCGCATGTTCGAAGAACGGATCATTGCTTGCCTCTCGTATGTTAAGTGCTTAGCTACCGACGTTGTATTTCGCCCTTCGTCGGCCTAAATTTATCTTGCAGATGGGAGCAGGCCACGGTTGTCACCTGCTGTAACAAGATGCCTTTGTTCTAAGCACTCTGACTAGATTGCAAGCGAATATGACAGTTGTGTTTCTGTAGTGTTAACAGGAGAGTTTGAAACCTAACAAAACTGTTACCGAACAAGCCAGTCCTTCTTATCAAAGAAGCTCTTCTTGATCAATCTACGGATTTCCAGAACGTGCGGGTTGCGGGCAAGCTTGGTTTTGATAACAAGATAGACATCTTTCTCCTCCAGATCGTCCAAAAAACCCGGCACCGGCAGAATATTCCTCTCCATCTTTCGACTATAGTCGGGCAGCACACCGATACACGCGCCTCCTACGACAAGGCCACGGGATAAGTTATAGTTCTTTACCCGAGTGGTACCGCCCTGATGCTCAGCCATTATCGATGCCCACTTTCGTGAGCCCGCCAAAATCTCTTCATCCCAAGGGATAACGAGCATGAAGTTGTGCAAATCCAGGCTCTGCACTGGAAGGGTGACGCTTCTTGAGTAGCGGCTGGAAATGAACAGCGAGTGCCCAATCCGGCCAAGCCGTTCAAACCTATACGTAGGATGGCGATCAAACGCGCCCTCATCATCTGGGCTCACGAAAGCGATACCCACATCGACTTCACACTCAGAGAGCATCTGCGTTGTGCACTCTGAATGGATTTCAAGCTGCATTTCGGCATGATCGCGCACGTAGGCGACTAGATCGCGGTTTACGATGTCGCTCAACACTGGCTCCGTGATCGCGATGGTAAGCCTGGGGACTTCCTTTTCACCGGACTTGCCAAGGCCGTCTGGGCCGAAGAGCTGGCACAGGTAATGGCTGACCCTCTCGCCAGTGCGGGTCAGGGCAAGCTTGTTGTGTTTGTATACAAACACGGGAGCACCAATGTGCTCTTCCAGTTTCTCCAAGCGTTTCCGAAGGCCTACCACTGGCACATTGAGCCCCCGGGCAGCCTGTTTGAAACTGGCACAACGTGCTGTTGCGAAAAACTCTACGGCCAGCTGATCATCAATTGGCAGATCATCCAATATGTCAGGACTGTAAGGAACAACGCTGCTTGTAAATGTTTCATTTTGTGTAACCATTGGGTCCCCCTTAATTCGGGGAATCTATCTCAATGCCACCCAGCATTTCCTTATCTTGTCAGCATTGTAATCCGCAGGTCATGCATGCGTTATCGGAAGGTTTTATTTCGAAAGCGTAATTTTCGAGCAATCTTGCTGATATTGTAGCGTGCTAGCCTAGCGCGCCAATTTCATTACTTGGCAGATCTAAATTTAGCCAATTACGCATTTACATTTGGTTCACTTTTTTTTCACCTTTGCCTCCATAGGCTTTGGGCATGGAAAATCAAACCCTACCTCTTACTACCTTACTGATTCGTTATCTGGGGATCGGCTTCATAGCAACGGGAATCCATTATGCGGTGTTCCTAGTGCTGGTTACGACAGAATTATCTACTCCATTGCTAGCCAGTATCTGTGGAGGCATGGTTGGCGCTATCGCAAGCTTTATTGGAAATAGGGCGCTCTGCTTTGTGTCAGATGGCTCTCGTAAGTTTCAGCCTGTCAGGTTTGCACTGGTCGCGTTAGCCACAAACTTCGGCAATGGCGTGGGTATGTGGTTCCTCATCAAGTCGAATCTGTCACCGCTCATCTCCCAACTTGTAGTGACCTTAAGCCTCACTGCACTTGGATTCATTGCACATCGTTTTTGGACATTCAATCATGCAGACATTACATCGCTTTCCCGAGCGCCCTGATCCCTTGTTAACCATCGTCGTCCCTTGCTTCCAGGAAGAGGAAACCATCCCCGAGTTCCACCAGCGGATCACCCGCGTCGTGAAGCGCTTACCCGTCTCCTGCGAAATCCTCTATATCGACGATGGCAGTAACGACCGAACGGCCGACATTCTTCGCCACTATCAGGATGGGTCATCTGTACGTTGTCTGTCCCTGAGTCGCAACTTCGGCAAAGAGGCTGCACTCAGCGCCGGGATAGACCATGCCCGTGGCAGTGCGCTGATCTTCATCGATGTCGACCTGCAGGACCCACCAGAGCTCATCTCGGCCATGGTGGACCACTGGCAACGCGGTTACGACGTGGTGAACATGCAACGCAACCTGAGAGTCGGTGATTCGTGGTTTAAGCGCATGAGTGCCCGGGCTTACTACTGGGTCATGCAGCGCCTGGTGGAGAAGGTGGACATGCCGGCCGATGTCAGCGATTTCCGATTGATTGGGCCTGCGCCGCTGGCAGCACTGCGGGCGCTGGACGAACGCTCCAGGATTCTCAAAGGCATGATCGGCTGGGTAGGCTTCCGTACCATCGAGCTGCCCTACAATCGCACCGTTCGCCATGCCGGCAGCACCAAGTGGAATGCAGCTGGCCTGTTCAATCTGGCCATCGAAAGCATCGTCAGCTTCTCTCGCAAACCGCTGCGCATTTTCAGCCTCATCAGTTTCGGTCTTTTCGTCTCCAGCATCTGCTACATGCTTGCGTCGCTTGTGGCAGGAAGTTTCGACATCCATCACCTGATCGTCGGAATGGCTTCATTCATGTGCGTCGGTGTCGCCATGGTGGGGGAGTACCTGGGCGTGACACTCGCGGAAGTGAAGCGCCGGCCTCTCTATTTCCTGAAGCACAGCAGCAAGGCGGATCCCGTGTCACTCCACCCTTCGATGGCCTCGATCGAGGGTAAGAAATGCTGAGCCTGAAAAACGAGCGGACGCTGTGGTGGATCCTGGGTTCGATTTTGCTCTTGCGTTTGGTGGGGCTGGGCATCTATCCACTGATGGACACATCGGAGGCTCGCTACGCTGAAATGGCTCGCAAGATGGTCGAGTTGAATGACTGGATCACGCCCATGTTCGACTACGGGGTACCGTTCTGGGGCAAGCCACCGTTGTCCTTCTGGACCCAGGCCGCAAGCATGACGGTCTTCGGCGTTAACGAGTTCGCTGCGCGTTTCCCGGCGTGGCTGCTGCACCTGGCAAGCTGTTTCATCATCATCAAACTCGGCACGCAGCAGATTTCCCGTAACGCCGGCATCTGGGCCGCCATTATCTTTTCCAGCACCACCCTTGGCCTAGTCTCCAGCGGTGTCGTGCTGACCGACCCTGTTTTGTCGTTCTCGATTCTGCTGGCCAGCTACGGTTTCTGGCGTTGGATGAAGTGCGCCAGCAAGGCGGATGCCTACCTGATGTTCGCAGGTCTCGGGCTGGGCTTGCTTGCCAAAGGCCCTCTGACCCTAGTGCTTATGGGGGCGCCGGCATTCGCCTGGTTCGTTATCTACAAGGAATGGGGACGGGTACTGAGGCTTCCCTGGATCAGCGGCCTTGTACTCATGTTCGGTATATCCGTGCCTTGGTATGTCGCGGCCGAGATGAAAACGCCCGGCTTCATGGAGTACTTCTTCGTTGGTGAGCACTGGAGCCGCTACGTCGTCAGTAACTGGGCGGGCGACCTATACGGCAGTGCTCATGCCAAGCCATATGGCACCATCTGGATCCAGCTCGGACTGTCGCTACTGCCGTGGGCCTTTTTCTTACCATTACTGATCCGCAAGCGTGAATCAATGCAGCGCTTCGAGGCTTACCTCTGGCTGTGGGCCTTGGCGACACCGGTCTTCTTCACATTTGCAGGCAACATTCTGTGGACCTACCTGCTACCTGCGCTGCCAGCCTGGGCATTGCTGCTATCCGGACGGATCAGCGATGTTGGCCCGAAGACTACATGGGCTGCCGCGGCGAGTGCATTGGTGTTACCAATCATCGGTGCGGGCATCATCTACGCCGGGGTACTTGAGGAGCGACCTCAGAATCAGCGAGATGTGGTTCAAGCCTGGCTCAATGTGCAGTCTGCTCATTCCGCTCCCCTGATCTATCCTGGCCGCCGCTCATACTCGTCGGAGTTTTACAGCAGCGGAAAGTCCGAGAACATCAAGGATCCTGCCAAGTGGCCGCAGGATGGCTCGTTCTATCTGTCCAGGCGCTTGCGAGACAGCAAGGATGGTCTGCCCGCTGATCTAGCATGTACAGCGATCACCGAAGCGAACGCCAGCCAGCTCATGCTGTGCCATTGGAAACGTACCGTACAAGGTGCCGAGGGTCTGGCTGGAGAAAGCAATGCGGAAACGCCTCGCAAGAACGAAGGCTAAATTCCAAGCACAAAAAAGCCAGGTTTTATCCTGGCTTTTTTGTCGATTTCTTTCGTCATTTGAAGTCCTATTTAACCGCCGATTAATTGTCGGCTTGTTCCTTACCATCCTTGCTTTCTTTCTTTTGCTCTTGAGCGACTTGTTGTTTGTTCTGGTCCGAAGAGTCATCGCTCCATAGGCGAGCCTGTTCGGTTCGGAAGTTTTCATTGAACTGTTTCGCTCGCTCGAAGCCACCTTCAGCGTAAGCGGTACCCATGAGACCCAGCAGCAGGCTGCCAATAGCGATAGATTTGACAAATTTCATTGTGAACCTCGGTTCATACTAGGCCTGCCTGATTAGCGGCCTTTGTTGGTTTGTAGTTTAGGAACGCGAAGCTAACGACAAGGTGAGTCAATAATTACAATTCCGTAATTTTGGCGGCAGGCAGGATGCGTTAAATCCTCAAATCTGGAAGGATCATGTCTATCTCGGCACTGTCGAGGGCGACTAAGAATTTTCTCTTAAATTACAATTTTGATATCTAGCGCGTTAATTCAGCGCGGCGTTGTTGGCCGCCCTAGGAGATAGCCATGAATGACATAGAGCCCTGGGCAGTTGCTATCGGTGACTTTCGCCGCTGCACTGAAAAACTCACTGTCCAGCTCGATGAGCTGACCTCGCAGACGCGGACCTCCAGCGCTGTTCTGGAGAGGTCGAACGAACTGGTGGAGCAGGTGGACGCTGTCGGCCGGCAGATTCAGGAGGAGGTGCGAAAGGCGGAGAAGGCTTGGTCGAACGCGGAGGAGGTTGCCTTGCGCGCCGCTGCATCAGCGTATTCAGCTGCATGCCGCGGAGTCGACACCGCCATCCAGCCACTGATCTCGGAGCTTACAGCAGCGACAAAGGCGGCGGACGCCTCTATCCAGGAGCTCAAGCGGGCACCGGTGCTGGCCAAGCGTTATGTGATGGTGGTCGCCACGTCGTTCTTCATTCTGGCGCTGATCTGTGTCTACTCGACCATGCGCCTGATCGATGCCGCCGGCAGCGTAAGTGCTCAAGAGAAAGTGAATGCTCAGTACTTCTCACACCTGTGGAAGAACGCCAATCCTGACGAGCAGAAGATCATCAAGTCGGTGATTCTGCGGTCGCCTATGGACCCTGTGGTCCTCCGGCACTGATGCATTGAGCAAACAAAAAGGCCCGTCGATGGACGGGCCTAATCATGTCTGCGCGGTTTAAGCGGCGGTCATTGCTGGCTGCAGTTGCTGGGCTGCGGGAAAGTGAAGGTGGAACCAGGTGAAGTTTTCTTCGGTCACCTCCACGCTCGCCGACCCTTGGTGCAGGCTCATGATCGACTGCACAATGGCCAAGCCAAGACCGGTACCGCCTTCGCTCCGTGCTCGGCTCTTGTCCACACGGTAGAACCGCTCAAATAAGTGCGCATGGTGTTCCTTGGCAATACCGCGGCCGGGGTTGCCGACACTCAAGGTCGTACCGCTCGCACTATGCTGCACCTTCACGTAGACCGTGCGGCCGCGAGGGCAGTAGCGGATCGCGTTCGACACGAGGTTTGAGACGGCCCGTTGAACCATCAGGCGGTTCCCGCGTACCACATCATCACTCCCAGAAATCTGCAGCTGGATCTCGCCTTCCTCTGCCGAAATGCTGAAGAGGTCGCATACGCGCTGAACCTCGTCGACCAGGGACACCGGTTCGAACTCCACCATGGACGCAGGGTGACTGACCTGGGCCAAGAACAGCATGTCGGAAACCATGCGGCTCATGCGGTCCAACTCTTCTGTGCACGACTCTAGAACCTCCCGGTACTCGGAAAGCGATCTTTCTCTGGTCAAGGCAACCTGGGCCTTGCCCATCAGGTTGGAAAGCGGTGCTCGAAGTTCGTGGGCAAGGTCGTCAGAGAACTGCGAGAGCTGCTGAACGCCATCATCCAGGCGAGCCAGCATGATGTTGATGCCGTCGGCGAGCTTCTTGAGTTCTGCCGGCATCCCATCAGTCGGAAGACGATGGTCGAGGCTCTCCGTTGAGATCTTTGACGCCACCTTGAGGAATTTGGTCAGCGGCAGCAGGCCTCTGCGCACGGTCCACCAGCCAATGGCCAAGATCAGTGCGAGGATGACGGGGAACATCATCAAGGCCCAAGTCAGCAACGCATCAAGCAGTGCCTCACTGGATGACTGGTCCATGGTCATATAGACGCTGACCTCTGTTCCATCGCCCAAGCGCATGATCCGAGAAGCACTCAGCAGAGGACGGTCCTGCGTATCACGCCATTCATGCTCTTTAGGCTGGGCCGCCGGCTGAAACTTGTGCACCTCCAGATTGACCTGTTTCGAGCCAATCGAGAGCAGAGGAGTCTGATTCTGTGAGGTATCGAATATGCTCACATACAGGTTGTTGTGGCCCATGACCAAATCGACAAGCTGATGTGCATCTGCGTTGACGCCGGAGATATCCGGGATGGTGGACAGGTTGTGAGCCATCCCCGCCATCTTTACTTCCAGGTCCGCTCGGGCATTTCTTTCCAGAGCCTTACCTACCATCAGATAGCCAAAGGTGGCGAACAGAAGCAGCAACGCTGCGCTCATCAACCCAACTTTTAACCCCAGCTTTGCAGCCAGGCTGAATGGCCTCATGCGCGTTCCTCAAAAACGTACCCAACGCCACGAAGCGTGTGAATGAGCTTGGTTTCAAACGGGTCATCGATCTTCGAGCGCAAGCGCCGGATGGCTACATCGATGACATTGGTGTCGCAATCGAAATTCATATCCCAGACCAACGAGATGATCTGGGAACGAGTCAGCGCTTCGCCCGTTCGGCTCATGAGCAGGTGCAGAAGCGCAAATTCCTTGGTGGTGAGATCGATGCGTGTGCCACCGCGGAAGACGCGATGGCGGACGGAGTCGAGTTCCAGATCCGCAATTTTCAGCGAGCTCTTCTCGACCAACTCATCACCACGGCGTTGCAGCGAACGGATGCGAGCAAGCAGTTCAGGGAATTCGAATGGCTTCACAAGGTAGTCATCCGCGCCGCCGTCCAAGCCCTTGAGCTTGTCATTGATGCGTCCGCGGGCGGTCAGCATGATGATGCGGACCCGGCTGGTCTTACGGATGGTTTCCAGCAGGTCCCAGCCGTCGATACCGGGGAGGTTCACGTCCAGAAGGACCAACGAATAGACATTAGTGTTGAACAAGTGCAGGGCATCTACACCGTTGTGCACGATATCTACGACATACCCGCTTTCGGATAGGCCCTGCTGAAGATATTCGGCAGTTTTAATTTCGTCTTCCACAACTAGAACGCGCATAACTTATCTCAAGGTGTGAGGAAGGAGTTGGCCTAATCCGCCAAGATTATGGTTGCAGGCTGTTCGAAAGATAGGCTGAGGGTATGGCATGTGGTAGTCGCTACCTCTGTCCATACGCCGGGTCACCTGAGGACGCTTGAATCTTAACGCGAAGAAGCTGGCCGCGGCGAAATCCTACAAATTTGTAATGTAGCCGCAAGATTTCTGACAGTCATGCAGGCTCCAGCTCTGAGCTTAGCGGATTCTGGGGTCTGCGACGGTGTATGACAGCTTCGCCTGACAGGCGGAATCGGCCATGACAGGCAGTATTTCGGTCGCCAGCTTGCAGAGACTGGCGCTGGCCTTGCATCGAGTGCGCCACGCAGGCAGTCCCCATGCACGGCCGCGAACTGCTACGCCTTTCTGCGAATTAGTTCACTTGGTGGCTCAGTAGTCTCCCGAATAATTACCTTACAATCTATTACATGTCCAAATTGTAATTGCGCGATCATCTTGGTGTTAGCCTCCTTTGCTAGTTTAAGGGCAGCGGAAGAGGCATCGCTGCTTTGGAAATTGTCTCATTTCAAAGCAGCTTGGCAAGAGCAGCGGGCAGTTGTTCTCGTCAATGCATTCACCTGTAAACCATACGCTCCTTTGGTAGGTGAATTTTAGCGCCCCCCTACGGGCGCTTTTTTATTAAGGGACTTCTTATGAACACTACTGTATCAGCGATCGCCGTGTTTATGCTCTTCACATCACTAACAGCCAATGCACAAAGCGGTATGGAAATAAACCAACGCATTGAGCGTTCTGCTAGAGAGGCTACTGCGGATTATGCTCAGCGCGTAAAAAAGCCCATGCCTCAACTTGAAGACTATGCCTACGGTATGGACCTTGACGTTGGTAAGTTGGTGTATGTATCACCCAGCGTGTGTACTGCGGTAATGTAAGAAGTATGATGACCTACGAAGACTCGAAAGGCGAGCTGCACATGGTTCGCTACCTGGTGAAGGGCGAGTGTATTAACAGCCGTTAAGGCTCATCAAGATGATGTCTGCGGTCGCCGGATCATAGAAGCTCAATGCCGAACCGGCGCAGCAGTACGGCGAAACATCCGAAACTGGCCATTGTGATGAGGATGCTGCTGATAAGGGTCGGCCAGAAGCCGAGCTTAGGTAGCAGCAACGGGAACGCGATAAACATCGGCAGTGTAGGAAGCACGTACCAGAACGTGTACCAAGCATGATTGGAGATCTTCTCCATGCTCTGGTTCTCCAAATAGAGCCAGACCAGCGTCAAGACAGTGACCAGGGGTAGGGCGGCGACCAGGCCGCCCAGCTTGTCACTGCGTTTCGCCAGCTCTGATACGAGAATCACTATTCCGGCAGTGAGTAGGTACTTCGTGATGATCCAAGCCATCGCTGAACCTTCTGGGGATTGTGGACGGGGGAGGTGAAGCCATTCTCCAACCCCTCTCGAAGTGCTCCTGCCGTTTACGCCATCCCTCATCGCATTTCTTCTACAACATCCCCCTCAGCCAGGAAGGGGATGTGTCTGCATGGTGTTTACCGATCGATCAGTGCGAGGGCGAGGGAACGCTCTCGTGGAAAGCTGCCCGCTCGATCTGGATGGTGCAGTGATGGATTTCAAATCCATCGCTGACAGCATCCACGACGGCCGCCAACACAGCATCCCCATCTGCAGAATCCCGTACCACTACGTGCGACGTCATCACGTTGCTGCCACTGCTGACGGCCCAGACGTGCAAGTCATGAACGTCCGTGACCCCATCTACGCCGCGGATGGTGGCCTCGATTGCCGTAACGTCGAGCCCCCTCGGCACACCCTCCATGAGAATCCCCAGGCTTTCGCGAAGCAACTGCCACGTCCGCGGCAGTACCCAAAGTCCGATTGCCACAGCGACAATCGTGTCGACCCAGGTCCAGCCCGTGAAGCGGATGATGAGTGCTGCAATGATTACGCCTAGCGAGCCGAGCATGTCGCTCCAAACTTCGAGGTAGGCGCCTTTGACGTTAAGGCTCTCGTTGCTCGCAGATGCCAGAAGGCGCATCGAGATTAGGTTGATGATCAGGCCGGCGATTGCGATCCACATCATCGCCCCGGTAGCGATCTCCGCCGGCATGAAAAAGCGCTGGTAGGCCTCGTACAAGATGTACATCGCCACCAGGAAGAGCAGCACGGCGTTGAACGTCGAAGCCAGAATCTCCAGGCGCGCATAGCCGAAGGTTCTTTTCTGATCCGCCGGGCGCTTGGCTATCTGAAGTGCAATCAGTGAGATCGCCAAGGCGGCAGTATCTGTGAACATGTGGGATGCGTCAGACAGCAGCGCCAGGCTGCCGGTAATCCACGCACCGATCACTTCTGCAATCATGAAGCTGCCAGTCAAGGCGAGCGCCATGATTAGCTTCTTCTGATGCCCCTCGCGTACTGCAGCGCTGCCATGGTCATGATTTGAACCCACGTATTTCTCCTTGCGCAGGGTTGTGGTCTCGTTGGCCTTCCTGTCTGCCTATCGTTAGAGCGTCGCTTGGCCACACTGACTGCAGAATTTTGCTCCTGCGCTCAGCAACGAGCCACAGGCGGTGCAACCACTCGATAGTGGTGTTCCGCAGTTTAGACAAAAGCGTGCTGACGGATCGTTGGCCGTCCGGCACTGCCTGCAGCCCTGCAGATCTTTAATGGGGGCTGGAGTGGCATGGCGCCCGCCGTCATACACCTGGTTGCCGCCGTCGCAGCCCTGCTGCCGGCCATGGCGATCGTATTGCTCGGCCCCATGTCCCCCGCTGTGGTGCTTGCCTCCACCGTGGTTTCCACGGCCATGGTGCCCGCCCAGGATATTTTTGAAAAAGCTCATGGTATTCGCCCCTCATTGATGGGTGACATATTAACGAGCAAAAGTTGAAAAGAATGTTCTGCTCGCGAGAAAGACTTGTAAGTTAAAGTGAAAGTTCAAAATTAGCCTACGTCAAAACGAAGCCGTTTTGTTTGTGAAATTAAATTTATCTAGCTGAGCGGTGCTCTGCGTTTAATAGATGGTGTCGCCCTAATTTTTATCATAGCCTGGTCGATGGCAATTAAAACAGCAGTTATTGCATTTCTGTCAGCATTGTAATCACGAGGTCATCGTGTCGTTATCAGGCGCCGGAAATAATGCGCTCAGCGAGATTTATTTCTCTTTTGTCCCTATGCCTCACACATTCTAAGCGTCTCCAACGCCTAGGCCCTAAGGCCTCTGGCGCTCCGCACATTGCGCAATCGCTCAGCATCTGTCGATGGTTTGCCAAGCAGCTCCCGCTAACTCCACAGCTAACGCATGGATAAGCAGCCTCTCAGAGTTTGATAATGACACCTTCAAAATCCATTGTTCACACCCTGTTAAGTAAATGGATCTTTGCTATTCGCACTGCCCGACAGGAAGGCATCAGCACTAATCTGCTCATTGGGCTGGTAACTCTTTGGTTGCTGCTATTCGCGAATGCTGAGCTCTGGAGCGTGCTCTGGAAGCTGGTATTCAAAACCGATGAAGTGAACTGGCTGCTAGCAGCTAGCCTCCCAGTCATAGTATTCGCATGGGTGTTTACGGTTCTGAGCTTGCTGTCATGGGCGCGGCTGACCAAACCTTTTCTATGTCTCGTACTGATCAGCGCGGCTTTTGCGAGTTACTTCATGAATGCCTATGGCATCGTGATCGATTACACAATGTTCACCAACGTTGTGGAGACAGACGTCGCTGAGGCAACCGAGCTGCTGAATTGGAAGCTCGGTCTGTGGGTCGCAATGGTTGGGGTGTTGCCCGTCTACCTGATCTCCCGGGTTCCCCTCCGGCGCAAGCCTTGGGCCAGAGCTTTGGTCAGCAGGGTCATTGCTCTGTCGCTCGCTCTGTTGACCTTGTCTGGCATCGTGCTGAGTCAATACCAGTCATATGCCTCCTTGCTGCGCAACAATCGGGAGATCCGACTGATCCTGGTACCCACCAACTTGTTTGCGGCTGGCCATGGTTACCTGAAGCGCCAGCTGGCCACACCTAAAACGCTGACGGCCATTGGAACTGATGCGGTAGTTAATCGACAGGGGGCGGCCCGTAAACCTAGGCTGCTGGTACTGGCTGTAGGAGAGACCGCCCGCTCCGCCAACTTCTCCCTCAATGGCTACACCCGTGAAACGAACCCGGAGCTGGAAAAACGCAACGTCATCAGCTTCTCCAACGTCAGCTCCTGCGGCACCGCCACCGCAGT
The DNA here is from genome assembly GCF_007858365.1 of Pseudomonas saxonica. GTDB lineage: Bacteria > Pseudomonadota > Gammaproteobacteria > Pseudomonadales > Pseudomonadaceae > Aquipseudomonas > Aquipseudomonas saxonica. The sequence continues at coordinate 118,283 of NZ_VFIO01000011.1, read as the reverse complement.
TTCGTTGCCATGCATGTTCCTGGATGTGGGTAAGGCCGAGTACAAAGATGGCTTGGCCAAGAGCCGAGAAGGGCTGCTCGACGTGCTTCAACGCGCAGGCATTAGTGTCATGTGGACTGACAACAACTCGGGGTGCAAAGGGGCCTGCGACAGGGTTCCCAACCACAAGGCTGCCTCTCACGCGGATCCCCAACTTTGCACCAGCGAGGAGTGTAAGGACGGGGTGCTGCTCTCGGAGATGCAAGACTTCATCAAGCGTCAAGAAGGCGATGCTGTCCTGGTGCTCCACTACAAAGGTAGCCATGGCCCGGCCTACTACAAGCGCTACCCCGCGCAATTCAAGAAATTCGCGCCGGTGTGCGAGACCAACGAGCTCGACAAATGTAAGCAGCAGGAAGTGCTCAATGCCTACGATAACTCGATCCTTTACACCGACTACGTTACAGCCGGGCTGATCGACATCCTGGCAGCGAACACCAAATTCGACACTGGGCTCCTGTACGTTTCTGACCACGGAGAATCACTGGGTGAGGGTGGGCTCTACCTGCATGGGCTGCCTTATGCGATGGCTCCTGAAGAGCAAACCAAGGTGCCATTGGTGCTTTGGATGTCCGATTCTCTTGCGAAGAGTGAAAGGCTCAACGTCGGCTGTTTGAAAGCTCAAGCAAGCTCACCTCTTAGCCACGACAACCTGTTTCACACAGTGCTCGGGATGATGAATGTCCAGACGTCCTCGTACCGCTCAGCCTTGGATTTCACTGCCCCGTGCAAGCCCTTGCCAGGAGGCTCTTACTCAGGCCTCTAAGACACGAAGTAGGATGGCCCCTCTGGGATGCCAAGTGCTTCTGCTCCCGTCCGCTTTGACAGCTATAAGAAGCTGGACTAACTACATAGCAGCACCCACCAACCCAAGCGATAAAGGAAATCTCGCATGAGCATCAAGCCAGGCCCTAAACGAACTAACGAAGATGGCACTCCGGATAAAAGGCAGCGAGTCACGCCTGAGAAGCAGAAGGACCATCCGGACCTGAAACCCCACAAGCACAAAAAGGGGGAGTAGGTTAACAAGGCAGCTCCCGACTGCGGGAGCTGCCTTTAGATGACGGCTTCAAGGGGAACTTGAAGCTATCACCACAATGCAATGTCGTACGTCAGATACAAGCGGTAGTTATCCCGGTCGCTGCTGTACGTGCTCCTGGCCACTGCATATCGAAACTCAGCCCCCACACCTTTGAAGAGCCCGTCCTGGATCACATATTTCAGGTTCGTATTGGACTCGTGCTCCCGGGCTTCCTGACCACGATAGACCCCATCCTCGCCCTTGTAGTAGCGGGTCATGAAGCTCAGTCCAGGAATTCCCATGCTAGTAAAATCGTAGTCGTACCTCGCCATCCAGGTCCGCTCTCCGGGCTGAATGAATTTGCCAACGCTAGCATTGCTGAACGAGTAGACCGTGCTTACGCTCACGTACGGAAGTGCGGTGCTGCCATCAACCTTTTGATATCCAGCACTGAACGTGTGGCCACCCAGACGATAACTGAGTAAACCGCTAAACATATCGCTATCAACTACACCATTACGGGCTGCGCCAGCATCATCACTGATAAAGTAACGTAGATCGCTAGTTAGCTTGCCTGGGCCAAGCGGCAGTGTGTAAACCAACCCGAAAAATTGTTGGCGGTAGAAATCCCGAAGTTCCCCGTAGTAGCTGCTAAAACTGAGCTGTTTGGTGAGGTCGTAGCGCATCCCCGCAAAATCAAAGTCCGTACCGCCACCTCCGGAATATCCCTGAGGAAATATATCGACGCTATCGGTAGAGTTTCGGGCTTTGAATTTGTCTAGATGCCCAGCTTGAAGGTACAACCGATCAACACCGGTGTACTCCGCTTGGGTACCTCGGAACGTTTGAGGTAGTAGTCGACCATCGTTGTAAACCAGGACGGGGATTTTGGGGAGGAGAGTGCCACCACTGACCAAAAGGTCATTCCATTTGGCCTTAGCGGTAATGCCAAGACTCGAATATTCGCTAGCTGCCCGACCATCGTCGTGGACCGGCAGAAGGCCTGTCCCCGCATGCTTAGCGCTTGAGTCGAGCCGGATTCCTGAAAGTCCCAGTGCCTCCAAACCAAAGCCTACAGGTCCTTCGGTGTAACCTGACTGTAGCTTGAGCAGAAAACCCTGCGCCCACTCTTTGCGATCTTCGCCCCCATCACGAAATCCATCATTGAAATAGTAATTTCGCAGAGCCAGCCGGCCCTCGGAGTCTTTGAAGAAGTCTGCTTCAGCAAAATTGGGGAACAAGCTAGCAATGACGCTTGCACACGCGAGTGTGCGCGATGTTGTGAGGGTGTTCATCGGAAATCTCTGCTGTGTATTGTGATTTTTGGCAGCATCAAAATGGAGCGACCCAGTACTATCCATCGCAGATTACGCAGCGTCATGCTGGACGGGATTCACTCATGCGGCGGACACTAACCCGTCGTGGAATCGGCAACAACGTTATGAGTAATACGCATGAGGCTATGCGTTTAGTTGGTAAGAAACCTCGGAGTATCTTGTGAACCTCAAACAACTCGAAGCTTTTCAAGCCATCATGACAACGGGCTCTACCATCGGAGCTGCTACCCGTATGGGCTTGTCCCAATCGGCCGTCAGCCGCTTGTTAACTCAGCTCGAAGATCACTTAGGCCTCGCGCTCTTCCTTCGACGTAAGGGCAGATTGATGGCGACTCCTGAGGCGGAAGAACTCCTTGGACAGGTGGCGGAGCTCGTAGACAACCTCCAGCGCGTACAACGCATGGCAGATGAGCTGAGACTGGGTCATTCGCGCCGGAGTCTGCTCAAGGTTGCAGTACCGACCAGCATGTCTCAACACTTGCTACCGAGGATCGTTGCCGAATTCATGCAGGGCCGTGAGGACGTCGTCGTAGAGGTCATCACCGGCGGATACGATGCGCTGGAAAGGGCCGTACTCGACAAAAGCGCTGACTTCGCTTTCGTGCGTTTGCCTACGGAACTTCAGCATTTTGAAGTGCTACCGGTACTGGAGACCGAAGGGATGTGCGTCATGCACCAAAGCCATCCACTGGCGGAGCTATCGGAGGTCAGTCTCGAAGCATTGCGGTATGAACCCCTCGTGCTTCTGGGGCGGCAAAGGAGCCTTCGATCTGAACTCGACCTGCGTTTCCGAGAGGCTGAAATTACCCCTCAAGTTCGCGTAGAGGTCCACTCGGTCAGTGCTGCTTGCGCATTCGTTGCAGAGGGTATGGGGGTCTCAATTATCAATGGTCTTTTGGCCAAAGAGTTTGGTGGCCTTCCTTTGATCGCCAAGCCGCTGAGACCTGCGCTTTGCTATCGTTTTGGCCTGATTTTCCGCAAAGACCAGCCACGCTCTTTGCTGGTTGAGAGTTTCGCGGAGCACATGCGTAACAGGCTCACAGAGGTGAATGGTTCTACGCCAACGCAATAAATTGCATAGCCCAACCCGATTTACTCATAACGTTGAGTGACTGCATCCGATTGAACTAGTGTGCGCCCTGTAGCCCTGGGCCCCTACAAAACAATAATCGAGATCGCGCACCATGAACCTACCTCATGCACCGGCGGCGCAAGCCGCGCCTGCTGGAAAAGCAGACATCCCTCGCCCGGCCAAGCAGCTCAATCCTGCGTTGATCCTGTTGAGCATTGTTTTCATGGCTCTGGCCTTCACCTACTTCGTCGATTCAGGCCAGTTCCAGCGCAAAGACATCGCTGTTGTCCCCGGTTCGTACCAGACCTTGGAAAAGGACGCCTCTCTAAGCCAGCTATTTTCCACAGAGCCGCGTGCCACAACCGATTCTGCTGCACGTCCGGTCTCCTTGGTTGAGGCTTTCATGGCCATTCCACAGGGCATCGAGAAGCGAGCCGGCCTGATCTTCATGGTTTTGTTCATCGGCGGAATGTTTGGCGTGCTGAACAAGGCCGGGGCAATCGATGCTGGTCTTGAGCGGATACTTGGCCTTACCCGGGGCAACATCTACGTGCTGGTACCCTGCTTGATGCTGGTGTTCTCGGCCGGTAGCACGTTCATGGGACTGGCCAAAGAGTTCATCCTGATCGTCCCGCTAATGGTAGCGATGGCCAATCGCCTGGGGCTGCCCAACATTGTTGGTCTGGCGATCGTGGTGATCTCGGTGAAAATCGGCTATCTGGGTTCGATTACCAACCCCGTGGCATTGGCGGTTGCCCAGCCGCTAGTGGGCGTTCCAATGTTCAGCGGGCTGAATATGCGTGTGGCAGCCTACTTGGTGTTTCTGCTGGTCGGCATTGGCTTCGTGTTAATGACTGTACGCCGACTGGGTTACGACGCCAGTGCTGAGTTTACTTTTAAGCGCACACCGCTAGCGCCACGCCACAGTCTCAACCTTCTACTGCTGGGAGCGGGCGTCGCCTTCCTGGTTTATGCCTCCAATCGCTGGCACTGGAAGTACCCAGAGTTGTCTGCGTACTACTTGGCGATGAGCATGGTGTTCAGTGTGGTGGCTGGCATCGGTGCCAGCGAGGCTGCCGGCGCATTCGTCGACGGAATGAAGAAGGTGCTAATGGCCGGCGTGCTGATCGGTCTCGCCACTGCGGTGGAGATCATCCTCAGCACTGGCCAGGTGCTCGACACTATCGTCAACAACCTTTCCAACCTGGTCAGCGATCACGGCCCTCTAGTTTCGGCGTACGGCATGTTCTTCGCACAACTCGGGCTGGATGTCCTGATCCCGTCCACGTCGGGGCAAGCAGCAGTGACCATGCCAATCTTCGGACCGTTGGGGCAATTGTCAGGTGTGAGCGCTCAGACCACTGTGTATGCCTTTTTGCTGGGCAATGGTCTAACAAACCTGATCACTCCTACCTCAAGTGGCCTACTAGTGCTGCTTGCGACCGCTCAAGTCGGATGGGGTCAATGGGCGCGATTCATCTGGCCGTTGTGCCTGGTATTCGCGGCCATCGCCATGTGCCTCCTCTCCATTGCCGTTCTGACCGGCTACTGAAATCTCGGGCCGCGTATGCGGCCCTACTGCTTTGAGTGTCAAACATGCAAATCCTCAGAAACCTGATGGTCCCGATGCGCGATGGCGTTCGGTTGGCCACCGATGTCTACCTGCCTGATGAAAGTACCGGCGTGTGGCCAGTGGTGATCGAACGCACTCCATACGACAAGAGCAAGCCCTCACGCTCGGAGAAATGCCTGAATGGTCATCACTTAGGGCGTGAAGAGATGGCCCAAGCCTTTGCCGAACATGGCTTCGTCACTGTGTTTCAGGACTGCCGCGGTCGCTACGCCTCCGAAGGCGAATTCATCAAGTACGTCAACGAAGCAGAAGACGGCTACGACACTTTGGCCTGGTTGGTCGAGCAGCCTTGGTGCAATGGGAAGGTCGGAAGCATGGGTCTTTCTTATGCAGCCCATACTCAGCTCGCTATGGCCTGCTTAAATCCTCCAGGGCTGAAGACGATGGTGCTGGACTCTGGAGGCTTCGCCAACGCTTATCAATGTGGCATCCGCCAAGGAGGCGCATTCGAGCTCAAACAGGCCACATGGGCATACAAGCAGGCCAAGGAAAGTCCGGCAGCCAAAGCCGATCCACTATTGCGCGAAGCATTGGAGCAGGAAGACATCCGGCATTGGTTCGCCCATATGCCGTGGCGTCCAGGATTTTCACCGCTGCGTCATGCGCCAGCGTATGAGGACTACCTGTTCGACCAATGGGGCCGCGGCTGTTTCGATGCCTATTGGCAACAGTTGGGCATTTGCGCCGATCACTATCGCAGCAACATTCCCGATATTCCGGTGCTGCACATGTCGAGCTGGTATGACGCCTATGTCAGCTCAACCCTGGATAACTTTGCTGCCTTCGTCGCGAACGGTAAGGCACCACAACGACTCGTGATGGGCCCTTGGCTGCATGGCGACCGCAACATTAGCCACAGCGGCGATGCCGAGTTTGGCCCAGCCGCCGCTTTCGATGGGCAAGTGGCGCAGGATTGGCTGTCCTGTCGTATTGAGTGGTTTGTAAACCATCTGCAGCTACAGATCACTGCACCAGCCCAACAGGTGCAGGTATTCATGATGGGCGGTGGTAGTGGTCGCAAGCTTCAGGACACGCGAATAGATCATGGTGGTCAGTGGCTTGATGCACAGCAGTGGCCATTACCTGGCAGCCAGCGGTTGGATCTTTATCTTCATCCTGACGGTCAGTTGAGCAAAGGGGGGCCAGCGGCAACCGATGCTGCTTGCCACTTCCTCGCCGATCCATCTAATCCAGTACCGACCATCGGCGGCGCGCTGACTTCCGGCGCTCCTGTCTTCGAAGGCGGAGCGTTTGATCAGCGAGAAACACCACGCTTCTTCGGCGCGCGCGGAGATGGCAGTGCCATCTGCCAGCGCAGCGATGTGCTGTGTTTCGAAACTGAGCCGCTTGAAGCTGACCTTGCTGTCGCCGGTCCGGTAACGATCCAGCTGTGGGTCGAGACCGACGGCTTAGACACTGACTTTACCGCTAAGGTGGTCGACGTCTATCCGCCAAGCGATGACTTCCCAGAGGGGTATGCCATGAACATTACAGACGGCATCATTCGTTGCCGATACCGGGACAGCTGGAACGATCCGAAGCCGACGGTACCTGGGGAATGTTTCAAGGTGCAGATCGAACCGTTTGCAACCTGCAACCTGTTCAAGCGCGGTCACAGCTTGCGCCTTGAGATTGCCGGCAGCAATTTCCCACGGTTCGACGTAAACCCCAACAGCGGTGAGCCGGAAGGCTGCGCGAACAAAAAAAGGACTGCTCGAAATACCGTACATATGGGGGCTAAGCGGCCCTCCAGGATTCAGCTAACGGTCGTCCAAGCACCAGCTGGTAGCTGATAGCGGTATAGAGCTATCGCTTGGCAGCAGTTCTGGACAGCTGCCGAGCGCTGTCCCTGTAAACCAGTTTTTTTACCTGTTAACCACTGTAGTTAACAGGTAAAAAAATAGGTTTACACGATGCTCACCTCTACCCGTTCGACACCAGCAAATCGCCTAGCTCTTCACGGGCCATATCCACTCGGTCCATCCTGCGATAGGGATGATCAACAGGCATTCGGATGAGGCTCTCGAACCAAGCCGGATCGAATTTGAGCACCTGCTTGTGAATGTGCTCAAGCTCACCTTTGCGAAGCTGGGACACTACAAACTCCATGCTCTCAACCAGGCCGGATTCCTCGTTATCCTTAGAGATCCGGTGGCGGATGAAACTCATCTTGAGATCGAAGTAGGGGCCTTTCATCCCAGGAAGGCTCTTCGCCTCCAGCCGGCCTTTGGTGCTGATTTCCGCCCCTGGCACTTGAGACTCTATCGCTTTCACAAGCTCAGCATTCCCACCTATCTTCTGGCCAAAGAGCCGAGTGGCGTCCGACATATAGGCGAAGATCCATGGCACGTTGCGTAGCGTCGCACCGGTATAGAGGTAGCCGCGCTCCCCTTTGTAACGCTGCAGCATGCCTCGCAAGGCTTTCTCCGAGAGCACCACCTGGGTTTCCTTCTCCAGGATGTAAACCACGCGGTCAAACTGTTCTATCAAAAGCCTGAGAATCTTCCGCGGTACGCCGTCAAAACCGGTTTTTCGGTCGGTCTTCTTGTGCTGACGGGGCTGGAAGTATGGGCAATCGTTACGGGCCTCTCCATCAAATGGAGCGATACCGCGAATGCTCTTCGTCGCGTGCTTTCCGAAGGGATTTTTTACGTTTGGGGGTAACTCATACAGCCCTACCAGCTGGACAGGGTTGTCGCATGCCGGGCACACCGCGAACTGAGCCAGCTTGCCCGCGCTTCCGGGCTGATACCACGGCTCCCTGCGGAAGGTCTCAGACTCGAACCGATCCTTGTCTATGGTTTTGCTTTCAGTGTCTTCAATGCGGAGCTTGTACACATCCATCTTTGCCAAAACCGTATCAATAGAGGGTTTATTGATCGTACCCAGCGAAGTTCGGTAGCAGGAAGGCCTATCTGCCCCTTAGGTGGTCACCCTCCGGTGGCAGGCCTTGCCAGAAGCATGGGATTACCCCGTAAGGAGTCTGTGAGCCCCAGAAACAACTAACCCCCTGGTGCGCAGTGCAGGTCTGGGACCCGCCCGAGGCGTGGAGGCTATTCTTGTAGAGAAAATAACACCTGCCACGGAACGGATCAGTTGGTAGGCAGACCAGCCGTCAGCTATGGCCCAGCACCGTCGATCAAGGCCGCTCAATCAGCAAATCGTCGTCTTCTATGGCGTCTCCAAAACTGAACCAGTCGTGCAGGCTGTAATGCACGAAGTCTTCATCCTCCGCATCGAGCATAGTGAAATTCTGCAATACCGTGACATCCGCCCCCGAAGTACAGCCCCTCGTTGAGGTTTACGAAATGCTCCAGCAATTCGTTCAGCTGATCATGCAACTGACTTGTAAGCCTGGCGTGCTCTCGCTTGGTCTAAAAACGGAACATCACTTCATGCGCTTCGGGCGGGGCGCGAACTGGTCCCCAAGTTCTGCTTTTTTGAGGCATCCACTGGGTAAGCCGGCCACATGATTCGGAGGTGCAGATGTCAAGGCTCGGTAACCGACTTAGACGGTGAGACAGGCGTCGCGATCCCGGATCGAATGGCTTCGGCAGTAGGAGGGGGGGTGATCCAGTGGAGCATGAGACCAGCCAGGATGCTTGCGAGGGTGTTTACTGAGATTGTGACGAGAGCATTGCGCATTTTGGAGCGTCCGTTTCTGAAGTGGACCTCTATTTAATGCGCATAAATGGTGTGTCATTACCACCTACCAAAAAAATCGTCGCGCCCCAGAATGGGAATTCGCATTTGGCGACGATTCACGTTTATGCTCCTGCCACAGGTCGACTACAGCACAGTCAGTTGGCTAACCAGGACTCAACCACCTCGGCACCGTACTCTGCCTTCCAGGCCTTCAGAGTGCGCTGATTGCCCCCCTTCGTCTCAACGACTTCTCCGCTATGCGGGTTCTTGTAGGTTTTCACTACTCGTGGTTTCCGTGCAGGTTTTTGTGCAATAGATCCGGAATCTACGGGCTGCGGATCAATGATCTGGATCACGTGACGCAGGCTGTAGCCGTAATCGTTGAGCAGGTTGCGGAGCTTCGTTTCGAATTCCATTTCCTGCTTCAGGGCGGAATCATTCTTCAGTGCTTCCAGTTCGGCGAGCTGCGCGGCGAGCTGTTGTTCGAGAAGGCGAAATTCAGCGAGACGGGACATGAGATTCTCCAAGAAGTGGCCTGAGATTTTATCAGGCTAGACAGAAAGCGTGCTAAGTATCTTGTGGCCTAAACAGCCCTGCAATAGAGCAAAATCCAGTCCCCCCATTGGCGCTTGGGCAATCGCTTCGCGGCATTAGCAGGTGGTGATCAGCTCTGGTGTGAGGTTTTGCTTGAGTCCGGGAAGGCCGTTGCAAGGTCCATGCGTTCAGCTTCTTGAGTGATTTGAGCGAGTAACTCTGCCACTGCTCGGTTCTCTTTGAGGGCATAGCTCCCAACCAGTAATGTGATCGGATGAACTCCCAGCACTGGTGCGATGGTGTCCAGTTTCTCGATGGTCGGGACGTATCGTCCCCTTTCCAGCGTGCTGATGTAGGTACGACTGCTCACCGTCGCGAAGTCTTCTTGGGTCAGCTTTTGCTGGACTCGCATCCACTTCAGAACCCGACCGAATGCCTGTCTCAATTCCACTTTGCATCTTCCGCAAAAGGAAAGATGAGGCACCCGTGAACAGTATATGACTACAATGTATGCTGTTCATTTGAGAGGGGGTCATGATGTTTATCACCAACCGATGGGCAGAGGTGGATCGCTCCTTCGCCTGGCTGGCTGAGGATCAGCAGGCTTGGCATTTCGTGGAGCAACGGCTGTCATCGCCATGGATTCACATCACGGTGACGAGGGAGCGGGGAGAGGACACGTGTGTGGAGGTCTTCTTTCTGGAGGACATGCGTGGGCTGGAGCAGTTCACGCGTTTAACCCTGAATGGTGCCGTTGAGTTATCCCTTCAGATTGTTACTCCCGGGTGGATGAACGGTAGTAGCGGGTGGGCGATGGAGCATCTGGAGGTCATTCATGAAAGCGAGGATCGTTTGTACAGGTGTTACACCGTTCAAGGCGGTCGTCGGTATTACCAGCCTAACAGCTCCGAGTGCCGTGAGTATGGCTTCTTCAAGGAACTTTACAGACGAGGATAGCTGGTGAGTCAGCTCGTGGTATCTTCGAAGTATCGTCTTGGGTCAATTGCATCCTCGGTCATTAGCTGAGCGGCTTTGACGATTGTCTGAATTAATCGATTGTTCTCCATGCGTGCTTTTTGTAGCTGTGCTTCGAGAGCATAAATTCTCGCATCACTATTTTTACGCCCGACCTTTTTGAAGTCTTTAAGATGGGTCTGAGTGGCCGTATATAAAGATCGTATTTCCTCATCTCTCCAGAGCGTTTGACGACTAACACCCGCCTGCTGGGCAAGGCCACTTTGGGTGAGCGGTTCCTGAACCCGTCCGGCCTCATATTCGGCGAGAATGGACCGCACGTGGTCCTTCCATTTTTTTTCCTGCTTCATGATGAAGCCTTCTTAGGTTTTGAGTAAGCTTCTAAGGCCGTTTTGCAGCTCGTAACCATATCCATCACAAACAGAACGTGCTGATCGAAAGCGTGAGTATTATCGAGCTCAGCCTCAATACTAGACGTGATGTCAGTTTGGTTGTCAAAAATTGCCCTCAAAATTTTCTCGTACTCGCTGAGTAAGCTCTCGATAGCGGCCTTTGCTTCCAGATCATCAGGGTTCAGGTGAAAGGATTTACATCCAGAATCTGTACCGAAGCCTCTGATACACATGAGGCCCCTGTCGCACGGACTGATATAGAGCTCACGTGTACACCCGCCCCAAGGCGTTAGGTTGAGAATGCTGAGTTTCTCGATGATCATCTCTTCGATTTGTTCGTCAGCGATTGACTCCTCCCGCCATCGGATTACTAGCCTGCCCAAAAAGTCTGGGGGAGGGTCAACGGCCAAGTATAAAGATCTCACATATTCTGCTCGCTCTTTGGCAGTACGGTAGTCATATTGACGGCTTTGGCGTGGGGTTCGCCCCATCCATAGGTCCACAGCTGTTTCAGAGGGACCAGAACGAAGAATTGCCGTGGTAACCCAACGACGGATTTGATGAGGAGTGATGGAAAAGATTTCACCGTCTTGCCCTCGTAGGTCAAGGCGCTGAAAGATTGTTTTTTTTGAGGAGTTCGAAGAGAGATAGTTGTAGAGATCGGCTCTAAATAGGGGGCGGGGGATGATCCCTAGCTCAGATATCGAGTCAAACTGGTTTTCCCAGATTACAAGTAAGTTGTCACTCAGCTTGCTAGGATAACCTTTGGCAGTGTGCTTCGCATGATAAGGTGCTTCACTTCCATCACCAGGCATTGAAAATTGTTCTTCAAAATGGCGTCGCAGGTGAAATCTGTATTTATCTTCTAAAAGGCGCTTGAGCAGTCTGATATCTATGACCAGGGATGGTACTCCCGCCCCGAATCCTCTTTGAGATAACATAAGTTCTCTGATGCTTGCCCACTCATTCCGGATGTCGAAGAGTTGCGCATGTGAAGGATTGTTTCCAGGCTTGAAAAGCCCGTCGTGAACCATTCCCTTGAGAAAGGTGCGCAGGTGATCTACAAACCATTTGCTCTTTTTTACTGACGCCTCGGAGGATTTTGTGTGTTTTGCAATGTCAATGACGGATACGCTATAACAGTTCTTTTTGTACTCATTGAGAAAATTAGACCAATCCCAATTATGCATTCGTTCATCTATCCAAATTGCGATTCGAGCGGCCGTTATTCTAGGGAGTTCAACGCTGCTGCTGTAAAATCGCCCACCACTGTAGAGCTCTTTTGGAGATACGGGGAAGCACTTACATATCTCCTCAACAAAGTAGTGATGTTCTACGGGCAGATCCAACGATGAGAGTTGATCCACCGCGCCGGGATCTAACGGATGGTTAGCGCGATAGGCTGCGAGTGCTTTATCTATAAATGAGAAACCATTGGTTTCAATGTCAAGAGCACGCTCTCTAGCATCCTGAGTGACAGCCAGCAAGTACTCGTACGCTTCGGTGAGTGGTGCGCTCCATAGGTCTGCGACGGGTACGGCGTTGGGGATGCAGTTTTTTTCTACAGGCACTCGTACGAACGTCGTGTGAGTGTTGGGATCTTGGAAAAGGCAACTCTTTGGAAGATTCGCGATCTCACCAACTCTCAAACCGAGCGCCATTCCAAAGCAGGTCGCCTCAAGTCGAATTCTATCGAAGCCCGCAGTTGGCTCCAAATGTGGGTTCTGCTTGATCAACCACCTGGCTTGTGCAATCCCTTTGTGCAAGTCAGAAGAGTATAGATTTTCTTCTCTTTGCTGAAACTCTCGTGATGTGAGTTCAAGCGCACTATGAGTCGGGTTGGGTATCCCAGTTTGCCATTTGATAAACCTATCGACGAATCGCAGCAGTACTCCATCGACCATTACGCTAAGTTGGTTGAGGAAATCAACAAATGCCTTGAGGGCATTTGCTCTATGGTAAATGGTAGAGTCTGAACGTCCATGCCTGATCGAGTCTACGGTGCGGTCGAAGACTTTGCGCGTTATGTCGCTCCACTCAATGTTTTCGCTATCCATTACTGCGGATAGATGCCTAATCGAGGCCATTCTGCCGATAATCAGCTCTGCTGACGGATGTGCCAGAATTTCTTTAACTATAAAGCAGCGCGCAAGCTTGCCAATCACTAGCGGGAGAGGGGGTTGGTCTTGATTTCGCCTGTTGAGAGGATCGAGTGATGTGAAGGGAATATTACTCGATCGATACTGCCATACCTTGCCCTCGAAATCTCCTGCTACTAATCCGTTGGCCTTGAGGTCATTAAATTGTTGCTCTGCATGTTTGTATCGGTCGTCTAAGACCATCATTGATATGCTCATTCTTTCAACTCCTTCACAGCAATGATTACTGACTTAGCGCCGTGAATTGCTGCTTCGACCTGTTGGGCCATAGCGCCAGTGGAATTGCTCCCGAGCATCTGCTGGAATTTAGTGATGTCTGCTAAAGCCCCTTCATGATTAGCATGACGGCTAGGTCTGAATTTAGGGCATGCATAGCAAGTGACCGTCGGGTGGTAAGGACATGGCTCTTCAGAATTGCATGATCCTAAGCCACTTATTGGCCTTAGCGCGGATCTGTCAGGGATTTCTTCCATGAATTTGCCGCACCACATCTGCACGGCTGCATTGATCTCCGGGCTTGCCATGTGGGTCGTATTTATGAACTCTTGCAGCTCAAGGTTGTAATGGAAGTAGTGCTTTATAGAGTTCAGATTTGAATGATCTAAAGCTTCAGCGACCTCTTCAGGGGATGCACCGGAAAGAACCATTGAAGTAGCCTTGGTCCTGCGCAGTCGGTACGCGGTGATCCGCATGAAGGGCTCTGTTTTTTGTATGGGTCGATGAGGGTCTGGTAACTGGAGTATCCAAGTGAGAGATGTTAGCGCATAACTTATTCTATGGTTGTCGAGATGTAATGTGAATGGTGTCAGCTTGGGGTTGGTGAGGAAGCGTAAAAGGCGGTTTTCGGTTGTGTACGCCGAGGGAAACAACGGCGTAGGAAGTACTGGAGTGCTTATTCCATGCCTGGCACATATCGCGTTGATTTCCTTCGATGCGGCATTGCATTGGGTCTCAGCTAAAGTGCACTGAAGTTCTACTGCCTCTGCAGTATCGTTAGCGATGTAACGTTTTACCAGGTTGCTCGGATGCCTCCTGAGCCTTGAACGTCTAATTCCTTTAACACTCGGCACCTTTACAAAGGGGCCGCCCTCATCGATCCCGAAGTCAGTAACCTGCATTAGGGCCAACTGTATAGGGCGAAGAGCCCAGTCGCGACAGAGCAAAAAAAGCGTGCGTTGGGCATGAGTGATGAGCGGATTGTTGGCAAGCTTCATCTCAATGTTCGCGAGTTGTACGCGAGTGAAAGGGCCAAAGTCATCATCTCGCATCGTGACTAAATGCCTGTTATCATGCGCCTTTACTGTAAGCTGTGATAGTTCAAGGCTGTCATGTTCGTTGAAGCCTGGGACTTCTTCATCCAAGCACCATCGATAAAATACTCGAAGAGCAACTAGCTCCTCATACCAGCTTGATGCTTTTAATCGAGTGCATTCACGTACAGCAAATGTCGATAACCTATTGCCAATAGTATCCGCGTCATTTCCCGAAAATTTATGCTGGGCCAGAAGCCGCTGGACGACAATCAGAGGCCTAAGGTCGATGTGGGTTTGGAGTCTGTCGATGAACCACCCTCTGAGTAGCCACTCAACTAACAAGTTAGAATGTAGGGGCTTGCTCCACGCAATATTCATCGGAGCACACCCGACAATCTCTACCGTTATTCTCTCAACCCACGCATCATTGTTGTGAATTGTTATAGCCTGACCGAAGGTGGATTTGACTGTGGAAGGAAAGGCATCGGCCTCGATGCCGAAGCGACATTCAATCTCGGCTACGAGTTCGGCAGGCGAAATTTTAATCATCTTCATTGCCTCGAAAATTTGAGCTGTCTGAGCTTCTGATTATTTCGCCGAGCCGATCAGATATGGCCTGTCGAGAGTAGCGCTGAACACTTTCGCTGCTGGGGCTCCATCCGCCCAGATACGCCAGAGCATCTTTTACATTAATGCTGTTGGCGCCACTTTTTTCAAACTTTTTGCGAGCTATATTTGCCCCTGTCGCCCTCAAGCCGTGCGGATGAATTCGTGTTGAAAAGTTTGGCAAGCCGAGGCTGGCTGCAACGGTACGAAGAATGGTGTTTACGGTTCGCGCAGATAGCCGTCTCCCGTCACGGGAACTCACGAATAGGGCTGTACAAGGTCTTTTTGGTTTGATCAGTTTAGGGCGATGATCGGAAATGTATTCGTTCAGAACCGCGGCTACCGATGCGGTTATGGGGACTATCCGACCGCGCGTCTTGAGACTAGCCCCGTCCAGTCTCCGCTCCCTGTTGATATCGCTTGGGCGCTTGATGCGTATTGTAGGTGAGGGACCAAGGTCAACGTCGTCGAGTTCTATGAGAACCACTTCGCCACGCCTGGCAAGTGTTTCAAGCATTACTAAGAACAGACAGTAATTGCGTGCCTGTATCTGTTTACTTTGGAATGGGTTCCTAAAGTCATCAGGACTGAGCACCCCTTTGAATAAGGCTTGTCCGCCGGAGTCAAGTGGCGTTGCTGGTAGCGGCGGTTCTGATTGATATGCAATCTTGGTGATTTTTTTTTGAAGATTTCGCAGATTCTTGGCTTTGTTTTTTTCCGCTTGGCTTTGCTCAAGTAGACCTAGTCGATTGAGCTCAACGTAGTGCTCGAAGGAGAAATCTATGAATGATTTGACAGCTTCGAGTCGTCGGGTGCATGTCGATTGGCTCGCACCCGCACCGCGTTTGGTGGAGCAGAGGCGTTCGGCCAGCGATGTCAGTTCCGCTGAGCTGAACACCGCTAGGCGCTCAAGCTTCGCTTCCAGTGGAGAACCTCGGCTGAGAGCCCACTCGTACGCGATAGCGATGTCACGTAGGTAATTTTCGACGGTATTGAGACGCGATCTGTGGAGCAAATCCTCCGCCCAGAGGTTTGCTAGGATCACTGGAACCCCCTGCACCAGCAGGTATGGCCTGAGGCCGCTGGAGGCAGTACGAATCATTCGGATCTCGCAGAAAGGGACGTCTGGCATCGGTAGCTCCAGATCTGCAACGTTTCCGAACATATACCATAAAAGGGGGTATGCCAAGGGGCGAAGCACGGAACCATTCATTCTTCATCCCACGAAACCCGGCCTCAGCCGGTTGCTCACGGCTCGCGAGCACGCAAGGGTTAAAACGATACCGGAGGAAGTGGTCGCAGGGGTTTCTGAGACAGTCGCTCATGAAATATTGGGGCAGTCCGTGATCTTTACTGCGTTCGAGGCACTGGCTGCGGCTGTTGGACGCTTACTGGTCAGATCGATAGACGTCGAGGTGTTGGCGCTGATGGAAAATTGACCCACCCTGCCGATTGAAATTTGACCCAGGGCGGATTGCTGATTTTGTTACCAGCAACTGTGGATAAGTCTACCAGCGCAGCTGCTGTTGCCCCCACTCCTTCGCTAGCCCAGTTCAGTTGTTTAAGACCTGCCACACGCAGCCATGTAGCAGGCCGTCGTCGCCATGAAATCAGAACGGCTCATCGTCCTCCGGTTCTTGGCCGCCCTTACGCTTTCGCTCCCGTGATTTGATCTTGGCCTGGGCCGCCAAGCTACTGTGTTGCAGGCGATAGGACTCGTTACCGGTTTCGACGATGTGGCAGTGGTGGGTCAGCGGCGACGTTGCAGAAGTCCGGATCGAACAGGTAATGCGCGCACATCACCGCAAAGCGCGCATTCACCGTCCGGCCTTTGCCCTTATTGACCTTGTCGACGGCCGTCTTCATGTTGTCGTAGATGCCCCGGCGCGGCACGCCGCCCAAGGAGCCGAACGAGCGTGTATGGGCGTCAAATAACATCTCATGGCCCTGGCTCGGATACGCCACAAGCCAGAACGCACGGCTGGCACACAGCTTCAGATGTGCCACCTGCATACGCCGGTAAATGCCGCCGACCAGCAAGCCTTCCTCGCTCCAGTCAAACTGAAACGCCTCGCCAAGAGCAAAGGTCAGCGGCACAAAGGCCTGCGACGCCTTGCCCTGTCCCCCTCGCCAGGCACGGATAAACGCGGTGAGCTGGCTGTAGCCACCGTCATAACCTTCGGCTTTGATTTGCGCCAACAGCGCCTTGGCACTGCGCCGCTGTTGCTTGGGCCGCAGCGAATCGGCTTTTAGCGCCTGCTCCAGCGTGGCGTGAAAAGGGCTGAGTTTGTTGAAGATCGCGCGGCGTTGGTAGACCGGCGGCTTGGCCTCAGGTGCTCTGACCCACTTGCGAATCGTGTTGCGCGCCAACCCGGTGCGCTTGGCTATCTCATGCAGCGACAGCTTGTCGCGGAAATACATCCGGCGGATTTTGCCCATCATTTCCATACTGATCACCCTGTGTTCTCCTGCTCAAAAATTGAGCAGAAGCAGTTGAACACCTGGGTCAGTTTTCAGTCGGCAGAACAGCCTCTACTGGGTCAGTTTTCGGTCAGCGGCAACATTAAAGGACGCTGCCGCTTTCAGTCACGCAAGCAAAGCGCCGCTGATCGCCGCTTATGGAAAGATTGTGGGAATTCCAGAAGAAAACCTCGTATGGACATACCTGAATAAGGGAACCCATGAGGAAGCGAATCGGGACGACTTCGACACCGAAAAAGTTGAAGACGTAGTTCAGACTCTTGAAACACTGGACATGATCGAACTGCGTCGAGGGCGATAGCTGTCAGACGCGACCGTCTGCTTGGGTTTGTTGCTACCAGCTGTCACTTCGGTTTGATTGGCCTAACGGCTAGGGGTGAGTGGTCAGCATGATTAGGAGGCGGTGCGATGTGTCAAACCGTTCTCTCAATTTGAGCTGGCTTGCGTTGGTACACCTGTCAAACCTGCTCTTGATGCGCATCAGTTTGTGTCAATCATAGGAGTTGAGTTTGACGGTCAATGGCCAATTACCAAAATAGCCGTCATGCATAGCATTTTCAGGCGGTTAAGCAGTGTCAATGTCGGGAATGTAAGGTGATATCGCTTATGTGCGGCAAGTGATATATGCGCTGGATCAGCAGGCGCTCGATCAGCCATGCCAGAGCCGCCACCAGCAAGGGCGCGAACAGCAGTGACAGCCAGAAGTTGCCGGTCAGGCTGACCACCGTGTAGCAGATATAGGCGCCCAGCAGAAAAAACGCCCCGTGGGCAAAGTTAACGAAGTTGAGCAGGCCAAAAATGATCGTCAGTCCCACTGCGATCAAGAAGTAGATCATCCCCAGGCCCAGGCCGTTGAGAATCTGAAACAGGTAAAGTTCGAGCATGCAGTTACCCTCGGCAGACGAACATGCGTCATCGACTGCCCGTTGAAAGGTGCTTGAAAACCGTGATTTAGCCCAGCACGCAACCCGTGCTTTCGACTGGCGCAAACGAGCGCCCGGAGCTGATCACCGAGGCCAGATCGTCCGCGTCCTTCATCTGATCGGCGGGTTTGCCCACCAGCAGGTAGTAATCCTTGATCACCTGATGGTCACCGGCGCGGATTGACTCCGCTCCCGTTGGGCCTTGGTAGTTCAGGCCTTGCATGGCTTTGGCGACGGTCGGCCCGTCGAAGCTGCCGGTCGCCGCGATGGTGTCGAGCATCACCTTGGTGCTGATGTAATCAGCCGCCAGCGGGTAGGTAGGGTTAATGCCGTATTTGGCCTGAGTGGCTTTGACCAGTTCGCGGTTGAGCGGGGTATCGACCTGATGCCAGTACTGCGCCCCGAGGTACACGCCTTCGAGAATGTCGCTGCCCAGCTCTTGAAATTGATCCAGCCCGGCAGACCAGACCAGCAGCACTTTCATCCGCTCCTTGATGCCGAAATTCACCGCCTGACGCAGCGCATTGTTCGATTGGCTGCCAAAGTTGAGCAGTACCAGCACATCGGGTTTGGCGACGATGGCATTGGTCAGGTAACCGGAAAACTCCTGCTCCTGAAGCGAGTGATAGCTGTTGCCGATGTGTTCCAGACCGTGCTCTTCAAGCACTTGGCGGGTGCCGTCCAACAGCGCTTCGCCGAACACGTACTGCGGGGTGATGGTGTACCAGCGTTTGGCATCGGGCAGGGTTTTGATCAGGGGCACCAGGGTTTCTCGAATGGCACCGTAGGTCGGCACCGACCAGCGAAAGGTCGCGCTGTTGCAATCCTTGCCGGTGACTTCATCGGCCCCCACGGGTGTCATGAACACCCCGCCAGCCTTGTTCACTTCCTTGGCCACGGCCAGCGCCGATGAGGACAGCGTGCAGCCCTGAAAGAATCGTGCCCCGTCCTGCGCGATGGCTTCCTGCACTTTGCGCACCGCCTTGCCGGCATTGCCTTCCGTGTCGATGACCTTGTAATGGAGCGGTCTGCCGAGCAGTTGCGGGTATTGCTCAACAGCCAGACGCGAGCCCATGTCGGCAAACTTGCCATAACTGGCGAAAGGCCCGGACATCGACTTGAGGCCATAAAAGGTAAAGGGTTCGCTGGCGAAGGCCTGACGGATGCCCGGCGCGAGGCCAAGAGCACCGGCAGCCGCCAGACCCGCTTTCAACAACGTACGACGCTGCATGGAATGACTCCCTGATTTAATTATTGGCAGGAGTAGCAATGGCAAACCGCAGAACAGGGCCTGTGGGCAGGCCTTTTTTATAGGTGTTGGCTAACAGGTATGGCTTTAGCTGTGATCGAACTCCAGCAGAAAGTGTGGGCTGACTTGACCTTCAAGTGCCGTCATATGGTGTTCGGCATCGCACATGTGCTCGTGCATCAACGTGCGCACGCGCGGTTCGTCTTCAGCACGCAAGGCAATCAATAGTTGCTTGTGATAGTCGAGGTTGGCCGCGTCGAATTGCTTGCGCTTGGGTTTATAGGCTTTTTTCAGAACCACCAGATCGCGCAGCAAATCGTTGAGGAATTGCGCCATAAAACTCAGTAACGGGTTGGGGCAGGCGCGGGCCAGCAGGGTGTGAAACTCAAGTTCCGCCAGACGTTGTTCGCGCTGGCCCGCCTCGCTGTCTTCGGGGGTGCTGCAAAAATCGACATTGGTTTGCAGGGCCGCGAAGTCCTGGGCACTGAGTCGGCCAATAACGGACACGGCCAGTTCGACCTCGATGACTTTTCGCAGTTGATAGACCTGCTCGCCATCCAGATGCTGAAAGTGCAGATAGTTGCGCAAGGCGCGGCTCGCGGGTTCGGTGCCGGCCTGATTCAAATAGGCGCCGCCGCTGGGGCCGGTGCGGGTGCTGACCAGCCCTTCAACTTCCAGTGCCTTGAGGGCTTCGCGGGCCGACCCTTTGGAGCACTGAAAGCTCTCCATCAGTTCTCGCTCAGTGGGCAGGCGATCGCCGGGCTTGAGGGCGTCGGTCACAATCGAGCGTTTGACCGATTCGACAATCACATCGGAGAGCTTCTGGCGTTTGCGGCGAAGCGGGCGACTTAGCATATGTTCTATTTATCGTATTAATGCGGATTAATAGTAATAAATAGCGCTTGGCCCGATCAGTCAATGAAAGACCGGGCAGCGTGTCGCTTTCAGCTCAAAGAAGTCGGTAATGGATAACAATTTTTGTAGCAGCTGACGAGCTCTGCGAGGCTGCGTTCGACGATGCAATCGTCGCAAGTTCTACAAAGGAGGTGTGGGTTGAAACCTCGCTCCCGCCTAGCGACGTGTCTGATGCATTGTGTTGACGGGTTTACGACGGCTTCGCCGCCGAACGCAGCCTCGCAGAGCTCGTCAGCTGCTACGAGGTGTGGCGTTACTGTCAGCCCTTTTTTGACGAGACAATACTGGCCACCAACCGCGGTTTGCAGTTGAGGTAAGCCGAAGATTGCAGCCACTTTTGATCCGGATACCAGGCAAACATGAACTGCCCGTCCTTGAGTTTGTCTACCACGGTACGGGCAATCTGCGGGCGTACGGCAGGGCAGCCCTGACTGCGACCGATGCGGCCTTGGGTCTGGCTCCACAGAGGATTCACGTAACTGGCCGGATGGATCACGATGGCACGGTCACGGGCGCTGTCGTTGAAACCCGGTTCCAGTCCGTCCATGCGCAATGAGTAGCCGTTGGCACCCTGATAGCTTTCTTGAGTACGAAACAAACCCAGGCTGGATTGGTGGCTGCCCTCGTTATTGGAAAATTGAGTGGCGAAGTTTTCACCGGACTTTTGCCCGTGGGCCACCAGGTCACGCAGCACCAGGGTCTTTTTGTGCAGGTCGAAGATCCACAGGCGGCGGGCCGTAGACGGTTGTGAATAATCAATCACGGCCAGGTTTTCGGCTGGGCTGGCGCCGTTGTTGACAGCGCATTGCATGGCACTCAGGGCGCTTTGCAGTACGAGGGGGTTGAGTTCCGGGGCGGCTTGGGCAAGGCTGTTGTAGAGCCCTTGTTTAGAAATATTGGCGGCGAACGCAGGGTTGCACAGAGCTCCCAGCGTCGCGGCGACCAGAAAGAGTCGTCGCAAAGTAATCGGCATAGGTAACGATATTCCACTGTTTAAAGGTTACAGAAACTCCGTCACCCGATGGCTGCTATGTTTAAGACAGACAGACACGATATAGCTGCTAGCCTTCGGGGTCAGCCGTGACGGTGATACGGTGAATTTCAACGCAACGGCCATGGATTGGAGTAAAGCAGTTGATCAAAAAACACGCAGTTTACTTGAGCATTGCCTTGCTCGTAGCGCCATTGGTCGCGTCGGCTGACGACATGGCTGTTCAGCCGGCTAACCCCGTGCAGATGGCATTGCTCCAATTGCCGCAGTCTTGCCCTGCGCTGGCCACTGGCGTGGACGCGCAACAACAGGCGCTATTGCAGGCTTTCTATCAGGCCCAGAATGATCAGATGGTGTGGACGGACCCTGCTCGGGTAGCCACCTTGAAGGCGGCGTTGGCGCAATTGGCCGACGATGGGCTGAACCCGGCTCATTATCCGCTACCAGCGGATCAAGACCTGTGTGCCGATATCGACACCAGCCGGCAATACCTCAAAGCGTTGCATGACTTGCACTTTGGGCGGCTGGCCCAAAGTCGCTACGAGCCGGTCTGGCATTCCGATTCTGTTGTAGAACCTGACCGTCAGGCCGAACTTTTAGCCCTCGCCGTACCCGGCGTGCAGGACGTGAGTGCGGCGTTCGCACAGGCCAGGCCAGCCTTCGAGCAGTACCAGAATTTACGTAAAGTCTACGCCCGCATGCGTCAGCAACCCTTGACGCAGTGGCAACCAATCCCCGATGGCCCCTTGCTGCGCCCCGGGATGCAAGACACCCGTGTGCCAGCACTGGCCCGGCGACTGGCCGACGAGGGGTATCTGAGCCGTCAGGCATCCGTCAACAACACCTACAGCAATGAAGTGGTCTCGGCGGTTAAAAGCTTCCAGCTGGATCACTCGTTGCAGGCCGACGGCGTGATCGGGCCGGGCACGATAAAGGAACTGAACGTCAGCCCGGCCACACGGCGCGACCAATTGCGCATCAATCTGGAGCGTCTGCGCTGGATGGCCCACGACTTCGAACCCACCAGCCTGCTGGTCAATGTCGCGGCGGCACAACTGGCGGTGTACAAGGATGGTCAACCGGTGTGGCAGACCCGCACCCAGGTCGGGCGCCCCGACCGGCAGACGCCGCTTTTGAAATCCACCGTCAACCGGCTGACTCTGAACCCGACCTGGACCATTCCGCCGACCATCTTCAAGAAAGACAAACTGCCGCAAATTCGCCGTGATCCCTCTTTCCTGAGTCGTCATGACTTGCAAGTGATCGACAGCAGTGGGCGGCCGATTTCCCCCGGCAGTGTTGATTGGGATCGCCCCGGCAACATACTCCTGCGTCAAGGGGCCGGGCCGCGCAACCCGTTAGGACGTATTGCCATCCGCTTTCCCAATCCGTTCTCGGTATACCTGCATGACACGCCCAGCCAGGCGCTGTTCAGCAAAGGCCCCAGGGCATTCAGCTCGGGCTGTGTACGCGTTGAATCAGTGTTTGAACTGCGTGACTGGCTGGTGACCCCGTCCGAGAAAGTGCGCACCGAGGAGTTGCTCAGCACGGGGCGCACCAGCGAGTTCAGGTTGTCCAACCCCATGCCGATCCTGATGACCTATTGGACAGCGCATGCTGATAAAGATGGAAAAGTGGTGTACTCCCCGGATATCTACAATTTCGACCCTGCGTTGATC
The DNA here is from genome assembly GCF_007858365.1 of Pseudomonas saxonica. GTDB lineage: Bacteria > Pseudomonadota > Gammaproteobacteria > Pseudomonadales > Pseudomonadaceae > Aquipseudomonas > Aquipseudomonas saxonica. The sequence continues at coordinate 95,379 of NZ_VFIO01000011.1, read as the reverse complement.
GCGGCGCTGGCCAAACAGGGCTAAACCCGGTTGATCATCCTTGTAGCCGCTGCCGCTGCCGCAGGCTGCGATCGGCGGCGAAGCCGTCGTAAAGTCATATTTACGAGCGCTTCGCGCCCGAACGCAGCCTGCGGCAGCGGCTACAGGTTCTTTACACGTTTTACTGTCATGAGATTTTTTATGCCCCGCTGGCCAGACTCACGCTTTACCGATTTGACAGGTATTACCCACCCCATTATTCAAGCGCCCATGCTCGGTGCCGCCAGCGAGGTCATGACAGGCGTTGCTCAGGCCGGCGGGCTGGGGTCTCTGGCCTGTGCCACGTTAAGCCATGAGGCCATTCGCGCCGAAGTCGCAGCGTTCCGCGCCGTGAGTGATCAGCCTCTCAATCTGAACTTCTTCTGCCATCAGGCACCGCAGCCTGACGAAGCCCGAGCGCAGCGCTGGAAAGCGCTGTTCAAACCCTATTACATCGAGTTGGGCGCCGACTTTGACGCGCCCACCCCCGTGTCCAGCCGTGCGCCTTTTGATGAGGCGACCTGTGCGCTGGTCGAAGAACTGCGCCCGCAGGTGGTGAGTTTTCATTTTGGTCTTCCTGCCCCCGCACTGGTCGCGCGAGTAAAAGCCAGCGGCGCAAAGATCATCAGCTCTGCCACCACAGTGGCCGAAGCTCAGTGGCTGGAGCGTCACGGCTGCGATGCGATCATTGCCATGGGGTATGAAGCCGGTGGCCATCGGGCGATGTTCTTGAGTACTGACCTGGCCAGCCAGATCGGCACCTTTGCCCTGGTGCCACAGATTGTCGATGCGGTCTCGGTGCCGGTGATTGCGGCAGGCGGTATTGCCGATGCGCGCGGCATTGCGGCGGCATTTGCCCTAGGGGCCAGCGCGGTACAAATCGGCACGGCGTACTTGTTCTGTCCGCAGGCCAATGTCAGCCAACCGCATTACAAGGCCTTGCGCGAGGCAGACTCCAGCGACACGGCGCTGACCAACCTGTTCACCGGGCGCCCGGCGCGCGGGATTCTTAACCGGGTGATGCGCGAAATGGGCCCGATCAATCCTCAGGCGCCGGCTTTTCCGTTGGCGGGGGGTGTTCTGCTGCCGCTCAAGGCGATCAGCGAGCCGGCCGGTTCCGGCGACTTTATCAACCTGTGGGCGGGGCAGGCCTTTGCGTTAAGCCCGGGCCGTACAGCACAGTTGTCGGCTTATGAGCTGACCCGCCGGTTGGTCGATGATTATGCGGCGCGCTCAACGGGCAAATAACCCGTGGGTGCGGCATGGCTGGAGGTGCGTATCAGCAGGGCAATGGAGCCCAGCACCGGCAGGCTGACCAGCAGCAGGGCATAGCGCAGCGACTCCACGCCGAACCGGGGCACCAGTGCATCACTGAGCAACCCGGCGAGCAACGGCCCGGTGCCTACCCCCATCAGCGTAGAGACGATGGTCTGCAAGGCCATCGCTGTGCCTCGGCGGTTGGCGGGCACCAGTTGCGTCACCAGATTGTAGGAGGGCGCTACCCACCACACCGCAAAAAAACTGTAGAACGCACACCAGAGCATGGCGCTGGGTACAGGCACCTCTCCCAGGTACAGCCACACCGTCGAAGGCCATAACAGATAAGCGGCCAAGGCACAGGTCGCCGCCACGTGGCCAATAATCGGAATGCCCACTTGCCAATGCGGGTTGCGCGGCGTCAGGTGATCGCTCAACCAGCCGCTGAACAGCGCGCCGATCCCGGCAACCCCGCCACAGATAAACCCGGCCAGTAACCCTGCGTGTTGCAGCGACAGGCCGTGGGAGCGCACCAGAAAGCTGGTATTCCACATGCCGATGGCGTACGAACTGAGGGTGGTCAGGCCGCCCGCCATAATCAAACAACGGTAAGCGGGCAGGGCCCACAGCTTGCGTGCTTCGCTGACCATGCTTTGCAAGGGATGGGCGGCGTGTGCGCTGGCCAGATCCCAGCGTCCACGGGGCGGGTCTTTGGCCAGCACGGCCAGCGCCAGCGAGAACAGCAGCGCTGGCATGCCGATCACGATAAACGCCATGCGCCATCCATAGTGCTCGACCACCCAGGCGCCTAGGCTCAAGCCAATAACGGCAGAAAAAGTCGGCGCCGCCGTGAAGCAACTGATCGCAAACGAGCGCCGATGCGGAGGATACAAGTCAGCAATCATCGACATGGACGCCGACGTAGTGGGGGACTCGCTCACCGCCACGGCCATTCGCGCCAGTGCCAACATCCAGAAACTCACGGCCAGCCCGCACAGCACCGTCGCCACCGCCCACAACAGGCAAGCGATGGCCAACAGGCGGGTGCGTGACATGCGATCCGCCAGGCGCCCGGCGGGCAGGGCGAGCAGGGCATAAACCCCGGCAAACGCCAGCCCCGAGATCAAGCCCATGGCGGTATCGCTGACCCCGAATTCGCGTTTGATCGGTTCAATCATCACCGCCAGAATCTGGCGCCCGACAAAGTTGTCGGCAAACACCGCAGCCAGCAACAACAGCAAAGCGTGGCTGCGCCAGCCGACGTGAGTGTCTGTCATAGTCGATTCCACCTTGAATAAAACGGCAAAGGCGCCGACCCGTGATGCGTCAGCGCCTTTGTTCAGAGCCCCCTCAGGCCCGCTGGCGGGCGAGGGTCATGGCGGTGTCTTCGATCATGTCTTCCTGGCCGCCGACCATGCCGCGACGGCCCATTTCGACCAGAATTTCCCGTGCCGGCACCCCGTACTTTTTCTCGGCGCGCTTGGCGAACAACAGGAACGAGCCATAGACACCGGCATAGCCCATGGTCAGGGCATCGCGGTCACTGCGGATCGGAAAGTCCATGATCGGCACCACCAGGTCTTCGGCCACGTCCTGAATGCCGAACACGCTGACCCCGGTATCGATGCCCATGCGATCACACACCGCCACCAGAATTTCCATCGGCGTATTGCCCGCACCTGCGCCCAGACCGGCTGCGGCGGCATCGATACGCGTAGCGCCAGCTTCGATGGCCGCGATGGAGTTGGACACGCCCATCGACAGGTTGTGATGGCCGTGGAAGCCGATTTCGGTGTCCGGGTGCAGCGCTTCGCGCATGGCCGCCACACGGGCCTTGATGTCATGGGGCAGCATGTAACCCGCCGAGTCGGTCAGGTAAATGCAGTTGGCACCATAGCTCTCCATCAATTTGCCTTGCTTGACCAGTCCTTCAGGGCTGTTCATGTGCGCCATCATCAGAAAGCCGACGGTGTCCATGCCCAGCTTGCGCGCATAGGAAATGTGCTGTTCGGAGACATCCGCCTCGGTGCAATGGGTGGCGACCCGAATCGTATTGACCCCTAGTTCATAGGCCATTTGCAGATGGTCAACCGTGCCGATGCCGGGCAGCAGCAGGGCCGACACCTTGGCCTGCTTCATCATTGGAATCACCGCCGACAGGTACTGCTCATCGGTGTGGGCGGGAAACCCGTAGTTCACCGAACTGCCGCCCAGACCGTCACCGTGGGTGACTTCAATCAACGGCACGCCGGCCGCATCCAGCCCGCAGGCGATGCTTTTCATCTGCTCAAGGGTGATCTGGTGACGCTTGGGGTGCATGCCGTCGCGCAGGCACATGTCATGCACGGTGATTTTTTTGCCGCGAAGATCCATGGGGTGCTCCTTAAGCGAGGGCGGGTTGAGCGGCGGTGGCCTTGAGTTGCAGCTCGCCGTTGAGAATTTCTTCGGCGAACATCTCGGCCGTACGCGCCGCCGCAGCGGTCATGATGTCCAGGTTGCCGGCGTATTTGGGCAGGTAGTCACCCAGGCCTTCGACTTCCATAAAGATCGACACCCGGTTGCCATCGAACACCGGGCCATTCACCAGCTTGTAGCCCGGTACGTACTGCTGCACTTGTTCGATCATGGCGTGCAGGGCTGCTGTAATGGCGGCTTGATCAGGTTCGGTTTCGGTCAGGCAATGCACGGTGTCGCGCATGATCAGCGGCGGCTCGGCTGGGTTGACGATAATGATCGCCTTGCCTTTTTTGGCGCCGCCGACCTGTTCAATCGCATTGGCCGTGGTGCGGGTAAATTCGTCGATGTTTTTGCGCGTGCCGGGGCCGACCGATTTGGACGCCGCCGTAGCGACAATTTCGGCATACGCCACAGGCTGCACGCTGGAAACAGCCGCCACCAAAGGAATAGTGGCCTGACCGCCGCAGGTGACCATATTGACGTTCATCGCGCCGCGCTTGAGGTTGGCTTTCAGGTTGACCGGCGGTACGCAGTACGGGCCAATGGCGGCGGGGGTAAGGTCGATCATCAGCACGCCCAACTCGTTGAGCTTGCGGCTGTTTTCGGCGTGTACATAGGCGGAGGTTGCGTCGAAGGCGATCTGGATGTTGTCGGCCAGTACATGCTCAAGCAGACCGTCGACGCCATCGCTGGTGGTTTTAAGACCCATCTCCCGGGCACGGCTCAGGCCTTCGGAGGTGGCATCGATGCCCACCATCCACACCGGTTCCAGAACCTCGCTGCGCAGCAATTTGTACAGCAGGTCAGTACCGATATTGCCCGGCCCGATCAGGGCACACTTTATTTTTCTGGTCATGGTCAGGGTCTCAGACGTGATTTAAGGCACAAAGCGCAGGCGGGCAGAGCCCAGACCGCTGAGGGTCAGGCTGACTTCATCGCCCGGTTGCACCGGCACCAGTGGCGCCAGTGCTCCAGACAGGATGATTTCGCCTTTGCGAAACGGGATGTCGAACTTGCCAAGGGTATTGGCCAACCAGGCCACGGCCTCGCAAGGATGGCCCTGCACGGCTGAACCGAAACCGTGCCCGGCCGGCTGGCCGTTTTTCAGCAGGTGCAGCTCAACCTTGGTCAAGTCCAGTGTGCGCGGGTCAATCCGTTGCTCGCCCAACGCGAATACACCGCAGGAGGCGTTATCGGCCACGGTGTCCTGAATGCGGATTTTCCAGTCGGCGATGCGTGAATCGACAATCTCGAAACACGGCACGACAAATTCAGTGGCGGCCATGACATCTTCAGCCGTGATGCCAGGGCCGCTGAGGTCCTCAGCCAGGATAAAGGCGATTTCGCCTTCGGCCCGAGGTTGCACCAGATGATGGGCTCTGAAGCTCACCTCGCTGTTATCGGCGACGTGCATGCGGTTGGTCAGAAAGCCGAAGTCGGGTTGATGCACATCCAGCATGTCCTGAACGGCGCGGCTGGTGACGCCGATTTTTTTGCCGACTACCTGCTCGCCCAAGGCCACCCGGCGTTGCAAAAAGCGCAGGGAAATCTGATAAGCCGTTTCCAGGCTCAAGTCCGGATAACGCTGGGTCAGCGGTTGCAGGCTGCGGCGCTCCAGCAACGCATGAAACAACTCATCGCCCAGCGCTTCAATCAACTGTGAGTCCATAAATATTCTCTCTAAATAGTCGTAGCAGTTGCCGAAGGCTACGTCCGGTTGCGAAGCAATCGTCAACCCACTGCACCCCGTTGACCTGACACAGCGCATTACCCTATTTGCGACGGCTGCGCCGCCGGACGTAGCCTTCGGCAACTGCTACAGGTTGGAGATGGCTTATCCCGGCCAGACGCTTGACTCGGCGCCGCCGTCGACTTCCAGAATCTTGCCCGTGACCCAGCGCGAAGCCGGGCTGGCCAGGTACAACGCCGCAGCGGCAATGTCTTGCACTTCACCCAGACTTTGCATGGGTGTGGCTTTGATCATGCTGTCGCGCATGGCCACCGGCAAAACGCGGTTCAGGGCATCAGTCAAAATCGGCCCGGGGGCAATCCCATTGACCCGCACCACCGGCGCAAAATCCTGGGCCAGCAGGCGGGTCATATGGCTTAGCGCCGCCTTGGCGGTGCCGTAGGCGCTGAATTGGGTCTGCGCATAGCGCGCCGCCCCTGAAGTGATATTGAGAATGTTGCCCGTGCCGGCAGCGCGCATATGCGGCACGCAGAGTTGGCACAGGTGATACGCCGACGACACATTGAAGCGCAGTATTTCTTCAAAGCGTTCGACGCTGAGCGTCAATGGGTCGTTGGGGCCGGCGCCCCCGGCGTTATTGACCAAATGAGTGATAGCGCCCATGTATTCGCGAGCCTGCTCGATCAACGCGCTGCGTTGTTCATCGACCGTTACATCACAGGCGATGGCCAAGGCCCGTCGGCCCAGGCTGCGCACTTCTTCAGCCACGGCCTCAACATCGCTCAAGGTGCGAGCGGCCAGTACCACATCGGCGCCCGCCTCGGCGTAAGCCAGTGCAATGCCCCGGCCAATGCCCCGGCCGCCACCGGTAATGACCGCCACGCTGCCGGTCATGTCGAAGCGTTTGATAATGCTCATAAGGGTCCTTTTCCTTCTTCTAATTAAAAATCAGCGGGGCGCCCACAAGTCTGGCAAGCCGGGATCGCTGACGCTGATCAGGCGCTTGAGCAGCACCTTGAGCGCTTGTGCATCACCGGGCCCCATCTTGGCCGCCAAGTCTTCTTCCACTGCCTTGGCCAGTGCCAACTGCTGCACAGAGGCTTCGCGGCCATTGGCGGTCAGGACATAGCGCGGGTCACTGCTGCTGCCTTCCAGAGCAACCATGTTTTGTTTTTCAAGGAAGCGCATGCTCGCCAGCGTCACCACGTGCCCGGTGTAACTGACAAACGTATTGATCTCACTCAGGCTCAAGTTGTCGCGGATACACAGCACCGACAGGATAAAAAACGCATGCTCATCGAGTTGCTGATTACTCAGCAGGCGGTGCAGGGCGTCAAGCAGTTGATAGTGGGCACGGCCCAGCAAGTACCCCAGCAGGTCTTCGGTGTAGCTGCACTCGGGCGGCGGCGGGGTGGTAGCCAGGCGCAGCTCGCTGCGGGGTTTGCGGGTGGCCAGTGCGTATTGCCCGCTTTGAAAGGCCAGTGGGGCGCGGTCACTGTGGTCGAATGCGAGCACCTCGCCGACAAAGATCACATGGTCGCCGCCTTCGTATTGAAAAGCCGTGCGGCACTGGAAACGTGCCGTACAGTCCTGCAACAGAGGCGCTTCGCTGATGCCGTTATCGAGCTGGATTTGCTCAAACTTGTTTTCACCTTGCATGGCAAAGCGCCCGGACAGTGGTTCCTGTTCAGTCGACAGAACGTGCACGTTCCAGTGTTTGCCGGACGTGAAAACCGGCAGGCTGCGAGCGGTTTTGGCCAGACTCCACAACACTAACGGCGGGTTGAGCGACACCGAGTTAAAACTGTTGGCGGTGATGCCAATGGGCGAGCCGTCCTCCGCCTGGGTGGTGATGATGGTCACCCCGGTGGTGAAGGTGCCGAGCGCGGTACGAAATGCCTGTGGATCGAAACTGCTTTGCACTGCCATGACGGACCCCATGGATTGAATTGGCGTGCTGGCAGTATTCCCCTGGCAAAGGTGTGTTACATCGTCTTAACGGACTAACGAATTTAGCCGATTATCGTCCGATTGGACGAGGCGTTAAGGCCACGGTTTGTCTAGCGTCGGCGGCACTTCAATGTCAGCGCGCCAAGGCCCGCATACACCCTGAGAGGACACGCCAAATGAATTATCCCGACACCGCACCCGAACAGTTGCCCGGCCTGCTGGCCGCGCAGAAAAAAGCCTTTATCGAGGCTGGCCCGGTCAGTGCCACCCAGCGTCAGGAACGGATTCAGCGGGTAATTGATCTGTTGGTGCGCTATCAGCAGCCGCTGGTAGAAGCCATCGACCAGGATTTTGGCGGGCGGCCCCAGGGTTTTTCGTTGATGAATGATGTGCTGGGCTCGCTGGCATCGCTCAAGTATGCCCGTGACCATCTTTCTGGCTGGATGGAAGACGAGCCGCGAGAAGTGTTTGCACCTTATGACCAGCTGGGCGCCAAGGCCTGGGTCATGCATCAGCCCAAAGGCTCCATTGGCATTCTGGGCACCTGGAATGCGCCGCTGTTTACCTTGCTCAGCCCGTTGGCGTGCGTGCTGGCGGCGGGTAATCGGGCGATACTCAAGCCTTCCGAAGTGGTGCCGCGCACGGCTGCCGTGTTGGCAAACGCATTTGCCGATATGTTTGACCCGCTTGAGGTCGCGGTGGTGTTGGGTGATGCCAACGTCGCCCAGGCGTTGACCGCGCAACCGTTTGACCATCTGGTATTCACCGGTAGCACGGCAGTGGCCCGTTCGGTGATGCGCAACGCCGCCGAAAACCTGGTGCCGCTGACTCTGGAGTTGGGGGGCAAATCCCCGGTGATCATTTCCCGCAGCGCCGAGCTGGCCAAGGCCGCGTTCAGCATTGCCGTGGCCAAAGCCAACAACGGTGGGCAGATCTGCATCAATCCGGACGTGGTGTATGTCCCCCGTGAGCAGCTCGAAGACTTTATCGGTGCCTTGAACGTGGCCTACAACGACCTGTGCCCCACTGTTGAGGGCAACCCTGACGTGGTGGCCGTGGTCAATGCGCGGCATTTGCAACGTGTTGAGGGCTATGTGCAAGACGCACGCGAACGCGGTGCTCGGGTAGAAAGCTTTCCGCAGGCACACGAGGCCGATGAGCAGGCACGGCGTCGACCGCTGCAAGTGGTTATCGACCCGCCACGGGACAGCCGGATCATGCACGAAGAAATCTTTGGGCCGGCGTTGGTGGTGCTGCCCTACGACCAGATTGAACAGGCGCTGGAGGATATTCACAGCCGTGAGCGGCCATTGGCGCTGTATTACTTTGGTCAAAATGAAGAAGAACAGCGCTACGTGTTGCAGCACAGCATTTCGGGCGGCGTTACGATCAATGACGTGATGATGCACGCCGCCTTGCACGATGCGCCGTTTGGCGGCATAGGCGCTTCCGGTATGGGGCATTATCACGGTCGCGAAGGCTTTTTGGAGTTCAGCCATATGCGCACCGTGTTCAAGGCGCCGAGCCATGATCCACGCCGTGAATGGGGGCTGCTGCCACCCTACGGCGAGCACTTTCTGCCGACCATGCAGTCAATGGTCACGGCTGACTGAGGCAAGCGTTCCATGGCAAAACTGTAGGAGCTGACGAGCTCTGCGAGGCTGCGATCGACGGCGCAGCCGTCGTTGAGATGTTTCATCAGAGCGCCAGGCTATACACCGCGTTCATCGACCTTGCGACGATTGCATCGTCGAACGCAGCCTCGCAAAGCTCGTCAGCTGCTACAGGGAATTTGCTGAAGTGCCCATAAAAATAAAATTAAAGCTGGAGTATGATTTTGCAAAACCCTGCCGCAACACCTGAAGAATCTGCTGGTTGGCAACGACGCCACGTGCTCAAGGCGGGCGTAGTGGCCGCAGGCGTTGGCCTGCTCGGCCGTTTTGCCCATGCGAGCGGTAGTGATGCCGTTTCACCTGCCGACTATCAGTCGATGGACGCCTGGGACATGGCCAACGCCGTGCGCAAGGGCGAACTGGCGCCCGAGCACTTGCTGGCTGCCGCGATGGCGCGCTGTGATGCCGTCAACCCTAAGGTCAATGCGGTCAACATGCGTCACGACGAGTACGCGACTGCGTTGCTCAAGTCCCGCCGCGCTGGCGGTACGTCGAACACGGGCGCTCTGGCCGGGGTGCCGATTCTGATCAAAGACCTCAACACGCCACTGGAGGGCACCCGCACCACCAATGGCTGTCGCTTGTACAAGGACGCGCCACTGGCGCCTCAAACCAGCACCTTGATTGCCCGGTATCAAGCCCAGGGGGCCGTGCCATTTGGCAAAACGACGTGCCCGGAATTCGGCCTGACCACCACCACCGAGTCGCTGCTGTGGGGGCAAACCCGCAACCCGTGGAACTTGGCCCATAGCGCAGGTGGCTCCTCCGGCGGGGCAGCGGCAGCGGTGGCCGCCGGGATTGTGCCCGTGGCCCATGCCACCGATGGCGGGGGGTCTATCCGTATTCCGGCGTCCTATTGCGGCGTGGTGGGTCTCAAGCCCAGCCGCTACCGCACACCCAGCGGCCCCGGAAAATATGAGGGCTGGTTTGGGGCCAGCGTGGGCAACGTGGTGTCGCAAAATATCCGCGATATGGCCTTGTTTCTCGACATCGGCCAAGGCCATGAGCCCGGCAGCCCGTATTGGGCGAAGCCACTGGTGCGCCCCTACGTAGAAGAAATCCAAACTGCACCCGGCACGTTACGTATTGGTCTGGTGCGTGAATCCTTGACCGGCTCGCCCCTGGACCCGGACGTGGCGCGAGTCTTGGATGAGACCGTCAAGCGACTCAGTGCGATGGGGCATAACGTTGAAGAGGTGCAGCTTAAAGTCGACCCGCGCCAATTGTTTGGAGCCCACGGTTCGGTGATTGGCGATGCCTTGCTGACCATGGTGCATGACCGTGAGCAAGCACTGGGGCGCACGGCCACGGCGGACGACTTCGAGCGCATCACGCAAGTGGTGCTGGGCAATGCCAAAAATGTCACGGGCGAAGGGCTGTACCGCGCACGGCAATCGTTCGAAAGCATTGGCGGCTACATGGAGCAGCAGTTTCAGACATTCGACGTGATCCTGTCGCCGGTCACAGCCAACGTCACGCCGAAGCTGGGTTTGCTCAGTCTCGACCAACCGTGGGACAGCTACGCCCACAACGCCATGGGCAGTGCGGCGTTTACCGTGCTGGCCAATGTCAGTGGGCAACCGGCGATTTCGCTCCCGGTGGGCATGAGTGCGAACGGCTTGCCCATCGGCATGATGTTTACCGGGCCATTGGGCGGGGAGGACGTGCTGCTGCGCTTGAGTGCGCAGATTGAGCAGGACCGTGGGTGGGCGAAGTTGCCGGTAGTTTAAAAGCACCTCTGGCCGTAGTCGCTAACGAGGTATGAAGCTGCGATAAATGCCGCAGGACCTTCGCGGTTAAAGGCGAGTCGCTTCGTGCCTCATCAGCGACTACGGTTTTAGTGGCCTCCACCCCGCAACGCCTAGTCCGCTTTGACGATGATACCCATCGCCACAGGCTGGATTATTCGTCATACAGCGCCCGCGCATTCGCGCAGCGAGAGACTGACGGAGAACACACGGATGGATCAGATACGAGAGAAAAGTCCGATAGAGCTTGAGCTGCTGGAGCGCGCGCGGCAATTGATACCCGCGCTTAAAAGTCGCTCAGCTCAGGCGGACAAGGACTGCAAACTGCCCGACGAAACGGTGCGCGATATGCAGGAGGCCGGTCTGTTTCGTGCCTTGCAGCCCAAAATGTGGGGTGGTCACGAAGTGGATCCGCGCACCTTCTTTGAAATCCAGATGACCTTGGCCGAAGGCTGTATGTCGACCGCCTGGGTGTACGGTGTGGTCGGTGTTCACCCTTGGCAACTGGCGCGTTACCCGGTTGAGGCGCAACGCGATGTGTGGGGTGAAGACAGCTCCACGCTGGTGGCCTCGACCTATATGCCGGTGGCTAAAGTCACGCCGGTCAAGGGCGGTTATCAGGTCAGCGGGCGATGGGGTTTCTCCAGCGGCAGCCAGCACGCCAAATGGTGTTTGCTCGGCGGTATCGTCCCGCAAGATGAAATGGGCCCGACCGAACACGGCACCTTTTTGATCCCGGCCACCGATTACCGGATCGAGCAGAACTGGGATGTGCTGGGCCTGCGTGGCAGCGGCAGCCACGACATTATTGTCGAGGATGCGTTTGTACCGGCACATCGCGTGCAGCGCACCAACAACTACAGCATCGAAGCCACTCCGGGACGGCTGGTCAATACCCATCCGATGTATGCCATTCCCTTTGCTCAAGTGTTCGCCCGGGCCGTATCGACCTCGGCCATTGGCGCGCTGCAAGGGGCGATCAATGAGTTTCGCGACAACGCCGCCAAGCATATCGGCAAGCACGGTGCTAAAACCGCTGAAGACCCGGCAGCACAGGCGGCTGTCGCTGAAGCCACCATCACCGTCGACGCGCTCAGGCTGGTCCTGATGCGCAACTACGCCAACCTCATGGCACTGGCCACAGCAGGCGAGTACCCGGACGTTGAAACCCGTTTGTTGTATCGCTACCAGTCCTCTCATGTGACCAATGTATGCGCTGATCGGGTCAGCGACCTGCTGCGCTGCATGGCGGCCTCGGGGTTGTACAACACTAACCCGGTGGCGCGATATTTCCGCGACCTGCATCAGGCCCGCGGGCACATTGCCAACAATGAGGCGGCGTACCGACGCAGCTACGGCGTAGTGCAACTGGGCCTGCCGAACGCAGACCCGTTTGTTTGATCCTGTGAATTTCTGACCTCAGCGGATGGCATAACAATAATGACGGCTCAAGTTCAGTCTCAGTCCACCTATGACGTAATAGTGGTTGGCTCCGGTGCCGGGGCTATGACTTCGGCGCTTTTTGCTGCCGATCAAGGCCTTTCGGTGCTGATTGTCGAGAAAAGCGATAAGTACGGCGGCACCTCGGCGATTTCCGGCGGGGGGATCTGGATCCCCAATAACCATTACTTCGCCGCCATAGGCGGGCAGGACAGCCCTGAGTTGTCGATGCAATACCTCAAGGCCGCCACGGGTGAGCACGGTGATCCTGTGCGGTTGCAGGCGTATCTGGACAACGCCGCTGCCATGATCAAAAAACTCACTGATACCAGCCGCGTGCGCTACGCCGTGGCGGCCAAATACCCAGATTACTACCCGCAGTTGCCCGGCGCGCTGGCCGGTGGCCGCACCCTGGACCCGGAACTGTTTGACACCAGCCTGTTGGCCGAGGAATTGCCCAACCTGCGTAAACCCTCGCCCTCGACCCTGTTAATGGGGCGCATTGCATGGACGGCACGGGATGCACACAAGGCCATGGCGCGTAGCTTTGGCTGGCAATGGCTGATTTTCAAGTTGATGGCGCGCTACAAGCTCGACTTCAAATGGCGACGCAAGAGCAAATACGACCGCCGCGCGGCACTGGGCAGTTCACTGGTGGCGTCCTTGCGTCGTTCGCTGATGGACCGCAACGTGCCGCTATGGCTTAACACCGATTTTCAGGACGTTGTGCTCGACGGCGACCGCGTGTGCGGGATCATCGTGAACACGGGCGGCAAAGTGATGGAACTCAAGGCGCGGCGCGGAGTGATTTTCGGTTCAGGTGGTTTTGAGCAGAATCAGACCCTGCGCGAAAAATTCCTGCCACAACCCACCTTGGCCAAATGGAGCGCCACGCCGCCGGGCAACAACACCGGTGCAGCGCTGGAAGCAGGGATGAACATCGGCGCGGCCACCGCGTTGATGGACTGGGCCTGGTGGGCGCCGACCATTGCCGTGCCCGGCGAAGAAAAACCCCGGGGCGTGTTTGCCGAGCGAGCGTTTCCCGGCGCCATCGTGGTCAATAGTCTGGGCCATCGGTTCGTCAACGAAGCGGCGCCGTACCTTGAATTTGTCGACGCCATGTACAAGGACAACCATAAAACCGGCGGCCAGTCGGTGCCGTCGTGGGTGATTTTCGACGGTCACTTCCGATTCCATTATGCGATGGGCCCGCTAATGCCTGGGCAGGTCGTACCGGACAGCCGCTTGCGCAAGGAATGGCTCAACACCCTGTATTGGAAAGCCGACAGCCTGGACGCGCTGGCGGGGCAAATCGGCGTGGACGCTGGCGGGTTGAACAGCACGGTCAGCAAGGTCAATGCCTACGCGCAAACCGGCGTTGATCTGGACTTCGACCGGGGCGGCAACGTGTTTGATCGCTATTACGGCGACAGCAATATCAAACCCAACCCGTGCCTGGCCCCCCTGCGCAAAGGCCCGTACTACGCCATGCGTCTGGATGCAGGAGACATTGGCACCAAAGGCGGGCTACTGACCAACCAGTTTGCCCAAGTGGTGCGTGAAAACGGTCAACCGATTGCCGGGCTGTATGCCATCGGCAACTGCTCGGCATCCGTAATGGGCACCAGCTATCCCGGCGCCGGCGGCACCCTCGGCCCGGCGATGACCTTTGGTTATATCGCCGCCAACCACATTGCCCGCCATGTGCCTGCCACCGCAGACAGTCGCGAGAAGGTGCTGTCATGAACGGTGCCAAGGTGAACACCAATACCCCGATCCTTGCGCCGTTGCAGGCGCATACCCTGACGGAACAGGACTGGCACGACAGCTGTGATGTGCTGGTCATCGGCTGGGGCGCTGCCGGTGCCTGCGCGGCACTGGAGGCCCGCAGCCAGGGGTGTGAGGTGATGGTTGCCGACCGTTTCACCGGCGGCGGGGCGAGTGCCAAAAGTGGCGGTGTGGTGTATGCCGGCGGTGGCACGCAGCAACAGCAAGACGCTGGCTTCAACGACAGCCCGCAAGCGATGTTTGATTACCTTAAGCACGAAACCCAGGGCGTAATCAGCGACGCCACGTTGCATAAATTTTGCGCGGACAGTGTGAGCAACCTGAACTGGCTGGAAGGCCACGGCGCACGCTTCGCCCACAGCGTGCCACCGGGAGGTAAAACCTCATACCCCAGTGACGGCTACTTTTTGTATTACTCGGGCAATGAAAAAGTGCCGTCTTACGCCGGTTCTCAACCCCCCGCACCCCGTGGTCATCGCACGGTCGGTAAAGGGCAGTGCGGGGCCGTGCTGTATGCGCAACTCAAAGACGCCTGCCTGCGCGCCGGGGTGCAACCTTTGCTGCAATCTGCCGCCCGGCGGATGGTCGTGGATGCCACCGGGCGCGTCGTAGGGGCTGAGCTGTGGAGCTTGCCCGCAGGCAGTCGCGAGGCGCATCTACATGCGCGTCTGGCTGCACGTGCCGAACGCTTGCAAAACTTTGCCCCCGGTTACTGTGATCGCTTGCGGCAAAAGGTTGCCCAGCTTGAACACGATCATGCGCAACCGATTTTGGTGCGGGCGCGACTTGGCGTGATTCTCAGCACCGGCGGTTTCATCTTCAACCGTGACTTGATCCGCGAGCATGCGCCCAAATTTCGCCGCAACTTTAAAGTCGGGGCCACAGGCTGCGACGGCAGCGGCCTGCGCCTGGGTCAGTCAGTGGGTGCGCAAGGTGAACGCTTGAGCAGAGTTTCCGCCTGGCGCTTTATCAACCCGCCGTATTGCTGGCCCAAAGGGATTGTGGTCAACACCCAGGGGCAACGCTTTTGCAACGAAGAAGTGTACGGCGCGACTTTGGGTCAGCCGCTCTGTGAAGAGCAGGGTGGTCAGGCCTGGTTGGTGCTGGATGCGCGTTTGCGTCAACAGGCGATTCGCCAGGCGTTGTTTGGCGGCTATTGGTGGTTTCAGAGCGTACCGGCGTTGGCGTTGATGTTGCTGCGGGTGCGCAAGGGGCAAAGCCCTGATCAATTGGCGCAGGCGTGCGGCATGCAGCCCGGCCAGTTGAATGGCGCGCTTCGCGCTTATAACGCGGCTGCCCGGGGAGAGGCCGAGGATGTTTTTGGTAAGTCCAAAGACAGCCGTCAGGTGCTCGACAAGGGCCCGTTTTACGCCTGCAACATCAGCGTCGATAACCCGATTTTTCCGCTGGGAGCCTTGACCCTGGGTGGGCTTAAGGTCGATGAAAGCAACGGCGCGGTGCTGGATGATCTCGGCCAGCCAATTGCCGGGCTGTTCAGCGCCGGGCGAACCGCCATTGGCGTCGCTTCGCACCTGTATATCAGCGGTTTGTCACTGGCCGATTGTGTGTTTTCAGGGCGCCGTGCGGGTCTGGCGATCAGCAATACTCGCCATGCTGATGGCTCGGTGCAGCAGTCAAACGCCAGCCCTGTTTTAGAAAGGACAGCCCCATGAGTGGACGCGTGGCAGGTAAAGTCGCCTTGATCACCGGCGGTGCAAGTGGCGTGGGCCGGGCCAGCGCGCTGCTGTTGGCCCGCGAAGGTGCTCGGGTGGTGATCAGTGACATAGACGTCGAAAGCGGCCAGGCGTTGGCAGAAGAAATAGGCCCTTCGGCCTTATTCATCCAGCACGACGCCAGCAGCGAGGCAGACTGGGCGCGGGTGATAGACACCCTGCGTCTGCGTTATGGCCAGCTCGATATTCTGTTCAACAACGCTGGCATCTTGCTCAAGGGCGACATTGAACACACGAGCTACAGTGACTGGCAGCGTGTTCAACGAATTAACTCCGACAGTGTCTTTCTCGGTTGTCGTGCCGCCATTGCCCTGATGAAAGAAGGTGCAGGCGGCTCAATTATCAATATGTCGTCGATTGCCGGCGTGGCCGGTCGTGACGATTACACCGCCTACAGCGCCTCCAAAGGCGCCGTGGCGGCACTGTCGCGTACCGTGGCGGTACTGTGCCGCCGGCGCAAATACCGCATTCGCTGCAATTCCTTGCACCCTGACGGCATCCTCACCCCCATGACCACGGCAACATTGCCAGCAGGCCTTGACCCGTGGAGCCTGACCATCGACGCCGACCCTATGGGGCGCATGTGCCTGCCCGAAGACGTCGCCGCCAGCGTGCTGTTTTTGGCCAGCGAAGAATCGCGGGCCATCAATGGGATAGAGCTGCGCATCGACAGTGGCCAGTTTGTGATGAGTATTTAAGATGAATACACCGGCCTATATTTCCCTGCGTGTGGCGCACATCATCAGCGAGACCCACGACAGCAAGTCGTTGGTGTTCGACGTGCCTGAGGCCATGCGTGAACAATTTGCCTATAAGGCGGGTCAATTTCTGACCTTGCGCGTTCCCCACGAAGGCGGTTGGTTACCACGGTGTTACTCGCTGTCGAGCACCCCGCTGGTGGACGAACCCCTGCGCGTTACCATCAAGCAAGTGCGTGATGGCCGTGCCTCCAACTGGCTGTGCCAGCAACTGCGCGAAGGCGATCAGCTAGACGTGCTGGTGCCGGCCGGGGTGTTTGTGCCGCGTCATTTTGACGATGACTTCATTCTGTTTGGCGGCGGCAGCGGCGTGACGCCGGTGCTGTCCATCCTGCGTTCTGCGTTGATCGCGGGCACAGGCAATATCCTGCTGATTTACGCCAACCGTGATGAAGCCTCGGTGATCTTTGCCGCTGAACTCAAAGCCTTGGCCAGCGCGTACCCACAGCGCCTGCAAGTGATTCACTGGCTGGACTCGGTACAGGGTATTCCGGCTGTTGCCCAACTGGCGCAGATGGCCAAACCCTTTATCCATGCCCAAGCCTATATTTGTGGCCCCGGGCCGTTTATGGATGCCGCCGTCAGCGCCTTGCAGCACATCGGTATGGACCACGGACGCATTCACGTCGAGCGGTTTGTCTCGCTGCCTGAAGAGGGCAGCGTTGCGGCCCCGGCTGCGGTCAACACCGACGTGATCGGCAGCCAACTCTCGGTACGGCTGGATGGCGAAGAATACGAAGTACCCTGCGCCGAAGGTGAAACCCTGCTTAACGCCATGCAGCGTGCGGGTTTAAGCCCGCCCAGCTCATGCCTTGTCGGCTCCTGCGCTACCTGCATGTGCACCGTTGAGCGCGGCAGTGTCGACATGCTGCGTAACGATGCCCTCGACGCCCAGGAACTCAACGACGGCTGGGTGTTGGCGTGTCAATCGGTGCCCAGCAGCGAACACCTGCGTGTGTGCTTTCCTGAATAACCTGCCAGACGAGTATTCGATGACTTCCAGCCCGAACAGCATTCCCGAGTTAATTCAGTTTGCAGCCCAAGCGCATGCAGGGCGCACCGCCATCGAAGAAAATGGCCAGTGCACCGACTACCGAGAGTTGCCGCACCTGGCGCTGGGCGTTACCCGCAGCCTGATGGCGCTGGGCATCCGCAAAGGTGATCGCGTGGCGATCTGGGCACCCAACGGCCGCGACTGGATCATCGCCGCGCTAGGCATCCATTGCGCCGGTGCGGTGATGGTGCCGATCAATACCCGCATGAAAGGCAACGAAGCGGCCGACATTCTGCACCGCAGTGGCACTCGCTTATTGTTCGTGCAACCGAATTTTCTCGGCATCGACTACCTGGCGATGCTGGCACCTCATCGACCGACGGGCCTGGAACAGTTGGTCAAGCTCGGCGACGCCAATGCCTGGGACGTGTTTTTATCGCTGGGCGCGGCGATTAGCGAACAGGATGCCCAAACACGTGCAGCCAGCGTGGGTGCGCAAGACTTGAGCGACTTGCTGTTCACCTCTGGCACCACGGGCAAACCCAAAGGCGTCATGAGCGCGCATGGGCAAAATATTCGGGCGTTTAGTGAGTACGTGAAAGTGATCGGCCTGGTGGCGGGCGACCGCTATCTGGTCATCAACCCGTTCTTCCATGCGTTCGGCTACAAAGCGGGGTGGCTGACCTGCTTGCTGGCAGGGGCGACAATTCTGCCGCACCCGGTCTTTGATGCCGAAGCCGTGTTTGAACGCATTGCAGCTGAACGGATCAGCGTACTGCCGGGGCCACCAACGTTGTACCTGTCCATGCTGGCCCATCCCAAGCTGGCCGAGACCGACCTGTCGAGCCTGCGCATTGCAGTCACCGGCGCGGCCACCATCCCGCCCATCCTTATAGAGCGCATGCGTCGCGAGTTGGGTTTTACTGTAGTGACCACGGCCTATGGTTTGACCGAGTGTGGTGGCCTGGCCACCATTTGTGACCCCGACGCCGCCAGCGACGTGATCGCAGGTACCAGCGGGCGGGCGATCCCAGGCACCGAAGTGAGCATCCGCGACCCGCAGAACCAAGCGTTGGCGGCAGGCTCAACAGGCGAAATCTGCCTGCGTGGTTTCCATGTCATGCAGGGTTATTTTGAAGACCCCAAAGCAACGGCAGAAACCATCGACAGTGAAGGCTGGTTGCACACGGGTGATATAGGGGTGCTGGACACGGCGGGTAATCTGCTGATCACCGATCGCTTGAAAGACATGTTTATCGTCGGTGGCTTTAACTGTTACCCGGCGGAAATCGAAGCGGGCTTGATCGAACACCCGGCGATTGCCCAGGTGGCGGTGATTGGTGTGCCTGATGAACGCATGGGGGAGGTGGGGTGTGCGTGTGTGGTATTGCGTCATGAACAAACACTGGATGAGGCCGGCTTGATTCAATGGGCGCGCGAGCATATGGCCAATTACAAAGTGCCCAGAGTTGTGCGGTTTTATGATGCATTGCCGGTCAATGCGTCGAATAAAGTGGCCAAGAATGAACTGCGGGCGGCGTGGTGTTAAGAGCGTTTAAATGGCTATTGAGGAAACTCAGGGGACCAGTACGCCATATTCATTTAAGAATTCGATAATGACCTCGTACGGGGGGAGGCTGGGGTTCAGCTGATTAATGTTACTGTAAATATTGATTCTGTCAGCACGCTCCAACGAGTAGGTATAGCCAATGACCGTGTTGTCCGTATCCAACACTTCTTTTCGGGTGCCGGCAAATAGACGTACAGGAGTATTATTGAGCAATATTTTATTATTGAAATCTTGATTGATAAGGTCTGCAACGAAGTGAGGAAACGTATGCGGACTGCGCGAGTTTTCAGGAATGGCATAAATGCCTTCTTGGACAAGGGTACGCCGATTGTGCATCTTTACTCGGATACGCAGACTTTGTCCGATAGGAACAGAAATGGGCTTGTTACCATCATAGAGCGCCGTGAGTTCACCGATTACTGGGGTGCGATCGGCAAATGTTTCTGTGTGGATAATGGGCAGTATCGGCTCCGGCATAGCTTCTAAAGGCCGTTCAGAAGGGTCTACATCATGGACGAGAATATCTTTATTGAGGCGGTTAGATGCAGGAGCCAGTTCCGGATGTTCGCCTGTCGCGACAGCCTCATCGGTGGCGTCAAACGGTGCAACACCTGTTGAGTAATTGATAATGACAAGCCACGTGGCAAGATCAGGAGTTAGTTTCTCCTTGAGCGTGTTGATTTCACCACGAAACGCTGAATCAGCGAGGAAGTTGCGCGGAACTTCGTAGCGGGGTTGATAGCCAATATTCGCCGCGGCCTGAGCAGCTAGTCGTTGCATAAAGGTTTTGACAGCCGACGTTGAAAAGGGAATCGTGCGGCGCATGTAGTTGCTGTATACATTGGTCATTAGCATTTCAAGCAGCAACTCAGTAATGATGTGGTTACTGGCGAACAACCACAGTGTGGTATCAATAAAATCCTGAGTGTATCGTGAAGGCCAACTATTAGGCTGCGTCATGTTAGCGTAGGTAATGAGGTAATCCAGCATGTCGAGTGCGTTTCTGTTTTTGCTGCCTTTTGCTTCACTCACTTGTAATGTTTTATTGAAATATTCGATCGTTGTGGTCATGTTCAGCGCGAGCAGCAGATGATCGCAATAAGCATTGCGTTCAGGGACGACATAGTGAGTCTCGTCAAAAAAACGAATACCTTCCCAGGATAAAGCGTCGTCACTTATGATCACGCCCGATGAATAGGCCGTGGGTTGGCCATCAATCGACACTGTATAGCGGACAGGATCGGCAGCTAACAGTGCTGAAATGAGATCTTTCGAGTTTATTAGCGCTTCAGCGATTGTACTCCTCCTGCCCTTGCGACCCTTGATAGGCGCCCCTGTAGAATTCTTTGAACCAGGCACTATCATGGAGTCGAACTCCCAGCAAAGACCGTTTTCTGCGGCAGGTTGAAAGCTGAGTTGGATGTACTGGTTGTGATCGTCATTGAGCCTGATAGTGCCCGCTTGTTTTAACGCCTCAAACTGTCTGAAGACATAATGATTAGCCCATAATTCTTTTTTACGCCACTGGTCTTCTTTATAAGGTCCGGGCAGTACAGTAATGATGTTCTCGGCAGGTGTTAGTGGTGTTGTTAGTGATGGTAGTGCTGTAGGTGATGATAGTAAGGCTGTGTCCCTGGGCACTATCAGTATTCTGTTTATCGGAATGACAAGGGGTTGTTGGTTCGGAAGAGCCAGTGATACAGGTTTAAACAGGCCATGTTCGCTGAAAATATTGGCGGCGATGGCTTTCTCTTTAACCAACGGTGCGAGCCCCAACCCTTGTCGGGTGGCCTTGGATGCCAAAAAGCCACGGACGTTAGGAATGCTAGAAACGAGTTCAGCAATTCCTGATGCTGCAGCTTCCCACTGGAAGCGGAATTTCTCATCGGGCTGATCCTCCGCGAAGCTTTGTATAAGGGGTGCCAAGGGGCCGAAAATCAACCCCAGAACACTGGATGTGACGGTGAATGCACCTGCAAATATTGAAATAAGACTCCAGCCAAATTTTAACTGCTCCATAAGCTTCAGGGTCTCGAGTTCAGATTTCGAATGGACCAGCAAATCGGCATCTTCGGTGAAAAGTTCCTGATAAGACTTTATGATTTCTTCAGCGGGATTCGTAAATAGCGTGAATGTCAGCGGCAGGCCAGCGATGCTGTGGTTGGTCAAGTAGTTCTTGTGAAATTGACGACGGTCCATGCAGCTCTTAAAGTCATCAGTGTTATTTATATAAGCGGTATGCACAGCGATCGGTGTGTGAAATTCCCAGTGCTTATTGTCTGGGAAAGAATAAACAATCTGTTCATTTCGATTTTTAAAGCCCGAAATAACACCCGGGAGCACGCGGCCTTCCAAAGAGACTGAGCTAAAGGGTTCGTAAGCTTTCAGGGAGCGTAACGTGATGTTTATGAGTTCGTGTTGCAGCTTGATGGTTTCGGCGTCCTTAAAGGTCTCTTCAATGAGCTTGATATAATGCGGATAAAAATCGCGATTGATAAGCACTTTAGCAACTTTGGCCGCGCCGGTTTCAGTCGTGCCCATGAACAGGGGGGAGTGGCTGTAGGTCAGTTGGGTACGTAGATATTCGTTGAGTCGTTTTTTTTCGGTGATGCCCCACAGGATTTCCAATAAGCTGGTGGATTGATAACGGGGCTCGAGTTGTGCACGTCTTTGTTTAGTGTTATTTGGATTTATAGACTCCTCCCTTTTTTCCCACACGCGAGTGGTGCCACTAATACCCTCGCGATCTTGAGGGTTGGGGAGTTGCTCTTCTATGACCTGCCTTATGTACGTCTCTGAGTATTGACGTACATCATAGGTTCTAAGGTCTGCGGATTGCCCTGCACGCATAAGTTCAGCGGTGCGGTGCATGTCTCTGTTTATCTGTTTGACAATCTTCCACTCTTGCGTCAAAGCGAGTATTTCTGTTTGTGCTGGAACAGAGGTCAGGTTGCCCCATTTTATTACACAGATGGAGGGGGGGAGATAGTTGTTTGAGCGTGTGTGGATGCCGTTGGAAAGTTGAAGCAGTGTGAAGTGCTCTTTGTGTATGGCGTAGGGCACATGGTATTCAACCTCAAAAGTACTTTTGGCATTCAGTGGCGATCCAGGGATATATTTGTCAATGATTTCAGCGATTCTGCCAACCATAAAATCTTTTCGGTCTTTGTTCTTAAGAACCGAGGTGCGTGCATCAACCCTCTTATTATTTATAAATTGATACTCTATCAAGTCCTGGATTACTTCTCGAGTTTCAAGAATGACTATCATGTCTTGATTGTAGCGGTCGTGTACCGTGAACGTCACTTTTGGCGTCGCGTGGGTTTCATCACGCTGCCTAACGATTTCTGCAATGAGGTTGTCGCAATAAAGAATGGCGCGAACCAGTGTGTTTTCAGTTTTGAAACTCTCCAGTTTTCCGTGGGTATCGATACGGACTTTATCCCACGGGTAAGCGATAAGGGCACTGGCTGTTGTAATGCCGTGGATCGGGGCCGGTGGAGGGATATTTGCGTATGAAAAAAACAGGCTCTTGCGGGAGGTGGGGCTGTTAACTTTTGGAAGGTTGTTCAGGGCCTCCAAGAGCCGCTTTAATTTTGCCACTCTGTCATTGATTGCAGGTGTTAGTTCTCTTCTGATTCGTGTGGTGTTGTAGCTGATTCTTTCATTGTAGTCAGCTATTGTTTCAGTCACTGGTCTCCCACCAAGGGCGACCTTTCCCCGTCTGGTGTAGTTTCTGTTGTTCTCTATAAACGGTTCTTGGACCTGACGTGTCCGTTCAGAAAGCTCGTTGATAAAGCCTGCCAGTACTCTCTTCGTCGCCTTGATGTCGGATTCTATCGTGTCCCGACTTTCCAAGTTTGGGGGCGTACTTTGGCTGATAGGCAAGGCAATAAATTCATAAGGCTGTTTCAATCTTTGTTCGGTTTGGTCAGATGTGTCTCGTTTTTTTCGACTGGCTAAAGGCGGCGTGCTGGGAGATGCAGTTGTTTCATTAGAGGGAGGGGAGGTTAGAAGGGCATCAAACGAGGCCAATGACTCATTGAGTGCGGCGACCTCAATAATGAGTGTCTCCAGCCAATGATCGACTGCATCTGCAGTAAAATATTCTTGAGGAGCGGCGAGCATAATGAGCAGATCGTCGCATAGTTGTTTGATTTTACGGGCTGCATCAGACGCTGTGGGTGCGGGTGAAGACGTATATCTCTTGATCAGTGCGTACGCAGATGCTGAGAATACTAATAAGGATACCCCTGCCAAAGCGCCTTCTATTTGCCAGTTATTGGCCTTCTTTTTAGCGACGGGGCGGTCAGGAGGTGTCGTGTTTTCGATGAGGTTTTCTTGTTCCGATGTCGGGTCTGTATGTGCCGCGGATGACCTTACTAACAATTCGATGGCATCCGCATCTTCCTTCTGTTTCTGTGCCGCCAGTTTATCTTTGCGATAACTATGGCGGGCCTTGAAGGCCAATACCATTGCGGCCATGAAAGTGAAAGCAGCTACGCCCCCAAGTACGGGCGTTGTATCCATGGGTTCGGGTTTCGCCTTAGGCGTATGATCGGCCTCTGAACTTGTCGGTATCACCGCCAAAAACATAATCAATGGCACCAGTGACGCCTGAGGCTGTAAAAGGCCTCTTATGACATCCCCCAGAAGGCCTTCACTGGCATAGTTAACCGCACTTTTCATCAAACGGAGCAGAGGCGGTGCAACATCGATAGCCAGATAAAGCGATTTGATCACGGCTTTTTGAACGGGCCCCGGTTGAGCCTCGACTTCTTCGATCACCGCTTTTCCCAATACAGCATCTGGAATTGCGCCCAACCACTCCTGGGCGATGCGCTGCACCTGTTCGCGCAGCCAGATAATTTCAGGGTTAGCCTGCACTTCCGGCTGTGTATACAGGCTCACCAATAGACGGGTCACCCACTGGATGCGCTGACCGGTCTCTATGGGTTGAACCTGTTTCAATACGCGGTAAAGCCCTGGTAAAACGGGTAGCCATATCAGGGCTTTATCAAAGGCCCACACTGTTGTGTCGTCGGCGTGTTCGACCAGCAGTTGACGTATCAGAGCAACGCTTTCATCTCCCAGTTGCTGCTTGTCTTGCGTGGCGTGCCACAAGCTCCACAGATTGATCAGACGGGCAACGTTTTTGGTCAGAAACAGGCAGGTGTTTAAAACTTTTTTCATCTGTTCGGGCAGCAGTTGGCCCTTGTTGGCCATGCTTGTCACCATGCTTTTGACTGACTGCGTTGAGGCCTTTAAAAAATCACTCCAATTGTCTCCTTTCCAGGAGGCGATAATGCTGGCTGTCGCTGTCAGTACGAGCTGGATGAGCTCTGCAGGCACCCCGCTGGCAATGGACTGAGCTTGAACGAATTGGGAGTCGGCCGCTTGTAGATCACGTGTCAGGGTGCCACCGATCAAAGCCGGCAGGTCTTGCCAGCTGGCGGTTGCGTATTCGTCCCAGAACTGGTTATCCAGCACTTGCGACAACGCCCGGATCATTTTTCCGTGCTGGAAAATGTCACTGGTCAGTAGTTTCCAGACCTGCTCTTTTTCGGGCAGCCAGAGTATCTCGGCGATGGTTTCCTTGGCGAAACGGGTCCAGGTCTGTTTGGGATCGAACAAGCGCAGCACCATGTTCATGCCCGCTTCTTGTCTGGCAGAACCGCGCAGTGCCGCGTGCGCGAAAGACAGAGGCTCGGCCATCAACTGCCCGACTTCCCCTGCACCACTCATACGCGCAATAAAAGGTTTACTGGTGTAGTGATCAAGGGTGAGCAGGGCGGCACTCATGCCGCTGGTGTCCTCTGGCGCCGCCTGCTGACCTGTTTTAAGCAGCGCGAATACCTTGAACAGACCGCCAAACGCGTCTCCAGCGTATTTGTTGAGGATTGGCAGCGCTGTATCGTCGACCAACAGGTAAAACAGCGCAGTGAATTTCCCCAAGGCGTCGTTACTTTCATTGAACTGAGTCAGAAAGCGTTTCAGGGGAGGAGCGTTTTCAAGCTCGGCTTTAGATTCGGCCTGCACATACAGCGCATCCAGAACTTCGTAAAGTCGCTGACCCTGCTCGACAATTTCAATAACCCAGCCTGGTAACAGGTCGGCCTCGCGCAGCCCCTCAAACACAGACTCGGGTGAGTCCCACGATGCTTGAGACAGGTGTAGCCAGGTTTGAGCCATCTCCAGGGCGCCGCGTAACAGGTTTTGCACCGGGGCGAGAGTGTGCTTGCCTGCAAGCGCTTGCACTTCGGGCATATGAGCCAGCGCAACCAGGCTTTTGAGGGTCAAAACACTGTGCGCAACGGTGAATGCCGCTCTTTGCTGCTGTACTTCGATGATGTGATGAAGATGTTGGGCAATAGCGATATAGGGTGTAGCCGTGGGTGTGAGGCTGTTTTGAGCCTCGAGAAAATCGAGCAGTGCCTTGCTTTTGATAAGCATGGATATATGTGGCTCGGCCAACACGGTTACCAGTTGTTGGAAGCCTTTGAGCAGCGTCAAAGGTTCGGCGAAGTAATCCTTGAAGGCTTGCCAAATCCAGTCCAGAAACGAGTTGCTCACTTGCTGGAGCAGCGCTTCGATCATGGGCTGCCAGAGACTCTGTTCAAAACCCGACGTGTCAGTTGCTCCGGGCTGGATGATATTGCCGGGGGCGACCAGATTGAGAAGCTCCGTGCCCCCTTGAAGAAGCTGGCTCGCCAGGGCCTGGTCAGGTGCGACTTTAAGCACGGGGACCGTCGCAGGTTTTTCGAGCTCAGATTTACCCATTGCTAACCACCCTATAAGGAGCAGGCATGAGTGAAAGGGTAGCTTTTAGTGTAGGAGGGTTATCTGTTTGTTTTGAATGAAGTGAAACGTATTTGGATGATTGCGACGGTTGGTACGTGCCTAATCAGCTTCCTTCAAACCTGGCGGTACGCTTTCAATAAAGGCTTGCATCCCTTTCTTCTGGTCGCGCGAGGCGAACAACAGTGCATTGGCCTTGCGTTCCAGGGCCAGGCCACTCTCCAGCGGTGCTCTGCGAGCCGCTGCACTTGCTTGACTGCGGTCAGGAATCGGATGGCGCGTTGGCGATGGTGATGACCTCGTGTCCGGGGTGGATGGTATAGAAGACTCATCTAAGGGTAGGGAATTTCATGTTGATTTTGTGCTGGAATCGCCGAGAAACTCAACTTCATCAGTGGTGTTTTCAGGTTCAACACCTTCAGAGTTAAGGATCAAGACAAGCCACGTGGCAAGGTCAGAGGTCAGTTGTGATTTGAGCCTTTCAATATCTTCGAGAAACAGTGAGTCAGCAACATAGGAGCGCGGCTCTTCGTATCGGGGTTGATAATTAATGATTTGCGCGGCCTGAGCAGCAAGCCGTTGCATAAATGTTTTGACAGCCGACGTTGACAATGGAGCCGTGCGCGATTGGTATTTGCCATATACATTATTGATGAGCATTTCAAACAGTAATTCCATAATCACGTTGCTGCTGGCTAGCGCCGACAGGGTGGTATCAATAAATACTTGGGTATAGAGGGCTGGCCAAACAGTCTCGTGCACGCTGGCGTAATAAGAAATGAGGTAATCCAGCAGCTTGAGTGCATTTAGGGTGTTGCCGCCTTTCACCTTACTGATCTGGAACGTATGATTGAAATGATTGATGGTTGTGGTCATGTCCAGCGCGAGCAGCAAGTGATCGCAATATGCATCACGTTCTGGGGCGTTATAATTAACCTTGTCAAAATAGCGGGTACCTTCCCATGATAAAGCCTCGTCACTAATAATTGACCCCGAAGAAGATTCTGCGGATTGGCTGTCAAAAGACACCGTATAGCGGACAGGATCGGCAGCTAATAGTTTTGAAATGTCATCTTTTGAATTCTGCAGCACCTCACCCATCGAACTTCCTCTGCGGTTCCGCCTGTTGGAAGGTGAACCTGTAGAGGTATCTGATGCAGCCCTGATCTTAGCTTCGAACATCCAGCGACTGTTGCTGGATGCGGCAGGTCGAAAGCGGAGGTAGACGTATTGAGAGTGATTGCCGGTGAGCATAATAATGCCCGCTTGATTCAATGCCTCGAACTGATTAAAGACATAGTTGTTAGACCATAACTCCTTTTTACGCCACTTATCTTTTTTATAAGGGCCTGTTAGCACAGTAGTAATTTCTCCGTCAAGCACTGTTGGAGAATGTAAGGCATTGGTTTTGCGCAGCACTCTTCCCAAAGGAACGACTAGGGCTTGTTTGTTCGAAAGAGACTCTGGCACAGGTTTAAACAGGCCATATTCGCTGAACCCCCCGCGGGGAATTGCTTTCAGATTCTGCGGCGAGAGCCTGAGCGCTTTTCGGGTAGCGCTGGATGCCAAAAAGCCGCGGACGTTAGGAATACTGGAAAAGAGTTCAGCAATTCCTGCTGCTACAGCTTCCCACTGGTAGCGGAATTTCTCATCGGGCTGGTCCTCCGCGAAGCTTTGGATAAGAGGTGCCAAGGGGCCGAAAAGTAAGCCCAGAACACTAGACGTGACAGAGAATGCGCCTAAAAATAGTGAAGTAACGCTCCAGCCAAATTTTAACCGTTCCATGATTTTCAGGGTCTGAAGTTCAGATTTTGAGTGGATAAGCATGTCGGCATCTTCTGCAAAACGTTCTTGATAAGACTTTATTATTTCTTCGGCGGGGTTTGTGAATAGCTTGAATGTTAGGGGCATGCCCATGAGGGGCATGCCCTGAGGTGTTTGATTGACCATTTGATTTTTGTAAAACTGACGACTGTCCATGCAGGTCTTGAAGTCATCAGTGTTGTTTATATAGGCCTCATGCACTGCGATTGAGGTGTCGAATTTCCAGATTCTATCGTCTGGAAAAGAATAAACAATCTGATCATTGAGATTTCTAAACCCCGAAATAACGCCCGGAAGTACTCGGCCTTTCAAAGAGACTGAACTAAAGGGTTCATAAGGTTTCAGGGGGCGTAACGTGATGTCTATCAGTTCCTGTTGCAGCTTGATGGTTTCGGCGTTCTTGAAGGCTTCTTTGATGTGCTCGATGTAGAGGGGATAAAAATCTTTAGAGATAAGCGCTTTGGCAACTTTAGCCGCACCGGTTTCAGTCGTGCCCATGAACAGGGGGGAGTGGCTGTAGGTCAGTTGGGTACGTAGATATTCGTGGAGTCGTTTTTTTTCGGTGATACCCCACAGAATTTCCAATAAGCTAGTGGATTGATAACGGGGCTCGAGTTGTGTGTTTATTTGTTTCTTGTTTTTAGTGTTGATATCTTCTTCTCTTTTTTCCCATACGCGTGTACTACCACGAATGCCCACGCGATCTTCAGGGTCAGGAAGTAGTTCCGCCGTTATTTTCTGTATGAATGCTTCTGAGTACTGACGAACATCAAGGGCATCAAGGTCAGCAAATTGTTCATCACTCATAAGTTCTGCGGTTCGCTGAGCGTCTCTGTTTATCTGTTTGATAATCAGCCATTCTTTGTTCAATGCAAGAATTTCTGTTTGTGCTGGAACAGATGTTAAGGTTGCCCATTTCACAAGTTGTTTTGATCCGCTGCGAGCGTTTTTTGAGACGGTGTGGATGCCCTTGGCAATTTGAAGCAAGGTAAAACGCTCTGTGTGTATCACGTCGGACACATGGTATTCAACGTCGAAAGTACTGTCGGCATTGAGTGTCGATCCAGGCATATATTTGCCCAGGATTTCACCAATTCTGCCGAGCATGAATTCTTCTCGGTCTTGATTTTTACGAAAGAGCAAATTCCCGAGCACGTTCGGATTTTTGCTAAATTGATAGTTAATCAAGTTCTCAATTATTTCCCGAGTGTCCACAATGACCGTCAAGTCTTGATTGTATTGGCGGCGTATTGAAGGCGTGACTTGAGAGGTCGCACTAGAGGCGTCACGCAGTTCAAGGATCGCTGCGATGAGTGCATCGCAATAAAAAATGGCGATAATCAGTTCGTTTTGCTCTTTAAAACGTTCGAGATTACCGCTGGTATCGATAAGGACTTCACCCCAAGGGTAGGCGATGAGGTCTCTGGCTGTTCTAATATCAGTGATATTTGACTCTGGAGAAATACCTTCGTATGAAAAAAACAGGCTCTTGCGGGGGAGCGCACTGTTTACCTTTGGTTGTGTTGCGAGTGCATTTGCAAGAGTTCTTAGTTTTTCTGTCCTGTCATTGATTGCAGGTGTTAATTGCCGTCTGATTCGTTCAGTGTTGCGGCTTATTCTGGCCGTGTAATCCTTTAATGTTTCAAAAACCAATGCAAAACTGGTCCCGCGGCGCTTCAAATTTCTTGTATGTGGATTGTTGGCTTTAAAGGGCTCTTGTATTTGACGTGCTCGTTCAGAAAGTTCATTGATAAAACCGGCCAGTTCGATCTTGGTCGCCTTGATGTCGAGCTCTATAGTGTGCCGGCTTTGTAAATTTGGGGGAGCACTTTTCCTGATCGGAAAGGAGACAGTGCTCATCTTAAATGCAGTTATAAAATCTTGTTGATTTTGAGAGAACGTGTCTCGTTTTTTTCGATTTGCTAAGGGCTGTGGGGTGGGAGAAGTAGTTGTTTCATCAGAGGGCGTGGGTGTGAAAAGCGTATCAAACGACGCCAATGACTCATTGAGTGTTGCTACCTCAGAAATGAGTGCTTCCAACCAATGATCAACCGTTTCTGGAGTCAGCTCTATCTCTTCTTGAGGAGCGGAGAGCATAACGAGCAGCGTGTCGCATATGTGTTCGATTTTCTGGGCTGCATCAGACGCTGTTGGCGTGGATGAAGACGTATATCTATTGATCAGTGCGTAAGCAGACGCTGAGAATAGTAATAAGGATACCCCCGCCAAAGCAGCTTCAATTTTCCAGTTGTTGGCCTTGTTTTTAGCGACGGGGCGATCAGGAGGTGTCGTGTTTTCAATGAGGTTGTCTTGTTCCGAAGAAGCGCCTGTTTGTACAACGGGTGTCATGACTAAAGATTCGACAGCATCAGCTTCTTCTTCCTGCTTCTGTGCCGCCAGCTTTCCTTCGCGATAACTTCTACGGGCCTTAAAGGCCAAAACTATCCCGGCCACGAAAGTGAAAGCGGTCACTCCCCCAAGTACGGGCGTTGTATCAATGGGTTGAGGATCAGGTTTAGGCGTCGACGTCTCATTACTGGCCTCGGAACTATCGGGTATCACGGCCAAAAACATGATCAAGGGCACCAGTGATGCCTGGGGCTGTAAAAGGCCTCTTATGACATCCCCCAGAAGGCCTTCACTGGCATAGTTAACGGCACTTTTCATCAAGCGAAGCAGAGGCGGGGCAGTATCGATAGCCAGATAAAGCGATTTGATCACCGTTTTTTGCACAAGACCCGGTTGCGCCTCGACTTCTTCGATCACCGCCTGTCCTAACACGGCTTCAGGAATCGCGCCCAACCACTCCTGGGCGATGCGCTGCACCTGTTCGCGCAGCCAGATAATTTCAGGGTTAGCCTGCACTTCCGGCTGCGTATACAGACTCACCAATAGACGGGTCACCCACTGGATACGCTGACCGGTCTCTATGGGTTGAACCTGTTTCAATACGCGGTAAAGCCCTGGTAAAACGGGTAGCCATATCAGGGCTTTATCAAAGGCCCACACTGTTGTGTCATCGGCGTGTTCGACCAGCAGTTGACGTATCAGAGCAACGCTTTCATCTCCCAGTTGCTGCTTGTCTTGCGTGGCGTGCCACAAGCTCCAAAGACTGATCAGGCGGGCAACGTTTTTGGTCAGAAACAGGCAGGTGTTTAAAACTTTTTGCATCTGTTCGGGCAGCACTTGGCCCTTGTTGGCCATGCTTGTCACCATGCCGTTGACCGACTGCGTTGAGCCCGTTAAAAAATCACTCCAATTGTCTCCTTTCCATGATTGGATAATGCTGGCTGTCGCTGTCAGTACGGGCTGGATAAGGTCAGCAGGCACCCCGCTGGCAATGGACTGAGCTCGGACGAATTGGGAGTCGGGCGCTTGTAGATCACGTTTCAGGGTGCCACCGATCAGGGCCGGCAGGTCTTGCCAGCTGGCGGTTGCGTACTCGTCCCAGAACTGGTTATCCAGCACTTGCGACAACGCCCGGATCATTTTCCCGTGCTGGAAAATGTCGCTGGTCAGTAGTTTCCAGACCTGCTCTTTTTCGGGCAGCCAAAGTATCTCGGCGATGGTTTCCTTGGCGAAACCGGTCCAGGTCTGTTTGGGATCGAACAAGCGCAGCACCATGTTCATGCCCGCTTCTTGTCTGGCAGAACCGCGCAGTGCCGCGTGCGCGAAAGACAGAGGCTCGGCCATCAACTGCCCGACTTCCCCTGCACCACTCATACGCGCAATAAAAGGTTTACTGGTGTAGTGATCAAGGGTGAGCAGGGCGGCACTCATGCCGCTGGTGTCCTCTGGCGCCGCCTGCTGACCTGTTTTAAGCAGCGCGAATACCTTGAACAGACCGCCAAACGCGTCTCCAGCGTATTTGTTGAGGATTGGCAGCGCTGTATCGTCGACCAACAGGTAAAACAGCGCAGTGAATTTCCCCAAGGCGTCGTTACTTTCATTGAACTGAGTCAGAAAGCGTTTCAGGGGAGGAGCGTTTTCAAGCTCGGCTTTAGATTCGGCCTGCACATACAGCGCATCCAGAACTTCGTAAAGTCGCTGACCCTGCTCGACAATTTCAATAACCCAGCCTGGTAACAGGTCGGCCTCGCGCAGCCCCTCAAACACAGACTCGGGTGAGTCCCACGATGCTTGAGACAGGTGTAGCCAGGTTTGAGCCATCTCCAGGGCGCCGCGTAACAGGTTTTGCACCGGGGCGAGAGTGTGCTTGCCTGCAAGCGCTTGCACTTCGGGCATATGAGCCAGCGCAACCAGGCTTTTGAGGGTCAAAACACTGTGCGCAACGGTGAATGCCGCTCTTTGCTGCTGTACTTCGATGATGTGATGAAGATGTTGGGCAATAGCGATATAGGGTGTAGCCGTGGGTGTGAGGCTGTTTTGAGCCTCGAGAAAATCGAGCAATGCCTTGCTTTTGACAAGCAAGGTAATCTTTGGATCGACCAACACTGCAGCCAGTTGTTGGAAGCCATTCAACAGCGCCAAGGGTTCGGCAAAGTAATCCTTGAGGGCTTGCCAAACCCAGTCCAGAAACGAGTTGCCCACTTGCTGGAGCAGCGCTTCGATCATGGGCTGCCAGAGACTCTGTTCAAAACCCGACGTGTCAGTTGCTCCGGGCTGGATGATATTGCCGGGGGCGACCAGGTTGAGAAGCTCCGTGCCCCCTTGAAGAAGCTGGCTCGCCAGGGCCTGGTCAGGTGCGACTTTAAGCACGGGGACCGTCGCAGGTTTTTCGAGCACAGATTTACCCATTGCTAACCACCCTATAAGGAGCAGGCATGAGTGAAATGGTAGTTTTTAGTGTAGGAGGGTTCTCGGCTTTAATTGAATGAAGTGAAACGAATTTGGATGATTGCGACGGTTGGTACGTGCCTAATCAGCTTCCTTCAAACTTGGCGGTACGCTTTTCAATACATGCCAGAATCACTTTCTTTGGGTTACGCAAAGCAAAGGACAGCGCATGGGCGTTACGTTCCATTGCCAACCTGATGATATTCGTGATCACTGGAAGTAAAAAGTGTGCCGAGCCGGATTATGCATACACGTTAACGGAGCGGGATTGGCGCGCACCTGAACGCCTGCGACCATCAGTTGGGTACGAAAGAAGAGTTAAAAAAAGACAGGCTACTGAAACTTTTAACCCTGTGTATGCGACATGGCGTATTTGTAGGGATCGTAGTCATCATCGCTTCCAAACTCTACGAGCACCTGAAATGTGCGTGGGATACCTAGCATGTTCAAATTGCTATGAATAAAAATTTTCTTTTTGGGGACCGCTTTAACGTAATGGCTGGCGTTCGAACTATTGCCACCTTTAAAGGTGATAGAGTCGCCGGCAACTACCGTAAATTCTAGATCATTACTCAGTGGCATTTTCAACTTTGACATGTTGAGGTTTATAGCGTTAGCAATGTAGTACGCTGCCATGGGCGGAGAAGTAAATCCGGCGGGAAGTGTAATATCTAGAATATGAGTTTTAGTGGTGCCATCACTGATGTATATATTAACGTTCTGACCAATGGGCAAGATTTCATCCTCTGGAGCGGTAATTGACCCTGCCAGTTGAAAAGGTTGGCTAGTTGAAGCTTCAGGGTGGGTTGCATAATACCTAGGTTGTGCGGGCGGCATAATGGATTTTGGTAGGCCCCCGGCATAACTTATGACAGCGATCCAAGTGGCTAGATTGGGGTGTAATTTATCTTTTAACGAACTCAGGTCTGTACCAAATTGCGACTGTGGATGGTCCTGACTGTACCGGGACGTGTTGAGAGGTTGATGGAGGATATAAGAGGCTTCAGCGGCCAGATGTTTAAGGAATGCGGAAATGCCTGAGGCTGAAACAAGAAACTGAGTGTCAGCGTGTGGTGATGACCTTAAATCAAGATTTAACGTGAGAAACTCAGTGAGAATATCAGCAAGGATTAGGCTATAGGTGAGTTCTTCAAAACGCTCCTCTAGGTACTCGCGGGTGATGATCGCAGGCCAGGGGGCAGGATCCATCTGAAATTGAACAGCCAGCAAATAGTCCAGCAGGCCCAGAGCGTTAACATTTAAACGGCCCTGAATATCCTTAACGGTAAGGTAGTGGGTGAAGTACTCATTTATATTGATAACGCTGAGATTTACCAAGAGACTATCACCCAAAGCACCATAATCACGCAACGTTAAAGTTCTGAGCTCGAAGGGGAAACCCTCGTGTCGGAATAAAAAATCATCATCAACCAGTGAGCCTCTCTGGTCTGACTGTCGTGTATACAGCTCATAATTTGCGTGTGGATCTTTGAGCAGTATCTGGACAATTCTGTCATAGGTCGACAATGGGGGTTCAAATACCGTGGTACTAAATTTTCCGGACGACTCTAGCGCAGGCGAATGGTTTTCTTGATCTGCAGCGAGGGAGGATGGTTTTAACCACCATTCGATAGTCAGTTGTTGTTGGCTGGAGAGGGTCATCGTGAACGCTTCTAAGTGAGTGTTTTTAAGTCTCAAATACCCGGGTGAACGGGTCTCAATGAAGTGCTCGAGCACATAGCGATTTGACCAAAGTTTTCGTTTGTACCAAGGGTCTTTCAGGTAGGGGCCAGGGATAGTTTGCTGGGTGACATTCGGAACTTGACGGGGGGCGTCAGAAGTCTGTGCTGTGGTCGATGCTTCAGTCGTCGTCGGTACTCTGTTATTTGCGGGTGGATCTGGCTGATCTTTGATCGTGCCTTTTGCAAAAAACAGCTGCTGTCTATCAGGATCAGGAACGTCACTGAAAAGAGTACCCTCGCTTAATTTGACCAAATCATCAGCGGCAAGGATGGACGAGGCAGGATCTAAATCAGGATGCAGTACGTTATTACCGATGCCTTGAAAGTGGCCACCACCCAGGCTGACAAGTACATGTTTCAAATGTGAGCCTGTATCAGGGAGCTTGTTTTTAGTCATGATAGTTATGAGCTCGCCTTTCCTGACCATAAAGAAATCACTGAAAATAACCTTCAAATAGATAATGTCCAGGAAGGTTTCTAAAATGGCAGTGTTGTCAGCGTTGGCTGGGCTTTTATAAGCCTGCTCCAGGGCACCCTTGATCCTTAACGTCTGTTTGGGTTTATAACCTAACTTCACCAGCCTGCCCGCAACATAGTCCCAAGGTTCTTTATAGGCGGCGCTACCACCTGGCGTATTGAGCAGCATAAATTTTCTAGCCAATTGTCTTAGAATCTGCTTGCTCCCAGGTGCCATGTATTTTTGTGATTTGGCTAAGTGGCTCACTAACACCGTTTTCACACTTTTAGAGTTACCTATGCCTCCCCACGAGTAATCCATGAGGGCGTTCAAGAAGCTTGTCATGAAAATACTCCGTGCTTCTTCCTGAGTGTCCGCAACGGTTAACTCTAAAAAAGGGAGCGCTGCGAGACCTGCAGATACGAGTAATGCAATCGGGCCACTGAGGGGCAGCGTGGCCAAACCAATGTAAAGGCCGAGGTCAGTCATATATTGAAATATTTTATGAACAAAGACTTCAATATCGGATTTTATATAGACATCGACATCCTCTTTTAATTGATTGACCAGATGGTCGAACATGAGTTTCGTCATCAGTACTGGTGTGTCCAGTGTCACATCATCTTGTGGGTATTTGTTACTGTCAAAATTTTCATAGAGTTTACTATCCGCACCCAGGGAATCTCCAAGGGCGGCTGACGCTGAGTGTTCAGAATTATCTTTGAAATAGGTGCCTTGATGTTCTCGCAGCCAAAGAAGAAAACCCTCGTGCTGTCGCCTGGGCTCATTGCTTTTGCGGGTTCGCAAATCGTGTGCACGCCGCATATGTAAGCGGTCATTGAATTCAAAGTAAGTGTCGCTGAAGATTGATCGTAACTGGAAGCTGGTGCTTCCTGTGGGTATTTTAAATACACCGGGCAGGGGCCTGAAATCGTATTTTATCGAGGTGATGGGGCTGTTTTTATAGGGCTGAGGTATTCTTGCATCAAGTAGGGGAGTAAAAATAGTTGCCCATGCTTGTTTTTGCACATCATCCGCTTTATAGGCGTCCAATCGGCTGATTAGATTGACTTGCCAATCCTCACTGGATAGAAAGCTAATTATTTCTGGCAGGAATTTTCTTTCGATATCATATTCAATATATAAAAATCCATTTGTGTCTCCGTAACGCAAGGCCAGTTTGCTCATGACTTGACTGAGCGTAAATTCTTTAACCTCGGGCGCTGTCGGAGGCGTTAGAATCATTTCGGCCAGTCTGGGAATAGGAAGGGGTGACGTACCGAGGGCGTCTTTATAACTCATGCTGAATCTGACTTTTATAGTGTCTTTGAGTTGGAGCTTGCCCGGGTAGGCAGTGCTGGGTAAATATTTTTTTACTGCTGCATCGAGAGCATCTTGCAGAAGTCCTTCAGTCGTCGGTACATTCAATGTTTTGCGCGCTTTTTCCAGCTGCAAAATTTCTATGATTTTAAGTCGAGCATGTTTGCTCTCCTGTATGAACTCTCGCAGCAATGGATCCGTTATCAGCAATCCTGCTGGGTCGCTGATGGTCACATTAGTGCTTTCACTGGAGCGTTCGCTTTCTTCAAAAAAGAAGTTTATGAGTGACCTTTGTGTGGATTTTGTAGCGCCCTCACTGTCGGTTGTCGCCAGGCCGATAGTTGAATCAAGATTCATCAGTTTTAATTGAGGGTGATTGCCAATTTTACTGGCCATCTTCGGTTCCTGCCAAAGCGCTTTTATAAATTGGAGGGTCAAGGTGTCTTCATCTTCATGGCGGGCATTCCAATGTGGGATGGAAGTGGTGCCTGCCAGATAAGCTTTCTTAAAACTGGGTTTGTCGAACTCTTTTTTCCACGGTTCCGGATAATGATCAGGCCACGTTATGTCATTTGATGTATACGAGGTATCTGTATGCAACTTGCGAATGTACATGTCCAGTGATAGCGCGATGCTTTCGGGTTCGGCGCCTGCTTTATTGATTCTGATGCTCAGTCTGTCCGCGGTCGTCGGAGGAGGTATTTTGGTCATGATATCTATCGGGGTCATGAGTCTTTTGAGTGTTTTGTCTTTAGTCCATTTGCCTGGTACGTAATCTTTTAACCCCTCTAATAAGTCTTGTGCCACTTCAGTGTTGCTATACTTAGTGCTGAACGTTATCGGCCTGCGGCCCTTGAATTCTTTTAGTCTCTTATCGATGTCTCCATTCAGGAAGTTGACCAGTGGAATTTGAGTGGCAAGTAGTTTGCCGTCTTGTGAGGTGAAGCTAAAGGGAATGCGTGCGCGTGGATCGAATTGGCTCCAGACGTCGGCTATTTCGGGAGGGTAGAAGTTTTTCATTTCGTGCAGCATGTTATAGGCATAGACATTTGTCATAGTCAGGCGTTTGTTAGATTCGTGTACGGCACTTTTCATCAGCGCTTGGCTTTTTGCCAGTCGCTGAGTCAATATATCTAGTTGTGCGCGCATGACACGCAATGAGTTTATGGGCTTTCCTTCTGCCCGTAGATAATTCAGATTAACTTCCAGTTCCAGAATTTCGCGCATCAGGGGGAGTATTTGATCTTCTTGCTCTTCTTCTATGTCTTCATCTTCTTCAACCTGATTTTCTCCTGGGTCCTCCTCCTGTTCTTCTGAAGACGTATAGGGAGCATCCATCATGAGTTCGTCGGGGTTGAAGCTCTGCTCGTGCATATCGCCTGGATCATTCGACGCGGTCAAATGAATAACGTCGCGCGTTGCCAGCCTTTCACTTGTGTTATCTGGAGATTGACCATTGTCGGCAGGCTGCGATATGACACCGTTCAAGTCATGAGTCAACTGCAAGAACTCGCTGATGTTTTTGATGACCTGCTCTTTATTATCTGAAAATATACTTTCCTTTGTTTGGGTCAGTAATTTATCCAACTGCTCAAGCACGCGATTATTTTTACGCGATGCTTCGTAGGCAGACCATATTGCGTAAAGTGAACCGGCAAAAAAAACCGCTGACAGTGTTCCATAGATGGCCGGGTGTAACATCGTTGCCGGCTGCTCATGCTGTCGAAGGGATTTAGACAAGCCTGTATTTAAAGCGATGTGTTCTCTATCACTTTCTTCATTGCCGAGATCAATTGCACTGTCCGCTATAGAGTGTTCATCGAGGTTGACCGCAGCGTAAGCTTCTTCATGAGGTGCTGCCTCTAAACGTTGTTTTCTGCTCTGGTGTGCCTTCCAGGCAAACAGGATGCCTAGCCCTAGCGAACCCGTGGCGGAAGCGCCCCATGCTATGGGCACCACTTTAGAGGGCTGCGCATTGGAACCGGCGGCCAAACCGTAAATAGCACCTGCCACGGAGACTGTGGCCGCGGCTCCGATTGTTAGACCTGTTGCAGTGACCGCTCCAATCACAGGTGCAGCACCAACGGTGCCGATACTTGCAGCCCCTACACCCAAAAACAGTAATTGTTGGGCTGGCGTCAAGCGCATTTCGCCCATACCACCGCGCATACTGTTTTGCAGTGAGCGGGTAACGCTGCCTATGAATGGGCTGATGTAGGTTGCCGTGGCCGCTGTCATTCTTAGCCCAACGAAAAACGCTTTTGCTATTGCGCTGGGTTGTGCCTTGAGTTCTTCAAGGACGGCGGGGCCGAGCATTGCAACGGGTATACCGGCCAGCCACTGTTGCGCGACATGTTCTACTTTTTCGCATAGGTCGATGGTTTCGCCCGACTCAATGGCCCGCAGGCTATAGAGGCGGATTAAAAGGTTGATCAGCCACTTGATCTGCTGCCCGGGCTCAATCGGTGGCAGGGTTTTCAATAATCTGTACAGCGGTGGCATAAGCGGGAGCCAGGGCAACGCCTGATCGAAAGCCCAGAGTGCACGTTCCCCTGCAAAACGATTGATGTGATGGCGTATTTCCTCGATCGCCATTTGACCTAACACTTCTTTGCCCGAACGCAGGTTCCACAGAGTGCGAAGCATCATCAGGTGCGAAATCATTCGCGCCAGCCAAAGACCTATATCGACTGCTTTCTGTACTTTGTTCGGCAAAAAGCGGCCGGATTGATGCAATACCTTTATGAGACTTGTCATTGCCAACTGGGTTTCGCTTATAAAAGCCGCCCAATCGTCGTCCTTCCATGACAGCGCGATGCGTGTGACTTGATCGAGCACTTGCTGGATCAGACCCTCTGGTAAATCCGCTGCTGTGTTCAGGGCCAGTGCCAATTGTGAAGGCTTTTTTTGCATATCCCTTTTAACCGCGTTCGCAATCAAGACGGGCAGTTGGTGCCAACCGCTCGCTTTTAATTCCTGCCAGAGTTGTTGGTCCGGCACGCGGGACAGCGCGCGCGCTATTTTTAATTGGCCCACGATGTGACTGATCATCCCGACCAGTACATCCGATGCACTGGGCAACGCAAGGAGCTCCAGAGCACTTTTTTCAGCAAAATCCAGCCAGCTCATGTGCGGGTCAGTCAGGCGCATAAGCATGTTGAACCCTGCTTCCTGACTGGCGGAGCCGCGTAGCACGGCTCTGATTCTGGTCAGAGGCTCGGCCACGCTCTCGCCCAGAACGCCGCCTTCAGATTTGAGTTGATCGACAAATACCTGACTGGTGAAGTGATCAATGCTCAGTAAGGCTTTTCGCAGGCCAGAAGGATCGGCTTGACCTTCTTCTGGTGTGTCCGCTCTGAACTGAGCGGGCTGCACCATCGCATACACTTTAAATAGCCCTTGAAGGGCTGACGGCACGTAGTGCTCGATAAGTGCGAGGGCTTGATCATCTGCCAACACGTTCATGAGAATGGCGAATTTTGTCTCGACCGCGTCAGCCTCCTTGAACTGGATGAGATGATGTTTCAGGCGCCGCTGCGTTTCACTGTGTGTGGGGTCTGCGGGATCTGCGGAGCTCTCGAAGTAGAGCTGCAACTGCGCGTACAACGCTTGCCCCTGAACCACAAAGTTATTCATCCAGTCGGGAAGGAAATCGCCTTCCACAAGATCCTTGACTATGGCTTCAGGTGATTGCCATGACACTTTGGATAAGCGCTCTATCCAGAGAGTCCAGTCCTTAAGTGATGCAATCAACGTGCGTAACGGGCTGATAGAACTCGGGTCGGCCAATGCTTGAACAGCTGGGTTGTTGAGCAGGTGTTCTAGATGCTCGAGCGTGAGGACGCTGCGTTTGAATACAGTGCTGCCCGCTCCACCCAGATCAGTGACGATGCGCAGTAAAATTTGGACAAGCGCAATCTCATCTTTTATCTGGGGAATTTTATTTTTTTGAATTTCAAGAAAGGCAACGATCCGGGCGCACTTATCGATCATCGACAGCGTTGCGTCGAGCAAAACCCCTGACAGTTCAGTGGCGTCACTCAGTAATTCAAACTCCTTGGCGTATCGCTCTTTGATGGCGGCCCATAGGCTCTCCAGCATGACTTGAAAGGCGTGTTCAAGCATGTGTGACGAGATTGATTGCCAAAAGGCTTCGTCTTGACCGTTGATGCCCTCGCTGTGGGTGCCAGAGGTGAGGGGGGCACCCATGAATACAACGGGCGCTCTCGATTGCTGTGTGTGTTCACTAACCGGCTGCGCGGCTGTTGTAGCCTGTGCGGCAGTATTCGAGGGCTGCTTTGTTTCATGGGTAACCGCTGGCATGTCGTTCAACCCTGAAGGCTTACAGGTCTGAATCAATACACAAAAGCGTAGGACATTTATTATGTTTTATTGAGCGAATATGAACCTTTTTGAATCTATATGACCGCTGGTAGTCTGGAATATTACCCAGGTCAGTTCCCGTTAAACTTGGCGGTACGCTTTTCAATAAAGGCCTGCATCCCTTCCTTCTGGTCGCGCGAGGCAAACAACAGCGCGTTGGCCTTGCGTTCCAATGCCAGGCCAGTCTCCAGCGGTGCATCCACACCGGCCAGGATCACTTCCTTGATTTGCTCAGCGGCCAAAGGCGGCATGGCGGCGATCAAGGTCGCCAATTTCAGCGCATGGGCTTGTACCTGCCCATCCTCGACCACATCACTGACCAACCCTGATATCCAGGCTTCTTCAGCGGTGATGGGTTGCCCGGTCAAGGCCATGCGCATGGCTTTCGCTTTACCCACTGCCCGCACTAAACGTTGGGTGCCGCCAATGCCGGGCATGATGCCGATGCGGATCTCCGGCTGGCTAAACTTCGCGCTGGTACCCGCCACAATAATGTCCGCCAGCATGGCCAATTCGCAGCCGCCGCCATAGGCATAACCACAGACCGCCGCGATCACCGGTTTGGGGCAGTGCTGAATCGGCGCCCAGACCCGTTCGGTATGACGTTGGTAAATGTCGATTGGCCCCACACCGGCCATGCTGTTGATGTCGCCTCCTGCGGCAAACACGCTGTCCCCACCGGTCAGCAGGATGCAGCGCACCTCGGGGTTTTCGGCCAACTCGGTGAAGTAGCGAGAGAGCAAGGCTTGCAGCTCAAGGCTCAGGGCATTGGTGGCCTGCGGGCGGTTAAGGCGCAGCAGGGCTACGCCCAGGGCCGGAAACTCCAGTAGTACCGGCGCAGCAGTCGGGTCAGACATGTGGGTCCTCATTGAGCAGGGGGCTGTCAGCACAGCCTGTGCTGGAGTGTTGCGTTCACACGCGCGCGCTTCATCGTCCGTTCAGACGACGAGCACCCTGAGCGTAGCCCCTAGAGTGGCTCTATCAGTAGAAGAGGAGCGTGTCATGGGCCAACTCTCAGGGCTGGACTACAGCGGTAAGGTGGTGCTGGTTACCGGCGGAACCAAAGGTATCGGGGCAGGGATCGCCAGCAGTTTTCTCCAGGCCGGCGCGCAGGTGATTGTGTGTGGCAGGGCGGCTCCTGAAGTGTTGCCTCGGGGCGGCGCCGCGCAGGCGATTTTCATGGCGTGTGACGTGCGTGATCTGGATTCGCTCAAGGCATTGTTTGACGGTATTCGCGCTGATTTCGGCCGTCTTGATGTGGTCATCAACAACGCGGGTGGCAGCCCGGCGGCCGAGGCTGCGACTGCTTCGCCGCGCTTTCACGAAGGCATTATCCGTCTCAATCTGATCGCCCCCCTGAATGTCGCGCAGCAAGCTAACGCCCTGATGCAGCAGCAGGCCAGCGGCGGTTGCATTGTGTTTATCGGCAGTATCAGCGCTTTGCGCGCATCGCCCGGCACAGCCGCTTATGGCGCGGCCAAGGCCGGTGTGCTGGCCCTTGTACAGTCACTGGCGGTGGAATGGGCACCCAAGGTGCGAGTGGTCGCGGTCAGTCCGGGGCTGGTTCAAACCGAGCAATCACACCTGCACTACGGCGATGAGCACGGCGTTGCCGCGGTCAGTGCCGGGATTCCCGCCGGGCGCATGGCGCTGCCCGAAGACATTGGTAACGCTTGCCTGTTTATCGCTTCGCCCATGGCCGGATATGCCAGTGGCTGCAATCTTTTGTTGCACGGGGGCGGTGAACGTCCGGCTTTTCTGGGTGCCGCGCAGAGCGCAGTGCATTGATCGACCTTAAGCGGCGACCAGTGGGTTGCCGTTCTCTACACGCAGGAGACGAACGTGGCTGATTCTCAATTGCTAACCGACGTGCGCGCCCTGGTGGGGCGTGAATATGGTCGCGTCTACGCCTGGGACGAGGTCAACGCCCCGATGATTCGCCAATGGTGCGAGATCATGGGCGTCGACAACCCGCTGTACACCGATGCGGTCACGGCCGCTAACAGTGAACAGGACGGGCTGGTTGCACCACCGGCAATGTTGCAGGTCTGGTGCCTGGAAGGCTTTCATGCCAACAACTACCCGCCGGGCTCGACCACGGAAAATCCGTATGAAGTGCTCAAGCTGATCGAGAGTTACGGCTATCCGTCTGTGGTGGCGGTCAACTCTGAGCTGACTTTCAACCGCAACTTGCGTCCGGGCGAAAAGCTCTACTACACGACGCGTCTGGACTCGGTGGGCGACGAGAAAACCACGGGGCTGGGCACCGGCTTTTTTGTCACCCTGGTGATGAGTTATTTCGTCGAGCACAAAAGTGGCGACGAGGCGGTGGGCGAGTTGCTGTTCCGCGTCTTCAAGTTCCGCCCGGCCAAGGATCACAGTGTCAAGGCTGAGCCGGCCAAGGCGGATGCCGCGCCCGTGATCAAGCGTCCTAAACCGGGCATGAGCGATGACACGCGGTTTTTCTGGGAAGGCTGCGATGCGGGCAAGTTGCT
Source organism: Pseudomonas saxonica (assembly GCF_007858365.1). Lineage (GTDB taxonomy): Bacteria > Pseudomonadota > Gammaproteobacteria > Pseudomonadales > Pseudomonadaceae > Aquipseudomonas > Aquipseudomonas saxonica. Next base: position 52,487 of record NZ_VFIO01000011.1, on the reverse strand, counting down.
GATTCAGCGCTGCACCCAATGCCAGACCCTGCGTCATCCGCCCGCACCGGTGTGTATCGAATGTCACTCCTTTGATTGGGACAGCGTTGAGGCCAGTGGCCGCGCCAGCCTGTATTCATTTGTGATCATGCATTACCCCGAAGTAGCGCCGTTCGATCATCCCAATCCCATTGGCTTGATCGAGCTTGAGGAGGGCGTGCGTCTGGTGGCGGGGCTGGCGGGTGTAACCCGTGAGGACCTGCGTATCGGTCAGGCCTTGCAGCTTGAGTTCCAGACCTTTGACGGTGAAATGACCTTGCCGATGTTCCGGCCAGTCGCCGAGCAGGGGGCATAGCATGGATTTTGAATTAACCGAAGAGCAGCTCGCGATTGCCGAAATGGCTCAAAGCGTGTTTGCCGACTATTGCACCGATGACCGTTTGCGTCAGTACGACACGCGCGATCAAGCCTATATGGAACCGTTGTGGCAATTGTGCGTGGAGACCGGTTTGCAGGCCTTGGCCATCCCGGAGCAGCAGGGTGGCAGCGGGCTGGGCATGACCGAGTTGATGTGCGTGCTGGAGGCGCAAGGGCGTGCACTGGGGCAGGTGCCGTTGTGGCGCCATCAGTTGACCGCCGCAACCTTGGCACAGTTCGCAGACCCGGCCTTGCAAGCATGGGCTGATGACGCGGCGGCGGGACGTACCCTGCTGACCCTGGACTTGAGCGGGCTCAACACTGCTCACGGAATGACACTGCACGCTCAGCCGGTTGAGGGCGGATGGCGTCTGAGTGGGCGAGTCGGTGCCTTGGCACTGGCGCAACAGTCTCAGGCTGCTTTGCTGCTGGTCAACGCTGAAGGTCAGCCGCGTCTGGCGTTTGTCGAACTGGCCGCGAAAGGGATCACCCATATACCTGGGCGTTTGACCCACGGCGAAGGGATTGCCGATCTGCATATTGACGGGCTGCCCATTACTGCCCAGCAGTTGCTCCCGGTAGCCGCACTGGACTGGCTGGAGCCGCGCAGCACGGCGGCTTTGGCGGCATTGCAGCTGGGCGTCAGCGCCGAACAGATTCGCCGCACGGTGGAGTACGTCACCGACCGCCGCCAGTTCGACCGCAGCATTGGCAGTTTTCAGGCGGTGCAAATGAGCATGGCCAACGCCCATATCGCCCTTGAAGCGTTGCGCAGTTGCTTGTGGCAATTGTGCTATCGGCTCGACGCCGGTTTGCCTGCGCCGAGCGAAGCACTGGCCACCGCTTGGCAGGCCTGTGAAGCGGGCCATGTGATCGGGCATAACGCTCAGCACGTACATGGCGGTATCGGCGTCGACCTGACGTACCCGATGCACCGTTTTCTCTACTGGAGCCGCGCGCTGGGCAGTGCCCTGGGCGGATCGGCAGCAAGCCTTGAACGCCTCGGCGATTGGCTGAGCCATAACGACAAGCTGGGATGGAAATATGACCTTGAAGAACACCAAGCGCTTTGATGACGTACGCCCCGGCGAAGCACTGCCGCCTCTGGCGATCCCGATCACCGTGGGGCTGGTAACGGGCGGCGCGATTGCGACCCGCGACTATTTCCCTGGTCACCATGACCTCAACGCCGCACAAGCGCTGGGTTCACCGCATATCTTTATGAACATCCTGACCACCAACGGTCTGGTGCAACGCTTTGTCGAAGAGTGGGCCGGCCCGGCAGCGCGTTTTACGTCGCTGAAAATCAAGCTCGGTGCACCTAACTACCCCGGCGATTGTATGACCTTCAACGGCGCCGTGACGGGCCAGGATGCCGCCACCCGCACGGTGGAAATCACCCTCAGCGGCAAAAATTCCATGGGCAACCACGTGACCGGTACGGTCGCGCTGGTTCTGCCTTGATAGCGGGAGACAGCACACATGACGCAATCGTCACTTTCCGGTAGCGCCGCCATTGTTGGTTTGGGTGCCACTGAATTTTCCAAGAACTCTGGCCGCACCGAGCTGCGCCTGGCCATGGAAGCCACCCTGGCAGCGCTTAAAGACGCCGGCATTGATCCCAGTGAAGTTGAAGGGTTCAGCTCGTACTCCGTGGACAAAGTTCCGGAATACGAAATTGCCCGCCTGCTGGGTTGCAAAGACGTCAAGTTTTTCTCCCAGGTGCCCCATGGCGGAGGTGCCGCCTGTGCGCCGATCATGCATGCCGCGATGGCCGTGGCGACCGGCGTGGCCAAGGTGGTGGTGGTCTATCGCGCCATGAACGAGCGTTCGTGGTATCGCTTCGGCAGCGGCAGTTACGGCTTTGCCTCCACCCCGATTTTTGAAAACGTCAATTACGGCTGGTACATGCCCCACGGCTTGCATACACCCGCGTCCTGGGTCGGCATGTTTGCCCAGCGATATATGCACACCTATGGCGCGACATCAGAAGATTTTGGCCGCGTGGCCGTGGCCGTTCGAGATTTTGCCGCGACTAACCCGGCGGCGTTCTTTTATGGCAAGCCCATCACTCTGGAAGAGCATCAGGCGTCACGCTGGATCTGCGAGCCGCTGCACTTGCTTGATTGCTGCCAGGAATCGGATGGCGCGGTGGCGATGGTGATCACCTCGGCCGAGCGCGCCAAAGATCTGCGCCAAAAGCCGGTGATGATCAAGGCCGGTTCTCAGGGGATTACCTCTGGCCAGCAAATCATGACCTCGTTCTACCGCGATGACATTACCGGGCTGCCAGAAATGGGCGTAGTGGCCAAAGAGTTGTATCGCCAGTCAGGCCTCGGCCCAGAAGCCTTGCAGACGGCGGTGATCTACGACCACTTCACTCCGTTTGTATTGCCCCAGCTTGAAGAGTTCGGCTTGTGCGAGCGGGGCGAAGCCAAGGAATTTATTCGCGCGGGGCACCATGCCCGAGGTGGCAAGTTCCCGATCAACACCCACGGCGGGCAGTTGGGCGAGGCCTACATCCACGGCATGAACGGCGTGGCCGAAGCCGTACGGCAAGTGCGTGGCAGTGCCGTCAACCAGGTGGACAGTGTCGAAAACGTACTGGTCACGGCCGGTACAGGCGTACCCACCAGCGGTCTGATTTTGGGAGCAGCCTGAATGTACGTCGACCTCACGCCCGAGCAACACGCCCTGCGCCATAAAGTGCGCGACTACTTCCAAAACCTGATGACCCCTGAACTGCGTGATCAATTGCGCGGCAAGGAGGGCGGCGAACTGTACCGCGACACCATCCGCCAGATGGGCCGTGACGGCTGGCTGGCCGTGGGCTGGCCCAAGGAGCACGGCGGTCAGGGTTACGGCCCTACCGAGCAATTTATCTTCTTTGAAGAGGCCAATATTGCCGGGGCACCGCTGCCGTTTGTGACCATCAGCACCGTGGGGCCGGCCTTGATGGCCCACGGCACCCAGGCACAGAAAGCCAAATTCTTGCCGGGCATTGCGGCAGGCGAAATCATTTTTGCCATCGGTTATTCCGAGCCGGATGCGGGCAGCGATCTGGCGGTGCTGAAAACCACCGCCCGGCTTGAGGGCGACACCTTCGTGGTGAATGGCAACAAACTCTGGACGTCGGGTGCCGAGTCGGCCGATTACATCTGGCTGGCTGCGCGTACCGATCCGGAACGGCCTCGGCACAAGGGCGTGTCGATCCTGATTCTGGATACGCGCGCCGAGGGCTTCTCGACCACCGTTATCCCGACCACCAGCAATCCGACAGCGGCCACCTATTACGACAACGTGCGGGTGCCCTGCGACATGCTGGTGGGTGAGTTGCACGGCGGCTGGAAGCTGATAACTGCGCAACTGAACCACGAGCGTCTAGGGTTGGGCGCCTGGTCCGACAAAGTGGTCGGATTGTTTCGCCGGGTCTTGATGTGGGCGCGCGAAGCCGACGAAAACGGTGTCAAGGCGACTGACAAAGCGTGGGTTCGGGCGGGTTTGGCGCAGTGCTATGCCCGACTCGAAGCGATGCGCCTGATCAATCTGCGCATCGCCGCCGACCTGGAACATGACCGCATGGACGTGGCGCTGGCGTCGACCACCAAGGTGTATGGCTCGGAATCGGCTATCGAGATCCTGCGTGTGCTGAGCAACATCGTCGGTGCCAACGGGCTGGTGCGCGGTGGTTCGCCTGCTTCGCTCATGCAGGGCGAACTGGAGTACGAAGTACGTGCCTCAGTGACCTTGACCTTTGGGGGTGGCACCAACGAAATCCAGCGTGAGCTGATTGCCCAGTTCGGCCTGGGCATGCCGCGAACCCAGCGCTGAGCGATACCGTCTTTAGCCCCGTAGCAGCGGTCGAGTAGAACGAGGCCGCGTCCGACTGCTCAGCAGTCGCAGACTGAGGCTCCATGGTGGTTCAGGCATACCGAATAGTCAGGGTTTGCGAGGACTTCGTCCCCGGACGCAGCCTCGTAAAACTCGGCAGCTGCTACGACTTCATCACAGGTAATTACATGAGCGCGATTGAACAGTTCAGAGAGCAGACCCGCAGTTGGCTTGAGGCCAATTGCCCGCCATCGCAGCGTAAAGCCATCCCTGAAGGGGAGTTGGTCTGGGGAGGCAGTGACGTCGAGTTTCCCAATGCTGACGCCCGGCTGTGGTTCGAGCGCATGCGTGACAAAGGCTGGTTCTGCCCAGACTGGCCGCAAGCCTACGGCGGTGGCGGCCTGAGTGCAGAATATAACGCCGTGCTTGAAAGCGAGCTGCGGCGCCTTAAATGCCGCCCGCCGCAAATCAATCTGGGCATCTGGATGTTGGGACCCGTGTTGCTGGAATTCGGCACCGAAGAGCAAAAACTCAACCTGTTGGCCCCGATGACCCGTGGTGAAGTGCGATGGTGCCAAGGGTTTTCCGAACCCAATGCGGGTTCTGATCTGGCCAGCCTGAAAACCACTGCCCGGGATGAGGGCGATCACTTTGTGGTGGATGGCAGCAAGATCTGGACCTCTTACGGTGACAAGTCGGACTGGATGTACGCATTGGTCAGGACCGATGGCAGCGCCAGTAAGCACGCGGGCATTAGCCTGATTGTGCTGGACATGAAAAGCCCCGGTGTGAGTGTCGCGCCGATTGATTTGATCAGTGGTAAATCGGCGTTTTGCCAGGTGTTCTTTGACGGCGTGAAAGTGCCAAAAAGCCAGTTGATTGGCCCCTTGCACGGCGGCTGGAACCTGGCCAAGCGCCTGTTGCAGCACGAGCGCAAAGCCATGTCCAAGTTCGGCGAGTTCAGCTTGCCGACGCATTTTCACCTGCTGCCGCTGGTGCAGGAATACCTGCCCGAACCCGCCGGGTTAAGCGAGTCGGCATTGGCAGCGCGGGCGGTGGCCTGCGCGATGAACGAGCACAGCTACAACCTGACAGTGCAGCGCATGGGTGAAGAAGCCCGCGCCGGGCAAGACGTCAGTGGGCTGATGTCGATCATGAAGCTGGTGCACACCGAACAGGAACGCGACAAGTTTGAGGTGCTGCTGGATGTCATGGGGGTGAATGCGCTGGGCTGGGACAAGGCGGCGTTTACTCCACAAGAACAGGCGATTACCCGCGGTTGGTTAAACAGTTTCGCCCTGACGATTTCTGGCGGCGCGTCGGAAATTCAGCTCAATGTGATCGCCAAGCGGGTCTTGGGCCTGCCTGAAGTCAAGTAAGGATCCAGACCATGAACCTGCTTTATAGCGAAGATCATCGGCTGTTGGCCGACAGCGCCCGCGAGTTTCTGGCGGCGCGCAGTCCCGTATCCCGCCAGCGTGCCTTGCGTGACGAGGGCAGTGAACTCGGCTTCGACAGCCAGCTGTGGCAAGAGGCGGTAGCACTGGGCTGGAGTGCGATCCCATTCCCCGAAAACCTCGGCGGACTGGATTTCGGCTGTATGGGCCTGGGCCCGATTTTTGAATCCATCGGCAGCAACCTCAGTGCTTCACCGTTGCTTTCAAGCGTGGTGCTGTGCGGTTCGCTGTTGCACTTGCAAGGCAATGCGCAACAGCAAGATCGCTGGCTGTCGGCCACCATCAGCGGCGAGCAACGCCTGGCCCTGGCACTGGACGAGCGCCCACGGCACAGCCCCGCGCAGTTGGCGGTGCAGGTTGTAGCCAATGCGCAGGGGTTCTGTCTGAACGGGCAAAAAACGTTCGTCATAGACGGGGTAGGGGCTGATGGCTATCTCGTTGTTGCGGGCAATGCGCAGCAGGGTGTCAGCCTGTTTCTGGTGCCAGCCGATGCGCCGGGTTTAAGTGTCGAACCCTTGTCGCTGATTGACTCGCGTAACCACGCGCACTTGCAACTGAATCAGGTGCAGGTCGGGCCGGATGCCCTGTTGGGCGATCCTGGCTCAGCCAGTGCAGCATTGACCATCGCACTGGATCGCGGCCGTGTGTGTCTGGCTGCCGAGATGCTGGGCATGGCTGAAAAGCTGTTCGCCTTGACCCTCGACTACCTGAAAACCCGTGTGCAATTTGACGTCGCCATTGGTTCTTTTCAGTCCCTGCAACATCGTTCGGCCCAGCTCTATGTGGAGCTGGCGCTGGCCCGTAGCGCAGTGATGGCTGGCTTGGCAGCGCTGGACGATGCCGACTTGAGCGAGGTAGAGCGTCAGCGGCTGGTCAGCTTGGCCAAGTGGAAGGCCGGGCTGATGGCCGTGAAAGTAGCCAATGAGGCCGTACAAATGCACGGCGGTATTGGCGTCACCGACGAGCTGGATGTCGGTTTGTTTCTCAAGCGCATCCGTGTCGCACAAGCGTGCCTGGGGGATGCCGAATATCACTGCGAGCGCTATGGCGCACTCGCTTAAACCTGTGGGCATTGGTTCGAGTCAGGAGAATAACAAGATGAAACTTGAACAATGGCAGAGCGCCTGGGATCAACTGATTGGTCCCGGCTCGCCCTATGAAGTACTGACACCTGTGGCCGGCGGCCCCAAGCACTTTCGCCACAGCGCTCCAAACCTCTGGGCTGCAATGGACGCTGGCCGGGCCCACGCGGATCGCGAATTTCTGGTGTGGGAGCAACAACGCCTGACCTTCCGACAGTTTTTTGATCAGGTCGATCGTCTGGCGGGCCAACTGGTGCACCGCTTTGGCGTGCGCAAGGGCGACCGTGTGGCAATCGCCATGCGTAACCAACCGGCCTGGCTGGTGGCGTTTGCTGCGATCCAGCGCTGCGCCGGTGTGTGTGTGCCCTTGAACAGCTGGGGCCTGCGCGACGAGTTGTTCCATGGGTTGCAGGACAGCGGGACGCAACTTTTACTGTGCGACGAGCCGCGTCTGCAACTGCTCAAAGATGACCTGCGCGAACAAGGTTTGGCGACGGTTGTGGTGGGCATGGATGCCAACCAGCCCCGTGACGAGCACTGCCAGCGTCTGGAGGACCTGCTGGCCGAGCCGCTGCAGGATGCGCCGGTACCGACCATCAGTGCCGATGACCCGGCGATGATCCTCTACACCTCGGGTACCACCAGCCTGGCCAAAGGCGTGCTGTCGACCCATGGCGCGGTGTGTCAGGCCTTGGTGGCGCTGGAATTTCAGGGCGTTTTTTGCGCGGTCAGCTCGCCTGAGCGCATCAGCGTCGTGATCAACAGCGGTTATGCCCCCACGACTTTGATGGCGGTGCCGCTGTTTCATGTCAGTGGTCTGCACGCCCAGTTTTTGCTGGCCTTGCGCGGTGGTCGCCGTCTGGTGCTGATGTACAAGTGGGACGTGGAAAAAGCCTTCGACCTGATCCGCGACGAACACTGCACCCAGTTCAACGGTGCGCCGGTCATGATGCAGCAACTGCTGACCTCGCCACGCTTCGGCAGTGCCGATACCCAAAGCCTGTTCGGCCTGGGTCTGGGTGGGGCTGCCCCCTCGGCCAGTCTGTTGGCGCACTTGACCCAACGCAAACCCGAAGCCGTCGGTGGCAGTGGTTACGGCCTGACCGAAAGCAACGGCATTTGCGCAGCCATTGGTGGAGATCAGTTTGTCTATAAACCGGCGTCGGCGGGCTGGCCGTTGCCGATTGTCGATGTGCGCATTGGTGAAAGCCCGCAGCGTGCACTGCCTGCAGGCGTCAGCGGGCTGATTTGGGTGCGCTCGCCGACCCTGATGAACGCCTACTGGAACTTGCCTGAAGCCAGTGCCCAGACACTCAATGACGGTTGGCTCGACACCGGCGATATCGGTCATCTTGACGAGGAAGGTTTTCTTTACATCACTGACCGCGCCAAGGATTTGATCAACCGTGGCGGCGAGAAAATCTCCGCAGCCGAGATTGAGTCCTGCGCGTGTGAAATGCCCGGCGTGATTGAAGCGGCAGCCTTTGCCGTACCGGACGATGTACTGGGCGAAGTGGTGTTTGTGGTGGTGCGCGGCAACCCAGGCGACTGCCCCGACCGCGAGGCCGTGCGTGGTTATTTTGCCCAGCGTCTGGCGAGCTACAAGGTGCCAGCACAGATTCATGTGCAACACACCCCGTTCGCCCGTAATGCGTCGGGCAAGATGCTCAAAGGTTTGCTCAAAGAAGTGCTGGTAACGGCCTGATTAGTCTTTGTGGACGATGTGCTCGCCGGTGGATGGCGAAGAATGAACCCATACCCAGCAAGCCTTATTCGCGTAGGAGGCAATACATGAAAATAACAAGAACAGGCGTAGTGCTCGCAGCCACCCTGGCCGTCAATGGACTGGTCATGGGGTCGGCATTCGCTCAGGTATCGCCCGCTGAAGCGGCCAAACTGGGTAAAGAGCTGACCTGTGTGGGGGCTGAACAGGCCGGTAACGCGGCGGGCACCATCCCGCCTTACACCGGTAAATACCTGGGCGAAGTGCCGGGTTGGAACCACGTCAAATTCTCCGGTGACCAGCCGGTTGATCCCTATGCCGCTGAAAAGCCCATTTTGGTGATCACCGCGCAGAACATGGACCAATACGCCGACAAGCTGACAGAAGGCCAGAAAGCACTGTTCAAGCGTTATCCGGCCACCTACAAGATGAATATCTACCCCGGCCACCGTGATTTCCGCTACCCGGATTATGTGTGCAAACGGGCGATGAGCAACGCCTTGAATGCCAAGCTGGTGAACGATGGCATGGGTTTCGAAGGGTTGGGCCAAGTGCCGTTCCCGATTCCGAAAAACGGCATGGAATTGCTGTGGAACCATCAATTGCCTGCGCGTGCCTGGACCGAAGAAAAAACCAGCGATCTGGCCTCTGTCTTGCCTAACGGCAGCATTGGCTGGGGCCGTGCATACGCCCGTAACTTGTCCCAGGCCAACTCGCCAGAAGTTGAGCCCGTGACCTCGGGCAAGATTCAGGCAATGAGTAACAACATGACCCTCAAGCCTGCGCGTGACAACGGCACGCTGAACATCGCCCACGAACCCTACAACTTTTCCACGGACCCGCGTCAGGCCTGGACCTACAGCCCTTCAACCCGGCGCGTGCGCCAATTGCCGGGTTACGGGTATGACCAGCCGATGATCGGCACCAACGGCACCATGACCGTCGACGAAGACCGTTTGTACAACGGCTCGCCGGAGCGCTTTAACTGGAAATTGGTGGGCAAGCGCGAAATCTACATTCCGGCCAATGCCTATAAGCCGAACGCAGGTACGGTCAAATATGCCGACATGCTGACGCCTAACCACCCCAATCCGGATTTGATGCGTTATGAACTTCGTCGTGTCTGGGTGCTTGAAGCGGATCTGAAAGAAGGCTACCGCCATGTGTATGGCAAGCGTGTGCTGTTTCTCGACGAAGACACGTGGAACTCGGTACTGGCTGACAACTACGACGCCCGCGGCCAGTTGTGGAAGCACGCGATGATCAACTATTACTACCACCCGGACATGAGTGCCTGGCAGGCCGGCTCGCAGTTCTTTATCGATTTGAACTCGGGTCAATACACCGGCTACGGCATGACCAACGAAGCGAAGAAGGGCCCGATTCTCAATGAGGGTAAATTCACTGCCGATCAGTACACCGCCGACGCTGCACGGGCGATGGGGCGCTAAGGCAAGGCCACGCTGCAAACGGTAAGCTGCAAGCAAGATCAAAAGCCCTGTCGGTTAGACGGGGCTTTTGCGTTTTCAGGGGTGAACCGCAACCCCTGAAAAGTCTGCGCTCTACGCCCGAGCTCGCCTGGGCCCACTCTGCCTCCTCTGGGGGCCCTCAATTTCCCCTCTTCAAACTTCTGCCCTTAATCAATCCCCGCTTTATGTCGCCTTTGAATCCTACTGAACTTTTGAGCTGAATAATCCGGAAACAACCTTTCCGGCCCACTCAAGCCCTCTGCGTGAAAACGGAAATCCTGCTTCACAAGAACAAAAAATACTTCATATAAAACAACACGTTATCTATTGGCACCGGTTTTGCTAAATAGCAATTAAGGAGAGCACGTACATGGCTATCGATACCGACTACATCCAGGCTCAGGCAAAACTTCTCGCTGAATATGAAGTTCAGCGCGAATTAGCGCAGGCCCAGCGTAACGAGACCAAATACAAGGCCCAGCTGGAAGCAGTCACCGCCCTGGATGCAGCGCTCAAAGCCTTGGGCAATGCGATCAAAAGTTTCAAGGGCACCGACAAAAGCATGCTGATCAATGCGGCGACCTTCAGCGCTGAAGGCATCGCCAGTGCCACGGTTGGTGCCAGTGCCAAAGAAGGCAGCTATCAGTTCTTTGTTGAACAACTGGCGAGTCGGCATCAGGTCGCCGTCAGTGGTCTGGGTAATGATGCTGCCGACTCGGGCAACTTGTATATCAAGCAGGATGGCGTCGAGTTTGCCGTCGATCTCGCCGCTGCGGACAGTAACGGCGATGGCGCACTGTCCCAGGAGGAGCTGGCTTCGGCGATTAACAATCACCCGGATAACGAGGGGGTCAAAGCCACGCTGGTTCGCAGCGGCGGTGAGGTGACCATGGTTTTGAGCGCCGAAGAAACAGGCGAGCAGTACGCCATTGAAATGCGCACAGATGCCGCAGGCAGCCCGCTGGAAACCAGCCTGGGAAACACCAAGGAATTGTCCAAAGCCCAGGACGCCATTGTCTATCTGGGCGCAGACGCCAGCGGCATGAAGCTGCAGCAAAGTTCCAACACCTTCAAGGACATGATCGAAGGCGTCAGCCTGACGTTCAGCAAAGTGCATGAGGCGGGGGACGAGCCGCTGACCGTCAATATCAGCCGTGACCAAACAGCGACCAATGACAAGCTCAATGAGTTTGTCACTGCGATCAACACGATGTTGAGCACCTTCGATGATTTGACCGGTTCGGGAGGTGAGAACGGCGAACGCGGTGCGCTGGCGGGTGACTCCAGCATCCGTGCCATTGAGGCCATGCTCAACTCGGTACTGCGCACGCCGTTTGGCGGCGTCACGTTGATGGAGTTTGGTGTGGTGGCAGGGGCGGACGGCAAGCTCAAGGTGGATACCAAAGCCTTCGAGAAAATGCTGGATGCAAACCCGGACGGTTTCGAAAAACTCTTTTCAGGCGCGGGAAATCTGCTGGAAAGCCTCGATAAAAGGCTCGGCACTTATACCAGCGGCAGCACCGGGGCCATGAAGGCGCGCAAGGATAATCTCAATAACCTGCTGCAACGGGTCGACGAGAAATACGAGGATCTGGATATCAAATACCAGAATCACTATCAGCGCTATCTCAAACAGTACACCCAGTTGGCGCAGGTTATGGCGGCGATGGAACAAACCTTCAGCATGTTCGGATGATCTGAAAAATGAATGACGGCTATGACAGCTACCGCGCAATCGACCTCGACACTCAAGTGTCTTGCGCTTCGCCTTATCAATTGGTGCTGGTGCTGTTCGATGGGCTGCTGGATGAGTTGTCTCGCGCCCGTGGACACATTGAAACCCGGCATTACGATCTCAAAGGGCAGTCGCTGGAGAAGTGCATGAACATCATCAACGCGCTCAATAGCACGCTCGATCATGAGCAGGGCGGGGAGCTGGTGATCAGTCTGTCGCGTCTTTACGACTATTGCCTGCATCGGCTGGTGGAGGTCAGCGCCTCGTTGTCCATCTCCGGGATCGATGAAGTGATGCACCTTCTGGAGCAGATTCGCGAAGGCTGGGAGGGTGTCAATGTTGCTCGAAGCTGAATTCAATCGTCTGGCCCATCTGCAAAAGCTCCTCGCCGAAGGCCTGGCTAAGGAAGACTGGGTGCGCATCGGGGAGGTCGACGGGTTGATCAGGCAATGCCTTGAGCGCTTGCAAAACGCCCAGCCCTTCAACGATGAAACTCGACGCAAACTGGCTCCGCTCAAGGCGTTGCACGGTCATGCCTTGCAGGCTTGCGCGCGCGAATGTGCGCGCTTGAGCCAGATGCTGGCAAACCACACCGAATATGCAGAAGCACGTCACGCCTATTCATTGGCAGACAGCCTGCAAGGAGTGAACTAGGCCATGTCCGCATCGCTTTCTTTACTCGGTGGTTTCAGCCCGCTGGCGGCGCAACTCGGGCCTGACGCTGGGGTGGAAGGTGCTAGTGAGGCGCTGGCGCAGTGGGTCGATGTCATACAAGCGCCCGAGCTTGAGCTGCCATTACCCTTGATTGAAATGCCAGCCGGGCAAGCGCAGGCACCCGATCAAGCGGAGCAAGCGCCCGCTGTCGAGCTGCTGGCGGATCCTCAGCAATGGCTGCTTATGATGCTCAATCAGCAAGCAGTCAACGTGCAGGCCCGCGACTCAAACGCAGCGGCTGCACCGCCGCTGTCTTCTGCGCGTGTGTTGACGCGACTGGCAGCAGGTGCCGGTGTGATGCAGGGGTTAAACGAACCGTTGCCACTGCCTGATGCGCCCTTGATGCCGGGTCGCGCAAAACAGGCTGAGGGTGAGCGTATGGCGTTATCGCTTGATAGCCACGTTTTGACAGCAGGACGAGGGGGCGCGCCAGCGCCCGTCATGACTGCTGCAACCGCCGTAATCAACGCACTCGCAGAGGGGCAGGGGGCAGGCTTGTCGAATGCAGGGGCCGTGAGTGCCGAGCAGGTTGATGCGACGGTGACACAACCCGTCCTGACAGGCTCGACCGCCACATCGGAGCCTGTTCTTGAGCGTGGGCTCAAGTTGGTCGCCCCTCAAGCACGCTGGGGTGAACAGATGCTCAATGCCTTGCGTGAAACCGTTGAAATCCAGGTTCAGCAGCGCTTTCAGCAGGCCACTATTCGTCTGGATCCGCCAGAGCTGGGCAGCCTTGAAATTTTTATCAGTCATGAGTCAGGTCGCTTGAGTGTCCATATTTCGGCCGCCCAGACCGAAGTTGCCCGCTTGCTCGCGCATTCCAGTGAGCGCATGCGTCAAGAATTGGTGCAGCAGAATTTGCTTCACGTTGACGTGCAGGTTTCGAGCGACTCTCGAGGGCAGTCGTCCCGAGAGCAGGCGCGCCAGCAGCATGAACCCGCCATTGCTCAGGCAATAGAAGACGCACAGATGCCTGACAGTGTGCCCAAAGGATATGGCAGTGACGTGCTTGTCACGGTTTAGCCGAAGAAGTGGCGTTTGCACCCCGCCCAAATTGAACTTCATGTGGAGTGAGAGACTGCTATGTGGATGCCGCGTGTCATTTTATTAATCGTGGGGCTGAACACGGTCATCACTCTTGGGAGTGTGGTGTTTGGCTATCTGTACTTGCGCCCTGACAAGTCTGCGGGTGTTGAGCATGAGCAACAGGCGGGTGAGGCTCCGCTTGTTCAAGATCCGGAGAACTACGTGTTTTATCCGGTAGAAAAAATTGTCGTGAATCTGCGAGGTGAGGACCGTGAGCACTACTTTGTGCTCGACCTTGCATTGCAAGGGGATGCCAAACAGTCAGTGAGCGCTTTTAAGCAGGCCGACCTGCTGGTACGCAACGCAGTGGTCGGCTCATTGTCGACGCTGCCGTTCATTCAGTTGCGGGCTTTGTCGCTCATCGATTTGCAGTCACGTCTTGAGGCCGATCTGCGCAAGAGTTTCAGTGCCAAAGGGCTGGACATACCGTTCACGTCGGTGTTGGTCAGCAAGATGCTGGTGCAGTAATTGCCCTCATGAATAGCGAACGTTTGGCTGATTACGGCCCCGATGCAGGCGACTCTTGCTCGGTGGTGATGGCGCCTGAAGCAGAACAGCAGTGGCTGGTGAATTACCTTCCGCTGGTCAAGCGGATCGTCAATCAATTGTCTCTGCAAACCAGTCAGGTACTGGATCGAGAAGACATGGAGCAGATTGGCCTCATGGGCTTGCTTGAGGGGCTGCGCCGTTATGGCGTGCCCGATGAGCACTTTGCACGGTTTGCGGCGATGCGAATTCGTGGCGCCATTCTTGATGAGTTGCGCAGGCTCGATTGGCGCCCGCGGCAAGTGCGCCAGCAAGCTCACAAAACCCGGGATATTTTGCGCAACCTGACGCGTCAACTGGGTCGTCAGCTGCGCGATGAGGAAGCCTTGCAAGCCACCGGGCTTAGTCCTTCGCAGTTTCAGGCTTACTTGCAAGCTGAAGCCGGGGAGGCGCTGGAGAGCCTTGATGCTTTGTTGCAGGACACCAGCAGGGACTTTCATAACGGCGCTGCCAGTGTCGAGGCGACCGTGTGCAGCCAGCGCATGTTGACTCAGGCGCTGGAGCAACTGAATGAACGTGAGCGCCTGGTATTGACGCTCTACTACTTGCACGAGCTGAACCTGAAGGAAATCGGCCTGGTGCTCGAAATCAGTGACGCGCGCGTGTGCCAACTGAGCAAGCAGGCCATCGATAAAGCTCGAGCCTTTTTAACCAAGAGTAAATAACGTGCAGAAACTGTTAGGTGCATTAATCATTATCGGCTGCGTGCTGGGCGGTTTTGTGATTGCCGGCGGGAGCATGTCCGTGTTGTGGCAGCCCTCGGAAATGCTGATTGTGGTGGGTGCTGCTCTGGGTAGCATGATTATTGGGAACCCCAAGGAAGTGCTGCTCGAAATGTGGGTGCAGGTCAAGGGGGTGTTCTCCTTTCGCCGTCGCGGCGAGGCGTTTCAGCGCGAGTTGCTGATGCTGCTGTATGAGCTGCTCGAAACCGTCGACATGGGTGGCCTCAAAGCACTCGATGCACACATTGAAGAGCCGGACCAGAGTGATCTGTTCACAAAATACCCGCTGATTTTGCAAGAGAAAAACCTGATGGCTTTTATTGCCGATAATTTCAGGTTGATGGCCATGGGCAAAATCAGCGCCCATGAACTTGAAGGTTTTCTCGAGCAGGAACTGGACGCCATGCACGAGGCTTTGCTATTGCCTTCGCGCTCGTTGCACAAAGTGGGCGAAGCCATGCCCGGGTTCGGCATTTTGGCGGCGATCATGGGCATCATCATCACCATGGACAGTATTGGTGGGTCGGTGGCTGAGATTGGAGCCCACGTGGCAGCAGCCCTGGTGGGTACATTCCTCGGGATTTTCTTCTGTTATTGCATGATGGAGCCGCTGAGCAATGCAATGGCCCAGCGCATCAGGACCGAGTTATCGGCTCTGGAGTGTGTGCGCACGACCCTTGTCGCCCATGTGGCCGGCAAGCCAACCTTGTTGGCGGTCGATGCGGGTCGCAAGTTGATTGAACAGGACGTCAAACCGGCCTTCCAGTTGCTCGAAAGATGGGTGACCAGTTTTGAGGACGGACGCAATGAGGACGCGTGAAGACAAACATGACCCCATTATTGTCAAGCGTCGCAGCAAGCGGGGGCATAACGAAGACCACAGTGGCGCCTGGAAAGTAGCCTTTGCCGACTTTGCTCTGGCGATGATGGCGCTGTTTATGGTGCTGTGGGTTATTCAGCCGCAAGCCGACGCTGAACGCATTGCAAAGGTTGTGCTGGCTTCGACGGTCATAGAAGGAGGGGCAGGGGTTTTTGACGAGGTCAGTCGAGTTCCCGTGGCATTCGACAGTGCCCCGGAGTTTGATGCGGTGCCCCGGCCCCAGGAAGTTCGCTTCAATGCCCCCCGCTCAGGGGATGTGCAACGTTATGACAGCGAGCCAGAACTGCAAGCGTTGGCCAAGCTGATGGCCTTGTTGGCTGAGCGCACGGATGCGATGGCCAATCTCGAAGTGCATGTCGTGCCCCAGGGCTTGAGAATTCTGATCAAGGATGATGACAAGCGTTTTATGTTCGAGCGTGGCAGTGCGACGCTTGATCCACACTTTCGTACCTTGCTGACGGCTCTGGCGCAAGAGCTGGCCAAGGTACAAAACAAGTTGATTGTCAGTGGGCATACCGATGCCGCCCCGTACCGTGACTCACGCGGTTATGACAATTGGAATCTCTCAGGTGAAAGGGCCTTGCAGGCTCGAAGTGTACTGGTGAACGCAGGGTTGCCGGCTCACGGTATTTTGCAGGTTTCGGCGCAGGCCGATGTGATGCCTTTGCGACCTGAGGAGCCTCTGAGCGGGGCTAACCGGCGGATTGAGCTGCTGGTACTGACCGAACAGGCTGAAACCCTGTACAGGCAGTTGTTCAGCGAAAACTTCGCGCGCTATTCCCCCGGGGCGGTTGACTATGTACAACCCGTTACTGAGCCCGCGGACAAACCTCGCTAACCTTCCCCAAGACACTGCGCAGCCGTTTGGCCGCGCAGTATCGCTAGGCCCTCACCTTCAATGGATGGGCTGAGTGACCCCTTCTATGCATTCACGCAGCTGTGTGTCGCTGACGGTGTGAAGCTCATTGTCGTTCAAACTTATATAGTTCGCGCCGGCTTGGCCTGAGCAATAAATATGATAGGTCTGATCATCGATTGTCACGATCGACAGTTCCATCGGATTTTTACTCAAGCTTACGAGCCGTGTACTGAGCCCGTGCGTCAGGTTGATAAGTTGCTTGAGTTGATCTTTCTTTGTTTCGACAAAGGTCACCGTGTGGCCGCCCATGATGTGCAGGCTGGCAAACAACTGACTGGGATGTGAGGTCAGGATGTAGCCCACAAAACCCGCTGCCGCCATGGCCCTGAGTGTCCATTTACGCTGGATTTCAGCGCGCGAAATCGCTAGCAATGAAGATGCGTGATCTGTGCCAGCTTGAGGTTCAGTGTTTGATCCATTGTTCTGGTCCACAACGAAGGCAGGATTGAATCGATATCCGCGCCGTGTGACGGTCTGAATGATCTTTCGATCTTTTTCATCGCCCAAAATCTTGCGCAAGGTATAAATCTGCTGATTCAGGCTCCCCTGGCCGACGACCCGGTTGGGCCAGGCGTAGGCGGTCAAGGTATCGCGATCAATCATTTCTCCCGGCTCTTGCATCAGGCGGGCAAGCAGCCGCCCACCCGAAAACCCTAAATCTATGATTTGTCGATTAGCGTTTTTGTACAGTGTCAATGTACAAAGCGCAGAGCAGAAAAATGCCAGGCAATCGCCGTGTCCGGTCTTTAAGTTCGCGGAGAGTGTGTTCATCAGGGGTAAGCTTCTCTACGATTAAGTCAGAGAATTTTCCCGAGCTGGATGTAAGAATGATGCAGGACGTTTCTTCTTTTGATGTAAACCATGAGCTATTTACCAAAAAAAACGCCCTTGATTGCAAGGGCGTTTTCTTTTTGCGGGCGGTTTAGCCCAGCAAGGACATTACCAGGCCAGGCATCTGACCGGTTTGCTTGAGCATGGAGATACCCGACTGCATCAACATCGAGTTTTTGCTCATCATGGCACTTTCACTGGCGAAGTCTGCATCCATGATGCGACCCCGGGCCATCTCGGTGTTGTCTTTCATGTTGGCCAGGTTGTTGGCGGTATGGGCCAGACGGTTGATGTTGGCGCCGAACTGGCCACGTAGCTCACCGACGTCTTTCAACGCTGCGGACAGTACGTCGATCTGAGCATTGGCAGCGCCACTGGTGCTGATTTCAGTACCTGGTGTGCCGGAAGTGGTGTAGTTCGAGGACAGGCCGTCCAGGGTGGTGCCCAGGGCGGACGATTGTGCTGTGACGTCCAGGGTCAGTGTTTCAGCAGCGGTCGCACCGATTTGGAAGCTGACAGCGGTACCGAATTTGCCAGTGGTGCCGTCCTTGCCGAACAACTTCTCGCCTGCGTAGGAGGTGTTGTCCATGATGTTGCCGAGTTCTTTACCCAGTTCATCGTACTCAGCCTGCATGGCTTTACGATCGTCGTCGCTGTTGGTTCCGTTGGCAGACTGTGTGGCCAGGTCTTTCATGCGTTGCAGGATGTCGGTCATCTCACCGAAGGCGCCATCGGCGGTTTGCAGCAGCGATGAAGCGTCGTTCACGTTACGCCCGGCTACTGCCATGCCTTTGGTTTGAGCGTTAAGGCGGGTGGCAATTTGCAGGCCTGCAGCATCGTCAGAAGCGGAGTTGATTCGCAGGCCCGTACCCAGGCGTTGCTGGTTAACAGCCAATGCATTGTTGGTTTTGTTCAGGTTGGTCTGAGTGAGCAACGATGAGTAGTTGGTATGAATGGTAAGAGCCATGGGTCGGTATCCTTGATTGCACTAAGGTGAATGCAGGCGCTGAGTGCCCGCTCCCCCTAACAAGGCGACGCACTATTTATGAGCCTTAAGTTTTATTTGTACATTTTTATAATCCAGGCCTTCACCCTCGTAGTGAGAGGAAGTGTGATTTCCCTATGCCCGGCAAGCGGGCGGTTAAAAGAGGAAGGCATCAGCACTTTGTAAGGATTGCTAAGTTATTAAACTTCTTTTAAATCATGTACTTATGATTAGTTATTGAAGTTGGCATGACGTCTGCAATTCCACGTATATACCCGTTATGACTGTTCACGTGAGTGCCCGTTATTGGCGAGCAGGCAGGCACACATCGGAGGCGTTTAACAGTTGACGGTATATCCGATTTGCACGCTCATTCGAAGTCAGCGCTCATGAATAAAGACCTGTATGTCAGCAGCCCACTCTTGCCTGAACTGGATGATTTTATTCCTTATTTACGCACTATCTGGCAGAGCAAACGCTTGACCAATGCAGGGCCTTTTCACCAAGCCTTTGAGCAAGCGCTTGCGGATTACCTGGGCGTTGAGCATCTATCCTTATTCAACAATGGCACCACCGCGTTAATGGCCTCGCTGCAAGCCTTGGCCATTGATGGAGAAGTCATTACTACCCCTTACACCTTCGCAGCCACGGCCCATGCACTGGTGTGGAATCGGTTAACGCCGGTGTTTGTCGATATCGACCCGCAGACCTTCAACCTTGATCCAGCCGCTATTGAAGCAGCGATCACCCCGCGTACCCGCGCGATCTTGCCCGTGCACTGCTATGGCGTGCCGTGCGATGTCGATGCCATAGGGGAAATAGCCCGGCGTTATGGTTTGCGGGTGATCTATGACGCGGCCCATGCCTTTGCTGTTCGGGACGGGCAGGGCAGCGTGTTGCGTCATGGCGACATGAGTATTTTGAGCCTGCATGCGACAAAGGTGTTCAACACCTTTGAAGGTGGCGCGATCATCAGTCCGACGCTGGAGACCAAACGCTTGGTGGATCAACTGCGTAATTTTGGTTTTGTCGATGAAACCACGGTGGTCACCTGCGGCATCAACGGAAAGATGAACGAAATCAGCGCCGCCGTGGGTCTGTTGCAACTTACCCAGA
The DNA here is from genome assembly GCF_007858365.1 of Pseudomonas saxonica. Classification (GTDB taxonomy): domain Bacteria; phylum Pseudomonadota; class Gammaproteobacteria; order Pseudomonadales; family Pseudomonadaceae; genus Aquipseudomonas; species Aquipseudomonas saxonica. Next base: position 32,995 of record NZ_VFIO01000011.1, on the reverse strand, counting down.
TTGATGCAGCACTGCACAAGCGCGCCACACTTGATGCGTTGTACCGCAAGCGTCTGGCCTGTGTGCCCGGCATTACGCTGTGCCGTGAAGCCGCCAACCACGGTTACTTCCCTATTTTGATTGAAGATGCCTATCCACTGAGTCGTGACCAGCTTTACGACGCCTTCAGGCAACAGCAGATTTTTACCCGCCGTTATTTCTACCCGCTGGTCACCGACATGGCTGCTTATCGCCAGCATCAGCAGGCCGGTGTCGCAGCCTTGCCTGTGGCCAATCACGTTGCCCAGCGAGTGATTTGCCTGCCCCTGCATCCCGATTTAAGCCTGAACGATGTTGAACGTGTGCTGGCCGTGATCTGTACGGCTTCATCTGCCGCCCTGCGTTCTCGCGCTACGCCTTTTTCTGTGTCTGATTTGAAGAGACTGCAACCATGAGCACTGAAGCCTTTATCGCCAACTTTATTGATGCCACCGATTTTCAGGTGCCTGTCGACATTACGCTGGACACCCCACTGTCTGCTCTGCCCGAGTGGGACTCCCTCGCTGCGTTGGGGGTCATTGTGATGTTTGACATGATCTATAACAAAAGCCTCACCGGCGAAGACCTGTATGCCGCCACCACGGTGGGTGATTTGTACCGCAGGGTGGGTTGAGCCATGCCTCAGTGCACCTTGCAACACGTCCGCTTTAGCGGCATGGCCACGTGTGTGCCCAAAACCCGCGTCTCCAACCTGGTGGATTGCAAGCCGCAACTGCGCGCTGAGCGTGAGCGACTGGTGCGTAACATCGGTATCGAGTTTCGCCGCGTGGCTCCCAGCTGGCAGTGCTTCTCGGATTTGGCCTTTGACGCCGCGCAGACACTGCTCGACGCCTTGAATTGGCAGCGCAGTGAAATTGATGCGTTGATTGTGGTCACCCAGTCCCCGGATTATCGGGCGCCTGCCACCGCGATCATTTTGCAAGATCGCTTGGGTTTGCCCCATTCAACGTTGGCCTTTGACGTCAACCTTGGCTGCTCTGCGTATCCCTATGCGTTGCACCTGCTGGGCTCGATGATTGCCAGTGGCAGTGTCAAAAAAGGCCTTGTGTTGGTCGGTGACTGCACCTCCACGCCCAACGATCCATTGTTCTCTGATGCGGGCACTGCGACAGCGATGGAGTTCGACGCCCATGCGGCGCCCATGTACTTCGACCTGAACAGTGATGGCAGTGGTTACCAGGCCATCATTCTGCCAGTGGGAGGCCACCGTGAGCCGACCGCCATCGAGCACCTACTGCCGCACCGTCAGGACCCGCAAGCGCTTTGGCGCCGGCCTTTAGACCTGATACTTGATGGCCCGGCAGTGCTGACCTTCTCGACGCAGCGCATCCCGCCTGCGGTCGAAAAATTGCTGGAGTACGCACAGGTGAGCAAGGAGCAAGTGGACTACTTCATCTTCCACCAGGCTAACCGGATGATTAACGACACATTGCGCAAAAAACTTGAATTGCCCGTCGAAAAGGTGCCCAGCAGCCTGCGCGACTTTGGTAACACCAGCGGCGCGTCTGTGCCGTTGACCATGACCGCACGCCTCCATGAACAGCTTGAAAGTGGGCCTCACCGCTTGCTCATGAGCGGTTTCGGGATTGGTTTGTCGTGGGCGACATGCCTTGTGGACATTGACGGCGCGTGCTTCCCGGCATTGATTGAATCATGAGTGCCTTCAACCCCTTCAGCTTGCAGGGCAAGCGTGTACTGGTCACGGGGGCCAGTTCTGGATTTGGTCGAGCGATTGCCTTGGGTTGCGCGAGCATGGGTGCAGAGGTGATTGCTACAGGGCGAAATGTTGAGCGTCTACATGAAACGCTTGAGCAACTTAACGGCCTGTCATCCCTTGGCCACCGTGCGGTCATCGGCGACCTGACCGAACCGCATGACCGAGCTGCCTTGGTGGAGACACTGGGCCAGATACACGGGGTGGTGCACAACGCGGGCACATCCGTCATTTGCCCTACGCGGCAGATGTCCGAGCAGCACCTGCGTGACTTGCATCGACTCAACGTGGAGTCGCCCATGATGCTGACCCAGGCGATGCTTCGCAAAAACCTGATAGCGAATGACGGAGCCATCCTCTTTATTGCCTCGATTGCCGCGTTTCAAGGGGTTCCCGGCGTAGGGGCTTATTCAGGCACCAAGGCCGCGGTTATAGCGATGGCGCGTTGCCTGGCGCTTGAAGTGAGCAAACGCCGGATACGGGTCAACTGCCTGGCGCCGGGGTTAGCCAACACCCCTTTATTGGAATCCCTGCGCAAATCGCCGGCCTCGGTGAGTGAACAACTGGCGAGTTACCCGTTGGGATTTGGCGAGCCGGAAGACATCGCCCATGCCGCAATTTTTATGTTGTCCGGGGCAAGCCGCTGGATAACGGGTGCCACGTTGGTGATGGATGGAGGGATGAGTGTGCGTTAAAGCGCGAGCCGCTTGTGATCCAGCTTTTGATCCAGCTTTTGATCCAGCTTTTGATCTGGTTTTTGATCTGGCTTTTGATCTTGATCTTGATCTTGATCTACCGCCCCTTTCGGGAGGCCGAGTGGAGGTTCTGCGGAGTGGGTCGACCGGCATGGATGCCGGGAGAGCTGCGATCGGGCCATGGATGGCCCGTCGCAGCGTGCCCACGGAGCGGGACCGGAGTGAGGGGCACCTGAGCGCAGCGAGGGCCGTACGCAGGGGCAAGGCCTTTTTGCTTACTTTTGTGGCTGTTTGACAAAAGTGAGCCGCCGTAAGGGCGGAACCCGTAGATAGATTTAACGCATTCAATGGATATGTACACGGGCCTATTAAAAGCTTCGAGTACATATCCATTACTAGCGTCTAGTTGAAGTTATGGTTTCGCCCTTACGGCGAGGTACTTTTGTCAAACAGCCACAAAAGTACCCAAAAAGTCCTTGCCCTACCATACGGCCGAGCTCGCCTAGGCTCGCCCGGTGCCCTCTCTCCGGCACTGTTATGGGGGCACGCCGCGACGGGCCATCCTTGGCCCGATCGCGGCTGGCTCGGCGTCCTGCCTCGCCACCCCCATAACAGCACCTGCGTTCAGCCTCCTGTGATGGGCCCCAGTGTCGTTCCCACTGTTTCGGTGGCGGCAGTGAGATCGTTTTAAAAGCGAAAAGCGAAAAGAAGAATTAACGAAACATCCAACATCGTATCGACGGCTCGGTACTCGGGGGCCCTTTCAGGAGTGAACATGAAGCAACTAATCATCGTGGGCGGCGGCGGGTTAGGGCGTCAGGCCCTGACCCAACTGGTCGCCGACTCCGCCCATGGAACGCAATGGCTCATTGCAGGCTATCTGGACGAACGAGGCCCAGACGCAATAGCCACCAACAGCGATTACCCCTGGCTGGGCTACCCAAACACATTCTGTCCTCAACCACTGCATGTGTTCATCAGTGCGGTAGGCAACCCTGCCAGCCGCCGCCTGCAAGTCGAGCCCCTGTTAGCCAAAGGGGCACAGTTCATCTCCATACGCACGCGCTGCCAGCTGGATTTACGCACCAGCCACGGCGCGACCTTCTTTGGTTATGACGTCAGCTTCGGGGTGGATTGCCGTGTGGGTGAGCATGGCTTTATTGAGCAGCAAACCCTGGTCGGCCACGACGTGACGATCGGCGATTACGTCCACATCAGCCCTCGCTGTGTGATTGCCGGCTACGTCACCATCGGGCATGGCGTGGTGATCCATTCCGGCGCACTGCTGGCACGAAACATCAGCGTCGGCGATGGCGCTGTGATTGGCATGGGCGCCGTAGTACTGCGCGATGTGCCAGCAGGCGCAACCATGGTTGGCAATCCAGCCAACGTTGTGTTTATCAAAAAAGGAACGAACTGATGCCTTGCCGTCCACTCGTCAGTGTTGTGATTCCCGCCTATAAACCGACCTGGTTCGAAACCGCATTGCTCAGTGCCTGCCAGCAAACGTATGAACCCCTGGAAATAATCGTTTGCGACGACAGCGCAAGCCCGTTGATAGCCAGTGTCGTGGAGCGGGTAGCGAAAACAACGGCTATTCCTATTCGCTACCAACATAACCAGAACGCTTTGTTTGAATTGCATAACACTGTCGAATGCATTCGGTTGGCACGCGGTCATTACGTCAAGTTTATTCACGACGATGATGTGTTGCATCCCGATTGCGTTGAGCAGTTGGTCGCGGTCATGGAGGCCAACCCAGGCATTTCAATGGCCTCGTCGCGGCGTACCCGTATCGACAGTGACGGGCAGCCCATCCCCGACATTCTGGCCACGACACCGCTGTTCCCGATGGATGTGCAGCTTGACGGTAAAGAGCTGGTCTCATGGTTGGTCGATCACACCCTGAACTTTATTGGCGAACCCAGCTGTGTGTTATGCCGTCGGGAAGATCTGGTGGCGTTCGGTGATCAGTTGATGTCGCTCAATGGTCACGGGATTGAGTGGGTGGGGGACTTGAGTCTTTACGTCAAGCTTTTGCAAATGGGCAATCTTGCCTTGTTGGCCAAACCGCTGTGCATGTTTCGGGTTTCAAGCGAACAATTCAGTCAGCAAGGCCGCGACTTGCCGGGCATTGGTAATCAGGGGCATGACACCTTCCGCGAGCAGATTCGGGCGTTAGGCTGGTACCAGGAAGCAGCCGGTACACGGCGGGTGCGGGTGGCTGAGCTGGGGTGCGCTGACAACGTGGAATCGGTGGACATTTATCAACGACTGATGGAGGTCCGTGGGGGCGTGATCAGTCAGGCGCAGCAGCGTGACTGGAGAGCTGCACGGGTGCCCAGCCCTTTGCAGGCGCGGCTTATCGAAGAGCGATTGGCGCATTATAAAGGCGGGCCGGGCATTGCCGTAGTTGTGCTTGATCGCGCAGGCGATGCGCAAGCGGTAGAGGCGACGCTCAACAGTCTGGCATGCCTGCGTACCCGCTATGGGGCGGCTCAGGGGTATGTGATAAGCCCGCGGATGTGCCGGGAGCCGGTGCACGCGGACGTTGAGTATTTCGAGCGTCAGTTGCCTGATTTTATTGCCCAAATCAATGCGCTCGTCGAGCAGACTCAATGCGCTTGGCTGATGCTGGTGGACGCAGGTGACCTCCTGACACCCTGCGGCCTGCTGATATGCGGTCTGGAACTGCTGGAGGATCCGAATTGCCGGGCCATTTATGGTGATGCGTGGGTGCAGGAAGCTGAAGGTGCGTTGAGTGCAGCATTGCGCCCTGACTTCAATCTGGACTACCTGCTCAGTCTCCCGGGCATTCTGGCGCGTAATTGGCTATTGCGTTGTAAGGCGGTGCGGGTTGCGGGTGGCTTTAATCCGGAGTACGCGGGCGCACTCGAGTTTGAACTGATTCTGCGCATGATTGATCAGCGTGGTTTGGTCGGGTTCGGTCATGTAAGCGAGCCATTGGTCATCAACCAGAGCCCCTGTCTGTCCGATAGTCCGCATCTGGCTGCAGCCTTGATGACCCACTTGCATACACGCGGGTATGGGCAGGCAGAGTTGACCACCCCTCGGCAAGGGCATTTCAAAATCAACTATGGTCACCCGCAACAACCCCGGGTATCGATCGTGCTGGTACTGGCAACGGATCTGCAGGCCATTCAGCGATGCTTGATCAGCCTGCTGGAGTACACCCGATACCCGAATTACGACGTGGTGTTGGTCGACAATGCCTGTGCCCACCCGGATGCAACGCAATGGATGCAGGGCATCAAAGCGTTGATGGGGGATCGTTTGCAGGTGATTGCTGCGCCACGGCCACTGACACATGCAGCGGCCATCAACCTGGCCGCCGGGCACGCCCGGGGCGAATACTTGCTGTTGCTGCGGGCAGATACCGTGCTGATGCAAAGGCAATGGCTTGATGAACTGCTCAATCATGGACAACGCCCTGAGGTAGGTATTGTCGGTGCCAAGGCGATATCGACGTCACGCCAAATCACTCACGGCGGGATTATTCTTGGCCTTGAAGGTCACGCCGGCCATGCCTTTGTCGGGCAACCCATGAACTCGCCGGGATACATGAACCGTTTGTGGGTGGAGCAAAACTACAGCGCGGTCTCGGATGTCTGCTTATTGATTCGCAAGGCGGTGTTTGACGGCGTAGGCGGGCTGGACGTGCTGGCCTTTGCACAGGGTGGCGCCGATGTGGATCTGTGCTTGCGGGTAGGGCAGTCGGGTTACTTGACCGTATGGACACCACATGCGGCGGTCATCAACGATTTTGCCCAGCCTGCAATCCCGGAGTCTGTGCGCGAAGTCTTTCAACAGCGCTGGGCCGTATTGTTGGCCAGCGATCCTGCCTATAACCAGAACTTGTCATTGAACGATGCCGGCGGTTTCAAGCTGGCCGATGCCCAGTTGTCGTGGCGACCTTTGGCCTGGAGGCCGATGCCGGTGATTCTCGCGCAGCCGTGTGATGTGCACGGGTGCGGTCACTATCGGGTCATTCAGCCCTTGAATGCCCTCAAGCGTGAAGGGGTGGTTGAGGGTGCCTTGACGTATGGCGTGCCGAGTGTGTTGCACCTTGAACGTTATGCGCCGGACACGCTAGTCATGCAGCGTCCTCTCAGGGAGGCCGATCTGGCAGCCGCACGGCAGATCAGTGCATTCAGCCGAGCTTTCAAGGTGTATGAACTGGACGACTATTTACCCAATCTGCCTGTCAAAAGTGTGCACAAGGCGCAAATGCCCAAGGATGTGATGCGTTCGCTGCGGCGTGGGTTGTCTTATGTGGATCGTTTCGTCGTATCCACTGAGGCGCTGGCTGAAGCGTTGAGCGGTTTTCATCACGATATTGTGGTGGTTAACAATCGCCTGGACATGGGCTGGTGGGGTGAGCTGCCTGTCAGTGCGCGGAGAACCTCAAACAAACCGAGGGTCGGCTGGGCAGGCGGCGCGGGGCATACCGGCGACTTGGAAATGATCGTCGACGTGATCAAGGCACTGGCAGATGAGGTGGACTGGGTGTTTATGGGGATGTGTCCTGACAAGCTGCGCCCTTATGTAAGGGAGTTTCACCCCGGCGTACGGATTGACCTGTACCCGGCGGCGCTGGCCCGGCTTAATCTGGACCTGGCCGTGGCCCCGCTGGAAGATAATCTGTTCAACACCTGCAAAAGCAATCTGCGGCTGTTGGAATACGGCATGTGCGGCTATGCGGTGGTGTGCAGTGACAGTGTGACGTATCGCGGGGATTTGCCGGTAACGCGGGTCAGGAACCGCTTTCGCGACTGGGTGGACGCCATTCGCATGCATGTTCACGACCTTGATGCGACTGAGCGGGCAGGGGATGCCTTGCGCGACCGGGTGCGCAAGGACTGGATGCTTGATGAAATCGGCCGAGAGCAATGGCGCAGAGCCTGGCGGGTATAGCCCTTGTAGCCGCTGACGAGGAACGAAGGCTGCGTTCGGCGGCGTAGCCGTCGTAAACCCTGACACACCGAGTCGTCCCATCTTGCGACCGCTGCGCGCTCGATCGCAGCCTCCGGCAGCTGCTACAGGTTTACGTGTGGCTGCGAGCATGGTGTGTAGCCGTCGTAAAACCTGACACACCGCGGTGTCCCATCTTGCGACCGCTGCGCGCTCGATCGCAGCCTTCGGCAGCTGCTACAGGTAAATGTGTGGCTGCGGGCAGGAGCGTAGCCGTCGTAAACCCTGACACGTCGAGGCACCCCATTTTGCGACCGCTTCGCGCTCGATCGCAGCCTTCGGCAGCTGCTACAGGTAAATGTGTGGCTGCGAGCATGGTGTGTAGCCGTCGTAAAACCTGACACCCCGAGGTGTCCCATCTTGCGACCGCTTCGCGCCCGATCGCAGCCTTCGGCAGCGGCTACAGATCAACGTGTGGCTGCGGGCATGGCGCGTAGCAGCTGACGAGGAACGAAGGCTGCGTTCGGCGGCGCAGCCGTCGTAAACCCTGACACACCGCGGCGTCCCATCTTGCGACCGCTTCGCGCTCGATCGCAGCCTTCGGTAGCGGCTACAGATCAACGTGTGGCTGCGAGCATGGCGCGTAGCCGCTGACGAGGAACGAAGGCTGCGATCGGCGGCGCAGCCGTCGTAAAACCTGACACACCGCGGTGTCCCATCTTGCGACCGCTGCGCGCTCGATCGCAGCCTTCGGCAGCGGCTACAGGTTAACGTGTGGCTGCGGGCAGGAGCGTATCCGTCGTAAAACCTGACACCCCCGAGGTATCCCATCTTGCGACCGCTGCGCGCTCGATCGCAGCCTTCGGCAGCTGCTACAGGTTAACGTGTGGCTGCGAGCATGGCGCGTAGCCGTCGTAAAACCTGACACCCCGAGTCGTCCCATCTTGCGACCGCTTCGCGCCCGAACGCAGCCTTCGGCAGCTGCTACAGGTTAGCGTGTGGCTGCGGGCATGGCGCGTAGCCGTCGTAAAACCTGACGCCCGCGTCATCCCATTTTGCGACCGCTTCGCGCTCGATCGCAGCCTTCGGCAGCTGCTACAGGTTAGCGTGTGGCTGCGGGCATGGCGCGTATCCGTCGTAAAACCTGACACCCCGAGTCGTCCCATTTTGCGACCGCTTCGCGCCCGATCGCAGTCTTCGGCAGCTGCTACAGGTTAGCGTGTGGCTGCGGGCATGGCGCGTAGCCGTCGTAAAACCTGACGCCCGCGTCATCCCATCTTGCGACCGCTTCGCGCCCGAACGCAGCCTTCGGCAGCTGCTACAGGTTAACGTGTGGCTGCGAGCATGGTGTGTAGCCGTCGTAAACCCTGACACACCGAGGCGCCCCATCTTGCGACCGCTGCGCGCTCGATCGCAGCCTTCGGCAGCTGCTACAGGTAAACGTGTGGCTGCGGGCATGGCGCGTAGCAGCTGACGAGGAACGAAGGCTGCGTTCGGCGGCGAAGCCGTCGTAAAACCTGACACACCGAGTCGTCCCATTTTGCGACCGCTTCGCGCCCGATCGCAGCCTTCGGCAGCTGCTACAGGTTAGCGTGTGGCTGCGAGCAGGAGCGTAGCCGTCGTAAACCCTGACACACCGAGGCGTTCCATCTTGCGACCGCTTCGCGCTCGATCGCAGCCTTCGGCAGCTGCTACAGGTTAGCGTGTGGCTGCGGGCATGGCGCGTAGCCGTCGTAAAACCTGACACACCGCGGTGTCCCATTTTGCGACCGCTGCGCGCTCGATCGCAGCCTTCGGCAGCGGCTACAGGTTTACGTGTGGCTGCGGGCAGGAGCGTAGCCGCTGACGAGGAACGTAGGCTGCGATCGGCGGCGAAGCCGTCGTAAACCCTGACACACCGAGGCGCCCCATTTTGCGACCGCTTCGCGCTCGATCGCAGCCTTCGGCAGCTGCTACAGGTAAACGTGTCGCTGCGAGCATGGCGCGTAGCAGCTGACGAGGAACGAAGGCTGCGATCGGCGGCGAAGCCGTCGTAAAACCTGACACACCGAGGCGTCCCATTTTGCGACCGCTGCGCGCTCGATCGCAGCCTTCGGCAGCTGCTACAGATCAACGTGTTGTTGCTCGCAGGCGCGTAGCAGCTGACGAGGAACGAAGGCTGCGATCGGCGGCGCAGCCGTCGTAAAACCTGACACACCGAGTCGTCCTATTTTGCGACCGCTGCGCGCTCGATCGCAGCCTTCGGCAGCGGCTACAGATCAACGTGTGGCTGCAGGCATGGCGCGTACCCGTAGTAAACCCTGACACACCGAGTCGTCCCATCTTGCGACCGCTTCGCGCTCGATCGCAGCCTTCGGCAGCTGCTACAGGTTAGCGTGTGGCTGCGGGCATGGCGCGTAGCCGTCGTAAAACCTGACACACCGAGGTGTGCCATTTTGCGACCGCTGCGCGCCCGAACGCAGCCTTCGGCAGCGGCTACAGGTTAACGTGTGGCTGCGAGCATGGCGCGTAGCCGTCGTAAACCCTGACACACCGAGGCGTCCCATCTGCGACCGCTGCGCGCTCGATCGCAGCCTTCGGCAGCTGCTACAGGTTTACGTGTGGCTGCGAGCATGGCGCGTATCCGTCGTAAAACCTGACACCCCGAGGTGTGCCATTTTGCGACCGCTTCGCGTTCGATCGCAGCCTTCGGCAGCGGCTACAGGTTAGCGTGTGGCTGCGAGCATGGCGCGTAGCCGTCGTAAAACCTGACACACCGAGGCGTCCCATTTTGCGATCGCTTCGCGCTCGATCGCAGCCTTCGGCAGCTGCTACAGGTTAACGTGTGGCTGCGAGCATGGTGTGTAGCCGTCGTAAAACCTGACACCCCGAGGCGCCCCATCTTGCGACCGCTGCGCGCTCGATCGCAGCCTTCGGCAGCGGCTACAGATCAACGTGTTGTTGCTCGCAGGCGCGTAGCAGCTGACGAGGAACGAAGGCTGCGATCGGCGGCGAAGCCGTCGTAAAACCTGACACCCCGCGTCGTCCCATCTTGCGACCAGCGCGGATTAATAGGTGCTGCTCACCACTCCGACGCCTGTCACTTGAGCTTCAATGATTTTGCCGCTGGTTACATTTTTGACCCGAATCACGTCGCCTTTGCGGCCATCAGTCAGTGCTTCGCCTTCAGTGTTCGCCTGGATGGCGCCATGACGGGCCTGCATGGTCACCCGCTGACCACGACGCACCAGCCAGGGTGAGGTCAACATCTCCTGAGTCAAAGCCTGATCGGCGCGAATTCGACGCTTGGCACTCAAACCCTCGACTTGGTCGGTCCGGTTGAAATACGCCTGATCCTGCTTGCCCAGCGAGACTTCGCGCACTGTCAGCATCGCCTCGGAGATGGGCTCTTCACGTTCAAGCACTTGAGTCGCCACTACGGCCCTGATGAATACCGTTGCCTGGGCTGTGACGGTGATGGATGAGGCAGGTTGCCCGGCGCACGTCAGACGGACGCGCTTGCGACCCAGCACCGATGATGGCTGTTGTTCAGCCTCGACCTGCAACGGTTGCGGGCACGTCAGGCCCGGTAAGTCGGTGGGCAGAGCAAATACTTTTTGCGTGAATCGAAGCCCTTGCCAGCCTTGATCGGCGGCTCTTTCGCTGAGTCGCTGGGTGAAGTATCGACGCACGCCATCGTCAATTTGCGCCCTGTAGGTGTCATCCGCACTCATTGCTCGGGGCACCGGCAACAGGCCAATCAGGCTGGCCACCGCGAAGGCGGAAATTACAGTTCCGCATCGTTGAGCGAGGCGTCGAAAAGGCGGAAGTGATACGGCGTCAGATCGGTCTCGTGATTTCATAAAAAGTCTTTTAAATCAATGGTCTGGAATGGGTTCTGCGACTAGGCACAGTTCCTGCAATTCATGCTTGCGAGCTGAACATTGATGAAAGGTGTCGGGTAATGAGTATACGGATAGAAGACGCGATGGGGGTGCACATGCGCGCACTGGGTTTGCACATGCAACGTAGCGAGATTCTGGCTGCAAACCTGGCCAATGAAGACACGCCCGGGTTTCAGGCGCGGGATCTGGACTTTGCCGCCGAAATGCGCCAGCGCGGATCGTCACCCTCGCTGGCTGAAGGGTTCGGCGCTCAACTGAAGTACCGCGTGCCTGCTCAGCCCTCTCAGGACGGCAACACGGTGGAGTTGAGTGTGGAACAGGCAGCCTTTGCCAAAAGTGCAGCTGATTTCCAAACCAGCCTGACGTTTCTTTCCATGAAATTTCGAGGCCTTAAACAGGCCATCGAAGGACGCTGATCATTATGGCTTTTGACGCTATTTACAAAATCGCCGGCTCTGCGATGAATGCCCAGACCGTGCGACTGAATACGGTCGCCAGCAACCTCGCCAATGCCGACTCTGCAGCGGGCAATGCCCAGGATGTTTACCAGTCGCGCAAACCGGTATTTGCCGCCCTGTATGGCAACGACCAGTTGACGCGCGGTGTCGGCATGGGTGGGGCGCATGTTCAGGTACTGGATGTAGTGGCCTCGGGCCGCGAGCCGCAGAAGCGTTATGAACCTGACCATCCTCTGGCAGACCGCAGCGGTCATGTGTTCTACCCCGACGTGAACGAAATCGAAGAAATGACCGACATGATGTCGGCCACCCGCAGTTTTGAAACGGGGGTCGAAGTACTCAACCGGATCAAGAGCATGCAGCAAGGGCTGCTCAAACTGGGAGAAGCCTGATGAGCCAGATCCAGAACGACACGCGCAATACGCCGCCACCCGGTGATCAGGTCAACGGCAACTCTGACTCCGATGAAATACAGAACACCTTCATTCAATTGATGGTGGCGCAGATCCGCAATCAGGACCCGACCAAGCCGGTGGACAGCAGTGAATTCCTCAGCCAGTTCGCGGCCATGTCTCAGGTTCAGAGCCTGGAAAAAATGTCGGCATTGACGCAAAACAACATGGTGTTGCTGGAGAACCTGCAATACCTCAGCGCTGCCAGCCTGGTGGGGCAGATGGTCAAGGTTCGGGTGGAAGAACTGGATCTCACCGACCAGAAGGTCGAGGCCCAGATTGAACTGGAACACAACGCCAACGAGTTGGTGGTGACCCTCACCGATGAAAACGGTGTCGAGACTGAAATTCCATTGCCAGCCAGTGCACCGGGGCGGGTGGAGTTCGAAATCGACCCTGTAGCGCTGGGGCTCAAGCCCGGCAAGTATGAGATTGAAGTCAAATCCAACACGGACGAGAGCTTTGTCGTGGAGGCAAAGGGCAAGGTCAACAGCGTGCGCCTGAGCACTGACGGGCCGGTGTTGAATATCGCCGGTGTGGGTGACGTGCCGTTCTATGAAATTACTGAATTCAGTGAAGCTTCAATGCTCAGCAACCTGATGCTGCCCGGGCAAAACCCGGGGCAACGCTCCCTCAGCCAATCGATACAAGGCCCGCGCCATGAGTTTTAACATTGCACTTACCGGCTTGAATGCTGTGACCGAACAGCTCAACACCATCAGCCACAATATCGCCAACGTGGGCACCACCGGTTTCAAGTCGTCGCGTACCGAGTTCGGCAGTTTGTACTCGGGCACTCAGGCCATGGGGGTCAGTGTCTTGGGCCATACCCAGAGCATGAGCCTGGGGGGCGCGCACGTAGGCACGGGTGACAGCCTCAACCTGGCCATTTCGGGCGGCGGACTGTTTGTCACACGCAGTGCCAGCGGCGATATCAGCTACACCCGGGCCGGCGCATTTGGCAAAGACAGTGATAACTACCTGGTGGATGCCAGCGGTCAGTATTTGCAAGGTTACACCGTTGATGCGGCGGGCAACTTGCAGGTCGGTACGGTGGGCGATTTGCGTTTGCAGACCGGCAACTTGCCTGCCAAAGCCACCGACGGCATTGAGTTTGTCACCAACCTGGATGCAGGCAAGGACCCGGTCACGGTCACGCCGTTCGATCCGGACAACCTTGACTCCTATACCGACAGTCAGACCACGGCGGTGTATGACTCCCAGGGCAAACAACATTCATTGACCCAATACTTCGTCAAAACCGGGGACAACACCTGGGAAGTCCATTACGCCGTGGATAAAACCATCGTAGGTGGCCCTGAACCGATGGTTTTCGATGAGCGCGGTGGTTTAGTCACGCCGTTGGGCCCGGTGAATATTTCGTTTCCCCTGGCCGGTGTCGAGGCCATGAGCATTGACATCAACTACACCCGCAGCACCCAGAGCGCGTCGGACTTTGTGGTGACGACCAATGACCCAAGCGGTTATGCCGCAGGTGAAAACACCGGTGTGACCGTTGAAAAAGACGGCATGGTCTACGCCACCTACAGCAATGGCGAGCGACTGCTGCAAGGGCAAGTGGTTTTGGCCAACTTTGCCAACCCCAACGGCCTGAAAAACGAAGATGCGACTCGCTGGAGTGCCACGGGCGAGTCGGGCAACCCGCTGATAGGTCCTCCGGGCACGGGATTGTTTGGCGAGTTGACAGCCGGTGCGCTGGAAAGCTCCAACGTCGACATGACCCAGCAATTGGTCGGGCTTATGGAAGGTCAGCGCAACTATCAGGCGAACAGCAAAGTGCTGTCCACTGACAAGGAACTGACGCAAGTGCTGTTCAACGCTATCTGAGGCTGACCCATGGACCGCTTGGGCTATACGGCAATGACCGCCGCCAGTCGAACGATGACGGCGCTGAGTGTGCGCTCCAACAATCTGGCCAATGTCAACACACCGGGTTTTCGTGCCGACCTTGAACAGGCCGTGAGTGTGCCGGTTCAAGGGTACGGCTATGAAAGCCGGCATCTGACCAAGGTTCAAGGCAACGGCGTGAACATGGCGCCCGGTGCGCTGATGGCCACAGGCCGTGATCTGGATTTCGCCATCAAGGGTGCAGGTTTGATCGCCGTTCAGGGCGACGAGGGCGAAGCCTATACCCGCCATGGCAGTTTGCAGGTTGATGCCGACATGCAGTTGACCATCAACGGTCGCGCAGTGCTGGGCGAGGGTGGTCCGATTCAGTTGCCCGAGTTCGACACGGTGCACATTGCTGCCGATGGCCGAATTTCGGTATTGCCCCGTGGCGAGCCACTGATGGTCGAAGTGGACCAGATCAAACGTGTCGACCTGACGGCCGGCCAATTGCAAAAAAACAGTGCCGGTTTGCTGGTGACACTAGACGGCGCTCCGGCGGCGGCAGATGACAACGTCGTGCTGGCCGCAGGCTTCCTGGAGGCCAGCAACGTCTCGGCGATTGACCAGTTGGTGGGCACCATGAGCCTGAGCCGGCTGTTCGAAACCCAGGTCAAGATGATGAAAGCCGCCGAAGACTTGTCGTCGGCGGGTAATAGCATTATTCGCGTTTGATACTTACAGGACATATCCCATGAGCTCTGCACTCTGGATCAGCAAAACCGGGCTTGCCGCCCAGGACAAGGCCATGTCCACCGTCGCCAATAACCTGGCGAACGTTAATACCACCGGTTTCAAAAGCGATCGTGTGGTGTTTGAAGACTTGTTCTACACCATTGAAGTGCCGCCCGGCGCCCAGGCCGATGCCGTCAATACGGTGCCGTCGGGTATCCAGTTGGGCAGCGGCGTGCGAGTGGTGGGCACGCAAAAAGTCTTCACCGAAGGCAGCACGCAAACCACGGGGCAACCCATGGATCTGGCCATCAGCGGGCCTGGGTTCTTTCAGGTTGAGTCTGCCAATGGCGATATTTACTACACCGAAAGTGGTCAGTTACAGCTCAATGCCGAAGGCATGCTGGTGAACACCCAGGGCCTGCCTTTGTCTCCGGCCATCGAGCTGCCGGTGGGCCATAAAAACTTCAAGGTGGGCACCGACGGCATTGTCACCGCCGAACTGCCGGGCGGTGCCGGCCCGGTGGAAATTGGCCAGATCATGCTGGTCAATTTTGCCAACCCGTCCGGGTTGCAGGCGTTGGGCGGCAACCTGTATCAGGAAACGGTTGCCAGCGGTGAGCCGGTCGAGGGCATCGCCGGTGAGGATGGCCTGGGCGTCATCAAGCAAGGCCAACTGGAAGGGTCAAATGTTGAAGTGGTAGAGGCCATGGTTTCGATGATGGCCATTCAGCGTGCTTATGAAGCCAACGCCAAGGTGCTGGATGCCTCATCCGGCATGTTGCAGTTCCTTAATCAGACGGTCTGAGCAGTTCAATGCGTAATTTCATCCTGTGCGCGCTGGGGGTGGCCCTTGCCGGTTGCCAAAGCCTGTCGGAGTTGTTGCCCGACGAAGACTCCAGCGCTTATGAGCCTTTGCCTCTGGATTACAGCGTACCGCCTGCCAAGGGTGGCGGGCTTTATCGCCCCGGTTACGCAGGCTCGTTGTATCAGGACAAACGCGCGTTAAGGGTCGGGGACATTCTGACCATCGTCCTTGATGAGTCGACTCAGTCGAGCAAAAGCGCAGGCACCAGTTTTGGCAAATCCTCAAGCATCGGCATTGATACCCCCACCGTGCTGGGTAAAGCCTATTCCGGTCTGGAAACTCAGGTGGATGCCGAGCGCGACTTCAATGGATCGGCCAAGAGTTCGCAGCAAAACACCCTGCGCGGCTCGATTGCCGTGACGGTACACAAAGTGCTGCCCAACGGCACGTTGTTGGTCAAAGGTGAGAAATCATTACGCTTGAACCAGGGCGACGAGTTCATTCGTCTGGCCGGGCTGGTACGTCTCGATGACATCAACCGTTACAACCAGGTGTCGTCGCAGAGCGTGGCCAATGCCCGGATTTCCTATGCAGGGCGGGGTGTACTCAATGACAGTAATTCGGCGGGTTGGTTAACCCGTTTTTTCACCCACCCCATTTTCCCCCTGTGAGTGGAAAGCTTATTTATGCGATGCGCGCTGCTAACCCTGTTGACGTTCTATAGCCTCTTGTCGCACATGCCGGCGTTGGCTACACCCTTGATGGACCTTGTTGATGTTGAGGGGGTTCGCGCCAATCAGGTGATCGGTTACGGCCTGGTCGTGGGCCTGGATGGCAGTGGCGATAAAAGCCAGGTCAAGTTCACCAATCAGTCCGTGGCCAACTTGATCAAACAGTTCGGCATTAACTTACCGCCCAATGTTGACCCCAAGCTTAAAAACGTCGCGGCGGTCACAGTGACGGCGTCGATCCCGCCGTCTTACAGCCCCGGGCAAACGGTGGATGTCACCGTGTCTTCGCTGGGCGACGCGAAAAGCCTGCGCGGTGGGCAGTTGCTCATGACGCCGTTGCTGGGTGTGGACGGTGAAGTCTATGCACTGGCTCAGGGCGCGCTGGTCGTGGGCGGGGTCAAGGCAGAAGGGCGCAGTGGTTCCAGCGTTGCGATCAATAGTGCCAACACCGGTTTGATCGCCAACGGCGCCACCATCGAACGCATGATTGCCAGTGACTTCAGTGAGCGCAGCGAGGTCATGCTTAACCTGCGCCAACCCAGTTTTCAAACGGCCAGCCACGTGGCTCAAGCCGTCAACCAGCAGTTCGGCGCCGGCACCGCCACTGCCTTGAGCGGGACGCAAGTGTCGGTGCGTGCGCCATTGCCGAGCAACCAGCGCATCAGCTACATGGCCCTGCTTGAATCCATTGATGTGCAAGAAGGCCGAACGCGCCCCAAGGTGGTGTTCAACAGCCGTACCGGTACCGTGGTGGTTGGTCAGGGCGTACGTGTCAAAGCCGCCGCCGTGAGCCACGGCAACCTGGCCGTGACGATCAGCGAAACCCCGCAAGTCAGTCAGCCCGGCGCATTGTCGGGCGGTCAAACGGCGGTGGTGCCGCGTTCGGATGTCTCCGTCAATCAACAGCGCAACCCGATGTTCGCCTGGCCGGACGGTGCCGATTTACAGAGCATCATCAAGACCGTCAACAGCCTGGGTGCGACTCCGGATGATGTGATGAGCATTCTTCAGGCACTGGAAACCGCCGGTGCCCTGAATGCCGAACTGATCGTGATTTAAGGGCGATAGACCATGAGCATTCTCCCATTCTCACCACAGCGTCACATCGCGCCCAAGCCAACTCAGGACATTGCCGTCGCGCGTCAAGCTCGTCTCGAAGCCGCTGCCGAGCAGTTCGAAGCGATGTTTTTGCAGCAGATCCTCAAGCAAATGCGCAAGGCGGGTGATGTGTTGTCAGACGGCAGCTCAATGCGTAGCCGCCAAGGCGATACCCTGCGCGAGATGCATGATGAAGCGCTGGCCCAAACCCTGGCGACGCATCGGCAAACGGGCATCGCCGACCTGCTGGTCAAGCAGTTGTCGCGGGGTGAGGCCGTGGTGGCGGACCCTGTGCACGCCGGGCATCGGGACATGCCACCGACGCCTGCCGCGCCCCAGATGGCCGACAGCCTGTTTACCCCGATTGTGAAGACCTGGCAGCGCGGCGTAGACACCGTGACCCGTGGGGCAACCACGCTCATGGCACTGGTTGAGCGCGTGATCGCCCACGAGTCATCCGGGCAGGTGGCCGTCATATCGTCCAAAGGTGCGCGCGGGTTGATGCAGTTGATGCCGGACACCGCCCGGGAAATGGCCCAGGAACTGAAGGTGGAATTCAACGAGCAGCGCCTGATCACCGATGGCGCCTACAACAAGCGCCTGGGCGTCGCCTATCTGGACAAGCTGCTCAAACGCTACGAGGGCGCTACCGTGCTGGCCGTAGCCGCCTATAACGCAGGGCCGGGGCGCGTGGATGAGTGGCTGAAGGTCAACGGCGACCCGCGACAGGGTCAAATCAGCGTCAGCCAATGGGTGGAGCGCATTCCGTTCGCAGAAACGCGTAACTACACCCGTTCGATTCTGGCGGATCTTGAGCGTCCGGCGGTGCCGCTGGCGGAGGCTGTTAGGCCGTCAACCTCCACTGATTCAGCCATTAGCAGAATCGGCCTTAAGCGCATGCCCGATTCAGTCGCTTTAGAAGACCAAGTCGCTACTTCCATTATCAGCACTGCGGGTGCATTCAGTTCTGCGGCGTTTGCCCCGAACATGCGTCTGGTGCGCAAGGAGATTGAATCGTGAGTTTGATGAGCCAGATTGGTTACTCCGGAATGAATGCCGCGCAAATTGCGCTCAACACCTCGGCGCAGAACGTAGCCAACATGTTCACCCCCGGCTACAGCCGGTTGACTGCGCAGATGGGCTCGCTGGCCGGCACCAGCAATCAGCAGGTCGGCGGCGGCGTGGCCGTCACCAACGTGCGGCGCATGAGCGACGACTTCAAAACCCAGCAACTGTGGCGGGCGACCACCGACATGCAGTATTACCAGGCCGGGCAAGACTATCTCAGCTCGCTGGAAGGTGTCATGGGGGGCGAGGGGTCAAACATCAGCACCGGTCTGGATAACTTTTATGCAGCCCTGAGCGCCGCCAGCGACAGCCCCGGCGACATACCGCAGCGTCAGCAGGTATTGAATGAAATGCGCAACCTGAGCCAGCGTTTCAATGGCCTCAACAGCAGCATCAACAGCCAGCTCGATGCACTGCATGCACAGCGCACGGCCATGGGCACCGAGATCAATGGACTGGCCGACAACCTGGCGTTGCTCAACAAAAAAATCGTCGAAGCCGAGTCCACCGGCGGTGACAGTTCGGCGTTGCGCGATCACCGCGACTTGCTGGTAGGCGAACTGAGTAAATTCACCGATGTGCGCGTCAATGAAGCCCGTGATGGCTCACTGACCATTTCCCTCAATAATGGTCAGCCGCTGGTATCGGGCAGCACGGCTGGGCAGTTGTCCGTCACCACCAACGCAGCGGGCGAACAGGAAGTCTCGTTGACGTTTGCCGGCAATACGTTCCCGCTCAGGCAGGACAGCCTGGGCGGTTCGTTTGGCGGGCTGTATGACGTTGAACACAACAACTTGCTGCCTGCCCGCGAAAGCCTTGTGCAAATGGCCGAAGAACTGACCCGGATGGTCAATGACACGCTGGCCACCGGCTACGACCTCAACGGCAATCCCGGTAAACCGCTGCTGACGTTCAACGCCGGCAGCAGCAACCTGCTGCAAATGAATGACGTGACGCCCGAAGAATTGGCGTTTTCCGGGGTGCCCGGTGACAACGGCAACAACCAGGTGCTGCTGGCCCTGATCGAGTTGAAAAACAAGAAAGTCACCATCGGCGGCAGTGAAGTGACCCTCAGCGAAGCCTACAGCGGGATGCTCGGGGACGTGGCCAGTGCCAGCCGGCAAAACCAGGCTGACCTCACATCCGCCACCGCGGTTGCGGTAGAAGCCCAAAGTCAGCGCGATGCGGTCAGTGCCGTCAGTGACACCGAAGAAGCGCAAATGATCATGGAATACAACAAAGCGTTGCAGGCCAACATGAAAGTCGTGCAAACGGCCAATGAGTTATTCGACACCATCCTGGCTTCCGTTTAAACCCGGCCACAAGGCGTACCCCTATGCGAATCAGCAACGCGCAAACCAGTGCGATGATGCACAACAACATGAACCGCAACAGTCAGGCCATTGCCCAGTTGCAAGCCCAGATCGGCAGTGGCTTGCGCATCCAGAAGCCCTCTGACGATCCGATTGCCAGTGCCCGTCTGCTGCGCATCCAGCGTGAGCAATCGAGCCTGGGCCAGTACAACGAAAACATTGGCAAAGTGTCCGACAACCTTAAATTGCAAGAGACCTATGTGCAGTCAGGGTCGGATGCCATGGGCAGCATTCGCGACCTGCTGCTGTGGGCGGGTAACGACACCAATAGCCCTGAGGATCTGTCTGCCATCGCCACCCAGCTGTCCAGTCTTGAAGACAGTCTGGTCAGTTACTTCAACGCCAAGGACGAAGCCGGGAACTATGTGTTCTCTGGCACGCGCAACGATGTGCCCGCTGTCACCTTTGACCCGGCCACAGGCACCTACAGCATGACGGGCAACGATGAAGAGCGTCAGGCCGTAGTCGGCAATGGCGTGCTGATCGGTGATAACGTCACGGCCCAGCAGATGCTCGGGGCTGATGCGGACTTCCTCAATGACTTGCACAGCCTGGTCGACAGCCTGAAAAACGCGCCCGACGACCCGGCCACCCGCCAGCAACTCAAGGACACCCTGGAGCAACTGGATGTGACCCACGGCCACATGATGGGTGCGATAACCGACATGGGCGGTCGCCAAAACACACTGACCCTGCTTGCCGAAAGCAATGCCGACGTGTCCCTGGCCAATCAGAAAGTGCAGGGCGACCTGTCCCAGCTCGACATGGGCGGCGCCTTCCTGGCGGTGCAGGCTTATGAGCTGTCGATGCAGGCCAGCCAGAAAGTGTATAGCCGCATGGCAACCATTTCTCTGTTTGACCTGATGTAAGCGGGAAGGTCAGTCATGAAAGTTGTCAACGAGCGTTCGACCCTTGCGGCGTATGACCTGGGCATGCGAGCGCAGGCCCAATCGCGTGACACCGCAGCGCCACGCATCAGGCAAGCGGTCACGCAAGGCGCTGCGCCCCGTCAGCCGGGCAAAATGGCTGACCTGAGCCTGCAATTGAACCGCCAGTCCTCGGCCCTGCAATCCGCTCAGCTTTACCTGAGCGAAGTGGCCGAACACATGACCGGGCTGAAACGCGACGTGGGGCGTAATTTGGCCGCCTCGTCCAAACATGTAGCCCCTGATATTGACGTGATTGGCCGTTCGGTTGCTCGCCTCAATGACTTGCTTGATCAGCGCAGCCGCTTATCGTCGGCCAGTCTGGATGCCGAGTTAAACCTCAGCCTGCAAGCGCCGTTGCGCAGTCGTTTCAGCATCAAGGGGCTTGAATCACTGCACAGCGTACTCGCCTCTGGCAGTGAGGCGTTGTTGTTCAATGCGGGTCGGCATCTGCCGGGCCCCGTTGCTGTGGTACTGGATGACGGCATGAGTGAGCGCCAGTTGCTGCAACGCTTCAACGCCAGCCTGGCTCAGGCGGGTTTGCATGTTGAAGTCATTGATCAGGAGGCACTGCGTTTTTCGGCGGCGGACAGTCAGTGGCAGCGACTCAAGGGCCAACTGTCCATCCAGGGTGAAGACAAACTTTTCGCCAAGACCGGGTTTACCCGTGTTGACGTCCAGGAACACAACCTTCTGGGCACACCTTTGGTGGTGCCCGTCGCCGCTGAGCGTCGGCCCATGCGCGAGCTGCTCGAAACCGTTGATAAAGGGTTGTCAAAGATCAAGGACGTGCTTGAGCAGCTTAACGCGCGTCAATCCCAGTTGATGGGCCAGCTAGGGCGCCACGAAAGTCAGGAAGAAAAGCGCTGGGCCCATGACTTTACCGCGCGTGTATTCAGCCTCAAGGGCGAGCAGGCCAGTGATTATTCCCGCGTGGCGCAGGTGGTTCGCTGTCAGGCGAATATTTCGCGGCCCACTGTGCATGGGTTGATGAGCGGGGTCTAAACCCCGTTCAAGGGTGTTGCGACGGCCACGTCGCCCCTCGCAGCCCAGGTTCCTCATCAGCCGATAGCCGAGCAAGCGCGTCCGCGAATTTCAATCTGGCATTTCAACTTCAGCCGCACACA
Organism: Pseudomonas saxonica; assembly: GCF_007858365.1. Taxonomy (GTDB): domain Bacteria; phylum Pseudomonadota; class Gammaproteobacteria; order Pseudomonadales; family Pseudomonadaceae; genus Aquipseudomonas; species Aquipseudomonas saxonica. Next base: position 11,110 of record NZ_VFIO01000011.1, on the reverse strand, counting down.
TATGCCTAGGCAATCCTGTGCTTAGTCTTATCGGACGATGTTCAGCTTTTTCTCGCAGTCAATGATTGCTCCCATACACCGCTCACACCTTAAGAGCGGGGCGCACTCTGGCTAGCGGGAGATTTCTATGAAGTTGCTGAATAAAGTGGCGTTCGTGACAGGGGCCGGGCAAGGCATGGGGCGTGCGATTGTGCGTCATTTCGCCGAGCAGGGCGCACGGGTAGTGGCGGCAGATATCAATCTTGAAGCCGCTCGCCAAACCATCGAAGGGTTGGGCGACAACGCACTGGCCGTGAGCTGCAACGTGGCCGACAGCGCCTCGGTAGCGGCCGCAATGGCCGCCACCCATGAGTGTTTTGGCAGCCTTGATGTGGTTGTCAACAATGCCGGTATCGGTTCCATCGATGCCTTCGCCGAGACCCCCGACGAGCACTGGCAGCGCGTCATCGGCGTCAACCTGACCGGCACTTTTTTCTGTAGCCGCGAAGCCGTCAAGCTGATGCTCAAGGCCGCCACGCCCGGCGTCATTATCAATATCTCCAGCACTTCTGCCGTCACCGGTGAAGGCCCAAGCCATTACTGCGCCGCCAAGGCCGGGGTCATGGGGCTTACCCGCAGCATGGCCCGTGAACTGGCCAGCAATGGCATTCGCGTGAACACCATTGTTCCTGGTCCGACCAACACGCCAATGATGGCCGACATCCCCGAAGACTGGATGCAAAGCATGCTCAAGGCCATTCCGTTGGGCCGCATGGGTGAAACCGATGAAATCGCTCGCGTTGCGGCCTTTTTGGCCAGTGATGATGCCAGTTTTATCACCGGGCAAAACCTCGCGGTCAATGGCGGCATGGCCTTTATCTAAGCGCAGCAGATGGGTGGGGAGAGCGTCATGGGAACTCGTTTAAACAGCAAAGTAGCGTTTATCACCGGGGCCGGCTCAGGCATCGGCGCGGCCACAGCCTTGCGCTTTGCCGAGGAGGGCGCGCTGGTCGTGCTCTGCGGTCGACGCATCGAGCCACTGGAAGCCGTAGCGGCACAGATTCGTGATGCCGGTGGCCGTGCTGAATGCGCCGTGGCCGATGTCAGTAATGAGGCCGCTTATGTAGCAGCCATCACGGCAGCGGCAGAGCGCAATGGTCGTCTGGATATTTTGGTCAATAACGCGATGGCTTACAGCTGGGGCGCAATTGACAGCACCTCGACGGCTGACTGGCACTCCAACTTCGCCACCACCGTGGATGGCACGTTCTGGGGCACACGCACGGCGATGACGCTGATGCGCGCCCAGGGCAGTGGTTCGATCATCAATATCGCGTCGATCTGCGGCCTGTTCGGCACGCCGTGGATGGCCGGTTACTCAGCCGCCAAAGCGGCCGTGATTAACTTCAGTCGAGCCGCCGCCAGTGAAGGCGCGAGCCACAACATTCGCTGCAATGTGGTGATTCCCGGCGTGGTCGAGACCCCGGCCACCGCAGGCATGTTGACCGATGACAAAACCCGTCTGAATACCGAAAAACTGATCCCGCTCAAACGTGTCGGCCAACCGGTGGAAGTGGCTAACGCCATTCTGTTTCTGGCCAGCGATGAAGCCTCGTACATCACCGGGGCCAGTCTGCCGGTCGATGGCGGCCGAAGCAGCGAGTTGTACACCGTACTCGAGTAATCAGTTCGGGCATTTAAAGACCGCTTTAAGGACACCGCATATGGAACAGAACGCCTTGCTCGCCCGTCTTGACCGGCTGGAGTCGATTGAAGAAATTCGCCAGCTGGCCGGCAAATATTCATTGTCGCTGGACATGCGTGACCTCGATGCCCACGTCAATCTGTTTGCCGAAGACATTCGGGTCGGGCGTGAAAAAACCGGGCGGGCGCACCTTAAAGCCTGGGTCGACAGCACGTTGCGTGACCAGTTTCACGGCACCTCCCATCACCTGGGCCAGCACCTCATCGAGTTCACCGACCCCGATCATGCCGTGGGTGTGGTGTATTCCAAGAACGAGCACGAGACCGGCCCCGAGTGGGTGACCATGCAAATGCTCTATTGGGATGACTATGAGCGCATGCAGGGGCGCTGGTATTTCCGTCGTCGCCTGCCGTGCTACTGGTACGCCAGCGATCTCAACAAGCCGCCGATTGGCACGCAGAAAATGCGCTGGCCGGGACGCGAACCCTACGCAGGCACCTTTCACGATCTGTTCCCGTCATGGCACGAGTTCTGGGCCAACCGCCCGGACAAGGATCAGTTGCCGCAGGTGGCGACGGCGGCTCCGGTCGAACACTTTCTTGCCACCCTGCGCCGTGGGGCTGGCGCGCCGAAGATCCGCGTGCGCTAAGGAGCCACTATGAGCATTTTGTTTGAACCTGTGCGGTTGGGTGAGCTTGAACTTGCCAACCGCATTGTCATGGCGCCCATGACCCGCAGCCGCGCAGACGATCGGGGTGTACCGACCGCTGAAATGATCGAGTACTACCGCCAGCGGGCCTCGGCCGGCCTGATCGTTGCCGAAGGCACTGCGCCTTCCGCCAGCGGTCTGGGCTATTGCCGCACCCCGGCCATTTACAACGCCGAACAGATGGCCGCCTGGAAGGCGGTGACCGACGCCGTGCACGGCGAAGGTGGGTTGATCGTGTTGCAATTGATGCACGTGGGCCGGGCGGCGAGCGCGCTGAACAAGCCCGCAGGCGCGGCAACGGTGGCCCCTTCAGCCATACGGGCACGCACGCAGCTGTTTACCGACCGCGCAGGAATGGTCGACACCGACGAGCCGCAAGCGTTGTCGATAGAGGATATTGAGGCGGTGGTCGGCGACTATCGCCAGGCCGCCTTGAATGCCCGCGCGGCGGGTTTTGACGGGGTTGAACTGCACTGCACCAGCGGTTATTTGCCTATGCAGTTCATGGCTTCGGGCAGCAACCTTCGCGATGACCGCTACGGTGGCAGCGTGCAGAACCGCATGCGTTTCCCCACTGAGGTGCTGACCGCAATGGCCTCGGCCATAGGTTCAGGCCGTGTGGGCCTGCGGCTGTGTCCCGGTAACCCTTTCAATGACATCGAAGACAGCGACCCACTGGCCACGGCCGAAGCCCTGTGCCGGGCGGCCGAGCCGCTGAATCTGGCGTACGTGCATATCATGCGCTCGCCATTGAGCGAACTGGATGCCTTCGCCTTGGCCCAGCGCAATTGCAGCTCCGGGCTGATTTTGAACGATGGTTTTGATGGCGCTTCTGCACAAGCAGCGTTGCAGGCCGGGCAGGGCGAGGCGGTGTCGTTTGCGCGGCACTTCATCGCCAACCCGGATCTGGTCGAGCGCTTGCGCCACGGCTTGCCCCTGGCCCGTTTCGATCGCAAGACCCTGTACTCGTCCGGCCCAGAAGGCTACAGCGATTACCCACTGGCCGAAGCGGTGGCGTCATGAATGACATGTCCCGTATTGCTTCTTTGGCACAGTACAAACAACAACCCGTGCCGCGCGAACAGACCCAAGCGTTACTCGATCTGCGCTCGGCTGCCAGCGCCCGGATTAAACCGGCTGACCGCTACACCCTGGCAGATCGCCTGGAAGAACAGGCGCAGCAGTTTGCTGAACGTACATTCCTGATTTACGGCGATCAGAGATTCACCTACGCACAGGTCGATGCACAGGCCCATCGCATGGCCCATGTGTTTTATGCCAAAGGCTTGCGCCCCGGTGATGTGTGCGCGATTGCCATGGAGAACCGCCCGCAGTTTTTCTTCTGCTGGTTTGGTCTGGTCAAACTGGGCGTGGTGGTGGCGTTTATCAATACCCAAGTCAGCGGTAAACCTTTGGCTCATGCCTTGCTCACAACGTCGGCCAAGGCGCTGGTGGTGGGCGAGGAGTGCCTGAACAATATATTGGGCACCGAAGGCTTGCCTGAAGTACCGCTGTGGCTCATTGAAGATGCGCAAAACCCCTATGAAAGCCTGATGCCGTCTCGGGTAGACGTCAGTCTGGCTGCGCAGATAGCCGCCGCGCCTGTCATGCCGTTCTCGAAAGACATTCGTGCCGGTATTACCGCTGAAAGCACGACCTTGCTGATTTTCACTTCCGGCACCACCGGTTTGCCCAAAGCGGCGCGCTACAGCCATATGCGCTGGATGTCGTCCGGGGACGTGATGGAAGTCACCATGGGCGCAACCAGTGATGACGTGTTTTATTGCTGCTTGCCGCTTTACCACGGCGCTGCGGCGACATCGGTGACGTCCACCGCATTGCGTTGCGGGGCTAGCATCGTGGTACGGCGTAAATTCAGCGTGCGTGAATTCTGGCTGGACGTGCGCCGCCATCAGATCACGGTGTTTCAGTACATCGGCGAAATCTGCCGCTACCTGCTGAACCAGCCCACCCATGATGGTGAACGCGAGCACAGTTTGCGCTTGATGCTTGGCGCCGGGCTGACACCCGAATCCTGGCAACGCTGGCTGGAGCGCTTCGGCCCGATTCAGGTGTTTGAGGGCTGGGGAGCGACCGAGGCCAACGCCAACGTGATCAATGTCGACAACTACATCGGTTCGTGTGGCCGTGTGCCGGACTGGAACCGCACCAACCTGCGCCTGGTGCGCTATGACGTTGAAAGCGACAGCCATCCACGGGACGAACAGGGTTTTTACCAGCTCTGCAAACCCGGCGAAGTGGGCGAGGCGATGGGCTTTATCATCAATCATCCACACATTGGCGGCGGGCGCTTCGAGGGATATACCAGCGAGGACGCCACCGAAAGCAAGATCCGCCGCAACGTGTTTCAGGAAGGCGATGCGTACTGGAGTTCGGGCGATCTGCTGCGTTACGACGATGATGGCTATTGCTATTTTGTCGACCGTATCGGCGACACCTATCGCTGGAAAAGCGAAAACGTTTCGACCCTTGAAGTGGCAGACACGTTGGGTGATTTACCGGGCCTCGAACTGATCAATGTGTATGGCGTGCAAGTACCGGATCACGAAGGTCGGGCGGGCATGGCAGCGATCCTCATGCAGCCCGGACAGGTGTTTGACCCGCAGGCGTTTTATGAATTGACCGAAGCCCGTTTGCCGCGTTATGCCGCGCCAATGTTTGTACGGGTTTGTGCGGCGGCAGACCTGACCAGCACCTTCAAGCTGCGTAAGGTTGATTTGCAGCGTCAGGGCTACGCCCCTGATTTGTTTGCCGACCCGTTGTTCGTGCGCGATGAAAGTACCCGTACTTATCAGCCGTACTCGCTGGACGTGTTGGCGCGCGCCGGTTTGGCGCCCTTTGCAGGCAGTGGCCATGAGTAACCTCGACGTACACGGCCATGAATGGCGTGACGGTCTGCGCTATCCGTGGCCGCAACCGCCTGCCCATGGCCAGGTGCAAGAGGTAGCAGAGGGGGTGTTGTGGCTGCGCATGCCACTGCCCTTTGGCCTGGACCATATCAACCTGTATTTGTTACGCCACGGCGACGGTTGGGTCGCGGTCGATACCGGCCTCAACAGCGATCAGTGCCGCGCAGTCTGGGAGCAGGTATTTGTCGACGTGCTGGGCGGTCTGCCACTCAAGGCAGTGATTTGTACGCATTTTCACAGTGACCACACGGGGGTGGTTGGCTGGTTGGCCGAGCGGTTCTGTTGCCCGGTGCTGATGACCTTGGGTGAGTTCGATGCCTTGCACCACGGCCCGCCTAAATCCCGCGAGCCTGAGTGGGCGTTTCTCGACTTCTATCAAAAAGCGGGGTTCACGGCTGAGCGCGCCGCCGCATTGTTGCCGCTGATTCAGGGTGAGCATTTCAGGCCGCAATTGACCGCCAGTTTCACCCGCATCAGCCACGGCAGTGAGTTGACCATTGGCGGGCGCCGCTGGCAGGTGGTGATGGGCAACGGCCATTCGCCCGAGCATGCCTGCCTGTATGCCGCCGATGACGGCCTGCTGATCTCGGGCGACCAGGTGTTGCCACGTATCACTTCAACCATTTCTGTGTATGTGCCTGAGCCAGAAGCCAATCCGCTGCGGGACTGGCTGGACTCTATCGAGCGCCTGCGGGTGATCCCCGACAGCGTGCTGGTGTTACCGGCGCACGAGCGGCCTTTTTTCAACCTTCACCTGCGCCTGGATCAACTGCGCGACCACCATCTCAATCATTTGCAGCAGTTACTGGACGCTTGTGAGCAGCCATTGACCGGGCTGGAGATGATGGCGGTGCTGTTTAAAAAGCTGTCAGGTCGTTTTGACGAGTTGATGGCAGTGGGCGAGACCTTGGCTCACGCCAATTACCTGATGGCCGAGGGGGCGCTCGTCCGTGAGGAACAAGGAGGGTTGCACCGTTATCGGCGGTGCGCGACAGGAGTCGTGAAGTTCGACCCGCTTCAGATGTTTTGAGCCGGGGCTATGCGCCGTGCAATGCAATGACGCTTGAACCCATCGAGGCGGCCATCGGGTCGCTAATCAGGAGAGCCAGTGTGATCAATAAAAACAACAATAAAAGCTTCCAGTTCACCGGCCTGGCAGTTGCCGTGGCGCTGGTATCCAGCCCGGCGTGGGCGGGGGAAACTATTGAGTTCGAGGATGGGACAACCATCGATTGGTCTGTCACCACCAGCTATGGTATCGGCATGCGTCTGGGGGATCCGAGCAATCGCCTGATGGGTATCAACGTCGATGATCCGAACCGCAACTTCGATCAGCACAGCCTGACCACTAACCGGGTAGGCGCCCTGGGCGAGATGATTTTGCGTAAAGACAACTACGGCGCCGTGGTCCGCGCCAGTACCTTCTACGACGATGTCTACCACCGCAAAAACGACAACGACTCACCCAGCACGGTCAACAAAACCGGCGATAACGATGAATTCACCAGCCAAACCCGCTACTTCAGTGGCGGCCGCACGCGCTTGCTCGATGCCTATGTGTTTGGCGGCTGGCGCTTTGACAACGACACCATGCTCGACGTCAAGGCCGGTCGACACATCGAATCCTGGGGCGAGAGTCTGTATTACCCTGGCGTCAATGGCGTACAGAACCCGTCCGATGCGGTGAAAGCGGCGCAGCCGGGGGTTGAGGTCAAGGAAGTGTTGCTGCCGGTGGGCCAGTTCTCGGCGTCCTACCGCATCAACCCGCAGTTCACCTTGGGCGGCTATGTGCAGTATGAGTGGAAGGGCACCGAACTGCCGCCTGTGGGCAGCTACCTGTCAACCTCTGATGTGATTGGCCCGGGCCGTGAGTTTATCCTCGGGGCCAACGGTTCACGCATCAACTACACCGGCACCGATGAACCCCGTGACAGCGGGCAGTGGGGCGCACAAATCCGCTTCCGGCCGATCAGCGACATCGAGCTGTCGCTGTTCCATGTGGTCTACCACGACAAAAACCCGGCCACCGCCCTGGTAGGCTATCAGCCGCTGGCCTTGGGCAATGGCCAGTACGCGTACACCACCAACGGCTATAAGGTGAAGTACTTCGAGGACATCAAGCTGACAGGACTCAGCGCCACCACCAAGATTGGCGAATACCAGTTGGGTGCGGAGTGGTCATACCGTGATGGTGCACCGGTGATGGTCAATACCGGACTGGGCCCTGTGCCCACTCGCGGCAAAGGCCAGCAGCTGCAATTCTCGGGCATGCGTATTCTGGGTGATCGCCCGTGGGCCAGCCAGACCACGCTGACCGGTGAAATCGTCACCGTGCGCGTGGACGATGTGGATGACGTGTCGGGCGCGCCAAATCTGCTGGGGCTGCCGATTGCCCCGCCGTATGCAGGCGCGATCCAGCCGTCGAATGACTACACCTATAAAACCTCGTCAGCGTGGAAAACCCGCTCTTCCAGTGCTTACACCGTGGGTGCTTCCTTCAGTTATCCGGGGGTGTTTCAGGGCTGGGATCTTGAAGTGCCATTCACCTTCTCCAACGTCTTCAGCGGTGCGGCACCGATGTCCGGCACGATTGCCGGGGTGGCCGGTGATCGTCGGCTCAGTGCGGGGACCACGTTCAAATACCTGAGCAACCTGGAAATGTCGTTTAAGTACATCGCGTACCTGGGCTCGCCGGATCCGATTCATCGCCCGTTGGCAGACCGTGACTACGCCACGTTCTCGATGAAATACACGTTCTGACGCGGGGTTTGCATAACCTGTAGCAGCTGACGAGCTTTGCGAGGCTGCGTTCGGCGGCAAAGCCGTCGTGAAACCATTTGCGACGATTGCATCGTCGAACGCAGCCTCGCACGACTCGTCAGCTGCTACGAGCATGACCGCTTCCCTGATTGACCGACTGCAGCGTTATGAATTGACTAGAAGAGAGAGAAACCTATGGGTCTTAAAGGTCACGCGGCCATTGTCGGCAGCGCTCAATACAAACCGGAAAAATACGCTACGGCCCCGCGCATGTTCCATCTCGAACAAGTTGCCGACCTGGCTGCACAGGCCTTGCGCGATGCCGGGTTGAACGCCTCGGATCTCGACGGACTGGTGATCAACGGCCCGCATTTTCACGAAGCCTCAGTCTTTGTGCCCGCCATGGCCGCTGAGTACCTGGGCTTGCGCCTTAACTTTGCCGAAGTCGTCGACCTCGGTGGTTGCACCTCTGTGGGCATGGTCTGGCGTGCTGCCGCAGCCATCGAACTGGGCCTGTGTCAGGCCGTGCTCTGCGTGCTGCCCGCGCGCATGGCGCCGCTGGGACCGGATGAAGACCCGAGCTGGATGGCCCGCGCCATGCGCTTTGGCGGGCACAGCACGGCTTTCGGTGCCCCTGAGGCCGAGTTCGATCTGCCCTACGGCCACATGGGCCAGAACACGGGTTACGCCATGATTGCCCAGCGTTATGCCGCTCAATATGGCTACGACCCGCGTGCGCTGGCCAAAATTGCCGTTGACCAACGCACTAACGCGCAATACAACCCGCAAGCCATGTTTTACGGTCAGCCGTTGACCATCGAACAGGTACTGGCCAGTAAAAAAGTGGCTGACCCGCTGCATGTACTGGAAATCGTCATGCCGGTGGCCGGTGGCGCGGCATTGATCATCGCGTCCAAGGAAGTGGCTGCGCGGGCGCGTAAACGTCCGTCGTATATCACCGGCTTTGGCGAGCATCTGGCCTTTAAATCACCGTCTTACGCCGAAGACATGGTGAAAACCCCGATAGGGCCGGCTTCGCGTCGGGCATTCGACATGGCCGGGCTCAAGCCTAAAGACGTCGATGCCGCGCAAATCTACGATTGCTACACCATCACGGCCTTGCTGACCCTGGAAGACGCGGGTTTCTGTGCCAAAGGCGAAGGCATGAGTTTTGTCCGCGAGCACGACCTGACCTGGCGTGGTGATTTCCCCATGAACACACACGGTGGCCAGCTCAGCTTCGGTCAGGCGGGCTCGGCTGGGGGCATGTCGCAAGTCATCGAGGCCGTTACACAGATTGCCGGTGAAGCGGGTGAGCGTCAGCTTTCACGTTGCGACACGGTATACGTCTCAGGCACCGGTGGGGTGATGAGTGAGCAGGGCGCTTTGATCCTTCAGGGAGCATAAATCCAATGTCAAACAACAAACCCATGCCGATCCCGACCGAGATTTCTGCACCATTCTGGGAAGGCTTGAAGGCCGAACGCTTACTGATTCAACAATGCGATCACTGCAACCACTGGGTGTTCTACCCGCGTCGGCATTGCCCGTCTTGTCTGGCCCATGCACTGACCTGGCGTGAAGTGAACGGTGCCGCCACGCTGTACAGCTACACCGTGACGCGCATTGCCACACTGCCGGACTTTGCCGACGAAATGCCGCAAATACTGGCGGTGATCGAGTTGGAGCAAGGTGTACGGATCAACAGCAACCTGGTGGGTCTTGACGAAACCGAAGTGAAAATCGGCATGGCGTTGCAGCCAGTGTTTGCCGAGGTGGATGCCAAAGGTACACGGCTGTTGCGCTTCACCGGGCTGGACAAAGACCCGATTGCCTTGCAAGGCGCGCGCAGCCAGCCTGAGCCTGTTGTGAGTGAAAAGAGTACCGTGCGCCAGATCGCCCTCAGCGACACAGCGGCCTTGCAAGCGTTAGTCAGCGACACGTTCAGCGGATGGAGCAATCAAGTGGTAGTCGATCAAGAATTGATCGATGCGTTTGCGCAGTTGTCGGGTGATGATTACTGGATACACACCGACCCTGAGCGGGCGCGCAAGCAAAGCCCGTTTGGCGGCACCATCGCCCACGGTGCGCTGGTGCAGATTCTGCAATCGCGCATGCAATTGAATCTGGGGTATGAAATCACCGGGTTCAGCAACATGGTCAACTACGGTTCGGACCGTTTACGCTTCCCGGCGCCGGTGCCAGAGGGTGCGACCATCCACTCACGAGCGCGGGTCAAGCGTGTCGAGCAGGTTAAAAGCGGAACGCAATTGACCCTTGAACTCAACACCCATGTATTGGGCAGCGAACGTCCGTCAGTGATCAACGAACTGGTGATTTTGTACATGTAATACCGGGGCACAGGCAACGCCAACAATCTCAGTGGCTGACAAGGTACCAAGGCTGCGATTGATGGCGTTGCTGTACCGAACTCTTTGGATTAATCGAGTGATTGGCGATGGATCTATGAAGTTAGCGCCACCGATCGCAGCCTTCGTTCCTCGACAGCGGCTACAAGAGCGTAAGCGAGCTTTTGATCTGGCTTTTGATCTGGCTTTTGATCTGGCTTTTGATTTGCCGCCCCTTCGGGAGGCCGAAAGGAGGTTTCGCGGAGTGGGTCGACCGGCATGGATGCCGGGAGAGCTGCGATCGGGCCATGGATGGCCCGTCGCAGCGTGCCCACGGAGCGGGACCGGAGTGAGGGACACCTGAGCGAAGCGAGGGCCGTACGCGGGGGCGGAAGCGTTTTGGTTACTTTGCCGCTTTTGCAAAGTGACACGCCGTAAGGGCGTAACCCGTAGAACGTCTTAATACACCCAATGGATATGTACGCAGGCCAATTAAAAGCTTCGAGTACATATCCATTGGATGCTTTTAACTGGAAGAAAGGTTTCGCCCTTAGAGGGTGTTTACAAATAAAACGCTGATAACATGCGACCAACATCGTATTCGTGGAAGCCTGTCAGTGGCCAACATCAAAATTAGACCTGAGCACGAAGTGCTTCTGGTTCAAATAGTTAAATCTGA
>NZ_VFIO01000010.1 GCF_007858365.1 Pseudomonas saxonica | reverse complement strand
AGCCGTACGAACTCAGGGAAATCCCCGGCCTGAAAATCATCATTGCGACCCTCGCCACCAGCGACCCGGCTCCGGGAAGTGCACCGCCTCTGCCCATGTCGGCCGAGACTGAAGCCCAGCTCAACGCACCAGTAACTAAAGCCCGATATAAAAACATCTACGTGCATTCAAAACTGCTGTTGGTAGATGACGTATATACCTTGCTCAGCTCCGCCAATATCAATATCCGCAGTATGCACAGCGACTCGGAATTGGGGATTGCGCACCCACATCCGGTGTTAGCGAAGTCTTTAAGGGAGAAGTTGTGGGGGATGCATGCGGGCCCATTAAAATCTTCAACTCAAGATAATTTCGATTTTTGGACTGAGCAAATGGATAAAAATTGGAAAGCACGGATAAAAGGCAACCCGCTTAAGTCACATCTACAGCGTTTCTGGGACATAACTACACCCTACAGTCCAGCATTTACGGTGGACTAATGCCTTTTTTAAACAATATCGCCCTGACTATTTTATTAACCCATGGAGGTCAAGCGATGGCTGACTTTAAACCTTTTGTATGCGTTCATGAAAAGGACTATTTACCTTCACTCGATCCTTTAGCCGACGCTTGGTACAGAGAAGCCGCACAACTGGCAAAGCCGGACACTTTACGACCTTGGGATCGCATCGTTGAGTTATATAGCAAAGCTGTAGAACGAGATCACTGGAAAGCCATGCATAACTTGGCAGCCCTCTATCGTACAGGGTGGCCTGGGGGTGTAGAAAAAGATACCCAGAAAGCTATCGATCTGTATCAGCGCATGATTGATCTTAATATCCCACAAGGTTTTTATAATATGGGGGCAATCATTGGGAATAGGGCCGGTGTTAAAAACCCAGCCACGGATGGTTTGACATTTTTGGACAAGGCCGCGAGGATGGGCAATCCTGCCGCCCTCACAGAACTCGGCAAGCAACATATATATATAGGAAATAAAGACTCACTCGGGCTTCAGTATACGCAATGCGCTGCGGATCAAGGATATGGGCAAGCCTACTATGAGCTAGGGTCTTATTACGAAATTGTCAAAAGTAACTTCCCAATTGCCCTGAAACACTATCAACTAGCATTATCGCAAGGGCACAACTTGGCATCACTGATAATGACGACAGTTTTTGAGAAAGAGTCCCCACCCCATATGGCAATGTGGTATAGCCCAGATGAGGAACTGAAAAAATTCTACACTGATCTACGGACACAATTAAAATCAGACCCCGACATACGTTTCCCCAACTTAATGAAAGACCATCCTCTTCCGCCTCATCCAACCCAAGGTTATGACGCAGAGAGGCCAGACTGGAAGCCCGATCAATAAGCACCCTTTTTATACATCCAGGCACTGGAAATATCATGACCTCCCTCGTTACAAGCAACCGATTTCAGGCTGCCTCTTATCAGTCCACCCGTTTAAAAACAGGCGACTGCAACAAAAAGGAGTAACCTGCCGTCCGGCTTTATTTCCCCGCCCCATGGAACCCCTATGTTTCCCAACGCTGAGCGCTACAACCACTCCACCGAATACGCCAACAAACTGGTCGACCGTATCGGCCAAACCCCCGCCTGGATTGCCCAGCGCATCGGCGTCACCGAGAAACGCATGCGCTATATCCTCGCCGGCGAGCGCATTATCAAAGGTGAGAGCACCGAAATCCTGATGAGCTACGCCGAGCAGTTTTGCATGGAGTGCCTGGCCGCCGAAGCCAAGGCCGCCAAAGATCGCGCCCGCTCAAAGGCCGCTACTCAGGATTAAAACAATCCCATCTGGCCGCCCACCAAGGCGCTGAAGTCGTCGTCAACGAACACCAGAATGGCATCCGCCACCGGTTGCAGTTGGCGCGTCAGGTAGTGGTCGTAGTCCACTTCGGCGGTACGGTTCTCCAGCGGCTGCGGCCCGGCCAGGGTGATCACGTAGCTGATGTACCCCCCGTTCTGGTACTGGCGCGGACGCTGTTGCTGGTCGTTGAATTCATCGGCCAACCGCGCCGCCCGCACGTGGGGCGGCACATTGCGCTCGTAGTCGCTGAGCGGTCGACGCAGGCGTTTACGATAGATCAGCAGGTCGTCGTGTACGCCCGCCAAGGTGTCGCGCACAAACTCGCGCACGTAGTCTTGATACGGCTCGCGGTTGAAGATGCGCAGGTACAACGCCCGCTGAAACTGTTGGGCCAGCGGCGACCAGTCGCTGCGCACGGTTTCAAGGCCTTTGTAGACCATCTCGCGCTGCCCGTCCGGGTGCACCACCAAGCCTGCGTAGCGCTTTTTACTGCCCTCCTCGGCGCCTCGGATAGTCGGCATCAAGAAGCGGCTGTAGTGGGTTTCAAACTGCAGCTCCAGCGCGCTGGTCAATCCGTACTCGTCACGCACGTGGGCTTGCCACCACTGGTTGACGTGTTGCACCAGTTCGCGACCGATACGCGCTGCATCTTCTTCGCTGTGTTCACTGCGCAGCCAGACGAAGGTGGAGTCGGTGTCGCCGTAGATCACGCTGAAACCCTGCGCTTCGATCAGGGCACGGGTCTTGAGCATGATTTCATGCCCGCGCAAGGTGATGGACGACGCCAGCCGCGTGTCGAAAAAACGGCAACCGCTGGAACCCAAGACGCCGTAAAAGGCATTCATGATGATCTTCAAGGCTTGCGACAACGGCGCATTTTTTTCCCGCTTGGCCACTTCTCGGCCGTTGGCAACGCGCTCGATGATCGCCGGCAAACAATGCCGGGTGCGCGAAAAACGCGCCCCGCGAAAGCCCGGCACAGAGGTTTCGTCGCCCGGTTCACGCAGCCCTTCGACTAACCCCAGCGGGTCGATCAGAAAGGTGCGAATGATCGACGGATACAGGCTCTTGTAATCGAGCACCAGCACCGACTCGTACAAGCCCGGCGAAGACTCCATGACAAAGCCACCGGGGCTGGCCTGAGGCGGGTTGGCGCCGACGTTCGGCGCGACGAACCCCTGACGGTGCATCAACGGCATGTACAGATGGTAAAACGCCGCCACCGAACCGCCGCTGCGATCAACCTCCAGCCCCGTCACCGAGGCGCGCTCGAGCAAAAAAGTCAGCAGTTGGGTTTTCTCGAAGATGCGCGTCACCAACTCGCAATCCTTGAGGTTGTAACGCGCCAGCGCAGGCTTGTCCTCGACGAACATGCGGTTGATTTCATCCATGCGCTGGTACGGCGTACTGATGTCCTTGCCCTCGCCCAGCAGCGTCTGCGCGACGTTTTCAAGACTGAATGAGGGAAACGACCAGGTTGCTGAACGCAGGGATTCAATGCCGTCGATAATCAGTCGGCCCGGCGCACTGGCGAAGAAGTGATTGTTGCGCGTGCCGTGCTCGCGCCACTGCATTTCACTGCGACCGCGCCCCAACAGCAACGGAATGCCCAACCGCCGTGCATGCTCGTGCAACACGCGCATGTCGAACTGCACCACATTCCAGCCAATGATCGCGTCAGGATCATGCTCGGCCATCCACTGGTTCAGCTTGTGCAGCAAGTCACCACGGGTGGCGCAGAATTCAAGGTCGAAGTCGACCGCTGTGTCGGTATCAAGGGCTTTGCCCAGCATGTACACCTGACGCTGACCACAGCCTTCCAGCGCAATGGAATACAAGTCGCCGTGAGCGCTGGTCTCGATGTCCAGTGACACCAGTTTCAAACGCGGCCGGTAATCGGGATGCGGTTTTATCCGGGTGTTGAGCAATACGCCATCGACCTCAGAGCCCGCGCCAAAACTGACAGGCGCGGTGATAAAGCGCTCCATCAGGAAACGCTCCGCAGGGCGCACATCGGCTTCGTACACATCGATGCCGGCGCGGCGCAGACGTTGGGCAATATCGAGCAATTGCGCGTATTGACGGCAATATACGCCGACTACGGGCCGCGACTGAAAATCACACAGCGCCAGCTCACGCAGCTCGATATCACGCTCTTCGCTGAGCAGCGCGTGTGCCTGATCGCGTTGCGCCAACGGAATAAACGCATTGCAGGTCTGATAAGGCAGGCGCACGCGTTGTGGCCCGGCATCGGTGGCGAGCCAGAATTCAACCTCGATGCCTGACGGGGTATCACGCCAGTGCCGGGTCAGTACAAAGCCGTGTCTCAGGCCCATTGCACAGTGATTACAAGCATGTGGCCAACATCGCCAGACGGCGCATGGCCGAACTGTCGTCAGGTTGTTTGGCGTAATAACTGACCGCCGTGCCCGTGCCCTGTGGCAGCAGATCGGCGAAGGATTCGGCGTTGCGGGTGTAGACCGTCAACTGACCGGATTTTTCAGTGTTGATGTAGGCGCTGGCGTCCACGCCGAAGACGTTTTCATCCTGCCATGAAAACTTGATGCACTCCGCAACCAGTGGCGTGGGTTTGGCAGACGCCAAGACCCGCGTTGCAGGCTTGGCACGTGCATCATCCATTGCCGGTGAAACGCAACCGGCCAGCAAGGCCACGCTCATCACGCCAATCAGCATTCGCATTGAAAATCTCCCTGAAAAAAGGTGAGCACGATAGCACGCTGCCAGTGTGAAAAGTCCCTCAGCCTAATCAGTGTCCGGCCAATCAGGAGAACGCAAAGTCTCGTAGCAGCTGACGAGCAGCGCGAGGCTGCGTTCGGTCGCGAAGCGATCGTTAACCGCATAACGAGGTTTATCTGATGGACCGGTTTGAATGGTTTTACGACGGCTGCGCCATCGAACGCAGCCTTCGTTCCTCGACAGCTGCTACAGGTTTCCATCGGCGCGGCCCGCGATACCTACATCAATCCACCGCCATGCGCTCAAGGCTGTTGCTCAGGTGCAGCAGCATGGCCGCTCGCGCCGCATCGGGGTCTTGCCGGCGGATCGCCTGCAAAATGGCTTCATGCTCGATCACGGCCATCTGCCCAAGCTGCGTTAAATCAGCATCCCCCCGCTCATCCGCATCAAGGCGGGTACGCGGGATCACCGAACGGCCCAGCTGGCAAATGATATCGGTGAAATAGCTATTGCCCGTCGCCTGGGCAATCAGTTTGTGAAAGCGCATATCAGCCTCGACACTGCTGTCGTTGTTGGCCAAAGAACGCTGGTAGTCATCCAGCGCTTCACGCATGTGCTGCAATTGCCCTTCAGTGCGCCGCCGGGCCGCCAATGCCGCCGCCTGGGTCTCAAGCCCCATGCGCAATTCAATTATCCCGCGCACGCTGTCTGCCGTATCGCGCTTGAGGTGCAAGCCCTGGCGCGGGTCGCGTGCCAGCACAAAGGTACCAATCCCATGGCGGGTTTCGACCAACCCCGACGCTTGCATTCTGGAAATGGCTTCACGCACCACCGTTCGGCTGACGCCATGCTCGCGCACGATGGCCGATTCGGAGGGCAGTTTCTCTCCCGCCGCCAATTGGCCCAACAAAATCCGTTGAGTCAACTCAGCCACGATGTCATGGGCAAGGCCTTGCGAGCGTTTGCGTATCGAGGAGTCGTCCATAGAGGTTCCCTGTGGGTGATACGGGCCATTCAACCCCGCCCCAACATGTATGACAAGTGGAAATAACCGAATCACCCCTTCTCTTTTCCAGTCACCACACACGCTTGAATACAGCAAAAAAGCCTGTAATGAGCTCTAAAAGAGCATTGCCTGCCTAAAAATCAAGTCGTATGATGTCCGTCAACTGCAGGCCATGCCTTCAGCACACACCAACCCGCATAAAAATAATCAGTGGGGTTAAGCTCTGTGAATACTTCCGAAAACGTGTCTGCTGCGCCCGCCATCGAACCCGTTCTGGCGCGCGCGATCCACAAGGTGAAGCGCCATATCCTGCCGCTTTTCGTCATCATGTTTATCGTTAACTACATCGACCGGGTCAACATCGGCTTTGTGCGCACGCACATGGAGCATGATCTGGGAATTGGCGCAGCAGCCTATGGCTTTGGTGCCGGGTTGTTTTTTATTGGTTACGCACTGTTTGAAGTGCCCTCCAACATGCTGCTGCAAAAGGTCGGGGCGCGTATCTGGCTGACCCGCATCATGTTCACCTGGGGCATCACGGCCACCCTGATGGCCTTTATCCAGAACGAAACCCACTTCTATATCCTGCGTTTTTTACTCGGCGTGGCCGAGGCCGGTTTTTTCCCGGGGGTGATTTATTACTTCACCCGCTGGCTGCCCGGCGCCGAGCGCGGCAAGGCAATTGCCATTTTCCTCAGCGGTTCTGCGCTGGCCTCGCTGATCTCTGGCCCGCTGTCCGGCCTGTTGCTGCAAATCAACGGTTTGGGCCTGCACGGCTGGCAGTGGATGTACATCATTGAGGGCATGGCTTCGGTGCTGCTGTGTGGCTTTGTCTGGTATTGGCTGGATTCCAAACCCCATGACGCCACGTGGCTCAGCCGCGCCGAGCAAGATGCGCTGGTCAATGAAATTGACCGCGAACAGCGCGAGCGCGATGCCGTCAACACGGTCAAGCCGAGCGTGTTCAAGTTGCTCAAAGACCGCCAGATCTTGCTGTTCTGCGCGATCTATTTCTGCATTCAGTTGACCATCTACGCCGCGACCTTCTGGCTGCCGAGCATCATCAAGAAAATGGGCGACCTGAGCGATATGCAGGTCGGTCTTTTCAACTCGATTCCGTGGTTGATTTCGATCCTTGCCATGTATGCATTCGCGTCTCTGGCCAGCCGCTTTAAATACCAGCAGGCGTGGATCGCCGCGGCCTTGCTGATTGCCGCGCTGGGCATGTTCCTGTCGACCACCGGAGGGCCGATCTTTGCCTTTATCGCAATTTGCTTCGCCGCCATCGGTTTCAAATCGGCTTCGGCGCTGTTCTGGCCGATTCCACAGGCTTATCTGGATGCGCGCATCGCTGCGGCGGTTATCGCGCTGATCAATTCGGTGGGCAACCTGGGCGGGTTTGTTGCCCCCACCACGTTCGGCTTTCTGGAACAGACCACCGGCTCCATTCAAGGCGGTCTTTACGGGCTGGCCGGTACATCCATTCTGGCGGCAATCATTGTGTTCTTTGCCAAGACCAAACCCAAGCCCGCGGACGATGTTCGCGCCGTCTTGCAACCCGCTTAGCACCTGACTCCAATAAAAAATTCAAGGAACACGCCATGAATGCCGAACATCAGCACCACGCCAGCCATGCACCAGTGATAACTAGCCTGCAAGTGATTCCAGTGGCCGGTCATGACAGCATGCTGCTCAACCTCAGCGGCGCCCACGGGCCGTTTTTCACCCGAAACATTGTTATTCTCAAAGACAGCAGCGGCCGTACCGGTGTCGGTGAAGTGCCCGGCGGCGAGCGCATTCGCGAAACCCTGGAAGATGCCCGCAGCCTGGTCGTGGGCCAGCCTATTGGGAACTACCAAAGCATTCTCAACGCCATGCGCCGCACCTTTGCAGCACGGGATTCGGCGGGCCGGGGCCTGCAAACCTTCGACCTGCGCATCACCATCCACGCCGTCACGGCCATGGAAGCCGCCCTGCTCGACCTGCTCGGTCAATTTCTGGAAGTGCCGGTGGCCGCCCTGCTCGGTGAAGGCCAGCAGCGCGATGCGGTGAAGATGCTCGGCTATCTGTTTTATATCGGTGACCGTCAACAGACCGATCTGGCTTATCGCAATGAAGCGGATGGCGATGACTGGTTTCGCCTGCGCCATGAGCAGGCGATGACCCCGCAAGCCGTGGTCCGTCTGGCCGAAGCGGCACAAGCCAAATACGGGTTTAACGACTTCAAGCTCAAGGGCGGCGTGTTGCGCGGTGCCGAAGAAATCGAAGCCGTGACCGCGCTGGCTGAACGCTTCCCCGAGGCGCGCATCACCCTGGACCCCAATGGCGCCTGGTCACTCAAAGAGGCCGTGGCCCTGTGCCGCGACCAGCATCATGTACTGGCCTATGCCGAAGACCCCTGCGGCGCCGAAAACGGTTACTCGGGGCGTGAGGTCATGGCCGAGTTCAGACGCGCCACCGGCCTGCCGACGGCCACCAACATGATCGCCACCGACTGGCGTGAAATGGGCCACGCCATTCAATCGCACGCCGTGGACATTCCACTGGCCGACCCGCATTTCTGGACGATGCAAGGCTCGGTACGCGTCGCGCAGATGTGCCATGAGTGGGGCCTGACCTGGGGCTCGCACTCCAACAATCACTTTGATATTTCCCTGGCCATGTTCACTCAGGTCGCCGCCGCCGCACCGGGCGACATCACTGCCATTGATACCCACTGGATCTGGCAGGACGGCCAGCGCCTGACCCGTGAACCGCTGAAAATCGTCGACGGCCATATCAAGGTCCCGGCTCGCCCCGGCCTGGGTGTGGACATCGATATGGACGCCGTGGCCAAGGCCCACGAACTGTACAAAGGCATGGGACTGGGCGCGCGGGACGACAGCGTCGCCATGCAGTACATTGTTCCGGGCTGGAAATACGACAACAAAAAACCCTGTCTTGTGCGCTGATCCCCCCATGCGCGCTTTAAGCCTATCTAGCGAGGATTGAAACCATGTCGACCGTAACCGGCCACAACTTTATCGGCGGCCGCCGCAGCGCTGCTGGCACCACAACCCTTGAAAGCCTTGACGCCAGCACCGGCCAGGCGCTGCCTTATCGCTTTTATCAGGCCACCCCCGAAGAAGTGAATGACGCCGCCAATGCTGCCGACCAAGCGTTTGTTGCCTTTCGCCAGTTGAGCCCTGAACGTCGCGCTGAATTTCTGGATGCCGTCGCGGACGAAATCGACCAGTTGGGCGATGACTTTGTCGCCATTGTCTGCGCTGAGACGGCGTTGCCTGCCGGGCGTATTCAAGGTGAGCGCGGACGTACCAGCGGGCAGATGCGCCTGTTCGCCAAGGTGCTTCGACGCGGTGACTTTTTGGGTGCGCGTATTGACCTGGCCCTGCCGGACCGCAAACCGCTGCCTCGGGTTGATTTGCGCCAATACCGCATCGGCGTCGGCGCTGTGGCGGTATTTGGCGCCAGCAACTTCCCGCTGGCCTTCTCAACGGCCGGTGGGGACACTGCTGCCGCCTTCGCCGCCGGGTGCCCGGTGGTGTTCAAGGCACACAGCGGCCATATGGCTACGGCTGATCTGGTGGGCTGCGCGATTATCCGCGCGGCCGAAAAAACCGGCATGCCTCAAGGCGTGTTCAACATGATCTTCGGCGCAGGCGTGGGCGAAGCGCTGGTCAAGCACCCGGCCATTCAAGCGGTCGGCTTTACCGGCTCGCTGAACGGCGGCAATGCCTTGAGCAAAATGGCCGCTGAACGCGAACAGCCAATCCCGGTATTCGCCGAAATGTCGAGCATCAACCCGGTCATCCTGCTGCCTCAAGCACTGGCAGCGCGCGGCACTCAAGTGGCCAGCGAACTGGCGGCCTCGGTGACCATGGGCGCAGGGCAGTTCTGCACCAACCCAGGCCTCGTCATCGGCCTGCGCTCCCCTGAACTGACCGGGTTTATCGAACAACTGACACAGAACATGGCCGCACAGGCCCCTCAGACCTTGCTCAATGCGGGCGGTCTGCGCAGCTACGCCAAAGGCGTCGAGCACCTGATCAATCATGCGGGCATCACCCATCTGGCAGGCCACGCGCAAGCGGGCCAGCAAGCACAACCGCAATTGTTCAAGGCCGATGTCAGCCTGCTGCTGAACAAAGACCCACTGCTGCAGGAAGAGGTATTTGGCCCGGCAACCATCGTCATCGAAGTGGACGATGAGGCACAGCTTAAAGCCGCCTTGCTGGCCTTGCGCGGGCAACTGACCGCCACCCTGATCGGTGAACCGGCCGACCTTGAACAGTACCAATGGCTGGTGCCGATTCTTGAGCAAAAGGTCGGGCGCATTCTGGTCAACGGCTACCCGACGGGTGTCGAAGTCTGCGACGCCATGGTTCACGGCGGCCCGTACCCTGCTACTTCGGATGCTCGCGGCACGTCGGTAGGTTCCCTGGCCATCGACCGCTTCCTGCGCCCTGTGTGCTACCAGAACTACCCCGATGCCTTACTGCCGCCAGCACTGCAAAACAGCAACCCGCTGGGCTTGCAGCGCCTGGTTAACGGCGAGTGGAGCGCGAACGCGATTGCTTGAAACACGCTGAGTGAATGAATAACGGCGCCTGCAAATGGCGCCGTTTTCGTTTCTGCGCCGCCCTGCACAGGGGGGCCACCTCAAATTTCAGGCAAAAAAAATCCCAAGTAGCTGATGGAAACTTGGGATTTAAAAATGCATTAACCGTGGTAGGTGAACGCCGGGCGATAATATCCCATTGTCATAACCAGTAACAACCCATTGTGAGGGGTTTGTCACGGTGCGGTACTGACCCACGTCAGTGAATCAATCACTCACAACGGGACTGCCGACCTATTGCGGATTAACCCGGAAAATTGGCTTTCAAGGCTTGCAATCCCCCCTCGTACACACCTTTGAACAAGGCATGGGCCTCGTCGTCGCTGACGCCCACTGGTGTGAAGCTGCCCGACCAAGTGACCCGCGCGCCCTCACCGTGGACTTCGACTTTCAAGGTTGCCAAGTAATCGGCCACCGGAAACGGCGACTCAACGATCGAGTAACTGTAGGTTTTAGCTGCGTTATCGAAGGTTTGCAGACGCTCGACTATGGCGGCATCTGCGGTCTTGAGATGGCGCAGGCGCCCGCCTTCACTGGCCTCGCTGCTGATAATGAACGGTAGCCAGTCGGGCAACGAGTTGAAACCACCTACCAATTGCCACACCTGATCGGCCGAAACAGGAATATCGATAAACGCTGATGCAGTTGCCATGTGATGTGTGCCTCTGGGTTTTGAAGATTAAGCGACCAGCAGTTTACTCCAGAGGATCACTGACCGATCAACCCGGCCTGGATTTTACCCACGACCTCGTGCATCGCTGGCAGAAACCGCCGCGCGGCTTCTTCAACCGGCATGGCTTTGGCGATATACACCAGATTCAGGCAACCCATGACCCGCGCCTCATGCATCACCGGAATGGCAATGGCCGCGATTTTGCGCTCTTCGCCCCAATGTGCGTTGTTTTCGCCATAGCCTTTGCTGCGCGTGTGTTCAATCAGGCGCTCGACAAAACGACTGTCTGCCGCCAGCGCAGATTGCGCATCACCACGACTGATCATCAACTCTACCAACTCATGGCGCTCGGCGGGCGGGCAAAACGAAAAGTAGGCACGCCCGGTCGCGGTCATCAACAACGGCAAACGGCGCCCGACCATCGAGCGGTGAAACGACAGGCGACTGAAGCGATGGGTGGTCTCACGGATCACCATGGCGTCGCCATCCAGGGTGCACAGGTCGGTGGGCCACGCCACTTGTTGCAATAACTGGCCGAGCAAAGGCGCGCAAATGGCGGAGATCCATTGCTCATCGCGATAGCCTTCGCTGAGTTCGCGCACTTTGAGCGTCAGCCGGTAACTGTCATCCGACTCACTGCGCCGCACGTACCCTTCGACCTGCAATGTTTCCAGCAACCGACGCACGGTAGTGCGGTGCAAGCCGCTTTGTTCGGCCAATTGCGCCGTGCTGGCACCGCCATCAAAACGGTTCAGACCGTTAATCAATGCCAGCCCCCGGATCAAACCACGCACGGCTTTGTATTCGGTTTCGCTCATGTGCCTTCCATTATTTTTATCGGTAAATCAACGATGTGCACTCTGTGCACCCTAACAAGGGTTGTCGTTGTTCACCAGCCTTGCGATTTCCATACTGCGCGCAACAAGAAATCCAAAAATGCGCTGTACGGAGATACCCATGAGTACTGCCCACCTGTCTAGCCCTGTGGAGCTGTCCACTGATGTCGCCATTGTTGGCGCCGGCCCTGTCGGGCTGATGATCGCCAACTACCTGGGCCAATGTGGTGTGAACGTCACCTTGGTAGAAAAGCTCGACAGCCTGATCGACTACCCTCGCGCCATCGGCCTGGATGACGAAAGCCTGCGCACGTTTCAAGCAGTGGGTCTGGCCGAGAACGTGTTGCCGCACACCACCCCTTGGCATGCCATGCGCTTTATGACACCCAAGGGTCGCTGTTTTGCCGATATTCAGCCCAAGACCGATGAGTTTGGCTGGTCGCGCCGCAACGCCTTTATCCAGCCGCTGGCCGACCGTGTGCTGTTTGAGGGGCTGGCCCGTTTTGACAACGTCAAGGTGCTGTTCGGTCGCGAACTTGAAGGCTTTGAGCAAAGCGAGAGCGGTGTGCAACTGACGCTGAAAAGCGCTGACGGTCGCCGTGAATGCTTAAAGGCCCAGTACCTGATTGGTTGCGACGGCGGTAACAGCCTGGTGCGCCGCAGCCTCAATATCAGCTTTGAAGGCAAGACTGCGCCCAATCAGTGGATCGTGGTGGACATTGCCAATGACCCGTTGAGCACGCCGCATGTGTACCTGTGCTGCGACCCCGTACGGCCGTACGTGTCCGCCGCCCTGCCCCACGGCGTACGCCGCTTCGAATTCATGGTCATGCCCGGCGAGACCGAGGCCGAACTGAGCAAGCCCGAAAACATGCGCAAGCTGCTTGCCAAGGTGCTACCCGACCCGGACCGCATCGAGTTGATCCGCAGCCGCGTCTACACCCACAACGCTCGTCTTGCGGGCCGGTTCCGTGATGGCCGGGTACTGCTGGCCGGTGATGCCGCGCACATCATGCCGGTCTGGCAGGGCCAGGGTTATAACAGCGGCATGCGCGACGCCTCCAACCTGGCCTGGAAATTATCCCGGGTGGTCAAAGGGCTGGCAAACGACAGCTTGCTGGACAGCTATGAACTGGAACGCCGTGACCACGCCAAGGCGATGATCGACTTGTCGGTCATGGCCGGGCATGTATTGGCGCCGCCCAAGCGCTGGCAAGGAACCCTGCGTGATGGTGTGTCATGGCTGCTCAACTATGTGCCTCCGATCAAGCGCTACTTCGTTGAAATGCGCTTCAAGCCGATGCCGCAATACACCCGTGGCGCGTTGATCGTACCCACTGAAAAAGGCTCGCCGGTGGGCAAAATGTTTATTCAGCCCCAGGTGCTCACCGACGCCGGGGCCACGGTGCGGCTTGATGAAGTGATCGGTGAAAACTTCGCGATTATCGCGTGGGGTTGCGACCCTACCTGGGGCCTGAGCGCCGCGCAAATCACCCACTGGAAAGCGATGGGTACGCGCTTTATTCAAGTGCTGCCCGATGTTCAGCTCAGAGCGCCGAGCGACGCGGGTCACGAGGTGATTCGTGTGGGTGACAGCAGTGGTCGTTTGCGTGAATGGTTCGCTCGCGGTTCATCTTCCATCGCCCTGCTGCGCCCTGACCGCTTTCTCGCCGGGCTGGCCACCCCGCAAACGCTGGGTCGTACCTGCGATGAGTTGACGCTGGCACTCAACGCCCAGCCGCTCGCCAGCGTGACGCCTGTCGTCAGCAAGGTGGCTTGAGATGAGCGCTTATCTGCACTGCTTGTCGCATACCCCGCTGGTGGGCTTCGTTGATCCGGCCCCTGAGGTGCTGGCCGAAGTCGATGCCATGATCGGTGAGGCTCGCGAGCGTATCGCCCGCTTTGATCCACAACTGATCGTGCTGTTCGGCCCGGATCACTACAACGGTTTTTTTTACGACGTGATGCCGCCGTTTTGCATTGGCATGGCCGCCGAGGCCATCGGTGATTTCGACACCGCCGCCGGGCCGCTGGACGTGCCCAAAGCGCTGGCCCAAAACTGCGCACAGGCGGTCATGGACGCGGGTATTGATACCGCCGTGTCCTACCGCATGCAGGTCGACCACGCCTTTGCGCAACCGCTGGAGTTGCTGCTGGGCGGGTTGAGCCAGTGCCCGGTGATTCCCGTGTTTATCAACTCGGTGGCGGTACCGCTGCCCGGTTTCAAGCGAGCGCGACTGCTCGGCGAGGCCATTGGCCAATGGGCCAAATCGCTGAACCTGCGGGTGCTGTTTCTGGCCTCCGGCGGCCTCTCCCATCAGCCTCCCGTGCCGGAGTTGGCCAAGGTCGATGCGCGCATGGCCGACCGTTTGATGGGCAGCGGTCGCCAGTTGCCCGCCGATGAACGTCAGGCACGCCAGCAACGGGTGATTCAGGCAGCACGCCACTTTGTTGAAGACCAGAACAGCTTGCACCCGCTCAACCCTGTGTGGGACCAGCACTTTCTCGACACCCTGGAACAGGGCCGGTTGAGCGACTTCGACGGTTTGGGCAATGACGAACTGTCGGCGCTGGCCGGTAAGTCGACCCACGAAGTCAAGACTTGGGTGGCCGCCTTCGCCGCCTTGTCAGCTTTCGGCCCTTACCAGGCCGAAGGCCGTTACTACCGCCCGATTCCCGAGTGGATCGCAGGCTTCGGCGCTTTGGGCGCGAAGCCGCTGCACACCTCCCTTTGAATTCAAGGAACACTGCCATGACTGCCACTGCATTCACTGAAGCGTCCACCAGCCGGTTCGCCCGCATCAAAGAAGGCGATCTGGACTTACAACTGCATTACAACGATGTCGGCCAAGGCAAAGAGACCGTGATCATGCTTCACGGCTCTGGCCCCGGTGCCAGCGGCTGGGCCAACTTCAACCGCAATATCGAACCCTTGGTCAACGCCGGTTACCGGGTGATCCTGCTCGACTGCCCGGGCTGGAGCAAAAGCGACCCGGTTGTGAGCCAAGGCTCGCGCTCGAACCTCAATGCCACCGCGCTCAAGGGTTTGCTGGATGTGCTGGATCTGGACCGCGTGCACATTATTGGCAACTCAATGGGGGCCCACAGCACCGTGGCCTTTGCTCTGGAAAACCCTGAGCGCATCGGCAAACTGATCCTGATGGGCGGCGGCACCGGCGGCCCGAGCGCGTTTGTGCCGCAACCCACTGAAGGCATCAAGCTGATCGGCGCGCTGTACCGCGATCCGACCATCGACAACCTGAAGAAGATGATGAGCGTCTTCGTGTTCGACGCCAGCAGCTTGACCGAAGAGCTGTTCCAGACCCGCCTCGACAACATCCTGTCGCGCCGCGATCACCTGGAAAACTTCGTTAAAAGCAGCACCCTCAACCCCAAGCAATTCCCTGACTTTAGCCATCGCCTGCACGAAATCAGTGCCGAGACTTTGCTGGTGTGGGGCCGTGAAGACCGTTTTGTACCGATGGACACCGGCCTGCGCCTGCTGGCCGGCCTGCCTAAAGCCCGACTGCACGTATTCAACCGTTGCGGGCACTGGGCGCAGTGGGAACACGCAGATGCGTTCAACCGCATGGTGCTGGACTTCCTCACCCATTGATGACTGAGACTCTTATGAATGTGACCCCAGAAACATTGGCGCAATTGGCCGCCGACCTGCGCCAGGCTGAAATCAGCGGCGAAGCCATCGGGCCGCTGCGCGAGCAGATCGGTGAAGACAACGCCAGCGCTGCGTACGCCATCCAACAGCTAAACGTCGCCCACGCCGTAGCCAATGGCCGCCGTGTGGTCGGCCGCAAGATTGGCCTGACCAACCCCAAGGTGCAAGCGCAACTGGGCGTCGACCAACCGGACTTCGGCACCCTGTTTGCCGACATGTGCTACGGCGACAACCAGACCGTGCCCCTGGAGCGTGTGCTGCAACCCAAAATCGAGGCAGAAATCGCCTTGATCCTGCAACACGATCTGCCCCACGCCGACACCACCTTTGACGAAGTCATGAGCGCGACGGGCTGGGTTGTGCCCGCGCTGGAGATTGTCGGCAGTCGGGTGCAGCAATGGAATATCCGTTTCGTCGACACCGTGGCCGATAACGCCTCCAGCGGCTGCTATGTGTTGGGCGGCCCGGCCCGGCGCATTGAAGGGCTGGACTTGCGCAACGCGGTTATGCGCATGACCCGCAACGATGAGCAAGTGTCCACCGGCAGCGGCGCGCAATGCCTGGGCCACCCGATCAATGCAGCGGTATGGCTGGCCCGCACCATGGCGCGGCTGGGCAATCCGCTCAAGGCCGGCGACATCATTTTGACCGGCGCATTGGGGCCGATGGTGGCGGTGGCCGCCGGGGATCGTTTTGAAGCGCACATCGAAGGCATTGGCCAGGTCGGCGTGGATTTCTCGTAAGACAGGCACCGCCGGTGCAACCGGCAACCTGCGTGCACATGAGGCAACAATAATGAACAAGAAACTTAAAGTCGCGATCATCGGTTCCGGCAACATCGGCACCGATTTGATGATCAAGATACTGCGCAACGGCAAGCACCTGGAAATGGCCGTCATGGTCGGCATCGACCCCGCTTCCGACGGTCTGGCTCGCGCCGAACGCATGGGCGTGGCCATCACCCACGAAGGCGTCGAGGGCTTGACCCGCATGGACGTGTTCAAGGACATCGACTTCGTCTTCGACGCTACATCCGCCGGTGCTCACGTCAAGAACGACGCCTTTTTGCGCTCGGTCAAACCGGGTATTCGCCTGATTGACCTGACGCCTGCGGCCATCGGCCCGTACTGCGTACCCGTGGTCAATCTGGAACAGAACCTCAATCAGCTCAACGTCAACATGGTCACCTGTGGCGGGCAAGCGACCATTCCGATGGTGGCGGCCGTGTCCCGTGTGGCCAAGGTTCACTACGCCGAAATCGTCGCCTCCATTGCCAGCAAATCCGCCGGCCCCGGCACCCGCGCCAATATCGACGAATTCACCGAAACCACCTCCAAGGCCATCGAAGTGATTGGCGGCGCGACCCAGGGCAAGGCCATCATCGTGATGAACCCGGCCGAGCCGCCGTTGATGATGCGCGACACGGTGTTTGTGCTGTCCGAAGCGGCCGATCAGGGCCTGGTTGAAGCCTCCATCGTCGAAATGGCAGCGGCCGTGCAGGCCTATGTGCCGGGCTACCGACTCAAACAAAAGGTGCAGTTCGACGTCATCCCCGAGGATGCACCGTTGAACATTCCCGGTCTGGGCAAGTTTTCGGGCCTCAAGACCTCGGTCTTTCTCGAAGTCGAAGGGGCTGCCCATTACCTGCCCGCGTACGCCGGCAATCTCGACATCATGACCTCCGCTGCCTTGGCCACCGCCGAGCGCATGGCGTTGTCGATGCTTAACGCCTGAGGAGAAGACCATGAACGGTAAAAAGATCTACATCAGCGACGTGACCCTGCGCGACGGCAGCCATGCGGTACGTCATCAATACTCGCTCAAGAACGTGCAAGACATTGCCCGCGCGCTGGACAACGCCCGTGTCGACGCCATCGAAGTGGCCCACGGCGACGGCCTGCAAGGCTCCAGCTTCAACTACGGTTTTGCCTCTCACACCGATCTGGAATGGATCGAAGCGGCAGCGGACGTGATCAGCCACGCCAAAATCACCACCTTGCTGCTGCCCGGTATCGGCACCGTGCATGACCTCAAGGCCGCGTATAACGCCGGGGCGCGGGTGGTGCGTATTGCCACTCACTGCACCGAAGCCGACGTGTCGAAACAGCACATTGAATACGCCCGTGAACTGGGCATGGACACTGTGGGTTTTCTGATGATGAGCCACATGATTCCAGCCGAGCAGTTGGCCGCACAGGCCAAACTGATGGAAAGCTACGGCGCCACCTGCGTGTACATGGCCGACTCGGGCGGAGCGATGAACATGCAGGATATTCGCGATCGCTTTCGGGCGTTCAAAGCGGTGCTCAAGCCTGAAACCGAAACCGGCATGCATGCCCACCACAACCTCTCGCTGGGTGTGGCCAACTCGATCACGGCGGTTGAAGAAGGCTGTGACCGGATCGACGCCAGCCTTGCGGGCATGGGCGCCGGGGCCGGTAATGCGCCGCTGGAAGTGTTCATTGCTGCTGCCGAGCGCATGGGCTGGAACCACGGCACTGACCTGTACACCTTGATGGATGCGGCGGATGACATCGTGCGGCCATTGCAGGATCGGCCGGTGCGGGTCGACCGCGAAACCTTGGCGCTGGGCTATGCGGGTGTGTATTCGAGCTTCTTGCGCCACGCCGAAATTGCCGCGCAGAAGTACGGTTTGAAGACCTTGGACATTCTGGTCGAGCTGGGTAAACGGCGCATGGTCGGCGGTCAGGAAGACATGATCGTCGACGTGGCGCTGGATTTGCTTAAACGCTGAACCTTGCTTCCCTACCCCCGTAGCAGCTGCCGAAGGCTGCGTTCGGCGACGCAGTCGTCGTAAATCCGGATCACGCGGTTCACCTGCATTACCGCGTGCTCTGAATGGACGATCGCTGCGCAATCGAACGCCGCCTCCGGCAGCTGCTACGGGGCGTACTACAACAATAAAACGGGTACAGCCCATGACATCGCTCAACGTCACCACCGCTTTGCCGGTGGCGCGCACTATCGCTTTGTGTTTCCTCGTGGCCCTTATGGAAGGCCTCGATCTGCAAGCCGCCGGGATCGCGGCCCAAGGCATGGCTGCCGCTTTTGAACTGGATAAGTTACAGATGAGCTGGGTGTTCAGCGCCGGGATCTTCGGCCTGCTGCCCGGCGCGTTCGCGGGTGGCCGGCTGGCGGATCGCATCGGCCGTAAACGCGTGCTGATGGCGTCAGTGGCATTGTTCGGGGTGTTCTCACTGGCCACGGCCCTGGCATGGGATTTCAATAGCCTGTTGATTGCCCGTTGCCTGACCGGGGTGGGCCTGGGCGCCGCCCTGCCCAACCTGATTGCGCTGACCAGCGAAATAGCCGGCCCGCGCTTGCGCGGGATGGCGGTCAGCCTGATGTACTGCGGCGTGCCACTGGGCGCCGGGCTGGCAGCGATCATTGGCATCGCCGATCTGGGTGGCAGCTGGCACAGCGTGTTTTACGTGGGTGGGGTTGTGCCGCTGTTAATCGTGCCGCTGCTGGCCCTGTACTTGCCAGAGTCGCTCCAGTTTCGCACTGCTCAGGAGGCGGTGCCGGTAGGCGTTGTGCAGGGTCTGTTCCGCGAAGGCGCAGCGCTGTCAACGCTGCTGATTTGGGTCAGCTATTTCTTCACCCTGATGGTGGTGTACATCCTGATCAACTGGTTGCCGAGTCTGGTCATCGGTCAAGGTTTCAGCGGGCGTGAGGCCAGCTGGGTGATGCTCGCCCTGCAATTGGGGGCCGCCGTCGGCACGCTGTTTCTGGGCTGGGTGATGGATCGTCTGCCCGCCTGGGCTCTGTCTGCGTTGATCTACGTGGGTATTCTGCTGTCACTGACCGCGCTGGGACTGGCCACTGACCTGCAAAGCATGCTGCTGGCAGGTTTTGTCGCCGGTTTTTTTGCGACTGGCGGCCAGTGTGTGCTGTATGCGCTGGCACCGCACTTCTATCGCCCGTCCATCCGCGCAACAGGCGTGGGCAGCGCGGTGGCCATCGGCAGGCTGGGTGCCATGAGCGGCCCATTGGTGGCCGGCAAAATGCTCGCACTGGGCACCGGCACCGCCGGTGTCATGCTGGCGTCGGCACCGGGCATCGTCATCGCCGCCGTGGCGATGTTTTACCTGTCGCTTCGGCGCAACACAACCACACCGGACTGACCCCAACGCTACACATTGCGCGTCGACACGACGCGCAATGCTTGACCCCTAATAACAATAAAAGTGAATCTGCCATGCTCAAACCTGTGCTTTCGGTGCTCAGCGCCTGCACCTGCGCTTTCTATATCGGGCACGCGTGTGCCAGCGGCCTGGTCGAAGACAGCCACGCCGATCTGGTGATGCGCAACTATTACTTCGACCGCAACTACGTCAACGCCACGCCACAAGCCGCGGCCCGCGAATGGGCGCAAGGTTTTATCCTCAACCTGCGCTCGGGCTATACCGAAGGGCCAGTGGGGTTCGGCCTGGATGCCCAAGGCATGCTCGGGGTGCGTCTGGACTCCTCGCGTGCCCGCACCGGCACCGGGCTGCTGCCCTACAGTGCCAGCACCCGGGAACCTGCCGATACCTATTCGGAACTGGGCCTCACCGCCAAAGCCCGGGCGTCGAAAAGTGAACTGCAAGTGGGCACCATCAGCACCTTCCTGCCCATTGCATTCGCCAGCCCGACCCGCCTGCTGCCGCAAACCTTTCGCGGCGCGTACCTCAAATCCCGGGAGCTGGATAACCTGATCCTCCACGCAGGTTGGCTTGATCGCATCAACCTGCGTGACTCCACCGACTACCAGAAAATGTCGGTGGGCTCACCCAATGGCCGTTTCAACGGCGCTGCCGAGTCGAACCGTTTTATGTTTATCGGGGGCGACTACGCGTGGTCTTCGAGCCTGACCCTCAAGTACTACCATGCAGAACTGGCGCAACTGTACCGCAAGGATTTTTATGGCTTTGTCGATGATCGTCCCCTCGGCGCGGGACGTCTGAAAAGTGATTTTCGACTGTTTATCACTGGCGAAGACGGCGCCGCCAAGGCTGGCCCGGTCGACAACCGCAATGCGGCGTTGATGCTGACCTACAGCCTGGGAGCGCACAGATTGGGGGCAGGCTATATGCAGCTCACCGGCAAGACCGCCATGCCCTATCTGTTTGGCACCGAGCCACTGGTGATTACCGAGGGCACCCTGAGTTCTGAATTCCTCAACCCCAAAGAGCGCAGCTGGCAGGTGCGCTATGACTACGACTTTGCAGGGCTGAGCGTGCCGGGCCTCAAGGGCATGTTGCGCTATGTGAGTGGCGACAATATCGAACTGGCCAAATTCGGCGGCTCCAATCTGAGCGAAAGCGAAAAAGACATCGAGATCGCCTACGTGCTTCAAAGCGGCCCGCTCAAAGACCTGTCGCTGCGCGTGCGCAATGCCTGGTACCGCAACGACTTTATCGCCCAGGCCAGTCACCGCGATGACAATGAATTGCGCGTCAATGTCGATTACACCTGGAAGTTATGGTGAAAAAAGCACGCTAACGGTCACATGGGCTGGCTCAGCAGGCCGAAGTTTCGCTAAGCTCTGCCACCCCTATCAGCCACCAGCGGTAAGCGCATGATTGAAGTCACCGAGGTTTCCATTGCCCACCTGCGCGCGGCGCTTGAGTCCGGCCAGACCACTGCCGTGGAACTGGTGCAGGCCTATCTCGCGCGTATCGACGCCTATGACGCCCTCAACACCCCCACCGCGCTGAACGCGGTGGTGGTGCGCAACCCTGACGTGCTGACCGAGGCGCAAGCTTCTGACGAGCGCCGCGCCAACGGCCAAAGCCTCGGCCCGCTGGACGGCATTCCGTATACCGCCAAGGACAGCTATCTGGTCAAGGGCCTGACGGCAGCGTCTGGCAGCCCGGCCTTCAAGGATCTGATTGCCTACCGCGATGCGTTCACCATCGAGCGCTTGCGAGGTGCCGGAGCCATCTGCCTGGGCAAGACCAATATGCCCCCGATGGCTAACGGTGGCATGCAGCGCGGTGTGTATGGCCGTGCTGAAAGCCCGTACAACCCGGACTATTTGACGGCACCTTTTGCCTCGGGTTCGTCCAACGGCGCGGGCACCGCCACCGCCGCCAGTTTTTCAGCCTTTGGTCTGGCCGAAGAAACCTGGTCGAGCGGCCGAGGGCCGGCCTCCAACAATGGCCTGTGCGCCTACACGCCCTCACGCGGCGTCATTTCCGTGCGCGGCAACTGGCCGTTGACCCCGACCATGGACGTGGTAGTGCCCTTTGCCCGCACCATGGCCGACCTGCTGGAAGTGCTGGAAGTGGTGGTCGCCACCGACCCGGACACCCGTGGCGACCTGTGGCGCCTGCAACCCTGGGTGCCGATTCCCAGTGTCGCCGGTGTGCGCCCTTCTTCTTATGCAAGCCTTGGGGTCAAGGCTGATGCACTGGCGGGCAAGCGTTTCGGCGTGCCACGCATGTACATCAATGCCGACCCCGAGGCCGGTACATCCGAAGCGCCGGGCATCGGTGGCCCGACCGGCCAACGCATCATCACCCGCGCCTCGGTGATTGACCTGTGGCAAGCCGCACGCGCGGCTATCGAAGCCCAGGGCGGTGTGGTGATCGAGGTGGATTTCCCGCTGGTGTCCAATTGCGAAGGCGACCGCCCTGGCGCGCCAACCGTGTTTAACCGCGGGTTGGTGTCCAAAGAGTTCTTGCGCGACGAATTGTGGGAGCTGTCGGCCTGGGCGTTCGATGACTTTTTGCGCGCCAACGACGATCCAAAACTGAACCGTCTGGCGGACGTCGACGGCGCACAGATCTTCCCCCACGACCCCGGCACATTGCCCAATCGCGAAGACGATCTGGGCGCGGGCATGGACGAATACGTGCGCATGGCCCAACGCGGCATCACCCCGTGGGACCAGATCAGTTCCTTGCCGGACGGCTTGCGCGGGCTGGAGCAGACCCGCCGTCTCGATCTGGAAGACTGGATGGACCGGCTGGAGCTGGATGCGGTGGTGTTTCCAACCGTCGCCGATGTGGCCCCGGCAGATGCCGATGTGAACCCGGTGTCGGCGGACATTGCCTGGAGCAATGGCGTGTGGGTGGCCAACGGCAATCTGGCTATTCGCCATCTGGGCGTGCCGACCGTCACCGTGCCGATGGGCGTGATGGCCGACATTGGCATGCCGGTGGGGCTGACGTTTGCGGGCCGTGCGTACGATGATTCGTCGCTGCTGCGCCTGGCCTCAGCGTTTGAAGCGACCGGCAGCAAGCGCAGGGTTCCACCGCGCACACCGCCGTTGAGCTGATGCCTAGCCCGTAGCAGCTGCCGAAGGCTGCGTCCGATTGCGCAGCGATCGTAAAACCAGAGCATGGGGCTTGTACAGGCAAACCCCATTCACTCAATTTACGACGACTGCGTCGCCGGACGTCGCCTGCGGCAACTGCTACGCCACAATTGCAGGGTCAGAACGTGTATTTGCCGTTGAACGACACGTAGTCACGGTCAGACAGCGTTCGCCCTTGGGCGATGTTGGCCGAACTCAAGTAGGCCACATAGGTCAGGCCCAACTGGAAGTTGCCCAGGTATTTGAAGTCGCCACCCACGGTCAGGCGTTTTTCGGCGCGGCCCAAGCCCGAATAGGCGCTGCCGTCGATATTTTGCGTCCATGTCGCCTTGGTGGTCAGGTCCCAGCCATTGAATACGCTGGGGTGATCGAAGTACGCGCCCACGCCCAACAGGCTCGACCCTCGCGTCTGGCCGTCATACACAAACTTGTTGAACGTGCCGTCAGTTCCAGCACCGCCGCCGGTAATGGTCAGGTCGTCCACACCTTGAATGCGCTGATGCACCACTTCTGTCATCAACGTCGTTTGCTGTGCCATAAACGTCGGCCCGATGATGTACACGGCATTCAAGTTGCCTTGCCACACTTGCCCACGGGCCGGTGCGCCATTGCTCAGGTACACCGCGGCACCGTCGCGATAGCTTAGGTCACCGGCAAACTGCACCGAATCGCCCACCTTGGTGGTAAAGCTCACGCCGGTCAGTTTGATGTTGTCGAAGTAGCCCAACTGGTAGCTAGGGCCATTGCCGTTACCGCCGACCTTGCCCAGCGATGAATAGTGCGTCTGGCCGGTGAAGTCGAAAAACAGCGCGGGCACGCGGTCGTGATAGCGGTAATGAAATAAACCGATTTCGGTGTTTTGCGTCAGCCGGTAGCGGGTGCCCAGCCCCCACTCACCGCTGTTGCCGGGTTTGACTGAACCCCCATAGCCCACAGCGCGAAACTGCGGGTCGGGCAAGTTTTCGATAACTCCCGGGGCCAACCGATAGAACTCGGCGCCAGGGCCAAAGGTGTCACTGCCAAAATAGTCCCCCACCGGGTTAAGCAGGGTTTCTTCCCATTTGTATTGGTAGAAACCGAGCAAAGCCAAGTCTTCGTTGACCGACCAGGAGCCGGATACTTGCCCGACCGGCAGGTAGGCGTCTTTGGCTTCGGTGCCCGGCACGTTGAATTTGGTCGAGTCGACTGGTGCCTGCCCCTGGCTGATATTGGGCCAGAACAGGCTTTCGCCCCACGCCACCAGATGTCGCCCGGCCTTGAGCGATACATACTGATCATCATTGACCGTGAAATCCCCATACACGTAAGCATCCAGCAGGCGCGCCTTGCTGCCGCTGAGTTTGCGGGTGTCACTGATGAATTCGTCATAACGCCCGGTTTTGTTGACCGTGTCGGGCGAGTCGTTGGCGTTTCGCTGGTGGTACACCTCATCGTAGAAATGACTGCCGCGCAGCACCGCACCCAGGTTTTCATGCTTGAGCATCAACTCGCCAAACACACTGACCCGGTTGTTGATCAGCGAGCCACGTTTGAAGTTGCGCGTGGCGTCGTCGTAATTGAGGTTATTGAGGTATTCGCTGTCGGGTTTGACGGTACGCATCGAGGCGGTGTAATTGACCGTCAGGTTGGAGTCCAGGGTGGTGTTTTCACCCAGTTCCAGCGTCGGTAAAGCGAATGCAAATGTGCTCAACCCGCTCAGAAAACCGGCCCCCAGCACACGGCTGACAGGCTTGATGCGTGTGTACTGCGTAAACATGCGATGCTCCTTTTTATTGTTTTTGTGCTCATGCCTTGCGGTGCGCCGCCGACTGCGCACAGGCTGTGCCTGTGGCAGTCATGACGCTGCGCAGCGGGGGTTATTTGCCTGCGCGGCGAGCGGCTTCGGGGCCGAAGTCACCCGCGACGATCCCGCCTTTGTTGAGGATGTAGCCATCGCGCTGTTCGTTGATCAGGTTGAAGGCCAGATAGCTGCCAGCGTTCAAGTCGTGATAAAGGCCAACCCCGGCTTGCCAGGTCTGGGTTTCGGGGGCGTAGAAGTAGTTGACCATTGAGGTGCGCCATAGCTCGCCACGGTTGTCATAGTTGTCACCCATGATCGGAAACCAGGTGTCTTCGTCGATGTACATCGTGCGCTTGCCATACAGGTGACGGTTACCCGGTTTGAGCACACCTTCCAGTACCCAGACACGGTGCAGCTCGTAGCGCATGTTGTCTGGGTTGATATGGTTAGGCGTGAGCATGTTCGCGTACTGCAGGTTGTTGGCATGCAAGCGCGCAGTGTTGT
The DNA here is from genome assembly GCF_007858365.1 of Pseudomonas saxonica. GTDB lineage: Bacteria > Pseudomonadota > Gammaproteobacteria > Pseudomonadales > Pseudomonadaceae > Aquipseudomonas > Aquipseudomonas saxonica. The sequence continues at coordinate 141,537 of NZ_VFIO01000010.1, read as the reverse complement.
ACGGGATGTACAGTTCTTTTTTGCCGACGGTGTTCCAGTTGTAGCGCTGTGCTGAGCCGTTGAAGATCCGCACTTCATCGACCGTGATCGAACCGCCCGACCCTGGGAACGCCATGTCGAAGCCATAGCCCGGTGATTGGCGAACGCGGCGTGTGCCGGGGTCGTAGCGCCAGCTTTGACGAGGCTCGGTCTTGTCGTTCCAGAACTCGGTGCCGGTGTTGATTTCACCTTTGTCGCGTTGCGGCAGCAGGGTTTCGTTGAGGTAATAGGCAGAGTTGCCGGAGGTGTCACCGATCTTGCCCGGCGCAAGGCCCGGCGCCAGGTTGCGCGAGTGCACGCGGCCCCAGTTGATATTGCCGCCCTTGAGTACGTAAGCGTTGTCGGAGGTGTATTCCTCGGTCCAGGCCCGCACGGTGAACAACGAAGCATTTTTCAGCAACTCGATGCCGCTTTGCGGAATCGGGAACGCCACACCGCCTGTACGTGCCACGACCCCTTCGCCATCGTCCACCAACTTGGCCACCGAGGCGTTTTCCAGTGTGGCTTGGCACACCGTGTCCGAGAAACGGAAATCGCGGTGCGAGGGGTAAATCGGCATACGGAAGGTGCTTGGGTAGAGCTTGAACAGGGCTTTCTGCCCTTCGGACAAATGCGCGCCGTATTGGTCGAGATTTTGCGCGGTGATCACAAACAAAGGTTTTTCGTTGGGGTACGGGTCAATCGGGTGTTTGCCCGTGCCTTCAAACTTGATGCCGGGCGGCGCGCCCAGCCATTGGCCACTGTAGGCCGGGATGGTGCCTTCGGCATTGCCTTCTTTTTGCGCACCGACGCAGGTCAGATCCTTGCCCAACCGGGCAATCTGGTCAGCGGGTGCCTGGGCGAGCGTCAAGGCGCTGTAACTGTGTAAGGCCAGAGCGACTGAGAGCCAGCCGCCCATCTGAGAGAGTCGTCGCATGGGGGGTCTCCTTGTTGTTTTTGTCGGTAAAGCAAAACCCCGTAGCAGCTGCCGAAGGCTGCGTTGGAGCGCGAAGCGGTCCTGATACGAACCACTCAATCTGTCGATATGGATGCGTTAAGCGCTTCACGGTCGCTGCGCGTCCGAACGCCGCCTGCATCAGCTGCTACGGGTGATTTGTCTACCACCAGCGGCTTGCCCAGGTTGAACCAGGCGGCCAACGCCGGTAGCAGGAAGATCGCGCCCAGGACGTTAACCATGAACATAAAGGCCAGCAGTACGCCCATGTCGGCCTGAAATTTGAGCGGGGCAAACACCCAGGTGCACACCCCCAGCGACATCGTCAAAGCGGTGAACACAGCCGCCGTGCCGCGTTGGCACATGGCCCGGTAGAAGGCTTCGCGCAGGTTCTGGCCCTCGGCCATTTCATGCTCGATGCGCTCATAGAGGTAGATGCCGTAGTCCACACCCACGCCGACCCCCAAGGCCATGACCGGCAAGGTGGCGACTTTGAGGCCGATGCCCAGCAGCGCCATCAAGGCATTGCACAGCACCGCGACAATCGCCAGCGGCACCAGAATGCACAGCACGGCGCGTACTGAGCGGAAGGTCAGCAGGCAGAACAGCGCCACCGAGATAAACAAAGCGGCCAGCATCACCACTTCGGCTTGCTTGACGGCCTCGTTGGACGCGGCCATCACCCCGATATTGCCGCCTGCCAGCTTGAAACTCACACCCGGCACCTGAATGCCGCCAATGATGCGTTTGGCTTCGCTAAGCACGTGGGCAACCGTGGCGCCTTCGTGGTCGGTCAAAAACACCAGAATCTGCATCTGCTGGCAGCCGTCGGTGACCAGCCCGGAATCCGGCGAATAGGCGTAGGCACCCTGCTGCAAGCCTTGGGATGAGCCCGGGATGGCAGCCCAGCGCGGGTTGCCCTCATTGTTGCCGGCAATCACCTCTTTACTCATGCCTGCCACGCTTTGCACCGACTGCACGCCGGGCACTTCGCGCATGTTGAAATCGAAGGCTTCCACCGCGCGCATCACGGCAGGGTCCAGGCACGCCTCGCTGCGATCACTGATGGTGAGGAACACCGACAACACATCCAGACCGATGGAGTAGCTGCTGATAATCGCGTGATTGTCCTGGTTGTAGCGTGAATCTGCGCGCAACTCGGGGGCACCGGCGCCGATGTCGCCGGTGGCCAGGTCCCGGGCTTTGTAAGCCCCCGCGGCCAGCAGCAACAGGCTGATGGCAAACACCCACAGGGCCGGGCCGGGAGTAGCCAAGGCCGATAAACGCCACCACAGCGGGTGACGCTGCTCGTTGAGCCGTGCGCGGGCAGTCATCAGGCGAGGCTCAAGGCGCAAGTGCGCGATGATCAGCGGCAGCATGATTTTATTGGTGATGATCATCAGCATCACACCGATGCAGGCGGTGATGCCTAACTCATGGACGATAGGAATGTCGATCAGCATGATCACCCCGAACCCCAGCGCGTTCATCAGCAGCGCCAATGCACCGGGGATGAATATCGTGCTGAATGCCGCCTTGGCGGCCGTCACCGAGTCACTGCCCGCGAGCACTTGCTGCTTCCAGGCATTGGTCATTTGCACGGCATGGGACACGCCAATCGAGAAAATCAGAAACGGCACCAGAATCGACATCGGGTCGATCCCCAAGCCCAGCAAAGGCAGCAGGCCGAGCAGCCATATGACCGGCAGCAAGGCCACCAGCAAGGCCACCACCGTCAAGCGTAACGAGCGGGAGTACAGCCACAGCAACACGCCGGTAATCACAAAGGCGATGGCAAAAAAGCCCATCACGGTGTTCAACCCTTCGACCACATCCCCGACCAGCTTGGCAAAACCGACAATATTGATGTCAATGTCCGCGCTGCTGTATTTACCCCGAATATCCTCAAGGCGCTGGGCAATTTGCACATAGTCCACCGGCTGACCGGTCTTGGGGTCAACGTCTTGTAGGTCGGCCGTCACCATCGCCGATTTCAGGTCATTGGCCAGCAGGCGGCCGATTTGCCCGGAGCGGGCGGCGTTGCTGCGCACTTGCTGCAAGTCCTCGGGCGTCGCTGCATATTGCGGTGGCACCACCAGATCGCCGACATAGCCGTCTTCGGTAATTTCGATATAGCGCACGTTGGGGGTAAACAGCGACGTCACACTGGGACGGCTGACACCCGAGATATAGAACACGTCGTCCGTGACCTGTTGCAGGGTTTGCAAGAACTCGGGGTTGTAGATATCGCCCTCGCCCTTCCAGTGCACACTGACCAGCAAGCGATTGGCGCCGGTAAAAATCCGGCTGAAATCCAGAAAATTGAGCATGTAGGCATGACGCACCGGGATCTGCTTGTTGAAGCCGGGGTCGAGCCGTACTTGGGTGGCGCTATAGCCCAGCGCCAGGGTGATGAGCAAAAACAATCCGAGCAGGGGCTTGCGATGGGCGAGCAGTCGTTCGGCACACAGATTGACCAGACGCTGCGTAGCGGTGAGTTCAGGCGCAGTTTTCATCGCAGCCTCGCACAGCAAATGACAAGACGATGGCGCCCATGCTCACGATCCCTCGCAGATTTTTATTGTTTTTGGTTTGCGGCTTGATCAACCACTCCGCGCTGATTGGGAGTGATCATCAGGTGCAGCTGTGCCTGGAACATCGTCCATAAGGCTTAGGCTGTTTGAAGGGGAAAAACACGGACCTCGTAGCCGCTGACGAGGAACCAAGGCTGCGATCGAGCGAGAAGCGCTCGCAAGACGGGACAACTCGGTGTATCCGATACCCGCCACCCGGCCATCGCGGCAGGGCTGAGGTCTTGGCTGTAAGGCTTTTACGACGGCTGCGCCGCCAATCGCAGCCGTCGTCCCTCGTCAGCGACTAGGCGCGCAGGGTCATTCTTTGCTGGGTTTGAACTTGAGCACACCTTTGGGCCAGGTAGCAGCCTTCTTGGTAATCGCCTTCAAGGTTTTGGTCAAACCGCCTTCAAGCTGCTGGTTGGCCGCAAACACCAGCATGACCGTCTGACCTTCCTTGAAGACAACGCCTTCACCCTCAGGCGAAGTGACATAGGCATAGTCACCAATGCCATAAACGGTCATTTTGATTTCGCGAAACTTGATGTCGAACTTGCCGCCTTCACGGCTGGGCAAAACAGCGGCGCTGAAATGATCACCGACTTTAAGCTTGAGACCGGGTTTGTCATCCACGACCAGCGCTGTTTCAGTATCGATCTCGGCGATGTAAATACCTTCCGCCGTTTGCTCGGTGACATAGACAAAACGGGAGTGGAACAGCTTTACCAGCCGAGCCCGCAAGTCACCCAAAACGAATAACGCATGCATCTCCAAATTGCTGACTGCCAACGAAAAACCCTCGAAACCTGAAGTGGAACTGCCTGAACAAAAAGGCAGCAAAAAAAGGCATCAGCCACGTAATGAAAAAATCCGAGTACAGCAATGACTCCGGACTGCTGGAGTCGGGAGACAAGAAACATCAAGACTAAAGGATCCGTACCCTGATTACCTTGGCGAACTATGCGCCTGAAGCTGAAGGAATTCAGCCTGAACCTGTACGAATACAACGGATAAAAAAATCAGTCGGGACGGCATTCTACCGGCCATGCTCGGAGTTGGGTATAAACATCCTCACAGCTGTCGAGGATTTCTAACTTTTTTGGCGTATTAACGCCTCAAATGGTGAGGCTTACGTCACACCGGTCAGTTAACTGCGCCACAGATCATCAACTACTGCCATACTCGCCAAAAAATCGACTTGGCCCATGAAGCCGGGTTCGCCGGGCTCCATTACCTATAAGGGAACGTGACACGTGACGGAATTTGATATTGGCGAGTTTTTCATCCACGGAGACGTCAGAGAAGTCGAAGGTGAGTTTCAGGCCGTGATCGTGATGCGGGCCAAACCTCCGCTCTCCACGGTCACTTACCACCAGGTCGAGAAGGATCGCTGGTTCAAGACCGCCGATGGCGCCAAAGCAGCAGGCCTTGAATCCGCCCTGGCGTTGAAAAGCGCAGTCGATGCAGGTGCCCTCAACGCTTGACCCCTGTGATGAGCTGGCTCAGGCGTGCCGGGCATTACCCGCATAGGCCCTGTGCTGGCTCCCCAGCTGCGCAAGCCATGCTGCGCGGCACTCTTCAGCTTCAAGGCGGGTAGAAAAAGCCGTGCCGCGCTGCTCACCATTGACCAAAACTACCCAGCAGGCTTTTTTACCCGCCTCGCGCAAGGTCTTGGGAACACCGCTGCCAATCATGACCGCTACATCAACCTGATAAGGCATGATGAATTCTCCAGCAATTAGTTAGTCACCTAACGATGTTGGCCATTCTAGTGACTAACACTTCCCGGAAAAAGCTATCTGTGGCATAGCTCAATTGCATCAGCGGTAACAATCCCTGCCTCAGACCCATCCATTTTGCGGTATTGGCTGATCGAACACCGAGCGCCCGCCCTCACTTGGCCTATTGAAAAAAGCCTGATCCATCACCCCCGTCCCCATGCCCACGCCCGCATTCCAGTTGGCCGAGCAATGAATGTAGCGTTGGCGCAACAGACGCTCCTGATCAGCGCTGAGTTCAATAACGCCCGTACGCAGCTGAGCCTCAAGGCTGACGGCGATTGCTGACAGTTCGTCGGGTATATCAGCCTCGGCGACGGTCAATGCGCGCAACGGCACCCCCTGATCGCAAGCCAACCCGTGCATGATCCGCAGGTACACCCGCGACAAATGACCCAATACCCGGCGCTGCATGAAGACTGCCGCCTGCACACGCTGCATCGGGTCTTGGCGAGAGCCGGTGCGGTGTGACTCGCTGCGTATCTCCAGCAGCCGACTCGGGTCCTGGGGGTCCAGCAAGTCTTGACGCTGCCAGTCAGCCAGGTCGGTCTCGGCAACCGCCCACGCACGGGTCATGGTGAGTGGCGTCGAAGGGCTGACCAGATTGGTGTGCCAACGGGTCAGATACACCTGCTCCGCCATCTCCATCGGGTAACCGCCGCCCACATCGGCGTGCACACCCGGCAGGGCTATATCCAGCGGCCACTGTGGCGCAATTCGGCTCAGTGCGAAATTTCTCCGTTGTTCGTCTCTGGCACAGAGCTGCACCACCTGATGCGCGCACTCAGGGCCCAGATACAGGTTAAGCCCCGGATTGATGTCGTCGCCAATATCGCCCAAATCGGCCAGCCCCCCCATGGCAGCGACGGTATCGAACAGCCCGACAAAACAGACCTGGCACGTAAAGTCGTCCGCCAGCGCAAAGTGCTCTGCGAAATCAGTCGCGTTGATTTCATTAATGAAATGTCGGGCCGCTGCTGCACCTCGACTGAAACCAAAAATATCCAGTTGCAAGCGACTCAGGGCGTGAGGCGCCAGCGCCTGCACGAACGTTGTCAGGCACTGATTCAGTTGTGCCTGAGCCTCCTGCGCCTTGCCCAGCACACCCGTGCTGCCGCGCCCATAGGTCTGCGCCGGAAAGCGTGTATCCGCCTTGCCGGTGGTGGTGCCAATGCCGCTGACATACAGCGAAGTGACGGCCTTGCCCGTGGTATCAAAGGATGATTGCACCGGGTAACACTGATGCAACCGGGCAATATTAGTGGCAATGCCCTCATAGCTGCTGCCCTCGTCAACCCTCAGGCCCTGCGCTTTAAGCGCTTGGCCCAGTTGACTGTTGAAGGTGTTATTCGCCGTCCCGTCAAAAAAGATACCGACACGCAACACACATCCCGTGTTGCTGGAATTGCCCATGAATGCTGCCCTCTTCTTATTCAGTTGCACGCACAAATGCGCGGCCAAATATAAGGGTGCTCAGCACCAGCGACCAGTTCAAGACCCTAAGATTGTATGTGCACGGATTACTGCGAGGGGGTGCTGAACAACAGTACGAATGACTGTCGCGTGGGGCAAAAACCGAAACCACTCGGGTTACGAGAACGTCAGAGGTGTTCTCATTCAGTTTGCGCGCTGCGCAAAACCATTGAGAACACCTCCGCTGGCGCTTAGGCCTGACGCTGGTGCTTGTCGATTTGCTCGTGACGCTCTTGAGCTTCGATGCAGTACTTGGTGGTCGGGCTGATCAGCAGGCGCTTAAGGCCAATGGCTTCGCCGCTGTCATCGCACCAGCCGAAGCTGTCTTCTTTAATGCGCTCCAGCGCTTGCTCCAACTGAGGCAGCATACGTTGATCACGATCGATAGAGTTCACCAGCCAGGTGCGCTCTTCTTCTACCGAAGCAGCGTCCGCAGGGTCGGCCGGGGTATCCAGGCTTTCAATCGCGATACGGTTCTGCTCGATACGCTCGTGGGTTTCAACCTTCATGTTTTGCAACAGCTCGCTGAAAAAAGCATGTTGCTCGGCATTCATGTAGTCATCCGCCGGCATGGCCAGCAACTTATCCTTTGTCATTGATTTCTCTATAAAAAATACGTGCATTAAGGCGAACTGGGGAGCGTTCTGACCGATATTCGCCCCAACCCGTCAGGTGCCATCTGTTTCAAGCGCCACCCGGCACTCAATTTACGAGGGGCGGCAGTCTAAGGCCGAGTTATCGACTCAGCAACTGAAATGACATCTATTTGTCCAGCAAAACCTTAAAAGCGATAAAAAAGGGCTCCGCCGGCGCTAATGGAGTGCGATCGCAGCAAGAAATTCCCTCCATGAACGTATTCATCCCTTGGAGCCCCTCGGATTCTGCTGAAACGGATACCCATCTGCCATCTTTCATTTTTCCAGGCCCTGCAGCCGAAATGGCCTGTTCCAGTCAATGACACCCCTCTATAAGTAGGCATTGGCGACAGGAGCCCATTGACCGTGAGCCATTACACCTGCGAAAAAATACTTCACTTTATTACCTGAGCGTACTTGGGCGTAAAAAATTACATCCCTTGAAGTACCGAATTCGCCTTAGCCGGTGTACGAATTAAGCCCTTCAAAACTCCTCCTTTTCACGCTGAATAATCCCACGAACATCTCCGTAAATCTTATTGATAGTTACGCATTGACTGACAAGACTGAGGTGGCCGGGCCCTTTACAATCGTTTGCACAAATCCCAGATCCCAAACCAAGTAAATGCCCGATATGTCACTGTTTGTATCGCGATGAACGGCATTCACGAGCTCTGCCCCCATACAGTTGAGAGTCCAGATCTGAACCACCCCCTCAGATAGCCCAAATACCGATCAGCCCATGGATATTTTGCCAACAAAGCACTGACTGTTTGGTTGACACTTTTCCCCTGGCCACTGCCCGGTATTGTCCAAATAGCCTTACTTAGGGAGCACGACACGATGAGTTATTCTTTGTTTGCCCAGACTAAGCCTGCACTTGAACCCGACGTGTGTGGCGCAGCCCCGACGCCAGACTGCCCCGATCCGATAGACGCCCCGGAACTGAGCAGACTGGTCAAGCTGCGCGATGCATTGTTGATGCTCAAGGTCCCCTTGGCCAATAACGAAAGCTTGCGCGACGTTATCGAGGGACGACTGTTAAACAACGAGGTCTATGAGCGCGTGCTGGGCAAATTGGCGTCTGAGAACCCCAATCACGTGTCGGCAACGCCTCCCTAGTTTCAGGTGCATCACATCATCGTGAACGGATGAAAGGCGGCTTAAGCTCAAAAATAATGCAGTTAAAGCTCATTATTATGAATTTGCAGATTGGCTGGGCAGTGGGCAGACTTCACGCGTTCCTCCCCCACATGAAGGGACATTTCAAGGGCTTGCCGGGACACCCGCCAAGCCCTTTTTTCATCTTTACGCCCATCAAAACCGGATTCTCATCACCATGCAAACCCGCTGGATCAGCCGGCTGTTGCCTGCTTCTACCCATACCCGACCTACCGAATGGAGCCGCGCTGCCATCGGCGTATCCATGGGAACCCTGATGAGTGTCTGGGTCTGTAGCCTTTTTTTCGGCCTGCCGGTCGCTATGCACTTGATCGGCCCATTGGGGGCATCCGCAATATTGTTGTTTGCCGTCTCTTCAGGCGCGCTGGCGCAGCCCTGGTCAATTCTGGGCGGCTATTTCTGTGCCACGCTGGTGTCCTTGGTGGTGGTGCACTTTTTAGGGCGCGACCTGAACAGCGCGTGTCTGGCAGCGGGCGTGAGCCTGATAGCCATGTGCCTGTTGCGGTGTCTGCACCCGCCTGCCGGGGCGCTGAGCCTGCTGATCGTGCTGGCGGACCCGGCCAGTGCCAGCCTGGGCTGGGCCGTACTGGAACCGGTGATGCTGGCGGCTGCGTGCATGCTGGTAGCGGCAATGGCCTATAACAACCTGACACGGGTGCGCTACCCGAAAAAATCTGAAACCGCCGCCCCCGCGGCTCAGGCCGCTGCCGGAGATCCGGGGATCACTGCACAGGACTTGCAAAAAGCCCTGGAGCAAATGGAGGCCTTTATCGATGTAACCCCTGAAGACCTTGAAGCCTTGATCAAAGCCAGCGAACAGAACGCTCGTCGGCGGAGTGTCACAGAGGTCTTCACTCAAGGCCCAAGCTGATAAAAACGGCCTCTGCATCAGGGGCCGGTTAAATCAGGCGCTGAATCTGCTTGTGCCTCCACACCAGCCGGTAATACAGGGTTTGCAGAATCAGCATGGCGATATAGGTCACAGGGAACGCCATCCACACCCCTTGAAGGCCAAAATGGGCATCCAGCGCGTAGGCCACAGGTAATTCGATGCACAGCACACAAAACAGTGTGATACCCATAGGCACCACTACCACGCCACTGGCTCGCATGATCCCACCGATGACGGCTTGAAAGCCAAACACCAGAATGCTCCAGAGCATGATGTGCAAAAGGTGTTCTGCCCTGATCAGCGCATCTACGTCGGTGATGAACAGCCCCAGCAGCCAGTTGGACAACCCATAACCCAACAGCACCAGCGCACCGGTCAGGCAAAGATTGATCAGCAGACCGGTGCGCAGGATCGGGCCGATACGCTCCACGTGCCCTGCCCCGATCGCTTGTGCCCCCAGAATCGACGCCGTGATGGCAATCGACAACGCCGGGAACTGCACATAATTGACGATCTGCGTGACCGCACCGTAGGCCGCCGTGGCGGATGAGCCATGGCTGTTGACCAATGCCAGAATCACCAGCTCGGAAAGCGACAGCACCACCATCTGCACCCCGGTCGGCAAGCCGATGCGCAAGACTTTGCTCAAAATGGTCCAGTCCAGACGCAACGCCGCAAAGAGTTCCCGATCCGGCGCCATCGCACTGCGTTTATGGCGCAGACGCAGCACCAGAAAACCCATCGCCAGGGCATTGCCCACTAGCCCGGCCAATGCCGCGCTTTGGATGCCCATGGGCGCGATGCCCAACCAGCCGAGAATCAACGCCGGGGTCAGTAACAGGCCTACTGCCGTCGACACGATCAACGCCAGCAAGGGCGAAATCGTGTCACTGATGCCCCTCAACAGTTGCGTGAACAGAATAAACACCAGCAAGAGCGGCATGATCAGCATCATCACCCGCGCATAGGCCACTGCATCTTCCAGCACGTCTATCGGAGTGCCCAGCCCCTGCAGTGCAGGGCGAGCCAAAAAGCTGCCCAGTACCGCCGCCACCAGCCCGATGATCGCGCCCAAGGTCAACGTGGCCCCGGTGACTTTTTTCACCAGCGACGTTTCCCCCGCCCCCCATGCCTGACCGATCAACACCGACGCACCGGCGCCGAGACCAATCACCAGGGCGATAAAGAAAAACACGATGGGAAACATCCCCGACACAGCCGCCAGTGCCTGAGTGCCGAGCAATTGCCCGACATAAATCCCATTAAGCGTCCCTGAAAAGCTTTGCAGGAAGTTGGACAGCACCATCGGCGCGAGGAAGATCAGGTAGATCTTCCACAGCGGCCGTTGTGAAGGTGTTTGCATAACGGATCGCCCTCAGAAAAAACGCATGGGCCGTTATACCGTAAAAGTTTGAAATAAATCTCTTAAGGGTGCCGCAATGGCCGCGACCACCTCCTCAACTCAGCTCAAACAACCCCGCAGCGCCCATGCCGCCGCCAATGCACATGGCTACCACCACAAACCGCGCGCCCCGGCGCCGTCCTTCCAGCAGGCTGTGGCCGACCATTCGCGCCCCGGACATACCGAACGGGTGGCCAATGGAAATCGCCCCGCCGTTGACGTTCAGGCGGTCATTGGGAATCTGCAAAAAGTCGCGGCAGTACACCACTTGGCAGGCGAACGCTTCGTTGATCTCCCACAGGTCGATGTCCGACACCGTCAGGCCAAAGCGCTTGAGCAATTTGGGGATGGCAAACACCGGCCCAATGCCCATTTCTTCCGGCGCACAACCACTGACCGCGATCCCGCGATAAGTACCCAGCGCTTCGATCCCACGCTGCTTGGCCTCGGCGCGGCTCATCAACAATACGGCGGCGGCGCCATCGGAGAATTGCGAAGCGTTGCCAGCGGTGATGAACTCGCCCTGCTGCACCCATTTGCCGTCTTTCCACACAGGTTTCAACGCGGCCAGGTCTTCAAGGGTGGTCGAGGGGCGATTGCACTCGTCACGGTCGGCCACCACCTCTTCATGGCCACTGGGTTTGCCTTCCTTGTCAAAGCACAGCTTGCGCGCGGCCAAGGGCACAATCTCCTCGGCAAACAACCCGGCGGCCTGTGCGGCAGCCGTACGCTGCTGGCTTTGCAGCGAGTACTGATCCTGCACCTCACGGCTGATGTTGTAGCGTCGAGCCACAATCTCGGCAGTTTCGAGCATCGGGATATACGCCGTAGGCATGCACGCGAGCACCGCTTCGGACTGCGCCCGGTAGGTGTTTTTGTATTTATTTTGAGTCAATGACAGCGACTCGACACCGCCCGCGACCGCAATCGACATTTCGCCGGTCATGATGCCCTTGGCCGCCACACCGATACTCATCAACCCCGAGGCGCACATACGGTCAATGGCCATGCCCGGTACGGTGTTTGGCAAGCCGCCGGTATTGGCGCACAAACGGCCAATGTTGTAGCCCTGGGTGCCTTGTTGCGCCGCAGCGCCCATGATCACGTCCTCGACCGAGCCAGGCTCGATGCCCGCTCGCTCAACCACCGCACGCACCACATGGCCACCGAGCACCGGGGCTTCGGTGTCGTTGAACGAGCCACGGAAGGATTTGGTCAGGGCCGTACGGGCCGTGGAGACGATCACAACGTCATTCAAATTCATGCTCACCACTCACTGTTCAATAGGGTTGAAGGTGTAACGGCTGATGGTGTCCACCACACAGCCGGGGCGCTCGCTGCCTTCGATTTCAACGCTGATGCGCACCACCGCCTGCAAGGCAGCTCCGAGCACCTCGACCTGCACGATCTGGCCATGCCCGCGCACCCGCGAGCCGACTTTGACCACCGCCGGAAAGCGCAAGCGGTCGCTGCCGTAATTGACACCCATGGCCAGATTGTCGAACTGCATCAATTGCGGCATAAACAGATTGGCCAGGGCCAGCGTCAGATAGCCGTGGGCAATGCAGGCACCAAACGGGCCGCTGGCAGCACGCTCAGGGTCGACATGAATCCACTGATGATCGCCCGTGGCTTCGGCGAACAGGTTAATGCGCTCCTGAGTCAGTTCCAGCCAGTCGGTACGGCCCAGATCCTGTCCCTGTGCGGCAAGCAATTGCGCGGCGCTGCTGAAGAGTGTGCTCATGGGTTCACCTCAAGCCTGCTGCGAACTGACCGGCAACACTTCACCGACCATGTAAGAGGCGTAATCGCTGGCCAAAAACACCATGACGTTGGCCACTTCCCAAACTTCGGCCGCGCGCCCAAAGGCTTCGCGGCTGGTCAGTTGTTCGAGCAGCTCGCTGCTGGAGGCTTTTTTCAGAAAGTCATGCAGCGCAATCGACGGCGCGACGGCATTGATCCGCACACCGCTCTCGGCAGCTTCCAGCGCGCTGCAACGGGTCAGTGCCATCACCCCGGCCTTGGCCGCGGCGTAATGGGCCTGTTCTTTTTGCGCCCGCCAGCCCAGTACCGAGGCGTTGTTGACGATAGCTCCGGCGCCACGACGCTCCATGTGCGGCAGCATGGCGCGGGTCATGCGCATGGTGCCGGTGAGGGTGATGTCGAGCACAGAAGACCATTGTTGATCGGTCATTTCGGTGAGACGCACCTGGCCGCCCAGACCTGCGTTGTTGATCAGTACATCGACGCCGCCCAAGGCGTCTTCGGCAGCGGCGACAAGGGCTTGCACGTCGGCTTCAACCGTGACGTTGCACAGTTGACCGAAGACCGCTTGCAGGCCGGTTTCGGCTTTCAAGCGCTCAACCGCTTCTTCGAGACGACGCGGGTGAATATCGGAAATCATCAAGGCGCGACAGCCTTCTTCGGCGCAGCGTTTGGCGGCGGCATAGCCGATACCTGCACCGGCTGCGGCGGTGATCAGGATCGACTTGCCTGCCAAAAGCTGGTGGCCGGGGACGTAGGGAGGTGCTTGTCTCATGGTTGAATTCTCTTATTGTGATGGCAAACAAAAGCCCCTCACCCTAGCCCTCTCCCAAAGGGAGAGGGGACTAAAGGCAAAAGCAGATCCGCTTCTAGCCCCCTCTCCCTCCGGGAGAGGGCTGGGGTGAGGGCAAGGGATCTCAGCTGCCCCAAACCCTTTGCGGCTTCGGCGCTTCAGCTAATATCTGGCTCATGGCCACGCCCACTTCTTCAGGCTGCCACTGCGCGCCCTTGTCACGGGTCACGCCCGTGCGCCAGCCATCGCCCAGCGACAGCCGCCCGCCCTGGCTCTCAATGATTTGCCCAGTCACATCCCGCGACAGGCTGCTGCCCAGCCACACCACCAACGGCGCGACGTTTTCTGGCGCCCAGGCATCAAACCCGCCGTCTTCCGGCTTTTTCACAACGTCCGGCATTGCACTTTCAGTCATCGAGGTGCGCGCCGCCGGGGCCAACGCATTAGCCGTGACGCCATAACGCGCCAGCTCAGCCGCTTGCACCAGCGTCAGCGCGGCAATACCGCCTTTGGCCGCACTGTAATTGGACTGCCCCACCGAACCCTGCAAACCTGCACCCGAACTGGTATTGATAATCCGCGCGTCCACGGGCTGCCCGGCCTTGGCCTGATCGCGCCAGCGCTTGCCCAGAATGTTGGCCAGGCAAAAGTGCCCCTTGAGGTGCACGCGCATCACCGCATCCCAATCGTCTTCGCCCAGACTGATAAACATACGGTCACGCAAGATCCCGGCGTTGTTAACCAACACATGAACTTCACCAAAGGCGGCCAGTGCGGCATCGACAATCAACTGCGCCGTCGCAACCGTGGTGATGTCATCCGCGTTGGCGATCGCTTGCCCGCCGCGCTGGCGAATCTCGCCCACCACGTCTTCGGCCGCTTCACGGCGAATGTCATTGACCACCACATTGGCGCCCTGTTCGGCAAACGCCAGCGCATAGGCGCGGCCCAAACCACCCCCCGCGCCAGTAATAATCACGGTACGTCCTTCACAAATGGCCATCTCGGTACTCCTAAAGACGCTCAATGATGGTTACGTTGGCTTGCCCGCCGCCTTCGCACATGGTCTGCAACCCATAACGGCCGCCACTGCGCTCCAACTGATTGAGCAGGCTGGTCATCAACCGGGCACCACTGGCGCCCAACGGGTGCCCCAGGGCAATGGCTCCGCCATTGGCATTGGTGCGAGCCGGGTCATAATCCAGCTCCTTGGCCCATGCCATCACCACAGACGCAAAGGCTTCGTTAATTTCCACCAGATCGATGTCTTGCATGCGCATACCGGCCTTTTTCAATGCCATGCGCGTGGCTGCAATGGGGGCAGTGAGGTGCCAGATCGGATCGTCGCCCATCACGCACAGGTGATGGATGCGTGCTCTGGGGGTCAGGTTATAGCGCTTGAGCGCCGCCTCGGAGACCACCAGCAAAGCGGCCGAGGCGTCACAGGTCTGACTGGAAACAGCCGCGGTGATGGATGGGAACTCAGCAGACACCGGCTCCAGCTCAGCCATTTTGGCCAGACTGGTCTGACGCGGCGTTTCATCGTCCCATACGCCTTCGCACGGCACGATCTCATTGACGAAACGGCGCCCGGCAATCGCGTCCAGCGCACGGCGATGACTTTCCAGCGCGTAGGCTTCCATCTGCTGGCGAGTGATCTGCCAGTGATCGGCGATGCGCTGCGCTGCGTAAAACTGATTCACCGGCTGGTTGCCAAAACGCGCCTGCCAGCCCTTGCTGCCGGAAAACGGATCACTGAACCCAAGCGGCTGCCCCGCCAACATCGCCGATGAAATCGGAATCTGGGTCATGGTTTGCACACCACCCACCGCAATCACATCCTGAGTACCGCTCATGACGGCTTGCGCGGCAAAGTGCAGCGCCTGCTGCGATGAGCCGCACTGTCGGTCAATGGTGGTGCCCGGTACGTTGAGCGGCAGGCCCGCCGCCAGCCAACTGGTGCGGGCAATGTCCCCGGCCTGCGAACCAATGGTGTCAACGCAACCAAAAATCACGTCGTCGTATTCGTCGGCGGGGATCTGGTTACGCTCCACCAGCGCTTTAAGCACATGGGCGCCCAGGTCAATCGCGTGCACATGGGCCAACCCGCCTTTACGCTTGCCGGTCGGGCTGCGCAAGGCATCAACAATATAGGCTTGGGGCATCATCAATCCTCGAAGGTGTGGCCTGGGCCCAGAGGCGCAGCACCGCTGAGTACGTGGTCTGCCACGCGTCTTTTATGCAGGGCGCGATCGCCCCAGGCATTGTCCAGCGCCCAGGCGCGCTTCATGAACATTTGCAGGTCAACTTCCCAGGTGTAGCCCATGGCACCGTGCACCTGAATACCGTGGCGGGCCGCCAGCCAACTGGCTTCGCAGCACGCCAGACGCGCTTGCGAGACCCAGACGCTGGCGTATTGCTCGCCGTGAGCCAATGCATAGGCCGCGCGATATAGCACCGGCTTGGCAAACTCAATCTGCGTGGCAACATCGGCCAAGTGATGCTTGACCGCTTGAAAACTGCCTATCGGCTTGCCGAACTGTTTGCGCTGCGCGGCGTAGTCCACCGAGAGGTCAAGCATGCGCTGGGCCAGACCGAGCAATTGCCCCGCCACCGAAAGCGCCCCACGGTTCAGGGTTTGCGCCCACAAATGGCGACCACACGGGCCGTCGGCCACCAGCGTTGAAGTAGTCGACTGCCAACTGACACGGGCCAGACGCCGTGAGGCATCCAGGCTGCTGAGGGGATGCACATCGACCTCGCTACGGGGCACCACGTGGACTTCGTCCCCCTGAGCCAGTAGCAGCAAATCCGCGTGAGCCGCATCGGCCACCATCGGGTTCACCGGGTGACCAATGGCAATGCGCAGGCTGCCGTCAGCAATGCCGCTCAGCCACTCGCTGCGTGTGGCGGTGTCCGCTGCCAAACCGGCAATCATCGCGCTGGCCACATACGCAGTGTCGCTGAGTGAATCGGGAATGGCGTAGTAGCCCAGTTCCTGGGTCATCAACGCCCACGCCACATCATCCATACCCAAACCGCCGTAGGCTTCGGGCACTGAAAGCGCAGTCAAACCCTGCGCAGCTATTTTGTTGCGCAAGTCTGGCGAGCGACCGAGATCGGTTTCCCAGATTTCGCGGAGCATTTCGGGTGCAGCTTCAGTCATCAAAAAACGGCTGATGGCTTCGCGAAACGTTTGCTGGTCTTCGGTAAAGGTAAAGTCCATTCCCGGCCTCACTTCGGCAGGCCGAGCATGCGCTCGGCGATGATGTTGCGCTGGATCTCGTTGGTGCCGGCGTAAATAGGCCCTGCCTGAGCAAACAAAAAGCCTTCGAGCCAGTTATACCCACCGTCCAACTGCCCGGTCAGTTCGCCGTGGGCACCGAGAATGCGCATGGCGGTTTCGTGCATGCGCAGGTCAAGTTCCGACCAGATGATTTTATTGATGCTCGACTCGGCACCAATATGCGCACCCCGGTTCAGGCGTCCCACCGTGTGATAGGCGGACAAGGCATACGCCTGGGCGTCCGACCACGCCTTGCACACCGCCTCGCCCAACGTCGGGTCACGGTCGGCACTGACACGATGGCTTTGATACAACTCCACCAACTTGCGGGCGGTGTACTGAAAACGGGCGGGCGAACGCAACAGCAAGCCCCGCTCAAAGCCAGCCGTGGCCATCGCCACGTGCCAGCCCTGCCCTTCATCACCAATACGGTTTTGCAGCGGGATACGCACGTCATCAAAAAACACTTCGGCAAACGCATCTTTGCCGTTCAGCGCCTTGATTGGACGCACCGTTACGCCCGGCGCATTGAGCGGCACCATGACAAACGACAAACCATGATGGCGGCTGGACGCCGGATCGCTGCGGAACAAGCCAAACAGCCAGTCGGCAAAAATCGCCCGGGTCGACCAGGTTTTCTGTCCATTGAGCACATACTCGTCACCCTCACGAGTGGCTTTACTGGTGATGGCGGCCATGTCCGAACCGGCGTTCGGCTCAGACCAGCCTTGAGCCCACATATCAGCACTGGCAGCCATGCGCGGCAGAAAGCGCTTTTTTTGCTCCTCAGTGCCGAACTCCATCAAGGTCGTGCCGAGCAGCAACTGACCGTTCTGGTTAACCCGCATGGGGGCACCGGCACCGTAATATTCTTCCTCGAAAATCAACCACTCAATCAGATCGCAGCCACGCCCACCCAGCTCGGTGGGCCACATGACCATCGACAGGCGGTTCTCAAAGAGCTTGGCTTCCCACTGACGGTGCTGCTCAAAGCCTTCGCGGGTGTCGTAACTGGCTAATGGGCTTTTGGGCAAATTGGCTGCCAGCCATTGACGCACCTCGTGTCGAAAGGCCTTTTGTTTCGGCGAGTAAGTCAGGTCCATGTCAGCTCCTTAGAACGCAGCGTCGCGTTTCTCAACAAAAGCGCGGCGGGTTTCAGCGGAGTCCGCACAGGTGTAGGCCTGTAATGTAAAACCCTGCTCCCAGCGGTATTTGTCTTCCAGGTTGCCGTCTTCGATACCGTTGAGCGCCTCTTTGGCGATGCGGATCATGGCCGGGCTTTTGCTGGCGATTTTGTGGGCGATTTGCAACGCGGTTTCGCGTAATTGCTCACGGGGCACGACGCGCTCGATAAAGCCGTACTGCTGGGCTTCAACGGCACCGATCTTGTCGCCGGTAAAGAACAGATAACGGACTTTTTGCACCGGGAACAGGCGCTGCAAGTGCGCCCCGCCGCCCATTGCGCCGCGGTCTACTTCCGGCAAGGCGAACGTGGCGCAATCGGAGGCCACGACGATGTCGGCTGCCCCGGTAATGCCAATTCCGCCGCCCAGAACAAAGCCGTGGACGGCCACAATCACCGGCACCGGATTGCGATGCACCGCCTTGAAGGTGGCGTAATTACCGGCATTGACCTGCACGATCAGTTCCGGGTTGGCGTCCAGCTCCTTTATATCGACGCCTGCGCAGAAACCCCGGCCTTCAGCCCGGATCACGATGACGCGTACTTGCGGGTTGGCGCCCAAGGCCTCAATCGTTTGCGCCAGGTCAAGCCATTGCTGGCTGTTGAGCGCATTGACGGGGGGCCGATCAATCACCAGCTCAGCGACGCCGGCGTCGATGGCGGTATGAAATGCAGTGTGGGTTGCGCTAGTCACAAGTGCTCCTGAAATGGCCTAAGGCATGGGAGCAGTATGGGAATGCGCAGTGAGTGGATCATCGTCCATTAAGACTAAGCAAAACGTCTGGCCCGCACGTGTCGGCAGGGTCGTGCCTGCCAGTCATGGTCGACGCCCAGCCCGTGTGATCTGACTTTTCACGGCTGAATGGACTAGTCCACCCTAAGGTTTTCAACACCCGGCGCCACTTCTATGCTTGCGCCTTAAACCGTATCCATTGATGAGAGCCACCGTATGGAGTTAGCCCTGACTGACGAGCAACGCATGATTGTGCAGTCTGCCGAACGCTTTTTGGCTCAGGTGGCCGACAGCACGGCGGTGCGCACAGCAATGGCCAGCGAGCGTGGCTATGACGCTGACACATGGGGGCGCATAGCCCGCGAACTGTACTGGCCGGCGCTGGCTATTCCTGAGGCCTATGGCGGGCTTGGGTTGGGCTTTGTCGAAGTCAGCCTGTTACAGGAACAACTGGGCCGTCGCCTGCTGCCCTCGCCTTTCTTCGCAACCTGTTGCCTGGCCACCCCCGCCCTGCTGCTGAGCCAGAATGAGGCGCTCAAGGCGCGCTGGTTGCCGCAGATTGCAGCGGGCGAACTCAGCGCCAGCCTGGCTTATACCAGCTCATCACGCTGGGATGACGGTGGCGTGCAAGTCTACGCACAGAGCCACGGCGGCGGTTACCGCCTCAATGGCCACTACCTTTACGTCATCGACGGCGCCGAGTGTGACCTGTTGATCATTGCCGCACGTACTCCGGGCAGTGTCGGAGAAGCCGGTATACGTCTGTTCGCAGTGTCTGCGGACACGCCCGGCATTAGCCGCCAGCGACAACCGACCCTTGATCAAACCCGCAGCCTGGCGACCGTCACCCTTAAAGACGTTGCCCTGACCGATGAGCATTTACTCAGCGAGCCCGGCCAAGGGTGGCCCCTGTTGCGCAATGTGCTACACATTGCCGCCATCGGACTGGCCGCCGAACAGACAGGCGGCGCTCAACAGTCACTGGACCTGACGCTGGAATACATAAAAGGCCGCGAGCAATTTGGCCGCAGCATTGCCAGTTTTCAGGCCGTCAAACACCGTTGCGCTGACCTGATGCTGGCGGTTGAATGCGCACGCTCAGCCAGTTACTACGCCGCCTGCATTGCCGATGAATGCTTGAAAGTCGATGGCGACCCCATCGCCCGTCGGGAACTGGCCGAAGCGGCCAGCGCAGCCAAAATCCACGCCAGCGAAGGGTTTTATCAGTGTGCCGCGGAGTCGATCCAGTTGCATGGCGGCGTCGGCTTCACCTGGGAATACGACCCGCACCTGTATTTCAAACGTGCCCGCGCCAGTGAACAGCTGTTGGGCAGTCCGGACTTTCACCGCGAGCAACTGGCCAAACTGATTTTTGGAGAATGCGCATGAATACCGGCTTTAGCGCGGCAGATGAACAGTTTCGCCAGCAGGTGGCGGCGTGGATGCAGCAGCACTTGAGTGGCGAATTCGAGGCCCTGCGTTTTCGCGGCGGGCCGGGCGATGAGGACTTCGCGCCAGAACAACGCAAGGCGTGGGAACAGGTCGTGGCCAGTGGTGGCTGGATCGGTGCCGGCTGGAGCACCGAACACGGCGGTCGCGGTTTGAGCATCAACCAGCAAGTGATCTTTTATGAAGAGTACGCCCGCGCTGGTGGCCCCGGTCGCATGGGCCACATCGGTGAGGGGCTGGTCGGCCCGACGATCGCCGCCTTCGGTACCCCTGAACAACAACAGCGTTTTTTGCCGCCGATCCTGGCCGGTCAGCATTTTTGGTGCCAGGGCTACTCCGAACCCGGTGCCGGGTCTGATTTAGCCAATATCAAAACCCGCGCCAGCCTCGATACGGACAGCGGCCAATGGCTGATCAGCGGCCAGAAGGTCTGGACATCGCTGGCCCATGAGTCTGACTGGTGCTTTGTGCTGGCCCGTACTGAAGCCGGTAGCGTGGGCCATCGCGGCTTGTCGTTTTTTCTGGTACCGATGGCTCAACCCGGCATTCGGGTGCAGCCCATCCGCCAGATGACCGGCACCAGCGAATTCAATGAAGTGTTTTTTGATCAGGCCCACACCTCGGCAGACAACTTGATAGGGCAGCCCGGTGACGGCTGGAAAATTGCCATGGCCTTGCTGGGCTTCGAACGCGGCGTCTCAACGCTGGGCCAACAGATGCAGTTCCAAAACGAGCTGGATGAAGTGGTGCGCATTGCCAAGAACAATGGAGCAGCACAAAACCCTATATTGCGCCAACGCATCGCCCGCGCCTGGAGCGGTTTGCGAGTGTTGCGCTATAACTCGTTGCGCATGCTGTCGGGGGTGCAGGACGGTAGCCTGCGTCCCGAAGCGACCATCTACAAACTGGCGTGGTCCAGCTGGCACCTCGAATTGGGCAAGCTGGCGATGGACGTGCTGGGGCCTGAAGCTGAGCTGCTGGAGTCGGGCCCTTACCAACTGACACGCCTGCAAGCCCTGTTTCTGTTCACCCGCGCTGACACTATTTATGGTGGCAGCAGTGAAATACAGCGCAACATTATTGCCGAGCGCGCCTTGGGCATGCCGCGCGAGGCCAGATAGCACGCGGGCAACCTTCAGCAAGGGTGCTGACCCGCGAGGGCTTCAGCACCGCTCTCCAGATAAAGCGCTGACCGTGCCCGGTCAGCGGCCAAAAGCAATACCTCATGTTTCGCCCCCCTTGCTTAACGTAAAAACTGTCCCCACCTGACAGATCTGTCATCTCGCCATCAGTTGCCTGACAGGCCCTGTGGTGCAGAATTTATATTTACGTTAAGAGGTCGCTCATGAAAAACCCATTGCGTCTTGTGGCCCTATCGGCCTTGCTGCTGACTTCAATGGCACAGGCTGCTGAATCACTGACCATCGACGTGCACCGCGATGCCAACTGCGGATGCTGTAAGTCATGGATTTCACATCTGCAAGCCAACGGTTTCAAGGTCAATGACCATGTAGAGGCCGATATGAGCCAATTCAAACAACAGGCCGGAGTAGCGCCACGTCTGGCTTCTTGCCACACCGCAATCATCAACGGCAAGTTCGTTGAAGGCCACGTACCCGCCGAACAAGTGGTGGCTCTGACTAAGCGTCACGACCTCAAGGGCATTGCCGTGCCCGGTATGCCGATGGGCTCCCCGGGGATGGAAATGGGCGATCACAAGGACGCCTATCAAGTCATTGGCTTGCGTAACGATGGCCGCGAAGAAGTCATCGCCGAATACGCCGGTAATTAATCACCGCAGCCTTTAAATGCACCGCAACGGTGCATTTAAAGGCTTTTATACCCGTGAGCGCTACACCCTCCCTCCCCGTCCGTCGTGACTGTTTCTTGCCCATTTACATCGGGCATCTCAATGATTCATATTTTTGTCCTACAAGAATCGAACATCTCTCCTACACTCCAGACTGTCGACCTTCGGCGTTTTATTTTCGTTGTTAAAAAAACGAACCTTCTGTCTCAGAGGCAGGTCAAGTGAATGGGAGGGCACGCTGATTGGTGCAATCCTTGCTACTGCCTGTTCACGTCAGTCGTTCATGCCATCGCTCACAGGCTTAATCCGATGGCGTGTACCACCCAAATGGAAAAGGGTGATTGGTTGCCGGAAGAAAAGTGCTAGCCAACAACTATAAAGGGAGAGAGTCATGATCAGTGCTGCTGCGCCCAATCAAGATGAACGGCTGGAGCTACCTGCCGTCGACCGAATTTCGTTGTCTGAGCTCGCTCCTGCCAGCAAGGTCGTGCTACCGGCAGGGAGCGCCAACCCCAATAAAAAGAAAGTCTTGTTTGTGACCTCTGAAATTGCCGATCTGGTCAAGACTGGAGGCTTGGGCGATGTCTCAGCCGCGCTGCCCAGGGCCATGCGCCACCTGCATGATGTGCGGGTGTTGATTCCTGGCTACCCTCAAGTGCTGCACAGCGATAACCCGATTCATGTCATCGGTGAGCTGGGTGGCCACGCCGCCTTGCCTGCCTGCAAAATCGGGCGCATGGACATGACAGATGGCTTGGTCATCTATGTCCTGATTTGCCCTGAGCTTTATGAGCGCGATGGCAGCCCTTACGGCGCCAACAACGGCCGTGACTGGCCGGACAACCATATCCGCTTTGCCCGTCTGGGTCTGGCAGCAGCGGACATCGCCGCCAATCTCGCGCAGATTCACTGGCAGCCTGATCTGGTACACGCTCACGACTGGCCTGCGGGGCTGACGCCTGCCTATATGCATTGGCGCGGCCAACGTACGCCGACCCTGTTTACGATCCATAACCTTGCCTACCAAGGCGTATTCAGCCGCGCCAGCTGCCCGGAACTGGGCATCCCGCACCATGCCCTGCAACAGGACGGCATGGAGTTCTACGGCAAACTCTCCTACCTCAAGGCGGGCATGGCCTATTCCAGCCACATCACCACCGTGAGCGCCACTTACGCGCAAGAAATCACCACCCCGGAATTCGGCTGCGGGCTGGATGGCTTTCTCTCCAGCAAAACCCAGCAAGGCTTGCTCAGCGGCATTCCCAACGGAATTGATGAAAGTTGGGAAGCTTCCACCGACCCGCATCTGGTCGCGCCCTTTGCCATCGGCGACTGGGAGGGTAAAGCCCGAAATACCGAGCATGTGCGCGAGCTGTTTAACTTAAAGCCGTCCAAAGGGCCATTGTTCGCCGTGGTATCTCGGCTGGTGTATCAGAAAGGTCTGGACCTGACCGAAGCCGTGGCCGGGTTTATCGTGGCGTCGGGTGGGCAGATGTGCATCATCGGCCGAGGCGAACCCGAAGAGGAGCAGGCCATGCGTGAGCTTGCCCTGCGCCATCCTGGGCAAGTGGGGGTGAACATTGGCTTCAATGAAACCGACGCTCGTCGCATCTTCGCCGGCAGCGACTTTTTATTGATGCCTTCTCGTTACGAACCCTGCGGCTTGAGCCAGATGTACGCGCAACGCTTCGGTTCGCTGCCGGTGGCGCGTAACACCGGCGGTCTGGCAGACACCATTGAAGATGGCGTGACCGGTTTTCTGTTTAACGAATCCACTGCTCAAAGCTATGAGAACGCCTTGCGTCGGGCTTTCAAGGTGTTTGCTTTTCCCGATCTGCTCAATGCCATGCGTTGCCGCGCCATGTCTGCACCCTTCAACTGGTGTCAGGCCGTGGAACCGTATGCCGAGCTGTATGAGCAACTGGTGGCCCAATCACTGAGCAGAGTTACTCACACCTGACGTCCTTAAAGAGGCCTTTATCGATGCCTTCACAGACATTGGCAACATGGCCCCACGGCGCCCACTTGCTGGATGCACACCACACACGTTTTGCCTTGTGGGCACCTGACGCACACAGCGTCAGCGTCGCCCTTCAAGACGGGCGTTGTGTGGCCCTCTCACCTGAACCTGACGGCTGGTTTGTACGTGAAGTCGAATGCCCCAAAGGCACTCGTTATCGCTACTGCATCAATGACACAACCGAAGTACCCGACCCGGCCTCTCGGGCCCAGGATGGCGGGATCGACGGTTACAGCGTGGTGGTAGACCCGCAAGAGTTCGTTTGGCGCCACCGTCACTGGACAGGCCGGCCCTGGCATGAAGCCGTCATTTATGAACTGCATGTGGGTGTGTTTGGCGGTTATGCCGAGGTCGCCAAGCAGCTGCCGCGTCTGGCGCAACTGGGCATAACAGCCATTGAACTGATGCCGCTGGCGCAATACAGCGGTGAGCGCAATTGGGGCTATGACAGCGCGCTGCCCTATGCGCCCCATGACACCTATGGCTCACCCGGCGCCCTCAAAGCGCTGGTCGATGAGGCGCATGGCTTGGGCCTGATGGTGATTGTCGATGTGGTCTACAACCACTTTGGCCCGCAGGGCAATTTTTTACCGACCTACGCCAAAGCGTTTCTCAACCAACAACACCACACCCCGTGGGGGGCCGGGCTCAATTTCGAGCGCGAGGAAGTCCGCAATTTCTTTATTGAAAATGCCTTGATGTGGTTGCTCGATTACCGTATCGACGGGCTACGTCTGGATGCGGTGCATGCCATTAACCATCCCGGCTTTATGCAAGAACTGGCTCATCGAGTGCGCCAAAGCGTCGATCCAGCCCGGCATGTGTGGCTGACGCTTGAAAATGAGTTCAATCAGGCCTTTCTGCTGGAAAAAGACTTCAACGCGCAATGGAATGACGACGGCCATAACGTCCTGCACGTGTTGCTGACCGGAGAAACCGACGCCTACTACGCCGAATTTGCCCAACACACCAGCCAGCAATTGGCGCGCTGCCTGAGTCAGGGCTTTGTTTTCCAGGGTGAAAAAGACCGTCACGGTCACGCCCGGGGTGAGCCCAGCGGTCAATTACCGCCCAGCGCCTTTGTGCTGTTTTTGCAAAACCACGATCAGGTCGGCAATCGCGCCTTTGGCGAACGCTTGCACCAGCTATGCCCGCCCCAGGCATTGCGCGCAGCCACGGCGCTGTTGCTCCTGTCGCCGATGATTCCGCTGATGTTCATGGGCGACGAAAGTGCCGCGCCCGAGCCCTTCACCTTTTTTACCGACTACACCGGCGAGCTGGCAGAGGCTGTGTGCGAAGGTCGGCGCAAAGAATTTGCCGCCTTCAGCCATTTTTCTTCAGGTGAACACGCCCCACTGATTCCCGACCCCAATCTTCGCTCGACCTTTGAGATCGCCCGCCCCTCTTTGCCAAAAGCCGATGACGAAGAACGTCAGGGCATGCTCGCGCTGTATCAACACCTGCTGCGCATCCGCCATCACACAATCATTCCCCGTCTGGACGGTGCCCAGGCATTGGGTGCTCACGTGTTGGCGACAGGCGCAGTCGCTGCCCGCTGGCGCATGGGCGATCACAGCGTGCTGCACATCGCCCTCAACCTGAGCGCCCAAGCGGTGGCTTATAACCCCCCGGCCCAAGGCGAAGTGGTGTTTCAAACCCCGCCGCAGTTGGTCACGCACCTGAGCGAACATGGCCTGTTAGCGCCTTACAGCGCGCTGGTTTCTCTGGTTCCCAGCCCTTATCACCCCACGTTCCTGGAAAGTGCCCATGAGTGAATCACAGCTTGAAATACTCGCCGGCCGAGCAGGTCTGGCCGTGGATTGGGTCGACGCTAACGGCCGTCCGCAACGCGTCGAACCTTACGTGCTGCAAGCGGTACTGGCCGGTCTGGGCTTGCCCGCCGACAGCAACGCAGCGATTGAAACCAGCCTGTTGAATTTACAGCTTGAACAGCAAGACAAACGCCTGCCGCCCCTGTTGACCGCCGATGAAGGCAAAGGTCTGGATCTGGCCCGCTACTTCTCCCCCCACAGTCACTGCGTGGTGTACCTGGAAACGGGCGGATCACTGGATATTCAACTGGACGCCGATGCCTATCTGCCCGGCATGATTCCGATGGGCTACCACCGCGCGCAAGTGGATGATCAGCACTTCACTCTGGCCGTCGCACCGGCCCGCTGCTACAGCATGGCCGATGCTCTCGACACCCAGACACCCCGGGCTTGGGGCTTGAGCGTGCAACTGTATGCGTTGAGGCGCGAAGGCGAAGGCGGCTTTGGCGATAGCCTGGCGCTTGAACGGTTTGCCAAAGCGGCCGGTGAACGCGGGGCCGATGCACTGGCCATCAGCCCCATGCATGCCATGTTCAGTTGCGACCCCTACCGTTACAGCCCCTACTCGCCGTCCAGCCGACTGTTTTTCAACAGCCTGTACGCCGCACCCGCCATGGTGCTGGGTGAAGTGGCCGTGCAGCGAGCCATTGAAGCCACCGGCCTGACCGACGAACTTCGCAGGCTGGAACAACTGCCCCTGGTCGACTGGCCCGCCGCCACCGCGGCCAAAAACACCCTGCTGCACCAGCTGTACGAAGACTTCCTGCTGGGCGAGCAACCGTTGCGCGAAGACTTCAATCAATTTCGCGACAACGGGGGCGAGGCCCTCGAAAACCACTGCCGCTTTGAAGCCCTGCAAGCGCAACACGTCGCCGAGCATCAAGGCCTGGACTGGCGCCAGTGGCCCGAACAATGGCGCGACCCCAACAGCCCTGCGCTGTTGGTGTTTGCCGAAGAGCACGCGCACAGCATTGGCTACTTCGCCTTTTGCCAATGGCTGATTGCCCGCTGCCTGGCGCACACCCACAAAGCGGCCCGCGCCAGCGGCATGGCCATTGGCCTGATCGCCGACCTCGCCGTGGGCGCTGATGGTGGCGGCAGCCAAGCCTGGTGTCGTCAGGACGAACTACTCGCACAACTGACCGTGGGCGCTCCCCCTGACCTGCTCAATCGCCAGGGCCAAGGCTGGGGAATATCTGCTTTCTCTCCGGATGGCCTGAAGCGCAACGGCTTTCGCGCGTTTATCGAAATGCTGCGCGCCAATATGGCCTACGCAGGGGGGCTGCGCATTGACCACGTAATGGGCTTGCAACGGCTGTGGGTGATCCCCTTGGGTGCACAACCCCATGAGGGTGCCTACCTGTATTACCCGGTCGAAGACATGCTGCGTTTGCTGGCCCTGGAGTCGGTGCGTCATCGCGTCATTGTGCTGGGCGAAGACCTGGGCACCGTGGCTGACGGCCTGCGTGAAAAGCTCAGTGAACGTGCCATCCTCGGCATGCGCGTGTTGCTCTTCGAGCAGGATTACGGCGCACGCTTCAGGCCCATCCTCGACTGGCCCGACAACGCGCTGGCCACCACCAGCACCCATGACTTACCGACGCTCAACGGCTGGTGGCTGGGGCGCGACATCGATTGGAATCTGCGACTGGGCATGGTCGATGAGCCCACCGCAACGCACTGGCGCGAACACCGGCAACATGAACGCGACGGCTTGCATCGCGCCCTGAGTCAGGACCCGCAAAACTTTCAGGACGAATCCAGCGGCGCTGATCAAGTACTCGATGCCAGCGCCCGTTTTCTCGGGCACACCCGGGCTCCATTGGTGCTGCTGCCCATCGAAGATGCATTGGGCCTTGAGGAACAGCCCAACCTGCCGGGTACCGTGAGTACTCATCCGAACTGGCAGCGCCGACTCCCCGCCGACGCTGAAACCTTGCTCGACTCTGCAGAGGTGGCACGCCGTCTGGAATTATTGGCCTGCGCACGCCTGCAAGCACAGGAGCGCGATCAGTGAGCCGCCACGCGGCCGTGGACTGGCGCGCGACCATGCGCCTGCAATTCCATGCCGGTTTTACCTTGGACGACGCTCGCGAACAGGTGCCCTACTTTGCCCGTCTGGGCATCAGCCACCTCTATGCGTCACCTTTGCTGACAGCCCGCGAAGGCTCAATGCATGGCTACGATGTGGTCGACCCCACCCACGTCAGCCCGGCGCTGGGCGGTGAAGACGCGTTGCGCCGACTGGTGGCCGAACTGCGCGCCCACAACATGGGGTTGCTGCTCGACATCGTCTCCAACCATATGGCCGTAGGCGGCGCCGATAACCCGTGGTGGCTGGACTTGCTGGCCTGGGGGCGGGCCAGCCCCTATGCGGAGTTTTTCGACATTCAGTGGCACTCAGCCGACCCGCTCCTGGAGGGGGTGCTGTTATTGCCGTTTCTGGGCGACGACTATGGCCCCACTCTGCAAGCGGGCGGCATTGCCCTGCGTTTCAACGCCCAGCAGGGGACGTTTCACGCCGAGCACGGCCCGCATCATTTCCCGATTTGCCCACTGGATTACCCGGCGCTGCTGAGTGCCACTCACTTACCCGAACTACAGGCGTTGGCCCAAGAATTTGCAGCACTGACCCAGTTTGGCAATCCCCGCGATCAAGCGGCGGCGTTGCACCGCCAACTGGCCGAGTTGGGCCGCTCGCCCACCACCGTCGCCGCCATCGAGCAGCACTTGCTGCGTTACGACTCACACAGCTCCGAAGGTTTTGCGCGCCTGCATCAATTGCTCGAAAGGCAGTCCTGGCGACTGGCCAGTTGGCGCACGGCGGCAGACGACATCAACTGGCGGCGCTTTTTTGATGTCAACGAACTGGCCGGTTTACGCGTCGAGCGGGCCACGGTGTTTGAGGCCACACACGGCAAACTGTTCGACCTGATCGCCGAGGGCCTGGTTGACGGTGTACGCGTCGACCACATCGACGGCCTCGCCGACCCCGGCGGTTATTGCCGCAAACTCAGGCGCCGGATCGACAGCCTCAGCCCAGATCGGCATGTACCGATCTATGTCGAAAAAATCCTCGGGGGCCAAGAACAACTGCCCACCGATTGGGGAGTGGACGGTACTACCGGCTACGAGTTCATGAATCAGGTCTCGCTGCTGCAACATCAGCCTGACGGCGAACAAGCGCTGGCCTTGTTGTGGGCCGCCCACAGCCACCGGCCTGCCGACTTCAAGACCGAAGCGCTGCTGGCACGCAAACAGACCCTCAACGGTGCACTGGCGGGCGACTTCGAACGGGTGGCGCTGGCCCTGCAGGACGTTGCGCGCAGCGACATCATGACCCGGGACCTGACTCTGGGCGCCATTCGCCGAGCCTTGCAAGCGCTGGTGATCCACTTCCCGGTGTACCGCACCTACATCACCGCCGCTGGCCGCAGTGAGGCGGATGATGCAGTGTTTGAGCAGGCACTTGCAGGTGCACGCGAACGCTTGAGCGAAGCTGACTGGCCAGTGCTCGAGCACCTGCAACAGTGGCTCGGCGGCGCCCCTTGGCGCAGCCGCCCGGTGGGGCGCTCGCGCACATTGCTCAAGCAGGCCTGCGTGCGCTTTCAGCAATTGACCTCTCCCACGGCCGCCAAGGCCGTGGAAGACACAGCCTTCTATCGCTACGGGCGATTGCTGTCGCGTAATGACGTGGGCTTCAATGCCGAATGCTTCAGCGCACCCGTCGAGACGTTTCATCACGCCTGTGAAACGCGTCTGGCGAGTTTCCCTGACAACCTGCTGGCCACCGCCACCCATGACCACAAGCGCGGCGAAGACTGCCGAGCGCGGTTGGCGGTACTCAGTGAACGCAGCGACTGGTATGCGCAATGCGTTGCCCGCTGGCTGCCGCTGGCGCGGCAACTGCAGGTCGATCCGCCAGACCCGAACCGCGTTGATGAGTTGATGCTGTTTCAAATCATCCTCAGCAGTTGGCCTCTGGATTTGCACCCGGATGACAGGCCCGGCCTGGAGCGCTACCACGAACGCATTTGGCAGTGGCAACTCAAGGCCCTGCGTGAAAGCAAACTCGACAGCCAATGGGCGGCACCCAACGAGCCTTATGAGCAAGCGGTCAAGGCCTTTATCGAGCGACTGCTGCTGCAACCCGAAGGCTTGAGCTTGCGCACCGAGTTGTATGAGGCCGCGCAATGCATCGCTCCGGCCGGAGCGCTCAACGGCCTGGCCCAATGCCTGCTGAAACTCACCAGCCCCGGCATCCCGGATATTTACCAAGGCTGCGAAGGGTGGGACTTGAGCCTGGTCGACCCCGACAACCGACGTCCGGTGGACTATGCCCACCATCAACAGATGCTCGATGCCGACCTCAGCCCGCAGGCCCTGCTCGCTGACTGGCGCAGCGGCGCTGTCAAGCAGGCCATGATTGCCCGCACGCTCAACCTGCGCGCCCGTCACCCGCAGTTGTTCAGCCGGGGGCGTTATATACCGCTGGAGGTACGCGGAGAAAATGCCGATCACCTGGTGGCGTTTGCCCGTCAATGGAATGAGCAAGTGGCTGTCATCGTCGTTCCTCGACTTATCGCCAATTACACCCAAAAACATACATTAACGCTTGGAAAAACACCCATTTGGAGTGAAACCTTCATCGAACTACCGTTCGACGGAATAGATCTCAAATTTAAGGGATTTTTTGACTCGCCCGCAGTCACTACAAATAGGACGCTAAGGGTCAGCGACGCTCTGGACACCTTCCCCGTCACCCTCATGATCAACACTTGAGTTCAGGAGCTTTGCGATGAGTACTAACGAAAAACGCATTCGTGAATTGGCTTATCAAATCTGGGAGTCCGAAGGACGGCCCCATGGGCAGGAAGCCAAGCATTGGGAGATGGCGCACAAACTGGCGCAGGCCGAGGCACTCGCCCCAGCCAAGCCCCAAGCGGCCAAAGCGCCTGCCAAGGCAGCGGCCAAGCCTGCTGCCAAGGTAGCCGCCGCTAAAAAGCCACGGGCACCGCGCAAGCCGGCCACGCCTTAACGCTGCTCACGTAACGCTAGCGCGTCACTTACAACAGGACCATAACGCCTGACGGGCACTTATTGCCCGTCATTGGCGACACGACCCGATCACCCAGGAGCACCTATGTCTCAGCGCAAGTCAGCACCCCCTGCAACACCGGACGTTGAACCCTCGCGCATTCGCGAAGGGCTGCCCTTCCCGCTTGGCGCTACCTGGGACGGGCTAGGTGTTAATTTTGCGTTGTTCTCAGCCAACGCCACCAAAGTCGAACTGTGCCTGTTCGACTCCACTGGCGAAGTGGAACTGGAACGTATTGAACTGCCCGAATACACCGATGAGACCTATCACGGCTACTTGCCCGATGCCCATCCGGGGCAAATCTACGGCTACCGCGTGTACGGCCCCTATGACCCCAAAAATGGCCATCGTTTCAACCACAACAAACTGCTGATTGACCCGTACGCCAAGCAACTGGTTGGTGAGCTGAAATGGTCAGAAGCCCTGTTCGGCTACACCATCGGCCACCCCGACGCAGACCTGAGCTTCGATGAACGCGACAGCGCCCCCTTCGTACCCAAGTGCAAAGTGATCGACCCGGCCCACACCTGGGGCCACGACCATCGCCTGGTGGTGCCATGGGAACGCACGATTTTCTACGAGACCCACGTGCGCGGCATCACCATGCAACACCCCGCAGTGCCGGAAAATGTGCGCGGCACCTTTGCCGGCCTGATGGTCGATGAAGTCATCGAACACATCCGCAAACTGGGGGTTACCAGCGTCGAACTGCTGCCCATTCATGCCTTCGTCAATGACCAGCACCTGCTGCAAAAAGGCATGACCAACTACTGGGGCTATAACAGCATTGCGTTCTTCGCACCCGACCCGCGTTACCTGGCCAGCGGCAAAATTGCCGAGTTCAAGGAAATGGTCGCGCACCTGCACGAAGCCGGGCTGGAAGTCATCATGGACGTGGTCTACAACCACACGGCCGAAGGCAATGAACAAGGCCCGACCCTGTCCATGCGCGGGATCGACAATGCCTCTTACTACCGTCTGATGCCCGATGACAATCGCTATTACATCAACGACTCCGGCACCGGCAACACGCTGGACCTGAGCCACCCGTGTGTGCTGCAAATGGTCACCGACTCGTTGCGCTACTGGGCGCAGGAGATGCACGTCGACGGCTTCCGCTTCGATCTGGCCACCATTCTGGGGCGTTACCACGACGGCTTTGACGAACGGCACAGCTTTCTGGTGGCCTGCCGCCAGGACCCGTTGCTGCGTCAGGTGAAAATGATTGCCGAGCCTTGGGACTGTGGCCCCGGCGGTTATCAGGTGGGCGGTTTCCCACCGGGCTGGGCAGAATGGAACGACCGTTTTCGCGACACCGTTCGCGCCTTCTGGAAAGGCGATGAAGGTCAGTTGGCCGATTTCGCCGCGCGCATGACCGCCTCCGGTGAACTGTATAACCAGCGCGGACGGCGCCCTTACGCCTCGGTCAACTTCATTACCGCCCATGATGGCTTCACCCTGCACGATCTCGTGTCTTACAACGACAAGCACAACGAAGCCAACGACGAGAACAACCAGGACGGCAGCAATAACAACCTGTCGTGGAACCACGGTGTCGAAGGCCCCACCGAAGACGAAGACATCAACACCCTGCGCTTGCGCCAGATGCGCAACTTCTTCGCCACCCTGTTACTGGCCCAGGGCACACCCATGATCGTTGCCGGTGACGAGTTCGCCCGCACCCAGAACGGCAACAACAATGCGTACTGCCAGGACAGCGAAATTGGCTGGATCAACTGGGAACTGGACGCTGACGGCAAGTCGCTGCTCAAGTTCGTCAAACGCCTGATCAAGCTGCGCATGAGCTACCCCATCTTGCGCCGTGGCCTGTTTCTGGTTGGCCATTACAACGAAGAGCTGGGCATCAAAGATGTGACCTGGCTGGCCCCTGAAGGCACCGAAATGAGCATTGAACAGTGGCAAGACCCCAACGGTCGCTGCCTGGGGATCCTGCTCGACGGTCGCGCTCAAGTGTCCGGTGTGCAGCGCGCCGGGGCCGATGCCACGCTGTTGATCACAGTCAACGCGCAACATGACAGCGTCGACTTCATCCTGCCTGAAGTGCCCGAAGGTTCAGGCTGGACCTGCAAGTTCGACACCTTCGACCCCGACTTCAAAAACCGCGACACCTTGGCCTTCAACAGCACTTACAGCCTCAATGGGCGCTCGATGGCGCTGTTCGAGCTGATCCACACCGACGAGGACTGACCATGGATCTGCACGGTTTTTTCAAGACCGTCACCCTGCCCCTGACCACTGCGCAGGCGCTGGGCGACTGCTTGCAAAAAATGGCCGATGCCGGGCTCGACACCCTGCCCTTACCGGGCAGCGGTCGCACTCTGGAGCGCTGGCAGCGGCTGGCGTACGTGGCGAGCAACGATTTGGGCTTGTGCAAACTCTATGAGGGCCATACGGACGCGCTGGCGACCATGCAGGAATTGCATGCGCAGCGTCCGCCCGCAGGCAGCACCTGGGGGCTGTGGGCCGCAGAGCCGCCCAATGCCCGGGTGCAGGTGCGCAGGGTCAACGGGCAAGTCGTGCTCAACGGCCGCAAGTCGTGGTGTTCAGGTGCGGCGGTGGTCAGCCACGGGTTGTTGACTGCCTGGGATGAACAGGGCGCGGTGCAACTGGTGGCAGTCGAGATGCACCAACCGCAGATCAGCATCACCGCCCACGGCTGGGAAGCCGTCGGCATGAGCGCCACGGCCAGTCTCGATGTGCATTTTGAACAGGCGCCAGCGATCTGTATCGGTGGCCCCGGCGACTATTTGCAGCGCCCCGGCTTCTGGCAAGGTGCGATTGGCATTGCCGCCTGCTGGCATGGCGCCGCCAGCGCGTTGGCCCACGCCCTGCAACACCACTGTAGCCAGCGCGCCGACCCCCATGCACTGGCCCATCTGGGAGCGGTGAATGCTGCCTTGTTCAGCGCCACCTGCGTATTCGCCGAATGTGCCCGGCAAGTGGACGAGCAGCCCACGGCCGACGCGCAATTATTGGCGCGCCAAACTCGCGCCCACGTTGAAACCTGCGTCGAACAGGTGATCGCTCACGTAGGCCGGGCGTTGGGCGCGGGCCCATATTGTAAAAACCCGCACTTTGCCCGCCTGAGTGCCGATTTGCCGGTCTATCTGCGCCAAAGCCATGCCGAGCGCGACCTGCAAGCGCTCGGCGAACAGGCGGCCCTGCTGCCTGAAAGGGAATGGCCACTATGACCACCAACCTGATTGTGGGTGCAGGCACCGGGCTGGATCACTGGCGCAATGCCCGGTGTCTGGCGGACATGCGGCCAATCGACCTGACCCGTCTGGTGCCCGACGGCGCTCGTGCCGTGATTATCGCCCCGCACCCTGATGATGAAATTCTGGGCTGCGGCGGTTTGCTGCAATTGCTGCACGCTGCCGGTCGCTCACTGCTGTTGATTTCGATCACGGACGGCACGGCCAGTCATCCGGGGTCAACGGCATGGCCTGCGGAGCGGCTGCGCCAGGTTCGCCCACAGGAATCCGAAGAGGCCTTGACCCGTTTGGGCCTCAGCGGATTGAACTGGGTGCGCGGCGGGTTTGAAGACACCCAGGTCGCGACCTGCGAGGACGCCGTGAGTGCATTCATCAAACAGCACTTGCGACCCGGCGATGTGGTATTCGCCACGTGGCGAGAAGACGGTCACAGCGACCACGATGCGGTGGGCCGTGCCAGCAGTCGAGCCGCCAAAGCCGTCGGTGCGACCTTGCACGAAGTGCCCATCTGGGCTTGGCACTGGGCCCATAATGACGACCCCCGAGTGCCCTGGAAGCGTGCACGCAAAGTGTGCTTGAGCCCTTATGCCATCGCCCGCAAACGCTACGCGGCGCAGGCGTTTACCAGCCAATTGGAACAAGACCCGAGCACCGGACTGGAAGCTGTTTTGCCCGCGCCTGTACTGGAGCGTTTGCTGCAACCGTTCGAAGTCGTGTTTATACAGGAGTGAAACATGAGTGTGCCGACCACTTTTTTCGATCAGCTTTATGAGCAAAACCCCGACCCCTGGGCCTTCCGTGATCGTTGGTACGAGCAGCGCAAACGCGCGCTCACCCTGGCCAGCCTGCCGCGCCAGCACTATGGGTCAATTTACGAACTGGGCTGTGCCAATGGCGAACTGAGTGCGGGGCTGGCCCAACGTACCGACCGTTTGTTGTGCTGCGACGCGGCCGCCAAAGCGGTTGAACTGGCGCGTGAGCGTTTGAGTCATTGCGCCCACGCCCACGTGGAGCAGAGCCGCATACCGGAACATTGGCCCGCCGAACAGTTCGAACTGATCGTGCTCAGCGAACTGGGTTACTACCTCGATGCGCAGGCGCTGCACCGTTTGGTTGATCGGGTGTTGAGCAGCTTGAGCGCTGACGGACACTTTTTGGCGTGCCATTGGCGCCCTGCCATTGAGGGCTGCTCACTGACCGGTGATGAAGTGCATGGCCTGCTGCACGACACACTGGGTTTATACCGCCTGGCCCAGCACCTCGAAGACGACTTCGTGCTTGAAGTCTGGAGCCGCGCCCCTATCTCAGTGGCACGGCGGGAGGGCCTGCGATGATTGGCATTTTGATCCCGGCCCATAATGAGCAGGACCTGCTCGCGCAGTGCCTGCAAGCCGCGTTGGCGGCGGGGCGTCACCCGCGTCTTAACGGCGAAACCGTGAGCGTGGTGCTGGTGCTGGACAGTTGCAGCGACCGTTCGGCTGAAATAGCCGCTGAATTCCCCATCCACGTGCTGCACATCCAGGCCCGCAATGTCGGGGCTGCTCGCAGCCTGGGGGCGCAATGGTTGCTCAAACAAGGTGCGCGCTGGATCGCCTGCACCGACGCCGACAGCCTGGTTGCTGAAGACTGGCTGGTTGCGCAACTGGCGCTTAACAGCGATGCGGTATGCGGCACGGTGGCCGTGGACGATTGGGGCACCCTGATCGACGCGCCTGCCCAAGCGCGTTACCACGCGGCATACGAAGCCTGCGACGGGCACCGGCACATTCATGGGGCCAACCTGGGAATCAGCGCCCGTGCCTACCGGCAAGCGGGCGGTTTTGAGGCCCTGAGCTGCCATGAAGATGTTCAATTAGTGAAACGGCTACAAGCCTGCGGTGCAAGCATCGCCTGGAGTCACCGGCCCAAAGTGACCACCAGCGCCCGATTGGATTGTCGAGCTGCGGGGGGTTTTGGCGATTACCTCAAGTCCCTGCTAGCGTTGCCTGCACCTGATCAACATCAACTGGACTCGCGTCCCGATACGCTATAACTGCCTGTGCGCCGAACGGCCGGGCGTGTACCGGGTCGAACGTGATTCAACGCACAGGAGAGACCATGACGCTTGATATTGTTGGCAACCCCATCGAGTCGCCGGCGCCTGAAACGGCGCCGGCCGTACACCGAGTCAAAGTGCTCACGGTCAACATGCACAAAGGCTTTACCGCATTAAATCGACGCTTCATCCTGCCGGAGCTTCGCGAAGCCGTGCGTGCCACCGGCGCTGACGTCGTATTTTTACAGGAAGTGCTGGGCGAACATGACAAACACGCCTCGCGTTATGACGCGTGGCCGGCGGTTTCGCAGTATGAATTTTTGGCCGACAGCATGTGGACTGACTTTGCCTACGGCCGCAATGCGGTCTATCCCGGTGGTCACCACGGCAACGCGGTGCTGTCCAAATTCCCGATCAAGTCCTATCGCAACCTTGATGTTTCCATCACAGGCCCTGAACGGCGCGGGCTGCTGCACTGTGTACTGGACGTGCCGGGGCATAACCAAGTGCATGCGATTTGCGTGCACCTGAGCTTGCTGGAGAGCCATCGGCAGTTGCAAATCGTGCTGCTTAACCAACTGCTCAAATCCTTGCCACCCAGTGACCCGGTCATCATTGCGGGGGACTTTAACGATTGGAAACTGCAAGGCAATGCTACGTTGTTACAGCGTGACGACTTGCATGAAGTATTCCAGCGTCACCACGGCCAACTGGCCAAGAGCTACCCGGCTCGGTTTCCGATGCTGAGGCTGGATAGGGTTTACCTGCGCAATGCGACGGGTCAAAACCCGATGATCCTGGGAGGCAAACCGTGGTCGCATTTATCGGATCATTTACCGTTGTCGGTAGAGGTTCACTTATAAAACGCGGGCTAGCCACCTGCTTTTGATCTGGCTTGTGATCTTGATCTGCCGCCCCTTCGGGAGGCCGAAAGGAGGTTTCGCGGAGTGGGTCGACCGGCATGGATGCCGGGAGAGCTGCGAGGGCCGTACGCGGGGGCGGAAGCGTTTTGGTTACTTTGTCATGGTCCGACACTCGGCTTTTGCAAAGTGACACGCCGTAAGGGCGTAACCATTACTTCAGCTAGACGCCAATAATGGATATGTACTCGAAGCCTTCAATTGGCCAGCGTACTCCGGTCGCTTAATGCGAGCGCTGACTATAGGCCCGCGCCCCAGCCATCTCAATCGACAACCCTGTACGAAACCTCCCGAATCACCGGGAGGGCACACCTACAGTCAAAAGCATTACGACCGCTACGCGCTCGATCGCAGCCTTCGTGCCTCGTCAGCGGCTACAACTCCCTGTAGCCGCTGCCGAAGGCTGCGATGGGCCGCAAAGCGGCCCGCTTTATCACCTCTGCGGCTGCAACACCAAAACCCCCAACGGCGGTAAATTCAACGCCACCGAACACCCTTGACCATGGCTGGGCAAGTCATCACTGACGACCCCACCACCATTGCCATAATTAGACCCGGCATACAGCCCCGCATCGCTGTTTAACACCTCATGCCACGTCCCCGCGAAAGGCACCCCAATGCGATACCCCTCACGCGGCACCGGGGTAAAGTTAGCCACCACCAACAGCGGCGAGCCTTCCTTGCTCCAGCGCAACCAGGCATAAACACTGTTGGTCGCATCATCACCAATCAACCACTGAAAACCCTGCGGGGCATCATCCTGATCATGCAACGCCGGATACTCGCGATAGAGCCGGTTCAAATCCCCCACCAACTTCTGCACACCCTGGTGCTCCGGGTATTGCAGCAAATACCAGTCAAGTTGCTGATCGTGATTCCATTCACGCCACTGGCCGAACTCACACCCCATAAACAGCAACTTCTTGCCCGGGTGCGTCCACATGAAACTCAGATAAGCCCGCAAGTTGGCAAACTTCTGCCAGCGATCCCCAGGCATTTTGTCGATCAGCGAATGCTTGCCATGCACCACTTCATCATGGGAGATAGGCAAGATAAAACGCTCGCTCCAGGCGTACACCAGGCCGAAGCTCAGCTCGTTGTGGTGATGGGCTCGGTAGAGCGGGTCTTGCTGAATGTAGTGCAGCGAATCATGCATCCAGCCCATGTTCCATTTGTACGAAAACCCCAACCCTCCATGGGCGGTACTCTGGCTGACGCCAGGCCAGGCCGTCGATTCTTCGGCAATCATCAACGCACCCGGCGCTTCCAGTGCAACCACGTCGTTGAGGTGACGTAAAAAATCAATGGCTTCAAGGTTTTCCCGCCCGCCAAAGCGGTTAGGCACCCACTCACCGGCTTTACGCGAGTAGTCGCGATATAACATCGACGCCACAGCATCAACCCGCAGCCCATCAATGTGGAAGTGCTTTAGCCAGTGCAATGCCGAGGCCAGCATAAAACCATGCACTTCGGTGCGGCCCAGGTTGTAAATCAGCGTGTTCCAGTCCTGATGAAAGCCTTCCAGCGGGTTGGCGTATTCATACAGCGCCGTGCCGTCAAATTGCGCCAGCCCGTGGGCATCATTGGGAAAGTGCGCCGGCACCCAGTCGAGAATCACGCCAATGCCGGCCACATGGCAGGCATTGACGAACGCACCGAAATCATCAGGGGAACCATAACGGGCCGTGGGGGCGTACTGCGACAACGGCTGATAACCCCACGACCCACCAAACGGATGCTCCATGATGGGCATCAATTCAATATGGGTGAAGCCCAGCTGTGTCACATAGGGGATCAGCCGTTCAGCCAGTTCATGCCAGGTGTACTGACGCGCGATGTCGCCCACATCGTCGACTTCGCATTGCCAGGAACCCACGTGCAGCTCATAGATGGACAGCGGCTTGTCGTGACGGTGATGCTCGGCGCGACCCTCCATCCAGGCCGAGTCCTGCCAGTCCACCGCCAGTGGCGATGCGACTTTGGACGCTGTATCGGGCGGCAGCTGGGTTGCCAGCGCCATGGGGTCGGCCTTGAGCGGCAAAATGCCGTGCTCGCCAAGGATTTCGTACTTGTACGCTTCACCGGCTTCAAGGCGCGGTATAAAAATCTCCCATACGCCGCTCGGATGACGCAGGCGCATGGGGTGGCGACGGCCATCCCAGATGTTGAAATCGCCGACCACCGACACCCGTCGGGCATTCGGTGCCCAGACCGCAAACCGCACACCCGGTACGCCGTCGACACTCATCACCTGGGCGCCCAGGCAACTGCTCAAGTCGCGGTGATTACCCTCGGCGAACAGGTATAAATCCATTTCGCCCAGCAAAGGGCCAAAGCTGTAAGGGTCTTCACTGGTCTGCTCGGCACCCGCCCAGTTGATACGCAGGCGGTAGGGTTGCGTGTGATCGAAATGAGCGGCGAACAGACCTGCCACGTCTGTGCCGTGCAAGCTGCCAAGCAGGTCGTCGCTGTCGCGGGCAACCACCTTGACACTCAATGCACCGGGCAGAAACGCGCGAATAATCTGCCCGCCCTGCCCGTCCGGATGTGGCCCCAATACGGCAAACGGATCACGATGCTGGGCGCTGATCAACGCCTCAATATCCTGTTGCTCAGGCAATAGTGCCTGTTTTCCTGCCCCCAGATCCTTGCTAGAACTCATTACTTCTCTCCATCCGGTAAAGGCTTGGCCCTGCTTGGCAAGTGAGCAAGCAGCTCGCTTAAACCTTGCAAGGGCACGCGCAACCACGTCGGCCGATTGGCTGCTTCATAGATAACTTCGTAGGCCGCCTTTTCCAGGCTCATGAGCGCCAGCGCAGCATCGTGACCGCGTGGCGAAGTCCATTCAGGACTAAGGCTAGCTGTTGCCAGCCGATATGCATCGATCAAAGCATGACGCGCATCATTTAAGTAGCGCTCTACGACCCGTTGCCGCGCATCGTCTGCCTCGGGCGAGTGATCCGCCTGTTGCACGTTACTGATCGCCATTGCACCGGCGTAGTCAAAAGAACGCAATAATCCGCTGACGTCCTTGTAGGGACTGTGTTTGGCTCGCCGCTCGGTCAGGGAACGCGACGGCTCGCCTTCGAAGTCGATAAAGAACGCATCGCCCTGCACCACCAGTACTTGTCCCAGATGCAAGTCGCCATGCACGCGGATGTTCAGCCCGCCTTGGGTATCGGCAGCCAGTTGCTGGATGTGGGCGTTGATTGCGCCCTGTTGATCGATCAGGTGCTTGACGCGCTGTTGATCGGCGGCGGGCAAATCGTTCAGGTGTGCCTTGAGCTGTTGCAGGGCGTGCTTGACCTGCGCCGTAATATGCGTGGCCAGGCGCTGACTGTCTTTTAGTGTGGTGGTGTGCGGCGCAAAGTCAGGGTTGTCGCGGGCTTGTGCCAATACGGTATGCATCTCACCCAGTCGCTGGCCCAGCACACGGGCAAACTCAGCCAACTCGCTCAACGCGTTGTAATGCTGTTCGTGCTCGGATCGGGCATCTGCCAGTTCGTCGCGAATCGCTCGCTCAAGGGTGTTGTGGGTCCAGCTCCAGGCATCTCCCTGATTGCTCAAATACCCTTGGGCAATCATCAGCAACGTGTCCTCACCCTGAGCATCACGGCGCAGCACTGACCCGAGCAGCGGGGACATATTCGGATAACCGGCGCGCGTCAGGAAACGCCCCATTTCCAGTTCGGGGTGCGGGCCGCTGTGGAGTTGGCGCAGCAGTTTGAGCACCAACACCCCGCCCACCACCACCGAGCTGTTTGACTGTTCGCCCGTGAGGTAACGCACCTCACTGTGCTCATCGAGGCCCAGCGTGGCCATCTGATCCGTTACGCTGAAGTGAATGTCACCGGCACTGCTGCTGATCGTCTGGCCTTTTTTCAGGCTCGATAACACGGCGTGTACAAAGGGCTCCAGATTGAACGCATCGGTCAGAAAACCGACATGGCGTCCGCGGCGCAAGCGCGACAATACGACCTGTTGGGCCACTGCAGAATTGGGTTGCTCCTCACCCATTGCGCCCAAGGGCACTTGGTAACGGTGCGGCTGACCGGCACACATGACCTCCAGCTCCGTCAGTAATACCGGCGATTCAGCCTCGCCAAAGGCCGCGCCGTACACAATAGTGACCTGCTCAATGGGCGTCTCTTTGTGCCCGAACCAACGACGATTGGGCAACCAGCTCGGCAGCACAGTCTGCTCCAGCACCGTGCTTACAGGTTGTTTGAGCACATCTGTGAGGCCGTTTTTGAGCACCAGCGTCACCAGCTCCGGCAAGCTTTGCGAAGGCTCAGTGTGCCAGC
Source organism: Pseudomonas saxonica (assembly GCF_007858365.1). Lineage (GTDB taxonomy): Bacteria > Pseudomonadota > Gammaproteobacteria > Pseudomonadales > Pseudomonadaceae > Aquipseudomonas > Aquipseudomonas saxonica. Next base: position 100,166 of record NZ_VFIO01000010.1, on the reverse strand, counting down.
CGGGCATCTGGTTTTCGCTGGCCAGCAGAAACCAGAAAAACCCATAAGGCGCCAGCGTCAGTGTGAATGGTGTCTGGCCAATGGGCGTAAAGGCGTTACCGCCGATCATTTCAACCGGCACACGGCCCGCAAACTCGGACAGATCCAGTTCGACCCCTTGGGCACTGCGTGACACATTGGCCACGCACAAAATGGTTTCGGTCTTGCCGTCGCTGTCGGTGAACGCGCGGATGTAGGCCAGAATGCGTCGATTGCTCGGCGAGAGCATTTTCAAGGTGCCACGGCCGAAGGCTTTTTGCTGCTTGCGCACAGCCAACAGACGACGGGTCCAGTTGAGCAAGGAGTGCGGATCACCCGACTGCGCTTCCACGTTAACCGACTGATAGCCATACAGCGGGTCCATGATCGGCGGCAATACCAGGCTGGCCGGGTTGGCCCGCGAGAAACCGCCGTTGCGGTCAATCGTCCACTGCATGGGCGTGCGTACGCCATCGCGGTCGCCCAGGTAAATGTTGTCACCCATGCCGATTTCGTCGCCGTAATACAGGGTCGGCGTTCCGGGCATCGACAGCAGCAAACTGTTGAGCAATTCGATGCGGCGGCGATCGCGCTCCATTAACGGTGCCAGACGTCGACGAATACCCAGGTTGATGCGGGCGCGCTTGTCAGCGGCGTAGTAGTTCCAGAGGTAATCGCGCTCCTTGTCGGTGACCATCTCCAGCGTCAGTTCATCGTGGTTGCGCAAAAAAATTGCCCACTGGCAGTTCGCAGGTATTTCCGGGGTTTGGCGCAAAATATCGGTAATCGGGAAGCGATCTTCCTGCGCCAGTGCCATGTACATACGCGGCATCAGCGGGAAGTGAAAGGCCATATGGCATTCATCGCCATTGATGCCGTCGCTGTCGCCGAAATATTGCTGGGTGTCTTCAGGCCACTGATTGGCCTCGGCCAGCAACATGCGGTCGGGGTAATGGGCATCGATTTCGGCGCGGATCTGCTTCAGTATCTGGTGGGTTTCTGGCAGGTTTTCGTTGTTGGTGCCGTCGCGTTCGATCAAATACGGGATGGCATCCAGACGCAGGCCATCAATGCCCATGTCCAGCCAATAGCGCATCACCGCCAGCACTTCTTTCATGACCTGCGGATTGTCGAAATTGAGGTCTGGCTGATGGGAGTAAAACCGGTGCCAGAAGTACTGGCCGGCCACCGGGTCCCACGTCCAGTTCGAGGTTTCGGTGTCGAGGAAGATAATCCGCGTGCCGTCGTACTTTTCATCGGTGTCCGACCACACATAATAATCCCGGGCTTTAGAGCCGGCTTTGGCGTGCCGGGCCTTCTGGAACCACGGGTGTTGATCGGAGGTATGGTTGATCACCAGTTCAGTGATCACTCGCAAGCCGCGCGCATGGGCTTCCTTGATAAAGCGTTTGACGTCGGCCAATGTGCCGTAGTCGGGGTGGACCCCACGATAGTCGGCAATGTCATAGCCATCGTCGCGCCGTGGCGAGGGATAGAACGGCAGCAACCAGAGGGTGTTGACCCCCAGCTCGGCAATGTAATCGAGCTTGCTGATCAATCCAGGAAAATCGCCGATACCGTCATTATTGGAATCGAAAAATGACTTGATATGCACTTGGTAAATCACCGCGTCCTTGTACCAGAGCGGGTCTTTGATAAAGCTTGCCGAAGCGGATTTCTTCGCCATGTGGACTCCCTGCCGATGCGAGTGGGGTGGGCCTTGCAGACGTGGCCTAAAGGGGTTTGATACGCCAGATGCCAAAGGGCTGATGCCAGGGTTCAAGGCGCATCCATTGCGTCTTTCCGTACCAGGTCCAGCGATGGCCGCTCATCAAGTCTTCACCTGAAGTTTGCGCGTCATCGGCCAGGCCCATCTCCCACAGCGGCAACTCGAAATGCGCTTCCTGGGCGTTATGCGGGTCAAGGTTGACCGCAACCAGCACAAAGTTGCTGCCGTCTGCGCTGCGTTTGCCGAAATACAGGATGTTGTCATTCCACGCGTTGTACAGCGTGAGGCCCAAGTGACTGTGCAAGGCGGGGTTTTGCCGCCGGATGCGGTTGAGCTGGGCGATTTCGGCGACGATATTGCCCGGTGCGCCGTAGTCCCGAGGGCGGATCTGGTACTTCTCGGAGTCCAGATACTCTTCCTTGCCGGCCAGAGCGGCCGACTCACACAGCTCAAAGCCCGAATACATGCCCCATAACCCCGACCCCATAGTGGCCAGCGCGGCGCGAATCAAAAAACCGGCACGGCCGGACTCATGCAAAAAACGCGGGTTGATGTCCGGGGTATTGACGAAGAAGTTGGGCCGGAAGCACTCGCGTAACGGGCTTTGGTTCAGCTCGGTGAAATACGCCGCCAGCTCGGCCTTGGTATTACGCCACGTGAAATAGGTGTAGCTCTGGGAATAGCCGATCTTGCCCAGGCGCGCCATCATCGCCGGGGTGGTAAAGGCTTCGGCGAGAAAGATCACTTCGGGACAGCGCGTGCGCACATCCGCAATCAACCACTGCCAGAACGGCAAGGGTTTGGTGTGCGGGTTGTCAACGCGAAAAATCTTTACACCCTCGTCGATCCAGCCCAGCACGATGTCGCGCAGCTCAAGCCACAGGCTGGGAATGGCATCCGGAGCATAGAAATCGACGTTAACGATGTCCTGATATTTTTTGGGCGGATTTTCCGCATAGCGAATAGTGCCGTCAGGCCGCCAGTTAAACCAACCGGGGTGCTGTTTGAGCCAGGGGTGGTCTTGAGAGCATTGAATGGCAAAGTCCAGCGCGATGGCCAACCCTTGGCGCGCGGCGGCAGCCACCAGGCGACGAAAATCCTCACGGCTGCCCAACTGCGGATGAATGGCCTCGTGCCCGCCCTCCTCGCTGCCGATGGCATAGGGGCTGCCGGGATCGTCCGGGCCTGCCTGTAATGAATTGTTGGGGCCTTTACGATGACTGCGACCGATGGGGTGAATGGGCGGGAAATACAGTACGTCAAACCCCATGTCGTGGATCATCGGCAAGCGTTCGAGCACATCATTGAAGGTGCCGTGACGGCCGGGGTCATCGGTGGCTGAACGCGGAAACAGCTCGTACCAACTGGCAAACTGGGCTAACGGGCGCTCCACATCCACCGGAAACTCGGGGCTCAGGCTCACGTACGCATGGTGTTGGGCCTGAGCCATCAATTGCGCACTGTGTTCGTGCACAAACAAGGCCACTTGCTCGTTTTCCAGCAGGCCAGACAACTGGCGCAGCAATACCTGCAATTGCTCATGCAATTCACCCTGGCTCAGCTCAATGGCGTGCTGCACCAGAATGCGACCTTCCTGAAGCTCCAGACTGACGGGAATACCGGCCTGATGCTTTTTTTCCAGCTCATGGCAAAAGCTGGCGAAGCGATCGATCCAGGCTTCGATGCAAAACACATAGCGCCCCTGCACCGGCACCGTGAACTGCCCGCTCCACGCATCATTGCCCACAAAGCGCATCGGGGCGGCCGACCAGTCATCGCTACTGGCCAAGCGCCAATGCAGCGTCACCGCCAACTGGTCGTGACCGTCGGTAAACACTTTGCTACTCACCTGCACCACCTGCCCGACCACCGCCTTGACCGCAAACTCGCCGCCATCCAGCACCGGCGACGTGGATTCAATGGCAATGCGTGGCAATAGCAAGGCCTGCGACAACGGCAGGGTGGACGTTACATCGGGGTCCAGCGGGAAATCAGCATTCATCGAGCCTCACTCCTCACGCCCTGGGACGCTGATGGGTGGTCGTTTCACAGCACATTCCGGCATCAACACCGGGCACCTAGGTTGGGAGCGAGGTTGCGGCTTAAAAGTTCAGACTAAATGACGACACGCCGTTGGTCATGGCACGGGAACCGTTCAGGCACGATGACGGTCGACCGGCTACACCTTTCCATGCAGCAATGAGGCCAACGCCATGAACATCCCGATCCCCGCTGAGACACCTGATCCCAATATAGATGACCCGGTGTTACCGCCTGTCGATCCTCAACACATCCCCGAGGAAGAACCCCCGCTGGGTGATCCAAAGCCGATTGGCGATCCGCCGGGTGAACATCCCCCCCTGAAAACCGGTTTATAGGCTGTCTTCGCCCAAACAGCTTTACCCCTGCGAGCATCGCGCTGAAAATGGCCCGCGCCAGCAAGGCACGTCTTAAGATTCAACCGCCTTGACCTGAAACCCGCCGGACCGAGCCCGCCCCATGAAGCGCTACGAACAATTTGCCGATGATATTGCCGAACTGATCCGCAGCGGGGTGCTCGCCCCCGGTCAGCGCGTACCCTCGGTGCGCTATGCCAGTCAGACCTACGGGATCAGCCCCTCGACGGTGTTCCAGGCCTATTACTTGCTGGAACGCCGCGGCCTGATTCGCGCCAAGCCGCGCTCCGGTTACTTCGTCAATGTGCACACCCCCACTCCATTCGCGGAACCGGTGGTCAGCAGCCACGGGGCCGAGTCCATGCAGGTGGATGTCAGTGAGTTGGTGTTTTCAGTACTGGACTCGATCAAAGACCCGCATACAGTCCCCTTCGGCTCGGCGTTCCCCTGCCCGATGCTGTTTCCGCTTCAACGGCTGGCCCGTTCAATGGCCACGGCCTGTCGTGAGATGGACCCGCGCCTGGTGGTCACTGATCTGTCGCCTGGCAACCCGCAACTGCGTCGCCAAATTGCCCTGCGCTACATGGTCGGCGGGTTGATGCTGCCCATGGAAGAACTGTTGATCACCAATGGCGCACTGGAGGCCCTGAACCTGTGTTTGCAGGCGGTGACGGAGCCGGGTGATCTGGTCGCCATTGAGGCTCCGGCGTTTTATGCCTGCCTGCAAGTGCTCGAACGGCTCAAGCTCAAGGCTGTCGAAGTGCCGGTGCACCCGCGTGACGGCATTGATCTGGAGGTGCTGGCCGATACCCTTGAGCGGCACCCGATCAAGGCCGTGTGGTGCATGACCAGTTTTCAAAACCCGATTGGCGCCACCCTGCCCGAAGCCCGCAAAAAAGCGTTGGTCGAACTGCTGCGCAGCCATCAGGTGCCGTTGATTGAAGACGATGTGTACGCCGAATTGTATTTCGGCCTGCATGCGCCCAAACCGGCCAAAGCGTTTGATACCGAAGGGTTGGTGATGCATTGCGGCTCGTTTTCCAAGAGCCTGGCCCCCGGTTATCGCATCGGCTGGGTCGCGGCCGGGCGGTATGCGCAAAAGGTCGAACGGCTGAAACTGATGACCTCGCTGTGCGCCTCGATGCCTGCGCAAGCCGCCATTGCCGATTACCTGCAGCACGGCGGTTACGACCGTCACCTGCGTAAATTGCGCGATGCGCTGGAAGAGCAGCAAAACGCCATGTTGGCGGCCATTGCCCGTTACTTTCCAGCCCAGACACGGGTCAGCAAACCCACGGGCGGCTACTTTTTATGGCTGGAGTTGCCTGAGCAAATGGACTCACTCAAGCTGTTCGAAATGGCCTTGGCCCAAGGCATCAGCATTGCACCGGGGCCGATTTTTTCCCCGACCCAGCGCTTTCGCAACTGCATTCGCCTGAACTATGGCAGCCCGTGGGATGCCGCCAGCGAAAAAGCCATGGAAACCCTGGGCAAAATCATCAAATCGTTTTAGCCCCATTTGTAGCCGCTGCCGAGGCACGAAGGCTGCGATGGGCTGCGCAGCGGCCCCAGTACAGAAGGCCCTGCGGACCTTTTCGCAGCCTGCGTGCCTCGGCAGCGGCTACACGGTTGCTTATTACCCCGGCATGCAGTTGAAGTCCGCCGTGTGCGCCACTTCCTTGCCGTGGGAGTCCACCAGCCGTGCACTGACTTCTGGCCCCAGGCTGGACTCAATCAACTCGTAATGCTCACCTGCCTTGAAGCCGGTGTAATTGACTTTGCCTTGGCAATCGACCTCATTTTCATCCCCCGTGGCGCCTTCATACAGGGTTACGTCCAGACGATGCGCGCCGGGTGTCACTTCAAAGTACCGACCATCCTGCGTGCTTTTACCGTCCACACGCTCGGCCATCAGGTCGCTGTTGCCCTCTTCTTTAAAGCCGATCCAGGCTTCGCTCGGGTCTTGTTTGGGCATCGGCCCGGCACAGGCCGACAGCAGCAACACCAACCCCAGAGCGGGGATCAAGAGCAGCGGTTTAACAGTCATCACACGTACACCTCGCAAAGGGAACCCAAGAGTGCGACAGACTCAAACAGCGGCCCGTCGATGGTGCCAAGCTTGGTGCTCACCCCGCGTTACGCCAAATGAATGAATATGAAGGGATTTTCAGCGCTTTTCTAAAGGAACCTTCACGTAGCTGAAAGGTGATCGTTAAGTGTGGACGGTAAGACTGCCCGGGTTTGCAATTCCACTCCCCGGAGGTTCAAGCATGCTCGGGCTGGTAAAGACCGCACTGCACAAGCCCTACACGTTCATCGTGTTGGCGATTTTCATCTGCATCATTGGGCCGCTGGCTGCCGTTCGCACCCCCACCGATGTGTTCCCCGACATTGGCATTCCGGTCGTCGCCGTGGTGTGGCAATACACCGGCCTGGCGCCCGCAGACATGGCGGGCCGAGTGATCTATACCTACGAGCGCTCACTGAGTACCACCGTCAACGACATCGAACACATCGAGTCGCAGTCATTGCCCGGTATGGGCATCGTGAAAATTTTCTTTCAGCCTGGCGTCGATATTCGTACGGCCAACGCGCAAGTGACCGCCGTGTCACAAACCGTGCTCAAGCAGATGCCGCCTGGCATCACCCCGCCGCTGATTCTTAACTACAGCGCCTCCACGGTGCCGATTCTGCAAATGGCGTTTTCCAGCCCCACGCTGTCGGAAGCCAAAATTCGAGACCTGGTGCAGAACAATATTCGCTTGCCCCTCAGCTCGCTGCCCGGTCTGGCCATGCCGACGCCGATGGGTGGCAAGCAGCGCCAGATCACTCTCGACCTCGACCCTCAAGCCTTGGCCGCCAAGGGCCTGTCGGCGCAGGACGTGGGCGCTGCACTGGCCGCGCAAAACCAGATTATCCCCGTGGGCACGGCCAAACTGGGCACCTACGAATACACGGTGATGCTCAACAACAGCCCCAAGGCCATCGACGAACTCAACGACCTCCCCATCAAGACCGTCAACGGCGCGCTGATCACCATCGGCCAGGTGGCTCACGTGCGGGACGGCTCCCCGCCACAAACCAATATCGTGCGGGTCGACGGCCACCGTGCCGTGCTGATGCCTGCGTTGAAGAACGGCAACATCTCGACCTTGTCGATTGTCGACGGCATTCGCGCCATGTTGCCGCGCATCAACGAAACCTTGCCGCCGTCGCTGAAAACCTCGCTGCTGGGCGACGCCTCGGTGTTCGTCAAACAGTCGGTGGGCAGTGTCGCGCAGGAAGGCATTATTGCCGCGCTGCTGACCAGCGCGATGATTCTGCTATTCCTCGGCAGTTGGCGTTCAACCCTGATCATTGCCGTGTCGATTCCACTGGCGGTTTTGTCAGCCATCGCCCTGCTGGCCCTCAGCGGTCAGACCCTGAACGTCATGACCCTCGGCGGGCTGGCGTTGGCCGTGGGGATATTGGTGGACGATGCGACCGTGACCATTGAGAACATTAACTGGCACCTTGAGCAAGGCAAGTCGGTGCGCGAGGCCATTCTCGACGGGGCCAAACAGATTGTCGGGCCGGCCTTTGTGTCGCTGCTGTGTATCTGCATCGTGTTTGTGCCCATGTTCATGTTGCAAGGCATTGCCGGTTATCTGTTCCGTCCAATGGCGCTGTCGGTGATTTTCGCCATGGGCAGTTCGTTTATTCTGTCGCGCACCCTGGTGCCGACGCTGGCGATGTTCCTGCTCAAGCCTCATGTGCCCGAGCAAGGTGCGGGCCATCACCCCGAAGACGGCTACATCAATCACCACGAGGGCGACCAGCCCACTCAAGCGCACTCGGCCCCGGTGCGCGCCTTGTTGAATTTCCAGCAAGGTTTCGAGCGCCGCTTCTCGGCCGTGCGTGACGCCTATTACGCGGTACTGGAGCTGGCGCTGGCGCATCGCAAACGCTTTTTGCTGGGCTTTATGGCCTGCGTGCTGGCCTCGTTTGCCTTGCTGCCCAGCCTCGGCCAGGATTTCTTTCCGGCCACCGATGCCGGTGCGCTCGCGCTGCATGTGCGCCTGCCGCTGGGCACACGTATTGAAGAAAGTGCCGCCGATTTTGACCGGATCGAAGCACGCATTCGGCAAATCATCCCCGCTGATCAGTTGGACACGGTGATCGACAACATTGGTATTCCGTTGAGCGGGATCGACATGGCCTACAGCAGCAGCGGTACCATCGGCCCGCAAGATGGTGATATTCAGATCAGCCTCAAGGCCGATCACAGCCCGACGGCGGACTACGTCAAACGCTTGCGTGAAGCCTTGCCCGAGAGTTTCCCGGGCAGCCAGTTTGCCTTTATGCCCGCAGACATCAGCACCCAGATCCTCAACTTTGGTGCCCCGGCGCCGCTGGACATCAAAGTCTCAGGGCGCGATGACGCCGCCAACCGCGCCTACGCGCTGGAACTGCAACGCCGCCTGCAACACGTGCCCGGCATTGCCGACTTGCGCATTCAACAATCCGTGGGCTACCCGTCGCTGCAAGTCAACGTCGACCGCCTGCGGGCCAACGGGTTGGGGATTACCGAGCGTGACGTCACCAACAGCATGGTTGCCTCGCTGGCGGGCAGCTCGCAGGTGGCCCCGACCTTCTGGCTCAACCCGCAGAACGGGGTGTCTTACGGCGTGGTCGCCGCCACCCCGCAATACCGACTGGACAGCCTGCCCGCGCTGGAAGCCCTGCCTGTGACAGGCAGCAACGGTCAGTCACAAATCCTCGGCGGGCTGGCGACCATCACCCGGGTCGAAAGCCCGGCCGTGGTCACTCACTACAACATCCAGCCGACGCTGGACCTGTACGCCAATATCCAGGGCCGCGACTTGGGCGCTGTGGCCGCCGATGTGCAAAAAGTCATCGATGGTGCCGCCGACCTGCGGCCCAAAGGCGCGACCATCAGCCTGCACGGACAGATCGACGCCCTGCATGAAGCGTTCAGCGGGTTGAGCCTGGGTCTGCTCGGGGCGGTCGTGCTGATCTACCTGCTGATTGTGGTCAACTTCCAGTCCTGGCTTGATCCGTTTGTCATCATCACCGCCCTGCCCGCCGCACTGGCCGGGATTGTCTGGATGCTGTTCCTCAGTGGCACTTCGTTGTCGGTGCCCGCCCTGACCGGAGCCATCTTGTGCATGGGTGTGGCCACGGCCAACTCGATTCTGGTGGTCAGTTTCTGCCGCGAACGCCTGGCCGAACATGGGGATGCCCTGAAGGCCGCGCTCGAAGCGGGTTACACGCGCTTTCGCCCCGTGTGCATGACCGCGTTGGCCATGATGATCGGCATGCTGCCACTGGCCCTGTCAGAAGAACAGAACGCGCCTCTAGGACGCGCCGTCATCGGCGGCCTGATGCTGGCCACCGTTGCCACCCTGCTGTTCGTGCCCGTGGTGTTCAGCCTGGTGCACGGTCGTGAAAAAAATCGCGCTGCTGCTGGAGAAACTTCCCATGTCGTCTAATCAAAAAACCTCGCGCAAGCGTTTGATGGTGTTGGGCATCGGTGGCCTGACCCTGGCCGCCCTGCTGGTGGCCAATGGGCTGGCAGCGCGCACCCGTCATGAGCATGCCGTCGCCCGCTGGACCGAAGCCGCCGCCCTGCCTGTGGTCAGCGTGTTCCAGCCGGTACAAAACGCCCACGGTGACACCTTGCGCTTGCCCGCGCACCTTGAGGCCTGGAGCAAGGCGCCGATCCATGCCCGGGTCAACGGCTACCTGAAAAGCTGGCAAACCGACATCGGCAGCAAGGTCAAAGCCGGGCAGATTCTGGCGGTGATCGACAGCCCCGACCTTGACCAGCAAGTGGCGCAAACCCGCGCCCATATGCTGCAAGAGCAAGCCAACGCCGCGCTTGCCGCGACCACGGCCAGCCGCTGGCAAAACCTGCTGGCCAGTCATTCCGTGTCGCGACAGGAGGCCGACGAAAAACGCTCGGATGCCGCAGCGGCCAAGGCCAATGCCCAAGCCGCCGAAGCTGACTACGCACGGCTTTCGACACTGGAGGATTACAAAACCATTCGCGCACCGTTCGCGGGCACCATTACCGCGCGCAACACCGACATTGGCCAACTGATCAAGGCAGACACCGACAGCGACGCTGAGCTGTTTGATATTGCCGACACCCACCAACTGCGCCTCTACGTGCCAGTGCCGCAGAATTACGCCAGCGTGATTCGTCCCGGCATGCAAGTGCAACTCAGCGTGCCGGAGCATCCGGGGCAAACCTTTACGGCCCGGCTGATCGGTAACTCGACCTCGGTTGATCCGCGCTCAGGCACCTTGATGGCGCAATTTGTCGCGCTCAACCCCGGCGACGCGTTGATGCCCGGCGACTATGCCGAAGCGGTGCTGTCGATTCCGGCCGACACCCACGGCGTCAGCATCCCGGCCAGTGCCCTGATCTTTCGTGCCCAAGGCACGCAGGTGGCGGTGCTCGACAGTGCCCAGCACGTGCACTTGCAAGACATCCACATCGGCCTGGATCTGGGCGAACGGCTGGTGATCGATCAAGGCCTCAAGCCTGCCGACAGGGTGATCGACAACCCGCCTGATGCCTTGCGCGAAGGCGACTCGGTGAAATGTGCCGACACAGGAGCCACCCATGCAGCCAACGCTTAAACGTGGCGCAGTGTTGTTGGCGCTGGCCCTGCAGGGCTGTTCACTGGCGCCGACTTATATAACCCCGACGCTGGATTTGCCTCAACACTACCGTGAACAAACCAGTGATGGGCCGTGGCACAGCGCACAACCTGCCGACCAACTGTCACCGCATTGGTGGCGGGCGTATCAAAGCGAGCGCCTGAACGGCTTGCAACAGCGTTTGCAGACCGCCAACCCGAATCTGGCGGCTGCACTGGCGCATTACGATGCCGCTCAGGCCTACGCCGGCCAACTGCATGCCGGACTGTTCCCGCAGATAACCGCCAACGGCCAGCCGCTGCGTCAGCGTCAATCGGACAGCCGCCCATTGCGCGGCACCACTCAGCCGTCGATCTACAACAGCAACACGGCGGGTTTTGCATTGAGTTTTGACCTCGACCTCTGGGGCAAGATTCGCAATCAAGTGGCCGCCGGAGATGCCCAGGCGCAGGCGTCGGCTGACGACCTGGCCGTGGCACGATTAAGCCTGCAACGCCAGTTGGCCAGCCTGTACGTGCAACTTGACGGGCTGGACGCGCAACAACGCATCCTGTCTAAATCGCTGAATGATTACAGCCAGGCGCTGGAACTGACCCGCGCACGCTATCAAGGGCAGATTGCCTCAGAAATGGACCTGACCCGTGCGCAAAGCCAACTGGCCGAGGCCCAAGCGCAACTGGATGAGGTGCGCGGCCAACGCAACCTGAGCGAACACGCCATCGGTGAACTGGTGGGCGAACCCGCGAGCACGTTCCAGCTGCCGCCCAGTGAGCACCCGCTCAACCTGCCCGTCGCACCCAACAGCTTGCCCAGTTCCTTGCTGCAACGCCGCCCGGACATTGCGGCGGCCGAACGACGACTGTTTGCCGCCAATGCCGGGATTGGCGTCGCCAAGGCGGCGTGGTATCCCGACTTTAGCCTGACCGGGTTACTCGGGGGCCAGACCCAGGGCAGCGGTAACCTGTTGGCCGCGGCCAATCGGTTTTGGGCGTTGGGGCCGTTGGTGAACCTGCCCATCTTTGATGGCGGCCGCTTGAGTGCTCAAGAGCAGCAAGCCAAAGCCGAATTTGAAGAAGCCTCAGCTCACTACCACGCTCAGGTCTTGCAGGCGGTGCGCGAGGTGGAAGACAACCTGGCGCAACTGCGCGACCTGCAACAGGAAAACCTCGACGAACAGGCCGCGGCCAATGCAGCCCGACATACGCAAACCCTGGCCACCCACAGCTATGAAGCGGGGGCCGTGAGCTATCTGGATGTGGTCACGGCGCAGACTGCAGCCTTACAGGCCGAGCGTCAGGTGCAAGCGCTGCACACCCGCCAGCTTCAAGCCAGCGTTGGCTTGCTGACGGCACTGGGCGGAGGTTGGCAGGGTTAAGTCAGGCCTGAAGCGGCCTTCGCCTGCTCGATCCACAGGCGTTTTCGCTCCTCAAGCGCCTCGGCTTCCAGCAAGCGGCGTTTATCTTCCGGTGTAAGACTGGCCTGGTACGCCGCCTCTTCCTCGGCTTTTCGCACGGCCGCCGCAGCCAGCGCGGCGGCTAACACGTCTTGCAAGGCTGGGGTGGTCGCGGTGGTTTCGTCGAGGGCTGGCGGTAAAGGCAGTGAGTCGAGCAGTTTCAGCTTGCTGCCCGTCTCCTGAGTAAAGGCGCGAACGCCCTGGGTGTCTTCCAGCATCGGCAAGGCTATGCCGGTCAGGGTGTCGATGGCGCTGAATTCAGGCGCCCCGACTTTGCCGCGAAACACCGGCAGCCCCAATGAAGGCATCAACAGCCCGACCAGATAACGCGGGTCACGCCGCTTGATGCTCAAGCCCACACTGGCAATAGCGACGGCAACACCCACCACCTGCCCGGCCCGGGCCAGCAACGACAGCGCCTTGTTGCTCTCGTCGTCGAAGAAAATCGTGCGGTAGCGAAAGTAGTCGCTGAACGGTTCACGCTCGCCCAGCGATGAATGCATAAACCATGCGCGGGAATCGTGCACATAGTCATCGAACAGCGTCAGCACTTGCCTGGCCTCATCATTGAGCGGTTGATGGTCCTCGGTGAACAGCCGGAAGTAGGACCAATAGCCCGCCCTGCGCAGGTCATTGTACTGCTGGGCTTCGTCCTCCTCGTTGGTCAGATACACCAGCCCGCCGGCGGCCATATTGACGAACCGGCCCAAACTGAACATCTCGGAGTTTTCCGGCAATTGCCATTCGGTCAGGTAATCAATGCGGAATTCGTTCATGGCGGCCCTCAGCTGGGTATGGTCCAGCGAGGGCTCAAAAACTTTGGCGGTGTTGATGGCCGTGGGGGTGGACGCGCCGATGCGCTGTTCGAAGGCCAGCTTGGTCTGCTCATGCTCCACACGCTCTTCGCGCTCGCTGTCCGACCATTCGGGTAACGGCTGGCCGGAGCGAGCGGCCTGATCTTCAGCCAGCTGCATCCCATGCAACGCCTCGAATGCCTCGCGTTCTTTAGCGGTCATGTCGGGGCTTTCCCCAGGGTACTTACCGGAGACGTGAGAGAAAGCGGCTGAATCCTCGAACCAGTAACTGGCGTAACGGTGGATGCGCCAACCGGTGATCAGCCCGGCCTGATGTTCCATGGCGGTTTCCAACGGCCCGGGAATCAGGGTGTTGCGCCAGGTGTTGAAATGTTGGATGAGGGTTTCGCTAAGGCCATATTCAATCTCGGTCTCTTCATCCATCACCAGCCAAGGACTCCGCTCCCGTTGGTCAACATGAAGCGCCTCTCTGGGGGCCTGCAACGGCGCACCTACTTTGTAGGCTTCACTGAACATATGGTGCAAGGCGATTTGCGAAAGTACCTCATGGCTACCTTCCCGTGATTTGCCCTGATCCCCCGGCGGATAGCCTCCACCCACATCCGAGTGCATGCCGGGGTACAGGTATTCAACGGTGCCATTGCGATAGGTCGAGGGGCATAGCGGATCGTCAGGTCGCGCTTTGCGTCGTATCGAATCCAGTGGGAAACAGGCGCGCTGCTCATGGGCCGAAACCAGATGCACGCAACGCTCCAGAAACACTTCCGAATCCGACAGCCGCAGTGAGTCGTCAGCCCAGCCCATATGCCCGCTGGCAAACGGCGCCAGATACGCCACCCCCACTGACGCCACCGTATCGAACAGCCCCATAAAGGCAATGCTGATGGGCAACCCGGCAAACAGGTAGCAGGTTTCACCCTCGACCTCGACCTTGGTCAACGCCTCCAGCCAATTGGCGAATGCCCGCGCTTCGGCAGCACCGCGAGAAAAGCCGTACACGTACAGACGCATAGCCTTGATCAGCGGGGCGGTTTTCAGGCGGTTCTGCAATTCGACCTTTTGTTGCAACTCGCGAATCGGGCCTTCAAGGACTGCCTTGCGCCGGGCATAACCGTCGCTGACAAGTGAAGCCCCCAAGGCATCCATGCCCACAGACGTGCCCATTTTCTGGATAAGTGCGTAGGCAGCTTTGGGGAGAAGAGGTCCTTCATTACAAGCGACCTTCAATACATCCAGCAGCCGGGTCAGCCCCCAGTTAATACGATTTTCGCCTCCGGTGGCCATGCTCAGCCCCGAATCACTCGGCCCGAACTCATGAATTTCCTTGAACTCAGTCCCGACCCCAGGGATGTAATAGCGAAAGAAAGCCTCATCGCTGACAAGGGTTGGGGGCTGACCTTCCATATCACCCAGGCTGGCGTGAAATAAACGCGCCACATTGCTGGTCGTAGGTGGCTTACTCAATTTATCTGACGGCTCATGGTTATTGGTGCCGTCAAAGCACAGCGTAATTTTCAGTACATCCATACAGGGCGGACCAACATAAAACCGGCGTGCAGCCCGCGCAGCCCGCTCGGTTTCAATCGCGATCTGACGTTCCACTTTGCGCTGCGCGATGCCATTATCGGCCACCTGCTGAGGATGCGAAGGTAACAACCCCTTTAAGGGAAATTCAGGAGTCATCGCCAGAGGTTCCGCTGGAGGGCGTTTGTCGAGCGTATTCAAGGAGTCGGACATGTGCTGGGCACTTCCATTCGGCGGGGAAAGTTATAGGGGTAACCGGGCATGCCGGGCAGTTGCGCAACAGCCGACACCACCACTTGATCGCAAGGCAGAAAATGCACATCAACGACGCCTAGCTCTTGGTAGGGTGCAACTTCAACGACAGCGCGGTGACGGGTGTATTTACTTTGATGTCCTTTCATGAGTGCACTCCAGGCATCAGAAAACAATGGCTCTGACCAATTCGCATAATCATGAGGAGAAGGATCCTTCTCCCACTCCACTACCACCGTCAGCCCTTCGCGCCATTGCACCGGCAACATCGCACAGCACATCTGGCTACGCGGGCCACCGCCATAGGGGCCGAGGTTCGGGCCTCCGCCGCCGTTGACGCTGAAATGATTGATGGCGGCCGAAGTGTGGTTAATCCCGGAAACAGGCGCACCCAACATCGTCGGTCTGGACTCGACACAGCCTTGCAGCAAGAGGCTGGCCGCCAGCAGCAGAAATGCGCGGCAAATCATGGTGTCGGGCATATGCTGGGCACTTCCATTCGGCGGGGAAAGTTATAGGGGTAACCGGGCATGCCGGGCAGTTGCGCAACAGCCGACACCACCACTTGGTCACAGGGCAGAAAATGCACATCAACGACACCCAGCTCTTGGTAGGGTGCAACTTCAACGACAGCGCGGTGACGGGTGTTTTTTTTACGCATTTCCTTCATTCGTGCACGCCAAGCATCTGAAAACAGAGGTTCTGACAAAGAGGCGTAATCGTAAGGCGACGGATCCTTCTCCCACTCCACCACCACGGTCAGTCCTTCGCGCCATTGCACCGGCAACATCGCACAGCACATCTGGCTACCCGGGCCACCGCCATAGGGGCCTAGGTTCGGGCCTCCGCCGCCGTTTACGCTGAAATAATTGATGGCGGCCGAAGTGTGGTTAATCCCTGAAACAGGCGCCCCCAACATCGTCGGTCTGGACTCGACACAGCCTTGCAGCAACAGGCTGGCCGCCAGCAGCAGAAATGCGCGGCAAATCATGGTGTCGGGCATATGCTGGGCACTTCCATTCGGCGGGGAAAGTTATAGGGGTGACCACTGAGACCTTCATAGGTCGGGCTGGCAGAAACCTTGACCTGATCGCAAGGCAAGAAATGCACGGTGACCAGCCCCAGTTGCTTGTAAGGCGCTACTTCAACAACTGCGCGGTGACGGATGTATTTGCTTTGATGCTCTTTTGCAGCTGCGAACCAGCCTGCTGAATAGCGAGGTTTTGGCCAATTCACCGAAGCTCCCACATTCGGATCCTTCTCCCACTCCACTACCACCGTCAGACCTTCGCGCCATTGCACTGGCAACATCGCACAGCACATCTGGCTACGCGGGCCACCGCCGAAGGGGCCGATGTTCGGACCGCCACCGCCGTTAACGCTGAAATGGTTGATGGCGGCTGAAGTGTGGTTAACCCCAGAAATCGAAGCCCCCAACATCGTCGGCTGCGACTCGACACAGCCTTGCAGCAACAGGCTGGCCGCCAGCAGCAGAAATACGCGGCAAATCATGGTGCGGGGCATGTGCTGGGCACTTCCATTCGGCGGGGATATTGATAAGGATGCTCAGAAAGCCAGGCGTAGGTCGTACCAGCTGCAACTTTGACTTGATCGCAGGGCAGGAAATGCACGGTGACAACACCCAGTTCTTGATAAGGGGCCACCTCAACCACTGCTCTATGTTGGGTGTATTTCGCAGCATGTTGTTTATAAACAGCTCGATAAGCATCAGTGCCTAATGGGGGCCAACCCAAAGAAGCCCCCACGTTAGGATCTTTCTCCCACTCCACAACAACCGTCAGCCCTTCGCGCCATTGCCGTGGCAGCACAGCGCAACACACTTGCGTACCTCCACCGCCATAAGGGCCAATATTGTGGCCACCATTGCGGTTGACGCTAAAACGGTTGATGGCGGCTGAGGTGTGGTTGATGCCTTCTATCGGCGCCCCCAACATCGTCGGCCGCGACTCGACACAGCCTTGCAGCAACAGGCAGACCACAAGCGCAACGGGCAGACAGCGCTTCATCACGAGCGCCCATGATCAAGCATGTTTCTGGGAGTGTTGGTGGCCAGCCACTGTTGAACAAAGGCTTCTCTGTCGGCGTCTTGTACGCGCTCGCGCAACGCAGCCAGATGGCCTTCGAACAGCACGTGCAGCCAGTCTTCGAACGCTGTAAAACCATGACGACCCGATGCTCTTCGCTCAAGGTGCCACTGCTCGGCCAAGGTCCAGGCCTGCATATAGCCCATCTGTTCATCACTGAGGCTCAGCACTGCCGACGGAATATCACCGGGGGCTGATGGGTGCCCGGCTACCGTGCGAACCCGCCCATCACGGCTTAGCCATAACCATTCAATCACCGGAGCATGAAAATAGTGGCGTTGAGAGGGATCAAGCATGAGGCTGACGGTGCCAAACAGCCGTGAATCGTAGTAGCGCAAAATGCCCGTGCACGCCCCTTTGCTCCATTGCGCCTGCGTACAGTCGCGCAAGTGCGCGGCTAGTTCAGGAAATTCCCAGCGACTCAACAGGTTCAGCGCACCGGCTTTTTTGTAGGACTGTTGCGTGAACGCTTTCAACCACTGGGCATGGGTTTCTATGTCCAGTTGCAAACGGACCAGCACTGGGCCCAGGGCCTTGCTTGCATGCTCGGGGGTCTGTTCAAACAACAGTGACTGCAACGGTGGCGGTTCAAGGGCAGCGAGGGATTCACGCTGCGACTCACTGAACAGTGCTCCATCGATCAGCACGTCCAGATGGAACTGGCCTAGTGCTTGCACTTTGGTGTGCAGAAGTTCTGGCCATTCATTGGCATCCAGATACATAAAAACTCCTTGAATGTGGATCGTTGTTCGCAGTTTTCCCGGCGGCGCAACAGCCACGGGTCAACGTGGCACCAGTGGCTCGACCTTTTGGCTGGCTCGCACCAGGCATTTCTCGCACACATGGGCCGTGGCCTCAGTTGCTGGCACTAGTGCGTTGTGAGTAGCTAACCCCTGCGTGTCCATCAATTCGAGCAACCGCGCGGCGGTGGCTTGGGGCGTTTCCCCCGCCAACCCCGGCAAGGCCGGCACGGGGGCTGCACCGCTGACCGACGAGCCGCCGGGCAGGATCAAGGTGCTGCTGAAGATTCCGTCACTGGAAATCACTATGTGCTGCCCACCCGCTTTCAGGATCAGGCGGGCACCCGCGTCGATGACCACCTCAGCGCCCGCCTGCAAGTGCACTTGCTGACCGGCCATGACCGCAAACACCTGCCCGGTGCTGTTAACGCTGTTGCCGCCAACGGTGAGGTGGTCGTTGCTCAACAGTTGCACCTTGCGCTCGCCCGTGACGTGGTGGTGCTCTTCGGCGTTGAGCTGGCTGTAGCGGTTGCCATGGATCTGGCTGCGCTGCTCGTGCCCGACTTCAAGACGGTGGTCATGCTTGACCTGCTCCAGAAGGTCGCGCTCGGCGTGCACATAAATGTGCTCCGCGCCCTTGCGGTCTTCGATGCGCAGTTCATTGGAACCACCGCCCCCCGGCGAGCTGAGGGTTTTGAACACGCTTCGGGTTTTATGCGTCGGCAACTCGTAAGGCACGGTGTGGGTTTTGTTGTGCAGCGCACCCTGCAGAATCGGCCGGTCGCAATCACCCTCCAAAAATAAAATCACCACTTCCATGCCCACGCGCGGGAGCGTCTGACTGCCGTAGTGATGCCCCGCCCAGCTGCTGACGGTGCGCAACCAGCAACTGCTGTTGTCGTCGTCGATGCCGCGGCGGTCCCAATGGAAGCGCACTTTTATCCGGCCAAAGGCATCGCAAAAAATCTCTTCGCCGGGCGGACCGGTGACCACAGCGGTCTGGCCGGCCATCACCAGGGGCTTGGGGTGCTCAAGTTGCGGGCGGAAGGCCACCTCGCCGGGGATGGCTTCGAAGGTGTTGCGGTAGCCTTGAAAATCCGCACTCGGCCAGTCCAGGGCGCTGCCAGCCTGTTCTTGCAAAACTTGCGGCTGATAACCTTCGTGGTGAATCCGGGTCAACAGCCACAAATCACTGGGGCTGTAACGCCGATGGCCTTCAAGCGTCAGCAAGTGCCCTGACAGCAAACACGGCTCATCGCTGCTGCCATCGACGACACGCGCGCCCACTTGCAGACGCTCCAGGGTGCGCTGCACCTGGCGTTGACGCTGTCGCTCAGGCAAGGCGTGGGCCACATAGGCGTAATCTTCAAGGTGCGCATGGCCATCCACGGTGCCTGGCAGACCGCTGAGAAAGTCCGATTCCAGCGTGACATGGGGCCGCTCAAAATCGTAATCGCGCTGGGTGGCGCGGCGGGTGTGTATCTGCTGGCGTTCGCCCCAGCGCTTGATCGAGGGTTTATGGCCAGCCATGCCGTTTGCGGGCACGAATGGCATGGGCCGCGGCAGTTTGCCGAAATTCATCTGGGTGTCGCCAAACACCAGCACACAGCCGGTGGGGGAATGCCTGAAGTGAAAATGCCAGCCCTCTTCTTCGCACAGGCGACGAATGAAATGCAGGTCATCTTCGTTGTACTGGGTGCAGTATTCCCGGGGTTCGTAAACGGGGGGGCCGAGTTCAAACAGGACGTCCAGGGTCACCTGCAGGTGATGTTCCTTGAGCACCTGAGTGATGATCTGCTCAACGCTCAGGTTCTGGAAAATACGCTGGTTGACCCGCAGCGACAGGCTTTGCAAACGAGGTGTAAGGATTAATTGGTAATGACTGAGATCGGCGCTGGACTCACCCACGGCAAACTGCTGGATGTGGCCGAAGATGCCGTTGTTGTGGTCGTCAAAAGCCAAAAAGGCGGGTTGATGCAAAAAGCGTCCAGGGTCCAGATCGTCCTGGCGGCTGACCACATCAATAACAAAGCGGTAGGGTTGGCTGATGGCTTCATGGCCATCGAACTTCAATACGTCCAGCTCAAGGGGTAAACCCGGTACGGACAAGCGACTCCGTGACGGGTGGGAAGTTGGCGGCATCCGTGTCTCTCCTCGGAATACGAAGGAGACATGCCCTGCTCCCCCGTCAGTTTTGACTGGGGAGTTATTAGATAAGGCAAACAAACATCTGTATGTCGGACGGTTCCGTTCAGACAGTCAGATGGAAACGGTATTACTGTGGTGTGCAACTGACATCACAGCATCAATGTAGCCGCTGACGAGGCACGAAGGCTGCGATCGGCGGCAGAGCCGTCGCAAAACGGGCACACCGTGGTGCCCTCGTTTGCGACCGCTTCGCGCTCGATCGCAGCCTTCGGCAGCGGCTACAGGGTCCGCGCAAAACCTGTCGTCGCTGCCGCCAGCATCGCCTTGAGCAATACCGCACACCCTGCCGCCAAATCCTTGGGGTCGGCATTTTCGATTTCGTTGTGGCTGATGCCGCCTTCACACGGCACAAAGATCATCCCCGCCGGGCCCAGCTCGGCCAAAAAGATGGCGTCATGCCCTGCCCCGCTGACGATGTCCATGTTGGACAAGCCCAGTTCATTGGCCGCATCGCGCACGGCGTTGACGCAATCGGGGTTGAAGTACAACGGCGGAAAATCAGCTGTCGGGGTAAGGTCAAAGCTCAGGCCATGTTGCTCGCATGTGGCTTCGATGACCTGACGCACTTGCGCAATCATCGCGTCCAGTTGCTCGGGAATCAGATGACGAAAATCGAGGGTCATGCGCACTTCGCCGGGAATGACGTTGCGCGAGCCAGGATAGGCCTGCAAGCAGCCGACGGTCCCGCACGCATGGGGTTGATGGCCCAGCGCAGCCTTATTGACGGCCGCGACCACCGCGGCTGCGCCGACCAGCGCATCCTTGCGCAGGTGCATAGGCGTTGGCCCGGCGTGCGCTTCCACACCGCGCAGGTTGAGGTCGAACCATTTCTGGCCCAAGGCACCAAGCACCACGCCGATGGTTTTGCGCTCATCTTCCAGAATCGGCCCTTGCTCGATATGCGCCTCAAAATAGGCCCCTACCGGATGCCCGTTCACAGTTCTTTTGCCTGCGTAGCCGATGGCATTCAGTGCCTCACCGACGGTCACGCCATCGGCATCGGTTTTGGCCAGGGTTTCTTCCAGCGTGAATTTATCGGCAAATACCCCGGAGCCCATCATGCACGGGGCAAATCGCGAACCTTCTTCGTTGGTCCACACCACGACTTCCAGCGGTGCTTCAGTCTGAATATTCAAGTCATTAAGGCTGCGCAGCACTTCAACCCCGGCCAGCACGCCATAGCACCCGTCAAACTTGCCCCCCGTGGGCTGGGTGTCGATATGGCTGCCGGTCATCACGGGCGCCAGGTCGGGGTTGGTGCCCGGCCGCCGGGCGAAAATATTACCCACCGCATCGACGCTGACGGTACACCCCGCCTCTTCACACCAGCGCACAAACAAGTCGCGGGCCTGGCGGTCCAGGTCAGTAAGAGCGAGGCGACAGACGCCGCCTTTAGCGGTGGCACCCAGTTGCGCCAATTCCATCAATGAGGCCCACAGGCGCTCGCCATTGATGGTGCCGATGAGATGCTGCTGAAGGTCGTGTGCTGCGTTCATGGTGGTTTCCTCAGGCAGTTTTTATTGAATGTTTCATGCTTCAAATAGCGTTTTTGACGGCCGCCGTCTGTGGGCTGCTCAGGCGGAACAAGGCGTAATAAATGGCAGCGCCGAGCAGTGACCCGGTAAACCAGCCGAAATCGTAGAACCAGCTGAATGAACTGCTACCCAGCGACATCAACGTCAGGGCAACGGGCACGCCGAAGGCAATGAAACCGTTCCAGTTCCAGGCTGGGTAAACGCCATCGACATACAGCCCGGCAAGGTCAAGCCGTTGCTGACGGACGATAAAGTAGTCAACGACCATGATCCCGGCGATGGGCCCCAGCAGGCTGGAGTAGCCCAGCAACCAGTTGGAATACACGGTTTCGAGGCTGACATCCGAGACCAGCAGGCCCAGCTTTTTCAGTAACTCATGGGCCATCAGGGCCAGCCCGACCAGACCGGTCAATATCACGGCTTTGGTGCGGTTAATCAGCTTGGGCGCAATGTTCTGGAAGTCGTTGGTGGGTGAAACGATGTTGGCTGCGGTGTTGGTCGATAAGGTCGCGATGATGATCAAGGCCATGGCCAGCGCCACCCAGCCCGGACTCTGGATGTGGCCGATCAGGCTCACTGGATCTGAAACAGTCACGCCCACCAGTTTTTCGGAGGCCGCGGTCAACACCACACCCAACGCCGCAAACAGGAACATGGTCAGTGGCAAGCCCAAGACCTGCCCCAGAATCTGGTCTTTCTGGCTTTTAGCGTAACGGCTGAAATCCGGAATATTCAGCGACAAGGTCGCCCAAAAGCCGACCATGGCGGTCAAGCCGGCAAAGAAATAGCCATACACACTGGCTCCTTCAGGGCGCTTGGGTGGTTGAGCCATCAACTCGGTCATCGACACGTTAGGCAAGGCCCAGACCAGCAAACCGATACCCACCAGCACCAGCAAGGGTGCGGACAGGGTTTCGAGCCATTTGATCGACTCGGCACCGCGCAACACGACCCACAGATTGAGCGCCCAAAAAATCATGAAGCCGATCACCTCACCGATCCCGCCCAAACTTTTCCAGCCTTCGAATACCGACCCCAGAAACAGGTGAATGGCCAAACCGCCAAATAGCGTTTGAATGCCGAACCAGCCACACGCCACCAGCGCGCGAATCAGGCAGGGAACATTGGAGCCGATAATGCCGAAAGAAGAACGGAGTAAAACGGGAAAGGGAATGCCGTATTTAGTACCGGGAAAAGCATTGAGTGTCAGGGGGATCAAAACGACGATATTGGCCAACAAGATGGCCAGCAATGCTTCGCCCACACTTAGACCGAAGTAAGCCGTTAATACACCGCCCAATGTATAGGTGGGCACACATATAGACATACCGACCCATAACGCCGTGATATGCCATTTATTCCAGGTGCGCTCATGAACTTTGGTAGGCGCCATGTCGTGGTTATAGCGAGGACTTTCAAGAACTTCAGGGCCAGCGTCCAACTCGTACAAACCGTCCCGTTCGGTGACGTGTGATCTGCTCGATTGCATGCTCGTTCACTCTCTTTTTTTATGTTCTTTAAGCCCTGCGCTTTAACGCAATATGGCTCACTTGGCTGACACGGTTGATCCGGTAGTGCCAACCACAATCAAGAACTGTGCCGACTTGCCCGGTCCTTGCGATATTCCACGGCTCAACGGTGCAACTGTCTGGTTTAACAGCTAATAAACATTTGCCGAAATAGCACTCATTCTTATTAAGCGCCGGGTGTTACCCGCTTGTAAAAATTTCATATAACAAAACGAAACAAGTCGGTGCACGCTTATTAATTTCAAGTGCTTATCCCGTGCCACTCAGGGCACCTCAAACGCCTGATTTCGCATAAGAAACTTCGCTTATATTTGATTCCTGTCAAGTGCGTCAAAATGGTGAGTGCATGCACCATTTTGGATATTTACAGGATAAATACTTATAAAACAATGACTTATATTATTCATGAACAATTAAAAAAAAAGTTTGATCATTTCCCAACAACCCACTAGATTTCATTCCTGACACCAGTGACAGGAATTACACCTGCACCGTGCTGGTAATAACAACACTTAGAACCGGCATTTAGTCGGTCTGCCTGCGAGGAACTCCGTATGTCACTGTTAATCCGTGGCGCTACGCTTGTGACCCATGATGAAAGTTATTGCGCGGATGTTTATTGCGCTGACGGTCTAATCCGCGCCATTGGAACGAATCTTGATGTTCCGGCCGGGTGTGAAGTGCTTGATGGCAGCGGCCAATATTTGATTCCCGGCGGTATTGATCCGCACACTCACATGCAACTTCCGTTTATGGGCACGGTGGCCAGCGAGGACTTTTTCACGGGCACAGCGGCCGGTCTGGCAGGCGGCACAACCTCCATTATTGATTTTGTGATTCCCAACCCTCAGCAGTCTTTGCTGGAGGCATTCCATCAATGGCGGGGCTGGGCTGAGAAGTCCGCGTCGGACTACGGTTTTCATGTGGCAATCACTTGGTGGAGCGAACAAGTCCGCGAAGAAATGGCCGAACTGGTCAGCCACCACGGCATCAACAGCTTCAAACATTTTATGGCTTATAAAAACGCCATCATGGCCGCCGATGACACGTTGGTGGCCAGCTTCGAACGCTGCCTGGAACTGGGCGCAGTGCCCACGGTGCATGCTGAAAATGGCGAGCTGGTGTATCACTTGCAACGCAAGTTGCTGGCACAAGGCATGACCGGCCCTGAAGCGCATCCGTTGTCGCGCCCATCGCAAGTGGAAGGCGAAGCCGCCAGCCGGGCGATCCGCATCGCACAGACCATCGGCACGCCCTTGTATCTGGTGCACGTATCGACCCGTGAAGCGCTCGACGAAATCACTTACGCCCGCAGTCAGGGCCAGCCCGTGTATGGCGAAGTACTTGCGGGGCATTTGCTGCTGGACGAAAGCGTGTATCAGCACCCCGACTGGCAGACCGCAGCGGGCTACGTGATGAGCCCGCCCTTCCGCCCGCGCGGCCATCAAGAAGCCCTCTGGCATGGCCTTCAGTCCGGCAACCTGCACACCACGGCCACCGATCATTGCTGCTTTTGCGCTGAGCAAAAGGCGGCCGGTCGCGATAATTTCAGCCTGATCCCCAACGGCACAGCGGGCATTGAAGACCGCATGGCGGTGCTGTGGGATGAGGGGGTCAACACGGGCCGCCTGTCCATGCAGGAGTTTGTCGCACTGACGTCCACCAACACCGCCAAGATTTTCAACATGTACCCGCGCAAAGGTTCGATCCGCGTTGGCGCCGATGCGGATCTGGTGCTGTGGGACCCAGAGGGCACCCGTACCATTTCAGCGAAAACCCACCATCAAAAAGTCGATTTCAACATTTTTGAAGGCAAAACCGTGCGCGGTGTTCCGAGCCACACCATCAGCCAGGGTCGCGTGGTATGGGCTGATGGCGATTTACGGGCAGAGCGTGGCGCGGGTCGTTATATCGAACGTGCGCCCTACCCGGCGGTGTTTGACCTACTGAAAAAACGCGCCGAGCAGCACATCCCCGTGGCGGTTAAACGCTAAGTAGCACAACCCACTGCCCGACAGAGGCAGAAGCTTCCCACAACCGTGAGGCACTCACTGTGATCAAATCCCTGAATCATTTGCCGCATCCTCAGCAAGATGCGTCGGTATTGGCCAGCCAGTTCACTGATCTGGCTCCGCCGTTGACCGCCCGACAGGCCGTACTTGAAAGCTCGCGCTGCTTGTATTGCTACGACGCGCCTTGCGTCAATGCATGCCCCAGCGACATTGATATTCCTTCGTTCATTCGCAATATCCAGCAGGAGAACGTGCAAGGCGCGGCGCATAAAATCCTTTCGGCCAATATTCTGGGCGGCAGTTGTGCCCGTGTGTGCCCTACCGAAGTCCTTTGCCAACAAGCCTGCGTGCGCAATAACGAGCAGGAATGCGCGCCAGTATTGATCGGGTTGTTGCAGCGTTATGCCGTCGACCATGCCCAGTTCAGCGAACATCCCTTTAAACGAGCAGAGCCAACCGGCAAGCGTATCGCCGTGGTTGGCGCGGGGCCTGCCGGGCTGGCGTGCGCCCATCGACTGGCGCTGCATGGTCATGAAGTGGTGATTTTCGAAGCGCGCGAGAAGGCTGGCGGGCTCAATGAATACGGGATCGCCAAATACAAACTGGTGGACGACTTCGCCCAGCAGGAAGTGGAATTTGTACTGGACGTTGGCGGTATCGAAGTACGCCACGGTCAGCGCTTGGGTGACAACCTGAGCCTGAGCGAGCTGCATC
Source organism: Pseudomonas saxonica (assembly GCF_007858365.1). GTDB lineage: Bacteria > Pseudomonadota > Gammaproteobacteria > Pseudomonadales > Pseudomonadaceae > Aquipseudomonas > Aquipseudomonas saxonica. The sequence goes on along the minus strand of NZ_VFIO01000010.1, from coordinate 74,467 downwards.
AACGCTTCGACTCGGTCTTCCTTGGCCTTGGCCTGGCAGCCAGCCGCCAGTTGGGCCTGCCCCACGAAGACGCACCCGGCCTGCTGGCCGCCACCGACTACATCCGCGAATTACGCCAGAGTGACGACTTGACCCAGTTACCACTGGCCGAGCGCTGCATTGTGCTGGGTGCCGGTAACACAGCCATCGACATGGCCGTACAAATGGCCCGTCTGGGGGCGCGGGAAGTGAATCTGGTGTATCGCCGCGGGTTGGCGGACATGGGCGCCACCGGGCATGAACAAGACATCGCCAAAGATAACCAGGTGCGCTTGATGACGTGGGCACAGCCCGACGAGGTGTTACTGGATGACCACGGGAAAGTACGCGGCATGCGCTTTGCCCGCACCCGCCTTGAAAACGGACGGTTAGAGACCACCGGCGAAACCTTCGAACTGGCTGCCGACGCGGTGTTCAAGGCCATCGGCCAGGCGTTTGACGAAACGGCGCTGAGTGATCCGCTGGCGCATTCACTGCGCCGAATCGGCGATCGCATCGCGGTCGACGAGCAATTGCGCACCAGCGTGGCCGGGGTGTACGCCGGTGGCGACTGCACATCACTGGGTCAAGACCTGACCGTACAGGCTGTACAACACGGCAAGCTTGCTGCTGAAGCCATTCATGCCCAACTCATGCTCAATCAGGAGGCTGCGTAAATGGCCGATCTTTCGATTAACTTCGCCGGCATCAAAGCGCCTAACCCTTTCTGGCTGGCCTCTGCCCCGCCGACCGACAAAGCCTACAACGTGGTGCGCGCTTACGAGGCGGGCTGGGGCGGCGTGGTCTGGAAGACCCTGGGTGAAGACCCGGCCGCAGTCAACGTGTCCTCACGCTATTCGGCACACTTCGGGCCTAACCGCGAAGTCATGGGCATCAATAATATTGAGCTGATTACTGACCGTTCGCTTGAAATCAACTTGCGCGAGATAACTCAGGTCAAAAAGGATTGGCCCGACCGCGCACTGATTGTGTCGCTGATGGTGCCGTGCGAAGAGCAAGCGTGGAAACACATTTTGCCGCTGGTTGAAGCCACGGGCGCCGATGGTATCGAACTGAACTTCGGTTGCCCTCACGGCATGCCAGAACGCGGCATGGGCGCAGCCGTGGGCCAGGTACCCGAGTACGTGGAGATGGTCACGCGCTGGTGCAAAACCTACTGCTCGCTGCCCGTCATCGTCAAGCTGACACCCAATATCACCGATGTGCGCCTCAGTGCCCGCGCGGCACACCGTGGCGGCGCCGATGCGGTGTCACTGATCAACACCATCAACTCCATCACCAGCGTTGACCTTGAGCGCATGGTGGCGCTGCCGGTGGTGGGCAGTCAAAGCACTCACGGCGGGTATTGCGGTTCAGCGGTCAAGCCGATCGCACTGAACATGGTGGCCGAAATCGCCCGTGATCCTTTGACCAAAGGCTTACCGATTTGCGGGATTGGCGGCATTGGCAGCTGGCGTGATGCGGCAGAATTTATCGCATTGGGCTGTGGATCGGTACAGGTGTGCACGGCCGCGATGCTTCACGGATTTCGCATCGTCGAAGAGATGAAAGACGGTTTATCGCGCTGGATGGACAGCCAAGGCTATACCAGCCTGGATGACTTCTCCGGTCGGGCCGTGGGCAATACCACCGACTGGAAATATCTTGATATCAATTATCAGGTGATCGCCAAGATTGATCAGGACGCCTGTATCGGCTGCGGACGCTGCCATATTGCCTGCGAAGACACCTCGCACCAGGCGATTTCCAGTGTGAAGCTGGCGAACGGAACCCATCGCTATGAAGTGATCGATGATGAGTGCGTCGGTTGCAACTTGTGCCAGATCACCTGCCCCGTCGCTGATTGCATCGAGATGGTGCCGCACAACAACGGTTTGCCGTTTCTGGACTGGAACCACGACCCGCGCAACCCCTACCGCGTGGCATCCTGAGGGAGGGTGTAACGCACTGTAGTCGCTGACGAAGGCTGCGATCGAGCGCGAAGCGTTCGCAAAGTGGGGGCCCATCGGTGTCTCTGGTTTTGCGACGTCTTCGCCGTCGATCGCAGCCTTCGTTCCTCGTCAGCAACGACGAAAATTCGCGCTCTCTCCACCCTCAGGGCTCCAGCCCGATCCCCCGCAAAATCACGCTGGTCACTGTATGCACAGCGCGCTCGAACTGAATATCAGACAAGGGCTGATGGTCATTGAGGATATTCACTTGATGATCAAAGTCGGCGTAATGCTGGGTTGAAGCCCAGATCATGTACAACAAACTTGCCGGCTCTACTGCCAGAATGCGTTTATCGGCTACCCACTGGCGGATTTTCGCTTCTTTCATCTTGGCCCAGTCATACAGGCTGGCATCCAGCGCCAGGCCCAAAGACGGCGCACCGTGAATGATTTCGTTGGCCCATACCTTCGAACCATAGGGCCGTGTGCGCGAATGGTTCATTTTGGCCCGGATATAACTGCTGAGTACCAGACGTGGGTCATCGTAGGTTTCAAAGCACAGTGCGTCCTGCTTCCACACGTCAAGCAAGCCTAGTAACACAGCGCTGTACAGTTCGTTCTTGGTGCTGAAGTAGTAATGCAGGTTGGAACGCGGCAGTTGAACTTCAGCGGCAATGTCCGCCATTGCAGCCCCCGCAAACCCCTTTTCTGCAAACACCTTCTCTGCGCCTATAAGGATTTTTTCAACATTGCTTCGACGAATCTGGATCTTGTGATTGCTCATTCCCTTAATGCCCTTAACGTCGTGCATCGTCGGCGAACACCCGGACAGATCCGCGAATAAATAAAACATAACAGCGCCAGACCGCGGTTAAGCTCACTCTGTGTTTGGCGCTTTGTGCTTAATTAGTTGCTGGCGGGCAATTCAATAATGTCGGTTTCAATGCCGTCCAGCTTCGGCTTTTGCTTGATCTTCTCTTGCGTCTCCAGGGCTTGAGCCTGGGTCGCGTACGGCCCGATCAAGAAATGTTTAACACCGTCATGTTCGTAAATATAGGGGGTGAAACCATGTTCCATGAGCCTGCCCGTGGTATCGGTGATGGTTGCGCGCTGGCCCTCGGTAATCTCCAATGCCCAGTGAGCAACAGGCGCCTGTGCTACCGTTGGTTCAGAAGCTGCTTTAGCCTGCTGGATTTTATCGTTAGACTCCTGACCGCAAGCCGTCAAGGCCAAAATTGCTGTCATCACGATGACTTTGCGCACTGCATTTCCCCTAGCTGTTTGAGTGGGTCGATTTTATCACCGGGACAGTGCATTTGCTCTCCTTGAACAAATCCAATCCGCCCTTATTAAAGGTCTGTACCAAGATATTCCCGCACTCAGGGAATTTAACCCTTGGCGAGGACGTCTGTAATGAGCGGCGCATTTATATCCACTTAGCAGTATTCTGTAGCCATGAACGAAGCCGCACCGTCTCAGAGACGTGCCTTACAAAGCCATCAAGGAGAAAAAAATGCTGATACTCACCCGTAAAGTTGGTGAAAGCATAAACATCGGTGACGATATTACGATCACTATTTTAGGTGTCAGCGGGCAACAAGTCAGAATCGGCATCAATGCGCCGAAAGATGTGGCTGTCCACCGTGAAGAGATTTATCAACGCATCCAGGCTGGCTTGACTGCCACTGACAAGGTAGATCCATCCTAAGCGTTCGAGGTATCAGCCCTCGAACTGAGTGTCAGGGCTGCTCAGCCAGCCCTCCTCAATCCCCCCCCGCACACCCTCCCGCAACGACCTTCCCAAGCCCATAATTGCTAAAGCATTCGCAGAATCCTGCTGTCGACTTGACCGTTTAAAGGTTAGCGACCACGCTCATTCCTCGCAGAAGGTCAAACAGTCCAGCGTGTGACTCACCTTCGTAAGCGTCAGCCCGATCTTGGGCTTGACCTGTACAGTCAAGGAATGAAAGACATGTCAGATTTAATCGTTGTGGGATTCCCAGATACTGAAACAGCCGACCGCGCCCTTACCAAACTAGCCTCGTTGGGCAAAGAGCACTTGGTAGAGCTTGAGGATGCCGTCATTGTTGTACGCAACGCTGAAGGCAAGGTTCACGTAAAGCAAAGCGTTAATCTCAAAGCCCTGGGTGCGACCTCGGGCCTGGTTACAGGGGGCCTGTGGGGCGCGCTGGTCGGCCTGTTGTTTCTCAACCCTTTGGCCGGCTTCGTCATCGGCGGCGCGGCCGGGGCGGGAATGGGGGCACTGTCAGGCTCAATGGCCGACTACGGCATCGACGACGACTTCATCAAAAACCTCAGCGAAACCATTCCAAAGGAATCGTCTGCCCTGTTCGTTCTGTTGCGCAAATTCCAACCCGAAAAAGTCCTTCAGGAACTTGAACAGTCAGACTTCAAAGGCAAGGTGCTGCGTACGTCCCTGTCGCCTGAGCAAGAAGCAAAGCTTCAGCAAGCGCTGTCAACACATGCCGCTTCGGCACCTGTTACCACTACGATCTAAATCACGCTCCCTTGCGCGCTCCGCGCGCATGATTCGGCTGCCCCCAGGGCAGTCGAATTTTCCTCGGAATGAGCGCCATCAGTTCAACCGCACCGCCGTACCCGTGGCAAACACCACGAGCATGCCACCCCGCCCGGAAGGCATGCTGATTTCAAAGTTCAGCCCCACAATGGCGTCGGCTTGAAGGGTCTGTGCCCTGTCGCGAATTTCATCAGTTACCTCGGCACGCGCCTCTTTCAATGCTCGCTCCAGGGTTTGCGAGCGACCACCAAAAAAATCCCGCACTCCGGTAAAAAAATCGCGCACCACGTTTATGCCGTGAACGGACTCGGCACTGACGATCCCCAGGTATTCGGTGATCTGGCGGCCTTCAATCCTGTTTGTCGTCGTAATGATCAACTCGGTTCCCCTTTATAAACGCTCATTTTGAACCGAAGCTTAACGCAGACACTCACACCTTTGTCGCGATCCGGCAACCGAACAGGCCGATACTGGCCTTATGCGCCGGCAGTGTTAATGTAGGCAAAACCGCAGCCAGCCTCATCTGCGGCGACTATGCTGATAGTGAAAATAACCAAAGCCGTAAGAGTTGGGACCTCTCGCCCGGCACATGCGAATCGCTGATAAGGATTAAACAGCTACGCCACGCCACGCCTCTTTTCGATCCCGCTCACAGGAAGCCCACAATGGTTCAAAGACAAGTCATCAATGCTTCGGTCAGCCCTAAAGGCAGCCTGGAAACTTTATCCCAACGTGAAGTTCAGCAACTGAGTGAGGTTGGCTCGGGCAGCAGCTACACGCTTTTTCGTCAATGTGTACTGGCTATTCTCAACACCGGCGCCCACGTCGATAACGCTAAAACCATTCTTGAGGCGTATCAGGATTTTGACGTGCGGATTCACCAGCAAGACCGGGGGGTGCGCCTGGAGCTGCTTAATGCCCCGGCCGATGCCTTTGTCGATGGTGAAATGATCGCCAGCACCCGCGAAATGTTGTTCAGCGCCCTGCGTGACATTGTGTACACACAAAGCGGTCTCGACAGCCCGCGTATCGACCTGAGCAGTTCGGCGGGTATCACTGACTATGTGTTTCACCTGCTGCGCAACGCCCGCACCTTGCGCCCCGGCGTCGAGCCCAAAATTGTGGTGTGCTGGGGCGGCCATTCGATTAATACCGAAGAATACAAGTACACCAAAAAAGTGGGCCACGAACTGGGCCTGCGCAGCTTGGACATCTGCACGGGTTGCGGGCCCGGCGTGATGAAAGGGCCTATGAAGGGGGCAACCATTTCCCACGCCAAGCAACGCCTGACAGGCGGGCGTTATCTGGGACTGACCGAGCCGGGCATCATCGCGGCCGAGGCGCCCAACCCTATCGTCAACGAACTGGTGATTCTGCCGGACATCGAAAAACGCCTGGAGGCGTTTGTGCGCGTTGGCCACGGCGTCATCATCTTCCCGGGCGGCGCCGGAACCGCTGAAGAATTCCTATACCTGCTAGGGATCTTGATGCACCCGGACAACCGCGACGTGCCATTCCCGGTAATCCTGACGGGCCCTCGAGAAGCTGCGCCGTACCTGCAACAGCTGCATGAGTTTGTCGGCGCCACGTTAGGCGATGAGGCCCAGCAGCACTACCAGATCATTATCGACAACCCGGCGGAAGTTGCCCGGCAAATGACCGCTGGACTCAAAGCCGTTAAACAATTTCGCCGCGAGCGCAATGATGCGTTTCACTTCAACTGGCTATTGAAAATCGATGAAGGGTTCCAGCGCCCTTTCGACCCCACTCACGCCAACATGGCTGACCTGCAATTGCGCAGTGACCTGCCGCCCCACGAGCTGGCGGCTAATTTGCGCCGGGCATTTTCGGGGATCGTGGCTGGCAACGTGAAAGAAAAAGGCATTCACCTGATCGAGGAATACGGACCGTATGAAATTCACGGCGACACGGCCATCATGAAGCCACTGGATAAACTGCTGCATGCATTCGTTGAACAACACCGTATGAAACTGCCCGGCGGCGCGGCTTATGTGCCGTGTTATCGCGTCGTCAGTTAACACCCGGTGACGGGGCTCGCTGAGCGAAAAGCAGATGTTCACTTTGCATCTTGCCGGGCGGGCCCTTCAATCAAACCCCAGGTTTCAAGACAAAAGCTCCAAGGCCTTCTCAAACACCGCCAAACGCTGGGCATGGCCATTAAGCCCACCATTGATCGCTCGCGTCAGTGCTTCGAAATCCTCCCCGTCGGCCCATGCATTAAGCTGGCGCGACGACCAGTACCACCCCGCAGACGCTACGGCTCCAGGCCATTGCTCCAGTAAGTGTGGGGTTCCTAGCAATCGTTCGTCGCCATACAAGCCCAGGCTGCAGTGTTGATAGTTGCTTTTACCGGTGATTTGAATCAAACCCCTGCCGCGATAAAGCCAGCCCTCGCCTGAAGCTTGTGAACCATTACCCAGACGATTGCTATACACCTGATTGGCAATGGCTTGTGGTCGACGGTGCAGTTTTTGCGCATCGCTGTTGGGCAACCTGCGCGCACGCCCACCGTCCATGACCGTGATGTATTGACCGGCACTGTCGCGTTGCGCGAACCGCGTGCCCCACGTGGCGGCAAGGCCGTCAGCGCTGTAGTTGAGGTTTTCAACCAGTGCCGTAAAACCGGCACTTTCATGCCCCACCTGCGCGATGAAGGCCGCCAGACGCCGGGGGGTGTCGATAGTATTGGCGTGCGTGACGGCCTGCACGATGGGTAAATAAACATCGACGGACGCTGCGCTTTTGGGAAATAACTGTGTGAACACTTCACGGTTCAACATAAGGGCCAACTCTTAATTAATTAAAAATTAAAAGTTAAGCACTCATGCTTTTTGACCCAAGGCAGGAATTAAGCCGGAGAACAAACTTACGCAATTCAAAGAACTGGCTTACCTTCGCTCACCGGCTCAAGGCCGGTTTCAGCCCGGCGGAATGGTCGCCAATAAACCAATGCCAATGGTCAACACTAAAAAGCCGCCCAGAAACCATCCCATCTTGCCCATGTCATTTCCCCTGTTACACGTTCGTAAGAAAACAGGCGCAGAACATCAGCTGATCCCATGCGAGCGTTGCTGTGTCGTCAACGTTCTGGTCTGTCTCGAAAGGTTGTGAGTAATTCTGCTCCGCTGGCTGCACACATAACAGTCGCAGATAACACGAAAAAATACGGATCAGTTGATCGGCAAGATCAGGTGTTCAGGCAGGACACTGCGCTGATAATCGGCCACAACCGTCTGGCTCAGGATGACCACCGCCTCGTTCAGCTCAAGCCCGGCGCCCACCCGCCAACTGGCGTACACCGAAAAACCCGGTGCAGTTTCAATCGCCACAGCACGCAGCGCGCCACTGTGCAGTTCACGACTGACCAGTACCGGCGGCAAAGCGCCAATACCAAAGCCATCGGCGACCAGCTTGATGATCGCTGCCACTGAATTGATACAACTGATGCGCGGTGTCGCGATACCGTGCTGATGCAAGAAATTGAGCATGTCCTGATGGGGTCGCGAGTGCCTTGAAAACGTCAACAAGCGTTCCTGACACAAGTCCGCAAGGCTGTCATAGGGCCTGTCCAGTGCGCCGTTTCGTGCGACCACCCAACTCAACGGGTAGCGGGCCAATTGCACATTACGCACCCCGTCAGCCCTTAACAGGTCCGTCTGGAAGATCAAGTCCAGCTGGCCTTTGAGCAATTGCTCACTGAGGTTCAGTGCCGTGTCGGCCGTCAGTTCGACTTCGACCTGAGGGAAGTCACGACTCAAGGCACTGATCAGCTCGCTCAGCCAGCTGTGAATCACGGTGTCCATCACCCCGATGCGCAACCGCCCGGTAAAGCTGTCCGCCTGCCCCAATGACTGGAGCAAGCGCTGTTGGGTGGCGAGCATCTCTTCGGCGTAGCCCAGCACTTTGTGGCCTTCGCGAGTCAGGTTGACGCCCCGTGAATCACGCAAGAACAACTGCACGCCAAGTTCGGTTTCAAGCACTGAAATACGGCTTGAAATGGCCGCTTGGGTGCTTGAAAGCTTTTCTGCGGTGAGTCGGAAGCTGCCAAGGCGGGCCACCCAGACGAATGTCAGTAGAAATCGCATATTCATGTAGGACATCCCACCCGGTGAAAACAGTGTGCCACTGTAAACGCTCACTGTGCCTTCAAGCCAGACCGCTTAAGTCGGTGATTGATAAAACTTTTTTGTTCGGCGGCGACAACTTTTTTTGACTGGACGCATCGCCCAAAGCCCCCAACCATGTGGGTCAGTCGCCATTCCATGAGCGTCAACAATAAAAAAACACGCTGAGTCCGGCAGCGTACCGATTTTGTGAAAGTGTGCCTGACCGCTTTCGCCTTGCTCACACCAGCCTGCCCTGGTGAGTCGCAATCAGCTAAGGGATCTTACCCTCATGCAAACCGTCGTAAATCTTTGGCCCTTGATCGGCGTGCTCGTCATCATCATGGGCTTTTTGCTGCGCTTCAATCCCCTGCTGGTAGTGAGTGCGGCGGCCATTGTCACCGGGCTTGCGGCCAACTTCCCGCTGGAAAAAATCATCAGCGAAATGGGTGAAGGTTTTCTGCAAACCCGCGCCTTGCAACTCATTCTGTTATTGCCTCTGGCTGTGATCGGCTTATTGGAGCGCCACGGTCTGCGCCTGCACGCACAAAACTGGATCGCAGGCTTTCAGCGGGCCACCGTGGGGCGATTGTTGATCATGTACCTGTTTCTGCGCGAAACCACCGCAGCGGTCGGCCTGACCAGCCTGGGCGGACACCCGCAAATGGTGCGCCCGCTGTTGGCGCCCATGGCCGAAGGTGCTGCCCAAAACAAGTACGGCAAACTGCCGGCTGCGGTTCGGCAAAAAGTCCTGGCCATGTGCGCGGCCACGGACAATATCGGTTTGTTCTTTGGCGAAGACGTGTTCGTGGCCTTTGGGGCGATTGCCCTGATGCACACTTTTTTACTGGGGTCGGGCCTCGATGTCGAACCGCTGCATATCGCGTTCTGGGGTATTCCCACGGCCATTTGTGCCTTTATCGTGCACGCACTGCGGCTCTATCGCTTTGACCTGATGCTGGCTCGTAGCCTGTCCGAAGTTGCCCACGCTGACGACTCCAGGGAGCTGGCCCGATGATTATTTCTATCCAGTATTTCTATTGGCTGGCCGGGGCGCTGTTGCTGATCACCGCCGGCATGATTGTGTCGGACCGCAGCCATCCCAAGCGCTGGACCAGCGCACTGTTTTGGGCGTTGTTCTCGATGGTGTTTCTGATCGGAGATCGCTTGTCGCCCTTTGTGGTCGGGGTGGGCGTGCTGGTGATGGCGGGTATTGCCGGCATCGGCGGTGTCGGTCGCGGCGCGCATGCCGAATTGCCAGTCAAAGCTGCCCGCGCCAGCGCCGGGCGATTGGGCCACAAGTTGTTCATCCCGGCATTGTCGATCCCGCTGGTGACGGTTATCGGCACGGTGCTGCTCAAACATGTGCAGATCGGCGGCGTACCGCTGCTCGACCCGAAGAACACCACCTTTGTGTCGTTGGGGCTGGGCTGTCTGGTCGCCCTGATACTGGCCTGCATACTGACCCGCGATACGCCGCTGCAAGGTTTACGCGAGTCACGCCGCCTCACTGAAGCCCTGGGCTGGACCATGGTGCTCCCGCAAATGCTGGCCATGCTTGGCCTGCTGTTCAATGACGCCGGTGTCGGCACCGCGGTTGCTCACGTCACCACGGCGTACATCAACATGGACTATCGGCTGATCGCGGTGATGGTCTACGTGCTCGGCATGGCGCTGTTCACCATGATCATGGGCAACGGCTTTGCGGCCTTCCCGGTAATGACCGGCGGTGTCGGCGTACCGGTGCTGGTGGGTATTTATGATGCCAACCCCGCCGTGATGGCCGCGATTGGCATGTTCTCCGGCTATTGCGGCACGCTGATGACGCCCATGGCAGCCAACTACAACATGGTGCCCGTCGCGCTGCTGGAGCTGCCGGACAAATACGCCGTGATCAAGGCGCAAATACCCACGGCGCTGGTGATGTTGGTGGTCAACATCGTGCTGCTCTATCTGCTGATGTAAGGCCTGGCCAAGGCAGGCCCGCCGAGTCAGAAGTGGTAAGCCACACCAGTGGTGACGTTAAAGGGATCGCCCACAAAGAAGTTCGCCGAGTCCTGCCCTTTGGCGTCATAGGTGGTGTTGGCCGCCGTGGCGTAGCGTTGATTGGTCAGATTGCGGGCATCGACAAACACTTCCCACTTTTTACTCGGCGCTTCATACCCGATTTTGGCCCCCCACAGCACATAGGACGGGGCGCTCAAGGTGTTGGCGAAATCGACGTAATAGCTGGACGCGGCACGCGCATTGAGTTGCGCGTAAAAGCCCGTGGCCTGACGGTATTGCAGCTCCGCCTGGTACACCTGACGCGGCAGGCCCGGCAGCTCATTGGCGCCAAATACCGGGTCGTTGCGGTAGTGGAAATCGTTATAGGTATAGGCTTGGCGCAACGCCACGCTGTCGCCGTTCTGATTCTCCCAGAGCAATGCGTTCAACCCCGCCTCGACCCCTTGGTGAATTGTTGCGCTGCCATTGGAGGTCGCGATCAGTTGATCTTGGGTTGCACTGGCCGGGCGTACCACCACAGAGAGCAATTCCTTTTGCACCCATGAGCGATAAACCGTCAGGCTGCCGTCGAAGATACCGTGCCCGCCACGAATGCCGAACTCCACGGTGTTGGCCTTTTGCGGGCGTACATCACGGATATACGGGGTGCCGGTGCTGCCCAACTGCCAGGTCACCGGCGGGTCAATGGAGCGGCTGACGTTGCCGAACAGCTCGAAATCCGGGGTCAACTGATAGCGCAGCCCCAAGCGCGGCGCCCAGTCGTACTCACTGTATTCAACGCCACTGGGAAACTCGCTGGTGTTGACGCTGGTGGTGTACTGAATGTCGGCCTTGCGTTTGATATCGATCCACGATACGCCGCTGGACAGCCAGGTGCGCTCGCCCAACTGCAATTCGTTACCCACCGAAAACACCGTATCGCGCGAGCCCGTGTAATCGGTTTTTTGCAGTGTCTGGCCAGTGGCGCGGCTGTGGGATTTGACGTCAGCCAACCAGGCCCGGGTGGTGCTGAAGGTCACGTTGCTGTCGCTGGGCAAACCGAACACCGTATCGCCGGTGCGCAGGTAGCGCAGGGTCAAGTTCAGGTCTTTGGAGCGCCAGTCCTGCGGCTGGGCGGCGTAGCGCCAGCCGTTGAGCAACGGATAATCGTTATAACCAACACCCACTTCCAGCCTGGCATCGTCATCAAAGGTGTAGGTCGTTTTGCTGCCGAGCAAGGTCGAGCCGTCTTTTTTGCGCCCGAACGGCACCTCGTTGCTCTTGGGATCATGCTTGAGCTGGTACTTGGTCAGCGCGTTGCCCTGAGTCAGCGTTTCTTCGCGATAACGCAAGAAGAAACGGGTTTGCAGTTTGGGGCTGAACACGTGCCCGAAGTTGGCTACCAGCCCCTGCCCTTTGTTAGAAGTGTCGTGCTGATAACCGTCGCGTTCGTTGTGCAGCACGCTGACGTAATAATCACTGTCGCCGACTACCCCGCCCGTGCTGAGCTGCTGTTTGCGGTAACCAAAACTACCCGCCTCCAGGCGCACAGAGCTACCCGGATCGGTGCGCCCGGTCTTGCTGACCATATTGATCGCGCCCCCCAGCGACAGCGCCGAATACAAATAGGCATTGGCGCCATAAAGCACTTCAGTGTGATCAACCGACGCCATGTCGAGCATGTCCTCCTGAGTGCCACCCGGCCCGGTGAGGGGCAAGCCGTCAAACAGGAACTTAATGCCCAGTACATAGCCTTGATAAAACGTGTTGAGGCCGGAGCCGCGTATCGAGATTTTATTGGCCCCGGAGCCGCTGGTGGCCTGGGCAAACACACCGGGTTGCAAGGCCAGCACATCTTCGGCGTTGGCGGCCCTGCCCTGCTCTATAACGTGGTTATCCACCACTGCGGTGTTACCGGCGATTTTCTTCAATTGTTTCTCGGCTTTCTGCGCTTCACTGGCGCTGGCACCTTGTACCACCACCGTGGCCAGCGTCGGATCTTGCGCCGCCGCACTTACGCCCTGAACCAGCATCAACAGCACACCCAGGCTCGACGCCGTGGTTAACGGGTTGAGACGCTGAACATTTTTTCCGGACTTTTTCCACATCAACTCAATACTCCACACCGACTCAATAAGGGGAGCATCTATGGGCATAGTCTGGCTCTGACAGGCACTTTGCAGGGTTCATGCCAGCGCAAAAACCCCGAAAAACAGGTCTAGAAAGGGTGTTTGAACAGCAACAACCCGACACTTTGTAAAACGACTGTGTGTATGACAACAGTTCACGGGCCACTAGCAACAGAGCAGCGCAGCACTGGCCTTGCTGGTATGGATAAATTCACCTTCGACGCAGTGCCACCGCTGCAGATGTGTGGCGCTGGGTGGCGCCGTCCTCAGCCTGGACCTTGGCTATGCTGCATTCGGTCGCGGGCGGTCTGCTGGCAGCGGGTGGGCTATTACGGGTATGGCTTGGCGGGCGCGCCAAGGCCACTGACGAGGCAATGAGCCAAGCCAAGTCACAACCTTCCTAATAAAACGCAGGACAGTCCCCTGGAGGTCTAATGCAAGATCTACGTCAGTTGCGCTACTTCGTCGCCGTTGCCGAATGTGAGAACGTCGGCCGAGCGGCGGAGCAGCTACACATTTCCCAATCCCCACTGAGCCGCCAGATCGCCCAGCTCGAAGACCACCTCGGCCTGGCTCTGTTCGAACGACGCAACCAGCGCCTGTTCCTGACCACTGACGGGCGCACCTTCCTGTCCGAAGCCCGCGGCCTGCTCAAGCATGCCGAGCGTCTGGAGTCTCTGGGTAAGCGCCTGGGCCGCGGTGAAGAGGGTGGCCTGTGCATCGGCTATGTTAACCACGCCATCTATGCCGGCGTGCTGCCCGGCGCTGTTCGGTCGATTCGTGCCGAACGTCCACAGATCCATATTGCCCTCTACAACATGACCCCAAGCGAGCTGTTCGAAGGCCTGCGCCAACGCAGCCTGGACATCGCCCTGGTCTGCGAACCTGCACCCGTCAATGACCCTGACTTGCTTGCCCTGCCCGTGCTGAACGATCCAATGCTGCTGGCCATCCCCGCTGAACACCCGCTGGCGACCAAGGCCGAACTTACCCCCGCCGACCTGCATGAACAGGAGTGGATCATCACCGGCGGCCAGCCCGACCAGATCAACAAACGTGATGACTTCATCGCCCGTTGCGCCGATGCCGGCTTCACCCCGCGCCTGTCACTGGAGGCGACCGACCCGCTGAGCGTGCTCGGGCTGGTGTCCGCAGGGCTGGGCTTGGCCATGGTGCAGAGCAGCCTGGCCGCCAGCGCGGGGCCCACGGTGGTGTTGCGCCAGTTGGACTGGTTCAGCCCCAGCTTGCAGCTGTGGACGGCTTGGCATCAGGTGGACCTGCGACCGATTGTGGGGGTTTTCCGCGAGCGGGTGTTGGCGCTGGCTGAACAGACCCGCAAGGTCTGAACTCAGTCGAATGACGTCTTTTACAGTCTGAGGGTGCCCTACTAGCATGGTTTCCATCAATGCAACTCACCCACAGGAATCATTTCATGATCATTGACCTCGGCGGACGCACCGCCATCATCAGCGGCTCGACCGGCGGTATCGGCCTGGCCATTGCCCGCGGCCTGGCCCGCGCACATGCCGACGTAGTCATCGCCGGCCGCAGTCAAAAATCGGTGGATGCCGCCCTGGCCGAACTGCGCGCCCAAGGCGGTCGTGGCCAGGTACAGGGCGTTGTCGCCGACTTGGGCACCGCCGCTGGTGCCGAAATCTTGTTCGCCGCCCACCCCAAGACCGATATCCTGGTCAACAACCTGGGCATCTACGACGACGTCGACTTCTTCAAGGTTGCCGACAGCGAGTGGACCCGCTTCTACGAGACCAACGTCCTGTCCGGCGTGCGTCTGGCTCGCCACTACGCCCCGGGGATGGTGGAGAAAGGATGGGGCAGGATCCTGTTCATCTCCTCCGAATCGGGCATCGCCACCCCTGCCGACATGATCAACTACGGCGTGACCAAAAGCGCTAACCTCGCCGTCTCTCACGGTCTGGCCAAGCGTCTGGCAGGTACCGGCGTCACCGTCAACGCAGTATTGCCCGGGCCGACACTGACCGACGGAGTCGCCAACCTGGTGGCCGAGGCCGCCAAGGTCTCCGGCCGCAGCATCCGCGATGAGGCTGACAATTTCGTGCGCAGCTCCCGTCCAAGTTCGATCATCCAGCGCGCCGCCGAGGTCGACGAAGTCGCCCACTTGGTCGTCTACCTCGCTTCCCCTTATTCCTCCGCCACCACCGGCGCAGCCTTGCGGGTTGACGGCGGTGTAGTTGACAGCCTCGCCATCTGAACTCAGCGTACAAAACACAAGGGCCGCATAGCGGCCCTTGTCATTGATGTCCTTAATGCTCTGCCCCCGCCAATACGATCTGACGAAAGTCGCCCACAATCGGTCGCAGGTCAACACGGTGCCAGGCTACCCAAAGGCCGATGCTTTGCTGCAACCACGGCAACTCGCGCAAGACCACGTCGGGGTTACTGACACCGCCCATGCTCTGCTGGATCAGCGCCAGTCCCAAGCCAGCGGACACCAGCCCGAGCGCAATCAGCGGTTCGGCTGCCTCCAGCAGGATCTGTGGCGTAAAGCCTGCCTCCACGCAACTGGCCATGAACCGCTCACGGCGATGGGGGTTCGCGCGCCCGTCGACCATGATCCAGTCCTGTTCGTGAAGATCGGTGGGGATGATGTGCGCCTTGTCCACCAGTGGGTGTCCCGAAGGTAGCGCGAGATAAAGTGGATCGTTGAATACCGGCGTTGCCAGCAAGTCTGGGTCATCCATCGACATCGGTTCACAGACCAGTGCGATATCGAGGCTGCGCTGGCGCAAACCCTCCAATTGCTCCTGGGGCGTGAGGTTATAGAGGGCGATGTGGATGCCCGGCCTTTCCTCACGGACGCGACGCAGAGCCTTGGGCAACACGCCGGCATGGATGGCGTGGCTGACGTAGCCGATGCACAGCCCGCCTGACTCGCCACGGCCCAATCGGCGGCCGAGTGATTCCAGACGTTCGGCGTGTTTTAGCAGGGCCTTGGCCTCATGCAAGAATGTGCGGCCATCGGAGCTGATGCGCAGGCGCTGCTGGCTGCGCTCGAACAGTTGCAGGCCCAGGCGCTCTTCAAGTTGGGCAATTTGCCGACTGAGCGGCGACTGGGATATGTGCAGTTGTTCCGCAGCCTTGCCCACGTGCTCGAACTCAGCGACGGCGACGAAATAACGAAGTTGTCTGATGTCCAGCATATAAGCCTTTAAAAGTTGCCAACAGCGTGGGTAACGGCTCGCTAATACGGTTCGGATACAGGGGGGATCTATGGGGTGTTGGGGCCGCTTTGCGGCCCCGATCCCTCCATCAACTTTCCAGGGTCTGCTTCAGCGCGGCCAGGCCATCCTGGTAAATGGTGGCGAACATTGCGCTCGCTTCGGCTTCACTGATACCCACCGGCACGAACGAACCGGACCAATGCACCTGGGCCCCCTCGCTGGTAGACACCACACGCAGGGTCGACTGATAGTCGCGAACCGGCGCTGGACCTTGAAGGATGGTGTAGCTGTAGCTGCGCCCGGCTTCGTTGAAGTCCAGCAGGCGCTCGATGATGGTGTCGCCGTCGATACTCTTGAGCGTGCGCACGCGGCCGCCTTCGCTCAACGCGCTTTGCGGAACGAACGGCAGCCAGTCGGGCAACGTGTCGAAACCGCCAATCAGTTGCCAGATACGGTCGGCATTGATCTGAAGGTCGATGCAAGCTTGTGCAGTAGCCATGATGTTTCTCCTGGGGTTCTACCCCAATGATTGGGTAAAGACAGGGCCGCGATACGGCCCTGCAAAAGTCTTTTTCAAACAGCTGGAACAGGCGCCAGGGCGTTGATCAGTCCTTGCTGACGCAGCTCGTTCCAGAAAGCGACAGGGATGACTGCGCTCAGGGCCGCAGCGTCTTCGTTGGCGTGCAGTGGACGGGTGGAACCCGGGATTGCCGCGACCACCGCAGGGTGGGCCAGGGCGAACTGCAGGGCGGCCGCCTTGACCTCAACCCCATGGATACGTGCAACTGCACGGATGCGCTCGAGTTTCTGCAGCACCGGCTGGGTGGCTTTCTGGTATTCGAAATGCTCGCCACCCGCGGTTACGCCAGAGCTGTAAGGGCCACCGACAACGATGCCTACTCCCTGCTCCAGCGCTTGCGGCATGACGCGTTGCAGTGCGCGGTCGTGATCCAGCAGCGAATAACGGCCAGCGAGCAGGAAGCCATCGGGCTGTGGCTCGTCCAGGTCGAGGGTCAGCTCGATCGGTTCGACACGGTTCACACCCAGGCCCCACGCTTTGATCACACCTTCTTCACGAAGGCGGGTAAGGACACGGAAGGCGCCTTTGCGCGCAGTCTCGAAGCGCTCCAGCCACTCGTCACCGTAGAAGTCCTGGGCGATGTCGTGGATCCAGACGATGTCCAGGCGATCGGTCTTCAGCCGGCGCAGGCTGTCTTCGATGGAACGCAGGGTGGCGTCGGCGCTGTAGTCGTTGACGATGCGGTTGCGGTTGCCGTGCTCGAACAAGCCGCTCTTCTCGCCGAACTCACGGCTGGCAGGATCTTCCAGCTCATCGAGGATGACCCGACCGACCTTGGAGCTGAGCACGTATTCGTCACGGGGACGACCGATCAGGGCGTTGCCCAGGCGTGATTCGGAGAGGCCAGCACCATAGAACAGTGCGCTGTCGAAGTAGCGCACGCCGTTGTTCCAGGCGGCGTCGACTGTGGCTTGTACCTCGGCCTCTGGCACGTTGCGGAACATGTTGCCCAGTGGGGCCGAGCCGAAGCCCAGTGGATTGGCGATAAGGGATTTAAGGTTCATCTAATGTTTTCCTGGTAAGGGGAGTCAGTCATGAACTCCGATGGGTGCAATCCTATGCGTCCCCTACCAAGACCGTCCAAGTCATAATTCGACCGACTTGAGACCTTTTAAGCGATGACCTCAAAAGAAGAGTGTCGCTTCTCGATCACCCCAAACCCGTAGCAATTGCCGAGGGCGACGTTCGGCGACACAGTCGTCGCAAAACCTGAGCTTGCGATTAACCTGTTAAAACAATCCCGACGTGGGCGGCGGTGTGCCTTTCAACTGCCAACTGCCCACCGCTGCGGCTTTCCAGTGACGGGGGTTGTGATTGGCCACCGTGCGCGCGTTGCGCCAGTGACGATCCAGGTTGTGCGCCCGCCCGGTCGTCGAAGCACCGCCCACATCAAATACCAGCTCTGCGGCCTTGAGTGCCGACTCGGCGGCAATGTATTGCGCCTGCGCAACGTCCACCGCGGCTTGATCCACGAGCACGGGATCGAGCCCGCCTGCCCAGGCCCGGTCAATCGAGTCGGCGGCATGCAGCACCACCGCTTCAGCGGTAAAAGCACGCGCCGATATATCACCCACACTCAGTTCCACGTAGGGGTCGTCCACCGAGCGTGTGGCAGTACTGTGCTTGATGGGCCGTGCGTGTTCGTTGGCAAAAGCCACTGCATCGTTCAGGGCGTTGCGTGCAATCCCCGCCTGCACTGCCGCCAGAAACAACTGCAAAAAAGGCGTGACGATGGTGCGCTTGCCCTCCTCTACCGTGCGGGTACGAATTTCTTCAGCCAGCACCTGTACGTTGTTCAGGCGGGTCGTGCCGCTGGCCGTGAGGCGCTGGCCCATTGAATCGAAGTCGTCGAGCAACTCCAGGCCCTGGCGCTGGCGCGGCAGAATGAACGACACCGGCTGGTCGTCTTCGTCCAGCGCCACCGCGCTGACCCAATCGGCGTATAAAGAGCCAGTGCTGTAATACTTGTTACCCGTCACCCGATAGTGCTCACCGTCGCGCACAATCCGCGCACTGATCGAACCATTGGCGCCGCCAACTTCCCATCCGGCATTGCCGATGACCGCGCCTTGCAGGTATCGCTCAAACCAGCGGGCGCGCTCGTCTTCGGCGTCGTCAGCTTGCGATGCCAACAACCCCTCGACGAAACCAAAACCGGGACGCAACGCCTGAGCGACGTTGGAATCCACAGACGCGATACGGATCAGTAAGGCGATCACGTCTCTGACCGAGCCACCGCTGCCGCCATGACGCACAGGAATGCGCGTGGTAAACAATCCAGCCTTGGCTATCTGGGCCACCGCCTCGAAGGGCAGCAGGCGATCCCGCTCACGTTGCGCGGCACCCCGGCCAATGTCCGGCAGGAGCCGGTCGGCACGGGCATTCAGTTCGGCCACCGAAGTGACGGGATGTTCAGTGACAGCAAATAATCTGTTCATGGCTGTTCCTTGCGGGTTAGCGCTTAAATGGCGATTTTCCAGAGTTGCGATTCGTCAAACAGCCAGGCGCTGTTTTCCGCTTCCAGCGGCGGCACAATCAAGGGTGTTCCCGCGCCCGGCAGGCGCGGCACAGCTCCCAGCAAGCGGCGTGTGTAGTCATGCTGCGGATGCTCGAACAAGGCTTCGACGGGAGCGCTTTCCACCACCTTGCCGTGACGCATCACCAGCACGTCATCGCTGACGTGGCGGATAACCCCCAGATCGTGGGAGATAAACAGGTAGGCCAGCCCCAGGCTGGCTTGCAGATCCGCCAGCAGATCGAGCACTTGCGCCTGCACCGACACGTCCAGTGCCGACACCGGCTCGTCACAAATAATCACTTTTGGGTTGCTGGCAATGGCCCGAGCGATGGCCACGCGCTGACGCTGACCGCCAGATAGTTGCAAAGGCCGACGCGTGGCCAGCTCAGCCGGCAGGCGCACCTGCTCCAGCAATTGCTGGATGCGTGCCGTCTGTTGCTGGGCCGTCACGCCCGCCACATCCAGCGCATCAGCCAGAATCTGGCCCACGCTCCAGCGCGGATCGAACGAACTCAGCGGGTCCTGATAAATCACACTGATGTCGCGCCGGCGCGCACGTCGCTGCTGTTCATCCACGTGCTGGCTGCCCGCGCCAGACCAATCCTGTCCAAGAAACTCAACGCGACCGGCGTCCGGCTCAAGCAGTCCGAGCACGATACGAGCGACGGTGGTTTTGCCCGAACCGGACTCACCGACGATGCCCAGTGTGCGCCCTGCCCGCAGCTCAAAACTGACACCATCGACCACTTGCCGTGGTTGTTGATCAGGGCCGATATAGCGCTTGCCCAAATCAGTCCCCTTGAGCAAAACGGGCGCGTCAACCGATGGCCGCGGGCGTACTACGGGCGTCCCCTGCTGTGGCGACAAACGCGTGCCCCGGGCATGTTCGGCGGGCACCGCATCGAGCAAGGCGCGGGTATAGGCGTGACGCGGGTTGCGCAGTACCTGTTGCATCGAGCCTTGTTCCACCGCTACCCCGTGACGCAGCACCAGCACCTCATCGGCCAATTGCGCC
The DNA here is from genome assembly GCF_007858365.1 of Pseudomonas saxonica. Lineage (GTDB taxonomy): Bacteria > Pseudomonadota > Gammaproteobacteria > Pseudomonadales > Pseudomonadaceae > Aquipseudomonas > Aquipseudomonas saxonica. The sequence goes on along the minus strand of NZ_VFIO01000010.1, from coordinate 54,406 downwards.
ACCACCGCCAAGTCATGGCTGATGATCAGCAGCGAATCGCCACGGGCCTTGATGGCTTGCAACACCTGAAGAATCTGCGCCTGCACAGTGGCATCCAGCGCGGTGGTAGGTTCATCGGCGATCACCAGACCGGGATCAAGTGCCAGCGCACTGGCAATCAGCGCACGTTGGCGCAGGCCGCCGGACAATTGATCGGGACGTTGCCGGGCACGCAGTTCAGGGTCGGGTACGCCCACTGTGTCGAGCAGCTCGATCACCCGTTCAGCACGGCGGCGACGATCACCCCAGCCATGGGTCTTGAGCACTTCGAGGATTTCCTTGCCGACCGGGCGTAGAGGGTCCAGCGACACCAGCGCATCCTGCAATACAAAGCCGATGCCTTTACCGCGCAGTCCGCGCCAGCCACGCTCGGACAAGCCGAGTAAATCCTGCCCGCCATAACTCAAGGTGCGCGCAGTGACCCGTGCCCCGGCTCCGGCCAGCCCGATCAAGCTGCGGGCAGTCACGCTTTTGCCGGAACCGGACTCCCCCACCAGCGCCAGCGTCTTGCCCGGCGCCAGAGTAAACGACAGGTTATGCACCACGGTCTGGCCGCCAAACTCGATGGACAGGCCTTCAACGATCAAGTGTTTATCGCTCATGAAAGACGACCCTCCAGGTGTTGTTGCAAGTAACGGCCAGCCACGGTGGTCGACAGCGTGGTCAGCACGATGAACAGCCCAGGGAAAAAGGTCAGCCACCAGGCATTGGCGATAAAGTCACGGCCCATCGACAGCATGGTGCCCCACTCGGGCGCGGGCGGACGGGCGCCCAGCCCCAGAAAGCTCAGGGCCGAGGCCCAGACGATGGCCTGACCGACACCCATGGTCAGGGTCACGATCAGCGGGCGCATGGCGTTGGGTAGCAATTGACGCAGGATGATCCGCCGCCGCGAGTGGCCCAGCGCCACTGCCGCTTCGATATAACCAGCATTGCGCACCGCCAGTACCTGACCGCGCACCATGCGCGCATAACCGGGTGCGCCGCCCAGGCCAGTGGCGATGATCAACGGCCCGACGCCGCTGCCAAACACCGCCACAAACAGCAGCGCCAGTACCAGACTCGGGAACGCAAAGAGCACTTCCAGCAACCAGCCGACGCCTCGATCCAGACGCGCGCCGCCCAACCCGCCCAGCAGACCCAGCACAATGGCGATGCTCATGGCCAATGCCGTCGCGGCCAGACCGATAAACAGCGACTGGCGCGTGCCATAGATCACCCGCGAAAAAATATCCCGGCCCGATTGATCAGTGCCGAACCAGTGCGCCCAGCCCGGCGGGTGAAAGGCATCCTGCGGCACAATGGCCAGCGGATCGCTGTGAGCAAATACATTCGGCAGCAGTGCCGCAACGATCAGAAAGCCCAGAAACCCCACGGCCAACCATGGCCCAAGGCGGATCGGGCGCGCAGCACGCTGAACCCGGATCGCGGGCAGCGTCGTTTCAAACGTCAGTGCGCTCATGCGGTTTTCCCCTGTTGGCGAGGGTCGACCCACAGGTACAGCAGGTCGATCAGAATGTTGGCCAGTACGTACACCGCAGCAACCACCAGGCTGATGCCGATGGTCAACGGCAAGTCTTGCGCCTGCACCGCCTGATACAGCTGGCGACCCAGGCCCCTGCGCGAAAAGATCACTTCAATCACCACGGCGCCGCTGATCAATGCGCCGATGGCCCAGCCCGACAATGAAATACCGGGTAACACGGCATGGCGCAGGGCGTGTTTAAAGCGCACTGCCGTGTCACTCAAGCCTCGCGTGCGGGCGGTCAGCACAAAGGGTTGCTCCAGCGTCAGCTCCAGGGATTCACGGGTAACTTGAGCGATAAAGCCCGCCAGCGGAATTGCCAGCGCTACGGCCGGTAACACCAGCGTGCGCCAGCCATCGCTGCCCGCAGGCGGGAACCAGCGCAGGCCGAAAGCGAACACCGACAGCAGCAAAATCCCCAGCCAGAAATGCGGCAAGGCAGCGGCGAAGGTTTCGGCCAGCGAGGCCAGATTGGCCACCCAGCGACGTCGACCTGCCGTCAACACGGTCAGCACCATGACCAGCAGCCAGGCCAGCAGCAGTGAGGTGAAGGTCAGTTGCAAGGTGGCCCACGATTGATCAGCGAGCACGCCAGTCACCGGCATGTGCTGGGAATAAGAAACCCCCAGATCACCCTGCACCAGCCGTCCCAGATACAGCGCGTACTGAACCGCCAGCGGCTTGTCCAGTCCGTATTCACGGGTCGCCTCGGCAATGGTTTCGGCGGTCGGGTTAGCGCTCGGCCCGCCGAGAATCGCCAATACCGGATCACCCGGCATCAGGCGCAAGGCAAAGAACGTCAAGGTCGCCACCGCCCACAGCACCAGCACCCCACCCGCCAGTCGCCAGACCGCGCGCCGCCCCAATTGCGTGAATCGTTCACGTCGTAGATGTGTGACTGTTAATTGGCTCATGCCTTCACCCTTCTCATTTATTAACCCAGGCGTCATACAGGTACGTCACCGCCAGAGACGGCTCCAGTCGCACTCCTTGAGTGGTTTTGTAAATGCCCAGCCGCGAGCTTTGCGGGTAGGTGGTCAGTTGCAGGTATTGGCGCGAAGCGATCTGTTGCGCCTGGTAATACAGAGCGCGGCGCTGATCGGCATTCTGGGTCGCCAGCGCCTGCTGGTTGAGGGCATCAAAGCCCGGATTGGCGAAACCTGCGGTGTTCTGGTGATAGCCGCCGACGCCAGCGGGTTGAACAAACTCGGCACCGAAAATGATCCGCAACACGTCAGCGGTGTTGGTGTTCCAGTAGCCCAGGCGAATGTCGTAATCCCAATCCGCTTGACGTTGGGTGGCCTGAACATCGCTCATCTGCTCTACGATCAATTCAAAACCGGCTTTGCGGGTGGTGGCCTGAACCTGCTCCCACAGGGTGTATTCGGAGGGCGGCGTGCGGTTGCCCATGACCACATGCACTTGCAGCCGCTTGCCGTCACGGGTGCGATAACCCTCGGCATCGCGCCCGGTCCAGCCGCTGTCGTCGAGCAATTGCGCGGCCCGCGTCGGGTCATAGTCCTGTGCATGCTGAAAGTCCGGGCTGTAAAAGCGTGTGGCCGAACTCAGCGGCCCGCCCGCACGGGGGAACTCGTTGAAGTACACGCTTTTCAACGCGCCTTCGACATCTGCGCTGCGCACGAAGGCTTCACGCACCTTGACGTCATCGAACGGCGCGCGGGTGATATTCAGCGTGCCGTTGTTGGGGTTACCCGGTCGCAGGGCGACGATCACATTCAAGTCGGGGTTGCGCCGTGCGGCCTCATGGGACTCGGGCGGCAGCGCCTCGATCACATCCACCTCACCGGCTTGCAGCGAAGCGAAACGCACGGAAGGCTCCTGAATGAACTTCCAAACGATGCGCTCAAGCCAGGCCGGGCCTTGGTGTTTGGCCGTGGGTGGCGCCCAGTTGTAATCCGGGTTGCGCACCAGCTCTACCTGACTTTGGCGGTCCCACTTGACGATTTTGAACGGGCCGCTGCCCACCGGGCTTTCGCAGTTTTCATCACGTGAACGGAGCAAGGCGGTGGGCGATTCGATACCCAGAAAACCCTGCGCCAACACCTCCAGAAAAGCCGCATAAGGTGTGGCCAGATGCACCACGGCCGTCGAGTCATCCAGCACGTCGGTGCTGCGGTATTGGCGGATATAACCGCCCGCCGTACTCGACTGGGTTTTCGGATTGGCCATGTGATCGAGATTGGCTTTGACTGCCGCCGCATTGAAAGGCGTGCCGTCTGTGAAGTGCACGTCCTTGCGCAAATGGAAGGTGTACGCAAGCCCGTCCGGCGAGACTTCCCAACGTTCGGCCAGCCACGGCCCTATTTGCCCCTGCTCGTCCATGGACACCAGTGAATCAAGGTACTGCTGGCCGATAAACACCTGCGGCATATCGCCGGAAACATGGGGGTCGAGACAGGTCGGTTCGCGGTCGGTGGCGTAGATCAGCGTACCGCCGCTGACCGGCTTATCGCTGCGTGCCACGGTTGAGGTGTCCTGGCCGCAGCCACTCAAGACGCCGCACAGCGCGGCAAGACAAATTAAAGGGGAGATTTCACGCATGGGCTTGCTGCCTAAAGTCCGGGAACAAGGCTGTTGCACAAGCCGTGCCGGGTTTTAAAGCCAGTAAATACGGGGGTTACGCGTGAAAGAAGGGTTAAAAACCAACAGTCTGTGCAGGGACTGTTGGTGGGGCAACAGTTGGTTTTATGCCTTACGCATTGCCGTACCCCTGAAGTCGCTGCCGAAGACTGCGAGGGATGGCAGCGTTTTCGAGAATACGGGTTGCTACGCATCCCTTCGCAGCCTTCGGCAGCAACTACAGGAGGGGGTTTACGAGAAACGCAACGGCCGCGCCGGTTGCTGCAACACCGCAGCATCTCGATACCGCGCGCCAAAATGATCAGCCGGCAATCTAGCCTGCCCCGCGCCAAACAGGCGCTCACGCAAGGTTTCACCCGCGGTGTAGTGCTCGCGAAAGCGTCCGCGTCGACGCAGTTCCGGGATCACCAGCTCAATAAAGTCGCGCGCGGTTTCAAACGACAGGTACTGACGCAAGTTGATTCCGTCGATACCATCTTCATCCAGCCATTTTTCGATTTGATCCGCGACCACCGTCGGCGTGCCCGCCACGAAAAAACGCTCCCGGTTGAAACCCGAAAATTGGGCCAGTACGGTACTCACCGTCCACTCCGGTTTATAGCGCTGCAGGCTCTCCCAACCCTTGACCTTAAGCGCGATCAAGTCGCTGATCAGTGCGTCGCCGGGGAAGCGTGTCAGATCGACCGCCGATTGCTGGTGAGCCAAAGACGCTTCAACACTCATCAGCTTGCGATAGCTGTCGAGCTTGCGGCTGACCTCTTCGTCGGTACGGCCCACGATCACCCCGGCCATGACGATAAATTTCAAACCGCCCGGGTCGCGCTCATGGGCGATCGCCTTGTTGCGCATGGCCTGAATATTGGCGCGCACGGCAGCGGTGTCGATACCGCCGGTGAACACCACTTCGGCGTGGCGCCCAGCAAACTCGATGCCCGCAGGCGAGCCGGTGGCCTGAAACAAGACCGGCGTGCGCTGGCGCGACGGCTGGCACAGGTGCGGGCCAGCGACCTTGAAGTGCTCGCCGACGTGGTCGATGTAACGCACTTTGGTGGGGTCGGTATAGACGCGCTGCTCGCGGTCTTGAATCACCGCGTCATCGTCCCAGGAGCCTTCCCATAACTTGTACAGAACGTCCAGGTACTCATCGGCAATCTCGTAACGATGGTCGTGAACCACCTCGGTGGCATGCCCAAAGTTACGTGCTGCATTGGGCAGGTACGACGTGACGATGTTCCAGCCTACCCGGCCCTTGGTCAGGTGATCGAGGGTGCTCATGCGCCGGGCGAAGGCGAACGGAGGTTCGTAGGTGGTGGAAAAAGTCGCGCCAAAGCCCAGGTTTTGGGTCACGGCCGCCATGGCCGGAATCACCAGCAGCGGGTCATTGCTGGGGATTTGCATGGCTTCGCGCAGCGCCGTTTGCGGGCCATCGCGGAAGCTGTCATAGGTGCCGATCACGTCGGCCAGAAACACCCCGTCGAAGGTGCCGTACTCCAGCAGTTGCGCCAGTTCGGTCCAGTAATCGAGATCGTTGAAGCGATGCCGGTTGTTCTCGGGATGAACCCACAGACCATGAACAATATGGCTCACACAGTTCATTTCAAACAAGTTGACGTGCAGTTGTTTGGGCATGGTCAAAACTCCTGCCTAGGGCGCCGGGTTGGGTATGCGCTGATGAATGGCTTCAATTTGCGCCAGTACCTGCGCATCAAGCGTCACCTCAAGGGCACTGAGGTTGTCACGCAACTGCGCGAGGCTGGTCTGGCCGGTCAGAGCGCTGGCCACGAACGGCTTATTGATGACGTACGCCAGGGCCAGTTGCGCCGGGGTCAAATTATGTTCGCGGGCGATCTGCACATACCCGCTGATGGCCGCATCCGCCGAAGGGCTGTCATAGCGATTGAAGGTGCGGTACACCGACGAAAGCCGGGTGCCCTCGGGGCGTGCTCCACCCAGATACTTGCCGGTCAACGAACCGAATGCCAAGGGTGAATAGGCCAGCAGACCGACCCCTTCGCGGTGAGTGAATTCAGACAGCCCACCCTCGAACAGGCGATTAAGCAGGCTATAGGGGTTCTGAATACTGGCAATTTTCGGCAGCCCCAACCGCTCACTTTGCTTGAGAAACTCGGCCACGCCCCACGGGGTTTCGTTGGACACGCCGATATGGCGAATCTTGCCCGCCTTGACCTGATCCGCCAGCACCGAGAGGGTTTCTTCAATGGCTATGCTGTGGGTGTCTTCGGCATAGGGGTAATCGCGCTGGCCAAAAAAGTTGGTGGCGCGGTCTGGCCAATGCAACTGGTACAGATCCAGATAGTCGGTGTTCAAACGCTTGAGGCTGCCGTCCAGTGCTTCGACGATATTGCGCCGGTCATGTCGGGTCAGGCCGTCGCGGATATGCAACTGCCCGTTGGGCTCCCGGGCCGGGCCGGCAATTTTGCTGGCCAGCACCACCTCGGCACGCCGACCACTGCCCGCCAGCCAACTGCCGATATAGCGCTCGGTGGTGCGCCAGGTGTCGGCATGAGTGGGGGTGGGGTACATCTCGGCGGTGTCGATCAGGTTGACGCCTTGCGCCAGCGCCAGCTCAATCTGTTGGTGGGCGTCACGCTCGCTGTTCTGATGACCCCAGGTCATGGTGCCCAGTCCCAATACACTGACCTTGATATCGCTGTTACCCAATTGGCGGTAATGCATGAAAGCTTCCTGAATATGAATGTCAGGAAGGTGCATAGCATCAAACATGCCATGCGCCCATACACCCGTGCTAACTGAGCGCACGGAGTGTTCCGCTGTTCAACGCTGTTGAGGGTCACACACTCTGCACCGACACTGTTGCTGAGCAGACATTTGCGACCACTGCGTGCTCGATCGCAGCCTTCGTTCCTCGTCAGCGGCTACAAGAGCGTAAGCGAGCGTTTGATTTGGCTTTTGATTTGGCTTTTGATCTGCTTGTGACCTGGTTTTTGATCTTGATCTGCCGCCCCTTCGGGAGGCCGAATGGAGGTTTCGCGGAGTGGGTCGACCGGCATGGATGCCGGGAGAGCTGCGATCGGGCCATGGATGGCCCGTCGCAGCGTGCCCACGGAGCGGGACCGGAGTGAGGGACACCTGAGCGAAGCGAGGGTCGTACGCAGGGGCAAGGCCTTTTTGCTTATTTTTGTGGTTGTCCGACACTCGGCTGTTTGCCAAAAGTGAGCCGCCGTAAGGGCGGAACCCGTAGAAAGCCGTGATACACCTAATGGATATGTACGCGGTTTATGTAACATAAGCACTGAGTACATATCCATAGGATGTGTAAATTCTGGTTTCGCCCTTACGGCGAGGTACTTTTGGCAAACGCCGAGTGTCGGACCATCCCAAAAATACCCAAAAGGTCTGCGCCCTACCATACGGCCGAGCTCGCCTAGGCTCGCCCGGTGCCTTCACTCCGGCACTGTTATGGGGGCACGCCGCGACGGGCCATCCTTGGCCCGATCGCGGCTGGCTCGGCGTCCTGCCTCGCCACCCCCATAACAGCACCTGCGTTCAGCCTCCTGTGAGGGGCATTCGCGTCGACCCAAAAATTGCGTGGCAACAGCAAAGGCAACGGCAACGTCTCTATTCAACCCGTAAGCGCCACCCCAACACATCCAGCAAATCACACCCATCACGAAGCAACATCATCGCCACGGTTGCTATCTGCCGTAGATCAACCGTATCGGCTAATTCAAGATCACGATTAGACAGGGTTTCCATCAATTGAGTAGCTGCCCGCACACGGGCGGCAGCATTGGCATGAAGCACATCGACCGGCGCATTGCGGTCGATCAACAGCGCGGGGATCAGGCAGTCGATAGCGGTCAGAGGAATGAACGAATGCTCCATAAACAAAGCTCCTTGTTACAAGTGGAGCCACCTGCTTCGTCGCCAAACAAAATAGGTGACAGCTGTACGCGGGTTGGCGAACCGGTAGAACAAGGAAAACCGGCAGACCCGAAGATCTCCCACGCACAGCCGTCATAAAACAGAGCGATGCAAAATACACGCTATGCCCGTATCACAACAACTGCACGAGTCCATTGTTCAAGTTCCGAGTCGCCAAACCCGGTCGCTTAATGCGAGCGCCGACTATAGGCCCGCTCCCCAGCCATCTCAATCGACAAACCTGTACGAAACCTCCCGAATCCCAGTGAGCGCACACCTACAGTCAAAAGCATTACGACCGCTACGCGCTCGATCGCAGCCTTCGTTCCTCGTCAGCGGCTACAAGAGCAAGAGCGTAAGCGAGCTTTTGATCTGCTTGTGATCTGGCTTTTGATCTGCTTGTGATCTGGTTTTTGATCTTGATCTGCCGCCCCTTCGGGAGGCCGAAAGGAGGTTTCGCGGAGTGGGTCGACCGGCATGGATGCCGGGAGAGCTGCGATCGGGCCAAGGATGGCCCGTCGCAGCGTGCCCACGGAGCGGGACCGGAGTGAGGGACACCTGAGCGAAGCGAGGGCCGTACGCGGGGGCAAGGACCTTTTGCTTACTTTTGGGGCTGTTTGCCTAAAGTGAGCCGCCGTAAGGGCGGAACCCGTAGAAAGCCGTGATACACCTAATGGATATGTACGCGGTTTATTTAACATAAGCACTGAGTACATATCCATTGGATGTGTAATAACTTTCTACGGGTTTCGCCCTTACGGCGCGGTACTTTTGGCAAACGCCGAGTGTCGGACCATCCCAAAAATACCCAAAAGGTCTGCGCCCTACCATACGGCCGAGCTCGCCTAGGCTCGCCCGGTGCCTTCACTCCGGCACTGTTATGGGGGCACGCCGCGACGGGCCATCCTTGGCCCGATCGCGGCTGGCTCGGCGTCCTGCCTCGCCACCCCCATAACAGCACCTGCGTTCAGCCTCCTGTGAGGGGCATTCGCGTCGACCCAAAAATTGCGTGGCAACAGCAAAGGCAACGGCAACGTCTCTATTCAACCCGTAAGCGCCACCCCAACACATCCAGCAAATCACACCCATCACGAAGCAACATCATCGCCACGGTTGCTATCTGCCGTAGATCAACCGTATCGGCTAATTCAAGATCACGATTAGACAGGGTTTCCATCAATTGAGTAGCTGCCCGCACACGGGCGGCAGCATTGGCATGAAGCACATCGACCGGCGCATTGCGGTCGATCATCAGAGCGGGGATAAGGCAGTCGATAGCGGTCAACGGAATGAACGAATCTTGATTCATGGGTTAAAACTCTTGGGCATGGGCTTTAGCCATCCACATTCGTCGCCAAACGAAAACAGGTGGCTGCTGTACGCGGGTTGGCGAACCGGTCATACCCAAGAAACTCCGGCAGATCCTGAGATCTCCCACGTACAGCTGCCATAAAGCCTCGCGATGCAAAATACACGCTTGGCTAGAGATAGCAATTCTTGGCATGTTCCGAGTCGCCAAACCCGGTCGCTTAATGCGAGCGCTGACTATAGGCCCGCGCCCCAGTCATCTCAATCGACAAACCTGTACGAAACCTCCCGAATCCCAGTGAGCGCACACCTACAGTCAAAAGCATTACGACCGCTACGCGCTCGATCGCAGCCTTCGTTCCTCGTCAGCGGCTACAAGAGCGTAAGCGAGCATTTGATCTGCTTGTGATCTGGCTTTTGATCTTGATCTGCCGCCCCTTCGGGAGGCCGAAAGGAGGTTTCGCGGAGTGGGTCGACCGGCATGGATGCCGGGAGAGCTGCGATCGGGCCATGGATGGCCCGTCGCAGCGTGCCCACGGAGCGGGACCGGAGTGAGGGACACCTGAGCGAAGCGAGGGCCGTACGCAGGGGCAAGGCCTTTTTGGGTACTTTTGTGGCTGTTTGACAAAAGTGCCTCGCCGTAAGGGCGAAACCCGTAGAAAGATTTAATACATCAAATGGATATGCACGCTGGCCAATTAAAAGCTTCGAGCACATATCCATTTCATGCTTTTTACTGGAATAAAGGTTTCGCCCTACCATACGGCCGAGCTCGCCTAGGCTCGCCCGGTGCCAGAACGAAGGCACTGTTATGAGCCTCAAGACACTACACGCACACTCATCTCATCAATCAGCAACTGCGTCGGCGCAGTCAACGCAACCCCTTGACGGGTGACAATCTCATAAGGCTCGCTGCGCGACTTCAGCACCAGCGGCAAACGCACCAACATGCCGTGCGTCACGGCCATCTGCGCAACATCAACCGGCATCACGGCCACCAAATGCGGGTCTTGCAGCAGCAACGACAGCGTGGTGAAGGTCGATGAGGTTTCTATCGGATACGTCGGAAAGTTAAGCCCCGCCTCCCGGAACTCACGTTCCAGAGTCAAACGCATGGGCATGTTAACCGGGAACACGACCCACGGGGCGTCAGCCAGTTCGCTCAGCGCCAGCGACGCGCGGCCGGCAAATTGATGTTGGGTATTCGCAACCACAATCAGGGGTTCCTGATCACGCAGGCGGCAATCGTAAGCACCAGGATGCTTGCTGACGCTGGTGCGACAGATCGCCAGATCCAACCGCCCCTCGTCGAGCAAGGCCAGCAAGCGTGCACTGGTGTCTTCGACAATTTCGACTGACAGTTGCGGCTGTTTTGCCCGTAGACGCGCCAGGCACTCCACCAGAACCGGCACCGCTCCCATGATTACGCCCACCGACAGCCGACCACCGTGGCCTTGCATGATGCCGAGCATTTCTTCGCGCAGGTGCGCGACGTCGGTATGGATCAACCGCGCATAGCGGATCACGCAACGTCCCAGGTCATTGGGGACCAGGCCTTTGGGTGTACGCTCGAACAGGGTCGAGCCCAGGGTCGATTCGATTTCGTGCAGTGCCTTGGTGGCCCCCGGCTGGGTAATGGCGACGGAGTCCGCCGCCTTGTGCAAGGAGCCGAATTCGTCCAGCGCAATCAACAAGCGCAGTTGCTTGAGGCGCAAGCGGGAAATGATCGTGGTCAAGGATGGCAGCATGGGGATGACCATTAGTTATCGCTCAATCAGCAGTCGTCATTAGGCAGCATCCCCGACAAAAATTAAAGTGAGCCACAGAAGGGCCTCAAAGGCCCGCCAGAACAATAATCTGCAAAGGCCTCACTCCATGCGTCTGATTCAATTTCAAACGGTTCAAGGTCAACGTCATGTTGCGGTCGTTGAAGGCGATACGCTGCTCGTCGTCAATGGCGCTGCAAGCACCCGCGAGCTCGCTCTGGACGCCATTCGCAAGGGGCATGGCCTGGCTGAAGAAGTATGCGCCAGAGGGACTCAGCCCAGCCCTTCGAGCTACCGCCAGACCTTGCAGGACGGACGCGTGCTGGCGCCTCTTGACCATGAAGATCCGGCCCACTGCCTGATCAGCGGTACGGGCCTGACCCACCTGGGTAGCGCCTCGACCCGCGATAAAATGCATCAGCAAAACATCGGCGATCAGGCCGCCCTCACCGACACCGCGCGCATCTTCCAATGGGGCATCGAAGGCGGCCGACCACCGGCTGGCACCGCCGGTGTGCAACCAGAATGGTTCTATAAGGGCGACGGATCAATTGTCGTGCGTCCCGGCGCTGCCTTTGAGAAACCGGCCTTTGCCGAAGATGCCGGTGAAGAACCTGAATTGACCGGGCTGTATGTGGTGGGTGACGACAGCAAACCCTACCGAGTGGGTTTTGCTTTGGGCAACGAGTTTTCCGACCATGTGATGGAGCGCCGCAACTATCTTTATCTGGCCCATTCCAAACTGCGCAATTGCAGTTATGGCCCTGAATTGCGGGTGGGTGAGTTACCGCGCAATCTGAGCGGCATGAGCCGCATCCTGCGCGGCGATGAAGTGGTCTGGGAAAAAGAGTTTCTCAGCGGTGAGGACAACATGTGCCACAGCCTGGAAAACCTTGAATACCATCACTTCAAGTACGCTCAGTTCTTGCGTCCCGGCGATGTGCATGTGCACTTTTTCGGCACTGCCACCCTGTCCGTGGCAGACAACATTCAAACCCGCGAAGGCGACCGCTTCGAAATCAGCATGGAAGCGTTTGGCGAGCCGCTGATCAATGGCATCAAGGCCGGGGCAGCTGAACTTCCCGCCGGGCAGGTCGCTACCTTGTAAACCCTTTGGCGGGCCTGTCAAAAGGCTCGCACCGCTTGATAAAAATCATAAAAAAGCGAGAACCCCCATGAACACTAAAACTGCTGCGGTCGTGCCTGCTCAGGTGATTGATGCCGCGGGCGCCGAACGCCCCACCACCGTGCGCTGGCGCATTTTCCTGATTTTGCTACTGTTGTCGGCCATCAACTACATCGATCGTGCGTCGTTGTCGGTGGCCCTGCCGTTGATTTCTACCGAGTTTGAAATGACCCCGGCGCTGGAAGGCTTGATGCTCAGCGCATTTTTCTGGTCATACGCACTGATGCAGATTCCCGGCGGGATGCTGCTGGATCGCTTTCAAGTGCGCAATATTGTCGGCGTGGCCACGGTGGGCTGGGGCTTTTTTCAAGCCATTGCAGGTGGCGCTCAAACCTGGATGATGCTGTTGGCCACGCGTATTGGTCTGGGTGTGGCGGAGTCGCCGATCATGCCCGCAGGCGCCAAACTCAACGGCGCCTGGCTAACCCCCAACGAGCGCGGGCGTGGCGCCACACTGGTGGATGGCGGCGCGCCGCTGGGGACCGCATTCGGTGCCATCATCATTGCCGGTTTGATCACGTGGTTTGATTCCTGGCGTATTGCCTTTGTGATTGCCGGCGTCGGCACCATGATCGTCGGCGTCTGGGCCTGGTGGTATATCCGCAATAACCCGGCCGAACACCCCAAGGTCAATGCCGCGGAACTGGCCTACATCACGGACGCCAACGCCGAGGCCGCCAAGACCCACGGCGAACGCAAGGCAATACTCAAGGATTTGCTCAAAAGCCGCTCGGTTCTGGCCATGTTCGCCGGGTACGCCTGCTACAACAGCGTGTTCTACGGGTTGCTCACGTGGATGCCGAGCTACCTGCACAAGGCTCACAACCTTGATATCAAGGCGATGGGCGGGGCCACGTTTCTGATCTTTATGTGCGGCTTTATCGGTGAAATTTTCGGCGGCTGGCTGGCCGATAAATGGAAGGACGCCGGCGGCGCGCCGAACAAGGTGATGCGCACCATGTTCGGTGGCTCTGCGGCGATTGCAGCGCTGTGCATCCTGCTGGTGGCGTACAGCAAGGACGCTGTCACCGTTATTTCGCTGCTCTGCGTCGCCCTGTTTTTTATCCGTTGGTGCGGTATGTACTGGTGCTTGCCGGCCATTCTGGGCGGTAAATCCAAAGCCGGGGTGCTGGGCGGCAGCATGAACTTCTGCGGCAATATGGTCGGCGTCATCGTGCCGATCCTGATTGGCCTGATCGTTCAGTTCACCGGCTCGTACTTTCTGGCGCTGATCTTTTTTGTGGTCATGGCATTCGGTCTGATGCTGTTTTCTTCACTTATCGACTACCGCGAACGTGGCCTGGCCTGAGCCTTGGCGCTCCCTTGAGGTAACTGTGATGCAACTTATAACTAAAACAGGCAGTGAGAATGCTGCCAACGCCGTGATCCGACTCAACGCGCTGGACGATGTGCTGATCGCACGCCAGCCCATTCCCCAGGGGCTGGTGCTGGAGGCCGAAGGGCTGATAGCCCTTGATCCAATTCCATCGGGCCACAAGATTGCCACCCGCGCCATTGAGACCGGTCAGCCGCTGAGGCGCTACGGCCAGATCATTGGTTTCGCCAGCCAACCGATCAAGGCAGGCGAGCATGTGCATGTGCACAATCTGGCGATGGGCGACTTCTCTCGCGACTACGCCTTTGGCGTCGACGCACGCGGTAGCGGCACTCAGACCCGTGACACGTTTATGGGCATCGTGCGCGCCGATGGCCGGGTGGCCACGCGCAATTACATTGGCATCCTGACCTCGGTGAACTGTTCCGCGACGGTGGCCAAGGCCATTGCTGATCATTTTCGTCGAGACATTAACCCGCAAGCCCTGATGGATTATCCCAACGTTGACGGTGTTGTCGCCCTGACCCACAGCTTTGGCTGTGCGGTTGACCCCGGTGGCGAGGCGCTGGCCATGCTGCGCCGCACGTTGGGTGGTTATGCCGTGCACCCCAACTTTGCAGCTGTGCTGATGATCGGCCTGGGTTGCGAAACCAATCAGATTGCTGACTTGCTGGCGGCTCAAGGCCTGGAAAAAGGCGAGTTTCTACGCGCGTTCACCATTCAGGGCACGGGTGGCACCTCTAAATCCATCGCCAGCGGCATCGCTCAGGTCAACTCACTGCTGGCCGAAGCCAACCGTGTGGAGCGCCAGCCCGTCAACGCCAAACACTTGATTATTGGCCTGCAGTGCGGTGGTTCGGATGGCTATTCAGGGATCACCGCCAACCCTGCGCTGGGCAACGCGGTTGACCGGCTGGTCGCCGCCGGCGGTACCGCCATTTTGTCGGAGACCCCTGAAGTCTATGGCGCCGAGCATTTGTTGACGCGGCGCGCCGTCAGTCGTGAAGTGGGCGAGAAACTGATCAAGCGTATCCACTGGTGGGAGGACTATTGCAAACGCATGAACGCTGAACTGAACAACAACCCCTCAGCCGGTAACAAGGCCGGCGGCTTGACCACCATTCTTGAAAAGTCCCTGGGCGCGGTGGCCAAAGCCGGCTCAAGCGACCTGGTCGATGTGTATGAATACGCCGAAACAGTACGCGCCCACGGTTTGGTGTTCATGGACACACCGGGCTATGACCCGATTTCTGCCACAGGCCAGGTTGCCGGAGGTGCCAACCTGATTGCCTTTACCACTGGCCGTGGCTCAGCGTATGGCTGTGCGCCCTCGCCTTCGATCAAGCTGGCAACCAATACCCGCTTGTGGGAAACCCAGGAAGAAGACATGGATGTGAACTGCGGCGGCATTGCCGATGGCAGCATGACCATTGAGGAACGCGGCGAGCACATCTACCGGATGATCCTGCGCATTGCCTCCGGAGAACGAAGCAAGAGTGAACAGCACGGATATGGCCAGAACGAATTTGTGCCGTGGCAGATTGGCGCCATCACCTGAATGCTGGTTTGTACACCAGCAACCTTCTTCAAGGAGACAGCAATGATACACATCACCGGCCACAACTTTATCGGCGGTCAACGCAGCGCCAGCGGCACCGTTGTTCTGCACAGCGTGGATGCCAGTACCGGCGAAACCTTGCCTTATGGGTTTTTCCAGGCCACTGATGCTGAAGTCGACGCCGCCGCTCTGGCGGCCAGCACCGCCTTCGTGGCCTATCGCAGCATGCCCGCCACACGCAGAGCCGCGTTTCTCGACGCCATTGCCGAAGAAATTGACGCCTTGGGTGACGACTTCATCGCTACGGTCAGCCGCGAGACCGCCTTGGCTGCCGCCCGCATTCAAGGTGAGCGAGCTCGCACCAGCGGGCAAATGCGCCTGTTCGCCGAAGTACTGCGCCGCGGTGATTTTTACGGCGCACGCATCGATCATGCATTACCTGATCGCACCCCCATGCCCCGTGCGGACCTGCGCCAGTACCGCATCGGTGTAGGCCCGGTGGCCGTGTTTGGCGCCAGCAACTTCCCCCTGGCCTTCTCCACCGCCGGGGGCGACACCGCCTCTGCCCTCGCGGCAGGCTGCCCGGTGGTGTTCAAGGCACATGGCGGGCATATGGCAACTGCCGAATGGGTCGCTCAGGCCATTGTGCGAGCGGCTGAGCGCACCGAAATGCCAGCCGGGGTGTTCAATATGATCCATGGCGCCAGTGTCGGCGCCGCACTGGTCAAGCACCCCGCCATTCAGGCGGTAGGCTTCACAGGTTCGCTAAGGGGTGGCCGTGCGTTGTGCGATATGGCCGCCGCAAGGCCGCAACCCATCCCGGTGTTTGCCGAGATGTCGAGCATCAATCCGGTGCTCGTCTTGCCTCAGGCGCTGGGCCTGCGCGGTGACCTAATCGCTCAAGAGTTGGGCGGCTCGGTGATGCAGGGTGCGGGCCAGTTTTGTACCAGTCCGGGGCTGGTACTGGGGATACGCTCACCCGAGTTCAGTGGGTTTGTGAAAAGCCTTGGCGAGTTTTTCAACGCGCAACCTGCACAAACGCTGCTCAATGCCGCCGGTTTGGTCAATTACTGCCAAGGCCTACAGCGACTGGCCGATATAGAAGGCATTGAACACCTCGCCGGTGCCCCGCAGCAGGGCAATCAGGCGTACCCACAGTTGTTTGGAGCCGATGTCGAGCTGTTGATCAATGGGGCCGAGGTGGTGCAGGAAGAAGTATTCGGGCCCACCACGCTGGTGATTGAAGTGGCCGACAAAGCGCAATTGCTACGTGCGCTGCACAGTCTGCAGGGCCAACTGACCGCGACCTTGATTGCCGAGCCGGGTGACTTGCACACCTTTGCCGAGGTGGTACCCGTGCTGGAACACAAGGCCGGGCGCCTGCTGCTCAACGGTTACCCGACCGGCGTTGAAGTGTGTGACGCGATGGTGCATGGCGGGCCATATCCGGCGACCTCCGATGCCCGTGGAACGTCGGTGGGCACGCTGGCCATCGACCGTTTCCTGCGCCCGGTGTGCTTCCAGAACTACCCCGACAGCCTGCTGCCGGATGCCTTGAAAGACGCCAACCCGCTGGGCATTCAGCGCTTGGTCAATGGCATCCATCGTTACTGATCAGCCGCGTAAATCACGGTCTGGGCACTCAGATCTGCCGCAGGCTTGAGGGTGAAGTAAGTGTCACCCTCATCGGTCAGAATCTCGTACGCGGCCTTGTTTGGAGGGCTGACGTGCTTGATGATTTTCAAGACGCGCTGAAACTTCACCGACCGGGTGCCATTGTGCGCAGGCCCGGTCATCACACTCACGCTCTGAAACCAACCGTCATTCTTCCGGTTGGCGACCAGCGTGTGGCTCAGTGCCTCAAAGCGCTCAAGGCGGGTGAAGCCCCACAAAGTCTGCTCTTCAACGTGTTTGCCCGCGGCCCCTGCGCCGGTAAAAACAAACAGATTGATGGCGGGGTTGTCTTCACAAAAAAAGTCGTAAGGCACCAGTCCATCGACCATTTTCTTGCCGGCCACAAAGCCTTTTTTATGAACCAGAAACATGCCCACTTCCACTTAAAGATGAGCGCAAAGTCTACGGGGGCGTGGCGTACAGGGCCGTCAAGGCCGTGTAATTTTGTGTAAAGTTCACCACCTGTAGTCGCTTGATGCGGCCGCCCCCGCATGTGCAGACGGTTGTGTCATGAGTATCAAGACGGTATCTACACGGTGTGCCGCGGAAGGTTGATTTCTACGGTCAGACCGCCGCAAGGCTGATTACTCGCACTGATGCTGCCTCCATGCAGGGCTACCGCCCTGGAGGCAATGGCCAAACCCAGGCCAAAACCATTGCCGGGCTCGTTTACCCCACGCTCAAACGGCTCAAAAATGCTCAACAAACGCTCCGCCTCAACCCCTGGCCCCTGATCAGTAATGCGCACCCGCAGGTTGCGGTCATCCAGACTGATCTGAGCCACCACCCGCACATCGGTGTCCGTCCCGGTATAGCGCAGGGCATTGCGAATGACGTTCTCGAAGCAGCGATACAGCAACTCACCGCTGACCCGGCAGACAAAGGGCGCACCCGCTTGCAAACTGACCCTGCAGTTTTTGATCCCCGCTTCAAACTGCGCGTCTTCGACGATATGCGCCAGCAACTCGGTTATATCCACCGCTTCACGCTCAATGCTTTCAGGCCGTCCCTGAACGCGGGCCAACGTCAGCAGCGCTTCAATCAGGGTGTCCATGCGCACCGATTCACGCTCGATGCGCCCGACCATGTCTGCCCGTGACGAGTCCTGATGCAACAAGCCGATGGCGGCCTGCATGCGCGTCAACGGTGAGCGCAGTTCGTGGGAAATGTCGTGCAACAGATGCTGCTGAGCTTCTACCAGCAATCTCAATTGATTGGCCATGCGGTCGCAGTCTTCGGCCAGGTCAACAATTTCATCGCGCCGTCGCCCCATGATCGGCTTGACCCGGGTTTCGAAACGCCCCTGTGCCACATCGCTCATCGCCCGGCGCAGGTAAGCCAATGGCCAGGCCAGATAAAACGCCATATAGCCGCTGAACAAGGCACTCATCACCGTGCCGATCAGCAGCGGCATCAAGCCGGGCCCGCCCTCTCCACCCCCGCCGTTACCGGGCGCACGGGTTGACCTCAGAGACAGGCTCAAGCCCTCGTTGCTGATGACTATTTGCTCATAAGCCGGGTGCTCAATGGGCAATCCGGCCAGCAACTGGCCGCTGCTGTCGTACACGGCAATGGCTTCGTCGTCAGGGTGATGCCACACGTCCAGCAGTTGTTTGCCCGCCTCGACACCGTAGTGGCGCAACAGCTGGGCTTCGCTTTCCAGAATGGTGTCCAGATGAGGGTTGCCAGGCCCCAATCGACTCAATGTCATAACGCCTATACCGACAAAAAACGTCAGGCTGGTGGCCAGCCAAAAAGCCAGGAACAGCTTCCAGAACAACCGACTGGGTTTCATCATTCTGCGATCAACAAATAACCGAGCCCGCGAACGCTCTGAATCCAGGCTTTGGCATCAGGGCGTGGGCCGAGTTTTTGCCGAATGCTGCTGATATGCACATCAATGCGCCGGTCGTAGCGTGTCAGTGGGCAGCCCAGGGCATTAAGCGACAAGTCCTGTTTGCTGACCACTTGCCCGGCGCTGCGGGCCAGCTCTTCGAGCAGGCTGAATTCAGTGCTGGTCACACCCAGCTCGTTGCCTTGCCACGTGGCTTCACGCTTGCCCGGCCATAACACCAGAGCGCCCGTGCGGATGACCTCAGTGATCGGCTGCGTGGCCGGTTGTACCCGGCGCATGATGGCCCGCAAGCGCGCCACCAACTCGCCCGGTGAGCTGGGTTTGGGCACATAGTCATCAGCGCCCAGTTCCAGCCCGGTGATGCGGTCGATGTTATCGCCTCGGGCCGTCAGCAGTACCACCGGCACCTGGCTGCGTGCGCGAATGCGCCTGAGCACTTCAATGCCTGACAGGCGGGGCAACATAACGTCCAGCACGACAATGCTGAAGCGTCCGGAAAGTGCCTGCACCTCTCCTTCTTCTCCGGTGTGAACCGCTGTCGCTTCAAAACCTTCACGCACCAGGTATTCACTGAGCAATCCAGTCAATTCCTGGTCATCGTCGACGAGCAATACACGAATCATGGCGAACTCTTGAAGGGGTGGGTGAGGCATTATCGGCCTTGCGTCGCCCAGCGTCATCGGCCCGCAGCAACCTTTACTTAACTTGACACAGGGTTAACCGCACCATACGCCCCGAACTTTTATGCTTGACCTTCACCAGCCTGCTTGCATGGCCGCCTGCCGCCTTTTAAGGGCTGCCGACGCCCGCTTGCGCTGCTTGTCGATGTGTCCTGGATAAACGATCTAAATGAATTTTCCGCGCCTGCTCTGCTCGGTTGCACTGTTGCTCAATGCCACCCTTGCCCACGCTCAAGTCTTCAAGATTGCCGATATTCGCATCAACGGCCTGCAGCGGGTGTCTGCGGGCAGTGTGTTCGGTGCCTTGCCGCTGAACGTTGGTGAACAAGCCGATGATCAGCGTCTGGTGGAGTCCACGCGTGCCTTGTTCAAGACGGGCTTCTTTCAGGACATTCAATTGGGGCGCGACGGCGACGTACTGGTGATTACGGTGGTCGAACGCCCCTCTGTGGCCAGTATCGACATTGAGGGCAACAAGGCCATATCCACCGAAGACTTGATGAAGGGCCTCAAGCAGTCGGGCCTGGCCGAAGGCGAAGTGTTCCAGCAGGCCACGCTCGAAGGTGTACGCAATGAACTGCTGCGCCAATATGTGGCTCAGGGGCGTTACAGCGCTTCGGTGGACACGCAAGTGGTGGCTCAGCCGCGTAACCGTGTCGGGCTGAAGATAAAGATCGACGAAGGAGAAGTGGCGGCCATCAAGCACATCAACGTGGTTGGCAATACGGTCTTTGATCAGTCCGAACTGGATGATCAATTCACCCTTAAAACCACTAACTGGCTGTCTTTCTTCAAAAACGACGACAAGTACGCCCGTGAAAAACTCTCCGGTGATCTGGAACGGCTGCGCTCCTACTACCTGGATCGTGGCTATATCAATATGGAAATCGTCTCGACGCAGGTCTCGATCACGCCGGACAAGAAACAGGTGTATATCACCGTCAATATTAATGAAGGCGATAAATACACGGTGGGTAAGGTGTCACTGCGTGGCGATCTGAAAGTACCGGAAGAACAGATCAACGCTTTGTTGCTGGTGAAAGAAGGCCAGGTGTTTTCGCGCAAGTTGATGACCACTACGTCCGAATTGATCACCCGTCGGCTGGGTAACGAGGGCTATACCTTTGCCAACGTCAACGCGGTGCCGACCGCCAATGACAAGGATCATACCGTCGATATGGTGTTTGTCGTCGACCCGGCCAAACGGGCCTATACCAACCGCATCAACTTTCGCGGCAACACCAAGACCGAAGACCAGGTGCTGCGCCGTGAGATGCGTCAAATGGAAGGCGGCTGGGCGTCGACGTATTTAATCGACCAATCCAAGACACGTCTCGAACGCCTGGGCTACTTCAAAGAGGTCAATGTTGAAACGCCGGCCGTAGCCGGTGTGGACGACCAGGTGGATGTGAACTACAGCGTCGAAGAACAGGCCTCAGGATCGATCACCGCCAGTGTCGGTTTTGCCCAAAGCGCCGGTTTGATACTCGGCGGCTCTATTACCCAGAACAACTTTCTGGGGACGGGCGACACCGCCAGCCTTGGCCTGACGCGCTCGGAATATCAAAGCAAATACAACATCGGTTTTACCGACCCCTACTTCACCAAAGATGGCGTGAGCCTGGGGTACAACGCGTTCTATAACAAAACTGATTACAACGACTATTACGATGATGGCGTGTCGTACTACTCGATCAACAGCTATGGCGCCGGTGCCACAGTGGGTTACCCGATCAATGAAACTTCACGGCTGAGTTTCGGCCTGACTGTGCAGCACGATACGATCGAACCCGGCACTTACAGCGCCGATGAGATCTATGACTTTATCGAACGTCAGGGTGAGCAATTCACCAACTTCAAAGCCAACCTCGGCTGGTCTGAGTCGACCCTGAACAAAGGCATTTTGGCGACTCGCGGGCACTCACAAAACCTCAATCTGATGGTGACACTGCCGGGCAGCGATCTGAGTTTTTACAAGATCGACTACAGCGCACAGACCTTTTTGCCGGTCAGTGCCTCGACCTCGCTGCGCCTGCACACCAAGCTGGGGTACGGCAACAGCTACGGTTCGACGGACGGTTTGCCTTTTTATGAAAACTACACGGCCGGCGGTGAAGGCTCTGTGCGCGGCTTTGAAAGCGGCACCCTTGGCCCACGCAATACGCCGGCCACCGGCACTTACTCAAGCGCGGGTCAGGAATACTACTCCGACCGCGACACAGAAGCGCTGGGCGGTAACATCATGATTACCGGCGGCGTGGAATACCTGTTTCCGATGCCCTTTATCAAGGACAACAAAGCCCTGCGTACCTCGCTGTTCTGGGACGTGGGCAGTGTGTATTCGAGCAAGTGCTACCTGAGTACCACGACCGGATGTGATGGCATTGACCTCAGCCAGATGGCCAGTTCGGTGGGTGTCGGCGTGACCTGGTACAGCCCGATGGGACCACTGAGCGTGAACCTGGCGCTGCCGGTGAAAAAACCAGAGGATGCTGAAACCCAAGTGTTCCAGTTTTCGTTGGGACAAACGTTCTAAGTCGACCCTGCAGACGCTGCATGCCCGCTTTGCCCTGCGGGACTGCGCCTGTGTGGCAGGCTTGCCGTGAATGATCGGGCGTTTAATACAGCACCGTTTATCAAAACTTTCCTGACCTTTTATAACAATTTCCATCGTATTGAATGGTGTCGAAACCTTAAAAACCGTAGCCGCCGAGTCCGGCCACGGGGGTAATGCGTGGCGAAAAAAAACTCACTCCCGCGACAACATCCGTAAAAACCCTTATGAATCTTATGCCTACGCACTAGTCTGAATAGAATGCAGTTAAGTCACAAGAGACAGGAACACTCTTTGCACACTATAAAAATTAACTTTGATCGCTCAATCAATTAACTCAACTGAATGGTTTTACCAAGATTCATATTCAGTCAAAGGGCTAGCGCCTCATCAGGAACGTATCATAATGTGTGTAAAAGCCATGAATCAGTCAGGAATACTGAGATATGAGAGTTTTGTCGTTGTTTGGTACTCGCCCTGAAGGCATTAAAATGGCTCCCCTCGTGCATGCACTTGCGCGGGTCGAGGGTATTGAAAGCATTGTCTGCACGACCGGCCAACATCGGCACATGCTCGACCAAGTGTTACAACTCTTTGATATCAATGCTGATCACGACCTAGACGTGATGCTGCCGGGGCAAACATTGAATGGCTTGTTTGCACGGCTTATGACCCGCGTCGATGCTTTGCTCGAAGAGGTAAAACCAGACTGCGTACTGGTTCACGGTGACACCTCGACAGCCACCGCCTGCAGCCTGGCTGCATTCCATCGCCGTATCGCAATCGGCCACGTAGAAGCGGGCTTGCGTACCGGTGACCTGACTCAGCCGTTTCCCGAAGAAATGAACCGACGCGTCGTCGATGTCATGGGTAAATGGCTCTTCGCCCCAACGCTCACTTCTCGAGCAAATTTGCTGCAAGAGAATCTTCACGGGCAAATCTACGTCACCGGTAACACCGTCATCGACTCGCTTGAAATGACCTTGAGCAAAATCGATCACACGCCCGAACTCAAAGCCACACTTGCCGCTCGTTATTCATGGATAGACCCGACGCGTCGCCTGATTTTGGTCACAGGCCATCGCCGCGAGAATTTTGGCGACGGCTTTTTGCAAATTTGCGAAGCGCTGGCCATGATCGGCCGGCGTGAAGATGTACAGATCGTCTACCCCGTGCACTTGAATCCTCAGGTGCGCGACGTGGTATTACCCCGCCTCTCGGATATGGCCAATATCCACCTCATTGAACCCGTGGATTATCTGGACTTTGTGTGGCTCATGCGCAGCAGTTACCTGATTCTCACCGACTCGGGCGGTGTTCAGGAAGAAGCCCCGCACTTGGGTAAACCTGTGCTGGTGATGCGCGAAACCACTGAACGGCCGGAAGCATTGATGGCTGGCACGGTCACATTGGTGGGCACACAACCATTGCGCATCGTCAGCGCCGTGAAGGCTTTTCTGGATGATCCCGATCATTATCAACGGGTGGCACGCAGTGTTAACCCGTATGGCGACGGGCATGCCAGCGAACGAATCATTGCCGCGCTGACCGGGCGTGAATTCCACGCATTCAACCCGCCCTGCTAAATGCCACTCCTGCACCTTAAATACGTATGAATATTTGCGCGGTAGCGTAGTCAGACGCATTGAACAGTGTCTGCTGGAGCTAAAAAACTTAGTCAGCCATTGACTCGGAATTTTAGCGTCAAAAAAAAGGCTAACGGCTCATGCCTGATACATAAATATAAATTCTATTCAGAATATTGACAGCTAAGATTGAGACACCACACTCTCATAACACCTTTACAGGATGGATCCAAAGCGTAAACAAGGAGACTCACTAGGTGATTACCAGACAGACAGTAACGTCCTTTTTTGTTTGAACTCATGTCGGGTCAAGTCAATGACTTTTCGGTCAGCCTTTACCTGAAACTGGGTACCGTCAATGAGTTCTTGTATGGCGACTGTGCTCTGTTATTGCCCTGGCACTCTTTAGTCAGGACTTCTCGGCGCAGTTGTAACTTCTAACTTTTAGATGTGGCCGAAAAATACGCATGAATAATTTCAAGAAATCCCGGCAATACTTGACTGTAATCACCCAGGTTGTGCTTGTCACACCTTTGGCCATTCCTCTTTACGCCATGGCCTCGCCTGGCAGCGAAGCCCTGCATGCCCTGACACAAAATGATTGGGTCGAGCGAAGCATTTCTCTGGCGGATGTCGGCATCACCAACCCGGTCGTGCTGCAAAATGCCGATAACGTGCAGTCTTTCTATTTGCCTGTGCCCAAGGGTGTGATGCTGGACAAAGCATCGATCAACATACAGGGCGACTTTATCAAGGGTGAAGAGCCGCCTGCGGCCCTGACTATATCGGTGGATAGCCGCCCGGTGTATGCCCAGAAAAAGACTGAGCACGAAGGGACACTCAATGAGGTGCTGCCCGTTGAGGCGCGCCGTCGAGACGAGGGTTGGGTCGATTTCACCCTTAACTGGAGTTCACCTACCGGCCAGAAAATCTGCGATCCGACTCAACAGAGCGCAAACATTCTTACGGTGTTGCCCGAAACCGCTCTGACGTATCGCTATTCACTCAAATCGCTGACCTCTCTGGCTGATGCCTGGCGCACCCTGCCGGCAAAACCGGTGATCATGATTGCATCGGGCAAGCTCGATCAGCAGAGCTTCGACAGTGCGTGGCGCTTGGGCGTCAACCTTGAGCGTGCAGCTAAACGTGCGCAGATTCACACCTTTCCGGCCGTGGGTGATGTGGTTTCACTGGACGCCGTGAACGTGCCTGGCGCACTGGCCAATGTGGCACCGTTCTCAGCCCTCACGGGCAAAGGTCAACATACCCTGGGCAATGCCGCTGAAATAGGCGCATTGCTGGTGCTCGGTGCGCCGGCAACCCAAGCTGATCTGGCAATCGCTGACACGGCGTTGGTCGGACAAATAAATGCCGCACTGGATGCACTGCAAGCACAACTGCAAACCGACAGCGATGCCGCTAAAGAGCTGCAGCAATGGCGCGCCAGCCACGCCACGCTCAGCCAGAAAGTGCCGGGCAGCCAGCAAATCCAGCTCGCCAATCTGGGCTACAAGAATGTCATCAGCGTGGCACCGGATGCCGGTGCCAAGGCGGGCGGTCTGTTCGAGTCGCAATGGCGTGAAGTGCTGGTCTCCCCTCAAGCCACCATCACTCAACTGTCCGACCACAGCATGGGGCCTAATCAAACCGTACGTATCGCCAGACTGGGTGGCTCGACCAGCGCGTTTGATGTGGTCAGTCGTGGCGACTGGACAGCCGTGTTCCCGCTGAGTGCCGTCGCCGTTGATGGCCGGATGCCTGGCGAAGTGGTCATTGACGTGTCGGCGGCTCCGGGTGCCTCAAGCACTCGCCCTGTCGCCACCGTACTGTGGAACGATACGCTGTTGGGCGCCAAGCAATTGAACGCCGATGGTGAGCCTGAACAAATAGTCGCACGTGTACCTGGCTATGCCCTGGGTGTCACAAACGTCCTGAAAGTTCGCTTCCAGCGTCAGCCGGTATCACCGAACTGCTTCGAAATCCCTCAGGGTTACCCGGTCAACGTGCTGCCGACGAGCTTTTTACGCACCTCCAATGCCGAGCCTGATGGCACTTTCGTAGGGCTGTTGCCGCTGCTGGCCGGTCCGGCTCAGGTCATCGCACCTAAAGACGCGCTGGATCACCCTGCCGAGTCTTTGCGCCAGATCATTCGTTTGTCCAGCGCTGCCTCGATTTCGCCCCTGAACGCCGAGCTGGTATTGGCCGACAGCGGCCAGTCGTTCAAACCCACCAAACCGTTCCTGTCCGTGGGTGTTCCTTTAGACGGCGCCAAACCGCTGATCGAAGTCAAAGACGGCAAAAGCCTGCAAGCCACCAATGGCGACACGACTACGCTCGATCTGACAGGCCCGCAACCTCTGAGCGCAGCTTCGGTGGCGCAATCCAACAATCAGCAAGGTGTGATCTGGTACCCGCTGGGCGACGCTGCATTGACCACACCCGGCCCGTTTGTGCTCAATCGTGGCAACGCTGTGGTGCTGGGCAAAGAAGGTCCGCTCACCTGGGTTGACACTTCCGATCCTGAGTTGAGCCAGGCTCTGCGCCTCAATGAGTCGCCGATGCACCAGTGGCGTAAATATCTGTCATGGGGGCTGCCGCTCCTGGGTGGGTTTCTGGTCTTGATGGTCGTCCTGGCAATGCTGGCACGTCGTCACAAAAAGAACTAAATCCATTACCTTATAAAAGCGGGAGCAGTCCATGTCGTCGCTCTACTGGCCCTATCTGTTGGCTGACTACTATCACTACCTAGAGATTGCGACAGTGGTGGTCGGCATCCTGATCATGCTGTCCAGCATTGATGACCTGTTCATCGATGCCTGGTATTGGGTACGACGTGTCTACCGTGCGCTTACGATCAATAAGCGCTTCAAAGGCAAAAAACTCACGGCAGAGCAACTGCGGGCCAAACCTGAGCAACCCCTGGCGATCATGATTCCGGCGTGGCTGGAATATGACGTGATTGCCCCCATGCTCGAAAACATGGTCGGCACACTGGAGTACCAAAATTACTCCATCTTCGTCGGCACTTACTGCAACGACGCACGAACCATTGATGAAGTGGAGCGTATGCGTCGGCGCTATAAACAACTGATTCGCGTTGAAGTGCCCCACGATGGCCCCACCTGCAAGGCAGACTGCCTGAACTGGATTATCCAAGCCATTTTCAAACACGATGAACACCAGCCTGTTCCCTATGCCGGTGTCATCCTGCACGACAGTGAAGATGTGCTCCATCAACTGGAACTGCACTACTTCAACTACCTGCTGCCGCGCATCGACTTTATTCAGCTGCCGGTCTCCTCCCTTGAGCGCGAGTGGTATGAGCTGGTCGCCGGGACCTACATGGATGAGTTTGCCGAATGGCATACCAAGGATCTGGTCGTGCGCGAAAGCTTGTCCAGCCAAGTGCCGTCCGCGGGGGTAGGTACCTGTTTCTCCCGTCGCTCCTTGCTGGAGCTGTCAGCAGAAACCAATAACCAACCGTTCAACACCGACACCCTGACCGAAGACTACGACATCGGTGCGCGGTTGGCCCGACGGGGCATGAAGCAGATTTTCGGCACCTTCCCAGTCGACTACATCGCTAAACGCAATTCCTGGTTCGGGTTAGGCCCGGTGAAAATGGTGCCGGTGCGCATGCCGTTGGGCATACGCGAGTATTTCCCTGACACGTTTCGCACCGCCTACCGTCAGAAAGCCCGGTGGACGCTGGGCATCGGCTTGCAAGGCTGGAGCCAGGTGGGCTGGGCCGGTTCGCTGATCGACAAATACTTGCTCTATCGAGACCGTAAAGGACTGGTGACGTCGTTTATCGCCATCATTGCTTATGTGCTGCTGGCTCAGTTTTTACTGATCATCCTGATCACCTCGATGGGTTGGTGGACCACCTACTTCCCGTCGGCACTGAGCCCCAGCAGCGGACTGCTTCAACTAATGTGGATCAACAGCATCCTTCTGGGCTTGCGGGTTGTGCAACGAGTGTACTTCGTCGGCAACCTCTATGGCTGGGAACACGCTGTGCTGTCAGTTCCCCGAATGATCATCGGCAATCTCATCAATGCCATGGCCGCCGCACGGGCCTGGCGCCAGTATCTGGGCTACCTGATCACCGGCAAGCGTCTGGTGTGGGATAAGACCATGCATGACTTCCCGTCTGGCGATCAGCTCATCCAGCAACGTCAGCGCCTGGGTGATCTGTTGGTGTCATGGCGTGCTATCGACTCCACCAAACTGGAGCATGCGCTGACGCTGCAAGAGAAAGAACATCGCCCCTTGGGTGAAATCCTGCTGGAGCTTGGCTATCTCGATCAGGACACCCTGGATGAAGCGATCTCGTTCCAGAACACTAACAATGACGACTCCCAGGCCTCGGGCCCCACTGCGCAAAAAGTTGAGCTGACATGATCCCTCATTCCCGTTTGCTATTACTCACCGCAGCTTTGTTCTGTGGCACTGGCCTACTGGCACCGACAGTAATGGCGGCGGCTAATGAAGCGCCGCTCGAAGGCGCCGCCTGGCAGCAGGCGGACATGGCCTACAAGAGCTATCAGTCAGGTCGCTACCGTGATGCGCTAAAGCAGGTCAACGTCGCCTTGCAACTACGGCCTGATGTGGTGCGTCTTAACTTGCTGAAAATCTATACCCTGCAAAAGTTGGGGCGTCTTGGCGAGGCGCGCCAATTCGGAGAAGCGGCCATCAAACGCGGAGTTAATGACCCGGCGTTGCGCAACACCGTGAAGAACTTGCAACAACCGGCCAATGCAGGCGGCGCGGGCAAAGGGACTTCAGCGGCCTACAACAAAGGTTTCCCGTTGGCCACCAAAGGCTATACCGCCTACAACGCCGGGGACATGCCTGCCGCCGAACAATACGGTGAGCAAGCCTTCCGGGCCGACACCAGCCAAGGGCCTTGGGCGTTGCTCTGGCTTGATGCGCTCCAGGCTCAGGAAAAATGGCCCGAAGCCGTTCAGGCGGCCGACCAGATCATTGCCTTGAACCCACCGAACAAGTCCGATGTTGAAGCGCGTCGCGCCACGCTCAAGCGCAGCTTGGCGGTACGGCCGACTCAGCAGGCCTATCAAGCCCTGATTACCAATAAACCCGCCGAAGCGGCCAAATTGGCTCGTGAAGCCGTGGATCTGGCTCCGGACGTCACCAGCCAGCGTCTGTTGCTGGTAACCGCCCTGCTGCAAAGCAATCAGTACGCCGAAGCAGAGCAGGCGGCTGACGAGGGCCTGCAACTGAACGACGAAAACACCGTGATGCTGGTGATGCGCGCCTACGTCCGGCAACTTCAAGGTAAAACCGATGCCGCCCGTGGTGACTTTGACACCGCCATCGCTCAGGACTGGCTCGACGATGATCAACGCCGCAACGTGCGCCTGATCGCGATTGATGGCGCGCTGGCAGCGGGCGACACCGCCCGTGCCGAACAACTGCTGGCGGCGCTGGATGCCACTGATGAAGCGACCATCAAGCGCCGCAACCAGCTTGAGGAAGGCAAAAAGCCGCCTGCTCGATTGACCACCGCGCTGTACCCGGCACCCGCGCAGTCCTGCACCGACACCCCCTATGGCACCCAGTGCGAACTCCTGCCGTCTGACTCAGTGACCGGCCCGCAAGGCCCTGCCACTGAAGCCTACGCGGCGTATGGTCGCCAGGATTACCAGGAAGCGATCAAGCAATCGCGACTGGCCATCGAGCAAGACCCCAACAATGCCGATTACCAGCGCTTGCTGACCACCTCGCTGGCCTCGGGCAATGCGGCGCAGACTGCCGAGGCTGAACAGCGACTGTCGCGTCAGCTGGCGGTGACGCCAAACGATGCTGACCTGTTGATCCAGCGCGGTTATGTGCGCCAAATGAGCCGTCAGCCCGCCCTCGCCCTGCAAGACTTTCGTGCAGCGCAAGCCACTGGCAATGCCCCGCCCACGGTCATCCTCAATCAGGCCTACGCTCAAGCGGCGCTCGGTGACAGTCCGGGGGCGGTCAAGCAGCTCAAAAAAGCTATCGACATGGCGGATGCCCACCAGCTCGAAATGGATGATGAACAACGCTACAACACCCGCGGTGCAATTGCCGGGCTCGACCGTGAGTGGGGCGCAACATCCTCGCTGGGCTTTCGCGGCGCGCAACCGACTACCAACACTACCGGCGCGGGGTTGAGCACCGCGGGCGACTCGGTGTTCAGCACTAATGAACTGTACTGGCGGCCGACGCAATTCAATGATCAGAACGGCATGCTTGAAGTCTACGGCCGCCTGACCAACACCTTGTATGACGAAGGCAGCAAGTTCCGCTCCGATGGTTTTATCGATCCGTGCAGCGGTGCCAGCAACCCCGTCAATGGTAACGATACCAACAGCTCAAGTTCGGTCACCGGTTTCCCAAGCACCATTGGATCCTTAGGTGTTCGCTACATGTTGGCCAACACCGGGCTGACCTTTGGTCTGGAGCGCAGGTTCTTCCTGGGCTCGGCGACCCGTCAAGGCAACGCCTACCCGGCAGACAGTAATGACCAGTGCGCCATACAAAATGCCGTAAGCGACCCTTACGCCAGCCGCCAAGGCGTCAGAGGCATGATGACCCGCTATCAACTAGACAGCGATGCGGGGGGCTGGCTGTCCTACATCACGTACGGTTTTTACAAAGGCACCGAGCTGCGCCGAAACGAAAACAGCTGGTTCACCATGGATGGCTATGCCCAGTTGGGTTACGCCTGGGAAGACAACGACGCCACTTTTACCGCATATGACACGGATGCGGCTGGCAACCGGTCACGGGAACTGGCCAAGACTGATGGGCAACTCAAGCGTAAGCAGCTGTTCGCCAGCTCCGAAGTGCGTGTCGGCCGCAGTTATATCTTCGATGCGTTAGGCCCCAATGTGGTGGTCTTTCCGCATTTAGTCGGCGCCGTTGACTGGATCTGGCAGAAAGATCAGGCGACTGGCCTGGACTTTGGCAATAACCCATTAATCAATTTGAGCAACGTCAGCAGCAACTGGAACCTGACCAACGACTCAACCTCGTGGTCAATGGGCGTCGGCCCCGGTATTGCCGTGCGCTATTGGTTCCGCGAAGACCATTACAACGCTCCGCGCTCGTCCTTGAACTGGTCGATGCAGTACCGCTACCCCATTGGCGGCGGCGCAACCGAACGGGCCAAAGGTCTATTCATGAACCTCACTTTTTCTTATTAACCCAGCCAGCAAAGGATGCTAACCCATGTCACTCTCATCTCGGCTAACCCATACATTCAAGCGCTTGGGCACACCGCTGCTGGGCGCCACTCTGGTGCTGTCAATGAGCGCCGCTCAGGCTGATGATTCAACATTGGTCATTCGCGGCAGCGATGGCTGGCTATTCCCCGGCTGGGGCAGTCTGACGGAGGTGGATGCCAAAGGTATCGACAACTCAACAGCGTTGATCAAAGAAGCCCGTGACGCGTTGAACGCAAAAAATATCAAGCTGCAAGTGATCGTGCTGCCTGACAAGACCTTGTTCTATCAGGACAAGCTGCCGGCCGATAAAAAACTCAGCGCAGACGTCAAACAGCGTTACCAATTGATCATGAGCAAACTCAAAGGCGCAGGCATCTCAACGTTTGATGACTTCGCACTGCTCAATCAATTGAGAAACTCGGGCACAGACGTGTTTTACCGTACCGATCAGCACTGGACCCAGCCTGCGGCAGATGCCACCGCCGTGGCCAGTGCCGAATTGATCAAACGTGAAGTGCCTAACCTCGCAGGCAGCCCGGGCACCGGTATGGTGTTGGGCAAAGAGCTGAAGGAACGTCGCTTTGGCGACCTCGCCGAACGCTTTTTGACACCTGATCAGCAAAAGCAAACGGGTCGCGACACCTTTGTGGTCCGTCGCCAGGAAGCCGCTGCGGGCCTTCTTGACTCAACACCGGCACCGGTTCACGTGACCGGTCATAGCATGGTCCAACCTTACTTTGGCTTTCCGCAAAAGCTGTCCAATAGCCTTGACCGGCCTGTGTCAGTGAACTGGAAACCGGGCAACGTGGGCCCGTGGATCATGTTGCTGGAGTATCTGGAATCTGCCGACTTCAAGAAAAACCCGCCTCAAGTGCTGGTCTGGCAGATGTTTGAACCCAGCTACTCCTATGGCCCGCAAGCTACCGGTTTCTGGGACAACGCCTCAAACATGAGCGACAGCGCCTGGCGTCAACGCTTGCATGGCGCACTGGGACGTTAATCGATGGCCAATGAGCAGTTACCGGTCTCGCATCGCCGAAGTGGCGTCGCACTCATCGCCCTGCTGACAGTCGGGTTTGGAGTCGGCGTCTGGATGCTGTACCACGCCAAATTGGAGCCGGGGCAACTCAAACCTTCGGCCTGGGTCGATGGTTCGGCAGGCCAGGTATTGGGCCGCGTCATGAAATTTCCGCTGCAGGACGAGGCCGATACCATCACCTCCGCCGTACGCTATCGAGTGCTGGGCGACTTGGGCAGCCAAGTGGTTCAAGGGTGCCCGCAATGGCTGTATTACCGCGACGGCTTGCGCCCGCAAGCGGGTGTCACCGACGCGTATGAAGCACGTGTTCGGCTCATGCGGCACTGGATCAGCGACTTGAACCGTCAAGGCCTCAAAGTGCTGGTGGTGACCGTGCCCGACAAGTCGCGCATCCAGACCGAAGGCCTGTGCGGGCTGGAGCAAAGCCCGGTGATGCAAGCGCGCCTGCAACAGTGGCAGGACCTTCTGCAACAAGACGGCGTGCCCTATGCCGACCTGTATCCCGCGCTGGCGCAAGGCGAAGAACCGCGTTTTTTCCACACTGACGTGCATATGACAGCCGTCGGGGCGCAAGCCGCAGCCGAAGTGGTGGCCAAACAGGCGCTGCCCTTGCTGGGCAGCAAGGGCACCCAGACGTTTAAGGTATCCCCGCCAAGCCCTGCCGTTCCACGCATGGGTGACCTGATCACCCTGGCGGGCCTTGAGCATGCGGCGCCTGATTGGCGCCCACCCCTGGACAATGCCAGCCCGGTCAGCATCGAACCGGTGCGCAGCGGTGGCCTTCTGGACGAAACACCCGAAGTGCAAGTGCTGCTGGTGGGCAGCTCAAACGGGCGACGCAGTGAGTTTGGCGAACGTCTGAGCCAGCAGCTGGGCCAGCAAATCTGGAACCAAAGCATGGACGGCGGCCAATTCAGCGGCGCGTTACTGGCCTCCCTCAAAAAACGAGAGGCCTGGCCTGCCAGCCTTAAGCTGGTCATTTGGGAGTTTTCCGAAATGGCCCTTTCCCTGCCGCTAAGCGCCGAAGAACGCGCCGTGCTGGCCACTCTGCCAGCGCAACGGGACGACCATGCTCTTTAACTCATATCTGTTTTTATTCCTCTTTCTACCCGTCACGCTGACCGCCCACTACCTGTTCAGCGCCATCAGCCCGCGCCTGGCTGCTGTGTGGTTGTGCATCACCTCGCTGGTGTTCTATGGCTGGTGGAACCCGCAATTCGTGATGTTGCTGATGGGGTCGATCGCCTTCAACTACATCGTCAGCCTGTGCATTCTCAGCAGCGCAAACCGGCCGCGACTGCAACTGGGGGTTACCACCTTTGGCGTGGCCACCAACATCGCATTGCTCTTCCACTACAAATACTTCGTAACCCTGGTGAACTTCGCCGGTGAGTTGGGCTTTGGCAGCGGGCGCATGGACGACATCATCCTGCCGCTGGGCATTTCATTTTTCACCTTTACTCAGATCGGCTTCTTGCTGGACTGCCGGGGCGGCATCGTCAAGGAGCGCAGCCTGCTCAGCTATGTGCTGTTCGTGACGTTTTTCCCGCACTTGATTGCCGGCCCCATCCTTCATCACAAAGAGATGATGCCGCAGTTCGCCAAGCGTGAAACGTACCGCTTCCGCTTCGAGAACCTCAGCATTGGCGGCATGCTGTTTGTGATCGGCCTGGCCAAGAAGGTGCTGCTGGCCGACCCCATTGCGGGCTACGCTGACGCAGGCTTCGCGCAACCAGGCGAGTTGCAGTTCTGGTCAGCCTGGGGCACTGGGCTGGCCTATGCGCTGCAACTGTACTTCGACTTCTCCGGCTACTCGGACATGGCGCTGGGGCTGGCCAAGATGTTCGGCATCCGCTTCCCGCTCAACTTCAACTCGCCTTACAAGGCCAGCAGCATCATTGATTTCTGGGCGCGCTGGCACATGACACTCACTCGCTACCTGACGGCCTATCTGTACTATCCAATGGCCATGATGGTGTCGCGTTTTCGCAGCAAGCACAATTTGCCGGTGGGCATAGAAGGCGTCTCAACATTAGGCGGCTTTTTCTCGACCATTGTGTGGCCTACCGCTTTCACCATGGGACTGGCTGGCATCTGGCATGGCGCAGGACTGCAATATGTGATTTTCGGGATGCTCCATGCCTTCTATCTGTCAGTCAATCATGCCTGGCGAATCTATGTGATCGGTCGTACTCCAGTAGCCGAACGCACGAGCAACTGGTTCAAAAAAGCGGGTTATGTGCTACTGACGTTTGCCATGGTCATCATCGCCCAAGCCTTCTTCCGCGCTGAAAATACGCAAGAGGCTGTGCACCTGGTTCAAGGTATGCTCGGGGTCCGCGGCTTCGACAGTTTGCCCCTTGTGCAGTACCCGGCAAATGTTGAGTGGGCGGACGCATGGCGTCTGTTTATAGGCCGTCATCTGGAAGCGTTTCATGTGCTGGCCTTGCTCTTCATCGTCTGGTGCTTACCCAACTCTCATCAAATCATGGGCACCTATTCACCGGCACTCTATAAACCGCATCCAGCCAGTCTGGCATTCCTGCGCTGGCAACCTACATTCAAATGGCTCGTGATTATGGCGCTGCTGCTAGTGCTTTGCCTGATGAATCTGCATAAAGAAGCGCGCTTCCTGTACTTCCAGTTTTAACCACTTACCAACGGAGCAACACGTCATGGCTAATAAAGGATTCTTTGAAAAATTACGCGAGATTTTTTTCGGCCAACCGAGCAAACCCGTCGCGCCACCGAAGCCTGTTGAGGCGGTAAAACCCACGCCAAAACCGCAAGAAGAGATCAAGCCAGTACCTGGTAAGCCAGTGGAAACTGCGCCCGTCACTCAAACCGAGACACCCCTCATTAAGGAACTGGAACAGATTACCTTCAACGTTATCCAGAAACATGTAGAACCAGGCGATTTACTGGTTGAGTCCGGGCTCGTCGACTCCTTGAACGCAGTGGACATCGTGCTGGCCGTGCAACATAAATATGGCTGCAAAATTCCACCGACTGAAATCGAAGAGCATCTCGAATCGCTTGAAAGCTTGGCCGACTTTGTCAATAAGAACCGGACAAAAAACGTTACCGCTACCGCTTAACAGCTACGGCGTTTTGTACACATTGGGGGGCTCTGTATGTACTTTGACTTTGATCGTTGTGAATTTGCCGACCTGGATCACTTCGTTGACAGGCCTGCCTTGAGCGGTGCCGAGCGCCAAATCAGCTGGGCTCAACTTTCCGAGGCAACGCAGACCTGGCAGACGCGGGCCACAGCGGCTGGGGTAAAACCCGGATATGCGCTGGTGATCTCGGGGCATAAACAGATCGAATTCGTAGTCGCCATGCTCGGCTGCTTGCGCATGGGCGTGACCTACGTGCCCGTCGACAGTATCAACCCGCCGGAGCGCCTCAAGCGCATCATCGACCGTGTGGCGGCTGTGAAATGCTACAACGCAGCCCTGAACCGCTTCGAAGACGGGGCCGCTGAACCCTTGCCATTGGCAGAGCCGGGGCTGGCGTACATCATGTTCACCTCGGGCAGCACCGGCGAACCCAAGGGCGTGCAAATCGGCCGTGACAGCGTCGCGCTATTTGCCGGCTGGATCCGCGAGTGCCTGGCACTGGGCCCGCATCCGGTGTTTATGAACCAGATGCTGTTCAGCTTCGACTTTTCACTGTTCGACCTGTGTGGCGCGCTGGCCTTGGGCGGGTCATGCGTCCTTTGCCCGCGGGAAACCATTGCCGATCCTGTGGCCTTCGTGCGTTATCTGGCCGATAACGGTGTGCAAGTGTGGGCCTCAACACCGGCCTTTGTACGTCAACAGTTCCTCAACGACGACTTCAATGAGGCCCATTTGCCTCAATTGAAGGCGTTTGTATTTGGTGCCGAGTCACTGTCACCGGCTATGGCCGAGCAACTGTGGGCACGCTTCCCAAGCGCGCGAATCATCAACTCATACGGCCCGACTGAAGCCACCTGCTCCACCACGTGGGTGGAAATTGAAAGGCCTCTCTCGGGCGCGCGCAACCCTTTGCCCATCGGCCGCGCCAAACCCTATGCCGAGGTGTTTCTCAACGACGGTGAGATCTGTGTCGCCGGCGATCACGTCATGCGTGGCTACTTTGGCCGCCCTGACCTGACCGAGCAAAGCCTGTTCCTGCACAACGGCAAACGTGCCTACCGCACGGGTGATATGGGTGAAATCGATGACCACGGGCTGGTCTACTTTCATGGCCGTCGGGATGATCAGATCAAACTCAATGGCTACCGGATTGAGCTGGGTGAAGTGGACGCTGCGCTGACAGGGCTCAATGGCGTTCATGCAGCCGCCACTGTCGCTCTGCGTCGTCCCGATGGCACGCTGATACGCATGATTGGGTTCGTTTCCACACCCAAGACGCTCGAACCCGGGGTCATTGGACCATTGCCGCAATCATTGAGCGACTGGAAAGAGCAATTGGGCGCACGACTGCCGCCTTATATGATTCCGTCCGAACTGGTGGCGTGCGGACAATTCCCCACCAGCGTGTCCGACAAAGTTGATCGCAAACGGCTTGAAGCCCTGTATCGAGAAGCCAATATGCGCCCCATCAAGGAGAAATCATGAAACCCCTCGCGCTGCGCGTCACCCTTGTGCTGGGCGCCTGCCTGGCTGGCCCGGCAATGGCTGCCGAAGGCGTATTGGCGCAGCTCTATGCGCCCAGCCCGCCCGCAGGCTCGGCCTTTGTGCGGGTGGTCAATCCGTCAGCCGACACTGTCAAGGTGCAAGTCAGCAATGGCACGGAACAAGCCATCGGGCCAGCACAACTGGCCAGCAACTACACCGTGGTCAAGGGCGATCAGAGCTTTGCCGTCAGCCTCAACGGCAAGCCGGCGGGCCAATTGAAAGTCGCACCCGACAGCTTCAACACGCTGGTACAACACAACGGCGAGTTCCAGATTCTGGATGACAGCAACGGTAACGAGGACGCCCTGAAAGCCGAACTGCGCTTTTATAATCTGGCCAGTGACTGCCCCAAAGGCAGCCTGAATGTGGCCGATGGCGGCCCCGTCTTGTTTGCCGATGTTGCCCCCCTGGCCACTGTTGCTCGCGGTATCAACCCAGTCAGTGCATCATTGAGTGCGGGCTGCGGTAACGTCACCTCCGAAAAACTACCGTTGCCTGCCCTCAAGCCCGGCGACCACTACAGCTTATTTTTGACCGGCAGCGCAGCAGCTCCTGTACTGCGCGGCCAACTCGCCATCACCGAAGGTTACGGAAAGTAGGACAACCGATGCGCACGATTTTTCGCGACGACCATTTAATGTTTCGCGAGCAGGTTCAACGCTTTATCAGTGAGCGCATCTTGCCGCGTTACCAACAATGGGAAAAAGACGGAATCACTCCGCGCTCGCTCTGGCAAGAAGCAGGCGAACACGGCTTGCTCAACTGTTCACTGCCCGAGCCTTACGGTGCAGGCGGTGACTTTGGCCACGCTGTGGTTGTGATAGAAGAGCTGGCGCGAGCCAATTGTCTGGGTATCGGCTTCTCGATCCATTCAGACA
Organism: Pseudomonas saxonica; assembly: GCF_007858365.1. Classification (GTDB taxonomy): domain Bacteria; phylum Pseudomonadota; class Gammaproteobacteria; order Pseudomonadales; family Pseudomonadaceae; genus Aquipseudomonas; species Aquipseudomonas saxonica. The sequence goes on along the minus strand of NZ_VFIO01000010.1, from coordinate 17,028 downwards.
TGGTCGCGCCTTATCTGGAGCGACTCGGCACCCAGGCCCAGAAAGACCGCTGGCTCCCTTCCATGGCCCGAGGCGAGGTGATCGGCGCTATCGCCATGACCGAGCCCGACGCCGGCAGCGACGTCAAGGCCATTCGCACCCGCGCCATTCGCGACGGCGATGAATTCATCATCAGTGGGCAAAAAACCTGGATCACCAATGGCGTCAATGCAGGGCTGGTGATTGTGCTCGCCAGCACCGATCCCGACTTGGGTGCCCGCGGGTTGTCGTTCTTTTGCGTGGAAGAAGGCCTGGCCGGTTTCAGCAAAGGCCCGGCCATGCTCAAGATTGGCCAGCATGCGCAAGACACCTGTGAACTGTTCTTCGATCAGGTGCGCGTACCGGCAGACTGCCTGCTGGGCGAACTTAATGCCGGTTTCGAATACATGGGCCATGAAATGGCCCGCGAACGCCTGGCCATCGCCTTGCGCGCAGCGGCATCGGCCGAAGGCATGCTCGAAGAGACGAAGCGCTACACCCGTGAGCGCAAAGTGTTCGGTAAGCGGGTGATTGACTACCAGAACAATCGCTTTGTGCTGTCCGACGCCAAATCGCGCCTGACCATGCTGCGCGTGTTTCTCGATGACTGCGCACTGCAACTGATACAAGGCACCCTCGATCCGGTGACGGCCGCAATGGCCAAGCTCAACGCGACCGAGATTCAGGGCCAGATTCTTGATGACCTGTTGCAGCTGCATGGCGGCTACGGCTACAGCGCCGAGTACGGCATTGGCCGTGCCTGGGCAGATGCACGGGCGCTGCGAATTCTGGGAGGAAGCAGCGAAATCATGCGCGAAATTATTGGCCGCTCGTTGTAAACATCAGGCGTGTGGCCCGTCAGTCCGGGCCGCACGTCAGGCTCAGAACCAGCCGTTGAGAAGCTTGTCCTTCAGGGCTTTGGCGTACTCATCGTCTGCCGTCACCCATGGCTCGATAGCAAAAGCCACGATGCTCTGTGCCCCGGTGCCCTTGGCCCACGCAAACTGACGCTTGACCCGAGAATAATCGGCCGAACGCGCTGTAAATTCGGAGAATTTGCTGCGCTCGGAAGGTAATTGCTCGAACAACTCGACGATCACATCAAACGGCACGTGCTGCTCACGCAAATAAGCGATCAGCGGATTCACCCCGTCGAGGTTGTCCCAACCTGCCACGCCTACCCCGTCCTGCACCATGACGCGCAATTTGGTGCGCTTGAGCAGGGAATGCCATAGCTGCAACAAGGAGCCCTCGGTTTCCAACACGCTGAAGTACGTAGAAATGGACGGCACACCCTGACAGGCCTTTTGCGAGACCTGCGACAGTGCCATCAACCAGTTGCCCAGCAACTCCTGGCGCGCCGGGCTGACCCAGCTGTATTGCTCGATCTCATAGGGAATGTACCAACCGCTGAATTGCGGATGCATGGGCCACGGCGAGTCGCGCATGTAAGCACTGGCGGCCTGGAGCGAGTTATTGAACCAGGTCGGCAGCGCCTGCTCATCGCCTGAGGCCATGGCCGCCCACCAGCCATTGTCATAAGGCAGGCCTATGCGCACGTGCAAGCCATATTCTGCACACGCATCCAGCAGGGCCCGCATGCTGGCGTCAGACAGCATCCAGTCGCCACCTTCAACCCCGGAGCCGGTCTGGCCAACCCATTGCAAGACCAATTCGGAACATCCGACTTCCTTGAGGAACGCCATGCGCTGGCGCCACTCTTCGGGGGGCAGATCCAGATGGCTTTTCCAGAGCTGGAGGAATGTCGATCGAAATTCCGGCTTGGGCGAGCAGCCGGCCAAAGGCCCCAAAAGCGCCAGAACCGGCGCTGAGATGGCCAGCTTCAGCAGCAGACGCCTTTGACTACAGGGGGCTTGCGGTAAATTTCGCATTGCACGCTCATCACTAAGGCCAGTTCGACCTCTCACAACGTATAAGAGGGCCAATTTTCGAAGCGTAGCGCAGAAATTCAAGGCTGCCTGAAAAATGCATATAAATATTCAGACCAATCTCACAAAAACCAACGATATTCCCTGACACTGATGTCCTGCATGAACGCCAGATGATCCTGTCGCTTGTTCTCGCAGTACACCTCGACAAACTCTGCACCCAAGCCTTCTCGCAACGCCGGCTGAGCTTGCATGGCGCGCACCCCTTCGAGCATTTCAAGGGGAAAGGCAATGCCGCTGCTGCGATCCTCATTGAGTGAGGCAATTGGCTCCTGGCCTGCCGCCAGGCCCTGTTCAAGCCCCACCAAAATCGCTGCCAGCACCAGATAAGGATTGGCATCGGCGCCCGCCAGACGGTGCTCGATGCGCAGGTTTTTGTCATCCGACTCTGGAATCCGCAGGCAGGCATCGCGATCTTCATAGCCCCAACTGGCCTGATTGGCAACATTGGTGTTACCACCAAAACGGCGCAAGGCATTCAGATTAGGCGCGAATATCGGCATGCACGCGGGCAGCAGTTGCAGGCACCCCGCCACTGCATGGCGCAGGGGACGATGCTGATCTGACGCCAACAGGTTGTTGCCCGCCTTGTCGTACAGACTGACATGAACATGCATGCCACTACCCGGATACTGCATATAAGGCTTGGCCATGAAACTGGCGCGTAAACCGTGCTTGAGAGCAACGCCCCGCGTGCTGCGGCAAAACAGCGCCGCCCAATCTGCGGCACGTAAACCATCGTCGAGATGTCCGAAATTGATTTCAAACTGACCCGGCCCCAACTCTGCCGTGATCACAGTGGCATCAACACCTTGAGCCCGCGCCGCGCTCACCATGTCATCGAGCACCGGTGAAAAGCGCGACAACCGTTCGATGTGCATGTTCGGTTGATCGTCGGCGTCTCCGGTCAGAGCGTCTCGCGGGAACTGTGGCAAGCCATCACGCAACTGTTTATCGAACAGATAGAACTCAAGCTCGAACGCCACCACCGGGTGAATGCCTTTACTCGCCAACCGATCAAGCACTCGGGCCAACACCTCGCGCGGCTCAAACTCAATAGGTTTTTCGGTGCCGTCGGAGGTAATCAGCATCTGGCCCAAGGGCTGCGCCTCCCACGTCACCGGCTTGAGCGTGCCGGGCACCAGACGCCGAACCGCGTCGGGGTCACCATCGTTAAAACAGTAATCGCCAATATTGAACAACCCGCCCTGCGTGCCCAGCAGCACGCAATTCTGCGGCAGTTTGAGAACGCTGCCCGCAGCCACTTTTTCGAGCATGTCCACCGGGTAACGCTTGCCGTAAAAATGCCCCGGAATATCCAGGCAAATAAGATCGACATAACGAACATCGGGGTAATGCTGGCGAAAAGCACGCACCTCGGCCAGCAGATCAGAGCACGCAGCATCCATCATGGTTGTTTCTTCCTGTCAGGTGTAAACCCAAAGCACGCGTGTCACATGCTCGGTCAGATTGGCGTAACGGCAGCGGGTATGACTGTCGAATTGAAAACTGTCCCCGATGTTCAACGTGACCGGATCACCCTCGTCCAGCCACAGCGTTAGTTGACCCTCGATGACGTAACCGCCCTGCTCCGAACTGTCCGTCATCGGTCGCTCACCACTGTTGGCTCCAGCTTGCAGAATGCTTTCGAGCATGGAGAACGCGGCGCCCATTTTCGGCGACACCAAAATGTCAGTAATGCCGTTGGCGAAAAACAGCGTGCGGCGCTCATCGGGGCGCGTCACCCAAGGCAACTGTTTGGGCTTTGGTTGGCGATAAAAATAGGTGGTTGGCACACCCAGGGTTTCACTGATAGCCGTCAGGTCAGCCACCGTCGGCTGCGACAAACCACGCTCAACTTGCGACAAAAACCCCACCGACCGGCCCATTTTGTCTGCCAACTGCTTGAGCGTGAATTTCTTGTGTTTACGCAAGTCGTGGATAAGGATCGCCAGCGCAGCGATTTCCTCATGCTCGCTCATGACGGCTCCCGGGGGATTTCTGGGCAAATGAAAGACACTTGAGCAAACGCATGAAATTACTACCGCTAAATTTCATGAAAATTTACATCCTAATTTTCACGGCAGCAAGCGTCCTTTTCGGGGAAATGGACTTCAATACCCGGGCATTTAGACTAAGCAGCTGTTTTTATGAGATTTTTTTCAAAAAAAGCTTTGCAGAATCGTAAAACGTTGGTAAATTGCCGCCCACTCTTAGAGAGAGCCAAACAAGCCTTCTCAAGAGCGCAACATGTCACTCGAGTGCCAGCACTCACTGCAACAGATACAGGGGCGTCGCCAAGCGGTAAGGCAGCAGGTTTTGATCCTGCCATGCGTTGGTTCAAATCCAGCCGCCCCTGCCATTTTCCAGAAACATCCTCGCATCCCCCAAGACCCGCACTTGAATCTTCAACGATTCTGCATGCGGGCTTTCGTGTGTCCGCCTATTACCTCCCTCCTTCGTCCTCCACCCTTGCTCAAGCCCAAATAGTCCGTACGAGGTAAGTCGCGAGCCGGCACCTGTGAAAGGATCAAAAGATTCGCGCCTCGCTCACACAGGCCCGCCTCTCAACACACGCAAGGGAATTACCGTTGACCGACACCTTTGACTACATCGTGGTGGGCTCCGGCTCGGCGGGAGGCACTTTGGCCGCACGCCTGAGCGAAGACGGACGCTACCGCATACTGGTGCTGGAAGCAGGCGGCAGTCATAAGCGCTTTCTAGTCAATATGCCCGCGGGATGGGGAGCGATGACCTACAGCCCAACGTTTTCCTGGATGCACACCACCGAACCGGAACAATACGCGGGCGGGCGCCGCATGATGATGCCCAGAGGCAAAGTGGTCGGCGGCTCTTCATCCATCAACGGCATGATCTATATCCGCGGGCACGCGCAGGATTACGAAGACTGGGTGACCGCAGGCGCCACTGGCTGGAGCTGGCCAGAACTGCTGCCCCATTTTGTGCGCACCGAAGATCAACAGCACATCCGCAACGCCTGGCATGGACAAGGCGGCCCGCTGGCGGCCAGCGATCCGCCGCACGTGCACCCGGTATCACACGCCATGCTTGCAGCGGCAGTACAAGCAGGCCTGCAACCGGTAAACGACTTCAACGACGGCAAAGCCCAAGGCGCGGGCTTCTTTCAAGTCAATTTACGCGAGGGTCGACGCTCCTCCATTGCCAGCAACGCCATCGAACCCGCCTTGCGCCGCGCCAATTTAAAGCTGGTGACCCGGGCGATGGTGCAACGCATTGTGTTTGAGGGCCGTCGCGCCACTGGCGTGGAATACACCCTGCCCGACGGCAGCCTGCAACAGGTCAAGGCGAGCCGCGAAGTGCTGCTGTGCGCCGGAGCGTTACAGTCCCCACAATTGTTGATGGTGTCGGGCATCGGCCCCGCTTCACAGCTGGAAGCACTGGGCATTGAAGTCATCGCGGATATGCCCGGCGTGGGTGAAAACCTCCAAGACCACGTCAGCGCCCCTCTGTGCTGGAAGCTCAAAACAGGCGTGCGAGGCATGAACCATACCTTTCGCGGCCTTCACCTGGCCGCATCGGTATTTCAGTACCTGACCCGCAGAACGGGCCCCATGATGAGTGCGCCCGCGCAATTTGGCTGCTACCTCAAAAGCACCCCAGACCTGGCCTATAACGATATTCAAGTGTTCGGACTGCCCATGACCGGAGAACCCGACACTGACAGCAAAAAGCCGCCACAGCCTGACACCTTCGACGGCATGACCCTGGGCCCCTTGCAAGGCCGCCCCTTCTCACGCGGCCACGTCCGGCTCAAAAGCCGTGACATGAACCAGCACCCGGCAATCACCATGAACTACCTGCACGACGCACGGGATCGCAGCGCACTGCTCTGGTCGTTTCGCTGGTTACGAGACATGGCGCAACAGCCGGCGATGGCAGACATCATCGATGCCGAAGTAAGACCCGGTCCTCAGGTACAAAGCGACGAGCAATGGCTGACCTGGATGCAACCGCTGCTTACAACCGCTTACCACCCGGTGGGCACCTGCCGCATGGGCCGCGCCGACGACCCTATGGCCGTCTGCACGCCAGACCTGCGTGTTCGCGGGATTGAAGGCTTGCGCGTGATCGACGCGTCCGTCATGCCCAACCTGATCTGTGGCAACACCAATGCCACCACCGTGGTCATCGGCGACAAGGGCGCCGACCTTGTACTGGGCCGTAGCCCGTTGGCACCGTTGCACCTCTGAAAAGCGTTTACTTCCGCCCACGGGGTTGCTTGCCCCAGTTTGAAAAAATTTGAGCACGCAACGAAGTGGGATTAATGGGAAAGCGTTGGCTTTGGAAATATTTAAATCTGTGATTTGAAACCGGGCAAGCCTGTGGATTCGCCCCACTTCTTGACTGTTGCAGTCACTCCTTGCGTCGAGGTATCGACGCCAGGTTCAGGGTGGTAAACCAAATGTGTTCCACCCAGCAACAAAAAAGGGCCCGCCTATCGGTGAGCCCTTCAATACCGCCCAGCAGAGCGGATTTTGTTTGGTAGGCGCGATTGGACTCGAACCAACGACCTCCACGATGTCAAGGCGATCATGTGCGTTCGCTAAGCATATGATTTATATAGGTTTTTTTTGATTAGATCACTGCCTGAAATCGCTGAATCAGTCTATATAAATCAATAATTTAGAGTTGTATTTTCATACAGTAGCCAGGCTCAAACTCTGGGGTATCACAACTGCCGGCCAGAGGCAGATTTGCAGTCAGACCGGTAAATCTAAGGAGGCCGGGGTTTGCCTTTCTTCCGATCTGAGGATCTAACAACTCACCCTTTATTTTTAGAAAAACGATCAGTGGACGGCCACCCCAACAGTATCAGGATGAGGGGGGTCGACAACCGTCAATGTCGCACACGATCCCATCTACTGAAGACACCTGTTCGCGGGCTTGCTGTTCAGCCCAGATCTCTCTAATAGCCGTGAGTAGATTGCTCTTTGGCTGTGCACCCACAAAATTGTGCTGACCATCAATTACCATGTGTGGCACAGATCTAATTCCCATCTCGTGGGCGCGATGCTCATCCGCTCGAACATCCTCTGCAAAGCTATCCGATGCCAGCATTGCTTGCGTCTCTGCACGATCCAGTCCCATTTCAGTGGCAATCTCAATCAATACACCATGGTCCGCAAGGGGAAGATTCTGGGTAAAGTAGGCGTTAAACAGCCTTTCGTTCATCTCCAAACCCTTACCATGCCGGGACGCGAATTTGGTCAGTCGGTGAGCATCAAAGGTATTGGTGTATCGAACACTGTCATAACGCATATCCAAATCGACACGCGCTCCCATTGCAACGATATGGTCGATCATTTCCTGCGCTTGGCCCCTGCTTTTTCCATACTTATGCTCGATTCGACCTAACGTAGTCGTTGTAGCCTCTTTGGCGGCGCTGGGGTCCAATTCGAAAGCTCTGTAAACGACTTCCAAGCTATCAGCGTGCTCGAACTCTTTTAAGGCCTGCTCAAGGTAACGCTTGCCTATGTAGCAGTAAGGGCAGGCGTAATCAGACCAAATTTCGATTTTCATAATTGCCTCCAAATGTGAATAGCCACACATCCTTGACTTATCAAGAATTACTCCTAGCATCGATATTTTGTCAAAGGGTACTTTTTCAAGTGGGGTGACTGGATGTATTACGAGAATGTTCGTGCGCCGCTTGAATTTGTGACGGGGCTGCGTCCTGAAGCTGCAATTATTCTGTTGCACGGCATGGGCGGAAGTGGACGTGTATTTGAGCCAATCATCCGTCACCTAGACCTGCAGAATTTGGGTGCTGTCCGAGTGGTTTTGCCCAATGCTCCAATACAGCCGGTACTCTGGGCTGGCGGCGAGCGTTTACCGGCTTGGTATGACTTGCGCAGCGCAAACTTTGTTGAGCAGGAAGATGAAGCAGGTCTGAGAGCAGGACTGCGCTATTACGAAAGCCTGATACGAAGAGAAATAGATCGTGGAATCAGCCCGCATCGGATAGTGATTGGAGGCTTTTCTCAGGGCGGCGCGTTATCGTTAATGACAGGTATACGCTTCGAGAAACGCTTGGGGGGAGTTTTCGTTTTGTCTGGATACCTACCGCTAGCGCCCACGACTAAACGTGAGCAGAGCGAGGCTAATCGACACACCCCTATTTTTTTAGCTCACGGCCAAGAAGACACTATTATTTTGCCAGGACTGGCGATTGCCGCAGGTAACCTGCTGCAAAAACAAGGTCATGAGGTGTCATGGCATAGCTATTTTATGGGGCATACGATTTGCGCTGCTGAGCTTGAGGACTTGAGTAATTGGTTAAAACAGATTCTCAACTCGTAATTGGTTAGGGCTTCATGGTATTCGTCAGGAAAATTCGACGGGACTTTGTGCTAAACCAGCGCAATATAACTGGAACGACAAATCGCCTCCCCCCCCAAACTTTCATCGTAAATGGCTTCGCACCGTATACGTGATCACACCCCAAACTGAGAATTCATCCCCTTCCAAAATGTACCTGTCGGGAAACTTGGAATTCTCTGACCTCAGGACTATGGACCTATCCCGGATAACCAGCCGCTTGCACAGTGGGTCGTTATTCAATATTCCTACCACGACATGGCCATGAACGGGTTCAATCGCACGATCCACCACAGCCAGATCGCCTGCAAATATGCCGGCACCCTGCATGCTGTCGCCATCAATCTTGACCAGGTACACGCTCGGCGCACGAATACTCAGAAGCTCGTCGAGAGAAATTTGCTTCTCAATGTGATCCGCCGCCGGGGACGGGAAGCCTGCGGGCACTTTGAAAGAACACAGGGGCAGGCGCACGCCGCCTTCGGCTATTGGACCCAGAGAAGTGAAGCTCATGACGCACGCCTTTTGTTTAACTGTATGTACATACAGTTAACTGCGTAGGAGATTTCCGGTCAATTCTTCTGTCAGAGATTTCGACGAAGGGATGCTGATGCGGGCTAAGCTTCGAGCAGTGCTCTGTCGCCAAGAGGTCATCACAATGTGCGGGAGATTTGTACAGTACCAGGGCGTTGCGGATTATTTGAAGGTGCTGGGCACCGACAGATTGGTCGTCAGCGGTTATGACAATCAACCCATCGCCCGCTACAACGTCGCGCCCAGTACTCGAGTGAATATCCTCCATAACCAACAGGACGACTTACGGATTGATCCAGTGCGTTGGGGCTGGGCGCCCTTCTGGGCCAAAGGCAAAAGACCAGATCCGATCAATGCACGAGTCGAGACTGTCACGACCGGCAAGTTCTTCAAACAGCTTTGGCCAAACAACCGCGCTTTAGTCATGGCAGACGGTTGGTATGAGTGGGTCAAGGATCCTGACGACCCGAAAATGAAGCAACCGTACTTCATTCGTCTCAAGAGCCAAGCGCCCATGTTCTTTGCGGCATTGGCCGAGGTGCACCCCGGCTTAGAGCCGCATGAGGGTGATGGCTTCGTGATTATCACTGCTGCCAGTGATCAAGGGATGGTTGATATTCATGATCGCCGGCCCGTGGTTCTGGCAACCGAGCATGCCCGCGAATGGCTTGATCAGTCGCTTGAGCGTGAACGAGCTGAAGAGTTGGCGCTGGAATTCAGCCAACCTACAGAAGACTTTGAATGGTACCCGGTGGGTAAAGCCGTGGGAAATGTCAAAAACCAAGGCCCAGAGCTAATTCATCCAGTGAAATAAAACCGCTCAGAAGTTTGATGAGACTAGAGCGCTTATTAGTTTGGCTCACTCCCAAGATCGTTCCGACTTACTTCCCTAGCTGAACACGGCAGTTCACATAAGCATCACTACCCGGGGTCGCACCGTATGAACGGCATTTAGCATCATCCATATAATCTTTCTCAGCCTTGGCCTCAGACAAATTCTTCAAGCTTTGCTGGCGTATTTCATAACCTTTAGTTCCAGGAAGGCAGTCATCCCAAGCAATTAAACCAGTTGCACAATCCAGTGGATGGTTTGCGCATCCAGCAATCAAGATCAGCATCAAAGACCATAAGACTGTTTTCATAATATGCCCTCCCCGGCCTGCGGGCATATTGCCATCTTACGGCAGAAAGCGCGCTGCATCATTGGCTGACTGTCCTTGCATAAGCTTGGCACGCACTCAACGCGATCAGTCCTTGATTAGCTTCACTGGTGATTCCGATAATTCGTTGAGCATGCGCTGGGGCAAGTTGGGCTCTCGTGGCTCCATGAACCACGCAGCCGGTGCCGGAGGCGGTTTGCATTCCGTCACTACCATGTGTGGCGGGGGTATCGAGTAGGACTGACAACCGCAGGTCAGCAGTAACAAGGCGATCACGCAACGGGCTTGATTGGTTTTTGCAGCGCTGAGCACTCGGTAATGGGCTTTGTCGCTGGCTGCCAGCCATTGCTCCAGTGCAAAGCGTTTGTTCTGCTCCGCAAGGATCAGCGCCCGTAACAGGCTTTGTTGCCTGAGTCTTCTTGCCCAAGTAGGCCTGCGGGAGATGGAGAACGCAGAGTCGCCACCCCACCAATCGCCAAGCCTGCACCCGCTGCGACGAGGTAGTACTGCTGGTGATAGCGCCCACCACGATCAACGCAATGCCGGCGATGGTTTGAAACAGTCCGGCTTTACGGCCCATGACGATGGGCGCAATGCTGATAGGTTCGGCGCAGGAATGCACCGCCAGCCGGTGTTCCCGGCCAAAACGAGCGTCCAGCACTCCGTACAGAATGATATGAACGACTAAAGGCTGGCGGCCGATGAATACTGTTCGAGCTGGCATTAACCCTCCTCAGGCACAGGCAGAAAACTAAATGCATTGATCATGTGATTAGCTTTTCTATTGACCGCAGCGTTGCCTGTCCAAGTCTAAAATCAACTTGAACAAGCAGCACTGAAGGATTTGCGGGGGGATTATTGGATAGGTAGATTCTTAGAATCGTGGTTTAAAACCGGGCAAACCGTTGGCTTCGCACCACTTTTTGACTGTTTCGGTAACTCCTTGCGCCGATGTATCGGCTCCGAGTTCAGGGTAGAAAATCAAATCTGTCCCACCAAGCTCTCCTACAAGAGAATCAAAATGAAACATCAACTCATCTTGATATGTCACAGTACCAATATCGTCTTTCATCTCTTGAACAAAATTTTTAAATTCAAACTCGCTGTAATCGCTCAGCGTTTTTTTAAACTCCATACTCACTCTCCTTCATGAAGCTTCACGTGATTTTTAGGGGTATTTACACGAAGATTGTCGGCGTCGTAAACCGCCCCCCCTTCGACTATTCGAGTTAAATGATGTAATTCAAAACGAGATCTTTTCCCTGCCTTTTAGGAAAGAGTTACAGCTGGAGCGTTCTCTTTTTGTGCCTTCACAAGGCTATCATCTGTAAACTGATCTGCAAGTTCAGGAACCCTCAAAACCTCCCTCCAACACGCACGCCTGAATGAATCAAACCTGCTGTATGTCCTGCCCCTAAGCACATCCACCACTGCCGTAGGAAGAGGTGCACCCATGCCGCTGCTGGCATGATCAAGCCACACCCCCCAAAGATCCTCGCCCGTTCCTGATACCACACCCGGTGCATAGCGCAGGTTCAGTGAAAGATAGATCGGAGCTATCTGCGGGTGGGTCGGAAACTAGATGATAAAATCCTGATATTCCGGTGGATGCTCTGGATTATCCAGAATCCTGTCAGCTTGCTCGGTCGCCGGAAATACCCATGCACCAGGCTTTAGTGCGTAATTGCATGGACTTGACCACCAATTTGCATTCGACTTGACCAGTCGTTTGCATCGAATTTGACCAGCACACTGGGTGGCCTTGACCGGCAAAAAACGGCCAGAAGTGGCATTTCGAGTTATCTACGTAAGAGTGGATTCAAATTGGTCGACTTGGCAACCGGTAACGCTACCCTTGACCTGCTGCGGGGTGGCACTTACGATCCTCACGTCGAAAAATTATTGGACGGTGTGGTTATTCCGTCCCTCGTATCCTACGAGAAAGTCTGACTTCAGAACCCACGGCATCTCCCTAGCAAATTTGGGGGTGATGCTGTGGGTGGTGATTTTTGCTGCCCATGCTCACCCCGTTCTAATAAAGGAACATCTGCATGCATAGCAAGAAAGTAATAATCACCGCACAGGTTTTCATCTCCGGGATGATGGCCTTCCTAATGACCGGATTTTTCGCCATGCTTCATCTCGGTCTGACGACCGCAATGGTGGACGCTTGGATCAGCTCGTTAGTGATTGCCTGGCCCGTAGCTTTCAGCTTTTCCATGGTAGTGTCGCCGATAGCGTTCATGTTGGCCGGTCGACTGGTAGGCAACCGTGCTCCAGCAGCAGTTAAGTGAGTTGCGCCTAGTTTTATAAGCGCAGCCTACGTCCGCATAGACCAAAGCGCTGGCCGATTTTACGTTGCAACGTAAACGTGAAAACAGTGCAGGCGTTTTCACACAGCCTGAGTCGAAATCAGCCAGGACATGGACGCGAGCCGAAATAGGCGCAGTCATTCCTGGCGAGATTTACCATAAACGCCGTTATCACTAACCTCGTCGCTTACCTTGACTCGGCTTCTCAGTCGGACATCATCGACTGCGGGATCGAATCAATGTGACATAACCCCCCTCAACTGATCTCTGGGTGAGTGTCTGCCGGCTACGACCGGCCCGTATGGGTCGACTTCTGCCAGTCAGGGCCACCCAGTGTGCTGGTCAAATTCGATGCAAACGACTGGTAAAGTCGAATGCAAATGAGTGGGGAAGTGCAATGCAAATGGGTGGTCAGGTGGAGTGCAATTACCCATTTAGTGGCGGCGATGGTTTGAAACAGTCCGGCTTTACGGCCCATGACGATGGGCGCAATGCGGATAGGTTCTGCACGCCCTGAACGCATGTCCATTTCATCTACGGACAGGTTCTGTTTGCCCCGGAACACAGCAAAGGTCAGGCCGCGTTCTTCCGACAGGTGCAGGAAGCGTTTAAAGCCGGGGATCGAGACGCACAGTGCATGAATGGCTTCGGCACATGAATGCACTGCCAGCCGGTGTTCACGACCAAAACGGGCGCCCAACACACCGTACAGAATGATCTGAACGACTAAGGGCTGGCAGCCGATGAATACTGTTCGAGCTGGCATTAACCCTCCTCAGGTACAGGCCGAAAACTAAATGCATTGATCATGTGATTAGCTTTTCTATTGACCGCAGCGTTGCCTGTCCAAGTCTAAAATCAACTTGAAAAAGCAGCACCGTAGGATGGGCGGGGAAAATATAGGGTAGGTTGATTTTCAGAATCGTGGTTTAAAACCGGGCAAACCGTTGGCTTCGCACCATTCACTAACGGTTTTGATAATGCCTTCTGCTGAGCAGTCAGCACCTTTCTTAGGGTAGAAAATCAGATCTGTTCCACCAGCATCTCCAGCCAGCATGTTGAAGTGATATAACAGTTCATTTTGATATTGCTCAGAACCATTAACATCAATTATTTCTTGAGCTAACCTCTTGAACTCAAACTCGGTGTAATCTGAGAGCGATCCTTTAAGTTCCATAGTTATTTTCCTTCGTGCAACTTGATGTGATTCTTTGGAGTGTTGAGGCGCAAGTTGTCTACATCGTAAACCCCTCCACCATCGACTATCCGTATGAGGTGATATAGATCAAAGCGAGATCTTTTACCTGACCACTCTGCTATTAGGGGTATTGGTGCGTTCCCTTTCTGTGTATTTTTAAGGTTACTCTCTACAAGTTGATCTGCAAGTTCAGGCACCCTCGAAACCTCCCTCCAAGACGCACGCCTGAAAGAATCAAACCTGCTGTATGTCCTGCCCCTAAGCACTTCCACCACTGCCGTAGGAAGAGGTGCACCCATGCCGCTGCTGGCATGATCAAGCCACACCCCCCCAAAGATCCTCGCCCGTTCCTGATACCACACCCGGTGCATAGCGCAGGTTCAGTGAAAGATAGATCGGAGCTATCTGCGGGTGGGTCGGAAACCAGATGATAAAATCCTGATATTCCGGTGGATGCTCTGGATTCTCCAGAATCCTGTCAGCTTGCTCGGTCGCCGGAAATACCCATGCACCAGGCTTTAGTGCCGGCGATGGTTTGAAACAGTCCGGCTTTACGGCCCATAACGATGGGCGCGATGCGGATCGGTTCGGCGCGTCCTGAGCGCATGTCCATTTCATCCACGGACAGGTTCTGTTTGCCCCGGAACACAGCAAAGGTCAGGCCGCGTTCTTCCGACAGGTGCAGGAAGCGATTAAAGCCGGGGATCGAGACGCACAGTGCATGAATGGCTTCGGCACATGAATGCACTGCCAGCCGGTGTTCACGACCAAAACGGGCGCCCAGCACACCGTACAGAATGATCTGAACGACTAAGGGCTGGCAGCCGATGACTACTGTTCGAGCTGGCATTAACCCTCCTCAGGTACAGGCAGAAAACTAAATGCATTGATCATGTGATAGCTTTTCTATTGACCGCAGCGCTGTCTGTCCATGTCTAAAATCAACTTGAACAAGCAGCACTGTAGGTTTTGCGGGGGAAATATTGGGTAGGTAGGTTCTTAGAATCGTGGTTTAAAACCGGGTAAACCGTTGGCTTCGCACCAGATTTTTATAGTTTTTGTGATGCCTTGTGCTGAGTCATCCGCACCGGGCTTAGAATAAAAAATCAAATCTGTCCCACCTATATCACCTACAAGAAAATCAAAGTGAGACATCAATTCATCTTGATAGTTATCGGTACCAATATCGTCAATTATTTCCTGAACAAACTGTTCGAACTGACGCTCAGTGTAGTCGCTCAACGCTTTTTTAAGTTCCATGATTACTCTTGCTCATGAAGCGCTATGTGATTTTTAGGGGTATTTACACGAATATTATCGACGTCATAAACGCCCCCACCATCGACTATTCGCGTTAAATGATGAAGCTCATAACGATGTCTTTTCCCCGCTTTGTCGGAAAATTTTACCGTTGGAGCCTTGCCTTTCTGTGCCTTCTCAAGAACGCGAACAGTGAACTGATCTGCAAGTTCAGGAACCCTCGAAACCTCCCTCCAAAACGCACGCCTGAATGAATCAAACCTGCTGTACGTCTTGCCCCTAAGCACATCGACCACTGCCTTAGGAAGAGGTGCACCCATGCCGCTGCTGGCATGATCAAGCCACCCCCCCCAAAGATCCTCGCCCGTTCCTGATACCACACCCGGTGCATAGCGCAGGCTCAGTGACAGATAGATCGCAGCTATCTGCGGGTGAGTCGGAAACCAGATTATAAAATCCTGATATTCCGGTGGATGCTCTGGATTCTCCAGAATCCTGTCAGCTTGCGCGTTCGCCGGAAATACCCATGCACCAGGCTTTAGTGACGCCGCCTCTAACGCAGGAATACCCAGTACTTCATTCGTGTCGACGGCTGGAGTCCAAATAATTTCCAAACCGTTGCCGACATCGACAACCAGTTGCTCACCACGGGGGGTCGCCGCTACAACCGGGACTTGTCTCCAGTCCGGTTGATTGCCTGTGTAGAACCCGTAAACACTGACCGCTCCATCGTCCAGATATTTAAGGTTGATACGAACCTGCGTGTTGCCTTTGGTGAGCTGGGCGTAGTGCTCTGATTTGTAAAAGGCGCTGTCTGCCGAAGTGGTATTGGGCATCAATAGCGCTTACACCGCCGGCCATAAAAGGCGCGGCTACACCCACTCCTGAACCAGTCGTACTTAGCGCCAGGCTGCCACCCAAACGCCTGGCCAGTGAAACAGCAGTTCCAGAGCCGCCGATCCAGTCCAGCGCGGTGCCTTCAGTGGTGATCGCCCCCACTGTGCCCAATACCGCATACGCACCGTACTCTGCCAATGTTTCAACGGGTACAAAACCATTCGGATTTTTATGGTCGATCACCCCATTGGGCAGCGTGCATGACTTCGCAAACACACAGCCATTGGTCGGCGGTTCAAGTTTTGGAGGAGGCGCAGGTTTGGGTGGCGGTCGTGGCGGCGCGGGGGTGTAAGGCACTTCTCTGCTTTTAAGCTCTTTCTCCCAGGCTCTGGCTTTCAATACCCGGGCGTAACAAGCAGGACAGCAGTAATCGCTCCAAGGCTCTTGAGCCATACGGTTATCAACCTGATGAATGACCGGGCGATTCTATGGAGAGGGATTGGAGAATTGATGCCAGCGCTTTCCGATTCGACTGTACGAAGTTAAACCAAAAGTATTACGCCTTTTCTGCTATGCGGGCGCTGATGTGTTAATGCACCTTCTGGTGCCGCAATATCAGCACGGTGTAATCGGCCCACATGCCGCCGTACACGTCGCGGCTGGATTTCTTGTTGTAGCGATGGTGCAGAAGGGCACGCGGCGCGGCGTGCAGGTCGGGCACGCTGGTCAGCAGGCCTGCAGCGGCATGACGATATCGTTTCGTGGCTCAAGTCTTCGGTGGACCTTGAGAACAACACGATCAAGGTTTCGCCCGGCAAGACCCAGGGCTATGACAACCCGATTCACTTGCAGATAAAAATGGGCAAAGCCCTACGAGAGGTTGTGAGCGAATGTTTGCGCTCCCCCGTGGCTTCGCCCTACCTGATCCATTACCGGCCCAAGGCGCGAAAGCGCGAGCAGATAGCCGCCAAGGTTCACTGGACCTCAGTCACCCCGAACTATCTGAGCAACGAGTTCAGCAAGGCCCGGGACGCGGCGCATGCGTATGACCATATTCCGGCCACCGAACGACCCACCTTTCACGAAATCCGCGCTTTGGGTGCTTGGCTATATGAGCAGCAGAACTTCCCGCAGGAATACATTTAGGCGCTGATGGCCATGCAGACGCGAAGATGACCAAACACTATCAAGATGGGCACACAGAGAAAGGTATCGAGTACCTGGAGGTGGGTGCTGATTTGGCGTTCTGAGGTGGGGGTTTTGCAAATCGCAGTGTCTAGTCCTGAAATAGGTTTACACCTGTTTCACCCCAACGCCCGATGCATTGCATCGGGCGTTTTGTATTTCAAAGACTGGTGCGGACGCTCGCTGTTGTAGATCGATATCGACTCACTCACCAT